>NZ_CAXUQX020000001.1:0-4217926 GCF_964253315.1 Trinickia sp. LjRoot230
GTGGCGGACAATCCCGGCGTTTCGTATAACCCGCTCTTTCTTTACGGCGGCGTGGGCCTCGGCAAGACGCACCTGATTCACGCCATCGGCAATCAGTTGTTGCTGGACAAGGCGGGCGCGCGCATTCGCTATATCCACGCGGAGCAGTACGTATCCGACGTGGTGAAGGCCTATCAGCGCAAGGCATTCGACGATTTCAAGCGCTATTACCATTCGCTTGATTTGCTGCTGATCGACGACATCCAGTTCTTTTCGGGCAAGTCGCGCACGCAGGAAGAGTTTTTCTATGCGTTCGAAGCGCTCGTTGCGAACAAGGCTCAGGTCATCATCACGAGCGATACCTACCCGAAGGAAATTTCGGGCATCGACGATCGTCTCATTTCGCGCTTCGATTCCGGGTTGACGGTGGCCATCGAGCCGCCCGAGCTCGAAATGCGCGTTGCCATTCTGATGCGCAAAGCGCAATCCGAGGGCGTGAGCCTTTCGGAAGATGTTGCGTTCTTCGTCGCCAAGCACTTGCGTTCGAACGTGCGCGAGTTGGAGGGAGCGCTGCGCAAGATCCTCGCGTATTCCAAGTTCCATGGCCGCGAGATCACGATCGAGTTGACCAAGGAAGCGCTGAAGGATTTGCTGACGGTACAGAACCGCCAGATCTCCGTCGAGAATATTCAAAAGACGGCTGCCGACTTTTACAACATCAAAGTTGCCGACATGTACTCGAAAAAGCGCCCTGCGAATATTGCGCGGCCTCGGCAGATCGCGATGTATCTCGCGAAGGAATTGACGCAAAAGAGTTTGCCCGAGATCGGCGAGTTGTTTGGCGGGCGCGATCACACCACCGTTTTGCACGCGGTGCGCAAGATTGCGGACGAGCGTGGCAAGGACGCGCAGTTGAATCACGAATTGCACGTGCTGGAGCAGACGCTAAAGGGCTGAGACGGCAGTTGCCGGGTTTGCGCCTGGGTGCCGTTCCGACTGCCCCCCATTTTGGCGAGGCCGTTTCTTTTTCAGGCACAATATTGGTTTAGCCGCCCTGACTGCGCGGGCGGCGCAAAAGTGCTTAGGCTCGAGCACAAAGCGCGGAGAAATGCGGGGCGTCGACGGTTTCGTCGATGAATCTGCCGGGCGAGGCGGCTAAAAACGCCGTCACATCAACGAAGGAACCCTATGCAACTGGTCAAGACCGAACGAGACAACCTCCTCAGGCCGCTGCAAACCGTGAGCGGCATTGTCGAACGCCGCCACACGTTGCCGATCCTCGCGAATCTGCTGATTACCAAGAACGGCCCGGACGTGTCGTTCCTGTCGACGGACCTGGAACTGCAGATCACGACGCGAGCCGATTTCGGCGTCGGAGGTGAATCGGTTGCGACCACCGTGGCCGCGCGCAAATTGCTCGACATCCTGCGTGCGATGCCCGACGGGCAGGTGACGCTCACATTGGCGGACAAACGTCTGACCGTGCAATCGGGCAAGAGCCGTTTCGCGCTGCAAACCTTGGCGGCGGACGAATTCCCGACGGTCGCGCAGTCGAAGGACTACGGCGCGAGCCTCTCCGTGCCGCAAAAGACGTTCCGTCAATTGCTCGGCATGGTCCATTTCGCGATGGCGCAGCAAGACATCCGCTATTACCTGAACGGGATGCTGTTGGTGGTCGATGGCTCGAGGCTGATGGCGGTGGCGACCGACGGGCACCGTCTGGCGTATTCGTCGATGAAGATCGAGGGCGAATTTCCGCGGCAGGAAGTGATTGTTCCGCGCAAAACGATTCTGGAATTGCAGCGTCTGCTCGAAGATATTGACGACACCTTGAGGATTGACATTGCCTCCACGCAGGCGAAGTTCACGTTCGGGCAGGTCGAATTGGTTTCGAAGCTGGTCGAGGGCAAGTTCCCTGATTTTCAGCGCGTGATTCCGAAGGCGCACAAGAACACGTTTGTGATCGGGCGCGACGAATTGCAGCGTTCGCTGCAGCGCGCGGCCATTTTGACGTCCGATAAGTTCAAGGGCGTGCGTTGTGTGATCGAACCGGGGCAGTTGAAGATCATGTCGACGAATGCCGATCAGGAAGAAGCGCAGGAAGAACTCGAAATCGCTTACCAGGGCGACAGTATCGACATGGGGTTCAACGTCACGTATTTGCTCGACGTGCTCGCGAATCTGAAAGTCGATATGTTGCAGGTGAGCGTGGCCGATGCAAGTTCGAGCGCGTTGATCACGATTCCCGAGAACGACGATTTCAAGTACGTCGTCATGCCGATGCGCATTTAAAGCGTGGGTTATCAAGACGCCAATATCAAGGGGCACAGCGCCCCTTTGGCGTTTATTTGGCACATCGAAATATTGTCAGCAGTCATTGCAGCACCTGCAGAACCGGAACCTATCCATGAGTGAACAGCACAGCACAGAGCCCGATAACAGCTATGGCGCCTCGTCGATTCAGATCCTCGAGGGTCTGGAGGCAGTACGCAAGCGGCCCGGGATGTATATCGGCGACACGTCGGACGGCACCGGTTTGCATCACCTGGTTTTTGAAGTGCTCGACAATTCGATCGACGAAGCGCTGGCCGGTTATTGCAACGATATCCACGTGACGATTCACGCGGACAATTCCATTTCCGTGACCGACAACGGCCGCGGCATTCCGACTGGCCTCAAGCTCGACGACAAGCACGACCCGAAACGCAGTGCGGCCGAGATCGTCATGACCGAGTTGCACGCGGGCGGCAAGTTCGATCAAAACAGCTACAAGGTGTCGGGCGGTTTGCACGGCGTGGGCGTGTCTTGCGTGAACGCGCTATCGAAATGGCTGCGCCTGACGGTGCGCCGCGACGGCAAGAAGTACTTCATGGAGTTTCACCGTGGCGTGCCGCAAAACCGCGTGATCGAGGAAGTGAACGGCGAGCGTATTTCGCCGATGCAATGCCTCGGTGACACCGAAAAGCGCGGTACCGAAGTGCACTTCATCGCTGACGAGACGATCTTCGGTAATGTCGAATATCACTACGACATTCTTGCGAAGCGCATTCGCGAGTTGTCGTTCCTCAATAACGGTGTGCGCATTCGCCTTACTGATCAGCGCACCGGCAAGGAAGACGACTTCGCGTTCGTTGGCGGCGTGCAGGGCTTTGTCGAATACATCAACAAGACGAAGAGCGTACTGCACCCGACGATTTTCCATGTGATTGGCGAGAAGGACAACATTGGCGTGGAAGTCGCGATGCAGTGGAACGACAGCTACAACGAGAATGTGCTGTGTTTTACGAACAACATTCCGCAGCGCGATGGCGGCGCGCATTTGACGGGCTTGCGCGCTGCGATGACGCGCGTGATCAACAAATACATTGCCGATCACGAAATTGCGAAAAAGGCCAAGGTCGAGACCTCGGGTGACGACATGCGCGAAGGGCTTTCGTGCGTGTTGTCGGTGAAGGTGCCTGAGCCCAAGTTCAGTTCGCAGACGAAGGACAAGCTTGTTTCGTCGGAAGTGCGTGCGCCGGTGGAGGAAGTGGTGGCGAAGGCGCTCGAAGAGTTTTTGCTCGAGACGCCGAATGACGCGAAGATTATTTGCGGAAAGATTGTCGATGCAGCGCGTGCACGCGATGCGGCGCGCAAGGCGCGCGAGATGACGCGACGCAAGGGCGTGCTCGACGGTGTGGGTTTGCCGGGCAAGCTTGCCGATTGTCAGGAGAAGGACCCGGCGAAATCCGAGATTTATATCGTCGAGGGCGATTCGGCTGGTGGCTCCGCGAAGCAGGGCCGTGACCGTAAATTCCAGGCGATTTTGCCGTTGCGCGGCAAGGTGCTCAACGTCGAGAAGGCGCGGTATGACAAGCTGCTGTCGTCCGAGCAGATCGTGACGTTGATTACCGCGCTTGGGTGTGGGATTGGCAAAGAGGATTACAACCTCGCGAAGCTGCGTTATCACCGCATCATCATCATGACCGACGCGGACGTGGACGGTGCGCATATTCGGACGCTGCTGCTGACGTTCTTCTATCGGCAGATGCCGGAGATGATCGAGCGCGGCTATATCTACATTGCGCAGCCGCCGCTTTATAAGGTTAAGGCGGGTAAGGACGAGCGTTATTTGAAGGATGCGTCGGAGCTTAATGCGCATATGTTGCGCTTGGCGTTGCAAGGCTCGGAGCTTATGGCTAGCGAAGGCGCTGTGCCGATTGCGGGGGATGCGTTGGGTGAGCTCGCGCGTTCGTACTTGCTCGCGCAGGCGGTGGTCGAGCGGTTGAGCCGGCTTTACGATGCCAGCGCGCTCGAGGCTGTGATGGATGGTGTGGCGATCGATCTGAGTAGCGAGGCGGCGACGGCGGCTTCGGCGCAGACGTTGGAAGCTGCTTTACGTAGCGATCCGTTGAAGCCTGAGGTCAGTGTGTTCCCGGTGTACGATCCGGCGCGCGAGTTGCGCTCGCTGCGGGTCGAGCGGCGGCATCACGGCAATGTGAAAGTGTCGGTGCTGGATGAGGAGTTTTTGCTGACGGCGGATTATCAGCAGTTGGTGAACACGGCGAATACGTTCAAGGGGTTGATCGGCGCGGGTGCGGTGATCAAGCGTGGCGAGCGCAGTATGGCTGTGACGGATTTCAAGAGCGCGATGCGGTGGTTGATTGCTGATGCGGAGCGCAACGTTTCGAAGCAGCGGTATAAGGGGTTGGGCGAGATGAACCCCGGGCAGCTTTGGGAAACGACGATGGACCCGGCTGTGCGGCGGTTGTTGCGCGTGCAGATCGAAGATGCGATTGCGGCGGATGGGATTTTTACTACGCTGATGGGCGATGAGGTGGAGCCGCGTCGGGCGTTTATTGAGTCGAATGCGTTGAGGGCGGGGAATATTGATGTTTGAGGGTTGCGTAGCAGTACCCATAACGTGAGATTTTCACCTCCGCCAAGCCGGGCGCTCCGGGCAGAGGGAGGCGTCTCGATTGAGATTTTGGGAGCCATCGCATGAGATTTTTTTGCTTCCCAGCGAGGCGCGTCTAACCACCAAGCATCTTCTTAACGAAGCTCCCATGACCACTGCCCATCATTGCATCCGAAAAAACTACCCGTCAAGCTGAGCTGTTTTGCAGGCTCGCGGGAAACTGAATCGGCGCTGTGTGCCGCATTTCCCGGCTTGGGCAGACCTAGACGCCGAGCGTCAGCTGAACTTGGGCCGGCGTGGCAGCGCGGCGCCAGAGCCATGCGTCGAATTCACGTCGCGGTAGTGAAAGAAGGTCCGCGGCGCAGCAGAAGGACCTACGCAGAAACTGATAGTCGTTGTTCTCGACCCCGACAGTCTTTGCGAATGTCCGTACGTGACGGTCAACTGCAATAGAGTCGATGCCAATGAGACATGCCATGTAATCCACGGTCTTCGGTCCGATGCCGTTGACGGTTTGAATCGCATCACGGAACTCGTCGGACGCCAACCTCGCGCGTAAGTCCTTCACTTCCTCGATTCCCCAGTGGTCCATAAAGGCGACCAACGCTTCGAAACGACGGACTTTCTCGTGGTGGCGCCAGTTCAGGAATGCGCCGGTCTTGCCATCCTGTATCAACGAGACCAATGAGGAAATCGTGTTTCGAGTGGGGTGCGCTCGCAAGATGGCCTGCACCCGAGGACGTACAACCGTCGTATAGTTGAGTCCTGCTTGGAGGACCGAATCCGCGAGAACCGCTCCCAGGTGGTCGCACGTAGTACGCGGGAGTTTCTCGTCGAAGAGCGCACCCTCGTCTTCCGCATGGTCGGCAATGCGACGCGCTGCAAGCAACACCTCGAAGGCGGCCGCTTTTTCACCAATGCTGCTCATACCAACTTCGCCTCTTTCAACGCGTTCAGGCGCTCAACGCAGTTCGGACAGGCACCGCATGGGAAATGTGCAGACGCTTGGCACGAATACGTCCGTCCAATAGGCACGCCAAGCTCCGCGGCTGCCCGAGCCACATCGGCTTTGGACGAATAGCGGAACGGCGAATGAAAGCGGACGGGCCCAATGCTGGATGTGAGTCCATCGAGGCTGTTCATGAACGCAGCAGTACAGTCAATTTCTTTCGCGTGGTTACTGTTGATGAAGCCAGTATAGACATCCAGAATACCGACCGTCTGTGCTCGCGCCGCTGCCGCGGCGAAGAACAACATTGTTCGGTACGGAATGTACAAATCGTCATCCTTGACCGCCTCAGTCCAGAGGTCAGCTTCGCGAATCAATCGAGACGGCGAACCTCTGAAGATATCCGATATGTCGAAGCGCTCAGGCCGCTGCATATCGGCAGGAAGGACTTCGTTAACGCGGCCCCACTCAACTTCCACACAGTGTTGCCCATAGTCAAAAAAGATTGGGACAACCTCAACGCCAGTTGCCGCGAGCTTGTATCCAACAGTCGTGGAGTCCAGCCCACCGGAGGCAAGCAGGAGCGCCTTTTTCATTGCGATGCAGTCCTCAATTTGGCGAGCGCGTCGAATGTACCGTTGAGGCACACGTCAAGGTCGGCGGAGTATACCGAACTTCCGACGACCACCATCGTGTTTTCGTTTTCGTGCCGTGGGTCGTACGTGATGACAGGCTTGCCCATCTCAATCGCCATGCCGATTTCGACGAGTGTGCCGGGGTCGCGGGCGAGAGGAACTGCGAAGACCGCGTCGCACTCCCTCAGCAGTTGGCAGTCCAAGTGATACGTGCGAAGTAGCTCGCCCTCGCTCGCTGGCCGCTGCAACTCGCCATTCTCCAAGGTAGGGCGGCGTATTTTGAAGTTGTGATACGTGAGGCTGTCCGCAGCCCGGTCGAGTTCAGGCTTATTCACGTATGAAAAGTCCGGACCAGCGAGGTAAATCGAATACCGCTGCCGGTCGTGCCACGGAAGGATGGTCCCGCTCAGCGCTCGCAGCTCACTCAGCGTAAGCTGAAAACCCCGCTGCACCTCCCGCTTAATGTCATCGGGAAACGTCGACTGAGAGTATGCCGTCGCGGTCTGGCATCCTCGCCAAGCTGCTTCCGTCCAGCCCCTATCAGCAAGGCCCACCATCACCGCAGAATAGACGTCGCCCACACCGACAGAATTGACCGTATTGCCTAAGGTCGCAGGTATCTCTTCGACAGCGCCTTCGCGCATATTAAAGAGCCGGCTGCCACCACGATTCTCTTTGAGCAGGAAGACATCCGGCGCCAGCGTCCTCACTGCGGCTATTACGCCCTCAACATCATCCGCTCCGAGGCTCATGAAGAGGGAAGACGACGTTGAAATGATGACCGCCTGGACGCGCCCCCGAATTCCTTCCAGCGACGACAAGTCATCAACGTCATACGCCACGTCAAACGAGAATCGCCCATCTCGCGAGAACGCGTCGGCAAGTGCCTTAACGTCGAATCGCCCAGGAAAGACGATGACTCGCTTATAAGCCTCAAGGCTAGGCAGCGGGTCTCGGGGCTTCACGCGTTTCGTATCGCGCATCAAGTCTTCATAACCTTGATGCAAAACTTCTGTGGCGTCTCCGATGATGATTACGTTGGGAGAACCGACTACATCACCGAGCCAGATAAACTCGTTGCAGCCGAGCTCGTTTAGGTAGCGCTCGGCTTCACCGACGAGATATTGTGGACAGAATGCCGCGATGGAGTAGTCGAGCCCCGCGGCCCAGAGTCCTCGCGCGGCGTGGGCTACGCCCCCTAAACGAAGCTTGCTCTTCACGCCATGTCGAGCGAGCGTGAAGTCGGCAAGAAGCTCCCCAACAACTAGAAGCGCACCTGAGAAGGCCATAATTACTGCGCAACGAAGTCGGCTTCAACAGTGGGAACCGGGGCCACCGCCGAACCTTTCACGACGCCGACATACTTTACGCCGCTTGCCAGGCATGCGGCAAGATAGTTACGGTTCGTGGGAAGCGCACCGACCTTCACTCGATTCATATCAACGGCAAAGACGCGTTTGCCATCGAAAATGATGGTCAGTCGGTCATTGGCTACGGGCACAGTCCTGCTTTGCGAAAAGAAGTCGCATAACCCGACGTCGTCCAACACACTGGTAAATGCTTGCTGGCATCGGTCGACGCCGCTTTCGCCGCCAGCCATCCCGGCTCCGTCTCCAGGCACTTCCTTGGCCTTTGTTCCGGGATAATCCGAAAAAGAACCCGAGCCTGAGCTGCCCATGGTGCCCCCGTTGCGTAGTTGAAAGAGTCTTATCCTGCAAGGTGAAATCGCTCTATTCTGCGAAGCAGAATACTAAATATTATTTGCACTTTCCAGTGATTTTGGCTGATGTCAAAACCACGGCCGTTGGCATGGGCATTTTCCAAAGGTTTGCCAGATTCGCTCCGTAGCGCGCTATTGGCGCCGCCAACGTGTGTACGGCCATACCGGTTTGAACCGTTACAATGGAGTCGCCCGCACCGGTGGGCGCGCCTGATTCCTTTTTTGAGACGGGCGATTTGAGGCTATCAAGCTCGGTCCCCAGACATTTTATGAGATGCTCCCTATTGCCACCCGGCGCCGACCGCGAATACACAGAAGGCCGTACTACGGCAGCCGTACCGCTGTTGTGGCTAGCCCACCCTGTCTAGTCCTCCTTATGACCGATTCGCGCCGCCTTTTTGCTCCGCACGCGACGCATCTGCTATCTATTCGCCTCTCAATACATAAAACTACCGAGGGCGTTAGCAGAATGAGACGTAGCTATCTGAAAATCGGCGATAAATCGTCGGCCGGCGGAACTGTCACAGAAGGCATACCGCGGACAACGCATTACGGCACCGAACTTACTTTCATCGGGGCGCAGATCGTTTGTCCAGCCTGCAAAACGGTGGGCCGCATTGTCGCGAAAGGTCCGCGCCGGCCCGGGTCGATGATGGGCAAAGAGCCTGCCCTGGAAGGAGACATCTGTGTCTGCAAGTGTAGTCCGCCGCCGGTAATGCTTCCCTCGCAGTCCAATATGTATCAGAGCTTCGAGGGCCAAGGACTGGCAAGCATGGGCTACGGACCGGCAGGAAGCTACCTGTCCGACGAGCCGGCAAGCGAGCACTGGATTCGGTTCTCTTTGAACGATGCAGGCAGTTGCGAAGGCTTGCGTTGCCGCGCCCATTTTGCCGATGGCTCTGTTGAAGAAGGCGTCTTCGACGCCGACAACAAGGTTCATTTCCATCGCCCCAACGCCTCCACGTGCCAGAGGGTCGATGTCGTGCTCGACGGCGGCTGGACAAGTAACCAGTCGGTGACGGGCAACATTCTGATGGCGATGGTGGGGTAAAATTGATCGATACGACAGCAAGCAAGAACACCGTCGCCAGTGGCTCGTTCAATACCCAGCAGACTCATGACATCAAGAGCGGCCTCCTGGAAGCAGCCATCGCGGACTACGAAGCAATCGCGACAACCTTCGCCGTCAACGCAATCAGCGATGACAAAGTTCGCCGGCAATATAGCAAGCACATCAGGGAAATCTCCGGCCAGGTGAGGCAGGAGGTTATCAACGGCAACATGACCGTAAAAGAAGGGGCCGAATATTGCAGCCAACTGCGCGACAAGCTTTTCGTCGAGTATCGGAAGTACACGTCCGCCGTCGGAGTCGCGCAAGCCGAAGCACTGAAGCTCAAATCCAAAGGATTCGACCACTACCTGAACAAGTATGCTCAGGCGCAGTTCGGCAAGAACTTTGACGCGCTGACCACTGAGGAGCGTAGCGGTATCTACTACACGGTGCTGAAAAAAGCGGGCGGCGCCAATGCCAATGTCTCAGCGAAAGTCCGCCGGTTGCAAATCAGCGCCCGAGTCGCCATCCTGTTCACCGCTATCATTGCGACCGGCGAAGTTGTCGACGCCAAGGACAAAGTGAAGGAGGCCGCCCGGCAGGGAAGCATCATCGCCGGCGGCATGATTGGTGGAAGCTTCGCAGGGCTCGCTGTTTCATTCGTTTGTGGCCCCGCTGAACCCGCTTGCGCTATCGCGCTGGTGTTCATCGGGAGTAACTTGGGAGGCGTGGCGGCCGAAGTCGGAAACGACATGTATCAAGAAGAACTGCCTGTTTTCATGCACTGGATGAACGACTAAGCGGAACGCCGAAAAATGTCGACGTCAATATTTATAGTTCTTTTCGTGCTCTTCATCTGTGCCGCCTTGTTGATTATCATCAATCTCACGGGTGACCCGGGCATCGACTACTGGGACCTCGACGGGGAGAGCGAACCGCCTGCGTCCAAGCTCGATGCCCTCCGAAACAAGCCAGTGTTCTACGGCGCTGGGGCGGTGCTCATCGGTACCTTCATTGTTTACCTATTGGTACGCAGCTAAAAGAACGTCATCGACGTGAAAACGCAATACATCGCGCTGATGGCGCTTTGGCCCGTGGGTAATCCTCCCATCCAGTAGGCGGGATGAGAGGTAGAATTTCCAGCAAAGGGGCTCTACGCAAACATGGGCCTTGGCGGCATGACGCCGAAATAGCGGCTCATGGCCGCAGCACAGTCTCTACGTCTGCCTCGCGTTAAAAGCCGGAAGATTACCCCCTCCGAACAAAGCCTATTTATTCATTCGCCATGCACGTGCGCTTTACCGGCCCCAGAGCCGAATCTTCCACGCTCGATGAGTCGTCCGGTACGAATCGGACGGCCGTTTCCGAGCCGTCGGCCGCTAGTGCGGCACCACCAGCGTCCCTTGCGGCTTTGCAGCGCGCCCCGATCCCGTCCGGCGGTGAACGCTCGCTAAGGCTTTCATTCACGGGCGGTCGCATCGTCAACGCGCGGGTGCTGACGAAACGAAGCAGTCCCAGTGCCGCGGATGTGCTTTTGCCCGGCGAGCCTGCGTGCGGCCAGCGATTCTTGCTATTGCGCGATTCCCGCACGCACGAGTTCGTGGTCCTGCCGCGTATCAAGGGCGGGGCGTCGGATGAAGACCCCGAGGCGGGCTGTCGCGCTTCGCGCAATGGGTCCACCGGAGTTGAGCAAGCTGTCATTGCGGCAACTCGATCGTGTCGTGCGCCGTGTGTACGGGCTGGATCAGCGCACGTGGGTTACGTCGGACCCGCTGGACGATCCTGCCTCAGGGCGAATCATGGCCGTACCGGCGGAACTGGGGCCGTTGACGGATCTGATGCGGTTGCCGAATCTCAAAGCGCTTGAGCAGATCGTGGGCGGATACGTCGATGCCCGTTTCGTCCATGCGTTGATCGTCTCGAACAGAATGGCCGAGCTGTCATCTCAGCCTGACCTGCTGCGCGCGGTCGTCTACTGGTGGGCAACGCGGGTGGCAGTCCGGATGACCCGCGGCCCTTTCGACAAGGAAGAATTCGTCGACGCGTATATCGAGCAGGTGCGCGAGGCAATGGCGCGCGAAGGCATTCAACGCCTCCCGTTCCCGCATCTGCGTGAGCTTCGCATTGCCGAAGCGTTACTGCGCCGTGTCGGCGCAGAGACTTTCTGGAAAGGTCCGTTCCGGGGCGGGCGGGCGTCGATCGAGCAAATCAAACGAGCAGCACGTGATGCGCTAAGCAGGCATTTCGACGAACCCGATGTGGTGGTGCTCGGTTCGGCGACGGGCTTGGCGAAAACGCCTAGCGCGGTGGGCGTCGACGACGACGCTGCGGACCTGGATGATGCGGCCGTGCTCAAGCGCCTCGGCAAACGAGCGAGTCAATCCATGCAGAGCGGCACCGTGCAAGCGCACCAGACTTGCTTGCGGGCATTGGGTGTCTGGCTACGGCAAAATCACCCCGAAAGAGGCGGGCTGGCGGCCATCGAGCAAGCCGATCAGACGATCGCGGAACGCTGGGTGAATGAATACCGCGACGCAATTGGGCGGCTGTCGACTCACGGGACCCACATCAACGGCGCGGTTGCTGCGCTTCGCGGCGAGCCGCGCCCCAAGCAATCGCGCACGCTGCGCCCTGGGGATCGTGCGGTGCTCGAGCAATTCGGTAGAGCGGCCGCGGCGGCGGGCCTCGTCGTGGGCGTCGTCAAGACCTACCAGGCGGACCTGCGCAAGCTGAGCCGCTGGCTCAACGAATATCACCCGGACCAACGCGGGTTGACGGGAGTCGAGAGCGGAGACGTGGAAGCGGTCGGCACGCTGTTGCAGGCCTTCCGGGAAACGAATCAGGCGCCCGGAATCGACGATGCTCTCAACGCGTTGCGCAGTCTACGCCAGGGCTCCAACTGATTGCGGGTTTCCATCGGAGTAAGCCGCCACGGGCGGCTCACGGTTTTATGGGCGCCTTCGAGGCGCTCACAATTTCAAGCCACCGGCTTTGCCGGTGGGTATTTGACTTCTGCATCCGGCCGCGCTGCATGGCCGAATAAGCCTCCTTATTTCACTGTATCGGCGCCGACCCATGTGAAGCCCAGGCCAGTAATGCCCTGCACGATGTTCTTGAAATCCTGGAGCCCCGGCGTACCAAGATCGGGTTCCAGCCAGAACGGATGAAAGAAGAACGACGCAAAGCCGTCACGTACGACGATCGCATACTGTGCGTTCGTATAGAGGTCGCTCCACGTATAACTCAAGCAAGAGAATGGGTCGACTGAGCAGATGTTGTATTCGATGTTGCCGAGATTTTCCGGAATGACGCGTTGCCCGTAATAATCGCTGTTGATGATGTACGGAAAGAACTGCCCCACCGAATAATCGTGATTGGGCGCGGTCGAATTGAGGCTCGGCGTATCGGACGTGTAATACACGGCACGTTGATAAGTGGTCTTGAACAGCAGCGGGACCGCTTTCATCGCGAGCGGCGACGACTGATAGTGCGGCGCTTCCCATGCGAAAGGTGTGTAGCCGTTCAATTTGAATTCCAGCAGCCCTGCACTGAGCCGCGCGCTCGCCCATTGCACGGAGTCCTCATCGACCGGGCGATTTTGTGTCGCTAGCCAAAATTCGAAATCGTTGCCGCTTACCGCGTTGTCCCTGTTAGGCGTCGAGTTGTATTGATGCGTGTATCCATGCATGAGCACTTTGCCGCCGCGTGCGATCGCATAATTGAGCGCATTCTTCAGCCCTGTTGCTTGCGAGAGATGCACCGTCAACGAAACGCCGCCGTTGTAGGCGCCAAGTGGATCCACGTAAAGCGGAATCGTTGCGATCGAAAACGGTATGCGCTTGCTGTAGAGATAGTCGGTAAGCGACTTCATCGCAGCGGTTGTCGTGAAGGCGTTGACGTCCTCCAAGCGCACCAACGCACGATGCAACACGGGCTGGTTCGTGCCGAGTATGTCGTGCAGCAGATCGCAAAGCACAAGATACCGGTCTCGCGGGCCGATATACGACAACGGCAAATCCGCGAAGTACCAGAAGTTACCGGCCCGCACGACATACGGCGCTTGCTCGCCCGTTCGGCTGTTTTTGATCGTCACGAGCGCGGTCGCTTTGGTCGCGTCGGACACAGTTGTGACGCCGATATCGGGGTCCGCGTTGATGACGCCGGTACTCGTGTTGAAGGCATAGTACTTGACCATGCTCTGGTTCTTGTACACGACGGTGTCGAAGAAATCGGGTGTCGGATTCGAGCTCGACGGCATTGCCGACAAGCCGCGCAACGCGGAAAACGTGAAGCCGTAGCGCGCGGCGAAACCATAGCTCGCATCCCAGGCCACTTGCCAGAGGTTGTCTTTGAACCAAACGATGGTCTTGTTCGTCTTGGCGACGTCGGCAAGGAAAGCCGTTGGGATGGCGTTGTCGTAGTAGCTTCCGAGGTAGAACGTCGCCTGGTAGTTTTCGACGTTCCCGGACGCATAGCTCGATACGGGAGCAAGCGTCACGTTAGTGTTGAAATGGCCAAGCAGGTTGCGCAGCATGATCGCGTAAGCGAAGCCGAGTTTCGTATAAGGATCGTTGGGCGGAGCATCGTACAGAACGAGGATCTTCGCCGTCGTCGTTTGCGCCTGTGCGGCGGCGGGCCATTGCGCGGTCAAGAAGCCGAGCGCCAATAGGCATGCGAGCAGAATTTTCTTCATGATGGTCCTCTCGTTCAGTCGCGGGCGTAATCGCCGTTCGGCAAGCGGTGCCGACGCGTATCGAAGCCTCGGGCTCGACCCTTGCCCTGCTCTGTCGCAAGCCGCTCTTGCTCCGGGATGCCCGGCACGACTTCCGTGACGACAATCGGCTTCGTCGGCGGCGCGACGCGGTGATGTTGGCTGGGTGGGGCAGCGTTCGGCGCGGAGGGCTCGGCTGCCTGGACGCCGGCAGTGAGCAGCGCCACGGCCCATACGGTCGGCGCCAGACGAATAGCGAGGGGGAGATTCACAAGAGGCTCCAATTAACGGTGTCGTGCAAAGGCGTATGTCGACCCTGCACGCATGCCGCGCGCTATCGAACGTCACACCCTCGGGGGCGCATGCGCAAAGCAGGAGTGCCCCTTGCATCGGCACTGCGCGGGTGGAAACGCGCGTGTCGATGCAAGTCGCCGCGTATGTTCGGAACGCGCGCGACCGCCTCACGGCGCCGTGCTAGGCTCCGAGCGGAGTGGCTGACCTGCTTTGCGATGCGTAAGGCGAGCGTAATTATTTCGCGTGGACGTTGATGTGCGCCGAAGCACACAAGTCGACAAGCGCCGACCGTCGAAGCCGAGCTACGGCGGCTTTGTTCTACAAGGGCTTCCCCGTTGAGCGCAAGAGCCCGACGTGGAATTTTGTTGCTATGTGCAGCTGTGCCGGCGTCGTGTGAGAAGGTGAAGGACTGCGGTAGTCGTCGGTTGCAAGGATTGTTTGCCGACACGGTTGCCGGTGCGCAGGCGAGCGCGAATCTCTACTCGCTGGTCGAGACGTGCCAAGACTAACGGCATCGATCCCGATAGTTATCGGTGCATGTCGTTCCAGAAGTTGCCTCTGGCGGATACCGCCGACGAATAAACGGCGTTCCTGCCTTGGAACACTACGAATCGAATCTCAACGACGAAATGCGCGATTCAAAAGAACGCTTCCGGAAAAACACGACACGCTCAGTTTCATCAAAGCCGAGTGCGCGGTGTAATGCCTGCGCATCGACGTTGTCGATAGAGGTATCGGAGGCAAATTCTGCGCATCCACGCGAAGCGCCCCATTGTTCGATTGATGTACACAGCGCTCTCGCGATGCCTTGGTGACGCATGCCGGGTACTACGTAAATTCCTTCGAGAAAAAGCACCGGCGAAGTGTCGCAGCCGTTGACGTAGTCGCATCGTATTGCAGCTTCAGCAAAGCCGAGCGCCTCGCCTTGAGATGAGACGGCGATAACCGTTGCGTAACGATGTGGCTCGGCAAGCAACTGCTCAGTTTCGCGTACATGGTCGTCTGCACTTGCATGCGGCCAGAGCATATGCCTTAACAAGCGCCACGATGAAACGTCAGCTGGCGCAACTGCCCGGATGGTGAACGAAGTTGGAGACATTGCAAGTTCCTATACAGATCGAACGGTATTGTCCGGTTGACTATCCCATCCACTGAAATCCGAACCATACAACGTGCTCATTCGCTCACGCTAGCTGCCAGCGTATTGCGCGAGATGTTGCCGCCAAAGTGCCTTTTCACGGCTCCGTTTTGTCGTGCAGAACAACGCCGCTTCGCGCGTGCATGCAACGGAGCGCTTCGTCCGTGTACGATTCGCCCGCGGTTCATGTCAAACGGTACCGCATTGAGCCATTTTCAGTGCAAGGTCCTTCACCCGAGGGGGCACGGTTGGCCCTGCGCCGCGTGAACTGACTACGTAGGACCGCGCTTTGCAGGTGCCAGTGCCACGATCTATCTATGTCATCGTTGCCTATTCGCCGTGTGTCCGATCCAACGCAGCACTCACCTAAGGGTGCGTGTCCCAAGGCCACGGAATCTCTGTCCACAACGTCAGCGTCCGAGCAACGCCCCGTCACGGGTCCGCTGGCCGGCTTGAATGGCGAAGGGCCGCGCGAGCAGCGGAATGTGAGTGCAGAACTCGAAAGGGCGTCTGCCGATAGAGCACCGGATCAGTTGCTTACTTCGGCGACGAGCGTCACCTCGAAGCCGCGGCTAAACATCTCTCCTTCCGCCAATGCACGAACGAACACTGCCGGGTCGTCCACGGCAACATTGCAAGCTTGGGTCGAGGAAGTACTCGGTCCAACCTACGACGTGCACGAATATCACGCCGAGCTACGAAAGCACGCGGATCGATCGCCGGCGGAGCGTGGGGCCGCGATTAACGAGTGGCTGCGAAGGCGGGCATTGCGGGTTCACCCCAGCGAACATCCGGTTTTTGCCGCGCTGCGACCGGAGTTCGTGAACGCAGGGGCCGTGTTCAATGCGGTCTACAGGCTACCCGGCCATCCGCTCATGGCCAAGGTCGACATGTTGCAGCCGCGGGTTCTGGCAGGCTATAACCGGCAATTCGCAGGTAGGGAGCTTAGCTACGAACCTGATTGTCTTGCCGAAATGGCCGATGATGGCTTGCGGCAGGAGCGGAGCAATTTGCGGGAGATGCGGCGTTTTTTTGGTCCACGCATTCCCCGAGAGTTTTTGAGGCGCATGACCGTACCGGTTCCTGGCAGGACGCTCAAGTTACTGGCGCAGGAAGAACTCGGGCATCAGGAGCCCATTGTTGACGGCGAAAACGCGATCTACTCGCCGATGGCAATCGATAGCAATCGAGTCTATCCGTTCGACCTTACCGTACGCTTCCAGGAGGATTTGAGTGAACTCTACGGCAGATTAGCCCGTGGGGAAGATGCGATAAGTTTTAGAGGCCACTATGTCGAAGATCCATCGCATTCATTACCGGATATCGAGCAATACAAGTTGGTCTCCGATCTGTGGGTTGCAAACCGGTACCCAGGCCGCAAATTCGGCCCCGAAGAGAGGATGCTGTTCGAAAAGATTCATGGCCTCTCTGGGCAGCAGGACACACTGAATCGGCTTCTGATGCACGCTGATGACCCCGACCTCCAGCGTGAGGTGCGCGATTTCGTGTCTGCCGCGATCCACTTTTCCAATACGACGAGGATGACGCTGGATACGATCGGCGACGGCAATGTTTTTTTCGCGAAAATTGACGGCAAATGGCAGTGTGTGATGGCGGATGCGCAGGTTCCACGCTTGGAGCCCATGCTGAAGACATTCTCGGGTTCGCTGAATTTAATTGCAAATAATAAGTTGCCTGACAGTAACGCCGGTTGGCATTTAATGGTTGGCCTACCCTACATACAGTCCGTGAATGCGGTCGCGCACTTTCTCGGATTGACTGAGCGAATTCAAATCCCTGGCGGAGTGCCTGAACAAATGCCTTGGGGCCGGCTCTTATCGTTGATTGTGTCACGTCGCCAACCTGCTGCTCCTCACGCAGTTTTTCCACTTTTTGACCGTCCGTTATGGCGTCGGCCTCCGAGTATGTGGTGAGAGATGGTCGATGAAAAACAATCACTGCCGCAACGCCTGCTCCAAAATCGCCGCCGCATAAAACGGCAAATCCCCATCGGCACGTCCACTATTGCACCACTGCGTATAGTCTGAGACCAAACGATCGCGATCCACCAAACCTAATTCCGCCAGCCGCGACTCCCGAAAAAGCGCCTCGATAGTGCCGCGCCCAGCATTGCGCATGCCTCGCACGCAAGCGCTTGAAAAATCATCCGGTGCCGGCGGTTGAAACACATTACGGGAGCAGCCGAGGCTTTCAAGCGTCCTGCGCTCAATAGCGCGATTGCGGCGCCATTCTGCCGGCAGGCGATCGCAGAACGCAACCAACTCCGGCGTGCAAAGCGGATTGACGGTCCAAAGCCCGAGCCGCATTGCCAACGCTGACGAACGCTGCGACGCGCAAAGCGAAGACGAGCAGACGAGCGCCAACGGAGCACGATCAAGCGTGGTCTCCGTGCTGCGAACAATCTCATTCGCATGTTCCGTCAGAAAGGCCGGGATGGGCTCGTCCTGCTGCCGTGCCTCACCCGTCATCTCATGATCGACGTCGTTATAGAGCCCCGGGCCGCACAGTTCGTCACCGCCGATGCCGGTGAAAACAATCGCTGCCCCGCGCGTCACCGCGCGGCGAAGCATCGCATCGAGCGCTTCGTAATAACAGTCTTCCCAAGGCACCGCCGGCATGCCGTTCAAGCGAACCGAGCCGGCATGCAGCGGAATGAAATCACTGATATCGACCGTATCGTCAGAAAAGCCGAAGCGTGTGACGAGTTCCTGGCGTCGTTCGCGCTGCGCTTCGCCCATCTCGCCAAGAAGAATGATCCCCTGCGTAAGCAGCGGCGTATCGAGCAACTCCGACGCCGTAGCCGAAACGATCGCCGAATCGAGACCTCCGCTCAACTCCGCTGACGCCCCGCGAAAACCAGATGGAAGCCAGCGCGCCATTGACGATCTGACGATCTTGCGGAACGTGGCAACAACATCCACATCGGGTTTGAGCCGCATTGGCGCCGGCGCATCCACCGCCTGCGGATAGTCGATGGCGACCGCACGTCCGTCCCACCGCGCGCGGCTGCGATGCGTCATCACTTGCATGCCTGTGAACATCGTCCGGCGCGAATAAGGTGCGTCGAATGTCGCGAGAAAGTGCGATGCGAGGATCGGATCGAGACGCTGCTCCGGCAAATGGCGATAAAGCCGTGCAGCGTCCCAACTGCCCATCAGTGCACCAGGGCAAGCAACCAGGTAAACCGATCCGTTCGCCCAATCTCCGGATTCGAGCTGCACGTACGGTTCGGAGCTGTCTGTGCTGTCTGTGGCAACCACAACCGCGACAAATTGCAGTGGCCACTGAGTGGCCGCGTCGAGCTGCTGCTGCCACGCCTCATCATCGAGCATCGGAATCGGATCACCGACCCGGGACGATTCAACCGATGCCAGTCCCGCGCAACGTTCACGCACCACAAACAGCAGCCGGCGCGATGATGCAAGCGCGAAACTCTCTAACGCAACATTGCGAAATGGATCGAGGCGGCTCTGGCCGTTCGCCCATCCCGTTGTCGTTGCGCGCCACGTTCCCGGACGATCGGGAATTTCGATGTGAAGGTCAAGCATGCAAACTCCCCGATCGCTGCCGATTTTGTTATTTACGGTAATTGTCGGTGTCCGTATGACCCTTGTTCTTATTCTTTGCCTGTTGGCGCGCGTCACGGCTTCCAGGCGGCTTCGCTTGAGGCTCCGGGTCCGACATCTGAACGAGCGTGGCAGAGCCGGGTTCGAAAATCTCGTCGCCACTCTCGATGGAAGGAATCGAAGCTTGAGTGTTTTTGTCGTTGATCATTTTGGCCTCCTAATGTTATCGGCGTGTGCACGCCAAATTAGCCGCGATTCAATCACGGTATTCGCGAGTTTATAAAAATATACAGACCTGGCAATCAAGCACAAAGACAGCGTTTCGAGTGCTTGAAATCATAATATAAATAGGCCTATATTAATCAAGCGATAAAACGAAATTTTTATAAATCCGCAGCGCGACGGGGGAGTGGGCGATGAGATGCGGGTTACATGTTCCTTCAATACTTCGCTTTTTCGAACTCAATCCTGAGTTCGATCTGCTGCATTCCGACCTTCTCGATCCGTCCGCCGTTGCTTCGCTTCGTTTAGACGACGTAGCACTTGCCGATGTATTGCCGGAGCTTCGCGCGCGGCAGCGGCTGCTCCGCGTAGCGGGGGATGCCTTTTGCACTGACGCGCTTGCCGCAGCCGGCTACGATTCCGCACACGCTATCGCGGCGGTGCCCGAGGAAATATTCGTCGGCGAATGGCGGAACATCCTCCCCGGCCGCGCGGAGCAAGCGCAGGCCATTCATCAAAAGGCCAGTACGGTCAAGGGCCAGGTGCTCAATCTCTGGGCGACCTTGCACGGCACCGTCGCGGCGCGGCAATCGTCACAGCTGCCGAGCTTCAACGTGAGCCCCGCATTGGAGGGCTTCTTTCTCGGTATGCCGAGCTACCGCGACCTGTTCGGCCCGTTTGGCGGGTGCGCCTGTGAGGAATGCAAATCAATTCTTGGCGCCGCGGCGTATTTCGTCGATGTGATGCGGATTGCCGATCGCTACATCACGAAGGTGAATGAGGCGACGATCCCGACCGTTCCGCTGGATTTTCACCTCTCGAGCCGGAGGCCATCACTCTTCACGTTGCCGTTGACATGCGAGGCGACGAACGGACTGGTGCCGTATCTGCAGATCGTGAACGACGTGATGGCCACGCGGCTCGCAGCCGAGTTGCCGGGACCGAACGTATATCAGCAGCTTGCTGTCGCGCACTATCCTCTAAACCTCCCGGGAAACAGCGCGCAAGATGAAATTCGTCTGTACGTCCAGACGTTGCGGACGTCGGTGGCCGAGATTTTTGCGACGTTTGCGCCGCAGCCACCCAGCGCGGCGATTGCGCTCGCGACCGCGCGCGAACGGCTGTCACTGTCGATCGAGCAGTACGAGCTTGCCACCACTGCGTCGACAGACGTCGCGGTCTTAAAGGCGCGCTATGGTCTTGCCGCATCTCAGGACCTGAGCGTGCTCGATAAGGTGCCCACCTTCCTGTTGCAGACCGCGCTCACGCGCGAAGACCTCGGCGTGCTGCTGGACCAGGGGCTTGGCGCAGCGGAGCGCAAGGTAGGTATCGCACATCAGTTCTTCTTCAATCAGAAGTTGAGCGGGACGGATGCGATTGCCATCGTTCAATCGGGACCGGAAAGCGAGCAGCTGACGAACCTCGTTCCGCAATCGCTGGATCGTATCAATCGGTTTATCCGCCTGTCACGGTGGTCAGGGCTCGCATTCGCCGATCTTGACTGGCTGCTTGCTTCGCTGGGATTGACTGAGCTTGACGCAGCCTCGATCGAGGCACTCGCGAACGCAGTGGCGGCAAAGCAGGCCTTCGAGATTGACGCCGATGCAGCGGCCGCGCTGTGGTCCGATATGAAGACGATCGGTACAGGGAATGGAGGCGAGCCGCAGGATCTCTTCGATCGGATTTACAACAACGTGCAGGTGCTTGACGGAGCACCTCCTTATCGCCCGCTCTACGCCCGCAATCCGCTCTACACGGACACGGTCGTGCATTGGAAGCTCGCTACGAACGAGACCAGCAGCAAGTCATTTACGCAAGCCCGCATGGCCGCGGCGCTCGGTCTCGAGCAAACGAAGCTGGCAGCGATGGGCGAGGCGCTGTTCGGCGCCGAGGCAACGGTTGCCCTCGATGTGCCGAACCTTTCGCGTCTGTACCGAACCGTACAGATAATGGCGGCGGTGAAGCTCGATATGGACGAGTACGTAGCGCTGCTTGCGCTAATCGGTCTCGATATCACCGCTGTGCCGGTACCAGCTGATCTGCTCAGTATTCTCCATGCTGCACGGGAACTCTCCGAGCACCAACTCGCGGTCGGCGACCTCACGTATGCGGTCACAGGAAACGCGGCGCTTTCCGAAGCGCCGACGTATCAGTCGGCGACGCTATACGATGCGATGAAAACGATCTGGGTGCTGTCGCAACCGCAGTTGTTGACGCCCACCTCGTTCACCGCCGACCTCCTTACCGAGGAGCAATCCGCCGCGGCGTTCAAGAAGATCGAAACGAAGGGCGGAATTTTTGTGCTGCTTCGCGCAGCCTATGAGCAAGTCTTCGATACGGTGCTCGAAACCGAGCTTGCACTGATCTCAAGGCAAGTGGCCGACGAAGAACTGACGTTCCTCGATCCCGATTTCTCGAAGGCCGAGATTCATATCATCGGCCAAGCGCTTCGTCGCGCGTACAACGCGACGAACGATCTACTCGATGAGCAACTCGCCGGGCTGTTCGAGACGACCTCGCAGATCGGAGCGGCGATTCGCTACTACTTCGCCCAGGCCATCGTCCTTCCGGATTTCATCAAATTGCTGGCAACGCCCGTTCTTCTGGACGACGAGGCGGGGAGTTCATGGGAGGCTATCGAAGCGGCCCTGCTCGCCATTGCACGGGCCGTGTTTGTGGCGGAGTTGCTGTCGATGAAGGCCGCCGAGATTCGGAGTGTCGCCGATCACCCCGCGGTCTACGCGCTCAACACGGCGACGCTGCTCGATCCGAGCTTCGACGCGCTTCGATCCGTGCTTGTGCTACACGATCTAGAAACATTGTGGAAAGCGCGGCCGCGCGACATTCTCGCGTTCCTCGCGATGCCGACGGACACGGCTTGCACAAACGGTGCGAAAAGCGCGGCACTGTCGCAGTTGTCCGGCTGGCCGCAAGCGCAGATCTGCCGCGTCGCCCAAGACCTCGGCGGGTCAACGATGCTTTATGACTCGCTTGCAGGCCTTGCACGAATGCAGCGCTGTTTCGCGATCCTCGCTGCGTCAGGAATGGATACGATCGCGGTGGCCGCCATCCTGCGGTTACGCAACCTGTCGGCGCAGACCGCCGACTGGCCGGTGTGGTCGGAAACCGTCGCGATGGTCGCCGCGCTCTCGAAAGCCCGCAATGAAAGTGATTGGACCGCAGTCAGTGCCCGCGTTATCGCAGGTCTGAACGAGCGGCGGCGCGACTTGTTGCTGGAGCGTTTGCTCTGGTCGCTGCGTCAGAAGGACCCGCACTTCGTTTCCGCGCGCCAGCTGAGCGACTATCTGCTGATCGATGTGGAGCGCAGCGGTTGCAATGACATCTCCCTCGTCGTCGAAGGTCTGAACGCGGTTCAGCTCTATCTGCAGCGTAGCCGGCTCAACCTCGAAGTCGGCGTCGAGAAGATTTCAGTCCCCGAAGCGTGGTGGGAATGGATGCTGAACTACCGCGTGTGGGAGGCGAATCGGAAGATATTTCTCTACCCCGAGAACTACCTTATTCCATCGCTGCGCAAGTCGCGCACGACGCTGTTTCGCGCGCTACAAGACTCGCTTCAGCAGTCCGATCTCTCGCCCGAGCAGGTGTCCCCGGCGTACAAGACATACCTCGATGGCGTGGCAGCACGCGCAACGCTGACATGCATCGACAGTTGCCGCTACACGGTCGAGGATGCCAGACGCGGCGCGATCGACACGCTATTCCTCTTCGCTCGCACGCTGACCGAGCCCTACGCCTATTTCTATTCGCGCAAGGAAGTCTCGGCCGGATGGTCCGAATGGCTGCCGATCGACGTATCGATCAGCTCCCGCTACGTGTCGCCGGTTTTCGCATTCAACCGTCTATTCCTCTTCTGGGTCGAACTCACACCGGTGTCGATCTCCCAGATCAAAGCATCCTCCACGCCGCAATTGGAGGCGGTATCGGAAAACGAGATCGTCTATCGGGCGGCGATTCGTTTCACGTTTTACGACTTCACGATGACGTGGGTTCCCGCGCAGACGGTGTACGAAGACGAAGTCGTCTACGTGACGCCGTCGCCGTCCACATTCAAGGATTCGTCAGGCTTCCGGCTGTTCGACATGGACAGTCTCTACTGGCGCAAGGTCAACGTGGTGCATGTGTTGCCGGACGTGCTGACGACACAGCCAGACAATACGGCGGCCGCCGAGAAGCTGACCGTTTTCTACGGGCCGTTCCTCGACAACAACATCGACGGCATCCGGATCGACCCGGTGCCCGCCCGCCCGTTGGCCGCGCAAGCAACCGCGAACCCGCCGCGCTACGAATTCGCGGCAGACGTGCGGAGTGCTGCGATCAACGTGAACCAGGCGCTGGAAACCAGGACGCGCGGCCCGACGGCACTGCGCAACGCGACCACGATCAACGCCGACCTGAACCGCGACTCGATCCTCAACATGACCGAGTTTCCGCTGTTGCGCCAAAATCTTTCGCCGGGCGTGCCGCCAGCGTTGGCGCCGAAGATCGATCTGCCGACATCGCAACTCGCGGTCACCTCGTCGTTCAACGTGCTGCGGACGAACTACGACGGCGATTACACGTCTGTGATCAGCTCGGCATCGCTGTCTCGGCGAGTTGGCGTCGACGCGTTCATTGCGCGCGGTATCGACGCTATCCAGTCGGACACGATCTTTGGCGACCTCGAATCGGTTGGTATTGTCGATTCCACTGGGATGGTGTCGTCTACCTTCAATCGCAATACGGACCTTTTCTTCCTGTTTCCGGGCGAGCCGAGATCCGTCGCCGCGCCGTTAATCGCGGCGGTGCAGCGCATTCTGTTCGACCTGCGCGCGGCCGGTGTGCCTGCCAATGGCGGCTCGTTTCTTCTGGATCCGATCGACACTGCCCGCTCGAAGGAGGTGCACGAGGCGCTCGCGCAAAAGGGAATCCTGGATGGAGTCGGAAGAGTCGTCCCGACGTTGACGTCGGCCACAGACCTGTCGTTTCTTTTTCCATCGATTGCCGAGCCGCAGAAAGGGCGCTTGATCGATGAAGTGCGCCGCGTCCTGTTTGTCTATCTCGGCGACCCGCCGCTGCTGGAGCGCATCGCGCGCGAAAACGCATCCGTGATGATGGTGAAGAACCAGCCGGGCTGGTTCGTTTTCAACAACGGCAACGAGGCGTTTCTCGTCACGTCCGATGCCACCGAGTTACCGCCGATCTCGAGGTGGATGCGCATCGCCGCAATCGAGTCGCAGCCACGCGTCTACGAAGACACGTTCGTGACGCCCGACATCGATCTGACCGTGTCAAAGCAGATCATCGCGGACCTCAAGGGGCTTGGCATCGTGGGCGAGGACGATCGCGTGGAGCAGTTCACGCCGCGGACCGATCTTTCGTCACTGCTAGCCGGCGACCCGGAGCCGCGCCGTGGGATACGGATTGCGGAGGTCCGCGAGACCCTGCTCGGTTTGCCGTCGATTACCGGCTTTCGCTACTACTATGAACTCGAGTTCGAGCTGCTCGACGCGCGCTCGTTCATCGGCTCGGGCATCGACGAAGCTCAATCAGCCGAGGTGTTTGCGCAACTGCGCGAAAAAGGCATCGTCGACTCGACGGGCTTGATCTCGAGGCTCGTCAACGACGAGACCGACCTCGCATTCCTTTTTCCGAGCGCGAATCCGTCGATTCGGCAGGCGTTGATTGCGGAGGTTCGCCGCATTTTGCTCGCGCATCGCACGGCGGCGTGGCAGACGACGCTGTATGACTTGAAGTTCCGTTTTACGCGGCTTTCGACCGCATCGACAGGTCGGCTGAGCCGGGCCTTGTTCGCGGGCGGCATCGACTCGCTGCTGTCACTCAAGTTGCAACAGATTCCGGTCGTGCCGGAGGTGCCGTTCTCGCGGTATGCGCCGACGTCGCGCGTCATTGCGCCGGTTCGGTTCGACGGCGCGCAAGTCGACTTCGACGGTCCGTATGGGCTCTACTACTGGGAACTTTTCTTTTACTCGCCGCAACTGGTTGCAGCCTCGCTCAAGTCCGACATGCGGTTCGAGGAGGCGCTGCGCTGGTATCAATACATCTTCAATCCGACGTTGCGTCCCACGCCGCTGACGGTGGACTCGTTCATCACGCCCAATATCCCACGCACGCTGGCGCAAGAGGCGTTCGGCGAATTGCGCGCCAAGGACATTATCTTGGCGGACGGCAGCGTATCCGAGAAGTTCACGGCGGGAACGGATCTCAGCTTCCTTTGGCCGCAATTGCAGCCGCCGGAAAAAGAAGGAAGAATCCGCGAGGCGCGCAACATCTTGCTGAACAACCAAGTGGCGAGACCCGCGGCGCGCTTCTGGCAATTCCAGCCGTTGCGCAACCATACCGTGAAGTCGCTGATCGCTGCCCTTACGGACCCGGTCCAGATCGCGACCTACAACAACGATCCGTTCGACCCATTCGCCATCGCGCGCTTGCGAATCGGCGCGTTCGAGAAGTCGATCTTCATGGGCTATGTCGACACGCTGATCGCGTGGGGCGACTCGCTGTTCACGCAGTTCACATGGGAGTCGCTGACGGCGGCGAGCCTGCTCTATTTTTACGCGCTCGATCTGCTGGGTCCGCGGCCCACCGGCCTTGAGCCGTGTCCCGTGCAACCGGTCACCACGTTCGAGAAAATCAAGAAAGCGTACGAGAGTGCGCCGGACGGTATTCCACAGTTCCTGATCTACGTCGAGAACCTGTTGCCTGCGAACGATATCGTCGCGCCGGGTCTGCTTGGGAATCCGTTTACCGAAATCGACCCGTACTTTTGCGTGCCGGAAAATCCGCAACTACTTGCATACTGGGACACGCTCGAGGACCGGCTGTATAAGCTGCGCAACTGCCTCGATCTGGAGGGCCGTCCGCGGCAGCTAGCGCTATTTCAGCCGCCGATCAACCCGTTGCAACTCGTGAGAGCCAGCGCGGCAGGCCAGTCGTCGCTCAATGTTCTGCAGCAGCAACAGGCGACGATCCTGCCGTATCGATTTACGTCGCTCATATTGTTCGCACGGCAACTGACGGCGAATGTAATCTCGTTCGGCGCATCGCTCGCGGCCGCGCTGCAATCGCGCGATATCGAAGGCTTGGCGCGGTTGCGCGCACGCAATGAGATCGACATCCTGAACCTGACAAGCGAATCGAAGAAGCGGCAGGTCGATGTGATGCAGGCAACACTCGACGGATTGCAGGAAAACAAAAAGGCGTTGGACGCGAGGCGCAAGTTCTATAACGACCTGGCGGACGAGTTTCTCAATCCCGCGGAGATCGCCAACCTCGTCGCGTCGGCGATCGCGCTGCGCTTTAGCGTGATGGCGGGCACGCTGCAAGCGGCCGCCTCGATCGCCTACGCCACGCCGCAAGTCGGATCGCCGTTCGCGATGACTTATGGCGGCATCCAACTCGGGAACACGCTCAATGCCGCGGGGCAGGTGGCTGAGGTGCTCGGGGGAGTGGCCGACTTTGCGGCCAGCACGAGCCTCACGGTCGGCGGTTATCAGCGCCGCGCACAGGAATGGCGCTTCAATGCCGAACAGGCGGGCATGGATGCGGCAGCGCTGACGAAGCAGATCGCCGCAGCGACCGGGCAGCTCGCTATCGCCCAGCGAGATCTCCAAATCCATCAGCGTGCGATCACCAATGCGGCGAAGGAGCAGGAGTTTCTGACGAACAAGTTCGACAATCAGGAGCTGTACGTCTGGATGACGGGCCGGCTGTCGACATTGTTCTTCCAGACGTATCGGCTTGCGCTGGAGGCCGCGATGGCCGTGCAGGCTGCCTATCGATACGAACTCGACCGCGACGACACGTTTATCAACTTCGATTACTGGGATAGCCTTCATCAAGGATTGCTGTCGGGGGAGTCACTGCAGCTGTCGCTTGATCAGATGGAGAGCACTTACCTTCGCAACAACCGTCGGCGGTTGTTGATCGAGAAAGAGGTCTCTCTGGCGACGATCGCGCCAGCGGAGCTGCTGCGCCTGAAACAGACCGGGGAGTGCACGCTCTCGCTCACCGAAGCCCTGTTCGACTTCGATTTTCCCGGCCACTACTGCAGGCAGATCGTGGCGATCGCGTTGAGCGTCCTCGACGAGAAAGGCGAGGTGTTCACGACGCTCAACGGCATGCTTACGCAGACGCGCAACGACGTCGTGCTGACGGCGGATCCGAAAGCGGTCGCCTATCTGCTCGATCCGAAAGGCGAGATCCCATCGAGCATCAGAAGGAACTGGCAGGCCGCGCAGCAGATTGCGCTTTACAGCGGAGACAGCGTCACTGGCGTTGGCCTCGGGCTGTCTTCGGTGAACATCTACGACGAGCGCTACATCCCGTTCGAAGGAACGGGCGCCGTTTCGGAGTGGCACTTGAGCATCCCGAAAGCGACGAACACGATCGACCTCATGTCGATCTCGGATGTTCGGATCATGCTGCAATACTTTGCACTGAACGGCGGTACCGGAGCCCGCAGGGACGTCGAGAAACTGCTTGGCGGCTACCTGTTACCCGCCGCGATCTTTCTTGATCTCAAGCAACTCGTTGGCGCCGACGCGTGGGCCGCGTTTGCCGAAGCGCAACCGTCGGGTGGATTCCAGACGCTCGTGTTCACTGTCGATCAACCGGACCTGCTGCCGTCGAATATCGCGAAGGCGTTGATGATGCAGATCGAATCGCAGATCGTGGTCGACAGCGGTATCAAACTGCCATCCAAATCGGAATTCATCTCGCTGCGCGTCGACAAGGCGGCCGTGACGCAGCCGTTGAAGATGGAAGGGGCATACGGCACGACAACGTTTTCCAACGGCGTGCCAAAGGACAAATTCGTTGGCCCCTGGCTGTTGTCGGTCAACGTCGATGCAATGGCAAAACAGCCCGAGCTGAAAGCGTTGCTCCGGCCCGATGGCCGTCTCGATCCGGATTTATTCCTCGACGTTCAGCTGTTTCTTGTCACCAAGGCGTGCGTGTTCGGCTGCGGATGAATTCTCCATTCGACGAACCGTTATATCAACACTTCATCAGGAGTACATGTCATGGCATTTGAATGCGAGAAATATCTCGAACCGGGACAAATGCCCTGTACGGGGGCTCACTGCAACAAGTTTGAGAATACGACCCAATTCAAGCAAAAGTGTCTTTGCCGGACGTCCTCCGGCGTCGAGATTCCGAAGTGCCAAGTCAAGGGACCGACAACGCCGATCGGCTTCTTCATTTGCTACAACAAGGCCACGGGCGAACAGGTTCTGTCCACAGCCGATGCGTGCCAGGACCGGCGCGACAAGGATAGAAACTGGACCTACAGTGAATGCTATTGCTGCTGCTCCTGCTTCGCGTACGACACGAGAGTCGCGATCAGCACGGGCGAGGTCCGGTACATTCAGAACTTCGAAGAGGGCGATCCGGTTTATGTCGCGTCGATCGACCAAGCGGGCAGCCGACTCGGCATCACGTGGAACCAGCGGCCGGTGGTCATGAGTGCGGGGACAGGCGGCGGCAGTCAGGAGATGGTGCTTGTGCACTATGGCGCGGACGGCGAGATCATCGTAACACCCGATCACCTTTTCCTCGTGCCCGAGGGCAAATTGATACGCGCGGACCGGCTGCGTGCCGGTGACGTGCTGGTTGCCGATGACGGCGCTTCGGTCACGGCGTACGACGTGCAGCTCGGCCTCTACACGGGCGGCATTCATCACATCTCGGCCGAATTCACGCCTGGCGCAATCTCGCTCGACGGGCACCTGCTCAGCGCAAACGGCCTTGTCACAGCGGACTACATCTTGCAGATCAGCCAGGGCTTGGACGACGTCCAGCCGTATCTGGTTGCCGATCTCGATCAGCGTCCCGCCATCGGCAGCACGGAATACGCCGCGGCGGCGGGGAGTGCCACGATTTTCTCGAGCCACGCCGGCGCTGCACCGCGCGCGGTTCGGACCGTGCATTTCGAACCGCATGAGGCGATCACGACGCCGCGAGGCGTGCCCCAATGGGCGCCCCGGTTTCTGACGGACGAGCAGGCAGCCAGCATTGGCAAGCAAGCGCCGCACGTGCCGGTGAGCGAGGAACTGAACCGGGCGAACTTCCGCTATCTGAAGGAGCTATTCGATGGGTTCTTTCCCGGTATCACCCTCCACCTCGAATGGGCGGACGAGACCCCGAACCTATACGCATTCCGCCAATTCGGTACTCAGACCGTGTATGTGGCCGGCCGGCTGTTGCGCACGCTGACCGTCAAGCGTGAAGGTCTCGCGCTGATCCTCGCTCATGGCATTGCGCGTCTGCTCGGTCTGTCGCAGCTCGACCGCCGCGGTTATGCCTGCACCGGCGCAGCTGACTTCGACGCAATCTCGTATGTGTTGCCGACAGCCTTCGAGTTTCAGAATTCGGTGGTGCTCGAGGCATTCAAGCAGGTCAAGGAGCTGTTCGGATTCGCCGACGTCAATGCCGGTGGGCCGAGCAAATGCCACGAGCCGTCGTTGAAGTGCCGCCTCGACGCGTTGCAGAGCGGCATGGCCGGCTTGCCGCTGCCGGCTTGTGCCGGCGGGCCGACTGCGGACACGTTGAGGCTCGAAAAGGCCGAAGCGGTCGTGTTCGAAGGGACGCCGAGCATCATCGCAACGTTCAATATGCCGGTCGATGCGCGCTCGGCGCGTGACATTACGCATTACGTCATCACGCCGGAGTCGGTTATCACCACGGCGCTTGTCGCGCCCGATGTGCCGGAGCAAGTGGTGCTGACGGTGACTTTCCCCGATCCTGCCGCCGGTGAGTATGAACTGCGGGTGCGCGACGTCGAAGCGGAAGATGGCTCGACGCTCGATCCGGACCGAACGGCCGTGTCATTCAAGGTCGGGGCGGACGTGCGGCCGCGCCGAGCCGCGGCGGGAGTTCAGTCATGACGGACAGCCAGGACGCTCTGATGCAGCAGCGCATGCAACTGGCCTCGACGCTCGGCCTCGATCAACCTGTACCGTTGACGGTGCTCGAGGCTGCGCTAAACGACGACACGTATGCGCACAATCTACTCGCCAGCCGCCGCACGCCGGCGATGATGCAGATCCTGCTTGCCAACCCGCCGCGTTTGCGCGTCACCGAGCCTCGATGGTCGAACGCGGAGCTGGTTGGACGTGCTGCGGCGGCGATGGCCCGCTGGGCACGCACGGGCTTCTCGGTTGTCGACGAAGCAACGCTTACGCGCCGACGTGATGCATGCCTCTCGTGCCCGAACCTGACGCAAGCGCCTGATCGGCAGATATATCGGCTGCTGCCCGGGCAGATCTGCAAGCTCTGCGGTTGCCGGGTACAGGAGAAGACGAAATTGCCGAGCGAAGCGTGCCCCGAGCGTGATCCGCAACGGAGCGAGTTCTCGCGGTGGGGGGAGCCGTTCGAAAAGGGTTGACGGATTATCCGGTGCCGGTCGATGCCGATGCGCATCTCGCAACGATGGCAGTCGTCGTACCGGCACCGCGAACCGTGGAGTGAAGCATCGACTTCACACCAGCGGCAAGCAGATCTCGGTGATCAGATCAGCTGGCGCCGTGTCCCGCGGGTTGTTCAGATACGCCTCGAAGGCCGGCGCATCAGCCACTTTGCGGCCCGATTGCACGAGCCACGTTCCATATAGCCACTGATACGCCGCAGGCATATCCGCGTAGGGTCCTTGGTGCCGTAGCACCGCGTATTCGCCCCCTTTCACATGCGTGAGCGAAACCGGTGGGCTCAACGTCACGGACGCTCGAACGGATTCCGGCAATAGCACGCCGGCTTTCGAGCGCAACGCATTTTCTTCGACGACACTGGGGTCATCGTAGTAAACGCCAACCATCCTGATATCCGCCGTGAGCAAATTGTGTTTCGCCAGCCAGCCGCACAGCGCATCGAACGCGTTGCCGATTTGCATATACGGTCCAACGTGATCGACCGATAAAATTTCCATTGGCTCCAGGTGACGGATTGCCACTTCGTGCATCGCCATTGAGTTGTCTCCAGAGAGCGCCGGACGAAGCCGGCTATAGGTGCGTTGTGCCTTGCGAGATGATCGTAAACATAATCGAGCGCGCGTGTGAGCCGCGTTTCGTAGCGGTTCCGACTAACCGGATCATTCATCAAGTAGGCACCTACAACATCAACTCAAATCGGCCGCTGCCTTGGCCTTGTCATGCTCCGCCGCCAGTGCCTCATCCGCGGCCTGCGCACGCTGGATGGCCGGGCGCGCAAGGATTCGATCGATATAAGCGCGCAATACGGGTGTCTCGGGTATCAGCTTGAACATCGTGATCCAGTTCAGCGCTGCGCCCCATAGCACGTCCGCTGCCGTAAAGCGCTCGCCCAACAGGTAGGGGCCTTGGGCCAGCTGTGCGCCAACCGCATTGACGACGGTCTCGAAGTCGCCATAGGGCGACGTGGAGTAGGCCGCGGGCGGGCGATTCATCGAGCGGTCGACGACGGCTGGCTCAAAGCACGAACCGTAAAACACCATCCAGCGCAGGTACGGTCCGCGCAACGAATCGCCTATCGCCGGCGCCAGGCCCGCTTCCCGGTACAGCTCGGCCGCATACATGTAGACGGCGGCCTGCTCGGTAACGATCACGTCGCCGTGGCGCAGCGCGGGAACTTTGCCCATCGGGTTGACGCGCAGGTAGTCGGGGTCGTGATGTTTGCCGCGAGACAGGTCGAACGCGTGAAGTTCGTAGTCGGCCTTCAACTCTTCAAGCAGCATGCGGGCGCCCGCGGATCGGCTGCGCGGGGCATGGTAGAAGATCAGGTGGCGGTCTTGCGGCATGACGGGCTCCGGAATAGGGTCGAAAAGAGAACCAAATATAGGATGGCGTTGCGCGGCCGTCTTGGAAAAATCCGCTGCGGCAGTGCATCATCACGAAACCACATCTACCGTTTGCACCGCCAGCACCATGACCGACTTGCGTAATGTCACCGCCGCGCCCAAGGGCGTGGTCGGCCCCCGGGCCTTCCACCAGCGCTTTCGCCTGAATCGCTACCAGCCGTGCGCCGAACTCGCCGGTGTGTTGGATCACCACTGGATTGTCGAATGGGATCTGCGCGGTCAGCCGCCCTACGTGCAGCGCACGCTGCCGTATCCCTGCGTGAACCTGGTGTTCGACCGACGGCAGACCGGCGTATTCGGTGTGGTGTCGGGCGCGTTCGAGACCACGCTCGCCGAAGCAGGGCGCGTGATCGGCTTGCGTTTTAGGCCCGGCGCCTTTCGCGCATTCTTCGGCAAGCCCGTGCATCTGCTGACCGACAAGGTGCTGCCGGCGTCGACGCTGCTGGGCTGCACAGACGCCGAAGCCGAAGATATCGTGCTTGGCGCCCAGGATGATGCCGGTATGGTCTCGGCCGCAGAGGCGCTGCTGCTGCGCGTGTTGCCGCAGCCCGACCGCCAAGTCGAGCGCATCCACGCGATCTTGCAGATGCTGGAGCAGGACATCGGGCTTACGCGGGTGAGTGATCTTGCCCGCCGTGCCGGTTCAAGCGAGCGTACGTTGCAGCAGCTTTTTGCTGACTACGTGGGGGTGACGCCAAAGTGGGTGATCTGCCGCTATCGCCTGCATGAAGCCGCCGACAAGCTCGCCGGCGGCGAACCGGTCGATCTGGTGGAATTGGCCAACCAGCTCGGCTATTTCGACCAGGCGCATTTCACGAGAGATTTCCGGAAGTTGGTGGGCAAGGCGCCGGCGGAATATCGACGGGATGAAAACCGAGCCACAGACGCCAAATGAGCATCATGCTTGATCGAAATTCGCCACTGTCCCCCAAACGCGGATTCTGAATCGCCGCCCCGCGCACTTATCACGTGCAGTCTTACCCAGCACAATCGCTTCAACGCTTGACCGACTCCACCACGCAACAGGACGGCAATCATGAAGCTCTACAGTTTTCGGCTTTCCGGCCACGCTCATCGGACGCATCTTTTTCTCTCCATCCTCGGACTGGAATACGAAACGATCGAGGTGAATGTTCGGGCCGGCGAACAGAAATCGCCCGCCTATCTGAGCCTCAACCCGTTCGGCCAAGTCCCGGTGCTAATTGATGGCGATGCCGTCATTCCCGACTCAACGGCCATCCTCGTTTATCTGGCGAAGCAATACGCGCCAAAGAGTTGGCTTCCCGAGACGCCGCTCGAAGCGGCCGAGGTCCAACGTTGGCTTTCCGTTGCCTCCGGCGAGATCACCTACGGCATTGCTGCGGCACGTCTGATTACGCTTTTCGGCGCACCACGCAATGCAGAGGAAGTCATCGCGCGTTCGCATGCCATTCTCACGCAGCTCGACGAGGTGCTTGCGCAACGCGACTGGATAGCAGGGCTCGCACCGACCATCGCCGACATCGCGCTCTACAGCTACATCGAACGCGCGGCCGAAGGCAACGTCGACCGTTCGCCCTATCGAAACGTCAACCGCTGGCTCGAAAGAATGGAGTCGCTACCGGGCTTCATTCCGTTTGAGCGGTCGGCGATCGGCCTGGAGCATCGGGCCGCTTGAAGCGATGAATAGCACTTGCACAACGTGCGGAGCAAGCCATGCAAAACAAACGCATCGAGCGCAATTGGGCCGATCTCGACGCTCCGGCGCGAAGCGCGTTGATTACCGCTCTGACCGACGCGGCGTCGCCGCTCTGGGCAGGTGTCGTGGACCTTGGCGCATCAGAGGTTCATACGCTCGATGCGCGAAAACGCCATGATCTATACGTGTTACGCGGCACCATCGAGATCAACGACCAAAATCTTCATGCCGATGACTTCACGATTCGATGCGCTCCGGCCGCATTGCGCGCGGGGCGCGATGGCGCACGTCTGTTCCTCTATAGCGAAGCGTCGGATGCCCGATGTGAGCCGGCAGTTGATCGGGCAGGCGAGCGCATATGGCATGACGGGCGTAATCCGCTGATGCGTGTTGCTCCACTTTCACGTAATGGCCATCTTCTCAGCCTTGTTGCATGGCAGCCCGGCGCGCGCACACGCGATCATGCTCATCCACATGGCGAAGAGATCTTCGTGCTGAGCGGCGAGCTGAGAAGCGCGAGCCACCGGTATCCAGCGGGAACATGGCTGCGCCTGCATTCGGGCGTTCGTCACGAACCGTTTGCGGAGACCCCGACGGTGATCCTTCTTCGCAACGGCCATTTGCATGCGACATGTGCCTCCCCAGTAGCTAGACGCCTGCCTTGAGCATGTCGATCAACGCCCGGGTTTTCGGCGCGATGTGCTTGCCGGGCGGAAGCAACGCGTGAATCGGAAGTGGCGCGCTCGACCACTCCGGATAAACGCGAACCAGCCGCCCGGCAGCGATGTCGGCTTGAACGGAAAAGTCAGGCAGCAACGCGATGCCAGCGCCCTCGGCAGCCGCTGCGCGGCACGCATAAAACGTGTCGGCGATGAATTCGGCAACGAAGTCGATCTGCAGGGATTCGCCATTGACGTGACGCAAGTTGCAACGCGACGGATGAGGGAGAACGGAGAGCCCGATGAAGGGCGCATCACCGGCGGCATGGATGTCCGCGGCAAGCGCATGATGCGCGACAAAATCATGGCTCGCGACAAGCCACTTCGAATACTTGCCGATGCCAACCGCGCGGTGGCTCGAGTCGGCCAGTTCGCCGAGACGAAGTGCAACATCGACCCCTTCCGCGATCATGTCGATTGGACGGTCACCGGACACCATTTCGATGCGCAATCCCGGGTGCATGGTGCGCATGCGCGCAAGCACCGGAGCAAGCACGAGCGCGCTGTACTCGACAGAGGAAGCCACCCTTAACGTACCGCGCAGCTGGTCCGGAGCAGGGCTGACAGCGAACATGGCCTCACCAGCCAGTTGTGCGATCTCGCTGCAGGCTTCGAAAAACGATGCCCCTGCCTCTGTCACGTTGATGCGTCGTGTCGTCCTGACGATCAAGCTGGCGCCGAGCTCGTGTTCGAGCCGCTGAATGTTTTTGCTTACCGCTGTCTTCCCGATACCGAGGCGCTCTGCCGCGCGGGTCAATGACCCGGTCTCGATGACTGCGATGTAGGTCAGAAGATGTTCGAACGTTAGATTGCGAAGATTGGACATGGCGAGAATGACAATGCACGCGGAGCCGTTGCTTGGTGAAGCTACATCTTCACAACTAACAACTCTGCTAGGCCGCTACGTTGATGACGTTCTTATCCTGACAGATGCAGAGCAAATCACCGTTCGCCGCTATTTCGGCGCGGCACTCCACTGTCTCGGGAGAAGCGAAAAATGAAAGCACCTCGTTTTCTGTCGCTGCTGTTGTCGGCATTCGGCATGATTGCTTTTATTCAATGTGTCCCGGCGCGGGCGGCGACCGATGCGGCTGGCCCGACCGGCTCCCCTTGTACGATTCCCACGAAAATACCGGACGGCCCCGATTCAATGGAACATTTCGCCTGGCAGTTATTTGTTGCCGCGAATTGTGCCAGTTCGAAGACCACTTCGCCGCTGATGTGGGAGACCTGGGCGGAGCAAACATGCTTGCTCCATGGCGGCAAAGACTGCACCAACCAAGAAGGACGACAACGTCTGCATGCGAGCGTATTAGCCTCGAAAGCGCGTGACTTGCCCGCGCTTTGCCAGCCAATGACAACCGCAAAAACCACGACCGATAGTGCGCTGCTTCCGTTCGTGCCGAAGAATTTGTCCGCCGATCCTCAGTTTTGCGAAGAAGTTCACGTCAACCAGGCCGAAGCCGACTTCATTATGTCTCCCCAAGGCAGGAACGTTAAATATAGCTTGCAGACGCTCCCGGGACAAAACGACTATATCTACAACAACGGGCCATTGTCGTTTCCATCCTCCGCGCTTGAAGTCAAAGCGGACTGGCTGCCGTCAAACGCGATCATCCCTGGGTTCAATTGCGCCGAGCCCGTTTCCAGCGGGTATTACGTAGAGAAAATCGGAGACGAATGCTATGCGCTGGTCGGCCTGCACATCTCTTCAAAACTGCTTCCCAACTGGGTGTGGGCGACGTTCGAGCCGCAAAGCACGAGCACCAACCCGAATCGCTGCAATGACAAGCTTTACTCGAATTGCGTCGATCCTTGGGGCTCGTTGGTCTCGCCGAGTAACGGGCAGCGCACGGGTATGACGTCGCAGTTAAGAAACCTGATGGACGCCGCCGCGCTTCGTCGCGCGTTCTACAACTATCGTTTGGTTGGCGTGCAAACAGGCTATGTGAACGCGCAGAAACAACCGGTGTTGCTCGGGAATTCATTCACCGAATTCAATGCACAGGTGCCGCCGCAACAAGCGTCATGTATGACTTGCCATTCGTACGCATCCTTTACAAGCAACACCCAACCCATCGTCGAAAATCCGAATTTCGGCGCGTTTCCGGGCACGCCCGCCGTGGGGATCCCATCGCCGTTGGCCGGGTGGAACAAACAGGATTTTTCGTGGCTGCTCGGCATCATGCCGCCTAACGGAACGGTAAACGCAGGCGGGGTCACGGCGAAAAAGTAACGGGTTGACCGCGGGCGCCTGTTTTCAGGTGCGGACTCGATCGATGACTACTACTACAATGGCTTGCCCTGGTGGATTGGCGCGGCACACGAACAACGCGCCGAACCGCGGAGCGTGACATGGGTGCCTGAATACGAAGTGGTGGTTTTAACGGGGAAGCGATGACGCTCAAAGCGGTAGCCAAACTGGCTTTAACGGTGTTGCCGATCATATTCGCAATGTCGAGCAACGTAGCGGCGCAGCAGGTCTTGACCGATTTATCGACGCAACCGGTCGGGCAGATTTACTTCAATAGCGTGACGCCGAAAAGCCGTTTCGAGCTGGCGCGCAGAACCTACAATCCGGAACCGACGATGATATGGGGAACGTTGTCATTCCCGGCTGATGCAAAAAGCCCGCTTCCGGCGATGGTGATCGCACATGGTTCGGCCGGCATCCAAAACAAGGATATCGACCGTTGGGTGCCGTTTTTTAACAAGCTCGGCATCGCGACATTCCTGGTCGATTCGTTCAAGCCGCGGCATATCGACCGCACGATCGACGACCAATCGTTATTGGATCAATCCGCCAACGATGCCGATGCACTATCGGCGCTTCGCTTATTGGCCACCGATCCGCGCATTGACGCCCGGCGAATAGGTGTGATTGGTTTTTCACGCGGTGGCATCGTCGCGCTCGATACCGCGGTCAACCGGATTCGCAAAGGGATCATCTCTGATGACACCCGCTTTGCCGCGCATATCGCGTTCTACCCGGGTTGCCCGATACGGTTTTGGTCCACGCCGTCGCCGATGACGGGCGCGCCGATCATGATGGCCTTGGCGCGCAAGGACAACTACACGCCGGCGCTTCCTTGCGTCGACTATGGGGATGCGATGAAAGCCGCCGGGCTCGATGTCGAGGTGCACGTGTACGAAGGGGCGTATCACGATTTCGACAACACCGTGCCTTACTTCAAATCGTTGCCGAACGCGCAATCCAGTAGAGATTGCCCATCGAGTGAGATCGATCCTGTCACGTGGGAATATCGCATTCTAAAAACAGGGCAAACCTTCAAGCGCTATCAGGATTTCTCGGCCGTGTTCGATTACGCGAAGTGCCGCACGACCGGTGTTTTTGTCGGCAGCAACGCGGACGCTGCGAAAAAAGCGGAAGCGGATGTACGACGCTTTCTGACGCGTGTGTTTCAGTTATAGCAGTAACTACTGCAGATACCGAACGATGAGGCGCGTGGCTTCATCGACGAGCGCTTCGAACGCTTCGTCCGATGCGCGTTCGGAATAATCGAGGACCGCCGTGTGCGTCAGCGCCTCTATCGAGGTCACGCATACGAACGTTGCCAGCGCGAGGTCGACCTGACGAAGCTCACCGCGGTGAGCTTCGAGGTAGGCGCCAAATAACGCATGGGCCTGCTGAATCGGTACATCGGTATTCGCGGTCCTGCCCGTACGCGGGATCTGTTCGGCGAGCACGCGATGCAGTTGAGGGTCGACACGATGCCCGTCGATTGCCGCGGCGACCAGCCTGCGCACCGCTTGCTCCAGCGGCAGCGCTGCGACGTCCGCGAGCGCGGTGCGCACCACCCGCATCAGGTCCTGGTTGTGGCGTTGCGCGACAGCGGCAACGAGCGCCTCTTTGCTCGGAAAGTATTGATAGAGCGAGCCAATACTCACACCTGCCTTTTCAGCGATGCGATTCGTGGTGGTCTTGTCGAAACCGTCTTTGACCAAAATGCGAGCGGTTGCTTCAATCAATGCGTCAACCGTCGCACGCGATCTCTGTTGAGACGCGTGTTTCCTGGGTTTCGTGAGCGGCTTGCGCGGCATGTTCGGAGCAGAGGAATGCGAGTAGATAAATGTGAGCAATCGCTCGTATTATGCCTTTTGTGAATCGAAAAGGAAGGTTTTCATGAGTGCTCATCCATACGCGCAACTTATTGCCATCAAACGCTGGGCTGATCGTGGCCTTTACGAGGTGGTCAGCGAGCATATCGACCGGCTGACCAAAGAGGATGCCTCGATCATGCTGCGTATCCTCGACCATATTCATGTGGTCGACCGAATCTTTCAGCATCACCTGCTGGGGCTGTCGCACGGCTTTCAAGCGCCGCGATCGGAACCGCTACCCGAGTTGCGCGAACTTGCGAGCAGCGCGGCGCAGATCGATGACTGGTACGTGTCCTATGTAGAGGGTTTGACGCAGAACGAACTTGAACAGCGCGTCGATTTCGTTTTTACGAGCGGCAAGCCGGCCGGCATGCAACGCGGCGAGATCATTGCGCATGTTTGTCTGCACGGCACCTATCATCGGGGCAATGCGGGTGCCATTCTTCAGTTAAGAGGTATCACGCCGAGTCGCGATGCGATCACGGATTTTCTCGACGCATCCGATAGCGGCCGTTATCGGCGAAGATAGTCCATCAACAGTTCCTCGGCCTCTTGTGATTCGCTGATTTTCGAAAGCGCGGATGTAATGGTTCGCGAAACGGTCTGCTCGCTTACGCTCTGCCGCTTCGCGAGTTGCTCGATGGGCAACTGCGTATATCCGGCAATACCGAAACGGTGCTTAAGCATATCCTGTTCAGCTTCGGTGAGCCCCACGCTCTCGAACGCCTTCTGTAGATTGGTAGCGAGGCTGCTGTCATCAAGGTCGTCCGCTTTGTCTCCCGGAAACGACGGCTCTGGCTGACCGGGCGCGGCCACGTGCTCGTGGAGGGTTCTGCCACCATCGGCAAAGGCGGATTGATCGAGCGAGATTGCAATCCGCGCTTGGTCCTCATCCGCGAGCACTTCAAGGATGTCGTCGATGCGACGCAGGAACTCCGGCATGTATTCTCGCCAACCTGCCTCTGTTTGGCTTGCCGTCGGCTCGGCATCCAGCTTCCGACGCAGATGATCGAGCAACGTCGGCTTCATCACAGCTCTCGCCAGCTCCTCGCGGGTAGGCTCGCGTTGCAGGTTTTGCATGGCTGCCTTGTGGCGCAATCGAGCACGTAGGGACCGCGTCATGATGACGTCCCGGGCGCGGTTCGTCGATATATTCAGGCGTCGCGCGTACCGCCTGCACCATCCTCTGAAGATAGCCGGCTCGATAACAGACATTGCGTATAAACTGAACGAGGTGGACATCCGGGGCATGTACCCCTCAATTGCACGACGCAGCGCAACCATCGCGTCGTCGAGTGCCCCATGCGTTTCGGGCCGGTCTTTGGAATAGCCCATGGCGCTGGCCGCAAGGTGCGCAAGCCCGATGTTCCTTTCATAGAATGCGTCAAATGCCTGCTTGCCTTCCTTGATGATCGCCCTCATCGACTCGGCCTCCTGGTCAGTGATGACCAGTGCACGTTCAAGCACCGCATCGAGCAACTGCGCGCGTTGCTCAAACGTTTCGATACGCGGATCGATTCCCCAGACCCGGGTTACCGACGTCTCATAGCTCAACGTGGTGCTGGGCAGACGCCGTAGGCCATCGTCGTCGCGCTGGCCCTTGCCCATTCTTATTCCTCGCGTCGCCGCCTGGCGATGCAACTTCCGCTTGCCGGCCGCCGCGACGGACCGAAGGACCATGTCCGAGAATGTCTTATCGCGTGTAGCCGGATCGCGTAACAACAGCAGAATCCGGGCGTATTCGCCGGCATCGATGCGCTTATAAATGTCGTCGATCTGCTCGGCGGACAGAGACCGTTCGCTGGCCTTTTGCCGCAAGGTCTCCCATTTGTCGAATTCCCCCGTGAGCTTATCCAGCGCAACGCGATATCGCGGGGGCGGCCGGAACTCGCGCAGCCCCCCTTGACGCGTCGTCTTCGAGACGGTGAGTTGCGCGCCAGCCAGTCCATGCCGCGCTAGCACGGCGCCCAACTCGTCGTCGTCCAAACGCTCGGACTGTTTCGTAATCAACGCAGCCAGTCTTTCCAACGTGGGACGTGTCACCTCCTCGTCTAATACGATGCCCCGCATGGACTGCGCGTGGGCAAGCAGCTCGTCGCTGGCGCGACGGATCAAGGACCGGCAGATATCGGGGGATGCGATATCGAACTGCGCCGCCACCGCTTGCGTCGTGTGGCGTTGCCCAAAAGGCCAGATCCCAAGCCAAGCTCGCATGACCAATTCCACATCCGCAGGCAGCCGAGCCAGGGCGCTGGGCAGCGCGACGTCTCCGGGCCATGCGGCGTCGCGCTCGCGTTCAAGATTCGCGATGGCGATCTGATAGCTCGCATGTAGCGCCTCCGCATCCGGCAGAACCAGGTTGGGCAACAGACTGTCGCGGTCAACGCTTACAGTCGGTGTGGGCGTTGCCATCCCCGGTGCAGCCGGCTCGGAGCGGGGCACATCGCTGGGCACACGCGCCTCGATCAGCGCATCGGTGGCCGGTGGCTTGCCTGTGTCCGCTGCATGCTGAGCGCGGCCTCGCATCAGACGCATGACCAACTCGCGGTACAAGTCGTGCCACAGCCCGCGGCCGAACTGATGGCCACCGAACACGTCGACAAGCAACGCCGGTCTGGCATCGTGATTCAACCCGTACAGTTGGCGCAGCATGTCGAGCAGAATAGCTGAGCCTATATAGTGCTCGGCACGTTCGTCGCGCAATAGTTCGATCACGTCGGCAAGCGATGGAATCGCCTCGCCTGCATCGATGCTCGCGCGGGCGCGCTTGATCGCCCGACGAAACTGCTCGTGCGAGTTCCTGGCTACGGTGCCCAGCGCTTCTTCGATTTCTTGACGCGCGTAACGTCTTGTATAAGGTGCGAATCCATAGCGCATCGCTAAGGCCATCTGGTCGACGGGCCTCATCACGCCCAGCACCTGATCGAATGGCAGGCCATGTTCCGATGCATGCGTTTGCAGCAACGCGAGATGCTGACTTCGCGGAAGCGCTGCAACCGTGCGTTTCAATAACGTGATGACGGAGCCTCTCTGAGGCTTTGCGCGATAAAAAGTAACCCTCTCTTCACTGCCGTCTTCCATCTCGCGCCATTCCTCCGCCGCATGGTCCGGCCGCACCGCGCTGATGTGTAGCCGGTAGCCCGGGTCACCCAGCCGGTCGACATGTGGACGCGCCGACCAAAACACCCAGCCATATTCACCGTGCGCGGGATCGAACGCCGCAAACACGTGATGGTCCCCGGCGTGCAGCCGGAGCCGATTCAATTGCGTCTTCGATAGTTCTGGGACGATATAGTCCGTTTGTCCATCCTCGCTTCGGCGCAAAACGCGGGTCAATCCGTATACCCATACACGGCGCCCATCCAGTTCGAACACAAGATCGTCGCCCGAGCCTGCCGGCAAGACGCGCTCGCGGCCGATACGTTTCGAAAATGCCCACACGATGTCAGGCCGGGCTCGTGGCGCGGCGTAAAGCGTCGGATGATTCAACACGCGGTCGAGGATGGTTCGATGCATCGGCGTCGCCGACATTGCCTCCGCGGTAGCATCGTTTAATCGCACGCGATACGTCCCGCAGGCCTCGCGATCCACGATAAATGGTGCTCGCTTGCCCACGAACAACCATTCAAGCGAGCGCTCGCACGCCGATTGAATCACATCGTCAGCTACCGGCTCGCCACGAGCCGCGGCGTGCGCGATCGTCCACAGCACATCGAACTGCGGTGGCGACGGCCAGCGCGGCGCCTGGTCTGCTTGAAGGACAGCGCGCAAGCACAGATCGAGCAGGACCATGCGATCGGATTCGTCTTCGCGCAGCCATAGCAAATGATCTGGCGTGGAGGAGCCGGGCATTTGGGAAACCTGACGCAGCGCGTCATCGGTCTCGATCAGCGCGATGCCCTCGGGCGGATCGGTGGCGATCAGCATGGCTGGCGGCATGTCGCGAGTGCCCGTCAGTGCGTGACGCTCGGGTAGATCCAGCGCGTGCTGTAGGCGTTCGACCATGTCGTTCACGGCTTCCCTGTCATGCAAGTCGATGGCCCGGCGAGCGCGATCGAGGTTTATTTTGGGCAATGTCTTCAAACGCAGGTCGAGGGCATGAAGCAAGTGTTCTCCGGTCGCGAAGATGATGGTTTCTTCGATCTCGCCGATACCAATCGGGCGGGTGATCTGCGCGGTGCCCTTCTTCCGGATCCGCGGCAGCAGGCGGCGCGGCAGGGCGACCGTGATGGATTGCTTGCGCATGACACGCGGGTGCGCTCGCGGGTCGAACAAAATATAAATGCCGTTCCATGCGCCGAGCAAAACGGGTTCGCGTCTCGCAGAAAAAAATGAAGGGCGTTCGTCGTCTCGTTGAATCTGCGGTCGAATGACGAGCGGGATCGATTCGATACGCTCCCAATAGGTCTTCGCGCGATAGGCGAAGACATCAAGCAACGTCTCGCCAAGCGTGGGCAGGTTCACGGCGATAGCCCACGGGTGTATTCGAGTGCGTTCTGCATCGGTCCGCTCCGTAGGGTGCAGGTATGCTTGCAATTCATCGTGAATGCCGGAAGGTCCGCTTGCGCGCCAGACTTGCGCGCGCTCACGCGGCTGCGACAGGCGATGAAACGCCGCCATCAATGCGTCGTTTTCGCAGCGGGCGGCAACGGCTGTTCGGAACCGGACGCGTTCTGTGCCGATTAATTCGGAGTCCTCAGCAAATCCGGCGCTCAGTGCTTCTTCAAGAATGTTGTTGGCAACAGTAAACTCCATCTGATCGTGTACCGGGGCATCATGCGTCTGCTGCCATAGCACCACAACGTTGGTCTCGACATCGTAGCCGGCGTACACAACGAGTGCGTCCGGTTGGGGGGCGACGAAGCGCTCGGCGATCGAGAACGGTTCGATATGAGACGAAGTCTCCCCCCGAAACAGTCCGCCGCACCACTGCACGTGGAACACGTGCCCTGCTATTTTGATCGTCCAACTGTGTTCGTTGAGGCGTTCTTTCAAGCGGGGCGTTCCGCCCAGCGCTTCGATCATCCGCTGCTGCGGGTTCGGGCGCAGGCGCATGTCGATCAATGCATCGAGGTGCTCGAGCGGCGCGACGAAAATTTCCTCGAAACGCCCCATGCCAATGTTGCGCAACTCTTCGACCGCGCGGTTCTGTTCTTTCGCCTTGCGTAGCGTGTCTTCGCTGACGGTCAAAAGTATTTGGCTCTTCTTCGTTTCCGAACGACTGTCCGGGTCCCAGGCGGCGACGAGCATCGTGTCGTCGTATTGGTAAAGACCGAAGATGAACGTCGCCATGTCTTCGCGTCGATGAAAACGCGTGACCAACGCTTGACCCCGCCCCGCAAGAGTAGGCAGGATGCCGAAGCCACGCCGTCCATGCTGTGAGATCGTGCCGACATAAAGCAATGCGTTCGCGGGATAAGGCGCGGGTAAGTCGTAGACAGGAAGCGGGTTGAGCCCGGGTAGCCCATGACGGGTGGCACCGAGACGTTCGAGAATCAGGATCTGCATATCCCTTTGCAGCGAGATATTCGTCGGAATGTCTGCTGTTTGCGAGCGCTCGTGCGTCAGAAAATTCTTCAGTGCCGTGAGTAGCTCGACGGGCTGCGCGGCCCAGGTGCTGTCTACCGTGAACACGCCATCGGGCGCATCGCGCGATGGGTCGAGCTTATAGGCGATGCCCGCGGCCTGCGCCTCGTCGAGCACTGCGCTGCCGATCACGACGGGCCGCCCCGCGCGCCTGATTGCATAGACGCCGCGCGTGCTATCCCAGCCGATCAGCACGTCATGCTGCACTTCGTCTGTGTTAGCAGCGGGCAATGCAAGCGTTGCGGTGGCGTTGAATTTCGTCTGTGCGCGTCCGACGATGCGGCAGGCTCGTAACCTGACGGTCTGGTTATCAATCCGCACGACGAGTGTTGCGTCGTCATGCTGTGCGTCGGCCGCAACCGTCTGAACGTCGTCGCCCAGATCCGCAAGCAGTGCCTCACGCGTGCCACGCATGGCGGCATTCGCGCCGGCGATGGTTGCGCCTGGAGCCGGCGCGAATATGCCGTAGCCGCGCACGGGCGAGCCGTTGGGCATCAATATCAGCGTCGCAAGCGGATTCTTGATGCTGCCGAGGTCCAGCGCTTCGCGTATGTTGTCCAGAACTCTGCGCAAGGCTCTATCGTTGCGGCCCACCAGCGAAGAGAGCATGTCCAGCGAGACATATTGGCCGATGTTACCGATCAGCAGTTCGGCAGCCTGAAATTCCTGCGGAGTCAATGCGCGCGGCTTGCCGCGGTTCGGCCGCGCGACCAGACAGGGTTGCCCGAACTTCGTAATGGTGCGCGCAGCACGGTCGACGACGAATGGCGTGCCCGCTACCGGATCAACTGGCGTGTCCCGAACGGATGCGTGGCGACGCGGCTGTGCCCCATCCATCAACTCGGAAAGCGGGCCTGCGATGGTGCGATGCTGCGGCGCGGGCGTGGTGTCGGACTCCCGCCCGTCGGCGCCGTTAGATTCACCCAGGCGATCGACGCCGTCGTTGCCGCCGGGTGAGCAGCGCGTGGCATTGTTCATGCGAGCAGGTTTGGGCTATGCGGTTTCGGTGGTCGTTCCGGGCTTACTCGACGTATCCGAAAGCGGCGTTTATGGGCGAAGGTAGTCCATCAAAAGATCCTTCGCGTCTGGTGACGCTCCGATCTTCGCAAGCGCGGATGTGATGGTCTGCGAAACGGCCTCCTTGCTAATACCTTGCTGCTTCGCGATCTCGTCGATGGGTAACTGGGGATGTCCAGCGATGCCGAAATGATCTCGAAGCGTGTCCTGCTCATCCTCGCTTAGCCCGACGCGCTGGAAAGCCTCCAGCAGACCAGCGGCGAGTGCACTGTTATCCTGAGTGTCTGCTTCGTCCCCGGGAAATACCGGCCCGATTGGCTCCGCAGACGCCACACCTTCATGGAGCGTTCTGCCGCCGTCGGCGAAGGCGGAGTTGTCCAGCGAAACGGCAAACCGCCCTCGGTCCTCATCTGTCAGTACTTCGATAATTTCTCTTATCCGGCTTATGAACTCCGGCATGTATCTGCGCCAACCCGTCTCTATTTGGCTTGCGGTCGGCTCCGCCTTCAACTCGCGCACGAGCCGACGGCGCAACTCCGGTTTGAATGCGGCTCGCGCCAGCTCTTCGTGGGTCGGCTCGCGCTGCAGGTTTTGGGCGGCCGCCTTGTTGCGCAATTTATTTCGTATGGACCGCGTCATGATGATGTCGCGGGCACGGCTGACAGGTACATCCAGACGCCGCGCATACCGCTTGAGTGATCCAACGAACATTCTCGAGTCCAGGACAGCGCGTGCATAAGCTGAAAAAGCTGTCGACATGCGTGGCACATAACCCTCGATCGCGCGTCGCAGTTCGACCATCGCATCGTCGAGTAACCCGTGCGTTTCAGGTTTGCTTTCGAAGTACCCCATCCGGCTGGCGGCCCAGCGCGCGAGGTCGACGTTCGCCGTGTAGAAATCATCGAACGCGCGCTGGCCGTCCTGGGCGACCGCCTTCACTAATTTCGCATCAGCATCGCTGATGGTCAGCGCGCGCTCGAGTACGGCATCGACTGTCTGCGCACGATATGCGAATGTCTCGATGCGTTGATTGATACCCAAGACCTTCGTTACCGTCGCCTCATAAAATAGCGAAGGGTGAGGCCCGCGCTGTGCACCGCTCCTTCGAGGCATCGTGTTTTTTCTTATTCCATTCGTCACGACCTCACGGTGTAGTGTGCGCTGATTGGCGGCGGAGACGGATCTCAGAACCATGTCGGAAAATGTCTGATCGCGTGTAGCCGGGTCGCGCAATAGCAGCAGAATACGCGCGTACACTCCCACATCGATTCGCTTATAGATGGCATCGACGTACTCGTGCGACCAATGCGATTCGTTTCTGTTTTGTCGCAATGCCTGCCATTTTTCGAATTCACCGGTGAGCTTGTCCAGTGCAACGCGATATTGCGCCGATGGTCGGAATGCTCGTAACTCTCCTTGACGCGTTGTCTCCGAAACGGTCGGCTCGGCACCGGCGAGCCCATGCCGCGTCAGCACGGCATCCAACTCATCGTCGCTCAAGTGATCGGACCTGGTCGTAATCAGGACACTAAGCCTTTCCAGCGTCGGATGTGCCAAGGCTTCGTCCAACACGATGCCTCGCATGGAACAAGCATGGGCGATCAACTCCTCGCAGGCGCGATGGATCAAGGACTGGCAGAGATGAACCGGCGTGATTTCGAATTGCGCCGCCACTGCCGCCGCCGCCTGCCCCTGCGTGTAGGGCCATATACCCAGCCAGGCTCGCATGACGAGTTCGACGTCGGCAGGCAACCGAGTCAACGCGTCAGGCAGGAGGACGTCCTCAGGCCATGCCCTGCTGCCAAACCGTTCGATATCCGCGATGGCGCGCTGATAGCTGGCCTGCAGCGTCTCCGGGTCGGGCAGAATCAGGGCGGACAACACCTCATCGCGTGAAATGCTGTTGGCCGGCGTAGGCGTTGCCGCATTCGATGTGCCCGGCTGCAGGACGGCCGCGTCGCCAGGCACGTTGGCCAAAGCATCCGCCGCCGTGGCAGGCGATATTTCCGTCGACGCTGCGCGCGCACCGCTACCTCGCACGAGACGCATGACCAACTCGCGATATGCAGGCTGCAACGATGCCGGGGCGAGATCGCGATCGCCGAACACGTCGACAAACGACGCCGGTCTGGCATCGTGGGTCAACCCGTACAGTTGGCGTAGCATCTCGAGCAAGATGGGTGAGCCGATGTACTGCTCGGCGCGTTCGTCGCGCAGTAACGCCATCACGTCGGCAAGCGATGGAATTGCCTCGCCTGCATCAACGCTCGCACGAGCGCGCTTGACGGCCATGCTATATGCCGTGTCCTTCGGCATGGCGTGTGTGCCTAGCGTTGCTTCGATTTCCTTGGTCGAGTGACGTTTGCTATACGGTGCGAATCCATGGCGCATGGCCATGGCAATCTGATGGAGCGGCTTCATCACGCCGAGCACCTGTTCCAACGTCACGCCGTGTCCCGAAGCATCCGTCTGCAGCAATGCGAGACGCTGAGTGTCAGGGAGCTGGGCAACGGCGCGCTTCAATAAAGCGATGATGGAAGTGCTGCGAACGTCTGAGCGATAAAGAATGACTTTCTCTTCATGGTTGTCGTCCGTTTCGCGCCATTCGTACGAGGCGTTGTCGGGCAAGTCCGCGCTGACATGCAGTCGATAGCCCGGGTCGCCCAACCGGTCGAGGTGAGGGCGCGCAGACCAGAACACCCAACTAGGCCCGCCGCGCTCAGGATCGAATGCGGCGAATACATGATGGTCCCCGCCGTGCAGCCGGATTCGGTTCAATTGGGCCTTCGATAGTTCGGGGACCACATAGTCCGTTTGTCCATCTTCGCTTCTGCGTAAAACGCGGGTCAACCCATAAACCCAAACACGACGTCCTTCCAATTCGAACACCACATCGTCGCCCGAGCCGGCCGGGAGGATACGGGCTCTGCCAACTCGCTTCACGAATGTCCAAACGATGCTGGGCTGGCGCCCAGATGGCGCATAAAGACTCGAATGATTCAACACGCGATCGAGCATGGCTGGGTGCATCGACGCCACTGGGCCTGCGTCCTCGGCAGCATTGTTTAATCGCACGCGATACGCGCCGTAAGCCTCGCGATCCAGAGCAAAAGGTGCGCGCTTGCCCTGGAACAACCATTCAAGCGAGCGCTCACACGCTGATTGAATCACTTCGTTCGCAACAGGCTCGTGATGAACCGCGGCATGCACGAGCGTCCACAGCACGTCGAACTGTGCGGGTGAAGGCCAGCGCGGCGCTTGATCGGTTTGCAGTACCGCGCGCAAGCGGGCATCGAGCACAACCGTGTGATCAGCTTCGTCCGCGCCAAGCCATAGCAAATGATTCGGCGCAACGGGGCCCGGTGTTTGCGCAATCTCACGTAAGGCGTCATCAGTATCGATGAGCGCGATGCCCTCGGGCGGCTCGGTGGCGACGAGCATGGCCGCCGGTGCATCGCGGGTACCGGTCAACGCGTTGCGGTCGGGCAGATTCAATGCATACCGAAGGCGTTCGACCATATCGTTCACGGCCTGCGTGTCATTCAGGTTGATGGCACGACGAGCCCGATCGAGATTCGCTTTGGGCAATGTTTTCAAGCGCAAATCGAGCGCATCGAGTAAATGTTCTGCGCTCGCGAAGATGATGGTTTCTTCGATCTCACCCATTCCGACCAAGCGCTTTACGTGCGCGATGCCCTTACGCTGAATCTGCGGCGGCAAACGGCGCGGCATCGCAACTGTGATGGACTGGTTACGCGCGATGCGCGGGTGCGCTCTCGCGTCGAATAGCACATAGATGCCGTTCCATTCGCCGAGCAAGAGGGGTTCACGTCCGGCCGCAAAAAACGAGGGACGCTCATCATCGCTTTGAACATGCGGGCGCACGACAAGCGAGATCGAATTAGCGCGCTCGCTGTGCACGTTTGCACGATAGGCGAAGACAGCCAGCGATGTCTTCCCGAGCGTGGGCAAGTTCACGACGATAGGCCAAGGACGTATTCGAGTGCGCTCCCAGTCGGTCCATTCCGTGGGACGCAAATAAGCCTGCAACTCGCTATGGATGTCGGCGCGCCGAGGTGTTCGCCAGATCTGCGGGCGATCGGACGGCTGTGACAGGCGACGAAACGCCGACATCAAGGATTGCTTTTCGCATCGGACGGCAACGACCTCTCTGAACCAGGTTTGGCCTTGCCCAATTAATTCGGAGTTCTCAGCAAATTCGGTGCTCAGTGCTTCTTCCAGGATTCGGTTCGGGACCGCAAAAGCCATCTGATTGTGCATGGGCGCGTCGTGTGCCTGATGCCACAGCACGATGACGTTGGTCTCGATGTCGTAGGCCGCATAGAGGACGACTGCGTCGGGTTGCGGGGCGACGAAACGGTCTGCGATTGAGAATGGTTTGATATGCGATGACGCTTCTTCATGAAATAGCGGGCCGCACCACTGGATATGGAACAATCGCGAGGCGCTCTCGATGGTCAAACTGTGCTCGTTGAGCCGTTCCTTTAAGCGAGCCGTTCCGCCCAGCGCGTCGATCATCCGTTGCTGTGCATTTGGGCGCATGCGCATTTCGATCAACGCATCGAGATGTTCGAGCGGCGCTGCAAAGATCTCCTCGGAATATCCGGCGCCGATCTTGCGGCGCGCTTGACCGACCACGCGGCTTTGTTGTTTGGCCTCGCGCAGCGTGTCTTCGTTGACGGTCAAAAGTATTTGGGTCTTCTTCATCTCCGAGCGAATTTCGGGGTCCCAAGCGACGACGAGCATGGTGTCGTCGTATTGGTAAAGACCGAGGATGAACGTCGTCATGTCGTCGCGTTGATGAAAGCGCGCGGCGTGTTTTCCGGCAGCCCCTGCTTCGCTACTTTTTGCAAGCGTAGGCGCGATGCCAAAGCCACGCTGTCCGTGCTGTGAGATCGTATTCGCATAAAGCAACGCGTTCTCAGGAAAAGGGGCGGGTAAGCCATAGACAGGCAGCGGGTTGAGTCCGGGCAACCCGTGACGCGTGGCGCCAAGGCGCTCCAAAATAGCGATCTGCGCGTCCTTTTGTAGCGAGAGATTGGTCGGAATCCCTTCCGTTTGTGAGCGCTCGTGCGTTAGAAAATTTTTGAGCGCTGCCATGAGTTCGGCGGGTTGCGCAGCCCAGGTACTCTCGACCTTGGATACCCCATCGGGGGTATCGCGCGCTTGCTCGAGCGTATAGGCGGTGCCGGAGGCTTGTGCCTCGTCGAGTAGTCCGGCGCTGATGACGAGAGGCCGTCCTGTGCGTCTGATGGCATAGACACCGCGCGCGTGATCCCAACCGATCATCAAGTCATGCTGCACCTCATCCGTATCGTGCGCGGGTAATTCAACCGTTGCGGCGGCGTTGAATTTTGTCTGCGTGCGCCCGACGATGCGGCAGGCCCGCAGCCTGATGGTTTCATCATCGATCCGCACGACGAGTGTTGGGTCGTCTTGCGGCGGTTTCACTGTTTGCACGTCGGCTCCGAGGTCCGCAAGCAGTGCATCCCGCGTCCCGCGCATGGCGGCATTCGCGCCGGCATGCGCGCGAGCATTGGCCGTGCTCGGTGCGGCATGGAATATTCCGTAGCCGCGCACCGGAGAACCATTGGGCAACAGCATCAGCGTCGCAAGCGGATTCTTGATACTGCCCAGGCCGAGGGCCTGACGTACATTGGCGAGAATTTTTTGCAGCGCCTTGTAATCGCAGCCCAATTGCGAACAGAGCGTTTCACGCGATACGTACTGGCCTATGTTGTGAATCAGCAGTTCGGCGGCTTGGAATTCCTTGGGGGTGAGCGAGCGCGACTTGCCGCGATCTTGCCTAAAGACCAGGCAGGGCTGCCCGAACTTCGTGATGGTGCGCTGCGCGCTGTCGACGACGAATGGCGCGATCACTACCGGATCAGCCGGCGTCTCGCGAGCGGGCGGCGGCACGTTTGGCGATGCTTCGGCCTGACCGACACGAGCACCGGCATTGCGACGCGGCTGCGCCTTGTCGATCAGGTTCGAAAGGGGGCCTGCAACGGTGTGTTGCTGCGGCGCGGGCGTGGCTTTGCTGTTAGCGCCGCTGGCGTCGCCGGGTTCGTCCGGGCGCTCGACCCCATCATTGTTGCAGGATGGGAAGCGCATGGCGTCCTTCATGCAAAAAGGGTTGGTCTATGCTGTTTCGGTGACGATTATTGGGCTCTGCGAGCCGAGCAACTTTACCGTGACATGGCACAGATTCAAGGTCACACGCGAAACGTCCGCCATAATCGCGAGCTTTTCTTGTCGAACGCTACCGTGGCAAACGAATCTATTCATCCATCAAGCGTACCTTCACCTTTTTTCCCTTCACCTTGCCTGCACTGAGCTTGCGCAACGCGTCGCGCGCAATGCCGCGCTCCACCGCGACGTAAGTCGAAAACTCGGTCACATTGATCTTGCCGATCTGCGCGCCGTCGAACCCCGCTTCGCCCGTCAGCGCGCCCAGCACATCGCCCGGACGGATCTTTTCCTTGCGCCCGCCGAGTATCTGAAGCGTTTCCATCGGTGGCAGCAACGGGGTATCGCTACTCGGTTTGAGTTCCGCAAGCGTATGCCATTCGAGTTCGCACCTCAGCGCTTGCTCGATCGCGCCGACGCGCCCCATTTCGTCCACGCTCGCAAGACTCAGTGCCCACCCGTCCTGGTCCGCGCGCCCTGTGCGGCCGATGCGATGCACGTGGATTTCGGGGTCAGGCGTCACATCCACATTGATTACGGCTTCCAATTGCGCGATATCGAGCCCTCGCGCGGCGACATCGGTGGCCACCAGCACCGAGCAACTCCGGTTCGCAAATTGAATCAGCACTTGATCGCGCTCGCGCTGCTCGAGTTCGCCATGCAGTGCCAGCGCATGAAAGCCCTGCGCACGCAATACGTCGAGCAAATCGCGGCACTGCTGTTTCGTGTTGCAAAACGCAAGCGCGCTGACCGGGCGATAGTGATTGAGGAGCATTCCGACCGCATGCAGCCGCTCGTCTTCGGTCACTTCGTAAAAGCGTTGGCGAATCTTGCTGTTGTCGTGACGCTCTTCGAGCTTCACTTCCTTAGGACTCCGTAAGAACTGCCGGCTCAGCTTGGCGATGCCCTCCGGATAGGTCGCGGAAAACAGCAACGTTTGACGCTCGCTCGGGCATTGGCGCACAACCGTTGCGATGTCATCGAAAAAGCCCATGTCGAGCATGCGGTCCGCTTCGTCGAGCACGAGGGTCTCGAGTGCGCCGAGCGCCAAGCTGCCTCGTTCGAGATGATCCATGATGCGGCCCGGCGTGCCCACGACGATATGTGCGCCGTGCTCGAGGCTCGCTGTTTGCGGACGCATTGGTGTGCCGCCGCACAACGTCAGCACCTTGATGTTTTCCTCGGCGCGCGCCAAGCGGCGAATCTCCTGCGTGACCTGATCGGCAAGCTCGCGCGTTGGGCACAGCACCATCGCCTGCACGTCGAAGCGTCGCGCATCGAGCCGTGCGAGCAAGGCAAGCGAAAATGCGGCGGTCTTGCCGCTGCCCGTCTTCGCCTGCGCAATCAGATCGTGCCTCGCGAGCGCGATCGGCAGGCTCGCGGCCTGGATGGGCGTCATCTCGAGATAGCCGAGTTGCGCGAGTGTGGCGAGCGTGGCAGCAGGGAGCGCGAGCTCGCTGAAAGGCGCGGCCGGTGGGTTGATGTGTTTGTCGTTCATGTCGGAGTGGCGTCGGATGGCGTCAGGTGGAGTCAGTTGGACGGGCGGTTTTCGATTTGCCGAAAGACGACCGAACCGTCCTTCGTATCGACTCGCTCCACATAGTTGCGCGCCCCGCACATCGGGCAGCGAAACAGTAACCCCTGCCCTTCGTTCTTGACGACAACATCGGATTGCGCCCACTGCGCACCGCAGCTCTGGTTTCTGCACGTAAACAAGTTTGTTTCTCCAACTAACTGGATCTTTATAGCGCCACGCTCGACGTTCGTTGAATGAGCGGGAGCTGGGAAAGCGCGTGGCCACGCGTTGCGCAGATGCAAGGCGGCCGTTCGCTTGATGTTTTCGTCGACGGGGATGATTGATCAGGCGGCGATCAGAAAGAGCGCGCGTGCCGTGATTTTAACGGATATGCGCCTGGGAGCTCGGACTTCTCTTTGGCGCTAGACGACCGGTCTAATAGATGCTAGAGTCCGTTCCCATGAGTGCGACTACCGCCCCTGTCGATGTCCGTCAGCACATCCTCGATGTGGCCTATCCGCTGTTGTTGGCGAAGGGCTTCACGGCGGTCGGCTTGACCGAGGTGCTCGCGGCGGCAAAGGTACCGAAAGGCTCGTTTTATCACTACTTCGGCTCGAAGGAAGCGTTCGGCGAGGCACTGCTCGATGCGTACTTCGACGCTTACTTGGCTCGAACCGATAAGTTGCTGAGCGCGCCCGGCAGTGCAGCGCAGCGGATGATCAGCTACTTCCGGGACTGGCTCGATTCGCAAACCGGCGACGAAGCGCAAAGCCGCTGTCTCGCGGTGAAGTTGGGCGCCGAGGTATGCGATCTGTCGGAGGCCATGCGCACCGCACTCGCGCGCGGTACCGGCGGTGTGACCGAGCGTCTTGCGCGCTGCATTGAAGTGGGTAAGGCCGACGGCTCGTTGCCGGCCGTGCTCGACGCGCCGACGACAGCAATGGCGCTTTACCAGAGCTGGTTCGGCGCAAGCCTGCTCTCGAAGATCACGCGCAGTCGCGCGCCGCTTGACACGGCGATGGTCGCTACCCGGCAACTGCTGGGTCTGGTACCGGACGCGGCATGAAGCAACTTTTTTGTATCGCACGCTAGACGACCGGTCTAATTGGCGGGCGATACCCGATCCATTCGCTCATACATTTCTCTTCGAAAGGAAGTAGGCCGATGCCCCAAACCGACAACATCAATCGCCGATTCGTCCTTGCCGCGCGTCCGCAGGGCTTGCCGACGCCGCGAGATTTCCGGCTGGAAGCGGCTGCCGTGCCGACGCCGAACGAAGGACAAGTGCTGCTGCGCACGCTTTATCTTTCACTCGATCCGTACATGCGCAATTTGATGGAGGAAATCGGTCCGGCCTATGCGTCTTCCGTGAAATTGGACGAACCGATGGTGGGTGCGACGGTGAGCCGCGTGGTAGCGTCGAATCATCCGCAATGGCGTGAGGGCGAACTCGTGCTTGCCAATGCCGGGTGGCAAGACTATGCGATCTCCGACGGCCAGGACCTCACGGCGCTCGCGCAAACAGCGAAGCCGTCGCTAGCGTTGGGCGGGCTCGGCATGCCGGGCTTCACGGCTTACGTCGGCTTGCACGATATCGGACAGCCGAAGCCGGGCGAGACCGTCGTCGTGGCCGCGGCAACCGGGCCGGTCGGCTCGGCAGTCGGGCAGATCGCGAAAATCAAGGGCGCGCGCGTGGTCGGCATTGCGGGCGGCGCGGACAAATGCGGCTATGCGGTCGATGTACTTGGCTTCGATGTTTGTCTCGATCGGCGGGATCCGCAATTCGCCGAGCGCCTCGCTGCCGCATGCCCGGATGGCATCGATGTCTACTTTGAAAACGTCGGCGGCGCGGTGTTCGATGCGGTGTTGCCGTTGCTCAACGTTGGCGCGCGCGTGCCCGTATGCGGCGTGATTGCGCACTACAACGAACAAGCGTTGCCGGCGGGTCCCAACCGTCTGCCGCTCGTCATGTCGACCGTGCTGCAAAAGCGCATTCGCATGCAAGGCTTCGTGATCCTCGATCACTATGGCGAACGCTTCGATATGTTCCGTCGCGAGATGGGCGAGTGGGTCGAAAGCGGTCTTGTGAAGCTGCGCGAGGATGTGGTCGACGGGTTGGAGCATGCGCCCGCCGCTTTCATCGGCCTGCTCGAAGGGCGCAACTTCGGCAAGCTCGTGGTGCGGGTTGCAGAGATTTAATTAGGACTGCTTACGAAGCGCGTGCGGCTCAGGGCGAGCTTGCCGAGGTCCATTCGAGTGCTTTCGCCGTGCTCACCCAGCCGCCTCTCAACCCTTCGCCGACAACGGCCCAGAACGCTTGAACGGCCGGATCGTTTCCGTGGTCGTGCGCACTGGCCACGGCGATCTTGCCGTTGTCCGCCTTGGCTTCGAGCAACGTTTCGACTTGGTCGCGTGTCAATGCGCCGGCCTCGTATAAATCGCGCAGGCCGTCGCCAAATGCGAGCGTGGCATCAGGTATGGCTCCCTGTAGCGCCGTGTAAAAAGGCGGCGGGTTGCCGGCGTGCTCGCCTCCCAGTATCTCGACGATTTGCGGGCTGGAGAGCGCGCCCGCCGACCACATGTTTTTGAGCAGTGTGCAAAACGGGTGAATGGCCCCCATCGGCCAGCGGCTTGTTGCATCGGCAAAAATCGATGGTTCAATGACCCCGTTTCCGGCAATAAGCTCGAACACCTTGTCTTTCGACAGCCGCTCGGTGGCTGCACCTTGCCCGATGATCTCGCCAAGCGCGAGCAGCATCTCTTTATCTTGGGCTTCGACCGCGCGGCGAATGGCGCAGCCATCTTGCGAGCCGCAGCTCAACAGTTCGAGAAATTCTTCTTGCGTCAGGCGACCGGCCGCCAGCAGTCGTACCAGCGTTTGGCCGAACAGACGCACGGCTTCCACGTTTCGAGCGACAGAGGCTCCATAAAGCGCGGTGTCGCCATTCGGTGCTACTGATGCGAGCATCCCCATCTTTTGTCGAGCTGGCCACACATCGTGCATCAGCATGCGCTCGAACATATCAAGATATGAGCGCGCCATTTTTGCATCGTTAAGAAGCATCGCCGTTTGGAACATCGGGATCAGATCGTCGCGTCCGGGGAACATCAATCCGTACACCTGATCATGGGTAAGCTCGCCTGCTAGCCGAGCCTGCGTGACGACCTCGCAAAATGCGCTTATCGATCGCGACCGGTTGTGCAACGTTGCGTCCCAAATGCTCGACAAGCCGTCCAGGCGCTTGCCGGCCAGGACCGCAATTTTTTCGGCTGGCGTGCGGCATCCCGCCAGCATCGAACGTAATGCATCGCTTGTAACGTGATCTGAATGGTACAAAATGACCGAAACGGCGCTATTGCTTCGATCTTCCGGCGCCAGGTAATCGCGCAACGTGCGGTCTGCTGGCGGTGCGTCGAATAACGGCTCGGACATATGCCTCGAATGAAACTCGCTGGGCACAGAGATAAAAAGCGCGACCTCCGGTTGCGATCGCCCGCCATAGTACGCCTCGGCTTCGGACCGACTCATGAACTTATCGCCGCTCCAATGCGCGACGTGATCGAGACTGTCTTCCACAATGCGTGCGCGGTTCAACGTCAGATTCGGATCGTAATACGTCGCGATATAGCGTTTGCCATGAGCGCCCCGCGTGATGGCTAGTTCTATCACCATGACATGGGTAGCCACGCTGACGATAAACTGCTTCATCGCACCGGGGCGCATTCGCGAGAACTCGTCGCGAAAAAAGGTGCCCCATTGCTGATGTCCGACTAGCGCTTGTTCGGGGCCAAGAGCGTGAGCCTCCTCAAGCCGGGCATCCGTGTCGGGACTCACCGAACTTTCAATCTTGTCGCGGTCCGCATGGCTTGCCGCCCATTCGTCTACAAACCGCCCCACGTCACGCCGCGCGCGATGTTGTTGAAGACGGTGGGCCCAGTCCATGGCGAAATGCCGGCAGACAATCTCCTTCCCCGTTTGAAACCTTGCCTCAGCAGTGTTCAGGTGGGCCCGATAGTCGATCCTCGAATTCGGATCGAACGTGTAATAAAGGTGGCCGATCGCTGGCCCCTTGCGCACGACTTCGCCCGTGCGTGTGTCGCGATATGTGACTTCGATCTTTTCTTGATCGGGCCAAGTTCGCCCCCGGCAATACGCTTCGGCAGTCGCCGGCACTTCGATGGTACGCAGCGCGCCGCCGTCCGTATAAAGCGCTTCGAGAGACGGGCTGCGAACCGTCAATTCCGAGCCGAAATAATTGGGTACCTCCATGCACCGGAGATTCGGTAAGCTCTCGACCCATGCGGGAATCGAACTGAGTGTACCGGGCAGCACAAGCTCCGTGAAATTGCCGCGGGTCGCGTCTGTGACCTCGGGCGGCGCATCTCGGAGCGAAGCCACAAACACGTGCGTCAAGTCAAGCCTTGTTCCATCGGGGCTTAGCTTGTTCAGCAAATCGGGGCGCGTTTCTTCGACATCCAGTTCGAGCACCGAGGGATGTAAAAGCTGTGCCTGCACAAGATAATCGAGCATGTCGCGCGAGAGCACGGACGGATAAGCCGAAATCGAAACCGCGTGTTGATGCGTTGAGTCGAGCTCGATCGTGACGCTCCTGATATCCAGGTCGACGTAAATATTGATCGAGTTCCTTTGTCGCGAATACGTCACCGTCGAATGGCCGTCAGCGCCGCGAACCGGCTTGCCGCCAAAACCGCTCGCTTTCATCACTTGCTGGACCAGTTGCGGCGAGGCCAGCACCTGATTCAGCGGCAAATTGATATCGACCAGGCTCCGATACCCCTCGGGAGGTGTCGCGGGCGGCTCGGGCGGCGGCAACGATCGTTGGAGCGAGGACAGCCCAAAGGCAGCTTCGCGACGAACCGGGTCGGCTGAGCTGCGCCGAGTGGGGAGCCCTTTAAGCCGCTCCGGTACTGCCAAGCGTTCGGCCGCGGCACCCGACGGGCTTTGCGCCGCCGGCGGCGCGGGCATATCGGAAGAACCGGCTGGCTGTGCATCCGCGGATGCCGGGCCGCGGATCGGAGTGGTCGACATAGCTTCTTGTTAGGCACATGAATTGCAGGCGAAGAGCTTTATGCCAGACCCTGCTCGCTCGTCTCGCGGCGCACGAATACATGACCTAAAAAACGAAGCGAGCGTTTGTTTCGTCGCGCCGAATCAAGCCGAGGCGGCAATGGCCTTTTGCGTCACCGCGTACGGGCCGGAGTCGACGTAGCGTCGGCAGAACGCAAAGTGCGGTGCGCCCTGCAACGCAAGATGGCGTACCGCGCGATGTAACGGCGTCGCAGGGACGAGCACGCGCAGCACGCGTCCTGTCGCCCGCAGGTTCGCAACGGCTGCGGCCTGTCGTTCCTCGTGATACGACGCGAGGCTATGCACAGGCGATCCGTCTTTGATGACCTCTGCGAGGCGGCGGGCCAACGCACGTGCGTCGCCGATTCCCGAGTTGAGCCCGCGCCCGCCGAACGGACTGAACTGATGCGCGGCGTCGCCCGCGAGCAAAACGCGCCCGACAGTGAAATGCTCCGCGCGCATGTTGTTGAACTGATAGAGGCTCGTCCATAGCACTTCATACGGCACGTGCGGGCCAATCAACGCCCGGACTCTCGTATCGAGGCGCTCGGGATTGGCTTCGATGGCAAGGTTCGTATCGGCCGCGACTTGCCAATCGAGTCGCCAGACGTTATCGGGCTGCGGCAGCATGAACGCCTGATAGCCCTTGTTTCCGGGCGGACTGTAATAAAACCGGCGCTCGTAGTCGATGTCGAGCTTGGCGCGCACATCGGCTATCAGAAACCGGTTTTCGGAGCGGCGGCCGACTAGCGCGACGCCGAGCAGGTTGCGCACACTCGAATGCGCGCCGTCGGCGCCGACGACGAAGTCCGCGACGAATTCGCCGCCCTCGCGCGTCGTGACAATCACGTTTTGCGGCGTTTGCTCAAGCCCGCTGACCGTTTGATCGAAGCAAATCGAAATGAGCGACGGGTAGTGCTGCTGTGCCGCGTGCAACAGCGCGCAGTCCGTTTCCAGTTGCGACACATTGACGAACAGCGGGTATCGACTGTGGGTGGCCGCAGGATAGGTCTCGCTGAACAACAACCGATCTTTGTAATAGGTTCGTTTGATGCGCCAGGTAATGCCGCGCGCCGCCAGTTTGTCTCCGGTGCCGGGCGCCGCGTCGTCGAACGTTTCAAGCGTTTCGCGCAGCAGCACAATCGCACGGGAGCCTGTGCGCATGATGTCGGCGCCGCGTTGCAAGATCGTGGAAGGAATGCCTTGCTTCGCGAGCAGCAACGCCGTAGTGAGGCCAACCGGGCCAGCGCCGACAATAAGAACCGGTGTGGTCGACCTAGGCATGTCGGTCCTCGAAGAGGCTGCGCGGAAAGTATTCGGTAATGCGCATCAGAGGCCGCTGGCCGACGACGATATGGTAAGTGCGATAAAGCAACTCGCTGACATCGAAATAGGCTTGCAGCCGGGGGGCGTGACGTAACGGATAAATTCCCCAATCGACCAACTCGCGAAACGACTCGATGCGCGCGGAACGCAGCAGCAAGCCGATCGGACGAGTGCCTTCGATCAACTCACTGCGCAGATCTGCCGACAAGCGTTGATGTGCAATGAGCGATTCGGCATACACGAGATTGCGCTTGAATTCAGTAGTCCTAATTAAAACCTCGCGCCGAATCGCGGCTTCGTCCGTATCGAGGCCCATCGTTTCCGACGCGGGTTCGATGATGCCGGTTTCTTGCGAGAGCAGAACGGTTTCAATGTTTTCGTCGGCAAACGCGCTCAGGAGCAATGTCAACGTACCGTCGGTACACAAGAGTGCGCGTGCGGGCGAATGTAGCGCGTTCCACACTTGATGCTTGACGCGATCTTCCGCGGTGATTGCGGCCGGAAGGGAAAAGAACCTGGCTTGCTCGATAGGCGTGGACATTGGCGAATCCTTGCGATAAAGCGGCGCTGGAATGATGTCTCCTGATATGGCTGCCTCATCGTTGAACCGAGGCTGCGTAGGGCAACGCTCTACGCAAGTGAGATGCGCCGATGTCGACAAAGCGAGACTGTCGAGACGGCGTCTTGGTGACTTGCGTCAATTGTCAGGGCAATGCGATGCCTTCCGGGTGAACGAAACGCGTAGTCGGGGAAAAGTGAGCGGACTTTCGCTACGGCGGATGAGCATTGGGTTCAATGCGTTATGCGATTGGCATGAAAACGGGCAGCAAGACCAATGCGCATAACGCGACGCATCGTCATTTCGCGCACATCGTACGTGTATGTTTTTATGCGGCGACGATGAGTTTCACTTGATCGCGGATCATCTGAACGATCGTCTCGGGCGGCTGGGCGTCGGTGACGAGCATGTGCTGGTCGGTGAGGCGGCCTCGGCGTACGGGCGGGCGACGATTAAATTTCCAGTTGTCCGCGACGAGGATGCGTTGACGGCAACTGCTGCTGAGTGCTTCACGGGAGGCGGTTTCGTGTCGGTCGTAGTCCAGCAGCGCGCCGTCGTCGTCGATGCCGCCGACACCGTAGATGCCGAAATCGGCGCGATACTCGCGAAAGAGCCGATCGGCCTCGGGACCGAGGATGTCTGGATTTTGTTCACGCAATTGGCCGCCGGGCATGACAATGCGATGAGTCGACCGTGTGGCGAGCGCGAGCGCCGCGCGCAAATTGTTGGTGACGATGGTGAGCCGTTCGCGAAACGCGAGAGCAAGCGCGACCTGCTCCGGTGTCGTGCCGATGCCGATCAGGACGGTGCTGCCGTCGGGAACCAATGCTGCCGCGGCGGCGCCGATGCGTGTTTTGCCTTCGAGGTTGCGCACGCGGCGCACCGCATAGGGTTGGTTCACACCTGGCGTGAGCAGCTTGGCGCCACCGTACGTGCGGCGCAGAACATTTGCTTCGCACAACGAATTAATATCGCGACGGATGGTTTGCGGTGCGACCTCGAAGCGTCCCGCGAGGTCGTCGACGCTCATGGCGCCATGCTGACGAAACAGCGTGACGATCTGCTCCTGGCGTGGCGAGAGAGACATGGTAACGGCGCAAATGTTCGAATGAATTGGCCGTCACGGTAGCGAGGGGGTGTGACATTCGAATGACAATGTCGCAGGTTCGAATGAATCGAAGCCGGCGCGGGGCTCGTGATTACGGCGTATCCGGCTCATTCGGGTCATTCGATGCCACGACGCTGTCGGCGATGGCTGCGATCACCCAGCCAACGTGACAGCGCCCTTCAGTGGCCGGGCAGCCGGAACGGCCTCGGGATCCGCAGCTGCTGCTCACGCCGCCGCTCGGCAAAAACGGCCCATGCGCTATTCGTCCAGCCGAAGCCGCGCTGAACCTTGTATTCGCCGCCACCGCCGCGTTGACCGTTGGAGCGGTACTTTTCCCAGATCTCTCCGTCCATCTGATAGTTGTTCTGGACCGTGCGCATGAAGCGATTCGCGATGATATCGGCCAGTCTTCCGCGGCCGTTGCGCAAGCAGGCGGCGATCGGCTTCAATGGAACGGCGAGCGGCGAATCGGCCGAAGCCAGCCGTCCGAGCGGACTTCGATAGTTGTCCAGTCCCTCGACCGCGACCATCGCGACAGGTGCCCAGATGTGGTTGTCCCATTGCTGGCCCGTTTCCGTGGCCGTTGTCCGGATTCCACCAGGCACGAGCAGATCTTCCCTGACGGCTTGTTCCACGCGTCTGGCTTGCTTGCCGGATGCCATCCGTGCAAACAGCGGAAATGCGGTATCGGACGAGCGCACCGGACTCTTTCTGCGTTCGCGCCAGAGGTAGTCTGCAAAGTGCTTCGCCTCTGGGTCCCACATATGCTTGCGCATCGCCGTTTTGCGATCGCGAGCGAGTTGCCGATAATAGCCGGCGGCGCCGCGCTCGCCCGCTTGCCCCGCCGCCTGCGCAATGATTCGCTCATTCATGTAGAGCAATGCGTTCAAGCCGACGGGCAGGATATCGGGCGTGCGCATCGTCTCCAGGGTCATGCCGTCTTCGGACCATCGTTGCGTGCTGAAATCGTGTCCCGATTCGGCGGCCGCCCGAAGTGCCAACGCCGCGTCGGTGTCGCTGTTCGCTGCCGTCTTTTCATCTACATGGAATGCTTCTTCACGCAGTCGGCTGGGCTCGTGACGATCCGCATCCCACTCTTTTTCTTCGCCGGCGTCGTCGCCTTCGTTGCCGATGATCAGGTCGATGTCGCTCCAGTGACGAGCGAGAACGCTTCCATCCTCGAGCATGACCGCGCGCCTGTGTGCTTGCCCGGGCTGCAGCTGATCCGCACCGTCTCGCCAAAACGAGTGTTCCGCCATCATCTGCGGCAGATAGGTGGTCATGGCGGACGGCGCGAGCTTGCCCAGCTCACGGACCATCAACGCAAAGACTGGCGGTTGCGACCGGTCGAGGTAATACGTGCGAGCCCCGTTGGGAATGAAACCGTATTCATCGATCATGTCCGCAAAATTCTGCACCATGCCAGCGGCGAGCTGCCTGAGCTTGAACGCCTCGGGAATCCTTCCTTCCCGGATGAGCCGTTGTGAATCGGCTATCAGGCCGCGCAACGTGAAATAGCTGTCCCAGTAGTACGGCTCGGAAAATCGTGGGCTCGGTACGACGTGAGCGTGCTGGAGCGGCAGCAGCGACGAATGCGCGGTAGGTTGTACAGGCGCGAGCGTCAGGTGGTCCCACATTCGCGTGATGTGCTCTGCGATGGGAATGTTCGGATCTGGTAGATAAGTGAATTCCTTTTGCTCGAAATTGAAATTATCGAGAACAAACGATTTCAGATCGAAGTTTGGGTCCCGTCGGGTTGCGTTGAATTTCGCTTTGATGTCTGCAGGCGTCAATCCATTTTTTGGAACGCCGTCGACGAAAAACTTTCCGTCAGGGAAAAATCCTGATGTTTGCACGGCTTCGAAGAAATGACTGCCGTACAGTGCCATCGGTGTCCGTCTCGCCGCCTCATGAGGCGTGCGGGCCTTCGTCACCGGCGGGCTGAATTCCCGACGAGCGGATCGTCCGGTCAACGAGTCAACCAGCGTCGTCAATTTTCCTGGGAGTATCGGGCGAGACGATTGCTTCGCACCGGCTTGTGCGGTTCTGTGGCTATGAGACTCTCCGTTCTCTCCAGCATTAGCTGTCCGAGATAGAGGTAGGCGGATATTCACTTTGGTGCCCTTTCGTTCAAGGTTGGGTAAATCGCAAGACGTAAAGTCGACTTGGTTTAGCATTAACGATGCTTATCCAATGCATATCGGTCTTGCGGGAATTTGATGATCAGAAATGCATGATGAATTTGTGAAAGCGTTAATTTATTGTCCGCATGCTACAGAATGGTGCATTGCGGGATTGCCGACGCTCGCGAAGACAGGTGCGAATTGGCGAAGGCCGATGGCGGCGAGAATCCGCACGGCTCTTTGTGCTCGAGATGGCAATTCTCGAGCACAAACGATTTCAGATCGAAGTCTGAGTCCCGTCGGTATCGGGCTTGCCGGGACATCGAGATGCTAATCGCCGCCCGCCCGTTTCTACTGATACGTGACGGCTGGCCGGAAAGATTTCCCTGCTCGCAGACCCATATCAGCTTTCACTCCGTAGGACTACTAACTAACGCAGCGCGAAGCCTGTGAAATCGGTTAACCGAGGCCAGCGAACAATTCACCTACTCTGTAAATGCCCGCCGCGTTGAAACATCGCATGGGTGCGTAGTCAGCCGCGTCTATTCCGAAGGACCCAAGCAAAGGAGATAGTCACTATGAAGCTGCTCGGCAAAGCAATGAGCTGGATCAATGTCATGACAGCGTTCGCCGCGGCGTTCGCCGCGCTATGGGCGAGCGCCGCGCACGCGACGATCGAAAGCGATACGTCGGCACAAGCGGGTATCAAAAATGGAGTCGGGGAAACGCTGGTCTGAGTGGCGTAACCGGCAAGCTTATCCACTAAGTGGCGCCTCGCGAAACGCGAGGCGGGACAGCACGTCAAAGAAACCGCGTCGGCTGCATGATCGTCCGCCACATATGAGCCGAAGCACTGCCGTCGAACCCAAGGCCCTCCTTCGGTTGCCGAAAGTGGCGCCCGACGATGTCTTCGAATTCATCCAATCCGAGGTCGGCCGGCGGCGCCTGATCAAACGTATAAACATCATGAAGCGTGACCAGTCGCGCCGACATGTAATGTCGATGCTGCGGCGCACGTTCGTATTCGTCGCGAACGAAAGCTGATGGCGCAAAGTTCGGTCCGAAATAACTCAGATACTCTGGCGGATAACGATAGCCCACCGATTCGTCGGGGAAAAACCGCAATACTTGATGTTTTTCGATGGCCCAGCGAACCTCTTCATCGACATAGGGCGCGACGAGCTGAGCGGCCCAATAGCCATGATCGGCGCAAATGAATCCGATTACGCTGATGTCGTGGAGCAGACAAGCCAATACGATCTTGTCGTCATGGCCGGCTAGGCGCACACCGCGTGCGCTTTGCAATAAATGTGTGGCGAAATGCCGGAGAAGCGGCAGCGAAAGAAATCGAATAACGTGGGTGCGGCTGGCATTGGCGTCAAGCGCGGATCGTCGGCCATCAGGAACGGACCTTCGTTATCAACCGCCGCGTTGTATTGCACGGGGTCGATATCCCCCGATAGGTAAAGCGCCGATTTCACAGGCTTGGGGGCGCGCTTATCGTCATCGAATGAAGCTGTCTCGGCATTGCAATCCATCTAGCTCCTCCACAGCATATTCCGCGCGCGGCGATTTTCAGCCTAATCGTAGAGGGCCGCGCGAAGCCCGCCTTTGCACGGTTCGCAGAAAGCCGCACGTCGATGCGCGATGCACCATGACGGTTTTGTCGAGTACGCGCAGGTGCGCTGGTGCCCAAGCGCAGTGCGCTCGCACGCGAGACCGTAGGATCGTGCGCTTTCTGGTTTGCTCACTCAGAAACGTTATGCCGCGCAGTGTTGCCGCAATGCCTAGCCTATCGATTAGCTGCATGAGCGTATGGCCTTTTTATCCATCGTCTGCGGCCAACAGGTTCTTCCATTTCTTCCCCCTCAAGGTGTCGTCATGAAGCTACTGATGAAAGCAACGAGTTGGCTCGGCATACTCGGCGCATTTGCCGCGACAATGTGGGCGGCATCGGCACATGCCTCTGTGGTCAGCGATACATCGCAACCGTCCGGCGTCAAAACCGATATCGCCGAGACCGCCGTGTAATCGTATTCGGCTTCGGCTATGCAAGTTCCTTGCGAGCATCAGTGCCGAATCGCGGCACATGCTCGCAGGCTCCAGCTCCAGGCAATCGAAGGGCGCACTCATGAACACACTGACGATGTTTTCGTTTTGGCGTACGTCCGCAGCAAGAATGCTCGACCTTGCGATGCAGTTGCGACCGATCCGCTGGGTCTGGACCGACAAGATGCTGCGCGAGCATGCCAACAGCCCGCAACTCGACGGATACGAGCCCGGCGCGTGGGTCTATGGGCTCGATGCGCAAAACGTGCGTGACGTCCTTTCGAAGCCGCTGGCCCGGATAGGGCTGCGCGTGGCAGTGATCGACAAAAAGACAGGCGTCCTAACGGTCAACTATCGGCTCGTTGCGATGGTGCTCTTCGTCGCCATCGGAACCGCAAACGCCCGCTACGCCACGCTTCGTCCAGCGCTCGCGCACATGGTGCCGCAAAGCGGCCCGCGCATGATGTCGCGCTGGCGGTTGCTGATGCCGGCGAAGTCGACCACCCTGCGTGATCGTTGTCACGACCATCTGGCTTCGCTCAAATGGTTTGTGCGTGTGCTCGATGAGCTCGCGCGCGCAAGCGAACTCAACGCGGCAGCCATGCGTGCGCGCCCGGGCAGTGAAGACGGCGCATTGCCGCACACGCACCATCCAGCCTGAAAGCGAAGCGTCGCCGGCGTGCGAGCGCGTACAGCGGACTTTCGCGGTGCTCCACCGCGCTTCGCACTGTGACGGTTTTGGGCACGCGGTGTCTGCGATAGTTGCTCCGACGAAGGACGACTGACGATTGGCAGGCATGCTCGGCTCTACAACAGGCTCCCATTTTTCTCTCGATAGTTCGCGCTTCGCGGCCGCCAGCAATGAGCGACCCGTTGATGATGCGACGTGTGCCGGCGCCCGGAAGCGACTGCCCGCATCCGCCGCCGTCACGCAAGCATCAATGCAAAACGCACTCGCCGGTGTGTCGTCTATCGGCGCGGGCCAGCGGCTGTCGGCGCGTTTTTCGGCCGTCACAGCGGGGCGTGGCGATACGGGCAGCGTCGACCGTCGCACGGTATTGACCGGCGCGGGTGTGTTGGCGGGCGCCTATGTCATTCACGAGGTCGCACAGTGGCTCAGGCCGCCGCCGCTCCAGGTGCCGCGCGACGTGCCTGCCTCTTCGCGAGCACTGCAATCCTCGCGTATGCAGCTTATGCAGGCGGCCCGTCACGAAGCGGACGAATTGATCGAGAGCCTCAAGCGCGCTGCGTCGTGGGGGCAGCGCGATGCCAGTGCCGTTGAACGCGCGAAGGATGCGATTAAAGCAGCCAAATCGAAAGGCGGCTGGGCGTTGATCGAAGCGCTCGATCGCTATTGGCAGTCCCCGCTTGCTCAGTCGATCCATGCGTTGTCGGCGAAGTCCGCACGCTCGCACCGGTGCGTTGCGCAAATCAATTACCTGAGGCTGCATCCCACCGGTGAATCGGACGCGCGCACACGAGCACGGCACGACGCACTCGCCGCCATTGTGAAAAAACTGCGCGCGTGGGATTGGACCTGCAAATCGCGCCCCGACGGCACCATCGCATGCAGCTTGTAAGCGCTCGCGGTTATCGTTCGGACTACTGAGCATTCCGAACCCGCCATTTCGACGCCGCCGATTTGACAACCCCCTTACGGTCGCGTAAATTTCGCGCACGCGTCGGGAGAGCGTGTTGCAGCATGTTTTTGCGTTGTTTTCGCAAGCATGCCGTCGACGCCGCCGAAGGGGCACACCCACAAACTCTCAGGCAAAAGGACCGGCCGCGTCGGGAAGCTCGCGAAAAGCGGCTTTTCGCACTCTGGAGAGCGGCAGTAGCTCGACGGCAAATGCGTGCCAACACGCGACGAACGCCGAGCAAGCTGCCCACCGAAGGGGCGCGCGTTCGATCGGGAAACGGAAAACAAAACCGGAACACACCGGCCGTCCCCGCAGCGCAATCTCTCAGGTACCGAGGACAGAGGGGTCATGCATCGCATTCGCCATCGGCAACGGCCGGGGCGCGAGGCGATCGGCATGGCCCTTTTTTTGTTTTCGCGAAACCTTTTAGCGCGCCGAGGCTCCACCCCATGACCGAACTGAAACGCACTCCGCTGAACGCGGCTCATCGCACCCTCAATGCGCGCATGGTCGATTTCGGCGGCTGGGATATGCCCGTCAACTACGGCTCGCAAATCGACGAACATCATGCCGTGCGCGGCGACGCGGGCATGTTCGACGTCTCCCACATGTGCGTCGTCGATTTCACGGGTCCGCGCGCACGCGCCTTTTTCGAATTCGCGCTCGCGAATAACGTCGGCAAGCTGCAAACGTCGGGACGTGCGCTCTATTCGTGTTTGCTCAATGAAAGCGGCGGCGTGATCGACGACCTCATTGTCTATTACTTCTCTGACGATTTCTTTCGCGTTGTCGTCAATGCGGGCACGGCGGAAAAAGACATCGCATGGTTCACGCGCCTGAACGTCGAGCGCGAGTTCGGTATCGTCATCACGCCGCGGCGCGATTTTGCCATCGTCGCCGTGCAGGGGCCGAACGCCCGCGCCAAGGTCTGGCAGGCGGTGCCGGCCGTGCGCACGGCGAGCGAGGCGCTCAAGCCGTTCAACGCAGCGCGCGTGGATGCGACACCGTTCGGCGATCTGACCGTTGCACGCACGGGTTACACTGGTGAGGACGGCTTCGAGATCATCGTGCCCGCCATCAACGTTCAAGCGCTCTGGCAAGCGCTGCAGCAGCAGGGCGTGCGGCCGTGCGGTCTCGGCGCACGCGATACGCTGCGCCTCGAAGCAGGCATGAATTTGTATGGCCAGGATATGGACGAGACGGTGTCGCCGCTCGATGCGGGTCTTGCCTGGACCGTCGATCTCGCTACGCCGCGCGCGTTTGTCGGGCGCGCTGCGCTCGAAACGAACGGCATCACGCACGCGTTTGTCGGATTGATCTTGCGCAAGGAAAACGGCAAGGCGGCAGGCGTACTGCGTGCTCACCAGAAGGTGCGAACCGCATTTGGCGAAGGCGAAATCACGAGCGGGACGTTTTCACCGACGTTGCAAGAATCGATCGCTTTCGCGCGTGTGCCGAAGGGTGTCGAGCCGGGGGCCACGGTGCAAGTGGTGATTCGCGACAAAGCGCTCGACGCAACCGTGGTAAAACTGCCATTCGTGCGCCACGGCAAGGCACTGGTGTCCTGAGCCTGCCGCTTAGCGTACGTATCCCGCGTTTTTAGAATTCTATCTATCAGGAGTATTCGATGAGCAACGTCCCGGCCGATCTCAAGTACACCGACGAACACGAGTGGCTGCGCGTCGAAGCGGATGGCACGCTGACGGTCGGTATCACCGATCACGCACAAAGCACGCTCGGCGATATCGTCTTTCTGGAGTTGCCCGAACCCGGCAAGCAAATCACGGCAGGCGACGCCGTCGGTGTGGTCGAATCGGTGAAGGCCGCATCGGATATTTACGCGCCGGTTTCGGGTGAAATCGTCGACGTGAATCAGTCGGTCGTCGATACACCCGATGCCGTGAACAGCGACGCTTACGAGAGTTGGCTCTTCAAGATCAAGCCCGCCGATGCCGCCTCGATCGATAAGCTGCTCGACGCCGCCGCCTATACGAAACTCGTCGACTGAATTTTTGCCCGCCCATCATGAAGCTCGAACACCCGGATCGCCTGATGAACCGCACCCCTTCCTCGCTCGCCGCGCTCGAAGTGCACGATGCCTTCGCCGAGCGGCACATCGGCCCGGATGCCGCCGATCAGCAAAAGATGCTCGATGCAATCGGTTTTGCGTCGCGTGCGGCGTTTATCGATGCGGTCATTCCGCCGGCGATCCGCCGCACCGAGCCGTTGCCGCTCGGACCATTCGCGCAACCGAAGAGCGAGGCCGAAGCACTCGCTTACCTGCGCGAGCTGGCCAATAAAAATCAGGTGTTCCGCTCCTATATCGGGCAGGGCTATTACAACACGCACACGCCGGCCGTCATTCTGCGCAATGTGCTCGAGAATCCGGCCTGGTACACGGCCTATACGCCGTATCAGCCGGAAATCTCGCAGGGCCGCCTGGAGGCGCTGCTCAACTTTCAGCAGATGATCACCGACCTCACGGGCTTGGCGATCGCCAATGCATCGCTGCTCGACGAGGCCAGCGCCGCGGCTGAAGCGATGACGCTGTTGCAGCGCGTCGGCAAGCCGAAGTCGAACGTCTTTTATGTGGCCGACGATGTGCTGCCGCAAACGATCGAAGTCGTGCGCACACGCGCTCGGCCCATCGGCATCGAGGTGCAAGTCGGGCCAGCGCAGGCAGCGCGCGACGCGAATGCGTTCGGCGTGTTGCTGCAATACCCGGGCGTCGGTGGCGACGTGCGCGATTACCGTGCGTTGACCGAGGCCGTGCATGCGGCGGGCTCTCACGTCGTCGTCGCGGCCGACTTGCTTGCGCTCACGCTGCTGACGCCGCCCGGCGAATGGGGTGCCGATGTGGCGGTGGGCAACTCGCAGCGCTTCGGTGTACCGGTAGGCTTCGGCGGCCCGCATGCGGCCTATCTTGCGGTACGCGATGAATTCAAGCGGCAAATGCCTGGGCGGCTCGTTGGTGTGACGGTCGATGCACAGGGCAATGCCGCATTGCGCCTTGCGTTGCAAACGCGCGAGCAGCATATTCGTCGCGAGAAAGCGACCTCCAACGTCTGCACGGCGCAGGCATTGCTCGCCATCATGGCGAGCATGTATGCCGTTTATCACGGGCCGCATGGCTTGAAGGGCATCGCGTTGCGCGTGCATCGCATTACTGCACTGCTTGCCGCAGGTGTACGGCAGCTCGGCTATACGGTTGTCAACGCAACGTTCTTCGATACGCTGACGATCGATACCGGTACGCGCACCGCAGCCGTGCACGACGCAGCGAAGCAGCAGCGCATCAACTTGCGCCGCGTAAGCGATACGAGCGTCGGTATCTCGGTAGACGAAACGACGACGCGCGCCGATCTCGCCGATTTGCTCGCGGTCTTCACGCATGCCGCAGGTGCGATCGACGTGCCGCATGTCGACACGCTCGATACCGCAACGCTGCGCGCAGCGTCGAGCTCCGCCGAGGGCGAACTCGCGCCGCTGCCGGCCGCGTTATTACGCACCAGTGCGTATCTGACCCATCACGTTTTCAATCGCCATCATTCGGAGACCGAAATGCTGCGCTATTTGCGCAGCCTCGCGGACAAGGATCTCGCGCTGGACCGTTCGATGATTCCGCTCGGCTCGTGCACGATGAAGCTGAACGCGACCTCGGAAATGCTGCCGGTCACGTGGCCCGAATTCGGTGCGATCCATCCGTTTGCGCCGGCCGAGCAAACGGTCGGCTATCGCGAGATGATCGATCAGCTCGAACAGATGCTTGTCGCGGCCACGGGCTATGCGGCGGTGTCGCTGCAGCCGAACGCGGGCTCGCAAGGCGAATATGCAGGACTACTAATCATTCGCGCTTATCACGAATCGCGCGGGCAGGGGCATCGCGACATCTGTCTGATTCCGGCTTCGGCGCATGGCACGAACCCGGCGTCGGCGCATATGGCCGGCATGAAAGTCGTGGTGGTGGGGTGCGACGCGCAAGGCAACGTCGATATCGACGATCTGCGGGCCAAGGCTTCGCAGCATGCGGACAAGCTTGCGGCGATCATGATCACTTACCCGTCGACGCATGGCGTGTTCGAAGGCAACGTGCGCGAGATTTGTGAAATCGTGCATGCCTGCGGCGGACAAGTCTATGTCGATGGCGCGAACATGAACGCGATGGTTGGCCTCACTGCGCCGGGGCAATTCGGCGGCGACGTCTCGCACCTCAATTTGCACAAGACATTTTGCATTCCGCATGGCGGAGGCGGCCCGGGCGTCGGGCCGGTCGCCGTGGGTCCGCATCTTGCGCCGTTCTTGCCGAACCAGACGTCGTCGGGTTACCGCCGCGCGGAAAGCGGGATCGGTGCGGTCGCTGCCGCCCCCTATGGATCGGCGTCGATTCTGCCGATTTCGTGGATGTACATCGCGATGATGGGCGCGAAAAATTTGACCGCTGCGACCGAGGTGGCGATTCTGAACGCGAACTACGTGGCAAAGCGGCTTGCCGCGCACTATCCGGTGCTTTACGCGGGCCCGGGTGGATTGGTGGCGCACGAGTGCATTCTCGATTTGCGTCCGATCAAGGAGGCGAGCGGCATCACGGTGGACGACGTCGCCAAGCGCTTGGCGGACTACGGTTTCCATGCGCCGACGATGAGCTTTCCGGTGCCCGGCACGCTGATGGTCGAGCCGACCGAGTCGGAATCGAAGGAGGAACTCGACCGATTCATCGAAGCGATGATTGCGATCCGCGAGGAAATTCGCGCGGTCGAGGAGGGCCGGGCCGACCGCGAGGACAACCCGCTCAAGCACGCACCGCATACGGCGGCGGCGGTAACGGCCGACGAATGGACGCATGCTTACTCGCGCCAGAGCGCGGCTTATCCGCTGCCGTCGCTCGTCGCCAGAAAATATTGGCCGCCGGTTGGCCGCGCGGACAACGTCTATGGCGACCGCAACCTCTTTTGCTCGTGCATGCCGGTCGCTGAATACGAATAACAGGCTTTTTGAGCGAGAAAAGCCGCTGATGCTTGGCGGCTCGCGCGTCGCTCGATACGAATACCGGCTAACATCTGACACCGCGATCAAGCTAATCAAGGAGCGACGCATGGTGCGAGTGAGGCCGACGACGACAGTGCGCACGACATGCACCGCGAGCACGAGGCCGCGGTGCGAACGTGGGGGCGGCGCATGGCAGTGGTCGCGGCTTTTTGCTGGCGCGCTGGCCTGCGTGTTGCCCGTCGCCGTCGCGCACGCCGCTATGAATTTTTGTGCTGCGCCCGCGCTGCAGACGAGCGAGCGCACGAACGCCGCGTCGGGCGTGCAAGTGTTGATCAAGAGTGTCGGCGGGCAGCTCGCGGCGCAGCCTAAGCCGCTCGCGCGCTTGCATACAGAGGGCACGCTGGCCCATGAAGGCATTTACGACGCCAGTGTCGAAGCGGAGCAGGACCTCGGCCTGATGCGCGATGCCGCGCTTGCCTGGCGAGCTACGGGCGACGACCGCTATCTGAAACTCGTCGATCGCTTTCTGCTGGCATGGAGTACGACCTATCAGCCTAGCTTCGACCCGATCGACGAAACGCATTTCGATGCGATGATCCTCGCCTACGATCTGACAGCGTCGGCGTTGCCCGTCAAGACGCGCAACGTGGCGGCGGCGTTCATTGCGAAGCTCGGCAACGGCTACGTCGCTCGCATCGACAACGAGCCGCGTCCCCTCAAGGGCACCTATCGCAACAATTGGCAAAGCCATCGCGTGAAGCTGATAGCGATGGCGGCATTCACGCTCGACGACCGTAAGCTGATCGATGCGGCGCAGCGGCTGTTCGTCGAACAGATCGGCAACAACATCGGGCCCGATGGCGCCACGGTCGATTTCACCGAACGCGATGCGTTGCACTACGTGACCTACGATCTCGAGCCGCTGGTGGCGGCCGCGCTGGCCGCCCGCCGGCATAACCGCAATTGGCTGACGGCGCGTGCCGACAACGGCGCCACGCTGGCACTCGCGCTCGATTGGCTCGCGCCTTACGCGCTCGGACAAAAGACGCACGACGAGTTCGTGCATTCGAGTGTAGCGTTCGACGCGAAACGGCGCGAGGCCGGTGTCGCTGGTTATGCGGGGCAGTGGGAACCGAAGCGCGCCTCGCAACTTTTTCATTTGGCGGCGCGGCTCTCGGGGCGCTATGCACCGATCGCACTGCACTTATCGCCGACGCCGCCCGCATGGCTTGCCGTGTGTTTGCCGGTTGAGGCGCGTTGAGCGAAGTTTAGCGAATGTCAACGAACGTCAACGAACATTAGCGAACCCTCGAATCGAGGATTTATTTTTTTGGAGCAGTAATGGCAGTCAGCGTTTTCGACCTCTTCAAGATCGGCATCGGGCCGTCGAGCTCGCACACCGTTGGGCCGATGCGCGCGGCGTTGCTGTTTGCGCAGGGGCTCGAACACGATGGTTTGCTTGCTTCGAGTGCTTCGGTGAAGGTCGAGCTTTACGGCTCACTCGGCGCAACGGGCAAGGGGCACGGCACCGACCGCGGCGTGATGCTCGGTTTGATGGGCGAGGCGCCCGATACGATCGACCCGGACACGATCGTCGCGCGGCTCGACGCAGTGCGCAGCTCGCGCCGGCTTGCCTTGCTCGGCCGGCACGAGATTGAGTTCACACCGAAGGACCAAATCGCGTTTTATCGCCAAGCCTTGCCCGAGCACCCGAATGGGCTCAAATTGCGCGCGCTCGACGCGGCCGGGGCCACGCTGCGCGAATCGACCTACCTGTCGGTGGGCGGCGGCTTCGTCGTGACGGCGGGCGCGGCCAATACGAAAGTGCTTGCCGCAGTCGATCAACTCGCGCATCCGTTTAGGACTGCTAACGAAATGCTGGCGCTGTGCGCCGCAACAGGCAAGAGCATTGCGCAACTAATGTGGGAAAACGAGCGCACCTGGCACACCGACGACGAGACGCGTGCGGGCTTGCTCAAAATCTGGGACGTGATGCAGTCCTGCGTGGCGCGCGGCTGCGGCATCGGCAATCCCGCTGCTGACGGTACGCTGCCGGGCCCGTTCAACGTCAAGCGCCGCGCGCCGCAACTTTATCGTACGCTCTCGGGTAGCCCCGAGCAGGGGCTGCGCGATCCGCTTTCGATGGTCGATTGGATCAACCTCTATGCGATCGCCGTCAACGAGGAGAACGCGGCGGGTGCACGTGTAGTCACGGCGCCGACGAACGGCGCCGCGGGCATCATTCCCGCGGTGCTCCATTACTACACGCGTTTTGTGCCTGGTGCGAACGAGCAGGGCGTGATCGACTTTCTGATGACCGCGGCGGCCATCGGCATCTTGTATAAACTCAACGCATCGATATCGGGCGCCGAGGTTGGGTGCCAGGGCGAGGTGGGCGTAGCGTGCTCGATGGCGGCGGGCGCGCTCGCCGCGGTGATGGGGGGCGACCCGAAGCAAGTCGAGAACGCCGCCGAAATCGGCATGGAGCATAACCTCGGGCTGACCTGCGATCCCGTCGGCGGGATGGTGCAGATTCCCTGTATCGAGCGCAACGCGATGGCCTCCGTCAAGGCGGTCAATGCGGCACGCATGGCGCTGCGTGGGGATGGCAGCCATTACGTTTCGCTCGATTCCGTCATCAAGACAATGCGCGAGACCGGTGCCGATATGAAGACGAAGTACAAGGAGACATCGCGCGGCGGCTTGGCCGTCAATATCGTCGAATGTTGAAGGCTTAGATCACCGAGCTCACCTTCGTCGCTTTGGTTGCTTCCACGACTGCGCTCGGGCCGATAGTCCGGGCGCGGCAAAAACTGCAGTGAATGTTCCGATACTGCAAACCATGCTCGCGCAGATCGGACAGCACATCGCTGAGCGTCACGCCGGCGATGTTCGTCAGCTTGCCCCGGATCGTCAGAATGTCCATCGCGTGCCCTCCGTAAACACGCTCCTCGTAAGCCAGACCTTTGTGAATGCCCGCGTAAGTGTCGCCCTCGAATTTGCGCAGCCGATAGTTGCGGACCACGCCACCTTGATCGACCGATTCGACTGGAACCACCGCATGCGTGACGATCGACCAGATACCGGGATCGAGCAGCGAGGTTTTGTGTGGACTATAAAAATGCAGCGTTGTGCCGTTCGGCACCGCAATCCATCCGCCAAGGCCGGGAACGTTGCGCGCCGCGCCCCGTTGTCGTCCGAATTCGGGCCGCGGCACGTAGGTGCCGTGCGCGGTGATCAGCAGATCGTTCGCGTGTCCGTATTTGGAGGTGAACACGTACAAGCGGTTTCCAATGGCAATTTGTTTGGGCATCGGGTAATGCGTGCGTTGATGGAAGCCCTATTAAATAGCGATAGCCGAATTCGCGAATGGTGAACTTTCTGATCCTTGTATCGCCGATGACAGCGGTGCCGAGCGGGCGTAAGCTGTGGCCTCGTTTTCCGCCGATTTCGGATTGTCCGTTCGAGGAGGTCACCGCATGACGTTCAACCCCGCCGACGCTGCCGCTACGACCGGCGCGCGTCTTATCGTCGATGCCTTGCTCGTGCAGGGTGTCGATCGTGTCTTTTGCGTGCCGGGCGAGAGCTTTCTTGCCGTGCTCGACACGCTTTACGACGAGAGCGAGCGGATTCGCACGTTCGTCTGCCGGCACGAAGCGGCGGCGGCGAACATGGCTGAGGCAACGGGCAAATTGACAGGCCGCCCGGGCGTTGCGTTCGTGACGCGTGGGCCAGGTGCGACGCATGCCTCCATTGGCGTGCATACCGCGTTCCAAGATTCCACACCGATGATTCTGTTCATCGGGCAATGCGCGCGCGAGCATCTCGATCGCGAAGCGTTTCAAGAGATCGACTATCGGCGCATGTTTGGTCAGATGGCCAAATGGGTCGCGCAAATCGACGATGCGCGCCGTATTCCCGAATATCTGAGCCACGCATTTTATACGGCTTGCTCGGGGCGGCCGGGCCCTGTCGTACTCGCATTGCCGGAAGACCTGCTATCCGATTCGTGCCCCGCCGTGCCTGGCGCACCGGCGTTTCAGCGCGTGGCTGCGGCACCGGCCCCCTCGCAGATCGCACGCTTGCGCGAGCTACTCGAGCGTGCGCGCCAACCTGTGCTGATCGCCGGCGGCAGCGGCTGGACTCCGTCCGCCTGCGACGATTTACGCCGCTTCGCGCAAAACTGGCAGTTGCCGGTAGGCTGCGCGTTCCGCTATCAGGACACGCTCGACAACGAGCATCCGAACTATGCGGGCGATGTGGGGCTTGGCATCAATCCCGCGCTTGGGCAACGCATTCGCGATGCCGATCTTTTGCTGGTCATTGGTCCGCGTCTAGGCGAAGCAACAACGGGTGGCTATACGTTGCTCGACATTCCGAAAACGAAACAGACACTCGTTCATGTTCATCAGGGCGCGGAAGAGTTGGGCCGAGTCTATGCACCGGACTTGCCGATCGTTTCGGGCATGCCGGAGATCGCCGCCGCGCTCGCAGCACTCGAGCCGCATGCTGCGCCGGCTTGGTCCGACAGTGCACATGAGGCGCACCGTGCTTATCTTGAATGGCGCCGGCCGCGTCCGATGGAAGGCGACGTACAGCTTGGCGACATCATGACGCAGCTACGCGAGCGGCTGCCGGCCGATGCGATCGTGACGAACGGTGCAGGCAATTACGCGATCTGGCTGCACCGGCATTTCTCGTATCGGGGCTTCAAGACGCAGCTTGCGCCGACGAGCGGCGCGATGGGTTACGGCGTGCCGGCCGCGCTCGCGGCGAAGGCGCTTTACCCGGAGCGCATTGCAGTTGCGCTCGCCGGGGATGGCTGCTTCATGATGGCCGGCCATGAGCTCGCAACGGCCATGCAATATCGGCTCAATGCGATTTTCATCGTCGTCAATAATGGCCACTACGGGACGATCCGCATGCATCAGGAGCGGCATTACCCTGGGCGCGCGCACGGCACCGGGTTGACCAATCCCGATTTCGCCGCGTTTGCACGTTCGTTCGGCGCTCACGGTGAAACGGTAGTTAGGACTGCTGAATTTTTGCCGGCGCTCGAACGATCGATCGAAAGCGCGCTGCCTGCGCTGATCGAAATTCGCGTTCCGCAGGAAGTCAGCACGCCGAACGCCACGCTCGCGCAAATTCGGGAGCAGGCCCGCACGGCAGGCAAGGGTGGTTGAGCCGCCGCGCTAGTTAATGTCCGCGATAGAGCTCGCCGTGCGTTTGCGCCTGGGCCTGTGTAACAGGCGCACGCCTCGCAAGCTTCGGAAGCTCGAATGGCCAAATCGGCGAGCGCCTGACGACACGTTGTGGCGGATGCTTCGCAGCGCCCGTTGCGGTAACGGCATGCCGCCGGATCGAGCGAGTCTTCGCTGTTTGCTTGGCCCGCGGTTGCTCCGCCGCGTTGCTCGCGCTTGTCACTGGGCCAGCCCATACCCGATTCGTTGCCACCGGAACGCCGGCGCCGGCGCCGCTCGGGCCCGAGGCCGGCGCGGGCTCGCGACATCCTGCGGCATCGCAGCCGGGTTGCTCGAAGTGATAGACCGGGCTGGCCGCTGCAGCGGGTGCGTCGTCTGACGGCGAGACATCCGGCGGTGTCGCCGTGGCAGCGCGGGTCAATGCTTCGGAGTCCGAAGCAGATGCGGATGGTGCCGTCGAAGCAGGCGAAGTGGCCGATGTCGTCGATGAATGCGTCTGTTGGACAGCGGCCGGCGGAGCAACGGCGTCGGCGAGCGGCGCCACTATCGGCGCTTGCTTCGGCGCTTGCTTGGACACTTGCTTGGGCGCTGGCTTGGGCGCGGCGACCGGCTTTGCCGATGGGGCTGCCGGCGGTGTTGCGGACTCGGATACGCGGTGGTGCGCGGGTGGCTCGCTCTTCACGTATTTTTCTTCGGACTGCTTATCAATTGCTGGCGGCAGAGACAGTGGGCGCGGCGGCCGGCGCGGCATCACTGGCGTAGTGGCGGCTATGCTGGCAGCCGCTACGGGTGGAGTTGGAGCGCGCACGGAACGGCGGCCGTTGTGCATGACCTGATTCAGGTGCTGGGCATCGGCGTTGTTCTCGTCGCGCAGCCCTTCGATTTGGCGCTGCAGCAACGCGACGAGCGCTGAGGACGACATCGTTTGAAGCGTCGTCGCCGTCGTTGCCGATGACGGATGAACGGGCTCCGTGCTCGTATGAACGGGTTCGTCGCGTGGAGTCGTGGGCTGCCAGTCCTGTTGCGCGCTTTCACGTTCGTCGATTGCGACGATTGCGCCGAACGTTGCCGCGAATCCGAACAGGATGACGGCGACGCTTGTCGATACGCCCCACCGTCGCGCACCGTTCGTATCGTTACCCTTCAATCGATGTGGCAGTGCCGCAAGAATCCGGCTGCGTAGCGGCGCTGCGCTGGTGGGCATGCCTTGAGTGCGGGGTTGCACAGCCGATGCGGCGCGGCGGCGTTCATATAGCAAGACCGGCCGTCCGCATCGCGGACAGCGCGAGGAATCCGCCGGCAAGCTCAGGCCGCAACGGCGGCAGGGCAGCGGCGAAGCCGGCTTCGAGGTCGCTTCCGTCTGCATAGGCTCTCGCGGGCGATACATGCCGGACACTCCCCGCTCGCTCATGCCGAACGAAAAACGAGCGAGCGCACGGATGAACGCACCCTTTGCCCGACTATGTGTCGCGTTGCTCGAAAGATCAACCCGGCTAGCAGCGGTGCGTGTGGGCTGCCTAACATTCGCGTGGAGATTGGACTGCGTTTGATAACCGAATCCTTTTGGCACTGCCGATCGTCTTATGCATGGAAGGCAAGAGCGGCAAGGGCCGCGCAATGCTCAACTTACGAAGCAGCAAAAGGAGAGGGATGATTTTGGTGACGGGCGGGACGGGACTGAACGGACGAGCGGTAGTCGACGAGTTCGTGCGCGCCGGGCATCCGGTCAGGGTGTTGGTCAGGCGCCTCGCGAAGGCGTCCGAAGCAGGGCTTGATCATATTGCCGGCATCGAACTCGTTGAGGCCGACATGACCCGCGCCGAGACGCTTGGCGCCGCGCTCGACGGGGTCACGCGCGTGCTGATGATCTCGTCCTCCGCGCCCGATATGGTCGAGACGCAGTGCCGCTTCATCGACGCCTGCAAGCAGGCCGGCGTCGGGCATGTCGTCAAATTCTCGGGTGCGGAGTCGGGCATTGGATTCGACCCTTCGCAGTTTCGGTTCACGCGCATGCACGAGCAGATCGAGGATTATCTCGAAGCATCCGGGCTGGCATGGACGCACCTGCGCCCATCGCAGTTCATGCAGGTCTACCTGCGCGAGGTGCCGGATATCGTGAGCAAGGGCGAGTTGCGCTTACCGTTTGCCGACATCCGCCTGTCACCGGTGCATGTCGGCGATATCGCGAGAGTTGCGCATCGGTTGCTGCGCGATGGCGGGTACGAAGGCGAACGCCTCGATATGACCGGGCCCGAAGCGCTGACGATGAATGACGTGGCGGCCCGCCTCTCTACTGCGACGGGCCGCAACATTCGCTACGTGCCTGTCAGTCTGGAGGCGCGGCGTCAGGCGGTGCTCGCAAGTGGCGTGCCCGCCGCATTCGCCGATGCACTCGACGAGCTTGCGGCCGAACGCCTGAGGCGGCCGCAGGCGCGGGTGTACCTCGGCACGCACGAGGCGTTTGACGTCAGGCCGACCACGTTCGCACAATTCGCCGAAAGCCACGCTGATGTTTTTCGAGGGAAATAATATGCGTGTTCTTGCGCGCATCCTTTGATACTTGCCGAACGTCTAGTCAAGCGAAGGGCATCGATTACGACCAACAGGAGCATTGCGAAAAATGGACCAACACAGCAGGATCGAGATAATCGGTATCCAACAAAGCAACTTCGTGCGTGCAGTCAGAATCGCCTGCGAAGAGAAATCGATCGAGTACGATCACTATCCGGACCGGCCCCACTCAGCTTCCGTTGCTGCGATTCATCCTTTGGGCAAGGTGCCGGTCATGCGTCATGGCGAGTTCACGCTCGCGGAATCCTGGCCGATCGTTGCGTATCTGGACCGCATTTTTCCGGGAACACCGATGATGCACGCCGATACGACGGAATTGACCGCTGAGATCGAACAATGGGTGTCGATCCTGGTAACCGCTGTTGATCAGATCCTGGTGAGGAAGTATGCGTTTGCCTATCTCTTTCCCGGTACGCCCGACGGAGCCGTCAATCGCGCTGCCGTCGACGAGGTTTTGCCCAAGATGGAAGCGTTGATCACGACGCTCGACGCGCGCGTCGCGCCCACCGGGTTTCTTGCGGCTGGAAAGTTCACATTTGCCGATGCGCTGTTGCTGGCCACGCTCGATGCGGTTCGGCGGTTATCGGAAGGCGGCGCTGCCATCGAGGCGGCACCGAACCTCTCATCGTATGTGGCCCGCCATTGCGCTCGCCCGAGTCTGATCAAAACCGACCCTTGGATCGGGGGCGACAAATGAAACGAACCATCGTCACTTACACAACCAAGGCGGAGCATATCGATGAGAATGTCCGCTTGATCGCGGGCGTCTTCGATCAATTGCATGCTCGTGTCCCCGAGGGCCTGCGTTACATGGTCCTGCGCTATGGGGAGGGTCGCTTTGTGCATGTGGTCGAGCAAGACGCCGGGGCGCCGTCGTTATCGGATCTCGATGCGTTCAGGGCGTTTCAGGAAAATGCCAGTCAGCGATGGCTGACACGACCCGAAGTGAACGAAGCGACCGTCGTGGGCTCGTACGGCATGCTTCGAGACTCAACCTGAACGAGGCGCGATGCACCCGGCATGACTCAATCGGTTCCAAATGCATCCGCGGCGCGGGCTGCCTTCGAGGCCAGCCTGACGGAATTGCGCCCAAAACTTCATCGATATTGCGCACGGATGGCGGGCTCCGCCGTTGATGGCGAAGACATCGTTCAGGACGTGCTGATCAAGGCTATCGAGGTGTTTGCCGAGACGCAGATCGAGAGCCTCGAGCGCTGGCTTTTCCGCGTTGCGCATAACGCGGCGGTGGACTTTATTCGCCGCCGCAAGCGAACGGAGCCTGCCGGTACGCAGGAAGACATCGATATGATCGTTGACAACGCCGCATCCGCAACCGGCCGGTACGTCGTATCGTCGAGCCTGCGGACGTTTATGTATTTGCCGGTGGCACAGCGAGGCTGCACGATTTTGATGGATGTACTCGGCTACTCGTTGCAGGAAGTGGCGCTGATAACCGGGATGACCGTTCCGGCAATCAAAGCCGCATTGCATCGGGGGCGAACCCGCATACGGGAATTGGCTGATGAGCCTACTGACCGAGTGCTGCCGACGTTGAGCCAGGAAGACCTTGTGCGGCTGGCGAACTACGTCGATCGATTCAACGCGCGCGACTTCGACGCAATACGCAAGCTGCTGGCAGATGACGTGAGGCTCGAACTCGTTGCGCGCGCGCGCCTGGAAGGGCGTCAAGAAGTGTCGAAGTACTTCGGCAACTATGCCAGCGTGAACGACTGGCGATTCGTGCTCGGGCTGGTCGATCGGCAGCCCGCGCTGTTAGTTCGCAATCCTAACGATCCGGCAGCGCCGCCTTCCTATTTCGTTCTGCTCGAATGGGCGCACGACGACCTCGCCCGGATCAGAGATTTCAGGTACGCGCGCTATGTCGCCGAATCAGCCGAAATGATTGTTCTCGAACACCGTTGAAAGGTATGCGCGCATGAGCGAGATGGCAAATGATGTCGTGACGGTTCTCGAGCGATACCGGCGTGCCGTTCTACGCAAAGACGTAGAGGGCATGATGGCGTTGTATGCCGATGATGTGCGCGTTTTCGATACTTGGGGGGTGTGGGAGTACGACGGTGCCGCGGCGCGACGCGTGACGGTCGCGCAATGGTTCGGGTCGTTGCGCAACGAAACGGTGCAAGTCAGCGCGGAGGATGTCCGCATCGATGGGACGCAGGATTTCGCCTTTGTCAGTGCGGTCGTGCAATACGCGGCGATATCGGAAAGCGGGCAGGTGCTGCGATCGATGCAGAACCGGCTGACGTGGGCACTCGCGCGGCGCGAAGGAAACTGGAAGATCGTGCACGAGCATACGTCGACCCCGATCGGCTTCGATGACCTGAAGGCGATCATGCATCGGCCCATTGCAAGCTGACGTCATTCGCTTCGGTGGGACCAACGCAACTTGCGCGGCGCAATGAAACGCCATGTGAGCAGAACCGCAATTGCAAATGCCGCGTAAGCCGCGGTGAATACCCAATTCGGTAAATCGTAATAAAGCATGCGGCCAACCCAATAAGCGATGCAGCCTTGTGCGCTGCTCGTGTCGTTGCGCAAGCGCGCTTCGAGCGTCGTCAGCGGACAAGGAACGCCGAGAAGCGCAAGCGCCGCAACCACGGCAATCGCGCATAGATGGGCGAGCCGAAAACGCGGCTCGCGTATCCAGCGCCAACCGAGCGATGCGCCAATCAAAATGGCCGCGAAGCCGCCGACGATAAACAGCACGACGAGCGCATGAATGAATAGCACGACGTCAGCCAACGCAATAGTCATCGCATTTCCCGGGCGCAGCGGCTTAGCACGATCGGGAGTATAGGCATCCTCGTCGCGCATTGCATCGCATTACATTAAACCCGCCGGTGTGCCCGCGCCGAGAGTATGCCTGCCACGACGACGCAGGCTGCAAAAAGTCCCGCAACGACGCCAATGCTGACGCGATAAGCGTGGGCATAAGCGACTGGTGTTGCCTCGTGCGCGATAAGCGTGAAGAAAAGACCGCCGATGGCTGTGGCGCCGAATGCGGAGCCGATCTGCAACATCGACGTGACGATGCTCGCGGCAAGCCCAGCCCGCCCCGGGTCTATTTCGCCGATGACGATGCGCACGACGTTCGGCAGCACGAGGCCGTGTCCGACACCGGCCAGAAGCAGTCCCGCATAGAATGCGCCGCCCGGCACGACGCGCTCAGCGGCAGCGGCCGTGACCGCAAAGCCCGCTGCAAGCGCGGCGAAGCCTGCGCTCAGCACATGGTTGCCGGTGCGGCGTACGAGTGCCGGCGAAAGCAGCGGGCCAAGAATCGACCCGACACCAAACGGAAAGATCGCGACGCCTGCGGCCAACGCCGACCAGCGCAGGCCCGATTGCAGATAGATGCCGTAGGTCAAAAAGAACACGCTATCGCAATAGAAACAAAATGCGAGCGCAAGCCCTGCCGAAAACACAGGATTCCTAAACAATGCGAGGTCCACGAGCGGATCGCCGCCCGCGCGCTTCTTGCGATGTTGAACTGCAACGAAGGCGCCGAGCGCGGGCACGCTCGCGGCCAGCGCAATGAACGTCGATGGCGGCCAGCCGGCCTCGCGCCCTTGCGTGAGCGGATAGATGACCAGTGCGAAGAAAAGCGACAAGAGCACAAGACCCGTCACGTCGATGCGCGCGCGATCGGCGCTCCGGCTTTCCGGTACGAAGCGCCAAGCGCCGAGGAGTGCAAGCGCGCCCACGGGCACATTGATCAGAAAGATGGACTGCCAGGCGAGTCCGAACGGGCGCAGTGCGATGAGCAGGCCGCCGCCGAGTTGTCCGGCAACCGATGCAAAACCGTAGACGAAGCCGTAAAGACTCATGACCTTCGTTTGCTGCGCTTTAGGAAACGTGCTGCGTATCGTGGCCAGAATCTGAGGGACGAGTATCGCGGCCGAACTTCCTTGCAACAGCCGGGCGCCAATCAGCAGCGCACCGCTTGGCGCGGCTGCGCACAGTATCGATGCTGCGACGAAGCCTGCCATGCCCGCCATGAACACCCGCTTGCGGCCGAAGCGGTCGCCCAGGCGGCCACCCGTGACGAGCAATACGGCGAACGCTGATGTATAGACGGACACGATCAATTGCAATTCGGCGGCGCTGGCGCCGAGTGCATCGCGAATGGTGGGCAGCGCAAGGTTGACGATGAAGTAGTCGAGCGGCGAAAGGAATGCGCCGGTCAACAGTGCAGCCAGCGCGAGCCGGTTAGCGCGCGTGGTGCGCATTTGCGGGGCGGCGAGCGGCGTCGCGGCACCCAGGTCGGTATGCATCGCCTGTGAGGGATCGGATTTCATGATGGGCAATTGATTCGCAGTACTAAGCAGTTGCCTGTGTCGCCGGACTTGAAGACGCTTGCATCGGTGCGGCAGGGTGACCGAGCACGGCCTCAAATGCGATGCCGATTGCAAGTAGACGCCGGTCGCTGCCGAGCGGCCCATCGAGCTCCAGGCCTACGGGCAGCCCAGCGGACGTCAAGCCAGCGGCTACTGACAAACCGGGCAGGCCGGCAACGCTCGCCGGGTCGGTATGGCGCAAATACGCGGCCATCTCGTCGATGGGTTCGCGCCCCCCGATGGCGACCATCGAGGAGCCCTCGATTTCGTCGATAGTCACGGCCGGCAGCGGTGTCGTCGGAAAGAGGAGCGCGTCTAGCCGCTGCGCTTCGAAGGTGGACCCGTAGAGCTGTTGCAGCGCCGGGCGCCCGATCCGCATTGCATCGTGGTAATCGGCGCCAAATGCATCGACGAGCACGCCCTCGTAGATGCGGCGCACGTCGGGGCTCGCGATTTGCGCAGCGAGCGCTTCCAACGTGCGCACGGGTGCATCGTTTGCGACAAGCCACGCCGGAATATCTTCATGTGTCTCGTGAAACGCCACGGCCAAGCTGATGCGCTCCGAAAGCGGCAACAAGTCGCTCATTTCGAGTTCGACAAACGTGACACCGGCAGCCGCCAGCCGGTCGAGCGCTGCGTGGGCTACCGCCTCGAGTGTGCTGTCAAGCGCTTGCCAGCATGGCCGTGGTAAGCCGATCCGCAAAGTATGCAGTGGCACCTGTTGCAATGCCGCGGCACCGGTGATCACGCGGTCGAGCAACGCCACATCGGCGACCGTGCGACCCATCGGCCCGACAGTGTCGCGCGTGTGGCTGATCGGCACGACGGCGTGGGCGTCGTGATAGCGTCGTTCGGCGCCGCCGTTTCCCACCGAAGGGCGCAAACCGACGATGCCGGTCAGCGCAGCCGGAATGCGTGTGGAGCCCCCCGTATCGGTGCCGAGGCCGGCCGGCACGATGCGTGCAGCGATGGCCGCAGCCGTGCCGCCGGAAGAGCCGCCAGGAATTTTGGTGAGATCGTAAGGATTCCTAACCGGTTGCGCATGAGGGCTCAGGTTCGTGCTCGTAATGCCCACCGCCAGCTCGTGCATGTTTGTTTTGCCGAGTACGATCGCGCCTGCGGCCATTAGTTTCGCCACCGAGGGCGCGGTCGTTCGGGCGATGTGCCTCGCGAGCGCGGGTGTGCCGGCACAGGTCTGCATGCGCTCGACGTTGATGTTCGCTTTCACAGCGATGGGTAAGCCCGCCAGTGGCAGCGCCGCTTTGTCGTGCGACGGCATTGCATCGATACGGGCAGCGGCGGCGAGCGCGTAGTCGGCTTCGAGTGTCGTGAATGCATTCAGTGCCGCACATGCTTCGGCACGCGCGAGCAGCGTCGTCATGTAATCGAGCGCTTTCAAGCGGCCAGCGTGCACGGCGTCGACCGCTTCGTGCGCGGTAAGCGCGAGTTGATCTGCGGGCGAGAGTGTCATGGATGGTGTCTCCAAATGGTGAGGACTGCTTAGTAATATTATTGACTGTATAGTCAATAAATAGAGTCGAAAGAGCAATGGCGATCGTCCGGTCTTCCTGCGGAACTCCGGGCACACCGCGGGAATCACAGCAACGATCGAAAGATCGCCAACGAAACTGCTGCCTTTGTTGATCTTTAGATTATGACTGATCGTTCAATATTGCAACCGCAATGTTTCGTAGTGCTGAGCATCCGGCGAACGAATCGATTGCGTCGGTGCGATGTTCCCGGTACGCTGGCTGCGACTTTTCCATTTTCTTTTCATCGCCATGACGAACGCAGCGTTCGCGCGTATTGCCGCTAGCCGCATCGACGAACTTGTCGATGCTGGCGGCCGCGTGTGCGGCCTGATCGCTTCGTTCCCGCCTCCTGCTGTCTTGTCGCCTCCTTCGCCGAGGCACGCGACGGTAGCCGTCCTCGCACCGCCAAGTGCGGTCGCGCTCGGCTGAATACCGACGCTTCGTTTCTCCCGGCAGACCGTCTTTCTCGCACCGCACATGCGATGTCGCGCTTACGTAGCGCTACGCGTGTGCGTCGAGTTCGCGTCTGCAAGACCAACGAATTTCGACATGCAGGTGAACTCATGGCTTTTTTCAAGGCTGCATTTGCGGCATACGGCACCACTGCGCTCTTCGTTCTGTTGTGGAGCAGTGGCGCGATTTTTGCGGAGATCGGCGTCAAGCACGCGTCCGCATTCGCGTTCCTGTTGCTGCGCTTTGGGTTGGCGTCGGCGGTGCTCGCGCTCGTCGGGGCATGGCGGGGGCGCTGGCTCCCCGCGCGCGGCGCGCGAGCGCAGGCGATTGCAAGCGGCGCGCTGCTGGTGGGCGGCTATTCGATTTGCTACTTTCTTTCGCTTCAAACCGGGCTGACGCCGGGGTTGCTCGCCACGATCCTCGGTGTGCAGCCGATCCTCACGCTGATTGCCACAGAGCGGCGCCATTCGATGCGGCGCGTTGCCGGGCTCGCTCTCGCCCTCATCGGCTTGGCGTCGATTGTCTTTCGCAATGCGCACGCGCTCACGTCGACGATCACAACAACAAAGGCAAGCACAACGCAAGGAATAGCGTTCGCGATTGCCGCGTTGGGCTGCATCACCGTGGGTTCCGTTTTACAAAAACGGAACCGGGCCGCGGGGGCCGATGTGTTGCCGCTGCAAAACCTGGTTGGGCTCTTGATGTGCGCAGTGATTGCGCCGTTCCAACCGTTTGTAGTCCGAATCGATGCGCCGCTGCTGATATCGGTGTCATGGCTTGCCATTGTGATCTCGGTATGCGCGCAGCTGCTTTTTTATCGGCTTGTGAGCCGCGGCAACCTCGTCAATGTGACGAGTCTCTTTTATCTCGTGCCCGTCGTAACAGCGCTGATGGACTACGTCTTTCTCGGCAATGCATTACACGCGTTGGACCTGCTCGGGATGGGTGCGATCTTGCTGGGGCTCGCTCTTGCGTTGAGCGCGCGAGCGCGAACCGATGCCGATCACGGGCCGGCTTTTGCGAACGTGCGGCGTCGATAACGGGCTTGGCGCGAGCCGGACCGGGTTGCCGGATACAATGCCGCAGCGTTATTCGATACAACCCGATTCCATCCATGTCCAATTCCGCCCGGACCATTTTGCTTGGCCCGTTACTCAAGGGCGTGTCGCGCTCGTTTTACCTGACGCTGCGCGTGTTGCCCGCGGGCATGCGTGACCCGGTCGCGCTTGCCTATCTGCTCGCTCGCGCCGCCGACACGATCGCCGATACGACGCTGATCGCGCCCGCACAGCGGCTAGACTTGCTGCTCGCGCTGCGCGAGCAGGTCAACGGCGGCGCCGATGGCGGTGCGCTCGCGCGCCGACTTGCGGTCGAAGTAGCGGCGCAGCAGATGCAATCAGACGAAAAAGTGCTGCTCGAATCGCTTGGCGCGGCGCTCGATGTACTGAGCGAATTCAGCGAGCACGATCGGCGCGCGGTGCGCGAGATCGTGACGATGCTCACTACCGGAATGGAGTTCGACCTGCGCACGTTTCCCGATGAGCGTTCGGGGCAGATCGCCGCGCTTGACACATTCGACGAGCTCGATCGTTACACGTATCTGGTTGCAGGCTGCGTCGGCGAATTCTGGACCAAGATGACCTATGCTCACTTGCCCGGGACGCTGACGGACGATCCGGCTGTCACGATCGAGCGCGGCGTGCGCTTCGGCAAGGCGCTGCAAATGACGAACGTGCTGCGCGATTGCGCCAAAGACTTGCGGATCGGCCGCTGCTATTTTCCGCTCGAGATGTTGAGCCGTGTTGGGCTGACGCCGCCGGCGCTGCTATCGCCCGACGCGTCGGCGCGCGCGCAGCCGCTTTTGCACGAGCTTGTCGGCAAGACGCTGCTGCTTTATCGCGATGCGCTCGAATACACGTTTGCGATTCCCGCGTGGTCGATCCGCCTGCGCCTCGCTTGCCTGTTGCCGATTTTCATCGGGCTCGAGACGCTCGTTTTGCTCGTCGACAACGAGGCATGGCTCGATCCGCACCGGGTATCGAAGGTCACCCGCTCGCGCGTCTATGCGATCATCGCGCGTTCGACGATTTGCGTGGCATCGACGGGTGCACTGCGTGCGTGGGCCGAGCGGCTCATCGACACAATCGAAGCGCGGCTGCCAGGCGCACCTGCGAGCGCGGCGCGCGCAATCGTGAAATAATTGGCCCGTCCGCGCGACTGGCGCCTCGAGATGGATCACCATCGGGAAACGCGGACTGCATCGATATCCATGCGTTCCCGCTTCGATGCAAGCTGCCGCGCGCCTGGGCATCGTTCTTCCACTCGAGGAGTCACGCATGCCCACCTTCAATTCGTTGCTCGCTTTTGGCCTCGTTGCGCTCGGCATGGCGCTGACGCCTGGGCCGAACATGATCTACCTCGTCTCGCGTTCGATCTGCCAGGGGCGGGCGGCCGGAATGATTTCGCTCGGCGGCGTGGCGCTCGGGTTTCTGTTTTACATGGTTGCCACCGCATGCGGCATCACGGCGTTGCTGATGGCGGTGCCGTTCGCCTATGACGCGCTGCGTTTTGGCGGCGCGCTTTATCTCGTCTATCTCGCCTGGCAGGCACTGAAGCCGGGTGGCCGATCACCGTTCCAGGTGCGCGCCTTGCCGGCCGACAGCCCGCGCAAGCTCTTTGCGATGGGATTCGTCACCAACATGCTCAACCCGAAGATCGCCGTACTTTATTTGTCGCTGTTGCCGCAGTTCATCGATCCGCATCGCGGCAGCGTACTCGCGCAATCGCTCACGCTCGGCAGTATGCAACTGTTGGCGAGCCTCACCGTCAATTCGATCGTCGCGATGATGGCCGGGGCGATTGCATCGTTTCTCGCAGGCCGGCCCAGCTGGCTCGTGGTGCAGCGCTGGTTGATGGGGACGGTGCTCGCCGGACTCGCGCTAAGGATGGCGACCGAAGCGCGGCGTTGAGATATACGGCGGTGCAATCAAAAACGCGGTGACCGTGCGGCTTGGCTGGGGTTCGCTACGAGCATGTTGCCAGCCGTCCGCTGGCCAAGACTCGCGCCGCCGCGCTTTCGCCCGAACACAGGCTCGAATTTGTCGTCGTTCCTGAAAAATAATCGCCGGCAAGCTGCACCGGCGAGTGCGGATCGATTGAATGCACGAAACGCCGCAGGGCCGCCAAGTGCCCCGGAAAGTTCACCGCGATGGACGGATTCCACCGCTGAACATGCGCCCACTTCACCTCTGTCACCAGATGCGGCAGCGCATGGCGCAATGTGTCGAGTGCCTGGTTGCTGATCGTCGCGTCATCCAGACCCGCACGAGGCTCGCTCCATGTTTGTCGCCAGTAGGTGGTGATCAGGCCGCGGCCGGCGGGTGCTCGACCGGGCGCCTTGTTATGTTCGAGCACGATTGCTCCCAGCTCGCTTTGCTCCACACGCGGGATCAGCACAAAGCACGCCGCTTCGGCGGGCGGGCGCGATAGCGCAAACGATACGTTGATGCACTTGCCGTAACGGACGCTATCGAGGAATTCGCGCTGGTCGGGCGTCCAGTGCGGCCAAAGCAGCGCTGCTTGCCGCGCGGGTAGTGCGATTACACATGCGGCAGCTTCCATGGTTTGCGCCGGCCCGTCCGCTTGCTGCCAAGTCACCACGACGCCGCCTCTGCTTTTTTCAACGGCGAGCGCGCACGCCTGCAGCCTGACATCGCCGATATGGCGCGCCAATCCTCGCGCGAGAAAACCCACCCCCGATGGCGAATTGAACAGCCCCCTTGTCGCCAACACACGGCGGATGAAAAAAAGAAAGCTGGCGGCTGAATTTTCTTCGACGGTATTGAGCGTCATGCTCGCACACGTCGGCTCGACCAGGTAATCGAGAATCTCTTGATTGAGTCGGCGCTTTGCATATTCGGGCGCGCTTTCGTCGTCGACCTCGATCGCCCGGGAAAGGTCGTACCAATCGAGTTTGTCGCCGAGCCGGATGCAGTCGACTACCGCCTTCGACAGTACCCATTTGCTGCGCATGGAAAGCGGCATCGCGAGCATGTCCCTGAGTTTGCCCGCCTGAAAGCGATGGATCTCGCCATCGCGCAGCAGACCGAACAGGCTCGACGTCGTCATGATCTCTTCGCTGAGACCCGCCTCCTCGATCAACGCAAGCATCTGCTTGTAGCTCGTCGGTAGCAGACTGGCGCCGACGTCGATGCGATAGCCGTCGCGCGTATGTGTGGACATGCGGCCACCCACCTGAGCTGTTCGCTCGAGCACCGTCACATCGAGCCCGGCCATCTTGAGCCGATAGGCTGCTGTGAGGCCGGCTATGCCGGCGCCAACGACTACGACGCGTCCTGCCATCGTCGCATTCCTATTCGCCCGCACTCAGCAGGTCTTCGAGGTAGGCCGCGGACGAGGCGGGATTCGCGTCGTAACGGATCGTTTGCAAACCCCATTCCAAATGGCCGCGCATCCAGTGATGCAAGCCGTCAACGTAACGGCTAAGCGCGCTACGCGCGTGGCTGTTCAGGTTCATTGCGAACATCTTTTTCCGCAATGCTTCGAAGTCGGCAATGCGCGATTCGATCTTTCGCGCGACATTTTCCAACGCCTTGCGCTCATCGGATCGCGTGGCTTGCTCGAGAACGATCACCAGGTTATGCACGTCGCCATGCGCGCGTTCCTTCGCGACGGTGAGCAGATCGTCGGTCCAACAGACGACGTCGGCACAGGCCGTGCGGATGTCGATGAGGAGCGCGTGATCGCGAAGGCTTGGATCAAGCGGCGCATCGGCTACATATTCGAGCAGGTCGAGCGACGGCCAGATCGCGCCTGCATCGCGACGTTTCGCGGGATATTCATCAACTGATGGAACGCGCCCGTTCGCGCGGTTTGCCGCTTCCCACTCGCACGCGGACAGGTAGTCGAAATAATGTCGAGCAAACGCGGCACACCAGTCCTGCGGCATGCTCGACGCCAACCGGTACCAAATTTCCCTGAGCGCGCAGAGTAGCGGTAGACCGGCGGGCTGCATAGCGGGTTGCCAAGCCGTTGCCACCGAAGCGGTCTCGGCCATTTCGGCTGCCATGTCGAAGAAGGGCTGCAACCGCTCTCTAAAGAGCCGAGGGTTCTTGCCGGTCGCGCCTTCGTCCATCTGATCGTCGATCAAGAACAGCCAACCGATCCATGTGGTCGCCACCTCGAGACGACCTCGATCGATCGCGCTCGCGTAGACGCGGCCCGATAACGCGCCAGGGGCCGTTTCGCGAAACCGCACTTTAGCCTCGATGGAGCGCGCCAATCCAAGCGCGGCGACCCACTCCTGAGCCCGAAGCTCGGCTTGCGTCGTCCAAACACTCAAGGGCGATGGGCCGGCACCCAGCCTTTGAAGCAAAGTCTGGGCGGCTTGCATTTCGTAGCGCGCCATCTGCACCTTTCCCTACAGTTTGCCGGCCTCGACAGGCCCATCGATCACGCACAGCGACTAGTGACGAGTATGTTGTATCGGCGACGTTCGACGCGACGTAGATTCGTAGGGATTTCGTTGCAAAAAGGCGAGAAGTACGATTGTCAGCGTATGAGGCTTGCCATCGATCAACGGATGCGAGCGGGCAGCGACTTGATCAGCGCTGTCTCCGAGCCAGCGAACTCGTGCTTGATGGCGTCGGGTTCCACCAACTCGATATTCGGCAGCCGTCTTAACAACGCAGCCAACGCGACGTTCATTTCCATGCGCGCCATCGGCTGGCCCATGCAGGCGTGAATTCCAAAACCGAACGTCATCAGCCGGTTGCCGCTCAGGTCGCGCTCGAGGTCGAACGCATCGGGATTCGGAAAGACCTTCGGATCGCGGTTGGCCGCGGCCCACATCATCAGCACGGAACTGCCCTCGGGGATATCGACGCCGCCGACCGTGACGTCCTTCGAGGTCATTCGATAAATTCCAAAGAACGGTGTGTGCAGCCGCATCGATTCTTCAACCGCGGCCGGAATCGACGAAGGGTCGTCGATCAGCCGCTGCCGAATCGCTGGGCTGCGCAGCACTTCCCACAACAGGCTCGTCAACCCGCTCACCGTGGTGCCATGGCCTGCGTTGAGCAAACTGTTCATCGTCGCCCCCAGCTCCAACGGGCTCAGCGGCCGACCGTCCAACTGCGCATGCGCGAGCTTGGTCAGAAAGTCGTCGCGTGGCTGCTCGAGCCGGGCGTAGACCTCCTTGAGGCCAAACTCGGCGAATGCCTGGAATGCTGCCGCTGCTTTTTGAGGATCCCCGGACGCGGCATGCAACTCAACCGTCAGGCGACGGACTTCGCCTCGTTTCGTCTTATCAAAGCCGATGACATGACAGAGCGCGAGTAGCGGAACTTGCTCGGCAAAGTCCGCTTGAAGATCGAAGTGCCGGCGCTGCGCGAGTTCGTCCAGCAACTGTTCCACGTCCTCGCGCACGGCCGCTTCATGAAGCCTCGGCGTGTCCGGATTCAGCACTTCGGCAAACAGCTTGCGCCACGACGTGTGCTCGGGCGGGTCATATTCGATGGGCGGGAATCTCGGCCGCTCGGCAAGCGGGCGCAACACCTGCGGGCCGGAGCGGTAGGTTTCCCAATCGATATGCGCTGCTTTGACATCGGCGTAGTCGAGGAACACATAGTGGCCACCGAGCGTGTCGCTCCAGAATACTGAGCGGCCGGCCTCACGCGCTTCGCGAAATAGCGCGAACGCCTCGTCGGGCGTTGTCTCGTAGGTGCTGAACGCTGCCAAGCGTTCGTCGAGGTTCGATCGAGAAATAACCGCCATGGCATGGCTCCTGTAACGCGCTCGAAAGCGGCGGTGATGTGTGCCGTGGCCATGCAGTGTTCGATGGCGAGCGGCTCCATGAGCGCTGATTAGCGCCGAACGCAAAATTAGTGTCAAGCCGGATGCCTCGTGTTTTGATAATCGTTTAGGATGGGCCGCTCTGTCGTGGCGCGCTCGCTGAACGACACTACTGAATCGTTGAGGTCGTCTATGGCACAGGCCGGTTCTTCGAAGGCGTTTCCTGATTTCCCCTCCCCAGGTTTTAAGGGTGTCGTGGTGCGTCCTGGTGACATCGGCTATGCCGAGGCGCGAGAGATTCCCAACGCGCGCCACGCGGCGCGTCAGCCCGCACTGATTGCACGGTGCCTAGACGCTGACGATATCGTAATGGCCGTCAAGTACTGCGCTGATCACGACGAGGCAATCGCCATTCGCGGTGGTGGCCACGCGATAGATGGCCATGCGATGCCGCACGACGCGTTCGTCATCGATACATCGCTGATGAAGCAAGTCGAGGTCGATCCGCTAACGGGCATCACCACAATCGGTGCAGGTGTGCTGCTCGCAGAGATGGATGCGGCCACGCAGAAATATGGATACGTCGTGCCCTCCGGAACGGTCTCGACAACGGGCGCGGTCGGTCTGACACTGGGCGGCGGCATCGGCTACCTTACGCGGCGATTCGGCATGGCGGTCGACAGTCTGCTGTCGATCGATGTGGTCACGGTCGATGGTCGTAAGATGCGCGCCTCGGAGAACGAGAACGCCGAACTCTTTTGGGGCATGCGCGGGGCTGGGCACAATCTCGCGATTGCCACGTCGCTGACTTACCAGGCGTACAGGGTCGGGCCCGAGGTCATGAGCGGCCTCATCGTTTATCCGATCGAGTCCGCCGTGCCGGTGCTGAGCCAGATCGACAAAATCATGCTCGCCGCTCCGCGGGAGCTGACCATCTTCCCTGTGGTGCTGCCTGCACCGCCGCTTCCCGGGTTACCTCCGCAAATGGTTGGTGTGCCGATCTTCGTCCTGATCGTCGTGTATAGCGGCGAACTGTCCGCATACGAGGAAGCGATGACGGGCGTGCGCCTGCTCGGCCAGCCGTTGGCCGATATGGTCCACCCGTCGTCATGGGTTCAAGCCAACTCGATATTGGATGTGCTCGCGCCGCCGGGCCGACGCCAGCATAGCCGCGGCGGCTACCTCGCAGCGATCACGCCGGAGATCGCGCAGATCGTCGTCGATCGCGTTTCGAATGCACCCGCGCCCACCGGTCCAGGGCCCAGTGTGGCCGTCGCTTTCCCTTGTCTGGGTGGCGCAAACTTCGACTTCGACGAAGATTCGGCGGCATACTCACGCGAAGGGGCCTATTGGCTATGGGAAGTACTCGGCCAATGGGATGTTCCCGAGAAGGACGCTGAGTACGACAGCTGGGTCGACGGTGTGATGAACGCGCTCAACCCGCACTCGCTGCGCAATGGCTACGTCAACCTATCGACCGACCGTGGTGCCAAGTGGCTGCGTAACCTGTACGGCTCGGCCAACAAGTGGGAGCGTATCTGCGCGCTCAAGGCCGAGTTCGATCCGCACAACCGGCTGCGCCACAACAAGAACATCGCTCGCGCGCAAGCGGCATTTGTCACCCTGGCAGCGCCGCCGATCGGTTCATGATGCCTACCCCGCCACCGGATACTCGAGTTTCGGATACCAGTCGGTGCCGCGGCCGCCCGGCGTGAAATCGAGGACGGTCCACAGCGGCATCAGGTCCGGTGCGCCGCGCGGATCCTGGCCCGGATCCGCGGTCTCGGGTCCCATTTCACCGGCCCAGAAGTGGCGAATTTCGCCGCCGCGCCGCACGAATACATTCAGCGCCGGATTGTCGCCTTGTTCAGGGTCTTCGTGCGCGTAGTCGCGATTGAAGTGGTTGCCGCCGGACGAATAAAGCCGCAAATGGCGCCAGCCCCGCTCTTGCTTGAACGCGACGAGCCGCTCGATCGGCGCGCGGCCGACGATGGCCAAGGCCACACGCTGCTCGATGTCGGGCGTCTCACCATCCCACGCGCTCAGCAGCGACGTGCACATCGGGCAGGGGCGCGCTCGCTGCGGACCGAACATCCAGTTGTAGACCACTAAGGTATCGTGCTTGCCGAACATCTGCGAGAGCGTGGTCGGTCCATGCTCCGATTCGAACCGATAGTCTTCCGGAATCGGCCCGCCGAGCGGCAATGCGCGGCGTTGCGCCGCCACGCGTTCGATATGGCGCCGCAACTCGATCTCCGCTTCGAGCAGCGCATTACGTGCAGCGCGATACTCGGGACTCTCGCCCGGAAAGCGATACTTCGATTGAGCAAGGAGTGCCGATGGTTTCAACGCGGGCGTGGATGCTTCTGCTTGACTCATGGAACATCTCCTTAGGAGTGCGAAACAAAGAGGGACGGGGCTGCAATTCAGCGCCTCGAGCTACACGGCGCACCACGTTGGTTCCCCGCTCCCACTCCTACGACGAACGAAGGCCAGGCAAATCGACATCGGTACCGCCTACGCGGCAATATTTTTATGCGTATTTATCGCCGACTATGCTGCGTACCGGATGGGTGTCATAGACGATGATCATTCGATCGATGAGATCAGCTGGCCCGAATTCAAATACGTCGACACATTCGAAACGCACCGAGGAGCCGTCTTTCAAGCCCCAGTCGTACACGAAATAGCCGGTGGCGCGCGGCTCGCCCGTTGCGCTCACGCAGATGTCGATCAGCGTAATGGTGCTTTGCCCCGAGGCCTCAGCCACTTTTGCAAAGAACGGTTCGGCAGCCATCCAGCCGAGAAATGGCGAGTACACCTTGGCATCGCGCGAAAACAACGCGCAAATGCCGGCTACGTCGCCGCATTCGAGCGCTTGGAGGTATTGACGAATTTGACTCGTGTAGCGTGCCGTCGCGGGTTCCATCGTGTTGTCCTGTTGATTAGCAGGCGCGCGGCACGCAATACACGCATGCCGCCGGCCTCGGGCGCTATTCGCCGATCGCGCGTGCGGCGCCGTCGAGTTCGTGATTGAGCACACGCTGCTCTTCGCCGGACAACCCGCCGCCATGCTGGCTCGCCATGTCGCGCGCTTCGCTGCGAAGCACGTCGAGCCGGCGATGCAATGCATTGCCTTGCGGTGGCGGATAGTAACCATTGTTGACGTGCCAATCGATTCGGCGCCCGAGATTATCGAGCCGCTCGTCGATCTGGCCGTACCGCTGCAGGGCGAGCTCGCGCGGGTTCGGGCGGGCCGTCGGTGTGGCGACGACGCACGCGCCAAGCGAAACGACCAATGCGCTGCATGCGAGCACGCGAATCATGCTTTTCATTCTCATCCTTTTGTTTGGTGTAATGACCGAGACCTGCGGGGCGAATGCCGTCCGCCACGCGTAAACGTCTGATGTAATGAATTCGCTGACATCGAATCGGCAGGTCTTGGTTTCGCTTTAGGCAACGAGACGCTCGAACGGCAGGCGCCGCCCCTCTTGCGCGCTGCGCTCGGCGAGTTCGATGATCGTCATCACATCGATCGCATCTTGCGGCGAGACCGGAAACGGCTCGCCATGTCGGATGCTCATTGCGAGCGCGCGATAGAACTCGGCATAGACGCCATTGACGGTCGGCACATCGCGTTGGGTCTCGCGTTCGCCCGCGAGCACGCGCAGCGTGCCATGGGGATTGCCACCACCGAAGCCGGCCTCGCCGGGACGCAGGCCGGCTTTCAACTGGTCCTCCTGCGTGTCGAGACCCTGCTTCACGTAGCTGCCCAGCGTGCCGTGAACGGCGAAGCGAGGTGGTTCGAGCGCGGCGAGGGCAGTGGCGTGCAGCACGACCTCCTTATCGCGGTAACCGAGCAGCAGATGCGCGTAATCGGGGGCTGACGCCTGGTCGCGATGCGTCTTCACTACGGCGTAGACCGTGTCGGGGGTGCCAAAGAGCACGAGTGCTTGATCAATCAGGTGCGGGCCGAGATCGAACAGCAGGCCGCCGCCACGCGAGACGTCCTCGCGCCAGCGCTGTCGCACCTGCGGCCGAAAGCGATCGAAATGCGATTCATAATGCACGACGCGGCCGAGCGCACCGCATGCGAGGAGTGCGCGCAGCGTCAGGAAGTCGCCGTCCCAGCGGCGGTTGTGAAACGGTGCGAACAGTACGTCGTGTTCGCGCGCAAGCCGTGCAAGGGTGACGGCGTCGGCCGCGCGCAGCGTGACAGGTTTGTCGACCACGACATGCTTGCCTGCCGCGAGCGCCTTGGCCGCCAACTCGAAATGTGTGTCGTTCGGCGTGGCGATGACGATGCATTCGATGTCGTCGAGCGCAATGAGTGCGTCCAGATCGGCTATCGCATGCGCGTTCGGGTAGTCCGTGCGTGCCCGCGCGGGCTGGCTCGTTGCGATTGCCGCGAGGCGCGCATACGGGTTTGCCGGCGCATCGGGCGGCGCACCGCAATGCTCGATCACGGGCGCGTGAAACGTCGCGCCGGCAAAACCATATCCCATCAAGCCAATTTTTACCGATGTTGTCATCTGGCTGTCCTCACTGAGAAAGCGAATTGCATTGTGGCACGAGCGCGTGGCGTTCATTCGATTGCATGTCGTGGCCGTCGCGTGGCTCGTGTTAACATCGCGCACTCGCCCTCGACAGCTTCCCGCGCTGCGACGCGTGCACATGCGCGCCTTCGTGCGAGCCGCCAACCCGTTATACCCATCCAGACGATGTCCGCAGGTTTGAATCCCGCCCAGAACGAGGCGGTGCGCTATCTCGACGGCCCGTGCCTCGTGCTTGCCGGGGCAGGCAGCGGCAAGACGCGCGTCATCACGCAAAAAATTGCGCATCTGATTGAAGCGAAGGGCTTCGAGCCGCGTCATATCGCGGCCGTCACGTTCACGAACAAGGCTGCCGCCGAGATGCGCGAACGCGTTGGCAAGTTGCTCGAAGGCAAGACGCTCACGACGCCCGGCAAGGAAGGGCGCAAGGTGCCCGTCAATCAGCTGACGGTGTGCACGTTCCATTCGCTTGGCGTGCAGATTCTTCGGGCCGAAGCCGAGCATCTGGGGCTCAAGCCCCAGTTCTCGATCATGGATTCGGACGATTGCCTCGCGATGATCCAGGAACAGGTCGGCACGACCGACAAGGGCTTCATCCGCAAGGTGCAATCGATCATTTCGCTTTGGAAGAACGGCCTCATCATGCCCGAAGAGGCGATGGCGATTGCCTCGAATGAGGACGAGCATCAGGCCGCAATCGTCTACCGCAATTACGTGGCGACGTTGCATGCTTATCAGGCCGTCGATTTCGACGACTTGATCCGCTTGCCGGCCGAACTGTTCGAGAAGAACGAGGCGGTGCGCGACCGGTGGCAAAACAAGCTGCGTTATTTGCTGATCGACGAATATCAGGACACCAACGCATGCCAGTACACGTTGCTCAAACTGCTGGCAGGGCCGCGCGCGGCATTCACGGCCGTTGGCGATGATGACCAGGCGATTTACGGGTGGCGTGGTGCCACGCTCGAAAACCTCGCGCAACTCGGCCAGGATTTTCCGAAGCTGCATGTCGTCAAGCTCGAGCAGAACTATCGTTCGACCGTGCGGATCCTGACGGCGGCCAACAACGTCATTGCGAATAATCCGAAACTCTTCGAAAAAAAGCTGTGGTCCGAGCACGGTATGGGCGACACCATCACCGTGACCGGTTGCAACGATGAAGAGCATGAAGCCGAATCGGTCGTCTTTCGTTTATCAGCGCACAAGTTCGAGCGGCGCACGCAGTTTCGCGACTACGCCATTTTGTATCGCGGCAATTTTCAGGCGCGCATCTTCGAGCAGGTACTGCGGCGCGAGCGCATTCCCTATGTGCTGTCGGGCGGGCAATCGTTTTTTGACAAGGCGGAAATCAAGGATATCTGCGCTTATTTGCGGCTGATCGCGAACCCCGATGACGATCCTGCGTTTATTCGCGCCGTGACGACGCCGCGCCGCGGCATCGGCAACACCACCCTCGAGGCGCTCGGTTCGTTTGCGGGGCAGGCGAAGGTGTCGCTGTTCGAGGCGGTTTATATGGGCGGCATCGAAGCGCGGCTATCGGCGCGGCAAGTGGAGCCGCTGCGCGTGTTCTGCGATTTCATGCAGCGCATCGGCGAGCGCGCGACGAAGGACGCCGCGACCACGCTTCTCGACGACCTGATGGAAGCGATTCATTACGAGGCTTATTTGTACGACACGTTCGATGAACGTCAGGCGCAATCGAAATGGCAGAACGTGCTCGAGTTTCTCGAGTGGCTCAAGCGTAAGGGAACGAAACCCGAGCCGGAAGAGGCGGAGGATGGCGAAGCGTCGGGCTATGAGAATGCTGACGGCCTCGCGGATACCGGCAAGAATCTGCTCGGTTTGATTCAGACCGTCGCGTTGATGTCGATGTTGGACGGCAAGGAGGAGGACCCTGACGCCGTGCGCTTGTCGACCGTGCACGCGTCGAAGGGGCTCGAGTATCCGCATGTTTTTCTCGTGGGTGTCGAAGAGGGGATCATGCCGCATCGCGGCGGTGCGGACGATGAACCGATCGACGATGCGCGCATCGAGGAAGAGCGTCGGCTGATGTATGTGGCCATCACGCGCGCGCAGCGCAGCTTGCATTTGAACTGGTGCAAGAAGCGCAAGCGGGCGAGGGAGACCGTCGTATGCGAGGCATCGCGCTTTATTGCCGAGATGGGGCTCGACGAAGCGCCGCCGCCCACGCCCGAGGAGGCGCCGATGTCACCGAAAGATCGGCTGGCCAGCCTCAAGGCGTTGCTGCAGAAAAGCTGATGCGTGATTCTTTGACTACGCGATTACTTGGTTACTTGGTTAGGACTGCCAACTATTTGGCAGCGTTGACCATGTAATCGACTGCCGCTTTCACATCGGCATCGGGCGCATTCGAGCCGCCCTTCGGCGGCATCGCGCCTTTGCCGTGTAACGCGTAGTTATAGACGACGTCCATCGATTCTTTCAGCCGCGGTGCCCACGCTGCTTTATCGCCGAACTTCGGTGCGTTGAGCACGCCCGCTGCGTGGCAGGCTTGGCAGACCTTTTCGTAGAGCGCTTTGCCGGCTTGTGCCGCGTCTGCGTTGGTTGTGGCGGGGGCAGGGGCAGCAGACGGCGCAGTGGCCGCCGTTGATGCCGAGGCGGGCAAGGCGCCCGATTGCACCGTTGGCATCGACGCCGCGGTGGCGGCAGCTTGCTCGCTGGCGCCGGCTGCCGCGTTGGCCGTTACGGCTGGCGTTGCGGACGCCGCTTGCGCTGCTTCGGCTCCGCTGGCCGCGGCGGTTGCGCTTGCCCCTTGGGCGGGGGCCGGCGGCTCGGCGAAGCTGGCGCCGCCGTGGTTGGCCATATAGACGACGGCGCGCGCGATTTCGTAGTCGCTGTAGTCGTCGGGCGAGGTGCCGCCGCGGGCGGGCATGCCACCTTTGCCGTTCAATGCCGAGTGCATCAGCCCTTCGAAGCCTTGCGCGATGCGGGGCGCCCAGGCGCTGCTGTCGCCGAATTTCGGCGCGCCGGCAACGCCGGTGCCGTGGCAAGTCGAGCAGACGGCCTTGAAGACTTCCTCGCCGGTTTTGAAGACATGCGGCGCGTTGGCATCACGCACAGTGACTTGGGCGAGCGGTTCGATGCGCTTGGTGATATTGGCATCGGCAAGCTCGGTACCGGCGCCCGTGCGCACGGTTTCGTTGACGTTGTACGCCAGGAGCCAGATGACGACGATGGGAATGGCAAACGCGGCAATGACAGCTGCAATCAACTGTCCGGGGGTTTTGATCGGGGCTCCGTGTGGTGCTTCGCTCATGCTTGACTCGTCTCCCGGTGGGTATTTGTTGGTGAGCGGTACAGCGTGGACGGCAACTACTTAATTCATTCGATCAAACAGGTCGATTATAGACGGAAGGTTTTGGCGGCGACCAGACCGCGCGCATCGAGGATGGGGGAGGCGTTTACCCGTGATAAAGGGTATGCGTAGCGGGTTGGTTGGGTCGGATGGGCGTTGCGTTGGCGGTGGCTGGGACGTGGGTGGACGCCTGCCGCGAAACCGGGTATCCTCTCGGTCTCGCTCGGCGCTGCGCCCTCCCGGTCGCGGCGCCTTCGCGTTCAAGCGCCCGTAGCTCAATGGATAGAGTACTGCCCTCCGAAGGCAGGGGTTGCTGGTTCGATCCCAGCCGGGCGCACCAAGTCTGGTAAGGCTTGCAGCGGTTTCGCTACGTCATCGTTTTTCCCCAGTACAGTGAAAATACAGTCAGCCGGCGGCGATCTGCTGCTCGACGGACTGCGTGTGCGGCTGCACCCAGCGCGTCAGATGCTCCGCTGACAGGTGTGCGTACCGCTGCACCATTTCCAGTGTTTCCCATCCCCCGAGTTCTTTCAGCACCTGCAACGGCGTACCTCGCTGCACATGCCAGCTCGCCCATGTGTGCCGCAGATCGTGCCAACGAAAGTCGCGGATGCTGGCGCGCTTGAGCGCTTTTTTCCATGCCTCCGTCGTGGTTTGGTGGACGGGCGCGCCACGGTACACGAAACGCTTTCGATGTATTCGGGCTTGCGCCTCTTTGTAAGCTGCCGACGCAACACTGCGACCGCCGAATCCGACAGTGAAACGGTGATCGCCTTGCGCGCCTTCGCCTGGTCGGGATGAATCCAAGCGACGCGACGCGTCAGATCGACTTGCGACCACAGCAACCCAACGCGCGCTGTTGGCGCCCGGGTCTCCTGGTGCGCTTTTATGCTTCCATTGAATACGGCATTGCCGTATAATGCCGCCATGTACACAGTCATTGAAACGGAAGTTTTTCAGCGATACGCGGCAAGTATCTGGCAAGAGGGCGAGCGCGAGGCTTTCATCGTCTGGCTCGCAAACAACCCGCTCGCAGGCGACGTGATTCCTGGCACCGGCGGGCTTCGCAAAGTGCGTTGGTCGCGCGCAGGCATGGGGAAGCGAGGCGGTGCTCGTGTGATCTACTACAACGCACTCGACCACGGTTGCATTTGGCTATTGATCGCGTACACGAAGGCGAAATTTGACATCCTGCCGGCGACTTTCCTCAACCGGCTACGTGAAGAGGTCGAAAATGGATAAAGAGCTCGAACAGTTTCAGGCCGATCTTTTGAAATCGGTCAAAGATATGAAGGCGGGACGCGCAGCTCGGGTGACGAAAGTCGAACCGACGGTAGCGTCGCTCGCGCGCACGAAAGTCGGGCTGTCGCAAAGCGCGTTTGCTTCGCTGCTCGGTGTTTCCGTGCGGACTTTGCAAGACTGGGAACAAGGCCGGCGAGAGCCCACCGGCGCGGCACAGACACTATTGCGCGTTGCCACGCTGCATCCTGAGGCGCTTCGGGATTTGCAAACAGCCTGAAAGATGGCGCTCCCGGCTGCGATCGGATTAACAACTGTCGTCCAGCGGCCGCCGTCGCTCCTGCCGTAGTGAGTGCTGGCTCGCGATTCGGCTCAGTCGGCCCGCCCGAGTTCTCGAGTGTAGGCAGGGCGCAGGAAGGTTTTCGGGTTGCGAGATGCGATTGCCGGCCGCGCGGTCGGATGTTCGGTGTAGCTAAAGTACAGCTAAGGCGGGGTGGACCACTCTGGGTTGAGCTTGTTTGACCTTGCTTTTGCAATTTGCGAGTTGCGCAAGGCATTGATTTATAAGGGCCTGTGTGGCGTAGGCAAAACTCCGAAGGCAGGGGTTGCTGGTTCGATCCCAGCCGGGCGCACCAAATCTGGTAAGGCTTTCAGCGGTTTCGCTATTAGCGAATTGTTGCCGGGTGCAGCTAAAGTACACCTACGCTCCGCTCATCGGGTACGACAGTCAGCGGCGTTACCTGTTGCGAAAAGCGGTCCGCCGACAGACACGCATACCGTTGGGGTCTGTCAGCAATTTCGTGTTCAAGGCATATGATGCTCCCCAGGAGAATATATGCCTCGCAAACTGAAAGCCCTACCTGCAGACCTGCCGGCGATCCCCGCCGAGCTGCTTGAGCAATTCGGCAGCGGCCCGATGACAGCCGAATCGATTAACGCCGCGACGATGGCTCTGAAAAAGGCGTTGATAGAGCGGGCGCTGGGTGGCGAGATGAATCATCATCTCGGCTATCCGTCTGGCGCGGCCAAGCCCGCTGCTGTGACGAACCAGCGCAACGGCACTGGCGCCAAGACGGTGCTGACCGAAGACGGTCCAATGCGCATCGAAGTGCCACGCGATCGCGATGGCAGCTTCGAGCCGCTGCTGATTCCGAAGCACGGACGACGCTTCACGGGCTTCGACGAGAAGATCGTCGCCATGTACGCCCGCGGCATGACCGTACGCGAGATTCAGGGCTTTTTGCAGGAGCAGTACGGCACGGAGGTCTCGCCCGATTTCATCAGTTCGGTGACCGACGAGGTGATGGCGGAAGTCACCGCATGGCAATCCCGGCCGCTCGAACCGATGTATCCCGTGGTGTTCTTCGATGCGCTGCGGGTCAAGATTCGCGAAGACGCGGTCGTGCGAAATAAGGCCGTCTACCTTGCACTTGGCGTGCTGCCCGACGGCACGCGCGATATTCTGGGCCTGTGGATCGAGAACACCGAGGGTGCCAAGTTCTGGATGAAGGTGTTCAACGATCTCAAGACCCGAGGCGTCCACGACATCTTGATCGCCGTGACCGACGGCCTGAAGGGCATGCCCGAGGCATTGGCGGTCGTATTTCCGGCAACCACGCTACAGACTTGCATCGTCCACCTGATTCGCAACAGCCTTGAGTACGCGAGCTGGAAGGACCGTAAGGCGTTGGCTGCGGCGATTCGACCGATCTACACAGCCCCGAGCGTCGAGGCAGCGCAGGCCGAACTCGATGCCTTCGCCCAAGGGCCTTGGGGGCAACGGTTCCCGACCGTCAGCGCCGCCTGGCGCAACGCTTGGGATCGCGTGATTCCGTTCTTTGCGTTCCCGCCAGCGGTGCGCAAGGTGATCTACACAACGAATGCCATTGAGAACATCAACGCGCAACTGCGCAAGATCATCAAAACGCGAGGCCACTTCCCCACCGATGATGCCGCCACGAAACTCATCTGGCTTGCACTGCGCAACATCACGGCCGGCTGGAGTCGCTCTGCTCACGATTGGAAGCAGGCCATGAACCAATTCGCTATCCTTTACGCCGACCGATTCGTGCGACCATCCGTGTGAATCTTAGCCCCGCCTTGAACACAGAAATTCTGACAACCCCAGCAAGACTGCGCGACAGCCAGCTAAGGCACACGTCGTGCGCTACGCGGACGACTTCGTCGTGACCGCGCCTGAAAAAAGCCGAAGGCGCAAACCTCCGGCTTTGCATACTGCGCTCGCGCGGCTCATGTCTGGCAGCCGCCCGCTGTAGTCTTGCGTCAGGATAGGTCGAAGCGATCGAGGTTCATCACCTTGACCCAGGCGGACACGAAGTCGTTGACGAAACGCTCCTTGCCATCGGCACTGCCGTACACCTCGGCCAGCGCCCGCAGGATCGAGTTCGAACCGAACACGAGGTCCACGCGGGTGCCCGTCCACTTGAGCTGGCCCGTCTTGCGGTCATAGCCTTCGTAGATATCGCCGGCCTGCTTCCACTCGGTACCCATGTCGAGCAGATTGACGAAAAAGTCGTTGGTGAGCGCGCCCGGTGTTTTCGTGAGGGCAGTGTGCTTGCTGTCGCTTGCGTTGATGTCGATGGCGCGCAGGCCACCGATCAGCGCGGTCATCTCCGGAGCCGTCAGTGTCAGCAGCTGGGCCTTGTCGATCAGCAATGCATCGGCCGGAACCGGCGACCTGGTCTTCTCAAAGTTGCGGAAGCCATCGGCGACGGGTTCGAGAACAGCCATCGCGACTGCATCGGTCTGCTCGGCCGTGGCATCGACGCGGCCCGGCGCGAACGGCACCGTGAGCGTGAGACCCGCTGCCTTCGCAGCCATTTCGATGCCGACGCTGCCAGCCAGCACGATCACGTCGGCGAGCGACGCCTTGCTCGAAGCCTTCTGGATTTCTTCCAGCTTCGCCAGCGTGCCGGCGACGGGCTGGTTGACTGCCCAGTCGCTCTGAGGCGCGAGTCGGATGCGCGCGCCGTTGGCCCCGCCGCGCTTGTCCGAGCCACGGAAGGTCGAGGCCGAAGCCCACGCAACCGCGACGAGCTCCGAAGCCGACAGGCCCGAAGCCGCGATCTTCGCCTTGAGATCGGCGATGTCGGTCTCGCTCGGATGGTGCGTCGCCGCTGGCAGCGGGTCTTGCCAGATCAAGTCTTCGCGCGGCACTTCCGGGCCGAGGTAGCGTGCCTTCGGGCCCATGTCGCGGTGAGTCAGCTTGAACCAGGCGCGTGAGAACGCTTCGGCAAGCGCCTGCGGATCGTCGAGGAAGCGACGCGAGATCTTCTCGTACGCGGGATCGAAGCGCAGCGACAGGTCGGTAGTGAGCATGGTCGGCTTGCGCTTGGGCGAATCGGGCCTCGGGCCAGGGATGACCGCTTCGGCATTCTTGGCGACCCACTGGATCGCGCCCGCCGGGCTCCTTTCCTGTTCCCATTCGTACTTGAAGAGGTTTTCGAAGAAGGCATTGCTCCATTGCGCGGGCGTTTGTGTCCACGTGACCTCGATGCCGCTGCCGATCGCGTCGCCGCCCGTGCCCGACTTGTAGGTACTAGCCCAGCCGAGGCCCTGCAATTCGACCGGAGCCGCTTCGGGAGTGGGGCCAATGTGGGTCGCCGGTCCCGCGCCGTGGGTCTTGCCGAAAGAGTGACCGCCCGCGATCAGCGCGACGGTCTCTTCGTCGTTCATTGCCATGCGGGCGAAGGTCTCGCGGATGTCGACCGCCGCCGAGACCGGGTCGCCATTGCCGTCCGGCCCTTCCGGATTGACGTAGATCAGGCCCATCTGTACCGCGGCGAGCGGATTATCGAGATCGCGCTTGCCCGAGTAGCGGCTGCGCTTGTTGTTCGGATCGTTGCTGAGCGCGAGCCAGGTCGTTTCCGCGCCCCAGTACACGTCGTTGTCCGGCTCCCAGGTATCTTCGCGGCCGGCGCCGAAGCCGAAGGTGCGGAAGCCCATCGTTTCGAGCGCGACGTTGCCCGTCAGAACCAGCAGGTCGGCCCACGAAATTTTCTGGCCGTACTTCTGCTTGATCGGCCACAGCAGGCGGCGCGACTTGTCGATGTTGACGTTGTCTGGCCACGAGCTCAGTGGCGCGAAGCGTTGCTGGCCGCGGCCTGCACCGCCACGGCCGTCGACCGTGCGATAGGTACCCGCGGCATGCCAGGCCATACGAATGAATTGCGGGCCGTAGTGACCGAAGTCGGCCGGCCACCAATCCTGCGAGTCGGTCATGAGCTTGCGCAGGTCGGCTTTGAGGGCCGCATAGTCGAGTTTCTTGAATTCCTCGCGGTAGTTGAATTTCCGACCAAGCGGATCGGATTTCTCAGAATGTTGATTCAGAAGGTCAACGCGTAGCTGGTTGGGCCACCAATCCTGGTTGGTCATAGTTCCAGCGACGACGCGTGTGGCAATGGAGGCATCGCCCGAGAACGGGCATTGGGCGTCGGATGGCATCGTTGTCTCACTAGGTCACGGTTGTTCAAAGGCCGTGCCAGCACCACGACATGCGTGCGGGCACAACCCGCCAGAACAGCATAGTCTATTCTTATGGGGCGCTTATTGAGATGCGCAATGGCGGCGATAGCCTCTGACACCGAAGCCGACGGTCGCCCGAAGACTTCGCCCGATGCGGCCGATCAACTGCCGATCATGCCGACCGTTTTATGCCAGGCTGGATTCGGCCGCAAAACGACATTCAAAAATTTTGAAACGCGCCTGGATCGTGCGGAAACCGGTGCGCAAATGCGTTGGGAATCGGAATCGGAATCGGAATCGCAGTGTCTTGCTTTCCGCGCTGCACACTGCTGCGCTCACCATGGAGCGGCTCAACATCTTATGCGGCACTCCTTAGCGAAGTGCAGCCGCCACCGCCTCGTCAATCTGCAGCGCAAAGCGCGCTTCAACGTCGGGCACCGTGTAGCCAATTGACAGTTCCAGATACGCGTCGCCTAGCACCAACTGAACGAATGTCGCTGCCCGCGATGCGGAAGTCGATTCATCAAATCGCTTTCGCAGAATTTTTGCGGCGAAGGCACGCACGACCTTTGCACCATTTTCGTAAAACACCTGGCCGAGTTCCGGAAGACGCTCGGCCTCAGCAACGATGGCCCGGTAAAGCCGCAGATTATCCGGCGCGATAAGGATTTGTGCCAACACCCATCCCAACTCGCGCAACTCGGCTTCGGGTGATCCATCGGATTGCTCGTCCTGAGCGCTGGCAAGAAGTCCACCCACTTGAGCGCACATCGAGCTCACCAGACCAACGAAGAGCGCCTCCTTCGACTTGAAGTGGCGGTAGACCGTCTGTTTGCCGACGCCAGCGGCCGCGGCAACATCGTCCATCGTTGCCAGACCGAAACCTTGGCTTAAAAAAACGGTTTTCGCGCCGTCGAGGATGGCGGACCGCTTACGGCGTTGCAGCGGGCTCAGGTCGGGGAGAGAGGGCGTGTTCATCACAAAATAAATAACAGATCGTCGAGTAGTTGACAAGACTGGTCAGTCTCGTTTGTGTGGCTATTCAACTTCGCAGCCAATCATTGGAGAACGCTTTGAAACTGTTCATTACAGGTGGTACGGGCTTCATCGGGCAAGCGGTCGCGCGCAAGGCAATCAGCCTCGGCCATCAGGTGACGGCGCTGGTGCGCAAGGACAGTTCGGCGGCCGCCCGCGAGCTGGCACGTCTTGGCGTGACACTGCATTGCGGCGACCTGCGCGAGCCACAGTCTTTCGCTGCGACTGCCGGTGCTGCTGATGGCGTGGTGCACACCGCGTCGACCAACGATGCTTCCGCCGCTGCTGCTGATGAGGCTGCGGCTGTAGCGATGCTTTCGCATTTGCATCCGGGCGCGGCGTTTGTCTATACGTCGGGCACCTGGGTCTACGGCAATACGGAGGGGGAGCCCGCGACTGAAGCATCGGCGCTGAACCCGACACCACTCATCGCCTGGCGGCCCGCAGTGGAGCAACAGGTGCTGGCGCTAGCGGCTCGCCGCTCGATTTCTGCCGTGATCCTCAGGCCGGCAATGGTGCATGGCTACGGCGGCGGCATCTTCGGCATGCTTGCCGGCATGGTCCGTCAGAGCGGCAGTGTGAGGGTCGTCGGCGATGGTCGCAACCACTGGCCTGCCGTTCACGTCGATGATCTCGCCACGGCCTACCTGAGCGCGATGGAGCGGGCGGCAAGTGGGGACGGTCGAGTCGCGGGACAGATCTTCAACGTGGTCGCGGAAGATGCCGTTGCCGTTGCCGAAATGGGCGAAGCGATTCGAGCCTCGGTCGGTGCCGACCGCGTCGAATTTTGGCCGCTCGACGACGCTCGCAAATCGCTTGGGCCATTTGCTGACGCACTGGCGCTCGACCAGACGGTAAGCGGCCAGCATGCCCGGCGAATTCTTGCGTGGGAACCCCACGGCCCCGACCTGATTGCGGACCTCTCTGCACAGACGCACTTTCAGCAAAGCAACGGAGCATGACGATGGCGTTAAACACCGCATTTTTCGAATCGATTCTCGCGACGATCCTAGCGGTTCTGTTCGCGGTTGCTGGGTTAGTCAATCTCGCAGGACGCGGCGCGGTGAAGCGCGACTTCGAACGCTGGGGTTACCCGGCATGGTTTCAGTTGCTCTGTGGCGCTCTCGAGCTGCTCAGTGCAGCACTTCTTTTTGGACAACAAACCAGAGTTTTAGGCCTAACGCTGGCCGGTGCGATCATGATTGGCGCGCTCTTCACATTGCTACGAAATCGGGAGCCGTTCCGGCATCTCGCCCCGGCGCTGATCTTCTCGGCTCTCATTGTGGTTACTGTGGCGGTCCGCGGTTGATGTGGTGGTCAAGTAATTTCGGACAAGCAGGTAGGTTGTTTTGCTGCCGATTTCGCCTCGTAGGCGACGACGACAGATAGCCCAAAGTTGAGCGCAGCTTCCGGGGCGATCCAAAACCCATAACGCCCGTCGCAAGTCAGGGCCGGGGCGACCGGTAGGCGTCGTCGAATGAAGTACCGCGGATCATCCGACACGAGGACGGCAACTCCCTCGCCGAACCATTGCGGCACGGCCCGCCGATAAGTCTTCAGCAAACCCAGGCGGGTGTGCAGCTCGATGTGCGACATTTCATGAGTGGCGATCTCCGGGCTAGCTCCGCGCGGCGAGAGAAACAGGGCCCAGTCGAACAACGCCATGCCGCGCGATCCGCCGCCGCCGATTCGGCTGTAGCAAGCCTGATCCTCGCAGACGAAGATGCGGGGACGGCTGCGCCTCTCGCCATAAAACCGGTCCAAGCGCATGCGGGCTTCGGCGATGGTTGCCGACACCGCCGCCTGCTGATCACGCGTTGCGCTCCGTTGAATGTAAACTCCTGGTGCGATGGCGGTGAAGCCGAAGCAAGCAGGGCAGACGTCGGCAAAGACGAAAGGCCAAGCAACACCGATGCCGATCGGAACGAGCAACGCAAACATCAGCGCTAGCATGGTTCTCATGCGCTGATTCATATAGTTCATGTTCCCGCTCCTGCTCTCCTGCCCGGTCACCTATCCCGTTGTATCCAGTCTTCAACCCGTAAGCCGGGCACCCGATCGAACTCGCGAAGATTGTTCGTTACCAAGATCAGGCCCTGGGATCGGGCGTGTCCGGCAATCATTTGGTCGTACGGGCCAATTGGCGTGCCGTTTTTGCCCAATTCAGCCCTCAGCTGGCCGCTATGCGCGGCGGCGGCATGATCGTAAACCAAGACGTCCAGGCGAGCCGTGAAACCTTCGACGATAGCCAGGTTCTTTTCCGACGATGCGGACTTTTCTGCGCCATAGATCAACTCCATCAACGTCACTGCGCTAATGCACAGCTGGCCGTGATGGCGGTTAAACGCGTCGCGCACCTCATGAGGCTTGTTCTTGATTGTGAAAATGCAGATGTTCGTATCAAGCATGTACTTGAGCATCAAAACCCCTCGCGCACCTGATCCATGGGCTGATCGCGCGTGGACATGAAGTCGGGGCTGACGTCTTCACCATCAAACCAGCTATCCCAGGACTCCCCTGCGGGGGTGAGTATGCGGACGCGCCCAATGGCAACCACATCGACCCTTTTCACGCCTTCAGGGAGGGCCACGGATTTCGGCAGGCGTACCGCTTGGCTGCGGTTGCTTTTGAAGATCGCACCCTGTTCCATGTCGACTCCTTGGGATATGTTGGTCGTATATCCATACAATCATAAGGGAGGATTGAAGGATATGTCAATGGGATATACAGGCCGGATACGGGACGCTATTTCCCCGACGCAAAACTCTCACCAAGCCAACCCCGCATCAGTTCATACGCCTGCGCTGCTGCCTTCGCGTCGTAGCGGCAATTACCGGTTTTGCCCGTTGCCTCGGTCTCCGTGAAGCAATGCACCGCGTGGCCGATTTCCACGAACTGCCAATCGGCCGGGCTACGGCGCATTTCCTCCGTGAACTTCGGTGCATCCGGCATGGTGCTCGTATCGTCTGCGCCGTTTATCGCCAACACGCGCGCTTTGATGTTGTTGGCGAGTGCAGAGTTATCAGTGCCCAGATCGCCGTGAAAAGACACCACCGCCTTCACGTCCGAGCCGCTACGGGCCAGATCGAGCACGGCGGCGCCGCCGAAACAAAAGCCGACGGCGCCAAGACGCGTGAGGTCGATCGGCGCTTCGGCGGCTTGCGCCTTCAATTGGTCGAACGCTGTGCCGATGCGCCTGCGCATCAGGCGCCGATCGCTATAGAGCGGCGCGACGGCAGCCTTCGCCTGAGCCTCGCCAGCAGGCCGCGTGTCTTCGCCGTACATATCGACCAGCAGGATGACGTAGTCCGCACCGGCGATGCGCTTGGCCTTGGCGATGGCAATGTCGTTGACGCCATACCAATTGGGCACCATCACCAGCCCGGGGCGCTTCGTCGTCGTGGCGTCGTCAAAAACCAGCACGCTCTTGAACGTAATGCCGTCCAACATCCAGCCAACAGGCTTGGTAATCATCTTTGCCTCGGCAGCCGAGGCGATGCAAGCGAGAAGCAACAGAGAAACGAGGCGCACGAGCCGCATAAGAATTTCCGCGTTTATCCGCATCGACGTTGAACTAACGAGCAGGCCGTTGACTTAGCCAAATGCTGCCCATGACAAAAACAACACCGGCGATCTGAAGCGAACTCAATGTCTGATTCAAAAATTGCCATCCGAGCAGCACCGCCATCAACGGGCTCAGGAAAAGCAGCGGCGACACCACCGCGGGTTCCAGTCTCGCAAGGCCCCGGAACCACAGCACATAAGTCAAAGCCGAACCGATCAGCCCAAGCCACACCAGTCCGAACAGGTTGGTCATCGTCGGCACGGGAATAGCCGGTTCGAGCGCGAGCGCGACCGGAACCAGCAGCACGCCGCCGGCCGTCAGTTGCCATGCCGTGAAGGCAAGAAGCGACACCGGAGGTTGCCACTTGCGAGTCAATACGTTTCCGACGGCCATGGAGGCCGCGCCGGCAATACCCGCCGTAATGCCGATCGGGTCGAGCGCCGCGCGCGGCGTCAGCACCAGCAATGCAACACCGCCGATGCCCACCAGCGCGGCCAAGATCGACAGCGAGCGGATCGGGCTCCGAAGCACGATCGCGGCAAGAAAAATTGCAAACAGCGGCTGGATGGCCGCCACCGTCGCCGCGACGCCGCCCGGCAGGCGGTAGGCCGAGATGAACAGCATGCTCAAAAAGATCGAGATGTTCAGCGAGCCCAACACGAAAACGCGCAACCACCAGATGCCCGTCGGCAAACGCCGCACCAGCGCGAGCAGCAGTAATCCGGCGGGCAAGGCGCGAAGCATCGCAACCGTGATCGGCGAGAAATTCGGCAGAAACTGCGTGGTGACGATATAAGTACTGCCCCAGACGGCTGGCGCGATCGCCGTGAGCAGCAGGTCGGAAGCGCGGGTCTTCATCGAAGTTCCAATACTTCGGAGAGCGGACGGCGCGGCTTTTGCGGCCAATTGCCAGGCGCGGCGCGGCCAATAGGAACGAGCATCACCGGCACCTCGTCGCGCTCGAGCCCGAACTCGCGTGCGACGCCATCGGCATCGAATCCGATCATCGGCCCGGAGGCCAAGCCCTTGGCTTGCGCCGCATAGATCAGCGTTGCAGCGCCGAGCGTGGCCGAACGCACGGCTTCGTCCCGCGCCGTTTGCGGATCGGCATATTTCGCGAGCGCGCCTTCGCGCCAGCTCGAAGCCATCTTCGCAGGCATGTAGCCGGCCCCGACGAACGGCAACAGCCGTTCAGGGAGCGTTTCGGCGTCGGGCAGCGCGCCGCAAATGATAAACGTGACAGCAGCGTCGGACACTTTCGCCTGGTCGTAAGCGAGGCGGCGCAATCTGGCCTTCGATGCCGATGTTCGCACCGCAATGAACCGCCAGTTTTGAAGGTTGTAGGCACTCGGGGCTCGCGTGGCGAGGCGTACCAATTCTTCGATTTCCGCATCCGCCAACGCATGCGAGGCATCAAAACGATTGGCAGAAATGCGCTGCTCGATCAACGTAAGAGTGGGGTGAATCATTGTTCGATCCAAATAAAATGCTCCCCGTCAGAATACGCAATTCACTAAAAAACGATAATGTCGGTTCTGGAAGAACATTATTTACTGACGGTGAATGCCGAATGGATCGCTATACCGCGTTGCAGGTTTTTCGTTCTGTAGCCGAATTGAACAGCTTTGCCGAGGCCGGGCGACGGCTAGGGTTGTCGTCGGCGGCCATCAGCAAGAACATCGCAGAGTTGGAGGCGTACGTCGGCGCTCGACTCATCAATCGGACGACGCGGCGCATGGCACTGACCGAAGAGGGCAGGATTTATCTCGAGCACGTCACACGCGGCCTCGATGCGCTGACGGAAGCGGACGAGGCCTTGCACCCGATCAAAGCGGCGGCGCGCGGCACGCTGCGCGTTACCGCGCCGATGACCGTGGCATTAACACAGCTCTCAGCGGCAATTCCCCAATTTCTATCGCGCTACCCGGATCTAAAGCTCGATTTGCATCTGGATGACCGGCGCGTCGATCTGATACGAGACGGGTTCGATCTTGCGATTCGCGGCACCGATAATCTCGAGGATTCGAGCCTCGTGGCCAGAAAACTCGCTGTCATGCGACATGTGCTGTGCGCGGCGCCGTCTTATTTCGAGGCGCATGGCAAGCCCGCAACGCCCGCCGATCTGAAATCGCTCAATTGCCTTCGGTTCGGGCTGTCGATGCATGGGGATATATGGGAATTTCGCAACGGCGAGCGCACCGAAAGGATTGCGATCAATGCGCGATATTCGGTCAATTCGAGTCTCGCGATTCGTGACGCCCTACGCGAAGGATTCGGCGTGAGCCTGACGCCGTATCCCTATGTCGACGCGGACTTGAAGACGGGCCGGCTGCAATGCGCATTGGAAGACTGGGACACGGTCGACACCACGCTCTACGCTGTCTATCCATCGCGGCAACACGTCGCGCCGAAAATCCGCGCCTTCCTCGACTTCCTGATTGAAACGTTCGGTCAGGAATCAGACACGCGCAGCGGTGGTTCACACAATTAGGTCCGCATCCCTCGGCGTAATTTCGCGTATGCGCACTCTTCAGACCTGAGTGCTTTGCGCCGATAGCACGTGTGAAGGAAACGAAGCCGTGCCGCTGCGGCGGTCGAATTCTATGCCGCGCCAAACCGCGTGCTTTGATCGCTGATGCGAGCGAGGCGTGCCAGGCTCGGACCATCGCACACGGTGCGAATTCACACTAGGACATCCGCGCGGCCAGGCACGCGAGTGCGCACTCGCCGCAACGGGAGAGAACATGTTTGTCGCAATTGGTTGGTTTATGGTGTTGGGCTCGGTTATCGGGAGTTTTGTCGGCGTTGGGGGGCACCTTCTCGCGTTGCTGCAACCGTTCGAACTGCTGTGTATTTTTGGGGCGGCGATGGGGGCCTTTGTCGTGAGCAACCCGGTCTCGACGTTGAAAAAGACCATCAAGAGTCTGCCCACCTGCTTTCATAGCCGCGCGTACGACAAGGCAAAATATCTCGAGCTGATCGCGCTGCTCTACGAGCTGCTGCAAAAGGCGCGCAAGGAAGGCATGATGGCGCTCGAAGCCGACGTCGACGCGCCCGAACAAAGCCCGCTCTTTCAAAAATATCCGCACATCATCGCGGACCATCATCTGCTCGATTTCATCATCGACTACCTGCGCATGATGTCGACCGGCAACATCAACGTGCTCGAGATGCAGGACCTGATGGACGAGGAACTCGTCACTCATCACGCCGAAGAATCGATTGCGGCCAACGCGATCCAAAAAATGGCCGACGGGTTGCCGGCATTCGGCATCGTCGCGGCGGTGATGGGCGTCGTGCATACGATGGGTTCGGTGGGTGCGGCACCCGCGGTGCTCGGCGAGATGATCGCCGGTGCGCTCGTCGGTACGTTCCTCGGCATCTTGTTGTCCTATGGATTCATCGGGCCGCTCGCCGACTTGCTGAATGCGAAGGGACGCGCCGCGGCAAAGCCGTACCAATGCGTGAAGGCGGTATTGCTCGCATCGTTGAGCGGCTATGCGCCGTCGATCGCGGCCGAATTCGGTCGCAAAGTGCTCTTCACGTCCGATCGTCCGACGTTCCAGGAACTCGACGATGCGGTGCGGGCGACGAAAGTTGCCAAGGCACCGGCGTAAGGGGGCGATATGGGCGACAGACTTTCACGCGACGCTGCGGAAAAGCGGCCGATGAGCATCGTCGTGCGCCGCACGAAGAAGGGCGACGATCACGGCGGCCATCATGGCGGCGCGTGGAAAATCGCCTATGCCGACTTCGTCACGGCGATGATGGCGTTCTTTTTGCTGATGTGGCTGTTGGGCTCGACGTCCAAGTACGACAAGCAAGGTATCGAGGAATACTTCAATACGCCGCTTTCCACGGTGCTCGGCGGTAAGGAAAGCGCCGATACGGTTCGCCCGAGCGTGATACAGGGCGGCGGGCACGATTTGGCCGAGACACGCCCGGGCGTCGGCGCGATGACGCAGCCCCATGCGCAGGCGCAGGAGGCACCGACACCCGCTTCGATGGCCGCGGCCGATTTGCAGCGCTTGCAACAACTGAAGGCGAAATTGACGGCGTTGATCGAGCACACGCCAGCGCTGAACGCTTACCGGGACCAAATCCGCATCTCGATCACGGCCGAAGGGCTGCGCATCGAGATCGTCGATTCGCAAAAGCGGCCGATGTTCGCCCTCGGTAGTACGCGGCTCGAAAGCTACGCGGCGACGATCCTCGCGCAAATCGGTGCGGCCCTCAATGATGTCGAGAATCGCATTTCGATTGCGGGCCATACCGATGACGTTCCCTATGGCGGCGGTCAGGTGGGTTACACGAACTGGGAGCTTTCGTCCGAACGGGCCAATGCGGCGCGCCGGGCGCTTGTATCGGGCGGCCTGCACGACGAGAAAGTGCTGCAGGTGCGCGGCCTCGCCGACGTGCTGCCGCTCCAAGGCAACAGCGCCAACGAGCCGACGAACCGCCGCATCAGCATTCTCGTCATGAACAAGGCTGCCGAGCGCGCTTTCTTCAAGGACGGCGGACGCACATCGATCGACGAATCACGACCGGCCGATCAGTCGATTCACGACGCTATGCAGGTGTCGGCTGCGAACGTCAAACATTAAACGTTACGTTCAAATCGGCGCCTGCCTTGCGCAGCGCCAGCAGGCTCTGGCCCTCCAAATGAGGCTGGAGCAAGGTGCTCGGCTTTGCGTCCCGCCAAACCGGCGCGCGTCCCACTAAGTGTCAAAACGTCCGACATATCGCGAAGCGCCGCACCCGCCCGCCCGCCCGGCCGCGCCGGCTCAAGTGGCAATATAGCGGCCAAACCCGCGTCTATTTGGCCGATTGAAGCAACGCGTGCGCCGCTAATCTTCCACCATCGCAAAAACCGCGCGGCGTCGCGGCCGTGACCTGGGTCGAATGCCAGGCTGGCCGCCGCGCCTGGGCTCAATCGTCGAAGGACCGCTTCAATGCCAACTGTCAGCATCCTCATTCCCGCGTACAAGGCCGAATTCCTGGGCCGTGCCATTCTCAGCGCGCTCGGCCAGACGTTCGAGGATACCGAGATCCTCGTCGGCGACGATACGCCGAACGGGTCGCTGCGGGAAATCGTCCAGCGGTTCGATGACCCGCGCGTACGGTACTTCCATCACGGTTTTCAAAAAGGCACGCGTAACGCGCGCGCGCTGTGGGAAAAGGCCAGCGGCCAGTATGTGAAGTGGCTGTTCGACGACGACATGCTGATGCCGACGTCGGTCGAGGCACTCGTCAACGCGCTGCGTGCGAACCCCGGCGTCGTGCTGGCATTCCATGAGCGGGTGACCATCGACGGCAACGATGCGGTGATCCACACCCCCGCACCGCTGCTGCCCGCGGGGCAGGCCGCACTGATCGACCGGCCGTCGATCGTGGCGAACATGGTGGGGAAGATTCAAAACTTCATCGGCGAGCCGAGCAACATCATGCTGGTGCGCGATCGCGTCGATATCACGCGCGCATTCGACTACCGTTCCTGGGTGCTCGATTTTCTCGGCGACGTGGCACTTTATCTGAACTGCGCGGAGCAGGCTCCGCTGCTGGCGGTGGGCGGGTATCTGAGCGCGTTTCGCCGGCACGCGCAGCAAGCGTCGGCCACGCGCAGCGCCAACTTCCTGGCGGGCCTTTACGAATGGGAGCTGATGGTGCGCGGCGAGGCGGCCGCAGGCTACCTCAAAGGAGAGGCGCTCGAAACCGCACAGAAAGCGCTGCGACATACCTACGCGCATTTCGCGCCGGCTGTGCCGGAAATCGCTCCCTTGCTGGCCAACCTCGGCGAGTTGACCGAGTTGCCTGCGCACCAGCTTTATACGTCTGAGCGTTTTCTCGCCGACCTCGCGCAAGCGCGCGCAACCGTCGCCGCGCGCGTGGCCGAACGCAGCAAAGGCGCGCAGCGCCCGGCGCCGCAGCCGTTTTGCGTGGTCTGCGAGCAGCCTGTGTCCGGCTGGCTGCCCCATCCGGAAGCGGGCAAGCTCGACCGCACGTTCATGCAGCAGGTTGAGTCGGTGGGCTCGACGCTCGAGCATCATCTGTGTCCGAGCTGTGGCTGCAACGATCGCGAGCGGCATCTGTGGCTTTATCTGGCGTTCTCGCGCACGCTCGAAGATGCGCCGAAAAAGCGCATCCTGCACATCGCGCCCGAGGCAGGCATCGAGCCGCGGATTCGCCGGCTCGAGCCGCTCGAGTACGTTGCAGGCGAGCTGTCCCCGCGTGCGCCGCACCATCGCACGATCAACGTGGAAAAGATGCCGTTCCCCGATGGCTATTTCGACGTGATCATCTGTAACCATGTGCTGGAGCATGTCGAGCATCCAGATCAAGCGCTGGCCGAACTGAGCCGGTGTCTCGCGCCGAATGGCCATCTGATCGCACAAACGCCGTATTCCCCGGTATTGCGACACACGTTCGAACTGAACAAGCCCGTCACCGCTCCGTTTGCCACGCGCTACTTCGGCCAAAGCGATCACGTGCGGCTCTTCGGTGCCGACATCGCCGACCGGTTCCGCGCCGCGGGCTTGGCAGGCGAGCTTTATGCGCATTCCACTGTTTTGGCCGACCTCGATCCGAAGATGTTCGGCTGTAACGGGCGGGAACCGTTCTTCCTGTTTTCGAAGGGGCCGGCACCCGCGTTCGCCGCTTGATTGCCCGCTTGACGTTTCTTCAAGGAGCATCGTGTTGATGAATTCCAGCGAAACCAACGAATTGCCTCTGCGCGTTTTGTCCGACGATGCGTGCGCCGATGTGCCTGAGGCCATTAACACGCGCGTTTTGGCACTGGCTGACCCGAAGCAAGGCTTCGTGCCGGTCACGCAGCCGCACTTGCCGCCGCTCGCCGAATTCATTCCGTATCTCGAGGAAATCTGGCGGCGCAAATGGGTGACCAATAACGGCGTGTTTCATCAGCGGCTCGAAGCGGCTCTGTGCGATTACCTTGGCGTCGAGCATCTGTCGCTCTTCACCAACGGCACGATCGCGCTGATCACGGCATTGCAGGCGCTCGAGATCACCGGTGAAGTCATCACGACGCCGTTCAGCTTCGTCGCGACCACGCATGCATTGCATTGGAATGGCATCGAGCCAGTGTTCGCCGATATCGACCCGGTGAGCCTGAACCTCGATCCGGACCGCATTGAAGCCGCCATCACGTCGAATACGACGGCCATCATGCCAGTGCATGTCTATGCGAACCCCTGTGACGTCGAGCGCATCGACGCGCTCGCGGACACTTACGGGCTGCGCGTGGTCTACGACGCGGCGCATGCGTTCGGTGTACGCGTGCGCGAGCGTTCGGTGCTCGAATACGGCGATATGTCGGTGCTGAGCTTTCACGGTACGAAGGTGTTCAACACCTTCGAAGGCGGTGCGATCGTTTGCCGCGACGCGGAAATGAAGCGGCGCATCGATAACCTGAAGAACTTCGGTTTCATCGACGAGACGACCGTCGTCGCGCCCGGTATCAACGGAAAAATGAACGAGGTTCAGGCTGCGTTCGGTCTGCTTCAGCTCGAGCATATCGATCACCTCATCGAGGAACGTGCGCGTATCGATGCACGGTATCGCGAGGCTTTTGCCGATGTGCCCGGCATCGGGCTGCCGGCGACGGCGGCGGATTGCACGCGCAATCATGCTTATTTTCCGGTGCGCATCATGCGCGAATTCCCGGTCAGCCGCGATGCGCTCTATCAGGCGTTGCGCGATCATCAGATCGCGGCGCGCCGCTACTTCTTTCCGCTGATCAGCGAATTTCCGACCTACCGCGGGTTGCCGTCGTCCGCCCCGGCCAATCTGCCCGTTTCCACCGCCGTGTCGCGCGAAGTGCTGTGCCTGCCGATCTATCCAGGCCTCGAGCGCGCGGACCAGCAGCGCATCATCGATGTGGTGCTGTCATGCGCGGCGGGCCGTTAGGTCGTTAATTCGTCAGTTCGTTAAACCTCCTTACCAACGCACGTCATCATGTCAAACGCTTCCCCTGCCGCTGAGCGCCGCTATCCGACCGTCGACTACGACGCGCACGCGCGCACCTGCGCCCCCGATGCATTCTGGGCGCAAGTCAAGCGGACGGTGCACGGCAAGGCTGTGCCCGAGGAGCAGATCGAGCTCATCGTCAACGAAATCAAGCGGCAGCTGTCGCTTACCCACGATGACGTCGTGCTCGATCTCGCGTGCGGCAATGGCGCGCTTTCGCATCGGCTCGCCGATGCCTGTGCAGGGCTGCTCGGCGTCGATATTTCGGCGTATCTGATCGAAGTCGCGAACCGATACTTTGCCGTTCCCGAGCGTGTAGCTTTTGTGGCCGACGGCGCCGCCGAATATCTGCGCGCCGAGCCGGCGCCGGAGCGCTTTACGAAGGTGCTTTGCTATGGCAGCTTCGCTTATTTCTCCGGTGAAGATGCACGCGCGACGTTCGCGTTGCTAAACGAGCGCTTTATCAACGTGCAGTCGGTTTTTATCGGCAATTTGCCGGACCGCGACCGTGCCGCCGCGTTTTATGCGCCGCGCGAGCCGATGCCGGGCGAACTCGATGACCCATGCGCGCAAATCGGCATCTGGCGCACGCGCGAAGCGTTCGTGGCGATGGCGGCGCAAGCGGGATGGGAGGCAACCTTCTCGACGATGCCGGGCGGCTTCTTTTCCGTGCACTACCGCTACGATGTTTTGCTGCGCCGCCGGGGCGCCGTCAGCGTGGAGGCGTCGCGATGAACCCAGATCTCGGGCGGCGGGAGCCGGCGCTCGTTGATTTCGTTGATCTCGCCCGCTTCGGCGGCCGAAAACGGTTCGACGTGCCGAAATCGACGTCGAACCTCGTACAGCCGGCGTTCGAGCGGTTTCTCGACTATGCTCGGCCGATGTTCGCCGCCGCGACGACCCCGGGGCTGACTGGCGGCCCAGGCATCGTCGCCGCGCAGCTCGAGGCGCGGCTGGCCGCTTTTCATGAGGTCGCTCGCTGCGTGACGTTTTGCAGCGGTTTTTGGGCGCTCGCCACATCGGTCGTTGCGCTGGCGCGCCCGGGACGCACTGAGGTGGTGATGCCGTCGCTGACCTACCGGCGAATGGCCGATGTGGTCGCGTGGACCGGCCTCGTGCCGCGGTTTTGCGAAGTCGACCCGAGCTCGCTTGCCATCAGTGCCGAAACCGCATCCGCTTGCATCGGGCAGGACACCGCATTGCTGCTGGCGGTGCACCCGATCGTCAACTGCTGCGATGCAAGCGGCCTCGTTGAACTTGCCACCGAGAGCGGTTTGCCGTTGCTGTTCGATGGCGTCGAATCAGTCTACGAGCGCTGCGCCGATGCGCGCGGTGTGGCGCGCAGGGTAGGTACGTTCGGCGACGCGGAAGTCTTCTCGCTGCACGCGAGCAAGTTGCTGAACGGTTTCGAGGGCGGCTACGTCACGACGAACGACACAGCGCTGGCCGACCGGCTCGTCACGCTGCGTGACGGCCGCGCGATGGAGGCCGGCTCGCTCGACGCGCGGCTTACCGACATGCACGCTGCGATGGCGCTCGCGAATCTCGACGAACTCGATGCGCAAGTCGCCGACAACCGGAGCCGGTACGCACGTTATCGCACGGCGCTCGCCACGGTGCCCGGCATTCGCCTGCTCGCTTTCGACGAATCACTCTCGACGAGCTACAAGAACATCGTGGTCGAGCTGCTTGACGACTGGCCGCTGTCGCGCACGCTGACCCTTGACATCCTCAACGCCGACAACGTGCTCGCCCGCGCTTACTACGCGCCGCCGTTGCACAGCAAACCGATGGCGTACCCCTACGTTCCGGCGCGCTTGCCGATCACCGACCAGCTCGCCAAGCGCTTCATGCTGCTGCCGTGCGGCGCGTTTGTGACGCTCGACGATATCGATGCGGTCGTCGATCTGCTCGCATTCATGCGCAACCACGCACCGGCGATTCTCGCCGCCGAGGCGGCGCGGGAGGCGACTCGATGAACGCGTATTTCCGTATCAGTACCGCGCCCGCATTTGCGACGCCGCTGCGGCTCGGCCAGCACAATCTGCCGTCATGGGAGCGCTTCGAGACGGCCATGCGCGGCATCTTCGAGCGTCGCTACTACACGAATCAAGGGCCGCTCACGCGCGCTTTCGAGGAGCGGTTGCAGGCGTTTCTGAACGTTCGTCACGCCGTTTGCGTCACGAACGCCACGATCGGACTGATGATGGCGAGCGAAGCGCTCGGCGTCGGTTCTCACGCGGTTGTGCCGGCCATCGGCACGCGGGCACTCGAACATGCGCTGCGCTGGTGCGGTGTGGCGCCCGTGCATGCCGATGTCGACCCCGCGAGTGGCCAGCTCGATGTAGCGCGTCTTGCATCGGCGTGCTGGCTTGACGAACCCGGTGCGATCGTCGGCGCCAATCTATGGGGCGACGCTTGCGACGCCGCCGCGCTTGCCGCGCTCGCGCACGCACGCGGCGTGCCGTTGATGCTCGATTCGTCGCATGCGATGGGCTGCATGGCGGCGGGCAAGCGGCCCGGCGCATTTGCCGCGCTCGAAGTGTTTTCGTTTGATGCGGAGGACATCGTCAATGCTGGCGGCGGCGCCTGCGTGGCCACCGACGACGACGAACTGGCCGCGAGACTGCGCAATATCCGCAGTAGTTACGGCGCGGGCCGCCCCGTGTCGGTGGTCAAGACATCGAATGGCCGGATGTCGGAAGCGCAAGCGGCGCTCGGCCTGCTCACGCTCGAAGATTTTGAGGCCAATCGGGCACGCAATCACGCGCTGTTCGAGGCCTATGAGAGCGGCTTGCGCATGGTGCGCGGCGTTCGCGTCGTGGCGCCCGCGGGCGTGCAGATCTCGAACCACCAAACCGTCGTTTGCGCGCTCGACGCAGGCGCGGCGCGCGACGCGCTCGTCGCTGCGCTCGCGCAACACAACATCGAAGCGCGCGCCATCGGCATGACGGCCAGCGCGGGTGCATCGGCATCATGCAAGCGAAGTGCCGACATCGCGTCGTCGTGGCTGACGCTGCCGGTGGGCGCGCATGTCGACGCCGCTGCCATTGCCCGCGTATGCGAGGTGATCGACGCTGCCCTGGCGCAAGGCGCGCACCGCGAGGGAGCCGCGGCATGAAGCTTGGCATCATGCAGCCTTACTTTTTTCCGTATTTCGGCCATTTCGCGCTGATTGCGGCGGTCGACGAATGGATCGTCTTCGACGTCACGCAATATACGCCGAAGACCTGGATGAACCGCAACCGCATCCTGCATCCGAACCCGAACGCGAAAGAAACCTGGCAATACCTGAGCGTGCCGCTTGCGAACGGATCGATTTCGATTCGCACGCACGAGGCGCGCGTGCTCGATCTTGCGGGTACGCAAGCGAGCATGCTCGGCAAGCTCTCGGCTTTTCGTCGGCACGCACCGTTTTACGCGCAGGTGAGCGAACTCGTGCGCGAGGCCTTCGCCGGTGCGCACGACGATTCGCCGGGCGACGACTCGCCGGGCGACGCCTCGCTTGTCGCGCTCAACGTCAGCACGTTGCGCACGGTGTGCCGCTATCTAGGCATGCCGTTTTCGTATCGAATTTGCTCGACACTCGAACTGGAATTCCCGCAGCGCATGGAAGCAGGCGACTGGGCACCGTTCATCTGCGAAGCGCTGGGCGCGACGGGCTATGTCAACCCCGCCAGCGGCCGCTCGCTGTTCGACCCGGCGCGCTTCGCGCGCATCGACGTCGCGTTGCAGTTCGCCGAGGTCGCCGCGTTCGCTTATGATCCGGCGCCTTACCGCTACGAGCCGCATCTGTCGATCATCGACGTGCTGCTTTGGAATCCTCCCGAGCGCGTCGCGCAAGCGTTGCGCTCGCATCTGGCACTCGCGGCGGCCTGACGCGCACCGTCGCCGCTCAATTACTTTCCCGCTCACACCGATGAAACCGATCCGACTCGTCTGTGGCACCCGACACACCGAAGCGCAATTCGTCGAACAAGCCGCGCTCGCCCGCTCGCTCAAGCTCTACGATCACCCGCCTGTCCAGCAGTTGCTGTTGTTCGACAACAATAGGACCGGGCTCTCGACGATCTATAACCGCGCGATCGAGCATGCGAAGGCGCATCCTGCAGTGCTCGTCTTCATCCACGACGACGTGTCGCTGTGCGACTTCTTCTGGGTCGAGCGAATCCGCGAAGCACTCGCGCGTTTCGATATCGTCGGGCTCGCCGGCAACACGCGGCGGATGCCGCGCCAGCCGGCTTGGGCATTCGCGCCCGATATGAAGTGGGACCGCCCTGAGTTCCTCAGTGGCACGGTCGGGCACGGCAAAGGTTTTCCGTGCGACATCATTTCGCATTTCGGCCCGGCGGGCCAAGCCTGCAAGCTGCTCGACGGCCTGATGCTCGCGGCGGACAGCGAGCGCTTGATCGAAAGCGGCTTGCGCTTCGACGAACAATTCGACTTCCACTTTTACGACCTCGACTTTTGCCGGCAGGCCGAACTCAAGGGGCTGACGATGGGGACCTGGCCGATCAGCGTCGTGCACGAGAGCGGCGGCGCCTACGGCACGCCCGCATGGCGCGATGCATACGAGCGATATCTGCGCAAATACGGCGAGTGAGTTGATGGCGATGACAATGACGATGGTGAACGATGCGCAGTGCCCGCCACCGATCGAAGCGGGACTCGCGCTGCAGCAGGCGGGCCGTCTGGCCGAAGCGGCGGCCGTTTATCGGCAGATTTTGGCGGTGACACCGCAGCATCACGATGCGCTGCATCTGCTTGGGCTCATTGCGTATCGGGAGGGCGACTATGTCGCATCGACCGAACTCATCATGGCCGCGCTCAGTCATCACGCGAGTGAGATTTTTTACGGCAACTTGGGCAACGCATTCGCCGCGCGCGGCATGCCAGCCGCGGCGATCGAAAGCTTTCGCCACGCGCTGAGCCTGCGCCCCGATTACGTGCCCGCGCATAACAACCTCGGCAACCTGCTGCGCGAGCAAGGCAGATTCGTCGAATCGGTTGCCTGCTTCAGAGCCGTCATCGGGCTTTCGCCTGATTACGCCGAAGGTCATAACAATCTGGCCAACGTGCTCGTCGATCTGGGCGAGCTCGAGTCGGCCATCGATCACTATCGTCGCGCGATTGCATTGCGGCCCGATCTGCTCGAAGCGCGCAGTAACCTGCTGTTCATCCTGAGTTATCGCGAGCGTTTCGATGCCGCCGATTATCTGCGCGAGGTGCGCGATTTTGGCCGTGTCGCCGCCGAGCGTGCCACGCCATGGCAGGACTGGCACGTGCCGCTCACCGTCCGGCGGCAGCAGCCGTTTCGGGTGGGCTTCGTTTCGGGGGACTTGAAGGTGCATCCGACGGGGCACTTCCTCGAAAGCCTGCTGGCGCATATCGACCGTCGCCGCATCGAGCTTGTCGCGTATCCGACGCGCCGGCTCGAAGATGCATTGACCGAACGCATCAAGCCGCACTTCGCCGAATGGACGAATATCGCGTCGCTATCAGACGAAGCCGCAGCGCGCCGTATTCGCGAAGACCGCATCGATATCCTTGTCGACCTCTCGGGGCACATGAACTTCAACCGTCTGGCGCTGTTCGCGTGGCGCCCGGCGCCTGTGCAAGCGAGCTGGCTCGGTTACTTCGCGAGCACGGGCGTGGCCGCCATCGATTATCTGCTCGGCGATGCCCACGTGCTGCCAGTCGGCGCCGAGGCTCAATACGTCGAGCGGCTCTGGCGGCTGCCCGACAGCTACCTGTGCTTTACGCCGCCGGCCGAGGACGTCGCTCTCGGCGCACTGCCGATGTTCACGCGCCGGCACGTTACGTTCGGCTGCTTCAATCATCTGATGAAGATGAACGACAGGGTCGTCGACGTCTGGGCGCGCATCCTGCATGCGGTGCCGGGTTCGCGGCTGTTCCTCAAGGCGAAGCAGTTGGATGTTCGCGAAACGCGCGAGGCGACGTTTGCGCGTTTCGCTGCGGCGGGCATCGATGCGCGGCGGCTGGTTCTCGAGGGCCGTTCGCCACGCAGCGAATATTTCGCGGCCTATCGCAACGTCGATATCGCGCTGAGCCCGTTTCCGTATCCGGGCGGCACGACGAGCGTCGAGGGTCTCTGGATGGGCGTGCCGGTACTTTGCCTGCGCGGCGAGCGCTTCGTGTCGAACATTTGCGCGAGCATGCTCGATGCGGCAGGCCTCGCGGATTGGATCGCCGAGGATGAAGACGAGTACGTCGCCAAAGCGATCGCATTCGCGAACGACCCGATGCGGCTTGCTGTGCTGCGCGACGGTTTGCGCGACGCGTTGATCGTGTCCCCGCTTGTCGACGCGCCGCGCTTTGCGCGCAACCTCGAAGATGCGTTCGAAGGCATGTGGCGCGAGCGCGTCGGAGGCGGGCAATGAAAACGCGTCATCAGGCGAAGGCGAACACGAACACGGGCACTGTGCAACAGAGCGCACAGCTGCTGAATGAGGCCTTAGCACATCACCAGGCCGGCCGGCTCGCGCAAGCGAAGACGCTTTACACACGCATCCTCGAATTGTCACCACGACATGCCGACGCGCTGCACTTCATGGGGCTGCTCGCCTGCCAAATCGGCCAGCACGATGCCGGGCTCACGTTGATCCGCGAATCGATTGCTTTGCACCCGAGCCCGATCTATCACAACAATCTCGGCAATATGCTGCGCGAGACCGGCGCGCTCGAAGACGCACTCGATGCATACCGCGGCGCGATTGCGCTGAATCCCGATTATGCCGACGCTTACAACAATCTCGGCAATGCACTGCGCGAAGCCGGCGACGCGCGTGGCGCGCTCGACCATTGCGCGCGGGCCATCGAGTTGCAGCCCGGTTATGCGCAGGCCTACAACAATCTCGGCAATGCGTTAAAGGATCTCGGCGAATTCGCGGCGGCTGCCGCGAGCTACGCCAAGGCGATCGCTGCAAACCCGCGTTTTGTCGAAGCGCATCTGAACCTCGGCCGCGTGCATCAATTGCAAGGCGATCTCGACGCGGCGCTCGCGTGCTATCGAACGAGCGTCGCGCTTGCGCCGCAGATGGCGGTGGCCCACGACAGCCTCGCCGGCTTGCTGCTGTTTCGCGGCCAGGTGGATGAGGCCATCGAGCACTACCGGCGCATCGTGGCGCTCGAACCGCGCTCGGCGCAAGCGTTTAACACGCTTGGCAATGCGCTCAACGGCGCGGGGCGTGTCGGCGAGGCCGTGCCCATCTACGAGCAGGCGCTTGCACTCGACGCCGAGTTTCCCGATGCCTGGCACAACCTAGCCAATGCGTTCCGGCGTCTCGGTGCACCGGCGCGCGCGCTGCCGAACGCGCAACGGGCGATCGCGCTGCGCGGCGATACACCGTCGTTTCACAACAACCTCGGCGCGATTCTGGCCGACCTCAATCAGTTCGACGCGGCGCTCGCAAGCTATCGCACAGCGCGCGCGCTGAACCCCGATTTTGGTGAATCGCATACCTGCGTGCTGTTTGGCCAGTCTTATATCGCGGATTGGTCGGGCGAGACGCACTTGGCGGACGCGCGCTATTTCGGCGAGCGGATGGCGGCACGCGCGAAGCCGTATCGGGACTGGCCGGTGCTCGCTCAGCCCGCACGGGCCTCGCGGCCTCTCAAAGTCGGGTTCGTATCGGCCGATTTCAGAAAGCATCCGGTCGGCTATTTTCTCGAGTGCGTGCTCGCGCGTCTCGACCGCGCTCGGATCGAGCCGATTGCTTATTCGAATGGCTTGCAAAGCGACGAGCTGACAGCGCGGCTCAAGCCGCGCTTCGCTGCCTGGCGCCACGTCGCCGATATGGACGATGCCTCGCTCGCGCAGGCGATTCGCGACGAAGGTGTCGACATCCTGATCGATCTGTCGGGCCACACCGGCCGCAACCGGCTGCCGATGTTTGCCTGGCGGCCGGCGCCGCTACAAGTGAGCTGGCTCGGCTACTTCGCCACGACGGGCCTGGCCGAGATCGACTACATCCTTGCCGATCCGCATGTGGTGCCGCCCGAAGAGGAGACGCAATACGTCGAACGCATCTGGCGACTCCCCGATTGCTATCTTTGCTTTACGTTGCCCGATGCGCCGGTGCCGGTCGCGCCGCTGCCGGCGCTGACTAACGGCTATGTCACGTTCGGCTGTTTCAACAATCACAAGAAGCTCAACGGTCCCGTGGTGGCCTTGTGGTCACGGCTGCTGCACGCGGTACCGCATTCGCGCCTGCTGCTCAAGAATTATCAGTTGAGCGAAGCGGTGATTCGCAGCGAGACGCTTGCTCGGTTCGCCTCGCACGGCATCGGGGCCGAGCGGTTGACACTCGATGGGCCATCGTCGCGCGAAGCGTATTTTGCGTCTTACCATCGCGTCGATTTCGCGCTCGATCCGTTTCCGTACCCGGGCGGCACGACGAGTGTCGAGGGGCTCTGGATGGGCGTGCCGGTGCTCGGCCGGCACGGAGGCCGCTTCCTCGCTCACTTGGGCGAGATGGTCTTGCGAACGGTGGGGCTCGATGATTGGATCGCGCTCGACGATGAAGACTATCTGGCACGCGCCATCGCATTCGCCGCCGATTTGCCGGCGCTGGCCCGGCTGCGTGCGGGGCTGCGCGAGCGTGTGGAGCGCTCGCCGCTATGCGATGCCGAGCGCTTTGCCGCGCATTTCTCGACGGCGCTCGAGCAGATGTGGCAGGCTCGCGTGGCTCACACTGCGGGAGTGGCGCAATGAATAGTGCAATGAGCGGTGCGCCGGATTTTCAAACCGTATCGCAGGCTGTGGAGGGCGGGCTCGCGCTGCATCGGATGGGCCGACTCGATGAAGCGCGCGCAGCGTATGCCCATGCGCTGACACTGGCGCCAGCTCATGCCGATGCGCTGCACTTGCTTGGCGTCGTCGCCATGCAGCAACGACGTTACGCCGATGCGCTCGATCTAATCGGCCGGGCCATTGAAATCAGTCCGCAGGCCGTGTTCTTCGATAATCTCGGTTGCGCGCTTTTTGGCTGGGGCAAGCTGGCCGCGGCAGCCGAATGTCATCAGCAGGCCATCGCGCTCGATGCAGCAGCCTACCGCGCTCATAACAATCTCGGCAACGTGTTGCATCGCATGCGTTTGCCGGCCGCCGCGGCGGCGAGTTTTCGCACGGCGGTCGCGCTCAATCCCGCGTTCGCCGAGGCGCATTGCAATCTCGGCAACGTGTTGCGCGAGCTAGGCGACGCGACGTCTGCAGCCGAGCACTGCCATCAGGCCATCGCGCTGGCGCCGCGCTTAGGCGAGGCGCACAACAATCTCGGCAACGCGCTCAAAACGCAAGGCCGGCTCGACGAGGCGGCTCAGTGCTATCTCGATGCCCAGCGGTTGATGCCGCACGAGGCGCAAGTACCGCTCAACCTCGGCATCGTTCGCCGCGAAATGGGGCGTCACGATGAAGCCATTGCTTGCTTTCGACACGCGATCGCACTGCGGCCGGACTGGCATGAAGCATGGAGCAATCTGCTGTTCACGCTGAGCTTCGCGCAAGATGTGGCACCGGCGGATTACCTTGGCGAAGCGCGTCGATACGGAGATGTCGTCGCTGCCTCAGCCAAGCCGTATACCGATTGGTGCGTTGATACGGCACCGGATGCGCCGCTGCGCGTGGGCTTGATGACGGCCGATTTGCGCACCCATCCGGTCGGCTTTTTCCTCGAAAACGTCATTGCGCATCTGGACGCTTCGCGCGTGCAGCTCTACGCCTATTCCACGCGTAACTATGAGGATGCGCTGACGACGCGAATCAAGCCGCACTTCGCCAAATGGACGAGCGTGGTGGAGCTTGACGACGCGTCGGCGGCACGGGCTATCCGCGACGACGGCGTTCACGTTCTGCTCGATCTGTCGGGACACACCGATGGCAACCGCCTGCCGGTTTTCGCCTGGAAGCCGGCGCCGGTGCAGGCAAGCTGGATTGCCTATTTCGCCTCGACCGGTTTGCCCGCCATCGACTATGTGATCGGCGACGAATGGGTGCTTCCCGCGAGCGAGGCCGATCATTTTGTCGAACGTCCTTGGCGGCTGCCGCACGGATATCTTTGCTTCACGCCTCCACGGCCAGTTGTCGCGATCGACCCGGCGCGGCGGCGGGAGCCGCAGGCGGCGCCGACGTACGGTTATTTTGGCGACTTGGTGAAAGTGAACGATCGCGTGCTGGCCGTATGGGCGCGGATTCTTGCGGCGACGCCTGGTGCGCGTTTATTCCTCAAGGCTCAGCAGCTCGGCGATGAAACCGCGCGTGAGACATTGCGCACCCGTTTGACGGCACTAGGTATCGGCGCCGAACGGTTGATCATGGAAGGCGCGTCTGCGCGTCCCGATTATCTCGCGGCCTATAACCGCATCGACGTGACGCTGAGCCCCTTTCCGTACCCGGGCGGCACGACCACAGCCGAAAGCCTCTGGATGGGGGTGCCGGTGCTCTGTCGTCGCGGCGAGCGATTCCTCGGTCATTTATGCGAAAGCGTGTTGCAAAGTGTAGGTCTTGACGATTGGATCGCAGCCGATGACGACGAGTACGTCGCGAAGGCAGTGGCGTTCGTACGCGATCGCGCCGCGCTCGATGCACTGGTCGACGGACTGCGCGAGCGGGTGCTCGGCTCGACGCTTGCCGATGCGAAGCGCTTTGCGCTTACGCTCGAGCGCGCGTTCGCCGAGATGTGGCAGGCGCACCGCGTCCACGTGTAAGCGGGCAAGCGTCGTTCGTCAGGCGCGCGCAGCGGCGGCGTTGCGCGCGTTTTGCATGAGGGTCGCGCGAAGCTGAGCGAACAACTCGAGATAATGACCGCGTCTGGTTTCGATCGCCGCGGTTTTCAGCGCATCGAGCACCAGCAGATCCGCTGGATAGCCACTTACGATGGACCCTGACATCGGCAGTCGGAGCGGATCGAAGTGATGGGTGCGCCAGCGCGGCTCGGCAGCCAACACGAGCGCGGCCATCCGCTCGATGACGAACACCTTCGACGACAATGCGCCCGGCCCATACGCAACCGGCGCATTCAACTGCTGGCCGAGCACGCTCGTGCCGTCTTCGGCGATGGCGAAGAGCCGCTCGCACACGCCGAGCCATTGACGCCAGAACGCAGGTGTCGCCACAAAATAATTGCAGAAGATGCTATGGCGCGAATCCATCGGCACGGTGCGCGGATTGATGCTCGGTGCAATCAGTTGCGTGAGTTGCTCGAAGGTCGGCCAAATGCCGGGATGGTTCGTGGCGGCCTGCTCGAACACGTTCAGGTGAACTGCGCCCTGGTCGAAGAATGGCGAAAACGCTATGACATCGGCCTCGGCCGGCGCGCGAGCGATAAACGCATGAACAGTGGCCGAGTCGAGTGTCGTCTTGCTGCCGAACTTCGGCGAAAAGAACCCGTAGCGCGTGTTTTCGTCGAGCGTATGCGACAGCAAAAACCGGCGGATCGGCCAATATTCGCGCCAATCGGGCCGCTCGCCGCAATTGTCGAGCGCGATGAAGCCGCGATCGAGTTGCAGCCGCGTTTGTTCCGAGTAGAAGATCTGGCGAATTTCGATGGGCCGTGTGCCGTGAGGTGGCGTCGACGGTGCGTGCATGACGTATTTCGTTCGATAGAAGGTAACGTTGGCAATTTAGCGCAAAAGCAGTATGACTGCCGCCGCCCGATTCCCATTCGATGAAGAGAGGGTGAATTCGCGCTCAGTTTGCGTCCATGACGAGCTGCGGGCGCAGGAGCAGGCGGCAATAAAAAAGCCGCGTTGCCGCGGCTCGAGAGTCATGCTGCCGCACCAGTTGCGTGCGGTTGTTCTTCGTTATTCGGTTCAGCGAAGTTGGCCGGTCGACTGATAGAAGCTCGCGGCCGAAATCTTTTGGTTGGCGTGATTGAATTCGTTGGCCATTGCTTCGTGTATGTCGCGCGCTTGTAGCGTGATCGTCGCGTCCATGGCCTGGATCGCGCGGATTGTGGCGAGCGCCTCGTCCGTTTGCGTCGCCTCGAGCGCCATGATGAGCGGCGAACGTTCATCGGCGAGGTCCGACGCGAACTGCCAGTCGCCCGCTTCAACGGCGGCCACGAGCGTGCGCGTCAGTTCGTAGGCGCGCGAGAGCGATTCTGATGACATGGCTTGCATCCTTTATTCAGCCGGCCGCGCCGGCGCTGCGTTTTACTTGGCGTTGAGCGTACCGGCGCTGCCGTTGCCGCCGAACAATTGGTTCAGATACGACGTATTGTTTTGCATCGTCGTCATCAAGTTGTTCAACGCGGTGAATTGCGCGTTGTACTGCGACGTCAGTGTTGCCTGGTAGGCCAGCAACGACGTCGTTTGCTGTTGAATGTTCGTGAGGTCCGAATTGATCGACGCGCTGCGCTGATCGATCTGGCCGACCGTCGATGTCGTGTACGACGTAATGAACGAAGTCAGTTGCTGCCCGATGCCGTTGGTGCTGTTGAATACGTTCGATACCATCGTCGGTGTCGAAGCGAGCGTCGAGGCCAGTGTCGATGAACTGAAAGTGACCGTGCCGTCGTTGTTCAGGTTCATGCCGATTTGCGCCAAGCTGTACGTCGTGCCGCCGACGCTCACACCGCTGGCCATGATCGAGGCGATGCCGTTGACCGCCGAGTTCAGCATCGCATCGCCCAACAGCGGCCCCGCTTGTGAACCGGATGATGCGCTCGAATTGTACGAAGACAGCGATTTTTCGGTGGCGATCCAACCGTTGTAGGCGTTGGCAAAGTTCTGCACGGCCGTCGTGATCGCCGACGTATTGGAGGCGACCGCCAGCGTTTGCGTCGTGCCGACAGCGCTCGAGCTGAGACTCAGCGTGACACCCGTGATCGCGCTGGTGACATTGTTGCTCGGACTGGTGACGCTGTTGCCGCTGATCGTGAGCTTGGCGTCCTGCGCGGCCGTCACTTGCGTGAAGCTGGCCGTTGCCATGCCGGCGTCGACGCCGGCTGCGCCCGAGACCGTCACCGTATTGGCCGCGCCCGTCGCCGTCGAGCTCAGCACGAGATGCTGCCCGTCCGCCGCCGTGACGACCGTTGCCGACACGCCAGGGTTGTCCGTCGCGCCGTTGATCGCGGCCGCAACGCCGGCGAGCGTGTTGTTCGATGAACTCAATGCAATCGTCATCGAGCCGGTGCCGACGCCGATCGTCAGGTTACCGGTGCCGAGCGTCGCGTTCGCGGCGTACGCGGTGGACGAAATTTGATTCGACGTGGCGAGCTGCTGCACGCTGATCGCGTAGGAGCCGGCGGCGGCGCCCGTCGAGGTTGTCGCCGTGATGCCGGTGCCGCTCATCGTGGCGGCGAGCTGCGTGAAGATGCTGCCGTCGGAGAGCCCGGAGATCGAATTTTGCAAGGCGGTCAGCGACGACTTCATCTGGCCGATCGCAGACAGCGTGGTGTTGTCGCTCGCTTGCTGATTGGCGATCGTCGAGGCTTGGGCCGCGGTCTTGGCATTGACGAGCGCCGTCACGAGTGAATTCACGTCGAGCGACGATTTGGTTGCGCCGCTCAGGATAGATTGCGCCGCTTGCTGCAGCAGAGCGGTCGTGCTTGTGGCGGTGGTACTCATGTCAGGCTCCGTGCGTTACCGCGGGAAACGGGGTGCAGGCTCGTGATGCAGGTTCTCTACCATTGCGTAAGCGGGAGGCATTGCTCCCGCTTACGCAATGGCCGAGTGGTTTGGCCGAAGCCGCCGAACGCGTAGCGCTACGCGTTGGGCGGCTTTCGAGTGCATGGCGAGCCGTGTTGCCGGCGCGCCATGCGATGTTGCTCCGCTGGTATTACTGGAGGAGCTTGAGCACTTGCTGCGGCAGCGAGTTCGCTTGCGCGAGCACCGAGATACCGGCTTGCTGCAGCACTTGCGCCTTCGACAGGTTGGCCGTTTCTTGCGCGAAGTCGGCGTCTTCGATCTGCGACTTGGCAGCCGACAGGTTCGTCGATTGCGTTTGCGTGTTCGTGATAGCCGCTTGGAACGTGTTCTGCGTTGCGCCGAGCGTTGCTTGGAAGTTGTTCACTTGAGCCAGCGCTGCGTCGATCGCCGTGATCGCGTTTTGTGCGCCCGAGGTCGAGGAGATGTCGACGCCCGACACGGCCAGACCCGTCGTCGTCCATGACGTCGTGCCGAAGTTCGCCGTGATCGTTTGGTTGGCGCTCGCGCCGACCTGGAAGTTCACGCTGCCCAGACCGCTCAGCACGTTTTGGCCGTTGAACGACGTTTGCGATTCGACGCGGTTGATTTCCGTCAGACGGGTGGAAACTTCCGTTTGCAGGTTCGCTTGCGCGGCCGAGCCGAGCGAGCCGTCGCCCGATTCAACGGCGAGCTGGCGGATACGTTGCAAGTTGGCGACGGTAGCGGAGATCGCGCCCGAAGCGGTTTGCACCATCGAGATGCCGTTGTTGGCATTCATCACGCCTTGGTTCAGCGCGTTGATCGACGCCGTTTGGGTCGTGGCGATCGCGAGGCCGGCGGCGTCGTCCGCAGCCGTGTTGATGCGCTTGCCCGACGAGAGGCGGTTGATCGCTTGCGACAGGGCGCTTTGCGAACCCGACAGGTTCGACTGCGTCGTCAGCGACAGGATGTTGGTGTTGATGTTCAGCATTTTGCTTCCTCGTTTGGAAAACGGTCCAGGGACTAGGGTGGTTCGGGGTTCGGGGTTCGGCGTCGCGCTTTCGCGAATGGCGCTGCCCGCCTGTCCTGGATGACGGCGAAGCGGGGAAAAAACTTTAGGGAAGGGATGGCAAATTCACCGACGAATAGTCGATGCATGGGCGCAAAGGCCGACGGGGCGGGGCTCTCCTGCGTGTGCGTTTTTCGGTAAACGTTTGCGCGGCATTAGGGGGTAGGGTCCGAGTACGGCACTGCTAGATGGGGCAGGGCGACCTGGCAGCAGATTTGGAGGAAGGGGCTTGGGGCGAACTGGGAGCCGATTTCGAGCCGCACACGCGGCGCGTGGCCGTATTCGAGCGCGCGTTGTCAAAGTTTGGAGAAATGGCCGCGGCAGAATTTTTCTGTTATTATCCCGGGTCGAATTGAGATCGCTGTCGTCCTCGTTTCAGGATTGAGTCGGATTGTGTTTGTTGCCGGCCGGCGTATTTGGTGGACTCGTGGTGGACTCATGGTGGATTTGCGGCGGACTCGCGGCGAATTCAGTGGTGAGTCCGGTGAATTCGCCACTCTCTCTTTTCCGGCCTCCGCAGTCGTTTCGCAGCTGGGCCCGATGCGGCCCGCCAGGCGACCTGCCCGGTGGCAATCGCGCGTGCGCCCTGCCGCCACGCACTTGACTGTAACCTTGGAAATTACATGACGACGATTGTTCTGAAGGAAAACGAGCCGTTCGAAGTGGCGATTCGCCGCTTTCGTCGCGCGATCGAAAAGAACGGCCTGATTGCCGAGTTGCGCGAGCGTCAGTGCTACGAAAAGCCGACGGCTGAGCGCAAGCGCAAGAAGGCTGCCGCGGTCAAGCGCCTGCACAAGCGCCTGCGTAGCCAAACGTTGCCGAAAAAGCTCCACTAAGGAACGCGCGGCGCCCGACGGGCAGCACGACGACGTACCCTACATGCTTGAGCAAATGGCGGTGTGCTTCGAAAGAAGCCTCACCGCTATTTGCATTTATGCGGCGTGTTTTTCGAGCCGTGCTGTGGACAGGTCGAACTGGCGTGCAATAGACGTCAGCCGCTCGTGCCATTCCCATACACCGAACGCGTCGTGAACGTTCTGCAGACAGCTCAGCAGGTTGATTGCGACCGGGTCGAAGATGTTGACGCGCGAGCGCAGCAGCGCCCGTTTGAGCGCGGCGATGCCTGCATCCATATAGGCCGGCGCGGTGTTGGGCAGGTGACCGATATAACGCACGGGCACCCCTTCCATTGCTGTCATATAGTCGCGCGGGCTCACCAGGCTGCCTACCGGGCAGCCGCCGCGGTAACCGCGATAGGCGCCACCGCCTCTCGGCAGCAAGGCCGCCCGGCCTTGATTGAAGAGGTGCTCGACAGCGTGATCGAACAGGTCTTGGTGCGTCAGGAAGTGCAGGTTTTTCATCGTCTTGTGCCGCCCGAGCGACGCGGGCGGATCGTTCGTTGTACGTCTTAGCCGAGTTAACGGCTGGAAGTCGGCGGCACTGGAGAGGATTTTGAGGGCCGCGATGGACCACCCCCTTCGGCGAGTGCGGCACATGACGCGCGCCATGCGCAGTCGGTCTGGTGATCGTTGACCATGCCGACCGCCTGCATGAACGCATAGCAGATGGTCGAGCCGACGAATTTGCAGCCGTAGCCCTTGAGTGCTTTGCTGAGCGCATCGGACACCGGTGTCGAGGCCGGCGCATGCTGTTTATAAGTGGCCCAATTGTTTTGAATGGGCTTGCCGTCGACGAACGACCAGACGAAATTGGCCAGGGAGCCGTGCTCGGCGCGAATCGCGAGTACGGCGCGCGCATTGACGATGGCCGCTTCAATCTTGGCTCGGTTGCGCACGATGCTCGCATCGCTTACGAGCGCTTCGATTTGTTCCGGCGTGAAGCGTGCTACGGCTTGCACGTCGAAATCGGCGAAGGCGCGACGATAACCTTCGCGCTTATTGAGAATGGTCGACCACGAGAGGCCCGCTTGCGCGCCCTCCAGCAACAGCATTTCGAACAAATGGCGGTCGTCGTATGACGGTACGCCCCATTCGGTGTCGTGGTAATGCTCGTCTGCCGGTGTTCGTACCCAGTTGCAGCGCTCTGCCATGCGTGGCCCCGTCTTGGTTCGCTGAAAACGCGCGATGTGTTTCGCTCGGGGATGAAGCATAGCGCAACGGTTGCGACGGGCAAGTCGTCCGTTTGGCCAGGGTTGATGCGGCGCATCGATCGGCCAAGAAGGAGATCATCTCGCACGACGCCCGCGACGGCCGTGAAAAAGCCAGCCCGAAGGCTGGCGTGCATATTCAAGACTGCCTGATTAGCTCGGCGTTCACGCCGGCAGGAACTCGGGATTCGTCGCTTGCTCCATCGGCCACGGACAGGCTTCGGGAAATGTGGTGAGGTCCGTTTCTTCGACAGCTTTGGCCACGGCGTCGGCCCAGGTCTTACGCATCCAATGCTCATCGGTCAATGAGCGCTTCAGGCTCGGCGTCTCTTCGATGTGTTCCACTAAGGCTCGCCGCTGCTCTTTGATCGTGCGCTGCCAGCTCGCGCCACGACGCTCCGGCTGGCATTGCCACTTGAGCAGGTATGCCAGCAACAGTGCCATGCGACTCGCTAACTCGCGTTGTTCGCTCTTACCCACGTCCTCGATTTCCTCGGCGATGTGTTCGATGTCCAGCGCGGAGAACTTGCCCGCGCGCAACAACGCGGCCTGTTCGTTGGCCCATGCCACCACGTCTTCCTCGTAGCTCGTTCCCATTTCCCGGCCCCTAAGCTCAGTCACGCATGGCGCCATTTTAACCACTCCCATAGATCACTTCGTTCCTCCTAGTTCCGGCCTGCGCCTCGGGATCCGCGCATCCAGTAAGTCGGCTACCGCTGATGACGTCAATGTGGCACGCGTGAGCCGCGCCAGACACCTGGCCGAATGGATATCCTTCAGCGCCTGGTTTCCGACGAACAAATCGATTGGCCGTTTGGCCAATTGGCGTCGCACGATATTGCGGATACCCTTGACTGACTCGAAAGTTCGAATGGAAGTGAAGGCAACATGGCGGGTAGCGGCGATATGGCAGATCAAAAAGGCGCGGTGCGGTTTCTGATCGGCGTGGACGGTGGCGGCACGGGTACGCGGGTGGTGCTGGCCGACGCAAACGGCGCCGAACTCGCGCAGGCCGCGGGCGGCGCATCGGGCCTCGGCCTTGGCGTCGACCGCGCCTGGGAGGCGATCACGGCGTCTGTCCGGCAAGCGTTCGACAACGCGCAGCAGACGTTCGACTGGTCGCATTGCGCGCTCGGCTGCGGGCTTGCCGGCGTCAACAATCCCGCATGGCTCGCGGCCTTCATCGCCAGCGCGCCGAAGCTGGCGGTGCTGGCTGTCGAAAGCGATGCCTGCACGGCGCTCGTCGGCGCGCATAGCGGCGCACCCGGAGTCATCGTCGCGCTCGGCACCGGCAGCATTGCGGCTGCGCTTGGCGGCGACGGCAACATCCGTATCGCTGGGGGGTACGGCTTTCCATCCGGTGACGAGGCGAGCGGCGCCTGGCTCGGCCTGCGCGCTGTCGTGCATGCACAGCAGGCGCTCGACGGGCGGGCGCCACTCGATGCTTTCGCCGCGGCACTGCTTGCCCGTATGGGCGCCGCAGATCGCGACGGGCTCGTCGTCTGGTGTTGCGCGGCCAACCAGACGGCGTATGCGAGCCTCGCCCCGGTGGTGCTCGCGCACGCGGCGCATCCGGTCGCCGCAGCCTTGCTCGCTCGGGCCGGGGCCGATATCGCCCGTCTGATAGATGCGCTCGATCCGGCGGCACGTTTGCCGGTCGCGCTATGCGGCGGCCTTGCTGAGCCGCTCGCGGCTTATGTGCCGCCATCACACCGCGTAAGGCTCGTCCCACCGATGGCCGATTCCGCGCATGGCGCCTTGCTTCTGGCGGCCCGGGCCATGGCGCGTGCCAAGGAGCGCTAGAATGGCGGCCTTGCCGCTCCCTCTTTCTTATCGGCCGTTCTGCCCGCCGTTCGCTTGCTAAACCATGTATCAAGTCATCGCCACCGATCTCGACGGCACGTTACTCAATAGCGAGCACCAGCTCGATCCCTTCACCATCGCGACGGTGCGCCGGCTGGCCAGCGCGGGTGTTCACTTCGTCGTAGCGACCGGGCGGCACTTCCGCGATGTGGCCGGCATTCGGGACCTGCTCGGTATCCGTCCTTATCTGGTGACGTCGAATGGCGCACGCGTGCATGCGCCGGACGACACAATGGTCCACGCGCAGAGCCTGCCGTGCGAAACGGTGCGAAGGCTGGTGCGGCCCGAGATCACGGGCGCCCACGGCCGTGTGATTGTCAATCTGTTTGCAAACGATGCCTGGCTGATCGATCGGCATGCGCCGCATCTGCTTGCTTTGCATCGGGATTCGGGCTTTTGCTACGACGTCGCCGATTTGCACGGGCATGACGGCAGCGATATCGCCAAGGTGCTTTATATCGGCGCGCCTGCCGATCTCGAACAGATCGCGGCCAATCTCGAACGCGAATTCGGTAGTGCGCTTTACGTGACGTATTCACTTCCCGATTGCCTGGAAGTGATGACATCGACTGTCTCGAAGGGGCGTGCATTGCAATTCGTTCTCGGACAGCTTGGCTTCGACGCCTCGAAGTGCGTGGCATTCGGCGACAACATGAACGATATCGATTTGCTCGAAACGGCCGGCCATCCGTTCATGATGAGTAACGCCAATCCTGATCTGATTGCGCGACTTCCCCACGTTCCCCGCATCGGTAATAATTTTGAAGCCGGTGTGGCCCACCAGTTGCGAAAACTTTTCTCCATAGCCGACGAGCTTGCTTGCTGAGCGCTTCACGTTCGGTATTCACGATTACTACGCCTCCCGAACTCCGCGCCTCGCACTATTTAGTTTTTAATGTGGCTTTACTGACGGTGTAAGCCGATTTACGAATTATCATATGGTTTCCCGGGTAGACCTAGGCGAATTGAGCATTGCCAGCGGTGTTTGTTCCGTCTAGTCTCGGACCAAATCATTTGTTTTAATGAGGGAGACCACGATGTCCCAATATGCAGAACTGAAGGCGCAAATCGAAAAACTGCAGGCGCAGGCCGATGAAGCGCGACGGGCGGAGCTCGCCAACGTAATTGCCGAAATTCGGCAAAAAATAACCGAGTTCGGGCTCTCGGCCAGTGATCTCGGGTTCGCTGAATCCCGACGTCGCGGCCGCCCGCCGAAGAAAGCGCCGTTGCCGGCAAAATATCAAGATCCAAAAACCGGGACGACCTGGAGCGGCCGCGGCAAGCCGCCGCGGTGGATCGCGGGAAAAAACCGGGATCGCTTTCTGATTGAAAAATAAACCGGGGAAACCGGCGCCGCATTCAACGGCTGACGTGCGGCGCCGGCAAGCAGGGAACACAGGTATAAGCAGGCCACCCAAGCCTATTCATGCCACGCTATCCCGCAGCAACGCTGCGCAGCACCGGCCGGCGTGCGCGCTCTTCGATCAATGCCGTGTACTTGTTCACATATTCGCGGGCCATTGCTTGAGCGGTGAAGCGACGCTCGAACTGCGCGCGAATTTCCTCGCGCGACAATTCATCAAGCCGCTGCAATGCTGCGACCGCGCCTTGCACGTCTTCGACGATATAGCCCGTTACGGCGTGATCGATGACTTCGGGAACCGAGCCGCGGTTAAATGCAATGACGGGCGTGCCGCAAGCCATCGCTTCGATCATGACGAGCCCGAAGGGCTCACACCAGTCAATCGGGAAAAGCAGTGCTTTTGCGCGTGAGAGAAACTCCGGCTTGCGCTTCTCGTCGATTTCGCCGATGAATTCGACGTTCGCGTGATCCAGGAGCGGCTCGATCTCAGCCTTGAAATAATCGCGATCGACTTTATCGACCTTTGCGGCAATCTTGAGCGGCAACCCGCTCATCGCGGCGATCCGAATGGCGGTATCCACGCGTTTTTCCGGACAAATCCGTCCGAGAAACGCCAGATATTCAGGCTCGCAATGCGGCTGCGGCGTCAGTAACCGCTCAGGCAGCCCGTGATAGACGGTGCCAAGCCAATTCGCTTGCGGTAGCGGCGCGCGCTGTGATTCTGAAATCGAAATCACGCGCGAGTCCGAGAACGTATCAAAAACAGGTTGCAACTCGGGCAGATCGAGCCGGCCATGTAGCGTCGTCACGGAGGGCGCCTCGGCGCCCGCGAACAGCGCGAACGGCAGATAGTCGAGGTGGAAGTGGAGGACGTCGAAATCGGATGCCACGCGGCGCACCTGTTCGAGCAGCAACATGTGCGGCGCGAGCGGGTCGCGGATCGACGGGTCGAGCCGCAAGGCCCGCGGCCAGGCCGCTTCGAGTGTCGCGGATGTGACCGAGTCGCCGCTTGCGAAGAGCGTGACATCGTGTCCGAGCTCGACGAGCGCTTCAGTCAGATACGACACGACACGCTCAGTGCCGCCATAGAACTTCGGGGGCACGGCCTCGTAAAGCGGCGCGATTTGGGCGATGCGCATGCGTCAACCTCCTTGTTGATAAACGGCGGCGCGACAGTTCGCCGCGCCGCATGAATTCGTTGAGTACCATTATCGGGAGGTGGCGCGCTTGTTATTAGCGCATTTTCAAACCTTTAAGCCTTGTTACAGGCCGAAACAGCAAACCACCTCGCGAAATGCGGATTCGGTAAAGATTCGGTAATTAGCTCGCCTTGCGCATTATGCAAGCCGGCACTTGTTGCGCCTTGATGACGACGCTCACCTATAATGGGCACGCCCCTTTGCCACGCCTTTGCACAGTTGTTATCGGACACACACGCTCCGATACTTTGCGTGCCCCGCCACCCCTCGGCATAGTTGACCCGGCCATGTAGGAAAAATTCCTACATGGTTAATAGATAATTCCGACAGCGCTTGCGGGTCTTCTTCCGATTTCCACTCTTTTTACATTTCGACACAATTCGCCAAAGACCAAAAAACGGCCGGCGCGTGCGGGGCAAGCTATGTCTCGCCGAGCAAACGTTTCCGAAGACTGACCATTTGATCGACCCGGGGGAATGATGAGTGCCACCAGCGAAATGCTCAGTGAGATCAAGGAAATCAACCTCTCGTATCTGTTATTGGTTCAACGTCTGCTGCGCGAAGACCGTGCGATGGGCATGTTCCGAATGGGCATCCGGGATCAGCTTGCCGACGTGCTCGCCAATTTGTCGCTTGCGCAGACGGTGAAGCTGGCGGCGTCGAATCAATTGCTTTGCCGTTTTCGATTCGACGACCATACGGTGCTTTCGGCGTTGGCCGACAAGGACAAGCCCGGCACGCTCGCCCGCGCGCATTCGGCCATCCTGATGGCGAGCCAGCCGGCCGAGACAGTCGGCTAAGACCCGACTTCAAGCAGTAAGTAATAAGTAATAAGTAATAAGCCTTCAGCAGGCGGAGCAAACGGCCGATATGGCAACAAAGAGCGTCGTGCTCGAAGTGAAGGAAATCACACTGGCGATCGAGCTCATCGAAACTCGGTGCGCGTTTGCAATTGCTCGAAGCCGAGACGAGTCTGTCGCGAGACAGGCTCATCAAGCTTTATAAGGAATTGAAAGGCGTTTCGCCGCCGAAGGGCATGCTGCCGTTTTCGGCGGATTGGTTCATGACCTGGCAACCGAATATCCATTCGTCGCTTTTCTTCAATATTTACCGATTCATGTCCGGCACGGCCACTGCGAAGCCATTCAGGCCATCGTCAAGAGTTACCGGCTTTACCGCGAGCACGCGCAATTGCACGGCGACGAGCCGCTCCTGAGCCTCACGTGCGCCTGGACGCTCGTGCGCTTTTTCGACTCGAACATGCTCCAGATGACCGCCTGCAAGCTGGCCGACAGCGATTTTGCCGGCCTGGCCGCTTGAAACGGGCGGCCCGCCTGCGTGACCTTCCGCCGACCTCGTGGTTTACGCGACCGTCCCGCTCCACGCGTTTGTCCTCAAAGTTTTGATTTGCATGCCGTAAACCAGACTAACGGCGGTCTGTTCGCCGACCATTGTGAGGACCGCAGTGCTGATTTTCCTGGGAACACTCGTGACCGTGCTGTCCGTCTTCGGCGGATACGCAATCGCGGGCGGCCATCTGGGCGCGCTCGTGCAGCCGGTCGAGATCTTGATGATCGTCGGCGCCGGGGTCGGTGCGTTCATCCTTGGTAACGGGCTCAAGACGATCAAGGCGACGTTCCGGATCCTGCCGACGTTGTTCAAGAGCTCGAAATACACGAAAGAGCTCTATATGGAGCTGATGGCGTTGCTTTACGTTTTGCTTGCGAAGGCGCGCAAGGAAGGCACGCTCACGCTCGAGGCCGATATCGACGACCCGGACAAGAGCCCGATCTTCACGCAATACCCGAAGATCCTTGCCGATAAACACATTGTCGAGTTTTTGACCGACTACCTGCGGCTCATGGTGGGCGGCAACATGAATGCGTTCGAAATCGAAAGCCTGATGGACGAGGAAATCGAGACGCACCACGCCGAAGGCGAGGGCCCGGCTCATGCGTTGATGCGCGTGGGCGACGCGATGCCCGCGTTCGGCATCGTCGCTGCGGTGATGGGTGTCGTGCACACGATGGCCTCGGCCGACAAGCCGCCCGCGGTGCTCGGCGCGATGATCGCGCAGGCGCTGGTCGGTACGTTCCTCGGCATCTTGCTTTCGTACGGGCTGATCGGTCCGCTGTCGAGCCTCGCGGAACAGCGTGTGGCCGAATCGACCAAGATGTTTCAGTGCATCAAGGTGACGATCCTTGCGAGTTTGAACGGTTATGCACCGGCGATTGCCGTCGAGTTCGGACGCAAGGTGCTGTTTTCGACCGAGCGGCCGTCGTTCACCGAGCTCGAAGAGCACGTGCGCCGCGTGAAGGCCAAGTGAGCAGCAGGGAAATCGCGCGATGACGAACAAGGGTAAAGACAGGGCGATCGTTGTCAAGCGCGTGGCGCCCGCAAAGAAGGGGCACCACGGCGGTGCGTGGAAGCTCGCCTACGCGGACTTCATGACCGCGATGATGGCGTTCTTTCTGCTGATGTGGCTGCTGAGCGCCGTGACGCCGGTTCAACTGAAAGGCATCGCCGAGTATTTCAGTCAGCCGCTCAAGGCGGCGATGTTCGGCGGCGATCGCAGCGCGGACGCGTCGAGCATTTTGAAGGGCGGCGGGCGCGATATCTCGACGGACATGGCGGGTGTCACGCACCGGCCCGATGGCACGATCGAGAAGGCCTCGCGCACGGCCAAAGCCGACGATCAGGCGCTCGATGCGCTCACGGGTGCGCTGGAGCGTCGTGAGCAGGCGCGCTTGCATGATTTGCAGGTGAAGTTGATGGCGGCCATCGAGGCCAATCCGGTGTTGCGCCAGTTCAGGCAGCAAATCCGCATCGACTCGACGCTGCAAGGGCTGCGCATCGAGATCGTCGATACGAAAAAACGGCCGATGTTCGCCACGGCGAGCGACGCGGTCGAGCCGTATATGCGCGACATCCTGCGCGCCATCGGCCAGACGCTCAACGACGTGCCGAACCGCATTGTCGTGCAAGGCCACACCGATGCCGTGCCGTATGCAGGCAACGGCCATGGCTACAGCAACTGGGAATTGTCGGCCGATCGGGCCAACGCGTCGCGCCGCGAGTTGATCGCAGGCGGCATGGACGAGCGCAAGGTGTTGCGCGTGCTCGGGCTCGCTTCGACGCAGAACCTGAACAAGGCCGATCCGCTTGATCCGGAGAACCGGCGCATCAGCGTGATCGTGCTGAACCGGAAATCGGAAGAGACGATGACGCGCGACGATACGACGACCACGACGTTGTCGGACGATGCCGCGGGAGTGAAATCACTCGTGCAGCGTGTGCCGGCAGCCGGCGCCGAACCGACAGCGGGCGCGGCGGGTAAGCAATAAGCGCGCGGTGAGCGCAACGAGACGCAAAGAGGCATTCATGATCAAGGACATTTTGGCGATCGACGATTCGGCCGCCATGCGCGAAATTCTGGCGGCGACGCTGCGTGCAGCGGGCTACCGGGTCAGCGTTGCGGTGGACGGTGAAGAGGGGCTGGCGAACGCGCGCGCGCAATCGTTCGATTTGATTCTGACCGATCAGTACATGCCGAAACGCAGCGGTCTCGATGTGATTGCGGCGCTGCGCGCCGAGCCGGCTTACGAGGCAACGCCTATCTTCGTGCTGACGACCGAAGACGGCGACGCCTTCAAGGACGCAGCCCGCGCGGCAGGCGCAACAGGTTGGATCGCGAAGCCGCTCGACCTCGATACGCTCACGGACCTGATCGCGGCAATGCAAGGGTCGGGCGCGCAACGATGACGGACCCACGAGCAGACGAATACTGGACTATCCAGCGCAGCGGCCAGACGCAGATTTTTCGCGGTGACTCAGCATGACACTCGACATTACACAGTTCTATCAGACGTTCTTCGACGAGGCCGACGAACTGCTCGCGCAGATGGAGCAGCTTCTGTTGAACCTCGACATCGGTACGCCCGACCCCGAGGATCTGGCGGCGATCTTTCGCGCGGCGCATTCGATCAAGGGCGGCGCGGCGACCTTCGGCTTCACGGCGCTCACGGAAACGACGCACATTCTCGAGTCGCTGCTCGATCGCGCGCGCAACAACGAATTGACGTTGCGCAAGGACATGATCGACACGTTTTTGGAAACGAAGGACGTGCTGGCGGACCAACTGGCAGCCTATCGCGCCAGTGCCGAGCCCGATGCGGCTAGCGCGGCCGCGATTTGCGCCAAGCTCGAACGACTGAAGGCCGACGGTGAAGCGGCACCCGTGGCAGCCCCGGCGGCAGCACCGGCCGTGAGCGTCGAGCCCACAGGCACGGCGAACGAGACCGATACGCAAGGCGTGCCCGAGCACGTCGTTGCGCAGGCGCTAGAGGTGGCGCATGGCTCGGCCCCGGCAGGCGCCGACGCCAATACCAATATCGGTGCAGATGCAGGACCTCACCTGAAAATTACGCTACGGGGGGTGGGGGAGAAGGACCAGGTGCTGCTGACCGAAGAGTTGGGCAACCTGGGTCATATCGTCGGGCGGGTGAAGACGGGCGACGATCTCGTCGTCTATCTGCAAAGCGATGTGTCGTCCGACGACATTACTGCCGTGTGCTGCTTCGTGATCGATGAAAGTCAGATCGCAATCGGCCGCGGCACCGCGCCCGGCGAGGGCACAGCAGTTGGTGTGCCTTCGCCGGCTCCGTCGGTGCAACCGGAACCCGCGAAGACCGCAGTCGCGGCCGCCCCGGTTCAGCCGGCCGCTGAGCCGAAGCCCGAGGTGAGCACTAACACCAGCACTAGCGCAAGCGCGCCGGCACCGGCCCCAGCGGCCGCGGCGGCGAGCGCGGGCGAAGAAAAGAAGGCACGTCCTGCCGCGGCCGCGGCGGGCGCAGAGGGCAGCTCGATTCGCGTGGGTGTCGAGAAGGTCGATCAGTTGATCAACCTCGTGGGCGAACTGGTCATCACGCAAGCGATGCTGGCCGAGACGACGAGCACGTTCGATCCGGCCTTGCACGATCGGCTGTTCAATGGCATGGCGCAGCTCGAGCGCAATGCGCGCGATCTGCAAGAAGCGGTGATGTCGATCCGCATGATGCCGATGGATTACGTCTTCAGCCGCTTCCCGCGTCTGGTGCGCGATCTTGCATCGAAGCTCGGCAAGCAAGTGGAGCTCGTCACATTCGGTCAGGCGACGGAACTCGACAAGAGTCTGATCGAACGCATCATCGATCCGCTCACGCACCTCGTGCGCAACAGTCTCGATCACGGCATCGAGACCGTCGAAGCGCGGCGCGCGGCGGGCAAGGAAGGGGCCGGGCAACTCGTGCTCTCGGCCGCGCACCACGGCGGCAACATCGTCATTGAAGTCAGCGACGACGGTGCAGGCTTGCGTCGCGACAAGATTCTCGCGAAGGCGATGAAACAGGGCATGCAGGTCAGCGAATCGATGACCGACGAGGAAGTCTGGAATCTGATCTTCATGCCGGGCTTTTCGACGGCCGAGCAGGTCACGGACGTATCGGGCCGCGGCGTGGGCATGGACGTTGTCAAGCGCAACATCCAGGCGATGGGCGGACACGTCGAAATCACCTCGCACGCAGGCAAGGGCACGACGACGCGGATCATCTTGCCGCTTACGCTGGCGATTCTCGACGGCATGTCGGTGAAGGTCGGCAGCGAAATCTTCATCTTGCCGCTGAACTTCGTGATGGAGTCGCTGCAGCCGGTGCCGGAGGATATCTACACGGTCGCCAACGGCGAGCGCGTGGTGCGCGTGCGCGGTGAGTACCTGCCGCTCGTCGCGCTGCACGAGATCTTCTCGGTGGAAGGTGCGCGCACCGAGCCGACGCAAGGCATCGTCACGATCATGCAAACCGAAGGCCGGCGCTTTGCAATGTTGATCGACGAGCTGGTCGGGCAGCAACAAGTGGTCGTGAAAAATCTCGAGACGAACTACCGCAAGGTGCGCGGGATCTCGGCGGCAACGATTCTCGGCGACGGCAGCGTCGCTCTGATCGTCGACGTGGCAGCACTGAACCGTGAGTCCCGTGTCATGCACGGCGCTCTGACCTTTTCGTAACTTGCAGTAATTCCCAACCGTTTGGGGGCTAACGTGGCAGAAGTTCAAACCACCAATTCGAATACCGCGCTCGTCGCAGGCGGGCGCCGTAACGCGCAACAAGCCGAGGCGGCCGGGCAAGAGTTCCTGGTCTTCACGCTCGGCGCGGAAGAGTACGGCATCGATATCCTGAAAGTGCAGGAGATTCGCGGCTATGACAACGTGACGCGCATTGCGAATGCGCCCGAGTTCATCAAGGGCGTCATCAATTTGCGCGGCATCATCGTGCCGATCGTCGACATGCGGATCAAGTTTCATCTGGGCCGCGTCGAGTACGACCATCAAACCGTCGTGATCATTTTGAACGTCGCGCATCGCGTGGTGGGCATGGTGGTCGACGGCGTCTCGGATGTGCTCACGCTCACGACGGATCAGATCATGCCTGCGCCCGAATTCGGCGCGACGCTGACGGCCGAGTACCTGACCGGCCTCGGCACGGTCGAAGGCCGCATGCTGATTCTGATGGACATCGAGAAGCTGATGGTCAGCAAGGAAATGGCGCTGATCGAGGCGCTCACGCAGTAACAAGGCTGCAACCAATAGGGTAGCGGGCGGCGAGCCCAGCCCCGTGCTCGGGCGTTGCCAGCTACCGACGATGGAGAGTTTCAAAGATGCTGCAGAACTGGTCGATTCGCACGACGCTCACGGCCATGGGCGCGGTGTTCGTAGCGCTGATCCTCGTGGTCGGCGGGCTCGGGCTCACGGCTTTATCGCATGCTGGGCGCGCCGTGGATACGCTTTCCGGCGACGACTTGCCGGCGATTCACGCGCTCGACAACACCGGCTCGTATTTACTGCGCACGCGGATTTCGCTCGACCGTTACCGCGCGCTGATGGAGGCGAACAACCCCGACGAGGCGAAGAAGGTCATCGAGCGTTCGCAAGTGCTGCTCAACAAGGCAAACGAAGCTTGGCAGGCGTACCAGAGCGAGCCAAAGCAAGGTCTTGATCCGGCGCTCGCAAGCGAGCTGGCCGCGCACCAAGCCACGCTGCTGCACGACGGCGTTGAGAAGGAGTTCGAGGCCGTACGCGCGGGCGACATGGCCACCTACCACGCGCTTGCTGATACGAAGATCAGCCCGATGTTCGTCGCGTTCGGCGAGTCGTCCGAGAAGGTGTTGAACTCATTGAAGCAGCGTGCCGAAGATTTGCGCGCCGAGTCGGCCTCGCAAGTCTCGTTGATGAGCTCGCTGATCATCGCGGTCGTCGCGCTGTCGATCGTGCTCGTGGTGCTGATCCGCTTCGCGCTGCGCGGCCTGATCGTGCAGCCGATCAATGACGCGATTGCGCACTTCGGCCATATCGCGCAAGGCGACCTGACGCGTGTCGTCGACGTGAAGAGCAGCAACGAAATCGGGCGGCTCTTTGCCGGCATCAAGCAAATGCAGGACAGCATCACCTCGATGGTGAAAGCCGTGCACGGCGGCACCGAGTCGATCGACGTGGGCGCGCATGAAATCGCCATCGGCAACACCGACTTGTCGCAGCGCACGGAAGAGCAGGCTTCGTCTTTGCAGCAGACGGCATCGAGCATGGAGCAGCTCACCGGTACCGTTCGTCAAAACACCGAGAATGCACGGCAGGCAAGCCAGCTCGCCGTCAATGCGTCCGATATCGCCACGCGTGGCGGTGAGGTCGTGCATCAGGTGGTGACGACGATGCAAGACATCGCGACGAGTTCGGGCAAGGTGGTGGACATCATCGGCGTGATCGAAGGCATCGCGTTTCAGACCAACATCCTCGCACTGAACGCGGCAGTCGAAGCCGCCCGTGCGGGCGAGCAGGGCCGCGGCTTTGCCGTGGTGGCCGGTGAAGTGCGCAGCCTCGCGCAACGCAGCGCGGCGGCAGCGAAGGAAATCAAATCGTTGATCGGCGATTCGACCGACAAGGTTGCAAGCGGCTCGGCGCTCGTCGAGCGTGCCGGCACGACGATGGGCGAGATCGTCCAGGCTGTGCGGCGTGTCACCGACATCATGGGCGAGATCAGCGCGGCGTCGGAAGAGCAGTCGACCGGCATCGAAGGGGTGAATCGCGCCTTGGTGCAGATGGACGACGTCACGCAGCAAAACGCGGCGCTCGTCGAACAAGCCGCGGCAGCCGCCGCGTCGCTCGAAGAGCAGACGCGTCAGCTGAAGGCGGTCGTGGGCCGGTGGCGAATCGACGGCACCTATGCACCGGCAGCAGCGGTGAAGCCGGCGTCGAAACTGGTGACGAAACCGGTGACAAGCGCGCTGCGCAAGCCTGCGCTGCCCGTTGCCAAGCCGTTGCCCGCACCGGCGAAGGCAGCGGGCGCAGCGCCGAACGCGCCGCTTGCATCGCACGGTTCGCAAACGTTGCACGTATCGCAGGCATCGCAGGCATCGCCCTCGTCGCGCTCTGTGCCGGCGGCAACCTCCGGTACGGCGGCACCTGCAGCAAAATCATCGACCGTAGCAAAGCCGGCCGCCGCGGCCAAGCCGGCACCCGTCGCGAAACCCCAACCTGTGGCTAAGCCGATGCCGGCCGCCGCGGTGTCGTCGAGCAAATCCGACGACGACTGGGAAACGTTCTAAACGCAGTTCGAAAGGCGTCGCGCGGCAACGTGCGACGTGTAGTGCAGGTAACGAGCATGTGGCATAAAGGCATCCTGCCCGCACCCGGGCGACACATTGCGCCGCGCGTCACCCGGCGCCGGCAGGACGCCAACGATGCCGCACACGGCCACGCAGATCGTGCGCCGGGGCGCATGACGCGCGGCCCGACATTGCTGAAAGCGAGACAAGCAACATGACGACAGCGCGCGCAACACAACGGCTCGAGCGGGCCGATTCCGGCGGCGCCGGCGTGGCCGAGCGTACCGCGTTCGCCGAACGCGATTTTGAATTCACCGCAGCCGATTTCGCACGCATTCGCGGGCTGATCCATCGGCGCGCGGGCATTTCGCTGTCCGAGCACAAGCGCGACATGGCATACAGCCGCCTTGCCCGGCGCCTGCGCGCACGCGGGCTCGACAACTTTCGCGATTATCTGGCGCTGCTCGAGGCCGAAAACGATCCGGCCGAGTGGGAAGCGTTCACCAATGCGTTGACGACCAACCTGACGGCATTTTTTCGCGAATCGCATCACTTCCCGATTCTTGCCGAGTTCGTCAAGCGGCGCCAACAGCCGGTGTCGATCTGGTGCTCGGCGGCCTCCACCGGCGAGGAGCCCTATTCGATCGCAATGACGCTCGTCGAGGCGCTCGGCGAGTCGGCGGCGCGCCAGGCGAGCATTCTCGCCACCGATCTCGATACGCAAGTGCTCGCCAAATGCGAAGCCGGTATCTATTCGCTCGATCAAGTCAAGCCGCTTTCGCAAGAGCGTCTCAAGCGCTTCTTCTTGAAAGGCACCGGGCCGCAGGCGGGGCTCGTGAAGGTGCGCCCCGAACTGCGCGCGATGATCCGCTTTCAGCAATTGAATCTGACCGATGCGGACTATGGCTTGCGTACGCAATTCGATGCGATTTTCTGCCGCAACGTGATGATTTACTTCGATAAACCGACACAGTCGCAGGTGCTCTCGCGCTTCGATCCGCTGATGAAATCGGGCGGGCTGCTCTTTGCCGGCCATTCGGAAAATTTCACTTATGTGACGCAGGCGTTCCGTCTGCGTGGGCAGACGGTCTACGAGCTCACGCGCGACCTCGCTGCCGGCGCGCGCGGTCAAAGCCATGGCCACGGGCATGCGCGCGCGGCCACGAGGCACGGAGAGGAGGCCGAAGCATGAGCCGGCTGCCCATTGCCACCAATCTGTATTTCGACAATCACTTCAACCGTTCGGGCGTGAAGTTATTGCCGAACGAGTTCTATACGACCGGCGAAGACATGGTGCTCGTCACCGTGCTCGGCTCGTGCGTGGCGGCGTGTATTCACGATCGCACGGCCGGCATCGGCGGCATGAATCACTTCATGCTGCCCGACGACGGCGACCAATCAGCCAACGCGGCCGCGTCCGATTCGATGCGCTATGGCGCGTTCGCGATGGAACTGCTGATCAACGAGCTGATCAAGATGGGCGGCCGCCGCGAGCGCTTCGAAGCCAAGGTGTTCGGCGGCGCGGCCGTGCTGGCCGGGATGACGACGATCAACATCGGGGACCGCAACGCAGAGTTCGTGCGGCGTTATCTGGGGCTCGAGAAGATCCGCATCGCCGCCGAGGATTTGCAGGGTGTGCATCCGCGCAAGGTCGCGTTCATGCCCGCCACCGGCCAGGCGATGGTGAAAAAGCTGCGTTTGCAGCAAGAACCGAATGTGGCCGAGCGCGAGCAGGCGCTGGCCAAGCAGGTAGCCGAAGCGCGCGCGGCCCGGCATGCGCGTGCGCGTGAAAAAGAAAATGCGGAATTGTTCACGTCACCTGTGGTGTCTGGTCAGCGCCGCCCGCATATCGAACTCTTCAGTTCGGCACCCAGGCCGCGCATCGAGACGTTCGATTCCCGCCCATTCGGCGGCGGCATCGCTACCGGCATGAACGACAGCGCTAAGACCGTGAAGGAGGCGTGAGAGCTGTGCAGAAAATCAAAGTTTTATGTGTCGACGATTCGGCGCTGATTCGCAGTTTGATGACCGAAATCATCAACGCCCAGCCCGATATGGCGGTGTGTGCGACCGCGCCTGACCCGCTCGTCGCGCGCGAGCTGATCAAGCAGCACAACCCGGATGTCCTGACGCTCGACGTCGAAATGCCGCGCATGGACGGGCTCGATTTCCTCGAAAAGTTGATGCGGCTGCGGCCGATGCCGGTTGTCATGGTGTCGTCGCTGACCGAGCGTGGCTCTGAGATCACGTTGCGCGCACTCGAACTGGGCGCGGTCGATTTCGTCACGAAGCCGAAAGTAGGCATTCGCGATGGGATGCTCGACTACTCGGAAAAGCTCGCCGACAAGATTCGCGCCGCTTCGCGCGCCCGCGTGCGCCAGAGCGCGCCGGCCGCCCATGCGGCGGGAGTTGGCGCCTCGCCGGCCGCGCACGCGCCGATGCTGAACAATCCGCTCGTCAGTACGGAAAAGCTGATCATCGTGGGTGCGTCGACGGGGGGCACCGAGGCGATCCGCGAGGTGCTCGTGCCGCTGCCGCCCGATGCGCCGGCAGTGATGATCGCGCAGCATATGCCGCCGGGATTTACAAAATCATTTGCTCAACGCCTAAATGGTTTGTGTCGAATTACCGTTAAAGAGGCTGAGCACGGCGAGCGCGTGCTGCCCGGGCACGCGTATATCGCGCCGGGGCATGCACATCTGTTGCTCGCACGCAGCGGGGCGAACTATATCGCCCACCTGTCGGACGAGGCGCCGGTGAACCGGCATCGCCCTTCGGTGGACGTGTTGTTCCGCTCTGCCGCGCTGCATGCCGGCAAGAACGCGGTGGGGGTGATCTTGACGGGCATGGGGCGTGATGGCGCAGCAGGTTTGTTAGACATGCGAAATGCGGGCGCATACACTCTCGCGCAGGATGAGGCCAGTTGCATCGTGTTTGGCATGCCGCGCGAAGCGATTGCGATGGGTGGCGCCGATGAAATTGTGTCTTTGTCGGAAATGAGCCGGCGCGTGATGACACGCCTCGCGACGATGGGCGACCGGGTGCAGCGCGTGTAGGTTGGCGAGTGGGCCACTGTGCACTTCGCGCCGCGAAATTGGGATAAAGGGATCGAGATGGACAAAAGCATGAAAATTCTGGTGGTGGACGATTTTCCGACGATGCGTCGGATCGTCCGCAACCTGCTCAAGGAACTCGGCTACGGCAACGTCGACGAAGCGGAAGACGGCGCAGCGGGCCTTTCGCGTCTGCGCGGCGGCGGCTACGACTTCGTCATCTCCGACTGGAATATGCCGAATCTCGACGGTCTCGCGATGCTCAAGGAGATCCGCGCCGACGCCTCGCTCACGCACCTGCCGGTGCTGATGGTGACGGCCGAGTCGAAGAAGGAAAACATTATCGCGGCGGCGCAAGCTGGCGCGAGCGGCTACGTGGTGAAGCCGTTTACCGCAGCAACCCTCGATGAAAAGCTCACGAAGATCCTCGAGAAGATGACGAAGACCGGGAGCTGATCATGGATCAGTTGACAAACGTAAGCGTAGGTACGGGTGGTGACAGCAGCACCGATCTGCACACGGACCGCATTCTGGCGCGCATTGGCTCGCTGACGCGGACCTTGCGTGACTCGATGCGCGAGCTTGGCCTCGACAAACATGTCGAGCGTGCGGCCGAAGCCGTGCCCGACGCGCGCGACCGCCTCAAGTACGTGGCGGCGATGACCGAGCAGGCCGCTGAGCGCGTGCTGAGCGCCATCGACGTCGCCAAGCCGATACAGGAACACCTGCGAGCCGACGCGGGCGCGCTCGACGCGCGCTGGGCGCAATGGTTTGCCGCCCCGATCGAGCGCGAGGAAGTGCGCACGCTGATGACCGACACGCGGGCGTTTTTAGCGAGCGTGCCCGAGGCCACGGCCGGGACCAATGCGCAGTTGCTCGAGATCATGCTGGCGCAGGACTTCCAGGATCTGACCGGGCAGGTCATCAAGAAGATCATGGATGTCGTTTATTTGATCGAGCAGCAATTGCTTGGCGTTCTGGTCGAGAACATTGCGCCGGAGCGGCGCGAGCAATTCGCTGCGACGGCGGCGCAGCTTGCCGCCGAGCCGAGCGCGACGGGCTCGCCCGATTCGCTGCTCAATGGCCCGCAGATCAACCCGGAAGGGCGGGCGGATGTCGTTCAGGATCAGTCGCAAGTCGACGATCTGCTGGCTAGTCTTGGGTTCTGAATGCGGGTTTGTTATTGATATTGCTGGGATTTTGGTTAAGGGCGGTCCGTGTCAGCGGAGCCGCCCTTCTTCATTTTGGTGGCCTGGCTTTGCCGTCCAGATGGCGGGTTATTCGGGGTGCGGCGCGAATTTTGCGGTGGGCGACAGTATCCGCGAGGCCGCGAGTGGGTTAGATTTGCGAAGGTCATGAGCTTGAGAGAGACATACGCAGTAGAGGACCGTCCGTGCCGAGGGGCGCGATAAAAACACTTCCAAAAGGAGGAACCTTTTCTATGTCCATTCGTTTGATTCGTGCCGCGCTGCCGACGATGCTCGCGGTCTGCGGTTTACTCGGCGCGGCGGCGCCCGCGTACGCGGAGCTCGGGGGGGCCCCGATGGCTACGCCGTCCGGCGCTGTCGCTAAAACCATTACGCCGGTTGCGCGCGCGGCTTCGTCCACGGGCGCGTCGGGCACGGCCAGCGCGGCTAGTGCGGCTAGTGCGGCTAGTGCGGCAGCGAGCTCGGCCAGCTACACGATCAAGCAAACCATGCTGTCAGGCGGCACGGTCGTGCGCGAGTACGTCGCTCAGGATGGCAACGTGTTCGGCATCGCCTGGCGCGGGCCGCGCATACCCGATCTTTCCACGCTGCTCGGCACCTACTTCTCGCAATACAAGAGCGCTTTGGAGGCCCAGCGTGCCCAGCGCGCGGGCCGTCGCCCAGCCGCGGTCGATGAATCCGGGCTCGTCGTTTATTCGGTCGGCCACATGGGCGCGTTCTTCGGGCAGGCTTACCTGCGCAACGCGTTGCCGTCGGGCGTGAGCGCCGATCAGATCCAATAACCGCGCCGCCGAAGGAGAACGATCTTGCAAATGACAAGCCAATTCGCGCGCGCGTTGGGCGTGCTTGGGGCCGTTGTGATGGCGGCGGTGGTCGTGGGTTGTGGTGGGGGCGGGAGCGGGGGCGGAGGCGGGAGTCCGGCTCCGGTCACTCCGGCGAATCAGGTGGCGATCAACGTTGCTCAGGGCACCGGCGGCGTGGCCAACATTCCCACCGTGAGCGTCACGGTCTGCCCGCCCGGCAGCACGGCCCACTGCCAGACGATCGACAACATCCAGGTCGATACGATGTCGTACGGGCTGCGCATCGTGAATACGGCGGCGGCTGGGGTGCTGCCGAACCTGGCTCCGGAAACCGACGGCAGCGGCAATCAGATTGCCGAGTGCACCCAATTCGCCGACGGCTACACATGGGGCTCGGTGCGCAGGGCCGATTTGACGATCGGCAGCAAAACCGCCGGCAACGTACCTGTTGCGATCATCGGAGATATGTCGTCATCATCGGTGCCGTCCAATTGCGCGGCAACGGGTACGGCCGAGAACACGGTTGCCCTTTTCGGCGCCAACGGTGTGCTCGGTATTGGCGTGGCGCCGTACGATTGCGAGAGTTGCGCGACGTCGATCCCGACCAACCCGCCTTATTACATCTGCCCGGGCGGCGCGAATTGCACGGCGACGACGATCGCGCTCGTGGACCAGGTCACCAACCCGGTGGTGAAGTTTGCGAGCGATAACAACGGCGTCGTCCTGACTATGCCGGCGATAGGTGCGAACGGTGCAACGTCGGCCTCGGGCACGATGACGTTCGGCATCGGGACACAGGCCAACAATGTGCTGACGGGGGCCACGACGTTTGGCACGAACTCAGCCGGGCTCGTCAACAGCACGTTTGGCACCACGTCGGGGGCCGCATTCTTCGATTCCGGCTCCAACGGATATTTCTTCCAGGACGCGACGTTGGCAGCGTGCAGCGGCATCTACGCAGCGTTTTATTGCCCATCGTCGCTGACATCGCGCAATGTCACGGTTTCGAATATGTCGGGCGCCGCGGCTACCGCGACGGTTGCCATGTCGATCCAAAATGGCCAAACGCTGCTTACCAGCGGCAACTTCGCGTTTAACGATCTGGCCGGCGATCTCGGCTTGTCAGGCGTCGTCGACGTCGGCATGCCGTTCTTCTATGGCCGTACCGTCTACTTCGGCTATGACTTGACCCAGCTCGGCCGCACGCAAACGCCCTACGTGGCGTTTTAGTCTTCCGGCGTATTCGCGCTGGACCGGTCACGGGCGGCAGCTTTGAGCTGTCGCCCGCAATCAATAATATTGTCTTGAAATCAATGGCGCGTGTGCTTCCGGTTTGAGGGTAGCAGCGCTTCCGACGTCGAGATTGTCGATTATCACTAATTGGAGAACTGTCATGGCACGCGAAGTCATGTACCCGACTCCGGGCGAAATCCTTCAAGAAGAGTTTCTTCGCCCGATGGGCATTACTGCCTACCGCCTCGCGAAGGACATTGGTGTGCAGCAACGCCGTATCGGCGAAATCATTGCCGGCACGCGCGCGATCACGGTCGCCACAGGCTTGCGCCTGTCTCGCTACTTCGGAACGAGCGACGCGTTCTGGACCGGCTTGCAACTCGATTATGAGACGGCGGTGGCAAAGGAAGCGTTGGCTGCGGAACTCGAAAAAATCCATCCGATCGCCATTGCTGCATAGACAGGCGCCCGGCGGCGCAATGCCTCACCGCGTGCCAGTTGCGATGGACTCCGATCAAATAGTTGCTGGCGAGATCCTGCGCCAGGAAATCTTTCATCAAGCGATCGTAAGCGTGAGATGTCCGATCGGCTCGACGGCTGGCCGCACTTTGATCTCGATGTCGTAGCCGAGCCGGTTCAAGCAGTCCATCAGCTTGCGTTCAGACAGGTTGGTGAAGTTGCCATGCATCATGCCTGACACCTTCGACTGCGGCACGCCCATGCGTTTCGCAGCGGCTTGCTGGGTGAGTCCAAGGGTACGCATGGCCTTTCTGATTTCGATCACCAGGCCGGTCTTAATCCTCAGCTTTTCTGCATCGGGCAAGCCAAGATCGGCGTAGACGTTGCCCGAGCCGCGTTGTACGTCCATGCTTTCAACGATCCGTTTTCGCATTTCTTGGTTCCCGTGCCGAAGCGTGCCGCCGGGATTATACCTGTTCGGGTAACGTCGCAACCCGAAGCCCAAGCAGCCTCCATCGGTCATTCCTACCCACCCGTCCCCCCATCAGTCGAAATACACCCCTTTCCAGGTCTTTATCCGCCGATCGTCGGTTGACGCCTCCAGGAATAATCGCTCTCAATGAAAAGCGGCATGTTGCCGTGACCGGAGCGGAGAAACCCTGTGGCAGAGGACAGCGACCTCGAGAAAACCGAATCAGCCACTCCCCGGCGTCTTGAAAAGGCGCGTGCGGAAGGGCAGGTTGCGCGTTCCCGAGAACTGGCGTCGTTCGCGTTGCTCGCGGCCGGATTTTTCGGCGTCTGGGGCTTGTCCGGCCCGATCGGCACCCACTTGCAAACGATGATGCGCGGCGCTTTCACGTTCAATCACGCAAGCGTCGTCGATCCGAACCGCATGTTGATTGGCGCCGGTGCGGCTGGCCGCGAAGGCATCCTCGCCGTGCTGCCGGTACTCGCCCTGACGGGCGTGGCCGCCTTGCTCGCGCCGATGGCCATCGGCGGCTGGCTGTTGACCGGCAACGTGCTCCAGTTCAAGCCCGAACGCATGAACCCCATTGCCGGCCTCGGCCGCATCTTCTCGCTCAACGGGCCGGTTCAGGTGGGTATGTCGCTCGCCAAGGTGCTGCTCGTGGGCGGCATCGGCGGCGCGGCCGTCTGGCACCGCAAAGACGAGATCCTGGCGCTTGCGACGGAATCGCTCACGAGCGCCCTCGGCCACGGCATGGCGCTGATCGCCACCTGCTGTGCCTGGACCATCGGCGGCCTCTTTGTCATCGCCGCGCTCGATGTGCCTTATCAACTCTGGCAGTACCACAAGAAGCTTCGGATGACGAAGGAAGAGGTAAAGCGCGAACACCGCGAAAACGAAGGCGACCCGCACGTGAAGGGCCGCATTCGCCAGCAACAGCGTGCGATGGCGCGCCGCCGCATGATGGTCGCGGTGCCGACGGCCGATGTCGTCGTGACGAATCCGACGCACTACGCCGTGGCGCTTCAATACGCGGATGGCGCGATGCGCGCACCGAAGGTCGTCGCCAAGGGCGTGAACCTCGTGGCCGCGCGCATTCGCGAACTCGCGAACGAACATAACGTGCCACTGCTCGAAGCCCCGCCGCTGGCCCGTGCGCTCTATCACAACGTCGAACTGAACCGCGAAATCCCCGGCCTGCTTTATAACGCCGTGGCCGAAGTGCTGGCATGGGTCTATCAATTGCGGCGCTTCCGTGAAGACGGTGGCGACGTGCCCGCCGCGCCGACCGAACTCGATGTGCCGGCCGATATGGACCACGGCCCGATCTCGGACGACGAGATGCGCGAGGAAGAACAAGAAGCGCTTGGCGCAAATGACGGCCACGGCAACGGCAGCGCCAACGGAGCGTCGGCATGAACGCGCGCGTCGGAACCTTCTTCGCCAAACGGCCGCAGGCGCTGGCCGGGACGAACTTGCGCGCGCTGGCAGGCCCCGTGCTGATCTGCATGATCCTCGGCATGATGATCCTGCCGTTGCCGCCGTTCCTGCTCGATCTGCTCTTTACGTTCAACATCGCGCTGTCGGTGATGGTGCTGCTCGTCAGCATGTACACGATGAAGCCGCTCGACTTCGCGGCTTTCCCGAGCGTGCTGCTGTTCTCCACGCTGCTGCGGCTCTCGCTGAACGTGGCCTCGACGCGCGTCGTGCTGCTCGAAGGCCACACCGGACCGGCTGCGGCCGGGCGGGTGATCGAATCGTTCGGGCACTTTCTCGTCGGCGGCAACTTCGCGGTGGGCATCGTCGTGTTCGCCATCCTGATGGTCATCAACTTCATGGTGATCACGAAGGGCGCGGGCCGGATCGCGGAGGTGGCGGCACGCTTCACGCTCGACGCGATGCCCGGCAAGCAAATGGCCATCGACGCCGATCTGAACGCGGGCCTCATCAACGAAGAAGGCGCACGCAAGCGCCGTCTCGCCGTCTCGCAGGAAGCCGAGTTCTACGGCGCGATGGACGGTGCCTCGAAGTTCGTGCGCGGCGATGCGATTGCCGGCCTCATCATCATGGTCGTCAATGTGTTCGGCGGGCTCATCGTCGGCATGGTTCAGCACGGCATGGACTTCGAATCTGCCGGCACGACGTACACGCTGCTGACGATCGGTGACGGGCTCGTGGCACAGATTCCCTCGCTGATCATCTCGACGGCGGCAGGTGTGATCGTCTCGCGCGTGGCGACCGATGAAGACATCGGCACGCAACTGACCGGACAGCTGTTCACGAACCCGCGCGTGCTGATGATCACGGGCGTCATCATCGGGGTGCTCGGCCTGATTCCGGGCATGCCGCACTTCGCTTTCATTTTGCTTGGCGGCGGGGCGATCCAACTCAGCCGCGCGATGAAAAAGCGTGCCGAGCAGGCCAAGGCGAGTGCGGTGCTGCTCGACGCGGCACCGGCGGTTGCGGCGCCTGCCGAATCGAACGAAGCGAGCTGGGACGACGTGACGCTGATCGATGCGCTCGGTCTCGAAGTGGGCTACCGCCTGATTCCGGTCGTCGACAAGAACACCGACGGCGAGTTGCTCAAGCGGATCAAGAGCATCCGCAAGAAGTTCGCGCAGGAAATCGGCTTCTTGCCGCCCGTCATTCATATTCGCGACAACCTCGAACTGCGTCCGAACGGCTATCGCATCACGCTCAAGGGCGTCGACGTCGGCGTGGGCGAAGCGTATCCGGGCCAGTGGCTCGCGATCAATCCGGGGCAGGTCACGGCCGCGCTGCCGGGCACGCCGACGCAAGATCCGGCCTTCGGCCTGCCGGCGGTCTGGATCGACACCAATCTGCGCGAGCAGGCTCAGGTGTACGGCTACACGGTGGTCGACGCGAGCACGGTGGTGGCGACGCATTTGAACCATCTCGTCGTGCAGCATGCCGCCGAGTTGCTTGGCCGCCAGGAAGTGCAGGCGCTCATTACGCGCATCGGCAAGGACGCGCCATCGCTCGTCGAAGATCTCGTGCCGAAGACGCTGTCGCTCGCCACGCTGCAAAAGGTGCTGCAAAACCTGCTCGAAGAGGGTGTGCCGATTCGCGACATGCGCACGATTCTCGAAGCGCTGTGCGAGCAATCGGGCAAGTCGGGCGACGCGCACGAGCTGACCTCCACCGTACGCCTCGCGCTGGGCCGCGCGATCACGCAGCAGTGGTATCCGGGCAATGGCGAAATGCAGGTGATGGGGCTCGACTCCAATCTCGAACGTGTGCTTTCGCAGGCGCTTTCGACCAGCGTCAACCCGGGCCTCGAACCCGGCCTTGCCCACTCGCTTTTGACGGAGACGCAGCGTGCGATCACCCGTCAACAAAATGCCGGGCTGCCGCCGGTGCTGCTCGTGCAGCACGCGCTGCGCACCATGCTCGCGCGATTCCTGCGCCGCAGCCTGCCTCAATTGAAAGTGCTCTCGTATGCCGAAGTGCCCGAGACACGCACGATCAAAGTCGTTAACCTCATCGGGGGTCTAGCTTGAATATTCGTAAATTTGTTGGCGCAACGAGCCGCGACGCCTTACGTCTCGTGCGCGAGGCCCTCGGTGCCGATGCGGTCGTGTTGTCGAATCGCACGAACGAAGACGGCAGCGTCGAAATTGTCGCGCTGGCCGACACTGATCTGGCTGCGCTCGCGCCTGCCGGCGGTGACGGCTCGGATGCGGGTATCGGTGCTGGTGCCGGTAGGTCCCAGCAACACCATTCGCAGCGTTCGCCTGCGGCATACGATGCGCAGCCGTCGCAAGCGTTAGCTGCGCCGACATCGAACGCGGCATTCGCGAACCCCTACGCCAACGGCATGCCGGACGTGTTCTCGGCGGTGTTCGGCGCGAGCCCCGAAATCGGCGCCAATGCCAATGCGGCCGATGCGCGCGGCTTCGCGCCCGGCGCGGCCTCGCTGGCTGCGCCGAATGTCACGTCGGCCCGGCCATCGGCCTTCGCTGCACGCGAGCGGCACACCGACGCCAAGCCTGCCGGCACGATGCCCGCCGCGCGCAGCGCGACCGGTGCGGCCGAAGCGGCACAGACAATGGCCGAGTCGAACCCTTGGCTCATCGATCACGCGCAGCGCTTGGGCTCACAGCAGCAGCGTGGCGACCACGCGACGCCGGCTGCCCACACGGCGAAAACGCATGCGATGACGCCGGCTGCGGCGGCAGCGAAAGGCTTGGGCGCGCCGGGCAAGATTTTGTCGCCCGAGGAACTCGCCTCGGCTTCGTTGCCTGACTGGGCACACGAGGCTGCACAGGTGGCTGCCCGCCGCGCCGTGCCGCGCGTCACGCCCGCTTTCGACGGCGTTGGTGCAAAGGCCGAGCAAGGCCACGAGCATTCGCCGGACGCAGCCACGATGGCCGATGCGGTTCGCGCACGTATCGAAGAAGTCGTCAGCCAGACCGTAATGAGCGAACTGTCGTCGATGCGCGGGATGATGGAAGAGCAGTTTGCCGGCCTGCTGTGGGGCGAGCGTCAACGCCGCAACCCGGTGCAAGGCACGCTCACGAAACAGCTCTTTGCCGCGGGTTTTTCCGCGCAGCTGGTGCGGATGATGGTCGACAACATGCCCGAGTTCGAGAACGTCGAAGCGGGCATGCAATGGGTCCAATCGGTGCTCGGTGCGAATCTGCCCGTGCTCGAAAACGAAGATGCGTTGATGGAGCGCGGCGGTGTGTTCGCGCTGATGGGGCCGACGGGCGTCGGCAAGACCACGACGACCGCCAAGCTCGCCGCGCGCTGCGTGATGCGCTTCGGCGCGAGCAAGGTTGCACTGCTGACGACGGACAGCTACCGGATCGGCGGCCATGAACAATTGCGCATCTTCGGCAAGATTCTCGGCGTCTCCGTGCACGCGGTGAAGGACGCCGCCGATTTGCAACTTGCGCTGACCGAGCTGCGCAACAAACACATCGTATTGATCGATACGATCGGCATGAGCCAGCGCGATCGCACCGTCTCGGACCAGATCGCCATGCTCTGCGGCGCCGGCCTGCCCGTGCAGCGCCTGTTGCTGCTCAATGCGACGAGCCACGGCGATACTTTGAACGAAGTCGTGCAGGCGTATCGCAGCGCCGAGGGGCAACCCGATCTGGCGGGCTGCATTCTGACGAAGCTCGACGAAGCGACGAACCTGGGCGGCGTGCTCGATGCCGTGATCCGCTACAAGCTGCCTGTGCATTACGTCTCGACCGGGCAGAAAGTGCCGGAGAACCTGTACGTCGCGACCCGGAAATTTTTGATCAAGAGCGCGTTCTGCATTCCGCGCGACCATTCGCCATTTGTGCCGCACGACGACGACATTCCGGCTTTGCTGTCCGCGCTCTCGAGCCGTGCGAACGCCGACCTGCATGAGGTTCGCTTTGGATAAGCACGTCACCGATCAAGCCGAAGGGCTGCGCCGCCTGCTCGCGAAAAGCGGTTCGCGCGTCGTAACCGTGACCGGCGGGCCGGTCGGCGTCGGCTGCACGTCGACGATCGTCAACCTTGCCGCCGCACTGGCGGGCCTTGGCAAAGACGTGCTCGTCATTGATGAGTGCCTCGGCGCGAATTCGGTCTCATCGATGCTGGGCGGCGTGCACGGTGCGGGAAATCTGCGTGCGTTGCTCGCAGGAGACATCGGCATCGAAGACGCTGCGCCGCGCCATCACCTCGGATTTTCGGTGCTGGCCGCGTCGCGCGAGAACTGCTCGGGCTACAGCGCCGCGCAGCTCGGCACGATGCTCGCGGGGCCGGCCGATGTCGTGCTGATCGACGCGCGGCTCGATCGCCGCGGTGCGCTCTCGGCGCTGGCCACGCAGTCGCACGACGTGCTGATCGTCACGCGTGTGGCGGCTCAGGCGATTACCGAGGCTTATGCGTGCATGAAACGGCTGCACTACGAGCATGCGATTGCGCAGTTTCGCGTGCTTGTGAACCACGTATCGAGTTTGTCGGACGCGCATACGACGTTCGACAACCTGGCAGAGGTCGCTGCGCGCTACCTGACGGTGTCGATTGCGAATGCAGGATGTGTGGCGGCCGATCAGTTCATGGAGCGCTCGCTCGAACTGGACCGTTGCGTCGTCGATGCGTTTCCGTCGGCGCCATCCGCACGCGATTACCGGCAGGTCGCCGCTGAAATGCTTTATTGGCCGATGCGCCCGGCGCTTGCGCCGCGCGCCACGGCAACCACCACGGTGCGTTCGACCGTCTCGAGTTCGGCAAACGCCGACGCGACGGCTGCGCATCAACATGCTTGAAACGATAGGGACAAGGAAAAGGGGGCCCTCGATGTACAACGCTCAAGGGAAAATGTCCCAGACGGATGTATTGACACAGTACGCACCGCTCGTGCGCCGGCTTGGGTTGCAGCTCGTGGCGAAGATGCCGGCGAGCGTCGATCTCGACGATTTGATCCAAGCCGGCATGATCGGCTTGCTCGATGCGGCGAGTCGATACAAGGAAGACCAGGGCGCGCAGTTCGAAACGTACGCGAGTCAGCGCATCCGGGGCGCGATGCTCGACGAGCTGCGCAACAACGACTGGTTGCCGCGCAGCATGCGCAAGACTTCGCGCGAAGTGGAGTCGGCTGTGCATCAGGTCGAACAGCGGCTGGGCCGCTCGGCGAGTGAAACGGAAGTTGCCGATCATTTGAAGATGCCGCTCGATACGTTTCAGTCGATGCTGCAGGATCTGCACGGCTCGCAACTGATCTATTACGAAGACTTCGACCGCTCGGCCGACGACGAGCCGTTTCTCGATCGCTACTGCGTCGACCATACGGACCCGCTCTCGGCGCTGCTCGACGACAGCCTGCGCTCGGCGCTCGTTGAAGCAATCGAAAAGCTGCCGGAACGCGAGAAACTTTTGATGTCGCTCTACTATGAGCGCGGCATGAATCTGCGTGAAATCGGCGCGGTGATGGAAGTGAGCGAATCGCGTGTGTGTCAGTTGCATAGCCAAGCGGTGGCGCGGTTGCGTACGCGGTTGCGCGAGATGGCTTGGGCTAGTGTTGATTGATTTGATCGAGTGACGTCATGCGATTGCGCCGTTATTGGGCGCTTCGCATTGTAATGACGAAGACCTGATAACCCGACCAGTTCACCTGGGCGGCGAGATGCGACTACGATTGCGTCCCGTCCTCCCAGGGAGATCAGTCGATGGCTCCGGTCAAAATGCGGGACGCCGAAGAATTCTTGCGGCGCTGGCCGCGGATACGGTCGATCCATCAGGCGGCAATGCAGGGGATATTGATGGCAACGCACCCGCCTTACTCGGTCGTCTTGACATACGACGACGATGAACAAAAATTCAACGTTCAGACGGGTGATTCAGCTGAGCTCGCCTCGCTGCTGGCCGGTCGACTCGATATGCCGATCTTACTGGACGAGTTCGACTACAAGATTGACGACGAATTCGCACGCCGTCTCGGGGTGGCGATGCTCAATCTGATTGCTCTGGGCAAGCCACACTTAAAACAGTACATGAGCGTCACGCCCGGAGCTATCTCACGGGGGTGACGCGCGACGATGTCGCATCATGCATTTATCGTTGTTTTCTCGGCATGCGGTCCTAGCAGTTCTCATAGCCTTACTGCCCACAGGCGCCACTATCCTCTAACCCGAGGGCGCAAGCAGTCGAGGGAAAAATGCCGGGACTCGTCGATTCCAAGAAACCGTTCGGAAACCTGTTCAGCAATTGTGACGGTGATCAGGCAGGCGCCTTGGGGGCAGACGCTCCGCGCAAAAGACTGCAGCAGGCAGCTCAACTGGCGATCGAAGTCGAGTTCACGACGATCCCTCCCTACCTGAGCGCGTTGTATTCGATCGTCGACGTGGGCAGCAAGGCATATCAACTGCTGCGCTCGGTGGTGATGGAGGAAATGTTCCATGTCAACCAGGCAGCCAATCTCCTCGTCGGAATCGGCGGGCAACCGAGATTTACCGGTGTGGCCGCCCCGACGTATCCGTGTTACCTGCCCCACGCCAACCCGAACCGCACGCCATACATTGGCCTTTGCCCGGCGTCGCCCGCAGTTTTCGAGAACACGTTTGCCGCAATAGAGGCCCCCGCTCCCCCGCATGCCGCCGCGCAGGGCGATCAATATGACACGGTGGCCCAACTCTACGAGTTTCTGCGCGATGGGATCGTAGCGTACCGCCGCGCGACCTTCGCTCCACCGCTGTTCCAGTCGAACCCGAATGCGCGTCAACGCACCGATATCTATTTGGGAAAATTCGGCGGCAAGTCGATGGTCGTACACGATGTCGCGAGCGCGCTGGACGGCATCGAGCAAATCGTCCAGCAAGGCGAGGGTAGTGCGCCTGCTGCCGCAGCGCTCGTCGCGACCAGCGCATTCGGAACCTACAACTATTTCGGCGACCGCGTCGACGGTACTTACGGTCCCATTATCGGCACGCCGTACGAGATGTCGCACTTCCGCAAGTTCCGCATGGCCGCGCTCGATGTCGCGAACTTTCCCGCAACGTATCCGATCGCCTCGAATCCGAAGCGATCCGATTTCTCCAATGAGGTCGCGCTTCGGTTAGTCGAGACTTTCGATGTGGCCTACAGCATGATGCTCGATGCGTTGGAAAGCAGTTTCGCCGCTGCTGCACCCAGCGCGAGCGGTGCCCCGGACCCGTTCTTTGCGCGGGCCTTGCCGTTGATGCACCACGTCATGCCGACACTCGCGCGTGGCCTCGCGTGCACGCCGATGCTGGCCGACGGCGACAGCACCGTGGGGCCGAACGCGGCGCCGACCTATCTCTATCAACCAGGCTGCGACGTACTCACATTCGAGCGGCAGCATGCGAAGGCGCGTGAGGCTGCGTCGACAATCAGGAATCGCACCGCGCGCGACGAATTGATGACGATGCTGGACGATGTCAGAAGGCATACGACAGCACTCGTTAGTACTACTGACTAATGTTTGCTTAGTGATCGATGATTGCTGGCTACTTCGGCGGAAACGACCATGATCGAATACAAGATCCATCCGTCTATCGGGATTGCGCGAGTCGGCAACGCGCCCGAGCAGTTTTACATCGGGCCGGAGGTCTATCGAGGGTTGCCCATCAATCCCGACGGCCGTCCGTTTCAGCAACAGGATCTTCGCGATGAAGCGTCGCGGCTTTGCCGGCAGGCCGCGCGGTTTCGCGTCTATCGCATCGATGGCGACACCGTCGAGGAAGTGACGTTGAGCGCGCCGAGTGTCAAGTCGATCCGGTGGACGGTTCACCTTGCGAACAAGAAGCCCAGTTGGTATGAGTTTGTGCCTTTGCAAGGACAGGATGGCTTTGCGCCGAACCATCGATTGCGCAACGCGGGCGTGTCCAACCGCCATGAGTTGCTGATCGATGCCGGGCCGCGTCGCATCGCGGGCCGCAATCAACGCGGTGTGCATTTCAACCGAGAGCAGGTGCCGGCCGGGTACCGGGGCGCGCACTTTCCGCCGGGGCCTCTCTATCCGACGATGGGTTCGATCGACACGCTTGGCGAACTGCAAACAGACGCCGATGGACGGTTGCTGGTGCTCGGCGGCTATGGCATTTCCGGCACCACGGACCCGGACCCAGAGCTTGCGGACTATGCCAACAACGACGGTTGGTGGGACGACACATCCGACGGCCCCGTTGGGGCGACCATCGAATTTTCGGACGGCACGGTGATCGACGCGGCGAGTGCCCGCGTGCTCGTCGCACCGCCCAAATATGCGCCCGAAATCCCGAACCTCGTCACGCTGTACGACTTGATGTTCGACGTGATGGTGCGTGCGGGCCGCTATCCGGACATTTACAAGAGCAGTATGTGGCAGTCCGGCCGCGACGGTTATCGGCCAAATTTCCAGACCGACATTCAGCCTTTTCTCGAGCGCGCGACGCTGTATCCGTGGGTCACGGCGATGCCGCCCAAACCGCACACATTCGACATTGCAAAACTGCGGGCGATCGGCGCAGGCGGCGACGGCGCCGATGAATTCAAAGGACTGAGACGCTACCTCGTCGACGTACTGCGGCCGCCCGGTGCGGAGAACAGCTTATACAACGCGGCCGGCGCGTCGATGATGCCGTTCTTGGGCGGCGACGATTCCGCTGCCGATACGGCCACGGCCAAATACATGCGCGTGACGGACACACAGTACTTCTTTTTGCAGCAATGGGCTGAGGGGTATTTTGTCGATCGATACCCGGATGCCAATGCGGCCGACGCATTCACGCGGGCAGCGCTCGACAACTGCGTCGGGGCGCCGCTTTGTCCGGGCATCGAAATGACTTGGATTGCGCGTGTTCCCGAAATTTATGCGGAACCGTTTCGAATTCGGAATCGCTTTGTCGAGACGGGACCGCTGCGGCTCGGTTATGAACCGGCGTCCGGCATGGAGCCCGGCGACTTGACGCGTTATATGGCCATACCGTGGCAAAGCGATTTCAACGAATGTTCGTCCTACCCGATCGACGATCGCCTGATTTGGTGGTGGCCGGCGCATCGGCCTGCGTTTGTTTATCTGGAGCCGCAACGGGAAACGGTTATCGCTTCGCCTTCGGTGCCGCCGAGCCCGCAGCCGGGCTCGCAGGTGCCGTGGATCGGCACGGACTTCGACCAATTGGCGAAGGACTATATCGGGTTCGCTGACGACGTCGATATGGTCCGGTATTGGTCGGAGCTGGGCTTCGTCATTGAGAAATCCATCGACGGCGCACCGCGTTTTGTCGAAGTCGAGCGGACGCTCCCGAGGCCTTTTCTTCCGCCGCCGCCCACTCGGTGAGACGCCGTGTTGTCCACGTACTGCGATGTGCTGATCGTCGGCGCCGGGCCAGCCGGTTGCGCGAGCGCACTGGCTCTGTCGCTGGCCGCGCCAGGGTGTCGCGTTGTCGTCGTGGACCGCGCTTCGGCGCAGCCCTTTCAAATCGGCGAATCGGCTACGCCCGACGTAAGCGCGCTGCTGCGCCGGTTGGATGTGGAGGGCCGGCTCGGTCTGCGCGGGCACCGTGCGTACCAGGGCGACCTCTCGCTATGGGGCGGCGACGAACCCCGTTTCGATCACTTTCTGTCACGCGGTGTCGGGCACGGCTGGCACCTCGATCGCGCAGCGTTTGACGCGCAGTTATGCAACGAAGTGCGCGAACGCGGTATCGAATTGCATCGTTGCGCGGGCATCGAGGCGATTTTGCCTTTGAACGATGGTTGGGGCGTGCGGCTGCGCGGATTGGGGAGTGTATCGACGCGTGTGGTGGCCGACGCGGGCGGCCGTCGCTCGCCATTGGCCACGCAACTCGGCGTTCGTCGGCGAAAGCTCGACAAGCTCGTTGCGCTGACGATACGCACGACTCACTCGCTAAACCTGACGGGCCTCTCGCTCGTGGAAGCGTTCACGCACGGGTGGTGGTATGCGGTCGTCCTGCCGGACGGGCATACGCTGGTCTCCTTGATGACTGATCGGGACATTGCGGTGGCGCGCGGCTTTCACGATTGGGGTGCCTATGTTCGCGCGTGGCGGGAGACGCGGTTGCTCGCGAGCCACGTGCCGCCACCGGATAAGCCGCCTGCTGCGATTCATGCGTTTGCGGCACACAGTGGATGTCTCGAACGCGGTGCGGCAACGAACTGGATCGCCGTAGGCGACGCGCTCATGGGCTGGGACCCACTGACGTCATCGGGAATCTCGGGCGCGCTAAGCGACGGATTGGCAGCCGCGCCTGCCATCATCGACATGCTCGAGGGCGGGTGCGATGGTGCGCGGGCATATGTTGATCGTGCCAACGTAGTGTTCGGACGCTATCTAATGGAGCGTTTGCAACGCTATGGTGCTGAACCGAGGTGGCGGGACAGTGCGTTTTGGGCGCGGCGCGGGCAGTGCCCGCAAGCGGCGGCGGGGAATTTGAGATTGCAACGCTGATCTTTCCTTGGTGGGCTCAATGCTGCCTGTCTATATGCGCTACGCTTCGTGTTCGGCGCAGCTACAAAAAACCAAAAGCAAGCGTCGCTGATGCATCCATTGCAATTTGACCTGAAGAAAAAGGATCACTGATATGCGTACCGTGGATCGAGTCCGAGAGGGAACGCCTCCGTCGATGACGGAGGTGGAAGCGGCCCATTTTCTTAACGTATCGCGGCCGTTCGTTATCAACGAGATTGAAGAAGGCAGACTGCCACATCGTATGATCGGTACGCATCGGCGGATTGCGTTTGAGGATTTGGTAACGTACGCGAACAAGATGCGCGAGAAACAGGCCGCGGCACTTGAGCGCATGGCCACCAACGCGCGCGAATTGGGGCTGATCTAGCCGCATATGCTCAACGTCTCAACTGCTAGCAGAGAAAATCTATGCCCGTAATCGCCTTTAGCCACTACAACCTGCGCGGCGATCGTCGCATGCTCGACGCGCTGCGCGATTTTTATATCGACGTCGTCGGGCTGCAACTCGGCGAGCGCCCGCCGTTCGCGCATTTCGGCTATTGGCTTTACATTGACGAACAAGCGGTGCTGCACTTGAGCGAGGCGCGCCCGGGCGAAGTGCGCGAAGCAAACGCGGCGGGCACGTTCGACCATGTGGCGTTCGCCTGTACCGATCGCGCTTCTTTCGAAGCGCATCTCGAGTCGCGCGCCATCCGCTATCGAAGCTCGAATGTGCCGCTTACCGGACAGCGACAGTTGTTCTTCGTTGACCCGGCTGGCAACGGCGTCGAGTTGAATTTCGCTGAAGAAGATCGAGGTTAGCCGATGCAGCCGATCGACAACAATACCGCGCTTCTCATCATCGACATGCAACAAGGCATGCAATCGGAGAACCTCGGCCGGCGCAACAATCCCAAAGCCGAAGACAACATCGGCGCGTTGTTGGCCGCATGGCGCGAAACGCAGCGCCCTGTCGTGCATGTGAGGCATATCTCGCGCTCGCCAGAATCCGTCTTCCGGCCCGGTCAGCCGGGTGCCGAATTTCAGGCGCGCTTCACACCGCTCGCAGATGAGCACGTGGTCGAGAAGAACGTGCCCGACGCATTCGCGGCAGCCGGTCTGGAACGATGGTTACGCGTGCGGGATATCGCACAGATCGTGATCGTTGGGGTGGCGACGAATAACTCAGTGGAATCCACGGCGAGAACGGCAGGCAATCTCGGTTTTGCGACGACGGTCGCATCGGACGCCACTTTTACGTTCGATTGCCGTGATCTAACGGGGAAGTTGTGGTGCGCGGAAGACGTCCACATGCTGTCGCTTACCAACTTGGCGCAGGACTATGCGTCGATAGAGTCGGCTGAACAGATTCTGGATGCAGTATGCAAGGATCACGAGCCGACCGTTATTACGCGGCAGCGCGGCGAACATGTGGTCGTGATTTCATTGGACGATTACAACAGCATGCAGGAAACGCTGCATCTTCTGGGGACGCCTACAAATGCTGATCGACTGCGCCAATCCATTGCTGAATTTAGGGCTGGAAAGACGTTAGTAGAAGACCTGCCGAAAAATGTCGCAGCAGAAGAAAGCGAAAAAAGCCGCAGCCATAAATAACTGCAAGGTTGCGTGGAGCACGAATGGATGGGACGACTACCTGTACTGGTAAAAGCACGACACAGGATAGTGTTTCATCGAGGAAATCTCGCGTGATCCGTTCAAAGGCACAGAAAACGGTGCCTTTTGTCGTTCGACTCACGTTTGCTCGCCCGATCGCTTAAACCGCCGCCACCCGCCCATCCGGCCCATACACGCCAACGGAATTATTCCCCGTTGCGCCCCGCAAGATAGCCAGCGCCTTCTCGTTGTAATTCATCCGCACGCGGATCATCAGGCCGTTCGTGAGATTCGCGCGCCGCGCGCGATCGACCACTTCTTGAACGCGCTGCCATTGCTGCGCGAGCCGGGTGTCGTCGGCGCTCGCGAGCTCGAGGCCCTTGGCGCCACTCGGCAGCCCGATAGCCGACAACTGCGCATCACGCGCTTTCTCGAGCGACGCGAGCTTGTCGGTCAATTCGGTTTTCTTTTCGAGAATGGTCGGCAGCGTGTCGAGCGGCGACGCGGCCGCCAACGCTTTTTCTTCGTAGACCAGCAAAGACGCAAACGCTTCGAGCGTTGCGTATTCTTCCGTCACGGTGCCAAGCAGGGCGTCTTTCATCGGATGATTCGCCAAAATTCGCGCCTGAGCGCGCATTAAATGAATCGCCCTGCAACCACGCCGTGCTAGAACGGCCTCAGTCGCCTGACGATTGAGGTTTGTGCAACAAATTGCGCGCCGTTTCGAGGATGCCGTCGGCGATCTTGCCGGTGTCAATCGAAAGCGTGCCATCCTTGATGGCCTGCTTGATCGATTCGACCTGCGCAACGTCGATATCGGCCGCACCAGACGCGGCCAACGCGCGCAACTGCGACGACAACGCCGACAAGTTGACGTTCGCGTCGCCGGCCGAGCCTTCCGCCCCGCCAGTGCTGGACGCTAACGTGCCCGACGTGCTGCGGTTGGCCACCGGGGACGTATCGCCCGAGCGCGCGCCCTGCACGCCGCCCTTAGGCGACGACAGGTTGGAACTGGTTGATGAGACGACTTTCACGATTGGCTTCCAAAGTTGCTCGATTTGAATGTGATATCGGCACACCCAAATCAAACTTTAGCGCAATCGGTTCGACCCCTTCCCGCCCCCAATATTCAATTTTCTTCGTCGATTCCCCGTTACATCTGGATTTCCACGGTCGTGTTGTCCTTCACGATGCCGGAAATGATCTGCCCGGCAGCGGTCTTGACGCGCACTTGCTCGCCCGGCGCGGCGTTATTCATGACCGCGCCTTCCGCCGAAATCGAAAATCCATGTCCGACGGCCACGACACGCACCGTTTGTCCGATCGTCACCGACGTCGCGCTGCGCAACATATCCTGGCGCAGCGGCAACCCGGCGCCGATCCGCGCCAGTGCGACGGCGCCCACCGCTTGCGACGGATCCGTGATGATCGTGCGCGGCAGGTTCGCCAAGTCGCCTTCGCGCGTCGTCAGGTCGGCGGCGCTGAGCACGGCGCCCGGCTCGATCTGCCGCGCGGCCAGATAGTAGGCCGACTCCAGCGAGACGCGGGCTTGCAGATAAAGCGTCCACGGGCGCGCCCCCGAGCAGCGCACCCCAACCGTCGTGCGGCCCCACAGGCGTGCGCCAGGCGGCATGAACGGTTCGAGCGTCGTGCAGGCGGCAAGCCCGCGCGGAAACGCGGGTGCCACTGTGATCGTGATCTTGCCGGGCAAACCGGCTGACTGTTGCTGCAAAAACGCAAGGGCGGCGCGGCGAATCGATTCACCGTCTTGCTGGCCGGCCGGTGCGGCGGCTTCGATCGGTGCAGGCGATGCGGCGACCGCGGCAGCGCTGACAACGGCAGGCTTGGTCGACTGAAGCGTCGTCGGCACGGTCGCTGGTCCACCCGCACTGGCCGGGCGATCCACCGGAATCGGCTGTGCCACCTTCGGTGCGCGCGGCGCAGACGTGACGACGACGGGCATCACTTGCGCCGAAGCCGGGCCGGCCGGCTTCGCGAACGCAGCGGCAACGGGCGCCGCCCGCTCGCCCGGGCCCGGAATGACGATGACGCCGCTCTGAGTGGCCGGCTGGCTCGCCCGCTCGCCTGCGCCCGGAATCGTGATCATGCGGTCTGCTCCGGCTGCCGCATGCTCGCCGGGACCCGGAATGAAGATCTGGCCGCCAGCGCTTGGCTGCACCTGAGCTTGCGCCTGCGCCGCGGTCGGAATCAGCGCGGCGGCGCCGAGCGCCAAAACGGCGGCGGCCGTGCGCCATGCACGCAAAGCGGCGACGCTGCGCCCCGCGGTGCGCGGCCGGGCGGTGCGTGAGCGTTCGGTAGTGGCGAAAAGCGACATCGGTTGTTTCTCCCTCGGGTGCCACGCGAAAAGCCGCATGTCGGTCCCGTTACGTCAACGCATTCTAGAAGTCCGCTCCGTTGCGCAAACGTTGAATAGAGGCCTGCTTCCCCGGTTATTCGTCCGATTGCCGCTTGCGTGCCGCCCCTAAGATCCACTCCATGCAAAAAAGTCTTTGCGGCGTGCCCGGACAGGGTGCTGCGGCGAAGCCCGCCAACCGCTTGACTCAACCGCTTGGCCCACCCGCGTGGCAACGGAGAAACGCTCGATGCTGGACAAACTCGATGCCGAATTCGCTTTTGGTCGTGAAGCGCTCGATGTGCGCGCTCATCGGCAGGAGCTGCTGTCGTCGAATATCGCGAACGCCGATACCCCTGGCTATCGGGCGCGCGATGTCGATTTCGCTTCATCGCTCGCGGGCGCGCTGAAAAAAACGGGCGCGCCAGGCACGGCCGCATCCGCGACGCTCGCCGGCACGTCGAATGCCGCGCCGCTTGCGATGGCGCAGCCGGTCGGCGTGACGAGCGGCATGTCGATGAATGCCACCGAGGCGGGCCATATGGCCGGCAACGCGCGGCTCGCGGCAACGGGCGGCACGACGCAGGACTACGGCCAGCTCAAATATCGCAATCCGACGCAACCCGCGCTCGACGGCAACACCGTCGATCTCGACACCGAGCGCGTGCAGTTCGCGGATAACTCTCTGCATTACGAATCGGGCTTGACCGTGCTGACCCAGCAGATCAAGACGATGCTCGCGGCGATCACGTCGGGCGGCTGATGCCGCATCCGATTCGCCACAGCGCGCACAAATGAATAGCTACGGGGCTAACAACGAGGAGGCCATGCCGCCATGTCATTGATGAACATCTTCACCGTCGCGGGTTCGGCCCTATCGGCTCAGTCCGAACGGCTCAACGTCACGGCGTCGAATCTCGCGAACGCCGACAGCACGACGGGACCGGACGGCAAGCCGTATCGCGGCAAGCAAGTCGTGTTCGCGGTCAAGCCGGTGGGCGGCCCGCACACGAGCTCCGGGCAACAAGTGGGCGGCGTGCAGGTGAGCAACGTCATCGACGACCCCACGCCGATGAAAACGACCTACGACCCGAGCAACCCGTCGGCCGACGAAAACGGCTATGTGACGCGCCCGAACGTCGACCCGGTGCAGGAGATGGTCAACATGATTTCGGCGTCGCGCTCCTATCAGGCCAACGTCGAGACATTGAACACGGCCAAGAATTTGATGCTGAAAACACTCACGATCGGCACCTGAGGAGAAACTTCGTGACTTCATCCAGTACGACCATCGCCTCCGGCGGCACCGTATCGCAATCGCTGCTCAACACGATGAATGGGGCGTCTTCTTCATCGTCCTCGTCGGGCGCATCGAGCAGCGCGAGCTCGTCGATGGGCACCTCGACGAACGATCTGCAGAACACCTTCTTGCGGCTGCTTGTCACGCAGCTGAAGAACCAGGACCCGACCAACCCGATGGACAGCTCGCAAATGACATCGCAGCTGGCCCAGATCAACACGGTGACGGGCATCAGCCAGTTGAATACGACGCTGACCTCGCTCGCCTCGCAGCTGTCGGCGGGCCAGAACGCGCAGAGCTCGCTGCTGATCGGGCAGAACGTGCTCGTGCCGGGCAACACGGCGACGGTGTCGAGCGGCAGCTCGTCCGGCTTCGGCTTCTCGCTGTCCGAGGCCGTATCGGATCTCAAGGTCACGATCAAGGATTCCTCGGGCAACGTCGTGAGCTCCGTCGATCTCGGCGCGCAAACGGCCGGCACCGTGCCAGTCGCTTGGAAGCCGACCGATTCGGCCGGCAATGCGCTGCCGGACGGCACTTACACGATTTCGGCGCAAGGCATCACAGGCACGGGCGGTGTCAGCTCGGGCGTCACGACGCTATCGGGCCAGCAGGTTGTCAGCGTGGTTCAGCAAAGCTCGGGCAAGCAGGGGCTGCTCCTGCGCAACGGCACGACGGTCGACACGACGAGCGTCGCGGCGATCCTTTAATTCACCTTTGAACACTTTCAGAACACTTGCGCAGGAGACCAGATAAATGGGCTACCAACAAGGCTTGAGCGGCTTGTCCGCGTCGTCGAACGACCTCGACGTGATCGGCAACAACATCGCAAACGCGAACACCACGGGCTTCAAGGAAAGCACGGCGCAGTTCGCCGACGTCTACGCCAATACGATCGCCACGACCGTGACCAACCAGATCGGTATCGGCACGCGGCTTGCGGGCGTCCAGCAGGACTTTTCACAAGGCACGATCAGCACGACGGGCCAGGCGCTCAATGTCGCCATCAACGGCACGGGCTTTTACCAGATGTCGAACAACGGCTCGCTCACTTACTCGCGCGACGGCGTGTTCCAGCTCGACAAGAACGGCTACATCACCGACGCGCAAGGTCTCAAGTTGATGGGCTATGCGGCCGGTTCGACCGGAATCATCAACACGGCCTCGACGGTGCCGATTCAAGTGCCGACGACCAATATCGCACCGCTGTCGACGACGAGCATCACGGCGCAGCTGAATCTGAATTCGCAAGATGCGGTGCCGTCGGTTACGCCGTTCTCGGCGACCGATTCGTCGACCTACAACTACTCGACGTCGATCAACACCTTCGACTCGCTCGGCGGCGCACAGCAAGTCAACATGTACTTCGTCAAGACAGCCTCGAACGCGTGGGACGTCTACTCCGGTCCGTCGTCGGGCACCATCAGCAAGATCGGCGGCGTCTCGTTCAGCTCGTCGGGTTCGATCTCGGGTACGACGGACGCCGCAGGTGCGGCCACCGCGACCACGGGCAAGCTGACGTTCAACATCGTGAACACCGACGGCAGCACGACGCCGCAACCGCTCACGCTCGATTTGACCGGCACGACGCAGTACGGCAGCAAGGACGGCGTGAACAACCTCGCGCAAGACGGCTACGCGAGCGGTCAGTTGTCGAACTTCTCGATCGCGGCGGACGGCACGATCACCGGCAACTACTCGAACGGCAAGTCGCAGGCACTCGGCCAGATCGTGCTCGCGAACTTCTCGAATCCGAACGGTCTGCAGAACCTCGGCGGCAACCAGTTCGCCGAAACGTCGGGTTCGGGCGTGCCGCAAATCTCGGCGCCGGGCTCGACGAACCACGGCACGCTGCAAGGCGGCGCGCTCGAATCGTCGAACGTCGATTTGACGAATCAGCTCGTCGATCTGATCACCGCGCAGCGTAACTATCAGGCGAACGCGCAGACGATCAAAACGCAGCAGGCGGTCGACCAAGCGGTCATCAACCTGTAAGCGACGCTTAGCCGCCGCCCATCCCATCGGACTTAGCGAATCATGGACCGACTGATTTATACCGCGATGACAGGTGCGAGCCAGACGCTCGAACAGCAGTCTGTTGTCGCGAACAATCTGGCGAACGTGTCGACGACCGGCTTTCGCGCGCAGCTTGCGACGTACCGGTCAGCGCCGATGAATTTCGGCGACGGCACGACGATCAACCCCGACACGACGCGCACGTTTGTGCTGTCGTCGACGCCCGGCGCCGATTTTCAGCCGGGCCCGATTTCGCAGACGGGCAACCCGCTCGACGTCGCCGTGCAAGGCCCGGGCTGGCTCGCCGTCCAAACGGCTGGTGGCGAAGAGGCGTATACGCGCGCCGGCAATCTGCACGTCGATCAGAACGGGCAGCTCGTGACGGCGAGCAATTTACAAGTGATCGGGAGCGGCGGGCCGATTGCGCTGCCGCCGGGCGCGGAGGTGTCGATCGGCAAGGACGGCACGATTTCCGCGCTGATGCCGGGCGACCCCCCGACGGCCAAGGCCGTCATCGACCAACTCAAACTCGTGAACCCGGCTGCGGCATCGATGCAGCGCGGCGACGACGGCCTCTTTCGTGCGGCCGACGGCCAACCGGTCGACCCGGACCCGACCGTCGTCGTGGCCTCGGGCGCGCTCGAGGGCAGCAACGTGAACCCCGTTGCGGCGATGGTTTCGATGATTACCAATGCACGGCAGTTCCAGATGCAGACCAAGCTGCTTCAGACCGCCGACCAGAACGAGCAGACGGCCAATCAGCTGCTGCAGTTCAGCTGACCGGTTCGTTCGATTTCGACGTAACCGGACCGATATTCTCAGGAGAAGTCTTACCGTGAACCGCTCGCTCTATATCGCCGCCACGGGCATGAATGCCCAGCAGGCCCAGATGGACGTGATCTCGAACAACCTGTCGAACGTCAGTACGACGGGTTTCAAGGGCTCGCGCGCCGTATTCCAGGATCTGATTTACCAAACGTTGCGTCAGCCCGGCGCGAACTCGACACAGCAAACCGAGTTGCCGTCGGGCAGCCAGATCGGCACAGGCGTGGAGCAGGTCGCAACCGAGCGCCTTTACACGCAAGGCAGCTTGCAGCAAACCGGCAACTCGAAGGATCTCGCCATCAACGGCGCTGGCTTTTTCCAGGTGCAGATGCCCGATGGCACGACGGCCTACACGCGTGACGGCTCGTTGCAGACGAACGCGCAAGGGCAACTCGTGACGTCGAGCGGCTATCAGATCGTCCCGTCGATCACGATTCCGCAAAACGCCACGTCGTTTACGGTCGGTACCGACGGCGCTGTCAGCATCACCGTGGCGGGCTCGACGACGAACCAGACGATCGGCACATTGCAACTGGCCACGTTCATCAACCCGGCCGGTCTCGAGTCGAAAGGCCAGAACCTGTTGATGGAAACGGCTTCGTCGGGTGCGGCGAACGTATCGACACCGGGCTTGAACGGCGCTGGCACGCTCAACCAGGGTTACATCGAAGCGTCGAACGTGAACGTCGTGCAGGAACTCGTGAACATGATTCAGACGCAGCGCGCATACGAGATCAACAGCAAGGCGGTCCAGACTTCGGACCAGATGCTGCAGACCTTGAGCAACATGTCGGTCTAAGCCCGACTTGACGATTGAAGTTTTAGTTGAAGAACAGGCGGTAGACGAAGATGTTGCGCACGAGCCCCAATCCCTCTCGCATACGCACGCTGCGTGCGGCGCTTTCGCTGATTCATGCGGGCGCGCTCGCCGGCGTGCTGGCGGGCACGTTCACCGGTTGCGCGTATGTCGAGCAGCGTCAACCGATCACGCAACAGCCGATGACGGCCATGCCGCCTGTGCCGCCGCAGCCGCAGCCGACGGGCTCGATCTACAACGCCGGCTTTGCGGGCCGGCCTCTTTTCGAAGATCAGCGGCCCCGCAATATCGGCGACATCCTGACGATCGTCATCGCTGAAAACGTCAACGCCACGAAGTCGTCGGGCGCCAACGCGAACCGCAGCGGCTCGACTAACCTGTCGGTGCCGACCGCGGGCTTTCTGAGCGGCCTTTTCAATAAGGTGAACCTCGACGCATCGGGCAAGAACGGGTTTGCCGGCACGGGCGGCGCGAACGCATCGAACACGTTCAACGGCACGATCACCGTGACGGTCACGAACGTGCTGCCGAACGGCAACCTCGTCGTGAGCGGCGAAAAGCAGATGCTGATCAATCAGGGCAACGAGTTCGTGCGCTTCTCGGGCGTCGTCAATCCGAATACCGTGGCGGGCGACAACAGTGTGCTCTCCACCCGCGTGGCGGACGCCCGCATCTCGTACTCGTCGAAGGGGTACATCAACGAGGCCGAGACCATGGGCTGGTTACAACGCTTTTTCCTGAACATCGCGCCGTGGTAATCATGCATACCGTATTCACTCAGCGCGTTGTCGCCAGCGTCCGTTCGTTCGCCGCGTTCGCCGTTTTAGTTATGGGGCTTGGCATGCTGATGCTCTGCGCGGCCCCCGCGCATGCCGAACGTCTGAAGGACTTGGTGCAGATTCAAGGTGTGCGCGATAACCCGCTGATCGGCTATGGCCTGGTGGTCGGGCTCGACGGCACGGGCGACCAGACGATGCAAACACCGTTCACGACGCAAACGCTGACGAACATGCTGGCGAACCTCGGCATTTCGCTCAACAGCACGGGCTCGGGCGGATCGTCGTCGTCGAACATGCAGCTCAAGAACGTGGCGGCCGTGATGGTGACGGCCACGCTGCCGCCGTTTGCCCGCCCCGGCGAGGCGATCGACGTGACGGTTTCGTCGCTCGGCAACGCCAAGAGCCTGCGCGGCGGTACGTTGCTGCTTACGCCGCTCAAGGGCGCGGACGGCCAGGTCTACGGGTTGGCACAAGGCAACGTCGCGATCGGCGGCGCGGGCGCCAGTGCCAACGGCAGCAAGGTGCAGGTCAATCAGCTCGCGGCCGGGCGTATCACCGGCGGCGCGATCATCGAGCGCTCGGTGCCGACGCAGGTTTCGCAAGCGGGCACCATGCAAATGGAGCTGAACGAGATGGACTATGACACAACGCAGCGCATCGTGGCCGCGGTCAACAACGCGTTCGGCAGCGGCACGGCAACGCCGCTCGACGGCCGTACGATTCAATTGCGCGCACCGACCGATCCGGCTTCCCAAGTCGCGTTCATGGCGCAGTTGCAGAACATCGAAGTGCGTCCGGCGCAGGCCGCGGCGAAGGTCATTCTGAACGCGCGCACCGGCTCGATCGTGATGAACCAGATGGTGACGCTGCAAAGCTGCGCGGTCGCGCATGGCAACTTGTCGGTCATCGTCAACACGACGACGGCGGTCAGCCAGCCGAATGCGTTCTCGAACGGTTCGACCGTGGCGGTGCCGCAGTCGCAGATCCAACTCAAGCAGGACAACGGCGCGTTGAAGCTCGTCACGGCCGGTGCGAATCTGGCGGAGGTCGTCAAGGCGCTCAATACGCTTGGCGCCACGCCGGCGGACCTGATGTCGATCCTGCAAGCGATGAAGGCGGCAGGCGCGCTGCGCGCCGACCTCGAAATTATTTAGGGCGGGTCCGCGGCGACTCGTCCCCAGGAGGCAAGATGCAATCGAATGTACAGAACACGGCCGGCGATCTCTCGCAGCGCTTCGCGCTCGACGTGCAAGGCTTCGACAGCCTGCGTGCGCAGGCTGCGGCCTCGCCGCAGCAAGGCCTCAAGACGGTCGCCAAGCAGTTCGATGCCGTGTTCTTGCAGATGATGCTCAAGAGCATGCGCGAGGCGACGCCGCAAGAAGGCCCGCTCGACTCGCGCGATGGCGCGCAATTCACGTCGATGCTCGACGAGCAGCTTGCCCAGCAAATGTCGGCCAAGGGTGTCGGCGTGGCCGATGCGCTGACCAAGCAGCTTGCACGCGCGGCAGGTTTGACGGGGGCCAACACCAGCGGGGCAGCGGGAGCGGCCGGTACGTCGCATGCGCTCGGCGCGTTGAGCGGCAACGCGGGCGGCATCGGCAGCGAGGGCAACACCGCGATGGTGAACGCGCTCGCGCGGGCCTATTCGAATGCATCGGCCAACGGCGCGTTGGCGAAGGGTTCGGGCTACTCGGCGGCCAGCGCGCTGACGCCGCCGCTGCACGGCAACGGCAATTCGTCGAAGGTCAACGCCTTCGTCGAGAAGATGGCCGGCCCGGCGCAGGCAGCCAGCGCGGCCACCGGCATCCCGGCGCGTTTCATCGTCGGCCAGGCCGCGCTCGAATCGGGCTGGGGCAAGAGCGAAATCAAGAATGCGAATGGCACGACGAGCCACAACGTGTTCGGCATCAAGGCGACCAAGGATTGGACCGGCAAGACCGTGTCCACCGTCACCACCGAATACGTGAACGGCAAGCCCCAAAAGGTCGTCGAAAAATTCCGCGCCTACGATTCGTACGCGGATGCCATGACCGACTACGCGAATACGTTGCGCAACAACCCGCGTTACGCGTCGGTGCTCAACCACTCGCGCGATGCCGCAAGTTTTGCCCACGGCATGCAGCGCGCAGGCTACGCGACCGACCCGCACTACGCGAAGAAATTGATTTCCATCATGCAGCAAATGGTGTGACGCAGCGAAAGCTCACGGGGAGCGCATTCAAGCGCGGGGCGTGTTAGCAGAAGACGGTGCCGGCCGGCTGCCAGATGGCGGCTGGCCGAAGCCGCTTGAGGTGTGCAGTTAAAAAAAATATTTCCGAAATGCCTCTAAACTTTGCACGTTTGATGCCGCTAATCAGACAGTCCCTGTTTGGATTCGTTGTAACGGATCCGAAAGTACGTGTGTCGGCGCCTTCATCGCGCCGCGCGTTTCACGCATATGGCAAGCCATGGAAACCAATCAGTCGAGCACTTCGACGGAGGACGCTGCAGCACAAGCCGCTTATGATTTCGGCCGGCGCAACGCGCTCGAAATCGGTGTGCAATTGCGTAACCTCGCCAATCGCGGCGACTTCCTGACCGTCCAATACAAGAACGGGCAGCTGGTCACGCGCATTCTCGACGTCGATGTACGCGAGCGCACATTCGTCTTCGACTGGGGCGCCCTGGCCGAGCAGAACCGGGGCATGCTGGCTTCGCCCAGCTGCACCTTTCGCGCGTCACCCGAAGGCGTGCGCGTTGAATTCTCCACAGTAACGCCGACTGAAACCCGCTTCGAGGGCCTTGCCGCATTCGAAGCGCCGTTCCCCGAAATCCTGTTTTACATGCAGCGTCGCGAGTATTTCCGCGTCGATGCACCGATTCTCGACCCTTATTTCTGCCGCGGCTTGTTGCCCGACGGCGATACTTTTCGCTTTGAGATCCACGATATCTCGCTGGGCGGCATCGGCCTGCGCACGACCGACGAACGTGTGGTCGAACTGCCGATGGGCGCGACACTGCAAGACGTCGAAGTCAACCTGACCGGCTACGGTACGCTTTCGCTCGATCTCGAACTCGTCTCGCTGCGCGCCACTGAACTGCCGAAAGGCGGTCGACGCTTTCAGCTCGGCATGCGCTTTGTCTGCCTGCCGGGCAGCGCCGAAAACACGCTGCAGCGCCTGATCACGCAACTCGAGATGAAGCGGCGCTCGCTCGTGAAGGCGTAAGCCCGCTTAGGCGGCTCGCGAGCGAGCGGGCGGCGGCGTGCCGCATTTTCGATGCAAATCGAGGTGAATCGAGGCGCGATTGCCCTTCAAGTTTTCCGCGCGCGGCCGATATACATGTGTTCCCTCAACGCGGCGGCAGCATGGTTGCTGTGCGCCCTTCAGGAAGACGCATGTCCACCAACATTTTCAGCATCGGTCTCTCGGGGCTCGCCGCCTCGCAGTGGGGCCTGACGACGACCAGCAACAACATCAGCAACGCGTCGACGCCGGGCTACACCGTCGAAAACCCCGTCTACGCCGAAGCGAACGGACAGTTCACCGGTTCGGGCTATGCGGGCGGCGGTATTGCCACCGTCACGGTTCAGCGCAACTACAGCCAGTATCTGTCGACGCAGCTCAACAACGCGCAATCGGCGAGCAGCGCGCTGACGACCAACTACAACATGGCGTCGCAGCTGAACAACCTGATCGGCAACCCGACGGCCGGCATTTCGACCGCGATCACCAGCTATTTCACGGGGCTGCAAGGCGTCGCGAACAACCCGAGCAGCCTTGCCTCGCGCCAAGGCGCGATGAGCGCCGCGCAAACGCTTGCGACTCAAATCAGCGCGGCCGGCTCGCAATACGATCAGTTGCGTCAGTCGATCAATCAGCAATTGACGACGGCGGTCAATCAGATCAACAGCTATTCGAAGCAAATCGCCGATCTGAACAGCCAGATCGCCAGCGCGAGCTCGCAAGGTCAGCCGCCGAATCAGTTGCTCGACCAGCGCGACCAGGCCGTTGCCGATCTCGCGAAGCAAACCGGCGTCTCGGTCGTGCAAAACGCGAGCGGCTACAGCATTTTCTTGAGCAACGGGCAGCCGCTTGTTGTCGCCAACCAGAACTTCGAGCTTGGCACGGCGGTGTCCTCGGGTGACCCGAGCGAACTCGCGGTGACCTACAAGGGCAGCCCGGGCGGCGCCTCGCCTACGACGCAGTATCTGGCGGGCTCGATTTTGTCGGGCGGTGTGGTGGGCGGGCTGCTCGCGTTTCGCAGCCAGACGCTCGACCCGGCCGAAGCGCAGCTCGGTGCCATTGCGACGAGCTTTGCCGCGCAGGTGAACGGACAAAACGCGCTCGGGCTCGACTTGTCCGGCAATGCCGGCGGCAACCTGTTCTCCGTCGGCGCACCGGCCGTCTACTCGAACCTGAACAACACGGGCACGGCAACGCTCACGGCATCGTTTGTCAACGCGGGGCAGCCGACGACGAGCGACTACACGCTGGCGTACAACGGCACGACATACACGTTGACCGACAGCGCCACGGGCACGACCATCGGCACGGCCGCATCGCTCGCGCCGAGCGCGACGATCGGCGGTCTCGTACTGAGCGCGGCGGGCACCATGAATGCCGGCGATTCGTTCACGATCCAGCCGACACGCGGCGCGCTCAATACCTTCGCGTTGACCACGACGAACGCATCGCAAATCGCAGCTGCTTCGCCCGTGCTCGCCTCGGCATCGGCATCGAATACGGGCTCCGGTGCGATCACGCAAGGCACGGTGACGGCCGGCTACAACATGCCGAACACACCGACGACGCTGACTTACGACGCCACGACGGGCACATTGTCGGGTTGGCCAGTCGGCTCGACGGTGTCGGTCAACGGCGGTGCGCCGACGACGATTACCGCCACGACGACGATTCCGTATTCGACGGGCGACGCTTTCACGATCAACACGACGCCTTCCACCGCCGGCCCTAATGCGGTCAGCTTCTCGATCAGCGGCGCGCCGGCGAATGGCGACACCTTCACGATTGCGAAGAACACTGGCACCGCCGATGGCCGCAACGCGTTGACGATGTCGAAGCTGATCTCGCAGACGACGCTTGGCAACGGCACCGCGACGCTCACCGGCGCGTACGCGAATTACGTGAACAACGTCGGCAATGCGGCGAGCCAGCTCAAATCGGCGAACACCGCGCAAACGGCGCTCGTCTCGCAGATCTCGGCTTCGCAGCAGTCGGTGTCAGGCGTCAATCTCGACGAGGAAGCGGCGAACTTGATGCAGTTCCAACAGCTTTACCAGGCGAACAGCAAGGTAATCCAGACCGCTGAGTCGATGTTCCAGACCCTGATGGGCATCTTCGGATAAAGGTTCATACGATGCGTATTTCCACGTCGCAGTTTTACAGCCAGGGTGTCCAGACGATGGACAACCAGCAAAGCCAGCTCAATCAGCTGTATCAGCAGATTTCGACGGGGCAGTTGCTGCAGACCCCGGCCGACAACCCGCTCAACGCGGCGCAGGCCGTGCAGTTGACGATGACCTCGGCCACGATTTCGCAGTACACGAGCAATCAGAGCGCGGCGCTCTCGTCGTTGCAGTTTGAGGACACCACGTTAAGCGGCGTGACGAGCGTGATGCAGGGCATCAACTCGCTGATCGTGCGGGCCGGCGACGGCACCATGCAGGATTCGGATCGTGTTTCGATTGCGAAGACGATGCAAGGTTACCGCGACCAACTGCTGACGCTTGCCAATACGAGCGACAGCAGCGGGAATTATTTGTTTTCGGGTTTTCAGGCTTCGACGCAGCCGTTTACGAACAATCCGTCGGGCGGCGTGAATTATGTTGGCGACAACGGCATTCGCGAAATGCAGGTGGCCGACTCGCGTCAGGTGGCGACGAACGATAGCGGGGCGAACGTGTTTTTGTCGGTGCCGGCGATTGGCACCGCACCCGTGTCGGCGGGCTCGTCGAGCAATACGGGAACGGGCACGATCGGACGGGCGACGGTGACGGACCCGACCGTTGCGACCAATAGCGACCATTACACGATTACGTTCGGTGGAACCGCAGCGGCGCCTACTTATACGGTGACGGACAATACGGCGGTGCCGCCGACCACGACACCTGCCGCGGCGTATGCGGGCAATGCGCCGATTGCGCTTGGCGCGGGCATGACGGTGACGGTTTCAGGCGCGCCTAACCCTGGCGACACGTTTTCGGTGACGCCGTCAACGACCCCGGCCAACAGCAGCGTGTTTTCGACGATCGATTCGATCATCGCCGCACTGCAAACGCCGGCTGATGGCAATAATGCGGCTAAAGCGACGCTTTCGAACGATCTGGCAACGGGCCTCACGCGTTTTCAGAATTCGCTGACGGCCGTGACGGTGGTACAGGCGTCAGTGGGTGGGCGCGAGCAGGAATTACAGGCGTTGCAGACGACGACCAAGAACAACGCGTTGCAAGCGTCGAGCGATTTGGCGAATGTGACGAGCGTGGATATGGTGACGGCGATTAGCCAGTATCAGCTCACGCAAAATACGTTGCAGGCCGCGCAGCAGAGCTTCGTGAAGATTCAGGGGATGTCGCTGTTTCAGTACATCAACTGAGCGGGGCCTTCCCTAGGCGCCCCTTACTTGACGCCTTGAAGGTGTCTTACTCGCGGCGCGAGATTCGGCTCGTACCTATACGAAACCGAATCCGTCATCTTCATCATCTAATCGCTGACACAGCATAGCGATCGCTATGCTGTGTCGAAGCGCGCCAGCATGGCTCTTGCTTTCTGCTGATGAGCGGCGGGCAACTCCGTGACGAGTTTGTGGAGCGCGGGCAGCCACTGCCCTTGTTGATCGGTGGGCAAGCGGGCGACCGAATCGACGCACCTCTCGAACGCCGGCTGCAGGGCGGCTTCCGGCAGTTTCGCGACTCGTTTGACGAGCGCGGCCAACAGATCGATGCGCTCGGACGGTAGACCGAAGCGGATCTTTTCGTAATAGTCTTCGAACGCCGACAACTCGTCGTCGCTCAGGTTGAGGATCGAGTCAATGACGCGCTCGAACGCCGGCCGCCGCTGGGCTTCCGGCAGCAATCCGATCTGGCTGGTCAGCGCGGCCAGCGGCCGGCCGTCAGGCGGGCCGTGGAGGATCTCATCCAGGATGCGCTCGAACCCCCGCTGCCGGTGAGCTATCGGTAGCCACCCGACCACGCAAGCGAGCTCGACCAGCGGCTCGCTGCGCTGGTCCTCGGGCACGCGGACGACCTGATCGATGAGGCGCGCGTGTGCCGGCAGCTGGACGACTGGCGGCAGATACTTGACTTGGCGGGCGAGCTCGGCCAGCGGCTTGCCGAGCTGGTCGTCGGGTAGGTGGATGGTCTGATCGACGACGCGCCCGAAAACCGGTGACATGGCCGCTGCCGGCAGTTGCCCGAGCGCGCCGGCGAGTTCGGCCAGGAGCTCGCCGCGTTGAATGTCGGGCACGCGAAAGTGCTGAGCGAAGATGTCCTCGAATGCCGGTAGCCGTTGGGCTTTGGGCAACCATGTGATCTGGCGCGCGAGCGCGGCCAGTGGCAGGCTGCGCTGGTTATCGGGCAGCCGGAGGATCTCATTGAAGACGCGCTTGAACGCCGGCAGCTTCTTGGCTTCGGCTTGGCGCGGGACCATATAGGCAACCGCGGCCAGCGGCTCGCTGCGCTGTTTGGCGGGCAGGCGGAGGGTCTCGTCGAAGATGCGCTCGTACATCGCCGGTTGGTCGACGTCCTCCAGCGAGTAGTAAATCTGGTTCGCGAGCGCAGCCAGCGGCTCGCCGCGCTGGTGATCGGGTAGGTCGATGATCCGCTCGAAGACGCGTTGGAACTCCCGCGGCTTGCCGGGAAACGGCAACGACCAGATCTTACGGATCAGCTTGGCCGGCAGTCCGTCGCGCTGGCTTTCGGGCAGGCTGAGGATCTCATCGAAGAGCATTCGGAATAGCGGCTGCAAGTGCTGGATGTCGGCTTCCGGCAGCCTGCTAAATTGGTCGACGAGTTCGGCCAGCGGCCCGGCGCGTTGGTGGTCGGGCAGCTTCAGAGCCTGAATGTAGACGCGTTCGAACGCCCGCAGCTGCTCGGCTTCCGGTAGATCCCCGATCTGGCGGGCGGAATCAATCAGATCGTCAACCTGTTTCTGGGAAACATTGGGTTGCGCAGATGGAGCGCTACTGCCGAATGAGACCGACGTCCTGGCGCGGCCAGGCTCCCCGGATTCGGCCTTGGAGCCGAGCTGACTGAGGCCGCCCAGCACGCCTGTAGCGTCTTGGGTGCGAGGCGTGGCGGGATCGGCGGGCGGGGTCTTAGGGGATTGTGTCGGGTCGGGCTCGGGAGCTGTGCCGCCCGCGCCGATGCGAGGTGCGTCCATTTTTCTGGCATCCGTGATGGAAGCGGTATTCCATAGCATGGGCGGGGCGCATGCCTTTCCAAAGGCGAAGCGCGGTTCCGGATACCGAAACACTGGTTGCGCGCTCGTTGCTACCTGCAAGGCGATCAATCTACAGAAGCGCCGATGGCCTATCTCGGAAGTTTAAAAATGACTTGTATGAATGGTCACCTTTTGCCAGGGTAATGACGATGGTCATGTGGCCATAGGAGTAAAGATGGAAAGCAATCAAGTATCGAAGTCCGAATTCAAGGCGAAGGCGCTTGAACTTTTTCGCCAGGTTGAGGCATCCGGCGAAAGCGTCGTCGTGACCGACCACGGCAAACCGACGTTGGAAGTCCGGCGGTACCGCAACAACGAGCGGAATCCTTTTGACGTTTTGCGCGGCTCCGTTGTTCGTTACGACGACCCAACAGAGCCCGTTGACATCGAGTGGGAAGCTGCACGGTGATCGTCCTGGATACGCACGCGCTGGTTTGGTGGGCGAATCGTTGTGTCTGCAATCTCGGCTGGAAAAGCAGAATGCTTGCGTCGAGGTCATCAGCAGTGCTGATCGGAGCGTCGAGCATGGTTGCCTCACCCGGCGCGCCCGAGAGGGATTTGCGGCCGCAACGAGGCGCTAAAGGCGCTCGATTTCACGCGGCTTCAATCCAGTCGCGCGGAGGGCCTGCACAAGCGAATCGTCAAAGTGAAGGAGCGAGGGCGAAGGGCCCGTCAAAGCTACGCTCGTTAAAGTTCTCAGTGCGGCGACGCCACCGCGGTGTGCCAGTGCGCCCAACTTATTGGTACGCTTTCGCATCTCATTGATGCGGGGGTCCCCGAGTTCGTTTTCTTCGATATCACGCTGCTCTTGCAGCGCCTCAGAGTTGTCGTGGCCGATGTCTGTCGTCCCTAAGATCTCTAGAAGCTCTAATTCTTCGTGAACGTCACGCAGCGCGGACAGCGCATCAGCGTTGTCGAGACTGATGTTCGCCAGTTGTTTGTACGAATGGCCGAATATCGTCCCGAGCACTTGTAGAAGCCCGCACAGTTCGCCGGCATTGGGCAGCTCCGTCTGGTCGGAGTATGCGTTCGTTAGCGCATCGAGCGCATCGGCACCGCCTGCTTTTACGAGGGTGACGAGTTGCGCAGGCAGCAGGCCGAGCTGTTCGGGCACCTGTTGATCGGTACGGTGGCGGTCAATCCGTAAGGCATTGCAGAACTGCTGCAACCGCCTAAAAATACCGAGAGTATCCTCGGTCTTACCGCGGCTGCCGACAATTTGGTCGATTTGGTCGCTCGAAAAGCCCAGGTCCTTCAGGCTACTCACGAGGTTGTTCAATTCCTCCCTTATCGGGCGCTCTTGACTCTGTCGACCTGTCGTCGTGGCTGCTTGCCCCGCGTCCGTAGTATCCACCGGGCTCTTGAAAGATGCTCCCGTACGCTGGCCGGGCGCCATCCCGGTGCGAAGCGAGTCTATATCCGGCTGAACCGGCGGCAGGGATGGGTCTGAAAGCGAGCCGGTTTCGTCTGACTGAGCGTCAGCCAAATCGCCGATGCGCCTCGGATCAACTCCTCCGGCGCCCGAGGTAGCTCCTTGAATACCACTCATGATCAACATGCTCCTGTTTGACGTAACGAGAATGGCTCAAAATTTAGGGCAAATCATGGGGGGCTTCGCGGCTGCATGCGAAGTGGGTCCGGGTGGCGCGCACTGAATCGGGACGGCCGACGCGCGAAATCGCGCAGACTTCGCTTGACCGGTCACCTGCTCGTGCTCCGGGCTCTACCCGCCTCGACACGGCCGCACTAGCGGATATGACAGCTAGTGGCAGGCCGCACGGCCCTGCGCGCCATGACGCAGCGAAAAGCGCTTAACATGCTCGCGATGCTGGCTATTCGAGCCGGCGACTGATTCGAGGAGCCATCGAGCGACATGGGAGCGCTCAGTCATACCCTCGTGCTCGCCGGTCCTTGGTGGACGCAAACGCTCGCGGATTTCGGTGCCGATGTCATCAAGATCGAGCAGCCCGGCGCAGGTGCCGACATCCGGCACTGAGGCCCGCCCTACTCGAAGACACCGACGGCGCGGACACGCGCGAGGCCGCTTACTATCTGTGCGCGAATTGCAACAAGCGCACGGTCACCGTCGACATCGCCTCGCCCGACGAGCAACGAATTGTCCGCGAGCTCGCCGCGCAAAGCGGCGTGGTTCTCGAAAACTACAAGGTCGGACAGCTCGCGAAATACGGGCTCGTAATGCTCGTAGAGTCTTTGCTGCGACATGAACTTCTCTGAGCCGAAGCTAGATGGCTTTCGCGCCGGGCTCGCCAGGAGCATCGAACTCGCGCCCGCTGTCGCTCGTGCGCGAGTCCGCACTCATCGATGTCTGACTGACAGACGTTGAATTGCCTTGACGGCGCGATCCGTGGCGTTTTTTACACTGCCGTCTCGGTGTATTGGCGCATCGGCGCGAATGCATTTGAACAACTCGGACAGCTTGAGCGGAATGCTTTGCGCGTTGCTTGCGATGCGCTCGGATAAATAGCGATCGATTACGACATTGCGGCTTGGCCACCATTCCGGGCTGACCACCATGACAGGAATGCCTGCAAACGCGGCCTCGACAAGAACCGATGTGGGCAAGCCAATGACCGCATCAGCGGTAACGAGGATATCGAATGTTGGCTTATCGGCGACCAGGGCAGCGTTAATGCAATTGCCATCTTGCTGGACGCGGAATAGCGCTAGCCATTGCCGCCACGGATCGAGCGCTTCCCGAGGGTGTGGCTTGATCAACAATTCAAGCGGGGCATGCGCGGCCAGATGCGGTAGTAGGGCCTGTATCGCCTCGATGCCGTGGTCTGCTTCGATGTCCTCAGCCGGCGTCGAGAAGAATGCGACCTTCAGCGATGCAGCACGTTTTCGTTGCAGCCTGGCGAGGCCGACATCGGCGGAGATTTTTTCCAAATGCGGATGCCCGACGATATCGACATCCGAGGGTGCGGCCTTGCATGTTCTGACAAGAACTCGCTTGATCCCGGAATCGACCACGCCATAGCGAGTAGGTCTGGTCGATCTACGTTTTTTCTGTAAAAAGCGATCGGGGATCTTGACCCAACCATCCACTAGCGCCAGCGATGGAACACCGGCTGCTCGTGCGGCTGTCCAAGCTAACTGTTCAACGTCGGTCCGCACGCTTGTACCCGTGACAATGATGTTTGGGCGAAATCGCTTTATTTGGCGGTGGAGTTTTTGGGCGAGCGTGTGCTTCGACAAGCAGACATGCTCTCGACAGGAACTTGCCCAGATATCGCGCGACGGCCCGAAGCCTATACCCAAGCACGTGTGTCCACGCCGTTTGATGCGCTCGGCGACGACTCGTAACACGTTGCCACCGCCGGCATCATGCGAAAAGAAGAGGGCACGCATGAATTTATTGAGGAAGTGTTGAGAGAACTCGCATGATAGGCAGAAGACGCGTTGGGCTCATTTTGCCGTCGTCGCCGGCACCAATGGCGCGTCCGGATTCGTGTTTGCACACCGCCGTGTGCGTCGCCTCGACAAAGAGGATGTGGAAATCAGACGGGTCTGGAAAGGCGCTGGTCGCGCATCAACGCATCGATCCCGCCACGCGCTCCATCGCATCGACGCCCATATCGAACAGATGCGAGAAGAACGGGATCATATTGGGCAGCATCAGCTGAACGAGCAGCAGCCCGACGAGCAACGTGACCGGAAAGCCGACTTGAAACACGCCGATTTGCGGTGCCGCGCGGTTGAGAATGCCGAGGGAGAGAGTGGCGACGAGCAGTGCGATGACAACCGGCAACGCCAGCAACAAGCCGGCAGAAAAGATCGCGCCGCCCCACTGCACGAGCGTGCGCAAGCCTGTTGCGCCGATCACGCCCGCACCGATCGGCACCGACTCAAACGAAGCGATCAACGCATTGACGACTTGCAAGTGTCCGTCGAACGCAAGAAAAGCGAGCAAAGCAATCGTATTCAGAAAACGCGCGATGACTTCGGCCGAAGAGTTGGAACTCGGATCAAAAAACGTGGCAAAGCCCAAGCCCATTTGCAAGCCGATCAGCGAACCGGCCATCTCGACGGCGGTAAACACGAGCTGCATCGTCAATCCGAGCGCCGCGCCGATCAAGAACTGATTCACCATGATCCACACGCCCGCAGCCGAGAAAACGGTTGCTTGCGGCATCGCGCCGAGCGTCGGCGCGACGATCAGCGTAGCGAACGCGGCCAACCCGATCTTGACGCGCGTGGGCACGGACGTGTGGCCGAATGCCGGCGCGGTCGCAACGAGCGCTGCAATGCGCACGAACGGCCAGAGAAAGGCCGTGAGCCACGCGTTCAACTGCGCATAAGTAACGGTGAACATCGTCAGAACGCCTGACCAGCGCAGAGCGTGCCCGTCATCCGGCCAGCGATGGAATGCTCGTGAACATCTGGCGCATATAGTCCAGCGCGATGGAAAGCATCCACGGGCCAGCAATGACGAGCGTGACCGTCACGGCCACGAGCTTCGGAATGAACGAAAGCGTCGCTTCGTTGATCTGCGTGGCGGCCTGAAAGAAACTGACCAGCAAGCCGACAACCAGCGACACGATCAGCGGCGGCGCGGTCAACAGCAGCGCCACGTACATCGCGCGATGTGCGAGGGTAAGGACGGATTCGGGCGTCATGACAATGATTCCTCGATCAGACGAAGCTCTGCGCGAGCGAGCCGATCAGCAACTGCCATCCGTCGACGAGCACGAACAGCATCAATTTGAAGGGCAGCGAGATCGTGACCGGCGACACCATCATCATCCCCATCGACATCAGCACGCTTGCCACAACCATGTCGATGATCAGAAACGGAATGAAGATCGTGAAGCCGATCTGAAAACCGGTCTTCAGTTCGCTCGTCACGAATGCCGGAACGAGCAGCGGCAGCGGAACGTCCTCCGGGCCTTGCATAGCCGGCGCATGCGAGATGCGGGCGAAGAGCGCCAGATCCGATTCGCGTGTCTGGCGCAGCATGAACGTCTTGAACGGCGCGACACCGCGCTGCACAGCCGTTTCCATCGGGATCGAGCCGTCCGAAAACGGTTTGTAGCCGTCCTGGTAGGCGCGCTCGAGTACGGGCGACATCACGAACAGCGTCAGAAAGAGCGCGAGGCCCACGAGCACCTGGTTCGGCGGCGTCGTGCTCGTGCCGAGCGCCTGACGCAGCAGCGACAGCACGATGATGATGCGCGTAAAGCTCGTCATCATCAGCACCATGGCCGGCAGGAACGACAGCATCGTGAGCAGCAGCATCGTCTGCACGCTCAGCGAATAAGTCGTGCCGCCGCCCGGGCCAGGGCTGGTCGTGAACGCCGGCAAGCCGGTCGCTTGCGCGAACGTCGACGAGGGCGCCACGATCAATACGAGAAGCGGCAGCGCGGGCGCGACAGCGCGCGCGAGCCGCGCAATGCGGCACAACGACATTTACTTGCCTCCGCCCGAAGGCCGGGAAAAATGCTTTTTGGCCTCACTGCCAAGCGCGGCGCGAAACCGCGAGCCGAACGTGCTCTGCTGTGCGGCGGTTTCGGCTTCGGCGGAGATGCCCGATCCATCAGCACCCGCCTGCGTCGCGTTGACATCGCCGGTAACACTGACACTCACGGAGCCGGCCGGCAGCGTATGCAACAGCCTGACACTGCCGGGCGCGGCGCCCAGCACGAGCCAGGTGTCGCCGATCTCCACGACGGCCACGCGTTCTTTACCGCCGAGCGACACGCCGCCGATCGTTCTTACGATGTTGCCGCGCGCGGACGGCTGCCAGCCAAAGCGGCGAGCGAGCCACGCGCAGGCGAATACGAGGCCGATGACAACGGCGAGGCCCACGAGTGTTTGCAGCACCGCGCCGACGCCCAGCGAGGGCACAGCCGTGCCGGCGCCGACACCGGACGCTATACGCGCGGCGTGATTCACCGCGTTCAGATCGGCGGCGCCTGCGGTGAGGGGTGCGGCCAGCACGGCCGTACCGATCGCCAAGCCCGCCGATACCGCCGCGCGGACCCTGTGCCGACGCACGAGTGATTTCATCGATTCAGCTTCCGAATGCGTTCGGACGGCGTGATGATGTCGGTCAGCCGGATGCCGAACTTGTCGTTGACGACCACCACTTCGCCCTGCGCAATCAAGCAGCCGTTCACGAGCACGTCCATCGGCTCGCCGGCGAGGCCGTCGAGCTCGACGACCGAACCCTGCGCGAGTTGCAGCAGGTTGCGGATCGCGATCTTGGTACGCCCGAGTTCCACGGTCATCTGAACCGGGATGTCGAGGATCATGTCGATGTCGTTGCGCGTCGTGGCGGGCGCGACTTTCGACAGCGGCTGGAATACGCCAGCAGCGGCCGTCGGCGTATCGTTCGAATTTTGCTCGGCAAGCGCGCTGGCCCAGTCGTCAAGACTGGTCTCGTCGTCCGCGGCTGCAGCGGCTTTCTCGGCCTGCGCCGCGGCCGCCAACTGCGCTTCGAGTTCTCGGGCGCCGTCACCGGACGTCACGTTCAGGTCACTCATATCCACCTTCCTTCATCGTTTCTGCCGCGCTGATCATCTTTTGTACGCGCAGCGCGTATTGACCATTGAAAATTCCGTAGCCGCATTCCATGACCGGCACGCCGTCCACTTTCGCGACGATATGCTCAGGAATGTTGATCGGCAGCACATCGCCCGCGCGCATGTTGAGGATGTCCTCGAACGTGACGGGGATCGCGGCCAGATCGGCGGTGAGCTCGACCTCGGCTGCCTGCACTTGTTGCGAGAGCACGCGCACCCAGCGGCGATCGACTTCGAGTGCCTCGCCCTGGATCGGGGAGGACAGGATGTCGCGGATCGGTTCGATCATCGAGTACGGCATGCAGATATGCAGCGTGCCGCCGGTCGGGCCGAATTCGATCGAAAACTGCGTGACGATGACGATCTCGTTCGGCGTCGCGACGTTGGCGAACTGCGTATGCATTTCCGAGCGCATGAATTCGAACTGTAGCGGCCGCACACTTTTCCAGGCGGCCGAGTAGTGGTCGAAAACAAGGTTCAACAGCTTGCCGATGATGCGTTGTTCGGTGACCGTGAAATCGCGCCCTTCGACCCGCGTATGAAAACGCCCGTCGCCGCCGAACAGGTTATCGACCACGAAGAACACGAGGTTCGGGTCGAACACGAAGAGCGATGTGCCACGCAACGGTTTGATGTGAACCAGGTTCAGGTTCGTCGGAATCGGCAAGTTGCGCGTGAATTCGCTGTACTTTTGCACCTTCACCGGGCCGACCGAAATCTCGGCCGTTCGGCGCATGAAGTTGAAGATGCCGATTCGCATCAAACGCGCGAACCGTTCATTGATGATTTCGAGGCCGGGCATCCGGCCGCGAACGATGCGTTCTTGCGTGGCGATGTTGTATGGGCGAACGCCCGCCTTGTCGCCATGCTCGGCATCCGAATCGGATTCGCCGGTTACGCCCTTGAGGAGTGCATCGACTTCCTCTTGGGACATGAACTCTTCGTGGCCCATTCCTTTTCTCGTGCCTCGTTGCGGTTATGAGTTTCGGTTCAGGTTGCGTGACTCGTGAGCTCCGGTGCGTTCGCGTCGCGGCAGACCGGACGACGCATCGCGCTACTGGACCACGAATTCCGTAAACAGCACTTCTTCCACACGGACCGGCGGTGCGCCTGTGTCCGTGGGCTGGCTGATCAGTGTTTTGAGTTCTTGCGCGAGGCTGCGCTTGCCTTCCAGCGTCGAGAGCTCTTCGGGATGCTTGTTCGACAGATCCAACAAAATGCGGCTGCGCAGCTCCGGCATGTGCTCGGTCAAACGCGCCTGCATCTTTTCATCGGCAATCTTGAGCGTGAGGCCCACGCGCAGATAATGCTGGCCGTCATCGGAGAGCAGATTTACCGTCATCGGATCAAGTGCCGCGAACACGGGCGGCGGAGGCGGCGGCGGTGCGGCGGGCTTGGTCGGGCCATGCTTGCCGTTCGCGAGAAAGAAGTACGTGCCGCCCGCCGCAGCGCCTGCCGCCACGAGGGCGATGAGCACGATCAGCACCATGCGTTTCAATTTGCCCGGCTTGGAGGGCGTGACTGTGGGCTGCTGGGTTGCGGTCGTGGTGGCCATGGCAATGTGTTGCGTGTATTCGGTAGGTTGGATTGTTGGCTAAAGCGGGCTTTCGCGATAAGCCGAAAAGAAGGGACATTCGACGCCATCTCGTGCGTTTGCTGCAACCGCATCGCCGCCGGATACGGTTTTCGTGTGAGCAAAGAGCGAGCCCGCCCGGTAGCTTGTTTTCGCTGTGGTGCTGTGAGCTTGCGAAAGCGCCCGGACAAAACGCATGCGGCGCAATACCGCGATAAGGGGCAAGGGCGCGTCGTCGGTAGCGCGCGCTTACGCGAACGTGTCGACGAGGCCTACCGTGCGCCGCGTGTTGATCGTGCTTGTCGTCGCGATGGCCTCGCCGCCGTCGCTCGCGCCATACCGGCTGCCGCGCCCTTTATTGCTGCCGCTGCCTTGCTGGTCACCTTGCTGCTGTCCCGCTTGGCGGGCGAAGCCGTCGCTGACGCTTGCGCTGCCCAGGCCCAGGCCACCCGCTTCGAGCGCGTCGCGCAGTTTCGGCAGCGCGGCCTCCACCGCTTCGCGCACTTGCTGATGCTGTGAGACGAACAAAGCGTGAGCGTGATTGTCGGCCACTTGCAGCACCACCTGCAGCGGGCCCAGATCGCGCGGATTGAGCGTGAGTTCGGCGCTTTGCTGGTGCGCATTCGACAAGAACACGATCTTCTGGCTCAGCGCATCTTCCCAATCGGGTGTGCCGACCTGCGGGGCCAGCGACGCCGCCACGGTCGATCCCGCATTCGTCGTGGCCGCCGAGCCCGCTGCGGTGGCTGCTTGCGCGGCTTGCGAGGCCTGGGCAGCTTGCGCTGCGGCCAGCGCGGCGCGTGCGTCGTCGGCCGTGTCTTTCAGCGTGGCGAAGCTCGCCGCGGCGTCCGGGTTCGAAGCGCCTGCCGCGGTGAGCGCCTGCGCCGCGGCGGCGGTGGCGTCCTGGCCGTTCGCGCCGCCTTGCATCGCCTTGGCCCGTTGCGCCGCGGCGTTCAGCGCGGCGTTGCCGTTCTTGCCGTCGCCGGTCAGCGCGGCGAGGCCCTTCGAGGCGAGCGCAGGGGCGTCGATGCCATTCGTCAGGTTGCCGCTGAGCGCTGCGTTGCCGGTATTGCCGAGTGCGGCCATGCCGCCCGGTGCGGTGGCCGCGACCGCTTGCGTCCCCATTTGCGCGGCAAGCGCGGCTTCGAGCGCCGCGCGGACCGACTTCGGCTGGGCCGTCGTCAACTTCTGTCCGCCCGTCGCCGACACGCCCGCAAGCGCGGGGTCGCCGCCCGCGGCGGTATCGCTCGCGGCGGCGCTGGGCTGCGCGCCGTTTGCTTGTGCTTGTGCTTGAGCCAGTGCCTGAGCTTGAGCTTGAGCTTGAGCTGCGGCGGCGGCTTGGTCGGCGGCACTGGCCGCGCCCGCGCCTTGGGCGGCATCGCTTTGTCCAGCGTCGCGGGCGCCGTCCGCGCGTTTGCCGTTGCCGCTTTTGGCGCTCGACGACGTGCCGTCCGTCGTGCCGGTGCTTGAAGTTGTGTCCGAGTCCGCGCTCTCGTTTGCGGCGTCGCCAGCGGTCGTGCTGCTCGACGCGCCCGCATCGTTCGAAGCAGCTTGGCTGGCGCTATCCGCCGCGCTCGTCGACTTCGATTTCGACTTCGATGCGTCGGCGCTCGAGTTCACGTTGGCGGGCGGGCGTTGCGCGATGATGCTGTTTTGCAGCGTTTGTGCGAACGGCGTCGCCGGCGCGGTGGCGTTCGCCGGCTGGCGAAGCGCATCGGCAGCGCTGCCGGCGCTCGCGCCCGTTGACGAACCGATAAAGGAGAAGAGCGACATGTAAGCCTCTAAATTGCGCGACATCGTCATGGATTGATCGATCGATCGAACCGCGATGCTGCGTCTCAATAAGTTTCAAAGTAGGTACTGCAGCCGGACGACTTCAACCGGCGGTTCACATTCAGTTCACGTCGCTGGTCCGCATCCGCAGTGTTTTGGCGGCGTGCTCGTCGGCTTCGCGCTGCTCGTGCCGCGATGCGACACGCGCATCGGCCGCGTCGCCGCGCGCCTTGAGCACTTCATACGAACCGAGCTTTTGTTTTTGTCTGATCCATTCCGGCTTGGCTGCCTCCACGCGCGAGGTGGCCGTTGTCAACAACCGCCGCTGCTGGTCGATGGCGGAGTCGAGCGTATCGATGAATGCCTGGAAATTGCGCCAGTTTCCGGCGGGCATGCCCGCTTGAGCCGAGTTCGAGAAGCTTGCGTGATACTCGTCGCGATAACGGATCAGAGCGGCAAGCTGCGCTTCGACGTCGGCCCGCTCGCGCTGCACGCGTCCGAGCTGCTTGGCCGCAGCATCGAGGTCGTCTTGCGCGAGACCGATCAGCGTTTTGATCGGGAAATGCTTCGGCATCGTGTGGCTCCTTGATTCAACTCTGATTCCGATTCTTTACTCGAACAGCGCATCCAGCATCGTGAGGCTCGAATCGAACGGTGCGCATTCGCGAAAACCCTGCTGTAAGAACGCTTCGATGCGCGGATAAAGCGCAATTGCCCGGTCCAGCAGCGCATCGCGCCCGCTCGCATAAGCGCCCACGTTAATCAGGTCGCGATTGCGCTGATAACGCGACAACATCTGCTTGAAAACACGCACGCGTTCCAGATGCTTGTCGTCGATCAGTGCTGTCATCGCCCGCGAAATCGATGCTTCGATGTCGATCGCCGGGTAATGTGCTGCTTCCGCGAGCAAACGCGACAGCACGATATGGCCATCGAGAATCGCACGCGCGGCATCGGCGATCGGATCTTGCTGGTCGTCGCCCTCGGTCAGCACCGTATAGAACGCCGTGATCGAACCCCCACCGGCCGGCCCGTTGCCCGTGCGCTCCACGAGCGCCGGCAGTTTGGCGAACACCGATGGCGGATAACCCTTGGTGGCCGGTGGCTCGCCGATGGCCAGTGCGATTTCGCGCTGCGCCATCGCATAGCGCGTGAGCGAGTCCATCAGCAGCAGCACGTGCTTGCCTTGATCGCGAAAGTATTCGGCCAGCGACGTGGCGTATGCCGCGCCTTGCATGCGCAGCAGCGGCGAGACATCTGCGGGCGCGGCGACGACTACCGAGCGCGCGAGTCCGTCTTCGCCCAGAATCTGCTCGATGAACTCCTTCACTTCGCGGCCCCGCTCGCCGATCAGGCCGATCACGATGACTTCCGCGCTCGTATAACGCGCCATTTGCCCCAGCAGCACCGATTTACCGACGCCCGAGCCCGCGAAGAGCCCCATGCGCTGGCCGCGGCCGACGGTCAACAGGCTGTTGATCGCGCGCACGCCGACATCGAGCACCTGTTGGATCGGCTCGCGTTGCAGCGGGTTGATCGACGGTGCCGACAGCGGCGCGTCGGCGTTCGAATCGAGTTCGCCGAGCCCATCGAGCGGGCGACCCGATGCATCGACGACGCGTCCGAGCATGCCCCAGCCCACGGGCAGACGCTTGGCGCCCGCGAGCGGATCGGCGCCCGGCACGCTCTCGCGTGGGAACACGCGTGCGCCGGGCAGCAGGCCGGCAACTTCGGTGGTCGGCATCAGAAACAGGCGGTCCGAGGCGAAGCCAACCACTTCGGCCTCGGCCATCGCGATCGGGCTGCCCGGCGGCAACTCGATCATGCATTCCGAGCCGACGCCGAGACGCAGCCCGACGGCTTCGAGCACGAGCCCCGCCGCGCGCGTGAGCCGCCCGCAGGCCGACAGCGGCCGGGCGAGGGCGTTGCGCTGGCCAAGGCCGTTCAGGCGGGCACGCCAGGCGGCGAGATGCTCGTTCGCGGCGAGCGCGAGGTCAGGCGTGTGCAGCGGCATCCGCAACGACGGGGCGGCGATCGCCTGATTAGCATGCGTATGAGCATGCGGATGCCCATGCGCTGCCGCAGCTCCGGCATGCGCTATCTCAGCCGCCTCGTCCGGGCCGAACGAGGCGAGCGCGAGCTCCACCTCGAGCGGTGACATGCCGCTTGCACGCAGGGCATCAGCCGTTCGTTCTTTCACCATTTGCTCACTTTGCCGAGCGCGGCCGCGACCCGTTCCCAGCGCGTACCGATGTTCGCGTCGATTTCCCCGCTCGCTGCCTGCGCGCGGCAGCCGCCGCGCTCGACGGCCGGATCGGTGCGCACTTGCCAGCCGAGCGCTTCGAGTTCTTCCTTCAAATAGGCTTCGACAACCGGTAAATCGGCCGGGTTGACCACTAATTGCGGCGCGCCGATCAGCGCGGGCTCGGCGGTGAGCACCTCGCGTGCGCAGGCGACCAGCGCCACCGGGTCATGGGCGATATGCTGGCGGACCACTTGCTGGGCGATATCGAGCGCGAGCGCGGCGAGCGTCTCGGACAGCTCCGCCTCGACGCCGCCGAGCGCCGTCTTGAATGCATCGGCGAGCCCCGCGAGCCGGGCTGCTTCGCTCAACGCCTGCTGACGGCCTTTTTCGAAGCCTTGCGCGTGGCCCTGATCGAAACCGGCCTGATAGCCGAGTGCCTGGCCGGCCACATGCCCCGAGGCCAAACCTTGCGCATGAGCCTCGTCGCGAACACGTCGCAGCTCGGCTTCGAGTGCGCGGTCGTCGACGGGCGCGGGCGGCGGAGGCGGGTCGAACGAAGCCATTTCCCAGCGCTGGTACGCCGAGACTTGCCCCTTGACCGGTTGTCCAGAGTTAGACATACGCATCTTCCGCCTTTCCGCCGATCACGATCTGCCCGCTTTCGGCGAGGTTGCGCACAATCTGCAAAATGCGCCGTTGCTGTGTTTCGACTTCCGACACACGCACCGGGCCGCGCGCGTCGAGGTCTTCCGCGAGCAGCTCGGCCGCACGTTGCGACATGTTCGAGAGGAACTTCTGCCGCAGCGCCGGTTGCGCGCCTTTCAGCGAGATGATCAGCGCTTCCGACTCCACTTCCTTGAGCAGCAACTGGATCGCCCGGTCTTCGAGATCGAGCAGGTTTTCGAACACGAACATTTGGTCGACGATCTTCTGCGCCAGATCCGCATCGTATTGCTTGACGTTTTCAAGCACGGACTCCTCGTGCACGCTCGTCATGAAGTTCAGGATTTCGGCCGCCGTGCGGATGCCGCCCATCGGGCTGCGCTTCAAGTTGTCGCTGCCGGAGAGCAGGCCCGTGAGCACATCGTCGAGCTCGCGCAGCGCTTGCGGCTGAATACCGTCGAGCGTCGCGATACGCAGCAAGACGTCGTTGCGCAGCCGCTCCGTGAAGCACGAGAGAATTTCCGAGGCCTGATCGCGGTCCAGATGCACGAGGATCGTCGCGATGATCTGCGGGTGCTCGTTCTTGATGAGTTCGGCCACGGCGGGCGAATCCATCCACTTGAGCCCTTCGATGCCGCTCGTGTCGCTTCCTTGCAAGATGCGGTCGATCAGCACGCCGGCCTTGTCCTCGCCGAGCGCCTTCGTCAGCACCGAGCGGATGTAGTCGCCCGAATCGAGCGACATGGCCGTGTGCTGCTCGGCTTCCTTCACGAAATCCTGCAGCACGATTTCCACCTGCTCGCGCGTCACGTTCTTGAGCGACGCCATGGCCGCGCCGATCTTCTGCACCTCGCGCGGGCCGAGGAACTTGAATACCTGAGCGGCTTCTTCTTCGCCGAGCGACATCAGAAGAAGCGCGCTTTTGTTGACGCCTTCAGCGCTCATCGGACACCCAATTCTTGACAACGGTTGCTACGATCTTCGGATCCTTGCGGGCGATGGTCCGCGCGTAATCAAGGTTCCGCTCGAATTTCTGCTTCTCGTTTTCGAACGCGAGCAGGTTGATTTCCATTTCGTCGCTATGCTCGATCGCGTTCGTGACCGGCGACGGCGCATTCGGAATGCCGTCGAGCAGGACTGGCTCGTCGGGCGAGCCGATGCCGTTGGCGCCCGTCGTCGCCCCGGCTTCGCCGTGCGCCGGCTGCGGCGCAAAGGCGCGCCGCACCGCGGGCTTGACCATCGTCAGATAGAGCACGAGCGCCACGATGCCGATGCCGATCCATTTCGCCACTTGAACCGCCAGCGCAATCATGTCGGGCTGGCGCCACCACGGCACGTTCGCAAGCGGATCTTCCTCGGTCGAGAACGTGCTGTTCACGACGTTGACCGAATCGCCGCGCTTCGCGTCGTAGCCCATCGCGTCCTTCACCAACTGGCTGACCTTCGCAAGCTCGTCAGCCGAGATCGGCTGCATCGTCACGTGACCCTTCGCATCGACCACGCGCTTGTAATTGATGACGACCGCCGCCGACAGTCGCTTGACGCTGCCCATCGCCTGTTCGACGTGCGAAATATGCTTGTCGAGTTCGTAATTGGTCGTCGCGTCCTTGCGTTCGGACAGCGGAGCGGCCGTGCTCGCCGCGCTCGTGCCGCTGGCAGCGACGATCGGTGCAGATGCCGGCTGCGGCGGCGTGTTCGACAGTGCGCCCGGTACGCCGCCGGCGCCCTGTTGGCCCAGTTCGGTCGCCGAACTCGTTTGCTGGCTGCGAATGGCTGCTTGTTGCTGATTGCCGTTCGGGCCGTAGGTTTCGGCCGTTTGCTCGGTCTGTGAGAAATCGATGTCAGCGCTCACTTGCGAATGCGCATTGCCCGCACCAAAAAGGGGCGCAAGGATCGCGTCGATGCGTCGCTGCGTGTTGTGCTCGACCTGCTGGACATATTTGAGTTGCGTGGCGTCAAGGCCGTTGCCCGACGACGGTTGAGTCAGCAGGTTGCCGTCCTGATCGACCACGGTGACGTTCTTGAACGGCAACTGCGGCACGCTCGAGGCGACCATCCGCGTGATGGCGGCGACCTGACCTTCGTCGAGCGTACGGCCCGGATACAAATTGACGAGCACCGAGGCCGACGGCGCTTCCCGTTCGCGCACGAACACGGTCGGCTTCGGAATAGCGAGGTGCACACGCGCCTGACGCACGACGGAGATCGATTGGATGGTCCGCTCCAGTTCGCCTTCGAGCGCGCGCTGATAGTTGATCTGCTCGGCGAACTGGCTGATGCCGAATTTTTCGTGGTCCATCAACTCCATGCCGACCGAGCCACTCTTGGGCAGGCCCTGCGAGGCGAGCCGCAAACGCACTTCCGCAACTTGTTCCGACGGCACGAGGATCGCGCTCCCGCTATCGGACAGCTTGTACGGAACGTTGGCTTGCTGCAATGCGGCAACGATGGATCCGCCGTCCTGATCGGACAAATTGCTGTAGAGCACGCGGTAATCGGGCGAGCGGGTCCACAGGATCAGCGCGGCGACGACGGCAATCAGAACGGCGACCGCGAAAATGAGCGGCGCACGCGGGTTGCCGCGCATCTGCGAAAGCGACGACAGGCGCTGCGCGAAGCCGCCGGCATCGGCGCCGCCTGCCACGGCCGAGCCTGGCAACGCGGCGGCTGCCGCTGCGCCTGGCTGAGCGCCCGCGAGGCTCATGCGAGCGTCGGGGTTAATCAAAGAATTGGCCTGCGAATCCATGCGTCGGGGTTCTCCGGGATGCGGGGGTGGCCGGTCGGCGCCGTATACAGTAAGTGCCCGGTAAATGCGGCAAGTACGGCAAGCGGGTGCGGACGGACACTTTCACGAAGAGGATTATCACCAGCGGCAAGTGGCGGCCATCAGTCGAATAGAGCCGGGTTTTCCCCCTAGTTTCGCGGGTTTGCGAAACGGGCCGCTGCTATGCTCTTTTCCGTGATCGGTAGTGTCCTGCGCAGCGTGCGAGGGGTTGGCCGAGGCACGTTTTCTCTTTCGTTTTCTCTTTTTCCTTCATGGAGACAGCATGACTGTGCCAGTCAATCCGCTCGCATCGGCGCTCCAACAGATGCGGACGATGGCGGCCGAAGCGGCCGGCGGCGCGAATTCGGCCTTGTCCGCGGCTGCGTCCGGCCAGGCGGCGGGCGCTGGCGGCGTCGGCAGTTTCGCTTCCGCGCTCAAGAGCTCGCTCGACAAGATCAGCGGCGATCAGCAAAAGGCGATCGGCGAAGCGCAGGCCTTCGAGCTGGGCGCCTCGAATGTGTCGCTCAATGACGTGATGGTCGATATGCAAAAGGCCAATGTCGGGTTCCAATTTGGCTTGCAGGTGCGCAACAAACTCGTCACGGCCTACAACGAGATCATGCAGATGTCGGTTTGACGTTGGTTTGACGTCAAGCCGTTCTCATTCGTCTAAAGCTTTCTCCCGGTTAATCCGATAACAGCGTTATCTGTGCGGCGCGTGAAGCGTGCCCGCGGAATTACCGCAACCGTTGAACTAAAGGAGAGGCGCCGATGTTTTCCCAAGGACACGCTGGAGCGAGCGCGTACGCGCGCGTCGGCGTCGAGACAGGGGTGATGGGCGCGAATCCGCATCGTCTGATCCTGATGCTCTACCAGGGCGCTCGGCAGGCGATCGCGCAGGCCCGCATGCATTTGCAGCAGGGCAATATCGGCCCTCGCGGCGAAGCGATCAGCAAGGCGCTCGCCATTATCGGCAGCGGGCTGCAGGCCTCGCTGAACCAGGAAGTGGGTGGCGAAGTCGCTATGCGGCTGGACGCGCTCTATAGCTACATGACCCGGCGTCTTTTGCAGGCCAACATCGAGCAAAGCGATACGATGCTCGTCGAGGTGGATGGTCTGCTGGCGACACTCGAGGAGGCATGGATCGGCATCGGCGCGGAAGTGGCCCGAACTGCAAGCCAAGGTCTCCCGGAAGTACAACGATGAAAGTCAAAGCAGACTATTTCGAGCATTACGAGGCGATTGCTGCCATATCGGCCCGGATGCTCGCGGCGGCGCGTGCGGCGTTATGGAACGACTTGATCGAGCTGCAACAGGAGTACCGTGCGCTCGTCGACATGCTGCGCGATATCGATCCGGGCGTGCCGCTCGACGAGCACGAGCGTTTGCGCAAGTACGATCTGATTCGCAAGATCCTCGCCGACGATGCCGCCATTCGCGATTTGGCCAACCCGAGCATGGCGCGATTGTCCGCATTTTTCTCATCGCGTCGCCCAGCGTATCTGCTCAAGGAATTGTTCGGCATGCGCTAGGCGTTGGTGCGCTTTTTCAGCTTTTTTCCGCTAACCATCGACGCTTTGCGCGCCGCCCGTTCGGATTATCAGACGGGCTCGTAAAGGACGCGGTATGACAGGAATCGACTCCGCGCTCGCCGCCGTGCTGGCCAGTCGCATCGATAGCCTTATCGACAACGTCGCGGCGGGCGCCCGCACGAGCGCGACGCAAACCGGCGCCTCGACGCAAGCGGGCGACCTGCGTGCGGCGCCGGCGGGTGCCGCCCCGATTGTCGATACGACGCCGCCTGCATCCGCGCAAGCTACGCTCTCCGAAGTCGGCCTGACGCTCGATGCCATTTCCCGGCTTGGCGGCGAGGCAACGCCGGTCGTGGTCGGCGAGGCGCCGATCTGGCCCGCGCCACCAGCTATCGAAGCGCCGTTGGCGGGGCAAAGCGGGCTCTTCGCTCAGGCGGCCGCCGGCCAGGCCAGGGCCCATCCGCCCGAAACCGGGGCGCGGGCAGACGCAGCGGCGGCGCGTGCCACGGGCACTGCGGCTACAGCGACGACTGCCGCCGCAACGACCTCCGCAAGCTTGCCGGTCGGCGCACTCGCTACTGCGTTGGCGCGCACCGTTGCCGAAACCGGCCTCTTTTACGAATCGCATCTCGCGCAGTGGCTGGGGGGCAGCTATCCCGCCGAAGCGCTCCTCAACGAGCCGCAAACCCGCATCGCTGCGCAAGCCGTTCAGCTTCCGCTCGATTGGGCCGAGTCGGATGCGGGCTCGCCATGGTCATCCGATGCGCAATTGAGCGGGTGGAGCAGTGCGACGGCGAACGCGGGTGCTGCCGGCTCGTTCGTGCCGCCTCATGCCGCCGCTGCGCAATCGCTTGCTTCGACGCTGGCCGCACAGGCCCGCGCCGATGCCGGCGCCTACGCGGGTGCGCGGCAGCTGCCGGGCTTCGCTGGTCAGAACGACGGGCCGGGCGGCGGACCTTCGGGCACCGGCACGCGGGCCGGCGAGACGTTGGCGGCGCCTGCGTCGATTGCGGCGTCCATTCATCCGGCCACGATTGCGCTGGTGCGTCAGCAGCTCGATCTGCTTGCAACGGAGCAATTTCGTTGGACCGGGGAGGTGTGGCCCGGCGCGAAACTTGACTGGATGATCGAACCGGAACCGGACCGTCGTCGTCGTCCACGGGGCGAACAAGACGATGCCGATGATCGGGCGTGGCGCACGCGCGTGACGCTGGCCCTGCCGACGCTTGGCACCGTGGATGCCGATCTTGTGCTCAAAGGGACCCAACTGATCGTCCGCGTCCAGGCGAGCCCGACCGGTGCGGCTCGGCTTGCAACGGGCGGTGCCGCCTTTGGACGTCGCTTACAGGCGGCGGGCATCGAGCTGGCGGGGTTGTCGATTCGCGAGATCGGCGGTGGCACGCCGGCCGGCGGCGCCGGGGTTGCAGCGACGTCTGCGTACGCGCGGGCGGCTGCGGCCGATGCCGAAGCGCACGAAGTGCATGAACCTGATAACGTGAGTAACGCGAATAACGCCGATGCCAGCAGCAAAGCGAACCAAGCGGCAAGCGTGGCCGGCGGCGAGACCGCATCGGCTCGTGCGGCGCCGCCGGCCGCGGGCGGGGCGCGCGGGGCGTCGCCCCTCGATCGTCTGCTGGGCGATCCATTCGACTGGGAGGGCGCATGAGTCGCCGCACGCGCCGCCACAGTGCCGCAGCGCTTGCCTATGACGCCAAGTCACCCGACGGCGCACCGCGTGTCGTGGCGAAGGGCTACGGACTCGTCGCCGACATGATCGTCCAGCGCGCGCAGGAAGCCGGACTCTACGTGCATCGCGCGCCGGAAATGGTGTCGCTGCTGATGCAGGTCGATCTCGATTCGCAGATCCCACCGCAGCTCTACCAAGCCGTGGCCGAGTTGCTGGCTTGGCTTTACCGTCTCGAAAGCGGTGCGGCTGAACCGGTGGAACCCGCCGAACCGGAAACGTCGGCGCCCGCGGCAGCGCCGCGCACACCGCCCGTGCAGGCTGCGCACCCAAGGCCGGATGACGGCACCGGGCGATACCCGCTGCTTGCGCCAGACTGACAAAGGCCGCGCGCGGCTCAGCAATAACGCTGCGAGCCTGCTCGATGCGCGGCGTGCACGTGCCCCTTGATCACCGTGACTCTGCGTTCGTCAGCCCGCTTCGCGCGGCCTGCGCTCGCCATGCGCAACAACGCATCGACTACGCCAACACCTTCATGGCTCGTGAGCGGAACCTGCATCGACGAATGCTTGTAGGCCAGCAGCCAGTCGACGAGGACACCATCGCTGGCTAGTTCCGCGACCAGATCCTCGAGAAAGTCTTGTTTGCCCAGTTGGCAGCCCTTGAGCGCGATCAGCCCGGCGCGGCGCAACCCGTAGCGATGCAACAAGGCGGCGAGTGCTTGGGGTCCGCGGTGCTGTCCGTTGATCGTCAGGGTGTAGGGGCTGCCGTGACTGACAACGATCAGCTTCGTTTCGGCGTCCGCGATGTCGAGGCAATTGCCGCTCAGTGGCGTATAGCCCGGCGTGGGCTGAGTGGAAAAGCACAAGTGCGGTGGGATCAGGTATCGGTTTTTCCAGTTATTCGCATCCCATCGGATGATCCGATCACGGGGGTCGAGCAGCAGCAGGATCGCTTTTTCCCATTTCATCGATTGTCTCGTGACGGCAGTAGTTCAAAGAACCGCCGATGTTAAGCGCCGGGAGCAACCGTGTTCTAGGTGAAATTTCCGACAAACCGAACAGAAGCCAGAAGCGGCGGTTTGGCGGCGCGCGGTGCCGCCAAACGACCTCGCGCGCACGGGTGAACAATCAGTGAGCAATCAGATCAGAACTTGGCGCCCCACGCCTTCCAAGATTTCGCGCCTTTGCCGGGGGGCGCCGATTCAGCCACAGCCGCATGGAGCACCGACGGCTCGGGTGGCAACGGAACATCGCCCGCCGAGCCTGCGTCGTCGCCCGCCATGCGCGCGGCGAAACGCTTGACGAAAGCGTCAGCCACTTTGAGCAGCGAGCCGTCCGAGCCGCTCATTTGATCCTGCGCCGTGCAGGATAACGTTGTCGAAGCCTCGCCGTCGGCTTCGAGTTGCAACTGGGCGCCCGCCTCGCTGCCCGCGTCGTTCTGAAAGCGCAGCGTGCAGGCGCGCGGCGCTTCGACGTCGGTCATGCGGACATGTCCCGCAAATCGCGCTCTGACCCCGTCGAGCGACGTATTGACGGTGAACGCGAACGCCTTCGTCCCATCCGCATGAAGTTGCTCGCACCCCGGGATCGATGCGCGAAGCACCTCCGCATCGGTGAGCGCGTCCCACGCGCGTTGGGCAGGCACGGGCAGCTTGTAGCTCTGCGTTAATTCCATTGCTGTCTCCCTCGTCAAGGTCATGAAGGGGCGACCGGCAAGCGCCGGACACCCCCATTATGAACTTTGCTCGGGCGGCTGGTTCGCAGCCGGTTGCCGCACGTTGCTCGCTTCGTGCGCGCGAGGCTTAATGCGCGCTGACCGCAAGCAGCGAGCGACGGCGCGAATAGCCGAAATAGATCGTCAGGCCGATGGCGAGCCAGACCAGGAATGCGACCCAGGTGATCCACTGCAGATTCGCCATCAGGAACACGCAGGCGGCGACGGCAAGCATCGGCAGCACGGGCACGCCTGGACAACGGAATGCGCGGGGCAGCTCGGGGTGCGTGCGCCGCAGGATGAGTACCGCGATCGAGACCATCGAAAAGGCCGCAAGCGTGCCGATGTTGATCAGTTCGGCGAGTACGTCGAGCGGCACGAGGGCACCGATCGACCCGAAGAAGAGGCCGACGATCCAGGTCGTCTTGAACGGCGTGGCGAAGCGCGGATGCACGTTCGAGAGCGACTTCGGCAACAGGCCGTCGCGCGACATCGCGAAGATGATGCGGGTCTGGCCGTAGCTCATCACGAGGATGACCGTGAGCATGCCGAGCACCGCGCCGAGGTCGATGAAGCCCGCGACCCATTTTTCGCCTGCGACTTGCAGCGCGTACGACACCGGATGCGAGACGCCCGCGAACTGCGCGGACGGCACGATGCCCGTCACGACGGCCGCCACGGCCACATAGAGCACCGCGCAAACCCCCAGCGACGCGATGATGCCGATCGGTAGATCGCGCTTCGGGTCTTTCACTTCTTCGGCCGCGGACGAGACTGAATCGAAGCCGATGAACGCGAAGAACATTACGGCAGCCGCGCCGAACACGCCGTGCCAGCCGTTAGTCATGAACGGGTGCCAGTTGGCCGGTTGGACGTGGAATGCTCCGACCGCGATGACGGCGAGCACCACGGTGACCTTGATCGCAACCATCGCGTTGTTGATCCGCGTGGACTCGCGCACGCCGACGGACAGCAACGTGGTGATGACCATCATGACCAGGAAGGCCGGCAGATTGAAAAGCGTGAACGTGCCAGGCACGGTGCCGGGTGCTGCGCTCAGTATGACGGGCACTTTCAGGCCAAAGCCCGCCAGTAGCGACTGCAGATAGCCGGACCACCCGACGGAAACGGCCGATGTGGCGAGGCCGTATTCGAGCATCAGGTCCCAGCCGATGATCCAGGCCGCGAGCTCGCCGAGCGTCGCGTAGGAGTAGGTATAGATGGAACCGGCGACGGGGATGGTCGAGGCAAATTCGGCGTAGGCAAGGCCCGCGAGCCCACAGGCGATCGCGGCGATCACGAACGAAACCATTAGCGCGGGGCCGGCCTGGACGGCACCGGTGCCTGTCAGCACGAAAATGCCGGTGCCGATGATGGCGCCGATGCCGAGGAAGGTCAGGTCGAGCGCGCCGAGCGCCTTTCTGAGGCCGGTTTGCTCGGCGCCGGCGATCATCTGCTCGACATTCTTTTTACGAAAAAGGGACATGAAAGGCGGTCTCCGGAATGCACCGGGAAGGTGCGCGCGCTGGCCACGCGGAAGGCTGGCATTCTAGCGGATGTTGGTGGAGAGACGCGCCAAAAGCAGAAAAACTAGAATATTCGGCTAGTCGGGCACTAAAGAGGTGCATGCGAAGCGGACGGCTCGCCACTCAAGCCATTCATGACAGGGTTGAAATCAACGAGACGGTTGCTCATCACGTAAAAAGTCAACTCGGCGTTATTACGCAGCTTCATTTTCTCGAGCAGCCGCGTGCGATAAACGCTGACGGTTTTCACCGACAGCGAAAGTGCATGCGCGATGTCGGTCAGCCGTTTGCCCGACGCCAGCAGGCAAAGCGTCTGATATTCACGGTCCGAGAGTTTTTCATGCGGCAATTGGTCGCTATCGAACGACACGTAATCGGCGAGCGCTTCCGCAAGCGCCGGGCTCACATATTTGCGGCCGGCCGCCACTTGGCGGATCGCCTCGATCATTTGCGGCGCGGTGACCGCCTTGGAAAGATAACCGGCCGCACCCGCTTTCAGCGAGCGCACCGCGTACTGGTCCTCGCGGAACATCGAGAACATCATCACCGGCGTGCGTGGTGCTCGGCGCTTCATGCGCTTGAGAACCTCGACGCCGTTCATGTCAGGTAGCGAAATGTCGAGCAGCACGACGTCAAATGGATGGTCGCTATCGAGGCTCGACAGTGCGTGTACGCCGCTGTCGGCTTCGACGACTTCGTGCGCCACGCCGTGATTGAGCAACAACTGACGCACGCCTTGGCGCACGATCGCATGGTCGTCCACGAGCAAGATGCGCAATGTCATTCCTTAGTTCACCGCCGTGGCGCCGCGCGTGCCTGATGCTGCGCTCGTAGCCGCGCCGTAGAGGTCGAGAATCGCCGACCAGCCGAAGCGCGCCCGCACCGTTGTGCCCGCGGCATCGGCACGATGCGCGACGATGCGCAAGCTGCCGTCGAATGCCTCGCAGCGCGCCCGCATGCCCGCGAGCCCGAAGCCCACACTGAGCGCGTCAGCCGCCGCACGATGACGGCGGCGCATGCCGCGGCCGTCATCGCGAACGATCAGCGTCAAGTAACGGGCATCGGTTTGAATCCGCACATCCACGCACGCGGCGCCCGCATGCTTGGCGACGTTGCTGAGCGCTTCTTGCGCGACGCGAAAAATGGCGAGCGCGGCGCCCTGAGACACCTGCGTGAGCCGCAAGTCGGCCGAGCAGACAAAGCTTGTGCGCAAGCCGGTGCGTTCAGTGAAGGCGCGCGTCCATTGCGAAAGCGCACTGAGGACGCCGCCATCGAAATGCGGCGCATGCAGCTCCGAGACGACCCGGTGCGTCGCTTCGCAGGCGGCCTCGAGCGAGGTTTGCGCGACGTCGAACGCATTGTGAGAACCCGCGTTCGCCGCTGCCGCGACGCTCGGCTGCAGGCCCGCAAGCGCAAAACGTGCCGCCGTCAATTCGGCGCCGACGCCGTCATGCAGTTCGCGGGCCAAATGCACGCGAGCCGCTTCGCAGGCCACCACGAGTTCGCTGGCGAGTTCCCGCACTCGCGCGCGCAAACGCGCAAGTTCCGCGGCGCGCAGCTCGGAAGCTCGCACGCTTGCGTCAAGCGAGACGATCATCGACGAGTCCATGTTTTTCCCCGCCCCGTGCTAATTAGTCAGACGTTAATGCATCGCGTAATCGAAGACCTTCAAGCGACTGATGACGCGAACCGCGTCAAGACTGCCCCGCCAGATGAAAACGTTGGCGCGCGAAGTAACGAAATTTACATTTAGTAACATCGCCCTTGTCGATCAGAAATCGATTTCAGTCCGTGGATTGTTCGCGCCGATGATATCTCAAAATTTAAAAAATCTAGTGTCAGAAAGGAGTTGCAACAGGTTGTTCAACCACTAATTGACAATCGGGGTGGGATGGTTGTAGGAAAAAATCCGACTATAAAACGGGCGTGTGATTCGTCTGAATGTAACAACCGCTACCTTCGCCGCTGGCAGGGGGCAAAAAAAAGGAGCGCCGTGAGCGCTCCCTTTTGCAGATCGAATCGACGCGTCACGCGTTGCCAAAAAAGCCGCGCGCGCACCACAACCAACCTGACCACTGGCTTTACCGTTTAGCCGACGAACGCCTTTTCCACGACGTAGTGGCCGGGCTCGTTATTACTGCCTTCCTTGAAGCTCAAGGAGTCGAGCAACTCGCGCGTATCGCGCAGCATATGCGGGCTGCCGCACAGCATCACGCGGTCGTTTTCAATCGAAAAAGGCGCCACGTTCAGGTCGGCAAACAGCTTTTTCGTATCGATGAGCTCGGTGATCCGGCCGCGGTTCTGGAACGATTCGCGCGTGACGGTCGGGTAGTAGATCAGCTTGTCGCGCACCAATTCGCCGATGTGTTCGTGCGCCGGCAGGTGCTCGGTGATGTAGTCCTTGTAGGCAAGTTCGTCGACAAAGCGGCAGGTGTGCGTCAGAACGATTTTCTCGTAGCGGTCGTAGACATCCGGGTCCTTGATGATCGACATGAACGGCGCGAGACCCGTGCCCGTGGAAAGCAGCCAGAGTGTTTTGCCCGGCAACAGATTGTCGGCCATCAGCGTGCCGGTCGGCTTTTTGCCGATCAAAACCTGGTCGCCCACCTTCAAATGCTGCAGCCGCGATGTGAGCGGACCGTCTTGCACCTTGATGCTGAGGAACTCGAGGTTTTCCTCGTAGTTCGCGCTGGCCATGCTGTAGGCGCGGATCAGCGGTTTGCCGTCCACTTCGAGTCCCACCATCGTGAACTGACCGTTCTCGAAGCGAAAGGACGCGTCGCGCGTGCAAGTGAAGCTGAAAAGCGTGTCGGTCCAGTGGTGGACGGAAAGGACAGTCTGCGGATTAAGGTTGCTCATGGCTACGTGGACAATGCGAGAAAAGGCGGAACGCACCTGCGCACGAACCCCCCGGCCTTCGGCGGCGAGAGCCATGCGCTTTCGCGAAAAAACAGCTTGTAAGACGCTGAATCTGCTATTTTAGCGCGCTCGCGGCCAGCGCGTGCAGCCCGCATTGTCTGCGACGCATACCGGCATGTATCACGGGCGCCCGGAGGGAAGTACGAGGGACGTACGCGGTGCCGCTCGGCGCTTACGCGACGAGCTTCGCGCCAAGCCCGACCAGCACCGCGCCGAAGAGGCCGTCGATGGGCCGGCGCAACCGACGATAGCCGCGCTGGGTACGCTCGGCCGCGAAGAGCAGCGCCACGCAGAGGTACCAGCCGGCGGACAGCGAGCCGATCAGCGCAAGTACGACGCCATAGAACCAAACCGGCGGATGGATCGGAAATACAGCGGCGAACACACTGGTCCAGAACGCACACGATTTCGGGTTGGTGAGGCATGTGACCAGTCCCGAACGATAGGCTCGCCAATAGGCGAGCGCGTTCGGTGCAACGGGCATGTCGGCCGGCAGCTCCGCGCTTGCGGCCCCCGTCTCGGCGACGCGCGTGCTCGCGCGCAAGAGCTTGAGGCCGAAATAGACCAGATAGACGGCGCCGGCCACGCGGATGGTCTCGTAGAGCCATTCGACGCGATGCAGCAGTGCCGCGAGCCCGGCCATCGCGAGCGTCACCCAGATCATTGAGGCGGTCGCCACGCCAAGCGCCGACATCGCGCCGAGCCCGCGCCGCCCCGACAGCGAAAGCTGCGTCACCATGAAGAAATTGGGGCCGGGGCTGGCTGCCGCGACGAGATAAATGATGGCGAGCTGCAACAGGATCGGTACGTAATGCATGGAATGCATGGGGCGGTCGGCTCTGGGGGGCGGGGCTTATCGGCGCTACTGTACCGGTTGTATCGGTTCGTTGCTCACTCAATCGTCGAGCCGCAGCCGCGCGACATAGGGCAAATGGTCCGAGAGCCAGGCAGTGGCTTGCGTCGGGGCGATCCAATCGACGGGCCGCATGCCGCGGACGAACATTTTGTCGAGCGCAAGCGCGGGCGAGAACGCCGGAAACGTACGCGCTGCCTGCCCGAGTTCGGTCGCCACTTCTTTCAAGCCGTGTTCCGCGAACAGCGGAATGGAGTCATTGCGCCAGTCGTTGAAATCGCCTGCGAGTACGAGCGGGCCATCGGGCGCCTCGCGGGCGATCCAGTGGGCGATCCAGTTCATCTGCCGCAACCGCGCGGAGCGCGTCAGCGCCAGATGCGCGCACAGCAGCGTGACCGAGCGGCCAGCGAATGACGCCCGCGCGACCAGCAGCCCGCGCTTTTCGAAACGGTGCGCTGAAATGTCCCAACGCCCGCCGAGGTCGAGCGGATGCGGCGAAAGAATGGCGTTGCCGTGGCGCCAGGATGGCTTGAACACATTCGGGCCGAGCGCGATGTCGAGGTCGAGCGCATGGGCGAGTTCGGTCGCCTGACATTCCCAGACATCGGCAAGCGGCTCGTGCACGGGCGCACCGAAGCTTGTCGCGAGCATGGGGCCCGGCATACGCCGCGCCATCGCCTCTTGCAGGAAATACGCGTCGGCATGGGTCGATTCGACCCAGCGCTGCATCGCCTTCCAGGCGGTGAACCCGAGCGGAGAGCGCCCCTTGTGCAGGTTCCAGCTCACCGCGACGAACTCTTTTTTCGCGCTTTGAGCGGCTTCTTGTAGCAGTTCTTCGGGGTTTCGCATGCTGCGCAGCTCTGCCTCTGTCATATCGTCAGTGAGAAACCAAGCTCGCCTGCACGCGGTAGACGAGCATTGGATGGCCTTCGACGATCGTCCAACTCGCCCGCTGACCGGGCGGCACGATGAGCCCTGGGTGGTTCGCCGAGACGCGCCGCGGCTGGGGCGGCAGCGTGCAGCCATCGGGGGTGCGTTGCTGGCCTTCGTCCTCGATCGTCTCTTGAGCATCGATTGCAAACATGATGCCGGACGTGTCGGTCGAGATTGGGGAGATCGTCAGCGTGCGCGCCAGATCGATGCGCGCCGCCGGCCGGTTCTGGCAGCCGACGTCATGGAGGGTGTCGTGATGGTGCGTGGCCGTTACCGCCTGGCCGACGGCGGTCGTGCCGCTGAATGTGTCGATCGGCTTGCCGTCGCGCACGACTTCGAGTTGCCACTGTACCGTGAGCGGCTCCGCGGCTGTTTGGGGAGCCGTTTGCGCCTGTGCACCGAGCGGCACGCACGACATCAACCATACAAGCCACAGTAAGGCCGCGAGACCGGTTTTGCCTCTCATCCGAAACGTCTCCTTTGGGTTTCGTTGCCCCAAAACCACAAGCGCCCATCTTACGCCTAACGATGCCGAGGGGCGCTTTCGCCCGGGGCGCTGTAGCCACCTTGGGGCCTGTCAGCAGCAAAGGTGCCCGGCTGCTTGCTTTGCGCACGGAACTTGCGTGTCTACACTGAAATTGGAATCGTTGTAACGCAGCAAGCGAAACTCGCGCCGCCTTCAGGGCGCTGATGTTCGGGGGGAAGACCGACGGCGGCGAGCTCCGTTCGCACGAATGAGGTGGACAATGACAACAGCCATGGTCAAGCAGGAAATTGCAGTTGCGTCGTTCAGCAAGGTGTACGACCTCGAGCAGGTCGAAACTGCGCTGACCGAATTGGGAGAAAGCGCGAACGATGCATTGCGCGCAACGTACGAGAAGATGCTCAAGGTCGGCAATCTGCGCTTTTGCGTGAAGCCAACGCGGATGCCGGCGATCGACGCACTCATCGATATCTTGCCGAACTTCGCCGACCCGCTCGAGGACGTGCGGCGGCAAGTTGCGCTGTGCATGGAGACGGAAGATCGGCTCGAGCTGATGCCGATGCTGCTGCTGGGCGATCCGGGCATCGGCAAGACGCATTTTGCCAAGGCGCTCGCCCGCATCTTCGGCACGGCTTATCAGTATGTGGCGATGAGTTCGCTGACAGCCGGCTGGATTCTGTCGGGCGCATCGTCGCAATGGAAGAACTCGAAGCCGGGCAAGGTCTTCGAAACGCTGGTGAATGGCAGCTACGCAAACCCGGTCATCGTCGTCGACGAAATCGACAAAGCCAATGGCGATTCGCAATACGATCCGCTCGGCGCCCTCTATGCGCTGCTCGAACACGAGACGGCGCAATCGTTCATCGACGAATTCGCCGAAATTCCGATCAACGCGGCTCAGGTGATCTGGGTGGCCACGGCCAACGATGAACGCGCGATTCCGGAGCCCATTCTCAGCCGTATGAGCATCTATGAGATCACGCCTCCCGACGCGAACGGCGCACGGCGTATCGCACAGGCCATCTATGACGAGATCCGTTCGGCGCACGGCTGGGGGCAACGATTTGCGGCGGTGCTCGGTGACGACGCGCTCGATGCGCTCGCGCAGGCCTCGCCTCGCGATATGCGCCGCGCGCTGATGCACGGCTTCGGCGCGGCGCGCGTGGATGGGCGCGACGCCATTCGCGCCGACGATATCCGGCTCGAGCGCAGCGGCCGGCGCCGCCCAATCGGCTTTTAGCCTGCGCCGTCCATCGACGCCGTCCGCTCGTCGTACAATCGCGCTTGCACTATGCATCGCGCACAGTGTTCGGCCCTGATCGACACACTGCACGAGGCGGCCGCACGGCGCCTGGCAAGGCGTGCATCCCAGGTGCCGGGCCGACGTACGGCCCGAGCACCTCCACCGGTGACCAAGCGCGGCCACGAGCCGCGGCGACAAACATGGATCAGATCGAATGCGTAGTGATCGGCGCGGGTGTGGTCGGTCTGGCGGTAGCGCGCGCGCTGGCCGAGCGTGGCCGCGAAGTTATCGTGCTCGAGGCGACCGATGCCATCGGCACCGGCACGAGTTCGCGTAACAGCGAGGTCATCCACTCCGGCATCTACTACCCGCGCGGCTCGCTGAAAGCGACGCTCTGTGTGCGCGGGCGCGAGATGCTGTACGAGTACTGTGCCGCGCGCGGCGTGCCGCATCAGCGCTGCGGCAAGCTATTGGTTGCCACTGCGCGCAACCAGTTGCCGCAACTCGCCGCGATTGCGGCGCGCGGCAAGGAAAACGGCGTGCTCGATCTGCTGCGGCTCGACGCGCACGAGGCCCAGGCGCTCGAGCCTGCGCTCGAATGCGTGGAAGCGATTTTTTCGCCGCAAACGGGCATTGTCGACAGCCACCAACTGCTGCTCGCACTGCAAGGCGATGCCGAGCGCGCCGGGGCGTCCATTGCATTTCACGCGCCGGTGCAGGCCGTTGAGGCCACAGGCGGATGCTTCGTCGTGCAGGTGGGCGGGCCGGCGCCCAGCACGCTCAACGCGGCATGCGTCGTCAACAGTGCGGGGCTTTACGCGAACGCGCTGGCGCGCAAGATCAAGGGGCTGGACGCGCGCCATGTGCCGCCACTGTATTTTGCGCGCGGCAGCTATTTCACCATATCAGGTCGAGCGCCGTTTTCGCGGCTCATTTATCCGATGCCGAACGAGGCTGGCCTCGGCGTGCATCTGACGCTCGACCTCGGCGGACAGGCCCGCTTCGGCCCGGACGTCGAATGGGTGGAGTCGATCAACTACGACATCGATCCAGGCCGCGCGGACAGCTTTTACGCCGCGATCCGCGAGTATTGGCCCGCGTTGCGCGACGGCGCACTGCAGCCGGCCTATGCGGGCATCCGGCCGAAGCTCTCCGGCCCGGGCGAGAGCGCAGCGGACTTCTTGCTGCAGGGACCGGCGGCGCACGGGGTGCGCGGGCTGGTGAATCTGTTCGGCATCGAATCTCCCGGGCTTACGGCGTCGCTCGCCATCGCGCAGCGCGTGTGCGCGTTGGCTGGCTGCGCTTGACTCGGCATCGCGCCGCGCCTTCGTTGTATGCTGCCACCTGCTGTCGCAAGAACAGCCGCCCGAAGTGGTTCATTACAACACTTGGAGAATCCCCCGATGAAACAGTCTCGTCGTACGTTTTTGATCAGCAGTCTCGGCGCCGCGTCGGCGCTTGCGCTCTCGCGTGAAGCGCTCGCGGACGCACCCAAAGTATCGGAAAGCGATCCGACCGCGCAAGCGCTCGGATACAAGGAAGACGCCACGAAGGTCGACAAGGCGAAGTATGCAAAATACGCCCCGGGCCAGGAATGCACAAACTGCTCTTTCTACCAGGGCAAAGCGAGCGATGCGTACGCCCCGTGTCCGATGTTCGGCGGCAAGCAGGTGAACGGCAAGGGCTGGTGCAGCGCCTATAACAAGAAGGCGTAACGCCCGGCATGGCGGGCTGCCAGGCACGTGCTGGCAGCCCGCAGCGCATCGGCGGCATAGCGGCGCATAGTCACAGGTGGTGTGCGAGAAAGCTCATTGTGCGGCCGAGCGCCAGCGCCGACGCCCGCTGGTCGTACGACGAACGATCGGTGCAATTGAACCCATGGCCGACACCGGGATAAACGTATAGATCGGTGTTCGGTTTTCCGGCCAAACGCGCTTCGATCATCCGCACTGCGTCGAGTGGGATCGAATTGTCCCGATCGCCGAAGTGGAGCACGAGTGGCACGTTGATCTTATCGGCCTGATCGAGATCGTTCTGGATGCCGCCGCCGTAGTAGGCGACAGCGGCGTCGATCACGCCCTCGGCGGCCAGCCGGTACGCCAGGCGCCCCCCGAAGCAATAACCGATCGCGGCGACGCGGCCGACCATCTCCTTGCGTTGTTTCAACGCCTGCACGGCGGCGCTTAGGTCGGCCACCGTCTGGTCGACATCGGTCTTTTTGAAAAGCGCGAAGGCTTTGTCTCGATCGGCGCCTTCGTAGCCGAGTTCGACGCGTCGCTCGCTGCGCCATAAGATGTCGGGCGCCAGCGCCACGTAGCCCGCTAGCGCGTATTGTTCGGCCACGGAGCGGATATGCCCGTTCACGCCGAAGATCTCCGGGACAATGACAACGCCGGGGCCGTGCCCGGGTCGGGGCAACGCGAGGTAACCGTCGAAGCGCTGGCCATCGTCGCTTTCGACTTCGACCCATTGAGAAATCACGTTCATTCGATTCCCTTCGAGTAGGCTTTTCGGATTCAACAGTTTGGCACTGATCGGCAAGCACTGCAGTACTTGCCGCGCGCCTCGATCGTTCTCCAGCCGGAATTGAAACGATCTCGATTATTCATTTTTCCGCTGCATCGGGCGCGCGTAGAGTAGCCGTAGCATCCATAAGGAAAGGTTCGAACATGATCAACGCATTGCGCCATCCGTCGCCGTTTGCCGAACGTTTCGACTTGCGCCTGCCGCTCGTGCAGGCGCCGATGGCGGGTGCAACGAGCCCGGCGCTCGTCGCGGCCGCGTGCAACGCCGGCGCGCTCGGCAGTCTCGGCGCTGCTGCGCTCGCGCCGGAACAGCTTGCGGTCGATGTTGCCGCGATCCGTGCGGCCACCTCGCGGCCGTTCGCCGTGAACCTCTTCGTGTTGCCGCCCGCCTTGCCAGACGATGCAACCGTGCGGCGAGCGTTGGACGCCATCGATCCGTTGCGGGCCGAGCTCGGCTTGCCACCCGGCCATGCGCTCGATCGCTACGCCCCCGACTTTCGCGCGCAACTCGACATGCTCGTCGCATTACGCGTGCCGGTGGCGAGCTTCACTTTCGACGTGCTCAGCGCGGCGGACGTGGCGCGCCTCAAGGCAGCGGGCAGTTATGTGATCGGCACGGCCACGCACGTCGCCGAAGGCGTTGCCTGGCGCGCAGCGGGGGCGGATGCCATCGCCGCGCAGGGCGCCGAAGCGGGCGGGCATCGCGGCACCTTCATCGGCACGTTCGAAGACGCGCTAATCGGCACGATGGCACTCGTGCCGCAACTCGTCGACGCGCTCGAAGACGTGCCCGTGCTCGCGGCCGGCGGCATCATGGACGGACGCGGCATTGCCGCCGCGCTCGCACTCGGCGCGCAGGCTGCCCAGTTGGGAACGGCCTTCCTGAGCTGTGCGGAAAACCCGATCGCGCAGGCATGGAAGGAGCGGCTCGCTCGCTGCGCGGACAACGAGACAACGGTGACGCGCGCCATCAGCGGCCGTTATGCGCGCGGCATACGCAACGCACTGGTGGAACGGCTTGCCGCCACACCCGATCGCATCGCGCCTTATCCGGTGCAAAACGCGTTGACGCAGGAACTACGTCGCGTCGCGGGCTTGGCTGGGAAGGGCGATTATTTATCCCTCTGGGCGGGCCAGGCCGCGGCGCTCGGGCGCACGCGCCGAGCGGGCTTGAGCGTGGCCGACCTCGTCGCTGCGCTCGAAGCCGAATGGCGCGCGGCTTCGCTTCGTATCGGCAGCCTGGCCGGATAAACCGAACAAACCCCCTAATCGATGCCGATCGAAGCGGTTCGATGAAAGGTATCGACGTTTTGCATTGTGTCGTTCGGCAATATCGGTTACATGCGCCGATTGTGGCCATTGTCATTTGCCATTTGCCATCGCCATTCAATTCGGCGCGCATATTCTCGTTATGCAGATCGAAACAAAATACAGTACATAAACCGCACGCCTGCTTTCGAAACCCGCACAGGCGGGGCGTCTTCGAGCATCGGCTTCAATGCCGCGCGCCATTACTTGGCGGCGCGCTATTGGTAGTCATCCCGATTCTCAAAAAAATCCCCAATTTTAATTTGTTGTCCTACACTTGCGCGCAGCACGAGGTGCGGCTCGTCACGAACTGGCCGGTTCGCGTGCCAGACCAAGTGCATGACGATGCATCCGGCGTTTGCGCCCCTCGGATCGATCGACACGGACAGGACGAAGGCGGGGGTACGGGCGGGGACGCCGTTTTTGGGACCGAAACTGGAGACTTACATGAAAATCAAGATGCAAAAGGTGTTACCGATCAGCGCAGCGGCAATGTTGTTCGCTACGATGGCAGCGGGCGCGGCGGCGGACACGGTCGTCAAGATCGGTCATGTTGCACCGCTGACGGGGCAGATCGCGCACCTTGGCAAGGACAATGAAAATGGCGCGCGCCTGGCCGTGGAAGAGATCAACGCAAAGGGTTTGACGATCGGTGGTCAGAAGGTCACGCTCCAGCTCGACGCGCAAGACGATGCGGCTGACCCGCGTACGGGGACGCAGGTCGCGCAAAAGCTCGTCGACGACAAGGTCGTTGCGGTCGTGGGCCACTTGAACTCGGGCACGTCTATCCCGGCATCGAAGATCTATAGCGATGCGGGCATCGTGCAGATCTCGCCATCGGCAACGAACCCGGCTTATACGCAGCAGGGTTTCAAGACGACGTACCGTGTCGTGGCAACCGATGCGCAGCAAGGTCCGGCGCTTGCGAACTACGCGCGCGGTCTGAAGATCCACAGCGTGGCTGTGGTGGACGATTCGACGGCATACGGGCAGGGTCTAGCCAATGAATTCGAGAAACAGGCCAAAGTACTGGGCTTGAATGTCATGTCGCACGATCAGACCAACGACAAGGCCACGGACTTCAAGGCAATTCTGACGAAGATCAAGGGCGAAAACCCCGACGCGATCATGTACGGCGGCATGGACGCCACCGGTGGCCCGTTCGCCAAGCAAGCCAAGCAGCTTGGCTTGCGTGCGAAGGTGCTGGCCGGCGACGGTGTCTGTACCGACCAACTCGCTACGCTCGCGGGTGACGCTGTGGGCAACGTCGTGTGCTCGGAAGCGGGCCGTTCGATCGAGAAGATGGGCGACGCCGGCAAGAAGTTCCAGGCCAACTTCCAAAAGCGTTTTGGCGTGCCGATTCAGATCTATGCGCCGTTCACGTATGACGCCGTGTACATCATTGTCGATGCAATGAAGCGTGCGAACTCGACCGATCCGGCGAAGATCGTCGCTGCGATGCCGAATACCGACTATAAGGGTGTGATCGGCGAGACGACGTTCGACTCGAAGGGCGACCTCAAGCACGGCGTGATCTCGCTGTACCACTATAAGGACGGCAAGAAGACGCTGCTGAACGAAGTCGGCATGTAAGCCGGCTTCATCATTTGGCGGACCGCGGCGCGTACCGGGCGGTCCGATCAAGCGAAAAGGCGCGCAACGCTATCTTGGCTGCGCGCCTTTTTTCGTTGGTTGCCCCCGTTGCAGCTGTTGCCGCAGCATATTCGGTATCTCGTCAAATCCCGAGCCGCTTCAACACATTCGGACCGATCACGGCGACCAGCGCGGCGCAGAGCGCCACGACCGAAAGGCCAATCGGCAGGCTCGTAAGCTGTGCAACGCCGCCGATCATCACGGGCCCGAGCAGCATACCCACATAGGCCACACCGGCCACGTGCGCAATCCCCTCCGCTGCGTGCACGCCTTTCACGCGCATGGCTGCTGCGAAGAGCACCGGCATCATGTTCGCGAGCCCGAGCCCCATCATTGCAAAACCGATCAATGCGGTGCCGGTGAAGGGCAGCACGAGTGCGCCGATCATTCCGGCACAGGCGATCGACGCGCTGACGAGAACGAGTTGCGCGGCACCGAAGCGCGCTCGCACGGCGTCGCCCCCGAAACGCCCGGCTGCCATCGCCCCCGAAAACGCGGCGTAACCGGCGCTCGCAAGCGCAGGCGTTGCGCCCACGACGTCGCGCATATAGACGGCCGCCCAGTCGTACATCGCACCCTCCGCGACGAGTGCAATCAGCGCGACGGCGCCGAGCGCCCAGAGCGCCGGCGAGCGCCAGTGGCTCACGCGCGAATCGGACGCGTGCGGATGCTCGTCGTGCGGGACATGCGGCAACACGGAGGGGCAGGCAGCGCAGAGCATCAGCGCGCTGACGAGTGCGGCGAGGGCGAGATGCGATGCCGGTGTCATGCCCGACGACAGCAGCAAGCCGCCGGCTGCGGCGCCCGCCACACCGCCGATGCTGAACATGCCATGTAGCGACGACATGATCGGGCGGCCAAGCGCCGACTCGACTGCGCTTGCCTCGGCGTTCATTGCGACGTCGAGCGCGGCCATTGCACCGCCGAACGCCGCGAGCACCACCAGCAGCAACCAATAGTAGGGTACGATCAAGATCAACGCGGCGCAGCCCGCCATCGCCAGACCGCTCACTAGGCAGGCGCGCCTCGTGCCGACGCGAGCTATCCACTTGCCGCTGACGGTCATCGTGGCGATCGAGCCGCCGGTCAGCGCAAAGAGGGCCGCTGAAAGCCAGGCTGCATCGAGATGAAACTTATCGCGCACGGTGGGAACGTGTACCCCCCAGGACGCATAGGCCATTCCTACGAGAAAGAAGAGGACCATCGTGGCGTAGCGGGCGCGCTGACGTGCGCCGAATGACAACTCGCGGTGCGCGGCGGGGAGAACGGGTCGATCGGACGTTTGCGACACAAGTGGGCGAAAAATGGATTGTCGAGGGCGAACGGGAAAATCCCCGGCGTAGCGCGCAATGAGCCACTACGATGAACGTAACGCGAAACGGAAATGAAAATGCGAATGGAGGATTTTAGCGGACCATTTGCGCGCTCGCTGATAGCTGCGCGGAGAATCCGTCTTCCCAGCACGGAGATGTCATGAATATTTCTGCCCACGCTGCCCTTCATCTGCTGCACCGTCGACCGATCGGCACGCTCGCCACCCACCTGCGCGAACCCGAGGGCTTTCCGTTTCCGACGACATTGCCGTTCGCGCCGGATGCCCGGCATTGCCCCGTCATTGTCGTGAGCCGGCTCGCCGAGCACACCCGGAATCTGCAAGTCGATGCGCGCGCAGGCTTCCTGCTGGTCGATGCGCCGAATGAAGACGTTCTGAACGGCGAGCGTCTGACGCTGATCGGGCAATTTCTGCCAGTCGATGCGTCGGCTGCACTGGTGCGGCGCTATTTGCGCTACCAACCGGCTGCCGCGCGTTACCTGGCGCTGGGTGATTTCTCGTTTCGCGCGATGCAAGTGCAGCGGTTGCGTTTTATTGGCGGCTTCGGTGCAATGGGCTGGCTCGGCGGCGACGACCTCGATCCGCTCGAGCCGCTCGCGGACGACGACGAAATTGCATTGACTGAGTATTTCGATACACGCGCACGACGTTCGTCGACGCTCGAATTGCTCGGTATCGACCGATATGGTGCGGATTTGAAAGTCGCCGGCACTCGACGCCGGCTAATCTTCGATGCGCCCAAAACCACACTCGATGAACTCGAAGTGGCGCTCGCCAATGTCATTGAGGGCGATTCGATTAGATGATTCGCTCGCCCATTGGAAAACCTTGGGCAAAGCACACGCGTTCTCCGCGAGTTGACTGGCGCTCCGCGCCGCGCCGGCGACTGAAGCTGTCATCCGGTGAGAGTTTTTTATGAGATTGCTTATCTAAATTTCATCGGCTGAAAGGTATAGTAGCCAGGCGCACTATCTCGGGGGCAATATGCAAATGCGAGTCCTATTGGGTAAATCCCGATAGTTCGTTTGGGAAGCATCAATGATGGAAAGAAATTGAAAGGCCGACTTTAAAATTTCTGATTCTGGCTTTTCGATAGCTTGAATTCTGTGCTAATCTCGCTCCGAAATATCCGAGGCACCATGTATTCAAATGGCAAACGGCATCAGACCGGTGTCATTTACCGAAACCACAAGGGAACGTATGTCTTCTTACAAGGAACTTCTCGCGCAACGCGAAAAGCTGGAGAAGCAGATCGAAGAAGCTAAGGCGCGCGAATACGCCGAAGTACTGAACGAAATCAAGCAGAAAATGGCCGATTATGGCATTTCGCTTGCTGAGCTCGGCGGTCGCAAGCAAGGTAAAGTGGGGCGTCCGCGTGCAGGGGTCGCACCGAAATACCGCGATCCGAACACGGGCAGCACTTGGTCCGGCCGCGGTAAACCGCCGCGTTGGATCGCTGGTCAAAATCGCGACGAATTCCTTATCCAACGATAAGCGAATCTGAATTTCCGAGAGTTAGGGCTGCGCCAACGGCCGCCCGGGTCCTCGATCAATAAAAGCCGTGCCCCGAAAGGTCGCACGGCTTTTTATTTGTCTTACGAAATTCGCATACGTGCCCCGCAGCGCTAAACAATGCGTTTCGTCAGGCGGACGCGCTGCTTCGAAACAAGGGAAACGCGAATAATTTGTGTTCTCATAAGCGCATGATTTACAAGTGAATTCTCCATCGTCGAAGCGGCATTTGAGCGAGCGGCTTTGGTAGAATCTCCGTTTACTGCGATCTTTGTCGAACCGCATTCCGATGCATGCACAATTGAATGCCGAATCCGGCGAAAAACAGGCCGTCGCGCGCAAGAGCACGTTGGTGAGTGTCGCGCTGAACCTGGTCCTGATGGCGCTGCAAATTGCGGTCGGGGTTTTCGCGCATTCTCAAGCGCTCGTGGCTGATGGCGTGCATTCGCTCGCTGATCTTATTTCCGATTTCATCGTGCTCTTCGCCAATCGCGCGAGTGCGGAAAAACCCGACGCTGATCACAATTATGGGCACGGTCGCTATGAAACCGTTGCCTCGCTGTTTTTAGGGGCGTTGCTCGTTGCGGTAGGCATCGGAATGCTGTGGCGCGCGGGCGTGCGCCTGGCCGATTTGAATGCGATTCCGCCGGTTCATGTCAGCGCGCTCGTGGTCGCGCTGCTTGTCCTCGTCTCGAAAGAAAGCCTGTTTCGCTACATGCTGCGCGAGGCGCAACGCGTCCGCTCGGCCATGCTGATTGCCAACGCCTGGCACGCGCGTTCCGACGCCGCCTCGTCGCTCGTAGTAGCGCTTGGCATCGTCGGCAGCTTGGCTGGCGTGCGCTTGCTGGACCCGATCGCGGCGGCGATCGTCGGCTTTCTGGTCGCTCGCATGGGGTGGGTATTCGGTTGGAACGCTTTACAGGACTTGTCCGACCGCGCGCTCGACGAAGCCGCCACGGCCGACATCCGGACGCTGCTGATGGCCACCCCCGGCGTGCGTGACGTGCACGAGCTCCGCACGCGCAAAATGGGGGACTTCGCGCTCGTCGACGCGCACATCCTCGTCGACCCTTTGATCTCCGTATCGGAGGGGCATTACATCGCTGAATCGGCCCGTAGTCGCGCGTTGACGGACAAGCGCGTCATCGACGCGCTCATTCACGTCGATCCCGAAAACGACGCCCTTGCCCATACGAGCGTGCTTCTGCCGACGCGCACCGACGTGGCGGCGCTCGTCGACGCTGAACTGGCACGTTACGGCCTGCGCGCCGCGGCGCTCACCGTTCACTACTTGAGCACCGGGCTCGACCTCGACATTACGCTCGCCTCCGATGCGCTGGCTGATCGCGAGCACGACGCCGACCTTGCCAACCGCCTCGACCTGACGAGTTTAAAAGCGCGGCTTGGCGCGAGCAGAATCACATTGCAGCGCAGAGTAGATCCGGCAACGGCACGAACGCAGGGCTGCGTGAAGCATTCGGCGTAAGGGTGACGCTCGTCGAGCAGCCCGGCTTGCGCGGCGGTTTAGAGCCGCGATTCAAAGCGGCAGTTGCGTGTCGAACTTGATTTCGCGCAGCACGACGCTCGTCCTGACTTGCGCGACCGCGGGGATCTTGAAAATCCGCTCGTGCAGGAACGCATCGTAGGCCTTGATGTCGGGGGCGACGATCTTGAGGATGTAGTCTGCTTCGCCGGTCGTGCTGTAGCACTCGGTGACCTCGGGGCAGGTGGCAATCTCGCGCTCGAATTGTTCGACGCCGCCTTCTGTATGCCGCGTGAGATGGATATGGGCGAGTGCGCAGACATGCAGGCCAAGCTTTTCGCGATCGAGCAGCGCCGTATAACGCTGAATGACTCCCGATTGCTCCATGTCCTTGATTCGCCGCCAGCATGGCGTACTCGAAAGGCCCACTTGATCGGAAATCTCCTGCACTGAGCGGCGCGCGTCGAGCTGCAGCAAGCGCAGGATTTTCTGTGAGAAGGTATCGAGTGTCATCCGCGCCTCCGTTCGGCCGCTACATCCACGAATACTAGTGGCCGGAGAAATAAAAGGCAATCGAATGAGCAAAAAGCGAGGGAGATTACCTAATTTGGTGGGCTCTCGGCGTCGTTTTGCCCTGGGCCGCCCGGCCCGGTTTTTTCCGCTTTGAGCGCCGCGAGCGCTGGGCTTTGCTGCCAAACCCTCAGGTCGGCGAGCATGTTGCAAAAAAGGGCGCCTTGCTCGATGGCGTCGTCGAGTGCGACGTGGGTATGCGGGTGGTCGTCGAACCAGTGCCTGGGCATGCGCGGTTTGATGCACTTGCGATACGGCAGGCCCGTCATCGCGAAAGCGAGCGTCTTGATATCGAGCGCGGACCATGAAAATGGGCAGCGGCCAGCGAAGCGCATCATGTACCAGAACATGAAGGTGAAATCGAACCCTGCCGGCATGCCGACGAACACCGGCTTGCCGGGTAACGCCTCCACCCAGTCCACATAGGCCGGCAGCGCTTCTTCGGGGGTGCGCAGATCGGCCCGACAGGCTGCCCAGGCTTCGCGCTGCGTTTTCCACCAGGCTGCCTGAACCGGATGCGCTGTGGCGCCGGGCAGCGTTTCGAGATTCGCCGAAAACGTGCCGATCAGCTGCTTGTCCGGTGTATAGGCGGCGGAGGCGAAGCTCAGCATCGAATGCGGGCCGGGAATCGGCCCATCGGCTTCGATATCGGTACTGACATAGATTTCTTGCGTCACGCGCTCACTCCATCGGCGACATAAGGGTTTGAACGCCGCTCTTCGCCGAAGGTCGAGCTCGGGCCGTGACCCGGCACGAACGTGATGTCATCGCCCAACGGCCAGAGCTTGGTGCGGATCGAACGGATCAAATCGGCGTGGTTGCCGCGCGGGAAATCAGTGCGGCCGATCGAACCGGCGAACAGTACGTCGCCCACGCAGGCAAGGCGGTGCCGGCGGCTCACGAATACGACGTGCCCCGGCGTGTGCCCGGGGCAGTGATAGACGTCGAGCGTTTCTTCGCCGAAGCGGACCGTATCGCCATCGTCGAGCCAGCGATCCGGCTCGAAGGGCTCGGCAGGCGGGAAACCGAAGCGCGCGCTTTGCGCGGCCAATTGATCGATCCAGAACCGTTCGTCGACCTGCGGACCTTCGATCGGGACGCCGTGACTCGTCGCGAGCGCCTTCGCCGCGCCGCAGTGATCGAGATGGCCGTGCGTCAAGAACACCTTTTCGAGCGAGACCTGCTCGCTTTGCAGCACACGCTCGATCAATTCGATGTCACCGCCCGGGTCGACCACGGCGGCGCGCTGCGTCGCTTCGCAAACAAGCACCGAGCAGTTTTGCTGGAAAGGGGTAACCGGAACGACGAAGACCTTCATGGGATGCGGCGCGCGAAATGGGAAGGGCCAAAAGCGATCATTGTACCGGTCAGCCTCCGTTCACGCGCTTGTCCGTTCGGCTAATCGAAACGACGACGGCAATGCAGATTATTGCAGCCATAGGGATAATCAATGACCGCGGGTACCCGCGATGCTGGCTTACCCGTCGCTTTTGCTATAATGGCACCCATCGAGCGCGGTTTTTGCCCGCGCCGCCAATTGCCGACCGGGCCGCTTTGTCGTCTTGCGCCCGGTTGTCTTCAATGAAGCCGTCAACGTAGCGGCTTCCATTCCGTATCGACTGAGTTCGATGCACACGTCTTGACCGGCCGGGCGCCACGCGCCCGTCGCAGCCAGCGGGCTGCACCGCCGGGCAAGCCAACGCCGCCGTTCCTCGCGCCTTTGGCGCGCAAGAGAGCGTGCAAGTCATGTTCGACGACGGCGTGTGGGGTCTGGCAAGCTGCTGGGGACAGTCGCGCCAGACGTGAATACCAACCGGGCAAATTGCGGCCGAGTGTGGCCGCAGCCGAGCATCCGCTTGCGGTGCCGCTTCTCAAAGCGGTGGCGCGTGCGTTCGCTTGGTTGCCAGAGCCGCTCGTTGCGTTGCCGAACTGCTGTTGTTCGAGTTCGACGCGATGCACGGCTCGACACTGTGGCAGGCACGTCATATGAATGATCGAATTCGTCGATTCGTGGGAACGGTTTCTGTCTTGGCTTTGCTGGCGGGCTGTGCAGCGTCACCGTCGCAAACCGGCAATGCCAGCCTGAGCGGCGCGCCGCTCGCAACGCGCGCGGGTGCGCCGCTCGGTTACGGTGAGGCCGCTGCGCCTGTGCCGGCACCGAGTTCGAAGCTGGGGGATGCAAAACCGATCGACGAGGACATCCCTGATGTCTCGGGCTTCAAACAAACGGGCCGCGCCTCGTGGTACGGCAAGCAGTTCAACGGACGCCGTACGGCAAGCGGTGAGCGCTTCGATATGCACGCGATGACGGCGGCGCACAAGACGTTGCCGCTCGCCGCGTATGTGCGCGTCACCAATGCGGCGAACCAGAAATCCGTCGTGGTCAAGATCAACGACCGTGGGCCATATGTCCGTGGCCGCGTGATCGATTTATCGTATGCGGCTGCCCGCGAGATCGGTTTGCATACGAGCGGCACGGCCCGCGTAAAGATTGAAGGACTGACACAGCAAGAAGCTCAGGCTCAGGCTCAACGTCCGGACGTCATGGCATCGGTGAACCCGCCGAAAGACTCGTCGCCATCGCAGCCGTAACGGCTGACCGATGCGCGGCCGATGACGGTGCTGTCGGCCCGCGCAAGGTGGGTCGTCAGCAAGTCATTTCGCTTTTTCTTGTGCCTATCTGCTTCTACCGAAGTGGCCGCCGTAGGGGGCCCTTCAGTCGTTTTTGAGCGCCAATGCTCGTTCATAGAGCGCGTGGCGCGAGGCGCCGGTAATCGACGCAGCGATTCGCGCGGCCGCACTCACCGACATTTCCTCGAGCAGCATGGCGATCAACGCATCGTGCGTCTGCGCGTCGGTATCGGCCGGCGCAAGCGGCGCGCCTTCCACGACGAGCACGAACTCGCCGCGTTGCCGGTTTGCGTCCTCCTTCAGCCACGTTGGCCCTTCGGCCAAGGTGCAGCTCTTGAGCGCCTCGTGTAATTTTGTCAGCTCGCGTGCGATGAAAAGTCGGCGCGCGCCGCCGAACGCGTCGGCGAGCGCTTGCACCGTATCGACAATGCGATGTGGTGCCTCATAGAAAACCATTGCATGAGGGTGCGTGGCGAGCCGCTGCAAGGAGGCTGCACGCTGCTTCGCTTTGCTCGGCAAGAAGCCCAGGAACGTGCAGGTTGGAGCCCAATCGCCGGTAACCGATAGCGCCGTCGTGATCGCGCTTGCGCCGGGCAGCGGAACGATGGTGAAGCCTGCTTCGCGTACGGCGTCGACGAGCTTCGCACCGGGGTCCGAAATGCCGGGTGTGCCTGCGTCCGAGACATACGCAACGCGTTCGCCCGCATGCAGATACTCGACGATGCGTTGCGCCGCGGTGCGTTCGTTGTGCTCGTGAACCGGGATCAGCGGCTTGTCGATGCCGTAACGGCTCAATAGTTGGCCGGTGTTGCGCGTGTCTTCCGCCGCGATGCGCTCGGCGAGGCCGAGCAAGTGCAGCGCGCGCAGCGTGATGTCGGCGGCGTTGCCGATTGGCGTTGCCACGATATAAAGCGCCGCTGCCGGGTAATGCTGATGTTGCGCGAGGTCGAGGAGGTCGGACATGAAACGAAGGGCGCTGACGAGCGAGGCGAGGGCGCCATTGTGCCATGCGCCTCGAAACGGGCGGGCGGCGGATCAACGCGAATGTGAGCGCGAGCGCGGTGTGGACAACTTTCGCTCGCGCGGCGGGTCGAAACGGCGCGGGAGCGAATTCGAAGCGGTTGCGCTCGATTACCTGCGGCGGCGAAGGCTCGAGCTTGTCGCGCGCAACGTGGCGTGCCGCGGCGGGGAGATCGACCTCGTCATGCGCGAGGTCGATGGCGTGCTCGTGTTTGTCGAAGTGCGTGCGCGCGCGGGCAATCGTTATGGCGGTGCCGCGGCAAGCGTCGGTCGCGAGAAGCAGCGGCGCCTCGTGCTTGCTGCGGAGTCTTTTCTGATGGCGCGCAACGATTCGACCAGCGCTTGCCGTTTCGATGTCGTTGCGTTTGACGGCAAGCGCGTGCTGTGGCTGCGCGATGCGTTCCGTGCGGACGGCGTATAGCCGGTTCGTGCGGCGAGTACGGTAAACTGGCGCGCTGATGCAACGGCGCTCAGCATGCGGGGCGCTGCCAATATAGAGAGGCGATGTCAGTCGAACGTATTCAACAGCATTTTCGCGATAGCGCGGCCCTTCAGCTCGATGCGATGGATGTGCTGTCGATGCCCATTGCCGCGGCCATCGACACCGTATTTGGTGCGCTTGCGAACGGCAACAAGATCCTTGCGTGCGGCAAGGGCGCGTCGGCAGCCGATGCCCAGCGTTTCGCAGCGTACTTGAGCGCTCGGTTTGAACGTGAACGGCCGGGTTTGCCGGCGCTCGCACTGAGCGCCGATGCATCGGTGTTGGCTGCGTTAGCCGAAGATGGCGGGCTCGATTCCGCCTATGCAAAGCAAGTGCGTGCGCACGGCCATGCGGGCGATCTGCTTTTGGTCGTGACTGCGACGGGCGATTCCGCTAACGTGCTGGCAGCGATCGTCGAGGCGCACGAGCGCGAGATGTTTGTGGTGGCGCTGACGGGGGGTGTTGCGAGCCGGATTAGCGGCGCGCTCGCCGACACCGATATTCACATTTGCGTGCCGTCCGAGCGGGTGGCGCGCATCCGCGAACTGCATGTGCTGATTATTCACTGCCTGTGCGACGGCATCGATGTGATGTTGCTCGGGGAAGACTGACCTTCGGAAAAGGGGAACTCATTGATGAACGCAAATCGCGTCGCGAAGACGCTTGTGCGAGCCATGCTCGCGGCGGGATTGGCTGCGTCGTTGGCCGTGACCTTGCAGGGGTGCGTGCTGGCCGTGGCGGGGGCAGCCGGCGGTGGGGCGCTGATGGCCACCGACCGCCGCACGCTCGGCACGCAGACTGAGGATCGTGAGATTCAGGTGAAAGCTTATTCGCAGATTGCGAATGAGTTTCCCGATACGGCCCATGTCGACGTGACGGTATTCAATCGCCGGGTGCTGTTGACCGGCGAGGTACCCGACGAGGCCGCGAAACAGCGCGCGGAAGCGATCGTCAAGGGCATCAACAACGTCGACTCCGTCATCAACGAGCTATCGGTCGAGCCGAAGAGTTCGTTTTCGACGCGCGCTAACGACTCCTATCTCGTCGCGCGTGTGAAGAGCGAACTGGTGGCTGAAAAGGGCATTTCGGCGAACGACTTCAAGGTGGTGAGCGAGCGCGGCAATCTGTATTTGATGGGGCTCGTGACGCAAGACGAAGGCAACCGTGGTGCCGATGTGGCGAGCCGCGTGCCGGGCGTGGTCAAGGTCGTGAAGGTGTTCCAGTACATCAAGCCGGAAGAAGCGCAGGCCGTATCGGCGACGGCCGGCGCGGCCGCGAACGCGCCCAGTTCGGCTCAACCGGCGGCGGAGCCTACGGTGGGCGCGGTGCCATCTTCGTCGATCAGCGCTCAGCCGCTTGGGCAGCAGGCGCCGGCGCCCGTATTGGATTCGACGCAGGTTCGTCCGGGCAATGCGAAGCGTAGCCAATGACGGCTCGCGTGCGGGCGATGTTGAGCATCAGGATGATGGCCGCCGCCGCGGCGGCAGTACCGATATCGCTGGCAGCGGTGTCCGCTGCCGCGGCCCAGCAGCCGGACGGATTCGTTATCGCACGAAGCAACGCGTGTCTCGGCTGCCATACGGTGGATCGTAAGCTCGTTGGGCCGTCGTTTCGGCAGGTGGCGGCGAAATACAAGGGCGATGCACAAGCGCTCGGCAAGCTCTCGACGAAGGTGCGTGATGGCGGTTCGGGGGTGTGGGGCGTCATTCCGATGCCGTCGCATCCACGGATGACCGATGACGACATCGATAAAGTCGTGAAGTGGGTGCTGGCCGGCGCTCCGGATAAATAGCGGCTTCGTCGGCTTTGGCCGACGCGCCGTGGCGCTTGTCAACAGCATCAGCCATGCTACAATTTTGGCTTCGTTGGGGCGGTAGCTCAGCTGGGAGAGCGTCGCGTTCGCAATGCGAAGGTCGTGAGTTCGATCCTCATCCGCTCCACCAACGGAATAAAGGGCTTAGCCGATGGCTAGGCCCTTTTTATTTGGTAGCTTCGCGTCGCTCGCAACGGGTGCCCCGTTCAATTCTCTTGCGTTCGCGATCCAGGAGGTAGGTCTTCGCAGCGATAGCGTGCTGCTGCTTCACGAACATCGGCGTGTCCTTGTAGCTCGCCTCCTTTCGCTCCCCGTGCTTGTTCTTCTATCCGACCCACCTGTTGCTCTTGCTGCAACGCCGGCATCGGTCCTCGTTCCAGCCGATGTCGTGGCCGATGTAACGCTCAACGCTGGCCCACACGTGATTTCGCCAAAAGCACACCCATCGAATACGGAGTCCGGTCCACATATGTTTTCCGAGGTTCGTTATTGTCCGAGTGCGGTACCGTTTTGAAGCGGCAAGACCTTGGGTTGCTCGCGTTGCTCGGCGAGGCTGAGCTCGTAGTTTGCCTGCAAGGTCATCCAAAAACGTGCGGTACTTACCCCGGCGCGCTCCAAACGCACCGCAAGGTCGGGGCGGATACCGGCATGCCCATTGATAACCCGAGACAGCGACGTGCGCGACATGCCGAGTCGTCGAGCCGCATCAGTGACTTCGATGCCAAGCGGCGCAAGCACGTCCTCGCGCAGCAGCTCGCCGGGATGGGGATGGTGCTTCATCATGGCGTATTCCTTAGTGGTAGTCCTGGTAATCAACTAACTCCACGTCGGGGCCGACAAACCGGAACGTGATGCGCCAATTGCCATTGACCCATATTGACCAGAAGCCTTTTAAGTCACCTTTGAGGGCGTGTAGCTTGTAGCTGGGATGGTTCAGTTCATCAGGGCTAGCCGCCGCGTCAAGTGCGGCCAAGATGCGGTTCAGCTTGGAGCCATGTGCTGCTTGAACGCCGCGCGTCGACCCAGTGCGGTAAAGGGTTTTCGGCCCATTGTGACGGAAGCTGATTATCTCATGGCGATAGTGTGGCGCGTGCCGATACGCGCGTCAATTTCATGACGGATGACTTTTCATGCACTGTTTGCGCTGCATTGCAGCGGCCGTCAACCACGAGAAACAGATTCCCGATTTTTAAAAAGGAGCTCTCATGGATCAGCGTGTCCCTCCGTCAATCCGCCGGTTGGATATCGACAACGTTAGGGAGATTGTTGGGCGGCTTACCACGCGTAAGCGCCCTGAACGACCCAAAAGCGTTTGGGTAGCGCGCGTTGAAAACGCGGAAAAGGCAGTTCGGGCGTTAGCCTTCATCGGTCTTGCCGAATGCTTGGTGCTTGCCTTCTTGAGCAGGGTGTTCGACAGCCACCCGCTCGTCGAAACGGTTCTTGCGCTGAGCCTGCTTGTCACGCTGCTGGGACTTGCGACGCTCATATCGCCGGTCGTACTATCCCTGCCGTTCTTCCGTACGCTCTATCGGACGCCATTCGCGCCGGTACTCGAATCTCTGACCGACGACATGAGGCTGGACTTGCCTTTGGTAATCGAGCTGATGGAGTGCGAGCGCGAGGCGGTCGAATACGTGCTCGCTCATTACCGTCATCGGCGGCTCGCGTTCGAGAAACGCGGGATGATGTTGGCGGGCGCCTTGGACAAAATGGGATTCTTTCCGGCGCTTGTTGCCTTCGCGATGCTCATGATCCCGACGTGGTCCCACCTCGATGTCTGGATTCGAGAGTTGGCGCTGCTGGTGCCGGCCTTCCACTTCCTCAATCTGCTGAGCTACGGGCTAACCGAGGAAATGGACCGTGCGATCGCATTGATCGAATACAGTCTCGGGGCCCGCGAGCGAGCTGACCAATTGGCCAGATGAACGGTTGCCGCCCGGTCGAGGGACGCTCCGGGGCGTCGGCCCTGATGCGCCCGACGGGCCCCTTCGCATATTCCACGCCCATCCCAGACGCGGGTGCCCTCCGTGCCATAACAGTATCGACCGAAGGGCCGAAGCGCCATCGTCAATCACCCTTCTTCCCAAGGGTTGATGACATCGAGGTTCACCGCCTCGAACGGACTCGTATCGCGAGCTGCCACAGCAAATTTTGTATCGAGCAGAATCATTCAAAGCTCACGGGCTTGAACGGAGTCTTATCGCGCACACGCAACGCACGACGCACATCATCCGGCGCGTCTCTGATCCAAACATCGGACGTTTCCCCAAAGCTATTTCTGGGACACGGCACGAGTTTTCGATAAGATTCGCCGTGAGAGCCCAGTCTCCGATCTCCCTCCGTTTGCGGGATCGACCGATGACCTCCAGCCTTCACCTCGTCGCAAAAAAGCGTGTGTGAGTTGCCGCATCGGCATGCAGCATTAATTAAATAAGTCCATTGGGCACGGGGCCAATGCATGTATTCGGTCGTTCATCTATTCATCAGGGGATTGAATGCCCGCATTCAAGCGGGAGGCTTCGCCACGCCCGTAATCGTTGCGCTTCTTTCGCTCTGTTTCATATGCTCGCCCACGCTGGCCGATTCTGGTTCCCCTCGCCACGCCGTTTTGCGCGTCCTCGCCTGGCCGGGCTACGCCGATGACGATGTGGTCGCCGCCTTCGAAAAGCGCTTCCAGGCCAAAGTCGAGGTCACGTTCGTTGACTCGGACGAAGCGTTATGGGCTCGCATGCACAGCGCCACACCACCGCCGTTCGACGTGTTGGCGGCCAACACGGCCGAGATCCAGCGTTATGCGCGCGATGGCCTGCTCGTGCCGTTGGACCTATCGCGCGTTCCGAACCGCAAGCGGCAGCGGGCAAATTTCCAGCGGCTGACCGACATCAGTGGGCTCGTCGAAGGGGACAACGCTTACGCGATTCCGTTTACCTATTCGTCGATGGGGCTCATCTACGACCGCAAACAACTCGCCACTGCCCCCCGCTCGATGCTCGCGCTATGGGATTCGCGCTACCGCGGCAAGGTGCTCGACTTCAACAGCGCGCAACACAATTTCTCGTTTGCGGCGCTGGCGCTCGGCTATCCCGATCCGTTTCATCTGTCGCCGAGCCAAATGCGAACCGTCGCACGCAAGCTTGTCGATTTGCGGCGCAACCTGCTGACGTACTACACGCTGCCCGAAGAGGCGACTGCGCTCTTCATTCGGCACCATGCGGCATTGATGTTCGGCAACTACGGCACGCAGCAAGTCGAGCTGTTGCGCCGCGCCGGCGCGGACGTTGGCTACGTGATTCCCGACGAGGGCGCGCTCGCTTGGCTCGATTGCTGGGCCATTACGCGCGGCGTCGGCAATCAGGCGCTCGCCTATGCGTGGATCGACTACATGCTCGAACCCTCCGTCGGTGCGCTCCTCACGCATCGCCAGGGCCTCGCGAATACGGTGACGCCTGCGCCCGGCGAGGAATCGCGCGCGGATCGGCATCTCGTCTGGATCGAGCAGGTCGAAAGCATCGGCCAGCGCGAAGCGCAATGGCATCGGATCGAAGCCGGCGACCGGTTGGGGAGCTTTCCGAAATGATCAAACTCGGCCTAACCTCCAGGCTCTCGATTCTGCTCGTGTGCATCGGCGTCGCCGCGTCCGGCGCGACCGGCTATTACGCGTATCGGGCCAACCGCACGATGCTGATGCGAGAGGCGGAGCAAAGCTTGCTGACTTCGACCCAACTGCTGAGCCAGCGCTTCATTGCCGCGCTCGGCGATGTCGCGGACGATGTTCTCGTGCTCGCAACCCTGCCCTCGTCAGCGGCGGTCGCACAAGGCGGCGACACTTCGCAGGCGGGCCGTGTAAGGCTCGCAAAGGTGTTTCAGCGCTTCATGACGCATCACCCCGAGTACCTGCAAATCCGCCTCATCACACGGGCGAACTACGGCGCTGAACGCATTCGCACCGATCGCAACGCGCACGGCATCGTCATCGCGCCTGACAACGAGTTGCAGGAAAAAGGTCACGCTCCGTATGTGTTCGATACGCTTGCGACGATGGCCGGCCACGTCTACGTGTCGCCAATCAGCCTGGAGCCGGGCCGTGTTCCGAACGCCGACTCGGGCAGGCCGACCGTGCGAATCGCGTCGCCCATCGCGGACGCAAGCGGGAACAAGGTGGGCGTGCTCGTCATCGATGTCGATCTGACACAGGTGTTTAAGCGGCTCGAACGCGATTTGCCGGCCGACTATCTGGTCTACATGGCGAACGAGTGGGGCGATTTTCTCGTTCATCCCGATCCGGCCCAGACGTTCGGCTTCGTACGCGGGCGGCGCGTACTGATGCACAACAGCTTCCCCGCGACCCTGCCGCTATTCGAGCACGTCGGCGGCACGAGCCTGACGTTCGACGGGCTTGCGCATCCGGATCACGCGCCGGCCCAGGTCTTTGCGTTTGTGCGCTCGCCGTTCGGCCTCGTCGACGGCAACCGCTTCGTCGTGCTCGGCCTCGCACGGCCGCTCGCGAATGTGTTGGCGTCCGCGAATGCGCTCGGGGAGCAAATCGTCCGGATGGTGCTGATTTCAAGCACCGTCGCGATTGTGCTCGGGGCGCTGTTCGCGCGCGCGCTGGCTCGCCCGCTGCGCACGCTTGCTTATGCGGCGGAGCACGTATTCGACGATCCGGCCGCCCGGCGGCTGCCGGTTTCCCGCTCGGACGAAATTGGTGTGCTCGCGCGCTGCTTCGACATCATGCGCACCGAGATCCACTCACAAATGAAGGCGCTGCGCGCGAAGCAACAGGCGCTGACCCATCTCGCCGGGCACGATACGTTGACCGGCTTGCCGAACCGGCTGCAGTTCATGGAGCGGCTCGAGGCGTCGATCCGCCATGCGTCGCTGACCGGCGACACGCTGGCCGTGATGTTCGTTGACCTCGATCGCTTCAAGCAAATCAACGATCAGCTCGGGCATTCCGCCGGCGACCAAACGCTTGTGGTCATCGCGCAACGCTTGAGCGCCGTGCTGCGCAGTAACGAAGCGGTGGCTCGGCTCGGCGGCGATGAATTCATCATGCTCGTGCCGGGCGTGCAATCGCCCGAGGCTATTGGCGATATTGCAGACCGCGTCCTGGCGGCGATGGACGACACCGTGGCGATCGGCCCGCATCGCGTATCGGTGGGCGCGAGCATCGGCATTAGCGAGTTTCCGGTGGATGGCAGCCATGCCGACGAATTGCTGGCGAAGGCCGACACCGCGATGTACGCCGCGAAGACATCGAACCTGCGCCGCTATGTTCGCTATCAGGAGCTTGCGGCGAACGATACGTCCCCCGCATGCGGCCAAGCGAGCCTGCTTGCGCAGCAATAGCGCGGGGCGGCGCAAAGCGGCACCTTTTGACACTATTGACGAAACAGGCTTCGTTATTGTTAATGGCAATTGTGTCACCTTAAAGCACCACTTATATGTTTATGATATGCATGCTATTGAGTGCTTGTTGATCGGGGCGGGCTTATGTTTGATGAAAATGACGATGCGGTGCTCGAAGTCCTTCTAGGAACGAAAAACCCGTGCTGGCGCCTCGGCAGCGACAGCAATGCGTTCGAATTAGCTGCGGTGCGTGGCTTGACCAATATCAGCATTGCGCTCACTGCAGCGCAGGCCGCACAAATCCGTAGCCTGACAGGCGTGACTTCGCACCTGCTGCTCGACGTTTCGCTCTATGGCAGTGCGCTCACGCTCCACCTCATTGGCAAAAAGATCAATGCCGTCGAATGGGCCGGGACGGCTTCGGACTATGCCGATGCCGTCTCTGTTGCGGAAGTGTTGTCGAATGGTCTCGCGGCGGCGGAGCACGTCGTCTCGGAGGTCAACTCGCTCGTCGTGATCCTCGACCGTACCGGCATCGTGCAGCGCTTTAACCGGATGTGCGAAGAAGTCACGGGCATGCGCGAAGTCGATGTCATCGGCAAAAGCGCATTTGAGTTATTCATGACGCCTGATCAAGGCGAGCAGTCACGCACCAATATTGCGCATTTTTTTGCGAACCGGCTGTCGTTCGAAGTCGAGCGCGTCATCAACACGGTCAAAGGCCCACGGCTCTTCCAGTTTCGCAATAAGTTCGTTCATAGCGGCAGCGGCATTGAGGAAGAATTCATCATCTGCTCCGGCACGGACATTACCGATGAGCGTGCCGCACAGCAGCGCCTAAAAGAGTTGGCCTCGACGGATGTGCTGACGGGCCTGATGAACCGTTATGCCATCAACGCAAAAATACAGTCGGCGCTCGAGAGCGCGAGCGGCGATGCCTCGCATACTGTCGGCATCGCGTTTCTCGACCTCGACAACTTCAAGCGCGTCAACGACCACTACGGGCACGTTAATGGCGATCGGCTGATCAAGCGCGTCTCCGAAATCATCGGCGCGTGTCTGCCGGAAGGCGCGACAGTGGCTCGCCTCGGCGGTGACGAATTCCTGATTTTGGTCGACCCGTGTACGCAAGAGTTGCTCGAGACACTTTCTCAAACGATCATCGACCGTTTGCGCGCGCCGATCCATTTGGATTTGGTGGACGTGTACACCAACTGTTCGATCGGCATTGCGCTCTATCCTCAACACGGCGATACGCTCGAGACGCTCGTCTCCTACGCCGATACGGCGATGTATGTGGCGAAGGAGGCAGGCAAGCATACCTATCGCGTCTTTTCGCCGGAAATGAATCAAAAAGTCGCCAATTACATTTGGCTCGATACGGAATTAAGGAAAGCGATAGAACAGAAGCAATTCGTTCTTCATTACCAGCCGTTGATCAATTTTTGCACGGGGCAGCTCTCTAGCGCCGAGGCGCTGATTCGCTGGCAATCACGAAGCCGCGGGCTGGTTGCGCCGTCCGAATTCATTCAGTTCACCGAGGAGTCGGGTTTGATCATCCCCATCGGTCGATGGTTGATGCAGGAAGCGGCCACACAGGTCGCGCAATGGCGTGCAAACGGGATCAACTTACGGGTTTCTGTCAACGTATCGGCGAGGCAGCTCAACGATACGGGCATCATCGATCAATTTCGCCGCATCGTCGAGCAAGCTGGCGCGGCGGGCAGCTTTGTCGACATCGAGTTGACCGAAAGCTGCTTCATAGAGGACGAGAAAGCGGCAATCGACCTGATGAAGCAATTCAAGCAATTGGGCGCGCGCATCCTGCTTGACGATTTCGGTACTGGCTATTCGTCGCTGTCGCAACTGACCAGACTGCCGATCGACGCAATCAAACTGGACCGGAGCTTTATCACCGGAATCGATCAGAATTTCCAATCGCAGTCGCTGGTGCGCTCCGTCGTCAGTCTTGCACGAGCCTTTGGATTCTCGATCGTCGCCGAGGGCGTTGAAACGGAGCGCGAGGCGCAATTTCTCAAGGACATTGGCGTCGACTACGCGCAAGGATATCTGTACGCGCGGCCGATGGCTCCTGAGACATTCGAAGCCTGGTGCTCCGATAAAAAGAAGCTCAGGCTCATTGCCTGAGCTCCCCGAACGGATCGGCGGTGGCCGATCCGTTCTGCACCAGCGTTTACGATACCGCCCTCAACTTCGACACTCGCCGGTCTTGCAGCACGACGAGCCGTTCCATGAATGCGATGTCCTTTTCTTCGAGCGTGAACGCGGAGTGCACCCAGTCTTCCGTGATCTCCATCAGTTCTGCACGCGAGAGCGGCAGCACCCGTTGACGGGCTCGGAGCATCGCACGCACGCCGTTGAGCTTTGGGCGCATTACGTCGATGAACGTCCGCGTCGCCAACAACGCCTCGCCGGGCTCGAAAACACCATCCACGAGCGATCGCTCTTGATGCCATTCGGCGCTATACGATTCTCCCGTGCTGATCAGCGTTTCCGCCACGCGCATGTTCGATTTACGTGCAACGAGCGAGTAGCCGCCCATGCCCGGGAACAAATTGAATGCGATCTCGGGAAACCCGAGTCGTGCACCTTTTTGCGCGAGCACGTAATGATGAGACAGCGCGGCCTCGAAGCCGCCGCCTAACGCGCTACCCTCGATCATTGCAATGGTTATCGCGCCCGTGCCGAAACCGTTATAGATTTCCCAGACCCCATCGATGCACGAGCGGGCATAGGCCATCAGTTTGTCGCGTTCCCGTTTGCGTATGGCATCGACAAAGAAACTGAGGTCGCCGCCCACATTGAAAATCGCGGGGACCTGCGAACCCGTCACCCAGAAATCGAATTTCAGCCCGGACTCGCGGGCCGTGCGAGCCAAGTGAATGATGTCCGATACCAGTTGCTGGTTGAAACATGGTCGCGGCTCGGAACGCAGCATCATCCACATGACGCGTCGGCCCTCTTCGTAATAGGCGGTGAGTTGGCTCAGTTCACCGGCTTCGTGGAAAGGCCGGCAGGCAAAGCTGACGTCGAATTGCATGATATTTCCCTTTTGCGTGTATGGCTTGAAATGGAATGGCCCTTTCGGGCGGATGTGCCTTTGGGCATCGCCATTTTTGCGCGCCGTAGCGCATCAGCCGAACGCAATCTAGAAAAATATGGGGGGCCGGAAACCATCTCGCGCTATTCGCATCGATGTTTATGTGGCGGGAAATTGGGTAATTCGCGTTTGATTGGAGTGCATGTCGAATTGGCAATCGTTTGCGTCGTTAAAAACGGCATTCCCGGCGCAAAGGAGACGCTTCATCGCATGCCACGGGAAACGTGTTGCGGCGACGCCAAAGCTTCCGTCATCGAGTGCGCTCGATTTGTGCAATCTGTTAAGGGCGTTTGAGCGACTGGAGCAGCGGGCCGGACATTGAGCGTGCGTCGGCTCTTCGCTCTGTCCTGCCGATGGAGGATGCCTTGGCGCTGGAGGCGTCGCCGTGCTTATGTTATGTTACATGCCGAACATACCGACGACATGCGACGCGATGGCAAAAGGAAACTCCGGGCGGCTGGTGATAGAGATCGATCCTGATCTCAAACGCCGCCTGTACAGTGCTCTTGCATTCGAAAATTCCACGTTGAAAGACTGGTTCATCAGTGCGGCGAAGCAATATCTTGATGAATGCCAGCAACCCAGTCTGCCTGGAATCGATAAACGCAAAGAGACAGCGAAATCATGAATTTTATTGAGAACGAGACCAAGCAAAAGTTGCGGGGCGGCTATTACACACCACTTGATCTTGCTGTTTTTATTTCGAAGTGGATAAAGGAGTGCAAACCCAAGGACATCTTGGAGCCAAGCTGTGGAGACGGTGTTTTTTTTGAAGCGCTTGCGCAGGTCAAAGGATTTGAGAAAGCGAACATTGTTGGCTTCGAGCTCGACCCGGAAGAGGCGCACAAGTCGCGCGAGCGCGCGGGCGCTGTTGGCTTAAAGGCCGCGCAAATCATTCAGGAGGACTTCCTCGGTTGGGCCATCGATCACTTGCATGATGACGGTGCGAGGTTTGACGCGATCGTTGGCAATCCGCCCTTCGTTCGATATCAATATTTACCTGAGCCGTTCCAGGTTTGCGCCGAACAAATTTTTGACAAGCTGGCGCTGCGCTTCACAAAGCACACGAATGCGTGGGTGTCTTTTATTCTGGCGAGCATGGCACTGCTTCGGCCTGGTGGCCGCTTGGCCATGGTGGTGCCGGCCGAAATCATCCATGTGACGCACGCGCAATCGTTGCGCTCGTATCTCGGGCGAGAATGCCGGCGCTTGGTGATCGTCGATCCGGAAGAGCTTTGGTTCAGCGAGACGTTACAGGGCGCAGTGATCTTGCTCGCGGAAAAACGTCGAGATGCTGCGGAGAATATCGAAGGGCTTGGGATGTACCCGGTAAGAGGGCGTGAATTCTTGGGTCTGAATCCGTCCGTCGTCTTTGATGCGCCGCAGGCTATCAACGGTAAGACCGTGGAAGGAAAGTGGACGCGTGCATTGTTGGACCTCGAAACGCGTTCGCTATTCGACGAGCTTGCGGAGCATCGCGATGTACACCGTTTCGATATGGTTGCGGATGTGGATGTCGGTATCGTCACGGGGGCAAATAAGTTTTTCCTTGTTTCCGATGAGGTGATCGAAAATTATGGGCTTGATCAATGGGCGCATCCGATGTTTGGCCGCAGCGAGCATTGTCCGGGGATCATTTATGACGATCGCCAGCACGCCGTCAATGCAGCCAAAGGGAATCCGACGAATTTCTTATGGTTTCGCGGCGATATCAAGGAAATTGACGCCACGGCGCGGGCTTATATAAAAACCGGCGAGAGCGAGAAGCTGCATACCCGCTATAAGTGCAGGGTGCGATCGCCTTGGTACACGGTGCCATCGGTTTATGCCACTGAGATCGGCATGCTGAAGCGCTCTCACGATACGCCGCGTCTTATTTTGAATCGTATCGGTGCCTATACGACTGACACTGCATACCGTATTCGCACCCATGATGGGATTTCGGCAGAACAACTGGTGGGTTGTTTTGTTAATCCGCTTACCGCATTGAGCGCCGAGCTGGAGGGGCGACATTACGGTGGGGGTGTTCTCGAGCTGATTCCTTCCGAAATCGAGCGGCTGATGATTCCGCTTCCGGCTGGCGCTGACATCGACCTGACGGGCTTGGATACCGCGATCCGAGGGGCGTCGACGCACCAGGTGCTCGTCAATCAAGGCAAGGTGGTGTTGGGCGCGTTGGGCATGTCGCGCGCCAAACAGCAGTGCGTGGTGGAGGGCTGGCGCAAACTGCGCGACCGTCGGCATCGGACGTCGAGCGAGCCGTTGGAAACCGACAGCTAGTCGATCTCCAATACAAACCGCGTGGCGTCGGCGTTGTCACGGTAGATCGCGATCGTCCGGCCAATGAGATCTGGCTGGGCGATATAGCTGCGCATCGTGCCCCAGCTAAGACGCGTCATTGCATTGCGCTGCTCGTACGCTTTGCTTGTCGTGCTCGTCGTGTGGCGAATGGCTAGATCGAATTCTCCACAGCTTATGCCTTTGCGAATGAGTTGGAATTTTGCGAAGGCTTCGTCAGCTGTCTTCGAACGGGTTGCCCATTTCAGATGTGGGAATACCTCGTCTCTAAAGTAATGTCGGTGATCGACCTCTTCGGGGAGTAAGCCCTTATCGAGGTTGACCGAACCTGTCGCATTCGTTTTTTTCCCGTCGGGTATCGTGAGATCGCGTCTGGTAAGCGGCTTGCTCTCCCAAACCAATTCCAAGTCAACGCCCGACGCTTCGGGCGATTGGATGCTTTGCGGCGCCGCTTTTGCTTTTGAAAGTGCGCGCTTAAGCGGCGTGATCTTGAGTTTGATGCGGGGAACGGTATCGGCGGCGCCGAACTCGCCGATAGAGGTTGTTGGCCGTGGGGGCATGACCGCCATTTCGTCGACGAGACGGCCACTTGCCAGCAACTCACCAAGCTCGTCGTCCGATTCGATCTTTACGACATGCTCTGGGTACGCTTTCGGTAAAGACGAAAATTGTGCCTCGATTTCATCGATGACCGACTTGTCTTTTGGATCCATCAAGTCGAAGCCAAGGATCATTCCGGCTTCGATGTTGTTGTTCAACCCGCCGAGCGTGAGATTGGCGCTGCCGACGATGAGACGCGCTTGGGCGGCACTTCGAACCAGATAGAGCTTGGGATGGAATACGACTGTCCGTGAGCCCGTGTCGACTGTGTAAAGGTGGTTTGTGATGCCGCGAAGCAAGCGCAATCCTTGGCATGAGGTAATGTCGTTTCGAATGCCGGTGAATGCGACCGTGTGCGCCGAGTTTGCTTTGATCGCGGCCGCTAGCTGTTCGACGCCGCTTTCGGTGACAAAGGCGACGCTTATCAGCACACGCTCGATGTCGGGAATGTTGAACAGCTCGCGGACGGCGTCGGCATGGGTGCGCTTTGTGAACCCCTGGAGGATGAATTCTTTAGTGGCCATGTCGGTGGTCATCTTGTTTGAGACCAAGACATCATACTTAACGCGCAGAGCGGCCCTTGGTGCAAGGAGATAGAAAGTTGGCCCGAAGAGATCAGGCAGGTCACGTCCGTATCATGCCAAAGGAGCCGTTTCTGAACCATGCTCCACACTCATTTCAGCTCACACCGGCGGCCCGTTTGACTGCGCCAGCCGCTCCGCTTCGCTGGCTGGCCAACGCTACGATGCGGTCCTTGGTGTAGCCGGCGCGCATGAGCGCAGGGCCATGGTCGATGACCGCCTGCAGGGCCGGAGCGCCGCCAACGTTACCGGCGATCTTGACGATGTCGGCGACTTTGAAGCCCGCGTCCAAGAGTGCCTGACGATGAGTGAGGACCGCCTGCAGCGCCCGGGCGCCGCCGATGTTGCCGGCGATCTTGACGATGTCGACGACCGTGACGCCCGCGTCTAAGAGTTCCTGACGATGGATGAGGACGGCCTGCAGCGCCCGGGCGCCGCCGGCGTTGCCGGCGATCCTGACGATGTTGGCGGCATTGAAGCCCGCATCCAAGAGTTCTTGGCGATGAGTGAGGACTGCCTGCAGCGCCCGAGCGCCGCCGGTGTTGGAGGCGATTTTGACGATGTCGGCGGCATTGAAACCCTCGTCCTTGAGAGCTGGACCATGGGAGAGGACGGCCTGCAGCGCCCGGGCGCCGCCCCCATTGGAGGCGATCTTGACGATGCCGGCGACACTGAAGTCCGCATCCCTAAGTGTCGGACCATGGATGAGAACGGACTTCAGGGCCTGAGTGCCACCGCTGTTGGCGGCGATCTTGACGACGTCGGAGGCACTGAAGCCCGCGACCGAGAGTTCCTGACGATGGGTAAGGACGGCCTGCAGCGCCTGGGCGCCACCGATGTTGGCGGCGATTTTGACGATGTCGGTGGCACTGAAGCCCGCGTCCTTGAGCGCCGGACCATGGGAGAGGACTGCCTGCAGGGCCTGGGCGCCACCGATGTTGGCGGCGATCTTCACGATGCCGGCGGCACCAAAGCCCGCGGCCACGAGCGCCTGACGATGGGCGAGGATGGCTTGCAGGGCCTGGGCGCCGCCGTTGTTGGCGGCGATCTTGACGATATCGGCGGCCTTGCAGCCCGCGGCCACGAGCGCCTGACGATGGGTGAGGACCGCCTGCAGGGCTTGGGCGCCGCCGTCGTTGGCGGCGATCCTGACGATGTCGGCGGCACTGAGGCTCGCGTCCAAGAGTTCCTGACGATGGGTGAGGACCGCCTGCAGGGCCTGGGCGCCGCCGGTGTTGGCGGCGATCTTCGCGATGTCGGCGGCGTTAAAGCCCGCGTCTAAGAGCTCCTGACGATGGGTGAGGACCGCCTGCAGGGCCTGGGCGCCGCCGTTGTTGGCGGCGATCTTGGCGATGCCGGCGGCGTTGAAGCCCGCGTCCAAGAGTTCCTGACGATGGGTGAGGACCGCCTGCAGGGCCTGGGCGCCGCCGTCGTTGGCGGCGATCCTGACGATGTCGGCGGCACTGAGGCCCGCGTCCAAGAGTTCCTGACGATGGGTGAGGACCGCCTGCAGGGCCTGGGCGCCACCATCGTTGGCGGCGATCTTGACGATGTCGACAGTCTTGAAGTCCGCGTCCTTGAGTGCCGGACCATGAGAAAGGACTGCCTGCAGGGCCTGGGCGCCGCCGGTGTTGGCGGCGATCCTGACGATGTCGACAGCTTTGAGGCCGGCGTCCAAGAGTTCCTGACGATGGGTGAGGACCGCCTGTAGGGCCTGAGCGCCGCCGTTGTTGGCGGCGATCTTGACGATATCGACAGCCTTGAAACCCGCGTCCAAGAGTTTCCGACGATGGGCGAGGACGGCCTGCAGGGCCTGGGCGCCGCCGCCGTTGGCGGCGATCTTGACGATGTCGGCGGCGCTGAAGCCCGCATCCAAGAGTTCCGGACGATGGGTGAGGACCGCCTGCAGGGCCTGGGCGCCGCCGTTGTTGGCGGCGATCTTGACGATGTCGGCGGCACTGAAGCCCGCGTTCAAGAGTTCCTGACGATGGGTGAGGGCCGCCTGCAGCGCTTGGGCGCCGCCATCGTTGGCGGCGATCTTGACGATGTCGGCGACACTGAAGCCTGCAGCCGTGAGCGCCGGACCATGGACGAGGATTGCCCGCAGCGCTTGCGCACCGCCATCGTTGCTCGCAATCTTGACGATCTCGGTTTTGCTCAGACTATAAGGTGGCGCGGTCAATCTTGGGTGATGGGATCGGATGAAATCCAGTGTTTCTTGACCACCCTGTTTGCTTCCGATCACGAGACGTTCGTGCACGCTCAGATCAAGCGGGTTATTCGCTTGCGTGCCCGGCTGATGGGGGGGCAACCCGTCTGCATGATCTGCGGCGCTTGAGCCTTGCGAGGAGGGTGCGGGTCGCGGCAACCGTGGTAAGCCCTGCAGGCGAGCGTCCGGCGCAGAAGATGCGGGCTTGCGCGCCGCACCCGGCGGCGGCTTACGCCCATTGTTCGACGAAGAACCCAAGCCGGACGGATCCGGCATCCCACCGCTACCATCCGCTCTTGACGACCGCATGCGCTTGCCCCTGACTCGAAATAACGGAACGCGGCAACGATGTCCGCTTATCGGGGGTGCAAGCTACCCGAAATGCTGAAGTGTCATTCGCTCGCGGGCGAACTCGACTGTCCCATTGCGAAACGAGATGGTTGCGGGCAAGAAGCGGCCGATCTTCACGTCGCTCGGCACGGCCGCGCGTCGGTCTACTGGAATCATGGTTGTCAGTGGAAGGCGCTGCCGATCGAAAGGCATGCCAGAGGTCGGCCCGAGATCGCGCAGGCTCACGCTGCTCCAGTGGGTCTTTACGAAATCCCGCTTGCTTGTGCAGCTCGGCGCCGTATCCCGAGGCGTGAGCCAAATTCAGCGGCCACGCTACCTACTCTTCTCTTGAACCTTTTTCAAGGCCTTTTCAAGGCGAGATACGTCTTCGATAGCCCCTCCGCTATCGATATGCGCTGACCAACTCGGAATGGCTTTTTTGAACAATTCGAGGCCGTCGGGAGTTACGTTTGACATTCGAAGGACAAATTCTTCGTTAAGCTTCCCGATGGCATCGAATGGTTCAACGCCTACCAATAGATCGTGTTTCTTTAGAAAACCGAGAAGAGTTTCTGATATTCTGATAATTTGATCTCGATAGGCGTCGCTTTTATTTGCCGACAAAAGTGCCGGGATATTGTGCAGAGTAAGATCAACGTTATTCATTACTTCATCCTCAAAATTATAGAAGCACACTAAACTGAAAGCGGAATCTCCTGCGAAAAATCAAACCCCGTCAGCTTATGGGCCTTCACGGCCTCCCTGAATCTTTCAGAGACAAACACGGTCGCCGGTTTTTCTTTGACACGGAATATGTCGACGCCTTTGATCCGGTTCGGTAACAAAACGAGCCTATTGAAGACGGTAGCCTGCGGGTAGACTTTATATTTCGACGATGCCAGATCGACAGCGTCCTCCACAGATCTCGTTACATGAAACCCTGTCATCCCGGGGATCGGCGCTTCGACTGAAAGCTGCTGGCCGGCGCCTTCGATAACATTGGAGAGAACTGAGAGTGCTCTGCCACTGAGAACAAGAAATGGTGAAAGAATGGTATGAATATCGCTTTGTTTTTTCTTCCTAGGAGTTCCCCACGAAAGCTTTGCCGGCACATAATCATCACCAAATGGCTTACCGCAGAGGGATGTAGCGTGAATCGCCACGCTTTTTTCGTATTCCACTTCTCCATTTGCATCAGCCTGAACCAATGCTTGGAACGAATCATCCTGGTTCAGTGCATATACATGCATTACGCTTACCTCACAATTTGGATAGAAGGATTTCCAAAGGGGGCCGGGTTGCATTCTGCAGCGACTAATTGACCCTTGTGAAAGGGGCTACTATTCGGGTGTCTTCCAAGCAATGTCAAGCAACTAGAAGCGTAGATCGACCTTTACATCGTCCGGTACATCCTTTGACGGCTCCTCAGGCGTGAGTCGGTCAACAAACTCTTGCAAGGAGCCAGCAACCGCTGTGATCCCGTAGTGGCTGGATGGCATATTCGGACCGACCTCGCTCTCATGGTCCCAGAAACCCACAGGCTGCTCATCGGCGTCGCCAATGTGGAGGCATATTTGATTCCCCCTGGCGCCGCTCCGATTGGGATCCATCCAGTCCTAATACGATCACGGTACGTGTCGAACATCTCCCGGGCAGTCAGGTGATACTTGCTTGTTAGCCCGTAGAGCATTTCTAGTGAATCTGTTCCATCGCGGGACGTCCAGGGAGACGGAACGTCGGGTCGAAATGCAACCAGGGTACTGAACTCGATGTCACCACCGAAATGGAGCAATAACTTCCTGTAGTAGTCCGGCAGCGGGCCTGTCGCTGCCTCTAGGCGCGCCAGTTGTTGAGCCTTTTGCGCCTCTGGGATCGCGGTCGGTGTGGCCCCAAGGCGTGCAAGTTTGTCTAGCATCAGGACTTCCTGATGTCTGACGTCGACTCTATATTAGGGAAGAACATCTCCGCATGATCTGGGTGTTTCATCGACGCCCTAGAGCCCCTCAAACGCGTCATATTGCACTCCGTCGTTCAATTCGATAAAGGTCGGCCCGATCAGTTCGGCGTCTGCGCTAGCTATGACGAAAGCCTCATTCACCATGATCCAACCTGTCTCGGTGCACGAATAAAGAGGAGGTGGGCTAATATCTCTTCGGAAGACGAATTTCGGTATTTTCGCGTAGACAGGATGCGATGTCCATGGAGGTGACGGTACCGGCTCTCCACTCTCCAGGGTCATCACTTCAAATGTCGACTGAGATGCGTCCATCAAGCTTATGTTGTCGAGAAGAAGAATGATGAAATATAGGCCATTAATTTTAGACGGCTTTCTCCCATTCCCGAAAAGATCGAACGGCACGGCCCGATAACGAGCACCAACTGAATTCAGCAGGTCGAGTAGCTTCTGCGACCCGCAGATGTGCGGGCTGTACATCCAGCAGTCAACGTTGAATTCGTGGTCCGGGAGGATGCATTGGTACTGACCTGCCCCGGGAATCTGAGACCAGCTTGAACTAGGATAATGGCGTATCCACGTGGAGCGCGTCATGAAGAAGAGTCGATTCAGCGATGAGCAGATTGTTCGGATTTTGCGGGAGGCGGACAGTGCGCCGATTGCCGAGGTGGCGAAGCGCCACGGCGTGAGTGACGCGTCAATCTATGCGTGGCGCAAGCGTTTCGGAGAGATGGTCAGCGACGACGTGAGGCGTCTGAAGGCCCTGGAGCTGGAGAACAACCGGCTGAAGAAGCTGGTCGCGGAGCGGGATCTCGAGATTGAGGTCATGAAGGAGATTTCGGGAAAAAAGTGGTGAGCGCACAGGTGCGCCGCGAGCAGGCCCGCTATGCCATTTCGCGCGGGTTGAGCCAGCGGCGTGCATGTGCGCTGATCCAGGTCAGCCGCGCCAATCTCGGTTACGTGAGCAAGATGCCGGGAAAGAACGCTCTGGTGGTTCAGACGATGCAACGGCTCTCCGGGGACTATCCGCGTTTCGGCTCGCGCAGGATCCGCATCATGCTCGGTCGCGAAGGCATCGTCGTTGGCAAGGAACGCTGCAGCCGGTTGTGGGCACAGGCGGGGCTGCAAGTGCCTCGCAAGCGGCGCCGACGCCGTATCGCCGGCTCGCGCCCGCGGCCACTTGCACCGCAGATGCGCAATGCGGTGTGGAGCTACGACTTTGTCTTTGACGCGTGTGCGAATGGCCAGCAGCTGAAGTGTTTGACGGTCGTTGACGAATACACGCGTGAATGTCTGGCAATCGACGTTTCCGGCTCGATCCGGTCTGCACGCGTCATCGAGGTGTTGAGCCGGCTGATCAGTGTTCACGGTGCACCGCGATACATGAGAAGCGACAATGGTCCCGAGTTCGTGAGTTCTGCGTTGCTCAAGTGGATCGTGTCGGAGAAAATTGAGTCGGCGCTGATCGATCCAGGCAAGCCATGGCAGAACGGAACGAACGAAAGCTTTAGCGGAAAATTCCGCGACGAGTGTCTGGCCATGGAGTGGTTTCGCAACCGAATCGAAGCGAAAATTGTGATTGACGACTGGCGCCGGCACTACAACGAAGTCAGGCCCCATTCGAGCCTAAACTACGAGACGCCGCTGGCGTACCGCCAGCGGCTAGAAAGCAGTTCAACCAACGCCGTTATTGCTAGAACTGAGTGGTCTTAGAAAACCGGGCAGGTCAGCAGGCCTTGCTCATCTGTCGTCATTGGCGTGAACCCGGACGCGAGCAAAGAGCGTGTTGCGATCTGCGATGGGTATCGCGAGACAAAAGCGTCGTGGATGGAGCTTCTGCTCGACCTGAAAAAGCGCGGTCTGAAGGCAGGGCCACGGCTGGCGGTCGGCGACGGCGCAATGGGCTTCTGGGCGGCGCGGGAAGAGGTGTTTCCGACCACACGTGGCCAGCGCAGTTGGTTTCATAAGATGGGCAACGTGCTGAACGCGCTGTCCAAGTCGCAACAGGCACGCGCGAAGACCGACATGCAATCGATCTGGATGGCGGCGACCCGTGCCGACGCGCACGCTGCGTTCGATCGTTTCGTGTCGATCTATGCGGCGAAATATCCGAAGGCGACCGAGACGTTGAAGAAGCACGAGAGAGCTTGCTCGCGTTTTACGAATTCCCTGCCGAGCACTGGCAGCATCTGCGCACGACCAACGCGATTGAATCGACGTTCGCGACGGCGCGCCACCGTACGACGCGCACGCGTAACTGCATATTGCGACCAACCTTCCTCGGACGGGCATTCAAGCTGATCGAGGAAGCCGAGAAAACCTGGCGCCGTATCAACCGCCCGGAAAAAATCAAGCTGCTGCTCGAGGGCGTCGCCGTCAAGGACGGCGAACCGGTGTAAGACGATCGGCCGGTTCAACAGAAACTCGCCGCTTGAAATCGACCGCCGTCAAATTGTCCATACACCACTCTTGACGCTAGCTCTCGTCGGGCAGGATGGTGGCGATGCGGTTGCCCGGTTGATCGTAGCGATGCGCCGCCGACTCATCGGCCCGCGCCTTCGCTGCCTTTACGCTTAGCAGTCCTTGATCAAATCTTCAAACTCGTCGCCGGGGATCAAGTCATCAATAAATGAACTCCAGGGCATGTCGTGCAAGCCCTTCGTCCCCTGGATGCAAGTCACTGACGCGCTGCTCAGTCACCTTGGCTTTGTGCCCGGCGAACCCGTCTACTTCTCCGTCCATTACGCCAGGCGCCACATCTGCGTCAGGCAAGATTTCGCGCTTAGCAATCACTGATCAGATCTTCGAACTCATCACCAGGAATTAGCCCATCGATAAATTCCTGTAGAGATGGTGCGACGAACTCTATGACTTCATGCCCATCATCATCAACAACATCTCGATTAAGAAGGTAGATTGCGCAATCTTTAAATTTCATGAGCAGCGGGTATCCACTCACATCGAATGCAAATGGGATGTACGCTGTCTTACCGAATAAAGATTGGGTATCGGTGTAATCGATATAGTTCTCTTCCAGCATCGAACCCTCAGCCGTTGACGGATACTTTATTGGATAGAATCCGTTTAACGTCACACCGTTTGCATCGCAAGGGTCCACCCCCTTCGGGATGTAGCACATCTTGAAACAGTCCGGGAATCCGCCGTTCCATTGCAAATAATGTCTTCGAAGATCAGCGGGCATACGAATACCAAACTGATTGTCGAAATTTTCGATATCGTGTTCCGTCAGCGGCTTGGCCAGCCTCATTAGCTTCAACTTGCTCATAGCATTCCTCTAACCGCAGACCTTGCTCCTAGCCTTTACTCGCCAACCCTTCTCCGTAGCAAAGTCTCGAGCGGCTGCCGTATCGTACTTAGTTCTACTGTACCGTTGAAATTGAGATACCCCGCCGTCATGAGCGACCGAACGATGAACGTCATAATTGACCAACTGCATCGTGACCTCTCCGGTACTGGGATTAAAGTCGCTCATATGATGCCATGTGTAATCTCCGGCGAGTTCTCTCGGAATCTTCGACGCCTTGAATGCCTGCGTGTCATCCAGTGTGCGATAGCCTTGCATCTTTATTTTTACAATAGCATTTTGCCCGTCGCCAGCCTGATAAAGCCCATTGTTCGAAAAATCGATGCTCGGAACCCGCGGCGCCCATCCCCACGGATCAATCCATGCCACAGGGTTCGGTGCGTACCGATACAGGTTCTGCCCACCGGCCAACCCAATCGGATCATGCGTAATAAACCGCCCGATGTCCGGATCATAAAACCGGAAGGTGTTGTAGTGCAGCCCCGTCTCGCGATCCAAGTACTGCCCTTGGAATCGCAGATTCTGCGGCAGTGGCGTGCGGCGTTGCGGCGCCGGCACAACGCGCACCGTGCCGGGTGAGGTCCATATCACCGCTTGCTCGTCCTCCGCAACCGTCCACTCCTCGCGCACCGTACTGCCCCACACGCGATACTGCGCCTGCCACACGACGTGGCCTTCGACGTCGGTCAACTCCTCCGGCAAGCCTGATACATCGTTATGGAAGTAATAGACGTTCTCGGATTGGGTGGCATCAATCACATCGTCATTCGCCGCCCGCACCGCTTGGCTATCGATCCGCGCAAGCGGCACATAACTCTCCGGCTCGTACAGATACGTCACCTCATCATCACCCCGACTCTCCTGCAACAACCGCATCCCATCCCACAGGAAATCTGTACCCACATACCCGTTCGTCTTGCGAATGCGTCGCCCCAGCGCGTCGTATTCGAACCGAATCGTCGCGATCGTGTTGCGCTCGAGCGTTGTCACCTTCGTCAGCCGATGCGCCGCGTCGTACTCGAGTTTCTGCTCCTTGTACGGCCCGCGACCGGTCAGCTTGCGCGTCAGGCGCCCATAAACGTCGTACTCGAAGCGCTTGTCCTCGAACATCTTGAGCCGGTTGTGCTCGACATACCCGCCCGGATGCGAGCCCGACACCAGATTCGCCGCCTCATCCCAGCGGAACATCTGCGCCGGCAAGCCCGCGCCGAACGCGTGCTCGATGCGACCCGTCGGGTCATAGCCGTAACGCGTTTCGCCATAGCGATGATGGGTTTTGTTCACCACCTCGCCCACCGGGTCATATTGCCAGCGCTTATGCAGCACCTGCGGCTCGATCTCGATGCTCGCTTGCAGGCGGCCCGCTTCATGCGACACGCGCCGGCCCAGCGCGTCATACCCATAGCGGCTCACGAGCCGGCCTTGCGTGCGCAGCACTTCACGATGTAAATCGTCACGCTCGATGTCGGTCACCACCGTGCCATCGAGATTGATCTGATGCAGATGCCCCGAGCCGTAATACAGCCAATTGATCGTGCGTTCGTCGGGCAGGGTGGTAGCAATCCGGTTACCCAGTTCATCGTAGCGGTGCGCCAACCCGCCCATCGGCCCACGCTCGACCAGCAGTTCACCGCGCGGCCCATACGTCAGCGCGATGCGGCTTTGCAGGTTCAGCGACTCACCATAGCGGGTGTACGTTTCGGCTCTCGCCAATTGGCCGGCTTTGCTGTAGGCGTACTTCCAGCGCTGACCCTCGACCTCCTTCGCGACGATCCGCCCGAGCACATCGCGTTCATAGGACGCGATCAACGCTGCTTCGGTATTCGCCGCATCGGTCACGCGCACGGCCAATCCACGCGCGTCATAGCCATACGTGCGTGTCACCCCATCCAGCCCGCGCTCTTCGACGAGCCGGTCCGTCGCGCTGTACGCGAAGTGATACGTCTCGCGGTTTTCGTTGGTCAACGCAGCCAGCCGATGCGCCTCGTCATAGCCATAGCGCACCACACGCCCGGCCGCATCGGTGCGCGCGAGCAGCAACCCGCGTGGGTTCAACTCGTAATGTGTGCGTCGTCCGTTCGCATCGGTGAGTTCGACCAATCGTCCCGCCGCGTCATAGCGAAACGACTGACGTGCCCCATCAGCCGTAATGATCGCGCTCACTCGGCCAAGCACATCGACTTCGTACGCGGTCTCGTGTTGCGCCGCATCGACCACGCGGATCAACGCGCCGCGCGCATCATACGCAAACCGTGTGACCTTGCCCGAGCAATCGGTATAAGCCGTGAGTTGAGCGCGTCGATTCCACTCCAGATGCTTATAGCCGCCGCGCGCATCCTTGATCGTATGCAGCAGGCCTTGCTCATCGTAGTAGTAATGCGTTTGAAAGCCATCCGGATCAATTAGGACGACTAAGTTTCCGCGTTTGTCGTATCGGTAGCCGTATCGATGATTCGCCGCATTCGTTTCCGCTACCGGCAAATCGAAGTAACCGTTCCATTCGGTTTTTTCGACGGCGCCTAACGCATCGGTTCGTTCGGTCAGCCGGCCGAGACGGTCGTAACTGAATCGGGTGACCCCGCCCGTCGGATCGGTGCAACTGAGCAATTGTCGGAGGTCATTCCACTCGAGCCGCCACACGTGGCCCTCGGCATCGGTGAACGCGGTGGGCTGGCCATCCTCGTTCCACTCGCAGCGTGTCACACGTCCGAGCTGGTCGGTGACCGCAACGGTGCGTTGGCCAACGTCGGCATCGAATACATACGCTTCCCCGTCATCGGTCCAGTGCCGGATGACGCGCGCATCCTTACCGGTTCCTTGCCAGGCATAGCCACACTGCAAACCGCCGGGCAGCGTATGGGCGGTCATCAAGCCCTGTTCATAGGCGAAACGCCGCGTCGTGTGTCTTGCCCGATCCGTCACGCTTTGCAATTCACCGGCATCGGTATAGCCGTAGCTGACCAAGGTTTCCTCGGGCTCGCCTTCGACACCGCGCACGAGGGTGATCGTCGCGATGCGCTCAGGCAGCGCCTCGGTATAGCCAAAGCGCAGCACCCGGCCACTGCCGTCGAGCAAGCGCGTCGGCCGAACCACGTCGCCCGCCGCTTGCCACTGCACTTCGATCCAATTGCCGTTGCGATCTTCGAGGCGGCGCAGCTTCAATGTCTCACGGGCCGTTTCGCTATTGCGCGCGGGGCCGAAATCGCGATAGACGCCATCGACTGTTTCAACGAGATAATGTCCGCCCACCGTGCAGATCAAATACACGCCCTCGGCCACGCTCAAATGGCTTTGGCCGGCCGGCACGGGCGGAAACACGATCTCGCGGCCTTGCTCGTCCCAATACGCAATGGAGTCGATCGCACCGGCCGCATCGCGCACCAGCTTCAACTCAACGCTGATCGGCACACTCCAGCCCGGACCGAACACACTATCGGCGCGATCATCGTGACTGCTATAAAAACGCCGCCAGACGATCGGCAACAGGCCCGGCAGCACGAAATCGGTATCGTGCTCGCCGTCGAGAATCTTGCCACCGGTGATCAGGTTGACCGGATGTCCCACCAAGGTCCTGATCTCGTGCCCAATCCACCCACCGAGCAGTCCCGCGCCGAGGTTCATCGCCAGACACGGCAGTGCGCCCTTCAAGGCGCTCCAATTCATCTTGCCGCGCCCGCACAGCGCCAACGCGATGCCAATCGCCATGCCCAACGTGCTCACCCATTTACGCGCGGGCTCGATCTCGCGCACGGTCAGCGTGCCGCCGCCGATAAATACGTTATTAGAGCCTTTAGCAATCGCTGCCTGACAGGTGGTCTGATCCTTCACGCGTGCTGCGGGCTGACCATTGATGAACACGCTATCCGAGCCTTGCGCAATCATCTGCGGGCCGGAGTGGTTGTCGCAATGGGCCGTATCGAGATCGGCCGGGGCAGCGGCGCGGGCTGCATGTTGGCCGTTCACAAACACGTTCGGTGAACCGTTACTGATGAACCCTTTGACCTCGGGCGGCGCAATCGCGTTACCAAGCGCGTGCGCACCGCGATCGATCTCTTCGTTGATCCCAGAGCCTTCCATCAGCGCGGCCACGCCAATGCCGATGCCAATCACGAGTGGCGTGGCCAAACCCGCAGTGCCGATCTCCAGCAGCGCCAAGCCCGCGGTAACCGCCGCGGTCAACGCCCAGCCCACGGCAATACCCCCAAGCAGGGAGCCGCCCATGCCAATCAAGTCCCCCGCTAACGAAGTGTGCTCGATCGGATCGTGCTCGCGCGCAGCGGGCTGGCTCATGATTGGCCGACAGGCGAATCAGCCGAAGCGGCCGCGGACTCAGGCGGACGCGGAACAAAACTATCGAGCATCTGCTTGACCGCAGCCTGCTGCTCATCGGTCAATGGCGAAGCGCACGTCAGCGTCATCACGAGCATGCGCCCGTCAGCGCCAAGCTGAAAGATCGTCTGCGACTGATGAAACGTGCGCCCTTCCTGTTCCATCGTGCTGTCGATCTGCACGCCGTGCAACTCCTTGCGCCCAACAAACACGGGCCGACGCGCGACCTCTTTCAAATCGCTGACCTGACGCGCGGCCGTCGTCCATTGCCGTTCGATGAAGGCATCGAGATTCTCGCCGTCGCGCAACTTGTCTCGCGAAACCACGAGGTTCAGCGCGCCCGGCCCCGTGTTGAGCAACAGCATATTGACGGTGCGATCGGCGGCGGCATCCGGCAGCACGAAACTGCCTTCCTGGAGGGTGTATTGCATGGTCGATGCGTCCTTGAAAATCAGTTCAAATCGATTCGCTTGCCGTTCACCGACACGCCCGAGTCGTCGATCACGACGACCGAGCCGTTGTGCTCGAGGCGAATGCCCTCGGGCGCGACCATGATCATGCTCGCGCCGACCTTGTGCATGATGCCGCGGTCTGCCTCGTATGCTTGGGTGCCACCACCGCCCTCCTTGGCCGGCGTGGTGACCTCGACAGTGGTCGCGCTCGTGCTGCGCGTGAGCGCCACAGATTCGATCAGGTTGCCCTTCGTAATTTGCTTGCGTTCATCGCCGGTATGCACGGCGACAGTGCGAGAGCCGTTTTGAACGGTGTGTGTTTCGTTATCGAGGATGACGGTGTTCATGTCCTTCTGCGCATGCAGAAAGACTTCCTCAGCGCCGCCTGCATCCGAGAAGCGCAGTTCGTTGGAGCCCTTGCCCTTGTGGGTCTGGCTCTTGATCCCCATCGTCTGACCGTTCGAGTCGTGATAGGGGTTGCCGGCTTCGCCATTGAAGACGCGGCCGACGATGATCGGATTATCGGGGTCCCCTTGATTGAAAGCGACTACCACTTCCTGCCCTATCCGGGGAATCGCGGAGCCGCCCCATCCTTTGCCGGCCCACGGTTGCGACACGCGAATCCACATCGAATCCGAGCCGTCGAGTTTGCCGCGCCGGTCCCACGGGAAGTGCACTTTCACGCGGCTGCCGTCCGTATAGATTTCCTCTCCTTTCGGACCAACCACGATGGCAGATTGCGTGCCGTGCATAGATGGCTTGGCTGTGCGACGTTCAGGCCGAAACGGAATGTCGAACGGCAAACACGTGAAGGAATTGCGATAAGGCAATTCGGCACTATCGCGTGTGTAATCGTTCACTGCCTGGTGCCGTACGTGCAGGATCACAAACGCTTTGCCGTTATAAGTCGACGACGGATGATTGGCGAGCGTGAAGCGATCAGCCGTCGTCATGCCCTGCGCGAAACCACTGCCGTTAAAGCGCCGAGCCTGCGCCTCTTCGGCCTCCATCGCATAACGCGCATAGCGCTGGCCGTCGTCGCCGTGGTCATACAGCGAGTGAAACTGATAGCGCTCGGTGGCGTGAATGTTCGAGTGATTCAGATTGCTCGTCGGCGCTTCGACATGCATCAACCGCGAGGACGGCCGGTTGTAATTGAAGTCCCGATAAGTCACCTTGCCGACACGAAAATTGAATGCCTCGTCCCATCGGTCGATGCCGCTGTTTTCACTCGCGGCGCTGGCGGCATGATACGAAATTGTTTCGAGATTCGGGTTGGGCCGGAACGTCGAATTGGTGTCGCCAATCACGAGCACGTGTTTGTCTTTTTCGTATCGGAACGTCCAGAGCAGCCCCTCTTGCTCCATCAACCGCGCGCAAAAGTTGTAGTAGGACTCGTCATACATCACAACGTATTCCAGCGGCTCACGCTTGGCCTTGATATCGAATTCGAAATCCGAAAAGCCCATCTCCTGAAAGATGGTGGTGAGTATCTCTTCGACCGTCTGATTCTGGAAGATTCGGCAATCGGTGGAGCGAGTAAGAAACCATAGCCACGGCACGACCGTCATTTCATAGCGCGTCACAGCGCCCGAATTGCCCACGCGTCCGAATGACACCACATAGCCATCGAAATATCGGCTGCCATCATCGGAGCCGGCGACGATGGTCGTCAGCGTGCTACCCGCGCTCTGTGGGTTCAACGCGACCTTGACGCGCTGACCGACGATCTGCTCGAATTCGATATCGCTTCGCTGCGAAAGCAAATCGAGATGAATGTGAGGCAGTTGATTGACGTATTCATCGGCCACCAATGCGTTGACGAGCAAGACGTCTTCGCCAAGGGGCGTTTCTATCGAAACGTAGCGAAAACGTTGCGTCAATCGCGGGTTTCCGCCCGCGGCGCTATTGATTGCTTCGGCCACGGCTTCCGGCGTTTTGCCCATCAGCTGCATGCCCGTTTGCGCCAGTTTCATCGCGCTTGTGGCGCCGCCGATCAAGCCTGCTCCCGGTGCGCTGGCGAGCGTGCTGACCTGGCTCGCCAAGCCGGCCGCCGATCCAATATTGCTCAACCCTTTGGCCATCGCCGCGCCGGCATTGCCGCCCGCGCCAGCCGCGTTTGAATCGCCTGCGAAACTCATCATTAACCCCGTCTCGTGGATCGGCCGCTATATTGGCCGCTGTATTGGCGCATACGTGCCAATACGCTTGGAGCATTGCATTATTAAAGTCGCCGCATTGAGGCCGTCACTATATCAAAATGCCGGTGACAAGATAAAGGCATGACTTCTCTAACTTAACGATTGTTGAAAATGTAATGCAGTGCGGTATTGGACGGTTAATCGCGCGTTTGCCGTTTTTTACTGATATTTTGCTGGCACCCGACAATCTCAGGAAAAATTGTCCGATTCAGAAGGCGCTTATACCAGCGGCACGATGCCCGCGCGCGGCGGGCAGCGTCGGATGACCGTTCCGGTACCGGCCGAGACGACCACGAGTTGGATGAAGCTGCTCGTTGGCGCATACGGTGCAAAAAAGCGGTCCAGCACGCGCGTGAAGAGGTCCAGGCTGCTATCGACGAAGGCCTGCTCGTCGAGCGTCACCGTTACCTCCATGCCGCGCGCGAATGCGGGCTGCGGCGCCATGTCGATCCATTGCATGGTCAGGCGGTGGTTTAGCTCGGTGATGCCCTCGATATGTCGGATTCGGGTGTCCGCTACCGCTGCGAGTTGGCGAAAGAGTTGTTTTAGCTCATCGAGCCCTGTCTTTGTCAGTCGAACCGACTGGTGCGTGAGGTGCGAGATGATCCGCCATCGTGCGCCATCGCCTTGGGATGGCCGCGCATATTGCGTGGGGCGCCGCAGCAGCACGATCGGGCATAGCAGATCCTCGCCGACGATTTCGAGATCGCCGCCGGGCGCACCGACGGGCAGGCTAGCCGGTCGGTTGCCGTTCGTGCATGTGATGTCGATACCGAGTTCTCCGACGGCGAGCGTCGACGGGCCGCCGTCGGGGCCTACCAGATCCAGCTTTGTTTCGTATCCCGGAGGATGATGGGCGCCCCAGTCATTGTGATTGACGCTCCAGTATGAGCCGCTCGGGCGGGTCGAGCCGTGCAGCAGCGAGTGGAACGGATGAATTTCTGTTTGGTTCGTGACGTTCGATTTCGTCAGCCGCACACGGTCGATCGACCAAACTTCTGTCGCGGCCACGTCGGGTACTTTGGGGACTAACGGGTATCGCGAAATGCCGTCGCGAAGCTCGATGTGCGTTGCCTGACAGGCGAAGCGATTCACGACCGGCGTGCAAAAAAGCTTCATATTTGCCGCGGCGAGCTTGATCAGCTGCTGTGCGGGGCGGGAATCGGGGTGAATGCCCACTATCGCTAAATGCAGCGTCAGTTGGCGACACGGGCCTGCGGCTTCTCTCAGTGCCGCCAAGTTGATATCGATGAAGTCGAAACGCTCGGGGAATACGAGGTATTCGGTGAACAAGCGCAATGGTGACGCTACCGTGTCGGCGCGCGCTCCGAGCAGCATGTCCGTTTCCTCGAAGCCCACCGCCGATATCGGCGACTCGGCAAGTCGCCGCCATTGCTCGCTTTCGTCTGGTGCGACGAAGGCGTCCGTTGCACGCAATAAGAAGCCATCGCGCAGTGCGGCAACGAATTCGCGCGAGCCGCTCAAGTGAATCCGCATCTGTGCGGGAGCCGATCCGAGCGTTGCCGATTCGCCGGCCGGCGCGAACGTAATCGAAAGCAGGCCGGTCGTGTCCGGCGAAAGTGTTACGCGTCGCGGCGCTGACGTGGGCAGCGCATAGCGCGCATCAGCAATCCGCACGGGCGCGAGGACGACGTCATGGGTCGATACGAAGGAGTACTGATCAATGTGCGTGGAGAACCGGGTGCCGCGCGCGATCGTTTTTGGCTCGGTCAACTGCTGGAACAGGTTGCCGATATCGAACTGCGCGATCGAGCACGATGGGAACGGACGCAGGCATTCGGAGTAGAGCGAGGCTAGCAGGGCTTCGGTGAATTCCGGGAAGTCATCGTCGAGCTTGATGTCGATGCGCGCAGCCAGCAATGCAAAGCTTTGAAGCATTCGCTCGACATGAGGGTCTTCCGAGTGTTCGCCCGAGATGGCCAGGCGTGCGGCGACTTTCGGATAGCGTTCGGCGAAACTCTGAAGCGAGCGGCGCAGCAGTGCCAGCTCACGTTCGTAATGGGGCAGTAGATCGTCGATCATCGCCTCGCACTCAATCAAGCATCGACATCAAACCACCGTATCAGCGGACGAGCACCCGGTCACCGCGCGCCGATACGCAAGCGGCGTCGTGCCGAGGGCGGCGCGGAACCGATGGCCGAAGTGGCTCGCATCGGCATAACCGCACTGCGCTGCGATTTGCTCGACCGTCAGCGTTGTGCTTCGCAACAACGCACGCGCGCGTTCGAGCCGAAGCGCCGCGATCCACGCATGCGGCGGCAAACCGAACGACGCGCGAAACATGCGCGAGAAGTGAAACTCCGACAAGCAAGCCAGTTCGGCGAGCGCTTCGAGCGAAAACGCCCGAGACAGATTGGCCTCGATGTACTCGCGCAGACGCCGCCGCATTGCCGGCGCGAGGCCGCCTCGGGCGAGCGCATCGGGGCGCCGCACGCCCTGGCCGCGCAACAGCAGGCTCAGGATGTCGTGGGCCGTCTCGTTGGCGCGCAGCAAGTTGTCCGGGCCGTCCCACCGTGCGGCGGCGAGCTCCTGGCAAAGCTGCGCGATGCGCGCATCTTCGAAATAGGTGCGATCGGCAAGCGTGATTTCGCGTGGCTCGCGATCGAGTTCTTGAACGGCGCGGCGCGTGAAATGCTCCGGTAGGAAGTAAAGATGCATGAAATGCATCTGGCCGCGTACCCACCAGCGCGATTCGTGGTCGCCCGGCAGTGCGCACAGTCGTTGCGGCGCACCGTACTGCCCCGGCAGTTTCTGCCGTTCCGTCCGATAGCCGCCATCGAGATAGCATGAAAGCGTGTGATGGCCAGGGTGGTCGTAGGCCGTCTCCTCCTCGACTGTGTAGCGCTTCCATACCGCGGCCGCCAGCCGGTCGCCGAGCCAGGCGAAGCGCTCGAGCGTCGCATCGGCTTGCGCTAGCGTGCGGCCGACGGAATGCATCCCGAACGGCGTGTCGTCGTCGGCGGCAGCGAGAAACGGGGTGGTATCCACGGCGCAATCGAAAGGGGCTAAAAAATCGAAAAGTGTCGGCAACGAGTCACGAGTCACGAGTATAGACGGGGCGCCGACATCCGCCCCTCGTTTATCTCAAAAAAGCGCAAGCGCAGACAACCGCCGTTTGAACGGGTCGCGCAGCATTGGCGTGATTTGAACGCTCTGGATCTTCAACCTATGAATCTGCTTCTTTATTTCGTCACTGTTCTGATCTGGGGTACGACGTGGATCGCCATCAAATGGCAGGTTGGCGTGGTCGCGCCGCCCGTGTCGATCGCTTTTCGCTTCTGGCTTGCCGCACTCGCGATGTTCGTCCTGATGCGGCTCGCGCGCCGCTCGGTCAAGGCGCCGCGCGCGGCCTGGCCATTTCTCGTCGGGCAAGGGCTCGCGCTTTTTTGCGTCAACTTCCTTTGCTTTTACTACGCCGAACAGATCGTACCGAGCGGGCTCGTCGCGGTCGTGTTTTCGACTGCGCCGCTTTTCAATGCGCTCAACGGACGCCTCTTCATGGGCCGCGCGTTGCAACCGAGCGCCATTGCCGGCGCGGTGCTCGGCCTGATCGGCATCCTTTGTCTGTTCGCACCAGAGATGGCAGGCCACACGGGGGACCGCGTGATGTGGCTGGGCTTGGCGATTACGCTCCTCGGCACGATGTCGTTTTCGATCGGCAATCTCCTTTCGAGCCGAATGCAGGCGATGGGCCTGCATCCGACCGTAACCAACAGTTGGGCGATGCTGATCGGCGCTGCCGTGCTCACACTCGGCTCGTTCGCGGCGGGCCTGCCGTTCACGCCCGACACGACCTGGCGCTACTTGGGCGCGCTCGCGTACCTCGCGGTACCGGGCTCGGTCATCGGCTTTACGACCTATCTGATGCTTGTCGGGCGCATCGGGCCGGAGCGCGCTGCCTACTGCACGGTGCTGTTTCCGTTCGTGGCACTGGCCGTCTCGACGGTGTTCGAGGGCTATCGGTGGTCAGGCACGGCGGTCGTGGGCTTGCTGCTCGTGGTGGCGGGTAACCTCATCGCGTTCAATGTCCATCAGCGGCTGCCGAGTTGGCGCCGTCGCAGCGGCGACGCGCGCACCTGAGCGCCGCCGAGTGCCGCCGAGCGCCGCCGAGTGCCGCCGAGTGCCGCAACGGTATTCCGGCTGGAAATGGGCTGATCGTCTGAGTTTTTCGCGACGGGCAACGCCGACGCATCGTTTTCGCTAGCGTGGGGCCCCTTTCAGCGAAAGCGGTGCGGGCGGTACGCGCCGCGAGGATATCGGCCGATGAGAGCCCACCGTTTGCGGCGCAGCCTGACGGCACTGCAAAAGAGGATTTGCCGTTCGATGCGCGGCCATGCCGCGTTGCCGGGCCGCTACGACCGGTGGCTGCTCTTCGGCGGCGGCGCGATGCTTACGCTGGCGACGCTGACTGCGGCGGCGATCGGCATCGCGCATCGTTTCGAGCGCTGCCTCGACGACTGGCGAACCGAATTTCTCGTGCAGCGCGATTTCGTCAAGGCATCGGTCGAGCGAAACCAGGCGCGTCTGCGGCATTTGGTGGAAACCTACGAAGCACTCGCGCACGTTCACGAGCGCGACGCGGTGCCGGCAGATCGCTATGGCCGCTTGTTGAAAGAACGCGGCGGTATCGTCGATACCGAAGAGGACATTGGTGCCGCGCCGTTCACGATCATTTCGACGCTGACGGAGCCGGCCGATCGGGCACGCCTCGCGAAGATGCTGCGGCTGGTGCGCGAAATTTCGCCGAGTTCGTTGTTGCGCCTGCACGATACCCCTTACGACATCGGCGGTTTCCTCTATACCGAGGACCGGCGCTTTCTTGCCGCATGGCCGCTACTGCGGCCCGAGGCGCGCGCCGATGCGCGCAGTGCGGGAGTGGCGCCGCTCATTGCACGCTATGTCGAGAGCGTCGACGCGGAATTGCGCAAACATCCGGATGCAGCGCTTCGCCGCGATCGCGTGTTTTGGGTGGCGCTTTACGAATCGGGCATGTACGGCACGCTGGTCAAGCATTATGCGGCGCCGGTCTACCGTGGCAAGGAACGCATTGCCGTGCTCGTGGTGACGGTGCCGGCCACGCAAATTCCGCGACTCTTTCAACCGGCGCTGCACGACCCTGATTTCTTCATGGTCTCGCGCGATCGCCAGCATCTGCTTGGGCTCGACCAATCGAATCCGCGCAAGGACCATTGGGCGCGCGCATTGTCGACAACCCCTCACGTATTGGATCTGGCTGACGAACGCGTGCGGTTCGTTCGCCGCGGCGGCGATTTTTTCCTGATTCAGCGCATCGCCGGGCCCGAATGGATCGCGGTCGCGGCTTTCGACTGGCGCACGATTGTGGCCAATCTCAAGGTGCCGGTGCTTTCGACAATGTCGCTGGCGGCATTGGTGCTGATCGTGCAATGGGCGTTCGTCGTGGCGATCGACCGGCTCGCGCTTGCGCCGCTGCGCGTGCGGGCACGGCGGGTGTTCGAGAGCGAGGCGTTCAGTCGGACGGTGCTGTCGACGGCGCCCGTCGGGTTGACTGTTTATGATCCGTCGACGCACCGCATCGTGATGCAAAACGACATCGCGCGTGCATTGCTTGCCGCGTCGCCAGACGAGACTGCTTTCTATCGGCGGCTGCTGGCTCAGCGCGGGCCGCGCCGCCGCGGTGCCCGCCGGGGCACGCGGCACCGCGATTCGGCCGCCACGGACAGCGTGCGCACTGTCGAGGTGTCGGTGACGGCAGCCGACGGCCGGCGTCGCGTGTTGTCCGTCGCGCTGGTGCGAGCGCGGTATCGCGAGCAGCAGGTGGTGCTGTGCAGTCTGAGCGACGTCAGCCGCCAAAAGGAAACGGTGCGACTGCTGCGTCGGGCGCGTCAGTCGGCTGACGAGGCGAGCAGCGCGAAGTCGATGCTCGTTGCCACGATCAGCCACGAGATTCGCACGCCGCTTTACGGCGCGCTCGGCAATCTCGAACTGCTTTCGATCGAGCCGCTCGCGCCGGCGCATGCCGCGCGCCTGGCGTCCGTGCGTCAGGCGTTCGACGCACTGCTCGCGCTCGTCGACGATGTGCTCGATCTATCGAAGGCCGAGGCGCACGAGCTGCGGCTGCACGTGGAGCCGTTCCAACCCGCCGAGGTGCTCGAGCAGTGTGCGCAGACGCTCGCCACCGCCATCACGGCCAAGGGGCTGCGCTTTTCGTGCTTGATCGATCCGGCCGTCCGGGGGACCTGGCATGGCGATCGACACCGCATGATGCAGATCGTCACGAACCTGCTTGCCAACGCTTGCAAGTTCACCGAGCGCGGCGCCGTTACGTTGAGCGCGCGCGTTGCGCGCGCGACAGCGCGCGAAGCGAGCGACACGATCGTCGTCGCGGTGGCGGATTCCGGCATTGGCATCGCGGCGAATCGGCAGGCGCGTATTTTCGAGCCGTTCGTGCAGGCCGACGGCTCGATCGCGCGCCGCTTCGGCGGCACGGGGTTGGGACTTTCGCTTTGCCGTCGGCTCGTCGAGTTGATGGGCGGGCGCATCGAAGTCCAAAGCATCGAAGGCCACTCGGCCGTCTTCACTGTGCATATGCCGTTGCGGCGGGAGCCATCGGCTCTCGCGCCCTGCGTGCCGCTCGCCCCATTGCTTTTCGACGAGATCGTCGTTGCCTGCGAGGATCCGCCGTGGCAGGCGACGCTCGCGGCGCAATTGCGCGATCGCTTCGGCAGCGCTGTGACGATACGGTCTACGCATTTCGGCACGTACTCGGCACCGGCTCACGCGCGTTCGGTGCTGCTGCTCGGCTCGCATGACGATGCGCTGCCGCTGGCTTGGCACGACGCGCGCGCGGAGTACGCCGACGTGCTGGTGATGTCGGCGCGCGGGCCGCTCCATCCGCAGCGCCGTGCCGATGCGCTGCATGTCACGGCGCTGTCGGCGGCCAAGCTCGAACTTGCGCTTGCCGCATCCGCACGCGGCGGCGACGCACCGGTCTGCGCCCCGGTCGCGGCGCATCCGTTGCCGACACAGGAGCCGTGCCGCACCGCACGCGTGTTGGTCGTCGAAGACGATCCGGTGAGCCGGACGCTGCTCTCGCATCAACTGATTGCGCTGGGCTATCGGGACATCGATCTGGCCTGCGATGGGCGGCAGGCGCTCGCCGAGTGCGAGCGGCGTTCATACGACCTCGTGTTAGCCGACCTCTGCATGCCCACGATGGGCGGGCGCGAACTGCTTGCCGCACTGCGTTCGCAAGGCATGGCGATGCCGGTCATCGCGCACACTGCCGCGCCGTACGAATCGGGGCGAGCACAACAGGACGGGTTCGCGAAGCTGTTGCATAAGCCATTGACGCTGCAGACGCTGCGTGCGGCACTCGACGCCACCCTCCGTTGCCCGCAATCGGAAAGCGACGCACCGCTTGCGCCCGCGCAGTTGCTGCGAGCGGTATTCGCGCAAGCGTGGCGCGACGACGAAAGGCGGCTTTGCGATGCCGTGCGCGATGCGAATACCGATCTTTTCTTGCAGACGCTGCATCGCGTCAAAGGTGCGTTGCTGGCACTTGGCGCGCCCGAAGCGGCGCATCGATGCGACGCGTTGCGCGCGCACGTGCGCCGCCAGGGCATGGCGAATATCGCGGATGGCTGCCTGGCGTTTCGGCAATACGTCGAGCGAATTAACGAATCTGCATTCGACATCCCAGTCATGAAGCCATGAGCGAGCCCCATCAGCGTCGTGCGGCAATCGAACAAACGTTCGCTTTGAGTCAGGCGCCGCGTTTGCTACCCGTGCTTGGCTGGCGCAACGAACGGCGGCCGCGCAAACTAGGGCACTGAGCGGAGCACTCAGCCTTTCGCGGAGGGAACAGATGATGAACACGACCAGCAGCGAATTGCAGCGCACGATCGACGCACTCGTACAGGACGGCAAGGGCCTGCTTGCCGCCGATGAAAGCGGCCCCACGATCGCGAAGCGGTTCAAGCGCATCGGCGTCGAATCGACCGAGGAAAACCGCCGTGCCTGGCGTGCGCTGTTGCTTGGCACACCGGGGCTTGGCGAATTCGTGAGCGGCGTCATCCTGTACGAAGAAACGCTCGCGCAATGCGCGGATGACGGCGAGCCGTTGCCGCAGCTCGCTGCGCGACACGGCATCGTGCCGGGTATCAAGGTCGACAAGGGAAAAATCGCGCTAGCGCACGCGCCGGGCGACGAAATCACGCAAGGGCTCGATGGGCTCGGCGAACGCCTCGAACGTTATAAGGTTCAGGGCGCCCGCTTTGCGAAGTGGCGTGCTGTCTACAATGTTTCGGACTCCTTACCAAGTCGCCTTGCCATAGAGGCGAACGCCGATGGGCTTGCATGCTATGCAGCGATCTGTCAGCAGGCGGGTATCGTGCCGATCGTCGAACCGGAGGTGCTGATGGACGGCGCGCATTCGATCGAGCGATGCGCCGAAGTGACCGAGGCGGTGCTGCACGAAGTCTTTCACGCGTTGCATCGCCATGCGGTGGTATTCGAGCATATGCTGCTCAAGCCGAGTATGGTCGTCGCCGGTAAGGCGAACACGAACCAGGCGAGTGTGACGCAGGCCGCGTCGCAAACGGTCACCGTGTTGGGCCGCACCGTGCCGCCTGTCGTTGCCGGCATCTTTTTTCTGTCGGGCGGACAGACGCCCGAAGAGGCAACGGCGCATCTCGATGCAATTAACCGCACGGGGCGCCGCCCCTGGCCGCTCAGTTTTTCTTATGGGCGCGCGTTGCAAGAGCCGCCGCTCGAAACATGGCGAGGTCAAGCGGGCAACGTGCACGCGGCGCAACAAGCGCTTTTGAAACGAGCGCGTCTGAATGCGGCTGCTTCACTTGCTCGCTACGATGCGAAAGAAGAGCGGGTTGGTTGAAGGCACCTCAGATCAGCGTAGCCGATTGCCAACCCGACAACAGCGCGAGCACTTGCCATGCGGCAAAGAGGGTGATGAAGAGCGCCCCTGCGAGCGCGAAGCGTGTGCGAATGGTCTCAAGCGCTTGTCTGCGCGCTACGCTGCGCGCGGACGTCGCGCGGTTGATGGAAAGGCTCGCCAAGCCAATCGCCAGTACGGTCAATGAAACCCCGGCAGCCATGGCAAACGCCGACAATACGCCGACCATAAAAATGCCGTTGGCGAGCGCGGTAATCAGAACAAAGATGGCGCCAACACAGGGCCGCATGCCCACTGCGAGCCCGGTCATCATGATCTGCCGCGCGATCCAAATGTTCCCGGATCGCGCGTACGCGCGGGTCCCGCGTCGCGCGCGCCGGTTTGCCAGCATGCTTGCACCGAGATAGCTGCCTTGTTGAAAGTCCATATGTGATCCCCTGCCGCGTTTGGGCACGAGTTCAATGCGTCCCTCGCCGCAGCAGTCGCGCCGCGTGATGATCGACCAGAGCGTGATAAGGCCGACGCAAAGAAGCGAAAAATAGCTGACGAGACTCAGCGTCGCCGCGCGTGTGAGCACGCCGGCCAGCCCCTCGCGCGTGAGCCACGCGGTGCTGCCGACGAGACAAATCGCGGAGATGGCTTGCACACACGCGCTCCATACACTGAGCACTACCGCGTGGCCGACGCGCGCGCGATGCGACACCAGGTACGAGCTGACGGCAAGCTTCCCATGGCCCGGCCCAAGCGCATGCAGAACGCCGTATCCGAACGACAGCAATACGAGCGTCCACGCGGCCAGCGCGCTTGAGCCGTTGCGCTGCTCGGCGAGCGTGTCTTGAAGCCGGGCGTTCAGGCGGCTTTGCCACTCGACGCTCGCTGCCATCGCGCGTCGCACAGGTTCGAATAGCGAGACGCGCGTCTCGGCGCTGTTTTGCTGCATCGGCGTCGGCATGGGCTCCTGTGCATTGGCCGCACTCGGTGCGCCTGACAACGTCCTCCCGAAAACATCGACTGTCTGCGCGTCGGCGGTCTGCACGGCGACGATTGCTAGCCATACGAGCGCGAACACCCGAGTGCGAAGGTGGCGACGCATCCAAAAGGTCAACATGCGAGCTTGACGGCCAGCGGAAAAATAGCACCGCCGAAGATAGCGTGCGTTTTATCTTCGAACGATTGCGCGGTGCAGGTGGTCTGCGCAGACGCACCAAAGACGACGGGCGGCACGCCGTTGGACGGTGCCTGAAAATCGACGAAGAACGTGTCGTCCCACACGCCCAGTTGCACAGGCGCGAGCTTCATGTCTACCTTATCGGCGAGCGGCAATTCGAACGTGTAGACGATTCGTCCGTCCAGTACAGCAACGGTGAAATTGCGGGCTTCGCCGAAGTGTGCGGGCTTGCCGTCGACGAAGACGTGCGTGAAGTAGTCCGCTGCCTTGAGCGAGTCGAACGCTTGCTCTTTGAATAGTCGCGTGTATTTCGGCCCGAGCGGCCCTGATTTCGGCATCGCGGCCACGTCGCCGACGATCGACACCGGAAAGCCCTTGGAGAACGTCCATTTCTCCTGCACGGCGCTCAGTGTCGAGCCCTGCATTCGTGCGACGCTCGCGTAGGTGACCCACACATGGGGATGAGCGAAGAGCGGCATCGCGGTGAATGCACAGCATGCCGCGCCGGCAGCATGGAACAAAAACACGGCGCGCGTGGCAAGCGAGCGGGTGGCGCGGTCTCGCATGGATGTCCGGAAGAACGCCGATGGTCATCGGCGCGTGAAGAAGAGGGTGCCGGCAACTGTAGCAGCATTTTTCGACGAACTGTAATCGCAAACGATTGCGCGCAGCCATCTGCTTTTGGGCGCTTGCGACAAGGCGATTTCGCCACGGCGACGGGATGTATCCGTGACGTTTCGAAGCGTTTCGCGCCAGTGGCTAGTGCAGCGCCATCTGCACAACCTTGACGATGACGAGACCGACGGCGATCACGAGGTACGCGCGCAGCGCGCCCATCCACACGCGCGTTGCGAACGTCAGCCGCGGCGGCGGCAGCATATCGAGCGGCGGCATGCGCCAGTGTTCGCGCGGCTCGGCGCAAGGAGACGCTACCGGGCCGATCGTTGTCTCGCCTGATGGCGTGGCGCTTGGCTCGGGCTGGCGTCGAGCGAAAAAGCGGCTTGCGCCATAGCCGAGCACCGATGCAATGACACCCGCGAGCAGCATGGCGACGATCGTTTCACTCGAGATCTCGGGGTAGAGCGTCGCGGCCGTCAAGATGATCGACAGCACGACGAGCCCTGCAATGACGGCACCGGTAAACAGGTTGAGCCTGTTCGAGTTGACCCATGGCCCGAGCACTGCGCGGTCGTTGCACAGCACGAGCAAAAACACGGTGGCGCTCGGCAGCAGGACACCGGCCAACGTCTGCACGGCTTCAGTCAGGAGTCCTAACGGACTGCCGGGCATCAATACGAGCGCCGCAGCGAGCCCGACGATAGCGAAGTAGACGAGATAAAAGCCCTTCGCGTCCGCCACGCTTCGATGCAGCGAATGGCGAATGCGAAAGACATCGCCGATCGCATAGGCCGTCGACAGCGAAACGGCGGCTGCGCCGATGATCGATGCATCGAGCAGCGCGACGGCGAAAAGCGTCGCCGGCAGGCGCCCGACATACTGATGCAGCCCAACGATCACGCCACGCGCATCGGTGAATTGGCCCGCTTCGGGGCGCCCGGCAAAGAGTGCTGCCGCGAAGGCCATCATGGCCACTGCACCGACGAGCACCAGCGCGATCCCGATCCACAGGTCGACTTTTTCGTACTTCATGAAGCGTGGCGTAATGCGCTTGTCGATGATGTAGCTTTGCTGGAAAAACAATTGCCAGGGAGCGACCGTCGTGCCGATGATGCCGATCACGAGCAGCATGACATCGGCGAGCTTCGAATGCGCCGGCCAGCGCGGCACCGTCAAGTCGCGCGCGATGACATGAAGCGGCGGGTGCACCGACACCAGCACGGGCACGAGCAGCAGGCTCAACAGGCAAAGCACGATGGCGAAGCGTTCGAAGCGCCGAAAGTCTCCCGTGCCGACGGCGGCCATCGTCAGGACGGCTGCCATCCCCACGCCGAGTATCTTCGAGACGCCGAGAAAGTCGAGCGCAAATGTAATGCCGATGAACTCGGTGACGATCGTCAGCGCGTTGAGCAAAAAGAGGTCGATGACACTGAACGCGCCCCAGAACTTGCCGAACCGCTCGAAGATCAGACGGGCATGGCCTACCCCGGTGACCGCACCGAGGCGCAGCACCATTTCCTGGTTGACATAGAGCACGGGAACCAACAGCGCGAGCGTCCACAACAGCGCGGTGCCGTAGTTCTGGCCGGCTTGCGTATAGATGCCGAAGGCGCCCGCATCGTTATCGCCGACCATCACGATGAGCCCGGGGCCGAGGATGGCGAGCAGCGTGCGCAAGCGCGCCATCCAATTGCGCCGCGGCGCCGTGTCATGGTGCGCGATGGTTCCGAAGGCGCCTTTGATATCGCCGACATGCGCTTCGTCGAGCACAGCGCCGCGTGCCGAGGAGACTTGTACGGGTGTGGACATGATTGTTTTCCTTCGGTAATGCCTGGGCACAAGTCGAATTCATGCGACGCGCCGTGGCGCGCGCATGAACCGCTCGACGCGGAAAATGCACACGCGCACGCAACGCGGCACGTGATGGCCATTCGAATCGATGCGCGAACTTAGGACTACGAAAGAAAGCTGCGATGCGCACCGTCTGCCTGCTGGCATGGACGGCGGCTAATGGGAAGGATCAGCGCGGGGCGTCGTGCCGTTCAGGCAGAAAAATCGGTAGAAAAACCGTTCGAAGGTCGACTACTGCAACTGTCCAAGGCGTTTGCCCCATCTGTGAAATTACAAGCATTTTAGTTGCCGGTTTTGAGGCCGGTCAACCCAAAATTGCGCGCTGGCGCGGGTTTTCGCGCAAAGACGCGGTCAGATTTGCTGATTCGTACTCCTAAACGATTCGGCACATAGGCTAAGCGTTGCGTCGAGACGACAGCGAGCCACAAATGGTTCGTTGTCCTCACTATTGGGTCGCGTTGCGTCGGCGTTCGCCGACGACCGAATCGATCAGCGCACGCATGCGCTGCCAATGCGAGCCTTCCCAGAAAATTCGCTTGCAGACATCGCAGGTCACGAACCGCGCCTGGCGCTCGAACACGCCGTCGGGTACGCGGCCATGCACTTCCGATTTGTCGATTTGCCGTAGCGGCACATTACAGGAAAGACAAAGGCGAAAGGCGTGCGTGCTGCCGGCGAGATCAAGCCGGTCGTACAGCTCGCGCAACTGCGCTTCGGGTTTGAGCTCGCGCACGTAGCAGCCGTGCGTGATCGTGCGGCGCTTGAGCAGTTCGCGATCGCGCGTGAGCACGATTCGCGCGTCGGCTGTCGCGAGGGCCTGAACCGTGTCATCGGCGAAATGGTTGTCATAAAGCGTGTCGAACCCCGCCAGGCGCAAGAGCTGAGCGAGCCCGCCCAAATGGGCGTCGGCCACGAAGCGAATCGTGCGTAGCGGCTCCGGCCGAACGCGCAAAAGCGGCGTCACGTCGAGCGCTTCGAATTTTGGATAGACGGCAACACGGTCACCTTCTTGCAGAACATGACCAAAACCCACCGATTCCCCATTCACCAGGATCAACTCGACTTCCGTATGCGGCACGCCGAGCGCTTCGATCATGTGCTTCGTCGTAGCCGCCCGCGCGCAGACACAACTGAACTCGCGCCGACGCTGCGTCGGTGCGAGAAAGTCGTTCAGTTCTTCGTAAAAGCGAAACGTGGCGGTGACAGGCAACATGGCCCAAGTATCGCATCCCTCACGGCATGCCTGGCGTGCGTGCGCCGCTGCGCTTCCGAGCGCAAACGTCATCCGTTCGTGATCTACTCTTGCCCTATTGTCACTACAGGAAGGAGCACTTGATGGACGTCGGATTTATCGGCCTCGGCGGCATGGGCCGGGCCATTACGGAAAATATGTTGAAAGCCGGGCATCGTGTCCGCGTGTGGAACCGTTCGCGCGAGCGGGCCGAGCCGCTTGCGGCGCTGGGCGCCGAGATCGTCGACACGGCGGCTCACGCTTTTGCCGGCGACGCCGTGTTTTCGATGCTCGCCGATGATGCGGCTGCGCGCGATATCTTCGATGCGGCCCTGTTGGAAGCAGCGCCGCGCGATCTGGTGCACGTGAACATGGCCACGATATCGGTCGCGTGCGCCGAGGCGCTCGCGCACCAACATGCCGCGCGTGGGATTCATTATGTTGCCGCGCCCGTCATGGGGCGTCCAGACGTGGCCGCGGCCGCCAAGCTGACGATCATCGCGGCGGGGCCGGCTGAGGCGATCGATCGCGTACAACCGGTTTTCGACGCAATTGGTCAGAAGACATGGCGGCTCGGTTCGTTGCCGCAACATGCGAACATCGTGAAGCTCGCGGCCAATTTCACGCTGGCGTCGGCAGTCGAAACGCTCGGCGAAGCGTCGGCACTGCTGGCGGGCCACGGCGTTGCGATGACGGATTTTCTGGATGTGATTACCTCCAGCGTATTTCCGGGGCCGGTTTATTCCGGTTACGGCAAGCTCATTGCGCAACGCAGCTATGAGCCGGCGCAGTTCAAAGCGCGCCTCGGCCTTAAGGATGTGAATCTGACGCTTGCGGCCGCCGAAGCTTGCGCGACACCGCTGCCGATCGGCAGCGTCGTGCGCGACAGCTTGCTCGATGCGATCGCCCATGGCGAGGGCGAATATGATTTCGCGGTGCTGGGTGAAGTGGCCGCACGCCGCGCTGGGCGTTGAGCGCCGAGCGGGGAGAGGGGAGCACGGCTGCGCTGTTGCGCTGTGCCGGTGATTAGCGTGGTCAACTGTGCCGGGCGCAACGATGGTCTGCGACGCATAATCGTCGTTTCGTCATCGTCGCCCAACGAGCAAAAGGAGCCGCTTGCCCATGAGCCTGCATACCTGGTGGCTGTTCGTAGCCACGGTTTTCGTCATCTCCGCCATTCCGGGGCCGAACATGTTGCTCGTCATGACGCATAGCGCCCAACACAACCTGCGTCGCGCGAGTGCCACGATGGCCGGTTGCCTTTCGGCGCTCGTTCTGATGCTCGCGATCTCCGCTGCGGGGCTCGGCGTGTTCTTGCGGGCGTGGCCAACCATGTTCGACGCGCTGCGGTTGATCGGCGCGGCCTATCTCGTCTATCTGGGCGTCAAGTCATGGCGGTCTGCGGCGCACGTGCAGACCGGCGGCGCACCTGGCGCGTCCGATGCCGTCGAATCCGGCACGGGCGCGACACCCCAGCGTTCCGCGATCGCCCTTTATCGCAATGGCTTTTTCGTGGCGAGCAGCAATCCGAAGGCGATTTTGTTCGCGGCCGCGCTGCTGCCGCAGTTCATCGACGCCGCGAAGCCCACCTTGCCGCAATTTGGTGTCCTGCTAGCCACATTCGCCGTCATCGAAGTGAGTTGGTACCTCGTTTATGCGGCCTTTGGCGTGCGCATCGGCAGCGCGCTTCGCAGCGAGCGCGTGGCCCGCGCGTTCAATCGCCTGACGGGCGGCGTGTTCGTCGGCTTCGGGGCCATGATGGCGCTCGTCCGACACTGACGAGCAGGGGCGCACGGTCTGTCGCGTGCGCCCCTTCGTTTCTGTCTTCAGTCTTGACGGTCGGCGCCCGGCGCCAGTCCAAGCAAAAACGCTGCGCCGGCAAACGCGAGCCCGACCGCACATACGCCGCTCCATCCCAGCCACGCCCAGGCCGCCCCCGCGAGTGACGCGCCCAGCGCTCCGCCCACGAAGAAAATGCCGACAAAAAGGCCGTTGAGCCTGCCGCGGGCGGCGGGATTCAACAGGTTGATCGCACGCCGGCCCAGCGTTTGGTCGGTGACAACGCCGGCATCCAGTGTGGCTGCGCCCACAACGAGAATCACGAGCGCCGCGATCCGGTGGCTGCTCGGCTCAAACCCGAACCAGCCCGCGCCAACAATGCCGCTTGCAATCAGCGCTGCCAGCATACTCACGTGCCCCACGCGCCGCGCCGCGCGCGCCGCACCGCGGTCCCCCGCATAGCCGGCAAGCGGGGTCGCCACCACGCCAGCTGCGCCGGCGAGCGCAAATGCGCCGATCTCGTAGAAGCTCAGATTGAACGGCCCGTGTGCGAGCCGCAGTCCGATCGCTGTCCAGAACGCGCTGAATGCGCCCATCCCAAGCGCGGCGGACAGCGCGCAACGCTGCAAGACGCGCTCGGTGCGCAAAAGCGTCGCGAGCGAGCGCAGCAGTGCCGGGTAGCGCGTCGTCGCGACGGGAATGCGCCGGGGCAACTGCGTAGCCAGTACCAGTGCAATGAGCGCATCTGCCGCGGCTGCCACACCGTAGAACGCGCGCCAGCCGATCAAGCCGGCGATGACACTGGCCAGCGGACGCGACAACAGAATGCCCAGCATGAGTCCGCTCATGACGTTGCCGACGGCGCGGCCGCGGCGTGCCTCCGAGGCCATGGACGCGGCCATTGGGACAAGCATCTGGATCACGCTCGAACTCGCGCCAGCCAGAAAGATCGCGGTCAGAAAGACGGCGCCTGAGCGGGTCAGCATCGCCACGGCAAGGAGCACCGCGCAGACGATCAACGTACGGACCACGAGCCGGCGGTTTTCGAAGAGGTCGGTCAGCGGCACGAGCAGAACGAGGCCGAGTGCGTAGCCGAGCTGCGGCAGCATCGCGATCGCGCCGGTCAGACCGGCGGGCAAGGCGAGGGCGCGGGCGATCGGGCCCGTGAGCGGCTGCGCGGCGAATAGATTCAAGACAATGGCGCCGGTCGCGGCTGCAAAAAGCACGGTAAGCGGCGCCGTGAGTTGATGGTGCTCATCTGCGCCCGCGTGTGCCGGCACCGACGGGCGCTTGCCGTAAAGGCAGGCAGGCTCTGCGGGGTTGGCTGGCCGATTCATAGAGAGGATTTCCGTTTGAAGGTGTGACGAACGCTAACGAGCTAGCGAGCTCGCGAGCTCGCGAACCAATGAACAGCCATCCTAGGCCGGCGGATTACATGCGACAATTGAAATATGTTGATATTGATTATGCGGGGTTGTTTTGAACACGCGAGATTTGCAAGCCTTCGTGGCGGTGGTCGATCAAGGTTCGATGGTGCGAGCTGCGTCACAGCTGCATGTGACGCAGCCGGGGCTCACGCGGCGCATCCAGAATCTTGAGACTGCGCTCGGCGTGCCGTTGCTCGATCGGCAGAGCAAGCCCGTCAAACCGACCCACGCGGGCCGCGAAGCTTATGCCTTTGCCCGCGCCGTCCTGCGCTCGGTCGACGACCTGTTGGCCGTTGCCGCACCGGCCAGCGAACCTGTAGGCGAGTTGCGAATCGGCGTGCCGCCGTTTCTTTCGGAGCTTGCGCTCGAACGGCCGATCGACCGGCTGCGCGGCGCGTTCCCGAAGCTGAGCTTGCGCGTGACGGCGGCGTGGTCGCCCGCCTTGGTCGAACGTACGCTGGGGGCGGAAATTGATGCGGCCGTTGTGATGATGCCCGCGTCGTTCGCGATGCCGAGTGCGTTGACGGCCACGCTGCTGGCTGAGCAGCCGACGCTGATCGTGGCTTCCCGTTCGCTTGATTTGCAAGGCGGCGAGCGCAACCGGAACAATACGCGCAGGCGCAGCGGCGCTCCGCGCTTGACGCTGGCCGATTTGGCCGGGTACGCGTGGGTTCTGAACCAGGACGGATGCGGCATGCGCTCGACTGTGAGCCGTGCGCTGCGCGCGGCCGGTTTGCCGTTTGATGTGGCCGTGGAGGCATTCGGCGCGGATCTCCAGCTTTCGCTGGTGGCGCGTGGCGTAGGGCTCGGCATCGTGACGCCGGATGTGCTGGCGCGAAGCCCTTACCGCGACGCATTGCAGCCCGTGACGGTGAGCGACTTCGAAGGCGGGCTTGGCGTCTGGCTGATCCATGGCACGCTGCCGGGGCGGCTCATGCGTCCCGTGGCGCTGTTGCAGGTTGCGCTGCTCGAGGTTCTTGCTGCGGCGGGTCGGGCACCCGATGAATCGGCTGAGATCCCTATCAAGACCGCTACCGCGCCGAGAGCCCGCAAACGTACCAAGTAGAGGCGTGCGGCTTCGGCGAGCGCCGACCAGTTGAATTTTCTGCTCTGGATGACATTGACGTGGCCGTTGTGTCGGAACAACGAATTTTGTCCCGATGTGCACGTGTGTTGCAACGCACCAAGCGGTTTGCTAAAGTTGGAACTGTCTCCTCCATGTCTCCTCTGATATGGATTCAGCCCGCTACCAAGCGGGCTTTTTTTTGCCCTCTCGATTTTCGTTACATTCCCTTTTGTTTTTTATCGCGCCGCCGTCGAGCCGATTGCGCCCGATAGTGCGGCAACCGCCGATTGACATCGGGTCAAGCTCTCGTCACGTGGTGCGTGCGCTCAAAATCAAAACTTGTACGAGAGCGCGAGGAACGTGATGAGCGGGTCTGCCGTCAATTCGCCCTCCGTCCTGCCGAGGACCGAGCCGTCGGCCGCTTTGACGGTCACCGTCGACTTCGTTTTGAGCGGGATATACGTGAGCGAAGCGGTGACGCCCCAGTGTTTGGAGATGCTGTACGCGCCACCGACGTTGAAAACGGGCGCCCACGAGGACGACGCCTTCGCCTCGACACGTGTGGGGCCGGGCTTGTTCGCGCCCGCTGCGAGCACGGCCCCGAGATTGTTCTGCGTTGCGCTGACGAAATTCGGATTGAGCTGGATGTTGGTGAACCAGTTGTACGACACGCCAACGCCGGCAAACGGCCGAAAGCGCGCGGTCGCCGACGCGAAGTAGTACTGCAGCAGCACGGCCGGGCTCCATTGGCGCACGCTTTGGACGTTGGGTTCGTTCGAAGGGTCATCGAGGTTGAGTGTGCCGAACGCGGAGGAAGGTCCGGGCGGCACGATCTTGCCGCGCCCATACATCTTGAAGGTGGGCGGCACGCCGGCCACCGTCGTGAGCGCGATATGGTCGGTGAAGAAATGGCTGATGACGAGCCCGGCCGTATTGGCATTATTCGTCGACAACCCCGAGCCCGACGACGTGAACGAGTTAGGCAACCTCAGCGGCGTATTGATCGGTTGCGGTGAGACATACGTCGTGAGCGGCGTACTCGAGTCCTGCGGCATGATGTGAAACCAGCCGAGTGCCACGACGTTGTCGCCGGCTTTTTGCGCGCGTGCTGCGCCTGAAATGGCCATCGCCAGCGCGGCGTATGCCGCTACGTAGATCTTGTTCATCGTTGACTCTCCCTGTCCCGCCTGTCTTCGTTTGTTATTTGCCGCGCCTTGGCGTGCTCGCATGTTCGTGCCAGCGACGGGGCGCGGCGGATGCGCTATTGCGTCGGCTGCTGCACGAATGCATTGATCGTGAAGTACGGTGACGACGCATTCGATTGGTCGAGGTAGCCGAACACGCCACCTGTGAAAATCAGTTTGCCGCTGGCCGCGGACTGACCGACCTTCGTTGATGTGACGATGCCCGGCACGGTCTGCGTAAAGTTCAGATCGAGCGCGGTCGCAAGCGAGGCTTGCGAGGGCTGATACGGATCGAGCAGCGTGGCCTGCGTTCCTTCGATTGCCGCCGCGCGGTAGTCGAAGGCGCTATCCACGCCGATGTATTGGCCGTTTTGCGATTGCACCGCCACGGCGGCGCGAGGTGAAAGGATCGAGATGCCCGATTCGTCATCGGCAACGAGCAAGGTTGGATTGGCATAGCCCGTGCGAATCAGGATCGGCACGAGTTGGCTGCGCAGCTTGCCGACGATCATGAAGCCTTTCGCCTGCGGTGTTGTTGCCAGCGTCGCCTTGGCTTGTCCCTGGAAGTTATCCGTTTCGAACGCACCGCTGCCGTCGGGCGCGGGCACCCAGTTGGTTCCTGGCTGCTGGCACTTGCCGGCGTTGACGCCGGTGTTGTCGCATTCGCTCCACGTGCCGTTGGCGTTGATCGTCAGTGACGCGTCCACGGCGACGGGCAGGAAATTTTGTGATGGCACCTCGTGATAGCCGAGCTGGTTGTACGTGCCGGCCACGTTGGCGAGGTTCGTTTCCAGCGAGGTAAAGCCGATGAACGGATAGTAGGGGAACGTGGTATCGGCAATGGCACCTACGCCGGCCATCCCGTTGTACTGCAGCTCTTTGCCGGGAATCGTGCCGCCCATTACGCCTTCGCCGACGAAGATGCGGGCGGGTCGTTTCGGGTCGAGGCTTGCGCCGTTGAGATAGTAGGTGCACTGGTTTTGTTTAGCCGTCGGAAGCTGCGTTTCCTGCGTCAGGGTGCCCTCTTGCGTGGTGCCGGCGCGCGTGGGTGTGGCGGTTCCAGTCGTCTGCGGAACGGGAGACTCCACAAAGCTGACACGCCAGGTCATGTGGGTTGTGTCGATCTGCATCTTGACGAGTTCGCCGTCACCAGCGCCACCCGTGTAGACCGTGCCGTAATCGAGCGAAGCGGGGCACAGCCGTTCGACCACCGGGCTGGGCGAGTTGCCGCCGCCACCGCCACATGCCGTGAGTGCGAGCGCGGCCACGGCGAACACAAAAAGGGCTTTCCGACTCATGTTGTTCCTCCATTGGCTTCATTTATCGTTATCGGGCGGCCGGCTCCCTGTCGGCCGCCTCTTCATTTCGTTGTACTAACTAATTTGGCGGACTCACTTCGTCGATGCCGGGTACCTCGTCAGCGCGCGCCGACGAAGGCTCCGATGCCGAAGTAAGGTGTCGAACTGGTCGTTTGCCCGGTGATAGCCGACGACGCCGTGATGCCGCCGTTTTCCGTGCCTTGCAGCAAGATGGCGTAAAGGCCGCCCGTCGTGGTAGTAGGCGAAAACCCTGTCGCAATTGCATAGCCGGCGTTGCCCTGGCTGTCCTGCACGCCGAGCAGCCCTTGGTTTGACGCTGGGTAGCCGAGCGTGAATGTGCTCTCGGCCGTACTGGTGGGCGGATCGACGAACTTGCCGGCGCTGCCGCTGATGATGGTTGCCGTGTACTTGAAGTTCGAGTCCGCACCGATATATCCGCCGTCGATCGAACCGGAGGCGAGTGTGCCCGCCGCGGCGAGCATTGCAATGCCGGACTCGTCGTCCACGCTCAGCGTGCCGGGGTTGGCATAGCCCGTGCGCACGACAATCGGCACAATGGCGCCGTTGAATTTGCCGAGCACCATGTTCGCGTGCGCGCTGCTACTGCCGAGCGTGGCGCCGCCGACGATGCGCGGCGGATTGTTGCTCGTGAAATAGCTGCCGCTACTGCTCGCGGCCCATGTACCCCCGGTAGTCGTGCAACTGCCGCTGCTCGCGGTGCAGTTGCCGCTGGCATCGAACGTTTCTGTCGCGCTGGTCCCGGCCGCCTGGTACGTGTCCGAAGGCTGGATGTGATAGACGAGCGCGTTGTAGGTGCCGTGCAGATCGGCGAGGCTCGTGTCGATCGCCGAAAAGCCGATGAACGGATAGAAGTCGAACTTCCGGTCGGGTACGGCAAAGAGTCCAAGTATGCCGGCGTACTGCACTTGTGCGCCGGGGATGCCACCGCCCGCTACGCCGTAGCCGATGAAGATCGTCGGCGGGTTATTCGCGTTGAACGTGCCGTTCGTCGAATATGCGGACCCGTTGCTCGCCGTGCCGCTGCCGGGCTGCAGGACGAATGCACAGCGGTTTTGTTCCGCGCTCGGCAAGTCTGCGCGGTGCGTGACCTGGCCGGTGATGGTGGTGCCTGCTCGCGTCGGCGTGACCTGTCCGGTCGTGAGCGGTATCGGCGACTCGAGCCACTTGAGCGTGTAAGTCATCGCGTTCGGATCGATGGCGAGGCTGACGATTTCCCCGCTGCCGGTGCCGCCGAGATAGGTGTTCTGGGCGATCTCGCTCGCCGATGGGCAAAGCGGTGCGATAGGCGTCGAAACGGGTGCGCCTTGCACACCGCAGCTCGCCCCTGAGCATTGCGGGGCGCTTGCGGCTGCCGTGCCGTTGCTATTGCTGCCTCCGCAGGCGACAAGCAATGGGGCACTGGCGAGCGTCAGTAACAAGCCCGTTGTAATGGCGGATGGCATGCCGTGTCTCCCTAATCTCGTTATGCCGCGTAATGTGGCTTTGCATTTTTTCAATGTCAATTGATAAAGGTGTCTAAAAAATATAATTCAAACGACGCGGAAGACAGGTAACCAGCATTGCCGTGGCTAAACAGGCACATTAAAACGAAATGCTCGTTTCAAGCGCAAGAGCGATTGATGGTGGAAAACGTCGCAATGGGATAGCTGGGAGGCGCGCCAAGTATGAAGAATGATGACTCGGGGCGTTATTTGGAGTTATTTTAAAGAAGCAACAACAGCAATGATTGGTTACAAAATTAACTAATTCGGCGAATATCTGACGATGCGCTTTCTAATTGCTGCGCCGCCCAAATAAAAAAGCCGGCTTGCAAAGCCGGCTTAATTGAACGGACGAAAAATTAGATGGTCGAGCTATCCCGACTAGCCAATAAGGCCGCAATCTTCCGGCGCGCCGATCGCGAGATTCATACATTGAATTGCAGCACCAGACGCACCCTTGCCGAGATTGTCGAGCCGCGCCACCGTGACAAACTGCTGCTCGTTGCCGAAGACACACAGATCGACACGATTCGTCTCGTTGTTGGCTTGGACGTCGAAGAAACCGGCGTCGAGGTTCTCGTCGGCATCGAACGCCGCCACATGCACGAATTGCTCGCCCGCGTAGTACTCGGCGAACAGTGCTTGCACGTCGCGAGGCGTCACGCGCTTCCCGAGGTGCTGGGGCGAAAAGTAGGTCGTGACAGCGAGGCCCTTGTAGAAGTTGCCGACGATCGGCGTAAATACCGGCGCCGAATCGAGCCCGCTATGCGCGGCCATCTCGGGAAGATGCTTGTGGCTGAGCCCGAGCGCATAGGGTCGCGGGCTCGCGAGCCGCGCGGCGGGCGGATTGGCCTCGTAGTCGGCAATCATCTTCTTGCCGCCGCCGCTATAACCGGTGATCGAATAGCAATGTGCTGCAAACGCCGATGCCACCACGCCCGCCTCGACGAGCGGACGCATCGCAAGGACGAATGCGGACGCGTGACAGCCGGGCACGGCGATTCGCTTCGCATCGCGGATGCGCTCGCGCTGCGCGCGCGTGAGTTCGGGCAGACCGTATGCCCAATCCGCGTGCGTGCGAAATGCCGTGCTGGCATCGATGATGACGGTGTTGTCGTTATCGACGAGGCTTGCCGATTCGCGCGAGGCGGCGTCGGGCAGACACAGGAACGTGACATCGGACGCATTGATGAGCCGGCGCCGCTCGTCGACGTCCTTGCGTTTGGTCTCGTCGATCCGCAGGACTTCGACATCGGCACGTCGCGACAGGTATTCGTGAATCTTGAGGCCAGTGGTGCCTTCCTGTCCGTCGACAAAAACTTTCGTGCTCATCTCTTTCTCGCTGGTTTCACGACAATTCAATTGGCTGGACGCCGCGAAAGGGGCGCCAAAACCGTGATTTTACGGCTTTGGCGCGAACCTGGGGCAAAGCGTGGCGAGCCCACCGTTGCCGCGCGCCCGCTGCGGCGTTGGATCCGACATGTCTTTAGCGCCCTCAGCGGCCGTAGATCACCGTGATGCTTGCCTTGCCGAGCGAAGCCGCGCCGATTTCATGGTCGAACATGATCGCCGGGCGCCCCGCGGCGAGGCGCAGATCGGTGGTGCCGAGCGCATAGACCGTGATGACGTAGCGATGCGGCTTGCCCGGCGGCGGGCACGGGCCGCCGTAGCCGTTGCTGTCGTAATCGTTGCGGGCTTCGATGGCATGGATACCGGACAAGAAGCCCGATGCGCTCGCGTTGGTCGGTAATGAACGAACGGTCGCCGGAATGACGGCGATGGCCCAATGCCACCAGCCGGGCGCCGGCGCATCGAGATCGAACATCGTCACGGCGAACGCTTTGGTAGCGGCCGGCGCGTCGCGCCATTGCAACTGCGGCGAACGGTTCTTGCCGCCGCAGCCGTTTTTGTCGTAGACGAAGGCCTGGTCGATGGGCTTGCCCTGCTGCAAATCGGTGCTGGCGAGCGTGAAGGACGGTTCGGACAGTGCCGACGGGCTTGCAGCGGGGCCGAGCCCGATGCCAAGCGTAGCAATTGCTACCCATGCGGCGGCACGCCGCCCGCGAAACGGCAACCCTACCGATGCGACGACCGAGCACGGCTTGGGCATGAGCCAGTTCTCCCCCGGGAAGTGCGGTGCGGCAACCGCCACCGCAACGTCAAGCGCATTGCGCCGATTAATGGCCCGAACCGACATCGGGCGCTGGAATCGAGTCTAACATTGGCTTTCTCGCTCCCGCGCCCGCGCGTTCCCAATAAAGAGACATGAGAGCCCTGGTTGGCATGAACAAGTCGTCGGACCCATCCTCCTCGGCGCTCCCAAGCGCCGCCGCGCCCGTTCGGCGAATCCGCGTCGTGATGGCGGACGATCACCCTGTCATTTTGCTCGGCGCGCGGCATGCCCTTGCGCAGTTTGAAGATATCGAAGTGGTTGCCGAGGCGCGGCAATCCACCGAACTCGTCAACGTGCTGACAAGCATGCCGTGCGACGTGCTCGTGACCGACCTGGCGATGCCCGGCGGCCGGCACGGCGACGGTTTGCCGCTGATTGGCTACGTTCGGCGGCATTTCCCGGCACTCGCACTCGTGGTGCTGACGATGCTCGAGAACCCCGCGCTGATCCGGCGACTGGACGCGCTTGGTGTCATCGGTATCGTCAGCAAGTCGGACGACTTGACGCACATCGGCCTTGCCGTGCGCCACGTCATGCGTCGCCGGCCTTACGCCGGGCCGTCGGTGCGCGCGACGCTCGATGCGTGGCGCTTGACCAGCGGCCGGCGCGAACCGGCGGCGCTTTCGCCGCGCGAGATCGAGGTCGTGCGGCACTTCGCATCGGGCATGACGGTGAAGGAAATCGCCGATCGGCTCAATCGCAGCATCAAGACCGTCAGTTCGCACAAGATCTCCGCGTTGCGCAAGCTTGGCCTCGAACGCGATTCGGAATTGTTCCAGTATGCGCATAGCGCGGGGCTGATCAACCTGTCTTCCGCCTCGGCGGATTGACGGCGAAATGCGTTGTTCAGTGTGGTGTCGGAGCGAAAAAAAGCCGCTCGTTTTGGGGCGAGCGGCTTGTAGTCGAGCGTCGAACTTATCGATTTATTGCGGAGCCGCCGTGGCGCCGCCGTGCGCGGCGGACCATTCGGCCGGGGCGTGCAAAAATTTTTCCACTTCGTCGAGCGTGTTGGCTTCGAAGTAGCCGGACCCCTTCGCGACACGCAGCACGTCCCACCAGGTCGCGAGCGCGTGCAGATCGACATCGATGTCTTTGAGCACGGACACGCTTTCCTTGAAGATGTTGTAGTGAAACAGCACGAAGCAATGATTCACGCGCGCGCCGGCCGTGCGCAGCGCGTTGATGAAGTTGATCTTGCTGCGGCTGTCCGTCGTCAGATCTTCGACGAGCAGCACGCGCGAGCCTTCTTCGAGCAAGCCTTCGATCTGCGCATTGCGGCCAAAACCCTTCGGCTTTTTGCGCACATATTGCATCGGCAGCATCAGCCGGTCGGCGAGCCAGGCGGCAAATGGAATGCCGGCCGTTTCACCGCCCGCCACCGCATCGATCTGCTCATATCCGACATCGCGCAAAATCGTCGCCTCGGCCATCTCCATCAAGCCGCGGCGTACGCGCGGGTAGGAAATCAGCTTGCGGCAGTCGATATAAACGGGGCTCGCCCAACCCGACGTGAAAATAAAGGGATTCTCCGCGTTGAAGTGCACGGCCTGCACTTCGAGCAGCATCTTGGCGGTGGCGTCGGAGATCGTTTGGCAATCGTTGCCTGTCATGGGCAAATCCTTGGAGGTTGGGGCCGAAGGCGGGCGCACGCGCGACGCGCGCAAGGCGCATATTTTACCCGAGTTGCCGCTGCCCGCCGGAGGCGCAAGCGAGGGGTGTACACTAGCAGCCCCCCGCAAAATGCTCCAGCGCTGTCGCTGCCGCCCGCTTGGGGCCGCAACCGTCACGCTTTTTCGATCGACGTGGCACGGATTGTGGTGCGAGCGCGGGCCGAATTCATAACGTCTCGCAGGTCAAAACATGGACGAACAACTGAAGCAAAGCGCCCTCTCGTATCACCAGAATCCGCGGCCCGGCAAGATCTCGGTTACGCCGACCAAACCATTGTCGAACCAACTCGATTTGTCGCTTGCCTATTCGCCGGGCGTGGCCGCCGCGTGCGAAGCGATCCATGCCGATCCGCTCGACGCGCAAAAATACACGTCGCGCGGCAACCTCGTGGGCGTCGTGACGAACGGTACCGCGGTGCTTGGCCTCGGCAATATCGGCCCGCTCGCGGCGAAGCCGGTCATGGAAGGCAAGGCCTGTCTTTTCAAGAAGTTCGCTGGCATCGACGTCTTCGATATCGAGCTCGCCGAATCGGACCCGGACAAGCTCGTCGAGGCCATCGCGATGCTCGAGCCGACCCTCGGCGGCATCAATCTCGAGGACATCAAGGCGCCCGAGTGCTTCTATATCGAGCGCAAGCTGCGCGAGCGCATGAAGATTCCGGTCTTCCACGATGACCAGCACGGTACGGCCATCATTGCATCGGCCGCCATCCTGAACGGGTTGAAAGTGGTCGGCAAGGATCTCGCGCGCGTCAAACTCGTCTGCTCGGGCGCGGGTGCCGCCGCCATTGCGTGTCTCGATTTGCTCGTGAATCTTGGCCTCTCGAAGGAAAACATCCTCGTGGCCGATTCGAAAGGCGTCATATACGAAGGCCGTGGCAATCTCGATCCGTCGAAGGCCGGTTACGCCGCCAAGACCGAGGCGCGCACGCTGGCCGACGCGATCGACGGGGCCGACGTGTTCCTAGGTTGCTCGAGCGCCGGCGTACTCAAGCCGGAGATGGTCAAGAAGATGGCCGCCACGCCGCTGATTCTCGCGCTGGCGAACCCCGAGCCCGAGATTCGCCCTGAAGACGCGAAAGCCGTGCGGCCCGACGCGATCATTGCGACAGGTCGCTCGGATTATCCGAATCAGGTCAACAACGTCCTGTGCTTTCCGTTCATCTTCCGTGGCGCACTCGACGTGGGCGCCACGACGATCACGGAGGAGATGAAACTTGCCTGCGTGCGCGCCATCGCCGCGTTGGCCGAGGAAACGGATCAGGGCGACGAGGTGGCCAAGGCCTACGAAGGGCATTCGCTCGAATTCGGTCCCGAGTACCTGATTCCGAAGCCGTTCGATCCGCGCTTGATCATGAAGATCGCGCCAGCTGTCGCGCAAGCCGCGATGGATTCGGGCGTCGCAACGCGTCCGATTCAGGACATGGACGCTTACCGCGAGCAACTCGGCGCAACGGTTTATCACACGGGCATGGTCATGCGGCCGGTGTTTGCCGCCGCCAAGTCGAACGCAGCGCGCATCGTATTTGCGGAAGGCGAAGACGAACGTGTATTGCGCGCGGCTCAATTCGTGCTGACCGAGAAAATCGCGAAGCCGATCATCATCGGGCGTCCTGCCGTCGTCGACATGCGGTTGAAAAAGATCGGCTCGAAGCTCAGGTCCGGTGTCGACTTCGAGCTGGTGAACCCGGAAGACGATCCGCGCTATCAGCAATGCTGGCAGGCTTATCACGATATCGGCGCGCGCGAGGGCGTCACACCCGAAGTGGCGAAAGCGGCGATGCGCAAGTTCAATACGCTGATCGGCGCAATCCTCGTGCGCTTGGGCGAGGCCGACGGCATGATTTGCGGGCTGATCGACACGTATCACAGCCATTTGAAATTCATCGATCAGGTGCTGGGCCGCGCGGCGCGAGCCGAGCACTATGCGGCAATGAACCTGCTGATGTTGCCGGGGCGCAATCTTTTTATTTGCGACACCTATGTCAATGAGGTGCCGAGCGCCGAGCAGTTGGCGGATATGGCCGTGTTGGCCGCGCGCGAGATCGAGCGTTTCGGCATGGTGCCGAAGGCTGCCCTGCTATCGAACTCGAACTTCGGCAGCACGCCGTCTGCATCGTCGCAGCGCATGGCGGCCGCGCGCAAGCTGATTGCCGCGCGCGCGCCGGCCCTCGAGATGGACGGCGAAATGCACGGTGATGCGGCGCTTTCGGAGATGATCCGCAAGCAGGCATTCCCTCGTACGACGCTCACGGGCGAGGCCAATCTGCTGCTGATGCCCAATGTCGAGGCGGCGAACATCGCCTATAACCTGCTGAAGATGGTCGGTGGGGAAGGGGTAACGGTGGGCCCGTTCCTGCTCGGCGCGGCCAAGCCCGTGCATATCCTGACGCCTGCGGCGACGGTGCGGCGCATCATCAACATGACGGCGGTGGCTGCGGCCAACGTGCGCGTTGAGTGATGCTGATGCTTAGGAGTCCGATTCATATTCGTTAGGGCTGCTAAGCAAGTTCGGGCGAGGGGCGGCATTGCTCTTGCCGCCCCCGATCTTTCCCGGTCCTACGCCACTTGCTGCGCTACTCCGCCGCCCGGCGCGCGCCAGCGCGCGAGCAGCGCGTCCCACTTCTTGCGCACCGCGCGCAGATTGTTTTCCTTCACATGCCCATAGCCGCGAATGCCGTCGGGCAGCTCGGCAAGCTCGATCGCAAGCGGCAGCTTGTCGGCCGAGAGCGAGCCGATCAGTTCACGCACAAGCGCCTCGTATTCGCCGATCAGCGCACGTTCGGTACGACGCTCCTCGGTCTTGCCGAACGGGTCCAGCGCCGTGCCGCGCAGGAACTTGAGCTTCGCGAGCAGCCTGAACGCGGGCAACATCCACGGGCCGAATTGCTTTTTGATCAAATGGCCGTTCGCATCGTGCTTAGCGAGCAGCGGCGGCGCCAGATGGAAATTCAACTTCCAGTCACCCTCGAATTGGGTTTGCAGCTTGGTGAGGAACGCAGGGTCCGTCTGCAGCCGCGCGACCTCGTATTCGTCCTTGTAGGCCATCAGTTTGTGAAGGTTGCGCGCCACGGCTTCGGTCAGCGGCTCGCCCAGGCCGTCGCCGTCGAGCTTACGCTCGGCTTCCCGCACCGTGTCGACAACTGATCGATAACGCTGCGCATACGCCGCGTTCTGATAAGCGCTCAAGTACGCAACGCGTTTGGCGACGAGCGCATCGACTGCCTTCTTCGTGTGCAGTGAGATGACGGTTGCACCGGTCGTACTCGTTGCACCGGAAGCCTCGCGCTCGGCCGCCGGTTTCACAGCGTCCAGCACACTGGCCGGATCGTGAGCGGTACGACGGCCCCATTCGAATGCCGCGATATTTTTTTCGACCTGCACACCGTTGAGCTCGATCGCGCGCACGAGCGACCGGTGCGAGAGCGGCAGCCAGCCATGTTGCCAGGCATAACCGAGCACGAACGGGTTCGTGTAGATCGCGTCGCCAAGCAGCGCCACCGCAAAGCGGTTTGCATCGACGAAATCGACGGCGTCGCCGGCCGCGGCGCGCACATCGTTCTCGGTGCTCGACCCGGGGAACGTCCAGTTCGGATTCTTGATGAACTCGGCCGTCGGTGTCTTCGCGCTATTTACCACGACACGCGTGTGGCCGTGCTGCATGCGCGACGTGCATTCGTCGCTCGCGGTCACGATGGCGTCGCAACCAATGACGAGTTCCGCTTCGCCCATTGCGATGCGCGTAGCGTGGATGTCGTCTGGCGTGTTGGCAATCTGCACGTGGCTCATGACCGCGCCGCCCTTTTGCGCGAGCCCGGTCACATCGAGCACGGTCACGCCTTTTTGCTCGAGATGCGCGGCCATGCCGATCAGCGCGCCGATCGTCACGACCCCCGTGCCGCCCACGCCCGTCACGAGCACGCCATACGGGCGGCCGATTTCGGGCAGCGTTGGCTCAGGCACGGCGGGCAACTCGCCCGCGTCTGCGCCGCGCGCCTTTGGCTTGCGCAGTTGCCCGCCTTCGACGGTCACGAAGCTCGGACAGAACCCCTTGAGGCACGAAAAGTCTTTGTTGCAGCTTGACTGATTGATTTGCCGTTTGGTGCCGAACTCGGTCTCGAGCGGCTCGACCGACAGACAGTTCGACTGCACCGAGCAGTCGCCGCAGCCTTCGCATACCGCTTCGTTGATCACGACGCGTCGCGCCGGGTCGGGAAATTGCCCCTTCTTGCGACGCCGCCGCTTTTCGGTGGCGCAGGTCTGGTCGTAGATGAGGATGGACGTGCCCGCGATCTCGCGCAATTCGCGCTGCACGGCGTCGAGCGTGTCGCGGTGATGGATCGTCACGCCAGGGGCGAGCAGCGCCGTGCCATTGACGTCGTACTTGTTCGGCTCATCGGTGACGATCACGATTTTCGCCGCGCCTTCTGCTGCGAGCTGATGCGTGATCTGTGGCACGGTAAGCACGCCATCAACGGGCTGACCGCCCGTCATCGCGACGGCGTCGTTGTAAAGAATCTTGTAGGTGATATTGACCTTCGCCGCGATCGCTGCGCGAATCGCAAGCAATCCAGAGTGAAAGTAGGTGCCGTCGCCCAGATTGGCGAATACATGTTTGTCGTTCGTGAAGGGCGCCTGGCCCGTCCACGCCACTCCTTCACCGCCCATCTGACTGAAGGTGCTGGTATTGCGATCCATCCACACCGTCATGTAGTGACAGCCGATGCCGGCCATCGCGCGCGAACCTTCCGGCACGTTTGTCGATGTGTTGTGCGGACAGCCCGAGCAGAACCACGGCTTGCGTTCGATCGCAACGCGCGGCTTGGCGAGCGCTGTTTCCTTGGCATCGATGACGGCCAGGCGGGCGCCAATGCGCGCACGCACGTCGGCCGGCAGGTCGAATTTCTCGAGACGCGTCGCGATCGCTTTGGCGATCAACGCGGGTGAGAGCTCGTAATGCGCGGGCAGCAGCCAGTTGCCCATCGGCACGGACCATTCGCCGCCCGCGCCGTCTTTCTCGTCGAACTTGCCGAATACGCGCGGACGCTGCCCATCGGGCCAGTTATAAAGTTCTTCCTTGATCGCATACTCGAGAATCTGCCGCTTTTCCTCGACGACGAGAATCTCCTGCAGCCCGCGTGCGAACGCATGGGCACCTTGCGCTTCGAGCGGCCACACGCAGCCGACCTTGTAAAGGCGAATGCCGATGCGCGAGCAGGTCTCGTCATCGAGGCCGAGATCAACGAGGGCCTGGCGCACATCGAGATACGCTTTGCCGCCGGTGATGATGCCAAAGCGCGCTTGCGGCGAGTCGATCTCGACACGATCAAGTTTGTTCGCCCGCACATAGGCGAGCGCCGCATACCATTTGTAATCGAGCAGCCGCGCTTCTTGCACGAGCGGCGGGTCGGGCCAGCGAATATTGAGACCGCCTTCCGGGAGCGCGAAATCGGTGGGCAGGACGATCTGCGTGCGCTGCGGATCGATGTCGACGGACGATGAAGATTCGACCACATCCGTCACGCATTTCATGGCAACCCACAAGCCCGAATAGCGGCTCATGGCCCAACCATGCAGGCCGAAGTCGAGATACTCCTGAACGTTCGACGGAAAGAGCACCGGCAAGCCACATGCTTTGAAGATGTGCTCGGACTGATGCGCGAGCGTCGACGATTTGCACGCGTGATCATCGCCGGCCAGCACGAGCACGCCGCCGTGCCGCGAGGAACCTGCCGAATTGGCGTGCTTGAGCACGTCGGCCGAGCGGTCCACGCCGGGGCCTTTGCCGTACCACATCGAAAAGACGCCGTCGTACTTCGCGCTCGGATACAAGTTGACTTGCTGCGAGCCCCACACGGCGGTGGCAGCAAGGTCTTCATTCACGCCGGGCTGAAAGACGATGCGATGGCTCGCCAAGTGCTGCTTGGCCTTCCAGAGTGCGATGTCGAGCCCGCCGAGCGGGGAGCCGCGGTAGCCGGACACGAATCCGGCGGTGTTGAGCCCGGCGGCCTGATCGCGCGCCTGCTGCAGCATCGGCAGTCTGACGAGCGCCTGGATACCGCTCATATAAGCGCGGCCGCGTTCGAGTGTGTATTTGTCGTCGAGCGTGACGGAAGACAACGCGGCTTCGAGCGACGCTCGCTGACCAGCGTCTAGCGGGGCATTCATTATGTGGACTCCTCCAACCCTGTTTGGGATTGCGAAAACGTCGTCGGCATCTTGTGGACGCCCCGACCGGCCGCCATATTGACGGCTTTTTACAGATGGTATCACTGGGAGAAACCCGCCGCAGGACATCAAAAATGCCGCGGTGCGCCGTCTGGCGCGTCAGTGCGGGCATTTCGACATCTCATATGAATCTCGTATTGGATCGCGAGAGGTATCGGTCTGTAACGAGGGTAACGCGCTGTATGGAAGCTGGAACCGCGGCGGCGCCCCTGGTCTAATTGCCTGCTCGCCGCAACATGCGAGTGCCGTAAAACGACTCGCGTTCAGCAGCACCGGGCGCGAAAGAGAGAAAGGAGTACAGATGCACAAACGAAATGTTCAGAGCTTTCTGATGGTTTCCGCCGCTTTTTTTGCGATGAACCTGCCGGTTCCCGCGGCCAGAGCCGCGACGCCCGACAGGTTGGCCGCCGCCGTGTCTCATGGCGTGCGGATGGCGGGCGCGGGTGTCGGCCCGCAGGCCTTGGATCAGGTATCGAAAGCCGATTAGGAATTCGTCGCGCGCCGCCGGGATTAGCTCGGCTCGACGCGCTCAATCAACGAGTACGAAAGGGCGCAAACGTTCGCATTACGGCGGGCGTCGCGCCTTTTTCGTTTGCGCGGGCCGTGCGCAGCTCAGGCCTTATCGTGTAATACGCCGCGTCGGATCTGGTCGAGTTCGATCGATTCGAATAGCGCCTTGAAGTTTCCCTCGCCGAACCCTTGATTGCCCTTGCGCTGGATGATCTCGAAGAAGATCGGTCCGATTTGGTTCTCGGTGAAGATCTGCAGCAGCAGGTCGTCTTTCGCTCCATCGATCAGAATCTTGCGCCGTTTCAACTCGGCAAGCGGCTCGCCATGCTCGGGCACGCGGCGATCAACCAACTCGTAATAGGTATCGACCGTATCGAGCAGTTGCACGCCCGATGCCCGCAGTCCGTCGACGGTCCGATAGATGTCGTGGCTGCCGAGCGCGATGTGCTGGATACCCTCGCCGTGATAGGCCTCGAGATATTCCTGAATCTGCCCGGCCGTTTCCGAGCCTTCTTCGTTGATCGGAATGCGAATCTTGCCGCACGGTGAGGTCATCGCTTTCGATTTGACGCCGGTCACCTTGCCTTCGATATCGAAGTAACGAATCTCGCGGAAATTGAAGAGACGTTCGTAAAAGGCCGCCCATTCCTGCATTCGTCCGCGATGGACGTTGTGCGTGAGATGGTCGATATGGGTCAGGCCGTGTCCGACAGGGTTCGGATCGGCCGCCTCGATGGGCTCGAAGTCGACATCGTAGATGTCGATGTCGCCAACGCTGCCCGGTGCGGCACCATGCTTGCCGCGCCAGCGGTCCACGAAATAGATCAGCGAGTCGCCGACGCCTTTGATGGCGGGGATATTGAGCTCCATCGGGCCGGTCTTGTTGTCGAACCCCCAGGCGCCGAGTTCGAGCGCGTGGCGGTACGCTTTGGCCGCATCGTTGACGCGAAACGCGATGGCGCAGATCGACGGCCCGTGCAGACGCGCAAACCGTTGGGCGAATGAATCGGGCTCCGCGTTCACGATGAAATTGATGCCCCCTTGCCGATAAAGCGTCACGTCTTTGTGGCGATGTCGTGCAACGGCGGTGAAGCCCAGCCGCTCGAATAGCTTGCCGAGCGCTTTCGGGTCGGGCGCCGTGTATTCAATGAATTCGAAACCGTCGGTGCCGACCGGGTTATCCCACGTTTGAATTTGCATGCGCGTCTCCGTCCTTGTGGGCCGGTGCGATGCCCGGCGCCTGATAGACGCAAGTGTATAGCGCGCGCTGAGGCGAAGTGTTGCGGATTGCGGTGCGGCAACCTACTATGGCGCAATCTTCTGCCAATGAAGGCAGGCTTGCATGAGAAAAATGGCCGATATCGAATTAGACGCCGTCGATCGGCGAATTCTGGCGATCCTGCAGGAAAACGGACGTGCCTCGAATCAGGAGATCGCCGAGCAGGTGAATCTTTCGCCGAGCCCTTGTCTGCGGCGGGTCCGCCGTCTCGAGCAAAGCGGAGTCATTCGCGGCTATGTCGCGCTGCTCGATCCGCAAAAGCTTGGTTTGGGGTTGCTTGCCTATGTGAACGTGCGGCTCGAAAAGCGCGGCGGGGCAACGGGGCATGCCGGCACGACCCACGCCGAGCTGTTTCGTGCGACGGTTCAAAGCTGGCCCGAGGTGGTGGCTTGCCATGCGATGACCGGCGAAATGGACTATCTGCTGCGTGTCCAGGTGAAGGACATGGTGCATTTCTCCCGCTTCGTGCAGGACCAACTGCTGCACCATCCGTCGGTCGTCGATGTGAAAACGAGCTTTGCCCTCGAGAGTTTCAAGGAGACGACGGCGCTGCCGATTCTCTGATGGCGGGCGCGTCGCGTTGCGCAGCGGTGTTTCACGCTATGCGAGCGCGTCCGACGGCATGATGGCCTCGATGATCTGCGTCGTGCGCTGCGCTTGGCGCTTGATCGCATAGTCAAAGACGGCGGCTTGTTCCTGCAGCATCTCGGTGACGATGCTGGTCTGGTCGGCGGGGGCCAGCGTCAGATACGCGTCGGCGCTGCCGTAGGCATATTCGATCCGCATGCCGGCCTTCTTGGCGATATGCATCATCTTTGTGTTGCGCGCCAGGCAGTACATGTAGAGCGTCGTGACGTGCGTGTTGCGGCTGTGCATGGCCGCGCGCTCGAAGAGTTGCGTGCCGATGCCTTTGCCGCGCGAACGCTCGAGAACCGATACGCCGAATTCTGCTGTACGCGCTTTGCTCTCGGCGGGCAGATAGGCCAGATGGCCAACGCCGACGAGCGCGAGTGCGTCGTCAAACACGCCGAAGACCGTGTCGCGCGCGAAGTCGATCATGCCGACATAATTCTCGATGACATGATCGGGCACGACTTGACCAAAGCGCAGCAGCCGGTCGTCGTCACCGAGCGAGAGGAAATGAGCGAGCAGGCGCTCGCGATCCTTGGCGGTCAGCTCGCGCACGAGAACCCATTCGCGGCCGTTCGTATTGGAAGGCTGCGTGGTTGCACCAGTCGGCGCGGCTAGGGTGCGAGAATCGGTCACAAGGTCCTCCTTTTGGTTCGGCATGCGTATTGCTGCATCGCAACGCGAGTCTACTTGAAACGCATGTTCGAGCCTAGGGAAAACCCGTATTTTTGCCGAGTGCGGCCTCTATTTCGCGCGGACGTTAAAACACAAGCAATTGATTTTTATAAGAAATATATGAGTGTTGTATCGGCGCACCAGGTCATGCTGTTGCGTTTGCACCGCGTTTGAAGATGCTGCGGTGCGGTGCGGTGCGGTGCGGTGCGGTGCGGGGCCGCGGCCAATTATGGCGTCGCGACAGAGGCGCGAAGGCCGCGCTCGAGCACGTCGATGACCTGCGCTGCGAAATCCTGATAGCCGAGACGGCCTCCCGGCCTGAGCCATGTAAACGTCCAGTTGATCATCCCGAAAACCATCATCGTGAGCGGCGTCTGATTGTCGTTCGTGACGCGCTCGGGATAGGCACGGGCGAGCTGGCGCGCAAACGCGGCGACGATATCGCGCTGTCGATCGAGGACGATCTCGCGCTGCGTCTCGACCAGATATTTGACATCGTTGAGCAGTGCGACGTGGCGGCTATGCGACGTTTCATATTCGGCCAGAAAAGCGCGCACGAGCTCGGCAAACGTCTCGCGCTCGGAGAGGCCGCGCCGCTGGCTCGACCCTTCGACCTCGGCGATGATCAGCATGAGCCGCTTCGTATAGCGGTCGAGCAGATCGAAGAGAATCGCTTCCTTGCTGTCGTAATAGTGATAAAGACGCGCTTTCGACGTGCCGCTCGCGGCAGCAAGGTCAGCCATCGACGTACTCGGATAGCTCGTTTGGGCGAATTTGGCGGCGGCGAGTTCGAGAATCTGCTCTCGCTGCGCTTCATGATCGGGTGCTCGGGTGCGGGCCATGAAATCAAGTGGTTGGGTTGGCGGTCGACGATTGTGGTCCGGCGGCGGATGCAGCACGTATTTGCAAACCACGCCAGCTTGCCGGGCCGCTTGGTTCCCCGCTCAACTGAACGAGTCCGGCCGCGGCGAGTTCGCGGCAGCGCCAGCACGCGAGCGCATCGGTGACGAAGAAACCGACCTCGGTGACCATCAGTTCGCCTATGAGCGGACCGACGTCGCGCCACTGAGGCTCGGCGCGCCGCAAGATCACGGCGTCGAGCGGCGCGAAACTGCCATATTCGATCTTGCCGGCGCGCCACGCTCGCGCATCGGACGGCGTATTTTTGACGGCATCCCATTCGCTGGCGAGCTGCGCTGCGCGAGCCACGGCGATGGGCATCGCGTCGGCGCGTCTGAACAAGAGGGTCTGCGCGGCGAACATGCCGACAGCCGTAGCGCCGTTGTCACGGGTGGCCGCACGCGACGACGGCGGCAGGTCCGCAAGCGACAGGCTGACTTCGAACAAGCGATGCGGCGCCTTGCGCAGGTGGTAGGCGATGCGGCGCAGCATCAGCTGGTCCGCCGCGCTTTGCCCGTGCCAGACGAGAACGGGCGCGTCAGAGCCGACCAGTGCCGCGATCCGCGCCATGTCACTTTCGATTACAAGCGAGAAATCGATGGTGGCGTCGTCGCCGAAGACGGTGCGCCAAAAGGCGGCCCGGCCGGCCGGCGATTCATCGACGTCATCCAACGGGCCCACCGCCAGGTCGTCTCGCAGATCGACGATCTGCTCCTCGCCGCCCGCAAGAGCAAGTGCCTCGCGCAGCGAGTCGGCGGCGCTTCCGCCCGGCGTGATATGAATGGGGTGAATGGGTTCCATATGTCGCAGAATTCGTCGCGTTGGAAAACGGAGCGCCGCGCTGCGCGAGTCCATTCAATTCATTCTTGAACGCGACCGTCGCAGCGCGGCGCTAGTGTAAGCGAAACGCGACGAGCGCCGCGCTAGCGCTCGTCGTAGCTTACGACGACGCGCTCGGTTACCGGGTGGCATTGGCAGGTGAGCACGAATCCGTCACGAATCTCCTGCGCTTCGAGCGTGTAGTTCTTGTCCATTTTCACTTCGCCTTCGAGCACCTTCGCTCGGCACGTGCAGCATACGCCGCCCTTGCAGGCATAAGGCAGCGCGAGCCCCGCATGCAGCCCGACGTCGAGCAGGCTCGCGCCCGTATACGGCAGGCGCAGCTTGCGGCGTTTGCCGTCGAGCACGATCTCGAGGTCGGCCGCCGGCGTGTCCTCGGTGATCTCGACGACAGGGGCGCCCGCCTGCGGCAGCGGCGTGCCGAAGCGCTCGACGTGGATCTTCGATTCCGCGACGCCCGCTGCTTTGAGCGCGGATTCCGCGGCATCCATCATTGGTGCCGGGCCGCAGATAAATGCTTCGTCAATCGTGCCGGCTGGTACGAGTGTCGCCAGGAATGCCGCACATTTGGCTTCGTCGAGAACGCCGTTAAATAGTTCGGTGTCCTGAATATCGTCTGAGAGCACGTGATAAAGGATGAAGCGCGTCATGAACCGGTTTTTCAGATCCTCGAGCGCTTCGGCGAACATGACCGAGTCGGCATCGCGGTTGCCGTAAATGAGCGTGAACGTACTGCGCGGTTCGAGTTCGAGCGTCGTCTTGACGATGGCAAGCACCGGCGTGATGCCGGACCCGCCGGCGAACGCCAGATACCGCTTGCCGTGCTCGGCGTTCAGGTGCGTGAAGAAGCGCCCGTCGGGCGTCATGACCTCAACCAGGTGACCGGCTTTAAGCGTATCGAACGCGAAATTCGAAAAGCGTCCCCCTCGTACGCGTTTGACGCCGATGCGCAGTTCGCCATCGCGTTCGTAGTCGGTCACCCCAACGCAGATCGAATAGGAACGCCGCAGCTCGACACCATCGACATGTGCCTTGAGGGTGACGAACTGTCCTTGCGTGAAGCGATAGTCGTCGCGTAGCTCAGGCGGCACTTCGAAACAAACGGAAACCGCGTCGGCGGTTTCGGGCCGCACCTCGCGAATGCGCAGCGCGTGAAATTGCGGGGTGGCCATATCAATACCGATATCAATAGGGTTTGAAGTAGTCGAAGGGCTCGCGGCAGTCGAGGCAGCGATAAAGCGCTTTGCATGCCGTCGAGCCGAACTGGGCGAGTCGTTCGGTGTGCGCCGAGTTGCATCGCGGGCATGTCGGCAGCGCGCTCGCGCTGGGCATGAAGCGAATGACGCGCTCGGCCGTGGCCGACGCCGACGCGCCGTCACCGACGGGCGGTGCAATGCCATATGCATGCAGTTTCGCTCTTGCGGCATCGGTAATCCACTCAGTCGTCCACGCGGGCGCGAGCGTGGTTTCGATGCGATAGGGGCCGAGCTTCGCGGCGTCGAGCGCGCGCCCGATGTCCTCCGCGATCTGCGCCATGGCCGGGCAACCGGAATAGGTTGGCGTAATCACGACCTCGATGGTGCCGTCCGCTGCGCGCGTCACGTTGCGCAAAATGCCGAGTTCGCGGATCGATACCACGGGAATCTCGGGGTCCGGCACCGCCTCCAGCACCGACCATGCATGTTGAATGATGTCGTCGTCGATCGAATCGGCGCGGGTGCTCACGGGTGCCGAGAGATGATTAGGTGTCCGAAACATATTGGGCGCGTAAAACGAAAACGAGACTTGGTTGGCGGCAAGCGCGACGAGGCTACCAGCGTGCGCCCGGGTGCTGGCGCGCGAGCCCTTGCAGTTCGGCTAGCAAGAAGCCCATGTGCTCCGAGTGCTCACCGAGCTTGCCCTTGCTCGTATGCTGCGTGGCGGCCGGGAGAACGAGTGTGGCTTCGTCTAGCGCCTGTGCGAGCGCGTCGGACCATGCCGCTTCGAACTGCGCTGCGCGCACGCCGATGCCAGCCGCGGCGACAGCGTCTTCCACTGCATCGGCCACAAAAAATTCGCGTGTATAAGGCATCAGAAAATCGAGTGCGGCTTGCGCGCGCCGATGCGATTCATCGGTGCCATCGCCAAATCGCACGAGCCATTCGCGCGCGTGATGCAGGTGATAGCGTGTTTCCTTGATCGCCTTCGAGGCGATGGCGGCCAACTGCGCATCGCAAGACGCTTCGAGCGCGCTCCAAACGTGCACCATCAGGGCAGCGTAAAGAAAGTTGCGCACGATCGTGACGGCGTAGTCCTGATTGGCGTGGGTCGCGGCGCATAGCGGGCCGAAATGAGGCAGCTCCACGAGCGTGTAGTTGGCGAACTCGCGCTCGTTGCGAAAATAAGCGTAATCGTCTTCGGTTTTCGTGACGCCGATCGCCTGGAATTCGAGCGTGGCCGCATGCGAATAGAGCATGCGTGCCTGGCCGATCAAATCGAGGCTCATATTGGCGAGCGCGATGTCCTCTTCGAGCACGGGGCCGTGGCCGCACCATTGCGCATTGCGCTGACCGAGAATCAGCGCGTTATCCGCCAAGCGCAGCACATAGGCGAGATGTTCGGTTGTAATCGTCGTCATCATCGTCATTGCGCGCTTACATGTGATTGACTTCGTCTGGCAACGTATAGAACGTTGGATGACGATAAATCTTGTCGCCGGCCGGTTCGAACATGTCGGCTTTTTCGTTCGGATCGGATGCGGTAATGGCCGACGCCGGCACGACCCAGATGCTGACGCCTTCCTGCCGGCGCGTGTAGACGTCGCGCGCCATGCGCAGTGCCATCGATGCATCGGTGGCGTGAAGACTGCCGCAGTGCTTGTGATCCAGCCCCTGCTTGCTGCGCACGAACACTTCCCAAATCGGCCATTCTTGGTTCATCGAGACACCCTTCGATCATCTGAATAATTAAGAGAACTAACGGATGCGGGCATGCGTCATGCCGCTTGCGCCACTTCGCGCCTGCGTTGTTTTTCGCTATGAGCAAGCGCCGCTTCGCGCACCCACGCGCCGTCGCCGTGAGCTTTCACGCGCGTGGCAAGCCGTTCCTTGTTACAGGGGCCGTCGCCATTGACGACACGCTTGAATTCGTCCCAATCGATCGGACCATAGTCGTAATGCCCGCGTGCTGCGTTCCATACCAACTTCGGGTCGGGCAGAGTGACGCCGAGCACCTTCGCCTGGTCGACTATTGCGTCGACGAACTTCTGCCGCAAATCGTCGTTCGAGATGCGCTTGATGCCCCATCGCGCCGACTGCTGGCTATGCACGGAATCTTTGTCGCTCGGGCCGAACATCATCAAGACGGGCCACCACCATCGGTCGACCGCCTGCTGCACCATCTCGCGCTGCGCATCGGTGCCCTTCATCATCGCCAGCAACGCGTCGAAGCCTTGACGTTGATGAAACGATTCCTCCTTGCAGATGCGGATCATCGCGCGTGCGTAGGGACCATAGGTGCAGCGGCACAGCGGAATCTGGTTCATGATCGCGGCGCCGTCGACGAGCCAGCCGATCACACCGACATCAGCCCACGTCGGCGCCGGATAGTTGAAGATGCTCGAATATTTGGCGCGCCCGCTGTGCAAGGCGTCGATCAGTGCGTCGCGCGATACGCCGAGCGTTTCGGCCGCGCTATAGAGATACAGGCCATGTCCCCCTTCGTCCTGCACCTTCGCGAGCAAGATGGCCTTTCGCTTCAAGCTGGGCGCGCGGGTGATCCAATTTCCCTCGGGCAGCATGCCGACGATTTCGGAGTGCGCGTGTTGCGAGATCTGCCGCACGAGCGTGTTGCGATACGCGTCGGGCATCCAGTCCTGCGGCTCGATCTTCGCATCCGCGGCAATTGCGGCGTCGAAACGGACATCCTCTGCCGTGCTGGGAGCGCTATGCTCGACGCGCGCCGCGTGATCGGGAGTATCGAGGGATTGCGTATACATAAAGCGCACTCGTCTAGGGGATAACGGTTCGTTCCAGGAGATAAGCCAACCGACCGGTCGGTTAATCAATTGTCGCAGGGTCAAGGCGGCAATGCAACGGCGTTGGGCGAGTTAAGGGGGTGGGCATACCCTAAAGGAGCTTCGCCTTTGCCCGGACGCGAGCCGCGCGTTGTCGGGCACAATCGGGTTTTTTTCGACGGAATTCGCATGAACTGCTGCAGCCGGATGGCTCTGGGCGCGCTCGGTGCCTTATCGATCTACATATTTCCGCTGGCATTCGGCGCGGCGAGTGCGGTTGGCGGCGAGCCTTCGTCGTCAACGCAATGGGTCGCCGCTTGGGCGACTGCGCTGCAGGCGATCCCGGCGTTGCCCGATCCACCGCCGCTCTACCGGGCGCCGGACGTGTCGGACCGCACGGTTCGCGAGATCATCTACCCGCGCTTATCGGGCGAAAAGGTCCGCCTTCATGTCAGCAATGCCTACGGATGTGCGCCGCTCGTCCTTTCGGATCTGCGGCTGGCTCGCTCGACGGGAGGCGCATCGACGAAAGCCGATACATCCGTGCGGTTCACTTTCGGCGGCCGCGTTTCGCTCGAATTGCAGCCGGGGCAGGAAGCGGACAGCGACGCGGCGGCCTTCCCGCTGCAAGCTGGCGTTGCCTACGCCGTGAGTGCCTATTCGCCGAGTGGGCAGGCGCTGAGCGCTTGGCATCGCGTCGCGAATCAGGTGAACTATGTGTCGGCGCCGGGCGACCACGCGGCCGATCCGGCCGCGCCTGCTTATCCGACGCGATTTACCGCGCACGCGTGGGTGACCGGGATCAGCGTGGAGGCGAGCGCTACATCGGCCTCGGCAATCGCGGCGATCGGCGATTCGATCACCGACGGCATGCGTTCGAGCCTCAACGCTAACCGCCGCTGGCCGGACGCGTTCGCACACCGGCTCGCCGAAGGCGGCTACCGTACGCTGTCGGTGCTGAACGTCGGCATCAGCGGCAACCGGCTGTTGAGCGATTCACCGTGCTACGGCGAAGCGCTCGAGCGCCGCTTTGCGCGTGATGCACTCGCGCGTCCCGGCGTGAAGGCGGCCGTTGTGCTGATTGGCATCAACGACATCGATTTCGCGACGATGCCCCCGCGCCGAGGGCTCGACTGCGACGCACCGCATACAGCGGTGACGGCGCAAAGCATCATCGAAGGTTATCGTCGCTTGATCGGGCAGGCGCATCGTTCGGGCGTGCGCGTCTTCGGTGCGACGCTGACGCCGGCGTCGCTGCCGCCCTCGCGTGAAAATATTCGCGTGGCGGTGAACGAGTGGATCAGGTCGAGCCGGGCGTTCGATGGCGTCGTGGATTTCGACGACGCATTGCGCGATGCCGTCCATCCCGAGCGTCTGCGCGCACAGTACGACAGCGGCGACCACCTTCATCCGAGCGATGCCGGCTATGCGGCGATGGCCGCCGCGGTGCCGTTGGACCTTTTGCTAACGGCCACCCATTCGCGCTGAAAAACCGCTGAAAAAAAGTTTGGACATAGGCTTGTCATATGAGGTGGCTTCGCCTACTATTCGCTTCCTCTTTGAGAGGGACGAGAAAGGGTGGCCAAGCGGCCAAGTGGTTTTAAAAAACCAGTTGACGATAGTAGTAACGGGCCGCATAATCTCGCTTCTGTGCTGCAAACGCAGCGACGCAAGACAGGCAAGGCGCTGGAGGGGCAACCCGAAGGAAGGCTGGGCTGGTTAAGCGGTGCGATCTTTAACAATTCACAGTCGATAAGTGTGGGCGCTTGATGGCGAGTGCGCAGTTGAGCCTTTCGGGGTTCGACGGTAAAGCGAAAGCATCAAGTCTCACACAGTATTGAGGAAGGTTTAGAGCCGTTGAAAGACGGTTCGAGAACTGTCAGTACGTTGAGTGAGCGACCGATTCTGAGAAGAATCGAAAACAGTAACAGGTATTGAACTGAAGAGTTTGATCCTGGCTCAGATTGAACGCTGGCGGCATGCCTTACACATGCAAGTCGAACGGCAGCACGGGGGCAACCCTGGTGGCGAGTGGCGAACGGGTGAGTAATACATCGGAACGTGTCCTGGAGTGGGGGATAGCCCGGCGAAAGCCGGATTAATACCGCATACGCTCTGAGGAGGAAAGCGGGGGATCTTCGGACCTCGCGCTCAAGGGGCGGCCGATGGCGGATTAGCTAGTTGGTAGGGTAAAGGCCTACCAAGGCGACGATCCGTAGCTGGTCTGAGAGGACGACCAGCCACACTGGGACTGAGACACGGCCCAGACTCCTACGGGAGGCAGCAGTGGGGAATTTTGGACAATGGGGGCAACCCTGATCCAGCAATGCCGCGTGTGTGAAGAAGGCCTTCGGGTTGTAAAGCACTTTTGTCCGGAAAGAAAACCTTTGCCCTAATACGGTGGAGGGATGACGGTACCGGAAGAATAAGCACCGGCTAACTACGTGCCAGCAGCCGCGGTAATACGTAGGGTGCAAGCGTTAATCGGAATTACTGGGCGTAAAGCGTGCGCAGGCGGTTTGCTAAGACCGATGTGAAATCCCCGGGCTTAACCTGGGAACTGCATTGGTGACTGGCAGGCTAGAGTATGGCAGAGGGGGGTAGAATTCCACGTGTAGCAGTGAAATGCGTAGAGATGTGGAGGAATACCGATGGCGAAGGCAGCCCCCTGGGCCAATACTGACGCTCATGCACGAAAGCGTGGGGAGCAAACAGGATTAGATACCCTGGTAGTCCACGCCCTAAACGATGTCAACTAGTTGTTGGGGATTCATTTCCTTAGTAACGAAGCTAACGCGTGAAGTTGACCGCCTGGGGAGTACGGTCGCAAGATTAAAACTCAAAGGAATTGACGGGGACCCGCACAAGCGGTGGATGATGTGGATTAATTCGATGCAACGCGAAAAACCTTACCTACCCTTGACATGGACGGAATCCTGCTGAGAAGTGGGAGTGCTCGAAAGAGAACCGTCGCACAGGTGCTGCATGGCTGTCGTCAGCTCGTGTCGTGAGATGTTGGGTTAAGTCCCGCAACGAGCGCAACCCTTGTCCTTAGTTGCTACGCAAGAGCACTCTAAGGAGACTGCCGGTGACAAACCGGAGGAAGGTGGGGATGACGTCAAGTCCTCATGGCCCTTATGGGTAGGGCTTCACACGTCATACAATGGTCGGAACAGAGGGTTGCCAACCCGCGAGGGGGAGCTAATCCCAGAAAACCGATCGTAGTCCGGATTGCACTCTGCAACTCGAGTGCATGAAGCTGGAATCGCTAGTAATCGCGGATCAGCATGCCGCGGTGAATACGTTCCCGGGTCTTGTACACACCGCCCGTCACACCATGGGAGTGGGTTTTACCAGAAGTGGCTAGTCTAACCTTCGGGAGGACGGTCACCACGGTAGGATTCATGACTGGGGTGAAGTCGTAACAAGGTAGCCGTATCGGAAGGTGCGGCTGGATCACCTCCTTTCTCGAGCGAAGTGCGCTTAAAGTTGAGCGCTCACGCTTATCGACTGTGAAGATAGACAGACTCAGGGGTCTGTAGCTCAGTCGGTTAGAGCACCGTCTTGATAAGGCGGGGGTCGTTGGTTCGAATCCAACCAGACCCACCATGTCGATGATCGTTAGTGCTTTAGCACTTGCGAGCATCCCATCCCCGTAGGGGGTGCGGCGGATGCCCTGGGAATGCATTGGTTATGCGGGGGCATAGCTCAGCTGGGAGAGCACCTGCTTTGCAAGCAGGGGGTCGTCGGTTCGATCCCGTCTGCCTCCACCACCCCCTCTATCGTTAGCGCTTTAGCGCTTACGAGAGCGCGGTCCCCGAAGGGGATGGGGCGTCTCCAATGACAAGTGTTTGTGCCAAGTGCGGCCCGAGTCTTTGTCATTGGCGATTGAGCCATTGAGTACGGCACGCGAGTGTCGACTGTCGATCTTTAACAATCTGGAAGAAGAAGTAATGGATATTGGACGCATCTATGAGATGGATGCGAAAGATATCAGGGTAGTGATTGTATCAGTATGAAAAGTTATCGAAAGATGGCTTGGAATACGGCAAACGCAAAACTCAAACCTGTAGCGCAAGCGTGAAGGCGTGCATCGAAGGATGTATGGTTGAAACGCTCTCGTTATAGGGTCAAGCGAACAAGTGCATGTGGTGGATGCCTTGGCGATCACAGGCGATGAAGGACGCGGTAGCCTGCGAAAAGCTTCGGGGAGCTGGCAAACGAGCATTGATCCGAAGATGTCCGAATGGGGAAACCCACTCCGAATGGAGTATCCATGACTGAATCCATAGGTCATGAGAAGCGAACGCGGCGAACTGAAACATCTAAGTAGCCGCAGGAAAAGAAATCAACCGAGATTCCCAGAGTAGTGGCGAGCGAAATGGGATCAGCCGGTACACGTTATCTTCGACGTTAGCCGAACGCTCTGGAAAGTGCGGCCATAGCAGGTGATAGCCCTGTAGGCGAAAACGACGAGGAAGGACTAGGTGTACGACAAGTAGGGCGGGACACGTGAAATCCTGTCTGAAGATGGGGGGACCATCCTCCAAGGCTAAATACTCGTGATCGACCGATAGTGAACCAGTACCGTGAGGGAAAGGCGAAAAGAACCCCGGGAGGGGAGTGAAATAGATCCTGAAACCGCATGCATACAAACAGTCGGAGCCTGGAAACGGGTGACGGCGTACCTTTTGTATAATGGGTCAGCGACTTACGTTCAGTAGCAAGCTTAACCGAATAGGGCAGGCGTAGCGAAAGCGAGTCCGAATAGGGCGTTCAGTTGCTGGGCGTAGACCCGAAACCAAGTGATCTATCCATGGCCAGGTTGAAGGTGCGGTAACACGTACTGGAGGACCGAACCCACTAACGTTGAAAAGTTAGGGGATGAGCTGTGGATAGGGGTGAAAGGCTAAACAAACTTGGAAATAGCTGGTTCTCTCCGAAAACTATTTAGGTAGTGCCTCGTGTGTCACCTTCGGGGGTAGAGCACTGTCATGGTTGAAGGGTCCATTGCGGATTACTTCGCCATAGCAAACTCCGAATACCGAAGAGTGCAATCACGGGAGACAGACATCGGGTGCTAACGTCCGGTGTCAAGAGGGAAACAACCCAGACCGCCAGCTAAGGTCCCGAAATATAGCTAAGTGGGAAACGAAGTGGGAAGGCTAAAACAGTCAGGAGGTTGGCTTAGAAGCAGCCACCCTTTAAAGAAAGCGTAATAGCTCACTGATCGAGTCGTCCTGCGCGGAAGATGTAACGGGGCTAAGCTATATACCGAAGCTGCGGATGCGCACGCAAGTGCGCATGGTAGGAGAGCGTTCCGTAAGCCTGCGAAGGTGCACCGAAAGGTGTGCTGGAGGTATCGGAAGTGCGAATGCTGACATGAGTAGCGATAAAGGGGGTGAAAGGCCCCCTCGCCGTAAGCCCAAGGTTTCCTACGCAACGTTCATCGGCGTAGGGTGAGTCGGCCCCTAAGGCGAGGCAGAAATGCGTAGCTGATGGGAAGCAGGTCAATATTCCTGCACCATTGTGAGATGCGATGGGGGGACGGATCGCGGAAGGTTGTCCGGGTGTTGGACGTCCCGGTCGCTGCATTGGAGAAGGCGCTTAGGCAAATCCGGGCGCGTAATTCAAGGGTGTGGCGCGAGCGGCTTTAAGCTGCGAAGCAATCGGAAGGGGTCCCAAGAAAAGCCTCTAAGCTTCAGTCTCACAATGACCGTACCGCAAACCGACACAGGTGGGCGAGATGAGTATTCTAAGGCGCTTGAGAGAACTCGGGAGAAGGAACTCGGCAAATTGGTACCGTAACTTCGGGATAAGGTACGCCCCTGTAGCTTGACTGGCCTGCGCCAGAAGGGTGAAGGGGTTGCAATAAACTGGTGGCTGCGACTGTTTAATAAAAACACAGCACTCTGCAAACACGAAAGTGGACGTATAGGGTGTGACGCCTGCCCGGTGCCGGAAGATTAAATGATGGGGTGCAAGCTCTTGATTGAAGTCCCGGTAAACGGCGGCCGTAACTATAACGGTCCTAAGGTAGCGAAATTCCTTGTCGGGTAAGTTCCGACCTGCACGAATGGCGTAACGATGGCCACACTGTCTCCTCCCGAGACTCAGCGAAGTTGAAGTGTTTGTGATGATGCAATCTCCCCGCGGCTAGACGGAAAGACCCCATGAACCTTTACTGTAGCTTTGCATTGGACTTTGAACCGATCTGTGTAGGATAGGTGGGAGGCTATGAAGCGTGAACGCTAGTTTGCGTGGAGCCGTCCTTGAAATACCACCCTGGTTTGTTTGAGGTTCTAACCTTGGGCCCTGAATCGGGCTCGGGGACCGTGCATGGTAGGCAGTTTGACTGGGGCGGTCTCCTCCCAAAGCGTAACGGAGGAGTACGAAGGTACGCTAGGTACGGTCGGAAATCGTGCTGATAGTGCAATGGCATAAGCGTGCTTAACTGCGAGACCGACAAGTCGAGCAGGTGCGAAAGCAGGTCATAGTGATCCGGTGGTTCTGTATGGAAGGGCCATCGCTCAACGGATAAAAGGTACTCTGGGGATAACAGGCTGATACCGCCCAAGAGTTCATATCGACGGCGGTGTTTGGCACCTCGATGTCGGCTCATCTCATCCTGGGGCTGTAGCCGGTCCCAAGGGTATGGCTGTTCGCCATTTAAAGAGGTACGTGAGCTGGGTTTAAAACGTCGTGAGACAGTTTGGTCCCTATCTGCCGTGGGCGTTGGATATTTGAAGGGGGCTGCTCCTAGTACGAGAGGACCGGAGTGGACGAACCTCTGGTGTACCGGTTGTCACGCCAGTGGCATCGCCGGGTAGCTATGTTCGGAAGAGATAACCGCTGAAAGCATCTAAGCGGGAAACTCGCCTTAAGATGAGATATCCCCGGGGCTTCGAGCCCCTTGAAGGGTCGTTCCAGACCAGAACGTTGATAGGTCGGGTGTGTACACGCAGTAATGCGTTCAGCTAACCGATACTAATTGCCCGTAAGGCTTGATCCTATAACCGGAGCGTTTTGCGCTCAGAGTTATCGCTTTAGCGATTACTCTGGGCTCACCCCCGTCAGGGGGCCACACGCCAACCCAGGTTTGAGGCGCGTTTGCCAACCACAATCACCACCCCGCTGTAACCATTACTCTTCTTCCCAGATTGGCTGGCCCGTGCTCACCCAAGCACCCAGCTACAAGTCATGCCTGATGACCATAGCGAGTCGGTCCCACCCCTTCCCATCCCGAACAGGACCGTGAAACGACTCCACGCCAATGATAGTGCGGATTGCCCGTGTGAAAGTAGGTAATCGTCAGGCTCCCTATGCCGTATCCAACCCCCCGTTCAGCCACAGCGCTCACGGGGGGTTGTTGTTTTTGCAGGCGCAAAAGCCTATTAGTGAGAGCATCGGTTGATGTTGCACACGCGTGAAAGCCTTGACTTTGCGTAGTGCTGCCGCCATAATCATCCGTTCTCTGCGGAGGGGTGCCCGAGTGGCTAAAGGGGGCAGACTGTAAATCTGTTGGCTTACGCCTACGTTGGTTCGAATCCAACCTCCTCCACCAGAATGCAAGTGTGATGCGGCAAGGAATCGTGAGGGCGCGATCGTGAAGCCTTAGCGGGTGTAGCTCAATGGTAGAGCAGAAGCCTTCCAAGCTTACGACGAGGGTTCGATTCCCTTCACCCGCTCCAGTGCCAAGAAAGTAGCAGCGCCCATGTGGCTCAGTGGTAGAGCACTCCCTTGGTAAGGGAGAGGTCGGCAGTTCGATCCTGCCCATGGGCACCAGCAGATGTCAGTGTTTGTTTGCGTGCGGCGCAACATACGGAAAAATCCTCTCAGGAGTCGAAAATGGCCAAGGGCAAGTTTGAACGGACCAAGCCGCACGTGAACGTCGGCACGATTGGTCACGTTGATCACGGCAAGACCACGCTGACGGCGGCGATCACGACGGTGCTGACCGCGAAGTTTGGTGGCGAAGCGAAGGCGTACGACCAGATCGACGCGGCGCCGGAAGAAAAGGCGCGCGGTATCACGATCAACACGGCGCACGTGGAGTACGAGACGGCTAACCGTCACTACGCGCACGTTGACTGCCCGGGCCACGCTGACTACGTGAAGAACATGATCACGGGTGCGGCGCAGATGGACGGCGCGATCCTGGTGTGTTCGGCCGCGGACGGCCCGATGCCGCAAACGCGCGAGCACATTTTGCTGGCGCGTCAGGTGGGCGTGCCGTACATCATCGTGTTCCTGAACAAGTGCGACATGGTGGACGACGCGGAACTGCTCGAGCTGGTGGAAATGGAAGTGCGCGAGCTGCTCTCGAAGTACGACTTCCCGGGCGACGAAACGCCGATCATCAAGGGCTCGGCGAAGCTGGCGCTCGAAGGCGACAAGGGCGAGCTGGGCGAAGTGGCGATCATGAGCCTGGCCGACGCGCTGGACACGTACATCCCGACGCCGGAGCGCGCGATCGACGGCGCGTTCCTGATGCCGGTGGAAGATGTGTTCTCGATCTCGGGTCGCGGCACGGTGGTAACGGGCCGGGTCGAGCGTGGCGTGGTGAAGGTTGGCGAGGAAATCGAGATTATCGGTATCAAGCCGACGGTGAAGACGACGTGCACGGGCGTGGAGATGTTCCGCAAGCTGCTGGACCAAGGTCAAGCGGGCGACAACGTGGGCATTTTGCTGCGCGGCACGAAGCGCGAAGACGTGGAGCGTGGCCAGGTGTTGGCCAAGCCGGGTTCGATCACGCCGCATACGCACTTCACGGCTGAGGTGTATGTGCTGAGCAAGGACGAAGGCGGTCGCCACACGCCGTTCTTCAACAACTATCGTCCGCAGTTCTACTTCCGCACGACGGATGTGACGGGTTCGATCGAGTTGCCGAAGGACAAGGAAATGGTGATGCCGGGCGATAACGTGTCGATCACGGTCAAGCTGATCGCGCCGATCGCCATGGAAGAAGGCCTGCGCTTCGCTATCCGCGAAGGCGGCCGTACCGTCGGTGCAGGTGTCGTTGCGAAGATCATCGAGTAAGCCAGTCAATCTCGGTGGTCTGTGGTTTCGGGGTTGGTTTCATAGCCAACCCCAAATGGTTTAGGGGTATAGCTCAACTGGCAGAGCGTCGGTCTCCAAAACCGAAGGTTGGGGGTTCGATTCCCTCTGCCCCTGCCAAAATTTCTGCGCGACGTGCGCGTTAAGGTGTTATGGCGAATCCTTCCGTCGAAGCTGTGGATACTTCCAGCGACAAATTGATGCTTATCGCGGGCGTACTGCTGGTCTTGGCCGGATTCGTAGGGTTCTTCTGGCTGAGTGGCCAGGAATGGTATGTGCGCGGCGCGGCCCTCGTGGTCGGTGTTGCTGCGGGTGTTGTGGTAAGTCTCCTCTCCTCCCCCGGTAAGGGTTTTATCGCCTTCGCCAAGGACTCATACAAAGAAGTTCGCAAGGTTGTCTGGCCGACCCGCAAGGAAGCGACGCAGACTACCCTGGTGGTCTTCGGCTTCGTGCTGGTCATGGCGGTGCTTCTTTGGATCAGCGATAAATCTATCGAATGGGTAATTTTCTCGGCGATTCTGGGTTGGAAATGATATGAGCGGCGATACTCCTGCATCCCCGAGCGGTAAACGTTGGTATGTCGTGCATGCCTACTCCGGTATGGAGAAAAGCGTGCAGCGAGCGCTCCAAGAGCGAATCGAGCGCGCCGGCATGCAAGATCAATTTGGCCAGATCCTCGTTCCGACGGAAGAAGTCGTTGAAGTGAAGGGTGGCCACAAGTCGGTGACGGAGCGGCGCTTCTTCCCTGGCTATGTGCTCGTCGAAATGGAAATGACCGACGAAACCTGGCACCTCGTGAAGAACACGGCCAAGGTGACGGGTTTTGTCGGCGGTGCGCGCAATCGCCCGAGTCCGATTTCCCCCCGGGAAGTCGAAAAAATCATGTCGCAGATGCAAGAGGGCGTCGAGAAGCCGCGCCCAAAGACCTTGTTCGAGGTCGGCGAAATGGTTCGTGTAAAGGATGGCCCGTTCACCGACTTCAACGGCAGCGTCGAGGAAGTGAACTACGAGAAGTCGCGTGTCCGCGTGTCCGTCACCATCTTCGGGCGTGCGACGCCCGTCGAACTCGAATTCGGCCAGGTCGAAAAGCTGTAATGAATACTGCGGATCGCTCCCGTGGGAGCGGTTCGTTTTTCGCGCTTACGGTCCGCGCTATGGCCGTTGAGGAGCGTCAGTAGCCGCGCGTGACCGTGCGGCGAACGCGCGTTACTACTCACCGAACGCATTTGCGTTCCAGCGAGGTTGTCGAAATGGCAAAGAAAATTATCGGCTTTATCAAGCTGCAGATTCCTGCAGGTAAAGCCAATCCGTCGCCGCCGGTTGGTCCGGCGCTGGGTCAGCGTGGCCTGAACATCATGGAGTTCTGCAAGGCGTTTAACGCGCAGACTCAAGCGATGGAGCCGGGTCTGCCCGTTCCGGTCGTCATCACCGCATTCGCCGACAAGAGCTTCACGTTCATTCTGAAGACTCCGCCGGCCACGGTCCTCGTCAAGAAGGCTGCCAAGGTCGACAAGGGTTCCGCCAAGCCGCACACGGACAAGGTTGGCAAGATCACGCGCGCGCAAGCCGAAGAAATCGCCAAGACGAAAATGCCGGATCTCACGGCAGCTGATTTGGACGCCGCGGTCCGCACGATCGCCGGCAGCGCCCGCTCGATGGGCATCACCGTGGAGGGCGTGTAAATGGCTAAGCTGTCGAAGCGTTTGCAAGCATTCGCGACCAAGATCGATCGCCAGAAGCTTTATCCGATCGACACCGCGATCTCGCTCGTCAAAGAGTGCGCCAACGCGAAGTTCAATGAATCGATCGATGTTGCCGTTCAGCTTGGCATCGATGCGAAGAAATCGGATCAAGTAGTTCGCGGCTCGGTGGTGTTGCCCGCCGGTACCGGCAAGTCGGTGCGCGTCGCCGTGTTCGCGCAAGGCGACAAGGCCGAGCAGGCTCGTGCCGCCGGCGCCGAGATCGTCGGCATGGAAGACCTTGCCGAGCAAATTAAGGGCGGCAACCTGAATTTCGACGTGGTGATCGCGTCGCCCGACACGATGCGCGTTGTCGGTACGCTCGGTCAGATTCTCGGTCCGCGCGGCCTGATGCCGAACCCGAAGGTTGGCACGGTCACGCCCGACGTCGCGACGGCGGTGAAGAACGCGAAAGCCGGTCAGGTGCAGTTCCGTGTCGACAAGGCCGGGATTATCCATGCCACGATCGGTCGTGCATCGTTCGAACCGACCGCGCTGCGCTCGAATCTGTCGGCGCTCGTCGAGGCATTGCAAAAGGCAAAGCCGGCAACGAGCAAGGGCGTGTATCTGCGCAAGATCGCCGTGTCGAGCACGATGGGCGTGGGTGTCCGCGTCGATCAAACGTCGCTGGCCGCGCAGTAAGGAATTTTGTTCGCACGAGTTGTTTGGCCGTAGGCGCTATGGCGTTGCAGCTCGGTGCGATATTTAAGGGCTTTGGGCGGTTGCATGAAGGCAGTTTGCTTTGTGCAACCGGTTGTCAAAGACCGTTGGCGGGAGCGCAGCAGGCAGGCGTTCTCTTAATGAAAGCCAACGCAGATGGCGAACCCGAAACAGTTTTGCAGTGATGAAGTCGATTGTCGGCCGCAACGCCAACCAGCGATGCGGCAAGCCATCGATCGAAATACTCCTAACACCTCGGACGCCGTTGTTGAACGCGGCATGTGAGGCAGTCTCGCCGAGCATGCTGAATCTGGAGGTTAACCGTGCCACTGAACAAAGAAGGTAAGCAGGCCGTCGTGGCTGAGGTTTCCGCGCAAGTCGCGAAAGCCCAGACCATGGTGTTGGCCGAGTATCGTGGAATCGCGGTTGGCGATCTGACGAAGCTGCGTGCGAAAGCGCGCGAGCAGCGGGTGTACCTGCGTGTGTTGAAGAACACACTGGCGCGTCGCGCCGTTGAAGGTACCCCGTTTGCTCCGCTGGCCGAGCAGATGACCGGTCCTCTGATCTACGGCATCTCTGAAGATGCAATTGCTGCTGCCAAGGTCGTCAACGACTTCGGCAAGAGCAATGACAAGTTGATCATCAAGGCCGGTGCCTACGAAGGCAAGGTGATGGACAAGGCGGCCGTGCAAGCGCTCGCCAACATCCCGAGCCGCGAGGAACTGCTCTCCAAGCTGTTGTTCGTCATGCAAGCGCCTGTTTCGGGCTTTGCGCGCGCACTCGCTGCGCTCGCAGAGAAGAAGCAAGGCGAAGCGGAAGCTGCCTGAACTCGTTCAGGCAACGCATGGCGCACCTCAGTCGAGCGTAATCGGTCGCTGGCTGTATCCGAATTCAATTTAGGAGTATTTCAAATGGCAATCGCAAAAGATGACATCCTCGAAGCCGTCAGCTCGATGTCGGTTTTGGAACTGAACGACCTCGTCAAGGCGTTCGAAGAGAAGTTTGGCGTGTCGGCTGCTGCTGTTGCAGTGGCAGGCCCGGCGGGTGGCGGCGCAGCTGCCGTGGCAGAAGAGCAAACCGAATTCACCGTTAATCTCGTTGAAGTCGGCGCAAACAAGGTATCGGTCATTAAGGCCGTTCGCGAACTGACGGGCCTGGGCCTCAAGGAAGCGAAGGACCTCGTCGACGGCGCACCGAAGCCCGTGAAGGAAGCGGTGCCGAAGGCAGCTGCAGAAGAAGCGAAGAAGAAGCTCGAAGAAGCTGGTGCGAAGGCTGAGATCAAGTAAAGGATCGGCGCGCTCAGCGAAGGCTGGCGGTTTTTCACCGCCGGCCTTTTTGTGCTTTGTGGGGACTACGTTTTGCTGCGCGGTTGCGAGCGGAATGTCGGCCCCAGAGGCCAAAGAAAACTACCCCTCGGCCCAGCCGAACGGCATTTTTCTTTGTCTTCTGAAGCGACTGCAGAAGGCAAGTTTGGTCGGGCAGCGGAATATAGGCATTCGCTGCCGTCAGCCAGCGGTTGGTAGCGGCCAACCACCAAGCTTCTAGGCTCGTTCAAGCCCAGGACGGCCATCGGGTCTCAGTCGGTGAACACTCGGGTTCTCAAATCTTGGCATCTCGCCTCGACAATGCCCGCCGTGATTCGGAGATCGTATGCAATATTCCTTCACCGAGAAGAAGCGTATTCGCAAGAGTTTTGCGAAGCGCCCCATCGTTCACCAAGTACCTTTCCTGCTGGCCACCCAGCTTGAATCATTCAGCACGTTTTTACAAGCGGACGTGCTTGGTTCGCAGCGCAAACCCGAGGGTTTGCAGGCTGCGTTCACGTCCGTCTTTCCGATCGTCTCGCATAACGGTTTCGCGCGTCTCGAGTTCGTGAGCTATGCGTTGTCCTCGCCGGCCTTCAACATCAAGGAATGCCAGCAGCGCGGTCTTACGTATTGCTCGGCCTTGCGTGCCAAGGTTCGACTCGTCTTGCTGGACAAAGAATCTCCAAGCAAGCCAGTCGTCAAGGAAGTGAAGGAGCAGGAAGTCTACATGGGCGAAATTCCGCTCATGACGCCGACTGGCTCGTTCGTCATCAACGGCACCGAGCGTGTCATCGTCTCGCAGCTGCACCGCTCGCCTGGCGTGTTCTTCGAACACGATAAGGGCAAAACGCACAGCTCGGGCAAGCTGCTCTTTTCCGCGCGGATCATTCCTTACCGCGGCTCGTGGCTCGACTTCGAATTCGACCCGAAAGACATTCTGTACTTCCGCGTCGACCGTCGCCGCAAGATGCCGGTCACGATCCTGCTCAAGGCCATTGGCCTCACGCCGGAACAGATCCTGGCTAACTTCTTCGTCTTCGACAATTTCACGTTGATGGGCGAAGGCGCGCAGATGGAGTTCGTGTCCGAACGCCTGCGCGGCGAAGTGGCGCGTTTCGACATCACCGATCGCGATGGCAACGTCATTGTCCAGAAGGACAAGCGGATCAACGCGAAGCACATTCGCGATCTCGATAGCGCGAAGACGAAGTTCATTTCGGTGCCCGAAGATTATCTTCTCGGCCGTGTGCTCGCGAAGAACGTCGTCGACAGCGAAACGGGTGAAGTGATCGCCAACGCGAACGAAGAAATCACGGAAGGCACGCTCGACAAGCTGCGCGAAGCGAAGGTCAAGGAAATCCAGACGCTCTATACGAACGATCTGGATCAGGGCCCGTATATCTCTTCGACGCTGCGCATCGATGAAACCGCCGATCGGACCGCTGCGCGTATCGCGATTTATCGCATGATGCGCCCGGGCGAGCCGCCGACCGAAGAAGCCGTCGAAGCGCTCTTCAACCGGCTGTTCTACAGCGAAGATGCGTACGACCTCTCGAAGGTCGGCCGTATGAAGTTCAATCGCCGCGTCGGCCGGGACGAAATCACGGGCCCGATGACGCTGCAAGACGACGACATCCTCGCCACAATCAAGATCCTCGTCGAGCTGCGTAACGGCAAGGGCGAAGTCGACGACATCGATCACCTCGGCAATCGTCGCGTGCGCTGCGTGGGCGAGCTCGCGGAAAACCAATTCCGCGCGGGTCTCGTGCGCGTCGAGCGGGCGGTGAAGGAGCGTCTCGGTCAGGCGGAAAGCGAAAACCTGATGCCGCACGATCTGATCAACTCGAAGCCGATTTCGTCGGCGATTCGCGAGTTCTTCGGTTCGTCGCAGCTTTCGCAGTTCATGGACCAGACCAACCCGCTGTCGGAAATCACGCACAAGCGCCGCGTTTCCGCTCTTGGGCCGGGTGGTCTGACGCGCGAACGGGCAGGCTTCGAGGTGCGCGACGTGCACCCAACGCACTATGGCCGTGTATGCCCGATCGAAACGCCGGAAGGCCCGAACATCGGTCTTATCAACTCGCTCGCGTTGTATGCGCACCTGAACGAGTACGGTTTTCTCGAAACGCCGTATCGCAAGGTCGTCGACAGCAAGGTGACGAATCAGATCGATTACCTGTCGGCCATCGAAGAAGGCCGCTATGTGATCGCTCAGGCGAATGCGGCGGTGGCCGACGATGGCACGCTCACCGATGAACTCGTTTCGTCGCGTGAAGCCGGTGAGACGCTGATGGTCACGCCGGACCGCATCCAGTACATGGATGTGGCGCCGTCGCAGATCGTCTCGGTGGCCGCCTCGCTGATTCCGTTCCTCGAACACGATGACGCGAACCGCGCGTTGATGGGCTCGAACATGCAGCGTCAGGCCGTGCCTTGCCTGCGTCCGGAAAAGCCGGTGGTGGGCACGGGTATCGAGCGCACGGTTGCGGTCGACTCGGGCACGACGGTGCAGGCGTTGCGTGGTGGTGTCGTCGATTACGTCGACGCGGGCCGTATCGTCATTCGTGTGAACGACGATGAAGCAGTTGCGGGCGATGTGGGTGTGGATATCTACAACCTGATCAAGTACACGCGCTCGAATCAGAACACGAACATCAACCAGCGTCCGATCGTGAAGGTGGGCGACAAGGTCTTGCGTGGCGACGTGCTGGCCGACGGCGCTTCGACGGACCTTGGCGAACTCGCGCTTGGCCAGAACATGCTGGTCGCGTTCATGCCGTGGAACGGCTACAACTTCGAAGATTCGATCCTGATCTCGGAGAAGGTCGTGGCGGACGACCGCTACACCTCGATTCATATCGAGGAGTTGAACGTCGTCGCTCGTGACACGAAACTCGGACCGGAAGAAATCACGCGCGACATCTCGAACCTCGCCGAAGTGCAGCTCTCGCGCCTCGACGAATCGGGCATCGTCTATATCGGTGCGGAAGTCGAAGCGGGCGATGTGCTCGTCGGCAAGGTCACGCCGAAGGGCGAAACGCAACTGACGCCGGAAGAGAAGCTGCTGCGCGCGATTTTCGGCGAGAAGGCCTCGGACGTGAAAGACACGTCGCTGCGCGTGCCCTCGGGCATGAGCGGCACCGTGATCGACGTGCAGGTGTTCACGCGCGAAGGCATCCAACGCGACAAGCGCGCTCAGCAGATCATCGACGATGAACTGAAGCGCTATCGCCTGGACCTGAACGACCAGCTGCGTATCGTCGAAGGCGATGCGTTCCAGCGTCTGGCACGTATGCTCGTCGGTAAGGTGGCGAACGGCGGTCCGAAGAAGCTCGCGAAGGGCACGAAGATCGATCAGGCCTACCTCGAGGATCTCGACCACTATCACTGGTTCGATATTCGCCTCGCGGACGAAGATGCGGCGGCCCAGCTCGAAGCGATCAAAGATTCGATCGAGCAAAAGCGCCACCAATTCGACCTCGCGTTCGAAGAGAAGCGCAAGAAGCTCACGCAGGGCGACGAATTGCCGCCGGGCGTGCTGAAGATGGTCAAGGTGTATCTCGCCGTGAAGCGTCGTCTGCAGCCTGGCGACAAGATGGCGGGCCGTCACGGTAACAAGGGTGTCGTCTCGAAGATCGTTCCGATCGAAGACATGCCGTACATGGCCGATGGCCGTCCGGCTGACGTCGTGTTGAATCCGCTCGGCGTGCCGTCGCGGATGAACGTTGGCCAGGTGCTCGAAGTTCACCTTGGCTGGGCGGCGAAAGGTCTCGGCTGGCGAATCGGCGAAATGCTGCAGCAGCAGGCGAAGGTGGAAGAGCTGCGCGCGTTCCTGACGAAGCTCTACAACGAGTCGGGCCGTGCCGAAGAGCTGGATGGCTTTAGCGATGACGAGATCGTCGAGCTCGCGAAGAACCTGCGTGAAGGCGTGCCGTTCGCCACACCGGTGTTCGACGGTGCGACGGAAGAGGAAATGTCGAAGATGCTCGATCTCGCGTTCCCCGACCACGTTGCCGAGCAGCTTGGCATGACCAAGTCGAAGAACCAGGTGCGCCTGTCCGACGGCCGTACGGGTGAACCGTTCGAGCGTCCCGTCACGGTCGGCTACATGCATTATCTGAAGCTGCACCACTTGGTCGACGACAAGATGCACGCCCGCTCGACTGGTCCGTACTCGCTCGTGACGCAACAGCCGTTGGGCGGTAAGGCACAGTTCGGCGGTCAGCGCTTCGGTGAAATGGAAGTGTGGGCGCTCGAAGCGTACGGCGCATCGTATGTCTTGCAGGAAATGCTGACCGTGAAGTCGGACGACGTGGCGGGCCGGACCAAGGTTTATGAAAACCTGGTCAAGGGCGATCACGTGATCGACGCCGGCATGCCTGAGTCGTTCAACGTGTTGGTGAAGGAAATCCGGTCGCTCGGTATCGATATCGACCTGGACCGGAACTAATCGGACTACTGGAGAGAAGCGATGAAAGCTTTGCTCGATCTATTCAAGCAAGTCCAACAAGAAGAAGTTTTCGATGCGATCAAGATCGGTCTTGCCTCGCCCGACAAGATCCGCTCGTGGTCGTTCGGTGAAGTCAAGAAGCCGGAAACGATCAACTATCGTACGTTCAAGCCTGAGCGCGACGGCTTGTTTTGCGCGAAGATTTTCGGTCCGATCAAGGACTACGAATGCTTGTGCGGCAAGTACAAGCGCTTGAAGCACCGTGGCGTGATCTGCGAGAAGTGCGGCGTCGAAGTGACGCTCGCCAAGGTGCGCCGCGAGCGCATGGGCCACATCGAATTGGCTTCGCCGGTTGCGCACATCTGGTTCTTGAAATCGCTGCCGTCGCGTCTGGGCATGGTGCTCGACATGACGCTGCGCGACATCGAGCGCGTGCTGTACTTCGAAGCGTACGTGGTGATCGAACCCGGCATGACGCCGCTCAAGGCGCGTCAGATCATGACCGAAGAGGATTACTACAACAAGGTCGAAGAGTACGGTGACGAATTCCGTGCCGAAATGGGCGCGGAAGGCGTGCGCGAGCTGCTGCGTGCTATCAACATCGACGAACAGGTCGAGACGTTGCGCACCGAGCTCAAGAACACCGGCTCGGAAGCGAAGATCAAGAAGTACGCGAAGCGCTTGAAGGTGCTCGAGGCCTTCCAACGCTCGGGGATCAAGCCCGAGTGGATGGTGCTGGAAGTGCTGCCGGTGCTGCCGCCCGAGTTGCGTCCGCTCGTGCCGCTCGACGGCGGCCGTTTCGCGACCTCGGATCTGAATGACCTCTATCGCCGAGTTATCAACCGTAATAACCGGTTGAAGCGTCTGCTCGAGCTCAAGGCGCCGGAAATCATCGTCCGCAACGAAAAGCGGATGCTGCAAGAGGCCGTCGATTCGCTGCTCGATAATGGTCGTCGCGGCAAGGCGATGACGGGCGCGAACAAGCGTCCGCTCAAGTCGCTCGCCGACATGATCAAGGGCAAGGGCGGCCGTTTCCGTCAGAACTTGCTCGGTAAGCGCGTCGATTATTCGGGCCGTTCGGTCATTGTGGTCGGCCCGACGCTCAAGCTGCATCAGTGCGGTTTGCCGAAGCTGATGGCGCTCGAACTCTTCAAGCCGTTCATCTTCAACAAGCTCGAAGTGATGGGCGTCGCAACGACCATCAAGGCGGCGAAGAAGGAAGTCGAGAACCAGACGGCGGTCGTGTGGGACATCCTCGAAGAGGTGATCCGTGAGCATCCGGTGATGCTCAACCGTGCACCGACGCTGCACCGTCTCGGCATCCAGGCGTTCGAGCCGGTGCTGATCGAAGGCAAGGCCATCCAACTGCATCCGCTCGTGTGCGCGGCGTTCAACGCCGACTTCGACGGTGACCAGATGGCCGTTCACGTGCCGTTGTCGCTCGAAGCGCAGATGGAAGCGCGCACGCTGATGCTGGCGTCGAACAACATCCTGTTCCCGGCCAACGGCGATCCGTCGATCGTGCCGTCGCAGGATATCGTGCTCGGCTTGTATTACGCGACGCGCGAAGCCGTCAACGGCAAGGGCGAAGGCATGAGCTTCACCGGTGTGTCGGAAGTCCTGCGCGCCTATGAGAACAAGGAAGTCGAGCTCGCCTCGCGCGTGAACGTGCGTATCACCGAAATGGTGGCGAACGAGGACACGTCCGAAGGTGCGCCGAAATTCGTGCCGAAGATTTCGCTTTACGCCACGACGGTCGGCCGCTCGATTCTGTCCGAGATTTTGCCGCCTGGGCTGCCGTTCTCGGTGCTGAACAAGCCGCTCAAGAAGAAGGAAATCTCGCGCCTCATCAATACGGCGTTCCGCCGTTGCGGTCTGCGCGAGACGGTGATCTTCGCCGACCAGTTGATGCAATCGGGTTTCCGTCTCGCCACGCGCGCCGGCATCTCGATCTGCGTCGACGACATGCTCGTACCGCCGCAGAAGGAAGTGATCGTTGGCGATGCCGCGAAGAAAGTGAAGGAGTACGACCGTCAGTACATGTCGGGTCTCGTCACGTCACAAGAGCGCTACAACAACGTGGTCGACATCTGGTCGGCAACGTCGGAAGCGGTCGGCAAGGCGATGATGGAGCAGCTGTCGACGGAGCCGGTCGTGGATCGGGACGGCAACGAAATACGGCAGGAGTCGTTCAACTCGATCTACATGATGGCCGACTCGGGCGCACGTGGCTCGGCGGTGCAGATTCGTCAGTTGGCCGGTATGCGCGGCCTGATGGCCAAGCCGGACGGCTCGATCATCGAGACGCCGATTACGGCGAACTTCCGCGAAGGCCTGAACGTGCTGCAGTACTTCATTTCGACGCACGGCGCGCGTAAGGGTTTGGCCGATACGGCATTGAAGACGGCGAACTCGGGTTACCTGACACGTCGTCTCGTCGACGTGACGCAGGATCTTGTGGTCACCGAAGACGATTGCGGTACCGGCAATGGCGTCGCGATGAAAGCGCTCGTCGAAGGCGGTGAAGTCGTCGAAGCGTTGCGCGACCGGATTCTCGGCCGCGTGGCGACGGCTGACGTCGTCAACCCCGAGACGCAGGAAACGCTGTACGAAACCGGTACGCTGCTCGACGAAACCGCAGTGGAAGAAATCGAGCGGCTCGGCATCGACGAAGTGCGCGTTCGCACGCCGCTGACGTGCGAAACACGTTACGGTCTGTGCGCGGCGTGCTACGGCCGCGACCTCGGCCGCGGCTCGCTCGTGAACGTCGGCGAAGCGGTCGGCGTGATAGCGGCGCAGTCGATCGGCGAACCGGGCACACAGCTCACGATGCGTACGTTCCACATCGGTGGTGCGGCGTCGCGTGCGGCAGTGGCCTCGTCCGTCGAAGCGAAGAGCAACGGTACCGTGCGCTTTACCGCGACGATGCGCTACGTGACGAATGCGAAGGGCGAGCAGATCGTCATCTCGCGTTCGGGCGAAGCGATGATCACGGACGATCACGGCCGCGAGCGCGAGCGTCACAAGGTGCCGTACGGCGCGACACTGTTGCAGCTCGACGGTGCGCAGATCAAGGCCGGCGCGCAGCTTGCGACGTGGGACCCGCTGACACGCCCGATCATCACCGAGTACGGCGGTACGGTGAAGTTCGAAAACGTCGAAGAAGGTGTGACGGTTGCGAAGCAGATCGACGATGTGACGGGCTTGTCGACGCTCGTCGTTATCGACGTGAAGCGCCGCGGTTCGCAAGCTTCGAAGAGCGTGCGTCCGCAGGTGAAACTGCTCGACGCGAACGGCGAGGAAGTGAAGATCCCCGGCACCGAGCATTCGGTACAGATCGGCTTCCAAGTCGGCGCGCTGATCACCGTGAAGGACGGTCAGCAAGTGCAGGTCGGTGAGGTGCTCGCGCGGATTCCGACGGAATCGCAAAAGACGCGTGACATTACCGGCGGTCTGCCGCGTGTGGCTGAACTCTTCGAGGCACGTTCGCCGAAGGACGCCGGCATCTTGGCGGAAGTCACGGGTACGGTTTCGTTCGGTAAGGACACAAAGGGCAAGCAGCGTCTCGTCATCACGGATCTCGAGGGCAACCAGCACGAGTTCCTGATCGCGAAGGAAAAGCAGGTGCTGGTTCACGATGGTCAGGTCGTCAACAAGGGCGAAATGATCGTGGACGGCCCGGCCGATCCGCATGACATCTTGCGTTTGCAGGGTGTCGAGGCGCTGTCGCGTTACATCGTCGACGAAGTGCAGGACGTGTACCGTTTGCAGGGCGTGAAGATCAACGACAAGCACATCGAAGTGATCGTGCGTCAGATGCTGCGCCGTGTGCAGATTACCGATAACGGCGATACGCGTTTCATTCCGGGTGAACAAGTCGAGCGTTCCGATATGCTCGATGAAAACGACCGGATGATCGCGGATGACAAGCGTCCGGCAATCTACGAGAACGTGCTGCTCGGTATCACGAAGGCGTCGCTGTCGACCGACTCGTTCATCTCGGCCGCATCGTTCCAAGAGACGACGCGCGTGCTGACGGAAGCTGCGATCATGGGCAAGCGCGACGATTTGCGCGGGCTGAAGGAAAACGTGATTGTCGGTCGATTGATTCCGGCCGGTACGGGGCTTGCGTTCCACAAGGCGCGCAAGAACAAGGAGGCTTCCGACCGCGAGCGTTTCGATCAGATCGCCGCCGAAGAAGCGTTCGACTTCGGTCCGCCCGAGACACCTGCGGACGAGCAACAACAGCAACATCCGGCGGAGTAACGGCGCGGCGCGAGCCGCCTGGTAGGACGTCCGGTAAAAGCCGCTCAGTGCATGCTGAGCGGCTTTTTTTCTGATGTGGCGATGGTGCGATATCGGTAGACGGCCGAAAATCATAGTCACGCCAAGGCGCTGTCTGACCTAGTTGTTTTCACAGCATAAGGCTGAGTACGGCCTTTGTATAAGGCACTGCTCCGGCGATTTGTCACGCGGCGAGACCGAAGACACGGCCCCCTTGCGTTTCGTTGAAGCCGGCCAATTCGGAAGGATCGCGCACCTTGCCCAGACCGATCCGAATCGTGTCGAAAATGATCCGTCGCGTGAGCCCTGGGCCGGCGTTGAGCGCCTGCCAGACATCCAGCGCGGCTCGCGCGCGTAGGTAGTCGTCCGATTCGGGATCGAGAAACGCGCTGAAATTGCCGAACGCGCTGAGAAATCCAGGCGGTTCCGCTCCATAGACATCGCGCCAGATCCGATAGTCCTCGCTGCGCAGTTTTGCTTTCATGAGCGCGAAGTCGTCGTCGACCAATGGCCGGTGCGCCACTAACTGCATCTGGCCTTTGACGACGTTGGTGGGCAGCACAAGCAGTTCATCGATGATGTACCTGCGCAAAAATGCGCCCACAGCCGTTGCTCGCTCGTCTTCCGCGCCCTGGCTGCTATCGGATTGATCTCCCCCCAGCAGTGTGCGTAGCTTATGCATGGCGAACATCTCGCCGTCCATCCCTTCACGGTAGGAGTCGAACCGAATCTTCCCCACCTGGCCTTCCCGCGCTAATGCGATCGCCCCACCGGCAAGCACCGGGAGCGTCAAGGGCGCGAGCAAGGCATCGACGGCGAGGTCGGTGAAGCGCCGGACGCGACTGTCGGCGGCCCATTTGGTGACGCTCGTGCGGGCATCGAACGATTCGAGAACGGATGCATCGGGGGCCAAAAAAATCGGGTCGAGCCGCGGGGGCGGGGACGTGAGATCGGGCGAGGTGCGGAACTTCGCGGCGCGAGCAGCGGGCGTCTCGGCCGCGATAAGTACAAGCCCTGCCAGAAGGCTCTGATCGCGGTGCATCGAGCCCAAGACGTGATTCACCGGTCCCCCGCACCAACCACTAAATGGCGGGAGCTTCGGATGATCGTCGAATGGTTTTGAGCAGCCGTGTACAGGCATCGTGGGAACACTGTGATGAGCACGTTAGTGGGTCCCGCGGCATCGATGATAGGCACGCTCATCAGCACGCAAATCGGCAAGCCGAAGCGGCTGCCGGCTGAACGAACCCACGCCGCCGTTGATGCGATGAGCATGCAGACAGCTCGTGCGCTCAGAGCTCCCTCTATATGCGCACGGTCAATGGGGCATCCATCTGGCCAACGTTACCAATAACGCGTCTGCCGCACCGCTCGACGTTGGTAGAATTCGGCCTACGTCAGCCTTTCCAGCCCCTCGTCCATGTCCCGTGCCCTCGCCATCCTCAACACCGTTTTTGGTTATCCCGCGTTTCGAGGGCAGCAGCACGATATCGTCGAGCATGTCGCGGGCGGCGGCGATTGCCTGGTGTTGATGCCCACAGGTGGCGGCAAGTCGCTTTGCTACCAGATTCCGGCGCTCGCGCGCCACGAAGCCGGGCTCGGGACGGGCATCGTCGTATCGCCGTTGATCGCGCTGATGCAAGATCAGGTCGCCGCGCTCACGGAACTCGGTGTGCGTGCGGCGTTTCTCAATTCGACGTTGTCGGGGGCCGAGGCCGCGGCCACTGAACGCGCGCTTCGCGACGGCGAACTCGATCTTCTGTATGTCGCGCCCGAACGCCTGATGACGCCACGCTTTCTCGAGTTGATCGAACGCGCGCGCATCGGGCTTTTCGCGATCGACGAAGCGCATTGCGTTTCGCAGTGGGGGCACGACTTCCGGCCGGAATACATTCAGCTTTCGGTGCTTCACGAGCGTTTTCCGCACGTGCCGCGGATTGCATTGACGGCAACGGCCGATGCGATCACGCGCGACGAGATCGTTCATCGGCTTGCACTCGACGAAGCCCGTATCTTCGTATCGAGCTTCGACCGGCCGAACATCCGCTATCGCATCGTCGAAAAAGATAACGCGCGGGCGCAACTGCTCGATTTCATTCGCGCCGAGCACATGAACGGAGACGGCACGAGCGATGCGGGCGTCGTTTATTGTCTGTCGCGGCGCAAGGTCGAGGAAACGGCTGAATGGCTCAAGGCGCAGGGGCTGCGGGCGCTGCCTTATCACGCTGGCATGGAATTCGGCGTGCGGCAGCGCCATCAGGAGATGTTCCAGCGCGAGGAGGGCATCGTCATGTGCGCGACGATCGCTTTCGGGATGGGCATCGATAAACCCGATGTGCGCTTCGTCGCGCATTTGGACTTGCCCAAGAGCGTGGAAGGCTACTACCAGGAGACGGGCCGCGCAGGGCGCGACGGCTTGCCCGCAAACGCATGGATGGCGTATGGGCTGGGCGACGTGGTGCAGCAGCGCAAGATGATCGACGAATCGGATGCCGATGAAGCGCACAAACGCGTTCAGACCGGCAAGCTCGATGCGCTGCTCGGCTTGTGCGAAGCGGCGGCGTGCCGACGTGTGCGCTTGCTTCGCTACTTCGGGGAGGACAGCGAGCCATGCGGCAACTGCGACACCTGTCTGGAACCTCCGGCGTCGTGGGACGCGACGCGCGAGGCGCGAATGGCGCTCTCATGCGTATTCCGGGCTCGGCGCGCCAGCGGCTTTAACTTCGGCGCGGGCCACCTCATCGACATCTTGCGTGGCAATCGAACCGAAAAGGTGCTGCAACGCGGCCATGAAGTGCTCAGTACCTTTGGGATCGGCGAGTCCTTATCCGAGGCCGAATGGCGAGCGATTTTCCGACAACTGGTGGCGTTCGGCTATCTCGCGGTCGATCACGATGGGTTTGGCGCACTGGTGCTGACCGACGCCAGCAAAGCGGTGCTGAAGGGCGAACAAACGGTCACACTGCGCCGCTATGTGAAACCGGTGCGCAGCCGTCAGGCTCAAGGTCGCTCGACCCAGCGGGTCGACCCGGCAGCGGGCTTGTCACCGCGCGAGCGGGCGCGATGGGAGCGCTTACGTGCGTGGCGTACCGATACGGCGAAGCGCGACGGCGTGCCCGCGTACGTCATCTTCCACGATGCGACGCTGGCCGAAATTGCCCGGAGCGCGCCGGATACGGTCGACGGTTTGCGCCATATCCCCGGTATCGGTGCGCGCAAGCTCGAGCGGTTTGGTGACGAGTTGCTGGAGGTTGCTGGGGCGGACTGAGCGTCTTCGCTCTAGCGAGTCATCTCCATTCATGCGGTCGAGTATTGTCCAGGAGGGTGAAAAAAGCAGAGCCGTCCACTTCTACGCTTGCGTGCTCGCGAGCAGGGAGACGCCCATGCTTTGAGTGACGCCGGGGGGGTAAGTCGAGCTGGCCGTGATTCCCCACAGACGATGGACGAGCGCTGTCGAAAGCATGAAGGTGAGTGCTGTGGATGATGCGTTACCGATCCCGCCGCGCAAAAGAGCTTCCCCACCTTTTTTACCGGCCATAACGATCGATGGACCCGAAGCACTGCCCGGCTCCAGAACTCCGCCATTCTGCGAATAATCGAAGGCAATTACAGGACCCGAGACGGTCCTAAAGATGTCGTCCTTTCCGTCCACGTCTGCTCCTTTGACGATCGCTCGTCACACGTAATCGTTCCCTGATAGCGAGGCGCCCGCGCACGTGGCCGATGGCCATCCGACCTACAGTGCTCCATAGATCGTCGCTCCGAACCATGTGGGCTTGTCTGGATCCGGATCGGTCTTCATGATTTCGACTTTTTTTGCATTGAGCATCGCGGTAGTAAGCACCGTTAGCATTGCGAACGAGCAATGTGCGTTGACGCCAATCGTGTTTTGATAGGTGTCGATGCCATCTTCGTCGAGCACTTCGGCGGCGATGGTACTGCTGTTGCTACCGTCGGGATTTCCGAACTCGATTACATCGACAAACCCGACGATGGGACCGGGATTGGCCATTTGCGTGCTCCTTTATGCATGCCAAATCTGAAACCAACTGCAACGTTTCGAATAAACGTTTCGAATATGTGGCTACCTCGCCAATCCTTCATGCGTTGTGGCCCGTCAGTGACCACTTACACTGGCGCGAGCAACGCGACGCCACCGTACTTGCTGTCGCTCGTAGAAAACAAGGCCCGCACCTTATATCGGTTCGCCATTGCCGTCGAAAAAATGACGGCGTAGCTACCAGATCGTTCGTTCGTCGCATCGAAATGCATCTTGCCGGTGCGGGCGAAACCGAAGGCATCTGTGATCTCGAACGTAATGGCGTTCTTGTCGCTCGCGTTGCCTACGTTGAATTCGGTCACAAAGCCGGTCACGTTATTCGTGTCGGAGAGTCCCTGCCAGTAAACGGTGCCGTCGCTTCTGCTTTCAGCACATATGAGCGTGCCCTGCGTATCGGGAACACCGGGAAATACGGCCAGGGCCGGCGAGGCATTCTCCACGGCATTACTGACAAAGGTGCTCGGCCCCCAACTGTTTCCATCGAACGCCGAGTACCAGAGTTGACCGCGCGTGCCCGTGGCGGATGCCCCCTGATACACCAGATACAGTGTCTCATTGAATACTGCCAGCGCGGGGGACTCGGATAGTTGGCACGGAACCGAGCTCGCCGTTGACCAAGCCGAGCCGTCGTAGCTCATATATTTCAGTTGTTCGGTACCGTTGGGCCGGTATACGAGATACAGATGCTTTTTGAATACTGCGAGCGCGGGCGATCCCGATATCTTGTCGGTCGAAATCTGGACATTCGACGACCATTTCGTTCCGTCGGAGGTCGTTGTGCACCACAGCGTGCCGTCATTGCTGGCGCCTTGGTTCACGACGTACAGTGTTTTCTCGTAGGTTACCGCGGCGGGCCAGCCCGAAACGAGGGCGCCGGGGACTTGAGATTGTGTCGACCAGCTAATCCCGTCGGTGCTGGTAGCGTACTTAATTTCGTTGGATGTGGACTGGCAGAGCAGATATAACTTCTTCTTGAACGCCACTAGCGTCGGTGATGTCGACGTTTGGAAGCCGCTATCGGTGTTGCTCGACCATTCACTGCCGTTGAAGGCTGCGCACCAAATGGCATTTTGCGCGCCGGCGTCCGATGCCGCGGCCTTCGCATACGCTAGGTACAGCGTTCCGTTGTGGTATGTGAGCGCGGGCGAGCCGCTGATGTTCAAGCCGGGAATCTGTACAGTGGCCGAGAAGACCGGTGCCGGCGCTACCGCGCTACCCGAAATGATGCTCATATCGTGTTCCTCGATGATCTGCATTGTCACGGCCTTACAGCTTCAGGGACTCGAGAAAATCGAGCGTTGGACCGGACAGAGCGGAATAAACGTCAGCCACATTGGCCAACATTTGGCTCATGACAACGTCGGTTGAACAAGTTTCACGCCGCTGTATTCGTTGAAATCGATGTGCGAGTCAAGTGCGACGACTTCGTAGCCATTTGCGAGTGCCATCACAAAGATGGCGGTATAGCCAGTGGACGAGGCGTCGCTCAAATCCACCATCGAACCGGTATGTGGGGTTCCGTTTTTAGATGTGATCTCGAAGCTGACCGCGGAAGGATCGTCTTCGCTGCCGAAGGTATAGCGGGTAACGTATCCTGTGATGTTTTTGGCCGCGCTGGCCGCGACTGACAACCACCAGATATTCCCATCCGAGTCGCGCGCAGCGCAGAAGAGGTACGCGTGGCCATTTGCGGTGTACGTCGCCACAGCCGGCGAGTCCGTTACGCTGAGGCTCGTCAAACTCCCCAATAGCGTCCATCCGGTGCCGTCGAAGGTCGCGAAGGACAGATGGTTGGATCCGTCCACATACACCACCCACAACTTTCCGTCGAACGTCGTCACCGCAGGCGCTCGCGTTGTCGACGCATACAGTTTTGTGGCCGAGTCCTGGACGACGCCTTCGGGCGCTTTCCATGTTGTCCCGTCAGCGGTGTGTTTGTAATGGATGTAGTTGGTGGAGTCGCTTGCTGTATAGATCAGAAACAACTTCTTGTTGTATACAGCGAGCGCCGGCGATTGTGAGGTCGATACCCCAGGGACATATTGCGGGTTGCCGCTTGGCCACGCCGTTTGCCCGTCGCCACTGTTGATCCCTATCGCGTTGCCGTTAGTTGCGTCGCGCCACGCTATATATAACTTCCTCGCGCTTGTTTTCCCGTATGCCGCCGCCCCGAGTGTCGTGGCTGCTGGCATGCCCTTCGCCTGGAACATCCAGGACTCGGCTGACCAGGTTGTGCCATCGTACTTCATGCAATAAAGGTCATCGGAGACATCGGCCCGATGCACGAGGTAGAGCGTTCCGTTGAGATCGGCCAGCGCCGGAGGTCCCGATTGGTTATTGCTCTTGATTGCCGGGGCGACCGTCCAAGCTGCGCTGGCAAACGATGCCGTTGCGTACTGCGAATTCTGCAGGCACGCGAGCCACAGCGCGTGTTTGTATTTTGACAGCGCAGGCGAATTCGTTGTTTGGATACCGCTAATCTGCTGCAGCGTTGCATCGGCTTCACCATGCGTGAGTGTTGCCGTATCGCTTGTCGTGCTCATATTCCTCTCCAATCGCGGCGCGGTTGATCGCGTCCGCTTGCGTCAGACCGGCGATAGCAACGTCACGCCGTCATAGGTCGTACCATTCGCCGAAGAAACGGTCACCTGATAACCGCTTGCCATAGCCCGTATGAAAACGATGGCAAAGCCGGTCGATGACATATTGTCAATGTTTGTTGTCATCGTGCCGGAATGTACCGTTTTGTCGCTATCGGTCACCTTGAACTGAATGGTCCCGGCATTTGCGCTGTCACCGAACCGGAATTCGGTGACCGTACCGGTAACGCTGGTTGCTGTTGCCGCAGAGCCGCTTGAGGTATTCACATTTGTCTCCGTTCGGGTATCGCATTTTCGATTCACGCCTTGCATCGTTAGGCTCGCCGAAGCGCGCATAGGAGCCAGGCATGCCTCGGGCTAGCCTGACCCGACGCTCGAGACACTACGCCGGGGAAACCAAGCGGATGCTCGTGCAGATAATCTCGCTATCCTGCTTGCTGGAATAAACCGCTTCCACTCGATAGCCGTTCACCATGGCTGTCGTAAAAAGAAGCGCAAATCCCGAGGACGACTGATCGTCAAATCGGTATTGCATACGACCTTGGTGCGTTTTCTCCTTGCTATCTGTAACCTGAAATCTGATGACGCCCGGTGTCGTGGCGTCGCCGAACTGAAACATGGTGACGCCACCAACAATGTGTTTCGTCGCTGCTGCCGCTGCTTGTCCGGTAAGCACTTTCATATGCGATTCCTTTGAATGCCTGACGCCAACATCAGGTTCAGCTCTCCGAGTGGCAGACGCCGTCGAGAGGCGTGGCGCGGCATCGAAATAATCAAAGCGATATTGGATCGAGCCCGTGTTCCATCATATCGGGCGACAGCAAGACGACACGGTTGTATGTGCTGTCACTATTCTCGCTCGTGACTTCGACCTCATAGCCGTTCATCATTGCAATCGTAAATATGATGGCGTAGCTGGCTGACGACAGGCTCGCTATTTTCCCTTCCATGATGCCGGTGTATTCCCTATTCTTGATATCTGTAATGGTGAAGCCGACAGGGCCAGTGCTGTCGTCCGCGCTGCCAAATTGAAATTGCGTTACGAGGCCGCTATAGCTTGTGCTCACACCTCTCCTCCCTTCAGACAGCTGATACCGGGTTGACATCCGGATCCATCTATTTGATTGCTATCGTGCCGCGCTAGCTGATTTTGACATAATTGATTTTCGTCAATTTGCTTGCCTCGACGTTTCCGAATTGGATGATCGGTTTTCCGACGCGAATTTTTAGGCCTTCCTGGATCTTGTACCACCCTCGCTGTATTCTCATGCCAGGGTACACTAGGTCAAAGTCGTAGCCATCGGGGTGAAAGAGTACCGGCGACTTGTCAGTATTCTGAGTTGGCGCATCGGGGTCTTTCAGTTTTTTGCTTAATTCTTTAAGCCTTACTTGCGCCTCAGGGGTTATCTCTCCTGCATGGATAAGAGCGTCAATCTGGTTCAGCACTGGGACGACCCCTTCTTGAGTGTTGCCTTGATCGTCGACGCCTCCTATTAGTTTGGCCGTATAGCGCTTGACGAGCATCTCGCCTGCGGATACTGCCATTTGCACGGAGGTGCCCAGTTGATAGGCTGTCTCTGCCACCGAATCAAGGCTTGCAAGAGTAATAAGCCCGGCATGTTTGCCCAGGCCCTCTAGCGCTGTCCGATAATCGCCCTGAGCCTTTTTGAGTTCTTTGCTGAGAGCTAAAATTCGGCCCGCCAATTCTTTCTGCCATGGCGTTCCACCAGTGAGCAGATCTCCAATGCCCGCGAGAGACGCAGCGGTGCCCCAACCCATAACAAAAGCCAGAGGGACCCATCCCATGTATACGGTTATAACTATTGCCACCAAAAAGATAACGAGAAAAATCACCGGGCCGAATTTATTGAAGAAGGTTGGTGATTGCATCTCCGTGGCGATTTTTAGATTAATGGCGGCGATTGCGCTGGGTAATTGATCGAGATTGTCAGCCGATGTTTGTTGAGCAGCGGGAAGGCTTGTCTTGATCTCAGCGATCATTTCGCTTAACTTTTTTTGGGGAGTATCGCCTCTTACTCTACTAACCCTCGACATGTTGATTTTAGAAAGATCTGTTTGCAGAATATTGCAGGCTTCTACTACACGCTGGGCGCTTTCCTTCCAATTTCTGATGGCTCGCCGAGTTAGTTCGACGGTCCGCATGTTCACGAGTTCGGTAAAGTTGTTAATAAGGTAGTCAATGAAGTCGAGTGCTTCTACCGCGTCCGCGCTATATTTTCTCCAGCGCGGGTTAATTTCCGCGTCGAATTTATTGAGTGAGCCAAGAAATTGCATGAAATCCTTACTTCTCCATGGTTTCATGAAGTCGATGTGTCGAGCAAAGGCGGCGTAGTAGTGCTTGTAAGGATCAAAATCATTTTGGGTGGGCGTGCGCAGAGGCTCAATGTCATTCACGATGACCGACCACCCCCAGGCCAACTGAGCCCACATCGAGAGCTCAGCGTAATATCGTCCGGTATGTGGGAGTGGCGTTGACATGGCTTATTCACCTCGAGTCACGATGCGCCGGAGCGCCGGAGTTGACTATTTAACGCAATTGGCCGACGGCTCAGGGCACAGGGTACGACCGAAGCGGGGGGACTCGACCTGGTGGAACTAATAGGTCCGCGATAGCTGTCAGCGAAGTGCGATGGCTTGCGCAGTGACTCGGGCGGGCGCTCCGCGTCCCCGGGCGCATCAGGGTCCCGGTCTCACCGCCAAACGCAAACTATTGACGCGCTTGACCTTTTCGCAATATCATGCCGGGTTCCTGTTCGCGGAATGCCCGTCTGGGTCACTGTGAGTGGGATGCGTCAGGCGTGCCACCGTCCGCTTTGCCCGGCCGGCGCCACGCCGATTTTTCAATTTTGGGAATACACAATGCCAACCATCAATCAACTGGTTCGCAAAGGCCGTGCGTCGGAAACGACGAAAAGCAAGAGCCCGGCCTTGCAGGACTGCCCTCAGCGTCGCGGTGTGTGCACACGCGTGTACACCACGACGCCGAAAAAGCCGAACTCGGCGCTCCGTAAGGTTGCAAAGGTTCGTCTGACGAACGGTTTCGAAGTCATTTCGTACATCGGCGGTGAAGGCCACAACCTTCAAGAGCACTCGGTCGTGCTGATCCGCGGCGGTCGCGTGAAAGACTTGCCGGGTGTGCGCTACCACATGGTCCGCGGCTCGCTCGATACGCAAGGCGTCAAGGACCGTAAGCAAGCTCGTTCGAAGTACGGTGCAAAGCGCGCGAAGGCTGGCAAGTAAGCAGTCTTCGGAATCATTAAGGCGGTGGTGCCGGAATTGCCGGTGCTGTCGAGTAAGTGGTCACCCGGCCAAGCTGGTTAGTCGAAGGATGGATCGGGTTAGTTGGTGGCCGCGGGGCGTCAATCAATAACGCTCCAACTGAAAAGTAAAGGAACAGACATGCCGCGTCGTCGCGAAGTCCCCAAGCGGGAAGTGTTGCCGGACCCGAAGTTCGGTAACGTTGATGTTGCAAAATTCATGAACGTGCTGATGCTCTCCGGCAAGAAGTCGGTGGCCGAACGCATCGTTTATGGCGCTTTCGAGCAAATCCAGACCAAGGGTGGCAAGGACCCGCTGGAAGTGTTCACGGTGGCGCTCAACAACGTGAAGCCGGTGGTCGAAGTGAAGAGCCGCCGCGTTGGTGGAGCCAACTATCAGGTTCCGGTCGAAGTGCGTCCGTCGCGTCGTATGGCATTGGCGATGCGTTGGTTGCGTGAGGCCGCGAAAAAGCGCAGCGAGAAGTCGATGGCATTGCGCCTCGCTGGTGAACTGAGTGAAGCCGCGGAAGGCCGTGGCGGCGCGATGAAAAAGCGCGACGAAGTGCACCGGATGGCCGAGGCCAACAAGGCGTTCTCGCATTTCCGTTTCTAAGCCACTTTTTTTGTTGGCTCAATCGGAAAGAAATTCCGGGCGGGTGCGCTTTTTAGCGCCTCGCCCGTTTGTGTTAGGCGCGAAGGCTTTCATCGTATGCTTCGCGCCGTCCAATAGAGGATAAAAGTGGCTCGTAAGACTCCCATCGAGCGCTACCGTAATATCGGTATTAGCGCTCACATCGACGCCGGCAAGACGACGACGACCGAGCGCATTCTGTTTTACACCGGCGTGAACCACAAGATTGGCGAGGTTCACGACGGCGCCGCCACGATGGACTGGATGGAGCAGGAGCAGGAGCGTGGCATCACGATCACGTCCGCTGCGACGACTGCTTTCTGGAAGGGCATGGGCGGCAATTACCCGGAGCACCGGATCAACATCATCGACACCCCCGGGCACGTCGACTTCACGATTGAAGTCGAGCGCTCGATGCGCGTGCTCGACGGCGCCTGCATGGTGTATTGCGCCGTGGGCGGCGTGCAGCCGCAATCGGAAACGGTCTGGCGTCAAGCGAACAAATACAAGGTGCCGCGCCTTGCGTTCGTCAACAAGATGGATCGCACCGGCGCGAACTTTTTCAAGGTCTACGACCAGTTAAAGATGCGCCTAAAGGCGAACCCGGTCCCCGTCGTGGTGCCGATCGGCTCGGAAGAATCGTTCAAGGGTGTCGTCGATCTCTTGAAGATGCGCGCGATCGTTTGGGATGAGGCCTCGCAAGGCACGAAGTTCGATTACGTCGATATTCCGGCCGAGCTCGTCGACACCTGCAACGAGTGGCGCGAGAAGATGATCGAGTCGGCTGCTGAAGCGAGCGAAGAGCTGATGGAGAAATACCTCGGCGGTGAAGAGCTCACGGAAGCCGAAATCGTCAAGGCATTGCGTGATCGCACGATCGCCTGCGAAATCCAGCCGATGCTGTGCGGCACCGCGTTCAAGAACAAGGGCGTGCAGCGCATGCTCGACGCCGTGATCGACTTCCTGCCGTCGCCGGTCGACATCCCGCCGGTCAAGGGCGAACTCGAAAACGGTGACGCGGTCGAGCGTCGCGCGGCGGACGACGAGAAGTTCTCGGCGCTGGCATTCAAGATCATGACGGACCCGTTCGTCGGCCAGCTGATCTTCTTCCGTGTCTACTCGGGCGTGGTGAATTCGGGTGACACCGTGCTGAACTCGACCAAAGACAAGAAAGAGCGTCTTGGCCGGATTTTGCAGATGCACGCGAATCAGCGCGAGGAAATCAAGGAAGTGCGCGCGGGCGACATCGCCGCTGCCGTTGGCCTGAAAGAGGCGACGACGGGCGACACGCTGTGCGATCCGTCGAACCCGATCATCCTCGAGCGCATGATCTTCCCCGAGCCTGTGATTTCGCAGGCAGTCGAGCCGAAGACGAAGCCCGATCAGGAGAAGATGGGCATTGCGCTGAACCGTCTGGCACAAGAAGACCCGTCGTTCCGCGTACAAACGGACGAAGAGTCAGGCCAAACGATCATTTCGGGCATGGGCGAGCTGCACCTCGAAATTCTCGTTGACCGCATGAAGCGCGAATTCGGCGTCGAGGCGACGGTCGGCAAGCCGCAAGTGGCGTATCGTGAGACGATCCGCGCGACGGCGACGGGTGTCGAGGGCAAGTTCGTCAAGCAATCGGGCGGTCGCGGCCAGTACGGTCACGCGGTCATCACGCTCGAGCCGAACGAGCAAGGCAAGGGCTACGAATTCCTTGACGAGATCAAGGGCGGTGTCATTCCGCGCGAGTACATTCCTGCGGTGGACAAGGGTATCCAGGAAACGCTGAAAAGCGGTGTGCTGGCAGGCTTCCCGGTGGTCGATGTGAAAGTGCACCTCACGTTCGGTTCGTACCACGATGTCGACTCGAACGAAAATGCGTTCCGCATGGCCGGTTCGATGGCGTTCAAAGAAGCAATGCGCCGTGCGAGCCCGGTCATCCTCGAACCGATGATGGCCGTGGAAGTCGAAACGCCGGAAGACTATATGGGCAACGTGATGGGCGACTTGTCGGGTCGTCGCGGTATTGTCCAGGGCATGGAAGACATGGTTGGCGGCGGCAAGATCGTCCGCGCAGAAGTGCCGTTGTCGGAAATGTTCGGCTACTCGACGTCGCTGCGCTCGCTCACGCAGGGCCGCGCAACGTACACGATGGAGTTCAAGCATTACGCCGAAGCACCGCGTAATGTTGCTGACGCGATCATCAGCGCAAAGGCGAAGTAAGCCGTCCGGCTACTCCTTTTCATAGACCACTTTTTAAAAGAAGCGAACCATGGCTAAAGGTAAATTTGAACGGACCAAGCCGCACGTGAACGTCGGCACGATTGGTCACGTTGATCACGGCAAGACCACGCTGACGGCGGCGATCACGACGGTGCTGACCGCGAAGTTTGGTGGCGAAGCGAAGGCGTACGACCAGATCGACGCGGCGCCGGAAGAAAAGGCGCGCGGTATCACGATCAACACGGCGCACGTGGAGTACGAGACGGCTAACCGTCACTACGCGCACGTTGACTGCCCGGGCCACGCTGACTACGTGAAGAACATGATCACGGGTGCGGCGCAGATGGACGGCGCGATCCTGGTGTGTTCGGCCGCGGACGGCCCGATGCCGCAAACGCGCGAGCACATTTTGCTGGCGCGTCAGGTGGGCGTGCCGTACATCATCGTGTTCCTGAACAAGTGCGACATGGTGGACGACGCGGAACTGCTCGAGCTGGTGGAAATGGAAGTGCGCGAGCTGCTCTCGAAGTACGACTTCCCGGGCGACGAAACGCCGATCATCAAGGGCTCGGCGAAGCTGGCGCTCGAAGGCGACAAGGGCGAGCTGGGCGAAGTGGCGATCATGAGCCTGGCCGACGCGCTGGACACGTACATCCCGACGCCGGAGCGCGCGATCGACGGCGCGTTCCTGATGCCGGTGGAAGATGTGTTCTCGATCTCGGGTCGCGGCACGGTGGTAACGGGCCGGGTCGAGCGTGGCGTGGTGAAGGTTGGCGAGGAAATCGAGATTATCGGTATCAAGCCGACGGTGAAGACGACGTGCACGGGCGTGGAGATGTTCCGCAAGCTGCTGGACCAAGGTCAAGCGGGCGACAACGTGGGCATTTTGCTGCGCGGCACGAAGCGCGAAGACGTGGAGCGTGGCCAGGTGTTGGCTAAGCCGGGTTCGATCACGCCGCATACGCACTTCACGGCTGAGGTGTATGTGCTGAGCAAGGACGAAGGCGGTCGCCACACGCCGTTCTTCAACAACTATCGTCCGCAGTTCTACTTCCGCACGACGGATGTGACGGGTTCGATCGAGTTGCCGAAGGACAAGGAAATGGTGATGCCGGGCGATAACGTGTCGATCACGGTCAAGCTGATCGCGCCGATCGCCATGGAAGAAGGCCTGCGCTTCGCTATCCGCGAAGGCGGCCGTACCGTCGGTGCAGGTGTCGTTGCGAAGATCATCGAGTAAAATCGACGGCTTTGCAGCGGCTCCAGTTGGACCGCTGCACACGCAGGACTGCAGTAAAACGTGCCCGGGCTTGGGCGCGTTCCTCCTCGGGAGGCGTCCAAGCCCACGTTCTTTTATTAATCCGGCGGCGCAAAGCTGCCTCGCTCTTTCCAAGGAATCGTCATGCAGAACCAGAAAATCCGCATTCGCTTGAAGGCATTCGACTATCGCCTGATCGATCAATCGGCAGCCGAGATCGTCGAAACGGCAAAGCGGACTGGCGCGATCGTTCGTGGCCCTGTGCCGCTGCCGACTCGCATTCAGCGTTTCGACATCCTGCGTTCGCCGCACGTCAACAAGACGTCGCGCGATCAGCTCGAGATTCGTACGCACCAACGGCTGATGGACATCGTCGACCCGACGGACAAGACTGTCGACGCGTTGATGAAGCTCGATCTGCCGGCCGGCGTCGAGGTCGACATCAAGCTGCAATAAGGTTTGCGCTGCCGCGCGCGACACATCGCGGCAGTAAGTCTTTGATTGCTTGCGGAAAACGGATCGTCTCGCTATAATGCAAGGCTTTTCGCGCATTTGCGCAAAAAAGCCGGTGCAAGAATAGTGGGCTTAGCGTCGTTGTCGCTCCAATGAGCGGCGTGGCGAGCGGTTCGCGATGCCTCGCAAGCACCGGCATTTTGTAAATTAGCCCCGGCCAATCGCAGTCGGGAATGGAGAAAACGATGAGCCTTGGACTCGTAGGTCGCAAGGTTGGCATGACCCGTATCTTCACGGCCGAAGGGGATTCGATTCCCGTGACCGTGCTGGACGTGTCCGACAACCGCGTGACGCAGATCAAGACTGTTGAAACGGATGGTTATATCGCCGTTCAAGTTGCTTTCGGCAAGCGCCGTGCATCGCGCGTGACGAAGCCGCTGGCTGGTCACCTCGCCAAAGCCGGCGTCGAAGCCGGTGAAATCCTCAAGGAATTCCTAATTGACGCCGCAAAGGCTGCCGAGCTCACTGCCGGCGCCGTGATCGGTGTCGATCTCTTCGAAGTGGGCCAGATGATCGACGTGCAAGGCGTGTCGATCGGTAAGGGCTACGCCGGTACCATCAAGCGCTACAACTTCGCCTCGGGCCGTGCTTCGCACGGTAACTCGCGTTCGCATAACGTGCCGGGCTCGATTGGTATGGCGCAGGACCCGGGCCGTGTGTTCCCGGGTAAGCGCATGACCGGCCACATGGGTGACGACACCGTCACCGTGCAGAATCTCGAAATCGCTCGCATCGACGCTGAACGCAAGTTGCTGTTCGTCAAGGGCGCAGTCCCCGGCGCGAAGCAAGGAAAAGTTTTCGTGACGCCGGCAGTGAAGGCGCGTGCCGTGAAAGGAGCGAAATAATGGAACTCAAGCTCCTGAATGCCAATGGTCAGGAAGGCGCGAGCGTGAACGCATCGGACGTCGTGTTCGGTCGTGATTACAACGAAGCGCTGATCCATCAGATCGTCGTTGCTTATCAGGCCAACGCGCGTAGCGGCAACCGCGCGCAAAAAGACCGCGAGCAAGTCAAGCACACGACCAAAAAACCGTGGCGCCAAAAAGGCACCGGCCGCGCTCGTGCCGGTATGTCGTCGAGCCCGTTGTGGCGCGGCGGCGGTCGGATCTTCCCGAACTCGCCCGAAGAAAACTTCGCGCACAAGGTCAACAAGAAGATGCATCGCGCAGGCCTCTGCTCGATCTTCTCGCAGCTCGCTCGCGAAGGGCGTCTTTCGGTCGTCGACGACATCGCTCTCGAAGCACCGAAGACGAAGCTGCTGGCTGAAAAATTCAAGGCTATGGGCCTCGACTCCGTGCTCGTCATTACTGACACGGTCGACGAGAACCTGTACCTCGCGTCGCGCAATCTCACCCACGTGGCGGTTGTCGAGCCGCGTTACGCCGACCCCCTCTCGCTGATCTACTTCAAGAAAGTGCTGATCACGAAGGCCGCGGTCGCTCAGATCGAGGAGTTGCTGTCATGAGCGAGAATCGCAAGAACGATCATCGTTTGATGCAGGTCCTGCTCGCGCCGGTGATCTCCGAAAAGGCGACGCTGGTGGCCGACAAGAACGAGCAAGTTGTGTTCGAAATCGCGCCCGATGCGACGAAGCAGGAAGTCAAGGCTGCCGTCGAACTGCTCTTCAAGGTGGAAGTGAATTCCGTCAACGTGCTGAACGTGAAGGGTAAGGCGAAGCGTTTCGGCCGTTTCATGGGTCGCCGCAAAGATGTGCGCAAGGCCTATGTCTGCTTGAAGCCCGGTCAGGAAATCAACTTTGAAGCGGAGGCCAAGTAATCATGGCACTCGTTAAAGTTAAGCCGACCTCGCCCGGACGCCGCGCGATGGTCAAGGTGGTCAACAAGGATCTTCACAAGGGCAAGCCGTTCGCGGCACTCGTGGACACGAAGATCTCGACCGGTGGCCGTAACAACAACGGTCACATCACGACCCGTCACAAGGGTGGTGGTCACAAGCAACACTATCGTGTGGTCGATTTCCGTCGCACGAAGGATGGCATCCCTGCGAAGGTCGAGCGCATCGAGTACGACCCGAACCGTAGCGCGAACATCGCGCTGGTGCTGTACGCCGACGGCGAACGCCGTTACATCATCGCGCCGAAGGGTGTGGTGGTGGGCCAGCAGCTGATGTCCGGCTCGGAAGCGCCGATCCGCGCAGGCAATACGCTGCCGATCCGCAATATTCCGGTTGGTACGACGGTTCACTGCATCGAGATGCTGCCGGGCAAGGGCGCGCAAATGGCGCGTTCGGCTGGTACCTCGGCCATGCTGCTGGCACGTGAAGGCACGTACGCACAAGTTCGTTTGCGCTCGGGTGAAATCCGCCGCGTGCATATCGAATGCCGCGCGACGATCGGTGAAGTGGGCAACGAAGAGCATAGCCTGCGTCAGATCGGCAAGGCCGGTGCGAACCGGTGGCGCGGTATTCGCCCGACGGTGCGTGGTGTTGCGATGAACCCGGTCGATCACCCGCACGGCGGCGGCGAAGGCAAGACCGCAGCAGGCCGTGATCCGGTGAGCCCGTGGGGCACGCCGACGAAGGGCTACCGCACCCGTCGCAATAAGCGCACGACGACGATGATCGTCCAGCGCCGTCACAAGCGTTAAGGAGTAGGCAATGGCACGTTCTGTTAAAAAAGGTCCGTTCTGCGACGCCCATTTGCTGAAGAAAGTTGAGGCGGCTGCAGCTTCGCGCGATAAAAAACCGATCAAGACATGGTCGCGTCGTTCGACGATCCTGCCGGACTTCATCGGCCTGACGATCGCCGTTCATAACGGTCGTCAGCATGTTCCGGTGTATATCTCGGAAAACATGGTCGGCCACAAACTTGGCGAGTTCGCTTTGACCCGGACGTTCAAGGGTCACGCGGCCGACAAGAAGGCCAAGAAATAAGGGGCAATCAAGATGGAAGTGAAAGCAATTCATCGCGGTGCCCGCATCTCGGCGCAGAAAACGCGCCTTGTGGCTGACCAGATCCGCGGTTTGCCGGTCGACAAGGCGCTGAACGTCCTGACGTTCTCGCCGAAGAAGGCGGCTGGCATCGTGAAGAAGGTTGTGCTGTCGGCGATCGCGAATGCGGAGCACAACGAAGGTGCCGATATCGACGAGCTCAAGATCACGAGCATCTATATCGATAAGGCTGCATCGCTCAAGCGCTTTACCGCGCGTGCGAAAGGCCGCGGCAACCGCATCGAGAAGCAATCCTGTCACATCACTGTGACGGTCGGGAATTAAGGGGTCATACGATGGGACAGAAAATTCATCCGACTGGCTTCCGCTTGGCCGTCAGCCGCAATTGGGCTTCGCGTTGGTACGCGAACAACAACAATTTCGCGGCGATGTTGCAGGAAGACATCGGTGTTCGTGAATACCTGAAGAAGAAGCTGAAGAACGCTTCGGTTGGCCGCGTCGTCATCGAGCGTCCGGCGAAAAACGCGCGCATCACGATTTACAGCTCGCGTCCCGGTGTAGTCATCGGCAAGAAGGGTGAGGATATCGAACTGTTGAAGTCGGAACTGCAACGCCGCATGGGCGTGCCGGTCCACGTCAACATCGAGGAAATCCGCAAGCCGGAAACCGATGCGCAACTGATCGCCGATTCGATCACGCAGCAGCTCGAGCGTCGGATCATGTTCCGTCGCGCGATGAAGCGTGCGATGCAAAACGCGATGCGTCTCGGTGCCCAAGGCATCAAGATCATGAGCGCCGGCCGATTGAACGGCATCGAAATCGCTCGTACCGAGTGGTACCGCGAAGGCCGCGTGCCGCTTCATACGCTGCGTGCGGACATCGACTACGCAACTTCGGAAGCGAAGACGACGTACGGCATCATCGGCGTGAAGGTCTGGGTCTACAAGGGCGACACGCTCGGCCGTAACGACGCGCCGGTCGTCGAAGAGACCGCAGAAGAAAAGCGCCCGCGCCGCAACGCGCGCCCGGGCGATCGTCGTCCGCGCCGTGACGGTGAAGGTGGCGCGCCCTCGGGTGCTCGTCGTGGTGGCCCGCGTCGCGGCGCCGCCGGCGGCGGCAAGCCCGAAGGCGACGGCAAGACTGGAGAATAACGATGCTGCAACCGAAACGCAGGAAGTATCGCAAAGAGCAGAAGGGTCGTAACACCGGTGTCGCAACGCGTGGCAACGCGGTGTCGTTCGGTGAGTTCGGCCTCAAGGCTATCGGTCGCGGCCGTCTGACCGCGCGTCAAATCGAAGCGGCGCGTCGTGCCATGACGCGTCACATCAAGCGCGGCGGCCGCATTTGGATCCGTATTTTCCCGGACAAGCCGATCTCGCAAAAGCCGGCAGAAGTACGGATGGGTAACGGTAAAGGTAACCCTGAGTACTACGTCGCGGAGATTCAGCCGGGCAAGATGCTGTACGAAATGGATGGCGTAACCGAAGAGCTGGCACGCGAAGCGTTCCGTCTGGCTGCAGCGAAGCTGCCGCTCAAGACGACCTTCATTATTCGTCAGCTGGGCGCTTAAGGAGCAAACGATGAAGGCTTCCGAACTTCACCAGAAAGACAAGGCAGCGCTCAACGAGGAGCTGTCCGCTCTGTTGAAAGCGCAATTCGGCCTGCGCATGCAGCTCGCGACGCAGCAGCTCACGAACACGAGCCAGCTGAAGAAGGTTCGTCGCGACATCGCACGAGTGCGGACCGTCCTGACTGAGAAGGCGAACCAGAAATGAACGATAGCGTGAAAACCTCGCTCAACCGGACGCTGGTCGGCAAGGTCGTCAGCAACAAGATGGACAAGACGGTCACCGTGCTGGTCGAGCACCGCGTGAAGCACCCGATCTACGGTAAGTATGTCGTGCGCTCGAAGAAGTATCACGCGCACGACGACGCGAACACGTATAACGAGGGTGACCTCGTCGAAATCCAGGAAACCCGTCCGATCTCGAAGACGAAGGCCTGGACCGTGTCGCGCCTCGTCGAAGCCGCCCGCATTATCTAAGGTGGCGCCGACCCTCGGCTCGAATCGCTGGCTGCAGCGATGAGAGTCGTCGAAATCGCAGTATGTTTTGCTTGCAAGGCCGGGATTGTTTGATATAATCTCGGTCTTCCCTCTTTATGGGCCCATGGTAGGTATGGTGGCGTCCCGTTGGGAGAGGGGAAGAAAAGGCGAAGGGCGTCAGCCCATCTCGCAAGATTCGCTCAATGCGATGGCGGTCTCGCATGCCGTCGCTGCTGTTCCGACCCAAACAGCCAAGCGTCACGGCGTGGCTGACGGGACCAAGACTGACCGGCTGAACCATGGTGGTGCAGGCGGATTAAGTTGGGAAAGATAAACCATGATCCAGACCGAATCTCGGCTTGAAGTGGCCGATAACACGGGTGCACGTGAAGTCATGTGCATCAAGGTGCTCGGCGGCTCGAAGCGTCGTTATGCCAACATTGGCGACATCATCAAGGTGAGCGTCAAAGAGGCAACGCCGCGTGGGCGCGTGAAAAAGGGCGAAATCTACAACGCAGTGGTCGTGCGTACGGCCAAGGGCGTGCGTCGCCAGGACGGCTCGCTGATCAAGTTCGACGGCAATGCCGCCGTGCTTTTGAATGCCAAGCTCGAGCCTATCGGCACCCGTATCTTCGGGCCGGTCACGCGTGAGTTGCGCAGCGAACGGTTTATGAAGATCGTTTCGCTTGCGCCCGAAGTGCTGTAAGGAGTCGCGATGAACAAGATTCGCAAGGGTGACGAGGTTGTCGTCACTACCGGCAAGGACAAGGGCAAGCGCGGTGTGGTGCTGGCCGTCGCCGAGCAACACGTGACGGTCGAGGGCGTCAACCTCGTCAAGAAGCACGTGAAGCCGAACCCGATGAAGGGAACGACAGGCGGCGTGGAAGCCAAGACGATGCCGCTGCATATTTCGAACGTCGCACTTGTCGACGCGAATGGCAAAGCATCGCGCGTTGGCATCAAGGTCGAGGACGGCAAGAAAGTCCGATTCCTGAAGACGACCGGTGCCGTCGTGGTTGGCGCCTGACGCTGCGGAGTAAAAAAATGGCTCGTTTGCAAGAGTTTTACAAAGAGAAGGTTGTACCCGGCCTCATCGAGAAGTTCGGTTACAAGTCTGTCATGGAAGTGCCGCGCATCACCAAGATCACGTTGAACATGGGTCTTGGTGAAGCGGTTGCGGACAAGAAGATTATCGAAAACGCCGTTGGCGATCTGACGAAAATTGCGGGTCAAAAGCCCGTCGTGACGAAGGCGCGCAAAGCAATTGCCGGCTTCAAGATCCGTCAGGGCTACCCGATCGGTGCGATGGTCACGCTTCGTGGTCGCGCCATGTTCGAATTCCTCGATCGTTTCGTCACGGTGGCGCTGCCGCGTGTGCGCGACTTCCGTGGTGTGTCGGGGCGCGCGTTCGACGGTCGCGGCAACTACAACATCGGTGTGAAAGAGCAGATCATTTTCCCCGAGATCGACTACGACAAGATCGACGCGCTGCGTGGGCTGAACATCAGCATCACGACCACCGCGAAGACCGACGATGAAGCCAAGGCGCTGCTCGCCAGCTTCAAGTTCCCGTTCAGAAACTGAGGTTACCGTGGCTAAACTGGCACTGATCGAACGTGAAAAGAAGCGCGCCCGCCTTGCGGCGAAGTTCGCACCGAAGCGCGTCGCGCTGAAGGCGATCATCGACGACCAAAGCAAGTCGGAAGAAGAGCGCTACGCAGCTCGTCTCGAGCTGCAACAATTGCCTCGCAACTCCAACCCGACTCGCAAGCGTAACCGCTGCGCGATCACGGGTCGTCCGCGCGGCACGTTCCGCAAATTCGGACTGGCGCGCAACAAGATTCGCGAAATCGCGTTCCGCGGCGAGATCCCCGGCCTCACCAAGGCGAGCTGGTAATAGGAGAAACATAAATGAGCATGAGTGATCCTATCGCCGATATGCTGACTCGCATCCGCAACGCGCAGATGGTCGAGAAAGTCTCGGTGACAATGCCCTCGTCGAAAGTGAAAGTGGCGATTGCGCAAGTCTTGAAGGACGAAGGTTATATCGACGACTTCGGTGTGAAGTCGGACGGTGTGAAGTCGGAGCTGCACATTGCGTTGAAGTACTACGCTGGCCGCCCGGTCATCGAACGCCTCGAGCGCGTGTCGAAGCCTGGTCTGCGCGTGTACCGCGGTCGCAACGACATTCCGCAGGTCATGAATGGCCTCGGTGTCGCGATCGTTTCGACGCCCAAGGGTGTAATGACTGACCGCAAGGCGCGCGCAACTGGCGTCGGTGGCGAAGTCATTTGCTACGTCGCTTAACGCCGAAAGGAGAGAGAAACATGTCTCGAGTAGGTAAAAGCCCGGTCCCGCTGAAGGGTGCCAAGGTGGCTTTGAGCGGCGGGCTCATCACGGTGACGGGCCCGCTCGGCGCGATCTCGCAGCCTGAGAACAAGCTCGTCAAAGTGATCGACGACAATGGCACGATCAAGTTCGAGCCGGTCGACGAAAGCCGCGAAGCCAATGCAATGTCGGGCACGATGCGCGCACTGGTGGCGAACATGGTGCATGGCGTCACGATCGGCTTCGAACGCAAGCTGACGCTGGTTGGCGTGGGCTATCGTGCGCAAGCGCAAGGCGACAAGCTGAACCTGTCGCTGGGCTTCTCGCATCCGGTAGTACATCAAATGCCCGAAGGCGTGAAGGCGGAAACGCCCTCGCAAACGGAAATCGTGATCAAGGGGATCGACAAGCAGAAAGTCGGCCAAGTCGCAGCCGAAGTGCGCGGTTATCGTCCGCCTGAGCCTTACAAGGGCAAGGGTGTGCGCTACGCCGACGAGGTTGTGATCCTCAAAGAAACGAAGAAGAAGTAAGGGTGCGCAAACATGGATAAGACTCAATCTCGCCTGCGCCGCGCTCGTCAGACGCGTATCAAGATCGCTGAACTGCAGGTCGCGCGCCTTGCTGTGCATCGCACGAATACGCATATCTACGCTCAAGTGTTTTCGCCTTGCGGCACGAAAGTGCTCGTCAGTGCGTCGACGCTCGAAGCCGAAGTGCGCGCTCAGTTGGCCGACCAGTCGGGCAAGGGCGGCAACGTCGCCGCGGCTACGCTGATTGGCAAGCGCATTGCGGAAAAAGCCAAGGCTGCCGGCATCGAATCCGTCGCCTTCGACCGCTCGGGTTTCCGCTACCACGGCCGCGTCAAAGCGCTGGCTGATGCTGCGCGCGAAGCCGGGCTCAAGTTCTAAGGGAAGAATTCGTCATGGCAAAGATGCAAGCGAAAGTTCAGGCTGACGAACGCGACGACGGCCTTCGTGAAAAGATGATTTCGGTCAACCGCGTGACCAAGGTCGTGAAGGGTGGCCGCATTCTCGGCTTCGCCGCACTGACCGTGGTTGGCGACGGCGATGGCCGCGTCGGCATGGGCAAGGGTAAGGCGAAGGAAGTGCCGGTTGCCGTTCAAAAGGCAATGGAGCAGGCCCGCCGCAACATGTTCAAGGTGCCGCTCAAGAACGGTACGTTGCAACATGAGGTGCACGGCAAGCACGGTGCGTCCGCAGTTCTGCTCGCACCGGCGAAAGACGGTACCGGCGTGATCGCCGGCGGCCCGATGCGCGCGGTGTTCGACGTAATGGGCGTGCAGAACGTGGTGGCGAAGAGCCACGGTTCGACGAATCCGTATAACCTCGTTCGTGCGACGCTCGACGGTCTGCGCAAGCAATCGACGCCCGGTGATATCGCAGCGAAGCGCGGTAAATCGGTCGAAGAAATTTTGGGCTAATGCCTGGGTGGTCACCATGTCTGAAAAAACTGTCAAGGTTCAGCTCGTCAAGAGCCTGATTGGGACCCGCGAAACGCACCGTGCAACGGTGCGTGGTCTGGGCCTGCGCCGAATCAACTCGGTTAGCGTTCTGCAAGACACGCCCGCCGTGCGCGGCATGATCAACAAGGTCTCGTACCTCGTCAAGGTCGTCGCTTAAGCGCGGATCAGGGACTCCAGGAGTTGAATATGGAATTGAATAACCTGAAGCCGGCCGAGGGCGCGAAGCATTCGAAGCGCCGCGTCGGCCGCGGTATTGGTTCGGGCCTCGGCAAGACCGCTGGCCGCGGGCACAAGGGTCAGAAATCGCGCTCGGGCGGCTTTCATAAAGTCGGCTTCGAGGGCGGTCAGATGCCGCTGCAACGTCGTTTGCCGAAGCGTGGCTTCACGTCGCTCACGAAGGAATTCGTTGGCGAAGTGCGGTTGTCGGATCTGGAAAAGCTGCCTGTCGATGAGATCGATTTGCTTGCGCTCAAGCAAGCGCGTCTCGTCAGTGAAATGACGAAGAGCGCCAAGATCATCGCGACCGGCACTATCTCGCGCAAGATCGTTGTGAAGGGGCTGGGTGCATCGAAGGGCGCGCGCGCGGCCATCGAGGCAGCTGGTGGCTCGTTTGCCGAGTAATTGGCTTTCGCTCGCGTGAGAAGCCGATTGCCGATGATGGCATTTGTATCGGAGAAGGTACTTGGCTAACAGCCCGAGTCTCGCAAAAACTGGTAAAAGCGCAGCGAAGTTCGGTGACCTGCGCCGGCGTGCAGTGTTTCTGCTGCTGGCGTTGGTTGTGTATCGGATCGGCGCGCACATTCCGGTGCCGGGCATCGACCCGGATCAGTTGGCGAAGCTGTTCCAGAGCCAGTCGGGCGGCATCCTGGGCATGTTCAACATGTTCTCGGGTGGTGCGCTGTCGCGGTTCACGGTGTTCGCGTTGGGGATCATGCCGTACATCTCCTCGTCGATCATCATGCAGTTGCTGGCGATCGTCTCGCCGCAGCTCGAGGCGCTGAAGAAAGAAGGGCAGGCCGGGCAGCGCAAGATCACGCAGTACACGCGTGTGTTCACGGTGTTACTCGCGACGTTTCAAGCATTCGGCATTGCCGTGGCGCTCGAGAACCAGCAGGGCCTCGTGATCGACCCGGGTATGGTCTTTCGCTTGACGACGGTGGTCACCCTTGTGACGGGCACGATGTTCCTGATGTGGCTCGGCGAGCAGATCACGGAGCGCGGTCTCGGCAACGGGATTTCGATCATCATCTTCGGCGGGATCGCGGCGGGTTTCCCGAACGCGATCGGTGGGCTCTTCGAGTTGGTCCGCACGGGTTCGATGAGCATCATCTCGGCGATCGTCGTCGTGGCGTTGATTGCCGGCGTGACCTACCTCGTCGTCTTCATCGAGCGGGGCCAGCGCAAGATTCTCGTGAACTATGCGAAGCGCCAGGTCGGAAACAAGATTTACGGTGGGCAGTCTTCGCACCTGCCGTTGAAGTTGAATATGTCGGGCGTGATTCCGCCGATTTTCGCATCGTCGATCATTCTGTTCCCGGCTACGATCCTGAACTGGTTCAGTTCGGGTACGCGAGGCGGATGGTTCTCGGAAACGCTGCATAACATCGCCGAGGCGGTGAAGCCGGGTCAGCCCGTCTATGTGCTGCTGTATGCGTTGGCGATTGTCTTTTTCTGCTTTTTCTATACCGCTTTGGTATTCAACAGCAGAGAGACGGCCGACAACCTGAAAAAGAGTGGTGCCTTTGTGCCGGGTATTCGTCCGGGGGATCAAACGGCACGGTATATCGACCGCATCCTGACGCGTCTGACGCTGGCCGGTGCGATCTACATCGTGTTCGTTTGTCTGCTCCCCGAATTCCTGGTGCTGCGCTGGAACGTGCCGTTTTATTTTGGCGGTACGTCGCTGCTGATCATCGTCGTCGTCACGATGGACTTCATGGCGCAGGTACAGTCGTACGTTATGTCGCAACAGTATGAATCGCTGCTCAAGAAAGCTAATTTCAAAGGCAGCAACATCCCGATGCGTTGAAAGGACTATGGCCAAAGACGATGTAATCCAGATGCAGGGCGAGGTCATCGAAAACCTGCCTAATGCGACCTTCCGCGTGAAGCTGGAAAATGGCCATGTCGTATTGGGACACATCTCCGGCAAGATGCGGATGCACTACATCCGTATCCTGCCGGGCGACAAGGTGACGGTTGAGTTGACGCCTTACGATCTGTCTCGTGCGCGGATCGTGTTCAGGGCGAAGTGATTTGAAAAAAGGGTAATATCATGAAAGTGATGGCATCGGTTAAGCGCATTTGCCGAAATTGCAAGATCATCAAGCGCAAAGGCGTTGTGCGCGTGATTTGCAGCTCTGATCCGCGCCACAAACAGCGTCAAGGTTAACGCCGCGCTTTTGCTTGCGCTTTTTGTTTGAGGAAAAACAATGGCTCGTATTGCAGGGGTAAACATCCCGAACCACCAGCATACCGAAATCGGCCTGACGGCGATTTTCGGTATCGGCCGCACGCGCTCGCGTCTGATCTGCGGCGCGGCTGGTGTCGACCACTCGAAGAAGGTCAAGGACCTGACGGACGCAGACCTCGAAAAGCTGCGTGAAGAAGTCGGCAAGTTTGTCGTCGAAGGCGATCTGCGTCGCGAAGTGACGATGAACATCAAACGCCTGATGGACCTTGGCTGCTACCGTGGCGTGCGTCATCGCAAGGGCCTGCCCCTGCGTGGCCAGCGCACTCGCACGAATGCTCGTACGCGCAAGGGTCCGCGCCGTGCCGCGCAATCGCTGAAGAAGTAAGCGGGACTGACAGTTACAGGAAAACGTAATGGCTAAGGCTTCGAACAACACCGCGGCGCAACGCGTTCGCAAGAAGGTCAAGAAGAACGTCGCCGAGGGCGTGGTTCACGTTCACGCGTCGTTCAACAACACCATCATCACGATCACCGATCGTCAAGGCAACGCGCTTGCCTGGGCAACGTCGGGCGGTCAGGGCTTCAAGGGCTCGCGCAAATCGACGCCGTTCGCGGCGCAGGTTGCTGCCGAGTCGGCGGGCCGCGTGGCGATGGAATACGGCGTGAAGAACCTCGAAGTGCGGATCAAGGGTCCTGGCCCGGGTCGCGAGTCGGCAGTGCGCGCGCTGCATGGTCTTGGTATCAAGATCACCGCGATCTCCGACGTGACGCCGGTTCCGCATAACGGCTGCCGTCCGCCGAAGCGTCGCCGTATCTAAGGCGCACGAAGATTCGACGCCTGCTGACGCTTTGCTGCGTCAGCAGGCGATTTGCATCTTGATTGACTAAGCCCACCGTTCGGCCTATCGGGGCCGGACTAGCGCGGAAGCAATGCGTCCGCGTGATCAAACCTAGAAGGAACGCAAAGTGGCACGTTATACTGGCCCTAAAGCCAAGCTGTCCCGCCGTGAAGGCACTGACCTCTTCCTGAAGAGCGCGCGTCGCTCGCTCGCCGACAAGTGCAAGCTCGATAGCAAGCCTGGCCAGCACGGCCGCACCTCGGGTGCGCGTACGTCCGACTACGGCACGCAGTTGCGCGAAAAGCAAAAAGTGAAGCGCATGTACGGTGTGCTCGAACGCCAGTTCCGCCGCTACTTCGCGGATGCTGATCGTCGCAAGGGCAACACGGGCGAGAACCTGTTGCAATTGCTCGAATCGCGTCTCGACAACGTCGTTTATCGCATGGGCTTTGGCTCGACGCGCGCCGAAGCGCGCCAGCTCGTGAGCCACAAGGCCATCGTTGTGAATGGCCAAGTTGCAAACATTCCGTCGTTGCAAGTGAAAGCGGGCGATGTCGTCGGCGTACGCGAGCAAGCGAAGAAGCAGGCCCGTATTCTCGAAGCCGTGTCGCTTGCCGAGCAAAGCGGTTTGCCGAGCTGGGTTTCCGTCGATACGAAGAAGTACGAAGGCACGTTCAAGCAGATGCCTGAGCGCGCTGACATCGGTGGCGATATCAACGAAAGCCTGATCGTCGAATTGTATTCGCGCTAATCGGATTGACAGCCGGGGTTCCCGATTGCGTCAAGCAAGGGACCGCGTCGGCTGTTTATTTTCAGGTTGTTACCGGTCAGCCTTATCGGTGTAACGAGCCGAGGGTATTGAAAAGGAAAACCTATGCAAACCAGTTTGTTGAAGCCCAAGATCATCGCTGTGGAATCGCTCGGCGAAAGCCACGCGAAAGTGGTCATGGAACCGTTCGAACGCGGTTACGGCCATACCTTGGGTAACGCGCTTCGGCGCGTGTTGCTGTCGTCGATGATCGGCTATGCGCCGACCGAAGTGACGATCGCAGGCGTTGTGCACGAGTACTCGACGTTGGATGGCGTGCAAGAGGACGTCGTCAACTTGCTGCTGAACCTGAAGGGCGTTGTGTTCAAGCTGCACAATCGCGATGAAGTGACGGTCACGCTGCGCAAGGAAGGCGAAGGCCTCGTGACGGCGCGCGATATCGAATTGCCGCACGACGTCGAAGTGATCAACCCCGATCACATCGTGGCGCATTTGTCGAAGGGCGGTAAGCTCGACGTGCAGATCAAGGTTGAGAAGGGTCGCGGTTATGTGCCCGGCAACGTCCGGCGCTATGGCGAGGAATCGGCGAAGATTATCGGCCGCATCGTGCTCGACGCCTCGTTCTCGCCGGTTCGCCGAGTGAGCTACGCAGTGGAGAGCGCGCGTGTCGAACAGCGCACGGACCTCGACAAGCTCGTGATGAATATCGAAACCAACGGCGTGATTTCGCCCGAGGAAGCGATTCGTCAGTCCGCTCGGATTCTCGTCGATCAGCTCGCCGTGTTCGCGGCGCTGGAAGGTACCGAGGCCGCAGCCGAAGCACCGTCGCGCGCGCCGCAGATCGATCCGATCTTGCTGCGTCCGGTGGACGATCTCGAACTCACGGTTCGTTCCGCGAACTGTCTGAAGGCCGAGAACATCTACTACATCGGCGATCTGATCCAGCGCACCGAGAACGAGTTGCTCAAGACGCCGAATCTTGGCCGCAAGTCGCTCAACGAGATCAAAGAAGTGCTCGCCTCGCGCGGCTTGACGCTCGGCATGAAGCTCGAGAACTGGCCACCGGCTGGTCTCGACAAGTAAGCGGTTAAAGCTTACTCAAGTGGCAAGGACGCGGATTTTGCTTTAAAATCCGCGTCTTGCCTTTTTACACCGGCCCGTGTCCGCCGGGTTTCGCCAAGGAACCCAAGACGAGACGATAGAAGAGCTGGATCAAAACTCTGAATCAAGGAAACTGAAATGCGTCACCGTCATGGTCTGCGGAAATTGAACCGCACGAGCAGCCACCGTCTGGCAATGCTCCGTAACATGTCTAACTCGCTGATCGAGCACGAAGTCATCAAGACGACGTTGCCGAAGGCAAAAGAATTGCGCAAGGTCGTCGAGCCGCTGATCACGCTCGGCAAGAAGCCTTCGCTCGCCAATCGCCGTCTCGCGTTCAACCGCTTGCGCGACCGCGATTCGGTCACCAAGCTCTTCGACGTATTGGGTCCGCGCTTCGCGAACCGCCCGGGCGGTTATCTGCGCATCCTGAAGTTTGGTTTCCGCGTTGGCGACAACGCACCGATGGCGCTCGTCGAATTGCTCGATCGCCCAGAGACGGTGGAAGCAGACGCGGTGCAAGAAGCGGAATAAGCGGTTAATTTCGCGATAAAAAAGGGTCAAGCGTAGCTTGGCCCTTTTTATTTTCAGACGCTCATTAGGGGAACATTAAGGGAACGTTCGGAGCACGGCTTAATGCCGCGAAACGGCGTGCTCACGCGCTGGTGATACGATAATGCGTTCATGTTTGCTGCAAGTTGGAGATCACGTGCCTCTCGATATCGTTCTGACGCTGACTACGCTGCCGGATGTCGCGTCAGCGCAAAAGCTTGCCGACGCAGTGCTCGATGCGCGGCTCGCCGCTTGTGTGACCGAGTCGGCGCCGGTTCGGTCGCGTTATCGCTGGAAGGGCCAAATGGAATCGGCCGAGGAAGTGCAATTGCTCTTCAAGACCAGTGCGGCACGCGCGCTCGAACTCGAGCGCTTCATTGCACAAAGCCACCCTTACGAAACGCCGGAGATCGTCTCTTGGTCTGCCAGCGCTTCGATCGCTTACGGCCAATGGGTGAGTGCCGAAACCCATCGTCCTACCCATGTCTAATTCGAAATCGCTCGATGAGCGCGGTTGGTTCTTTGTCGCACGCTTCCTCTTCCTACTGCTGGCGCTTACGTTTGCTAATTGGTGGAGTGCCGGTGCCGCTCGCGCCGACGACTTTCTCGACCCGTCGGCCGCGTTTCGTTTCAGCGCGAGCGAGCAACCGGGGGAGGTCGATATTCGGTTCAAGATTGCTGATGGCTATTATCTCTATCGCGAACGTTTCGGGTTTGCCGCCAAGAGCGGTTCGGCAACGTTGGGCGAACCGCAACTGCCTCCCGGCCATGTGAAATTCGATCAGACGTTTCAAAAAGACGTCGAGACCTACCGCCAGGAGGTGGTCGTGCGCGTCCCGGTAAAAGCGGCAGGCGCGCCGTTTGATCTCGTGGTGACGTATCAGGGATGCGCCGACGCCGGGATCTGCTACCCTCCGGCCACACGCGCCTACCGTGTGAGCGGCGCCGCACTTTCGCCGGCCGCCGACACGCCGCGCCCAGCGGTGCAAGCTCAGTCGAGCACCGGCAGTACCACCTGGTACGACCGGGCAACGAGCGCGGACTACGCGAGCGCGTTGTTGCAAGGCGGCAGCTTCGCCGCAACGGTCGGGCTCTATTTCCTGGCCGGCGCCGTGCTCAGTCTTTTGCCGTGCTCGTACCCGATGATCCCGATTCTTTCGGCCATCATCATCGGTGAAGGGCATAAGGTGACTCACGTACGCGGCTTCACGCTGTCGCTCGCCTATGTGCTCGGCATGGCGTTGGTTTATACGATGCTCGGCATCGCCGCGGCGCTCGTCGGGCAGAGTCTCGGTGCCTGGCTCCAGAACCCGTGGGTGCTCGCTGCGTTCGCGCTGTTGCTGACGGCCTTTGCTGTTTCGCTGATTGCCGGTGTCGACATCGCATTGCCTCAGCAGTGGCATGAACGGATGTCGGCGGCATCGAGCCGGCGAGCCGGCGGCAAGCTTGCCGCGGTGGCGCTGATGGGTGCGCTCTCGGCACTCGTCGTCGGCGCTTGCATGACCGCGCCGCTTTTCGCCGTGCTCGCGTTTATCGCGCATACGGGCAACGCGGCACTGGGTGGCGCGGCGCTCTTTTCGATGGGGATCGGACTCGGCGTTCCGCTGTTGATCGTTGGCCTCGGTGCCGGTACGTTCCTGCCGAGAGCCGGTGCGTGGATGGAAGGCATCAAGGTTTTTTTCGGCGTCATTTTGCTTGCCGCCGCGTTATGGATCGTCTGGCCGATACTGTCGCCGATTGCGCAGATGGTGTTGGGGGCGCTCTGGTTGCTGCTGGCCGCGGCAACACTTGGTTTGTTCTCGCCGTCCGCTGCCGCTGCATCGGTCTGGCGTCGGCTTGGCCGCGGAATCGGGGCTGCGCTCGCCATTTGGGCCGCCGCGATCATCGTCGGGCTCGCTGCGGGCTCGACTGATCCGCTGCGCCCGCTCGCCGTACTCGCCGCGCGCGTCGGCGGGTCGACGGCCGTGCTCGCGAACGAGCGGCAGCCACAGAGCCTGGCGTTCGAGCCGATCCGTTCGTCGGCGTTGCTCGACCAGGCGCTGGCCACGGCAGGCCGGCCAGCCATGCTCGATTTCTACGCGGATTGGTGCGTAAGCTGCAAGGAAATGGAGCGTTTCACCTTCGCAGACCCGCGCGTGCGTGCGCGTCTTGCGCAACTGCAACTGATGCGCGCCGATGTCACGACGAACAATGCCGCCGATCAGGCACTGCTAAAGCGCTTTGGGCTGTTTGGGCCGCCCGGCATTATCTTTTTCGACGGCAGCGGAAAGGAGGTGGCGCGCGTCGTGGGCTATGAATCGGCCGACCAATTCTTGCGGAGCCTCGACCGGGCTGCTGGCACGCGACCGCTGTCTTGATCAAGGGTCAGCGCAGCGCTTGTTTGTGGCGTTTGGCGCCCGCCGATCCTCAACGTCGTTACTTCTGCGCGCGCAACAGACGCGCGGCATCGAGCGCGAAGTAGCTCAGCACGCCGTCCGCTCCGGCCCGCTTGAACGCGAGCAGCGATTCCATCATCACCTTGTCGTGATCGAGCCAACCGTTTTGGGCGGCGGCTTTCAACATCGCGTATTCGCCGCTCACCTGATAGACATAGGTTGGAAACCGGAATTCGTCCTTGACGCGGCGGACGATGTCCAGATACGGCATGCCGGGTTTCACCATCACCATATCGGCCCCTTCCTCGATATCGAGACGCACCTCGCGCAGCGCTTCGTCGGAATTCGCCGGGTCCATCTGATACGTCATTTTGTTGCTTTTGCCGAGCGTCGCCGCGGAGCCGACGGCGTCGCGAAACGGACCATAGAACGCCGACGCATATTTGGCGGCATACGCCATGATGCGCGTGTGAATGCGTCCTTCGCTCTCGAACATTTGGCGCAGCGCGCCGATGCGGCCATCCATCATGTCCGATGGTGCCACGATGTCCACACCGGCTTCCGCTTGTGTGCGGGCTTGCTCGACGAGGATCTTCACGGTTTCGTCGTTGATGACGTAACCGTCTTCGTCAAGCACGCCGTCTTGTCCGTGGCTCGTGTAGGGGTCGAGTGCGACGTCGGTCAGCACGCCCAGTTCGGGAAAACGGGATTTCAACTCGCGCACGGCGCGCGGAATCAGACCTTCGGGATTCGTCGCTTCGAGGCCATCGGGTGTTTTCAGCGACGGCTCGATTGCGGGGAAGAGCGACAGCACCGGCACGCCGAGTTCGACGCATTGCTCGCCCACGCCGAGCAGCAAGTCGACTGACACGCGCTCGACGCCGGGCATCGACGGCACCGGCTGCCGCAGGTTGGTTCCCTCGACGACGAAGACGGGATAAATGAGGTCGTTGGTGGTCAGCACGGTTTCGCGCATCAGACGACGCGAGAAATCATCGCGACGCATACGGCGGGGACGGTGGTGAGGGTAAAAGCTCATAGGACGAAAACGCTTTGAATTCGTTGAAAATGCGGGCTGGGCCGCGACGAGCGCCTACCGGGCGCCTTGGCTCGCGCTGTCGCGGGCGCTCGAAGGCCACGCTAGCGTTGGCACGATGGTATATGATAACGATCGAGCGAAGCGCCTGGCGCCGAGCTCCCCGCTTCTCCTCCCTGAGCGGGTGCCTGTCGTTTTTTCGATTAGGCTGTTTAACCCGCCGAGGTCCGGCGGGTTTTTTTATGCATCTGCCCGGGGCGCGACCCATGCTTCGATCAATGCGTGAGCTTCATCGAGCCCGACGCGCTTGAGCGCCGAGAAAAGCTGCGCGCTCAGTTCGCCCTGGTATCCGGCCTCACGATATCCGGCGAATGCCTTTTGCGTCGCGCGCAGCGCGTTGATACTCTCCTGGCGCGTCAATTTGTCGCACTTCGTCAGCAAAGCGTGGATCGGCTTTCCAGTCGGAGCGAACCACTCGATCATGATGCGATCGAGATCGGTCAGCGGACGGCGCGAATCCATCATCAGAATCATGCCGCGCAGTTGCGCACGGCTTTGCAGATAGCTGGAAAGCAGCGCCTCCCAGTGCGCCTTGGCCGCTCCGGGCACCTCCGCATAGCCATAGCCGGGTAAATCGACGACATAGCTGGTGGGTTCGTCCACGGGCCCGACGCTGAAATAATTGATGTGCTGCGTGCGCCCGGGCGTCTTGCTCGCGAAGGCAAGGCGCTTTTGATTGGCGAGCACGTTGATGGCCGTTGACTTGCCGGCGTTGGAGCGGCCGGCGAAGGCGACCTCGGGCGCCACCGTGGCGGGCAAATCGCGCAAGTGGTTGACGGTCGTAAAAAAGCGGGCTTGATGCAGCAAGAAGGCCATGGCGAGAGTGGGGCGCGCCGACGTGCGGCGCCTGATAAGTGGAGGCGGGGCCTGTTCGCACTACCGCGCGATTGTCGGTACTTTCGACCTTCGAACATAACCGAGTCAAAGTACCGAGCGCGAGTAGGCACTCCCGCCCAGGGTGCGGCCGACTGGCGTCTTGGCGAATAGCGAGGTATTGTACAATACGACGGTTTACTCAAGATGGGCCGCGGCCGCTTTGGCGCGGCGCTTCGAGTGCATGGCCGCAGGCACGTAGCCTTGTCGTGGCCGATAGTTGGTCGCCGTCGTTTTTCCGACATCTCTCGAGAAAATGGCCGGGCCGCCGGGCAACCGCTTGCAGCCCTAAGGGGGGAGACTGCTTGTTTGCGCCGGCAACCGGTCTGAGGGCACTCAATTCACAAAAGACGAAACCGGGTGTGCGAATGAATCGACTGTGCAAGTCTTTGGTGGTCCTTGAAGTCGTAGCGGCAGGTTGGTTGGGTTTGGCGATACAAGTGAATGCAGCGGAGACACCGAAACCGGATGCGAACAAAGGGCAGGCCATCGCAACGAGTGTGTGCGCAGCCTGTCATGGAACAGACGGAAATAGCGCGAGTGCGGCCTTTCCGAAGCTCGCGGGGCAACACCAGGAATATTTGGTCAAGCAGTTGAAGGACTTCAAGGTGAAGCCCGGCGAGAAAGCGGCCGTGCGCCAGAACGCTGTGATGGCTGGCATGGTGGCCTCGCTTTCCGATCAGGACATGGTGAACGTCGCGGCCTACTTCGCGTCGCAAACGTCGAAGGCCGGCGCCGCGCGCGATGCCGCCACCGTGCCGCTCGGTCAGAAGATCTATCGGGGAGGCATTGCCGAGAAGGGCATGCCGGCCTGTGCGAGCTGCCATGGGCCAACCGGTCAGGGCGTGCCGGTTCAGTATCCGCGCGTGTCGGGGCAATGGGCCGATTACACCAGTGCGCAACTGACCGCGTTTGCGCAAGGCACGCGCAAGAACGACGTCATGCAGCCGATCGCGTCGCGGTTGAGCGACAAAGAACTGAAAGCGGTGGCCGATTACATGGCCGGCCTGCACTGATGCGGCGCGGCTGATTTATTTGTAGTTGCCGGGCGGGCCTTGCAACCTACAAGGCCGGCGAGAAAAAGAAAAGGGTGGGGCGCCGCATGTTCGTCGGCGGCTCTGCCCTTTTTTGCTGGTAGCCGTAATTGAGGTTGGAGTTGGAGTTGGAGCCGGAATCGGAATCGGAATGAGCGTCACCACGTCGGGTTATGAACTGAAGTCGGAGCGGCGCGTCCTCAAGCGCGCGGTTGAGTTACTGAGCTCGATGCGCTTCGCGATTGCGCTGCTGGTCGTCCTTGCAATCGCCAGCATCATCGGCACGGTGTTGACGCAAGACGACCCCTATCCGAACTACGTCAATCAATTCGGTCCGTTCTGGGCCGACATCTTCCGCGGCTTGAGCCTCTACACGCTCTACAGTGCCTGGTGGTTCATGCTGATTCTCGGCTTTTTGATCGTGTCGGTCTCACTTTGCGTGATACGCAATGCGCCGAAGATGATCGCCGACATGAAGAGTTGGAAGGTCAAGGTGCGCGAGGGCAGCCTGCGCGCCTTCCATCACAAGGCCGAATTCATCGCAAGCGGATCGCGCGCCGATGTGGCGGCGCGGCTCGGGGCCTTGCTCGGCAAGCTCGGGTACCGGTTCGTCGTGCGCGAAAGCGAAGGTGCCACGCTGATCGCAGCCAAGCGTGGAGCGATGACGAAGCTCGGCTACATCTTCGCGCATCTGGCGATCGTCATCATCTGTCTGGGCGGGTTGCTCGACAGTAACTTGCCGATCAAATTCCAGATGTGGCTCTTCGGCAAGTCGCCCGTGACGAGCAACAGCGCCATCAGCGGGATTTCGCCGGACCACCGGCTGTCTCCCGCGAACCCGACTTTTCGCGGCTACGCATGGGTGCCCGAGGGGCAGCATGTGTCGACGGCCATTCTGAATCAGCCCAGCGGCTCGTTGATCCAGGACCTGCCGTTTTCGATTCAGCTCAACAAGTTCATCGTCGACTATTACTCGACCGGCATGCCGAAGCTGTTCGCGAGCGATATCGTCGTCATCGATCACAAGACGGGCGCGCGTATCCCGGCACGCGTCGAGGTCAACAAGCCGTTCGAGTACGACGGTGTGTCGATCTATCAATCGAGTTTTCAGGACGGCGGCTCACAGCTTTCAATGACGGCCTGGCCGATGGTGGGCGACGGCACGAAGACGGTGCCGGTCGCGGGCACGATCGGTGGTTCCGCGCCGCTTTCGGCGTCCATGCCGGGGGTGGCCGGCCAGACCGTCGAATTCACCGATTTCCGTGCGATCAACGTCGAGAACATCACGAACGGCAGCGGCAAGACCGACGCGCGCGGCGTGGCGGCTCAGCATCCCGTCGAGCAGTTTCTCGACAACCGGCTCGGCTCGGGTGCAAAAACATCAAAGACGGTCGACTTGCGCAACGTCGGCCCGTCGATTCAATACAAGGTCCGCAGCAGCGACGGTCAGGCGCGCGAATTCAGCAACTATATGCTGCCTGTCGACGTCGACGGCGAACGTTTGTTCCTCGCCGGCGTGCGGCTCGCGCCCGACGATCCTTTCCGTTATCTGCGCATTCCCGCCGATAGCGCGGGTACCGTCAAGGAATGGATGATGCTGCGCGCCGCACTCGAGAACCCCGCGTTGCGGCAACAGGCGGCGCAGCGCTTCGCGCAGCACGCCGTCGCCGAACCGAATCCGACGCTTCGGCAGCATCTCGAAGAAAGCGCGCAGCGGGTCATGACGCTGTTCGCCGGTGTCGATGCGGATGTCGGCAAGGGGCCGGGCGGGCAGACCAACGCGGGCTTCCAGGCAATCGCGACGTTTATCGACCACTCGGTGCCGAAGGGCGAGCAGGAAAAGGCGGCATCGCTGTTGCTGCGGATGCTGGAGGGCTCGATGTGGGAGCTCTGGCAACTCGCTCGCGAGCAAGCGGGCGAGCCCGACGCGCGCGCCGAGCCTGCCGCGAGCCGGTTCGTGCAAAGCTCGATCAATGCGCTTTCCGACAGCTTTCTGTATGGATCTCCCGTCTATTTGCAGCTTGATTCGTTCAAGCAAGTGCAAGCTTCGGTGTTTCAGCTGACGCGCGCACCTGGCAAAAAATTGGTGTATCTTGGCAGCCTGCTGCTCGTGCTCGGCATCTTTTCGATGTTCTATGTGCGCGAGCGCCGGCTCTGGTTGTGGCTGAAGGACAGGCCCACGGGTGCGGCTACTGGCACGGCCTCCGGCGTCTTGGCCCTGATGGCGATGTCGTCCGCTCGCAAGACGCTCGACTTCGAAAAGGAGTTCGCGCTCACGCGCGACAAGGTGGGTGCGACGCTCGATACGGCCGCCCATCAACCCGCAAGCGAAGCAGCAAGCGCATCGCCCGATGGTGCGCAGGATCATACTCGGTAACATCATGGACCTGACCAACACCTCCTCCCGCTCCAGGCACGCGGCGCATACCGCCGGCGGCATCCTCGATGAACGCTCGTTTTTGCGGCGCCTAAGCGTCATCGACTGGGCCTTCGCGATCGCCCTCGTTGCGGGCGCGGGGTTTGCGCTTTCGCGCTATTACGCGTTCATGAACTATTACGACAAGCTGGTGCTGGTCTGCACCGTGCCCGCGCTTGTCACGCTAGGTTGGCGCTGGAAGCCGGCACGGTTGCTGATGGCCGGCATCGCGGTGCTTGCGCTCTCGTCTATCGGCCTTTATCACGGCGATCTGGCACGCGCCGACGGCGCGTTCTTCCTCCGATATTTCCTGTCGAGCCAATCTGCGATTCTGTGGATGAGCGCATTGCTGGTACTCGCCACGCTGTTCTACTGGATCGGCTTGCTGTCGCGCTCGCCAACGGGCGGGGCGATCGGCTCGAAGCTGACCTGGTTTGCAGTCCTGATGGGTTTCACCGGCCTGATGGTGCGCTGGTACGAGTCGTATCTGATCGGCGCCGACGTTGGACATATTCCGATTTCGAACCTCTATGAAGTGTTCGTGCTCTTTTGTCTGATCACCGCCCTGTTTTATCTTTATTACGAGCAGCATTACGCCACGCGTGCGCTGGGCGCTTTCGTGCTGCTTGTCATCAGTGCCGCAGTCGGCTTCTTGATGTGGTATTCGATCGCGCGTGACGCGCAGCAAATCCAGCCGCTCGTGCCCGCGCTGCAAAGCTGGTGGATGAAGATTCACGTGCCGGCCAATTTCATCGGCTACGGCAGCTTCGCGCTCTCCGCTATGGTTGGCGTGGCATATCTGGTGAAAGAGCGCGGCGTGCTGGCTGACCGCCTGCCCTCACTCGAGGTGCTCGACGACGTGATGTACAAATCGATCGCCGTCGGCTTTGCCTTCTTCACGATCGCAACGATTCTGGGCGCGCTGTGGGCGGCCGAAGCGTGGGGCGGTTATTGGAGCTGGGATCCGAAGGAGACCTGGGCGCTTATCGTCTGGCTGAATTACGCGGCTTGGCTCCACATGCGGCTGATGAAGGGGTTGCGCGGGGCCGCCGCCGCTTGGTGGGCGTTGACTGGCTTGCTCGTGACGACGTTCGCGTTTCTCGGCGTCAATATGTTCCTGTCAGGGTTGCACAGCTACGGCAAACTGTAGCGCGGGCTGCGGCGCCTGCCGCCGCTTTGATCCGACCGATTGAACGGATTGACTGATTAATGAAACCGCCGAGTGGACGCTTCGGCGGTTTTTTTATTGGTCGGCGGATTCAAGTGCATCCAAATGCAGACGCGGCAGGTATACAAGGCGGTGGGGATCGCACCGACGAGCGCTGCCGATGTCGGTCGTGCGGCCCGGTTTTTCTTCAGAGGAGCAGTCATCGTGTGGACGAAACGACAGCAACGCATTGTCTTGAGCGGCGAGGACATTTGCCCAAGCGAGATTACGCCGCGCGCGCTATTCGAGAGCCGTCGCCGCTTGCTGCAAGCAGCCGGTTTCGCTGGCGTTGCCGCGGCCGGTGGGATGCTCGGCGTCAGCGAGGAGGCGCGTGCCGCCTTTGCGTCGCCCGACGCGAAGGCGGGCAAGCTGACCGCCGCGACGAACGCGAAATTCGTCGTGCCCGATAAGGTGACGCCTTACAAGGACATCACGTCCTACAACAACTTCTATGAGTTCGGCACCGACAAGGCCGATCCGTCGCAAAACGCGGGCACGCTGCGGCCCCACCCCTGGCGCGTGAGCGTGGAAGGCGAGGTCAAGCATGCGAAAGTGTACGACATCGACGAACTGCTCAAGCTCGCGCCGCTCGAAGAGCGGGTGTATCGGCATCGCTGTGTCGAGGGATGGTCGATGGTGATTCCGTGGATCGGGTATCCGCTGGCGGAACTCATCAAACGCGTGCAGCCGACCGGTAACGCGAAGTACGTTCAATTCATCACGCTCGCTGATCAGTCGCAAATGCCGGGCATTGCTACCCCGATTCTCAATTGGCCGTACTCTGAAGGCTTGCGCATGGATGAGGCGATGAACCCGCTCACGCTGCTGACGGTGGGCCTTTACGGTCAAGTGCTGCCCAATCAGAACGGCGCCCCGATTCGCATCATCGTGCCGTGGAAATATGGATTCAAAAGCGCCAAATCGATTGTGAAAATTCGCTTCATCGATAAAGAACCGCCGACGAGCTGGAATACCTATGCTCCGGGCGAGTATGGCTTTTATTCGAACGTCAACCCGAATGTCGATCATCCGCGCTGGAGCCAGGGCACGGAGCGGCGCATCGGCGAAGACGGGTTCTTCACGGCCAAGCGCAAGACACTGATGTTCAACGGATACGGCAGCCTGGTGGCATCGATGTATCAGGGTATGGATCTGCGCAAATATTTCTGAGCCCCAAATTTTTGGATGCAAACGATCAACAGACTAAGAGACCAAGCATCATCATGACGACCAATACGCCCACTGTGAATGACACCACGCGTGCGCCGCGCGGTGCCGTGGCCGCGGTGCCGCGCCGAGGCGAGCGTTGGATTGCCCATGCCAAGGTGGCAGTGTTCGCCGCCGCCTGTTATCCGCTCGCGCGACTCGTGTTCTATGGGTTCACCGACCGGCTCGGGGCGGACCCGATCCGCTTCGTCACTTGGTCGACGGGCCTTTGGACGCTCGTTTTCCTGTGCATTACGCTTGCTGTCACGCCCGCGCGCAAAATGACCGGCATCAAGGCGTTGGTGCGGTTTCGTCGCATGCTCGGCCTTTTCGCGTTCTTTTACGCGTGCCTGCACTTCGTCACTTATATCTGGTTCGACAAGTGGTTCGACTTGGCCGAGGTGGCGAAAGATATCGGCAAGCGGCCTTTCATTACCGTCGGCTTCGCCGCATTTATCTTGCTGATCGCATTGGCGGCTACGTCGCCGCGTGCTGTTGCGCGCAAGCTGGGACGGCGCTGGCAGACACTTCATCGCGCGATCTACGTGATCGGCACGCTCGCGATTTTGCACCTTTGGTGGATGAAGGCCGGCAAGCACGATCTCGCTTTGCCGAAGCTGTACGGCGCGATCATGCTCGCGTTGCTCGGCTGGCGCGTGCTGGTTTGGCTAGACAACAGACGGAGCCAATGGATTCAAGCGCGCCGCCGGCCTCGCTGATGCTTAAGCCCTGATATTTATTCGGGCAACAACGTTTCAGATGCGAAAAGTTCGCGGACCGTCTCGCGTGCGCGGACGAGATACGCGCAGTCCCCATCGACCATCACCTCGGCGGCGCGCGGGCGCGTGTTGTAGTTCGAACTCATGACGAACCCATAGGCTCCGGCCGAGCGGATCGCGAGCAAGTCGCCCGGTGCAATGGCTAAAGACCGATCGCGGCCGAGCCAGTCGCCGCTTTCGCAGATAGGGCCGACGACGTCATAGACGCGCGGCGCGTCGGGGCGCGATGTGACCGGCTCGATTGCGTGAAAGGCCTGATACATCGCGGGACGCGCAAGATCGTTCATCGCAGCGTCGACAATCGCGAAGTTCTTTTCCGCACCGGGCTTGAGAAATTCGACGCGCGTCAGCAACATGCCCGCATTGCCTGTCACCGAGCGGCCCGGTTCGAAGAAGACCTCGCGATGGCCATGACCGCGCGCTTCGATGCGATCGAGCAGCGTGCGCACGAAAAGCGTCGTGTCGGGCGGCGTTTCGTCGTCATAGGTGATGCCGAGACCCCCGCCCACGTCGATATGATGAAGCATCGTGCCGTCCGCTTCGATTTGCTCGACGAGTTCCAGCAGTTTGTCGACGGCGTCGAGATAGGGCGAAACCTCGGTGATCTGCGAACCGATGTGACAGTCGATGCCGATGACATCCAGGTGCGGCATCGTCGCGGCGCGCCGATACGCGGCGCGCGCTTCATCGAACGCGACACCGAATTTGTTCGCCTTGAGGCCCGTGGAAATATACGGATGCGTTTTGGGATCGACGTCGGGGTTCACGCGCAGCGATACCGGCGCTTTTTTGCCGACCGCGCGCGCGACTTCATCGAGACGATCAAGTTCGGGGATCGATTCGACGTTGAAACACTTCACGCCGGCAGCAAGCGCTTCGCGCATCTCGTCGGCTGATTTGCCGACGCCGGAAAACACGATATTGGCTGGTTTGCCGCCGGCCGCCAGCACGCGCGCCAATTCGCCGCCCGAGACGATGTCGAAACCCGCACCCAGGCGCGCGAACACGTTCAAAACGGCAAGGTTGCTGTTCGCCTTGACGGCCACATGCACCGACGCGCGGCGTTGCGCGCAAGCGCGCGCATAGGCCTCGTACGCGTGCGTGAGCGCGGCGCGTGAATAGACATAAAGCGGTGTGCCGAATTGATCGGCAAGCGCGATGGCACTGACGCCTTCGGCGTGCAGTACGCCATCGACGTGATGGAAGGCGGAATAGGACATGCGGCGAATCGATCGAATGCGCTACTGGTTGGGGGCGTCGGCCGATGAAGGGGCCGAGGCTGCTGACGCCGATGCTGCGGCACGGGCCGACGGCGCTTGCTTGCCGAGTTCGTTCGCCGGCTCGAGCGTCAACGGTGCCGGTGTCTCGGTATCTGTTGACGTGTCAGTGCCCGCGTTGTCGTTCGCTTTGTCGTTCGACGAAGGTTCGGTTTGATCGACGGGTTTTTGAGGCAGGGGCGGAACAGTCGGCAGATAAAGCGGACCGTTTTGCCCGCAGCCGGTCAACGACACGCTTGTCGCAACGGCTAAAGCCGCTACAATCGCGCTTATCCTGAGGACGACTCGCATGGCCTGTGAATGTGTGTTTAAGCGCTGGAGTTTAGCATGACCGACAGTGACTATCTTGGCCGGGCTGAAGCGGTTCTGGCCAGGATCGAAGCGGCGCTCGACGAGGTTGGCGCCGACATCGAATCCGAGCGCAACGGCAATGTGCTGACGCTCGAATTCGAGAGCGGTTCGAAGATCATCGTGAACCTGCAGCCGTCGATGCAGGAAATTTGGATCGCGGCAAAGGCGGGCGGCTTTCATTTCAAATTCGTTGACGGGCAATGGCGCGATACGCGCAACGGCACCGAGTTTTTTGCCGCGCTTTCTGATTATGCCTCGCAGCAAGCGCAAACACCGGTGACGTTCAGCGCTGACTGAAGCGCCTGCACTCACAGCCGCGTTTGATGTTTGACGTTCAATGCCCGTCGAGCAAGTTCATGACGCGCTGCCCCTCATCGGCAGCGGGCTCGCGTGGCGCGGCCGGTTGCTCACCTGCGGCCGCCGCTGACGCCTCCTGCCCCGGTTCGCCTTCTTCAGCGGCCGCCGGCACGCCGACCGAGGCGACGAAGCCTTGCCCCGGCTGGAATTCGTCGAAGTAAAGCTCCCCGTTGACTTGCACTACATCGGCCGGGATCGGCATCTGATAAGCCGGTACGCCCTTGAGCGCTTCACGCATGTAGTCCATCCAGATGGGAAGCGCGACGCCGCCACCTGTTTCGCGATCGCCGAGACTGCGCGGGCTGTCGTAACCGACCCAGGCTATGGCCGCGAGCGTGTGCTGATAGCCAGCGAACCAGGCATCGCGCGATTCGTTCGTCGTGCCGGTCTTTCCGCCGAGATCCTTGCGTCCAAGCTCGTTGGACTTGGCGCCAGTGCCGCGTTGCGCCACGCTTTGCAGCAGGCTGTTCATCACGTAAGCGTTCGCTTCGCCGATGGCGCGCGGCGCGTTGCGCTCGGCTATGATCGGTTGCGCGCGCGCGAGCACGATGCCTTGCTGGTCGGTGACTTCGGAAATGAGGTAAGGGTTCACGCGGTAGCCGCCGTTCGCGAACACCGAGTACGCGCCGGCCATTTGCAATGGCGTGACCAGGCCCGCACCGAGCGCCATCGGAAGGTAGGCCGGATGCCGCTCGGCGTCGAAGCCGAAATGCGTGATGTAGTCCTGCACGTAATGCGTGCCGATATGCGCAAGGATTCGAATCGAAACGAGATTGCGCGATTTTTGCAATGCCGTGCGCATCGTCATCGGCCCGTCGAAGCCGCCGCCGTAGTTCTTTGGCTCCCACGCCGTGCCGCCCGTTTGCGCCGCGCTGAAAAAAAGCGGCGCGTCGTTGATGACGGTGGCGGGCGCAAGCCCCTTTTCGAGCGATGCCGAATAGATGAATGGCTTGAAGCTGGAGCCCGGCTGACGCCAGGCCTGGCTGACGTGATTGAACTTGTTCTTGTTGAAATCGAACCCGCCTACCAAAGCGCGGATCGCGCCGTCTTGCGGCGCGATCGAAATGAACGCGCCCTCCACTTGCGGCAATTGGACGATGGCCCAACGGTCATCGGCTCGCTTCATGACGCGCACGATGGCGCCGGGACGGATGCGCGCGTTCGGTTGCGCGCGCGCACTGAGCGCAGTGGCGGCGAAGCGCAGCCCGTCTCCCGCGATCGTAATGACCGTGCCGTTGGCAAGCGTGGCCTGAACTTCACGCGGTTCGGCCGCGGTCACCACGGCCGCTGCAATATCGCCGTTGTCGGGACGGCTTGCGAGTGCATCGGCGATCGCCTGTGCGCGGGCGGTGCTGTCAGCGGGCAGCACGATAAAGGCATCGGGGCCGCGGTAGCCGCGCCGTGCATCGTAATTCATCAAGCCGCGCCGCAACGCGCGATAGCCGTTCGCCTGATCGGCAGAATCGATCGTCGTGACGACATTGAGCCCGCGCGTGTAGGCCTCGTCGCGGTATTGCGCGAACATCGCCTGCCGCACCATTTCGGCGACATACTCGGCATGCACGCTGAACTGCTGCACCGCGCTTTTGACGATGACTAGCGGTTCGTTAGCGGCGGCGTCGTACTGCGCCTGCGTGATGTCACCCAACTCCAGCATGCGCTGCAAGATGTACTGCTGGCGCAGCTTGGCGCGAGCCGGATTGACGACCGGGTTGTAGGCGGAAGGCGCCTTCGGCAGGCCCGCGAGCATTGCGGCCTCGGCGAGCGTGATCTGTTTGATGTCTTTGCCGAAATAGATTCGCGCGGCCGATGCGAAACCGTAGGCGCGCTGACCAAGGTAGATCTGATTCATGTAGACCTCGAGAATCTGATCTTTCGTCAGTTCCCGTTCGATCTTATAGGCCAGCACCATCTCGTAGATCTTGCGCGTGTACGTCTTCTCGCTGGACAAGAAGAAATTGCGCGCAACCTGCATGGTGATCGTGCTCGCCCCCTGCGTGGCATGGCCATTGGTCAACGCGGCGACGCTGGCGCGCGCGATGCCGGCCAGGTCGACCCCGCCATGATCGTAAAAGCGGGCATCCTCGATCGCCAAAATGGCTTGCTTGAGGAACACCGGGACATCCGCGATGTGTACAACATCGCGCCGCTCTTCGCCGAATTCACCTATCAGCACGTGGTCAGCCGTGTAGATCCGCAGCGGAATTTTCGGCCGATATTCGGTGAGCGCGGCGATGGACGGCAGCCTCGGGCTTGCGACGGCGAGCGCGTAGACCGCGAGCAGCGCAGCGCCGAGCGCGCCGGCGAAGACGAGCGCAGCCAGACCGACGAGCGTCTTCGTCAGCATGCGCCGCCAGCGCGAAACGCGCTTGGGCGGCAAAGCGGGCTCGGGCGGCGAAGCCGGTCCCGGCGGAGGAGGGTCGAGGGGCTGCATAAAAAAAGCTGACGAGCGGAGCCCGGGATTATAGCCGCCGGGCGGCATGCGGCTTTCGATCAGCTTAACGGAACGTCGCCCGCGTGGGCCGTGTTGCCGCTCACGGTGGCCGTTTGGCCGAATGTTCCGACGATACTTCGATACGCACAATTTCTCCATCGCAACGAACGTTGCATGCGAGCCGCCCGCTCGCGGCGAACGTCGCAAGGAGAACGCATGTTGGTCGGAAAGAGATTTACGCCCGCGGTGCGCCGGTTTGCAGCCGGCATCGATCTGAGCGCGCGCGAAGCGAGGCTCGTGGTATTGAGCCGACGCGGCGCGCGCACGGCGCCGGTGCGCGTCGAATGGTTGAGCGTGGCGCGGCTTGAACGGTCGGCCATGGCCGGTGGCCATGTTGTCGACCGGGCCGGCGTTGCCGCCGCGCTTAGCGCCCTTTTTGCGCAGTGGTCCGCCCGACGTTCGGTGCGGACGTTACGGTGCTCCATGGCTGTGCCGCCCAGCGTGACATGGGTTGCTTCGCTGCGGTTGCCGCATCGGCAACGGCCGCACGCCGGCGCGGATGCGGCTATGGCCGAGCTCGCCGCGTCTGACGCGCTCGAAGCGGCCGCGTGCGCGCATGCCGAACACATCGCCGGCATCGAGCGCGAAGCATTGGCGATCGATTGGTGCGTGGAAGATGCGGCGGCAGGCTGGGCCTGGGCACCGCAACCAGGCGCAGATGTCGGCCGGCCATACTTGGCTGTGGCCGCGGCTGCGCGGCAGCATTTGGAGTCGCGCATGGAGGCGGCGGCTGCCGCCGGCATTGCGCTCGCGGCAATTGACGGTGAGCCGCCGGCCGCCCTGCGCGCGCTTTGCCATGCTGCAAGCTTCGAGGTCGGCGGCGATGACTGCTACGCCGCACTGTGGATCGGCGACGATGGCCTATACGGCTGGTGCATCGCCGATGGCGCGATCAAAACGCAGATCCGATATCCCACGCTCGAACACAGCGACTTGTGCGCCGCGCTGCGTGAGCTCGGCGGGGGGCTGCCGCTCGAGTGCGCGTTCGCGGGCGGCGACCTTGGCGCGCTCGCTGGCATCGGAACAACGCTGGCCGACATCGGCGATCTGCTCGGCTGTACGGTGCTGCCGTTCGAATGTGCGCCGTTTGTCGATGCGGCGACATGCGTTTTGCCCGCGAGCGCCGCGGCATTGACGCATGCTCCGAGGTTCGCGGTGGCGTTCGGGCTAGCCCTGCGTGGGGTGGGTGCATGATCGCGCAATGGCTGCCCGGTCGAGGGGGGAAGCCGGCTGGCATGCGGGTTGGCGGCTTTAACTTGCTGCCTTATCGGCAACGCGATGCGCGCAGACAGCGGCGCTGGCGCTTGTTCGAGTGTTTGTCGGCTGGGCTGTGCGGCGCTGCTGCGGCGCTGATCGGCACGGCCACCGGTTCGTCGGACGACGCGCGCGTTGAACGAACGCGTGCTGAGCTCGAATCTGCACTCGCTGCTTTCGGTGCACCGCTTTCCGAACATCGACGGCTGGAGCGCATGCGGGCGCAAGCGCATGAGCATGCCGAGCTCGCGCGCCGGCTTGCGGCACCGGGGTCGACCCTGCTAGAAGTGGTCGAAGCGCTGGGCCGCGAACCCATGGATGGCATCGCGCTCACCCGGCTGCGCCACACGCGCGGCACCGTCGAATTGATGGCGAATGCGTCCGATGGTGCCGCGCCAGCCGCATGGGTCGAACAGCTCGCGCGCGTGCGCGGCGTACGCGCGGCGGAAGTGGCGGAACTGCGTTTCGCCTCCGGCGGCGCAGTGCGGGGCGTGGAATTCGTCGCTCGGGTGAACGTGGACAATGCGCCCGGACAAGAGGCGGCGCCGATGCAGCGGGGACGAGCAGGGAGGCAGCCGTGAGCCGGCGCTTGAGCAGTGCCTCTCGCCCGGGTTGGCTTCGTGGCGGGCTCGCTGGGGTGGCATCGGAGCGTGCGGGCCGGCTCGGTGGGTGGTTTGCGGTATGGTTTTCAGCTCCGCACGCATGGAGTGGGGCCCATCGGCTGCTGTCGGCTGTGGCGCTGTCGGCCGTGGCGTTCGCGGTGTGCACGCATGGTTGGCGGGTGGCCGGACTCGCCGGCTCTGGCGCCGACGACAGCAGGGTGACGTTTGCCGAGCTCGAACGTCGCGTGGCTGATGCCCGCTCGAAGGTCGCGAGTTTGCCGGCGTTGAGGCGATCCGTTCAAAGCGAGCATGCGCTCGCCGCATCCGCCGCAAGCGGCGCGCGTGCGACGACGGCGGGGCACTGGCAAGCTATTTCGGCGCTGGCAGCGCGCAGCGGGATGACGCTTCGCTCGCTCGAGCCGGGCACGCAATCGGGGGGCGGTGCGGAAGCATCCCGTCCCGTGCGGCTCACGGCACAAACCACGTTCGCGGCGTTTGTTTCGTTTCTGCAGGGCGTCGCGACGCTGCCCTCGCTCGTCGTGCCGACGGAAATACGACTCCAACCGGCCCCCGACGGCCTGACGCTGGAGGCGACGCTCGATGTGTTTGAAGCGTTACCTGCAGCGCCGCGCGCCACGAGTAACTCGCCGGCCGAGCGTGATGACGGCGAGGTTTGGCTTGGCGATCCATTCGACGGGACACGCTTGGCCGCCCGCAGCGGCATACCGGCGTTGGATCTCGTTGGGCTGATGCTCGAGGAAACGCGCGGGCTGGCGCTGTTCGACGCGAGTGGCCGGGGTGAGATTTATTTGCCCGGGCAGCTCATCGCCGGGCAGCGTTTGCTGCGGGTGGATGCCCACGGGGTGACGCTCGCCAGCGGAGGCGGCACGAAGGTGATTCTATTGGGCTCGCCCGGGTCTGCCGACGGCACATCGGACCTGACGAAAGGGGGCGCGTGATGAGAAGGCCGAACCTGCGTGCCTCGGTGTTTGCATTTGCTTGCGTTGCGGCCGGCGCGGCCGGCGCGGTCGATGCGGTCGATGCGCGAGTGCCGGCGCTGCCATCACTGCCGCCGTTGCCGCCCGGGATGTTGATCGAACGCACGGAAAGCCGTCAGGTCGACCTGACGGTACCGGGCCACCCTGTTTCGCTTGCGCGCGAGGCGGTCGAGCCGGCGTCCTCGCTTGCCCATGAAGCCGAGGATGATGCTGAAGGCACAGCCGATGGCGAGGGTGAAGCATTGCTTGGTGGGGCGCCGAGTGGCGAAGCGACCCTCGCCGGGCAATCCCCACCGCCGACGGACAAGACGGACAAGCTAGAAGGCCCACCCGTCCCGCTTCCGCCCGCGCAACGCATGAGTGGCGACACGAGCGAAGACGGCACTACTGCCGACGACAAGCTGATCACGCTGCGCTTTCGCGACGCGCGGCTTGCCGACGTGCTGGACGCATTCGCGCGCTTCACCGGGCTGAACATCGTCGCCAGCGAACGCGCGCGCGGCAACATCACGATATTTCTCGACAACGTACCGTGGCGTACTGCCTTCGATACGTTGCTGGAGGTGAACGGACTCGCCATGACACGGCGCGGCAATGTGATCTGGGTCGCGCCCGTTGCCGAACTGGCAGCGCGCGAACGGCTGCGTTTCGAGGCGCATGCGCGGGCGGCCGACCTCGAACCGTTGGCAAGCCGCACATTCGCGCTGCGCTATCCACGTGCCGAGGAGGTGCAGCGCCTGCTGAGCGCCGCGGGCGGGCAGCGTGTGCTGTCCAAGCGCGGCACCGCGATGGCGGATGCGCGCACCAACTTGCTGTTCGTCACGGATCTTCAAGCCCGCCTGGCGCAGGTGGCCGAGTTGATTGCGGCAATCGACAAGCCGAGCCGGCAGGTGTTGATTGAGGCGCGCATCGTCGAAGGGGCGCGTGGGTTCTCGCGCGAGCTCGGCGCCCGGCTTTCGCTGCGCACGGTAGGCGGCCAAGCGGGCAGCGGGGATGCGAGAGGGCTCGCGGGTGACGCCAACGGGCGCGTATATGACCTGGCCGCGCAGGCGCTCGCGGGCTTCGACGCCGCCACGGCCGGTCTCACGCTTTTCGCGGCGGGGGCCACACGCCTCGTGACAGCGGAGCTTAGCGCGCTGGAGGCGAAAGGGCGGGGGGAGATCGTGTCCAGCCCCCGGATCGTGACGGCGGACCGAACCAAGGCGATCGTCGAACAAGGCACCGAACTGCCCTATCAGGCGAAGGTGCGCAACGGCGTCTCGGGCATCCAGTTCCGTCGCGTCACGCTCAAGCTCGAGGTAGAGCCGCAAATTACTCCTAACGGCCGCGTGATCCTCGATCTCGACATCGCGAAAGACAGCATTGGCGAGGCAACGGCGGCCGGACTCGCCATTGATACGAAGCACGTTCGAACCCGCGTGGAAGTGGAGGACGGCGGCACGGTGTCGATTGGAGGCATTTACGAGACTCAGGATCGCGATGATGTGACGAGCGTGCCGCTGTTGGGCAAAATACCGGTTTTGGGCGCACTTTTTCGTCACCGAGCCCAGCGCGAGCACGCAAGCGAACTCGCCGTCTTTATTACGCCGCGGGTGGTCAGCCTCGATTAGGAGCGCCCCAAAGCGGTTGCAGAGGCGGTTCGCCGCCCGCCGCGCGACTCGACAAGCCGGCGCCTTTGCCAGTAAGCTGCGCCACGAACCACGTGTAGATCAATCAGAGGATACCGTTGCAAGAGCGGGGCGCAAACACCAGCATTTTTTTCGTGGGACTCATGGGGGCCGGCAAAACCACTGTGGGTCGCGCCGTTGCGCGCCGGCTGGACAGGCCGTTTTTCGACTCCGACCACGAAATCGAAGCGCGCACGGGCGCGCGCATCCCGGTTATCTTCGAACTCGAGGGTGAGGCGGGTTTTCGCGAGCGCGAAGCGCAAGTGATTGCCGAGCTGACGGGCCGCGATTCGATCGTGCTGGCAACCGGCGGCGGAGCGGTGCTGCGTCCGGAAAATCGCGCGATACTTCACGCGCGCGGCATCGTCGTCTATCTTCGTGCGAACCCGCATGATCTCTGGCTGCGCACGCGCAAGGACAAGAACCGGCCGCTTTTGCAGACACAGAACCCCAAAGCGAAGCTCGAGGCGCTCTACGAGGTGCGCGATCCGCTTTATCGCGAATGCGCGCATTTCGTCGTCGAAACAGGACGGCCCTCGGTCAACGGACTCGTCAATATGGTCCTGATGCAACTCGAGATGGCCGGCATCGCCGGTCAGGCAAATACATGAACATGATTACCGTTAGTGTCGACTTAGGCGAACGCAGCTATCCCATCCATATCGGGACCGATCTGATCGGGCGCCCCGAGCTTTTTGCGCCGCACGTGGCCGGCGCATCGATCACGATCGTCAGCAATACCACGGTCGAGCCGCTCTATGGCGAGCAGTTGCGCGCGGCGCTCGCGCCGCTCGGTAAAGAAGTCTCGACGGTGGTGCTGCACGATGGCGAAGCGCACAAGAACTGGCAAACGCTCAACCTGATTTTCGATGCGTTGCTCGAACGGCACGCCGATCGCAAGACGACGTTGATCGCGCTTGGCGGCGGCGTGATCGGCGACATGACCGGTTTCGCCGCGGCGTGCTACATGCGCGGGGTGCCGTTCATCCAGGTGCCGACCACCTTGCTTTCGCAAGTTGATTCGTCGGTGGGCGGCAAAACCGGCATCAACCACCCGCTCGGCAAGAACATGGTCGGTGCGTTTTATCAGCCGCTGGCCGTCATCGCTGATATTGCCGCGTTGCGTACGCTGCCCCAGCGCGAACTGGCGGCGGGCCTCGCCGAGGTCATCAAGACCGCTGCGATTGCCGACGCGGCATTTTTCGATTGGATCGAAGCGAACATCGACGCGCTCAATCGTTGCGACCCGCAAGCGCTAGCGCTTGCGGTCAAGCGCTGCTGCGAGATCAAGGCGTCGGTCGTGGCCGCGGACGAACGCGAGGGCGGCCTGCGCGCGATACTCAATTTGGGGCACACGTTCGGCCATGCGATCGAAGCGGGGTTGGGTTATGGCGAATGGCTGCACGGCGAGGCGGTCGGTTGCGGCATGGCGATGGCGGCTGATCTTTCGGTGCGCGCAGGCCATCTGGATGACGCCGCGCGCCGGCGCATCGTCGCGCTCGTCGCGGCCGCCCGGTTGCCGACGCGCGCGCCCGAGCTAGGCGCCGAGCGTTATATCGAACTGATGAAAGGGGACAAGAAGGCCGAGGCGGGCAACATCAAGTTTGTGCTGCTCGAGGGTATCGGGAAGCCGTTGATGACGAGCGCGGCGGAGGACATGCTGCGCGCAACGCTTGCCGCGTGCGTCTGAGCGCGCTCGCGAATCCGGCGGCACGTGCGGCGTGTGCAGGCGATCCGATTAGGGGGGAATGTGAAGCAGAACCCAACGCATGACGAACCGGCTGGCGCCTCTTCAGATGAGCAGCGACGGCAGGCAGTTGCCGCACAGTTGGACGCTCCCACGGTAGCCATGTTGGAAGCGCATCTTGCGCCGTATGCCGCGTGCTCGGCGAATTCGCGCGGGCGGCGTCACGCGGAGCCCGAGCCCGTTGCGCGCACCGAATTTCAGCGCGACCGCGATCGTATCGTCCATTCGACGGCCTTTCGCCGCCTGGAGTACAAAACCCAGGTTTTCGTCAACCACGAAGGCGACTTGTTCAGAACGCGGCTCACGCATAGCCTCGAGGTTGCGCAGATCGCCCGCTCCGTGGCGCGCAACCTGCGTGTGAACGAAGACCTCGTCGAGGCCATTTCGCTCGCACATGATCTCGGTCATACGCCGTTCGGCCACGCGGGCCAAGACGCGTTGAACGACTGCATGCGCGAGCATGGCGGTTTCGAGCACAACCTGCAAAGCCTTGCGGTGGTCGACGAACTCGAGGAACACTACGGCGGTTTCGATGGCCTCAACCTCTGTTTTGAAACGCGCGAGGGTATTCTCAAGCATTGTTCGCGCGAAAACGCGTTGAAGCTTGGCGAGCTCGGCGAGCGGTTTCTGAAGGGCAAGCGGCCGTCACTGGAGGCGCAAATCGCGAACATCGCAGATGAAATTGCTTATAACAATCACGATGTCGACGACGGCTTGCGATCAGGTCTGCTGACGATCGAGCAGCTTTCGCAAGTCGAACTTTGGCGCACGCACTACGCCGAGGCGAAAGCGGCGCACCCGCAGCCAGAGGGGCGCCGCCTCGTGCACGAAACGGTACGTCGGATCATCAACACGCTCATCGTCGATCTGATCGACACGACGCGCGTGAACCTTGCCGAGCATGCCCCGGATTCGCTCGACACCGTGCGCGCGGCGCCGCCGCTGGTTGCGCACAGCGCGGCCGTCGCAGCGCAAGCGGCTGAACTCAAGCGCTTTCTTTTCAAGAACTTGTATCGCCACTATCGCGTCATGCGGATGGCGAACAAGGCGCGTCGTGTGATCACCGGCCTTTTCGATGCGTTCACCGACGACCCGCGCCTTTTGCCGCCCGATTATCTGGCCGACAATCCGGCGATGCAGCCGCGGCTGATTGCGCATTACATTGCGGGCATGACCGACCGTTACGCGCTCAAGGAATACCAACGTCTATTTGTCATCAACGATAACTAAACTGCTCGACCGGCACGACGGTGCATCGACTTTCGTTTTGCCGCGCGCTTACTCGCGCGTTTATTCCAAGGAGAAAAAAATGAAGGGATATAAGACACTGGTCCGTTCGTTCGCAATCGGGGGTGCGCTGCTCGTCGGCGTGAGCCAGGGTGCAGTTGCGGCGACGGAGATCCAGTTCTGGCACGCGATGGAAGCGGCGCTTGGGGAGCGGGTCAATGACATCGCCAACGATTTCAACGCGTCGCAAAGCGACTACAAGATCGTTCCGGTGTACAAGGGCAGCTACGATCAGACGCTTGCGGCCGGCATCGCCGCCTATCGCAGCGGCAATGCGCCGGCGATTCTGCAAGTGTACGAGGTCGGCACGGCCACGATGATGCAGGCGAAAAAGGCCATCGTTCCGGTGACGGATGTCTTCAAGCAAGCTGGTGTGCCGCTCGATCAGAGCGCTTTCGTGCCGACTGTCGCCAGCTATTACAGCGATGCGAAGACGGGTGAGCTGATCTCGATGCCGTTCAATAGCTCGACACCGGTGCTTTACTACAACAAGGACGCGTTCAAGAAGGCGGGCCTCGATGCGAGCCGGCCGCCGAAGACCTGGGACGAAGTGGCCGCCGATGCCGCGAAACTGAAAGCGGCGGGCTTGTCGTGTGGCTTCACGACAGGCTGGCAAGGCTGGGTTCAACTCGAAAATTACAGCGCATGGCACGGCCTGCCGTTCGCGAGCCGCAACAACGGCTTCGATGGAACCGATGCGAAGCTCGAATTCAACGGCCCGCAGCAGATCGCCCATATCGCCTTTCTGCAGAAGATGGCGAAGGATGGCGTCTTCACCTATGCCGGGCGCAAGGACGAGGCGATGTCGAAGTTCTACAGTGGCGACTGCGGCATTCTGACGAGTTCGTCGGGCTCGCTCGCATCGATCCGCAAATACGCCAAGTTCGACTTCGGCACGGGCATGATGCCGTACGATGCGTCCGTGAAAGGCGCGCCGCAGAACGCGATCATCGGTGGCGCGAGCCTGTGGGTGCTGTCGGGCAAAGACGCGAACGTCTATAAGGGCGTGGCCAAATTCCTCACTTACCTGACGTCGCCCGCGGTCGCGGCGAAATGGCATCAGGATACGGGCTATCTGCCGGTGACGAAGGCGGCTTACGAGCAGACCGAGAAGGAGGGCTTTTATGCCAAGCACCCGGGCTCGGATACGGCGATCAAGCAAATGCTGAACAAGCCGCCGCTGCCTTTCACAAAAGGGCTGCGTCTCGGCAATATGCCGCAGATCCGCACGATCGTGGACGAGGAGCTCGAACTGGTATGGGCGCAGAAGAAAACGCCTAAGGAGGCGTTGGATTCGGCTGTCTCGCGTGGCAACGAACTGCTGCGTCGTTTCGAGAAATCGGGTTCGTGATCGGGACCTGAAGAACGAAGCTTCGAAGTACGAATGCGCGGCCGTCGTCGCACGACACGCGTGCGGCCGCTTTGCCGCGTTTTATTGAGTTCCATGCGCCATGCAAGAACGCTCCCGTTTCGCAGCAAGTTGGTTGCCGTATGCGCTGATTGCCCCGCAGCTCGCGATTACCGCCGTGTTTTTTCTTTGGCCGGCGGGCGTCGCGCTATGGCAGTCGACGCAGATGCAAGACGCATTCGGCACCACCAGCGAATTCGTCGGGTTTGGCAATTTTGCGCATCTCTTCAGCGATCCGCTTTATCTCGAATCGTTCAAGACGACACTCGTTTTCAGCGGGCTCGTCACGGTCTCGGGGCTGGTCGTTTCACTGTTGCTGGCCGCTTGTGCCGATCGCGTCACGCGCGGCTCGAGGGCCTATCGCACGCTGTTGATCTGGCCGTACGCGGTGGCACCGGCGATCGCGGCGGTGCTGTGGGCGTTTCTGTTCAATCCAAGCATCGGCCTCGTGACGTTCGCGCTCGGCAAGCTCGGTGTTGTCTGGAACCATGCGATCAACGGCAATCAGGCTATGTTTCTGGTGGTGCTTGCGTCGGTCTGGAAGCAAGTCAGCTACAACTTCCTCTTTTTTTACGCCGGTCTGCAGGCCATCCCGCGCTCGCTTCTGGAGGCTGCCGCTATCGACGGCGCTGGCCCGATGCGGCGTTTCTTTGGTGTGGCCCTGCCGCTTTTGTCGCCGACCACGTTTTTTCTGTTCGTCGTCAACGTGGTTTATGCGTTCTTCGACACCTTCCCCGTCATCGATGCGGCAACGGGCGGCGGCCCCGCGCAATCGACCAAAACGCTGATTTACAAAATTTTCATCGAGGGCTTCCAAGGGCTCGATATCGGTAGCTCGGGCGCGCAGTCCGTGGTGCTGATGGTGATCGTCGTTGCGCTGACCGTCGTCCAGTTCCGCTTCATCGAACGCAAGGTGCAGTACGTATGATCGAGAATCGAAAAGGCTTCGATCTTTTTTGCCATGTGGTGCTGTTGGTCGGCGTCGCATCGATCGCGTTTCCGGTCTATGTCGCGTTTTGCGCGGCGACGATGAACGAGCATCAGATCTTTTCCGTGCCGCTGTCGCTTGTGCCCAGCACGCATCTCTTCGAGAACCTCGCGCGTGTGTGGACGCATGGTGCCGGCAATGCGGCGGGCCCGTTCGGGCGCATGCTGCTGAACAGTCTCGCGATGGCATTGGCGATTTCCGTCGGCAAAATAGCGGTATCCATTATTTCGGCCTATGCGATCGTCTTTTTTCGTTTTCCGTTTCGCAATACCGCTTTCTGGCTCATCTTCGTAACGTTGATGCTGCCCGTGGAAGTTCGGATCTTTCCGACGGTGCAAGTTGTTTCGTCGCTGCATCTGATCAACAGCTACGCGGGCTTGACGCTGCCGCTCATTGCGTCAGCCACGGCCACCTTTCTGTTTCGGCAGTTTTTCATGACGCTGCCCGATGAACTGATGGACGCCGCGCGCATCGATGGTGCCGGGCCATTGCGCTTTTTCCGCGACGTGGTGCTGCCGCTATCGAAGACAAACATCGCCGCGCTTTTCGTCATCACGTTTATTTACGGCTGGAATCAGTATCTGTGGCCGATACTGGTCACGAGCGAGCAATCGCTGACGACGGCCGTTGTCGGCATCAAGTCGATGATCGGCACCGGCGATACAGCCACGGAATGGCATCTCGTGATGGCCGCGACGCTGCTTGCGATGCTGCCGCCGCTGGTGGTTGTCATCGCGATGCAACGCTGGTTCGTGCGCGGGCTCGTCGATGCCGAGAAGTAAAAGGGAAATCAAAATCAATATGCATGATCAACCAGGCGAGAGACGATGGCTGCGCTGAGTTTGAAGGGCGTGCGCAAGACTTACGACGGTAAGCAGTTCGTGCTGCACGGCATTGACGTGGAAGTGGCCGACGGCGAATTCGTCGTGCTGGTGGGGCCATCCGGCTGCGGGAAATCGACGCTGCTGCGGATGGTCGCGGGGCTCGAGCGCGTGTCGGTCGGCGAGATTGCGATTGGCGAGCGCGTGGTCAACGAACTCGAGCCCAAAGATCGCGATATCGCGATGGTCTTTCAGAACTATGCGCTCTATCCGCATATGAGCGTGCGCGAAAACATGGCCTACGGCCTTACCCTTCGACGAGTGGGTCGCGCCGAGATCGAGGCGCGCGTGACGGCGGCCGCCAAGATTCTCGAACTCGAGCCGCTGCTTGCCCGCAAGCCGCGCGAGCTTTCCGGCGGGCAGCGTCAGCGGGTGGCGATGGGGCGGGCGATCGTACGCGAGCCGTCGGTGTTTTTATTCGACGAGCCGCTCTCGAATCTCGATGCCAAACTGCGCGTGCAAATGCGGCTCGAGATCCAGCGCTTGCATGCTCGCCTCGCCACGACGAGCCTCTATGTTACGCATGATCAGATCGAAGCGATGACACTGGCCCAGCGGGTGATCGTGATGAATCGGGGGAACGCCGAGCAGATCGGCGCGCCGACCGAGGTGTACGAGCGGCCTGCGACCGTGTTCGTGGCCAGCTTTATCGGCTCGCCGGCGATGAATCTGCTTTCGGGCCGGCTCTCGGACGATGGCCTGACATTCGCGGTAGCAGGGGGTGGCCCAGTGCTCGCGCTCGGGCACGAGCCCGGCGTGGGCCGCGAAATCGGCTGCGCAAGAGAGTGGGTGCTCGGCATTCGGCCGGAACACATGACGCCGCGCGCCGGTTTGGTCGAGGCTCCGCTTACGGTTGATTCATGCGAGCTGCTCGGTGCCGACAACCTCGTGCATGGCCGGTGGGGCGCGCACGACGTCACGGTGAGGCTGCCGCATACGCATCGGCCCGCGCGAGGCGAGATGGTGCCGTCTGTCTTGCCCCCCGAGCATCTGCATTTTTTCGACCCTGCAACGGGTAAGCGCGCCGGTTGACGCGCGATCGTCGCGCTACTGGCCTGAACGGAATCACAGCTATGTCGACTCAGACGAACGCATGGCGTTATCCGCGTGTGGTCGCGCATCGCGGCGGCGGCACGCTTGCTCCCGAAAACACCCTGGCCGGCATCGAGACGGGTGCGCGGCTCGGGCTCGAAATGATCGAATTCGACGCGAAGCTTTCGGCAGACGGCGTGGTCTTTCTACTGCACGACGATACGGTGCAGCGCACGTCGAATGGCCGAGGCGCGGCGGCGCAGATGACCTATGCGCAAATCGCCGCACTCGACGCAGGCAGTTGGTTCGATGCGCGCTTCGCGGGCGAGCGCATGCCGACACTTGCGGAAGTGGCACAGCGTTGCATAGCAATCGGGATGGCGGCGAACGTGGAAATCAAACCGTGCGCGCGACGCGATGTCGAAACCGGGCGCCGCGTTGCGAGCGAGGCGGCGCAGTTATGGGCCGGGGCATCGGTGCCGCCGCTGTTGTCGTCGTTCTCATACGATGCGCTGGCCGCGGCACGCGAAGCAGCCCCCGCGTTGCCACGCGGGCTGCTGGTAGGTGCCGTGCCGGACGATTGGCGGGCGCAAACGGCGTCGCTTGACTGCGTGTCGCTGCATGCGGATCACCGCAAGCTGACCGAGGCGCTCGTCACGCAGATCAAAGCGGCTGGACTCTTCATGCTCGTCTACACCGTCAACGAACCAACACGGGCACGTTTGCTGGCGCACTGGGGCGTCGACGCTATCTGCACCGATCGGATCGACCTCATCGGTGCTGATTTCTTCGACGAAACCTGAAGGCTGAAGGTGGCAGGTGCCCTTGTCCCGCCTCACCAAGGAAGCGAGCCGCAAGCACCCCCATCATCGACGTCAACGGCTGCGCGCCATCAACCATCCGATGATGAGCGCGAGCCCACCGACGACGGCAACGGTCTCCCACGGCTTTTCATGCACGTAGTCGTTTGCGCCCGAGATGGCTGTCGAGGCGCGGTCGCGAATCGTGTGGCGCGCGCCGTCGAGCCTGCCGCGTGCGGCCTCCAGGCGTTTTCGCATTTGCTCGCGCAGCACGGCCGCATCGGCCTGCGTGCCGTCGGCAAGCGTTTCTTCCAATTCGGCAAGCAGCTCGCGCATTTCGCCGCCGATGTCCTCGGCCGCGTTGCGGCTGTGTCGGGCAATGCGGCGAGCGTGCCGCCCTGCGCTCGTCCACGAATTTTCGAGCGCGTCTCGCGTGTTCGGTAGTGCGGTCATGGTCGCTCCGTCAGCGTTGAAGTAACAGTAGCGGGGTGAACTCGCCCGCGTTCCGGCCGCGGGAGAACCTCATTGCCGCAATTTCGGTGCCCACTTCGCTGCACGACGCGTGTATGCCGCGACGCATTGCCGCGATGTCTGGCCTATGTGACGGTTGCGCTGCGCCGTTCCGATAAAAGTGCTATTAAAGACGGGTAGAAACGGCCACAAGCAGCGTAATGTCCACTGTCGAAATTACAACGCCACCGCGTTTTCGGCGGCGGCGTTGCGTTGTAACGAAGCGCTTGGATGCGACCGGGCTAGAAGGCGTAGCCGATCTTCGCGAATGTGACGATCGGGTTGAGCTTGATCTTTGCTTGCGTATGCGCTGTCAAACCAAATGGCCCGACGTTGGACGTAGTGAGATCGGCTGTCACGCTGACTGGAATGTACGATACCGATACACCCGCAAACCAATGCTTGTTGAACGCGTAATTAAAACCCGCGTTGAATACGGGTGACCAGGAACGATCCGTCGATACCGAGGTCGGACCTCCATGAAGCACACCGGATTGGAATGCGTTATTGGTAATTTGGGCATCGGAGAACCAGACGCGTGTCACGCCGATTCCCACATACGGACGGAACTTGTCATCGGGCTTCATGAAGTGCCATTTGACGAGCAGCGCGGGGCTCCACAGGCGTGCGCTGCCGAGTTTCCCGTAAGGCGTGAACGAGCCGGCGCCATTGAGGTTGAATTTCGGCGGAACGCCGCCCTCGAGTTCGGCGGCCAGATGGTCGGTAATGAAGTAGCCGGCGCTTATGCCGATTGTGTCGGAGTTGTCGACCGACGCGCCGGTGCCGGCGACGGGCTGGTTGACGGGCGTGCCGCCGATGCTGATGACTTTCAGCGGATCGCTGGAACTTTGAGGTGAAAAATGGAACCACCCCGTTGAAAGGTAGAACGTCCCGGCCGTTTGAGCATGTGCAGCGGTAGCGCAAGCAAGTGCTGCGACGGTCCCCGTAATGGCCTGTTGTAATTTCATGGTCTTCCTCCGTAAAAAGCCCGCCTATTATGAGTAGAAGCTTTCATACAAACCAAGTGCGCGCGCTAGAGCATTCTCCCTAAGCGTGGTGCGCTCGCGGCGCGAGCCGCATCGGGCCGTTGCGAACGCTTGCGCGGCGCTTTCCCCAACGGGTAACCACCAACGTACAAACGGAATCCAGCATGGCACGGCTTGCACGTCTTTACGTCCCTGAACAGCCGCAGCACGTGATATTGCGCGGCCTCGATCAGCAGCCCGCCTTCGTTGACGAGCAGGACTACGAGTTGTTCGTCGATTGCTTGAAAGCTGCTTCCCGCGATCATCGCCTCTCGGTTCACGCTTATGTGCTGATGCCGGGCGCGGTTCAGTTGCTCGTTACACCGAGCGACGAATCGAGCTTGCCGAAAGCGATGCAGGCGGTCGGCCGGCGCTACGTCGCGCATTTCAATCGCCGCTACTCGCGGCGCGGCACGCTCTGGGAAGGGCGTTATCGCGCGACCGTCATCGAAGGCGAACGCTACTTCCTGCTCGCGAGCCGCGTGATCGAGCAATGCCCGGTGCGAGAGCATCTGGTGGCCTCCCCCGAGGACTACCGATGGTCGAGCTATCGGCACCATATCGGGCTTACGATCGATAGCCTCGTCACCGATCACCCCCTTTACTGGTCGCTCGCCAATACGCCATTCGAGCGGCAGCGCGCCTATAAGGAGTTGTGCGAGCAGCCGCTCGATGAGCGTGAGGCCAACGAACTGCAGCAGGCCACGCTCAAGGGTTGGGTGCTCGGCGGCGACACCTACCGCGAGTGGGCGGCCCGCGCGGCGAACCGCCGCGTGTCGCCGTTGCCGCGCGGCCGGCCAAGAAAGGTGCGCGAGACCCCTCAGACGCAGTAAGATCGCGCGCTCGATCCGCGTCCGGCATTATTCGGCCTGTGCGCGTATCGAGCCCCTACCGAGCTTCGCAGTGAACCCGCGGCGAGACGGCATCGGAAGAGGCCGTTTTATTTTGCCCAATAATGATGCGCCCCTAATAAAAGCGCACCAAGCTAATGCGTCTCATGAATTAGTGCCATATCATAGGGTTTTTATTGCTATTTCATTGATTCGTCGCGTATATTCCGATTTCCGGTGGTTTGCCAAGGGGCCGTCGTGCCCCGTCCCCAAACCCGAAGCCTTTACGCGAACGGCCCGCCCGGCCTCCAATAAGACGGTGTCCCCATGAACGACCAGCAACCGATTTCCCCGGTCCCCGCCGCGCAAGGTCTTTACGACCCACGCAACGAGCATGATGCCTGCGGCGTCGGCTTTGTTGCGCATATAAAGGGTCAGAAGAGCCACGCCATCATCGACCAAGGGCTCAAGATTCTCGAGAATCTCGATCATCGTGGCGCGGTAGGTGCCGATGCTTTGATGGGCGACGGGGCCGGCATCCTGATCCAAATTCCGGATGCGTACTATCGCGAGGAGATGGCGCGTCAGGGCGTGACGCTGCCGCCGGCCGGTGAATATGGGGTCGGTATGGTCTTTCTGCCGAAGGAGCACGCCTCGCGCCTTGCCTGCGAGCAGGAACTCGAGCGCACCGTGAAGGCGGAAGGACAGGTGGTGTTGGGTTGGCGCGACGTCCCTGTGGACCATGCGATGCCGATTTCCCCGACCGTGAAGGCGACCGAGCCCGTCATCCGCGAGATTTTCATCGGCCGTGGCCGCGACATCATGGTGACCGATGCGCTCGAGCGCAAGCTGTACGTGATCCGCAAGACGGCGAGCCACCGCATTCAGGCGCTCAAGCTCAAGCACGGCAAGGAGTACTTCGTGCCGTCGATGTCGGCACGCACCGTTGTCTATAAGGGTCTGCTGCTGGCCGGACAAGTTGGCGTCTACTACCGCGACTTGCAGGACGAGCGCGTGGTGTCGGCGCTGGCGCTCGTGCACCAGCGTTTCTCGACGAACACGTTCCCCGCGTGGGAACTCGCGCACCCGTACCGCATGATCGCGCACAACGGCGAGATCAACACCGTCAAGGGCAACGTCAACTGGCTCAATGCCCGCACGGGTGCGATCGCGAGCGCGGTGCTCGGCGACGACCTGCCGAAGCTCTGGCCGCTGATCTATCCGGGCCAGTCAGACACGGCTTCGTTCGACAACTGCCTCGAGCTGCTCGTGATGGCGGGCTATCCGCTCGTGCACGCGATGATGATGATGATCCCGGAAGCGTGGGAGCAGCACACGCTGATGGATGAAAACCGCCGCGCCTTTTACGAATATCACGCCGCGATGATGGAGCCGTGGGACGGCCCGGCTGCCATCGCCTTCACCGACGGCCGCCAGATCGGCGCGACGCTCGACCGCAACGGTCTGCGTCCGGCGCGCTACATCATTACCGAGGACGACCTCGTCATCATGGCGTCGGAATCGGGCGTGTTGCCGATTCCCGAATCGAAGATCGTGAAGAAGTGGCGCCTGCAGCCCGGCAAGATGTTCCTGATCGACATGGAGCACGGCCGCATCATCGGCGACAAGGAGCTCAAGGACAATCTCGCGAACGCGAAGCCTTACAAGAGCTGGATCGACGCTGTGCGCATCAAGCTCGACGAGATCGAGCCGAAGCCGGAAGACGTCGCAACGGAGCGGCGCGAAGCCGCGGCGCTGCTCGACCGGCAGCAGGCATTCGGCTATACGCAAGAAGATGTGAAGTTCCTGATGGCGCCGATGGCGCAGCAAGGCGAAGAAGCGATCGGCTCGATGGGCAACGATTCGCCGCTCGCCGTGATGTCCAACAAGAACAAGACGCTCTATCACTATTTCAAGCAGCTGTTCGCGCAGGTCACGAACCCGCCGATCGATCCGATCCGCGAAAACATGGTCATGTCGCTCGTCTCGTTTGTCGGGCCGAAGCCGAACCTGCTCGATACGAACAACATCAACCCGCCGATGCGGCTGGAAGTATCGCAACCGGTGCTCGATTTCAAGGACATCGCGAAGATCCGTGCCATCGATCAGTACACCGGCGGCAAGTTCAGCTCTTACGAGTTGAACATCTGCTATCCGGTGGCCTGGGGCAAGGAGGGTATCGAAGCGCGGCTCGCGTCGTTGTGCGCCGAGGCCGTCGATGCCGTTCGCTCCGGATACAACATGCTGATCGTGTCGGACCGCCGCGTGGATCGTGACAACGTTGCCATTCCCGCGCTGCTCGCGACGGCTGCCATCCATACGCATCTCGTCACGCAGGGTTTGCGCACGAGCACCGGCCTCGTCGTCGAAACGGGCTCGGCGCGCGAGGTGCATCACTTCGCGCTGCTGGCCGGCTACGGTGCCGAGGCGGTCCATCCGTATCTCGCGATGGAAACGCTTGCTCAAATGGCGCAGGGCATGAAGGGTGATCTGTCGCCCGAAAAGGCCGTCTACAACTTCACGAAGGCGGTCGGCAAGGGCCTGCAAAAGGTGATGTCGAAGATGGGCATTTCGACTTACATGTCGTACACCGGCGCGCAGATTTTCGAAGCAGTCGGTCTCGCGAGCGATCTCGTCGAAAAATACTTCGAGGGCACGGCATCGAAGGTGGGCGGCATCGGACTATTCGATGTGGCCGAGGAGGCGCTGCGTTTGCATCGCGAAGCGTTCGGCGACAACCCGGTGCTGGCCAACATGCTGGATGCGGGCGGCGAGTACGCTTACCGCGTACGCGGCGAAGATCACATGTGGACGCCTGACGCCATCGCGAAGCTGCAGCATTCCACGCGCAGCAACTCGTATCAGACGTACAAGGAATACGCGCATTTGATCAACGATCAAACGCGTCGCCATATGACGTTCCGCGGCTTGTTCGAATTCAAGGTCGATCCTTCGAAAGCCATTGCGCTCGACGAAGTGGAATCGGCCAAGGACATCGTCAAGCGCTTCGCCACCGGTGCGATGTCGCTCGGTTCGATCAGCACCGAAGCGCACGCGACACTCGCGGTCGCGATGAACCGCATCGGCGGCAAGTCGAATACCGGCGAAGGCGGCGAGGACGAAAAACGCTATCGCAACGAGTTGCGCGGCATTCCGATCAAAAACGGCGAGACACTTGCGTCCATCATCGGCCCCGAGATCGCGCGCGACATTTCGCTCAAGGAAGGCGATTCGCTGCGCTCGAAGATCAAGCAGGTGGCATCGGGTCGTTTCGGCGTGAGCGCCGAATACCTCGCCTCGGCCGACCAGATCCAGATCAAGATGGCGCAGGGCGCGAAGCCCGGCGAAGGCGGTCAGTTGCCGGGTCACAAGGTGTCCGAGTACATCGGCAAACTGCGCTATTCAGTGCCGGGCGTCGGCCTCATTTCGCCGCCGCCGCACCACGACATCTATTCGATCGAAGACCTCGCACAGCTCATTCACGATCTGAAGAACGTGAATCCGTCGGCGAGCGTGTCGGTGAAGCTGGTGTCGGAAGTCGGGGTTGGCACGATCGCGGCCGGTGTGGCGAAGGCCAAGGCCGATCATGTGGTGATCGCCGGCCACGACGGCGGCACCGGTGCTTCGCCGCTGTCGTCGCTCAAGCATGCCGGCACGCCGTGGGAATTGGGCCTCGCCGAAACGCAGCAAACGCTCGTGCTCAACCGTCTGCGCGGCCGGATTCGCGTGCAAGCCGACGGGCAGATGAAGACGGGCCGCGATGTCGCGATCGGCGCGTTGCTGGGCGCCGACGAGTTCGGCTTCGCGACGGCTCCGCTCGTCGTCGAAGGCTGCATCATGATGCGCAAGTGCCATCTGAATACGTGCCCGGTTGGCGTTGCCACGCAAGATCCTGTGCTGCGCGCGAAGTTCCAGGGGCAGCCCGAACACGTCGTCAACTATTTCTTCTTCGTGGCAGAAGAAGTGCGCGAGATCATGGCGCAGCTCGGCATCCGCAAGTTCGACGACCTGATCGGGCGCGCCGATTTGCTCGATATGAAAAAGGGCGTCGAGCACTGGAAGGCGAAGGGGCTCGATTTTTCGAAGGTGTTTCACCTGCCGGCCATGCCCGCGGAAGTCGCGCGCCGGCATCTCGAAGAGCAGGACCATGGTCTCGCGAAGGCGCTCGATCATACGTTGATCGAAAAGGCGCGCGCCGCCATCGACAAGGGCGAGCATGTCTCGTTCATCCAGCCGGTGCGCAACGTCAATCGCAGCGTCGGCGCGATGCTCTCGGGAACGATTGCCAAGAAGTACGGCCATGACGGGCTGCCCGACGACTCGATCCATATTCAATTGAAAGGCACGGCCGGGCAGAGCTTCGGCGCGTTCCTCGCGCGCGGCGTGACGCTCGACCTCGTGGGCGACGGCAACGATTATGTTGGCAAGGGGCTCTCGGGCGGGCGCATCATCATCCGCCCGACCAACGACTTCCGCGGCAAATCGGAGGAAAACATCATCTGCGGCAATACGGTGATGTACGGCGCGCTCGAAGGCGAGGCCTATTTGCGCGGTGTCGCGGGCGAGCGCTTTTGCGTGCGCAACTCGGGCGCTAGCGCGGTCGTCGAGGGCACGGGCGACCACGGCTGCGAATATATGACGGGCGGCACGGTCGTCGTGCTGGGCGAGACGGGCCGTAACTTCGCGGCCGGCATGTCCGGCGGCGTGGCATTCATCTACGACCCGGACGGCGCGTTTGCCGGCAAGTGCAACAAGGCGATGGTCACGCTCGAACCGGTGCTGCAGCAAGCCGAGCAAGAGCGTACGGTTGAACGTGCGCTCTGGCACACGGGCGTCACCGACGAAGCGCTGCTCAAGGGGCTCATCGAGCGGCACTTCCAGTTCACGGGTTCGACGCGGGCGAAAGCGCTGCTCGAGGATTGGGATACGTCTCGCCGGCAGTTCGTCAAGATCTTCCCGACCGAATACAAGCGTGCGCTTGGCGAACTCGGCGCGAAGAAAGCGGCCAAGGAGGCGCTCGCAGCATGAGCGCGACACGCCAACGCCAACGCTCACGCCGGCAACGCGTGCCCGAACGATGAACTGAGCCCGTTTCCGGTCCCCGCTCCCGTGTGACAAGCGCCGCAACGCAAGCACGACAGGAACGGGGGCAGCCAAGATACGACGCCGTCGAGGCCTGTCGCACGCGTTTTTTCCTGAACGCGCGGCGCTCGCCGGCACCCCGACACCGACGATTGGATTGAAGAGAAGAGAACCCCATGGGCAAGGCAACCGGTTTTCTCGAGTATGAGCGCCGCCACGAGACGTATGAGGCACCGCTCGCGCGCTTGAAGCATTACAAGGAATTCGTCCTCGCACTGTCCGACGATGATGCGAAGGTGCAGGGCGCACGTTGCATGGATTGCGGCATTCCGTTTTGCAACAACGGCTGCCCGGTCAACAACATCATTCCGGACTTTAACGATCTCGTGTACCGCCAAGACTGGCGCAATGCGATCGAAGTCCTGCATTCGACGAACAACTTTCCTGAGTTCACGGGCCGCATCTGCCCGGCGCCGTGCGAGGCGGCCTGCACGCTCGGCATCAACGCGGAGCCTGTCGGGATCAAGTCGATCGAACACGCGATCATCGATAAGGCGTGGGAACAAGGGTGGGTCGTGCCGCAACCGCCCAAGCGCAAGACCGGCAAGAAGGTCGCTGTCGTCGGCTCGGGCCCGGCCGGCTTGGCCGTGGCGCAGCAGCTTGCGCGCGCGGGCCACGATGTGACGGTGTTCGAGAAGAACGACCGGATCGGCGGGCTTCTGCGCTATGGCATCCCCGACTTCAAGCTCGAAAAGTGGCTGATCGATCGCCGCATGCGTCAGATGGAAGCCGAGGGTGTGACGTTCCGCACCAATGTTTTCATCGGCAACGAGGGGTTGCCGCCTTTCATCGGGAACACAGCGAAGGAAACGGTCACGCCTGACGAGCTCAAGGAGCAATTCGACGCCGTCGTCGTCGCCGGTGGTTCCGAGACGCCGCGCGATCTGCCGGTGCCGGGCCGTGAGTTGGCGGGCGTGCATTTCGCGATGGAATTCCTGCCGCAGCAAAACAAGGTCAACGCCGGTGACAAGGTCACCGATCAACTGAGCGCCAAGGGCAAGCACGTGGTCGTGATCGGCGGCGGCGATACCGGTTCGGATTGCGTCGGCACCTCCAACCGCCATGGCGCGAAGAGCGTCACGCAGTTCGAGTTGCTTCCCCAGCCGCCCGAAGAGGAAAACAAGCCGCTCGTGTGGCCGTATTGGCCGATCAAGCTGCGCACGTCATCGTCGCACGACGAAGGCTGCAGCCGTGATTGGTCGGTCGCCACGAAACGGCTCGAAGGCAAGAACGGCAAGGTCGAGAAGCTCGTCGCCGTACGCGTCGAGTGGAAGGACGGCAAGATGCAGGAAGTGCCCGGCTCGGAATTCGACATGAAGGCCGACCTCGTGCTGCTCGCGATGGGCTTCACGCAGCCGGCCGCGCCGGTGCTCGAAGCATTCGGCGTCGACAAGGACGCGCGCGGTAATGTCCGCGCGAGTACCGAAGGCGAGCGCGCCTACTACACGTCGGTCGACAAAGTGTTCGCCGCGGGTGACATGCGTCGAGGCCAGTCGCTCGTCGTCTGGGCGATTCGCGAAGGCCGTCAGTGTGCGCGGTCCGTCGACGCGTATTTGATGGGCAGCTCTGAGCTGCCGCGCTAAACGAGCGAGCGGTGAGCGGTGAGCGACGTCGGGCAAGCGAAGGTATAGCGATGCCGGTCGAGCCGCGGGCAACGCAGGCTGACGTCTGGCATCGAGCGTTTATCGCGCTCGTGCCCGATGCGCCGACGCGTGCGGCGTGGGCGGCCATGGCGAGTGGTGCTGCGTGTGCTGCGCGCGCGACACGCCTCGTGCCGGTCGATCAACTGCACATGACGCTCGCGTTCCTCGGCTCCATTTCGCACGACCAAGGCACCGCGCTTGCCGCGGAACTCGCGTCCGTTGCGGCCGCCCTGCCGCCGCTGCACATCGAGCGGCTCGAGTATTGGCCGAGCGTGTCGCATCCGCGGCTTGCCGTGCTTGTCTTCGAGGCGGCACCCTCGCTCGTCGATTTGCACGCTCGCGTGTGCGCGCTCGTCACGGGATTAGGGCTGCCGATCGACGATCATCGGCCGTTTCGCCCTCACGTGACGCTCGCACGTATGCGTGCCGGAGCCGCCTGCGCCACCGATCTCCCGATGCGTGCCATTGCCCCCGGGACCTCCCGATTTGAAGCACTGACGCTGTATTCGAGTACGCTCGAGCGCAGCGGTGCGCGCTATCGAGCGCTTGCTTCAGTGCCCTTGGCGTAGCGGCTCAACGGCTTGCGCCGACATCGACACCGCCCAGCACTTTGCCCTTCGTCTCGGGCAGCAGGAGCGCCGCACCAACGACGAGCAGGTAACCCGCGCCAGCGACAAGGCCGATGGCCTTGGCGAGCATCGTGGTCTGCGACAACGCGCCGACGAGCAACGGAAAAAACGACCCGGTGCCGCGCCCGACGTTATAGCAAAAGCCTTGCCCAGAGCCGCGGATCGAATGGGGGTAAAGCTCCGAGAGATAGGCGCCGATGCCCGCGAAGATGCCTTGCATGACGACGCCAAGCGCAAAACCGAGCGCGAGCATGGCGTGGTCGGTGATGGGCAGCATCGTATAGATCATCGCGAGCGCGAACGAGCCCAGCGCAAACAACATGAACGTCGGGCGCCGGCCGAGCCGGTCCGACAGCACGGCGCCGACGATATAACCGACCGCCGACCCGGCGATCAGCACGATCAGATAACCGCTCGTGCCGAAGACCGACAAGTGACGTTCCAATTTGAGATAGGTTGGCAGCCAAGTGGTAATCGCGTAGTACCCGCCCAGCATGCCTGTGCACAGCAGGCTGGCGAGGAGGGTCGTCGCCAGATAGGGGCGCGCGAAGATATGGAGGAAATGCGAACGGTCGAGCCCCGCCTCGCGAGCCGCACGCGTGGCGACGAATACATCGGGATCGCGCAGGTTGCGGCGCACGTAGATGATCCACAGCGCCGGCAACAAGCCGACCCAGAAGCAGGCGCGCCAGGCATAGGTTTCGGGAAGCCATGCGAACGCCCCCCAGTAGACGAGTGCGGCCGCGGCCCAGCCGAACGACCAACTGCATTGCACGGTGCCGACCGCTTTGCCGCGATGGGCTGGCGTGCGGATCGTCTCGGCCACCATCATCGTCACGACCGACCACTCTCCGCCGAAGCCGAAGCCTTGCAGCGTGCGTGTTGCAAAGAGCTGCCAGAACGAATGCGTGAAACCGGACAAGAACGTGCAGACGGCAAATGCGGCGATCGTCGATTGCAGCACGCGCACGCGGCCGTAGCGGTCAGCCAGTATCCCGGCGAGCCAGCCGCCCGCGGCGGACGAGATCAGCGCGCCCGTTGCGATCATGCCTGCCTCGCTTTTGGTCATTCCCCAGGTGGCGATCAGCGTCGGCACCAGGAACGAATAAATCATGAAGTCGAAGGAGTCGGCCGCGTAGCCCCCGAAGCCGGCGCACACCGTGCGGCGCTCGCGTACGGACAGTTCGGCAAACCAAGCCAGCGGGCGCATTCGGTCTCCTTATTCAATGTTAGTGAGCGTGGTTGCAGCGAGCGTTAGCGAGGGGTAGGTGCGAATTCGATCATAAAACGGACGCGCGCCTTGCGGCGCGAGCTATTTTACGGTGCCGCGGCATGCGGCGTGGTGCGGATAAGAAAGTAATTGAGTTCAAAAGGTGACGCTGGATGCGACGATTTCCCGAATAAAGGCTGTACGAGGCGATTTGTGCCGAGCCATTAACTTACCGAGAATTTTGCCAAAAAAGTATTCGTAAGAACATTATTAAAACATTTCAAACCGATTCCACGGAATTGGTTGTGGCTCGTCGTTGCTTTCTGATTCACATATACAGGTTGCTAAATCTGTTTGACTGCGCATAAGCTTCATTTGCAAGTTATTTTTATTTAAACGTGGGCACGGGTTTCCCCTGTCGTGGTATTCCAGAAATAGATTGAATTGCTGCTCGGAGAAGTTATCTTTTTTGATGTCGATCAATGATTATGGAGTAGTGTGGTTTAATTTGTGCACCACAGCATGGTTTGAACAACGGACTAAGACACGCCATTTTCCGGCACTCCCGGGTACTGAAAAGATTGGGCGCAGTATTAGATCGACAGAAAGACGGGGATTTCTCATGAAGATGCAACTACCGCTGCGTGTTGCCGCCGTGATGCTTGCGGCAGGTTTGCCTGCGGCGCACGCCGCAACGTATAGCAACGGCACCGCCACTGCCACATTTACGGTGACGTTGACGCTGCAGGCAGCCTGCACGATCTCGGCTAACGCGTTGACTTTCAGCTCCTCCGGCGTATTGGCTTCGGCCTTGACGCAGCAGACCACGCTTTCCGTAACCTGCTCTAACAGCACGCCCTATAACGTCGGATTGGACGAGGGCTCGGTATCGGGTTCCACTGTCGCGGCGCGGCTGCTCGCGGGCATTACGAGCGGCAATACCTCAACGACCGTGAGCTTCCAACTCTTTCAGGACGCGGCCCATACGACCATCTGGGGCAATACCCAGGGCACCGACACCGTCGCTGGCACAGGCAGCGGCTCGGCACAATCGATATCGGTCTATGGGCAGGTACCGGCGCAGTCGACGCCACAACCGGATACCTATCGGTCAACGATTACCGCGACAGTCTACTTCTGAGCCATCGTGAACAAGATCATCGATACGATCCAGCGCGTCGCGGCCCCGCTCGTTATCGCGTTTATTCCGGCGTTGGCTGCGGCGGCGTCGCTCCAAATCTCGCCCGTAATGGTCGAATTGCAGGCGGGCGACAACGCATCCGGTATCACGCTGCGCAACGCCGGCGAGTCGCCGCTTTATGGGCAAGTCCGCGTATTTCGATGGGATCAGGTCAATGGTGCTGACACGCTGACGCCCACCCAGGATTTGCTCGCCAGCCCGCCGCTCGTGAACGTCGGGGCCCTGGCAGGACAACTGATCCGGCTCGTGCGCGCAAACGGCGCGCCGGTTGCGGACGAAGAAAGCTTTCGCATCTTGATCGACGAACTGCCGCCGCCCGGGGAGGCGCCGCACAGTGGCGTGCTCATCCGCCTGCGTTATTCGGTACCGGTTTTCATCGAAGCATCGAGGTCCGTCGGCTCGGCGCGGCTTGCTTGGTCGTTGGGCCATACGCCCGAAGGATGGACGCTGACCATCGAGAACAGCGGCGCGCGGCGCGCACAGGTCGCGGCAGTGGAACTTGTCGATGGAGCCGGCAAGACGTACGTGATTAACAAGGGGCTGTTCGGTTATGCGCTGGCCAAACGCGCTCGCCGTTGGGATGTTGCACTGCCGCTCGATGTCGACTCGCACGGCGCGATGAAGGTACGCGCGAAGATCAATTCCGTTTCGCAGGAAGCCGCGCTCGTCGTGAGTCCAACGCGCTAAGCGCCAGCACCATGCGAGCGGCATCGCCTTGACTCTGACGTATGGTTTGCTCGTCGCGACGGCCATCGCCATCGGGCTATCAATCGGTGGATCAGCGCAGGCTGCGGCGCAATCGGCGCAATCGATGGTAATCATGGACGACGCGAGCGCGGACGCCTCTCAGAATTTGGTGCTCGCGGTGACGATCAATGGCGAGCCCTCACCGCTTCTCGCTCACTTTCGAGAGCGCAACGGACATCTGATGGCAACGGTAAAAGATCTAGGCGAACTGGGGCTGGCTGTGGAAAAGCTCGGCATTGCCGCTGCCGAGCAAGTGGCGCTGGATTCAATACCGGGGCTTGCTTACCGATATGACGCGGCTCGGCAGATCGTGATGTTGCAGGTCGAGGAAAGCATGCGCAAACCGTTCAACGTCGATACGCGTTCGTTGCCGAAGACCTCGGCGGCCGTATCGGCGCGCGGGCTGGCGATCAATTACGACGCTTTCGCGCAAAGCGATGCTGGTCAGCGGTTCGCGCTCTTTAGCGAGTTGCGCTATTTCGATCCGGCAGGGGTTTTTAGCAACACGGGCGTTGCCTACGTCTATGGCGGCAAGCGCAGCTATACGCGCTACGACACCGCCTGGAGCCGCTCCAACCAGGCCTCGCTTACAACGACACAAGTCGGCGACACGATTTCATCGTCGCTTGCGTGGAGTAGATCGATTCGCATTGGCGGCTTTCAGTGGCGCAGCAATTTCGCGCTGCGTCCCGATCTCATCACGTTCCCCGTCCCTGCGTTGTTGGGTTCGGCCGTGGTGCCGTCGGCAATCGACGTCTATGTCAACAACGTTCGACAGTTCAGTTCGAACGTGCCGAGCGGACCGTTCATCATCAACGAAGTGCCTGGCATTACGGGCGCGGGGCAGGTCACGATCGTGACGAACGATGCGCTCGGCCGCCCGCGTGTGAGTTCCGTGCCGCTTTACGTGGATGCGCGATTGCTGGCGCCTGGCTTGTCGAGTTATTCGTTCGAAGCAGGCTTCGTGCGGCGGCGTTACGGGCTGGCATCATTCGATTACGATCCGAGGCCAGCGTTCAGCGCATCGGGTCGACGTGGTTTGAGCGAACTGCTGACGCTCGAGGGCCATGCCGAAGCGACGAACGGGCTCGTCAACGCGGGCGCGGGTGCGGTCATGCGCCTGGGCATGGCGGGCGTCATCAACGGCTCATTTTCCGCGAGCGCGGGGCGTTTCGCAGGAACGCAAATGAGCGTTGGTTACCAGTTGATCGAACCGCGGTTTTCCATCGACGCACAGACGATCCGCGCATTCGGCAACTATGGCGACCTTGCTTCGCGTGAGGGTGCCCCTGTTGTCTCCGCAATCGATCGCGTGACGTTGGCGCTTCCGCTCGGAGGGCGCCAGACCGTGTCGCTCAGCTACATCGGCTTCAAGCCGGCGCAGGGTTTGGCTTCGAAGATCGGCACGATGTCGTACTCACGCAATATCGGCAGTTTTGTGGCCGTCAATCTCAGTGCGTATAAAGATTTCCTCCAGCACCGTTCCCACGGCATCATGCTGGGCTTGAGCATTCCGATGGGGCGTGCGGCATCTATCAATGCCGTGGGCGGTAGGCAGAACAATCAATCGACCTATCAGGTGAGTGCATTGCGTTCGCCGGATTATGACGGCGGTTGGGGATGGGGCGCGCAGGCGGGCGGCAGCGGTGCGGCTGCCTATCAGCGCGCGCAAGTCCAGTACTTGGGCAACGCAGGCGAGGTGAGCGCGGCTGCGCAGCGCATTGCGGGCACTGCCGGCGCATCAGTGGAGGTGAGCGGCGCGATGGTCCTGATGGATGGCAGCGTCAACTTGTCTCGCCACATTTACGATGCGTTTGCGCTGGTCTCGACCGACGGCGTGCCCGGCATTCCCGTGCTCCACGAAAATCGCGCGATCGGGAAGACGAACGGGTCGGGTCATCTGCTCGTGCCGGATCTGAATGCCTATCAGGACAACGCAGTGAGTATCGACAGCATGGGTCTGCCCGCGGACGCGCGCATCGAATCGACCGCGAAATCGCTTGTCCCGCGGGAGCGCGCGGGCGTGGTCGCGCACTTTGGGGTCGCGCGCTACCGCGCGGCGTCGGTCATTCTTCGTGGCGCGGACGGTAAATTGCTGCCGCCCGGTGCGGCCGTCCGTCATTTGCAATCGGGCGGTGAGACGATCGTCGGCTACGATGGCATCGCGTTTATCGAAAACTTGGAAGCAAACAATCGTCTTGTTGTCGATCACGACGCCATCCATTGCCTGGCGGAATTCGCCTATACGCGCCCTCTCGACGGATCGCTGCCGACCATTGGCCCGCTCACCTGTGCCAACGCGCCGGGAGGGCGACAATGAGCCGCGTCGTACTTGTTCTGCTGGTGTTCGCGGCGCTGTGCGGATCTCCGGAGCGTGCGTCGGCGCAGTCGTGCGCGGCGGTCGCCTCCACAGTCGATTTTGGTTCGGTCAATCCCATCGCACTGAGCGCGGTGGACGCCACGGGAACGGTGACGGTCACATGCACATGGCCCGCCGTGACGCTGACGCCTAACGCTCAGGTATGCCTGAATTTGGGCGGAGCCAGTCCCCGCACGCTCGTGAACGGGACGAACGCGCTCCAATACGACCTGTACCAGGATGCAAGTCATTCGCTCGCATGGGGCGCTGTCAGCAACGGCACGACGCCGATCGCGCTGACGCTATCGAAACCCGCAGTCGGCACGAGCGCGGTCGCGACGGCGACCGTCTACGGAAGAATTGCCGCAAACCAGCCGACCGTACCGACGGTGAATAACAGCAGTACGCTCTATACGGCGTCGTTCAGCGGCAACACCACCTCGCTCAATGCCGGCTTCTATCTGCTCACTGCGCCGACGTGCGCATCGCTCACGACGAGCAACGGAACGCTGCCTTTCAGCGTGAACGCGACCGTGCTCAACGACTGCTTTATCAGCGCAACGAACGTCAGCTTCGCTGCGACGGGCGTGCTCGATGCTGCGCGGGGCGCAACCGGCTCGATCACTGCGCAATGCACGAATGGCGACGCGTGGCGAATCGCGCTGAACGGCGGAGGGAGCTCGAACGTGGCAAGCCGATCGATGCAGCGTGTCGGCGGGGGCGGCGCCGTGAGTTATCAGCTTTATCTCGATGCGGCGCATACCTCGCCGTGGGGCGACGGCTCCGCTGGCACGGCCATGGCAACGGGCGTCGGTACCGGCAATCAACAGGTCGTGAATGTCTACGGCCTGGTACCGGCGCAGGCTACGCCCGCACCAGGAAATTACAGCGATACGATCACGGCGACGATCAGCTTTTGATCACCGAGACTGCTTCGGCACCGGAGCGGCGTATCGATTTCAAGCCATCGCTTGCTCGCGCGCTCGCTCGATCTCGAGCGTGTTTTCGTGATACGCCACGACCGACTCGCGATGTGCGACGCTGATAATCGCCGCTTGCGGCAGCCGCTCGTTCAGGAGCCGATAGACATGCGCCTCGTTCTCCGGATCGAGTGCGCTCGTGGCTTCGTCGAGAAACAGAAAATCGGGTTGGTGCAGCAACGCGCGTGCGGCGGCCAGCCGCTGCTGTTCGCCCGGCGACAGCACGCGCGTCCAATGCGTCGATTCGGCGAGCCGGTTGGCGTACCCCTCGAGCCTGCAGCTTATTAGCGCTTTGCGACAGGCCTCGTCGCTGAACGCGTCCGCGTTCGCAGGGTAGGCGAGTGCCCCCTTGAGCGTGCCGATAGGCAGATAGCTTTGCTGCGGCACGAACATCGAGCGCGCGCCGACCGGCGCATCGATTTCGCCGTCGCCGAATGCCCAGAGGCCTGCGAACGCGCGCAAGAGTGTGCTCTTGCCCGAGCCCGAGGGGCCGCGCACGAGCCAGCGCGAGCCGGGTTTGATGACGATGTCGGCGATCGACGCGAGCGGCTCGCCTGTCGGCAGTGCAAGCTTGAGCCCGTGCGTGGCGAGCGATGGTGCGTCGACATAGTGAAGGTTGATGCCGCCGTGCTCCGTGGCGGGCGAGACCGATTCCCTGAAATGCGTCGCGTGCATCACGCGCTTGAATTCGCGCAGACGGTTGACCGTGGCGCGCCATTCGACGAGCGAGCTATAACTGTTGATGAACCATGAAAAAGCGTCGCTGACGCTGCCGAACGCCTGAGCGATCTGCATCAGCACGCCCATCGTATAGGCCCCCGCAAAATAGCGCGGCGCGGCGACGACGATCGGGAAAATATTGGCGATCTGACTGTAGAAGACAAGCACGAAGTTCATTCGCCTCGTGTACTTCATGATGAGCCACCAGTTGTCGCGAATGCGCGTGAAGACCGTGCGCGACGTTTGATTCTCCGTATCGGTGCCGTTATAGAGCGCGATCTGCTCGGCGTTTTCGCGCACGCGAAGCAAGCCGAAACGGAAATCGGCTTCGACGCGCTGCTGCTGGTAGTTGACCGACACGAGCGGGTGCCCGACTTTCTTGATCAACAGCGAGCCGGCCAGCGCATAAAGCGCCGCGGCCCAGACCATGTAGCCGGGAATCACGAGCGGCGTGCCGCCGAGCGTGATGGTCAGTGCGCCGGCGATCGACCAGAGAATCGTGATGAACGTGACGAGCGTGACGACGGTCGACAGAAAATCGAGCGAGAGCGTGAGCGTCGAGGTAGCGAACGATTGCAGATCGTCGCTGAGCCGCTGGTCGGGGTTGTCCGCGAGGCGGTCGCGTTCGATCCGATAAAATGCGAGGTCACCGAACCAGTCGTTCAAGAACCGGGTCGTCAGCCATTGGCGCCAGCGAAACGACAACATCTGGCGCAAATAGGCGCGGTACACGGCCAGAATGATGTACGTGAACGCCAGTGCCGTGAAAACCACCATCAGATGTGGAAAGTGGCCCATGTCCTTTTGCTGCAACGCGTTATAGAACTGGGCGTTCCAGCTGTTGAGCCGTACGTTGATCCAGACGATCGCCAGATTCATCGCGATGATCGTCACGAGCAGCCCCCATGCAATTTTCCATTCCTCCGAAATCCAATAGGGCTTGATGAGGCTCCAGGCGGAGACGGATTCGATATCTTGCGGCGCTTTGTTGCGCAGGGAAAAAGCTGCGGAGGATGGCGTCATGAGGAGTCTCGATTCGATGGGTACCGACGGGCCGGCGATGCGCAATTGCGGGCGCATTGTTTCGCGAGCCACTTAAACGAACCTTAACGCGGCGCGCCGGTTGGTCGTTCCCGGCCACCCGCGGTGCGGCTCTGGCGTATCTCACAATCGGCACATTGTGCCAGAGCGCAGCGCGCCGCTCGGTCGCGTTTGTTTCGAATTGAGCTTAGGCGGTGCTTCCGTTCGAAGATCGGCTGCCGCTCGCCGCCGTTTGCGGCACATTCTGCTTTTATGGTCTAATGGCCGCGACGAAACAGGGGTGCTTCGCGGTAAGTGGACATGGCAAGAGCCGTGTCGAGGCGAGGCTGAGAGAAACCCTTCGCACCCGATCCGGGTAATACCGGCGCGGGAAGTTTCAGGAAAACGCGCGAACTGCGCGCAGGTGCCCCTTTGGGCGGCGCCGCTTTTCTCCGCCGGCCGCATCGGTTGTCACGATGCCGCCGGCCGGCCTCACCCGCCGGTTTCGTCCTTGGGTACGCGTTGTTCGCGCAAAAGCGTACGACGTGCAGAAAAGGATCGTTTCCGATGACTGATCAATCTTCAGCTGTTTGCTCCGGCGTGCCTGATTTCGCGGTGCTTGGCGGCGGACTCGTCGGCCGTCTCGTCGCCTGGCTGCTGGCGGGCGACGGGCACCGCGTCGCGCTTTACGAGCGCGGCGACGCGGCGGGCACCGGCTCGGCCGCCTGGGTCGCAGCCGCAATGCTCGCCCCGCTTGCCGAAGCGGCGAGTGCCGAGCCGCTGCTCGTCGAACTCGGGGCCGCGTCGCTTGACGCGTGGCCGCGGCTCATCGCGCAACTGCCGGAGCCGGTTTTTTTTCAACGCAACGGCACGCTCGTAGTCTGGCATCGCGACGATCGCGCCGAGGCGGCATTGCTTGAACGACGCATCCGTGCGAACGCGCCGGCTCCGCTGCTGGCCGAGGGCAACCTGTCGACGCTCGATGCCGCGCAGCTTGGTGCGACCGAGCCGGCGCTGGCCGGCCGGTTCGCTCAGGGCTTGCTGCTGCCGGGCGAAGGCCAGCTCGACAATCGCCAGACGCTTGCTGCGCTCGCGGCTGGGCTTGCCGAGCGCGGCGTGCACACGCACTGGAATACGGCCGTCGACGATGGCGCATGGCCGCCGGCCCGCGTGACGGTCGACTGCCGCGGCCTGGGTGCCAAACGCGCACTGCCGATGCTGCGCGGTATTCGCGGCGAAGTCGTGCGTGTACAAGCGAGCGGCATTTCGTTGACGCGGTCCGTGCGGATGCTGCATCCGCGTTATCCGATTTATATCGCCCCGAAAGAGCGCAATGTGTTCGTCATCGGCGCAACCGAGATCGAGGGTGAAGACATGTCGCCGATGAGCGTGCGCTCGGCGCTCGAATTGTTGAGCGCGGCGTTCGCTGTGCATCCCACGTTCGGCGAGGCGCGCATTCTCGAACTCAACACGCAGTGCCGGCCGACGCTGCCTGATCATCGTCCATCGGTGGTGTGGGACGGCGAAACGCGCGTTGCGGTCAACGGCCTTTATCGGCATGGCTTCATGATCGCGCCTGAAGTGGCGAGAACGGCGGCCGATCTCTGCTCCGCGGTGCTGACCCGCCGCGTCGCGGATGCCGATGGCTTCGCGCAATGGCGGCGTGACACGCGGTGGGCGCCGATGTTGCATCTGACAGGCGAGCGCGAAGCGCTGGGCGTCGGCGCTTGAGCGCGGTAATCCGATCTACAACGGAATGTGTGAAGGCTGCATCGTTCGAATCATGGAAATTCAGATCAACCAAAAGCCACTTTCTTTGCCCGAAGGCGCGAGCGTTGCCGATGCGCTCGCCGTTTTTGGCGCCCGCCCGCCCTTTGCCGTCGCGCTGAACGGCCAGTTCGTCGCGCGGGCGCAGCATCCCGCTCGCGCGCTCGCCGATGGCGACCGGCTCGATATCGTGCACCCCGTGGCGGGCGGCTGAGCACGCTTCGTTTCGATTGACGTCTCCTATTGAGGATTGTTTCGATGACTTCCGTCCCTGCTGTCGATCCGCTCACGCTGTACGGCACGTCGTTTGCGAGCCGCGTGCTGCTTGGCACCTCGCGGTACCCGTCGCTGCGCTCGCTGTCCGATTCGATAGAGGCGGCGCGCCCGGGCATGATGACGGTCGCACTGCGCCGTCAGATGCAGGGCAATACTGCGGAGGCCGGTTTTTTCGATCTACTCAAGCGCCATGCGGTGCCGCTGCTGCCGAACACGGCTGGGTGCGAAAGCGTCGACGAAGCGGTGACGACGGCGCACATGGCACGGGAAGTCTTTGAAACGGATTGGATCAAACTCGAGGTCATCGGCGATGACTACACGTTGCAGCCGGACCCGATCGCACTCGTCGAGGCCGCGGCCCGGCTCACCAAAGACGGCTTCAAGGTGCTGCCCTACTGCACTGAGGATCTCGTTGTCGCGCGACGGCTGATCGACGCGGGTTGCGAGGCGCTGATGCCGTGGGGCGCGCCGATCGGCACCGGCAAGGGTATCGTGAACCCGTATGGCCTGCGGGTCCTGCGCCGGCGTCTGCCGCACGTGCCGTTGATCGTCGACGCCGGATTGGGCGTGCCGTCACACGCGTGTCAGGTCATGGAGTGGGGCTTCGACGGCGTGCTGCTCAATACGGCCGTGTCCCAGGCGACCGAGCCCGCCGCGATGGCGCGCGCGTTCGCGATGGGCGTCGAGGCCGGGCGCGCCGCTTATCTCGCCGGGCCGATGGACGAGCGCGACAGCGCGCAAGCGAGCACGCCCGTCGTCGGCATGCCATTCTGGCACCAGGATCAACGCTGAACCCAGGCTGAAGGCGTATCTAATGGGCACCATGAATCCGGCGAACCGAACCCTGCCATTGACTCGTCGCGAGTATTTCTGGCCGCCGGCCGACGAGCTGACGGAAGCCGCCGAGCGCATTCGCGCGCGCTTGGGCGAATGGCCGCGTGCGGACGTGGCCTGGCGCATCTGCCTGACTCCGCCCGACGAGCCGGGCGCCGGCGATTTGATCGTTGCGGTGACCGGTGCCGCCGATACCGTTAGCCGTCAGGACGATTCGGCTGCGTGGCTTGCGAACGGGGCTGGCGTGATCGAGGCGGGCGCGCAAGGCGCCTGCCTCATGCTCGCAGACAAGCGTTACCCGCTCGATAGCGCCGGTGCGCTTGCCGAAGACTGGCTGGCGGCATTGGCGAGCTTTCTCGATTGCGGCTTCGAGCCGCCCGATGCGCTTGTTCTGGCGCTGGCCTGGCGCGATGGCGACGAAACGCGCGGCGAGGACGCCTGGCCCGTCGAACTGACGCGTTTTCCGCGCATTCCGGGCTTGATCGCGCCGCCGCAACAGCTGTTTGACGCTTGCCCGGCGCGGCTGGGGCTCTATCCGGTGGTGCCGAGCGCGCAGTGGGTCGAGCGCTTGCTTGCCCTTGGCGTGAAAACGGTGCAGCTGCGCGTGAAGGACGCGTCGCCCGCGCAGTTGGCTCAAGACATCGCCAAAAGCGTCGCGGCGGGGCGCCGCCACGATGCGCGCGTATTCATCAACGATCATTGGCGCGAGGCGCTTGCCGCCGGTGCATACGGGGTGCATCTCGGCCAGGAGGACCTCGATACGGCCGATCTCGATGCCATTGCCGCGGCGGGCATGCGGCTCGGCCTATCGACGCATGGCTATTACGAAATGTTGCGCGCGCTGCACTTCGGGCCGAGCTATCTGGCGTTCGGCTCAATATTCCCGACGGCGACGAAGACCTTGGCCACCGCGCCGCAGGGCACCGCGCGGCTTGCACGCTACGTGCGGCTCCTCAACGGCAAGGTGGCGCTCGTGGCGATCGGCGGCATTGGTCTTGGCACGCTCGAGGCTGTGCTGGCCACCGGCGTGGGCGGTGCGGCGGTGGTCAGCGCCGTGACGGCCGCAACCGACCCGGCTGCCGCCGTGGCCGAACTCGAGGCCGTGTTTGCGAATCAATAACCGCGGTTTTTACCGGAAGCGCGCAGTGTCACAACAACGTTTACGCTGAGGCCCTATAATTCCGCTTCCGCGTAAAAGGAGCGCCTGCTTCGTGCCGTCATCTTCCTCCGAGCCTATTCTCGAGTTGCGCAACGTCGATTTCGGCTACGACGACGAGCGGCTCGTCCTCTCGAACCTGAACCTGCGCTTTGCGCGCGGCCAGGTCGTTGCAGTCATGGGCGGCTCGGGCTGCGGTAAAACAACGGTGCTGCGTTTGATCGGCGGGCTCGAACGGGCGCGTCGCGGTGAGGTGCTGTTTCACGGCCAGGACATCGGCAAGCAAAGCCGCGAGGGGCTTTATGCGCTGCGCCGCAAAATGGGGATGCTGTTCCAATTTGGTGCATTGTTCACCGATATGTCGGTGTTCGACAATGTCGCCTTCGCGCTGCGCGAGCACACCGATTTACCCGAGCCTCTGATTCGCGACCTCGTGCTGATGAAGCTGAACGCCGTCGGCTTGCGCGGCGCGCGCGCGCTTTCGCCCTCGCAGATTTCCGGCGGCATGGCGCGGCGCGTCGCACTTGCACGTGCCATTGCGCTCGACCCTGAACTGATCATGTACGACGAGCCGTTCGCCGGCCTCGACCCGATTTCGCTCGGCATTACGGCCAATCTGATTCGCACGCTGAACCGGGCGCTTGGCGCGACGTCGATTCTCGTCACGCACGACGTGTCCGAATCGTTTCAGATCGCCGACTACGTCTACTTCCTCGCGAACGGCGGCGTGCTGGCGCACGGCACACCCGCCGAACTGCGCGAATCGGCCGATCCATCCGTTCGGCAGTTCATCGACGGCGCGCCCGACGGCCCGTTCCGGTTTCACTATCCGAGCGATACGCCGCTCGCGGCGGATTTCGGCATGGGAGAAGCGCGCGTATGACCGGTGTCATCGAAACCCTCGGCAGTTGGGTGCTGCGCGGCATTGCGCGCACTGGGTACGGGACGCGGATGTTCGTGCGCCTCCTGCTCGAATTTTTTGCACTGCTGCGCCGGCCGCATCTCGTCATCAAGCAGATCTTCTTCGTGGGCAACTATTCGCTCGTGATCATCGCGGTCTCGGGCTTGTTCGTCGGCTTCGTGCTCGGTTTGCAGGGTTATTACACGCTGAACCGCTACGGCTCCGAGCAGGCGCTCGGGCTGCTGGTGGCGCTCTCGCTCGTGCGCGAGCTGGGGCCGGTCGTGACCGCGTTGCTGTTCGCCGGCCGAGCCGGCACGTCGCTGACAGCCGAAATCGGCCTGATGAAGGCTGGCGAGCAGTTGACCGCGCTCGAAATGATGGCCATTGATCCGCTCGCGAACGTGATTGCGCCGCGCATGTGGGCCGGCATCATCGCGATGCCGATCCTCGCCGCTATTTTCAGCGCGGTCGGCGTGTTCGGCGGCTATGTCGTTGGCGTGCTGATGATCGGCGTCGATTCGGGCGCCTTTTGGTCGCAGATGCAAGGCGGGGTCGAAGTCTGGGCGGACGTCGGCAACGGCGTCGTCAAAAGCGTGGTATTCGGTTTCGCCGTGACCTTCATCGCGCTGTTTCAAGGCTACGAAGCGAAGGCGACGCCCGAGGGCGTTTCGCGCGCGACGACTCGCACGGTCGTGTATGCGTCGCTCGCCGTGCTCGGCCTTGATTTCCTGCTCACGGCATTGATGTTCAGCTAACGCAGACGGTGTCGCGCGCGGCTCTCTCTTAGGATGACGATGAAAAAGACTGTTCTCGACTTCTGGGTCGGTTTGTTCGTAGTGCTGGGCTTTATCGCGCTGCTGTTTTTGGCACTCAAGGCCGGCAACATGAGTTCGCTGTCGTTTCAGCCGACCTATCCGGTGAAGCTCAAATTCGACAACATCGGCGGGCTCAAGGTGCGCGCGCCGGTGAAGAGCGCCGGTGTCGTGGTGGGGCGCGTCACGTCGATCGGCTTCGATACGAACACCTACCAGGCGGTCGTCTCGATCGATATCGACAAGCAATATCCGTTTCCGAAAGATTCATCGGCCAAGATCCAAACGTCGGGTTTGCTCGGCGAGCAGTACATTGGCCTGACGCCCGGCGGCGACACTGAGATGCTGAAGGCCGGCGATACGCTCACGATGACCCAATCGGCCATTGTTCTCGAGAATTTGATCGGGCAGTTTCTTTACGGCAAGGCGGCCGATGCCGGCGGAGCCAAAGCCCCGCCGGCACCAGCAACACCACCAGCAGTACCCGCAGCATCCGGACCCGCGTCGGCCAGTGCCCCGGCGCCGGGCGCCGGTGGTTGAGGCGGGCGCGTCGTATCGCTTGGCACGGAACATCACGGAGAACAATAATGCAGACCACGCGCGCCAAAAACGTGACGTTGGCAATTGCGGCGGCGGTGCTTGCCGGGTGCGCGTCAGTTCAGACGCCCACACCGGGCGACCCGCTGGAGAGCTTCAATCGAGGCGTGTTTACGTTTAACGACACGCTCGACAAGTACGCTCTGAAACCGGTTGCACAGGGCTATCAATGGGCGGTGCCCCAGCCGGTGCGTAACAGCGTGACGAACTTTTTCTCGAATATCGGGGATGTCTACATCGCCGCGAACGAGTTGCTGCAGCTGAAGATTGCTGATGGCGTCGGCGACATCATGCGAGTCACGATCAACACGCTGTTCGGCGTCGGCGGCCTGTTCGACGTGGCGTCGGCGGCCAAGCTGCCGAAACATGCGGCCGATTTTGGCGTGACGCTCGGCCATTATGGCGTGCCGTCGGGTCCGTATCTCGTGTTGCCGCTGCTCGGGCCGAGCACGGTGCGCGATGCAGGCGGGCTCATCGTCGATTACTATGGCAATCCGCTAACGTACGTGGAACCGTCGTCGGTTAGTTGGGCGCTCTATGGCGTGAATCTCGTCAATACGCGCGCGAATTTGCTGACGACGGTCGATGTGCTGTCGGGTGCCGCGCTCGACAAATATTCGTTCGTGCGCAATGCGTACCTGCAGCGTCGCCGCTATCTGATTACCGGCAGCGATGGCGACGGCGCGCAGCCTTTGCCGAAGTACGACGACGACGGCGTGGGCGCGGCGGCGCCGGCCGCAGCGGTGGCGCCGGCATCAGGCAGTGCGGCTGAACCGACAGCGCCCGCTTCGGCGCCGTCGGCGCAAGCGCCCGCGGCGGCGTCGGGTGCATCCGATGCGGCTGTGCCGGCGGCGCTCGGCGGTCCGAACAGCGACACGGTGCCGGGGCAGCAGTATGTCCCGCCGCCGCAGCGCACCGGTTTGCCGCTGATTCGTCTGAAATAACGCTGCCGTGGTAACACTTGGACACGAAACTTGCCGAGTCGCGCACGTTGCAGCTTGAACTTACCCGGCGCGCCGGCCTTCCAACCTCAGGCTTTTTAACTTCAGGGTTGACGATGAAAAGATTTTTTCTGATTCCTCTTTTTACGGCATTCATTTCGTTCGCAGGCGCGGCGTTCGCGCAGCAAAGCGCGCCGAACGGTGTCGACACGAACTCGCCCGACGGCATGATCAAGACCGTCACGAACCAAGTGCTCGATACGATCCGTGCTGACAAATCGATCAAAAGCGGCGATATCAACCGGATCACGCAGGTCGTGAATCAGCAGATCCTGCCGTACACCGATTTCCGCCGCACGACCCAACTGGCGATGGGCCGGGCCTGGCGCTCGGCCTCGCCCCAGCAGCAAGACCAAATGGTCGAGCAATTCAAGATGCTGCTGATTCGGACCTACTCCGGCGCGCTGTCGCAGGTTCGCGACCAGCAGGTGCAGTTCATGCCGTTCCGCGCGAACCCGGGCGACACCGATGTCGTCGTGCGCAGCCAGGTGATGAACAACGGCCAGCCGGTCGAGCTCGACTATCGGCTCTACAAGACGCCCCAGGGCTGGCGCGTGTACGACTTGAACGTAGCGGGCGCGTGGCTCATTCAGGCCTATCAGCAGCAGTTCTCCGCGAAGATCAACGAAAGCGGTGTGCAGGGGCTGATCCAGTTCCTGACGCAGCGCAACAACGATCTCGCCGCGGGAAAGCAGCCGTCGTGAGCGAACAGACGAGCCGCTTTGCTGTCGGCACGGTACTCACGCACGCGAGCGCCAAGCGCGCGCTCGCGGACGGTCTCGCCAGCATCGCGAGCGGTGCCGTGGGCGCCGATTGCGCGGCCCTCGCGGAATTCGATTCATCGGCGCTCGCCGTGCTGCTGGCTTGGCAGCGCGCGGCCGCTGCGCGTGGCGGCGCGTTCGACGTCGTCAATATGCCCGAGGGGCTCATCAGCCTCGCCGGCGTCTACGGCGTCGACGCCATCCTCGCCACGCCGCCTCCCTCGAACGCCTGAGCACGCCGGGTCGACGTCGCGTCTTGCTGCCCGGTGCGGCCAAGGCGGCGTTCAGACGTTCCTCGGCGATTGCATCCGTTGCGCCCCTGTGCCTCCTGTGTCCGGTTGCCCCTCAACCGCTGCGGCTGTAAGTCGGCCCGCCGGACTTAGCCTATAATCAACCGTTTTTCCGGGCATCCGATCGGCACCGATTTTCGGGGCCATCGCCGGGGCGTGGCTGCCCCGCAGCGTCCGTTTTTCACGTCCAAACAAAGGCGCGCCATCGACAAAGGTCGCGCACATCCATGTCAGCCATAGAGATCCGCAACGTCAAGAAGCGCTACAAGACACTGCAAGCGCTCAAGGGCGTCAGCTTGACGGTCGACGAAGGCGAATTTTTCGGCCTGCTCGGTCCCAACGGCGCCGGCAAAACCACCCTGATCAGCATTCTTGCCGGGCTTGCCCGTGCCGACGAAGGCAGCGTCTCGGTGCTCGGGCACGATGTCGTGTCCGACTTCCGGTTGGCGCGCCGTTCGCTCGGGGTCGTGCCGCAGGAGCTCGTTTTCGATCCGTTTTTCACGGTGCGCGAAACGCTGCGAATCCAATCGGGCTACTTCGGTTTGCATCGCAACGACGCCTGGATCGACGAAGTGATGGCCAATCTCGATCTGACCGAGAAAGCCGATGCGAATATGCGCGCGCTCTCGGGCGGCATGAAGCGGCGTGTGCTGGTCGCGCAGGCGCTCGTGCATCGGCCGCGCGTGATCGTGCTCGACGAACCGACGGCCGGCGTCGATGTGGAACTGCGTCAGACGCTGTGGAAATTCATTTCGCGGCTCAACCGTGAAGGCCACACCATCGTGCTGACGACGCATTATCTGGAAGAGGCCGAATCGCTATGCGACCGCATCGCGATGCTGCGGCGCGGCGAGATTGTCGCGCTCGACCGCACGCACGCGCTGCTCGCACGCTTTGCCGGCATGCAGCTTTTCTTGCGTTTTTCGGCGGGGCTGTTGCCGTCCGAATTGCGTGCGCTGGAAGTTGAGCCGTCGGCGCCAGGGGCGCGCGAGCATTTGCTGCGCTTGTCGAGTTACGACGAAGTGGAAGGCATTCTCGCGCGCTGCCGCGCCGCGGGCTGCATGTTCGACGAAATCGACGTGCGCAAGGCCGATCTCGAAGACGTCTTCGTTCAATTGATGAACGGACCCGAGTTGGTCGAGGGGCTCGCATGAGCGGCTTTCGCACGCTGTTCTATAAGGAGATCCTGCGGTTTTGGAAGGTGTCGTTCCAGACCGTGCTTGCCCCGATCATCACGGCACTGCTTTACCTGACGATTTTCGGTCATGCGTTGCGTGACCATGTCGAAGTCTATGCGGGCGTCGAGTACACGAGCTTTCTGATCCCGGGGCTCGTGATGATGACTGTGCTGCAAAACGCGTTCGCCAATAGTTCGTCGTCGCTGATCCAATCGAAGATCACCGGCAACCTCGTTTTTGTGCTGCTGCCGCCGCTCACGCACTGGGAAATATTCGGCGCCTATGTGCTTGCGTCGGCCGTGCGCGGCCTGGTGGTCGGATTCGGCGTGTTGGTCGTGACGATCTGGTTTGTGCCGACATCGTTCGCCGCGCCGCTTTATATCGTCGCGTTCGCCGTGCTTGGCTCGGCGATTCTCGGCACGTTGGGGCTCATCGCGGGCATTTGGGCGGAGAAGTTCGATCAGTTGGCCGCGTTCCAGAATTTTCTGATCATGCCGCTCACGTTCCTCTCGGGCGTGTTCTACTCGACGCATACGCTGCCTGATCTATGGCGCGACGTGTCAAGGCTGAACCCGTTTTTTTATATGATCGACGGCTTTCGCTATGGCTTTTTCGGTGTGTCGGATGTTGATCCGCTCGCAAGCCTCGGTGTCGTTGCCGTATTTTTCGCGCTGGTTGCCGTGCTCGCGATGCGTCTCGTCGCAACGGGCTACAAGCTGCGTCATTGAATCAGACAGATAGGAGTGCTCACCATGTTGCCGACTCCCGATGAAGTCAAGCAATACATCGAAGCAGGGCTTGCCTGCAAGCATCTCGAGGTCGAGGGCGATGGACAGCATTTTTTTGCGACGATCGTATCGGACGCGTTCGAGGGCAAGCGCCCGATTCAACGCCATCAGCTCGTCTATGCTGCGCTCGGTGCGCGCATGAAGGCCGAAATCCACGCGCTGAGCATGAAGACGCTCACCCCCGCGGAATGGCAAGACAAATAATCCAGGAAAGTTAGTGCGCATTACTCAAGACACTCAAGACGATATGCGGGCGGCCGGCAGCCGCGCCGCACAGGCAAAGCGGACGGAAGGCGACGTCAACCAGGGACAGCTCAGCATGGACAAGCTTGCGATCGAAGGCGGCCGGACGCTTTCTGGCGAAGTGCGCATCTCGGGCGCCAAGAACGCCGCATTGCCGATTCTCTGCGCGAGCCTGCTCGCTGCCGAGCCGGTCAATCTCGAGAACGTGCCCGACCTGAAAGACGTGCGCACGATGCTCGCGTTGCTCGAGCAGATGGGCATGCGCGCCGAGACCTCGGGCGGGGCGATGTCGCTCGATGCGACCCACGTCGACAACCCGGTGGCGCCTTACGAACTGGTGAAGACGATGCGCGCGTCGATCCTCGTGCTCGGGCCGCTACTTGCGCGTTTCGGCACGGCGACCGTGTCGCTGCCGGGCGGCTGCGCCATCGGCGCGCGCCCGGTCGACCAGCATATTCGTGGGTTACAGGCGATGGGCGCGCACATTGAGCTTGCGCACGGCTATATCGAAGCACGGGCCACGCGGCTTAAAGGCGCGCACATCGTGACGGACATGATCACGGTGACCGGCACCGAGAATCTGCTGATGGCGGCGGTGCTGGCCGATGGCGAAACCGTGCTCGAAAACGCGGCGCGCGAACCGGAAGTGGGCGATCTCGCGCATTTGCTCGTGGCGATGGGCGCGAAGATCGACGGCATCGGCACCGATCGGCTCGTGATCCAGGGTGTCGAGAAATTGCACGGCGCCTACCATACCGTCATTGCGGACCGCATCGAGGCGGGCACGTTTTTGTGTGCCGTCGCGGCGGCCGGCGGCGACGTCACGCTGCGTCAGGTGCGCCCGCATACGCTTGATGCCGTCATCAGCAAATTGCGCGAAGCCGGCGTGACGATCGAAGAGGGCGACGATTGGCTGCGTGTGCGGATGAACCGGCGTCCGCATGCCGTTGCCGTGCGCACGTCCGAATATCCTGCGTTTCCGACCGACATGCAGGCGCAGTTCATGGCGCTCAACGCCATTGCCAAGGGCAGCGCGCAGGTTGTCGAGACCATCTTCGAGAACCGCTTCATGCACGTGCAGGAACTGAACCGGCTCGGCGCGCATATCACGGTGGACGGCAACACGGCGTTCGTGACCGGCATGCCGGCGCTTTCGGGCGCGACGGTCATGGCAACCGACCTGCGTGCTTCGGCGAGCCTCGTGATTGCGGGGCTGTGCGCGCAGGGCGAGACGCTCGTCGACCGCATCTATCACCTCGATCGCGGCTACGACCGCATGGAAGACAAGCTGACGCGCATCGGTGCGAACGTGCGCCGCGTTTCGGCGAATGCCGGAGGCCGCGCATGAGTGCCGTGCCGTTGACGCTTGCGCTGTCGAAGGGGCGCATTTTCGAGGAAACGATGCCGTTGCTGGCGGCGGCCGGCGTCGAGGTTGCCGAGGACCCGGAAACCTCGCGCAAGCTGATCTTGACGACGAGCGCACCCAACCTGCGCGTCATCGTCGTGCGCGCGACGGACGTGCCGACTTACGTCGAATACGGTGCGGCGGATTTCGGCGTGGCGGGCAAGGACGTGCTGCTCGAACACGGCGGCAGCGGGCTGTATCAGCCGATCGACCTCAATATCGCGCATTGCCGGATGTCGGTTGCGGTGAAGGCCGGTTTCGACTATGCCAACGCGGTGCGCCAGGGCGCGCGCTTGCGGGTCGCGACGAAGTACGTGCAAACCGCGCGCGAACATTTTGCGGCGAAGGGCGTGCATGTCGATTTGATCAAACTTTATGGCTCGATGGAGCTTGCGCCGCTGGTCGGGCTGGCCGATGCGATCGTCGACCTGGTGAGCTCGGGCGGCACCCTGCGCGCGAACCATCTCGTCGAGGTTGAAGAGATCATGCAAATTTCCTCTCGCCTCGTGGTGAACCAGGCTGCGCTCAAGTTGAAGCGCGCGGCGCTCAGACCGTTTCTCGATGCGTTCGAACGCGCATCGACGAGCGGAGACGCGCCCGCGTGAGCAACGCGAACGACGCGACGCGACGCTGCGCGCCTTAACGGAACGGATACCCGTATGTCTTTGAAGATTCGCAAACTCGATTCGAGCGCCACCGATTTTGGCCCGGCGCTTGCGTCGGTGCTCGCCTTCGAGGCGAGTGAGGATGAAGCCATCGAACGCTCGGTCGGGCAGATTCTTGCCGACGTGAAAGCGCGTGGCGACGCGGCCGTGCTCGAATACACGAACCGCTTCGACCGGCTCGACGCGCCCAGCGTCGCGGCGCTCGAGTTGCCGCAGACGGCGCTGGAGGCCGCATTGGACAGCCTTCAGCCGAAGCAGCGCGCGGCGCTTGAGGCGGCCGCCGCGCGCGTGCGGGCGTATCACGAGAAGCAGAAGCTCGAATGCGGCAGCCATAGCTGGCAGTACACGGAAGCGGACGGCACAGTGCTCGGCCAGAAGGTCACGCCGCTCGATCGCGCCGGCATTTACGTGCCGGGCGGCAAAGCGGCCTATCCGTCGTCGGTGCTGATGAATGCTATTCCAGCGCGTGTGGCCGGCGTGCGCGAGATTGTGATGGTCGTGCCGACGCCCGACGGCGTACAAAACCCGCTCGTTTTGGCCGCGGCGCTATTGGGCGGCGCCGATCGCGTCTTCACGATCGGCGGCGCGCAGGCCATCGGCGCGCTCGCTTACGGTACGGCGACGGTGCCGGCCGTCGACAAGATCTGCGGGCCCGGCAACGCCTATGTCGCGTCGGCCAAGCGCCGCGTGTTCGGCACAGTCGGCATCGACATGATTGCCGGGCCGTCCGAAATCCTCATACTGTGCGATGGCACGACCGACCCGCGCTGGATCGCGATGGACCTCTTCTCCCAGGCGGAACACGACGAGCTCGCGCAATCGATCCTGCTGTGCCCGGACGATGCGTTCATCACGCGCGTCGAGGGCGCAATCGCTGAGCTGCTGCCGACGATGCCGCGCCGCGAGGTCATTCAGCGCTCGCTCGAAGGGCGCGGTGCGCTGGTGAAAGTGCGCGATATGGCTGAGGCGTGCTCGATCGCAAACCAGATCGCGCCCGAGCATATCGAGATCTCGGCGCTTGACGCGCAGCAATGGGCGAATGAAATCCGCCATGCGGGCGCGATCTTCATCGGCCGCTACACGAGCGAAAGTCTGGGCGATTACTGCGCCGGGCCGAACCACGTGCTGCCCACTTCGCGCACCGCGCGTTTTTCGTCGCCGCTTGGCGTGTACGACTTTTTTAAACGTTCGAGCGTGATCGAAGTGAGCGGGGAGGGGGCGCAGACGCTTGGCGAGATCGCGGCGGAGCTGGCCTACGGTGAAGGGCTGCCCGCGCACGCGAAGAGCGCCGAGTACCGCATGAAGCAAACCGGCTGAGCCGAACGCCAACGAGCGCCAACGAACGCAATGCCTGCAACCCAACCATGACCCGACCACAAGACATCATTCGCGCCGACGTATTGGCGATGACGAGCTACCCGGTGCCCGACGCGACCGGCTTCGTGAAGCTCGACGCGATGGAAAATCCGTTCACGCTGCCAGAGCCGCTGGCCACGCAGTTGGGCGAGCACCTCGCGGGCGTTGCGCTGAACCGCTATCCGGCGCCGCGGCCGGCGGCGCTGATCGACAAGATCAAGCGGGTCATGGGTGTGCCCGAGCACTGCGGCGTGCTGCTTGGCAACGGTTCGGACGAAATCATCAGCATGATCGCCATGGCTTGCGCGAAGCCGGGGGCGAAGCTGCTGGCGCCGGTGCCGGGATTCGTCATGTACCAGATGTCGGCCAAATTCGCCAAGCTTGAATTTATCGGCGTGCCGCACCGGCCCGATTTCACGCTCGATACCGAAGCGGTCATTGCTGCCATCGCCGAGCACGAGCCGGCTGTGATCTACCTCTCGTATCCCAACAATCCGACGGGGACGCTGTACCTCGATGCCGATATCGAGCGGATCATCACTGCGGCCGGCGAGCGCCACGGCCTTGTCGTAATCGACGAGGCTTACCAACCGTTCGCGCAGCGCAGCTGGCTGCCGCGCGTGCGTGAATTCGACAATGTCGTCGTGATGCGCACGGTGTCGAAGCTCGGGTTGGCGGGCATTCGGCTCGGCTACCTCGTCGGCGACGCGGCCTGGCTCGACGAACTCGACAAGGTCCGCCCGCCTTATAACGTGAACGTGCTGACGCAGGCGGCAGCCGAATTTATGCTCGATCACGTCGATGTGCTCGAGGCCCAAGCGGCTTTGCTGCGCGGCGAGCGCGCGAAGCTGGCCGCAGCGGTTGCCGCGATGCCCGGTGCGACGGTATTTCCGAGCGCGGGCAACTTTTTGCTCGTGCGCGTGCCCGATGCGGATGCCGTCTTCGAGACGCTGTGCACGGCGCGTGTGTTGATCAAGAACGTGTCGCGGGTCCATCCGCTGCTGGACAATTGCGTGCGCTTGACCGTCGGCACAGCTGAGGAAAATGCGCAGTTGCTGGCGGCATTGGCGCTCGTGCTGAAATAGCGGGCTGGCGCTTTGCGCCAACGCGGCGGAGGTTTTCGTCGAAAACGCAGGTAAAATGCCCCCATCCCTGTTTTTATCCTGCTCGATTCGAGGTTTTACATGCGCGTTGCGCAAGTCGTTCGCAATACCAGCGAAACGCAGATCCGCGTGAAGATCAATCTGGACGGCACCGGCGAACAAAAGCTCGCTACCGGGGTGCCGTTTCTCGACCACATGCTCGATCAGATCGCCCGTCATGGCCTGATCGATCTCGAGATCGAGGCGCATGGCGACTTGCACATCGACGATCACCATACCGTCGAAGATACCGGCATCACGCTGGGCATGGCTTTTGCCCAGGCGCTCGGCGATAAAAAGGGCATTCGCCGCTACGGTCATGCCTACGTGCCGCTCGATGAAGCGCTTTCACGCGTGGTGGTCGATTTTTCGGGCCGGCCGCTGCTGGAAATGAACGTGCCGTTCACGCGGGCGCGCATCGGCACGTTCGATGTCGATCTGGCCGGCGAATTCTTTCGCGGCTTCGTGAATCACGCGAAGATCACGCTGCACATCGACAATCTGCGCGGCGCGAATGCGCATCATCAGATGGAAACGGTCTTCAAGGCATTTGGTCGTGCGGTGCGCATGGCCGTGGAGCTGGACGAACGCGCGGCGGGGCAGATTCCGTCGACCAAGGGCAGTCTCTGAGGTTTCGATAAGGCTCGCCACGGCTCGCGAGCGACCCACGAACGGGCATGACTTGAGCGGCGTACGCGCCGCGCACATCGATGGACCTCCTGAAATCGTTTATTTCGCTGCTGGCGCTGATCAACCCGGTCGGCGCCGTGCCGTTCTTCCTGAGCCTGACGTCGGACAATTCCGATGCGGAGCGGCGGCGCACGATCCGCATTGCTTCGATCTCGGTGTTTTGCGTGATCGCCGTGACGACCCTGCTTGGCCAGCAGATCATCAGTTTTTTCGGTATTTCGGTCGGCTCCCTTGAAGTGGGCGGCGGCATCATCATGTTGCTGATGGCGATCAACATGCTTAACGCGCAAATCGGCAACGCACGTGCGACGCCGGAAGAGCGCAACGAGGCCGAATCGAAGAACAGCATCGCGGTGGTGCCGCTTGCGATTCCGTTGCTGACGGGGCCGGGCTCGATCAGCACGGTGATCGTCTATGCGGCGGGCGCTCATCACTGGTACGACCGCCTCGGTTTGGTCGCCATCGGTGCTGTGCTCGCCGTCATCTGCTTCGGTGCATTGCGGCTGGCCGAGCCGATTGCACGCTGGGTCGGGCAAACCGGCATCAACGTCGGCACGCGGTTGATGGGCTTGATGTTGTCAGCGCTGGCGGTGGAGTTCATCGTCGACGGATTGAAGGCGTTACTGCCTAATTTGCGATGAAAAAGATTGCGATTGTCGATTACGGGATGGGCAACCTGCGCTCGGTGCAGCAGGCGCTGAGGAAGGCGGCTCCGGAGGCGGATGTGGCGATCGTCGCGCTTGCCGGGGGCATTCGCGCGGCCGATCGCATCGTGCTGCCGGGCCAGGGCGCGATGCCTGATTGCATGCGCGGCCTGCGCGAGTCGGGTTTGCTTGATTCAGTGCTCGAAGCGGCGCGGACCAAGCCGATGATGGGCGTGTGCGTGGGCGAGCAGATGCTGTTCGACTGGAGTGCCGAAGGCGACACGAACGGGCTTGGGCTGATGCCGGGCAAGGTTGTGCGTTTCGCGCTCGAAGGCCGGCTGCAAGACGACGGTTCGCGCTTCAAAGTGCCGCAAATGGGTTGGAACCGTGTACGGCAGGTCAGACCGCACCCGCTGTTCGAGGGCGTGGCCGACAACAGCTTTTTTTATTTCGTGCACAGCTACTATGTGGTTCCGGACAATCCGGCCCATAGTGTGGGCGAAACCGATTACGGCGCGGTGTTTACGTCGGCCGTTGCGCGGGAGAACCTCTTTGCCACGCAGTTTCACCCCGAAAAAAGCGCCGAAACGGGGCTTCGGGTCTACCGTAACTTCGTTTATTGGAACCCATGATTTTCGCGCGTTTTTGCGCCCGTTTGGCGCTTGGCGTGTTGAAAGACTGTACTAAACTACCGAAACGGCCCGGCCCCCCTGACGCTTGACGGGCCGGGCGCGTGCCGACGACGTCCAACCCATTCCAGATTTCACTCGATAGCTATGCTGCTGATTCCCGCCATCGACCTCAAGGACGGTCAGTGTGTGCGCCTCAAACAAGGCGATATGGACCAGGCGACGATCTTTTCCGAAGATCCCGCCGCGATGGCCCGTCACTGGGTCGATCGGGGCGCGAGGCGGCTGCATCTCGTCGACTTGAACGGCGCATTCGCCGGCAAGCCGAAAAACGAGGAAGCCATCCGCTCGATCATCGAAGAAGTCGCCGGCGAAATCCCCGTCCAGTTGGGCGGAGGCATTCGCGACCTCGAAACGATCGAACGCTATCTCGACGAAGGGCTGTCCTACGTCATCATCGGCACAGCCGCGGTGAAGAACCCCGGCTTCTTGCAGGACGCCTGCACGGCCTTCGGCGGTCATATCATCGTGGGGCTCGACGCCCGCGACGGCAAGGTCGCCACGGACGGATGGAGCAAGCTGACGGGCCACGAAGTCGTCGATCTGGCCCAGAAGTTCGAGGATTACGGCTGCGAATCGATCATCTATACCGATATCGGCCGTGACGGCATGCTGCAAGGAGTCAACATCGACGCCACGGTGCGCTTGGCCCGAGCCGTGAAGATTCCGGTCATTGCGAGCGGCGGGCTCTCGAACCTTGCCGATATCGACGCGTTGTGCGAGGTCGAGGACGAAGGTATCGAAGGCGTGATTTGCGGGCGTGCGATTTATTCGGGCGATCTCGATTTCGCTGCTGCGCAAACGCGTGCTGATACGTCGCGCGAGTCGGACGACGCATAAAACGGCCGCACGGCACGCCACGCATGTAGATGGCACGACGCTGCCTGCGTTCGCGCGGGCGGTCCTATCAGCAGCACTTGAACCATCATGGCTCTAGCTAAACGCATCATTCCCTGTCTTGACGTCACCGCCGGTCGCGTCGTGAAGGGGGTCAATTTCGTCGAATTACGCGACGCCGGCGACCCGGTTGAAATCGCGCGCCGTTATGACGCGCAGGGCGCAGACGAACTGACCTTTCTCGACATCACCGCGACGTCCGACGGGCGCGATCTGATTTTGCCGATCATCGAGGCCGTCGCTTCGCAGGTTTTTATTCCGCTGACGGTCGGCGGCGGCGTGCGCGCTGTCGAAGATGTGCGGCGGCTGCTTAACGCGGGGGCTGATAAGGTCGGCATGAACTCGTCGGCTGTCGCGAACCCGCAACTGGTGCGCGATGCCGCTGCGAGATACGGCTCGCAATGCATTGTCGTGGCAATCGATGCGAAGCGCGTAGCGGCCGCAGGCGGCGCGAACGACGCGCCGCGCTGGGAAGTCTTCACGCACGGTGGCCGCAAGGGCACCGGGCTCGACGCCGTTCAATGGGCGCGTCAAATGGCCGAATTCGGTGCGGGCGAGATTTTGCTGACGAGCATGGACCGCGACGGCACGAAAAGCGGCTTTGACCTGGCGCTCACACGCGCCGTGTCGGACGCGGTGCCGGTGCCGGTGATCGCCTCGGGCGGGGTGGGTTCGCTGCAGGATCTGGCGGACGGCATCGTGCAAGGGCGCGCCGACGCGGTGCTGGCCGCGAGCATTTTCCACTATGGCGAGCATACGGTCGGCGAGGCGAAGCGCTTTATGGCCGGGCAAGGCATCTCTGTGAGACTGACATGACGACCCCTGACAAACCGTGGCTCGACAAGGTGCAATGGGACGTCAATGGCCTGGTGCCCGTCATCGCGCAGGAAGTGGCGACGAACGACGTGCTGATGTTCGCCTGGATGAACCGCGAGGCCCTTGCCAAGACGATCGAGACAGGCCGCGCCGTGTACTTCTCGCGCTCGCGCCAACGCTTATGGTTCAAGGGCGAGGAGTCGGGTCACGTTCAACGTGTGCATGAAGTGCGGCTCGATTGCGACGAAGATGTCGTCCTGCTGAAAGTCGAGCAGGTTTCGGGCATCGCCTGCCATACGGGCCGCCATTCGTGCTTTTTCCAAAAATTCGAAGGCACGGCCGACGAAGGCGACTGGATCGCTGTCGACCCGGTGCTGAAAGACCCCGATCAGATCTACCGATAATGCAGCCCACCTCACCGATGCCATCGACCGAAGACACGCTAATGCGGCTTGCCGCCGTCATCGATAGCCGCAAGGGCGGCGATCCGGAAAGCTCGTATGTAGCGCGCCTGTTTCATCGCGGCGACGACGCCGTGCTGAAGAAAATCGGCGAAGAAGCCACGGAAGTGGTCCTCGCCGCAAAAGACGTCCGTCAGGGCGGCGCGCGTGTTGCACTGGTGGGCGAAGTGGCCGATCTGTGGTTTCACTGCCTCGTCATGCTGTCGCATTTCGATTTGAGCCCCGCTGATGTTGTCGCCGAACTCGAGCGGCGGGAAGGGCTGTCGGGCATTGAAGAAAAGGCGCTTAGAAAGCGCCGCGAGCGCGAAGAAAACGGCGGCTGACGAAGCCCGCCCCCGCCAGAGCTTCACTGGCGAACCGAGGAGAGCCAAGATGGAAGACCCGCAAGGCGAACGTGCCCCGGCACCTTATCCGGTGACGATTGACGTCGACCGCGAACGCAATCTTCGTACGCTGACGCACGTGCTCTATGCGCTTTATGCGCTGCACTGGTTCACGGGCGGTATAACTGGGCTGATCGCGATCATCATCGACTACGTCAAACGCCCCGATGCGGCCGGCACGCCCTACGCCGCTCACTTCGAGTGGCAGATTCGCACGTTCTGGATTGCGTTGGCCGGCTATATCATCGGTGGCATGCTGATCGTCGCGATAATCGGTTTTCCGATTCTTGCTGCGGTATCGATTTGGATGCTTTACCGTATCGTCAAGGGCTGGCTGTATCTTTACGACAATAAACCGCTGGCGTCGCGCGCGTGGTTCTGACACCGCCGCTTGTCAGTGTCGCGTAGTAACCGGGAAGACCATGAGTCACGAAAATTGTCTTTTCTGCAAGATCGCCGCGGGCGAGATCCCGAGCACGAAAGTCCATGAAGACGACGAGTTCGTCGCGTTCAAGGACATTCGTCCCGCGGCCGAAACGCACGTTCTCGTCATTCCGAGAAAACATATCGATACGCTCTCGCATTGCACCGAAAGCGATGCCCCGCTGCTTGGTAGAATGATGGTTCTGGTGTCGCGCTTGGCCGCCGAACTCGGCTGCGCTTACACGGGCGGCGAAACGGGCTTTCGAGCGGTGATCAATACGGGGCCGGGTGGCGGGCAAGAGGTGTATCACCTGCACGCTCACCTGCTGGCGGGGCCGCGGCCGTGGCTGCGCATGGGGTAAGAAGAAGCGGGGGGCGGGGTTGATGCGGCGGCGCCTATGCGGGGCATATGCGCGCTGGTTGCGGCTGCGAGGCCGGTATCGTTGGGCCGGATATGATTGCCATGTCGCGGCGGGGTTTGGGAGACTTTCATGGGTTCGTTGAGTATTTGGCACTGGCTGATCGTGCTGCTGATCGTGGCGCTCGTTTTCGGCACGAAGAAGCTGCGCAACATCGGCGGCGACCTGGGCAGCGCGGTAAAGGGTTTTAAGGAAGGGATGAAGGAAAGCGACGAGCCGGCGGCACCTGCGGCCGGCAGTGAGCGGCGCGAGCTGCCCAATTCCGGCGCCGTCGATGTCGACGCCAAGGAAAAAGTCCGTTCGAGCGACTACCGCTGATGCCGGGCGCCACGCTGCCAGCGTTCCCCGGATAGCGCCAACGCGATGCTTGACCTCGGTCTGACCAAAATGGCTTTGATCGGCGTGGTTGCGCTGGTCGTGCTCGGCCCAGAGCGGCTGCCGCGCGTGGCGCGCACGGCCGGGGCCCTGTTCGGCCGTGCCCAGCGCTACATCAACGATGTCAAAGCCCAAGTCACGCGCGAAATCGAATTGGAAGAGCTGCGCCGCGTGAAGACTGAATTCCAATCGGCGGCGCGCAACGTGGAAAATACGATTCACGAGAATGTCCGTCGCCATGAGGCTGAGCTGAACGAGGCTTGGCAACTCGGCACAAATGTGTCTCCGAGTATCGCCGGCGGGGCGGCGTCAGGCGATTCAGACGGTACGGCTGCGGCACGCGGCGCAGCGCTGTCCGTTGCCAAGCGGCGCAGCTGGCGAGCGAAGCGGCTTGCAACACCCGTCTGGTACAAGCGGGCCAACGGGTTGCGCACGCATGTGCAATCGGGCGCGGCGCGCGTTGCGCGCCATACGCCGCCGAGCCTGCGCACGCCCAGACGTTTTCTCTGACCGAATGGGCATCCTCCTGACGTTTTCCGTCTTTCCTCAAGCGATGCCGTACGCGTCGAACTTCCAACGAGGGCCGGTGTGAGCGACCCCAACCCGAACCAAAATCAGCATCAGGATCAGCATCCCAACCCGAATGCAGACGAGGACGAAGGCACACAAGAGACCTTCATCTCGCATCTCGTCGAGTTGCGCGACCGGATCATCCGGGCCGGCATTGCCGTCGTCGTGATTTTCGTCTCCCTCGTCTACTGGGCGCCTGACATTTTCCGGTTGCTGGCGCGGCCGTTGATGCAGAACCTGCCGGCCGGCGGCAAGATGATCGTCACCGATGTCACTGGCTCGTTTTTTGTGCCGATGAAAGTGACGATGCTCGTGGCATTCGTGATTGCGCTGCCCGTGGTGCTTTACCAAGTCTGGGCGTTCGTGGCGCCCGGGCTTTATCAGCACGAGAAGCGGCTCGTCGCGCCGCTCGTCGGCAGCAGCTACGCGCTGTTCTTATGCGGCATGGCGTTCGCTTACTTCGTCGTGTTCCCGACGTTGTTTCGCGTCATGGCGCACTACAACGCGCCGCTCGGCGCGGAGATGACCACCGATATCGACAACTATCTCAGCTTCGTGCTGACGATGTTTCTCGCATTCGGGGTGACGTTCGAAGTGCCTATCGTGGTTGTGCTGCTCGTGCGCATGGGCGTGCTGACGATCAAGAAGCTGCGGGATATCCGGCCATATGTGATCGTCGGCGCCTTCGTGGTGGCGGCGGTTGTCACGCCGCCCGACGTGTTCTCGCAACTGATCCTGGCCGTGCCGCTGATCGTGCTGTACGAAGCGGGCATCGTCGCCGCACGCCTGATTGTCGGCAAGGACCGGTCCGCAGCGGACGGCGACGGCGAGAGCGAAAGCGCGGCGAGCTAGTTATGCAGGCAACGACGCGGGCACGCGGCACGCCGCACGCCACACCGCCAGCCTCATTCGTCCTGTTGCTGCCCTTCGTCGCCGTTGCCCTGCTTCGGCGGTGGCGGGCGTTTGCCGATCATCACGTCGAGCTCCATTTGCTTGCTCTTGCGCATCAGCCGGACTTTGGCGTCGCTGCCGGGCTTGATTTGCGCGATGACGTTCAAAAGCCGCGTCGTATCGGTGATTTCCTGGCCGTTCACATCGAGCAGGACGTCGCCGGGCTTGATTCCGGCCTTATCCGCGGGGCCGCCTTGCAGCACGCCCGCTACGATCGTGCCCTTTTGTTCGAGCCCGAACGATTCGGCGATGGCCGGCGTGACGTCCTGGGGCTCGACCCCGATCCAGCCCCGGGTGACCGTGCCGGTGGTGATAATGCTCTCCAACACGCTTTTAGCGGTGGAGACCGGGATGGCGAAGCCGATGCCGAGCGAGCCGCCTGAGCGTGAGTAGATCGCCGTGTTGATGCCGAGCAGGTTGCCTTGCGCGTCGACAAGCGCGCCGCCCGAATTGCCCGGGTTGATCGGCGCATCGGTCTGAATGAAGTTCTCGAACGTATTGATGCCGAGGTGGTTGCGCCCGAGTGCGCTGATGATGCCCATCGTGACCGTCTGGCCGACGCCGAACGGGTTGCCGATCGCCAGTACCACGTCGCCGACGCGGGCCTCCTCGGTGCGCCCGAGCGTGATGATGGGCAGGCTCGTCATGTTGATTTTGAGCACCGCGAGATCCGTTTCCGGGTCGACCCCGACCACCTTTGCCGTGGTCCGGCGGCCATCGGCCAGCGCGATCTCGATCTGATCCGCGCCGTCCACTACGTGCTGGTTCGTTAGAATGTAGCCTTCCGAGCTGACGATTACGCCGGAACCCAGATTCGTCGCGGGTTCGTCCTGCTGCTGTTGTTGTTTGCCGCCTTTGGGGTTGCCGAAGAAGTAACGAAACAGCGGGTCGTTGGCCTGCGGATTCGGTGGCAGCGATCCACCCTTGCCTGAAAACACGTTGACCACGGCCGGCATGGCTTTTTGGGCTGCCTCGGCGTAGGAGGTGGCGGGTGTGGCTGAACCCGCGCCAGGCGCGACTTGGCGCAGCGCGACGATCGGCGAAGCGAGTTGCTTGCCGAATTGCCCCTGGCGCTGCAGCCATTGGGGCTTGAGCGTCACCACGATGAATATCAGCGCGAGCAGCACCGTCACCGCTTGGGCAAAGAACAGCCAAAAGCGTCTAAGCATTTGAAGAATCGAGGTTTCTATGGATCGGATCGAACTTGAATTGTACTTGAACGACATGCTCGATACGGCCCGCTTCAAGGACTACTGCCCTAATGGGCTGCAAGTCGAAGGGCGCCGCCGCATCGACAAGCTTGCCACCGGCGTGACCGCCTCGCTTGCATTTGTCGAAGCGGCGCTCGAATGGGGGGCGGATGCCATGCTTGTACACCATGGCTACTTTTGGCGAAACGAAATGCCGCAGATCACCGGGCGCAAATTTAGGCGGTTGCGCACGATTATCGCCAACGACATGAATCTTTTCGCCTACCATCTGCCTCTCGATGCGCACCCTGACTACGGCAATAACGCGCAATTGGGTGCGCGCATGGGATGGATCGGCGATGCGCACTTCGGCGCCGACGACCTGGGTTGGTTGGCCACATTGCCGATGCCGATCACGCTGGCGCATTTCGTTGCGCAAGTCGAGCAGACGCTCGGGCGCGCGCCGCTCGTGCTTGGCGACCCCGATCGGGAGTTGCGGCGCATCGGGTGGTGCACGGGCGCGGCGCAAAGCTACTTTGAAGCGGCTATCGACGCCGGGGCCGATGTCTTTTTGACCGGTGAGATTTCGGAGCAGACGACGCACATCGCCGCCGAAAGCGGGGTTGCATTTCTCGCGGCGGGGCACCATGCGACCGAGCGCTTCGGTGCGCAGGCGCTGGGGGCCCACCTGTCGGAGCAGTTCGACTTAGAACACCTCTTTATCGACATCGATAATCCGGTTTGATATCGGGTTTTTTATTGCGTTGCAATAAAAAGTCTGAATACACGAAACGCTTAAAGAAGTGCGAATCAATTCGGAAATCAACCGGTTGTTGCCGGGAAAACCCTTATCGATCAAGCGGTTTGCACGGATTTTGTCGGACGGCTCTTGTAAATGCCGACTCCATTCCCGCAAACTAGCGGCGGTGGCAAAAAGCGTGACGGAAATCCAACTCAGAAGTGGGGCGTGTAATGCGAGATAAAGAAGAGGAAGGCGTCGTCGACAGTCGCCGCCGTACGTGGCTGATCACGACGTCTGTAGCAGGCGGCATTGGAGGTGTTGCCGCTGTCATACCGTTTGCGAGCTCTTTAGCACCATCCGAAAAAGCCAAGGCCGCCGGTGCGCCGGTCGAGGTCGATATCAGCGAACTGAAGCCGGGCGAGATGAAGACCGTTGCTTGGCGCGGCAAGCCCGTGTGGATTCTCAATCGTACTCCCGACATGCTCCAGGACGTCGCGAAGGCCGACAACGAAGTCGCCGATCCGCGCACAAAAAACCCGTTCACGATGGCGGATCCGTCGTACTGCGAGAACGAATACCGTTCGCGCGCGGATCACAAGAACATTCTGGTCGTTTTGGCGGTATGCACGCACCTGGGTTGCTCGCCGACGCCGCGGTTCACTCCGGGCCTGCAGCCGAACCTTCCCGCCGATTGGCCCGGCGGCTTCCTGTGCCCCTGTCACGGTTCGACCTACGACTTGGCCGGCCGGGTCTTCAAGAACAAGCCCGCTCCGCAGAACCTTGATGTTCCCCCCTACATGTTCACGTCGGCGACCACGCTCGTGATCGGCAAGGACGAAAAAGGAGAAGCGTAAATGGCGATGGAAAAAGACGTGGGGACGACCGGGTTGACCGGCTGGATCGATCGGCGCTTCCCGATGACGTCGACATGGAAGGCCCATCTGTCCGAGTATTACGCACCGAAGAATTTCAATTTTTGGTACTTCTTCGGCTCGCTTGCGTTGCTCGTGCTTGTCAATCAGATCGTCACCGGCATCTTCCTGACGATGAATTACAAGGCCGACTCGACGCTCGCGTTTGCGTCGGTCGAATACATCATGCGCGAGGTGCCGTGGGGCTGGCTGATTCGCTACATGCACTCGACCGGTGCGTCGATGTTTTTTGTCGTCGTCTATCTGCACATGTTCCGCGGGCTGCTGTATGGCTCGTATCGCAAGCCGCGCGAATTGGTGTGGCTCTTTGGCTGCGGCATTTTTCTGTGCCTGATGGCCGAAGCGTTCTTCGGTTATCTGTTGCCGTGGGGGCAAATGTCTTATTGGGGCGCGCAGGTCATCGTGAATCTGTTCTCGGCGATTCCGTTCGTCGGCCCCGATTTATCGCTGTGGATTCGCGGCGATTACGTTGTCTCCGACGTCACGTTGAACCGGTTCTTCGCGTTTCATGTGATTGCGATTCCGCTCGTGCTGATTGGTCTCGTGTTCGTGCATATCGTGGCACTGCATGAAGTGGGCTCGAACAATCCTGACGGCATCGAGATCAAGGCGAAGAAGGGTCCGGATGGGCGTCCGCTCGATGGCATTCCGTTCCACCCGTATTATTCGGTGCACGACTTTATGGGCGTGTGCGTGTTCTTGATCGTGTTCGCCGCGATTATTTTCTTCGCACCCGAGATGGGCGGATATTTTCTCGAGCAGAACAACTTCGTGCCCGCGAATTCGCTGCAAACGCCGCCCGAAATCGCACCGGTGTGGTACTTCACCGCGTTTTACGCGATGCTGCGTGCGACCACCGACCCGTTCAAGATCGTGTTGATGATCGTGATCGCGTTGCTCGGGCTGCTTGCGCTAATTCGTGCGCGCGGCAAGTGGCGTATCGGGCTGCCGGTGCTTGCTGTGCTGGTTATCGTCGCGATGTATCTGACGCAGTCGAAATTCTGGGGCGTCGTCGTGATGGGCTCAGCGGTGATTTCGCTGTGCTTTCTGCCCTGGCTCGACCGTAGCCCTGTGAAGTCGATCCGTTACCGGCCGCTGTTCCACAAGGTGTTTTACGGGATATTCGTGCTGGCGTTTCTGACGCTCAGCTACCTGGGGACGAAGCCGCCGTCGCCGGCGGCAACGTTGATTGCACAAGTCTGCGCATTGGTTTACTTCGCGTTCTTCCTCGGCATGCCGTTTTGGACGGCGCGCGGCACGTTCAAAACGCCGCCCGAGCGCGTACGGTACAAGCCCCATTAATCGCGAGCGAGGATAAGACGATATGAAAACATTGCTTTCGAAGCTCGCGCGTGCGGGCGCGGTGGCGCTTGCGCTGTCCGTTGCGATGGCCGCGGCGCCCGCGTCGGCGCAGGAGGAGGGCCGGCTCGATCGTGCGCCGGATAACACGGAGAGTCTCGCGTCGTTACAGCATGGTGCACAATTGTTTGTAAACTATTGCTTGAGTTGTCACTCGGCGAGCCTCGTGCGGTATAGCGCGTTGACGCAGCTTGGCCTTTCGCAAAAGCAGATCGAGCAGAATTTGCTGTTCGCGAACGATAAAATCGGCAGCACGATGACGGTTGCGATGCGTCCCGAAGATGCGAAGACGTGGTTTGGGGTAACGCCGCCCGATCTGTCGGTTGAAGTGCGTGCGCGCGGCCGGGACTGGCTTTATACGTATCTGCGCAGCTTTTATCGCGACGAAACGCGGCCGACCGGATGGAACAATATGGTGTTCCCGAACGTTGGCATGCCGCATGTGCTGTGGCAATTGCAGGGCGTGCAGACGGCCAAGTTCGAAGATGACGTGAACGCCGAGACCGGGGAGAAAGAGCATCGTTTCGCTGGCTTCGAGGAGGCAAAACCGGGGACGATGTCCCGGGTAGATTATGATTCTGCCGTGGCCGACCTTGTCGCCTACATGACTTGGATGTCCGAGCCCACGCAGCATGCACGCCGGCAACTCGGTGTATGGGTGCTGCTGTTCCTGGGTGTACTGACGTTTTTTGCCTGGCGGCTGAACGCGGCGTACTGGAAGGACGTTAAATAACCACGCCCGTGATGGTGTGAGGGCCGGCGCAACGAGGAGCTCGCTTCGGCGGGCTTTTCGGCGTGCTGGCCATTCAGCTTTTTGAGGAAACTTTAGACATGATGGTTCTGTATTCCGGCACAACTTGCCCGTTTTCCCAGCGATGCCGGCTGGTGCTGTTCGAAAAGGGCATGGATTTCGAGATCCGTGACGTCGACCTCTTCAACAAGCCGGAAGATATCGCGGTGATGAACCCGTACGGGCAGGTGCCGATTCTGGTCGAGCGCGACCTGATTCTGTACGAGTCGAACATCATCAACGAGTACATCGACGAGCGTTTTCCGCATCCGCAGTTGATGCCGGCTGACCCGGTGCAGCGCGCGCGCGCGCGGCTGTTCCTGCTCAACTTCGAGAAGGAATTGTTTCTGCATGTCGGCACGCTCGAGAACGAGAAGGGCAAGGCAGCCGAGAAGAATCACGAGAAAGCGCGTTTGGCGATTCGCGACCGCTTGACGCAGCTCGCGCCGATTTTTCTGAAAAACAAGTACATGTTGGGCGAAGAGTTTTCGATGCTCGACGTGGCGATTGCACCGTTGCTGTGGCGTCTGGATCATTACGGCATCGAGCTTTCGAAGAATGCTGCGCCGTTGATGAAGTATGCCGAGCGGATTTTCAGCCGGCCGGCCTACATCGAGGCGCTGACGCCGTCGGAGAAGGTGATGCGCCGCTGATGCGGTTGGGCGTTTTGGGCGCGTTTGCGAATGAGGATAGTCGATGCAAGAAATTCCGACGAAACCGTATCTGTTGCGCGCGCTTTACGAGTGGTGCACGGATAACGGGTATACGCCGCATGTCGCTGTTCGGGTCGACAGCCAGACACGTGTGCCGCGCCAGTTCGTGCATAACGACGAGATCGTTCTGAACATCAGCTTTGAGGCGACGAGCCAATTGCAGATGGGCAACGAATGGATCGAGTTCAGCGCGCGGTTTTCGGGCAAGGCGCACAAGATCGAAGTGCAGGTGGCAAATGTGCTGGCAATCTATGCGCGCGAGAACGGGCAGGGTATGGCGTTTCCGGTTGAGTCCGCGGTGGGCGGGGCGGGGGGCGCTGTGCCTGAGTTGGCCGATAGGCCCGGGGAAGTGCGCAGTAGTGAGTTGGCCGAAGACGCTGCTCCGTCTCCCGCGTCGGAAGTGTCAGACGCCGGGCATGACCCGTCGTCAGATGACGACGACGGCGGGTCGAAGGGCGGCGGCAAAGGGCACCTCAAGATCGTGAAATGAAGTAGAATCTCGCGTTCTTGCCGGCTTAGCTCATCTGGTAGAGCAGTTGATTTGTAATCATCAGGTGGCGGGTTCGAGTCCTGCAGCCGGCACCAATATCCACGGGCCTTTGCGGCCTGTTTCAGCGAAGGCCCGACGTTTCCAATCGGGCCTTCGCGTTTCCAAAACTCATCAGCGCGATGGTTTCACCGGCCGCGAGCCCCGGGCATAGTGAGCGGTCATTCCGGGGCCGCTGTGTCCGGCAAGGCGCTGTCCTGCTTCGAGTCCTTCGTCGATCACCTTGTGGGTAACGCCCCGCGCGCGAAGGTCCCGAAACTGGAATTGTGCCTTCTGGATACCAGCTTTCTCACGCGCCTTGTCGAATCGTGACCGAAGCTGTCCTTTCGTGAGCGGGTAGCCTTCTTCGTCGCGCAGTAGATACGGCGACACGTCAACCTTTGCCCCCCGCCACATGAGCAGACGGTCGATCAGCGCTTTCAACTCGCCGGTGATTTCGATCACAACATAGGCGCCAGTCTTGCCAGTCCGAAAAACGAGGTTCTGCTTGACGATGTTCGTGCGTTTCACGCCGAGCACGTCCGACGGGCGTTGAGCCGTGAGGTCGGCGAGTTCCATCGCATTCCGCAATGGTTCATCGGCAACAGCATAGACTTGGGCGTACAACTCGTCGTCGATCAACACGTCCTTCCTGCCGCGCTCCTTTTTGCCTCGTACGCCGGAGCAAGGGTTGGCAATCGCCATCATGCCCCACAGCCGGGCGCAGTTCATGGCAAGGGAGAGGACCGCTTTTGTCCGGTTCGCCGTCACGACACCGCGTTTTTCCGCCGTGGCCTGCCAGATATTCGACACGTCGGCCGGCGTCAGTTTGTCGAGCTCGCGATCACCGATGACCGACGTAAGGCGTGTGAGGATCAGATCGTAGAGGCGACGAGTAGCCGGCGCCTTTTGCGGCAATTCCCTCCGCCGGTATTCGCGATCAAGCGTTGCGAACGTATGGCGCGCTACGTCAGACGCCGGCAGTCGCTTCCCCTCTAGCTCCGCCCACCGCTGGAGCGCAACTACGCGGTCAGTGCCGAGCGGCTCAAGAACGCGACGCCCTTCGAATACCCCGTGGTCGTAGTAGTAGCGAAGGGTACCGTCAGCATTCTTCCGTGAACGGAAGCGCGGCACCGCGCCGGCTGTCTGCGCTCTGCGTCCCATTACACGGCCCCCAAGTTCAACGGCGCGGGCGCGCGCGTCGGGGTGAATCGGGAGGTCTTTGGTTCTGTGATGCCCATCTGTTTATCGTGATAAGCGCGCGCCACAAGGACACGGCCGTGCACGTCGACGACGTGCGGCCAGCCTTGCTTCGCGAGCCAGAGGATTTGACGCGAGCGGATAGGTGTTCCGGTGAGTTCGCGCAGCTCGAGACGGCCCAGGTACATGTTGCCGCGGTCAAATTCCGTACTGCGGCCGGCGTATTTTTGCATAGCGATTTTCATCACGAAAGGGAGGCACATGCAGCGCAACGCATGGAATGATGGTTTGAACTTGTAATGCTTATAACCATTTGATTTTGAAGTGTTTGTTGTGTCATTAATTGCCATCATTCCCACCTGGCAACCCCCGATAACTCATGGCCTAAAAAATAGGCAGCGTCCGCGACTGATGGCAAAACGGACGTGACTCGTGGCATGGCGTTCCTGCTGATTTCTTGTCCTCCCTCGCTTTCTTTCTTCTTCTTTTTCAATGAAGTAGAGAGAGGAATGAATCGGGCGACGGCGGCCGGCGCGGAAATCGGCCTCATGGCAAAAGCGGCGTGACTCGTGGCAAATTCACGGCGTTTCATGGAGGTGGTCCTCTCAACAATCAATGACTTAGGAGCGGACCCGGGTGAAAACCACGAGTTATCCGCGCTGCCTGTCTGCCCCCTGCGGCAGAAACCGCCGGCGCGGCCCCGCTCCCTCCCGGCTTGAGCTGTTCCTCGGCCGTTTCGACTCGCGGGGGGAGCGGGGGGAAGCGGGCAGCACGGCGGCGGCGGAACGACGCGCGCCGGCTGCTGCGCGCATTGGCGCACGCCCCACAAACTTGAATTTAGGGTCGCTGAGCGGCTGGAACGGACGAGGAAAGGGATGCGGCCGCGTGGCTGCCGCAGAAGCGGAGCGCGCGTCATGCGGCTCGCCCTTGCCGTGCATCGGTGGCCAAGTCCTCGCGCACCGACACGTGCAGCCCAAACTCCGCTAGGCGCTGCAGCGATATCGGCGTGAGGTACGGCACGCGCCGCGTGTAAATGCGCCGCTCGACCTCCTTCTCGCCGACAATGACGCCGGCGTGCTTGAGTTGGTTCTTGAACACGCGGTCGGACTTGACGGGCAGGGCGTTCCATTTGTCGCGCAGCGCGCTCGTGTGCGCGATGTGGTCCATCACGTGGCCCGTGCGTAGCAATAGGGAGAACTCGCCGTCGACGACATCGAACGTGTACGGATGCTTGTAGTTGCCGCCGTCGATTTCCGAGAGGACGGTTTCCATGATCCAGACCCAAGGCTCGCGATCGGCGCTTGTTTCGGCGATGTGGCTGTTCATTTCGGTGAGCAGATCGCGCGGGAAGTCGCCCTCGCTCGGGTCCATGCCGGCGAACTCGCATAGGTAGCGCCAAGCGAGCGCGACGGCGGCGTAATTGCCCGCCATACGCTTCGCACCATCGTCCTCGCCGCTCGCTCGGCAATTGGCCAGCGCCTGGTTGAGTAGTGCCGCGTACTGGTCGAGCACCGCACGCTTGTTCATGCTGGCAAGGAATTCGAGCCACTGCCGAACGGGGAAGCGAGGCAGCTCGGCGGGCAAGAGCGGGCCGCGCTTTCCGGTCAGCGTGGTGCGCACGAGTTTGCCGAGCAGGCTGCGCACGGGCACGTCCTCGCCGGCCAGCATGACGGGCGCGCACAACAGGTATTCCGTCATGTCGGTGCCGCGGCGTGTCACCGTGTACTGGTAGTTCTCTTGCAGCAGCCCGACAGCCTTGTCGATAACGTCTTGCCGGCGCGCGGACAGCTCTTCCCATCCGACCGGGTGGCTTGTATGGCTGACGCTCGTCAGCAGCCGGAACTCAGTCTGCAGCGATTGCCCGGAGAACATCGTGAATGCAAGCGAGCGCTCGAGGCGCTTGATGAGCGTCGATTTGCCAGCGCCTTTATTGGCCTGGATCGTGATGTGTGGCCAGAAGCCGAGCAGGGCCTTGAGGTGCCCGCCGAGCGCCCATACCAACGGGATCGTCGCGGCGTTCTGTTTAAACGTGGTTTGGTAGGCGGTGATGACGCGACGCGCATCGCTGACCGGCCCGCTCGGAAAAGATAAGTTGTGATACGGGCACTGCTTCTCGGCTTCTGTGAAATAGCAGTCCGGGCCTTCGTTGACGATCAGTCGGCCGTCGCGCCATGCGAGCCCGACGAAATTCGCTGCTTGGCGTGCGCCGAGGTCGGCGCCGCGCTCGAGGATGTTGACCATTCGCTTGAACGGTGCCGGCGTCCAGATCGGCCCGAACTTGCCCCACTGGTCGACGTTATGGAGCTGGTCGTCGAGCATCACGCGGCGGATGAGTTGTCCGCCGTGGCGTGGTGCCTGTACGGACACGGCGAAGTAGACGGTCGGCGCTTGGTCCGAGTCGCCGGTCATGGTCGACGTCGCGCTTGCAACCGATACACGGCTGATACTGGCGATGCGGAAGCCGCACAGATCCGCCATGGCGGGCGTCTCGATGCCGGTTTCGTCGTTGCGGTCCATTTTCGTGATGTGGCTCGTGAAGTCGGGCCGAACGCGGAATCGCCAGTACTGTGCGAAGTCATGCGACGGCAGGTAGATGCGTGGCCGACCGCGGCGCGTGGTGTCGCCAGCCATCCCGGCGATGAGCCACGGCTCGAGCTGTTCGAGCGCGTGCGCCAGCCCGGTGGGGCCGCGCAGTTGCAGGTAGTCGTTCACGTCGTTAATTGGCTTGCGGGTCGTTTCGCCGTCCGCCAGATCGGCGAGCCATTCAGACTGGTCGACGAGCATGGCGCTGATGTTGAGGCCCGTGAGCCGTTCGTACAGCGCCCATGCGGCTTCCGGGCCCGGGCGATGGCCAGCGCGGCGATGGCCGTCCGGAAACGGCTCGTCGTTGTCCATGCAGATCACGACTTGCTTGCCGCGCAGAGGCGTGAAATCGACGGCATCGACGTTGGCGAGGCCGCGTAGAGCGAGCGCGGCCGTGCTTGGCATCGCGCACGTGTCGACCGACAGCGCATTGATCGCGCTCTCGACGATGTAGACGCGGTGGGCCTTGTCGAGCCGACGCATGTCGGCCGTCCAGCAGTAGCCCGCCTTGTCGCCTTGCGATTGGGTTTTGACGCCGCCGTTAAGCGCCGGATCGAGGTAACGCATATCGACGCCGACGACCCGGCCGTCGCCAGGTGCACGCACGATGAACGTGGCGGCCGGCCCGCCGTGGCCGACTTCGCCGGCGGCAACTTTAGGGCTCGTCCACGTGTTGAAGCCGAGCGAGCGCGTGGCAATTGCCGTGTCGATCGCCGCTGCCGAAATGCCGCGGCCGGCGAGGTACTCGCGCACTTGATCGCGCTCCGCGAGGCATCGATCGGCGATGTACTCGACGGTCGATTTCTCGCGCCGCTCGGCCGGTGCCGGCCGGTCGAACGCGATGCCGTAGGTCTCGTGCAGGTAGCGCACGGCGTCCGCGACGGTGCCGCCGCGCGCGTGCATCACCAAGTCGACGCACGAGCCGCCGACGTTGGCGCTGTGGTCGCGCCAGCCGGTGCCGTGCTTTGGATGGTCGACATAGATCGACAGGGATGGGCTCTTGTCCTCATGCTGCGGGGAGCGATAGAGCGCCTTGTCGCCGCCGCGGCCGCGCTTGAGGCCCAGGCGGTCGGCGAGGTCGTGCAAATCGATGCGTTGTTTCAGTTCGTCGATCGTAGCCATCGTTACGCGTGTTGTTCAGGTTGCCGCAGGGGTTTCTCGGTCGGATTGCCGTGCGTCGACGGGCTGAATACGACGGCGTTGAGCGCGTCTGCCGATTGCGGAAAGGCGAGGGCGAGCCGGTCGCTTAGAGCGGCCACGAACAGGCCAAGCGTGCACTGGCGTTGCAGGCTGCCCGGCCGGTTGTCGAAGTGGAGCGCGCCAGCGGCTGCTGCGATGGCGGCCCGAAGCGCGGCGTCGTGAGGCGAAGCAAAAGCGCGGTCATATGCCATGTTCACCACTCCCCCGCTATACCGCCGAGGCCCTGTAGCAGGCTGGATATCTCCATTTTCATGAGCACGCACGCCCATGTCCCTTGCGTCAGGTTTCTAAGCTCATCGATCATTTCGAGCATGAACTGACGGCGCATGTTTTCAATCGATTGCATATGTCACCCCCGAGCAGGAACCGACCAGGTCAATGCGGCAACCAGTGCGATGAGCGCGCCGAAGCCAACGGCGAGCGACAGCAACGGCCCGAATTGCAGTTGAAATCGGCGCATGGCGCCTGCCGCCGTGAACGTCAGGCCGGCAAATGAGAAAGAGAGCATCAGCAATATGCCGATGCCGAAAACGTAGGCTTTCATGAACGTGTTCCTTATCAATGCGCCGGTGCCCGGCGCAGGTTCGGCTATTCGCCGAAGCGACTTGCGATGTGATGCTCGGCCTTGCTTCGCGCGCTCCGGGTGTTGTCGCGTGCCTGCATGGCACGGGCGGCGCTTTCGACGACGCGACGCACCGCCTCGTGCTTCATCGAGGAATCGAAGTCGCCTCGCATGCGAAGGCGTTTCCACGCGGCGCGGAGTTCAGAATCGGTAAGGGGCTCGCGCATTCCGATTCAATGAAGGAGCGTGAGAACGGGGGCGAGCGCTGGCATGCCGGCGTCCCAATCCCACCGCGCGGCGAGGACGTAGCCCAGCCGCCGAGCGGTGCCGATGAACACGAACGGATCGATATCGGCGTTCCAGAGCACGCGCAGGTATTCGCAGCGTTTTTCGATCGGCAAGGAGGCGGGATCGAACGGAAGCATGAGTGGCGCGCAAGCGGTAGTTGCCATGCAGTTCTCCTTTCTTTGGGCAAAAAAAGCCCCTCGCGCCGCGTAGGCACGATGCGAGGGGAAACGAGGGATTCGGGTTAGGGCGCTATACCGGCAGTTCGAGCTGCTGCGCGAGGCGTTCGCGCACGTGCTGCGAGAACGGCAAGCTCAGCGACAGGTTCGGGGTCGCAGACGGTGACAGCGTCCGTGCGAACTCCATGTTGACGACGTAGGTGTGGCCGCACTCAGGGTTGTTGCACTGGTACGTGACTTCCCGAAACGTCAGCGACATTTCGCGGCTGCTGCGCGCGATCGCGCGTGCGCGGCAATGCGGGCAGCGGTTCAGGATTCGCATGAAAAGCTCCCTTCGGGACGGCATTCGCCGTAGCCGCGGCGTGCGCATTCGCAGTGCATGCCGACTTCGCCGAGCGTGGCGACGGCATCGAGGTATCTGCGTGTGACGAGTACGAAGCCAATGCAGGCGACAAGTATGTCGATCTTGTCGATAACGACTCCTTGCCCGCCGCTCAGGAAGCGGCTGACCTGGGAATCGTCCCAACCGAGCGCGGCCTGGACGTCGTGGCGTTTGGGGCCGTGCAGCGCTTGACGCAGCGCCGGCTCGATAAGGGCAGGGGTGCGCATGGCTCAACACCTCCCAGGCAGATTTGAGTGCAGTTGTATTGCGCTAGCGCTAACCTTCACTCTGTATCGCTCGATGCCTTCGAGATAGATCAGACGCGCGACGCTGGACGTCGAGCGATTCTGTGAGGCGGACAGTTCTTCGAGTGCATGGCGTTCGTCCGGCATGAGTCGCATATAGACTGGCTTGCTGGACAAAACGCCTTGCGGCGAGCGTTTGACGGGCGCTTTCCTCAGGGACATGGCGATATACTTCCTGTCATTAACCTTGCACAACGCAAATAATACACACCGTTCGGTGTGTATGCAACGTAAAAACACACCGAATGAATACGATTGGCGACCGCTTGCGCGAGCAGCGCAAGCGCACTGCTTTGTCTCAACGGGCCTTCGCGGAGAACGGCGGGGTAACGGAAAAAACTCAGGTGTTGTATGAGAAGGGCGAGCGCGCACCGGACGCTGAGTACTTGGCGCGCGTCGCGGCGCTCGGCGTCGACCTTCTTTATGTCCTGACTGGAGAGCGCAACACGTCGTCGCTGTCGGCCGACGAAGTAGACTTGGTCCGCCGATACCGCGACGCTCCCGATGCGGTGCGGGCTGCGGCGCTGGCGGCATTGGCCGCCGGTACTGCGCCAGCCAAATACAAGCAGGATTTCAGCGGCGCCAATATCGGTCAGCAGGTTAGCGGCGATGTGAAGGGGCCATTCACGATCGACATGAGAGGTTCACGCAAGAAGCGCGGAGACGCGCCGAAGGACTAGCGCTGGAGAGAGCGCAAGAGCGGCAGGGCCAGCCGCGGGAGAAAAACAAATCAATGAATCAGAAGTTTGAGGGAGAGGTCGGGCAAGTAGCCGGCCGCGACGTTAAAGCCAACAGCGCACAAGCCAACGTCAATATTCACGTCAACAGCGGCATGGACCCGAACGCGGAAGGACTGCGGTACATCAGCGAACGCCAGCGCGCCGCCATTGCTCGCCGGGTTTTTCTACTGCAGGAAAAGACCGGTGTCGAGCGGCTGATCGTGTACCGTCGCTTGATGACCGTGTTCAGTTTTCAAAGCATGGATGAGATGCCTCATGACCTGTATAAGGGTGTCACTCGGTATCTGGACACATGGATCAGGGATGGGACGACGGAGCGGACTCGATCAACTCCGACGCAACGCGAAGCCAAAACGCAGGGCGATGCTCGGCAGCCAAACGTTTCGGTGCCGATGGATTGTCCGCCTTCGGATGCAGCTACTTCTACTGTTGTGCAGCCAGCGAGTCCGTCTGCGCTGAGTCCCGAAAAGGGAGCCTTCTCGATAGAAAAGCTCTCGATGGTAATAGGGGCGATCACGGCTGGCGCAGTGCTGTATATCGCCACGAGCGGTCAACTCGGCATAGCAGCGCAGGCCGAGACGCCCAAACCTCCGCCGCATTGCGAATACGACGGTAGTCGGTACAGCGTTGGCAGCGTGGTTCGTCAGGACGGCATAAGGCAACGGTGCGAGGAAACGGCGGAGCATGCCGGCAGGTGGAATTCGCTCGCTTTGCGGTAGCACTCAACGTTATCCATTCAACACAAAGATTGACGGCCGCCGGAATATTGGGGCTCGCCTGCACGTGCGTCGATCGCGGACACAGGGAAGACAATGACATTCGCTACAAGGCCGCTTGCGCAGCGGGCGGCCCCGATCGACCTGAGCGGTCAGTCACGGTTCCGGAAGGTGGCCGTTCAACGTTAGACAGAAGCATCAGTAATGTTCAGCGCCGCTTCACACCTGATTGCAAGATAGGCCTATTGTCGACGCGCTAGCCGGTCTTGAATGTCTTGCTCCGCGGCAAGCTCCGCGAGCAGATGGCCTCCTCGATTTGCCACGTGCCCTTGAAGAATGAATCGAAAGCGGAGGCCGTATCCGCATAGACGATCATTGGCTTGCGTGATCGCTAAAAAATCTTGAGTTCGATAGACATACACGTCGCAGCGGTCGAGTTCGTGCACCGTCGTGCGTGGATCTACGAGTAGCAGCGCGTCTGGCAGATTAGGGCTGTCCCCCCACGTCCAGTGAGCAAGCTTATTTCTGTCCTTTTCGTTCGTCTTCACAATTGCGAGGATCGCCCGGAGTACAGAGAGTTCGGCGACGCGATCCTTTAGCACCGAGGCCGCCGCGGCAGCAATTGCGGCGGACTTCGCGGCCTGCCCTTCGAGAGAGAGGAACACTTCGGTAGCTAGCGCGTTATGGCCACCAAAAAGCTCCACAAAGAGCCCGAGCATGAAGCTTTCCACGTTTGACCAGGAAGCGACCGCCTCGATGGCTAGTACAGCTAGGTCCGGGTGTCTTGCGAGCGGGCGATCGCCAGCATTACCAATTACGATGCTGGCGTCTGGCGCGACGCGCGAGAGCGGCTGAGGCATGTCGACCCCTAACAGTTATTCAAAGGTTGTCGAGATTATGTGCGCAGGCGTCTAAATCGTTCGGGATGAAAGGTCTGATGATCGATTTTCGACGATTTAGGCGATCATGTCGAACGGCTGCTTATGGCCATACCCCGGCCGACGATGCCGTCTCGACGGTCGGGGCCGAGGGGAAGGTGCAGCCAGACCCTTCTGTGCCGCTCCGCGACGGCGCGCCGCTTTGTCTCTTCTTGCTGCGAAGCGGTCATGCGCGTGGTCGATCACGAGCGACTTATTTCGAATTCTGACGTCCGGCCGTCCTACGCGGGCGATTTGCGTACCGCCCCCCGCTTATTGATGCCATTGGGCACGATCTACTTCGCGCGGTACGGTATAGACGATGTCACGACGCGCTCGGCCAATGCCGGCTTGCCGAGCGTTTCCAGCATTCGCTGCACAGCCATGGTGGAACGGACCGATGCGCCGTTGGGACCCAAGATGATCTTCACAACAAGCTGCTCCAGCGTGACGCCAGCGGCGGCGCCTTCGAGTGGCGCAATCCTGAATTTCAGCTTTGGCTCGACCGTTCCACCGTCGATGAAGTAGCCGAGCATATCCGTGAGAATCTGGTTCGGATCGTAGTGCCGCGAATACACCACCCGCCATTCCTTCTCCTCCCGGAAGCCGCGATTCTTGGTGAAGACCGAGAACGCGAGAAATCGCTCAAAAAGTGCCGAGGCGCAGGCGCGAAAGGCATCTTCCGGGATGTTGCGCGCGGCTACTAGTTCGGCGAATTTATCCAGAATCTGATCGATCCATAGAAGCCGCTCTTCGCTGGTCCCGTAGGTGACCGGGTCTATGCGTAGCGGTGAACGCGGGATCTCCGATAGCACCGCTGTATTAAACACGATGGCCGCCCCACTACCACTCGCACCATATCCTCGCCACATTGACAGAAGACCATCATTGTCGGCCGCATCGTGCTCGGCGAAACAGGCAATGTAGATGTCGAACAACAGACCCTTGTCGAACTGCTCATAGATCCAGAGAACCTGATCGCGAAACCTATCGTATCGCTCCGGGGTCTTCAAGGCATTTCTGACAGAGATGTTCTGCAGAAACCGGCTGCGGCTGTTTGCCAGCCCAAACACCAGTTCTTCGTAATCGTTCATGTAGAGTGGATTCGAGAACCAGAACTGCTCGTTCTTGACGATTGCCTCGAGCGTGGTAATCGAGCAATAGTGGGCAATCAACGGCCTGAATTGCGGAAAACGCTTGTCAGCGGGGCGCTGGTCTTCCCATACGGGGTGAAAGTACGCCGCATAATCAAAGTCGTCGCTCATCGTGGATTTCCTCCCGCCTTCACTTCTTTGCTTCTACCGATATTCGAAACCGTCCTTCTTATCGTGGAACTAGCCTTTTATCTTCAATTTACGAATTATGTTTTTTTGCTTTTCAGGGATATGAAAAAGATGAATGCCCAACTCACGGCCTTTATCTGGAAAAATCATTGCGAACATTTGTTCGTCGTCGATCCCGTAGGCAGCGACGGCCGCACCTGCAAAAACAGCGTCGTCGGTCACGCGCTTCAAAATATTGAATTCAAGCTTGGAATTCCGGCGCTGCCATTGAAGTTCCCCGGATATAGTGATCGAATCAAACCGAAACGGCGATCCTCCGCCGATTCTCGCGTAAACCTCGTCCGCGCCCACGTCCAATGTGTGCGTGTGTGGCCATGCGGGGCTCAAAGAAAAATCACCTTGCTCGCGAAGCCCATAGGGAAATGTATGAAGGACCGTCTGTGCGGGCTCGAGCACGTAAAGGATCTCCGTGGATCTCAGCAGGATCGCGCGTTTGTATTCACCGAAGGTCAGGTACGCAGGGTGCGCAGACCCACCACGATCATAAATTCGATCCTCGTCATTAATCGTAAAGGACGGCGGGGAGCCGGGGGCACACGTAATGGATAACTTGCACTGTGGCCAACACAAGAGACTACCCGAGAACTGGCTAAGAAATTCGCTGGGTGTACCAACACCGGGAAAATCCGGGAAATCATTATCGATTCGATTTTCCCATGGCTGCAGAGTGTAAAGATCGACGCCATGCGAAGCTGCTTTTTTTCGAGCTCCGTCCGTGTATCCGGAGGTTGAAAATATCGCCTTGTGCGTCACTCTAGGCATGTCATTCAATTTGAGGATCAACTGCTCCACGGTAGCCACATCAAGCGGCTTGCCCTCGTGCTTAACCTCCGACGCTTTAAACGCCGACACTTCTCCGTTGTCGCCAATGATCGTAACCGTTATATCGACGTCCCGCTCCTTTTCTGCGGCTTCATCCAAAACCATGTCGCCAATTGTGACGTCGACTGCTTCCGGGTCGTAGCGGAGACAACACAGGCCGACCAAGTACTGCACTAACATGGGTGAGAGCATGGCGTAAAGCCTTTCGAAAGAGGGGCAATGTATTATCGCTCAACCCAAGCTCTCTTCCCGACCTGGGAAATACAACCGATCGGCGCGCGTTAGCGAACCCGGCTGCGTCCTCGTTTGTCATAGCAGGCGGGCCACTGCCGCACGGGGAGGCTGAATTTTCGTCAGCATGGGCAGTCGGACGACCGGTTACAAGGGCGGGGCCGACGCCTAAACGCCCGAGCGACGACGAATGTGAACGGTCGAAACGGGCTATTCTGCGACCCCGCTCGCTAGGCGAAAAGGCATCTTGTCGCGCGTGTCTGAGTTTGTATGGCCGGTACCGAGTATAGGTCACGCACGCCCGAGCGAATAGCGGAAGACGGGCGCCAACGATCGAGCTGGCCGGCAGCCAGGTATCACTGAGTCCTTGTCTGTATCCCGTGCCGGATTGCCCATGCAATCGCGCAGGCAACCACCGCGAGGAACAGCCATATCTCCCACCATAACTCATAGCCAGCCGCATCGAAGGCGTATTCGCCGTCAAGGCCGAACAGCGGTGCAATGACGCCGGGTGCCAGCCTATCGAGAATCGCTGACGGAAGCACGCGGGTGACGACCTGAGTCAGGATATTTAGCATCGCTCCCGTCGAGAGAACGATTAACAAGGTGCGGCTTCTTTCTCGTGCAAGCTTGACGGCGAGCCACGCGGCGCCGGCGCCCAAAGCCAAAATCACGATGAGGCTAATACTGGTAGAAAGGTCCGTATGCTGAAATGGCAGAAGTAGAACGAACGGGGCCACGTCAAATACCGTGAGCAGTCCTGCCGCGAGGGCGCGTGCGAGAGCCGGAAATAGTTTGCGCATAGACGTTTGTTTCCCAAAACGGTAGCGGCATCCGCGATACTCAGCGAACCGTGACAGTTCCGTAGTAATTGATCGTTGTGCCAGGGATCTTTCGCGCTGGCTGTGCTTTGAGGAACTGACGCAGCTTATCGAACTGTCCAGGATGCGGCAGCGTGATGCAGCCCTCGCTCATGCCCCACCATCCAGACGGATGCAGGCGAAAATTGCCTCGGCGCACCCCCTGCACGAACGTCCAATCGTCGATTGTTGCGTCGTTGCGGTAGAGCGCGAACCACGTGGAGCGATTCGTGCCAGCTCTCGCGTCAGCCACGAAATCGTTGAGCCATCCCAATCGGCCGCCGCTTTCACGATCGACGATGAAATAGGTCCCGGCGGGTAGGGGGCCTTCCTTCTCCAATGCAGTGGCGTCCGGATCGTCGATGTGCTTCCCCATGCCGGAATATGCGGGCACTGAACCGAAGCCTGGGCATAGGAGGGTCGACATACCGCGCCGATTCAAAAAGAAAGTGCATGCAACGGGCATATGGGCATCCGTCAATTTGCGATGCGCTAATTTACCCCTATTTCCCGCCTTTTCGGAAGTGCGAGCGATGTCGTGCAGTTGTCGGGTCATTGCTCATTTCAAGTTCGAGCCCGGTCGTGAATCCACCGTCGGCCATCGAGTGCGTCACCTTCTTCGCAAGCCACGTCTGTTGATCGATTTCCGGTTTCCAACCGGTGAGAAAAACCGGGACCTCCGGATAGATATCGGGCCGGCCGAGCGCGAGCGTGTAACTCATGGTCGCCTGGCTCCGTTGCGTTCGGTTGTATTCGGCCATTGCCGCTGCGCGTGCGTCCGCTTCGTTGGCGTATGTTTCGAGTAGTACTTTGGTGTTCGTGTTGTTTTCACCGCCGACGACAACGGACTTGCGCTTCGCCTTGCCGCTTGCGTGATAGTGCGCGCGCACGGCTGCATAGTTCTCGCGCTCCGACACGTGGTAGTGGTGCTGGTCGCCGTTCTTCCGAGTCAGCTCGACCGACGGTAGAGCCTTGCCGCTTGCGCTCGTGCCGTGTCCGATCGGCATGAACAAGAGGTGCATATCCTTCACGTTCATCACGGCGTCGTAGCGCTTCGCCAAGCGAGTCAGAAACGACATATCCGACTCGTGTGTCTGATCGATGTGAGCGATCGCGATTTTTCCGAGCACGTCGGCAACGGCCGGATTGAGCTTGTGCTTGCTCGCGATCGCGCGAACGATATCGGCGATCGTGACGCCGTGCCAGCTCTTTTCAATGCGCGCGCCCATGCCCGCGGTTAGCGAGGCCGAGCGTGCTTGAACAGTGATCGTGTCCGGTGCGCCGGCGTGCTCAACCTCGTTGATCGTGAACGAACCCTTCTCGATGAGTCCGGTATCCTCCCACCCGATCGCGAGGCGTATGACCTCGCCGCGTTTTGGGAGCGCGAGCTTGCCGTCACTGTCGTCGAGCGTGAGCGTTACGCAATCGGCGTCGTCCGTGCGCGACTCGGATAGCGACAAGCTAATCAAGCGAGGCTCGATCTTCTCCGTCAGATCGCATCCGTTGAGCGTGACGCGATAGATCGGCGTCAATTGCTTCATTGCTTCGCCCGCGAATCACGCTTTGTCGTGTCGAACTTGTCGCGGATCAATCCATCGTCGACGCGCGCGAGATTGATCGTAAATTCGACTCGGCGAGGCGTGCCGTTCACCTTGAACAGCGTTTGGCTCTCTTCGACGCTCTCGATGATGAACGCACCGTACACGTGACCAGCGCCATCGACGAGGACGTAAGCCTCGCCGTCGTCGCCCATCTTGCGCAGCTTCTTTAGTGACGAGAGCGAGCCAATGTCGTTGTCCGGCGACAGTAGGCCGGTCAGCGTGATCGTATCGTCGCCTGGGCCGTTGAATTGCCGAGCGTTACGTGCGCCTACGCGAGAGCTGCTAGGGTGCTTCCAAGTGGTGCGGCGCTGCAGCTCGAGATAGGCGGCCGTCGAGAGTTGAAACGCAAATTGATCGAGACAAGCGAGCATGCCGTTCCTTCTCCGTTAGTCCGTCAGTCGGGAGCCAGCGCGTGCGCGCTTCTCGCGCTCTTTCTGACGCAGTAGCGCCTCGATTTCGGCGCGGATTGCTTTCGGATCGGCGCCGGAAATCTGGAAAACGTAGGTGTCGCCCCCGCTTGCCGATACACCGCCGACCGGATTTCCGGCCGCCTGACGGGTTTGCAGGGGCGCGTAGGTATCAACAGCCACGCCACGCCCGCCGAAGCTCGCGCTGGCTCCATTGGCGATGCCGGGCGCCGCAAATGAGGTCGCCGCAAGCGTTGCCAGGCTGACGGCCGCTTTCGCAATGCGTCCCTGCTCGCTCTCCATACCGATTGCCGCGCCTTGTGTAATGAAGCCGCCGAGTTCGCCGAACACGCGCGACGGACTATGAATGCCGAGCTTCTCCTTGAACCATCCGATGGTGCTGTCGGCGACGTTTGCAATCGCCGCTCGCACCGCGCCCAGACTGCTCGTGATGCCGTTGACGAGCCCGCCAATCAGGTTGGCGCCCAGCTCTGAAAACTTCGCAGGCATCTCGATGCCGAACCATTGCAGCACGGCCGAGAACGCTTGGTAGAACAGTCCTATCGGGTACCAGTCGAGGATGAGCGCGCCGATGCCCGAGAGACCGCCGGCAAAGGCTTGTTGAATCTGTGCCCACAGGCCGCCGAAAAACGCTTTGATTGGCTCCCAATACCGATAGATCAAAGAAGCCGCCGCGGCGATCGCCGTGACCGCTAGACCGATCGGATTCATCAGCATGGCACGTCCGGCAAACATCGCGGCCGCCGAGAAAGCGCGCCAGGCCGCAGCGCCGAGCCCGAGCACGCGCAAGAGGATGCCGCCTTGCAGGCCGAGCATCGCCATGCTGTAGCGCACGACGGCGAACGGGCCGAGCACGCCGGCGAGGACGACGGTGAGCCCGCCGAGAGCCGCCATGACAACAGCGGCGAGCGCGGCGACTTTCATGAGTCCGTTCGCGAGGCGCGGATTTTCACGCGCCCATGCGCCCATGCGCTGCGCCATGTCGCCGAGCCAGTCGACGACGCTTTTGATTTCGGGTGCGACCGCTTCGCCGAACGCGACGAGCCCATTGGTGAAGGTGCCGCTTGCCGCTTCCCAGAGGTTTTTGAGCGTGCCGAGCTGCTTGTTCACGCGCTCTTGCATCGAGGCTTGCGCGGCCATTTTCGCCTGGACCTCGTCGTAGCCGGACTTGCCTTTCTCGATCATCAGGGAAATGACCTGAAGGGTCTCGGCATCGTCCCCGAAAACTCCCTTCGTGACGCCGAGGCGCTTTTGCGTGTCGAGACCCTTGAGCTTTTCAAACTGTGCGAACATCTTGTCGAGCCCACCGAACTCGCCGTTGCCGTTCGTGAAGTCGAGGCGTTGCGCGGGCGCGAGTTGCTTGTTCGCCTTCGCGACCTTCTTCGCGTCCATCCCGAGCTGAAACACCTTGCGGTAGGCGTTGCCGGCCGCGCTGCCATCCATGCCGGATTGGTCGGCCATGACAAGCAGGGGAGCGAGCGCCTTCGCTCCTTCGAGGCCCTTTTGCTTGATCGTGTCCATCGCGGGACCGAGCTTCGCGAAGCCTTGCAGCATGTTGTTGTCGTCGACGCCGAGCATGAATGCTTTCTGAATCACGTCGGTCAGCGACAGCATGTCCCTTTCAGTCGTGCGGGTCGCGTCTTGCAGCTTGGCCGTGAATTCGGCCGCCTCGGCTGGCGTCTTCCTGAGTTGCACGCCGAGATATGCCGTCGCTTCACCCATACCGCCTAGAATCGCTTGCGCGCTGATACCTTGGCGCGTAAGCATTGTCATCATGTCCTGGAAATCCGCGGTCGCGCCGGGCAGTCGGTCGCCGAGCTTCATCGCGAGCGCGTTGATCTTCTCGAACGCGGGCGGTACGGTGCCGCCTGCGCGCATCAGCGCGCTTGCGAGCTGGGTGGCCGAGTCTTCGGCTCGGGCGTATGCCGCGACTGGAACAAACGTTGCGGCGCCGACAACAGCTCCGCCTGCCATCATCTTCGTGCCGGCGCTGGCCATGTTGCCGGCTAGCTCGCGCCGCTTGTTCAGCTTCTCGCGTGCCTCGGCGAGCCGTTTCGTGCGCGCCGTCAGCGCGATCAGCTTGTCTTGCTGCGCGCCCATGACCGCGGTTGTCGCGGCAATCTTCGTCTTAAGTTCAGCCTCATGCGTCGACAAATTCGACAGGTCCACGCCGGCGGCGGTCAAGCGCTGTGTCATTTGCTCGAGGCCAGCGGTCTGTTTTTTCTGGCCGGCAGTAAGCTGCCGCAGCTCGCGCCGAGCGGTGCCGAGTGCCGCGATCATCTGTTGCGAGGGTGGGCCAGACGCGCGCAATGAGCGCGACAGATGCTTCACACGATCGCGTGCGGCTGCGGCGCTTGCCGATATGTTTCCGAGGCCGTCTTGCAGCGTGCGGAATGCAGTAACGTCTTTTTGCGAAACCTGCAGTTTTCCAAGCTCGCCGCGTGTCGCCTTCAACGCCGACGCCAAGCCCCTATTGCCATTCATAATGGCACGCATCGGCTTCGTGGCGCCGTCGATCATATCGAACAGCACGCGCAATTTGAGGTCGTTACCGGATGCCATCGTCATTCGCTTCCATACGGCGAGCGCAAGCGCGCCCGCTCACGCCAGTCGGCCAGCTCGGCCAGGGTGAAGCCGTCCATATCGCAAGGCGTCCAATGAAAGACGCTCGCGATATCGGCCATCGCGTCGTCTACTTGATCGGGTATGCCGTGTTTCAGCGTGCCCGATTCGGAAGCAAAAAATCGGCGAATGCGACCCCCAATTGAACGAGGTCGGCTGGGTCGAGTTCGCGCACGTCGTACTCGGTGAGCGCGGGAGACGAAATTCGGGGCAATACTTTACCGAGCGCGTCGACGTCGAGATTGACGAGCGCATTGAGCGAGGTGCCACGCAGTTCGCCAGCGCTCGGCTTGCGAAGCGCAATTTCAGTGATGGTCTGCTCGCCGCGCGTGATGGGCGTGTCGAGCGTGACGGTATGGGGCTTAGAGGCTTGTTGAGTCATTTTTTTCTCCGTTCAGGCTTCGGCTGTCGGTGTCGTCTGGTGAGGCGATAGGGAAAGATGGCACGGGCGAGGTCAGATGCCGATCGCGCTGCGAAGGTCGGCGAGCAAATCTGTCCCGTTGATGTTCTCGATCATGTTGAGGAGGTCGATCTCGATGAGCGTCGTGCCATTGATCGAGAGTTTGTAGTAGCTGACCGCGCTCGTAACCTTGAAAGAGGTGTCCTCGCCCGGCTTCTGATTGCCGAAGTCAATTTCGGTATGCCGTCCTCGAATGACGACTTCGACGAAGTCTGGACGCTCACCGTCTTCGGCCTGGTAGGCGCCGGTGAAGCGCACTTGAACGCCGTCGTGCTTGGTGATGCCGTATTGCGTAAGCACGCTTTTCATCAGGCCGCCACAGGTCCATTCGAGCTTCATGCCTTCCTGGCCGTGGTCGATCTCGATAGGCCCGTTCATTCCCGCACCGCGATAGGACTCGGTCTTCCGTGTCAGTTTGGGCAGCGTTACCTCTGTCACCTGGCCGATGTAGCTCTCGCCATCGTTGAAGAGGTTCATCGCTTTGAGTTTCTTCGGCAAAGCCATGTTTGGGCACTCCTTTGTTATGCCTGCACGCGCGAGGCGAAGTCGGCGAGATAGCGATCGGTGATGCGCTGACGAAGCAGCAAGTTTTCGATAGGCGGAACGGGCGTGTAGTCGTAGTCGATGTAGAGCTTGCCGCTCTTTAGCGAGTCGACCGTGTTGGGTTCTTCGTCGTACCAAGCCGAGCCGCCGAGCAGATAGCCCTCGCCGACGAACTGCCGGAATTTTGCGTTGATGCTTTCGATCATGTCGCGAACGATCGACGGGTGCAGGGACTTGTCGGCGTATTCCATGTGTGCCTCGGCCATCGTGTCGGCGAGCACTTGCGCCGTACGCGTGTAGTTCTCGAAGGCAAACAGCACATCGTCCGAGCAGGTGCGCGAGCCCCAGAAACGGTATCCCTTGCCGCTATTGATGAGCGTCGTCACGTCCTGTTCGTTGAGGTAGCCGGCATCCGTGGCGGGGTCTTGCAGGTCCCAGAAAACGTCTTTGCTGATTCCGGTGACGCCGTTGACGCCGACGTTCGAAATTGTCTTGTGCCAGCCGATTTCTTCGTCGATCTTCGCGCGTAGACCCAGCGCAGTACCGACCGCCGACGTTTCGGCGGTCGTGCTCGTGACTGTGTCGAAGGCGAGCCAGCTCGGCCAGATGATCATGATTTCGCGCGCGCTGAATTGTGCGCGGTAGGCTGCAGCAGCTTCTTTCGTCGCGCAGCCGTTCGCCCATGCGTAGGCAAAGCCACGCAGCTTTTGGGCGATTGTCACTAGCGCGGTCACTACGGGCTGGGTGTCGAGGTATGGCGCGCCCAGAATGCGAGGCTTAACGCCGAGCGAGGCCTGCGCCGTCAAGAGCGCATTGAGGCCCGTGTACTTACCGCTCTCGTCGACACCGCCGATGACATTGCTCGTCGTCTCTGCGTCCGTGGCAGCTTCTGCAACTCGCACGACAACGGTGATCGGCTTCGTTTGCGCGGCGATCTCCTTGAGCACCTTGCGCAGCGTGCCCTTGGTACCCGCTTTCGATTGGGCCGATACGACGTTCGTGATTAGCACGGGCGTATTGAGCGGAAAGGCGGCCGGATCGGCGTCCGAGGCTGTCGCGACAAAGCCGACAACAGCCGTGGATACGGTGCGAATCGGACGCGTACCCTCGTTGATTTCGAGAACGCGTACCCCGTGGTGATAGTCCTGCGCCATGTCAATTTGCTCCGACGTAAAGGATGAGAAGGGCAACGCCGTTATCTGGAATTGGCCGCTACAACGAAATCTGGCAACACCGGCAGATCTACATACGGCCAATGTTCGGCGGTGGGCAGGTCGCGTAGCGCTTGGCGGTATGTGAGCAGGGTGTCGATTTGCCCTTGGTCGAGCGTGGTACCGTGGCCGATCAGCAATTCGTCTTGGTGCCGGGTGACGATCCAATCCGTAGCGGCGAGGACTGCGTCCCTAGCCCCGCGTTGGGCGCTCGCAACTTTTTCCGGCGTGGGCTTGGGCGCCTCGATAAGTGCATCGGCCGGCAGCGGCCCAAGCGTTTGCATCGCCATCTGTGTGCCATCGGGACGCCAGAAGGTTTTGCCTCGATGATCGTCGACGACGGACCATTCGCCGTCGTGAAAGACGGCGATGCTGCCACTCGCGCACGCCGGTGGCGCTACCTCGGTTGCGCACGCAGGAACTAGGTGCACGTCGGGCTCGAGCGGAGATGCGTCCGCCGTAGACTGGCCGACGTACTCGCCGGTCGACGGATCATAGTGATAGACATTCACAAGCTGTCCTTTCAATATTGAATGCACGCGAGCAGGGCAATGTTGCGGGGGCGAGTTTCGCTGGACCCCGTCGCGTGCGTTAAGTAGCGGTTCGGCTGCGGGAAGGAGTTGATTGCTTCCACGTTGTCGGTAGCAGCTAGCGAATCTCCGGTGTGATCTTGGTTGATGAAGGAGGAGTTCGGGTTTGTCACGTCGACTGCGGGCACGACGTGGGCGTGCGACTGGATTGCATGAACCTGAGCGGTGGCAAAGGCTCGGCCGTTGTCCAAGCCGCGGCCGTCATCCCAGCCGCGGACAAACTCTCCACGCAGGTCGGGAAGGTTGAACGTGGACTTGCCATCGCCGGCGCCGAAGGTGGTGCCGATAGCGTCGAAGAGCGCTGCATAGGCCATGCGTGAGACGGCGGCGCCGTTCGCCTTGAGCCAGCCCGGTGGTGCGGTTGGCCGGGCGAAGAATGCGATGCGGCCGGCGTCACGTTGACGCGTGGCATCGACGAGAGCCTGCACGTCGGCCGTGATGCCGTATCCGTCCAACGTCGTTGGATTTGTTCCGCCGGTGACGCGTCCGCATGTGTCGACGGTCACACTCCGATATGTTCCTGCGCTGACTCCAGTCTTGCCCGTTACCCTCTCGAAGGCGAGTGCGGTCGTGCCGAGCGTGACCGGTGCGGCGGTTACGAGCTGGAACACCGCGTCGCCGTTTGTCGCGCCTTCCTCGACCGGTATCAGCATGCCCGGCGTCACTTCGAGCGCGGCGTCAGCGTCGCTCGATCGAGTCCAGGCGCCCGCCGACACGACATAGATGCCGTTGTCTTTCCCAGCGGCTTGGTTCCTGACGAGCACGCGTTCGCCGACGATAAGCGAAACCCCATCGATCCTCTTCAACCCGCTCAACTCGATCGCAGTCGTCGTTGCTGCCCGCACGCTTTGCTTGCTGTCGAGCTGCGAGATGGCAACGGCCACTGCGTTGTCGCAATACTCGCGGGTCGCCAGTACGACGGCCGGATCGATCTTGAGCGTCACGGCGTCTGTGCTCGCCACGAGCAGGACCATGCGAACGATTTGATTTCGGCCGGAGCCCTCGGCGAGCATCGGCTTATATGTCGGCGGACAGTTGGCGACCGCGCACAACACGCCCGCCTCGTCATAGAGGCCGAGTTCTCGAATCCACCAGCCACCGACGTCTTCGGGTATAACCTGTTCCGCGATAACTTGGCTCGGGTTCTTTGGGTCGACCGACAGGGTGTTGAGAGGCGCTCGACGCACCTCGTGGACGAGCGCCTTTTGCTGCCGGTCCGGAATGGGTGTCGCGCCGTTGCCATCGCCGAGCGCCATGTGGGCGAATTTCACCTGCATGCCCAGCGCGGCAGCATTGGCAAGCTTTGCTTCGCCAGCGTCGGTCAGGGTGACGAAATAGGTCTGTGCCATCGGTCCGGCCTCAGGGATAAACAGTCAGGGTTTCAACGGTGTGAGTCGCGCCTGCCGCTCGCACCGCGTCGCTTACTTCGATTTCAGTCGGTACATAGGAGTAGACGGTGAGCGTGTTGCCATCAAAGGCCGCCGCGCCAATGAAGACCGAACCGCGAGACTCCATCGCGATGGAGAGCCCGATGAGGTGACGTGTGAGGGGTTTCGCGTCATCAATTAGGCGTTCGAGTTCGGCGTACATTGCATCGTCGATGCCGGTTTCGAGCACGCCGATATTGAGGCGGAACGTGCCGCGCCGGCCGACTGGATTCTCTTGCCACCACTCACGCACCTGAATCAGATAGCCGAGCGGTTCCACCACGCGACGAAGCGCGCCGATCGTGCCTTTTCGCTTATGAACAAAGAAAGAGGCAGCGATGACCGAGCGCTTCGTCGCTGTCGACCAGCTCGAATCCCAACGATCGACCGAGCGTGCCCACGCGAGGTAGGGCAGCAGCTCCGGCGCGCACCTGGCCGGATCGTTGATGTCGCGAAGAGGGACAGGAATTTCTTCAATCGCGGCGTTCGTCGCGGCGACGTTGCGTTCGAGCGTCGTGGCGTTCGGGGGCAGTAGGTTAGTCATCGGTGCCACCGTTGGCGATCGTTACGCCGATACAAAAGGCCGCTTGCGTCTTGTCGAGCGGAATGTCGGTGGCCGGCTCGCTCAAGTCGACCCGCGATACACCCTCGACGTGAAGCGCGGCTGTAATTGCCGACCGGTTGATGTCGCGGCCGAGCCGGCGCTGTGCTTTAACGTAAGCGTCGGCGCGCTTGGCGGCTGCAGCGAGGATAAGCTCCGCCTCGGGACCGTTCGAAAAGAGCACCAGCGACGCGTCGATCGCGTATCGCGTGATTTTTGCGGACTGCACCACGAGGCGATCGCCGACCGGGCGCACGTCTTCGTCGTTAAGCGCTGCCTTGACGATATCAATGAGTTCTTGACTCGCGGTTCCGTCGCCTTGGGTCGAAAGGATCGTGACGACGGCATCGCACGGCTCGGGGCTGATAGCCGTTGCGTCGGACACACGCCCGTCAGCGTTCCGGGCGTGCGACACATATGCGCCCTTCGGCCCGGCCGTGGACAGGCCCTCGTACGCCTCCTGCGTGCGCTCGCGAAGCGAGGGGTCCTTTTCCGTAACCGCCATTGTCGGGGGCGTGGTAGTCGTGTCCTCGGGTGTGATCGTCAGACGTTGGACGTGATACTCGGCCGCGATGTTTTCGAGGTCAGCGCCCTTCGCATAGGACAGCATCTTTGCTCGACCTACGTCGTTGATGCGCTGGCGCAGCACCGTTTCGCGATAGGCGCTTTCCTGCAAGAGGCGAGCAACCGGCTCCGATTCAAGATCCAGCGTCGTGGCGATTTCAGCCTGCTCGGTCTTGGGGTAGAGCGAAATGAAACGCGCCTTGCGCGCGGCAAGGATCGTTTCGTAGTCTATGACTTCGACGAAATCCGGGGGCGGCAACGAAGAGAGATCAATCGCGCTCATTTCGTCGCGCCAGTTGCAAGGTCGACGCTCGTCGAAACGGTGGCGCCGGTCTCGTTCGTATAACCCTCGATATCAATGACGGTCTGCCCTTGCATCAGGCCATCGGCCGAGAGCTGTACGCGGGTCAGCGTGAACCGCGGCTCCCAGTGCATCAACGCGGTCGCCACGGCCGCATAGAGGCGCACGCGCGAGGTTGCATTGTTCGGCGCGTCGATCAGATCGATCAGGTCGGAGCCGAACGACCGGCGCGCGATGCGCGTACCGGTCGGCGTTTTCAATATCTGCCCGATGGACTGATAGAGATGTGCTAGGCCGCTGATACTGCGGCCAGTCGATGCGTTCATGCCTCTCATTGCGGATCGCTCACGAGTGCGCCGTCGCCTTGCTCGCGGTGCGTGTGCTTCGGTAGGCTGACGCCTTGTGATCTCACCTCGCCGGTAAAGTCGGCCTCGCCGTCGATCTTCACGGTCGAACTCGTGCCGCCCTTGCCTGTCATGCCCGACTCGAACGCGAATGCGCCTTTGACGGTCATCGAACCCGTGACGGTCGTCGTCGTCGCGTCGAGCGTGAGGTCGGTCGTTTTGACAACGACCGAGCCGGGCACGGTGATTTCGGCGGTAGCACCGCCCGGCAACGTGGCTTTGAGAGAGTGAGCCGAGGTGTCGTATTCGACGGTCGCGCCGTCGCGATACTTGCGGACGTGCTTCGCAGGGTCAGTGCTTGGCGGGGGAAAGTCTTCGGAGTAGAAACCGCGCAGCGCGACAGCTTGCGCTGGGTCGCCGCTCGGGCAGAGCAGCATGACACCCTCGCCGATCGAGGGCGCAAGCCACTCGATCGTCTCTCCAGCGAAAGGTACGAACCATTGAATCCAGTCGGTGGTTAAGTCGCCGCTCTCTACTCGGCACAGCGCACCCTCAACTGCTGCGACGGCGCCCTTGCGAATGCCGTTCAGAAATTGGCGTGTGGATTCGTTTGCGTTCATGCCTCCATGTTGCCGAGCACGCGTGCGTGCGTCATCACGTGCCGTTTGTCAGCGTGGCCGGTACAGATTCGAGAGGTAGAGCGGTTATCGCGCGAGGTGTTTGAGCAGTATGTCGCGGATCTTTTCGCGGTCTGCGTCAGTGAATCCGAGCAGCACGCGGGCGGGATACTTGTAGTCGGGGCCGCTCTTCGCGACACGGTCGATCTCGCCGAATTGATGGACGCGAGCCACGCGCGCAACGCGGCGAGCGAAGCCGACAGCTAGGCCTCGCGCATCAGACTCAGCGCGCAGATAGCGGGTCTGGCGAAGCTTCGCGAACATTGCCGCTCGCTTGATGCGGCCTACCTTGTCGCGAAGGCGGTTCTTCGAGCGCGGCTTGCGCTTTTCGTAGGGACTTGCGTCTGGGTTTCGTTGCCGTGCGATGCGGGCGCGCTGACTGCGCTGCAGTTCGCGCGCGATCTCGCGTGTCGCCGTGCGTCGCGCGGCGGGGGCGAGCCGCGCGAGCAGTCCGCCGGCCCACGATTCGAGGGCGTCGAGCTTGCTCATTGCGCGAAGACCAAGCCGGGCACGTCCCATTCATAAACGGGCTCGTCAACGTGCTTGACCGTTCGCGCACCCGACGCGTCGACGCTCACGACGACGCTTTCGGTGAGCTTGAGTTTGATCGATAGGTCGGCCGTTGTCTGCGTGAGCTGGTCGACTTCGAAAGCAATGGCTGACTGACGCAAATCGTCGTTGTTGAGAATGTCCGGTTGGTAGCGCCGGACCCAGGCCATGAGCGCCACGAAAAGCGTGTCCGCGTCGCCGGCGAAGTCCTCGATGATGACGTTGAGCGTATAGACGTAATTGAACGAGAGCGAGGGAGCGCCGGTGCCGACGATATTGCCTGCGTCGATGAACACGAGCAGCTTGTCGGGATCGACTGCGAGCGAGGGCGCCGCCTCGGTAAGGGCGCGGCGCAGACTGATTGCCTTATTCATGGTCGGCCTTGCCGGTTACAGAGAAGCCTTCCTCTTGGCACGCTGCAATCATGTCGACGCGCGCGGCGCATTCAGCCCAGGCCGCTTGAGTCATGTCGATCGCCTTGCGCAGATCGTCGTTAGTCCGCGGTGCTGTCGCGGGAAGCGTGCAGCGCGTGACGGGCGCGCATTGCCGCATCGTATTCGTCGGCTCCGATGACGGCGGGGCGCTCATACAAGCGGATAACGTCGTCAGGCAGAGGACTATCAGCCCAGGCGCGGAGGGTCTCGTTTTCATGCTTCAAAGCCTCGAAGTCGGATTCGGATCGCGCCAGGCTGGCGACGATGCGTTGGCGTTGCCGCTCGAGCTGCGCGAGCGCTTTCGCGTCGTCGCGCGCCTTGCGCTGTAGCTCGATGATTGCGGCGTCGCGCCGGCCGAGCGCTTCTTTGGCGCTGCGTGCGTCGCTTTGCGCGTCGGCCAGCTCGGTGCGCAAGCTCTTCACGTAGTGCCAGCCGGCGACGACGGCGAGCGCGATGAGCGCGATCACCCCCAGGCGCAGCGCGAACGGGGCCAGCCTTGCGGCGATCGGGTTCATGCGGCCGCCTTTTCGAGTTCGGCATACTTGTCGTATGCTCGCGCGAGCTTCACGTCGTACAGATTGCGCGCGTAATCCGGGCCGTTGTAGCCCTTGGCGAAGGCTGCCCACTTCCTACCCTTGAGCGCGGAAAGCAAGGCCGGATTCGCCGCGATAAACCGCACGAAGGCGTCGAGGTGGTCGGCTTCGCTGCGCTGCATGCAAGCGACGAAATCCGCGACGCTGTCGTATTTCAGCGCGTGCCAGTTCTCGCCCATGATTTGGAACGCGCCCCAGCTCGCGGACTCGTGTGCGGCGTCGGCATGGATGCCCTCCGCGATTGCCAAGCGTGTGTACTCGGCGGCGCCTCCCATGTATCCGCCCCGCCTGCTCGATACGATGTTCGGATACTTCGCGGCGAGCACGTCGGAATCGATCTCGCGGACTCGCAAAAGCCGATAGAACACGTGTCGCTCGAAAAGGATTTTCGGCCGACCTTCGGGCAGAAAGCCCGCGCCTCGCGATTCGACTTCGTTGACCGCGCGAATGACCGTGACCGGAACGCCGAGTGCATCGGCGGCTTTCACGAGGTCGGCGTCGGCCAGGTGGCCCGGCATCGCGGTGCCGGCGAGAGCGATCAGCGTTTTTGGGCCGGCGATGCCGTCGACGACGAGGCCGCGCGCACACTGAAGCGCCATCACGGCCGCCTCGGTTGCCTGATCGAATACGTGTGTTTCCGCAACGGCAAAGGCAGCGCGCGTGAGGCGTTTTTGCAGCAGCGCAACGTCGTTGCCGATATCGCCTTCTCTGAGAATCATGTCATGCACTCCGCAAGAGGCGGGCGACGTTGCCACGCGCCCCGAAAACGAGAATCGTGAAGGTCACGGCGCGCGCTGCTTCGAAGAAGCCCACGGTTTTCGCGTGGACGATCAGCTCGATAGCTGAGCCGCCAAGCACGGCTAGAAGCAGCCACGCGAACCATGAAATGTGGTGCCGGTGCCGCGCACCTTCGCGGCGATAGGCAAGGATGCGCAGCGAGGCGACGCTGTACGCAAACAGTGCGATCAGTGCGAGAAGGTTATGCATCGGTCAACCCTTCCGAAACAGCGAGAGCAGGTCGAACGACTTGATGCGTTCGATCAGTTGCAGCGTCACCGTGATAGCCAGTGCGGCAGCGAAGAACGCCGCGACGCCGGTGCTCTTGACCGGCGTCGCCCGCACCATTTCGGGCGCGGCCAGATAGCCCGCGATCAGGGAAATCACGAGGTAGGCGAAGCGCTTGCCGAGCGACAGGTCTTTCGACGTGACGACGACGAGCGCCGCGCCCGCAAATGCGCCGATGAGCGCGTTGCCGTCGATGCCGGGGAAGAGGCTCGCAAAGCCAATGCCGGCCGATACAGCTGCGAGCGCGGTGGTGCTGGGTTCGGCCATGTTGGCGACTCCGGGTTAGTCGAAGAGGTTGATGAGCTGGACCGTCGATTGATCGTTCGGCGGATCGGGCAGGTCGACGACCAGGCCGATCGGCAAAACGGGGCCGTAATCGGCGAGGCCTGGGTTTGCTTCGAGCGTCGCTTCGACGACGCTTTGGGTGCGCCCGAGGTGCCGAAAGCAAAGCGAGTCGACTGTGTCGCCTTGTTGTGCGTAGACGCGCATCAGATCAGCTCGATAGTGGTGCGCGGGACGCCACGGATGTCGTTGATCGCCTGGCGTGCATTTCGTCGGTCCGCATCGATCGTCGGCATCAGCTCTTCGGCGTCGGCTGCACCCGACTTCGTGCTGTCAAAGTCGCGATATTTCTCGACCAGATCCGCCCGAGCGAGGAAATAGACCGCTCGCCGATACCGCCAGAGCTGCACGCTCTTACCGCCGATGGTGTCCGCCGGCAGCTCAGCCAGCGAAGCGACCCCCGCAGCCTCGAGCGGCGAGCGCCAGCTTGCCAGCTCGCGATTGACTTCATCGACTGCAGCGATCACGGCCTCGCGCAGTCGCGCGGTCGTGACCGTGCCGACCAGGCGCACTGCATCCCGCATATCCGCGAGGTCGATCGGCGGAAACCAAGCGACGTTATCGACGATCAGCGCGTCGGCCGACGGTGTGGGCTCGGGTGTGAGGGTTGGTGATGCGATCGCGTTGAATGTCGTCATGGCCTCGACTTTGAAAGGTGGGCGGTGGGCCGGCGTCGGATCGCGTTTCCGTCAGGCGTTGCGATCGTCGGCCGGCGCCGCCCAGGCCGGATAGGCTCTTTACGTGCGGCCGGCGCCGTGGCCGGTCGCATTCACGGCCTTTTCGAGCCGTGCAATGTCCTGTTTCACGCCGGCGCGCGAGTCGAGTTCGAGCGCTCGGCAAAGATGTTCGAGAGCGCCCGCCCCGTCGCCGTCGCGCTCGGCCGCATAGCCAAGCGCTTTGTGCAGCTTTGCGCGCACTTGATCGTGCATGTCGGCCGATTCGGTGAGCTGCGAGACTTCGACGAGTTGCGAGCGGCCGACGGCTGCCGTCTCGCCGTGCTTGAAGGACGCGAGCGCCGCTTCGGCGAATTCCTCGGCGACCGCAGTTGCGAGGGGGCGATCGTATTGATCCGGCAGCGTCATGCGATGCGCGATCGCATACCGGGCGATATCGAGCGCGCCGGCGTAGTCGCCCGCATCGACGCGCCAGATCATGACGGTCGTTAAAACATCGTCCTGTGCGCCCCGCCCGCCGGCCAGCGCACCGGCGACGTAGTCGACATACTCGGGTAGCAGCTCGACGCGCTTCACTTCGATCTTTCGCTCGATCGACATGATGCTTTTGAGGCGCCGGCGATCGGTTGCCAGCTTCGCGAGCATCAGCTCGTAAGCGCTCCCGGCGAGCGTTTCGCCAGGCGCGGCCGAGGCCGCGGCAAGGCTTGCCGATACGCGTTGAAAGTGGCGACGGGCGGGGCTAGCCATCACACCTCCGTTACGAGTTCGATGTTCTCGGCGACCGCCGCGCGCCCGAGGTCTTCGACGACATATGCGTCGTTACTCGATTCGTAGTTCTCGATGCGATCCCGCTTTGCGTTGTCTACGATCGTGCGACGACGCGCACCGTCTTGGTAGTACAGCGAGAGATTGTCGAAACTCGTGATGAGCAACGCATTCGCCGGGAAGAACGGCACGGTTACCGCCGGAAGGTTGCCCATGCGCTTTTGGCTTTGGATCACATCAGCCGCGAGCATTTCGGTCGGAGCCTGCGTCTTGTTGATGAGCGGGAAATACTTGTCATGCAGCAGCGCGCGGCCGCAGATCACGACGAGCGCAGTGTCGTCCTGGTGCCATGGATCAATCATGCTCGCGAGGAGATCGGACACGAGCGCATCTAGGTTCTCATAGTCGAGATCTGGCCCGACTTGCACTTTGCCGGCTGCCTTGCTGCCCTCGTGCATGACGCGTTGCGGGGCCTGCTCGCGCATGCGCTGCAGCCAGCCCTTATTGACGTCTTGCAGCAAGGGGTTCTTCGTGCGATCGGACGTTGCTACGCGCGACGTGCCATTGAAGCCGATTGCGATGCGATCGAGAGCTTGACGGCGCACGATGGCATCGCGCAAGCGTTGCTGAAAGTCGGAAAACTTCGCCCAGGCGTCGAGCAGCGCGTAGGTGACATGCGAATCGAAGTTCGTCTGCGTGCAGTTGTAGCCGCGCTCGTCGAGGTCCGACACATCGGCCGTCTGCCGGTCTTTCAGGCTCGTATCGGTCGTGCTGGCGATCGGTGAGCCGACGCCGAGACCGAGCTTTGCGCCGTTCTGCTCCGTCACGCCGAACATGTTGATGCGCGAGAGAAAGTCGCTCGATTCCTGAATGCGGGTTTCAAGCGTTTGCTGCACGCTGGGTGCGACGGCGAATTTCTCCGTCGCACGCGGTACGCCATTCAGATTGGCGATCTTTTCGAGGTAGGCGTTAAAGGCCTGGCGGGCTTCCGTGCGCATGTGCTGATTTCTCCGGGCGATGAAAGGGGATTGCGTTTAGCAGTCGGTCGAAACGGCCGCGCCGGCGCCGGTCGTGGCGGGCCGTTGCGGTTGTCCGTTGCCGGTGCTCGCGAGCTGCACGACGAGCTCATCGAACGCTTTGCGATCGTTCTCACGCGATTGGCGTTCGCTGGCGAGTTCTTTGGTGAGTGCCTCGATGCATGCGGTCTGTTCGGCGCCGTGCAAAGCGAGCGCTTCGCAGGCTTGCGCCACGTCGACGAATCGGGAGTCGTCGACTGCCTCCTTCTTTTTCGCGCCGCTCAGCAGTTCTTTCACCCGGGCGAACAGCGCCGGAAGTGCACCCTGTTGCGACGCGTCTTCAAACTCAATCACGGCTTCCTCGGCGGCCGTAAAGAGGCTCGTCGGCGAGGTTTTGCGGCTGGCGAACGGTGACGCGGCCGGATTCTGAGCAGCGAAAGCGAGGATTTGCGTGCCGAGGCTGGCGGGACTGTCGGTGACAGCCAGGCCGACGAGGTAGGCCTGTTTTGTGTCGGCGAATTGCGGGTCGATCTCGCACGACGTGTAAATTTTCTGTTTGGCCTTCGTCATCGCAACGAGCTGAGGCGTTGGCTCGATTTGCGCGTAAAGGCCCAGCTTGCCGGCGAACTCGCCGTCGAGCTCGCGGGTTTCGACCGCGAGCACGTCGCCGTATGCCTTGAACGGGCCATCGGGAACGATGCCGCGGTAGTGTTCGAGATTCACGCGCGCGCCGTACTTCGACGGGCTGTAGTTCGCGGCAATCTGTTCGAGCCATGCGCGCTCGATCGTGCGGCCGTCCGTCGTCGCACCTTCGACGGCAATGCGGAACATTTTCGACTTCGCGAGCTTCACGTCGTTAGCCGATACAGTTGAGCCGATTGTCGCGGCACCGATGCCGAGCGCGCCGAGGCCTGTGCCATGCGATGCGAGCGCGCCGAGCAACTCGACGTGATCGATAACGCTGTCCACGGTGAACGTCGCCGCGTGCGCATCGAGCGTGAAAGCGAACGCGATCGCCGCAATGGCGAGCGACACGAGCGACAGCTTGCGAGATTGCATCGTTTTGATCTCCGACATTTTCGAAAAGGGATTCAACGCGAGTTGATATCTTGCGAGCCCGCATGCGATGGCTCAACGAGGGGCGTTTGTTCGCGCTTCGGGTACATAGAGGCGCGCGTGCTTGCGCGCGCGCGGCACGGGAAACTTGCCGCCATGCTTGAGACAGCCGACATTTCCCCCGCCCTGGAATCGAACGCCGATCCTCGCCGAATGGCGCGTGCGCTTTACTGGCAGGGATGGCGAATCACGTCGATTGCGCGGCACATGGATTTGAAGCGAGCGACGGTGGAGGCGTGGAAACAGCGCGGCCAGTGGGACAAGTCAACGCCGATCGAGCGCATCGAGTCATCGCTCGAAACGCGGCTTGCGGTGCTCATTGCGAAGTCGGTAAAGACCGGCAGTGATTTCAAGGAAATCGATCTGCTCGGGCGCCAGGTCGAACGCCTCGCGCGCGTGCGCAAGTACGGGGAAACGGGGAAGGAAAGTGACCTGAACCCGAACATCGAGGCGCGGAACAGGGCGCCTCGCAAGGAGCGTGCGCCGCGTAACGCGTTCAGCGACGAGCAAATCGCGCGGCTTCATGAGGCCTTTCTCGATTCCCTGTTCGATTATCAGAAGGTTTGGTATCGCAACGGGCACCAGCGCACACGCAACATTCTCAAGTCGAGGCAGATCGGCGCGACGTGGTATTTCGGGCGCGAAGCGCTGGACGACGCTTTAAAGACAGGCCGCAATCAGATTTTTCTATCGGCCAGCAAGGCTCAGGCGCACGTGTTCCGGCAGTACATATGCCAGTTCGCGCGTGAAGCCGCCGACGTGGAATTGACGGGCGAGCCGATCATTCTGCCGAATGAGGCCATTCTGTATTTCCTCGGCACGAACGCGAAGACCGCGCAGAGCTATCACGGCAACTTCTATTTCGACGAATACTTTTGGGTCAGCGGGTTTCGCCAGCTCAACAAGGTCGCCTCGGGTATGGCGATGCACAAGAAGTGGCGGAAGACGTACTTTTCAACGCCGTCGAGCATCACGCACGAGGCGTACACGTTCTGGAGCGGCGAGCACTTCAACAGGGGCCGCGCGAAGGTCGATCACATCCACCTCGATGTCTCGCACAAGGCGCTCGAGCTGGGCCGTCTTTGCGAGGATCGGCAGTTTCGGCAGATCGTCACGGTCGAGGATGCGCTCGCCGGCGGGTGCGACTTGTTCGACGTCGACGAGCTGCGGCTCGAATACAGCGCGCAGGAATACGCGAACCTCTTGATGTGTCAGTTCATCGACGATACAGCGTCAATATTCCCGCTCGCCGAGCTGCAGCGCTGCATGGTGGACTCGTGGGAGGCATGGGCCGACGATTTCAAGCCGCTCGCGCCTCGCCCATTCGCCTATCGGCCCGTCTGGGTCGGCTATGACCCTGCGCTTTCGGGTGACTCCGCCGGCCTGGTTGTCGTTGCTCCGCCGGCGGTGCCGGGCGGCAAGTTTCGTGTGCTGCACAAGTGTCAGTTTCGCGGCATGGACTTCGAGGCGCAGGCCGAGGCCATTCGTTCGATCACGCAGCAATACAACGTGGCGTATATCGCGATCGATACGACGGGCATCGGCCAAGGCGTTTATCAGCTCGTCAAGCAGTTCTACCCTAGCGCGGTCGCGCTCAACTACTCGCCGGAAGTCAAAGGCCGGTTCGTGCTCAAAGGCCTGTCGGTTATTGGCAAGGGTCGGCTCGAATTCGATGCCGGTTGGACGGACCTGGCGCAATCGTTCATGGCGATCCGAAAGACGATGACCGCGAGCGGCAAGAAGGTCACATACGAGGCGAGCCGCAGCGAGGAAACGGGGCATGCCGACCTTGCCTGGGCGTGCCTGCACGCGCTCGATAACGAGCCGCTGGAGGGCGTCACTGCGAACAACACTGGCTTTATGGAGTTCTCAAATTGAGCAAGCGAAATCGCAACATGCACGCCGCACCCTCAGCGCCGCCGAGGGCCGAGGCCTTCACCTTCGGCGACGCCGTGCCGGTGATGGATCGCGCCGAGATTCTGGATTACGTCGAAACGTGGTCGGCCGGCAATTGGTTCGAGCCGCCGGTGTCCTGGTCAGGTCTGGCAAAGACGTTTCGCGCTGGCGTCCATCACGGCTCGGCGATCTACTTCAAACGCAACGTGCTATCGGCGACGTTCATTCCGCACAAGTTGCTCACGCGTGAGGAATTCGACAAGTGGGCGCTCGACTTCCTCACGTTCGGCAATGGATACCTTGAGCGGCAAGATAATCGGCTTGGCAAGCCGCTCGCGCTCAGGCGTGCGCCTGCGAAGTATCTACGCCGTGCGACGGACCTACAGCGCTTCTATCAGGTCAGCGGATGGCAGGTTTCGCATGAGTTCGTGGTCGACTCGGTGCATCACTTGATGGAACCGGACATTAACCAGGAGGTGTACGGCTTGCCCGAATATCTCGGCGCGCTGCACGCGGCATGGTTGAACGAGTCGGCGACACTCTTTCGCCGGCGGTACTACGAGAATGGTTCTCATGCCGGATTCATCTTGTACATGACGGACGCGGCACAGAGTCAAACCGATGTGGACAATATGCGCGAGGCGCTGAAAAACAGCAAGGGACCAGGCAATTTCCGCAATCTGTTCATGTATGCGCCAAACGGGAAGAAAGACGGCATCCAGCTCATTCCGGTGTCCGAAGTCACCGCGAAAGACGAGTTCTTCAATATCAAGAATGTCACGCGCGACGATTTGCTCGCGGCGCATCGTATTCCGCCGCAGCTCATGGGGATCGTGCCGAGCAATACCGGCGGGTTTGGCGCGGCCGACACGGCCGCCGAGGTATTCGGCTGTAACGAAATCGAACCATTGCAGCGGCGATTCGCGCAGCTCAATGATTGGATCGGCGACGAGGTTGTGCGGTTCAACCGGTATTCGATCGGGATGCCAAGGGTCGCCTAGGTGCCGAGCGACGCGTTCTATGCGGGTGCATTGAGAACGCCAATTGTGAGTGCTGGGCGCTCCGCGATAGCTGTTTTCGAACGACTCGGATCGACCCAGAGCAGTCGATCAATCTCCTCGGAAACGGACATTGCCTCAAGATCGATGCGACGGCCCAGCGACTTCTGCTGGCAGGGAGCGTGGATAGACCGTTCGCTGCGCCCCGTTCCAGAGAAATACAACGCTGCCGGCTGTATTGTATTATCGCGCCGCTTTTTCCATCGCCCGTGCGATGCGCAACGTCTCGATGCTGATGGTGGTTAAGCGTGCAAGTAGTTCGATGACCTCTTCCTTATAATCTGCGAATCGATAGCTATCGAACTTTTCGCGAATGGTCAGATCATTCGGTCTTTTTTCCTTGTATTGATCGAGAATCCAATCGAGGGCACAGCGGCTACCGATTTTGTAATCCCACGCTTCGGGTGGGATGCCAGTCAACGTCGTCTCGCTATCAATCTCAATAGTGCCTGCCACCTTGTCGGCGCGAAGTATTACTTTCGGCATCATCCCTGCTGCGCGGGCCGCTTTATCAGGGGTGTCGCTCCGTTCGATTTTAAAAAGGTCCGCCGTTCGATAGTTGACATGTAACGATGCGAGTGTTTTTCCCCAAGATTCCCACTGCCAAAAATTTGAGTAGAAGGGAATCCGCGGGTAATCGCGCTTCAAATTTTGCGCGTATCTACCTCGATAAATTGGATCATGCAGGACCGCATAGCAATAGTAAAAAATCGCGTCCTTCGAGATTTTGCGTTTCGCTTTGGCATTTTTTCCCGTGGCACAGGAAGCTGTCAGAGCATCGGATTTATTGTAGTGACTGTTGAATTGCTTAAGTGCCCAGTCGGTGATGTTGTCAACCTCAATTCCATCTGCGGTTCGTCTAATTGGATATAGCTGCGTGTCTCCAAGGAAATGCCAGTCAGCAAGCCCCGCAACGGCGAGCGCACTGAAAGACACCGCAGCGCCCGGAGCGGTCAACGCAAAACACATAGGTGTAAGGCTAAAATCTTTTCCGAAACACTCGCCGTGCCCTCCCGTCAGGCGGTCTGAAAAAATGGGATCAGCATAGTATTTCAATTCGAAGAACGGACGATACGCAGATCTAGTTACCGTTTCGCTAGAAAACGGTGGCGCGGCAATTCGTCCCACATTCCCAAATAAGCCGGCACTCCATTTAATGACCTTGCTGGTCAGTTTTTCGTCGACTTTCCCTCGCTGCTGAGTAGCCTTGAACTCTTTGTTGTAAACACCTATCATGAATTCGACCTTGGCCTGCAACGTGGGGGCATCGTGGTCGTACACCCAGTCATCTCGCGCGGTGTTTACGCCATTTGTGAATAGTTTGAAAATCGCTCGCTCCTTGCTTGCCGTCTTTGCCGCTTTCGTTGCCTTGCTCGCGAGCGGCAACAATGACTCGAAGTCATTGTCCGTCAAGTTGACCCAATTGTTAGCCGTATCTGGCTGCAACTGATCAAAGGTTAGGTTACTCAGTGCGTTATGCGCTAGAAAACCGAGTTTTTCATCGGATGTTTCCAATTCGGGACGCCGAATATAAAAGACTCGCGCGGGTTTTTTGTCTTTCGGCGGGCATGCGTGTTTGACCATAAAACTTATGGCGACGCCCGTCTGGATGCCGAAGACGTTATTTTTTGTGCCACTTAGCTTGGGATTAGCACGAACATCCCCCCCTAAGTCAACGATGTATATTTCGCTAAACTCTTGACGAACCGTTTTTCGAAAGCCATCGAATGTACGGCTCTCAATGAAGCTGCGGTTCGTGACAAAAGCGAGTACGCCGTTATCATCTAAGCGGTCGCTAGCCCACCGAAAAAAGCGAGCGTACATGTCGTAAAGTTTGGTTTTCTGGGCAGTGCTTTCAGCTATGTACGTTTGCTTGATCCGAGCGTCAATGCTCGGATATGTCCGGTTTTTGTTATTGTCATTTTCATTCGCTTGATTCGCATTGTAGGGGGGATTGCCAATGACAACGCTGATACGCTTGCTGTTCTGCCGTTTTATACGAAGGACGTTCTCTTCGCTCACACTCCCGAATAGCTGACCGGACGTGCCCTTGGCTGCGGTATGAAGACCAACGTTGTCCAGCGTATCGACAAAGCACAGGTTAGGAAATTCTTCGTAACTGCCGGTGATCGCTGCATAAGTGGCCTCAATGTTCAGATTGGCGACGTAATAAGGCAGTATAGCCACCTCATTGGCGTATAGCTCGTTCAGATACTTTTGTTTTAGCTTAGCTGGTTGACCACGAAAGTGTTCCATCAGTTCGCAGATGAACGTGCCGGTACCTGTCGCTGGATCAAGGATCTGAACGTCCTTGTCGATAATGCTTTTATTGAAATATTTTTCCGTAAGCCAGTCAGCGCCATCGATCATAAACCGCACGATTTCGTTCGGCGTGTACACGACGCCCAGCCGATCAGCCGCTTTCTTGTTATAAACCTTATAGAAATTTTCGTAAATAATTTTCAGAAAGGCTTGCTTTTCGCCGTGACTGCTAATTTGGGCAGCCGCCGAACGGATAGCCGCGTAGTAAGGCTCCAACCCTTTCAGCGTTTGTTTCTTCAAGTTTCCAGTGAAGAATTCCGCTTCCAGTGCATAAAGCTCTCTCGCTACGTTGTTGTGCTGATGAAAGTCGCTATCATCGAACACCTTTGCAAAAATTTCTTCAGTTAATATGTGCTGAATCAACATTTCACGCACATCAGATCTGGTTAAGTTCGGGTTGATCACGTCCCTGGCGTGCTCTAAAAATTTGGCGTCTGCTTTCCGGAACTTGGCATTTTGCTTATGTTCGTGTTCAATCATCCCACGTAGGGCCAGCAGAACAGTGGGGAGATCGACCTTGAACTGTGTTACAGCCGCCCGAAAATTCGCAATTTCAGGGCGTTCAAAACCGAAAAAAAGCTTTAGCAATTGGGCGAGCTTGACGGTATCCGTCACGTGGCAACGAAATACCTCACTCTTGTTCTGGATAAGCACCGCGGTCACATCGTCTGAAAAGATGATGTTGTCTTGCGGATAGCCTTTTTTGAACTTCTTCACAATCTCGCTGTTGAGATCGTCTTTCTCGTCCTTGGCTTCCCAATAACCAAGAGGCATCCGCAATTCGTGCACTACCGCGCCATCCAAAGCAATATTCTTTTTAGCTGCGGTTTTGAGCGGATACTCAGCGAGAAAAACTAAGTCGTATTGCCTGCCCCAGGCTTTGAGTAAATCTTTGAATGCCTCACGGACGATAGTCTCGCGATGACTCCCGCTGACTTTTTTAATTAGATCAAGTTGTTTGAGATACGCGCTAATTAAGAGTTGGCTCATTGTTGTCTATTTATGTGGTTGCCTTTGAATGCCACGGCATAACCCGATCATGATGGTAGGCCGCTGAAACAAAATAACACCGTTTCAGATCTGATCCACCTTAAATTTGCGAGGTCGCCAGTCGTTTGCACGAACAATGAGCAAGGAGGCGTGCTAGCGGGACGCCACATGCTGAATATCGGTTACGTCGAGAAAACGGTCCTGTCAATTTCGTTCGCATAATCCTAATCGCCCCGGGCCCGAGAGTCATAATTGATCGCGGCATGTCATCCGTAAGACGAGCAAAGTTCATCAACGAGTGCGTTGACTTCACCAATGTCGTCGTCTTGGCTGTCCATCAAGAGAAAGCCGAGATTGTCGCCGATTCACGGACGGACGTCGACCGTCCACTCCTGGCCGACTGCTGCCCGACGCGGTCGGCTGAAACGGCCCCCATGGGCAACGTTCAAATCAGGGCGGTCACGATGGCGGCTTCCAAGTGCGGATCTTCTGAGTACGCCGGAGAAGCAAAGGCCTCTTCGCGGCCGCTGGCTTGTTGTACCTTATTGCGTATTTTTCCTCAGCCGACCAGCCGGGCCGGCTGACAGAATTGCCTGGCTTCGGAGCAGTCGAACACCTTTGGCCCGGACACTGCTGCATCGATGGTCCAGACAAAGCGAAACTCTTCTTCAATCTGATATGGGTCCGCCGGCTTAAGGAAGTAAACATCATGCTCGAAGGCTTCTGCTCTCGCACTGAGCCGCGCGTTGGTTTCGTAAAATAGTTGCTCGATGTTCTCTGTCTTACCTGTCGTTACGGCTGCGCACATCTCGGCAAAGTCATCCGCGATAGGCGTAGCCGCGTTGATGGTCACCGACTTGTCCACCGAGTAGCGGCACGGCGCGAACATGAGGCGCGTATCGTTCCCCACCGCTCGACAAACGGCTTGCGCGAATCCCTGTACGTCGATGATCTCGATCCAGCTATCGGCTCCGAAGCGCTGCTGAATCGGCTCAGCACACGAGCGACTGGTGCAGAGTAGATAACTGCGCTCGCCGGCAATACTAAGACCGGCCATGATCTGCTGCCCGTCCAGAATCGCAAATGAGAGCTTCCCATCAGTTCCGTCTCGCCGATTCTCCTCCTCGTGTTCCCGACACTTCGGCAGCGTAGTCAGCAGTAGTTCGCCGGTATCGAAAAAGTGATTTGCCCACATTTTAGACAAATGCCTGTAGACCGACATCTTTGCTTGGTTGTCCATGCATGTCCCCTCATTTATGGATGCAAGTCGGCGACGCTGGGCGAATGCGATGCGCCATCACCTGTCTTGCTCGGGCTCTGCAATCAAACTCAAGAATCCTACCCTATGCCGCATAGCCGCGTTGACTGTCCCGCTCGAAGCCGGTAACTCGTTGCTATAAGGAAAGAAGCGCCCGCGCGATCGACGATCGAGTGGCCGATTGGTGAGTAGAGCCATCGCCTGAATGTCTGAGCGACTCTTCGGACGAACGTCCCTTCATGGCTGACTGCTGTCTTCTATAGCATGTCTTGATGGGGGTAAGGACGCGACGGTGACCGCGAAAACGCAGTCCCCCTCCCGCCTGCGAGCTTCGCTTCACTGATTGATTCTTATGCGCCAGCCGCGGGGCTCCGTGGCGCATATTGGCTGACTCCGCGAGCGCTTTGGGCGCCGAATTAATCGTGCACTTTGATGCTTAGTAGCGCGATTTACGCAGTGCGGGCGACGCTCGGCCGGTGATCGCATGATGCGTGGCGACGAGAGCAAGTCGAAGGCCGGCCGTCGACTGCCGCAGTCCGCCCCGAATGCTTCCAAAAAAATATCTCGGGTCTGCCTGCAGCGACGGCGATGTAAAGCCTCGATGGCAACGCCGATCACGCCTTTCGGGGCCGAACAGCCGACTTAATGTTCGGCTCCCACCGTGCGCATTAAGGCGCTCCGAGCTTCCTCGAGCCCCGTCTCGAAAGTACCGAATATTGCGACTTGCTCCTGCACAGAAAGTCGGGCGAATACTAAAGCGACATCCTCATCAGCGAGCAGGCCGGCTAGGGCGCTAAGACTGTCGATGCGAATCATCGCGGTGTCAAGGGAGGACGGTTGAAGCGCGGGGTGGGCGATGGGGGGATGACGCATGCGGCGGGCTCCTTGTGCGAGTTGACGACCCGGACCGCAACGCCAATCGAGGTGGCCGGGCACGAGACAAGGTTGGCATACCGGAACACTGGGAACCGGCGAGCCCGAAGGCTCCCCCGTCAAGGCCCGACCATAGGAGGCGCAAGACGTGCAGGCGCCCGAGGGAAATCCAACTGATTTCCCTCGGGCGCCTGCCCAGTGTATTTCCGGATGCCAATCCGGGTGTTCGTTGTTTTGAACACGAGGCAATGATAGTGAGGCAGGGCTCGCGGATCAAGCAACCGGCCCGTTTATCAGATCGCTTCCGCCAAGAGCGGGGCCTGGGCGTTTCGAGTACTGCTGTTTGCGCGGCGAGCGGGCCGTTGTTGCTTCGGGCTCTGCAGCGCTCGTCAGAGGTGTCATCCACTGAGCCAGACGGTCTGCCGACAGGTGTGTGTACCTCCGCACGGTCTCCATCGTTTCCCATCCACCGCTCTCCTTGAGCACTTGCAACGGCGTACCGCGCTGCACGTGCCAACTCGCCCAGGGTGCCGCCCATGGCTTACGCCCAGATCGCCGGCTGCGAACGTCTTCGTCAGGTAGTGGCGAATCACATGCAAACGAAGTTCGCATCAACGGAAATCGCGATGCCCCATGGGGCGCAAGGCGACGTCGCGTTGCATTATAAATGTACACACAAAAATCCTTGCTCCCTGGCTTTGTTGTAAGTACAATAAATTGCATGGAGATCGAATTCGATGCTAACAAACGCGACAAAACGCTAACCGAGCGGGGGCTGGATTTCGCGCGAGCGTCCGACGTGTTCGCCGGACGCCACTTCACGGTCGAGGACACGCGTGAAGACTACGGGGAATCGCGCTATATCACGGTTGGAAAGGTGGATGGCCGGATGGTCATTATCGTATGGACTCCGCGCGGCGAGGCTCGCCGTATCGTCAGCATGAGGAAAGCAAATGACCGTGAGCAAACGCGCTATGCATACCGAGTGGGTTGATCCGGACGACGCCCCGGAGCTGACCGACGAATTTTTTGAACAGGCGGACGAATACATCGGAGACAAGCTCGTGCGCCGCGGACGTGGTCGGCCGGTTGGCAGTCACAAGACGGCGACGACGATCCGACTCGACGACGACGTGCTCGAGGCCTTCAAAGCAACGGGACGGGGTTGGCAGACGCGCATGAATGCCGCGCTGAAAGACTGGCTCAAAGCGCACAAGCTCGCCTAGAAAAGGCGCACCCCGGTAGTCAGCGCGGTACAGTGAAATTTCAGCTTGGCCGGGCTGGGACAACCTCGATTGACCTTGGCTAGCCTTGGTTTTGCAGTTTGCGAGTTGCGCAAGGCATTGATTTATAAAGGGCCGCGGCGCGTAGACAAAACTCCGAAGGCAGTGCACGACGTGACCCGGCAGAGTACGGATCGTGCGCGCGTGAAGTGGGCGGCATCCGCTTGTGTACCAGATGCTCCCGTCGTCCCGCGGGTTTGCGCGGCACTTGCAGCGGGGGTTGCAAAGCCAGATCAACACGCAAACGTGGCCCCCTATCACATGGGTAAGGGGGCCAAGTACCCTTCGGGCGGTCACTTGATATTTTGCTACCAGCCAAGCAAGCGGGCGTTCCCAATTTAACATCGGCGCTTGCCAGACAAGCCTTCGAGGACCGTGAATGCGGAGGTTTTGGAAACGCAAAAAGCGCGCACTTGATTGATATATAAGGAAATTACCGAGGATTTGTAATCATCAGGTGGCGGGTTCGAGTCCTGCAGCCGGCACCAGTAGATTCAAGGGGTTACGTGATGTTTGCGTAACCCCTTGTCGCTTTTTAGGCCCTCCCGGTACAGTGTTGGTACGCTGCGCCGTCAGAAGGGCACCTGGCCGTCATCCAAAAACGAGAATCAGGCAACTGGAAAACTACTGAATACAAACTAATTTGTGTTGCGCCACGTCACGATCACTTTCCGTTAAATATCAGGGCGGGTTCGAGTCCTGCAGCCGCACCGATACAGAGGCGGCCCCAGAGATGGGGGCCGCTTTTTTTGTTCTACAATTATGCGCCTGTTCTACAAAAGAGCCGCGCGCGACTCGGAAGCGGCACACTTAACATGTAGGCGACTTACCCACAACTAATAAGCGTCATCATCATGGCCGAAACCTACAACATCGGGGAAATTGCGACGCGGGTCTCCGAGGACATTTTCGAGTATTTCGGATGGAAGAGCCATCCGGCAACTAACCCAAACTTCGCTTGCGTCAACGACGAGCATAAAACTGCGAGCGGAGCAAAGAAGGCCACGCATCCGACAGACGTTGTCTTCTATTACGACGACCCATACCTTGGCAGGAAGATTTACCTGAACACGGATCTAAAGAGTTACGGCAAGGATTCGATTAACCAAAGCAACCTGCGCATCGCTTTGCGATCGCTAGCCATCTCCGTGCAATGTGCTTGCGTGTCGGAGGAATGGCGGAAGCGGCACGTAATAGACCTGTCGGAAGCGTTTGAGGTCCGTGGCCTGCTCTTCGTCCACAATCACGATCACGACTTCAAACATGACCTGACAGAAACGTTACGAAAGATCAACGTCGCAGCCTTACCTATTGCGGAAAACACGTATCTCCACGTTCTTGGGCCACTCGATATAAATCGTTTGTATTCCGTTGCCAACGACCTGAGTCGGCTGCTACAACGCAAGGAGCTCTCTGACGACTACACGTTTTACTACCCCGACCTGGTCATGTGGCGCCGACATGGGGTGAACCGCCGGCTCAACACCTCGATGACGCGTGCAGACCGGATCGAGCCGGAAACGTCGATTGCCAGACATTCACGCGTGTATTCGTCTACGACCGTCAAACACTTCAGCTGCTGGCCATTCGCACACGCGTCAAAGACAAAGTCGTAGCTCCACACCGCATTGCGCATCTGCGGTGCAAGTGGCCGCGGGCGCGAGCCGGCGATACGGCGTCGGCGCCGCTTGCGAGGCACTTGCAGCCCCGCCTGTGCCCACAACCGGCTGCAGCGTTCCTTGCCAACGACGATGCCTTCGCGACCGAGCATGATGCGGATCCTGCGCGAGCCGAAACGCGGATAGTCCCCGGAGAGCCGTTGCATCGTCTGAACCACCAGAGCGTTCTTTCCCGGCATCTTGCTCACGTAACCGAGATTGGCGCGGCTGACCTGGATCAGCGCACATGCACGCCGCTGGCTCAACCCGCGCGAAATGGCATAGCGGGCCTGCTCGCGGCGCACCTGTGCGCTCACCACTTTTTTCCCGAAATCTCCTTCATGACCTCAATCTCGAGATCCCGCTCCGCGACCAGCTTCTTCAGCCGGTTGTTCTCCAGCTCCAGGGCCTTCAGACGCCTCACGTCGTCGCTGACCATCTCTCCGAAACGCTTGCGCCACGCATAGATTGACGCGTCACTCACGCCGTGGCGCTTCGCCACCTCGGCAATCGGCGCACTGTCCGCCTCCCGCAAAATCCGAACAATCTGCTCATCGCTGAATCGACTCTTCTTCATGACGCGCTCCACGTGGATGCGCCATTATCCTAGTTCAAGCTGGTCTCAGATTCCCAGGGCAGGTCACCATCGTGTGCCGCATGATCAGGGATGTGGTGCGCGACAGCGTCACCACTCCAAGCACCGGGACCGTGCGGCCGACGAAAGCGCAAAGATTGCGCGTCATTGCAATGCGAAGCCCCCCGGGCGCCTGCTCTCGTAATAGTCGGGAGACGCGTAGCACGGTTCAATCCGGCACGACCACACGTATCGGGCGAGTCCCAATTTTCTCCCCCGTGACCTCGTCGATGACCACCGGCTGAATTTCCGTTCCGCTTTCAGCATCGAAAAAGCGCGTGAGCTTGCCTCCGCCACGGTGTTCGCGCCCCCATGCACCGATTACGAAAAGCACCGGCAGAAAATCGCGCCCGGCTGCAGTCAGCCGGTACTCCTCGCGCGGTGGGCGCTCCGAATAGCGGTGTTTCTCCAGCAGTCCATGCTCCGTGAGCGACGCAAGCCGCCGGGTCAGGATCGTCGGAGCGATGCTCAAGCTCTTGCGAAACTGATCGAAGCGCGTAAGCCCCGCATGCGCATCGCGCAGGATCAGAATGCTCCACGCATCGCCCGCAACAGCCAGGCTGCGCGCGATCGGGCACGTCACATCACAAAAATTTTCGTTGTCCATACTGTTTTGATAGTGACTTACTTTCGAATCGGTAGTATAGTCGGTTTCAAATCGATAGTCACCGCCTTTGGATGACGGACGATCAACCGCGTATGGAGATTCGGATCATGAGCAAGAAGGATATGGCTGTCGCCCTGGTTACGGGGGCGTCTTCCGGCATTGGCAAAGCCACGGCCGAACGACTCGCGAAGGCGGGCTACAAGGTCTTCGGTACCAGCCGGCGCGCAACGCAGCCGGGGCAACTGCCGTTCGAGATGCTGACGCTCGACGTGACTAGCGAGGAATCCGTTGAAGCTGTCGTCAGCGAGATCATGCAGCGTGCGGGGCGCATCGATTTGCTTGTGAACAATGCCGGTTTCGGGGTCGCGCCGGCGGGCGCGGAAGAAAGCTCGATGGATCAAGCCCGGTCGATTTTCGATACCAACTTTTTCGGTGTGATTCGAATGACACGCGCCGTCGTTCCGTTAATGCGGCAACAAGGCGGCGGCCGCATCCTGAACATCGGCTCGGTGCTTGGCTTTCTGCCGATGCCTTATGGGGCGCTTTATGCCGCGACCAAGCATGCGATTGAAGGGTATTCCGAATCGCTCGATCATGAATTGCGTACGCAGGGCATCCGGGTGTCGGTCATCGAGCCGGCCTTTACCAAGACGTCGTTCGATGCGAATTTATTGCAGCCCGACGCCATGCTGGACGAATATCGCAATGTCCGCACGACTGTGATGAAGCGTCTCACGCAGAATATGGCGAATGCAGACGAACCAGGCATCGTCGCGGACACGGTGCTGAAGGCTGCCAATGCGGTTAATCCGAAACGCCGGTACACGGCGGGTGGCCGTGCGAGCCGCTTGCAGTTGCTTCGTAAATTCGCGCCGGCAAGCATGCTCGACGCAGGCATTCGGAAGGACTTCGGTTTGTCGAACTGATTAAGGGCTAAGTCTCATATATTGAATTTAATGCGTGATTCGACCAAATAAACCATTTTGGCGCGCGATCGATTAAACGTTTTTATCGATAATCGGTTGTTTTAAAAAAGGCTCAAAAGTAGAGTTGATTATACCGATCGTGCGGCGCCGATTATCTCCGGATGACCCGGCGCCTCAACGATCGAAATAATCAACCGAACGGAGATCTGTTCCGTGACGACGCGTACTTTCGAAAGCCTGGTGCAGCAGCCCCCCAAGACCGGCACCCGCATGTGGGCCTATCTTACCGAGCACATCTTCGAGGGGATCGCGCTGGTGTTCACCGCTACTGCCGCGCTGAGCTATGCGGTGGGCCGATCGTATCTCGACGGCTGGGCGGAAGTGGCGGGCGTGCCCGGCATGATGTTTCGGCCCGATCTGTACGACACGATTCTCGCAGGCGTGAAGCTTCAAAGCGTTTGGCGCACAGCGGCGTTCGTCTTTGTCTTCGCCACGCTGTATCTGTGGGCGAACGTGGTCGTCCCGGACTGGTGGGCGGGCCGCGCCGCAAGCGTCAGGCGTCGCAGGCAACGACAAGACGGCTGCGATCACCTGCGATTGCGGCAACGTTTCGCGCATGCTGCGCGCGCGGCGGGCCGCGGCGTGCCGCCCGAGCAGCGCGCCGTACTCGCGGCACGTTTGAGATGGCGCATCCTCGGTCGGCGCGGCGTGCGTCGTCTGGCAATGAGGCGCTCGCCAGCACGTGCGGCCAGACCGCTGCGGCCGATTACGCTGACATTGGTCCTGATCGTATCGGTGACGCTGCTCGCCGCGTGTGTCTATTCGCTGTTGCAAGGCCTGGTGCTCGGCCCCGCCAGGGCCGATGGCGCTCGCGCGTTCGTCAAAGCGTATGCGGCGGTCACCGGACACATCCCCTATCAATACGATGCGCGCGCGGTGTCCATACGGAAGCTGCAAACCTGGGCGTGCGAGGGCAAATCTATGCTGTCGGCGTATCGTTCTGTTGCGCTGGCCGACCCGCGCAGCGCGGGCAACACCGACCCGCCCAACGCCACCGAGCCGTTTTATCTGCTGCAAGGGCTCGGCAGCACGTTTTTGCTGTTGGGCGAAAAGGGCTCCATCATCAGATCATTCGGGGATGGTCCGTTCGATCTGCCCGAATCGCAGGCCCGCCCGTTATCGGCGTTGGCCAAAGCGTGCCGATAGCCGGCCGATAGCGGATAGCCGTCCGAAGTCAAATCATCCGATCTAACCGCGTGCGGTCACTGCGTTGCAAAGTCGATGCTCTATAATCGGCGGTTTCCGCAAACCGATGGCGCGCCTAGCAAATTCGGTGCGGTACAGAAAACGCGAGGCGGCCAATGCAATATGATCGCCGCCTCACACGGGGTTCGAAAAACGCGGCGGCCATATGCATCAACCAGCCCTTGCGCCGGAGAAAGACCGGCACATTCGCATTCATTTTCATATCACCGATTTCAACGACGGCGGCATCGAAAGCGCGTTATTGCAGTGGTTAAATGTTTTGGACCGCAGCGTATTCCGTATTTCGTTATCGGTCACGCATACCTCTCCCGCCTACGAGAACCGGTTTCGCGCCCTGATTCCCGCCGATGTCCCAGTGGAAATTCTCGCCGACCGGCCGTGGCTCGACTACTTTCAGGCCAAGCGCTACCAGAACCGTCTATCAAAGCTCGGGCGCGTCGCGCGTGACCTGCACGCGGCGTTCGTGCTGCGTCCGCATGTCGGCAGACGTATCAAGGCGGTGGCCTCAAATGTCGATGTGATCGTCGATTTCGATTTGTCGTTGCGGCGCTTGTGCGGGCAATTCGGCGTTGTCTGGCTGGGCGTCAATCACTTCAGTTTCGACGCGCGGTTGAACGGCCGCGCCCGTCGCATTCGACGGTTGCTGCATCAGTATCGGCGCTACGATTGTCTCGCTGCGCTCAATCAGCACATGGCCGACGAGGCTCACCGGATATTCGGCCCGCAATTGGAGCATGTCACGGTGCTGCCCAACGCGGTCGACGTGCGTGCGATTCAAGCGCGCGCGACCGACAATAACGGTCCAATCGTCGCTGGCGGCAATCGCTATATCGTCTCGGTTGCGCGCCTCGACGAGATCCAAAAGGACCACCGCACGTTGCTCGCCGCCTACGCATCGATGGTGCGAAAGTATGCGCTCGACGAGCATCTCGTCGTGGTCGGAAACGGAGCGCATCGCGGCGAACTCGAGCATCTCGCAAGCGAACTCGGCATCGCTGCGCGTGTGCACTTCCTGGGTCACCTGGACAACCCCCACCCTGTGATGGTTGGCGCGTCGGTACTCGTGCTCAGCTCGAAATACGAAGGTATGCCGATGGTGCTGATCGAAGCGCTCGCACTCGGCAAACCGATCGTCGCGACCGACTGCCCGACCGGGCCGCGCGAAATACTCGATCACGGCAAGGCCGGCACGCTCGTGCCGGTGGGTGACGCCGAAGCGCTGGCGGATGCAATGGCTCGACTGCTGATGGACGATGCGCTGCGCGAGTCATCGTCGCAACGGGCGCTGGAACGTGCTCAGTTCTACGACATCGCTCAAAGCAATCGCCGGTTTTACGACTGCATCGAGCAGATCAACGCCGCGCGTCGCAAATTGGCGGCATGACGGCCGGAGGACCCCGCTGTCGGCTCGCTTGACGACAAGCGGACAAGTCAAAGCGGCCGCCCGATCAAACGAACAAACAAATTCAATTCGACCATCACCGAGATGGTCTAGTCAGCCAGCCTGTGTTCGCAAAGCAGGCATTTTAAAAAAAGGGGTTACGCACGTATGCACCTGAGACCAACCAACAAAGCCAACGTCCTCATCGCAGCCTTGATTGCCACGGCGTTAAGCGGATGCGCCACTGAATCGTCGCGTACGCTCGCCGTGCCGCCCGTGGCCAGCGCGCAGACGCCGTTCACCGGCAAGCCTGTCGAAATCGCACTCGGCAAATTCGACAACCGATCGAACTATATGCGCGGCTTGTTCTCGGACGGCATCGACCGGCTTGGCAGCCAGGCGAAGACGATTCTCGTCACGCGCTTGCAGCAAAGCCGGCGCTTTAACGTGCTCGATCGCCAAAACCTCGAAGAGAGCAAGCAGGAAGCCGGCTTCATGAAGAAGCAGCAAACCGTGAAGGGCGCGAACTACATCATTACCGGCGACGTCACGGAGTTCGGCCGCAAGGAAGTGGGCGATCACCAATTGTTCGGCATCCTGGGCCGCGGCAAGAGCCAGATCGCCTATGCAAAGGTGAGCATCAACGTCGTCAACACCAGCACGTCCGAAGTCGTGCTGTCGAGCCAGGGCGCGGGCGAATTCAGCTTGTCGAACCGCGAAGTCATCGGCTTTGGCGGAACAGCCAGCTACGACTCGACGCTCAACGGGAAGGTGCTCGATCTTGCGATTCAGGAAGCCGTCAACCATTTGGTCGAACAAGTGGACGCGGGCGCGCTGAAAACGACTCGTTAAAGCAAGCAAGGAATCAAGGAAGCGGCAGCTTCGCTTCCTGCTTTATTCACAGTTTCGCAACGACAACGATAACGATGAACTACAAGACCATGACTCGGGGCCTCGCCTTACCGGCGCTGGTGGCCACAATCGTGCTTGGCGGGTGCGCCGCGAACCAGGGCACTGAGCCGCTTTATCAATGGACCGGCTATCAACCGCAGGTCTACGAATACTTCAAAGGCAAAGAGGCACCTGAAGCGCAAATCGAAGCGCTCGAAAAAGCGCGCGAGCAAATTCTTGCGAAAGGTCATGCGACACCGCCGGGATTTCACGCGCATCTGGGCATGCTGTACGCCAGCGTGGGCAAGGACGAGCTAGCCATGCAAGCGTTCTCCGCGGAAAAACAGCAATTCCCGGAGGCCACGACCTTCATGGATTTCCTGATGAAAAAACCAAAATAATAGAGGCACGCAACCATGTCCAAATTCCTTTCTTTGAAGCTTTTATTTGTGTTGTCCATCAGTGCGTTGCTTGCCGCCTGCGTGACACCCGCACAGCATCTCGATTACACCGCGTTCAAGAAGAGCGAACCTCGCTCGATCTTGATCCTGCCGCCGATCAACGAGACGTCGGACGTGCAGGCGCCCTACAGCGTGCTGTCGCAAATGACGCAGCCGGTGGCTGAAGCGGGCTACTACGTGGTGCCCGTCGCGGTCATGGAGGAAACGTTCAAGCATAACGGGCTGACGACGCCCACCGACATCCAGTCGGCGCCGCCCGCCAAACTGCGCGAAATCTTCGGTACCGATGCGGCGCTATACACGAAGGTCAGTCAGTATGGGTCGGTCTTCATGGTGCTCGACAGCACGTCGATCGTGGCGGCATCGGCCAAGCTCGTGGACCTGAGAACGGGAGACGTGCTCTGGCAAGGCACCGGCCGCGCAACGGGCAAAGAGATCGGCACGAACACCAACATCAACGCTGGCGGGCTCGTCGGCTTGCTCGTGCAGGCGGCCGTCAAGCAGATCGCGCATTCGCTTGCGGACGAAAGCCATGACGTCGCCGGGCTGACGAGCAGCCGCTTGCTTCATGCGGGCCCGCCGAACGGTTTGCTCTATGGCCCGCGCTCGCCGAAGTACGGCACGGACTAAGCGCGACGCCAATCAACCATCACGCTAACCGTCACGCCGCCCTTGCCGACGTTACGCGGCAAGGGCGTGCGTTTCAGTTCAGAGGTGCCGGCAAGTCGAGATCGAGCAACGCGCTGCTTATCGACTTGCCATGTGCATCGAGGGCCAGCGAACGCGTCACGCCTCCGCCAAGTGCCTGCCGCAGCACGAAGTTCAGCGCCCCGATCAACGGCAGTTCGTAGCGTATGACATCGCCGCGCACAACCTCACGCAGATGATCCTTCACGCGCTCGGGTGTCAGATGAGCGAGCACGTGGGCGTAATGATGGGCGTTGTGACAAATCACCGAGACATTGAGCGTGTCGCCTTTGTCGCCGGTTCGCGAATGCGCCAGTTCGCGTAGTTTCATTCAGACCTCCATGATCTCGAACGTTGGCTGCACGACTTCGCGCGGCAACAACACCGATTGGACCGCAATTACTTCCCGCACACTGCGGCTTGCGCCGCCGCCGCCTGCGGGGCCGTTCGTATAGAGCGTCTCGACCTCGTTGGCCACGCGTTGCGCTTCGTCATGGCTCGTCGTTCGTCCCGCCACTCGCACGCGCACCTCGTAGGGCTCGCCGCGTGCACCATCGCGCGACGCGCCATAGAGCGCGTCGACGCCGATCAACTCGGCGCGCAACTCGCGCACGTCGACATGCGTTGCACCGAGCCGCTCGCGGACGATATCGAGTGCGAGCCGGCCGCGCGCCACGGCGCCCGGCCCGCCGTAGGAGATCTGCCCTTCGCCGATATAGCCGTCGCGATACGCCACGGACACCTTCAATGTCGCGGTGCTAGGCTGACCTCGCGCACCGTCGATGCGCACGCGGTCGGGCGCCACCTCGGCGACGCGCACGCCGGTGAAGTCGGCCACGACGTCGGGCTGCAGGTAGCGTTGCGGATCGTGAATCTCGTAGAGCAACTGCTCTTTGCACGTGGCTTCGGTGACACGGCCGCCTGCCCCGGCGACCTTTGTGATGACGACAGTGCCGTCCGCGCTGACTTCGCCGATCGGAAAGCCGAGCCGTGCAAGCGCCGGCACGTCTTTATAGCCGGGGTCCGCAAAATAGCCGCCGGTGATCTGCCCCGCGCATTCGAGCAAGTGTCCGACGACGGTTGCCGCGCCGAGCCGCTGCCAGTCATCGAACGCCCAGCCGAATTCATGCATGAGCGGCGCCGCAAAAAGCGCCGGGTCCGCCACGCGGCCGGTCAACACGATGTCGGCCTGTGCGTCGAGCGCAGCCACAATCGGTGCCGCGCCGAGATATGCGTTTGCAGAGACGATGCGCTCGCGAATCGACGCAATCGGCTCGCCGCTTTCCTCGAAATGGAAATCGCCTTGTAGGACCGCGTCAAGCACATCGTCACCGCTGACCGCAGCGATTTTCAAGCCTTGCATGCCCAGCTCGCGCGCAATCTGTACGGTCTTGCGCGCGGCGGCGATCGGGTTGGCCGCGCCCATGTTCGAGATGATCCGCACGCCGTTGCGCCGTGCCGCGGGCAACACCGCACGCATTCTTGCTTCGAGCAGCGGGTCGTAGCCACGGTCTTGATGCTGACGGCGGGCTTGTTGCGCAAGCGCGATCGTGCGCTCGGCGAGGCACTCGAAAACGAGGTAATCGAGCTTGCCGTATTCCGCGAGCTCGACGGCGGGCTCGATCCGATCGCCGGAATAGCCGGCACCCGCACCGAGCCGCACGATGTCGCGACGCTTCTTTGCTGTCATCATCGATTGCATTTCAAAGAGGGAAGAGGCCCAGTGCAACACACGCGGCGGTCATGGCGAGCGATGCGCCGAACAACAACGGAAACGTGAACTTCTGATGATCGGCAAGATCGACGCGCGTCAGGCCGCATACGAGAAAGGTGGCCGGCGTGAGCGGGCTGATCGGAAAGCCGGTGGTCATTTGCCCGAGCAGCGCCGCCTGGCCGATCTTCACCGCCGGCACGCCGAGCTGCGCGCCGACCTCTGCGATCACGGGCAGCACGCCGAAGTAAAACGAGTCGGGGTCGAACAGCAGGCTGAGCGGCATCGACAGCACGCCGAGCACGACGGGAATATGTGAGGCCATGCCCGGCGGCACGAAGCCGACGGCAACCTGCGCCATCGCCCTCAGCATGCCGCTGCCCTGCATGATGCCGGTGAACGCGCCGGCCGCCAGCAGGATGCCGGCCATCATCAGCGCCGCGCGGGCATGGGCGTCGATGCGCTCGCGCTGCATGTCGACATCGCGATAGTTGACGAGCAAGGCGATACACAGGCCAACCATGAATACAAGGGCGGGCGGGAGTTTTTCGCCCATCGCGACCATTGTGCCGAGCACGAGCAACGTCAGCACGATGTTGAACCAGAAGTTGCGCGGGCGCCGCAGCGCTTGTTGTTCGTCGCTCAACGCGCGCGCGGGCAGCGCAACCGCGCCGCCGGCGACGGTGAGCCCAAGCCGTTTTTCTTCGCGGCGCCCCAGCCAATAGGAAGCGCCGAACACGAACGCGAGCCCGACGATCTGCACGGGAATCAGCGGATTGAAAAGCGCCGAGATGGGCACATGCAACGCTGCCGATGCACGGATCATCGGCCCGGTCCATGGCAGAAAATTGACACCGGCCGCCATCGACGCCGATGCGGCCAGTACACGCCGATCCATGCCGAGACGATCGTAAAGCGGCAGCATCGCGGGAATCGTCACGAGAAAGCAGACCGCGCCGGAGCCATCGAGATGGATCAACAGCGCGAGTAAGGTGGTACCCATCACGATACGCGTGGGGCGTGTGCCGACGGTGCGCAGGATGCGGTCGATGATCGGATCGAGCGTGCCGGCATCGGTGATGACGCCGAAATAAAGAATCGCGAACACGAACATGCCGACGACCGGCGCGAGATTTTTGAGCCCGTCGATGACGAATTTGCCGGTATGGAGGCCAAATCCGCCAATCAGCGACGCGGCGACTGGCACGACAATCAGTGCGACAAGCGGCGACATCCGCTTTGAAAGGATCGCCGCGAGCAACACGACGATAGTGAGCGCTCCGAGCGGGGCTAGCACGGTGTGTCTCCGATATTGTGTTTTGTTGCCGTCAAGCGTAGGGTCGCTGCAGCGATAAAACAATTGAAATGATTTGATTGCAGCAATCACAAACGATGATAGATCTTAATTTGCGCGACATTCGTGCATTCGTTGCGGTGGCGCAAACTGGTAGCTTTACCCGGGCGGCCACGGGGCTGCATCTGTCGCAGCCCGCTTTGACGGTGCAGATTCGAAGGATCGAAGAGGTGGTCGGCGCGCGGCTTTTCGATCGGAACAGCCGCAGCGTGGCGCTGACCGCGCTCGGGCGGGAGTTGCTGCCGCTATTGCAGAAGTCGTTGCACGACATGGAGAACCTGCTGCACGATGCGCGAGCGCTTGCCGACGGCGCGCGCGGCAGGGTGCGCTTCGCTGCATTGCCGTCGTTTGCCGCGAGTGTATTGCCCGAGTGCGTGCGCGCGTTCGCCGAGATGCAGCCCGGCGTGACGTTCGAGATCCGCGATGTGGTCGCGAGCATGGTCGAGCACTTGGTGCGCAACGAGGACGCCGACCTCGGCGTCACGGGAGGCGACACGGTCGATGCCTCGCTCGAGGTGCTGTACCGTGCGACCGACCGGCTATGCGTCGTGTGCCCGCGCAACCATCCCGTGGCGACGAAGCGCAAGATCGCGCTCGACGATATCGTCGAGCATCCGCTCGTCTTGACGGCGGCGGGCACGAGCGTGCGAGCCGTCGTCGATGCGGCGCTGAACGAGGCCGGCCGCGCGCCCGTGCTGACTTGCGAGCCCACGTACATGATGACCGCGGTGGCGATGGTACGCGCGAGGCTAGGCATTACCATTTTGCCGGCGTCCGCCCGCGAGATTCGCGCAGAGCGCGCGCTCGTCGTGCGGCCCATCGACGACCCGCGTTTTGTGCGCCCAATCGCGCTCGTCAAAAAACGGGGGCGCACGCTGCCGCGCGCCGCTATGGCATTCGCCGACGTGATACGCGACGCGATGAGCAAGACGTTGGGCCCGCCGCGTCGTGTAACGTCGACGTCGCGGGCCTCACGCCGAGCTTGAAACGTAGGGCCGAAAGTTCAGCGTCAGCGCGAACCCACCTGCGGCGGGAAACGAAAACCGGATACCGCCGCCGTGCGCTTTCATTACCTCGCTGACGATGGCGAGCCCCAGGCCCGAGCCCGAGCCCGAGCCCGTGCCGCGGCTGATACTGCGCTCGGAGCCGTCTTGCTGCAGGCTCACGAACGGCAACAGCACGGTGTCCCATTGTGATTGCGGAATACCGCGCCCGTTGTCCCGGATCGTTAGTTCTACTGATGTTTTTGTTGAGGACACCGAAACATCGATGTCGTCGGCGCCCCCGTGCAAAAGTGCATTGTGAAGGACGTTCGACAACGCCTCACCCAGGCTGATGGCATCGCCGAAAATCAGCGTTTGTGCCGCATCGCTTCGAAAGGCAACGGCTACATCGCGCTCGTCGGCGAGCGGAATAGCACGCCCGAGTACCTCCTTGACGAGCGCATTCAGTTCGAGCGGTTGCAACGCGACGATTTCGGAGCGGTGAATCACCATCGCGTGATTGAGCAACTGTCCGGTCAACCGGCCGACGTCGGTGCAGGTACGCCGAAGTGCATCGAGCCGTTCGCGCGCATGAGCGGCATTGGAATTGGCGTTGGAGTTGGAATCGATATCCGCACCGAGCAACTCGATTTGCGCATCGAGGCGCGCAAGCGGGGTGCGCATTTGATGCGCGGCATCGGCGATGAAACGCTGCATCGACGTCATACGCTGCGCCAAGCGTTGCATCAGCGTGTTGATCGCGCCGATGATGGCGTTGATTTCGCTTGGCGTGTCGACTGCGACGGGCCGCAGATCGGCGGTGTCGCGTGCGGCGATGATGGCTTCGATCTGCGCAAGCGGGCGCAAGCCGCGTTTGATGGCGAGCCCGCTCGCGCCGATGGCGAGCAGGCTCATCAGCACGATCAGCGTCCACACTTTGAAGCTCATCTCGTTCGTGAGCTGAGCGCGTGCGTGGGTTGTCTGCGCGACGGTGATCACGGCCCAACCGGGCACGGCCTCCTCGGGCATATACCGCGCGACGGTCGCGATTCTCACGCGCTGATGTTGGTACTGTCCGTTTTGGAAGACCGGACCTTGTTGCGCCTCGCTCAATGCGGCGCGGCTCGTCAAATCGGAATACCCGGCTACGACGATGCCGCGCGAATCGACGACTTTGTAATAGACGATGTCGTAGCTCGATAACGTTGCGAACGCCGCCACTGGAGGGTTCAGCGCCAGCACGCCCCCTTGCACGTAAAGGTTCTCGGCCACTTGAATGGCGGCGCCCGAGAGCAGCTGATCATAGGCACGCTCGGCCGCGACGCCCGCGTAGTAGCGCGCGATGACCGCGAGCGCGACCGCGCCCGAGGCCACGACCAGCGCGATAAAAAGCAGTGTGCGGCCAAAAAGCGTCTTCGCGAACCACTCAGATGGCCGCAATTTGATACCCCATTCCGCGTGCGGTGCGAATTTCGACCGAGCTTGCCTGCAGCTTCTTGCGCAAGCGCGTGACATATTGTTCGACCGCATTCACGCTCGGCTCGCGACCATAACTAAAGAGCTGATTCAGCAGTTCGTCCTTCGAGAAAATGCGCTGCGGACGGCTGGCGAGAATCTCGAGCAGCGCGAATTCCTGGCGCGAGAGGGAGAGCGGCTTGCCGTCGAGTTCAGCAAGCCTCGCATTTCGATCGATGACGAGCTGGCCCACTTTGATCAGATCGTTGGCATGCCCGCTGCGCCGGCGCAGCAGCGCCTGCACGCGGGCATCGAGTTCGCGATAGTCGAACGGCTTGACGAGGTAGTCGTCGGCGCCCAGGCTTAGGCCGCTTACGCGGTCGTCGACGGTCGAGCGGGCGGTCAGCAACAGCACCGGTGTCGTGCCGCCGGCCGTGCGCAGGCGACGCAATATCGTGAAACCGTCCATCGAGGGCAGCATCACGTCGAGCACGACCAGGTCGAAGTGTTCGGTGCCAAGCAGCGCATAGGCTGTTGCGCCGTCCGTTTCGAGGTCGACGGCGTGCCCGAGCCGGCTTAGGCGATTGCGGATGGCGTCGCCGATGTGTGCGTCGTCTTCCGCGACGAGAATGCGCATCAGGTTATCTCTGCCGTTCGTGTTGCTGTTGGTGTTGCTATTGCCATCGCTTTCATTCGGACCGAGCGGAACGCGGGTTTTCCCGAATCGGGCTTGTCAGCATTTTCTCAGACTCGACCGTTACGATCCTCGTCATGAAAAACGAGCTGGCGGTGCATGCACATTATCGGCGCGAATAGACGAAGCCCGCGAGCCCTGACGAGGAGACGAAATTGATACCACGCAGCACACGCGAGGCGACGTCTTGCCGATGAGTGCCGACCGCCGCCGCCGCGCGTTGACGATCGCGGCGCTGAGCGCTGTGATGACACCGGCGATGGCGCCAGCCGTTGTGTTTGCGCGCTCGCGCGAGATCCGCATCTCGAAGGGCTATGGCGTGCTTTATCTGCCGTTGCTCGTCATGGAAAAGCTCGCGCTTTTCGAAAAGCATGCGGCACGCCGCGGTGTTGGGCCCGTTTCCGTTAGCTGGGTGTTGCTCGACGGCGGTAACTCGGTCAACGACGCGATGATGGCCGGTACGCTCGATTTTGCGGGCACCGGTGCGCCGGGCTTCATCGAGCTGTGGGCGCGAGCTCGCGGCATTCCCAACGTGGAGGTGATTGGCATCAGCGGGCTGAGTCGCGCGCCGCTCTGGCTCAACACGAATAAGGCGTCGATCCGATCGATTCGCGATTTTTCGGCCACCGATCGAATTGCCGTGCCGGGCATTCGGACGTCGTTATCAGCCGTCGTGCTGCAAATGTCGGTTGCGAAACTGCTCGGCGCGCGTGCGTTCGCGCGGCTCGATGCGATGACCGTAAATCTGCCGCATCCGCAGGCCATGGAGGCATTGATTCATCGATCGCAGGGCGTGACGGCCCACTTCACCTCGCCCCCGTTTTGTTATCTGGAGTTGCGGGCGCCGGATATTCGCCGCGTGCTGAGCGCGCGTGATGTGCTGGGTCCGCTCACGCTCGATGTGGTCTTCGCGCCCAAGAAGCTCATCGACGCCGAACCGGCGTTGGCCGCGACGTTCCTCGATGCGCTTGATGAAGCGAACCGATTCATCGCGGCTGACCTGCGTGCCGCGGCCGCGATCTATGTAGCGGCGTCGAGCGTGAAGGTAAGCGTAGAAGACGTCGTGCGAATGCTCGCCGACCCGGACACCGATTTTTCGGTGCAGCCCAATCAGTTGATGGATTACGTCGATTTTCTGTTCATGGCCGGAACGATCAAGGCCAAGCCGCGACGCTGGCAGGAAATGTTCGTGCCGATGCTCGCTCGATATGCGGCGTCGGATGAAACCACCAAGCAGGGCGCATGACGCGTAGGCGTCCCTTCGACATTCAATCGAGACACAAGACACACGAGGAGTGAGCAGTGAACGCAAACGATACCGCTGATCGGCCGGGCGCGGAGGAGCGCCACGTAATGGCGAAAATGGCGCGGCGGCTGATGCCGATTCTCGTCATCATGTTTCTGATTTCGTTTATCGATCGGCAAAACGTCGGCTTTGCCAAGTTGCAGATGGTGCACAGCCTGGGGATGACGGAGGCCGCGTTCGGCCTTGCCTCGTCACTCTTCTTTATCGGCTATTTGCTGTTCGAAGTGCCGAGCACGCTCGCATTGCATCGCTTCGGCGCGCGGCTTTGGCTCGCGCGCATCATGCTCACGTGGGGTGTCATTACGGTGCTGATGGGATTTACCACGTCCATGAGCATCTTTTGCGCGTTGCGTTTGGCGCTGGGCATTGCGGAAGCCGGTTTTTATCCGGGCGTCATCTATTACCTCACGCTTTGGTTTCCTCAGAGTTACCGCACGCGCGTGCTCGGTATTTTCACGCTCGGCAGCGCGTTGGCGAATATGCTGGGTTCGCTCGTCGGCGGCTGGCTGCTGAGTTTGGACGGCGTGGGCGGGCTGGCCGGCTGGCAGTGGGTATTTATCGCAACGGGCCTGCCCGCCGTGTTCGTTGCGCTGACTGTCTTCAAGCTGTTGCCGGCAACGCTTGCCGAAGCCCGTTTTCTGAACGCGCGGGAAAAGCAGATTGCGCTGGCGGCACTCGAGCGTGAAAAGCCAGCTGATGCTGCGCGCGAACATCCGTGGAAAGCGTTGCTCGATCCGCGCGTCATGCTGTTTGCTGCAACCTATATGCTGATGTCGACCTCGCTTTATGGCGTGACGTATTGGCTGCCGACACTCGTGAAGTCGTTTGGCGTATCGAGCACCACGAATGGATTGTTGAGCATGCTGCCGTGGGGTATCGCCGTGTTGCTGCTGCTCTATTTGCCGAGCCGGCTGCGCCGCAGCAATGGGATTCTCAAGGCAATTGCAGTGGTGGCTGCAATCAGCGCGCTCGGTTTCGTGGGCAGCTTGTTGCTTCCCACTACAGCGCTTCGCTTTATCGCATTGGTACTCGGTGGCGCGTGCATCCCGCTGCTTTATCCTTGTTTCTGGTCGATGCCGCCGCGTTATTTCAGCGGCGCGCGCGCAGCGGCGAGCGTGGCGGCGATCAACTCGATCGGCAATCTCGGCGGTTTTTTCAGCCAGAACCTGATGCCCTATGCGGGCAAGATGAGCGGCAGCGCGTTCGGCCCGATGATCGTGCCGATCGTATGCTTAGCACTCCTATGTATCGGTGCAGTCGTGGCGTGGTTTCGCACCGAGCGCCAACTCGTGGTGGCACAGGCGTAGCGTGGGCCATTGACCACACGGGCGCGTTCACGAGCGCGTCCGTGGGCGCTTCGTAGCCTTGCTCGGCGCCGAGCTTTTGCCTTTTGTTATGACGGCAGGCTCCAAGCGTTCGGCGCTCCACATCTCCAATAACGCGCGCGCGTTCGCTTGCACCGTGGTTCTGATCAACAGGCGTTTATCGGCGTCGAACTGCGGCCAGCCGAGCAGCGTCAGCGCGGCGCGCGGCGCCACGTGAAACGGCATCATCTGACCGTGCAGGCTCATCAATCGGATGGCCGTAATCGGATCGTCGGTCGCGGTGCCGCCAATCCGGGCGATCAACGCCAGCCCCACACGGTTCAGCGGGCCGCGCATGCGTTGCTCCAGAATGTCTGACGCTCCAGGCGGCTCTTGCCCCGCTTGCTCGCGCACGAAAAAAAGCCGCTGGCTCGACGTGGCCGGCGACAGAAAGATCCGGTCGGCGATGGCCTCTTGAATGGCGATGAACGCATCGATCAACGCAGGCGTGTCGTCGCCTGCTGACGCAAGCGTTGCGCGAGCCCGTTGCAAGACAGGCTCGAAATGCGTCGAGACCGCGCACGCGATATGTTCGGCGCACGCGCGATACACCCCTTCCTTATTGGCGAAGTAGTACTGCAACGCGGGCGCGTTGACGCCGGCGCGCGCCGCAATATCGCGGGTCGATGCCGCTTCGAAGCCACGTTCGCCAAACACCTCGATTGCCGCACCAATAATGCGCAGCCGCGTTTCTTCGCCACGCGCATAGCCGCCTTCGGCGGGGTGGCGAAGGCGCTTCGCTTCGCTCATGTTCGTTCTCCTTTCGACCAGCCGATACGAAGGTGCAAAAAATACAAGTGGCAAAAATATATCACTTGACACAATTATTCCGACTGGAATAATTTCGTTCGTGCTCACTTTCAACGAATCAAGGCGGATCACAAATCATGTCGGCCACGACCAACGCCGTTGCTGAGCGACAAACTGCGCCGTCATCGGCGCACCCTGTCGCGGGGCCTGCGCGCCCGAAAAAACGCGGATGGCTGCTTGCGCTGCTGGTCGTGCTCCTGGTCGCCGGCGCGGTTTGGCTCGGACATTGGTGGCGCGTGGGGCGCTTCATCGAGAGCACCGACGATGCGTACTTGCAGGCCGACAGCGTGACGATTGCGCCGAAAATCGGCGGCTATATCGCCGAGGTGTTGGTGGGCGACAACCAGGCCGTTGCCGCTGGGGCGCCGCTGGCGCGCCTCGACGCGCGCCAGTATCAAGCCGCAGCCGATCAGGCGCAGGCTACGGTCGACGCGCGCGATGCCGACCTCGCGCGAGCGCGCGCCGACATCGACCAGCAAGTGGCGAAAGTGGCACAGGCTGAAGCGGAGTGGCAGGCGGCACGTGTGGCCAGCGTGCACGCCGAGGCCGACGTGCGCCGTTACGCACCGCTCACCGCGGCCGGCGCGGCAACGGTTGAGCGTCTGGCCGAATTGACGAGCACGCGCGATCAGGCGCGCGCTACCGTCGACGCCAAGGCTGCCGCCATCCGTTCCGCGCAAACGCAGGTGACATCGATGACGGCGCAGATCGCCCAGGCGCGGGCGCAGTTGGAAGCGGCGCGCGCGAGCCAGCGTCAGGCCAAGCTCGATCTCGAGAACACGACGCTCGTCAGTCCGCTGGCGGGGCGCGTCGGCGATCGCAGCGTGCGGGTTGGCCAATACGTTCAGCCGGGCACGCGGCTCATGACGATCGTGCCCGTGAAAAGCGTCTATCTCGCGGCCAATTTCAAGGAGACGCAGATGCGCCGCATGCGCGTGGGTCAGCGCGCAACGCTCCATATCGATGCGCTGCATGGCGTCGAGTTGCATGGTGTCGTCGACAGTTTTTCTCCGGGCACGGGCGCGCAATTCGCGCTGCTGCCGCCCGAGAACGCAACCGGCAACTTCACGAAGATCGTGCAGCGCGTGCCGGTGCGCATCCGCATCGAAACCGGTCCGCAAACGCGCAATATCCTGGTGCCGGGATGGTCGGTTACCGTCGATGTCGACACGCGCTCGGCGCGCGATGACGACCAGCGTGTCGTCGCCGAGAACGCTGATGGCTGATACCGTGCCGGTTGGCGCCGAGCGGGCGAGCGCGGTGGATTGGGTTGCCGTCGCCGCCGGCTCGCTCGGTGCGTTGATGGCCACGCTCGACATCTCGATCACGAATTCGGCGTTGCCGCAGATTCAAGGTGCGGTCGGCGCCACCGGCACCGAAGGCACCTGGATTTCGACGGGCTACCTGATGTCGGAAATCGTGATGATTCCGCTTGCAGCCTGGCTCACGCGCGTATTCGGCCTGCGCAATTTCCTGCTCGCGAATGCCGCATTGTTCATGGCGTTTTCGATGATGTGCGGACTGTCGACGTCGCTCGTATTGATGATCGCGGGGCGCATCGGGCAGGGGTTCACCGGCGGCGCGATGATCCCGACTGCGCAGACGATCATCCGCACGCGGCTGCCGCGCGTGCAGTTGCCGATCGGCATGACGATTTTCGGCCTGATCGTGCTGCTTGGGCCGCTGTTAGGCCCGGTGCTGGGCGGGTGGCTCGCCGAAAACGTCTCGTGGCGATGGTGCTTTTTCATCAACCTGCCCGTGTGCGCTGCGCTCGTCACGCTGTTGATCGCCGGTTTGCCGGCTGATCGCCCCTGCTGGCGCGCATTCGTCGATGCGGACTGGACCGGCATCATCGGGCTGTCGATCGGGCTCAGCTCGCTGACAGTCGTGCTCGAAGAAGGGCAACGCCTGCAATGGTTCGAATCGAACGAGATCGTGGCGATCAGCGCTATCGCCATGCTCGGCTTCGTGCTGATCGGCATTTCGCAATTCGTCGCGCCCCGGCCGATCATGCGGCTTTCGCTGCTGAACAACCCGCGTTATGCCAGCGTGATCGCCATTGTCGTTGCCGTCGGCGCGGGGATTTACGGCATTTCCTATCTGGTGCCGCAGTTTCTGAGCTTGATTGCCGGCTACAACGCCGAGCAATCGGGCGGCATCATGCTGCTCGCGGGGCTCCCCGCGTTTATGGTCATGCCGATCCTGCCGCGGCTGCTCGGCAGGGTCGATTTGCGCGTGCTGGTCGTGAGCGGGCTGCTTTGCTTCGCGCTCAGTTGCTGGATCGACACCGGTTTGACCGCGCAAAGCGCCGGTCATGACTTCGTTTGGTCGCAACTGCTGCGCGGCGTCGGGCAGATGCTCGCGATGATGCCGCTCAATCAAGCGTCGATGGCATCGGTGTCCAAAGAGGATTCGGCCGACGCCGCGGGCCTTTACAACATGGCGCGCAACCTCGGGGGATCGATGGGGCTCGCGATCATCGGCGTGCTGATCGACCGGCGCAACAGCTTTCATGCCGAAGCCATTCGTGAATCGCTAACGGGCAACTCCGTGCTGGGACAAGAACGGCTGGCGGCCAATGCCGCAGGCTGGCTCGCTCGCAGCGGCGACCTCGCATACGCGAAGATGCAGGCTTTGAGCCAGCTCGCTGCCCAAATCGACGTGCAGGCGGCTGTCATGACCTTCGCGGAAACCTTCTACGTGCTGGCTTTTGCGATGCTCGTCTGCGTGCCGCTCGCGCTGGTGTTGAGGATGCCCGCCCAGCCGGCGGGTAGCCGGTCCGCCAGCAGCCATTGATCTCAGCCGTAGGCGCTGGGGGATGGATGCCGAGGTCGATAGTTGTGCCCCGAGCTGCTTTACTCGAAGATCTGGCGCAGTTGCAAAAAAGTCGTGTGCTTCGGCTCGCAGGCGTGGCGCACGCTTTGTCTTCCGATACGGCCCCTTCAGCATGGGCACGGGCACTCGTTTTGCTTCAGAGTGCTGAGTGTTTCGCAAACCGAAGTGCGGGCCGAAAGCAGCGTCTGATAGCGGCGAAGCACATATGCGGTGCGCGGCGATCGTCTACTCTTCGGATAACAATGCCAAGCCTTGGGGGAACACCGTGCTGACGTCGGAGCCGAGTGAGAGGGGCCGGGGTGCGGGTTTGGTGCGGCGCGTCTACAAAATCCGCTCGCTCGGCTATGTCATGGGCTTGCTGCCGTTCTTTCTTTTGCTGCGTTCGCAGCATGCCCCGTTGTGGCTTAGCGCTTCCGTATTTGCAATCTGCCTCGTCTGGCCGCATGCCGCCTACTTGCGTGGGCGGCACGCGGCCGAGCCGCTGGTGCGCGAGCGGACCCATCTCCTTTGCGACGCCGCGCTGGGCGGCTGGCTTGTGACGGCCATCCACTTCGAGCCGATCGGCACGATCGTCATCCTGCTAATGTTTGCGCTCGACAACATGGCCATCGGCGGCTGGCGGCTCTTTCTGTCTGGTGTCGTTGCGAGCATTGGCGGGTTGCTAGTCGGAATGGCATTCAACGGCGGGCCGATACATCCGTTTCATGTGGACTCGCTAATTGCAATGGCATGGGTGCCGGTGGCCGTGGTTTATCCGCTCACCTTGGCGAAGACCACGTTCGACATGTCAGCGAAGCTCGTTGAACGATCGCGGCGGCTGCGCGAGCTGAGCGAGCACGACAGCCTCACCGGGCTCGCGAACCGCGCCAGCCTCGCCAATACACTGCAGGCTATCGTCGCGAAGGCCGACCCGGCGCGCGAGCGCATCGCGGTGCTGTTCATCGACCTCGATGGGTTCAAGACCGTCAATGACGCGCTCGGTCATGCCATCGGCGATCAATTGCTGATCGAAGTGGCGACGCGGCTCGCTGCGTGCGCGCCCGAGGGCGACGTGGTGGCCCGCTACGGTGGCGATGAATTCATCATCGTCGCGCGCGGCCATGGCCACCATGACAGCGAGACGTGGCGCAGATTGCCCGATGCGGTATTGGCGACAGTGGCCACGCCGATTGCGGTCGGCGGTCACGATCTGCTGGTCGGAGCGAGTATCGGCATCAGTGTGTTCCCGGGCGATGGGCGCGATGCCGCAACGCTGATCCGGGCCGCCGATATCGCGATGTACGCGGCGAAGAACCGCGGCCGCAACTGCTATCAGTTTTATCGCGCGAAGATGCGCGTCGACGCTGACGCGCGGCTCAGGCTGTCCACACGCCTGCGCCATGCCATCGATGCCTGCGCGTTATCGCTGCACTACCAGCCGCAGGTCGATATGCGCACCGGCGAGTTGCTCGGCCTCGAAGCGCTGGTTCGATGGCACGATGCGGAACTGGGCGAAATCAGCCCGACCGACTTCGTCGCTGTCGCCGAGGCGTCCGGTCTCGTTTCGCGTCTTGGCGAATGGGTGCTCGGTGAGGCATGCCGCCAGGGAGCGCAGTGGCGGAGCATGGGCGTGAAGCTCCCGCGGATTTCGGTCAACGTCTCGCCACTGCAATTGCAGCGAGCGAATGTCGTCGAGACGTTCGGGAGAATTCTGCGCGATGCGGGAATGAACCCGGCCTGCGTGGAGCTCGAAGTGACGGAAACCGCGTTGATGCTGCAGCCTGACATCGCGGCGCGCCGGCTCGGCGAATTTCGGCGCGCGGGCATCAGTATCGCCATCGACGATTTCGGCATGGGCTATTCGAGCCTCGGCCAACTCCGTACGCTGCCCGTCGATCGGATCAAGATCGATCGAACGTTCGTTCACGGCATTGGCAATGGCGACACCGGCGCGATCGCCACCGCGATCATCACGCTTGCAAAGACGCTCGGGCTGAACGTCATTGCGGAAGGCGTGGAGACGCTCGCGCAGCGCGAGTTTCTGTTGTCGCTCGGCTGCGTCGACGCGCAAGGCTTTCTTTACAGCAAGCCGCTCGACGTGGCGGGCGCCACGCGTTTGCTGCTCGAAGGCGGCCCGTTGCCGAGACACCCCCACGCCGCCGCGCGCGGCGCCGGTCGCTTGGCGGTCTGAGCGTCGTGGCCGGTGCGTGGAGCGTTGCCCTCGCTCAGGCGGGGATCGTCCGCACCGCGCGCACGCGGCCAGGGATGATCTTGAACAGCATGTCGAGGTCGATGCCGGCGAAGTTGCGTCCGTACGCCATCGTTGCATCGCGGTCGGTGCTCGACCAGTACCAATCCTTTGCCTCGAACTGATCGTTAATCGTCACATAGGCCACGTCGAGCTCGCGGCGCGACGGCAAATGGAAATCGGTGTGGCCGTCCTTTTCGTACGCGTCGGCCCATTGGGCGGCCGGGTGTTCGGCGCGCGACGCGAGCAGCGCCTGCGTGTTCGACGCGCCGTCGTACGGGCTTTGCGCGCCTGGCTCAACTCTGGCGTCGGCGCTCCATTTGACGTCCACCGCTTCGTCCTGAGAAAAGATCAGGTGTTTCGGCTCTGTGCCGACGTAGTCAGGCATGACGCCGGCATAGATGCCGCCTTGTCCGGGCCAGTATTCGCCGATGGCGGGCGCTCGAGTCGCCGCGGGTGCGTGGGGCGATACAGTCATTCGTTTCTCCTTGACATGCGTAGTCGGTACGATGGATTTCGATAAACGACGGGCGGCTCGCGCCCGCGTTCGCCATTGGAATGGCGAACGCGCGTGTATGCGAGCGCATGGAGACGATATCGGACGAAATACGTCTGGCGCGCGGCGCCGGTGGCTTAGGCGGGAATGGTCCGCACCGCTCTCGCACGGCCCGGAAAGGTTTTGTACATATGCCCCAACGGGTGGCCATTGAAGTTGTGACCGTACGCCGCCGTCTCTGAATATTCCGTGCTCGACCAGTACCAATCGGTTCGCACGAACGCGTCCGGAATCGTCACGGCTGCCACATCCCACTCGGTACGCGAGGGCAAGTGAAAGTCCGTGCGGCCGTCCTTTTCGTAGTTATCGGCCCACCGGGCAGCCGGATGCGCCGTTGACGATGCGACTAGCGCGTTCGTGTTCGCGGCGCCGTCGTCGCGGTCCCTCGCGTTGGGCTCGGGCACCAGGTAGCCGCCCCATTTCACACGGGTTGCCTCGTCGACCGAGAAGATCAAATGCTTGGGCTCGTGACCGGAATAATCGGGCATGACGCCGGCGTAGATGCCGCCTTGACCAACCCAGTATTCACCAATGTTTGGCGCGGTGAGGTTGCCCGCGCTCGGATTCGAAATCATCATCGCCTGCTATATGAACGCGTCCCGTTTGCAACAGCTTTCGTATGTTCCGACGGGCAAGATGGGCTGCAGTCCCGGCCCTACCTGGTTTGTCATCACGTTCGATTGCTGCGCAACCTTTCGACGTTCATCCTGTATTAAACGTTGATCTTCTAAGCTCGCGTGAGCCGATCGAGCTGGCTTCACGCTCACGTAGTCCTTCCGGTACGGCGCGTGATGGGCGAGTACCGCCCCAAAAAACGTCCGCACCATCTTGTCGGTCAGTACGACGACTCGTGAATGCCTCGTCGCATCTCGAATTGAACCGCCTGCGCGGTCGCTGAGCGGCGCGACCTGCCAAATGTCAGACCAAATCGCGTATTTTTGATCTATCAAGTTGCCCGGTGAGCGCCATATCAAGGCGCGAGCGCGGTATCGTGTCATCTTGAAAAGGGCGGCGGCGCGCGTCGCGCGGCCATTTTGCTTCTGAATAAGTCCAAGGACTCCGTGACTTCCGATACAACCGTGGCCCAGCTCGTCTGGACCGAAGATGGCGTTACCCGGCAGGCGCAGTGGCGCTCCGAAGCCGGCAACCCCGCGCCGCGCCGCGTGACGATTGCCGATGACCGCACGACGGCCGATGCGGCCTATCGCCTGGCCTGCGAGGGGGTTGGTTTGCTCTGGCGCGGCGACTTTCAGAATGCGCGGCAATTGCTGCAGGCAATGGCGCGCCGCATCGAGCGCAAGCCGCGCAAACCCCGCAAACCGGCGGATGCCGCGCTCGATGCCTTCAATCTGCATCGCCAAGCCCAAGCGCAGCGGGCGCGCACGCTGGGGATGCTGCTGATTCCGCTGGAGCCTGACTACACGATCGCGCTGCGACGCGCGCCGGACGCACGCGAGGCCTGTCTCGAAGCGTACGGTGCGGCCGATGCGCCTTCAATCGTGTCGCTGAGAGAATTGCAAGGACTGATTGGCGCACACGAATGGCGCAAGAAGGGCGTTGAAATCCGAGTGCTCGACGGCGCGCGCATTCACCCGCATTACGGCGTGTTTTCGCCCGTGCGCGGCGAATACCTCGAGCTCGTCGCGCGCGCGCCGCTGCCTGCCAACTCGCTTGCATTCGATATCGGGACGGGCACGGGCGTGCTGGCGGCCGTGCTTGCCAAGCGGGGCGTGAAGCGGGTCGTCGCGACCGATAGTGATGCGCGCGCGCTCGCGTGTGCGCGCGAGAACATCGTGCGGCTCGGCTATGCGGCGCAAATCGAGGTCGTACAGGCCGATCTCTTTCCTGCCGGGCGTGCGCCGCTCGTCGTCTGCAATCCGCCTTGGCTGCCGGCACGGCCGAGCTCACCGGTCGAGCGCGCCATTTACGACCCCGACAGCCAGATGCTGCGCGGCTTTCTCGCTGGGCTAGCGGCCCATCTCGAGCCAGGCGGGGAAGGGTGGCTGATCTTGTCGGATTTTGCCGAACACCTCGGGCTTCGCGCGCGTGAGGCGCTCGTTGCAATGATCGAGGCAGGTGGGCTCGAAGTGCTGCGGCGCGACGATATCAAGCCGCTGCATCCGAAGGCAACGGACGCCACTGACCCGCTTTATCGGGCTCGCTCGGCCGAGGTCACCTCGTTATGGCGGCTCGTGGCGCGCAAAACGGCGCAGTAGTCAACCCGGATAGGCCTCGTCGACTGTCAACCCGGCCAGTTTGAAGATGACGCGCAGCGTTTGGGGCCGGATATCGCGCCGCGAAGCCAGCGTCGTCAGGATAAAGTCGACCACTTTCGCGTACTTGAGCAGCGTCAGCAGCGTTTCGAGCCGGGTGTCGTCCGAATCGCGCATTGCTTCGGCGAGATGCAGCATCTCGTTGGAGATGTCGCGCGCCATCTCGAGCTCGATTTGCTGTTTTTCCGACCAGCCCGTTGGCGGCACGAGGAGTGTGGCGAGCATGGCCTGAAACTTTTGCTCGGCGTCTCCGTTGGGTATCGTAGCCATGCCTATCGTCCTTTCGTCAACTTGATGCGTCACAACGCAATCGGTCAGCCCCGTGCGAGCACGAAATATTCCAACGCAGCGAGTCGTCGGCTGCGCGCTTTTCGGTAAACTGACGCGATTACTCTTGTAGTTCTGTAGGCTGTCGCACGTTTGCGGCGACTTACCTCAGCGCCTTTCGACGATGTCTTCCAAAACCTACGAAATCCGCCCAAATCAGTCGATCGAGCTGTTAAAAGCGCTCCACATCCTGACACGCGACGGCAAGATGAACCAGGATAGCCGCCGCAAGCTCAAGCAGGTCTATCATCTTTTTCAATTTATCGAGCCGCTGCTTGAAGAGGCGCGGCGCGACAACGGGCGCGTGCTGCTCGTCGATCACGGCGCCGGCAAGTCATACCTTGGTTTTATTCTCTACGATCTTTTTTTCAAGTCGCTTGCGGGCGATGAGGGTTCGCACGTCTATGGCATCGAGACACGTGCCGAGCTTGTCAGCCAGTCGACCGAGCTTGCGGCGCGGCTCGGTTTCAAGGGCATGTCGTTTTTGAACCTTTCGGTGGCCGAATCGATCGATTCGCCGCACCTGCCGCCAGCCGTCGATATCGTCACCGCGCTCCATGCGTGCGACACAGCCACTGACGATGCGATCCGCTTTGCGTTGCACAAAAAAGCGCGGTATATCGTGCTCGTGCCCTGCTGCCAGGCCGAGGTGGCGGGCGTGCTGCGTCGGAACAAGGGCAAATCGCTTGCGAACGCCCTTACTGAAATTTGGCGCCATCCGCTGCACACGCGCGAGTTCGGCGCGCAGATCACGAATGTACTGCGCTGCCTTCAGCTCGAAGCGCATGGATACCAGGTCAGCGTGACCGAACTCGTCGGCTGGGAACATTCGATGAAAAACGAGTTGATCATCGGCCAGTACAAAGACCTGCCGCGCCGCCGTCCCGCCGAGCGGCTCGCCGAAGTGCTCGACGCGCTGGGCCTCGATACGCTTCGCGAACGGTTTTTCGCGGCGGCGTAGTGCGCGGATAGTGCGCCGGCATCGCCCAACGTCGCGTCAGATTGTCAGCCGCAAGCGGTCAGTCGTCCTCGCTCATCCACCTGCGCCAGCCCTCGTGGCCGAGGCGGCGCATCGTGTCGATGTTGCGCTCGTAGATATCGGCGGCGTCCGGGAACGCTTGCACCGCGCGTGTCAGGCTCGCTTCGCGCAGCAGGTGAAGGATCGGATAGGGCGCTCGATTCGTGTAGTTCTCGATATCGTCCGTCGCGCTGCCTTCGAACTGATACTGCGGATGAAAACTGGCAATTTGCAGCACGCTTTGCAAGCGAAGCTGCGTCACCAGCCGATCCGCCAGGACCAAGCAATCGTTGAATTCATCAAAATCGGCCAGCACGTGCGGAAAGATCAGCAGCGTGGTGTCGAGTTCATCCGCGTCCGTTTCATTCAGTCGCTTCAATTCGGTTTCAAGGTCGGTCAGCACGCCTTCGACGTCGCGCACATCGCTCGGTGCGTAGCGGATCTGGTTTTTCGTATACACGCCTTTCGCAAACGGACACAGATTCAAGCCGATGACCGCACGTTCGAGCCAGTGGCGTGTCGCGGTGACGACCGCGTCGTGTGAAGCGAGGCAGATTGTCATGATGGGCCTTACGATTTGACCGGGCAGGCCGCGGCAACCAGTTGTGCAGCAAGGCGCGGCGCAGCCTTGACCGGCCCGCAGCCGGGGCCGTACGTCTGGCTTGCCGCATAGACGCCCTCGATCACCAAGGCCAATGCGTTCGCCAAGTAATCGGGGTCGTTCGCGCCGGCTTCGCGTGCAAGCGTCGTTAAGCGCTCCATCAATTGCGCCTTGTTGCGGCCCACGCATTGCCGCGCCGGGTGCTGTGCGTCGGGAAATTCGGCCGATACGTTCACGAACGGACACCCACGGTAGCCCTCCATCGACGCGCGCTTGGCAAGGTCTTCGAAATACTGGGCGATCTGCCGGACGGGGTTCCCCGGGTGCTGGGCGACGCTGCGCTCAAAACGTTCAAAAAAACGCACGCTTGCCTGTTCCAGGTAGGCCACCACCAATTCGTCCTTCGATGAGAATTGCCGGTACAGGCTCATCTTGTTCACGCCGGCACGTTCCACTACGGCATCGACGCCCACCGCACGCACACCTTCCTGATAAAAAAGCTCGCCGGCGGCACGCAGCAGCAATTGCTGCGCGGTCGACCCGGCGGTATGGGGACGGGCTCGCGCGGGGGCTGGCGCTTGGTCTGTGATGGTACGGCTCATGTCAGGCTTCCTTCGGGTGACTCGCTTGACATGTTACCGATCAGTCACTACGATGGCAACTCATGTTTGTTACAGGCCGGTCACAACAACGGTGAGCAGGTCGGAAGTCGGAACGTATCGATAACGAATAACCACGCGCCGCCGTGCCGCGCGTCATCAAAAAGGAGTGCCGATGAATTGGGCAGCTAAACGAATTGGAGGGCGGTTTCACTATGGCTGGCTGGCCGCCGCGGTCGTATTTCTTGTCTTGTTGGCGGCGGCCGGCACGCGTGCGACGCCGAGCGTGATGATGTTGCCGCTCGAGCACGAGTTCGGCTGGAGCCGGGCGACGATTTCGCTCGCCATCTCCGTCAATATCGCGCTGTATGGGCTCACCGGTCCGTTCGCGGCGGCGGCGATGCAGCGTTTCGGCGTGCGGCCCACCGTGCTCGGCGCGCTGATGGTAATGGCGGGCGGCGTCGCGTTGTCATCGCTAATGAGCGCGCCGTGGCAAATGGTGCTGATCTGGGGCGTGATGGTGGGAGGCGCCACGGGCGTTGCGGCGCTCACGCTGGGTGCGACGGTCGTCAATCGCTGGTTCGTGAAGCGCCGCGGGCTCGTGATGGGCCTGCTGACGGCGAGCTCGGCCACCGGGCAGCTCGTTTTTTTGCCGATGCTCGCCTCGGTCGCGCAGCATTATGGATGGCGGCCTGTCGTGTTGATCGTCGCTGCGGCAGCCGGCATCGTTGTGCCGCTCGTCTTGTTCCTACTGCCGGAGCGGCCCGCCGATGTCGCGCTGCGGCCCTATGGCGAGTCGCCCGACGCGCCGCCTGCTGCCGCCGGCACGATGCAAAACCCGCTTGCGCTTGCCTTCGGCACGTTGCTGCAAGCCAGCCGCTCGCGCGATTTCTGGCTGCTTTTCTTCAGCTTTTTCGTCTGCGGCGCGAGTACGAACGGCTATATCGGCACCCATCTGATAGCGATGTGCGGTGACTACGGTATGACCGAGGTGCAAGGCGCATCATTGTTGGCGGCAATGGGCATCTTCGATCTGGTCGGCACGACGCTGTCCGGCTGGCTCTCCGATCGCTTCAACAGCCGTGTTTTGCTGTTCTGGTATTACGGGCTGCGCGGCATTTCGCTCATTTTTTTGCCGCACGCGTTCGGTTTCGACTTCTACGGTCTGCCGCTTTTCGCGATGTTCTACGGGCTCGACTGGATCGCCACCGTTCCACCCACCGTGCGGCTGACGACCGATGTTTTCGGTAAAGAGGCCGCGCCGGTGGTGTTCGGCTGGATCGTGGCCGGCCACCAACTGGGCGCCGCATTCGCCGCTTATGGTGCCGGCCTGCTGCGCGCGAGCCTCGGGACGTACACCGTCGCGTCGACGGTTTCCGGCAGCTTGTGCCTCGTCGCCGCGCTCGTCGTGTTGCGCATTGCACGCCGCCGTGTGGTCACGGGCTTGAGCCCGGCAGGCTAACTAACTAACGAATCATTCCTCGTCGCGCAGCGCGGAAAGCGGCAACGCAACATGCTCGAGCGACTTGCGCTCTGCGTCGACGCCCCATATCGCGGCTACGAGCGCGGCGGCGAGCATCAGGCCCGAGCCGACGAGATAGCCTTCGAAGACGGCACTGCGCTCATGCGTGTCGATCAGATATCCGAAGAGCGCGGGCCCGGCGACCCCGCCGATGCCCGTGCCGAGCGCATAGAAGATGGCGATGGCGAGCGCGCGGATTTCGAGCGGGAACGATTCGCTCACGGTGAGATAAGCGGAACTCGCGGCGGCCGAGGCAAAGAAGAAGATCACCATCCATGCCGCGGTTTGCTGCACGACGTCGAGCCATTGCCGCTCGAACAGGTAGCCGCTGCCGATCAACAGAACACCTGAAATCGCGTAAGTGAACGCGATCATGGTCCGGCGGCCGAGTGTGTCGAAGGCGCGCCCGAGTACCAGCGGCCCGAGAAAATTACCGAGCGCGAACGGCAGCAGATACCAACCGACGTGCGCGCCGGGCACGTGATAAAACTCGGTCAGCACGAGCGCGTAGGTAAAAAAAATTGCGTTATAGAAAAAGGCTTGCGCCGTCATCAGCGACAGTCCGACGAGCGAGCGCCGACGGTGGAGCACGAATAGCGCGTGAAACACTTCGCGAAGCGGCGTATGCGTGCGCTTGGCGAGTCGCAACGTGCGAACCGCCTCAGCGGTCGGAGCACGGCCCGCGCGATGAAAGCGTGCCTCGATGGCCTCTACGATTTCGCGTGCCGTGTGCGGCTGGTTGTGCGTAAGCAGCCAGCGCGGGCTTTCCGGCACCCACATGCGCATGAACACAATGACAAAGGCGAGCGCCGCGCCGATAAAAAAGCAGGCCCGCCAGCCGAGATCGCCCGGAAAAAGCCGAGGGTCCAGCAGCACCAGCGAACCACCGGCACCGAGCGCCGCGCCGACCCAAAATGTCCCGTTGATGCCGAGATCGGTCCAACCGCGCACGCGGGCGGGCGTGAACTCCTGAATCGTCGAATTGATGGCCGCATATTCGCCGCCGATACCGGCGCCCGTCAGAAAACGGAAAAGCGCGAAACTTGCGAGGTTCCACGAGAGCGACGTGGCAGCGGTTGCCGCGAGGTAGAGCGACAGCGTGATGAAAAAGAGTTTGCGTCGGCCGAGACGGTCGGTCAGCCAGCCGAAGCCGAGTGCGCCGAGCACCGCGCCGGCGATATAAGCACTGCTCGCGAACCCGATGTCGGCGTTCGAAAAGCGCAGCACGGGGCTAGCCTTCAGTGCGCCAGCGACCGCCCCCGCGAGCGTGACCTCCAACCCGTCGAGCAGCCAGGTCACCCCGAGCGCCGCCACAATCAGCGTATGAAAGCGCCCCCACGGCAGGCGATCGAGACGCGACGGCAGATCGGTTTCGATGATGTCTGCGGCACTGGGGCTGGTGACGGTGTCGAGTGCGGGCCGGCTCACGCGATCAATCTCCTGGTGAAAGCACGCCGCAAGGCGCACGATGAGGGGCGAGTAGCAAAGGTGAGCAAGCCTCGTTCCTGGCCGGTCGCCGCGAGCGGATTTGGCCGATATCGGGGCGCTCGGTATCGACCTTGCTCGTGTTGCTCGGTTGCCCGCGAACTGCGTTCGTGATAAAAAGCCGCTCCCCACCCGTATGCGTGAAGCGTGACGCCATGCCAGCGATGACTTATTGCGCGATTGACTTCGGCACGTCGAATTCGGCTGTCGCCTTGCCTGCAGCGGACACGGTGCAGCTTGCGCCGGTCGAGGGCGACCATGCGACATTGCCGACCGCCGTTTTTTTCAATACTGATGAAAATACGTGCGCCTATGGTCGTGCGGCGCTCGAGGCCTACATCGATGGTTTCGATGGGCGCCTGATGCGCTCATTGAAAAGTATTCTCGGCTCGACGCTGGCGGAGGGTACGACCGAACTCGGCGATGGCTCGGCCATCAAGTACACCGACGTCGTCACGCTGTTTCTCTCTTATCTGAAAACGCGAGCTGAAGCACGCGCACAGGCCCCGATTACGCGCGCCGTACTCGGTCGCCCGGTGTTTTTCGTCGACGACGACCCACGCGCCGATTTACTCGCGCAGCAGCAACTGGAGACCGCCGCACGGGGCGCCGGCCTGCGCGAGCTGCATTTCCAATATGAACCGATTGCGGCGGCGTTCGACTACGAATCGCGTTTGACGAACGAAGGGCTCGTGCTCGTGGCCGACATCGGCGGCGGCACCTCGGATTTTTCGCTCGTGCGCGTCGGCCCCGAGCGCGTGGGTCGCATCGAGCGCAAGGACGATGTGCTCGCGCATCATGGCGTTCACGTCGCGGGCACTGATTTCGACCGGCGCGTGGAGCTCGCGACGATCATGCGCGAGTTGGGCTACAAAGCGCTCGACCCGGAAGGGCGCGAGGTGCCAAGTCGAATCTACTTCGACCTCGCGACATGGCATCTGATCAACACGGTCTACACGGGCAAGCGCATCGGCGAGCTGCGGTTGACGCGCCACCTTTATGTCGACGTGGCGCATCACGAGCGGTTGCTTCGCGTGGTCGAGCAGCGGTTGGGTCATGCGCTCGCCGCGCGGGCGGAAGAAGCGAAGATCGGCGTAGCGGCGGGCGGCGCGACGTCGATCGATCTCGATCAAGTCGAAGCCGAGTTGCGGCTCGCATTTGACGAGGCCGAGCTTGTCGAGGCATCGATCGAAGAAACGCGCCGCATCGTCGAGGCCGCGCACGAAACCGTGCGCCGCGCAGGCGTGGCGCATCGGGATGTGCAGGCCATCTATTTCACGGGTGGTTCGACCGGGCTGGCATTCCTGACGCGTGCGCTGGCCGAAGCCTTCGGCCATGCGCATCCGGTGTTCGGTGACCGGCTTGCGAGCGTTGCAACGGGCTTGGGCATTTACGCGCGCGCGGTGTTCGCGTGAACGTCAATGCCAATGCAAGCGCCAAATGCAAAAAAACCCCGCACGTGAAGCGGGGTTTTTGGTGGTCTGGTAAAGACCCAGACCTTAAACGAACTTACAGGGGCTTGATGTTAGCCGCTTGCTTGCCCTTGGGGCCAGTCTTCACTTCGAACTGAACTTTTTGGTTTTCTTGAAGCGACTTGAAGCCTTCTGCGCGAATTTCCGAGAAATGCGCGAAGAGATCTTCGCCGCCGCCATCTGGCGTGATGAAGCCAAAGCCTTTCGCGTCATTGAACCACTTGACGGTACCGGTTTCCATATTACTGTTTCCTAAAAATGAGTGAACAAGGCCGAAGCCCGAGGTGCATGAAAATCAAGGAAGGGTAATAGGACCAACCGGAGTACCTGAAGGCGAACTACGAAAGACCGATTCACACGCGCCACTTGAAATCCTGCCCCGACGTTATACGGCGAAAGTTCTGAGAGGTCAACTTAATTCCGCAAAGCAGCGAGGGGATTATCTCGCTCGCCCGCGCCTTAGTCAGCGCCGCCGTTTTTTCACAGTGCCAGATCATTCCATGCCCCTTTATTGGGCGCAGCCGGTAAACTACGCGCCGCGTGGCTGGGTTGCGCCCGGTTGCGGCGCTGTGGGCCGCCGCATAAGGGGCGATGTGCATGCGCCCTCGGCAATTCGATATTCGTAAGGAGAGGTTGTGAAAAGTTCTATTCAACGGAACATCGGTCCCGTCGCGCTCATGCTCACGGGACTAGGTTCGATCATCGGGTCCGGGTGGCTCTTCGGCGCCTGGAAGGCCGCGAAGATTGCCGGGCCCGCCGCAATCTGTGCATGGGTCATCGGTGCCATTGTGATTCTCGCCATTGCGCTGACCTATGCCGAGCTCGGCGCGATGTTCCCGGAATCCGGCGGGATGGTTCGCTACGCACGTTATTCGCATGGCGCCCTGGTCGGCTTCATCAGCGCTTGGGCGAATTGGATCGCAATCGTTTCCGTGATTCCGATCGAAGCGGAAGCATCGATCCAATACATGAGCACCTGGCCTTACCCCTGGGCCCATGCGCTCTTTGTCGACGAATCATTGACTCCAATGGGCATAGGGCTTTCCGCGTTACTCGTTATTGTCTATTTCATGCTCAACTACTGGGGCGTGAAGGTATTCGCACGCGCTAATACGGCCATTACCGTCTTCAAGTTTCTGATCCCGGGCCTCACGATCATTGGTTTGTTTACCGGTTTTCATCGGGGGAATTTTGGCCAGGCAAGCGACTTCGCGCCGTTCGGCTGGTCGGCCGTCTTTACGGCCGTGGCGACGAGCGGCATCGTGTTCAGCTTCAATGGTTTCCAAAGCCCGGTCAATCTCGCAGGAGAAGCACGCAACCCGGCCAAGAGCGTCCCGTTTGCCGTGATCGGTTCGATCTTGCTGGCGCTCGTCATCTATGTGTTCTTGCAGGTCGCCTATATCGGCGCAGTGAACCCCGCTGATGTCGCCAAAGGGTGGGGACATTTCAACTTCGCCTCGCCGTTCGCGGAACTGGCCATCGCATTGAACCTCAATTGGCTCGCGATCATGCTTTACGTCGACGCCTTCGTTAGCCCGAGCGGTACCGGCACGACCTACATGGCCACGACGACGCGCATGATCTACGCGATGGAGCGCAACAACACGATGCCGAAGATGTTCGGCAACGTGCACCCGTTTTATGGCGTGCCGCGCAACGCGATGTGGTTCAACCTGCTCGTCTCGTTCATCTTCCTGTTCTTCTTCCGTGGCTGGAGTTCGCTCGCGGCCGTCATTTCGGTCGCAACCGTCATCTCATATCTGACGGGGCCGGTCAGCTTGATGGCGCTGCGCCGCTCGGCGACCGAGGTTGCGCGCCCGCTGCGCCTGCCGCTGATGCGCGTGATTTCGCCGTTCGCGTTCGTGTGCGCCTCGCTGGTGCTTTATTGGGCGAAATGGCCGCTTACCGGCGAAATCATTTTGCTGATGGTCGTGGCGCTGCCCGTCTACTTTTACTATCAGGGCAAATCTGGCTGGGGCGGCTGGGGCCGCGATTGGAAGGCCGCCAGGTGGCTCGTGGCGTACTTGCCGACGATGGCCTTGCTCTCGCTGATCGGCAGCAAGGAATTCGGCGGCACCGGTGTGTTGCCATACGGATGGGATATGGGCATCGTAGCCGCCATCTCGCTCGTCTTTTATTACTGGGGCGTCAATAGCGGCTATCGCACGCATTATCTGGACGAACGCGAGCCCGAGGAAGACATCCTCGAGGGCGTCGGCGTTTAATTGCTTAGCTTTCCTTCACCTCGGGCGCGCTAAAGACATAGTTCGTCATCGCGAGTGCCCGCTGATAAGTGCCAAGCGATTGGATCCGAAGTTCATAGTCATCAGGCGCCGCGCCCAATGCCGCGAAGACGGGCAGCAAATGCTCGTCGGTCGGATGCATCAGCACGGCGTGCGGCGCCTGCCGCCGGTACTCGCACAGCGCGTCCACGTCGCGCGCCGCGAGCCGCGCCTCGAACCACTCGGTGAACTCCGCCACGCGCGGGTCCGCATCTTCGGGGTCCGCGCCGAAATCTGCCGCCCCCAGATTGTGCGTGATCTGGCCCGAGCCGACGATCATCACACCGTCATCGGCAAGCGAGCGCAACGCGCGGCCCACGCGGAAATGATGCGCCGGGTCGCGGCGCGGCTGGATCGATAGCTGCGCGATCGGCACGTCGGCTTCCGGGTACATCAACAGCATCGGCACCCAGGCGCCGTGATCGAGCCCGTGCTCGGCCGTGGCCGCTTCGATACCGTCCGCTTGCAGCAGCGCAACGGCCTGCTGCGCAAGCGCAGGAGCGCCGGGTGCGCGGTACTGGATCTCGTAAAGCGCGGCTGGAAAGCCGCGGAAATCATGGATGGTCTCGGGCGTCGGTGAAGTGCTGGCCACGCTCGCTTGCGTGCACCAATGCGCCGACAGCATCAGCACGGCGCGCGGGCGCGGCAAGTCGGTAGCCAGCGTCTGAAAGGCGCCCGACGGCAACGACGGGTCGATGGGCAGCGTCGGCGCGCCGTGGGACAGATAAATCGAGGGTAGACGAGACATGACGTAGTGGCCGCATTGCAGCGAGCGTAGAAGGAAGAGAACGGGCCTCGGGCGATAAAGGGCGGAACAAAGGCCCGCAACAAAGGTCCGCAACCAGCGGCAACGCTTATCGCGGATAACCCCGGCCGCTATTCGGGCTCGCCGCGCAGCCCCGGCCACGCGGCCGTCAGCGCCGGCCCCAGTGCAAACATGTCGAGCACGCGTGCGACGGTGTCGTTCACGAGATCGTCGATCGATGCCGGCTTGTTATAGAACGCAGGTAGCGGCGGAAACACCACGCCGCCCATTTCTGTCACTGCTGTCATGTTGCGCAGATGCGCGAGGTTCAGTGGCGTTTCGCGCACCAGCAGCACGAGCCGGCGCCGCTCTTTGAGCGTGACATCGGCCGCACGCGCGATCAGGTTGTCGGCCAGCCCGTGCGCAATGCTCGCGAGTGTCTTCATCGAACAAGGCGCCACGATCATGCCGTCGGTCGCGAACGAACCCGACGCAATGCTGGCCCCCACGTCGCGCACCGAATGGACGACGTCGGCAAGCGGATGGACGTCGTTTTTCGTCAGATTCAACTCATGCTGCAGATTGAGCCAGCCGGCGCTCGAAATGAGCAGATGCGATTCAACGCCGCCCAGTTGCTTGAGCGTTTCGAGCAGGCGCACCCCGTAGATGGCGCCCGTGGCGCCCGTTATCGCGACGATGAGCCGGCGCGGGGGCTGGCTGGACGCTTGCATCGCGTGCGGCGCAGCAGGGGCGGACGCCAATCGGGTCTCGGCCTCGGTCTCTAGCTCAGGCCGCCGCGAACAGTTGCTGCAGCTCGCCGGATTCGTACATCTCCATCATGATGTCCGAGCCGCCGACGAATTCGCCCTTCACATAAAGCTGCGGAATGGTCGGCCAGTTCGAAAATTCCTTGATGCCCTGGCGGATTTCGTCGTCGTCGAGGACGTTGACGGTCTGGAATTGATTGACGCCGCATGCCTTCAGAATTTGAACGGCGCGCCCCGAGAAGCCGCACATCGGGAACTGCGCGTTGCCCTTCATGAAGAGCACGACAGCGTTTTCGTCGACGATTTGCTTGATGCGTTGTTGCGTATTCATGGCTGGCCTTGACTCCGTGGCAGGCACGGCGTGTGGAACGGGGAAGATAATTCGAAATGATAACGGATTTCGCGGCGTCGGGCCGGCGCTGTCCGGGGCGCCGGTCAGCCCCGCACAGCGCGCTGCGCCGTGCCGCCGCTGATGCGCTCGATGCCGGCCAGATCGGCGCGCGAGCACACGGCGGCGAAGCCGTTCTCGACGAAGATCGCGCGCACGGCAGCGGCTTGGTCGTAACCATGCTCCACCCAGAGCTCACCTTCCGGCGCAATAAATTCTCGTGCGCGGGCGACGATCAGGCGGATCGCAGAGAGCCCGTCAGCCTCGTCGGTCAGCGCGCCGCGCGGCTCGAAGCGCAGGTCGCCCGTTGCCAGGTGCGGGTCGCCGGCCGCAATGTATGGCGGGTTGCTAACGATCGCGTCGAACGACAAAGCTGCATTGAGCGCGGCGTACCAATCGCTTTGCAGCAGCGTCAACGTGCCGCCGGCGCGCCGCGGGTCGAGCAGCCTGGCGGCGTTGCGCGCCGCGACCGCAAGCGCGTGTTCGGAGCGATCGAGCGCCCATACGCGCGCGTCGGGCCGGGCCGACGCAATGGCGATGGCAATCGCGCCGCTGCCAGTACCAAGATCAAGTACGCGCGGCGCGCTGACGCCTTCGATTGCGGCTAGCGCCGTTTCCACGAGCAGCTCGGTCTCCGGGCGAGGAATCAGCACGTCGGGTGTGACTTCGAACTGGAGGCCGTAAAACTCGCGGCTGCCGATCAGTTGTGCTATCGGCTCGCCCGCGGCACGGCGCGTCTCGAGCGCATGAAACGCGAGGACTTCCGGTTCGCCGAGCGGCTCATCGTCGCGCGTGATCAGTTCCGTTCGCCGCCAGCCCAGCGTGTGCGCGAGCAAGATCCTCGCTTCGAGCGCCGGCAGCGGCGAGGCGCGCAGCAGCGCTGCCGCTGTCTGGGCTGTCCCTGTTGCGCGAGAGACCGGGGAGTTCCGAGAGGTCATCATGGCCGCAAGAAGCGATGCGCGTGAACGCGTTCGATCTCGTTCACCGTTCGCCGTTCAGTCCGCATCGCCGAGCGAGGCGAGCAACTCGGCTTGATGTTCGCTGACGAGTGCGGCTATCAGATCGTCGAGTTCTCCGTCCATGATTGATTCGAGCTTGTACAGCGTCAGATTGATCCGATGATCGGTCAGCCGCCCTTGCGGGAAGTTATAGGTGCGAATGCGTTCCGATCGATCGCCCGAGCCGATCAAGCTCTTGCGCGTGGCCGCTTCCTTCGCATGTTGCTCGTGGGACTGCTTGTCCTTGATGCGCGCGGCGAGCACCTTCAGCGCTCGGTCCTTGTTCTTGTGCTGCGAGCGGTCGTCCTGGCATTCGACCACGATGCCCGTCGGCAAGTGCGTGACGCGCACGGCCGAATCGGTCTTGTTGATATGCTGGCCGCCCGCGCCCGACGCGCGAAAGGTATCGATGCGCAAGTCGGCCGGATTGATTTCGACTTCGCCGATTTCATCGGCCTCCGGCATCACCGCGACCGTGCAGGCTGACGTATGAATCCGCCCCTGCGTCTCGGTGGCCGGCACGCGCTGGACGCGGTGCCCGCCCGATTCGAACTTGAGCCGGGAATAAGCGCCCTGGCCCGCAATGCGTGCAATCACTTCCTTGTAACCGCCGAGATCGGATGCGCTTTGCGAAATCATCTCCACTTGCCAGCGCTGCCGTTCGGCATAGCGCAGATACATGCGCAGTAAATCGCCGGCGAAGAGAGCCGATTCGTCGCCCCCCGTGCCCGCCCGAATTTCCAAAAAGATGTTGCGCTCGTCATTCGGGTCCTTCGGCAGCAACATCGTGCGCAACTCGTTTTCGAGCCGCCCCATCCTGTCGCGTGCCGCACGCACCTCTTCGTCGGCAAATTCGCGCATCGACACGTCAGCCAGCAACTCTTGCGCGGTGGCCGCATCGGTGCGGGCTTGCCGCCACTGGGCGTAATGGGCGACGACGGGGCCAATCTCGGCGTGCTCGCGGGTCAGCTTGCGGTACTGGTCCATATTCGCTGTCACGTCGGCACGGCTTAGCAGGTCGTTCAGTTCGGCCAGCCGTGTCGTCAGCTGATCGAGCTTCTGTTGCATGCTCGTTTTCATGGTATGGAGCGGGGCTCCCGGAAGGAAGAGGAATCGATAAGGCGGAGGCGGTGCGCGACGGCGAATTGCACGGCGGCTTGCGAGCCAAGAACGCGCAGCGTCGCTAATGTTCGGACGGTTTCGCGTGCCGATAAACGCCGCCGAGCAGCTCGACCAGCGTGGCGCGGTCATCGCTGCTCGCGCGGTTCAGCGCGTGCGTCGGTCCGTGAATCAGCTTGTTCGTCAGTGAGAGCGACATTGCCTCGAGCACGGCGGCCGGGTCGTCGCCGCGCGCAAGCATCTTGTGCGCGCGTTCGAGTTCGGCGCGCCGCAGCGCGTCGGCTTGCGTGTGCATGTGGCGGATCACCGGCACGACGCTGCGCGCATCGAGCCACTGCATGAATTGCTGCACCCGCGTTTCGATGATCGCTTCGGCCTCGGCCACGGCCGCTTGCCGCGACGCGTTGCCTTCGCGGACGATCGCACCCAGATCGTCGACGGTATAGAGAAACACATCAGGCAGTTTGGCGACCTCAGGCTCGATATCGCGCGGCACCGCCAGATCCACGATGAAAATCGGCCTGCGACGGCGTGCCTTCACGGCGCGTTCCATTGCACCCAGACCGATGATCGGCAGCGTAGACGCGGTGCACGAGACGATGATGTCGAATTCGTGCATGCGGGCGGGCAACTCGGAGAGCGGGATCGAATGCCCGCGAAAGCGCTCGGCCAGCTTCGCACCGCGTTCGGCTGTGCGATTCGCAACAACGAGCTCGCGCGGCGACTGAGCCGCAAAGTGCGTGGCGCACAGTTCGATCATTTCGCCCGCGCCGATGAACAGCACACGCTGGTTCGAGATGGTGTCGAAGATGCGTTGGGCAAGGCGCACGGCCGCGGCGGCCATCGAAACCGACTGGGCGCCGACGGCCGTGGTCGCGCGAACTTCCTTGGCCACGGCGAACGTGCGCTGGAACAGCTGATTCAGGTAGGTGCCGAGCGCGCCAGCGTCTGACGCAGCCCGCACCGCGCTTTTCATCTGGCCGAGAATCTGCGTTTCGCCGAGCACCATCGAGTCGAGCCCCGACGCCACGCGAAAGGCATGGCGCGCGGCTTCCGATTGCGGCAGCGCGTAGACGTGCGGCGCAAGCTCGGCAGCATCCATGCCGTGATAACCCGCGAGCCATTCGATGGCCGCTTCGCGGGGCGCGCGGTCGTCCGTCGCGCAGTAAAGCTCGGTTCGGTTGCAGGTCGACAAAATGGCGGCCTCGGGCGCACCGAGCGAGGCGCGCCCGGCCCACAGCGTGCGCAACCCCCCGAGCGCGGGCTCGATTGCTTCGAGCGGGAACGCCACACGCTCGCGCAACGCGACGGGCGCCGTGTGGTGATTGATTCCGATCGTGAGCAGTTGCATATGCGGGGGCAGGCGTAACCGCCAGGTTAATAGGGCGGCACTGGGATTCCAGCCGGGTATTATAACGGTTCCATGTTTTTGAGACGGTGCCCTCGGCCGCATGCCACGCGGCTTACTTGCATAGCAGCGGGCGCATCTGCCACCGGTACCTTGCTCGAACGCATCCTTTCTCCATCCGTTACGCCCAGCTTCACATCGACAGACACGACCATGCGATTCACCACCTTGCGGCGCTTCCTCGCACCCCATTGCGCGTCCAGACCGACGCGAGGCGCCTGATGGGCTGGCCGGGGTTGATCGTGCTGGGCATCGTCGTTGGGCTGGCCGGCTGGCGCTTACACCCGCGGTACCGGGCAAGCCGCGTGCGCCCGTTTGTCGCAGTGCTCGTCGGCGTCGTTGCGGCGGGCGCCGCTGAAATGGCGGGCAATGTGGCGGGCCTCTTTTACGATGGTGGCGTGCTCGAATGGCCGATCTGCACGGCTGTCGCGCTGATCGCCGTTGCGGTGACGGTCAGCCTCGCCGCTCGCCGATAAAAACAGGTGAACCTATGAACAACCGACATTCCGACTCAACCGTACTCGACGAGGCTATTGCTGCGCGCATTGCGCGGCTGCGCGACGCGATGGTGCGCGAGGGCGTCGCCGCGTACGTCGTGCCATCGTCCGACCCGCATCTGTCCGAATATTTACCGGAGCGTTGGCAGGGCCGGCAGTGGCTGTCGGGTTTCACGGGCTCGGCGGGTACGCTCGTCGTCACAGCCGATTTCGCGGGCGTATGGACCGACAGCCGCTATTGGGTGCAGGCGGCTGCGCAGCTTGCAGGCACCGGCGTGGAACTGATGAAAATGACGGCCGGGCAGCAATCGCAGCCGCATCTTGATTGGCTCGCGCAGCGGTTGCCGGCCGGCGCGACCGTCGGCGTGGACGGCACCGTGCTGGCATTGTCCGCGGCGCGTGCGCTGGCCGATGCGCTTGGCGCGCGCGGCATTGCGCTGCGTACCGACATCGATTTGCTCGAGACCGCCTGGCCGGCGCGCCCTGGGTTGCCGGCGGGCGCCGTCTTTGAGCACCGCATGCCTTACGCTTGCGTGAATCGCACGACCAAGCTTCAAATGATCCGCCACGCGATGCGGGAAAAGGGTGCGCAATGGCATTTCGTTTCCACGCTCGACGATCTGGCCTGGCTCACCAATTTGCGCGGGGCCGATGTCAGCTTCAATCCGGTCTTCGTCGGGCATGCGCTGATCGGGCTCGAGACCGCGACGCTCTTCGTGAGTGCCGGCAAAATCTCGGCCGAGCTTGCGGCCGTGCTGGCGCGGGATGGTATCGCCATCGAGACGTATGAACGCGCGAGCGCCGCGCTCGCCGCGCTGCCCGCCGGCGCGACGCTGCTGATCGACCCGCGCCGCGTAACGCACGGGCTGCGTCAGGCCGTGCCGCAGACGGTGGCGGTGGTGGAGGCCGTCAATCCGTCGACGTTTGCGAAGTCGCGCAAGACGGCGTCCGAAGCGGCGCATGTGCGCACGACGATGGAACAAGACGGCGCGGCGCTCGCTGAATTTTTCGCGTGGCTCGAGCCGGCGCTCGGACGCGAGACGATCACGGAGCTCACGATCGACGAACGGCTCACGGCCGCGCGGGTAAGGCAGCCGGGCTACATTTGCCCGAGCTTCGCGACGATTGCGGGCTTCAATGCGAACGGCGCCATGCCACACTATCGGGCTACCGAGGCATCCCATGCGCGGATCGCCGGCAACGGGCTGCTGCTCATCGACTCCGGCGGCCAATATCTGAGCGGCACGACCGATATCACGCGCGTGGTGCCGGTCGGCACGGTCTCCGAGGCGCAGCAACGCGACTTCACGCTCGTGCTCAAAGGCATGATCGCGCTGTCACGCGCGCGCTTTCCGCGCGGCATCCGTTCGCCGATGCTCGATGCGATCGCGCGCACGCCGATCTGGGAAGCGGGCATCGACTACGGTCACGGCACGGGGCACGGCGTCGGCTACTTTCTGAATGTCCATGAGGGCCCGCAGGTCATCTCTCACTACGCGAGCGCCGAGGCTTATACGGCGATGGAGGAAGGGATGATTACGTCGGTCGAGCCGGGGATTTACCGGCCGGGCCTGTGGGGCGTGCGCATCGAGAATCTCGTCTTGAGCCGCGCGGCCGGCGAAACCGAATTTGGCGCATTCCTCGACTTCGAAACGCTGACGCTGTGCCCGATCGACACGCGCGCAATTGCGCTCACGCTGTTGCGCGACGACGAGCGCGCCTGGCTCAACGCTTATCACGAGACCGTGCGCGAGCGCGTATCGCCCCATCTGTCGGGCGATGCCAAGGCATGGCTCGAGGCGCGCACGCGCGCCATTTGATTCGAACCTGCGGGAGTGTGCTGCATGGCTGCAAAAGTTGTCGTGTTCGATTTCGGCGGTGTGCTGATCGATTGGAACCCCGACTATCTGTATCGCAAACTGATTGCGGACGAATTCGAGCGCCGGCGGTTTCTGACCGAGGTCTGTTCGATGGATTGGGTCGTGCAGCAAGACGGCGGGCAGCCGATCGACAAAGGCACCGGTGAACTCGTCGCGCGTTTTCCCGAGCATGAAGCATTGATTCGTGCGTTTTATGCGCGTTGGCACGAAATGATAGGCGGCGTGATCGCTGAAGGCGCGGCGCTTGTCGAGAAACTGGAGGCAGCCGGCGTGCCGCTTTTCGGGCTCACGAACTGGTCGGCCGAGACGTTCCCGTGGGCGTGGGAGCGGTTCGACGTATTACGGCGCTTTCGCGATATCGTCGTGTCGGGCCATGTGAAACTCGTCAAACCGGACCCGGCCATTTACGCCGAAATGTTCTCGCGTATCGAGCGGCACTTGCCGGGCGTGGCACCGAACGAGATCGTCTTCATCGACGACAACATCAAGAACGCCCGTGCCGCGACTTCGCTCGGCTGGCAGGGCGTGCATCATACGAGCGCGGCGACGACCGAGGCGCGTCTGCGCGAACTTGGCGTCGCCGTCGGCACCTGACATGAGTATGAGCGCGCCGCATGCGCGGCGCTTGCTTATCGTTATCGTGTGATGGGCTTGTAGCGCAGCCGCTTCGGCTTTGCGCCTTCTTCGCCGAGGCGCTTGCGCTTGTCCGCTTCGTACTCCTGATAATTGCCATCGAAGAACACCGCTTGCGATTCGCCTTCGAACGAGAGGATGTGCGTCGCAATGCGGTCGAGGAACCATCGATCGTGCGAAATCACCATGACCGAGCCGGCGAACTCGAGCAGCGCGTCTTCCAGCGCGCGCAGCGTTTCGACGTCGAGATCGTTCGACGGCTCGTCCAGCAGCAGCAAATTGCCGCCGGCGATCAGCGTCTTGGCCAGATGCAAGCGGCCCCGTTCGCCGCCTGACAGATTGCCCACCAGCTTTTGCTGATCGGCGCCTTTGAAGTTGAACCGGCCGATGTAGGCGCGCGACGGGGTTTCATATCGGCCGACCGTCAGCACATCGGCGCCGCCGGAGATTTCCTCGAATACCGTTTTCGAGCCGTCGAGCGCATCGCGGCTTTGGCCGACGTAGGCCATCTTGACCGTCGGCCCAACTGCGATTTCGCCTGAATCGGGCGTCTCTTGGCCTGTGAGCATGCGAAAGAGCGTCGACTTGCCCGCGCCGTTCGGCCCGATGATGCCGACGATCGCGCCGGCCGGCACTTTGAAGCTCAGATTGTCGATGAGCAGGCGCTCGCCGTAGGCCTTGCTCACGTTTTTGAACTCGATGACCTCATTGCCGAGCCGCTCGCCCACCGGGATGAAGATTTCCTGCGTCTCGTTGCGTTTTTGATAGTCCTGGCTACTCAGCTCTTCGAAACGCGCGATACGCGCCTTCGATTTCGCCTGCCGGCCCTTCGGGTTTTGCCGCACCCATTCGAGTTCTTTCTTAATCGCTTTTTGGCGAGCCGATTCGGACGCTTCTTCCTGCTTTAGCCGCGTTTCTTTCTGATCGAGCCAGCTGCTGTAATTGCCCTTCCATGGAATGCCGTGGCCGCGATCGAGTTCGAGAATCCACTCGGCCGCGTTGTCGAGGAAGTAGCGATCATGGGTGACTGCCACGACCGTGCCCGGAAAATGCGTAAGGAACTGCTCGAGCCAGTCGACTGATTCGGCATCCAAGTGGTTGGTCGGCTCATCGAGCAGCAGCATGTCGGGTTTCTCGAGCAGCAACTTGCAGAGCGCGACGCGGCGCTTTTCGCCGCCGGACAGATGCGCGACCAACGCATCCCACGGCGGCAGGCGCAGCGCATCGGCGGCCACTTCGAGCTGTTGCTCGGGGCTGCCGCCGTCGCTTGCCGCGAGAATGGCTTCGTACTTTGCTTGCTCGGCTGCGAGCGCGTCGAAGTCGGCGTCGGGTTCCGCGTAGGCGGCGTAGATCTCGTCGAGCTTCTTTTGCGCGCTGAAGACGTCGCCGAGGCCTTCTTCCACCGCTTCGCGGACCGTTTTATCCGGATCGAGCTGCGGCTCTTGCGGCAGATAGCCGATATTCAGATTCGGCATCGGCGTGGCTTCGCCTTCGATGTCGTGATCGACGCCGGCCATGATGCGAATGAGCGTCGATTTGCCCGAGCCGTTCAGGCCCAGTACGCCGATCTTTGCACCCGGGAAGAAGGACAGTGAGATGTCCTTGAGAATTTGACGCTTGGGCGGCACGACTTTGCCGACCCGATTCATGGTGAAAACGTATTGGGCCATGTGCGGAAAAACGAAATAGGGAGAAAGCGCTAGTCTTACACGTTAGCGGCCGTGCAGGCAAAGGCGGTGGGCGTCATCTTCGCGCCGCGCGTCGGTGTTTCGGCCGGAGCGGCTGGTTCAGCTGCTTCGGCTGATTCGCACCCGCAGCGCCGGTATGCGTGGCGCCTTCGAGAAACAAGGCCAGCGCAGCGTGCAATTCGTCGCGCAGATCGAGGCCCGGAACATTGAGCCAGCGCATCAGCGTGCCAAGGTAGAGGTGATGAAACCACGCTGTCAACTGCGACGTGGAAAAGTGCGCACCCAACTCGCCCGTGCGTTGCCCATCGGCGATCAACTCGCGCCAAGCCACAGCGATGTCGTCTTGCGCACCGCTTGCGCCTGTTTCCCCGGCCGTCGCTCCGATCTCGAGAAACCGATAGCGCAAATAGGCTGCGAGATAGGTCGGATGCTGCGCGCACCATTTTGCGGACGCATCGAGCACGCACGATATGCGCGCGGCGAAGCCGTTCAACTGCGCGATTTGCTCGCCGAGATGCGAAAGGTCGGCTTCGAGCTTCGCATGCATCCAGTGAGCGAGCACGGCTTCCTTGGTCGGGAAGTGATTGTATAGCGTGCGTTTCGCGACGTCGGCCTCGCTCGCGATGCGCTCCATCGTCACGGCTTCGTAGCCGAGCGCCTCGAATAGCCCCGCGGCCGTGGCCGCCAGATGATCGAGCATTTGATGGCGCTTGCGCTCGCGGCGGCCCGCATCGTTGGATAGTGTCATTGCGCTCGTTTCTGAAAAAATGCACGATGTGCATTAGTATACGATGGTCAAAATTGATCGGCGGGCGCAGGACATTCGACCGCCCGCGTACGCCAACGGAGCAACGAAACGATGAAATTTACCGTCGTGACATATGGAACGGAGGGCGATACGCGCCCGCTCGCCGCATTATGCCGAGCGCTGATGGACGCGGGCCACGAGACGCAGCTTTTGGCCGATGCTGCAACGCTCGGCGCGGCCCGCACACTGGGTGTGCCAGCGGCAGCACTTGCTGGCGACATTCGGCAGGCGCTGATGCCGGGGGAGGCGCTCGCTGATGCAATCGTCAGGAAGGGCGGCTTTGGTGCCACGGCCGAGGCACTTGCGCGTATTGCCAACGAAAACACCGCAGCGTGGATGGCACAGGCCGCCGATGCCAGTGCCGGTTGTGACGCCGTGATTGTTTCGGCGCTCGCATCGTTCGTGGGTCTTTCGGTTGCCGAGAGTCGACGTGTGCCGGCGATCGGGGCGAGCATGATTCCGATCTCGCCCACCGCCGCGTTCGCTTCTCCGTTCTTGCGACCGACAATGGTCCCACGCTTTTTGAATCGTGTGAGCCATCGCTTCGTGAACGCGATGTTGTGGCGGGCGTTTCGCACGACGACGAACGCGGCGCGCGCCACCGTATGCGGCTTGCCGAAGCGCTCCCGCGTATGGACCGAGCATCCGATTCTCTACGGTATTTCGCCTACCTTGTTGCCGCGCCCTGACGACTGGCCCGATCACGCACAGATCTGTGGCCAGTGGGTGGGGCCGGCGGCCGCATGGACGCCGCCAGCCTCACTCGACGCGTTCCTTGCGGCTGGCGAGCCGCCGATTTATGTGGGCTTTGGGAGCATGGCCGGGTTCGATACGCCCCGGTTCCTCGATGCGCTGGTTGCGGCCGTGGGCAGCCGCCGCGCACTTTTTTATCCGGGCTGGAGCGGCATTGGCCACGGAGCGTTGCCATCGAATTTCCACGTGATTGGCGATACGCCTCATGCGTGGCTTTTTCCCCGCGTGTCGGTCGTCATTCATCACGGCGGCGCGGGTACGACGCATTCGGCTGTGAGGGCCGGCGTCCCTTCGGTCGTTGTGCCTTTTGCGGCCGATCAGTTTTTCTGGGCGCATCGGCTTACGGCGCTCGGCGTGGCAGGGCCACCTATCGATGCAAACAAGTGCGCGCCCGCAGCCTTTGCGGACGGTATCGCTTTTGCGCTGCGGCCTGCCGCGAGGCAGCGTGCCGCGGCGCTGGCTGCTCGAATGGCGACGGAAAACGGTACTGCGCGCGCGGTTACGACGATCGAGGCTATCGTGCGTGCGCGCGGGAAGTGAGAGCGGGTATCGCGGCGACGCGTCAGACGTTAAAGAGAAAGTTCATCACGTCGCCATCATGGACGACATACTCTTTGCCTTCCGCGCGCATCTTGCCGGCTTCTTTCGCGCCTTGCTCGCCCTTGAAGGTGACGAAATCGTTGAACCCAATCGTCTGCGCCCGGATGAAGCCGCGTTCGAAATCGGTGTGAATCACACCGGCCGCTTGCGGTGCCGTATCGCCGACATGGATGGTCCATGCGCGCACTTCCTTCACGCCGGCCGTGAAGTACGTTTGCAGGCCGAGCAGCTTGAAGCCCGCGCGGATCACACGGTTCAGGCCCGGCTCGTCCATGCCCATATCGGCTAGGAAGACTTCCTTGTCCTCGTCGGCCAGATCGGCAATTTCGGCTTCGATGGCCGCGCACACGGCGACGACGGGCGAGCCCTCGGCTTGCGCGTGTTCGCGCACGGCATCCAGATGCGGGTTGTTTTCGAACCCGTCGTCTTTCACGTTGGCCACATACATCGTGGGCTTGGCCGTGATGAGGCAAAACGGCTTGAGCAGTGCCGCTTCGTCGTCCGACAGGTCGAGCGCGCGGACCGGCTTGGCCGTGTCGAGTTGCGCGCGCGCTTTTTCGAGCACGGCGGCGAGCTTGACGGCTTCTTTGTCGTTGCCGGACTTGGCCGCTTTCGAATAACGCGAGAGCGCTTTTTCGACGGTGGCGAGATCCGCGAGTGCGAGTTCGGTGTTGATGACTTCGATGTCCGAGAGCGGGTCGATCTTGCCGACGACGTGGATCACGTTTTCGTCTTCGAAGCAGCGCACCACGTGCGTGATCGCATCGGTTTCGCGGATGTTGGCGAGGAACTGATTGCCGAGGCCTTCGCCCTTGCTGGCGCCGGCCACGAGCCCGGCGATATCGACGAACTCGACGACAGCCGGCACGACCCGTTCGGGTTTGACGATTTCGGCCAGCGCATCGAGCCGCGCATCGGGCACCTCGACCACGCCGATGTTCGGCTCGATCGTGCAAAACGGATAGTTCTCGGCGGCGATGCCCGCCTTGGTCAGGGCGTTGAAGAGGGTGGACTTGCCGACGTTAGGCAAGCCGACGATGCCGCATTTGAGGCTCATTGAAAGACCTTTCTGGATCAATCTGTTGCGGTTGCTCGTCGCATCTTTTGCTGTCCGGCGATGGACAAAAGCGCGGCAGCCGCAAGGTGAATTCGGGGACGAGACAAGCGGTACGGAGGGGGATGCTGATCGATCCCATTCCACGCTCGGCTTGCGCTCGGAAAGTGGCAATTGTAACGCTTTCGGGTGGTCGGGTCGGCGAGGGGGCGGGACGGTCGGGGAGGATTTTGCGGTTCCCGACGAGCGGGAGGCAACCATTCGCAGGACGAGTGTTTCATGCTTTTCAGATGCCGCAGCGTCTGAATCTTATGGCGGTTGACCTCTTTCACTCCCCGCATCGCATAGCGTCTCGAAACATTCCATAGAAGCACCAACCGCGGGAGCGCTTTAGCGATGCAAGAACATCAGAAGAAGGAAACGACCTATCTGTTTGCAACCATCGGTTCGCGTACCGCGGGCGGCGGCCGCATCAGCCGCGTAACGACGCATGCCGAAGCGCGGGGGCTGGCGCGCGTTGGCGATGTCGTCACGTATGACGATGGCAGCGAGGCCACCATTGTCGATGGTGCGGGTTGCGCCGCACAGTGGTGTGGTGTACCACTCGCGCTGGCGCGATCTTTGGGCGGCACGCTAGACGCAGGTAGCGATCATGCGTAAGGCCGCGATACGGCACGGCGATCCGACCACGACGGGCGGACTCGTGATGGCTTTTTCGTCGACGATTCATGACGAGGGAAAGAAGGTCGCGCTAAGCGGCGACGAAGCCAGTTGCGGTAACTGCAAGGGCGCATTCAAGATTTTCGGCACTGGCAGAGGGATGTCAGAAAAAGGACGCGATGTCGTGGTCGATGGCGATCTAGTGCTGTGCCCGTGCAAGAAGAACCGCGTTATTGTCGGCCGCAACCCGGGAATCTTTCTTGAAACGCGTACCGAAGCAGCGGGCGCAGGCAGCGGCGGTGCGCCGATGCAGGCCGGCGACCGCATTTATGACGAACAGGTCGCCGTTGCTTCAAGTGCTGCGCTTGAAGGTTATCCGTATCTCATCGAGGCGATCGACGGACGAACTATTGCGGGCCGTCTCGATAGCAACGGACGTTTGCCACGCGTCTATTCCGATGCGTCTGGAGCCTACTCGGTGCATTGGGGTGACGAAGCCCTCGCCAAACAGGAAGGACTGGCCAATGCCGAATAAGACGACAGTTGTAACGACGAACGCGACGCCGAATTCGATCAAAGAAGTGTCGCTCAAGGTGCTGACTTTCCAGGAATTGTGGAATATGTATCCTGCTGGCGACCCATACGATGACCCCAACGGACAATACAAGAATCAATGTGCGATTCGGATGAGCGTGATGTTCCACCGTGTCGGCATCGCCATGAAATCGTTCTCTCAGCGACTCGTCAGGCCCATGCCAGGGAAGCCGACGCTCGGACGCCTTTTGCTTGACGGCAAGGCAACAGCAACCCGTGCGTATGAGCTAGCCGAGTGGTTAAAGATGCGACCGATTGCTGGTTTGTCTGCAGCCGAGAATATCACCGGTCCAGATTGGGTCAGCAAGGTTAAAGGCAGAACGGGTATCGTATTTTTTAACGGGTATTGGCAACAGGATGGCGATTCTGCGGATAGTTTGACGGGTGGGCACATCGACCTTTGGAATGGCGAAAAACTCACCGGATTTGGAACTGGCCTGCGTGTTGGCTGGAATCTCGTCATTCCGGGTATATGGTCGGATTTCCGGAAATCAAAAACCATTCTATTTTTCCAGATTCAATGAAAATCATTAAAGCGCTATCGGGTGGGATCCTCGGATGCGCTGCAGCCAGTGTTGCATGTTGGGGAGCGCTGTATTGTTACGGCGCGATCCTCCTCCGAGGAAAGGGTAGCCTCTTCGATACGAGCCCCAACATTGCCAATGCCTTCTTTCTAGCGTGGGGAATAGCGTCCTTGATTTTTGCGATCTTTGGTGCGGTGCTTTGTGGCGGCTCTTTGCGAAAGTGACGTTGTTCCGGTTACCACTGACATCGAAGCGCCGAGGCCATGAGCGATGATGTTCTGAATGTCGAACTCCCTCGACAAGCTGCGGGCGCGACGCGCAACCCCTCTATTCGGCTTTTCGCCGCGCTAGCCGCAATCAACTTCTTCAGAATCGGCTATCAATTGGTCGTCGTCGCTTGGTCGGCAGTGCAGAGCACGGGGCGCGCTGACGCCGCAGGAAAGATTCTGTTGATTTCGACCGTCGCCAGCCTGGTCCTGTCGCCGATTATCGGAGCAATGGTCGACTACTTCGCTCGCAAAAAAACAATGCTCTTCTTCGGGCACGTTGGCATCGTCGTTGCCGGAGCAGCCCCGCTTGTTACGCAAACGATGCTGAGCAGTCTGACGACGTTCGAGGGCATCGCTGTCGCCGTGGTCATCGCTACCGTGTCCAGCGCGGTGTTGGGCGGCGCGATGGACTACTTCCTGAAGACTCATCTTCCGCAGTCTGAACGACCTCGACACCTGGCGATGCTCAATTCGACCGCGCAGATAGCGCTGATTTTCGGGACGGCGTTCGGGGGGCTTATCGTCTCTCAAGCCGATAGCAGCCATGCCTTTCTCGTCATTTCGCTGTGCGGTGCACTTTTGGCCGGACTCAGTTTCTGTCTGCTCCCTGCTTTGAACGTTGCGCGCGACAGCGTTCGATCTACGTGGAAACGCGGAGCATTTTCCGCAGGGCCGATGCTCTACCTGCGGCACCGCCGATTGTTCGCGATAGCGACCTGCGCTGCGCTGGCGTTTTCAATCGGACAGATTACGAACGCATTGCTGCCGGCACTGATCGGCGTCTATTTCCGCGGCACCAGCGTCAATTATTCGATGATCGAAGCCGCATGGTCGATCGGCGCGCTCCTCGTCGGCTTGTGGCTTGCCAGGTTTGCGGCAAATTTCCCGAGTTCGATGCAGCTGGATTTCATCGTGGTCGGGGCAATGGCTGTCGTTCTTGCAGCAATCCCGCTTCTTTCCGCTTTCCCGGCTCTTCTGACAACGCATTTTTCTCTCGGTGCCGGCTTCGCTCTCGTGCGCATACGAAGCGAGACTCGATTCCTGACTGAGTGTCCGCGACACTTGCTCGGTCGTTTTCGTGCCAACAGTGTCCTGATGACAAGCGGTGTCGGATTGCTGATTTTTGCCACGCCGAGCGTATACGGTGGCGCCTCTGTTGCCGAACTCTATGTTGCGATGGCGGGCGTCGTAGCTGCTTCGGCGATCGGTCTGCTTGTGGTGACGAGACAGAGCGTTCGCAGGTAGGACGCGTCCCGTTTGCATCGTCAGTTGTTCCGCCGTCGTCCCAGCCGGGACTCGATGCCGTGTTCCGCCAGTAGCTTGCGCAGCCGGTGGTTTTCCACAAACAGGCCGACGATCCCGACCGTCATGATGATCGGCCCTGACCACTGGCCGGTGTAGTGATAGAAGGCCCACGCACCCAGTGCGCAAGCGCTGGCGGTCAGTATTAGCGCAATTCGATCGAGAATCCGGTTCACGAGCATAATCGGCCCTCGGATAATTTTTATCTGAGCATTTTATCCACCAAATAAGTTTCCGATATAGGCGAGAGACTCGAAAGCGCCAATATGACAATCGCATATAACTTCCTTTCGACCGAATAACACGGCAAACCCGCCCAGCATTCGACGTTCGGGGCCAGACTAACGCCCAAATGTGCGTCACCGCACCTTGCTCCGAAGGCCCCCATGCCCAACCGCGGGGCATTGCACAGATATAATGCGGAAATGATCGCCCATCATCAGACGTTTCACGTCGCCGTCGTCGGCGGTGGACTCATAGGCAAAAGTGCCGCGCTTGCGCTCGCGCAAACCGGCCTGCGGGTTGCGCTGATCGCCCAACCGGCCGCGCCGCGTACAGCCGACACGCCGTTCGACGCACGCATCTACGCGCTCTCCGCCAGTTCGCAAGCGCTGCTGGAGCGCTTGCGCGTCTGGCAGGCGCTCGATCACGACCGCCTGTCGCCCGTCTACGACATGCGCGTATACGGCGACGCACAAGCCGAACTCCATTTCTCCGCCTTTCAAGCCGCTGTACCTCAGCTCGCGTGGATTGTCGAATCGTCGTTGATCGAGCACGCCCTCGATGCCGCGCTGCGGTTTCAGCCGCAAGTCGCTTGGTTCGATACGCGCGCGCAGGGGCTCGACGTGAAAGCCGACGCCGCGACGCTCGCGCTTGCGAGCGGCCAGGTTATCGAAGCCGATTTGATCGTCGGCGCGGACGGCGCGCATTCCTGGGTGCGCGCGCAAATGGGCGCCGCGGTCAGACGGCGGGATTACCGGCAAACGGGCGTCGTCGCCAACTTCAAGGCGGCGCAGCCGCATGGCGAAACCGCCTATCAATGGTTCACCGAGCGCGAAGTCGTTGCGCTGTTGCCACTGCCGCAAGGCCATGTATCGCTGGTCTGGTCGGCGCAGACGGACCACGCGCGCGAATTGCTCGCACTTGCGCCGGCCCAGCTCGGCGCGGCGGTCGAAAGCGTTACGCGCGGCCGCCTCGGCGAGCTTGAATGCGTGGGCGCGGCGCATGGTTTTCCGCTTTCGCTGCAACGCGTCGACCGGCTCGTTGCGCCGCGCGTCGCGCTCGTCGGCGATGCCGCACATCTGATTCACCCGCTAGCGGGGCAGGGCATGAATCTCGGCTTGCGCGATGTGGCGTCGCTCGTCGACGTCGTCGCGCGAAAAGAGCCGTTCCGCGATCTCGGCGACATCGTGCTGCTGCGCCGCTACGAGCGTTCGCGCCGAGAGGACATCGGCGCGCTCACGCTGGCTACGGACGGCTTGCAACGCCTGTTTTCGCTGCCCGGCATGCTGGCGCGTTCGTTGCGCAACACGGGCATGTCATTCGTGGGCGCACAGCCGCTGGTCAAGCGTTGGCTGGTCTCCGCCGCGCTGGGCTAGGACGATAGAACGAACGACAAAGTAGAACGAACGACAAAGTAGAACGAACGACAAAGTAGAACGAACGACAAAGTAGAACGAACGACAAAGTAGAACGAACGACAAAGCGACCAATCAATCCAACCGACTTCATCCGCCGCGCGCAACGAACGCGCGGTACACCGATCATAAGGACTGCCAACACCATGCCTACCATCTTGCGCCATGCCGCGTACGCGGCTGTCATCGCTGCGATGACGCTCGGCTGCTCGGCGCGCGCTGATCAGACCACGGATAACCTAAAGGCGACGCTGCAAGCCCGCTTGCCCGATATTCAAATAAAGGGCATCGCGAAAACGCCCGTTGCCGGGCTTTATGAAGTCAACCTCGGCTCGCACATCATCTATAGCGATGCACGTGGCGATTACGTATTCGTCGGCGATCTCGTCGATACGAAAACGCGCAGCAATTTAAGCGAAGCGCGCCTGGCCGAACTCAACAAGGTTGATTTCGCGAGCCTGCCGCTTGCGAATGCCGTAAAAGTCGTCAAAGGCAATGGCAGCCGCAAAATTGCCGTATTCTCGGACCCGAATTGCCCGTACTGCAAACAGCTCGAGGCGTCGCTCAAGTCGATCGACAACGTGACCGTCTACACCTTCCTTTACCCGGTGCTGTCGGACGATTCGACGGCCAAGTCGAAAGCGATCTGGTGCGCGGCGGACCGCGCGAAGACCTGGGAGGCTTGGATGCTCGATCATCGCGCACCGTCGGGCGGCAGCACGTGCGATACAAGCGCGATCGACAAGAACCTCGAGCTCGGTCACAGCATGAACGTGACGGGCACGCCGACGATCATTCTGGCCGATGGCCGCCGGCTTCCGGGCGCGGTGTCGGCCGATGCGCTCGAAAAGGCGCTTGGCAAGAGCCGCTGAGCGTCGTGATGCAACGATAAGCAACGATAAACCCCCAAGCCTCTCGCCACCCATCGATACCTGACGCTGCCGCCGATGAAGCCCATTCGCTACGCTATCGTTCCGAAGCATCCCGCCGCGCACATGTTCGAGGTCACGCTGACGCTTGCCGCGCCGGACCCCGCAGGCCAGCGTTTCACATTGCCGACGTGGATACCGGGCAGCTACATGGTGCGCGAATTCGCGCGAAACATCGTCACGTTGCAGGCTTTCAACGAAGCCGGTCGCAAAGTCCGCATCGAAAAAATCGACAAGCAGACCTGGCTGGCCGCTCCGGTCAAGAGCGGGGCTTTGAGGTTGCGCTACGAGGTGTACGCATGGGATGTCTCGGTCCGCGCGGCTCACCTTGACGATACGACAGGTTTTTTCAACGGTTCGAGCGTCTTTCTCGCCGCGATTGGCCACGAAGACGCACCCTGTCTGGTCAACATCCGCAAGCCGTCGGGGCCGGCTTACCGGAACTGGCGCGTGGTCACGGCACTGGCGGAAGGGCGCGGCACCAAGCGTTATAGCTTCGGCGAATACGAGGCACAAAACTACGACGAGCTGATCGACCATCCCGTCACACTCGGCCACTTCGCGCTGACCTCGTTCGCCGCGCACGGCGTGCCGCACGACATCGTTATCGCCGGGCGCGCGACGCGCGTCGATACCGAGCGCCTCGCGGCCGACTTGCAACGCATCTGCGAAGCGCAAATTGCGCTGTTTGAGCCGCGTTCGAAAAAAGCACCCGTCGAACGCTACGTTTTCATGACCCTGGCTGTCGGCGATGGATATGGCGGGCTGGAGCACCGCGCCTCGACAGCATTGATCTGCAACCGTGCCGACCTGCCTGTGCAGGGCCGCCCTGACATGACCGAGGGTTATCGGACCTACCTCGGACTATGCAGCCATGAGTATTTCCATACCTGGAACGTCAAGCGCATCAAGCCAGCCGCGTTCGTGCCGTACGACCTGTCGTGCGAGAACTACACATCGCTGCTGTGGCTTTTCGAGGGCTTCACGTCCTACTACGACGACCTGATGCTGGTGCGCGCCGGCGCGATTTGTCCGTCGGAATATCTCGCGCTGCTCGGCAAGACCATTGGAGGCGTGCTGCGCGGCAGCGGGCGGCTCAAGCAGAGCGTTGCGGAAAGCTCGTTCGACGCATGGATCAAGTACTACCGTCAGGACGAAAACGCGCCGAACGCGATTGTCAGCTACTACCAGAAAGGCTCGCTCGTCGCGCTCGCATTCGATCTGGCGATCCGCGCCCGAACGAATCAGCGCAAATCGCTCGACGACGTGATGCGTCTTCTGTGGCAGCGTTATGGGCGCGATTTCTATCGGCATGGGCGGCGGGCCACCGGGGTCGGCGAGCACGACGTCAAGGCGCTGATTGCCGAGGCGACCGGGGTCGATCTCGGTCCACTCTTCGATGATGCGGTGAACGGCGCGCGTGACCTGCCGCTCGATACCCTGTTCGTGCCGTTCGGCATCACGCTCGCGCCTGATGCGGGCAACGGCAGTAGCAAAGCCGGCGTTGCGCGAACGGCCAAGCCGTCGCTCGGCGTGCGCATCCGTGGCGGCGCCGAATGCGTGCTGGCGGCGGTCCACGACGGCAGTGCGGCTCAAAAGGCGGGCCTGTCGGCCGGCGACGTACTCGTTGCGCTCGACGGCCTGCGCGTCACCGCATCGAATCTCGACGGCTTGCTGGCTCGCTATCTGCCCGGCATGACGGTCGAAATCCACGCGTTTCGCCGGGAGGAACTGCGTGTGTCGCGCGTGAAGCTCGATGGCCCGGAGACCACGCGCTACAAGGTCGTCACCGACGATAAAGCTCGGGCCGCCGCCCGTCAGGCACGCGAGCGTTGGCTCAGTGACGCGCGGCCGTAGTCCGCGCATTGTCCTATTCCTGCAACAATGCTTCGCTGCCGGCCCCCTTTCCGAGATAGGCCGAAAAAAACACAATGACTTCACTCGCGCGACTCAACGCGCAGACCATTCAGAACATCGGAGCCCAACATGACCACGATCTTGCAACTTAATTCGGCCGCGCGTTCGCAAGGCGCGAATTCGACGCTGCTTGCCACCGAACTGACCGCCAAGCTGCAAAGCGCCAACCCCGGTGCAAAAGTCGTCGTACGCGATTTGCTTGCTGACGCGCTGCCGCACCTTGACGACTCGGTGCTCGGCGCGTTCTTTACGCCGGCTGAGCAACGCACGCCAGAGCAAGCCGCGATTATCGCGCGCAGCGACGCGCTGATTGTCGAACTGCAGGCGGCGGACATCGTTGTCATTGGCGCGCCGATGTACAACTTTGGCGTGTCCTCGCAGCTGAAGGCTTACTTTGACTGGATCGCGCGCGCGGGTGTCACGTTCCGCTATACGGCGAATGGTCCGGAAGGGCTTGTGCAGGGCAAGAAAGTGTTCGTGGTATCGGCGCGAGGCGGCAAGTACGCCGGCACACCCGCCGACACGCAATCGCCGTACATCAAGACGTTCCTGGGCTTTATCGGCGTGACCGACGTGCAGTTCATCTATGCCGAAGGCCTGAACATGGGCCCTGACGCGGCGAATGCGGCCTTTGCCAGTGCCCGTGAGGCAATCGCGGCGGCCGCGTAAGCGGACGTGTCAGTTCGAGGCTTGCTCTTGTGGCGGTAGCCGCCAATCGATGGGCTTGCGCCCGTTTGCGACCAGGTAGTCGTTGGCCAGCGCAAAATGGCGGCAACCGAGAAAGCCTCGATGCGCTGACAGCGGTGAAGGGTGCGGCGCGTCGAGCACGCAATGCGGCCTCGAATCGAGCAGTGCGCGCTTGGCCTGCGCGTGCGCGCCCCACAGCATGAAGACAAGCCCTTCATGCCGATGCGCGAGTTCGCGAATGAGCGTGTCGGTGCATCGCTCCCAGCCGCGTTTCGCATGGCTTGCCGCCTTGCCGCGCTCAACGGTCAACACCGTGTTGAGCAGCAGCACGCCTTGCTTTGCCCACGCGTCGAGACAGCCGTGCTGCGGCATCTCGTAGCTGAAATCGGCCGCGATCTCCTTGAAGATGTTGCGCAGCGACGGCGGCGGCCGAACCGGCGCCGGCACCGAAAACGCGAGCCCATGCGCTTGCGGATGTCCGCGATCGTCGCCGTGATACGGATCTTGCCCGACGATCACGACCTCGACCGCATCCGGGCTCGTCAGACGCAGTGCGCGAAAGACATCGGCCGGATACACCGTTTTCCCGGCGGCGCACTGCTCATCGACGAAGCGGCATAACGGGGCATACGCGTCGCTTGCGAGAAAGGGCCGCAGGTGCGCGCGCCAGTCGGCCGGCAGCGCATCGAATTGATCCTCGAGCGGCGCGCAAAGGCCAGGTTCAATCGCGCGTGGTGCTTCGAAAAGGCCGATCTGATCGGTGTTGGAAGTGGATGACGAGGCACGCGGCATGTCGATCAGCCCGAGCCCAGCAGCGCATAGCCGCGCTGCGCCTTGTTCACGTTCTCGGGCGCAAGCCCCGCAACGCTCGCGCTTAGCTCCGCTGCGAGCGTTCCGAGCGCACATTCATCGCCTTCGACGAGTTCGAGTTCGATCTCGCTGATCGGCGCACGCCGCAACTGGCCATCTACTTCGGCCGTGACTTCACCGCGATCGATGGCGGCTTCGATCAACGCAGCGCCAACGTTCAATCGCCATAGTCGCCGCGTAAAGACCGTCCGAAACAGCGCGATCAGTTCGGGGGCGGCACGCCGCAACGCTTCGCGCGCTGCAGCATCGTCGCACGCCCGGGCGAGCGCATCGATGTCGAGCGCCTCGCTGGCAACGGGCATCTCCCACTCATGGCGGCGATGCAGTCCTGCCGCCGCGGTGCCTGCCGCCTTCAATGTTTGCTGCCAGCCGCTCGGCGTACGGCGCAACCGCAACGCGATCTTGGCGTGCGTGAGAACGAGCGCGGGTGTGTCGAAATAGGTGTTCTCAAGCAGCACGTCATGCCCCGCTTCGCCCGTGCGTGCGGTGAAGTAGCGCTCGGCTGCATCGCCTTGCCCGGGGGGCAGCGCCAGTTTGATTTCGCGTTCGATGCCCATAGGTAAGATCGCAGGCGGACCAAAAATGATTCAGGAGAACATCGCGGCGAGTTCGGCGCCTGGATCGTCGGCGCGCATGAACGCTTCGCCGACGAGGAACGTGTGCACCGACGCGTCGCGCATGCGCGAAACGTCGGCGCGCGACAAGATTCCCGATTCGGTGACGACGATGCGATCATCGGGCACGTTTTCCAGCATATCGAGCGTCGTATCGATCGACGTTTCGAACGTACGTAGATTGCGGTTGTTGATGCCGATCAACGGCGTCTTCAACGTCAGCGCTTCGCCGAGCTCGGCTGCATCGTGCACCTCGACGAGCACCGCGAGGTTCAGCGAATGCGCGAATGCTTCGAGTTCCTGCATCTGCGGCGTCGAGAGCGCCGCGGCGATCAGCAAGATGGCGTCGGCGCCCATCGCGCGCGATTCGACGATCTGATATGGGTCGATGATGAAGTCCTTGCGCAGCACCGGCAGGCTGCAGGCAGCGCGCGCTTCTTCGAGATACGCCGTGCTGCCTTGAAAGAAGCGTACGTCGGTGAGCACGGAAAGGCATGCGGCGCCGCCGCGCTCGTACGAGCGAGCGATCTCGGCCGGCACGAAGTGCTCGCGCAGCACGCCCTTGGACGGGCTCGCTTTCTTCACTTCTGCGATGACGGCCGGACGTCCCGCTGCATGTTTCGCGCGCAACGCGCCAACAAAATCGCGCAGCTCGCGCGTCGATGCTTCGAGCCGCAGTTCCTCTAGCGGCGCGCTCAGATGTGCCGCCCGGACTTCTTCGCGTTTGACGGCGATGATGCGTTCGAGAATATCGCTCATGATGGTTGTCCTTGCCTCATTGTTCTTTGCGCGCATGCCGCGGCTTTTAGCGCTTGAATTGCTGCGTAAAGCGTGCGAGATCGTCGACCTTCGCACGCGCGCGCCCCGAGGCGATCGCTTCGCGCGCAACCTGAATGCCATCGGCAATCGATGCCGCGATGTTGGCCGCATAGAGCGCCGTCCCCGCGTTGAGCGTGACGATCTCGCGTGCCACACCCGGACGGTTTTCGAGCGCGTCGATCAGCAGCTTTTTCGATTCGTTGGCGTCGTTCACTTTCAGCGTCCGGTTCGACACCATCTGCAAGCCGAAGTCCTCAGGATGAATCTCATACTCGTGGATTTTCCCGTCGCGCAGCTCGCCCACGAGCGTCGAGGCACCGAGCGACACTTCGTCCATGCCGTCCTTGCCATACACCACCAGCACGTGATTGGCGCCGAGCCGCTGCATGACGCGAACCTGGATGCCGACGAGGTCGGCATGAAAGACGCCCATCAACTGGTTCGGCGCGCCGGCCGGGTTCGTGAGCGGGCCGAGAATGTTGAAGATGGTCCGCACGCCGAGCTCGCGCCGCACCGGCGCGATGTTTTTCATGGCCGGATGATGGTTCGGCGCGAACATGAAACCCATGCCAGTCTCGACAATCGACGCTGCCACTTCTGCGGGTTGCAAGTCGATGTTTACGCCCAGCGCTTCGAGTACATCGGCGCTGCCCGATTTGCTCGATACGCCGCGCCCGCCGTGCTTGGCGACTTTCGCGCCGGCTGCCGCCACGACGAACATGGTGGCGGTCGAGATATTGAACGTGTTGGCGCCGTCGCCGCCTGTGCCGACGATGTCGACGAAGTTCGAGTTATCGGCCACGCGAACGAGGGTTGCGAACTCGCGCATGACAGTGGCCGCCGCCGCGATTTCGCCGATCGTCTCCTTCTTGACGCGCAGCCCGGTGATGATCGCCGCCGCCATGACGGGAGACAGGTCGCCGCGCATGATGAGCCGCATCAGGTGCAGCATCTCGTCGTGAAAAATTTCGCGATGCTCGATCGTGCGCTGCAGCGCTTCTTGCGGAGTGATCGTCATGATCTCGTCCTTTTCCAGGAGCAAAGAAAAGATGGCGCTAAGCTCACACGGCGGCAGCGCGAGCGGTTTTCGCCATCGTGAGGAAGTTCTCGAGCAGCGCGTGACCATGCTCGGAGAGAATCGATTCCGGATGAAACTGCACACCTTCCACGAGCAACGTCTTGTGCCGCACACCCATGATCTCGCCGTCCTCCGTCCACGCCGATACTTCGAGGCACTCGGGTAGCGTATCGCGTTCGATGGCAAGCGAGTGATAACGCGTCACATCGAAATGCTTCGGCAAATCGGCGAAGACGCCTTTGCCGTCCGTCTCGATCCGGCTCACCTTGCCGTGCATGATCGTCTGCGCGCGCACCACGCGCCCGCCAAAGGCCTCGCCGATCGCCTGATGTCCGAGGCACACGCCGAGAATCGGCTTGGTCTCGGCGAAGCGGCGCAGCACGTCGAGCGTGATGCCGGCATGCTGCGGGTTGCTCGGCCCCGGCGACAGGCAGATGTAATCGGGGTTCAGCCGACCGATCTCGTCGACCGAGATTTCGTCGTTGCGATAGGTATGGACGTCTTCGCCGAGTTCCCCGAAATACTGGACGAGGTTGTAGGTGAACGAATCGTAGTTATCGATCATCAGCAACATGGTTTGTCTCCCGTTCAGAAGTCGCTATCGAGGCCGTCTTGTACTTGCTCGGCGGCGCGCAGCACCGCACGCGCCTTGTTCTCCGTTTCCTGCCATTCGGATTCGGGGATGGAATCGGCAACGATACCCGCTGCCGCTTGCACGTAGAGGTTGCCGCTGTGAACGATGCCGGTGCGAATCGCAATGGCGAGGTCCATTTCGCCGGTGAACGAAAGGTAGCCGACGGCGCCGCCGTACAGCCCGCGCTTGACGGGTTCGAGTTCGTCGATCAGTTCCATCGCGCGGACCTTCGGGGCGCCGGACAGCGTGCCTGCCGGGAACGTTGCGCGCAGCACGTCGAAATTCGTCACGCCTGGCTTGAGCTTGCCCTCCACCGAACTCACGATGTGCTGCACATGCGAGTACTTTTCGATGACCATTTTGTCGGTCACGGTGACCGAGCCGGTCTGGGCGATGCGGCCCACGTCGTTGCGGGCCAGGTCGATCAGCATCACATGCTCGGCAATTTCCTTTGGGTCGTTGAGCAACTCGGTTGCGAGTTCGGCGTCGCGCTCGGGCGTGTTGCCGCGTGGCCGCGTGCCCGCGAGCGGCCGGATGGTCACGATTTGATCGTCGCCGCGTTTTTCCTGTCGCACGAGAATTTCGGGCGATGCACCGATCACCTGGAAATCGCCGAAATTGTAGAAGTACATATACGGCGACGGGTTCAGCGAACGCAGCGCACGATACAGCGAAAGGGGGTTGTCGCGATACGGCTTGACGAGGCGCTGGCCGACCTGAACCTGCATCAGCTCGCCCGCTGCGATGTATTCCTTCGCGCGGCGTACGGCCGCAAGATAGTCGTGCTGCGCGAACTCGCGGTAGATCTCGGTGCGCACGCTTGGCGAAGTGACGGGCGGCTGGACCGTGGCGCGCAGGCGATGACGCAAGTCTCGCAGACGCTGCTTGCCGCGCGCGTAGGCCTCGGGCGTCGTCGGGTCCGCGTAGACGATCAGGTAGAGCTTGCCCGCGAGATTGTCGATGACGGCCAACTCCTCCGTCAGCAACAGTTGGATGTCGGGTAGCCCGAGGTCGTCGCGCGGCGCGGAATGTGCGAGTTTCTTTTCGATATAGCGCACCGCGTCATAGCCGAAATAGCCGGCGAGGCCACCGCAAAAGCGCGGCAGCCCGCTCGTGTGCGCCACCTTGAAGCGTGCCTGAAATTGCGCGATGAAATTGAACGGGTCGCCTTCGTGCGTCTCGATGACCTTGCCGTCGCGCACGACTTCGGTCGCGCCGTTGCTCGTGCGCACGAGCGTGCGTGCAGGCAGCCCAATAAACGAGTAGCGCCCGAACCGTTCGCCCCCGACTACCGATTCGAGCAAAAATGAATTGGCGCCGTTGCGCTCGGCCTGCGCAAGCTTGAGGTAGAGCGAGAGCGGCGTTTCGAGATCGGCCAGTGCCTCGGCGATCAATGGAATGCGGTTATAGCCTTCGGTTGCAAGTGACTTGAATTCTAGTTCGGTCATGTTCCGATCCTGTTCGTACGACCGGCGCTCAGACATCGCATAACGGGGATGTGAAGCGCGCGGCAAACCGTTCGGCCGCAGGCCCGATTGGCGACTCGAAAATCGCGCTTTGGCCGGAGGCTGTGACTGTCCGGGCAATTCGGGCAATGCAGCGGTTGGAGCGCGGGTGCGCGGCAAAGCAAAAAACGGCGCTGGATGCAAGATCCAGCATACCTCGGAGAGAGGTTAGCGTGACGAGCGACGCCAGGGCCAGGCTCCCCGGTCGATGCAGCTCGAACTCCGTTTTTTGCTCAGAAACATGAGGTGATGACGATGATTATGTTGCCGGCAATTGAGCCGTTGCGTCGAGATTCGCGTGGTGGTCCGCAATGACCTTGGCGGCTGCGGACAACGTCGCGACTATACCATCCGAATTTATCGTTTGTATAGCTTTGCCATGGTTGTAGCCATAGGGCACTGTCAGCGTCGCCATGCCTGCCGCCCGGCCTGCCTGAGCGTCGTTTTCGGAGTCCCCGATCGCGACGCTTTCGCTCGGCGCGACGCCGAGCGCAGCGCAGGCCGCCAGCATCGGCGCGGGGTCGGGCTTCTTGCGCGCCAAGCTGTCGCCGCCGAAGATCACCGAAAAGTACTTGGCGAGCCCGTATCGCTCGAGCAGCGAAACGGCGAAACGCCGTGGCTTGTTCGTCACACAGGCGAGCTTGAGCCCCGCGCCGCCGAGTGCCGCGAGGCCTTGCTCCACGTCGGGGTAAAGCTGCGTGTGGCGCCCGTTGATCACTGCGTAGTGCGCTTGATAGATGGCGAGTGCGTTATCGAAGCACGCGCGCGTTTCATCAGACGTCAAGCGGGCCAACAGCACGGCACGAACCAAGTGCTCCGAGCCTTTGCCGACGTAGCCCACCACTTCGTCGCGGGTGATGGGGGGCTCGGCCCCGAGTTCGGTGAGCATGCCGTTCAGACAGGCGGTGAAGTCGTCGGCCGTATCGACCATCGTGCCGTCGAGGTCGACGATCGCGGCTTTCAGGCGCATGCTCGCCAGGCGCGGCGTGTCATAAGAGGCGTGGGTGGCGGTGCTGTTCATGCCCGAGCCTCCGGTGCGGCTACTGCTGCGAGCTGGCGACGCATTTCGTCGATGACGGCCCGGTAGTCCGGCTTGCCAAAAATCGCCGAGCCCGCGACGAAGGTATCGGCCCCTGCACGCGCGATGTCGGCAATGTTGTCGGTCTTGACGCCCCCGTCGATTTCCAGATGAATCTCGCGGCCGGTCTTGTGCCGATGGGCGTCGATGCGCTCACGCGCGGCCCGCAGCTTATTGAGTGCTTCGGGGATGAACGATTGGCCGCCGAAGCCCGGGTTTACCGACATGATGAGTACGAGATCGACACGATCCATCACGTGATCGAGATAGTTGAGCGGCGTGGCCGGGTTGAACACCAAGCCGGCCTTGCAGCCGTGATCGTGGATCAGCGAGAGCGTCCGATCGATATGCTCCGACGCTTCTGGATGAAAACTGATGAGATTGGCGCCGGCTTTGGCAAAATCCGGCACGATGCGGTCGACGGGGCGCACCATCAGATGCACGTCGATCGGCACTTGCACGTGTGGCCGGATCGCCTCGCATACCAAAGGGCCGATTGTCAGGTTCGGTACGTAGTGGTTGTCCATTACGTCGAAATGGATCCAGTCGGCACCAGCGGCGACAACCTTGCTGACTTCTTCGCCCAGCCGGGCGAAGTCAGCCGACAGAATACTAGGTGCGATACGGAATTGCGTCATGGCGCGTCAATCCTCATTGTCGGCGGGCGGCGGCAGGGAAAGTCGCCATTTTACTGTGCCTGGCTTTATTGCAGGCTTTGTTACGAGCCGATCATTGCTCGGTTGCAGGCAAGGGCGCCATCGCGCAGAATGCCATTCCGAAAGCGAACGCGGCGACAGCCCGCGGGGTGGCGCGTCCTTTCGGATTCCTATCAGAGTGGAACCAGAATCACGATGAACCAGTATCAATTCAGCGTGTCGGCGCAGACCCGTTACCTAGCTGAGCAGTCCGACCCGCAACGTCACCAATACGCGTTTGCTTATACGCTGACGATTCGCAATACGGGCCAAGTGCCGGCGCAATTGATCGCGCGCCATTGGGTGATTACCGACAGCGAGGCCAAGACCCAGGAGGTAAAGGGGCTCGGCGTGGTTGGGCATCAACCGTTATTGCAACCGGGCGAGCAGTTCGAATATACGAGCTGGGCGGTGATCGCGACGCCCGTCGGTACCATGCGGGGCGAATATTTCTGCGTGGCGGAAGACGGCGAGCGCTTCGAAGCCTTGGTGCCCGAGTTCACCCTTCAGATGCCGCGTACGCTGCACTGATGGTCACGCAGCGTCGGGTGGCGTTCGACGCGCCGAAACGCGCGGCTTTGCCAGGCGCGAAGTTTTGATCGAAAAAGAGCAAACGTATGCGCATTGATCTGGGGGCGGCTGGCCGCACGCTGGCTGTGGTGTTCGCCATGCTGCTCGTTGCTTGCGGTGGCGGCTCGGTCGTCCGTCCACCGGTGTCGTCGGTGCCGAGCGGTGCGGCGATTGTCTCTGGCCAACTGGCAGCGGCGCGCCTCACGCCGATCGCTTGGCAGCAACTGCCGGGCTGGGAAGACGATTCATTGATCGGCGCTGCTGCTGCGTTGCGGGAGAACTGCGCGCGCCTCGGCCGCGAACCGCGCTGGCAGCGCGCCTGCGATGCCGCCGCACGACTCGACGATCTCGATATCGCGAGCGCCCGAAGCTTTTTCGAGGCGTACTTCACGCCGTTCCAATTTGCGAACGGCGACGGCACGCTCGACGGGCTCGTGACCGGCTACTACGAACCGCTGCTACACGGCGCGCGAGTCCGCCGTGGCCCTTATCAGTATCCGCTCTATCGCTGGCCTGCCGGCTACCAGCCCGGTGCTGCGATGCCGTCGCGTGCCCAACTGGAGCGCGCGGGCGTGCTGGCCGGCAATGAACTCGTGTGGGTCGACGATCCCATCGAGGCGTTTTTCCTGCAGGTTCAAGGCTCGGGACGCATCGTGCTCGATGAGGGCGGCGTCATGCGAGTGAGCTTCGGCGGTAGCAACAACCAGCCCTACAAGTCGATCGGGCGCTGGCTGCTCGACCATGGCGAGTTGACGCCCGCCCAGGCGACGATGCAGGGCATCAAAGCGTGGGCGCGCGCGAACCCGTCGCGAGTCGACGGCCTTCTTGATACCAACCCCCGTTTCGTGTTTTTCCGCGAGATGCCACCGGCCGATCCGGCGCTGGCAAGTCAGGATCAAGGTCCGATTGGCGCCCTTGGTGTGCCGCTCACGCCGCAGCGCTCGATTGCGGTGGACCCGGCATCGATACCGCTGGGTACCCCGGTTTTCCTGCAGACGACGCGTCCGATGACGAATGCGCCGATGAACCGGCTCGTGTTCGCTCAGGACACGGGCACGGCGATCAAGGGCGGTGTTCGTGCCGATTACTTCTGGGGGCTCGGGGACGATGCGGGCGAACTCGCCGGCAAGATGAAGCAGTCCGGGCGCATGTGGTTATTGCTTCCGAACTCGTAGCGTTTGTGGCGTTTGTTTGGCGGCTTGCCTGCGCCCGGGTGCGACTGGTGCGATTGTCTTGATGGCGCGAGTCGAGCGTGGCGCCAAAGCCACTCGCCTGTCGGCCGACTTGCAGTGGCGGGTGGCGCAGGCTGCATTTCAGTTGCCCGACTTGCGCTTGTCCACGACCCGCCGCGCCTTTCCAACCGACCGCTCGATGCCGTTGACGGGCAGTACCTTGACCATTGCCGCCACGCCGATGAGCGCCTTGATGTCGTGCGAAAGCGCCGCGCGTGCGGCGTCCAGTGTTGCGCCGTCCGCGCCGGCGGCGCTCAAGGGCTCGACATTGAGCGTCATGACGTCGAGTGGCCCTTCCTTTGTCAATACGATTTGATAGTGCGGTGCGAGCGCGCGCTGTTTGAGCAGAAGCTCTTCGATCTGAGTCGGAAAGATGTTGACGCCTCGTACGATCATCATGTCGTCGCATCGGCCCGTCATCTTTTCCATTCGCCGCATCGTGCGCGCGGTGCCCGGCAACAGCCGGGTCAGGTCGCGCGTACGGTAACGCACGATCGGTAGCGCTTCTTTCGTAAGCGAGGTCAGGACCAGTTCGCCCAACTCGCCATCGGGCAACACCTGACCGGTTTCGGGATCGACTATCTCCGGATAGAAGTGATCTTCCCAGATCGTCGGACCGTCTTTTGTTTCGACGTATTCGGAAGCTACCCCGGGGCCGATGACTTCCGACAGGCCATAGATGTCGACGGCATCGATACCCATGCGCTGTTCGATCGCAAGGCGCATTTCGTTCGTCCACGGTTCGGCGCCAAAAATACCGATTCGCAGAGACGATTGCGCCGGATCGAGCCCTTGCCGCTCGAATTCGTCGGCGATCGCGAGCATGTAGCTCGGCGTGACCATGACGATGTCTGGCTTGAAGTCGTGCATCAGTTGCACCTGTTTTTCCGTCTGGCCACCGCCGAACGGAATGACGGTCAGCCCTGCCCGCTCCGCGCCATAGTGTGCCCCGAGACCGCCTGTGAAGAGTCCATACCCGTAGCTCACATGGACCTTGTCGCCGCGGCGGGCGCCGGCTGCGCGGATCGAGCGGGCTACGAGGTTCGCCCAGGTGTCGATATCGCGCGCGGTATAGCCGACAACAGTGGGTTTGCCCGTCGTACCCGATGAGGCGTGAATGCGCGAAATGCGCTCCTGCGGGACGGCGAACATACCGAACGGATAGTTGTCGCGCAGGTCGGCTTTTGTTGTGAAGGGAAAACGCGAGAGATCGGCGAGCGTTTCGAGATCGTGTGGCGTCACACCGGCGTCCTCGAACTTGCGGCGATAGGCGCGGGAGTTTTCGAACGCATGGGCCAGCGACCATTTAAGACGTTCGAGCTGAAGTGCGGTCAACTCGTCACGGCTTGCAGTCTCGATTGGCTCGAGCGGCAGCGCGGCATTCATGGTCGTCTATATGAACGCGTCCCGTTTGCAACAGTTTTCGTGTGTTCGACAGACAGGATGGGCTGCAGCTCTATATCCGGCCCGCAGCAGCAGATACTGCTGCTGCGGGCCCCTATGAAATTTGCTGACTCGCACCTCATTCTCCTGGCGAGCTCGACGCTCTTACGACCATTCAGGTTTAGCGAGTCCCGGTCCTACCTGGCTTGTCATCACACTCGATTGCTGCGCAACCTTTCGACGTTCACCCTGTGTTAAGCGTTGATCTTCTACCTCGCGCGAGCCGTTCAGGCTGGCTGCACGCTTACGTAGTCCTTGCGGTATGGCCGGTCATGGGCAAGCACCGCCCAGATCGTGCGCGCCATTTTGTTGGCCAATGCGACGATCACCACGTTCGCCGGCCGCCGTTTCTTCATCTGCTCGACCCATAGCCCAGGCTCTTTCGCATGGGTCAACACGCTTCGCGCGCCGTGGATCAGCAGTGTGCGCAGATACGTGTCACCCCGCGTGCTGATTCCGTGCAGGTTCACCTTGCCGCCCGAGCCAGTCTGCTTCGGAACAAGACCCACCCACGCGGCAAATTCCCGGCCCGAACTGAACGCCTTCGGGTCGCCCATCATCGCGACCGCCGCTGTTGCCGTGAGCAACCCCACGCCGGGTATCTCACTGATCGCCTTCACCGCGCGGTCTTCCTTTTTCCATTCGCGCATCCGCCGTTCGATCTGGGCAATCTGCTCGTCGAGCCGGGTCAACCCGCTCCACTGCTCCCGCAACGTATCGATCAGCGCCGCGGGCAGACGCTGCGCGAGCCGCTCAAGTGCCACTAGTATTTCCCTGTCCAGCTTCGCGCGTCCCTTGCTCATCACCTCGCCGTATTCCGTCAGTAATCCGCGCAGTCCGTTGCTTTGCATCGTGCGGAATTTCACCAACTGCTCGCGCATGCGGCGCAGCGCCAGCATCGCCTGCTGCATTTCGGTTTTCACGGCCACCGGCTTGCTCGGCTGCTGCACCGCCAGCCAGATGGCCCGCGCGTCCGCCGCATCGTTCTTGTTCCGAATGTTGAACGCCTTCACGAATTCGGCCGGCATCAGCCTGACCTCATGACCCATCCGCGTCAGTTGCCGGGCCCAGTGGTGGGCTCCGCCACACGCTTCCATCCCGATCAGACACGGTCCACGGTTCGCGAAGTACTCCAGGAACTTCGCTCGTTTGATCGGCTTGTTCACGATCTCTCCAGTTGCCGGATCAACGTGATGCACCTGAAAAACCTGCTTGGCGATGTCGACGCCCATGGCCATACTGTTCATCGTGGATCCTCCGGTTGCCGGGAAATGCGTGCATTTTCCACCTGGGCACTTCGATGCCGTTGGCCCGTGAGGATCCACCTCCTTGCTTTGCTCTCACGGTATCGGGTGGGACGCGTTCATTTCATTCTCCTCGATCTGATAGACGTCTGATACGCGAGACGGTGCGTCGGAGCGCTCCGCTCGCTGGCTTGGTTCAAGGTCGCTAGCCGGTTTGTCGGCCGTCGCTAATTACGCTGCCTCGAATTTGCGTCGATTTGCCGCGAAACATTGCCACGATTTCGCCGGCGCCATTCGTGACACGAACATCGTAGACGCCGTTACGGCCGGAGAGCGCTTGCTCGACCGCTTCGGCGACGAGTGAGTCGCCGCTGTGGACAGGGCGAAGAAACTCGATCGAGCAACCTGCTGCAACCGTATTCACGTTGCGCGAGTTGCAAGCGAATGCGAAGGTGGAGTCAGCGAGCGCAAAAATGAGGCCGCCGTGGCAGATCTCGTGCCCATTCAGAAAATCGGGGCGCACGGTGGCACGCATGCGCGCATAGCCGGTGCGAACTTCTACCAGTTCGAAGCCGAGCGCTCGGCTGCAGGCATCGGACTCATACATCTTTTTCGCAACCGATCGAGCGAGTTCGTCGGACGTTTGATCGAGGCCCTTAGGGGAAGTATCGACCGAGGACATCTCAACGCCCCTCGAAGCGCGGCGCGCGTTTTTCGATAAAGGCGGCGACACCTTCGGCATAGTCATGCGACGCACCGAGTTCGCGCTGCAAATCGCGTTCGAGATCAAGCTGTTCATCGAGGGTATGCGTCGTGCTGGCTCGCATCGCGCGCTTGATGGCCGCGATAGCCCGCGTTGGCTGTTGTGCAAGTTGGACGGCGAGCCGTGTCGCGGCCGAGAGGAGGTCTGCGTCATCGACGACCTGCCAAACGAGCCCCCAGCGTGCCGCTTCGTCCGCATTGAGTTTGTCGCCGGTAATTGCCAGCCCGAGCGCCCGGGCCATGCCGATTCGCTGCGGCAGAAACGCGGTTCCGCCTGAATCGGGGACGAGCCCGATCTTGACGAATGACTGAACGAAACTGCTGGATCTTGCGGCAAGCGTAATGTCGCACGCGAGCGCGAGATTGGCGCCGGCCCCGGCGGCGATGCCGTTGACAGCGGCGATCACGGGCAACGGCATCGCTTGCAACCGTCGAATCAGCGGATTGAAGTGCTCGTCGATGAGCGAGCCGAGATCGGTCATGGCGCCCGGCGTGAAGCTGAGATCGGCGAGATCCTGGCCGGCGCAAAAGCCGCGGCCGGCGCCGGTCAGCACGATGGCGCGGGCGCCCAAGGCTTCGGCTTCGTCTAGCCCCGCGCGCAGCTCCGCGTGCATTGCCCGCGTGAAGCTATTGAGCTTGTCCGGCCGAGCCAGCGTCAACGTGGCGATGTGCGTGGACAGGTCGATATCGACGCGGATCGTTTCGTAGGGCATCGGTTGTCTCCTTCGCTGCTAACGTGTCGGTAGGTCCGGCGTCATGCGGCGGACAGTGAAGCGTCAAAGTCGCTCGATGGCGAGCGCAATGCCTTGTCCCACGCCGATGCACATCGTGCAAAGCGCGTACTTGCCGCTGACGCGCTCCAGCTGATAAAGCGCGGTGGTGACAAGACGCGCGCCTGATGCGCCCAGCGGATGGCCGAGCGCGATCGCACCGCCGTTCGGATTGACACGAGGTTCATCGTCGGCGAGGCCGAGCAGGCGCATGACCGCCAGGCTTTGCGCCGCGAATGCTTCATTGATCTCGATGACATCGAATTGGCTCAAGGACATATCGAGCCGGGCAAGCAACTTTTGTGTAGCGGGGGCCGGCCCGATGCCCATGATGCGCGGCTCGACTCCGGCAGTTGCCATGCCGAGCACGCGCGCGCGACGGCGTAGCCCGTACTGGTCGATCGCCGCAGCGTTGGCGAGCAAGAGCGCGCATGCGCCGTCGTTGACGCCGGATGCGTTACCTGCAGTGACGGTGCCGTCCGGGCGCACGATACCTTTGAGGTTCGCGAGCGATTCGATGGACGTTTCGCGGGGATGCTCGTCCCGAACGAAACGGATGGCGTCACTGCGTTTTTGCGGAATGTCGACGGCGACGATTTCATCGGTCAGCATGCCCGCCTGCTGTGCTCGTGCCACCCGCTGTTGGCTGCGCCATGCAAACGCGTCCTGATCTGCGCGGCTGACCTCGAACTGCGCCGCGACGTTTTCCGCGGTCTCCGGCATCGAGTCGATGCCGTAGCCGTGTTTCAACTTGGCATTGACGAAGCGCCAGCCGATTGTCGTGTCATAGATCTCGGCCTGACGTGAGAACGCGCTGGTGGCCTTCGGCATCACAAAGGGTGCTCGCGTCATGCTTTCCACGCCGCCTGCGATTATGAGCCGCGCTTCGCCCGCCTTGAGCGCGCGAGCGGCCGTACCGATGGCATCCATGCCCGAGCCGCACAGCCGGTTAAGTGTGGCACCGGGCACTTCGACCGGCATGCCGGCCAGCAGCGTTGCCATGCGGGCGACGTTGCGGTTGTCTTCGCCGGCTTGGTTCGCGCAGCCGAAAATCACATCGTCGAGCATGCGCCAGTCGACGCCGCTGTTGCGCTCGGCGAGCGCGCGGATTGGCACGGCAGCCAGATCGTCGGTGCGCACGTCTCTTAAAGCGCCGCCGTAGCGGGCGAAAGGCGTGCGAATGGCATCACAAATATATGCGTCGTTCATCGGGTGTCTCGATACATGGTTGCCTCGCACCGCTTGCATGGGAAGCAGGCATTCGACTCATATTAGTGAAGCACGCGGCCGGTTGCCATTAGCCCGTTTGGCCTATGCCGTTTGGCCAACTGGTGCCGTGGCGGCAAGCGGTGCAACATGGACACGGCTCTGAATGATGCGAAAGCGGTTGGCAATAAACGCGGCGTCGGTAAGCGCAGCATTCGCGGCCGGGTTGGCGCCTGTGCCGTGAAAGTCGGAGAAGGCGGCTGATTGATTGACGAACACGCCGCCGGTCAGGTTGATCGATAACGCAACCCCGCCTCGGACGGACGCCTCGTGAGCGGCTTCGATGATTGCCGCGTCGGTGCTGTAGACGGAAAGCGTCAGGGCACCGTGTTTCTCGGCAATCGAGCCCGCAAGTTCGAGCGATTGCTCGGTGGAATCCGTCGCAACGACAAACGAGATCGGGCCGAACCATTCGCCACTGAATTTAGGAAGATCGTGCGCCGCATCGAATTTCAATATCAACGGGGTTCGCACCCGAGCCTGCGGGAACAACGGATGATCGATCGCGATGCTGTCGATCAGTATCGGCCCGAGCGAGCGCGCTTCATCGATGCGGCGATCGATGCCGTCGTTCTGAATCGCGCCGAGCAACTCGACGGCGCGGGTCGGGTCCGCAACGAGTTTTTCGACTGCGGTGATCAGGGCTTGCGCGACCTCTTCGAAGCTGAAATGTCCTTCGGGTGTATGCACGCCTTTGCGAGGCACGTAGATGTTCTGTGGCGCAGTGCACATTTGGCCCGAGTACAACGCGAGCGAGAATGCAATATTGCGCGCGGCTGCTTTGAGGTCGTCCACCGAGTCGACGACGATCTGATTCACGCCGGCTTTTTCGGTAAAGACGTGTGCCTGGTGCGCGTTGCGCTCGAGCCAGTTGCCGTTTTCCGTGCTGCCGGTGAAGTCGATGAGCTTGATCTCCGGGCGCACGGCGAGGCGTCTGACCAGCTCGCCGTCGTCTGGTTCGGTCGCGAGCAGCGTGACGACGTTGGGATCGAAGCCCGCATCGCGCAGCACGTCACGCGCGATGCGTACGGTAATTGCAAGCGGCAAAATGGCGCCCGGGTGGGGTTTGACGATGACGGCGTTGCCCGTGGCGAGATCGGCGAAGAGCCCCGGATAGCCGTTCCATGTCGGGAACGTACAGCAGCCGAGCACGAGTGCAAGCCCGCGTGGCGCAATCGTATAACGCTTGTGCATCGCAAGCGGCGGGTTCTTGCCTTGGGGCTTTTCCCAGTGAGCCTCGGCCGGCACGCGACGCAGCTCGTTCCAGGCATAAGCCACCGCTTCCAGCGCCCGGTCCTGCGCATGCGGGCCGCCCGCTTGGAACGCCATCATGAACGCTTGGCCGGTGGTATGCATGACGCTGTAGGCGATTTCAAAACTGGCCTGGTTCAGGCGAGCGAGAATTTCGAGGCTGACGCCAATCCATGCTTCGCGACCCGCCTCGCGCCAGGCGGGTTCAGCGGCTTTCGCGGCGGCGATCAGCGTGTCCGGATCGGCTTTGGGATAGCGGATGCCAAGTGCAAAGCCGTATGGAGACAGCTCGGCGCCTACGGTCTCGCCGGTACTGGGCTGATCGAGCTCGAAGGTACGATTGAGCTGCGCCTTGAAGGTGGCCTCAGCGTTAGCGTTGGCGCTTTCCCCGTACACTTTGGGGCTGGGCATTTCGGTGAAAGGGCTCCAATAGCCGCGTGCTTCAATGGCGGCGAGCGCGTGCTCTAACGTGTCTTCGTGCTTGGCAAAAAGAGGATGGGTCATGGCGGAGACGGAACAGGCTGGTGTTGAGGAATGACGTCCGATCATTCATTGACCGACCGGTTGGTTGGCGAATGTTACCATCGTTCGCGTGGAGATATTGAGCGTTTTCGCGGTTCGTAGAGGGAAACCATAGGAGGATGTAAATGGCGTACGAGAACATTCGGGTGGAGACGCGCGGGCGCGTGGGGCTCGTGACGTTGGATCGCCCCAAGGCGCTCAACGCGCTTAACGATGCGTTGATGGATGAACTTGGTGCGGCGCTGGCGGCATTCGACGCTGACGACGACATTGGCGCGGTCGTGCTGACCGGTAGTGAAAAGGCGTTCGCGGCTGGCGCCGACATCGGAATGATGGCGACGTATTCATATATGGACGTCTACAAGCGCGATTACATCACGCGCAACTGGGAGGCCGTTGCCGCGATGCGTAAGCCGATCATCGCGGCGGTTGCGGGGTTTGCGCTCGGTGGCGGTTGCGAGTTGGCAATGATGTGCGACATCGTGTTCGCAGCGGATACCGCGAAATTCGGGCAGCCGGAGATCAAGCTCGGCGTGATGCCGGGGGCGGGGGGAACCCAGAGGTTGCCGCGCGCGGTGTCCAAGGCGAAGGCGATGGACCTGTGCTTGACGGCACGGTTCATGGATGCGGAGGAGGCGGAGCGGGCGGGGCTGGTGTCTCGCGTTGTGCCTGCGTCGTCGCTGCTGGACGAGGCGCTGACTGCCGCCGCTACCATCGCTGCGTTCCCGCTGCCAGCCGTGATGATGGTGAAGGAATCGGTGAATCGAGCCTATGAGACGACGCTATCGGAAGGCGTCCGGTTCGAGCGCAGGCTCTTTCATTCGCTCTTTGCGACGGAGGATCAGAAAGAGGGAATGGCTGCGTTCGTCGAGAAGCGCAAGCCTGTATTCAAGCATCGTTGAACGCGCGCCGTTTTTCACTTGCGCGGCTGCGGGAAGGGCACTAGAATTGCGCCCTTTCGCGCGTTCGTCAGGGCGCGGGGGAAGAAGGGAAGCGAGGCTGCGGTGCGTGTTGGATAGTTGTCGGGTGGGGAGCGCGGGAGTTCAGGAAGCGCTAAAAACCAGTTGACGATAGTAGTAACGGGCCGCATAATCTCGCTTCTGTGCTGCAAACGCAGCGACGCAAGACAGGCAAGGCGCTGGAGGGGCAACCCGAAGGAAGGCTGGGCTGGTTAAGCGGTGCGATCTTTAACAATTCACAGTCGATAAGTGTGGGCGCTTGATGGCGAGTGCGCAGTTGAGCCTTTCGGGGCTCGACGGTAAAGCGAAAGCATCAAGTCTCACACAGTATTGAGGAAGGTTTAGAGCCGTTGAAAGACGGTTCGAGAACTGTCAGTACGTTGAGTGAGCGACCGATTCTGAGAAGAATCGAAAACAGTAACAGGTATTGAACTGAAGAGTTTGATCCTGGCTCAGATTGAACGCTGGCGGCATGCCTTACACATGCAAGTCGAACGGCAGCACGGGGGCAACCCTGGTGGCGAGTGGCGAACGGGTGAGTAATACATCGGAACGTGTCCTGGAGTGGGGGATAGCCCGGCGAAAGCCGGATTAATACCGCATACGCTCTGAGGAGGAAAGCGGGGGATCTTCGGACCTCGCGCTCAAGGGGCGGCCGATGGCGGATTAGCTAGTTGGTAGGGTAAAGGCCTACCAAGGCGACGATCCGTAGCTGGTCTGAGAGGACGACCAGCCACACTGGGACTGAGACACGGCCCAGACTCCTACGGGAGGCAGCAGTGGGGAATTTTGGACAATGGGGGCAACCCTGATCCAGCAATGCCGCGTGTGTGAAGAAGGCCTTCGGGTTGTAAAGCACTTTTGTCCGGAAAGAAAACCTTTGCCCTAATACGGTAGAGGGATGACGGTACCGGAAGAATAAGCACCGGCTAACTACGTGCCAGCAGCCGCGGTAATACGTAGGGTGCAAGCGTTAATCGGAATTACTGGGCGTAAAGCGTGCGCAGGCGGTTTGCTAAGACCGATGTGAAATCCCCGGGCTTAACCTGGGAACTGCATTGGTGACTGGCAGGCTAGAGTATGGCAGAGGGGGGTAGAATTCCACGTGTAGCAGTGAAATGCGTAGAGATGTGGAGGAATACCGATGGCGAAGGCAGCCCCCTGGGCCAATACTGACGCTCATGCACGAAAGCGTGGGGAGCAAACAGGATTAGATACCCTGGTAGTCCACGCCCTAAACGATGTCAACTAGTTGTTGGGGATTCATTTCCTTAGTAACGAAGCTAACGCGTGAAGTTGACCGCCTGGGGAGTACGGTCGCAAGATTAAAACTCAAAGGAATTGACGGGGACCCGCACAAGCGGTGGATGATGTGGATTAATTCGATGCAACGCGAAAAACCTTACCTACCCTTGACATGGACGGAATCCTGCTGAGAAGTGGGAGTGCTCGAAAGAGAACCGTCGCACAGGTGCTGCATGGCTGTCGTCAGCTCGTGTCGTGAGATGTTGGGTTAAGTCCCGCAACGAGCGCAACCCTTGTCCTTAGTTGCTACGCAAGAGCACTCTAAGGAGACTGCCGGTGACAAACCGGAGGAAGGTGGGGATGACGTCAAGTCCTCATGGCCCTTATGGGTAGGGCTTCACACGTCATACAATGGTCGGAACAGAGGGTTGCCAACCCGCGAGGGGGAGCTAATCCCAGAAAACCGATCGTAGTCCGGATTGCACTCTGCAACTCGAGTGCATGAAGCTGGAATCGCTAGTAATCGCGGATCAGCATGCCGCGGTGAATACGTTCCCGGGTCTTGTACACACCGCCCGTCACACCATGGGAGTGGGTTTTACCAGAAGTGGCTAGTCTAACCTTCGGGAGGACGGTCACCACGGTAGGATTCATGACTGGGGTGAAGTCGTAACAAGGTAGCCGTATCGGAAGGTGCGGCTGGATCACCTCCTTTCTCGAGCGAAGTGCGCTTAAAGTTGAGCGCTCACGCTTATCGACTGTGAAGATAGACAGACTCAGGGGTCTGTAGCTCAGTCGGTTAGAGCACCGTCTTGATAAGGCGGGGGTCGTTGGTTCGAATCCAACCAGACCCACCATGTCGATGATCGTCAGTGCTTTAGCACTTACGAGCATCCCATCCCCGTAGGGGGTGCGGCGGATGCCCTGGGAATGCATTGGTTATGCGGGGGCATAGCTCAGCTGGGAGAGCACCTGCTTTGCAAGCAGGGGGTCGTCGGTTCGATCCCGTCTGCCTCCACCACCCCCTCTATCGTTAGCGCTTTAGCGCTTACGAGAGCGCGGTCCCCGAAGGGGATGGGGCGTCTCCAATGACAAGTGTTTGTGCCAAGTGCGGCCCGAGTCTTTGTCATTGGCGATTGAGCCATTGAGTACGGCACGCGAGTGTCGACTGTCGATCTTTAACAATCTGGAAGAAGAAGTAATGGATATTGGACGCATCTATGAGATGGATGCGAAAGATATCAGGGTAGTGATTGTATCAGTATGAAAAGTTATCGAAAGATGGCTTGGAATACGGCAAACGCAAAACTCAAACCTGTAGCGCAAGCGTGAAGGCGTGCATCGAAGGATGTATGGTTGAAACGCTCTCGTTATAGGGTCAAGCGAACAAGTGCATGTGGTGGATGCCTTGGCGATCACAGGCGATGAAGGACGCGGTAGCCTGCGAAAAGCTTCGGGGAGCTGGCAAACGAGCATTGATCCGAAGATGTCCGAATGGGGAAACCCACTCCGAATGGAGTATCCATGACTGAATCCATAGGTCATGAGAAGCGAACGCGGCGAACTGAAACATCTAAGTAGCCGCAGGAAAAGAAATCAACCGAGATTCCCAGAGTAGTGGCGAGCGAAATGGGATCAGCCGGTACACGTTATCTTCGACGTTAGCCGAACGCTCTGGAAAGTGCGGCCATAGCAGGTGATAGCCCTGTAGGCGAAAACGACGAGGAAGGACTAGGTGTACGACAAGTAGGGCGGGACACGTGAAATCCTGTCTGAAGATGGGGGGACCATCCTCCAAGGCTAAATACTCGTGATCGACCGATAGTGAACCAGTACCGTGAGGGAAAGGCGAAAAGAACCCCGGGAGGGGAGTGAAATAGATCCTGAAACCGCATGCATACAAACAGTCGGAGCCTGGAAACGGGTGACGGCGTACCTTTTGTATAATGGGTCAGCGACTTACGTTCAGTAGCAAGCTTAACCGAATAGGGCAGGCGTAGCGAAAGCGAGTCCGAATAGGGCGTTCAGTTGCTGGGCGTAGACCCGAAACCAAGTGATCTATCCATGGCCAGGTTGAAGGTGCGGTAACACGTACTGGAGGACCGAACCCACTAACGTTGAAAAGTTAGGGGATGAGCTGTGGATAGGGGTGAAAGGCTAAACAAACTTGGAAATAGCTGGTTCTCTCCGAAAACTATTTAGGTAGTGCCTCGTGTGTCACCTTCGGGGGTAGAGCACTGTCATGGTTGAAGGGTCCATTGCGGATTACTTCGCCATAGCAAACTCCGAATACCGAAGAGTGCAATCACGGGAGACAGACATCGGGTGCTAACGTCCGGTGTCAAGAGGGAAACAACCCAGACCGCCAGCTAAGGTCCCGAAATATAGCTAAGTGGGAAACGAAGTGGGAAGGCTAAAACAGTCAGGAGGTTGGCTTAGAAGCAGCCACCCTTTAAAGAAAGCGTAATAGCTCACTGATCGAGTCGTCCTGCGCGGAAGATGTAACGGGGCTAAGCTATATACCGAAGCTGCGGATGCGCACGCAAGTGCGCATGGTAGGAGAGCGTTCCGTAAGCCTGCGAAGGTGCACCGAAAGGTGTGCTGGAGGTATCGGAAGTGCGAATGCTGACATGAGTAGCGATAAAGGGGGTGAAAGGCCCCCTCGCCGTAAGCCCAAGGTTTCCTACGCAACGTTCATCGGCGTAGGGTGAGTCGGCCCCTAAGGCGAGGCAGAAATGCGTAGCTGATGGGAAGCAGGTCAATATTCCTGCACCATTGTGAGATGCGATGGGGGGACGGATCGCGGAAGGTTGTCCGGGTGTTGGACGTCCCGGTCGCTGCATTGGAGAAGGCGCTTAGGCAAATCCGGGCGCGTAATTCAAGGGTGTGGCGCGAGCGGCTTTAAGCTGCGAAGCAATCGGAAGGGGTCCCAAGAAAAGCCTCTAAGCTTCAGTCTCACAATGACCGTACCGCAAACCGACACAGGTGGGCGAGATGAGTATTCTAAGGCGCTTGAGAGAACTCGGGAGAAGGAACTCGGCAAATTGGTACCGTAACTTCGGGATAAGGTACGCCCCTGTAGCTTGACTGGCCTGCGCCAGAAGGGTGAAGGGGTTGCAATAAACTGGTGGCTGCGACTGTTTAATAAAAACACAGCACTCTGCAAACACGAAAGTGGACGTATAGGGTGTGACGCCTGCCCGGTGCCGGAAGATTAAATGATGGGGTGCAAGCTCTTGATTGAAGTCCCGGTAAACGGCGGCCGTAACTATAACGGTCCTAAGGTAGCGAAATTCCTTGTCGGGTAAGTTCCGACCTGCACGAATGGCGTAACGATGGCCACACTGTCTCCTCCCGAGACTCAGCGAAGTTGAAGTGTTTGTGATGATGCAATCTCCCCGCGGCTAGACGGAAAGACCCCATGAACCTTTACTGTAGCTTTGCATTGGACTTTGAACCGATCTGTGTAGGATAGGTGGGAGGCTATGAAGCGTGAACGCTAGTTTGCGTGGAGCCGTCCTTGAAATACCACCCTGGTTTGTTTGAGGTTCTAACCTTGGGCCCTGAATCGGGCTCGGGGACCGTGCATGGTAGGCAGTTTGACTGGGGCGGTCTCCTCCCAAAGCGTAACGGAGGAGTACGAAGGTACGCTAGGTACGGTCGGAAATCGTGCTGATAGTGCAATGGCATAAGCGTGCTTAACTGCGAGACCGACAAGTCGAGCAGGTGCGAAAGCAGGTCATAGTGATCCGGTGGTTCTGTATGGAAGGGCCATCGCTCAACGGATAAAAGGTACTCTGGGGATAACAGGCTGATACCGCCCAAGAGTTCATATCGACGGCGGTGTTTGGCACCTCGATGTCGGCTCATCTCATCCTGGGGCTGTAGCCGGTCCCAAGGGTATGGCTGTTCGCCATTTAAAGAGGTACGTGAGCTGGGTTTAAAACGTCGTGAGACAGTTTGGTCCCTATCTGCCGTGGGCGTTGGATATTTGAAGGGGGCTGCTCCTAGTACGAGAGGACCGGAGTGGACGAACCTCTGGTGTACCGGTTGTCACGCCAGTGGCATCGCCGGGTAGCTATGTTCGGAAGAGATAACCGCTGAAAGCATCTAAGCGGGAAACTCGCCTTAAGATGAGATATCCCCGGGGCTTCGAGCCCCTTGAAGGGTCGTTCCAGACCAGAACGTTGATAGGTCGGGTGTGTACACGCAGTAATGCGTTCAGCTAACCGATACTAATTGCCCGTAAGGCTTGATCCTATAACCGGAGCGTTTTGCGCTCAGAGTTATCGCTTTAGCGATTACTCTGGGCTCACCCCCGTCAGGGGGCCACACGCCAACCCAGGTTTGAGGCGCGTTTGCCAACCACAATCACCACCCCGCTGTAACCATTACTCTTCTTCCCAGATTGGCTGGCCCGTGCTCACCCAAGCACCCAGCTACAAGTCATGCCTGATGACCATAGCGAGTCGGTCCCACCCCTTCCCATCCCGAACAGGACCGTGAAACGACTCCACGCCAATGATAGTGCGGATTGCCCGTGTGAAAGTAGGTAATCGTCAGGCTCCCTATGCCGTATCCAACCCCCCGTTCAGCCTCCGTGCTGACGGGGGGTTGCTGTTTTTACGGCGCGTATAGGCCCGCTTGATCATCTTCGTCGCATTTACCTGAACTTCGCCACGCTCGGCGCGTGATACCTGCGTTCGAATACGATGCCGCCTACCAGCGACAACGAGCTACGAACGATGGAAATCGGCCGCGATCATAACAACTCTATCGACGACACCGGGTGGCCAACACGCGGCACGGGAAGCGATGCGCACGCCGAAGGGCAACGGCGCGTTGCGCCTTCCTCGAGCCCGTCATCACGCGCGGTTTTTGCGGGACTTGCGTCGGCTCATCGAATCGGCAGAAAAGACGACCGACCCGTCCATCCCTCGTCGATCGGGCCACTACAGGCAGCCCTGCGATTTGATTCGCGTGACATCCCGCTTGTGCCGCCGGCTTTGAGATTGGCCGATATGGAGCACGTCGCCACGGTACCCGGACCACCGCGGATTGACCTATATCGAGCGGCGGATGGCACGTTTTGGGGCGCGTCGCGGTGCCCCGGTCCCGTCTGCAACACGCTGGTGACGGGAAGCGTCTTTTTCCGCCGCGCAGGTCTCGCGGCAACGGAGTATCGCCATGTCGAAGACGGCAATAATCCCCCTGCCATCGCTTGGCGCACCGTACCGAAGTTAAATACGTCGCTCGAGTTACTGCGTACGCCGGAGTTTGCGCGCATGAATGGCATCTACGAGGGCCACATGCTCGATGAGTGGCTTGGCTTCGACGTCGTCGGAGGCGGCCTCGGAATCGATCCTGCCAGCATGCGAGCGGTTCGCGTCAATCTTCACGGAATACTGACGCATGACGAATTCGGTAATCGCAAACAGTTCGATCTTGACAACTGGCGATTCGGCAACGGCGCGATGCCTGCCCCGGACCCTCACACCCACGAAATCTTTCGTGCGCTGCCCATGGAGTTCATGGAGAAAGGTGCACGTCACGTCGCACGCTACCGCGACACTGAAATCGCAGCAATCGTCAATGGGAACTATCGTTACGACGACGTTAGACAATCCGCGAGCCGCTTGAGCAACGAAACAGCTGAGCTGCTCGCGGGACGCCGCGACCAAATGCGAAGCGAGGTATTCGGTTCGCGCGGCGGTTACGAGACGGCGCCGGTGCCACTAACGTCAGCCGTGCCCCACGACGATCCGGCCATAGAGTATCTGCGGGGCGCATCATGGCCTGTTCACGGGGCACTCGAGTTTATCAAGCTGCAATTTCCGGAGGCGGTCTTTTATATCGATGCCGATGGAACCAAAGAAACGATTTCACCGGGTTCGAATAAGCTCGCTGCGATCAACGGCTACGGCTACGAGATACAAGACGATCCGCAATTCGTGCGCGTCTATAGCGAGTTAGACGACGTTTCCATGATCCTGTTGAGTCACTATGGCACAGCTGGGCTGATGAAAGCGAGGCCGAATGCGGACGCTGCACTGCCCTCGGTCATCTTCGGTGCAGCAGAGGAAACGATCATTAACGCGGGCAACCCGGGTGCCCCGCCGTTATACGTCTATGTGTTCGTGCCGACGGAAAAAAATTCGCCGTTTATACCGGACCCATTCGCGCGCGGCACGCTTCGCATAAATCGGCCGTTCAAGCCGCTCCTCGTCTTGCCGGCGCGAGCAAGCGAAGCTCTGCCCGACATGTATACGCTGCCCGAGCCGCTGGACCGCACTCACCCGCATTACTGGGAAAAGATCGTGGGAAGGGGATCGCCGCCCGAAACCACTGTATTCACCCCCACCCTGCGGCCGCTGCAACATGTCAACGGCGTGCCGCTCAACACGGTTTCCGCCGGCGAACTGGATGAGATGCGGCGCAAATATGCCGCGATGAATGCCCAGGTCGATCAGCGACACCCATATGTGCCAGATTACGCTTCCATGCATAGGGCGTCCGCGATCATGCTCGAACTCGACGAGATGATCTGGCTCGTTCAAGACCCCGAGACCGGCATGTGGCGTTTGCCCGCGCAATCGGTCGAACGCAACGGCCCGCGCGCCAAAGGCGCGTTCGAAGCGGCATGCAGGGAACTAGGCTTCGCTGGCCCCATCCTGGGTCATGTTGGCGATTTCAAAGACGAGCGTACCTCGACGAAGACGCGGTACTTCATTTCGCGCCGTCATGCGGGTGCGCCGCAAGCGCTCGTGGTCGCGCGTATGAGCATCGAAACGGCGCTTTCGGTTGCCTACGATCCCGCGGATGTCGCTGCATTGCAGACCTTGCGTTCGATGCTGACTTTTCCGGATTGGCATGAACTCGCACAGGCCGATGAAGCCCGACTGGTCACGCAGCCCGACGCATCGCACGATTTTGAACAAGGGCGCACTACGCATCCCTATTCGAAACTGGCCGTTGGCGTCCATCGCATTTACCGTCGTCATAAGATTGCGAGAGCGCCGAAAGTATTTCGCGGCAGGATTTCAGTCGACGGCCACGACGTTTTTTACACGGGGCGCCGGATCGAGACATACGTATCGTTGCCAGGGAAGCCGAGCGTCAAGAAGACCGCGATCGTATTCGAGCGGGATGGCGCTGCGCCCGACGAACCGACGATCATCGTCCAGGGCGGTGGACCGGGCGCAAGCCCCGCTTGGTATCTCGGCGGAGGTCTCGGTCCAATCGTCGTTGGCGAGGACGGGGAGGTGATTACCAACCACCATTCGCTGCTATTGGGCGCGCGTTTGCTTTTCGTTGATGCCCTGGGCACCGGCGACGCCTTTACCGACGGAGAAGAGGAGGCCTATTTCAATATCAACGACGACGCGGACATCACTGCGGAATTTGTGATGCGGTGTAGCGAAGACGATGAACTCATGCCTTATTTGAAGCACAGCCCCATTTTTGCGGTAGGCACGTCATACGGTGTGCTGCGTTGGGGCAAAGCAATCGAAAGCTTGATCGACAATGGCGTGACCGTCGGTGGGGTGATCTTCGTGTCGGGCACCATGAGCTATCAACTCATCGACTTCGAGCCCGAATCTGCAATCTCTTACGCGTGCGCGCTCGTCCCCTACGCTGCAACCGCCCGTCACCACCTTCCTGAAATGAAGGCGCGATATCCCGACGAAGATGCATTTCTCGCCGAAGTCGAAAAGTTTGCGTTCGACGATTATTTGCCCGCGATTGCGAAAGGCACGGCGCTCGAGCGCGAAGAACCCGAACGGTTTTCAGCTATCGCGCAGACGCTTTCCGATTACATCGGTCTCTCGCCCAAGTTCATCAAGGCCAAGCAACTGCAAATATCGCAGATGGACTTCGCTGCCATGCTGGTTCCGGGCGAAGTGATCGCCGCGCTCGATGGCCGCATGAAAACCTCACCCATGCCGGGCGACAAGGGAAGCGATCCCTTCGCCTATGTGCTCGATGAGCTCGTCGCAAAGTATCAAAACGCGCTGACCAAATTCCTCAGAAACGATGTGGGATACCGCCCAATCGAAGACCTCAATCGCCCTTACGTTGTGTTGAGTCCGTTGTTCAAGCGCTGGGATTGGGGTAAACAAAATATGTCGGCCCTACGGGTTCAGGACTACGTCATTCGAACTGCACAAAAAAATCCCAAATTGCGATGGATGGTGGCCGCAGGCAAGCATGACTTTCGGAACTCTGCAGTCGTGCAGCGCTACGCGCTCAATCATATGCCGCCCGATGTGGCTGAGCGATTCGAGGGCCATACGTACGATGGCGGACACATGTTTTACATGGATCCGCCGGCACGCAGGCAGTTCATCGGCGACGTGCTTGCGTTTATCAAACGTCAAACCGATAGCCCGGAGTGAGGCGGACCGCTAAGGCAATCCGCGTCGTCGCCGCATGGTACGAGCTGCAGTATGAAAGCGCGTTTCAGACGCGGTCTCTTGCAAATAACGTCGACCGTTCGATGTTCAGCGGCGCAGCATCGCCGCTTTCGCTCTTCGCCACATTTACCGGGACTTCGCTATGTCCACCGTGTGGTACCCGCGTTCGAATACGATGCCGCTACCAGCGACAACGACGAACGAACAATGGAAATCGGCGGCGACCATAGCAACCCCATTGATGACACCAGGTGGTCAGCAGGTGGCACCGGGAGCGATGCGCGCGCGGACGAAGAGCAACACCTCGCGCCGCTCCGCAGCCCGTCCCCAGGGGCGGTCCTCGCGGGACTTGCGTTTCCCGATCGCAAAAGCAGTAAAGGCAGCCCGCTCGCCCATCCCGCCGCGATCGGACCCGGACAAACGTCCCTTCCGCTCGCCTCGCGCGACGTCCCACTGGTGCCGCCGGCTTTGAGATTGGCCGATTTGGAGCACATCTCCACGGTACTCGGACCACCTCGGATGGATGTATATCGAGCAGCGGACGGCGCGTTTTGGGGCGTGTCACCGTGCCCCGGTCCTGTCTGCAACTCGCTGGTGACCGGAAGCGTCTTCCTTCGCCGTGCGAGCTTCGCGGCCACCGAGTATCGCCACGTCGACGCAGAAGATATGCCGCCCGCCATCGCGCGGCGCGCACGACCGGAACTGGACAGATCACTCACTTTGCTGAGCACCCCGGAGCGCGCACGGACAAATGGAATCTACGAAGGCCACATGCTCGACGAATGGCTCGGCTTTGACCTCGTCGGCAGGGCTCTCGGAATCGACCCTGCCAGCAACCGGGCGGTTCGCCTCAATCTTCTCGGGATACTGACGCACGACGAACTCGGCCATCGCAAAGCGCATTTCGACCTCGACAACTGGCGATTCGGACGCGGCGTGATGCCTACGCCGCATCCCCGCACTCTCGAGATTTTTCGCGCACTACCTGATGAGTTTGTCAAAAAAGGTGCGCGTCACGTCTTGCGCTACAGCGACACTGAAATCGCGGAAATCGTCAATGGGAACTTTCGTTACGACGACGGTGCACAATCCGCCACCCGCTTGGGCAACGAAACAGCTGAGCTGCTCGCGGGACGCCGCGACCAAATGCGAAGCGCGGTATTCGGTTCGCGCGGCGGTTACGAGACGGCGCCGGTGCCACTAACGTCAGCCGTGCCCCACGACGATCCGGCCATAGAGTATCTGCGGGGCGCATCATGGCCATTGCACGCGGCACTCGAGTTTATCAAGTCGCAATTCCCGGAAGTTGTCTTTTATATCGATGCTGATGGAACCAAAGAAACGATTTCACCGGGTTCGAATAAGCTCGCCGCGATCAACGGCTACGGCTACGAGATACAAGACGATCCGCAATTCGTGCGCGTCTATAGCGAGTTGGACGACGTTTCCATGATCCTGTTGAGTCACTATGGCGCAACTGGGCTGATGAAGGCGAGGCCGAATGCGGACGCTGCACTACCCCCGGTCATCTTCGGCGCAGCAGAGGAAACGATCATTAACGCGGGCAACCCGGGTGCCCCCCCGTTATACGTCTACGTGTTCGTGCCGACGGAAAAAAATTCGCCGTTTATACCGGACCCATTCGCGCGCGGCGCGCTTCGGACGGATCAGCCTTTCAAGCCGTTGCTGGTTCTGCCGGCACGGGCAAGCGAAGCTAGGCCCGACATGTATACGCTGCCCGAGCCGCTGGACCGCACTCACCCGTACTACTGGGAAAAGCTCTTGGGAAGGGGATCGCCGCCAGAAACCACTGTATTCACCCCCACCCTGCGGCCGCTGCGACATGTCAACGGCGTGCCGCTCAACACGGTTTCCGCCGGCGAACTGGATGAGATGCGGCGCAAATATGCCGCGATGAATGCCCAGGTCGATCAGCGGCACCCGTATGTGCCAGATTACGCTTCCATGCATAGAGCGTCCGCGATCATGCTCGAACTCGACGAGATGATCTGGCTCGTTCAAGACCCCGAGACCGGCATGTGGCGTTTGCCCGCGCAATCGGTCGAACGCAACGGCCCGCGCGCCAAAGGCGCGTTCGAAGTGGCATACAGGGAACTAGGCTTCGCTGGCCCCATCCTCGGTCATGTTGGCGATTTCAACGACGAGCGAACTTCGACGAAGACGCGGTACTTCATTTCGCGCCGCCATGCGGGTGCGCCGCAAGCGCTCGTGGTCGCGCGTATGAGCATCGAAACGGCGCTTTCGGTTGCCTACGATCCCGCAGATGTCGCCGCGTTGCGGACCTTGCGTTCGATGCTGACTTTTCCGGACTGGCATCAACTCGCGCGAGCCGATGAGGCCCGACTGATCACGCAACCCGGCGCATTGCACGATTACGAACGAGGGCTCACTACGCATCCGTATTCGAAACTGGCAGTCGGCGTTCATCGCGTCTACCGTCGCCACAAGATTGCGAGAGCGCCGAAAGTATTTCACGGCAGGATTTCAGTCGACGGCCACGACGTTCTTTACACGGGGCGCCGGATCGAGACATACGTATCGTTGCCAGGCAAGCCGCTCGTCAAGAAAACTGCGATCGTATTCGAGCGAGACGACGCCCGGCCCGACGAGCCGACGGTCATTGTCCAGGGCGGTGGGCCGGGTGCGAGCCCCGCTTGGTTTCTGGGCGGCGGTCTTGGCCCAATCATCGTCGACGAGCAAGGGCAGGTGGTGACCAACAATCATTCGCTGCTACTGGGCGCGCGTCTGCTTTTCGTTGATGCCCTGGGCACCGGAGACGCCTTGACCGACGGCGAAGAGGAGGCCTATTTCAACATCGATGACGACGTGGAAATCACGGCAGAATTTGTGAGGCGGTGTAGCGAGGACGATGAGCTCATACCTTATTTGAAGCACAGCCCCATTTTTGCGATAGGCGCTTCCTATGGCGTGCAGCGTTGGGGCCGAGCAATCGAAAACTTGATCGACAATGGCATGACCGCCGGTGGAGTGATCTTCGTGTCAGGAGCCATGAGCTATCAACTCATCGACTTCGAGCCCGAATCTGCAATCTCTTACGCGTGCGCGCTCGTTCCCTATGCTGCAACCGCCCGTCATCACCTTCCTGAAATGAAGGTGCGATATCCCGACGAAGATGCATTTCTCGCCGAAGTCGAAAGGTTTGCGTTCAATGACTATTTGCCCGCGATTGCGAAAGGCACGGCGCTCGAGCGCGAAGATCCCGAACGGTTTTCAGCGATCGCGCAGACGCTTTCCGATTACATCGGTCTCTCGCCCGAGTTCATCAAGGCAAAGCATCTGCAAACATCGCAGATGGATTTTTGCACCATGCTGGTTCCGGGCGAAGTGGTCGCGGCGCTCGATGGCCGCATGAAAACCCGGCCCGTGCCGGACGACGCAGGCAACGATCCCTTCGCCTATGTGCTCGATGAGCTCGTCGCGAAGTATCAAAAGGCGCTGACTAAATTCCTCAGAAACGATGTGGGATACCGCCCCATTGAAGACCTCAATCGCCCTTACGTTGTGTTGGCCCCATTGTTTGCGCGTTGGGGCTGGGGCAAAAATAACAACGCGGCCGCGCGGGTTCAAGACTACCTCATTCGGGCATCACAAAAAAATCCGAAATTGCGATGGCTGGTGGGCGCTGGCAAGTACGACGTCCGAACTCCGGCAACCGCACATGTTTATGCGCTCAATCATTTGCCGCCCGATGTGGCGGAGCGAATCGAATTTCATGTGTACGACGGGGGACACATGTTTTACATGACGGACGAATCGGCGCGCAGGCAGTTCATTGATGACGTGCTTGCATTTATCAAACGTCAAACCGATAGCCGGCATGAAATCGCCCACTAGGCGTCCAGCCCCCCATAGCGCCGGGCCGGCTAGCCGCGCCCCGCGCCGTCAGCCTTTATCTGCGCGCGCCAAGAACCGCTGCGCGAGTCGCACCCAGTAGGTCGAACCAACCGGCAACAAAGCATCGTTGAAATCGTAGCTTGCGTTGTGAAGCATGCAGGGCCCGGCGCCGTGCCCGGCCTCGCGATGCCCGCCCTCACCGTTGCCAAGGAACGCGTAGCAGCCGGGCATGGCCTGCAGCATGAACGCGAAATCTTCGGCGCCCATGGTGGGCTCGACGGCCGTATCAACGTTTTGTGCGCCAACCACCTCGCGCATCACCTCGGCGGCAAAGCGTGTCTCTTCCGGGTGGTTGATCGTCGGAGGATAGTTGCGGTTGAATGCGACCGTCGCCGAACAATCGTATGCGGCGGCCGTGGCGTCCGCAATCTTCTGCATGCGCGATTCGATCAAATCGAGCGCTTCGACCGTGAAGGTGCGCACGGTCCCCGCCAGCCACGCATCGTTGGGAATGACATTCACGGCATCCCCGGCGTGAATCTGCGTGATCGACAGCACTGCCGTATCGATCGGTTTCTTGTTTCTCGTGATGATGCTCTGCAGCCCGTTCGCGATCTGAACGGCGGCAAAGACAGGATCCCGGCCGTTATGCGGCATCGCTGCATGAGCCCCAACTCCACGCACGTCGATCCTGAATTCGTTGCTCGACGCCATGATCGGACCTTCCGTCACGCCGAATGTGCCTTCGGCCAGTCCCGGCCAGTTGTGCAGGCCGAATACCGCATCGACCGGAAACTTCAAAAAGAGACCGTCGTCGATCATCGCGCGGGCGCCGGCACCGCCTTCCTCGGCCGGCTGAAAGATGAAAACGATCGTGCCGTCGAATTCGCCGTGCTTGGACAGGTATTGCGCGGCACCCAGCAGCATCGCTGTATGCCCGTCATGGCCGCACGCGTGCATCCGGCCGTCATGCTGCGAACGATGGTCGAAGCTATTCAGTTCTTGTATCGGCAATGCATCCATGTCGGCGCGCAGACCGACCGATCGCGCACCGTTGCCACGCTTGAGCACTCCCACAACCCCCGTTTTGCCCAGCCCCCGATGCACGTCGATGCCCCATTGTTCGAGCTGCTGTGCGACCAGGTCCGCGGTTTTGATTTCTTCGTACCGAAGCTCTGGATGGGCGTGGATGGTTCGTCGTAGCGATTGGATTTCTTCGCGTGCCGCGAGGACTTCAGGAAGGAGTTTCATGATGCGTTCGACTTCGACTGAAATGGGATCGAAAGGCTGAATGGATGGCAAACGGACTGTACACGCCGCTCGCTCCATTCTACGCCCAACTCGTCGCACGCCAATTTGGTGCGCTCGCGCGCGGAAGTAATAGAATTGCTTCGCTATGCAAATCGCTTTCACCAGGATAACAAGATGAATGCCCCCGCCGAGTTTGCCCGCGCCGTCTGTCCGCATGACTGCCCCGATACCTGCGCAATGCGCGTGACGGTGAAGGACGGCCGAGCCGTGAAAGTCGTGGGCGACCCGGATCACCCCCCGACCCAGGGCGTGCTGTGCACGAAAGTCAGCCGCTATGCCGAGCGCGTTCACCACGCCGAACGACTGACGGTGCCGCTCAAACGGATCGGGCGAAAGGGCGAAGGGCGGTTCGCGCCGATCGGATGGGACGAGGCGCTTTCGATTGCCGCCGAACGTTTTGGGGAAATCGTGGCGCGCGAGCCGCAGGCACTGGTGCCATACAGCTACGCCGGGACGATGGGGCTGGTCCAGAGCGAGAGCATCGCGCAACGCTTCTTTCATCAAGTCGGCGCGTCGCGACTCGAACGAACGATCTGCTCCGCGGCGGGCGCGGCGGGCCTCCGGTACACCTACGGCGCCAGCCTCGGCATGCACGTCGAGTTTTTCGAGGAAAGCGAGCTCATTCTTATTTGGGGAGCGAACCCGATCGCGTCGAGCCTTCATTTTTGGACGCGCGCGCAAGAGGCCAAACGGCGCGGCGCACGGCTGGTTGCGATCGACCCTTATCGCTCGCTTACCGCGGAGAAATGTCACCAGCACATTGCGCTGCGTCCCGGGACCGATGGGGCATTCGCACTCGGAATGATCCATGTGCTGATTGGCGAAGATTTGCTCGATCACGACTATATTCGCTCCTACACGCTCGGCTTCGAAGCGCTGCGCGAGCGCGCGGGCCTTTATCCTCCGGCGCGCGTCGCGCAAATTTGCGGCATCGAGGAAGACGAATTGGTCGAGCTCGCCCGCCTGTATGGCGGAACGCGCAAGGCCGCGATTCGTCTGAATTACGGCATGCAGCGCGTGCGTGGCGGTGGTAACGCCACTCGCGCGATTGCCTGCCTGCCCTCGCTCACGGGCGCATGGCGCGACCGCGCGGGGGGGCTGCTGCTGTCCGCGTCGAATTGGGCGCCGGTCGATCAACACGCGCTGCAGCGGCCGGATCTACTCCCCGGCTGGCCGACGGCCTTGCCGCGCGCGATCAACATGAATGCCATCGGAGATGCGTTGCTGCACCCGGGCGATGCGGTTTTCGGGCCCAAGATCGAAGGCATCATCGTCTATAACTCGAATCCGGTGGCTGTGGCGCCAGACGCTGAACGCGTCGCGGCAGGGTTTGCGCGGGAAGATCTTTTCACGGTGGTGCTCGAACATTTTCAGACCGACACCGCCGACTACGCCGATCTGGTCTTACCGGCCACCACGCAACTCGAGCATCTCGATATTCACAAATCGTACGGGCACACGCATGTGATGCTGAATCGACCGGCTATCGCGCCGGTCGGACAGGCGCGGCCGAACACCGAGATTTTTCGCGGCCTGGCTCGCCGAATGGGACTCGACGAGCCGGCGCTTTATGAGGACGACGAAACGATCGCCCGTGCCGCGCTGCGATGGGACGACCCCACCCTTAAAGCGACGAACTGGCAGGCGCTGGAAGCTACGGGCTGGCTCAAGCTGGACATTGCCGACGCGCCGTTCGCGGAAGGCGGCTTCCGTACGCCATCCGGCAAGTGCGAGTTTTCGAGCACGCTGCTGGCCGAAGAGGGCCGCGATCCGCTGCCCGACTATCTGCCGCCATACGAGTCAGCTGAGGCCGCGCCGCAGCGAGCGCAGCGCTACCCGCTTGCGATGATCTCGCCGCCAGCCCGCCACTTCCTCAATAGCAGTTTCGTGAATATCGAAAGCCTGCGCGCGACCGAGCGCGAGCCGTATCTCGATATTCATCCGTTCGATGCCACACCGCGCGGCATTGCCGACGGCGATACGGTGAGGGTATACAACGATCGCGGGTCGATGACGCTGCGCGCCCGGGTAACGGAACGGGCACGTACCGGTATGGTGGTGGGCTTGTCGATCTGGTGGAAAAAGCTGTCGCCCGATGGGCGCAATGCCAATCAGGTGACGAGCCAGGCGCTGACCGATCTCGGGGGATCGGCGACTTTTTACGACTGTCTGGTCGAGGTGGAACGCGTCCGAACTTGAGGGCCGGGCCGGCGACAGAGTTGGAAGTCGAGATCTAATCCGGTTGTTTCGCGAAGGGCGACCGGATAGGATGCGCTTTTTCGCACGACCATTCGAAAATTTTGGGGAGACGCCACATGCAAAGAACCTGGTTGAAGTCGTACCCGCCCGGCGTCCCTGCCGACATCGACGCGTCGCAGTATGCGTCGGTGACTGATTTACTGGACGAAAGCTTCCGAGCCCATCGGGCCAAGCGGGCGTTCGTCTGCATGGGCTGTGCGATGACCTACGGCGAGCTCGACAATGCCTCGCGCAAGCTGGCTGGGTGGCTAAAGGCGAAGGGGCTTGCTCCGGGCGCGCGCGTCGCGATCATGATGCCGAACGTGTTGCAGTACCCTGTGGCAATTGCCGCGATCCTCAGGGCCGGCTACGTGGTGGTCAATGTCAATCCGCTTTATACGCCGAGAGAGCTCGAACATCAGCTCAGGGACAGCGGCGCCGAGGCGATCATCCTGCTCGAGAATTTTGCGGCGACATTGCAGGCGGTGGTGCGCAATACAGCGGTCAAGCATGTCGTCATGGCATCGATGGGCGATCTGATGGGCGCGAAAGGCTTGATTGTTAATTTCGTCGTGCGGCGCGTGAAAAAAATGGTGCCGGCGTGGAGTTTGCCCGGGCATGTCAAATTCAACGATGCGCTTGCCGATGGCGCAAGACGCCGCTTCGAGCCCGTTCAACTGGGCCATACTGACATTGCTTTTCTGCAATACACCGGCGGCACGACGGGCGTAGCGAAGGGGGCCGTTCTGACGCACGGCAATATCGTGGCGAACGTATTGCAATCGGCGGCTTGGCACGAGCCGGCGCACCTGAAACACCCGGACGTCGATCAGATCATCAACGTCATTGCCTTGCCGCTTTATCACATCTACGCGCTGACGGTCTGCTGCCTGCTGACGATTCGTGCGGGCGGCCTGGGCATTCTGATTCCGAATCCGCGCGATATCGGCGGGATGATCAAGCAATTGCACGGTTATGCGATCAACACATTTCCTGCGGTAAATACACTCTATAACGCGATACTGAATCACCCCGATTTCGACAAGCTCGATTTTTCCAAATTGCTGGTGGCCAATGCCGGTGGGATGGCCGTTCAGGACGCCGTTGCCCGGCGCTGGTTCGAACGCACGAAGGTGCCGATCGTCGAGGGCTACGGGCTCTCGGAAACATCGCCTTCGGCCATCTGCAATCCGGTGACCGCAACCGCTTACAACGCAATGATCGGCTTGCCGCTGCCGTCAACGGAAGTGTCGATTCGCGACGACGACAACAACGAGGTGCCTGTAGGGCAGCCCGGCGAGATCTGCATTCGCGGCCCGCAGGTCATGGCCGGCTATTGGAACCGGCCCGACGAGACGGCGAAAGTCATGACGGCCGACGGCTTTTTCAAGTCAGGCGATATTGGCCTGATGGACGAGCAAGGTTTTTTCAAGATCATCGACCGCAAGAAGGACATGATCCTCGTATCGGGTTTCAACGTTTATCCGAACGAAGTCGAAGACGTCGTCGCCAAGCATCCGGGCGTGTTGGAAGTGGCCGCGGTCGGTGTGCCCGACGATCATTCGGGCGAAGCGGTCAAGCTTTTCATCGTGAAGAAAAACCCCGCGTTGTCGGAGGCCGATATTTTCGCGTTTTGCAAGGAACAGCTGACGGGCTACAAGCGGCCCAAGATCGTGGAATTCCGCAGCGAATTGCCCAAAAGCAATGTCGGCAAGATTTTGCGGCGGGAGTTGCGCGATGGGCCTGTCGAAGCGGCTTCGGCGGCGCCCGTGGTGCGTGCGTGATTTCATCGTGCGGGTCGCGTGCGCCGTGAAGTGTGGTAACGCGGCGTGATGCTGGTGCTGCCACATCGTCTAAAATACTCCGTTGAGCTAGCTTCGCATATATGACGCGCCGGCTGGCCGATGCAACGGAGAACGATATGACGCTGGATGAATGGGTCACCGAATTTGACCGAGGGCTGCGGTCGATTGCGGGTGTGAGCCGGATGAGTCGACCGATGCCGTCGGCGCCGGCGCCGACCCCGGACGCGCCGGCCGGCGAGCAGATGACGCTCGCCGAACGCGCGCATGCCGCCGGACTCATGCGCGTGAACCACGTTGGTGAAATCTGCGCACAGGCGCTGTATCAGGCGCAAAAGCTCGCAACGCGTTCCCCGTCGCTCAAAGCGGCGTTCGAACAAGCGGCACGCGAAGAAGAGGACCACCTTGCATGGACGGCGGCTCGGCTCAAGGAACTCGATTCGCGTCCGAGCCTGCTCAATCCGCTTTGGTATGCCGGCTCGCTTGCCATTGGTTTTGCGGCGGGCTGCTTCGGCGATAAAGCGAGCCTCGGGTTTATGGCCGAAACGGAGCGGCAGGTGGAGCGCCATCTCGATGCGCATCTCGAGTCTTTGCCCGAGGCCGACGCACTCTCGCGCGCTGTTGTCGATCAAATGCGTGCTGACGAGATGGCACATGCGAAAGCGGCCGCCGACGCCGGCGGTGTGGATTTACCCTTTCCGGTGCGCGCGCTAATGCGCACCGCGTCGAAAGTCATGACCCGTACCGCGTATTACGTGTAACGTCGAGCTTTGCATGCTGGCGGCGTGTCGATGCGCTGCCATCCTCGCGATTCCCCCTCCCGCCACTCCGCCTTTCGCGCCGTCCGGTTCAGACGTGTGTCGCATGCTCCTCAGATACCACCTTCACAACACGCAGTAGTCCGTTCATTTATAACGTTTTTCCATTTTCCGGGATGTTCGTTAAGGACGGCACGTAAGTCCTTGTTCTTACAAACAAAATTCACCGAAAAAATGGTGTTCTCCCTTGACCCGCTAAAGCCCTTCCTCTAAAGTGGGAGACAGTGTGAGAAAGTGTATTTTTGTGGATTGATCGGACCATTTTCGGCCGGTTTGATGATGAATCGAAGGGGCGAGGCCCCGAGGGGAAGAGGACGTGTTCCAAGGGGCGTCGGCGCTGACGCTCGATGCGAAAGGCCGGATGTCGGTGCCTTCTCGTTATCGCGAAGCGCTGCAAGGCGAGGCACAAGGACGGGTGACGCTGACAAAGCACCCGGACGGCTGCCTATTGCTGTTCCCACGCCCCGAATGGGAAGTCTTTCGCGCGAAAATCGCCGCGCTGCCGATGGACGCGCATTGGTGGCGGCGGATTTTTCTCGGTAATGCGTCGGATGTCGATCTCGATAGCGCCGGCCGCATCCTCGTTTCACCGGAATTGAGAATGGCGTCGGGGTTGGAAAAGGAAGTCATGTTGCTCGGCATGGGAAGTCACTTCGAGTTGTGGGACGCACAGACCTACGCGGCCAAGGAACAGGCCGCGATGGCCCAGGGTATGCCCGAAGCGCTGAAGAATTTCACGTTCTGATCGCGGTTTATAGATAGGACGCTGCGATGGGAAACGAGCTGCGGCATCAGACGGTGTTGCTCGAAGAGGCGGTCAATGCGCTCGTCACGCGAGTGGACGGTGTCTATGTCGATGGCACGTTCGGGCGTGGCGGACATAGCCAGGCGGTGCTCGCGAAGCTTGGCGAGCAGGGTAGGTTGATCGCGTTCGACAAGGACCCGCAAGCCATTGCAACGGCGCAGGCGATCGGCGACACGCGGTTCGAGATCGTGCATCAGAGTTTTGCGGCGCTTTCGTCTGCGATGGCCGAGCGCGGCATTGCGAAATTGTCGGGGGTATTGCTGGATCTGGGGGTGTCGTCGCCGCAGCTCGACGACCCGCAACGGGGTTTCAGCTTCCGCTCGGACGGTCCGCTCGATATGCGCATGGACCCGACGCGCGGCGAATCCGCAGCCGATTGGCTCGCACGGGCAACGCAGCAGGAACTGACGGAGGTCATTCGAGATTATGGGGAAGAACGGTTTGCTGTTCAGATTGCAAAGGCGCTTGTTGCTCGCCGGGCAGAGTCCGGTCGTCTCGGGCCTCTCGTCAGCACGGGCGAGCTTGCCGAAATCGTGGCTCACGCCGTCAAGACACGTGAGAAGGGTAAGGACCCGGCAACCCGCACCTTTCAAGCTATACGGATTTACATCAATCAAGAGCTTGCGGAGCTGCAAGTCGTTTTAGAGGCTGCATTGTCGTTGTTGGAGCAAGGGGGGCGGCTGGTGGTCATCAGCTTTCATTCGCTCGAGGATCGAATCGTGAAGCGATTCATGCAGGCGCACGCGAAGGCGCCTGCGGTTGATCGTCGTTTGCCGATTCGCGCCGTCGATTTGCCGAGCCCTCCGCTCAAAGTGATCAGTCGCATATTCGCCGGCACGGCCGAGCTCGATGCCAATCCGCGTGCCCGCTCCGCGGTAATGCGTGTCGCGGAGCGCATCGCGCCATGAGTCGCCTCAATATCTTTTTGCTGATCGTGCTGCTCGGTTGCGCGTTATCGGTTGTCAATGCCACGAACCAGCAGCGCCGGCTGTTCGTGCGGCTCGAGCGCGCGCAAGCCGAGGAGCGTCAGCTTCAGCAGGACTACGCGCAGCTTCAATACGAACAAAGCGCGCTTTCGAAAACCTCCCGCATCGAGCAACTTGCCACCGATTCGCTGAAGATGCGTTCGATCGTGAGCGGAGGTACGCAATACCTGACACTTGCGCCCGGTGCCACGCAGGCGAGCGATGTGGCCATTCCGACGGTTGCCGCAAGCGCGGCAAATGCCAATGCAGGCACGAAGGCGTCTGCATCCCGTACGGGGAAACTGCATGCGCCGGCGAGCCGCGGAGGCACGCGATGAAGCAAGGAGCCAACCGCAAAGGCGTGACCTTCTCCGCGAGCCCCGTGCTGTCCGTCCGGTTGCCGATGTGGCGCTCGAAGCTCGTGGTGTTTCTGCTTTTCATGGCGTTCGTCGCACTCGCCGCGCGGGCCTTTTGGATTCAAGGTCCGGGTAACGCGTTCTATCAGAAGCAAGGTGAAAGCCGCTATCAACGGACGATCGAACTGCCGTCCACGCGCGGCAAGATTCTCGATCGCAACGGGCTTGTGCTGGCCACGAGCCTGCCCGTTCGCGCCATCTGGGCGATTCCCGAATCGGTGCCGGAGGATCTCGCTGCCGACAAGGTCGCTGCGCTCGGCTCACTGCTCGGCATGACGCGCAAAGACCTGCGTGCGAAGCTGTCCGGCGACAAAACGTTCGTCTATGTGAAGCGTCAGGTACCCGTCGAAACCGCCGACAAGGTCATGGCGCTCGGCATTCCCGGCATCTATCAACGCGAAGAATACAAACGCTTTTACCCAGAAGGCGAAATTACGGCCCACCTCGTCGGCTTTACCAATGTGGAAGACGAGGGGCAAGAAGGCATCGAGCTCGGCGACCAGAAAATCCTCTCCGGCATGCCCGGCATGCGGCACGTCATCAAGGACCGCATGGGCCGCATCATCGAGGACGTCGATCAGCAGATTCCGCCGCACAACGGCAAAGATGTCGATCTCTCGATCGACAGCAAAATTCAGTACATCGCCTATGCCGACCTCAAGGCGGCGGTCGAAAAATCGAAGGCAAAGGCCGGTGCGGCGGTGGTCATCGATGTACGGAGCGGCGAAGTGCTCGCGCTCGTCAACTATCCGACCTACAACCCGAACGAACGCTCGCATCTGACGGGCGAGCAATTGCGCAACCGGATTCTTACCGACGTCTTCGAGCCCGGCTCGATCATGAAGCCCTTTACGGTTTCGCTCGCGCTCGATTTGCACCGCGTGACACCGAACACGCTCGTCGATACCGGCAATGGACACTTCACACTCGACGGCGCCACCATCACCGACGATAGCGGCTTCGGGGTGCTGACGGTAGGCGGCGTGATTCAGAAATCGAGCAACATCGGCGCGACGAAGATCGCGATGACGCTCAAGCCCGAAGAGATGTGGAACATGTATACGAGCGTCGGGCTCGGCCAGGCGCCCAAGGTCGGTTTTCCGGGCGCGGCGGCCGGCCGGTTGCGTCCGTGGAAGAGCTGGCGCCGCATCGAGCAGGCGACAATGTCGTACGGCTACGGCCTTTCGGCTTCGCTCTTCCAGCTAGCCCGCGCCTATACGGCTATCGCGCACGACGGGCAGTTGATGCCGCTGTCGATTTTCAAGACCGATCCGAGCCAGGGCGTCGCGGCGCCGCAAATCTTCTCGCCGCAGACGGCGCGCGAAGTGCGCGGCATGCTCGAAAGCGTCGTGTCGTCGCAGGGTACGTCGCCCGAGGCAGCGGTGCCCGGCTATCGCGTCGGTGGCAAGAGCGGCACGGCGTACAAGCATGTCGCGCATGGCTACGATCGCTCGAAGTACCGTGCGTCGTTCGTCGGTATGGCGCCGATGCCGAACCCGCGCATCGTCGTCGCGGTATCGATCGACGAGCCGACTTCGGGCAGCCACTTCGGCGGTTATGTGTCGGGGCCGGTATTCGCGTCGATCGTCGGCGATACGCTGCGAACGTTGAATGTGCCGCCCGATATGCCGGTCAAGCAGCTTGTCGTGTCGGATGATGTCGGCAAAACGGCGCAGCCCGCGCGCGAGCGTGCCGTGGCCGTGTCCGCCGACTCACGCAACCAGCCGGGAGTCGTGCGATGAGCGCCCCCGTCGATCGAAACGTGAACGACGCGCTGGCTTGGCTGCGCACGCACGCCGCTGCGGGCGCGCATCTGCACGCGGATACACGCACGCTCGTCCCTGGTGACGTCTTTTTCGCCTATGCGGTGGACGGCGCCGATAACCGGCCTCATATCGCTGATGCATTCAAGCGCGGCGCGGCCGCCGTGCTCTATCAGCAAGAGGGCTTCTCGGGCAGCGTCGACGCGGCGCGGGCACTGGCGGTGCCACGGCTGAACGTGCTGGCCGGCCAAATTGCCAGCGCGTGGTACGGCGCGCCGAGCGAATCGATGCGCGTCATTGGTGTCACCGGCACCAACGGCAAGACCTCGTGTTCGCAATGGATCGCCGCGGCATTGACGGCGCACAGCGTGCCGTGCGCGGTCATCGGCACGTTGGGTAGCGGCATGCCGGGCCACCTCGTGCACACAGGCTTTACGACACCGGACGCGCCGCAGTTGCAGCGCAGCCTTGCAGCGCTGGCTGCAGCGGCGGCCAAGGCCGTCGCGATGGAAGTGTCCTCGCATGCGCTGCATCAAGGGCGCGTGAACGGCACGGCATTCGATATCGCCGTCTTCACCAATCTCACGCAAGATCACCTCGATTATCACCAGACCTTCGAGGCCTACGAGGCGGCGAAGGCGCGGCTTTTCGACTGGCCGACGCTGCGCGTGGCCGTCATCAATCGCGATGATGCGGCCGGGCGGCGCTTGCTCGCGCGCGCGCAAGGGCGGGTCCGAACGATCGCTTACGGCATCGGCGTGCCGAACGATGCTCTGGACGCCGACGCCTCGATTTGTGCGACCAACGTCCGCGCGACGCCGACGGGAACGGCATTTCATCTGTCGTCCGATTGGGGTGACGCCGAGGTCGAAGTCGGCACGCTGGGCATGTTCAACGTAAGTAATCTGCTCGGTGTGCTGGGTGCACTGCTGGCGGCCGATGTGCCGTTGGCCGCGGCGCTCGCCCGCATCGCGACGCTTGCGCCTGTGAATGGGCGGATGCAGCGGCTCGGCGGACGGCTTGCGAATGACGAGCCGCTCGTCGTCGTTGATTACGCGCACACGCCTGACGCGCTCGATAAAACGCTCGAGGCATTGCGGCCGATTGCGCAAGCGCGCGGCGGCAAGCTGGTATGCGTGTTCGGCTGCGGCGGCGATCGGGATATGACGAAGCGTCCGCTGATGGGAGCAATCGCCGAGCGGCTAGCCGACATCGTCGTGGTGACAAGCGACAATCCGCGCAGCGAAGCGCCGCGCGCGATCATTGAACAGATCGTGGCCGGCATGGCGGAGCCGGGTCGCGCCCGGGCGATCGAAGATCGGGCGAACGCGATTTTGCAGGCGGTGCGCGGCGCGGCGCGCGAAGACGTTGTGGCGCTGGCCGGCAAGGGGCACGAAGCCACGCAGGAAATCATGGGTAAGAAGCGGGTCTTTTCGGATCAGGATCACGCGCGCCTCGCACTCGCTGCGCGGGCCACGCACGTACGCGGAGGCGGCGAATGACGATGCTTTCGCTGGCACAAGCGGCCTCGCTGATTCCGGGCGCCACGATTTTGGGCGACGAAGCGGCTGCGTTCGAGCGCGTCGGCACGGACAGCCGCACTGCCGGCCCGGGCGAGCTTTTCGTAGCATTGAAAGGTGAGCGTTTCGACGCACACGATTTTCTCGCTGACGTGGCGGCCCGCGGCGTGGCTGCTGCGCTCGTATCGCACGTGCCGGCTCAATGGGGCCACGCGGGCGAGCCGGGTGTGCCCGCGATTGTCGTGGCCGACACGCGAGCGGCGCTTGGCGCGCTGGCGCGCGGCTGGCGCCGCCGGTTTGCGCTGCCGCTGGTCGCCGTCACCGGCAGTAACGGAAAGACGACCGTTAAAGAGATGATCGCGTCGATTTTCGCGGCGGCGGCTGGTGAAGATAACCGACTGGCGACCGCAGGCAATTTCAACAACGAAATCGGCTTGCCGCTCACATTGCTTCGCCTTGCCGCCCACCACGAACTGGCCGTCGTCGAACTCGGCATGAACCACCCGGGCGAAACGGCGACGCTCGCGAAGCTCGCCGAGCCGACGATCGCGCTCGTCAACAACGCGCAGCGCGAGCACCAGGAATTCATGGAGACGGTCGAGGCGGTCGCGCTCGAGCATGCGAGCGTGATCCAAGCGCTGCGGCCCGACGGTGTCGCGGTCTTCCCGGCCGACGATCCCTATGCCGGTATCTGGCGCGCGGCAGCGACGGGAAATCCAATCATGGATTTCGCACTGACGACCAGCGTGGATGCCGCGGTGGCGCAGTCAAGCCCGCGTGCGGCGCTCATCGGCGAATTCGTCGGCAACCGCTTGCGCGCGCAGACGCCGGCAGGTGCATTTGAAGCGAAGTTACAGGTGCTCGGCGCACATAACGCGCGCAACGCGCTGGCGGCGGCCGCTGCGGCACTCGCCGCAAAGGTGCCGCTCGATGCGATTCGCCGCGGCCTCGAGTCGTTTTCGCCAGTCAACGGGCGGCTGCAGAACAAGCGCGCCGTGTGCGGTGCGCTTGCCGGTGCGACCGTCATCGACGACACCTACAACTCCAATCCCGATTCGATGCGTGCCGCAATCGACGTGCTGGCGTCGATGCCGGCGCCGCGCGTGTTGGTGATGGGGGACATGGGTGAAGTCGGCGATCACGGGCCGGCGTTTCATCGCGAGATCGGCGCTTACGCACGCGAGCGCGGCATCGATGCGCTTTACGCACTTGGTGACGCGGTGCGCGACGCAATTGCCGCATTCGTCGAACCGAAGGCCGCGGCCAGCGCGGGCGACGCGTATCACTTCGAGCACCCGGACGCGCTCGTCGCGCATTTGCAGCAAGCCGGATGGGGCGCGGGTGCCACGCTGCTGGTGAAGGGCTCGCGCTTTATGCGGATGGAGCGCGTCGTCGATGCGCTGACTCAATCAAACCCTCCCGCGTCGGGCGTCGTGCCCGGCGTGCATTGACAGAAGGACAAGCATGCTGCTGGCGCTGGCGCAATGGCTGCAGAACGACGCAAGCTTTATGCGCGTGTTCAGTTATCTGACGTTCCGCGCGGTGATGGCCACCATCACCGCGCTGTTGATCGGGCTCGTCTGCGGCCCGTGGGTGATTCGCACATTGGCGGCGTTGAAAGTCGGCCAAGCCGTGCGAACGAACGGCCCGCAAACGCACCTCGTCAAATCGGGCACGCCGACGATGGGCGGGGTGCTCATCCTGATTGGCATCGCCGTGTCGACGCTGCTCTGGGCGGATCTGACCAACCGCTTTATCTGGATCGTCATGCTCGTGACGTTCGGCTATGGCGTGATTGGCTGGATCGACGATTACCGCAAGGTGGTCTACAAGGACCCGCGCGGGATGTCGTCGCGCGAAAAGTATTTCTGGCAGTCGGTGATCGGCCTTTTTGCTGCCGTGTACCTTGCCTTTAGCGTGTCCGAGGCGAGCAACGTGCGCGTGTTCGACTTGTTCATGGCCTGGGTCAGAAGCGGGCTCTCGATGGGGCTGCCCGCGCGCGCCGACCTGATGCTGCCGTTTTTGAAGTCGATTACTTATCCGCTCGGCGTGTGGGGTTTTATCGCGCTCACATACTTCGTCATCGTCGGGGCGAGCAATGCGGTCAACCTCACCGATGGCCTCGACGGCCTCGTCATTATGCCGGTGGTGCTCGTGGGCGGCTCGCTCGGCGTGTTCGCCTACGTGATGGGCAGCTCGGTTTATTCGAAGTATTTGCTCTTTCCGCACATCGCCGGCGCCGGCGAGCTGTTGATCTTCTGCTCGGCGATGGGCGGCGCGGGGCTCGCGTTTCTCTGGTACAACACGCACCCCGCGCAAGTGTTCATGGGTGACGTCGGCGCGCTTGCATTGGGCGGGGCGCTCGGCACGATCGCCGTGATCGTCCGCCAGGAAATCGTGCTCTTCATCATGGGCGGCATTTTCGTGGCGGAAACCCTCTCCGTCATGCTGCAAGTGATCTGGTTCAAGTACACCAAGCGTCGCTTCGGCGAAGGACGACGCATTTTCAAGATGGCGCCGCTGCATCACCACTTCGAGCTGTCGGGGTGGAAAGAGACGCAGGTCGTCGTCCGTTTTTGGATCATCACGTTGATGTTGTGCCTGTTCGGCCTGTCGACACTGAAACTGCGTTAAAGGAAAGGGAAAGCAAACGATGTTTGGCGAGATGTTTCGAGATCGGCAAAGTCCGATGGTGCTCGTGCTGGGACTCGGCGCATCGGGTCTCGCGATGGCGCGCTGGTGCGCGCGGCACGGGTGCCGCCTGCGCATTGCCGACACGCGCGAAGCGCCGCCGAACCAGCCGTTGCTCGAAGCCGAAGGTATCGACGCCGAATTCGTCGGCGGGCCGTTTTCCGCTGCGCTCCTCGATGGCGGTATCGAACTCGTGGCGGTGAGCCCCGGGCTCTCGCCGATTTCGCCGGAGTTGGCGCCGCTGGTTGCGCGCGCCGCGGAACAGCGCATCCCCGTTTGGGGCGAGCTCGAACTTTTTGCGCAAGCGCTCGCGCATCTGCGTGCGAACGGTTACGCGCCGAAAATTCTCGCGGTGACGGGTACCAACGGCAAGACCACGACGACGAGCCTGACCGGCTTGCTATGCGAACGTGCCGGCAAGAAGGTGGCGGTGGCCGGCAATATCGGCCCGACCATGCTCGACACGTTGAGCGAGGCGATCGAGCGCACCGCGTTGCCCGATATCTGGGTGCTCGAACTGTCGAGCTTTCAGTTGGAAACGGCGCACACGTTCGACCCCGACGCGGCCGCGGTACTCAACATCACCCAGGATCACCTCGACTGGCACGGTGACTTCGACGCCTACGCCGCGGCGAAAGGGCGGGTCTTCGGCGTGCACACGGTGCGCGTGCTCAACCGGGACGACCCGCGCGCGATGGCCTTCGCAACGTCGGGCGATGCCGTGCGCGTGACGACGTTTGGGCTCGGCGAGCCCGAACGCGTCGGCGATTACGGTCTGTTGCGCGATAACGGCATCAACTGGCTGGTCCAGGCCGACGCGCGCGACCCCGCTGACGAGCCGGTCTCGTCGCGCCGGCGCAGGCAGGATACGGCGAGCCCGATCGATCTGACGATGAAGCGCCTGATGCCCGCTGACGCGTTGCGTATTCGCGGGCTGCACAACGCGGCGAATGCGCTTGCCGCATTTGCGCTCGCGCGCGCCATCGAACTTCCGGCGGCCACGCTGCTGCATGGCTTGCGTGAATACCGCGGCGAACCGCATCGGGTGGAATTGATCGCGTCGATCGATGGAATCGATTACGTCGACGATAGCAAAGGCACCAATGTCGGCGCGACGGTAGCGGCGCTCGACGGCCTCGCGCAGCGCACGGTGCTGATCGTCGGCGGAGACGGCAAGGGGCAGGATTTTGCGCCGCTCGCTCGCCCCGTTGCGCGCTGGTGCCGTGCCGTCATGCTGATCGGCCGCGACGCCCCCGCCATTCGGGCTGCGCTCGCCGATAGCGGTGTTGCGCTGGCCGATCATCCGACGCTGGAAGCTGCGACTGTCGCCGCCAGCCGCCTCGCCGAGCCCGGCGACGCCGTACTGTTGTCACCGGCGTGTGCGAGTTTCGACATGTTCAAGAACTACGCGCATCGGGCCGACGTGTTTCGCGGCGCGGTCGAAGACATCGCGGCGCAACGGGGAACGATGCTATGAGCTGGTCCGATCGCCTGGGGCAACGACTATTCACCGAGCGCAGCGGCGCGTCGGCGGGGCGCAAGGAGGCGGCTGCGCACACACAGGCGGGCGGCCTCGCCAGTGCCGTGAGCGGCATGCGCCCGATGCGCTCTCGGATGCTCGACTACGATCATTCGCTGCTGTGGGCGGCCATTGCCCTGCTCGGTCTCGGGGTGGTCATGGTCTATTCGGCGTCGATCGCGATGCCGGATTCGCCGAAATATGCGGCCTACCGCGACTACGCCTTTTTGCTGCGGCACGTCGCTTCGCTGATCGTGGCCGTCGCCGCCGCGGCGGTCGCGTTCCGCATTCCGGTTTCGGTCTGGGACAAATACGCGCCCAAACTCTTCTTGCTTGCGCTGGTCACGCTCGTAATTGTGCTGATTCCGCATATCGGCAAGGGCGTGAACGGCGCGCGCCGCTGGTTGCCGCTCGGCCTGATGAATATGCAGCCGTCGGAAGTCATGAAGCTCGCCGTCACGATCTATGCGGCGAACTACACGGTACGCAAGCAGGAATATATGCAGAGCTTCGCCAAAGGCTTTTTGCCGATGGCGTTCGCGGTCGGCGTGGTGGGCGCGCTGCTGCTGCTCGAACCCGATATGGGCGCGTTCATGGTAATTGCGGCCATTGCGATGGGCGTGCTTTTTCTCGGCGGCGTGAACGGCAAGCTCTTCGGCGGGCTCGTTGCGACGGCCGTCGGCACGTTCGGTTTGCTGGTGTGGGCGTCGCCGTGGCGGCGCGAGCGGATCTTCGCCTATCTCGATCCATGGGACGACCGCTACGCACAGGGCAAGGCCTATCAGCTCACGCACTCGCTGATCGCGTTCGGCCGCGGCGAGTGGTTCGGCGTCGGGTTGGGCGGCAGCGTCGAGAAGCTCAACTATCTGCCCGAAGCGCACACCGACTTCATCCTCGCCGTCATCGGCGAAGAGCTTGGGTTCATCGGCGTGCTGCTCGTCATCCTGCTGTTTTACTGGATCGTGCGGCGTTCGTTCGAAATCGGCCGGCAAGCGCTCGCGCTCGACCGGACGTTCGCCGGGCTCGTCGCCAAGGGGCTCGGCCTGTGGTTCGGGGTGCAGACGTTCATCAATATCGGCGTCAACCTCGGCATCTTGCCGACGAAAGGACTGACGTTGCCGCTCGTCAGCTATGGCGGCTCCGGCATCGTGCTCAACTGCATCGCGGTGGCGGTGCTGATGCGCGTGGATTACGAAAACCGCGTGCTGATGCGAGGGGGCAAGGTATGAGCACGACGCCCCAGCGCACGCTGATGGTGATGGCCGGCGGCACCGGAGGGCACGTGTTTCCGGGGCTCGCGGTCGCACATCGGATGCGCGCGTGGGGATGGCGTGTCGTCTGGCTCGGCAACCCGGCGGGAATGGAAGCGTCGCTCGTACCAAAACACGGTATTCCGATGGAGTACGTCCGGTTCGGCGGCTTGCGCGGCAAGGGACTTAAGACGAAGCTGATGCTTCCGGCGAACCTCGTGCGCGCCTGCCTCGAAAGCCGCCGTGCGCTCGCGCGTGTGCGGCCCGATGTCGTGCTCGGCATGGGCGGCTATATCACGTTTCCTGCCGGCATCATGACCGCGCTGGCGCGTTGTCCGCTCGTGTTACACGAACAAAATTCCGTGGCCGGCTTGGCGAACAAGGTCCTGGCCAAGCTCGCCCGGCGCGTGCTCGTCGCCTTTCCGAATGCGCTGCCGAACGCCGAATGGACCGGCAACCCGTTGCGTGACACGCTCACGCAAACCGCCGAGCCGCGCGTGCGGTACGCGAGCCGCACAGGCCCGCTGAAGCTGCTGGTCGTGGGCGGCAGCCTCGGCGCGGCCGCGCTGAACGAAGTCGTGCCGCGCGCGCTTGCGCTGCTGGCGCCTGAGGCGCGGCCGCATGTCGTGCATCAGGCGGGCGCGAAGCACATCGACGCACTGCGGTCGAACTATGCGGCCGCTGGCTTCGTTCCCGGCGAGACGCTCGAACTCGTTCCGTTCATCGACGATATGGCCACCGCGTACGCCGACGCCGATCTCGTGATTTGCCGCTCGGGCGCGATGACGGTTGCCGAGATCGCGGCCGTGGGTGTTGCCGCGCTGTTCGTGCCGTTTCCCTACGCCGTGGACGATCACCAAACCACTAACGCCGGGTTTCTGTCCGAGCGCAACGCCGCTGTGCTCGTGCAGCAGCGCGACTTGTCGCCCACCGCGCTGGCCGACTGGCTGCGCACGCTCACGCGCGAGACGTTAGCCGAGATGGCGACCCGTGCACGTGCGCTTGCGAAACCCGACGCCACCGATCGGGTCGCCCAGGTCTGCGCGGCTGTCGCGCTCGCGCGCGAGGAAGGAAAGCAATGAAACACATCGTCAAACATATTCATTTTGTCGGCATCGGCGGCGCCGGCATGAGCGGTATTGCCGAGGTGCTCGTCAATCTCGGCTATCACGTGAGCGGCTCGGACCTCGCCAAGAGCGCGACGACCGAGCGGCTCGCTGCGCTAGGCGCTTGCGTCGTGATCGGACACGACGCCACGAATATCGATGGCGCGGACGCCGTCGTGATTTCGACGGCCGTACGCGGCGATAACCCCGAAGTGCTGGCCGCGCGGCGCTTGCGCGTGCCGATCGTGCCGCGCGCCGTCATGCTGGCCGAACTGATGCGCCTCAAGCAGGGCATTGCGATCGCTGGCACGCACGGCAAGACCACGACGACGAGCCTTGTCGCCAGCGTGCTCGCCGCGGGCGGACTCGATCCGACTTTCGTGATCGGCGGACGCCTGACGAGCGCGGGCGCCAACGCTCGGCTGGGCACGGGCGACTTCATCGTCGCGGAGGCCGACGAGTCGGACGCGTCGTTTCTCAATCTATTGCCGGTGATCGAAGTCATAACGAACATCGACGCCGACCACATGGACACCTACGGGCACGACTTCGCGCGGCTCAAGCAAGCGTTCATTGAATTCACGCACCGGTTGCCGTTTTACGGCATCGCCGTGCTGTGCGTCGACGATCCGAATGTGCGCGAAATTCTGCCGTTCGTTTCGAAACCGATCATCCGCTACGGCTTTGCGGCCGATGCGCAGGTGCGTGGGGTAAACGTGTTCGCGCGCGACGGCAAGATGTTCTTCACGGCGATGCGCGAAGATGCGGCGCCGCTCGATGTCGTCCTGAATATGCCTGGCACGCATAACGTGCAAAACGCGCTGGCCGCCATCGCCATTGCGACTGAGCTCGAAGTTGCCGATGCCGATATCCAGCGCGCGCTGGCGGAATTCACCGGTGTTGGGCGGCGTTTTCAGCGCTACGGCGAGGTACGTGTCGAGGCCGGCGGCAGCTACACGCTCGTCGACGATTACGGCCATCACCCGGTGGAGATGGCCGCGACGATTGCTGCTGCACGCGGCGCTTTTCCGGACCAACGGCTCGTGCTCGCGTTTCAGCCGCATCGGTATACGCGCACGCGCGATTGCTTCGAGGATTTTGTCAATGTGCTGTCGAGCGTCGACGCACTCGTGCTGACCGAAGTCTATGCGGCCGGCGAAGCGCCGATCGTCGCCGCGGATGGCCGCGCGCTCGCGCGGGCGATTCGCGTGGCGGGCAAGGTCGAGCCGGTGTTCGTCGAAGCGATCGATGAGGTGCCGCAGGCGCTGTCCGCCATCGTGCGCGACGGCGATGTGGTGATCACGATGGGAGCGGGATCGATCGGCACCGTGCCGGGTCGGCTCGCGCAAGAGGTGAAGACATGAGCAGTATCGATCCGAAACGTTTTGGCAAAGTGGCTGTACTGACGGGCGGCGAGTCGGCCGAACGCGAGGTCTCGCTGACGTCCGGGCGCCTGGTGCTGAAAGCCTTGCGCGATGCGGGCATCGACGCGCACCCGTTCGACCCCGCCGAGCGCCCGTTGTCGGCGCTCAAGGAAGAGGGCTTCGTGCGCGCGTTCAACGCGCTGCACGGCGGCTACGGTGAAAATGGGCAAATCCAGGGCGCGCTCGATTTCTACGGCATTCGGTACACCGGTAGCGGCGTGCTGGGTTCCGCACTCGGGCTCGACAAGTTCCGCACCAAACTGGTGTGGCAGCAAACCGGCGTGCCGACGCCGCCGTTCGAGATCGTCATGCGCGGCGACGACTATGCCGCACGCGCAAGCGCGATTGCCGCGAAGCTGAGCTTGCCGGTTTTCGTCAAGCCGGCAAGCGAAGGTTCGAGTGTGGCGGTAACGAAGGTGAAGACGGCCGATGCGCTGCCGGCGGCACTCGAGGAAGCGGCCAAGTACGACAAGATCGTTCTGGTGGAAAAGAGCATCGATGGTGGCGGCGAGTACACGAGCTGCATCGCGGGCGACCTCGATTTGCCGATCATCCGCATCGTGCCGGTCGGCGAGTTTTACGACTATCACGCGAAGTACGTCGCCGACGATACGCAATATTTGATTCCCTGCGGGCTCGCAGCCGATGTCGAAGCGCAGCTGAAAACGCTGTCGCGCCGCGCGTTCGACGTGCTGGGCTGTACCGACTGGGGACGCGCCGACTTCATGCTCGACGCGGTAGGCAACCCGTATTTCCTGGAAGTGAACACCTCGCCCGGCATGACCGATCATTCGCTGCCGCCGAAAGCGGCGCGCGCGGTCGGCATCGACTATCAAGCGCTCGTCGTCGCCATCTTGGCGCTCACCCTAGAGGATTGACGCAACCGGATCATGTGGAACAACGTTCGCCAGCTCAACCTCGCCGCCAACGCGCTCTTCGCGCTGGTGTTGGCGGCGCTCGTCGCGGCTGGCGGCGTCTGGCTGATGCAACGGCCGTCGTTCGCGTTGTCGGCAGTGCGCATCGACGGAGATACCGAGCACATCAATACGCCGACGGTGCGCGCGAGTGTCGTGGGCCGCTTGCGCGGGAACTACTTCACGGTCGATCTCGATGCCGCGCGTCAGGCGTTCGAGCAAATGCCGTGGGTGCGGCGCGCGAGTGTACGGCGCGTGTGGCCCAATGCGCTCGCCGTGACGCTCGAAGAGTACAAGCCGCTCGGGACCTGGGGCAACGACCAGCTCGTCAGTGTCGAAGGCGAACTCTTTACGGCCAATCAAGGCGAACTCGATCAGGATTTGCCGTCGTTCGACGGCCCGCCGGGTACCGCGAAAGAGGTCGTCGCGCGCTATTTCGATTTCAAGAAATGGCTGGCACCACTCGGCGCGGTGCCGGACGACGTAACTTTATCGCCGCGTTATGCGTGGACCGTGAAACTGTCGAACGGTACGCAGATCGAATACGGTCGTGAGCGCAATGCATCGACGCTCGCGGAGCGGACACAACGGCTTGCGGCGGCATGGAAAGCGGTCACGGCGCGCTGGGGCAACGAGATCGAATACGCGGACTTGCGTTATCCGAATGGCTTCGCGATCCGCGCAGCGGGGATGCGGTTCATCGACGACGGCAGCGGTAAGAGCAAGGCAAAGAAATAACGTATGCAATACGACCAGACATCACACGCACGAGCACGCTATGAGTAAAGACTATAAGGATCTGCTGGTTGCCCTCGACATTGGCACGGCCAAGGTCGTGGCGATCGTCGCCGAGTTGAGGGGCGAAGGCCATTACGAGGTCATCGGGCTCGGACAAAGCGAATCGAAGGGGCTGAAAAAGGGCGTCGTGGTGAACATCGAGGCAACGGTGCAGTCTATTCAGCGCGCGCTCGAAGAAGCGGAACTGATGGCCGATTGCAAGATCACTAACGTGTTCACGGGCATCGCCGGCAGCCATATCCGCAGCTTCAATTCGAGCGGGATGGTGGCGATCAAGGATAAGGAGGTGACGCAGGCGGACGTGGCGCGCGTCATCGAGACCGCGAAGGCGATCAACATCCCGACCGACCAGCAGGTGCTGCACATCCTCACGCAGGAATTCATCATCGACGGGCAGGAGGATGTGCGCGAGCCGATCGGCATGAGCGGCATCCGGCTCGAAGTGAAGGTGCACATTGTGACGGGCGCCGTTTCGGCCGCGCAAAACATCGTGAAGTGCGTGCGCCGGTGCGGGCTCGAGGTCAATGACCTGATCTTGCAGCCGCTCGCGTCGTCGCTTGCGGTGCTGACCGAGGACGAAAAGGAACTCGGCGTCGTGCTCGTCGATATCGGCGGCGGCACGACCGATATCGCGATTTTCAGCGAAGGCGCGATTCGCCACACCGCTGTCATTCCGATTGCGGGCGATCAAATCACGAGCGATATCGCGATGGCGCTGCGCACGCCGACGCCGGACGCCGAGGACATCAAGGTCAGTTATGGCATTGCCAAGCAGGCGTTGGCGGATCCGGACGAGATGATCGAAGTGCCGGGGCTCGGTGAACGCGGGCCGCGCACGCTGTCGCGACAAGCGCTGGCCGCGGTGGTCGAGCCACGTGTCGAGGAACTCTTTTCGCTCGTGCATCAAGTGGTGCGCGAATCGGGCTACGAGGAACTCTTGAGCTCGGGCATCGTGCTGACGGGCGGTGCATCGATGATGCCGGGCATGGTCGAGCTCGGCGAAGACATTTTTTTGAAGCCGGTGCGCATCGGTGCGCCGGAGTATGCGGGCGGCTTGGCCGACGTCGTGCGCAATCCGCGCTACTCGACGGCAATGGGGCTGCTGGTGGAAGGCTCGTCTCAACGGATGCGCGGGCGCAAGGTCGCCGTGCAGGCTGGCTCGATGGGGCAAGTGTTTTCACGCATGAAAGACTGGTTTTTGGGCAATTTTTGAAGCTTCTAATTCGCGCGAGTGCCGACGGCTTGCGCGCGACGGGGGTTGCCCGACCCCTGCCGAATAACGGCGGAAGAGCAGGATCTTTTTCTTGACGGAGGCAATATGGAATTCCAGATGCTGGAAACGGAAACCAACGGCACCATCATCAAGGTGGTTGGCGTAGGTGGTGCTGGCGGCAACGCCGTTCAGCACATGATCAACAAGGGCGTACAGGGCGTCGATTTCGTCGTCATGAACACGGACGCACAGGCGCTGTCGCGCTCGCGCGCCTCGCATGTCATTCAGCTCGGCAGCACGGGGCTGGGCGCCGGTGCCAAGCCGGACATGGGGCGCGCTGCGGCGGAAGAAGCGCGCGAGCGCGTCGCCGACGCACTGCGCGGCGCGCATATGGTGTTCATCACCGCGGGCATGGGTGGCGGCACCGGCACGGGCGCAGCACCGGTCGTCGCGCAGATCGCGAAAGAGATGGGCATTCTGACCGTCGGCGTCGTGAGCAAGCCGTTCGAATTCGAAGGCGGCAAGCGCATGCGCGTGGCAGAGGCTGGTTCGCAGCAACTGGAGGATCACGTCGACTCGCTGATCGTCGTCCTGAACGACAAGCTGTTCGAGGTGATGGGCGATGACGCCGAGATGGACAAGTGCTTCCAGTGCGCGGACGACGTTCTCAACAACGCGGTTGCCGGCATCGCCGAAATCATCAACGTGGATGGCCTCGTCAACGTCGACTTCGAAGATGTGAAGACGGTCATGGGCGAACAGGGCAAGGCGATGATGGGCACGGCGACGGTTGCCGGCGTCGATCGTGCGCGGCTCGCGGCCGAACAAGCCGTGGCTAGCCCGTTGCTCGAAGGCGTCGATCTGTCGGGTGCGCGCGGTGTGCTCGTGAACATCACGTCGAGCCGTTCGCTGCGTTTGTCGGAAACGCGCGAGGTGATGAACACCATCAAGAGCTATGCGGCGGAAGACGCAACGGTGATTTTTGGGGCGGTCTACGACGACGCAATGGGCGATGCACTGCGCGTCACCGTGGTGGCAACGGGTCTCGGACGCACGGCGGCCAGCGCGGCGAAGAAGCAGCAAGCCGCGCCGATGACGCTATTGCGCACGGGCACCGACAACCAGCCCGTGAACGTGGCGCCGTCCAGTTATGCCGCGTCGCATGCATCCTCGGGCGATTACGGCGCGTTCGACACACCGGCGGTGTGGCGCAATTCGCGGGAAACGGCGGCTTCTCATGTGCAGGCGCTGCAGGAAAAGGGCGTCGATACATACGACATCCCGGCGTTTTTGCGCAAGCAAGCTGACTGAATATGCGACGCCGAGCGCGTCGCATGTTGATCGACGCGATGAAGCGCGCGTAGAAGGGGTGAGCATGTTGAACGACAACAGCGCAAGGCGGCCGCGTCCTGTCGGACGTTCGGCCGGCGCGGTGGTGCGCGGTGCATCGGCCAGACGTGTCGACCTCGCGTCGACGCGTACCCGACCGGCAGCGGCAGTACGCGGTCGCAATGCCCGGCGCACGCGGATAGCCGAGACGCTCTGCGACCGACGTGCATGGCAGCGAGCGGCCAGATGAAATATGCCGGGCGCGTCGTGCGCTGAGCGTATTTTTTGAGCGAAACCGTGCATTGCGGGCCAGATGCGCGGGTAGCGTGGCCGAGCGCGGCAGGGTTGTCGCGAAGCCGGAAGAACGGCTCGCGGAGGGTTTTTTGCGCGCTGCTCCCGGTGTCGCTCGATAGCGCGGAACCGGACACGATACTTGCTTGCGTTGTATGACGACAACGCGCGACAATGCTGCGCGCGTGGTTTATGTGACCGTTCGTAAAGGCGGCAAACGGCGCGCGAATGGCTGCCAACGCGGATAGCGGGCGGTCTAGCATTGCAGGCACGGGCTAAGCGGACGCACCGCGGTAATGACCCGAAACAGACTGAAACGTAGGCTGCCCAGACAGCCAAGGCCGGATGAGATATAATTCGTCCTATGAGAGATCAATTTCGATTGAGAACAGCAATCGACAAACCACCATGCTGAAGCAACGCACAATCAAATCGATCGTCAAGACAGTCGGCATTGGCCTGCATTCCGGGCACAAGGTCGAATTGACGCTGCGTCCTGCTGCCGCGAATACCGGCATTGTGTTTTCGCGCATCGATTTGCCGAACCCTGTGGATATTCCGGCGTCGGCCATGTCGATCGGAGACACGCGCCTCGCGTCGGTGCTGCAAAAAGACGGTGCGCGCGTTTCCACCGTCGAGCATTTGATGTCGGCGTGCGCCGGTCTTGGCATCGACAATCTTTATGTCGACGTGACCGCGGAAGAAATTCCGATTATGGACGGCAGCGCCGCGTCGTTCGTTTTCCTGATGCAGTCGGCAGGCATCGAGGAACAGAACGCGGCAAAGAAGTTTATTAAGGTCACCCGGCCAGTCGAAGTACGCGACGGTGATAAATTCGCGCGACTCGATCCTTATTTTGGGTTTCAACTCCAATTTACGATCGATTTTCGCCATCCGGCCGTCGATAAAACGGGCCAAGCGCTTTCGGTCGATTTCGCCACTACGTCATATGTGCGCGAAATTGCGCGTGCCCGCACCTTCGGTTTCGCCCATGAAGTCGAAACGATGCGCGAGCTGGGTCTCGCGCGCGGCGGCAGCATGGATAACGCAATCGTGCTCGACGAGTACCGCATTCTCAATAACGACGGCCTGCGTTACGACGACGAATTTGTGAAGCACAAGATGCTCGATGCGATTGGCGACCTGTATGTAATCGGCCATCCGCTGCTTGCGTCCTATACCGCGCATAAGTCGGGGCACGGCCTCAACAACGCTTTGTTGCGCGAGTTGCTTGCGCACGAGGAAGCCTACGAGGTCGTCACGTTCGACGACGTGCGGCAAGCACCGCGCGGTTTCGGCTACGAGGCGCAAACGGCGTTTGCCTGATCGGGCAGCGCAGCAACGAGCATCAAAAAATTGAGCGGCTTTCGAGCCGCTCAATTTTTTTTGTCGTCTGGGTTCGGCTTGCGATGACGCGCGGCCATCCGTGCGAGCGCTGCTTGTAGCGGGGAAGCCGGCAGTGTCTCGCTGAGCGCTGCAAGCGCTACGGTCGCGGCTGGGGTCATGCGCGCCTCTTTGGTTTTGGGCGGCTGCGCTGCGGGACGCGGCCGCACTTTGACTGCGAGCGCGTGTACGTTCCAGCCTCGCTGCTGCAAGTCAGCGAGCAAACGCGGTTCCAAGTGGCGCAGCCGCGCCGCCAGCGCGCTGTGCGCGGCAAACAGCGTCAGCGCGCCATCTTTGATGAAGCCGGGCTCGACGCTCGCCGCGAGATAGTCGGGCAGCAACGCGCCGAGATCGCGCTGTAGCGCTGCAGTCTGCTCGACGCCCGCCCGCAGCGCGGCAAACGCGTCGGTACGGCCGAGCACCTCGGCGACCGGTTGCGGCCGAGGCGGGCGCACAGGCTTGGTATAGGGCGAGAAGCGGCTCATCTGTCTCGGTTCGGACGGCACGCGAGTGTGCGTACCAATTTGATCGCCATTGTACCCGCGGCCCGCGCCGCCCGCACTTGTGCCAGCGCGGCGGACGACACGGTGGATCAAGGCTCGCGTGCTAAAATGCGCGATTCGAAATTCACCATGGAATAAGCCGCCGGGGCACCCCGATTCGGCATGCCTGCGGGAGCGCCCGCGGGCCGCACTGAAGTGCGAAGCCGAGCCGACGACGCCGCGACGCAAACCCGACCCGATGACCACCGGTTTTCTCCAAAAGATCTTTGGCAGCCGCAATCAGCGTCTGATCAAGCAGTATCAAAAGACCGTCGCGGTAATCAATTCGCTCGAACCGCAAATCGAGCAGCTGACCGACGACCAACTGCGCGCCAAAACGGAGGAGTTCCGCCAGCGCGTATTGAGCGGCGAGTCGCTCGATAAGCTGCTGCCCGAAGCATTCGCGGTCTGTCGCGAGGCCAGCCGCCGCGTGCTGAAGATGCGGCATTTCGACGTGCAGTTGATCGGCGGCATGGTGCTTCATTACGGCAAGATCGCCGAAATGCGCACCGGCGAGGGCAAGACGCTCGTCGCCACGTTGGCGGCGTATCTGAACGCGTTATCGGGCCGCGGCGTGCACGTCGTGACGGTGAACGACTACCTCGCCCAGCGCGATGCCGAATGGATGGGCCGGCTCTATAACTTCCTCGGCCTTTCGGTCGGCGTGAATCTCTCGCAAATGGATCACGCCGCGAAGCAAGAAGCGTATGCGGCCGATATCACGTACGGCACGAACAACGAATTCGGGTTCGACTACCTGCGCGACAACATGGTCTACGAGACCACCGCACGTGTGCAACGCTCGCTGAATTTCGCGATCGTCGACGAGGTCGACTCCATTCTGATCGACGAAGCGCGCACGCCGCTGATCATCTCGGGCCAAGCCGAAGATCACACCGAGCTTTATGTGCGCATGAATGCACTGCCGCCGCTGCTCGAGCGCCAAATCGGCGAGGAGCGTGCCGATGGCACTGGCGTCGAAAAGCCGGGCGACTACACGCTCGACGAAAAAGCGCGCCAGGTGTTCCTGACCGAGTCCGGACACGAAAAGGCCGAGCGGATGCTGGCCGAATGGGGTTTGATCGGCGAGGGCGAGAGCCTTTACGCACCTCAGAACATCACGCTGATGCACCACGTGTATGCGGCGCTGCGGGCGCATACCCTCTTTTTCCGCGATCAGCATTACGTCGTGCAAAGCGGCGAAGTCATCATCGTCGATGAATTCACGGGCCGGCTGATGCCGGGTCGCCGCTGGTCGGACGGTTTGCACCAGGCCGTGGAAGCCAAGGAGCATGTGAAGATCCAAAGCGAGAACCAGACGCTCGCCTCAATCACGTTCCAAAACTATTTCCGCATGTACGTGAAGCTGTCCGGCATGACGGGTACGGCTGATACGGAAGCGTACGAATTCAACGAGATCTACGGGCTCGAGACGGTCGTCATTCCGACGAATCGGCCACCGAAGCGGATCGATCGGCAAGACCAGATCTACAAGACGGCGCGCGAGCGCTACGACGCCGTGATTCGCGACATCGGCGAATGTTACGAGCGTGGGCAACCGGTGCTGGTCGGCACGACTTCGATCGAAAATTCGGAACTGCTCTCGAATTTGCTGACGAAGGCCGGCTTGCCGCACGAGGTGCTCAATGCCAAGCAGCACGAGCGCGAAGCCGCGATCGTTGCCGAGGCGGGGCGTCCGAAGCGCGTGACGATCGCGACGAACATGGCCGGCCGCGGCACTGACATCGTGCTCGGCGGCAACGCGGAAAAGCAGGCTGCACTGCTCGAAGCGGACGAGGCGATCTCGCCCGAAGAAAAGGCCAGCCGGATTCAAGCGCTGCACGACGAATGGCAGGCGCTGCATGATCAAGTCAAGGCTGCGGGCGGCTTGCACATCATTGGCACCGAACGCCATGAATCGCGCCGCATCGACAATCAGCTGCGCGGCCGCGCGGGCCGTCAGGGGGACCCGGGTTCGTCGCGTTTTTATCTGTCGCTCGAAGACCCGCTGCTGCGTATTTTTGCGGGTGACCGCGTGCGCTCGATCATGGAGCGGCTGCGCATGCCTGAGGGCGAAGCGATCGAAGCAGGCATTGTCACCCGCTCGATCGAATCGGCGCAGCGCAAGGTGGAAGCGCGCAACTTCGATATTCGCAAGCAATTGCTCGAATACGACGATGTCTCCAACGATCAGCGCAAGGTCATCTATCAGCAACGCAATGAATTGCTCGAGGCGAACGACATCACCGAGACGATTACCGCGATGCGCCATGCGGTGATTACAGACGTCGTTCATCAGTTCGTCCCGCCGGGCAGCATTGAGGAGCAATGGCAAGCCCCTGAGCTCGAGGAAGTGTTGCGCAATGACTGGCAACTCGATCTGGCCATTCAGGAGATGATCAACGAATCGGGCTCGCTCGACGCCGACGACATCCTCGATGCTGTCGTTACGGCGGCGGACGAAAGCTACGAATCGAAGGTGGCGCTCGTCGGCCGTGAGTCGTTCAGCGCGTTCGAGCGCTCGATCATGCTGCAAACGCTGGATCGCTGCTGGCGCGAACATCTGGCCGCACTCGATCATCTGCGCCAGGGCATCCATCTGCGCGGCTACGCGCAGAAAAATCCGAAGCAGGAATACAAGCGCGAGGCGTTTGAACTCTTCGAAGCATTGCTCAACATCATCAAGACCGAAGTGACGCGCATCGTCATGAATGTGCGCATCCAGTCGCCCGAGCAACTCGAGGAAGCGGCCGAGCAGTATGAAGAGCAAGGCGGCCATCTAGAGAACGTCGAATTTCGCCACGCCGAATTTGCCGAAGCGGCGGCCGCGCCGGCGTCGCTCGCGGCAGCCGATGCCACAGCGGAAATGATCGATCATGCGATGAGCCATGCGGCGCCCGCTCCGCAGGCGGCAGCCGCGGGCGGCGTGCCCAAGGTGGGCCGCAACGATCCTTGCCCTTGCGGCAGCGGCAAGAAGTACAAGCAATGCCACGGCCGGCTCGCATGACGTTCGCGTGATGTCGACGCGCGATGCACGGCGCGAGTGGTGCATCCGTCGGCGCGTAAGGGGCAACCCGTCGCGCTGCCGGTCTTTCACGTCTCCGATAGGTCCTTAGACGATGGCTGTCAATTTTCCTTCGATCGAACCCGAGCAACTCCATCCTGTCCCGGGCGTGACGCTCGGCTGGGCCGAAGCGAACATTCGCAAGCCGAACCGCAAGGATGTCCTCGTCATTGCAATCGACGAAGGGGCGAGCGTGTCCGGCGTCTTCACGTCGAACCGGTTTTGCGCCGCCCCGGTAACCGTCTGCCGCGAGCATCTTGCGCTCGGCAAGTCGATTCGAGCGCTCGTCGTCAATACCGGTAACGCGAACGCGGGTACCGGCGAGTCCGGTTTGGCGCACACGCGCGAGACATGCGCCGAACTGGCCCGACTGGCCGGTATCGCGCCCGAACAAGTGCTGCCTTTTTCGACCGGAGTGATTCTCGAGCCGCTGCCCATCGAGCGACTCAAAGCCGGCCTGCCTGCTGCGCTTTCAAATGTGCGCGCGGCGCATTGGTACGAGGCCGCGCAGACCATCATGACCACGGACACGTTGCCGAAAGCGGCGTCGCGCCAGGTCAGCATCGAGGGCCATACGGTCACGCTGACCGGTATCAGCAAAGGTGCCGGCATGATCAAACCGAACATGGCGACGATGCTCGGCTTTTTGGCGTTCGACGCTGCCGTGACGCAACCGGTCCTCGATGCGCTCGTCAAAGACGTCGCCGATCGTTCGTTCAATTGCATCACCGTTGACGGGGATACCTCGACGAACGATTCGTTCATGTTGATCGCGACCGGCAAGTCAGCCTTGCCGCCGATCACGTCGACCGAGGTGCCCGCTTATGCCGCGCTGCGTCAGGCCGTTACCGAAGTGGCGCAAACGCTCGCGCAGTTGATCGTGCGCGATGGTGAAGGCGCGACGAAGTTTATGACGGTGCGCGTCGAAGGCGGCACTAGCGTGCCCGAGTGCCGACAGATTGCCTACTCGATCGGCCATTCGCCGCTCGTCAAAACCGCGTTCTATGCGTCGGACCCAAATCTCGGGCGCATTCTCGCTGCGATCGGCTATGCGGGTGTCGCCGATCTCGACGTCGCCAAGATCGACCTGTATCTCGACGATGTGCTGGTGGCGAAGGCGGGTGGGCGCTATGCGGGTTACCGCGAGCAAGACGGCCAGCGCGTGATGAAGCAAAGCGAAATCACGATCCGCGTCGTGTTGGGCCGCGGCAATGCCGAAGCCACCATCTGGACGTGTGACTTGTCGCACGAGTATGTGAGCATCAACGCCGATTACCGTTCGTGACATTGCCTGTTTCCATGGACATCGAACAATTTTTGAGACGCGCGGACACGCTGCTGGCGCGCATCGAGGCGATGCTGCCGCCGGCCGCGTCTGATATCGATTGGTCGTCCGCGGTAGCGTTTCGCTGGCGCAAGCGCCAAGGGCGCGGCTATTTGCAGCCCGTCACGGCGATTTCGTCGATCTCGCTCGACGATTTGCAGAACATCGATCGTCAAAAAGCGCTTATCGAGCAGAACACGCGCCAGTTCGTGAACAAGCTGCCCGCCAACAACGTGCTGCTGACGGGCGCGCGCGGCACGGGCAAGTCATCGCTGATCAAGGCGTGCTTGAACGCCTATGCTGACGCTGGCCTGCGTCTGATCGAAGTCGACAAGGACGATTTGCACGACCTCGGCGACATCACGGATCTCATCGCCACGCGCAGCGAACGCTTCATTATTTTTTGCGACGACTTGTCGTTCGAGGAGGGCGAGTCCGGCTATAAAGCGCTGAAAGTCGCGCTCGACGGCTCGGTTTCCGCGCAATCCGACAACGTGCTCATTTATGCGACATCGAACCGGCGCCATCTGCTGCCCGAATACATGAGCGACAACGAGACGTACAAACACATGCCGGACGGGGAAATCCATCCGGGTGAAGTCGTCGAGGAGAAGATTTCGCTATCCGAACGGTTCGGGCTTTGGGTGAGCTTTTACCCGTTCAAGCAGGACGATTACCTTAGTATCGTCGGCCATTGGTTGCGCCACTTCGGCTGCGGTGACGCGCAAGTCGACGCTGCACGCGGCGACGCACTGGTCTGGGCGCTGGAGCGCGGTTCGCGCTCGGGCCGGGTGGCCTGGCAATTCGCGCGCGACTGGTCGGGCAAGCGGGCGCAGCCATGACAGAGCACAGTACTTCGCTGCCGGCGGCGCCGGGCGCGTCCCCTAACCGGCCGGTAACCGAAGTGGCCGTTGGCGTATTGGTGCAGCCCGATGGCCGCTATTTGCTCGCGCAGCGTCCTGCGGGCAAGCCGTACGAGGGATATTGGGAGTTCCCGGGCGGAAAGCTCGAGCCAGGCGAGACCGTTCAGGCGGCGCTTGCGCGCGAGCTTCACGAGGAACTCGGTATCGAGGTGAACGCCTGCCACCTTTGGCACACGCTCGAACACGATTATCCGCACGCATACGTGCGCCTTTACTTCTGCAAGGTCACAGGGTGGACCGGCGAGCCTCACGGCCGTGAAGGCCAGGCATTCAGTTGGCAGCGCTTGCCCGTTCAGGTAGAGCCGTTGCTGCCCGCAGCCATTCCTGTCCTCGAACTGCTCGGCGCAGACGGCGCCGCTTGAATCGAGCGGGCACTTGGCCGGCCGCTTGGTGCTCGGTGAGCTCGGTGGTTCAGTGATTCAGTGGTTCAGATCGCCGCCCAAAGGATTGCCGCTCAAAGGATCGTCGTCGTCGGACGGTGCGTTCCCGCCGCCTATCCGGTATTTTTCGTTGGCCCAGGCGCCAAGATCGATCTGCTTGCAGCGCTCCGAGCAGAACGGGCGAAAACGGTTTTCGGGGGCCCAGCGGACGTCCTTTCCGCATGTCGGGCATTTGACAATAGAGACCATACGTTCGGGAAAATTATCTTGCCGCGTCACGGTTCGCTAACTGCTGATTAGTGCCGGGCGCTTGCTGGAGGTTTCTAAAGGCTACAAAGCGTCAACTGAAACGGTACATCGACATCGACCGAGCGGGGGCGCATATCGCCATCCTGGACAGTGAAGCGCACCCACAGCATGTATTTGTTCGCGCTGGCTTCCGGGATGACCCGTAATTCCGGGGTGATGCGGACTTGCATCAATTGGTAGGTTCGGCCCGACAGCATTTGCTGATAACTGCCTTGCATCGCCATTACTTTCGACGCTTGCCCCGACTCGCGGGCAAGCCGCAGCACGATGGCAGCGGCGTCGCGCAGCGGCAACAGCGGCGTGACCCATTTGGCGATATCGTGCCGGCGCTGATCGGGATGTGTTTGTTGCCATGCGTAATAGGACGGCAGATCGAACTTGCAGGTGCCGCCGGGGATGATTGCCCGACTGCGGATGCTGGCAAGCCATTCGTTGTCTGTCAGATGCTGGCCCGTCTTGCCCTGCATCTGTGCAAGGCCGTTGAGCGTCTGCTCGATTTCGCCGAGCACCGTTTCGAGCGCGTGTTGTTCGATCCCCGGATTGCCGCGAAAGGACGCCAGGGTCTGACGCTGGCGCTCGAGCTCCTTCATCAGGTCGGACTTCAAATCTGCTCGGCCCGTGACTTCGGCGATCTCGAACAACGTCGTCAGTGCGACGTGGTGCTCCCTCGCGTCGTCTTGGTTAAGGAAGAACGTGAAGCGCTCGAACAGGTCTTCGAGACGCAGCAGTGTGCGAATTCGCTCGTTGAACGGATACTCGTAAAGAATCAAGCGCGCTCGCCTCTGGCGTCATGGATGATGGTTTGCAGCACATTCTAATGCTGCCGATGCCCCCTCGCAATCGCGGAATTGCGCGCGATGCGTATCATCGTGCCGCGGCGAGCGCGAGTGAGAGGTAGTGCGTGTGCAATTGCCCGACCTGTTCGTCGAGCTGCTGCACCTGGATGTTTTCGTTGAGAAGGACATCGTCGGCCGCGGCGAGCCGCGCTTCGCGCGGTGCCTGGCGGGCAATGATGGCAAGTACCTGCTCGCGCGAGAAGCCGTTGCGGTGCATCACGCGGGCAATTTGCGTCTCGACGTCGCAGTCTACGACGAGCACGCGATTGACGCGCGACTTCCACGCGCCCGACTCGACGAGCAGCGGTACCACGACAATCAGGTAAGCCCCGTTTGCGGCGTTCATTCGGCGTTCGGTCTCCGCGCGGATGAGCGGATGCGTGATCGCCTCCAAGCGTGCGCGCGCGGCATCGTCGGCGAATGCCAGCGCACGCATTTTTGCCCGTTCCAGCGAACCATCGGCGGCGATGAAAGTTGGGCCGAATTCGCGAGCGATGAAAGGCATCGCCGGGCCGCGGGGCGCGGTGATGCTGTGTGCGATGACGTCGGTATCGACGATAGCGACACCGCGCGCGGCGAACAGATCGGCGACAAACGTCTTACCGCTGCCAATGCCGCCTGTCAGCCCCACAACGAACATGGTTCAGCCTCCAAACAAGTGAAGAAACGGCGAGCCGACAAACAGTGTGAGGATGCCACTTGCAGCCAAAAATGGTCCGAATGGCAGCGGCTCTTCGAAGCGCATGCGTCCGAGCCACGCCGCGACGAGCCCGACGATGGCACCCGTCACCGCTGAAATCAGCACGATTTGCGGCAACGCTGTCCAACCGAGCCAGGCGCCCAACGCCGCTAGCAGCTTGAAGTCGCCGTAGCCCATCCCTTCTATGCCTCGCACGAAGCGGAAGAGCCAATAGATGCACCAGAGAACGCCATACCCGACGATCGCACCGATGACAGCCGCGTGCAAGCTCGCGAACGTGCCGCTCAAATTGACGGCAAGCCCGGCCCACAGCAGCGGCTGCGTCAGCGAGTCGGGCAGCAGGTGCGTCTCGATGTCGATCATGCTCATCGCGAGCAACGCTGCGCACAGCGCGAACGCCGCGAACGCCGTGCCGGTTGCGCCGAATGCGAATAGCGAGAGCGCCGCGAGGGCCGCACTTGCGAGCTCGACGAACGGATAGCGAATGCTGATCGGCTTGCGGCAGACCGAGCATCGACCCCGCAGCAGCAGATAGCTCACGACGGGGATGTTCTCGTAGATACGCAGGATATGTCCGCAATGGGGGCAGGCGCTGCGAGGTACGCAAATGTTATAGCGCGGCTGCAGCCCGTCGTCGTCGGCCGGTTGTCCGGTGGCTTCGCTGATTTCGGCGCGCCAGGCACGTTCGAGCATGATTGGCAGCCGGTGTGCGACGACGTTCAAAAAGCTGCCGATCACGAGTCCGAACACGGCGGCAAACGCGAATTGCCACGCTGGCGGCAGGCCGGCGAACGAAGCACCAAACTGCGCTGTGGCGCTCGAAAGCGAGGTGTGGGCGATGAGCGCGTGCACGGATGGAGTCGCGGTCTGGTCGTGGGGCAATGGGGGAGTAATAGGGAGCTATGGGCTGGATGCTACACCACGTTGCCAAGTTCGATGATGGGCAGATATAGCGCGACGACGAGGCCCCCAACGAGCGAGCCCAGCATGATGACGACGAGCGGCTCGGCGACGCTCGTCAGTATGCCGACCGCTTCATCGACCTCACGCTCGGCAAGCGCTGCCACATCGAGCAAGACAGCATCGAGCGCGCCGGACTCTTCCGCCACCGCCACCGGTTCGATGATCGTCGAGGGAAAGGTCGACGTGGCATGCATGGCTGCAGCTAATCGCTCGCCGCGCTCGAGCCGCAACGCAATTTCGATGCTGGCGGCATCGAATACCGCGTGCCCTGTGGCATGTGTGAGCGAAGTAAGGGCGTCGGCGAGCGGGATGCCCGAAGCAAGCAATGTACCGAGCGCCCTGCACCAGCGGGCCGCTGCGAGCGCCGCTATCGTTCGGCCGATGAGCGGGATGGCGAGCGTCAGCTTACCGAGTGCAAGCCGTGCGGCATGCGAGCGCCGCAAGGCGAACAACAGGACGAGTTGTGCGACGGCGAGCGCAGCGGCGCATGCGCCACCGTAATGCAGCGCGGCGTCGGATAGCGCGATGACAGCACGCGTAGGGCCAGGCAGAGCGGCCCCGAAGCCCTCGAAGACTTGCTGGAACGCGGGCACGACCCAGGCCAGCAGCGCGCCAGTGATTGCGATCGCAAAAAGCAGAACGACCGTGGGATAGGCAAGCGCGGCTCGCACCTTGGCGCGCTGCACGGCGGCGCGTTCACGTTCTTGCGCCATTCGCTCGAGCACCGGAGCGAGCGAGCCCGACGCTTCGCCCACCGCTGCGAGCTGGCAATAGAGCGCATCGAATTGCGGGGGGTAATGGGCGAGCGCTGCGGCAAAGGTGGTCCCCGCATTGAGGCTGCGCGCGAGTGCGCCTGCCAGGCGCGGAACGCCGCTTCGAGCGGGCGTACGTGCAATCACCTCCAGCGTTTGAGCGAGCGGCAGCCCCGCGCGCAACATGCTCGCGACATGGCGGGTAAAGGTGGTGATGTCGCGCGCGTTCGCTTTTGGCGCCGCGGCTCGGCCACGTTCGTCGAGCGCCATGACAACGACACCGCGGCGACGCAACGCAGCCCGCGCCGCGGCGGCGTTTGTCGCGATAATGCGGCCGCGCCGAGCCGTGCCGTCGAGTTCGACGCCTCTCCAGGCGAACCTCCGCTCGGACGGGCCGTTTGGCTCGTTGGGGGGCGGGCTGAATGGGACCGGAGTAAGCGCTAAAGCGCCAACTTGGGTCGACGCGTTGCATGGGACCGGAGTAAGCGCTGAAGCGCTAACTTGGGTCGACGCGTTGCATGGGACCGGAGTAAGCGCTGAAGCGCTAACTTGGGTCGACGCGCTGCATGGGACCGGAGTAAGCGCTGAAGCGCTAACTCCGGTCGACAAACGAATGTGAGCGTTAGGGCGCATTCTCATACCGCCTCCGTCGAACTGACGACTTCCGCGAGCGTCGTCGTGCCGTCGCGCACACGAGCAAGTGCGGCCCGCCGAAGCGAGATTGCCCCGTCCAACTGCGCCCGCCGCGCGAGCTCGATGCAACTCGCGCCGCCAACAATGAGTTCACGCATCGCGGCTGACACATTCAAAACCTGATGCACACCGACGCGCCCTAGATAGCCGATGCCATGGCATGCCTCGCACCCGCGCGCCACGTACGGCGTCCAACCGCCGATCTCATGCATGGCAAAGCCCGCCGCATGTAACGCAGCCGGTGATTCATGTCCGCTTTCGCGGCACCGTTCACATAAGCGGCGCACGAGCCGTTGCGCGGTGACAAGCCGCAGCGCCGCGGCGAGCCGGTACCGTGCAATCCCGATATCGATGAGGCGCGTAATGGCCCCGGGCGCATCGTTCGTATGCAGCGTCGACAAAACGAGGTGCCCCGTCTGCGCCGCCTTCAACGCGACGTCGGCCGTCTCCGCGTCCCGAATCTCGCCGACCATGACCACGTCGGGGTCTTGCCGCAAAAACGCACGCAGTGCAGTGGCGAACGTAAGGCCCGTCTGCTCGCGGACGTTGACCTGGTTGATGTCGGGCAACTGAATTTCGGCCGGATCTTCCACCGTACACAAGTTGCGAGAAGAGGCGTTGAGCATCTGCAAAAAGCAATAGAGCGAAAGCGTCTTGCCGCTACCCGTTGGACCAGTGACGAGAATGAGGCCGTGCGGTGCGTTAAGCGCTGCTTCGATCAGCAACCTTTGTCCTGAATCGAAGCCCAGTGTGCCAAGCGACAGGTCAGCAGGCAGCGCTTCGAGCCGGCGCAGCACGAGCTTTTCTCCAAGCAGTGTCGGTAACGAACTGACCCGGTAGTTCTCGATCACGCCGGGCGCGACGGCAAGCCGCAATCGGCCATCCTGCGGCACTCTGCGCTCGGCGATGTCCAACCGCGCAAGCACTTTGAGGCGTGTCACGAACGCGTCGCGCAGGTACGCCGGCGGGCGAAGTAGCTCGTGCAACACGCCGTCGATACGCAGCCGGATGCGCCAGCTAGCGTCGCCAGGTTCGACATGGATATCGGACGCACGCAACTGCGAGGCTTGAGCGAGGACGTCGGCCAGTAGACGGACGACCGGCACCTCGCTTGCATCGGCGGGTGCCGAAGCTGCAGCAATCGCGGCGGGTGCAATAAGGGGGGATGAGAGAGATGAGGACAACGAAAACCGGCAAGAGCGCCGCCTATCGAACACGATAAGGGGATCATCGCGCTATCAAGCGTTGGCCGATATTCGGCCGATCGGCTAACCTCGCGCTGATCTCGCCGCCTGACGGCTCTTGGGCTTGAAGACCTTGACCGTGCGAATGGCCTGGTCGTCGCTTTGCATCACTTCGAGGTGAACATCGCCGATACGCACGCACACGTCGCCTTCAGGAATTTCCTCGAGCGTCTCGAGCAGAAGACCGTTCAACGTCTTCGGCCCGTCGGTCGGCAGGCTCAGTTGCAGCCAGCGATTGAGCTCGCGCAGCGGCATGGTGCCCGCAACGATGCACTCGCCTTCGTCATTCCAGCCGCGCCTCGAACCCGCTCCGCGCGGAATCGAGGTCGTGAACTCGCCGATCAGTTCCTCCAGAATGTCTTCGGGTGTCACGAGCCCTTGCAGCTCGCCATATTCGTTGACGACGAGCGCCGTGCGCTGGCGCGTCTCCTGAAAGTACTGAAGCTGCTGAAACACCGGCGTGCCGGAGGGCACGAAATATGGCTCGGTCAGCAATTCCCGTAGCGTTTCGCGCTCGAGCTCCTGCTTATGCAGCGCGGCAAGCGTCTTGCGTACGTGCAGCACGCCGAGCACGCGGTCGATATCGCCTTGGTACACGATCAACTTGTTGTGATAGCAGGTCTCGATCTGCCGCAGGATATCGTCGAACGGCGCCTCGAAATCGAGTGCTTCGATACGGCGCCGCGGAATCATCACATCGTCGACCGAAATGTTTTCGAGATCGAACAAATTGAGCAGGATGCTGCGGTGTTTGGTCGGCATGAAGTTGCCCGACTCGAGAACGATGGTCCGCAATTCCTCGGTGGAAAGCCGTTGATCGCGGCCGCCTTTCGTGTTGATATGCAGCACGAGCAGGATCGCGTTGGAAAAGAGGTTGACGAACCAGACCACCGGCTTGAGCACGCGCATCAGTGCTGCAATGATGAACCCCGCCGGCAGCGCGATTTTCTCGGGGTACGTCGCGCCGACAATCTTCGGCGTGATTTCCGCGAACACGATGATCAGAAACGCGACGATGCCGGTGGCGACGGACAATACCAGGTTGTTGCTGCCGAACGTGCGCAATGCGATCGAGGTGGTCAACACCGGGATGATCGTGTTGAGCAGGTTGTTGCCGATCAGGATCACGCCGAGCAGCTCGTCGGTGCGGCCCAGCAGGCCTTGCGTGGTTTTAGCCCCGAACACGCCCTTGTTGGCGAGATGCTTGAGGCGATGGCGGTTTAGCGCCATCATGGCGGTTTCCGAAATCGAGAAGAAGCCGGAAACAAAGAGAAGTACGAAGACGGCGCCTACTTGCGCCCATAAAGGAAGGTGTTCCACGCGTTGTGCTAGAAGGCGGAAAAAGGTGGGGGATGGCGAGAATATAGCAGAGCGTTCACCGTGGCCCAGTCAGCCGGTTGGCTAAAAATGGCCCATGGGCACCCATGCCATGCGATGTCCGCCCGCATGGACATTGGGACGAAAAAAAACCGCGTAACCAAGTACGCGGTTTTTTCCGACTGAATCTGGTCGGGGTGAGAGGATTCGAACCTCCGGCCTCTACGTCCCGAACGTAGCGCTCTACCAGGCTAAGCTACACCCCGAAAAAGACTGCATGACTGCACTCGTGGACTATGCCGACCGGCGAGTCTCTTTCAAGACTGTCTCGCCGTTGAGTAAGAGCATAATTCTAGCAGGCTTTCCTTGTAAATGGAATCTGGGAACGAAGAAATCGCGGCGTTGGCGGCCTCCGCTTCGCGCTTGGCGCACGCGAGCGTATGGTCCAGCGCGCCGGAGCGCGTAATGGCCTCGAAGATCGTATCAAAGCGGTCTGTGCCGCCCTGTTCGAGTGCCTGGCGTGCAAGCGCTGACTGCTCGGGCGTGCCGCGTTCGATCAGATAGATGAGCGGGAGCGTGGGCTTGCCTTCGCGCAAGTCGTCGCCGGCATTCTTGCCCATCGATTCCGCGCTCCCCGTGTAGTCGAGCCAATCGTCCATGATCTGAAACGCGGTACCGATGCGGCGCCCGAATTCGGCCGCGGCGGCCTCCGTCGTCGCGTCGACGCCGGCGAGCACCGCGCCGATCTGCGCGGCCGCCTCGAAGAGCTTCGCCGTCTTGTAGCGGATCACCTGCATGTACCGCCCCTCGTCGACATCGGCGTCATGCATGTTGAGTAACTGCAGCACCTCGCCTTCGGAAATAATGTTCGTCGCTTCGGCCAGGATTTCCATCACGCGCATCTTGCCCACGCCGACCATCATCTGGAACGAACGCGAATACAGAAAATCGCCGACGAGGACGCTCGCGGCGTTGCCGAACAGCGCGTTGGCGGTTTTGTGGCCGCGGCGCAGGTCCGATTCGTCGACCACGTCGTCGTGAAGCAGCGTTGCCGTGTGAATGAACTCGACGACTGCTGCCAACTCGTGTCGGTAGCCGGTGGTCTCGCCGAGCGCGCGGGCGACGAGCAACAGCAGCGCCGGGCGCAGCCGCTTGCCCCCCGCGCCGATAATGTACTCGGAGATCTGATTGATCAGCATCACCTCGGAGGCCAAGCGTTGCCGGATGACCCGGTTGACCTGCTCCATGTCTTCGGTGATTGGGGCAAGTAGGCTAGTGGCGCTGGGGGCGGTGGTGGCGGTCGACGACATGATGAGAGAAATGGGTAGTGCCGCGGATTATAAAGGGTTATCAGCGGTTGCAAGACGCGTGCGATGCACATCGCAGACCGCTTCGGTGCGCCGCGGCAGGCGGGACATGCTGTAAAGGAATGTGGGGCGCGATGACGCGCACAGCACGTACGCCGCCGGCGCGTAGGCCAGCTTTTGACCGCGCCGCTAACTCTATGTATAATCACGCGTTTTCACGCGAGGTGCGTGGAGAAACAAGCGGTAAATAGGTAGTACAGCGAGGCAGTACAGAGGCAGTACAGCAGCGATGTAGCGCAGCCATGTGCTGCATCGCAGGTGTAAAGAGTACGTGGAAACACGTGAAAACGGCCGTCGTGTCGATCGATACGGCGGCGGAATACAGAGTGAGGTTCTCAATGTACGCGGTCATAAAAACCGGGGGCAAGCAGTACAAGGTTGCCGTCGGCGAAAAATTGAAAGTAGAACAGATACCGGCAGACATTGACGCTGAAATCACGCTCGACCAGGTTCTCGCAGTGGGCGAAGGCGAATCGATTCAGTTCGGTACGCCGCTGGTCAGTGGGGCTTCCGTCAAGGCTACCGTTGTATCGCACGGTCGGCATGCCAAAGTCACCATCTTCAAGATGCGTCGCCGGAAGCACTACCAGAAGCACGCGGGCCACCGCCAGAACTATACCGAACTGCGCATCGACGCGATCAACGCGTAAGCGCACCGGTCAAGGAGCAAACAGATGGCACACAAAAAAGCAGGCGGGTCTTCCCGCAACGGCCGCGACTCCGAGTCAAAACGCCTCGGTGTGAAGGTGTACGGCGGCCAGTCGATCAACGCGGGCGGAATCATCGTGCGTCAACGCGGTACGCGCATGCACCCGGGCAACAATGTCGGCATCGGCAAAGATCACACGCTCTTCGCGTTGATCGATGGCCACGTCAAGTTCACGACGAAAGGCGCCGACAAGAAGCACTTGGTCAACGTCGTTCCGGCCGCGGTCTAAGATCGATCGGACCCGGGCGCGACCAGCCGAAAAAGGCCCCGCGAAGTTGGCGGGGCCTTTTTCGTTGCAGGTGCGTGTTGCACGTAGCAAACGTAACGACGGCTGGCCGGCGTTGGCCGAATGGCCGGCTTGGTCATCATCGGCCGGCGCGGCACAATAACGGAAACACGGGACGGAGCAATTCATGAAGTTCATTGACGAAGCGCGGATCGAAGTAATCGCCGGCGACGGCGGCGACGGCAGCGCGTCGATGCGCCGCGAAAAGTTCGTCCCGTTCGGTGGCCCGGATGGAGGCGACGGCGGGCGCGGCGGCAGCGTCTACGCGGTCGCGGACCGCAATATCAACACCCTGATCGATTACCGCTACGCGAAAAAGCATCAGGCCCGCAACGGCGAAAACGGCCGAGGCTCCGATTGCTACGGCAAGGGCGGTGATGACATCGTGCTGCGCATGCCTGTCGGCACCGTGGTGACGGATCAGGAAACGGGCGAGCTGATTGCCGACCTCACGGAGCACGAGCAGACGGTGCTGATTGCGCAGGGTGGAGCGGGTGGCCTCGGCAACCTGCATTTCAAGTCGAGTACGAACCGTGCACCGCGGCAGAAAACCGAAGGCAAGCCCGGCGAACGCCGCATGCTGCGGCTCGAGCTGAAAGTGCTGGCCGACGTCGGGCTGCTCGGCATGCCGAACGCCGGTAAGTCGACGTTCATCTCATCGGTCTCGAACGCTCGGCCGAAAATCGCCGATTATCCGTTCACCACGCTGGCCCCGAATCTGGGTGTCGTGCGCGTGGGGCCAAGCAAGAGCTTTGTGATCGCCGATATTCCGGGGCTCATCGAGGGCGCCGCAGAGGGTGCGGGCCTCGGTCACCAGTTTCTGCGCCATCTGCAGCGCACCGGTTTGCTGCTGCATCTCGTCGATTTGGCACCGTTCGACGAAACCGTCGACCCGGTTTCGGAAGCGCGCGCGATTGTCGGCGAGCTACGCAAATACGACGAAGCGCTCTATCAAAAGCCGCGCTGGCTCGTGCTGAATAAGCTCGATATGGTGCCGGAGGAGGAACGCGAAGCACGCGTTGCCGATTTCCTCGCACGATTCGAATGGACCGGCCCCGTCTTCGAGATATCGGCGTTGACGGGCCTCGGCTGCGAACATCTTTGCTACGCGATTTTCGATTACCTCGCGGCGCACTCAGAGGCGCACCACGCCGAACAAGCCGAAGATCTGGCTGCCGATGTCCGCTTTCGCGAGGATGCCGCGCCCGGTTCGGCAAGCGGGCCTGCGACGCCGCACCAGTAACCCGTCAGGCGTCGCCGCGTCATTCAATGGGAGACTCTCGCACGATGCGCTCTGTCATCGCCGATTCGAAACGCTTGGTAGTCAAAGTGGGGTCCAGTCTCGTGACGAACGACGGGCGGGGGCTCGATCAAACGGCCATCGGGCGCTGGGCCGCGCAAATCGCGCAAGTGCGCGCGCAGGGCAAGGAGGTCGTGCTCGTCAGTTCAGGAGCAATCGCGGAGGGCATGCAGCGACTCGGCTGGGCCAAGCGGCCACGCGAGATCGACGAGTTGCAGGCAGCTGCCGCAGTGGGGCAGATGGGTCTCGCGCAGGTCTACGAATCCCGCTTTGCGGAGCACGGTATCCGCACCGCGCAGATTCTGTTGACCCACGCCGACCTGGCGGATCGAGAGCGCTATCTGAATGCGCGCTCCACGTTGCTTACGCTGCTGCGGCTGGGCGTTGTGCCGATCATCAACGAAAACGACACGGTCATCACCGACGAAATCAAGTTCGGCGATAACGACACGCTCGGCGCACTGGTTGCCAATCTCATCGAAGGTGACGCGCTGATCATTCTCACCGATCAAACCGGGCTCTACACAGCTGACCCGCGCAAAGACCCGAGCGCTCAGCTCGTGCGCGAGGCAGATGCTGGCGCCCCGGAACTCGAGGCCATGGCGGGCGGTGCCGGCACAAGCATCGGCCGCGGCGGCATGCTGACGAAGATTCTTGCCGCCAAGCGCGCCGCAGGTAGCGGCGCGAATACGGTGATCGCGAGCGGCCGCGAGCCCGACGTGCTCGTGCGGCTCGCGGCCGGCGAGGCGATCGGCTCGCAGCTCATTGCACGTACGGCGCGGCTTGCTGCGCGCAAGCAATGGATGGCGGACCACCTACAGGTGCGCGGGCATGTCGTCATCGACGACGGCGCGGTCGACAAGCTCACCGCGGGCGGCAAGAGTCTGCTGCCGATCGGCGTTGTCAACGTTCGCGGTGCGTTCGCGCGTGGCGAAGTGATTGCCTGTGTCAACGTTGCAGGGCGCGAGGTGGCGCGCGGCATCACGAACTACAGCAGTGCGGAAGCGAAGCTGATCCACCGCAAGCCGAGTGCCGAGATCGAACCGATTCTCGGCTATATGCTCGAGCCCGAACTCATTCATCGCGACAACCTCGTTTTGGTCTAGCGCGCAACCGCCCGGCTAGTCGCATTTGCGGATGATTTCTTGTTGCAGCGCGCGCATCGGTGGCGTCCATTGGGCGAAGGGCAGAAATCGCAGCGCCTGTGTGAGGGCGTTGTACGCCTGCGCCGGCCTGGCCGGTGTCAGCGCGACAGCCTGCTGTAGTGCGGCCGTGGCTGTCGCTTTGGCTTGCAGTGATGCGATCACATGCTGTTTTCGTCGGCGTGCCTGGGCCGCAAATACCATGAATTCGATTAACGCAGTGCTAAGCGCTCCGGGTGTGCCGGGACTCATGTCGCCGGCCCCCGGCATCCCCGGCAAGTAACATTCGGGGTGCCATTGAATGCCCATCGTCGGTGCGCCGTAGAGCGATTCGAATGCTTCCACCGTATGCGGGCTGTCTTGATCGACAGCGCTGACTTCGAGCCACTCGGCCGAGTGGCTTTTGGGAGCGGCTGTTTGCCCGTCCGGAAGCGGTCGACGCGCGAGTGTAGGGTAAGTCATGGTCGCGGTATCCGCGGCATCCCCGGTGCCGTTCGCTGACGTGGCATCGGTCGCCGCGACAGCCCAATGCGTCGAATTCACGCCGTTGATATCACGGTCGGTATCGCGCCCACCGGCTGTCAGCGAGCGCAGCATCGTATTACCGCGCACGCGTACGCCGTGCTCCAACTTCCAGGTGTCGCTCGAGTTCTTCGCCTTATGGCGGGCGCGGGTATTGACGTCCAACGTCCGCACCTTGCCGTTATAGCTTTCGAGTAGACGCCAAGAGCCGGCGCATACAGCCAGCACGGGAATTCCGCGACTTCGGGCGATTTCGAGCAACCGCAGTTCGTACTGGGTTCGGGTTGTATGCTCGAGCTTTACCCGTTCATATTTTTCAACGCGCTTTCCGAACGCATCGTCCTTTTCGCCGCGCTTGCGGATGGGTTCGAGGATGCGGTTGAAGTCTCTTTCTTCCTGATACTGTGTCGGGGCGCTCGACGACCCTTCCTGCGTATCGTTGGCCGTCGGTCCGCCGGCGATGTAGAGCAGGTCGATGCCATCGAGATCTGACCACTTGGCTTCGCGAGGCGGACTCTCGGCGCCGGCTGCCCCGCGCGGCAACGTGACGGGAGCGACCTCGACGCCGAACCGAGCGCTGCCGTCGCTGTTCACCAGCCGGTTGAGTGCGTTGATGGCTGCGCAATCGTGGTTCGTGTGCGCACCGCCGGAGCCGTCGGTGCGAAAAGGAACGCCAACGTGGATTCTCGCGCCGCCGAGGTTAGGCGCCCACGTTGCGAGGGTTTGCGGCGCCATAGCGCCCGCTCGCAGTGCCGCGAGAGTGAGATTGTGAAGTTCGGGGCGCACTCTGGCGTTCATACGGGAAGCTCCTTCCGACAGAGTCAAGGACCAAAGGACCCACCTGAAGGTGGTATCCATCGCAATCGGAAGGATGGCGCGAATGCCGGTAGCATGGAATGCGAAAATTCTTTAGCTGCGTCGCGTGTCCTGCGTCTCAGTGAATGAGCGACGACACCGTGCGGCCGTGGCGCAGGTTATCGACGATCGTCTTCGCGGGCGCGGCCGGCATCTTGTTCGCGCAGAAGTAATCCTGATATAGCGAAGCGTGATAAGCGTTCAATTCGCCGTTCTCGATGCGCCGCCAGCGCGTGGCGACGCTGCGGTCCCAGCCGTTGTGATCGGCGTCGAGCCCCGCGTACTGGCGCCATTCATAGGTGTCGCAGCGGATGCCTTCGTAATTGACATTGCGTGCACCGGAGGGGCTCGTGACGACCACCGTGTAGCGCACGACGCCATCCGAGCCCACGTCGATCGATTTTCCGTCGACGGCAAACTTGAGCGGGGTATTTTGCGAAACGTCGAACGGCAGGAGGTCGGCTGCCTGCGGCAACGGAGGCAGCGCCTCGACCTTGTTTTCCGTCCACTTTCCCTGGCGATCGAGCAAATAAGTGAACGTGCTGTCATCCTTGTTGGATGCGGCGGCGGATTTGGCCGGCGTGTGCGAGCAGCCGGCCAGCAGCGCGCTGGCGGCTAGACAAGCCACGGCAAGTGTCGTCGCTTTCAATATGGGATCCTCGAAAAAACGGGCGCGATATTCGGAGAACCGAATGATAGCGTCCGTTCGAGGTGTTCAGGGCGTTTGCACGGACGCAATGGCGCCCGGATTGGGCGTGAAGTGCCTATTCAGGCACGATCAGGACAGTGGAAGATGTCGAACAGCGGATGTCGTCCGTGTTTTCGGCTGATGTTTCGATGACGATCACGCCCGCCGACGCGCCCATCTGCTCGGGCGCGCCTGCGGCTGTGCAGGCGTCGGCCGGCATGTGCGGTTGCCGCGCCGGCCCGCTCTGGCCACGCGATTTGTCGTGGCGCGACGCCGGGCGGCGCAGGAATCGCGACAGCTCGGTCAACGCCAATTGATAGACATCACGCTTGAACTCGATGACGGCATCGAGCGGCACCCAGTATTCGTTCCAACGCCAAGCGTCGAACTCCGGGTGATCGGTAGCGCGCAGGCAGATGTCGCAATCGCGACCGACCATCCGCAGCAAGAACCAGATCTGCTTCTGGCCGCGATAGTGCCCGCGTACTTCGCGCTTGATGAACTTGTCCGGCACCTCGTAACGCAGCCAGTCGCGCGTGCGGCCGACGATCTTGACATGTTCCGGACGCAAGCCGGTTTCTTCGTGTAACTCCCGATACATTGCTTGCAAGGGGGTTTCGCCATATTTGATGCCCCCTTGCGGAAACTGCCAGGAATGTTCACGCAGCCGCTTACCCCAAAACACCTCGTTATGCGCGTTCAAGAGGATGATGCCGACGTTCGGGCGAAAGCCTTCGCGATCAAGCATACAACCACCTTCGAATCCTTTAAAATTGCTTTGATTATAAACAGATAACGAGTCTTCCGCATCGGCATGCACCAGTACGGGTCGCGCGTGACGCAAGGCGCGTGCCGCGCAGTTCGAACCCACTCGTTCCCCTCTTTGAGCGGCTCACCGTGGGCCGCCGCTTTGGAAAAACTGAATGAAAGCGTCCCGTTTTTTTATTGGCACTTTGAAGGAAGCTCCGGCCGACGCGGAAGTCGTCAGCCACAAGTTGATGGTGCGCGCGGGCATGATCCGGCGCGTCGCGGGTGGCATCTACAACTATTTGCCGATTGGGCTGCGCTCGATTCGCAAGGTCGAAGCCATCGTGCGCGAAGAGATGAACCGGGCCGGCGCGCTCGAGTTGCTGATGCCGTCTGTTCAGCCAGCCGAGCTTTGGCAGGAGTCCGGGCGCTGGGTGCAATACGGGCCGGAGTTGCTGCGTTTCAAGGATCGCAAGCAAACCGATTTCGTCTTCGGTCCGACGCACGAGGAAGTCGTGACGGACATCGCCCGCAATCAGATCAAGAGCTACCGGCAGTTGCCGGTGAATTTTTACCAGATTCAAACGAAGTTTCGTGACGAGATTCGTCCCCGTTTCGGCGTGATGCGCGGGCGCGAATTCACGATGAAAGACGCCTATTCGTTCGACAAGGATCAGGCCGGTCTCGACGAGTCATATCGCAAGATGTTCGACGCCTACGTGCGCATTTTTACGCGCATCGGCCTCGAATTCCGCGCGGTGGCGGCCGATAGCGGTGCGATCGGCGGCAACAAGTCGCAAGAGTTCCACGTGATCGCCGACACCGGCGAGGACGACATCGCCTACTGTCCGAACTCGGAGTTTGCGGCCAACGTGGAAGCGGCCGAAGCGCTCGCGCTCGGCGCACAACGTGCGGCGCCCAGCGAGCCGATGACGAAGACGGCGACGCCGGGCAAGGCGAAATGCGAAGCAGTCGCCGAATTTCTTGGCCTGCCGCTCGCGCGCACCATCAAGTCGATCGTGCTCGCCACGGACAACGAAGGCGCCGAGCCGACGATTTGGTTGCTGATGCTGCGTGGCGACCACGATCTCAATGAAATCAAGACAAGCAAGCTGCCGGGGCTCGCGAATTTCCGCTTCGCGACCGAGGCCGAAATCGTCGAGTGGTTCGGCACGCCGCCCGGCTATCTCGGGCCGATCGGCACGAAAAAACCGGTCAAGGTGATCGCCGATCGCACCGTCGCGTGCATGAGCGATTTCGTCGTCGGCTCGAACGAAACCGATTACCACACCACGGGCGTGAACTGGGGCCGCGATTTGCCCGAGCCCGTCGTCGCCGATATCCGCAACGTGCGGCCGGGCGACCCGTCGCCGGATGGCAAGGGCGCGCTCGAGATTTGCCGCGGCATCGAGGTCGGTCATGTCTTTCAGCTCGGCACGAAATACTCCGATGCAATGGGCGCGACGTTCCTCGACGAAACGGGCAAGCCGCGGCCGATGGTAATGGGCTGCTATGGCATCGGCATCACGCGCATTCTCGGCGCGGCGATCGAGCAGAACAACGACGAGCGCGGCATCATCTGGCCCGAAGCGATCGCGCCGTTCGAGCTCGTACTCTGCCCGATGGGCTATGAGCGCAGCGACACGGTGCGCGCCGCGGCCGACACGCTTTATGCACAACTGACCGAAGCGGGTATCGACGTAATCTTTGACGATCGCGGCGAACGGCCTGGCGTCATGTTTGCCGACTGGGAGCTGATTGGTGTGCCGCATCGGCTCGTCATTGGTGAGCGCGGCTTGAAGGAGGGAAATATCGAGTACCAGGGCCGACGCGATGCCGAGCCGACGCTGGTACCCATCGACGAAGCGGCTGCGTTCGCTGCCGCACGCGTGCGTGCGGGGTATTCGTCGGTCGCGGGCTGAGGGGCGAAGGAGCGGTCGGGCGTCACTGGCGGGAGCCTCTTGGCGCCCTTGCCGGTGGCTAGTGATTAATGACCGACGATTGATGTCTGACGCACTCAGGCGCCGTCGGTCAGCGCGCGGATCGTCGGCAGGTTGCGCCAGTAGCCGCGCGCGTCCATCCCACAGCCGAACACATAGCGATCCGGCACTTTGAAGCCGCAAAAATCGGGATAAAGCGGCTTGCCTTTGGACAGAGTCTTCTCGCACAGCACCGCACTCAAAAAGCGCTTCGCGCCCATCGCCAGGATGCGGTCGCGAATGGCGGCCATCGTCTCGCCTTCGTCGAGAATATCGTCGAGCACCAGCACGATACGGCCTTTGACCGATTCGGCCGGCGCCACCCGCCATTGCATGTCAGCGCTGCCTTGCGTCGTATTGCGGTAGCGGGTGAGATGGATGTAGTCGAATTCGAGCGGGAAATCGAGGCGGGGCAGCAGCATGCCGGTGAAGACGGCGGCGCCGCCCATCACCGACAGCACGAGCGGGAACGTATCGTTCATCTCCGCGCGGATGGCTTGCGCCATCTGCTCGATCGACGCGTTCACCTCGTCGGCCGAGACGATCTGCTCGGAGTGGCGAAAGATATGGAGGGCTTCTTCGCGATTCATGGCGTCGAATGAGCGGCGTATATAGTGAGTGTGGAGGTGGAAGACGTCAGCGCATGCCGGGCAGCATACCCTTCATGCCGCGCATCATCTTTTGCAGATTACCGCCCTTGAGCTTTTTCATCATCGTGCGCATTTGCTCGTATTGATTGAGCATACGGTTCACCTCCTGAACCTGCACGCCCGCGCCGGAAGCGATCCGGCGCTTGCGCGTGGCCTTGATCAGTTCGGGCTTGGCGCGCTCCTTCGGTGTCATCGAGTTGATGATGCCCTCCATGCGCCGCATTTGCTTTTCCGCCTGACTCATGTCCGCGCCGGCCGTCGCTTGCTGAAATTGAGCGGGCAGCTTATCCATCAGCGTGGACAGTCCGCCCATGCTCTTCATCTGCGAGAGCTGCGCGCGGAAATCGTTGAGATCGAAGTCGCCGCCTTTTTTGACTTTGTCGGCGAGCTTTTGCGCAGCCTTGACGTCGACGTTGCGCTGCGCTTCTTCGACGAGCGCGAGGATATCGCCCATGCCGAGAATGCGGTTGGCCATGCGCTCCGGGTAGAACACCTCGAGCCCGTCCAACTTCTCGGCCACGCCGACGAACTTGATCGGCTTGCCGGTCACGTGCCGCACCGAGAGCGCTGCGCCGCCGCGCGAGTCGCCGTCGAGCTTCGTCAGCACGACGCCCGTGAGCGGTAGCGCATCGTTGAACGCCTTGGCCGTGTTCACCGCGTCCTGACCGAGCATCGCGTCGACCACGAACAGGGTTTCCGCCGGATTCAACGTGCCGTGCAGCGCGGTGATTTCCTGCATCATCGCGTCGTCGATGCCGAGCCGGCCGGCCGTATCGACGATCAGCACGTCGTGGTAGTGACGCTTGGCCCAATCGACGGCGGCCAACGCGATGTCGACCGGCTTTTGATCGGGTTGCGACGGGAAGAATTCGGCGCCGACCTGTTCGGTGACCGTCTTGAGCTGCGCGATCGCGGCGGGCCGGTAGACGTCGCACGAGACGGTGAGCACTTTTTTCTTGTCTTTCTCGCGCAACAGCTTGGCGAGCTTGCCGACCGTCGTCGTCTTGCCGGTACCTTGCAGGCCCGCCATCAGGATCACGGCGGGCGGCGTCACGGCCAGGTTGAGTTCGGCGGCGCGGCCTTCGTAGTCGCCCCCGATGACGGCGGTGAGCTCGCGCTGCACGACACCGACGAGCGCCTGACCCGGCGACAGACTGCCGACGACTTCCTCGCCGAGCGCTTTTTCCTTCACCTTGGCAATGAATTCGCGCACGACGGGTAGGGCCACGTCGGCTTCGAGCAGGGCGAGGCGCACCTCGCGCAGCATTTCCTGGGTGTTGGCTTCGGTGAGACGGGCTTCGCCGCGCAGCGTTTTAACGACGCGCGCCATCCGTTGAGTGAGAGTGTCGAGCATGGGAGCGGAGGAACGGAACGGTCAACCGTGCGTGGCGGCTTGCCGGCGCACGCGCGAATGGGCCAAGCGTCTGTTTACGTATAACGGGTGACGACAGGCGCTGCCCGCCATATATAAACAGACGCTAGTGTAAACTGCAGAATATGGACATTGTACTGTATGCCCTCACCGCGCTCCTTTACGGCAGCCTTGCCGTGGCCGGCTGGCGCGCCTATCGGGCTGCGGGCGCCGGGGCCGCGGCCTTCGGCGGGCACACGGGGCCGCGCGCTGTGCTTTCGAGTGTACCTCCGATGCCAGCCCCGCCGCCATTCGCCGCCGCGTCTGGCATGACGATGCCGGGGCGTGTGCTGCTGTTCGTCGCGCTGCTCGCGCATGGCCTGCTGTTGCACACGACGATCTTCCCGCACGACGCGATGGTGTTCGGCTTTGCGTTTGCGCTCTCCGCGATGTTCTGGCTTGGGGCCAGCATCTATTGGATCGAAAGTTTCTTTTTTCCGCTCGATGGGCTGCGTTTGCTCGTGGTGCCGCTCGCTTGCGTGGCTTCGTTGCTGCCGCTTTTGTTCGGCGGCGTGCGCGTGTTGCCGTACGCGGCCGCGCCGCTTTTCAAGCTGCACTTCGTCATCGCGAACATCGCCTATGGACTGCTGACCATCGCCGCGCTGCACGCCGTGCTGACGCTGTTCGCGGAGCGGCGCCTGCATGGGTTGCGCGGCTCGCTCGAACACCGGGCGTCGAGCGGCTGGTTCACGAGCTGGCTCGATACACTACCGCCGCTGCTCACGCTCGAAAAGCTGCTGTTTCGCCTGATCGCGGCAGGGTTCGTGCTGCTGACGTTGACGCTGATCTCCGGCATTCTCTTTAGCGAGCAGCTCGTCGATCGCGCGCTGACCTTCGATCACAAGACGGTGTTCGCCTTCCTCTCGTGGCTGATGTTCGGCGCGCTGCTCGCGGCCCGGCGTATGTCTGGCTGGCGCGGACGCGCGGCGCTGCGCTGGGTGCTCGCGTCGTTTGTGGCTTTGCTGTTGGCTTATGTCGGCTCTCGCTTTGTATTCGAGGTGCTCTTGCACCGTCCCGTGGTCTGATCGATGCGACAAATTCTTCTTCTGATCCTCTTCGTCCTGGTGGGGCGCTGGCTCGTCAAGGCGCTGCGCACGGCGCAGGCAGGCGGCCCCGGGCGCAGCGATGCAGCGCGTGGTCCACACGCGGCGCATGCGCGCGAAGCGCCGCGCTCGCTCGCGGAGCCGATGGTGCGGTGTGCCGCATGCGGCGTTCATGCGCCCAAAGGCGACTCCATCTCCGTCGGGCAACAGTACTTCTGTTGCGCGGAGCATGCGCGGCCCTATGCGGCCAACACCGCTGGCTCGCGGTGAGAACCGATGAGCGCTGAGAGTCTTGCGGTCGGCGGCGACGGTTGGGTGACGGCGGCGCGCGCAGCGCCGTCGCCGAATTGCGAAGCGCGGCCGGCCGACACCATGCCGTCGCTGATCGTCGTTCACAACATCAGTTTGCCGCCCGGCGAATTCGGCGGCGATGCGATCGTCGAGCTGTTCCAAAATCGTCTCGACTGCTCGGCTCATCCGTACTTCGACGCGCACTTGCGCGGTTTGCGCGTGTCGTCGCATTTTCTGATTGAGCGCGATGGGGCGCTTGTGCAGTTCGTCTCTTGCGAAGCGCGCGCGTGGCATGCCGGTGCATCCGATTTCTTTGGCCGGCCGCGCTGCAATGACTTCTCGATCGGTATTGAACTCGTGGGCGCCGACGACACCCCGTTCGAGCCGGCGCAATACGCGATGCTGGCAGCGCTTGTGAAGGCGCTCGTCGAACACTATCCGATCGAAGCGCTGGCCGGCCACGCCGATATCGCGCCGGGGCGAAAGACCGACCCCGGACCGCACTTCGATTGGCAGCGGTTCGCGCGCGACGCCGCGCTAGCGGATCGGTATTTCCCCTACCAGCATCGTTGATAAAGCCACTCGCGTGCGCTGTTTTTGCGATGCGCCCGAACCGGCAAAACCCGTATGCCTCTTGCGTTTTGCGTCGGCCCTTGCCCGGTCCGCAACATGCAAATGTCAAGGGCCGGCGGGCAAATAAACCCTTTTGAGATGATCAATCGCTCTACTATACTTGGTGTGAACGGCACATAATTTCACAAGATATTGTGTCGAGACGCCAGCAGGCCTTCGCATAGGGCTAACGCTCGTGCCTCAAAATCGGGGGCTAGGCACTGCAGCGATGCAACGCATCGCGCGTCGCAAAAACACGGACGAAAGCGCAGGACCATCGCTTCTGCACCTTCGTCCTTTCGGGGAAGGAAGGGCGCACGAAAGGGGCGCGAGCACGTCGCAAGAACAACGAAGAAGGCCATCGTCCACTGCGTGCCGTTTCGCCTGACATCTCACTTGCGTTGCTTTTTTCCCCGCACCTCATCGTTCGCGCTCGGGGTGGCGCGACGGTTGTTCCAATCCGCGGCATCGCCGCACATCAAAGATCAGGAGCTTTGCACATGCAAACGACCGACAACATGACGAGCCAGCAGAGCGGGCCGAGCGGCCGCGCCGTCGGCGGACAATCTGCTCATACGCAGCCGCTTGCGCCGCAAGCGACGTTCGCCGATTACAAGGTCATTCGCCGCAATGGCAGCGTCGTGTCGTTCGAGCCGTCCAAAATCGCGATCGCCGTGACGAAGGCGTTTCTCGCCGTCAACGGCGGGCAGGGCGCCGCTTCGGCGCGCGTGCGCGAACTTGTCGAGCAGCTTACGCAGAACGTCGTGCGCGCCCTCGTGCGCAGCCGTCCGAACGGCGGCACGTTCCATATCGAAGACATTCAGGATCAGGTCGAGCTTGCGCTGATGCGCGGCGGCGAGCACAACGTGGCCCGCGCCTACGTGCTGTACCGCGAAAAGCGTAATCAGGAGCGCGCGCATGCGCCGCAGGCGTCGGCGCACACGTCGGGGCTGAACGTCGTCGACAACGGGGTCACGCGAGCGCTCGACATGAACGCGCTGACGGGCATCATCGAATCGGCCTGCGAGCACCTCGGCGCCGCGGTCAGCGCAGAGCCGATCGTCGCCGAGACCGTCAAGAACCTGTACGACGGCGTGCCGCTGAGCCAGGTCTACGACTCGGCGATTCTCGCGGCGCGCACGATGATCGAAAAGGACCCGGCCTACAGCCAGGTGACGGCGCGTATTCTGCTGCACACGATCCGCCGTGAGATTCTCGGCGAAGAAGTGACTCAGCATGAAATGAACGAGCGCTACGCCGAATACTTCCCGCAGTTCATCAAGCGCGGCATCGAAGCCGAGCTGCTCGACGAGAAGCTGCAGCAGTTCGACTTAAAGCGTCTTGGCGCCGCGCTCGACGCCAACCGCGATCTGCAATTCGGCTACCTCGGTCTGCAAACGCTGTACGACCGCTACTTTTTACATAGCGACGGTACCCGTATCGAAATGCCGCAGGCATTCTTTATGCGTGTGGCGATGGGGCTCTCATTAAACGAGATCGACCGCGAAGCGCGCGCCATCGAGTTTTACAACGTGCTGTCGACATTCGACTTCATGAGCTCGACGCCGACGCTCTTCAATTCCGGCACGCGCCGCTCGCAACTGTCGTCGTGCTATCTGACGACGGTGGCCGACGACCTCGACGGCATTTACGAAGCGCTCAAGGAAAATGCGCTGCTCTCGAAGTTTGCTGGCGGCCTCGGCAACGACTGGACGCGCGTGCGTGCGCTCGGCTCCCATATCAAGGGCACCAACGGTAAGTCGCAAGGCGTCGTGCCGTTCCTGAAAGTCGTCAACGACACGGCCGTCGCGGTCAACCAGGGCGGCAAGCGCAAGGGCGCGGTGTGCGCGTATTTGGAATCGTGGCACCTCGACATCGAGGAATTCCTCGAGCTGCGCAAGAACACGGGCGACGACCGCCGCCGCACGCACGACATGAATACGGCGAACTGGATTCCCGATCTTTTCATGAAGCGCGTGATGGAGGGCGGCGACTGGACGTTGTTCTCGCCGTCGACGTGCCCCGATCTGCACGACAAGTTCGGCGTGGAATTCGAAGCCGCTTACACGGCGTACGAAGACAAGGTGGCGCGCGGCGAGATCAAGCTGTTCAAGAAGATTCCGGCGGCCCAGCTCTGGCGCAAGATGCTCGGCATGCTGTTTGAGACGGGTCACCCGTGGATCACGTTCAAGGACCCGTGCAACCTGCGCTCGCCGCAGCAGCACGTCGGCGTCGTCCACTCGTCGAATCTGTGCACGGAAATCACACTGAACACGAGCGACACCGAAATCGCTGTCTGTAACCTCGGCTCGGTGAACCTCGTCGCACATATGATCAAGCAGGCCGACGGCAGCTACTTGCTCGATCACGACAAGCTCAAGCGGACCGTCAGCGTGGCCATGCGCATGCTCGACAACGTCATCGACATCAATTACTACGCGGTGGCGAAGGCGCGCAACTCGAACCTCAAGCATCGTCCGGTGGGCCTCGGCATCATGGGCTTCCAGGACTGTCTGCACCTGCTGCGCACGCCGTATGCTTCGGATGCAGCCGTCGAATTCGCCGATCGCTCGATGGAAGCCGTCTGCTACTACGCTTACTACGCGTCGACGGAGCTCGCCGAGGAGCGTGGCCGCTACTCCAGCTACCGTGGCTCGCTGTGGGACCGCGGCATCCTCCCGCAAGACACGCTCAAGCTGCTGGCCGACGCACGCGGCGGCTACGTCGAGATCGACGCGAGCGAATCGATGGACTGGACGACGCTGCGCTCGCGCATCGCCACCCACGGCATGCGCAACTCGAACTGCGTTGCGATCGCCCCGACGGCGACGATCTCCAACATCATCGGTGTGTCGGCCTGTATCGAACCGACGTTCCAGAACCTGTACGTGAAGTCGAACCTGTCGGGCGAGTTCACGGTCGTGAACGATTACCTCGTGCGCGACTTGAAGGCCGGCGGGCTGTGGGACGAGGTGATGGTTGCCGACCTGAAGTACTTCGACGGCACGCTCTCGCGCATCGATCGGGTGCCGGCCGATCTGCGCGCGATCTACGCGACCGCGTTCGAAGTCGATCCGAAGTGGCTCGTCGAAGCAGCGGCGCGCCGGCAAAAGTGGATCGATCAGGCCCAATCGCTGAACATTTACATGGGCGGCGCATCAGGTAAAAAGCTCGACGAAGTGTACAAGCTGGCCTGGCTGCGCGGCTTGAAGACGACCTACTACCTGCGCACGATGGGGGCGACGCACGTCGAGAAATCGACTGTGGCGCACGGCGCGCTCAACGCGGTGCGCTCCGATGATGGCGGCGTGGGTGGTGCGGGTGGCGGCAGTGCGGCAGGCGGGTTCGGTGCCGCGGGCGGTGCGGGCTCGTCGACGGGCGGCATGAACGCGGCGGCAGCCAGCGTTGCCGCGCAGCCGGAAGCAGAAGGTCCCGTTTGCATGATGCGTCCGGGCGACCCGGGCTTCGACGAGTGCGAGGCCTGCCAGTAACGTCGTGCAACGAAGCTGCGTTCGCGCTGCGCGCTATGCGCGCGGTGCGAGTCGAACAAAGCAGGCATCGCTGATGCTGGCAGTTAAGAAAACAACGACCGGCATGCGCGCATGATCGATATCGATGCCCCGCTTGTCGATCGAAAAGCTTGCTTCGTCATCGCTCGCTGATGTGCTCAAGCAAGCGCGATCGACCATATCGATTCATTGATTTGGACGCTCGTCGAACACATCGCGAGTGACGTCGAGTGAACGATGCATCGATCAAAGTGTTGTATGCAGGTCGCAGCGTGAATCGAAAAGAGAAATTTTCATGAGCGAACCCTTTTATCGCTCGTGAAAAGATGGTACAAACCGTTCTAAATTGATGGTGATAATTTATGCTCAACTGGGATGACGAGACGACTGCCGTAACTCCCTCGAGCGGTTCGCAATCGAATGCATTGCGCAACCTCTCCGGCTCGGCCGTCGGAACGCAAGCAGCGACGCTCAGCGCGACGCAAGCTCCGTTGGCGCAGGACATCTTCGCGGGCGACGTTGCCGTTGCCCCCTACGCGGCTGAAGTGGCCGCACCGGCCGCTCCATCGGAAGCGCGCGTCAACGTTGCCGACAAACGCATCATCAACGGCCAGACCGACGTCAACCAACTGGTGCCGTTCAAGTACAAGTGGGCCTGGGAGAAGTATCTGGCCGGCTGCGCGAATCATTGGATGCCGCAGGAAATCAACATGTCCCGCGACATCGCCCTCTGGAAAGACCCGAACGGGTTGACCGAGGACGAGCGCCGCGTCGTCAAGCGCAACCTCGGCTTCTTCGTGACGGCCGACTCGCTTGCCGCGAACAACATCGTACTGGGCACGTACCGCCACATCACGGCGCCCGAGTGCCGGCAGTTCCTGCTGCGGCAGGCGTTTGAAGAAGCGATCCACACGCACGCCTATCAATACATCGTCGAATCGCTCGGTCTCGACGAAGGCGAGATCTTCAACGCCTACCACGAGGTCAAGTCGATTCGCGACAAGGACCAATTCCTGATTCCGTTCATCCATACGCTGACCGACCCGGCCTTCAAGACGGGCACGCTCGAGGCGGACCAGAGTCTGTTGAAGTCGCTGATCGTCTTCGCCTGCGTGATGGAAGGACTCTTCTTCTACGTCGGGTTTACGCAGATTCTCGCGCTCGGCCGTCAGAACAAGATGACGGGCGCAGCGGAGCAGTATCAGTACATCCTGCGTGACGAGTCGATGCACTGCAATTTCGGCATTGACCTGATCAACCAGATCAAGCTCGAAAACCCGCACCTGTGGACGCCCGCGTTCCGCGAGGAAATCCGCGTGCTGTTCCGGCAAGCGGTCGATCTCGAGTATCGCTACGCGGAAGACACGATGCCGCGCGGTGTGCTTGGGCTGAACGCTTCGATGTTCAAAAGTTACCTGCGCTTCATCTGCAATCGGCGTTGCCAGCAGATCGGTCTCGATCCGCTGTTCCCGAACGAGGAGAACCCGTTCCCGTGGATGAGCGAGATGATCGACTTGAAGAAGGAACGTAACTTCTTCGAGACGCGTGTTATCGAATATCAAACGGGCGGAGCGCTGTCCTGGGAATGACAGCGGCGCTGTGCCTGCGAAATAGTTGGGGTGGCCGCGAAACGAATCGCGGCAAACATGGTTAGGAGCAAGAACGCCTGATGCAGAGCGTGCCCGGCGGCAAGTCCGTCCAAAAACATGACAAGCACTTTGCGAACCCTTCAGTGGGACGGGCGAACTACCCCCCGAAAAAGCTGGCGGCCCTATGGCCGTCAGCCCGACTCAAGCGATTGCCGGTAGGTACGGACGCGATATGCCGTGCCGCCGACTGGATTGGGCGTGCTGTGCCATCGGGCACCGCACGCCTCGCCGTATTCATTAGCGTAAGCGCGCCATACCTGCGTACGCCGATGAATAGCCCGCTTCGCAGCGCGCGCCCTCACCGGCGCGCAGCGGGAAGCGGGTTTTGAAGAAGGGTGTAGTTCAAACTGACTCTCGAAACCTGAAGGAGAAAACAATGGCACTCGCCAAGAAGAAGCCCGCTGCGAAGAAAGCTGCTCCGGCCAAGAAGGTTGCAGCGAAGAAGGCTGCTCCCGCGAAGAAGGTCGCAGCGAAGAAGACCGTAGCGAAGAAGGCCGCCCCGGCCAAGAAAGTCGCAGCAAAGAAGATCGTAGCCAAGAAGGCTGCACCGGCGAAGAAAGTCGCTGCCAAGAAGACGGCAGTGAAGAAGGCCGCGCCGGCGAAGAAGGCTGCCGCTAAGAAGGCCGTAGCGAAGAAGGCTGCACCGGCCAAGAAGGCCGCAGCGAAAAAGGCCGTAGCGAAGAAGGCTGCACCGGCGAAGAAGGCTGCGGCGAAGAAGACCGCTGCCAAGAAAGCCCCTGCGAAGAAGGCTGCCGCTAAGAAAGCTGCCCCCGCGAAGAAGGCTGCCGCCAAGAAAGCCGCCCCTGCGAAGAAGGCTGCTGCGAAAAAGGCTGCCCCTGCGAAGAAGGCCGCTGCGAAGAAGGCTGCGCCCGCTACACCTGCTGCCCCTGCGACGCCTGCTGCGGCCCCGGCTGCGCCGAGCGTCAAGACGGCGTTGAACCCGGCAGCGGCTTGGCCGTTCCCGACCGGCTCGCGTCCGTAATCGAAGCAGGACGAGGTAGCAGTGAGGGCCACGGCGCATTGGTAACGTGCGCCGCGCCCATGCAGTCAAAAACCCGTCACCAGTTCAAGCGGTGACGGGTTTTTTTTTGATAGACGACTGCCGCCTTGCTGACGGTGTGCTTCGTTTCAATGCGTCAAATGCGTCAAATGCGTCAAATGCGTCAAATGCGTCAATGCGTGACGCGCGTCACGCCGCCACTCGACAGTAGTCGCACCCGATCGCCGGCGCGGAAGACCTCACCCGTTGCGCTTTGCGTGATGGCGCGCAGGTCGCCATTATCGAGCCGCACGGTGATTTCGACGCCGCTGCGCTTGGCCACGCCGTTCTCGACGGCATTGCCGGCGACTGCGCCGGCAAGCCCCCCGACGATCGCAGTGATGATGGAGCCCTTGCCGCCGCCGATCGTGCTGCCGGCCACCGCACCAAGTGCGCCGCCGCCGACGGCCCCGATTCCGCTCGGTTGCCCGTTGTTCGAGCTGATCGTCACGGCGCGCACGCTCTCGACGACACCCATGCGCACCATCTGCTCGCGCTGCGCCTGATTGGCGGAATAGACGTCCGCCGAACTGCTGTTATAGGCGCATCCCGTGATCGCCAGCGTGCTGACGAGCGCCGTGGCGAGCGCCACATGAGCTATATGAGCTGATGTTTTCATTTTGTCTTGCTCCAACTCCAAGTCCACATTCCAAAAGGTTAGCTCAGGCGGTAACCGAATGCCTGCTCGAACCGCGCATCGATTTGAGCGCGCGACGGCGCATAGGTTTGCGGGCCCGATTGTTCAATTTTGAGCGAGCCCATCAGGCTTGCCAAGCGGCCGGTCGTGGCCCAGTCCATTCCATTTTCGATGCCGTAGAGCAGGCCGCCGCGAAAGGCATCGCCGCAGCCGGTCGGGTCAACCACGCGCGCGGGCGCGACGGCGGGGATGGCTTCACATTGCCCCGCGTGATGGATCTGCGCACCGTTTTCACCGTAGGTGACGACGAGTGCTTTCACGCGGCCGGCAATGTCGTCGAGCGACCAACCGGTCTTGTTGCTGACGAGCTTTGCTTCGTAGTCGTTGACGGCCACATAACTGGCAAGCTCGATTGCGCGGCGCAGTGCCTCGGCCGAGAACAGCGGCAGCGCCTGGCCCGGGTCGAAGACAAACGGTACACCGGCCGCCGCCAATTTTTCGGTGTGCTGCACCATGCCTTCATAGCCGTCCGGCGCGATGATCGCGAGCGTGACACCGTTCGCTTCGTCGGCGCGGTTCAGATGCGACTGCATCATCGCGCCTGGGTGGAACGCCGTGATCTGGTTGTTGTCGAGATCGGTCGTGATCATTGCTTGCGCCGTATAGGTGTCGGGCACGACGCGTATATGGTCCTTCGACAGGCCTAGGCTGTCGAACCTGTCGAGATAAAGCTGAGCGTCGGTGGCGCCGAGCGCGGCCATGACGCGCGCATCGCCGCCCAGCAGCTTGAGTGCATAAGCGATGTTGCCGGCGCAGCCGCCGAATTCGCGGCGCATCGTCGGCACGAGGAAGCTGACGTTCAGGATATGCACTTGCTCGGGCAAGATGTGGTCGCGAAAGCGCCCCTGGAAAGTCATGATGTTGTCGTAGGCGAGCGAGCCGCAGATCAGCGTAGCCAAGGCGAAGTTCCTAAGGGAAGAGGGAAACGAAACCGGCAGCACCACGTGACGAAGCGCCGCACGACACTCGCGCAGCGCTTCGTCAATGCGTGTGCAACTTACTTACTTCAATGCATTCAGTGCGGCGTCGTAGTTCGGCTCGTTCTTGATTTCGCCGACCAGCTCCGCGTGCAGCACTTTATCGCTTTCGTCGAGTACGACGACCGCGCGCGCCGTCAAACCGGCCAGCGGGCCGCTCGTGATATCGACGCCGTATGCCTTCGCGAAATCATGGCTGCGGAATGTCGATGCGGTCACGACGTTCTCGATGCCCTCGGTCGTGCAAAAGCGCGAAGCGGCGAACGGGAGGTCGCCCGAAACCACGATCACCGCAGTGTTGGCCAGCTTGGCGGCCGCTTCGTTGAACTTGCGCGTGGAGGTGGCGCAAGTCGGCGTGTCGAGGCTTGGCACGATGTTCAGCACTTTGCGCTTGCCGGAGAAATCGGCAAGCGTCACCGGTTTCAGATCTTTGCCGACCAGCGACACGTCGGGCGCTTTTTGGCCCACCGTCGGAAACGTACCGCCCACTTCGATTGGGTTGCCGCCCAGCGTAACTTGACTCATGTTGTGCTCCAGAAATTCGTCTCGGGTTATCGCGAATGCGAAAAAAAGGGCGCGGCCGATTCGACGGTGGCCGGCCCGCGGTTGCGCTGCCTACTAGGGCCTGTTCACGCTAATTACAGGCTTGCGAACGTGCCTTGCCGGGCGTCCCCCAAGGCACGTTCCCCTAATCGAAAAATCCTTCGCGGGGCTGGCCGCCAGAAGGGCCGATCGCCGCGTCATGCTCCTTGTGAATACGTCGAGTATTCCCTTCGTCCCCCAAGGGGATTTCCTGCGGGGCATCACATTCCTTGCGCTCGGCCCTTCTGGCGGCCAGCGCAAGCCTGTAATTAGCGTGAACAGGCCCTAGGTTAGGGGTAGAAAATTTGCACGCGGAAGTTGGTGGCCACCGCGTTACCACTGTCGAGCCGTACGATCATCGTCTGCGTGGCATGTGCCGGCAGCCCCGTTGCAACCGCGGTGCCGGGCGGCAGGTAGTCCTGCGGCCAGAGCACGCGGCGGATCGCGACTTCGTTTTTCGCGTCGAAAAGCGTCAGCTCGATCGCCGGATAGGCGAGTGCGACGTTGTAACGGTTGCGCAACGGCACGTGCAGTTCGAGCCGGTGCGGGCCGTCCACTTGGCGCAGGTCCGACGCCTCGACTTGTAGGCCGTCGATATCGCGCGGCGGTGCGATTTGGCAGCCGAGCTGCGCGCACGCGCGCACGAAGAGCGGCTGCGAATCGGGCCAGTAGACCATGACGGCTTCCCTGCGCCACCAGGCGAGTTGCGCGAGCAGCAGCACCAGCAGCACGAGGCACAGGAAAACGCCCGCGACGCGGCGTAACGTGTGCCGCGGCGCAGCGGCTCGCCGCTCGCGTGTGACGGCGAAATGCACGCGGTCGTCGTCGGCTTCCGGCCCCCGGCCAGGCGTAGGCGGCATCCGAAAACGCGGCTCGGGATCGGCGCGCCAGACAGGAGCGAGGTCGTCCGGCGGCAGGCGTGGCTCGTCGTCGCGTGCCGAAGGCGCTGCGCTGCTGAAGCCGTGCGCGTGTGGCATTCGATCTGCGTGCTCGTCTCGAGGCTCGGACAACGCCTCTGGCTCGCGCGGCGCGGCCGTCGAAACGGCAGGTTCGGGCGGGGGCACTGTATCGCCAAAGCCCGCGAACGTTGATGACTGTCGTGGCGTTGTTTCGTGGGGATGGGATTCGAGTGCTTCAGTTGCTTCAGGTGCCCCCGTTGGCGCAGGCGTGGCGGGCTCGACGGGGGCGGTCTTTTGCTCCTCTTCGCCGGCAGGCGAGATCGGAGGTGCCGGCTCGGCGACGGGTTCGGGCACAGGCTTCGGCGGTGTTGGCGGTGCCGATTCGATTGGTGTGAGGAGCGGGGCCTCGTCGGTCGATGCGGGTTGCGCCGGGCGCGTCGTTGCGTGGGTATCGTCGGCAGCGTGCGTTGCGTTGGCATCGCTCGTATCGCGCGACGCCAGCGCGGTGGGATCGAGCAGGTTATCCGATGCGACGAACACTTCATTGCAGTGCCCGCAGCGTACGCGTCCATTCGAGCGCGCGAGTTGCGCCTCCTGTACGCGGAAAACCGTTTCGCAGTGGGGACAGCGGGTGGCAAGAACCATAGTGGACCGGTGCCGGCCGCGAGGACCGGTGCGTGGATCGATACGCTATTCTAAAGACTTTCCCGGCACACCCCGTTTCTTGGCGCGCCGCTGCCGTTCGACGTCCATTTTTACGCCGGCTTGGTGCCAGTGAGACACACCCACCCGTCGAGTTCGCGCCATACGCGGAGCGCGATCCACGGCGCGTAAGCCGCGGCGACTTCGTCGGCTTGGCGTGCGAGCACACCCGATAACGCGAGCCGTCCACCGGGTTTGACCTGCGACGACAGCATCGACGCCATCAACTTCAGCGGATTCGACAGGATATTGGCGACGACGATATCGAACTCGATCGGCGGGCAGGCATCGGGCAACCCATAAGTGAGTTCGACGCCGTTGCGGGCGCTGTTTTTGCGCGCCGATTCGACGGCTTGCGGGTCGATATCGATGCCGAAGACCGGTTCGGCACCGCATTTCTTCGCGAGGATCGCGAGTATGCCGGAACCGCAGCCGTAATCGAGCACAGACCGACCCTGCTCGACCGATTCCTCGAGCCACTCCATGCAAAGACGCGTGGTCGGATGGCTGCCCGTGCCGAAAGCGAGCCCGGGATCCAGCTCGAGCACGAGTGCGTCAGGGTCAGGCGCCGCGTGCCAGGACGGCACGACCCAGATGCGCTTGCCGATTGCGATGGGTTCGAACTGCGATTGCGTGAGACGCACCCAATCCTGATCGGCAACATCGCGCGTCTCGAACGGCGGCACGGCCGCGAGTCCGAGCGCGTTACCGGCAGCCGCGGCCACGACGCCCGGATCGTGCTCGGGCGCGAGCAACGCGATCACGCGCGAGCGCTGCCATGCCGTGCGCTTCGGGGTGAGCCCCGGCTCGCCGAAGAGCGGCTGTTCGTCGGGGGTGTCGGCGTCGGCGTCTTCGACCGATACCGACAGCGCGCCGAGCGCGAGCAACGCATCCGAAAACGCTTCGGCCTGCGCACGATCGAGTTCGACGATCAATTCCCGATAAGTCATCGGCTCAAGCTTCTTCCGGCGCGGCTTGCTGCTTCGCCGCGAGCCGGTTTTCGAGGTAATGGATGCTGGTGCCGCCTTCGACGAAACCGCCGTCGAGCATCAATTCGCGATGCAGCGGAATGTTCGTTTGGATGCCTTCGACGACCATTTCCGACAGCGCGATGCGCATGCGCCGGATGGCTTGGTCGCGCGTCGCACCGTAAGCGATGAGCTTGCCGATCATCGAATCGTAGTTCGGCGGGACGAAATAGCCATTGTACGCATGGGAATCGACGCGGATGCCCGGCCCGCCCGGTACGTGCCACGATGTGATGCGCCCCGGCGAAGGCGTGAACTTGAACGGGTCTTCGGCGTTGATGCGGCATTCGATCGCATGGCCGCGAAACACGATGTCGCGCTGACGATAGCCCAGCTTTTCGCCGGCGGCGATGCGGATCTGTTCCTGAACGATGTCGATGCCGGTGATGAGCTCCGTCACCGGATGCTCGACCTGCACGCGCGTGTTCATTTCGATGAAATAGAACTCGCCGTTCTCATATAGGAACTCGAACGTGCCGGCGCCCAGGTAACCCATCTTCTTGCAGGCGTCCGCGCAGCGATCGCCGATGCGGTCGATCAGGCGGCGCGCGATGTTCGGCGCGGGCGCTTCTTCAATGACCTTCTGGTGCCGCCGCTGCATCGAGCAGTCGCGCTCGCCAAGCCATACGGCATTCTTAAACGAATCGGCCAGCACCTGGATTTCGATGTGGCGCGGATTCTCGAGAAACTTCTCCATATAGACCTGCGGATTGCCGAACGCACGGCCGGCTTCCTCGCGCGTCGTGTTCACCGCGTTCACGAGTGCCGCTTCCGTATGCACGACGCGCATGCCGCGCCCGCCGCCGCCGCCGGCCGCCTTGATGATCACCGGATAGCCGACTGCTCGCCCAATCTTGACGATCTCCTTCGGGTCGTCCGGCAGCGCGCCTTCCGAGCCCGGCACGCAGGGCACGCCGGTCTTGATCATCGTCTGCTTGGCCGTCACCTTGTCGCCCATCATCCGGATGGTCTCCGGGCGCGGGCCGATGAAGGTGAAGCCTGACTGTTCGACGCGTTCGGCGAAATCGGCGTTCTCCGACAAAAAGCCATAGCCGGGGTGGATAGCCTCGGCGTCAGTGACCTCGGCCGCGCTGATCAGTGCCGGCATATTGAGATAGCTTTGCGGCGACGGCGCGGGCCCGATGCAGACGGCTTCGTCGGCGAGCTTGACGTACTTGGCTTCCTTGTCGGCCTCGGAGTAGGCGACAACGGTTTTGATGCCCAGTTCGCGGCACGCCCGCTGGATGCGCAGCGCGATTTCGCCGCGATTGGCGATGAGAATTTTTTCAAACATGGCGATGGTTCGACTCTTCAGTGGACGCTTAAGCGCGGCCCGTGCAGGACGCAGGCCGGGGTGCGTGAGACTCGCTCGCCGTCAGCCGATCACGAATAGCGGCTGCCCATATTCCACGGCTTGCCCGTTCTCGGCGAGGATTTCCTTGATTACGCCGTCCTTGTCGCTCTCGATTTCGTTCATCAGCTTCATCGCCTCGATGATGCAGATCGTCTGCCCTTCCTTGACCGTGTCGCCAACATTGACGAACGAGTCCGCGCCCGGCGACGGCGAGCGATAAAACGTGCCGACCATCGGTGACGTGACGATATGGCCTTGCTGAACAGGCGCTACGACCGGTGCGCTCGGCGGCGCTTCTGCAGGGGCCGTGCTCGGCGCCTGCATCGGGACCGCCATTTGCGGCGCATAGGCGTTGGGCGATTGGACGTAAACCGGGGCGGCGTTCTTGACGATGCGGACTTTGCCTTCACCCTCGGTGACTTCGAGCTCCGAAATGCCCGACTCGGAGACGAGGTCGATCAAGGTTTTCAGCTTACGTAGATCCATAGGGAATCCCCTTTTTTATTGCATGGGGCATCGGACACAAGCGCCGATGCCGAATTGGTTTTATCGAGACTAGCTGCGCGCCGCGCCCGGGCCCGAGCCGGCGATACGCTCGAGCGCGAACTCGAGCGCGTAGAGATAACCTTTCCAGCCCAAGCCGCAGATCACACCTTCGGCCACGTCGGAAAAGTACGAGTGATGCCGGAACGGCTCGCGTCGATGCACGTTCGACAGGTGAATCTCCACGAAGGGAATGTCGACTCCCTTGATCGCGTCGCGAATTGCCACGCTCGTATGGGTGTATGCCGCCGGGTTGATGATGATGAACTCGACGTTTTCCGCGCGTGCCGCATGGATACGATCGACGAGCTGACCCTCGTGATTGCTCTGAAACGTGGCAAGCTCGACCCCTGCTTGCTTCGCGCGTTCGACAAGCGCTTGATCGATTTGCTCAAGCGTCACGCTGCCGTAGACCCCAGGCTCTCGCGTACCGAGCAGGTTGAGGTTGGGGCCGTGCAGTACCAGCAGTCGTGTCATGGTGGCTTGTCTTTTCCGCGGAATTGGGCGCACTTTAGCGCCCTTTAAAGAAATCTGTCCAGCGCGCAGCGGAAAAACGTCGCGCGACAATGGCTAAGCAAGCGCCCGGGATTGGCCAACTCGCTTCGATCTAGCGTGAATTTCTTTTAGCGTGGCTGTAATTGCCCGCAACTCTCGGCCAAGTGCGGAAACTGCATCATAGTGCATCGAGCGTGCGGCGCAGCTCGTTCGGCGAGATTTCGCCTAATTTTGTCGACCGTACGGCGCCGTTGGCGTCAATTACGACGGTGAAGGGCAGCCCGCCGGCGAGATTGCCAAAATGTCTGGCCAGGTCCGCACCGCCAAAACCGCTGACGTAGATTGGATAGTCGACGGGCACTTTGTGCAGAAAGGACTGCACGTTCTTTTCGGAATCGACGCCGATACCGATGAATTGCACGCCCTTGCCCGCGTATTGGCGAGCGAGGCCGGCAAGCGCCGGCATTTCGCGTACGCACGGTCCGCACCACGACGCCCAGAAGTTGACCACCAACACTTGCCCTTTGAATGCGGCGAGCCCACCCGGTTTGCCGTCGGGCGCGGCAAGCGGCGCGGCGAGCAGTTGGGCGACGGCGTCCGGTTGCGCCTGCGCGAGCGCCGGCGTCGTTGCCGCACCGGCGGCGGGCACATTCGTGTCGACGTCCGCGTTCCGTTCACGCAGCATGTGAGTGCCGACGACGCCGCCCGCAATCAGCACCGCGGTCACTGCCACGGCCCCCGCGGCGATTTTCACTCTCGTCATGGTTTCGATTGCGTCGGTGGAGGCGTTGAGCCGATTGCCGCGCTGGCGTCGCCCTGGCTCAGCAGGGTCGCCACGGTTTCCGTATTCGCGCGTTGCGTGCGCCCGCGGGCGTCGGCGCGTACGGCCCCGCGCAGGTCGTCGGTATCGTAAAGCGCGATATGCATGCCGATCGGCGCATCTTCGCGGGTGTCGCGCCAAAGAAAGCTCAGCGTCTCGACCGGGCTGCGGCCGCCGAAATGGCGCGTTTCCGAAACGTCGTATTGAATATTCGCATTGAGCAGATAAATTGCGACTTCCTTCGGATTATCGCAAAACACCTGCAGGTGAATGTCGGAGTGTTCGCCCGCCGTGCCGTTCAACACGGCGCCCGTCAAATAGGGATTGAATTGGACGAGACGCTTCATCCAGTCGAATGCAACTTCGCGCAAATGACGCAGCACGGCCGGCTGGCTGTCGGACTGAAAAAGCGACTGGTATTCGCGGATTTCCTCTTCGATTTGATCGTTGTCAGGCAGCCATTCGCCCGCCACGCGGGCCTGCCCGAAAACTTGACGCGCCGCCTTGCGCTTGGCACTCGAATAGTCGAGCCCTTCCTCCGCGATCAGCCGTGCAGCGGCCATCGCGATTTCCTCCCGCACACGCTGCGGGTCGACGTGAGATCTGCGAACCATCCAGCAATCATACTCGATCGCCGCCGGCAAGCCGTTGCGCGGCGCTTGGCGACGGAATGCCAGCGAAGGTGTCGGGTACAATAACGGCCTTTTATGAGATGCGCTGGAACGCGCTCGGAGTCAGTGGCGGCGCCCGCGCGTAGTCACCGGTCGAGCCTTCCGGCTGCTTCTTTCTGCGGTTTTTCCGGCACGCTCCGCAGTTCGACAGGCTCGATATCGTTATGCACATCCATATTCTCGGCATCTGCGGCACGTTCATGGGCGGCCTCGCCGTGCTCGCCCGCGCCGCGGGCCATACCGTGACGGGGTGCGACGCCGGCGTCTACCCGCCGATGAGCACCCAACTCGAGGCGCAGGGCATCAAGCTCGTCGAAGGCTACGGCGCCGAACAGCTCGATCTGGCGCCCGATCTTTTTGTCATCGGCAATGTCGTGACGCGCGGCAACCCGCTGATGGAAGCGATTCTCGATCGCGGGCTGCCGTATGTCTCGGGGCCGCAATGGCTCGGCGAGCATGTGCTGGCGGGCAAATGGGTGCTGGCGGTGGCGGGTACCCACGGCAAAACCACGACAAGCTCGATGCTCGCGTGGCTGCTCGAAGACGCGGGATTGAACCCGGGCTTTTTGATCGGCGGCGTGCCGCTCAATTTCGGCATTTCGGCGCGGCTGACCGATTCGAGCTTCTTCGTCATCGAAGCCGACGAATACGACACTGCGTTTTTCGACAAGCGCTCCAAGTTCGTCCATTACCGGCCGCGGACCGCGATTCTGAATAATCTCGAATACGATCACGCCGATATCTTTCCCGATCTTGCTGCGATTGAAACGCAATTCCATCATCTTGTGCGCACGGTGCCGAGCGTCGGGCGGCTCGTCGTGAACGGGCGCGACAGCGCGTTGGAACGTGTGCTGGCGCGCGGCGTGTGGAGCGAAGTCGAGCGTTTCGGCGTTGATGGAGGGTGGCAGGCGCTGCCCGTGACGCCGGACGAAGCCGTCGATGAACGTTATGCCGTCTATTGGCAGGGGCAGCCTGCGGGTATCGTCGAGTGGCAGGTTCAAGGAGAGCACAACCGCTTGAACGCGCTCGCGGCGATCGCGGCGGCGCGCCATGTCGGCGTGCCGTCGGCACAGGCCGCCCGCTCGCTGACGGCCTTTCGCAACGTGAAGCGCCGCATGGAAGTGCGCGGCAGTGTCGAGGGTGTGGTCGTCTACGACGATTTCGCGCATCATCCGACCGCGATCGAGACGACCATCGCCGGCTTGCGCGCCCGCATCGGGGCGCAAGCTCGCATTTTGGCCGTGCTCGAGCCGCGCTCCAACACGATGAAGCTCGGTGTGATGAAGGCGATGTTGCCGTCGAGCCTCGCCGCGGCCGATCTCGTCTTCGGCTACGGCGCGCCCAGCGGGCGCGACGCGCTCGGATGGAACTTGAGCGATGCGCTCGCGCCGCTCGGCGCGAAGGCATGTGCATTCGACAGTCTCGATGCGCTTACCGCCGCGGTCGTGGCGGCGGCGCGCCCGGGTGACCATGTGCTCGTCATGAGCAACGGCGGGTTCGGCGGCGTGCATCAGAAGTTGCTCGATGCGCTCGGTGAGCGGGGCGCTGCGTGATTGTCTATCTGCATGGCTTTCGCTCGTCGCCGAATTCGTTCAAGGCGCAGCTGATGGCCGAGCGGCTCGCCGCACTCGGCCGCGGTGCCGAGTGGCGCTGCCCGATGCTGCCGGTGTCGCCGCTCGGGGCGGTGGCGCTGGTGGAAGCGACCGCCGCGGGCCAGCGCGACGTCACGCTCATCGGCAGTTCGCTCGGCGGCTATTTCGCCACCTACCTTGCCGAAAAGCATGGCTGGCGAGCGGTGCTGCTCAACCCGGCGGTGTTGCCGCAGCGCGACTTGTCGGCCTACCTCGGCGAGCAGCCGCTGTGGCATGGCGGCGGCAGCATCGTCGTCACGCCGCGCCATCTCGACGAGCTGCGTATGCTCGGCGTGGCGTCGGTGACGCGCCCGCAACGCTATTATTTGATCGCCGCCACGGGCGACGAGGTGCTCGACTATCGGGAAATGCTTGCGCATTATCCGGGCGTCGAAACGAAACTGATCGAGGGCGGTGACCATGCGATCAGCGATTTTGCAGAGTACGTCGACGACGTACTCGCTTTTTGTGGCGTGTTGCCGGCGAGACGCGCGTAGCGCGCGGCATTGCGGCGGCGTCACAGCGGATTGGCATCGGCAGCGGGCGCGCGGATTGCGGCCCATTGCGGTCATAGTCGCCGCATTAGTACGCGCTGCCGAAAACAGGTTCTAGCGAGAATATCGAGTGAATGTTTTTTTTGAGGAATCGGGCGGTTTGAAGGTCGGCAGCGTGCTGTCGCGACAAGGCGAGGCGCTGCAGGTCGAATTGCCGGGTGGACGACGGACGAAGGTGCGGGCCAAGGATGTGCTGATCGAATTCGGTGCGCCGGCTGCTGACGAACTGCTGCGGCAGGCCGATGCGGCCGCGCAGCTGATCGAACTCGACTTTTTATGGGAGTGCGCACCCACCGACGAATTTTCGTTCGGCGCGCTCGCCGACGAGTACTTCGGTGCATCGGCGGGCCCCGTCGAGCGTGCGGCGCTTGTCTTGCGCATGCACGGCGCGCCGGTCTACTTTCGTCGCAAGGGGCGCGGGCTTTATCAACGGGCACCTGTTGAGCAGCTGAAGATGGCGCTGGCCGGGCTCGAGCGCAAGCGCCAGCAGGCGCTTGTGCAGGCCGGCTACGAGGAAGAACTGAAGCAGGGCCGTCTGCCCGACGCTTTCGCCGGCAAGGCGCTGACGTTGCTCACGAAGCCCGACAAGAATTCGATCGAATACAAGGCGCTCGAGGCCGCGGCGTCCGCACGCGGGATGTCGCCCGCACGGCTCATGCTCGAGTGCGGCGGGATTGCGTCCGCGCGTGCTTTGCACGAGGCACGTTTTCTCTCGGAGTACTTTGCGCACGGTACCGGTTTTCCTTCGGGCGTGACACCCGGCCCGCTGCCCGACGATTTGCCGACGGCCCATGCCGAGGCGTTTTCGATCGACGACGTGACGACGACGGAAATCGACGATGCGTTCTCGGTGGAAGTGCTCGCCGATTCGCGCGTTCGGGTTGGCGTGCACATCGCCGCGCCGGCGCTCGGCATTGCGCGCGGCGATGCGGTCGACATGATTGCGCGCGCGCGGCTGTCGACGGTCTATATGCCCGGCGACAAGATCACGATGCTGCCCGATGAAGTCGTCGAAGCGTTCACGCTCAAAGAAGGCGGGCTGCGCCCCGCGCTGTCGCTTTACATCATCGTGAACCGCGAAACGCAGGAGATCGTCGCCACGGAAACGCGCGCTGAACGCGTCTTCGTGAAGAGCAATCTGCGTCATAACACGCTCGATGCCGACGTGACCGAAGAGGCCCTTGCCGCGGGCACCGGCACCTATGCGCACAAGGAGGACATCGCGATCCTCTGGCCGCTCGCGCAGGCGCTGTTCGAAAAGCGGCAGGCCGCGCGCGCCGGTTATGGGCTCAGGCGCGAGGTGCCCGGCAATACCGATTTCAATTTCTACGTCGACGGCGAACATGTGACGATCACGCCGCGCCGGCGCGGCTCGCCGCTCGACCTGATCGTGGCCGAACTTGCCATTCTCGCAAACTCGACCTGGGGTGCGTTTTTGCACGATCACGGTGTGCCGGGCGTCTATCGGACGCAACGCACGTTTGCCGCGGCGGGCCCGAAGCGCACGCGGATGCAGACGACGGCCGCCCCGCACGAAGGGCTCGGTGTTGCGCAATATGCGTGGAGCACGTCGCCATTGCGTCGCTATGTCGATCTGGTCAACCAATGGCAGTTGCTCGCCTGCGTGCAGCATGGCGTCGCGGCGAAGCTCGTTGCACCGTTCAAGCCGAAGGACGCGGATTTGTTCGCCGTCGTGCAGGGCTTTGACGATACCTATGCGGCGTATGCCGATCACCAGCGGCGCATGGAGTATTTCTGGTGCTTGCGCTGGCTCAAGCAAGAAGGCAAGCGCGAGGTCGTCGCGGCGGTTGTGAAGGGCGATCTTGTGCGGCTCGAGGAAGTGCCGCTGTTGCTGCACGTGCCCGGGCTCGGCGTGCATGCGCGCGGTACGCGGGTGGTGCTCGAAGTCATGTCGATCGACGAGCTCACGATCGAGGCTTCCGTGCGCCCGCTGCGCGTGCTTGATGCGCCGGGCCTGGCCGGCGCGACCGGGGCCGATCTGGCCGAGGAAGACGACAGCGAGAGCGAGAGCGGCGAGGACGCGCTGATCGATGCGCCCGACAACGCTGCCGATAGCGAAGCGGAAGCGCTCGCCGAGACGGATACGGGCGCCGATGTCGACGCGGGCACCGACGGCACCGACGGCACCGATTCGCCGGCAGCAGACGATACCCGCACGGACGACTCGGCGAGCCGGTCCGCCCATCTGACGGAATAGCGAAAACGACTATGGACGCGCCGATCGCACCTATCGCCCCGGCTGTGTCCGGCTGCGAGCTTTATGCCGTCGTGGGCAACCCCATCGCGCACAGCAAGTCGCCTTTCATTCATGCGCGTTTTGCGGCGCAAACGGGCGAGCCCGTCGAATATCGCCATTTGCTGGCGCCGGTTGACGGCTTCGCCGCGACCGTGCGTGCGTTTGCCGCGGCCGGCGGGCGCGGCCTCAATGTGACCGTGCCGTTCAAGCTCGAGGCGCATGCGCTGGCCAAAACGCTTTCCGCGCGGGCGGAGGCGGCTGGTGCCGTCAACACGTTGCGCTTTGATACCGACGGCCTGCGTGGCGACAACACCGACGGGGTCGGTCTCGTGCGCGATATCGAGGCGAATCGCGGGGTGCGCATAGCCGATGCGCGTATCTTGTTGCTCGGCGCTGGCGGGGCGGCGCGCGGCGTGATCCTGCCGTTGCTCGAGCGCGCACCTGCCGAGCTTGTCGTCGTCAACCGCACGGCCGCCAAGGCTGACGGCCTCGTTGAGCAGTTCTCCGCTGCCGCGCACAAGGCAGGAAGCGTGTTGACGGGCGGCGGGCCCGAAGCCATCGCACCGCACGCCTACGACATCGTCATCAATGCGACGGCCGGCAGCCTCGACGATTCGTTGCCCGAATGCGACGAGCGTGCTTTCGGCGCGGGCACCCTCGCTTACGACATGATGTACGGACCGCAGCCGACCGTTTTCATGCGCCATGCGGTAGCGCTCGGTGCGCAAGCGGCCGACGGCCTCGGCATGCTCGTCGAGCAGGCCGCCGAATCGTTCTTCGTCTGGCGCGCCGTGCGTCCAGCGACGGCGCCGGTGCTCCTCGAATTGCGTACGATCCTCGCGGCTTCGCGATCATGACGAAAGCGAAAGGCGCTCGCACGAGCGGCGCTGGCCTCGTCCGATGGATTTTCTATGGGATAGCGGTAACCGCGATTGCATGGGGCGGCACGCAGGTTTACTACCTCGCGCAGATTGCGGTCTGGACGTTCGTGAACCCGCAATCGACGGCGTTCATGCGCGCCGACGCATGGCGTTTGGCGCAGGACCGGCCCGACCTGTCGATTGCGCATGAATGGGTGCCCTACGACAAGATTTCGCGCAATCTGAAGCGCGCCATTATCGCGTCGGAGGATGCCAACTTCGTCAATAACAGCGGATACGAAACCGACGCGATCTTGCAGGCCTGGGAGCGCAATAAGTCGCGCGGCAAAATCGTGGCAGGCGGCTCGACGATCACGCAACAACTGGCTCGCAATCTCTTTTTATCGCGCGAGAAAAGCTACGTGCGCAAGGGGCAGGAACTCATCATCACCTGGATGCTTGAAACGGTGATGGACAAGCAGCGCATCTTCGAGATCTACCTGAATTCGGTGGAATGGGGCAACGGCGTCTACGGTGCGCAGGCGGCGGCGCGCTATTACTTTCGCGCGCCGGCCAGCCAGCTCTCGGGGTGGCAAGCGGCCCGGCTGGCTGTCATGCTGCCGCGCCCTAAATACTTTGATCAGCATCGCTCGTCGGGCTATCTCTCGCAGCGTGCGGCCGTCATCGCGCGACGCATGGGTGCTGCCGAAGTGCCGCGCTGACGTTCGACGTTATCTCGTTTTATCTCCTTCTCAGTTGTCCTCCCAATAGCCCAGGCTCGCTTCCTGACGCGAAACGAACCGGAAGTATGACGACGGCTCGCCCGCTTTGCCCGGCAATTCGGCCATCACGCCGAACTTGCCCGAATCCGGATATTCCACGATCTCGGGCGTCGTCATCGTGCTTACCGCCAGGTATTTCAGTTCGGTGTCGCCGGTATTGACGATCTGATGGGCCAACTCGGCGCCGCCCGGTGGGCACGCGACGATGTCGCCCGCGCCGATTGCGTAGGTCGTCTCGCCGATGCGCACCACGCCTGTACCCTCCAAGACCAAAAACATTTCCTCGTTTACGCGATGGACGTGAAACGGGTAGGCGCGCTTGCCCGGCGGCACGGCCGTCAGGTTGTAGCCGAGTTTGCGCGCGCCGACTACGGGGCCGATCCTTCCGATGCGAACGCCCCCGTAGCGATCGTTCATCGATTCGGGCGGTGCAAAAGCGGCGGGACGTGGCGACAGTTCAACGTCGGCGAGATTGATGACAGGCTTCGTCATGGTTGGCTATATGAACGCGTCCCGTTTGCAACAGTTTTCGTGTGTTCTGACTGACAGGATGGGCTGCAGCTCTATATCCGGCCTTTTTGCAGCCGGTATTGCCGCTGCGGGCCCCGATGAAATTCGCTGACTCGCACCTCATTCTCCGGGCGAGCTCGAAGCTCATCCAACCATATAGGTTTAGCGAGTCCCGGTCCTACCTGGCTTGTCATCACACTCGAAACGCTGCGCAACCTTTCGACGTTCACCCTGTGTTAAACGTTGATCTTCTACCTCACGTGGGCCGATCAGGCCGGCTTCACGCTGACGTAGTCCTTCCGGTACTGCCGGTCATGGGCCAGTACTGCCCAGATCGTTCGTGCCATCTTGTTGGCCAGCGCGACGATGACCACATTCGCCGGTCGCCGCTTTTTCATCTGTTCGACCCACGCGGCAAACTCGCGCCCGGATCTGAACGCCTTCGCGTCGCCCATCATCGCTACCGCCGCCGTGGCGGTGAGCAGACCCACGCCAGGAATCTCGCTGATCGCCTTCACGGCCCGGTCTTCCTTTTTCCACTCGCGCATGCGTCGCTCGATCTCGGCGACTTGTTCGTCCAGCTTCGTCAGCCCATTCCATTGCTCGCGCAGCGTATCGACCAGCGCCGCCGGCAGATGCTCTGCAATCCGGCCCAGCGCTACCGGTATCTCGCTGTCCAGCTTGGCTCGACCCCGACTCATCACCTCACCGTATTCCGTCAGCAGCCCACGCAGTCCGTTGATCTGCATCGTGCGGAATTTCACCAACTGCTCGCGCATGCGATGCAGCGCCAGCATCGCCTGTTGCATCTCGGTCTTTACCGCGACCGGCTTGCCCGGTTGCTGCACCGCCAGCCAGATCGCTCGCGCGTCCGCCGCATCGTTCTTGTTCCGAATGTTGAACGCCTTCACAAACTCGGCCGGCATCAGCCTGACCTCGTGACCCATCTGCGTGAGCTGCCGAGCCCAATGGTGTGCCCCACCGCACGCTTCCATTCCGATCAGGCACCGAGCACAGTTTGCAAAGTGCTCCAGAAACTTCGACCGCCTGATCGGCTTGTTCACGATCTCTCCGGTTGCCTCGTCGACGTAATGCACCTGGAACACGTTCTTGGCGATATCCACGCCCACTGTCCTAGAATTCATCACTGGATCCTCCGGTCGCCTGGGAAATGCGTGCATTTTCCACCTGGGCACATCGATGCCGTTGGCCCGTGAGGATCCACCTTCCTTTCCTTCGCTCACTCGCTCACGGGGTGGGACGCGTTCAGTTCATTCTCCAGTCCGGAAAAGGATGAAATCGCGCTCGGGCGCGCTGCCAATATAGAACGGATGGCCGCTTCGGGCAGGTCGGGCGCGCGTGCGAGTCGTGCGTCGACTCCTTGATTTGTCGATTCTTCGCTTTGTTTGGCCGCGCCAGTTGGATGGCGGTAAATCCCAAAATATGGGTAGCTAACTCATATGTTGAACACGCCAAACCGAGCGCATACAATCCAGCGAAACGACATGCGGCCGCGTGAGGCCGTCCAGGAGACGCCTATGAACGCCCCCCAAGCGGCCCACACATCGGATACATCCGACACGCCCGACGAAATCGACGGGTCGGATACGCCGGCCCCCGGCGCGGCAGAAGTCAATTTGTCGAGCACGCCGCTCGACATCGCCGGGCAGCAGGCGGGCACGCAAACGCTGTTGCGCGGGCTGGCGATTCTCGAAGCCGCCGCCGCGGGCGTGCACGATATGCGCGCATTCGGCGCGGTACTCGGCACGACGCGCAGCACCACGCACCGGCTCGTGAACAGCCTCGTGCAGGCGCGCTATCTGCGCCAGACACCGAACGGCTATCTGCTCGGCCCGAAGCTGATCGAACTCGGCACCATCGCGCTCGAACAAATGCCGCTGACGGCCGTGGCCCGCCCGCACTTGGAGCGGCTCGGAGAGGCGACGCTCGACACGATCCATCTCGGCGTGCGCGATGGGGACGACGTCCTCTACATCGACAAGATTCCCGGCCGGCGCGGGCTCGAAATGCGCTCGAAAGTCGGACATCGGATGCCGCTCGCGTCGACCGGTATCGGCAAGGCGCTGATGCTCGACGCGAAGCCCGAGGAGTGGGAAGCGCTTTTCAATGCGTCGCGTCGCGCGCTGGCAGGCGCGACGTTCAAGCCGGACAACCGGCCCGACAAACCCGTGTTCCTGCACCGGATGGTCCGCTATGCCGCGGGCGGCTTCACGTTCGACCTCGAAGAGAACGAAGCGTCGATCCGCTGCGTGGCCGCGCCGGTGCGCGATGCGTCGGGCGCCATCGTCGCCGCGGTTTCCGTGGCCAGTACGATCCCCTATATGTCGCTTGAACGCATGGATGAATTGGTTTCAGTGGTACAGCGCGAGGCGCGCGGCATTTCGGAGGAACTCGGCTGGCGCGCGCCACAAGGCACACGGCGGATCAAACGATGAGCGTCACGCACGAACGGTTTATCGAGCCGGCACCGGCGCTCGTCGGTCTCGATTGGGGCACGACATCGCTGCGCGCTTACCTCTTCGATGCCACAGGCGGGGTGCTCGCGACGCGTGCATCGACGGCCGGCATCATGAATCTGCCGCGCGTCGGCGGGTTCGACGCCGCGTTTGAGAGCGTTGTCTCGGATTGGCTCGACGCGTCCCCTGATCTACCGGTGATTGCTGCCGGCATGGTGGGCAGCGCGCAAGGCTGGCGCGAAGCGCCCTACGTCGATACGCCGGCGACGGCGCACGCCATCGCGGCCGGCATTGTCTGTGTGCGCGCAGCCCGCGGCCCGGTGCTGCACATCGTGCCTGGCGTAATCGAACGCGGCGAATTGCCGAACGTGATGCGCGGCGAGGAGACGCAGATCGTCGGCGCGCTCGCCGCTGACCCGCAACTCGGCGCCGACGGCGCGGCCGTCTTGGTCGGCTTGCCCGGCACGCATGCGAAATGGGCCATCGTGCGCGGTGAGCGCATCGAGGCATTCCATACGTTCATGACGGGCGAGCTTTTTGCTGCGTTACGCGATCACACGATTCTCGGGCGCACGATGACGCAGCCCGCCGTGCCGGACATCGAAGCGTTCCTGCGCGGTTTGAGCGTCGCTAAAAACGCGGAGCAGGCGGGGTTGTTGGCGACGATTTTCAGCACCCGCACGCTCGGGCTCACGGCGCAATTGCAGGCCGACCAGCAACCCGACTATCTGTCGGGGCTCTTGATCGGCCACGAGCTCTCCGGCCTGCAGGCTGTATTGGCTGCGCGCGGCTCGGTATTGGCGAACGAAACGCTGCGGCTCATCGGCGAGCCGGCGCTCGCGGAGCGCTACCGTCTCGCGCTGACGCAGTTCGGCTGCGCGAACGCCACGCTGGTCGAGGCAGCCGCCGAACGCGGCCTGTGGCGCATGGCGACGCGCGCAGGACTTGTCGCCGAACCGACGGGCATGTTGCAGACCGCGACGACAAGCGGCCCTACGGCGTAGAGCGGGCTGGCATAAAGCAACCGACGCAACTGACGCAGCGATATCGATGAAACCCGACATAGCCACCTCCGACATGCAGACCGATCTCGACCTTCCCGCACCGTATCGGCCGCACGCGGCGTTCACCGCCGCTTTTGCCGCGTGTCCGTTGATTGCGATCTTGCGCGGCATCAAGCCTGCCGAGGCCGCGGAGCATGGTCGCGCGCTTTACGATGCCGGCTTTCGGCTCATCGAGGTGCCGCTCAATTCGCCGCAGCCGTTCGACAGCATCGCCGCACTGCGTGCCGCGCTGGAGCCCGATGCCCTGATCGGCGCGGGCACGGTGTTGCAAGCTCGATTCGTCGATGAATTGGCGCACGCGGGAGGCGAGCTCGTCGTCATGCCTCATGCGGATACTGTGGTGATCCGCGCCGCGAAAGCGAAGGGGCTCGCCTGTGCACCCGGTGTCGCGACGCTGACCGAGGCGTTTGCTGCGCTCGTCACAGGTGCCGACGCGCTCAAGATGTTTCCCGCCGAGCAGCTCGGCGTATCGACCGTGAAAGCGTGGCGCGCGGTGCTCGCCAAGCGCGTGCCGTTGGTGCCGGTGGGCGGCATCGCGCCCGAGAACATGGCCGCGTTCCTCACGGCCGGTGCCGACGGCTTCGGCCTGGGTTCCGCGCTTTACCGCCCCGGCCAGGCGCCGAGCGTGACCGTTGCCCACGCGCGCGAGTTCATCGACGGCTTGCGCGCCGCACGCGAAGGAGCGCCTCGATGAACCGGCTGACCGGCAAGGTCGCGCTCGTCACCGGCGCCGGTCGCGGCATCGGCGCGGCGATTGCGCATGCGTTTGCACGCGAAGGCGCGGCCGTCGTGCTGGCCGAACTCGATATGCAAACGGCGCAGGCCACGTGTCACGAGATCACGACGCAATGCCCCGACGCGCGTGTCACCGCCGTTCGCACCGACGTGACGAGCGCCACCTCCGTGCGCGAAGCCGTCGTCGATGCCGAACGTCTGTTTGGCCCGCTCGACGTGCTCGTGAACAATGCCGGCATCAACGTTTTTTGCGACCCGCTCACGATGACCGATGACGACTGGCGCCGCTGTTTCGCCGTCGATCTCGACGGTGTATGGAACGGTTGTCGCGCGGTTTTGCCGGGCATGGTCGAGCGCGGGCGCGGCAGCATCGTCAATATCGCTTCGACACACGCATTCAAGATCATTCCGGGCTGCTTTCCGTATCCGGTGGCCAAGCATGGTGTGCTCGGCCTGACGCGTGCGCTCGGCATCGAATACGCGGCGAAGCAGGTGCGCGTGAATGCGATCGCGCCGGGCTATATCGAGACTCAGCTCACGCGCGATTGGTGGAATGGGCAAGCCGACGCCGAGGCGGCCCGCCGCACGACGCTCGAGTTGCAGCCGATGAAGCGCATCGGCCAGCCGGACGAGGTGGCGATGACAGCGGTGTTCCTGGCCTCCGACGAGGCGCCGTTCATCAACGCAAGCTGCATCACGATCGACGGTGGCCGCTCAGCGGTATTTCACGACTGAACTGATTTCACGACTGAATGGGGAAGTAAAAACGCAAGGAAAGCAGGAAATCCGAAATCGGACGACACACCGGCCGCGTGAGTCATCCGACACAAACAATGCGGCCCACACCTTCAATAGACAGGAGACACGCACATGAAACGCAGAATATTCCTCACGCTGGCAGCAGTGGCGGCGGGCACGATGTTCGCGGCGGCGCCGGCCGCGCAGGCAGCCGACCAGGTCAAGATCGGCTTTCTGGTCAAGCAGCCTGAAGAACCGTGGTTCCAGGACGAGTGGAAGTTCGCTGAAATCGCGGCCAAGGAGAAGGGCTTCACGCTGGTGAAGATCGGTGCGCCGTCGGGCGAGAAGGTGATGAGCGCGATCGACAATCTTTCGGCGCAAAAGGCGCAGGGCTTCATCATCTGCACCCCTGACGTCAAGCTCGGGCCGGGCATCGTAGCGAAGGCGAAGGCCGACAAGCTCAAGATGATGACGGTGGACGATCGTCTCGTCGACGGCGCCGGCAAGCCGATCGCATCGGTGCCGCACATGGGCATTTCCGCCTATAACATCGGCAAGCAAGTGGGCGACGGAATTGCCGCCGAGATCAAAAAGCGCGGCTGGGATATGAAGGACGTCGGCGCTATCGATATCACCTACGAGCAGTTGCCGACCGCGCATGACCGCACCTCCGGCGCGACCGACGCACTGATCGCCGCGGGCTTCCCGAAGACCAACGTGATTGCCGCGCCGCAAGCGAAGACCGATACGGAAAACGCGTTTAACGCCGCCAATATCGCGCTGACGAAAAACCCGCAGTTCAAGCACTGGGTGGCTTACGCGCTGAACGACGAAGGCGTGCTCGGCGCCGTGCGCGCCGCGGAAGGCCGGGGCTTCAAGGCCGACAACATGATCGGCATCGGCATCGGCGGCTCGGACTCGGCGTTGAACGAGTTCAAGAAGCCGAACCCGACGGGTTTTTACGGCACGGTCATCATCAGCCCGAAGCGCCATGGCGAAGAAACCTCGACGCTGATGTACGACTGGATCACCGCCGGCAAGGAGCCGCCGAAGCTCACGCTGACGACGGGCATGCTTGCGACGCGCGAGAACGTCGCCGACGTGCGTGAAAAGATGGGCCTCGCCGCCAAGTAATCGTAGCGGCGGTTCTCGTCGGCCGCGGTGCCCAATGCGCGTCCGGCCGGCGGGAACGTTCAATCAGTGCGAGGTAAGGTGACATGTCAGCAACGCTGCGTTTTGACAATATCGGCAAGGTTTTTCCGGGCGTGCGCGCGCTCGACGGCGTCTCGTTCGAAGTGGCGGCCGGCGAAGTCCACGGGCTCATGGGCGAAAACGGCGCGGGAAAATCGACGCTGCTGAAAGTGCTCGGCGGCGAATACCAGCCGGACTCGGGCCGCCTGATGATCGACGGCGAGCAGGTGCATTTTGGGAGCGCGGCGGCATCGATCGCGGCCGGCATCGCGGTCATCCACCAGGAATTGCAGTACGTTCCCGATCTCACGGTGACAGAAAACTTGTTGCTCGGCCGCCTGCCGACGTCGTTCGGCTTCGTCGACAAGCGCGGCGCGCAGCGCTTCGTGCGCGAGCGGCTCGCTGCGATGGGCGTCGATCTCGACCCGAACGCCAAGCTTGGACGGCTGTCGATCGCTCAGCGTCAGATGGTCGAAATCTGCAAGGCGCTGCTGCGCAATGCGCGCGTGATCGCGCTCGACGAACCCACGAGTTCGCTCTCGCATCGCGAGACCGAGGTGCTCTTCAAGCTCGTGCGCGACCTGCGCGCCGACGGCCGCGCGCTGATCTACATCTCGCACCGCATGGACGAAATCTATGCGTTGTGCGATTCCTGCACGATCTTTCGCGATGGTCGCAAGGTCGCGTCTCACCGCGACATGGCAACGGTCAAGCGCGAGACGCTCGTGGCGGAAATGGTGGGACGCGAGATCAGCGACATCTATAACTACCGGCCGCGCGAGCGCGGCGCGGCGCGCCTCGCCGTGCAAAACATCGAAGGCCACGGGCTCAGCGCGCCGGCGAGTTTCGAGGTGCGGGCCGGTGAAATCCTCGGCTTTTTCGGGCTGGTCGGGGCCGGGCGTAGCGAACTGATGCGGCTGGTCTATGGCGCCGAGAAAAAGCGCGGCGGGCGCATTGCGCTCGATGGCCGCGACATCGACGTCAAAAGCCCGGCGCACGCCATTCGCCACGGCATCGTGCTGTGCCCGGAGGACCGCAAGGAGGAGGGCATCGTCGCGATTGCGTCGGTCTCCGAGAACATCAACATCAGCTGCCGCCGGCATAACTTGCGAGCAGGGCTCTTTCTCAATCGCGCGAAAGAGAGCGAAACGGCCGACCGCTTCATCAAGCTGCTGAAGATCAAGACGCCTAGCCGTCGTCAACGAATTCGTCTGCTCTCGGGCGGCAATCAGCAAAAAGCGATTCTTTCGCGCTGGCTGGCCGAGCCGGGCTTGAAAGTGGTGATTCTCGACGAGCCGACACGCGGCATCGATGTCGGTGCGAAGCATGAGATCTATAACGTGATCTACGAATTGGCCGAACGCGGCTGCGCGGTTGTGATGGTGTCGTCGGAGCTGCCGGAAGTGCTCGGTGTCTCGGATCGTATCGTCGTCATGCGCGAAGGCCGGATTTCGGGGACGCTCGAACGCGGCGACGCGAATGAAGCCGCGCTGTTGGACCTTGCGCTGCCGCAGGGCGCAGCGCAAGAAGCGGCGTAAGTTTGCCAACACGAAACGAATGACGCGAACAACGGGCGCGAGCCCGGTTCGACAAGACAGAATGCAAACCCGTTATGCACGGGCGAAGGAGTGACGAAATGCAAGCAAGAGAAAACCTCGCGAGCGCGGCAGCTAAGCAGGTCGCCGAAGCGCTGATTCCGCAGACGAACGATCGGCAGAAGTGGTGGCAGCAAGTCACCGAATACAGCTTGATCCTGATCTTCGCGGTGATGTTCATCACGACGTCGCTGACCGTCGATCACTTCTTCTCGATCGACAACATGCTCGGCCTCGCGTTGTCGATCTCGCAGATCGGCATGGTCGCCTGCACGATGATGTTTTGCCTCGCGTCGCGCGACTTCGACTTGTCGGTGGGCTCGACGGTCGCGTTCGCGGGCGTGCTTTGCGCGATGGTGCTCAATGCCACCGACAACACGTTTTTGGCGATTGTGGCCGCCGTCGCAGCCGGCGCGGTCATTGGTTTTGTGAACGGTGCCGTCATCGCGTATTTGCGAATCAACGCGCTGATCACGACCCTCGCGACAATGGAGATCGTGCGCGGCCTCGGCTTCATCGTGTCGCATGGTCAGGCGGTCGGCGTGTCGTCGGACGCGTTCATCGCGCTCGGCGGACTCTCGTTGCTAGGCGTGTCGCTGCCGATTTGGGTCACGCTGATTTGCTTCATCGTCTTCGGCGTGATGCTGAATCAAACCGTCTATGGGCGCAATACGCTGGCCATCGGCGGCAATCCCGAGGCTTCACGGCTGGCCGGTATCAACGTCGAGCGCACGCGAGTGCTGATTTTCCTCGTGCAGGGGGCGGTGACGGCGCTCGCGGGCGTCATTCTTGCTTCGCGTATCACGTCGGGCCAGCCAAACGCCGCGCAGGGCTTCGAGCTCAATGTGATCTCGGCCTGCGTGCTCGGCGGCGTGTCGCTGCTCGGCGGGCGGGCGACGATTTCGGGCGTCGTGATCGGCGTACTCATCATGGGCACCGTCGAGAACGTGATGAATCTGCTCAATATCGACGCGTTTTATCAGTACCTCGTGCGCGGCGCGATTCTGTTGGCTGCTGTGCTGCTCGATCAACTGAAGAATCGCGGTTCGCGCGACTGACCGGAGACACTTCACGATGGCATTACCCGATCATCCACAACCCGGCCCCTACGCGCACTATCCGAGCCTGGCTGGCCGGACGGTCTTTATCACCGGCGGCGCAACCGGCATCGGCGCTGCGTTCGTCGCGCACTTCGCGGCGCAAGGCGCACGTGTCGCGTTTTGCGACATCGATGCGAGCGCGGGCGAGGCCTTGGCTGACGCGCTCGGAGACGCCCGCACGCCGCCGCTCTTTCTCTCGTGCGATATCACCGACATCGACGCGTTGCGCGGCGCCATCGCCGATACCCGCACCGCCTTCGGCCCGATCGCGGTGCTCGTGAACAACGCGGCGAACGACAAGCGCCACACGATTGCCGAAGTCACGCCCGAGTCGTTCGATGCGGGTGTCGCGGTCAACTTGCGACCGCAGTTCTTCGCGGCGCAAGCGGTCGTCGATGACATGAAAGCCGCGGGCGGCGGCTCGATCATCAATCTGGGCTCGGTCAGCTGGATGCTGAAAACCGGCGGCATGCCCGTTTATCTAACGGCGAAGGCAGCCATTGAGGGCCTCACGCGCGCACTGGCGCGCGATCTCGGTCCGTTCGGCATTCGCGTGAACACGCTCGTGCCCGGCTGGGTCATGACGGAAAAGCAGCGGCGGCTCTGGCTCGATGAGGCGGGTTTGCGTGCGCTGAAAGCCGGGCAGTGCCTGGACGGCGAACTGCTGCCCGAAGACCTCGCGCGCATGGCGCTGTTCCTCGCGGCCGACGACAGCCGCATGGTGACAGCACAGGATTTCATCGTCGACGGAGGCTGGGCATGACGGTGGGCAACGGCAACGATACCGGCCACGCGCGCGCGTCGCGGGCGACGCTTGCTGTCAGCGCGAAATGCGCGCTGGGCGAGGGCGCGCTTTGGTGCGCCCGCACGCGCCGGCTTTATTGGACCGACATCGAAGGCGCGCGCCTGTGGCGCCATGACCCGGCCTCGGGCGAGCACGCAAGCTGGCGTTTGCCGGAGCGGCTGGCAACGTTTGCACTGACAGCCGATCCGCATGTGCTGCTCGTCGGACTCGCTACTCATCTCGCGTTTTTCGACCTGGTCACGCATACGCTCACGCACATTGCCGATATCGAGCCCGGCATGAACACGCGCTTGAACGATGGGCGTTGCGACCGCCAGGGGCGTTTCGTGTTCGGCACGAAGGACGAGGCGGCGAAGCCTCAGCCGATCGGCGGGTTTTATCGGCTTGATCACGATTTGTCGGTGCACCGGCTGCCGTTGCCGGCGCCCGCTATCTCGAACAGCATCGCGTTCAGCCCTGATGGCGCGACGATGTATTTCTGCGATTCCCCCACGCGCGAGATTTTCAGCTGTGAGTATGGCGCCGACGGGCACGTTGGCCCGCCACGCCGCTTTGTGCGGCTCGAAGACGCAACCGGCGAGCCCGACGGCGCAACAGTCGACGCCGACGGTGGACTGTGGAACGCGCAATGGGGCGGGGGGCGCATCGTGCGTTACGACGCGCGTGGCAACGAAACGGAGCGCGTCATCGTACCGACGCACCAGCCCAGTTGCGTGACCCTTGGCGGCCCGAAGCTCGGCACGCTGTATGTCACAACAGCGCGCGTCGGGCTCGATGCCGCAACGCTTTCGCACGAGCGCGGAGCGGGCAGCGTGTTTGCTGCGACGGTTGCCCGGCGCGGTTTGCCGGAACCTGTTTTCGCAGGCATACGCACGCCAGGTACGTGTACTGGGTACGCGCAAGATCCGAATGCGATCGGCCGGGAACCGTCGCATAGATAAAGAGACAAAGGCGGCAAGCGTCGCCGTCTTTTGAAGATCGACCCGAAGATCGACCAACTGCGTCCCAGGCAGGACGACTTTTCGCCTCTCGAGGAGCAAACCATGACCGCAGCGAATCCCAACGTTCCTGCCACCAAGCTCGGCGGGCCGTCCGCCGCGCGACGCGCCAAGCTGGCGGCGCTAGCGCAGCCGGTGCGTCCTGGCCCGAGCACATCAGCGCTTGCTCGCGGGCTCGGCAGCAGCTTGGAGCAAGCCACTGTGTCGCTTTCGACGCCGCAACTGAGGCTGGACATCGCGCCCGCGTTGGGTGGTGCGATCACGCGTTTCGATTGGCGCGGCAACGGCGACGCCGCCATGCCGATCTTTCGCCGCGCCAGGTCGGTTGCGGGCGATACCGACCCGAACTCGCTCGCCTGCTACCCGCTCGTGCCGTATTCGAATCGCATCGGCGGCGGCCGCTTTTCGTTTGACGGGCGCAGCGTGGCGGTGCCGCGCAATTGCAAGGCGGAGTCGCTGCCGCTGCATGGCGATGGTTGGCTGCAAGCGTGGCAACTCGTGTCGAACGATGCCACGCGCGCGACGCTGGCACTCGATCGCAGCGACAGCGAGCCTTACGCGTACCGCGCGGCGCTGACGTATTCGCTCGAGGGGATGGCGCTCGTCGTCTCGCTCGAGGTGGAGAACGCCGGCGGCGAGACGCTGCCGTTCGGCCTCGGCTTGCATCCGTTCTTGCCGCGCGACGGCGCGACGCATCTGTCGGCGGCCGCAAGCGGCCTGTGGCTATCCGGCGACGACTGGCTACCGGTGCGCCATGTGCCGGTACCGCCGGCCTGGCAATTCGGCGTCGCCTACCCGCTGCCCGACGCGCTCGTCAATCATGCGTTCACCGGTTGGAGCGGTCACGCGGCGGTGGTCTGGCCGCACAAGCGCTTGTCGCTGTCGATTGCGGCGAACGCCGACTACTACGTGCTCTATACGCCGGCTGGCGAAGATTTCTTTTGCTTTGAGCCGGTCGATCATCCGATCAACGCGGTGAATCTGCCTGGCGGCGCGAACGAGCATGGAATGACGGTACTGGCGCCGGGGGAGCGGCTCGCGCGCGAGTTTCGCTTCACCGTGGCGCGCGTCGGGCTGTAGCCCTGACTCGCGGGGCGGGTAGAATACGGGGCTTTTTCGATAACCGGCATTGCGAGCGTCCCGTCATGGCCTTGGCTTTCACCCCGTCTTTTGTCCGCACGCTCAACGCGGCCTGGCAGCGCACCGATTCGCTGCTATGCGTCGGGCTCGACCCGGAACCGTCGCGCTTTCCTGGCGCGCTTGCCAATCGCAGCGAGGCGATTTTCGATTTCTGCCGCGCCATTGTCGATGCGACGGCGCCGTACGCGAGCGCATTCAAGCCGCAGATCGCCTACTTCGCCGCGCATCGTGCCGAAGATCAACTCGAAGCGCTGATCGCGCATATTCACGCGCACCATCCCGGCTTGCCGGTGATTCTCGACGCCAAGCGCGGCGATATCGGCAGCACGGCCGAGCAATACGCGCGCGAAGCGTTCGAGCGCTATCGCGCGGACGCCGTGACCGTCAATCCGTACATGGGTTTCGATTCGATCGAGCCGTATCTCGCGCATGCCGGAAAGGGTGTCATCGTGCTGTGCCGCACGTCGAATGCGGGCGGCTCGGACCTTCAGTTTCTCGACGTCGGCGGTCGGCCGCTTTATCAGACGGTGGCTCATCTTGCCGCCGAAAAATGGAATGCGGGCGGCGAGCTGGCGCTTGTCGTCGGGGCGACGTTCCCGAAGGAAATCGAGGCCGTGCGTGGCCTGGTCGGAGAAATGCCGCTTCTGATTCCGGGCATCGGTGCACAAGGCGGCGATGTCGAAGCGACGGTACGCGCGGGCCGCACGGCGAACGGCACGGGCATGATGATCAACTCGTCGCGCGCGATTCTCTATGCGGGCAAGGGTGATGACTTCGCCGATGCGGCGGCCCAGGCCGCGCGGCAAACACGCGATACGATTAATCTCTATCGTTATCGTTCATGACGCGGCGCGCGTTCAGCGCTCGTTTTCTTCGATCAGCGCAAGCAGGCCGCGCAGCGCGTGCGCTGCGGCCTGCGCGCGAATCTGTTCCCGATCGCCCTTGAAGACGACGGTTTCAGCAGACGTATAAAGCCGGTTGCTCCACGCGAACGACACCATGCCGACGGGCTTGGTTTCCGTCCCGCCGCCGGGGCCGGCCACACCGGTCGTGGCGACAGACACCTGCGCGCGGCTGTTGCGCAACGCGCCTTCGGCCATGGCGCGCGCGACGGGCTCGCTGACCGCGCCGTGCTTGTCGATCAGCTCGGCGGGCACGCCGATCATCTCGGTTTTGGCCTGATTGGAATACGTGACGAAGCCGCGCTCGAACCATCCGCTGCTGCCGGGGATGTCGGTAATGGCCGCGGCGATCATCCCGCCGGTACAGGATTCGGCGGTGGTCAGCAAAAGGCGTGTATCGCGCAGCTTGTTGCCGACGCGCACGGCGAGTTGGTAGACGACGGAATCGGTGGGCATGGCTGTCTTCCCGCTGAAAAGGTCAGATCGTCATGCGCCAAAGCGCGATGACGAGCAGCGTCATGAACGCTGCGACGAGGTCGTCGATCATGATGCCGAAGCCGTTCGAGAAATGCCGGTCGAAATAGCGGATCGGCGGCGGCTTGACCATATCGAAGAAGCGAAAGATGACGAACGCCCAGAGTTGGCCCACGAACGTCTCGGGCGTCACGAACAGCAGCACGAGCCAGAACGCGACGACCTCGTCCCACACAACGGCGGAGGGGTCACTGATGCCGAGCCGCTTCGCGGTAAAACCAGTGATGCCGATGCCGGCCACAAACCCGAACGTGATGAGCGCCGCCCATTCGAGCACCGTCAGGCGCCCGGCTAGCGCGGCAAACGAAAGCCAACCAAAGAGCGTGCCGAAGGTGCCGGGCATGACGGGCGACAAGCCGCTGCCGAAACCGAGCGAAATCGCATGAAACGGGTGCGACAGCATGAAGCGCGCTGTTGCGCGCCGCGGGGGCGATACCGAAGGACCGTGTTGCGCGGTAGTGCCAGTCGTAGGGTCACGCTGCATGGAAATGATCGAAACCGTGCAATGCCAGAGCGAGCGGTGCGTGTGACGCATCGAGCCAGGTGATTGCCGGTGAGTCCGAAGGATGACGTAAGGCGCTTATTGTACCGATGCGCGAGAGCGCGATACCGGTTGCGTCACCGGCGGCGCTGATTGCGTCGCGCGCGTGCGGCGGGGCGGTGAAGCAAAGCTCGTAATCATCGCCGCCTGCGAGCATGCAGCGCAGCTGCGTGTCGCGCGGCAGCTTGGTGAGCGCATCGGAGTGCGGCACCGCATCGACATTCACGTCGGCGTTCACACGCGAGCGCTCGAGAATATGCATCAGATCGCCGGCCAAGCCATCCGAAATATCGAGTGCGGCATCGGCGAGCCCGCGCAGGGCCAGCCCGAGCGCGACGCGCGGCTCGGGACGCGTAAGCGCCAGCCGCAAGCGCGCTTGCTCGCTTTCATCGTAGCGCACGGAGGGCCACTCGCCGCGTGCGAGCGCGAGGCCGGCCCGTGCGTCGCCGAGCGTGCCGGAGACCCAGATGTCATCGCCAGCGCGCGCGCCGTCGCGCCGCAAGGCCGTTTCGCGCGGCACATCCCCGAAAACAGTGATGCATAGGTTGAGCGGCCCGCGCGTCGTATCGCCGCCGATGAGCTCGCAGCCAAAACGCTCCGCCAGCGCGAACATGCCATCCGACAGCGCGGCGAGCCACGCTTCGTTCGGCGTTTCGAGCGCGAGCGCGAGCGTGAAGGCACGCGGCTTCGCGCCCATCGCGGCCAAGTCCGACAAGTTGACCGCGAGTGCCTTGTGGCCGAGCGCCTGCGGATCGACGTCAGGCAGGAAGTGCCGGCCTTGCACCAGCATGTCCGTCGAAACGGCCAACAACTCGCCGGCATCAGGCGCGTTCGGCGCACGCGGCTCGATCAGCGCGCAATCGTCGCCGATGCCGAGCACGGCTGTCGACGTGCCGCGCCGGGCTCGGCTCGCGAAGAATCGGTCGATGAGGGAGAACTCGGAAAGCGGCATGACGTTTGGGGGCGAACGAGTCGCTAAGACGGGGGGCCGAAAAACCGCACAGCGGGCTGCACGTTCGAGGCGAGAGAGCGGGGCGCGCCGACGGTTGGCCTCGCGGCCGGGTCGGGGATTGGCGCTACAATGCGTCGAATTCCTATTCTAATCCGCACTAAAGCCTGGACTTTCTCCCTTATGTCTACGAACCCCGCCAAGACGAACCTGCGCGAAGCAGCGCTCGATTATCACGAATTCCCGTCCCCCGGCAAAATCGCGATTGCACCGACCAAGCAGATGATCAACCAGCGCGATCTGGCGCTGGCCTATTCGCCCGGTGTCGCATTCGCTTGCGAGGAGATCGTCGAAAACCCGCTGAACGCGGCGCGTTTCACCGCCCGCAGCAATCTTGTCGGGGTAGTCACGAACGGCACGGCCGTGCTCGGGCTCGGCAATATCGGCCCGCTCGCATCGAAGCCCGTCATGGAAGGCAAAGCGGTGCTGTTCAAGAAATTCGCCGGCATCGACGTGTTCGACATCGAGCTCAACGAGTCCGACCCGCACAAGCTCGTCGACGTCATTGCCGCGCTTGAACCCACGTTCGGCGGCATCAATCTCGAAGATATCAAGGCGCCTGACTGCTTCATCGTCGAGCGTGAGTGCCGCAAGCGCATGAAGATTCCGGTGTTTCACGACGACCAGCACGGCACGGCGATCGTCGTGGCCGCCGCGGTGACGAACGGCTTGAAGGTCGTGGGCAAGGAAATCGGCAAGGTCAAGCTCGTGGCATCGGGCGCGGGTGCGGCAGCACTTGCCTGCCTCGATCTGCTCGTCGATCTTGGTTTGCCGCTTTCTAACATCACCGTCACCGATCTGGCCGGGGTCGTCTACCAGGGCCGCACGGAGTTGATGGACCCGGACAAGGAGCGTTTCGCTCGCGAAACCAGTGCGCGCACGCTGGCGGAGGTCGTGGAAGGCGCCGACATTTTCTTAGGTCTCTCGGCGGGCGGCGTGCTCAAGCCGGAGATGCTCAAAGGCATGGCTGCGAAGCCGCTTATTTTGGCGCTCGCGAACCCGACGCCTGAAATTCTGCCCGAGTTGGCGCTCGAAGTGCGCCCGGACGCGGTGCTGGCCACGGGCCGCACCGACTATCCGAACCAGGTCAACAACGTCTTGTGTTTCCCGTTCATCTTCCGCGGCGCGCTCGATGCGGGCGCGACGACAGTCACGCGCGAGATGGAGATTGCCGCTGTTCACGCGATCGCCGAACTGGCGCGACAAGAGCAAAGCGATATCGTTGCGACGGCCTACGGCATTCAAGATTTGTCGTTCGGCCCCGAATATCTGATTCCAAAGCCGTTTGATCCGCGTTTGATCGTGCAGATCGCGCCGGCCGTGGCGCAGGCAGCGATGGATTCGGGCGTGGCCACGCGGCCGATCGAAGACATGGAGGCGTATAAGCAGCATCTGCAGCAATTCGTCTATCACAGTGGCACGACGATGAAGCCGATCTTTCAGCAGGCGCGCAGCGTGCCGGGCGGGAAGAAGCGCGTCGTCTTTGCCGAGGGTGAAGAGGAGCGGGTGCTGCGGGCCGTGCAGATCGTGGTCGACGAAAAACTCGCGAAGCCGATTTTGATCGGTCGTCCGGGCGTGATCGAAAACCGCATCGAGCGCTATGGGCTGCGTCTGACGGCCGGCGTCGATTTTACGGTCGTCAACACCGAGCACGATGAACGCTATCGCGAATTTTGGCAGGCCTATGCGCAGATGATGGCGCGCAAGGGCATCAGTGCGCAGATGGCAAAGCTCGAGATGCGTCGGCGCACCACGTTGATCGGCTCGATGCTGCTCGCGAAAGGCGAGGCGGATGGCATGATTTGCGGCACGATCAGCACCACGCACCGACACCTGCATTTCATCGATCAAGTCATCGGCAAGCGCGAAGGCTGCAGTGTATATGCGGCGATGAACGCGCTCATTTTGCCGGGCCGGCAGATCTTCCTGGTCGACACGCACGTGAACGTGGACCCGACGCCCGCGCAACTTGCCGAGATCACTATGATGGCGGCCGAAGAAGTGCGGCGCTTCGGCATCGAGCCGAAGGTGGCACTGGTGTCGCATTCGAACTTCGGCACGAGCAATGCGCCGTCGGCGCAGAAGATGCGCGACACGCTGGCGCTGATCAAAGAGCGTGCGCCGGAGTTGCAAATCGATGGCGAGATGCATGGCGACGTAGCGCTCGACGCCAACTTGCGGCGCGAAGTGCTGCCGGAGTCGACGCTCGAAGGCGACGCGAACCTGCTGGTGTTGCCGAACATCGATGCGGCCAACATTGCCTATAACCTGCTCAAGACGGCGGCGGGTAACAATATCGCGATCGGGCCGATCTTGCTTGGCGCGGCGAAGCCTGTTCATGTGCTGACGGCGTCAGCCACCGTGCGTCGAATCGTGAATATGGCGGCGCTGCTCGTGGCCGACGCGAACGCGGTGCGATAAAACGAGCAGGCAAAAAAAACGGCGTGCCCGCGAGGGCACGCCGAGGGCGAAAAAGAGAGAGAAACACCCTAAAAGCGTGATACGACGGCTTCGGTACCGCCCGGCCAACGAGGAGGCAAAGACTCGTGGCCGCCAAAGCCGTCAGGTGTTAGCTTAACGTAAACAAGATAAAAAATCCCCGTTCAAGCTAAAAAAATTCGGCGACAGTACGTGCCGGCATGACTAATCGATGCGACCCTCTCACCTAAGTCTTTCATTACGCTAACAAAGATTGCTTCCGCGTGCCGTTAGGGATACCCTTTCACCTTTCGTGGTCGTACACGTTCAGGATCGAATAGCGGGGTCGGCCAATCGATGAGCGCTCAGCGAGGAGCGGCGCGCAAAACTCAGCACGAACGGGCTCGTCTGGTCCGTGCGGGGCTTGTTGCGGCCGTTGCCGTTTTCGTCAGTGTGGGTTCGCTGGTCATGCAGCCGGCTTGGCCGGGGGCGGGCGCGGCATTCGCGCGCGAGGCGCCGAGCGGGCAAGCAGGTCTTGCTGCGTGGCCGGGTGACACGATTGCTCGCGTCCGGTTGCCGCGCGAGGCGCGTGGCACATTGAACTTGATCGAGGCCGGCGGGCCTTATCCGTACGCCAAGGATGGTGTCGTGTTCGGCAACTTCGAGCGCTTGTTGCCGAGGTCTGCGCGCGGCTATTACCACGAGTACACGGTCCCTACGCCGAACGCGAGAAATCGCGGCGCGCGACGTATCGTCTGCGGCGGCCCGCCAAGGCGGACCGACCCGTGCTTTTATTCAGACGACCACTACAGCAGTTTTAAACGCATTGTTGAATGACAACGGGATGAGCGGCATGAGCGACAACATCTACGCGCACGACGCCACAGTTGCGACGGACCTTTTTTTGGCTGGCGACGGCAATCTTTTTCAGCGTGTCATGCGCATGCGTGCGGCCGGGCAAAAGCCACACGAGCCGCACGCGTGCGAGCCCGGGCATTCATCGAACGAGGAGCCTATGAGCTTATTCGCGACGGTGCGACCCAACATCGTGCAGTCGATCCGGGCGTTTCGCGTGCAGGAACTCGCCGATGAAGCCAGCCGGCTCCGCCAGCATTTCCTCTACGCGTATTGCGGCAGCGCGAACTCGAAACAGGAGGTGCTCGAGACCATCTCGACCTCCTTCCTGTTCCCGAAGCACTTCGGCAAGAACTACGACGCGCTTTATGACTGCCTCACCGATCTCGTGCATAAAGCCGGCACGCAGCCGGGGTTCGTGATCGTGCTCGAGGCGTTGCCGATCGCGCAGAAATTCGACAAGGAAGGCCGCGAAACGCTGCTCGACGTGTTTCGCGAGGCGGCTGAATTCTGGGCCGAGCGCAAGGTCGCATTCCGCGTTTTTTACTCGTTCGCTTAAAGCGTCTGCGCGGGCGACAGTGAAGCTGCGCTGGTGTTCGTGCGGCGCGGTTGATTCGTCGAGAGGAACAAAAAGGGTCCGCTCGTAGCGGACCCTTTTTTGAAAGGAGTGCGGAGGCGACGGGACGCGCAGTCGCCTCTACGCGGCTGCGACAGCTAGGCGTAAGCCCATCCCGCTCACCATCCTCCCCAGCGCGCAGCGAGTGCAGCCAGCACCGCGATGCCGGCCGTTTCCGTGCGCAGCACGCGCGGACCCAGCGCCAGTGAAATGAAGCCGCGCGCGCCGGCAGCCGCCTCTTCTTCGGGAGCAAGGCCGCCCTCAGGGCCAATCAGCAGCGTAATGCCGCCGCTCGGCGCCACAGCCGGCAACGCATCGAACGACAGGCTCGCGCGCGGCGACAGCATGAGCCATAACTCGCCGTGATCGGGAGCAGCCGGCAGCGCGTCGAGCCATTGCGCGAATTCGCGCGGCGGCTCGATGCCCGGCACGCGATTGCGCCCGCATTGCTCGCACGCCGCCTCGACGAGTGCCTGCCAATGTGCCTGTCGGCGTGCGGCACGCTCGCCGGCGAGCCGCACCACGCTGCGCGCGCTGATGAGCGGTGCGAGGCGCTCCGCGCCGAGTTCGACCGCTTTTTCGATCAGCCAATCCATTTTGTCGCCGCCCGCGACGCCCTGCGCGAGCGTGATCCGATAAGGCGGCTCGGCTTCGATCGCGGCGAATTCGCCTATGCGCACGGTTGCGCTGCGCCGCCCGATTTCGACGAGCTTTGCCTCGTATTGGCCGCCGCGGCCGTTAAAAAGGACGACGCAATCGTCGAGGTGAAGGCGCAGCACCTGAATGTGGCGCGCAACCGCTTCGGGCAGCGCGACAAGCTCGCCCGGTTGATAGAGCGTATCGACAAAAAAACGAGGCATGGCAAAGTGGGCTTGAACTGGGCTCGATCTGGCTTGAACGCTGCGGCAGCAGACCCGCGGGACGGGAGCGAGGAGCGGGATGATGCCGCCTAGCGAGCGCCGAGTGTATCGCGCAGCGCGTGCGGCAGCGTGAAAAGTGCCGGGTGCAGCGCCGCGCTGTAGTAGCGCAAACCGTCGATGCGCCGCGCGCGCAGCCGGTCGTCGACGTCATGCCGAAAGAGCGCTGCGGCGTCGAGCGTGTCGCTGGCAATGGCCATCAACCAGAGCGAGCCGTACAGCGGCACGAACGCCGAGATCACATCGACGATGGCGAAGCTGCCGCGCAAGCCATCGAGCAGCGCGGCGACCCGTTCGGCGTGAAAATGCGGCGCGCCGAGATGCATCGACAGCGCGGCGCGCGGCGCCAGTGCTGCTTTGAGCCGCGCGTAGAAGGCCGGCGTATAAAGCTCGGCGGCCGGCGAATCGGGGGGCGTCAGATCGAAGACGACAACATCGAATTGTTCTTTCGTCGCGGCGACGAAGCTACCCGCATCGCCCATCACGAGTTCGACGCGCGCGTCGTCGAACGCGCCGCGATGCACGGCGAAGAGGTGCTGCCGCGCCATCTGCACGACGGCCTCGTCGAGTTCGGCAACGACGATGCGCTCGATGCCGGGATGCATCAGCAACTGCCGCGCGGCGCCGCCGTCGCCGCCGCCCAGCACGAGCGCCTTTTTGGGCTGCGGGTGGGCCAGCGTGGCCGGGTGCACCATGCATTCGTGATAGATGAATTCGTCGCCGACGGAGGTCATCGGCCGGCCATCGAGCGTGAAAAGCGTACCCAATTGCGGCGTTTGCCAGACCTCGATGTGCTGGTGCGGCGAAACGACGCTGGCTATTCGCTGCGCGCGCGGGAACCCATAGATCACGTCGGCGGTCGGTCGAAACAGAAGCGGGGAGGCGGCGTGGGCTGTCACGGTGGGCGAGCGGGCGGCGTGGCGCCGCGCGACGAAGTCGAGGTGCTCTCGATTATAGGTGCCCGAATCCCGCGCGTGGCATGGTCCGACGCGCGCCGGGCGGTCGATGCCAGGCGGGCATCTGTTAGAATGGCACGCTTTGGGCCCTGTGCCGTTTGCTCGCTTTTTGCTGCTTTTTGGCTGTCTCGATGCTTCGCCGCGGTGCATCCCACGCACCGGTGCTGCCCGAGCGGTGAGCAGCGGGCAGCGGTCTGCCGCACGGCCTTCGCTTTCTCGACTTGCTCCCCGGACTCGACATGACGATCTCGTCTCCCGCCTCTACCGCCCTGATGGCCAACGCGATTCGCGCGCTCGCGATGGATGCCGTGCAACAAGCGAACTCGGGCCACCCGGGTATGCCGATGGGCATGGCGGAAATTGGCGTGGCGCTCTGGTCGCGCCATCTGAAGCACAACCCAGCCAATCCGCATTGGGCCAATCGCGACCGCTTCGTGCTGTCGAACGGCCACGGCTCGATGCTGCTCTATGCGCTGTTGCATTTGACCGGCTACGACTTGCCGATCGGGGAACTCAAGAACTTCCGCCAATTGCACTCGAAAACGCCGGGCCACCCCGAGTACGGCATCACGCCTGGCGTCGAGACGACGACAGGGCCGCTCGGCCAGGGCCTTGCGAACGCCGTTGGCATGGCGCTCGCCGAGGCGTTGCTGGCGGCCGAGTTCAACAAGCCGGATGCATCGGTGGTCGATCACCACACCTACGTGTTCCTGGGCGACGGCTGCCTGATGGAAGGCATTTCGCATGAAGCCTGCTCGCTCGCCGGCACGCTCAAGCTCGGCAAGCTGATCGCGTTTTACGACGACAACGGTATCTCCATCGACGGTCACGTCGAGCACTGGTTCCACGACGACACGCCGAAGCGCTTCGAAGCCTATGGCTGGAACGTGATCCGCCATGTCGACGGCCATAACGTCGACGCGCTCGATGCCGCGATCACCGAAGCGAAGGCCGCAGGCAAGCCGACGCTGATCTGCTGCAAGACGGTGATCGGCAAGGGTGCCCCGACCAAAGCCGGCGGGCACGACGTGCACGGCGCACCGCTCGGCGCACAGGAAATCGCGGCTGCGCGCACGGCGCTTGGCTGGAACTGGGAGCCGTTTGTGATACCGCAGGAAGTCTATGCGGCATGGGACGCGAAGGAGCTCGGCGCGCGCAACGAGACGCTCTGGAACGACGCCTTTGCGCAATACCGTGCGAAGTACCCGGCCGAGGCGGCCGAATTCGAGCGCCGCACGACGGGCAAGCTGCCGGCCGACTGGGTGGCGAAGGCGCAGGCCATCGTGGCCGGCGCGAACGAGCGTGCGGAGACTATCGCCACGCGCAAGGCGTCGCAGCAGGCCATCGAGGGGCTGGCTGCGGTGCTGCCCGAACTGCTGGGCGGCTCTGCCGACTTGACGGGTTCGAACCTGACGAACTGGAAGGCCAGCAAGCCGGTACGCGCGGGCGAAACGGGCACCGAGGGCATCGTCTGGGGCAACCACATCAACTACGGTGTGCGCGAATTCGGCATGAGCGCGATCATCAACGGTATCGCGTTGCACGGCGGCTATAAGCCGTTCGGCGGTACCTTTCTGACGTTCTCCGATTACAGCCGCAATGCGCTGCGCGTGGCGGCGCTGATGAAAGCGCCGTCGATCTTCGTGTTCACGCACGATTCGATCGGTCTTGGCGAAGACGGCCCGACGCACCAGTCGATCGAGCATCTGGCCAGCTTGCGCTTGATTCCGAATCTGCAGCTGTGGCGCCCGGCGGATACGGTCGAGACGGCCGTGGCATGGACGTACGCAATCGAGCACGATGGCCCATCGTGCCTCGTCTTTAGCCGCCAGAATCTGCCGTTTTCGCCGCGCACCGATGCACAAATTGCGAACGTCGCACGCGGCGGCTATGTGCTGCGCGATTGGGACGAGGAAATCGTCGCACGCAAGATCATTCTGATCGCGACGGGCTCCGAAGTGGAGCTCGCGCTGAAAGCCATCGAGCCGCTCGCCCGCGAAGGCATCGCCGCGCGCGTGGTCTCGATGCCGTCGACGACGGTGTTCGACCGCCAAGACGCCGAATATCGCGAGCGCGTGCTGCAAAAGGGCGTGCGCCGCGTGGCAATCGAGGCAGGCGTGACCGACTACTGGCGCAAGTATGTCGGGCTCGAAGGTAGCGTGGTTGGTATCGACACGTATGGTGAATCGGCCCCCGCCGGCGTGCTGTTCAAGCACTTCGGCTTTACGGTCGAGCACGTCGTTGCGGCAGCAAAGGCGGCGCTCGGCTAACAACAAGAGGACGAGAGGCGTCTGGCCGCGGGGTCTCGCCCAGCCGTGCCGTCGGACTATTGGAAATCAGGACTTTTTCAGCCCAAGTTCAGGAGAAACAGCATGACGATTCGCGTTGCAATCAACGGCTATGGCCGTATCGGCCGCAACACGCTGCGCGCGTTCTACGAAAATGGTAAGAAGCACGACCTCGAAATCGTCGCGATCAATGACCTCGGCGATGCGAACACAAACGCGCATCTGACGAAGTACGACACCGTGCATGGGCCGTTCAATGCCGACGTTGCGGTGGAAGGTGATTACCTCGTCGTCAACGGCGACAAGATCCGCGTGCTCGCGAACCGCAATCCGGCCGAGCTGCCGTGGGGCGAGTTGGGCGTCGATGTGGTGATGGAGTCCACGGGCTTTTTCACGTCGAAGGCGAAAGCAAGCGCCCACCTGACGGGTGGCGCGAAGAAGGTGTTGATCTCGGCGCCCGGCGGTAAGGATGTGGACGCGACGATCGTCTACGGCGTGAACCACAACACGCTGAAGGCCGAGCACACGGTGGTGTCGAATGCCTCGTGCACGACCAACTGCCTGGCGCCGCTCGTCAAGCCGCTGAACGACAAGGTCGGCCTCGAGTCGGGTTTGATGACGACGATCCACTCCTATACGAACGATCAGGTGCTGACCGACGTTTATCACGAAGATCTGCGCCGTGCCCGTTCCGCGACGCACAGCCAGATTCCGGCGAAAACGGGCGCAGCCGCAGCCATCGGGCTCGTGCTGCCCGAACTCGCCGGCAAGCTCGACGGCTATGCGATCCGCGTGCCGACCATCAACGTATCGATTGTCGATCTCTCGTTCATTGCCAAGCGCGATACGACGGTCGACGAAATCAACGCGATCATGAAGGAAGCGGCACAAGGCGAACTCAAGGGCATTCTCGGCTATAACACAGCGCCGCTCGTCTCGATCGATTTCAACCACAACCCGGCGTCGTCGACCTTCGATTCGACGTTGACGAAAGTGGCGGGGCGTCTCGTGAAGGTGTCGAGCTGGTACGACAACGAGTGGGGCTTCTCGAATCGCATGCTCGATACGGCGATTGCGCTGGCGAACGCCAAGTAAAATAACGCAAGCGCGAAGAAACGCTCAAAAACTAAAAGAGCCGCCCGCAGTTCAGCAGGCGGCTCTTTTTTTTGCTCTGGCGCGGGTTTGCTAGTGCTTGCGATGCGGGCAATTTTCCTTCGTGCAGCCGCCGTACAGCGCCAGCGCATGTTCGTGCAGCTTGAAGCCGCGCTCTTCGGCAATGGCATGCTGCCGCTTTTCAATTTCAGGATCGAAGAACTCCTCGACGCGCCCGCAGTCAAGACAAACCAGGTGGTCGTGATGGGTCCCTTCGTTGAGTTCGAACACGGCTTTGCCTGATTCGAAATTGCTGCGCGACAGCAAGCCGGCTTGCTCGAATTGCGTCAGGACGCGATAAACGGTGGCAAGACCAATATCGAGTTGCTCGTTGAGCAAGTTTCGATAGACGTCTTCCGCGGTCAGATGGCGAACGGGCGAGCGCTGGAATATTTCGAGGATCTTGAGGCGCGGTAGGGTCGCCTTGAGCCCGATATTTTTGAGATCGGTCGGATTGGTCATGGCCGGGCATCCCTAGAGTACAATGCAGGGCTCCAATAGTAATGGGTTTTTGCTGTCCCGGTCATCTTCAGCGAAGGGCGTCGATGAAGTTCGTCGATGAAACTCTCGCGGCCTTGTTTGTTATAGGCAACACATGCGAAAGGGGGCCCGCTCGGTGGGCGAAATGAGTCGAAATTTTCTTTTGAAGTGTCGGGGGGCCGGCGCGCGTCGCGTGGTGGGTTTAGCCGCTGCGGTTGCGTTTCTCGCCGGATGTTCGACCTACGACAGCATCACGCAGCGCGTCGCGCAAAGCATTACGCCGTATCGGATCACCGTCGTGCAAGGCAACTTCGTCTCGCAAGAAGCTGCGGCGAAGATGCGCGCTGGCATGACGCGCGCCGAGGTCAAGACGGCACTCGGCACCCCGCTGTTGACGGACATGTTCCATGCCGATCGCTGGGACTATCTGTTCTACTTCAAGCGCGGCTCCACTGCAGTCGTGCAGCAGCGCGATTTCGTCGTCCATTTCAACGGTGACCAGGTCGTGAGTTGGGAAGGCGGCGAAGACCTCCCGTCGGAGCTCGAGCTGCTCGCGGACATCGACGGCGACAAGCGCGGTAAGAAGGCGAAAGCCGCAGGCATGGCGGCCGCGGCTTCGGCAACTGCTGCTGCGTCGGCAGCGGCGGCAGCAACGGCACCGCAGGCGGCGTCAGCCGCTGCGGCCGAGAGCGGTACGAACGCCAACGCGAACGCCGTTATTGGCACCGATGCCAACGCGCAAGCGGCGCAGGCGGCCAATCGTGCGGTCAATGCGACGACGGCCGCGCCTGCGGTCCGCTCGGGCGCAGCACCCGCGCCTGGCGCGCCGGCGGTTGCCGTGCCGCAGTTCCAGTTCCATCGCGCGCCGCCGCCGGCCAAGCAAGACCAGACCGAACCGGTAGGGCCGACGAGCCCGCAAAGCCGCGATTCTTCGGCGCCGCGCAATCAGCCGTCGGCCTCGGCACAAAGCGCGACGGCCTCGGGCGGCTGAACGTTGGTTGGTATGCGGAAAGCGGGCCGGGCGCTGCGCGCGCAGCCCGCTTTTTTGCTTTTTGCGGCCGAGGTGCCGTGAACTTCTATCGTCATCAGAATTAAGGGCAGACCGATGAAAATCGCGATTGCAGGCGCCTCGGGCCGAATGGGCCGGATGCTGATCGAGGCGGTCTTGAACGACGCCGATGCGACGCTTGCCGGTGCGCTTGACCGCGCCGGCTCGCCGCAGCTCGGCACCGATGCCGGCGCCTTCCTGGGTCAGACGACCGGCGTCGTGCTGACCGACGACATCGATGCCGTGCTGGCCGCATCCGACTGCCTGATCGACTTCACGCGCCCCGAGGGCACGATGGCGCATCTCGAGGCCGCGCTGCGTCATCACGTGAATCTCGTGATCGGCACGACCGGTTTCGACGAGGCGCAAAAACGGGCGCTGGCCGCGGCGGGCGATACCATCGGCATCGTGTTCGCGGCCAACATGAGCGTCGGCGTGAACGTCACGCTCAAGCTTCTCGAGTTTGCCGCACGCCATTTCAACGAAGGCTACGACATCGAAATCATCGAAGCGCATCACCGTCACAAGGTCGACGCGCCTTCGGGCACGGCGTTGATGATGGGTGAGGCGGTTGCCGGCGCGCTCGGGCGCACGCTTGACGATTGCGCCGTCTACGGCCGCCACGGCGTGACGGGCGAGCGCGATCCATCCACGATCGGTTTTTCGGCGATTCGCGGCGGCGATATCGTCGGCGACCACACGGTGCTTTTTGCCGGCACGGGCGAGCGCATCGAAATCACGCACAAGTCGGCAAGCCGCGTGTCGTACGCTCAGGGCGCCTTGCGCGCCGCCCGCTTTTTGGCCGGGCATGGCACCGGCCTTTACGACATGCGCGACGTGCTCGGGCTCAAGTAGCGCACCCGCCATGTCGCCATGCCGCACGGCGTAGCACGCAAGCTATTCAGGAGTACAGATCGATGGTGAACACGGGCATGCTCCACTACTTGCAAACGGGCGATGCCGTGACGCACGGCGTTGCTTATGTCCTGCTCGCGATGTCGATCGCAAGCTGGTGTTTTCTGATTGCAAAGACGTGGATGCTCGTTCGCGCCAAGCGCCAAGGTCCGCGCGCGCTCGCGCTGTTTTGGCAAGCGGCGACGCTGTCCGACGCCGTGCTCGTCATGCGCAGTGTCGACAAGGAGCGCGTATTCGCGCCGCTCGCGGCGGCCGCGTTGGACGCATCCCAAGCCCATGCGCATGCACTTGGCGCGAACGCGTTGATTGCGCGCGTCGATGCGGGCGAGCGGGTGCTGCGCGCGCTGCGCCAAGCCTTGCTCGCATCGCAACGGCGCCTCGAATTCGGCCACGTCCTGCTGGCCTCGATCGGCAGCACGGCGCCTTTCGTCGGCCTGCTCGGCACGGTGTGGGGCATCTATCATGCGCTCGGCAGCATTGCGGCGAGCGGCCAGGCGATGATCGAAAACGTCGCCGGCCCCGTTGGCGAAGCGCTGATCATGACGGCTTTCGGGCTGGTCGTGGCGATCCCGGCCGTGCTTGCCTACAACATCCTCGGCCGCTTGCAACGTCAGTTATCAGAAGAGCTGGAAGGCTTCGCACGCGATCTGCACGCCTACCTTTGCGCCCCCGAGAAGGACGTCGCCCGCCATTCGCGCGACGCTCAACTGCAAACGTAAGCTAGCCGGGCAGCAACCTAGCCACGCCTAGCAGCACGCTTGGTAGCAACGCTCGAAGGAGGCGCATATGGCATTTGGCGGATTCGACGGAAAGCAGCAAACCGCGCCGATGGCGGACATCAACATGACGCCGCTGATCGACGTGATGCTCGTCTTGCTCGTGATCTTCATCATCACCGCGCCGCTTTTTACGCACGCGATTCGGCTTGACTTGCCGAAGGTGGCATCCGCGCCCGCGCGGCAGACTCCGCAGACCATCACGCTTGCGATCGACGATGCGGGCCGCCTTTACTGGAACGGCAAGCCGTCGACTCTCGATGCCGTGCGCGCGTCGCTGATGGCGGCCGGCAAATCGGGTGAGCCGCCCGAGATCCATTTGCGTGCCTCGCGCGCGACGCGTTACGACATCATCGCGCAGGTGATGGGCGCGGCGCAGGCGGCGGGCCTCGAGCGGATCGGCTTCGTGACCGAGCCGCCCGCAGCCGCCGCGTCTGCGAAGCCCTGATTTGGCAACGGCGGACGGTATAATCGATCCTTTTCCGCGCGAGCGGGCTCATGCGCTCTCCGACATACCATTGCGCGAGCTCGCGCCACGCCTGACCGTACGTACTTAAGCCCCGCGCCACGACAGCCACGCCTTAACCACGCCATGCAAGAAAAATACTTACCCGCCGACATCGAAGCCTCAGCGCAGGCCGATTGGCGCGCGTCCAACGCATATCGGAGCGCGGAAGACCCGGCTCGGCCGAAGTTCTACTGCGTTTCGATGCTGCCTTATCCGTCGGGCAAACTGCACATGGGGCACGTGCGCAACTACACGATCAACGACGTGATGTACCGCTACTTGCGGATGAATGGCTACAACGTGCTGATGCCGATGGGATGGGACGCGTTCGGCATGCCGGCCGAAAACGCCGCGATGGCCAACGGCGTGCCGCCCGCGAAGTGGACTTACGACAATATCGCGTACATGAAGCGGCAAATGCAGTCGATGGGGCTTGCCATCGATTGGTCGCGCGAAGTGGCCACCTGCAAGCCCGATTACTACAAGTGGAACCAGTGGCTGTTCCTCAAGATGCTCGAAAAGGGCATCGTCTATAAGAAGACGGGGACGGTCAATTGGGACCCGGTCGATCAGACGGTGCTCGCCAACGAGCAGGTTATCGACGGGCGCGGCTGGCGTTCGGGTGCGCTCGTCGAAAAGCGCGAGATCCCGATGTATTACATGCGGATCACCGATTACGCCGACGAACTGCTTGGCGATCTCGACGGTCTCGGCTGGCCTGAGCGCGTGAAGATCATGCAGCAAAATTGGATCGGCAAAAGCTTCGGTCTGAACTTTGGGTTTCCGTACGAACTCGATGGCGAAAAGAAGCTGCTGCGTGTCTTCACCACGCGCGCTGACACGATCATGGGCGTGACGTTCGTCGCGATTGCCGCCGAGCATCCGCTTGCCGCGCATTTGGCGCCGAGCACACCGGGTCTGCAAGCTTTCATCGACGAATGCCGGCACGGCGGTGTGGCCGAAGCCGAGATCGCGACGATGGAAAAGAAGGGCATGGCCACCGGCTTTTTCGTCACGCATCCGCTCACGCATGAACGGATCGAAGTGTGGGTCGGCAACTACGTGCTGATGAGCTATGGCGAAGGCGCGGTCATGGGCGTGCCGGCCCACGACGAGCGCGATTTCGCGTTCGCGAAGAAATACGGTCTGCCGATCAAACAGGTCATCGCCAAGGCCGGTTGCAGCTATTCGGACGACGCATGGCAGCCGTGGTATGGCGATAAGGAAGGCGTCGTCTGCATCGCGAGCGGCAAGTACGACGGGTTGAGTTACGATGCGGCCGTCGACGCCATTGCGGCGGATCTCAAGGCGCTTGCGCTGGGCGACAAGCAAGTGACCTGGCGCTTGCGCGATTGGGGTATCTCGCGCCAGCGCTATTGGGGCACGCCGATCCCGATCATCCATTGCCCGTCCTGCGGCGATGTCCCGGTGCCCGAACAGGATCTGCCCGTCGTTCTGCCCGAGGATCTCGTGCCGGATGGCGCCGGCAATCCGCTCGCGAAATCGGCGGCGTTCGTCAACTGCGCATGTCCGAAGTGCGGCGGGGCCGCGAAGCGCGAAACCGATACGATGGACACGTTCGTCGATTCGGCCTGGTACTTCTCGCGCTATCCGTGTCCGGACGCGCCGACGATGGTCGATGCGCGGACCGACTACTGGATGCCGATGGATCAATACATCGGCGGCATCGAGCACGCTATTTTGCATTTGCTCTACTCGCGTTTCTGGGCCAAGGTGATGCGCGACATGGGGCTCGTCAGTTTTGGCGAACCGGCGAAGAACCTGCTTACGCAGGGCATGGTGCTCAACGAGACGTTCTATCGCGAGGACGCCGCCGGCAAGAAGACGTGGTACAACCCGGCCGACGTGACCGTCTCGCACGACGACAAGGGCCGCCCGATTGGCGCGACGCTGAATGCGGATGGCCAGCCCGTTACGCTGGGCGGTATCGAGAAAATGGCGAAGTCGAAGAACAACGGCGTCGACCCGCAATCGTTGATCGATCAGCACGGCGCCGACACCGCGCGTTTGTTCACGATGTTCGCAGCACCGCCCGAGCAGCAACTCGAATGGTCGGGCTCGGGTGTCGAAGGCGCGAGCCGCTTCTTGCGCCGCGTTTGGGGCTTCGGACAAGCGAGCGCGAGCGTGCTCGCCTCGCGTGACGTGCTCGATGCAAGCGCGCTTACCGAAGCCGAGCAGGCGCTGCGCCGCGAGATCCACGGCGTGCTCAAGCAGGCCGATTTCGACTATCAGCGTTTGCAGTACAACACGGTTGTTTCGGCGACCATGAAGATGCTCAACGCGATCGAAGGCGCGAAGCAGGCGCGCGGCGCGGTGCTGCGCGAGTGCTACGGCATTTTGCTGCGCGTGCTTTATCCGGTGGTGCCGCATGTCACGCACGTGCTGTGGCGCTCGCTCGGCTATGCCGACGAATCGGGCTCGTTGCTCGACGCGCCGTGGCCGAAGGTCGACGAAAAAGCGCTAGAGCAAGCCGAGCTCGAACTCGTGCTGCAGGTCAACGGCAAAGTCCGGGGTGCGCTGACGGTCGCCCGAGATGCCCCCCGCGAAGCGATCGAAAGAGCGGCGCTGGCGCACGAGATGTTCGCGCGCTTTAGCGAAGGCAAGCCGGCGAAGAAGATCGTCGTCGTGCCGGGCCGTCTCGTGAACGTCGTCGTTTGATGCACCCACCGATGCGCGAACCGGGCCTATATCAACGTGCTCACGGAGCTACTCAGGGAGCCAATGTGATTCGCCGATCGTTTCTCGCGCTCGTCGCCGGCACCATGGTCATGGTGCTCGTCGCGTGCGGTTTTCAATTGCGCGGGCAGCAGAACTATGTGTTCAAGCGGCTCGCCATCTCCGGTGCGACGCCGCCCGTCGCCGCGCGCTTGACGCGCATGGTGCAAGGCGGCAGCGATACCGTCGTCGTCGCTTCGACGGCCAATGCCGATGCCATCCTGACGGTGCAGGAAGGCCGTGGCCAGTCGACGCTGACGCTGAATTCGCTCGGCGTGGCGGAGGAATACCAGCTCAACTACAGCCTCAGCTACTCGCTCGTCGGGGCGGATGGCGCGTTGCTGATTCCGCCGAGTGCGATTGTGCTGAATCGGGCCATGACGTACAGCGACAAGTACACGTTGGCGAAGGCGCAGGAGTCGGAGCTGCTGTTCGCGGACATGCAAAACGACGCGGTCGATCAGTTGACGCGGCGTCTCGCGGTGGTGCGCTCGCTGCATCCGGCGCCGGGCGAGCAAGCGCCTGCCGTCGGTCCGCGTGCGCCGCTGCCGCCGCCGCCGCTTTGAACGAGCGTTAGCCCACCTTCCATGCAACTGCGACTCGACGCACTCGAAGCGCATCTGGCCAAGACGTTGGCGGGCCTTTACGTCGTCTACGGCGACGAGCACCTGCTTGCGCAGGAAGCGAGCGACCGCATTCGTGCGGCGGCGCGCGCGGCCGGGTTTACCGAACGGTCGGTGTTCTCGGTCGAGCGCAGTTTCGATTGGAGTTCGCTGCTCGGCGCGAGCCAATCGATGTCGCTCTTTGGCGATAGGCAACTGATCGAATTGCGCATTCCGTCGGGCAAGCCGGGCAAGGAGGGGGCGGACGCGTTGAAGACGCTCGCCGCGGCCGGCAACCCCGATGTGCTGATGCTCGTGACGCTGCCGCGGCTCGACGCGGCCACGCAAAAGACGGCGTGGTTCGCGGCGCTTACCGAGGCTGGCGTTGCATTGCGAATCGATCCGGTCGAGCGGGCGCAGTTGCCGAACTGGATTGCGCAGCGTCTTGCCAAGCAGGGGCAGCGTGTCGCCGCGGGCGAGCAAGGGCGGCGCGCGCTGCAATTTATCGCCGAGCGCATCGAGGGCAACTTGCTTGCCGCGCACCAGGAAATACAAAAGCTCGGGCTGCTTTACCCGCCGGGCGACTTGACGTTCGAACAAGTTCACGATGCGGTGCTCAATGTGGCGCGCTACGACGTCTTCAAGCTCAATGAAGCGATGCTGGCGGGCGATGTCGGGCGGCTTGCGCGCATGCTCGACGGCTTGAAGGGCGAAGGCGAAGCAGCCGTGCTCGTGCTTTGGGCGCTGACGGAAGAACTGCGCACGCTGTTGCGCATCAAGCGGGGCGCGGCCGCGGGCAAGCCGCTGGCCACGCTATTGCGCGAAAACCGTGTATGGGGGCCGCGCGAGCGCCTCGTCGGGCCGGCGCTGACACGTGTGTCGGAAGGCGTGCTCGAAGAAGGGCTCGCGCTGGCCGCGGCGCTTGATCGGCAGGTCAAGGGGCTGACGGGCGCAATGCCGGGCGGCCGCTGGCGTGACGCGTTGCCGCCCGATGCCTGGGATGGCCTGTTTGAGTTGGCTGCGCTCGTTGCCAGCCCCGGCAAGCGTGCCAATGCGCGCCAGGCGGCCGCCGCGTCGTAAGCGGGCGTTGCCGGGCGCATGTCGTGGGTTGCCTTTACAATCGACGCATGGATGTGCCGATAGGGCATAGGCAAGAGCAAGAGGCGAAAAGCGCGCCCACGGCGTGCGACGACGAGATGACGATGGATATCGACGAATACATGAACGGCGTAGGCCGTCGCGCTCGCACAGCGTCGCGCGCGATGGCGCGCGCGACGAGCGCTGCCAAGAACGACGCGCTGGCTGCCATCGCAACTGCGATCGAACGCGAAGCCGGTGCGCTCAAGCAGGCGAACGCGGGCGACGTCGAAAGGGCGCGCGAAAAGGGCATGGATGCGGCTTTCATCGATCGGCTCACGCTGTCGGACAAGGCGCTCGCGACGATGATCGAAGGGCTGCGTCAAGTGGCGGCACTGCCTGACCCGATCGGCGAAATCGATGGCCTCAAGTACCGCCCGAGCGGCATCCAGGTTGGGCGCATGCGGGTGCCGCTCGGCGTGATCGGCATCATCTACGAATCGCGTCCGAACGTGACGATCGACGCCGCCGCGCTTTGTCTGAAGTCCGGCAATGCAGCGATCTTGCGCGGCGGCTCGGAGGCGCTGGCCTCCAACGCAGCGCTCGCGGCGTTGATCGGCGAAGGGCTCGCGGCAGCCGGCTTGCCGCGCGACGCGGTGCAAGTCGTCGAGACGGCGGAGCGCGCCGCGGTCGGCAAGCTCGTCACGATGACCGAGTACGTCGACGTCATCGTGCCACGCGGCGGCAAGGGCTTGATCGCACGGCTGATGGAAGAAGCACGCGTGCCGATGATCAAGCATCTGGATGGCATTTGCCACGTTTATGTCGACGATCGTGCCGATATCGCGAAGGCGCTCGCCGTGTGCGACAACGCCAAGACGCATCGCTATGGCACCTGCAATACGATGGAGACGCTGCTGGTTGCGCGCGGCATCGTCCGCGCGGTGTTGCCGCCGCTTGCGCGCCTGTATCACGAAAAGAACGTGGAACTGCGGGTCGATGCCGCGGCGCGGACCGCGCTCGAACAAACGCTGGGCGCGGCCGACGCGGCCGCGCTTGCACTCGTGGATGCAACCGAAGAGGACTGGCGCACCGAATATCTGGCGCCGGTGTTGGCCATCAAGGTTGTCGACGGTATCGATGCCGCTATCGATCACATCAATACGTACAGCTCGGCCCACACTGACGCAATCATCACCGAAGATCACGACCGTGCGATGCGGTTTTTGCGCGAAGTAGATTCGGCGAGCGTGATGGTGAACGCATCGACGCGTTTCGCGGACGGCTTCGAATTTGGCCTGGGCGCCGAGATCGGCATTTCCAACGACAAACTGCACGCGCGTGGGCCGGTGGGGCTCGAAGGGCTCACATCACTGAAATATGTCGTGCTCGGCCACGGTGAAGTGCGGCGCTAACTTGGTCAACGTTGGTCGACTTTGCTCAATCCATGCAAGCATAAAAAAACAGCCCATGCTCTGGATCAAAACATTTCACATCGTGCTCGTGGCGGCCTGGTTTTCAGGCCTTTTCTATCTGCCGCGCATTTACGTCAACCTGGCGATGGAAACCGAACCCGCGGCGTACCGCCGGTTGCTCGTCATGGCGCGCAAGCTCTATCGGTTCATGACGTTCATCGCCATTCCGGCACTGGCCTGCGGGCTGTGGCTGTGGCTTGCCGTCGGCATCGGTAGCGGGCAAGGCTGGATCCACGCCAAGCTCGGCGTGGTTGTACTGCTGGTGCTCTATCACGTCTATTGCCGGCATCTGCTCGGTGTTTTCGAGCGCGGCGAAAACCGCCGCTCGCATCGGTGGTATCGCTTTTTCAATGAACTGCCTGTGCTCGGCATGCTCGCCGCCGTGGCGCTCGTGGTCATCAAGCCTTTTTGAATACCCCAACGGCCAGCGGCCAACTTCGTTGCGCTACGCGTCAGGGTCGATGCGCCGGCGCGTGAGCGTCGCCTTTGCCTGAGCGAGTTTGTCGACGAGTTCGGGCCCGCGCCTCAGTGCCACACCGACGGCCAGAATATCGCCGATGGCGAGATGCGACATGCGCGACGTCATCGGCGAAAAAATATCGGTTTCCTCGGCGATGTTCGCTGACAGGCTGACCGTCGCGATCTGCGCGAGCGTCGAGTTGCTGTGCGTAATGGCGATCACTTTGGCGCCGCCGGCAAGCGCCGATTGCGCCGCCTCGACGATATCGCGCGTGCGGCCCGTGTTCGAGATCGCCACCAGCACGTCGCCCGCGCCCAGCAGCGCAGCCGAAATCGAATAAGTGTGCGGGTCGGCGTACGCAACGCTCGGAATACCGAGCCGAAAGAACTTATGCTGGATGTCCTGCGCGGCAATGCCTGAGCCGCCCGCGCCGTAAAACTCGATGCGCGACGCCTGCGCAAGCAAATCGATCGCCCGGGCGACGCTCGCAGCCGACAAGCTGTTGCGCACCTCGATCAGCGCGCCGATCGTCCTGTCGAACACCTTTGCAATGACGCCCGATGCCGGTTCATCTGGCCGCACGTCGCGGTAAACAGACGGCACGCTTTGCGCGATACTTTGTGCAAGGCGGATCTTGAATTCGCGAAACCCGCCGCAGCCGAGCGCGTGGCAAAACCGTGCGATCGTCGGCTGGCTCACGCCGACTCGGCCGGCTAGCTCCGTCATCGCCAGATCGAGCACTTCGCGAGGCGCGTCGAGGATGTAGTCGGCCAATTTGCGTTCTGATGGGCGCAGTTGCATGCGCATTGCTTCTATTCGGGCGAGCATGGTGAGGAAGGCCGCATCGGCGCAGCGCGGGTGGTTGTCGCCAGTAGTATTGCGGTTTTTGTGTAGAAAATCTACATGCATTCAGCGCGAGATATCTCGCTCATGCGGCTAATGTTGCAAAGCCGCATCTGTGCGTCCGCGAATTTGCGATTGTTTTGATGTAGTTTTTCTACTAAACTTGCTGCGCCGAATGACTGAGCTGTCCCGGGTGGTGCGTAGCCACCACCTCGCCCCCATGCATGGCGCCGCGCGCCATCTTCCGGTAAGGAGCGTTTTCCCATGGTTTCGCCGCATTCCACGCTGACCGAAGTTACCAAGCGCATCGCTTTGCGCAGCCGGCCGACCCGCTCGGCTTATCTTTCGCGCATCGATGCCGCACAGGGCAGGTTCCCGGCACGTGGCGCGCTCTCATGCGCCAATCTCGCGCACGGTTTCGCCGGGATCGAAGGTAACGACAAGCTCGTCATCAAAGCGCAGCGCGCGCCGAATATCGGGATTGTCTCGTCGTACAACGAGATGCTTTCCGCACACGCGCCTTACAAGGATTTTCCGGACCTGATCAAGCGAGCCGCGCGCGAGAACGGCGGTATCGCGCAATTCGCGGGCGGCGTGCCCGCGATGTGCGACGGCATTACGCAAGGCAATCCCGGCATGGAGCTGTCGCTCTTTTCCCGCGAAGTCATTGCGATGGCGACCGCCGTCGCATTGACGCACAACATGTTCGACGCGGCGTTGTGCCTGGGCATTTGCGACAAGATCGTGCCAGGCCTGCTGATTGGCGCGCTGCAGTTCGGCCATTTGCCGACCCTATTCGTGCCGGCCGGCCCGATGACAAGCGGTTTGTCGAACGACGACAAAGCGAAAGTCCGCCAGCGGTTCGCCATGGGCGAAGTCGGACGCGAGGCGCTGCTCGAGGCCGAATCGGCCGCTTATCACGGGCACGGCACCTGTACGTTCTTCGGCACAGCCAACAGCAACCAGTTGCTGATGGAAGTGATGGGGTTGCACCTGCCGGGCGCCGCGTTCGTGCACCCGCACACGCCGTTGCGCGATGCGCTGACGGCCGCGGCCGCGCATCGCGTGCTCGATCTCACGGCCGAGCGCGGCAACTACACGCCGATCGGGCATGTGATCGACGAGAAAGCGATCGTGAACGGTATCGTCGCGCTGCTTGCCACGGGCGGCTCGACCAACCATACGCTGCATCTCGTCGCCATCGCGCGGGCGGCTGGCATCCTGATCGATTGGGACGACTTCGATACCTTGTCGCAGGTCGTGCCGCTGCTGGCCAAAATCTATCCGAACGGCAAGGCCGATGTGAACCACTATCACGCTGCGGGCGGCATGGCGTTTCTCGTGCGCAATTTGCTCGAAGGCGGCTTGCTGCACGAAGATGTGACGACGGTGGCGGGCAAGGGCCTTGCGCACTACACGCAGGAGCCGCGTCTTGTCGACGGCGCGCTCACTTGGGCGCCCGGCGCCGCAGTATCCGGCGACGCTCAAGTATTGCGGCCGATCAACGAGCCATTTCAGCCGGACGGCGGCTTGCGCCTGATGCAGGGCAAGCTCGGGCGCGGCGTCATCAAGATTTCGGCTGTCGCACCCGAGCATCGCGTGGTGCGTGCGCCGGCGATCGTTTTTGATTCGCAAGAAGCCGTGCAAGAAGCGTTCGACAACGGTGAACTTAAGCGCGACTTTGTCGCGCTCGTGCGCTTTCAAGGCGCGCGCGCGAACGGCATGCCCGAACTGCACCGCTTGACGCCGCTGCTCGGCGTGCTGCAGGACCAGGGCTTTCACGTCGCGCTCGTCACGGACGGACGCATGTCGGGTGCGTCGGGCAAGGTGCCCGCTGTCATCCATGTGTCGCCGGAGGCACTGCTGGCCGGGCCGCTCGGCAAAGTGCAGACAGGCGACATGATCGTCATCGACGCCGAGCGCGGCTTGCTCGACGTCGAAGTCGATACCGCCGAATGGGCGGCGCGCGCCGTCGAAGCGCCAAAGCATCAGGCCGACAACGAGGTCGGTTTCGGGCGGGAGCTGTTCGGCGTTTTCCGCGCGGCTGCTCTGCCGGCCGAGCAGGGCGCCTCGGTGTTCGGCGCACTCGTTGGCGAGCCGAGCGGCCAATCTATTCACGCAATCGCGCAATAAGGAGCTAGCACAATGAAAAAGATCGAAGACATCGTCCGCCTTGGCCCCGTGATCCCCGTGCTGGCATTCGACTCGGTCGAGCAGGGCGAGCACGTGTCGCGCGCGCTTTATGCCGGCGGCGTGAAGGTGCTCGAAATCACGCTGCGTACGCCGGCGGGTCTGCAGGCAATCGAGCGGGCGAGCCAGCTCGCCGCCGATATCGTGGTTGGCGTGGGCACCATTACGAAGCCCGAGCACTGCGCGCTGGCGAAGAAGGCTGGTGCGCAGTTCGGCGTCTCGCCGGGGCTCACGAAGGACATGCATAAGGCCGCTCAGGACGCGGGCTTGCCGCTCTTGCCCGGCGTCATGACGCCGACGGATGTGCTGATCGCACTCGAACTCGGCTATGAAATCGTCAAGTTCTTCCCCGCGCAGCAAGCGGGCGGCGTCCCGATGCTGCAAGCGTTTCACGGTCCGTTTCCCACGCTTAAGTTCTGTCCGACCGGTGGCATCTCGGCAGAGACCGCGCCGACGTTCCTCGCGTTGCCGAACGTTGTTTGCGTTGGCGGTTCGTGGCTCACGCCGAAAGCAGCACTTGCCGCGCAGAACTGGGATGAGGTGACGCGGCTCGCGCGAGCGGCTTCCGAGCTTGCCGCTCACCAGCATTGAATTGATTACCAGGCGCCCTGGGCGCCGCGTGATGTCTGATGCAGCCCCTTCTCGCCCAGCGTGAATCACGCATTCCGGCGATAAGGGGTTTCTCTTTTGGGGAACCGGTTCTATCGTCGTTCGCGGTCACGGCCTACAATGCAACGACCGCGCGGCGCGCAAGGCCTGCGCGACTCAGATTCACCTTCGTCGGATAACAAGCCAAAGGAGGGTTTTCATGGGATCGGTGCACGGCGGGCTCTTGCTTTTCTATGCGGTGATCGCGATTGCGGTACTCATCATCTTGATCACCCGCTACAAGATGTATCCGTTCCTGGTGTTGATCCTCGTCTCGCTCGCGCTCGGCATGGCCGCGGGCATGCCGATGGACAAGATCGTCAAGTCATTCGAAAACGGTAACGGCGGCACGCTCGGGCATATTGCCGTCGTGGTCGGGCTCGGCACGATGCTCGGCAAGATGATGGCCGAGTCGGGCGGGGCAGAGCGCATCGCGACCACGCTGATCGACTGGTTCGGCGAGAAGCACATTCACTGGGCGATGTTGTTCGTCGCGATCATCGTGGGCTTGCCGGTATTCTTCGAGGTCGGCTTCGTGCTGCTCATTCCGATTGCCTTCAACGTGGCCAAGCGCACGGGTAAATCGTTGCTTCTGATCGGCTTGCCGATGGTTGCTGGCTTGTCGGTCGTGCATGGGTTGATTCCTCCGCATCCGGCCGCGCTGCTCGCGGTGCAGGCTTATGGCGCCGATATCGGCAAGACCGTTGCGTACGGGCTCGTCGTTGGTGTGCCGACCGCAATTGTCGCCGGGCCGCTCTTCGCGCTGCTCGTGCATCGGCACGTGAAATTACCCGATGTCAATCCGCTGGCGGCACAGTTCGTCGAATCGGCTGAGCAGCGCGCAGCGAGTGGGGCAAGTACGCGCAGCCTGCCGGGTTTCGGCGTGACACTGTTCACGATCTTGTTGCCGGTGCTGTTGATGCTGGTGGGCAGCTGGGCCAACCTCCTTTTCGCGCCGAAGACACTGCCGAACGACTTGCTGCGTTTCATCGGCAACGCCGACGTGGCCTTGCTCATCGCCGTGCTGGTCAGCTTTTGGACGTTCGGCGCGCAGCGTGGCTTCACGCGCGAGCAGATCCAAAAATTCTGTGGCGATTGTCTGGCACCGATCGCCGGCATTACGCTGATCGTTGGCGCGGGCGGCGGCTTTGGCGGCGTGTTGCGCGACAGCGGCATTTCGCAGCAGATCGTCGCGGTGGCGACGCAGGCACAGCTTTCGCCGCTGCTGTTTGGCTGGTTCGTGGCCGCGTTGATTCGCCTCGCTACGGGCTCGGCTACCGTTGCGATGACGACCGCTTGCGGCATCGTTGCGCCCATTGCTGCTGCGGGCAGCGTGCACGTGCGTCCGGAGTTGCTCGTGCTTGCCACGGGCGCCGGCTCGCTGATTTTCTCGCATGTGAACGATGGCGGGTTCTGGCTGATCAAAGAGTACTTCGGGATGACAGTCGGGCAGACCTTCAAGACCTGGTCGCTGTGCGAAACAATCATCTCGCTGCTCGGCCTGGGGCTGACGTTTGCGTTGGCGGCGGTGCTGTAGGGCGACGGTGATTGCGTTTGCCGCTGATTCGAGACTCGACGCAAACACACGCAATCGGGCGCGTTCCGCCAGATTCGTCTCTCGGTAGGCCCGGCGTAAACGGAACAACGACGCAAGCCGCCCTCGTTTTTCTAACGTATATCGCGGACTTTTCATGCCCCAATCAACCATGTTCCCGTCAACCTATCTGATCACGCCAGAACCCGCAACCGGCGCGCCGCTAGCCGCTTTCATTACGTCTTTGGACCGGGCTTTGCAAGCGGGCGTGCGCCTCGTGCAACTCCGGGCGAAGACACTCGCCGCGGCTCAGTACGCCAAGCTGGCCGCCGAGGCTCTCGCGGTTTGCCAGTGCTATGAGGCCCGTTTGCTGTTGAACGCACCGGCCGACGTCGCGCTGACCTTAGGAGCCGACGGCGTACACCTCACCAGCACTCGACTGATGGCATGTGCAAGCAGGCCGTTGCCCTCCGCACTGCTGGTTTCGGCTGCTTGCCACGACGCGCGTCAGGTGCTGCATGCGAACGCTATCGGTGCTGATTTACTCACCATCTCGCCGGTGTTGCCAACCACCACCCATACCACGGCCGCGCCGCTTGGCTGGCGGCGTTTTCGCGAACTCGTGGCGCTGACTTCGATTCCGGTATACGCGCTGGGAGGCATGACCGCCGACACCTTGTATGACGCGCGTAGCGCCGGTGCCCATGGCATCGCGGCAATCCGCTCACTATGGGCAGGCGTTGTCAATGAGGCTACCTAAGACAGCCAGCCGGAGGAAAAATGATTCTGATAGTGATGGGCGTCTCGGGCGCCGGCAAGACGCGGATTGGCGAATTGCTTGCCGAGCGGCTCGGCTGCAGTTTCCTTGATGGCGATATCTTTCACAGTGCCGCCAACAAGGAAAAAATGGCGCATGGCATTGCGCTCACCGATGACGATCGCTGGCCCTGGCTGGCGGCGATTCGCGCAGCGATCGAGGTCAAGGAGCGCGCGGGTGAAACGGCGGTATTCGGCTGCTCGTCGCTCAAGCGCGTCTACCGCGACGTGCTGCGCGGGGGCGTGCCGCCTGATGGCAGCGTGCGCTTCGTTTATCTCAAAGGCTCGTTCGAGGTGCTGCGCGAGCGGCTTGCCGCACGCTCGGGGCATTTCTTCGACCCTGCGTTGCTGCAAAGCCAACTCGATACGCTTGAGCCGCCGGGCGATGATGAAGCTTGGACTGTGAGCATCGAGCTCACGCCGGAGGCGATGGTCGATCAGATCGTGGCGCGGCTCAGCACGAGCTGAGCGGCTAAGCGACCTAAGAAGCAAGGTAAGCCAAGTGGCCGCGTCGCAACCCGGCCTCTTACCTGCGCGTCCCACTTCAGCTACGTTTCGCGAGTTCCGCAGCCTTGCCCGTGTACGTTGCCGGCGTCATGGCCAACAGGCGTGCTTTTGCGTCATCGGGCACCGCCAGCTTTTCGATGAACGCCCGCAACCCTTCGCGCGTGATGCCTTTGCCGCGCGTGAGCTCCTTTAACTGCTCGTACGGATTCTCAATGCCGTAGCGGCGCATGACCGTTTGCACGGGTTCGGCAAGCACTTCCCAGCAATTGTCGAGATCTTCGTCGAGCCGCTGCGGATTGACTTCGAGCTTGTCGAGGCCGCGGATCAGCGCGTCGTACGCCAGCAGCGAATAGCCGAGGGCAACGCCCATGTTGCGCAGCACCGTCGAATCGGTGAGATCGCGCTGCCAGCGCGAAACAGGCAGCTTCTCGGCCAGGTGCTTGAGCATCGCGTTGGCGAGCCCGAGATTGCCTTCCGAATTTTCGAAATCGATCGGATTGACCTTGTGCGGCATCGTCGACGAGCCGATTTCGCCAGCCTTTGTTTTTTGCTTGAAGTAGCCGACCGAGATATAGCCCCAAACGTCGCGATCGAGATCGAGCAGGATCGTGTTGGCGCGAGCGACGGCATCGAACAACTCGGCCATGTAGTCGTGCGGTTCGATTTGGATCGTGTAGGGATTGAACGCGAGCTTGAGACGCTTTTCGATGACCTCGCGCGAAAACGCTTCCCAATCGAATTCCGGGTAGGCCGACAAATGTGCGTTGTAGTTGCCCACCGCGCCGTTCATCTTGCCGAGAATCTGCACTTGCGCGATACGCTCGATCGCGCGCGCGAGCCGCGCCGCGACGTTGGCGATTTCCTTGCCGAGCGTGGTGGGGCTGGCCGGCTGGCCGTGCGTGCGTGCGAGCATCGGCTGATCGGCGTGCGTGCGGGCAAGTGCCACGAGCCGGCTGTGGACCGAGCGCAGCGCGGGCAGAATGACGTGCTCGCGCGCACCGGCGAGCATCAAGCCGTGCGATGTGTTGTTGATGTCTTCCGATGTGCACGCGAAGTGGATGAATTCGCTGGCTCGCTCGAGTTCGGCCTGGCCTTTCACCGATTCCTTGAGCCAGTACTCGACCGCTTTCACATCGTGATTCGTCACGCGTTCGATTTCCTTGATCCGAGCGGCGTCGTGCGCTGAAAAGCGCTCGGCCAAGCCCAGCAAGAAGCGCTCGGATTCCCCCGAGAAGCGCGGGATTTCGGCGAAACCGGCCTGCGAGAGCGCAATCAGCCAGTGCACTTCGACCGTGACGCGGTGACGCATGAAGGCGGCTTCGGAGAGCCAGTCGCGCAGGGCTTCGGTTTTCGCGGCATAGCGGCCGTCGAGCGGGGAGAGTGCGGTGAGGGCAAAAAGCGTATCGGCGCGGGTATCGGACATGATGAGGCTAACGGGGCGCGGCGAGCGCCCATCTGTTAAGCGGCAAGGGAATCGCGGATTTTACCACTGGCGGCGCGCGGCACCGCGCATTGCCGCGTGGGCATCAGCAGCCGAACTGATCGGATCGCCGGATCGCGCCGCGAAACCTATCGAAGCGGCACGGCAGGCGGTGCGTTCAGTGGACTCAAAGCAGAAGTAAAAAGGGCATGCGTCATTGCGCATGCCCTTTGGTGCATGGCCCGTGAGGGCCTGATACGAAGCTGGCTTAGTCGCTTGCCGCCGCCGGGCGGCCGCTCAGGTTCGCACTGGCAGGTACGGCGGCGAGCGTGCCGGGCGCGGCCCAGGTCAGCCACTGCGTGCGCAAGGCGACGAGCGCCGCGCACGCGCAGGCGGCCAGCGCGCCGAAGGTGACGAAGCCCATTTGATAGCTGCCGGTGCTTTCCTTCGCGATGCCCATCACGACCGGCAAATAGAATCCGCCGATCCCGCCCGCGGCGCCGACGACGCCCGACAGCAGACCCGTCTTGCCCTTCCAGCGATGCGGCACGAGCTGGAATGTCGCACCGTTACCTAGACCGAAGGCGATGTAAAGGGCCACGAGCAGCGCGATGCCGCCGCTCAACGGGGGCATCCAGGCGGCAAAGGCGAGATCGGCCGCTGAGATCGCCGCGAGCAGCACGAGCAGCGCGCGCACGCCGGTGACACGATCAGCCAGATAGCCGCCGAACGGACGCACCATCGCACCGAGAAACGCGAGCAACGACATGAAAAGGCCGGCTTCGAGTTTCGGCATCTGATAAAGGTTGGTAAGCAGCAGCGTCACATACGACGACATGCCGACGAAGCCCCCGAACGTAATGCTGTAGATCAGCATCATGACCCAGGTGTCGCGTTCGGCGAGGACTGTTCGGTAACGGGCCGGCAACAGCGCCACGGCGCCGGCCGCGCCGAGCACCGGCAACAGCAGCACGCCGGTCTTGCCTGAGCCGAACACGCCTGCTTTGACCGCCAGCACAAGGACGATGAGCCCGATGAGCGTGGCGACGAAGCTACCCGACGCGCGCAGTACGCTGCCGGTTTTTTCGCCGCTGTCTTCGGCCCAGGCGAAGACCGACAGGCCTGCTATGGCGAGCAACGGCAGCGCCGCGGCCGTTGCGAACTGCCAGCCGACGGCTGCGGCAACATGTGGGAACAGGAAACCGTCGAGCACCGCGCCGATGTTGCCTGCGGCCGCGAGGCCCAGCACCAGGCCCTGGACTTTCGGCGGATAGCTGCTGCCTGCCATCGGCAGCGCCACGGCGAAGCTCGCGCCGCCCATCCCGAGGAATACGCCGAGCACGAGCAGCAGCGAATAGGAAGGAACCGACGGCCAGAGCGGCAGAACGATCGTCGGCAAGGCCGAGAGCAGCACACCCACGAGCGCGACGCGCCGGCCATCGGCCGACTGATAGAGGTTACCGAGCGCGACACGCAGGATGGCCGCCGCGAGCACGGGCACCGCGACCAGAAAGCCTTGTTGTGCCGCTGTCATCGCGATGTCTTTTCCGATGAACGGCGCGAGCGGGCCGTACAGGACCCAGACCGTGAAGCCCGTATCGAAATAGAGAAAACAGGCGAGCAGCGAGCGCCAATTGCCGCTCCGTAGCGCGTGTTGCAGGTTCTTCATGACAGCCTCGCGTCAGTGATTCCATGGTTGGTGCGTGCGCGCGTATTTCTGCGGTGCAGCGCGACGGCCCGGTAACGCAAGGGCCGTGCCATGCGGCCGCCGTGGAGTTGCCTGACTTGGCCTGACGAATTGCCCGATGCGCATAGTGCGGGTAGCGAAGCAGCGGCGCGCTGCGGCAAGCGGGACGGGCACGGCCTGGTATATGCCTGTGCACGCCCCACGATTCCCGCACCAGTTACGCGCAGCAGGCACTGCGGCCGTGCGCCACGGAGCGACGATGGTGCGTTGCGGCAAGCGGAATGGGCGAATTGGCCTTATCGAGTGCGTCGGCGCTCGGCGAGCGGCCGGCCCGGGCGTTCGCGCCGGTAGAATGCGGGCATCGCCGCGATTGCGGTTTTTGGTGATGCCCCGCATGGAACTGAAATGGCTCGAGGATTTCGTCTCCCTGGCCGAAACGCGGAGTTTTAGCCGCTCGGCCGAGTTGCGCCATGTCACCCAGCCGGCGTTCTCGCGACGGATTCAGGCGCTGGAGGCGTGGCTTGGCACCGAGCTGATCGACCGTTCGGTGTATCCGACGCGGCTGACCCAGGCGGGCGAAGTCTTCTACGAGCAGGCGCTTACGATGCTTTCGCAAATGCACGAGGCGCGCATCGTCCTGCGCGGGCATGTCGGCGCGCCGGCGGCGACGATCGAGTTCGCAGTGCCGCACACACTCTCGTTGACCTACTTTCCGCTCTGGCTGCAACGCATCGAAGCGCGCATGGGACCTGTGCATACGCGGCTGCGGGCGTTGAACGTGCACGATGCGGTGCTGTCGCTCGTCGAAGGCGGGTGCGATCTGGTGATGGGCTATCACCATCCTAGCCATCCGGTGGCGCTCGATCCGGCTCGCTATGACATGTTGACACTCGGCTTCGAACCGATCAGCCCGTTTTCAGCGCCGCTGCGCGCGGGCCGCGCGCGGCACCAGTTGCCGGGCACGCCTGAGGCGCCGGTACCTTATTTGTCCTATACGCAAAACGCCTATTTGGGGCGTATGACGGAAGTGATCATTGCAAAGGCGCCGGAACGGCTTTATCTCGATCGCACTTATGAGACCGATATGGCCGAGGCATTGAAGGCGATGGCGCTAGCGGGACATGGCGTCGCGTTTTTGCCGCATAGCGCGGTGGAAGACGCCGTCGCGGCAGGCCAGTTGATCCGGCTCGATCGTCCGGCGCGCGGCGTGGCGGCGGATCGGTTCACGTTGACGATGGAGATCAGGCTTTATCGAGACAAGCTGGCGGCCAATGGAGACGATCCGCGACATGCGCTCGTGCGCCGGCTGTGGGACGAGGTCGCGAACGAGTTGCGCTCGGGTGGGGAGGCGTCCCGCGTCGAGTGACGGGGACGCTTGCTGGCGGTGGTCGGTGCGGGTGGCTAGTCGCCGCCCCCTTCGGCTCGGATCAGTTCGGCTCTGATCATTTCCAGTTTGTCGAGATGCTCGGGCTTCGTGATGCCGAAATGGTTGGCTACGACATCCACCGTTGGGCGCGGTCGCCATTCGCGCAATGCGCGGGTTGCAGGACCGTTGGCGGACGTCTCGTCGAGCACATCGATGACAGCGAGTTCCGTAATGCCGTATCGTTGGGCCATGACCCGGACGTTGAATCCTTGCTGGACGGCCGCTTGTGCGGCGGTGAACGAAGCGGTCGCGTACGAGATGCCGAAGCGGTGCGCGATTACCTGAACGTCGCCTGCCAACGCGCCTGCCTGCCGCAGCGCGATACCGGCCTCGCCCTCAAGGGCCGCGGGCTCGAGCAGGCTCGTGACGGCAAGCGTGATTCCGCGTTGCTGAGCGACGGCAAGCACGTTCCCTCCACGCCTTACCTCGTCACCCACGCCCCCGTGGATTAGCCTCTTTTCCAATTCAAGCTGCTGTCCTCGGTCCAATAGCAGCCTATTGGCGACCTGTCCGACGGGCTCTCCCCGTTGCAGCGCGGCGGCTTTCGCCAACTCCCATCGCAATGTGTTCACCTCGACGCCGTATTGTTTTGCCACCTGCTCGAGCATCTGCCCCTGATGCAAGGGGGCGTGCCGTTCGACGGCTGCCATGGCCGCGTAGCCTTTCAACGTTTCGCGATCCTCCGGCCTGATGCCATAGCGTTCAGCAACCGCTTCGTAATTAATGCCTGCAACGACGTCACGGCGGGCTGGGCCGTTCAGCGCGAATTGATGAAGCGCTGCGAGCGGCTCGGCGTCAGTGACTCCGAAGTCGTTCGCGACATCGTCCACCTTCCGACCACGGTCGATAGAACCCTGTATCGCTGCCCAACGCAACGTCGCAATGTGGTCGTTATAGTAAATGCCGTATTTGTCCTGCACGGCCACGAAGTTGCCCGTCGCAAAGGCCTCCGCGCTGGCCGGGCCTGCTACCGAAATGCCTTCGAGTCGGTAGCGTGTTGCGGGATCGCTAATCGCCTTTTGTAGCCTCGCATCGTTGAGGCTGACTCCTCTCTGGGCAAGGCGGTCCGCCCACGCGAAAAGTCTCGCAATTGCGCCCTGTCCTATCGGCTGTTGCGGGCCAGGCATGCCAAAGGGCGCCCGTCGTGTGCCTTGCGGCGGCGGAGGCGCGGCGCCATACGGCGCCTGCTGCGGTGGCGGAGGCGGTGCGCCGTATGGGGCCTGCTGCTGCGGTGGCGGAGGCGCGGCGACGTACGGGGCTTGCTGCGGCGGCGGAGGCGGTGCGCCATACGGCGCCTGCTGCGGCGGAGGAGGTGCGGCGCCGTATGGAGCTTGCGGTGGCATACCATACTGGCCTGGCGCGCCACCCCCATGCCTCGGATTGTTGATCGCACGTGCGGCGGCGTCCAAACCTCTCTGGGCTGCGGCGATGCCTTGCTGGGTACGGGCTTTCAAGCCGTCGATCAGCGGACTCTGACCAGGTGCCGTCGGGGGCGGTGGTGGCAGGGGACCCGCACCACCCTGTTGGGGCTGCTGGTAATTCTGATAATTAATACGCGGATCCGCTCCGGGATCGCCTGGGCCGCCGACGGGGTTAGTCATGATCTCTCCAAAACAACATTCGATTTGCCCCACTTTTAGCACCGCTCACTCGGCCGCAAGCTCGGCGGTGCGAAGAACCGTCATCGCAACCGCAGCGTCATCTGTTATGCAAAAAACGCATAACGCAATGACCAATCGGCATTGGATTTCAAAAAGCGGTTTTTCGACAATGGCGCTCATTCCGTGACCGTTGGAGTCTTCATGTCTTCGCCACTGCCGTCAGATGCAACTGCGCAATCCATCCCTTCGTATTTGCACGCTGACGATCTCGGCCCTTGGGGCAACTACCTGCGCCAAGTCGACCGCGTCGCACCGTATCTCGGCTCGCTTTCCCGCTGGATCGAAACACTCAAGCGCCCGAAGCGCATTCTGATCGTCGACGTGCCGATCGAACTCGATAACGGCACCGTCGCTCACTTCGAGGGCTATCGCGTCCAGCACAACGTTTCGCGCGGCCCCGGCAAGGGCGGCGTGCGCTACCACCAGGACGTAACGCTTTCCGAAGTCATGGCGCTGTCAGCCTGGATGTCGGTGAAAAATGCCGCCGTGAACGTGCCGTACGGCGGCGCGAAGGGCGGCATCCGCGTCGACCCGCGCAAGTTGTCACGCGGCGAGCTCGAGCGCGTCACGCGCCGCTACACGAGCGAAATCGGCATCATCATCGGCCCGAACACCGATATTCCCGCGCCCGACGTCAACACGAACGAGCAGATCATGGCGTGGATGATGGACACCTACTCGATGAACCAAGGCCAAACGGCCACGGGCGTCGTGACCGGCAAGCCGATTGCGTTGGGCGGTTCGCTGGGCCGCAGGGAAGCGACGGGCCGCGGTGTGTTCGTCGTCGGCACCGAAGCGGCGCGCCGCATCGGCCTCGATATCGAGGGCGCACGCGTAGCCGTGCAAGGTTTCGGCAACGTGGGCGGCATCGCCGCACGATTGTTCCAGGAAGCGGGTGCGAAAGTGGTGGCGGTTCAAGACCATACGGGCTCGCTTTACAAGGCAAGCGGCATCGACACAGCCGCGCTGTTTGCGCACGTGGCGCAGACGGGCGGCGTGGGCGGCTTCACCGGCGTTGACCCGCTCGTCAACGATGAATTCTGGACCATCGAAACCGACATCCTGATTCCGGCCGCGCTCGAAAACCAGATCACCGAGAAGAACGCGGCGAAGATCAAGACTCGCATCATCGTTGAAGGCGCGAACGGCCCGACGACCACGGCGGCCGACGATATCCTTCACGATAACGGCGTGCTCGTCATTCCCGACGTGGTGGCGAATGCGGGTGGCGTGACGGTTTCGTACTTCGAGTGGGTACAGGACTTCTCAAGCTTTTTCTGGACCGAAGACGAAATCAACCAGCGTCTCGAGCGCGTGATGCGCGAAGCGTTCGACGCGGTGTGGCAAGTCGCCAGCGAAAACGAGATCTCGATGCGCACGGCGGCGTTCACCGTGGCGTGCAAGCGGATTTTAATGGCACGCGAACTGCGTGGGCTCTATCCCTGATTCTCTGATATCGGGGCGACATCGATCGAAATCGATCGAATTGCTCGGGAATTTCCCTTATTGTCCGGCACGCTGCGCACAACGCGGTGCGGCCGGGCAGCTCGGCGCGGGCGGCACCGATCGGTGTCGCCCGTATCGTTTGCGCACTGAGTCCGCATAATGCGTCGATCACATCGTGATTTTTAATGCGGGCGCGGGTGCTTTCAAAATCGTAACTTGATACACTGGCGCGGGTTTTGGCCATGGAGATCACCACAATGAAGATCAAGAAGACCGCCGTATTGCTTGCCGCTCTCTGCACGTTGGCTTCCGGTAGTGCGCTTGCACAAGATTCCGGCACACTGAAAAAGATCAAGGATACGGGCGTCATTTCGCTCGGTCATCGCGAATCGTCGATTCCGTTTTCCTACTACGATGACAAACAGAATGTGGTGGGCTACGCGCGCGACGTCCAGATGTACGTCGTCGATGCCGTGAAGAAAAAGCTCAACATGTCGAATCTGCAGGTGAAGAACGTTCCGGTCACCTCGCAAAACCGCATTCCGCTGGTGCAAAACGGCACGGTCGACATCGAATGCGGCTCGACGACGAACAACAAGGAGCGCCAGCAGCAAGTGGCGTTTTCGAACACGTTCTTCGTGATCGGCACGCGGCTCATGACGAAGAAAGACTCGGGCGTCAAGGATTTCGCCGATCTGAAGGGTAAGACGGTGGTAACGACGGCAGGCACCACGTCGGAGCGTCTGTTGCGCAAGATGAACCAGGAGAAGAGCCTGGGCATGAACATCATCAGCGCGAAAGACCACGGCGACTCGTTCCATACGCTCGAAACGGGCCGCGCCGTCGCGTTCATGATGGACGACGCGCTGCTGGCGGGCGAGCGTGCCAAGGCGCACGAACCGGGCGAGTGGGTTATCGTCGGTACGCCGCAATCGCGTGAAGCGTACGGCTGCATGATGCGCAAGGACGATGCCGAGTTCAAGAAGGTCGTCGACGATGCGATTGCCCAGTACCAGACGTCGGGCAAGGCCGCAGCGAGCTACAAGACGTGGTTCGAATCGCCGATTCCGCCGAAGGGCCTCAACTTGAACTTTCCGGTGAGCGAGGATATGAAGGCGCTCTTCAAGAGCCCGAACGACAAGACGTTCGATTAACGGGCGAGTGTATTCGCTGGTATCGTCCGTACTAACCGGCAGTTGAATCGAACGGAAGAGGCCCCGCTTCTTCCGTTCTTTTCGTTGGAGTCCTGATCATGTCCTATCACTGGAACTGGGGCATCTTGCTTCAGCCCGTGTCCACCGGCGAGCCCGCGACTTACCTCGGATGGCTGCTCTCCGGGATGCGCGTGACGGTGACAGTGTCGCTTGCGGCGTGGGTCATCGCGCTGATCGTCGGCTCGCTCTTCGGTGTGCTGCGCACGGCGCCCAGTCGCACCTTGACGAGCATCGGCACCGTTTATGTCGCCATCTTCCGCAACGTGCCGCTGATCGTGCAGTTCTTCATCTGGTATCTGGTCGTGCCGGAGTTGTTGCCGGTTTCGCTCGGAACCTGGTTCAAGCAATTGCCGCCCGGGGCACAGTTCTTTTCGTCGTCGATCATCTGTCTCGGCCTGTTCACAGGTGCGCGAGTGTGCGAGCAGGTGCGCTCGGGCATCGAAGCGCTGCCACGCGGTCAGCGTGCCGCGGGCCTCGCGCTCGGGCTCACACACTGGCAGACCTATCGCCATGTGCTGTTGCCGGTTGCCTATCGGATCATCGTGCCGCCGCTCACCTCCGAGTTCCTGAATGTCTTCAAGAACTCGGCCGTGGCGTCCACGATCGGCTTGCTCGATCTGTCGGCACAGGCGCGGCAACTCGTCGACTACACCGCGCAGACCTACGAATCGTTCATCGCGGTGACGCTGGCCTATGTCCTCATCAATCTGGTCGTGATGAGCATCATGCGCTTCATCGAACACAAGAGCCGCCTGCCCGGCTACATCGGAGGCAAGTGATGCATCATTTCGATTGGAGCGGCATTCCGGGCGCGTTGCCGACGCTGATGACCGGTGCTTACGTCACGCTGCAGATCACCGTGCTGGCGATTGTCGTCGGTGTTGTATGGGGTACGGTGCTCGCGCTGTTGCGGCTTTCGGGCGTGGCGCCGCTTGGCTGGTTCGCCAAGGGCTACGTGACGGTATTCCGTTCGATCCCGCTCGTGATGGTGTTGCTGTGGTTCTTCCTGATCGTGCCGCAGTTTCTGCAAAACGTGCTCGGGCTCTCGGCCAACATCGACATCCGGCTTGCGTCGGCGATGGTGGCGTTTTCGCTCTTCGAGGCCGCGTATTACTCGGAGATCATTCGCGCAGGTATTCAGTCCGTCTCGCGTGGGCAGGTCAACGCATCGTTCGCGCTCGGCATGACCTACGCGCAATCGATGCGCTATGTCATCTTGCCGCAGGCGTTTCGCGCGATGGTGCCGTTATTGCTGACGCAGGCCATCGTGCTGTTTCAGGACACGTCGCTCGTCTACGTGATCAGCCTCGCGGATTTCTTCCGTACCGCCACCAATATCGGCGACCGCGACGGGACGATGGTCGAGATGGTACTGTTTGCCGGCGCGTGCTATTTCGTGATTTCGCTGCTCGCGTCGGGCATCGTCAAAGGACTTCGGAAAAAGGTCGCAAGATGATTTCAATCAAGAATGTTTCGAAGTGGTACGGCCAGTTCCAGGTGCTCACCGATTGCACCACTGAAGTCAAAAAGGGTGAGGTCGTCGTGGTGTGCGGGCCGTCGGGCTCGGGCAAATCAACGCTGATCAAGACGGTCAATGGCCTCGAGCCGTTCCAGCAGGGCGAAATTGTCATCAACGGCCAATCGCTGAAAGATAAAGCGACGAACCTGTCGAAGCTGCGTGCCAAGGTCGGCATGGTGTTTCAGCATTTCGAACTGTTCCCGCATTTGTCCATTACCGAAAACCTGACGCTTGCGCAGATCAAGGTGCTCGGCCGTTCGAAGGACGAAGCGGTCACCAAGGGAATGAAGCTGCTCGATCGCGTCGGCCTCAAGGCTCATGCCGACAAATACCCAGGTCAGCTTTCGGGCGGCCAGCAACAACGCGTGGCGATTGCGCGGGCGTTGTCGATGGACCCTGTGGCGATGCTCTTCGACGAACCGACCTCGGCGCTCGACCCGGAAATGATCAACGAGGTGCTCGATGTGATGGTCGAACTGGCTCGCGAAGGCATGACGATGATGTGCGTCACGCACGAGATGGGGTTTGCGAAGAAGGTCGCGCACCGCGTGATTTTCATGGACCGCGGCCTAATCGTCGAAGATGACAGCAAGGACGATTTCTTCGCGAATCCGAAGTCGGACCGCGCGAAGGAGTTTCTCGCCAAAATCTTGCATTGAGCTAGCGGCCTGGCTGCCTGTCGCGCTTGCGATGGGCAGCTTTTCAACTTTTCAGCTTTTCAGCCGTTTTACATCACGATTCGTACGCGGCGATATCGTCGGCTTCGGCGGCGGGGCTGTCGCTCGATGTTCGCATCGTGGCCGACGCGCTCACGTCGCATGCGGGGTTGCGTGCTTTTTCGAGCACCGATGCGGGCACGGGGATGTGCGTGCGCGCCACCACGTCGCCATCTTGGAACATCAAAAGATCGCCCGGCTCGAACGCTGTCCAGACCTCATCGTCGGTCAGCGGCTGCGTGGCGATTACCGCTACGCGGTCTTCGGGCGTCGTGTATTGCGCGAAATCGATCGACATGTCCGCATCGATCAAATGCGCGGTGGAGAACGGCCAGCGCCGCACGAGATAGTGCAGATGTGTCGAGCAATGGGCGAAGAGCGCCTGACCGTTCGACATCAAAAAGTTGAGCACGCCGTAATTCGTGATCTCGCGCGTGAGCGAGGTGAGGGCGGCAAAAAGCTCGTGCAGCGGCGGCTGCGCGCACGGAAACGCTTGACGCAGCCCCTGCATCAGCGCGCAAAAGGCGAGTTCGCTATCGGTCGTGCCGACGGGCTGATAGACGCCGGTCAGCGAGGGCCGATAGTCTTGCAGATCGCCGTTGTGCGCGAAGATCCAATGCCGGCCCCACAGTTCGCGCATGAACGGGTGGCAATTCTCTAGCAGGATGTGGCCCTGCGTGGCCTTGCGAATATGCGCGATCGTGTTTTTCGATTTGATCGGGTAGCGCTTCACCATCTCGGCGATCGGCGAGGTGGCCGATGATTGATGATCGATGAAGAGCCGGCAGGCTTTGTCTTCGAAAAAGGCGATGCCCCATCCGTCGGCATGGTGATCGGTGACGCCGCCGCGCGCGGCAAAGCCGGTGAAGGAGAACGTGACGTCCGTGGGGGCGGCGCAGTTCATTCCGAGAAGTTGGCACATGGTACGGGCGCGCGGTGATCGAACGGGCCGCTTCGCGGACCCGCTACAATAGTGTGTTTGAAGCATATACCGAGCCGCTGACCGAAAAAAGCGAAATCAGCTGGCCCGAGCCGGCAAACGTTGCGGTTTTTCCACGTCCGCCGCTGGTTCGGTATTTTTTTCACCCTATGCCGCCGCGGCCGTTAGTCGTCCACCGGCGCTTCTCTTTGCCTTGCGTTCGTCCGATCGTCGCCATGACTGCCTCCTCCTCCTCTTCGCGTGATGCCGCCACCGGCGCGCCCTCCACGCTGACGCTCGCGCGCCCCGACGACTGGCACTTGCATCTGCGCGATGGCGCGATGTTGGCGGCCGTCCTGCCGCATACGGCGCGCCAGTTCGGCCGCGCAATCGTCATGCCGAACTTGAAGCCGCCCGTCACCACGACCGAGGCTGCGCGCGCTTATCGCGCTCGGATTCTCGCGGCGCTGCCGGCAGGCGCCGCGTTTGAGCCGTTGATGACGCTCTATCTGACCGATAACACGCCCGCCGACGAAATTCATCGCGCGAAGGAGAGCGGCTTCGTGCATGGCGTGAAGCTCTATCCGGCCGGCGCGACGACGAACTCGGACGCGGGCGTCACCGATCTGCGCCATTGTGCGAAGGTGCTCGAGGCGATGCAGGAGATCGGGATGCCGCTCTTGGTCCATGGCGAGGTGACGGACCCGCTGATCGACCTCTTCGATCGCGAAAAGGTCTTTATCGACCGCGTGATGGAGCCGCTGCGACGGGATTTTCCGGCGCTCAAAGTGGTGTTCGAGCACATTACGACGAAAGATGCCGCCGACTATGTGCGCGATGCTGGCGCGGCTGCTGGCGTGCTCGGCGCGACGATTACGGCGCACCATCTGCTTTACAACCGCAACGCCATTTTCCAGGGCGGCATTCGCCCGCATTATTACTGCCTGCCGGTGCTCAAGCGGGAGACGCATCGCGTGGCGCTGATGGCTGCCGCGACGTCGGGCAACCCGCGCTTTTTCCTCGGCACGGATAGCGCGCCGCATGCAAAAGGGGCGAAGGAGCATGCGTGCGGATGCGCCGGCTGTTATACGGCCTTGCACGCGCTCGAGCTTTATGCCGAAGCGTTCGATCAAGCGGGGGCGCTCGATCGGTTGGAGGGCTTTGCCAGCTTTTTCGGCGCGGACTTTTACGGTCTGCCGCGCAGCGCTGAACAAGTGACGCTTGTGCGCGAAAGCTGGACGCTGCCGAGCACGTTTGAAGCGGGGGATGTGTCCGTTGTGCCGCTGCGAGGCGGTGAGGAGATCGGCTGGCGGCTCGTCTGAGTTTGGCGTTGACGCATGGACGTGACACACGCAATCGACAAGGCCGTCTTGGGCGGCAGGTTCGCCGGCATCGAGCGAATCGATTGGACGGCGCCCTGGTTTGCGCCGCTCGCTGCGCGCGGGGCGGGTTGGCAGCGGGTGGTGCTCGAGAATCCCGCCGATTATCTGGCGACTTTGCGGCGCGACGCGCGCACCGAGGGCTACACGACCGGACGCGGCGCGGCGCTGACATTCATTGCTCAGGCCGAGCTGCCTGCCGGCACGGCTTACGAGGCGCACATCGCAGTGACGGGACGCGTGCCGACCCGCGACAATCTGCATGACTTCTTCAATGCGCTGATCTGGTTTGGCTATCCGCGCATGAAGGCGGCGCTCAACGCACGGCAGGCAAGCGTGATCGAGCGCGACGGCGTGGGCTCCGCACGCGGTGCCGAGCGCGATGCATTGACCCTTCTTGACGAAAACGGGGTGATCTTCGTGACGGCGGATGCGGCGCTGCGTCGTGCTTTGGTCGAATTCGATTGGCGCACGCTGTTCGTCACGCAGCGCGCGGCGTGGGAAACGCGTTGCCACGTCCGTGTGTTCGGCCATGCGCTGCTCGAAAAGCTGATTGCGCCGTATAAAGCCTGCACGGGTCATGCGTGGGTCGTCGACGCGCCCATCGAGTATTTCGCTTGGAACCCAGCACAGCAGCGCGCCTGGCTTGACGCGACGATCGCAGCGCAGTTGGCCTGCGTACCGCTTTCGAGCCGCATGTTTGCGCCGTTGCCGGTCTCGGGCGTGCCGGGTTGGTTTTCGGCGAACGCCGAGCCCGTTTTTTACGACGACGCGACGGTCTTTCGGCCGGGGCGTCGTGCGGCTCGATCAACCGGACCGTGCTAGACTCCCCGGTTGCGAAGTGGGCCAGGCAGTCGCGGCTTTTTCTGGTTACGGCTGGAAAGGGGCGAGGAAAGTCCGGACTCCATAGGGCAGGGTGATGGCTAACGGCCATCCGTGGCAACACGCGGAACAGGGCAACAGAAAGCAAACCGCCGATGGCCCGGCGTAAGTCGGGATCAGGTAAGGGTGAAACGGTGCGGTAAGAGCGCACCGCGGCTGCGGCGACGCAGTCCGGCACGGTAACCTCCACCCGGAGCAATTCCAAATAGGCAGGCGCGCATCTTCGCGATGCAAGACGGGGCCCCCGTCTCGCCTGCGGGTAGGAAGCTTGAGCGCGTCAGCAATGGCGCGCCTAGAGGAATGGCTGCCACGTGCGGCGCTCGCCCTTGTGGCGCGTGCCGTGCGCACAGAATCCGGCTTACCGGCCCGCTTTGCAGCAAACAACAGAAAGCCGGCGCCCTTTATGGGTTTCCGGCTTTTTTATTGGTTAGACGATGATGTCGCCAGCACCGGCCACGTTGAAAACGCGCGGCCTATCGCTCCACGATATCAAACGAATGCGAAAGCTCAGCCGTCTTGGCCAGCATGATCGAAGCCGAACAGTATTTATCGTGCGACAGATTGATCGCCCGTTCGACCGTCGCCGGATTGAGATTCTTCCCCGTGACCGTGAAATGGAAATGAATCCGAGTGAACACCTTCGGGTCTTCGCTGGCGCGTTCGGCCTTCAGCGCGACTGAGCAGCCGTCGATCTCCTGACGGCTTTTCTTGAGAATCATGACGACGTCATAGGCCGTGCAACCCCCGGTGCCGAGCAACACCATTTCCATCGGGCGCGGTGCCAGATTGCGTCCGCCGCCCTCCGGTGCGCCGTCCATCATGGCCAGATGGCCGCTGCCCGTCTCGGCGGCGAACGCCATGCCGTCAGGCCCCATCCAGCTCACTTTGCATTCCATTTCAAGGCTCCCGCGCTGTCAGTCCAACGCGCATTGTAGCGGCAGCGTTGTCCGGCCGCGGCCCTCACCGACAATCCTGCATTATGAGATTGCATTTCGCAATGCAAATTTTCTTGCGCGTTTGCTGTTCGGTCTGTAGAATGTGTCTTATCGGTTGCTGAGGTATTTGGCAACCTCCGCATGTCTCCTCCACCCTCCTCCTTAGGTGGATTAAGCCCGAGCCGAGTGTTCGGGCTTTTTTTTGACTGCTCGCGTCGAATTCCTTTATAATTCAGGGCTTTTCCGCATCCATGCCCGCGGAAGAAGAACAGGGAGAGCCTGCGCCGCGTCTCGATACGCACATATAAGCAGGAGAAAAAGAGAAAGGGCTGGGCAATTTTTTTGGATCGATCATGAAGACTTTTTCCGCCAAGGCCCATGAGGTGCAGCGCGAATGGTACGTGATTGACGCGACGGATAAGATTCTCGGCCGTGTCGCCAGCGAAGTGGCGCGCCGTCTTCGCGGCAAGCACAAGCCTGAATTTACCCCGCACGTCGACACCGGTGATTTCATCATCATCATCAACGCCGGCAAGCTGAAGGTCACGGGCAACAAGACCACCGACAAGAAATACTACCGTCACTCGGGCTACCCGGGCGGTATCTACGAAACGACGTTCGGCAAGATGCAAGAGCGTTTCCCGGGCCGCGCGCTCGAGAAGGCCGTCAAGGGCATGCTGCCGAAGGGCCCGCTCGGCTACGCGATGATCAAGAAGCTGAAGGTCTACGCCGAAGCCACGCACCCGCATTCGGCTCAACAGCCGAAAGCGCTCGAGATCTAACGGGAGCCCACATGATCGGTAATTGGAACTATGGTACGGGCCGCCGCAAGAGCGCTGTTGCTCGTGTCTTCATCAAGGCAGGCAAGGGCGACATCGTCGTCAACGGCAAGCCCATCGCCGACTACTTCTCGCGCGAAACGTCGTTGATGATCGTGCGCCAGCCGCTCGAACTCACGAATCACGGCGCCACGTTCGACATCAAGGTCAACGTCACGGGCGGCGGCGAAACGGGGCAAGCCGGTGCGGTTCGCCACGGCATCACGCGTGCGCTGATGGACTATGACGCAACGTTGAAGCCGACCCTTTCGAGCGCCGGTTTCGTGACGCGTGACGCACGTGAAGTCGAGCGTAAGAAAGTCGGCTTCCACAAGGCACGCCGCAGGAAGCAATTCTCGAAGCGTTAATCGCGCTTTGCGCATCGCGCCAACGCTTGGCGCAATGCCCGAAAGGCCGCAGACTGCCCCGCGCAGTCGGCGGCCTTTTTCATCGAATATTCATGAAATATGGGGCGCGAAGCATCGACGGAACAAGCACCCATTGAATTCAAGGGCTTGCAGCACGATATTCGGAAGAGCCCTACAATGGCGCTTAGCAGCTTTTTTGGAGAGTTCGAATGAACGCCGTCACCGACACCCCAGTGACCGAGATGCCCAGTCCCTTCGTCTTTACCGACGCAGCGGCTGACAAAGTGAAGCAACTGATCGAAGAAGAAGGCAACCCCGAACTCAAATTGCGCGTGTTCGTGCAAGGTGGCGGCTGCTCGGGCTTCCAGTACGGTTTCACGTTCGATGAAGCGATCAACGAAGACGACACCGTCATGAACAAGGCGGGCGTGCAACTGCTGATCGATTCAATGAGCTATCAGTACCTCGTTGGCGCCGAAATCGACTACAAAGACGACATCAACGGCGCGCAATTCGTCATCAAGAATCCGAACGCGTCGTCTACCTGCGGATGCGGGTCGTCGTTCTCGGCTTAAAGCGGCATTAAGCCAAACTTTCAGCGCGGATAAATCGCGCCGAGCACGCGTTCGCCGGCCGCTCCCGTGACGGCCGGTAAATTGCCGGAAACGCGCGCAATGCATCGCATCGCGAGCCACGCAAACGCCATCGCTTCCACGTGGTGAGGCGGCACGCCCAGCTCATCGGTTGTGTTGACCGATACGCCGTTCACTCCACTCTTCCCAAGTGCTATCGCAAGCGCTGTCATCAGCGCCGGGTTGCGTGCGCCGCCGCCGCATACGTACACGGCGCGGCATGAGGGCGCGTGCCGCTCGATCTCGCGCGCAATCGTGATGGCCGTCAGCGCGGTGAGCGTCGCTTGAATGTCGGCCGGTTGCAGATTCGCGAACGCGGCCAGCTTTGCATCGAGCCACGCTGTATTGAACAAATCGCGCCCCGTGCTCTTCGGCGGCGCAAGCTCGAAAAACGGTTCGTCGAGCAGCGCGTTCAACAGCGGCTCGACGACGTGTCCGCTCGCAGCGAACCGGCCGACTTCGTCATAGGGCGTGCCGAGATGGCGGCTCGCCCACGCGTCGAGCAGCACGTTTGCCGGCCCGCAATCGAAGCCCCGGACGGCGGATGCCGCATCTGCAGGCAAAACGGTGATATTGCTGATGCCGCCGAGATTGCAGACGACGCGCGTTTCGTCAGTCGAACCGAACAGTTGCGCGTGAAAGGCCGGCACGAGCGGGGCGCCCTGGCCGCCTGCGGCGACGTCGCGGCTGCGGAAATCGGCCACCACGTCGATATGCGTCATTTCCGCGAGCAGCGCCGGGTTGTTGATCTGGCGCGTGTAGCCTTTTTCAGGGCGATGCCGCACCGTCTGCCCATGCACGCCGATCGCGCGCACGCGCGTCGGCGCCAGGCTGGCCGAGCGCTGCAATTCATGGCAGCACACGGCGTAACGGGCGGCAAGTGCGGACGCGGCCAGGGCCTCGCGGTCGATCTCGTTGTCGCCGGGCTGTTGCAATGCGAAGAGCGCCTCGCGCAGGCCGTCGTCGAAGTCGACGAATGCGTCGGCCAGCACGAGCGGCGCGTGGCCTTCGGCGAATTCGACGGCAATGCCGTCGACACCGTCCATACTCGTGCCCGACATCAAGCCGAAGTAGATGCCGTCGCCGAATGGCGGTGCTGCGCTACGGGAAGTACGGGACACTGCGGCTCCTGATCGTCATGGTCGGGCGCGGCCCGAGCGCGTTTGCCCGCCCGTCGCCGCAAATCGACATTATCGACGCATTGGCTGCTTCGGTTAAGCGATGTTGCGGAGCTGGGGCGCGGCGAGAATATGGGACAATCTACGCTTTTGCAGCGTCCCTCCGTCTTTGTTTCGTTTCCCCAATGTCCCGATGAGCACCGAGTCCACCGCCCAACCCGCTTCGACCTTTCCGATTACCGACGAGGTTCTTCACGCGCTGGCCATCGCCAAGCGCGGCGCCGACGAACTGCTGATCGAAGAAGAGTTCGTGCGCAAGCTCGCGCGCAGCATGGCAACCGGCACGCCGCTGCGCATCAAGCTGGGGCTCGATCCGACCGCGCCCGATATCCACATCGGCCACACGGTCGTGCTGAACAAGATGCGTCAACTGCAAGACCTCGGCCATACGGTGATCTTTCTGATTGGCGATTTCACCTCGCTGATCGGCGACCCATCCGGCCGTAACGCGACCCGCCCGCCGCTCACGCGTGAACAGATCGAATCGAACGCCAAGACGTATTTCGACCAGGCTTCGCTCGTGCTCGATCGCGAGAAGACCGAAATTCGCTTCAATAGCGAATGGTCGATGCCGCTGGGTGCCGACGGCATGATCAAACTGGCGTCGCGTTATACGGTGGCCCGTATGCTCGAGCGCGAAGATTTCACGAAGCGTTTTCAAGGCGGCGTGCCTATTTCGGTTCACGAGTTCCTTTATCCGTTGATGCAAGGCTACGATTCCGTGGCGCTCAACGCCGATCTCGAACTCGGCGGCACCGACCAGAAATTCAACCTGCTCGTCGGGCGCGAACTTCAGAAGCAGTACGGCCAAGAGCAGCAGTGCATCTTGACGATGCCGCTGCTGGAAGGACTCGACGGCGTCGAAAAGATGTCGAAGTCGAAGAACAATTACATCGGCATCAGCGAGAAGCCAACCGATATGTTTGGCAAGCTGATGAGCATCTCCGATACGCTGATGTGGCGTTATTACGAGCTGCTGTCGTTTCGCAGCCTCGACGACATCGCGCAATTCAAGCGGGAAGCCGACGAGGGTCGTAATCCGCGCGATTTCAAGGTCATGCTGGCGCAGGAGATTGTCGCGCGCTTTCATTCGCAGGCCGACGCCGAGCGCGCGCTCGACGATTTCAACCACCGCGCGCGAGGCGGCGTACCCGACGATATCCCGTCCGTCACGCTCAGCGGTGCGCCGCTCGGCATCGGACAACTGCTCAAGCAGGCTGGGCTCGTGCCGTCGACGAGCGACGCGTTGCGCAATATCGAGCAAGGCGGCGTGAAGATCGATGGCGCGACGGTGTCTGACAAGGCACTCAAACTCGACACGGGCGAGTACGTCGTGCAGGTCGGCAAGCGCCGTTTCGCGCGCGTGTCGCTGTCGGCCTGAATGACGCGGGCGTCGACGTGATCGCATTGATCCAGCGGGTACGCCAAGCGCAAGTGCGCGTGGGCGAGCGCGTGACGGGCGAAATCGGCGCTGGGCTGCTGGCGTTCGTGTGCGCCGAACGCGGCGATACCGAGCGCTGTGCCGACAAGCTCGTCGCGAAGGTGCTCGGCTACCGCGTGTTCAGCGATGCGGCCGGCAAGATGAATCTGCCGCTGACGAATATCGATGGCGCGGGCCGTGCGGGCGGCTTGCTGCTTGTGTCGCAGTTCACGCTCGCGGCGGACACGGACAGCGGTTTGCGGCCCAGTTTCACACCGGCCGCGCCGCCCGACGAAGGCAAGCGGCTCTTTGACTACTTCATTGCCGCCGCGCGGGCGAACCATCCGATCGTCGAGACCGGCGAGTTCGGTGCCGAGATGCAAGTGGCGCTCGTCAACGACGGCCCCGTCACCTTCTGGCTGCGCACGCGCGGCTGATCTGATTGCCAAAAGAGTTGTGATCGATATGTCCACCCGCATACTTTTTGTTCGCCACGGCGAAACGGCCTGGAACCAGATCAAGCGGATCCAGGGTCATATCGATGTGCCGCTCGCCGAAAGCGGACACGCGCAGGCGCGACGTCTGGCTAACCGGTTGGCCAGCGCGGCAGTGGCTGGCGAGCCGATCGGTGCCATTTATTCGAGCGACCTGGCGCGGGCGCAGCAAACGGCGCAGCCAACGGCCACGGCGCTTGGCTTGCCGGTGACGCTGGCCGAAGGGCTGCGCGAGCGGGACTATGGGGTGTTCCAGGGGCACGACAGTACCGAGATCGCTGCGCGTTTTCCTGATGCCTACGCCATATGGCAAACTCGCGACCCGGGGTTTGTACCCGAAGGCGGGGAGTCGTCGCGGATGTTTTACCGCCGGGTGGCCCATGCGATCGAAGCAATTGTCGCGGCGCATCCGGGCGGACGCATCGCCTGCGTGACCCATGGCGGCGTGCTCGATTGCATCTATCGACGCGCCCGTGCGTTGCCGCTCGATGCGCCGCGAGACTATCCGCTGCTCAATGCGAGTATCAATACCGTGGAATTCGACGAAGTGGGCGCTATATCGATTCTCGCCTGGGCCGATATCGATCACCTCGAAGCCGCAAGCGACGACGACGGGCTCGTACAGCAACGGGCTGTCACGCGAACGCGTTGAGTGGTTGAGCCGTTGAAGTATCAGGCTTGATCCACTGGCGCTGCCGCCCGACGCCGGGCCCGCTTCGACGCTCCATTGACGAGTGCCCACCGAAAGACGGGCGCAATGGCTCGCACGCCCGAGCGCGCCAACCTTCCGCGCAAGCGCCCAAGCGCCGAAAAGCCGATCATCTGCTGCGCCCAATCGGGCAGCAGGTCGACCCCGGCATCGAACATCAGCTTACCGGCGGGCCGCATCAGCGCACCGCGAGGTGCGGCCCGCGCCAAAATCGCCACCACTTCTTGCACGCGCGGCCCCGCTTCCAGCGCGGGCTGCATACCTTTCAAGTAGGCCTCGATTTCGTTGCACGACGACGGCACGGCGCTCGCACCGAGCATCTCGGCGATGCGCGCCGTTTCGGCGTAATAGCGATCTTGTTCGCTGACCGGCAGAGCGGGGTCGACATAGCGCAGATGCGCTGCCAAAAAGCGCGAGACCTCCGCCACATGGACCCACGTCAGCAACGCTGGATTGCTTGCGCGATAAGGCCGTCCATCGGGCGCCACGCCTTCGACCGCAAGGTGAATGCGCTTGACGCGCTCGATCAGCGCGAGCGCGTCGTGCCGATTGCCGAAGGTCGTGCCGGCCACGAACGTGGCGGTGCGGCGCAGCCGGCCGAGCATGTCGGTGCGAAACGTCGAATGATCCCAGACGCCTGCGAGCGCGAGCGGGTGGAGCGATTGCAGCATCAATGCGCTGATGCCGCCGACCATCATTGCAGTGAAGTCGGCATGCACGCGCCAACAAACGGACTCGGGGCCGAAGAGGCCCGGGTCGCCCGGCGGCGAAGTGTAGTCGAGCGAGGGGCCGCTGCCCGAGGTCAGATGCGTGACGACCTGAGCGAGCTTGGCGCGGACCGGTTTGGTCAGCGCCGCACGCAACGTGGCTGGCTCAGGTGATGGGTTGGAGGTGCGCTCTGACATTGCAGACTCTCGCGGGCCGAACGAAGCGCGACGGCGCATGCTCAATGCTACTCGGCGTCGGCATCCCACAGGCTGCGCACGGGGCTTGCGGCGTCGGGCGTGGCGAGGCCGAAATGCCGATACGCAGCGAGCGTGGCAACGCGCCCACGCGGTGTCCGCTGCAAATAACCTTGCTGGATCAAATAGGGCTCGAGCACGTCTTCGATCGTGTCGCGCTCTTCGCCGATGGCCGCGGCAAGGTTATCGACGCCCACCGGGCCGCCGTCGAACTTTTGCAAGATCGCCTCGAGCAGCTTGCGGTCCATCAGATCGAAGCCGACGGGGTCGACATCGAGCATCGACAGCGCCGCATCTGCCACGCGTGCGGTGATGTTGCCGTCGGCTTTGACTTCGGCGAAATCGCGCACGCGGCGCAGCAAGCGGTTGGCAATGCGCGGCGTGCCGCGTGAACGCTTGGCGATTTCGAATGCGCCGTCGGGATGAATTTGCGCGCCGAGCAGCGAGGCCGAGCGCACGACGATACGTGAGAGCTCTTCGGCGTTATAAAACTCGAGCCGCGAGACGATGCCGAAGCGGTCGCGCAGCGGGTTCGTGAGCATGCCGGCGCGCGTCGTCGCGCCGACGAGCGTAAACGGCTGTAAATCGAGCTTGACGCTGCGTGCGGCCGGCCCTTCGCCGATCATGATGTCGATTTGGTAGTCTTCGAGCGCCGGGTAAAGAATTTCCTCGACGACCGGCGAAAGCCGGTGGATCTCGTCGATGAAAAGCACATCGTTGGCTTCGAGGTTGGTGAGCAGCGCGGCCAGATCGCCTGCGCGCTCGAGGACCGGGCCGGACGTTTGCCTCAGATTGACGCCCATTTCGCGCGCGATGATGTGGGCGAGCGTCGTCTTGCCGAGGCCCGGCGGGCCGAACAACAAGACGTGATCGAGCGCTTCCGAACGGCGCCTGGCTGCTTCGATGAAGATTTCGAGCTGCGCGCGCACCTTTTCCTGTCCGACGTATTCGTCGAGCTGGCGAGGACGCAAGGCGCGCTCGAACACCTCTTCATGCGAGGACGTGGGCGTGGCGGCAATGATGCGCTCGGAGACGAGCTTGTCGGTTTCGATCATGCGCGTCATTGTACCGCGCGCGCCGAAGGCTCAAGCGGTGGCGTAAGCGGTGCGTTGAAGCTGCGGCGTCAGCCTTTCGAAAGTGCTTTGAGCGCGAGCTTGATGCCTTCGGAGACGCCGGTGCCGGCCGGCACGTTCTTGACGGCGGTGAGCGCTTCCTTTTCGGAATAGCCGAGTGCGAGCAGGGCGTTGAGGATATCGTTCGCGTGATCGGAGGGCGAACCCGCGGCGCCCGCTGCTGCTGTGCCGAGATCTGCGCCGAGCTTGCCTTTCAATTCGAGCAGCAGCCGTTCGGCCGTCTTTTTGCCGATGCCGGGCACGCGCGTCAAGCGCGCGGCGTCTTGCAGCGTGACCGCCTGCGAGAGTTCCGAAACGCTCATGCCCGACAGCACCGCGAGGGCCATGCGTGCGCCGACGCCGCTGATTTTCAGCAGTTCGCGAAACGTGGCGCGTTCGTGCACGGTGCCGAAGCCGTAAAGCAGATGAGCGTCCTCGCGGACGATCAACTGCGTGAGCAGGACCACCTTTTCGCCAGTCGAAGGCAGGTTGTAGAACGTGCTCATCGGCACGTCGATTTCATAGCCGACGCCGCCGCAGTCCACGAGCAAATGAGGCGGGTTTTTTTCCAACAGCGTACCGGCAATGCGACCGATCATGGGGAATGCGGGGAAAGAAGCAAAGCGCGAGTGTAGCGCATGCGCCCGCGCGTGCGGCGGGACTCAGCCGACGAGCCGCCCGCGTTTCACGCGCAGGCCCTTTTTGGCGAGCGCGGGCGCAATGCCGCCCAGCGTACTGAGCGCGCTGCCGCTGTGGGCGTGGCAGATCGCCATCCCGAGCGCGTCGGCGGCGTCCGTGCCGGGCAGGCCGGGCAAATCGAGCAGGCGCCCGACCATCTGCTGCATTTGCTCTTTGGTCGCGCGGCCGTAGCCCACGACGGCTTGTTTGAGCTGCAGCGCCGTGTATTCGGCCACCGGCACGCCGGCCGCGACGAGTCCGCAGATGGCCGCCCCGCGCGCCTGGCCGAGCAGCAGCGTCGATTGCGGGTTGACGTTGACGAAGACTTTCTCGATGGCCGACTGATCGGGCGCGTGCTGGCCAATGAGCGTCGTGATGCCTTCGAAGATCGTGCAAAGACGCGAAGGCAGATCGGCGTTTGCCGTGCGGATGACGCCGCTCGTGACGTAAGTCAGCCGTTGGCCCGACTGCTCAATGACGCCGAAACCGGTGACGCGCAGACCGGGGTCGATACCGAGAATTCTCATGAAGTCCAAGCGTGGGAAGTGCTTGGCGATACTACAACGAACGGGAGCGTACGGCCATTGCGTTTGTCGGGCTTAGCGTCGCAGCGCGGCCTGCGAGCGGCTGAATTCCATGTAGAGGATGGTGCGGGGATGCTCGCTCAGATTGATGGCGAAGTGCTCGCGCGAGCCATCGAATACGATCGATTGGCGATTGCGTTCGGCGCGGAATTCGCCTTCCACGTTTAAGTAGCAGTGCTTGTCCGGCACGTCGATGCCGAGATGGAATGTCAACAGATCGCCGCCGAGCTCCGCATGCGCATGCGGAGCGATGACCGAACGAGGTTTCATCTGCGATAGCGCGCAGACCTTGTATCCCGCCATGCGCGAGAGCAGCCGATATAGCGTTGGGTACTTGAAGCCGGCATCGCTCGAAAAAAGGCCCTGACAGGACAAGCCATAAGTCAGCCAGTCGCCGTTCGGCTGATCAGAGCCGACTTGCCAGGACGGCATCCAACCGTTGTTGAACTGAAGCACTTCGAGATATTCCTCGTGCGTGCCGTTGCGGTGAAGGTCGAGCACGGGTGCATCGAGCGCGTCCACCTCGGCCCGGATGGCTTCCCATTGGGCTTCGAAGGCGCCGATGAATTCGAAGGCTTGCGGGTCATGAAACATGGCGTCGATACCTTTCGCGCGAAGGTGAAACGGGGGCGGGCGTGGCGTCGATGCGCGTGAGCCAGCGCTCGCCCCGGTATTTTTGCGCGAGCACTTCGCGTGTGCAACTGCTGCGCACGCGAAGTGTGATGCGCTGGATAGCCCGTTAGGCGGATACAGGCACTTGCTCCAAGTCCATGTCGAGCAGCTTCGCGCAACTCGGGAACAACGATCCGAGGTACTCGAGGAACTCGTTGGTCATTGTCATATTCATCTCGGGCGGGTATTCGCCGCCCTTGCCCGTCTCGCCGTTCGGATTGTATTTCTCCGCCGTGACGCCGTATTTCTTATAGGCTTCAACAGCGTTTTGCGTGTACGCCAATGCGAGTCGCTCGGCGAGTTTGGGATAGCCTTTGCGCTGGAGCCCGACCACTGCCTTGTAGACGTGCATCGCCCAGAAGTTGTCGCCATCCCATTGTTCGTGGCTGTTGAGCGCCATCGATGCCCTGAGCCCGTCCGGTGTGGCCAGCGTCTCGATGCTCTCGATAGCCCATTCGAGCGCTTCATCCGGGATGGCGTCCGCCCACAACGCATTCGCCATTTGCGCCGACAGTAACGGGTGCAGCTCGCCTTCCCTCAACCGGTAGTATGAGCCGCCCTGCAAAGGCGTAGCCAGCTTGAGGCCCGTGGGACGCTGCCCCAATTGAATGTCCTTACGCGGCTCGAAGAAGGTCTCTTTCATCGCGGCGATGCGCTGATTGCGGAATTTGTCCATCAGATCCGCCATCTTGTGATCGCCGGTCGCACGCAGCGTCAGCACGATCACGCGTTCGAGTTCTGCCATATGCGCGTTTTCTTGCAGCGGTACCGAGTAGGTCAGCTCGCGGCGGCCATTCGTCGGATTGCGCTGCCCTTCGTTGAAATCTTCGCCGTCTGCGGCGCCGAGCCGCATTTCCCCAAACGTGAATGCAGGATTGATCCGATCGGTTTGGAACGCCTCCTCCGCGATTTCCCTGTCTTCGCGGTAACCCTCGGGGCGCGCGCCTTGCGGGGCGCCGTAATCCACCAGGGTGCTGAGAATGTTGCCATTGGGCAGCATGGTGACACCGTTGAAAATGCGCCCCGGCGCCAACTCATCCGCACCGCGCATTTTGGAGTACCACTCCGCCATAAACGAATGCAGCCATTTGACCAGGACTTCCTTGCTGCCGAGGTGCTCGGCAACGGCTTCCGCGGTAAGTGCGTGTGTGCTCGGCTGCGCACGCCCCGTGAAATGGGTGGCGTTGGCATTCGGCTCCAGCCCGAGCACGCTGATCAGATGCGGTGTGTTGTGGAGCTTCTCCTTGACGCCCTCGATATCGCCGGCGGCTACTTGGCCGAACAGGCTCAATATGTCGTCCCACCCGAAATCCAGACGGAAACGGTTGATGGTTGGGACGTTTGCCTTCTTCGGCACTGGGACGACAGACGAGTATTGGCGCGGGTTCGACATATCGAGCTGGTTCTCGTCGCGCATCAGTGCCAGGTGGGCGCGCAGCGTCTTTTGCTTCGGTGGGTTGAAGCGCTCGACCGGGCGGACGGGCCGATGGAAGTTAGCCTTCCAAAACGCCGCGATGTCCAAGTCCCTCCAGAATTCGTCCGGCAATGTGTCGAGGTTCTCTGGCACCGCCCTACCTACTGGCATGCGCTGTGTCGCATAGTGCCGGCACAGCCGATCGAAGTCCGCCATGATCTCCGCCGGCTCACGCATCGGATCGGAATCGACTGCCGCCATGCTGTCCGGACCAAAAAGGTACGTGTTGAGTTCGGCGCGAATAGGGCTGTCCTTCGGGTAGATGTTGCTGTCGTTGCGCAGTTGCACGAGGTGAAACAGTCTGCCGAACAGCTGCATATGGCTTGGCAAGATCACCGGGTCCGGCGGCATCCATTCCGCCGGATAGTTGGCAAATATTTCGCGAAGCGTGTCTTGCATTGGCGAGCTGGCCAGCCGCGGCACCGGTGGCGCGTATTGCACGGGTTGATTCCTGTCCTCCACGCGCCTGTTATGTATAGCCGGCACCGCGACCTCGGGCACGCGCGTGCCGACGACCGTGTTGCGGCCGCCGGGCCGTCGCCCATTGAGATGCTGGCGTTCGCGCCGCGCCGCGCCTTCGAAGGCCTGCGCCTGGAAGGCGAGGGGCGGCAGCCCCGACATTTTCTCTCGCTGGTTGGAATACTGATCCCACACTTCATGCTGACCATAGTTTTTTTCGTCGATCAGTATTGCACCGGCCAACGAGCACTCGCGTTCGAGCGCTCGCTCTTGGCTCTCGCTGAGATTATTGACACCAGCGCTCGTAAGGATTTGGATCTTGTGCATTCTTACGCGAAGCTGTGCGGCCGCGCTTTCGGTCAGATAGCGCCGGACGACGATATCGCGCGCTCCGGGCGTGGCAACCGAGCGGTCCGGCAATATCTGGTTGCTTGCATGAGCCGGGGGCCGCGGTGTCGATTCCCCAAAGTATTCCCCCGACCACTCCATGTACTCGAGCTCGCTCATCGTCATTTCTTGGAACGCTGTACCGCCTGTCCCGGCGGGCGGTACGCAAACGCGTGTCGCGTTATTCTCGAGCCCTTTGGTTGTGCGGTTCCCCGGGATGAGCCACGCGCCGTGCCCGCCGTTTACAAAGGTATCGAACGCGAAGGTGCCGACATTGAAGATCGGCAACGTGTAGATCAGCGGGCCTCTCATCCAGTGCTGCTCTCGCCGGTTTATCGTATGCGCTTGCATCTCCGCACCTTGTGACCTGCCGGTTTGGGTGCCCTTCGTGCGCGCCCATTGCAGGAAGCCGGCGCCCCAAGCTGTATTGACGCCCCATTGCATCAACGGGTTCGGAGGAACGGCCAACTCGCTGCCGACCAACACGTTTTGTCCGAGCACCGTCATGACCTGACCAATGCGGGCCTTCTCTTTATGTTCGCTCTTTTGCTCGAATACCTTGATGTCGTCATCGCAGTGACTTTCCGCCATGAGCCGTTCCCACGTGTCGGCGCCGGTGTCGGATTTGCCATCGGATATCTTCTCCCAAATATCGAGCGCACGACGTTTTGCGGTTTCGAAGTCATCAGCCTTGATGCGCAGCTTCAGTCCGTTCGCTTGCTCCTTCTGACGGTGAAAGCCCTTTTCAAAGACGTTCCACCAGAAATTCTCCGTCGTGTGAACCTGCGCGACGACGCCTGCGAGCATGGTCAGCGTGCGCCGGTCGAACGTACCAATGTCGATATCGATATAAGCACCGTCGGGCCCCTCTTCGCCGCTCATCATGACAGCCGCGCCACGGCCGCGAATCTTTGCAACGGTCGGCAGCGGTGTGACGGTCGGGTGCCCGACCTTAGCCGCCCATGCCGCCGGCGCCAAGGTGGCCCATAGCGTCACGTTGGGGCCGATCGCCCCCCGCCCTGTGAATGCGATCGACGAGCCCGGCTTTAACGTCGCGATCAGTTCACCCACGCCAGCACTCTTGTGCATCCAGCCTTTACTAAGGGCTTTGAGCTTCGTGAGGTGCTTGCCGAGGTCCTCGGACGCGGGGCCGATTTGCGCTTCGGTCAGCCATTGGCTGAGCTTGTCGTGTTCGAGCGTCCGGCATTCCTCGTGCGCGGGCCGGCAAGCGGGATGCTCGAGCAATTCGGCCGTCGTGACCCCCAGTTCCTGCGCGGCAGTCGACACGAGGCTATTGAATGTACCCTTCGTGAGTTTTATCTCGCCATCGCCCCAAGGCTTGTGGCCAATGCGCTGAGCGAACCCATTCAGGGCTGCCATATGCAGCGCGTCACGTACGCGTTGGTCCGTCAACGCGACAGGCGTGTCGTCGGTCACGCGCCGGCCGTTTTCCATTTTCGTGGGCGGCTTGAGGGCGGTCTCAATATGCTGCGCCAGCATGATGGTGATGCTCTGCGCGAGCTCGTCCATCACGCGCTGTTCCGTGATAGGCGCCGTTTCGCGCCCGCGTACACGCGCCCAGAAGCCGGGCTTCTTACCGCTGCCGCCCATCATTTCGTTCAGACGGTTACGCATGGCCGCCACGCCTTCGAGCGTGCGCTTGCCGCCGTCGAACAAGACCATGGCTTCGCACTCGATTGGCGACGGCTTGGCCGAGAGCGCGCCCAATAACGCACGCGCCGCAATGACGTTACCTTCGTAGCCGTAAGCGGAATCGGCGTCCTCTCGCGGCTCGTCGGTTCCCGGCGAGGCTTGGTCGAGGACATCGCGCGCGAGATCCGCAGCTTCTTCAAGCGTTTGCGGCCGCTGCCGTCCCAAGTCGCCGAACTTCACGTTATTAAGCAGATGACCGCACGTCGTCAACGCCATTGTCATCGTTCGGCGTTGCTCGTCTGAATCGCTGAGCTTGACGTAAGGCGACGGCGAGAACGCTTCGAGCAGATCCCAACCGCTTGGTGCTGTCGCCAGCAAGCAATGGGTCGCCAAGTGATCGGTCCGTGTCGTTGGGCCCCACGCCGACGGATCGCGCCACGCTTGCATGACCGCTTCGGCACGTGCCGGGTCGCCTCCCGTTGCTTGTGCGAGCGCCTGCACCAGCACGAGCGCCTGCGAATAGCGCGGGGCGTTGCCATACATCGGCAACGCTCGACGGTTCAACGACTCGAGGATTTCGTTGGTGTCTGCTTCGCTGATGCCCGGGAACAATCTTTCGACGTCCTTGCGCGACGACGCGCGTGGCAGCAGCATCTCGGCGACAAACGCTTTACTGATGCCCGGGAACATTGCTTCGAGCTGCTGCGCGCGCGTCGCGATCGGATCTTTTTGTGACGCCTTGACCGCTTCGCCGATGCCCGGGTACAACGCTTCGATCTCGGTGCGTGACGAGGCTCGCGACAGGAGTAGTTCGTCGACAAACGTTCTGTTTATGCCGGGGAACAACGCTTGGATCTCCGTGCGCGACATGTACAGTTCGCCCATCGAGCCTTCCATGCCGAAGCGGTCATCCTTTACTTGTGCCGAACCTTCTCCGAATATAGCGCGCACCTTTGCATCGAGCCCAGGCTTACGGTCCACCGGCTCGCACGGCCGCTGCAGGCGCAGAAGCTTATCAAACCGTCCGCGCAGGCCGCCTCTACGCTGCGTCGTCTGCTGTTCGGCCTGAGCAGGCGCAGCAGTCTCGAGGGCGGGCGTCTGAGCAAACGTCTGATGCGGTGCGGTGTGGGGACCACTGAGGGTAGGCGATGACATGCATGTCTCCTTATTGCTTGTTCGAGTCTCGGCGTTGAGGACTCATTGACATCGCTCGATGAGTCACTGCATTCCGAAGCGCGGTGCAGCCGGGCATCGTATCGATAACGCAGGCATAGGTGCACCGGCTTGGAGATGATTATGTCGTTCGCCGTGCACTGTGCATCGCGAGTGGGCGAAGATGCGAATGGCCGTGCGATGTCTCGTAGTACTTGTTGTGAGAGGGCTCGCGAAGGTACGTATGGCCAAGCGAATCGCGGCTGCGAAGCGGCGTATGCGTATGCGAATCGAAGTGGGCAGCGAATGCGATGAGGCCCTGCGCTGCATAGGAAATGGCCTCGTGCATCGACGGGCCAGGTGTCTGCCCGCGTGTAGAAGCTGTGGAGGTTGGCAGTCGGATCGCAATGGGGCGTAACGCAGTCGATATGTACATCGAATGCGATGCGTGCCTGGGCTTCAAACGGCGTAAGTCGACGAGCGAGGCAGCACCGACGTTGCTCGGTGAGGCACTCGGAGAAAAGAAGGGGGGGCGGGATAAAACAAAGATGACGAGGCGCACTTCGCGAAGTGCGCGCCCGCCGTGATCCGATTCAGTGCCGGAAGTGCCGCACGCCGGTCATGATCATCGCGATATTATGTTCGTCGGCCGCGGCGATGACCTCATCGTCGCGCACCGAGCCGCCCGGCTGAATCACGCATGTGGCGCCCGCGGCCACGACGACGTCGAGCCCATCGCGAAACGGGAAGAACGCGTCCGACGCAACCGCCGAACCATTCAACGAAAGCCCCGCGTTCTGCGCTTTGATGCTTGCGATGCGCGCCGAATCGACGCGGCTCATCTGGCCCGCGCCGACGCCAAGCGTCATGCCATTGCCGCAGAACACAATGGCATTCGACTTCACGTACTTCGCCACGCGCCAGGCGAACAGCAGATCGTTCATTTCCCGCGGCGTCGGATGGCGTTTCGTTACGACGCGCAACTCGTGCGGCACCACGTTCTTCGCATCGGGCGATTGCACGAGCAGCCCGCCGCCGACACGCTTGAAGTCGAACATATTGTGCTGTGCGCCGAGCGCAATCTCGAGCACGCGCACGTTTTGTTTCGCCGCGAAAACCGCTTTGGCCCCTTCGGTGAACGACGGCGCAATCAACACTTCGACGAACTGTTTCGCCACGGCCACCGCCGCCGCTTCGTCCAGTTCGTGGTTGAACGCGATGATGCCGCCGAACGCGGAGTTTGGATCGGTCTTGAATGCCTTCGAATATGCTTCGAGCGGATCGGCTCCGGTGGCCACGCCGCACGGGTTCGCATGCTTGACGATGACACAGGCTGTGGCCGCATCGAACGTTTTCACGCATTCCCACGCGGCATCGGCATCGGCGATGTTGTTGTAGGAGAGCTCCTTGCCCTGCAACTGCCGATAGCCCGCGAGCGCGCCGGCCGGCTGCGCGACATCGCGATAGAACGCGGCGCTTTGGTGCGGGTTTTCGCCGTAGCGCAAGTCCTGCACTTTTTCGAATGCCAGATTCAACGTGGCCGGATACGTATTGCGCGAGCGGTGCTGCAGCGCATCGGTCAGGCTCGTCAGATAGTTCGTGATCGCGCCGTCGTATTGCGCGGTATGCGCGAAAACCTTCGTCGCCAGCCGGAAGTTGGTCTGGTAGCTGAGCGCGTTGCCGTTCGCGCGCATTTCATCGAGCACGGCGGCGTAGTCGGTCGGGTCGACCACGACGGTGACGTCGCGGTGGTTCTTCGCGGCCGAGCGCAGCATCGTCGGGCCGCCGATGTCGATGTTTTCGATTGCATCTTCGAGCGTGCATTCGTCTTTCGATACCGTTGCGACGAACGGATAAAGGTTCACGACGAGCAGATCGATGGTGGGAATGCCGTGGGCCTCGAGTGCCGCCATGTGCTCGGGCAGGTCGCGGCGCGCGAGAATGCCGCCATGGACTTTCGGGTGCAGCGTCTTCACGCGCCCGTCGAGCATCTCGGGAAAGCCGGTGTAATCGGCAACCTCGGTGACGGGAAGGCCCGCTTGCGCGAGCAGCTTGGCGGTGCCGCCGGTCGACAGCAGCTTGACGCCGAGCGCCGAAAGCGACTGGGCAAATTCGACGATACCTGACTTGTCGGAAACGGATAGGAGCGCTTGCTGGATCATGATGGAAACAAGGACCGAAAAGTGACGTGGGCGGCGCGGCTACAGCAGGCCGTGCTGTTGCAGTTTCTTGCGCAAGGTGTTGCGGTTCAGGCCGAGATACTCGGCGGCAAGCGATTGATTCCCGCCCGCCTGCTCGAGCACCACCTCGAGCATCGGTTTTTCCACACACGACATCACCATGTCGTAGACGTCGTGGGCTTTGGCGCCGTCGAGATCCTGGAAGTAGATATCCAGGCTGTCGCGCACGCATTGTTCGATATTGTGCTTGCTCATGCTGCTATGGGTTCGTTGCGGGGCGGCTCGCCGCTTGCGTCGCCGTGTGCGTCCGTTGGGGCCGCTTCGTCTTCCACGTAGACGAGGCGGTCCGACAGGGCCTGCTGCGCGTCGAAAAACGCGTTGACGGCGAGCAGTTGCTCGCGTGTGGTATCGAGCGTGTTCATCCGGTGCCGGAATGCGTTGGCGCCGGAAAGCCCGCGAGTGTACCAGCCGATATGCTTGCGCGCAGTACGCACGCCCGTGAACTCCCCATAAAACGCGTAGTGATCTTCGAGATGCTCGTTCATCACCTCGCGGATTTCGGCAATGCGCGGCGGCGGCAGCAATTCGCCTTGCCGCAGAAAATGCTCGATTTCGCGAAAGAGCCACGGGCGGCCCTGCGCCGCGCGGCCGATCATGATGGCATCGGCACCCGTGGCTTCAAGCACCGTGCGTGCTTTCGCGGGGGAATCGATATCGCCGTTTGCGACGACCGGAATGTGTACGGCCGCTTTGACCGCGGCGATGGTGTCGTATTCGGCTTCGCCGTGATAGAGGTCGGCCCGCGTGCGGCCATGCACGGTCAGCATTGCGATGCCGGCGTTCTCGGCGATGCGGGCGATGGCCAGCGCATTCTTATGGGCGCGGTCCCAGCCGGTGCGAATCTTGAGCGTCACCGGGACGGCATCGGGCCCGATGCCCACAGCGGCGACGACGGACTCGACGATGCGCGCAACGAGCGGCTCGTCTTGCAAGAGCGCCGAGCCGGCGGCGACATTGCAGACCTTTTTGGCCGGACAGCCCATGTTGATGTCGATGATTTGCGCGCCGTTCGCGACGTTGTAGCGCGCCGCTTCGGCCATCATCGAGGGATCGGCGCCGGCGATCTGCACGGCGATCGGCTCGACTTCGCCGGTGTGATTGGCCCGGCGCATCGTCTTTTCGCTCTTCCAGAGCTGCGCGTTCGACGCGACCATTTCCGACACCGCATAGCCCGCGCCGAGGCGCTTGCAAAGCTGGCGAAACGGCCGATCCGTGACGCCCGCCATCGGGGCGACGAACAGGTTGTTGCGCAGAATGTGCGGGCCGAGCGTTGGCATCATGAAACGGCTACCCGCGCTCGGGGCGGCGCGAGCGCGAGAAAGCGTCGAGGGAAACGCGCATTTTACCGTTAACGGGAGCGGCCAAGCGTGCGCGGCGTCTTGGCTTGGTTCGGCTCCGTCCGCTTCGGTTCGCTTCGGTTCGCGTTGATGCTCGCCGAACGCTAGTGCCGCTGGCCGAACATCATCTGCCGCGCAAGCGCGGTTTTGGCAGGCGGCATGAATTCGAGCGCCGTCAACGCCAGGCCGCGCAGCGCCGAAAAAGGGCCAAGATCCATCGTAAAAAGCCGCGCAAGTGAATCCGTGGCGCCGATCGTGAGCCGTCGATCGAGTGCGCGCGCTCGACCGAATGCGGCTAGCGCTTCCGGTGTCGCATCTGCGCGCGCGAGCGCATCGGCGAGCGCGTGCGCATCGCGCAAGCCGAGATTGAGCCCTTGCCCTGCCACCGGGTGCAGCGTTTGCGCCGCGTTGCCGATGGCCGCAATGCGCCCGTCGACAAGGGCCTTGGCGGCCGCAAGGCCGAGCGGAAAAGTGGCACGCCCTTTGATCGACTCGAATCGACCCATGCGCGAGCCGAACGCCTCGCCGAGTTCCGCGACGAGTTCGGCGTCCGAAAGCCCGGCCCGGCGAGCGGCTTGCTGCGGGGTCATGCACCAGACAAGCGCGTAGTCGGCAAGGCGCACGCCGTCCATCGGCAATAGCGCGATTGGCCCCTCGTGGGTGAAGCGCTCCCAAGCGGTATGCGGCTGCGGCGAAGAAACACGGATTGTGCCCACGAGCGCCGTTTGCCCGTAGTCGCGTGTTTCGCGCGCGCCGCTACGGTTGCTGTTGCGGTCGCTGTCGCTGTCGCTGCGTTCGATGGCCGGCGCCTGGCCCGATAAGCCGAACAGCCCCCCTTCGGCGTTGACGAGAATGCGGGCGCGCAGCGTGTGCCGCACCCCGCCGGTTTCGATCGGCAAGCTGACAGTATCGTCGTCAGGTGCGTGCTGCGGCGGCAGCGCGCTAGTCGACGTGAACCAGTGAACGGGCGAGCGCCGGACCGCGAGCGCGAGCGCGTGAACGATCGCGCCGTAGCGCGCCACGTAGCCAAGCGCCGCGAGCCCGTGTTCGTCGCGCTCGATCAACGCACGGCCAAAGCGCCCACGCTCGGAGACGTGGATGCGCTCGATCGCGTGCGCCTCCGCGGGCCATGCGCCGAGCGGCTCGAGCAGCATCCGGCTGCCTTCGGAGACGGCGATGACGCGCGGGTCGCCCGTCGCGTCATCGGGCTCGCGTGCATCGACAAGCGCGAGCCTGAAATTCGCGGTTGCGCTGCGGCGGGCCAGCCAGGCCGCGAGCGCCAGGCCCACCGGCCCCGCGCCGACGATCGCCACATCGAAGTCGTGCGCCGTATCGGCGTGTGGCGGATGAGGGGACTCGTTCATCTCAGGCGTTGCGCATCAGCGCTTCGATCTCGTCAGCCAGCACCGGGACATCGCGCGTGATCAACTCACAGCCAAGCTCGGTGACGATCGCATCGTCTTCGATCCGGATGCCGATATCCCAGTACCGCTCGGGCACGTCTTCGGCCGCGCGCACGTAAAGGCCGGGCTCGATGGTAAGCGTCATCGCCGCGCGCAACGTACGCCACGGCAATGCGCCGTTGGCATCGCGCGCCGCGCCGCGCTCGCGATAGTCGCCGCAATCGTGCACGTCCATGCCGATCCAGTGGCCCGTGCGGTGCATGTAAAAACGGGTGTAGGCGCGCTCGGCGACGACATCGTCGGCCGACGAGTAGCGCTCGCGCGCAATAATGCCGGTATCGAGCAGGCCCTGCGCGAGCACGCGCACCGCGGCGTCGTGCGGGGCCTCAAACGGCACACCTGCGCGCGTGGCGTCGATGGCGGCCTGCTGTGCCGCGTGCACGATGTCGTAGAGTTCGCGTTGTGCCGGCGAAAAACGCCCGTTTGCCGGAAACGTGCGCGTGATGTCGGCGGCATAGCCGTCGAGTTCGCAGGCGGCATCGATCAGAACCAGTTCGCCGTCGCGCAACGCCGCGTTGCCGGCCGGATAATGCAGCACGCACGCATTCGCGCCCGCGGCGACGATCGACCCGTACGCCGGCGCTTGCGCACCTCGACGGCGAAACGTATAGAGCAACTCCGCTTCGAGTTCGTGCTCGCGCATGCCGGGGCGGCACACGGCCATCGCGCGACGGTGTGCCTCGGCGGAAATCTGCGCGGCGCGGCGCATGACGGCGTGCTCATGGGCGTCCTTGAAAAGCCGCATGTCGTCGAGCGTCGGCGTGATATCGACCAGCGACGTTGGCGGGACGACGCCGCTGCGGCTTTGCGCGCGCACCGCGTCGAGCCAGCGGCGAACCTGCTCGTCGAGCTCGATTGAGCGGCCGAACCCATAGTGCAGCGCCGGGGCGTTGGCGAGCAGACGGGGCATCTCGGTGTCGAGGTTGTCGATCGGAAACGCAGCGTCGAAGCCGAATGCCTCGCGTGCCGCTTCCGGGCCGAAGTGAAAGCCCTCCCAAATTTCGCGCTCGGCATTCTTCGTACGACAAAACAGTATCGACGCGGGCTCGCCGGCGCCCGCATCGGCATCGAGCACGACGAACGCCTGCGGCTCGGTAAAGCCGCTCAGGTAGTAGAAGTAGCTGTCGTGTCGATAGGGATAGTCGGTGTCGCGATTGCGCAGCACTTCGGGGGCGGTCGGCACGACGGCCACGCCGCCACCGGCCGCGCGCATGGCGGCTAGCACGCGTTCACGCCGCTCGCGATAGACGGCGACAGGGACGGCGAGAGGGGTTTCGGTCGGTTGATTCATCGTCGGATTGTAGCGCTCAAACGGTGGCGGCATCGCGCGGCCGAAGACCGCCGCGGACGCTGCCCGCACCAGCCGGGCCTGTTGCATTCCGCCGACAGCCGCAACGATGGCCGATTGGGCCGATAGCACGGCAACCCTGTCCGCCGTTATGATCGTCGGCAACGTATACTCCTCGTCGCACCTCCGAGAAACGCAGATGATGAAACTAATCGGTTCGTTGGCTAGCCCGTTTGTGCGCAAAGCGCGCGTCGTGTTGGCCGAAAAGAAGATCGACTACCAATTGGTGCTCGAAGACGTCTGGGCAGCTGATACGTCCATTCATACGTTCAATCCGCTTGGCAAGGTTCCGTGCCTTGTCATGGAAGACGGCGAGGCCGTGTTCGATTCCCGCGTCATTTGCGACTATGTCGATACCCTTTCGCCGGTCGGCAAGCTGATCCCGCAATCGGGCCGCGAGCGTGTCGAAGTGCGCTGCTGGGAGGCACTGGCCGACGGTGTGCTCGATGCCGCCGCGCTGATCCGCATCGAGAGCACGCAACGCGAAGCGGCTCAGCGCAGCGTTGGCTGGGTCGCGCGCCAGCAACGCAAGATCAACGAAGGCCTTAACGCGTTCGCGCAGGGCCTCGCCGGCAAGCCCTGGTGCGCGGGCAACCATTTTTCGCTGGCCGACGTCGCCGTGGGCTGCGCGCTTGGCTACCTCGACTTCCGCATGCCCGAGCTGGATTGGCGCGAGAAGCACATCAATCTCGAAAAGCATTTCAGCAAGCTCTCGCAACGCCAGTCGTTCATCGACACCATTCCCGCCTGATCGTCATGGCCCGCCGGCGAACGAGCGCATCGAACGCGGAACGCATTGGCGCCGCCGCCGTCGACTCTGCATCGATTGAAGCCCGCTCCGATCTCGCAGCTCACGTCTCGCCGCGATGGGGTGCGGTTGCGGGCGCAGCGGTGCTCGTCATCGTGGCTGTTGGCTGGGAGTTCGCCGCGCGGCGCGGCTTCGTCGATCCGTTTTTCGTCTCGCAGCCGTCGGCGATCGTGATGCAGATCGTCGATTGGTGGCATGGCGCGACCTCGAGCGGCCCGCTTGGCATCCACATTGGCGTCACGCTGGGCGAGGCCGCCGTTGGTCTGATCGCGGGCTCGATAGCCGGTGCTTGCGTCGGTTGGATGGTTCGGCTTGGCCCGTTTGGCAAAGCGCTGTTCGGGGTATTCCGTTTCGCAGCAGGACTTTTTTCGCTGGCGGCATCGATTGCAATCGGGGCCGCGTTGCTGCTCGCGCTGGGGCCCGGCAGCGGGAGCAGCAAGGCCGCGCTTGCTGCCTGGCTTGTGGGCGTGCACGCTTACGGCGACGCGCGCGCCGGCTCAAGCATCTCAGTCACGCTGCGAGCGCGCAGCCGGCTTGCGCTCGCCGGTGCGTTGATCGGCGAATGTCTCGGCTCGCATGCCGGGGTTGGCTTTCTCATCACGCGTGCCGTTCATCAGTTCAATGCGAGCGGCATCTACGCGGCGCTGGCGGTGATCGTCCTGCTGACGTCGGGCGTCGATGCTCTTGCCGCCGCGGTGCAAACGGCATGGCGTCACGCAGCAACGAAGTTCAGCGCTCGGCGTTGAGCGCCCCGGCCGGTGCTGCCGCCATACCCGCCGTGGCCGACGCCTGTTCGATGATCCCGCCGCCAAGGCAGATGTCGCCGTCGTAGAGCACGGCCGATTGGCCCGGCGTGACGGCCCATTGAGCGGCGTCGAAGGCAAGCTGGAAGCGGCCGGTGGCATCCTTGCCGACGAACGTGCACGCCGCGTCGGCTTGGCGATAGCGTGTCTTCGCAGCAAGCCGCGCGTTCGCTTCGGGTGCCGTGCCGGAGACCCAGCTCGGATTGCCGGTGACTAGCGTTGACGAAAGCAGCCATGGGTGGTCGTGGCCCTGCGCGACGTAGAGCGTATTGGACGCCATGTCCTTGCCCGCGACGAACCAGGGCTCGCCGCTGCCGGCCTTGCTGCCGCCGAGCCCGATGCCCTTGCGCTGTCCGAACGTGTAAAACGCAAGACCAATGTGCTCGCCGACGACCACGCCGTCCGGCGTTTTCATCGGCCCCGGGCGCGTCGGCAAGTAGCGGCTGAGGAATTCGCGAAACGGTCGCTCGCCGATGAAGCAAATACCGGTGGAATCCTTTTTCTTCGCATTGGGCAGACCGATTTGCTCCGCAATCGCGCGCACCTGCGTCTTCGGCATCTCGCCGAGTGGAAAGCGCGTCTTCGAGAGCTGGGCTTGACTGAGCCGGTGCAGGAAGTACGATTGGTCCTTCGTGTGATCTTGGGCTTTGAGCAACTCGAAGCGGCCATCGGCCTCGCGTACGCGAGCATAGTGGCCCGTCGCGATCGTCTCGGCCCCGAGCGATATCGCGTGATCGAGAAACGCCTTGAACTTGATCTCGGCATTGCACAGCACATCGGGGTTTGGCGTGCGGCCGGCCGAATACTCGCGCAGGAATTCGGCGAAAACGCGGTCTTTGTATTCGGCGGCGAAGTTCACTGCTTCGACATCGATGCCGATGAGGTCCGCCACCGAAACGACGTCGATCCAATCTTGCCGCGTGGAGCAGTATTCGCTGTCATCGTCGTCTTCCCAATTCTTCATGAAGAGGCCGACGACGTCGTAGCCCGCTTCCTTCAGAAGCCATGCGCTCACCGACGAATCGACGCCGCCCGACATTCCCACCACCACTTTTTGCTTGCTCATCGGATTGAACCTGAATCTTGGGGCGCGTTTTCGCCTGTTTCGTGCCTATTGGGTACCTGACGGCCCGACCGAGTGCGTGTGCAGTAGATCGAGCGGGAACCGGCGGCCCGCGAGGTAATCGTCGAGCGAGCGCAGCACGAGCGGCGTGCGGTGGCGCTCGGCGTTTGCGCGTAATTCGTCCGGCGTCAGCCACAGCGCGCGGACGATGCCGGCGTCGAGCGTACGCGCTTCGTGCGCGCCGCTGCTTGCGCCGCAAAAGGTGAAGCGCAGGTAGGTGGTGCCACCGGCCGGCTTGTCGAGGTGCGCCATATACACGCCGACCAGCGCGAGCGGAACGAATGCGTGGGCCGTCTCTTCGAGCGTTTCGCGAACGACGGCTTCCATCAGCGTCTCGCCGGCCTCCAAATGGCCGGCCGGCTGATTGATCCGCAAGCCTTCGGCCGTCTCTTCCTCGACGATGAGAAAACGGCCGTCGCGCTCGATGATGGCGGCAACCGTCACGCGCGGCGCCCAGCGATCATTTTTCATAACTGCGCATTTTACCTGCTGCTCAGGTCTGCCGCAGACGGTGCCCACTCGCACGTCTCTCGCCGATTATCGTCGCGCCCGCCAAGTTCGGTTAAAGTGTCGCATCGGTGCGCTCGGGCCGGGCGCGGTTATGCGCCGCCCGCACCGTGCCTGTCGTATCAGCCGTGTGCCGTGTATCTGGAGAGATGATGGGGCCGGCAAGCGTCGTCGGCCTGTCTTCGCTTCGCTTGATCAACGAGAAGGTGAGGAGGATTGAACGATGCACATCGGAGTGCCAGCCGAGACGCGCGCGCACGAAGCGCGCGTTGCCGCGACGCCCGAGACGGTCAAGAAGTACGTCGCAGCGGGGCATCGCGTCACGATTGAGCGCGGGGCGGGCAGCGCCGCGAGTTTCACCGACGAAGCCTTCGCCACCGCGGGGGCTGAGCTCGTCGATGCCGCGGCGGCCCTCGGCGCCGATCTCGTTCTCAAAGTCCAGTCGCCAACCGAGGCCGAACTTCCGCTGATGAAGCGCGGGGCGGTCGTCGCCGGCATGCTCGAGCCGTTCAATGCCGAAAACGCCGCACGGCTTGCCGCGGCCGGCTTGACCGCGTTCGCCCTCGAAGCAGCCCCGCGCACGACGCGCGCGCAAAGTCTCGACGTACTTTCTTCTCAAGCGAATATCGCAGGCTACAAGGCAGTGCTGATCGCGGCCGATCTTTACCCGCGCTTTTTGCCGATGCTGATGACGGCGGCCGGCACCGTCAAGGCTGCGCGCGTGCTGGTGCTCGGCGCCGGCGTAGCCGGCTTGCAGGCTATCGCAACAGCGCGGCGCCTGGGCGCGGTAATCGAGGCCTCGGACGTGCGGCCGGCAGTCAAGGAGCAGATCGAATCGCTCGGCGGCAAGTTTATCGACGTGCCTTTCGAGACGCAGGACGAGCGCGACGCCGCGCAAGGCGTGGGGGGCTACGCGCGGCCGATGCCGCCGAGTTGGCTCGCGCGCCAAGCGCAGTTGGTGCACGAGCGCGCGAAGCAATCGGACATCGTCATTACCACCGCGCTGATTCCGGGACGTGATGCGCCGATGCTGCTGTCCGAAGATGCAGTGAGGGCGATGCGTCCGGGCTCGGTGGTTATTGATCTCGCGGCCGGGCGGGGCGCCGAGCGGCCGGATCAACCAGGCATGCGCGGCGGAAATTGCCCGCTCACCGAAGCTGACAAGGTGGTGACGAAGCACGGCGTGACCATTGTCGGTCACACGAATTTGCCGGCGATGGTCGCGGCGGATGCGTCTTCGCTCTATGCGCGCAATCTCTTCGATTTTCTCAAGCTGATCGTGACGAAAGAGGGTGCGCTCAACATTGACATGACCGACGACATCGTTGCCGCGACGCTGATTGCGCGCGACGGTGCGCTCGCGCGCCAAGCCTAAGGAGAGCGGCGATGGAAATCATCAATCACACCGTCATCAATCTGATCATCTTCGTATTGGCGGTTTATGTCGGCTATCACGTCGTCTGGAACGTCACGCCGGCGCTGCATACGCCGCTGATGGCGGTAACGAACGCCATTTCCGCGATCGTGATCGTCGGCGCGATGCTCGCCACGGGCTTGACCATCGGCGGCGCGGGCAAGTTCTTCGGCACGTTCGCGGTGCTGCTGGCGGCCGTCAACGTGTTCGGCGGCTTTCTCGTGACGCGACGCATGCTCGAAATGTTCAAGAAGAAAGAACCGAAAAAGCTGGCGTCGAAGGAGGGTGCGTAAATGAGCATGAACGTCGTTACGCTCCTGTATCTCGTGGCGTCCGTTTGCTTCATTCAGGCGCTCAAAGGCCTCTCGAATCCGAAAAGCGCACGCGCAGGCAACGTCTTCGGCATGACCGGGATGGCGATTGCGATCCTCACCACGCTCGCGCTCATCGTCAAGGAGGCCGCGCTCTTCGGCTCGAACCTCTCGCTCGGCTTGGGGCTCGTTTTTGCCGCGCTTGTCGTGGGCGGGGCGCTCGGTGCCTATGTCGCGGCGCGCGTCGAGATGACGAAGATGCCCGAACTCGTGGCCGCGATGCACTCGCTCATCGGTCTCGCCGCAGTTGCCATTGCCTACGCCGTCGTGTCCGAGCCGGCCGCGTTCGGGCTCGTGCCGCCCGACGCACCCTATGCCGGCTACCTGCCCTACGGCAACCGCGTCGAGTTGTGCATCGGCACCTTCGTCGGCGCGATCACGTTCTCCGGATCGGTCATTGCATTCGGCAAGCTTTCGGGCAAATATAAATTTCGCCTGTTTCAAGGCGCACCGGTGATCTATGCCGGACAGCATCTGATCAATCTGATGCTCGCGCTCGCGATGCTCGGCTTCGGCATCATCTTCCTGCTCACGCAGTCGTGGCTGCCGTTCATCATCATGACGCTGATCGCATTCGCGCTCGGCGTGCTGATCATCATTCCGATCGGCGGCGCCGATATGCCGGTCGTCGTGTCGATGCTGAACTCGTATTCGGGGTGGGCCGCGGCGGGCATCGGCTTTTCGCTGAATAACGCGATGCTGATCGTGGCGGGTTCGTTAGTCGGCTCGTCGGGTGCGATTCTCTCGTACATCATGTGTCACGCGATGAACCGCTCGTTTTTCAACGTGCTGCTCGGCGGCTTCGGTGCCGAGCCCGGCACGGCGGCGGCCGGGGGCGCTACCGAGCAGCGGCCCGTGAAGGCGGGCTCGGCCGAAGACGCGGCGTTCATGCTCGGCAATGCCGAGACCGTTGTCATCGTGCCGGGCTACGGCCTGGCCGTGGCGCGCGCCCAGCATGCGCTCAAGGAGTTGACCGACAAGCTCGTGGACAAAGGGGTGGACGTGCGTTACGCGATCCACCCGGTGGCCGGCCGCATGCCGGGCCATATGAACGTTCTGCTGGCCGAAGCGGAGGTGCCGTACGACCTCGTGTTCGAGATGGATGACATCAATAACGAATTCGGACAGACCGATGTGGTGCTCGTGCTCGGCGCGAACGATGTCGTCAACCCGGCAGCCAAGAACGATCCGAAATCGCCGATTGCCGGGATGCCGATCGTCGAAGCTTATAAGGCGCGCACGGTGATCGTCAACAAGCGCTCGATGGCAGCCGGCTATGCGGGCCTCGACAACGAGCTCTTTTACATGGACAAGACGATGATGGTATTTGGCGACGCCAAAAAGGTCATCGAGGACATGGTCAAGTCGGTCGAGTAACGTGCGTCGCGGCTGTGCGCCGGGCTGACGAGGGTGCCTGCACGCGCCGCAGATAATCGGCAAGGCGCCGGCCCGCCATATCGGGGAACGGCTCGTTTAGTGTGACGTCGGTCATGCGCGAGATGTCGAAGTTGCGGAAATCCGCGCGCAGCTCGCACCATGCACCGACGGTCCACTGCCCGCCCCAGTACAGCAGGCTCAGCGGCCAGATGCGCCGCTCGGTCTGCGCGTTTTGCTTGTCGCGGTAGGCAAAGCGCACCACGTGGCGCGTATCCACCGCGCGATGCAACGCGTCGACGTTCTCCGAGAATTGCTGGTCGATATGAAATGATGGCGCGAAGACCGCGAGCCGCTCGAGCGTCGCGCGCTTGTCGGCCGGCATCGCCGAAGCGACTTTTGCCAGTGCGCTGCGCGCGCCCGCAGCCAGCGCGGCGCCACCCCACGTTTCGATCATGCGCGCCCCCGCGGCGAGCGCCGCCAATTCATCGGCCGTGAAGGTGAGCGGCGGCAGGCTGGCCGAGCGCGAGAGCCGATAACCAATGCCCGCCTCGCCTTCGATCGGCACCCCCGACAATTGCAGATCGCGCACATCGCGATAGATCGTGCGCGGCGAGACGTTCAGCCATTCGGACAATTGCTGCGCGGTGGTCAGCCGCCGGCCGCGCAGCAGCTCGGCAATCTGAAACAGGCGGTCGGCTCGACGGCTCATGACGGGTGGGGGCGAGGAACGGCGCGAAGGAAAGGGGGCGGGCTAGCAGCGCGACCCATGACAATGACAAAGTCGCGCTGCCTGGCGAGCGGCCGGCCACGACGCGATGATAGCCTGCGCCGCGACCGGCCGTGCCCCCCGCGTTTAGCGCAAATTCGGCGAATGCAGGCCGACCCGGTTGCCTTCGGTATCGATGAAAAAGCCGATGTAGCCGTAATTGTTCGGCAATTCGACGAGCGTGCCGTCCCTCGTGCCGCCTGCCCGTTCCACGCGTGCCAGTGCAGCTTGCAGCGAAGGCTCGGCATGCAGATACACGAGCGCGCCCGCGCCCGGTTCAGCCGGGCGCAACTGCGCCGGATTGTGAATGATGCAGCCGCCCGTCGCCGCTTCGTCAGCATGGGCGAACAAGGCCATCGGCACGCCGCCGACTACTTCGCGTGGCAGTTCGGTGTCCAGCGCGGCTTCGTAAAAACGGACGGCACGCTCGAAATCCATAGCGGGGATTTCGAACCAGGCGAGCACACGTGTTGCGGTAGCGGTTGCAGCGGTCATGACAGTCTCCATCGAAGGCGGCGGGGTTGCCGAACAAGTGCGCCGGAAAAGCGCGTGAGGAGAAGTCTGAACGGGGGCTGCTGACAGCGTTCTGTCAGCAGGATGTCAGCGGGGGGCTATTTCGACGATGGGTAGCCGATGGGCGATGGGCGCTTGAGCCCATCTGTCCGCCGTCATTCCGGCCGGGTGTCGTCCGTGCCGGGCTCGCTGGGCCGCCGCGGCTTGACGCTGCCGGTGACGAGATCGAAGCGAAACAACCGGCATTCGAGCGCGCCGTTGAAAAGCGGCGTCTTCGTCGATTCGCGCAGCCGCATCAGCCCTGGCAGTTTGCGGTCCGCCGTCAGCACGAACGCGTGCCAGCCCGAGAAGCGTTTTTTCAGCGCGTCGCCGAACGCTTGGAAGAATTCGGCGTCGGGTGCGTCGGGTTGCGCGCGCCGGAACCCGTCGCCGTCATGGTGCTCGCGCTCGCGGATCTCGCCGCGCGGCCCGCGCCCGCGTACTTCGATGCGTTCGCCATAGGGCGGATTGGCGATGACGATGCCGGGCGTCGAGGTGGGAGGCGTCATGACACGAGCGTCGAGCTGCTTGAGCGCGATGGCCGGCAGCCCCGCGCGAGCAAGGTTCGCACGCGCCTTTTCGAGCATGTCGCCCGAGATGTCGCTGCCGAAGATCTGCAGCGCGTCGGTGGTCGCTGCGCGCACGGCGCGTTTCGCGTCCAAGGCCTCGACCTTCATCGCCTGCCATGCGGAGACGTCGTACTGCTTGAGCTTTTCGAAGCCGAAACGACGCTCGACGCCCGGGGCAATGCCCAGCGCCATTTGCCCCGCCTCGGCGACAAACGTGCCGCTGCCGCACATCGGATCGTAAAGCGGCGTGCCGGGCGTCCAGCCCGCCACGCGCAAAATGCCGGCAGCCAGATTTTCGCGCAGCGGTGCCGCGCCCTTGTCGAGCCGCCAGCCGCGTTTGAAAAGCGGCTCGCCCGAGGTATCGAGATAAAGGGTGCAGGCATTCGCCGTCAGAAAAGCGAAGACGCGCACGTCGGGTTGGACCGTGTCGACGTTCGGCCGGGCGCCGCTCACTTGGCGCAAGCGGTCACAGACCGCGTCTTTTACGCGCAGCGTCGCAAATTCGAGGCTGCGCAGCGGCGACTTGATCGCCGTCAGGTCGACGCGCAGCGTTTCTTTCGCCGAGAACCACGCCTCCCATTGCTGCTCGGCCGCCAGCGCGTAGATGTCCTGCTCGTTGCGGTAAGCGCGCTCGGCGATCTTGAGCAGCACGCGGCTTGCAATGCGCGAATGCAGGTTCGCGGCCATGCCGATGGTCCAGCCGCCCCGGAAATGGACGCCGCCCGGCACAGCCGCGCCCGGCGAGAAAACTGCTTGCGCGGCACCCGGGTAGGGGCGCGCGGCGATTTCCGCAAGCTCGGCAGCGAGCGCTGCTTCGAGCCCGCGGGGGCAGGGCGCGAAAAAATCAAACGACGTCGGGGAGTGCATAGGGCTGCGCGATGCGGGAAAAGACGCACATTGTACGCGCCCGCGCATACCGCCCGAAGCGCGGCGCCTACGCCGGTGCGCCGTTGAGCGCGTACCGTGCGACGCCGCGGCTCGCTATTTCGCGACAGCCTGCGTGCCGGCCGCGCATTCGCCGGTGCTACCGGTGCTTCCCGCGCTTGCCGCCTTCGCCGCGCGGCCCGGTGCTTGCGAGGCGAGCGTGCGTACCACCGAGGCGATGTCGTCGGCCATTTGATCAACGGCGCGCCGGTGGCCGTCGACCAGCGCGGCAAAGCCCGCGCCGACGGGCACCGTGGCGAGCGTCCGGCAGGTGGTTACCGCCTGCGTGCGCACGGCGCGCACGCTCCAGACGGCATCCAGCACCGCGCGGGAGCCCGGCCACGACTCGAAGCGCCGTACGTTGACGGTGACGCGGTAGACGGGCGTCGCATCGGGGTACGGCGCGCCGTAGACGTCGAACGTGCTGAGCCGGGCAGCCAGATCGCCCGACAGCGCGCGGCGGATCTCGTTGGCGGGCGGCGAGGCCCAGCGCTCTTGCTCCAGCACGTCGACGCGCGTGTCACCCGTTTCGACGACGAACTGGTTACGCGACACCTCCGCAGGCGTGCTGATGGGCGGGACTTCGATCAGCAACGCCGGCTGCGCGGCCTGCCCCGCATAGGCCGACATAGCCGATGGCTGCACGGCGAGCGCCCCGCCGCCCGCGCCGAGCGTGTAAAACCGGCTTGCGGGCGAGGCGCAGGCCGCCAGCGCCGCGACGCAGGCCCAGGCGGCGGCGCGCGCGAACGCGAATGTGAGCGCGCGGCTAATCGAGCAAAGACGATCGGACATCATGGTTGGCCATCCTTGGCTTTGCCGCGCAACAGCGATTCGGGGTGCCGTTCGAGGTAATCGGCGAGCGCGTTCAGCGATTGAAGCGTTTGCGTCAGCTGATTCAACGCCTGGTGCATATCCGATTGCAGCGGCGAGTCCTGCTGCAGGGCTGCTTGCGCCGTGCCGAACGTCTGCCGCGCCGCGGCCAGCGTATCGCGCGCTTGCGGCGCCAGTTCCGTGTCGAGCTGCTTGAACAGATTGTTCGCGCTCTTCAACGTACCGTTCAAATTTTGGCTGATCTCGTCGAACGGCACCTTGTCGAGCTTCTTGGCGATGTCGGCCACTTGCACCTGCAGCTCCTCGAGCGTGTTGGGCACCGTCGGCAGCACGATCGGCGTATGGTTCATGTCGACGGACGCACGCGCGGCGTTCGGGAATATATCGACGGCGATATAGAACTGGTTGGTCAGCAAATTGCCCGTTCGCAACTGCCCGCGCAGCCCATGGGCGACGAGCTTGCCGAGCAGATCCTTGCCGGCGCTCGGGCCGCCGCGCGCGATGGCCTCGCGGAAATGCTTGCCGAGCCTGTCGGGGAACAGATGCATCGTCACCGGCATCGTGAAGTTGCGCGCGAGCGGGTCGTATTCGACGCCGATTTGCGTCACTTCGCCGAGTTCGATGCCACGAAAATCGACCGTCGCACCAGGCGAGAGCCCGCGCAGCGACTGATTGAAGTTCATGACGACGGTGAGCGGCGGACCGTCCGGCTCGCGCATCGCATCGGCCTCGTTGCCTGCAAGGCGGAACACCGAATCATCCGGTGCCACTTCGCCGACGGCCTCGCCGGGCGGAGACTGAAACGCGAGCCCGCCGACGATGACGGTCGCAAGCGACTGTGTATTGAGCTTGAGCCCGCTCGAATCGAGCCGCAGGTCGACGCCGCTTGCGTGCCACCAGCGCGAATTGGTGCCGACGTATTGATCGTAGGGCGCGTTGACGAACACTTCGATTGTGACGCCGGTGCCGTCCTTGTCGAGCGAGAAGGCGACCACCTGGCCGACCTGCACGCGCCGATAGTAAACTGGCGAGCCGATATCGAGCGAGCCAAGCGAGGCGCCATGGACGGTATAACGGCGGCCTCGTTGGTCGCCGGTCACGGCCGGCGGTTTTTCGAGGCCGACGAATTCCGACTGCGCTTCGTGCGAGCGGCCGGCATCGACGCCGATATACGAGCCCGACAGCAGCGTATTCAGGCCCGATACGCCGCTCGCGCCAATGCGCGGGCGCACGATCCAGAACTTCGTGTCCTCGACGGCGAAATTCTCCGCTTCCTTCGTCAACTCCACTTCGACGAGTACGCGGCTGTGGTCGCGCGACAACCGAATGGTTTTCACCGCGCCGATATCGACATCCTTGTACTTCACCTTCGTCTTGCCGGGCTCGAGGCCTTCCGCCGTCGAGAAGTTGATGCTGATGATCGGGCCGCGGTCCACGATGGATTTGACGACGAGCGCGATGCCGATGAGCGCCGCGACGAGCGGCACGAGCCAGACGAGCGATGGCAGCCAGCCGCCGCGGCGCGCCGCGATGGGCTCGGGCAACTCGGGTGGCAACTCCGGCGGTAGCTCGGAGCCGCCCGGCGGGCCGCCGTTATCGTGAGGGGGCTGTCCTTGCGGGCTGGTCATGGTGTCGGTCCTGAATGGGGCCGGCCGTGGCCGGGAGTGATGCCGTCCTTGCGGTGGGCGCCGCGGGGGAGATCGACGCTATCCCAGATGAGCCTGGGGTCGAACTGCAGCGACGCCATCATCGTCAGCACGACGACGGCCGCGAACGCGAGCGCACCCCAGCCCGCGGTAATGACGGCCAGCGACTTGAAGCGCACGAGCGCGACGGTGAGCGTGATGACGAACACATCGAGCATCGACCACCGGCCGATGCGCTCGACGATCCGATAGAGCATGGTGCGCTCGTGCGGGCGCCACGACGAGCGGCGCTGCGCAGTGAGCGCAAGCAGCGAGAGCACGCTGAGCTTGAGCATCGGCACGAGGATGCTGGCGACGAAGACAATGACGGCAAGCGGCCAGTCACCGGAGACCCAGAAGTAGACGACACCGCTCATGATCGTGTCGTCCTGGTTGCCGAACAGCGAACTGGTGTGCAGCACCGGAAGCAGATTGGCGGGGATGTAGAGCAGCGCCGCGGCGATCAGCAGCGCCCACGTGCGCATGATGCTGTCGGGGTGGCGCCGATGGAGCGTGGCACCGCAGCGCGAGCAGTGTTGCGCGTGATGCGGACGTTTTTCCCGTGCTTCGACGTTGCCGCAGGCGTGGCAACTGACAAGGCCGGCGCGCGCTGCTGTCAGGTAGGTCATGGCGCGGCCTGTCAATTGCGCGGACTGTGCCGGCGTGGCGGAGCGCCCGGCGACGCCCGCGCCGGCGAGCCGCCGCGGCGAACGGCGAGCGCATCCGCGATGTCCCAGAGCACCCGCGGATCGAACATGACGACGACAGCCAGCATCAACGTCAAACCTCCGAAGGCGAACAGCGCGGCGTTTGGAATCACCCGCGCGAGGCTCGTCATTTTGACGATTGTGACGAGAATGCCGAGCATCAGCACTTCGATCATCCCCCACGGGCGTACGAACTGAATCGCGCGCAACACGAGGTTGAACGCAGGCGGCACGACGCCCGCGCGAACCGGCATCAGCAGATAAAGCAACGCAACGAGTTCGACGAGCGGAAAGAGGATCGTCGAGCAAAACACGACGACAGCCACGAGCTGCATGTCCTCGTTCCAGAGCGCAACCAGCGAACCCATCAGGGTGGTCTGCGACGTCACCCCGTTTAGTTCGAGTTCGACGATCGGAAAGGCCTGCGCAATCAAAAACGTGATCAACGCCGCCAGCGTCAGTGCCGCGATGCTGTCGAGATGGGCGGCACTTGATCGAAACAGGATTGCGCCGCAGCGCGGACAACGCGCGTTGCCCTGCGCCGAATGGTGCGGTTTGCGCAACAGTGCGTCGCATTCATGGCATGCAATCAGGTTCAGGCGGTTCATAAGCAGCAGGTGTCTTCCTCGCATAACGCGAGTGTGCGTGGGCCGGCACGGCGGCGGGTCGACGCGCCTTGGTGCCTCGCAAACCCGCGCCCATCTTACCAAATGGGCTTTGGGCGAACCGTCGAGGCGAGTGCATTTGCGCGCGGCGCATGCTGATTTCGTCGTGGCAGGCCGTATGTGGCGTCGGCTCGGCGCGCGCCGCTCGCGCGAAGTTTGCCGCGCAATTGCCTGCCGGGGGCGACGCACGCGTGTTTTCGGCTTGGGGTAGCATGGCGGCCGTTGGAATAAGAACGGAGCCGAAAACGTTATGTCATCGTTGCCTGCTCCTACGCTTTCCGAGCCATTAACGTAACCGATGCCATCTGGCGCTGCACCATGCCAACCCAATACAAGTCAACTTTCGGCGAGCCTCAGGGGTATTCGCGCATGGCCATCGCCTTTCACTGGCTGATCGCGTTGTTGATCGCGAGCGCCTTCGCGATCGGCCTTGTCATGACGAGTATCCCCGGCTTTACTCCGACCAAGCTGCGTTATTTCTCGTGGCACAAGTGGATCGGCGTGACCGCGTTCGTGTTGGCGGCCGCGCGTATCGTCTGGCGCGCGACGCACCGCGCGCCGCCGCTGCCGGCCCACATGAGCCGCTGGCAGCGGGGCGCAGCGCACGCCGTTCATGCACTGCTTTACATCTTGATGATCGCCGTGCCGGTCACCGGCTACCTGTACAGCTCGGCGGCGAACGTGCCCGTTGTCTATCTCGGTTTGGTGCCACTGCCGCGCATCATCAGCCCGGACCCCGAATGGAAGGCGATTCTGAAGACCGCGCACGTTACGCTCGATTACGGCCTCGCGGCGCTCGTGCTCGCGCACGTGGGCGCCGCGCTCAAGCACCAGTGGATCGACCGGGACCGCTTGCTGTCGCGGATGATCCCGTTTTTAAAATGAGTTCAACTACTGTTATGAAAATGAAAGCATCGTTTTACCGCTATATGCTGGGGGCGTTTGCCGCGGCGACGCTTGCCGCCGCGAGCATTGCGCAGGCCAACGCACAGGCACCGGCATTGGTCGATCTCGCAAAAAGTTCGATCGTTGCGACGTCGAAGCAGATGAACGTGCCGGTCGACGGCAAGTTTACGAAATTTACGGCACAAGTCAGCTTCGATCCGGCCAAGCCCACTGCAGGCAACGCGCAGTTCACGGTCGATGTGGCGAGCTACGACCTCGGCGACAAGGAGTACAACACGCAGGTGGCCGGCCCCGACTGGTTCGATGCCAAGCGCTATCCGAGCGCGACCTTCGTTTCGAGCGCGATTGCCGCCGTGGGCGGCAACAAATACACCGTGAGCGGCAAGCTGACGATCAAGGGCAAGACGCAAAACGTCGCGATCCCGGTCACGGTGACGCAGCAAGCCGGCACGCAGGTGTTCGACGGCGCGCTGCCGATCAAGCGTTTGCAATTCGATATCGGCACGGGCGAATGGAAGGATACGTCCGTCGTTGCCGATGAAGTGACCATTAAGTTCCATATCGTTGCCGCCAAGAAAAGCTGAACGGCAGCGCTGCTAAACGATATTTAATTTTCGCCGCCGAGAAGGTGGCTCGCATCCGGAGAGTTCATGAAAAAACATCTGCTTATCGCTGCCGCGGCCTTGAGCGCATCGATTTCGAACATCGCATTTGCCGCCGACACCTATCAGCTTGACCCGAACCACACGTATCCGAGCTTTGCGGCCGACCACTTCGGCGGCCTTTCTGTGTGGCGCGGCAAGTTCACGAAGAGCGCCGGCGTGGTGACGCTCGATCGGCAGGCGAAGACGGGCACGGTCGATGTGACCATTGATCTCGGTTCGCTCGATACGGGCAACAAGAAACTCGATGAGCATCTGAGCGGCAACGAATTGTTCGACGTGACCAAATTTCCGGCCGCGACCTACAAGGGCACGCAGATCAAATTCGATGGCGACAAGCCAGTCGAAGTGGTCGGCACGCTGACGATGCATGGTGTGACGAAACCCGTGAACCTCAAGATCGAATCGTTCAAATGCATGCCGCATCCGGTGTTCAAGCGCGAAGTGTGCGGCGTCGAAGCGGCCACCACGTTTGATCGCTCGGACTTCGGGCTCGATTTCGGCAAACAGTACGGCTTCAAGATGGCAACGGAGCTGCATATCCAGGCCGAAGGCATCAAGCAGCAACAGTAAATTCGGGGCGCTGGCCGCCCATCGCATTGCACGTCGATGTGGAAGAAACCGCCGCGAGCTGCTGGCTCGCGGCGGTTTTTTTGCGTTGGAAGTCGGTCGACAAGCACTACCGACATTCCGTAACGTTCAATGAAAATTAATAAAAGCCTACGTTTTTGCCGGAGGTGTTGCGCTGCGAAGCTGATTACAGTGACTGCCGGATGCGTCGTCGCGATATCGCCGGCTGCGTGTCTTTCGGCGTGGGGGGCGGGTACTGCGCCACTTATACACCCAGTGTTGCCCGCCTCAAAAGGGCGGCGACAGAAAGGAGATGCACGTGTCCCGGTCATTGAACATATTCGTTAGTCTGTTCCTCCTCGTCCTGCCCACGCTGTGTGCCGCGACGGGCTTGCCGTCGATCAGATGGAGCGCACCGGAGACGGTCGTTTCCCCATCGAGCTTCACGGGCGTGCACGGACTGGCCGTGGACAAAGCCGGCCGGCTGCTGGCGGGCAGCGTGCTCGGCAATGCGATCTGGCAGGTCGATCGCCGCACCGGAGCGGCCAAGGTTTTCATCGGCGGGCCGCAAGGGCAGGCCGACGATATCGCCGTGGGGCCAAACGGCGAATTGGCATGGACCAACTTCTTGATGGGCATCGTTCGTTACCGTGCGAGCGATAGCGCCCCGATCCGAGCGATCGCCACCGATCTGCCCGGCATCAATTCCATTGGTTTTGACCGCAACACCGGCAAGCTCTACGTAAGCCAGGTGTTTGTCGCGGATGCGCTATGGGAAATCGACGTCTCTGGTATCAATCCGCCCAGGCTGATCGCGAAAGACCTGGGCGGCCTCGAGGGATTCGAGGTCGGGCCCGACGGCATGATCTATGGTCCGCTCATGTTTAAAGGCCGTGTCGTGAAGATCGATCCGGCGAACGGTGCCGTGAGCCTGATCAACGATACGTTCAAGCTTCCGCTTGGAGCCAACCTAGACGGCAAGGGTAACCTTTGGGTTGTCGATGCGGCGACGGGCGAGCTGGACAAAGTCGATCTCGCGACCGGGAGCAAGACCGTGTTTCGGACCTTGAAGCCTTCGCTCGATAACCTCGCGATCGCCCCGGAAGGGACCATCTACGTCTCGAACATGGCCGACAATTCGGTCGAGGCGATCGACCCGGCGACCGGTGCCGACACGGTGCTCACGCATGGCGCAGTGGCGGCACCGTCAGGGATCAAGGTGTCGAACGGCACGATGTGGCTCGCCGATGTGTTCGCCTATCGCAACGTCGACTTGGCGACAGGCAAGGTGACCGACGTGGCGCGCATGTTCGCTGACGGCTCGACACTGCAAGAGCCGCTCGGGCTCGGCCTGTCCGATTCCCTCGTTGCGTTGAGCTCATGGCTGACCGGTACAGTGCAATTGCTCGATCGCAGGACCAACAAGACGCTCGCCACCACGGACGGCTGGCAGGCGCCGTACGATGCGCTGCCGCTAGCCGACGGTACGGTGCTTGTCGCCGAATACGCCACCGGCAACATCACGCGGCTGAGCGGCGCCGATTTTGCCACGCGTACGGTCGTGGCGAGCGGCCTTACCGGCCCCGTGCAAATGACATCGGTGCGCGATGGCGCGATCTACGTAACCGAAGCAGGGGGCAATGTCGTCAGCGTACGGCTTGTCGACGGGCGCAAACGCGTGGTGGCGAGCGGCCTCTCGATGCCCGAAGGCGTCGCCCGGACGCCGTGGGGCACGCTCGTGATTGCGGAGGCGGGCGCCGCACGTCTGACGGAGCTCGATCCTGTGAGCGGTTTGCGCCGGACGGTGGCCGCGCAATTGCCGATCGGCCTCGAAGCCAGCCCAGGCTCGCCGCAGCCTTATGTGCCGACGAGTGTGGCGGTCGATGCCGATGGCACCGTTTATTTCCCGGCGAACCGCAACAACGGAATCTACCGGGTGCGGCCCAAGTGGCTCGGCGGGTATGGCGGCACGCAGTCCAGTGAGTTGGTGCAGCCTTTTTAAGCGCTCCATACCTCAGGCGTTGCGCGCGGCATTTTCGCCGGACATACTTGCTGCGGCCGCCGCTATCGCCGGATAGCCCGATAGCTGATATCAGGGGAGACACGTATGAGTGAGACGCTGAGCGCAGGATCTGTCGCAACCCGCAACCATGTCTGGCGCGCGGTGCTCGCGACCTCGATAGGCAACGCGCTCGAATGGTTCGATCTGGTTATCTACGGGTTTTTCGCGGTCCTGATCGCCAAGCTGTTTTTCCCGGCCGGCAACGAGACCGTGTCGCTGCTGCTGACGCTCGGGACGTTCGGCGTGTCTTTCTTTATGCGTCCGCTGGGTGCGATAGTCATTGGGGCATACGCTGACCGCGCGGGCCGCAAGGCGGCGCTCACGCTGTCGATCTTGCTGATGATGATCGGAACGGCCATCATCGCCGTGCTGCCGACTTACGAGCGCATCGGCGTGGCGGCGCCACTGATTCTTGTGGCGGCGCGGCTTGTGCAGGGCTTTTCCGCTGGCGGCGAATTCGGCAGCGCTACCGCATTTCTCGCCGAGCATGTGCCGCACCGGCGCGGCTTCTTTGCGAGTTGGCAGGTGGCGAGCCAAGGGCTCACGACGGTGCTGGCGGCCGTGTTCGGTGCGGTGCTCAATGGCGCGCTGACGCACGAGCAACTGGCCTCGTGGGGTTGGCGCGTGCCGTTCGTGTTTGGTCTGATGCTCGGGCCGATCGCCTACTACATCCGCTCGAATGTCGATGAAACGCCCGAGTTCCTCGCCGCGCAGACGACGCGCACTCCGCTGGCCGACACCTTTGCCACCCACAAAACGCGGCTGGCGATTGCGATCGGCATTGTCGTGCTGGGCACTGTGGCAACCTACCTCGTGCTGTTCATGCCGACGTACGGCATTAAGCAACTGAACCTGTCGCCGTCGATTGCGTTTTCGGCCATCTTGCTGACCGGCGCGATTCAGATGATTGGTTCGCCGTTCGTCGGGCATCTGTCGGACCGCCATGGGCGCACGCGCATCATGCTGATATCGGCGGTGCTGATGCTCGTACTGATCTATCCGGCGTTCGCCTGGCTCGTCGCGCGGCCTACCACGGCCGTGCTGATGACAGTGCTGATCGGTTTCGGCGTGCTGATGACCGGATACTTTGCGGCGCTGCCGGGGCTGCTCTCCGAGATCTTCCCCGTTGCCACGCGCACAACGGGCATGTCGCTCGCTTATAACATTGCGGTGACGCTCTTCGGCGGGTTCGGGCCGTTCATCATCGCGTGGTTGATTCGCGCCACGGGTGAAAAAGTGGCACCGAGTTTTTACTTGATGTTCGCGGCTGCCGTGAGTATCGCGGCGCTCGTCGGGGCGCGGCGGGTGCTGGGTTCCAAGTGAGATAGCGGGCGGGGCGTTTCGTTGGCCCGCTGACGGCTTCGGACGGTTTTGTTGGCGTACGTGGATCGATGCGAATATTGCTCTCGTAGTTGGCTTATTCCGCTCGGGCCCATCTACGGGCGACAACCCTTGTTCGCAGAACCGATGAGGGATATTTCGCTCGAACTATCAATGTACTGACGATGAGCAGCAATATTTATTTTTCGCGAACAATCCCATGGCCCTATCCACCCGTGCCCTTGACCGCATTGCGTCCTGCTCATGGATCGGCGATGAGCCGATGAGCGCTGAGGAAGTTATATCGAGACCTCCCCTTGGCCCGGTCTTCCGCGAGTTGTCCCCTCTGATGCCCGACACCGGTCCCTTCGAGCAGCACAAGATGACAAGGCAATTCAGCTATTCGTCAAAAAAGGGCGACCGTGCCTCAGAGACAGTTGGGCCAATAGTGGACCTTCGCTTTATCCGCCTGCCCGGAATCTTCTATCGCCGTATTACGGTCAAAGACTTCGATTTCACGTCCGCTCCCGAATATCGACGCGAGCCTATTCCAATGAAGCGGGTGACGTTTGCAATAAAGGAGCACCGCGTTGAGACCGTTGTCAACGGCAAAAAGGAAACAGGAAACGTGGCGAAATACCAAGCCGCTATCGTTACCGGGCCACTCGGCGAGCGTTACGTGCCCGGGAATTTTGCTAATTCCTTCGAGCAGGACCCTGATAACCCGTGGCAGTATCGTCCGAAACCGGAAACGAACATCCGCGCGATTGAAATGACAGAGCCCGTTGAATTCATGCCGCCCTGGAAGCAGCTGCAGCGAATCGAGAGGGGACAGTTTGCGAGAACCGTCGTTGACTTGCCCGACGGTACGCCCGACGCTCGCCTTATCGAGGAGAGCGCCTTCAATCTCACTTGGGTTCTCAAGGCGCTCGTCAACGATGATGGCGAGACGCCGCCTGTTGCTCCCGCATAAAAAAAGCGCGGCCCGCGTTGATTCGCGGGCCGCGCTTTTTGCTTGATGGATACCGCATAAGCGGAAAAACGCCTTGATTACACTTCCGCGCCCGCGTTCGGATCATTCGGATCGTGACGCTGGCGCTTATCCTTGAGCAGATCCTCGCGCTTCACCCCCAGCCACATCGCCAGCGCTGCAGCGACGAACACCGACGAGTAGATGCCGAACAAAATGCCGATCGTGAGCGCCAGCGCGAAGTAGTGCAGCGTCGGGCCGCCGAACAGGAACATCGACAGCACCATCATCTGCGTGCAGCCGTGCGTGATGATCGTGCGCGACATCGTGCTGGTAATCGCGTGGTTGATGACTTCCATGACCGTCAACCTGCGCTCGCGCCTGAACGTCTCGCGAATCCGGTCGAAGATGACGACCGACTCGTTGACCGAATAGCCGAGCACGGCAAGCACCGCTGCCAGCACAGACAGCGAGAACTCCCATTGGAAGAACGCGAAGAAACCGAGAATGATGATGACGTCGTGCAAGTTCGCGATGATACCGGCCACCGCATACTTCCATTCGAACCGGAACGACAGGTAAATCATGATGCCGACCACGACGCAGGCCAGCGCGAGCAACCCGTTCGTTGCCAGCTCCTTGCCGACCTGCGGCCCGACGAACTCCACGCGCTGCAGTTGCGCGGCCGCGTTTTGCTGCGTGAGCGCCGCCATGACCTGCGTGCTTTGCTGCGACGACGTTAGCCCCGCTTTGAGCGGCAAGCGGATCATCACGTCGCGCGAGGTGCCGAATGTCTGAACCTGCGCGTCAGGGTAGCCGAGCGCGCTCAACGTCGTGCGCACGGGCTCGAGTTGAACGGCCTGCGGATACTGCACCTCGACCACCGTACCGCCGGTGAATTCCACCGAGAGGTGCAAGCCGCGATGCAGCAGGAAGAACACGGCGGCGAAGAACGTCAGAAAGGACACCGCGTTGAAAATCAACGCGCGCTGCATGAACGGAATGTCTTTGCGGATGCGGAAAAATTCCATGTTTTTCTCTGTGGACCTGGAGCCCCGTTAGCGGGACGAACCCGGTTTGCGCGGCGCGGCGCCTTCGCGTGCACGGTTGCGTAGTACGGGTTTGCCTTCACGCTTGCCTTGCCCGCTCTTGCCCTTGCCCGTGTTGCCCGACGCAGCAGCGCCCGGGGAGGGCAGGGCGGCGCTCGCGCGAGCGGTATCGGTGTCGGCATCGGCCTCGCTGTACTCGGCCAGACCGCCGGCACCCGCGCCTGCTTCGGCCGGACGCCAGACCTGGCCAATCGCAAGCGACTTCAGCTTTTTCTTGCCGCCGTACCAGAAATTGACAAGGCCGCGCGAGAAGAACACTGCTGAGAACATCGACGTCAAAATGCCGATGCAGTGCACCACCGCAAAGCCGCGTACCGGCCCAGAGCCGAACGCGAGCAGCGCTAGGCCTGCGATCAACGTCGTGACGTTCGAATCGATGATTGTCGCCCAGGCGTGCGTGTAGCCGTTTTGGATCGCGAGCTGCGGCGGCGCGCCGTTGCGCAACTCTTCGCGCACGCGTTCGTTGATCAGCACGTTCGAATCAATTGCCATACCGAGCGCAAGCGCGATAGCGGCAATGCCGGGCAGCGTCAGCGTCGCTTGCAGCATCGACAATACGGCGACGAGCAACAGCAAGTTTACCGACAGCCCGATCACCGAAACAACGCCGAACAACATGTAGTACGCGACCATGAAGACCGTGATCGCGGCGAAGCCATAGACGACCGAGTCGAAGCCCTTTTTGATGTTGTCGGCGCCCAGGCTTGGGCCGATCGTGCGCTCTTCGATGATGTCCATTGGCGCCGCGAGCGAGCCGGCCCGCAGCAGCAACGCGAGATCGGCGGCGGCTTGCGGTGTCGGTTGGCCCGTAATTTGAAAGCGGTCGCCCAGTTCCGATTGGATCGTCGCCACCGTCAGCACCTGGCCCTTGCCCTTTTCGAACAGCACCATCGCCATCGGCTTGCCGATGTTGTCGCGCGACACGCTGGCCACGGCCCGGCCCGCCGCCGAGTTCAAGCGAATGTTCACGGACGGGCGCTGGTGTTCGTCGAAGCCCGCCGAGGCGTCGATGATGCTATCGCCCGTTAAGATCACCTGCTTTCGCAACAGCACCGGAACCTGATTGCCTTCGGTGAAGAGTTCGTCGCCGGCGGGCACCGGGTCGCTTGGCGCGGGGTGCGTGTTGACCGGGTCGGCCAGCCGCGCCTCGAGCGTGGCCGTGCGGCCGATGATTTCCTTCGCCTTCGCCGTGTCCTGCACGCCGGGCAGCTCGACGACGATACGCTCGGCACCTTGCTGCTGGATGATCGGCTCGGCGACGCCAAGTTCGTTGACGCGATTGTGCAGCGTCGTGATGTTCTGCTTGACGGCTGCGGCCTGCACGCTTTGTTGTTGCGCGGGCGAGAACGTGCCGACGAGTTCGGTGCCGCCGCCTTCGGCGGCAGGGCGCGCGGCCCATTGCAGTTCGGTGATCGACCGTGCGAGTTGCGTGCGGGCCGTTTCGGCGACGCTGGCATCGGCAAAACGGATCACCACCGATTGGCCTACGCGATTCACGCCGCCATCGCGGATATTGTTCTCGCGCAAGAACGTGCGTGCATCCGATGAGTCGGCGTCGAGGCGCTTGTTGAGCGCGCCGGCCATGTCGATTTGCATCAGAAAGTGCACGCCGCCGCGCAAATCGAGGCCGAGATACATCGGCAGCGCATGCAGTGCGGTCAGCCAGCGCGGCGAGGCGCTTTGCAGGTTCAACGCAACGATGTATTGCGGGTCCGCGGGATCGGGGTTCAGCGCCTTTTGCAGCGCATCTTTCACGTGCAGTTGGGTATCGGTGTCCTTCACGCGCACACGAATGTTCGCGTTGGTGGCGCCGTTATCGAACGTGACGTCGTCGGGCTTGATCTGGTTCGCGGCCAACGCGGCTTCGACTTGCGAAAGCGTGGTCGAATCGAGCTTGACGGTTGCCTTGCCGCTCAACACCTGTACCGCCGGCGCTTCGCCGTAGAAGTTGGGCAATGTGTACAGAAGGCCGATGGCAAGCGCCACGGCCATCACGACATATTTCCAGAGGGGATAACGATTCATGGGATGAGCCGAACGGGAGTGGGCGTAAAGGCGCGGCGTGCGGCAGCGTGGCGGCAGGGCCGCCACGCATGGCGGATCAGCCAACCATGCGGGCGAGGCACCAGCAGCGCCGGACGCGATGAAGACGGCGTCAGAGCGACTTGATCGTGCCCTTAGGGAGAATCGTCGTGACGGCGGCTTTTTGCACGACGACTTCGGTGCCCTCGGCAATCTCGACGCCGACGTAGGCTTCGCCCACCTTCGTCACTTTACCGACGACGCCGCCCGTCGTCACGACCTCGTCGCCCTTGGCCATGGCGGAGAGCATGTTGCGATGCTCTTTCTGGCGCTTCATTTGCGGCCGGATCATGATGAAATACAGCACCGCGAACATGAGGACGAGCGGCAAAAAGCTCATGATGCTCGACTCGGCGCTGCCGCCGGCAGCGCTTTGCGCGAATGCGTTGGGAATCAAGGACACGTTGGTTTCTCCATAAAAACGTTCGCCAATGATCTGAGAAGATCAAAAAAAGCCGCGTATTTTACCACCGCCGGCCGTTGCGAAACCGGCGCATCGCCGCGGCCGGACGTTCGGCCTATTCGGTCCCTCTTGCGCGTTCCTCGGCAAAGCGCTTGGCGAACGCGCCGAAGGTTTGCGTTTCGATTGCCGCACGCATTTCGCGCATCAATTCGAGGTAGTAGTGCAGGTTGTGAATCGTGTTCAGTTGCGCGCCGAGAATTTCGCCGACGCGGTGCAGATGGTGCAAATATCCACGCGTGAAGTGGCGGCAGGTATAGCAGGCACAGCTTTCGTCCAGCGGGCGCAGCGAATTGCGGTGCGTCGCATTGCGAATCTTGATGTCGCCGAAACGCGTGAAGAGCCAGCCATTGCGCGCATTGCGGGTCGGCATCACGCAGTCGAACATGTCGATGCCGGCCGCCACGCCGGCGACGAGATCCTCCGGCGTGCCGACGCCCATCAAATAGTGCGGCTTGTCGGCCGGCAGGCGCGGGCCGATGTGTTCGAGCAGCCGCAGCATCTCCTCTTTCGGTTCGCCCACCGACAGTCCGCCGATGGCGATGCCGTGAAAGCCGATATCCGTCAGCCCCGCCAACGATTCATCGCGCAAGTCTTCGTACATGCCGCCCTGCACGATGCCGAATAGCGCGTTCGGGTTGGAAAGGCGCGCGAATTCGTCGATCGAGCGCTTCGCCCAGCGCAGCGACATGCGCATCGAGGCGGCCGCGTCGTCGTGCGAAGTGGGCACGCCGGCCGTCGCGTAAGGCGTGCATTCGTCGAACTGCATGACGATGTCCGAATTCAACACTTTCTGAATCTGCATGGAGACTTCGGGCGAGAGGAACAGCTTGTCGCCGTTGATCGGCGAGGCGAACGTCACGCCCTCTTCGGTGATCTTGCGCAGCTCGCCGAGCGAGAACACTTGAAAGCCGCCCGAATCAGTCAGGATCGGGCGATGCCAGCCCATGAAACCATGCAAGCCCTCGTGGGCCGCGATGGTTTCGAGGCCCGGGCGCAGCCACAAATGAAACGTGTTGCCGAGCACGATGCGCGCCTGGATGTCTTCGAGTTCGCGCGGCTGAATGGCCTTGACCGTGCCATAGGTGCCCACAGGCATGAAGATCGGCGTGTCGACGACGCCGTGATTGAGCGTGAGGCGGCCGCGCCGCGCGGCACCGTCGGTCGCGAGCAGTTCGAAAGCAAGGCCATCCGGCGCATCGCCCGCGGCCGCCGCGTGATGGCAATGGTGATCGTCAGTATCGGTGTGTTCGTGTGCGTGTGCGTTGGGATGACCATCGGTCATGCGTGACTCCTGTTGCCTGTGTGTTGCCTACGTTTGCCTACGTTTCGCGGCGCGTGAGCAGCATTGCGTCACCGTAGCTGAAAAAGCGGTAGCGCGCATCGATAGCGTGTCGATAGGCGGCGCGGATCGTCTCCATGCCGGCGAACGCGGAAACGAGCATCAGCAGCGTCGACTTCGGCAGATGAAAGTTGGTCACCAGCCGGTCCACCACGCGAAAGCGGTAGCCCGGCGTGATGAAAATATTGGTTTCCGCCGAGGTGGCCGAAAGCGGTTGTCCCGCCGCTTCGGCGTCGCGCGCAGCGGCTTCGAGCGCACGCAGCGAGGTGGTGCCGACCGCAACCACGCGCGCGCCGCGCGCCCGTGTGGCGGCGATTTTGTGGATGAGCGCGGGCGGCAGGTGGTACCACTCGCTATGCATCTTGTGCTCGGCGACGTTTTCCACGCGTACCGGCTGGAACGTGCCGGCGCCGACGTGCAGTGTCAGCGTCGCGTGTTCGATGCCGCGCGCGGCGAGCTGCTCGAGCAGGCGGTCGTCGAAATGCAGGCCCGCGGTGGGCGCCGCGACGGCGCCCGGGTGTTGCGCGAAAACGGTTTGATAGCGTAGCTCGTCGGCGGCATTCGGGTCGTGCTCGATGTAAGGCGGCAGCGGCAGGCGGCCGTGGCGCTCGATCAGTTCGAGGCACGCGGCCGGAAAGTGCAGCGTGTAAAACGGCTCCACGCGCTCGCCGACCAGCACGTCAAAGGCGTCGGCCAGATGCAGCGTCGTGCCCGGCGAGGGCGGTTTGCTCGCGCGGATCTGAGCCAAAGCCGTGCGCTCGCCTGTCACGCGCTCGATCAAGACCTCGATTTTTCCGCCGCTGGCCTTGTGGCCGAAAAAGCGGGCCTTGAGCACCCTGGTATCGTTGAAAACGAGCAGATCTCCGGGCGACAAGCACTCGGGCAGCTCGACAAAGCGGCGGTCAACCAGGCGCGCGGGCGTGTGCGCGGCGTCGACCTCGAGCAGACGGCTCGCGCTGCGCTCGGGCAGCGCCTCTTGTGCAATCAGCTCGGATGGCAGATTGAAATCGAAATCGGAAAGCGTGAACATGCTGCGTTGGTCGGCGTGGGCGGCGCGGCCCCGAGCCCGATCGGGCCGGCAAGCCGCTATGATCGCGAAAACGCTTGCCCGGCTCGACCGGGTTGACCAGGTTGGCCGTATCGTCGGCCACAAGGCGCGTTTCACGTCTGAAAAGCCGATATTGTACTTGCGAAGAGACTCATGCCCCTGCCCCGACAACATCCGCCGCAACCGTACGACGACGCCGCAACGCCCGAGCCGGGCGCGCGCGACCCGGCGTCGGCCGCGAGCGCGGCGCTTGCCGGCAACGCGCGTGGGCGCCGCGGGTCGGCGGCTGCCGGGTCGAATAACAAGTCGAATAAAGAGACGAATGACGAGCCGGACGCCGTACCGAACCCCGCCGGCACAGAGCAGGCGGGCGCCTCGCGCAAACCTGCCAAGCCGGTCGACAAACTCGCAAAGCTTGGCCTCACACGCGACATCGATCTCGTCCTGCATTTGCCGATGCGCTACGAGGACGAGACTTCGCTTACTCCGATCGGCGAGCTGCAGCCGGGCGAGACAGCGCAGACCGAGGGCGTCGTGTTCGACAACGAGATCACCTACCGGCCGCGGCGCCAACTCATCGTCAAACTGCGCGACGCGGCGGGCGACGCATTGATCCTGCGCTTTTTGAATTTCTACGGCTCCCAGGTCAAGCAGATGGCCGAGGGCCAGCGGTTGCGCGTGCGCGGGGACGTGCGCGACGGCTTTTTCGGGCTCGAGATGGTGCACCCGAGCGTGCGTCCGGTCGACGAGGATACCCCTTTGCCGCAGGCGTTGACACCGGTCTATCCGAGCACGGCGGGCGTGTCTCAAGCCTATTTGCGCAAGGCAATCGACAATGCGCTGGCACGCACGCCGCTGCCGGAGTTGCTGCCCGAGCCGCTCGGCACTGCGTATGGCGGCCGGCTCGGGTTGCCGCCGCTCGCGCAAGCGGTGCGCACGCTGCATCACCCGGGCGCCGATGCCGACGAGGCCGCGCTCCTCGATGGCACGCACCCAGCCTGGTCGCGCATCAAGTTCGACGAATTGCTCGCGCAACAGCTGTCGCTCAAGCGCGCGCATGACGAGCGCCGCCGCCGTACCGCGCCGCCGATGCCGCGCCGTAGGGAACAGGAAGCCGGGGAAGAGCGCGAAGAAGGCGAGGGCAGCCCCGGTTCGCTGGCGTCGCGCTTGCTGCGCGGTCTGCCGTTCGCATTGACGGGCGCACAGGCGCGCGTCGTGACTGAAATCTCGGCCGAGCTTGCCGCGCCGCATCCGATGCAGCGGTTGCTGCAAGGCGACGTGGGCAGCGGCAAAACGGTCGTCGCGGCTTTGGCGGCCGCTCAGGCGATCGACGCCGGCTATCAGGCGGCGATGATGGCGCCGACCGAAATTCTCGCCGAACAGCATGCGCGCAAGCTGCAAGGCTGGCTGGAACCGCTCGGCGTCCGTGTGGCGTGGTTGGCGGGCAGCCTCAAGGCGAAGGACAAGCGAACGGCACTCGAGGCTGCGGCGTCCGGCGCGGCGCAGCTCGTGATCGGCACGCACGCGATGATTCAGGACACCGTGGAATTCGCCCGGCTCGGGCTCGTGATCGTCGACGAGCAGCATCGCTTCGGCGTGGCCCAGCGCTTGGCGCTGCGCGCGAAAGCGCACCGCGCGGCCGACGGTGCGCGCGATTTCCAGCCGCACCAGTTGATGATGTCGGCCACGCCGATTCCCCGCACGCTGGCAATGACCTACTACGCCGACCTCGACGTATCGACCATTGACGAGCTGCCGCCAGGCCGCACGCCGATCGTCACGAAGCTCGTGTCCGATGCGCGTCGCGACGAGGTGGTCGCGCGCGTGCGCGAGGCGGCGCTGACGGGGCGGCAAGTCTATTGGGTATGCCCGCTGATCGAAGAAAGCGAGACACTGCAATTGCAAACGGCGGTGGAAACGTTCGAGACGCTGGCCGCCGCGTTGCCCGAGCTGCGTGTCGGCCTCGTGCACGGCAGGCTTGCGCCGGCCGAAAAGGCCGCCGTGATGGAGGCGTTCTCGCGCAACGAGGTGCAGTTGCTGGTCGCCACGACGGTGATCGAGGTCGGTGTCGATGTGCCGAACGCGTCGCTGATGGTGATCGAGCATGCGGAGCGGTTTGGTCTGGCGCAGTTGCATCAATTGCGCGGCCGCGTCGGGCGGGGCAGCACGGCGTCGGTGTGCGTGCTGCTCTACGGTGGGCCGTTGTCGCAGACGGCGCGCGCGCGCCTCAAGACGATGCGCGAGACGACGGACGGCTTCGAGATCGCCCGACGGGATCTGGAGATTCGCGGCCCCGGCGAATTCCTGGGGGCGCGGCAATCGGGCGCGACGATGCTGCGTTTTGCCGATCTCGAGCACGACGCATGGCTGATCGAGCCGGCCCGCGAAGCGGCGGCGACGCTCGTGTCGGCGTATCCCGAGGTGGTCGTCGCGCACCTTGCCCGCTGGCTGGGCGGGCGAGAGCATTACCTGAAGGCGTGACCCCGGCGGTTGGCGAATTCGCGCAGCCGGTGTATAAGTTAAACCTATCAGCTTTACACTTTGATTGTCCCCAATGACGCTCACCGAACTCAAATACATCGTTGCGGTTGCACGCGAGCGGCACTTCGGTCGCGCGGCCGAAGCCTGTTTCGTCAGTCAGCCGACGCTCTCCGTGGCGATCAAAAAGCTTGAAGACGAGTTGAACGTGCAGATTTTCGAGCGTGGCACCAGCGAAGTCAGCGTGACGCCGATCGGCGAGCAGATCGTCACGCAGGCGCAGCGCGTGCTGGAGCAGACGCTTGCCATCAAGGAAATCGCGAAGCAGGGCAAGGACCCGCTGGTTGGACCGCTTCGGCTTGGCGTGATCTACACGATCGGGCCGTACCTGTTGCCCACGCTCGTCAAGCAGATGATCAAGCGCGTCCCGCAGATGCCGCTGATGCTGCAGGAAAATTACACGCTCAAGCTGATCGAGCTGCTCAAGCAAGGCGAGATCGATGTCGCGATCATGGCGCTGCCGTTTCCCGAAACGGGCCTGATGGTGCGCCCGCTGTACGACGAGCCGTTCGTTGTCGCAATGCCGGCGGGGCATGCGTGGGAATCGCGCAAGAAGATCGATGCCGACGATCTCAAGCAGGAAACCATGTTGCTGCTCGGCACGGGCCATTGTTTTCGCGATCAGGTGCTCGGCGTGTGCCCGGAACTGATGCGGTTTTCGCAGACGGCCGACGGCATCCAGAAAACGTTCGAGGGTTCCTCGCTGGAGACGATCCGACATATGGTTGCAAGCGGGGTCGGCATTACCGTTTTACCGCGCATGTCCGTGTCGGAAGTGAAGGCGCATGCGGGCGGTCCTGATGCGGGCTTGCTCAGCTACGTGCCGTTCAACGAACCCATCCCCGACCGTCGCGTGGTGCTGGCCTGGCGCAAAAGCTTCACGCGCATTCCGGCCATCGATGCGATCAGCGAAGCCATCGCCGGTTGCGATCTACCCGGCGTGACCAAGCTCGACATGCCGGTCGCGGTCAACTGATCTGTTCGGCTATCGAATAGATAAAATCAATTAATTTACTGTATTCGATAGCATCGAATACACTTTTTCCATGGCCCGCAGCGTCGCGGCGCTTTTGGAGGAAGTATGTCGCCAGTCGTTTTCCATTCATCGGTGCGCCGCGCTGATTGGCGTGCCGTCGTTTTTTCTCTGCTTGCCGATCGCGCACTCGCGGCTTGAATTCGCACCGCCCTTACGCCCCCCTGCAACGAACAAAAGGAATTTCGTCATGTCCGACCGGAAGCTCACTACTGCCGCAGGCGCGCCCGTCGCCGATAACCAAAACTCGGTTACGGCTGGTCCGCGTGGCCCGATTGCGTTGCAAGATGTTTGGCTGCTCGAAAAGCTCGCGCATTTCGATCGCGAGGTGATTCCGGAGCGCCGCGTTCATGCGAAGGGCTCCGGCGCGTTCGGCACGTTCACCGTGACGCATGACATCACCCGCTATACGAAAGCCAACATTTTCTCGGCAATCGGCAAGCAGACCCCGCTCTTCATGCGCTTTTCGACCGTAGCAGGGGAGCGTGGCGCCGCCGACGCCGAGCGCGACGTCCGCGGTTTTTCGATCAAGTTCTACACGGACGAGGGCAACTGGGATGTGGTCGGCAACAACACGCCCGTCTTTTTTATCCGTGATCCGCTCAAGTTTCCCGATTTCATTCATTCGCAAAAGCGCGACCCGTACACGAACCTGCGCAGCAATATTGCAGCGTGGGATTTTTGGTCGCGTCACCCCGAGTCGCTTCATCAAGTCACGATTCTGATGAGCGACCGGGGCATTCCGAAGAACTACCGGCAACAGCACGGCTTCGGCTCGCATACATTCTCGTTCGTCAACGCCGACGGTGAGCGCTTCTGGATCAAGTTCCACTTCAAGTCGGCGCAGGATATCGAGAACTACACCAACGACGAAGCAGCGGCCGTGGTGGCGGGCGATCGCGAGAGCGCGCAGCGCGATCTGATCGACCAGATCGATCGCGGCAATTTCCCGAAGTGGCACTTTCGCGTGCAAGTCATGCCGCAAGCCGAGGCCGAGCGTTACAGCATCAACCCGTTCGATATCACGAAGGTATGGCCGCACAAGGACTATCCGCTCATCGATGTCGGTACGATCGAACTGAACCGCAACGCCGCCAATTATTTTTCCGATGTCGAGCAGGCTGCGTTCACGCCGGCCAATGTCGTGCCGGGCATCGGGTTCTCGCCCGATCGTCTGTTGCAAGGCCGGCTCTTTTCGTATGGTGATGCGCAGCGCTACCGGCTTGGGGTCAATCATCATCAGATTCCGGTCAATGCGCCGAAGTGCCCGATGCATGGGTCGCATCGCGACGGCGCCATGCGCACGGATGGCAACCTCGGCGGCACGACGAATTACGAGCCGAACCGCTTCGGCGAATTCGCGCAGGACCGCACGGCAGCGGAGCCGCCGTTCGCGGGCGGTGCGCTCGACCGTTACGACCACCGCGAGGACAGCGATTACTACAGCCAGCCGGGTGCGCTGTTCCGGTTGTTCGACGAAGGGCAGCGCTCGCGTCTGTTTGACAACATCGCACGTCATATCGACGGCGTGCCGCACGAGATCGTGACGCGGCAGTTGGAGCACTTCAACCGGGCCGATCCGGCCTATGGCGCCGGGGTGGCGGCGGCGATCGAGCGCTTGCGCGCGGCGCAGGCCTAATGAGTGGGCGGCGCAGCGCGCTGTGGCGCCGCGCCGCATGCCTGGGCTACACTGGCCCTCGCCGGAGCCCGGACATCAGCCACTTCCCATTGTTCACATCGCGCTTGCAAGGAGCCGTCATGGCAAAGAAAAACACCACAACGCAAATCGATATTGGCATCAGCGACAAGGATCGCAAGAAAATCGCGGACGGGCTGTCGCGTCTGCTGGCCGACACCTATACGCTTTACCTCAAGACGCACAATTTCCATTGGAACGTCACGGGGCCGATGTTCAACACGCTGCACCTGATGTTCGAGACGCAGTACACGGAGCTGGCACTGGCCGTCGATGCGATCGCCGAACGTATCCGCGCGCTCGGCGTGCCCGCGCCGGGCAGCTACAAGGAATTCGCCAAGCTTTCGTCGATTCCAGAGGCTGACGGTGTGCCGGGCGCCGAGGAGATGATTCGTCAACTGGTGCAAGGGCAAGAGGCCGTGGTGCGCACCGCGCGCGCAATTTTCCCGTCCACCGAAGCGGCACATGACGAGCCGACTGCCGATTTGCTTACGCAAAGGATGCAGACGCACGAGAAGACCGCCTGGATGCTGCGCGCGATGCTGGCCTGACGCATATCGAAGCAGTTCGAAGCAGTTCCGCCGCAGTTCAGTGCAGGGCTTTCCGGTTGGAAAGCCCTTTGCACTTTCGGCCTTGAATTTCGGGCCTTAAAATAGCGAATCGATGTTTGTTCCGGCCGCCCGATGCTCGCACCTCTCGTTGCTCGTCTTCCGCTTTATCTGCGCTTGATCCGCATGGACAAGCCGATCGGCAGCCTGCTGCTGCTTTGGCCCACGCTCAACGCGCTGTGGATTGCGTCGAACGGGCGCCCGCCGCTCTCGTTGCTTGTCATCTTCGCATTGGGCACCGTGTTGATGCGCTCGGCCGGATGCGCGATCAACGATTACGCCGATCGCGACTTCGATCGCTATGTGAAGCGAACCGAAAACCGTCCCCTTACGTCAGGGACAATCCGCGCGTGGGAGGCGCTTGCGATTGCGGCTGGTTTGTCGATCGTGGCCTTCATGTTGATCTTGCCGCTCAATGGGCTGACGAAGGCGCTCTCGGTTGCCGCGCTCTTCGTCGCCGGCACTTATCCGTTCATGAAGCGCTTTTTTGCGATTCCGCAGGCGTATTTGGGCATTGCCTTCGGCTTTGGTATTCCGATGGCTTTTGCGGCCGTCGAAAACCGTGTGCCCATGTTGGCTTGGGCGATGTTGGCGGCCAATGTGTTCTGGGCGGTTGCCTATGACACCGAATATGCAATGGTCGATCGGGACGACGATTTGCGCATCGGCATCCGTACTTCGGCCATTACGTTTGGCCGCTTCGACGTGGCGGCAATCGTGTTGTGCTATGCGGCAACATTTGGCATTTATGCAGTGCTTGGCGTTTTGCTGGCTTTCGGTTGGCCGTTTTGGGCCGGATGGGCCGTGGCGCTCGGCTGTGCGGCCTACCATTACAAGCTTATTCGCGAACGCGAGCGGATGGCCTGTTTCGCCGCGTTCCGTCATAACAACTGGCTCGGCGGTGCGCTTTTTGCCGGCATTGCCGGGCATTACGTCGTCAGTGGGTTTTGAGTCGGTTTTTGGATGCTCGGATGGCGAGAGGCGTCGCACCGGCTTCGTTGAGCGGTTGATCGATTCGCGTGCTTGAATGGCGCGGGCGTGGGCGTGTGCTATAGCTTGTCGGCCTTGCTATATGCGGATTCATTAGATTATGTCGCCATCGCCTATTGGAGAGCCGGGCCGCCCGGACCGCACTCAGCCTCCAGCAGACAATCTCCCAATTGCGGCGGACCCGCCGTCGACGAGGCCATCCTCGCGTGGTACCGCATCGGGGCCGCTTGCCAATATGCCGGGCAAATCTGCACCTGTATCGGCCGAACGGCGCCGTGAACTCGCCGATGTGGAATCGCGACGGCAAACCTTACGGCAGTTGCAGTCCGTCTTTTCCCCGATTTGTTTTTCGTTTGCCAACAAAATCGAGACGTTGCGAGCGAACCGCGATGGCGGGCAAGAGTTGGTGTATGCGCCATTCGATCTAAGAAACGCGTTGTTAATCGAGAGAACACCTGCACTGTACGACGACAAGATCCCGCCGCTCAACGTCATGCCCGTGCCTATGGGCATGAACGAACGTCGCTCGTTTATCGAATTTGTCCATAAGGTTCGCGGTACCGACCCCGGCGAAACCGAGTTTGGCCAGATTCGCGAGATGACGCCGGTTGTAATGGCGGATCGGTTTTATTTGACGCTCGGCAACCCTGAGTTCATGACGAACGTGGTGGCGGTGCCGGTCGGCGAGTACGGCGAGACGTTCTCGCTCGACATCATGCGTGCCGCGACGATTCTCAAGCGTGCGGCGCGGGAAATGGTCGCTGACGAAGCCATGCAAGTCAAAGAGCGCAACCCCGCGATCGTCGGCCGCACTCAACTCGATCTGATGCAATCGCAACGCTCGCGCGCTGACCGATTCAATTCACCGCTCGCCACGTTGCAGGACGGCATCGATTCGATTGCGGACGCAATTATCGAGGCGCTCGGCCGGAAAAATGGCGGGCCTGATGATCCAATGGACGCGCTGCGCGCCATGACCGAGCAAAGGATCGTAGAGGCGTTGTCGTTGCGTCTCGGGTTCGGCGTAATCGCACCCACGCGGGAAAACAATGCGCTTTTCAAGGATGCAGTTACGTGGAAAGAGGGTGTTCCCGCGCTGACGTCCCAATTCAGAGGGCAGTTACGCGATCAGCGCGATGCGATGACGGATGTTTTTCGCGAACTGGAGCGTAACCCGGCATTCGCCAACGGCGTCATCACAGGCATGGGATGTCCGGTGGGACATCCTGTCGATCCGCAAGGCGGCGAATCCGAGGAGGCCGTTGGTGTTTCCGAGGATGAAGCAAGCGCTAAAACAAGCGGTGTGCAGGTATTGAGCGAGACGTTCCTCGCCGTGATGGAAGATCTTGCTGCGCGCAGAGCGGCTGGAATCGTCGACGAGATTCCGAGCCCCGAGATCTCCACCGATAATAAACCGTCACGTTTCAGTACGATTCCACGAGATATTGCACTCGACGAACTGGTCGCCAACGTCGATAGCTTCCGGCGCGCAAACGATGCGCTGTTCAAGGCAGCGGAGTTGGAGAACGCGGTGTGCGGCTTGCAATACCGGGCAACGGCTAATCCGTCAGCTGAAACTGTCAGCCGGTTCAAACGCTCATTGGATGCGTTGGAAATTGCGGCGCTCGAGAAACTGGTCATCGACGCGGCTCAGTCATGCCGCATTCTCGAGCGTCAAATGGAACAGAGCAACACGGAGGCTAAACAACGGCGCTCAAGCGATCCGGGTGCGCGGACTCCTCAGACCGCCGAGGAGCGCGCGCAGCGAGAAGCGGCGAGCGCCAAGCGGCGAACGCAGGTGGCGCAAGCGCTTAGGGATTCGCGCAAACAGGCCAGCATCAAGCTTTGGGAGCTCGGGGATAGGATCGAGCAGATCGACTCAGGCGCTTAGCGCGAAGCGTTTGATCAGCCGGGCGGCCAGTGCCGCAGCGATATGGCCACGTCAATAATTGGCTCGGCGGCGCTTCGCTATGCAAACGGTGGTTTCGCGCTCTGGGTTATGCGCGGGTGGGCGCCTGCTATATCTTGTCTGCCCTGATCTACGCAAATTCCTACGTTATGTCGTCGTCACCCATTCGAGGGCCGAGCCGCTCGGACCCCACTCAGGTGGTAGCCGCACACGGCTGCCCAGTAACTGCGAAACCTTCTTCTTCCGTGGTACCGTCGTCGCGAGGTGCGGTGCCGGGTCCGCTAGCCAATGCGCCACGCAAACCTGTCGGCACACAGACGGAGCGGCGCAAAGAACTCGCGGACACGGAAGCGAAGCGGAAAATCTTGCGGCAGTTGCAGTCCGTGTTTTCGCCACTGTGTTTTTCGTTTGCCAACAAGATCGAAACGTTGCGAGTCAACGGCAGCGGTATTGAAGGCGAACCGTATGCACCATACGATCTCAGAAACGCATTATTGATGGAAAGAACGCCGGACCTTTACGACCGTACGGTATCGCCTTTCGACGTGATGCCCGTGCTAATGGACATGAACGAGCGCCGTTCGTTTATTGACTTTGTACAGAAACTCCGTACAGGCGCCAGCGACGATATGCGCGACTTCGACCGAGTTCGCGAAATGCTGCCGGTCGAAGTGGCAGATCGCTTTTACTTGACGCTTGGCAATCCCGAGTTTCTGGTTAGCACGGTGGCCGTACCGGTGGGCGAGTACGGCGAGACTTTTGCGTTGGACATCTTGCGTGCCTCGACGATTCTAAAACGTGCAGCCAAAGAACTGATTGCCGACGAGGCGATGAAACTCAAAGAAAGCAACCCGGCCATCGTCGGTCGCACGCTACTTGACCTGCAACGCTCGGGTCAGCCGCGTGCCGGCAGATTCAATTCGCCACTCGCAACGTTGCAAGATGGGATCGATTCGATCGCGGATGCCATTGCGTTGGCGCTGGGCCAAAGAAATGGTGGACCGGATGATCCGATGGAGGCGCTGCGAGCCATCACCCAGCAAAGGATCGTAGAGGCGTTGTCGTTACGTCTTGCGTTCGGCGTCCTTGCACCCTCTCGAGCAAGCAACGCGCTTTTCGAAAATCCTGTCGTGTGGGAGGACGGGACTCCCGCGCTCGCTTCCGAATTCAGGCAGCAACTGAGTGGTCAGCGTGGCGCGATGACGCGCGTTTTTCGTGATAACGAGAACAATCCGAACTTCGCCTCCAACCTCGTCACGGCCATGGGGTGTCCGGTCGGACATCCGATTGATTTGACCGACGACGCGCTCGGAGCGGCGACCAGTGCTCGAGGAGACGAAGCGAACGCTAAACAAAGCGGCGTTCAGGCATTGAGTGAAACCTTTCTGGCTGTCATGGAGGACCTTGCCGCGCGCAGAGCGGCGGGAATCATCGACGAGTTTCCCATTGCTTTGAGTCGCGTCGAGAACAAGCCGTCACGCTACAGTACGATTCCGCCGGATATCGCACTCGATAAACTGATCGCCGATGTCGATAGCTTCCGTGACGCAAACGATGTGCTGCGTGGCCTGGCTGAGATCGAGCACTCGGCGTATCGATTACAGTGCAACGCAAGCGCAAATCCGTCCGCCGAGTTGATCAGCGGATTCAAAGCGGCACGGGGTGGTGTGGAAATCTGTGAAATCGAAGCGGAGTTGATCAACAAAGCATTCGCGGCCAACCCCTTCGAACTTCAGCTCGAGCGGATCGTCGCTGACAATGACGAATGGCGCAAAGGTCACCCAAATCTGCGCGCAACGCAAACCGCCGAAGGAGATGCGGCTCAACTACTGTGGGCGCAGCGCGAAGCCAGGCAGCGAAATCAGGCCAGAAAGCTTGAGGACGCGAGGCAAGAGGCCGAGGTTTTGCTTCGGCAGCTCCGCAAAAAGACTGAAGAGATTGACTCCCGCGCGTAGCGCCGCGGGCCGTACGGTCGGGGTGAGCGCGCCTTCAACTTATTGTTTGCCGAGCTCGTCGCCCATTTCCTGCGCGCGCGCGTTCGCCGCGAGCACGCCTGCGACGATGGCCGCTTTCACACCCTGCGCGTCGAATGAAGCCAGCGCTGCCGCGGTCGTGCCGCCCTTCGACGTCACGCGTTCGCGCAGCACGCTGGCGGGCTCGTCGGACTGAGCCGCCAACTGCGCCGCGCCCGCGAACAGCGCAAGCGCCAGCGCACGGCCTTGTTCGTCCGCGAGCCCCAAGTTTCGCGCGGCTTCTTGCAGCGCCTCGATGAAATAAAACACATAAGCGGGGCCGCTGCCCGAAATTGCCGTGACGGCATCGAGCTTTGCTTCGTCGTCGAACCAAACCGTCTCGCCGACCGCGCCCAGTACGTCTGACGCGAGCGTCCGGCCGGCCGCATCCACATCGTCGAGCGCGGCGACACCCGTCACGCCCATGCCGATCAACGCCGGCGTATTCGGCATCGCGCGCACGATGCGTCGATAGCCGTTTAGCCAGCGCGCGATATCGGACGCCCGAATGCCGGCGGCAATGCTGATCACGAGCTGCGTCGACAGATGCGGCGCAAGCGACGTGGCCACGCTTTTCATGACCTGCGGCTTCACGGCCAGCACCACCGCGTCGTAGCCCCGCAATGCCTCGTCGGCGGCCGCGCCGGTGCGAATGCCGAGCTGCGAGGCCAAGCGCGCGCGGGCGTCTTCGTTGACGTCGACAGCGTACAAATCTTCAGCGGCCGCGCCGCGTTTGACGAGGCCGCCGAGCAGTGCCGCGGCCATGTTGCCGCCGCCGATGAATGCGATTTTCATGAAAGCTCGTTCGAAAAAAGGGAGGTCAGTGGGAATAGTCGCGCGCGCCGAAGATGGCCGTGCCGATACGAACGATCGTCGCACCTTCGAACACCGCCGCTTCGAGGTCGCCCGACATGCCGATCGAAAGCGTATCGAGCGGCAGGCCGTCAGCGCGCAGTTCGTCGAAAAGCGCGCGCAGCGCGCGATGCGGCATGCGTTGGGCGTCGAGCCCCTCGGCCGGCTCGGGAATCGACATCAGGCCGCGCAGCGCGAGCCGCGGCAGCCCGGCAATCTCGCGCGCCAAGACGAGGGCGTCGGCCGGCGCCACGCCGCTTTTCGTCGCCTCACCGCTTATGTTGACTTGCAAGCAGACATTGAGCGGCCGCAGGTGAGCGGGGCGTTGCTCGGATAGACGCTGGGCGATCTTCAAGCGATCGACCGAGTGCACCCAATCGACTTGCTCGGCGATAGCGCGCGTCTTGTTCGATTGCAGCGGTCCGATGAAATGCCACTCGATCTTGGGACGCAGATCGGCGAGCGTCTCGATTTTCGCCAGCGCTTCTTGCACGTAATTTTCGCCGAACGCGCGCTGGCCGACGGCGTACGCCGCGCGCACATCTTCGGCAGGGAACGTCTTCGAAACGGCGAGCAAGTGCACCGACGCCGGGTCACGTCCAGCCGCCTCGGCGGCACGGGCGATGCGTCGGTGGACGGCGGCGAGGTTGTCGGCGAGGTCGGACATGGCGCGAAAAGCTTCCTGCATTCGATCAAAGCAATGCCGGGATTATACGGATGCAAGCACGTACGCAAGCACGGACGCAACCCGCGATCGACCGCTGCTCACGCATAAAGCACGTGTTCGACGAGTTCGATCCAATGCGCGACCGGTATCGACGTGCCGCTTTGCAGATGCGCGATGCAGCCGACGTTGGCCGAGACGATCATCTTCGGCTCGAGCGCGGCAAGCGCGGCGAGCTTACGATCGCGCAACGAGTAGGCGAGGGCCGGCTGCGTGATCGAATACGTGCCGGCGGAGCCGCAGCACAGATGGCTGTCGGCCGGCAAATGCACGTCGATGCCGAGCGATGTCAAGAGCCGCTCGACCTGGCCGCGGATCTGCTGCCCGTGCTGTAGCGTACACGGTGGGTGAAATGCCACCGTATGCACGCCGTGGCGCCGGGCGAGCGAGGCGAGTTCGGCCTCGAAGCCCGCGAGCACCTCGACGATGTCGCGTGCGAGTTCGGCAATGCGCCGCGCCTTGTCGGCATAGGCCACGTCGTCGCGCAGCAAGTGGCCGTACTCTTTCACCGTCGCTCCGCAACCGGAGGCGTTGATGACGATGGCTTCGACGCCCGCCTCGACATGCGGCCACCAGGCGTCGATGTTACGGCGCATGTCGTCAAGCGCTTCGTCGCGGTAACTCAGATGAAGCCGCAGCGCACCGCAGCAGCCGGCCTCCGGCGCGACGACGGTTTCGATGCCGAGCGCATCGAGCACGCGCGCCGTCGCCGTGTTGATGTTGGGCAGCATCGCAGGCTGCACGCACCCGGCGAGCAGCAGCACTTTGCGCTCGTGCGCGGTTTGCGGCACGCTCGGCCATGCCAATAACCGCTGACGCGGCGGCACCTTGTCGCGCAGCTTGCGCGGCAAAAAAGGCCGGACGTACTGCCCGAGCCGCATGGCCGGAGCGAAGAGCGTCGCGTTGGGCAAGACGCTCGCCAGCAGCCGGCGCACGAGCCGCTGACCGAGCGAACGGGGCACCTGCGCTTCGACATGCTCCCGGCCGATTTCGACGAGCCGTCCATACTGCACGCCGGACGGGCACGTAGTCTCGCAACTGCGGCAGGTCAGGCAACGGTCCAGATGCAGTTGCGTGGCGTGCGTCACCGGCGCGCCCTCGAACATCTGCTTCATCAGGTAGATACGTCCACGCGGGCCGTCGAGTTCGTCGCCCAGTAACTGATAAGTCGGACAGGTTGCCGTGCAAAAGCCGCAATGGACGCACTTGCGCAGAATCGCGTCGGCCTCTTCGCCGTCCGCCGTGTTGCGAATGAAGTCCGCAAGGTATGTCTGCATGGCGTTGCTTGTTCCGGTCGTTCGTCTGTTTGTTCGGGCTGTCGCCGAGGCGGTCGTTCGATTGGATTCGATTGGGCGGCCGGTCAGAAATCCGGGTAAAGACGCCCTCGGTTGAATATCCGGGCGGGGTCGAAGGCGGCCTTGAGCCCTCGGTGAATCTTCATCAGCGGCGCGGACAACGGCGTGAACACGCCCACGCTGCGGTCGAATTCGCGGCCCGGGCGAAAGACCGTCGCGTGTCCGCCCGCTTGCTTGGCACTGATGCGCACCGTTTGCGCGTCGGTATCGGTGATCCACCAGCGCTGCGCGCCGCCCCATTCCATCAGCTGCGCGCCGGGCAGTTGCATCGGCTCGGTGATCGACGGCAGTGCCAGGCGCCAAAGCGCCGACTTGGGCGGAATCGTCGAAAAAAACGGGTCAGTCTGCTCGCGCAGGCCCTCCCAAAAACGCTCGGCCTCGACAGCATCGACCACCTCGCCCCCAATGACATTACGCGCCGTTTTGACCGCGCTGTCAGCGCCCGAGAGGCGCACGGCCAGCGTGCCGTTGCGCCAGGCGCTCGCGGAAATCGGCAGCGGCCGCCCGGACCATTCGTTGAGCTTGCGCACGGCGTCGGTGCCGTTCATGTCGAATTTGAGCGTCGCCTCGGCGGCAGGCTGCGGCAAGACTTTGATCGAGACCTCGAGCATCAGGCCGAGCGTGCCAAGCGAGCCGGCCATCAGGCGCGAGACATCGTAGCCCGCAACGTTCTTCACGACGCGCCCGCCAAAGCGAAGGATTTCGCCGTGCCCATTCATCATCGTTACACCGAGCACGAAATCCCGCGCGGCGCCGACCGTCGCGCGACGCGGCCCAGCGATGCCCGCTGCGATTGCGCCGCCCAGCGTCGCCGCCCGGCCGAAATGAGGCGGCTCGAACGGCAGCATCTGCTTGTGTTCGGCGAGCGCTGCTTCGAGTTCGGTAAGCGGTGTGCCGCACCGCGCGGTAACGACCAGTTCTGCCGGATCGTAAGCCACGATGCCGCGATGCACGCGCGTATCGAGAACCTCTCCATGGAGGGCTTGACCGTACCAGTCCTTGGTGCCGGCGCCGCGCACGCGCAGCGGGCGCTCGTCGGCCGTGGCCGCGCGGATGCGCTCCGCCCAGTACGCGAGCACGTCGTCATCTTGCATGGCTTCCCGCTTCGTTATGTCGTTCATCCGGTTGCCGTATTTGCCTCGGCCCACACGCGCATTCTACCGGCCTAGCCAGGGCCGGCAAGCCGCGGGTCCCCTCGCTTCGGGTTGATCCCCATTTGCCGCTACGTCGTGCAACGTTAAAAGCGCGGCAACTCTGGATGTGGCAAAAGCCCGCCGCGTACGTGCATCTTCCCGTACTCGGCGCACCGTGCTCGCGTGGGAATGCCTTTAGTCGGGTTGAGCAGCCCCGCTGGGTCGAAGGCGCGCTTGACCGCGAAAAAAGCGTCGCGTTCGGCGTCGGAGAACTGCACGCACATCGAGTTGATCTTCTCGATGCCGACGCCGTGCTCGCCGGTCACCGTCCCTCCGAGTTCGACGCACGTTTCGAGGATCTCGGCGCCGAAATCCTCGGCGCGTTTGAGTTGATCGGGGTCATTGCCGTCGAACAGGATCAGCGGATGCATGTTGCCGTCGCCAGCATGGAACACGTTGATGCACCGCAGGCCGTACTGGGCTTCCATCTTTTCGATGCGCGCCAGCAGCGGGCCGATGCTGCGGCGCGGCACGGTGCCGTCCATGCAGTAGTAATCGGGCGAAAGGCGGCCCGCTGCAGGAAACGCGTTCTTGCGGCCCGACCAGAACTTGAGCCGTTCCGCATCCGTGCGCGAGATCTGCACGCGCGTGGCGCCGTGCTCGCGCAGCACGGCGGTCGTCCGGGCCACTTCCTCGGCCACTTCTTCGGGCGTGCCATCTGATTCGCAGAGCAAAATGGCTGCCGCGTCGAGGTCGTAACCGGCGCCGACGAACGCCTCGACGGCGCGCGTGGCGGGCTTGTCCATCATTTCGAGTCCGGCCGGGATGATGCCCGCCGCAATGATCGCGGCCACGGCATCGCCGCCTTTGACGACATCGTCGAAGCTCGCCATCACCACCTGCGCGGCCGGTGCCTTCGCGATCAGCTTGACGGTGACTTCGGTGACGATCGCAAACATGCCCTCGCTACCGATCAGCACCGCGAGCAGATCGAGCCCGGGCATATCAGGCGCGAGCGAGCCGAATTCGACAATGTCGCCATCCATCGTGACGGCGCGCACGCGCAGCACGTTATGTACGGTTAGCCCGTATTTGAGGCAGTGAACGCCGCCCGAATTTTCGGCGACGTTGCCGCCGATCGTGCAGGCGATCTGCGATGAGGGATCGGGCGCGTAGTAAAGCCCGTACGGCGCAGCGGCTTCCGAAACGGCCAGGTTGCGCACGCCGGGCTGGACCGTCGCGGTGCGCGCGTACGAATCGACATTGACGATCTTGGTGAAACGCGAGAGCGACACGACGATGCCTAGCGCTATCGGCGTCGCGCCGCCTGATAAGCCGGTGCCGGCGCCACGCGGCACGATCGGCACCGACAAGCGTTTGCAGATCTGCACGATGCGCACGACTTGCGCTTCGGTTTCGGGCAGCGCCACGGCAAGCGGTAGCTGTCGATAAACGCTGAGGCCGTCGCACTCGTAAGGCGCCGTGTCCTCGTCGCGATAGAGCAGGCAATGCGCGGGCAGCGTCGCCATCAGCGCTTGAACCACTTCGCGCTGGCGCGCCTCGCGCAGATGCGCCGGCATCGGTTGATCGTCTTGGGCCGCGGCTGTCATCGACGCTCCTCGTTACGATGCTGCGCGTGAATAGGAAAAGATTTTGCCGGGGTTCATGATGTTGCCCGGGTCGAGCGCATGCTTGAGCGCGCGCATCACGTCGACGGCGTCGCTGCCGTGCTCGTCGACGAGGAAGCCCATCTTGTGCAAGCCCACACCGTGCTCGCCTGTGCAGGTGCCGCCCAGGCGCAACGCCCGTTCAACGACGCGGCTGTTCAGCCGCTCCGCTTCGGCGAGTTCCTCGGGTTTGGCCGGGTCGATCAACATGGCGACATGAAAATTGCCGTCGCCGACGTGTCCGACGATCGGGCACGGCAATGGAGAATTGCGCAGATCGGCTTCCGTTTCGACGACGCATTGCGCGAGCCGCGAGATCGGCACGCAGACGTCGGTCGTCAGCGCGCGGCAGCCGGGCTTGAGTTGCAGCATCGCGAAGTAGGCGTTGTGACGCGCATTCCACAGGCGGCTGCGCTCTTCCGGGCGTGTCGCCCAGGCGAAGCCGCTGCCGGCGTGATCGGCGACGATCTGCTGGACCGTTTCCGCTTGTTCCTTGACGCTCGCCTCAGTGCCGTGGAATTCGAAAAAGAGCGTCGGCGATTCGGGCAGCGTGAGATTCGAATGACGATTGATGGCGCGAATGGCTAGCGCGTCGACGAACTCCACGCGGGCGACGGGCACGCCGAGCTGGATGGTTTCGATGACGGCGCGAACCGCGTCGCCCATCGACGCGAACGAGCAGACGGCCGCCGAGACCGCCTCCGGCTGCGGATAGAGGCGCACGGTGACTTCGGTGATGACGCCGAGCGTGCCTTCTGAACCGACGAAAAGGCGGGTGAGGTCGTAGCCGGCCGCCGATTTGCGTGCTCGCGAGCCTGTCTTGATGACGCGGCCATCGGCGAGAACGACGGTGAGGCCCAGCACGTTTTCGCGCATGGTGCCGTAGCGCACGGCGTTCGTTCCCGATGCGCGCGTGGCCGACATGCCGCCCAGGCTCGCGTCGGCGCCGGGGTCGATTGGAAAGAAGAGGCCGGTATCGCGCAGTGCCTCGTTGAGCGTTTTGCGCGAGACACCTGCTTGGACGGTGGCGGTCAGGTCTTCTGCGTCGATGGCGAGCACGCGGTTCATGCCTGAGAGGTCGACCGACAGGCCGCCTTCCACGGCGAGCAGGTGCCCTTCTAGCGACGAGCCGTTGCCGTAGGGGATGATCGGAACGTCGTAGCGTGCGCAGAGTTTGACGGCGGTGCGCACGTCGTCGGTTTGCTGTGCGAACAGCACGGCATCGGGCAGTAGCGGATCGAACGGCGATTCATCGCGGCCGTGATGGGTGCGTACTGCTTCGGCGGTGGATAAACGTTCGGGGAAAGCGGCTTTTAGCTCGGCTAGCAGTTCGGCGGGAAAGGGCCGGCGTGTGCGCAGGTCGGTTGGGGGCGCGGGGTGGTTCATGAATGTCTCCTGTCGACCAGAGTTGGCGCTTTAGCGCCTACTCTGGTCCCATGCAAAGCGGTCGACCAGAGTTGGCGCTTTAGCGCCTACTCTGGTCCCATGCGGCGCACTTGGTCGGCCGCCAAACCGCGAGGGCGCAGCGTAATCGAATAATCGGGCCATTTTACGCCGACCGAATGCACGCGGCAGATTGGAAAAATCGGTACGGGATGGTGTTATCGACTCCTATAATGAGTCGCGCTTTGACGCTCGCCAAGCAAACGCGCAAAACAATCGAAACCGCAAACGCACAAACGCGCAAACCGCCGCTGCGCGATGCGAACATCCACGGCAAGGAGGGCAGCATGGGGCATCGCTTGAGCAAGATCGCGACGCGCACAGGCGACGACGGCACAACCGGCCTCGGCGACGGCACTCGCGTGCGCAAGGACGACGCGCGCATTTCTGCGATCGGCGATGTTGACGAGCTCAATTCGCAGATCGGCGTGCTGCTGTGCGAGCCGCTGCCGGACGACGTGCGCGACGCGCTTGTCACGGTCCAGCACGATCTTTTCGATCTCGGTGGCGAGCTTTGCATTCCGAACCGCACGATGATCGACGACACGCATCTTACGCGCGTCGATGAATGGCTTGCTCATTACAACGCCAACCTGCCGCCGCTGGTCGAGTTCATCCTGCCGGGCGGCACCCGCGCTGCGGCGCTCGCCCACGTGTGCCGGACGGTTTGCCGCCGCGCCGAGCGCTCGATCGTGGCGCTCGGCGCCATGCAGCCGCTCGCGCCTGCGCCGCGCCGATATGTCAACCGCCTCTCCGACCTGCTCTTCGTGCTCGCGCGCGTGCTGAACCGCACGGGCGGCGGGAGCGACGTTCTCTGGCAGCGCGGCCGCACCGGTTGAGCGAAGCCGAAAACCATGATGCGATGCGACAAAGTGTCGTATGTCTAGCCGTTTCTATAAAATGTATTCTAAATGCATGTTTAGAAGGAGTCCAGCACACATGACATCGCCGCTCACCGCCGACCAGATTGCTCGCGTCAAAGCAACCGCGCCCGTTTTCGCCGAGCACGGCGCGACCATCACGAAGCATTTTTATCGCAGGATGTTCGCCAATCGCCCCGAGCTGCGCAATCTTTTCAATCAGACGCACCAGGCGAGCGGCTCGCAGGCCGACACGCTCGCCCATGCCGTCTACGCTTATGCGGCCAACATCGACAATCTCGGTGCGCTGGGCTCGGCGGTCGGGCGCATCTCGAACAAGCACGCGAGCCTCAACATCCGCCCCGAACACTATCCGATCGTCGGTGAAAATCTGCTGGCGTCGGTGGTGGAAGTGCTGGGCGACGCCGTCGACGACGCTACGCTGCAAGCCTGGCGCGCCGCCTACGCGCAACTGGCGCAAATCATGATCGGTGCTGAGGCGAAGCTCTACGAGCAGGCGTCGTGGACCGGCTATCGGCCGTTTGTCGTCGCGCGCAAGGAAATCGAGAGCGACGAGATCACGTCGTTTTATCTGACGCCCGCCGACGGCGGTGCGGCATGCCGTTTCGTGCCGGGCCAGTTCGTGACGGTGAAGCGCCACGTTGGCGAACTGGGTGTCGATCAGCCGCGCCAGTACAGCTTGTCCGACGCGCCGCATGGGCAATGGCTGCGCATTTCCGTCAAGCGCGAGGCGGGGAAGGTCGATGTGCCGGCGGGCTGCGTATCGACGCTGCTGCACGAGGGCGTGGAAGTGGGCGCGATTCTGGATGTGACGGCGCCGATGGGCGACTTCCGTCTCGATCTCGACAAGTCGACGCCGGTGGTGCTCGTGTCGGGCGGCGTCGGCATCACGCCGATGATGTCGATGCTCTCGACGCTGCTGGCAAACGGTGAAACCGCTGAAACCGGTGAAACCGGTGAAACGAGCAGCAAGCGCCGCGTCGCCTTCGTGCACGCCTGCCGCAACGGCCGCGTGCACGCGTTCAAAAGATGGCTCGCCGATGTCGTCGCGCGCCATGCCAACGTGTCGCGTGCGGTGTTCTACGAAGAAGCGTCCGAGGCCGACCGTCAGGGCGTCGATTATGACTTCACGGGGCGTATCGACTTTTCGTCCAGCGCGAAAGCGGCGTTGCTGCCCGACGCCGACTATTACCTCTGCGGGCCGGTGCCGTTCATGCAGCAGCAACGCGAATCACTGATTGCGCTCGGTGTTGATGCGGCTCGCATTCATACCGAGGTGTTCGGCTCGGGTACGATCTGACGTGGCGTACGCGTACCGCGCCCGCCACGTCGGCGATAGGCGCGGTGCGCAGTTACCCCTTTCGGTTACCGCCCGCTTTAATTGCCACTCCCGCGCGCAACGCGGCGCTGCTTGACACTCTCAGCGAGCCCTTCGAGCACGCTGACACTTTCTTCCCAGCCGATGCACGCATCGGTGATGCTCTGCCCGTAAGTCAGCTGGCAGCCTTCTTGCAAATCCTGCCGCCCCGCAACAAGGTGCGACTCGATCATCACGCCGATGATGCGCTCGTCGCCGCTCGCGATTTGGCGGCCGATATCGGCACACACGGGGATCTGGTTTTCGTGCTGCTTCGAGCTGTTCGCGTGGCTCGCGTCGATCATCAGACGAGCCGCAAGCCCGGCCTTGCTGATGGCCGAGCATGCCGCATCGACGCTGGCCGAATCATAGTTGGGCGTCTTGCCGCCGCGCAGAATGACATGGCAGTCCTCGTTGCCGGCCGTTGACACAATCGCCGAATGCCCGCCCTTCGTGACTGACAGAAAATGGTGCGGCTGCGAGGATGCCTTGATCGCATCGACGGCGATTTTGACGTTGCCGTCGGTCCCGTTCTTGAAGCCGACAGGGCACGATAACCCCGAGGCCAGCTCGCGGTGCACCTGCGACTCCGTTGTTCGCGCGCCGATCGCGCCCCACGACACGAGGTCCGCGATGTACTGCGGGCTGATCATGTCGAGATACTCGGTGCCGGCCGGCACGCCGAGTTCGTTGATGCCGACCAGCAACTCGCGCGCGGCGCGCAGGCCGTCGTTGATCTTGAAGCTGTTGTCGAGGTACGGGTCGTTGATCAGCCCCTTCCATCCGACCGTCGTGCGCGGCTTCTCGAAATACACCCGCATGACCACTTCCAACTCGCCCGCGAAGCGCTTGCGTTCATCCACGAGCCGGCGCGCGTAGTCGAGCGCAGCTGCCGGGTCGTGAATCGAGCAAGGACCGACGATGACGATGAGCCGGTCGTCCATACCATGCAAAATCCGGTGCATGGCCGAACGCGCGTTATAAATCAGATTGGCGACCGGTTCGGTGCATGGAAATTCGCGGATCAAATGAGCCGGCGGCGTGAGTTCCTTGAGTTCGCGAATGCGGACGTCGTCGGTGTTGTGCGGGGGCATTTCAGGGCTCTCCTTATCGATTCGATGCGGCCGCGGCGAAAAAAAAACCGCCGGGCTGGGCCGGCGGTTTTTCGGGAATTCGGGTTTGCTTCTCGCGCGCTAACACCCCTCTCGATCCGCCGACGGACTGAGATGCCAAAAGAAGTAAAAATAAAACTTCGGGCTCATGGTAGGGGAAACTCGGGAAGCTCGTTTAGAAACGTACTTTCGCTTTATACGCCGAGCCAGCACGACTGACAAGCCACGCGGCCCAAAAACGCGGAAAATCCGCATCGAGCGCCGAAATGGTGCGCATTTTCGGCGCCGTAGTGCGGATGTCCAGCGTACCGCGTTACAGCGTGCCGCCCACCGTCATCTTCTCGATGCGCAGCGTCGGCTGGCCGACGCCAACCGGCACGCTTTGCCCTTCCTTGCCGCATACGCCCACACCGGTATCAAGCGACATGTCGTTGCCGATCATCGTGACGAACTTGAGCGATTCGGGGCCGCTGCCGATCAGCGTCGCGCCCTTGACAGGGTAGGTCACCTTGCCGTTTTCGATCATGTACGCCTCGGAAGCCGAGAAGACGAACTTGCCGTTCGTGATATCGACCTGGCCGCCGCCGAAATTCACCGCGTAGAGCCCGTTTTTGACGGACGCGAGAATTTCGCCCGGGTCCTTGTCGCCATTGAGCATATAGGTGTTCGTCATACGGGGCATCGGCAGCGCCGCGTACGATTCGCGCCGCGCGTTGCCTGTAACCGGCATCTTCATCAGCCGGGCATTCAACGAGTCCTGGATGTAGCCCTTGAGCACGCCGTCTTCGATCAACGTCGTGCATTGGGTCGGGTTGCCTTCGTCGTCGATATTCAACGAGCCGCGCCGGTTCGGGAGTGTGCCGTCGTCGACCACGGTCACGCCCTTGGCCGCCACCCGCTCGCCGATGCGTCCCGCGAAGGCCGACGAGCCTTTGCGGTTGAAGTCGCCCTCCAGCCCGTGGCCGATCGCCTCGTGCAGCAGCACACCCGGCCAGCCCGGCCCGAGCACCACGGTCATCGTGCCGGCCGGTGCCGGGCGCGCATCGAGATTCACGAGTGCCGCATGGACCGCATCATCGACATAGCTTGCGAGGATGTCGTCGGTGAAATAGCCGTAATCGAACCGTCCGCCGCCGCCGCCCGAACCCATTTCCCGGCGGCCGTTTTGCTCGGCGATGACGGTGACCGATACGCGCACGAGCGGGCGCACGTCGGCGGCCAGCACGCCGTCGCTGCGTGCGACGAGGACGATGTCGTATTCGCCTGCGAGGCCCGCCATGACCTGCGTCACACGCGCATCGCGCCCGCGCGCTATTTTCTCGACGCGCTCGAGCAGCTTGACCTTCGCCGTGGCGTCGAGCGAGGCGAGCGGATCAGCCGGCAGGTAAAGATCGCGGCCCGCGATACCTGTGAAGGCGCTAGCCACCTTGATCTTCTGCTTGCCGCCGCCGGCCTTGGCGATCGAGCGCGTGGCTTCGGCCGCTTGGCGCAACGCTTCGGGCGAAAGGTCGTCCGAATAGGCGAACGCCGTGCGATCGCCCGAGACGGCGCGCACGCCGACTCCCTGGTCGATGCTGAAGCTGCCGGACTTCACGATGCCTTCCTCTAGGCTCCAGGCTTCGCTGCGTGTCGTCTGGAAATAGAGGTCGGCGTAATCGACGCGGTGCGTGAAGATATCGGCGAGCGTGCGCGTGAGCAGCGCTTCGTCGAGACCGTAGGGGGCGAGCAGCACGTCTTTTGCGGTCGCCAGATTGCGGATGCCGGGTTCGATGATATTCATGCGGATGGGTTCGGTGCAAAAAGGATGCGGTGAGTCGGGCAACGACATGAGTCAACGATACGAATCAACGACGTAAAGCGACAGCGTGCGCAACAACGTAAGCAACGACGACTGGGACGCGCCTATGCGAGCACGCGATGGCGCCACGCGGGAAGGCTGCGCCTCACTTCGTCGATGCGCGCGCGATCGATCTCGCCCGCCACGACGCCCGCGCCGTCTTCCGTCCGTTGCGCGACGATCTCGCCCCACGGGTCGATCAACATGCTGTGCCCCCAGGTTCGGCGGCCGTTTTCGTGCGAGCCGCCTTGCGCCGCGGCAAGCACATAACACTGATTTTCGACCGCACGGGCGCGCAGCAATGTTTCCCAGTGCGCGCGCCCCGTTGTGAACGTGAATGCCGACGGCACGACGACGAGCGCGACATCGCCCATGCGGCGGTAAAGCTCCGGAAAGCGCAGATCGTAGCAGACCGACAGCCCGACGCGGCCAAACGGCGCTTCGAACGTACGTACCTCGCTGCCAGGACGGATCGTGCGCGCTTCGTCGAACGATTCAGCACCTTTTTCGAAGTTGAAAAGGTGGATCTTGTCGTAGCGCGCGACTTGCGTGCCTGCCGGATCGAACACGAGCGTCGTATTGAGCACGCGTTCGGCGTCGGCCGGGCCCGTGGCGGCCAACGGCAGCGTTCCGCCAATGATCCATACGCCGTGGCGCCGGGCAGCGTCGCCGAGAAACTGCTGGATCGGGCCGTCGCCGTAGGTTTCGCGCACCGCGAGTTTGTCTGTCTCGTGATGGCCCATGAAGCAGAAATACTCGGGCAGCAGGACGAGCTGGGCGCCGTCGCCAGCCGCTTCGGCGATGAGCGCAGCAGCTTGTGCGAGATTGCGCTCCCGATCGGGCGTGCTGACCATCTGGAGCGCGGCGACGCGAAAGTGCGTCGGAATGGCTTGTCGATCGCTCATGGGTCTCGGGAAGGCAGGCAATGAACAGGCGGCTGTACGCGAAGTGCCGGAGGGTGCAGCGGGCGCGTCGTTCGTTACTTGCCGGTCGCATCAGTCGGAACAGGAACAGCCATCTTACCGCGATCGCCCGAGACCCGCTCGACGCGCGGCTGCGACCATGACCCCGTTATCGCATAGCGCGTCGCAAATGCGTGCGCGATGGACTGCGACAGCGCGAGGTTCGCGACGAACGCGCCGAGCCCGAGCAACGGGTTGACGATCGTTGCCGCGATCACCGCGGAACCGGCGTTCAGCGTCGGCGTGACTTCCACGTGCAGATCCTGTGTTTCGGCCGCCAGATCGACCGTGCCGGATAAATCGGCGCGCGCCGGGGCGGTCACGATACGGAAATTATCGGTGCGGCCGATGCCGTCGGTGATCCGGCCCGTGCCCGTCACGCGCTCGAACGGCAAGCCTTCGCCGATCACATCCTTGAAGTTCAGCGTGAGGACGCGCGTCAGGCTTTGCAGGCTCAGCACGCCGAGCAGTTTGGCGACGCCCGGATCGACTTTGAGAATCTGACCGTGATGTAGATCGAGTGCCAGTTCGCCGCGCAGCGTCGGATAATCGACGGCGGTCGGGTCGCCGAGCCAGCCTGCCTTGCCCGACAGCGTGCCGGCACCGCCTTTGACCGTGCGCGGCAAGCCGAGCTGATCGAGCAACGCACCGGCATCGGCAATGTCGAGCTTGAAATCGATCACCGTGCGGCGCGGCGCGTCCCCGGCGTTCGCCCCGAGCCTGCGCGCGGTGCGCCAATTCGCGCTCGCCGTCAGATGGCCGGCCGGATTGACGAGATCGAGCTTGTCGAGTTGCCAGACCGGCACGCCATCTTCGTCGACGTTACGCGCGTTCACGGCCAAGCGCCCGAGCGGGCGTTCGCGCACCGTCAGATTGTCGATCAGCAGATCGATGGCCGGCATCTTTGCGCGCGCCGCGGCCGTCATTTCGCCGACGATATCGTGCCCCACCTTGACGGGCACCGTCGCCCTCGTGAAATGTGCGTTGATGCGCCCCGCCTCGTTGTTCGCCGCGCCGCGCTGCCATGAGAGCGTGCCGGCTAGCTGGTCGGCGCGAATGCTCGCCTGCCAGTCGTTGTCGGTGCCCTTGCCGTCGAAATCGACACCGGTCCATTCGCGCCCGAACAACTGGAGCGAGTCGATATGCGCGGCAAGACGCGTCGGCATGAACTGTCGTGCGGTGTGCTGGCCGTCTGGCACGGGATGAGCGCCCGCGCCGCCGGGCTTGTTGCTGCTCGCGCGCAACTCGCCCGCGACCGTGCGCCACGCGTCGGCATCGAGCGACGGCAGCGTGGCCTTCGCGCTCACGCCTGCGGCAGGCAACTCCGCCGGTGCGCCGATACCGAGCGCGCCGCGTATCACGGAGAAAGCGCCGATGCGCGCCGGCTGTGCCGCATCGCGCCGCAGCAGATAGTTGGCCGTCAGCGGTCCCAGCTGCACATCGGCACGTGCGACGGACTCGAGGTTTGCGGCCGGGTCTCCCGACGCCGGTTGGACCGATAGCGCGAACGGCATCGGCGTGCCGAGTGCCTTGCCGAGTGGAGCCGGGAAATCGAGGGCAAGGCCGCTCAGGTCCGAATGCGCGCTGACCTGCGGTATCCCGCCTTTCCTGCCACGCACGTCGATGGCGTAAGGCGCCGTGCCATATGCACGGCCTAGCAGTTTGCCGGCCGGGCCGTCTATGTCGAGCTCTCGCGCACTGTCCGCCGCGATCCGGCCCGCGATGTCGAATGCATAAGCGCCGTTCGCATCGAGCGCGCCGTTGGCCCGCACCTCGCCGCCCAGCCAGCGCCCCGCAACGCGTTCGAGCGACAGCGTGTGCTCGGTGAAGTGCACGTTTCCTGTCAGTTGCTCGAGCGGCGGCCACTGCTCGCGTTCGAGTTTGCTGTTGCGCAACCCGACGGTGCCGGCCACGCTCACATGCGGTTCGACCGTGCGCGGCACGGTCAGCGTCAGATCGAGCGAGGCCATCCCGCTGGCACGGAGCTTTTGCGCGACGTGCCCTGTCATGCTGCCGGCGGCGCTTTCGTTCACGTAATCGAGAAAATCGACGAGCGGACCGTGGGCTTTGCCGTCAATGATGAGGCTCGACGCATGGCTGCCCAAATCATCGATGCGCCCGCTCACTCGATCAAGCATGACACGCTTGTAATGCGCCCGGTCGATATCGAAGCGCAGCACGTTTTGCGCGAGCGAAAACACGCCGTCGATGCCGTCGAGGGCCGGCCAGACATCGGGCGCGCCGCTCTTGAGCGTTTTCATCGGATAGGGCGAGGGATCGAAGCGGCCCCCGGTGAAAGGCGCGACGACCTTGAAGACGCCGGCCTTCGGCTCGCGCGAGTAAGGGAATTTGTCGAGATCGCCGCGCACTTCGATCGTCGCGTCGTGCGCGGTGCCGGCTTGCAGCCCATGCCCGAGGTAATGGCGCAGGTGTTCGCCGACGCTCGTCGGCAAATAGCGCGGGACGCTGGCGGCTTTGGCGCGCGCGATTTTGGCCGATAAATCGAGCGAACCCCGTCCACGGCCCGGATTGGTATAGGTCGCGACGATGCTGCCGGCCGTATCGGCATTTTCGACGCCAAGTTCGGATACCGTCACGGCGAACGCCTTATGCGGTTGGCCGGGCGCCGGCGAAACGGTCCATTGGCCGCGGCCTCGCAGCCGGTCGAATACGAGGCGCGGGTCGTCGAATTCGCCGGGCAGTGTCAGCGCCGCATTGACGGTGTCGATCGTCACCGCACCTTGCGTCTCGTTGGCATCGACCGAGCCCCACAGGTTCTCGAAGCCGGGCAGACCGGCGCGCGGATGGCCCGCAGCGGACAGGCCCGGGGGCGGTTCCTGCGCCGCGACGCTGATGCCTTCGAGATCGCCCTTGAACCGATACCGCACGATCGGCGCGGCGCTTTCCACGCGTTGCTCGCTGGCCGGCAGGGCGTTTTCGGAGCGCGCGCGTTCCAATTCGATCGTGTAGTTGGCGATCAGCCCGCGCGGGTCGAAACGCACGAGTTGATTCAGAAAGTGCTCGGGAAGCGGTAGTGCACGGCTGAACGCTGCGAGCACGCCGAGATCCACCCGGTCGCCCGCCACGCTCATCAGTTGCCCATGCTCGACCGTGGCAACACGATAACGGCCGGAGAGCGTCTTGAGCGCCAGCGTGCGCGACACGGGCGTGCCGTCCGAGAGAGGCGGCTGCCCCAGTTCGGCGCGCAAGTTAGTCAACCGAATGCGGTAGTCGCGCCGCGGCTCGATTTCGGCCGTCCAGCCGAAGCGCGCAAGCGGCACGTCGAGCGGCGGTTGTGTCGGTCGCACTTGCAGCCCGATGTCGGCACCTTGCAGCTCGCCGCGCGCCGAACGCAACTGGCCGCCCGAGAAGTTCGCCCAAATCGCATTGTCGATGCGTCCCGCGTTGAGCTTGATCGGGCTCTTCACATACCGCGCGAGTATCGGCAAGTCGACGGGCCCGGTCGAGACATAGGCCTCGCCGCTCCAGTTCTGTGGCTTGCCGAGTTCCGTGAGCGGCATGTGATGAAAGCGCGCCCGGAAGTCGAGCGGGCCTTTGAGGACCGTGCCTTCGGGCGGCGCCTGCAGCGCCACCCGGTGCTCGAAGCCGCTGTTGATAATCGCGGCGCGAATGTCGTGCAACGCGAGCTCGGGCGCTTGGCGCATGCTGTCGCGCCAGCGTAGCGTGCCGCCGCGCAGGATGATGGCTTGCTGCGAAAGCACCCAGTTCGAGAAGGTTGTATCGCTACCGGTGTGTGTAGTGGGCACCTGCACGCCTGCGACCGTGAGCGTGCCATCGGTTGCGCGTGCGACCAGCACTTCCGGGCGATCGACAACGAGGCTCGCAAGCGTCGGCTTGCCGTGCATCAGGGAGCGCCACGACAGCGTGGCCGTCGCATGGGGGACCGACAACGCGATATTGCCGTCGCGGTCGCGAATCGTGAGTCCGGTCACGTCGACACCGGGTTCGAGCCCGGCCCAGTACGGCGTGAGCTTGGCGACGCGCAGTTCGGCATGCAGCTTCGCCGAGACAAACGTTTCGATGCGCGGCCGGAAATCGTCGATGCGTGGCAAGACGCCGTAGCGAAGTGCGATGAACGCGCCGCCCGCTGCGAAATACGCGGCGAACGCGAGCACGAGCGCGGCTTTGAGGGTTCGACGCAAGAACAGATGATCTTGGCGCATGGGTCCGGCAACGGCTTTTTCGACGGATTCCTTGCTGTCGGACATACTGCGGCAGATCGGGGGTGTGTGGTAGGTTGGCGTCGCGGACCACGAAATGTAACACAGCGTTCGCGAGACACGAGCCACTACCTCCATGACTGCTACCGCCCTGCTGAGTTCCACTTATTCGTCTTATGCCGCGCGTGCCATCGCGGCCCGGCCCGAGTTGGCGCAACGCATCGCCGACTGGGCGAGCGCGCCCGTCACGCGCGAGCGCATCGATGCTCGGTTTTACCGCCTTGCCGCAGATCAGCGCGCGGCCGGCGGTGCGTGCGGCGATGCAACCGACCATGCGCTCGATGCCGCGCCGCTTGCCGACGAGCCGCTGCGCCGCGTGTTGCGCCAACTGCGCACAGAGGTGTTCTGCACGGTGATGGAGCGCGATCTGGCGGGGCTCGCCGACGTGGCCGAGGTGACGGGCACGATGACCGATCTCGCCGAAGCCGCGATCCAGCATGCGCTGGCCAGCCTTTCAGCCGAATTCGAGGCGCTGTATGGCGAGCCGCGCGGGCCCGAGGGCGAACGGCTGGTGCTCGGCGTTGTGGGAATGGGCAAGCTGGGAGGCCGGGAACTCAATGTGTCGTCCGATATCGACCTGATCTTCGTGTACGAGGACGACGGCGAGACCACGGGCGCCGCGCGCGCGCCCATTTCGACGCAGGAGTTCTTTACCCGGCTTGGGCGACGCCTGATTGGCGCACTCGCCGAGCCCACCGCCGATGGGTATGTGTTCCGGGTCGATATGCGCTTGCGGCCGAACGGCGATGCGGGGCCGCTCGCATGCAGTCTTGGCATGCTCGAAGAATATTTCTATGTGCAGGGCCGCGAGTGGGAGCGCTACGCCTGGATCAAGGGGCGGATCGTCTCGGAGGGCGAAAGCGCCGCGGCCAAGCGCCTGGCGGCGCAGTTGGAATCGATCGCGAAGCCGTTTGTCTACCGGCGCTATCTCGATTTCGGCGTGATTGGTGCGATCCGCTCGCTGCATCGGCAAATTGGCGAGGAGGCGCGGCGCCGCGCGACGATGCGGCCGGACAAGGCCGACGACATCAAGCTTGGCCGCGGCGGTATCCGCGAGATCGAATTCAGCGCGCAGGTGTTCCAACTGATTCGCGGCGGGCAGGACGCGAGTTTTCGCGTGCGCCCGACGCTTGCGGTCTTGCGCCAAGCCGCGGCGCGCGGGCTGATTGCCGCACCGGTGTGCGCCGAGCTGACCGAGGCATATCTTTTTTTGCGCACGCTCGAGCATCGTCTTCAATATCGGCACGATGCGCAAACGCATGCGATGCCCGTCGATGAGGCGGAGCGCGCGCGTTTGGCCGAGTCGCTCGGCTATGCCGATTACGCGGCGCTTGCTCGCCAACTCGACGGCTATCGCGAACGCGTCGAACGGCAGTTCGATCGGATCTTTGCCGACAAGACACGCCCGCCTGGCGGTGGCGGCGCTGACGATCATGAGTCGTGCGATGCCGAGATTTGGGGCGGGGTGCTCGACGACGATGCGTCAAGCGACGCGGTTACTGCCCGTCTCGCCGCGCGCGGTTTCGCCGATGCTGGCGAGCTCGTTGCACGTTTGGGCAGCGTGCGCCGTTCGACGCGCTATCAGGGCTTGCCGGAGCGCAGCCGCGAGCGCTTCGATACGATTGCGCGCCGCGCGGTGGAGGCCGCGGCGACGCTTGCGCCCGCTGAGAAGCGCGGCGCGACGCTCGCGCGCGTGTTCGACTTGCTGGAAGCCGTGAGCAGGCGCGGCGCGTATTTGGCGCTGCTCGACGAATATCCGGCGGCGCTCGAGCGCGTGCTGGCAGTGCTGGCGGGCTCGCGCTGGGCGGCGGGTTACTTGACGCGGCATCCGCAACTGCTCGACGAGCTGCTCGATGACGAGGCCATCGCGAGCCCGTTCGATTGGGCCGAATTCAAGGCTGCGTTGCGGGCGCGGCTCGCGGCGGCGGACGGGGTCGAGCAACAGATGGATTTGCTGCGCCATGCGCATCAGGCCGAGGTGTTTCGGATCTTACTGATCGATTTGGCGGGCAAGCTGAGCGTCGAACAGGTGAGCGACCGGCTGTCCGAGTTGGCCGATTCGGTGCTCGACGTGACGATCGGCGCTGTCTGGCAACAACTTCCAAAGCGCCACCGCGAGGTGCCGCGCTTTGCCGCCATCGCTTACGGCAAGCTCGGCGGCAAGGAGCTCGGCTACGCGTCCGACCTCGATCTCATTTTTCTGTACGACGACGCCGACGACGCGGCAGCCGAGGCTTACGCCACGTTCACACGGCGCCTGATTACGTGGCTGACGACGGCGACGGGCGCCGGCACGCTGTTCGATGTCGATCTGCGCTTGCGGCCGAACGGCGAGTCGGGGCTTTTGATCACCGATCTCGACGCTTTCCGGCGCTATCAGCTGCGCGAAGGCGACGCGGCCAATACCGCTTGGGTGTGGGAGCATCAGGCATTGACGCGCGCGCGTTTTTGCGCCGGCGACGAACAAATCGGTGCACGGTTCGAAGCGATCCGCGAGCAGGTGCTGACAATGCCGCGCGAGCCCGGCGCGCTGGCTGCCGAAATCGTTGCGATGCGTGATCGCGTCGAGGCAGGCCATCCGAATCGCAGCGCGCTGTTCGATCTCAAGCACGACCGGGGCGGCATGGTCGATATCGAGTTCGTCGTTCAGTATTGGGTGCTGCTGCACGCGGCGCGCGACCCGGAGCTGATCCGCAATACCGGCAATATCGCGCTGCTGCGCGAAGTGGCGCGGCTTGGGCTCCTGCATCCGCATGAAGCCGAAATCGTCGGCAACGCCTATCGCACCTACCGCAGGTTGCAGCACAGGCTACGGTTGGACGGCATGGAAAAAGCGCGCGTGCCGCTCGAGCAGATTGCCGCCGAGCGCGATGCGGTGTTGCGGTTATGGCAGCGCGTGTTTGGATGACGCGCTGCGCACGTTAGTGTATTGCTTCGTTTTTCTTGGAACCAAGGCGACGGTTGGCGCGAATGACTTTCTGCAAGATGTCGTCGCCTTGGCAGGATCCTGGTTACGCACGGCGATGTAATCCTTGATAGCGAGGATGAGATCGGGAACACTGACAACTCAGCATCAAATTGTGTGCCGAATGTGAAGGAGATGGGCATGGCCAGTGTCGGCGAGCGTCTGCTTGTGGTCGGTGGGGGCTCTGGCATGGACTTGGCCTTGGCTGCTGCCTTCTGAGTAGACACGAGCGGGTGACGATCGCCGGATGGTCTGCTGAGCGGCTCGCGCGCCAACAATGCTTGATGGCCTTGATCGCCCGCGCGCCATTGCCGCCGACAAAACCCGCGAAAGGGACGTCGAACGGCTGCCCGACCGTCCAGCCCGCGACATTCTTGGCCGCGAATGCGTGCTAACCACGCTGATCGCCTCACAAAAATATAGACATCGAACAGTTCTATGTCTATATTTTTGAAATGGGACCGCCTCCAGAAACCCCGATAGGACTGCTCCTCAGCCAGACTGCCAGGCAGCTCAGTCGAGCCTTCGATGACGCGCTCACTGCTGCGGGCGGGTCGTTGCCGATGTGGCTGATCCTGATGTCGCTCATGCGCGAGGGAATGCTCAGCCACGGCGAACTCGCCCAGTGCGTCGGGGTGCAGGGGCCGACGCTCACCCATCACCTCGATGCGATGGTCGATCAAGGCCTCGTTCTGCGCGAGCGGCCGCCTGACAATCGTCGGGTGCAGGTCGCGCGCCTCACGCCGGCCGGTGTTGCGAAGTTTCATCGGCTCCGCAGCGCCGCGGCGGAGCATGACAAGCGCATCCGCAGCAGCTTCAGCGACGAAGAATTGCTGCAGGTGCGGACGCTTCTCACCCGCCTGGCCAAGGACTTCACCGGGCCGCCGAGCCAGGATCATCAGGAGATCAGAGAATGAGTAAAGCGACTAACGATGACCGATCCGGCTTGCTGACCGGGAAGGTCGCGCTTGTAGTCGGCGCGAGCCGAGGTATCGGCGCGGTAGCCGCCAAGGCCCTGGCCCGGGCGGGGGCGAAGGTGATGCTTGCAGCCCGCGACGCGAACGCCCTAGGGACGGTCGTCGGTGAGATCCGCAGCGAGGGACATGAGGCGGGTTTCGTCACCGTAGACATCGGCGACGAGACTTCAGTCGAGCATCTGGTCGATCGCGTGCTGGTTAAGTTCGGTCGATTGGATGTGGCCTTCAACAACGCCACCGATGGCTCCAACCCGCAACCTCTGGCGGACACAGACGTCGAAGGGTTCGATCGGGCCATCCGGACCAATATCCGAGGAACCTTCCTCGGCATGAAACACCAAATCCCGGCCCTACTCGCGAGTGGTGGCGGCTCGATTATCAACATGGCGTCGTTGGCCGGTGTGCAGGGTGTCGCGAATCTGGCGGGCTACGTGACCGGAAAGGCCGGCATCATCGCGCTGACAAAGGTCGCTGCGCTCGACTACGCCGACCACGGGATTCGAGTGAACGTCCTCGCGCCCGGGCCTATTCTCACACATCACCTGGAAGCAGCGGGCGAAGCGGCACAGCGGCAAGCGGCCATCGGCACGCCGATGCGGCGCGTCGGAACCGCGTCGGAAATTGCGGACGCAGTGCTTTGGCTTGCCTCGGATCAGAGCACCTTCATCACCGGCGTCACCTTGCCAATCGACGGCGGCCAATCTGCCGGCGCCAAGCCGGAGAAGATGTTCCGCACAGACAATAAATCGAGCTATCTCGAGACGAGGTTGTGATGCAGTGGACCCTGTTGATTGTAACGGTCGTGCATGTCTTGCCGGCTGTCTTCTGGGCGGGCTCGACGTTTGTGCTAGCGCGCGCCGGCGGAGTCGGTGCGGACCGGTTGGCCTTCCCCCAGCTGGGCGCGGCGGCACTTGTCACCCTGTCCGGCGCCGCCCTCTGGGGTCTTCTGCATCGCGGCGCCTTCGCCCAGTCCGAGCAGGTTCTGGCGCTCGGCGCGGCATGCGCCTTGACGGCGGCCGGGCTGCAGGCCTCAGCCTTGCCTTCAGTCCGGCGACTGCGCGGGGCATCTGACGGCGACGCCGTCGCCCCAAGGCGCACGATCGCCATGAGCCAGCGAATCGCCGCCGGCCTTCTGGTTGTAGCCGTCGCGGCCATGGCCTCGGCGCGCTACGTCTGACATTCGCCGGAACGTCTCATGCCGCCGTCGGTCTGCCTGCGCGAACCCCACCGCCGCGGCCCAAGTGCTTCGCCAGGCGACCTCGCCGGCTTTCATATCCATTCCGAGACCGGCGCGCGCCAACCGGCACGGCTCGCGCGAGGATCTAAAAATCCTCCGAGATTTGTCTGTGCGGCCCCTTGAGGCGGACAGCCTCCGCGCGTCTCACCACCCCAAGTAGCTTCGACCTCGCCAAGGAGCATCTTATGACCATCGAACTGAACCACACGATTGTTCACTCGACTGATCGGGAAGCCGCCGCCCGCTTCCTCGTCGAGACCTTCGACTTACCCGCGCCAAAGCCTTTCGGACCGTTTCTCGTCGTGCAAACCGCCAACGGCGTCAGCCTCGACTTCATGACCAGTCCGGAGCCGATCAGGGAACAGCACTATGCATTCCTTGTCTCCGACGAGGAATTCGACGCCATATTTGGCCGCATCCAAAAGAGCGGCATCCGCTTCTGGGCGGACCCGATGCGGCAGCGGCAGAATGAAATCAACACAAACAATGGCGGCCGCGGCGTCTATTTCCTGGATCCTTCCGGTCATATGCTGGAAATCCTGACCCGCGCTGAAGGGCCTTCGGCCGGTGACTGAGCCGCGCGAAGTGGGGCCTGTCGCGGTTATCCCCGGCGCCTATGGCGGAATCGGAGCCGCGAAGGCCCGCCGGCTTGCGTCCGAGGGCCTCAGGTTGGTGCTCAATGGTTGGCACCCGCATAGCGATCTCGCAAATGGCCAGGCCGGGTGCTGTCATCGCCCGTTGTGATCAGCGAGACGGTTACAGCGAATGCGAATGGCTCGACTTCTTGCGCCAAATTGAGCGCGAGACTCCCAAGGCAAAGAGCTGCATTTGATCTGCGATAACTATGCCACCCACAAGCACCCGAAGGTCAAGGAGTGGCTCGCGAAACATCCTTGTTACACCGTGCATTTCACGCCGACCTCCGCATCGTGGCAGAACATGGTGGAGCGCTTTTTTCGTGATATCACGTACCGAACGTTTGCGCCGTGGCGTGTTCCGTTGCGTTCCCGATCTCATCCTCGCTATCACGGAGTACATCGCCGTGCGTAACCAGGATCCCAAACCAGTCGTGTGGACTGCCAAGACCAACGACATCGTGCAGAAAGTCATTCGCGCCAACCGTCGCCTTGGTTCCAAGAAAAACGAAGCAATATACTGAACGGCTAGGGCGATTGGGACGGTTCGGACGTTAGGGCAGCAGGCCTTCGACGCCCGCGCAGTGCGAGGCAACGGCGTGTCACCGACGATACCGGCCCTATGCCGCCAGCATTTCTTTCGCGTGCCGCCGGGTGGTTGCCGTGATTTCGAGGCCGCCCAGCATACGCGCGACTTCTTCGACCCGGCTCGAATGATCGAGCGAGATGACGCTCGAAAGCGTGCCGCCGTCGGGCGCGGCCGCCTTGGCCACCTGAAGGTGATGGTCGCCGCGCGCCGCCACTTGCGGCAGGTGCGTGACGCATAGCACCTGACGCTCGCGCCCAAGTTGATGCAGCAGTCGGCCGACCACCTCTGCCACGCCCCCACCGATGCCCGTATCCACTTCGTCGAAAATCAGCGTCGGTGTGAGGCTCGCTGCACTCGCGACGACAGCCAGCGCAAGGCTGATGCGCGCAAGCTCGCCACCCGAGGCCACCTTGGCGAGCGGTTTCGCCGGCACGCCGGCATGGCCCGCGACGCGAAATTCAATTTGCTCAAGCCCCTGCGCGCCGCCTTCGGCGAGCGCCACAAGCGAGACCTCGAAACTGCCCCCGGCCATCGAGAGTTCCTGCATGCCGGCGGTTACTGCGGCGCTCAGCGATTTCGCCGCTTGCGCGCGGGCCTTCGAAAGGCGCTTCGCCTCGCGCAGGTAGATTGCGCGGCACGCGTCGACGGCCGCGTTCAGCTTGTCGAGATCGGCGGCCTCGTCGAGCGCTGCCAGTTGGGCGCGGCGAGCTTCATGCTCGGCGGGCAGCGCCTCGGGTTGGAGACGGAATTTGCGTGCAAGCGAATGGAGCGCGTCGAGCCGCATCTCGACTTGCGCTAGCTGACCGGGATCGAGTTCGAGTTTTTGCGCATAGTGCGTGAGCGAGTAGACCGCCTCGCGCAGCTGGATTTCGGCCGGCTCCAGCGAGGCAAGCGCGTCGCCGAGCGCCGGGTCGATATCAGCCAGATCGCGAAGCTTCGACAGGATCGAACCCAGTTGCCCGAGCATCGCGTTATCCGCTTCGGACAGCGAATCGAGCGCGCCTCGCACACCCTCGATCAGACTGGCCGAATGGGCGAGCCGCCGGTGCTCGGCGCTGATCTCCTCCCATTCGCCCGGTTGCGGCGCAAGCTTGTCGAGCTCGGCGAGCTGCCACGCGAGCCGCTCGCGTTCGAGCGCGAGCTCCCGATCGCGGGTCTTGGCCAATTCGAGCGCATGGACCGCATCGCGCCAATTTCGATAAGCGCGCGCGACTTCCTCCGCGATAGGGGTGAGGCCCGCGTGCGTATCGAACAACGTGCGCTGCGCGTCCGGACGCATCAACAGTTGGTGCGCGTGCTGGCCATGGATATCGACGAGCATTTCGCCGAGCTCGCGCAGTTGCGCGAGCGTCGCAGGCGTGCCGTTGATGAACGCACGCGAGCGCCCATTGATGTCGATCACGCGCCGCAGCAGCACCGAGCCGCCATCGACACTATCGGGTTCGCCACGAGCGAGGGCTTGCTCGTCGAGCCAGTGCGCCACCTGCGGACCGGTGCCGAACTCCGCGGTGATATCGGCCCGGCTGGTGCCTGTGCGTACGACGTCTGCGTCGGCACGTGCGCCAAGTGTGAGCGCGAGCGCATCGATCAGAATCGATTTGCCTGCCCCGGTCTCGCCGGAAAAAACGGTGAAGCCGCGGTCGAATTCGAGCTCGAGCGCGGCGACGATGACGAAGTCGCGGATCGAAAGATGACGGAGCATGGAGGTCGTGTTGGCGTCGTGTTGTCGTATTCGATGGACGGCCGGCTCGACGTGCCGGCGTCTTCACGCGGCGCGCTAAAGCGGCGCGGAGTCGTCTTCCGTGCTGGACGGATGTTCGTTCCAGTGCAGCTTTTGCCGCAGCGTGGCGTAGTAACTGTAGCCGATCGGATGCAGGAATGGCACGGTGTGGCGCGAGCGCCGCACTTCGATCGTGTCGTTCAGTTCGAGCGCGGTAAACGATTGCATATCGAAGTTCACGTTGACATCGCGCCCGGCAATGATCTGAATGCTGACGTTGCAGTCGTCCGGCAGCACGATCGGGCGATTCGACAGCGCATGAGGCGCGATCGGCACGAGCACGAGCCCGCGCAATTGCGGATGAAGAATCGGGCCTTGCGACGACAACGCGTAAGCGGTCGAGCCTGTCGGTGTGGCCACGATGAGCCCATCCGAGCGCTGGTTGTACATGAAGCGGCCATCGACGAGCACGCGCAGCTCCGCCATGCCCGAAAATCCGCTGCGGTTGACGACGACGTCGTTGAACGCCAGCGCGTGATAGATCGGCTGCCCGGCGCGCACGATGCGCGCTTCGAGCAGCGTGCGCTCCTCGCGCTCGAAGTTTCCGGCCAGCATTTGCGACACGCGTTGCTGCATTTCCGAGATCGGGATGTCGGTAATGAAGCCGAGCCGCCCCTGATTCACGCCGATCAGCGGCGTACGGTAGGGCGCCAACTGACGGCCGATGCCAAGCATGGTGCCATCGCCGCCGAGCACCACGGCGACGTCCGCCCGTGCCCCGATTTGCGCGGGCGTCACGCACTCGTAAGCGGTTGCGCCAATGCTGCGCGCGGTTTCGGCTTCGAATACGACGTGAAAACCGTGCTGCGCGATGCAGGCGGCGAGCGCCGTCAGCGGCTCGCCGATGCCGGGCGTGTTGCTGCGCCCGACGAGCGCAACGGTCTTGAATTGGCTGCCAATTTCCATGCCGGCATTACACCATAGGTGAGGTTCGAAAAGAACCGTCGTCCTCGGTCCGTCCGTGGCGCGGCAACCGGCACGGTAAAGCCACCAGGTTCGCCGCGGCTGATTTGTCGCTAGAATGGTGCCGTGCCGATGACAGGCCGGCCGCTGTACGCAGCCGGTCAGCGCGCGGGGGCGGGGGCGCACCCGGGGGGCCATCGGTGTTTGGTTAAAACTTGCGTCATGCTAGAACCACGTGCACAAACTCTGCTGAAAACGCTGATCGAACGATATATCGTCGAAGGTCAGCCGGTAGGCTCGCGCACGCTTTCGCGCTATTCGGGGCTCGAACTGAGCCCGGCAACGATCCGTAACGTGATGTCGGACCTCGAGGAGATGGGGCTTGTCGCGAGCCCTCATACCTCCGCCGGGCGAATTCCGACACCGCGCGGCTACCGTCTTTTTGTCGACACCATGCTGACGGTGGAGTCGGTTGCCGATGAAGAAGCCGTCAGGCGCGCCGTCAAACGGACGTTGAGGCCGGGCGAGCCGCAAAAGGTGGTGGCCGCGGCGGCGAGCGTGCTCTCGAACCTGTCGCAGTTCGCCGGCGTGGTGTTGACGCCGCGGCGCAGCCACGTCTTCAAGCAGATCGAGTTCATGCGCCTGTCCGACAAGCGCATTTTGCTCATCATCGTGACGCCGGAAGGCGACGTGCAAAACCGGATCATGGCGACGCAGCGCGACTACTCGCCGTCGCAGCTCACCGAGGCGTCCAACTATATCAACGCGCATTTCGCAGGCCTTTCGTTCGACGAAGTGAGACGCCGGCTGCGCGAGGAAATCGACGAACTGCGCGGCGACATGACGACGCTGATGCACGCCGCCGTCACGGCGAGCACGGAAGAATCCGAGACGGGCGAAACCGTGCTCATCTCCGGAGAGCGGAATCTGCTCGAAGTAGCAGACCTTTCGTCCGACATGGCGCGTTTGCGCAAGCTTTTCGACGTGTTCGACCAAAAGACGAGCCTCCTGCAGTTACTGGATGTTTCGAGCCACGCTCAAGGCGTGCAGATTTTCATTGGCGGCGAATCGACGCTCGTACCCATCGAGCAAATGAGCGTCGTCACCGCCCCTTACGAGGTGAACGGCACGATAGTCGGTACGCTCGGCGTTATCGGGCCCACGCGCATGGCCTATAGCCGCGTGATTCCAATCGTCGACATCACGGCGCGGCTGTTGTCGACCGCGCTGAGCCAGCCGTAGCAACGGCGGCGGCACTCGGCCGCGCCACGCTGCGCTGCCGCTCGGCGTGAAGCGCATGATGCGTTGAGCGCCCGATGGGCGCCATTGGCCGAACGGCCAACTGGTCCGGTGCGGGCGCGTCGCTATAATGGCCGTTACGTGAACCGATGTTTGGCACCGCTTGCCGCGGCGCGAAGCCTTTCCGATAGCCCATGCGTTTTGACCTCGAACTGCCGTCGCAGCCTGCCACGTCTCGCCGCGTTGCCGTGCTGCTGATCAACCTCGGCACGCCCGACGCACCTACGCCGCGCGCGGTGCGCCGCTATCTCGCGCAATTTCTGTCCGATCCGCGCGTGGTCGAAATTCCCGCATTGGTCTGGCAGCCGATCTTGCGCGGGTTGATCCTCCCGTGGCGTGCACGCACGTCGGCCAGAAAATACGCGGCAGTCTGGATGCCGGAGGGCTCACCGCTGCGCGTGCACACTGAAAAACAGGTGGAAGCGTTACGGGCGTTGCTGCATGCAAACGATTACCCGGTGATCGTCGATTACGCGATGCGCTATGGCACGCCTGGCATAGGCGCGATGCTCAATCAGCTGAAGCTGGCCGGTGCCGAACGCGTATTGTTGATGCCGATGTATCCGCAATATTCGTCGTCGACGACGGCAACGGCCTTCGATGCCGCGTTTGCGGCGCTCAAGCGCATGCGTAATCAACTGGAGATTCGCACCGTGCGCCACTATGCCGATCACCCGGCCTATATCGGCGCGCTCGCCGATCAGGTTCGGCAATATTGGGCGGCGCATGGGCGTCCCAATTTCGCAGCCGGCGACAAGCTGATACTCAGTTTCCACGGCGTGCCCAAGCGCACGCTCGACGCCGGCGACCCTTACCACGACCAATGCCGGCAAACGGCCGCGTTGTTGATTGCGGCGCTGGCGCTGGCGCCGGGCGAATGCCTGGTCACGTTTCAGTCGCGCTTTGGCCGCGCCGAATGGTTACAACCCTATACGGCGCCGACGTTGCACGAGCTTGGCGCGGCCGGTGTGCGTCGCGCCGATGTTTTTTGCCCCGGCTTCACCGCGGATTGTCTCGAGACGATCGAGGAGATCGGCCTCGAGGTGCGCGACGAATTTTTGCAGGCCGGCGGCAAGGAGTTCCACCGGGTCCCCTGTCTGAACGCCGCGCCGGCGTGGATCGCGGCGCTTGCCGAGATCATCGCGCAGCAGTTGCAAGGGTGGCCCGCGCGCGTGAGCGCGCCCGCCGGCGCTCTGGCATGATGCCGGGCCGGGTCGATTTCCTACCGCACGAGCCGCGTGCCTCGCGGCCGGGCAGGCTAGTTGCGCAGGCTTATTCGTTCGCAGCGAGAGATAGCGTCCCGTCTGAACTATTTCGATGAACTACAAGATCTCGACCGAACCAGGTGCGCGTTTGCGCATCGACAAATGGCTGTGGGCAGCCCGCTTTTTCAAGACACGCTCGCAGGCCGCGGATGCCGTCGAAAAGGGCCGCGTGCGCGTCGCCGGAACGCCGGTCAAGCCTGCCAAGGAAGTGCGGGTGGGGGATCTGTTGCGAATCGAGATTGATCGCACGGTCTGGGAAGTACGGGTGGCGGGCGTGTGCGAAGTACGGGGCCCTGCAAGCGTGGCGCAGATGCTTTACGAGGAAACACCCGAGAGCCGCTCGCAGCGCGCGGCGGAGAGCGAGCGGCGGCGCACCTACCGCGAGCCCGCGGCCGCGCTGCACGGTCGGCCCACGAAGCGCGACAGGCGTGTTATCGACAAACTTTCAGATGGGGATTGAACAACTGCTCGAACGTCGCGTGAACACCGCCGTACTCCGTTGTTTTATCGGTGACGGCACCGGACATGCAGATGGTCGTGGTTCCCGCGACGAGTACCAGCGCGACCACCGCGATTGCAAAGGTCAGTTTCACGGTACTCCCCCAGGGAAGAAGAGCGGGACGGGCAGCGACGAAATGGGCTGGATGACGCTGCGGTTTCGCGGTTCAGTGAAATGACACGCATGGAGGCAGTCTAGGGCAAACCAGAATAGCCCTCAATGCGCTTTTGGCGTTTGCACGGTAACCGGTGTTACGGTTCGTTTCGGGCGCCCGGCGGCGGTGCGCAAATGCGTCTTTAGCCCTTGAAATGCACATGGCTGCCCTCATTTCAATCGACGTGCGCGAGGGCGGAGTTGCGTTTTGGCAACACTCGGCGGTCCGCCGATTGTGTCTTGCCGCGCGACGCCACGCGATGACGCGCGCCCGAGCCCTGTTTTTGATTCCACTTTTAGGACGATTCAGCGACATGGAACAACCGCAAGACAATCCGGCCAGCCAGAATTCCAAGCCGGCCGATGCCGTGGCACAGCCGATCCCCGAGGATGTGGCGGCGAACGTGGCCGCTGCTGCGGTAGAACCGCAGCCGGAGAACGTCGCGGCGGCTGCAGCGGCTGCATTGGCAGAGGCTGAGGCGAAGATTGCCGAGCTCAACGAGAATTTCCTGCGCGCGAAAGCGGAGACCGAGAACGTGCGCCGTCGTGCGCATGAAGACGTTTCCAAGGCTCGCAGGTTCGCGATCGAAAGCTTCGCCGAACACCTGTTGCCTGTCATCGATAGCCTGGAGGCGGCGCTGTTGGACACCGCCGGCGACGTCGTCAAGCTGCGCGAAGGCGTCGAGCTCACGTTGCGCCAGTTGTCGGCCGCGCTCGAAAAGGGCCGCGTCGTGGCGCTGAACCCGGTCGGCGAGAAATTCGATCCACATCGCCATCAGGCGATCTCCATGGTGCCGGCCGAACAAGAGCCGAATACCGTGGTCTCGGTGCTTCAAAAAGGCTATGTCATCGCCGATCGCGTGTTGCGTCCGGCGCTCGTGACCGTCGCTCAGCCGAAGTAACCGGCCTGCGCGGTGATGGCGGCGGTCGCCGGGCCGCCGGGCCGCTCTGTCGCGAGGAAATTCCGATGAATGCGCATCCGGTCGACGCCACGGCGTTTTCTGTTTTCGAGATGCAGTCGGTGACGGCCGACGATCTCGATTCGGCGTTGGCGTCGGCGGGCGATGCGCTCGCGGTCGTTTTTTTCTGGGGCGAGGATTGCTTTAACTGCGAAATGGCAAAAAAGGCGATGCTTGCGCAGCCGGAGGCGGTTCGTGCGCTCGGTCTGAGATGGTTTCACGCCAACGTGTACGAAGAGCGCGAGTTGGCGCGCCACTTTTCGCGCCATGGCGTGCCTGCCTGGTACTTCTTCCATTGTGGCAAGCGCCTCGGGCGGGCGACGGGCTGGCACGGCATCGCGCAGTTCCAGGCGGCCGTGACCGCGGCGCACGCGAAGATCGCGGCGGCAGGTGCAAAAATCGGCGCCACGGGCGGTGATTGAAAAAAATTAAAGACCGCATTGCCCGGATGGGCTTGAAAACGGTGCGGCGGCACTCATGTTGGGTGCAGGTTGGATTTGAGCGGGCGGCAGCACGGTTGTCGGCGGTGCCGTTCCCAGGGATTGAAAGTCAGGAGATTAGGAAAAATGGGCAAAATCATCGGCATCGACCTCGGCACCACGAACTCGTGCGTGGCGCTGATGGAAGGTAATCAGGTCAAAGTGATCGAAAATTCGGAAGGCGCTCGTACGACGCCGTCGATCATCGCCTATATGGAAGACGGTGAGATCCTGGTCGGTGCGCCGGCCAAGCGCCAGTCGGTGACGAACCCGAAGAACACGCTCTACGCGGTCAAACGCTTGATCGGCCGCCGCTTCGAAGAAAAAGAAGTGCAAAAGGATATCGGCCTGATGCCTTACCAGATCATGAAGGCCGATAACGGAGACGCCTGGGTGGAAGTGCGCGACAAGAAGCTCGCGCCGCCGCAGATTTCCGCCGAAGTGCTGCGCAAGATGAAAAAGACGGCCGAAGACTACCTCGGCGAACCGGTGACGGAAGCGGTCATCACGGTGCCCGCGTACTTCAATGACAGTCAGCGCCAAGCCACCAAAGATGCCGGTCGCATCGCGGGGCTCGAGGTCAAGCGGATCATCAACGAGCCGACTGCAGCTGCGCTCGCGTTCGGCCTCGACAAAGCCGAGAAGGGCGACCGCAAGATCGCCGTGTACGATTTGGGCGGTGGTACGTTCGACATCTCGATCATCGAGATTGCAGACGTCGATGGCGAAATGCAGTTCGAAGTACTGTCGACGAATGGCGACACGTTCCTGGGCGGCGAAGACTTCGACCAGCGCATCATCGATTACATCATCGGCGAATTCAAGAAAGAGCAAGGCGTCGATTTGTCGAAAGACGTGCTCGCGCTGCAACGCCTGAAAGAAGCGGCCGAAAAAGCGAAGATCGAGCTTTCGTCGGGCCAGCAGACCGAAATCAATCTGCCGTACATCACGGCCGATGCCAGCGGTCCGAAGCATTTGAACCTGAAAATCACGCGCGCCAAACTCGAAGCGCTGGTGGAAGAGCTGATCCAGCGCACGATCGAGCCGTGCCGCATCGCCATCAAGGATGCCGGCGTGAAGGTAAGCGATATCGACGACGTGATTCTCGTCGGCGGTATGACGCGTATGCCGAAGGTTCAGGAAAAGGTGAAGGAGTTCTTCGGCAAGGAGCCGCGCCGCGACGTGAACCCGGACGAAGCCGTTGCCGTGGGTGCTGCGATCCAGGGCCAGGTGCTGTCGGGCGACCGCACGGACGTGCTGCTGCTCGACGTGACGCCGCTGTCGCTCGGTATTGAAACGCTCGGCGGCGTGATGACGAAGATGATCAACAAGAACACGACGATTCCGACGAAGCACGCGCAGGTCTACTCGACGGCGGACGACAACCAATCGGCTGTGACGATCAAGGTGTTCCAGGGCGAGCGCGAAATGGCGGCGGGCAACAAGCTGCTCGGAGAGTTCAATCTCGAGGGTATTCCGCCGTCGCCGCGCGGCGTGCCGCAAATCGAGGTCTCGTTCGACATCGATGCGAACGGTATCTTGCACGTAGGCGCGAAGGACAAGGGCACCGGTAAGGAAAACAAGATCACCATCAAGGCGAATTCGGGTCTGTCCGAAGCCGAGATCGAAAAGATGGTGAAAGATGCCGAAGCGAATGCCGAGGAGGATCACCGCTTGCGCGAACTGGCCGATGCGCGCAACCAGGGCGACGCACTCGTGCACAGCACGCGCAAGGCGCTGACCGAGTATGGTGACAAGCTCGACGGCGGCGAAAAAGAGCAGATCGAAGCGGCGCTCAAGGAACTCGAGGACACGTTGAAACAGGGCTCGAGCGACAAGGCAGCGATCGAGGAGAAGATCGAAGCCGTCTCGAAGGTCTCGCAAAAGCTCGGCGAAAAGATGTATGCCGACATGCAGGCTCAAGGGGCTGCCGGGGCCGCCGGTGCGGGTGCCTCGGGCGCAGGTGGTTCGGAAGCCGGGCAGGCATCGAGCAAACGGCCGGAAGACGATGTCGTCGATGCCGACTTCAAGGAAGTGAAGAAAGACTAAGCGCAGCTTGGTCGAATCGGCGGCCGGTTCCCCTGCGGGCGGCCGGCCGGTGACACGCCTGGCGGACTTTCGGGTCCTCCGGGCACATTGCTTTATGGGCGGCATGCCCGTATCGAGCGCGACGAAGCGTCCGAGGCGGCATGCCGAACGAGTCGCAAGACTCCACAGCATGTGAAAGGAGCGGCCGCGCGCGCTGCGTGGCCGGCGGTGAACCGATGGCGAAACGGGATTACTACGAAGTTCTGGGCGTTGCGAAAAACGCGAGCGACGATGAGATCAAGAAGGCGTATCGCAAGCTCGCGATGAAGTATCACCCCGACCGCAATCCGGACAACAAGAACTCGGAAGAGCATTTCAAGGAGGCAAAAGAGGCCTATGAAATGCTGTCTGATTCGCAGAAGCGGGCGGCTTACGACCAATACGGTCATGCGGGCGTCGATCCGAATATGGCCGGTGCCGGCGCGCAGGGCTTCGGCGGTTTCGCTGACGCATTCGGCGATATTTTTGGCGATATCTTCGGGCAGGCCGCGGGCGGCGGCGCGGGGCGTCGCGCGGGGCCGCAGGTCTATCGCGGTGCGGATCTGCGCTACAGCATGGAGGTCACGCTGGAGCAGGCGGCGCACGGCTGCGAGACACAAATCCGCGTGCCGAGTTGGGTGGCCTGCGAGATTTGTCATGGCTCCGGCGCCAAGCCCGGCACGAAGCCGGAAACCTGCCCGACATGTCATGGTTCAGGCGCGGTGCGCATGTCGCAGGGCTTTTTCAGCATCCAGCAGACGTGCCCGAAGTGCCATGGCAGCGGCAGCTACGTCCCCGATCCGTGTGTGAATTGCCACGGCGCCGGCAAGGTGAAGGAAACCAAGACGCTCGAAGTGAAAATTCCGGCGGGCATCGACGACGGCATGCGCATCCGCTCGTCGGGCAACGGAGAGCCGGGCGTCAACGGTGGGCCGCCGGGCGACCTCTACGTCGAAATTCATATCAAGCCGCACTCGGTGTTCGAGCGCGACGGCGACGATCTACACTGTCAAATGCCGATCCCGTTTACGACGGCGGCGCTTGGCGGTGAAATCGAGGTGCCGACGCTGGCGGGCCGCGCGAGCTTTACGGTGTCCGAAGGCACGCAGTCGGGCAAGACGTTCCGGTTGCGCGGCAAGGGCATCAAGGGGTTGCGATCGAGTGTCCCCGGCGATCTCTACGTGCATGTGCAAGTCGAAACACCGATCAAGCTTACCGAACCGCAGCGCGACCTGCTCAAGCAATTCGAAAAGTCGTTGGTCGAGGGCGGCTCGCGCCATAGCCCGCAAAGCAAAAGCTGGTTCGACCGGGTGAAGAGTTTTTTTGATTAAACCGCGTGCGAGCGAGCCGCGGCTTTGAGTGTGCTTAGATGAAGGCTGATGAGCGCAGCACGGTGTTCGCGCTGCTCGATGACTGCGACGCCAGTGCTGCGCACCGCTCGAGCCGTTTGTACACGCGTTTTGTGCGCGAGCATATCGCGCGAGACGCGCGTGAACTCGACGCAACTTGCGAGGCCGCCGCGGCTGATGTGCGAAGCGGCCTGCATGCGATTGTCCTCGGGGATTACGAGTTCGGCCGCGATCTTCATCTGAAAGGAACGGGCAGGACGCAGTGCAGCTCCACAGGCTCGCTGCGTTTTTTATTGTTCGAGCGGTGCGAGAAACTCGCGCGCGATGAGGTCGACACCTGGTTGGCCACGTGCGACCGGAATGGTGATCGGAACGGCGAGTCGGACAGCGGCTCTCTCGAACCATCGGTAGCCGGTGCTGCCAACGTTGGCCAAAGCGTGACGCCCGACGAGTTTGCTGCGGCCATCGCCGCGGTTCACGAGGCTTTGCGCGCGGGCGAGTCGTACCAGATCAACTACACGTATCGGCTTGCGTTTGACGTTTTCGGCTCGCCGCTGGCGCTATACCGGCGTCTGCGGGCGCGGCAGCCGGTGCGCTACGGCGCACTGATCGCGCTGCCTCGTGACGAGTGGATCGTCTCTTGTTCGCCGGAGCTTTTCGTCGAAAAGGCCGGCGAGCATCTGCGCACGCGCCCGATGAAGGGGACGACCGCGCGGGGTAGCACGCCAACGGACGATGCGCGCGCAGAGGCGTTCTTGCGCCGCGATCCGAAGAACCGAGCCGAAAACGTGATGATCGTCGATTTGCTTCGCAACGATGTCTCGCGCGTCGCCAAGACGGGGTCGGTGCATGTGCCCGCGCTCTTTTCGGTCGAGCCTTATCCCTCCATTTGGGCGATGACTTCGACGGTCGAAGCCGAACTCGTCGAAGGGACGACGTTTGCCGACCTGCTGCGTGCGCTTTTTCCATGCGGGTCGATCACGGGTGCGCCCAAACACCGGACGATGCAGCTTATCGACGAGATCGAGACGACGCCTCGTGGGCTCTACACCGGCACCCTTGGCTGGTATGACGCGCCGGCGTCCGGCGATACCGCAGATACCGCATCCAATCAAAAGACGTGCGGCGACTTCTGTCTTTCGGTGACGATTCGCACGTTGAGCGTTGGTGCGCCCCATCCCGCGAGCGGTCTGCGCCGCGGCTCGATGGGCATCGGTGGCGGAATCGTGCTCGACAGCGTCGCGGCGGACGAATATGCGGAGTGCCAATTGAAGGCACGTTTTCTGATCGGTGCCGATCCGGGTTTCGAACTGTTCGAAACGATGCGAGCGACGCGCGCGGACGGTGTCGCCCATCTGAACCGGCACCTGGCTCGCCTAGCGAGCAGCGCTGCTCAGTTGGGCTTCGGTTTCGACGAGCCTGCAGTCCGTGCTCGGATTGCCGAGCGCTGTGCGCGATTGACACAGCCGGGCGCGTATCGGTTGCGGCTCGCTTTGTCGAAAGACGGGCGCGTCGAGATGGTGAGCGCGCCGCTCGGCCCGCTGCCAGCGCTACCGCAGCCGCAGCCGAATCTCGACGAGCCCGTCGTCGGCGTGCTGCTGGCATCGGAGCATGGCTTCGCTCCAACGGATTCCGCGGACTGGCTGCTGCGCCACAAGACCACGCGCCGTGCGCAATACGACCGTGGCTGGCGCACCGCCGAAGCACACGGCGGCTTCGACATGCTTTTTGTCAACGAACGCGGCGAGCTAACCGAAGGGGGCCGCTCGAACGTATTCGTCAAACTCGACGGCAGTTGGTGGACACCGCCACTGGGGGATGGTTTGCTGCCCGGTGTCATGCGTCAAGTGTTGCTGGACGACGCGGCCTTCGGCGCCGCCGAGCGCGTGCTGACGCTGGGCGATCTGCTGCGAGCGCAAGCAGTGATCGTGTGCAATGCGCTGCGCGGGGCGTTACCGGCCAGGGTCATCTCCGCGGCGAGCCTTGGCGAGCGCCGCCCATCGTCCTGAGGGCAACTGACAACGCCAACGCCAACGCCCGCAGCTCGCACAAAAACGATCAGAACGCGTGCTCGGGCGCCGGGAACGAGCCTTCCTTGACCGCTTTGACGTACGCCTCGACTGCCGCGAGAATGCTCGGCGCGCCGGCCATGAAATCTCGCACGAAGCGCGCCGGCTTGCCCGGAAAAATACCGAGCATGTCTTGCAGTACGAGCACTTGGCCCGAGCAATCGAGCCCGGCGCCGATGCCGATCGTCGGAATGCGCAGCTCGTTCGTCACGCCCGCGGCGACAGCCGACGGGATCGCCTCCAACACCAGCAATTGAGCGCCGGCATCCTGCACGGCGCGCGCGTCGCGCAACAGCTGTGCGGCAGCCGCCTCAGTCTTGCCTTGTATTTTAAAGCCGCCGAACGCATGCACCGATTGCGGCGTCAGGCCGACATGGGCACACACGGGAACCGCGCGTTCGACCAGAAAACGTACCGTTTCCGCCAGCCATTCGCCGCCTTCGAGTTTCACCATTTGCGCGCCGGCGCGCATGATCTCGACGGCGCTCGCGAACGCATCGGCGGGGGTGCCGTAGCTGCCGAACGGCAGGTCGGCGACAACGAGTCCGCGCGGCTGAGCACGCGCCACGCACGACGTGTGATAGGCGATGTCATCGAGCGTGACGGGCAGCGTAGTGGTGTGGCCTTGCAGCACATTGCCAAGCGAGTCGCCGATGAGCTGCACGTCGACGCCTGCGCGATCGAGCAACGACGCAAAACTGGCGTCATAGCAGGTGAGCATCGCAATCTTTTCGCCGGCCTCGCGCATGGCTTGCAGCTTGGGCACCGTGACTTTGGGGCGACTGGTTTCCTGCAGGTAACTCATCGGAAGTCCTGTTCTCGAAGAAGAGGAAGGAAGCGGTCGGCACATCGCGGGCGTCGCACCGCGGGCCGCACCGGCCACATCTTACTGCGCTTTGACGAAGCTCGTTTTGCGGCCGCGCATGGTCTCGATGCGCTCGATAATGAGCGCACGATCCGACGTCGACTCGAGCGGATTCAGATGCTCGGTGTTCACCGTCAGAACCGGGCTGGCGTCGTAGTGATAGAAGAACTGGTCATAAGCATCGGCGAGCTTGCGTAGATACGTTTCGCTGAGCGGCGCCTCTTCCGCCCGCGCGCGTTTTTGAACGCGCTGCAGCAGTGTTTGCGGGCTCGCCTGCAGATAGATCACGAGGTCCGGCACCGGAGCGGCCACGTCGGCCTGAGAGGCGAACCTGCGGTAGAGGCGCCACTCGTCGTCGTCGAGCGTCAGCCGGGCGAAGATGTCGTTTTTCTGTGCGATGTAATCGGCGACGAGCGGCGTGCCGCGTGCCAGTACCTCGGCGGCTTCGTGGGCCTCGTCGACGCGCTGCACGACGAAGTGCAATTGCGTGGCCAGCGCGTAGCGCGCCATGTCGCGGTAAAAACGCTCGAGGAACGGGTTGTCCTTCGGCCGCTCCAGCAGCGCATGCATCGACCAATGTTCGGCCAGCTGTTCGGCAAGCGACGTTTTACCCGCGCCGATCGGCCCTTCGATCGCGATATAGCGATAAGGTGCGCGCCGGTCGGGCGGCTCGACTGTGATAGCGGGGTGCGTCATCAAAAACCGCCTGTGGCTTTGCTGCCGAACTTCTCCATCATCGCGCAGCGGCAGGTCTGCACTTTTTCGATGCGCTGATGTGCGATAGCTGGCAGCAGCGCTTGCGCAGGCCCGACACCAGGAATTTCGACTTCGCGGTCGATCTCGACGAGCGGCACCAGCACGAACGCGCGTTCGACAGCACGTGGGTGCGGAATGACGAGATCGGGTTCGTCGATGCGCTGATGGCCGAACAGCACGATGTCGAGGTCGAGCGTGCGCGGTGCGTTGCGAAAAGGGCGCTCGCGGCCGAACTGATGCTCGATGTGATGGCATAGCGCGAGCAGCGCGCGCGCCGTGAGTGCTGTTTCGATCTTGACCACGAGGTTGTAGTAGTCGTCGCCTTGAGCGTCGATGGGCTCGGTCCGGTAGAGGCTCGATTTCGCGAGCACAGTGACACAGTGCTGCTGGGCGAGGCATACCACCGCGTCCTTCAAGGACTGGCGGGCATCGCCGAGATTCGCACCGAGGCCGAGATAAGCAACCGTCATGACATGGCTTCCTACGACTTCACGACTTCACAACATGACCACTCCCACTTAAGGGCGACTTGCGGCCGTGGCAACGGCCGCAGCGTCAATTCTCCCGCACGTCGTGCGTTGCTGCTGCGTCGCCGCTGCCGCTTCCGGCATCGCCGAGGTCGGCCGGCGCATCGGTGCCCGCACCTTTGCGGCCCTTACCGCCGCCGCGCCGCCGGCGTTTGCGTGGCGCCCGCTCCTTGCCGCCTTGCGAGAGCAAGGCTTCGCGCGCGGCCGCGTCGCCCTCGATGAATGCTGTCCACCACTGGCCGATCGACAGATCCAACTCGCCCGATTCGCACCGTAGCAGGAGGAAATCATAACCCGCTCTAAACCTTTGGTGTTCGACGAGCTTGAGCGCGCTGCGCCCGGCACGTTTCTCGAGGCGCGCTTGCAAGCCCCAGATCTCGCGCATGTCGGCGGAGAAGCGCTTGTGGATCGCGAGCTTTTCGGTCTGCATATCGAGCACGTCGTCCATCGCGTGGTGCAGTGCGGGAACCGGATATTCTCCGCTGCTCTCGTATTGCTGCGCGCGCTGCTGCACGTCGTGCCAGAGCAATGTGGCAAACAGAAACCCCGGCGAGACGGGCTTGCCGGCGCGTACACGAGCGTCGGTATTGTTGAGTGCGAGCGTGACGAACGATTCGCCATGCGGCTGCTCGAGCACGACGTCGAGTAGCGGCAGCAGGCCGTGATGAAGGCCTTCTTTGCGCAACTGCTTCAAGCATGCCAGCGCATGGCCCGACAGCAGCAGCTTGAGCATTTCGTCGAACAGACGCGCGGCCGGCACGTTATGGATCAGATCGGCCAGCGGCTGTATCGGCGTACGCGTGGCCTCGTCGATTTCGAAGCCAAGCTTCGCGGCAAAGCGCACGATGCGCAGCATGCGCACCGGGTCTTCGCGATAGCGCGTCACCGGATCGCCGATCATCCGCAAGATGCGGGCGCGGATATCGGTCAAACCGTTGTGATAGTCGAGCACCGTTTGCGTTGCCGGGTCGTAGTACATCGCGTTGATCGTGAAGTCGCGGCGCGTGGCGTCTTCGTGCTGCTCGCCCCAGACGTTATCGCGCAACACGCGCCCGCTCGCATCGACCGCGTGCGTGCGGCGATCGAGTTCGTCGCGCCGCAGACGCTTGGGCGGCGCGACGACCGCAGCACTTGAAGCGCCCTCGGGGGCGTCCTGCGGGGTATCGACGAGCGCCCGGAACGTCGAGACTTCGATGATTTCCTGCCCGAACTGCACATGGACGATCTGAAAGCGCCGGCCGATCAGGCGCGCGCGGCGAAACAGCCGCTGCACTTGCTCGGGCGTGGCGTCGGTCGCGACGTCGAAATCCTTCGGCGCGATGCCAAGCAGCAGATCGCGCACGGCGCCGCCCACGATGAACGCCCGATAGCCGGCTTGCTGCAGGGTATCGGTCACGCGTATGGCATTGCGCGAGATCAGCGCCGGGTCGATCTTGTGGATCTCGGACGACAGAATGACCGGGGCGTCGGGGCCCGGCGCGCCGGCGCCCGCGGCGGCGGCGCGCATGCTCCGGCGACGCGGCGGTTTGCCGGCGGCGGCCGTTGTTGCGGTGGCACCGGGAGCGCCGTGCCCGGCGGGCTCCTCGCTCTTGGCGGCGGTGGGTTCAGCAGCGGCTTCGCTTTGGCCGAACAGCTTGCGGATGAGTTTCTTGATCACGACGGTTGAAAAAGATCGAAGATGCGCCAGCCCTTCGCCTCGGCATGGGCGCGCAGGGTTGCGTCGGGATTGGTCGCGATCGGATCGGTGACTTTCTCCAAGAGCGGAATATCGTTGTGCGAGTCGCTATAAAAGTAGCTGCGCTCGAATTCCGCCAGCGTTTTGCCGAGCGAGGCGAGCCACGACTCGACGCGCACGATCTTGCCTTCGCGGTAGCTTGGCGTGCCGGTGCCGCGGCCCGTAAAGGCCGAGTGCCGCGCGCCGTCGACCGTTTCGACTTCGCACGCGATCAACATTTCGACGCCGAATGCGTCCGCGATGGGTCGCGTGATGAACTCGTTCGTCGCGGTGACGATGCAGCAAAGGTCGCCCTGGTCCTGATGGCTGCGCACGAGTTCGAGCGCGGCCGGCACCAGCGCCGGGCGGATTACCTCGTGCATGAACTGCTCATGCCAGGTGGCGAGCTGCGCGCGCGAGTACTTGGCGAGCGGCGTCAGCATGGCCTCGAGGTACGCGTGGATGTCGAGCTGGCCCGCTTGGTAATCGGCGTAGAAGCGGTCGACGTCACGAACGAACGTGTCGGCATCGACGATGCCGAGCTTCACCATGAAGCGGCCCCATTCGTGGTCGCTGTCGGTGGGGATGAGCGTGTGGTCGAGGTCGAAGAGAGCGAGATTGGTCATGAGGGCGCATTTTACTTGAAGCGGCCGACGGGGGCGGCAGGGGCTTGCCCCGCACCTCGTTGGGCGGGGTCTTCGGCGGCTGGCTGGGCGAGCATCGTACGCAAAAGCGGCAGCGTGACGGCGCGTTTTTGTTCGAGCGAGAAGCGGTCGAGCGCGTCGAGCAGCGCCATCAGGCTTGGCATGTCGCGTCGAAAATGCGTGAGCAAGTAGGCCGGCACGTCTTCGGCGAGCGCAATGCCGCGTTCTTTCGCCGCGTGCTTGAGCACCGCGGCCTTGCGCTCGTCGGGCAGCGGGGCGAGATGGAACACGAGCCCCCATCCCAGCCGCGTGCGCAAGTCTTCGCGCACGGCGAGCGCAAGCGGCGCGGCATTGCCGGTGGCCACCAGCGCGGCCGACGGCTGCGCGCGCACCTCGTTGAACAGATTGAAGAGTGCGATTTGCTGCGCGCCGGAAAACTTGTCGCAGTCGTCGATGGCGTAGATCGGCACGCGCGCGTCGAACGCGAACGCGGTCAGCGCGCTTTGCGGGCCCAGAAAACGGGCTCGATGCGCCCCCGCGCTATCGATGAGCGCCGCCAGCAAATGGCTGCGGCCACTCCCGGGCTCGCCCCAGACATAGAAAGTGCGGTCGGTCACGGGGCCTGCCGCGAGCGCGCCATCGAGTTCGGCCAGGCGCGTCACCAGCTCGGCGTTGGTGCCGGCGAAGAAGTTATCGAACGTCGATGGGGGCGGTGTGCCCAGATCGAGCGTCAGTTGGCGATGCACAGTCACGATGAACGTAATCGGTCAGTTCTTGTAAAGTCCGCTCGCCAGATAGCCGCGGCGCACTTCGCGCAACGCGGTCGACAGAATGGCGCTGACCGGCAGCGCGAGCAGCACCCCGAAAAAGCCGAACAGCTGTCCGAACGCAAGCAGCGCGAAGATGACGGCGAGCGGATGCAGGCCGATGCGCTCGCCGACGAGCCGCGGCGTCAGGATGAAGCTTTCGAGGATCTGGCCGATGCCGTAAATGATGGCGACCGCGATGAAACCATACCAGTTGCCGAACTGGAGCAGCGCCGCGAGCAACGCGAGCACGAGGCCCGTCGCGTAGCCGACGTAGGGGATAAAGACGGCAAGCCCGGTGAACACACCGACCGGCAGCGCGATCTCGAAGCGCGCGATGCTGAGCGCGGTGGCATAGAACACGGCAAGGATGCCCATCACGAGCAGTTGGCCGCGCAGATATTGCGACAGCGTGATGTCCATCTCGATGACGAGTTCGGTGGTCTTCGCCAGCCACCGCCGCGGCACGAACGACGCGACGCGCGCGAGCATCATGTTCCAGTCGTAGAGCAGATAAAAGAGCACGAGCGGCACCATGACCAGGTCGCCGACGAGGGTGATCATCACGTTGCTGCTGGTGCGCAGCGACTTCCATGCGGCCAGCGCGACGGCTTGCGCGCTGCTTTCGATCTGGCTCGAGAGCATGTCGCGCAGGCTCGAGAAATCGAATACGTCACCGAAGCCGAGAAAGGCAAGCTTCGGCTGGGCCCAGTCGTGCAGCCGCACGATCAGGCCGGGAACCTGATGTTGCAGTTGTGGCAACTCGCGTTGGACGACGGCGAACACGAGCAACGCGAGCAACATCACGATCAGCGCGAAGACGAGCATCATCAGCAGCGCGGACAGCCCGCGCGGGACACGGTGCCGCACGAGCCAGGCGACGCCCGGCTGCAGGATGTAGGCCAGGATGGCGCCAAGCAGGAACGGTGTCAGCACCGGGCTCAACAGCCATAGCAAGATGCCGAGGCCGAGGGCGACGGTGCCCCAAAAGAGCGCCTGGCGCTGATAGGGGGTAAGGAGCGGAGCGTTCTGCGACAAGAGGTTTTCCCAGAAGGAGTGGTCGGAGAGAAGTTCGAGCCAGCCGGCCGGCAACTCTGGATAAGGTAAAATCGCATTTTACGTCCTTCTCGCACTTCCCCATGAATCAACCGAAATCCGCTCCGGACGATCAGAATCCGGCTCAAGGTCTGTCGTATCGCGACGCGGGCGTCGATATCGAAGCCGGCGACGCGCTCGTCGACGCGATCAAGCCCTTTGCGAAGAAGACGCTGCGCGACGGCGTGTTGGGCGGCATCGGCGGTTTCGGTGCCCTTTTCGAAGTGCCGAAGAAGTACCGTGAACCGGTGCTCGTGTCCGGCACCGATGGCGTCGGCACGAAACTCAAGCTCGCGTTTCATCTGAACAAGCACGATACGGTCGGCCAGGATCTCGTTGCGATGAGCGTCAACGACATCCTCGTGCAAGGCGCCGAGCCGCTCTTTTTCCTCGATTACTTCGCCTGCGGCAAGCTCGACGTCAGCACCGCGGCCACCGTCGTCAAAGGTATCGCGCAGGGTTGCGAACTCGCAGGCTGCGCGCTGATCGGCGGCGAGACGGCCGAGATGCCGGGCATGTATCCGGATGGCGAATACGATCTCGCCGGGTTTGCGGTCGGCGCCGTTGAAAAGAGCAAGATCATCGACGGCAGCACTATCGCCCCGGGCGATGTGGTGCTCGGCCTTGCATCGAGCGGCATTCACTCGAACGGGTTTTCTCTGGTGCGCAAGATCATCGAGCGCGCGAACCCTGATCTGTCGGCCGATTTTCACGGCCGCTCGCTCGCCGATACGCTGATGGCACCTACGCGTATCTACGTGAAGCCGCTGCTCGCGCTGATGCAGAACGTCACCGTCAAGGGTATGGCGCATATCACGGGCGGCGGTCTCGTCGAAAACATCCCGCGCGTGCTCGGCGAGGCTCTCACGGCTGAACTTGATCAGCGTGCGTGGCCGATGCCCCCGCTCTTTACGTGGCTGCAGCAACACGGCGGCGTGGCCGATGCGGAAATGCATCGCGTGTTCAATTGCGGGATCGGGATGGTCGTCGTTGTCGCTGCCGCCGATGCCGACGCGGCGATGCGCCTGTTGAGCGAGGCCGGCGAGCAGGTCTGGAAAATCGGTGCGGTGCGCGCCCGGCGAGCGGGCGAAGCGCAAACGGTCGTCGTCTGAAGCGCGTGTAACTTACCGCTGCCAGTCTCGTCAATCTCGATCGAACACGCCTGAGCTTCGGCTCGGGCGTTGTTATCTGTATCAGCCGGCCCCAAGCAGCACGCGCTCCACCGCCTGCACCGCATGCTGCGCCGCGGCCTGCTCGCAGCAGTCGATCACGATGCGCTCCGGCATCGAACGCAGCCAGGTCAACTGCCGCTTGCAGAGCTGGCGCGTCGCGAAAATTCCCTGCTCGCGCATCGTCGCCTGATCAATCACACCATCAAGATACGCCCACGCCTGCCGGTAACCGACGCAGCGCATCGACGGCATCGTCGCATCGAGATCGCCACGCGCGCGCAGGCCAGCGACTTCATCGACGAAGCCGGCCGCCAGCATCGCATCGAAGCGACGCGCGATACGCTCGTGCAGCACGGCGCGGTTCGACGGCTCGATCGCGATCGGCACAAAGCGGTAGCGGGTGTCGCCGTGCTCGTGCTCGTATTCGTGCGCTCTCTTTTTTGCGGCGTCGGCAATCAGCGCTGACATCGGCGTGCCGGACAGCATAAAAATTTCGAGGGCTCGCGCAATGCGCTGGGCGTCGTTCGGCGCAAGTCGTGCGGCGGTGACGGGATCGACGCGCGCAAGCTGGGCGTGCAGCGCCGGCCAGCCGAGTTCTGCGGCTTGCGCTTCCAGCGTCGCGCGCGTCGCGGCGTCGGCCGACGGCAACGCGTCGAGCCCTTGCACGAGTGCCTTGTAGTACAGCATCGTGCCGCCCACGAGCAGCGGCACGTGGCCGCGGGCCACAATCTCGCTGACGAGCCGCAGCGCATCGGTGCGAAATCGAGCCGCCGAGTAGCTTGCGTTCGGCTCGATGATGTCGATCAGATGATGAGGCGCAACAGCGCGCTCTTCGAGCGTGGGCTTGGCCGTGCCGATATCCATGCCGCGATAGACGAGCGCGGAATCGACACTGACGATTTCGACCGGCAGCCGCTGGGCTAACGCCAGCGCGGCTGCCGTTTTCCCCGACGCGGTAGGGCCGAGCAGGCAAGCGATGGCGGTCTGAATCATGCCGGTGCGCTGATCGAATGCGCTCACTGTCCGCGCATGAAGAGGCGGTCGAGATCGACGAGCGTGAGTTGATACCAGGTCGGGCGGCCGTGATTGCATTGGTCGGCGCGCTCGGTTGTTTCCATCTGGCGCAACAGCGCGTTCATCTCGTCAAGCGTGAGGCGCCGGTTTGCGCGTACCGCATGATGGCAGGCGAGCGTGCCGAGCAGTTCGTGTTGCCGCTCGGTCAGCACGCGCGAGCCGCCGTAAGCATGCAGATCGGCCAGCACGGCGCGGGCGAGTGTGGGCAGGTCCGCGTCCTTGAGCAGGGCGGGTACTGCGCGGATGGCGAGCGTCGTCGGCGAGAGCGCCGCCAAGTCGAAGCCGAGCGCGTCGAGCGTCTCGCGCTCCTCCTCGGCTGTACCGATTTCGACGGCATCGGCCGGCATCGAAACGGGCAGCAGCAGCGGTTGCACCGCAATCGAGCGCTCGGCGAGCGAGCGCTTGAATTGCTCGTAGAGGATGCGTTCGTGAGCCGCGTGCATGTCGACGATGACGAGACCTCGCGCATTTTGGGCGAGCACGTAGATGCCGTGGATCTGCCCGAGCGCGAAGCCCAGCGGGTGCTCGTCGCCGGACTGCGCAAATCGTGATACTTCGGGTTGCGTCTGCCCCGCGCTATCGCGCGCTTCGAGCGCGCCCGGTCCGGGCGAATCCACTGCAACGCCCGCTTCCCGGCGCCCGAAGAGGGCATCGTAAAACGCCAGCGGCTGAGCGACGGGCAAGCGGCCCTGCGTCATTCGCGCGTCGCGCGTCCACGTGGTGCCCGGGCGGAGCGTGGCCGAGCCCGCTGCGCCCAATGGGCCGTTGGTAGCCAACGCATCGAATGCGGTCGTCCCGGCCCCCGGTGCTGTGTTCTGCGAACCGCTCGCCGGCCACGGTTGCGCCGCGAGGCTCGCTGAATGTCCGCCAGCCGTCGTCTCGGGTGACGCGCCGGCGTGCCGGGCAAGCGCACGCTGCAACGCATGGAAGACGAACTGGTGAACGGCGCGGGAATCCCTAAAGCGCACCTCGATCTTCGACGGATGGACGTTTACGTCGACCGTTTCGGGCGGCAGATCGAGAAACAGCACGTAAGACGGATAGCGATCGCCATGCAGCACGTCCTCGTACGCCGCGCGCACGGCGTGCGTGAGCAGCTTGTCGCGCACGAAGCGGCCATTGACGAAAAAGTACTGCTGATCGGCGCGGCCGCGGCTGGCCGTCGGCAAACCCGCGCAGCCATAAAGCGCGAGCGGTCCGGCTTGCTCATCCAGCGGCAGATGCGCAAGCGCAAAACTTTCGCCGAGAATCTTCGCGACGCGGGTAGCCGGCTCGCTCGCGTTCCAATGTTCGAGCGCGCGCCCGTTGTGCAATACCGAGACGGCGACATCGGGCCGCGCAAGCGCTGCGCGTCGTATCATTTCGACGCAATGGCCGAGCTCCGTCGCCTCGCTTTTCAGAAACTTGCGGCGCGCCGGCGTATTGAAGTAAAGCTCGCGGACTTCGATCGTCGTGCCGACGCCGCCTGCGGCCGGTGCGAGCGCACCGGTCTGGGCGTCGATGCGCGTGGCGTGCGCCGCATCCGCTGTGCGGCTCGTAATGAACATTTCGGCCACCGAAGCGACCGAAGCGAGGGCTTCGCCCCGAAAGCCGAGCGTGGCCACGGCCTCCAGTTCGGCGAGCGAGCGGATTTTGCTCGTGGCGTGGCGCATCAACGCGAGCGGCAATTCCGCAGACGGAATGCCGCACCCGTCATCGGCGATCGAAACACGCTTCACGCCGCCGCCGTCGAGCACGATGCGAAGCGTTTTGGCGCCCGCATCGAGCGCGTTTTCCAGCAGTTCCTTGACCACCGAGGCAGGCCGCTCAACGACTTCGCCCGCAGCAATCTGGCTGATCAGCTGATCGGGCAGCGGCTGGATCGCGCGCGCGGCGTTCGGTGTGGGCCGCAGCGTCGGCGCTGCGGACGGAACGGGGCGCCCGGCATCGTCGGTGCTGGCGCCGGCCGGCGGTTCGGGGAATTCAGGGAATTCGGACATGCCGCGATTATAGCGATTGAGCGATGCGCGCGATGGCGAGCCACCTTGCCGGTTACCCCCATTTCGCGAATCCTGCGAAACGTTTCGGTATGATGGCGCGATCATGTTGCCTCTCGCGCCGTCGCTCGACGGTTGATTCGACATTCATTCAAAAGGGACGCATTTGGACACGCTGCTTCATTTCGCCGGCTTGATACTGCACATCGACGCGTTTCTCGGCGATTTCGTCAATCAATACGGCGCGTGGGTCTACGCGGTGCTGTTTCTGATCGTTTTTTGCGAAACAGGGCTCGTCATCGTCCCATTTTTGCCGGGCGATTCGTTGCTTTTCATCGGCGGCGCGTTTTGCGCAACCGGCGAGATGAATTTGGCCTGGCTGATACTGCTGCTGCTCGCCGCTTCAATCGGCGGCAATAGTTTGAACTACGTGATTGGCCGAGCGATCGGCCCGGCCGTCTTCAAGACGCGAGTCCGCTATATCGAGCGTTTTCTTGATCGCCGTGCGCTGCAAAAGACGCACGATTTCTACGACCGTCACGGCGGCAAGACAATCGTGCTCGCTCGCTTCATTCCGGTCGTGCGCACGTTCGCGCCGTTCGTCGCCGGGGTCTCCGGCATGCAGGCCGCGCGCTTTCAGTTTTTCAACGTAGCGGGCGCGCTTTTGTGGGTCTTGTTACTCGTGCTCGCCGGCTATTTCTTCGGCAATATCCCGTTCATCCGGCAATACTTGAACATCATCGTGCTTGTCGGCATTGGTGCGGCGATCGTGCCGGTCGCGCTCGCGGGGCTGTGGAAGGTGTCGCGCAAGAAGGCTGCGGCGCCTGTCGTGCGCAAGTAAAGTAACGTAACGCAGCCGCCGGAGCGCATCCTCGACAATGACCATCGAAACGGGGCACGCGGCAGCGGCGCATCTCCAAGACCCGGCCCATTATGCGGGCCCGCGGGCACCGCGGCCGCCCGCGGTGCGGATCGGCAAGGACGTGCTCGCCGGCCTGTCGATCGCCGCTTTGCTGCTGCCCGAGGCGGTGGCCTATGCGGGCATCGCCAATGTGCCGCCGCAAGCGGGCGTGGTCGCGCTGCTGGCCGGGCTGCTCGTGTATGCGATGTTCGGCAGCAGCCGATTTGCGATCGTCTCGGCAACCTCTTCGTCAGCCGCCGTGCTCGCGGCGACGATGAGTGCCGTGCCCGGTGCGCAGCTCGCCGCCGCGGCGGCGCTCGTGTGCGCAACGGGCGCGCTCTTCGTGCTCGCGGGCGTGACACGTTTGGGCGGCATATCCGATTTCATCGCGAAGCCGGTGTTGCGCGGCTTCGCGTTCGGGCTGGCCTTGACCATCATCATCAAGCAGCTTGCGAGCATGTCTGGCGTCACGTCGCACTTCGCCGATGCGCCGCGTCTCGCCTACGATCTCGTGCGTCAGGCACCGCATTGGAACGGATACAGCATCGCGCTCGGCGCGATGGCGCTCGCCATTTTGTTTGCGCTCGGCCGTCGCGCGCGCATTCCGGCGACGCTCGTCGTGATCGTGCTCGGCATCGCGGCGGGCTATTGGATCGACTGGCAGCGCTGGGGCATCGCCGTCGTGGGTTCCATCGATTTGCGCGGCGTGCGCTTCGGGCTGCCGGCCTTCAAGCAAAGCCAATGGCTCGATACCGTCGAGCTCGCATTCGCGTTGATGCTGATTCTCTACGCCGAGTCGTATGGTTCGATTCGTACGTTTGCGCTCAAGCATGGCGACACCGTGTCCGCGAACCGCGATCTGATTGCGCTGGGTGGCGCCAACATTGTCTCGGGGCTGCTGCAGGGCATGCCTGTGGGGGCGGGCTATTCGGCCAGCTCGGCGAACGAGGCCGCCGGTGCGCAGACACGCCTGGCCGGTTTTTGCGCGGTGCTCGTCATTGCGCTGATCGTGTCGTTTCTGCTGCCGCAACTCGCGCGCACGCCAGCGCCGGTGCTTGCGGCCATCGTCATTCACGCCGTCAGTCATTCCGTGACGCCCGGCGTATTCAAGCCCTACTGGGTATGGCAGCGCGATCGCCTGCTTGCGGTCGCCGCATTGGCCGCCGTGTTGGTGTTTGGCGTGATGCATGGGCTCATCATTGCCATCGCGGTGAGTCTTTTTCTGATGCTGCGCGGCTTATCGACCCCTGTGGTGAGCGTGCTCGGCCGCCTGCGCGACAGTCACGACTTCGTCGATGTTTCGTTGCACGCCGATGCGCATCCGGTTGCTGGCGTGGCGATCCTGCGCCCCGACGTACCGCTTTTTTTCGCGAACGCTGAGCAGGTCGCCAACGAAGTGCGCTCGCTTGTCGCGGGGCAGGAGCCTGCACCGCACACGGTGATGCTGAGCTTGGAGGAAACGCCCGATGTCGATGGCACGTCGATCGAGGCGCTGCGCATTTTGGCGGCGCAATTGCGTTCGCGCGGACAGGCGCTGGTGCTCGCGCGCTTAAAGCCGCGAGCGCTCGGTGCGCTTGCGCGCGCGGTCGACGACACGCTGCCCGCCGACGCATTGCGCGAGCTGAGCGTCGACGAGTGCGTCCAATCGGTGCTCGACGCGCGGGCTTAGGGCAGCGAGATGGTCAGATTCGCCGATTCGGCTTCCGGCTTGACGAGCTGCGAATAGGGCGCAAGCGTGCGCAGCGTCGTATCACGCAAATAAGTATGCAGTCCGAAATAAGCGCCGAGTCCGACGAGTGCGAACACCGCGCCGATGGTCCAAAGCGGAACCTCATGCTTGAGCCGGTGCGCCACTTGGTCGGGCAGCGGCCAATGCGGCGCGAACGGGGCGCGCTTGCCTTTCATGTGCGCGATCTCGTCACCGAGCCGTGCCGTGAGATAGGCGAGCTTTTCGGGGCCTTCCAACAAATACTTGCCCTGAAAGCCGAGCAGCAGACACATATGGAACACTTCGAGCGATTGCAGACGCGCGACGCCTTGTGCGCGGCATGCTTCCAGATGATCGAAAAATTTCTCGCCGGCCAGTTGTTCGCCAAAGAGGACGAGCTGTAACGGACGGCGCTCCCAGTCGGTGCGGATCTTGAACGAAGAGGCCAGTACCGCTTCGTCGATTGCGGCGCAAAACGCGAACTTCGCAGCGTAGACATCGTCGGCCGGCGCATTGAGCTTTTTTGCACCGCGCTCGAAATCGGCGAGGAACGATTGCACCCGCGAGCTGAACTCCGCCGCGTCGCCGGGCGCGTGCCCTTGCTTGAGCAGAAACAGCATGAACAAGCCATCATAGAGCAGGTCGCGTAGCGAGCGCGCCTGGAAGCCCGCATCGGAACCCGGCATCGAGGCAGTGGGCGGCAGACTGCTGCTGCCGCCAGCGCTACCGCCAAAGAGGGAAGGGACTTCGGTCATGATGTCACCGCGATCAGTTCGAGTTTGAGATCGTTGATGCCCGACGGCGCATAGATCATCGCCGATTGCGATTGCAGCATGCGTTCATAGAGCGCACCGCGTGCATCGAGCGCAAAGTAGCAGGCGCCCGGCCGCACCGGCACGGCCGGCGGCACTTGCGGCGTGTAGGTGAGACGCACCCCCGGCATCGCCGACAAGACGAGCTTGTCGACGTCGTCGGGCGCACCCACCTTGAAGCGCGCTGGCACGGCATCGACGAGTTCGGCCGGCGGCATGTCGGCTGATACCGCGATGAAGAATGCGGTCTTATCGTCGATCTTGCCCGAGTCGAGACGTCCGATATGAAACGACGGCCGCACTTCTTCGAGCGTGATCGCAAAGTGACGCGTCGAAATGACCGTCTCGAGCAGATCGCGCACGATCGTGTCGAGCAGCGCGAATGCCGGCCCCGGTTCGTCGTGGCGGTAGATCGGCAGATCGGCGAGCGAGTACTGCTTCGAAAACGTCATCAGCTGGCCCGCGAGGCGCAGCAATTCCTGAAAGAGCCGCTCGGGGTGCAACGCGGCATGGTGCAGCAGGTGAGCGAGCGACGCAACGGCTGCATTTGCCGTGTGCAGCAGCCAGAACGATGCGATGTCGCCAGAGCGAAATTCGATGATGTTCTTCGTCGGCTCGCGATGAAAGCCGTAAAGCGCGCTCACTTTCGCTTGTAACGCGTCGATCAGCTGACGTAGCCGCTGATGCAGCACCGGTGACGCTTCGATGGCAATGCATGGCGGCACGAACTCCGCATCGATCTCGAAGCCCGAGGTCGCTGTGCGGCGCACGTGTGCGATTGGCACGGTAACCAGCTGCGCGCGCGGCTCGTTATGGCCGATCAGCTTCACACGCGTTTTTAGAAACGTGAGATTGGCCGTTGTCGCATCGGTGAACTGATCCGCGACCGACGCTTGTTTGCTCGCATAGCGCGACGCGAAGCCGTCGTCGGGCTCGCTCGTGTAGTTGCTGCCGGCTTCGCGCAATGGATGCAGCGCGAGATAAAAGTAGAAGTCGCTGACGCCATCGGGCAGCGTCTCGAGCGCAATCGGCTCGGGCAAGTCGTCGGCTTGCGGCGCCGTATAGAGTGTGCCGTCGGGAAACACGAGCGAGAGATCGGTCAGCCGCAACGAGTTGTTGCTGATCGCGTCCATGTCAAAGCGTATCGAGCGCACGCCCCAGCTGAACGGTTGAATCGCACGTATCGATTCAACGAGACGCGCTTCGTGATAGGCATCTTGTTGCTGGAAATGCTGAGGCCTGAGAAAGAGTCCTTCTCCCCATAGCAATTTCGCTGAATAACTCATCTTCAATCCGCAAGTGAAGTCAAAGAGCCGCGCATGCGGCCATAAAAGATGCATTCAAGATGCATTGGCCTCTGATGGACGCCGGCATTCATCCGCAAGACACCGACGACAGCAAGTTCAATGCGGGCATTGGCAGCCCCGGATCAATCGGAATGACAGTGCCGTTCGCCACCGTCATTGCGCAGTTATGCAGGCCGACCATTATGCCGGATTTCTCCGATTTCGCCGGGTCGAAGGCGAATTTCCAACGGCGCATTGCCGGGTCGCGGAACAATGCAACAATGCCGAATGCCTGCGCTTCGCGCGAGACCTTTTCAACCATCTGATAGCGTTGACCGGGGATCAGCGTCACTTCGCGCACGCTGAGCAGATCGGTGCCCAGCGCGCCTTTTTCCTTGGCGGGATCGGTAAAGGCGTCGAATGATGCCTGCTGGAACGAAGTGGGATCTTTCAATGCATAAAGACGCACGACGACTGCGAGCGGGTGATTGTCTTTGGCCGCATTCAGGTTGGGCGCGGCCGCGAGCGTGAGCGCGATATTGCGCGGCGGCTTTTGCGCATCGGGCACATCGGGCTTGCCGAGGCCGGTCGCCTGCAGCACAGTGGACGCCGCTGCCCCTAATAGCGGCACCCCCGCGGCACAACCGGCCAACAGCGAGCACAGCGCGAGCGGTACGATTGCACGGACGAAATAAGCCTTCATTGACCTTGTCCGGCTTGCACCGGTGCTCAATCCAAATGGTGGGAAAAGCGACTGCAGAGTCGGTTTGACGTCGCTCATCGAGGTGCGAACGGACAAGTTTGTATAACGCATAACCCCGGCAAATTTTGCTTAATTAACACTATGTTTGAATTGACTCGGAAATAGTTTCCTTGAGTCTCTCGCGTGCGTGTAGAGCGTTTCTCCTATTCAATCTTCAACGATTTTCTATTCCACTGGATATCACGCGATAGAAGTTGAATTATGGAAATTTGGCCGGTACTATACGCGCGCACTCGCCGCAAAGCAAAGCTGTGGTTTCCCGGCGAATTAAATAAACCGCTAGTCGGTGCCAACAAAATGACGAAACAGCGACTTTCAAAAAAACTCTCTGTGGCCGTGCTCGTTTGCGCCGCTATCGCGGGCTGCGCAACGCAAAAGTCGGCCAATCAAACGACGCCCGAAGCTTTTAATAAAGCGCTCGCGGACGCGGATGTCGCGGCCAAGGGCAGCGACAAGGATCATGCGCTGGGCCTCTACGAGCAGTTGGCCAAAATGGACCCCACGCGTGAAGAGCCGTGGGCACGCATCGCGCAAATTCAATTCGATCAGGCGCATTACGGCCAGGCCATCGTTGCCGCGCAAGAAGCGTTGCAGCGCGACTCGACCGACCGCGCGGCAAAAAGCGTGTTGGCTGTAAGCGGCCTGCGCATCGCGACGCAGTCGCTCGGTGAATTGCGGCAGGACGCCGCGCTTGCCGGCGACGCGAAGTCGGACGCGCAGTCGCTTGCGCATCAGTTGCGCGACACGCTGGGCCAGGCGACGCTTTTCCCCGAAGAAGTCGTGCAGAAAAAGCCCGCTGTGAAAAAACGCCGTGTCGTGCGCCGTGCGGCGCCCAATACCAGCAAGGAGGCAGGGGCGGCGGATGCCGAGCCGGCAGCCAAGCCCGCCGAGCCGGCAGGCAAGCCCGCGGCCGGCAATGGCAATGGGGCCGATCCGTTCAGCGCGCTTCGTTGATCAGTCTGTTCAGTCTGTTTGATTCATCCGCTTCGGGGAGCCGTCGATGGCCAAGAAAGAAAGCATCCAAAAGCGCTTGCAGAAAGTGCGTCCGCCACGCGTGCAGTTGACCTATGAGGTCGAGCGGGGCGATGCGATCGAAATCAAGGAGTTGCCGTTCGTCGTCGGTGTGGTTGCCGATCTGGCCGGGCAATCCGAAATCGAGCAACCGAAGCTGCGCGAGCGCAAGTTCGTCAATATCGATCGCGATAATTTTGACGACGTGATGAAAGGCGTCGAGCCGCGTGCGGCTTTTCAAGTCAAGAACGAACTGACGGATGGGGCAGGCACATTCGCGGTGGACCTGCGCTTCAAATCGATCGAGGATTTCAACCCGGACCAAGTCGTGGCGCAGATCGAACCGCTCAAGCGTTTGCTCGATGCGCGCTCGAAGCTTGCCGACTTGCGCAACAAGCTGGCCGGCAACGACAAGCTCGAAAGCCTGCTGAGCGACGTACTCGCCAACACGCAGCAGGTGCAGGCGCTGGCTGGAACGACGGGCGAAAGTGGCGACGCCGCCGAACACGACAAGCAAGGCAACTGAGCTCCAAGCGGGGTGTGAAATGAATCAGCAAACGGCCATGGCCAGCGTCGCGCAAGCCGAAACGGGCACCGCAACTTCCTTGCTCGATGAGATCGTCGAAAAGAGCAAGGTTGCCAAGTCGGATTCGGAGCATGCGCGTGCGAAAGACTTGATCAGCGAGCTGGCGCACCAGGTGCTCGAAGGGACGGTCGTTGTCTCCGACAACCTGTCGGCAACCATCGATGCGCGCATTGCCGAGCTTGATCGCCTGTTATCGGCGCAACTGAGCCAGGTGATGCATGCCGCGGAATTCCAGCGCATGGAAAGCACCTGGCGTGGTTTGCACTACCTGTGCCAGGAGAGCAACACCGGCACGACGATCAAGATCAAAGCGCTCAATGCGTCCAAGCGCGAGATCGTACGCGACTTCAAAACGGCCTCTGAATTCGACCAAAGCGCGCTCTTCAAGAAAATCTACGAAGAAGAATTCGGCACGTTCGGCGGTGCGCCGTTCGGCGCGTTGGTCGGCGACTTCGAGATCACGCGCCAGCCCGAGGACATGTACTTCATCGAGCAGATGTCGCACGTGGCCGCAGCGGCGCATGCGCCTTTCATCGCATCGGCGGCGCCGGAGCTGCTTGGTCTGGAATCATTCTCCGATCTCGGCAAGCCGCGCGATCTCGGCAAAGTGTTCGACACCGTCGAATACGCGAAGTGGAAGTCGTTCCGCGATGCAGAGGATTCACGCTACGTCGGGCTTGCGTTGCCGCGCTATCTGGGACGCTTGCCGTTTCACCCGAAAGACGGCTTAACGGCTGACGGCTTCAATTTTGTCGAAGACGTCGATGGCACCGATCACAACAAGTATCTCTGGTGCAACGCGGCCTGGGCGTTTGCGACGCGGCTCACGGCTGCGTTCGACGATTTCGGCTGGTGTGCCGCCATTCGCGGAGTCGAAGGCGGCGGGCTGGTCGAAGATTTGCCGGCCCATACGTTCAAGACCGACGACGGCGAGATCGCGCTGAAATGCCCGACCGAGATCGCGATTACCGATCGTCGCGAAAAGGAATTGAGCGATCTGGGCTTCATGCCGCTCGTGCACTGCAAGAACTCCGACTACGCTGCCTTTTTTGCGGCGCAATCGGTGCAGCGGCCCAAAAAATACAACACCGATAGCGCGAATGCGAACGCTGTATTGTCCGCGCAACTGCAGTACATCTTCTCCGTCTCGCGCATCGCGCACTATCTGAAAGCGATGATGCGCGACAAGATCGGCAGCTTCGCTTCGGCCCAGAACGTCGAGGGCTTCCTGAACCGTTGGATCTCGCAGTATGTCCTGCTCGACGACAACGCCACGCAGGAGCAAAAAGCGCAATTTCCGTTGCGCGAAGCGTCGATCCAGGTTTCCGAGATTCCTGGCAAGCCGGGTTCCTATCGCTCGGTCGCGTTCCTTCGGCCGCATTTCCAACTCGACGAGTTGTCGATTTCGCTGCGGCTCGTCGCAGACCTGCCAAAGCCGGCAGGCGCATAAACATAAACCATTCAAAAGGGCCTGGACATGGCGTCCGGCCCGCTTTTAAACCGCCACTTCGGGAGTCGAGAAGCCATGAAAGACATGTACTTGAAATTTGGCAATCCCGCCATCAAGGGTGAGTCGGCCGACAAGGATCACGACGGCTGGATCGAGTTGAGCTCATGGGCACATACGATCACGCAACCGCGTTCGGCCACGGCATCCACCGCGGGCGGCCACACGGCGGAGCGTTGCGAACACTCCGACATGACGTTCACGAAGGACATCGATGTCGTCAGCCCGCTGCTGTATCAGCACGCATCGGGCGGCACGACGTTCGATGAAGTCACGATCGACTTCATGCGTTCGGACGGAGAAGGCAAGCGCGTCAAGTATCTTGAGGTGAAGCTCAAGTACGTCATTATTTCGAGCATCACGCCGAGCGTGGTGGGCGAAGGCTTGCCGACCGAGCAGTTCTCGCTCAAGTACGCGGCCGTGCAATGGAAGTACACGCAGCAAAAGGTCGGCGGCAATCAGGGTGGCAACGCGCAAGGCGCGTGGAGCCTCACGAAGAACGACAAGACCTACGCGGTTTGATGATGTGATGTTCTCGCCAAGCGAGTGTCGGCTTCGGCCGGCGCTCGCTTGCCGCCTTATACGATGAAGCGATTCGAACCGAGCTTGCTCGACAAGCTTTTCGACGACGATCCGCATTCTCCGGCACCGGCCGCGATGCGGCAACTGACGCTCGAGGAACTGAAAAACCGCGTCGCGCGCGACGTTGAAGCGTTGCTCAACACGCGCATCGTAATAACCGAAGACGAATTGCTGAAGCTGACCGAGTGCCAGCGTTCGGTATTGACGTACGGCTTGAACGATTTCGCAGGGCTCAGTCTCGCGAGCCACACCGATCGCACGTTCATCTGCGCTTCGATCCGGCAAGCGATCGCTCGCCACGAGCCGCGTTTGCGTGAGGTGGCGGTGTCGCTCGAGTTGAGCACGCAATCGACCAACGCGCTTTGCTTCGTGATTCGCGCGAAGCTAGTCGTGCATCCGGCCGCAGAGCCGGTCAGCTTCGATGCGATGTTGCAGGCATCCACGCTGCAATACTCCGTCACGCGTTCGCGGCGCGGTGCCGATGCGGCGCGCCCCCGCGTGTACGAGTAAAACGGATTCACGCGTAAAAGAGAGCGAGGCGCTTGGCGCTCGGGGAATATCGATGGAAGCGTTGCTGCCTTACTACGAGCGGGAACTGGCGTTTTTGCGGCAGTATTCGCGCGATTTCGCCGATCGGTATCCGAAGATCGCGGCGCGTCTTGCAGCCAGCGGCGACGCGAGCGACGACCCGCACGTCGAACGGATGATCGATTCGTTCGCATTGCTCGGCGCGCGCATCAATAAAAAGCTCGACGATGAATCGCCGGAATTCGTCGAAGCGCTGTTCGAGGTACTGTATCCACACTATCTACGTCCTTTCCCGTCGTGCTCGATTGCGCAGTTCAGTGCGCAAGGGGCGACCGGGCTTGCTGCGCCAGTGAAAATTCCGCGTGGCACACCGCTCGAAACGCGTGCGCTGCGTGGCGTGCGTTGCCGTTTTCGTACGGCCTACGATGTGACGCTCGCCCCCATTTCCATCGTCGCGGCAGGTTACCGGCCCATTGCCGCATTGCCGGCCAACGCACCGGTGTTGCCGAACCACGCGTTTGGTGTTTGCTCGTTTACGTTCGAAAGCACATCGGCCGAATGCCGCCTCGATGCGCTCGGGCTTGCGCGCGTGCGCGCCTATCTGCAAGGCGAGCAATCGTTTACCGCTGCGCTTGCCGATTGCCTGTTCATAAAGGCGACGCACGCCTATGTCGAAGCAGGCGACACCGGCGCCTGGCGGCCGCTCGCCGATGTGCCGCTTGCACAAGCAGGGTTCGACGAAGCCGAGGCGCTGATCGATTACCCGGCGAAGTCGCACCCTGCCTATCGTTTGCTGACCGAGTACTTTGCGTTTCCCGACAAGTTCGATTTCATCGATTTCGATTTGGCGGCGATCTCGAAAGCGAGCGGCCCGTGCCGGCGGGTGACGTTGCATGTCGTGTTGGGCCAGGCGCGCGGCGAGGCTCAGGCGCCGCGCCTGGTCGAGACACTCGCGCCGCAGCACCTGCGTCTGTTTTCGACGCCCGTCATCAATCTCTTCACGCAGCCTGGCGAGCCGATTCATGTCAATCATCAAGCGGTTTCGTACCCGGTGATTGCCGATGCCGAGCATGCGCATGCCTACGAGGTCTATTCGATCGATGCGGTTCGCGTGGTTAAAGCGGGCGCACACGAACAGACGATCACACCGTTCCGCCCGTTCTATGCGCTGCATCACGACGAGCCGACGCAGGTCGGCCGTTACTGGTTTGCCCGACGTAACGCCGAGGTGGCGGCGAAGAGTCCGGGCTACGAAACGGAACTCGCTCTCGTGGATGCCGGGTTTGCGCCAGCCGAAGCCGTGACGACCACGGTCAGTCTCGCGCTAACGTGTACGAACCGCGATTTGCCGGCGCGGCTTGCGATCGGTCTCGAAGGCGGCGATTTGTTCACAGACCTGACGGTTTTCGATGCACCCATTTCGATGCTGTGTCGGCCGACACCGAACGTGCGCGTCGAGCGCGGGCCGTCGATGCATTGGCGGCTGGTCTCTCATCTGGCGCTGAGCCAGGTTTCGCTCGTGCAAGACGATCTCGCGGCGCTCAAAGAGTTGTTGACCCTTTACGATCTGCGACGCACGCCGGTGTCCGTGCGCCATATCGAAGGGCTCGTCGGTATCGAGCGGCGCGCCGCTGTTCAGTGGCTGCCGGGCAAGCCGTTCGCCACGTTCGTGCGCGGCACCGAAATCCGTCTGACCATGAACGAGGCGAATTTCGTCGGAACGAGCCTCGCCTCGTTCGTCCAAGTGCTCGATAGGTTCTTTGGGCTTTATGTGAATTTGAACAGCTTTGTGCAATTGGTTGCCGTATCCCAGCGCACTGGCGAGGAGATCATGCGATGCAAGCCGCGCAGCGCAGAATCGATGCTGGCGTAGTGCAGCGGCTGCTCGATGAGCCGTACCGCTTCGAGTTTTTTCAAGCCGTTCGCGTACTCGAGGTCTGGTTTTCGCAGCAGCTCTCGCAACGCACCGGCGAGACTATCGCGCACCGTATCGGCTTTCGCAACACGCTGTCGCTGACGTTCGCACCGAGCGAACTCGAAGCGGCGATCTCGTATGGCCATGCGGACGTGCCGCTTCGCAGTGAAGCGCAGCGCGATGCGGCGCTAGCGGACCGAACGCTCGCGCGCGTGGAACTCACGCCCGCGTTTTTTGGCCTGCTTGGGGGGCAAGGCGCGTTACCGCTGCATTACACCGAGCAGTTGGTCGAGCGCGAGTACATTCAACGCGACCGGGCCGCGCGCGAATTCTTCGATGTGTTCTCGAATCGCGCGACCGCGCTTTTTTACGAAGCTTGGAAGAAGTATCGGTTGCCGTTTCACTATGAGCTCGACAAGGATGAACGTTATTTGCCGCTCTTGCTGGCGTTCGCCGGGCTCGCTCACGCGCCAACACGCGCAGCGTTGCAGCAAGGCGCTGGCGCGCTCTTCGACGAAGCGATGGCGGGGTACGCGCTGCCGCTGCGACATCGGCCGATGTCGGCCGCGTATTTGCAATGCACACTGGCCGATTACTTTCGCGTGCCGATGCGGGTCGAGCAATTTATCGGCAAGTGGTATGACGTACCCCTCACGCGCCTGAGCCGGCTCGGGCTTGCCAACGTCAAGCTGGGCGCGAGTGCGCTCGTGGGCGAGCGTGTCTGGCAGCGCGACATGCGCGCGCGCCTCGTGATCGGGCCGCTGACCAAGCAGGACTACGAAGCATTTTTACCGGGTGCACCGCACGCGGTGGCGCTCAAACGGATGCTCAGCATTGCCGCTGGCGTGTTGATCGAGTACGAGGTGTCGCTCGTGCTGGCGCGAGACGAGGTAGGGGCGAGCCAGTTGGGTGCCGGTGCCCGCCTTGGATGGGATGCGTTCCTCTGCACTCGCGAGGCCGAACGCGATCGCGATGACGCGCGTTACGAATTGCACGCTATTCATTGAACCGACCTTAAAGACAACGGAATGTGATCCATGGCCACGCCTTTGAAGACTCTTATTGCCAAGCTCGACGCGCTATGCCTCGATGCCGCGACGCGCGCTGCGAGCCTGTGCCTCGCGCGTGGACATTACGAAGTCGATTTGGAACACCTGTTCCTGACCCTGCTCGACGAAACGACGAGCGACATCGGCGTCGTGCTGCGGGTGAACAAGCTCAGTGCTGATGCGTTGCGCCGTGATTTGGAGCACGAACTGACGCGCTTGAAGACCGGCAACACGCGCACGCCCGTGTTCTCGCCGCACTTGATCGCGCTGTTCGAGCAGGCGTGGCTCATTGCATCGCTCGATTCTCAAACCGGCCGGATTCGGTCGGGGCACCTGCTTCTCGCGCTGTTGAGCGCGCCCGATCTCGCGCAATTTGCGCAGCGCATGTCGGCTGTTTTCGGGCAAGTTCAGATCGAAACGCTCAAGCATAAATTCGACGAAGTCACGGCCGGCTCGCGCGAAGCGCAAGCGTCGAGCGCGACCCAAGCAGCGGACGGCGCAGGCGAAGACGCAGACGGCATGCCCGGTTCGACACGGCCAGGAATATCGAAGACGCCCGCGCTCGATACTTACACGACGAATCTCACCGCGCGTGCGCGCGACGGCGAGATCGATCCTGTCATCGGCCGCGAGGCGGAGATACGACAGACGATCGACATCCTGATGCGGCGTCGGCAGAACAACCCGATTCTCACGGGTGAGGCGGGTGTCGGCAAGACGGCCGTGGTCGAGGGTTTGGCGTTGCGCATAGCTGCGAACGATGTACCGGAGCCATTGAAGGGTGTCGCGCTGCATGTGCTCGATATGGGCCTGTTGCAAGCGGGTGCGAGCGTGAAAGGCGAGTTCGAGAATCGCTTGAAGAACGTCATTGATGAAGTGAAGAAAAGCGTCGTATCTATCGTGCTTTTTATCGACGAGGCCCATACGATTATCGGGGCAGGTGGGCAAGCGGGACAAAACGATGCGGCGAATTTGCTCAAGCCTGCGCTTGCACGCGGCGAATTGCGCACGATCGCGGCGACGACCTGGAGCGAGTATCGCAAGTACTTTGAAAAGGACGTCGCGCTCGCGCGGCGCTTTCAGGTCGTGAAGATCGACGAGCCTGGCGAAACGTTGGCGGCCGCGATGGTGCGCGGGTTGGCGGGGCGCATGGAGGCGCATTTCAACGTACGCATCCTTGACGAAGCGATTACCGAAGCGGTGAGGCTTTCGCACCGTTACATCACCGGACGGCAGTTGCCAGACAAGGCCATTGGCGTGCTCGATACCGCTTGCGCGAAAGTGGCGCTCGCACAAGGCTCGACGCCTGCTGTGATTGATGATGCCCGCAAGCGCATTGAGCGTATCGACGCGGAAATCGTCTCGCTCGAACGCGAGCTGGCCGCTGCCTCGGCCGGGGCGGCACATGAAGAGCGGCTTCGCGAATTGCGCGCGGCCCACGCGGCCGAGCAGGCGACGCTCGCACTCGACGAAGCGCGTTATGAAGAAGAGCGTGCGCTGGTCAGCCGCATTGCAACGTTACGAGCAGAGTTGGAAGCGGCCAACGCCGATAACAAGGATGCCGCGCGCGCTGCATTGATCGAGCAGACCACGGCATTGCAAGCGTTGCAGCAATCGAGGCCGATGGTGCCGTTGCAAGTCGATGGTCACGTTGTGGCCGAGATCGTCGCCTCCTGGACAGGGATTCCGCTGGGACGAATGGTGAAGGATGAAATTCGGACGGTGCTGGGCTTGAAAGATTTGCTGGCGGCGCGCGTGATTGGCCAGGACCATGCGCTCGATGCGATCGCGCAACGCGTGCGTACCGCCAGCGCAAATCTCGAAGATCCGCACAAACCGCGTGGCGTGTTCCTGTTTGTCGGGCCGTCGGGCGTGGGCAAGACCGAGACCGCGCTGGCGTTGGCCGATATTCTCTATGGCGGCGAGCGCAAGCTGATCACGATCAACATGAGCGAGTATCAGGAGGCGCATACCGTGTCGGGGCTCAAGGGTTCCCCGCCGGGATATGTCGGCTATGGCGAAGGGGGTGTGCTGACCGAGGCTGTGCGACGCAACCCGTATTCGGTCGTGCTGCTCGACGAGATAGAAAAAGCCCACCCGGATGTACTCGAAATGTTCTTTCAGGTTTTCGACAAAGGCACCCTCGACGATGCGGAGGGGCGTGAAATCGACTTTCGCCATGCGCTGATCATTCTGACGTCGAATGTCGGATCGTCGGCCGTGATACAGGCGTGTTTGAACAAGGAGCCCGATGAATTGCCCGATGCCGACGCGCTTTCGGAAACGTTGCGTCCGCAACTATATAAAGCGTTCAAGCCTGCATTTCTCGGGCGCGTGAAAGTGATTCCGTACTATCCGATTTCCGACGACGTACTGGCGCAAATCATTGAGCTCAAGCTTGGGCGCATTCGCGAGCGGATCGCCGCCAATCACCGTGCGCAGTTCTCGTGGGACGAATCGCTGATCGAGGCCGTGCTGGCCCGCTGCACCGAAGTGGATTCCGGTGCGCGCAACGTCGACCATATATTGAACGGCACGCTGCTGCCGGAGCTGGCGCAGCAGGTGCTCGGACGTGTCGCGCAAGGCGAGCGGATCGAGCGGATCGGTGTGCGTGCCGGCGAGGATGGCGAATTCGAATACAAGGTGGTGTGAGATGGCGCTCGACCTTGCATTGCTTTTGGCGCCTCTGGAAGGTGCGTCCTCATGCGGCCAGGACCTGCTCTTTTCGAGCGATTTCGATGCGATTCAGCATGCGCGTCGTTTCGATGATCCTTCGCTCGATCAGGGCGAGTGGGTGACGGAAATCAAGGAAGCGGATTGGCGCTTCGTGATCGACCGATGTTCGGCATTGCTGAGCACGCAGACGAAGGACTTGCGGCTTGCTGCGTGGTTGACCGAGGCACTGGCGATCAAGGAGCGCGTGAGCGGCTTGACGCAGGGCTATACGCTGCTGACGGGGCTGTGCGCACAGTATTGGGACCATGTGCATCCGTTGCCCGATGGCGACGATGCGGAGTATCGGCTCGGCAACGTGACATGGCTCGTTGGACGCACGGCGCAGCTATTGCGCGAGATGCCGCTGACGCAGACTTCGAGCGGTGGCTATACCGCGATTGATTGGGAAGTCGCGACGAATGTTGCGCAAGCCGCAAAGCGCGCCCCCGATCACGCGGACGAGATCCTGCGCGGCAAGCCGTCGTTCGAGCAGATCGATGCGGCCAAGCGGGTCACCCCGGCTGCGTTTTATCGAACATTGTTAGCAGACCTAAAGGCATTCGAAGCGGCGATGCTGGCGCTCGAAAAGGAACTGGATGCGCATGCGGGTGAGGCGGCACCGAGCTTCAGACAAGCTAAGGACTCCTACGCATTTGTTTATGGGCTTGCCGAGCGGTTTGCGCGCGATGTGGGCGTGAGCGCGGAGGCAGTGGCGGTGGCGCCGGCACCCGTGGCCGAGCGTGCCGAGCCTACGTTTAAGACATCGGCTATATCGGTTAATCAAGGGGGGGCGATGGCCACAATGCCGCAGACCCGGTATTCAGGCGAGATTCAGAACCGTGCCGATGCGGTAGCGCAGTTGCGCGCTGTCGCGCAGTTTTTACGCGCAACGGAGCCGCACAGCCCGGCCGCATATCTTGCGGACAAAGCGGCCGAATGGGCCGATATGCCATTGCATCAATGGTTGGCCGCAGTGGTGAAAGATGACGGATCGTTGGCGCATCTGCGCGAGTTATTGGGGGTGAAGCCCGAGGAAAAATGAGGGAGCGTGCGATGACGGCCGCCGCGTTTCGCAGGGGCGGTTCTGCTTTCGCTGTGGAGAGAAGGCAATAGTGATGATGCCGTTAGGCTTGTGCTGACCTGATCAAACTTCTCGCTAACACCTCTATGTCATCACCGCGTATTCCCGGGTCCAGCCCGGGTGGCGAACCGGTGCGTTCCACCGGCGCCGAAGTCCCCAATGCGTCGGCGCAGTCGGAACCACATCGCCCCGCTTCGCCTAATCCAATTCGCGACCTTCCTCGCCGTGGTGCAGTGCCTGCGGACAGTGAAGAGACACCGTTTGCCGACGGCGAGAGGGCCGGAGATAGCTTCGCTGGCCGCGTTGTGCTGGGCCAGGCGGAGGTCGCTATGCGTCGCGATAGGATCCCGGCGAAGGAAGCCGCCAGACGGTACCACCTTTCGCATCAAGACGATATCGCGTATCTGAGGGCCAGGGAAGGGCGCATCACTGTTTATTTTTTACGCAGGGCGTTTTTGGCTATACATGATCACGACATGACGCCCGACGTCGCTGCTTTGCAATATGACATTGCGCATCCGAGCGACCTCGCGCTGCTAAAGCCACGAGGGGAATGGGCCAGCCCCCTTTCGCTCGTTCACGCATTCGCAGAGGTGCAGGCCGGCGACAGGGCGCCCGCGGACATCGCACGGGAATGCGATATTACGCATCCGGACGATGTGGCAGCGCTAAGGGCGCGAGAGGCCCCGGCCAGCCGCCAAGCACTGGCCCATGTGTTCTTGACACTGCGTGATGCTCCCGAGAAGACGGTTAGAGACGTTGCCGCAGGAATCACGCATCCGGAGGACCTTGCAGACTTGGCGTACCTGAAGGATGTGGAAGCCCGAGGAGGATTGAGTACCGTCCTGGCGCTGATCGGTGCGTTGGTGGCCATGCGCCGCGGCGATACGTTGGGCAAGCAAGCCGCCGCGAAATATGGCCTTGAGCACCAAGACGATGTTGCATACCTCGAAGGCAGGGAGGGTCGCGTCGGCGCTGGCGGACTGACCGAGGCGCTTCTGACGATGTCGTTGGACAGATCGACGGCGGAGGACGCCGCTATCAAGTGTCACATCACGCATCCGGATGAGATTGCCTGCCTCAAGTACCTGGAGGCGCGGGAAGCGCGGCTCAACTCGCAGACATGACTCACTTCCCCACACGAAACTCGATCCGCCTGTTCCTCGCGCGCCCTTGATCGTTATCGTTCGACGCAATCGGCTGATCCGGGCCCACGCCCATCGTCGTCATCGATTGCGGCGCGACACCTTTGACCACGAGATAGCCCTTCACCGCATCGGCGCGCGCCTGGCTCAGCGCGATATTCGACGCACGGCTCCCGGAGTTGTCGGTATGCCCGATCACCTCGATGGTCTTGCCCGTCATCCTCACGAGAACAGCCGCCATCTGATCGAGAATCGCGCGGCCTTGCTGTGTCAGCAGCGCGCTGCCGGTCTCGAACTCGACCGTGCGATTGGCAAGCGTGCTATCGAGCACGCCTTGCTCCGACGCACTGACACGCAAACCGTTTTTGATCGTATAGGTCGGATTAAGCGCGCTCGCCATATCGCTTGCGATTTGCTGCCGCTGCGCCTCGTTGCCGACTTCGCCCTTGACATCGATCTGCGTTCCGTCGATCTTCAACTGCCCCTTGCTGATCTGCTTCAATTGCGGGCCAATCAGCTTCTGCACGTTGGCCGCCCAGTTCGGCGGCGTGTCGACATTCCCGACTTCGATTTGATCGACGACATTGCCCGCGCCATAGGTCTCACGCAAGCGTGTCAGCACCGCGGCGCGAGTCGCTTCGTCGGGCACCTTGCCGCTTGCGACGACTTGCCCTGGCATGGCGTTGATAGTGGGCGGCACACGCGCGGCACTGCTGCTGGCCGCTGGCGATGCAACGGGTGCCGGCTGTCCTGGCAGCACAGTCGTACGGATTGTGATGCCGCTATTGTCGATCGGAGACACATTGGCAGGGCCGGCATTATCGGCACGCGCCGCCGTGGCGGCCGCACCGCACGCCAGCGCGAACATGGCGAGCACGCCCGAACGCGATGCCAGCAACAAGCCGGCGCGAACAGAAGATGAATAAATCGCATGCATGGTATCAAGCCTCTACAAACGCTTCACGGAACGTATCGAGCGCGATACGCAGCGAGAGTTGCGGTTGCTCGAGATAGCTGACGAGCTTGCTGATGCCGTGGTCGTTCTGTGTGTGTTCATCGATCCATTCGGGATCGTCGATGTCGATGTTGTGTGCGGCATACGCCTGCGGGTCGATGACGCTATGCAGGGTCTTCGCAGATGCGCCGTTAAAGCCGATCACGAGCCGCTCCCTCTCTGCAATCGTCCCGATAAAAATCGCGACCTCGAAATCGGCTTGCGCTAGAAATGGCGCAATAAGCTCGAGCCAAAAAGTGGCAACGAGGCTGCGATAAAACGTATCGGTCGGCAACGGCAACGTGAGGCCGCGTTCGAGATGCCGCGATTTGCTCTGCATCACGGGCCTGAGTAACGAGCCAAGCGCGAGCATCGCACCGCGCAATCGCACCGGGTGGCCGCTTGCAAGCAACATCTGCTCGAGGCCGGCCAGCGTTTGATGCTCGATGAAATCGGTGAACGTGCCGTCGTGCGAATTCGAATGGCCGACGTCGATCGTCACTTGCGTATCGCCAAGGGCCTGCAGTGCCGCGCTCGGTTCGGTGCAGTCGAAGAGCTCGCGCATTTGCATCGCAGCGCGCGACCACAACCGCGCGAATGCGAGCGGGCTGCGTCCAAGAAAGGCCAGCGGCCGCTCGACCTCCAGTGCGGTCGCCGCAAGCAGCGGAAAGCGGCGCAACGAAACGTCGTGACTCGCCATCATGTGCCCGGCGATAGCGAGCTTGCTTTGCGAGCCGAGGAACGCGAAGTGCATCGGCTTGGCGTTGTCGTAGACGATCTTCCAGCGCGGGTCTTCCGCAAGCAGTTCGACGGCCTGTGCGATCCACCGATCGAGCGTTTGCAGCAACTGCGGATTGTTCGTGCTCTTCACGAAATCGCCGCGCGAGGGGATCTTGCCGAAATAGGCCAATTGCGCCTGGACCGATTGCGTCATTGCGCCGCTCCCTGGTTCGTGGCCGTGGCGTTCGCCGAGGCCGGGGTGGTCGGTAAGGGGCTCGAAGCCGCTGCGGTGGTGGCTGCGGCCACAGCTGACGTCGAGCCGCTGGCTGCCGCGGCATTGGCGCGCGCCGTGGCAACGTCGACCACGGAGGCGGGCAAGCGCGTGCCGCGCAGACTTTGCTGCTGCGGGGCGTCGCCACTGCGGCCGGACGGCTGCGACGTGCTGACGATGCGCATGCTGAACGCGACGGTCACCTCACCTTGTGTCCACGACAAATCGAATGTGCCGTCGGCATTGCGCTTGCGCTGCGCCGAGTTGATCAGTTTTTCGAGGCCATATCGGCCGGGTTCGCTGACAAGCGCAATGGTGCGCCCATCGAACGTCGTGGCGCTCAGCGTGGCCCCGGCCGCGCCTTGCGGATTCGGCCAGACGAAGTTCGCCCACTGCGCCGGCGTATTGCGATAGCGCAACTGCTGCCCATCGATCGTCAGCGTGTATTCGGTTGTCTTCGCACCCGGTTGCGGCAAGATTTGGAAGACGGTCTGCGGCTCCGCGGAGGCTGCGCCGTTGCCGGCTGCCGCACCGGAAAGCGGTGCCACCCAGTGCGAGAACCCACTCGAGAAGTCGGGCGCGAATGCGATGCCCATGCCGCCCCATGTACGCGGGCTCAACGTATCGCCGCGCCGCACGGCAAGCGGCCCGAGCGTCGTTCCGACGAACTTCGAGACCGCCCCTTCCGGCCCGAACACCTGCGCGATTTCACCGGCACCGGCTTCGACTTTCGACGTTGCGGTGAACGGATATTTGTTCGCGAGCGACGCTTGGAACGGCTGATACACCTGCGCGTTCCATACTTTGTTGACCTCGTCACCCGCCGGCCCGATCACTACTGCGAACGCCTGCATCAGCGGCCGCACCAGCAGCGGGCGCAACGCTTTGCGTTGCTCGTCGGTCAGGCCATTGAGCATCTGCTCGTCGACGAACTTCAGCGAATCGGCGAGTTCCGAGCCGCTGCCCTCGAGCGTTTGCTGCATCAGTTGGCGCGAGCCCGGGCCAGGGTCCCCCTGATTCTTGATGATGTTAAAGCGGGTGCGGATTTTGGAGAGTGTGTCCATATAGCCGCGCAGCAGCGAGTTGTTGTCCTGCTTCACCGCGATGCGCGCAAGCCCCGTAAACGCGGCGCCAACCGGGCCCATCGAGGGCGCCAACGCCGTGGTGTCGATCTCGATGCCGGCGTTTTGCACTGCTTGCTCGCGCGATGAGAACAGGCGCTTGAACCAGCCTGTCACGCCTTTTTGCGCGCGCTGCAGCGTCGTTGCGGCGAGGGCGGGGTTGTCCCATGCGGTTTGATCATAGGCGGTCTCGACGATCTTGCTGATCGGCGAATCCTGCGGATCGCCAAGCCGATTCATCGATGCGACCGCTTGCTCGAAGCTGCCGAAATCCTGAACGGCGACGCCTTGCATGAAGCGCTGCCATTGCTGCGCGTACTCGGTCTTGTACATGCCGACGAGCGCCTTTTGAATCTGCTCGGGACTGCCCTCGAGGGTCAAGTCGTCTTGCGAAGCTGTATTGAGCACCCAGTCCTTCGCTTGCAACTCCTTCGTAGCGGCTTCGCGAATCGCGGGCTGCACGTATTGGAACCATGCGTCGCGCGTAAACGTGCCGGGAATCGCATAGCTGCCGGCGACCAGACTCGTGTTGTTGTCACCGACGATGCGCGCAACCGTCATCGGCGCGAAGCGTGTCGAGGCGCGCGCCTTGATTTCCTCGTAGACGCGCTGACGAGCAGGCATGCCGCGCACCACGTGCCGCAAATTCTCGCGCGTTTGATCGACGAGCGACAGATTGGCATCGATCATCGGCCAATCGTCGTCCGAGACGCGGGCGAGATAGAACGTGATCATTCGTTCAGCACTCCTGATCATTTCGTCGCGGGGCATGTTGCTGCGATTCGATTCGAGCCAACCGCGCCAGAAGCGGGCGAGCTGATCCGTCAAATGAGCCGCTTCGACATGACGCTTGTCCGATAGCATCAGGTAGGTCTTGAGCGCGTTATAGGCATCTTGGACGTTGGTCGGCGAGGCATCGCTATAAAGGCCGCTCTGCGCCGGTTGCGCGAGCACGCCGCTGCGCGCCGATACCGGCACCGCGCCCGATTCGGGCGCACGGGTGAGCGGCGTCAACTGATCGGGGTGGGCGTCGACTTCCTTGAGGAACGAAGCCAGGTTCTGCGCCACCGGGTCGAGCATCAATTGCTTGACGCCGCGGTAGTACTCGGTCAACAGACGCTGCTCGATGCGATCGCCCTGGTAAAGACCGAGCGAGACCGATACGGGACGATCGCGGCGGAACTGCTCGAGTTGATCGATGCGGTCTTCGAGAATATCGATGGCTTGTAGACGCGATTGCAAATCGTTGCGGTTTTGCTGAAGGCGCACGATGTTGTCGAGATCGGCCTGAACATTGGCGACCAGTTGCTGATTGCCGATCGTGGACCAGGCCCACCCGCCCAATGCGAGTGCTAGGACGACCACGAAGGTAAAGAATGTGCCGTAGCGCAGCCGCGTTTTTGCCGGGCTCGCGAATTGGCGGACGGTCTGACGGTCCGCAAAGATCACCTTCGAAAACAGATCGCGCAAAAAGAAGCCGTTCTTCGACGTAGCGGCCTCGGCAGTGGGCAGGTTGTCGATGCCGCCGAGCCCGAAGCGTTGTCCGATGCGTTGCGCGGCGGCGCTATTGGTTTGGCCTTCCTGCAGCGCGCTCGTGAAATAAAAGCCGCGCAAAATCGGCTTGTATTGGAACGGATTGGTCTCGAACAGCGTGGCGAGAAACATGCGCAACGCGGGTTTGATCGCGAGGAATTCGAGCGGGAAGCTCAGTTGCCCCGGCGACAGCTTATTGCCCCGGTTGATCGACAACTGCGCCACGCTGATTTCCTTCAGACCTTCGTAAAGCTCTTCGAAGCGCTCGTCGAACAACGCGAGTACGTCGCGCCGCTCGTCCGGTTCATAGGGCAGTGTCGCGCCCCAGACGCGATCGTATTCGTGACGCTCGCCACCGTTGAAAAATTCCGCGAAGCCGGTGATCAGATCGGCCTTGGTGAACATGACGTAGACGGGTGCGAAAACTTCGAGCTTCTCGGTCAACTCCTGCACACGCTGGCGCAGGCTGCGTGCAAGGTTGATGGTGGCGTCGGGCCGGCTGGTCGTCAGCTCGGCCAAGCTGGCCGTCACGATGATGCCGTTGATCGGCGCTTTCGGCCGATAGCGTTTGAGCAGCCCGAGAAACCCGAGCCATTCGGTGCGGTCTTCCTCATGCACCGAATAGCGGCCGGCGGTATCGAGCAGAATGCCTTCTGTCGTGAAGAACCAATCGCAATTACGTGTGCCGCCAATGCCGTGAATGACGGCATCGGTTTTGTCGGCGAACGGAAACTGCAGGCCGGAGTTCAGCACGGCGCTGCTTTTGCCCGCGGCAGGGTTGCCGATTACGATGTACCACGGCAGTTCATAAAGCGCGGAGCCGCCCGAAATCTGTCCGATCTTCGACGTCTTGATGGTGCGTACGGCTTCAACCAGACGCGTGCGCAGGCCGTCGAGTTCGGCGCGCTTGGCCGGTTGCTGCTGCGCTGCCTTGTCGGCCCCCGCTTGTTGTTCAAGCATGTCGCCGAGCTTGCGGTTAGCCCGACGCGCCGCAATGCGCCGCCAGAGCCAGACCACGAAGACCAGTGCGAGGACCGCGCCAAACGCCGCGGCCGGCCAAACGAGCGGGATCTCGAACCATTGCGCGCCGCCGAACAGGAATGCCGCGATGACGATAAGCCCGATGACCGTCATCGTGCGTTTATGGGTGAGCGCATTGAGAAAGCGTTGCATAAGACGTTCTTCTAGAGGAATAGCGACGGCGGCGCGGCGAGCGTCATTGGCATTGCCTGAACCGATTACTTACCGGCGAGGCGGGCGGCTGTTGGGCGGCCCAAAACGAAACCCGGCTTGTGGTATTCAACGTGTCCGAAATCCATCAATTTCCATCGGCCCCCCCACGTCAAGCCGACTTGCTCGGCTGTTTGCCCGTACAACTGATAGCCGCGCATGGCCCACGGGTCTTTTTCCGAAATGACGAGCTTGCCGTTTCGTAAAAAGGCGTTATCGGCGGCAAGGCCATATTGGTGATAGCTCTGATATCCGGCCGCATTCGTGACGCCCCCCAGCTGCGCGAGCCGGTCTTGTCGTGCCGGACTCCGGTAACCTTCGAGTAAAGCCATTTCATATCCGTATTGCTCGCGCATGATCTTGTACACGAGCAACAGGCGCGTTCTAAAGTCGGCGTCGAGCAAATTCCAATCGCGACTTGCGTCCTTCAATGCTGGACGGACCTGTTCGACTTCCTGTGTTGCAAACACCTCGGGCGGCAGCGGCGGCGGTGGAACGAGTTGTTCACCGTGCAGCAGCGCGGCGATTTTCTCGTCGGGTGCGCGGGTATCGCCGTCGTACTGGAATAACTGTTTGCCGCGTAACGCAATTGCGAGCAATGGAGGCGCGGCAAGGATACCTGCCGTAATCAAAATCAGCAAGCGACGGCGAATCAGTATTTTTTTCGCATTGCTGAGTGTTGATTGCGAAATTGTTACTGATTTTGTTAATTGCTGCCGCACTTCAGTCACACTTCGGGCAGTGCGACGGCCAATGTGTCTTTGTATCTGCACTACGGTGCTCAATAGCGCAGCGCGCGCCGAAGGCAATAGCAGCACGGCTGCCAGCGTCACGGCAAGAGCAAAATAAGCGGTAAGCGCAACGGCAATCAAGGTCTGCCCCGTAGGTCGGAAATAAATTGTATTTTGTAATGCTTGATCTTAGAATCTGGCCTGCTGCAAGGGCGGCCGGATTACATTATCACGGCGAATTAAACCTTGATTCAACGAGAACTGAATGAGTGCGCCGGACAGTCCCAGTTCCAAAGCGCGGCCGAGCTTGCTTTCCGATACGGCCAAAAGCGCCGCAAACAACGATTCGCGTATTCTCGCGAATTTGGAAGGCCGTGTCTCGGCGCAATCGGGCAAGCCGCACCGTTCGAAGAAACCGTGGATCGTTGTGCTCGTTGCCGCGGTGGGTTTGAGCGCGTTCGGCGCATGGCATTGGCAGCGCACGGCTGGCGGCAATGACGACAAACTCGCGGCCGTGCCTGCTGCTTTGACGGATGCGCAAAAGGCCGTCGCTACCGCGCCCGTCGATACGAAGAAGCTTGCCGCGGCAGCGGGCACCGATGCGCTAAAGACCGCAGCTTCCGCGCCGCAGCCCGCTGTCATCGTCGCCGATGCAACCACGCCCGAGCAGGGCCGCTTGAGCGCGCCGGCTAACGCCATTGCATCGTCGGGCGCAAGCATAAGCTCAACGTCAACCACGACCACAACCGCGAGCGGGGCAGACAGCACTCGCTTGTCTCGCGCGCTGACCGATGGTACGCAGGTTGCGAGCGGCGCGAGCGCACCCGTGCCGCAAGCGAAAGGCGCAGTGACCGCGCACGCGCCGGTGAAGACGGCGGCCGCGCATAGCGTTCATGAAGCAGATAAGAAACGACACGCCGAGCGTGTCGAACATGTGGCAGCCGCGCATCCGCGCCGGGATGCCAAATCGAGCGCCAAGTCGAAAGAGGATCAGGACGTCGACTTGCTCGCGGCGCTTGTGGCCCGCACGAAGCCTTACGACGCCAAGCAGTTAAAGACATCGAACAACACGAGCGCAGCACCGCTCGCGCAACAAACGCGCAGCGCTACCGCTCAGGCGGCGAGCGTGCACAACCAAGGCTTGGCCGACCAAGTGGCCGAGTGCTCCAACCGCGGGCTGATCGACGGGCAGTTTTGCCGCTGGCACGTCTGTGCCGATCATTGGGGCAAAGATCCCGCGTGCCCCACCAGTACATCCGCCGGTCCGCATTGATCGCACGGCGTACGCGCATCGATATCGGCACCGTCGCGGCTTGCCGGGCATTGGCGGGCGCGCCGATATTTTGGTAGCGTTCGCGTATGAACGCTACCAGCACGCTTGCCGAATGGATGTTGATCACGCCTGAGCCCGCGGCGCAGCCGGGGTTCGATGCATTCGTCGCACGTTTGCAAAGTTCGTTGGAGCAAGGCATTCGACTCGTGCAGTTGCGTTCGAAGCAATTGGATGTCGATGCATTCGAATTGCTCGCAGCGCGTGTCATTCCTCTGTGCCACGACCATGGGGCGCTTGTCATTCTCAATGGCCCAGGCTTCGGGGCTCGTCGTATCCATGCCGATGGCGTGCATCTCGACAGTGTCCGATTGATGCGGACTCCTAAACGAATGCTGCCGGCATCGCAATTGCTGTCGGCCGCGTGTCACACTCGTGCGCAACTTGTGCATGCGGAAGCGCTCGGCGTTGATTTCGTCACGCTCTCGCCCGTCTTGCCGACACCCACTCATCCAAATACGCCGACGCTTGGCTGGCACCGTTTTGCCGAGCTGCTGGCTGGCACGCACGTGCCCGTCTATGCGCTGGGCGGCATGAGCCACGCGCATTGCCGGCTGGCACGCGCGTTCGGTGCGCATGGCATCGCCGGTATTTCGGCGTTCTGGTGAAACGAAACGCGCGGGCGGCGAGCAACGCCCCGTTTCCACGGCCGTGGATGTCCGGCGCGCGAGGCAACCCCGCGTCCTCGGCGAAGCGCTAAGCGACGCTCAATCCAACGTTTTCGTGAACCACTCGCGCGCTTTGAGCATGCCGATCCAATAGAACCACGGCAGCACCGTTGCTTTTAGAAACCAGGCCAGCGCACGTGGCTTGGTCGGATCGAGCGGGAACGTCGGCAGCAAGCGGCCGCCGTAGCCGAACTCGGCGAGAATCGCTTTGCCGCGTTCGACCGTGAGCGGGCAGGCGCCGTAGCCGTCGTAGCGGCGCGGCAGCGGCTTGCCGGCACGCGAAGCGAGCAGGTTGCTTGCGACCACGACGGCCTGCTTGCGTGCAGCTGCGGCGGTCTTTGCGTTGGGTGCCGAGCACGCGTCGCCGAGTGCGAAGACGTTCGTGTAGCGCGGGTGTTGCAGCGTTGCATGATCGACTTCACACCAGCCGGCTGCATCGGCGAGTTGGCTCTCGCGAATCAACTCGGGTGCGACTTGGGGCGGCACGACATGAATCATGTCGAATGCCTTGGCCACGCGCGTGAGCTTGCCGTTCTCGTCTGCCACATCGAAATAGGCGGTCTTGTCGGGCCCGTCCACCGCGACGAGCGTCGAATGAAAGACGAGGTTCACGCGATAGCGCTTCACATAGTGCATCAGTGGTGCGACGAATGCCGCAACACCGAATAGCACCGCTGCCGCCGAATGAAATTCGACATTGACGCGATCGAGCCGGCCATTGCGCCGCCAGTGGTCGCACGAGAGATACATCGCTTTTTGAGGCGCGCCCGCGCATTTGATCGGCATGGGCGGTTGCGTGAAAAGCGCTGTGCCGCCCTTGATCGATTGCACGAGCTGCCATGTATAGGGAGCGAGCGCGTAGCGATAGTTCGACGTCACACCATGCTTGCCGAGCGACGTCGCCAGCCCCTCGATGCGTTCCCACGCGAGTCGCAGCCCAGGCGCTACGATTAGATGGCGATACCGCACGGTCCGGCCGTCGTCGAGCAGCACGTGGTTGTTATCTGGCTCGATGCGCGTTGCGGCTGCGCGAATCCAGACCGCGTCCTTTGGAATCACCGAGCGCATCGGACGCCGGCTCTCATGCACATCGAATACCCCGCCGCCGACAAGCGTCCATGCCGGCTGATAGTCATGCACTTCGCGCGGCTCGATGACGGCAAGGTTCAGCGTGCGCTGCCGGCGCAAGAGGCTGGCAGCGACGGCAATGCCTGCACTTCCGCCGCCGACGATGACGACGTCGAAGGGCTCGTCGCCGGCGCGGGAAAGCGGTGCATGCGAATCGAATGAGATCGACATTGAATTGGCTCCCGGCACTTTTGCCAGTTTGTCGAGGGAGCGTATATTGTCGCGCAAGCTATCGAAGAAATGGAGCGCAGTATGATGCTGCCCTTGGTTCAACCGTTTTTCGATCCGATCACGTCCACGTTTTCATATGTGGTGCATGCCGGAGACGGCTCGCAGTGCGCCATCATCGATTCGGTACTCGACTACGATCCCAAGTCGGGGCGTACATCGAATACGTCTGTCGAGCCGGTGATTGCTTTCGTGCGCGCACACCGGCTGCGCGTGCAGTGGCTGCTCGAAACGCATGCGCATGCGGATCATCTTTCAGCGGCGCAGTACCTCAAGAGTGAGCTCGGCGGCAAGATCGCTATCGGCGAGCAGATCTGCACCGTGCAGCGCACCTTCAAAGACATCTTCAATCTCGGCGCTGACGTGGCGGGCGACGGCACGCAGTTTGAGCACTTGTTCAAACCCGACGAAGCGTTCCAAATTGGCGCGCTGATGGCGCACGCGTTGCATGTGCCGGGCCACACGCCAGCTGATATGGCTTACGTGATTGGCGACGCTGCGTTTGTCGGTGATACGCTTTTCATGCCGGATGTGGGTTCGGCGCGTTGCGATTTTCCGGGGGGCGACGCGCATGCACTTTACGGCTCGGTGCAAAAACTATTGTCGTTACCGCCCGAGACGCGCCTTTTTATGTGTCACGACTATCCGCCACCTTCACGCGCCGCGTGCTGCGAGACCACGGTGGCCGTTCAGCGGCGCGAGAACATTCATTTGCACGACGGTGTCGCGGAGGCTGACTTCGTGGACATGCGCACGCGCCGCGACCGTACACTTGGCATGCCCACGTTGATTTTGCCGTCGGTGCAAGTCAACATCCGCGCGGGCGCGATGCCTGCGCCTGAATCGAATGGCGTTCGCTATTTGAAGATTCCGATCGACCTGTTTTGATGCGCGGACGTGTTGGTTAGTGCGAGGCCCTTTTCTTGATGGAATGTAATGATCTGCTGCAGGCCGATGCGTTACGTCGGATTTCCCTTGCGTGAGCAAATGCGAGTTACCGGATCGTCGTACCCAGTGAAGCGCCGGAAACCGAGTTGAGCTGGGTCGTGCGTTCCAGGCGTGAGCGGCATATGGGGAGGTGTCAGGAATTTCGTGTGCCGAGGTCGGTTAAAAAATCTCAGTTGATGACGGCGGTGAATCGCTCGCTGAACAAGATGGCGAACTGATTGATTGCCTGCCGCCAAGTGATCGGTGGCATCTTCCAATCCTTTTCGATGTCGTGCAAGCCGCGGTTCTTCAGTTCGTTGAAGACCTTCGGCCAGAACTTGGCTCCCTCGGTTTGCTCGATCCACAAGCCCAGCACTTCCTTGCGGCCGTCGGCCCGGATGCCTAGCGCGAGATACACCGCCTTGTTCTTGATCGCGCCTTCGTCGCGGATCTTTAGCCGCAGCGTGTCGAAATACACGATCGGATACATCACCTCGAGCGGGCGTTGTGCGTAAGCGATCATTCATTACCGCCCTGTACCAGCGAGGGCTGAGCGACGACGAATGATTGCCTACTGTCAAACTGACGGGGGACTATGTGTGGTGGCAAAGCCAGAAACGACAGGCCGGCAAGCTCAGGTCGCTGCGCCGCATCTCTGCTTTTTCTCCTTGACCTTTTGCGTTATTCGCATATTTGGAGAGTCTTTCTGATTAGATCAAACGAGGGGATGAGCTTTGTGCGAAAAGGCTCTATTACAGGCGAATTTGAAGGCCACTTCTCAACTCCGCAACTTTATTTTTCTCATCCTGATTCATTCGAATGCGCGCGACTCCTCCCCCCTCACCGAATAACGACGAAAATGCGCCGGTGCTCCCCGAAGCGTTGCCCGACACCGGTTCTGGCGCGCAGCACTCGGGAAAGGCAAACTTGCCCAACGAGGGCAGTATCCTCGGTCCACTGGGTGGGGGGGCAAAAGCGTTCGCCGGCACGCCATCGGTGCGACCGCCATCAGTTGCTCATCCACTTATGGAAAGCCCGCGTATCAGGGATTTCAGCAAGGCTCAGGAAATCAGAAATGCACTGATCAAGCTTCTTTCGAAATCGAACGGAGCGATTGCCGTTGGCCTGGATGGGCGCGCCGACGAGGATATATTCAACGCCGTGGCCGAGATAGCGGATACGATGGTTGATCGTGGAAAACGAATCACTATATTCACAATGCCGAGCGTTTCGTCAGCACTAGCAAATGCAATCGTCACGATTCGCAGGGGATTGCTCGAAAAGATAACGATTGAGGAACTAGCTTCAGGGCTCACACTCGATGGTGCAGAAAACTCGGCTTATGCCACTGCCAAAAAGCGCGGCTGTGAGCTTATGGTGAAAGTGCATACACCACCCGAAGGTAATCGGCTCATCAGCGCGCAGAACGCTGTGTTAGATGTTCTTGAAGCGCTTCACACCCCGAGGAGGGGCCCAACAACGCCGCAGCCGAAGCCTGTGCCGAAAGATTTTCTCAGGCGTGACAAGGGTGACAAGGGTGACGAGGGTAAAGCGGGTGAATCGAGGCCGCAGGATTTGTCACGCTCATTTGTCAGTTACGAAGATGACGGTAGCGTATGGAGGGTACCGGTGAACGGAGACGGGCGCTATATTGTTGAGCCACCTCGACTCGATCACCGAGACGATGACGGGCGCTCGACTTGATCGTTCGACCCGCATTCTCGGTGATGATCAATACATCGCCCACCAGTCGGTGCTCAAGCGACCGAGGTGCGATCGCGCGCGTCGTGCCTCTCAGGCTCTTCGATGGTTTCGATGCGGCCCATCACGAAGACGAACGAGACGATGCCGATGGCGAGAATCACGCCTGCAATCAAGAACGCATTGGTGAACGAGTTGGTCGAGCCGACGATATAGCCGGTTACGATCGGCGCGGCGACGCCCATCAGGTTGTTGACGAAGTTCATGATGCCGCCGATGGTGCCCACGCCGCCCTTGGGTGCGATCAGCGACGGCAACGACCAACCTACCGGCGCGGCCGCGGCGAGCCCGCCCAACGCAATCGAGATCCAGAAAATGGCCCACCCGGCGTTCGTCGTTTGCGTGGCACCGAGCACCGCGAGGCCGAATAGCATGCCGGTGACGAGCACCGCTTTGCGCACACGCGTTTCGTCGTTGCCGCGCCGGATCAGATGATCGATGAGCCAGCCGCCCACGACGAGATCGGATACCGTTGCCACTGCCCAGGGAATCGCGGCGTAACCGGCTGACGTCAGGATGCTCATGTGCATGGTATGCACGAGATAGCCGGGCAGCCAGGTGAGAAACAAGTAGAACGAGTAGCCGTAAGCGGCGAATCCGATCGTCAGCCCCCACACCTTCGATTTCTTCAGCAAATACCCGAGCATGCCGAACACGCTTGCGCTTGGGGTGCCTTCGGGCGTCGCGCCGCCACGACGAATGTAATCGAGCTCGGCTTGGCTCACTTTCGGATCTTTGCTCGGATCACGATAGATAAAAAAGAAGGCGAGGAAGTAAGCGAAGCTCAAAAGCGCGGTCACGCCAAAGCCCCAGCGCCAACCGAGTCGCACCACGACGAGTGCCACGAGCGGCACGCCGATCACGTTCGAGAACTTCGCTGCGGCATCAAAAATAGCGGTCGCCAGTGCGCGTTCTCCGCGCGGGAACCAGTACCCGGTTGCTTTCGAACTGACGGGGAAGCCCGGCGCTTCGGCGATGCCGAGCATCGCGCGCGCGGCGAACACGCCGCCGAAGCCGCCCGCGCAAGCCGTAATCGCCGAGGCGAGGCCCCACAGAAACGCACCCCAGCGGCCGACACGCGTCACGCCAAACCGATCGAGCAAGACACCCGCCGGAATCTGCAAGAGCGCGTAGGGCCAGAAAAACGCGCTGAAAAGCAGGCCCATTTCAGCCGGCGAAAGGTTGAAGGCTTCCTTCAGTTGCGGGGCGGCGACCGACAAATTGATGCGATCGAAATAATTGATCAGCACGCCGATGCCGAGCAGGATGCCGATCATCCAGCGGCGTTTGGTCATGTGGTTGCTTGCAATGGGTCTCACTTTCTGTCTCCCGAATATTCCGAGGCGTCGCCTCGGATCGAACGCTGTTGCTGGGTTTAACGAAGTGCGCTTGAGATAGCGCTATCTTTGTGGTGCGAAAAAAGCGGGTTCGTCAGCGGCGCGCTGCACCAGGCGGCGGCGCGTGCGACGAGTAGATCGAGCGGTGACGTTGCCGCAAGTGTCAGCGTGGCCGTTTCGGCGATAGGCGGCTCGAGGTCGGCGAACTGGCTATCGACGAGGGACGTCGGCATGAAATGGCCGGCGCGCGCGGCAATGCGAGTGAGTGCTTGCTCCTTCGAAATATCGAGGAACGCGAAACCGAGCGATGGTACGGCCTGCCGCAGTTGCTCGCGGTAACCGCGTTTGAGCGCCGAGCAGGCCAGTACAGGGCGTGCGCCGCTCGCGACGATGCGTTGCAGTTCGATTGCAAGGCTTTCGAGCCAGCCGGCCCGATCGGCGTCGGTCAGCGCAACGCCGCGCGCCATTTTCTCGACGTTCGCACGCGGATGAAACGCGTCGCCCTCCACGTAATGGCCGCCGATACGCTGTGCAAGGGCTTGGGCGATGCTCGTTTTGCCGCTGCCTGCCACGCCCATGACGACGACCGCTGAAATGGCGTTCATCAGCAACTCCTCCGCTAGATGAGATAGCGCTATCTTTCGCGCTCGAAATATTACGGCCAACGCGGCCGTTCCATGCTCCGCCCAGGCTGGCTGTTGTAGCCGGCATTGGCGATACCGTTGATGCTGATGTTGAGTTAAGCTTGCAAGACAGCGCTATCCTACCTTCACGATGAACACGACGACACCCAGGAAAACCCGCGCCACTGGCCGGCCGACACTCGAGGAAGTGGCGCGCCGGGCCGGCGTCAGCACGATTACCGCATCGCGCGCGTTGCGGGGGCTGTCGTCAGTGGGGCCGGAATATGTTGCGCGGGTCAAAGAGGCGGCGCGCGAACTGAACTATGTGGCCAACCCGGCGGCGCGCGCGCTTGCATCGGCGCGTAGCGAGGACGTCGCGGTCTTGATTCCGTCGCTGTCGAACAATGTGTTTACGGACGCGCTCGAGGCGATTCACACAGTGTTGAGACCGCGCGGTTTTGAAATGCTGATTGGCAATTCGCATTACTCGCCCGACGCCGAGGACGATTTGATCAGGCATTACCTGGCTTCACCGCCGCGCGGCCTGATCGTCACCGGTTTCGATCGCAGCGAAGCGGCCCGGCGGCTGATTGCTGACAGCGGTGTACCTTGCGTTCACATGATGGAGCTGGCGTCGGCGAATGGCGTCTATTGCGTCGGGTTTTCTCAAACGAAAGCCGGCGAAGCAGTGGGGGAGCATTTGATCGCGCGCGGCTGTCGGCGCAACGCGTTTGTCGCCGCGCAGCTCGATGTGCGGATGATGCAGCGCGGCGAGGGCTTTTGGCGGGTTTTGCACCGCGAGGGTCTTTACGATGCCGATCTGCAGGTGCTCACGCCCGCGCCATCATCGATTCAGCTCGGCGGCGAGCTTTTCAGGCGATTGATAGAGCGCCGCCCTGATGTTGACGGCATCTTTTTCGGTAACGACGATCTCGCGCAAGGGGCGCTATACGAGGCTTGCCGTCAGGGCGTGCGTGTACCGCAGCAGGTGGCGATCGTCGGATTCAACGATCTCGCCGGGTCGGCGGATTCCGTGCCGCGCTTGACGACCGTGCGCACCCCACGCGAGCAGATGGGGCGCATGGCCGCACAGTTGTTGCTCGCGTTGATCGACAACGAGCCGCCCGCACACCCGACGATCGATCTCGGCTTCGACCTCGTGGTCCGCGAAAGCGCGTAGCGCATCTTTTGCGGCAGGGTGGCGAACGGCTGTGCCCGACATCAGGCGGCAAAATCCGTCGATTTTGCGAGCGCTTGCCATTGCGCGGTTTCCGCCGTCACGTAGGCGTTTTTCTGCGCGATGGCGGCAAGCGTATCGGTGCCGAGTGGCAAGCGAAGCGGCGGTTCGTTCGCATCGGCCAGTTTCAGCATCGCAACCGCCAGTTGTTGCGGGTCGCCCGGTTGCTGATGGTTCAGGCTCGCGGCACGCACGCGCGTCGCACCGGACGTTCCTTCGTAGTCCGAAATAATATTGGCGGCGACTGTCAACGAACTTGCGTCCAAAAAATCCGTCCGGAAGTAGCCCGGTTCCACCACTGTGGTGTGAATGCCGAGCGGCGCGAGTTCGTCGCGCAGCGCTTCGGTAAGGCCTTCGACCGCGAATTTGGTCGAACTGTACACACCGAACGCGGCCACGGCGCGATAGCCCGCCACCGACGAAATATTGATGACATGCCCCGAGCGCTGCGCACGCATGATGGGCAGAACGGCGCGCGTAACGTTCAGGAGTCCGAACACATTCGTGTCGAACAGGCGGCGTACCTCGGCATCGCTTGATTCCTCGACTGCGCCGAGCAGGCCGAAGCCTGCATTATTGACGAGCACATCGATCCGGCCGAAGTGCTCGACAGCCGCGCGGGCTGCTGCGTGCGCGCTCGCTTGATCCGTGACATCGAGCTTGAGCGGCAGCAGCGCAGGCGATGCGCCAACGCGCTCGACGATCGCGTCGATGTTGCGCCCAGTGGCCACCACCGCATTACCGTCCGCGATGGCCGCTTTTGCGATGAGCGCACCAAAGCCGCGCGAGGCGCCCGTGATGAACCAGACGCGCTTGAATTGGAAATCGTTTGTGACGGAAGTCATGGTGTTTTCTCCTGTAGGTGTTGAAGCAGTGAGCGAATATTAGGAGCAAGGCCAACTCGCGACTAGCCACAAAACGATAGACTGATTAGCAAATGAAATTTGCGAATGGTTTTTCGAACACCGGGGACATTGAACAAATGCATGGCAATCGTCCCCCGTTCAGGGGCAAAGCGCACGGCCCCACAGCTTCGGGTAGTTCTTTTTGCGGATCATGCGACTGGAGACGCCATTCAGGCTGTTCACAAGCGCGGCCACGGCAACTTTGGGCGGGTAGTTCACCAGCAGGTGTACGTGGTCGTCCTCGCCGTCGAACTCCACGTTCAGCCTCGAAGTCGGCGTACACGCTGGTGAACACGACGTGCAGATCGTCGATGATCTCTTTTGTGAACATGCCACGCCGGTACTTGGTCACGAAAACCAAATGTGCGTGCGTCAAGAAAACGCGGTGTCTGCCGCGTCGAACATCGTTGTCGATGGTCATAGACCAAAGTATGCTCTGATCTATGGAACGACTCCAAGCCTTCAAGTTCGAACTCATGCCGACCGGCGAACAAGCGCGCAAGATGCGCCAGTTCGCGGGCGCGTGCCGGTTCGTCTATAACAAGGCGCTGGCGTTGCAGAAGGAAAACCACGCGGCGGGCGGGAAGTTCATCGGAAAGTTCGCGATTGGCAAGCACCTGACGGCGTGGCGCAACAGCGCTGATACGCCATGGCTCGCTGAAGCGCCTCGCCATTCGCTTATGATGGCGACGCAGGACTGCGATCGCGCATTCCAAAACTTCTTTGCCAAGCGCGCAGAGTTCCCGCGTTTCAAGCGCAAGGGCGAGCACGACGGTTTCCAATTCCCCGACAAGAATCAGATTGCGATCGATAGCGGCAATGGCCGCATCATGGTTCCGAAACTCGGCTGGCTGCGTTACCGACATAGCCGCGATGTACTCGGCGAAGTGCGCAGCGCGAGCGTATCGCTGCGCGCGGGCAAGTGGTACGTCTCGATCCTGACGAAGCGCGAAGTCGAGCAACCGGTTCCGCACGGCCCGGCGGTCGGTATCGACGTCGGCGTGACGCGCTTCGCAACGCTGAGCGACGGCACGTATATCGTGCCGCTCGCGAGCTTCGAAAAGCACGAACAGCGCCTCGCGAAGTATCAGCGGCGCATGGCCCGCAAGGTCAAAGGTTCGTCGAACTGGAAAAAGTCGAAGGCCCGCGTGCAGCGCATCCATGCGCGCATCGCGAACGCGCGCAATGACTTCCTGCACAAAGCATCGAATACGATCAGCAAAAACCACGCAATGATCGCCGTCGAGGATTTGCAGGTGCGCAATATGAGCAAATCAGCGGCCGGTACGGCCGACGCGCCGGGGTGTAATGTCCGCGCGAAGTCCGGGCTCAATAAGTCGATTCTCGACCAGGGCTGGTTCGAATTTCGCCGCCAGTTGCAATACAAGACGGCGTGGCGCGGCGGCTTTTTCGTCGCCGTCCCGCCGCAGAATACGAGCCGCACGTGCCCGTCATGCGGCCATATTTCCGCGGAAAACCGCAAGACACAAGCGCTGTTTGCGTGCGTGCGCTGCGGCCACGAAGCAAACGCCGATCACGTCGGCGCGATCAATGTGTTAGAGCGCGGACAGCGCTTGTTAGCCTGTGGAGAGACGGTGCGCTCAGGCCGCTCGAAGAAGCAGGAACCCGCCGATGTGATTCAGGCCATCGCGGCCTAAGCGCAGTAGGAACCCCGTCCATCAGGGCGGAGAGGATGTCAATGAACGAGCTTCGTGCCATTACCACCTTCGTGCGGGCTGCGACGTTGGGTAATATCCGCAAAGCCGCAGTCGACCAAGGTATTTCACCGCAGGCGGCGAGCCACGCCGTGATGCAGTTGGAAAAGTCACTCGGCGTGCGGCTTTTTCATCGAACGACACGCCGCTTGAGTTTGACCGAGGAAGGGCAACGCTTCCTCGATGCCGTCAATCCGGCGCTCGCGCATCTGTCGAACGCGCTCATTGATGCCACGCGTTCGAAGGACGAGGTTGCCGGCGTCTTGCGCGTCAGTGCGCCGCGCTCGCTGGGGCTATCGATGCTGTGGCCGATATTCGCCGACTTTTCGGCGCGCTATCCGCAAGTGCAATTGGACGTGCAGTTCGACGATCGTTTCACCGATCTCGTCGCCGAGCGTGCCGATGTGGGCGTGCGGGCCGGCTCGCCGCCGGCGGCGGGCCTGATTGCTCGGCAATTGCTGCCGGTGCAGTTGATCGTCTGCGCGGCACCCAGTTACCTCGAGCGGCACGGCGCGCCAGTCTCGATCGACGCGCTCGCGCAGCATCGCTGCACAGGCTATCGACGTGTGAACACGGGCAAGCTTGCACCGTGGGAGTTTCAGGTGGGCAAAGAGCTGATTTATCGCGAAGTGGCACCGAGCCTGTGTACGAACGACGTCGATGCCGAGGTGCATGCGGTGTTGTCAGGCCTTGCGATCGGTCAACTCGCGAGCTTTGCTGCCGTCAGGCATATCCGCAGTGGGGCGCTGGTGCCGCTGCTCATGCAGCATGTGACGCAACGCGAGGGCGTGTACCTCTTTTATCGGCATCGTGCGGGCGAGCCGCGCCGTGTGCGCACGTTTATCGACTTCATGGTCGAGCAGCTTGCGGGCAACACCGATTTTTATCTCGATCGCGCAGCGTTGAAGGCAGCGCGTGCGGCGTCCGCGAGTGGCCGCGCGCGCTAGCTCTTCGCTTTCAATCGGCTTGCTGGCCGCGAGGCAATGCTTTGAGCGGTTTGCGCGGCGGCGTATGGGCGGGCGCCACGAAGACGCGGCGGCCGATCGGTGAATCAGAAGAATGTGTGCCGATGTGAACGCGGCCGATCGCGACATCCGTGCGTGATGCCTCGCGCACCGTCGCCTCACCGGTCGCCCCTGCGTCCGCGCCATCGCCCGGGAATGCGCTTGGACGGTACCCCGAATCATAAGTAATCGCACGCACCGTTTCGCGCTGACCCTGGATGACGGGACGGTGCCCAGCAGGATCGCCGATCGTGAGCCTGCCCTGCACGCCACTCATCAAATAACTTGTATTTGGTCGGGGCCGCGGCGCTGTCACTTGCGCAATGGGGCACTTCGTTACTTCGACATGCACCACGCCGAATAATGTTGCCGAGACCTGCGTTGCGGCGCTCCCATACGACGTTGACACCGGCTTGACCGTTACGCGCGGGATCAATCCGCCGAGCACCGCACGCAACCTGCTTCGATGCGTTCCGCGCTCCGCGGAATGACGTGCAGCGCCGGCATCTGCCGGCACGAGGTCTTTACCTGGGTAAGGCACATGCGTCCCCCCGTCTGAAGTTCCGATTCTGCTTGGCATTGCACCCTCCGCTTGTTGCCTTCCCGGTTTGGTGCCTTTTTATACCGCTGCGATGCTATTGCGCTCGACGATCGAGCGAAGGTGGGTCCAACGAGCCGAACCACAAGGACTGGCCACGTTACGGAACGTGTTTCGTAGTCCTTAATTCGATTCGCACGCTGCCGTTACCGGTACACGTGGCTTGTTCGCGAGGCGAAGCAACATCGGAAACGCAATGCAGCCCAGTGCGGCGACCGTCGCCACAAACAGGCTCAGCGCCAACACAGTGCTGGGCAGTGCTGCAACGGCGTAGATTGCGAGCGACCCCGCGCTCAGATGCATCGCGCCCATCAACCCTGACGCGGCGCCCGCGTTCTTCGGAAAACTCGTCACGCCTCCCGCAAACGACAGCGGAACCAGGAAGCCGTTGGCGAGCGTGACGCCCGATATCGCGAGAATCATGGGCAGCGGTGTCGAGATGCCGACGAGGCCCAGAACGAGAAGGCCGAGCGCACCGATGGCGAACAGCAGATAGCCGACGCCGAGCAATCGATTCAGTGCGTAGTGCTTGGCGAAATGCCGCGAGATGAGATTGCCCACGATATACGCTATGGAAAGACTGATATAGCAGTAGCTGATCGATTTGGCGTCGAGCCCCATCGCTTCGAGAATCACGGGCGAGGCGGCAAGATAGCCGAGGTAGGCCGCGTATCCCACACACAGATTGACGGCATACGACCAAAACCGCGCCTGCGCGAGCAGCATCGGATAACTCGCAAAGGTGTGCAGCACGGTGCGCCGCCGATGCGTACGGGGCACTGTCTCGGGGATAAAGGCGGCCACCAGCAGAAGTGCCGCGACGCCGAGTGCGGCCGTGAAGTAAAACGGCGCGCGCCATGAAACCCACACCGTCAGGTACCCGCCGATGAGTGGCGAGAGCGCAGGCGAGGCGCCCACGATCGGCATGATCGTGGTGAACATTCGCGCGGCGGTTTTCGCATCGAAGATGTCGCTGACAATCGCGCGTCCGATGACCATCCCCGCGCCCGCGCCAAGCGCTTGCGCGATGCGCGCGATACCAAAGCTCGACACGTTCGGCGCGAGCGCACAGGCAACCGATGCGATCGTATAGAGCAGCATGCCGCCCAGCACGAGCCGGCGACGCCCGAAGGTATCGGAAAGCGGCCCGTAAAGCGCTTGAGCCAGTGCGAGCCCGATGATGTACACGCTGAAAGTGTGCTGAAGCGCGGAGATCGGGGTGCCGAACTCACGGGCGGCGAGCGGCATGCCGGGCAGGTTGATGTCGGAGGCGACGAGGCCGCTCGCGCTCAACAGCACTAGCGCACTGAGCAATACGCCATGCGCGATGGCGGGACGGGGGCGATCGATGACAGCGTTTGATTGCATTGTCTTTTTTGCTCGCTTGTTTGCAAGCGGCGTTCGCAGGTTGGATGAGGAACGAGCTTAGTGTTTCGCTATAATGCTGTCCAAGACTTAATTCGAAATACTTGATGCTGATAAGGACTTAATATGGAGTTGCAGCAACTTCGGTATTTCGTCGCCGTCGCCGAGACCGAGCATGTCGCGCGTGCGGCCGAGCGTCTGCATATCTCGCAGTCGCCCTTGAGCCGGCAGATCCGGCAACTCGAGGCGGACCTTGGTTTGCAGCTTTTTGAACGCATCAAGCAGCGGGTGCGGCTCACGCCGGCGGGGCGGGCGTTTCTCGTCGAGGCGCGCGAACTGCTCGAGCAGGCGAGCCGCATTGAAGCGCGCGCGCGGCAGGTCGGCAAAGGCGAGATGTGCTCGCTTTCGATCGGGTACTGCGAAGGTGTCATTCATAACGGGCGCTTGCCCGCAGCGCTGCGCCGGTTCCGCGCGAACTATCCCCGTGTGAGCATCAAGCTGGCCGCGATGCGCTCGGCTGAGCAAGCCGAGGCGCTCGAACGATCGGCCATCGATCTCGCGCTCGTCTACAACTTGCCCGCCCGCACGGACGCGTTCGCGAGCCGCTTGCTGACGCGCGAGCCTTTCGTTCTTGCGCTGGCGGACGATCATCCGCTTGCCGAGCGGCGCGAGCTGATGCCCGAAGACCTCGACGGCATGCCGTGGATCGCGTTGCCCAAAGCGATCAATCCTGCGGCACGCGAGCGCTTTCTCGCCGCGTGTGTCGCGAGCGGCTTTCGGCCGGATATTCAGTTCGAGGTGGCGCATGTTGCCACGACGCTCGGGCTCGTCAGTGCGGGGCTTGGTGCCGCGATCATGCAATCGAGCATGAGGCGGATGAGCCCGCCTGGGGTCGTGTTCAAGCCGATGCAATGGCTGCCGTTGGCGGTTGAAATTCATGTCGTCTGGCGGGCGAAAGCGCAGAGCACGGTCGTGCGGCGGTTTCTGGACGCGCTCGACGCGCTCGATGCGTTGGGCGAGCAGGGCGAAGGCGTCGACTTGGCTGCATCGGCGTTCGATTGTTAGGATTTTGCGGCGAGTCAATTCGTCGCCGTCCGCTTTATCGCGCCTGCGCTGGGGCCTAGATTGGTAGTGTGTGCCGCTTGGAGTAGCCAAGCGGTGCAGGCAGATTCACAACGACCACGAAATCTATGAGGAAACGCGATGAGCAAGTTGGCAGGTAAGGTGGCGGTTGTCACGGGCGCGTCCAAGGGCATTGGCGCCGCAATTGCGAAGGCGCTGGCGGCGGAGGGCGCGGCGGTCGTCGTCAACTATGCGAGCAGTAAGGCGGGCGCGGACGCCGTGGTCGATGCGATCGTGTCGGCAGGCGGCAAGGCGGTTGCGGTCGGTGGCGACGTCTCCAAGGCGTCCGAGGCGCAAGGTATCGTGAGCGCCGCCGTCGAGCATTTTGGGCGATTGGACATTCTCGTCAACAATTCGGGTGTTTATCAATTCGCGCCGATCGAAGAGGTGACCGAGGAGCAGTTCCACACGCAATTCAATGTCAACGTGCTCGGCCTTTTGCTGGTCACTCAGGCGGCGGTCAAGCATTTGGGCGAAGGCGCCAGCATCATCAACGTCAGCTCGGTTGCCACGCGTCTCACGCCCCCGGCCAGCGCGGTGTATAGCGGCACCAAAGGCGCTGTCGATGCGATCACCGGCGTGCTCGCGCACGAATTGGCGCCGCGCAAAATCCGCGTCAATGCGGTCAACCCCGGCTATATCGTGACGGAAGGCACGCACAGCGCGGGGATCGTCGGATCGGAGTTCGAGGCGAATGCCGTGAGCCAGACGCCGCTGGGCCGTGCAGGCCAGCCGGTGGACATCGCCGGCGTCGCGGTGTTTCTCGCTTCGGACGATTCGCGCTGGATGACGGGCGAGCAACTTGTGGTTTCGGGCGGGCTTCGGTAGCGGCGTGGGGGGAGGCGCGAAGTGTGCGTCGTCTGGGTCTGATATTCGGACGGGGCGGACTGCGGCCGAGCGTGAAAGCCCGGCCGTTTTTTGTTTGTCGCGTCACGGTGGCCTTGCCTGTCGTAGGCTCAGTTGGACGACGAAGAGGTCGTCCGGCTAGTGTCGGCGTTCCAGCGGCCGCATGTCACGGTCTGTACAGTACCGGCTTCGCGCGGGGTTCCAAACGCTGAGAAAGCAGCGTCCCACGCGAGTTGAACGGAGAAAAGAATGGGGGATAACCGGTACACATACGGAATCCATCAAAATCTCACGCCCGCTGACCTGTTTGTCTACGTCGCACTCGATGAGACTCGAAAGCAGCTTGGCCTCGATGACTTGGCTGCCGCGTCCGCTTTGCTGCTCGGTCAGGCCGACGTGTCCGTACCTGGCAAAGTGGCAGGTGCGACCGCGGGCACATCGGTCGCTTCGCTAACTGCTCGTACGCTGTTGCCTTTCAAGGTGCGGGTACGGCTTCCGATGATTACTAAGGTCGGCCTTAGCGGCGTCCGAGTCGCGTTTCCGCGCAATCTTGGCGCGTTCGTCGGCCAGAACGATACTGGTCATCGGAGAGCTGTTCTTGGCACGAGACGCGTTCATGATCATGCGTAATACAGTGATGACCTACAACCGCCTCGCGAAACCCGACGATCGGATGTTCCTATGAACGATGCAACTTGGGAGCGTCTAGAAGCATTCGCCCGAGAAGAGCTTGGTCGACCTATGTTTGGCGGGCGACTGAACTTGCAGCCTACGTCGCGCCTTGAGGAAGACCTCGGCCTTACAGGGCTTGACGCCGTCGAATTCATTGATAAATGGGCGGAGACGTTTAATGTGCAGGCGCAGAACTTTCCGTACAGGCGCTACTTCGGGCCGGAAGGTCAACAACAGCTACTCTCGTCGTTCCTGGGGCTGTTTGTGAAGCGTTTTCGCCGGCCGGCGCTCCTACCTTTGACGTTGGGATGCTGGCCGAAGCCATGCGTCGTGGGAAGTGGGATACCACCGAAATTGAGGCAACGGCGCCGAGCGGCGCAGCGCAACAGCGCGGTTGACACTTCGTCGGCAATCGGAAAAGACAAAGGGCTTACGACGCTCGCGCGTATAAGCCCTTGAATTTCTTGGTAGGCCGTGCGGGATTCGAACCTGCGACCAACGGATTAAAAGTCCGCTGCTCTACCAGCTGAGCTAACGACCCGAAAGACCAAAGATTATAGAGGGCGAGCGGATGGCCGTCAAGCAACATGACGCGCGCAAGCGCTTGATCACCGTCTATCCCTACTTGATCTGTCCAAGCTTCGTTTGCGCCGATTGCGCAGCATCGGAGCCCGCATACTGCGACGTGATCTGCTGCAGCGTTTTGCGGGCTTGCGCTTTTTGCCCTTGTTCGAGTTGATTATTGGCAATCGCCAATAATGCTTCCGGCGCCCGCGGATGCTGCGGGTAGTTCTTTACGACGTTCTGCCAAACCGCCGTGGAGCCCTTGTAATCACGTTGTGCATATAACGCGTTCCCGAGCCAATACTGCGCCGTCGGCTGATAGGGGCTTTGCGGATACTTCGCGATGAACTCGCGAAACGACGCCGCCGCCGTCTTGAAGTCGCCGGCGCGGAACTGCTGCGACGCCGTGTTGAATGTCTCCGTTTCTCCCGGCTGCACTGTGCCCTGCACCCCGTCCACGGTTTGCTGCTGCGGCTCGAATTTCTTGAGTCGCGCGTCGAGGTCGGTGTAATAGTCTTTTTGCTGCTTTTGCAGGGTCGTCAGTTGATTCGTCAGGTCCTCGTTTTGACCGCGCAGCGTGGCAACCTGTTGATTCAACTGGTCGAGCCGGTTCGACTGATCGAGGATCGTCCGTTGCGCCGCAGACATCTGATTTGCAAGGCTATCCGTCTTGCTGCGCAAATCGAGGATTGCCTGGCGAGCCTGGTCGTCGTCGAATAGGCCGGCGTGCGCCGGCCCGGCCATCAGCAGCGCCGAGGCGGCCGCGCCGGCGGCTGCGACACTGCGCAGCCAGGAAAAACGGTGCTTCATATACGTCGCCTGTTTCCGTTATTGATAGACGATGTCCGCGCGGCGGTTCTGCGCCCACGATGCCTCGTCATGACCCGTCGCCACCGGCTTTTCCTTGCCAAGGCTCACGGCTTCCACTTGCGAATCGGGCACGCCGTAGGTCGAGAGCTGACGACGCACCGCTTCCGCGCGCTTTTGACCCAACGCGAGGTTGTACTCGCTCGTGCCGCGCTCATCCGTATTGCCCTGGATCAGGATGTGGCGATCAGGATGGCTCTTGATATACCCAGCGTGTGCCTGCAGTAGCTGCGTGTAGTCCGATTTGACCTCGTAGCTGTCGAAATCGAAATAAACGCTGCGTTTCGCGAGCGGGCCGTTTGGGTTGTTAAGATCATCGACGGTGACGGGCGCAACCGCGTTCGGATTTGGCTGCTCGCCAACAGTGCCCTTGCTCGCATTGTCGTTGAGCTTGACGCCCGAATGGCAGGCTGCCAGCGCGCCCACGAGCAACGCCGCAAACACCATACGAAGTTTTGACATCATTTCTTTCTCTCCTTTGTGTGTCATTGCATAAACGGACCCCAGGACGGCTCGCGCACGCTTCCGCCCGGAACGGACAGGATTTGCCGCGTCCGACCATCGGTCGATGCTGCGGCCAGCACGCCACGGCCGTTCACCTGTGTGGCGTAAAGGATGTACTGACCATTCGCCGCAAAGCTCGGCGATTCGTCATGTGTCGTATCGGTAAGCGCAGTTGCCACGCCGCTTTGCAAATCCTGGACGTATAGCTTGAACGCTCCGCCAACGCGCGAAATATAGGCGAGCTGCTTGCCATCGGGGCTCACGCGCGGGCTCGTGTTATAGCTGCCGGCAAACGTCACGCGCTGCGCCGCACCCGCCTGTTCGCCCTGCGCGGGCATCCGATAAATCTGTGGCTGACCACCGCGATCGCTGGTGAAATAGATCCACTGGCCGTCCGGCGAGAAGGTGGGCTCGGTATCGATCGAACCGCTTTGCGATAGACGCCGCAAGCCGCTACCGTTCGCGTTGACGGCGAAAATCTGCGTGTTGCCGGTGCGCGAGAGCGCAACCGCGAGCGTACGGCTGTCAGGCGCCCACGCCGGCGCGCTGTTATTGCCCTTCTGGTCCGAAATAATGACACGCCGGCCGGTCGGCAAATCATGCACGTAGACGATCGGCTTTCGCTTTTCGAACGATACATAGGCGACCTTCGTACCATCGGGCGACCACGACGGCGAGATGATCGGCTCCGGGCTCGACAGCGCAACATGCACGTCCTGCCCATCGGAATCCGAAATCTGCAGCAGGTACCGGTTGCCGCTCTTCACGACATAGGAAAGACGCGTCGCGAACACGCCTCGCGTGCCGAGCAATTTTTGGTAGATGTAATCGGAGATCTTGTGCGCAGTCATGCGCATGCCGCTCGCCGGAGTCGTCAGCGACAGCCCGCCGAGGCTTTGCTGCTTGACCGTATCGTAGAGCTTGAAACGCACTTCGTAATTGCCGCCCGCGAGCGGCGTTACGCTGCCCGAGACGAACGCGTCAGCGCCTTTCGCCTTCCAGGCACCCAGATCGACTGAATCGGTCTCGGCTACAGGAGCGCTGCCCGCGTCGATATTCGCGAACTTACCGCTGCGTTTCAGATCGTCCCGCACGATCGAGCTGATTGGCTGCGGGGTGCTCGTTTCGTTCGCAAAGTTCGCGGTTGCAATCGGAAATTGCGTGGAACCGACGCCCGTGACGAGCACGTTCAGTTGTGCCTGCGCAGCGCCGCCCGCAGCGATCAGGCACGACGCCAACAATGTCTTCAAGCCTAGCTTCGTCATCAAACTCATGCCAAAAATTCCCGAGAACAAGAAGTTGTCAACAGCAAAGAGACCGGCCGGCGCACGTTTCGTTCCTGAACGGGCGCAATGCTTGCATCGTGCTTGCGGAAAGCTTGCGCCGCGCGCGCCGCCTGACACGCCGCTGGCTCGTCCGCTAGCCGGCCGGCCGCATCGTGATCGTAAAGCTCGCCGGTGCACGCCCGTTGTCGTCGAGCGGCATCGGGTCTGAGCGCTGAACGGCGCGCAGTGCGGCTTCGTCCCACTGCGCATTGCCGCTGCCGCGCTGGATCGTCGCGGAAAGCAGGGTGCCCGTGGGCGAGCAGCGCACCGCGATCACCGTTTCGAGCCCCTCGGTCTCCCCGGCCCACACGATGTTGGGGCGCACGCGTCGTTTCACCTTGTCGGCATAGCCGGGCGAGGTTGCCGTTCCGCCCGAGCCGGTGCCGGCCCCGCTCTTTGCCAGACCGTTGCCACTCGCGCTTTCGCCTGCCATGCCTTGCAATTGAGCCAGGCGTGCGCGCCGCTCCTGGTCAAGCTGCTTTTGCTTGGCTTGTTGCGCCGCCTGCGCCTTGGCTTTGGCCGCTTTCTCGGCGTCGGCCTTTTTCTGAGCCTCGAGCTGCTGCGCTTTGAGATCCGTTTCCTTTTGCTGCTCGGCCAACTGTTGTTGCCGAAGCTTGTCGGCCTGTTGCTGCTTTTTGAGCTTGTCCGCAGCCGCCTTTTGCGCGGCCAACTCGGCCTGCTGTTGCGCAAGCTCGCGCTGCCGCTTGGCTTGCGCCTGCTCGTCGGCGAGTTGCCGCTGGCGCTGCTGCTCGGCAAGCAACGCGGCACGCGCCGCCGCCTCTTGCTGCTGACGCTTCTTTTCTTGCAGCGCGATGTCGGCTTGCTCGTCCCGAACCGGCGGCGCGGGTGGCGCGGCGCGCATAGGCGGCGTGGGCGCGGGCGGTGGTGTTTGCTGTTGAGGGATATCGGTCCACAACTCGGCCTCGGCGCCGGCCGGTGTGCTGTTTTGCCAATGAATGCCGTGATAGAGGAACAACCCGAGCAGCACATGCATCACGAGCGCGAGCGTAAACGCCCGCGTCGTCCCGCGTTCGCGGGGCGGCTGCAAAGGGTAGACGTCGGACTTCCTGGATTTCATTGTGGTTTGACGAGCAGCCCCACACGTTTGACGCCGCGTGCTTTCAGGTCCGACATCACGTTCATGACCGTTTCGTACTGAACGGTCTTGTCGGCCGCGATCACCACGGGCTGGTCGGGATGCGACGCTTCGCGGTCATTGACGAAACTCGTCAGCTGCTGGCGCGTCATGTCCTCTTGCTGCGTGGCGCCCGCGCCGTCCTTGTAACGCACGCTCATCTTGCCGTCGGGGCGAATATTGACGACTACAGGCGGGGTCTGCTGTTGCGGCGCAGCACCGCCGACGGTCGGCAAATTGACAATCGAAGGCGCGATGAGCGGCGCCGTGACCATGAAGATCACGAGCAGCACCAGCATCACGTCGATATAAGGCACAACGTTGATGTCCGACATCGCGCGCCGTGAGCGGCCGCTGCGCATGCTGGAATGATTGGAGGAGCCAGCCATCGCGTACTCCTTAATGCGCCTGGCGCTGCAAGATGTTCGAGAACTCTTCGATAAACGTTTCGAAGCGGATCGCGAGACGGTCGATGTCGTGCGCGTAGCGGTTGTAGGCAACGACGGCGGGAATGGCCGCAAACAGACCGATCGCCGTTGCGGTCAGTGCTTCGGCGATGCCGGGCGCCACATTGGCGAGCGTTGCCTGCTGCACGTTGGCGAGACCGCGAAACGCATTCATGATGCCCCAAACGGTACCGAAGAGGCCGATGTACGGGCTGACGGAGCCGACCGACGCCAAAAACGCGAGGTTGGCTTCGAGTGCGTCCATCTCGCGTTGGAAGGCCGCCCGCATCGCTCGGCGCGCGCCATCGAGAATCGCTCCCGAATCGTTGAGGCGCTTTTCCTTGCCCTTGAGGAACTCGCGCATACCCGATTCGAAGATCCGCTCCAGCGCGCCGATCGTATGGCGGTTGTTCGCGGCGCTTTGATAAAGCGCCTGCAAATCGCCACCAGACCAGAAGTCGCGCTCGAATTGCTCAGTTTGCCCCCGCGCGCGCCGGATCGCAAACCACTTGCGAAAGATGAAAGTCCAGGACATCAAGGACAGCAACAGCAGCAGCCCCATCACCGCCTGCGCGAGCACACTCGCGTTGAGAACCAGAGAGATGATCGATAAATCTTGTGTGTTATTCATAGAGTTTTTGCTTTGGCATCCGAGCGGCGGGCTTGGGCTTGGTATCGATGCCGGCCATACAAGTTCATTGACGTAGTTTCAACGGTATTCACGCATCGGCCGTTGACATGTCGCGAAACGAGACGCCGGGGCTTATGCGCAACGCGGCACGGACATCGGCGGGCAACGGGGCAGGCTTGAGCGCGGCTCGCTCGACGCAGGCCACACGAATCGAACCGGCGGCGAGCAAACGGTCTGCGCACCGCGCCTCTTGCACGAAGTCGACACTGGCGCGGCCGAGGCGGTCGATCCGGCTCGCAATGGTCAACATATCGTCGAGCCGAGCGGGCGCATGGTAATCGAGCGCGGTGCGGCGAACCACAAAAATGATGCCGGTCTCCCGTTCCAAGCGGCACTGATCGACACCGCAGGCACGCAGCCACTCGGTCCGCGCACGTTCGAAGTACTTGAGATAGTTCGCGTAAAAGACAATGCCGCCCGCATCGGTATCTTCGTAATACACGCGGATCGGCCAAATAAAGCCGAACTCCGCCTCTGGACGACTGCTAGGCATGTTCATGCGCGGCATTTTACCGGAACCGGCATCGCCATCTCGAAATGACCGGATTCGCACGCTGCTCGGTCGCCTGCGTCAGCCGCGGTGCACCGACAGGCCGGCGAATGACTGCGCCACCGGCATCAGTTCGATCGTGTTCACGTTGACATGGGCCGGGCGCGTGGTGATCCAGTAGATCGAATCGGCAATGTCCTCGGGGCTCAGCGGTTCGACATCGCGATAGACGCCTGCGACCTTCGCATCATCGCCCTTGAACCGGACGCTCGAGAATTCAGTGCCTCCGCACAAGCCCGGCTCGACATTGGTGACGCGCAGCGCCGTGCCGGATAGATCGGCGCGCAGGTTAAGACTGAATTGATGCACGAATGCCTTCGTCGCGCCGTACACGTTTCCGCCCGCATACGGATAGCTGCCGGCAGTTGAGCCGAGATTGATGATATGGCCGCGATTGCGCTCGACCATCCCGGGCAGCAGCGCGTGGGTGACCGTCACGAGGCCCGCGCAGTTCGTTTCGATCATCTGATGCCAGTCGTCGAGATCCGCGCGGTGAGCCGGCTCCAAGCCAAGCGCGAGGCCGGCGTTGTTGACGAGCACGTCAATGGCGGCAAATTCGGCGGGCAGGGCGGCCGGCATGGCTTCGACAGCCGCGCGGTCTCGTACGTCGAGTTCCAGCGGCAACAGCGCCGGGCCCAACTCCTTGGCTAGCGCGTTAAGACGATCGAGGCGACGTGCGGTCGCAACCACGCGATGGCCGCTCTTCACGAAGATGCGGGCGATGGCGGCTCCAAAGCCGGCGGACGCCCCCGTCACAAAAACAATCATTGCTGCTCCTCGCTGATCAAGGTCAGGTATTGCGGTCTGCCGCCATCGCTGCGGCAAGAAATACCGATTCAAAAAGGGAACCGGGCCGATGATACTCGCCTGGCCGGTTCTACGGTATGAAAGTCCTGGCGCTTTCAAATAAATTTCGAATTGCTTTCGATGACTTCCGGGACGCGCCGACGCGCCGCGTGAGTTTGGCCCAATTGCCTATTGATTGCGCTTCCAATACACTAACGCGCTCATCCCTTGCGTGACTGGCGATAGGCCCCCGGGGCCAAGGTGGAGCGACCCACCGTGAAGCGCAAGGTGCCGTTTTGCCGTTCGCCTGGGCAGCCGAAAACCGCGCGCTGTTGTTTCGTTTGCGCTGCGGCGGTTGCCTTGTCCGCGTAACGGACTTCCGCCACGTCAGGACCGGCTCCTCCGCCTCCAGCGAGAAGCGTACGCATGGCGCGTCTTTCGGCCAACCTGTATACCCTTAACGGAATCCGTATGTTTGACAGAGCCCAAAGCACCATTGCCGCCGTCGATCCTGAAATCTCGGATGCAATCGAAAAGGAAAACCGCCGTCAGGAAGAGCATATCGAACTGATTGCGTCGGAAAACTACACGAGCCCCGCCGTCATGGCTGCGCAGGGTTCCCAACTCACGAACAAGTACGCCGAGGGCTATCCCGGCAAGCGCTATTACGGCGGCTGCGAGTACGTCGACGTGGTCGAGCAATTGGCCATCGAACGCGTCAAGGCGATCTTCGGCGCTGACGCGGCGAACGTTCAGCCGAACTCCGGTTCGCAAGCGAACCAGGGCGTCTTTTTTGCGATGCTCAAGCCCGGCGATACGATCATGGGCATGAGCCTCGCCCACGGCGGACACTTGACCCACGGCTCGCCCGTCAACATGTCCGGCAAATGGTTCAATGTCGTCAGCTACGGTTTGAACGAAGCCGAAGACATCGACTACGACGCGGCGCAAGCACTTGCCGAGCAGCACAAACCGAAGCTGATCGTCGGCGGCGCTTCCGCGTTTTCGCTGCGCATCGATTTCGAGCGGCTCGCGAAAATCGCGAAGTCGGTGGGCGCCTATCTGATGGTGGATATGGCGCACTACGCAGGGCTGATCGCAGCGGGCGTCTACCCCAATCCCGTGCCGCACGCCGATTTCGTCACCACGACGACGCACAAGAGTCTGCGCGGGCCGCGCGGTGGCGTCATCCTGATGAAGGGCGAGTACGAAAAGGCCATCAATTCGGCGATCTTCCCAGGAATTCAAGGCGGCCCGCTCATGCACGTGATCGCAGCGAAAGCGGTCGCGTTCAAGGAGGCGCTGACGCCGGAGTTCAAGGCCTATCAGCAAGCGGTGGTCGACAACGCGCGCATGCTGGCCGAGACGCTCGTCAAACGTGGCCTGCGCATTGTGTCGGGGCGTACGGAAAGCCACGTGATGCTGGTGGATTTGCGCGCCAAGCAGATCACCGGCAAGGCAGCCGAAGCGGCGCTCGGAGCGGCCCATATCACCGTCAACAAGAACGCGATTCCGAACGATCCGGAAAAGCCGTTCGTGACGAGCGGCATTCGCCTCGGTTCGCCGGCCATGACGACCCGCGGGTTCGGTGTGGCCGAAGCGGAGCAGGTCGGCAATCTGATCGCCGACGTTCTCGAGCATCCGGAAGACGCGGCAACGCTCGAGCGCGTACGCGCGCAGGTCGCCCAGTTGACCAAGCGTTTTCCGGTGTATCGCTAAGCATTTATGCGTTGCCCCTTTTGCCGGCACGAGGATACTCAGGTCGTCGACTCGCGCGTATCCGAGGACGGCGCCGCAATTCGGCGCCGCCGCCGCTGCTCGGCCTGCGACAAGCGTTTCACCACGTATGAGCGGGTCGAGTTGATGCTGCCGGCAGTCGTCAAGAAAGACGGCAGCCGCACCGAGTTCGACCGCCGCAAGATCGTCGCGAGCATGCAACTGGCGCTGCGAAAGCGCCCTGTGGCTGCCGATGCGATTGACGCGGCGGTGGCTCGTATCGAATATCAATTGCTGGGCAGCGGCGAGCGCGAGGTGCGCAGCGAACGGCTGGGCGAGCTCGTCATGGACGAATTGCGCCAGCTCGACACTATCGCCTACGTGCGCTTTGCCTCGGTCTATCGACGCTTCGAAGACGTGTCCGAATTCGAGGACGTGATCGAAGAGTTCCGCCGCGCCGGAACCTCGAAGTCTTCGCGCAAGCGCTGATTTGCCCCGTTGCTTCATCGTACTTTCACTCGCGTTTCGTTGATGTAACGCGCAATTTTCCTCGTACGCTACAGATTCACCACTCGTCCGATCGGACGATGGCGGCGGCTTCCCGCGTCCGTTAAATTCGTTGCATCGAATGACGGAGCGTTGCGATGCGAGGCATAACTCAGGCAGACCGCAAACATGCGGACCATGACGCGCGGCTGCGCGGGTTCACGCTGGTCGAATCGATGATGGTCTGTGCATTGTTGCTGGTGCTGGCAATGATGGCCGCGCCTTCATTTGCAACATGGCAGCAGCGCATGCGTCTGGACGCCAGCGCCCACGCATTTCTCGCGAGTCTCGTCTATGCTCGCAGCGAAGCCATTCGTCGTGGTGTCCGCACGGCCGTATCGCATGGCGACATAGACGCGCGGCGTGCCGAAGCACGAGGGGCGGCCGATGACCGCGCGGTGGATTGGTCGGCGGGTTGGGCCGTTGTTGCAGACACAGGCAGCGGACCGCTGGCGCTTCGCATGCAGGCGCGTATGCCGGGCGTTCAGATCCGCGGCGCGGCTGCCGATGTTCGCTTTACGCCGCCCGCGGGCCAGGTTGTCGGCGGATTTCGCAGCTTCGAGCTTGTGTCCGCCGAAGCTGAGTCGACGGGGCATGACAGAGGCGCGCGACGGTGCATCGCTATCGCGGCGGGCGGCCGCGCGCGCATTCGCGACGGTGGTTGTGGAGCCCGGGCATGAGTGTGGGCGTAGGCGTAGGCGACAAGGCGAAAGCGAAGGCGAAGGCGAAGCGGAGGTCTTCGTTGAGGGGCGGCTCGTTGCTCGAGGTGCTGATGGCGCTTGCGTTTGTCGCGATTGCAACCAGCGCGGCGTTGGCCAATCAGCTCTTTGCTGCCCGTACCGAGCGGGTGGCGGCGCAGCGCGAGCGCGCGTCCCTTATCGCCGCTTCGGTCGCCGACGCCATGCGCGAACCGTTAGGTGCCCAGACGGCGCTTGCGCAATGGCGGACACATGCGGCGGCTTTTCTGCCCCAAGGCGAAGTCGCGCTGGACGCGCGCGGCCCCGATATCGCGTTCGCAGTCGTGCGCTGGGCGCCGGGGCGTGCGTTTGCCGACGGTCGGTTTGCGCAGACACTCGGATGTCCGCCTGCGTTCATTGCACCCGAGCGCGCGTGTGTCGTCGCGCCGATTCTACGGTGAGTGGCCATGCGCATTCGCCTATCCGGAAAATCGACGCGTAAGGTCAATGGCGGGCAAACGCTGATCGACGTCGTCATCGCGTCCGCACTCGGTATCGTCGTCGTTGTCGCCGCGGTGTCGCTATACAGGGGGCAGCGGCAATCATTCGCGTTGTCAGCCGATGCAGCCGGCATGCGGGACGCGGGTACCGCCGCGCTATTGCTGATGAGCCGGCACATAGAGATGGCGGGGTACGTGCCGCCTGACAAACCGTCATTCGCTGACTTCGTTGAGCCTGCCGTGTTCGGTTGCACGTCTGCGCTACCGATCGGTCATCAGGCAGCCTCGGCATGCATCCCGGATGCGAACGGCTCGGATGGGTTAATCGTTCGCTATGCCGACGATGCCGTCGCGACCTGGCCGACGAGGGCTGGCGAGCCGACCGATTGCCTGGGGCAACGCGCCGGCGAGGCCGGCGAGTACACCGTGATTTCGAATCGATTCTTCGTTCGTACGCCGCACGGCGGCGACACACCGGAACTCTATTGCGAAGGCAGTGGCGCGGCGAGTAACAAGCAACCGATCGTGGCTGGCGTCGAGCGCTTGAAACTTCGTTATTGGATAAGTGGCGCAGCCGCGGCCGCCGATGCTTCATCGATTCCGCCGGCGGATTGGTCGAATGTCGTCGCGATCGACCTATGCGTGCAAGTGCGCGGCAACCAGCGCCTGCACGCCACGCAGTATCTCGATTGCGATGGCGTCGTGCGGCGGGGCCATGACGGGCGTGCGCGACAAGTATTCATGCGTCGCATCGCCATTCGCAATCATGCGTCTTCGCCTATATGAACGATCCGACGATGAAGGTGCGCAACGACATGCGCCGGGCAGTCTCTTGGCGCGGGCAGCACGGGCTGCACAAGCATCGCGGCGCCGCATTGCCTGCGGCCTTGGTATTGGCCTCGATGGTTCTGGCCATGTCCACCGCGTCGTTCGACATCGCGGTTGCCGGCATTCGGCGCGCATCGAATCTCGAGGACGCCATGCGGGCCGAGCAAGCCGCCGATGCCGCGCTGACGCTGTGCTTGCGCGCGCTCGACGCCGGCGTGGCGCCGTCTTTGCCCGCCGTCGCTGAACCACCGCAGCGCTGGCGGCAGCCGGACGTCTTCGCCGACCCGTTCGCGTTTGCACCGATGTCGCACTGGGCCGGGGCGGCCAGAACGCCGCAGTGCCTTATCGAAGGCTGGCGTATGGCGCACCGGCCTCGCGCGCAAGTGCATGTGCTGACGGCGCGGGGCTTCGGCGCAGCCGATAGCGCTGAAGTTTGGCTGCAGCTAGTGGTAGTGCGCGAGGCCGGCTTGGACGAACGCCACTGGCGCAGAATTACCGCGAGGTTGCCTTGAATATCGAACCGGCTGGAGGGCGTCAGCGGGGCGCCGGCTTTTCGCTGATCGAGGTGGTGGTCGTGCTGGCCATCTTGGCGACTATCGCTGCGTACGCCATGCCGGCGTACCGCGAGTATCTGGCGCGCGGCTATCGCATCGATGCGGTGATGGCGCTTTATCGCGCGGCGCAGTTCCTCGAGAGCAATCGCGCCGAGCGTTCGCCGCGTGTGGCAGACATCAATACGCTGCCGTCCGGTTTCGATCAGGCGCCCGTTGCAGGCGTTGCCGTATATCGGCTGAACGTGCTGTCCGGCAATCGTGACGACGGCGGCTATACGCTGCAAGCGCAGCCCGTCGATGCGGGCCCGATGCACGATGATGTCTGCGGAAGCTTTGTGCTCGACGCCACGGGCAAGCGGTCGAATCACGCGCCTGGCGCGCGCGCGCCGCCTGGCGCGCGCTGCTGGCTCGCTCATTGAAAGCGTCCGTCGACGCGCATTCGGAACGATATCGCTGGCCCGACGCTCGGCGCAGACGGACCCGCACGCGCACGGGACGAAAGCCAGCCGCCTACGGCGTGGTGGCGCCTTCGGACTCACGGGTTCGTGTTGCGTCGCGGTCCTTCCGCGCGATTTGCGCAATGAGCCGATAAGCTCCCCAGGCGGCCATGCCGAGCGAGCCCCACTTGACGAGCGGCTTCGCCCCCGCCGCGAGGGTGGCGCGTAACGGCCGCGCGAGCGCGAGCGACGCGAGCGAACTGGTCAGCGGATGATTGATGAACCATTCGGTGATGGACGCGTTCAAGCCTTTGCCCGAGCCTTTGGCGCGCGTGCCCCCAAAACCGGGGAAGCCCCGGAAACCGGGCATCAGGAGCTTGAGCCAGCGGAAGCTCGTCATGCTCCGGTGCAACTCGACGCGCGCTTGCATAAACTCGGTGCGTTCGACTTCGGCGCGCAGCAGCAGCAGTTCCTTGCGTACCGCGCGCAATTGCGGCGAGCTCAGTTCTTTAACCGGCGAATGAGTGCGGGTAGGCAAGGGGGACGCGCGATGCGAGTTCGTTTGGCTCATGGCGGCAGTCAATGTTTGACGATTCGAAAGATGGCGAACGCGAGTGTGAGTGCTGCACGCATGTTTACGTTTACGGTTGCCGAAACATCTCGCGATCTTTTTCGAACTCGTTGAGCGTTTGCTGAAAGACGATCGGGGCCTCACGCAGCCCGCTGCGCGCCTTTAGCGCACAGATCAGTGCGCCGATGCCATAGACCGCGGTGATACCAGCGAGCGTCTGCCAGCGGTAGGTATCCCAGAAGGCGACGGCCACGAGCGCGGTCAGGCTGATCAGCGCCATCATCGCAAACATGACTGCGATGAGCCCGAGAAAGAGCACGGCAAGCAGCCGCTCGCGCTCCTCGGCCAACTCGATCCCAATGAGTTCGAGCCGCGTGTGCAGCAATGCCATGAGGGAGCTGAACATCCGCCGAAATGGCCCGTGCTGATGGGAGGCCGAGCGCGGCGATTGAGTGTCGTCGTTTGGCATGGAATTGGGCAGTTAGCGCGTAACCCGTTCTTGGTCGATGAGCAGCCGCCCGCGCGTGCCGCGTGGGTGCCGCCCGGCATAGACTTGTGGCCGGCGCGGGCGTCAAACCGTTGTTTCGCCGGCCGAGCGCCGTTACCTTCGGTTAATCAGTAGGCCGACCACGATGCCGATACTGGCGGCGACGCCCACTGCCGTCCACGGGTGCTCGTGTACGTAGTCGTCCGTGGCTCGCACGGCCTTCTTGCCTTTTTCCACGACCACCACCTGAACGTCAGTCGCCTTCTCCTTGGCCTGTTTGAGCCGGCCCAGCGCCGTTTCGCGCAATTCGGAAGCTCGTTCGCCCGTGGCATTCGCGGCTTGCTTCAAGAGATCCTCGGCATCCGCGAGGACGGTTTTGATATCGGACATCAATCTCTCCTTGTTAACTTCCGCCATTAGAGCCCCCTAGTTTTCACCTACGCGTGCATCGTACCAAAGATAGGACGGCCCGCGAACGTTTGCCACACCGCCACACGGTGACGCGCATGCAGAAACCATTCCCGACCCTCGACGCGAGGTGCATCGTTTCGGGCGGGCGCTTCTGGCGAGGATCGGCGGCTTGAAGAACTTCCGCGCCGACAAGCGTAATTTACAAAGAGCGGTACATGACCAACGAAGAGGAGACCATGTAAAACGTCGGCAGCCGTTCAAAAGAACGCCTGAATGCCCGTTTGCGCACGTCCGAGGATCAGTGCGTGAATATCGTGCGTGCCTTCGTAAGTGTTGACCACCTCAAGATTAACGAGATGCCGGGCCACGCCGAACTCGTCGGAGATGCCGTTCCCGCCGAGCATATCGCGCGCAAGCCGGGCAATATCGAGGGCTTTGCCACACGAATTGCGTTTCATGATCGACGTAATTTCGGGCGCGGCGCTGCCTTCGTCCTTCATACGGCCAAGACGCAATACGCCCTGCAGGCCGAGTGTGATCTCAGTTTGCATATCGGCGAGCTTTTTCTGAACGAGTTGATTGGCCGCAAGCGGGCGGCCGAACTGTTTGCGCTCGAGCACGTACTGACGCGCCGTATGCCAGCATGATTCCGCCGCACCGAGCGCGCCCCAGGCGATGCCGTAGCGCGCGGAATTCAAGCACGTGAACGGGCCGCGCAGCCCGCTTACGTGCGGCAATATGTTTGCGCGCGGAACGAATACGTCGTCGAGCACGATCTCCCCGGTGATCGATGCCCGCAGGCCGACCTTTCCGTGTATGGCCGGCGCGCTGAGGCCTTTCCAGCCCTTTTCGAGAATGAAGCCGCGGATCGCATCTTTGCCGTCTTCGGCAAGCTTCGCCCAGACGATGAAGACGTCGGCGATCGGCGAATTCGTAATCCACATCTTGGCGCCAGAGAGCGCGTAACCGCCTTCGACCTCGCGTGCGCGCGTCACCATGCTGCCGGGATCGGAGCCGTGATCGGGCTCGGTGAGCCCAAAGCAGCCGATCCATTCGCCGGTCGCGAGCTTGGGCAGGTAGCGGGCCTTTTGCTCGTCCGAGCCGAACTCATAGATGGGTACCATCACGAGCGAGGACTGAACCGACATCATCGAGCGATATCCAGAGTCGACGCGCTCGACTTCGCGAGCGATCAGCCCATAGCTGACGTAGTTCAGACCCGGCCCGCCATATTGCTCGGGAATCGTGGGGCCAAGCAGGCCGATATCGCCCATCTCGCGAAAGAGCGCGACGTCGGTGCGCTCGTGGCGGAACGCTTCGGTCACGCGAGGCAGCAACTTGTCTTGCGCAAACGCGCGCGCAGCGTCGCGCACCATACGCTCGTCTTCGTTCAGTTGCTCGTTCAACAGCAGCGGGTCGTCCCAATGGAACCGCGCGGTATCGGCCATCGTTTTCTCCAGATCGTTGCCGGCGCTACATACGCCAGGCTTGACTTGAGTTCCGCTGTGCGGAACACTGTTTTGCAAACCACACTCGCGAGTGTAGCATTCGACCATGCCTCCATCCACCATCGCCGCGATACCCGCCCGATCCGCCGACAGCCCACCCAATGGCGCGTTGATGCCGGATGGCGTGGACGAACGCCGATTTGTGACGGCGCTTGCACGCGGTCTGGATTTGCTGCGCGCGTTCCGGCCGGGCGAGACCATGCTCGGCAACAGCGAGTTCGTTGCCCGCACGGGGCTGCCCAAGGCGACGGTCAATCGGCTCACCTACACGCTCGCGGTGCTTGGCTATTTGCGCTTTGACGAGGCGCTCGGCAAATATGCGCTCGATGCAGGCGTGCTGTCGCTCGGGTTTGCGCTGCTCGCCGGCACCGACACGCTCGAGCTCGCTCGGCCGCACATGCGCTCGCTCGCGCGCGAAGTGGGGGCGGCTGTATCGCTCGGCTGTCGAGACGGGTCGGAAATGGTCTATCTGGAGACCATCCGCAGCGAAACGGCATTGACACTCGGCTTTGCCGCCGGCTCGCGACTTTCCATGCTGACGAGTTCGATGGGGCGCGCCTATCTGGCGGTGCTCCCACAAAGCGAACGCGCGGCGCTCGTCGACGAACTGTGGCAAGCAGCCGGCAAAGGCCGGCGCTCGGCGGCGCTCGTAGCCTCGGCGCTACGCGCGATCGACGATTTCGCGCGCGACGGCTGCTGTTTTTCGTTTCGTGAATGGCACGCGGACGTCAACGCGGTTGCCGCACCGTTTCGCGACCCGCGCGACGGGCGATGGCTGGTGCTCAGCTGCAGCGGGCCGGCTTCGTCGATGAGCGAGGACATATTTCGCGAACTTGTCGCGCCTCGCCTCAAAGCGCTCGCCCTGCGGCTCGGTCAGGCGCGATAACGCGCTGGGCCTTGTTGCATTCAGGCGGCACCCGCGGCCAGCTCTCGATGCTTATTGGATACGTTCGTGCGGCTCGAACAGCGGCCCCTGGACGAAGCGCGCGCCGAATTGCTGGAGCGCGTCGAATTGTGCTTCGGTCGCCACGCGATCGAAGATCAGCGGAATGTGCAGTCGGTTGGCATAGCCCAGGAGCGGCTTGACCATTGCATCGCGCAGCACAGCCGCGCCGTCGATTTTCAGGAAGTCGAGCCGCGCCATATCCGACACCGACATGATGTGGCCCGCATTGGGCAGATTGCCGGCCACTTTGAAGCCATAGCGCTGATAACTCTTCGTCACATAGCCGAGAAAGGTCCGATGCGCGACGGCCACGCTCGGCAGTTCGATGGCAACGCGCGACGGATTGAGCCCGAGCGATATCAGCACCGACGAGAAGTGCTGGCCGTGATCGTACTTGACGCTTTTGAGCAGCCGCTCGTGCACGCGCAAAAAGAGCAGGCCGTGCTGTTGCGAGCCGAAGAAATTGATGGCGTGCAACGTTCGCACGAGGCGATCGAGCGAGACGAATTCCGGGTCGTCGGAAATGTGCTCGAACGGACGGCCGTCGGCACCAAGCGTCAGCGCCTGAAAGCCGAGTTCGTCGCCGAAGCGGTCTGCGCTCTCCGGGGCCGACCATAGCGTTTGCATGCCGTTCATGCTGACATCGAAGATCGGCTGGTAGCCGCTTTCGATGCGCATCTCGTGCACCTGTGCGTAGGCGAAGTCGGACCGGGTCGCGGCGCCGAGCGCGAGATGCTCGCGCAAAAACGGTTGGACGGCGGCGTGTTCGATGAGCGCGGGAATGGTCGGCGGGATCATGAGAAAGCTGAGAGCGGCGCAACTCCGATGGTAGCAGCGCCGCGCTCAGTCGGCATCCATTCGATACTTATATCGATATTGGCGTGCAACGCTCCATCCGGGTTTACATTGATTACTCAATACGTAATTCATTTTACTATCCGTAAATGTCGTGCGGCGCCCAGAAGCCGCCGTAACGTATGGACTTATGGAGGAGACCTCGTCGATGCCCCATTCCCGTTCCCCCGAGTGCGATGTTGTCGATGTCGAGCGTGTGCTCGGCGAAACGCATCGTCCCGCGTTTCATTTCATGCTGTTGGCGTTGATGGGCTTGTGTCTTGTGATCGACGGCTTCGATGCGCAGGCGATGGGCTATGTCGCGCCGAGCGTGATTGGCGAGTGGCACGTCGCGAAAGCGGCGCTTGGGCCCGTTTTCAGCGCAAGCCTGTTAGGCATGCTGATTGGGGCGCTGGCGCTTTCCGTGCTGGCCGATCGCATCGGGCGCAGGCCCGTGCTGATCGGCGCGACGCTGGCTTTCGCCCTCACGATGCTGGCCACGCCGCTGACGACGAACATCGAGCAACTGATTGCGCTGCGTTTCGTCACCGGGCTCGGCCTCGGTTGCATCATGCCGAACGCGATGGCGCTCGTAGGCGAATTCGCGCCGCTCGCGCACCGCGTCAAACGCATGATGCTCGTGTCGTGCGGCTTCACGGTGGGCGCGGCGCTGGGCGGCTTCGTCAGCGCGGCGTTGATTCCCACTTTCGGCTGGCGCTCGGTTTTTTATGTCGGCGGGACGGTGCCGCTCGTGCTCAGCATCGTCATGCTGGCCGCGCTGCCCGAGTCAGTGCAGTTTCTCGTCGTGAAAGGCAAGACCGAGCGCGCGAAAGCATGGCTCGCGCGCTTCGCCCCCACGCTGCCGATCGGCCCCGGGACGCGACTCGTCGTGCGCGAGGCAGCTACCGGGGGCACGGCGGGGGCAGGGGCAGGCGCATCGGTAGCCGAGCTCTTTCGCGACGGGCGCGCCGGCGTGACCTTGCTGCTCTGGTCGATCAGCTTCATGAATCTGATCGATCTCTACTTTCTGTCGAACTGGCTGCCGACCGTCATGCGCGATGCGGGCTATGCGCCGGCCACGGCGGTGCTCGTCGGCACGGCGCTGCAAACGGGCGGCGTTGTCGGCACCGTGCTGCTGGGCTGGTTCATCGAGCGCTTCGGCTTTCTGCGCGTGTTGATGGCAACATTCGCCGGGGCGGCCGTGTTCGTCGGCACGATCGGCACCGCCGCACCGGCATTGCCGTGGCTCGTGGTAGTGGTGTTCGCGGCCGGCTTTTGCGTTGTCGGCGGACAACCCGCCGTCAACGCGCTCGCCGGACATTACTACCCGACCGCGCTGCGCTCGACCGGCATCGGCTGGAGTCTCGGCATCGGCCGCGTCGGCTCCGTCATCGGGCCGCTCGTCGGCGGGCAACTGATCGCGTTGAACTGGTCCAACGCCGCGCTTTTTCACGCGGCTGCCGTGCCGGTGCTGCTGTCGACGCTCTTTGTCGTGGCGCTCGCAGGCATGAAGCGCTTGCGCGGGACTGCGGCGGCGGTTTGATGCGCGCGTATTCGATCGAAGGAGAAAGATTTATGCAGGACGCCTTGCCTAGTCACGATCGTTGTCGCTATCAGTCCGGCTTTGCCAACCACTTCGCCACCGAGGCGTTGCCCGGCGCGCTGCCGGTCGGCCGCAACTCGCCGCAGCGGGCCCCATACGGCCTCTATGCGGAACAGCTCTCGGGCACGGCCTTTACCGCCCCGCGCGCGCATAACCGGCGCAGTTGGCTATACCGTATCCGCCCGGCGGCGGTTCATCAGCCGTTCGAGCCACTCGCGCCCACCGCAGGCGATGCCCCATCGCGGCTTGTTGCCAACTTCGCCGAGGTACCGCCAACGCCGCCAAACCCATTGCGCTGGGACCCGTTGCCGTTGCCCGACGCGCTGATCGCGACCGACTTCATCGACGGCCTCGTGACAATGGCGGGCAACGGCAGCGCTGAAACGATGTCGGGTTGTGCGATTCACCTTTATGCGGCCAATCGGTCGATGCAGGATCGATTTTTTTACAACGCCGATGGAGAGTTGCTCATCGTGCCGCAGCAAGGCCGGCTTGCAATCGCCACTGAGATGGGGCGGCTCGAGATCGAGCCGGGCGAGATCGCCGTCATTCCGCGTGGCGTGCGTTTTTCGGTCGCGTTGCCCGACGGCGCGGCGCGCGGCTATATCTGCGAGAACTTCGGCGCATTGTTGCGGCTGCCCGATCTCGGCCCGATCGGCTCGAACGGCTTGGCCAACCCGCGCGACTTTTTGACGCCCGAGGCGACGTTCGAGGACCGGGAGGGCGCGTTCGAACTGGTCGCGAAGCTCAATGGCTTGCTCTGGCGCGCCGACATCGGCCATTCGCCGCTCGATGTCGTTGCCTGGCACGGCAATTACGCGCCTTACAAGTACGATCTGCGCCGCTTCAATACGATCGGTTCGATCAGCTACGATCATCCCGACCCGTCGATTTTTCTGGTACTGCAAGCGCCGAGCGATACGCCGGGCGTCGACACGCTCGACTTCGTCATTTTTCCGCCGCGCTGGCTGGCCGCTGAGGACACGTTCAGGCCGCCCTGGTTCCACCGCAACGTGGCGAGCGAGTTCATGGGGCTCGTGCACGGTGTCTATGACGCAAAGGCCGAAGGGTTCGTGCCGGGCGGGGCGAGCCTGCATAACTGCATGTCAGGGCATGGGCCTGACGCTGACACGTTCGAGCAGGCGTCGAGTGCCGATACGAGCACGCCGCGAAAAGTGGCCGATACGCTCGCATTCATGTTCGAGACGCGCACGTTGTTGCGCCCGACGCGCGCGGCGCTCGAGAGCGCGCAGTTGCAGCCGCACTATTTCGAATGCTGGCAGGGGCTGGAGAAGCATTTCGATGCGGGGCGTCGATGAGCGCCGAACGCGAATTGAGCCGCGCCGCGTCGAAAAAGAGCTGGCTGGAAGCGGCGAACGATCCGGCGAGCGACTTTCCGATCCAAAACCTGCCGTTCGGCATTTTCAGCGACAAGCGCAATGCGGCGCGTCGTGTTGGCGTGGCAATCGGCGATGCGATCGTCGATCTGGCCGCGCTCGCCGCAGCGGGCCAGCTCGCGCTGCCGGCCGGCGGCGCGCAACACTTCTCGCAGCCTGTGCTGAACGGATTCATCGCGCTTGGTCGCGAAGCATGGCGCAGCGTGCGGCTGCATTTGAGCACGCTGCTCGACGCCGCCTGTGCGACGCTGCGCGACGACGCTCAATTGCGTTCACGCGTGCTCGTTGCACAAGCCGACGCCACGCTGCATCTGCCGCTCGATATCCCCGGCTATACGGACTTCTACTCGTCGAAAGAACATGCGACGAACGTGGGCGCGATGTTTCGCGATCCGAGCAAAGCGCTGTTGCCGAACTGGTCCGAAATGCCGATTGGCTACAACGGCCGCGCCTCGTCGGTCGTCGCGAGCGGCACGCCGATACGACGGCCGATGGGCCAACTGCTGCCGCCGGGCGCGGCGCGGCCTGTGTTCGGCGCGTGCCGCAAGCTCGACATCGAACTCGAGACGGCCTTCGTCATCGGGCGCGGCAATGCGCTGGGCGAGCCGATTGCCTGTAGCGACGCCGAGGACCATATTTTCGGAATGGTGCTGCTCAACGATTGGAGCGCACGCGACATCCAGCAGTGGGAGTACGTGCCGCTCGGGCCCTTCAACGCGAAGAGCTTCGCCACGACGATCTCGCCGTGGATCGTGACGCTCGATGCGCTCGAGCCGTTTCGCGTCGCGCAGCCGGTGCAAGACCCGCCACCGCTCGCTTACTTGCGGCACACGGGCGCGCATGCCTTCGATATTTCGCTCGAAGCGCGCTTGACGCCGCATCGTGCCGATCGGCCTGTCTCGCCTTCCCCCACCACGACGATTACCCGCACCAACTTCAAGCAGCTCTACTGGACGATGGCGCAACAGCTTGCGCACCATACCGTCTCAGGCTGCAATACGCGCGTGGGCGATCTGATGGGGTCCGGTACGATCAGCGGAGCCACGCCGGATTCGTTCGGCAGCTTGCTTGAGCTGACCTGGAACGGCGCGCGCCCCGTGGTGCTCGCAAGCGGCGGCACGCGCGGCTTCCTCGAAGACGGCGACGAGCTCACGCTGACCGGATGGTGCCAGGGCGAAGGCTATCGCGTCGGCTTCGGCACTTGCACGGGGATGATTCTGCCCGCTCGCGGCTGACATCGAGCGCGCGTTTTATGGCCGAGAACGAGACCGTGATCGCGACGAGCGAGCGGTGGCATCCCCATTCGTCGCTTCGAGCGCCGCGCCATGTCGGCCCGCGCCGGCCGCGAAGCGCGCCGCGCCCGCCAGGCCTTCGTCGACGAGCGCTCGGTAGCCGTGCGCACCTTCGCGGCGCAACGCCTCGGCGAGCGCGTCGCACATGCTGTTTTCATACGCCGAGCGCCGATCGGCATTGAGCGCCGCCTGCGGAAATGCCGCGAGCTGCGCCGCGAGCGTTTCGGCTGCTTCGCGCGCCGTTCCCGCAGGCACGATGCGATTGGCGAGCCCGATCGCGAACGCTTCGCCGGCATCGATCGCGCGCCCGGTCAGAATCAGATCGAGCGCGCGCGATAAGCCGATAAGCCGCGGCAGCCGCACCGTCCCGCCGTCGATGAGCGGCACGCCGATGCGCCGGCAAAATACGCCGAATACGGCATCCTCCTCCACGACGCGCAGGTCGCACATCGCGGCCAGTTCGAGCCCGCCGGCGACTGCGTGGCCCGCGACGGCGGCGATCACCGGTTTGGACAGCAGCATGCGTGTCGGCCCCATCGGGCCAGGGCCGCTGCCGTCGGGCTGCACGGCGTTGCGGCGCGCATCGTCGTGCATCGCGTTCAGATCGGCGCCGGCGCAGAAGTTGCCGCCCGCGCCAAACAGCACGGCGACGCGCCAGCGCGGCTCGGCGTCGAAGCGCGCGAAGGCGGCGGCCAGCGCGGCGGCGGTCGGGCCATCGACGGCGTTGCGGCACGCAGCGCGCGCAAGCACGATCGTGGCGACTGCCGCTTCGTTCGCCGCTTCGCCCCCCACTCGCCCCTGCTCGCGGCTCTCGATTCTGACGTGCTCGCCAAATTTTTCGATCATCATCATTTCCCCCTCTACGCGTCGCTAGCGAAAAAAATCAGACGAAATGCGTGCTTGTCACGGCTATGTCATGATGTCGCGACACGCTATCGCGCTTTATCCCTGCTCGGTGCCAAGGGGCGGCCTACCGGCCGCGCGCGGCGCTTTACCGACCATAAGTTCGTCATGTCTACGTCCGCCTTGCCACATGCGGCAGCGGTCGCCGTCGCGGCTGCTGCCGGCTCGGAGCCGGTCTGGATTGTCCCGTTGCACGGCCATCCCTACTACGATCATGTCCGCTTGAAACGCATCTTCGATGGCGATGACGAAACCTGCCATCGCGTCGTGATTGTCGATGCGCGCACACTGCTCGAATGCGCCGATCGCAACGATACCGACTACGTCCTGTCGCCGGTCGATAACTGGCATGGCGGCAAAATTCGCGGCATTCGCGCGTTTCTCGACCCAGGCAACCCGCAGATCCCGGCCATGCCTTACGTGACGATCGCCAGGCGCCGCGGGCACGGGCTGCTGGGCTGGCTCGGACTCGAGCGCGAGGGTGTGGTCGGATTTCGCAACGGGCAGCATCGCGCGCGTTATCTGGCTCATGCCGGCGCGCAGGCATTTCCCGTCGAAGTGCACGAACGCGAAGCGGCGCTGTTGGCCGCGCTGTGCGGCGCCTGAAGCCGAAAATACTTGCCTAACAGGCCCGACAGGGCAATGATCGAGGGCTCCCACAGCCGCGAGCCGTGAGCCGCGGGTGGATTCGCACTTTTCTTTCACGCTTCGCACGGCCGTTCCCTCAAGAGCCCAGCTTAACCGCCTGATCATGCCCACGTCTTCCTCGACCTTGCTCCCGTTTACGCCGATTCCCCGTCCCGAGGTCGTCTCGCTTGACGAAATCCTGCCCGAAGAACCGCTGTTGATGATGGGCGCGGGCCCCGTGCCGATTCCGGCCGCTGTGGCGCATGCCAATACCGTTGTCATCAATCACCTTGGGTCGACGATGGCGAAGGTGATCGGTCAAGTGAAGGAGATGGCGCGCTACGTGTTCCAGACGCGCTCGAAGTGGGTCCTCGGCGTGGCCGGTCCCGGTTCGGCGGCTATGGAAATGGCTATCTCGAACCTCGCGTGGTCTGGCACGCGGGTGCTTGCGATCAAGAACGGCTTCTTTAGCGCGCGGATGGCCGAGATGGCGACGCGCTGCGGCGCGCACGTTGCCACGCTCGATGTGCCCGATCGCGCGGTGGCGCAGCTTGCGGAGGTGGCCGAGGCGCTCGCGCGCGAACGGCCCGAGATCGTCACCATCGTGCAGGGCGAAACATCGAATACGGTGTGGAACCATCAACTCAAGGAAATCGCGGCGCTCGCCAAGGCGGCGGGCGCGCTCGTTATCGTCGATGCGGTTTGCACATTGAGCACGATGCCGCTCGAAATGGATGCGTGGGGCATCGACGCCGTCATCACCGGTGGGCAAAAGGGTCTTTCGTCGATCCCGGGCGTATCGCTGATCGCGTTCTCGGACGAGGCGTGGCAGCGTGTCAAAACGCGTGAGCAACCGAATGCGCACTGGTGCCTCGATGCCACGCTCGCCGAACATTTTTGGCACAACGCCGGCTATCACTACACGGCGCCCGTCTCGGGCGTGCTCGCGCTGCATGAAGCGCTGCGGCTCGTGTGCGCGGAGACGCTCGAAAAGCGCTTCGCGCGCCATCTGAAATGTTCGGAGGCGTTGCAGGCCGGCGTTGCCGCGCTCGGGCTCACGCTCTATACGCCCGCGCCGTGCCGGCTCAATTCGGTCATCGGCATTGAGGTGCCTACCGGGCTCAGCCCGGCGGACGTGTGCGGCTACATCTCGCGTCAGCATCAGGTGGAGATCTCCGGTTCATTCGGCTTGCCGATCGTGCGGATCGGGCAAATGGGCGAGCAGTGCCGCGAACACAACCTGTTCCGCACGCTGCATGCGCTGGGCAAGACGATGCTCGATCTGGGGGCGCGCGTCGATTTGCCGGCGGGCGTCGCGGCGCTCGAACAGTCGTTATCGGAACGCTCGCGCGGGCGTTGAACGGTGCCGGCCCCGGCCGTCAACGCCGGCAACCAAGGGCCTCGAGTTTTCAGCGCAGCGCGAGCAGCAGCGCGCCTGCGATGATCAACGCGGCTGACCATAACCAATCGAAATTGATCCAGCCGCGCCGCAGGATGCCGAGGCCCACGTACTCGTAGGCGGCGAACGCGATGGCAGCGCTCGTCACCGAAGCCACCGCGGTATGCACGAGCGTGGCCGCGACAGCCGAGCCGAACGGGCCGCCCGGCACCGCGCCCGCACCCGCACAAATCGGCATCAGGGCGGGAATCAGCATCAGACCGGCGCCGTGCAGCGTGGCGGTCGCAGCCGACCACAGTGCAAGCCCCGCGAAGCCCGCCGTCATACCGATCGACAAACGGTGCCGATGGCCATAGAAATGATGATAGGCGCCCCAGCCAATCAGAAAGAGGCCGAGGGCCAACTGCAGGTGCGCGGCATTGGCCAAGAACCCGAACGCGAGCGCTGACGACGTCACGACGAAGACCGATGCCGCATGGCCGAGCGCCAGCGGCGGCAGCGCCGCAAAAAGCGCGCTGCGGCTACCGCGCTGCAGGCCGAGCGCGGTCGCGAAAAGCCACCCCATGGCGGGGTTCATGCCATGAAACACGCCGCTGCCGAAGACCGCGGCCCAACCGGCAGCCGCACGCGTTGCCTCGAGTGACGCGCTCATCGCCTCGGCGCCTGTGCGCACCTCATGGATAGCAATACGAATCTGACGACGCATCACCGCCTTCAAGCCGGATCTGATGCGGACGATGCGTATTGTGCCAGCCGAGATAGAACTCCCGATCGAACTCGAGCCCGCTGCCGGACGGCGCGTCGAGCTTCACCATCCAACCGTTGATGCCGTCGGGATAGAACTGCTCGTCGATGGCGCCATAAAGCGAGTTCGTGAAATAGACGCGGCGGCCATCGCGGCTGACTTCGACCATCTGCGGCCCGCCGTTCAGCGGCTGGCCATCGGCGCCAGGGTGCGTCGCGCGCGAGACGATGCCGCCGATGCGCACCAAGCCGATCAGCTCGGGATGGAATGGGTCCGACACATCGTAGCGGCGCAGGTCGCCGGTTCCCCAGCAGGCGACATAAAGGTAGCGGTCGTCGAGCGACAGTGCGATGTCGGTGACGAGCGGCGGCACGGCCGAAAAGCCTTTGAGCAGCGGCGGCAGCAACGCACTATCGGCTGGCTCGGCGGGGATCTCGATGATCTTGCGCGCGGCCCATTTGTCGCCGTCCCGATACCAGGTCCAAATCGACGCCGACAGGTCCTTGAGGCTGATCACCGAATTGACGAAGCCGTAAGCCTTGGTCGGATCGTGCGCCGGCCGCAGCTCGAACACGAGCTGATTTTCGGCGCCGAAATCGAGCGTCTGCTTGTGCTTGCGCGTATTGAGATCCCAAAAATGCAGCCGATGCCCATAGTTGCCGCCCAGCAGCACCTCGGGCACGAGGCCGTTTTCGAACGTGGCGGGCAAGCCCCATTCGCTCGAGACGAGCGTATCGAAGCCGAGGTGCCACCAGGCGTCGTAGGCAAGCTCTTGTGGGCCGCGTTCGATTTCCCAGCGGCCGCGGATGTCGAACGTTTCATGATCGATCAGCAAGACGCCGCCAGGCGCTTCGCCTTCGCCGTTCGCCAGTGCGGTGACGTAAATGCCCTGCGGTCCGCAGTGCACGGTGTGCGGGCGCGAATATCCGGCGCGGCGCGCGAGTTCCTCCGGTTCGATCACACGGGCAATGCTGGGCTGCAGCGGGTTCGGTTTCGTATCGATGATGTGAATGCGCGACGAGCGCAAGCCCGGCACGACGAGGTAGCGCCGCTCGGAATGCGGATGCGGCGCGTTCGGGCACAGACAAGAACTGCAAGCGTTCCAGCCGAAGTGATGCAGCTCGTCGCCGATGTTCGGCATCGGCAGGCGGTGCACAATGCTGCCGTAAGCGGTCGAGCCGGGATCGACGTCGACTACCGCGAGCTCGTCGGGCACGGTTCGGGTCGGATCGAAGCTGGCGACGTAGGCGAGTGTTTCTTTGGGCGCGTCGGCCGCGAGACGGGCGGATGGGTAGAACGTCGGATCGGGTTTCCAGGACGACATAGATAGGCCTCTTCCTTTCCTTGTGAGAAGCGGTGAGGCTGTCTATCGTAGGAGGTCGCGATGGACAAAAGCAAGGAAGCAATTGCAATGAGCTAATACGCGTAAGCAGCTATGCCAGGCGGTTTGCGCTTTGCATGTTGGTTGAGCACGGCAAACGCGTGATGCGCTTACCGTGCTCGTACACGTGTGCCCGTGGGTGTGCGTCAGCGCGAATCGGTGATCGTCGTGTTGAACGTCTGGCCGGCGATGACGGTGTTCTCGAGCTTCATCGCGGCGACATTGAACGCGTAGATCGGGCCGGGGGAGGTGACGGTGGCCGTGCCCGCCGCGACCGGTGAGCCGAAATCGCAATTGCTGATGGTGACGCCCGAGATTGGAAGCGCGGCCGGGGTGGGCGGCGTGCCGTTGTAATCGGACGCTACCGGACCTTGGGCGACGATGGCCTGAAAGCACGATGCGGTGACGCCGCCCAGCGTGACGTTGTTTGCTTTCACATCGGCGATCGTGATGTTTTGCACCATCGGCGGCCGTGTGCGCACGGCGTCCTTCGCCGGCTGGTAATCGCAATCGAACGTGATGATGCCGCCTTGCGCCGCGGCGGGGTTGCCCGCGGCGGGGGTGACCACGCCAAGCGGCACCGTTGCGTTGATCGGGCTGCCTGGAAGCATCGACGAGCCATAGCCGTCCCCTTTCAGGCTGACGCCGTTGGGCAGCGTCACGCCCTTCACATGGAAGTCCTTCACGTAGCCGCCGCGGTTCATGTTCGTCTTCACGCGGATGGCGATGTTGAGCGGGTTCGTCTGCCAGTTCTCATTGAGCATCGACAAATTGGTCGCGTAGATCGCTTCCACGCCGCCGCCCATCTCGCTGCCCAGCGTGATGCCGCCATGGCCGCTGTTCATCGTGCAATTGCGTATCAGATGCCGACGAGCCGGTCCATATTCGGTATCGAGGTTCTTGCCGGATTTGATGGCGATGCAATCGTCGCCCGTGTTGAACGTGCAGTTCTCGGCCAGCACGTTGGTGCAGGCCTCGGGATCGAAGCCGTCGTTGTTCGGGCCGATGCTATTGGTGGTCACGCCGCGGAAGACGACATTCGTGCAAGCGGTCGGATGATGCTGCCAAAACGGTGTGTTTTGCGTCTGATAGTCCTCCATCAACACGTTTTTGCAGTTGATGAATTCGACCATGCACGGGCGCAGGTAGTGGCCAAGCCCGAAGATGCGTTGCGCCACCGGCACGCCGGCCTCCGAGAGCGCGGGCAGATAGTTCTGATCTTGCTGCCACGGCGTGATGGGGGAGGTGAGCAACGCGTAGAGCGCGTCGGAGATGCCGGGCGCGATGAGCCGCAAATCGACGTTGTTCGGGTTGAGAGACGCCTGGCTTGGCACCGATGCGCTTGCTCCATAGGCGCCCGACGAGCCCTTGTAAGTCCACCAACTGACGCTCGCATTGCCGCTGCCGGCAAATGGCGTCATGGCTTGGCCGTTCAGCACCGAGGTCGGGCCCTCGCCGGTCAGCGCGATATCGATGGCGTCGCGCGCGTAGACCGGTGCGCCGAAGTTCAGGCAGTCGTCGGCTTGCCAGCGGCTATAGAACAGCCGGCCGTTCGTGCCGCAGTCCACCGGGCCGTCCTTCGCGTAATCGGCCGGGTTCGGGCTGAAATAGATCGTGCAGTTCGCGCTCAAGTGAAAGCGCACGTGACTTTGCAGCACGATCGGCCCCGCGCAATACCAGTTGCCGGCCGGCACGACGACGCGGCCGCCGCCCTCGCGGTGACACTCGGCGATCGCGGCCAAAAAGGCCGGGCGCGAGTCGAACGAATTCGGCGCGGGCGTATGCTCGGAGCCGGGGCTCACCGGCGATTTGGCCGGGTTCGTATAAGGCGAGACGGCGGCCACGATGCTGATGGCGCGTGCGCCATACGCGGTCACGTCGTAGTCGCGTGGACGAAAACGGGCCTTCGTGACGTGTGCAACCAACGTGGCGACACGCGCAGCCGCGCCGTGTTCTCCCCAAATCAGATCGACAGCCGCGGACGCAGGCGGCTGCGCCGCTGCGAACACGCGCCCGGCGCCGAGGGTGCCGGCCAGCGCAGCGCTGCCGAGCACGGTGCCGGACAAGCTGATGAATGCGCGCCGTGTAAGACGCGCAGCGGGAAAGGATGAAGCCGATGAAGCACGACGACGGCTCTTGTCTGCCATTTGAACGCCTCCTCCAAAAGGATAGGCGGGCGAACGGAATGCCCGTTTTCCCGCCTTCGTGATTCGTATGTTGTCGTACTACATCGGCAGTCTAGTTCCGAACGGGTGTGCACGGTAATCTCTCGTAAACCCGGGCGAATATTGGTTTGGCCGATCAAGGGGGCGGGTGATATTCGATTTAGTTATACGTCATCGTATAACATAGCGAGACAGAAAATTACTGATCGAGGCGGGCGGCGCGAACTACAGTGCCGCGGCGGCGGGCCCGCCGCGCGTGTGGCGCAGGTAGAGGCTGACGGAGAGCACCGCGGCAACGGCCGCGGCCAATGCGGCGACGAAAAACACTGACGCGTAGCCGAATGCGCCCGCCACATAACCTGCCAGCGGCCCCATGATGCCGAGCGACAAGTCGAAGAACACCGAATAGGCCGACAACGCGGCGCCCCGGCTTGCCGGCGGCACGAGCCCGACGGCCTCGACGCCGAGCGCCGGAAAGACAAGCGCGAAGCCGAACCCTGTCAGCGCGGCGCCGGCGAGCGCCATGTGCGGCTCGGTGGCAAGCCATAACAGCAACAAGCCGGCGCATTCGAACGAGAATGAAGCGATGGCGACGCGAAAGCCGCCATAGACGCTGATCGCATTGGCGAATACGAGCCGTGCGCCGACGAAGAGTGTGCCGAACACCGTCAGGGCAAGGGCGGCGTGCTGCCAACCGCGCGCGGCGTAGTAGAGCGCGATGAACGTGGCGATCGAGCCAAACCCGGCCGTGCCGAGCGCCAGGCCGATGCCGTGCGGCAGCACACGCCGGAATACGCTGGCGTAGCCCATTCGTTCGCCATGCACGAGCGGCACTGCTGTGACGTGGCGTGCGAGCGTGTAGCCCAGCCCGGCGAGCGCCATCGTGACGGCCCCGAGTGCCCATGGACCGAACGCTCGCGCGAGCAGGGCGCCTGCGGGCGCTCCGATAGCCACCGCGCCGTAAGTGGCGATGCCGTTCCATGAAATCACGCGCGCGCTGTTATGCGCACCCACTCGCCCGATGCCCCAGAGAATCGCGCCGGTGCCGACGAAGCTCTCGCCGAAACCCAGCACGAGCCGTGCGGCGGCCAGCACCACGAGGCTGACCGTGGGCCACGGCGTGCAGACCGTAGCGGCCAGCAGCAACGCGCCGCTGGCGCCGCAAGCCGCCAAGCCAATCAGCACCGTGCGCTTGGCGCCGCGCGTGTCCGCGCTGCGGCCGGCGTGGGGCCGCGACATCAGCGTTGCCGCGTATTGCACGCTGATGGCCGCGCCCGCGAGTACGGAACCGAAGCCGAGATCGTCCGTGACGAAGCCCGGCAGCACCGGCAGCGCGAGACCGATGATCAGATAGCAGACGAACGTGTAGAAAACGATGGTGACGATGCGCAGGGTGGAGGCGCGATCGGTCGAGTCAGGCGATGCAACGGGAGGGGGGCAAGCGACGGACATGGTTCAACGGTACGGTGCTGTGCGGCGGGCGACGCGAAAGCGGCATTGTCTCATGGAACCGGTTTCTGTGCGGTGCAGCAAAACCGCTGGGCAGCGGCGCAGACGTATCGCATGCAGATCGGCTAAGGTGACGCCACGTCCGTCTGAACCTGTGTGGGAGCCATATCGCCATGAGCCATCTTTTCGAACCGCTGACTATCGGCCAGCTTGCGCTGTCGAACCGCATCGTCATTGCGCCGATGTGCCAATACTCGGCGCAAGCGGGCTCGGCCACCGACTGGCACATGATCCATCTCGGTCATCTTGCTCTGTCGGGCGCGGGGCTCCTGATTATCGAAGCGACTGCCGTTTCGCCCGAAGGCCGCATTACGCCGGCGGATCTCGGTCTTTACTCGGACGAGAACGAGGCCGCGCTCGCGCGGGTGATGGGTGCGGTGCGCGCTTACTCGCCGATACCGTTGGCGATCCAGTTAGCCCATGCCGGCCGCAAGGCGTCGAGCCGCGCGCCATGGGAGGGCGGCGCGCAAATTCCGGCAGGCTCGCCCGGCGGGTGGCGGACCGTGGCCCCTTCGCCCCTGCCGCATGGACAGGATGAGGAGCCGCCGCTGGCGCTTGATCGCGCGGGTCTGGACAAGGTCCGCGACGATTTCGCCGCGGCCGCCACACGTGCGGCGCGGCTTGGGTTCGACGCGATCGAACTGCATGCGGCACATGGCTATTTGCTGCATCAGTTCCTGTCGCCGATCGCCAATCACCGCACCGACGAATATGGCGGCAGCCTCGAAAACCGCATGCGTTTCCCGCTCGAAGTGTTCGACGCCGTGCGCGCCGCGTTCCCCGCCGATAAACCGGTGTGGGCGCGCATCTCGGCCACCGATTGGGTGCCTGACGGCTGGGACATCGAGGGCACCGTGACGTTATCGAAGGCACTGAAGGCGCGCGGCTGTGCGGCCATTCATGTGACGACCGGCGGCGTTTCGCCTCAGCAGGCGATCAAGCTGGGCCCGGGCTATCAGGTGCCGTACGCCCAGCGGGTGAAGGCCGAAGTAGGGCTGCCCACGCTTGCTGTGGGCCTGATCACCGAAGCGGAGCAGGCCGAAGCGATTGTTGCCGACGGCGAGGCTGACGCTGTGTCGCTCGCGCGCGCGATGCTCTACGACCCGCGCTGGCCGTGGCACGCGGCCGCGACGCTCGGCGCCCAGGTGCACGCGCCGAAGCAGTATTGGCGTTCGCAGCCGCACGAGTTCAAGCATCTCTTCATCGAAGCGAGCTTCGGCCAACGTTGAGTGTCGAGTCAAGTGTCGGTCGGTGCGACTCCTGTACTATCGGCGACGCATCGCCTTTGATCCAACCGACGCTCGCAACCCACGCTCAATGAAGCCCGTCCACGACCGCCCGCGGCGCACGCCGCGCCTCGTCGCCCGTTTCGTTGCCATCTCGTGGCGCGATCTTGCCGTCTCGTTCGGGCCGATTCTCGCGATCTCGGCGGCTGCCATCTGGATAGCCATCCGCCTGATCCAGCCCGCGCCGCCGACGACATTGACGATCACCGCCGGACCGCCCGGGAGTTCGTTCTGGAATGCGGCGCAGCGCTATAAGCAGGTGCTTGCCGGTAACGGGATCACACTCGAGGTGCTGCCATCGGAAGGGTCGCTGCAGAACCTGCAGCGCCTTGCGGACCCTCACTCGGGCGTCGATGTGGGCTTTGTCCAGGGCGGCTTGATTGCAGCGACGCCCGCGATAGGCGGCTCCGGCGCCGCACAAGGGGCCGCGGCGTCCAGCGGAAGCGGATTGGCCAGCACGCCGAACGTTTCCATGGCTTCGGGCGCTTCCGCGGCTTCCGGTGCGTCCGCCGCATTGGCCGCGCCGCGTGCGTCCGCGGCCGCGGTGGCGGCGCCCAAAGGGCTCATTTCGCTCGGCAGTGTCGCCTATGTTCCGCTCGTCGTGTTCTACAACGGCCGGACGCGGCATACGCGCCTGTCCGAGTTCGCCGGCGACCGGCTTGCGATCGGCCCCGAAGGCAGCGGTGCCCGCGTGCTTGCGCTTGCGCTGTTGAAAGCCAACGGCATCGAGCCGGGGGGCGCCACGCAGTTGCTGCCGCTCACGGGTGAAGCGGCGGCTAAAGCGTTGACCTCGGGCAGTATCGATGCGGCGTTTTTCTCGGGCGACTCGGCTCAACTGCCGGTCATGGCTCAACTCACGCGTACGCTGGGCGTCCGGCTTTTCTCGTTTGCGCAGGCGCAGGCGTACGCGCGGCGTTTTCCGTATTTGACCGACATCGCGTTGCCGATGGGCGCGCTCGATCTTGGCAAGAATCTGCCGCCGCGCACGGTGCACACGCTTGCGCCGACGGCGGAACTCATCGCCCGCGACACGCTGCATCCGGCGCTTTCGGATCTACTTATCGAAGCGGCGCGGCAAGTGCACGGTCAAGCCAGTCTGCTGCAGCGTGCGGGGGAATTTCCCGCGCCGCTCGCGCATGATTTTCCGATTAGTGACGATGCCGCGCGCTACTACAAATCGGGCAAGAGCTTCCTTTATCGCGTGATGCCTTTTTGGGTGGCGAGCTTGGCGGACCGTCTCATCGTGCTGATCGTCCCGATCGTCGTCGTGTTGATTCCGGGGTTGCGGCTGGTGCCTTCCCTTTATACGTGGCGTGTGAAGTCGCGTATCTACCGATGGTATGGCGCGTTGATCGGCATCGAGCGCGCCGCGCTGAACGACACGTCGGAAGGCGAACGCGAAGCGCTGCTCGACAAGCTCGATGCGATCGAGGCCGCAGTGCACCGGCTCAAGACGCCGCTTGCCTATGCTGACCAGTTTTACGTATTGCGCGAGCACATCGGCTTCGTGCGGGCGCGGCTTGCGAAAAAGGTGTGACGTGCCTCGCACGCCGCAGGTCGGCGCGCGTAAGATTCATGCCACGAGCGGCGCTTTTGCATTTTGCAGCGTGAGCGAGGCACCGCCCAGACGGGCAATTGGAGACTTTCATGACTCAAACCATCGACGCGGCCACGCCGCTGTGGTTCTACGATTTCGTGTCGCCGTTTTCGTACCTGTTGCTCGAGCAGCATGACAAATGGCCGAGCATGCCGTTTCGGCTTTTGCCTGTTTCGGTGCATGCGCTGTATCGCCATTGGGGGCAGCGGCCGGCGAGCGAAGTGCCGCCCAAACGCGTGTTCACTTATCGTCACGCGCTGTTTCGTGCCGAGCAGCTTGGCATTGCGTTCAAGATGCCGCGCGTTCATCCATTCGATTCGACGAAGCCGCTGTTGCTCGCGGCGGCGATCGAGGCGGATGTTCGTACCGTATGCTCGATGTTTCGCTTCATCTGGCGCGAGGGCCGCGATCCTTCGACGCCGGATGGTTTTGCCGATCTATGCAGCGAGATCGGCGTGCCGCACGGCGAACGGTTGATCGAGCATGAGGACACGAAGGCGCGTTTGCAGCGCAACCTCGATGATGCAATCGCGCTGGACGTGTTCGGGGTGCCGACGTTTCGTCTGAATCGGCAGTTGTTCTGGGGCGAGGATGCGCTGCCGATGGTGCTTTACTGTGCGCGCTCGCCGGGCTGGCTCGAATCGCCCGAGATTCGGCGCATCAGTGAGCTGCCGAATGGGCTGGCTTCATAGCGGGCGATAGGGGCGCGGGCGGGAGCCTGTTTCGTCGGGCATCAATCGTTATTCAGTCCGAATTTTCTCGAACGACTTCGATTGCTTGAGGCGAGCGGCGTGTAATGCGGCGGTTATACGCATTTACCGCATTTACCGATTACGCCGCCAATGATGCAACGCCGACACCTGGCAGCTTGGATTGGGCTGCTGGGGAGCATGTTGATGTTGTCTCGCGCCGCACCAGCCGCACCGTCTTTACCGCCTACACCGGGGCCGCAGATTCAACGTCTGCAACAAGAGCAACTCGAAGCCATCGAGGCGCTCAACGCGCGCCCAGACGTATTGACACCCGCCGAGCCGTCCTCGACGGCAGCGGACCTCGCACATTTGCCGGTTGAACCCACTTGCTTTGCGGTAAATCGGCTGGTCTTGCACGACAACCCATTCGGGTGGCTTGGCCGCAAGCTGCAGCCGGTGGTAGGTCAATGTGTCGGTAAAACGGCGCTCACGCAGATATTGGACGTGGCGAACGGCGCGCTGATCGAACGCGGCTATATCAGCTCGCGTGTGCTGATGCCGGTTCAATCAATGGAATCGGGCACGCTCGCGTTGCAGGTCGTGGCCGGCCGGGTGGGGGAGCTCAAGTCGCCGGTGCCGGGCATCGGCTGGCTGCGCGCGGCATTGCCGACGTCTCACCCTGCGCTGCTCAATCAGCGCGATATCGATCAGGGCCTGGAGAATTTGCGTCGATTGCACTCGCAAGCCGATGCGATGTTCGAGCTTGCGCCGAGCCTATCGCCCGATGAATCGGACATCGTCCTGCGCCCTGGCACCGGCAAGCGGTGGCAGGCGGTGGTCGGTGTCGATAACGCCGGGCTCGACTCGACAGGCAAGTACCAGCTCTCGAGCGCGTTCACGTTCGATTCGCCGCTGCATCTGTACGACCAACTGCAGGTTATTGGTGCAACCAACGCGAACTTCGGCACGCGCGATCAGGGCAATCGCTCGGTGGCGGCGAACTACAGCGTGCCGCTCGGCTATGCGCTGCTCTCGTTGAGCGCCAGCCGCTCGCGCTACAAGCAAACGGTGGCGGGCTTCGACGCCCCGATCGAATACAGCGGCACGCAATCGCAACTGCAAGCGGGGCTCTCAGGCGTCATCTATCGCAGCGCGCGAGCGCGCACGGAGGTGCGTGCCGATATTTTCCACAAACTCAGTCATAACGCGATCGATGGTGTGGACCTGCCGGTGCAGCATCGCGACGTGATCGGCTATGAGCTCGAGGTGTCGCACCGCCACTATCTCGGCGATGCGCTACTCGACGGCTCGCTTGGCTGGCGTGCGTCGCTGCCGGGTCTCTCGCGCAACCCCGGAACGGTGATCGGCGCGCCTGAGTTTAGCGGCGCGACGCAAATCGAACTCGCGAGCGTGAGCGCGCAAGCGCCGTTCACGTTGGGCGGACAGGCGCTGTCGTATCGGTTCAGCTGGAACGCGCAGCATGCGCGCACGCCGCTCACACCATCCGACTACTTCACGATCGGCACACGCTACGCGGTGCGCGGCTTCGATCAGCAACGGACGCTGGCGGCGCAAAGCGGTTGGGCGCTTTCCAACGAAATCGATTGGTTCGTCCCGACGGCCATCGGGACGCAGGCGCTTTATGTCGGGGTCGATGCGGGGCGCGTGCGCGGGGCGGCGACGGAATTTCTCTCGGGCAGGGCACTCGTTGGCGCGGTGCTGGGCATGCGCGGCAATTTATCGACCAAGCGTTCTCCGGCATCGCTGAGCTATGACGTCTCGCTGGGTTGGCCGGTTTCGATGCCCGATCACTTCCAACGCCGTTCGCCCACGTTGCTCGTTCAGCTGAGCACGTTGTTCTAAGCGCGAGAGGAAATGATGAAATCGGGGAGATTGAGACTAACAACGCGTGTTGGATTCGCCGTCCTGTGCGCATTCATTGCTCAGCCGTTCGCTGTCCACGCGCAGATCACGTTGCCGATCACGCCTGATCGCCGCGGGCCGACGCATCCGGTCATCGGTGTGTCAGCCAACGGGGTGCCGCTGATCAACATCACGGCGCCCAATCGCGCGGGCGTCTCGCTGAACAACTTCACGCAGTACAACGTGGGCACGAACGGCGCGGTGATTGTCAATAGCGGTCGGCCGACTGCGTCGCAACTGGCGGGCGCCGTGCAGGGCAATCCGTTTTTGGGCAACCAATCGGCACGCGTCATCATTAATCAGGTGACGTCTGGCAACGCCACGCGCTTGCTCGGTCCCACCGAAATCGCTGGCCACCGGGCCAACCTCGTCATCGCGAATCCGGCCGGCATCACCTGCGCGGGGTGCGGTTTTATCAATACGCCGCGCGTGTCGCTGTCCACTGGGTTGCCGACATTGAATGCCGACGGCTCGCTCGCGGGCTTGAATGTCACGCAGGGCCATATCGATATCACCGGCGCCGGGCTCGATGCGCGCGGCAGTGCGTTGGATCTGATCTCGCGCGCGATGACGATCAACGCCCAACTGTGGGCCGATTGGGCCGACGCGGTGGCCGGCGCCAACCAGGTCGACTACGGCACGAACGCGGCGCACCCGCAGCCAGGCGTCGGCCCCGCGCCTTACTTTGCGATCGACGCCAAGGCGCTCGGCAGCATGTACGCCAACGGTGTGCGGCTGATCGGCACCGAGGCGGGTTTGGGGGTGCGCGAGGTCGGCGGGATTACCTCATTGACGGGCGAGATCCACCTGTCGGCGAATGGCGAGATCACGATCGAGCCGCGTGCACGCCTGCAATCGGCAGCGGGTACGCGTATCGAGGGCAAGGTCGTTACGAATCGGGGCGAGATCGTCAGCGCGCAGGCGGCGACGCTGAGCGCCTCGGCGGCACTCTCGAATGAGGGCGTGATTGCGGCGACGGGGGACGTCACCTTGGAGGCAGCGGTGCTTCGCAACAGCGCGCAGGTATGGGCCGGTGTGGATAGCAGCGGTGTGCCGAGTGCGCCCGGCACGGTGAAGCTTGTCGCGTCGGAGGTGGTGAACCGCGGGCTGATCGCTGCGGGCGGCGGCATCGATGTGGTGGCGCGCGAGCGGATGTCGAACGTCGGCGGCACGCTGCTGGCGAACCACGCAACGATCGACGCGGCGCGCCTGGACAATACCGATGGGCGAATCGGCACGGCGGGCCAGCTTACGATCGAGGCGGCGCGCGATATTTCGAATGCGGGCGGGGTGATCGAAGGCGGTAAGCGGCTGAGGCTCGAAAGCGAGACGCTTTCGAATACGCGCGGTGGGCAGGTAAGAAGCGTGGCGGGCGATTTACGTATCCAGGCGCGCGAGGACGTTAATAACACGGACGGCACAATGTCGGCAGCGGGCCGCTTGACGCTCGACGCGCGGGTGCTGCGTAACGAGCGAGGGGCGATCGGCGGGGGCGAGGCACAGGTGGCGGCCGAGTCGATCGAGAACGACTCGGGCACGATCGTGGCCGCCGGCGCGTTGAAGGTGGACGCAAGTGGCGCGGCGTCCAATGCCAATGGCGTGATCGTAGGCGCAAGCAGCTTGCTATTCAAGGCCGGCCGGCTGTTGAGCAATGAGCACGGTCAAATCGGCACCATTGCCGGGGATGGATCGTTTGAGGTCGCGCGGGAGATCGATAACTCCAATGGCCGGTTCGGTGTGGGCGGTGAGCTGACGTTGCGCGCAGGCGCACTGGCGAATGGCGAAGGCACGATTACGTCGGGTGCGGCCAATATCGGGGTCATTGGCGAACTGACGAATCGCGGCGGCACCATCGCCACGACCGGCGACACGCAACTTACCGCGGGTGTGCTGCAGAACGTGCAGGGCATGATCGGTTCGGTCGAGGGCGGATTGTCGATTACGACCGACGGCGCGACCAATAACACCGAGGGCAAGCTGCTGGCGGACAAGGATCTTTCGCTAAAAAATGCGGAGCTGACCAATCGCGCGGGGGTAGTCGATGCGGATAAGGTCAAGCTCGAAAGCGCGGGGACGTTCAGCAATACGGATGGTCGCGTCAACGCGGGCCAGCAGCTCGATGTTTCGGCGGGCGTGCTCAATAACGGCGGGACACTTGAGTCGGCTGGTGACGCTAAGCTTTCCGGGCGCGACGGTCTCAACAACGGGGGGACCGTGGCCGCAGCGGGCAACCTGCGCGCGACAACCGAAGGCGCGCACGAGAACAGCGGAACGCTATCGGCCGGCAACAGGCTTTCAGTGTCGGGTGCCACCGTCAACAACAAGGCCAGTGGCGAGATGATCGGCACCGTGCAGACGAACGTCAAAGCGACCGACACCGTTGCCAATGAGGGATTGATCGATGGCGGTGCGACCCACGTCACGGCCAACGAGACGGTGCGCAATATTGGGCGCCTCTATGGAGACACGGTGTCGGTCGGCGCGCCAACCGTTATCAACGCACAGAACGAGCAAGGTGTCGGCGGCGTAATCGCTTCGCGCGGCGACGCCGACATCGGCGCGCAAACGATGTCGAACGAGCAGCACGCGATCGTGCACGCGAGCGGCGATATGCGCATCGGCGGTGCGCTCGATGCCGACGCGCGTGCAATGGGCACCGCCGAGACCGTCACTAATATCGGTGCCCAGCTCGATGCGGGAGGAGACGCCAACATCGATGCGGATCGGGTCGATAACCTGAACGCGGACTTTAGAACGGCTAAGGAAACGACCGATTCGGGCCGCAAGGTCTGGCATCAGCTCCCGGGCTCGACCGAGCAGATCGATCCGTCGACCGTTCACTTGTACCACCGCAACAATCACGAGATCACCGATGGCGCCAACTATCGGTGGCTTGGCTCGGACGATCACAAAGTGTTGCTGCTGCCGTCCAAGACGTATCCGACGGCGACGTTCGGTCCGCATACCGTGAACGGAGTGGCGGGCGCGATTGATCTGGTGTTCTCAGAGCCCTATTGGGATGACATGAGCGGGCAGAATGTACCACCGAAGTACCGCGTGTTCGGGGATAACGGCATTTGGCGGACGTTTGGTATTGCAGCGCCGCCCGCCGTGCCAAGTGTCGAACAGCGTGATGGGCGGGGCCGGCCACTGCCGCCGTTGACAGGCAGTGCCGCCATCACGACGTGCTTTATATCGACCGCCCCCGATTGCGCGCCGGTGATCAACTGGATGCGAGCGAGCGGCAGTGCCTACACCGCATTGAACCGTGCCATTTGGAAATACAACGACGACGTTCGCCGCCATATGGTATCGGATTGGACCATCTACGATGTTCAGATGCGCTCGTCGAAGGACGTGGTTGTCGCGACGCAGCCGGGCAAGATCACCGCGGGCGGCAATATTCATATCAACGCGAAAGACGGCAGCAACGACAAGAGCCAGATCGTCGCGGGCGGCACCGCGTATTTAGGCGGCATGCGGGACAACCAGCGTGCGGTGGGCGAACAAACGTTCACGGCGGAGGGGCACGCGATTTATACGCGGGTCGCCTCGGGTGGACGATTTAGCGGGGACGAGCGCAAGAACGACTACACGCCGTATCGGCCGGCCGTGCCCGCGCGTGAGATCGAGCTGCCGGTGGCCACGCCCAATGCGGCACGCGCCGCTCCGATCAAGCAGGTCGCGGCCGGGACGCCCGATGCGCCCACCTTCAATGGCTCGCCTGCGAAGGTCGTGCCGGGCATCCCCACCCGCGGCCTGGACCAGGCGCTCATCACGGCAGTCCGGGCCAACGCCGGGGACGCGGTGATTCGCACCGTGAGCCCGAACGTCCAACTGCCAAGCCACGCGCTGTATCGCGTCACACCCGATGCGGGCAGTCCGTTTCTGATCCAAACCGATCCGCGCTTCACACGCGGCAAGACGGAGGTATCGAGCGACACGATGTTAGCGGCGCTCAAGACCGATCCGGCGCGCGTCACCAAGCGCATCGGCGACGGCTTTTACGAGCAGCAACTGGTGTTGCAGCAAGTCATGCGTACGACCGGACAGTATTTCGTGGGCGATTACACCGATAAGCAGCGTCAGTATCAGACGCTGCTGGCCAATGGGGTGCAAGCGGCCAAGCGGTTCGATCTGAACGTCGGCACCGCACTCACCGAAGCGCAAATGGCCGCGTTGACCACCGATATGGTGTGGCTCGTCAATCAGTCGGTGAAGCTGCCGGATGGAACCGAGCAGACGGTGTTGGCCCCGCAGGTTTACTTGCGTGCCCGCGCGGCTGACGTAACGGGCGAGGGCACCGTCATTGCCGGCAAGCGGGTTCGCATCGACGCGGCGGGTTCGTACCGGAATTCAGGCACGATCGCGGGCCGAAAGGTCACGGTTATCACCGCCGACTCGATTACGAACCGCGGCATGGTCGAGGCCGATACCGTGCTCATCGGCGCAAAACGTGACTTGACGAATCTCGGTGGGGTGATTCAGGGCAATGCGGTGGCGCTCGCGGCGGGCCACGATGTGAATCTGACGAGTACGACGCGCTCGGCCGAGGCCGACAGCGGCACAGCCACGGGCGTTGATCGCCTATCGACGATTAACGCGGGCACACTGCAAGTGCAAGCGGGGCACGATGTGAACGCCCGTGCCGCAGTGATGACCACGACGGGGGAGGCGCAAATCGTAGCCGGCAACGACATCAACCTGCTTGCCGCACGTGAAAGCAGCGAGGAGGCGATCCGATGGAGCGAGAGGAACCGCGCGGAGCATGCCGCCTCGGTGGACGTGGGCACGCGCATCGCATCGGGCGCAGGTCTCACGATGCAGGCGGGGCGCGATGTCAACGCGGTTGCCGCCTATGCCAGCGCGCAAGGCGAGATCGACGTGCATGCCGGGCGCGACGTGAAACTCGATGCGGGCAAACGGAGCGCGAGCGCGCTGGATGAGCATTACCACAAGGAAAGCGGATTCCTGTCGTCGAAGAGGACACACACGCTCGATTCGAGCGCGCACACCGAGGCGATTGGCACGACGCTCTCGGGCGATAGCGTCACGGTGACGGCAAGCAATGACCTCCGCACGCAAGCGGCGACGATTGCGGCAACCGATGACGCCACGCTGGCCGCGGGGCATGACCTCTCGATTGGGACGGCCGAGACTTCGGCACGTGAGTACCATTTCAAGGACGTCACGCGAAGCGGCCTGGGCGCGGCAGGCGCTGGTATCTCTTACGGGCGCAGTCAAACGACCGACACGAGCCGCGACACCGTGCGCGGCGAGCAGGGCAGTCTAGTGGGTAGCACGCACGCCAGTGTGAGGATGCAGGCCGGCAATCGGCTGCAGATCACGGGCTCGGACGTCATAGCGGGCGAGAACATCACCGGTATCGCCCGCGAGGTGAGCATTGAGGCGTCGAGCACACAGCGCCATCATGACGAGACGCACGAGATGAAGAGTGCGGGCATCTCGCTGGCGGTCAAGACGCCGGTGATCGATGCGCTGCAAAACGTCAACCAGCAGGCGCAGGCGGCAAGCGACAGCCAAGATGGCCGTGCGGCAGCCCTGCGCGGCATTGCCGCCGCGGGTGGCGCGATGCAGGCATTGATTGCCACGGAGGACATGATCAGCGCAATCCAGGACCCTAAGCGCCGGCCGGAGGCGAAAGTGGAACTGAGTGTGGGCGCGTAGCGTAGCAAGATGACTTTTACCGAAGACAGCACGCAGCACACCGGCAGCCATATTCGTGCGGGCGAGACCGCGGCATTCGTCGCAACAGGCGACGCGGCATCCGAGAGCGGCAACCTCACGATCGCGGGCTCGGACATCGATGCACGCGAGGCCTTACTGCAAGCGAACAATCGCATTGATTTGCTGAGCAGCGTCGACACGAACCGCACGCGCAGCACGAATGAATCGAAGAGCGCGAGCGTGGGGGTGTCGTATGGGGTGGATGGGGTGGGCGTATCGGGCTCGGTGTCGTACGCGCGAGGCGAGGCGAATGCCGATGCGAGCAGTCATAACAACACGCACATCAACGCAAGCGATCGGGCCACGCTGGTCAGCGGGGGCGACACGAACGTGGTGGGCGCAAACGTGAATGCGAAGCGCATCGTGGCGGACATTGGGGGCGATTTGAACATTGCCTCGATGCAGGACACGAGCCGCAGTGCGGCGCATCAGTACAGTGGGGGCGGTGGCTTTGCGGTGAGCACGGGCGGCGCGAGCGGCAGCTTTAGCGTCAACGCTGGTCAAGCGCGCGGCAACTATGAGGCGGTGAACGAGCAGTCAGGCCTACAAGCCGGTGAGGGTGGGTTTGAGGTGACGGTAAAGGGCAATACGGATTTGAAAGGCGGGTACCTCGCGAGTACGGCGAGCGCGCCGGACAATCGCCTGAGCACGGGCACGCTGAGTTGGAGCGACGTCATGAACCGTTCCACCTATCGCGCAACGAGCGGGGGGATGGCGCAAGGGGGCACGACAGGTAACGGCGGCAATAACTACGCGACGCACGGTGCGAGCTCGGGCAAGAACACGGGCGGGGTGTCGCCGATGCTGGTGCAACACGACAGTGGCAGCCAAAGCGCGCTGACGCGCAGTGCGGTGGAAGCGGGTTCGATCACGATCACCGATGAAGCGAATCAGGTGCAAGACGTGGCGATGCTCAATCGCGATACCAGCGCATTGAGCGGCACGGTGGCTCGCACGCCGGACTTGCAAAGCAGGCTGAACCGGCAGGCGGAGGTGATGACAGCGGTGCAGGCAGCGGGGGAGGTGGTGGCGAAGCAGATCGGCCGGTATGCGAACGGCAAGCATAAGGCGGCGTTGGAAGAGATGGAGCAGGCCAAGGCGCGGGGTGACGCGAAGCTTGCGGGGCACTACGAAGCGCAGGCTGAGCGTTGGAGCGAGGGCGGCAAGGGCCGCGCGTTGATGCAGGCCGCGGGGGCGGCGGTGACGGTGGGGCTTGGTGGCGGCAATGCGGTGGGCGCGGCGGCGGGGGCCGGGGTGGCTTCGCTGGCGGGTGGCAAGTTAGACGAGCTTGCTGAGCAAATCAGGTCATCAAAGCCCACGGGTAACGCCGACGTCGACGAGGCATTGGCCAATATCGTGGCGAATAGCCTCGCGACGGTGCTGGGCGTGGCAGTAGGCGGCAATGCGGGTGCTGTGGGTGCGTATAACGTGGATCGGTTTAATCGGCAGCTTCATCCGGAGGAAAGAGGCTCGATCGAGAGAAGAAAGAAAAGTTACGCAAAGCAAACCGGCTTGACGGTTGATCAGGCGGAGCAAGAACTGTTGACTCAAGCAAACTTGATGCTTCAAAACGGCTCGCCTGGGCAGTGGAATGAGCGTGCTGCTGCATTCCTGCGTCAAGAGCGCGGCATGTTGCCTGCGGATGGCAACAGCGGGCCAGGCTATATCTTCTATGCGACCCCGGAACAAAAGGCCAATACGGACATGTATGCCAAATATTATCCGAGCGGCGTTGGCATGAATGCGCCGACTGCCGACGACATTGCGAATTCAGCGAGCCGGGAGCAGATGTATCGCGATGCTTATGCAAAGGGAACGTGGGGCGCGGCAGCTGGTGCAGCGACGATAGCATTCGCGGCGCCGGTCGCCATGATTCCTGGCGCACCGCTCCTCAGCACGAACGGCGCACTCGGATCGAGTGCATGGGCTTCGCCAGTGGGGGCCGGCACTGTCAGCGCCACGACTAATGCGGTAACGCAATATCTCCGAAGCGGCTCCATCAACTGGGTGGACGTCGCCGGCTCCTTCGGGACTGGATATGCTGGCTCCGTCTATGCCGGACTAGCGAGGAACGTCGGCATCAACATCCTCGGAGGCGCGACAACGACGGCACTCAATAACATCTTGCAGGGAAAGAGCGACAGTGTCGTGCTCGGAGGCGCCGCAAGCGGTGTGGGCTCGATATTCGGTTACGGTATCGGTAAGAGCGTTGAAGCTGGAGTCGGATCATTGATGAGGCCGACGATGAACAGTTCCGGTTGGGCCGATGTCGGAAAATGGTCGGGATCGTCTGGATTGAGGCTGTTTACGCCGAACAACGTGCCAGCAATCAGCTCTTCGATCGGCGGCAGCATTGGCTTTGAATTCGGAGCCGCTGAAATCAATAGCGTTCGAGACAGCCAAGGCGGGAAAAAGTGATGCGACTGCTACTTCTCATGGTATATGCAGTCGGTATTTCACTGCTGGGGGTGGCAGCGATAAAGGTTGCTGTTGTTTATTTGGCGCGATTGCTTTATGGGGGGGCACATGAATGGAGCCGGCAGGATGCTAACGATATCTTTGTCCATGGCTTTGTCCTGGGCGGGGTGATGTGCGCATTCATTGTCGCGGCGCGCTGCAACATGGGACGACGTTCTTGATCGAACAACAGAACTGTTCTGAAAAATTAACTGTCCGGTTTAATCGGCAGCTTCAAGATGAAGACCGGGAGCAAAGAAAGGAGCTCACGGCGTTGGCTGAGGAAAAGGGGCTGTCGTACACCGGAGACGACATTGCCAATCAACAGGCACTGATGGATTTGACGGTGGACGGGAAGGCGTACTACGGCGAGAATCAAGTTGCGACGGGCGAGAAGCCGCAAGACGGGACGGACTGGAGCTACTACGGGCAAAACGTGAAGGGCGAGTCGGTGTGGGTACAGAACGTGCGGCGCGGGGATCCTGACGTGCAGGCGTTCATCGTGAACAACACGAACGGCAAGGCAGCGAACGGCATGACGTACGAGGCGACAACGATCGGCTCGAATCCGGGGCTGTTCAGAATGCCGGACTTTGTGAACTTCCAGGTCGATTACCTCGTGGGAAGCGTGTGGGGGACGTTCACGCGGGATGGCAACTCATACTTGGGTTACGGATTGAATAAGGGCATCCCGAATTCAGTGGGGGCGGGTGTAAACATTTCCGGCGGGTATCTCAATACGATGACTGTGCGACCAGGTCAAACAAACAAGTTTGCTGAAGGGTATGCCGGCGGAGGGTCTGCGCTGTATGGTGGTCTCGGCGGTGGGGTGATGGTATCGCCGGGCAACGGGACCGCGACCATTATTGGAGTGGGTGCAGGCACGACGCTTGGAAAGACAAAGAACCCTGCTACCGCAGGAGGGGGATTCTCGGTAGATCAAGGGAAAACCGGAGCTGAATGGTAGAGATGGGACCGTCAATCACATCTGTTCCGCAAACGCGGCCACAAAAAATCGTGTGGTGGAGCGTCTTCACGGCGATGATGAGCTTCATTGTGTACGTGATAGTTAAGAGCCTCCTGTTCCGTTGAGGCATGGATGTTTGCGTCGATCGGAAATTGGCCACCTGTTGAGTTCGAGCGGCACTACGCTCTAAACAGCTCATGAGTGTCTGTGAAACCCTGACCGATCCATTATCGAGGTCGAAGTACCAACTCTGCAGACGATCTCGACGGCTGTGGATGCAGTGGTTGATTCCCTGTGTTTTGCGGTGAGGTACGTCTTATTGGCTTGAAGCAAGAATCGTTGCGCGAAACGGGTCTGGCGCATTGCTTTGGGCGCCTTCTCGATCGAGGCAGGCGCGACCGCCCTAGCGATAGCCGTAGAAGTCCGCTCGACGAAGGTGTTGAATTTCACCCTCGCTATCGCCGGTGCGATTTCAGTCTGGAGAGGCCGTGGCGTGGTAGCAAGCTACGCAGGCGCGGCTCGGTCAATTGAACTAATTCAACCCAATGTTCTCGCGCAAACATCCCGAGTTTCGCCGTCCGACGGTAGGGCCTCGCCGTTCCACGTGGCTGAGTCACTTTGCTGAACTGTTCTTCGGAATGTTAGCGAAGGCCACGATGGTCATTGCCGCGTTGGTGGTCTTGGCTCTTGTCTTGCTGAGTGGCGGCGCGGCGCTAAGCGAGCTTCCAACGACGCGACGAGGATGGCGAAACCTGCTGCTCGTTCTACTGGTGATTCTGATGGCTGTAGCGATAGGCATGCATGTAGTTCGGATCTGAGAGCAAGAATAATAGCGATGCGTACAACCACCCCTACCCCCGCACCGACCGCCGCCGCTCCGTCGTACGATACTCCGTCGGCGAAATCGCAAGGCGCTTGCGAAAAATTTTCGCGAGCCCATCACCGCTGCTGACGCCGCAACGCCGCGCGATTTTATCAACCGGCAGATCCGTCGCCACAAGCAGCAAACAACTCGCATCAAGCCGCGCGCGCAGCAGATATTCCGAAGGCGTGAGCCCCATTTGCGACTTGAAACGCCGCAAGAAACTGCGCTCGCTCATCGCTGCGACTTGTGCCGCCTTCGCCACCGAAACGGGTTGTCCATAGTTCTCCCGCATCCAGCGCGCCGCGGCGTTGATCTTCTCCCGCGCACCGCCTTCATCGAGTTCTCCCAGCACCGCCCCGAGCCTTCGCCATGCCCCGGGAATCGAACGCTCAGAAATCTCGCGAGCCGTGTCAGCGCCGCGCTCGCGTTTGACGATCGACAGCGCTGCCGCAATCGGCCCCAGCGGGTCGTCGAGTGCCACCGGCTGCTCGATCAGCGGAGCGGTGCGCGGCGCAGTAGTCGCGCCGGATAAAAGTGGCGCATTCGGCGCAGCGCCAGGCTGGGCATGTCCGCCGAGCGCATGCGCGGCCGCGAGAATCGCAAAGCCTTCACCAATCGCCTTCACAAGACGCGTCTTCGCGAGCACGGCATGCAAGTGGCGCAGGAGTGTTTCATCCGTCTTGACACGCCCAGCGCCCGGGCCACCCGCGATGAAAAGCACGTCGAAGCCGATCGACGCGTAATCTTCGAGCCGCTCGGACCACACCCGCATCGCACCACTGCTTGCAATACTGCCGCCCACGTCCGATACCACGATCAGCTCGTACGGAGCATGAAGCCCATTCGCCGAATGCGATTCATGCAATCTATGCAGCGGCTCGGGTTCGCGCACGTCGGATTCACCGGCCGACGCCGCGGCAGATGACAGCGACGAAGGCGACGATGAAGACGATGACGGCGCGCTCACATGCTCACGCGCCGCGACCTCGCGTTCGAGTTCGATCTCGTCGGCGAGTCGAAAGACCTCAGCCACGGAGCTTACTTCGACGAGCGAAAACGCGTCGAAGATCAGAATTGCGATGCGTTCAGCCATGAGAGCAGTGTCGCGCAACGGCAGGAACATTCGAGAAACGGGCGCTGCGCGTAAGAACTCGTGCAGCGTACTTGACAGCCGACTGGGTCGCATCATATGCGGCATGCGACGCATCGCGTCTGGCCGCGTCGGAAAAGCACGGCATGTTGTCAGATCGCTTCGATAGTTCGCTCCGATGGCGGCAAGTCTTGCCGCCACTCACCGCCCGACGAACCCCGCCGGCTGCGCGACGTGCGACTTGATCGCAGCAGCATGTGACGAAACGACGTAGATCGGCGACTCGGTCAGCGCGAGCTTGATACGTCCATTGCTATACGGCATCGATGTGGCGTTGCCCATTGCATCGAGCACGGCGACCTGCCCCGAGCTGCTCGCATCGTCGACTTGCAGCGCATACGGCACGCTGTGCGTCGCGCTAAAGCCCGTCGACGCGCTCCATGCGGCGTTATCGTGCGTCCACAGCGCCGTGACGATTTTGCCGCCATCCAAGCGTTGAAACGCGTAGCCGTACACGCCGGAAGGTACGTCGTTCAAATAGCCGAGCGTGATCGTGCCATCGATGATGCGCGTCATGGCGGCCATCACCATCGCCGCCGGCTTGGGGCTGATGTTGTTCGACCCATAGCTGCCCTGCGCATGCGTGAGGTCGAAGAATAATCCATAGCCAGGCGGCGCATCGGGGGTATCGGTCGAGTAGAACACGTAGCTGATGTCGGCCCCTTCGCCGAGCAGAATCAGGTGGGTGCGTGCGACGACGGCGCCATGCGCGAACAGCACGTTATGCGTCGGATAATTCGCGCTATATGACGTGCCGATGTCGTAGCTGACGCCCGTTTCCGTCGCAAAGAGCTTCGCACCAGGCTTGAGATACTGCCCCATCGCACCACGCAACTCGCGCATCGATGCAGGCAGCGCATTGGCCGCGATCGCCGCATTGGCACTGGTGGAAAGGCGTTCTGGCGGATGCGACGGCGAACAGCCGATATCGTAGTAGCCGTGAATCGACACGCCATCGAGATACTTGCCGAGCCCGAGCGGTGCGAGGCGTTTGAGCCAGCGCGCGTTTTCGCGCACCGATGCATTGGCCGTGCCCATGATGACGGCATGCGGATCGGTCGAGTGGATCGCTTCGTAAGTTGCGCGATAAAGCGCCACGAAATGCGCATCGGTATCGCGCCAGGGCAGGCCGCTGTCGTGATCGGGCTCCCAGGTCACCTGGTAGTAGTTGTTCGCTTGACGCGGAAAATATCGGGCGCGGATGGCAGCCGAATCGGCGCCGACGCGCCGCATGTAGCTTCGATAAGCGGCCTCCGATACCGGCGCGTAACTATGCGTGCGCTCGCCGGTCGGACTGGCCCACCCAGGAATGCCGTCGAGTTGGATCAGCCGCATGATGTCGCCTTTTCTAAAGTACGGCGCCAGCGTGTCGGTGCCGGGCTTGAAGGTGTCGGCGTGCTGCGGTTCCTGCATGTACCAGTTGCGGTTATCGTTGGCCCATGTCAGCCCGAGCTCCGGGTAAAGCGGCCGATAGCCGTCACCATCGCAGCAGCTTTGCCCCGGCTGCAAATAGTTGGTGCCCTGTCCACCGAAGCGATGCTGATCTTGTCGCGCGAAAGCGACGGCCGGCAGCACGCGCGAGACGTCGGGCAGCACACCAAACGTGACGATCCCTGCGGGACGCGTGCCGCGCGCGGGCAATGCATCGCCCACACGTTCGAGCGTTGCCGAAATCGCAAAGTAGCCGGCCAGCGTGGAACGGCAGCGCAATGTTGTGATGCGCTCGCCGGCTGCCACGCTAACGCGGCCGCTTGCGCGCACCGCGTCGCGCTCGTCGCGCAATTGCCACGCGAGCGTGTCGTTCTCCTTCGTGCGAGTGGTGAACGCAATCGTGATGGGGCTTGCTAGCGCGAATAGGCGCGTGCCGTCGCTGCCAGGCGTATCGGCTTCGAGCACATCGCCGGTTGCGACGGCGGCGCGAGCGTTCGCGGCGGCCTCACAAACAATGGACTGGCCACCTGAACTCGCCTGATCGACCGCACTTGCCGCGCGAGCCGATGCCGGAAGCGTGAGCCATGCGAGGCAGGCTACCAGTTCCAACAGTGCCAACGGTTGCCACTGGTGACGCGCAGCAGGCATGAACGAAACCATCCGAGGAATGTGGACTTCCGACTACAACACAGGCAACCGGCCTGAACTGTCTGCTGCCGAACACTGTGGGGCGAACGTCGATTTCGACGCGACGTGTGTCTTTCGATCCCGATTCACGCGCCGTCGGGCGACCGAGTTTCAGTAATTTTCGGAACTGAAACATCTAGTTGATTGGCGCAACACGGCGTGGCGGAATCGTCTGGGTTCGTCTGGATACTAGACGAGATGCGGGCGCCTGCGCTGCTTGCATTCTGGCGAGCACGACCGATGGAATGTTTCACCGGCGCATCGTTTGCGCGAGCAACGCCGCGCAAGCGGAAACTCTTGCCGCCGCACCGCCGGTGCTGTAACGCAAGGTGACGAGCCGCGATTCCACAAGCGATCGACTTCCTCTCACGCGCCTTTCATCAGCTATTAAGCGAAGCAATTGCACATTTTTGTTACGATTAAAATTGACCATATATTGGGAATTGAGGATTTATCAAAATGAGTCAAGATTGAAACATCGCGTTGCGCACAATGCCGATATTTGATGATACAAAATAAGAAAGAAAGAATGATGTGCCAGGAATCGCTAGCATCGAGTTTCAGGCTTTATGCGCCAATGTGGGTTGCGCAACATATGTGTAGAGCGAGTCCGTTTATCTTTTCCCCCAAGCGTTGGTTCGGGAGTGCCTTTCTTTTGGCACCGGCGGACGAGGCCTGGCAGCTGTTTTTCGCCGCATAGGCCTGGCCGAGGAACTGCGCTGGTTGGTATCGGCTTGCTCGAAGCCGAGTTCACAGATTGATCAAAGTCACAAAGCAGGAGACAAGCGCCGGCGGTGCATTCGCCGCTTAGCCATGGCATTGGTTTTGCCAGCGCGGCTTGGCGTTTTTTAGCTAATTCGTGTGTGAAAGACTGGGTAATTAATTGGATTTGTCCGATTGGTCCAGACGTATGCGCCAGATGTCGGAAAAGGCGATTTATTCGGTCCGCGTCATTCCGACAACATGCCGTCCGATTGCGTCACGATGTGCGCAATGCGTATGCGCTCTGTCTACGATGCACTGCAAATTGACGAAGGGGGCAGCCAATATGCAGGCAACGCCTTTTGAGGGAAATGCCATGCCTTACGCGAGTATCGAACCTGCCGTGATGAGTTGGCTGCACACCGTGCAGTCCAGCCCACGATGCGCTACGCGCCGCATTGCGATCGTCCTGTTCGACGGTTTTTCGCTTCTCGGTGCCGGCCTCGTCGCCGAAGTCTTTCATGTGGCCAATGAGCTGGTCGGCCACCGCTCGAGCGACGAATGGGTCTATGACGTTTCGTTCCTATCGGCCGGTGGTGGCAATGTCAATTGCTCCTCGTCTGTGCGCGTCTGGACCGACGGCCTCGACGCGCGTCACTACAACGGCTTTGATGCGCTGTTCGTGGCGGGCGGCAAGGGCGCGAATGTGGCGGCGAGCGACGAACGGCTGATCGGATGGCTGCGCCGCGTGCAGGTGAAGACCGCCAATGTCCGCTCGATCGACGAAGGCCATCTATTGCTCGAGGCTGCGGGCATCGGCAATCGCGACAGCGAATATCAATTCAGCTCCTATCTGAAGCAGGCGGGACGCGATGCGCCAATTGCCGACACGAGCGACCGCCTCGGGCCGATGAAAGGCGCACTGACGATGGTCAAGCGCGATCTCGGTCTCGACGTTGCGCGCCGCGTGGCGGAACGGCTGATGCCGGGCTCGAGCGCGCGCTTCGTGCCGATTCTCGGCGACGCAGGTGCCACGAGCGCGGGCGACAAGATTCGCAGCGCTGCGCGCTGGCTGCAGGAGAACTGCGAACGGCCGATCTCGATCGCCGATGCGGCACAGGTCGCGGCAATGAGCGAACGCAACTTCTTGCGACGCTTCAAGCTCGAGCTCGGCATGACGCCATCGGACTATCTGTTGCAAGCGCGCCTGGCCATTACCTGCAGCCTGCTGATCGATTCCGAGCTGCCGGTCGACAAGATCGCGCGCCGCAGCGGCATGGGCAACGGCGACCGGCTCGCGAAGATCTTTCGAAAGCGAATGATGATTTCGCCGACCGAGTTCCGTATGCAAAGCCGCCGCGAAGCGGGCGGCTGAACAGGGAGTCATGGCATGAGGTCTCACGAACAACAATATGGCGACGGCGGCAACGGGGAGCGCTCGCGCTCCGCCGCGTGGTCCGCCACCGCGCTCGCTCCCCGCACGCCTGGGGTGGGCAAGCCGGGTACGTCGACATCGTGCAAAAAGATTGTCCCCGTGGTACTCGCTGGCGGCTCGGGCACGCGGCTTTGGCCGATGTCGCGCGAGCACTTTCCGAAACAGCTGATCGATGTGGTTGGCTCGGATAGCCTGTTGCAAGCGACGGTCCGCCGTCTCGATGGTTTTCCGGACGGCTGGGAGATGGCCGAATCGCCGATCGTCGTCTGCGGCGGCGAGCATTGTTTCATTATCGACGAGCAGTTGCGTGCGAACGGTGTCGCGCCAAAGCTGATCGTCGAGCCAGCCCGGCGCGACACGGCACCCGCGCTCACGCTGGCCGCGGCAATGGCGCTCTCGCACGGCGAGGACGCGATTCTCGTTGTGATGCCGGCTGACCACGCCATCGCCGACGTGCCGGCGCTGCAAGCCGCGGTCGAAGTGGCCGCGCGTCATGCCGAGCGCGGTGCGATCGCGACGCTCGGCGTGCCGCCGACGCGCCCCGATACGGCCTTCGGCTATATCCGCATCGGCGAGGCAATCAGTGACGGCACGCATGTGATCGAAGGCTTCGTCGAAAAGCCGGCCGCCGAACTCGCTGCCAAATACCTCGCGGCGGGCACCTACTGGTGGAACAGCGGCATCTTCGTGATGCGCGCATCGGTGTGGCTCGCGGCACTGCGCGCATTGCGGCCGCAGATGCATGACGCGTGCTTGGCTGCGTTCGGCAGCGGGCATTCGCAAGGCGGCCGGTTCGAACCCGGCGCCGAGGCGTTTGAGGGTTCGCCAGCCGATTCGATCGACTACGCCGTGATGGAGCGTCTCGGCTCCGCCGACGCACCGTGCGACGGCGTGGTGGTCCGGCTTGATGCCGGCTGGTCCGACCTCGGTTCGTGGGACGCGGTCTGGGATGCGCTCGATAAGGACGCATACGGCAACGTGGCGCGCGGACGCGTGGTGTTCGAAGGCGCAAGCGCGACCTATGCACATTCCGAAGGCCGCCTCATCGCCTGTGTCGGCACGAACAACCTCGTGGTCGTCGAGACGCCGGACGCCGTGCTCGTCGCCGACCGCGCGCACGTGCAGCACGTCAAGGGGCTGGTCGCGCGGATCAAGGCCGATCACGCGCCCGAGGCCGACGCGCATCGCAAGGTGCGGCGCCCGTGGGGCTTTTACGACTCGATCGACCATGGCGAGCGGTTTCAGGTCAAGCGCATCGTGGTATCGCCCGGCGCGCGTCTGTCGCTGCAGATGCATCACCACCGCGCAGAGCATTGGGTGGTCGTGCGCGGCACGGCGCGCGTGACCCGCGGCGACGAGCAGTTTTTGCTGAGCGAGAACGAATCGGCTTACATCCCGCTCGGCGTGCGTCATCGATTGGACAACCCCGGCAAGGTGCCGCTCGAAATCATCGAGGTGCAATCGGGTGCCTACCTCGGCGAGGACGACATCGTGCGCTTCGACGATCAATACGGGCGATGCGCCGACCAGACCCACCACGATGGCGATGGCAAAAGCAGCGGCAACGATACGCCGAAGTGACGACGCGTTCCCACGCTCGCGGAGATCGATATGCGGGACTTTCAAGGTTTGTTCGCGCGGCTATGCGACGTCATGCTGATTATCGCGGCGGCCGGCGTTGCATCGGAGTTGCGGTTTGATGACTGGTCGCAACGCGGCTTCACCGACGCGTTCACGCTGTTCACGGCTGCGTTCGCGCTCGTGCTGTTCCCTATGTTCGGCGTCTACGAATCGTGGCGCGGCCGCTCCAAGCGCGTGCTCGCTGGGCAGGTTGCATTGGCGTGGGTCGCGGTGCTGGCCTGTGCGCTGACGGTGATGTTCTCGCTGCGCCAGATCGATTTCGTGTCGCGGCTGTGGTTTGCCTATTGGATGGCGCTGGCCGGCGGTGGGCTGATCGCATACCGGCTCGTCGTGCACGCCGTGCTGGCGCGTTTGCGTCACGCCGGTTTGAACTTGCACCAGGTTGCATTGGTGGGATGTGGTTCGCAGTGCGAAACAATTTTGCGCCGCATCGAGGCCGCGCCCGCCACCGGTTTTCGTGCGACGGCCGTGTATCTGCCGAAAGGCGATCCGCATCATGAAGTGCCTACGCTCGATGCACTCGATCGGCATGTCGAGCGCTTTGACGATCTCGATGCGTTCGCCAAATATGTGCGATCGAGCGATCTTCATGAACTGTGGCTCGTGCTGCCGCTGTCGGAGGAGGGAACGATCCTGCGCGTGGTCCGCGAGTTTCATGACGATCTCGTGAACATTCGCTTCATGCCCGACGTGCGCAGTCTCGCGCTCTTCGATACGAGCGGCATCATCGACCTGCTCGGCGTGCCGGCGATCAACCTGATGGCTTCGCCGCTTTCGCCGAGCGCGATGTTCAAGAAGGAATTGTTCGATCGCGTGTTCGCGCTATGCGCGTTGATCGGTCTTGCGCCGGTGTTGTTGACGATTGCCGTGGCCGTCAAGTTGTCGTCGCCGGGGCCGGTGTTTTTTCGGCAAAAACGCAAGGGCGCGGACGGACGCGTGTTCACGATCTACAAATTTCGCTCGATGCGGATGCACGATGAGTCGCCCGGCGTGGTCAAGCAAGCGGTTCGGCACGACCCGCGCGTAACGAGAGTCGGTGCGTTCCTGCGTCGCACGAGTCTTGACGAGCTGCCGCAATTTTTCAATGTGTTGCGCGGCGACATGTCGGTGGTCGGCCCCCGCCCGCATGCGCTCGAACACGACGATCTTTACCAGAAGGTCGTGGCCGGCTATATCCATCGTTATCGCATCAAGCCAGGCATTACGGGCTGGGCGCAGATCAACGGCTATAGAGGGGAAACCGATCGCATCGAAAAAATGGAGCGGCGCGTAGCGCACGATTTGTACTACCTCGGCAACTGGTCGTTCGCACTCGACATGCGCATCATCGCCGCGACCATCGTCAAGGGGCTGGTGCACACCAATGCGTATTGACGATCGATCAACGCGGTGCCTGGTGCGTGACGCTGCACCGGCACCCAGACACTAACAACGGCACGGAGGAACGGTCATGTGCTATTCAAACGAGCGCGTTCGCGCATTAATGATGTTCGTATTGGTCGCGCTGGCGGGCCTGCTTTCGGCATGCTCGATGGTGCCTGGCCAGCGCATGGAAACCCCTTCCACCCTTGATGAGACGGGCGGCGAATACAGCAAGGAGGCGCAACAAAAGGTGCAGGTGCCGATTACCGACATCAACCTTTCGTTGATCCGACAGTTGAACGGGCAAGCCAGTAAAGACACGCTGGCGCCGGAAATGCAAAGCTTGTTTGGCAAGCCCGGCTCGTATGCGGTCGGCCCCGGCGATGTGTTGCAGATTACCGTGTGGGATCACCCTGAACTCGCGGCGGCGCTGGGCCAACCCGCAGGCACGACACGCGAGTCTGATGCCGCGCCGGGCTTCGTCGTCGACGAGGCGGGCAACATTCAGTTCCCCTATGCCGGCACAGTGCATGTGGCCGGCGACAGCGTCGAGGCCATCCGGCGCAAGATCGTCTCGCGCATCAGCAAAGTCTACAAGACCCCCGAGGTTACGGTGCGGATCACGTCGTTCCGCTCGACGCAGGTGTATGTCGACGGTGAAGTCGGCAAGCCCGGCGCGCAGCAGGTCAACGATATTCCGATGACGCTGACGCAGGCGATCGGCCGTGCGGGCGGCTTTACGTCGAATGCGGATCAAAGCCAGGTGACGCTCGTACGCGGCGGCACGAGCTATCCGCTGAACTTCGGCGAACTGGTGCGCACGGGGCACAACCCGGCAGACCTCGTCCTCAAGCCGGGTGACATGGTGCGCGTCGGCTCGCGCGACGAGCACGGCATATACGTGATGGGCGAAGTGAACAAGCCCGCCACCGTGATGCCGATGCGTAACGGCAAGATGACGCTCGCTGAAGCAATCTCGCAAGCGGGCAGCCTGAACCCGAACACCGCCGCGGCGAAGCAGCTCTTCGTGATTCGCGATTCGACGGGCAGCAATCCGCAGATTTATCACCTCGATGCGACGTCGCCCGTCTCGATGGTGCTCGCGAATCAGTTCGCGTTGCAGCCGAAGGACGTGGTCTACGTCGATAACGGCGGGCTCGTCAAGTTCAACCGCGTGCTGAATCTGTTCCTGCCGGCGATCAACGCAGGATTGACGGCGGCCATCGTAACCAAATAGGTGCACACACTCTTCGCCCCGTCGCGCGCGGCGACGGGGCGTCGCGCCCAGCAACCGGGGTCATCGATATGGCTATGAATTTCGAAAATCGCTACACCGACGTGTCGGCATCGGACGAATTGCGCCTGACCGATTATCTTCAGGCGATATTCAGCAATTGGCGCTTAATTGCCACGATCACGCTGGCCGTGACACTGGTGGGCGTGGGCTATGCGTTTCTCGTGCGAGCCGTCTACAAGGCGGATGCCGTCATTCAGGTGGAGGACGTGCAAAACGGCGAGAACGGTGGTGGAGGCGGCGGCAATCAGCAGCAGCAGATCCAACCGCTTTCGCGGATGTTTACGCGCAAGGCGACGACGGCCGCTGAAATCGAATTGTTGAAGTCGCGCCTCGTCACTGAAGCAACCGTGCGCGATCTGCATCTCGACATTGCTGCGCAACCGCGGATGGTGCCGGTGGTCGGTCCGTTGCTCGCCGCGCTCACCATGGGCAAGTTCGGCTTTCGAATCGACCCGTTCATGGATCTCGGCGGTTTCGCTTGGGGTAACGAGAAGATTTCCGTTGCGCGCTTCGATACACCGAAGACGCTTTACGGCAAGACGTTGACATTGACGGCGGGGCCCGCCGGCACGTTCACGCTCAGCGACCCGGACGGCATTGCGATTGCGAGCGGCCGCGTCGGCGAGGATGTTCGCGCCGCATCGACGGCCGGGCCGGTGCTTGTGCATATCGACCGGCTCACCGGGCGCTCCGGCACGCAATTCGAACTGACGCGTTCGTCGACGCTCGATACCGTCGAGCGCTTGCAAAAAGCGTTGCGCGTGACGGAAACGGCCTTGCAGTCGGGCGTCATCAACGTCGTGCTGCAAGGGGAAAATGCGCAGCTCACTGCAGACATTGTCAATGGCATCGCACGCCAATTCATCAAGCAGGACGCAGACCGCCGTTCGGCCGAGGCCGAGCACACGTTGGCCTTCCTCGATCAGCAACTGCCGCAATTGCGTCATGAGTTGGATGCGGCGGAGCAGCGCTATAACTCGTTCCGTAACACGCACGGCACCGTCGATTTGAGTGAAGAGAGCCGTTTGTTGCTGCAGCAAGTGGTCGACAACAAGACGAAGCTCGCCGATTTGCAGCGCCAGCGGGCCGACCTCTCGCAGCGCTTTACCGCGAGCCATCCGGCCGTCGCTGCACTCGACGCGCAAATCGCGCAGTTGCAAGGCGCGCAGGGGCAGATGTCGAAGAGCGTGTCGCAATTGCCCGACACTGAGCAGACAGCGCTGCGGCTGTTGCGCGACGTGCGCGTGGATACCGAGCTTTATACGAACCTGCTGAACAGCGCGCAGCAACTGCGTGTGGTGAAGGCGGGGCAGGTCGGTAACGTGCGTGTCGTCGATTTTGCCGAAGCTCCCGATCAGCCGGTGTGGCCGAAGCGTTACATCGTGCTTCTGATCGCATTCGGTGGCGGGCTATTTATCGGCATCGTTGCGGCCTTCGTGAAGAAGGCGCTCTACGGCGGCGTCGAGCGGGCCGACGAAATCGAAAATGCGATCGGCGTACCCGTGTTCGCCGTCGTGCCGCGCAGCGGCTTGCAATTGCGTCTGCAGCAAAACGTGATGATGCGCCGTCAAGGGTTGCACGTGCTCGCGGCGCAATCGCCACAGGACATTGCTGTCGAGGGCGTGCGCAGCCTGCGCACGACGCTCGAGCTGTCGCTCGACCATGCGCGCAACAACATCGTCATGCTGACAGGCTCGCGACCCGATGCCGGTAAGTCGTTCCTGTCGGTCAACCTCGCGGCGCTTGTCGCATCGGCCGGCAAGCGCGTGCTGGTGATCGATGGCGACATGCGTCGCGGCGAAGTTCACTCGCATTTCGGTATTCGTCATCAACCGGGGCTGTCGGACGTGCTGCGCGGTGCGGAACCCGCTTCGGTCATCCAGCGCGAAGTACTGCCGGGCCTCGACGTGTTGACGAAGGGCACGTTGCCGAGCCATCCGTCGGAGCTGCTGATGAGCGAGCGCTTTCGCGATTTGCTGGCCGCGCTGTCAAGCCATTACGACCTCGTGATCATCGATACGCCGCCAGTGCTGGCTGTCACCGATTCGACGGTGATCGGCAAGTATGCGGGCACGACGCTGCTCGTCGTGCGCTATGGCCGGCATCCGATCGGGGAGATTGCCGAGACGGCCAAGCGGCTCGAAACGGGTGGCGTGAACTTGCAAGGCGTGCTGCTCACGGACGTGCCGCCTGCGGTGCCGATGTTGGGCAGCTCGTACAACGGGGGCTACTACGGCTACGAAAGCATCGCCGAATGAGGTGCGCGGGAGCACTCATTCAGCAGGACTTAAGCATGGAATATTTCGGCCCGCGTCGTGGCACGAGCGGCGCGGCCCCACCATCGAGAGGACAAGACGATGAACCACAAGGTCGCGTTGATTACGGGAATTACGGGGCAAGACGGCTCTTATCTGGCCGAATTGCTGCTCGGTAAAGGCTACATCGTGCATGGGCTCAAGCGCCGCACGTCGCTTTTCAATACAGAGCGGATCGATCATCTTTATCGGGACCCGCATGAAAGCGGCGAACGTCTTTTTCTTCATCATGGCGACCTGACGGATTCGGCCAGCATGCTGCGCGTGATTCAGCAGGTCGAGCCCGACGAAATTTACAACCTGGCGGCGCAAAGCCACGTCGCGGTGTCGTTCGACGAGCCCGAGTACACGGCCAACGCCGACGGGCTTGGTGCACTGCGTGTGCTCGAAGCCATCCGCATCCTCGGTATGGAAAAGAAAACGCGCTTTTATCAGGCGTCGACCTCCGAACTCTACGGCCTCGTGCGCGAAGTCCCGCAACGCGAGACGACGCCGTTTTATCCGCGCAGCCCGTATGCGGTTGCCAAGCTCTTCGCCTATTGGACGACGGTCAACTACCGGGAGGCGTATGGCATCTATGCATGCAACGGCATTTTGTTCAATCACGAGTCACCGGTTCGCGGCGAGACCTTCGTCACGCGCAAGATCACGCGGGCGCTTGCGCGCATCGCGGTGGGCCTGCAAAAGGAGCTGTATCTGGGCAACCTGTCGGCGCTGCGCGATTGGGGGCATGCGCGCGACTATGTCGAGATGCAGTGGATGATGCTGCAGCAGGACGCGCCGGACGACTTCGTCATTGCTACCGGAGAACAGTACAGCGTGCGCGAGTTCATCCAGCGCGCGGCAGCGGAGCTGGGCGTCACGCTGCGCTTCGAAGGTAGCGGACGCGATGAACTTGGCATTGTCGAGCATGTCGCGAACCGTGAAATGCGCATGAATGCGGGCGACGTCATCATTCGCATCGATCCGCGCTATTTCCGGCCGACCGAAGTGGAGACGCTGTTGGGCGATCCGTCCAAGGCCCATGCAAAGCTCGGTTGGCAGCCGCGTACATCGTTCGATGCGTTGGTGAAAGAGATGGTGCGAGCGGACTATCAGCTTGCACGGCGCGATGCGCTCGTGACGCTTGCCGGCTTCACAGCGCTTGAACATCACGAGTGAGGAGACACGACGATGGACAAGCATGCACGCATCTACGTTGCCGGCCATCGCGGTATGGTTGGCTCGGCACTGGTGCGCGAACTCAACGCGCATGGTTATCGCGATCTCGTCACGCGCACGCACAGCGAGCTCGACCTCACTGATCAGCACGAGGTCAACAGCTTTTTCCACGATGCGCGCATCGACGTGGTGCTGCTGGCCGCGGCGCGCGTCGGCGGGATCATGGCCAACGCGACGCAGCCGGCGAGGTTTCTTTACGAAAACCTGGCGATCGAAACCAACGTGATTCACGCGGCGTATCGCGCCAGCGTGGCGCGGCTCGTGTTCTTCGGCTCGTCATGCATTTACCCTAAACTTTGCCCTCAGCCGATTCGTGAGGAGTACTTATTAAGTTCAGCGCTTGAACCGACCAACGATGCCTATGCCATCGCGAAGATAGCGGGCCTCAAGATGTGCAACGCCTATAACAGCGAATACGGCACGCACTATGTGTCGCTGATGCCGACTAACCTCTATGGCCCGAACGACAACTACGACCCGCGTGGCTCGCATGTGCTGCCGGCGCTGATACGCAAAGCGCACGAGGCCAAGATAGCGCGCGCACCCACGCTCACCGTCTGGGGCACGGGCGCGCCGCGCCGCGAATTTCTGCATGTCGACGATCTGGCCGCGGCCACGCGCTTTTTGCTCGAGCACGACGTGGGTGAGGGCGTCTACAACGTGGGCGTCGGCGAAGATTTGTCGATTCGGGAGTTGGCCGAATGTGTCGCGCGCATCGTCGACTATCGCGGCGAGCTCGTATTCGATGCCACGAAACCCGATGGCACACCGCAGAAATTGCTCGACGTATCGCGTCTGGCCAGCATGGGATGGCGCGCGAGCATTGACCTCGAGGACGGTATCGCCAAGACCTACGAGGATTTTTGTGCACACCACTGCGCACTCGAAGCGGCATCGAACGGATGATTCGAAACATGACAGCAACCGTGACGATCTTTCACAACGTCGTGTGGTCCCGCCACAAGGGCGTCGTGTTTTCCGCGCTGCATAACTTGTCGATGGCGGGGACGATCCGCTACTCGATGGTGCAGATCGCCGATACGGAAACCGATCGCATCGGGTTTTCGGATGTCGACTATTCGTTCCACCGTTATCCGATGGAAAAGCTGTTCGACGGTTGCTACGAAGACGTGCCGGTGTGGAAGATGATTGGCCGGCTGACGTGGGCCGTGATGCGGGCGAAGTCGGACCTGATCGTGCTGCCGGGCTATCACCGCCCCGAATACTGGGCCATGCTCGCGGCGTGCATCGTGACGCGTAAGCGGCGTGCCGTCTTTTGCGATTCGACGGGGCGCGACAAGCCGAGGCGCCTGATGACGTCGATTCCCAAACGCATTTTCTTTTCGTTGTGCGACGGTTATTTCGGCTTCGGTGAACGCTCTCGAGAATATCTCGCTTCACTGGGTGCACGAGCCGATCGCATCTTCGTGCCGTGCCAGGCGGCGGCGCTGCCGCGCTCGTTCTCGCGCGAGCGGGCCTATGACCAGCGCTTGGCGAAGCGGCGCGAGAACGAGCCGGTATTTCTTTACGTGGGCCGGCTGTCGGAAGAAAAGGGTATCGACACGTTGCTGGCCGCGTTCGCACAGGTGCGCACCACCGTGCCGCTCGCCACGCTGCGCATTGTCGGCACCGGGCCGATGCGCGAGGCATTGCAGGCGTCGGTCGATGCGCTTGGGGTGCGCGGCACCGTGCATTTTCTCGGCAGCTTGCAAGACGAGCCGCTCTCGAACGAGTACTTCGGCGCGACGTGCCTCGTATTGCCGAGCTACAGCGAGCCTTGGGGGTTGGTCGTCAATGAAGCGTTGAGCCACGGGTGTCCGGTTGCAGTCAGCGATCGATGCGGATGCGTGCCCGAGCTCGTCGTGCCAGGGCAGACCGGCTTTTCGTTTGCGGCAGGCGACGTCGGGGCGCTGCGCGATACGATGCTCTCGGCCATGCGGCAGTTCGCCGACACCGGGGCAACGGCGCGGCAATGCATGGACACGATCGCGCGGTTCGATCCGCGTTCGGCAGCGGCCAATATCGCGCGCGGCTGCGCGACGATGCTGGTCGGCACGCCAGGCAATAAACCAGCCTCGGGCGTTGAGCAACTGCGTCAATGAAGCTGCTCGTCTATGGGTTGAACTACGCGCCCGAGCTGACCGGCACCGGCAAATACACGGCCGAAATGGCTGAGGCGCTGGCGGCGCGCGGACATGACGTGCGCGTCGTCACCGCGCCGCCCTATTACCCGGAATGGCGTGTGGCCGACGGCTGGTCGGCTTGGCGTTATATGCGCGAAGTGCGCGGCGGTGTGCGCGTATCGCGTGCGCCGCTTTGGGTGCCGGCGCGGCCGAGCGGCGCGACGCGGCTCGTTCATCTCGCGTCGTTTGCGCTGAGCTCGGCTGTGCCGATGCTGCGTCACGTGCGCTGGCGCCCCGATGTCGTGATGGCGATTGCGCCGACGCTGCTGTGTGCGCCGGCGGCGCTTGCGGTGGCGCGTGCCGCCGGCGCCCGCGCTTGGCTGCATGTGCAGGACTTCGAGGTGGACGCCGCGTTCGGCCTCGGGCTGCTCGACAGCGCACGTGCGGCACGCATCGCGCGTGCTATCGAGCGAACAGTGCTGCGGCGCTTCGATGTGGTTTCGTCGATTTCGGCGAAGATGGTCGCGCGTCTCGTGCTGCTGGGTGTTGATGCACCGAAGACGTTTTGCGCGCCGAACTGGGTCGATGTCGATACGATCCGTCCGCTTGAGCGCGCAAGTGCTTATCGGCGCGAGTTGGCTATCGCGGACGATGCGAAAGTGGTGCTTTACGCCGGCAATATGGGCAAGAAGCAAGGGCTCGAGCATCTCGCCCGCGCGGCCTTGCTGCTGGCTGCGCGCAACGATATCTGCTTCGTGTTCTGCGGGGAAGGGCCGACGAAGACCGCGCTTGCCGCATCGGTTGCGGGTTTGTCGAGCTGTCGCGTGATTGGCTTGCAGCCGCCTGAGCGACTCAACGAACTGCTCAACGTTGCCGATATCCATGCGCTGCCGCAGCGTGCCGATGCCGCCGATCTCGTGATGCCGTCGAAGCTGACCGGCATGATGGCGAGCGGGCGCGCGATCGTCGCGATGGCGCGCGAGGGCACCGAGCTGCACGAGACAGTGGCGCCGCGCGGTGTCGTGGTGGAGCCCGACGACGCGCAGGCGTTCGCCGATGTCATCGCCGCGCTCGCCGACGACGCGCCGCGTCGTGCGTGCCTGGGTGCGGCGGCGCGGGAATTCGCGGAGCGCACCTTGTCGCCGGGGGCGGTGTTGGGACGACTCGAGGCGCGGCTGGTGGAGTGCTGCGTGCGTGACGTGGGCGACGTATTGGATACGTTGGACACTTGATGGGCGAACGCTGACAACTACAACCGGAACCCGAACGTTCCGCTCAACCCGCATCAGGCGTTTCAGCATCCGTATCCGGTTCATCGAGGCCCTGATGTTTGACCCATTTCGGGTCGAAAGACTCGGCCCGTTCGCCTCGCAATTTCAGCGGGAAGTCGGGCCTTAGTGGGATGGGTTCGAACTCGAGGCCGTGCGCGTTATAGGTAATGGTGACGTGTGCGACATAGTCGGAGTCGCCGTATGTCCAGCCGGCGCCTTTTTCTTTTGCCAACAGCCAGCGCGTTTTTAGCGCTGGCGCGTCGAAACGCAGTGCGATGCCAGCGCCCAGACGTACCAAATGCCAGTCGGTGTGTGCAACGACCTCAAGCGGTCTGAGGTCCGGCAGAAATGGCTCTCGCAGCGAAGTGGGGCTGCGCACGACGGTGACATGCATCTTGTCGGGCGGCACCAACGTCTCAGGCGGCACGCCCAATGTTTCGATCGCCAGCGCAAAGATGCGCTGCGCGCTTTCCGGTTCGACCTGACGAGAGATATAAAGGCCGGTCTCGCGGCCCGACAAATTCACCGCGCGCACGTCGGCAGACCGAGGCAGAGGCGTAAGTGCCGCAAACCGGGAATCCGAGGAGGGCGGCGATGACGGCGGGCTCCGTATCTCTGGCGGCTCCTCGTCCGGCACACGCCCCGAGACATTGTCCGGCCCCTCGGCCCCTGAACCTCCCCCGATACCGGCTAGCCCCATGGCCCGCTCCCGATGCGATGTTTTGCCGACGCCGCGTCTGGGCGGCTACCGATTCCAGCTCAAGCGGTGCTGACGTTAGCCAAAAAGCGCCGCTTGCGAGAGGGCGCATGCGAAGCGCACACTGCAATAGCGAGCTTTTCGGGGCGCGATCGAATGATCGCCGCGCATCGAAGCGGTGCCAAGCCCCTCGCGATGCCTCATTCTGGTGCGCGAGCGGAGCGTGCGACACACCAGCAGGCCCTGGGCACCGCATCGGCACGCAAATTGCGTTCGAGGACTCCGAACGCCCGGATGCCGCGAACGCGGGTTTGTCCCGTGTCGCCAGGTCATAACCCCGGCTACCGTGGAGGGGAGCCCAATAAACGAACAAACAACGACGACAAACAAACATCGAACGAACCGCGAACACCATCGCAAACGGAAAATCGGCCATGACACAAGCCTTCTTCAGCGAGATGTTCGAGTGCGACGGTCCGGATACAACTGGCGTATCTGCGGCCGCTTTTTCGGCTTGCGGCCGGCCGCACGCGCACTACCGGGAGTTTTTCGCCTGGATGTGCGCGCAAAGCGAGCAGCAAATCAGTAACAAACGTGCGGAAGCGGACCTGAACTTCCGGCGCGTCGGCATCACCTTTGCGGTATATGGCGCGAAGGACGAGACCGGCGTGGGCACCGAGCGGACCATTCCGTTCGACGTCATTCCACGCATCTTCCCGGCTCACGAGTGGGCGGCGCTCGAGCGCGGCTTGCGTCAGCGCGTCAACGCGCTGAACCGGTTCATTCACGATATCTATCACGAGCAGTCGATCATCCGCGCGGGCGTGATCCCGATCGAGCAGATCGTCGCTAACGGGCAGTATCGTCCCGAGATGAAAGGCGTCAACGTCGCGCGCGATATTTATGCGCATATCGCCGGCATCGACATCGTGCGCGCCGGCGAGGGCGAGTTCTACGTGCTCGAGGACAACCTGCGCGTGCCATCGGGCGTGTCGTATATGCTCGAGAACCGCAAGATGATGATGCGGCTGTTTCCCGATTTGTTTGCCCGTAATCGCGTCGCGCCCGTGGCGCACTACCCGGACCTGCTGCTCGACACGCTACGCGCCGCTGCGCCGCAAGGGGCCCACAACGCCACGATCGTGGTGCTCACGCCGGGCATGTTCAACTCGGCCTATTTCGAACACGCGTTTTTGGCGCAGCAAATGGGCGTCGAGCTCGTCGTCGGGCAGGACCTCTTCGTCGACGCCGGGTTCGTCTATATGCGCACGACTCAAGGGCCGCAGCGCGTCGATGTCATCTATCGGCGCGTCGACGACGATTTTCTCGACCCCGAAGTGTTCCGCGCGGATTCGACGCTCGGTGTGCCGGGCCTGCTGGCGGCGTACCGGGCCGGTAATGTGACGCTGGCCAATGCGGTCGGCACCGGTGTGGCCGACGATAAATCGATCTACCCGTACGTGCCCGACATGGTGCGGTTCTATCTCGGCGAAGAGCCGCTTCTGAACAACGTGCCCACGTGGATGTGCCGCAAGCCCGATGACCTGCGCTATGTGCTCGAGCACCTGCCCGAGCTCGTCGTCAAGGAGACACACGGAGCGGGCGGCTACGGCATGCTCGTTGGGCCCGCGGCAACGAAGGCCGAAATCGAGACGTTTAGGGCAGCGCTTCTCGCAAACCCCGACAAATACATCGCGCAGCCGACGCTCGCGCTATCGACTTGTCCGACTTATGTCGAAGCAGGCATTGCGCCGCGCCATATCGATCTGCGCCCGTTCGTACTCTCGGGCAGCGAGGTGAGGATGGTGCCGGGCGGGCTCACGCGTGTGGCGCTGCGCGAGGGTTCGCTCGTCGTCAACTCATCGCAAGGCGGCGGCACCAAGGATACCTGGGTGCTCGAGCAGTAAATCGAGTAGCGACGCAGCATCACATTTGACAACGCCATTCGGGAGCCATCATGCTGAGCCGCACCGCCGACCATCTCTTCTGGATGGCCCGCTATACCGAGCGTGCCGAAAATACCGCCCGCATGCTCGACGCGAACTATCAAATGTCGCTCGTGCCGCAATCGGACGAATATGCCGCGCTCGGTTGGCGCGCGATGTTGTCCATTTCCGAGCTGGCCGATATTTATGCCGCCGCGCATCGGAGCATGAAGAGCCGCGATGTCATCGCTTTCATGTCGAGCGACCGCGACAATCTTTCATCGATCATCAGTTGCCTTTGCGCCGCACGGGAAAATGCACGTGCGGTGCGCGGGTCCATCACGACCGAGCTGTGGGAAACGATCAACACGACCTGGCTCGAATCACAGCGCATGCTGGCCGACGGCGTGCTCGCACGCGACCCGTGCGAGTTCTTCGAGTGGGTCAAGTTCCGGTCGCATCTTTCGCGCGGCGTGCAGCTTGGCACGATGGTCAAGGACGAGGCGTTTTATTTCATGCGCCTCGGCACCTTTCTCGAACGCGCCGACAATACCGCGCGCATTCTCGATGTCAAGTTCCAGATGCTCGAAGAACGCAGCGGCATGCAAACGCCGCCGCCGGCGCAATCGCTCGATTACTACCATTGGGCGGCTGTGCTGCGCTCGGTTTCGGGCTTCGAGGTCTATCGCAAGGTCTATCGCGATGTGATTACGCCGGAGCGTGTGGCTGGGCTGCTCGTGCTGTTCGCCGATTGGCCGCGCTCGCTGGCCGCCAGCCTCGACGAGGTCCGGCAGATCATTGCGCGCGTGCGCAACCCCCGTTCGGGACGCGCCGAAGCTATGGCAGTGCAACTGCACAACGATGTATGCGCGTGCTTTATCGGCGAAATCCTGCGTGACGGGCTGCACGGGTGGCTGACGGAATTCCTCGCGCGCGTCAACGAACTCGGCAGTTGCATCAGCCGCGATTTCCTCGTGCCGCTCGCCCCCGAGCCTGCGCTTGAGCAGACGCAAACGCAAACGCAAACGCAAGAAGGCGCTCAAGGCGAAACCCAAAGCCACGCGCAAACTCAAACCCAAACGCGCACGCACACCGCAGCGCACTCGACATGAGCATCGTCGAACGAACTTTTTCCGACTCTCGCTGCGAGGCTCCCACGTGTCGATTCGCGTCGCGTTAAACCATGTCACGCACTATCAGTACGATCGGCTCGTCGCGCTCGGGCCGCACGTGGTCCGCCTGCGGCCGGCGCCGCATTGCCGCACACCAATCCTCAGCTATTCGATGCGGGTCGAGCCGGCGAAGCATTTCGTCAACTGGCAGCAGGACGCGTTCGCCAACTATCAGGCGCGGCTCGTCTTCCCCGAGCCGACGCAAACGTTTCGCGTCACCGTCGATCTCGTTGCCGAGATGTCGGTCTACAACCCGTTCGATTTCTTTCTCGAGCCGCTAGCCGAACAGTTTCCATTCGCGTATTCGCCCGAGCTTGCCGGGGAGCTTGCACCGTATCTCGCGACGCATGCCGCGCCGACGCCGCGCTTTGCCGCACTCATCGAAAGCATCGATCGAACGCCGTGTCGCACGATGGATTTTCTCGTCGCGCTCAATCAACGCCTCGCCACTGAAATCAGCTACTTGATTCGGATGGAGCCGGGCGTGCAAACACCGGAAGAGACGCTCGAGAAAGCGTCCGGCTCGTGCCGAGACACCGGTTGGCTGCTCGTCGAAACGCTGCGCCAGCTCGGGCTCGCGGCGCGCTTCGTGTCGGGCTATCTGCTGCAACTCGCGCCCGACGAGAAAGCGCTCGATGGCCCGAGCGGCACCGAAGTCGACTTCACCGACCTGCACGCGTGGTGCGAGGTCTATCTGCCCGGCGCGGGTTGGGTCGGGCTTGATCCCACCTCGGGGCTGCTCGCGGGCGAGGGGCATATTCCGGTCGCCTGCACGCCGCAGCCGGGCAGCGCCGCGCCGGTGTCCGGCGCGCTCGACGAGTGCGAGGTGACGTTCTCGCACGAGATGTCGATCGAGCGGGTGCTCGAGACGCCGCGTGTCACGAAACCTTATACCGACGCGGTGTGGGCTGATGTCGAGCGCGTTGGCGCGCAGGTGGACGCCGATCTCGCCGCGTTGGACGTGCGACTGACGATGGGGGGCGAGCCGACCTTCGTCTCGGTGCGCGATCGGGATTCAGCGGAATGGAACACCGATGCGCTCGGGCCGACCAAGCGCGGCTATGCGGTCGCGCTGATGGACAAGCTGCGCGCGCAGTATGGCGCGAACGGCTTTTTGCATATGGGGCAGGGCAAGTGGTATCCAGGCGAGCAGCTGCCGCGCTGGGCGTTGTCGCTCTATTGGCGGGCCGACGGCGAGCCGTGTTGGCACGATGCGACGCGCTTCGCGGACGAACGCGAGCCGATGCATTACACGTCGGAAGACGCCGGGCGGTTCATCCGGCATCTGGCGGGCAAGCTCGCGCTCGACGGTGACTGCATTCAGCCGGGCTACGAGGATGTCTGGTACTACCTGTGGCGCGAACGGCGTTTGCCAGTGAACGTCGATCCTTTCGATTCACGCCTATCCGACGAACTCGAGCGGCAGCGGTTGCGCCGCGTGTTCGACGCGGGCCTGAGCGCGGTGACGGGCTATGCGCTGCCGCTCGCCCGCGAGCGTGAGGATGAAGACGCGGACGAACACGAGCACGAGCACGAGCACGACGCCGCGGCGACGCGGGCGGGTCCGCGTTGGGTGACGGGGCCTTGGTTTCTCCGCGATGAGCGCATGTATCTGATGCCGGGCGATTCGCCGATGGGGTATCGATTGCCGCTGGATTCGTTGCCGTGGGTCTCGCCCGCCGATTACCCGTGGCTGCATCAACATGACCCTTTCGCGCCTGCACCCACGTTGCGCAGTGCCACGCAGTTGCGTACGCAGTACGTCGCGCGCGATGCCGTTGATGCGTCGCCGGCCGCGACAGCAGCAGCCGTCGGCGGCAGCGATGGCCGCAACGGCTTGAATGGCCCCGAGCGCGACTCGCACCTGCCCGAGCGTGGCGAATCGGCCGCATCGGTTCGGCGCACGGCACTCTGCGTGGAAGCGCGTAATCCGGCGCGTGCTGCGGGCCCACAAGCGGAAGCCGAGGCCGTCTTGCAGCAGCGCGAAGGCGGTGCGCTCTATGTCTTCATGCCGCCGCTTGCCGTGATCGACGATTACCTCGATTTACTCGCGGCCATCGAAGCAACGGCAACGGACTTGCAAGTCAAGATCGTCATCGAAGGCTACCCCCCGCCACGCGACGCACGGCTCAAGCTGCTCCAGGTGACGCCCGACCCGGGCGTGATCGAAGTCAACATTCATCCCGCTTCGAGCTGGGACGAACTCGTCGATCACACCGAATTTCTCTACGGCGCCGCGCGCGCGTCGTACCTCGGGCCCGAAAAATTCATGCTCGACGGGCGCCACACCGGCACGGGCGGCGGTAACCACATGGTGCTCGGCGCCGCGTCGCCGGCCGACAGTCCGTTCTTGCGACGCCCCGATCTGCTCGCGAGTCTGATCGGCTATTGGCACAATCACCCGTCGCTGTCGTATCTCTTTTCGGGGCTTTTCATCGGCCCGACGAGCCAGGCGCCGCGCGTCGACGAGGCGCGCAACGACCAGCTCTACGAACTCGAAATCGCATTTCGTGAACTGCAGCGTCAACTCGACGGGCTCAGTGCGCTGGGCGAGCAACGCGAAGGCGGCCACCCCGTCCCGCCGTGGCTCATCGATCGCACGCTGCGCAATATCCTGATCGACGTCACAGGCAACACGCACCGCGCCGAATTTTGCATCGACAAACTCTATTCGCCCGACGGCCCGACCGGCCGGCTCGGCTTGCTCGAACTACGCGGGTTCGAAATGCCGCCGCACGCGCGCATGAGCCTCGTGCAGCAACTGCTGCTGCGCGCGCTCGTCGCGCGGTTCTGGCGCACGCCATATACGACGCGCCTCACCCGCTGGGGCACCGAGCTGCATGATCGCTTCATGCTCGGCACATTCGTCCAAGCCGATTTCGACGACGTCCTCGCCGATCTGCGCGCGGCGGGCTACGCGTTCGAGCGCGCGTGGTTCGCGCCGCACTTCGAGTTTCGCTTTCCACTCGTCGGCGAACTCCATCTGAGCGGCATCGCGCTGACGCTGCGCCATGCATTGGAACCGTGGCATGTGATGGGCGAAGAGGGCGCGGCCAGCAGCACCGTGCGCTTTGTCGATTCGTCGCTCGAGCGGCTCGAAGTGCGCGTGCTTGGTTTGAACGGAAACCGTCATCTGATCACCGTCAATGGCGTGCCGCTGCCGCTGCATCCGACGGGCCGCGCGGGCGAGTACATCGCCGGTGTGCGCTTTCGGGCCTGGCAGCACGGCACGTCGCTGCATCCGACGATCGGAGTGCATGCGCCGCTGACGTTCGACATCGTCGATACGTGGTCTGAGCGCTCGGTGGGCGGATGCCAGTATCATGTCGCCCATCCGGGTGGACGAAATTATCAGACGTTTCCCGTCAACGCGAATGAAGCGCAGAGCCGGCGGCGTGCGCGCTTTTTCACAATCGGCTATACACCCGGGCCGATGTCCGTGAAAGCGCGCGAGCGCAGCCTCGAATTGCCTTTTACGCTCGATCTGCGCCGCACCGGGGACGACGACTGACCTGAGCACTGACGAACTTGCCTTTCCAATCGACCCTGCCGTTCGATGCCGCAGCCGATGTCGCCGATATGCTCGCGCATGTGCGCGACCTTCCCGCACGCCCGGGCCACTGGGACGAGCTGCTCGACGCCGCGGGCGCTATCCGCGCCCCCTGGCGGCGCTTTTTCGGCCTGCTCGGCGAAGAGGGCGTAGCGGGCCTCGATCAAATGGGGGCGGCCGTCGCGCGCCAGGTGCGCGACAACGAGATCACCTACAACGTCTACGCCGATAACGGCGAGCCGCGGCCGTGGGCGCTCGATCTGCTGCCGTTCATCGTCGATGAAGACGAGTGGGCCGTCATCGAGCGTGGCGTCGTGCAGCGCGCGCGGCTGCTCGAAGCGCTCGTCGCCGACATTTATGGCCAGCAGACGCTGCTGGCGCAGGGTCTGTTGCCGCCGGCGCTCGTGTTCGGGCATCCGGGTTACCTGCGCGCGATGAAGGGCTATCTGCCGCCGGGCGGCCGGTACTTGCAGATCGTGGCCGTCGATCTTGCGCGCGCACCGGGCGGCGAATGGACGGTGACCGGGCATCGCACCCAGGCGCCATCGGGGCTCGGCTACGCGCTCGAAAACCGGCTCATCGTTTCCAGCCTCTTTGCGGAGCCGTTCCGCTCGCTCGGTGTCAGGCGGCTCGCGCCTTCTTATTCGCAACTGATTGCCACGCTTGCGCAGGCCGCGCGCGCGACGATGACCGATACCGAACGCCGGGCGCGGGCCGGCTCGCCGCATATCGCTCTGCTGAGCCCCGGGCCTTTCAGCGAGACCTACTTCGAGCACGCGTTTCTTGCGCGCTATCTCGGCTTGACGCTCGTGCAAGGCACCGACCTCACCGTGCGCGAGGACAAGCTTTATCTCAAAACGCTAGCGGGCCTGGAGCGTGTGCACGGCGTGCTGCGGCGGCTCGACGACAGCTTTTGCGATCCGGTCGAGTTGCGGGCCGAATCCTCGATCGGCGTGCCGGGTCTGTTGCAGGTGATGCGGGCCGGCAATGTCGTGGTGTCGAACGTACCGGGCGCGGGCGTGGTCGAATCGGCGGCGTTGCACGGATTTTTGCCCGGCATTGCCAATGCGCTTTTCGGGGAGCCGCTCGCGCTGCCGAGCATCGCGACATGGTGGTGCGGCGAAGCGGCGGTGCGTGAGGACGCGTTCGCGAAGCTGACCGAGGGATGGCTCGTGCCGACCTGGGCGGGTGTCCCGCATCCGTCGTCGTCGGATTTCCCGCCGGGGCTTGCCGCGGGCGCGCAACGGCTCGGTGACTGGCGCGAGCGGATCGAACAAGCGCCCGACGCATTCACGATCCAGGCGCCGCTGCCGTATTCGTGCGCGCCGCGTTTCGAAGCGGGCACGCTGTGCCGCCGCCCGTGTGCGCTGCGCGTGTACGCGATCGCGGGGACGAATGGCCGCTGGCATGTGCTGCCCGGCGCATTCACGCGGCTGGCCGGCGAGCGACAGACCAGCGTGTCGATGCAATCGGGCGGCAGCAGCGTAGATACCTGGGTGCTTTCGAGCAAGCCCGGCTCGACGCTCTCGCTGCTGCCTTCGCCGATGACGCCTGGGGATTTCGCGCATCGGCACCGTACCGTATCGAGCCGTGCCGCGGAGAATCTCTTTTGGGCTGGCCGTTACAGCGAACGCGCCGAAAACAGCGTGCGGCTTTGCCGCCTGATTCTCGATTCGCTCGACAGTCTCGACTCGGACGATATGCTCGTCACGCTCGTCGAGCTCGCTTTGCGCTTTCAGTTGATTCCGGCCGTCGAGGCAGCCCGGCCCGATACGCGTCACGCGTTCGAGCGCCTGCTGGTGGCGAATCTGCACGAGCATTCGCAGGCAGCGAGCGTGGGCGAGGTGATCGCATCGCAGGCGCGCGCCTGCGGCGAGATTCGCGCGCGGCTGTCGAACGATCATTGGCGCACGATCCTCGCCGCGCGCAACGATTTTCGCGATGCGCTCCATGCGCTTGCGCTCGTGCCCGGCAGTGCCAGTGGCAGCGGGGGTACGAGCGCGAGCGGCATTCAGAGCGACGCCGCAGCCGGGTCGCGCGACGACACCATGCGTGCCGATCGCTACGAATCGTACGATCGCGTCGCGCTCACGCAGGCGCTCGAAACGCTGGCCATGCAGCTTTGCGCCATTAGCGGCGCGCAAGGCGATCGCATGGTGCGCGACGAAGCATGGCGGCTGCTGTTCGTCGGCCGTCACATCGAGCGCATGCTGGCCATGACCGCGTTCTTGCGGATTGTCGTCGAAACCGGCCAACTCGCCACGCCCGCCGGCTTCGATTTGTTGCTTCAGCTATTCGACAGCACGTTGACGTATCGCTCGCTTTATCCGGGCCGGCTCGAAGTGCCGGCTCTCGTCGACTTGCTGGTCGTCGATCCGACCAATCCGCGCGGGCTGTACGGCGTCTACGAACGGCTTGCGAAAAAGCTCGACGAGATTGCGGCCGCAGCGGGTGCGGCGAAACGCCGGCCTTTTGGCGAAGCGATGCCTGCCGTGACGTCGCTGCCGACGCTTGCGCGTCTGTGCGCGACCGACGCATCGGGCCGCTACGCGACGCTCGCCACGCTATGCGATGAACTTGCTGCGCACGTTGCCGCCGCATCGAACGAAATCTGCGCGCGTTACTTCAGCCATGCCGACGGCTCGGCCGCGGCGCGGGTGTTGTCATGACAGAGAGCGTCAAGCTGTCGGTATCGCACACGACGACGTATCGCTATTCCACGCCGGTCGAAACGGCGCAACACCTGGCCACGATCCATCCGCTCGAATGCGCGTGGCAAAGCGTCGTCTCGCACACGGTGCGCATCGAGCCCGTGCCGTCGTACGAGAGCGCTCGCATCGACTCGTTCGGCAACGAGGTGCGCTATTTCACGTTTGACGCGCCGCACGATTATTTGTCGGTGACGAGCGAATCGACCGTGGTGCTCTCACCCCGTTGGCAGGCGCTCGATGCCGAGGCCACGCCGCCGTGGGAGACGGTTCGAGAAGCGCTGCGCTACCGCGCGCTCGGCGCGTATCTGCCGGAAACGGAGTTTGTCTTCGCTTCGCCGAACATCGCGCTCGCCCCCGAGCTTGCCGCGTACGCATTACCGAGCTTCGCACCGGGCCGCCCGCTCGTCGCAGCGGCCATCGATCTGATGCATCGCATTCGCATGGATTTCGCTTACCAGCCGCAGGCCACCGAATTCGATACGCCCGCGTTGCGCGCATTCGATCTGCGCCAAGGTGTTTGCCAGGACTTCGCGCAAGTGATGATCGGCTGCTTGCGCTCGCTGGGTCTCGCCGCACGCTATGTGAGCGGCTATTTGCGCACGGTGCCCCCCGAGGGCACGCCGCGGCTCATTGGCGCCGATGCGTCGCATGCCTGGGCCTCGGTGTTCTGTCCCGGCACCGGATGGGTCGATCTCGACCCGACCAACGACGTGCTCGCTGACCTCGATCATGTCACGCTGGCCATCGGCCGCGACTACAGCGACGTGTCGTTGCTGCGCGGCATCATCCTCGGCGGCGGCGAGCATACCGTCGAGGTGGCGGTGCACGTCAGCGCTGAACCGTGATGTAACCGTGATTGCGGCGGGTCACCACGGTGACTTGTAGACGGGCTGCGCGGCAGGCAGACCGTTCGCCGCTGCCTTTGTCTTCTGCCCGTTGAACGAATCGCGATAGGCCGCCTGTGCGGCTTCTTGCGGCGTCGTGGCGGGCGCGGCAGCCGCGCCGTTTGCATCCGCTGCGCGCAATGGCCGGCGGCCTCCCGGCGGCAGCGGATCGTAGCCGTTGCCGCCGTTCGCGTTCGTGCCGCCAGACGGCACGCGCTCGGCTTTCATTAACTCTGTTTGCTGCGTTTCGTTCGCGTCGAGCGCGCTTTGATACGGGTCGCGATAGCCCCGCGGCGCCCCGAGCAACGACTGCTCGTCGCCGGCTCCGCGCAATTGGTTCGCCGCGGTTTGCGCGGCTGCATGGCGCTCGGCTCCGGTTGGGGGCGCATCGCCTGCGGCGCCGCCGCGAGCGGGTGCGCCGGCACGGGCATTCGCGCCGCCCGCGTTGCCCGGCGCCTGCTGCGCCGCCAGCGGCGAGGCCGCAACTAGCAGCAACGCCAGCACCGCGGCGTGCCAAGTACGTAACCAAGTCCGTGGCGTTGGTGCGAGACGAGGCTGAGCGCTAATCAAATCAAAATTCGGATCGAAATCGAACGGCATAGACACTGGCGAACTCCCGCCGCGCGATAGGCATCTATTCGCACGACTTGTCGATAAAAAGCAAAACGAAATGGCGTGACGTTCAGTCCATACTCGCGCCCGCACGCGGGCAGCAGCCGCCAAAATCGCGCCGCGAGCCGCCATCTGTGCGCCTGCCGACCCTCCGTCGTGCATGCCGCACTCGATAATCGTTGCAGGACGTCATCGATTCCAAATATCGCGAGGGCCATCAGGCGATGGAGCGCCATATTCAGCACGACGCATACGAGCAACCATTGCATGCGCCCGTTCAGGGCGGGGTGCGCGGCCGTGTCATTGACCTTTCGCGCGCTGGCAAGGGCAACTATGTCGCCAAGCGCGGCAGGCTCGTCGAGGCCGCCTGGTTCGTCATCGAGGCGTGCCTGATCAACAACAAGCTTGTGCCGAGTTCGATGGTGCGTGTGGCGCTGCTGCGCCTGTTCGGCGCGAAGATCGGCGTCGGCTGCCGATTCGTGCATCCGGTACGCGTGAAGGCGCCGTGGAACCTCGCGGTCGGCGACCACTGCTGGTTCGGGGTCGACGTATGGATTTACAACCAGGCGCCCATTCGCATCGGCTCGCATGTGTGCATTTCGCAAGGCACATTTCTGAGCGCGGGCTCACATGACATCGGCACGACGATGGACCTGCGCGTCGCGCCGATCGTTATCGAAGACGGCGTGTGGATCACATCGAAATGCGTCGTACAAATGGGCGTGACGATCGGGCGCTCCGCCGTCGTCACACCGCTTTCCGTGGTGCACCGCTCGCTCGAGCCAGAAGGGGTCTATGGCGGCAACCCTTGCCGCTTTTTGCGCAAGCGCTTTCCGGCATCTTGAGTTCAGCGGCGCGCCCTTCGGTAATCTGCAAAGCCAAAAATAAAAAACCAACAAACACATATTTCATCAGACCAGCGCGCGTGATCCGTTGGCTGCAAGCGGCGCGATGTTGGCTGACGTCACACATGCGCTAGCTCGAATATCAACAACAAAAAGGGGAAAACCATGTTTATCGATACACGTGCCGTCGACGAGGGCTATGTAGTCGAAACGACGGTTTGCGTTGTCGGCGCCGGGGTGGCCGGGATCACGCTTGCGCTCGAAATGAATCGAATGGGCATCGACACATGCCTGCTCGAAAGCGGCGGCTATCAGGCCGACGACGAGACGCGCGATCTGTATCGCGGGGAAAGCGCGGGCTTGCCGTACAGCTTTGCCGATGGCAGCCGCAGCCGTTTTCTGGGCGGCAGCAGCAATTGCTGGGGTGGATGGTGCCGGCCGCTCGATCCGTGGGATTTCGAAAAGCGCGAGTGGGTGCCCGCGAGCGGCTGGCCGTTCGGTCTCGAAACGCTCGCGCCTTATTACACGCGCACGCATGCGTGGCTCAAGCTCGGCCCGGACAATTTCGACCCGGCGTTTTGGGAGGCTGCGATCGGCCGCCCCGACGTACAGCGTATTCCATTCGTTACCGGCAAGGTGCGCGACACCATCGCGCAATTCAGTCCGCCGGCGCGATTCGGCAAGCTGTATCGCAAGGACCTCGAGCGTTCGCCTTTCGTGCGCGTGTTTCTTTATGCCAACGCCGTGAACATCGCGACCGATCACGATGCCGCGCGCGTGACCGGCATCGATGTCGCCACGTTGTCGGGCCGCCGCATCGTCGTTCGCGCAACGCACTATGTGCTCGCTGCGGGCGGCATCGAAAATGCACGGCTTTTGCTGGCTTCGAACCGCGTGCAGCCGGCCGGGCTCGGTAATGGACACGACATCGTCGGGCGCTATTTCATGGACCATCCGCGCATGATGTCGGCAAGCGTGCGCTTTTCGGATCGTTGGGCGCGCAACAAACTCTATGACATCAAATTTCACTATCAGAATGCTGCCGTCTCGGCGCAGGGCACGCGAATCTCCTCGCAACTGGCATTGACGCCCGAGGTGCTGCGGCGCGAGCAATTGCTCAATGCGCGCGTGTGGTTTTTTTCGACGTTTTACGGCGAAGGCAGCGAAGGTGCGGAAGCGCTGATTCGCTGCAAGCAAGCGCTGCTCAAAAAAGATCAGCCCGGCTGGCGCTTGCGTGATGACCTCGCGACGATGGCGGCGCATCCGCTCGATACGCTCGGCTTCGGTGTCACGCGGTTGTTGCAGCCCCGCGCGCTGATTACCGATGTGAAGCTGCAGGCCATCGTCGAAGCCGCGCCGAACCGCGACAGCCGCGTGACGCTGAGCCGCTCGCGAGACCGGCTCGGCATGCCGCGCGTGAAGGTTGCCTGGCGGCTCGATCCGCTCGTACAGCGCACGTTCGATCGCACGTTCGCGCTCGTGGCCGAGGAGTTGCGCGCGGGCGGCGTGGCGCAAATCCAGCTCGATGCGCCGCTCGAAGGGCGCGAGTGGCCCTCGTCGCTCGAGGGAACGTGGCACCACATGGGAACGACGCGTATGCATGATTCGCCGCGCGAAGGAGTCGTCGATCGGCACGGCAAGGTGCATGGCATCGACAATCTTCATATCGCCGGCAGTTCCGTGTTTCCGAGCGTCGGCGCAAACTTTCCGACCATCACGATTACTGCGCTGGCGTTGCGCATGGCCGAGCGGCTTGCGTCGTCGCTCGGCAAGCCTGATGCATTGGCAAGCAACGACGCGCGTGTGGGCAGCCATGCGGCGGGATCGGGCGCAGGCGTGGAGGCGCTGCCATTCGCGGCGGCGTCATTATCGAGCGTTAGGGAAGGGCCGATGCCGGCACCGCCGGCTGGTTGAAGCGAAAAGCGGCTGCACGAAAGCGGCGCAACGCGACGAACTGACGAAGCTACGAAGCTACGAAGAAGAAACCACCTGCGCGCCGCCGACCAAATAGGCGCGCTGCGCCGCGTCGGCTTCCAGCACATCGAGCAACTGATGCGTATGCGCCTCGACTGTGAACCGCGCTCGAAACGTCGCCGCTGCTTGCGCGCGCATGCGCGCGGCTTCGCGTTGATCGAAGGCGAACCAGCGCCGCAGATTGCGCTGCGTCCCATCAACGGTATCGGGCGCGACCAAGCCTGCCCCATCGGAGGCCACCTCGCGCCAGATATTGACCTTGTCGGAAATCAGCGCCGGCAATCCGCATGCAAGTGCCTCGACGACGGCAATGCCGAAGTTCTCCTGGTGCGAGCTGAGCGCAAAGGCGTCCGATGCGTAAAAGGCGCCCCACTTGAGGTTATCTCTCAGCATTCCAGCCCACGTGACCCGTGTACCGATGCCGGCACGCGTTACCTCATCGCGCAGCCGCGCGAGTTCGTCTTCGTCGCCGGGGCCCGCGAAGACAAGCTGTGCATCAGGTGCCGCCGCGGCTACGTTGGCAAACGCACGGATCAACAGATCGCATCCCTTCTTCGGATGAATCCGGCCAAGAAATAGAATCAACCGCTTGCCGGCGAGCGCGGGGAACGCCGCGAAAAATGCTGCGCGCAATGCAGTGGCGTCGGCTGGTGGCGGCGCGGTTCCATATGAGACCACGCGCTCGCTTGCGCGATAAAGCCAGAACGATTGGCGTGCGAGCACGCGCTCCTCTTCCGTCGTAAAGAGCACCGCGCGCGCATCGCGCAGCACGCGATATTCGGCCCACGGCCAGTACAGCCACTTTTTGAGGTGCTTGAGCGGATAGGTGCGTTTGAACCAGGGGTCGAGCATGCCGTGCGGGAACACGTAATACGGCACGCCAAGCCCACTCAGCGCTTGCCAGGCGGCAAAGCCGTGGTACTGCCAGAGCCCGTTGACGATCACCGCATCGAAGCGGCCCGCATGTTCGCGCAACCAGGGCGCGACCCGCGGCGTGCGCCCGTACTTGCCGCGCGCCGGACCCAGCGCGGTCACCGGCACCGGCAGCGCTGTTTGCGCGAGAAACGGTGCGGCCGGATCGTCGAGCGAAGCGGTTTCCACGCGATGACCAAGTGCCGCCAGCGCCAGCGCGCTTTGCCGCACACCTTCGGCGGGGCCACCGGCTTGAGGATCGAGCGTGGCTGTCAGGTGGAGGATTTTCATCGGAGGATCGGAAAACAACGGCGCAAAACAGGCATGACGGTGCTCAACGAGGCTCGATGCGCTCGTCGGGACGGCGCGGGGCGCCGGGCAAGGCGAGCGGCCGGCCGGCGCCACCCGGAGCGAATCCGGGCTCGCGACGGCCGCGCTCGTCGGTTGGTTGATGACGTGCCGCGGCCACTGTGCCTGCCACGTCCACCGGCTCTGCTGCGTGCGCATGCGGATCAAGCTGCGCTCGGGTGTGCGCCAGTCTCATCTGCGCACCGAGCCGTCGCAACTGCACATGCATTGCGACCATCAGCCCGAGCGACAGGCCGAACACGAGCCCGGAAAACCGCGGCCCGAGCGGATTGCCGCCGATCGACGTGGCCGGCAGCGCCGCGGTCAGCAAAATTGCACGACCCAGCACCGCTAGGTGAGGCACGTGCGGCATCGTCGTTCGCCATCGACGATAAGTCGCCGTGCAGCGATAAAGCGCGAAAAGAATCGCAAACGGCATGGCGATGCCGAACAACACGCCGCCCGCATAGAACTGATAGACCCAGAAATTGTGTCCCGCGGACCAGTCGTGGATCGCGTAAAAATCCTTCTCAGTCATCTGCCCTTTCAAGTCGGGCAAATAAGACGGCGAATACCGATAGTCGTGTCCATAGCCCATCCCGACCAGCGTCGACAGTGGCGTCGACGTGACTTGATCGTACTGATATTTCATTTCGGCCAGACGAGTAATCGTGGTCGGATCCTTGCCGGTGGTCGTTGCCGTCTCGGCGAAGAAGAGCCGTTGGGTCCAGTGCCCGGCCACCTCGGGGAAGAACGACGCTGCACCTATGGCCATCGCACCGAGCAAGATAGAGGCAAACGCTGCGCGCACGAGCGCGCGTACGAGATAGCGCAACGACGGCGCGCTCATCCACACGGCGAGCGCGAACAGGAGCGCAGTGCCGACAAGCAGCGAACGCGTGACGCTCAACAGCTCGATGACGACGGTGGACATGAACAGCGTCAGCGTCAGAAACGTGAAGCGCTTGGCGATGACGAACTCGTGCAGCAGCACGCCTTGCAGGCCAAGGAACGTCACCGACACGATGCGATAGCGCACGTCCTCGAGCGCCCCGCCGGTGGCCATGCCATAGACGAACGTGAAAGCAAGACAGACGACATTACTCCAGAAAATCGCCTTTTCGAACTGCTCCACGCGCGCTTCCTGCCAGGGGTGGCAGGCCACGATGAAGCCGATCTGAAACAGCACGAACGGCAGCACGACGCGCAGATATTGTCCGAACGGGTTGTCCTGAATCCACTGCGTGATGAGGCTGGCTGGCACGGCGAGCGCGATCGCGAGCCAGACCAGCGCGCGCAGGCTCGATCGGTCCGTCAAACGCGGCGCGATCAGCATCAGGATCGCGCCCGCGCCGAGCGTCGGCACGGCCAGCAGCACCTGTGCAAGATGGCTCGAGGTATCGCTGACGGCCTTGTAGTCCATCGCGAGCGGACAGACGAACAGCCAGATCCACAGGTTCGCGTAGCGGTTGTTGCGCGCGATCGGGTGTCCGGCAAGCGTCGACTGAGACTGATATTGATGCGGCACGGCTGCCATCGGGTGGGCTTCTCCCTCGTCGTTGTTGATCGCTGCTCGGGGCGGCGTGAGCGCCGCTGATGCATGGCTCGATGCAAGAAAGATGCAAGGGGCGCAGCTTGTCCTGCCGACTATAGCGCTGTGCGGCGGAATCGAAAGCGGTGCTGGCGGATAACGGCTATCGTTCGGCGCCCACGGGCGGATGAGCGCGCGCGAGTGTGGCGCGGTGCATACAGCGTGTCCGCGATCGCCGCGAAATTGGCGGGCGCGCATACCCGTGCCATCGGAACATCTGTGCCAAGCAATGTCATCGTGTGCCTCGCGCGCACACCGATCCGTGAAAAAAAGAGGTGATGCGATGAGCAATCTATTCGGGGGAGCCAATGCCGTCGTACGAAATCGAACGATCGAATTGGACTTCCTGCGCGGCATCGCGATTATCGCGGTGATGGGCTACCACTTTCATACGGTCGATACCGGCTTTAGCCTGATCCCGATCGTTCAATATCCGTTCACACATTTTGGCCGCGAAGGGGTGAACCTCTTCTTCACGTTAAGCGGCTTTCTGGTCGGCGGCCTTTTGCTGCGTCAGTACGCCGACACAGGTACCGTCGATGTGCGCCGCTTCATCATTCGACGCATCTTCAAGATCTGGCCCGCGTATTACGTGCTGATCGTCTTCCACCTGCTGGCCGGCCGCCATGCGCCGAGCACGTTCGCGGTGCAAAACCTGACCCATTTGCAGAATTATCTGGGCACATCGATTTCGCAAACGTGGAGTCTGGCGGTCGAAGAGCACTTCTATTTGCTGCTGCCGGCGCTGTTGTTGCTCTTCGCGCACTGGCGGCTACGGGCGAACGCGATTCTCGCGTGGTTGGGCCTGCTGTGCTTTGTGGTGCTCGTCGCGCGCTCGATCGCGGTCGCCAGCGGCGGGCTCGACGCCGCGTTCTTTCAGACGCAATACCGGATCGACAGCCTGCTGGCCGGCGTCATGCTCGCCGTGCTTTATTGGATGAAGCCCGAGCTTTATCGCCGCCTCGCGCAGAAAAAGAGCTTGCTGCTTGCGACCGTTGGCCTGCTCGTGGTGTGGCTTGCGTTCGCGACCCCGCGAGTCGCGCTCGACGAAAGCATTGGCTATACGATTCAATCGATTGGCTATGTGGCGCTGATCGTGCTGATGCTCGAGCACTCGGGCACGCTCGCGCACGCGGTGCTCTTTCGGGTGATTGCCTGGGTCGGCGTCTATTCGTACGGCATTTATCTGTGGCATTCGCTGGCCTTTGCGCCGGCCGACATCCTGATTACAAGAGCGACCGCGCTTGGCTTGCCGTCGCTCGTCATTTGGGCGATGGCGATCGCGTTTCAAATCGCAATTGCGATATCGCTTGGCTATGTGACGACACGGCTTGTCGAGTTTCCGTTCCTATTGCTGCGCAACGCGCTGTTCCCGGCACGGGACGTGGCGAGTGCGGCGCCTAGCGCGCCCGTGCCCGTGGTGCCGAAGCCGGCACCGAGCGTGTCGGCACCGGGCGGCGCAGTGGCGGCCTCAGCCAACGCCGTGCCGCCGCGCGTCGGCGGGCAGCCGTCATGACGTAGGTGTTGCAGGATGATGGCGGCGCCCGGTTCAACCCATCGCTTCTTGGAGCGTGCGCTTGAATTGCTCGAGTGTGTTGCGTTCGAGCAATTGCCCGTGCGCGGCCACGCCTTCTGTGCGGTTGCGCGCGAAGACCGCGTTGACGGCACCGATGATCGATGCCGGCTCGAGATCGTCGATGACCGGCCCCAAGCCTCCTCCACGACAGAACCAGCCGATCAAGCCGTCGGCCGTCGCAATGACGGGCTTGCCGAACCGATAGGCCTGCACCAGCACGCCGCTCATGCCGTAATGCCCCTTGTAGCCGAGCCAGACGACATCGCTTGCTGAAAAGAGATCGAGTTCCATCTCGTTCGTGATGAAGTGGTCGAGCACCACGGGCGTTGGCGAAAGGCGCGCCGCATGCGTGTGCAGGAATTCGCGCGTGTCGCCGTCCTGCTCGCCGGCGACGACAAGCGTCGGCGCGTCGTTCATCTGCGCGAGTGCGGCGACGAGCTCGCGTATGCCTTTGCGGTCGGTGATGGACCCATAGACGAGCAAGTGGCGGCCCGCCGACAAGCCGAGGCGCGCGCGGGCCGTTGCGGGCTCGTCGGCACGCGTGTCGGGAAACGGGTCGGCCAGATAACGCACGGCTGTGGCACGTTGTCCGAGCGCCTGTGCGCTCCATTCGGGCAATGTCGGGTCGATCGACAGCAGTGCACGCATACCCTTGGTGCGCACGGCCAGGCGGAACAAGCTCGATTTGATCGCGTTGGCCAGACGCCGATCTGGTGCCTTCACACCGACTTTTCGATGATGGAACGACGAGCGCATCGTAATGCCGAGCCACGGCGTCGTGCCGAACGGCGAACCGAGAAACGGCAGCGCGTACAGAAAATAATCGACGTAGGGCACGACGACGAGGGCAACGGGCTGAAACGGTGCAACGAGCCCGTAGGCGTAGCGAAAGTAGTGGTGGTGGCGGAGATAGGCGATGCGGTCGAGCCCGCCTCGTGAGGGTTCCGGCGGATCGACGAAGGCGATCTCGAGATCGCTGCGTGCTGCGCCCGCGATTTTGCGCGCGAGCCGATGATCCTCGTTGCGAGACTCGGTGACGATCAGGCACGGATAGCCCGCTTCGGTATAGGCCTCCGCGGCCCATTGCGCGTAGCGCCATCGATGCCCGGTGAAATTGGGCTCGATGATCAGCACGCTCTTGCGCACGCCCGCACGCGCCGATGCGTCGGGCGTTGCCATCGCAAGGGGTTCGGGAACGGTGTGTGCGTCGGGGGTGGGAATTGTGTTTGTCATCGTCTGCGCTTGCGGATTTCCGCGACCGGTGCTGTGCCGACTTCGAGAACACTAGCACCGCGCGCCGCACGTGAGCCGCCAATTTTGCTCAACGCGATGGCGGAAAAAGACAGGCGCTCAATTTCGTCTGGCGTAGACGGCCTACTAGATGGCGCGCCTTGCACCCGTCGAGCAGGTACTTTGTTCATCCATATTGTTCAATGACGCAGGTTTGGCCAACGTGAGCGCATCGTGGGGCAGGGCAGTGAGATCAAGCAGGTTGGCCGCGCTGTCGATGCGCGCCGGCTTCGGTACGAGTGCCGCGACCTGGGTGCTGTTGCAGCAGGTCGTCGTGCGCGGGCTCGTGGCCGTCAAGTTTTTAGCGATCGGCCGCATTCTGGGGCCGACGGCGATCGGCAGCGTCAGCGTGGCGCTGCTCGCGGTAGCTATTGCCGAGTCGCTTTCCGATACGGGGCTCGCGCAGGCCGTGATCCAGGGACACGAGGCGCCGAGCCGCGCGCAACTCGGCGCGGTCTGGACGACGCTCGTGGCGCGCGGCGCGCTCGTCGCGCTGCTGCTCGTCGTGCTCGCGCCGGTGATGGCCACGCAGTTTCATCTGCACGACGCGCTACTGCTGTTGCAGCTTGCGGCCGTGTTGCCGCTGATTCGCGGCGTCGCTTCGCCAGCGTATTTCGTGGTGCAGCGCGAGCGGCGTTTTCAGCACATCGCCGTGGTCGAGATTGCCGCGGCATTTGCCGACTGCGCGATCGGGCTCGTGCTGGCCCTCTCGGGTGCCGGTGCGTATTCGGTGCTGATCGGCATGGCCTTCGGCGAGGGGCTCAAAAGCACGCTGACATGGGCCACGATGCGCCCGCGCCCGCCGCTCGCACTGCGTTGGCACGGCATTGGGCACTACGTCGCGTTCTCGCGCTGGATTTGGGCGAGCAGCATCGTCAATCTCGTGCTCAACCAGTTCGACAAGATCGTCGTCGGCAAGATGCTCGGGCCGGCACAACTGGGCGCCTACCAGATGTCGTCGCGCTTGGCGCAGATGCTGCTCGCCGATGCGGCCATCGCGATGTCGCAGTATTTGTTTCCGACGTTTGCCGCGCATCACCGCAGCGATGCGGCGCGGGCCGCGCGGCTGTTCGAGCGCTATCTGTTATTGGCAGGTTGCGCTCTGGCATTGATTGTGTTGTTGCTGCGCTGGCTCGCAGCGCCGCTGTTTTCGCTCGTGCTCGGTCCGCAATGGATGCCGGCCGTGCCGCTCTTTCGCATCTTTGTCGTGAACATGGCGCTCGGTGCATTGATTGCCGTGCTCGTTTCGTATTTGCGTGCAGTCGGTGATGCGCGCGCGGCGGCGCAAGCGTCCGCGATGCAAGTGGCCGTCCTGTTTTTGGTCGTGCCGGCCGCCACGCATTACTGGGGGGTCACCGGCATTGCATGGGGCATGACGAGCGGGCTCGCCACCGCAGTGGTATGGATGCTCTATCGAACGGTGAGGGTTCGTTGATGCGGATTCTTCATCTCGTGCTCGCGCCGCGTCTGTCGGGCGCCGAAGTGCTCGCGAAAGACCTCGCCGTGCATCAGCGCTGCGGGGGCAACGACGTGTGCGTCACAGCGCTGCTGCCCGAGCATCCCGATTTCGACACATTGCGCCTGACGCTCGTGCAACACGACGTGCGGTGCCGTTTTCCGCTCAAGCGTTACGGTATGGCAGGCAAGCTCTGGCACCTGTATCAGGTGATCCGAACGATGCGCCCGGACGTCATCTTCGCGCATGCCACGATCCCGGCGTTCTACGTGCGTGCGTTGCCGATCGCCGCCCCGATCGTCTACATCATGCACTCGGCCACGAACGACTTCGAGCGACAGCTGTTCCGACGCGTGGAGCGCATTCTCTCGACGCGCGCCCGCGCCGTGGTGGGCGTGTCGCGCACCAACGTCGACGACTATATCGCGACGGTGGGCCGCCATCCGTTGATGATCGTCATTCCAAACGGGGTGGACCCGGCACGCTTTCACGATGTGCCGGATGCGTCCGGGGCCAACGGCACCGCCGCCGCAAATGCGCATGCGCGTGCGCCGCAGATCTTGCAGATCGGGCGATACACCGCGGTGAAAAATCAGCTTCAGACGGTTCGTGCGTTTGCACAGGTGCTCCGTGAGGTGCGCGAGGCGCGCCTCGCGCTGTGCGGTGTCATCGAGGATCGGGCTTATCACGCAGCCGTCATCGACCTTGTTGCCGAACTCGGACTGACCGAGTCGGTCGAGGTTGAAGGCCCGCGTCCCGACGTGTCGCGGCTGCTCGGCGAAGCGAGCGTTTTCGCGATGCCCTCGCATTCTGAGGGGCACAGCATCGCGTTTCTTGAAGCGCTGGCGTCCGGTATTCCGATGGTCGCGAGCACCATCGAGCCGTTTCGTTTCGCGCAAACGTTTCCGGGCGTCCAATTGGTCGACACCAACGACATCGACGCTTACGCCCGCGCATTGCTCGCGGCATTGACCGAGAGGCGCGTCGCGCGCGAACTGACGGGGCTGACGTTGCAAGACTCGGCCGAACGCTATCTGGCTATCGCGCACCAGGTGGTGCGTGAGCACATGGCTTCGTAATCCACGCTTAATTCAAGTTCGCTAAATAGCAAATTCAATCGCATTAGAGCATACATGCATTTTGATTTTATGCATTTCGTATGAGGCATTTTTTTTAGAATTTTTATCTCATTTTTTGACGCCACATTAGCGGGCGAATAAATCTGCCGCATGGCGGATGGTGTGCTGCGCCTAGCCGTCTTGCGGACTTGTCGACGAATATCCGATCAGAATTAAAGCCTACCGATATCGGTAGGGATAAGAATGCACTTTGATATCGAGTCTAGTCAATTTGAATTGATATCGAAGATGCGGGTAATCGCCGGAAACAAACCGGTTTCAGGCGGTGGTATTCATCGTGAATTAAGAAAAGGCGATAACAAATCATGAAGAGACAAGGGCTCTCCAGAAAATTTTCGATATGGGGCACACAAAACGGATGGGCGCCGCTGGCCACGGCGACGCTTTGCGCATTGCTGCTGGCCGGCTGTGGGGGCGATTCGTCGCCTGCTTCATCGGGTGGCGCGGCCAACGTGGCAGCGGTGGCGCCGAACGTTACTGCGCCGCCGCCTGACGAGCCGTTCAACGACAACACCGTCTATGGCGCCGGGCCGAACGACCAGCTCAAGAGTCCGAACGAGCGCATGGCCGTGTCGCATCACAAGCTGACGATGAACGGCAAAACGGTTACGTATACGGCCCGCGCCGGCCACCTCACGACGATCGACCCGAGCACCTCGAAGGCCAACGCGTCGATGTTCTACGTGTCGTACACGCTCGACAACCCGGACCCGAGCAAGCCGCGCCCGGTGACGTTCCTCTATAACGGCGGCCCTGGTTCCTCGGCGGTTTATTTGCTGCTCGGCTCGTTCGGCCCGAAGCGGATTCAATCGTCGTTCCCGAACTTCACGCCGCCGGCACCCTATAAGCTGCTCGATAACCCGGACAGCCTGCTCGATCGCACCGACCTGGTTTTCGTCAATCCGGTCGGCACCGGCTACTCGACGGCGATTGCGCCTTGGAAGAACAAGGACTTCTGGGGCGTCGATCAGGATGCGCGATCGATTGACCGATTCATTCAGCGTTACTTGTCGCTCTTTAACCGGTGGAATTCGCCGAAGTTCCTGTTTGGCGAGTCATACGGCACGCCGCGCAGCGCGGTCACCGCGTGGGTGCTGCATGAGGATGGCATCGAGCTCAACGGCATCACGTTGCTTTCGTCGATTCTCGATTATTCCAATGCGGCAAGCGCGATCGGGCTGTTCCCGACACTGGCAGCGGATGCGTTCTATCACAAGAAGACTGGCGTGACGCCCACGCCGACCGATCTCGCCGCCTACGTCCAGCAAGCGGTGAATTTCACGACGACCACGCTGATGCCGCGCGTTGAGCCGCCGAACCCGGCCGATGGCGGCTTCGTCAACACGCGTCTTGCGATGACCATGCCGCTTGCACGGCAAATGCAGCAATACATCGGCATCGATCCGGTCACGCTGATTCAGGACTACGGCAATCCGGCTGCGTTCGGCGACTTCTTCGGCAAGCTCGTGCCGGGCATCGCGATTGGGCAGTATGACGGGCGCGCAACGTCGATCAATACCGGCATCGGGCCGTTTATTTTGCCCAACGCCGGCAGCAATGATCCGTCGATCACGAACGTGGCCGGGGTCTATACGATCGAGTGGAACGAGTACCTGCACAATCAGCTCAAGTACACGTCGATTTCCGCGTTCACCGATCTGAACGACCAAGTCTTCAACAACTGGGATTTCAGCCACATCGATCCAACGGGCGCATCGAAGGGCGGCGGCAACACGCTCTATACGGCTGGCGACCTCGCGGCCACGATGACGCTGAACCCGGACTTGAAGGTGCTGTCGGCCAACGGCTACTTCGACGCGGTCACGCCTTTCTTCCAGACCGAGCTCACGCTTGGCGGGATGCCGATCGACCCGTCGCTGCAGTCGAATATCGCGATCAAGAATTACCCGTCGGGACATATGGTTTATCTCGATAACCCGTCGCGTACCGCAATGAAGGCCGATCTCGGCGCGTTCTACGACAGTGTCATGGCCGATCGCACTGCAGTGATGCGCGTGTTGCGCTTGCAGCGGCCGCCTGCGACTGTCAAACAGTGACTTCGCTCTGATGTAAAGCTGTGAGGTAAAGCGCTACCGCCGCGCATTCAGTTGCGCGTGCGGTAGCGTTGCCGCTTGTTCGGTGGCTGCGTTGGTTGCGTTGGCTGTGCTGGTTGCGGTGGTTTCGTCCATTCAGCTTATGACGAGCCGCACGCCGATCAGCACCAGCACGCCGGCCAGCACGTTGCGCAGCACCGCATCGGGCGAGCGTGCCGACAGATGGCTGCCGAGCGCGATGCCCGGCAGCGAGCCGATCAGCAGCGAAAGCAGCATCATCCAGTCGACGGTACCCAGTAGCCAGTGCCCCATGCCGGCGATCAGCGCAAGCGGCACGGCATGCGCGATATCGGAGCCGACGATGCGCGAAACCGGCAGCATCGGATAAAGCAGCAACAGCACCGTCACCCCGATCGCGCCGGCACCTACCGACGTCAGCGAGACGAGCACCCCCAGCACCGCCCCCGTCAAGACCGTCAGCGCAGTGATGCGAGCGGGCGTTGGCACGCCCCTCACGCGCGCGGCGAACTTTATCAATTGCGGGCGGAACACGAGCGCGAGCGAGGTAATCAGCAGTGCGGTGCCCAGCACGCGCTGCAAGACTGCCGTCGCGGCCGGCGAATGCAAGCCGTAGCGATGCAGCAGCCACAGCGTCAGCGCGGCAGCGGGCACGCTGCCTGCCGCGAGCCGGCCCGTGACGCGCCAGTCGACCGAGCCTTTCAGACCGTGCACGAGCGTGCCGGTCGCCTTCGTCGCGGCCGCGTAGAGCAGATCGGTGCCCACGGCCGTGGCCGGATGCACGCCGAATAGCAGCACGAGCAGCGGCGTCATCAACGAGCCGCCACCGACCCCTGTCAGGCCGACCAGAAATCCGACGGCGAGGCCGGATGCGGAATACAGCAGATCAATATGGGGCAGGGCCATTGTTCGTGTTGTGCTGTAGGCGGCCGCATCGGGTGACGAGCGGCACGAAAAATCAACGAAATGAGGCCGGGCTCGCGATGTTCGGACGCGGGCCCGGTAGCCTAAAAGACAGCCATTGTCGCAAAACTGGCGTGCCGACGCTCGTAGCGTCCGAGTAACGTTTCTTGGCGCGAGGCCGAAACGTGCTACAAGATGGCGAGCGCGCCCACCGGGGCGGGGGTTACTTTGGTGCGCAAGCGCGCTGCGTGTTCGGGGCGCACGCGTGCTCGGCGGGTGGGCGCCCGCGGTTGCGCGCTGACACGTTCGTCGCCCACAAGGACACCATGCGCATTTTCCAGTTGGTCCTTGCGCCGAGGCTATCCGGCGCCGAAATGCTGGTCAAAGGCATTGCGATCGATCACCAGCAACGCGGACACCACGTCTGTGTCGCTTCGCTATTGCCGGCGCATGGGGATTTTGCGCCCGCGGCCGGCGAGCTCGCGAGCCATCGCGTGACCTGTTTTTTTCCATCGCGCGAGTACGAAAAACTGGGCCGGCTGCTGTTTCTTTATCGTTCGATCCGGCGCTTCAAGCCCGACGTCATTTTCGCGCACGCCACCATTCCGGCGCTTTATGTTCGCGCATTGCCGTTGCGCGTGCCGATCGTATGGGTCATGCATTCCGGGGTCGACGATTTCAAGGACAACCGGTTGCAGCGCGCCGAGCGCATGTTGTCGCTGCGCGCGAAGGCGGTGATCGGTGTTTCGCAGAAAAACGTCGACGAATACGTGAGCGCTATTGGGCGGCATCCGTCGCTGATGGTCGTGCCGAATGGGGTCGATGCGGAGCGCTTTCGTCATCGAGCGCCCGTCGCGACGACAGCACCGGCGGGCAAGCCACATGACAGCAAAGGCGACGGCGCCCACCCGGACACCGACGCTGCGTGCCGCTTGCCGCGCCTCACGAAACGCATCGTGCAGATCGGGCGCTACATCGCCGAAAAAGGGCAGCTCGATACCTTGCGCGCATTCAAGCGCGTGCTGGATTTCGAACCGGACGCGCGGCTCTTGTTCTGCGGCGTCGTCGAAAACGCCGAATACCATCGCGCGTTGGGTGCGCTGGTCGACGAACTCGGGCTTGCCGAGTACGTCGACATTAAGCCGCCCCAGGCCAACGTGGCCGACATTCTCGCCGACTCGAGCGTGTTTGCGATGCCTTCGCGGTTCGAAGCGCACAGCATCGGCTTTCTCGAAGCACTTGCTTCGGGCATTCCGATCGTCGCCAACACGATTGGCGCCTTTACCTTTGCGCGAGGGTGGCCAGGCGTGAGCCTCATCGATACCTCCGATATCGAGCGCTACGCCCGCTCGCTCGCCGCGGCGCTCGACGCGCCGCGCGTGCAGCGCCCGCTCGACGGCCTCACGCTCGAGGACACCGCCGAGCGTTATCTCGCCATCGCCCGGGAGGTGATCGGGTAGGGGCCGACGACGGTCATTTCAACAAGTCGAGCCGCATCGTCTCCGAGTAACGGCCCGGCAGCGTACCCCATGGCGGCAACGGGCGCAGCGTGGGGCGTTGTGTACGGCTGCCGGTCGCCAGCGAATAGGCGCGCAACGCGGGCGCGCCGCCCGTGAAGTGAAAGTCGTCAAGAAGCGCATCGGTGCGTTCGAAGAGCACCAGGTTCGCGGGTGCCTTATCGCGTTCATCGTCGTGTCGGCCATCTTTGCCATCTCGGTCCGCCGACACGAGCGAGGGTCGCGCGTCGGTCCAGGCCACATCGCCTATCGTGCCGATATGCACGGGGGCGCCGAAGCGGCGGCCCGGGGCAAGCATCGAGACGTCGATGTTGGCATGGTCCGCGGCGTCGGGTTCGCGGGCCTGCAGCAGGATGAGCCCGTCGAGACCGCTCGCATCGACGCGCCCTGCCGCAATGCGGGTGAAGGCGGGTCTCGTTCCTGTGAGGATGTCGGTCCGATAGCGCAGTGCGAATCCGTGCCCCGAGCTCGGCAGTTGCGATAGCGCGAGCGTGGCGCCGTCGCGTTCCACTGCAATGAGGCCGGGATGCGCGGAGTCGAACACGTGCGCGGCAAAAAATTCGGTGGCGGGCACGAGCGGCGCCGCTTGCCGCCATAGCGCCGGTGCACGGGCGCTCGAGCCCTTGCTCGCCAGCAACCAGAGATCGAAGCCGGCGTCGTCTTGCGTGCGTTCGGCAACCACCACGTCAGTGCGGCCGTCGCCGTCGAAGTCGGCGGCGACATACTGTTGCGCGCGGCCGGGCGTGAGCGTTGGGCCGCTGCGGTACCACAGGATTGGCGCGGCGAACGCGTGTCCGGTGCTGGCGAGGCGCCAAAAGGCCGTGCCGCCGTTTTCGTCGGGCGCGATCGCCATCAAGTCGGTGCGCCCGTTGCCCTCGAAGTCGCCGAGCACGAAGCGCGTGCTATCGAAGCAAAGCGCTGAGCCGTGGCAACTCGGGGCAATCGCTTTCGCATCGAACGGTACCGGGCTCGCATACCAGCGCGTAGGATGCGTGCCGGGCGTGAGCGCGGTGACCCAAATATCGAAGCCGGGACCATCGGTGCGTCGCTGTACATAGACGGCGCTTGGATGACCCGTGCCGGTTACGTCGCCGTAAAGCGCCCCGGCCGTGCGTGTATCGGTCCATGGCGAGGCGGGGGCCGACGTCCAACGATAGGCCGTGGTGAGCGAGCGGCAGGCCGCGAGCGTCGGCTTTGCATCGCTTGCGCTTTCCCGTCCCGCTCCCTCGTCACCGAGACAATGATCGAGCGGCGTACGAACGATGCCGAAGTCCCACGGCGTGAAGCGCTGCGCGATATCGTCGGGCGCGCAGGGTTCCTCGACGAGCGCACCCGCGCGTTCGGCCACACATCGTCCGCTTAGCGCGCTCACGAGCGCCGCGTTGTGCGGATTGCCGGGATAGGACGGCAACGGCTGCCAGCGCCATGCGCGCGCGGCGCTGCTGTCACATGCGGCAAGGCGTACTTCGGGGCGTGCGTGCGGATCGGTCGGCTCATCGTTCCCGCTGTTTGCACTCAAGCACCGGCTCGTGTGCACATTGACGAGCGGCAGGGCGGGGGCCGAGCCCGCCGCTGCCGCTGTGGCGGCTACGCCCCGCTGTTCTCCGAATGCATAGCGCCGGGCGACCCAGTCGCCGTTCCATTCGTATTCGCCGAATACCTGCGCGATATCGCCGCCATCGATGGCGAAGTAGCTTGCCACCTGGTCGCGCTTGTCTTGCGTCGCCTCGGCCGACAGGTTGGCGGGCATGCCGGCCGTCACATAGGTGAAGTGATAGCGCAGCGGCACGTGCAAGCCCGCCGCGAGTGCCGCTGCGCGCGTGATGCGCGCGGCGTAGATGTGATCCGGATGCTCGAGGAATGCGACCGTATCGGGGTTCAGCGTATAGATGTGCGTGGCGCGCGCGAGGATGGCCTCGAGTGTGGCCGTCAGGGTAGTGCGATCGTAATGGGTCGCACCGCTGCCGTCGGCGTGCATCGGGTAGCTCGACAGTGTCTCGCCTTCGTCCCATAACAGGCCGAGCGGCACGCGTCCGCCGCGCACCTGCCCACCCGGCAGCCGCAATTCGAGCAATGTCACGCGCGGCATGGCGGCGAGCACCATGCGATGCACCGGTTTGCCGGCGATCGTCGCCGTGGTCTCGGCCCACACGTTGGGCACGCCGGCCATGCGGGCATAGGCTTGCCGTACGCCGCGCTCGCGCTTGAGCACATAGTCGAACGCCGAGCTGTTCGCACCGCCGATCAAATGCACGGTGACGACGCACCATCCTGCCCGCAGATGGTCACTGATGCCGGGGTTGACGAACAGCAGATCGTCGTCGAGATGGGCGACGACGGTGACGAGCGTGCCCTTGCTGCAATCGGCGGGTGCGACGGGTGCGGCCGTGGCGGCAGGTACGCTGGACGGCGCCGCAACGGCAGTCCCCGCGCAACTGACGACGAGGCACAAAAAGAAAAGGGCGAATGCGCCCGGCCATCGCGTTGCGTTTCGCATGCATAGCCTCCCTGGACGACGGCGCTCAGCCGCCGCCAGGATGAAGCTTACCGGTTAGCGCCTCACAGCGACTGAACTTGCTGCCCAGCCGAGCGCGGCTGCGTGAGCGCGCTCACGACGATCAGCACGAGCACGTTCAGCGTCAATGCCACAAACCCGATGTTCACGTCCTTGAGCGGACCGGGCAAGAACGGGAACCACTGACCGATGCTGGCATGCGTGAGCGAGGTGATGGCCACCACGGCCACGCCGGCGACGATGCCCGCGAACGCACCTTGGCGGGTCACCCACCGGCGCGCGGCGAGGCTCGCGAGTACAGCCGGGAACAGCTGCGTGACGAAGCTATAGCCCATCAGCAGCAGCGCGACGATCGTCTCGCCGCCATGCAGCGTGAAGCCCACGGCAACCAGCGCAATGACGGGCACGAGCACGCGCGCAAGCCGTGTCACTTGCGCATCGGTGGCTTGGCGCGCCAGCGCGCCGCGATAGATATCGTTTGCGATCAACGTGGCGGCGGCGTTCAGGATCATCGAACCCGGCACCAGCGCCGTCAGCACACCGGCCGCGCCGATCACGCCGACGAACCACGGATCGAACGTCTGCAGCGAGAGCCGGAACAGCGAGAGATCGATATCGCTGCCCTTGAGGCCCGGCACTTTGAGCGTCGCGGCAAAGCCGACGAAGAACACGAAGAGCAGGATCAACTGATAGATCGGCAGCACCGCGGCGTTGCGCCTGAAGATGCGTTCGTCGCGTGCGGTGAAGACGGAGGCGAACGTATGCGGCCACATGAAAAAACCGAGCGCCGTGAGCAGCACGGTCGACTGGAACCATGTGGTGCTCGAGCCTTTATCGGGGAACGTCAGAAAGCCGGGCTTGGCGGCGTCGATGGCATGAAACATCGGCGCGAGGCCGCCGTAGTAATGGATCGGCAAATAGATGCCGAGAAACACGACGACGCCGAGGATCATCAGGTCTTTCGTCACCGAATTCCAAGCTGAACCGCGTACCCCGGACACGGTCACATAAGCCGTGACGACAATCGCGCCGATCCAGATCGCGGCGGTAGGCGTAATGGCGCCATACGAGGTCGTTGCCACGATGATGCCGAGCCCTTTGAACTGCAGCACGAGATACGGCACCAGCGCGACCACGTCGACGATGGCTACGACTGCGCCCAGCGACGGGCTCGCATACTTGCTCGCCAGAAAGTGCGGCTGAGAGACGAGCCGATTGGCTTTCGCATAGCGCCAGATGGGCGGCAGCAGCCAGTACGAAAGGATGTAGGCGAGCGTGGCGTACGGCAGGATGTAATAGACGGGCGCGCCCTTGCCGTAGGCGAACCCGCTGCCGCCGAGAAACGTGAACGTCGTATAGATCTCACCGGCCATCAACAGAAACACGAAGGCGGTGCCGAAGCTGCGCCCGCCGACCGACCATTGCTCGAGGTTCATGTCGTGCCCGCGGCGGGCGCGCAGCCCGAGGCCCAGCGCGAGCAGCGTGAAGGCGGAAATGATGAGAAGTGCGCTGCTCATGGGCGAAGCTCCTCGCCGAGCTGGCCGGCAGTTCGGTTGGCCGGGTCGAGCCGGTAGACGAGTGCCATGATGGCGGCGGTCAGCACGACCCACGCGACGATCCACGCCAACACGAGCGGCATGCCGAGCACGAGCGGCTCGACACGATTGACGAATGGGACGCCGAGCAAAATGCCGACGAACGGCAGCGCGGCGAGCAACCGAAGAACCATGATGGTGTCACTCCTGGAAGGGGGCTACATGACGGATATGACGGGACTGCGCACTTGCGCCAAGACTCTATGCCCGATTCCTTCGCATCGTAAAGGCTTTCAAAAAAAGGGGTGCGCTCGTGCGAACTGCATTGCGGCGATGCGGCGAATAGGAGGTGCAGTCCTTGAATGCCCGCAGGACGGGCTTGAGCGGTTCGCGTTCGGCTCGCAATGCTCGGGCTCGCCCACCGGCGAGCGCGTTTTTGCGCAGTGCACCGCGAGCGCGCTCGGGTCCTTTTTTCGCGGGCCCGTACGCGACTTCGCGGTGTCGCGAAAAACGGCAGGATTGAGGGAGGCTCGGTGTTAAATCGCCAGCCCCTGCATCCGATGCGAAAAGTGCGCACGCTCGGCGCTATCCATCAGCGCGAGAAATGCTTTGCTGTCCATGTGGACAAGCGCCTCGTGATCGCCGGCTTCGAAGTAGACATCGGGTTGCATCGCCAGGCTTTCGTCGAGATAGGTTGGCATGCCGTAGGCCGTCCCGACGGGCGGCAGCGCACCGATGTCGCAATCTTTGAAAAGCTCGCGCATGTCGGCTTCTTTTGCCAGTGTCAAATGCCGGCCCGTCTTGGCCCACAGTTCTGACAAGCGTACCGCGTGCGTGGAAGGTAAAACCGCGGCGACATAGCCATGCTCGTCTTCGAGCACGACTGTTTTGGCGAGCCGGTCGCCCGGCACGTGTGCGGCGGCCGCTGTTTCGGCGCTCGAATGGCTGTAGGCATGGTGCACGACGTCGTAGGGGGCGTCTTTGATACGAAGGCACTCGTGCAGCGTGGCTGAGATGGGCATGACGCACCTCCTTCGGTAGGATGGAGCCGGCTTGAAACGCGGTTGCAAGATCGGGGTTGCAAGCGCGGGTTGCAAGCGGTAACAGGTGGCAACAAGCGGTTCTCCTAGAATAGGTCGTTTGCGCTCGGCACGTGGCGAATATTGGGAAACAACATGGTCGACTCGTCTCATATGAGCGGCGTGGCTGTCGCGCTGAACCGGTTCGGGCTCGGGGCGCGCCCGGGCGACGCCGCGCCCGCCGAGCCCAAGGCGTGGGTGCTCGGCCAACTCGATGCCTACGATCCGTGGCCCGCGTCCTGGCGCGACGAGCCCAGCGCGCGAATGGCGCTCGACCAGTTCGCGCAGGCGCGTAAGGAAGCGGCCGCGGCTGCAAAGACGCAAATGCTGGCTCAGGTCGCCAGCGCGGGCATGACGCCCGCCGCCAGCGAGCATTCGGCCAGCCCCGCGACCCAGCCCGCAGCCAAACCCGGGGCGACGCCGCCCGCGCCGCAAACCGCCAAGCAGGCGCTCAGAAAAGCGCTCGCCGCCGACGCGCGCGACACCTATCTTTGCGCGGTCGATGCCCGCGTCAACAGCGCGCTTGCAACCTCGACGCCCTTTGTCGAGCGGCTGGTTCATTTCTGGTCCAATCACTTTGCGATTTCGGTCGAGAAGCCGGAAGTCGCGGTACTCGCCGGCGCATTCGAAGCCGAAGCCATCCGGCCGTATGTGCTGGGGCGCTTTGAAGACATGCTGATCGCCGTCGAGCAGCACCCGGCGATGCAGTTCTACTTGGACCAGGTCGTCTCGGTCGGCCCCGGCAGTCCGGCCGCGGTGCGTGCCAACGCACGCAATGCCGCGCTCAAGCGAGGTCTGAACGAGAATCTCGCTCGCGAAATCATGGAGTTGCACACGCTCGGCGCGCGTAGCGGCTATACGCAAGATGACGTGACCGAGTTTGCTCGCGCGTTGACGGGCTGGGGCATCGCCGGCCCGCATGGCGGCGTGGCGGGTACCGAAGCCGCCGCGCACGCGCCACCCGGCACCTTCATCTTTCGGCCGGCGCGGCACGAGCCCGGCGAGCGTTCGATCATGGGGCGGCGCTATCCCGCGGTTGATGGTGCTGACGCCGCGAATGGCGATGCACAGGCGCGTGCCGTTTTACGCGATCTCTGCCACGCTGCTGCGACCGCGCATCACATCGCCTACAAGCTCGCGCGCCATTTCTCGGCCGACACGCCAAACGCTGCGCTGGTCGAGCAGCTTGCTCGTGCTTTTCAGACGAGTGGTGGCGATCTACCGACCGTGTATCGCGCGCTGATCGCGTCGCCGCACGCCTGGTCGCCCGCCGCGGCGAAGTTCAAGACGCCGTGGGAGTGGGCGATTTCGGCCTGGCGCGGTATGGGCGTGCCGCGGATCGAGAACATGCACGCAGCGCCGCTGTTCGCGCAGCTTGGCCAGCCCGTCTGGCGGCCCGGTTCGCCGGCTGGCTACGACGACGTCGCCGCAAGCTGGGCCGCCCCCGACGCGCTGTTGCGGCGTGTCGAGCTTGCACAGGCTATTGCCGCACGTGTCGGCGATCGCCTCGACCCGCGCCAGTTCGGCCCCATGCTCGTCGGCGGTGCGCTCACACCGCCGACCGCCACGGCCGTCGCCCACGCCGATAGCGTGTCAACCGCGCTCGCGCTGTTATTGGTGTCGCCCGAATTTCAACGGAGATAAGACGATGATTTCGCGTCGCAGGTTTCTCTCGCTCTGCGCTGCGAGCGCCGCCGCCGGTGCCGGCGCGTTGCTGATCGGGCCGTCGTTCGCGCTGGCGCGCGTCGAATCGGAGCGGCGTTTCGTGTTCATCATTCAGCGCGGCGCGGCGGACGGGCTCAATATCGTCGTGCCGTACGCCGAGCCGGCATACGCGGCATTGCGCGGGCCGCTTGCGATCGATGTCGCAAACGCGACGAAGCTGAACGGCACCTTTGCCTTGCATCCGGCGTTGCAGCAAACGGCGCAGCTTTACGCCGCGCGCCAGGCGCTTTTCGTTCACGCCGTGGCAACGCCGTATCGCGACCGCTCGCACTTCGATGGTCAGAATGTGCTGGAGACCGGGGGCCTGGCGCCTTATCAAATGCGCGACGGCTGGCTCAACCGGCTCGTGACGATGCTGCCTAAGCGCGAGGCCGAGGCCATCGCGTTCGCGCCTACCGTGCCGGCTGCGCTGCGCGGCCGCGCGGGCGTGACGTCGTACGCACCGTCGGGGCTGCCGGGCGCCTCGGATGATCTGCTGATGCGCGTGAGCGAGCTCTACGCGCACGATGCGCAGCTCGGCCCGCTATGGAACGAGGCGCTGACGGCGCGCGGGATGGCGGGACGCGCGAGCCCACGACAAGACCCGGCGAGCGTTGGCAAGCTGGCTGGCGGGTTTCTCGCGCGCGCCGATGGTCCGCGCATTGCGATGATCGAAACAAACGGGTGGGACACCCATAGCGCGCAGAACGCACGGCTGGCCGCGCAATTGAAGGGTCTCGACGCGTTACTGGCGGCGTTGCGCGATGCGCTCGGCGTGGCTTGGATGCAGACCACGGTAGTCGTCGCGACGGAATTCGGCCGCACGGCTGCCGCTAACGGTACCGGCGGCACGGATCACGGCACGGGCGCGGTAGCGATGCTCGTTGGCGGCGCGGTTGCGGGCGGGCGCGTGCTGGCGCAATGGCCGGGTTTGCGACCGGGCGATCTTTATGAAGGGCGCGATTTGCGGCCGAGCGCATCGCTCGATGCGCTCGTGGCTAGCGCGGCGGCCGAGACGTTTGGGCTCGATCCGCAGCGCACGGCGGCGACGTTGTTTCCAAAGACGAACGCTGGCGCGCGTTTTGGGGAACGTCTGATCGAGCTGGGGCGGCTAAGCGGTTTAATTGGAAGTCCCCTAGTTTAGTAGTGGCACCCGAGCCCTGATCTAGTCTATCCAAGTAGCTGGCATCTTGATCATGCGGATATGGTTATCGTTATTGTTCCGAGACGAATCAAAGTAGGTCAGGCGATCAGGGCCGATCGAAAAACCCGTTCTTACAGCGGGCGTAACGGCTTCCGGAAACACGCGAAAGGAAGTTTGCGTGTGCGCGAATAAAGCTTCGTACGCCTGGCGTGATAACAAGGTTGGGGAGAGTAGCATCCATATTGGCTAACGATTTGGAGATATCAATGCCAACTGTGGCGGGATTGGGGAACAGTCCGGAGTGGAATCCTTCGGCCGACGAGCAAAGCGGCGATGCGGGTGCAGCAGATTTTGCACCGTCTCGGCTTCCTGAGCGCGATGGTCTGCCCTCGCCAAGGAGCCGCAATGGAACACCAACTGGCGTCGAAAGCCACAGCGAACCCGTTAGGCCCGGGGAACGGTTCTTTGAAGCATTGAGGGCGGAAATGCCGATGATCAGCGCGAAAGTCGCCGTAATGTACAACATTCCCGTTGACGTGGTAATGGCGATACATGACATTCCCGAGACGGACCGCGCAGAGCTCAATCGGATAGCAGCTGATTATGCTAAGCAACATATGGATTCCGCTCAACATTTGATGCCGATGAGGAAAGCGTGTGCGGCCGTGTTGCGAGGAGAACTCTCAGCCGACGAAGCCAAAGACCGGTTTCGCGTTTGGCATGGGTATGGCGAGTCCATCGAAGTACTGGACAAGTTAGAGGAATGGCGCAGGAGCGGTGGCCATGCTGGTGCTGACGACCCGAGCGAGTAGCTTGTCGTCGGGCGGCGTCCTCAGGTTCAGGATGAACGCCGCGCGCCATTCGCTGGGTCGAACAGCAATTGCGCATCAAATTCGGGGCAAGTGCGACTTAAGCGCATGCTTGCGGATGGACGCCGTCAGGTGGTTGGCGAGCACCGCTGAACCGTGCAATTAGGCTAGCTGCACGATGCGCGAGATCATCGCGCAGCGCACTTAGATGGCGAGTCATCGCCTATGGCATGGCCGCGTGCGGGGTGACGTCCGCGTCGTAATAGAGACGCGCGAGACGCGTGTAGGTCCGCAGTAGCGCGATCAACATAGGGCAATGGCCGGCCTACATCATCCCAATCAAACTGAACAGCGCACATTGGTCTGCGAATCGCCGACGTCTTTAGATCGGACGGCTTGTTCGCGCCAGTCAGCTTGTGCTGTGCGTTGGCTTTGGTCGCCACCCTTCGATCCACGTCACCCGCGCCGCACGCCGACCGGCAACGTATCGAGCCGGAGCACCTCGGCCGACGAAAGCCAGCCCGCGTCGCCGAGACAATGCAGGAACAGTTCCGTCGCGTCCTCGCCCCAAAACAGCTCGCCCTCAAGCACGAACGTCGGCACGCCGAACACACCTGCCGCGATCGCACTGTCGGTGAAGCGGCGCAGCGTGTCTTTGACCTCGGGTGCCTGAACCGCCGCGACGCCATCCGGGCAGCCCATCGCTTCGCACAACGTCGCAAAGCCTTGCGGCGACGCCACCTCCTGGCCATCTCGCCAGATATGCCGAAAGATGCGCCGCACCACATCGAGCGACCCGCCCATTGCGATGGAAAGCCGCAACGCCTGGATCGAATTGAAAGGGTGAGCGGGCGGCATGTGTAACGCAATGCCGAGCTTTTGCGCCCGAAAGAGCGCGTGGCGATAGGTGAACCTGCGTTTGGCTGCAATCTCGGCCGGGCCTTTTTGCCCGCAGTGGGCCAACAGCGCACCGAGCACGACAGGTCGTGGCTCCACGACGAGCGAAGCCGGCAGCCGCTCGAACTGTTCCAACTGCAGGTAAGCGAAAGGTGAGACGAAATCGAAGCACCATTCGACATGATCGGCGATGTTCATCAGATCGATTGCTCCCTCAATTGAGTGGGCCAACGTCGGGCCGGCTTTTACCTTATTGCCGCCGCCCCGCTTACCCGCCAAGCAGTGTCGCATAACGCAGGCACTTAGCGTCGACGAGCTACTGAGCAGGCTACACACAGCGAGCCGCCAGAACCCGAAGGCAGGAGCAAATTCTGCTCGTGACGTGTGAGCCTTGCGCGTCGTGCGATGCAGATGCAGATGTCGAGGGCAGTCCGGCAATGAGGTGATCGTGATGAACGCATTCGCAATCCACCGCGACTGGGCGCTGACTGCCGCGTGGCCGGTTCGGTTCGCGCCTTGCGGGTTTCGCAGATCTTTCATGTCTTCGAGCGAGACGGCATGACGATCGGCTGCCCGGAGTGCGGTGCGCTCGAAGATATTCCCCCGCTCTCGCGACGCAGCCTCGCGCGCTGTCGCATTTGCCACTATCCGCTCGAACGCCGGAGCGGGCGCACGCCGCCGCGCTTAGCCGTATGCTGGGCGAGCTTGCCGATCGCATCGCGGCATCCGTGCCGAAGCAGTGACTCCTGACCTGCTTACTCCGACGCCTGTTGCCCGAGCCGGGTGGAGAGCGCCGTTTCGAACTGCGCGAGCGTGTCGGGTTCGGCATCGGTGATGGCCCACCACGCCATACCGTGCGCACGCCAGTGCGAGAGCGCGTAGCCATCGCGCGCGAACGCGGGCGAGGGCGCGTCGACGGGGCGTGCGCTGCCTTGCGGCAGCACGTAGACTTCGACGACATGCAACCGATAACGATAAACGAGCACCGCCACGCGGCGATGATCGATGTAGTCGAGGCGCCCGCCCGCGAGCGCGAAGCCGTTCGCGGCGAGGTCTTCGACCGGCGGCGCGTAATCGAGCTTGCCATTGAACCAGGGCTTGACGGTGTGCTGATCCGACGAGACGACGTCGATGTTGTGCCCCGACAATTGCGCCCGCACGTGGCTTGCCACGAGTTCATCGACGAACGGTTCCGCGTTGGCCGCATGGCGCGGCGCGAGCGAAACCATTACCGCGACGGTCAGCGAGACCGCCAACGCAACGGCGGCCAGCGCGACGCCGAGTGTGCCGCCGATGTGTGCACGCGCCGCGGCGGCCGGGCGCGCAAAACCGCGCGAGCCGAACCAATCACCGCCCAACCCGCGCAGACCGCCCAGCGCATCGCGCCAGCCGGCTTGCCGCGGGCGCGCGGGCGCGGCGGCTTGGGCGCCGCTCGGCTGTAAGGCCACTGCCATACGCGCGTGCAACGCCGAGGGTGCGCGATGATACTCGGCGCGTTGCACCGCGCCGCTTACCGCGAGCAGGCTGTCGCGCTCTCGGCGACACGCCGCGCAACTTTGCAGATGTGCCTCCAGCCGCAGCGTTTGCTCGCGCGACAATTGGCCATCGATGCTTGCATCGATGCACGGTTTGGCTTCGTTACATTCCATCGGGCATCTCCTTAAGGCTTGGCACCCGAGGCGCGCGTCGTCTGGCTACGGGCCTCGGACGGCTGCCGCTGCCCCAGCAGCAGCGTAGCCAGCTTGCGCCGCGCGCGTGCGATGCGTGACATGACGGTGCCCAGCGGCAAATCGGTGATGGCGGCGATCTCGCGATAACTGAGTGCTTCGAGTTCGCGCAGAATCAGCACTTCGCGGAATTCCACCGGCAACTGCGTGAGCGCCGCATTGACGATGCGGCTGTCTTGCGCGCGGATCATCAGCGTTTCCGGGTCGGCCACGGCCTCACTCCAGCCGTCGATCGGCGCGTCGTCGATCGTGTCGTCGAACGAGGCGACTTCATGCGACGACGCGCGCCGGTGCCATTCCGTATACCAAGTCCGCCGGACGATTGCGAGCAGCCACGGCCGCGCGCTGTCGCCACGAAACGAGTCGAAAAAGCGCAGCGCGCGCATGAACGCTTCCTGCACGACGTCGTCGGCGTCGGCGGTATTGCCGCTCAGCCAGCGCGCGAGGTTGTACGCCGCATCCAGATGCGGCAACGCGAGCTGCTGAAAGCGGCGGTTGCGTTCATCGTCGCGCGCTTGATCGGCGGGTCTTTCGCTTTCGGTCACGCAGGCTCTCCCGGCTTTAGCACCGTAATACCGGCCGTTTGCCGAGTTTATTCCCATAGCGTCTCCGATGGCGGTTTCCTCGTAGTCATCCGCGTGCCGCTCGTTCCGTCTAGCGGACCACGATCTTGCCGACCATCATGGGATGAATCCCGCAGAAGTAGCGATACGTGCCGGGCTTGTCGAGCACGGTGGCGAACGAGTCGTTGGTGTCGAGCGCCTGCGACGGCTTGAATGCGCCGCTTGCGCTGACGAGCGTATGCGGTTCATCGTCGTGGTTCGTCCACACGATGCGCGTGCCGGCGGGCACCGTGATGTCGTTCGGCGCGAAAGCGAAATTGCGAATCTCGATCTGATGCGTCTGGCCGGCCTGTTCACCGAAGGCCGGCGCGGCCGCCCCAGCGAGTGCGCTCAGAGCGGCAACCAGCAAGCTCGCGCGCGAGCGCGCAACGATGCGATGCCTGCCGCCTGCCAGACTGTTCGCCGCGAATCGCAGCAGATTGGCGACGATCATGACAGCGTCTCCTCGGTCAATGTCAGCGCTCGCGCCGTTTCGACGCGATGCACCACCCGTACGCCGAGATAGTCGGCGAGCTTGCCGGCCGGTAGCGTTTTCAGCGGACCAGGGCCGGGCCCATCGCCGGGTGCCGGCTGCGGGTAAGCCGTGGAACGCGCGGTATAAAACGTGACATTGCCCTCGACCTTTTGCTGGATCTGATGAATGTGGCCGTTGAGCACGGTGACCGAGCCGAAACGGCGCAGCATCTTCATGGCCTCGCCAGCGTCGTTGGTGCCCCATCCCCACGACGGATAGAGCGACCACAGCGGCATGTGCGCGAACACGACGATGGGCATTTCCGACGAACGCGCGGCAAGATCGCGGCGCAACCATGCGAGTTGGTCGGCGCCGAGGGAGCCCATGCCGCTCGCCTGCAAATTCAGCACATTGATCAGTGCGACGAAATGCACGCCTCGATGATCGAAGCTGTACCATCCGCCCGTGCTTGCCTTCTGGCCGAAACGGCGAAAGAACTCGGCGCCGTTGTCGCCAATCACATCGTGTTCGCCGGGGACGTAAAAAGCCTGTGGCGTGCGTACGCCGCGCATCAGCTGAGCAACCGTATCGAATTCATCGGGTTTCGACAGATGCGTGAGATCGCCCGTATGCATGACGAAATCGGGCTGCACGGCTTGCGTGTTGATTTGTTCGAGGGCGGCCTTGAAGGTACCGACCACGTCCGCATTCGGGGCTTTGTTAAAGCCGATATGCGAATCGCTGATCTGCACGAAACCGAAGGCGGCATCGGCACCCGCGCCGGCTGCCGGGTCGGAAAGCGAGCGTGCGCGCAGCACGCCGCCTTGCATCAGCCATAGCGTGCCTGTGCCGGCCAATGCCATGCACTTCAAGAACTCGCGCCGCGCGCCCGGCGAGCGAGGGTTGTCTGTGTCTGCCATGGTTTTCGTTTCTCCTGTCTTTCTCGTGTTTTCGCATGTTTCGCGGTGAGCGAGGCAGCGAGAAATCTGCCGCCCTCGCTTCGTATTACCGCGCTAGGTGCGCAGAAATTCCCACGGGGCGGCAATGCGAGAAAAAAAACGGAGAACCGATGGCAGATCAGGTAGGGCAGTGCTCCTTTAAACCTTCGATATCAACATCATCGGTTAGCGATGTACATCGTGACTTGACATCCTCTCCGCCCTGAAGGACCGAGATCCCTACTGCGCTTAGGCCGCGATGGCCTGAGTCGCTTCGGCGGGCTCCTGCTTCTTCGAGCGGCCTGAGTGCACCGTCTCTCCACAGGCTAACAAGCGCTGTCCGCGCTCTAACACATTGATCGCGCCGACGTGATCGGCGTTTGCTTCGTGGCCGCAGCGCACGCATGCAAATAGCGCTTGTATCTTGCGGTTTTCCGCTGAAATATGGCCGCATGCCGGGCACGTGCGGCTTGTGTTCTGCGGCGGGACGGCGACGAAAAAGCCGCCGCGCCACGCCGTCTTGTACTGCAACTGGCGGCGAAACTCGAACCAGCCCTGGTCGAGAATCGACTTATTGAGTCCGGACTTCGCGCGGACATTGCAGCCCTGCGCGTCGGCCGTACCGGCTGCTGATTTGCTCATATTGCGCACCTGCAAATCCTCGACGGCGATCATTGCGTGGTTTTTGCCGATCGTATTCGATGCTTTGTGCAGGAAGTCGTTGCGCGCGTTCGCGATGTGCGCATGGATGCGCTGAACGCGGGCCTTCGACTTTTTCCAGTTCGACGAACCTTTGACCCTGCGGGCCATGCGCCGCTGATACTTCGCGAGGCGCTGTTCGTGCTTTTTGAAGCTCGCGAGCGGCACGATATACGTGCCGTTGCTCAGCGTTGCGAAGCGGGTCACGCCGACGTCGATACCGACCGCCGGGCCGTGCGGAACCGATTGCTCGACTTCGCGCTTCGTCAGGATCGAGACGTACCACTTGCCCGCGCGCAGCGATACGCTCGCGCTGCGCACTTCGCCGAGTACATCGCGGCTATGTCGGTAACGCAGCCAGCCGAGTTTCGGAACCTTGATGCGGCCATTGCCGCTATCGACCGCAATCTGATTCTTGTCGGGGAATTGGAAACCGTCGTGCTCGCCCTTGCGCTTGAAACGCGGGAACTCTGCGCGCTTGGCAAAGAAGTTTTGGAATGCGCGATCGCAATCCTGCGTCGCCATCATCAGCGCATGGCGCGGCGCTTCAGCGAGCCATGGCGTATCAGCGCAGTTGCGCCACGCCGTCAGGTGCTTGCTAATCGCGAACTTTCCGATGAACTTCCCGCCAGCCGCGTGGTTTTCCTTTTGCAACGCCAACGCCTTGTTATAGACGAACCGGCACGCGCCCGCGAACTGGCGCATAGTGCGCGCTTGTTCGCCGGTCGGCATCAGTTCGAATTTGAAGGCTTGGAGTCGTTCCATAGACCAGAGAATACTTTGGTCTATGACCATCGACAACGACATTCGATGCGGACGCAACTGCGCTTTCCTGACGCACACACATTTGATCTTCGCGACCAAGTACCGGCGTGGCGTGTTCACGAAAGAGATCATCGACGATCTGCACATCGTGTTCGCGAGCGTGTGCGCCGACTTCGAGGCTGAACTGGTGGAGTTCGACGGCGAGGACGACCACGTACACCTTCTGGTGGTGGACATACCCGCCCAAAGTTGCCGTGGCGGCGCTCATGAACAGCCTGAAGGGTGTTTCGAGCCGCATGATCCGCAAGAAGAACTACCCGAGCATGCGGCGCAAGCTGTGGGGCGGTGCGCTTTGGTCCCCGTCCTATTTCGCGGGTAGCTGCGGCGGGGCGCCTATCTCAGTGATACGCCAGTACATCGAGCAACAGCGAACGCCGCACTAAGCGCCCTACAAGGAGGGCTACGGCCGTCCGCGCTATCCTTCGTCCCCCCAGGAACGTGGGGGATTGCCGCGGACTTGTTCAAAGCCGAAACGCAGATCAGTATAGGCGGGCGTAGTCCATTGCATGCTTTGTCTCCTTGGGTAGCTCGAAAACGAGAATCGATATGCCGACGCATCGCGTGGGCGGGACTATAAAAGCAAGCGCTATGCCGAGCGCGACAGGGCAAACGGTTCGGAGTCCGAACTAAATATGCGATCGACCCGGTGTCCCGTTGTGCCACAACCGAGTTGCAAAACGCACATGCTATTCGTCATTGGACCCGTGCCCGGGACCGAATGCCGCCGGCATCTTCCGATAGATGGTGGTGCGCGAGACGCCTAATGCACGGGCCGCGGCCGATACATTGCCGCCATGCCGGGCGATGGCGGCGGCGATCGCCGACACCGCCACATCCTGCAGTCGAGTGCTATGGCTTGATGGCGCGTGCGTGGCATTGGCCGATGCCGCGCTGGCTGGTTCAGCAGCGGCGAGATCTTCGAAAAAATCATCGGGCAGATGTTCGCGCCGAATCTGCCCATCGTCATCGACCATTGCCGCAGCCGTGCGCAGCAGGTTGCCGAGCTGTCGAAAATTGCCGGGCCAGGCGCATTGCTCGAAAAGTTTCATCACGTCAGGCGCCACGCTCAGGCGCCGAGCGTGAGCGCTCGCGAGCGACTCGTCATCGAGCATCTTGTCGATGACAACCGCGAGGTCCGTGCGTTCGCGCAACGGGGGCAGTTTGACGACGAGCCCGTTCAGACGATAGTAAAGGTCCTCGCGGAAGCGGTTTTGCGCCATCATTTCGCGCAGGCTGCGATGGGTCGCGCACACGACGGCGATATCGACGCAGATCGACTTCGCCGAACCGAGCGGATTGACGATGCGCTCTTGCAGCACGCGTAGCAAACGCACTTGCAACGGATAAGGCATGTCGCCAATCTCGTCGAGAAAAAGCGTGCCGCCATTGGCCTGGACGAGCTTGCCGAGCGCACCCTTGCGGCGCGCCCCTGTGAACGCGCCTTCCTCGTAGCCGAAGAGTTCCGATTCGATCAACGTCTCGGGAATCGACGCGCAATTCACTGCGATAAACGGTCCATCGCTGCGCGGCGACTCATTATGGATGGCTTGCGCGAGCAGCTCCTTGCCGGTGCCGGTTTCGCCGGTGATCAGAATCGGAATGTCTTTGCCGATAACCTTGCGCACCTTTCCGATAACGGCGGCTACTTGCGCGTCGCCGGTGTCGAGTTGCTCAAGACGGGCCGACGACTTGGCGGAAGCGGTGGCTGCAGTAGCAGTAGCAGCACTTGCGCCGCGCGGCTCGATCCGCGACGAGTCGGACGGGCGCGGCATGTCCGCGCACGCATGGCGGTCCGCAAGCGTAGTCCGCCGCAAGTCGGCGCGTGCGCGGACAACCGCGCCGTTATGCAGGTTCAGCGACAGCACATGATCAGGGTTCGCGCGTATGCGATCGAAGAGCTGCGCGCTCGTGAGACCGATGAGCGACGACAGCGTGTGCGCACGCAGCGCAGCAAGCGGCAAGCCGAGTTGAAACTGGGCACTGCGATTGGCCGAGAGAAAGCGTCCGTCGAGCGTAAAGGCGGCGATGCCTTCCATCAGCGTGCCGAGAAACTCCGGGCGGCTATGAAATGCGATTTGCAGCGTATCGCGAAACGCGCTTGCGAACAGATGATTCTCGATCATCTGTACCGACATTTTCGCTAGCGCCATCGTGTGCTGATGATAGCTGCGGTAGTCGCCCGTCACGTCGAGCACGCCTACGAGCTCGCCATACGGGTCGAGGATCGGCACGCTCGAGCAGGTCAGAAACCGGTTGGCCGCCAGATAATGCTGGTCGCCATGCACGACGGTCGCATTGCGCTCGGCGAGCGCCGTGCCGATGGCGTTCGTACCTTGGCGGTCCTCGGCCCAATTCGCACCCGGGCGCAGCGCGACCTTCTCTGCGCGCTGCAGGAAGTCGTCATCGCCAATCGAATGAAGGATCAGGCCTTGTGCGTCGGTCAACACGATCATGCTTTGCGTGTTGACGATCTGCTCGTGCAGCGTTTCCATCACGGGTAGCGCATGGGCGGTGAGCACGCGGTTCTGCTCGAGCGTGAGCGAAAGCTCCGCTGCGCTTAGCACGTCGTAATCGGGGCGAGTGGACGCATCGAGCCCGAATCGCTCCGAGCGTTCGTGCGCCTTTTGAATGCAGGGCGCGCTCCAGCCACTGTCGCTGGGCGCTAGCGGGTTCGCGGCTTGACGGATGTCGTCGCGCATAGTCTCCTCCTGTCGAGTGTCGACGCATGGCCGCGACTCTGTCGTGCTCCTGCGAGCAAGTTCCACACCACATCACAGCACCGATATCGACCGCGTCATATACGATGGGGCCGGCGAACAGCAGGCGGTATCGGGAGTTATCCGTAGTTTCCCCAGGTTTCCCGGCATTTCTGATGGTGCCTTTTATGATTGATTCTTACTCGCGATCGACTCAGGCGCACGGTGCGACAACGTTTTGCCATATCAGGCGCGACGGTCATCGCATCGCCTTTGTCGTTGCCGGCGCGCCGGACGGGGTGCCGCTCGTCGTGCTGCACGGCGGCCCGGGCAGTGGCAGTCGCACGAGCCAACTGCGCGGGTTCGACCTCGCGCGCTTTCACGTTGTGCTGATTGATCAACGCGGCGCGGGCGCTTCTTTGCCCAGCGGCAGCGTGCGCCACAACAGCACCGCGCGGCTCGTCGGCGATATGGAGGCGGTTCGGGCGCGGCTTGGCATCGAACGGTGGGGCGTCGTCGGCGGCTCATGGGGGGCCGCGCTTGCGCTCGCTTATGCAGGCGCGCACGCCGAGCGCGTACTGGGCGTTGTCGTACGCGGGCTTTTCCTGACCTCGCGTCGCGAAGTGCGGCGCCTGTTCGTTGGATCGCGCAAGCGTGCGCCGCAGGAGTGGCAGGCACTTGCGCAAGCAGCGGCGTGCGACGGTGGACGTGCGTCTACGCTTTTTGCGCGTTGCGCGCAGGCGCTGTCGCCACGCTCGGCCACGCCGCGCAGCCGCGCCGTTGCGCTCGCGTGGCATGCATACGAGGATGCCGTGCTTGCATCGGTGCATTCGCGCCGCAAACCGCAGCCCGCCCGCATCCCACATGTGGCAACCGGCCGGCTCGTCATGAAGTACCGCATTCAGGCGCACTATCTGTCGCACGATTGCTGGCTGGGCGAGCGGCGTCTTCTTGCGCTGGCGCGTCATGCCGCGAGCGCCGGTGTGCCGCTCGCGGCCGTGCACGGCATGCGGGACCCCGTCTGTCCAATTGAAAACGCGCGACGCCTTGTTCGCGCCGTGCCGGCTGCGCGGCTCGACCGTATCGACGCGGGCCATCTTGGCAATGAGCCGCGTATCGCAACAGCACTCGCGCAGGCAATCGAAACGATGTTCGGCTGGACCCCGTCTTCGAATACTTAGTTGTCCGAACGATCTCTCACATCGCGCTGTCGTTTCGTTCGTGAACAGCGCGATGTTCCGCTTGTTCTGAATGGGTACAACGCTGCGGCAATATTGCCGCAGCCAGGCTGGGCGCATCGGTGCGTCGATTCGACACAGGCCGGTGCATCGCATGCTGATGCCGTTGCGATGGCATATGACTTGCGTCGGGCCGCGCGCCGCGTTTTCGCGAATGTGTCGTCAAAAACGCCGCGATAAATCAGCTAAACCCATAGGAGACAGACATGAAGAGAGGTTCGGCCTCGGCCTCGTTGTTGACGGCGCTCGCGTGCATGCTCGCCGGCGTCCTCGGCCTCGACGCTTCGCATACGCAGGCAGCGGCAGCCGCAGCCGTCTCATATCCGCCGGTGACCTACGTGCGCTTGACCGACGCGCAAAGCGATTCAGGCTGGCTGACGTACTACCGCACGTATAACGGGCAATCGCATTCGCCGCTCACGCAGATCGATCCCACCAACGCGAAGCAGCTCGTTACCGCATGGAGCTACAAGTTTCCGGCCGACCTCAAGCAAGGCTTCGAGGCCACGCCTATCATCAACGGTCGCTATCTATTCGTTAGTACACCTAAGGATAACGTCTACGCATTCGATGCGGCGACGGGAAAGCAACTATGGAAGTACGAACCGAAACTCGGCGCCGAATCGTTCCGGACGGCCTGTTGCGATGTCGTGAATCGCGGCGTTGCGTTGTATGGCAAGAACGTCTACGTCGCGATGCTGAGCGGCGAGGTGGTGGCGCTCGATGCGCAAACGGGCAACCTCGTGTGGAAACAGGCGATGTTCGATCCGGGCCTCGGCTACGCATTTTCGCTGGCGCCACTTGCATTGGACGGTGCGATCGTGATTGGCAGCTCGGGCGGAGAGTATGGTGCCCGTGGCTTTATCGCAGCGCTGAACCCGGCCGACGGCAAGCTGCTCTGGAAGCGCTTCACCGTGCCGGGCGCGGGGCGCTGGCTTGCAGCCGCGCGTCGACCGCGCGCTTGCGGCGATGCAAGCTGACGGCCGGCTCGCTTCGCTCACGCGCGAATGGGACTTGCCTGCACGCGCACAAATGAAGCGGACCAATGCTCGATCACCGGTCGCACAGGGTGGCTTCGTGCGCGTTTGCGCGACTGCCGTTGCCACCATGCCTCCGTTCGATGGCGCACAAGTGGCCCACGGCAAGCGGCTTTACGCCAGCGCATGCGCGAAGTGTCACGGTGCAGCGTTGCAGGGCGTGACGGCGCCTGCGTTGACGGGGCCGTCGTTCGCACCGGCGGGCCACTCGCATCTGACGCTCGGCGGCATCTTCGGCTACCTGTCGACGAACATGCCCGCTGACCGCGCGGGCAAGATGAAGCCCGAGGACTATACGGACATCATGGCGTTCCTGCTCTATTCGAACGGCTACCGGCCGACCAGCGCGAAGCTGACGGCCGATGTTGCGCGCACCTCCACGACACCGCTGAACGCCGGGCCGTCGCAATGAAAACTGTTCCGAATCGCAACAGAGCCTGCTGCAAATTGGAACAGTGTTGCAGGCCCGGTTGTACACCGACAGCGCAAGACGACATCTAGCAATGAACCTCGCGCGTGGCATACATGTTGCCTCGTAGGGCCCACAGCCGGCTGGCGCTGTCATTGAAAAAACCTGGAGACACGCAATGGATAGGATCGACCTCGAGAAGCTGGGATTGGACATTGAATACCCGTTCGCTCGGCAATACGAGAACTACATTGGCGGCCAATGGGTGCCGCCGGTTGCCGGCGAGTACTTCGACAACATTTCGCCGATCAACGGCAAGCCGTTTTGCCGCGTGCCGCGTTCGTCAGCAGCGGACATCGATGTCGCGCTCGATGCCGCACATAAAGCGCGTCGTGGCTGGGGCAAGACCTCGACCACCGAGCGCGCCAACGTGCTGCTCGCGATGGCCGATCGCATGGAGAAAAACTTAAAGCGCTTGGCCGTCGCCGAGACGATCGATAACGGCAAGCCGCTGCGCGAAACGATGGCGGCCGACTTGCCGCTGGCGATCGATCACCTGCGTTACTTCGCCGGTTGCATCCGCGCTCAGGAAGGCGGGATTTCGGAAATCGACGAAAACACCGTTGCTTATCATTTCCATGAGCCGATGGGTGTCGTCGGCCAAATCATTCCGTGGAATTTTCCGCTGTTGATGGCCGCATGGAAGCTTGCCCCGGCCCTGGCGGCCGGCAACTGCGTCGTGCTCAAGCCCGCCGAGCAGACACCGGCGTCGATATTGGTGCTCATGCAACTGGTCGGCGATTTGTTGCCGCCCGGCGTGATCAACATCGTGAACGGCTTCGGCAAGGAAGCGGGCGAAGCACTGGCCACGAGCAAGCGCATCGCGAAGCTGGCTTTCACGGGCTCGACGCCGACCGGCAAGCACGTGCTGCGCTCGACGGCCGAAAACCTGATTCCGACGACGGTCGAGCTGGGCGGCAAGAGCCCGAACATTTTCTTCGCCGATGTGATGGACCACGACGACGCCTTTCTCGACAAAGCGCTCGAAGGCCTCGCAATGTTCGCGCTGAATCAGGGCGAAGTCTGCACCTGTCCTTCGCGCGTGCTGATTCAGGAATCGATCTACGAGCGCTTCATCGAAAAGGCAATTGCACGCGTGCAGGCCATCAAAGCGGGGCATCCGCTCGATCCGAGCACGATGATCGGCGCACAGGCTTCGCAGGCGCAGCTCGACAAGATCATGTCGTACATCGACATCGGGCGCGACGAAGGGGCGCGTTGCCTGACCGGCGGCCAGCGCACGGCGCCCGCCGAAGGGCTCGGCGGCGGTTATTACGTGAGCCCGACGATGCTGCTCGGCAACAACAAGATGCGCGTATTCCAGGAGGAGATTTTTGGGCCCGTCGCATCAGTGATGACGTTCAAGGACGAAGCCGAAGCCGTCGAACTCGCCAACGATACGTTCTACGGTCTTGGCGCTGGCGTATGGACGCGTAACGGCACGCGCGCTTATCGCCTGGGCCGCGAGATCGAAGCGGGCCGCGTGTGGACCAATTGCTATCACCTCTATCCGGCGCATGCGGCGTTTGGCGGCTACAAGCAATCGGGCATCGGACGCGAGACGCACAAAATGGCGCTGTCGCATTACCAGCAGACGAAGTGTCTGCTTGTCAGCTACGACGCGAAGCCGCTCGGCTTTTTCTGAGGAGTCCTAACTAACCGTTGCATTGAGCGCGCAAATAAAAACGCCAGGGTCGCGAAACCCTGGCGCTCAAGTGCTCTAGACCGAAGTCAGAGCTGCGTGACATCGAAAGACAATCGTCAAACGACGTCACGCATATCGTTGTTGCTTAGAAGCGGTGGATGATACCTGCGCCGACTGCAACCGAGTTTTGATTGCTCGACGGGTTGATGCCATCGCCGATCTGGGCGGTTGCATTGACGATGCTCGCCCCGTTGAGCGTCTTGCCCGATGCGTGCTGATAGGCCTCAAGCGCGTACAAGCCGGTACGCTTGGAGAGCGAGTAGTACTGCGACAGGTTGAACTGTTGATACTTCGCCGCGCTCGTGATGCCATTCGACTTCGAAGCGGCCGTGTAGCTGTAGCCGGCTGCGAGGTCGAGCACCGACGTGGCCTTCCAGTGCAGCACGGCGCCAGCCGTGTTGAAGATTGCTTCGTTGTGGAAGGTCGAGCCCGCACCCGGGATGTACTGGACGTTCGTGTACGACATCGAGATGTCCAATGCCGGCGTGAACTGATAGCCGGCCGTCACACCAATGCGCTGCTGACCCGTCGCCGTCTTGTAGCCGTTGTTGATCGACGAAACGGCTTGCTCGGCGCCGTTGTTGCTCGCAGCCGAATTCCACGCCGCAGTGGACGTGGCCGAGTTCTTGATCTTCTGGAAGCCTACGCCAATGCCGAACGGGCCATTCTTGTATTGCGCTGCCACGCTCCACACCGAATCGGCTGCCACGCTGCCTGCTACGCCGCCAAACGCATAACCGCCGCTGAACGTGAAGCCATAGATGCTCGGCGACGTGTACACGAACTGGTTATTCGTGCGGTAGTTCGTGTCCAGCGAGTCGATATCGCCCGGATGCGCGCCGTATGCGCCGGTCAGCCACGTCGTCGGGCTCCACGGCGAAAGCAGCGTGTAGTAAGGCGTGTACTGGCGGCCGGCCGTCAGCGTACCGTACGAGCTGTTCGTCAGGCCAACAAACGCCTGGCGGTGGAACTCGAGGCCAGCCGTCGACGATGCACCCGTCGCGCTGTTGAAGCCTTGTTCCAACGTGAAGATGGTCTTGGTGCCGCCGCCGAGATCTTCGCTGCCCTTAAGGCCGAAGCGGCTGCCCGCCCACACGCCTTGGCCCATGCGCACGAGCGACTTGCCGCCCGTAGTCGAACCGACGCTGGTCGAGTTGTTTTGCCACTGGAGGCCGGTATCGACGATACCGTAGAGCGTCACGCTGCTTTGTGCCTGAGCGGCGGTAGCGACCAGACCCGTCGCCAATGCGGCCACCATCGTGGCGATTGCCTTCTTCTTCATTCGATCTCCATGCATGTGCTGAGTGCTGCTTTCGTGCGGTCGACGTCCGACGGACGCCGCTCATATGTCATCGTACAACTCGGGATGCCTATGAAATTGTCAGTTGGCCGCGTAGGGGCCAGATACTAGGGAAACTACCAAGTGTAAACTTGCTGGTTGCTACTTGTAAGACGACGTATGATGTGCGCGGCGCGTTTGGCCTCGTGAATCGGCAGGGTTTTTCAGCGGGCTTGCGCCAAAACCAATACAAATATCAATTACGAATATGAAGCGCACGCCGACGGCTACGTACTGGCGAGCGCCGCGATACCCGGGGGTAAGTAATGCGCAATTGGACCGTGCGACGCAGCCTGCTCGCAGTGCTGGCCGTTTTCGCTGCGATGATGGTGTTTGGCGGCGTCCTGGGCGTGCTCGCGCTGGAGCGTTCGAACGTCAGCGCGCAACGACAAAGCGAGATTGCGCGGCAGGTCATTCTGATCAACGACGGCTATAAAGACACCACGCGCACCCGCTCCGCGCTGACGCGAGCCTACGCGGCGCTCAAGGAGCGCGACGACAAAACCACGTGCGATGCCGCATTGAAGAGCGCCCAAACCACGATCGACCGCGCCGCGCGGGAGACCGATGCCTTTCGGCAATCCGGCCATTTCGACGGGCAGGATGACGCGTTAAAACAACAGCTGCTCGACGCCGCCGACCGCCTCGCCGCGCAACTGACATTGGCGTTTCAGGCGTTGCGCAACGACAACACCGCCGCCTACGTCGAAATCAACGATCGCGACATCACCGCTGCCGGCATCGCTTATTCGGCTGCCGTCGAAAAATTCCAGACACTCGCGGGCACGTTGGCGAAGGCCTCATCGGCTCAGGCCGAGCAGGAATACGGATGGGTCGTGGCGCTCGTCGCCGTTGGCCTGTCGTTTGCGCTTACGCTTGTCGTTGCCACCCACTTCGCGCTGCGCCGTATTGTGATCGGCCCGTTGCAGCAGGCGTCCAGCGTGCTCGACCGGATCGCCGCGAACGACCTGACCGTGGAAGTGCCGGCTGCGGGAACGAACGAGATCGGGCAATTGTTCGAAGCCATGCGGCGGATGCGCCAGGGGCTGTGGCAGACCGTCTCCGAAGTGCGCACTAACTGCGACGCCATCCATACCGCCGCGCGCGAGATTGCCGCCGGCAACATCGACTTGTCGAGCCGGACCGAACAGCAATCGGCCTCGCTGCAGAACACCGCGACGAACATGGAGGAGCTCACCGCCACCGTCAAGCGCAACGCCGAAAACGCCGAACAGGCGAGCGATCTCGCGACGAGCGCAGCGCAGGTGGCCGCGCGCGGCGGGCAGGTTGTCGAGCGTGCGGTTCAGACGATGAGCGCCGTGTCCGCCAGCTCGCAAAAGATCGCCGATATCACAGGCATGATCGACAGCATTGCATTCCAGACCAACATCCTCGCATTGAACGCGGCCGTCGAGTCGGCGCGCGCGGGCGAGGCCGGGCGCGGGTTTGCGGTTGTTGCATCCGAGGTGCGTTCGCTCGCGCAGCGCAGCGCAGCCGCGGCTCACGAGATCAAGACGTTGATCGGTGCGTCGGTCGAAGATGTGAAAAGCGGCAATACGCTTGTGATCGAGGCGGGGCAGACGATGAGCGAACTCGTGACGGCTGTGCGCGAAGTGGCGGCCATCATGGGCGAGATCACGTCGGCCACGGCCGAGCAGAACATCGGCATTGGCCAGATTGGCGACGCCGTGAGCCAGATGGATCAAGTCACCCAGCAAAACGCGGCGCTCGTGGAAGAATCGGCTGCCGCGGCCAGCGCGCTCGAACAACAGGCTCAGGCGACCGCACGCGCGGTGGCCGCCTTCCGCCTCAAATCAGCCTGAATCCGGGTTTGAAGTCAGTCGTGCGCCGCCATGGCTTCCTTATTGGCGCGGCGCAATCGTTCGCGACTATTTGACAGGTGCATGCGCATGGCTGCGCGCGCACTTTCCGCGTCGCGACGGGCGATCGCATCGAAGATGCTTTCATGTTCGCGATTGACGAGCGACAGGTAGGCATTCGGGTCTTCGCGCGCGATGCTGGCCGAATCGAGCCGTTCGCGCGGAATCAATGCGGTGCCGAGCTGCGTCAGGATATCGACGAAATAGCGATTGCCGGTCGCCCGCGCCACCGAGATATGGAACTCGAGGTCCGCTTCGACGCTGTCGGGGTTATCCGCGCGGATGGCGGCAAGGGTGTCCAGCGCGGCCCGGATGCGCGCGAGGTCGTCAGATTGGGCGCGCTGGGCTGCGAGCCCCGCGCATTCGGTCTCGAGCGAAATACGCAGTTCGAGAATCGACAGCACATCGCGCAGCGTCGTACCCGGCACCACTTCCAGCCCGAACGGTTTCGCGCTGGCCTCCAGCACGAAGCTGCCGATGCCGTGCCGCGTCTCGATGACCTTCGCCGCTTGCAGCCGCGAGATCGCCTCGCGGATGACCGTGCGGCTCACGCTCATGGTTTCCATTAACTGAGATTCGGTCGGCAGCTTGTCGCCGGGTTTTAGCGCGCTCGATTCGATTTGCTCCGTCAAGCGGCTGACGACAAATTCGGCGAGATTGCGGGCGCGCCTGGGTGGCACGGAGGTGGAAGGCGGCGCGGACATCGATGTACCTCGTGGGAACAGCGTTTCGTAGAGCTTTCGTAAAGCGAACGCTACCAATTATAGCCAGCAGCGGCGTCGGTCGTCTGATGACCGACATATAGCCGAGCCGAGCCAGGCGGCGCACCAGCGGTATGCCGTGCGGCCGGGGACTCGGCCAGATTCGACGTTAGCGGTTACTCGAAAACCGCGGTTTCGACCCAGTTAGGATTCTTGCCGGTTTCATAGCGACCTTTGGCGGTGAGCGCGCCTGTTTTCGGATCGATGCGATACGAGCTCACGTGATTGGAGACTTGGCCGGCGGCAAACAGGTACTGGCCGGCCGGATCGATGCCGAAACCGCGCGGTTGCTTCTCCGTTTCCCAGGTGCCGATGCGTACGAGCTTGCCTGAGTGCCGATCGACCCGGTAGCCACCTAGCGTGCTGGAGGTGCGCTCGGTGACATAGAGGAACTTGCCGTTCGGGGTGAGATGCACATCGGCGCCCCACGGTTTTCCGTCGCCGAAATCGGGCGGCAGAATCGAGATCGTTTGAATCGGCTTGGCCGTATCCGTTTTTTTGTCGAACGAGAGGACGTGCAGTTTGCCGTCGAGTTCGTCGATCAAATAGACGAAGCGCCCGTTGCCCGAGAAGACGAAGTGGCGCGGGCCGGAGCCGTGCGGCAACGTATAGGCTGGCTCGGCATCCGGCGTGAGCGTGCCGGCGTCGCTATCGAGCTTGAGCCGCAGCCAGGCGTCGGCGCCCAGTACCGATGCGACCGCGTAGCGGTTATCGGGCGAGGTGCGAATCGCGTGAGCCATTGGGCCGGTGGGAATGGTTTGATGGGCTGCTTGCGGGAAGCCTGCCGCGTCGATGCGGCTCACCGACAACATGTTGCCGCCATAGGACGCGCCGAAGAGGTAGCGTCCTGTCGCGTCTGTCGAAATGTAGGCCATGCTGTCAGGCAGCGGTGCGGAGCCGATCTGCGTCAGATGTCCGTCGAGCGGGTTCGTGAAGAGCGTCACCACACGGTACGGCTTCGAGCGCAGCCCGACGTAGAGGTGATGGCGGTTCTGCGAGCGGGCCATCGGCATCGCGGTGCCATTGACGGCCAGCGTTTGAATCGGTGTCAGCTCGCCGTTTCGTTCGTTGACCTGGTAAGCCGAGACGTCCTGGCTGTCCGCATTCGAAATGTAGACGTACGTGCGGCTTGCGTGGGCCGCGTTGACGGCGAGCACCGCAAAGATGACAGCGAGCGCGTTCCGTCCAATGCGGGAGGCTTTCGATTTCGCGCCGGCGTATTGGCGCGATGAAAGGCGTGCGGGCATGTTTTCTCCTTACTATTAGTATTGCGTCGCAAGGTACGTCATCCTACAACTGATGACTATCAGGGGAAACGACGGTGCGGACGCGCCATTAGAGGTCATCGTCGATCGAGCGCTTTGCAGATGTTGTCGGCAGCTTCCCACTCCGCTTTTGGCAGCCTCCGAATCGCCGCGCGAAGCGACCACGCTGACTGGGCCCGGTCTTCGGCGGATAGCAGCAGATTTGCTGCATCGACCAAGCGCCGGAAAGCCGCCGGCCATACGGCTGCCGGCAGATACGGGATCGTTCTGGCAAGATCGTCCACCAGATAGGCGACTTCCTCGAGAGGCTGTTGTGCAATCGCATCGAAGCCGTCGGACTGCTCGGCGAGTGGCAGGTAGGAGATCTGGTCGGCCAACCTCGAGAACGTGATCGTTCGGTCTTTTGTCGACAACGGCGTTGTCATACTGATCACCCGGCCAAAGGCCGCCGATCGTACATGTTTCGGTAGCGAGCGGACCCGGACCGTCAGTTCCCTCAATGGCGCGACTCGGTCTTCGGGGCGCAAGTTTTCGATCGCATCAGCGATCCTGATGAACGCCGCTGGCCGCTTCGCTTGCGACAGTCTGATAACCGCGGAGGCAAGTACTTTGAGATACGCTGCCCGGTTCTCAACGGGCAGTTGCACCATCGCATCGAATGCCGCCGGTCGTTCGGCTGTCGGTAGTTTGTTGAGCTGAGTGGCTAGCGCCTCTAGATGAGCGCCGTCGCCGACAGGCAATTGCGCAATGGCATTAAACGCAGTCGAACATTCGGCTTGCGGCAGGGAGCCGATTTGTTGGGTAAGCGCCACTAGCGGAGCGGTCCGTTGCTCGTCGGTGAGCAGCGCTACCGCACTGCACACGCGGCAGAAAGCCTCCGATCGCTTGACATCTGGCAGTGAGCGGACCTGGCTGGCGAGAGCTGTCAACGCTTCGGCTCGTTCGTCGCGATGCAGTGTGTCGATTGCGTTGGCGATGTCAGTGAATGCCGCTGCCCGTTTGACTTGCGGTAGTTCGCCGATTTGAGCCGTAAGTTGCGCCATCAACGGTGGTTGCTGTTCTGCGGGCAATTGCAAGATTTCACCGAGACAGTCATTGAACGCCGCTGCCCGCTGGCCAAGCGGCAGCCGGCCAGCATTGCCGGTGTGCATCATCAGTCGCCAGAGCTGTTGCTCGGAGGACAGTTGCCTGGCGGTGCCGGCCTTGCTGCGCCAGGCCGGCGATGCGGGTTGGGTGGCACGATGCGGGCTGCTTTGAAGGCCGCCAAGTATTCCAGGAGCGGCGGCTTGCGGGGAGGGCCGAGCTGCGGCGGGAGCATCGACGTTTTCCACGCGCGGCGAGTGCGGGGTGCTGTCAGAGCCCCCGATAGCAGGTGTCGACATGGAGATGAGCCTAGTTTAACTAAGGGGGAGTAGGGGGCGCTCGGTGAGATTGTTGGGGGCGAAACCGAATCAAGCCCTTGCGCAAGCGAAGGGCCGGCCAAGGGGCCGAAGATTTGCGGTGGTCGGTTCTTACGCCGCGGATTGTGGGAAACGCTGTATCGCGTATGTTATTAACGCGTTATGCGCTATCGCCGGATATTTCTGGATATCGAACGCCAAATTGCCGCTATGGCGATGCACGTTGATCGGCGTACATACGTGGATTTACATTGCGTTGAAAATCGCTTAAAGCACATCCTCCGTACATCCGAACTTGAGATCGCCATGCACACCACGAAAGCGTTCAAGCACGGCAACTTTCAAGCCGTGCGCATTCCGGCCGAGCTGGCCTACGCTCGCAGCGACGTTGAGGTCGAAATCGAGCGCATTGGCGATGAGATCCGCATCCGCCCCGCACGCCGTGCGTTATCGGGCGTGCTGAAAAAGTTCGCCAAATTCGGGCCGGAGTTCATGGACGAAGGCCGCGGCGAGCAGGAACAAAGTGAGTAGAGGTACTTTGATGCCTCGCTTCATGCTCGATGCCAACATGTGCTTCTATCTGGTATCAGCCGGAACAAATTGCGAAGCGCTTCGCGCAGTGTTACGTAGGCGATGTGGTGATGTCTGCAATCACGTATGCCGAACTTGAATAGGACGTAAGCGTCAGCCCGCGCCGGGCGCGGAGAGCCGCAATTTAGCTGCGCTTGGTGCTCGTTACGAACAACGAGTGCGCCTTCGTCACTTATCCCGGCCTGAAATTGGAGAATTGGTTGAACGGCTAGGCCATCGTCGGCGCCTGCGTTAGGAATGGTGCCGGAGTTGCCAGCGACGAACCATCGAATTTGCCAGCCAGACCAGCAGGGCGGCGACGATCAGAGACAGCGTGATGATGACGAGCAATCCGATCGTCTCGATATCGTCGGCGTTCGCCACCGTATCGATATTGAATTCGCGCATGACGAACGCAATGGAAGCTGGCAGCGGCGCAAATTCGTAGGGAAGGTTAGCGGCGTACCACGCAAGCACGAAGCCGATCACGACGGTCAAAAGCCCTGACGACAACGCTTTGCGGACTACATCTCGGTTCGTTGTCGTCTTGTGCATGCGATGCCTTTGTCGAGCAACGCGACGATGGCGAGTGCAAGAACGAAGCTCACGATGAACATCGTCGTTTCCACTATCGCTCCGTCGTCATGTATCCCGATTGCGTTGCCTAGCATGAACAGCGGAGTAAACGCTTTCCATGCGTCGTGATAGAGGAACAGATTTTCGAGCGGCTGGAAATTCGCTAGAGCGAGATAGACCGGCAACGTGAGTAGCAGGCCGCCGCCGACAAGCACCAATTTGCGTTTCATCGGACGATGACCTTGCCGTAAGAAGGGATCTGCGTGCCAGGGATATTTTCCGGCGGGTGCGCTGTCAGCCATTTACGAAGCGTGTCGAATTGCGATGGGTGAGGCAGGGTGATGCATCCCTCGCTTCGCCCCCAGTATCCCACCGGATGTAGCCGGAACCTTCCGCGGCGGATACCGTTGATGGTCATAAAGTCGGTTGGCGGTGAACCTTCGTGAAATAGCGCGAACCATTGGGCGCGGTGTGTCCCGTTTGCGATGTCTTCGAGTGTCTCGACGAGCGCCTGATGTTTTCCGCCGTTCGGACGAGCGACAATGTAGTACGTCCCTTCGGAAGGGGGCCGTCGTCGGGTACCGCGGTCGAATTTGGGTCGTTGACGAAACGCCCGTACCCGGAAAAAGCTGGAATGGCGCCTAAGCCTGGGCAGAGCAGGCTGGACAGTCGTTGTCGGTTCAACGTAAAAATGCAGGTTGCTGGCATGGCGTAGGCCGACTGGCAGGGAGGCCCCAATTCTGCAGTAAACATCCGTCCGACGAAACAAAGTAATCGTTTTCACCTGATGGCTGGCAGTCTGCACCTGCTGGATCCGCCCCCGCGCTCGGGCTGTTTCGACTACTCGACAGCGCGAAAGCAATGAAGGTCCGATCGCCCCAGGGATGCTATTGAATCGAACTCGAGTACGCGTACCAACATCATGAAGAATCGATCGGTACGTATAGCCTTTGGTGTGGCCTTGCTGCTGCTCGTGGTGTTGATCGTCGCGTTCAATGCCGTCAACCTCACCGAGGCGTTTGGCGATGGGCCGCCGTACTATGGCCGCACGACCAACATGGACAAATGGTCCAACCCGCTACCGGTGCTGGCCGGGGTTGATGCCGTTGGCGTTCTGGTCATTGCCGCGTATGTGTACTTCCTGCGACGTAAGGGGTGACGCTAGCGCGTGCTACAGGTATACCCGGGTGCGCTTTGGCCGCTGCCGAGGTAAGCCATCCGCATACTTACATTTCCTGTCCCGTCCCTTCTTGAATTCGTCGCTACCCGCCCATATAATTAGCACTCGCTGCAGGTGAGTGCTAACAAATTCCGTCCGGGCTGCCGGGCAGCCTAAAGCAAAAGCGTTCTTCAGTCTCAACAGTCTCAATCAAGAGAGGAGTGTGTATGAACCTTCGTCCTTTGCACGATCGCGTCATCGTGAAGCGTTTGGATCAGGAAACCAAGACCGCCTCGGGCATCGTCATCCCCGAAGCCGCGGCCGAGAAGCCGGATCAAGGCGAGGTACTCGCGATCGGGCCGGGCAAGCGCAGCGACAAGGGTGACCAAATGGCGCTCGACGTCAAAGTCGGGGACCGCGTTCTGTTCGGCAAATACGCCGGTCAGACCGTCAAGGTCGATGGTAACGAACTGCTCGTGATGCGCGAAGAAGACATCATGGCGGTTGTTCAAAAGTAACCATCCCCGGTTCGTATTCCACAGAGATTTCAAGGAGTTAGAAGATGGCAGCTAAAGAGGTCGTATTCGGCGACAGCGCACGTGCCAAGATGGTTGAAGGCGTGAACATTCTTGCCAACGCAGTGAAGGTCACGCTGGGTCCGAAGGGCCGCAACGTCGTGCTCGAACGCAGCTTCGGCGGCCCGACGGTCACGAAAGATGGCGTGTCGGTCGCCAAGGAAATCGAACTTGACGACAAGCTCCTGAACATGGGCGCGCAAATGGTCAAGGAAGTGGCTTCCAGGACCAGCGACAACGCCGGTGACGGCACGACGACGGCTACGGTCCTCGCTCAGTCCATCGTTCGCGAAGGTATGAGATACGTCGCATCGGGCATGGCCCCGATGGACCTCAAGCGCGGCATCGACAAAGCCGTGCTCGCAGTAGTCGAAGAGCTGCGCAAGATCAGCAAGCCCTGCACGACGACCAAGGAAATCGCCCAAGTCGGCTCGATTTCGGCTAACAGCGACGCGTCGATCGGTGACCGCATCGCCGAAGCCATGGACAAAGTCGGCAAGGAAGGCGTCATCACGGTTGAAGACGGCAAGTCGCTCGCCGACGAACTCGAAGTCGTGGAAGGCATGCAGTTCGACCGCGGCTACCTGTCGCCGTACTTCATCAACAACCCCGACAAGCAAGTCGCCGTGCTCGAGAACCCGTTCGTGCTGCTGCACGACAAGAAGGTTTCGAACATCCGTGATCTGCTGCCGGTGCTCGAGCAAGTCGCGAAGGCCGGCCGTCCGCTGCTGATCATCGCGGAAGACGTCGAAGGCGAAGCGCTCGCCACGCTGGTCGTGAACAACATCCGCGGCATCCTGAAGACCGTTGCGGTCAAGGCGCCTGGCTTCGGTGACCGTCGCAAGGCGATGCTCGAAGACATCGCGATCCTGACGGGCGGCCAAGTGATCGCCGAGGAAACGGGTCTTACGCTCGAGAAGGCGACGCTGGAAGAGCTCGGCCAAGCCAAGCGTATCGAAGTGGCCAAGGAAAACACGACGATCATCGACGGTGCAGGCGTGAGCGCCAACATCGAGGCGCGTGTGAAGCAAATCCGCACGCAAATCGAAGAAGCAACGTCGGACTACGATCGCGAAAAGCTGCAAGAGCGTGTGGCGAAGCTGGCTGGCGGCGTGGCGGTGATCAAGGTCGGTGCTGCCACCGAAGTCGAAATGAAGGAAAAGAAGGCGCGTGTCGAAGACGCGCTGCACGCTACGCGCGCAGCCGTTGAAGAAGGCATCGTGCCGGGCGGCGGCGTTGCACTGATCCGTGCGCGTGCTGCCATCGCCACGGTCAAGGGTGCGAACCCCGACCAGGACGCCGGCATCAAGATCGTCCTGCGCGCGATGGAAGAGCCGCTGCGTCAAATCGTCCAAAACGGTGGCGGAGAACCGAGCGTCGTCGTGGCTGCCGTTGCTGCTGGCAAGGGCAACTTCGGCTACAACGCTGCCACGGACGAGTACGGCGATCTGGTCGAAGCCGGTGTGGTCGATCCGACGAAGGTGACGCGCACGGCGCTGCAAAACGCCGCTTCGGTTGCAGGTCTTCTGCTGACGACGGACGCCGCCATTGCCGAGTTGCCGAAGAAGGATGGACCGATGCCTGGTGGCGGCATGCCCGGCGGTATGGGCGGCATGGGCATGGACATGTAATTTCGGCTTAGGTCGAACGTGCATGGAGGGGCGCGCCTTACGGCGCGTTCCCTCGAAAAAAAACCGCGTCACCTATGTGATGCGGTTTTTTTTCGTCCATACCGTGGGCCGCCGATCGTTGACGGGGGCCCGCGCGATTGCTCCCGGCTCAGGCAGGCGGCAGCCGGTTGCGCGGCAGGTTCGGCACGTGCTTTGCTCGAAACACTTCGCCGTCCTCGTCGCGCGCCCAGAAAAACCGGTCGGGCAAGTAGGCGCCCATGCCGGGGCGGAAAGCGTGGCGCGCGGCTTGATACAGATATTCCTGCGCCGCGCGGGCAGCTTCGGCAGGCTCCATTCCGTTGGCGAGCAGGGCGGCAATTGCGGCGCCGAGCGTATCGGTCATACCCATCAAGCGATGAGCAGGGCGATCCCAGAGGTCTTGCCGCAACTGGCCTTCTTCGCTAAACAGCGTGTTGACGAGCCGATGCGCGCCGGTTTGCATCGACAGAATGTATTCGGTGCCCTGCGACAGCAAATGAGCCGTTGCGGCATCGAGGCTCGGCGACTCAGCGTCGCCATCGGGCTGGGCCAGTGCGGCGAGTGTGGCGTGATCGGCGACGAGCACCGTCGTTTGCGGCGCGAGCAGGTCGGCAATCGATTCGCGCAGTTCGTCGGCAGCCAGCACATGCTCATCGTCGAGTGTGAAATCGGGTGCGAGGATCAGCGGAATGTCGTCATAGTCGGATACCACCTCGGCAATCGCGCTAACCACTTCGGCGCGCGTGGCCGCGCCGATCTTGAAAGCGGCGATCGGCATATCTTCGAGCAGCATGCGCGCCTGCGTGGCCACGACATCGGGGTCGAGCCCTGTGACTTCATCGCAACTCGCCGAGTCGCGCACCGTGTAGCCGGTGAGCACGGAGACGCAGTGGCAGCCCATGCTGGCAAGCGTGAGCAGATCGGCTTGAATGCCGAAGCCGCCGGTTGGGTCCGAAAGGCCGAAGGTGAGGACGATAGGGATAGTGGGAACGGCGCTTGGCATGGCAATGAAGCTGGGAACGGAAGTCCAAATGGCGGTGAGCGGGGGCGCAAAGCGCGGTCGGCTCAATTATGCGGCTTTATTTCATCTGATGGCACCATCTGCGTGCAAACGGCAAAGGCATAGCCAGTGCAGCCTCAAAAACGGTACCATCATGGCTCTTTGATTAACGGACCTTTCGCGCGGCATAAGAATGGAATACAAAAGCTGGATGTGCCTCATTTGTGGCTGGATCTACGACGAAGAGGCCGGTTTGCCGGAAGAGGGGATCGCGCCCGGCACGCGGTGGGAAGATGTCCCGCTCAACTGGACGTGCCCCGAGTGCGGAGCGCGCAAGGAAGACTTCGAGATGGTCCAGATCTGATCTGATCGTCGGCGCGAGTGGTCTGCGGCAAGCCGCTCGTTTCATTACGCGTGTCGGGTGTCGAATGTTGCGGTGTTGCGCGGGTCACGCGCCTTTCTCATGAGCTCTTTCCTCACGTCGAACTTCGAAGCCTTGCCGAACCCTCGCGGAGGGGCCGTTCGCGCGGCCGAAAGTGGGCTCGACGAAGCACGGCAGGCGGTTGATTCGCATGCGGCGCCCGGCTCTGCCCTGCTGCGCGCGGCGAAGGCGCTCGGCCAGGCAGGATGGTCGCCGGCGCAGCGCTACGTCGATACCCTCGTGTTGGCTTCGCCTTTTGCCGATGGTGAACTGATGCCCGCATTCCGCGCCGCGCTCGATGATTTTCGTGCGGCGCTCATGCGGCGCAATCTACGCGAGCTTGCTTGTTCGCCGGTGTTGTTCGAGCACTATCGCGGCCTCAATGTGCATCTCGCCGTGCATACCGGGGCAAGCGGCGTTACCTATGAAGAGTTCGCGCTCGTCGGGCGGCCGATTGCGCCGGCCACGCTGCGAGCACTTGCGCCCACGCAGTTGGCGCGCTTGCGCGCCTGCTACGAGGGTGCGCTGCTCGGCGGGCTGCGCGGGCAAGTCCCCGCAGCGGGCGCACTCGATGAACTGGACGGCTATATCGCCCAACTCGCGGGAGACGATCCGTATGACGTTTGGCGGTTGGCCGCGGGTTGCGCGCGAGCGCTGCGCGTGGCGGGGCGTGCCGCGTCGGGGGCGGCAGAGGTGAAGCGGTTTTATGCGCGTTGCAACCTGCTGCTCGCGGAGCAGGTGCGCGGCCTGACGTTCGCACCACGCTCGTTCGTGCGTGCCGTGCTGGCGCTGCTCTGGCGCGACTACGCGCTTTACGGCGCGGCGGCTGAGGACGTCGAGGAAGTCGCGCTTTTGAACGACTACGGGTTGACGGTCGACTGGCATGTTGCGGCCACGCAGGATTCCGAGGCGCTTTGGGAGGCCGGTGCGGCACGCGCCGAGCAAACGGCCGTTCGAGATGCGGCTCAGGTACGCGAACTCGGGGTACTTGCCCTGAACGTCCATGCCTATGAGGACTTTTTGCAGACGGCGGATGCGTCCATGACGACGCTGGCGAGCGAGACCGGCGCCCGCGCGGCCGATGCCACAGCCGACGCCGCGGGTGCGATGCGTGCGTCGGATGCGGCGTATCGGCTTGGCGCGGCCGGATGTGCGCTTGGCCTTGGGCACGTGGCCGCGTTGGCCGATGCGCTTGGGTTGGCTTGGCGGCTCAGTGCGCACGCGTGGAGCGCTGACATGCCGAGCCGCGCGCCTGCGCCCGCTGCGGTCGAAGCCGGTGCCGAAGCGCTGCGCGCGATGCTGTTGCGCGTGGCGGCCGGCGTCGCACCGCCCGAGTCGGCCGGTGCGCTGAGTGCGCTGACGCAAGCCATCGAGCGCGCGGGGCCGGCGCCCACCTACCGTGTTTCTTGATCCGCGCACGCGTTCTCCCTCGTTGGGTATCTTCGATTGTTTCGGTACAGCGCGTGCGCATCGCCATACGCTCGACCGATGCGGCCGGCGAGCGTGATAGAGTGTGCGGTAAATATGGCATGTCGCCCAGCGGCGGCGCGGCGTGCGGCACATTTCGGTGTGCGCCGTTGTGTCCAGCGCCGCGAAGTCAGGGGGCGATTCCGCATTGTCTTTGCTAGAATTCGAACCATGTCCAAGAGTAACGATCGCATCAACCTGACCAACCAGTTCTTGATCGCCATGCCGAACATGGCCGATCCCACGTTCTCCGGGACGGTGGTCTATCTTTGCGATCACAGCGAACGTGGTGCGCTCGGCCTCGTCATCAACCGGCCGACCGATATCGACCTCGAATCGCTGTTCAGCCGCATAGATCTGAAGCTCGCAATCGAGCCGCTTTTGCATATCCCCGTGTACTTCGGCGGTCCGGTGCAAACCGAGCGCGGCTTCGTGCTGCATGACCCGGTCGAAGGCAGTTCATACACATCGTCGATGGCGGTGGAGGGCGGTCTCGAAATGACGACGTCGAAAGACGTCCTCGAGGCCGTCGCAAGCGGCAAGGGCCCCGAGCGCTTTTTGCTGACGCTCGGCCATGCCGGCTGGGGTGCCGGCCAGCTCGAAGAAGAAATTTCGAAGAACGGCTGGCTGACCGTGGAAGCCGATCCGCGCATCGTGTTCGATGTGCCCGCCGAAGAGCGGTTCGAGGCGGCGCTTGGGTTGCTTGGCGTATCGCCGTCGATGCTTTCCGGCGACGCGGGACACGCATGAACCTGCCCATCGGGCGAGAGACGACGCTGCTTGCCTTCGACTACGGCGAAAAGCGCATCGGCGTCGCAATCGGCAACTCACTTACACGGCAAGCACGCGCGCTGCTCGTTGTTCCCAATCGCAATCGCGACTATCGCTTCGAGGCCGTCGGCAAACTGATCGGCGAATGGAGGCCGGACGCGCTTGTCGTCGGCCTGCCGTTGCACCCGGACGGCACACCGCACGACATGACGCGGCTCGCCAAGCGTTTTGGCAATCAGTTGAACGGGCGTTTCAATCTGCCGGTCAACTGGGTCGACGAACGCTACAGTTCTGTCGATGCCGAAGCCGACATGCGCGCGGCCGGTATCCCCGCCGCGATGCTCGATGCCGAGGCGGCCCGCATCATTCTTCAACAATATCTGGACGGACTTTCCGATGAGTTGCATTGACGCCGAGGCGTTTTATCGCGTCTTGCTCGCGCAAATTCGTGACGCTTACGGCAGCCAGTTCGGCACGCCCGACGCGCCCGCGCTCGCTGGCATCCATAGCGGTGGCGCATGGCTTGCCGAGCGGCTCGCGCTCGATCTGGGTGCCGGCAGCTTCGGCGTCGTCAATGTGGCGCTTCATCGCGACGACTACGCGAAAAAGGGCTTGCACAGCCAAGCCAGCCCGACGTCGTTGCCGTTCGACGTCAACGCCCGGCGCATCGTGCTCGTCGACGATGTCCTTTACACAGGGCGCACGGTGCGCGCGGCGATCAACGAGCTTTACGATTTCGGCCGGCCCGCTGCGGTCGAGCTTGCCGTGTTGGCCGAGCGCGGTGGGCGCGAATTGCCGATTGCCGCACGATTTATCGGCGGGCACGTCGAGGTGGCCGACGACGCAACGCTTGTGCTGACGCGTGAAGGTGAGCGCTTCACATTCCGCACCGAGCCGCGCAGCGACTGATCGGCGCATACCTGACGATCGAATTGTTCAGCGGTACTGACCAACTTGGATGCGATGAATAGCGCAACATTTTCGAGACAGGTGCGGAGCCGACCGCGGACCGCCGACAACCGACCGCCGCGCGCCGTTGAGCAACCACCATTCATTCACGTTTGAAGCAGGGTAGAACATGAACATCGTCCGCCCCGGGCAAGCCGGCGACCGTGCAGCATCGGCAGACCGTTTCCGCTACGGCTTCCTGAAGGGCAATCCGCAACTGACGAAAAACGGCGAACTCAAGCATTTGCTGAGCATCGAAGGCCTGCCGCGCGCGATCGTCACGCATATTCTCGATACGGCCGAGCAGTTCGTCAGCGTGACGGACCGGGAAGTGAAGAAGGTGCCGCTGTTACGCGGCAAGTCCGTCTTCAATTTGTTCTTCGAGAACTCCACTCGCACGCGTACCACCTTCGAAATTGCGGCGAAGCGTCTGTCGGCCGACGTAATCAATTTGAACATCAACGCCTCGTCCACGAGCAAGGGCGAATCGCTGCTCGATACGATCAACAATTTGTCGGCGATGCATGCCGACATGTTCGTCGTGCGTCACGCATCGAGCGGCGCGCCGTATCTGATTGCCGAGCATTGCGCCCCTCACGTGCACGTGATCAATGCCGGCGACGGCCGCCATGCGCACCCGACGCAGGGCCTGCTCGACATGTACACCATTCGCCACTACAAGCGCGATTTCACGAAGCTGCGTGTGGCGATCGTCGGCGACATCCTTCACTCGCGCGTGGCGCGCTCCGACATCCACGCATTGACGACACTCGGCGTGCCCGAGGTGCGTGCCGTCGGGCCGCGCACGCTGTTGCCGGGCGGGCTCGAGCAAATGGGCGTGCGCGTTATTCATAACCTCGACGAAGGATTGGCGGACGTCGACGTCATCATCATGTTGCGTTTGCAAAACGAGCGAATGAGCGGAGCACTGCTGCCTTCCGCGCAGGAGTACTTCAAGAGCTGGGGGCTGACGCCGGAGCGTCTGTCGCGCGCGAAGCCCGATGCAATCGTCATGCATCCCGGGCCGATGAACCGCGGCGTCGAAATCGACTCGCAGGTGGCCGATGGCCCGCAATCGGTGATTCTCGATCAGGTCACGTTTGGCATTGCGGTGCGCATGGCCGTCATGGGCATCGTGGCCGGCAACAACGACTAACGACTAACGACGACCGAAAGACGAAAAACAAAGGCAGCGCATGAAGATTCATATCGAAGGCGGCACGCTGATCGACCCGACGGCCGGCGCCGAGCGGCAAGCGGATGTGTTTATCGCTGACGGCAAGATCGCGGCGATCGGTGCGGCACCGGCCGGGTTCGAAGCAACGAAGCATATTGCGGCGCAGGGTTTGTATGTGGCGCCGGGTCTCGTCGATCTATCGGCGCGCCTGCGCGAGCCGGGCTACGAGCACAAGGCCACGCTCGAATCCGAGACCGCGGCGGCGCTGGCGGGCGGCGTGACGAGTCTCGTATGTCCGCCCGATACCGACCCGGTGCTCGACGAGCCCGGTCTCGTCGAGATGCTCAAATTTCGTGCGCTGAACCTTGATCGCGTGCATGTTTATCCGCTCGGCGCGCTGACGGTCGGTCTCAAAGGGCAGACCATCACCGAGATGGTCGCGTTGACCGAAGCCGGATGTGTCGGTTTTTCGCAGGCTGACGCCGTGATCGTCGACACGCAGGTTCTGCTTCGCGCATTGCAGTATGCGAGCACGTACGGCTACACAACATGGCTGCGGCCGAAAGATGCCTACCTCGGCAAGAACGGCGTGGCCGCGAGCGGCCCGGTGGCATCCCGTATGGGCTTGGCCGGCGTACCTGTCGCGGCCGAAACGATTGCGCTGCATACGATTTTCGAATTGATGCGCGTCACCGGTGCGCGTGTGCATGTCTCGCATTTATCGTCGGCAGCGGGCGTTGCACTCGTGCGCGAAGCCAAGGCCGAAGGGTTGTCCGTGAGTTGCGACGTCTCGGCTAATCACGTGCATTTGATCGATGTCGATATCGGCTACTTCGATTCGCAATTCCGCCTAGATCCACCGTTGCGCACGCAGCGCGATCGCGACGCGATTCGTGCGGGGCTCGCAGACGGCACCATCGACGCTATTTGCTCGAACCACACGCCTGTCGACGACGACGAGAAGCTGTTGCCGTTCGACGAGGCGACACCGGGCGCGACCGGTCTCGAGTTGCTGCTGTCGCTGACGGTGAAATGGGCTGACGAAGCAAACGTGCCGCTAGCCAAAGCAATGAGCCGCGTGACGGTTTCGCCTGCCGCCGTGTCGAACTTGCCGGCGGGCCGCATCGAGGTGGGTGCGGCCGCCGATCTATGCATCTTCGATCGCAATGCCCATTGGCGCGTCGAGCCGCGCGTGCTCAAGAGCCAGGGGCATAACACGCCGTTTCTCGGGTACGAGTTGCCCGCGCGTGTGCGGGCGACGGTCGTCGCGGGCCGCGTCGCGTTCGAGCAGGCCTGAAAACCCAAGCCCTAGCCGGACGAAGATCGACATGAAGCTCGCGCTCGCCAAAATACGACTCGCGCTGCATCTGCTGCATGGCATGTGGACCGTGGCCACGTGCTTTCCGCGCGCATCGGCCGAGCGCAAGCTCGCGCTCACGCGTGCGTGGTCAATCAAGATGCTGCGTCTGGCCGGAATGAAGCTGGTGGTCCACCATGACGAGGCACGGCTCGACCATCGCGCGCTCGTCGTCGGCAACCACATTTCGTGGATCGATATTTACGTGATCAACGCGTGGCGGCCCACGCCATTCGTTTCCAAGGCCGAGGTACGCGGTTGGCCCGTGGTCGGTTGGCTTGCGCATCAGCTCGGCACCGTGTTCGTTCACCGCGAAAAGCGCAAAGACGCGCATCGGACGATGCATGAGATGGCCGCGCGGCTCGATGCAGGCGAGGTGATGTGTCTGTTCGCGGAGGGCACGACGTCCGATGGTCTGGCGTTGCTGCCTTTTCATGCGAATCTTTTCCAGGCAGCCGTGTCGTCAGGTTGCGCGGTGCAGCCCATCTGCCTCCTTTATCAGGACGCCGAAGGAAAACAGTCGACGGCGCCCGCGTATATCAACGATATGTCGCTTGGGGAATCGGTCGATGCGGTGTTGCGCCGTGGGCCGTTGACAGCGCATTTGTATGTGGGCAAGCCGATCGAGCCGATGGCCGATCGGCGCGCACTCGCAGCGGCGGCCAGAGAGGCCGTGGCAGCGGGCCTCTCCGAGTTGCAGTCGCAGCATCTTGCCGCGCCGGGGGCCACGCTTCACGCCGGTAATGCCGATGATGCGAGCAATGCCGCCGATGTGCCCGATACGCTTGGCGGGGCGACATACGAGCGGGCCGACTGACGACTAAAACGCCATCAACCGGTAACGACGCGCAGCGGCCTCACGTTCGCATTCACGAAGGCATTTTATGAAACCGAGCGGCCGCAACGCAGCCCGTGTGGTTACCGATTATTTCGGCAGTCGTCGCACTCGACTTGCACAACAGTGCGTTTGGCCGGATCGCTATCCAGCCGAACGGCCGTTAAACGCTCGCCCCACACACAGCCAGAATCGAGCCCGACCACGTTTTCGCGCAATATCAGCCCGAGTGCGGCCCAGTGTCCAAAGACGACCGTCATGTCCGACGTGCGGCGATCGGGCACTTCGAACCAAGGCAGGAAACCGGCTGGGCCGTGTGCGAGCGTGCCGTTCGCGCTGAATTCCATCTCGCCGTCGGGCGAGCAAAAGCGCAGGCGCGTGAACGCGTTGAATGCGACGCGCAGGCGGTCCGTTCGTTTCAGATTGGGCGACCACCGGTTCGGCCCTTTTTCGTAGAACGTGGCCAGCGTTTCGCGCCAGTTGTCGGCGCGCAATGCCCGGTGCAATTCATCGGCGAATTCGAGCACGAGCGTCGCGTCCCATTGCGGCAACACGCCGGCGTGAACCATCAACATATTGTTCTCGACGTGGGCGAATGGCCGGTGCCGCAGCCAGTCGAGCAATTCAGCCGCATCGGGCGCCGCGAGGATTTCGCCGAGCGTATCGTCGGCCCGTTGACGGCGGATGCCGGCCGATACGGCCAGCAAATGCAGATCGTGATTACCGAGCACGACGGTTGCACGCGACCCAAAACCTACGATTTCGCGCAATGTCGCGAGCGATTCCGGGCCGCGGTTGATCAAGTCGCCGGCGAACCACAGCGGTGTGTCGTTGGGCAATGTCAGTTCGGCGAGCAGGCGTCGCAGCGGGGCGAGGCATCCTTGCAGGTCGCCAAAGGCGTAAGGGGCAGCTGTAGTGTCCATGGTTACGGAGTGCAAGTGGGCGCAGAGGGCACCCTCAAGTTTTGAGGGCCTGCAGCCGTATAATTAGCTGATTATTTGTCGAACGCGCGGCTGAATCCGTAGTCAAGCGCGTTTAGCCGAACGTAGCCAAACCAAGCGGGTACATCGGCCATGGAGGCGTGCCTCACCGCTAGCAAAGAGCGGGCCGTCGAACTGGCTCCGAGCGACGGGGGCATTGTACGCACACTCCGGCACGAGCGTTGCCGGCCGCGCATTTTTGAGGAACCCCATGATCCTGGTAACGGGCGGCGCAGGCTTTATCGGCGCGAATTATGTGTTGGATTGGCTTAGCAATGGCCATTCCGATGAAGCCGTGCTGAACGTCGACAAGCTGACGTATGCGGGGAACCTGCGTACCCTGGCGCCGCTCGCGGGCGACGCGCGCCACATCTTCGCACGCGGCGATATCTGCGACGGCCCCTGGCTCGATACGTTGCTCGCGCAACACAAGCCGCGTGCCGTCGTGCATTTCGCCGCCGAAAGCCACGTCGACCGGTCAATCCACGGGCCTGCCGATTTCGTTCAAACGAATATCGTTGGCACGTTCACGCTGCTCGAAGCGGTGCGCCGATATTGGGGCGGACTTGATGGCGCGGCGCGCGCTGCCTTTCGTTTTTTGCATGTTTCGACGGACGAAGTGTTCGGCTCGTTGTCGCCCGCTGATCCTCAGTTCTCCGAAACAACGCCCTATGCGCCGAACAGCCCTTATTCGGCGACGAAAGCGGGCTCCGACCATCTCGTGCGCGCCTATCATCACACGTATGGGTTGCCGACACTGACGACAAACTGCTCGAACAATTACGGGCCTTATCAGTTCCCGGAAAAACTGATCCCGTTGATGATTGCGAATGCATTGGCTGGCAAGCCGCTACCGGTGTATGGCGATGGGCTCAATGTGCGCGATTGGCTCTACGTTGGCGATCATTGCGCGGCTGTGCGCGAGGTGCTTGCGCGCGGCGAGCCAGGCGAGACTTACAACGTCGGCGGATGGAACGAGAAAACGAACATCGAGGTCGTGCAGACGATTTGCGATTTACTCGATCATCTTCGTCCGAAAGCGAATGGTTCGTACTCCGAACAAATTACCTTTGTGAAGGATCGGCCGGGCCATGATCGGCGTTATGCGATCGATGCTGGCAAGATCGAACGAACCCTCGGATGGAAGCCGGCCGAGACGTTCGAAACGGGCATGGGCAAGACCGTGCGCTGGTATCTCGACAATCAGGCGTGGGTGAACGAAGTCGCTTCGGGCGAGTACCGAAAGTGGGTTGAAACGAACTACGCGCAGCGCGCTTGAAGGAGCGGCCATGGCACGAAAAGGCATCATCCTCGCAGGCGGCTCGGGCACGCGCCTTTACCCGATTACGCATGCCGTATCGAAGCAACTGCTGCCGGTGTACGACAAGCCGATGATCTATTACCCGCTATCGACGTTGATGGTGGCGGGCATTCGCGAAGTGTTGATCATCTCGACGCCGCAAGACACGCCTCGCTTCGAAGCGATGCTCGGCGACGGCAGCCAGTGGGGCATGAGCCTCCAATACGCTGTGCAACCCACGCCGGACGGGCTTGCGCAGGCGTTCATCATCGGGCGCGATTTCGTTGGCGGCAAGCCGTCTGCGCTGATTCTCGGCGACAACATCTTTTACGGACACGACCTCGTAAGCCAGCTCGAGCGGGCGAACGAACATCATGCCGGCGCCACGGTCTTCGCCTATCACGTACAGGACCCTGAACGATACGGTGTCGTCGAATTCGATGCCAGGTTTCGTGCTTTATCGATCGAAGAAAAGCCCGCGCTACCGCGCTCGAATTATGCGGTGACGGGGCTTTACTTCTACGACGAGCACGTTTGCGAAATCGCCAAGAGCATTACGCCTTCCACGCGCGGTGAACTCGAAATCACCGACGTGAATTCGCGCTATCTGCAAGACGGTGCGCTTAACGTCGAGATCATGGGGCGCGGTTATGCGTGGCTCGATACCGGCACGCACGATTCGCTGATCGAAGCGGCAACGTTCATTGCCACGCTGCAAAAGCGCCAAGGCTTGATGGTGGCGTGCCCTGAGGAAATCGCGTTTCGCCGCAAGTGGATCGATGCCGAACAACTACTCAAGCTGGCCAAGCCGCTGAACAAGAGCAGTTATGGCAGCTATCTTTGCGGCCTTCTCACTGACCAAATAGCATGACCATACAAGTTACCTCGATGTCGCTCGACGGCGTCAAGCTGATCGAACCGAAAGTATTCGGTGATGCACGCGGCTTCTTCTTCGAGAGTTTCAATGCACGTGAATTCGCGCAGAAAGTGCAAGACGGTGTGACTTTCGTGCAAGACAACCACTCGCGCTCGGCCAAGGGTGTGCTGCGTGGGCTCCACTATCAGATCCAGCATGCGCAGGGCAAGCTTGTGCGCGTGACCGAAGGGGAGGTGTTCGACGTCGTCGTCGATCTGCGCCGCGCATCGCCCACGTTCGGCAAGTGGGACGGCATCGTGCTGTCGAGCGAGAATTACCGGCAACTGTGGATTCCGCCCGGTTTTGCGCATGGGTTCGTGGTACTGTCCCAGTCCGCCGAGTTTCTGTATAAGACGACGGACTATTGGTATCCCGAGTTCGAACGCTGTCTGATTTGGAATGACGCGCAGGTGGGCATCGAATGGCCGATTGATTTCGAGCCTGTGCTAGCGGCGAAAGATGTTGCTGGCCGTTCGCTGGCCGATGCGGATTTATTCGATTCGGACTGATCGATCCGGTTCGTCAACACATATTCAAAGATGGAAATGGTATTGAATGATTCTTCTCGGCCAGCGCCTCGACGGGTGTTGATCACCGGCGTTCGCGGCTTCACCGGCACGTACGTGAGCCATGAATTGCGACGTGCCGGTTATGAAATCGTCGGGACGGTGGCGCGTAACGAGAATGTCGGCGAAGACGAGCATTTCCTCGATATTTCGTCATTGCACGAGTGCCGGCGTGTGATCGGCGAAGTGCGCCCGACGCATATCGTGCATATGGCGGCCATTAGCTTCGTTGCACACGACGATCCGCTCGACATGTATCGCGTCAACGTCGTCGGCACATTGAATTTGCTGCGGGCTTGTGTCGATGTCGGATGTCAGCCGGAGAAGATCCTCGTTGCCAGCAGTGCAAACGTGTATGGGAATGCGGAAGGCGTCGTCGATGAAACCGTGCCGCCCGCACCGGTCAACCACTATGCCGCCAGCAAGCTCGCGATGGAGCATTTGGTGCGGACCTGGTTCGACCGCTTGCCCATCGTCGTGACGCGGCCGTTCAATTACACGGGCCGCGGGCAAGAGTCGCGTTTTCTCGTGCCGAAGATCGTCTCGCATTTCGTGCAGCGCAAGCCGTTCATCGAACTCGGCAATCTCGACGTCGCGCGCGATTTCTCCGATGTACGGATGGTTGCGCGTATCTACCGTTCGCTACTGGAAGGCAGCGCAGCCAGTGAGGTCGTCAACGTTTGCAGCGAACGAGCTTACACGTTGCACCGGGTTATCGATATGGTGCGCGAAGAATCGCGTCATGATCTCGACGTGCGCGTGAATCGCGCATTCGTTCGGGACAACGAAGTCAAAATGCTGATCGGCTCGGCGGCGAAATTGCGGCAACTCGTTCCCGATGTCGAGCCCATCGATTTCGCCGATACCATTCGTTGGATGGTTCAACCCGAGCATCATTAGCGTCATTCGTGTGAGCGAGCGTAGCGGGTGCGGCAATTTGTACCTTGTTGCGCCTCTCGGTCGGCAAAATCCGCCTAATTCGCGTGTATCAGATTGTTAGGTGCCTTCGAACGGGCGCCTTGTGCTTCTATAATCTCGTGTCCTCGCTAGCGGACGCGTAATTCCTGCGTGTCGGCGCCGATCATCCGGCATTCGTCCTTGCGTTGCATTCGTATTCGTTCATGTCCGATTTGAACCAACCGATCATTCTCGTCACCGGGGCGTCCGGACAAGTGGGCTTCGAACTCGTGCGCAGCCTTCAAGGGCTAGGCGCTGTGATCGCGCCCGATCGTCACGGGCTCGACCTCGCCGATGCACGGGCGATCGAAATGGCGCTCGCGGCCATCAAGCCTTCGCTGATCGTCAATCCGGCGGCTTATACCGCGGTCGATCAGGCCGAAACGGACGTCGACGCTGCGATGCGCGTGAACGCAACGGCGCCGGGCGTGCTTGCAATGGCCGCCGAGCGGGCAGGTATTCCGTTGATTCACTATTCGACTGATTACGTCTTCGATGGCAGCAAGGCCGCACCCTACGACGAAGCGGATGCGGTCGGCCCGCTCAATGTCTACGGCGAGAGCAAATTGGCCGGCGAGCGCGCGATTGCCAAGACTAGCGCGCCGCATTTGATCTTGCGCACGAGTTGGGTCTATGGCGCACGCGGGCGCAACTTTATGAAGACGATGTTGCGGCTCGGCGCTGAGCGTGCTGAATTGCGGATCGTCGACGATCAATGGGGCGCGCCCACATGGTCGCGCACGATTGCGACGCTAAGCGCGCATATCGTGGCGCAAGCCTTGGCTGTGCCGCGCGAAGAACGCACGCAATGGTGGGCGCAACGAACCGGCACGTACCACCTGAGCGCGGCCGGCGATACGTCGTGGGCCGGTTTTGCGCGGGCGATCTTCCAGCTGGCGTTACCCGCGAAGGCGCCAAACGTCGTCGCGATTGCGTCGAGCGACTATCCGACGCCGGCGCGACGGCCCGCCAGTTCGCGCTTGTCCAATGCCAAATTGGGCGCGACATTCGGCATCAGCGCGCCGCATTGGCGCGAAGCGTTGGCGCTTTGCCTGCAAGAGCGGCAGGCGTGGTGATGAGCGTGTCGGCCGCCAGACCGGCGGTGAATAGAGAGGAAAGATAAATTGGGTGCATTGTTGAATGCGCTGCTTCGATACAGAGGTTTTGTCATCGGCAGCGTGAAACGCGAATTCCAGACGCGCTATCGTACGAGCATGCTCGGCGCGTTGTGGCTCGTGCTGCAACCGTTGGCGTTGATTGTCGTGTACACCGTTATTTTCTCGGAGGTGATGAAATCGAGAATGCCCGGTGTACAGAGCACGTTTGGCTACAGCATCTACCTGTGCGCCGGCGTATTGACCTGGGGGCTCTTCTCCGAAATTGTGTCGCGTGGGCAAAGCGTTTTCGTCGATAACGCCAATCTGCTGAAAAAGCTGAACTTCCCGCGCATCGTGTTGCCCGTGATCGTCACTTGTTCAGCACTCCTTAATTTCGCGATCATCTTCGGACTCTTTCTGATTTTTCTCGTTGCGACGGGAAACTTCCCTGGCGTCGTCTTCCTCGGGCTCATACCGTTGTTGCTGACGCAGGTGTTGTTCGGCATCGGGCTCGGCATGACGTTAGGAGTCCTAAACGTTTTTTTTCGTGACGTCGGCCAGTTCATGGGCATCTTGCTGCAGTTCTGGTTCTGGTTCACGCCTATCGTTTATCCATGGCACGTGTTGCCCGAGAAGGTGAAGCCGTTGATTCGGTTCAATCCGATGGCGAGCCTCGTCGAGGGTTATCAGACCATTTTCGTCAACCGCTTGTGGCCCGACTGGTCGATTGTGTGGCCGGTATTCGTAGCCGGCGTACTGGTCTGCGTGCTGGGTCTTTATCTGTTTCGGCGTCATGCCGCGGAAATGGTCGACGAGTTGTAGTGCAGGGGGGCATCGGGTTTCGATCCATACCCCTCGGATATAATTTGCGCCGTTTGATTCGATATTGTGATGGTTCTTTGCCAAAGCCGTAAAAGCGGTTGCGAAGAACTGGCTTTTGAAAGGAGAGGGAATGACAAGGGCAGTCGTAACCGGCATTACCGGTCAAGATGGAGCGTACTTGACGCAATTGCTGCTCGAGCGTGGCTACGAAGTCTATGGCACCTATCGCCGTACGAGTTCGGTCAACTTCTGGCGCATGGAAGAGGTGGGCGTTCTCGGTCACCCCAAGCTGCACCTTGTCGAGCATGATCTAACCGACCTTGGTTCATCCATCCGCTTGCTCGAATCGGCGCAGCCACGCGAGGTCTATAACCTCGCCGCGCAAAGCTTCGTTGGCGTGTCGTTCGACCAGCCCTGCACCACGGCGCAGATTACCGGCGTGGGCGCGTTGAACTTGCTCGAAGCCATTCGCATTGTCGACCGCTCGATTCGCTTCTATCAGGCTTCCACTTCCGAAATGTTCGGCAAGGTGCAGGCTGTTCCGCAAAAGGAAAGCACGCCGTTTTATCCGCGTAGCCCGTACGGTGTGGCCAAGCTCTATGCACACTGGATGACCGTGAATTATCGGGAGTCGTACGATATTTTTGGTTCGAGCGGCATCTTGTTCAATCATGAATCGCCGCTGCGTGGGCGCGAGTTCGTCACGCGCAAGATCACCGATTCCGCCGCGAAGATTTCGCTTGGCAAGCTCGACATGTTGGAACTCGGCAATCTCGACGCCAAGCGCGATTGGGGCTTTGCAAAGGAGTATGTCGAAGGTATGTGGCGCATGCTGCAGGCCGACGAACCCGACACGTTCGTGCTGGCTACGAACCGTACCGAGACCGTGCGTGACTTCGTGTCGATGGCTTTTAAGGCAACGGGTACGGAATTGCAGTGGCGTGGCGAAGGCGAGAAAGAAGAAGGTGTGAATGCAGCCGACGGCAAAGTGCTCGTTCGCGTGAATCCGAAGTTCTATCGGCCGGCCGAAGTGGAATTGCTGATTGGCGACCCGGCGAGGGCCAAGGAAAAGCTTGGCTGGGAACCGAAGACGTCGCTCGAGGAACTGTGCCAGATGATGGTGCAAGCCGATTTGCGCAGAAATGAAATCGGGTTTTCGTTCTAACGAAGCCATTGAACGCGTCGACTCGTAACAGCGGACCCGATCTTATGGGCAGTATCTCCGTACAAAACGTCAGCAAAGCGTACAAGCAATACGCTTCACGCTTTGGGCGATTGGTTGAATGGATGGCGCCGGGGCAGGTTGTCCGGCACCAACTGAAATGGATATTGCGCGATATCAGCTTCGAGGTGAGGCAGGGCGAGGCAGTGGGCATCGTCGGCATCAACGGTGCCGGCAAGAGCACGTTGCTCAAGATGATTACCGGCACCACGCAGCCTACGCAAGGCGGTATCAGCGTGACAGGGCGCGTTGCTGCGATGCTCGAATTGGGGATGGGGTTTCACCCTGACTTCACGGGGCGCAACAACGTCATCATGGCCGGGCAACTGCTTGGCTATTCGGTCGACGAGATCAACGCGAATATGGCCAGCATCGAAGCGTTCGCGGAAATTGGCGATGCGATCGATCAACCGGTGCGCGTGTATTCGAGCGGTATGCAAATGCGGCTCGCGTTCAGTGTGGCCACGTTTCGCCGGCCCGACATCCTGATCGTCGACGAAGCGTTGTCCGTCGGGGACGCCTATTTTCAGCACAAGAGTTTCGATCGCATTCGTTCGTATCGTGAAGAGGGCACCACGCTGCTGATCGTTTCGCACGATAAGACGGCCATCCAATCGATTTGCGATCGCGCTATTTTGTTGAACGAAGGGCGCCTCGAAAAGCAGGGCGACCCCGAAGAGATTTTCGATTACTACAACGCACTGCTTGCCGATCGCGAAGGCAAGACCGTCAAGCAAGTGCGCGGCGACGACGGCAAGACGCGAACGATATCCGGCACCGGCGAGGCGACCGTCAACGAAATTCGCTTGGTCGATGCGGAGGGCAAGCGCGTCGAGATTATCGATGTGGGTAGCGAAGTGGCGTTGGAGGTCGATGTATCGGTGCACGAGAACGTGCCGGACCTCGTGCTTGGATATGCGATCAAAGACCGCCTCGGGCAGCCGATTTTCGGTACCAACACGCGTTTTCTTGCGCAGCCTTCGCCAGCGCGAGTTGCATATGCCGCAGGCGAGCGCATCAAATATCGGTTTGCATTCACCGCCAATCTTGGCGAGGGCAATTATTCGGTGGCGGTGGCGCTACATGCCGGCGACACTCATGTGGGAAGGAACTACGAATGGCGTGACCATGCCATCGTTTTCCAGGTGCTCAATATGTCTAAAAAGAAGTTCGTTGGCTGTGCGTGGATGGAGCCCGAACTGAGCACGGTAAGTTACCAACTATAAAGAGGCGCGGGGATATGCTGTCAGACGATTTTTATCGGGCGCTCGAAGAGCGCTTTCGCGGGACGAAAGAGACCATCAAGGCGCGACAGAGCATTTATCTGCCGGTCGTTCAAGCGTTGCATGCCACGGTTGACAAGAAGGCGCTTGATGTCGGATGCGGTCGCGGAGAATGGCTCGAGTTGTTGGGCGAGCACGGCATTCCGGCTGAGGGTCTCGATCTGAACGAAGAATTCGTCGAGGCAGGGCGGGCTGCGGGGTTGTCGGTGACGAAGGCGGACGCGATGCAGTTTTTGGCTTCGCAGCCGGCGAATGCATACGGACTGGTCAGCGCATTCCACGTCGTCGAGCATCTGGGCTTCGACAACTTATTGGCATTTTTGAAAGAGGCGCACCGCGTGCTTGACGATGGGGGCGCGATTCTTCTCGAAACGCCGAACCCGGCCAATTTAGTTGTGGGTGCCTGTAACTTCTATCTCGACCCCACGCACGAGCGGCCCATTCCGTCAGTACTACTAAGCTTTGCCTGCGAATATTCGGGATTCGAGAGTGCGGTTGTCGTTCCGGTCAATCGTGGTGTGGTTCGCAACGACCTCGAAATGATGCCGATCGAGCTTGCCGGCGCAACAGTAATTAACAAAGTTGTCTCAGTGCTCGACGATAATCTGATGCAGGCGCCAGATTATGCGGTGATCGCGTTCAAGCGGCACAACCCGGAGCTTGTCGCGACTGCCCAGTCGTTGGTGAGTGGATCCTTGCTCGCAGTATCGAAGAGAGAAGAGGACAGCGTGGATCTGTTGAATCTGACCGTTGTCGAGGCCCAAGCGGAGGTTCGCAGATGGCAAGAGCGGGCGTATCAGGCCGAGCTCCGGATTCGTGATTTCGAGTTGAAGTTGAGTGAGGCGGAGCGCCGCGCCGAAGCCGAACGATTCAGGATCGAACAGCGCGCCGCGACGGCCGAGGTGGAGATCGTGAGCCTGCAGGATCAGATCAACGCCATGTATAACAGCCGAAGCTGGCGCCTGTCCGCGCCCGTTCGCCTGGGCGGCATGGTGCTTCGCAAAGCGCCGGTATCGAGACCTGCTGCCAAGCGCCTCGTTACGCTGGGCCTGTTGCACGCTGCCGCATACGTGCGTTGCCGGCCGGTATTGAAAGCGCGCTTATCGACGGTGCTGTCGCGCTTTCCGAAGCTGCGTTCGCGCCTCGTGGGCGCGCTTGGCATCGATGCGCTTCGTGGCGTTGCCGGCAATGGGGTTGACGAAGTCGATTCTGTCGACCGCCTGACGGCTCGTGGGCGCAAAGTCTACGCCGATCTGACGAAAGCGAAAGACAGCAGTAACAGTACCCCGTAAATCAACGTTAGGACGACTATGCGCATCGTATTGGACCTTCAAGGCTGCCAATCCGCGAGCAGATTTCGAGGTATTGGCCGATATAGCATGGCGTTGGCCAAGTCGATTATCAGGAACGCGGGCGCACACGAAATATGGGTCATCCTCAGCGATGCATTTCCCGATTCGATAGAGTGCATTCGCGCCTCCTTGGCGGGGCTGCTTCCCAGCGAGCGGATCGTCGTGTTTTCCGTTCCGCCACTCACGCCCTATGTCGGGTCGAAGAACTGGCGTGTGGGCGCCGCCCAACTCATTCGCGAATACGCAATCGCCGAGCTTGAACCGGACCTGGTCCATATCAGCAGTTTGTTCGAAGGGTACGTCGACCAGTCGACGAGTTCGGTGAAGGCATTCGACGCCGATATCATTACGGCCGTTACCCTGTATGACCTCATTCCATTTCTGAACCCCGAGCGATATTTGGCGGACACTGGTGTCAGACGGCATTACTACGAGAAGATCGACGCGTTGAAGCGCGCCGATGTGCTGCTTGCGATATCGCAGTACTGCGCGGAGGAGGCATCTCGCGAACTTGGGATTCCCGGCGAGCGGATCATCAATATCTCGTCTGGCGTGTCGAATATATTTAAGCGACTTGATGTTTCAGCGGCGCAGGCGGGCGATTTGCTTCGCCGCTACTCGCTTGATCGTCCGTTCATCATGTCGACTGGGATTGTCGAGCCTCGCAAGAATTTCGAACGGCTCATCGTGGCTTATTCGAAACTTCCGACGGAGGTTCGGCATCGGCACCAGTTGTTCCTCGCGTGTCAGGCAACCGAAGCACAGGCCATCAAGCTAAGGGGAATTGCCAAGGCGAACGGTGTGGGGCATGACGAGTTGGTGCTGGGAAACTATATCCCTGACGACGATCTTGTCGCGCTTTATAACCAATGTAGCTTGTTTGTGTTTCCGTCGCTGCACGAAGGTTTTGGCCTGCCGGCGTTGGAAGCGATGGCCACGGGCGCTGCCGTCATCGGTTCGAATACGACGAGCATTCCCGAAGTCATTGCGCGCGAAGATGCGCTGTTCGATCCGCGGAACGTCTCGCAGATGGTGTCGCTGATGCGCCGCGTGCTCACCGATGACGATTTCGCCCTTTCGCTGCGCGAGGATGCGCAAATTCGCGCGCGCCGTTTTTCTTGGGACGAGACGGGGCGACGCACCGTCCAAGCATTTGAAGCGGCATATGCGGCTCGCGTGGCGGGGATAAGCGCCGCCGAAGGGGCCACTGCGAATTTGCACCACCGCCGCGAGGCCGCCGAAAACCGCTATCACCGCTTGATTGACTCGCTGAGAAAGCTCGATGCGTCGGCGCTTGATTCCGATTGCCTCGTGGCTGCGGATGCTATTGCGTCCAACCAACGTGCGGATCGTGACCGGCAATTTCTGATTGATGTATCTGTTCTGTCGGAGATTGACGCGAAGTCGGGCATTCAACGAGTCACGCGTGCGATTCTGCGTCAGTTTCTGATGGCGCCGCCGCCGGGATGGCGGGTTCGGCCCGTGAGGCTGGAGCGCTCGACAATGGCTTATCGGTACGCCAATCAGTTTTGGCGGTCGCTCGATTTTGCCAGCGACGCATCGCACGATGACGACGATTGGGTTGATACTCAACCGGGAGACGTTTTTCTTGGGCTCGATCTGGTCGCGGATCGGATACCTGCTGCTGAGCGATGGTTTCTCAAACAACGGCAGCGCGGCGTGCAGATTCATTTCGTCGTGTATGACTTGCTACCGGTCAGGCGTCCCGAATGGTTCCATGAGGGAATTGCCGGATGCTTTCCGCCGTGGTTGAAGACAATCGCTACCGTTGCGGACGGGCTTATCGGAATTTCCCGTGCCGTGGCCGACGATGTGAAGGACTGGCTCGATTCGTCGGGGGTCGCGCGGTTGCGCGAACTCAAGCTTGGGTATTTCCATCTTGGCGCTGATATGGAGAGTAGCCAACCGTCACGGGGCGTGCCGGAGAACGCGGTGACGCTTATCGATGCGATGCGAGCGAAGCCGACGTTTTTGTTGGTGGGCACCGTCGAGCCGCGCAAGGGACATGATCAGGCGATCGCCGCGTTCGATGCACTGTGGGCGGCGGGTGCGGATGTGAATCTGACTGTCGTTGGGAAAGCAGGGTGGGGTTTGAATGGGTTCGACCGCGTGCTCAACACTCATCCGGAGACCGGGAAACGTTTCTTCTGGATTCAGGGTGCAAGCGACGAATATCTCGATCAGATCTACGAAGCTGCGTCTTGTTTGATTGTTGCTTCGAAAGGCGAGGGGTTTGGATTGCCGCTCATCGAGGCGGCACAAAAAGGACTTCCGATTATCGCTCGTGATATACCGGTGTTTCGTGAAGTGGCCGGGGACCATGCGCTGTATTTCGACGGTGAAGGCGCGGAGGTGCTGACGGACTGCGTTCGGGAATGGTTGCGGTTGCGTGATGCGGGCACTATCCCCGCTTCTTCGGGAATGCGCTGGCTGACGTGGGAGCAGAGTGCCCTCCGGCTGAGCAACGTCATCTTGGGTAACGCTTGGTATGCGAATTGGGGAGCTGTTGCGGCGATGGCGGGATAAATTTTTATTGGTTGCGGTTACATATTCCGGAGCTACACTGCTTTGCTCGGCGGTCAGTATCAACTGCTTTAGCTGTTGCTTACTTAACGAAAAGCGAGCGTCGTGCTCGCGACAGAGAGAGGGCCATATGTTCTTGCGGAGACGTAACAGCGCTGATGCGCTTGAAATGGCGGCATCGAGAGAGATCGCAACCAATAAGATCCATCACCATACCCTTGATTCGTTTCCCCTTCGCCTTCCGTTGCCGCTACCGGAGGGGATCTCTAGAGCGGCGCTCTTCGATTGGTTGAAGTCCGTGCGGGTCGAGGGCGCTCCGGAATCGATCCAGAGCTACTGCACGCAGGATTTCGAACGTTTCGTTCACACCTATGGGTTGGTTCAACGGGCGACAAGTGCATCGGAACGGCCGTGCACCGGTCTGGAACTTGGAGCCAATCCGTACTTCACGACCATGCTGCTGAAGCGTTTTACGTCAGTCGAGTGGAGTCTTGCCAACTATTTCAGTGCAGAGTTTGCCCACGGACTAAACAAACAGCGAGTCTTTCATAAAGGCTACACAGCCGATACGAAAATTACCCCGACCGAACTCTCGTATCAGCACTTCAATATCGAGGAAGATTCGTTTCCTTTCGATGCTGCTTCGTTTGATGTTGTCCTATTTTGCGAGATTATCGAGCATCTGTTAAATGATCCTTGCAAGGTTTTGCGCGAGATAAAACGAGTGTTGCGCAAAGGCGGCTCGCTGATACTGACGACGCCAAATGTCGATCGGATCGAAAACGTGGCCCGACTTATTGTTGGCAGCAACATCTACGACCCATATAGTGGATACGGTCCGTACGGCCGGCATAACAGGGAGTACAACAAGCATGAACTGCACACGCTACTCGGTTACCTCGGCTTTACAGTGGAGGAAATATTTACGGCGGATGTGCACGAAAACATAACGTCGAATTTTATCGAGCCAAGCAAATTTGGTCACTTGATCGAATATCGGAAGCACGACCTGGGACAGTACATCTTCCTTCGCGCTACAAACAATGGGGCGGATGGGGGCAAGTTGCCGGCGTGGCTGTATCGGTCGTATCCGCCGGAGAAGCTTGAATGATGAGTATCGGTGAATTTTGGGTGCTGCGGCACGAACGGCATCGTTCAAACGCGTCGTCGAGATTCGGCTCGTTGGCTAATGCACTGCTTTTGTCGCGGCTTCGCCGCTTGACGTCCTAAGCACTGGAATAGGCAATTTGGCGAAGTACTGCGGCAACACTTCAGGATGATCATTGAGCGATCTCGTCAGGTCCGAATCGATGTCGGGCTCCGGTGCATTCGTGAACGCCCGTGCCATCTCTCCTGCCGCAGTGGGCAAACCAAAGGCGAGTGCGACCATCATTGCTGCTACTGCAATACGTTGGCCAGTTGCGATCAGTTCTCCAGATCGACTCGCTAGAACAGCGAGGCTGGCCATGGATGCGCGCATGCCGAAATCGTTGTATGCCCCGACCTTATAGAGCGGTATGAGCACCAGCGACGCGATCGCAATTACCAATATCGCTTTGCGCTCATTTTTTGCCGTCAGCAGAATAGCTGCGGGCGCCGCGAACTCGACGGCAACGAACATGAGGTACGACGCCCACGAAAAGCATGGCGCACCTGCGCTTTCGCTCAAAACGCATCGGTTTGCGGCTGTTCCGATAAAGCCATGCGGGATTTGCCCAGAGCCCGCAGCCAGATATAGAACGATTGGGCTTGTCAGAAGTGCCACAGTGGAAATTGCCTGTGGGCTGAAAACAATTTGCCGCACGCCGTAGCGCCAAACCAGCCACGCGCCGTAGGGAGCGAGGCCTATCGCGGCAAATGGGGACCAGAATGAGATTGCTGAGTACATCAAGGCCAGATATGGCAACAGAGTCGGCCGGCGATCTTGCGGCATTAGCGTCGCTATGCCGAGCCACACCGAGATCGCGTGTTGGGGAACCCAAAACAGTGATGTCATGTTCGATCCGTATTCGATCCAACCATCCCACCATTCAAGGTGATAGATGAGCCCCATCTGAAAGTGCGTAAGCGCGGTGCCGATAATGTCGGCACCGCTAAAAACGACGAAAACCAACGGGACAATAAGTTGCGCTCGCCGCGCCGTGATCAAGCCGAGCAGCGTGCGAAAAAAGAGAAATAAGCCGATCAGTGACCACAGGCCAGACACTATGCGTTGCGCATGCAGGCCCGTGTATTTCAGCACCAACGCAGGCACGAGATACCAACCGAGCGAATACCGGACGCCCCAGTTCCCGTTGAGACCATCCACGTGAATCGTCGCGGGCCATGAATTCGCCGCGAGGTAGTTGAGCAGGGCGTAATGTTTGACCCAGTCGGAATTTTGCCGCAACCCACCGAAGCTTCCTGCAAGCCATAGCCATATCGCGGCGACCGAAAACGCGTAAAGCGTTTGGCGTGAGGGCCGGAAACCCTGCATCCATTCAGTCTTGCCAGCGATATCGATTAAGCATAAAACGATAAAAAGACAGGCCGGTATAGCAATCGAAATTCGCACGAAGAATGCGAAGAAAACAAAGACCGGGGCCACCAAATAAATAATGGCAGAAGCCTCGGCCCAATGAGTGGTCTTATCCTTGTACAAGGAAATCGGTGACGCCAACAGCCCCCCTTTTTTCAGAAGGCGGGTCACTGCCGCAAACCGAACTCGGGGCTCGCGCCCCGATCTTGTCGCTACGCTCGTGGGAGGCAGCTTGTTCATATGGTTACCGACAGAGCGAGCCTTCTCCAGCTATCAGCGGGGGACTGTACATGATTTCCAGGGTTAGCCGTTCAGCCGTGCGTTAATCGCCTGCGCCACGTCCCTGCCTTCACGTATGGCGTAATTCGTTCCCCGATCCTCGGGGTAAATCTGTGCCATGGTCGATATCGTCGCGTTTGCGAACGGTGTTTCCCGCTTCGGCACATACGCCGAGTAGTTGCGCTCGGTCACCGGTTGAGCATACTCGGCTCGCCAGACGCGGAAGTCTTGTACCCACGACTCGTTGAACTCAGGGAACATCCGGCGCAGATGCTCGATAGCAAAATCGAGGTACTCCCTGTCTTCGTATGCCCATACAGGGTCCTGTGTTGCCAAGTAGCGCGAGATGAAGACGATATGCTTGCCGTCATAGTTTTCCGGAGGGTCGAAGTTCGTGTGTTCGATAACACCCACAAACGGAAAGCCCGGATCGTTGACGTTTAGCCAATAGGTCTCGGAAAGGCTGCGATCGAGTTGCAGCACCAGACACATGTTGCCGAGGTAGTTGATGCGTCGCAGAGAATCGAGCCATTTCGGATCAGCTGCACCGTTAAAAATATTTGCGATGACTTGAAACGAAGGCGTGAAGAGGAAATGTTTCGATGTCAGAGAGCCTTGCGATGTCTGAAGGGCAGTGACATGCCCGTTAGACGTCTCGGTCCCAGTAACTTCGGTTCCATACCGAATTTCGCCACCCAACTGAACGATTTCATCTGCGATCTTCTGAGCCAATCGCCCGAATCCGCCTCTGAAATAAGCGAGCTGTTCGCCGCCCTGTTTGTCGCGCGTGCTGCCTCGTAAAACGAGTTTTTTCCAAAACCACACCGCATTGACCGCGTCCGCGTATACGGAGAACTTCGATTCGATCAACGGTTGCCAGACGACTTTGAAGACGTTCTTGCCGCACAGCGGTTCCAGCCACTCGCGGATCGACAAGTGCTCAATGGTTTTCCAGTCCTTGATCTTCCGGACCTGAAACACAAGCAAGCCCAATCGAATTCGATCGAGCAGCGGTAGCGGCGAAAATCTTAGTAGGTCCAATGGCGTCGACAGCCGCCAATGTTTGCCGTTGAAGTACATGCCAGTCTTGGATGGCAGCGTCACGATCTGATCCGCAATCCCCAGTTCGCTGGCCAACTCGGGCACGTATTCGTCGTTGTTGAACCAATGGTGATAAAACTTTTCGATGGTGATGCCGTTCTTGAACTCGAATGTTCCCGCAAGCCCGCCGGGCCCTGCGTCTCGTTCTAGGATGAGGACCTTCCTTCCCGCTCGTGCGAGATCGAGGCCTGCGACCAAGCCGGTAAAACCGGCGCCAACAATAACGACATCGTATTGCGTACTCATTGCTTGCTTGAATCCAAAAAGAGGTCAGGCGGTCGGATGGACCGCCGATCGGCCCTTGAAGAGCGCGGGCTTGGCGAGAATCGCAATGCTTCCGGCGAGCGTGGTCGGAAGCCACAGCCCGAGGTGCGCCAGGACTGCGAAGCTCGCCGCTTGGGCGGATGAACCGCCGAGCATGACCGCTGCTGAATAGGCCGCCAAATGGAAAGGCCCCACGTAGCCCGGCGAAGATGGAACGAGCGTCGAAAGCGTTGCTATTGCCATAATGGTCAGCGCGGCGGGGAACGCGGCGTCGATCGACAGCCCGTGCAAAACAGCCCAGAACAACCCGGTTTCCCCGACCCAAATGACTGCTGACAACAACGCCAGTGCGCCGAGAACGCGTGGTCGCGACATGCCGGCAGCATCGCGAGTCAACTCAATCAACAACGCTATCCCGCTTCCGACCTTTAATAGGCCGCGACGGTCGGCGATTGCGCGAAGTGACGCGAGCAGCCTCAATAACGGCCCGTTTAGTACGGCAATAAGAAAGAGCGTGACGCAACCTCCGATTGCCAAACCGGTAACTGTATGGCCCAGCCATTCGGGAACGTGCGCCACGGGGCTTAGCGAAAGGCCAATGCCCAAGCTCATCAAAAGCGTCAGCATGTCGATGAGTCGCTCGAGCAACAGACTTGCCGTCGCGGTCACACGCCGCACACCAATGGCGGCCGGAAAGAGCAGCGCGCGCACCAGGTCGCCCGCCCTAAACGGCAACACGTTATTCAGCGTAATCGAGCCCAGGAACGGGGCGGCACAAGCCCAGCCAGTCACGTTGGCTTCACCTGCCCGTAGCAACACCGCCCAGCGTTGGATACGGACCGCGTAATCGATCGCGAGCGATGCGATACCAAGTGCAAGGAAATGCCACTTGAAGTTCTCCAATGCGATGCGTAACTGAGCAACGTCGACCTTCCGAAAGACCAGTACGAGGCAGGCTATCGATATGCCGACACCTACCAACTGTCGTAAAGGCAGCCGTTTTCGTCGTAGCGAGTTGTCTTGCGCAGAATTCATGAGTGGGCGTTGTCCTAATGCGTGCTTAGCGAGCGTTCCAGACTGCCCAAGGGGCTTTCCCGCTTTCCCATAGTGCTTCGAGTTGGCGCTTGTCCCGAAGCGTGTCACACGGTTGCCAGAACCCGTGGTGATGGAACGCTACCAGTTGGTCATCGCCTGCGAGGTTGCGCAGCGGGGCGTGCTCCCACGATGTCGAATCGCCATCGATGTAGTCGATCACCTTCGGTTCCAGCACGAAAAAGCCGCCATTGATCCAACCGATTTCGTCTGTCGGCTTTTCCTCGAAGCTCGTGACCTGATTGCCGTCCGCGATGTTTAGTACTCCGAAACGTCCCGGCGGCTGAGTCGCGGCAACAGTCGCAAGTTTGCCGTGCTTCCGATGGCATTCGATTTCGGCGGCGACATCGATATCCGCAAGACCGTCGCCATAGGTCAGGCAAAACGTTTCGTCGTTCAAGTGCGATGCCACGCGCTTGAGGCGCCCACCCGTCATCGTATCGGCGCCGGTATCGACGAGCGTGATCGTCCATGGTTCGGACTGCGAGCTTAGAACTTTATGCTCACCGGTAGCCAGATTGACTTCGAGATCCGCAGTGTGACGATAATAATTAAAGAAAAATTCTTTTATTACATAGCCTTTATAGCCGAGGCAAATGATGAAGTCGTTGATGCCGTGATGGCTATACGTCTTCATGATGTGCCACAGAAGCGGCTTCCCGCCAATCTCGACCATCGGCTTCGGCTTGTGGTCCGACTCCTCCGCGATCCGCGTCCCAAGGCCACCTGCCAAGATAACAGCTTTCATTCACTCCCCCAATTCAAAGTTTTAGCTCGTCGGGCGCAATGTTCAGCGCTTGCTCGACGATGGCTGTTGGCTCGGAGCGCAGTAAGACATATATGCGCCGAAGATATTCCCCAAGGATGCCCAGCAGCAGCGATTGAAAGCCGATGCCGAACAATACCAATATGTGAATGCTGGCAAGTCCGCGCGGCAGGTCCGGGTGAAAAATGCGAAGTACGGCGTAGTAGAGGGCGCCTACGATGCTGACACCTAGCAATAGCACGCCGGCATAAGTTGCGATCCGCAGGGGAATGACTGAGTGATTAAAGACGCCGGTTAAGCCTAGCCGAATGAGCTGTGCGAGGCCGAACTTACTCGAGCCTGCAACGCGCGCCGACCTTTCATACGTGATACCGATTTGCTTGAAGCCCAGTCCTGCAATCAGGCCGCGGAGATAAGGGTTCGGCGACCGAAACTTCTGCACGGCGTCGATGACCTTTCGATCTACGAGCCGGAAATCGCCTGCATCTCTCGGGATGGGGTGTTCGCTTATCTTATCTATGATCCAGTAGCCGACGCGGCGAAACGCGTTGATCAGGCGACCCTCGCGCCGTTTTACGCGCACACCGTAAACAACGTGATAACCCTCCAGCCACAGCGCAAAGAATTTTTCCAGCAGCTCCGGCGGGTCTTGTAGATCAGCATCGATCTGAAGCACTGCATCCCCGCGCGTATGGATGTAATTGGCAAGGATCGACCGTTGAAATCCGACGTTTTTTGAAAAACGGATCGCGCGCACGCGCGGGTCCCGACGAGCGAATTCGGAAAGGATTTCCCAGGTGCGGTCATCCGAATGATTGTCGGAAAAGACGAACTCCATGTCGCACTTGCTCGCCATCTTTTTTGACAATTCATCGAGGCGCGCGTACAGCATGTCGAGATTGTCCGCCTCGTTTAGCACGGGGATCGTGATCGAAATGAGGGGGCGGCAAGCGATAGCGGAATCAATTCGCATAGACGTTGGGCATGGTTAATTGTCTAGGAAGTGCGCTCAAGCTCGTCGAGCGTCCGGCGGATGCCGTCGATAAGTGTGGTGGCGGCACTCCACCCGCATGCCTGCTTCAGTCGATCGGGGTTACCCACGACGTACGGTAAATCGTCGGCGCGCATCGGCAGTGCGCCGAGCTGAAGCAGACTTTCGTCGGCGTCTATTGCCGATGCGACCGTTCGTGCGAACTGTGCAACCGAATGGCCCGTGCCCGTCGCCAAGTTGTAAGCACCGCTAGGCATCCTGTGTTCGCTCAACGCTTCGGCGAGCGCTATCAGCCCTGTGCACGCATCGTCGACGTAGATGAAATCTCTGACCTGAGTGCCTGCGGACAACCTGACGGGTTGTCCCGCACGCAGGTTGGTAGCCAACGACGGTAGCAGACGATGCGGAGCTTCCCCAGGCCCGAAGACATTGAACAGTCGGCCGATCGCAACAGGAAGCGAAATTGCAGCGCCACTGGCTAGCGCGAGAATGCTGCCGGCCGCTTTCGTGGCACCGTAGAGCTTTTGCATTTCGAGCGGCGCGTCTTCAACGAGCGGTACATCGGTCTGCGGCGCGTGATACTCGGCGCTACTGCCCGCGATTACGACGGCTCGACAGCCCAGATCCGCCGCCAACATGACGATCTTTGGCGCGAGCGCAGCGTTGACTTCAATCAGATCAAGCGGATCGCGGCTGCCTGGATTGACGCCTGAAGCCGCCAGATGTATCAGCCCATCGAACTTATTGTTTTTCCCGATCGCCTCTGTCATTGACTCGATCGACAATGCTGCGACGATTCGATTGTCCACTCCGTCAACGGGGCACGGGCGCCGCCCGATATTCGTCACGTCAACGCCTGAGCGACGCAGCATCTGCGCTAATCGACGCCCAACGAAGCCGGAGCCGCCCGTAAGTAGAACGCGGGATAGCATGTGCTAGGCCCCGGCGTTCCGCAAATCGGAGCGCCACTGCGAAAGCTGCGTCAGCGATATCGCCCGTGCGTCCGATGGGCGTTGATAATATTCGCGGTACCAGTTGGCCGTTTCAGACACAACGCGGCGAGTATCCCAGGGCGGAGCCCATCCCAAGACGTTACGTGCAAGGGAGCTATCGAGGGCAAGCGCGCCAGCCTCGGGTAGCGGTTCAGTCATATATTCAAGGTTCGGCCGTTCCCAGTTTTTTGCGAGTTCTTCGAGAACGTCGCGCACAGTGAAACTTTTGGGGTCCTGCGGCCCAAGGTTCCATGAGCGCGCGAACTTCGCCGGTTCTTCCAACAAACCCGCCATCAACATCAGATAGCCTTGCACGAGGGCGAGCACGTGCTGCCATGGTCTTGTCGCGTCGGGATAACGCAGCGTTAACTGGGACTTTCCGATCACCGCGCGGACGAAGTCGGGCACAAGGCGATCCTCCGACCAATCGCCGCCGCCGATAATGTTGCCGCCTCTAGCTGTTGCGATCGCCAGGCCCGTGCCGTCGGTCTTGCCGAATGAACTGCGGAAGCTGTCGATAATCATTTCTGCGGCGGCTTTGGACGCGCTATACGGATCCTTGCCGCCCAATGGATCGTTCTCGCGGTACGGCCATTGCCACTCGTTGTTTTTATAAACTTTGTCGGTTGTTACGCATACAGCGGCGCGGACGGAGGGCGTTGAGCGAGCCGCTTCGAGTATGTGTGCCGTGCCCAGTGCATTGGTCGCGAATGTCGCTACCGGTTCGCGATACGAGCGGCGCACGAGCGGCTGTGCAGCAAGATGCAAAACCGCGTCCGGTGCGAACTTGTCGAAGGCAAGCCTGACATCATCGGCATTGCCGATGTCGGCGTATACCGAATCAATGTCCGCAGCAAAGCCGACTTCTTCATAAAGTGAAGGGGTTTGATCCGGCGGTAGCGCGATACCGGCAACCCGAGCGCCAATCTCGCTGAGCCAGAGGCATGCCCATGCACCGGTGAAGCCAGTGTGGCCGGTCACGAGAATTTTCTTTCCCGCCAGCGACCGCTCGAAGTTGAACAGGGGAGGCGTGCTCATGCCGTAACCTTCCGTAAGGTATGGTAATAAGCCCGCTATTGTATTCGATTCGTGGGGCCTCTCATCACTCAGGGCAAGCGCACCGCGATATTGCGCTAACCCTTACTTCCGCGCAGCGCTTTGGTGCCGATGCGATCGGTGGTCGGTACAGTCGTTCATCGAAGACGGATTGCACTGATCTGTACGCCAAGCAAGCGGGCATCGGCGCTAACGCCTGCCTGGGCAGGCGAAATCGCATCAGGTAGCGAGAAGCGAAGGCTCAGCCAGTGATCTGTGCTACTGCTTATTGGCAGCGTTATCACTCTCGCCTCTGCAGGGCGGGTAAAGACGACGCTCTGATGTACGTCCGAATCGCCCAGCGACAACGTGAGACGCTGCTTATGCCCGCTCGGGACAAACGCACTGGCTGTCACATCAACGAAGCGGGGGCGAAAGGTCGCTGCGACTGGCATTTCGCACTTGAAAGACGCGCTCTTGGCATCGGTCCAACTTCCAGCCGGTTCCTGCGAACTGAACCCGGACAGCAGCGAGGGGTCAATTGGGCTTGCAGAGGTCAGATCAAAGTAGTCTCGACAGGTGGAGTTCAGATGCTTTGCTGTCACAAAGCATCGCGCGTCGACGGCGACCAGGCTTGTCGTCGCGGTAGGAAAGCGACACTGATGCACATCGTACGTTGGGTCGTCGCGACCGGTGACGATAACGACGTCCTGCGCCAATCCTCGCGGTGTCCTGCCGAGGAGCACGTCGTAGGTCGCGTCATCTCTGGGTGCCTTGAGCGTGGCAATCGAAAACATATAATCCAACACAGGGCTCGCAGCAGGCAGATGAATTGCGAATGCTCGGCCGGTAATGCCGTGTTCAAGACGGAATGTCTGAATCGCCTTCGTTTCTCGCTCGATCCCGCGCATTTTCGCCACCGACAAGTCAGCATGTCGAGGTGTGGCCGCGAGAAAGGCTGCAACGATAAAGGCGATCAGCGCAATCGAGTCAACGAATCTGTACGCTTTGCCTTGATGTGCGTTCGCTGCGATTTTCAATGCGCTTGGAGTAGCGATCAGAAAGAGCGGAGCTTCGATCAGAAATATCGATGTCAGCGCGAACACATACTTCTTGCTCGCATACTCCGAGCCTTGTCCGAAATGGCCGGCCAGCCACTGAAGGGCGAACAAAACGCTGCAAGATGCTCCGAGCGCACCGATGTATCTCAACGGTAGTGCGCTCTGGCGTGTTTCGGCTGTCACATTTCTCGATCGAAGCATTAACGCGATGGACAATCCGAACACAACGAGCGCCAGCGCGAATAAACCGGTCAGCGAGCGGAACAGCGTCAGCGGAAGCGCCCCGTTGTTTTCGCTGATTGTGCGCATGACTGCGAAAGTCGGATGTGCTATCACCGCGGCGGTTGTCGCAGCCAAGAGCAACACCGAACGCACGATCGAACGAGCGACGGCGCCGTTGGTTGCGCGTGCGTCCCATGAGTCGACCACGTCTGACAGCAACAAGAAGCCCAAAACACCCAGCCCTTCGATAGCAGGCAATAAATGGATGCTCTCGATTACGAGAATGGAAGCAGCCAAAAATCCGTAGCGGAGCCACCGTGGAAATGATTGCCGCTCCAGCCACAATGCGGCGGCTACCGCGATCAATAGGACAGCCTGCGCAATCAGTTGAGAAAAGAAGTAGTTACCGACGATCTCGTTTCCAAAAATTTGCAGCTTCAAGACAGTACCGCCAACGCCGACAGTCATTGCGCTGGCAAAGAGCACACGCATACCGATCGGCCTGCCAACCGCAGACAGAAGGTATGCGACGGCGATCCAGATAACGGTTAACGAGGCGGTGCCAGTGAGCGCCATGCCAGCAATGCTGGAGCCCAGAACGCTCGCGACGACGGTGGCGATCAGATGGCCCACGCGCGGATAAAACTGCATTTCGCCAAGGGTTAAGTCCGGGGTCGAGCCAACTCCGCCCGGTTCGAGGAGGCGCTCCACCAGAGCATAGTGGTGTGCCAGATCGACGCTGCTTGACCAGATGCGATCTGAACTAATCAGTGGAAGCAAGACCGCAGTAATCAGTACAAAACATGCGGTGCCGATTTTTGACCTATCCAAAACGTGCTCCTCGAACGCATTCGGGGGCGTCAAGGTCATCGATGAGACCAAGTCGCCGCTTTCTTGTGGGACATCGTTAGCAATATTCGGCTCTCGACGTCAGCATCGTTTTTGTACTACGGCGTAAAGCGGACTGTAGTAAGGCCGAGCGCCAGTTGGCGTTGATCTTCGCTCAACCCGAGACTTTGCGGCGATATGACGTCCGGAAACCAGAACGTCAATTTCATTTGTTTGCCTTTCTCCGCCGCGATCGGCGCTTCCACTTCACGCGTCGAAGCGTCGAATTGAAACGACAAGCGAGGGCCTTCGTTCGCGGCCACGCTCCAGCGTTGTACTCGTCCTGGGGTGGTAAATCCGTGCGCGGTGATTACCGCTTTCCCTATACCCCGTGATGCACAGACAATCGAGGCGTGGGTCCCATCGCTCCAACGCCCCCATGGCTCTGCCGCGCTAAATCCGCGAAGCATTTCGTCGATCGCGTTACTGCGGTCGGACAGAATGATCACGTCTGGACACGGCAGGAGCAGAGCCTCGGCTTGTTTATCCGAAAGCTCGACGTAGTCCCCTCGTGGTACTTCGGAGAGTGTGCCTGATCTGAGCAATGCGGACATACGTTTCTCGTCTAATCCGCATCCAGCAAGGCCAAATATTCGCCCCGCTCCTTTCTCTACCAGGACCTTTCTGCAGTCGGGACCGACGACCGCTAAGGCGGTGGCGAGCTCCGGAGCCTCACCCACTCCGCTATATCGTTTTGCAAAAATTTCTTCGGGTGGATCGTAGGTGCCAGGCCAATGCGTCTGGACAAAGCGTGATGCTGGTGATGGTTGTACGTAGCCGCCCTCCGACAACTCGGGGCGTTGAAACGCATATGTGTAGCCGATGCATATCGCGAGGCCCGGCACCAAGCAGATCAATTTTGCGGCACCGCTCACTGTGCTCAGCTTTATGCGTTGGACATTTCTGAGCAACGTCCGAAGAGCCGGATAGAACAGCGGGATGTACCATGTCGCGTAGCGCGCAAGGCCAGGGGTCGCCCCGGAATTCAGTTTTTCTGTCGACGACTGAGCAAATAAGTTAACGATCAAATAGCAAGCACAGAAGATCAAATACTCGCGCCAGTGAATGCGTTTTCTCGCCGACGCTTGGCTCATGTTGTCGCGGCCAAACAATTTTCGAGCGAGAGAAACGATGAGCGCCACAATTAGCAGCACGCCAAGCGGCCAATTGGGGAACAAGCCGATGTCAAGGTCCAGCAACCAGACATAGAAGTTGCGCAGATTGCCGCCGATCGATGCGCCGCCAGCAATCAACTGAGGGTCGATGGCCCCGTAGCGGAAAAAATAATATGCTGGATGCAACAAGACGAGCAACGCTACTGCCGCAGCCGAGATGAGCTGACCAAGCGTGAAGCGCTGGTGGATGCCGCCGTCAAATAGGGCGAAAACGAGGGGTAACGCAGCGATCGCTGCGAAGCTCACATTTTGTGTCGATGCGATCGCGAGCAAAACCGACGAAAGAAAATACCGATGGCCGCAGAGCGCGATCACGGCCCCGCATACCATGCAGTAGGTGAAAAATTCGGTGTGCACTTTGTCGACGTACCACACCAATGGCGATAGCACGGTAAGCACAGTGACGGCTGTCAGACCGCTCCAACGATTGATGAGATAGGCGAGTGCGAGAAGAAATCCGAAAAGCAAACTGTGCAGCAACAGAAACGCATCGTGCGGGCTCACGGGAGAGGCAAAGAGCGCTGAGGCTTTTCCAACTATCGCAGCGAGCAGGCTGTATAACCAGAAATGATTGAAATCAGCGGTGTCACCCAGATGGAGTTGGGGGAACTGCGCAAAGAGTTGTGACGTCGGGACAAAATTGAGAATAGCGCGAGACCGGGCGAGCTGATCCAACATCGCCCAGGCGTCGGGGGTCATAAAAGGGCGATGTGCTGTGGTCCATGCCAGATACATGGCGTAATACTCGCTGCCGTCGCCAACGCGAGTCGGCGTCAACACCGTCTTAGCAAAGGCGTACGTAACGATTACGGCTATAACGGTTACTGCATAGGCGAGCGGAGAATTCGAGCGGTGCCTTGTTTGTGCGGGTGCGCTTATCATGGGTCTCCGCGATTATTCCTTTACAGTGAGCTGGCGATATAACTGGACGTAAGCGCTGGCCATCTGTTGCGCTGTGAACAAGTTCTGAAAACGCAGCTTCGCATTGTGGCCTAGGCGACCTGCCAACGCGTCATCCCCCCAAATCCTCCCCATCGCTTCCCGCAACGCTTGCGGATCACTCGGCGGCACGACAACCCCCGTTTGCCCGTCGACATTGACATACGACGTCCCCGTCCCGATCTCCGCCGATATCAGCGCTTTGCCGAACATCGCCCCTTCGAGCAGCGAGATCCCAAACGCTTCGGACCTCAGATGCGAAGGAAACGTGAGCGCATGACACAGCGTGAGCAATGCGATCTTGTCGTCGTCGCCTACTGGCCCAACGAAATCCACATTGCCGAGCTTGAGCCGCGCCGCTTGTTGCCGCAACTCACCTTCGACGGGCCCGGCTCCCACAATCACCACACGAAAATCAGTCCCCGCGAGTGCGTCTAACAGAATATGCAGTCCCTTGTAGTACCGCAAATTCCCGACGAACAAGAAGAACTTCTCGCCAGCTCGCTCGCGCCAGTACCGCAACTTCTCGTCACTCGGCGCCGCGTACGATGCCGGATCGAGCCCGATCGGGATGACTTCCACCTTGCTGCGAAAGCGCTGCAGCACCTCGCTCGTCTCGACATAATTCGGCGAGGTTGCAACGATCTTGTCGACACTCGCAAGAAACCGGTCGCGCAGCGGCTTATAAAACTGCAACAAGAATTTCTGCCGCACGATATCGGAGTGATACGTGACGAGACACGGCTTGCGCACGCGCGTCAGAAAATGCGCCATGTCGGCGAACGGCCATGGAAAGTGATAATGAATCACATCCGCATGCCGAGCCAGTTCCGTAAAACGCTTTAACGCATGGATCGAAAATGCCGACGACGCAATCTCGAAGTCGAGCTTCGCACGGTAATGAATGTGGTCCCCGAAGTCGACCGTCGACGTATCTTTGCTGACCGTCAACACTTCGCTCGTGACCCCTTGTTTCGCAGCGCCCGAGCATATCTGCCCGATCAGTTCTTCGACTCCGCCCATCGAATCGGGCTTATATGTTTTATAAAAATGAAGAACGCGCATGTGTCGTGCAGTTTTCGCAAAGAGGGCGTGAGGCGCAAACGGCCTCACGCAACGGCAACTTAGTTGCTGGGCGCGCGCCCGTAGACGTCTTCGAAGCGAACGATATCGTCTTCCCCGAGATATTCGCCGCATTGCACTTCGATCAACACGAGATCGAGCACGCCCGGATTCACGAGCCGGTGCCTGTGGCCAGCCGGAATGTACGTCGACTCGTTCGGCTGCAACGAGATGGTCTGTTCGCCGTTGATGATTTCGGCGCAACCACTGACGACAATCCAATGCTCGCTGCGATGATGGTGCATCTGCAATGACAGCGATGCGCCGGGTTTCACGACGATACGCTTCATCTTGAAGCGGTCGCCCTCTTCGAGCACGGTGTACGTGCCCCACGGCCGATGCACGGTACGGTGCAGGCGGCAAGCGTCGTGGTTCGAGCGTTTGAGCTTGGCGACGAGCTGCTTGACGTCCTGTGCATGCGCTTTATCGGCAATCAGCAGCGCATCGGGCGTATCGACGACGATCAGGTCGCGCACACCCACCATGCCGACCAGGCGCTCGTCGCTTTGCACGAAACAGTTCTCGACGTCGTGAAGCGCGGTTTTCGCGTTGATCCGGTTGCCAAGTTCGTCAGGCGCAGTCAGCTCGCTAACGGCGAGCCACGACCCGATGTCGTTCCAACCGAGATCGCAAGGCACGACGTTCACATTGTTCGATCGCTCCATGACGGCATAGTCGATCGAGATGTTCTCCGCTTTGCAAAAGTGCGCAGCATCGAGTTCGACGCAAAAGCCGTCGTTCGAGGTGCTGCGCCGTGCCTCTTGCACGGCCGCGAGCGTCGGCTCGATCACGTTCGTAGCGTGCTTGTGCAATTCGTCGAGCATCGTCTGCGCGGTGAAGCAAAACATGCCCGCATTCCAAAGGTGCCGGCCAGAGCCGATCAATTCCTTCGCGACGCTGAGTTCGGGTTTCTCGATGAAACGCTCGACCTTGTGGATGGATGCGCTGCCCGGCAACGGACGCGCTTCGAATTCGATGTAGCCGTAGCCGGTTTCGGGCGCTGTCGGACGAATGCCGAACGTGACGATGCGTCCGTCCATCGCGCACTGCGCTGCCTGTTGCACCGCTTGCGCGAATTGCTGCTCTTTCTCGATGAGCTGGTCGGCGGGCATCACGAGCATGACGGCGTCCGGGCCGTGCTCTGCGCGAATCACCTCGGCGGCCGCGCCGATCGCGGCTGCGGTATTGCGGGCGGCGGGTTCAAGTACGAAACCGAGGCGCGATATGTCTGCGTCTAATTCGGCGCACTCGTCTTTGATCAGGAAATATGTTTCGCGATTAGTGACAATCAGCACTTCATTCGCCGACGCAACACGCGATGCGCGTAAAAACGTCTTTTGAAGAAGGCTTTGACCATCCGCGAGTTTAAGCAGCGGCTTCGGAAACGTTTCGCGAGAAACCGGCCAAAGGCGCGTTCCGGCGCCACCGCAGATGATGACAGGAATGATATTCATCGGCGCTGATCCATTGTGCAGGGGGCGATTCTAGCCGAAATTGACCTCACCGAACCGCAAATGGGTACATCTCGTTACCGATTTTGCAAGACTCAACCTGTCCCGCTATTCCTTCCAGTCTCTTTTCTGGCGTATCGTGAAGGCTCGCCGAGGCTTATGCCGTAACAGCGGTGGCGGGATCGGGCGTGGTGTTGTCGCGTCTGCGCATGGAAATTGCGGTCGATCTGCCGCATAATGCTCGCCTGCGCAATTGCGAAGTCGAGCGGGCTGCAATCAACGATCACGAGAACAAGAAACGTACCCGCTGCTGTCCCTAGCTTCCCGGCGCTATGAACTCTAACTCTTACTCCGAGGTAAATAGCGGGATGGCTCGATTCAAATCGTCATGGCTGTCGCTGAGCGCCTTTGCTTTCGACGCATTGGCCGTGACGGCTGCGTGGCTCGCCGCTTACGTCATTCGCTTCAACGGCGCCGTGCCCACCGCGTTCTGGCATGGTGCGCTTCATGCGCTCGTTTGGGTCGTATTGGTCTACGCAGTGATGTTCCGCACGTTCGGGCTCTATCGCGGCATGTGGGTCTTTGCGAGTCTGCCGGATCTGGTGCGTATCTCGAAGGCGGTCGGCGCAGGCGCGCTCGTCGTCATGATCGGTGCCGTCATGCTGCAACCGTGGCCCATCATCCCCCGCACGGTATTGATCGTATGTCCGATACTGCTTTTCCTCGTGATGGGCGGCGCGCGCGCGTTGTATAGGACTGCTAAGGAATTTTATTTGTACGGCGGGCTGATGGCCCAGGGCAAGCCGGTGCTGGTGCTGGGCGCCGGATCGGCCGGGGCGAGCCTGGCGCGTGAACTGTCCCGCTCGAGCGATTGGCGTCTGGTCGGTCTGCTCGACGACGACCGCGCCAAACATGGTCGCGAAATATACGGCTACAAGGTTCTGGGTTCGATCAGCGATTTACCCCGTTTCGCCGAGCAGTTGAAAGCCGAGCATGCGATTATCGCGATCCCGTCGGCGTCGGTCGACGCGCAGCGCCGGGTCGTTGCGCTATGCGTTCGGGCTGGCGTGCGCGCGCTGGTGCTCCCGGCGCTCACGGCGCTGACGCAAGGCCAGCCGTTTCTCGCGCGCGTTCGGCATATCGACCTCGAAGATCTGCTCGGGCGCGAGGCCGTCAAAATCGATACGCCTCACGTGGAAGCGCTGCTGCGCGGGCGCGTGGTGATGGTGACGGGCGCGGGTGGCTCGATCGGCTCGGAACTGTGTCGCCAGATCCTGCGCTTTCAGCCGGCTCAATTGATTGCATTTGATGTGTCGGAGTACGCAATTTATCGGCTCGCCGAAGAGTTGGCGGACCAACACCCGGGCGTGCCGATGGTGTCGGTGGTGGGCGATGCAAAAGATTCGCTGCTGCTCGATCAAGTGTTCTCGCGCTATGCGCCTCATATCGTCTTTCATGCTGCGGCGTACAAGCACGTTCCGTTGATGGAAGAGGTGAACGCGTGGCAAGCGGTACGCAACAACGTGCTCGGCACTTATCGCGTGGCGCGCGCGGCCATTCGCCATGGCGCGAAGCGCTTTGTGCTGATCTCGACTGACAAGGCGGTCAACCCGACGAACGTCATGGGCGCGAGCAAGCGGCTTGCGGAGATGACGTGTCAGGCGCTGCAGCAAATGAGCGAGACGCTGCAGTTCGAAACGGTGCGCTTCGGCAATGTGCTGGGCAGCGCGGGAAGTGTGATCCCGAAGTTTCAAAAGCAGATCGCGAAGGGTGGCCCCGTTACGGTCACGCACCCGGAAATCACGCGCTTTTTCATGACGATTCCCGAGGCGTCGCAACTTGTCTTGCAGGCATCGAGCATGGGGCAGGGCGGCGACATCTTCGTGCTCGACATGGGGCAGCCGGTGAAGATCGTCGATCTCGCGCGTGATCTGATTCGCCTTTATGGCTTCAACGAAGAGCAGATTCGCATTGTGTTCACGGGCCTGCGGCCCGGCGAAAAACTTTACGAGGAATTGCTCGCTGACGACGAAACCACCGCGCGCACGGTTCATCCCAAGCTGCGCATTGCACGAGCGCGCGAAGCACCGGACAACCTGCTGGACGAACTGCTGCCATGGTTGATGCAGCACCGCGTGCTGACCGACGATGAAGTGCGCCGCGATTTGCGACGCTGGGTCCCAGAATATGAGACGACGGTCGCGCCGCGCCTCGAAACGGTGCCCGTCGCTCGGCCTGCCGGCGTACTCACACGTTAAACCGCTTCAACGCTGTTGGAAAATCGACCGATTCCTGTCGTAGGATGGCAGCTTTTACTGTCGCGCATTTTTTTGCGCCCCTTTTTCGCGGCTGCTCAGGCTGCGCTGCCACCGCATGAAACTGCTTTTCGACTTTAATTCACTGCGCCCGCCACGCAGCGGCGTGGGCTACTACACGCAGCATTTGCTCGAAGGATTGCTCGAGCAAAACGATGTCGAGACGATTGCCGGCTGGGTCGGCTCGAACGTCTACGAGGGACGGGACCTGAGCGCGTTGATGTGTGATCAGACGGCGCTTGGCAAGGCGGCCCAATTCAGCAAGGGCATGAAGGCGACGCTGTTACGCGCCGCGCGTAACGTCCCCGGCGTCTACAAGACTCGAACGCTGGTTCGAAACATCGCCTCGGCGAGCCTGCGAAAGGATTTCGCCAAGCGCGGCTATCTGTATCACGAGACCAACTTCATTGCTTCGCCTTACCGCGGGCCCTCGGTCGTCACGATTCACGACTTGTCTCATCGAAGGCATCCGGAGTTTCATCCGCGTGTGGCGGTCGAATATCTCGATGACGGTTTGCCGCGCACGCTCGCGCAAGCGCAGGTCGTCATCGCCGACAGTCACTATACGAAGAAGGAAATTCACGAGATCTACGGCTTGCCCGACGAGAAAGTCGTGGCAATCCATCTTGGCGTCGAAGCATGCTTTCAGCCGCGATCGGATGAAACGTGTGCGGATGTGCTTTCCGCACTCGGCTTGAAATATCGTGGCTTTGTGTTATCGGTTTGTACGTTGCAGCCGAGAAAGAACCTGCGTCGTCTCGTCAAAGCCTATGCGTGCCTGCCCGAAACATTGCGACGCGAATTTCCGCTCGTGCTCATTGGTGCCGACGGGTGGATGAATTCGGAACTATTGCGCGATATCGAACCGCTCGCGAGTGCGGGACAGCTCATCGCGCCGGGATATGTGTCGCGTGTCGATTTGACGCATCTGCTGTCGTCAGCCGCTGTTTTCGCGTATCCATCGTTGTACGAAGGCTTCGGGCTGCCGGTTGCGGAAGCCATGGCAAGCGGAGTGCCAACGTTGAGCAGTAACGTCACATCACTGCCGGAAGTGTCCGAAGGCGCGGCCTGGGAGGTCGATCCGTACTCGGTCGATGAAATTGCGCATGGGCTCGAACGATTGCTCGAGGATTCCTCATTGCGCGACGAACTCGTCATCAAAGGGTTGCGGCGTGCCGCGCAGCTGACGTGGGCGGCGACGGTGGAACAGACCAGCAACGTCTATCGGTCGGTGCTCGCGTGATGCGTGCGGGCGCCGGCGTTTAAGGAGGACAATGTGCGAATTGCGGTCACGGGTGCGAACGGTTTCGTCGGTCGTGCGGTGAGTGCGCTGTTGCGCAGCGAGGGCCACGAGGTCATCGCGCTGGTACGCAGGCTCGGCGTATGCGAATCGGGCGTACAAGAGTGCGTGATTGCAGACGATAACTTCGCCGCGCTTGCTGTGGGTAAGCCTGCCTTCGGCCCGTGCGATGCATTCATTCATCTCGCCGCGCGCGTGCACGTGATGCGCGATAACGCAATCGACCCACTGGCGGCGCATAGGGCAACGAACGTCGATGGGACGCTGAACGCAGTGCGCGCAGCATTGCTGAGCGGCGCGCGCCGTTTCATTTTCGTGAGCAGCATCAAAGCGCTCGGCGAAGGCGAGCCGGGCCGGCCGTGGCGCGAGAACGACGAGCCAGCGCCAGTTGACCCGTACGGCATTTCGAAGCGCGAAGCAGAGGTGGCGCTGCGCGCATTCGGCTTGGCCAACGGGATCGAAATCGTCATCGTGCGGCCGCCGTTGGTCTATGGCCCGGGTGTGCGCGCGAATTTTCGCGGACTCATCAAGGCTGTCGAAAAAGGCGTTCCTTTGCCGCTTGGCGCCATCGATGCGCAGCGCAGCATGGTCTATGTCGGCAACCTCGCCGATGCGATTCGCGTGTTGGCCACTTCGCCCGCTCCGCTCGATGGCGTATTTCACGTGACCGACTGCGTGGATTTGAGCGTGTCGCAAATGATCCGCGCCATTGCTCGCGCATTGCAGCGGCCCGCACGGCTCGTGCCGGTGCCCGTACGCTGGTTGCGAGCGCTCGGCGTAGTAACGAGGCAGTCCGATCGCATCAATCGGCTTACAAGCCCGTTACGCGTCGAATGCATGAGGCTGCGTCAGGAGCTCGGATGGACGCCGCCGTGGCAAGTCTCGGAAGGGCTCACAGAAACGGTGCGTGCGCGGTCAAGCGATGCAACCTGTTCAACGTGTTCAACCGACGAATGAGGCGCTATTGATGACGATCTCGTCTCTGCTTTTCATCGGCTTCATGGCGGCATGCATTTGTTTCGTAGTCCTATGCATTTTGCTGCGCACAGGGTGGGCGTTCGATCTCGCACTCGATATTCCCAATCATCGCTCGTTGCATGTCAAACCTGTGCCGCGTGTTGGCGGATGGGGCGTGCTGCCCGCTGCGCTCGTCATCATCGCAATCGAAGCGCCTTTGATGCGATGGATTGCGCTCGGCGCGCTCGTGCTCGGCGCCGTTTCGCAGATCGATGACCGTCGCGGCTTGTCGGCAAAAACACGCTTCGCCGCACATCTGATCGTGGCGGCTTGCGCGGTTATGTTCAGCGCCAACGGTATCGGGTGGTGGCTCGCCGCGCTGGCAGTCGTTGCACTCGTGTGGCTGATCAACCTCTATAACTTCATGGATGGCTCGAATGGGCTCGCGGGCGGCATGACCGTGTTCGGGTTTGCGACATACGCTATTGCCGCGATGTCGAGCGCGCCGCAATTGGCTGTTGCATCGGTGGCCATCGCGGGCGCGGGCGTCGGGTTTCTCGTGCTCAACTTCCATCCGGCTCGCATTTTTCTGGGCGATGCTGGCTCGATCCCGCTCGGCTTCCTGGCCGGCGCGTTGGGGTTTTGGGGCTGGCAGCACGATGCATGGCCGCTATGGTTTCCCGCGCTTGCCTTTGCACCGTTCATTGCGGATGCAACAGCAACGCTGCTTAGGCGCGTTGCCCGCGGCGAGAAAATATGGGAAGCACACCGGCAGCACTACTATCAGCGCCTCGTGCAGCTCGGCGCGACGCACGTTAGCGTCGCGTTGCTCTATTACGGGCTGATGTTGTGCGGCTCGCTCGTCGCGTTGTTGGCATTGCGCATGCCGACGCTGGTGCAATGGCTGATGGTTGCGGGTTGGTATCTGCTGCTCGCGGGCGCGGGAATAAGGATCGATTCGCGCTGGCGTGCGTACGAACGCGCACATGGCGCCCCGTCGTCGAACTAACGTGAACGCCGGCCTTGGCGACGAATGACGAGCCATTTCGGTGACCTGAACCTGACGATGCTCACGTAGAGCCACACGTAAGTCACGGCGAACAGCACGACGAATGCGAATAGATGCACCGTGTGCTGCCAAAAAAGCGTTGCCGGAATGACGCCGATCAAGCACAACAACCACAGGTACGGCGACGTGAGCGAATTGCGTCGGGTCAGTTCGTGCGCGGTCTTCGTGCCCACGGCCCAGCGCATCAGGCGCTTATAGACGAGCATGTGCAAGTGCACGCCGTCGGGAATGCCGGGCGAGATTCCGCGCACGAATTTCTTTCGATAAATCGAAAAGCAGGTTTCGAAGATCGGATAAACGAACAGCAGCACGGGGTACCACGCCGATACTTCGCGGTGCCGCATCACGAGCATGATGGCGAGCTCGGCCAGCATGAAGCCGATGAAATATGCACCGCCATCGCCGAGAAAGATCAGCCCCGCCGGAAAATTCCAAATGAAAAAACCGAGGACGGCGCCCATCATGATCAGCGATGTTGACAGCACGATCGGGTCCGAGAGCCGGAACGCGACGTAGGCGAGCGATGCGAACATCAGCATGGCGACCATCGAGGCAAGGCCATTGAAGCCATCGATGATATTCACCGCATTGGCCAGCGCCGCGACGGCAAGCACCGTCACCGCCGCGGAAATTACCGCATACGAAAGCAGAAAATCGAGCGGCGGAACGCTGATGCGCACAACGGCGATATGCAACGTGAAGTAGGCGAGTGCGGCGGCAGCCATCGTGGCCACCAGCCGCACGGTGGGCGAGACGCGTTTGGTGAGGTCTTCCGTCAAGCCCGAGGCGAAAGCGGGAATGCCGCAAGCAACCAACGCGAGGATGCCCGGCGCGACGGCCGGATAGGGGCCGTATAGCTGCAGCGTCGAAGCGACGAGCCCAACGACGATGCCAATGCCGCCTACGCGCGGCACGGGTTGCGCATGGAATTTCTGCACGCCGGCCAAATCGGCATCGACCGAGAATTTTTCGTGAAGATGCGCATAGCGCACGATCAGCAGCGTGACCAGCAGCGAGACGAGAAAGCCGAGCGCAAAACTTAACATGGGCGGTAGCCTGGTGGCGGACGGCGAATTATACCGAGAGCCGTCGAGGCGTCTGCCGCGTCAATGGTGCCGACCACGTTATTCCACTCGGTCAAACGTACCCGTTCGGATTCGTCGACTGCCACCGCCAATGATCGACGCACATGCGCTCGATGCCATGTTGCGCACGCCATCCCAGAACCTGCTCGGCCGCTGCCGTGCTCGCGAAGCACGACGCGACGTCGCCGGGCCGCCGTTCGGTGAGTTCGTACGGCACCTTCCGTCCGGACGCCGCTTCGAACGCTTTGATAACGTCCAATACCGAATAACCGCGGCCGGTGCCAAGATTGACGGTCAGGCTCGCATCGCGCGTCTTTAACGCATCGAGCGCCGCGATATGCCCGCGAGCGAGATCGACGACATGGATGTAGTCGCGCACGCCGGTGCCGTCGGGTGTGTCGTAATCGCTGCCGAATACGCGCAGCTTGTCGAGCTTGCCGACAGCCACTTGCGCCACATATGGCATCAAGTTGTTCGGCAGCCCCGCCGGATCTTCCCCGATGAGCCCGCTTTCGTGCGCGCCTACCGGGTTGAAATAACGGAGCACGGCAACGCGCCACTCAGGATCAGCCCGTTCGACATCGCGGAGAATCTGTTCAGCAATCAACTTCGATTGCCCATACGGATTCGTCGCCGATAACGGAAACGATTCATCAATCGGCGAACGCTCAGGTATGCCATATACGGTTGCCGACGAACTGAATACGAAGTTCTTCACATTGCGTGCGCGCATGGTATCGAGCAGCACAAGCAGGCTGTCGATATTGTTGCGGTAATAATCGATCGGCTTGGCAACCGATTCACCCACGGCTTTCAATGCGGCGAAATGAATTACGGCATCAATCGGATGCTTATCGAATACCGCGGCAAGCGCTTTCGCGTCGCACGCGTCGGCTTCATAAAACGCAGCGCTGCGCCCCGTGATTCGCTCGATCCGCCGAACCGATTCGCGCTTGCTGTTGATCAGGTTATCGACGATGACTACGTCGTAGCCGCTGTTGAGCAGTTCGACTGCGGTATGCGAGCCGATGAAGCCCGCACCGCCCGTCACCAGAATCGTGCCTTTGTTCGCCATCGTCGTGCTCCGTCAAGATCAAATATCAAATCAGTTGATATCAAGCGATACGCCGGTGAGCCGGCGCAATGTTTCGATGTACCGCGCGATCACGCCGGCCTCGTCGAATTCGGCGACAACCTTCGCCCGGCCGCGCTCGCCCATTGCTTTTCGTTCGCCGTATGTCATGCCCAACATCGCTTCGAGTTTCTCGGCGAGACTCAAGGCGTTTTTCGCTTCGCACAGCAGGCCCGTTACGCCGTCGGCCACCACCTCGCGGCAGCCTGGGACATCCGTCGCGACGACGGGCCGCCCGATTGCGGACGCTTCCATCAACGTGCGCGGCACGCCTTCGCGATACGAAGGCAGTACGACGCACTCGGCGTTCGCGATGAATTCACGCACGTCATGGGCCTCGCCCAGATATTCGACGATGCCCTCGCGCTCCCACGCGCGCACGGCATCGAGCGTAATGGCGCTCGGATTATCCACGCCGACCGGCCCGAGCAGCTGAAACCGAACGGTGGGGTGGTTCGCCCGCAAGATGCGTGCCGCCTCGACATATTCGCCGACGCCCTTGTCCCAAAGCAAGCGGCCGATCAAGACAAATGTAAAGTTCTGTTTCTGAACGGCCGGCGTATAAGCGAAATGATTCAAATCGACGCCTTCGCCATTCAATAGCCGTGCGCGGTCGGGGTGCGCGAGCAACCGTGATTTGACAAAAGCCGCCTCATCGTCGCGGTTCAAGAACCAGATTTCGCGCGGAAAGCGAAACGCAAACCGGTAAAGGGCCTTCGCGATAACGGCCGCTCGGCTTTTTTGAATGAACACATAGCCGAGCCCCGTCGTGACGGCAATCGACGGCACGTGCGCGAGCCATGCGGCCACTGAGCCGTAAATGTTCGGCTTGATCGTGTAGTGAAAGACGACATCGGGCCGCATCGCCCGGTAATGACGATAAAGTTCGCGCAGCGTGCGCTGGTCGTCGAGCGGATTGGTGCCTTTGGATGCCACGAACAGTTCGATGTAGCGGCATCCCATCTGTTCGAGCAGCGCGGTTGTGCGGTCACGTGGCGCTATCACGGTGACGACGACGCCTTTCTCGACGAGCGTGCGAATCAAGCCTTGCCGATAGGTATGAATCGCAAACGAGGTATTGCAGACGAGGCAGACCGAAAGTGGCGCAGTTGATGCCGTGGCGCGAAGGGAAGGGGCATTCATCCGGTATGTGTCGCGAAGAGCGTGCGCTTCATTCGTTGCAGCCATGTGTACGGTGTAACGAGATGCAGCATATTCTTTAGGAGGCCTAACCAATCGTAGACATTACGCGCATCGAAATAACACAGTTGAAGCCTGAGCGTCGACGTGATTTGCTGGCGTCGTTTGGTGGCGCTGATGCCGCCCTCGTTGAGTTCGTAATAAAGCCCGAGTTCGGGCAAATTCGCGCAGTCGTAGCGTTTCATCAGGCGCAGGAACAAGTCGAGATCCTCGGCTGCGCGGTACGCCACGCGATAGTTGCCGACCGCACGCACCGCATCGACGCGCAGCATCATCGCCGGGTGCACCAGCGAGGAGCGGAAAAAGCGCAATCGGCGAATGTCGGCCGGCTCCGTGGCCGGGCGCAGCATGAAAAGCGGCTGGCCTTCGTGCGTGACGACCTGTGTCCACATGCCGACACCAGCGACGTTCGGATGGGCTTCGAGGTAAGCGCGTTGCTTGGCAAGCCGGCCCGGCGCTGCCAGATCGCCTGCGTCGATGCGTGCAGCGTATTTGCAACCGCGCGCGGCGAGCGCATCGATGCCGGCTTGCAGCGCGCGTTCGATGCCGCCGTTTTGCGGTATCCGCAAAATCTCGACAACCAGATTCGGCAGTGCAGGGGCCACGATGGGTGGCGTGCTGCCATCGTCGACGATCAGCACGCGCACCAGCGCATCCTCGTCGAACGAGGCGATCGTGCGCGCGACATCCGCTTGCGCGTTATAGGCGGGCATCAACACGGTGACGTCGGCCAGCGCGTCGTTCGGCGGGTTCGTCATGAGCGTAGCTTCAAGCGGATGTAGTAAACGTTCACTGCGGTGGCTGCAAGATAACCGGCGGCGAGCCCGACCAATGCGCCATACGAACCCATTCGTGCGATGGCGACAAGATTGACGGCGAACGCGATGGCCAATGCAAGTACCCACTTCGCGAGCAAGACGAACTTCGCCTGGTATTTGAGCACGACGAGATTGCCGATGGCTTCGACGCCGGCCGGCACCGATAACCACACGCACCACCGAAAAATCGCGATGGCTCCTTCGTAGTCGGGGCCGAATACGCGCGTAATGATTAGGTGTGCGAACAAATCGAGGACGAGCGCACCTGTTGCCATCAACGCGGCCGCCAGCAGCATCAGCCGGCGGATATTGCGCAGCAGGTGTCGTGCGTCGTGCACGCGATAGACGAAGGCGGGGGCGATCGTCTGCGCGAGCATCAGGCCGAGTGCGATCCAATTCTCGTTGATTTGCTGCGCGGCCGAGTAGCGGCCGAGATCGGCGAACGAGATCGCGCGCTCGAGCATCAGACGGTCGAGCTTGAGAAAGAGATACATGCAAACGAGGCCGATCCAGAACACCGTGCCGGCACTCGCGAAGTGACGCACGAGCGGTTTATCGACGCGCCAGCCGAGGGTGCCCTGATGGCGGCGAATGTAGTAGACGACGAGTGCGGCGGCAATGACGGCCGCTTCGGCCGCCCAAAGCCAACCGAATGCCGCCGGCGCCAACGCGATGCGTACGAACAAAAACACGAGCAAGGCTTTCGCGAGCGCGGTGACGATGCTCGCCAACAACTGCGGCTTGCTATACGTCATGCTTTGCAGCCACGCGTTGATGACGCCGATAACCGGCTCCCTGAACAGCATGGTCACGGCCAGCCCGGCGAGCATCGCCCCGACGAGCGGGTCAGTGATACCGACCCCAATGGCGGTCCACGTGGCAGCGAGCGCAACCACGGACACGGTTATGCGCAATGCGAAGGCGCTGCCGAGCACGGTGCCCAGTTCCGAGGCGGGACGATGCACGATCGTGGGGACGAGAATCTCAGCACCGCATACCCAGGTGACCGGAACGAGCACTAAAAGCAGCGTATTCGCGTATTGCCATTTGCCGAACGCATCGGGGCCGAAGTAGCGTGCGAGCAGCCCGGCCACGGCGATAGCGACGACGATCTGCGTCAACCTTTCGAGCCCGAGCCAGACGATGTTCGCAAGCGCCTTCGCGACGTCCGGATTGGCGAGGCGCCTTAGCATGCGCGGCACGGCAGGGATGTTGCTCGTGTCGCGGAGGTGAGCGCAAGCGCAGCGTCAGCAACGCCTGCGAGCCCCGCAGCGGGGCGTGTCGCGACGGTAGCAACTGACGAATGTCCGGCGAGAAAACGTCTTGGCATTAAAATGGGCGCTTCGTGCGTCGGTCGAAAAACGGCAATTATAAGTTGGAATTACGGCGCACCTTCGTGCGGCGGCGGTGTGACGGGGATTGGCGACACCGCGCGCAGCGTGCTCGACGAACGCGCTGCAGCGCCGCTTTGCATCCTTTTTTTGCAGTCAGTGAGAGCCTATCCATGATTTCACAATCCATCTTCAAGGCGTATGACATCCGTGGTGTCGTAGGCAAGACGCTCGATGTCGACGTGGCCCGCCTGATCGGGCGCGCATTCGGCAGCGAAGTGCGTGCGCAAGGCGGAGACGCCGTCGTCGTGGCGCGCGATGGGCGCTTGTCCGGACCATCGCTCGTGACAGCGCTTGCCGACGGCTTGCGCGCGGCAGGGGTCGATGTCGTTGATATCGGCATGGTGCCGACGCCAGTGGGCTACTTTGCTGCGAGCGTGCCGCTCGCGTTGCCCGATGGCGAACGTTCGGTCGATTCCTGCATCGTCGTGACGGGTAGTCACAATCCGCCCGACTACAACGGCTTCAAGATGGTTCTGCGCGGTGCGGCCATCTACGGCGAGCAGATCCAAGCGCTTTATCGACGCGCGGCCGAAGGGCAATTCAGCGCGGGCGAGGGCAGCTATGTCGAGTACGACATCGCCGATACCTACCTCGAGCGAATCGTCGGCGACGTGAAGCTCGCGCGGCCGATGAAGCTCGTTGTCGATACGGGCAACGGCGTGGCGGGCGCGCTCGCACCGCGCCTTTTCAAGGCACTGGGCTGCGAGCTTGTCGAACTGTTCACCGATATTGACGGCAACTTCCCGAACCATCATCCCGACCCTGCGCATCCGGAAAACCTGCAGGATGTGATTCGCGCGTTGAAGGAAACGGACGCCGAACTTGGCTTCGCATTCGATGGCGATGGTGACCGGCTTGGTGTTGTCACGAAAGATGGGCAGATCATTTATCCCGATCGCCAATTGATGTTGTTCGCGCAGGAAATTCTGTCGCGACAGCCCGGCGCGCAGATTATTTACGACGTTAAATGCACGCGCAATCTGGCGACATGGGTGAGCGAGCACGGTGGCGAGCCGGTGATGTGGAAGACGGGGCATTCGCTCGTCAAAGCTAAGTTGCGCGAAACCGGTGCGCCGCTCGCGGGCGAAATGAGCGGACACGTGTTTTTCAAAGACCGCTGGTATGGCTTCGACGACGGGCTTTACACCGGCGCGCGCCTGCTCGAATTGCTTGCTCGCGTGGGGGATCCGAGCAAGGTGCTCAACGACTTGCCGAACTCGCTTTCGACGCCCGAATTGCAATTGAAGCTGGAGGAAGGAGAAAACTTCGCGTTGATTGCACAGTTGCAAAAGGACGCGCGCTTCGTGGGTGCGGACCGGGTCGTGACCATCGATGGTCTGCGCGTCGAATATCCGGATGGCTTCGGGCTCGCGCGTTCATCGAATACGACGCCGGTCGTCGTGCTGCGTTTCGAGGCGGACAATCCGGATGCGCTTGCGCGCATCCAGGGCGATTTCCGTCGCGTGATGCTGGCGGCCAAGCCGGACGCGAAGTTGCCGTTCTAACCCTTGGACCGTCCCGCCTAGTGCGGGGCGGTTGCGGCCGTTGCCGCAGGTTGCTGTTGCTGTTGCTGTGGTTGTGATTGCTGTGATTGCTGTGGTTGCTGCTGCGATTGCTGCTGCGGTTGCGGCGGCGGTTGCACAGCCGGCGGCGAGGGCGGCAATTCGCTCGCTTTGATGGGCGGCGCCGGCGGCACTGGCGTCGCTTTCACGACGGTGCGCAGGTACTGATCGACATAATCGAAAAAGCGATCGTAAAACGCAGACGATTGAAGCGTCTCGCTCGAGACTTTCACCATTGCATCGCTATTGGAGCGAATCGGCAGCGATAGCGAGCCGAGTATGCTCAATCCGACACTGGCCGACGTGTCGCTCTTTTTCAGCGCGTAGCCGCTTTGCACGGCATTCGCGTACACGATGCTCGAATTCTCGGCGTCTTCTCCCGGCGTGCAAACCACGTGAAATTCGATCGTCACGTGTTTGTCGCCGCTCGGCTGGAAGTCTTTGCTGGCGTCGATCGTATCGGTGCGCGAGTTGGTCGTCAGATACCCCTGGCTCAACAATGCGCGCCTCGCGGCTTCGCAGGCATCCGTGTTGGTGGCGCGAAAATCGCGCGAAAACGCGCTGGCGCCCGTGTCGAACATCGGTTGCTGGGACTTCGGCGTTGGCGTACTCGAGCACGCCGCCAACACTAGCAAGGCTGACATCGTGAGCGGCAGCGCGATGCCGGAAAGAAGGGAACGAGACGTGAGCATGATCGAGTAAGCAGCCTGCGGTAATGATGCAATTCGAAGCGACAAACATTGCATTGTAGTGTGATCGGCGCGGGAAGGATAAGGCGCTCAAATCGACCGTGCGATGTGACGACGTCGACTCATCGCACGCCAAGTTGAGGAAGGATTGCGCCGACGCGGTAAAATCGCGGTCTTTGGTTGAGCGCGAAACCGGCGCCGCCTGCTTCGCCGCATACGGCGTTCCTTTCTTTTCTTTCGGTGTGCTAAAGATCCTGATCGTGCGAGTGTCGTCGCTGGGCGACGTCGTTCACAACATGCCCGCGGTGGCCGATATTCGGCGCCGGTATCCGGGCGCGCAAATCGATTGGCTCGTTGAAGAGAGCTTTGCCGATCTCGTGGAGCTCGTGGCCGGTGTTCGCCGTGCCATTCCGTTTTCGCTGCGGCGTTGGCGCAAGCATCTGTTTTCGCGCACCACGTGGCGCGAAATTGGCGTGTTTCGGCGCGCACTCGCCGCTGAACGGTACGACCTCGTGATCGATTGCCAAGGGCTCATCAAGACTGCGTGGATCGCCAAATGGGCGCACGGGCCGCTCGTGGGGCTCGGCAACCGCACCGACGGCGCGGGCTACGAATGGCCGGTGCGTTTCTTCTATAACCGGCGTGTGCCTATTGCTCCACGCACGCACGTCGTCGAGCGCACTCGTCAGCTGGTCGCGGCCGCAATCGATTTGGCGGGACCGGGACCGGCCTCTGCCGCAGCAGTTGCCGACAGCATCGACTTCGGTCTCGATACCTCGCGTGCGTCGTTCGCGCTATCGACATATGGGCTCAATCTTCCCGTGCCTTACGTCGTACTCGTGCATGCTACGTCGCGGGTTGATAAAGCATGGCCAGAGACCGATTGGATCGAGCTGGGCCGTGCATTGATCGCACGCGGCATATCGCTCGTGCTGCCGTGGGGCAACGATGCCGAGCGGCAAACGAGCGAGCGGCTCGCGCAGGCATTCGGCGCGGCGGCGATCGTTCCGCCGAGGCTGTCGCTGCCGGCTGTCGTCGGGTTGCTCGATGCGGCCGCGGCAACGGTCGGGGTCGACACCGGGCTGGTTCACATTGCCGCGGCGCTCAAGCGGCCGACGATCGAGTTGTACAATTTCGCGACTGCGTGGCGTACCGGTGGATATTGGTCGCCGCGCGTCGTCAATCTCGGCGAAGGCGGCGCGCCGCCTTCGTTGCAACAAGTGAAGTCTGCGCTGGCGGGCTTTGGCCTGCTGTAACCGCTGTGTTCAACGAGATCATGAACGAATCGCAAATCATCGAAGTGGCTGCGGCCGACTGGCAGGGGCAAGGCTTGTCGGTTCCGCGCGAGACACTCGTCGCCGGGCTCGAACAGGGCAAGGTGTTGTACTTCCCGAACCTGCGCTTTGCGATCGACGGCGGCGAGCAGGCTTTGCTCGACCCTGCGATTGCTGATCCGCAACGCAAAAACATCAGCCTCGATGCGAATGGTGCGAACGGTGCGAATGGCGCGAATAGCGGTGCGCTGCGCGGTGTGGTCGGCAACGAGGCCACGATATCAGCCGTGCGTGCGCTCGTCGCACGTTATCAAACGAACGCGCGCGCGCTGGTGGATGGCCTGTTGCCCGAGTATCGCGGCAAGCTGCGCGCGGCGCCGACGAGCCTGCGTCTCACACAAGTCGAAACGCGGCATACGTCGTGGCGTAAGGACGATAGCCGTCTGCACGTTGATGCGTTTCCGTCGCGGCCGAATCGCGGCGAGCGAATCTTGCGCGTGTTCGCGAACGTGAATCCGAATGGTGTGCCACGTGTATGGCGCGTGGGCGAGCCGTTCGAACAGATGGCCAAGCGCTTCTTGCCGCGCATCAAACCGCAGGTGCCTGGGTCCGCTTGGTTGCTTGCGTTGTTGCACATCACGAAGTCACGTCGCAGCGAATACGACCATCTGATGCTTCATCTGCACGACGGCATGAAGGCCGATCTGGACTATCAGAAGTCGAGCCCGCAGCAGACCATGCCGTTTCCGCCGGGTAGCGTATGGATCTGTTTTTCGGATCAGACGTCACATGCTGCGATGTCGGGGCAATTCATGCTCGAGCAAACTTTCTTCCTGCCTGTTGATGCGATGGCTGCGCCCGAGAGGGCACCGCTCGGCATTCTGGAGCGGCTCAAGGGCCGCTCGCTCGTTTGAGCGCCGCCGCTATGGCGAGGTCCGCATGTTGAGGGCCATTTATCGCGCACTCTGGTGGATCGTCGCACCGCTGGCGGTCATTCGGCTCTTCGTGCGCTCGCGACGCGAGCGCGGCTATCGCGAGCATATTGTTGAACGCTTCGGTCGCGCGCCTGGCCGGTCACCCGACGATCTGGCACCGCTCGTTTGGGTTCATGCGGTTTCGGTTGGCGAGACACGGGCAGCCGAGCCGTTGATCGAAGCGCTGATGCGCGCGCGACCCGATGCCCGCATTTTGCTCACGCATATGACGCCGAGCGGCAGGGCAACGGGCGAGCAGCTTTTCGGCGATCGTCTCGCGCGCTGTTATTTGCCTTACGACATGCCGCATGCCGTGCGACGTTTTTTGCACGCATGGCGTCCCGCACTCGGCGTCGTGATGGAAACGGAGGTGTGGCCTACCTTGCTCGACGAATGTCGGCAGGCTGACGTGCCGCTCGTGCTGGCCAATGCGCGGATGTCGGCGCGATCGTATCGGCGCGCGGCACGTTTCGGCACGGCGACGCGCGAGGTGTTCGGCGGCTTCACACGTGTGCTTGCGCAAAGTCCGGCCGATGCCGAGCGATTGACGGCGCTCGGGGCGCGACAGGTGACGGTGCTTGGCAATCTGAAATTCGATATGACGGCGCCGCCGGAGCTTGCAGCACGTGGCCGTGCGTGGCGAGCGGCGATCGGCTCGCGGCCCGTGTGGGTCGCGGCGAGCACGCGCGAAGGCGAGGAAGCGCTTGTACTCGATGCGTTCTCGGCGCAGGCGACGAAAGGCGCGCTGTTGATTCTCGTGCCGCGCCATCCGCAGCGTTTTGACGAAGTGGCGGCACTCGTCGTGAGGCGCGGCTTGAGTGTGGAGCGGCGCTCGGTGTGGGGCGGTGAACCGCTTGCGGCCGCCGCAGCTGCGCAGGTTGCACAGGCGCCGTTATCTGCCGATGTAGCAGTGTTGCTCGGGGACTCGATGGGCGAGCTGGGTGCCTACTATGCGGCGTCTGATGTCGCGTTTATCGGAGGCAGCTTGTTGCCGCTCGGCGGGCAGAATTTGATCGAGGCGTGTGCGGTTGGTGTGCCGGTGCTGATCGGGCCGCACGTTTTCAATTTCGCTCAAGCGACAGCGGATGCGGTAGCGGCTGGCGCTGCTTTGCAAGTTAGCGATCCGGCGCATCTTGCGCGCGAACTCAATGGGCTGTTTGCTGATCGCGCACGACGCGTGGCGATGGGCGCGGCGGCTTCAGCTTTCGCTGCGCGTCATCGCGGGACGACGGAGCGATCGGTCGAGGTGTTGATGGCGCTGTTGGAAAATGGCAACGCAGTCGATGGATAAACAGGCGATCGCATCGTCGATGCTCTCGGAATTTCCCCATCGTGCGGCGGTGCCGGGTCGCCTCGGATCTTAGCCATCGCACGAAGCGGAGGCTGGGGCGTTGACAGCAAGCCCCGTCAATGAATTGCGTCGAGGGATTCAAGGGCCGACGGCCGCGCGTCTTCGGGTAGATGGTCGACTGCGGACGCGAGAGTCTCGCGAAGCATGGCCAGATGTTGCGGGTTCAGCGATGTTCCGATTTTGCGGTTCCTGTTTTGGCTAACGAACTCAGTCAGCTGTCTGTATCCTTCGGTCACGTCGTTAAATGCGCTCACCCGCGTAGCAGGATCAGGCAGGCTGCCAATCCGGAATGCAAGTGCTGCCAGCGGAATGGGGCGCACTTCAAAGGGAAGTCCACTGTAAGCACGTATTCCAAACTGGTCCCGATGAATATCTCCAATTATCTTGTCGAGAATATCGTTGAATGCCGGCAACCGCTTGGGTCTCGGCAACTTGTCGAGCAGGACGGCAAGCCGTGTCAGTTCCTCTCCCCGAGCCGGTCCCCACCGTTCTGTCGAAACCTGATTCAGACGGCGGCTGTATGTGATCGTCGAAGGCCGCAACTTGGAGGCGAGGTCGCCGACGCTACCCATGACGCCAGTTTGTCGAGAAGCCCGAGTAGTCGGCGATGCTTGCTTCGAGACGTCGTCTCCTTGATCCGTGGAAATGTGACTGGCTCTGGAGTTGTGGGGGAACAATGGTCGCATGGTGTCTTTCGCAAAGCGGACGGTGAGTCTCCTAAATGTAGTGCGGCAAGAGGTTTCCGTTCGTCGACAAGCGTATTCAAAGCATACGGAACGAAGTCACGCAGTCTTGCTGATCGCGCACGGCGCGTGGCGATGGGTGCGGCGGCTTCCGCTTTCGCTGCGCGTCATCGGGGGACTACCGAGCGGTCCGTCGAGGTGTTGATGGCGCTGTTGGAAAGTGGCGAGGTGGTGGGTGGATAAGTAGGAGTGGCTGCGGATGCGAGAGCGCCAGACGCCTCGCTAGAGACCTATGCGAACGAGACAAATGCGCGCGTAGCGGCGACCGCCGAATACAATCGCACGCAGCGCAACCAAGCATTTATTATCCGGAGATGCCGATTTTTTTTGAGCGGCTGGAAGCCCGAAATTGTCCAACGGTCCTGGCTCGCGACGAAGGTCGCGCATGCGATGACCGAAGGGGGATTTACGACCGCACTCGAGTTGGAAGTGAGCATTGATCCGACAACCACTCGACATCGATCGCAATTTAGAAAACCGGGTTGAGCGCATTGCAGGACGACGCGCGCGAATGGTAGAGTCCTCCCGTCCGATTAACTGAGAGGGACATATGCCAACTACAACAAAAATAACGCAGCTAAGTTCCGCTGGACGGGCGGCGCTGCGTACGCGCGAACAACTAACGATGCGTTACTACGACGATTCCGTTCGGAATTGCACGTTTGGAATCGGTACGCTTGTACACCTCGGTCCATGCACCCAAGAGGAACTCCAACGCCAAGTTGCCCCGGCTGCCGTTGAGGCAGAGTTTGTCCGCCGCGTTCATGAGGCGGAGCTTGCGGTCCGGCGAAACGTGCCCGATCGAAATTTGACACAGGCGCAGTTCGACGCACTCGTGAGCTTCACATATAACCTCGGCGCGACAGGCGCGCGGTCTGTTCTACATACCGCGAACCGCGGTGAAGATACACGCGTGGCAAACCAGATGGAGCAGTATGTCTATGCCCACCCCCGAGATGACCGGGGTCGCCGGCTTCCCCCGAGGCGCCAACCCGGACTGGTCACCCGCCGTCGAGAAGAATCGGCTCCATTCCGCAACCAGCAGGGTGGACAATGAGACACGTGCCAGCCTTTCTCTTCGTCTTGATCGCGGCATCCGCCGCTGCCGCGGACTTCGATCCGACAACCGAACTCGCGCGACAAAGCAAACTACCGGCGAGCGAAGTATCAGCGCTGCTCAAGAAATGCGAATCGAGCGATGCAACTCAAATGAGCATCAATTTCTGCGCGTGGCGCGATCTTATTGTCGCCGAACACCAGTTACAGCAAGTGGTCGATAAGCGCAGCGCTCAATCTCCCGTGTGCGGCGCGGCGCTTGAGAAACGAATATCGGCTTGGAAGAAGAAGCGCGATGCCAGATGTGAAAAGTCAGCGAAATTGGATTATGAAGGTGGCTCGATGCTGCCAACGGCTATTGCCTTGTGTCAGACCGCGGTAACGGAACGCATGACAAAGAAAATCAGCGGTGAGAAAACCTGCCGTTGACGATGCGAGGACGCGCGACGATGCGCTGTTCGCCGCGCGGATTCGATCGGGCAAACGATTCGTCGTTAGAAAGGGGCTCATCCGGCGCGATTGATCCCCCCTGCGCCTCATTCATCCCCGGCGACCCGCTCGCCGGGTCTGCGAGGCCGGCGCTGCCTTCCTAACTCGGCGCATTCTTTCAGACCACCGCGATACGCGAAGCCTTGCGGGCCGATTACGTTGCACACTTCGATTGACGTTATCTCGGCACTTCCCCCACCCCTTGCGTGGATCAAGCCAAAGCGGCGCGTACGCGCCCATCTTCACGATGCTGGAATAAGTTTGCTTCGTAACCACCGGCGGGCGATGCTGAGCACGTTCAGCACAAAAAATCGCATCGAATGATGCTATAATTCGAGCATATTTCACCGCCGAAATAGGTGTGCTCATGCGAACGACCCTCGCACTCGACGACGACTTGCTTGCGAAAGCACAGGCACTTACGGGCTTGCCTGAGAAATCCGCTCTGATACGCGAAGCGCTTAAAGCTCTGATCGAACGCGAGAGCGCCAGACGCCTCGCTAGGCTCGGCGGCTCGGAGCCGACGATCGAAGCCCCGCCGCGCCGACGATCGAGGTTGGCATGATTCTCGTCGACACGTCCGTATGGATTGATCATCTCCGGTCTGGGGACGCAATCCTTGCTGAACTTTTGGTGACAAACCGGGTGCTCGCGCATCCGTTCGTCACTGGGGAGATCGCACTAGGTTCTCTAAAACAACGCAAGATAGTGCTTAACGCCTTGCAAGACCTGCCGCAGGCCAGCGTCGCCACTGATGCCGAGGTGTTTGAATTCATCAATCGGCACCGCTTCTACGGACTTGGAATTGGCTACGTCGATGCGCATTTGCTCGCGGCAGCGAGGCTCACGTCAGACGCAAAACTATGGACCCGGGATAGGCGTCTAGCCGCTCTGGCGAAACGATTGAACGTCAACGCCGACCTGATCCATTAACCGCCTCGCCACTCCCAACAGCGTCATCAATATCGAAGACGCCGGACACATAACAGCAGGTATTGAGTCATCAGTACTTGCGCAGTTCGCTGCCCTCCGCAAGAGCGTTGAGTGGCTTGGTTAGGCGAGCAATGTCTGCGCTCGAAATTCCACGTGAGCTTGACGATACATCGCGCGGCCACGGTGCAAATCAGCGATTCAATCGGCGATGCTTGATGGTGAAAAGGGTGCTGCGAGCGTCTTTCACCCTGCCTGCAGGCACATCGTTCAGGCCCTTGCTGGCCTCTTCGATCAGCAACAAGTGGACGCGCTCGCGCTCCAGTTCGTGGCAGGAAAGCACTCGCTGCGCGTCGGTGACGGCAATGTGGCTTTCGGCGGGGGTGTGGTTGGGCAGGTCGGACAGATTGGTCATAGGTTGGGACGACTGGATTACATCGCTAGCGATGCGCTATTTCACGCCAAACGCACCGAACAAGCCCTTCGTCTCGATGAACGAAACCACCTCTTCGACACCATCGAGCGCCTTCAAATTGCACATGACAAAAGGCTGCTCGCCGCGCATTTTCTTCGCATCGGATGCCATCACGTCGAGGTTCGCGCCAACGAACGGCGCGAGATCGGTCTTGTTGATGACGAGCAAATCCGACTTCGTAATACCCGGGCCACCCTTGCGCGGAATCTTTTCGCCACCCGCCACGTCGATGACGTAAATCGTGAGATCCGACAGCTCGGGGCTGAACGTCGCCGCGAGATTGTCGCCGCCCGATTCGATAAAAACGATGTCGGCATCGGGAAACCGCGTGAGCATGCGGTCTACGGCCTCAAGGTTGATCGATGCATCCTCGCGAATCGCCGTATGCGGGCAGCCGCCGGTTTCGACGCCCATGATGCGCTCGGCCGGCAGCGCACCGGCCACCGTCAGCAAGCGCTGATCTTCCTTCGTATAGATGTCGTTCGTAATCGCAACGAGGTCATAACGCGAACGCATCGCCTTGCAAAGCATTTCAAGCAGCGTCGTTTTGCCCGATCCAACCGGGCCGCCGATACCCACCCGCAGCGGCGGGAGTTTCTTCGTTCTCATCGCATGTATCCGTTTTATCGATCGCTGGCCTAGGAGCGGAAAAGTCGCGAATATTGTGATTCATGCCGCGCCGACAGCACACTCAGCATCGGCGCGAACGTGTTGATCTCGTCAGGCGAAGTGGCAAGCGCGCGCTCGACTGCTGTTTCGATCGCCCCACGCAGCCCGACGATGATGCGCTGTCCGGCCATTTGACCAAGCGGCACGGCCTTGAGTGCTGCTGCGGCTTGGTTCTCGACCCAACTAAACGCATAGGCCGCCAATGCGGCTTCGATCTCGATGCCATGCGCCGCGATTGCGAACGCAAATACGCTCGGTTGAGCGACCGGAGCGAGAGCCGCCAGCGTCGCGCGGCGCGCTTCATCGCCCCATTCGAGCGAGAGGCACAGCTGCTTGAGCGACCAGCCCATCTGCTCAGTCTCGCGCCTCAATTCAGCCGACTCGCGGCTGGCGAGAAACTGCGCGTCTGCGGCGGCGAGGCCCGCACCATCATTTACGTTCCAGCGCGCAAGCTGATGCGCGACAAACGGCAACTCGCACCGCGCCAGTACGTTCGCGACGCCACTTTCGATCCATGTTCGTGCGCTTGTTTCATCGGTGACCCACTGCGTGTCGATTGCCGATTCGAGGCCCTGCGAGTAGCTGAATGCACCCACCGGCAACGCAGGCGATGCAAGATGCAACAGCGCGGTCAGCTCAGCGATGCGCATGGTCGTCGTCGTGGCGATGATCATGGTCATGCTCGTGCTCATGTCCATGATGGTTGTGCGCGCAACCTTCTTCGCAAGACGAGGAGGCCGGTGTGCCATGATGTTCGTGGAAGACTTGTTGCGCCAGCGCATAGTCTTCTTCGAACGTGGCGTCGTGACCATGGCGATGCCCGCCGCCGTAAGCGCCGGACTCGGGTTGAAACGCAAGCATCGCGCGTTCGACGCTCGCGCCGAGCCGCTTGAGCATCGCTTCGAGTACCGAGTCGGCGGCTAGTTTCAAGTAATCAGCCCCAACCTCCACAGGCGTATGCCGGTTGCCGAGATGGTAAGCCGCGCGCGTGAGCGTCAGCGCATCGCTTGCATGCACGATCAACACCGCTTCGGGTGCGGCCACGACGCGCACCAGTGCGCCGTCGTCGGCGACGAGCAGATCGCCATCGGCAAGCACGGTGCCCCGCGGCAAAACAAGCGCAACCTCTTCGCCGGCATCGAGTGTGACGGCGAGCCGGCTCTTGCAGCGCGCGTCATAAGCGAGCACGAGCGTCGGCGCGCGCGCAACAAGCGAGGCAGCGAGTTTGATGTTAGGGGCGATGCGTTTATCGATGGTGCGCATAGGGGCCGGCGAAATTAGTTAGGACTCAGAACAAAAAGTACCGCTGTGCCATCGGCAGGACGGTAGCCGGCTCGCATGTAAGCAATTCTCCGTCGGCAACAACTTGATAAGTCTCAGGGTCGACGCTGATCGAAGGTTGCCACGCGTTATGGATCATATCGGCCTTCGTCACCTTGCGGCAGCCGCGCACGGGCACAAGCCGTTTGGCGAGCCCGTAGCGTTCGCCAATACCCGCATCGAGCGCCATCTGCGACACGAACGTCAGCGACGTGCGCGCGAGCGCGCCGCCGCGCGTGGCGAACATCTCGCGATAGTGCACCGGCTGCGGCGTTGGAATCGACGCGTTCGGGTCGCCCATCTGCGCGAGCGCGATCATGCCGCCTTTGACGACGAGCGACGGCTTGACGCCAAAAAACGCGGGCTCCCAGAATACGAGATCGGCCCATTTGCCGGCCTCGATCGAACCCACTTCATGCGCTATTCCATGCGTGATCGCAGGGTTGATCGTGTATTTTGCGACGTAGCGTTTCGCGCGGAAGTTATCGTTGCGCGCGCTGTCTTCGGGCAGTGCGCCGCGCTGAACTTTCATCTTGTGGGCGCTTTGCCACGTGCGAATGATGACTTCTCCCACGCGCCCCATCGCTTGCGAATCCGACGACAACATCGACAACGCGCCGAGATCGTGCAGGATATCTTCGGCAGCGATGGTTTCACGGCGAATGCGCGATTCCGCAAACGCCAGATCTTCGGCAATCGACGGATCGAGGTGATGGCAGACCATCAACATGTCGAGATGCTCGTCGAGCGTGTTGACCGTATACGGACGCGTCGGATTCGTCGAGGAAGGCAGCACGTTGGCCTCGCCGCACACCTTGATGATGTCGGGTGCGTGGCCGCCGCCCGCACCTTCGGTGTGATAGGTGTGGATCGTGCGGCCCTTGAATGCGGCGACGGTGGCTTCGACGAACCCCGCTTCGTTGAGCGTATCGGTGTGAATGGCGACTTGCGTGTCGGTTGCGTCCGCCACGCTCAGGCAGTTATCGATAGCGGCCGGTGTCGTGCCCCAATCCTCATGCAGCTTGAGACCGATGGCGCCTGCTGCCACCTGTTCGGTCAGCGGCTCGGGCAAGCTCGCGTTGCCCTTGCCCAGAAAGCCGAGGTTGATTGGCCAGCCGTCGGCCGCTTGCAGCATGCGCTCGATGTGCCAGGGGCCGGGTGTGCATGTCGTGGCGTTGGTGCCGGTGGCCGGGCCCGTGCCGCCACCGAGCATCGTCGTCACACCCGATGCGAGCGCTTCGTCGATCTGCTGCGGACAGATGAAATGGATATGCGTATCGACGCCCCCGGCGGTGACGATCAATCCTTCGCCGGCGATCACCTCCGTCGCAGCGCCGATCGCAATCGTCACGCCGGGTTGAATATCGGGGTTGCCGGCCTTGCCGATCGCGGCGATACGCCCGTCCTTGATGGCGATGTCGGCTTTGACGATACCCCAGTGATCGAGGATCACCGCATTAGTGACGACCGTATCGGCCACGAGTGCGGCGATGCGTTGCGATTGGCCCATGCCATCGCGTATCACTTTGCCGCCGCCGAACTTCACTTCTTCGCCATACACCGTGAAGTCGCGTTCGACTTCGATCAGCAAATCCGTATCGGCGAGGCGGATGCGGTCCCCCGCCGTCGGGCCGAACATTTCCGCGTAGGCGCGGCGGTCGATGCGCAATGTCATGATGATTCGCAGTCCTAATGATTGGGGCGGCGTCGATGCGGCACGTCAGAGCGGGCCCATTACTTTGCCGTTAAAGCCATAGACGGCCCGATCGCCGGCAAGCGCGACGAGCTCGACAGTACGTTCCTGTCCTGGCTCGAAACGCACGGCTGTACCGGCCGCAATATTGAGCCGAAAACCGCGTGCACGCTCGCGATCAAACGAAAGCGCGGCGTTGACTTCATAAAAATGAAAGTGCGAGCCGATCTGCACGGGCCTGTCGCCGGTGTTCGATACTTTGAGCACGACCGTATCGCGCCCCGCGTTGAGCTCGATATCGCCGGGTTCGGTGAGAATTTCGCCAGGGATCATGGAAGAGGACCTGAGACGGTTAGGCGCGATGCCGACGCTGCCGGCAGCGGGTCATGGAATCGGATGGTGCACGGTGACGAGCTTGGTGCCGTCCGGAAACGTCGCTTCGACCTGGATGTCGGGAATCATCTCGGCGATACCGTCCATCACGTCGTCGCGCGTGAGCAGCGTGGTGCCGTAGTGCATCAGCTCGGCGACGCTTTGCCCGTCGCGCGCTGCTTCCATCAGTGCTGCCGTGATGAACGCCACCGCTTCGGGGTAGTTGAGCTTGAGACCGCGGGCTTTGCGACGTTCGGCCAACAGCGCCGCCGTGAAGATGAGCAACTTGTCTTTTTCGCGTGGAGTGAGCTTCATCGCTGGGTCTGTGAAAGCCGTCTGAAAGCGCGTGATTGGACGATTAATGGACGAACTTCTGCAATTCTATGCTCTGCGGGCTATCGAAGATCAGTTCGGGGGGCCCGCTCTCCCACACGCGCCCTTCATGCATGAAGACGACGGTATCGCTGACGCGACGCGCAAAGCGCATTTCGTGCGTGACCATAACGAGCGTCATGCCCTCGCTCGCAAGCTGTTCGACGACGCCGAGCACCTCGCCGACGAGTTCGGGATCGAGCGCGGACGTAATCTCGTCGCATAGCAGCAGCGATGGCTCCATTGCCAGCGCGCGCGCAATGGCCACGCGTTGCTGCTGGCCGCCCGAGAGTTGCTCCGGATAGGCATCGAACTTTTCGCTGAGCCCAACGCGCTCGAGCATCCTCGCGGCGAAGACCTCGGCTTTCACACGTGGCGTTTTCTTCACGACGGTCTGCGCGAGCATCACGTTTTGGCCGGCTGTCAGATGCGGGAACAGATTATATTGCTGAAACACCATGCCGACCCTGAGCCGCAGCCGCCGAAGGTCGGCATGACGCGCGTCGATGCGCTCGCCGTCGATATCGATCGAGCCGGAATCGATACTTTCGAGCCCGTTGAGCGTGCGCAGCAGCGTGCTCTTGCCGGAGCCGCTGCGTCCGATGATCGTCACCACTTGCCCGGCCTCGACTTTCAGATCGATGCCTTTCAATACATGTGCCGAGCCAAATTGTTTGTGTAGCTGGCTGACTTCAACGAGCGACATACAGTTTCCTTTCGAGCGCACGGGCCGTGCGCGATAACGGATAGCAAAGCAGGAAATAGATGATGGCCACGCAGCCATATACGATGAATGGCCGGAACGTTGCGTTGGAAATTACGGTGCCGGCTTTCGTCAGTTCGGTAAAGCCGATGATCGAAACGAGCGCGGTGTCCTTGACGGCCTGCACCGAAAAACCGACCGTGGGCGCGATGGCAATTCGCAACGCCTGCGGCAAGATCACGTGGCGCAATTGCTCGAAGTAATTCATCGCGAGGCTGGCCGATGCTTCCCACTGCCCACGCGGAATGGCTTCGACGCAGCCGCGCCAGATCTCGGCGAGATAAGCGCTTGTGAAGAATGTCAGGCCGAGCGTGGCTGCAACCCACGGATCGACATCGAGGCCGATGAGCGGCAGCCCGAAGAACACGACGAACAGCTGCATCAAAAGCGGTGTGCCCTGAAACACTTCGATGTAGACCTTGGCTGTCGTGCGAAGCATGCGCGATGGGCTCACGCGTGCAAACAACACGACGAGCCCCGCGATGCCGCCCGTTAGAAACGACACGAGCGAGAGCACGATCGTCCAGCGTGCCGCGAGCAGCAGATTTTCGATGATCTGCGCAAAGCTGAATTCGATCATCGGGCGCCCCGTGCGAACAGCTTTCGGCCTGTGGCGTTCAATGCCGCGCGCAGCGCAATCGCAAGTACGAGATACGACGCTGTAATGACGACGTACGTTTCGAATGCGCGGAAGTTGCGCGATTGGATGTAGCTTGCAGCGTAGGTCAAGTCGGGCACCGAGATTTGCGAAATGACCGCCGAGCCCAACATGACGATGACGATCTGGCTCGTGAGGGCCGGAAAGACTTTGGCGAGTGCCTGCGGCAGCACCACATGCCGGTAAATCTGCGCGCGCGTCATCGCAAGTGAGGCTGCCGCTTCGAGATGTCCGCGCGGCACAGCCGCTACACCGGCGCGTACGATTTCGGTCGAGTAAGCGCCGAGGTTGAGCGTCATCGCTATCACCGAGGCGCTGATTTCATCGAGTCGCACGCCGAGTGCTGGCAGCCCGAAAAAAACAAAGAAGAGCTGAATGATGAAGGGCGTGTTGCGAATCGCTTCGACATAGATTGAGGCGCACGCTCGCGCAAGTGAGGAGCGGCTCTCGCGAGCCGCTGCGCCAGTGATGCCGACAGCCACCCCCAACACGGTCGATGCGGCCGTCAAAGCGAGTGTCAGCGCCGCGCCACGCCCGAACATGCCGACATATTGCGCGAGCTCGCCGAATTCGAGCGTGTAGCTCATTACAGCGTTGCCGGCAGCGGCTGGCCAAACCACTTCTTCGACATTGCATCGAGCGTGCCGTCGTGGCGTGCTTGTGCGATGGCGGCGTTGACCTTCTCCATCATGCGCGTTTCGCTCTTGTTGAGGCCGACATAGCAGGGCGAATCCTTGATGACGAACTTCGGTTCGGGCTGTCGCGGCGGGTGTTTCGCCAAAATCGCCGCGGCGACGACATTGCCGGCCGCGATCAATTGAACCTGGCCCGAGAGGAACGCGGCGATGGTTGCGTTGTTGTCTTCGAATCGCTTGATCGTGGCGTTCGGTGCCATTTGTGTGAGCGCGATTTCCTCGAGTGCGCCGCGCGTGGCGCCGATTGTCTTGCCGCTCAGGTCGGCGGGGCTCGTTACCTTGATGTCGGCAGGGCCGAATACGCCTTGATAGTAGGGCGCATAAGCTTGCGAGAAATCGATGACCTTCTCTCGATCGGGCGTTCTGCCGAGCGACGAGATCACGAGGTCGACCTTGTTGGTCGTGAGATACGGAATGCGGTTCGCGCTGTTCACAGGCACGAGTTGCAGCTTGACGCCCAGCGACTTGGCCAGCAGTGCGGCGGTGTCGACGTCGTAACCTTGCGGCTTCATGTCGGCGCCTACCGAACCGAATGGCGGGTAGTCCTCGGGGATCGCCACGCGCAGCACGCCGCTCTTTGTGACGGTGTCGAGCGCATCGGCGTGCGCAGCAGGGCTTGCAAGTGCCGTGACAACGGCCGTGACAGTAGCGAGCGCAGCGAACGTGCGCCCAATGAGGCGATGCTTCATGAAAGGGGTCTCCTACGCGGCTACTCGTGCCGCGGGAAAGCGGCACCGTCGGTAACCGGTGCGAGCGCCCGAAAGAGCAAGGCTCGTGCCAGCGTCGTGTGCACCATCTTGCAGCGGGCGGTGTACGTCGAAAGACAGGTGCCGCATGCACGATAATGGGGAATTATCGCGTTGCATGCGCCGATTTGTGGCAAGCCATCGCGCATGCGCCGTCAGCAGGCGCTGTTTTTGTGCGTGTTCAGGTGCTCCAAAGACGTAACGGCTGCGCGCACGTACCGTGCACCACTGGCCGCAGCGTGGCCCAGCACTGTTGCATCAGCCGCTGCAGGTCTTCCATCGAGGCGCTCAGCACCCGTATCAGCAATACGCCGCCGGGCAACGTGCTTGCGCCCGCGCGCAGCCGATCGTCGAACGGCAACTGCGCAGCAAGCGATTCGGCGAGCGCGTCGGTGCAGGCGTCACCCACGGCCCACAGCGTGCCGAACACCGCGTATCCGGCGAGGCCTTGCGGTGCCGCGCGCAACGTATCGTTCGCGGTGAGCCGGACACGTTCGTGCCATAGCAGCGGTCCATTACTGGGGCGAGCGATTGAGGTGAAGGCGGTTAGCGACCCGGCGATCCAACGCTCGCCCGCTGCTTGTCTGCCGAGTTGAACCGCGTCCCAACCCATCGCGGAGGCGCCTTCGGCAATCTCCAGCGCGAACGATAGTTCGGCATTGGCATCATCGAAAACGATGTTGTTCTGTGGAAGCCAATCGAGCCGGGCGCCTGCGGCAACCCGAATGCCGATGTGCTGCGAGGCACTCAAGCCATTAGCTTTGTACCATTTCGTTGCGCCCGGCGTCGTCAATACCGCATGCGCGTTCGCGCCGAGTTCAATATCGATGTCGAGCCTGTCGCCGCCGGCAACGCCGCCCGGTGGATGCACGATTACCGCATGACAGATCGCCTCGCCCTCGGGATAAAGCGGGCGTTGCACGCGTAATGGGCCGAGATGTTTGCGTCGAGTGAGCGTAGTTCGCGCAGCGATTCGAGCGAAATGTAGTTCCAGCCGCGCATCCCAGCCGCGGGGGTGGGGCGCAAACGAAGCGATCGATCGAGCGAAGGAATACGGCGTGGACATCGATGATAAAGGCGACGAGAAGCGAAATGCAGTGCCGCGAATCTACACGAAAGCCGATGCGGGCGATACTTGCCGCTCGCGAGTTCATCAAAATGACAAGTCAACCGGAGGACTGTCCCATCAGGCTACGAGTTCGCGTGCGCGCGGCTGAGTCCAGCATCCTAAGATTGAATCCGTGGTCTGACGCGTGCCTCGACGCACCGTCCATGCTGCGTTATTCACTTGTCGCGCGGGAGTTCGCTTGGTGCACAACATCAATCAGGTCGTCCTCGTCAACGAACTCGACCAAACCGTCGGCATTGCCGAAAAAATCGACGCACACACACGCGGCTTATTGCATCGGGCGTTCTCGATCTTCGTCGTCAACGATGAACGCGAAGTGCTGTTGCAGCGGCGTGCCGCCGGCAAGTATCACTCCGCGTCACGGTGGGCGAATACCTGCTGCGGCCATCCGCTGCAAGATGAACAGATCGAAGCGGCGGCGCATCGCCGTCTTCGCGAAGAGATGGGCTTCGACTGCGCGCTTCGCTGGGCTGGCGTCTTTCGCTATCGAGCCGACGTGGGGCAAGGGCTGATCGAGCACGAGATCGACCATTTGTTCATCGGGTCGTTCTCCGACACGCCCACGCCCAACCCCGGCGAAGTGAGCGAGTGGATGTACACGTCTATAGCATCGATCGAGCAACGTTTGTCTGATTCGCCTGATGAATTCGCCGCCTGGTTTCGCAGCGCGTTCGAGCGCGTGCGCGATCATTTTTGATTCGGCCATATCGTGAAACCTAAGCTGCACTTCATCGTGGGTCCCACGACCACCGGCAAAACGGATCGGGCGGTGTCGCTAGCCGCCGAAACGGGGGCTTCGGTCGTTGCCGTCGATCGCATCCAGTGTCACCCTGAACTTGCCGTGGGAAGCGGCAGGCCTTCAGTGGCCGAACTGCGCTCGACACGAAGGGTGTATCTATGCGAAAGGGCGGTTGCAGACGGCGAGTTGCCTCCAGGCGAGGCGAACAAGTTGCTGCACGAGGCGATCGCGCGGCTCGCGCGCTACGATGCCACCGTCGTGCTCGAAGGCGGATCGATCTCGATGCTAAAGGCGATGGCGCGGGATGCGAATTGGCGCGAATACGAATGGACATTCGAACGGCTGCATCTGCCTCCGATCGAGGTGTTCAAGGCCAAGGCCGCCACGCGTGTGCGCTCGATGCTGCTTCATTCAGCCGGCGCCTCGATGCTCGACGAATGCGCTGCGTTATGGCCAGATTTACTCGCACGTCCTGTCTTGATGGGTATCGTTGGCTATCGAACGATTGCTCGCTACGCGCAGGCCTATAGCACATCTATTTCGGAGCTTGCACGCTCGGCCACGGCCGATGATATCGAGCGCCTCACTGGACTCATCGCGAGGGATTTCCTTGGTTACGCGAAAGTTCAGGAGTCCGAATTACCGTTATCGTGGTTCTCAGGCTCCGAGGTGTACGATGTGCGAGAAGTACTCGGCGTACCCTACACGGCGATCAGCTCGCGCACACCTTTTTCGTCCATCTCCGCGCCTGCGCCGCCTGCGACGATCTCGCCGCGGCGCATGACCCAATAGCGGTCTGCAAGCGCACGCGCGAAGTCGTAGTACTGCTCCACGAGCAGCACCGTCATGCCGGTCTCGTCGACGAGCTGGCGCAACGTACGGCCGATCTCCTGAATGATCGACGGCTGGATGCCTTCCGTCGGCTCGTCGAGAATCAGCAATTGAGGCTCGCTCATCAACGCGCGGCCGATGGCGAGTTGCTGCTGCTGCCCACCCGACAGATCACCGCCGCGGCGTTTGCGCATTTCCTCGAGCACCGGAAAAAGCGAGTAAATGCGCTCGGGCACGCGCGAGACAGGCTTACGGCTCGCCGCGCCAACGAGCAGATTCTCTTCGACCGTGAGCCGTCCGAATATTTCGCGCCCCTGCGGCACGTAGCCGAGGCCGCGCGCCACGCGCGCATGAGGGGGCAGTGTTTCGAGTGCTTGACCGGCCCATGCAATCGATCCGCTTTTTGCGCGTACGAGACCCATCAAGCAACGCAACAAAGTGGTTTTGCCCACGCCGTTACGGCCGAGCAATACCGTGAGCGAGCCTTGTGGCACATCCATCGTCAGGTCGCGAAGGATGTGGCTGCCGCCGTAGTACTGGTTCAGTCCTGATATGTTCAGCATCGACGTGATCCCGATTTCTGCTTTCTGTTTTCTGTGTTCTGTCTCATCGGCCGAGATACGACTCGATGACGGCCTCATTACGTTTGACTTCGTCGAGCGTTCCTTCTGCGAGCACACGGCCTTCAGCCATGACAGTCACACGCGAATGCGCACCGGCAAGAGCGGCCACGAACTCCATATCGTGCTCGACGACGAGCATCGAACAGGTGCCGCGCAATCGATCGAGCAATGTGGCCAGCGCCATCGTTTCGTCGTCGGTCATGCCCGCGGCCGGTTCGTCGAGCAGCAGCAGCGCGGGGCGCTGCATCAGCAGCATGCCGATTTCGAGCCGCTGCTTTTGTCCATGCGAAAGTTCGCCCGCTGCGCGACGCGCATGCGCTTCGAGGCCAATCGTCTCGAGCGTGGCTTCAATCCGCGCTTGCGCTTCGCGTGTTAGTTGCGCGCGCAACGATGTCCACCACCCCTTGTTCATTTGCATCGCGAGTTCGAGGTTCTCCCAGACAGGATGCTGTTCGAACACTGTCGGCTTTTGAAACTTTCGCCCGATGCCGGTGCGTGCGATCGTCGGCTCGTCCATGCGCGTGAGATCGAGCGTTTGGCCCAGGAACACCTTACCGTGATCGGGACGCGTTCTGCCGGTGACGACATCCATCATCGTCGTCTTGCCCGCTCCGTTCGGGCCAATCACGCAGCGCAGCTCGCCGACGTCGAGCGTCAGCGAGAGGTCATTGAGCGCGCGAAACCCGTCGAAGCTGACACTCACGTCTTCGAGGTAGAGGATCGTTCCGTGCGATACATCGATCGCGCCTGGCGTAAGCGTATGCGCCATGCCCGCGGTGCCGGAAAGCGCATATCCGCTCGCATTGGCTGCGTCGTGTTGGACGGTGGTCATCGTTGGGTCCTCCTTGCCAGCAAGGTCTCGACGAGACCGGCGAGCCCGCGCGGCAACACGAGTGGCACGATGACGAACAATGCGCCGAGAAAGAACAGCCAGTATTCGGCGAAATGGGCCGTAAAAAAGCTCTTGGCGCCGTTCACGGCGAACGCACCGGCGATGGGCCCAAGCAACGTGCCGCGTCCGCCAACGGCGACCCAGATTGCCATTTCAATGGAGTTGCCGGGCGACATTTCACCTGGATTGACGATGCCGACTTGCGGCACATACAGTGCGCCGGCAATGGCGCACAGAACGGCCGACAACGTCCAGATGAAAAGCTTATAAGCGAGCGGACTGTAGCCGAGAAACATCAGCCGTGTTTCGCTATCGCGCATCGCCGTGACGACGCGGCCAAGTTTCGACAAGACAATCGCACGCGCGGCGAGAAACGCGAGCACGAGTGTTGCGAACGTCATCAGAAAGAGCACGGTGCGCGTGCCTGGATGCGTGATCGCAAAGCCCGCTATGCGCTTGAAATCGGTAAAGCCGTTGTTGCCGCCGAAGCCTGTTTCGTTGCGATAAAAAAGCAACATCGCGGCGTAGGTGAGCGCCTGCGTAATGATCGACAGATACACGCCTTGCACGCGCGAGCGAAACGCAAAAAAACCGAACGTCCACGCGAGCACCGCGGGCACCAGCACCACCAATGCAAGCGCGTACCAGAGATGCTCGGTGCCGTGCCAGTACCACGGCAAAGCATGCCAGTTCAGGAAGACCATGAAGTCGGGTAAATCGCTGCCATAGACACCGTCGTGCCCGATCGATCGCATCAGATACATGCCGATGCCATAGCCGCCAAGTGCGAAGAACAAGCCGTGTCCGAGGCTCAAAATGCCGCAATAGCCCCACACAAGATCGAGCGCGAGTGCCGCGATTGCATAGCACATGAACTTGCCGCCGAGCGTGAGCCCATAGGCGGACAGATGCAATGCGCTTGATTCGGGTATCACGAGCGCGGCGAACGGCACACCGATACCTATTGCAAGGACAAGCGCAATGAGCGCAGCCCACGCGGGACGCGACAGCAGCGCGCGTCGCGGCGGTAGGCCCAATGCGAATTCGGCATACGCACGCCGGTCATTAGCGGCGGGCGAATCCGTCGCACCGGAAGCGAGAGGAGTGGCGGAAGTCATTGCATGTCTCATGCGCTACGTCCCTTGAGGGCGAACAAACCTTGCGGACGTTTCTGGATGAAGAGCACGATCAGCACGAGCACGGCGATCTTCGCGAGCACCGGGCCCGAGAACGGCTCGATGGCTTTGGCCAGGATGCCCAGCCCGAAGCTGCCGAGCACGGTGCCGGCAAGTTGCCCGACACCGCCGAGCACGACGGCCATGAACGAATCGACGATATAGCTTTGGCCAAGATCGGGACCGACGTTGCCGATTTGCGAGAGCGCGCAGCCGCCGAGGCCCGCAATGCCGGCGCCGAACGCGAAGGCGTATGAATCGATGCGCGCGGTCTTGATGCCGACACACGCGGCCATGCTGCGATTTTGCGTGACGGCGCGCACGAAGAGCCCGAGCCGCGTGCGTGTGAGCACCGCCCATGCAATCGTGATCACGGCCACCGAGAACGCGAGAATCGCCAGGCGGTTGTACGGCAAGATGAGATTGGGCAACAGCGCGATGCCACCCGTCATCCAATGCGGGTTGGCAACCTGCACGTTCTGCGCGCCGAAGATCGTGCGTGTGGTTTGCATCAGTACCAGGCTGACACCGAATGTCGTCAGCAGCGTTTCGAGCGGCCTGCCGTAAAGATGCTTGATGACGAGCCGCTCGATGACGGCGCCTACGATGGCCGCTGCCACGAAGGCAGCAGGAACGGCTGCGAGCGGATACCAGTCGAAGGCGCCAGGCGCATAGCGTTGAAAGAGGTTTTGCACGACATAGGTGGCGTAGGCACCGATCATCAGGAACTCGCCATGAGCCATGTTGATGACGCCGATGACGCCGTACGTGACCGCCAATCCAAGCGCGGCAAGCAGCAGCACGCTGCCGAGCGAGATACCTGCGAACAGCGTCCCCGCAATGCGGCTTTCCCGCTCGATCGTATCGAGCGCATCGATGCCTTTTTGCGCAGCTTCGCGTACGTGTGCGTCGGGCTCAGCGAAGGTCCCGTCGGCTCGCTTGGCCACCAGCGGACGCAGCAGCGAATACATGTCGGGGTCGCGCCGCGCCGCGACAAGTTGCGCTGCTTCCAGCCGCTTGACCGCGTTGCTATCGGAAAGCGCCGTTGTTGCCCATAGCGTATCGAGGCGGCGCTTGAGCACCGGGTCTGTTTCTTTTGCGCGTGCGCTGTCGATCAGCGGCTTCATCGACGGATCGGGGTTGTTCAGCAGCGCGTCGATTGCGGCACGGCGCTCGGCGATCTCGGGCGAGGCGAGCTTGAGCCCGGCTAATGCGCCTGCGACTTTGCTGCGTAACAGGTTGTTGAGCGTGACGGGCTGCGCATCGCCCACAGCGATGACCTTGTTCGTCAGCGCATCGCGTGCTTGATCGGCAGCATCGCCGCTTTGAATCAGCACTTGGCCGGATGTGCCGGCCAACGCCTGGTCGTTCGCCAATGCATTGAGGAGTCCTAACGAAGCGGAATCGTGTGCCGCGACGAGTTTGTCGATGGCGGCCGATTTGGCGTCGAAGTCGTCGCCTGCAAGCGGGGCGATATCGACTTGCGTCAGGGCATGGGCCGACGTGCTGAGCCAGAGTACACAGACGATCGGCAAGACACGCAGGCAATAGCGTACGCGGTCAATCATGAGGACGTCGCGGTGTGAGAAATGGAGCATGCGCGACGACACGCATCGTGGGTCGCGCGCATGCCGGTCAAATGATCATCAGACGATCAATGAACCATCAGGCAATGAAGCGTCGCCGCAGGAATTCAGGAATCGAGCTGACGATGTCCGGTTTGCTTCCGTTGCCGGCGATGTACGGGCTCCACGGTTGCGCGCGGACTGCCTGCTTCGTTTTCCAGACCACGTTGAACTGGCCGTCGCCGCGAATCTCGCCGATCATCACCGGTTTATGCAGATGGTGATTGCCGTCCATCGACAGCATGAAACCGGAGGGCGCATTGAAGGACTGGCCGATCATCGCCGTGCGCACTTTGTCGACGTCGGTGCTCTTGGCTTTTTCGACCGCTTGCTTCCACATATGGATGCCGACGAAGGTGGCTTCCATCGGATCGTTCGTCACGCGTTTGCCGGCGCCTGCGAGCTTTTGCGACTTCACCCATTCGGCCCATTGCGTTTTGAACTTCGTGTTCTCGGCGCTCTTCACTGACATGAAGTAGTTCCATGCGGCGAGGTGGCCGACTAGCGGTTTCGTATCGATGCCGCGCAATTCTTCTTCACCAACGGAGAATGCGACCACGGGCACGTCGGTGGCCTTGAGCCCTTGGTTGCCAAGCTCCTTGTAGAACGGCACATTCGAATCGCCGTTGATCGTCGAGACCACTGTGGTTTTGCCGCCTTGTGCGAACGTCTTTATATTCGCAACGATTGTTTGATAATCGCTGTGACCGAACGGCGTGTAGATCTCTTGGATATCGGTGTCTTTCACGCCTTTCGCATGGAGGAACGAGCGCAAGATCTTATTGGTCGTGCGCGGATAGACATAGTCGGTGCCGAGCAGAAAGAAGCGTTTGGCGCCGCCGCCTTCGGGGCTCATCAAATATTCGACGGCGGGAATGGCCTGCTGATTCGGGGCCGCGCCGGTATAGAAGACGTTGCGCGACATCTCTTCACCCTCGTATTGCACGGGGTAATAGAGCAAGCCGTTCAGTTCTTCAAACACGGGCAGCACCGATTTGCGCGAAACCGAAGTCCAGCATCCGAACACGCAAGCGACTTTCTCTTGCGTGAGCAACTGGCGCGCTTTCTCGGCGAAGAGCGGCCAATTCGATGCGGGGTCGACCACAACCGGCTGGAGCGGCCGGCCGAGTACACCGCCGCTCTTGTTGATGTCGGCGATGGTCATCAGCGCGGTGTCTTTGAGCGACGTCTCGGAGATCGCCATCGTGCCCGAGAGCGAATGCAAGATGCCGACTTTAATCGGGTCTTTCGATTGCGCACGCGCGAACGGCGTTTGCCCTGCGAGTGCCAGTGCGCCCGAAACCGTGCCGAGCTTCAACAGGCTGCGACGTTTCATGTGCTTCCCCTTGCCGGTGGGTGGATTGCGATTGGTATGGATAAGACCGCATCAAGCGGTGCCGTTTTTATGCGGCCCGCCGACCACAGCAAGCTGTGTGCCAGCACTGCTATTGCGCAAAGGGATGGACAGGTATGGGCGAAGCTGGTGCGGCCAAAGCGTGCGGCGCGCTGTTACGGTGCTCGACGCTTGACGATGGGGAGCGCGATGGGCCAAGTTGGTGAGGCCGCCGCACAAGCGAAGATTGGGGTATGCGCCTATCGCCGCTTAAGCCGACGTATCCGTTGGGCCCCATCCGGAGATGTTCAGGTAATAGCGGGTTGAACGACCGCCACCGAACCGACGCAGTAGTCCCATGTCCTCGAGTTCGATCAGTTCGCGCGAGGCGGTGGCCCGCGAGGTGCCGCCGATGCTCTCGTACTTTCTGGTGCTCATGCCCCCCTCGAAACCGTTCGGGCCGGCATCGAGGAGAAGGTTGACGACTTTGCGCTGCCGGGGCGTGAGTACTTTGTCCTGATGGTTCATCCAGAACATGGCTTTAGCCAGTGAGGCGTCCACGGCACTGGACGCTTCTTCGCAGGACACGCGCACCTGTTCGACGAACCACAGCACCCATTCGGTCACGTCGAGCTGGCTATGCTGCGCGCGCTCGAGTTGCGCGTAGTAGTCGCGTCGCTTATCAAGCAAGCGCTGCGAGGTTCGAATGAGGCGGCTGACCTCACCGCTGTCGCGTGCCAGCACCAGGTCAATCAGAACGCGACCGATGCGTCCATTCCCGTCCTCAAACGGATGAATCGTTTCGAACCAGAGGTGAGCGAGTGCGGCTTTGACCAGCGTGTCGTGCTCGGTCGTTGCGTTAAACCACTCGATGAACGTCTGCATTTCGGCTGCGACGCGCTCCGATGGCGGAGCTTCGTAGTGGACCCGCTCGCGTCCGATATGCCCGCTGACGATCTGCATTGGCTCAGCATGTTCGCGGTAGGCGCCGACAAGAATTTCGGTCATACCCGAGTAGCCGGTGGGAAAGAGCGCGGCCTGCCATGCATACAATCGCTCGTGTGTGAGGGGCGCTTCTCGTTGCCGCACCGCGTCGTCCATGATGTCGAGTAGGCCTTCGACGCTTCGCGGTGCGTTCGGGCCGTCCTGATTCCCGACACCTAAGCGCCGTGCCACAGACGAGCGCACGGCGGCGAGGTCGACGCGTTCGCCCTCGATAGCTGCGGTCGCGACTGCGTCCTGGCTCCAGGCCTCGGCAGCAAGTTCGAGACGCTGTTCGAAACCAAGGCTTGCCAGCATGCCTTCAATGATGCCTTGCGCTCGGTGTGCGCGTGCCAACTCGCCGCCGACGCGCACTACGTCGTAGTGCATCCCGGGCCACGTGGGAGCTTGCCAAATCAGTGATGGGGGCGGCGACATAGGTGTTGAGGCGATTGCGGTTGTATTCGACTCGAACAGTGAGTCGAATAAGTATATCTGATGGTGAGTCGATTAGGCGCCTAATCGACTCACCTGATGAGTTGATACTTGCTTAAGCACGACAAACGAAAAGCCCCTTGTAGTCATCGACTAACAAGGGGCTTTTTGCAGCAGGCTCGGTCTCAGTACGTCGGCACAGTCGGGTCGACTTGGTGGGACCATGCATCGATGCCGCCTTGCAGGTTGAAGACCTGCTTGAAGCCGCGCCCTTCGAGGAACATCGCGACGTTTGCGCTGCGTGCGCCGTGATGGCAGATGCAGACGATCGGCGCTTCATCGTCGAGTGCTTCGCTGTTGGCGGGAATTTCTCGCATTGGAATCGACACGCAGCCTGCAATGGAGGCCGTCGTGATTTCCCAGGGCTCGCGCACGTCGAGCAAGACGGGCGCCGGGCGCGAAGTGTCGGCCAACCATTCGGCGAGGGCGGGGGCAGTCACGTTTTGCATGGCAGTCTAGAACTTGAAGCGCGACGGCTCGATGGCGTTGACGAGCGGCTCGACGTAGGTTTCGAAGATATCGGCGACGCGGAACTGCTTTTCGTCGATGCGCGTGATGATTTGCGCTTCCATGACGGGCGCCGTGCCTACGAAGGCCGCCAGCCGCCCACCGACCTTCAACTGCTCGAGCAGCTCCTGTGGCAAAACCGGCAAGCCGCCTGACACGCAGATGACATCGTAAGGTGCCGCGGCGGCCCAGCCGCGCGCACCGTCGCCAGTAGCGACTTCGGCGTTTATCACGCCGTTGGCGGCCAGATTTTGCTTCGCCATTTCGGCCAGCTCGGGCTTGATATCGACCGTCAGCACGTGACGGCTGCGGTGCGCGAGCAGCGCGGCCATGTAGCCGGAGCCGGCGCCGATCTCGAGCACGCTTTCGTGCTTCTTGACGGCGAGTTCTTGCAGCACGCGTGCTTCGACGCGGGGCGCTAGCATATGCTCGCCTGCGGGCAGCGGTATTTCGAGATCGGCGAAGGCGATATCGCGAAACGCGGCGGTCACGAAGTTTTCACGTTTGACGATCGCGAGCAGATTCAGCACATCCTGGTCCAGCACATCCCAGGGGCGAATTTGCTGCTCGATCATGTTGAAACGGGCTTGCTCGATGTTCATGGCGACTTGATGGACGTGAAACGAAAGCGGTGGCGGTTCGACAACGGGAGCGAGACAAACGCCGGGATTGTACCAAAGCGCGGGTGCGCGCCGGGACAGCGCTAGCTTCCGCTACGCTTGAGTTGCTCGTCGAAGGCCGCGTCGAGCTTGCTCTGTTTTTTAGGCTTGGCGGGCAGATAGGCGTCGACGAACGCAACGAAGGTCTCGAGCGGCAGCGGCTCGCTGAGCTGCCGCTCGCTGCCGTCGGCGCGGTCAATGAGCCTGAAAAGCCCGCCGGGCAGGCTCAACGCCGCGTATGAGGCGTGGCCGGTGCGTGTTTTGAGTCGTTCGACTGCGTAAATTGCTTTCGTACCGCGCATGGTGTTTTTCGTCGATTGGCAAAGAGGGTTACTTTACCAAGGAGCGACGGGCCATCGGTCAGTATCTCAAAGCGATACAAGCTTTGCTTCGGCCCTGACTCTTTTCCCAAGCCTGAATCGTTTTAGCTATACCTAAACTTTGGAGTATGGCTGATGAATCTTAAAGATAAGAATGTCGTCGTCACCGGTGGAAGCCGCGGTCTTGGCCTGGGACTGGTCGAGGCGCTTGTCGCGCGAGGTGCCAGAGTGACGGTCGTCGCGCGCGGCGCCGAGGCGCTCGAAGCGCTCAGCGCGCGACTGGGCGTTGCCACGATCTGCGCCGATGTCACGGACGAAGCCGCCGCCCATCGCATCGTGGGCGAGGTCCGCCCGGATATCCTTGCGCTGAACGCCGGCGCGGCACCTCGAATGGGGCGGCTGGACCAATTAAGCTGGCATGATTTCTCAGTGGCTTGGGAAACGGACGTCAAGGCTGGGCTCTACTGGCTTCAGGCGGCGCTCAACGTGCCGCTCAATCCTGGCAGCCGCGTTCTAGTGGGGTCGAGTGGCGCGGCGGTGACCGGTTCGCAGATGTCGGGCGGGTATGGCGGCGCCAAACGAATGCTTTGGTTCATGACCAAATACGCCAACGGTGTCTCGCAAGAGAAGAGCCTCGGAATCCGCTTCCAAGCGATTGTGCCGCGACAAATGATTCTCGGAACCGGAATCGGGGATGCAGCTGCGAATGCCTATGCGGACTCAATGGGCATCACGCCGGAACAGTTCGTGGCCCGCTTCGGCGCGCCGATGCCACCCAGAGCATTTGGCGATAGAGTTGTTTCTGTGCTGGAAGACCCCCGATACGCCGATGGCGTCGTCTTCGGTCTCAATGGCGACGATGGGGTCACGGTGATGGAAGGAGCGGCGACTTGAGCAAAGGCGAGCAGCCTTCAGACGACGCGCGACGGGCGGAGCTTCTCGCACTGGCCGGAGCACTGCGGCCAGAGCTCCATCGCTATTGTGCCCGTCTGATGGGATCGGTTACCGACGGTGAGGACGTCGTGCAGGACACCCTTGCGCGGGCCGTTGTCGCCCTGGACGAGTTGCGGGAGGGGCTGCCGCTTCGCGCTTGGCTGTTCCGGGTCGCGCACAACCGCGCTCTGGACTTGCTGCGCAGCCGCGCGATCCGCGTAGCGGAGCCTATTGAAGCCGCCCATGATGTCGCCGACCAAGCCACGCCCGATCCTGTGGAGATGCTGATGCGCCAGGAAGCAGTCAACACCGCGGTGTCGCGTTTTACCGAACTTCCGATTGCCCAACGCAGCGTCGTCATCCTAAAGGATGTGCTTGATGATCCGCTGGTCGACATCGCGGCTTTGCTCGATCTCACCGTTGATGCCGTGAAGGGCCATCTGGCCCGGGGGCGCGCGCGTCTTCGCGAAATCAACGCGAAGCCCGGCAAGCTTCCTGATCCGAGGCCAACGTCCGCCGAGGTCGTGCGCTACGTGACGCTCTTCAACCAGCGCGATTGGGATGGCCTGCGTGCGCTCCTCGCGGACGATGTGAAACTTCATCAGTCCGCGCACCCGATTCGCGTCGGCTCCGCTGACGTCGGGATGTTCTTCAGCATCTATGCCACGATCGAAGGCGTTTGGCTGACCCCTGCCTGGCTTGAGAGGCGCGAGGTGATCGCGGTTTTCGAAGACCGGACCGATCCGAAGCCCAGCTACATCATGTGGCTCGAGTGGCGCGGCGGCCAAATCAGTTTCATCCGGGATTACCGCTATGTCCGCTATGTCACCGCCGATGCGGAGTTGACGTTGGTGCCGGACGTCGAGCGCGGTAAGCTCTGACAGCGAGGAAGCGCGCACAATACCGAATATTGTGCGTCTGCGCTCCCGGGCGCCGGCTTCTTTATCTGACGAATAAACGTTTTTCAATGCTCGCATCGGACCCTGACGTCACCAAACATGCTTGCCGCCCCGGCTGCGGCGCGTGCTGCATTGCCCCTTCGATATCGAGCGCGATTCCCGGCATGCCGAACGGCAAGCCCGCCGGTGTGCGCTGCGTTCAGCTCGACGACGATGAACGCTGCCGGATTTTCGGCCAGCCCGAGCGCCCGGCCTGCTGCAGCGGCCTTCAACCCGATCTCCAGATGTGCGGCGCGTCACGCGACGATGCGCTCGTCTGGCTTACCCGGCTCGAAGTGCTGACGCAGCCCGCGCGCGGCCGAGCCGAGCGGTAAAACCCACTCGACCCACCTTCGCAACAAGGAGAGGATGCATGACCCACGCCGCCCGAGCGTCCCGGCGACGATTCCTGACAACGATTTTGACGCTGTCAGCGGCGGCGAGCTTCGCCGTGCCGATTGCCGCCTGCGCCACCCGGACGTTCCCGTTCATCCCCGATCACTACACCTTTTCGCAACGTCAGGTGCAGCAAGCGGTCGCACGCAAGTTTCCGTATCGACGCACCGTGTCGCAGTTCTTCGACGTCGCGCTGACCGACCCAGCCGTTGGCTTCGCGCCTGACGCCAATCGCGTGACCGTGAAGCTCGACGCGCATGTGAGCAGCCCGTTCTTACAACAGCCTGTCGATGGTGTATTCACGCTGTCGAGCCGCCTCGAATACGATGGCGCGCAGCGCGCCATCGTGTTGCGTTCGCCGAACGTGGAGAGCGTCGACGTGCAAGGCGAGGTGCGCGCCTATCAGCAGCAGATCGAAGCGGCCGGCGCGCTCGCCGCCGCGCAGTGGCTCGACGGTTATCCGATCTACACATTCAAGCCCGAAGAGCTGCAATTCGCCGGGGCGACATTCGAACCCGGTACAATCACCATCCTTACAAACGGCATACGCGTGCAGATCGTCGAGAAATGACGAGCGGTGCGCGGCCGCGAGCGGCCGCGCACCAATGGCGGCCCGCTCGCTTTTTTAGGGAGCCATCGATGGATTGGATACTGTTGGCCAAGGCGGTGATTCTTGGCATCGTCGAAGGTGTTACCGAATTCCTGCCCGTGTCGAGCACGGGTCATCTGATCGTCGCGAGCAGCCTGCTCGGCTTCGACGGCAACGGCGCGAAGACCTTTAACGTCGTTATTCAGTTCGGCGCGATCCTGGCCGTCTGCTGGGAATACCGAGCCCGGATCGTCTCGGTTATCCGGGGTCTGTTCACTGATGTCGACGCTCGCCGTTTCGCGCTGAACGTTGTCATCGCGACGATTCCCGCAATCGTGCTCGGGGTGCTGCTTGAAGCTCAGATCAAACGGGTGCTGTTCGCTCCGGTGCCTGTCGCCTTTGCGCTGGTAATGGGCGGCATTGTGATTCTGTGGGTGCAGTCGCGCGAGCGCTCGCGCGATGCCGTGCCGGCGCGTGTTGCCTCGCTCGAGCAGTTGCGGCCGCTCGATGCGCTCAAGGTGGGCTGTGCGCAGTGCTGTGCGCTGATTCCTGGCGTTTCGCGCTCAGGTTCGACCATCATCGGCGCCATGCTGCTCGGTGTCGAGCGGCGCGTGGCCACCGAGTTCTCATTCTTTCTCGCCATTCCGATTATCGTCGGCGCGACGTTCTATGAAGTCGTCCGCCACGGTCACGGCGCGTTTGCGAGTGCCGTCGATGTATTTACCGTTGGCACCGTCGCCGCATTTGTCAGCGCCTTCATCTGCGTGCGCTGGCTGCTGCGCTACCTTGCCAGCCACGATTTCACCGTCTTCGCCTGGTATCGCATCGCGTTCGGCATGCTCGTGCTGATCATCGGCTACAGCGGCGATATGGAATGGCGCATCTGATGTCTATGCGCGGGCACGCGTTCAAGCCGCGCGTTTTTTGAAGACGAGATCCCACACGCCATGGCCCAGGCGCAGCCCGCGCTGTTCGAACTTCGTGACCGGGCGGTAGGCCGGGCGAGGCGCGTAGTCTGGCGCGGTGTTCTCGAGTAGGGGCTCCGCGCCAAGCACTTCCAGCATTTGCTCGGCGTAGTTTTGCCAATCGGTGGCGCAATGCAGGTAAGCGCCCGGTTTCAGGCGCGAGACCAACTTCGCGACGAACAGAGGCTGAATGAGCCGGCGTTTGTGATGTCGCGCCTTGTGCCAAGGGTCCGGAAAGAAGATGTGCACGCCATCAAGCGACGCGGGCGCAAGCATGTTGTCGATCACTTCCACGGCGTCATGCTGGACGATGCGGATGTTCGCAAGCTGCTGCTCGCCGATCAGTTTGAGCAGCGCGCCCACGCCGGGCTCATGGACTTCCACGCCGATGAAATCATCGCTGGTGCGCTGTGCAGCGATTTCCGCCGTGGTTGCGCCCATACCGAATCCGATTTCCAGGATGCGCGGCGCATGACGACCGAATAACGCGTCCCAGTCGGCTGGCGTGTTGGCGTAGGGCACGACAAAGCGCGGACCGAGTTCGTCGAGCGCGCGACGCTGTCCCGTGGAGACGCGGCCAGCCCGCGTGACAAAGCTGCGAATGCGCCGCAGATGCAGCGCGTCGTCGGCGTCGTTGTTGGAATCGTGAGTCATCTAAGCAAAACAATCGTTTGGGGGCGCCGGCTAGGTGCGGCAATGTGCGCGAGATTGTAGACGACTGGCGGACCGATGCGCTGCTATGGCGATGATCTTGCATATTGAACGTCTACCATCGCATCGTCCCACTACGGCATCTATCTCGTTGCATCGGCCCGGCAGCGAGCACGAGGCCGAGCAATGGAGGCGAGCATGCGAGCGCTGCGGCCTGCGCGCCACGAACACCGATACTTCCTCCGCAAACACCTTGTGCGGCGCTTCGGTATGTGGCTGATAACGGCCAGCATCTGCGTTTCTTGCGGCGGCTCGGGGGGCTCGGGTGGCGGCGGAAGTGGAGGGGCATCCACCGATGGCCCGACGGGCGGTAGCGGCTCGGGGTCGGCGTCGGGCTCGGGCGGTAGCGGCTCGGGGCCTGGCTCGGGTGGTATGGCAGGCATCGCCTACTCAACCGACGTGCTCATGCACCACAACGACCTCGCGCGTACCGGACAGATGCTTGCCGAGACTGTGCTCACGCCGGCCAATGTGCGCGCCGCGAGTTTCGGCAAAGTCGCGTTTTTGCCGGCCGACGGTAAGGTCGATGCTCAGCCGCTTTTCATCACGAATCAATCGATTGGCGGCGCGGCGCATGACATCGTCTACGTCGCGACCGAGCACGATAGCGTTTATGCGTACGATGCGAACTCCTATGCGCGGCTATGGCAAGTTTCATTGCTTGGCAGCGGCGAGACGCCGAGCGACGATCGAGGCTGCCAGGACTTCACGCCGGAGATTGGCGTTACGTCGACACCCATCATCGACCGCAATCGGGGTACCGCGGGCGCGCTATACGTCGTAGCGATGACGAAGGACGGCAGCGGGCACTATCACCACCGTTTGCATGCGTTGGACCTATCGACGGGCGCCGAGATGCTCGGTGGCCCGACCGAAATTGCGGCGACTCATGCGGGCAACGGCGCGGGCAGTGTGAACGGTGTGCTGACGTTCGATCCATCGCTGCATACCGAACGTGCGGCACTCACGCTTGTCGGCGGCAACGTTTATCTCGGATGGACGTCGCATTGCATGTCGGGTGCGTATACCGGTTGGATCATGGCGTACAGTGCCGCGATGCTGGCGCAAACGAGCGCGCTTGATATCACGCCGAACGGCGCGCTGGGTTCGATCTGGATGTCAGGCTCAGGCATGGCATCGGATGGCACTTCATTATTCGTTGTGGACGGCAACGGTACCTTCGATACGACGCTCGACGCGCGGGGCATGCCGAGCGGGGGCGATTTCGGCAACACATTCATGAAGCTCTCGACGGGGGCGTTACACGTGACCGACTATTTCGCGATGTCGAACACAGTGGCCGAATCGAATGCCGACGATGATTTCGGTTCGGGCGGCGCGATGCTGTTGCCCGATGAGATTGCGCCGGACGGCAGCGTCAAGCATCTCGCGATAGCGGCGGGCAAGAACAACAGGATTTATGTCGTCGATCGCGATGCGATGGGCAAGTTCGACGCGTCGGCGAATCACGTTTGGCAAGAGCTTACCGGCACGCTCGCGGGCGGCATCTGGGGTTCGCCGGCGTATTACAACGGTACGGTTTATTACGGCGGACTAAACGATAACCTCAAGGCGCTGCCGATTACGAATGCGCTGGTTGCATCGACGGCTGCATCGAAGAGCCCGACCACGTTTGCTTATCCCGGCGCAACGCCGGCGGTGTCGGCCAATGGTTCGACGAACGGCATTGTATGGGCCGCTGAAAACGGCAGTGTGGGAGCTTTGCACGCATACGACGCCAGCAATTTGGCGAACGAGCTTTATAACAGCAATCAATCCGGCACGCGCGACCAATGGGGCGCGGGCAACAAGTTCATCACGCCGATGATCACGCGGGGAAAAGTGTATGTCGCGGCAAAGAATGGGGTGGCGGTGTTTGGGTTGTTGCCGTAACGGTTCGGCTCGTTCTTCCATGTAGCCATTGCATGCTAAAGTTTCCCGTCGCGCGGTTAAAACCGACGTGGCAGCACAAGATAAATCAAATAGCGGGAAACTGAGGGCCTCAATGAAGAAACACGCTCATAACCATCGGCCGGTGAAACCGGCCAACAAAGGCTGGGTGGCAAAAGATCCGTCGATTGTCCCTGTGACGTCTCAGTTGGCGCTACGAAAAGCGATGGAGTTGGAAAAGGTTCCGCTCACGGACTATAACGACTTGCTCTGGATAATGGCGCAAGAGTCAAGCGGCATTGTCAATGCCAGGAATCCTGGGTCAACGGCGCGCGGGCTATTTCAATTGCTGCATGCGCAATACGGATTGAATCCGAACGGCGAGAAGTCTTTCGGTAATGCTGTCGAAGAGTGCCAAGGGGGCATCCACTATATTTATGGCCGATACCACACCGCATCGCTGGCAAAGCAGTTTTGGGAAAAACATCACTGGTATTGAAAAATGACGAAATTCTTTTTTTATGCTGTTTTGCTGGCAATGTTTGGTGTGTCGAATGCGTATGCCGATACTTCGATGCCGAAGTTTGAAGACTTTCCGGCCCAGGTCTATCACGGGAAAATTGCGTCTGTCCGTATTGCTTCGGCGCAAGATAGGGAATTCAGGAGCCGTCTTCGGGAGTCGAGCGGACAGAAACCGAATTTCGCTGGACATTACTCGCTCGCAAGTTGGGGGTGTGGTGCTTCTTGCGTGATGACGGTAGCAATTGATGCGCAGACGGGGCGGACTACATGGTTGCCGTTTACGGTTTGCTGCTGGGCTACCGATGTCGATGAGCCGATCAAATTCAAGGCCGATAGCCGGCTCGTCGAGATTACAGGGGCGCGTAATGAGACGGGTGGGGGGACCTATTACTACGTCATCGACAAGAAGGGTTTCGTGCTCGTCAAGGCGGTGGAGGCGGCAGCGAAGTGATCCTGAGCGAGGACTGTCGAAAAGGATTTTGAACAGGACTGGAGCGGGCGATGGGAATCGAACCCACGTCTCTAGCTTGGGAAGCTAGGGTAATAACCATTATACGACGCCCGCGGAGAGCGCGATTCTACAGGGTTTTGGGCGCTTTGTGGAGTCAGAATCTGTGAAGTGGCGTGAAAAGTGTATGCACTTCGGAAATTCTTGCTGGATTCGCCCTATGCGTTTGCCGCTGCGCAACGTATCCGAGAATAATTGGTCGAAATTTCGGAATTTGGTTAGACGATTGTGCAATACTTTCCGTGCAGCTTGCGCTCAATAGGTGATCCAATCGGGGATAAACCATGAAGAGTAAGGTTACGGGGCCCAAAGCGGCCCACAATGCGTCGCAGGTTTTGGCGAACGGGCCGACTGGCAAAAATTCAAAGACTGCTGCCGGGAGCGCGCTTTCCCAGGTGGCCGCATCCAAACGAGTTACTTCGTCAGGCGCAGCATCAAGCGCGTCGAAGGTGCTCAGCGATGGACGGACAAGTGTCGCGTCAAAAAGTGCAGCGGGGTCTGCATTATCACAGCGACAGACCAGCCGGAAAAAGTAAACCGCGAAAGAGTTTGCATCCAGTTGTCGACCATTACCGCCACCGATCTTGAGTCGGCGCTAACCGGGGACCCAGAAGCACTTGAGGTCCACCTCACGCTCGTAGAGCGAGACGTGCTCATTGACGGACATTTAGTCAAGATTCACTGTCACTGTCTTTCGGTAGACGGAAATGGCCGTGTGCAACCACATCGGCTCGCGGAGTTTATGCGGAATGCCGTCGTTGACTATGCGATTCCGCGTTCGAAGCTCGCCGACGCGAAGGCGCGCGATACTAGGTTCAACAGCACCGAGGCAGTCGCCGAACTCGTAGAGCGCGCCAAGCGCTCGTTTACCGATTTGGGGAACACCGGTGAGGGAGGCGAGATGTTGCTGTTTCTGCTGGCTGAGCGCTTCCTCAAGCTGCCACAGATTCTTTGCAAGATGGATCTCAAGACAGACACACGTATGCACTACCACGGCGCGGATGGAGTGTATGCAGGCGTGACACCGAAAGGCACCTTGAAGCTCTACTGGGGTGAATCAAAAATCTACGGGGATGCGAGTGCTGCGATTCGCTCCTGTCTCAATTCCCTCGCCCCCTTCCTGATTGAACCCGAACACGAGGAGGCAGAGCGGGAGCGCGATCTGATCCTTCTGAGTGACAAAGCCGACCTCAGCAACCCGGCAATCACCGATGCCCTCAAAAAGTATTTCGACAAGTCGTCTGTCATGTCTAAGCGGGTTCAATACTGCGGCGCGGCCCTTGTAGGTTTCGACGCACCGTTCTACCCGAAAGACGACGCGAAGGCAGTCGCAGAGGAGATCGCCAAGGCGTCCCGCACGGCACTCACTGGGTGGTGCAACAGTATCGGGGAGCGGCTCAAATTGGAGAAGCTCGATCATATGGAAATTGAGATGTTCTGCGTACCGCTGCCGTCGGCGGAAGGTTTCCGCGCCGCATTTCTCGAGGCGATGGGGATCAGGGAGCAATGAGTCTCGCTGATCTCCAATCGTGGCTTCTCCATGAAGGCATTCGGGCTGATCTCGATGCGATCACTCGACTCACAGTTCGCAACGAACTCGATAATCTGGGCCCTGAGCGCTCCGCGCTGTCCACTGCGGAGATTGATTGGCCCAGATTGTTGCTCGCCGGCAGCATTCTGGCGCGATCGGACCAACGGGACGATCAGGAAGCTGCACTCCGAATCGCAACAGCTGCAATTTCTCTGACGGACGGTCAAGCGCTTAAAGACGCGGGCGCCGTCCTCTTAAGTAAGCTTTCCAACTTTCGGGCCATTGAGTTAGCCATCGATCGGGGCCTGCTGGCAGCGGACCCTGACGGGCGGCTGGGCGTCGCATTGCGTCTCGAAGCGCAGCGTCGGGAAATGGACCGTTCTATCCTGGTGCAATCGAGCGGCGCCTGGTTACAAGTAAACGATTTTCAGCAACGTTTCTGGATCAATGCGGCTGGAAAGCGCTGGCTCTCGGCATCCGCACCTACCGCCTCTGGTAAAACATTTCTGGTACTGCAGTGGCTGATCGACCAGATGATTGCGGGTGAGACACGGGTGGCGGTCTACCTTGCCCCGACCCGCGCGCTGGTTTCCGAGATAGAGACCAATCTCAAGGCTCTCATAGGCAGCGCCAAGCTGATCGAGGTGTCGTCCCTTCCGCTCCCCGATAAGTACAAAGCTGCTAGCGCTGGCGGCGCGCAAGTGATTTTCGTATTCACACAGGAACGGTTGCACCTTCTCGCTAACGTGCTCGGTGACGTGTTGTCAATCGATCTGCTTATCGTGGACGAGGCGCACAAGATCGGTGACAACCAGCGTGGCGTGATTTTGCAGGATGCAATAGAGCGGGCCATCCGCGCTAACCCAAAGCTGAAGGCCGTGTTTATCAGTCCGGCTACTCAGAACCCCGAAGAGTTGCTCACAGACGCGCCCGATGGCGTGCAGACCGTCGCCCTCGACAGCGATGCCACCATGGTCCTTCAGAATCTGTTAGTCGCGACCCAAGTGCCTCGAAGCTCGAAGCTCTGGACGCTTACCCTTCGACAGCAGAGCTCGACAATTCCAGTAGGGACCCTTCATCTCGCGAGCACGCCGGATGGACTCAAGAAGCGTCTCGCATTCATTGCCGCAGCTGTTGGCGAGAGAGGCGGAACGCTCGTTTACACGAACGGCGCTGGCGAGGCGGAAGAGGTCGCTGATCTGATCAGTCAGCTCTTGCCCAAGCTTGGGTCTAGGGATTCAGAGCTCTCACAGCTAGCGGAGCTTGCCCGGAAGGGTGTGCACCAAGACTTTAGGCTTGCACCGTTAGTCGAGGTAGGGGTGGCGTTCCACTACGGAAACATGCCATCGCTGCTCCGGCTAGAGATAGAACGGTTGTTTCGGTCAGGGAAGATTCGCTTCCTCGTATGCACTTCAACTTTGATCGAAGGCGTGAACCTGTCGTGTCGCACAATCGTGGTGCGCGGACCGCGCAAAGGGAAGGGCCATCCAATGGAGCCACATGATTTTTGGAATCTTGCTGGCCGCGCTGGTCGATGGGGCGACGAGTTTCAAGGGAACATCATTTGTATCGACCCGGAGGACACGCGGGCTTGGCCCAGTGGAGTTCCTGGCCGCGCGCGCTACCCTATTAAGCGCGAAAGCGACGCAGTTATCGAGCTTGGCGGCGGCGTAGCGGACTATCTCTCTGCGCGAGGGGTGTCGGATCTGTCCAGTATCGAGGACACGGATAAGTTCGAGCAGGTTGGCGCCTATCTGCTCACCACCTTCATGCGGCTAGGGTCCATATCGGCGGCTAGCCTCGCAAAGCGCCATAACGCTGCGTCGATTGCGAAGCTCGACCAGGTGCTCGGTGTATTGGTAGCGCAGATCGAAATCAACGTTGATTTGGCTGCTCGGCACCCCGGAGTAAATGCAATTGGCCTTCAGCGCCTTCTTGAAGCGTTCCGCGTTTACTCTGGTAATGTCGAAAACCTGCTCCCGGCCGATGTAGCGAGTAATGACAGCTACGATCGGTTTGTTACGATTATGGGGAGAATCAACAAACACCTGTTTCTCGCTTTTGCCCCTGAGAGCCGCATCAGGCTATATGCGTTGATCGTTTTCAAATGGCTAAAGGGGTATTCGTTAGCAAGGATCATCCGCGATAGCATCGACTGGCACCAAGATGCTGGCAGGTCTTTCAAACTCGCCGACCTGATCCGTGGCACGATGGAGCTGGTGGAGCAAGTTGCGCGGTTCAAGGCCCCGAAGTATCTATCGGCCTATATGGATGTGCTTCACCTGCATCTTCGCGAGATTGGCCGTGAAGATCTGATCGACGATGGTTTGGATATTGGCACGCAACTTGAGTTCGGCGTTTCGTCAATAACCCTTCTCTCTCTCATGGAACTTGGCCTTTCCCGCATGAGTGCCGTCGCTTTGTACGAGAGGATTGCCCGCGACGACCTCAGCAGAGAGGAATGCATCGCGTGGATAGCCGAGCGAGTGGGTCAATTCCGGGCAATGGATATCCCTGCCATTATCATCCGCGAGGTGCGCGAACGTCTCACGCTGCCTGGCGACATAGCCATGTAATGTCACCAATGAATTGGAGGTTGCACATGCCCGCGAAGCCCATCACCCTCGGCCCCCTACAGTTCGACAGGAGGAAGGACGCGGTCGCGTATTTAAAGGAGATGCTCTACCGGTATGACGTGGGCGATCGAGTCAACGCCGACGACTCAGTGATTCTGAGAGCCGCGCTTGAGCATCATCCAAATGCCATCGAAAAAATTGGGTGCGGCATCGCCGATTTCAGCGTTCGATCTGCTGACTTCGGCACCAAGTGCTTCTGGGTAAATCGTCCCGACGGAACGACCGAAAAATTTTCCATTACCGGTTCTATCCACGGCAGCTAAGCGAAGTCATGTTGCCCGCACTCGGACGGCAAATTTTAACGATCATTCAGATTGAGAGGCCAAACAGCCGCAACGTTCCATTTGCGTCTCCGGAGCGAATGCTGCTGCCAACCTGTATTCGCTGATCGAAACGTGCAAGGCGAACGGCGTCGAACCGTACAGCTATCTCGTGGCGCTGTTCAAGGCACTGCCCCTCGCAAACACCGGTGACGACTACGAGGCGCTGTTGCCTTGGCGCCTTATCCCCTCCGCAGGCTGACGCATAACCGGTCGCTCCGGGCAAGCCACGTGGTTTATTGCGCGCTTACATCAAGGCGCGCGGCCACTTCCCGAGCGACGAAGCCGCGCTCAAACTGATCTGGCTGGCGCTGCGCAATATCGTTGCCAAATGGACCGGCTCTCGACATGATTGGAAAAGCGCGATGACCCAGTTCGCTCTGCTTTATCCTGAGCGCTTCAACATCGGGCTGTAAGTCTCAACCCCGCTTCACACACAACGTTCCGGATACGTCAGGCTCGAATGGGGCCGCACTTCGTTGTAGTGCCGGCGCCAGTCGTCAATCGCAATTTTCGCTTCGATCCGGTTTCGGAACCACTCCATGGCCAGACACTCGTCGCGGAATTTTCCGTTAAAGCTTTCGTTCGTTCCGTTCTGCCATGGCTTACCTGGATCGATCAGCGCCGACTCGATTTTCTCCGACACGATCCACTTGAGCAACGCAGAACTCACGAACTCGGGACCATTGTCGCTTCTCATGTATCGCGGTGCACCGTGAACACTGATCAGCCGGCTCAACACTTCGATGACGCGTGCAGACCGGATCGAGCCGAAAACGTCGATTGCCAGACATTCACGCGTGTATTCGTCTACGACCGTCAGACACTTCAGCTGCTGTCTATTGGCGCACGCGTCAAAGACAAAATCGTAGCTCCACACGGCATTGCGCATCTCCGGCACAAGTGGCCGCGGGCGCGAGCCGGCAACACGACGCTGACCCCGCTGGCGAGGCACCTGCAGCCCTGCCTGCGCCCACAACCGGCTGCAGCGTTCCTTGCCTACGACTATGCCTTCGCGAGCGAGCATGATGCGGATCCTTCGAGCGCCAAATCGGGGATAGTCTCCTGAGAGACTCTGCATCGTCTCAACTACTGGAGCGTTCTTGCCCGGTGCGTATTTCGTCCCAACGTGACCGACCGTTTCGGCATCGTGACCGGCGAATTCGGGAACGTGACCGAGGATTTCGGCAACGTGACCGGTCGCAACGACAGGCAGGTTTGGCGTTGCGCGTGACCCCAACCTCGCGGGCTATGCTCGACGGCTTTGGCCGGAGAGACGATGCCCGCGCACCGGATGAACACGCGCATGATCAAAGACGTTTTACGACTGAAGTTCGACGGCGGTTTCTCGCATGATCGAATCGCCGCGTCGCTGGGCATTTCCAAGGGCGTTGTCACCAAGTACGTGGGCCTAGCGAAGGCGGCGGAGCTCGACTGGGCGAGCGCCCGCGATATGGATGAGGGCGAACTCGAACGGCGTTTGATGGGCAAGCCCACTGGGCCGGCTGCCTACGCTCAACCCGACTATGGGCGCATCCATCAGGAACTGCGCCGCAAGGGCATGACGCTGACGCTGCTTTGGCAAGAGTACCAAGCGGAGTTCGCCGACCGGCAGACCTACCGCTACACGCAGTTCTGCGAGCATTACCGGACGTTTGCTAAGCGGCTCAAGCGCTCGATGCGCCAGATCCACCGCGCCGGCGGGAAGCTGTACGTCGACTTCGCCGGTCCCACGCTGCCGTTGACGACGGGGCGGCGCGCGCACGTGTTCGTCGCCGCGATGGGCGCCTCAAGCTATACGTTCGCGTGCGCAACGCCTGCCGAGACGATGGAAGACTGGCTTGGCGGCATCGCACGAGCGCTGACGTTCTACGGCGGCGTGCCACAACTGATCGTGCCCGACAACCCGCGCGCAATGATCGCCGATCCTGATCGCTACGAGCCTCGCGCGGGCGACACCGTGCTCGACTTCGCGCGGCACTACGGCACGTCCTTCTTGCCGGCGCGAACCTACCGACCGCAGGATAAGGCCAAGGTCGAGTCGGCCGTGCAGGTGGTCGAGCGCTGGATCATGGCGCGCCTGCGCCACCATGAGTTCGGCTCGGTGCAATCGGTCGATGACGCGATCAGCCCGTTGCTGAAGTATCTGAACGAACGCCCCTTCCAGAAGCTACCCGGATGCCGAGCCAGTGCGTTTGCCCAGCTCGACGCGCCCGCCTTGTTGCCGTTGCCGGCCCAGCCGTACGAACTCGCTCGCTTCAAGACGGTGACCGTGCACATCGATTACCACGTCGAAGTGGGTAAGCATCGGTACAGCGTGCCGCACGCGCTCGTCGGTTTGAAGCTCGAAGCCCGCATCACCGGCGGCGCCATTGAACTCCTGCATCGCGGGCGTCGTGTGGCGAGCCATGCTCGCAACGACCGAGCTGGCGGGTACACGACCATCGTCGCACACATGCCTGCTGCGCACCGCGCGCATCTGGAGTGGACGCCCCAGCGATTGCAGCATTGGGCCCAACAAATCGGCTCTGCAACGGCGGCACTCGTGACGCGATTGTTGGAAGAGCAACGCCATCCCGAACACGGCTATCGGGCGTGTCTGGGGCTGCTCTCGCTGTCGAGGCGTTATGGACGGGATCGACTCGAAGCCGCGTGTGCCTTGGCGCTCGAACTCGGTGTGCATCGTTACCGACATGTGCGCGAGATCCTGCTCAACAACCGAGCCAGCGCCGTTGCCATGACGCCGGCGGACTGGACGAGCCCGAGCCATGCGCACGTGCGCGGCCCCGGTTATTACCAATAAGGAAGCGCACCGCAATGATGATGCAACAAACACTGACACAGCTGCGCACGCTCAAGCTCGACGGCTTCGCCGACGGTCTCGAAGAACAACTCGCTCAGCCGGGCAGCGCCAAGCTGAGCTTCGAGGAACGCCTGTCGTTGCTGGTCGACCGGGAAACCCACTGGCGCGATGACCGGCGTCGCACGCGCTTGCTCAAACATGCACGCCTTAAATATCCGCAGGCCCTGATCGAGGATCTCGATACGCGCTCGGGCCGTGGCATCGATGCCCGCGCGCTCACGAGCCTGGCGCTGGGCGACTGGGTTCAGTCGGGCTACAGCCTACTGATCAGTGGCCCCACGGGTGCGGGCAAATCATGGCTCGCGTGTGCATTGGCGCAGTACGCCTGCCGGCGTGGGCACTCGGCACTGTATCTGCGTGTGCCACGGCTAACCGAGGAGCTTCGCATCTTGCACGGCAACGGCGGCTTCACGAAGTGGCTCATGCAAGTCGCGCGCGTTGACGTCTTGCTACTCGATGACTGGGGCATGGCGCCGCTCGACGCGATGGTGCGCAACGACTTGCTGGAAATGATCGACGACCGCGTGGCCGGCAAAGCGACGATCGTAACGAGTCAATTGCCTATCGAGCACTGGCACGGCTGGATTGGAGACGAAACGATTGCTGATGCGATGCTTGACCGACTGATGCAGCGACACCACCGCATCACACTCAAAGGAGAGTCGCTTCGAAAGATCGCCCCGGACCCGCAAACGAAGGAGGTCATACTCGACGAAAGCTGATCCAAAAACCTAGAATCAACCCCGCGTAACATCGAACCCGCCAAATCGGTCACGTTCCCGAAATCGGCGGTCACATTCGCCGAAATACGCACCCGGCATCCTGCTCATGTAGCCGAGATTGGCGCGGCTGACCTGAATCAGCGCACACGCACGCCGCTGGCTCAATCCGCGCGAAATCGCATAGCGGGCCTGCTCGCGGCGCACCTGTGCGCTCACCACTTTTTTCCGAAATCTCCTTCATGACCTCAATCTCGAGATCCCGCTCAGCGACCAGCTTCTTCAGCCGGTTGTTCTCCAACTCTAGGGCCTTCAAGCGCTTCATGTCGTTGCTGACCATCTCCCCGAAACGCTTGCGCCACGCATAGATTGACGCGCCACTCATGCCGTGGCGCTTCGCCACCTCGGCAATCGGCGCACTGTCCGCCTCCCGCAAAATCCGAACAATCTGCTCATCGCTGAATCGACTCTTCTTCATGACGCGCTCCACATGGATGCGCCATTATCCTAGTTCAATCTGGTCTCAGATTCCCGGGGCGGTTCAATCTGAGCTTGGGAAGTTGATCTAGGGTTAACAAAATTGATGGGGCGAGGTCGATCAGACCGATCTATTATAAAAGCATAGTCGATGTTCAATACAATAAAGAGCATTGCGGCGTAGATTGCATAGATGTTGTGGATGGATCGATTTCTTAGATCGATTGAAAGTTAGTCGTTTGAGCGGCGTATTCGTCGTCGATGTGCAAAGCGATAGCTAATGTGTAAATGGCTACAGGATTCCAACTCCGGGCGTCTTCATTGAAAGGAGTAGTGCGATGATCAAGCGGACTGAAAATGACGATCTGTTACATGACAGCTGGTTGCCGCCTCAAAATAAGCCCGTGCGGAGCCGCTCGACTCTCTCGGCTGCGACTCTGGCTCGCGGTATTCGGCCTTTAGACAGTTGTCCGCAAGGCTATTCCCCCTGTCCAGTTATATGTGAATATAGCTCCTTTGATGAGTGTTTTCTGAGTTGTCAGCGGAATGGGGGGCAGTGCTATTCATGTGACCAGGGAACATATAGTTGCTCTCCCCCGCCGGCTGCCGAGTTATGTTGTTGGACCGGCTAAGGTGGCGGCTGATATCCGCATTGGACGATGCGAGTTAGTCGGTGCTATGCAGGGCCACCAACAACTTGCGAACGACTCTCGAAATTCCCTGGATTCCGTGCTTCGTTGCGCTATCGATCTCGTTGATTTGCTCCGTATCGTTATGCACATCTTCTTCGCACCAGCGCGGCGAGCTCGACGGCATAAAGCCACGTGATCGATAAAAGAAATTGTTGAGACCGACCACATGCATGAAAAGACTGGAGCAGTGATTGCCAATGTGATCGAAGGTCTCTCGGCGCTTCACGCACGGAGTCATGGGGTGCCGGAGATCCGCGTAGCGATACTTGATGGCCCCGCAGATCTGTCGCATCCGGTTTTCCGAGGCAGCTCCATCAAAGACTTCGGTGGACGCGTTAGCGGGGAGTTTGCCGCATCGCTAAATGCGGTTCACGGAACCGCCGTTGCAAGCTTGCTTTTCGGGCAGCCCGGCAGCGCTTTGAAAGGAATCGTTCCGGGCTGTCAAGGACTTCTCATCCCGATCTTTTCGCAGGACGAGCGTGGAGGAATCCTTCCCTGCTCACAGCTGGAGTTGGCAAGAGCCATCCTGCTTGCGGTTTCCGCTGGAGCTCATTTGATTAATATCAGCGCGGGCCAGCTATTCATGTCCGGCGCCATCGAGCCGCTGCTCGAGCAGGCAGTAGAAGAATGTCAGCGACGGGAGATATTAATCATAGCGGCGGCAGGCAACGACGCCTGCGCGTGTACTCACATTCCGTCAACCCTCCCGTGGGTTCTGGCCGTGGGGGCCACCGATTGGCAGGGTGTGCCCATTGCAGAGAGCAACTGGGGAGAAGGTTATAAGAATCATGGAATTGTTGCGCTCGGAAAGAATATACCGGTTGCGTTGCCCAACGGCGATATCGGATCGCTTACTGGTACCAGCGTGGCCGCGCCGATTGTCGCGGGTGTGGCCGCGCTCCTCCTGAGCTTGCAGTACTGCGAAACGCGTGCCATAGACCCGACGGTTATTCGGCAAGCCATATTGAACACCGCTCGCCACTGTCCCGATGGCGGCTCGGTCGATTGTCAACACTATCTTGATGGAGCACTTGATGTTGCAGGTGCATGGCAATACGTCAAACATCATCTTCGCGAAGAGGCCCGGCGAAACTCGCCGACCAAGACCCAATCCTACGAGGGAATCACTATGTCAACCATTATTTCGCAGTCCGCAGATCAATTGCCGCAATCGGCGTCCGACTCCACCGCGTTTATTATCGCAGATGAGGCCGCCCAGTCGCCTGCTGCAATTGTCCCGTCCCTGTGCGAAGAATGCGAGCGCGAATCCACCGCGAAGGCAGTAGCCAAAACGCCTCCCGTATCCAGCCAACTGTCCCCCAGCAAAATCTACATGCTTGGCACCGTTGGTTACGATTTTGCGTCGGAGTCCGGTTACTACTCCATTGCCCAGTCGAGTGGTGTTCAGGATCCCGGACTTATCCAAGACTTCTTGCCGTATCTCAGGGATAATTCACACATCGCTGAATCTTTGGTTTGGACTATCAAGATGGACGATGCTGCGATCTATGCACTCTATCCATCAGGGGCCTATGCACATTTGGTCTATGGGCGGTTGATCGAATTCTTACAGGCGCAGGTAGACGGAAAAATTCAGCGGGTCTCTATTCCTGGTATGGCGCTCGGTGCAACTGCTCGCACTAGATCTGGCCATATGCTACCTGTTCTGAGTCCGAATATTCGTGGTATGTATGCATGGTCGACCGACGCCCTCGTAGATAGTGTATGCGGCGCTGCGCCTACGGACGCAGGCGAGCAAGCAAACTATGAGAAGAAGAGGCAGCGCGTATATAAATTCCTCGACCGCGTATACCATGAGCTTCGCGGATTCGGAGTGACCTCACAGGAGCGGGCACTTAATTTTGCGGTCACGAATGCTTATCAGGTCGAAAAGGTGTTTGAGAACGCTTTGAGCGAGTCAATGGAGCTCTATAAAATCGACATCGAGAAAAGCCCAGTGCAGCGTCCGGGAGCCGACTGTTGGGACGTAAAGCTGACGTTTTTTGCGCCCGAAAAGCGTCTCGAAAGGGCAAACGTCGAATATCGGATCACCGTCGACGTGCAGGATGTCGTTCCGGCGACTATTGGTCCTATCCGCACATGGTCTACCTATTAATTATGGGCAACTGTCGTTCCGCGCTATGAGGTTTATTGAACCGCCCCGGATTTGGTGGAGGCTCCAACTCTTGAGAGAATGGAGCCATGAACAAGTCGAACAAGTTTTCTGCTGAAGTCCGCGAACGCGCGGTGCGCATGGTATGAGAGCATCGCGACGAGTATCCGTCGCAGTGGGCAGCGATCGAATCCATCGCCCCTAAGATCGGCTGCACGAGCCAGACGTTGCTGGGATGGGTCAAGCGAGAAGAAGTCGATAGCGGCGAGCGTGAGGGCGTCACCACGTCGGAACGTGAACGCGTGAAGGCGCTGGAACGAGAAGTAAAAGAACTGCGCCGCGCCAACGAGATCCTGAAGCTGGCCAGTGCGTTTTTCGCCCAGGCGGAGCTCGACTGCCGTCTGAAGTCCTGAATGCCTTCGTCGATCGACATCGCGACACCTTCGGGGTCGAGCCGATCTGCAAGGTCTTGCAGATTGCCCCGTCGGGTTACCGGCGCCATGCTGCGCAACTTCGCGATCCGTCTCGACGCTGCGCCCGCGCGATACGTGATGAACGTCTGCAACCCGAGATCATGCGTGTCTGGCAGGCCAACATGCAGGTCTACGGCGCCGATAAAGTCTGGAAGCAGTTGAATCGAGAGCGAATCGAGGTGGCGCGTTGCACCGTCGAGCGGTTGATGACGCGACTGGGCTTGTGCGGCGTGATGCGAGGCAGGCGGGTGCGCACGACCATTGCCGATGCAACAGCCCGCGCCCGCTGGACCGGGTCAATCGCCAGTTCAACGCTGACCGACCGAACCAGCTCTGGGTTTCGGATTTCACCTACGTTTCGACGTGGCAAGGATGGCTTTACGTGGCCTTCGTGGTCGACGTGTTCGCCCGTTGCATCGTCGGCTGGCGCGTTAGTTCTTCGATGACGACGGACTTCGTTCTGGATGCGCTCGAACAGGCGCTGTACGCGCGGCGACCGGGAGGCGATGGAACATTGATTCACCACTCCGACAGAGGGTCGCCCAGTACGTCGGTATTCGCTATAGCGAGCGGCTGGCCGAAGCAGGCATCGAACCGTCGGTCGGCAGTCGAGGAGACAGCTACGACAACGCACTGGCCGAGACGATCAACGGCTTGTACAAGGCTGAACTGATTCATCGCCGCACCTGGAAAACACGGGAGTCCGTCGAGTTGGCAACGCTGGAATGGGTGGCCTGGTTCAATCACCATCGGTTGATGGAACCGCTGGGCTATATCCCGCCCGCTGAAGCTGAGGCAAACAGACTCGCGATCTGGTTGCCGCGATTCGCGGAGTCTTTGGAAGCAACCTCTCGCGGGGAAATTTCGCCTTAAAAACGGGGAGATTACCGATGGAGGGGCGGCGGCACCGCTGGGGTATTGGCGAGCCACCGATTCCGAAGGAGGGGACATGTCCAGACGCCGCCGCTCCCGTAGTCCGAGTCGTCCTCGTTACGCGTGTGCGGGAGCTGCAGGATGTTTGCGCGGGCGGCCACCCTTGCGCCCGTTTTCGCGGGATGCCGCAGCCTTGGCAGGGGACTTGATCGCGCCCATCCTGCGCGCAAGTTCGCGCATCCATGCCTTGGTTCCAAAAATGCCTTGCAGCAGGCCCGGGCTCCACAGACCGAGATCAAGGCTCGGCCAGTACAGCGAGGTACCCGCGCCCGAGACCTCGATCTCAGCCAGTTCGGCCAATGTCGGCGCACGCTCCAGCATGCTGAAGTCTTGAATCAGCGCGATAGGGACCGCGATTTTCACGCCATGTACGAATGTGACCTCCAGCATGCGCGTTGAACGTATGAAGCGCGCCGATACAATGGTCGGCTCCCCCGCACCGCGCTTGCGTGCGGCGGCAATTTCGGCAGCAGTGATGTTAGCCATGCATATTTCTCCATTCCCCCTGCAAAGGCGCTCGATCAGATTGGCAAGCCGGCGATTGTCCGATCCGAGATACGCCCCTTTGCTGTCCGCAATCTGAGCGGGCCACGCGGACAGTTCAACTCGAACACGCATGACGGGCCGCTCGTCTTTTCGACATGAACGTGCGGCGGGCTATGGTCGTTGGCGAATATTTGAACACAATAACCGAGCATTCTTAACAGTGTCGGCATGCCGGAATGGTAACCTGACGTTAGGTTTCTTGCGGGTATGCATTCGGAACTCCTGATCACCACTGGAAAGCAATCGGCGGGTCAGGTTTACGCTTGTTTTTGCCTGGACAAGAGATGGCCTCCATCATGGATGCATTCGCCGATCTTCAGGATCCGCGCTGGCGAACCTGCCGTTATCCGTTGCAGAAAATCCCGTTCGCCGCACTCAGTGCGGTGTTGTGGGCGTGGGGGACTGGGAAATGATCACGCCATGGGCGCGTACCCTGCCCTGGTTGCGTACCCACCTCGCGCGCGTCGGTCTTGGCGACAAGTTCGGCGCTGATCCCGGTAAGCCCTCGGGTAGGCAGCAGCAACGTGTGGCCATCGTCCGGGCACTGGCGATGAACCCGACACGGTTGCTGTGCGACGAAATCACGTCGGCGCTCGCGCGAGCATATGACGCTCATCATGGTGACGCACAAGATGCGTTTCGCGCGCGGTCAGCGACAAGGACGTCGTTATGCGCCAGGGATGCGTATGGGAAAGCGGCACGCCCGAGGCGATCTTCGATCACCCCAAGACAGTCGAATTGCGCCGCTTCATTCATTGCCTTCAAGCAAACCATACGCTCGGCGTGCTAACGCCAACGCGAGCACTTCTGCCGGGTCGACCAACATCCATTGTCGCGCTTCGTCAACGAACGGCATGGCAAGCGGAATCTCGGTGCATGCCATCACCATCGGCAGATCCCCGTGCCGTTCATGCAACACGCGGCCCACCGCTGCGAATCGTTCGCGCGCGAGTTCGAGCCGGCCGGCTTTGACGCCGTCGTAGATACCCTCCATCAGTGCCTCGCGCTCCCGAACCGACGGCAGCACGCAGCCGATCTCGTACGCCTCGAAGGCCTGCTGGTAGAGCGCCATCCGGTAGGTGCCCTCGGTTGCCAGCAGCATCGCCGAGTTCACATCCGACGCGCGCAGATGCGCGGCCGTTTCCTTCGCGATATGCAGCAGTTCGACGTCCGGCTGCGCTCGCTGCAAAGTCGCCTGCCACGCGTGCGCGGTATTGCAGGCGACTGCCACGGTGCGAGCGCCCAAGCCAACGAGCCGCCCGATGGCCCGCGACATGCCTTCCAGCGGCTGAGGCGCATTCGGATCGAGCAACGCGAGGCTGCGGTCCGCCACCGGAATCTGTGCAAGCCAGTGCTCGGGGAACGCTTGATCGGCGATCGGTGTGCCGTGCTCCCGCAAACAGCGCTCGCATGCGGACAGGAACAAACGCACGAAATCGAGGCCAGCGGCAGGCCCCATGCCCCCGAGGATGCCGACGGGATGCCGGGCCCTCAGTCGCGCCTCAGGCGCAGGTGGTGGGCCGCCGGAAACAAAGCACGCGCTGGACGGCAGGAGCGAGTCAGTATTCATCGAGATGCGCAGTCGTTGACGATGGAGTAGGGGTTATCCCCAATGAAAATATATTTTCGGCGTAGCTATTGTGACGAAAATTTATTTTCATGTCCAAGTGATCAACGGTACAACGGTATCCGGAGTGCAATGAGCAAGTCAGAGGCATCAGTCGTCGACCGTATCGCGCAGGTCTTGCCGTCGCTGAGCGACGCGCATCGGCGCCTTGCCGACTACGTGCTGGCGAAGCCGTTCAAGGTTGCAGTCATGACCATCGACGAATTCGCGAGTGCCTGCGACGTGTCCAACGCGACCGCCAATCGCTTCGTGCGCAAGCTGGGTTTGCCGGGATATCCGCAGTTCCGGGCTTTGCTTGCGCATGGCTTCGAACAAGCGCTCGCGCCAGTCGAGCGCTTGCGTCTCGAGCGCACGCGGGCGGCGTCGGCGGCCGATATCTTTTCCGCGTCGCTTTACGAGGACCAGCGCAATTTCGAACTCACACGCATGTCGCTCAGCGCCGACGAGTGCGAGAAGGCCGTGCAGGCAGTGCTCGATGCGCGCCGAATTTTCATCGTCGGCTTCGGCTCGAGCGGATTTCTCGCGGGGTTTCTGCAACGCAACCTCACGGTGCACTGCGATGTGGTGAAGAGCCTTGCAACGCTGGGCGGCGTGTCGGAAGCGGCGCGCCAGATCTCGCGTGTGCGCAACGGCGATTTGCTGATTTCGATTTGCTTCCCGCGCTATCTTGCCGACACGGTCACGCTGACGAAGTCGGCCCGAGAGGCCGGCGCCGACGTGCTCGCGATCACCGACAAGCCAACTTCGCCGATCGCCAAGCACGCCGACATCTGCCTCTATGCCTCTAGCGAACGCCAGTACCTATCCAACTCGGAAACGGCGGCGCTCGGCATGATCGAGGCGCTGTCTGCGGCCGTTGCGCATCGGTCCGAGAACTCGCTCAACGACGTGGCGCAACTGACCGAGGCAGTGATGCCATGGCTAAGCAACCAGGACGAAAACGATGACTGACGCTGTATTGGCGATTCACGGCGGTGCGGGCGCAATGGCGCGCGCACACGCCACCGCCGAAATGCGCGAGACGTACGAAGCCGCGCTTGCTCGCACTTTGCGCGATGCGGGACGGCTGCTGGAGCAGGGCGCAAGCGCACTCGACGCGGTGACCGAAGCGGTGCGGCTGCTCGAGGAATGCCCGCTCTTCAATGCGGGACATGGGGCGGTGTTCACCAGCGTCGGCACTCACGAGCTCGACGCGTCGATCATGGATGGCCGCACGCTGAACGCCGGCGCCGTCGCCAATCTGCGCACCGTGCGCAATCCGGTGCTCGCGGCGCGCGCGGTGATGGAGCGTAGCCAGCACGTATTGTTCGTTGCGGAAGGCGCGGAAGCGTTCGCCCGAGAGCAAGGGCTCGAATGCGTGGCGCCGTCGTTCTTCTCGACGCCGTTGCGCCGCGAGCAGCTCGAGCGCGTGCGGCAGGCCGATGCGCAGCACACCGCGCTCGATCACGATGCCGGCTCGGCTTGTGCGGCGCCCTTGTCGTTTGCGCGCGCACCGCAAGGCGGCGCGCCGCTCGACGAAGACCGCAAGCTCGGCACGGTCGGCGCTGTGGCGCTCGACGCGCACGGCAACCTGGCCGCTGCGACGTCCACGGGCGGCATGACCAACAAACAGCCGGGCCGCGTCGGCGACACGCCGATCATCGGCGCGGGATGCTATGCGGATAACCGCACCTGCGCCATCTCGACCACCGGCAGCGGCGAAATGTTCATCCGCATGGTGGTGGCTCACGACATCGCCGCGCGCATGGAGTATGCGGGCGCCTCCCTGGAGGAAGCCTCGCACTATGTGGTCCACGAAAAGCTGCCGCGCATCGACGGACGCGGCGGCTTGGTCGCCGTCGATGCACACGGCAACATAACCATGCCGTTCAACACCGAAGGGATGTACCGGGGCTTCATTCGCACCGGACAGCCTCCGGTTGTCGCCATCTATAGGTAGATCGACCAAGGGCGTTCGCAGTGCGAAGGCCCGGCTCTTTTCGGCGGAACGAAGACGATGAGCGAGAAATTTTCCGCGTTCGCGGACATGGCGCCCGAGCGAGTAGTACAGGTTGAAGATCTGAGCGTCGAGTTCAGAGGATCTGAGCGTACGGTCGAGGCGGTCAAGCACCTTTCGTTTCATGTCGATCGCTGCGAGACGCTGGCGATCGTCGGCGAATCGGGATCGGGCAAGTCGGTTACCTCGCTCGCGCTGATGCGGCTCGTCGAGTACGGCGGCGGCCGCATCACCGGCGGCCGTCTCGGATTTCGCCGGCGCGGCGGGCAGACGGTCGACATCGCGCAGTGCTCCGGGCCACAGATGCGCACGATGCGCGGCGCCGATTTGGCGATGATCTTCCAGGAGCCGATGACGTCGCTCAATCCGGTGTTCCCGGTGGGCGAGCAAATCGCCGAGTCGATCCGCCTGCACCAAGGACTCGGGGCGGAACAGGCGCGTGCACAAGCGCTGCGCATGCTCGATCAGGTGCGCATCCCCGATGCGCGCAACGTGCTCGGACGCTATCCGCATCAACTGTCGGGCGGTATGCGCCAGCGCGTGATGATCGCGATGGCGCTCGCCTGCAAACCTGCGCTTCTGATCGCGGACGAGCCCACCACGGCGCTGGACGTGACGGTGCAGGCACAGATCCTTCAATTGATCCGCGAACTACAGCGCGAGATGCAGATGGGCGTGATGTTCATCACGCACGACATGGGCGTCGTCGCGGAAGTCGCCGATCGGGTGCTCGTGATGCTGCGCGGCGAGGCGGTCGAAGCGGGGCCCGCGCAGCGGATCTTCGATGCGCCATCTCACCTCTATACGCGTGCGCTCCTTGCCGCCGTGCCGCGACTCGGATCGATGCATGGCACGGATTTGCCGGCGCGCTTCCCGCTGCTCGCCGGCACCGATGTGGCGCCGCCGGTGCAGCCGTCGACGCCGAACGCTCGGGACGCGGCCGCCGATGCGATGGGGAAGGGGGAGCCGATCCTGAGCGTGCGCGAGCTGACTACGCGCTTCGATATTCGCGCCGGGCTCCTGAGCCGCGTCACGCGTCGTGTGCATGCGGTGGAAAAGATCAGCTTCGATCTGCATCGCGGCGAGACGCTCGCGCTGGTTGGCGAATCGGGCTGCGGCAAATCGACGACCGGCCGCTCGCTGCTGCAGCTCGTCAAGAGCCAGAGCGGCCGCATCGTATTCGACGGTCAGGACATCAGCCGCTTGCAAGGCCACGCATTGCGCGATCTGCGCCGACATATTCAATTCGTGTTCCAGGATCCGCTGGCCTCGCTCGATCCGAGGCTGACGATCGGCTACTCCATCATGGAGCCGATGCGTATTCATCGCCTCTACCCGGCGAGCGAGGCCGAAGCGCGCATGCGCGCTTTGCTTGAGCGCGTCGGTCTGCCCGCCGATGCGGCGCAGCGCTATCCGCACGAGTTCTCGGGCGGCCAGCGTCAGCGAATCTGCATCGCGCGGGCGCTTGCCACCGACCCGAAGGTCGTGATCGCCGACGAATCGGTGTCGGCGCTCGATGTATCCATTCAGGCGCAGATCGTGAATCTACTCATCGACTTGCAGCGTGAGATGGGCTTGGCGCTGCTGTTCATCTCGCACGACATGGCCGTGGTGGAGCGCATCAGCCATCGGGTGGCGGTCATGTATCTCGGCCAGATCGTCGAGATCGGCTCGCGCCGCGACATTTTCGAGAACCCCCAGCATCCGTACACCAAGCGGCTGATGGCGGCAGTGCCGGTCGCGGATCCGCAGCGGCGCCACCTCGAGCGCAAGCTCTCGTCGGGCGAGATTCCGAGCCCGATCCGCGAGGTTGGCGACGAGCCGGTCGTCAAGCCGCTGACGCAGGTTGCCGAGGGCCACTACGTCGCGCAGCACGCCATCGCCGCGCAATTTTGATACACCCACCCGCTACGAGGAGTCGAATCATGCGAACGTTTCGCGCGAAACAATGGATAGGGGCCATCGCACTGGCCTTTGGGGTTTTCACTGCGCCGATAGCAATGGCCGCGAAGGACGTGACCATTGCGGTGCCGGTCTCGCTCGATTCGCTGGATCCGTACAACACGAACGCGACGCTGGCGCAGGCGGTCGGCAAGTCATACTACGAGGGGCTGTTCGGGTTCGACAAGACGCTCAAAGTCCAGCCGCTGCTCGCGGAAAGCTTCACGGCGAGCCCGGACGGTCTCGCCTATACGTTCAAGCTCCGCCAGGGCGTGAAGTTTCAAGACGGGACAGACTTCAATGCCGAAGCGGTCAAAGTCAATCTCGAACGCGTGCTCGACAAGAGCAATGGGCTTGCACGCTACAACCAGTTCAACCGTATCAAGTCGGTGACCGTGGTGGATCCGTACACGGTCAAGATCACGCTCAACGAGCCCTTCTCGGCCCTCATCAATGCGCTCGCGCATCCGTCGGCAATGATGATTTCGCCGACGGCGCTCAAGAAGTGGGGCAAGGACATTGCGCTCCATCCGGTCGGCACTGGCCCGTTCGAATTCGTCGAATGGAAGCCGGCCGAATACCTGAAAGTGAAGAAGTTCGACGGCTACTGGCGCAAGGGCTATCCGAAGATCGACGCGCTGACGTTTCGCACCGTGACGGACAACAACACCCGCTCGGCAGTCGTGCAGACGGGCGAGGCGCAGTTCGCGTATCCGGTGCCGTATGAGCAGGCGAGCATCCTGAAGGCGAACCCGAAGCTCAATCTGGTCGCAACGACGTCGATTATGACGCGCTACATATCGATGAACACGCTGCAAAAGCCGTTCGACGACGTGCGGGTGCGAGAGGCCGTCAATTATGCGATCAACAAAGACGCGCTCGCCAAGGTCGCCTTCGCCGGCTACGCGTTCCCGGCACAGGGCGTGGTGCCGCAAGGCGTGGCGTTTGCGCAGAAGATGACGCCGTGGCCGTACGATCCCGCAAAAGCGCGCGAGCTCTTGAAAGAAGCCGGCTACCCGACAGGGTTCTCCACCGCTTTGTGGTCGGGCTATAACGACGGCACATCGGCGAAGGTCGTGCAGTTTCTGCAACAGCAACTGGCGCAGGTCGGCATCAAGACCTCGATCGAAATGCTCGAATCCGGTCAGCGCGTGCAGCGCGTTCAGACTGTGAAGGATCCGAAAACCGCGCCGGTGCGCATGTACTACGGCGGCTGGTCCGCTTCGACGGGCGAGGCCGATTGGGCGCTGCGTCCGCTGCTGACCACGAACGGCTGGCCGCCCGTGTTCTACAACACGGCGTATTACTCGAACAAGGACGTGGACAAGGATGTCTCCGATGCGTTGCTGATCACCGATGCCGCGAAGCGGCAACAGCTCTACACCGACGCGCAGCAGCGTGTCTGGAAGGACGCGCCGTGGGCGTTTCTCACCACGGATCGCAACCTGTCGGTCGAGAACAAGAGCCTGAGCGGTTTTTACGTGATGCCTGACGGTTCGTTCAACTTCAGCGACGTCGATCTGACGCAATAAGCAGATCACGCATCCGGCATCAGAGCGCGGGCTGGACCATCCGCTCGCGCTCGTCAACACGGACCTGCCATGTTTGTCTATATCGTCAAGCGGCTCCTCGGCGCCGTTCCGACCCTGGTGTTCGTCGCGGTCGCGGTGTTCCTATTCGTTCACGTATTGCCCGGCGACCCAGCCCGGCTGGCCGCCGGCGCCGAGGCGGACGAAGCGACCGTCACGCTCGTGCGTCATCAGCTCGGGCTGGACTTGCCAATGCCTGAACAGTTCGTGCGCTACTTCGACCACGCGCTGCACGGCAATCTGGGCCAGTCGCTGCGTACGAAGCGCCCGGTGTCGCGCGAGATCGCCGAGCGCTTCATACCCACGTTCATCCTGACGCTGACCAGCATGGTGTGGTCGGTCGTGTTCGGGCTCGTGGTCGGCGTCGTGTCGGCCGTCTGGCGCAATCGCGCGCCGGACGCGATCGGCATGACGCTCGCAGTCTCGGGCATCTCGTTCCCCGCGTTCGCGCTCGGCATGGTGCTGATGCAGATCTTTTCGGTTCAGCTCGGTTGGCTGCCGTCGATCGGTGCGGGGTCGTGGCGGCACTACATCTTGCCGTCGATCACGCTCGGCGCCGGCGTTGCCGCGGTCATGGCGCGTTTCACGCGCGCTGCGTTCGTCGAGGTGATGCAGGAAGACTACGTGCGTACCGCGCGGGCCAAGGGGCTGTCGGAGTGGTTCGTGGTCGTCAAGCACACGTTCCGCAACGCGCTGATTCCGGTCGTGACGATGATGGGCCTGCAATTCGGTTTTCTACTGGGCGGCTCGATCGTCGTCGAAGCGGTGTTCGCATGGCCGGGTATGGGCAGCCTGCTCGTGGATTCAGTGAACATGCGCGACTACCCGGTGATCCAGGGGTTGATTCTCTTGTTTTCCGTCGAGTTCATCGTGATCAACATCGCCGTAGATGTGCTGTACGGATTGATCAATCCGACCATCCACTATCAGTGACGGGAGCTGCCATGAATCGAATCGAAGCCCCCGCGTTGCGCGCGAACGTCGCACCGGCGGGCCGTGTGCGTACACCGGCGCGCGAGTTCGCGCGCAAATTCCGCAAGCAGAAGCTCGCCATGTGGGCCTGCGTGTTCGTGCTGCTGCTCGTGCTCGTCGCGATCGTCGCACCGTGGCTCGTGCCGTTCGATCCGGAAAACTACTTCGACTACGACGCGCTGAACGCTGGTCCGTCATGGCTGCATTGGATGGGCGTCGATGCGCTAGGACGCGACGAGTTCAGCCGCATCGTCGTGGGCTCGCGCATCTCGCTGGCGGCGGGCTTCGTCTCCGTGGCGCTGGGCGCGGTCGTCGGCACGGTCATGGGCTTGCTGGCAGGCTACTACGAAGGCTGGTGGGACCGCATCGCGATGCGGATATCGGACGTGCTGCTCGCATTCCCCGGCATTCTGCTCGCGATCGGCGTGGTAGCGGTGCTGGGCTCGAGCATGGTCAACGTGATCATCGCGGTCGCGGTATTCAGCGTGCCGGCGTTCGCGCGGCTCGTGCGCGCGAGCACGCTGTCGCTCAAGCACATGCTCTACATCGAGGCGATGCGCAGCATCGGTGCGTCGGACTGGACGATTATCTTCCGGCACATCCTGCCCGGCACGATCTCGCCGATCGTGGTTTACGGAACGATGCGTATCGGCACCTCGATCATCACCGCGGCGAGCCTGTCGTTTCTCGGCATGGGCGCGCAGCCGCCGACGCCCGAGTGGGGCGCCATGCTCAACGATGCGCGCTCGGATATGATGCTCGCGCCGCATGTGGCGATTTTTCCTGCGGTGGCAATCTTTCTGACCGTGCTGGCTTTCAATCTGCTTGGCGACGGCCTGCGCGACGCGCTCGACCCCAAACTCGACCGGTGACGCGAGCCGGTGTCCGGTATTCAACGCAAGGTATCCCATGTGTATACGTCAACCCGGTGCGGTCGTTTGCGAATCGGTTCCACGGATCGGTGTTCTGCCGTCGGGGCCTCTCGATCTCATCAGCGACGTGCCCGGCGTGTCGGTTGGGCATGCGACGCTCGACGACGGCGATGTTCAAACCGGGGTGACCGTCGTGCTGCCGCATGACGGCGACACGTTTGTGCGAAAGGTGCCGGCGGCCGCAGCGGTCATCAACGGCTTCGGCAAGAGCGTCGGACTCGTGCAATTGCAGGAACTGGGCGTGCTCGAAACGCCGATCGCGCTGACGAACACGTTTTCTGTCGGCGCGGTTGCCGCCGCGCAGATACGCGAGGCTGTTAGCCGCCACCCGCAAATCGGTCGCGAATGGCCGACGGTCAATCCACTCGTGTTCGAGTGCAACGACGGTTATCTGAACGACATTCAGGCGATGGCCGTCACAGCCGACCACTATGCGAAAGCCTGCCGCGAGGCGACGGCCGAGTTCGCTCAAGGCTCCGTGGGCGCGGGGCGGGGGATGTCGGCGTTCGGCTTCAAGGCAGGCATTGGCTCTGCCTCGCGCATCGTGACTTTGGCGGACGGCCAACGATATGTGCTGGGCGCGCTCGTGCTGGCCAACTTCGGGCGCGTCGAGAACCTGACGGTGGCTGGACAACCGCTCGGGCGCCGCGTCGTCGAAAACCGGACGAAGGCGGATAGCGAACAGGCCGAGCCGGATAAAGGCTCGATCATCATGATCGTCGCGACGGATGCGCCGCTCGATGTGCGGCAACTGGAGCGCGTGGCGAAGCGCTCGGCGGCCGGGCTCGCACGCACGGGTTCGGTGTATGGCCACGGAAGCGGCGACATCGGGCTCGCGTTCAGCTCGGCTTGGCAGGTCCCGCATCTTGCGAGTGAGCCGATGCCCGCCGTGCGGATGGTGCATGAATCGATGTTGGATCCGCTGTTCGACGCATGCGCGGAAGCTGTCGAGCAGGCCATCGTCCATGCGCTATGGCGTGCCGCGACTGTCACGGGGCGAGCGGGTCATCGGCGCGAGGCAATAGCGGATGCGGTGCCGAACTGGCGGAACCTGCTGGCGCTCGCCCATTCAACAGGGCAATCACATTGAAGATACTGATCTCCACCGACATCGAGGGCGTGGCCGGCGTCACCCACGCCGAGCAGACGCGCAGCGGCAACCCTGAGTACGAGCACGCGAGAGCGTGGATGACCGACGAGGCCAATTCGGCGATCCGCGGCGCGTTCGCCGGCGGCGCGACCGAGGTCCTCGTCAACGATTCGCACGGCGGTTTTCGTAATCTTCTGCTCGACAGGCTCGATGCGCGCGCGCAGACGATCACCGGCAAGCCGCGTTATCTCGGCATGATGGCGGGCGTCGAGCAAAACTGCGACGCGGTCTATCTGGTCGGCTATCACGCGCGTTCCCAGACCGCCGGCGTACTCGCGCACACGATCAACAGCTTTGCGTTCAGGACCGTGCGGGTGAACGGCGCCGAACTGGGGGAGGCCGGTCTATACGGAGCGCTCGCAGGAGAGTTTGGCGTGCCCGTGGCGATGATGTCGGGCGACGACGTTTTTCTCGCTGAAACGGCGCCCGCTTTTCCAGGCGCGATCGGCGTCGAAACCAAGCGCGCATACGGGAACGCCGTGTGCACGAGCCTCGCGCCGTCGCGCACGTGTGCGCTGATCGAAGCGGCGGCTAAAGCCGCGGTGTCCAACGTGCCGGACTTGCGGCCGTTCACGATCGAAGGGCCATTGGCGTGCGAGCTGACGACGCAGACGCCAGGCCAAGCGGATTTGTTTTGCCAGTGGCCGGAAATGCGGCGGATCGACGGCAGCACACTGACTTTCGGCGCGCACAGCATGCAGTCGTTGGTGCGGATGCTCAATTGTCTTTCCGCTATGTCGTTCATGCTTCGCTGAGTTTGCGCCAGGGGCGAACACACGAAGGGCGGGGCGACGAAGCCTTTCGTTGAACGAAATTAAAGTTGTGCCGCTCCCGTAAAGCGCTTGGCCGTTGTCCCATTTAAACCCAGTGCCGGGCCGAACCAGCCAGTGGGCTTTGGCGCCCTCGATCTGCTACGGGAGCGTGCTTTCGGGCGCGATGTGGCCTTGGCGCAGGAGCTCGCTGGCTCGAGCAGCCCCCACCGCTTCGCTGAAACGGAAGCCTTGCGCGTTCGTCGCCCGATTCGTCGCAGCCAGCAATGCATGCTGCTGCTCGGTCTCCACGCCCTGGGCAATGACCCCAATCCCGATGTTGTGCGCCAAGGTGACGATGGCACGGATCGTTGCCGCACTCTCGGGATCGCTGGTGGACCGTTGGACGAGGGATCGGGCGATCTTGAGATGGTTCACGCGATAAGCCTTGATATAGTCAAATGACGCGAACACGCTACCAAAATCGTCGATGGCGATCTTCGCGCCGAGTTGATGTAGCTGCGCTAGTACGTCGGTGTGTGCCCACGCCAGTCTGGCCAGCGTAGCCTCAGTCACGTCGAACTCCAGATCGGAGGGGGCGAGACACCACTTCGCGGCGGTTTCAGTGACATCGCGCGCGAATGCTTGAGCGTTTTTGAGTTCGAACAGAGACAGATTGATTGCGATCATCAGCGGGGCTACGCCCTCATCGCGCCATGCTCTCATTTGCCGGCACGCCTGGTCGAGCACCCAGTGCCCAAGCGCGGCCATGGTGCCGTCCCTTTCGGCGATCGGAATAAAAACCCCGGGGGCAACGAGGCCTCGCGTCGGATGATGCCAGCGAACCAGCCCTTCCATCCCCAAGATGTTTCCGGAGGACAACTCGACCTCGGGCTGGTACTGGAGTTCCAACTCGCCGTGATCAATCGCTCCCCTCAAGTCCTCGGCGAGTGCGACACGTTCGAGCACCTCCCGGTCGAGTTCGTCAGAATGAAAGTGATACCGGTTGCCACCCTTGTGCTTCGCACGGAGGAGCGCTAAATCGGCCTTCGCCAACATGGCGTCCACATCCCTGTCGCTCTGGACATACGGACAGATGCCAATGCTCACCGAGATACCCACATCGTTGCCATTGAGCAGATAGGGTGACGCCAGCGCCGCTTGGAGTTTCGCAGCCAGTACCGCGGCGTTCGCCGGCTCGTCCATTTCGCCCTGCAGCACGGCAAACGCGTCGCCGCCCAGCCGGGCAATCAGGTCGTTTTCGCGCGTGCAGTTCCTGAGACGCTCGGCCACTTCTCGAAGCAGCAGGTCGCCGATTGGGTAACCCAATCTGTCATTGACCGGCTTGAAGTGGTCGAGATCGACAAGGAGGATCGCAAACGGTGTGCTGCCGTGTTGGGCTGCAGCAAAAGCCTGGCACAGCCGCGCGAGGAAGCTGGCCCGATTCGCCAAACCCGTGAGCGCATCGGTGCGAACGAACCGCGCGATCTTTTCCTCCGCTGCCTTGCGCTCGGTAATGTCGATGACGATCCCTTCAACTTCGATTAGTCGTCCATTCTTGTCGCGCACCGGGACGTAGCGATTCTGGACACAACGGCAAGCGCCATCGCCAGTGCGCAAGCGGATCTCGATCGAGACGCCGTTGACGTCCTTTTCCAGTATGCGCGCCAGTGCCGCATCGACCTTGGCCTGGTCATCCGGATCGACAAGCTCATTGACCCACGAAGGCGAGGCCAGCAACGCAGCGCGGTCGTGGCCGAACCTGGTGATGTCATGCGATATGTAAATGAGCGGAAACGGAGGCTCGCCACGCAGACGGTAAAGGATGACTGGACTGTTCTGGATGATGAGGTTGGCCTCAGCCAGCGCTTTGGTTCTCTCCTCGACAGCCGCTTCCAGGCTTGTCTTGAAGGCCGCCTCTTTGGTCATCTGCCTCTGCGTGGTTAGCGCGCAGGCGGCCTGGCGGATCTCAGCGTTGTCCAACGGCTTCTTGAGAATGAGCACGCGGTGGTCTGCGCTGAGGCGCTTGGTCAACGTCTCCCAGGGGTGATCGGAATGCGAGCTGCGCAGCGCGAATTGCAACCGCGGGTCCACTTGCCAGAGTCGCTCGATGGCCCGAAGGCTGTCCCGGCCGCGCAGCATATGCATGTCGATGAAGGCCGTCGCATAGGGTTTGTTCTCTCCCAGCGCGTGCGCGACCCGTTCCACCGCTTCCTGGCCCTGATACGCGGAATCGATCTGAAACGCTTCGCGAGAGGCTGGAACCCCGCCGAAACAGGATGCCTGGGCTGTGGTGAGTGCGGTTTCACGGGCCGGCAGACGGCGATTGACTATGTCGATCTGCTCGGTCGCGTGATGCCTTTCACCGGCCCAGTGGTGGTGGTTCCTGGATAAATGCCACGCGCCGGCTGAGGCAGTTGCCGTGCGTCTGCCGGGTCGTGTCCCCCTTGGCGGCCAGTGCGGTTCCATGTAAGACCAAGACCGCCCCGGTTCGTGATGAAGCCCCGATTGAAAACGCATGCCAGGTTCTCCCCGCAATCCCGATCCCGTTATCGGTTGCTGCTGCAACAAGCCGACCCTCGGGTGCCGTTTCAGGTTGCTCCAGCTTGCGGCAACTTAGGGTGCGACCTAGGGTTCAATGCATCGCCGCCTACTGGAGCGCCTCATGCGTCGGGCTGCGCATGTGTTACGGCCGGGATTCGCCCGTAGATTGGATCCATCTCGTAAGACAATTGAAGTATAGTCGCGCTTATCCCTCTGACAAACTTTGTGGCCGAGAACCTTACTCGCGCGCTCGAGAGCGAATCGAGGGTCGGAAGCGCAAACGTATCTGCTGCGTGGGCGCCCCTAAAGGGGCAATCACTCGTATCAAGACATGAGGTTGCACACGCTCGGTCGGGCCATTAGCACTGACCAAATCATCAACTGCGAAAGGTATCCGGAATGGAAAGTCGTCTCGTAACAGGAGCAAGTCTCGCGACGTTCGATAGGGAACTTGTTCTGGGACTCTCGATTAAAACCGTCCGCATGTGGACGACGCTTCCACGCATGCGGATCGATGTCAGGAATGATTCCGGGAAGTCATATCGAATGATTGGCGTTGGCTCGACGCATCAATGGCGATGCGTTGTTCAGTGGTTCCTGGACAACAAGTTTACCGATGAGCTCGCCCACCGCCGTCATAGCAAGCACAAATACGACGCTCTCTTCAGTAAGAAGATGTGACTCGCCAGTTTCACGTTACCTCGTCGCTGATTGTGTGTCCGTAGGACGGATTGTCGATGATCGGCAGCACGCGACGCGTTGCCGCCGTTCAGCGCGGCAACGGACCAACGGCCGCTTTGAGGTGCAACCGCCACTTGACCGACTCGGCATCCTTGTTCTGAATCTGCGCCAGCACTTCGAACCTCGTTAAAAACGGGGGATTACGGCCCCGGCGCCAATTTTAAAGTAACGATCCCCGCAACGACGAGCGCGACACCGCCTAGCCGGACCGCGCTCGCCGGCTCGTCGAAAAGCGCGACACCAAGCAGAAACGTTCCCGCTGCTCCAATACCCGTCCACACCGCATAGGCTGATCCAACGGGCAGCACGGCCAGCACACGCCCGAGCAGATAGACAAACGCTGCCAACAATAGCAGCGACAGCATCGTCCATCCGGGCCGCGTATATCCCTGCGCATATTTCATCGAGACTGCCCAAGCAACGTCGATCAGCCCCGACACAATCAAACCGATCCAGGCGACTTGCTGGCTCATAGGGGCCTCAACTCCGAATGGTTAGTCATCCTAAGCAAATATGCATCGTGTTCCCGAAGGAAAACGCGCAGCCGGTCGCCATAGTCTGGCAACACGGCTTTGTCCACGCTGGGCCGTCGCGAGAGCGCGCTTCGCCATGCCATCACCTTCGGTTTGCCGGCGAAGATCCGCGTATCGACTAGCGCATCGAACACGTCGAAATAGCGAAAGATCGGTGCGTAAACAACATCAACGAAACTGAACCGTTCGCCCGAAAAAAACGGCCCATCCCCGAGCTCAGCTTCAATGCGTTCGAATTTCCGCGAAAGTGCCTGACGCTTCGTCTCATAGACGTTGGCATCGGTAGCCGTTTCGAAATGCCAAAGATCGGCAAGTATCGACGAGCCGAACTCGATCCAACTCCGATGCAACGCGCGCTCGAGCGGATCGACCGGATGCAACGCTGCACCGATTCGCAAGTCTTCGAGATATTCGCAGATGACCATGCTCTCGAAGATGACCGAATCGCCGCCCTCACCGCGTTGCACGATCAGCAATGGCACTTTGCCAAGCGGTGACACCGCGCAAAACCAAGCGGGCTTATCGGCAAGATCGATATAGCGCCGTTCGACTGCGATCCCCTTTTCAGCAAGCGTAATGGCGGCTCGCTGAACATAGGGGCACAGCGCGTGGCTCACCAGCACGAATGTCGGCGCATTCGACGCAACGGCCGTCATGCCGCCACCTTCATTCCTTCGGCCTGCATTGCCTGCCGCACGGCAGGGCGTGCCGCAATCCGAGCGAGGTATGCGCGCAGATGCGGGAACCCGGACAGATCGACGCCCGCAAACGGCGACCAGCTCGTGATGGTGAACAGATAAGCGTCGGCGACGGTGAAATGCTCGCCCAAGATAAACGACCCGCAAGTGCCAAGGTGGGTTTCGACGAAAGCGAGCCGCTCGGCGATTTTCGCGCGCGCCGCGGCCTGCGCCTCTACGCCGTATTCCGGATGAAACAACCACGGGCTGTACATCTTGTGAAGCTCCGTGGCGATGAAGTTGAGCCACGTCTGCAACTGCACGCGTGCGATGGTTCCGGCCGGCGGCGCCAGGCTGCTTGCGGGCGCGAGGTCTGCGAGATACTGCGCAATCGCGACGCCCTCTGTGAGGACGCTGCCGTCATCGAGTTCGAGCGCCGGCACATAGCCATTCGGGTTCACGCGGGAGAAGTCGACGCCGGAAGCGGTGACGTGCGGCGTCTTGCCGATATCGACACGCTCGAGGGTCAGCGCGATGCCTGCCTCCATCGCAACGATATGCGGCGACAGCGAACAGGTGCCGGTGGCGTAGTAGAGCTTCATGGTCATGCCTCTTAAAGAAAGTTGATTGGTGTTGCGTGTTGCGTGGATGGAGTGCTCGCAGGTTAAGTCATGCTCAAATGCAAAGTCCATTGCGGTATGTCCATTTGTATTTGCGTTTTTGCAATGAACCGATTATCGTCGTCGAATGAACGATTGGAACGACCTCCGCCTGGTACTCGCCGTGCAGCGCGCAAGCAGCCTCAGCGCCGCGGCCGAAGCGCTCGGCGTCGACCACTCCACCGCGTTTCGCCGCTTGAAGGCGCTCGAGACGCGGCTTGGCGTGCGGCTTTTCGAACGGCTGGCCGGTGGCGTGTACCAGCCGACGGAAGCAGGCGCGCGCATGGCGTCCGGCGCGGAGCGCATGGAGGACGAAGCGCTCGCGATGGATCGCGATCTGAACGGGCGTGACCGGCGGTTATGCGGCAGGCTGCGCATCACGTCGTCGGAGACGATTGCGTACAGCCGGCTCACTCGGCATCTTGCGGCACTGCGCGAGGCTCATCCCGGCATCGTGGTGGAACTGGCCGTCGACAATCGCGTGCTCAATCTGTCGCGCCGCGAAGCCGACATCGCATTGCGGCCGGTGCGGCCGAAAGAGGGTGATTTGTGGGGGCGCCGGCTGGCAAACGTGGCATGGGCGTTCTACGCGGCGCCGTCGTATCTCCAATCGAACGGCGGGCCGCTGTCGAGCCTCGCCGAGCTAGGAGCGCATGCGCTGATCGGATGGGAGTACGCGGCGTCGGGCATCCAAGCAGCCGAATGGCTGGCGCAAGCTGCGGCGGCCGATGCATTCGTGTACCGGACCAACAGTCTCGTCAATCAGTTCGTTGCGGCGCGAGCGGGCGTTGGGCTCGCGCTATTGCCGTGCTATCTGGGCGACGGCGAGCCCGATGTCGTGCGCGCCATGGCGAACCCTGTATCCGAACTCGAAGGCGAGTTATGGATCGTCGCTCACGCTGATTTGAAAGGTACGGCGCGAGTCAGAGCATTCTTCGATGTGGTAGGCGAGGGGTTGTCGCGAGAACGCGATTGGTTCGAAGGGCGACACGGCCGTGCCCCGGAGTCCAAGAAGGCTGTGATGCCGGCCATCACTAAAGCCCGTCGCCGATAACGACGAACCGTGCGCTTAAAACATTCCGTTATTGTTCGCCGAGTGTTCGGGCACGGGCTGGCGCACGTCCCAGTGCTCGACGATCTTGCCGTGTGCGAGCCGAAAGATATCGATGATGGCAAGCCCCGGCTCGTCAGGTTCGCGTTTGGCATGGACATGCAACACGACGAAGTCGCCGTCGGCGAAAACGCGCTTGATCTCGCTGCGCACCTGCGGAAATCGCTCCTTGAGTTGGCGCACGAAGCCGACGAACCCATCGACACCGTCCTCGATCGTCGGATTGTGTTGGATGTACTCGGGGCCGAGGTAGGCCGTCGCGGCCTCGATGTCGGACCCGCTCAGCATCCGCTCGTAAAAGTCGAGCACAGTTTGCTTGTTGGCCGCGAGCGTGGCCAAAGATGAATGTGGTTGAGCGTTTTCCATTACGAGGCTCCGTTCTCGCGAGACATCGTTAAACCGCGTCGGCACGACACGCTATGCGGTAAGCCAACGCGCTATAACAGATCGATCAGCGCGTCGACAATACGACGCATACGCGCTGGCGAATCGGCTGCGCGGCTCAGCACCTGCAACCCGAGCACCGAACCCAGCAGCAAACTCGCGAGTTGCACGGCGTCTTTACTGCTGTCAATTTCGCCAAGCCGCTGGCCTTCTTCGATCGCACGCGCAAACAACTTTTCCATGCCAGCGAAGATCGACCTAACAGCCTCGCACGCGCTTGCATCGGTATCGCCCAATTCCACGGCGGTATTGACGGCTAGGCAGCCGCGCACTGGCGAGCCGCCGCGGCCCGAAATCAGCTTGCGCAGCACCTGACGAAGCCGCTCCTTCACCGGCCCCGATTGCTGCAAACACGTGGCGAGTCCTTCAAGCCGCGCATCTGCATATCGCTGCAATGAAAGCCCGAACAAGCCGCGCTTGCTCTCGAACGCGTGATAAAGACTGCCTTTTCCGATGCCGAGCTCATCCGACAATTCTTGCGGCGTTGTCGACGCATAGCCTTTGCGCCAAAAAAGCATCATCGCTTGTTCGACAGCGGTAGCGGGATCGAATTGCTTAGTTCTACTCATGAATCGGATAGTAGCACCATATTGTACCTAGAGGTCAATAATAGATTGATGACGTTAATGCGCCGGCTGCTTGAGGCGCTTGTTGCACTTGACCTGACTACAATAGACACCTTCATGCTGCTTCCCGGTCTCGTCACAACCAAGGGAGATATCGCATGGAACCCACGCTAGAACTGAGCGATGACGCGTTCGTCCAAGCCTTTTGCGCTTGCTCGTTGCCACCGGACGCATTCAATCATCTCAACCATCTGCGCATTACCTGGATCTATCTGCAACGCTTGTCGCTCGACGAAGCAATCGAGTGCACTTGCGTGGGCATTGCGCGATTTGCGGCGCATCTGGGCGCCGAGGCGCGCTTTAACCGGACGCTGACCGAAGCGTTGGTCCGGCTAGCCGCATCGCACGGTGCTGCAGATCGCACTGTGCCGTGGGAGGCGTTTCTCGCGCGCACCCCGGCGTTGCTGTTCGACTGCAAGGCGGTGCTTGCCCGCCACTACTCGGCGGAATTGATCGCGTGCCCCGAAGCGCGGTATAAGTTCATTCCACCTGACCGACTTCCATTGCCCGCATGACGCGCTTTACGCTTGGACAACTTGCGCGCGGCGCCGGACTCGCGCGCTCGTCCTTACTTCATTACGAAACGTTGGGGCTGCTGGCGCCGGCGGGCCGAAGCGCAGCCGGTTACCGGCTCTACGGCGAAGCGGAGCGCGAACGCTTGAACGCCATTTGCGCCTATCGCGCAGCAGGCCTGCCGCTCGCGGCGATTCGCGATGCGTTGGTGCATCGCAAAGGGGAAGCCGCGCGCGTCCTCGAATCGCACCTTGTCGAGCTCAACGCGCAGGTTGCCCGCCTGCGCCGCAGCCAAAAGAGCGTGGCGACGTTGCTCGCCGAGCCGGCGCTGCGTCGCACCAGTGGTTTGCGCAACAAGGACGACTGGGTCGCGCTGCTGCGCCGTGCCGGCTTTGGGGAGGATGAGATGTGGCAATGGCATGCCGAATTCGAGGCGCAAAACCCGACGGCGCATGCGGCGTTTTTGCGCTCGCTGGGTCTTGGCGCCCGGGAAGTAACGCAAATCCGGCGCCGCTCAGCACGCTGTGTAGTTGCCTCGCGTGGGGCAAGCGCATAGAGTATCGCCTCGTCGCCCCGGGTGGGTTACCGCCACGACTTGAACCAGGAACGGACGTTGATTTATACCCTGCTTTCCATCTTTATCGGCGCCGGCCTGGGCGCGCTGATGCGCTGGGGCTTGAGCCTCGGGCTCAACGCCATGTTCCCGATGGTGCCGCTCGGCACGCTCGCGGCGAACCTGATCGGCGCTTATCTGATCGGCGTAGCTATCGTTTTTTTCGCGGTGAAGGCCGGCGTGCCGCCCGAATGGCGGTTATTCGTCATTACCGGTTTCATGGGCGGCCTGACGACGTTCTCGACCTTTTCGGCAGAGGTCGTCACACTGATCGTACAAGGCGAATTCGCGTGGGCGCTCGTTTCGGCAAGCATGCATATGCTGGGTTCGTTCGCGCTGACCGGCATGGGTATGTGGAGTGCGCGCCTGGTTTTACGCGGCATGAACGCCGCGTGATAATAGGCCTGCCGCCGCGGTACGTGGCGGCTGTGGCGGTTACGACGGCATCTGGCGGGAGAGATTGATGGACGAATACGTGCTTTTGCGCTTTTACGTTCACGAACGTCATCGGCTGCATTGGAAGCCGCTCTGGGAGTGGCTGCTCGACGAGGCGAACCGGATGGGGATCTCGGGTGGTTCGGCGTTTCGCGCGATGGCGGGCTTTGGCGCACATCGGGTATTGCATGAGGACCGCTTCTTCGAACTGCAAGGGTCGCTGACCATCGAGATCGAATTCATCGTCACGGAAGCCGAGGCCCAGCAGTTGATCGAACGCGTGTCGAAGGAAAAGGCACGCGCCGTCTATGCGGTCATTCCGGCGCGCTTCGGCGTAATTGGTGGCGACGCGTAAGACGTAGGACGTAAGACCTGGAACGCGAGACGAGGGCAGGGCTCGCGCCATCGTGCCCCCTTCCAGCTGTACCTAAATGCCGAACAAGGTGAGGGACACGGCCACGCGCGTGACGACCATCAACAGCACCTGGACGATGACGAAGAGCAGAATCGGCGAGAGATCGATGCCGCCGAAGGTCGGCAAAATGCGCCGCAGCGGATCGAGAAACGGTGCGGTCAACTGGTAGAGAATCGGCATGGCGGGCGAGCGCGGGTTGAGCCACGAGAGCAGCGCCATCAAAATCGTCAGCCAGATAATCAGGTTCAACGCCCACTTGATGACAGTCAGCAGCGCGACGATGGCAATGGTGGGCGCCAGCGCCAATGGATCGACGCCTGCGATCGACACCATCAGCACAACATAGACGATCGCTGCAAGCACCGCTGCAACGAGGCTTGCAGAATCGACGCGGCGTGCGCTCTTGAACACGTGTCGCAACGGCAGCACGAGCCAGTTGGTGGCCTGCATCACCGCATTCGACACAGGGTTGTACGGCGGCATGCGCACCGCGAGCATCCAGGCGCGCAGCAACAGCGCGGCGCCGAACAGCGTAAATACGGTGTTGAGTAGGAAGCGGGCGATATCGCCGAACATCTTAGGTCCTTTCTTTCTTAGGTTTTTCGGAGGGTGCCAGGCACCGCCGGCGTGATAGAAGCGAGCAGCCTTCCCCGGCCGGATGGCATGCTAATGCCGGTCGTCACCATATCACGGCTTACTGACGGCTTGCACTTCATGAAGCGAGCGGGCAAGCGTGCGCTCGACGGCGGCTTCTATCGCGTCGATGGTCTCGGGCGCGGCAGATGGCGGAGCGCGGCGTCTTGCGAGCGCCACGGCCCGGCGCGTCAGCAACGCGTAAAGCGTGGCGTGATCGCCCCCCAACGCTGTGAAGCGGGCGAGCTGCTTGTCGAGCAGTGCGGCGTCACCGCGCGAGACCGGGCCGGCCAGCGCAGCCGCCAACCCCTTTTCGCGTGCGGTCTCGATCGTGCCGGCAAGCATTGGCAGCAGCGCGCGCAACGTGTCTTCCTCGGCAAGGCCAAGGGTGCGCCACAGTTCGACCGCCTCGGCCAGCGCGCACAGCGCAAAGCTCGCCGCGTAATGCGCGGCGCCATGGTAAAGCATGCGCTCGCCCGACGGGATCGTAAGCGGATGGCACGAAAGCGTGCGCGCCAGCGTTTTGAGTGCCTCGCCGAGTTCGGGTTTCGGCGCATCAATCGTGATCGAGCATCCGGCGATCCGTTCGAGATCCGCTGCCCCGCCGCTGAACAGGTAAAGCGGATGGAACCCGCCCGTGAAAGCGCCTTGCGACGCGGCCGGCGCAAGCACCTCGATGCCGGTTGCCCCACTGCAGTGCACGAGCGCCTTGCGCGCGCCGCGTGCGGTAGCCGCGTCGAACCGCAATGTGTTCGCGATCGTACCGATACTGTCATCCGGAACCGCTAAAAAGACGATGTCGGCGCTTTCGACGACCTGTTGCAGGTCGGCAACAGCCTGGCATCGGTCGAGCGAGGCGGCCAACGCCTGCGCCGCGGCGAATGATCGGTTCGCGACAGCGGTAACGGGATAACCGGCTCGGGAAAAGCCGAGCGCCAAACAGCGTGCGAGCCGGCCGGCGCCGATAAAGCCGAGCCGGGGAGCAAGTGAGAACGGCATGATCGGTTGGCAGTAAAAGTTGGGCGATGGGAACGGCGAGGCGAAACGACCCGCAGTATCGCGCATCGAGGCGCGAACGTGCACCGAGGCCTCTATATACGGACCTGCAGCTGTTGCGCAACAGGGGTTCGTGCTGATTTTCGTCGATTTGAATCGGGAGTCGTATAAAGCAAATGCGGGGGTCGGAGCATTTCAGTGTCATGCGAAGCGGTGAGCCTCGCATGGTCGCCAGACTCACCAGACGCCTGTGTCGACGCCATGTGGAGGAAGTCATGATGATGAACGTCTTTGCCTATCGCAAGCATCTGCGGTTTTTGAGCCGGTCGCAGCGTCGTCTCTGGTGGGATCAGAAAAAACGCCTGACGCCGCGCGTCAAGATCGGCGAAGCTTATGTGCCGCCCTGCATCACCCGCGAATTCACGTATGTGAAGGTTGGCTGACGCGATTCGCAACGGCGGCATTTTCTCCGCGCGTGTCCTGCGGCCGACGCAAGATGGCCGCGCCGCATTTCGTCGATTTGTAATCAAACATTACCAATCTGGCGCCGCAGCGCGTCTGCTGAACGGTAAAACCGGGCGGCGCGTGCAGGGCGAAGCATTGAGTCGCCCTGATTTTCCGCCGCTGCCGCCGACAACAATTGCAATTTGCAACAAATGCACACGGCTGGCACGATACTTTTTCGATACATTTGCGATGTAGTTTGCAGCGGTCCATGCGGCGTCAATCGTCGGCGCGCATGCAAACACCGCTAGGGGAATAGAAATGAAAAAGCTCGTCTCGTTAATTGCCGTGGCTGCACTTGGCGCGGGGTTCGCCGCGACGGCGCAAGCAGAGGTATCCATCGGCGTGGGCATTGGCGTGCCCGCCTATCCGGTCTATGCGGCGCCCCCGCCGGTGTACTACGCGCCGCCGCCCGTTTATTATTCGCCCGGCCCCGTGGTCTATGGGCCGCCGCCCGGTGCGTATGTGGGTGGCGGCTACTATGGACGCCCGTGGCACCACCATCGTCACGGCTACTACGGCCGTCCGTGGGGCTACGGATATTGATCGATTGAATCGCTAATTCGCTGACGTACTTTACGACGGCGCAACGCAGGCTTCGAGCCGCGTTGCGCCGTTTTCATGCGTGAGCGATCAGGTCGCGATAGCCATCGACGATGACGCTATACGCCAGAAAAGCGAAAAGCGCCGCGGAAACGACGTGGCATGCGCGCATCAGACGTGCGTTGGCTCGTTTGCGGCCATGGCTTGCAACCGCGCACAACGCGAGTGTCCAACTCAGCCCGCCCATGAAGAACCCGCCGAGAAACACCGAAGCCGCGCGAGCGTCGGCGGCTCCCGCGCGGGCGATCAGCGCGCCGCCTACTGCAGCGAACCAGATGATCGCGGACGGCGATGAAATCGCCAGTAGCACGCCGCGCATGAATGCGCGCGGGACATTCGGCGGCGGGAGGGCGCTCGAACCGGCATCGCCCTTTTCATCGCGCGCTAGCGACGCGGCCGATGTAACGCACGCTTCCCGCATCATCTTGCAGGTGAGATACAGCAGCATAGCTGCTCCGCCTATCCAGACAATCCAGCGAACCGCATCGAAGCGCAGCAACGCAGTCATGCCGGCCAGCGCCAGCGCGGCGTATGCAAGGTCCCCGAAACAGGAGCCGAGCCCAAGCCAGAAACCTGGCCGGAACCCGTGCTTGAGGGTGGTCGAGAGCATGGCGACATTGACGAGCCCAATGTCGAGACATAGCGAGAGCGAAAGAAAAAAGCCATTCGAGAGCGTCGACGCCGAGTGCATGCGAATTCGTTCGTGCCAATGAAATAAGTGAGCCGGCTAAGCCGGCAAGGCGTTGCAGCGCGATCGAAAGCTCGACGCGGCCGACTTCAATGCCGACCGTGTTTTTCACAGGCGGCGCACGATAGGCATCGAGCCGCGCACGCTGGGCGGCCGTGCCGATTTCGAGCTGATGGAGCAGTTCAACGACGACCGCGGTCAGAATGCCGCTCGCACCATCCTCGATCTTGACGGCGATTCCGAGTGCGCCTGTTACGCCATCGACGCGGTGTGCGTCCGCACGTATGCCTAGCCCGTAGCTGGCTTCGGCGCCGATCTTTCCCACCACGGTTGCGTCGAATGCATTCATCAACGCCGTGCAAAAGCGCCCCTTGCCGGCGACGAGGTCGCTATGCGTCGTCATCGCACGGTAAATGCGCGCGAGCGCGGCGTGCCGTGTAGGCGCTTGTGCTGGGTCAGCGGAGCCCGCTAGCTCCGCACCGGATGCGCCGGCCTCGGCCAGCTTCGCAAAGATGCGCGCGAGCCGATCGAGCGCGAAGCTTGGCGTCGGGAGATTGCAGCCGTCGGTCCCCCACTGAATCTCGTCTTCGCGCAGCGCTGTCAATTGGGCAAGCGTCGACTTGACGCGCTGCTGCAGCGGATGCGCGTCATGCTCGTAGCCGAGGGTATCGGCGCCCATCGCGCGGGCCGCTGCCAGCATGCCGACATGCTTGCCGGAACAGTTGCTGCAAATCGGCGTCGGTGTGAAGTCTCGCTTGATCCACGTCCGCTCGACTTCCTCCGAAATCGGCGGATGACCGCCGCAGCGCAGGTCGGCTTCGCTCAGCCTGGCCTTGGCCAGCATGGCACGCGCGCGTTCAAGGTGCATCTCCTCGCTGTTGTGCGACGCGCACATGAGTGCGAGATCGGCGTCGTCGAAGCCAAAGCGCTCGAGTGCGCCGGTCTCCACGACTGCGAGCGCCTGCACGGGCTTCACGGCCGAGCAAGGCAGCGTTGGCCGATACGGATCGTCGAACGCATACACGAGCCGGCCCGCCGCGTCGACGACGGCAATGTGCGCGCGGTGCGTGTTTTCGACGGCAGGGCCGCGGTAGACAGTCGCGGCAATAGTGGATGCTGATCCACGAGTGTTCATAAGCGCGCGCTCCTGTGCTAACGGCCGAGTCCGAGCTGCTCCCATAACGCATCGACGCGCGTTTTGACAGCCGGGTCCATTGCAATCGGCCGGCCCCATTCGCGATCGGTCTCGCCAGGCCACTTGTTGGTTGCGTCGATGCCCATCTTCGAGCCGAGCCCCGCAACGGGCGACGCGAAATCGAGATAGTCGATCGGTGTGCGTTCGACGAGGACCGTGTCGCGCGCCGGATCGACGCGCGTGGTAATCGCCCAGATCACTTCCTTCCAGTCGCGCACGTTCACGTCTTCATCAACCACGACGATGAACTTCGTATACATGAACTGCCGCAAGAAGCTCCACACCCCGAACATGACGCGCTTGGCATGCCCCGCGTAACTCTTTTTCATTTGCACGATCGCCATGCGATAGCTGCACCCTTCGGGCGGCAAATAGAAGTCGGTGATCTCCGCGAACTGCTTTTGCAGCAGCGGGACGAACACTTCGTTGAGCGCGACGCCGAGCATAGCCGGCTCGTCAGGCGGCTTGCCGGTGTAGGTCGAATGGTAGAGCGCGTCGCGCCGCATCGTGATGCGCTCGACCGTGAAGACCGGAAACCACTCCTGCTCGTTGTAATAGCCGGTATGGTCGCCGTACGGGCCTTCGAGTGCATGCTCGTAGCTCGCCGTCGCTCCACCGGCGGGTCGCGGCGGGGCGCCGGACGGCGGTACCGACTCGGCGGCGTTCGCTTGTGGCTTGGCTTGCGGGTAAATGAAGCCTTCCAACACGATTTCCGCCCGCGCGGGAACCTGGAGCGTCTCGACGCCCGGTGTCAGGCATTTGGCGAGCTCGGTGCGAGCACCGCGCAACAGCCCGGCGAACTGGTATTCGGAGAGCGTATCGGGCACGGGCGTGACCGCACCAAGGATGGTCGCCGGGTCCGCGCCGAGCACGACCGCGACGGGGTAGGGCTGGCCCGGGTGCTTCAATGCGAACTCGCGGAAGTCCAGCGCGCCACCGCGATGAGCGAGCCAGCGCATGATGAGCTTGTTGCGGCCGATCAACTGCTGCCGATAGATACCGAGGTTCTGGCGCGTCTTGTTGGGGCCGCGTGTTACCGTGAGGCCCCAGGTGACGAGCGGCGCCACATCGCCGGGCCAGCAGGTCTGAATGGGCAGCTTGGCGAGATCGACATCGTCTCCTTCCCAAACGATTTCCTGGCACGCCGGTGCGCCAACTGTCTTGGGCGCCATGTCCCAGACCGCCTTAGCCAGCGATAACAGTTTGCCGGCGTCTTTCAGGCCCTTCGGCGGCTCCGGTTCCTTGAGGGCCGAGAGCAGCCGGCCGACATCGCGCAGCGATTCGAGCGCGGCGCCGTCGCTCGCGGCCGCGGTATCGTCGATACCCATGCCGAGCGCGATGCGGCGCGTTGTGCCGAACAGGTTGCCGAGCACAGGAAAAGCGTAGCCGGTGGGCGCTTCGAACAGCAGCGCGGGGCCGCCTGCGCGCAGCGAGCGGTCGCAAAGCTCAGTCATTTCGAGTACGGGCGAGACGTTTTGCGAGACGCGACGGAGTTCGCCCGCAGTCTCCAAGCGACCGATGAAATCGCGCAAGTCTTTGTATTTCATAGCATTACGGTTCGGCTCGCCCGATGGGCGGCACGTTGAGCAGGCCTGCCGGTACGCCGGCGGGCGGCGTCGATGGCCTGCGATTGTACCGTCAAGGGGTGCGATCGCTGGCTTGAAAGCGTTTTCAAAACAGCCTTGAATCACGCGTGGCGCATAGTTTTCGGCGATTTCGGGGGTTTCTTTAATTACATTTTGTTATGACTTTCGAATTTTCTAGCGTTGACGATCTATAAAACCCTGCTAGAATCCGTCGACATTGGCTGCTGGGCCAAGTAGTTTCAAGCTCAAAACCCCGGTCTTTGACGCCGCGACGCGTCGCCGCACGCCGCCTTGCACGGTGTCCACGGTCCGATTGGTTGTCCTTGCCAGCGCTTATAAGCCGCTGGCGTTTGCGTGAGAGTCACTGCGCGCGTGCCCACGGCATGCCGCCGGTCCTTTTGCTCTGATGTGACTCTCCACACGGTCTGGTGCCGTTACTTACGGTACCTTGCCCTATCCCGGCATTGCCGCGGTCCCAACCAAGGCCCGCGATGCCTTGGCTTTCGCGATACGCGCTCTGTGCGCGGCTTCCTTCGTCGCGATGCCATGCTCAATGGGAGAACTGAATGAATACTTGGTTATCGTGGCGTCCCGAGGTTCGCCTCGCGCCGGTCTTTCGGGCCGTGCTGCGTCGCGGGACGCGTGTCAGCCACCATCTGTTCAGCCTGATCGGCGCATGCGCGATTGCGGTCGTGCTAGTGCTCTGGCTGCTGCCGACGGTACGCGGCACGCTCGCCGCCAAGCTGATGCCGGTGCTTTCTGCCGCCGTGCAGGCGGGACCCGCACGCCTGCTCAGTGGTCATCCGCTGCCGCCCTTCGCGCCGGCGAATGCAGTGCCGAACGAGGAACCGCTGAGCGCAAGCGAGCCGAACCTCGATGTGGCGCGCTATGACGGCGCGTTCGATGGAAGCGGCGCCAGCGGCCTGGGCTTCGCCAACAACGCCACCGTGACGGACTCGCGCACGCCGGCGAGTGCCGGCTTCCTGACCAAGACGATCTCCGCGCAGCGCATCGCCGCCGAGGCACGCGACGACCGGGTGCTGGTGTCGGCACGCGAGCAGGCGCTCGTCACCTCGTATCTGGCGCGTCGCTATCACGTCGCGCAAGAGCCGGTGGCCGAACTCGTGAAAGCCGCTTTCGAAACGGGCCGCCAAGTTGGTCTCGATCCGCTCTTGCTGTTGGCCGTCATGGCGATCGAGTCAGGCTTCAATCCTTATGCCGAAAGCGGTGTGGGCGCGCAGGGCTTGATGCAAGTGATGGCGAAGGTGCATTCGGACAAGTTCCAGTATTTTGGTGGCACGACCGCCGCACTCGAGCCGCTCCCCAATATCACCGTGGGTGCGCTTGTACTGAAAGATTGCATCGCGCGCGGCGGCTCGCTCGCCGAGGGTCTGCGGTTTTATGTCGGCTCGACCTCACCAGACGATGGCGGCTATGGCGCCAAGGTGCTCGCCGAGCGAGGCCGGCTGCGCGATGTGTCGCGCGGCCGCTCGGTGCCTATCAATGCGCCGCAAGCGCCGCAGCCGTCGCGTCAGATGGTCGCCAACAAGCGTGTGCAAGTCGCGCTGAACGGCAGCCGCCCCGCCACCGCGACGATCAAAGCGGGCGTACCGACGACGTCGCCCGCGAGCGACGATGACGATAGCGGCACCGCAGCAAGTACGACGGGCACGAGTACGCAGCATGGCAACAGCGCGGAATTGGGCGCCTGAGCTGCGTTACAGCATCAAAAAAAAGGCACCGCGAGGTGCCTTTTTTGCTTTCCATACCACCTGGTTAGCTACCGGCCAAAGCATCGAGCCAGCCGGTCCATCGCTTGTTCGATCAACGGAAACGCGGTGGCATACGAAAGTCGAACGTAGTCGCGCGGCGCATAGCTGCCGAAGTCGAGTCCCGGCACCATCGCTACCCCCGCCTCATGCAGCATCGCTTTCGCAAGCCTGGCGCTGTCGCCCGCAGCCGGGTGCGAGACGCCACGGCAGTCCGCATAGACATAAAACGCGCCGTCGGGCATGACCGGTACCGAAAAGCCGAGCGAGCGCAATGCGGGCACGAGAAAATCTCGCCGGTGCTTGAACTCAAGCCGGCGCGATTCGTAAATGGCGATCGTCTCCGGCTCGAAGCAGGCAAGTGCCGCATGTTGCGCGAGCGCGGACGCGCAAATGAACAGGTTCTGTGCGAGCTTTTCGAAGGCGCTCACCATGGCTGTCGGCACGACGAGCCAGCCGAGTCGCCACCCTGTCATATTGAAATACTTCGAGAAACTGTTGACCGTGACGACATCGTCACCGAACGACAGCGCCGAGACCGGGCGGGCGTCGTACCACAGGCCCTGGTAGATCTCATCGACGATCGTGAAGCCGCCGCGCGCACGCACGGCATGGACGATGCGTTCGAGTTCATCGGGCGCGATCGAAGTGCCGGTCGGATTCGATGGAGAGGCCAGCAGCACACCGCGCGTGCGCGGGCCCCAGAGCCGTTCGATATCGCCAGCGGTGAGCTGAAAACGCGCTTCAGGCCCGCTCGGCACGAGCACGGCCTTGCCTTCCATGGCGCTGACGAAGTGCCGGTTGCACGGATAAGACGGATCAGGCATCAGCACTTCGTCATCGCGGTCGACGAGTGCCGCGCAGGCGAGCAGCAGCGCCGCCGACGCCCCAGCCGTCAGGATGATCCGCCCCGGATCGACCGTGACTCCGTACACGAGCGCGTAGTGTTCGGAAATGGCCTCGCGCAAGGCGGCAATGCCAAGCGCCCCCGTGTACTTCGTGACGCCGCGCCGAAGCGCTTGCGAAGCCGCTTCGATGACGGGTTCCGGCGCCGTGAAGTCCGGCTCGCCGATACTCATGTGGATGATGTCCCGTCCGGCGCGTTCGAGCAGTGCTGCTTCCTTGGCCAGTTCCATGACATAGAAAGGCGCGATCGCGTCGACTCGCGAGGCGAGTTTCACGAGCGGTTCAACTGTGGCGTTCATTGCTGATTACGGATTACGGGTGGATATCGAAGGCGATAACGAGCGTGGCGATGGCGATTGTGGGATAGCGGCGCCGCACACGGATAGCGCGGACAGGCGGTGCTCAGCGCGCGCTGCTGCTTAACGGTTGCCGCGCCCCGCTTGCGCTTCCGCTGCACGCAGCCTCAGCGCGAGCTTGTCGAGCACGCCGTTGACGTATTTATAGCCGTCGACCCCGCCGAACGTTTTCGCCAGTTCCACGGCCTCGTTGATGATCACACGATACGGGATGTCAGGATGGCACTTGAACTCGTAGACCGCCACGAGCAGCACCGCACGCTCGACCGGTGACAACTGCTCGATCGGCCGATCGAGGCAGGGGGTGAGATCGGCCGACAGCGCCTCGGCATCGCGAATCACGCCATGGAGCAGCGCGTCGAGATGCTCCTTGTCGGCTTTGTCAAAACCTTGAGCGTCATGCAATTGCGCGTCGATTTCACCTACTGGCGCACCCGACAGCAGCCACTGATAAAGCCCCTGCGTGGCCAGTTCGCGGGAGCGTCGGCGGGCGCTCTTCATGCTTCTTCCTCGTCTTCTTCGTCTTCGTCGTCATCGCCGCTGAGTTGCTCGAGCGCAACCGACAGATTCGCCATTTCCACGGCGACGCGGGCGGCGTCACGGCCTTTTTCAGTCATGCGCGCGACGGCCTGGTCATCGGTGTCCGTCGTGAGCACGGCATTGGCGACAGGAATGCCGAAATCGAGCCCGATGCGGGCGATGCCGGCACCGCTTTCGTTCGACACCAACTCGAAATGATAGGTCTCGCCGCGCACGACGGCGCCCAATGCAATGAGCGCGTCGAACTGGCCGCTTTCGGCGAGCTTTTGAAGTGCGAGGGGAATCTCGAGTGCGCCGGGCACCGTGACGAGCAATACGTCTTCGCCGGCGACGCCAAGCCGCTCGAGTTCTTCGATGCAGGCATCGGCAAGCCCGTTGCAGACGGGTTCATTAAAGCGCGATTGAACGATGCCGAGACGCAGGCCGTCGCCGTCGAGATTCGGTTGGTATTGTCCGATTTCCATGTGGCTATCCGTTGAAAGGGGGAGGGGGCGGGCCGCAACCGGGGCAACCGGGGCGCGACGACCGCCGATTATGCGCTTTTCGCTTGTGCGGCGCCCGGCATCGGTACGAACTCCGTTACCTCGAGGCCATAGCCCGACATGCTGCCGAGACGGCGCGGATTCGACAGCACCTGCATCTTGCCGACGCCGAGTTCGCGCAGAATCTGCGCACCCACGCCGTAGGTCTTGAAGTCGACGGGGCGGCGCTTGAGCTGTTCGGCCTTCTCTTTTTCGTCGAAGGCTTTGAAGACATCGATTAGATGGTCTTTCGTGTCGCCGCAATTGAGCAGGACGATGACGCCCAAGTCGCGCAACGCGATTTCCTTCATCGCGGCGTCGAGCGTCCACGAATGCGTGGAGGTGCCGACTTCAAGCAGATCGAGCACCGACAGCGGCTCATGCACGCGCACCGGTGTGTCGTGCTCGGGCGACGGCGTGCCGCGCACGAGTGCCAGATGCGGCGAGCCGCTCGGCTGATCCTGATAGAGCACGGCGCGAAACGGGCCGTGCGCCGTTTGCATCGTGCGCTCGGCTACGCGCGACACGATCGATTCGGTGCGGCTGCGATAGTGGATCAGATCGGCAATGGTGCCGGTCTTGAGCCCATGTTGTGCGCCGAATTCGAGCAGATCGGGCAGCCGCGCCATCGTGCCGTCGTCTTTGATCACTTCGCAGATGACAGCCGCGGGCGTCAGCCCGGCTAGCGCCGTGAGGTCGCATCCCGCTTCGGTATGCCCGGCGCGTACGAGCACGCCGCCGGGCTGCGCCATGATCGGGAACACGTGGCCCGGCTGAACGATATGCTCGGCGCGGGCGTCGTGCGCGACCGCGGCGGCAATCGTGCGTGCGCGATCGGCGGCGGAAATACCGGTCGTCACGCCTTCGGCTGCTTCGATACTGACCGTGAACGCCGTGCCGTATTGCGTGCCGTTGCGATACGTCATCAGCGGCAGGTTCAGTTGCTTGCAACGCTCTTGCGTCAGCGTCAGGCAAACGAGGCCTCGACCGTAGCGCGCCATGAAGTTGATCGCTTCCGGCGTGACGAAATCAGCCGCGAGGATGAGGTCGCCCTCGTTTTCGCGATCCTCTTCGTCGACGAGGATCACCATCCGGCCGGCTTTCAGTTCGGCGATGATCTCAAGGGTGGAGGCGAGGGTCATGTCGATGAGTTGGTTCGGGAAAGCGCGTATTTTACGCCAGCCGGCGCGCCGTGGGCCGCGACATGTGTGGTTGGCCGTCCTCGTGCAGGCGCGGCCGCGGGCGAAGCGCTGTGGCTTTGCCTCGCTGGTCAGGCTTCGGTCGCCTTTGATTTACCTTTGAGTCAGCCTTGTGGCGGCCTTGCGAGCGCTTTGCGCAGGACGCCCGGCGCGCTGCCGTGAATGCGCTTGAAGACGCGTGTCAAATGCGCCTGATCGGCAAAGCCCGTCAGCGCGGCGATATCGGCCAGCGGCATGCCGTGCATCATCAGTGTTTTCGCCCGCGCGATGCGCCAATTGCGCAGCCATGCGTCAGGCGGCAGGCCATAACGCTGAGCAAAATGTTTGACGAGCGTGGTGCGATGGATGCCCCAGCGACGGGCCACCGTCGTGACATCGGCTTTCGCGGGCGCACCGGACGCGAGCAAACCACGCAGTTCGGTACTGGCGCTTGTGCCGGCGGCCGGGTGCGCAATCGGCTCTGCATCGGTGCGCTCGGCTCGGCCCGCTGCGTTCGGTGTGTCCGCTGCGGGCCCGGGGGGTGCCGGCGATGCGTATCTGGCAAGCAACGTCAGCAGCGCCGCCGACAGCGCATGGGTGCGCGCGCGATCGGACATCCCGCTTTGTGCGAGCGCGGCGATCCACTGCGCGCACAACGCTTCGTCGGCGATCACGATTCGTTCGAATTGCACGCCGCCTCGATCGAAAAGCGTTGCATGCCGATCGAACCAGGCGGGCTCGATATACGCCATGCCGTAACAAAGCCGCCCGTCGGCCGCTCCGCCTGTGTGGACGGCACGCGGGGGGATGACGACGAGTTCGCCGCAATGCGCCGCGTGTCGTGCGCCCGCGCAACTGAAGCTGCAGCTACCCTCGGCGATGGCGCCAATCGACCAGGCGTCATGAAAATGCGGTTCGAACTGGTAGTTCTCGAGCGCGGCCGCCATCACTTCGCCCGGAAGCTCGGCACCGCAGTACCAGGTGAAGCGGGAGACGGTCATGGCGGCCTCAAGGGGAACAAAGTTGGTCGATATAGTCAGTCGACATCGTACCCGCCGCTTCGATGCTGTGTGAGGTTCATCCCGCGGCGACCGAATAAGTGTCGGCGATCACGAGATCGTCGACACTTAGCGACACACTCATCCGAAAGCCGTGCCCGAGTTCGAGCGGACGGAATGCCTCTAACTCGAGCGCCGGATGCGGTTCGAGCTCGAGCGAAGCACTGCCGATGTGCAGATGATCGATTGCGATGTCGCGCGAACGCAGTTGCGCAAGTTCGTGTACCGCGGGGGTGTCGTATTGGCCGGCGCTGAGCTGCGGAAAATGCCGAACGTTGAACGCGGACGCGAAACCGGGTTCCGGTAGGCGCGTGCTTGGCGCGTCGAGCGTGACACGAGCAGTGAAGATGCGCCGGTCGCGAAACGCAAGCGACGCCGCAAAGCGCCCGCCCGTGGAGTTGCCCGGCGAGGCCGGCGATGGCACCCCGTAGCTGCGTGTGATGGCGGTGTGCCCGAACTGCTTCGGCCAGCCCTGAATCAGCCCGCGCATCAGCGCGAGGTCCTGATCGACCCAGATGTAGGGGCAGTACGATGCCGGCGCGCCGTTGCGCTCGCAGGCGACGAGCAGAATCGTCTCTTTGTATTGGCTTGCGACCGGGTCGAGATATTCGTCACCATCGTCAGTCGCGAATTGCCATTCGCAGAAGTAGACGGCACAGCGGCCGGCCCGCGCGCCGGTTGCCGCCGTCAGCCCGGGCGGCAAGTATGCGGCGACAGCTTCGGCATCGGCCACGAACTCGACTGCCAGGCATGCGCCGGCGTAATGCCAAGGCGGGCGCGGCGCCAGCGACGAACGCCCGCCGGGCGTGCGCGGATTCGAATACCCTTGCAGCATGGATCTCTCCGTGGAGTCGAATGAGGCATCCAGTATGAGCAGCAGCCCGGGCATGCGTCTTGAATGCCAGTGATGCAGCGGCGGCGCGCGATCCACAATCGAGCTGAATCGAACCGAATAAATCAGACCGTTGAAGGTGATGCATGATAAGCAACGTCGAATTGCTGTCGCGGCTTGTGCTCGTGGGCCTGCTCGGCAGCGTGATCGGATTCGAGCGCGAGCGGCTGAATTGAGCGGCGGGGTTGCGCACGCATATGCTGGTATGCGTCGGCTCTTCGCTGATCATTCTGGTGTCGGCGTTTGGCTTTGCCGACGTGCTGGGACACAAGGATGTCGTGCTCGACCCGTCGCGTATCGCGGCGCAGGTCGTTTCGGGTATCGGTTTTCTGGGGCTGGTTCGATTCTGATGCGCGGCGAGGCGATACGCGGGCTGACGACCGCGGCGAGCTTATGGTCCGTCGCCGGCATCGGCCTTGCCGTGGGTGGCCGCATGTATACGGCAGCCATTGGCGCGACGATCATCATCCTCGTCATTTTGGCCGGCGTGAAACCGCTCGAGCGGCGGTTTATCTCCGTGAAGCAGCGCGGCATTCAGTTGCTTGCCGAGCGCGGCAGCGTATCGCTCGACAACGTGCATTTCGCACTAGGCGCGAGCAGCGTGCGCGTCAAGCAATTCATCGTGCAGCAATCGGAGGATGATCCGGAACTCGACGAAGTATCCATTGCACTGTCACGCTCGACGAGCAGCGAATTCGAAGTCATTTGCTCGCGGCTCCCGTCGATTGCGGGCGTGCGCGAATGCCGGGGCAACAAGTGAGGCCGGGTTGTCTTCGGTGTGGGTTCGAACCGAATTTGAGAGAACTGCAAGCAGCCGCATTAGCGGCCGATCGAGCATGCCTAGCGGCACCTCTGATCAATGGTTTTAGCCATCCTGAGACGCACCGAGCACCCTCTCCAGATAGCGCGCAATTATGTTGAGTCTGGCAGCAAATGTTTACTCGGCATGGCGGTGGGGGCTAAAGTGCGCGCGTAGACCGTCGGAAATGCATCAAGTAGCTGTGGCGGTAGCGAGACCGCAATGGATGCCACGAGACGCATCACAAGATGGAAGGTCGCTTGCTTCACTCCGTCTGCATAGAGGGCGATTAGATTAATACTTCCATTGCTCACCGCATTGGCTCTCACATATATCCAGCCTTCGTCAACCGGGCAACCCAGGCGCCGCGTTTTCCGTGCTGTGCCATCAGTCGAACGAGCCGACGTCGAAATGTCGTATCGCGTTTGGCGCCTGCATACGCCTCGGCAAGATCCTGTAGCGCCCGGAAAGCTTGGTCGTAGGACGATCCTGATCCACGCTGGAGCTTCGAATCGATGGCGGACCAGGCACTGTCTTCGTCTGCAAGAAGCGACGCAAGGTAGCCTGAGCGCACTGATTTGCATCGTGCTTCCTCGGCCTCGCGCGCTTCGCGTTCCCGTTGTTCGCGAACGCCACGATGAAAGCTGACCCGATCTGCAATTTCGCTTACACATCGGGGTGTTGGGCGTGCGACGCGATTAGGCACTTGCCCCTGCTCCCACGCGAGGAACCTGCGCCGAAGAGTTCGTTCGGCTTCCTGGCTCCGCCCCTCGAGCAGCATGCGCAGCGCTGCCCGCATTTCATCTTCCGTCAACTCGAGCAGCCAAGAATCGATCCGCTCATTTTCGTCGGAGGCGGCAGCGAACGGAGAGCTCTTTTCTGCCGCGGCGGCGAGCCAGTCCGGATCGAGCATCAGGAATTCGGCGAGGGCGTTTTGCGCAGGCGTTAATGTCTTGAGTCCATCCGGCAATGGTGGTTCACGATCATCGTCGCGCAACTCGCCACTACCTAGCCGGGCTAGCCAGCCGAGATAAAGCGGTCGTGTATCGCCTCTTAGCAGTTCATCGCGGATGGGCTGCAGCCGGGCCATCCACCCTGCGCCGTCAGCTCCTTCGGAGAAGCGAATGTGTTCTCCAGAGTCGTCGTTGAACCACCAGTCGAGGAGGCAATGTTCGCCGGTGTCGACGGCATCGAACGCGTTCACGAATTGCGACCGTGCCGCGCGCCCCTTGCGACCAGTGTAATCGAGCAGCGACGGAGCATCGAATATTGCCCGAGGGAGTCGCAACAGAAGGCGGCAGCTCCCCCAATTGGCGGAATAGACGTGGGCGTCGAAGTAGTGCTCTACCCAGTCGAGTGGCTCGCCTTTAAGGTTGCCCCAGTGATATTCATTGACGAAGCTCGAGGCTGTGATCGTCGCGCGCGTGGAGCGGCTTCGCAACTCAGCCTGCTGTTGTCCGGTAAGCGGTCGGTCGACTGCGGCAAATTCGTAGTATTGGTATTCGCTCACGTTTCCACCTTCATTTCGGGGGGCGGCAGTTGCTGCGTCAGGTTGTGGCTCGCAGAACTTTCCTGCGGTTGACCTGCCACTACAGAAGCCGATGGGGCGGGGTGTTCTACCCTATATCCCATTGCGCGATAACCCGCCTGGCGCTTGTCCCACATCCGAAGCAAGCCCGGATGCCCTGTGTCGACGAAATCGAAGATACGAACATCGGCCTTCGTTGTATGCTCGCGGTGCAGTCTTCCAGCGTATTGTTGAAGCGTCCCTTTCCATGAGATGGGCATTGCGAGGACGAGCGTATCAAGCGGGGGATGGTCGAAGCCTTCGCCCACAAGCTTACCGGTTGCCAGAACCACTCGCGGAGCATCTGCCGGCAGCGCTTCGAGTTCGGCGGTCACGAGACTTCGTTGTTTCTTCGACATGCGCCCATGCAGTGTGAAAATCTTCTCTACTTTTCCGGTCAGCACTTGTTCGATGGCCGCGACGTGTTCGGTGCGCTCGGTCAAAACGAGAACCTTGCGCCCACTGGAAAGTGCGCCGACCACTTCGTCCCCGATGGCCGCCGTACGGTGCGGGTCGGTAGCGACATGCCGGAATACATCCTGGATACCTGCTTCGGCGGGTACGTCAATTGTAGAAGACTGGATTCGGGGAATGACCTTAAGGTCGTGTGGTGCGGCCTCCGGCCGCGAGGCAGTATGGCGGATTGGCCCACACTGCATGAATATTATCGGATGCTGGCCGTCTCTGCGAATTGGCGTCGCAGTAAGCCCGAGTACATATTTCGCTCTCGCCTGCTTCAACAATCCTTCGAATGAGACCGCAGAGAGGTGGTGGCATTCGTCCACGATCACATGCCCGTACTGCTCGATCAGTTCGCGCGTGTCTCCCCGGCGTGAGAGCGACTGCATGACGGCAATATCGATTTTCCCGCTGGGCTTCGCCTTTCCACCGCCAATTGTGCCGACAACGCCTTTGTCGACACCGAGAAACGCCTGTAGCCGCTCCTGCCATTGCCGAAGTAGCTCGGTTCGGTGCACAAGGACTAGTGTGCTAACACTGCGTCGAGCGATCAGGGCCGCTGCGGTCACTGTTTTGCCGAATGCAGTTGGAGCGCATAGCACGCCGGTATCATGTCGAAGCATCGCCGTGACGGCTTCTTCCTGATCGGTTCGCAACGTACCTGAAAAGGCGACATCGAGTGGTTTGCCTGAAAACCGCTTGTCGTGAAGTTCGCAGCGAATTCTGTTGTCACGAAGCAACTTGCGGGCGGCGTCGAGGCATCCGCGCGGTAGCGCGATGTGCTTCGGGTGGTTTTCCGCACAACCGATAATCCGTGGTTTGTCCCAGACGGGGAAACGCATCGCCTGGGCCTTGAAAAATTCGGGATTTGGAAAGGCGGCGAGGCGGATCAGCCGGTTTAGCAGAGATTGGGGGACGCGTGCCTTTTCGAAATAGACGAGATTGGCTGCGGTGGCAGAGAGCGAGGCCGGCATCGGACCCGGCAGTGTGTCTTGCTGGTTTCTGCTCGCTTTCCACGGTTCCTGCTGGTCCTCCTCCGTAATGAAGGTTACGTCGAGAGGATGCGTACCGCCCGTAGCATCCGTGATGGCCCGCTCGATAGACTCAGGCGCCATCGACCGGATTGACGACAGATAGGCCCATTGGTCCGTGTAGGGCCGGAAGTCCTCGTCGACGAAAACACTGCAATCCTGCTCGCGCGGCGTCTTTTGCAAAGGAAGTGCAATCAGATTGCCAAAGCCACCCTTCGGCATCGTATCCTGATTAGGGAAGAGGCGGTCGTAGGATGTCAGCTTCAGTTGCCGCGCTCGCGCGCACGTTTGGCTGATGATCGCGGTGCCTAGGCGCCGCGCGTCACTCGCAGGTACGGCTGACCGGAAGAAAATCCAGATGTGCGCGCCATTGCCAGATCGCGAGATTTCCAGCACAGCCGGTACGCCTAGTTCGGTGCATGACGACCTGAAAGCCTGGGCATCTTCCCGCCAGTCGGCGTCATCGAAATCGACGGCAAGAAAATGACAGGTATCGTCAGCCAGCAACGGGTAGACGCCAATCGTGTGCCTACCAGCAAGGTGGTCATAGATGATCTGGTCGGACAACGGTATCAGGAGGCGGTCGCCGCAGTCGGAGCATTTGATTCGGGGCTTCTCACAAGTACCGGGTCTCCACTCATTGGCACAAGCGGGTGAGTAGCCTGATTTACCAGCCTTGCTTTGCCATCTGACCGGATAAACGTCGGTACGGCCCTGAAACAGCCGGCGAAACAAAACGACTTTCTCGTCAGTACTAAGCCGGGGCGCTTCGGACTGCCGCGGGACAACTGGTTCGTTCAACGACCGTTGGAAGTCGATGCCGTGTGCATCGAGTACGGCACGGAGCCGCGCGTTTTCGGCGCGCAAACGGTCCATCTCGCTAATCTCGGGTGTCGTGTCGGTGTCGCGAACGGGATGACCACCTTTCAGTCCCTGAACACGAACTGTCGGAGAGTCGTTCAATCTTTGTCCTTTCGATAAACGATCACTATATAATGATCATTATATAGTGAGGAAGATGCCATGCTTACATTCAAGGTCACAACGGTCGGGGCTTCGGCTGGTTTTATTCTTACAAAAGAGGCGATGGCACGGCTCAAGGTGCAGAAGGGGGATACCGTGTATCTGACCGAGGCACCCGAAGGCGGCTATCGAATTACGCCGTACAACCCGGATTTTGAACGCCAGATGAAGCTGGCGGAAGAGATCATGCACGATGACCGCGATATTTTGCGGGCACTGGCCAAATAAATGACAGCATGGCGCTGGGTGCGTGCGGACCTGACTTACGCAATCCATGATCGCCAGCTTGCTGAGCATGGCGGGCTCGATGGTGTGCGCGACAAAGGAGCGGTGGAGTCGGCACTGGCACGGCCGCAGAACCTCGATGTTTATGCGGGCGCGGACGCGGCGGCGCTCGCCGCCGCATATGCCTATGGGTTAGCACGGAATCATGGCTTTGCAGACGGCAACAAGAGGACCGCTTGGGTGGTTGCGCGCCTTTTCCTAGCAGACAACGACTATCGGCTGAAGTTTGATCCGGCCGACGCCGTTAGGACCATGGAAATGATTGCTGCTGGCGCGCTTGACGAAGCTGCGCTGGCGGAGTGGTTCCGACAGCGGATCGCCGAGTAAGTCGGCGAACGATTAAACTCGAAGCTCGCGCTGGTTCAGCCAGTTACGGGCGGCCCATGAGTGACGCTGATGACAGCATCCTTTCGGTGTACCGTGCAATCAAATCGATCTCGAGATTGACTTTGCTGCCTGGCGCCAGGTGCTTGAGCGTCGTGACCTCGACCGTATGCGCAATCAGATTGATCGAAAACTCGCAGCCGTCTTCCCGGTCTTCGACGCTATTGACGGTGAGGCTGACGCCGTTCACCGTCACCGACCCCTTGTACGCCAGATAACGCCCAATCTCCCGCGGAGCGAGCACGCGTAGTTCGTGCGACTCGCCGACCGGCGCAAAACGCGTGACCGTGCCGAGCCCGTCGACATGCCCCGACACAATATGCCCACCGAGCCGCTCGTGTGCCGTCAGCGCTTTCTCCAGATTCACCTCGCCCGGCTCCGCAAGGCCTACCGTGCAATTGAGGCTCTCGCGCGAGACGTCTACGTCGAACGAGGCATCGGTCTTGGCCACGACCGTCATGCAAGCGCCCTGGATCGCGATGCTGTCGCCGATCCCGACATCGGCGAGGTCGAGCGCGCCTGCCTGCACCGTAAGCCGGACGCCGGCGTCCGGATCGGTGCCGAGCGGCTTCACTGCGTCGATGCGGCCGACCGCCGCGACGATTCCGGTAAACATGGTTTGTTTTTCCTCTTCGATTAGGACGATGGTGCCTGCGGCGGTGCGATGCGGGCAAGAATGCGCAGATCGTCGCCGACTCGCTCGACCCCATGAAATACGAGCTGAACGCGTGCATCGAGCGCAGCAGGTGCCAAGAGTTCGAACATGCCCGCGGAATCGGCGCCCAACAGGCTGGGCGCCAGGTAGACGAGCAACTCATCGACGCAGCCTTCGCGCAACAGCGATCCGTTCAGCTTATGCCCCGCTTCGATATGCAACTCGTTGATGCCGCGCCTTCCAAGCTCCTTGAGCATGGCCGGCAAATCCACCTTGCCTTGCGCATTCGCAATGGGCACGAGTTCGACGCCGCGCGAGGCGAGCGCCTCGGCTCGTGCCGTGTTGTCGGCATCGATGGATGCGCAAAACACGAGTGGCGGCGCGCCTTCGAAAATACGCGCGCTGAGCGGCGCATCGAGCCGGCTGTCAACGAGCACGCGCAGCGGCTGGCGCGCCGTTTCGATTGCGCGCACCGTGAGCTGCGGATCGTCTTTGCGTACCGTGCCGACGCCGGTCAGAATGGCGCAGGCGCGCGCTCGCCAGGCATGACCATCCGCCCGCGCGGCCGGCCCCGTGATCCACTGGCTTGCGCCCGAGGGCAGGGCGGTGCGGCCGTCGAGCGAGGCGGCGATTTTCATGCGCACCCAGGGCCGAGCGCGCGTCATGCGCGAGACGAAGCCGATGTTGAGTTCGTGCGCCTCGTTCGAGAGCAGCCCGCAGCGCACGTCGATGCCCGCATCGCGCAACCGCGCGAGCCCGCGTCCCGACACTTGCGGATTGGGGTCTTCCATCGCCGCGATGACGCGCGCGATGCCCGCTTCGACAAGCGCATGCACGCACGGCGGCGTGCGGCCGAAATGGCTGCACGGCTCGAGCGTCACATAGGCGGTGGCCCCACGCGGATCGTTGCCGCGCCGGCGCGTGTCTTTCAACGCCTGCACTTCCGCGTGATCTTGTCCAGCCGGCTGCGTGAAGCCTTCGCCGACCGTCTTGCCGTCCTTGACGAGCACACAGCCGACGCGCGGGTTGGGTGTCGTCGTATAAAGGCCGCGCGCCGCGAGTGCGAGCGCGCGTTGCATATGGGTGAAATCGGCGTCGGAAAACATCGTCGGTGGCGTTACGAAGCGAGCGCGAGCGCGGTGAATGCACCGCGTGCCGCGTCGAGCGTTGCATCGATGACGGCGTCGTCATGCGTAATCGATACGAACCCAGCCTCATATGCCGACGGTGCGAAATGGACGCCCGCGTCCAGCATCTTGTGAAAGAACGCGTTGAAGCGCGGGACATTGCTTTGCGAGACATCGGCGAAGCTGGCCGGGACGCGTTCGGTGAAATAAATCCCGAGCATGCCGCCCAGCGCATCGGCACAAAACGGCACGCCAGCATCGCGCGCCACGGCGGCAAGCCCCGACGCGAGGCATGTCGTACGCTCGGCCAGGCGTTCGTAAAAACCGGGCGCCTGGATCAGTTGCAGCGTCTTGAGGCCGGCCGCGACGGCAATCGGATTGCCCGACAGCGTGCCCGCCTGATAGACGGCGCCTTCGGGCGCCAAGTGCGCCATGATGTCGCGGCGTCCGCCGAACGCCGCCGCCGGCATCCCGCCGCCGATCACTTTACCGAGGCAAGTCAAATCGGGCTCGATGCCGTAAAGCGCTTGCGCGCCGCCCAACGCAACGCGAAAGCCGCACATCACTTCGTCGAAGATCAGCACAGTGCCGTGCTTCGTGCAAAGCCGCCTGAGCGTTTGCAAAAAAGCCGCATTGCCGCGCACGAGATTCATATTGCCGGCTACCGGCTCGACGATGACGGCCGCAATTTCGTCGCCGAAGGCCGCGAAGGCGGCTTCGAGCCTTGGCGCATCGTTGTATTCGAGCACGGTCGTGTGCTTGGCAACATCGGGGGGCACGCCGGCGGAAGTAGGGTTGCCGAACGTCAGCAACCCCGAGCCGGCTTTGACGAGCAGACTGTCGGCATGTCCGTGGTAGCAGCCTTCGAATTTCACGATGCGGCTGCGGTTCGTGAAACCGCGCGCCAGGCGCAGCGCGCTCATGGTTGCCTCGGTGCCGCTCGAGACGAGCCGCACCTGCTCGATCGACGGCACCAGTTTGCGGATTTCCTCGGCAATCTCGATCTCGGCTTCGGTAGGCGCGCCGAACGAAAAGCCGTCGGCCAGCACGCGCTGCACGGCTTCCAGTACTTCCGGATGCACGTGACCGAGGATCATCGGACCCCAGGAACCGAGATAGTCGATGTAGCGTTTGCCCTCGGCATCCCAAAGATAGGGGCCTTGCGCGCGGGCGATGAAGCGCGGGGTGCCGCCGACCGAGCGGAACGCGCGCACGGGCGAGTTGACACCACCGGGAATGGAACGCTGAGCGCGTTCGAAAAGAGCTTGATTGCTGGGCATGGGAACGAGGGCTGCTTCGATGAAAGGCTGATGTGGCTGCGCGGGCGTTCGGAGCATCGGCGCGCAGCGCGGCCGGTGCCACGAATGGAATTGTACCGGAGCGGCGTATCAACACGCCGACCACACGCTGTTGCGTAGAATCTGCTCGTCGCGAGCCCTTTTTCTTATTTTCGATTTTGATCCGCTACCTTCGAGCCTCTGGATGACCCAAACCGTCAAACGACAACCCGACCTGCGGCTGATTCTCCTGCTCGGCGCGCTGGCGGCGTGCGGACCGATCGCGGTGGACATGTACCTGCCCTCGCTACCGTCGATCGCCCGCGTGTTCGGTGTGGTCGATGCCGCCGCACAGGCCACGCTCACAAGCTTCATGGCGGGCTTTTCGGTCGGCATGCTGCTCTATGGCCCGCTTTCCGACCGGTACGGCAGACGGCCGGTACTGCTCGGCGGGCTTGCCCTCTTTCTGCTCGCGAGCATTGCCTGCGCGAGCGCTGGCTCGATCGGCTGGCTCGTCGGCATGCGCTTTATCCAGGCGCTCGGCGCGGGCGCGGCATCTGTGATGGCGCGCGCGATCGCCCGCGATCTGCACGAACCGCGCGACGCCGCGCGCGTGCTGTCGATGATCGCGATCGTGACGAGCGTCGGGCCGCTTCTAGCGCCTCTCCTTGGCGGGCAATTGCTGCTGATCGGCGGGTGGCGTGTGGTTTTCGTCGTCCTGGCGATGTTCGGTACGCTTTGCCTCGGCCTCGCCGTTACACGCGTACGCGAATCCTGGCCGGCCGATAAACGCGCCGGCGCGGCCGTCTGGCATTCCTTTGCGGTGTATGGGCGGCTGTTGAGCGACCCTGTCGCGATCGGCCATCTGCTGTGCGGCGGCATGGCCTTCGCCTCGATGTTCGCCTACATTACCGCGACGCCGTTCGTCTACATCGACTACTTCCACGTCAAGCCCCAGCATTACGGCTTCTTTTTCGGGCTGAACATTGTCGGCATCATGTTCGGCAACTTTCTGAATACGCGTTTCATCGGCAGGTTCGGCTCGTTGCCGCTCGTTGCGGCGGCGTCGCTCGTGAGCTGCGTGGCCTCGTTTTTCGTCGCGCTGGTGTGTCTTACGGGCTGGGGCGGGCTGTGGTCGATTGTCGCGGGGCTTTTTTTCGTGGTCGGCGTGGTGGGGGTGCTGACAGCCAACTGCACGACCGACCTCATGCATCGTTATCCGCGCAATGCCGGAGCGGCCGCCGCGCTGTTCGGCGCCGCGCAGCTCGCGCTCGGTGCGCTCGCGAGCTTGATCGTCGGCGCGCTGCAAACGGGCACGCCGGCGGGAATGGGTATCTCGATTGCGGTAACGGGTGCGCTTTGCTTTGCAGGCCGCGCGATGGTGATTCGCTGGCATGCCTTGCCGGCGCGCGGCACGGCCATGCCGCGCTGACATGCTGTGCGCTTGCAAAAACGATAAAAAAAAAGCGCCGGCGATGCGGCGCTTTTCGAGGGTGCGACATGTCTCGCTGTCGTCCGGCGGGCCGAAACCCGGCCGGCGGGCGAGTTATTGCTGTGCTTTAGAACTTGTGGCGGATGCCGACGCGAGCGGCGACCTGGTTCGACGTCGACGATTCGCTGCCCGTGAGGCCATCATAGATGTCGGCCTTCGCGCTGCCACCTGACGCGTGCTGGTAGACACCCATCACATACACGTCGGTGCGCTTCGACAGACGGTAGTCGGCCATCAGGTTCACTTGGTGGTACTTCGGCTTCACGCCCGAGAACGCATCCTTGCCGTTCGTGAACGTGTAGCCAAGGCCCAGCGTGGTAGCCGGCGTGAAGCTGTATTGGCCCCACAACTCGTAGTTGTTGAACCACACGTGATCTCCCGAACCGCCCGGCAACGCACCTTGATTGGCATTGTCAAAGCGCACGTTCGTGAAGCTCGCGCCGAACAGCGCCGCGCCGAGCGCGTAGCTGCCGCCGAAGCCGATCGTCTGCATGCTGCCGGGCTTGCCGACATAGCCGAACGCGCCATGGCCGTTCGAGCTGCCGACAGTCGGTGCGTTCGTGACGAAGTTGCCGTCGTCGAATTGCGTCGACGGGTTCTTCGCGAAGAAGTACGCGCCGCCGAGGTACAACGGGCCGTTCGTGTAGCTGAGGCCGCCTGCGACCGTGCTGCTCTGGCCGAACGCGCCGGCCACGCCGCCGAACGCGTACATCGCTTCGGCCTTCAAGCCGGATAGCGTGGGCGACACATACTTGACCGTATTGTTGACGCGAAAGCCGTTGTCCGAGTTGTCGATGTCGCTCGGATGCGAGAACAGCGCGCCCCACTGGCCGTTGAACGTCGTCGGCTGGACCATGTCGACGAGTGAGTCGTATTGGCGGCCGAGCGTCAGGGTACCGAGGGAGTCGTTCGTCAAGCCGACATAGGCTTGGCGGCCGAACTCCCGGCCGCCTTGGGCGAGCCTGCCGTTGAATACGTTAAAGCCGTTTTCCAATTGGAAGATGGCCTTGGTGCCGCCACCGAGATCCTCGACACCCTTCATGCCCCAGCGGCTGCCCTGCAAGACGCCGCTTTGCGCTTGCCACAGCGAGTGACCACCCGAATTGTTCGTGTAGGTAATGCCGGCATCGATGATGCCGTACAGCGTCACGCTGTTTTGCGCGAATGCCGGTGCCGCGAAGGCGCCTGTCACTGCGAGCGCGATGAGCGATTTTTTCATCAAATGGTCTCCGAGACGTTGAACTACAAAGTGAGCACCCGGGGTGGTGAGTGCAGCGGACACCCGCATCTCATGAACGCGAATGGGTTCCCGCCGCGGGTCCGGCTGTGGACGGAAATACTAGGCATCTCAAATTGGCCCACTCATTAGTACAAATCCCAGTTGTTACCGATTATTGCGATTTTTGAAAGAGGCTATTGCGATATGAGCCTTGCGCGGAGCCGCGCCGGCATTGGGTTTCGATCGCAGCGGACGCTTAAATACGAGATGCGCCTGTTGTCGCCGCGCGACGCGGGCGGGCCGCGAGTTGTTGCGCAAACGTTGAAAAAAGCAGACAGGACGGGTCTTTTTGCCCAAGCTTGGGGCAAACATGTTGCGCGCTGCAGCGAAAACGAGGGCCGAACGGCGCATTGCGCGTTATTCGTCCGATGAGAAAAGGCCCACCTTGCCGGTGGCAGGGTGGGCCTTTCGGGTCGAGCGGAGGTTAATCGGTCGCTGAGGACGCCGCGCCGTGGCTGAGCCAATCGAGCACGGCCGCAGCTTCGTCGGTGCTTGTCGAGCGCGCTTTGGCGACGGCTTGCGCGACCTCGGGCGTCGGCACGGCTCGGCGAATGGCCACGCCCACCGCCAGGATGTCGATCATGACGAGATGCAGGATGCGCGAGATCATCGACAACTGCGATTCGCGAATCTCGATGTGATCGGTCTCGAGCGCTACGGTTGCGCGTTTGGCAAGCGGCGTATTGCTCGATGTGATGGCAATCACTTGCGCGCCGGCTTGCATCGCGACATCGAGCACGCGCAAAAGCTCGGGCGCCCGCCCGGACTTCGATACCGCGACAATGATATCGCCCTTGCCGAGCAGCGCGGCCGATGCCGCCTGCATGTAGAGATCGCCGTAGGCGATGGTGGGAATGCCGAAGCGGAAGAATTTGTAGTGCGCGTCTTGCGCAACGATATTCGAGTTGCCGAGGCCGTAGAATTCGATGCGCCTTGCGCTGTTGAGCAGATCGATCGCCCGCTCGACGTGTTCGAAGTTCAGATGCTCGCGCAGTTGCAGGATTGCCGAGACGGTGTTGTCCAGTACTTTGGCACCGAAGTCCGTTGCCGTATCGCCGAGATGGACCTGGCTGTGGCTTACGGGAATGGTGCCCGTGAGCCCCGTGGCGAGCTTGAGTTTGAAGTCGGACAGGCCTTGGCAGCCGAGCGAACGGCAAAAGCGGATCACGGTCGGCTGGCTGACGTCGGCTTTGCGTGCAATGTCGACGATCGGATCGCTGATGATCGAGCGCGGATGGTTCAGCGCGAGATCGGCGACGCGCCGTTCCGCCGGCGTGAGCGCGTCGCGCATCTGGCGAATCCGTTCGAATACCGCCGAGGAACCACTGCCGGCGCGGTTCGACAACTGCTCGGCGAGAATTGCCGAGACGCCTAAAAACGCGGGGTAATCAGCCGTGATGACATAGGTCGGCACATTCGCGAGGTACGCTTCGAAGCGGCCTTTCGCCTCGAAGCGCTGTCGGAACGACGAATGCGCGAAGAACTCGCCGAGCTTCGGCACCACGCCGCCGCCGATATAAATACCGCCGAGCGCGCCGAGCGTCACCGCGATATTGCCGGCAAACGTGCCGAGGATGCCGCAAAAGCAGTCGACGGCCTCTTGCGCCAGCGGCTCGCCTTCGATGAGTGCGCGGCTGACGACTTCGGCGGGATCCACCGTCGTCGGCACGCGTTTTTTGTCACGTGCCGCGAGTGCGCGGTAGACGAGCTCGATGCCGGGCCCGGCCGCGACGCGTTCGAACGACACATGCGACCACTTCTTGCGCGCGTACTGCAGCACGAGGTCTTCGCGCTCGTCGGACGGCGCAAAGCTGGCATGACCGCCTTCGCTGCCGAGCGCGATCCATCGGTCATCGGCGGGAATGAGCCCCGAGACGCCAAGGCCTGTGCCCGGACCGAGCAGCCCGATCACGCTGTTTTGACGCCGCATGCCGCCGCCAACCTGCACGCGCTGCGCGTCGGTGAGGCCGGGCAGCGCCATCGCCAGCGCCGTAAAGTCGTTGACGACAAGCAGCGTGTCGAAGCCGAGCGCGCGCCGCGTGGCCTCGATCGAGAACGACCAGTTGTGGTTCGTCATACTGACCTGGTCGCCGTCGACGGGGTTCGCAATCGCGATGGCCGCATGGTTCGCATGGCCGACCTTGGTATCCAACAGATACTGCTTGAGGACGTCTTCGACGCTCGGATAGTCCGCGCATGGATAGACGCGGATCTGCGTGATTTCACCCGGACCCGTTTCGAGCGCGAAGCGCGCATTGGTGCCGCCGATATCGGCCAACAGCCTCGGGCCGTCGGCGTGCTGACGGGTGCCGGAAATAGTGATCACTTTAGTTTGCACACCAGTAGACATCTAGTCTGACTCCCTTGTCGTTCGCCAGCTTCGAGATGGCGTTTTCTTGTGCGGCGGAGGCGGCCGCCTTGAGGACGTCGAGTTTGCGCGGGCCCGCGATGAGCAGATAGAGGCGCTCGATTTGCGTGAGCGCGGCAAGCGAGAAGCTCACGCGTGCGTGCGGCGCGGCACCGGGATGCACGGCGACGAAACGCGGTGCGCCCGGTGCGGTTATCCCAGCCCATTCCGGTGCGTCGGCAAACAGCGACGCCGTGTGGCCGTCCTCGCCCATGCCAAGGACTGCCACGCGCGGCAATTCGCGCTCGACATCCGCGTTCAACGCGGCAACGTTTGCCTCGAGTGCCATGCCGACATCGACGAGCGGCAAAAAGCGCGCGGCTTGCGCGACGTCTTGCAACAGCGCCTCGCGCACGAGCTGTGCGTTGCTGGCGGCATCGGTTTCGGGCACCCAGCGGTCGTCGACGAGCGTGACGTCGACGCGCCGCCAATCAACCGGCTCTTTGGCGAGCGCTTGCAGGAACGGGCGTGGGCTCGTGCCGCCGGACACCGCGAGCGTCGTACGCCAGGCGGTGCCGGATGCGGCGAGCGACGCATTGAGCGCGTCGCTGACCGCTTTCGCCAGCGCGCCGGCTTGGGCACGCGGGTCGTCAAAAGCGTGAAGCTCGATCACTTCTCCTCCAGAGCAGCTTTTTGTGTACCGCAATAGACTCGTTCGACGCGGCGCGAGCACACGCGCGCGTGATTGCAACGCATGCGTCGACGCCTTAGTTCTCTTCTTCGAGCCAACACGTGCCGTGCTGCGCGAGCATCGCGCTCGCAGCGGCCGGCCCCCAGGTGCCCGAGGCGTAGGGCTTGGGCGGCTTGTTCGTGCTCGCCCATTCGTTGAGGATCGGCTCGACCCAGCGCCACGCCGATTCCTGCTCGTCGCGTCGCACGAAAAGCGCGAGCCGCCCGTTGATCACATCGAGCAAGAGCCGCTGGTAAGCCTCCATTTGTCCTTCCTTGAAGAACTGATCGAAGGCGAGGTCCAGGTGCACGCTGGCCAGATTCATGCCTTCGCCGGGCTGCTTGGCAAGACAGTAAAGGCGGATCGATTCGTTTGGCTGCAGCCGAATGACGAGGCGGTTCGCGCCCGCGCGCAGCGCCGGGGCACCGAGTGCGGAGTGAGGCACAGGCCGGAAGTTGACGACGATTTCCGCCACCCGATCGGCGAGCCGCTTGCCCGTGCGCAGGAAGAACGGCACGCCGGCCCAACGCCAGTTTTCGATTTCGACTTTGAGCGCGACGAACGTCTCGGTCGTGCTTTGCGACTTGACGCCATGCTCGGTGGCGTAAGCCGGCACCGATGTGCCCTTGATGACGCCGGCATGATATTGCCCGCGCACGGCCACCTTGCTGATGTCGCGCGTATCGATCGGCTTTAACGCGCGCAGCACGCGCAGCTTTTCGTCACGCACGGAGTCCGAATCCATCGAATGCGGCGGCTCCATCGCGACGATCGAAAGCAGCTGCAGCAAGTGGTTTTGCACCATGTCGCGCAGCGCACCGGTGTTGTCGTAGAAGTCGCCGCGTCCTTCGACACCGAGTTCCTCGGCAATCGTGATCTGAATGCTTTCGACCCAGTCGCGGCGCCACAGCGGCTCGAACAGCGCGTTGCCGAAGCGCAGCGCGAGCAGGTTTTGCACGGGCTCTTTGCCGAGATAGTGATCGATCCGGTAGATCTGCTCTTCCGTGAAGATCTCGCCGACCGCGTCGTTGATCGCATTCGACGAGCGCAGATCGTAGCCGAGCGGCTTTTCGAGCACGATGCGGGCGTTTTCATTGAGGCCGACCGCTGCCAGTGCGCGGCAGATCGGCACGAACAACGACGGCCCGGTTGCGAGATAGAAGACGCGGATACCGGCATGGCCGTCGAGCGCCTCGCGCAGCAACACGAAATCTTCGGGCTTGCCGAGGTCGAGCTTCACATAGGCGATGCGCTCGAGAAAGCGCTGCCAGACGCTCTCGTCGAAGTCGGTCTTGGCGACGTGCGCCTTGACGTTTTTGTTGGCCCATTCGATGTAGCCGTCGCGATCGGCCGCATGTCGCGCGACGGCGACAATCCTGCCGTGTTCCGACAGCATGCCTGCACGATGGGCTTCATAGAGCGCCGGGAGGATCTTTCGCATCGACAGGTCGCCAGTCCCGCCAAAGAGAACGAAGGTAAAGCCTGAGTCGATTTGCATGAGTCGTGAACCGAAGGTCAAAGGTTGCGGAGCGCGGACCGGGAACAGGTTGCGTCGGGAACGGTTGCGGGGTCGGGGCTGGTCATTTGTCTGCGGTGAATCGTCTCCGTTTTTAGCCGTTTGCGCACCGACCTCCGAGAAGGCGTTCGATGCAGATCTAGTTGGGTGTGTAGCGCGATAAAAATATTTTTGACACTGAATTGTAGTTTAACTACAATTCAAATCAAGAGGTAACGTTGATTCGATGCAAAAAGCGTCCGCCGGGCAACGGTGGCGGGCACCGCAGACAAATGCGGGGCGCGAATCGGCGTCGGGGTTTGTGCCGCGCGCTGCATCTTAGCGCCAAGGGCAGTCCGTTTCGCCTCCGCGAGCCTGGCCGTGCGATGCGGACCGGGCCGAATCAAAAACAGGAGACAGTCGTTGAGTTCCGAATCACTCATTTCCTGATAGAGCCTTGCGGCCGGGCATGCGGCCCGTTGGTGCCGTTGTTGCATAGGGCGCCCAGGCTCGGTCCATCCAGTGTTGTTCTGTTTGACCAACCACCGTTCCCCGGCAAGTCGATCAAGCGGGGAGCAATCGTTTCTTGTTCAGGTGTCTGGAGGAGATAAAGAATGAAAGTTCGCGCGATCATGGCTGCGCTGTGTGCCACGGGGCTGATGTCCGCAGTGTCGGCGCAGGCGGCCGAATCCGTCGAGGTGCTGCATTGGTGGACGTCGGGCGGCGAATCGAAAGCCGTCGGCGTGCTGAAAGACGACATGACGAAGCAGGGCTATACCTGGAAGGACTTCGCAGTCGCAGGCGGCGCCGGCGCGGCGGCAATGACCGCGCTCAAGACGCAGGTCATTTCGGGCAACGCCCCGACGGCCGCGCAAATCAAGGGGCCGTTGATCCAGGAGTGGGCGCAGCAGGATGTGCTCGTGAACATCGATGCCGCCGCCGGTGACTGGAAGAAGAATCTTCCGCCGGAAATCGACAAGATCATCCATGCCGATGGCCACTATGTGGCAGCGCCGTTCTCGGTGCATCGCGTGAACTGGCTCTACATCAACAAGGCCGCGCTCGATAAGGCAGGCGGCAAAGTGCCGACGACGTGGCCTGAGTTTTTCAAGGTCGCTGACCAAATGAAAGCGGCCGGCATCGAGCCGATCGCGATGGGCGGCCAGCCGTGGCAAGACCTGACGCTCTGGGAAGACGTCGTACTGTCGCAAGGCTCGGACTTTTACAAGAAGGCGATCGTCGATCTCGACCAGAAAACGCTCACGTCGCCGCAGATGATCGGTGTGTTCGACACGGTGCGCAAGATCCAGGGCTACTTCGACAAGGGCCGCACGGGCCGCGACTGGAACCTTGCCACCGCGATGGTCATCAACAACAAGGCGGGCATGCAGTTTATGGGCGACTGGGCCAAGGGCGAGTTCGCGAATGCCGGTAAGAAGTCGGGCACGGACTATATCTGCGCTGCTGTCCCGGGTACGGAGAAGGCCTACACGTTCAACGTCGATTCGTTCGTGTTCTTCCAGCAAAAAGGCCAGAAGAGCGCAACGCCGGGGCAGCTTGCCATGGCGAAGACGATCATGAGCCCGGCGTTCCAAGAGCAATTCAGCTTGAACAAGGGCTCGATTCCGGTGCGCCTCGGCGTGTCGATGGCCAAGTTCGACGATTGCGCGAAGAAGTCGTACGCGGATGAGCAAACGGCCATCAAGTCGGGTGGCTACGTGCCGTCGCTGGCGCATGGCATGGCGCAGTCGGACGCGGTCGCCGGTGCGATCACCGACGTCGTGACGAAGTTCATGAACTCGCAGCAATCGTCGGCTGACGCCGTCAAAGCGCTCGCGGCTGCGGCCAAGACGAAGTAAGCAAAGCCCCTCTGGCCCGGCGGCGCGCGCATTCGCGCGCCGCCGGGCTCGCAACTACGCCGGTCGCCTCGCGCCCCGATGCATCGCTGGGGCGCGAGATGCACACGGCAGGCAAGATTAGGAGTCGAGTAGTGGCTGCCTCTCTTAGCGGCAAAGGCAATAAGGTGATACCTGTGCGCCAACGCACGTCGGCATTCTCAGCGCTCGCTGATCAGTGGGTTCCGAAGCTCGTGCTTGCACCGAGCGTGTTGATCAGTCTGATCTTCATCTACGGCTTTATCGTCGTGACCGGTTATCTGTCGCTGTCGAAATCGCGCCTGATGCCGAACTACACGTTCGCCGGCTTCGACCGCTACACCGAGCTTTTCAACAACGATGTCTGGTGGACGTCCGCGAAGAATCTCGGCTGGTTCGGTATTCCGTTTATCGGCATTTGCGTCGGGCTCGGTCTTTTTCTGGCGATCCTGCTTGATCAGAAGATCCGTAACGAAGGCGCACTGCGCGCGGTTTTTCTCTATCCGATGGCGTTGTCGTTCATCGTCACGGGCACGGCATGGCAATGGATTCTCAGCCCAGGTCTCGGCCTCGAGAAAGTGATGCACGACTGGGGCTTCGCGGGCTTCTCGTTCAATTGGCTGGGCGACCCTGACAAAGCGATCTTTTGCATTGTGATCGCGGCTGTCTGGCAATCGACGGGCTTCGTGATGGCGCTGTTTCTGGCTGGCTTGCGCGGCGTGGATGCGGAAATTTTCAAAGCCGCTCAAGTCGACGGTGCGACATTGCCCACCATCTATCGCAAGATCGTGATTCCGAGCATGCGTCCGGTGTTTTTCTCCGTGCTGCTGATTCTCTGCCATATCGCGATCAAAACCTTCGACCTCGTGGTGGCGCTGACCGCCGGGGGGCCGGGTACGTCGTCGTCGTTGCCGGCCATCTTCATGTACACGTTTTCCTTCAATCGCGGGCAACTGGGTGTCGGCGCGGCGTCGTCGATCATGATGCTCGTCACCGTCGTGGCCGTGCTCGTGCCGCTCATGTATATGGAATCGAGGAGCACCCGCAATGCAGCCTAAGATGACGATCAGCCGTGCCGTCATTTACGCGGCCCTTTTGCTGTTTGCGCTTTATTTCCTATTCCCGATTTACGTCATGCTCTCGACGTCGTTCAAAGACATCGACGAGCTGCGTACGGGTAACCTGCTCACGCCGCCTTCGCACTGGACCTTTGCACCGTGGGTGAAGGCATGGAGCGAGGCATGTACGGGCGTGCGCTGCGAGGGCATGCAGCCTTTCTTCATGAACTCGATCCGCATGGTCATTCCGGCCGTGCTGATCTCGTCGATCGTTGGCGCGTTCAATGGCTATGTGCTCACGCATTGGCGCTTTCGCGGTGCCGATGGGCTGTTCACGATGCTGCTCGTCGGCTGTTTCATCCCATTTCAGACAATCCTGTTGCCGATGGCGCGCCTGCTCGGCGTCGTCGGTATCTCCAATACGATCAGCGGGCTCGTGTTCGTGCACGTGGTGTATGGGATTGCCTTCACGACGATGTTCTTTCGCAACTTCTACGTGAGCGTGCCGGCTGAGCTTGTCAAAGCCGCGCGTATCGACGGCGCCGGCTTCTTCACGATCTTCACGCGCATTTTGCTGCCCGTTTCGCTGCCCATTTTTATGGTGTGCGTCATTTGGCAGTTCACGCAGATCTGGAACGACTTCCTGTTCGGCATCGTGTTCTCGGGCGTCGATTCGATGCCGATTACCGTGGCGCTCAACAACCTGGTCAATACGTCGACGGGCGTGAAGGAATACAACGTGGACATGGCCGGCGCGATCATCGCTGCGTTGCCGACGCTGCTCGTCTACATGATCGCCGGGCGCTATTTCGTGCGCGGGCTGACCGCCGGTGCGGTCAAGGGCTGACGCGTGCCGATGTCACGCAACGCAACGCAACGCAACGGACCGTAACGCAACGCAACGTAACGCAGATTCGCAAGCTGCACTGATTAAAGGATTTTCAGCATGGCAAGCCTTTCCATCCGCGACGTATACAAGACTTACCCGAACGGCGTTCCCGTGTTGAAGGGCGTCGATATCGAGATCGAAGACGGCCAGTTTCTGATTTTGGTGGGCGGCTCGGGTTGCGGGAAGTCGACGCTGCTCAACATGATCGCCGGCTTGGAGACGGTCACGAAGGGCGAGATCCGCATCGACGACAAGGTCGTGAACAATCTCTCGCCGAAGGACCGCGACATTGCAATGGTGTTTCAGTCCTACGCGCTTTATCCGTCGATGACGGTGCGCGAGAACATCTCGTTCGGCTTGAACATCCGCAAGGTGCCGAAGCGCGAGCAGGCGCAAATCGTCGAACGCGTCTCGCAGATGCTGCAAATCGATCATCTGCTCGATCGCAAGCCCGGCCAGCTTTCAGGTGGCCAGCGCCAACGCGTGGCGATGGGCCGTGCGCTCGCACGCGACCCGGTCATGTTCCTGTTCGACGAGCCGCTTTCGAACCTCGATGCCAAATTGCGCATTGAAATGCGCTCCGAAATCAAGCTGCTGCACCAGCGCCTTGGCACGACGATCGTTTATGTGACGCATGATCAGATTGAGGCGATGACGCTCGGCGACCGCATCGCGGTCATGAAAGACGGCGTCGTGCAGCAGTTCGGGGCGCCGCAGGAAATTTACGATTCGCCCTCGAACCTCTTCGTGGCCGGCTTTATCGGCGCGCCGCCGATGAACTTCATCGAAGGCAAGTTGGTGGAGCAGGGTGCGGGCGTCGGTATCGAAATCGATACGGGCGTGACGCGTGGCGTGCTGAATTTGCCGTTCGAGGCTCCGCGCGTGAACGGTTCGCTCGGCCGGAATGTCATTCTCGGTTTGCGCCCGGAGCGCATCACCGATGCACGCAGCGCCCATAACGGCGATGGCAAGAGCTTGCAGCCGATCGAACTGAAAGTCGACGTGATCGAGCCGACCGGCCCCGATACGCTCGTGTTTGCGCAAGTCAATGGCAAGCGAGCCGTGAGCCGCGTGCATCCGGCCTCGAGCCCGCAACCGCAGCAGAACATGACGTTGCTGTTCGATGTGTCGAAGGCTGTGCTGTTCGATCCATCCACCGAAGCGCGCATCGCCTGATGTTGCTAGCTAGTGCGGCAAGCGTACGTCGAGTTTGAACGTCACGAGACGCGCGACGAGGATGAAAGCCGTCGCGATCGACACGCTGTAGACAGAATCCACGTCGAGCCGCACGAGCAGCAGATACAAGCCGCAGCCTGCAAAGGCGCAGGTTGCGTAAGGATGCGAGTCGCGCAGCACGAGCGGCACCTCGTTGCAGAGCACATCGCGCAAGATGCCGCCGAACACACCTGTCATCACACCCATCAGCGCTGCGATGAACCCGGGCATGCCGGCTTCGAGTGCGATCGACGTGCCTGAAATGCTGAACAGGCCGAGCCCGATCGCGTCGGCAACGAGCAACGCGCGTTCGGAAAATACGCGCGACGCCATGCGCAGCGTGAACGGTGCGAAAAGCGATAGCGCGAAAATGGCGATGACGTAGCTTTCGTGCTCCACCCAATAGAACGGCCGACGCCCGAGCAGCACGTCGCGCACGGTGCCGCCGCCGAAGGCCGTGACGAGCGCCACCATAAACGTGCCGACGGCGTCGAGCCGGCGCTTGCGTGCCTCGATGAAGCCCGACACCGCGTAAGCGAAAATCGCGAGTGCCTCGATGACGGCGAGCGCGAACGTCAGCCTAGGGTGCATGGCGCGGGCCGGCTGGCTGCAACAGAACGAGTACTGCGCCTGCGCCGCCATCGTTCGGTCGAGCCTGACAAAACGCAATGACTTCGGTTTTCTGCACGAGCCAGGCGCGGACTTTGCCCTTGAGCACCGGTTCCTTGCCGATCGAGCCCAATCCCTTGCCGTGAATCACGCGTACGCAGCGCAAACCGCGTTTGACCGCCTCGCGGATGAACGCGGCGAGCGCTTCGCGTGCTTCGTCACGCCGCATGCCGTGCAAATCGAGCTGCGACTGGACGATCCAGTGACCTCGTCGCAGCTTTCGCACGACTTCCTGACCGATGCCGGCGCGGCAATAAAAGAGCGTCTCATCGGTATCGAGCAGCACTTCGGGATCGAATTCATCGGAAATCGCTTCGGCGAGCACGGCTTTTTCGTCGCGTTCTGTTTGCAGCGGCAGTGCGGGAGGCGGCTTCGAACCGTGCATCGCGCGTGGCGCGGTTTTGAGCGGCGCCACGTCGCCGATTTCGCGACGAAAGAGTTCGGCTTCGACTGCGGCTTCACGAGCAGCCTTGGCCGCGGCGATACGTTCCCGTTCGCGTTCGGCGGCGCTTTCCTTCAACGTGTCGCGCAATGCCGCGAGGTCGGTTACCCGTGCGCCGCGTGTCGGGCGTCCGACGTCTTTCAGGCCGTCTGGACGGAGTCGGTTTTTTGCCATGACGGTGTTCTCTACGGCAATCAGGGGCCGCGCGGGATGTTCACCGGCCCGCGTCGATGAGGCCGCACTGAGCTTCCTCAGTGCCGCCCTTAGCCTTATTTAGCGGTCGGCCTCGTGACTCATCACATGTTCCTGCTGCACCTCGTGGATGCTTTCCAGGTAGCGCTGCGCGTCGAGCGCCGCCATGCAGCCCGTCCCCGCGCTGGTGATCGCTTGCCGGTAGATATGGTCTTGCACGTCGCCGGCGGCGAACACGCCTGGCACGCTCGTGGCGGTCGCGTTGCCGTTCAGGCCGCCGTTCGTGATGATGTAGCCGTTCTTCATCTCGAGTTGATCGGCGAAGATGTCGGTATTCGGCTTATGGCCGATGGCGATGAAAACACCTTGCAGCGCCAGGTCAGCCGTGGCGCCCGTTTGCGTGTGCTTGATCCGCACGCCCGTGACGCCGGAATCATCGCCGGTCACCTCTTCGAGCACGTGGTTCCACTTGATTTCGACGACGCCTTCCTTTTCTTTTGCGAGCAGCCGGTCGATCAGGATCGGCTCGGCGCGGAATTTATCGCGTCGGTGAATGACGGTGACCTTGCTCGCGATGCCGGCCAGGTAGAGCGCCTCTTCGACAGCCGTATTGCCGCCGCCGACAACCGCCACATGCTGCTGCTTGTAGAAAAAGCCGTCGCAGGTGGCGCAGGCGGACACACCGCGCCCCGAAAACGCTTCTTCCGACGGCAGCCCGAGATACTGCGCCGACGCGCCCGTGGCAATGATCAGCGAGTCGCAGGTGTACTCGCCCGCATCGCCGATCAGGCGCATCGGCTTTTCGTTCAGCTTCGCGGTATGGATGTGATCGAAGACGATTTCAGTGTTGAAGCGCTCAGCATGGTCGAGAAAACGCTGCATCAGTTCAGGCCCTTGCACGCCGTTGGCATCGGCCGGCCAGTTTTCGACGTCAGTCGTGGTCATCAATTGGCCGCCTTGCGCGAGCCCGGTGACGAGCACCGGCGAAAGGTTGGCGCGCGCCGCATAGACGGCGGCCGTATAGCCGGCGGGGCCGGAACCGAGGATCAGCACTTTGGCGTGTTTGCGGGTGGACATGAGGCGAGAATCCGTAAGATGGCTATAGCCTGAAATGGGGCGTACCCGGGCATTATAAAGGGGCGCCCCGTCTGTTGCCGCTTGGGGATTTTCAATCGACGCGATAGTGCGCTGGGCCGCGGGCGCAGCCGTTACCGTCATTTACAGCCCGGCGCGCGACGCAGCGTTTACAATAGGCCGGATCGAACGATCGGCGCGCGGGTCTTGCACGGTGCGCCGGTCACCAAGCCTTTACGGATTCATGGCCAAAGCTCCCTATTCCGCGCACGCGCAAGCCTTGCCGCATCGCATGTCGCGTCTTTTCACCGAGATCCGCTGGATTTTGCAGGTCGCGCTCTGCGCGTTCCTGCTGATGGCGCTCGTCAGTTACAGCCGCAGGGACCCGAGCTGGACGCACGCCGCGCAGGTAGATCACATCGTCAATTGGGCCGGCCGCGTCGGCGCGTGGACGTCGGACATCCTGCTGCTCTTGTTCGGCCTGTCCGCCTACTGGTGGATCGCACTGCTCGCGCGGCGGATCGCTGCGAACTACCGCCGGCTGACGCATCAGGCTGCGCTCGAAGACGAAACCCCGCGCGAGTCGTGGCTGGCGGACGCGTTGGCGTTCGCGCTCGTGCTGATTGCATGCGACGGCATTGAAGCGTTGCGCATGTGGTCGCTGCACGTGCAGTTGCCGCGCGCGCCGGGCGGCATTGTCGGCGACGCCGTCGCGCGCGGCGTTTCGCACGCGCTCGGCTTCACGGGCGGCACGCTGGCGCTGCTGGTGACGCTTGGCATCGGTTTGTCGCTTTATTTCCGTTTCTCGTGGCTATCGGTTGCCGAGCGCGTTGGCGAGGCGCTCATTTCCGCCGTGACATTTGCGAAGCTGCGCCGTGAAGCCGGGCGCGACCGCAAGCTCGGCGAGGTGGCGGCCGTCAAGCGCGAAGGCAAGGTCGAACAAGGCCGCGTGCGGATCGAGGAACACGAGCCTGTGACGATCGTGCCGGCTGTCGCTACGCCGGCGAAGTCCGAGCGCGTGGAAAAGGAAAAACAAGTGCCGCTTTTCGCCGACCTGCCTGGCGATAGCACGCTGCCGCCCATTGCGCTGCTTGATCAGGCGCCTGTCGTGCAAGAGTCGGTCTCGGCCGACACGCTCGAATTCACGTCGCGTCTGATCGAGAAAAAGCTGAAGGATTTCGGCGTGGAAGTCAGCGTTGTCGCGGCGTACCCGGGGCCTGTCGTCACGCGTTATGAAATCGAGCCGGCGACGGGCGTGAAGGGCAGCCAGATCGTCAATCTCGCGAAGGATCTCGCACGTTCGCTTTCGCTTGTTTCGATTCGTGTGGTGGAGACCATTCCCGGCAAGAATTTCATGGCGCTCGAGTTGCCGAATCAGCGGCGCCAGACGGTGCGGTTATCTGAAATTCTGGGCTCCGAAGTCTATGCCGATGCCGCGTCGAAGCTGACGATGGGCTTGGGCAAAGACATCAGCGGCAAGCCGGTGTGCGCCGACCTTGCGAAGATGCCGCACTTGCTCGTGGCGGGCACTACCGGTTCCGGCAAGTCGGTCGGCATCAACGCGATGATCCTGTCGCTCCTTTACAAGGCGACCGCGGACGAAGTGCGGATGATTCTGATCGATCCGAAGATGCTCGAAATGAGCGTCTACGAGGGCATTGCGCATCTGCTTTGCCCCGTTGTCACGGACATGCGCCAGGCGGGTCACGCGCTCAACTGGACCGTGGCTGAGATGGAGCGCCGCTACAAGCTGATGAGCAAGCTCGGCGTGCGCAATCTGGCGGGCTATAACAACAAGATCGACGAAGCTGCGAAGCGCGATGAAAAGCTGCCCAACCCGTTCAGCCTCACGCCCGACGAGCCGGAGCCGCTTACGCGGTTGCCCCATATCGTCGTCGTGATCGACGAGTTGGCCGATCTGATGATGGTAGTCGGCAAGAAGGTCGAGGAACTGATCGCGCGGATTGCGCAAAAAGCTCGCGCGGCCGGCATTCATTTGATTTTGGCGACACAACGGCCGTCGGTCGACGTCATTACGGGCCTCATCAAAGCCAACGTGCCGACGCGCATGGCGTTCCAGGTTTCATCGAAGATCGATTCGCGGACGATCCTCGATCAGCAAGGCGCGGAGTCGCTGCTTGGCATGGGCGACATGCTTTATCTGCCGCCCGGTAGCGGCTTGCCGGTGCGGGTGCACGGCGCGTTCGTGTCCGACGATGAAGTGCATCGCGTCGTCGAGAAGCTCAAAGAGCAGGGCGAGCCGAACTATGTCGAAGGGCTGCTTGAAGGCGGCATCGCCGACGAGGGCGATGAAGGCTCGGCCGGCGTGGCCGGTGCGGGTGGCGGCGAGGAATCGGACCCGCTTTACGATCAGGCCGTCGAGATCGTGGTCAAGCATCGACGCGCCTCGATCTCGCTCGTGCAACGGCATCTGCGCATTGGCTACAACCGCGCCGCACGATTGCTCGAACAGATGGAGCAATCGGGCTTGGTCTCGACGATGTCGTCGAACGGCAATCGCGAGATTCTCGTGCCTGCGCGCGAAAGCGATTAGCGCCCGCACGAGCGGCCTGAGTTCATCACGGAGAATCATCCCCATGCAGCATCATTTCCGGCAGGACGTCGTGCGTTTGCTTCCGTCAGCGGGCAACCGCCGCGCGGCGTTACGTGTGTTGGCTCGTGGTATGGCCTCGGCTGTGCTGGGCACCGTGCTTGTTCTCGCCGCGCCCGTTGCATTTGCAAGTGGCACCGAGCAGTTGAAGGCATTTGTCGCGCAGGTGCACTCGGCGCGTGGGCATTTTGTGCAAAAGGAAGTGAAAGCGCCATCGAAAGCACAGGCGCAGGCCGGCAAGCCGGCGATGGGCGGCTCGTCGAGCGGCAGCTTCGTCTTCGCGCGGCCCGGCAAATTCATTTGGACGTATGAAAAACCTTACGAGCAGGTCTTGGAGGCCGACGGCGACAAGCTCTTCGTGTACGACAAGGACCTGAATCAGGTGACGATTCGCAAGCTCGGCGGCGCATTGGGCGCGAGCCCGGCGGCAATCCTTTTCGGCAGCAACGATCTCGAGCAGAACTTCACGCTGCACGATGCGGGCGTGAAGGGGGGCATTGATTGGCTCGAGTTGTTGCCGAAGGCGCGCGACACGCAATTCGAGCGGGTCGGCATCGGTTTTCGCGATGGCAACCTCGAAGCGATGGAATTGCACGATGTGTTCGGCAACGTGACGCTGCTCACGTTTTCCAACATCCAGAAGAACCCGCCGCTCAAGGCCGATACGTTCAAATTTACGGTGCCGAAAGGCGCGGACGTCATCAACGATTGAGCGCGGGTAGACGCCGCTGCCTCGCCCGCTATGGATCACGACATGTTTGAAGACCCCCGCGCCGCTGATATGCCGCTTGCCGAGCGGTTGCGGCCGCGTACGATCGACGACGTGATCGGCCAAAATCACCTGCTTGGGCCGATGAAGCCGTTGCGCGTCGCGTTCGAGTCGGGCGAGCCGCATTCGATGATTCTGTGGGGGCCACCCGGGGTCGGCAAAACCACGCTGGCGCGGTTGATGGCAAACGCGTTCGACGCTGAATTCATTGCGCTGTCAGCGGTGCTCTCGGGCGTGAAGGACATTCGCGAAGCTGTCGAGGTTGCGCAGACGCACCGAGCGCATGGCCGTCGTACGCTCGTGTTCGTTGACGAAGTTCATCGTTTCAACAAGGGCCAGCAGGATGCGTTTTTGCCGCATGTCGAGTCGGGGCTTTTTATATTTGTCGGCGCGACGACGGAAAATCCTTCGTTCGAGGTGAACGGTGCGTTGCTTTCGCGGGCGGCAGTCTATGTGCTCAAGGGCCTTGATGACGACGAGCAGCAAGCGTTGCTCGACCGTGCCTTGCTTGCGTTGGGTGGTCTCAGCGTGACCGATGAAGCGAAGGCGCTGTTGATCGGCTCGGCGGACGGCGACGGCCGCAAACTGCTCAACAATGTCGAGATCGTCGCACGCGCTGCCAGCGCGCAAAAGACGACTGATATCGATGGTGCGTTGATTGCAAGTGCGCTGACGGAAAACCTGCGTCGATTCGATAAGGGTGGCGACGCGTTTTATGACCAGATCAGCGCGTTACACAAGTCGGTTCGCGGCAGCAATCCGGACGGCGCGCTCTATTGGTTTTGCCGGATGCTCGATGGGGGCGCCGATCCTCGCTACCTTGGGCGGCGGATTGTACGGATGGCGTGGGAAGACATTGGCTTGGCCGACCCGCGCGCGCCGCGCATCGCACTTGATGCGGTTGAGACTTACGAGCGCCTTGGCACGCCGGAAGGCGAACTCGCACTCGCACAGGCGCTGATTTACCTGGCGGTCGCGCCTAAGTCAAACGCCGGCTATGTTGCTTATAACGAAGCGCGGCGTTTTATCGGCAAGGATCGTTCGCGCGGTGTGCCCGCGCACTTGCGCAATGCGCCAACCAAGCTGATGGAGTCGCTCGGCTATGGTCGCGAGTATCGTTACGCGCACGACGAGCCCGACGCTTATGCCGCTGGTGAAACTTATCTGCCCGACGGTATGCGCGAGCCGCATTGGTACCGGCCGACGCCACGCGGTCTGGAGGGAAAGATCGGCGAAAAGCTGACGCGGCTTGCCGACCTTGACGCTGCATGGCGCAGCGAACACAAAGCGAAGGACGACTGAACGTTTCGTTTGTCGCGTCGCGTTGGGCGGGGCGAGCGGGCCGTGCGTTAAAATCGCGGTTTTATTTCACGATAATCGACTCTCCCCATGCTCGACATTCAGTTGCTGCGCAAAGATCTCGAAGGCGTTGCCGCGCGCCTTGCCGCACGCGGCTATACGCTCGACGTTGCGGCGTTCTCGGCGCTCGAAAGCGAGCGGCGCGCGATTCAGACGCGCACTGAAGAATTGCAAGCGCGTCGTAACAGCCTTTCGAAGCAGATCGGCGCGATGAAGGGGCGCGGCGAAGATACCGCTGCGCTGATGGCCGAGGTGGGCAGCATCGGCGACGACATGAAGGCGTCGGCGGCGCAACTCGACGATATCCAAGGCCGCTTGCATAAGCTGATGCTCGAGATGCCGAATGTGCCGCATGAGAGCGTGCCCGCCGGCAATGACGAGAGCGGCAATGTCGAAGTAAGACGCTGGGGTACACCGAAGCAATTCGATTTCGTGGTGAAAGACCATGTCGACGTGGGCGCGCCGCTTGGGCTCGACTTCGAGACCGGCGCGAAGCTTGCCGGTGCACGTTTTACGGTGTTGCGTGGCGCGATGGCGCGTTTGCATCGCGCGCTCGCGCAATTCATGCTCGATACACATACGCAGCACCACGGTTATACCGAGACGTACACGCCTTATATCGTCAACCCCGAGATTCTTTACGGCACCGGGCAATTGCCGAAATTCGCGGACGACATGTTTCGGGTGGAGAAGGGCGGCGGCGATAACGTGGTGACGCAATATCTGATTTCGACGTCTGAAATTCCGCTGACGAATACGGTGCGCGAGAGCATTCTCGATGCGGCCGCATTGCCGGTGAAGCTCACTGCGCATTCGCCTTGTTTTCGTTCGGAGGCTGGGTCTTACGGCCGCGATACGCGCGGCATGATTCGCCAGCACCAGTTCGACAAGGTCGAGATGGTGCAGATCGTGGCGCCTGAGGCTTCGTACGATGCATTGGAGCAAATGGTCACACATGCCGAGGCGATTCTGCAGAAGCTGGAGTTGCCGTATCGGGTGATCACGCTTTGCACCGGGGACATGGGTTTTTCGGCGGCGAAAACTTACGATCTCGAGGTATGGCTGCCGGCTCAGCAGACATATCGCGAGATTTCGAGTTGCTCGAACACGGAGGCGTTTCAAGCGCGGCGTATGCAGGCGCGTTATCGCAATGCGCAGGGCAAGCCGGAGCTTGTGCACACGCTGAACGGTTCGGGGCTGGCGGTGGGGCGAACGCTTGTCGCGGTGCTGGAGAATTTCCAGAATGCCGATGGGTCGGTGACGGTGCCCGCGGTGTTGCGTCCGTATTTGGGCGGGCTTGAACGGCTTGAGGTGGCGGAAGGGTGATGGCCCTCGCTTGGGCAAGCGGCCAAAAAGTTCTTGGAATGCTGTTCGCCATGTTCTATAATCTTCGCTTCGCCAAATAGCGACCAGCTTGGTGAATACGATGTAAGCAGCGGAAAGGTGGCAGAGTGGTCGAATGCGCCGGACTCGAAATCCGGTGTACGGTTATACCGTACCGTGGGTTCGAATCCCACCCTTTCCGCCAGAACATCAATGAATACGGGCCCTTCGGGGCCTGTTTTTGTTTGTGGTCGCAAAATTGCGACTTGGGTATCTAATCAGATATTCGTCAGCGCTGCGTCGGATAACAGATGGTCAGTGACGCCATTGCAATAACGCGTGCTGTGAGCTGTTCTGCTATCTTGGCGCTTCGGTAATAACGAAGGTTAAAACTGCATGCGAAACGAATATAGCTTTGGGATTCATCACAACCTCTCGTCAACAGAATTATTCTTCCTTGTTGCGGTCGATGAAACGTCAAAGCAGTTGGGCGTCGACGATATAGTCGGCGTCGCAATGATTCTCGCAGGCGCACGGTTTGTCCCGACGCGAGGCAAGTTTACGGGGGCAGTTAAGGGTACGTCGCTAGCATCACTGTGGTCCCGCCGTTTGTTGCCCTACGAAATAAAATATCGAATATTGCCGACGTTCACTTCATTTAAAAGCGTTGCGTTGCTACGTGCGAAACTGACAAGAGATATTGGTGTCTTCGTGGGCCGTGCTATTCCGAGCGTAGGTTGGGTTATCACGGCTGCCGATGTCGCGGCGATCGGCTATAAAACGGTTATCCAATACAATCGTCTGGTGAAGCCCGAGGACCGTCTGTAATGCGCGACGAATGGCAAACCCTACAGCAGTTTATCCGCGAAGTTCGCGGTCCGTCACCGTTTGGATTGGACGACGAGCTAACTCGCGACATGGATCTCTATCATGATCTCGACTGGAGACCAGACCGGATCGTGGAAATTATGAACCGGTGGGCCGAGTGCTTCGGCGTCGATATCAGCGAGTTTGACATCGCCCACTACATACCGTCGGTAAAGATGCGAACGAGTGAGTTTCTCGTGGCTACGTTGAAAGCGCCGTTCAGCGCTACCGCCAGAGACGCGCTCGGCGGGCGGCTGCTGACCCTCGGAATGATGGAGGAGGCCATGCGTCGAGGCAGATGGATCCGCGAATAGCGGGGGTTAGAGCGTGTGACTACGGCGCTTTGCCGGTTTGGGATTGGAAGGTCTACGAGCCTGATCCGTCGATGACGATGGCGTGTCAGTTCGACGAGCACGATCACAACTATGTGCATCGACGCTGGGAGCATCTGGGTCTGTGCTACTGGTATGAGCACACAGCAAGCGCCCACAAGCTGATCGTGTCCGATCCCGTGCGTACTGAGCCGGCGATCGACGGCAGCAGCCCGGCGATTCCCTATCAAACAGAGGCGGGCTCGCAAGAGGCCGACGGCATTGCGTCGTGGTCGCCGATCCAACATGTGACATCGACGCACGCTGCACAGTCGCGTGCCGACTTTAAGGACCCTACGCTGACCGCGAAGAGTGGGGGCTTGGCCGATTCGCGGATCGATGGGTGGGCTGGCAGCGGCATGCCGAAGCTGGAGTGGTACGAGTACGCTGGTGCGTACGGCCATCGCAATACCGATGACGGCCAAAAGGTGACCGGGCGGCGCGTTGACGCGATCGGGGCGATTGCGCGGCAATGGGAAGCGAGCGGCAATAACCGCTTCGTGATGCCTGGCAGATGGTTCCGGCTGACAGATCATTTCGGCGGCTCGATCAGCCAGAACAGCCACGATGATGAATACCTGATCGTCTCGGCGCATCACGTCGCGACGAACAATTATCTTCAGGGTGTCGGGACCCCAGCGATTTATAGCAACCGATTCACGTGTGTTCGTCGAAATACACCGTGGCGACCGGTGCCTGGATATGGCAGCGTGCAAACGCGCATTCTTGCGCCACAGACGGCGACCGTTGTAGCGTCACACCAGTCTGTGGGGACTATCGTGCGTTAGCGCGTCAAGGATGGCGGGCGCCCGTTGACGCTCGCGGAACGACGGAGGAAGCCACGCGCCGAGGACGATAGATAATCCCCTAAAAAACCGTTTGCCGCGTTACCGATTTCGCCGAGCAATCACAACAACGCAGACATTCAAACCTACCATTTGGGCGCGCTGTCATTGCAATAAGCGATTAACGTCCCATGCATTCAAAATGCGCGAAACCCTGTGGTAGCCTACGCATCGATTTCCCGCATATCGCTATGCCGGTCGACGCCGATTTCAATCAGCCATATACCGGTTCCCGTTATTCACGCGCGACGAAGCGAAAAAGAGGACGAAATGCGCTGGCTCTTTGGAATGTTAGGTTTGCTATTCGGCTTGATGGTGGCCGAATTCACCGATACGTCGATGTTTAACGGAGCGGTGTTGGGCACGCTCGTGGGCGTAATACTCGGCGCACTGATCTACAAAAAGCCACCGGGGCAAGCTACCTCGTCACCAACGGCAGCCCACTCGATTCACGGCAACGCGGAGCCTTCACCGACGCTCGCCGCACGCGTCGAACGGCTCGAGCAGGAAGTCGCGAGCTTAAGGCACGAACTAGCACTGTTGCGTGGCGACGAGTCTGCGCAGCTTTCGGCTGCGCTCGATGCGCAATGGCCTGCAACGTTACCCGTGCCACCGTCGCCCGCTGAGCCTGCCGGCATATCGGAACCCTTGCCCGCAGGGCCAATGGCAACCGCACCGGCAACCGCCGCGGCCTCCGAAGCCAATCCAATCGACACACCAGCCACGCCAACGCCTGCCGCTCCCGGTCTCTTCGAGCGCGCTTTTAGCGCCGCGCGCGACTGGCTCATGGGCGGCAACACTGTCGTGCGCGTCGGCATTGTAGTGCTGTTCTTTGGTGTTGCCTTCCTGCTCAAGTACGCCTCCGATAACGCCATGCTCCCGATCGAATTCCGCCTCGCTGGCGTGGCACTGGGGGCAGTAGCATTACTTGCAACCGGATGGCGTATCGGCGCACGCCGCGGTGCATACGGGCTCGTGCTTCAAGGCGGCGGCGTAGGTGTGCTGTATTTGACCGTATTCGCCGCTACGCGGCTTTACGGCTTGCTACCCGCGCAAGCCGCATTTCCTTTACTGGTGTTGATTTGCGCGCTGAGCGCATTCCTCGCGGTGCGGCAGGACGCTGCGTCGCTCGCATTTCTCGGCAGCGCAGGCGGCTTCCTGGCGCCCATCCTGATATCGAGCGGCGGCGGCAGCCACGTTGTGCTATTCAGTTACTACGCACTCCTAAATGCCGGCATTTTAGCCATTGCCTGGTTCAAAGCATGGCGGCCGCTCAATTTGCTCGGCTTCATATTCACATTCGTTATCGGCACGGCATGGGGCGTTACGTCGTACCACCCCGCGTTACTCCCAAGCACCGAGCCGTTCTTGATTTTGTTTTTCCTGATGTATGTCGGCATTTCGCTGCTTTACGCACTGCGTCGTGAGCTCGCGCTGCGACATTACGTCGATGGCACGCTCGTATTCGGCACACCGATTGTATTTCTTGGATTGCAAGCCGGATTGATGAGCCGCATTCCCTTTGCGCTGGCATGGAGTGCCGTCGCGCTCGCGGCCTTCTATGTTGCGATCGGCTTTTGGCTGGCGCGTCGCCGCAGCGGATTGACGCTGCTGTTTCAAGCAATGCTGGCGCTCGCCGTGATTTTTTCTACGCTTGCTATTCCGCTTGCATTCAGCGGCCCCACGACGAGCGCCGCATGGGCGATCGAAGGCGCGGCCGTGACGTGGCTCGGCGTACGGCAGCGACGCTTCACGCAGTTCGGCTTCGGCTTGCTGATGCAAGTGGCCGCGGCATGCGCGTATTTGGTGAGCCAGCTCTTCTTCACAGGTGGACCTGCGCTATCGGTGTTGAACGGCCCGTACATCGCGACCTTGTTGCTCGCGCTCGCGGGCATCTTCACCAGTTGGCAGTTGCACGGCCGCGAAGACGCACGCGCGTGGCGTGCATGGATGCCGCAAGTCGGTCTCGTCGCTGCGCTATGGGGATTGCTGTGGTGGATCAGCGGCGGTATGAACGAGATCACCTGGTACGCGCAATCGCATATCGCCTCGAACCGCGCGCATTTCACCGTCAACGCTGGTGTGCTCTTCACCATTCTGACAGCTTGGTTGGCGCACGCGCTGCGAACCGGGCTGAAATGGCCGCTCGCGCAATGGCCGGCACTTGCGGTGTCACCGGTGCTGGCGTGGCTCGCACTCGCTGCGCTCAACTTCGGCACGGCGCCGCTCGCTGGGCTTGGCGTCGTCGCTTGGCCGCTGGCTATCGTGCTCGCGTATCTGCTGTTATGGCGTCAGGAACGCGATGTTGACACGCGCATCATCGCGCCGCTCCATACGCTGATGTTCTGGACGCTTTGCTGCCTGCTCGCGCAACAAGCGTACTGGCGCTTGCATGCCTACGTGCCGGAGGGCGCGTGGAGTTGGAGCGTGTGGGCGTATGGCGTGGGTCTGCTGGTACTGCTTGTCTCGACCGCCGGCACGCATTTGCGCTGGCCGATAGCGAGATTTGCGCGTGCCTATCAGCTTTGGGCAGCCGGCCCGCTCGTGGCGTTGCTGTGGCTCTGGACAATCGCAAGCCTGCAAAGCGATGGCGATGCTTCGCCGCTTTCATGGCTGCCGATACTCAATCCGCTCGACGTGGCGCAACTGCTGGTTTTCGTCGCAGCGTACGCCTGGCTGCGTCGCGTGAAGGCGCTTGGCTTCGCGTTGTCGTACCGCGGTTTCACCTACGCCGTCGCGGCCACGATCTTTCTGTGGCTCAACGCGCTCCTCTTGCGCGCACTCCATCATTGGACGAACGTGCCCTATCGCTTCGAGGCGATGGCGCAGTCGACGCTCGCACAGGCCTGCGTATCGGTGCTCTGGACGCTGTGTGCGCTCGCGATGACGATCTGGGCGACACGCCGTGCGTCCCGCGCGCTCTGGCTTGCCGGTGCAGTTTTGCTGGCGGTGACGGTCATCAAGCTCTTCTTGTTCGATTTATCGCATGTGAACGGCATCGAGCGCATCGTGTCGTTCATCGGCATTGGCTTGATGCTGCTGCTGATCGGCTATTTTTCTCCGCTGCCGCCGAAAGCGCGCGTCGAAAACGATAACGGCAATACAACGGAGGATGGGGTCTCATGAAGCGTTTGCTTGCCGCGTGCGCGAGTGTTGCCGTCACGCTGTTCGCGATGGCGAACGCGACGGCTTCGACTAATGATCCTTTCACGCATCGTTTCGCATTGGATCTCCAGGGTCGTGCTGCGTACTATGCGCTCACGCTGCCGCCTGCCGTCTATACCGCGAGCCGCCGGCACGATCTTGGCGACCTGCGTGTGTTCAACGGCGCAGACGAACCTGTGCCTTATTCGCTCGACGCGCCAGGCGCAATCGATGCGGCTTCCGTTTCCTCGCATCCAGTCAAATGGTTCCCGTTGCCGCCCTCCGATCCCGGCGATGCTGCGAAGACACCCGGTGTTGCCGTCGCACCTGACGGCACGCTGAGATTCTCTGCTGCTGAACCCAGGCCGCTACGGCGCAACGCTGATCTGCTCGACCTTGGCGCAGGCGCGCAACGTGTCGATGCGCTCGCGATTCATCTGAGCGACGACAGCTATCAAGGGCGTGTGCAGGTGGCGAGCAGTGCCGATCTGCAGCAATGGCGAGTGGTGGCCGATGCGACGATTCTCAAAGTCAAACACGATGGCGATACGCTTGCACAAGAGCGCATCGCGCTCGCTGGCCTCGGCGATCGCGATCGCTATATGCGCCTCCGATGGCTGGATGGCGCGCCTGACATCGCCGCAGTGGATGTCGAGGTGCGCTCACCCAACGCGCCGTTGCAGCACGACGCGCGCGAGTGGCGTGAAGGGCTCGTCGCCCGGGCGGGCCAACTCGTCGGCGAATATCTATTTGCAACCGATGGAGGCTATCCGGTTGATCGCATCAGGATCGAGGTGCCGCAGGCGAATACGGTTGTGCGTGCCACCGTTTACTCGCGACCGAATGCCGCCGTGCCGTGGCGTGAAGTTGCGCACGGGCTGCTCTTTCGACTCGAACAAGGCGGCGGCGAGCAACGCAATGCGCCGTTTGAAATGGCGCCCGATGCTGACCGCGAATGGCGCATGGTCGTCGATGCGCGTGGTGGCGGCCTTGGCAGCGGGGCGCCCACGGTCGCGGTGGGATGGCAGCCGGCGCTGCTGACATTCGTCGCTCGTGGCGCACCACCTTTCACGCTCGCCGTGGGCAATGGCCGGCTAACGCCGGCCGCCGCACCACGCGACAATCTGCTAGTCGGCAATGCGTCGGGCATCGGTACGGCGAAGGTTGGCCACACGTTGGCCGTGCCGCCAGACGAAGTGCGCGAGGCGACGGCCGGTACGGAAGATACCCCGCGCCGATATGTGCTGTGGGGTGCGCTCATCTTGGCAGTGAGCGTATTGGCTGCGATGGTCTGGCGACTTGCTCGGCAGTCCTAACCAATTGCTGGCGCGGCCGGCACGTCAGTTTCTGTATGGCAGGTGCTCGTCGATCTGCATATTTATCCGGGCCGGTTCGACTGCCTGACCCGTTGCTTGAAAAAGCGCTATTTGCGCTCGATCGCGCGCGAGCCGCAAGTTGTGAACTTCCTTCGGCTCGACCAAGTGCGCCGTGGCCACCGCGCTCCGATATAGATTCAGCGCATTGACGAGATCGGTCATGCTGGTCGGTTGTCGAGCGAGCGCGTAGAGGTTGTCGTACTCTTGCGCCGGCCCCGCGGCCGTTGGCCTGGGCAACGACAGAATAGCCCGCGTTTCCGCCGTCGCCGTCGTGAGCAACTGAGTGATGGCTGCCTCTTGCTCGGCGCTGGATGCCGGCGTAGGCGTAGCGGTAGGCGCAGGCGCATTCGAAGAGCAGGCCGCCGCGAGCATGCCACCTGCCACGCCGGCCGCACCCCTTAGCATCCTTCGTCGGTCCAGCGTGGGCGCGTCGGTGCCGCCGGCGGTTTCTCGTCGTGCCACGAGTCCGGCGAGCGCTGCGGGAAGTTTCGCACGTGCGCGTTCGCCGAAGCTTTTGGGCGCGTTCGTATCCGCGCTCGTTTGCGCGAGCTGCCGAGCTTGCTCGACGCCGCGACTCCCACCGTTGATATGCACTCCCACGGTTAGTTCTCCTATCGATGTTAGATGTGAAAACCACAAGGTTACTTCGCTGCGTTGCACGGCACGCCGTAGCCCCGAAGCCAGCGGTCGCTCGACGAAGCCGAGGTGCTTTTTGCCAACAGCAACAACACGCGAAGCACTTCGATTAGTACTCCTTACCGATAAAACGACGACCACATTCGAAGCCGCTCGCACTTCCTTTCATTAGCCTTACGTGTTATAGAAGCATGTGGCGCGCGCCTTGCAACCCGGCCTTTGCATTCGCCGCTGTGCGTAATTTGACTCCTTGCTCGGTTAGGACGAAGCTACGCATCAGCATTTTTCCCGTCAATCGGATACTCATGAGTTCATCGCTGACAGTTCGCCGTATCGCCGCCGACCAGGGCGCAACGCTTCGCGAGTTACGCACCGCGGCTCTGCGCGAAGCGCCGTATGCGTTTGACGAGACACTCGAAGAAGCGCTCGACGAAAAGACCGAGACGTTCGATGTGGTCGCGGCGCGGCATGCTGCCTCCGAGGTTTGTGCGTCGTTCATTCTTTATACCGAGGGCCACCCCGCCGGCTCGATCGGCGCCTACTTCGACGATGCGCACAAGGCTTTTGTCTGCGCGCTATGGGTTGCGCCGGCCGTGCGTCATTTGCGCGGCGGCGAATTGCTCGTCAACACGGCAAGCGAATGGCTTGCCCAACGCGGGGCCGACGAAGTGCACGCCTGGATCACGGACGCCAACCGCAACGCGATGCGGTTTTACGAGCGGCTCGGCTTTGGCCCAACCGGTGACCACGTGCGCGTGCCGCGCACGCCCGATGCGTGGGAGACGCTGCTCGTGCGTCACGTGAAGCGCTGACGCTGAGCAGCGGCGCTTGGCCGCCAATCCGCCAGGCCGGTGCCTCCCGCAGGCAGGCCGCCATCTTCATCGATTCCTCAGACGCGCGAAAATTCTGGCTGGGGGCGCCGACCCCTGTAAAATACGCAAAATTTTTGCTTCAACGCCATGTCGCTGAATAAATCGCCATTCTTCGAACTACGCAGCGGCTCGGTCGATACGCTCTTGTTCGTCGTCAAGACAACCGATCTCGACGCACTCAAGCGCGAGCTTACGCGGCGCTTCGAAGCGACACCCGAATTTTTCGCGGGCGATGTCGTCGCAATCGATCTGCGCCGTCTCGGTGAGGGCGAACGTGTGCCGCTCGACGATATCGCACGCTTGCTTGATGCCGTGCGCATGCGGGCGCTGGGCGTCATCGCCGCGCCGCATCAGCTCGACTGGGCGGGGCAAGCGGGCTTGCCGCTCGTCGAAGCGCGCGACAAGCGGGCGGGGAGTGCAACGAAAGCGGAAAGTGCGGAGCCGAAACGCATCGACGATGCAGTGGCGGCACCGGTTGAGCCCATCGCGGCTGCGCCTACACTCGTCATCGACAAGCCGCTGCGCTCGGGCCAGCAGATCTACGCGAAGGGCGATCTGATCGTGCTCGGGCTCGTGAGCTACGGTGCCGAGGTCATCGCCGAAGGCAACATTCACATTTACGCGCCGTTGCGCGGCAGAGCGCTGGCGGGCGTGCATGGCAATCACGCGGCGCGCATCTTCTGCACATGTCTCGAGCCGGAACTGATTTCGATCGCGGGCATCTATCGAACGACTGAGAATGCGCTGCCGGCCGACGTATTGGGCAAGTCGGTGCAAATCCGGCTTGCCGACGAGAAATTGATCATCGAGCCGTTGCGGCTCACGTGAGCCCGCGGGCTCATCGAACCTCATTTGACGAACACAGGGTAAGGGGAAAATGGCAAAAATCGTGGTGGTCACTTCGGGCAAGGGCGGCGTCGGTAAAACCACGACGAGCGCGAGCTTCGCGTCGGGCCTCGCCTTGCGCGGCAACAAGACTGCCGTCATCGACTTCGACGTTGGCCTGCGCAATCTCGATCTCATCATGGGCTGCGAGCGCCGCGTCGTGTATGACTTCATCAACGTGATTCAGGGCGAAGCCAATCTGAACCAGGCGCTGATCAAGGACAAAAAGTGCGAGAACCTGTTCGTGCTGCCTGCATCGCAAACACGCGATAAAGATGCGCTGACGCTCGAAGGTGTCGAGAAGGTCATCAACGATCTCGTCGGCATGGGCTTTGACTACATCGTTTGCGATTCGCCTGCCGGTATCGAATCGGGTGCGCTGCTCGCGATGCATTTCGCGGACGAAGCGCTCGTCGTGACGAACCCCGAAGTGTCGTCGGTGCGAGATTCCGACCGCATTCTCGGCATTTTGTCGTCGAAAACGAAGCGTGCCATCGATGGCAAGGAGCCGATCAAGGAGCATTTGCTCATTACCCGCTACAACCCGAAGCGCGTGAGCGAAGGCGAAATGCTTTCGCTCTCCGATATCCAGGAAATCTTGCGTATCGAATTGATTGGCGTCGTGCCGGAATCGGAAGCGGTGCTTCACGCGTCGAACCAGGGCCTGCCTGCCGTGCACATGGACGGCACCGACGTGGCGGAAGCTTATAAGGATATCGTCGACCGTTTCCTCGGCGAACAAAAGGCGTTGCGTTTTACCGATTACCAGAAGCCGGGGCTTTTGCAGCGCCTCTTCGGCAATCGGTAAGGGGGGTACGTAATGTCGATTCTTTCGTTTTTGCTCGGTGAGAAAAAGAAGTCCGCATCGGTCGCCAAGGAGCGTTTGCAACTGATCATCGCGCACGAGCGCGCAGGCGGGCACGCGCCGGCCGATTACCTGCCCGCGCTGCAACGTGAACTCGTCGCCGTCATTTCCAAGTACGTCAAGATTTCGGACGACGATATCCGTGTGAGCCTCGAGCGGCAGGACGATCTCGAGGTGCTCGAAGTCAAGATCGAAATTCCTCAGGTTCAGGTTTGATGGGCGCTGCTCGCTGAGAAAAACTGATTAGTTGTCCTGATCATAGGCGCGGCGCGTGGTGCGGTCGTCGCTTTCGCTGTCGCCTTTGTTTCCGTTTTCTTTTTCGTCTTCGAAGAGCGGTTCGAGGGTACTGGGCGAATCCTCGGGCGCTGCCGCCGCGGCGGCATGCGCCGAGTGGCTCAGATAGCGGTGCGCAAGCGATTCATAAAGCGGCGGCGTAATGAGCCTCGACACGCGGCTGGCAATCAATGCGGTCGCCATTAGCGAGATGACGAGCGCGTGCCCGTTGATCATCTCCATCACGATGACGAACGACGTGATGGGCGATTGCGTCACGGCAGCCATATAGCCGACCATCGCAAGCGCAATCAGCATCGGCAGTTGCATGTCGGTGAATACCATGTGCAGCACATTGCCGAAGCCCGCGCCGATCGACAGCGACGGCGCGAAGATCCCGCCTGGAATGCCGGGCATATACGAGCCGACCATCGAAATCATTTTGAGGACCGGATAGGCCCACGACAATTGCTCCTGACCGTCGAGCAGGCCGCGCGCTTCGGCGTAGCCGCTGCCGAACGTCGTGCCGCCCGACGCGATACCGACGATTGCAATGACGAGTCCACAAAGGGCACCGAAGGCAACAGGCTGTTCGCGGTGCAGCCGCTGCATCGGCGCGGGCTGCCAGCGCGACGTGTTGAGCAGCAACCACGAGAAAAGGCCGCCGGCAAGGCCCGTGATCAGCGCTGTAATGACGACAGCCACTGCCAGCAGTTTCGGAAAGTGCTCGCCGAGGTGAATGGTGCCGAAGTACGTGTAATTGCCGTTCATCCCGAGCGCGATGACACCTGCCACGATGATTGCGGTAATCAGCACGCCGCTCGTGCGTGTTTCGAAACTGCGCGTCAGCTCTTCGATTGCAAAGACGATCCCGGCCAGCGGGGTGTTGAACGCCGCGGAAAGACCCGCTGCGGCACCGGCCAGTACCAGTTGGCGTTCGATCAGCGCGTTCGAGCGCGGATAAAACCGCCGCAAATGGAACATCAGCGTGGCGCCGATCTGCACCGTCGGGCCTTCGCGCCCGATGGTGAAACCACCGAGAATGCCGAGAAACGACACGGCGATCTTGCCGATCAGCACGCGCATGCCGAGCAGGCGCGGTCCGAGCATGGTCGTGCCTTCTTCGAGCGTCGCGATGACTTGCGGAATGCCGCTACCCTCGGCGCCGCGGAAAAAACGGCGCGTGAGCCATACCGATGTTGCCCCTACTGCGGGTGTCACGACGAGCGGCAGCCACGCGTGACGATGCTGCATCGTATGAAATGCCTCGTAGCCCCAATCGATCAGGCGCGCGTAGAAAACGGCGAGCAGACCGACGGCGATCGCCCCGAGCCAGAAGACGCCGTAGCGGCGCCACAACTGCCTCGCGTGCCGAAGCAAACGGGAGGTAGGGGCGAGCATTATCGGGGGCATGGTGTCGGTGGCCAAAGCGGCAATTATAACGGCGAGGCATGTGCGTGACCCCCGTCGATCAATGGAGTTGATGTTTCGTCTGCATATTACGCCGCTGTTAAATCTGTGCCCGTTCGTTGGCGTGCTATTTCAAAGGCGTCCGCCCCACGGCGCTGGCGGCAAAAAGCACACGTGCGTTGTAATGCGCCAATGCAGCTCGCTTACAAATTGCAACCGCTCGTCAGGCGGCACTCCTGTCCAATCGAATCCGGCCGTCGATAAACAACACGGCGACAGGAGAAAGACATGAAACGCTCGGCATTGATCTGGACAGCGGGCCTGCTGCTTATGGCCACGCTAGCAGGATGTGTGGTTGTGCCGGCAGGCGGCTACTACTCAGGCTATTACGGCGGCGAATATCACCACCACCATTACGATCACAATCGCTATTGAAAGACTGCAAGCACCAGCGCTAAAAAAATAACGCTTCTACGGCGTGTATTTGTACGCGACGGTCTCGAATGGGCATAGTGTCTCGTACACCGGAACGCATATCGTTGGATCTGGCGCAAACTCTGCTTCGCGCCAGGTGACACCGATTATCGATGGGAACGAACAGCGCGGGAATTTTTTGCCCTCGCATGTGTTCTCACTGCGTTTCAAGCCCCATTCGAGGTATACCGATGAGTGCGTCTGCAGGACGATCGATCGAAGTGGATTTTCTACGAGGCGTGGTGTTGATCGTCATTGCGATCGACCACATCTCGAGCGGCGTGCTGCAGCACGCGATGCTGCACAGCTATGCCTATTGCGATGCCGCAGAGATATTCGTGTTCCTCGGCGGCTATGCGTCGGCTGCCGCTTATACCGGTGTGGCTGCGCGGCGGGGCGAGCTGGCTGCGCGCTGGCGCTTCGTCAAGCGCTCATTGGAAATTTATCGCGCCTATTTGTTGACTGCCGCACTGATGCTTGTCGGTGGCGCAATGCTTAGCCGCTTGCCGTGTGTGCCACCCATGGTTGCCGATACGGGTTGGCCCATATTGCTGCAGCGTCCGCTGCAAACGCTTGGCGAGATCGTGCTCCTGCTCCGGCAGCCGTATCTGTCGGCCGTCTTGCCGATGTATGTGTTGTTCGCGCTTTTTGTGCCGCTCGTCATGCCGTTGGCGCGCAAAGCGCCCGCGGCTGCGTTGGCCGCGAGCTTGGCGATCTGGCTCACCGCGCCGTGGCTCGGCATGCTGCTGCCACACGCCGAGCACGCCGATTGGCCGTTCAACCCGTTCGCATGGCAACTGATGTTCATGCTCGGCATGCTCGTGCGGCTGCACCCGGTACCAGCAGACGTTCAGGCGAGTGCGACAGCAAGCCGGCTGACGCGCGCAGCATTCGTGGTGGCGCTGACGTTCGCATTCGTGAAGCTTTGCATCGATGGCCATCCATCGCCCGGCTATATGAAACAGAATTTGGCGAGTGTGCGCATTGTCAGCTTTTTGTCGCTCGCCTGGCTGTGCGGGCAAGCGGTGCACCTCGGCTGGGTGCGCGCGTTGGCGTTACGGTTATCGGGCGTGGTGGCGGTGGGCAGGCAGGGGCTGATTTGTTTTGTCGGCGGCACAGTTGTGTCGATTTCAATCGACACCGCGCTCTCGCTTGCGCACGTGCGCACCGACAACCTCCTTGCTGATTGGCCGATCCGCTTGCTTGGTGACGCATCGGCTATTGCGCTGCTCGTCATGCTCGCGCGTGCCGCGACGCGTCTGAAGGCCGGCCGCAGCGGAACAGCAACCGTCCCCGCGGCGCTGGTCCGCGTGGACGCCAGAGCGCGTGGCAGGTTGCCCGAGCGAGGTTGAACGTCGCGCGCGGTGCGCTTGATGCGCGCGGCGCAAATCGTTTAGTTCAACGAAACATCTCGCGTCTCGCGCATCAAGAGCACCGCGACGAGACTTACTGCGGCGGCTAACGACACATAACCGCCGACCCATGCCAGACCGCCGCGCGCGGCAAGCATCTGCGCGATATAGGGCGCCACCGACGCGCCCAGAATGCCGCCAAGGTTGTATGAGACACCTGCACCCGTGTAGCGCACGCTCGTCGGGAAAAGCTCGGGGAGCAGGGCACCCATCGGCGCGAAGGTGATGCCCATCAGGAACAACTCGATCGTCAGGAACGTCGCAACGAGCGGCGCCGATCCGCTACCAACGAGCGGAGCCATCGTGAAGCCGGACAAGATCGCGCCGGTGATACCCACCATCAGCACAGGGCGCCGGCCGAACTTGTCGCTTGCCCATGCCGAAAGCGGCGTGGCCAGCGCCATGAATAGGACTGCGAAGCAAAGCAGGCCCAGAAAGCTCTGCCGCGAGAAATGCAGGGTCGATACACCGTACGAGAGCGTGAACACGGCCGAGATGTAAAAGAGGGTATAGCAGACGACCATGGCGAGCGCGCCCAACAGCGTGGGGCCCGCGTAACGCGTGACGAGCGTGACGAGTGGCACGCGCACGCGCTCATGTCGCTCGATCGCCGCCTGGAACGCCGGCGTCTCGGCAATCTTGAGCCGTACATACAGCCCGAGCGCGACGAGCACGGCGCTCAACAGGAACGGCACACGCCAGCCCCAGCTGCGGAATTGTTCATCGGACAATGCGAGCGCGAGGCCGAAGAAAAGTCCGTTCGACGCGAGGAAGCCGACTGACGGGCCCAGCTGCGGGAACATGCCGAACCACCCGCGACGTCCAGGCGGTGCATATTCGGTCGCGAGCAGTGCTGCGCCGCCCCATTCGCCGCCAAGGCCGATGCCTTGTCCGAATCGCAGCACGCACAGCAGCACGGGCGCGAGGCCGCCGATGGTGTCATAGCCCGGCACGAAGCCGATCAACGTGGTCGAGACGCCCATTACGAGCAACGACGCAACAAGCGTCGACTTGCGGCCGATGCGGTCCCCGAAGTGGCCGAACAGAAACGAACCGATCGGCCGTGCGATAAAGGCGAGACCGAACGTGACGAATGCGGAAAGCGCTTGTGCCGTCGCCGAACTGCGCGGAAAAAATACCGGCCCAATGACGAGGGCCGCTGCCGTGGCGTAGACGTAGAAATCGTAGAACTCGATCGCAGTGCCGATGAAACTCGCGAATATGATGCGCGAACGGCTCGATGCCGCGGTTGCGTCGGAAGCGGATGCCATCGCGGGCGATGACGGCGAAGCGGACATATCAGTCTCCGTGGGTCAGGACGGACAGCGCCAAGCGGTGCATGAGCATGCGGCGCCGCGAGCGGATGCACGTCTATGATCGTTTTTCGAGCGGATTGCGATTTCGTGGCGAAGGCGCGCTGAATTATAGCGAGTTGTGCCTTGCTTGATGCGGCATCGCGTGTGACGAAGCGATGCCGCAGTGCATCAATCGAACGCTTGTGCCTGCGGTTTTGCAAGCGTGCGCAATTGGAATTTGCCGTCGTCGTTAAACAGCCAGTCCTCGAAAATTTCGACTTGGCCCACATGATTGAGCAGTTTCGCGGGCGGGGCGGGCAGCGGCGCCGCACGTCGCAGGGTGGCAAGCGCTGTCGCTTCCGCTTCGTCGTCGCCGTTCGTGCGATACACCGACGACGCAATCAGCTTGCCATTGCGATCGACAGTAAAAGCCACGACGACGAGCGAGCGCAGCATGGCCTGCGGTGCGCGCTGCTGCACGTAAGAGGGGTTACGGTCGACGATGTGCTGCGCGATGGAATGGCGGTACGCGTCGAGCGTCTGGCTGTTGATCGCTGCTGGCGGCGGCGCGGTCAGTGCCGATGGGCGTTGCGGCGTCGTGAAGGTACAGGCGCTTATAACGGCCAGTGCACCGAGCGAAAGCAAATACAAACGCCCGCAGGCGCGCGATGCGGCGAGGGGGGGAAGGTAGGCGATCATGGCACGGGACATCTTCGAAGGAGCGCTCGGATACGCGCGCGATATGAGAAAAGGGTAGGCTATCGCGCGCCGTTGCGCATCCTGGTTCTCCTTAATAGCCGATTAATAGCTGATCAACGATTCCGCCCACCAGTGCGTGCCCATATCGCCGCTGCCGCTTCTGATCCACGAGTAATTGCCGTATCCGGCGCCTTCGCCGGGCCATGGATTCATAAAATAGACGGCCGACCCGCTGTCGTCGAAGCCGTCGACGACGATGAAGTGCCCACCACCGCCTCTCCAGCTCCACAGTATGACGACCGGGTTACCGCCGCCGATTGCCGAGCGGATCGCGGCGTAGCTTAGCGGCGCGCGGTAGTAGCGCGATGGACGACGGCCAAACCCCCACAGAATGCCTTCGATGCCGGTCGTGCCCCCGAGGTAGTTCCCAGAGTTTGCCGCGTTGTTCCAGTAGAACGGGTACGAGCCGCATGCGTAGGTGATTGAATCGACCCAGTTCGCGATCCGGCATTGCGTCTGGTTGATGCCGCGATAGGCCAATACCGCAACCGCATCGGCGTCCCAGCACCAATCGCTGTGCTCTTGCACCACGAGTGGCACGTCGAGCTGTTTGGCCGAGGCGAAGACCGTACACGGAAGCGCTGTTGCAATCGAGCCTGCGATGAGGCAAGCCGCGGTGTGGGTTTTCATGGGGCTGCTCCCGGATGATCGAAGCGGGGGTCTACCATGCCGCGCCGTACGCTCTCACGCAACACCGGCAGAATGTCCTGCTCGGACATCGCGGCGCGCTTTACCGCCGCCAAGCCGTTTTGCTGGGTTGCCCCGGCCCCGGTAGCGGCAAGCGAGCGGGCGCTCAGCAGTGGAACGTAGCCGGGCTCCGCTGGCGATCCGCTGACGGCCGGAGGCATCACCTCGACGAAGTCCGCGTGCCCTTGTTCGCTACGAACGAAGCGCATGCGCGGCGGCGGCTGACTTGCTTCGTAGCTGGTTATGACATCGGCGATGTCGGCGGCCAGGGCAGCCGCGCCGACCTCGACCATCTGCCATCGTCCTTGCAGCTTCGCAACGGTAATGAGCCCGACCGCGCTATCGTCGAGCAGTACGACGAAGCGCCAGACACCGGTATGGCGCAAGCTTGCGTCGATACCATCCCCGGCAAGCAATGGACCGGGATCGATGACATACATCTCGAAGCCGTAGCCGATGGTTGCTCGCCGAAGCGCATCGTCCCGGTCGACAGCCAGGATGCGACCGGCGTATCGCCCGCTGCTGTGGGCGAGCGGATGGTCCGCCAGTGTTCGCAGCGCTTGTTCCGCAGCCTGGCGTTGAGGTGTGCCGCGGGCGATGGCGATGATGCCCGAGGGCGATGATGGATTGGTGGCGCTTGTCGACGCCGGCTCGGCAGCTGCGACGGCCGTTGCAGCACCGCCGAGGACGTTTATTAGTACTGCTAACAAAATCAACTGACGTTGCGTTCGCACGAGCGGCTCCTGAAACAAATGCATAGCACTGCTAAACGATAAGCGGTGCTCGATTGCCCATTGCTCGCTCCAGCTTAGGGAGGAAATGACGGATAAGGTAGCCCGCTCCCAAAGGTTGAGAGGTACGCGCGTAGCTGGCACAGCGACTGCAATTTAATGATGGGAACGACGTCGGAAGTTGAAAACGTTTACGACTCACCGAAAGCGGCTATCGTCGCTTGTTTGAATTGGCGTCTAAAACCCAGTATATGGATGACAGGCATGGCTTTTCTGGACCGAAACGGGTATTTCCAGAATTTCTCAAATACTAAGATTGGTGCTGGCAAAAAAGTTTGAAAATCAAATCCCCATCGCGTAATGTATGCCTTAAATCAAAACCTGAGAGCGCCGGATAGTTTTGTCGGCGAGTAGACCATTCCCTGAAACGCCGCCCGGGGGCGACATGCTTGGTAAATTCGTTGAGTCACCGCTATGGAACGCGCTAGACCCCGATGCATGGTTTAGCGAATTATCTGAAATTGGAAAGAGACACAATTTTGAATACACGATATTCGCGTTATCGGCGAGAGACAATTTGCCGTTCGACGAGGCCTACTATAAGTGCAATCATTCGGTGGTCTGGCGTAAGATTTACGAGCAAAAGCGGTACTCCAGAATCGATCCGATCGTGCGACATTGTTTATCGCACTTGATGCCCTTGGTATGGGGTCCCGCTGATTTCGCCGAATCAGAGGAACGGTTTCTTTATGAGCAGGGGTGTGGCTTCGGACTACGTTGGGGAGTGGCGCTTCCGATTCATGGCCCCAAGCATGAAGTGGGTATGTTGTGTTTTGCAACTAGCGCTAAATTGAGCGAAACACCTCCCGACCTTGTGCACGATTTACCTCATCTTGGGTTGGTGCGCGATATGGCATATCAAACGGGATTGCGCTTTGCCAAGCAAAGCGCACGCGCTGTAGCGCCAAAGCTGACACCTCGCGAGATGGAGTGCCTTAGGTGGATGGTGTCCGGAAAATCGACGTGGGAAATATCAATGATATTGAAGCGTTCGGAAGCGACCATTAATTATCACGTCATGAATATCAGAAACAAGCTGGGCGTCCATTCGCGGAGCGCCGCAATGATAAAAGCCATGGGGATGGGGTTGCTCGAGGCTTGAGGGGAAGAGGCCACGACGGGCGGAGCGGCTCCGGCAGTTCCGCCCGTTCACCGCCCGTTCACCGCCCGTTGCCTTTCGAGGTGACGTATGTGTACGCGTTGCTCGAGGATCCATCTCCTCGCGGAGTGCAGAGCGTGTATTTTTCCGAGGAACGGTTCCCTCTGACGCATCCATTTCAGCGTTAATCACCAAGACCGAGCCGTAATTCACGACATACGCCTTTATTCCGTCTCTGGAAAATGCCGCTCGGAGCGGGGTGCCTCCTGCAATTCGGTCGGAAATCGCGCCAGTTTGTGTGTCGGTTTCCGTGTCGACGACCGACACGGTGTCGCTATAGTTATTGGTTACGTACACCTTTTTTCCATTTGGGGAAGTCTTGAGCAGTTCGAGCAATTGGTCTTGCCGCATCTGAGCCGTGGCCGACGTGGGCCGGCGCCAACCCTGGCGTGGTGGATTGGGCGGTATTCGAGAAATCGTGCGCGTGCGACTTACACGTCACACGCGCACGAAAGTCCGTTTCTTGGAGGGCGCCCTTATTTGTTGGCCGATGACACGTTTTTCTTCTAGTCTTATGAATACTCCCAGGTCGATTTTCGCCAACCTCCAACCAATGTGCCCCTGAATATCGGGCAACGTCACACCCCTGTCCAAATTGTCCGGAAAGCGCTTTCCGAGCTGCGGCCCACTTACCCCTTTTTGAACGAGGCATCGAAAATGGCCACTGCGACGCCACGCGCAAGCAATGCGGCCCTGCCAGGCAGGCTCCGCGGCGGCCGGTTCACGCTCGGCAATCGCATCGTGTTCAGCTTCGGCGCACTTTTCGTGCTGATGCTTGTCATGGCCGCGATTTCATACACGCGTTTGCGCACGATCGACGACGAAGCGGTCAGCCTGGCGCGTGATTCGGTGGCGGGCCTGTATATGTCGACGTCGCTGCGCGCAGCGTCGAACGAGAGTTACGCGACACTCGCGCGCGCGATTTACGTCGACAGCGACCCCGATGGCGCGAAGCGCGATCTCGACCGGTTGCCCGACATTCTGCGCAAGTTCGATCAGGTTTCGGCCGGGTATCAGGCCACACTCTTTCGAGACGATGACCGCGAGTATTTTCGCGCGTTCAGGGCAGCCTATGAGCAGTATCTGCCGCTGCTCAACGACGTGGCACGCCAGGCTCAGACATCGAGGCCGGCGGCACAGGCTGCCTTCGTGCGCCTGACGCCGGCCTGGGAAAACGTGATTCGCGCCGGGGAAACCCTCGTGAACGAAAACCACACGCGGGCTGACGAATCGGCGCAGCTGATCCGCAACTCGGTCATCGGCACTGAAATCACGCTGGCGACGGCGTTGGGCATCGTGTTACTGGTCGCGCTCGCGAGCGGTTACGCGCTCTACAAGGCGGTCACGGTGCCCATGGCACGGCTTGTCGAAGTGCATGACGGCATGCGCACGGGCAACCTGACGCAGCGGCTCAACCTGCGTCGCAACGACGAATTCGGCACGCTCGAGGACGGCTTCAACCGGATGGCCGAAGAGCTGACCAGCGTGGTCGCGCAGGCGCAGAAGTCGTCGCTGCAGGTGACGACGTCGGTGACGGAGATCGCCGCGACGTCGAAGGAGCAGCAGGCAACCGCGAGCGAGACCGCCGCGACGACCACCGAGATCGGGGCGACATCGCGCGAAATCTTTGCCACGTCACGCGATTTGCTGCGCACGATGAACGAAGTCTCAACGGTCGCGGAACAGTCGGCGACGCTTGCTGGCGCAGGCCAGAGCGGCCTCGCGCGGATGGAAGAAACGATGCGCAGCGTGATGGAAGCCGCTGGCTCGGTCAACGCGAAACTCGCTGTCCTCAACGAGAAGGCGGTCAACATCAATCAGGTCGTCGCGACTATCACTAAGGTCGCCGACCAGACCAACCTGCTGTCGCTGAACGCGGCGATCGAAGCCGAGAAAGCCGGCGAGTACGGCCGCGGTTTTGCGGTGGTCGCGACCGAGATCCGTCGCCTTGCCGACCAGACCGCGGTGGCGACCTACGACATCGAGCAGACCGTCAAGGAGATCCAGTCGGCCGTGTCCGCCGGCGTGATGGGCATGGACAGGTTCTCCGAGGAAGTGCGGCGCGGCATGCAGGACGTGCAGCAGGTCGGCGGCCAGCTCTCACAGATCATCACCGAGGTGCAGACGCTTGCGCCGCGCTTCCAACTGGTCAACGAAGGCATGCAGACGCAGGCAACCAGTGCCGAACAGATTACGCTGGCCCTGTCGCAGCTGTCCGAGGCCGCGCAGCAGACCGCGGAGTCGCTGCGCCAGTCGTCGCAGGCGATCGACGAGCTCACGCTCGTCGCCAACCAGTTGCGAACTGGCGTGTCGCGCTTCAAGATCGAAGCCTGACGCACCGGCAACGCTTCAACGAGCGATTGCGATGCTCTTTCTCCTGTTCGAACTTGACGGCGACCGCTACGCGCTTGACGCGGCCGGGATCGTTGAAGTGCTGGCGCGTGTGCCAACCAAGTCGATTCCCGGCGCACCTGCATGGATCGCGGGGGTGTTCGAGCGGCACGGCGAGTTAGTGCCGGTGATCGATGTGCCGCAGCTCGCGCTCGGACGGGCGGCACGCAAGCTCCGCTCAACGCGCCTCGTCATCGTGCGCTACGGCACGGTCGACACCGGGCACCATCAGGCTCGCGACAACAGCAGCCGTGAGCCGGTGCATATGCTCGGTCTGATTGTCGAGCGCGCGACGCAGACGCGCCGCATCGAATGCGAGCAGTTCGCCGAAAGCGGCGTCGCAACGCCGCACGCTCGCTGGCTTGGGCCCGTCGCGAGCGACGCCACGGGACTCGTTCAATGGGTCGAAGTGCAGCAGATGCTCGACGACAACGTCAAGGCGTTGCTGTTTCCGCAAACGCCGCAGCAGCCGCAACACGCACACAGGTGAAGGACGCCATGAACGCCACCGATCAGCGTTTTGAAAACTGGCTCTCGCGCGAGACCGGTATCGATGCGTCGTCGCTCGGCATCAACGCGCTCGAGCGCGCGGTGTTCGCGCGCATGCGCGTAACCCAGTCCGACGCCCGTCTGCACGCCTCGCATCTTTCCCTCGGTGCAACGGTGACCGACGACCCGGCGGTGAGTATCGACGATGACGTCATTGACGCGTACTGGCAGATGCTGAACTCATCGCCGGACGAGCGGCAGGCTTTGGTCGAGGCGCTGGTCGTACCGGAGACATGGTTCTTTCGCGACAGGGAGGCATTCGTCGCGCTCGCGCGGCTCGCCAACGAACGGCTTGTGCGCGAGCCGGCGCGCGTGTTGCGCGTGTTGAGTGCGCCCTGTTCCACTGGCGAGGAGCCGTATTCGATCGCGATGGCTTTGCTCGACGCGGGCATCGGCGCGGCGCGCTTCACGATCGACGCTCGCGATATCAGTGCTCGCGCGATAGAACTTGCGCACAGAGCGGTCTATTCGCGCAATTCATTTCGCGGCCATGCGCTCGAGTTCCGCGAACGCCATTTTCGCGCAACAGACGACGGCTGGCTGCTGAACGAGCGCGTCCAACAGGCGGTTCACTTTGCGCAGGCGAATCTGCTTGAGCCGCCGCACGGCGCCGATGCACGCTACGACTTCATCTTCTGCCGTAATCTGCTGATCTATCTTCATCGGGAGGCGCAGGATTGCATGATCCGCCTGCTCGACGCACAACTCGCTGACGACGGCACGATCTTTTTCGGCCCGGCCGAAACTGGCTTGATGATGCGGCACGCGATGACCTCGGCGCACATACCGCTTGCTTTTGCGTTCCAGCGTGCGCGGCCCGGCGACACCGCTTTCCAGGTCGTCGCGCCTTTCGGCAAGGTGACCTCGACGCATGACGGGCAGTGGGCGCAGAAACTGCAGTCCGCTGCCTGGCCGCACCCTGCCGCTGCGCCAGTTGCCCGGTTGCCGTTCTTCGCTTCGAGCTCGAAGCCGGCACGTCAGCCGCTCGCGGCGCCGCCGGTACAAGCGCATGAAGAACCGCCGCTTTCGCTTGGCGAAGCGCGCCGTGTTGCCGACACCGGCCAGCTAGACGAGGCGCAGCGTCTTGCGCACGAATTCGTGATCCGGCGTGGACCGAACGCGGACGCGTTCCATCTGCTCGGGCTGATCGCCGACGCGCATGGCCGCAACGCCGATGCGAGTGATTTTTACCGCAAGGCGTTGTACCTAGAGCCGAATCACTACGAAGCGCTGACGCATCTTGCCGCGCTGCTCGATATGACAGGCGAGAGCGCCGCTGCACAGCAACTGATGCGCCGGGCGCAACGCGCCGCGATGCGGATGCCGATATCGCCGGCGGAGCAAGCTACCCACTCACGAGGATTCCATGGCTCACGGCGCCCTTGAAAAGCAGGGCGCGCTCGCGCTCGTCGATGACTGCTGGAATCGCATCGGCACGCGCGGCGACGGCTCGTGCCCGCGGTTGGCCGAGCATGCGCGCTGTCCGAACTGCCCGGTCTTCGAGCAGGCCGCCGCCGCACTGCTCGATCGTTCACCAGGCAACCTGGACCTGGCCGAAACCGCGTCCGTGACGCAAGCAGCGTTCTCCGATGAACAGGCAGGCACGGTACGGCGCGAGCGCGCCGGCGTCGACCCATCGACGACGCACTCGGCACTCGTGTTTCTCATCGCCGACGAATGGCTCGCGCTGCCGACCGCAGCGCTGCGGCAGGTCGACGATGTCCGGCCGATCCACCCGCTGCCGCATCGACTCAATCAGGCGGTACTCGGTCTCGTCAACATTCGCGGCGCGCTGACAGTCGCCGCATCGCTTGGCGAACTGCTGCATCTGGATCGTGCGGCCGCAGGCAGGCATGGAGGGGCGCGAAACGGCTATGCACGCATGCTGGTGGCTGCGCATCGCGGTGAACCGGTGGCCTTTCCAGTGGACGAAGTCGAGGGGGTGTTGCGCTTTGCGGCGTCCGCGCTGATGCCGTTGCCAGCGACGCTTGCGCACGCCATTGTTTCGCATACGCGAGGCGTGCTCGCGTGGCGCGACAAGACGATCGGCCTGCTCGACACGGACCGCGTATTCGATTCGCTAGTCCGGAGTCTGCGATGAGCACCGACGACGACCTGAGCCGCCTGTCACTGCTCGATCTGTTCCGCGAAGATGCGCAAACGCAGACGCGCGCGCTGTGCGACGGACTGCTCGCGCTCGAACATGTCCCAACGGATCCGCTAGCGCTCGAAGCCTGCATGCGGGCAGCGCATTCACTGAAGGGTGCCGCACGCATTATCGGCCTGCAGGAGGGCGTTGACATTGCGCATCTGATGGAGGAGTGTTTCGTCGCCGCACAGCGCGGCGAGCTGACACTCTCGGCGTCGCATATCGACGAACTTCTGCGTGGTGTCGACCTATTGCTGCGCGTCGGTGAGACTGATCCGGCGGCGGCCGTCACGCGAGCGGAAGTCGATGGGTTCGTTGCGCGTCTGTGCGTGCCCGGCGCAGCTTCGGACGATGCAGGCGACGCGGGCTCGGGTGTCTCAAGCGCATCCACTTCGAATGGCACGCAAGGTGAAACGAAAGGTCCGGACAGGCCGGACGACGCGATGCTGCGCACGGCGCTTGCGCTATTGGCCGCGGACGCGACGATGCTCCCGGTAAGCGCTGCTGAGGCGCCACGCGTTGTCGACGATGCTACCGAGCATGCGGCGGCGCCTGCGACCGACCTGCAACCACCCGTTCACGGGGACGCCGCGCGCGACCCGAACCGGATGCTGCGCGTGCGGGCGGACAATCTCGACAGGCTGCTGACCCTGTCTGGCGAGTCGCTGGTCGAATCACGCTGGCTCAAGCCGTTCGCCGAGTCGATGTTGCGCGTCAGGCGTACGCATCGCGAAGCCGCGCGTGCGCTCGACGCACTCTACGAACCCCTTGCGCACAGCCTTGATCCGTCTGCGCTCGCGGCGCTTAACCACGTACGTCAGACGCTCAGTAACATGCAGCAGCTGCTCGGCGAGCGTATCGACGAACTCGACCGCTTCGACCGACGCAGCACCAACCTCGCGCAACAGTTGTACGACGAAGCACTGCAATGCCGGATGCGCCCCTTCGGCGACGCGACGCACGCGTATCCGCGCATCGTGCGCGACCTTGCGCGTTCACTCGGGAAGCGCGTGCGATTCTCCATCGTCGGCGAGACGACCCGGGTCGACCGCGACATCCTCGATATGCTCGATGCGCCGCTCGGCCACCTGTTGCGCAATGCGCTCGACCACGGCGTCGAGGCACCTGAGCAGCGCATCGCGCGTGGCAAGACCGCCGAAGCGAGCCTGACGCTGGAAGCCCGGCATAGCGCGGGAAAGCTTCTGATCAGCGTGAGCGACGACGGCGCCGGTATCGATCTGGAGGGATTGCGCACGGCCATCGTGCGGCGGCGCCTGGCCGACGAAGAAACAGCGGCACGCCTGTCCGATCAGGAACTGCTCGAATTCCTGCTGCTGCCGGGCTTCTCGATGCGCGAGCACGTGACCGACGTGTCGGGACGCGGTGTCGGACTCGACGCGGTGCACGAAATGGTCAAGGCAGTACGCGGCACAGTGCGCATCTTCAACGAACCGGGGCAGGGTACGCGTTTCGTCCTGCAATTGCCACTTACCCTGTCGGTCATCCGCAGTCTGCTCGTCCAGGTGGACGGCGAAGCGTATGCGTTTCCGCTCGCGCACGTGCGCCGTACGCTCGAACTCGCGCGCAGCGACATCGACATGCTCGAAGGACAGCAGCATTTTTCGTTCGAGGGCCGGCCGACCGGGCTCGTCACCGCGCACCAGTTGCTCGGCATGGACGCATCGGATGAATCGCGCGCAAGTGCCGCGGTGGTCGTCATAGGCGACGAGCGCGAGACCTATGGCGTGGCCGTTGACCGCTTTCTCGGCGAGCGCATGCTGGTGGTCCAGCCGCTCGACAGCCGGCTCGGCAAGGTCAAGGACATTGCGGCAGGCGCGCTGATGGAAAATGGCGACGTGGTGCTGATCGTCGACGTCGAAGACCTGCTGCGTTCGGTGGGCAAGCTCGTACGTGGTGGCCAGCTTGACAAGGTGCGGCGCGCACAGGGCGTGGCCACTCTGAAGCGTAAGAACGTGCTGGTCGTAGAAGATTCGCTGACGGTGCGCGAGCTGGAGCGCAAGCTGCTCGAAAAGCGCGGTTACACCGTCACGGTGGCGGTCGACGGGATGGACGGCTGGAACGTGTTGCGCAGTGGAAGCTTCGATCTGGTTGTCACTGACGTCGACATGCCACGCATGGACGGCATCGAACTGGTCACGCTCATCAAACGCGACGCGTTGCTGAAAACAGTGCCGGTGATGATCGTATCGTACAAGGATCGCGACGAAGATCGCCGCCGCGGGCTCGATGCGGGCGCCGACTATTACCTTGCGAAAAGCAGCTTCCATGACGAGGCGCTGCTCGATGCGGTGCACGACCTGATCGGAGAAGCCCAGACATGAATATCGGCATCGTCAACGACCTGCCGCTTGCAGTCGAGGCCATGCGCCGCACGATCGCGTTGCGGGGCGAGCATCGTGTGCTGTGGGTGGCGACCGACGGCGCGCAGGCGGTCGACTGCTGCATCGCGCAACCGCCAGACGTCGTGCTGATGGACCTGATCATGCCGAAGTTCGACGGCGTCGAGGCAACCCGGCGCATCATGGCACGCGCGCCCTGCGCGATCCTGGTCGTGACGAGTAGTGTCGGCGCGAACGCGTGGCGCGTCTACGAAGCGATGGGCGCCGGCGCGCTCGATGCAGTCGACACGCCGACGCTCGGTGATAACAGGCTGGGCGATGCATCGCAGCCGTTGCTGGCGAAAATCGACCAGATCGGCCGCCTGCTGGGAAAGCCGCTCGTCTACCGGCAACGTCCGGGCACATCGTTGCGCCGAGACTCGCTGCCGTTTGTCGCGATCGGTGCATCGGCAGGCGGCCCGACCGCGCTTGCAACGGTGCTCGGTAAATTGCCGGCGGATTTCGGCGCACCGATCGTCATCGTGCAGCACGTCGACCAGGCATTTGCGCACGGCATGGCTGAATGGCTTGACGGCCAGAGCGCATTGACGGTGCGCGTCGTGCTTGACGGCGACCGGCCGCAGGCGGGCGAAGCGTTGATGGCTGCGACGAACGACCACCTGCGCCTGACGCGCGGCGGCTCGCTCGGCTACACACGCGAACCGGCCGATATGCCGTACCGGCCATCGGTCGACGTTTTTTTTCACAGCATGGTCGAGCATTGGCAAGGCGATGCGATCGGCGTGCTGCTGACCGGCATGGGCCGGGATGGCGCGATCGGCCTGAAAGCGATGCGCGCGAAGGGATACCAGACCATCGCGCAGGACGAAGCGACGAGCGCGGTTTACGGCATGCCGAAAGCCGCGGCCGCGCTCGACGCGGCACGATTGATCCTCCCGCTCGGGAGCATTGCCGACGAGCTGGCAGCGATCGTCAAACGGTGAGAACAACGTAACGCACATGGCGAGCATTTCCGGCAGAGGTATCAATATGCAAAACGATCAAATCGGGTCGCCAGACCAGGAGGCACCCGCCCGGCCCGCGGCGGATGGCGCCGATGCTGCACTCGACGCGGCACGCGTGGCGCTGGAGACGCCGCCGGCCGCCAATGTACCGGTCATGGTGCTGCTGGTCGACGACCAGGCGATCGTCGCGGAGGCGGTGCGCTTGGCGCTCGCAGACGAAGACGGCATCAATTTCCACTACTGCGCCCACGCCGACGAGGCGATGAAAGCGGCGATTTACACCCTGCCGACGGTCATCCTGCAGGACCTCGTGATGCCTGGCATCGACGGGCTGACGCTCGTCAAGGCGTACCGCGCGAATTCGGCGACGCGTGATGTACCCATCATCGTGTTGTCGACCAAGGAAGAACCGGCCATCAAGAGCGCCGCTTTCGCAGCGGGCGCGAACGATTACCTCGTCAAACTACCGAACCGTATCGAACTGGTCGCCCGCCTTCGCTATCACTCGCGCTCGTATGTCAATCTGCTGCAGCGGGACGACGCATACCGGGCGCTGAGACAGTCGCAGCAGCAGCTGCTCGTGGCCAATCTTGAACTGAGACGTCTCTCTCACTCCGATGGCTTGACGGGACTGTCGAACCGGCGCTATTTCGACGAGTATCTGGCCGCCGAATGGCGACGCGGCGCCCGAGAACAGGTCGAATTGTCGATGCTGATGATCGATGTCGACAATTTCAAGTTGTATAACGACACGTATGGCCATGTCGCGGGCGACGAAGTGCTCAAACGGATTGCGTCGACGCTGGAAGGGTGCGTCGGCCGGCCTGGAGACCTCGCCGCGCGTTTTGGCGGAGAAGAATTCGCGGTTGTGCTGCCACGGACGTCTATCGGCGGCGTACGGCTGCTGGCGGAGATCATTCGCCGCGAAGTTGAGGCGCTCCAGTTGCCGCATGCGAACTCGTCGGCGTGTCGGTACGTGACGATCAGTATCGGCGGGGCGGCCACCGTGCCGGTTCACGAAGTCGCGATGACGTCGCTGATCGAGGCTGCGGACCTCGCGTTGTACCGGGCCAAACACGACGGAAAGAACCGCGTCGTCGTGTGCGCGGATTCAGGCGCGAGCGGCGGCGGCTAAATCGAACATAAGCCGGGATTGTTGCACTAACCGGGGGCACCCCGCTCCTGAGCGATGGCAAGGCCTTGCGGCTATTGTTTTTGCCAACCCATCCGCGAGTAGGCCGCTGAGCAATCGTCAATCTCGTGTTGGGCGATGATCGGAAAAATGCCTGGTGTCGAAGCGTTGCATTGAGCCACCTGCCCAGTCTTCGGATCGCGAAAGACCGCAGGCGATGCGCAGCCAGCGAGCAGCAGCTTGATCCGATCGGCGCGCTTATTACGGAATACGTACACCGCTCGGGCAAACGGGTCGAGCCCCAGCGCTTGTTCGACCAACGCCGTCAAGCCAGTGATGTTCTTGCGGAAGTCCACCGCCTCGCGATGCACGTATACATTCAGATCAGCATCGAGCCGGAACATGACAGCGCATTAGCGTCTCGATCATCGTCGACATTAGCGCACACTCGTGCTCGTTACAGTCGAGCTTGAGCGTCACACCATTGGGCAACTGCGCAACGAGCTGCGATGGCGGCGATAGGCTATCGCACGATTGCGCATTGCCCATGCGAGTCGGTCGCCCACGAACGTCAGTTACTGAAGCTTCCATGTCGCCGATCTGAACCACGGGCACGAACGTTGGCGCTTGCCTCCCTATCGTCTGGAGCGCCGCAGCACCGCTGCGCTCGCGCTCGTAGTCACTGATCCACTGCGTAGCAGATTGGCGTTCACCGCGTGGTCCAGCGCCATCCTCGCGACCGACACCCCGGTTGCATGCATGCCTGAACCAATTCAAGCTTAGCCTTCGGGTCAAAACGCCGGCGCCGTCCGTCGCGCTCAAAGCCTGTCACCAGGCGTGACTTCAGATCATTGCTGGGCTCTGTCATTGCGTCCACCTCCTCGTTCAAGTGGACACAATCGTCGCCGGTCTAGCCTCGCAGAAACAGGGCGTCGATCATCGACCGCTTACGATCCAGTACGGCGAAGGGCGTATGGTCAAAGTTCGCGGCAAGTCGTGGCGGTGCTGGATTCTTCGCAATGCCAATCGATGGATTGGAGCCACACCGGTAGAGACCGCAACGGAGGCTGTCCGCGCTCGCGGATACGACGACGCGCCATCTGCAATGGATGTTCTAGCAGTGGCCACCAGTGATGGTGGCAAGGAAAATCACCCGTTCTGACGCCCAACCAACCCATCAGAACTGCCGCCCAAACTGCCGCCCATCGAAGCGGCTTTTTTTCGTGCCCGAAGCGGTTTCGGTTTCAGCAGGTTTCAGCTTTTCAGTTAGACCAGAAACCAAGCGTATTCACATCTGTGAATAGTGATTTTGGAGAAGCCTTATAGAAAACACGAAACCTGCCGGAACCGAAACCGCCGCAGATGCCTAAACGCACCCGTCTACATCACGCCATCGAAACCATGCGCCAGCTGTCCTGGATGCTGCTGCGACAGAAGCGGGTCGCGTCCAATACAGCGGACACGCTGCTATTGGCAGCCGTAGCCATCGGTGACCTGGAGGCAAAACCCATGACCGCATTCAAGCTGGCGGATTACATCGGCATTCCACGCGCCACGCTCATACGACGGCTGGCGAGAATGACGCGTGCGGGGCTGGTGATACGTGATCGATGCGGACGCTTCACCCTGACCGACGAAGCACGCGTGAGGTTTGCTGGCGTGGTGTGAGCGCGGCGCAAACGTGGGATGGCGACCTGGCGTCGCTGGAGGCGCAGGGGCTGGGGTAGCCCCCCCGTCACGGGTCCTTCGGGAGGCGGCAGGGGGGCGGGGACAGTGGCCGCGCGATATTCGACATCTGCGAGGAAACAGAAATCGCATTCCACATTGCCCATTTTCGCAGCGTGACGAACTGACGGGCGCAAAGAGGCGCAAAGCCAGCGCAGAAGCGGCTTTCGGGGCGCCATGAATAACCCGCAAAAGGAACAGCGTGCGGATGCGCATCAAAATCACACCCAAACGTCGCGATGCGTAGTCAGCAAGATGGAATGCAGCGCGATGCCAAAGCGAATTTCATCAAACGAGCTAACACATGCCCGACCTGAACGACTACAAGCCGCAAACGAACCCTGTCGCCCAAGCCGCCGACGCGGCAAAGCGCGCGATGGGTTTCCACGAACACTTCACCCCCGGCATCGAAGAACCGAAGCGCATTCCGATTGACGCCGTAGGCAGCAGCGGCATGCGCCTGGATCGCGCCCTGTCGCTGGCTGGCGCATCGGACGGTGTGTATGGGCTGAACATGGTTCCGTCCGGCGAGACGACCGACCTGGACCCGCGCAGCGTGATCGAGGCGAACAGCCGCGTTGTGATGGCTGGCGCGCGCCTCATCATCGCGCATCCGAAGCCGGCGCCGAGCTTCGGCACACAGCCGGTTTTCTATCACGACGACGCCCTGGTGCGCGGCGTGGACCCGGCACCCTTCGCCACCGTGGCGGATGGCGCCGATGCGACGCTTTCCGCGATGCCGATCCACGATGCGTCGTTCGGCTGGGGCGCCACGCCGCACCAGGCACTCCGCGCGAAGATCACGCGTGCAGACCACCGCGCAATCGGCGGCGACCAGTTGTACGACGCTTTCATGATTGCAATCCTGCGCGGCCTGGGCGAACTTGCCGACCAACTGCTGCTGAACGCAATCCTGGCAGCCACGCCGGCCGCCTTCACCTTCGGCGCAACTGCCGCGCGTCATGCGAAATACGACGAACTGCGCGCCCTGGTCGGTACATCCGGAACCGGCGCGGGAATCGCAGGCGATGGTTCGTTCCGCACTGGCGGCGTGTTCGCTGAATTAACCGCAGCGACCGACAAAACCGTGGTGGGCCTATTCAACCGTGCGGCCATCGCGTTGCGCCCCGAACTGTCCGTGCACGTCAAGCGCCTGAACGCGAATGGCGATACAGAACTGATCGTATTCGCGAACGCGCAGGCTGTCGTGCCGAACCCGGCCGGCGATTTCTTTACAGTGAACGCGTAATGCTCGCGCGCCTTCGCATCCTGGTGGGCGGGCGAAAGCCCACCGCAGCGCCTGCTAGCGACGAACTGCCAGCCGAAGCCGCAACCGTGATCGCCGCCGCAACCGTCGTGGATCGCGGTGCAGATGACGAAGGAAACCCGCGCGTGTTGGTGATGACCGCACGCGGCACGTTCCGCTATTCGTTCGACGGTGCGCGCGACTGGCTGCGGCAATCATTCCCAGCGTTGAACGAAGCGCAGACGGGCCGCGCTCTAAAGCTGCTGGCGAGCCGCGTCACTGAGTTTAAACGCACCGCCAGCGCGACGCGCACGCAACGCCATGCTTGGCGCGACTGGAAGTCATGGGAGTTCTGACCGTGAATGAACATCAACGCATCAGCCTGACGATTCCGCGCGACGTGCGCGAGCAAATCGAAGCCGAGCAGCGCGCCATGTCGCAGCGCGTCGGCGCAGAACTGAGTTTCAACCAGACCGCCACGGCACTGCTGCGGCGAGCGCTGGAGCAGCCGAAAACGGCGCACTGATTACCCCGGCGCCGCGCAGCCGGTCATGGGAAATGCGCGGGCAGGCTTGGCCCACCTGTTCCGTAAAACGGGCCACCCCTTCGCCCTGGCAGACGGCCGGCAATAGTCTGCCCCTCGACACAAACACACACGAACATGAGCACACGTACGACACTCACCGAAGCCGCCGACCAAGTTGGCGATGCATCCGCGCTGCTGGCGCGCTATCGCACGCTGCTAGTCGGCGCTGCAAACATCAACGCGCCTGTAGTTGGGCACGCCGTCAACGATCTGCGCCGGACGGCGACCGTGCTCGAATGCGCCGCCATCGCGTTGGCAGACGCGCAACGCAGGGAGGCAGCATGAAGGCCTTGCTGATGAAACTGTTTCGCCGTCGCGCCGAGCCTGCGCAAACGTCCGAAGCTGCCCCGCTGCCAGCGCCGGCATCTGTGCCGCGCAAGCCTGACGGCAAGCGCAAGTATCGCGGCGGCAAGCGTCGCCATCCCGCGCAGCCTGGCGCTCGACGAATCAATCCTGACGGCCCGTGGATGGATCAAGCGCGAGGAAAGCGATGAGCGGCGGTATAGACCAGAACAACCTCTTCGACCTGATGGTGGCGGCTGTCAACACGGCGGACGCAATCGCGAATGACACGCGTCAGGCGGCTAAAAACCGCGCGGTAGCGGCAATGATCCGCGATTCTGCGAAGGCATGGCGTCGCCCCGCGTTCGATTATTTCCGAGATTGGACACCTGCGGCATGACGACACCCGACACTCTTGTGACCGACGCGCAGCTGGCCGCGCTTGTGAACGTTTCGCCGCGCCGCATCCGCCAGTTGGCTGAAAGCGGCTTGCTGGAACGCGTAGAGCGTAATCAATACGCGCTCGGGGCTTCGATCCAGGCATTGCTGGAGGAAGCGGCCGGCAGCGGTTCGGCCCTGGTACGCGAGCGCACGCGAAAGCTGTCAGCCGAAGCGACGCGCGCAGAACTGGCGCTTTCGAAAGAGCGCGGCGAGGTCGCCCTTATAAGCGAGTTCGAGCGCGTGCAATCGGCCAAGTACGCGATCATCCGGCAGAAGATCATGCAGGTTCCGCAGCGTGCTGTCCTTCAATTGCTCGGATGCACCCAGGAAACAGAATTCAAAGCGAAATTGAAGGACGAGCTGACGCTCGCGCTAAAGACTGCGGCCCAAACCGAACCTGAACTGACAGACGAGACTGACGACGATGCAGACACCGATGAATGAAGTGATGCTGTCCGCGAAACGCGCCATGCAATTCCTGCGCGCGCCCCACGAAAGTGAAGCCGAGCGCGCGTTACTGGCAGTCACTACGGCTTTCATCCGCGCTGGCCGCGATGACTTGGCACATCGCGCCAGCGAACTTGCGATGGATGCGCGATGATCCCGAAGTTTTCGATTCGCGGCACTCCCGGCCGCGAGATTACGCAGAAGTCAGGCGATGCCGACACATGGGATGCGGTTGTTTCCCGTGTGCTCGGCCCCGTCATCACCGAAGCAGACCGCGAGCGACAGCGCGGCGATGCGTTGGCGCTCGCCGCAGCGGCAATGCGTGCCGCTGGCATCGAGCAATTGACAGCCTAGTACTCGCCAGGCTTCCAATCCGTCACGACGGCCGGCACATGGGTGTATCCCAATGTAGCGCAGAGGTGCAGACGGTGGAAGCCCTCGCGCAGTTCGTAGCGTTGCTCGCCCTCGCGCTGAAACAGCAGTAATGGCGGCAGCGGTGTGCCGGCGCGCAGTGCAGCCAGGATGCTGGCGCTGCGCACAACCCCAGGCCTATCGGGGTCGGGCTTGTCGAAATTCGGGGTGCCAGGACTCCGCGCCACCGGGTCAATCAACGCAATCGCCACCTGCTGTCCACCGGTGCTCGCGGGCGCTGCGCCGGAAGGAACAAAGTCTGACATGCCGGCCTTAGGGAGCATCTGATCTATTCGAGCCGTTAAGATTGATCCGTTGCCACTTGCCTCCGAGCCATGAAACAAACGACGTTCGCCTCGCTGGCGTTTGATGGAAAGAAGAAGCAGACGCGCCGGGAGCGTTTCCTGACGGAAATGGAAGCGGTGGTGCCGTGGACGGCGTTGCTGGCGGTGATCGAGCCGCACTATCCGAAGTCGGGCCGGCGTGGCCGACCGCCGATGCCGTTGGCCACGATGCTGCGGATTTACTTCATGCAGCAGTGGTACGCGTTGTCGGACCCGGCGATGGAAGACGCGCTCTACGAGATCGAATCGATGCGCCGGTTCGCGCAGCTTGAACTGTCGGACGATGCGCTGCCCGATGAGACGACGATCCTCAAGTTCCGACATCTGCTGGAGCAGCACGGGTTGACCTCGAAGATGATGAACGTCATCAACGAGACGCTGGAAGCACGGGGCATGCTGCTCAAGGGCGGCACGATGGTAGACGCGACGATCATCCATGCGCCGCCGTCGACGAAGAACGAGGGCAAGCAGCGCGACCCGGAGATGCATCAGACGAAGAAGGGGAACCAGTGGTTCTTTGGCATGAAGATCCACGTTGGGGCGGACGTCGATAGCGGCCTGGTGCATACGGTATCGGTGACGCCGGCCAACACGGCGGACGTGAGCGAGTTGCCGGTGCTGCTGCGAGAGAGCGATCGGGCGGTGTTCGGCGACAAGGGCTACGTGAACAACGCGTTCAAGCGTCTGGCGCGTGAAGCCGGTGTGTTCTGGGGTGTTGCGCTCAAGGGCAGCAAGCCGTATCCGCTGACGAGCGCAAACAAGCGCTTCAATCACCGGATGTCCTCGATCCGGGCCCGGGTCGAGCACGTGTTTCGGGTGATCAAGCGGCAATTTGGCTACGCGAAGGTGCGCTACAAAGGGCTGGCGAAGAACGCGGCGCAGGTGTTCTCGCTGATCGGCCTGACGAATCTTTATCTAGCGAGGCGAAAGCTGATGGCTTGATGGGAAAAATCCGTCCGCTGCCTCGGAAAATCGGCGCTCGGGGCCGATATGGCCTCGATTGGTAGCGTGATGGCCGGAAAAATCGATCATCGAAGCTCGCAGAAAATTGCTGGCATGAACGTCAACGTTCAAAACGTCAATAGATCAGATGTTCCTTAGCAACGAGTGCACGCGCCTCTGCTAATACGTATGGATCAATTGGCATTGATGCCCTCAATGATGCGCTTTTTGCTTATTTCCATCGCTACTGCTGCGCGCCGAGTCCGCTTCCCGGATGCATCGACCGCATGCAACACTGCCGTACTGCCCACGACGGCTCTTCGGCGGGGCGTCTACAAGCCGACTGTCGATCCGCTCCGTTACACTGCTTGTAGCCTACTAATGACCGTTGAACGTGGAATACCAACACCGCCCTCTATAATGCGGCTTAATCAAACAAATAAGAGGGCCAACGCCGTGCCAGTCAAGTGTTTTTTCGTGCTCAACAATCAACCGATGTCAATGCTCTTCTGCCCCGGCGTGGGCACTTTGCCCGCGTTTTCCGGGAAGCCAGCTTACGTCGATAACCCGGCCGCCACTGCGGTAGCAGAAACTGGCCCGTTACCGAAAGGAACGTACTACATCGTGAACCGTGAAAGCGGCGGGCGAATGGGGTGGCTGAGAGACTGGCTTAAGGACCGTGCGTCGCACGTTCATCACGATGAGTGGTTTGCGTTGTATCGCAATGACTCCGTTGTCGACGACTACACGTTTGTCAACGGCGTTAAGCGTGGCAATTTTCGGCTGCATCCTAACGGCCGCTTTGGCATTAGCGAGGGCTGCATAACTTTGGCATCGAAGAGTCAATTCGATAAGTTGCGCCAATTCCTGCTGTCTCAGGATACGAAGACCGTTCCCGGCACGACCATCAAATACTATGGAACCGTGGAGGTGCAATGAAACGGCTATTAAGCGGCTTCGCCGCCATTGTGCTGACAGTGCCGGTGTTTCTGATCATGACGCAGATCGATGCAGTTCCAGGGTGGCTATACAGCGAGCGCGGTTATGCGGTCCTCAGCCCGCTGTTTCACGTGTTCGGTGCGGTAGGAGTTGAAGGCCATGAAGACGTAGTGGTCGGTGTCTTGCTGGTCGCCAGCTTTGTCATTGCTTTTGCGATTGTCTGCGCGAGTCCTTCTCTATGGCGAGCCGCTCGCCGCACGAATCGATAGATACGCGATGCTCTGGAGGGCCGCTTTTTGGGTGGCCTTCGTTTGCTGGAGGGCAGCGGCGGTCGCACAAGACACGCCTGCCCACGCTCCTAATGGAAAAAGCCCTATCCACGGCAATGGACAGGGCTTTTTTACTTTTCTGCATCGCGTTTCGCCACATGGGTACGAACGTGGGTACTGCATGTTCTACCAGCAAAAACGCCTTAAAATCAGCGCCTTACAGACCAAGCTGGCGGAGGGCGTGGGATTCGAACCCACGAAGGCCGTAAAGCCTTGCCGGTTTTCAAGACCGGTGCATTCAACCGCTCTGCCAGCCCTCCGAGGGGAGCGATTGTAACTCGAAACGGGAGCGATGCGTCGGGCCGCATTCGACTACGCACCCCCCGAACGCTTGCCACGAACAAGCGCCGACGCTTTCCCAAGTGTCTCGACGATATCGGAAAACGCCTTGTGCCGCGTCTCGGGGTCCGGCGAGCGCAATGCATACGACGGATGCCAAGTGGCCAGCACAAGCCGTCCGCCGTGGTCCGTTACTGTGCCGAAGTAATCCTGCAGCCGGACGTGCGGATCTTGCAGCAGCGTCTTCAACGCCGTGCTGCCGAGCGCGATCACCACGCGCGGCCCGACATTCTCCAATTCCTGATCCAGCCAATATCGGCACGCTTCGATCTCACGCTGTGCCGGTGTCTTGTGTAAGCGGCGCTTGCCACGCAACTCCCACTTGAAATGCTTGACTGCATTCGTAATGAAGACGTCATCTCGCGCGACGCCGGCCTCGCGCATTGCATTGTCGAGCAACTGTCCCGCCGGTCCGACGAATGGTTTGCCTGCTCGATCCTCGCTATCGCCGGGCTGCTCTCCCACCATCATGATGGGCGCATGCTTTGCCCCCTCGCCGGGTACGCCTTGCGTGGCATCGTGCCAGAGCGCGCAGCGGCGGCAATCCTCGAGGGAGTCGGGCTGCTGATCGGGATCGGTTTCGGGAGGCGCGCCGGCAGTGCCGGGCACAGGCCGGCGTCGTTGTGCATTCATCGCGATTCGATCGGTCGTATCAGATCACTGCGCAGCAAATTGAATGCCGGCCGTTACGCTGCGCGATCGTTCAGGAACAGCGCCTGCAAGTCGTTCAGAAACCGTTGCCCGAGCGGCGTCGGCGCGATGCGCTCGTAGTCGCGTGTGATCAGCCCGCGTCGTTCGGCTTCTTGCAGCGCTGGCTCGATCGACGTCATTGCGAGCCCCGTGCGCTCGACGAACCGGTGCACAGGGAAACCCTCGGTTAGCCGCAACGCGTTCAACATGAACTCGAACGGCAAGTCATGCGGACCCACCTCATGTTCTTCCTGCACGGGCGAGCCCGTCCGCGCTTGTTCGATGAATGTCGCCGGATGTTTGTGGCGTGCTTGTCGAATGATTCGGTGTGCGAACGAAAGTTTCGAATGCGCTCCCGCGCCAATGCCGAGATAATCACCGAAGCGCCAGTAGTTCAGATTGTGTTTGCACTGGCGATGCGGCTTGGCATACGCGGAGACTTCATAACGCTCGTAGCCGGCGCTTGCCATGCGCTCGTGCAACCACTCTTGCATATCCGCGGAGGTATCGTCGTCGGGCACGACGGGCGGATACTTGGCGAACAGCGTATTGGGCTCGAGCGTCAGATGATAGAGCGACAAATGCGGCGGCGCGAACGATAGCGCCATCTCCAAGTCAGCGCGACATTCTTCGAGCGTTTGCTGCGGCAGCGCGAACATCAGGTCGAGGTTGAAGTTATCGAAATGCCGCGCGGCGATTTCGACTGCCCGCTCGGCGTCGGCATCATCATGAATGCGGCCGAGTGCTTTCAGATGGCCCGCGTTGAAACTCTGGATGCCCACCGACAACCGATTCACGCCGCTTGCGCGAAACTGCGCGAACTTGTCGGCCTCGAACGTGCCGGGGTTCGCTTCCATTGTGATCTCGGCATCGGCGTCGAGCGGCAGCAGCGTCCGCACGTCGGAAAGCAGCCGGTCAAGCCCGTGTGCCGAGAGGAGGCTCGGTGTGCCGCCGCCGATAAAGACGGTATGCACTTGCCTTCCCCATACGAGCGGCAGCGCTTGCTCGAGGTCGGCGCGCAGCGCGTCGAGGTAAGCATCCTCGGGAAACCGTTCGCCTTTCCATTCATGTGAATTGAAGTCGCAGTACGGGCATTTGCGCACGCACCAGGGGAAGTGCACGTAAAGCGCGAGCGGCGGCAACGAACTCAGGCTCAGTTTGCCGGGGGCGAGAAACGCCTGAACGACATCGGCATGAGCACCATCGTCACGTGAGGCGTTTGTCATTGCCGTTCCTCGAGGCGGGCAACCAGTGCACGCAGCGCAAGCGCGCGATGGCTATGTGCGTTTTTAACCGTCGAGGCAAGCTCGGCGGCGCTTGCGCCCAGCGTCGGCACGTAAAAATGCGGGTCGTAGCCGAAGCCGTTTTCGCCCTGCGGCGTATCGATGATTTCGCCGTGCCAGCGCCCTTCGGCAATCAACGGTTCCGGGTCTTCCGCGTGTCGCATCAACACGAGCACGCAATAGTAGTATGCGCGCCGATCAACCTTATCCCGCAGTTGAGCAACGAGAAGCGCGTTATTTGCTGCATCGCTTTTTTCGGAGCCCACATGGCTTGCGAAACGAGCCGAATGAACACCGGGCGCACCACCGAGCGCATGCACGCACAGGCCGGAATCGTCCGCGAGCGCGGGTAGGCCTGTCAGCTTCGCGGCGTGGCGCGCCTTCGCCAGCGCATTTTCGACGAACGTGGCGTGCGGCTCCGCGGCTTCGGGTACGCCAAGCTCGCCTTGCGCGACGAGTTCGACGCCAGCCGCGCCGAGTAACGCCGCCAACTCGCGCAGCTTGCCCGCGTTATTCGACGCCACGACGACGCGCCCGAGCGCGTGGCCGCTTTCGCTCGCTCGCTCAGTCACGCGTGATCTCCAGCGCGGCTTTTTGCTTCTCGATCAACTGTGCAATGCCGCTTCCGGCAAGATCGAGCAGCGCGTTCATCTCGCTGCGCGAAAACGGCGAACCCTCGGCTGTTCCCTGCACCTCGACGAATCCGCCGTCGCCCGTCATCACGACATTCATGTCGGTGTCGCAACGGGAGTCTTCGTCGTAGTCGAGATCGAGTACGGGCATACCCTGATAAATGCCGACCGAAATGGCTGCGACGTAATCGAGAATCGGCGATTTTTCAAGGCGCCCGGCGGCGAGCAGCTTCGAGACGGCGTCATGCGCAGCGACGAAGGCGCCCGTAATGCTCGCGGTACGGGTGCCGCCGTCGGCTTGGATCACATCGCAATCGATATGCAGCGTGCGCGGCCCGAACTGCTCGAGATCGAATACCGAGCGCAACGCGCGTCCGATCAGGCGTTGAATTTCCTGCGTGCGGCCCGTTTGCTTGCCACGCGCCGCTTCGCGATCGCTGCGTGTGTGGGTGGCGCGCGGCAGCATGCCGTACTCGGCGGTGAGCCAGCCCTGGCCACGATCGCGCAGGAATTCGGGCACTCGCTCGAGCACGCTCGCGGTGCAAATGACTTGGGTATCGCCGAATGTGACGAGTACGGAGCCTTCCGCATGCTTTGTGTAGTGGCGCGTGATACTGACATCGCGCAAGGCGTTGGCGCGGCGTCCGCTCGGACGTTGGACGATATCGGGCATGGTCAGGTGTGGGAGAAAGAGGGGAAACCGTGATTTTACAGTCCCGGCGACGCATCATCCTCTATACCGGCGCTATGCAGCAGCCAGAGGACCTTGGGCGCAAAAATGGGATAATGCCCTTTTCCCCCTGCGCTTGTGCTGCACTGCAGTGGCGCTTCGAACAACCGGCCGGTGACGGCCTCAATCGCGAGACGGACGATGATCTACAGCATGACAGGCTACGCGAGCGCCACGCGCGAGATTGCAACGCCAGGCGTTGCGGCGAGCATGAGCGTATCGGTCGAATTGCGCACCGTGAATTCGCGTTTTCTGGATCTGAACTTCCGCATGCCCGAGGAGGTTCGCGTGTGCGAGCCCACGCTGCGGGAAATGCTGATGAACAAACTTTCGCGCGGCAAGGTGGACATCCGCATCAACTTGCAGCGCGGCGAGCAGGCGCCGAGCGTGGGCGCGCTCAACGCCGAAGTATTGGCCCAACTCGCGCAGTTGGAGCGCGCGGTGCTCGATGCGTTTCCCGACGTCGAGCGTATGCGCACCGGCGAAATTCTGCGCTGGCCCGGCGTGTTGGCCGAAAGCGGAGCGTCGGCCGATTTGCTGCGCGACGCCGTGCTTCAGTGCGGCAAGCAAGCGGTTGCCGAGTTGATCGACGTGCGTGCCCGCGAGGGTGCGCAACTGGCCACCATGTTGCTTGGCAACGTGACGGAGATGGAATCGATCCTGCATCGCATCGCGCCGCTCGTCCCGGAGTTGATTGCGAAGCACCAGCAAAGAATTGTCGAACGATTGCAAGACGCGCTGGGCATCGCCGCGCCCGATACGGCGGCGACGATCGTTTCGCGCGAAGAGATCGCCGAGCGCATTCGTCAGGAAGTGACGATGTACGGCATTCGCATCGATATCGCCGAAGAGCTCTCGCGGCTCGCGGCGCATTTGAACGAGACGCGTCACGTCATCGAAAAGGGTGGCAAGGTCGGCAAGCGGCTCGATTTCATGATGCAGGAACTGAACCGCGAGGCGAATACGCTGGGCTCGAAGGCGGCAGCGAAAGAGCTTGCCGATGCTTCGATGACGCTCAAGCTCTTGATCGAGCAGATGCGTGAACAGGTCCAGAACCTCGAGTGAGGCACCGATGACTGACTCTACGTCCGACAGCCGCGCCAACCCTGCACCGGGCACGGCGCACCGCAACCCGTATGCCGGCGTTTATCCCGGGAACCTGTTCATGGTGGTCGCGCCTTCCGGTGCGGGCAAATCGACGCTCGTGAACGCGCTGCTCGCTCAGGATGCGGGTATCCGTCTGTCGATTTCGTACACGACGCGCAAGCCGCGTCCAGGCGAACTCGACGGCCAGCACTATCACTTCACCACGATCGACGACTTCCTCTCGCGCCACGCGAGCGGCGAATTCCTCGAGAGCGCCGAGGTGCACGGCAACTACTATGCGACCTCGCGTGTGTGGATTGAAGAGCAGATGAAGCGGGGACACGATGTGCTGCTCGAGATCGACTGGCAAGGTGCGCAGCAAGTGAAAAAGCGGTTCCGCAACGCGGTGGAGATATTCGTCTTGCCGCCGTCGCTCGAGGCACTCGAAGTCCGCCTCAAAAAGCGCGGTCAGGATGAGCCGAACGTCATCACGCGGCGGCTGCTGGCGGCCGGCGGCGAGATGGCGCATGCCTCGGAAGCGGAGTACGTCATCATCAACGAGCACTTCGATCAGGCACTGGCCGCGCTGCAATGCATCGTCCATGCGACGCGATTGCGCTTCGCGTCGCAATACGCGCGCCACAGCGCGCTTTTCGTCGAACTCGGCATTCATCTGCCGGCAGCCGAGTGATGACGGGCAGTTGCGCACATAAGGTAGAATGAGCAACATATACAGAAGGAATTTCAGAACATGGCCCGCATCACTGTAGAAGACTGCCTCAAGCAAATCCCGAATCGATTCGAGTTGGCGCTCGCTGCCACCTATCGCGCTCGCCAACTGGCTCAAGGTCACACGCCGAAGATCGAGAGCCGTGACAAACCCACGGTGGTCGCATTGCGCGAGATCGCAGTGGGCTTGGTCGGTCTCGAGATGCTGAAGAAGGTGCCTGTCTGAGCATCGCGTACATGAAGCGCGGCGTCCGCTCGTGGCGCCGCGTCTTTGAGCAGTCGTGTCGAGCCAAGCGCGCATAACCTGTTCAGCAACCGACGCGGAGGCGAATATGAGCAATATCCCATCGTCTGCCTCCGTTGCCGCTGAGGCCGCCCATCTCGAACACGAGTCCGACGCGCCGGGGGCTGCGCGCAAGTACATCGACGCGGTTCTCGAACAATCGTTTCGCCATCTTTTCGGGCCGACGGCCACGCCCGAGCAGCCGCGCAAGCACGACGTCGTTTCGATTGCGAAGCTGACTTCGATGCTCGCGGGCTACCTGAGTCCGGAAGAGATCAAAGAGGTCAAGGCAGCGTTCCACTTCGGCGACGAAGCCCACCTCGGTCAGTATCGCCAAAGCGGCGAACCCTATATCACGCACCCGGTTGCTGTCGCGGAAACCTGCGCAGGCTGGAAGCTCGACGCCCAGTCGATCATGGCCGCGCTGTTGCACGACGTGATGGAAGACCAGGGCGTCACGAAGACGGAGTTGGCCGAGCGCTTTGGCGCGAAGGTGGCGGAACTCGTCGACGGCTTGTCGAAACTCGACAAGATGGAGTTCCGCAACCGCGAAGAAGCGCAAGCCGAGAACTTCCGCAAGATGCTGCTCGCGATGGCGCGCGATGTGCGAGTGATTCTCGTCAAGCTCGCCGATCGGCTTCACAACATGCGCACGCTCGGTGCGGTTCCGCCGGAAAAGCGTCGCCGGGTCGCGCGCGAGACGCTCGATATCTACGCGCCGATTGCTCACCGGCTCGGGTTGAACAACACCTATCGCGAACTGCAGGATCTAAGTTTTGCGAATTTCAATCCGAACCGGTATGCGACGCTTGAAAAAGCGGTCAAGGCCGCGCGTGGCAATCGGCGAGAGGTGGTCGGTAAAATCCTGGAATCGGTGCAGCGCGCTATTGCCGACGCGCATATCGACGCCGAAGTAACGGGCCGCGAGAAAACCATCTTCAGCATCTACAAGAAGATGCGCGACAAGCAGTTGTCGTTTTCGCAAGTGCTCGATGTCTATGGCTTTCGCGTTGTCGTGAGCAGTGCCCTCGAGTGCTATACCTGCATCGGTGCACTGCATGCGCTATACAAACCGGTGCCCGGCAAGTTCAAGGACTACATCGCGATACCGAAGGTCAACGGCTATCAATCACTGCATACGACGCTCGTCGGCCCGTTCGGCGCGCCGATCGAATTCCAGGTTCGCACGCGCAAAATGCATGAGATCGCCGAAGCGGGCGTTGCGGCGCACTGGCTCTACAAGAACGGCGGCGCCGATCTCAACGATGTGCAAAAGCGCGCCCATCAATGGCTCAAGTCGCTGCTGGATATCCAAAGCGAAGCCGGTGATTCAAGCGAATTTCTCGAACACGTCAAAATCGACTTGTTCCCCGATGCGGTCTATGTCTTCACGCCGAAATCGAAAATCATGGCATTGCCGCGCGGTGCCACCGCGCTCGATTTCGCCTATTCGATCCATAGCGATTTGGGCAATCAATGCGTGGCCGTCAAGATCAACAATGAGTTGCTCCCGCTGCGCACCGAGTTGAAAAGCGGCGATATCGTCGAAGTGATTACGGCGCCGTATTCGAAGCCGAACCCGGCCTGGCTCGGCTTCGTGCGAACCGGCAAGGCGCGTTCGGCCATTCGCCATTACTTGAAGACGATGCGGCTGAACGAATCGGTTCAGCTCGGCGAGCGGCTCGTCGATCAGAGCCTGAAAGGGTATGGTCTCGTGCTGTCCGAAATCGACCCCGAGATTTGGGACAAGCTCGTGCAATGGACGGGCAACAAAAACCGGCAGGAGATTTTCGCGGACATCGGTCTGGGCCGGCGCGTGGCAGCAGTGATGGCCAAGCGTATCGAGGTGCTCGTCACTGGCCGCGAAACGGATGACGATCATCCGCGTGCCGAGCATGCGGGCGCCCATGCGCCGCCAGTTGTCATTACCGGCACCGAGGGCATGTCCGTTCAGTTGTCGGCCTGCTGCAGGCCCATTCCTGGCGACGACATCATGGGCTATATCGGCATTGGTCTCGGGATGGCGATTCATACGACCGACTGCCGTGTGGCTCAGCGCATTCATCGGCGCGACCCGGGCCGTTGGATCGACGTGGCATGGGCGCCTCAGCCGGGCCGGCTTTTCGACGTCGCGATCAAGGTCCTCGTCAAAAACACGAAGGGTGTTTTTGCGCGCGTGGCGGCGGACATCACGTCGGCCGATGCGAATATCGTCCACATCGCAATGGACGAAGATTTGTCGCAGGAGTCCACCGTTCTGCGCTTCGTGATTCAAGTGAGCGATCGGGTGCACCTTGCCAACGTCATGCGCCGCGTGCGCACGAACCCCGATGTGATGCGCATCTCGCGCGAGCGGCCAAGCGAAGAGGGACATCACCGCCATGACGGCGGTATGCGTATCGAACGCGAGCGTGCCGATTACTGAATCGAATGCTGCGGGGGTAGGTAGGTTGGCTCAAAGACAAAGGGCCTTCCGAACGAACGGAAGGCCCTTCATGAGTGGTGCGGCTGGCAGGATTCGAACCCACGACCCCTTGGTTCGTAGCCAAGTACTCTATCCAACTGAGCTACAGCCGCACGCGAAACGGATGGTTCAGCAAAACCCGGTGAAACAAAAAGCCTTCCGCGAAGAAGGCTCTTGAAAAGATGGTGCGGCTGGCAGGATTCGAACCCACGACCCCTTGGTTCGTAGCCAAGTACTCTATCCAACTGAGCTACAGCCGCACGCAGAAGCGAAAGTATAGCACGACGGTCGAAAAAGGGAAGAGGTCGGACGGCGTAAGCACTTCAAGGATTGCAGCGTGCGTTTAGGCCGCGGCGCGACGGCGTATTCGCAACGCTTTTGACGGTGCAGCGGATCGTGTACGCTGGAGCATTAACCGAATGGATATTGCGGTCGCATCATGAACAAAGCCTTTGTCAAAGAGTCGTCCGACGATGCCGACGACGACCTCGAAATCTCTCAGCCGGACGTTCCCGCCGGTACGAAGAATTACATTACCCCCGCAGGCCACAAACGCCTGCGCGATGAGTTGCTGCATCTGATCGATGAGGACCGGCCGGAGGTCGTGAAGCTCGTTTCGTGGGCTGCATCGAATGGTGACCGCTCGGAGAACGGCGATTACATCTACGGAAAGCGCCGCTTGCGTGAGATCGACCGGCGCATCCGCTTTCTGACGAAACGGCTCGATCTGGCCGAAGTGGTCGACAGCAGCAAGCAGGAAAATACCGATCAGGTGTTTTTTGGAGCAACGGTGGAATATGCCAGCACCAACGGCGAGACGCATGTGATCACGATTGTCGGAGTCGACGAAGTCGACCTCGAGCACGGACACGTGAGCTGGATTTCACCGATCGCTCGCGCGCTGCTCAAGGCGCGCATCGGCGATACGGTGACGCTTCACACGCCCGCTGGTGCCGAGCAGATCGACGTGCTCGACGTGCACTATCCGCAGGCCGAAGGCTGATCGACTTCGAGCTTTAGATGGAATAAAAAAAGGCGCCGCAAGCGGCGCCTTCAGAGCGTGATACTGCTGTTTCAACGCATATTAGAAGCGGTGACGCAGGCCGGCCGTAACGGCAACCTGGTTGGCCGTCGACGACGGGCGCAGCCCGTTGACGAACGCCGTCAGGCCCGTACCATCGGCGCTGACGTGCTGATATTCGCCTTGCAGGTAGACATCGGTACGCTTGGAGAGCAGGTAGTCGGCTTGCAGCCCGGCCGTGTGCCACTTCGGCTTCGCGCTGCCGACCTTGCCGTCCGTGTATGTGTATTCACCAGCCAGGCTCAGGGCCGGCGTCAGTGCATAGCGGCCATTGACTTCAAAGTTATTGAAACGCAGCGAAGTCGGGGTTGCGAAGCCAAGGTTGCCGCCGCTGACAGCCGCATTGGTGATGCTGGTAGCGCCGCTGACGCGCGATTGCGTGAACACGAAGCCAGCCGTTGCCGGGCCGAACGTATAGTTCAGGCCGCCGCCCCAGATGCGCTGGCGCCCCGACGTGAACGGCGAATCCGTCACCGCGCCGCCCGTGTTCGTGCCCAAAGCGGTAGTCGCATTCGAGCTGAGGCCGTTGTTCAACTGCATGTAGGCTGCAGCGACGTTAAAGCCAGCGAAGTTATACGATGCCCCCACGCTGTAGGCGCGGTTGTTCGCGAAGCCGCCGGCCGCGTTCGAGAAGCCGTACATGGCGCCGAGTTTGAAGCCGCCGTAGTTGGCGCTCTGATAATGCACCGAATTGTTGACGCGGAACGAATTGTCGAGGTTATCGTTGTCGAACGGGTGAGCGAAATACGTGCCGCCATATTGCGTGCCCGTCAACGAAAGCGGCCCGAGATATTGGACGACGTCGTCATATTGACGGCCAAGGGTTACCGTACCGAACTGGTCACTCGACAGGCCGACATAGGCTTGGCGGCCGAATTCGCGGCCTTGCTGGGCCAACGCGCCGTTATTAATGCTAAAGCCGTTTTCCAACGTGAAAATCGCTTTCAGACCGCCGCCGAGGTCTTCGGCGCCGCGCAAGCCCCAACGGCTACCGTTTACGCTGCCGCTCGTTTCTTGCCAGTTGCTGTGGCCACCCTGGTTGTTCGTGTAAGTGATACCTGCATCGATCAAGCCGTACAGCGTGACGCTGCTTTGCGCGTGCGCCATCGTTGCAAATACGCCGGTAAGGGCGCCGACCAGAAGAGTCTTTTTCATCTTTATCGCTCCAGAACAGGAAGTTTTATTTGCGGCTTCGGAAAACCTTCATGCCTAGTTTCTGCGAGAGGCGGACTGGCATGAGAAGGGCTAGCAGCACCACGGCCCCTCCGTTTCCCAACCGGGCTGAGTGTAAAGGAGCTCCCCGCCCACTAAGGCGTTTCGATTCCTGCAATAAACTATTTGCACTTACGCAATGGCGCGACAATGGCCGGTAAAGCCTTATCTCATAAGGCCTTCGCGGTACGCGCCGCGGACTGGGCGTCGCACCGACTTTAACGTCTGTTGTGTTTTGGTAACACACAGATGCGCCGCAATTGGCGGAAAGTTGATGAGAATCAGGCGAAGTCAGTTGCGCGTCGCGAATCGATTGATCGCGGGCATACGCCACCAGCGCTGGCGGGCGCGCAGACTAGCGCGAGGATATGGAAATATTGGCAACAGGCGATGCGGCCGCGCGCATCGCCGCGAATTCAGTGCGATCGGCGATGCTTCTTGTCATTGCGCGGCCAATCGGCCCGCGGTGTTGCCGATTCCTCGCCGACGGGCGCCCAGTCTTCGACGACGTAGTGCCGCGCATCCATCGGGCAGGCCAGCAGATTTTGCCAATGATCGCCGTGCCAGAACGGATCGAAGCTGAGTGCGGGTGCCGGGCCGGCTTCTGGCCTCGCGCGCGTTTCTTTTTCGGTGTGGGGCGCGCGCAGAAACCGGGAGAAAAAGTGCTTGAAGACATTTATTCGCATGACGATCCCCACCTGCAATTACCTACCACTCGATGATCTGAGTTCTAGTGGGCAAGCGCAACCCGGACAAACACTTACATTAGAAATACTTTGTTGCATCTGTGGTATATTTTTCTGATAACGATTTCTTTAATTGTGAGACTAGGTAATATTGACGGTGATTACGCGATTTATTTGCAGTTGATGCACAAAGCATCGCGACATCGTTCAGTTAATGAAAAATTCCTTGACGACCGCTCGCCGGAACATTTATAAAAGCAGCGCCGGATTTACCTGGCGATGCGCTTCGGGCGGAGAGACTGTGGCGTGTTGTCCACATAGGGGTTTCGGTGGAGGGCGCTGCCCGTCTATTAAAAATCTCGAGGGAATTAGTACTATGGAAACTGGTATCGTCAAATGGTTCAACGATGCTAAAGGCTTTGGTTTTATTACGACCGATCAGGGCGGCGAAGATTTGTTTGCGCATTTCTCCGAGATCCAAATCGAAGGCTTTAAATCCCTGAAAGAAAATCAGCGCGTTCAGTTCGACGTAAAAACCGGACCAAAAGGCAAGCAGGCGGCGAACATTCGCCCTCTCTGACTTAGGTCGGTGCGGTCGCGCGGTCGGCAGACCGCCCGGCCACGTGCTGTAGCTGGCGCTCGGGTGGTGCATACTTCGTCTGTTGAAGTCTCCGAGCGCCTTTATTCATGTTTGAGTTTCCCTTGCCGGATTCGGCAGTCGATACCCCCATCGTATTTGTCGATTTGGAGACGACGGGCGGTTCGCTCGCGGATCACCGGATCACCGAAATTGGCGTCGTCGAAGCAAGTTCGCGCGGTATTTCGCGCTGGAGCACGCTCGTCAATCCGCAGCAGTCCATTCCGCCGTTTATTCAACAGCTCACTGGTATTACGGACGACATGGTGCGCGATGCCCCCCCGTTCGAGGCGATCGCGCCGGACTTGTTCGCGCGGCTCGACGGTAAGCTGTTCGCGGCTCATAACGCTAATTTCGATCGCGGCTTTCTCCGCAGCGAGTTCAAGCGGGCTGGCTTCGCGTTTCATCCCGACGTGTTATGCACGGTCCGCCTGTCGCGTGCGCTACGTCCCGACGAAAAGCGTCATGGTCTCGATGCGCTGATCGAACGCCACGCGCTCACGCCGATGGCGCGACATCGAGCGCTCGCCGACGCGGACTTGCTGTGGCAGTTCTGGCAGCAGCTGCATGGCACGTGGCCAGTCCCGGTGCTGCGCGAGCATGTCGAGCGAACGGTGCGTCGCTACCGGATTACCGGCGATATCACCGAAGACCTGCTCGACAGTGCGCCCGCGGGCTGCGGCGTGTACGCTTTTTACGACGAAGCGGGCACGGCGCTCTATGTGGGCCGCAGTGTTCGGCTGCGGCAGCGCATTCGTGCGCAACTGGTCGGCGAGCGACGGTCTGCGCGCGAGATTCGTCTCGCCCAGCAGGTGCAGCGTGTGCAATGGCTCGACACGGGCGGCGAGGTGGGGGCATTGTTGGCCGAGGCGCAGTGGATCGGCGCCCTGGCGCCGCGGTTCAACCGCGCGCCACGCTCGGATCGCGGCGCACCGGGCGGCGCAGGCGTCCCCTGGCCGTATGGCGGCGCGATCGCCTTCGAGGAACGTGGGGACGAAGCGCGCGAATCGACGTTCCATGTGGTGGACCAATGGTGCTACCTTGGTTCGGCACCCTCGATCGATCAAGCCCGCGAGTTGGCAGCCAGCGACGCGCCGAGGCGCGCCGAAGCCGCCACGTGCCGCATTTTGCAGGCGCGTTTGGAGCGGGGCTTGCGGGTTGTGCAAATTGCGCCCGCGCCTGTTTCGGTGACACCCGTTACCGCGTTCGCCAACGCGGCCCCTGCCTGACGGCCCCCGCTTAGGCGACGCCAGCCATCCCGCCGGCCGTGCAAACGTGTGCCAATGCCGTCTCGAGCGCACGCGTCTCGCTCGCATCGTAATGCGTGATCGACTTCCAGTTTTGAACGCTTCGGGCCAGTCTGACAGGGCAATCCGATGCATCGCGCAACGGCTGAACACGTCCGAGCCCGGCAATCATCGATTGGGTCAGTTGATCCAACGCTGGTCGGGTGCTGGTGGCCAGATCGGGCGGTGGGCCATCAGGCGGTTTGGTGGCGCGCCACTTTTCGAAGAGTGCGTTCTGTACTCTCTTGCTGGCATCGATCTGATCTTGGAAGAAGGCGCGCGCGAAGGCAGGATCAACACCGGCCGCGCGAGCGCGCTTGTCGACGTCGGCCAACAGCGCGGCTTCGCGCGGCGCGTCGGTAATCGGACGGCCGTTCGCCCATTTCCATTGAGCGACGGGCACGGCAAGCGCCAGCCGCTTGGATGCCAGTGCGACGAGATTGATCAGCGGTGTGTCGTCGCCGTCTGCGACCGCTCGGGGTGTGGCGACAAGGAAGGCTGCGCAAAGCGCAAGCGTGCCCAATGCGGCGGCGCTCAGAGGACGTTTCATCGGCGAGGTTTTGGTGCAGTGCGGAAAGCCGGCCAAACCGGCAACGATGCCGCGCCGATCATGAACCGGCGATGGCGCAACGGCTGGAGCGTACCAGATTGCTGCTTATCGGGCGGCCGGTTCCGGCCGGTGAAGGCGAGCGCATTCGGCGCGCAGCGATGTCACGCGCGCGTCGTTTCGCAACCACCGGTGGCGCGGATGCGCCGCGCGCTTAGTCCGATGCGCACGAATTGCGTTGTTCGTCGAAGAATGCTCGAACATGCTCTGGCAATTCAGCCGCCAGAAATTCCACGCCTACCGGTTCCGGATCCGGGCTCGAGACTTTGTCGGGGGTCGGAATTTTGGTGGGCTTCGCTTCCATGATTTCTCTCCAGATACAAGACGATTATCTGACGCACATGCGGATTGATGCCAGCGCCGAATCTCTTTTTAACGCTTTGTTGCAATAACGGCACATGTGCGACGTCTTTAAAGCGTATTAAGGGAAATCAAGGATGTCCGTACCGCGATCGCCGCGCGCCGCCCGCTTTCGAGCCTCTGCTTTTCAGCATGCTTGTCAGCTTGCCTGATGGGCGCGCCCCGTTCCGTGTCCCGCCGCACGCGTAAGCTTCATGCGGGGCCGCAGCCGCGGCCGCCGCACGTCGATAGCTCGTAACGCACGCATGTAGTCAGGTAGTCAGTCAGGCAGCCGCTGGTGCGGGCACCCGAATGGGGGCGTCATAGCTGGCCGGCTTGTTGGCGACTTCGACATGGCCATGAATGCGAGCCTGGTGGCCGTCCGCAAACATGTAATAGGGAAACGGCCGTGCGGGCTGCGAGACGGCGTCGAGCCGCGCAACGAGCTCGGGCGCCAGCGTGAAGTCGAGCGAGCCCAGCGTGCTTTGCAGTTGCTGCGGCTGCGTTGCGCCGACGATGATGCTCGATACGCCGCGTTTGTGATGAAGCCAATTCAGCGCAACCTGCGCCATCGGCCGGCCGGCCTCCTTCGCGACCGCTTCGAGTTCGGCGACGATGTGGAAATTGCGTTCGGTGAGCTTGTCGAATCCCGGTGGCATGCGCCCGGCGCTCTCGGCGTGCACCGTCTGCAGGCGTCCGTTGCCGTGTCCCGTGCCGTCACTGCCGGCTAGCTCCGAGGGCCGATATTTGCCGGACAGCAAGCCCATGCCGAGCGGGCTCCACGGTACGAGGCCCATGCCGAGCTCCGCGGCCTGGTCGGCGAACTCGTTTTCCGCATTACGCTCGATCAGCGAGTACTCGAGCTGCATGGCCGCGACCGGTTCGAAGCCGCGCCACTGCGCGAGCGTCTGCGCGCGCGCCGCGAACCAAGCCGGGGTATCCGACAAGCCGACATAACGAATTTTGCCCGCGCGCACGGCGTCGTCCATTGCGCGCATCACCTCGTCGACCGGCGTCATCCGGTCCCACGTATGCACGTAATAGAGATCGATGTAGTCCGTGCCCAGACGCTTGAGTGACGCGTCGAGTGCGCGCATCAGATTCTTGCGGTGATTGCCGCCCGCGTTTGGATTGCCGGCTTGCGCGTTGTAGCTGTACTTGGTGGCGATCACGAGGCGATCGCGCAGGCCGCGCTCGGCGGCGAACTTGCCGAGCCAGCGCTCGCTGGTGCCTTCGGTATAGAGATCGGCCGTGTCGATGAAGTTGCCGCCCGCATCGACGTACAGATCGAAAAGACGCCGCGCCGTCGCTTCGTCAGCGCCCCAGTTCCATTCGGTGCCGAACGTCATCGTGCCCAACGCAAGCGGCGAAACACGCAGGCCAGAACGGCCGAGCAGGGTGTAGTGGTTCATCGTCATGTCCTTTCTCCTGTCGGCCCAAGTTAGTGCTTTAGCGCTTACTTGGGCCCATGCACAGCTGGTTGAAAAATGTCGATGAGCCGTATCGTGCGCGCGTTGATCGTGCGGAAAAATGCCTCTATCCTTAAATGATTGTGAAGGAGAGCTTAATAAATGAGGCGCATGGACCCGGCTCAACTGCCGACACTGATGGCATTCGAGAGCGTTGCCCGGCAGCAGAGTTTCACGCGCGCGGCGGCGCAAACCGGCGTTTCGGCCTCTGCGTTGTCTCAATCGATCCGCCTGCTGGAAGCGCAACTCGGCATCCGGCTTTTCAACAGAACGACGCGGCGCGTGGCGCTCACCGAGGCGGGAGTCCGGTTTCTCGAGCGCGTGCGGCCCGCATTGTCGATGCTCGAGACGGCGTTCGACGTGCTCGACGAGATGCGCGATCAGCCCAGCGGCATCTTGCGCATCAATTTGCCGCGCATCGCGAACGAGATGCTCGTTTTGCCGCATCTTGGCGAATTCAAACAGCTGTATCCGCAAATCACGCTCGAACTGGCGCTCGATGACGGGTTGAGCGAGATCGTAGGCGAAGGCTTCGATGCCGGCATCCGGCTTGGGGAAATGCTAGCGCGCGATATGGTGGCGATTCCGCTTTCCGGACAGATGCGTATTGCCGTGGCGGGTTCTCCGGAGTACTTCACGCGCCACGCGCCGCCCACCGTGCCCGACGACCTCATGCGACACGACTGCCTGCGCTACCGGTTCACGACGAGCGGGGGCATTTATCGTTGGGAATTCGTATCGCCGGCCGAGCCGTCGCGCGTTTTCGAGGTCGATCCGCCGGGTGGTTTCGTGACGAACGACATACGGACGATGGTGCGCGCAGCGGAGCAGGGCGCGGGACTGGTGCACGTGTTCGAGGGCTATGTCGGCGAACAGCTCGCTGATGGCCGGCTCGTCCGCGTACTCGACGATTGGAGCCCGACTTTCGACGGTTTTTGTCTTTATACGTCCAGCCGCGCGCAAATGCCGCTCAAGCTGCGAGTGCTAATCGATTTTCTGCGCAGCAAGCGGCAACGATAAAACCGCCAGGTGGCTTCACGGACTTATTGCGCGGCGCTGGTATCGTCTTCGCTGAAGATGCGGGCGGCGAGGTGAAATGCCGAGTTGGCGGCCGGCACGCCGCAATAGATGGCTGCCTGTAACAGCACTTCCTTGATTTCGTCGCGCGTGACGCCGTTGTTTTTCGCCGCACGCAAATGCAACGCGAGTTCTTCGTCGCGATTGAGCGCCACCATCATCGCAATTGTCAGCAGACTGCGCGTATGGCGCGGCAGCCCCTCGCGCGTCCAAATTTCGCCCCACGCGTACCGCGTGATCAATTCCTGAAACTCGCCGGTGAGCGCCGTGCGATTCGCGAGCGAGCGATCGACGTGCGCATCGCCGAGCACAGCGCGGCGCACGTCCATGCCAGCTTGATAGCGTTCTTCGTCGTTCATTGGGACTCCTGACTGATTTGCGAGGTGCGAAACGCCGCGAGGACGGCATCGACGAATGCCGGTGAATTGCCCGCATAGTTGGCCGGATCGAACAGCGCATCCAGGCGCCGGATACCGAGTTGCTTCACGACGTTGGGATCGTCGGCTAGGACATCGCGCAAGCTGCGCCCGCTCGCCACGGCTTCGCGCGCGGCTTGTTCGACCAGCCGATGTGCTTGCAAGCGCCCCATCGATTCGCCCAGTGCGAGCATCACAGCTTCGGCAAGGATGAGCCCATGCGTCAGGTCGAGATTGGCGGCAAGGCGGACCGGGTCGACCTCCAGACCGTCGACGATCTCGATGATGTTAGCCAGCGCACCGCCGGCCAGCCGTGCGATATCGGGCAGCGCCTCCCACTCGGCCTGCCAGCCGCCGAGCGCCCGTTCGTGTTCCTGCACCATCGCGGCGAGCACCGTGGCGACGAGCCCGGGCACGCGAACCGCGGCGGTCAGTACGGCGGCGCACCCAACCGGGTTGCGCTTGTGCGGCATCGTCGACGAACCCCCTTTGCCCGCTCCCGACGGTTCGGCGAGCTCGCCGACTTCGGTTTGCATTTGCAACGACACGTCGCGTGCGATCTTGCCGAGCGTACCGGTGAGCAGGCCGAACGTCGTCGCCGTCTCGGCGAAACGATCACGCTGCGTATGCCAAGGCAGAGCCGGTAGCGGCAGCGCAAGCTCGTGCGCGAGCGCTTGCGCCACGGCGTCCGCCTTTTCGCCGAGGCTCGCGAGCGTGCCCGCGGCGCCGCCGAACTGCAGCACGAACGCGCGCTCGCGTAACAGCGCGAAACGCAAACGGTGGCGCTCGAGCGCATCGAGCCATTGGGCGAACTTCAAGCCTAGCGTGATCGGCAAAGCCTGCTGCAGCCATGTGCGTCCCACCATCGGCGTGGCGCGATGGCGCTCGGCCTGACGGGCGAGCACATTTGCAAGCGCGGCCAGATCGGTCTCGATGAGCGCGAACGCATCGCGCAGTTGCAACACCATGCCGGTATCGATGATGTCTTGGCTCGTGGCGCCCCAATGCACGTATTTCGCCGCATCGGGCGCTTCCTCGGTCACTAATGCGGTCAACTGCTTGACGAGTGGAATGGCGAGATTGCCGGCGCGCGCAGCGCTCGCGCTCAGCGCGTTCACATCGATACGATCGGCGCGACACGCCGCCGCGATCAGCCCCGCTGCGCCAGTGGGAATGACGCCGGCCACCGCGAGCGCACGCGCAAGCGCCGCCTCCACATCGAGCATGCGCTGCACCGTCGCGTGCGGCGAAAAAACGGCGATCAGCGCGTTGGTGGATGTCAGGCGATCGGTGAGGCGTCCTTCGAATTCGCGCATGATGAACGGGTGGAAAGTTGTTCGATAATCGAACAATGTGCTAAAAAACGAACAATGCGGACGATGGTATGCGTCCGACCGGAGCGGGTCAAGGACGTGCGTACAGGGACTATGCTCCGGTCGCGCGCTTGCCGCGCGTGCGCGGCTTCTCGTGTGCGAGCGTTCTGAGGATTTCCGCGAGCGTCTGCGCGAGTTCGCTGGTGTCGCCGGCGCTGCGCCAGATGATGCCCACGGGTTCCTCGGCGCCTCTCATCGGCAGATCAAGCGCGCAAAGTAGGCGCGTCTCGATATCGTCGCGTGCGGCGCGTTCGGGCGTAATCCATACGGCGTCGGATCGACGCGCCAGTAGCCGCGCGACCGATACCGACAAGGTTTCGACGCACGCGGACGGCACGCGCAGCGCATGCGCGTCGAAGTAGGCATCGGTGTTGAGCCGTGGCACGGTGCCGGCCGGCGCCACGATCAGCGGATAGGCCAGCACCGCCGGCAGCGAGACCGTGCCGGCCGCCAATAGCGGATGACGCGGGCGCACGGCCATCACGAGCGGCTCGGCGTAGAGCAATTCGAACGAAAGCCCTTGCATGGCGGACGGTTCGGCCATGCGTCCGATCACGAAATCGAGCTCGCCGCTTTTTAGCGCTGAAAGCAGCACGGCGTTGGTCGCTGTTCTCAATCTCACGCCGGCATGAGGGCGAAGCGCGCGCAGCCGCACCAGCGCGTCGGGAACGAGGCCGCTCGCGACCGTCGGCAGCGCGCCGATCTCGAGCGGCGCAGGCGACGGCGTTGCCTCGCCGCTCAACGCGGCACCTGCTGACTCCAATGCGTGCTCGATGTCGATCGCATAACGCAGGAAATGTTCGCCGGCAGCGGTGAGCCGCGCCCCGTGCCGGCCCCGCTCGACAAGCTCGACACCGGCGAGCGACTCGAGCTCGACCAACGTCTTCGAAACGGCCGGCTGGCTCAGATGAAGCTGCTCGGCGGCGCGGCCGAGGCTGCGCTCCTGTGCGATGGCAAGAAAGCAGTGAATGTGGCGCAGGCGGAGGCGAGAACGAAGAGCGGTTTCCATTCCTTTAGGTTATGGAATTGACGAAAACAAGTCAATTTACCGAAAGCTTTCGGCAATCTAGAGTCACGGCTATGCGAACGAATCTGAAGGAGACGCGGATGCAGACATTGGCTGCCGGACACGCCAGCGCTTACGGTGAATTTGCCCAACGGGATACGGAACAGCATCCGCCGGCTTTGACGCCCGGCTACAAGACGAGCGTGTTGAGATCGCCGCGTAACGCTTTGATTTCGACGCGCAATACGCTATCGGAGACGACCGCACCCGTATTCAGCCCGGACGAGTTGGGGCCGCTCGACAACGATCTCATCATGAATTTTGCCAAAGAAGGGTTGCCGATCGGCGAGCGCATCATCGTGCACGGTTATGTTCGCGATGAGTTCGGTCGTCCCGTCGAGCATGCGCTCGTCGAAGTTTGGCAAGCGAATGCGGGTGGTCGCTATCGGCACAAGAACGACAAGTACCTTGCGCCGATCGATCCGAATTTCGGCGGCTGCGGGCGAATGCTCACCGATGCAAACGGCTATTACGTCTATCGGACGATCAAGCCGGGCGCTTATCCGTGGCGCAACCGGATTAACGATTGGCGCCCGTCGCATATTCATTACTCGTTAAGTGGCGACGGTTGGGCCCAGCGGCTCATCACGCAGATGTATTTCGAGGGGGACCCGCTGATCGCGCAATGCCCGATTTTGAAGACGATCCCGAGCGAAGAGCAGATCCGCGGGCTGATCGCATTGCAAGATTCGGCCAATCACATCCCGCTCGACAGCCGTTGCTATCGCTTCGACATTACGTTGCGCGGGCGTCGCGCGACGCATTTCGAACAGTCAGTGCCGAGAGCGAAATGATGACGCTTGCACCGTTTTCGCCGATACGTTGGAACGAGACCGCATCGCAGACGGGCGGTCCGTACGTGCACATCGGCCTTGCTCCGAAGCAAGCCGGTTTCGATATCTTCGAGAACAACTTCGGTAACGTGCTTGTGTCCGATCAAACGCTCGGCGAGCGCATCGATATCGAAGGGCGCGTCTACGATGGCTCCGGGTCGCTCGTGCGCGATGCGCTGACCGAAATCTGGCAAGCCAATGCCGAAGGGCGATATGCGCATCCCGGCGACCGGCAGGGCAAGGCGCTCGATCCGTCGTTTCGGGGATGGGGGCGCACAGGCACCGATTTCGAGACGGGGGTGTATCGTTTCGAGACGATCAAGCCTGGGCCGGTGGCCGCACACAACGGCGCGTTGCAGGCGCCGCATATTTGTGTCGTGCTGTTCGCGCGCGGTATCAATATGGGCTTGCACACTCGCCTGTATTTCAGCGATGAGGTCGACGCCAATCTGAACGACCCAGTGCTTGCCGGCATCGAATGGGCTGTGCGGCGCGATACGCTTGTTGCGCGACGCAGCGAGCGCGAGGGCAGGGCCGTTTATACCTTCGATGTGCGGCTGCAGGACACGCCGGACGGTGGCCGTGAGACTGTATTTTTCGATATCTGAACGTCTACGCGTTCAAAGGCCAAAAGCCCAGGCGCAATTGACTGGGCTTTTTGCTTGATTCTTTTTGGTGCGGAAAGGGGAATCGAACCCCCGACCTTCGCATTACGAATTCTTGATAACCACCACAGCGCGCGGTTATACACCGCCGCCCACCGCAGAGCACACCTATACGCGCCTTGTTTGGAAGGGGAAAACGCGGCGCGGCAGCAGTCCAGCGCACCGCACTCTTAAAGAATCATCCTGCGCGGTAATGCCGCCACGCGATAACACTGAGCGATGCGATATCGCCGCAATGCACACACCAGTGACACAAGGCCGAGACAGTAGGACGCATTAGCTACCAGGACTGTCCTCCATCAGGGGAGGGCCGCTTAATTCCAGCGTAATCAGGTAGCGCTCGTCGTTTGGGTGGTTCTCGTGGATGAAACGGCGAACGTCGAGGGCGACCTGATATTTGCCTGCGGCCTGCCAGAAGGTCTGTGGATCGTCGCCGCGCCGTATGCTCTCCAACATTGTCGGCACGCTTGTGATTGGTGGAAAACGATGAGCGCGTATCGAATGCCAGCCGCGTCGCCGTAACTGTTCCTGCAAATCCTCAACAATGGCCATTGCCTGATCGAGCGGCAGGGTTGCAATTTGCGGTGACAAGGTTGCCGATTCGACCTTTCCAAACTTGTCCGTTCCGACATATAGGAATTTCGCCGGGGGCGTGACGAAGCCATATTCTGGATCCGTGAAACGCAATCTGGCTGGACGAGTTACGAATCCTCCCCACAATATTCCAGGCTCGGCAGCAGGCAAGGTCGAGCGGGATTGCTTGCGTACCTGCTCATAGAGTTCGCCAAGGGTCAGCGCGACTTCATCAAAGGGCATTGCAACCGTGTAAATGCCCCATGCGACTGCGCAGCCGATCAATACACCTACGAGATACCCGAACCGCCTTATATTTCGACGCGGCATGGCTACCTCGGATGCGCGATAAGGAATATGGAATTTTCAACCGAGTGTTTTTCGATCGGGTCGCGCAGCAGTTCATCGAACCGCTGTGCCGCGCGCATCACGAACGCCATCCGTTGATTTGGGTCCGCCAGATTAGCCAGGGGCTGCTTGCTGAATATTTCGTACTTGGCATTGGCACCCGTGACCGTGCACTGATTAACGAGCGCCAACTGGATTTCCCGCGCCGATCCGGTTGGGATATTCAGCGCCCAGGCGAACTGGTTGGCCCGCATCAACAGGGCAAACGCCGTACCGTCGTACATGGCTGGTTGCAGGATATTGAGTTGTTCGTGTTCGGCCAAAAATTTGACACCTCCAGCCGCGTCCCCTGCGTCAATTGCCTCGAACGCGCGCACGACACGGGGCTGCACAGCACCGAACGGAACGGCCACACGACCGAGCCGCGCAGCGCCTGGCGTTCCGGCAAACACCGTTTGAAACGCGGCAGTCCAAACTTCTTGTAAAACATGTGCAACGGCCACACGTCGAGAAACAATGCAGTATTGCCCTTCGCCAGCATCTCGTAGACCTTGCGTGCGCCTTCGCCGGATGCCTGATCCGGCATCGGCATACGCGGCGACGCATAGGGCGACAGGCGTTCAAGCGGCGAACTGTTTTTGTCCCATTGCTGGTAGGCATTGCGTTGCTGATTCGACTTGCCGATCATCTCTGCGGCGTTGAGCGGGCCACAGCCGACCTGTTTGGATGCAAATGCAGCGAGTCCGGCCCACTGGAACCGGCGATCGTCCAGCCACAATTGCGCGTAGGCCGCGTTGATACTTCGACTGCGGGCAACCGGATCACCCGCCGATACGATCGCCTCGGCCTTCTTCTGATAGAAGCGCCAGCAGTCGATACAGTCCTGCTTGTTGTCTTCGGCTCGCTTTTTCGCGGCGGCCTCTTCCTCTTTCCAGTTCGGGTAACAGATTGGACACCTTGGGTTATCGCACTTTTGCATAAATCTTCTCGTTGTTATCGGCTTCGTTTTCATCACGTACCGCAACGTTCGTTTGTGGCGCACGCTCACATATAAGGTTGACCGCATCGAGCATCGCGCATCGAGCGGCCATTCTCGGCGCGGGGTGAACCTAGCAGATTGCCGGACGCTCATGTTTCTGAGATATTTGCCACCGACAAAAAACCGCCCCTCGGTAAGGTCGGCTTTCTCGTGCCGCATTGACAATCCGCAACAACGAGCGGGACGGCGGCGGGCTTATCCGGGTTCGGCTGGCCGTTTCTGTGCCGGGGCGATGCGGTAGTCGCCCCGTTAATTAACGGATGTTCGAAGTAGAATTTTCTAGCAGCAGAACCTACAGGAAATTTTGCATGAAGACGTCCAGATTCACGGAAAGCCAGATCCTCGCGATCTTGAAGCAGGCGGAAGCGGGAGCCCCCGTGCCGGAGTTGTGTCGCGAGCACGGCATGAGCAGCGCGAGCTTCTACAAATAGCGCTCGAAATACGGCGGCATGGACGCGGCGCTGATGACGCGGATGAAGGAGCTTGAGACGGAGAACGCGAGGCTCAAGAAGATGTACGCCGAAGAGCGGCTGAAGGCCGAGGTGGTGCGTGAGGCGCTTGAAAAAAAGTGGTGAGGCCATCCCGCCGACGCGAGATGGACATGCGTGCAGTCAAGGAGCGCGCGATGAGCGCACGGGCGGCCTGTGAGGCGTTTGGCGTGAGCCAAACCTGCTATCGGTACCGGGCTAAACGCTGTGCAGAAAACGAAGTCATCGCACAGTGGCTCGTGACGTTCACACACAACCAGCGCAACTGGGGTTTCGGGCTGTGCTTCTTGTACCTGCGCAACGTCAAGGGCTTCGCCTGGAATCACAGGCGTGTTTACCGTATCTATCGCGAGCTGGAACTGAATCTGCGCATCAAGCCGCGCAAACGGCTAGTACGTGAGCAACCGGAACCGCTAGCCGTGCCCCTGGCGCTGAACGAATGCTGGTCGATGGACGTTATGCATGATCAGCTCGCCGACGGTCGTAGCATCAGGCTGTTTAACGTCATCGACGACTTTAACCGCGAGGGCCTGTGCATCGAAGTGGACTTCTCGTTGCCGGCGCTACGCGTTATCCGGCGTAGCGAGCGGCTCGAAATTGCAGTCCCTCCCCGCCTGCGGGCGTTGTCTGGGGGTGGTTTACAATGCACTGTGCCTCTTGGCGGCCCAGCGCGTGGAGTGTGGAGTTTCCGGGCGGTTCCATGCCCTCACAAACTGTGCGATTTGATGCAGGGCGATGCGCGCTGTGGCAGTTTCGTAATATACTAGGTGTTGTTGCAGGCGAGCGCGGAGCTTGTAGAGGTCGTCGCAAGACGGCAGCCCGAATGGGTGGGATCCTCGAATCCGGGGCCTGCAACAGTACTTCCTCTCAGTTGGCAACCACTGCCAACACCCGGTTCTTCTCCTCCGTATCGGCACACCAAAACTTCAGTCCGTAGCCGTCGGCAGTTCCGCGATTCCGATAAATATTGCGCGCCAACAGCCGCAGGTAGCCATCTTCTGTTTCTCCGTACACCGAGCGGTGTACCGAATAGAAAGCTCCTGTGGCGACCGCGTCTGCGATTTGAAGTCCGGCTAGTTGGTCATGCGAGACCGCACGGACTGCATCAGGATCGACACTCTCCCAATGAATCCGCACTTCCGGCAGGTTTCGCAGGCGCCGCAAGTACTCGCGGAGATCCTCGTACGACATCGCTGATCGATTCGAGAAGATCAATTCTGCTAGGCCGTTGCCCAAGTCCCCTGGCCGATAATAGTCGCGGCAGAGCCAGCTTACGCGTTTGAGCAGCAACCTGGTATAGCGAGAACTTCTCCTTCTAAAATGCTTCGGGATCCGCGATCGACGGCTTATGCACGAGGATGTGGATATGCCGGAGCGGCGATTCACCGATCCGGCGAACAAACGGCACCCGTTGCTCATGCTTGAGATGCCGGAAGTGCAGCGCGTGCTTCGGTTCCTTCTTCAAAAGGACGCGCACATCTTTCGCCAACTGCACAAGTTGGAGATCTCGCTCCTTTCTGATCACGACCGCCGAGAGCACGAACCATCTCGAACTTCCTTGTTCGTCGGGCAGGAATTTAAACCCCTCGTCTCCAGACTCATCGATATAGACACGGAAGCTGCTCGACATGTGGCGGATCTTGGAACGCTGAAAGAGGGATATCAGGACGGCGATCGTGCGGCGGGGCGTATGGCGCGCAACTGCCTGCTGCCGCATGCAATAGCGCGGTGCGAGCTTTCTGCAGGTCTGCTTCGAAACTACCGAATATAGCAACTTGCTCAAGCGGAGAAAGCCGGCCAAAGGCGGATGCGACATTCTCTACGGACAAGAGGCTAGCTAGGGCGCTGAGACGGTCGATGCTGACCATTGCGACGTCAAGTTGGTGTCGGAAAACTTCGGAATCTGCGGCGGGGTAGTGCATTGCGCGCGCTCCTTGTGCGGGTTCGACAACCCGGACCTCAATGCCAAATGAGGTGGCCGGGCACAGGACAGGGTTGGCATACCGGCGCACAAGGAACCGGCGAGCCCGAAGGCTCCCCCGTCAAGGCCCGACCATTGGAGGCGCATGACGCGTAGGCGAAAAGCCGCCGATTTCCGACGATCGCCTACGTTGTGCGGTTTCCGGATGCCAATCCAGGTGTTCGCTGTTTGGAACACGCCGCAATGATACGGAGGCGGATGTCGGCACTCAAACTATGTCCGTATTATCAGACTTGTCTGAGTTCGTCGACGATGCGGGGCCTCGCATGCCCCACGTTCTGGGACGACCACCGCAAATGGTAACTCGCGTAACGAGGCCCTTTCGCGACGCCTAGCTCGTTGAATTGACGATGATGTCCTGTTACGGGAGGGCAGTCACGACAGGTAACTAAAACGGTAACGCTTATGCAACTCTTTGATTTGAAGGAAAAAAGGGTGTCAATAAGGTTGCTGAAATAGAAGGTGACGAGTGACTTGTCTGTTACCGCTTTGTGACCGGCTTGAAAACGGGCGATCCGTTAAGCCAGGGAGTCTGTGAGATAGGCGCGTCGTTGCATTACTCCCGTTACCTCTTTCCGCGGGCCGCATTTTTTTGGCTTCGAAATTCTTTCGCTATTGTCGGCGTTTGCCTGCGTTCTCCAACGTCGCGACGGGCAGGGCATCCCGCCACTACGCCAGATTTACGCCAAATGAAAAGGCCCAGCTTTGCGGGCTGGGCCTTTCACTGGAATTCTTGGTGCCGGAAAGAGGAATCGAACCCCCGACCTTCGCATTACGAATGCGCTGCTCTACCGTCTGAGCTATTCCGGCATCAGGGAAACGCGATTATAGAGACATCTTGAAGAAGATGGCAAGGCCCCAAGCTCAAATTTCTTCTTTGCCGTGGTAGCGGCTCACATGCTCGACTTCGTTCTTCGAGCCGAGGAACACCGCCACGCGCTCATGCAGGCTTGTCGGCTGAATGTCGAGAATGCGCTGATGTCCGTTTGTCGCGGCGCCGCCGGCCTGTTCGACGATGAACGACATCGGATTCGCCTCATACATCAGCCGCAGCTTGCCCGGCTTATCCGGTGTGCGCTTATCGGCTGGATACATGAAGATGCCGCCGCGATGCAAGATGCGATGCACGTCGGCCACCATCGATGCAACCCAGCGCATATTGAAATCCGCTTGGCGCGGCCCCGTCGTGCCGGCCAGCAGCTCGTCGACGTAGCGCTCGACGGGCGGGTACCAGTGGCGCGCGTTCGACGCGTTGATCGCAAACTCGCGCGTGTCTTCGGGAATGCGCAAATTCGGGTGCGTCAATACCCAAGAACCGAGCTCGCGATCGAGCGTGAAGCCGTTGACACCATTGCCGGTGGTCAGCACGAGCACGGTTTGCGGCCCGTACACGGCATAGCCCGCTGCCACCTGCCGGTTGCCCGGCTGAAGGAACGATTCCTCGGTGGCTTCTTCCGCGTTCGGACAGCGCAGTACCGAGAAGATCGTGCCGATCGAAACGTTCACGTCGATGTTGGACGAGCCATCGAGCGGATCGAAGACGAGCAGATACTGGCCACGCGGGTAGTTCGCTGGAATCGGAAACAGCGTTTCCATTTCCTCCGACGCCATAGCCGCTAAATTGCCGCCCCATTCGTTGGCATCGAGCAGAATCTCGTTCGACAGGATATCGAGCTTTTTCTGCACTTCGCCCTGAACGTTCTCGCTGCCGGCAGTACCAAGCGCTTCACCCAGCGCGCCCTTGCTGACGTGATGGCTGATGAGCTTGCACGCGCGCGCGACAACTTCGATCAAAAGACGCAGATCGGCCGGCAAGTTGTTGGTTTCGCGCTGCTGCTCGATCAGATATTTCGTTAGGGTGGTGCGTCGCTGGAGAGACATTGCATGCTCCGAAAGCCGTGGGATTGCCGTGAATTTTACCCGCTCGGGCGCGCTCGCCTCCGAGTTTTTGTTTGGCCGGGCGCACACAAAGCCTGCGCAAGCGCGTGCCTCAGTGGCGTTTCGGGCGGTACCGGTTGTCCGAACAACCGGCAAGGGCGAAAAAAGCCGGCACCCGGTGCCGGCTGCAATTGAGGGCAGGGCGCCAGTCAGGCCAACGCTTTCTCGACGATTTCACGAACGTCGCGCGACGATGCTCGGGACGCCACCTGAGCGAGCGCTTCATGCATGCGCTCGCGCAGCGCCGGTGTATAGCGGCGCCACAATTCGAGCGCGCGCGCAAGCCGAGCGGCCACCTGCGGGTTGAGGGCATCGAGTGCAAGCACCTGTTCGGCCCAGAATGCGTAACCCGAGCCATCCGCTGCGTGGAACTGCGCCGGATTACCCGAGCAGAAGCTGAAAATCAGCGAGCGTGCGCGGTTCGGATTGCGCAGCGTGAAGGCGGGGTGTGCCATCAGTTGGCGTACGACCGGCAGGATCGGCCGCGCGGCGCTGCCTCGTTGCGTCGCTTGCATGGCGAACCACTTGTCGATGACGAGCGGCTCGCGCTCGAAGCGACGATAGAAGTCATCGAGCGCGCGTTCGGCCACCGCGCTGCCTGCCGTTGCTGAAGCGGCAAGCAGTGCCGTCAGTGCTGCGGCGCGATCGGTCATGTTGTTGGCCGCGTCGTATTGCGTATTCGCAAGTGCCACGCCTTCGGACGGATCGTCGAGTTCAGCGAGGTACGCGAGCGCGAGATTCCTCAGCGCGCGATGTCCAGCGGCTTCGGCGGAGGGCTGATACGGCCCCTGCGTTGCGTGCCGCTCGTAGAGCGTCAACCACTCCTGGCGCATCGCGGTGGCGAGCCGCTTGCGAACGAACTGCCGTGCGATGTGCACAGCGGCCGGATCGGCATGCGTCATTTGCTCGGCCAGATAGGACTCGGAAGGCAGCACGAGCGCAAGCTCGCGAAACGCCGGCGACAGCGTTTTGTCTGTCAGTACGCGTGCGAAGGCGGCCATGACTGAATCGTCGAGCGACAGCGTCTGCTGTGAAGCCGCGGGCTCCGTCAGCGCCAGCAACTCGCGTGTGGCGAGCCGCTGGCCTGCCTCCCATCGGTTGAACGGATCGCTGTCGTGCGCGAGCAGGAACGCGAGTTCGTCGTTCGTGTAGTCGTACTCGACGACAACGGGCGCGGAAAAATTGCGTAGCAGCGACGGCAGCGGCGGCGCTTCAATGCCCTCGAACGTAAATGTCTGCTCGGCCTCGGTAAGCTCGAGCACGCGTGTGGTGGGACCTGTCGCCGCCTCGCCGGCGAGGCGCAGCGGCAAATCGGCTCCGTCACGGCCAATGAGGCCCACGGCGAACGGAATCAGCAGCGGGCCTTTTTGCGTTTCAGACGTTTCGGGCGCCGCATCGGCGTACCGTTGCGAAAGCGTCAGCGTCACGCGTTTGCTATCGGCGTCGTAGGCGCAGCGCGCAGCGACGCGCGGCGTGCCGGCTTGGCTGTACCAGCGTTCGAACTGGGCGAGATCTCGTCCGTTCGCATCCGCCAGTGCATGGCGGAAATCGTCGCAGGTGACGGCCTGCCCGTCATGCCGTTTGAAGTACAGATCCATGCCGCGACGAAAACCTTCGCGGCCGAATAGCGTTTGATACATCCGCACGACCTCGGCGCCTTTTTCATAGACGGTCATCGTGTAGAAGTTGTTGATCTCGACATAGCTTTCGGGCCGCACCGGATGCGCCATCGGGCCCGCATCTTCGGCGAACTGCATCTGTCTGAGCACACGCACGTCCTCGATTCGCTTGACCGCGCGCGCCGTGTCGTCGGTGGCTCCCCCTTGCATATCGGCTGAGAACTCCTGGTCGCGAAACACCGTGAGCCCTTCTTTGAGACTCAACTGGAACCAGTCGCGGCAAGTCACGCGGTTGCCGGTCCAATTATGGAAGTATTCATGGCCGACCACTGCTTCGATGTTCGCGAAATCTGTATCGGTTGCCGTTTCGGGGTTGGCCAGCACGTACTTCGTATTGAAGATATTGAGCCCCTTGTTCTCCATCGCCCCCATGTTGAAGTCGCTGACGGCGACGATCATGAAACGGTCGAGATCGAGTTCGAGGCCGAAACGCCGCTCGTCCCAGCGGATCGCGTGGATCAGGGAATCCATCGCGTGGCGCGTCTTGTCGAGGTCATGCGGCTCCACCCACACTTGCAACAGTTTCTCTTTGCCCGAGCCCGTGCGAATGCGCTCCTCGAGCGCGACGAGCTGGCCCGCCACGAGCGCGAACAAATAGCTCGGTTTCTTGAATGGGTCCACCCACGTTGCAAAGTGACGGCCATCCGGGAGGTCGCCTTGCTCGACCAGATTGCCGTTCGATAGCAGCACTGGATACTCGCTTTTATCGGCACGCAGTGTCACGGCATAGGTGGCCATGACGTCGGGCCGGTCGAGAAAGTACGTGATGCGTCGGAATCCCTCGGCCTCGCATTGCGTGAAGAAGTTTCCGCTGGAGACGTAAAGGCCCGAGAGCGTGGTATTGAGCGCCGGGTTGCTCGCGCTCACGATCTCGAGCTCGAAAACCTCGGGCAACTGTTCGAGAACGAGACCGTGCTCGTGGACGCGGTGCGCCGCATGCGGTATGCCATCGAGCGCCACGGAGACGAGTTCGAGCGCTTCGCCCATCAATTCGAGGCGGCTAGCCGGCACGGCATCGGCGTTGCGCCGCACGTGCATGGTGCTTTTCACGACCGTGCGAGCAGGGGCGAGATCGAATTCGAGCGCGACCGATTCGATCAGGAAGGCGGGCGGCGTGTAGTCGGCCCGGTGAATCACAGCAGAAGTGGCGGTATCGGACATGGCGGATCGTGGAAGTGGACGGTGTCGGCTCGCGTATCGGGCGGCGAGTGCGTCGTTCATTGTACAAAGCCGGCGAGTATTGCGCCGTGTCCCGTTGCACGGCGTTGGCTATTCGACCATCGCGAGCAGGCGTATCATCGCCGAGCGGGCCGCAGGCTGCGGCCCGCTGATTGACGAAAGGATGAGGAATACATGAAGTCGACGTGGGAATGGCTGCGAACGCCGGTGCTCGCTGTATGCGTGATGGCGATGTCGGGTTGCACGACGTATGTGGCGACACAAGTGACGGCTTTTTCGGCGTGGAGCGGCAGCGATGCAACACGTACTTATGCATTCGAGCGCTCGCCCGCGCAGCAAAACAGCATCGAACAGTCCACCTACGAGCAGCTCGTGGCCAACGAGCTCGACCTTCACGCGTTCAGGCGCGCGTCGAACACCGCCGCGCGTTATCTGGTCGGCTTGAGTTACTCGATTCAGAGCGACACGATGACGGTCACGCAACCGGTGTTCTATGGCAACCCGTGGCCCGGTCCGTATTGGCGCCCGATGGGCCCGTTCGGGCCTGGGCCGTTCGGCCCGTTCCCGGCCGGCTATACGAGTCAGACGTTTCCGGTTTTCACGCATACGCTTGCCATTCGGATGACCGAGCGGGCGTCGGGTAAGGAGGTCTATAACGTCACGGCGCGCAATACGGACGAAGAGTCGTCGCTTGTGCGCGCGATGCCTTACCTCGTGCGCAGCGCACTAGCGGACTTTCCGCTCGGCAACGGTGTAGTGCGTACCGTTCGGATTCCGCTCGACAAGCGTGGCGGCGCCGCGTCGAATGAGGTCCCGGTCGCGCCGCCTGCGGCATCTTCGCAATAGCGGGAGCTGTCGGTCAGACGCCGCGCACGAACGCGAGCGCGCCGAGCGCCACGAAAAGCATCGCGGCGATGATATGCACGGTCCGGGTCGGCAGCCGGTGTGCGAAGCGCTCGCCCAGCAAGATCACCGGGACATTCGCGATCATCATGCCGAGCGTGGTGCCGATCACCACGCCAACGAAATCATGAAAGCGGGCGGCTAACGCAACGGTGGCAAGCTGCGTCTTGTCGCCCATCTCCGCAAGGAAAAATGTGACGACGGTGGCGCTGAATACGCCAAGCCGGCCGCGCGTGACGTTCGCTTCGTTTGCATCGAGTTTGTCCGGCACGAGCACCCATATCGCCATGCCGATAAACGAGACCACGAGCGCCCAACGCATGACAGTCGGCGTCACGAGCGCGCCGAGCCAGGCGCCGACGGCGCCCGCGCCCGCATGGTTGGCCAGCGTGGCGACCAGCACGCCGAGCATGATCGGATACGGCTTGCGGTAGCGGGCGGCAAGCACGAGCGAAAGCAATTGTGTCTTGTCGCCTATTTCGGCGAGCGCGACCGCGCCGGTCGAAATCAGGAAGGCTTGATTCACGTTGACGATATTCCCCGGGCCGAGACAGGTGCGAGCGATGACCCGCAACCACGCCGGGCCCTTGAACGGCGCGCGTGCGGATCATCGGTCTCGCCAGGCCAGAGGCTGCGTTCGCCATGGCCGCATGGCCAAGTGTGTTGACGAACGCCCCCGCCGAGTGCGGCGGGGCGGCTACTCCCCAATGAGGGGCGGATTTTAGCATAGTCGAATCGCAACGCGCCGCCGATCGGGCGTTCGACATTGCGTTCGGGATCGTCCACAATCGCCGATATCGGGCGTGTCGCCATACGATAAACGGTGCGGCACTCTCGCCGCTAATGGCTAGTACATTGATACCGGAAGTTCCGAAGAACGACAAAAATCAAATCGGTGAATCGGATGGAAAGCTTCCTCACGCAACACGCGACGCGCAAACAAACCGCGTTTGCCGGCATGACAGCGCTTGCGATCCTGCTCATCTTCGTATTGGCAGCCTCGCGCGCCACGATCTCGCTGCCCGCGGTTGGCCCTTTTATGCCGATGTGTGCGCTGACGGTATTCACCACCGCCGCTATCGCTGCTTTCCTGCTCGGCGCGCAATTTACGGCGACTCGACAACCGGTCCTGGGTGCGCTCGGTGGCGCGTATGCCTTCACGGCTTTAGCCGTGGCCTTGCAGCTATTGATGTTTCCGGGCGTTTTCACACCGACCGGCCTGTTAGGCGCCGGCCCGCATAGTTCCGGCTGGATGTGGATTTTCTGGCACGGCGGCTTTCCGTTTTTCGTGATGCTGGCCGTTTTGATGCGCTATCGATTCGCCCAAGTGCGAATTCGAAGAACAGATGTCCGGTTGTGGACATGGTTACTAATCGGCGGGCCCATTGCCATTGGCGCGGCGCTGTGCCTATTTGCCATTTACGCCAGCCTGCCTCCGGCTTTCGGTCCGTCAAATAAGCTTGGCCACTTTCCAAGTGGCACGACGGCCCAAGTCACGTGCTTACTCAATATCACTGCAATTGTCATTGTGCTTTTGACTGGCCGCCTGCGCGGCGTGCTCGATCAATGGCTTTTGATTGCGGTACTCGCGTGCTTCGTCGATACCGCTCTGAATTTTCTGAGTGCCGGACGATTTACGGTAGGGTGGTATATCGCTCGGGTATTCAGCATGTTTACGCCGGCCGTATTGGTCTGCTTGCTGGTATGGGAAGTCAGTATGCTTTATCGAAAACTGCTCGATGCGCATGCGTCTTTGCTACAAACGTCCGTTCATGATGGATTGACGGGCGTCTATAACCGCACGTATTTCAACGAGCAATACCGCAAGGAATTCGAGTTCGCCAAACGCACGCGCGCGCCGCTATCGGTGATCCTCGTCGACGTCGATTATTTCAAGCAATACAACGACGCCTTTGGACATCTCAAAGGAGACCAATGTCTGGCCGCTGTCGCGAGTGCGCTCGCTGGTGTCATTCGGCGCCCGACAGATTTCGTCGCTCGCTACGGCGGAGAGGAGTTCGTCATCGTCTTGCCCGACACGGATCTGCGGAGCGCGGCCGACATTGCGACGCAAGCACGCGAGGCGGTGATGCGGCTGCGTCTGGATGCCCCGACGCCCGTCGGACGTGTCACCATCAGCGCCGGGTGTGCGGCTATTGCCCGAAGCCGCCCGCTATCGGCCGACGAACTTGTTGGCGCTGCCGATGCGGCGATGTATCGGGCAAAAACCGCAGGGCGCAATCGCGTCGAGTTCGCCGAGGCGGATTGACGAGCAAGCGGCGCTCAATGCCGGCGCTTCGCATCGCGGCGATGAACGCAATGGCCCGCCGAATAAGTTTCGAACACCGTGCGATCGTCGCCGAGCAACGCCAACGCGAACAGCCACTCTTCGAGCGATTCGGCACGCTCGGTCCGGCGGGCGACAAGCGGCGTCGCTTGCGGGTCAAGCACGACGAAATCAGCTTCCGCTTGCGGGGCCAATGTGCCGATCGTATCGGCCAGGCCAAGCGCCTGGGCGGCACCCGCCGTCGCAAGCCAAAACATGCGCGTGGCGCTCAGGTGATGTCCAGCCAGACGCGCGACCTTGTGCGCTTCGTTCATCGTCCGCAACATCGAGAACGAGGTGCCGCCCCCGACATCGGTGCCGAGCGCCACCGCCATGCCTTGCTCGCTCGCTTTGGCAACGTCGAAAAGCCCGCTGCCAAGAAACAGGTTGGACGTTGGGCAGTGAGACGCCACGGCGCCGGTTTGCGCCATGCGCGTGCGATCCTCGTCGTCGAAATGGATGCAGTGCCCGTAGACGGCGCGGGGGCGCAGCAGTCCGTACCGATCGTAGACGTCGAGATAGCTGCGATGCCCGGGGTACAACTGCGCGACCCATTTCACTTCGTCGACGTTTTCGGCTACATGCGTCTGGATAAACACGTCTGGATGCGCTTTCGCGAGCGTGCCGCACGCTTCGAGCTGCGCCGGCGTGGACGTTGGCGCGAAACGCGGCGTCAGCGCGTAGAGCTGTCTTCCGCGGCCGTGCCAGCGCTCGATCAGCTCGGCGCTGTCGTCGTAACCCGATTGCGCCGTGTCGCGCAGGAACTCAGGGCAGTTGCGGTCCATCAACACCTTGCCGGCGATCATGCGGAGGTTACGCGCCTCGCTCGCCGCAAAAAATGCGTCTGCCGATTGCTTGTGAACGGTGCAATAGACGAGCGCTGTGGTCGTTCCACAAGCGAGCAGTTCATCGAGGAAGAAATCCGCCGTTTCGCGTGCGTAGGCGCCTTCGATGAAGCGCCGTTCGGTCGGGAACGTGTAGCGTTCGAGCCACGGCAGCAGGCCGGGCGCCGGCGAAGCGATCATGTCCGTTTGCGGATAGTGCAAGTGCGTGTCGATGAAACCCGGCACGATCAACTTGCCGCGCAAGTCTCGCAGTTCGGTGGTGGGCGTCAGTTGTGCGGCGAGCGCTGCGTAGCTCCCGTTCGCGACGACATGTCCATCTTCGACAATCAGCAGCCCGTCTTCCTCGAAGTGGGTTGCCGCGGCCGAGCGTTCAGGGTCGCCCGCGAAGCCCAGCAACTTGGCGCGATAGGCGACGCGCTGCGCGGTATGTGCGTGTCGGCTCATGATGGGCTTCGGGCATCCCCGGGCTTTCCGGTACTTCCAGCGTGCCAATGCGCATCGAGCTGCGCAATCATCGCGTTGCGTTCGGCTGGCGTGACGAACGACGCTTCGAAGCCGTTGCGCAAGATCGCATAGAGCGCCGCATCGGACAACGCCAGCGCATCCGCAGCGGCGAGATAGTTCGCGTTGACGTAGCCGCCGAAATACGCCGGATCGTCAGAATTGATCGTCACCGCCACGCCGCGCTCCAGCAGCGTCTTGAGCGTATGGTGTTTCATGTCGTCGAACACGCGCAGCTTCAGATTCGAAAGCGGGCAGACCGTCAACGCAATGCGCGTGTTGGCGAGCCGGGTCACGAGCGATGGGTCCTCGATGCTGCGCACGCCATGGTCGATGCGCTCGACTTGCAAAAGATCAAGCGCTTCGTCAATGTACGCAGGGGGCCCCTCTTCGCCCGCGTGCGCGACACGCTTCAAGCCGCGCGTGCGTGCCTTGGCAAACACGCGCTCGAATTTCGACGGCGGATGGCCGCGCTCCGACGAGTCGAGGCCGATGCCGATCAGCCGGTGCGCGTAAGCGTCGAAAAGCGGCAGCGCCGATTCGAACGTGGCGAGCGCATCGTCTTCCGAAAGATGTCGCAAGAAGCATAGGATCATCTTGCTCGAAAACCCGCGTGGCTCGGCTTCGGCCAGCGCACGCTCGATGCCGGCGACAACGGTTGCAATCGGCACGCCGCGTTCGGTATGCGTCTGCGGATCGAAGAAGATTTCGGCATGGATGACGCCGTCGGCACGCGCGCGCTCGACGTACGCCGCGGTCATTTCGTAGAAGTCGTCTTCGGTGCGCAGCACGCTTGCGCCGGCGTAATAAATATCGAGGAATGACTGCAAGTCGGTGAACGCGTAAGCGGCGCGCAGCGCTTCGATCGAATCGTATGGCAGCGCCACGCCGTTGCGCTTCGCGAGTTTGAAGATCAACTCGGGTTCGAGCGAGCCTTCGATATGCAGGTGCAGTTCGGCCTTCGGGGCGCCGGCTATTTTTTTAGCGAATGTCGGAGTCATGGTCGGTCGATGGGGAAAAGGAGAGAGTGGCCGAGCTTGGCACGTCGGCCGCGGTGCGGCCGCTGCGGTTCGCCTCGACGGTGCGCAGCAGTTGCGCGGCGACCGCGATCGCAATCACTTCGGGGGACTTGTCGGCAATGCCCTCGATGCCGATCGGGCAGGCCATTCGCGCGAGCCGCGCAGGATCGATGCCGCGGGCGGCGAGCCGATGCTCGAATTGTCGCCGCTTGGTGCGCGAGCCGATCATGCCGAAAAACGCAAAGTCGCCGCGCCGCAAGATACGCTCGGCCAGCGCGAGATCGCGCGCGTGGTTGTGTGTCATCACGATGAAATAGCTATCGGGCCCGGCTTCGTCCACGGCTTCGTCCGGTGCGTCGTTCGCGTCCACCTCAACGTTGGTCAGATCGTGCAAAGCGGCCGGCAACAGGTGCTGCGCAAACTGCGCATCGCGCTCGTCGACCCATCGCACGCGGCACGGCAGCGTCGCCAGCACACGCACGAGTGCCGCGCCCACGTGCCCCGCGCCGAAGAGCACGACCGAAAATTCGCGCGGCACGATGGTTTCGGTCAAGAGTGCCGCCAGCCCCGCCGGTGATACGCCGTCCTGGTTCCCTGCGGGCGCTTTGCCTTGTCGTTCGTCGAAACCCGCGCCGTCCCAGAGCAAACAGTCGGGCGTCGCGCAACCCGGCTCGCCTTCGGTGAGCAGCACCGGGTCCGCGCTCGGACCAAACGACACGCTGCGCACGCTCGCTTGCCCCGCGGCGAGCCGCTTGGCTAGCGTGGCCACCCAACCGAGGTCGCTGACATCGAGGCGCTCGAACGCCAGCACGACAGCGCCGCCGCAACACTGTCCGAGGCTCGGCCCCAACGCCATGCGCTCGAGGCGGCGCATGCGTGGTCGGCGCACCCCGTCGCGCAGCACTTCGCGTGCGATTTCGATCGCGCGCCATTCGAGGTGTCCGCCGCCAATCGTATGACGCGCCGTATCACGCGTGACGATCATCTTCGTGCCGGCTTCGCGCGGGGCGGAGCCTTCGACGCGCGCGACCGTCACCAGCACGACCGTATCGCCATGAGCGAGTAGCTGTTGCAGATCGGACAACCAGGCTTGCATGCGGTATCGGTCCTTTAAGCGGATGCCGCGCCGGCGACGTGCCCGGGCACTGCATCCTGGTCACCGCACTCGGTGGCAGCCGGCGGGTCGATCGGGGTTCGCTCCTCGCGAGCGTTTGCTCGGGTTTCGCTTGCAGCCAGCGCGGAGATAGCGGCGAGAATGGCCTCAGGTGTCGCCGGCGCGTTCAGGGGGGGGGCTTCGCTCGCGCCGGGCACCGCGGCCGCGACCGCGTCACGAATGGCGAGGAGGACCGAAAACGCTAGCAGCAGCGGCGGCTCGCCCACCGCTTTGGAGCGGAACACGGTCGGCTCGGTGTTCTGATTGCGGTAAAGCGCCACGTTAAAAACGGCCGGCGCATCGCTTATCGCGGGGATTTTGTAAGTCGACGGCGCATGCGTCATGAGCCGGCCGTTGGCGTCCCACCAGAGCTCTTCCGTCGTCAGCCAGCCCATGCCCTGAATGAAGCCGCCTTCGACCTGGCCGATGTCGATTGCCGGATTGATCGACTGGCCCGCGTCGTGCAGCACATCGGCACGCAAAAGCTTCCATTCCCCCGTCAGTGTATCGATGACGACTTCCGAGACGGCCGCCCCGTAAGCGAAGTAGTAAAACGGGTGCCCGGTCAGTGTCTTGCCATCCCAATGCACTTTCGGCGTGGCATAAAAACCGTCCGACCACAGTTGCACGCGCGCCAGATACGCTTGGTCGACGAGTTGCGCAAACGGCAGCGATGTACCGTTGAGCGTCACCATCGCGTGCTCGAACCGAACATCGTGCGGCTCGCCGCCCAAGCGTTGCGCGGCCAGTGTCGCGAGCCGCGCGCGGATGGTTTGCGCAGCGGCCTCGGCGGCCTTGCCGTTCAGATCGCTGCCGGTGGAGGCCGCCGTTGCCGATGTGTTCGCCACCTTCGACGTATCGGTTGCGCTGACGCGTACCTGTGACAGCGGCAGGCCAAAGGTATGCGCGACCACTTGCGCCACCTTCGTGTTGAGCCCCTGGCCCATCTCGGTGCCGCCATGATTGACGAGAACCGAGCCATCTCGATAAACGTGCACCAGTGCGCCAGCCTGGTTCAGAAACGGCACGTTGAACGAGATGCCGAACTTGACCGGCGTGATGGCAATCCCGCGCTTAAGTACCGGGCTCGTCGCGTTGAACGCCGCAATCGCGGCGCGGCGCGCGCGATACGCGCTGGTTTCGAGCAATTGCTCGGTGAGCGGCACGAGCAAGTTGTCTTCGACGCGCTGGCCGTAGGGCGTGAGATCGCGCTCGCCGACGCCGTAGTAGTTCGCGCACCGCACGTCGAGCGGATCGCGGCCGAGTTCGCGTGCGATGCTGTCGATCATGATCTCGGTGACGAGCGCGCCTTGTGGGCCCCCGAACCCGCGAAACGCGGTATTCGACTGCGTGTTCGTCTTGCAGCAAAGCGCAACGATGTCGACATCGGAAAGGTAATAGGCGTTGTCGGCGTGACAGACGGCGCGGGTGGCCACGGCGCCGGACAGATCGGCCGAATAGCCGGCGCGCAACGCAATTTCGATCCGTGCTCCGAGGATGCGGCCATCGTCGTCGAAGCCGACGTCGTAACGATAGACGGCATCATGCCGTTTGCCGGTGATCAGAAAGTCGTCGTCGCGATCGACTCGCAATTTCACCGGGCGCTTGAGCCGAAACGCGGCGAGTGCTGCCACGCAGGCGAACACCGCCGACTGCGATTCCTTTCCGCCAAAACCGCCGCCCATGCGGCGGCATTCGCAGATCACGCTATGCGCGGGCCATCCGAGCATATGGGCGACGAGCTGCTGCATTTCGCTGGGATGCTGCGTCGAACTGTAGACAAGCATCCCCGCGTTTTCCTTGGGCACGGCATAGGCGATTTGCCCTTCGAGGTAGAACTGCTCTTGTCCGCCCACTTCGAATTCGCCTTGCAACCGGTGCGGCGCCGATGCGATTTTCGCTGTTGGGTTGCCTCGGCTCAGATGCAACGGCGGCAGCACGTATTGTTGGCGTGCGTGTGCGGCTGCCGCTGTCAGTACTGCTTCGAGTGGCTCGTAGCGAACGACGTCGTCGCTTGTGGCGAGTGCGGCGGCTCGCCTCGCCAGCTCGCGGGTGGTGGCCACGACTGCGTACACGGGCTGTCCAACATAAAGAACGGTGCCCTCGGCGAGGATCGGATCGTCATGCAGTACTGGGCCGCAGTTGTTTTCGCCGGGAATATCGGCGGCCGTCAGCACCGCGACGACGCCGGGCGCCGCCCGCACGGCCGCGAGATCAACCGAAACGATGCGCGCATGCGCGTGTCGCGACAGGCCCAACGCGACATGCAGCGTGCCGGCCAACTCGGGAAGATCGTCGGTGTACGCGGCCTCGCCGCTCACATGCAATTCGGCCGATTCATGCGGCAATGCGGCGCCGATTACGGCATCGAGTGCCGCGGCGGTGCCGTTCGGGTTCAGCGAGGTATCGGTTCGGCGGTTCATCACGACTCCTTCGCTGACAAACATTCATCGCTGAACGCGAATGGGTCCAACTCGTCGCGCGAGAGCGGCGCTTCGTCACGCGTTTCCAGATGAAAACGCCAAAGCAGATTGGCGGCGACTTGCGTGCGATAGCCGCTCGATGCTCGCATGTCGGTGAGCGGGGCGTAGTCGTCGGCAAGTGCGGCCATCGCGCGTCGTGCGCTTGGCTCGTCCCATGGCGAGCCTACGAGCATGGCTTCGGCGTGCGGTGCGCGTTTCGGTGTCGCTGCCATGCCGCCGAACGCGATGCGTGCTGATTCGATCTTGCCGTTCGCGATTTCGATCGCGAATGCGCTGCACACGGCAGAGATGTCCTGGTCGTAGCGCTTCGACACCTTGTAGGTACGAAAGCGCAGATCGGAACGCGTGCGCGGTATGCGCACGGCGGCGAGAAATTCGCCGGGTTCGAGCGCCGTTTTCTGATAGCCGAGATAAAACGCTTCGAGCGGCATCGTGCGCGAGACGTCCGCGCGACGCAGGACCACTTGCGCGTCGAGTGCAATGAGCGCGGGCATCGAATCGCCGATCGGCGAGCCGTTGGCCACGTTCCCGCCGAGCGTGCCCGCATTGCGGATCGGCAGCGACGCGAACCGCTTCGCGAGTTCGGCTAGATCGGGATAATCGGCCACGAGCGCCGCGTAAGCATCTTCGAGCGAAACGGCCGCGCCGATCGTTAGCATCGATGCGTCGCGTTCGATCGTTTTGAGTTCGGGGACATTGCCGATGTACAGTAAATCATCAAGCGTGCGTAGTTGCTTCGTCACCCACAATCCGACGTCGGTGTTGCCCGCTACCACACTCGCCTTCGGATGCGCGGCACGCAGCGCGGCCAATGCATCGAGCGTGACGGGTGCGCGGAATGTCGTCGTCCCGAAGCCTGGGCCTCGCGTGTCGGGGCCGGTGTATTCGAACGTATCGGTGCGCTGAATACGTTGCAACGCGTCGATGATCGGAGCGCGGTCGAGCTTCGCGCGCGGTTCGCGCGTTGCATCGAACATCGTTCGCGCGGCATCGATGATCGGACGATAACCGGTGCAACGGCACAGGTTGCCCGACAGTGCGGTGGTGATCTGCTCGCGCGAGGGCGTCTCGGCATGGTCGGGGTGGTTTTCGTAAAGTGCCCACATCGACATCGCGAAGCCCGGAGTGCAAAAACCGCATTGCGATGCGTGACATTCGACCAGCGCTTGCTGCACGGGGTGCAGCAAGCCGTTGGCTGCGCGTAGATCCTCGATGGTGAAAACGGCGCGCGAGTCGAGCGTTGGCAGAAATTGGATGCATGCGTTGACGGCCTTGAGACTCAGCCCGCCTTGTTGTCCAAGTTCGCCCACGACGATCGTGCATGCGCCGCAATCGCCTTCGGCGCAGCCTTCCTTGGTGCCGGTGCAGTGCAAGTCTTCGCGCAGATGCTCGAGCACGGTGCGCGTGGCAGGGGCGTCATGTACTTCGTGAATCGCCCCGCGGTAATAGAAGCGGATGGGATGCGTTGTCATAGCCGAATCCTGAATGGTGCGGATCAGGCGCGCGTTACGCGTCAGGCCCGGCAACAGCCGGTTTCGCGCACGTGGATCGCCATCCAAGACAAACGATAGCACCGCCATAAGCGGTTAGGATCGCTTAGCACTGATGCGCGCTATCAGCGCATTCATAAGTACGATGCGCGGCGCGTGCGGAAGTTGCAAGCGCCGCGTGCTTACGCTGTTTTTGTGCCAAGCCGATGCTTTGGCGCTATTTTCGCGAGACCCTCGGATCGCTCAGATGGCGTTCAAACGCCGCTTGCCGCGGCGCGCCCACAGGCTTGCCACGACTGACAGCAACACCAGTGCAAAGGCGATCAGCGCCCAGCCGGGCAGCAAAATGCCCAGTATCGGCGGATAGACCGTTTCGCACAGCCCGGCCACCTTGAACACGGCAGGCAGCCAATGCGCGGGGGGCAGACCATCGACGACGGGCTGTAGCGCATCGAAGCCGCAACTAAAGCCAGGATTGAGCTGGATGAAGAGATGGCGTGCCGCCGTGGCGATGCCGGCCACCGCAACGAGCGCGATCAGTGTTTCGAATACGGCAACGGCGCGCCAGCCCCGGCGCGTGGCGCCCGCAAACGCGAATACCGCGATCAGAATGAAGAAATAGCGCTGGATGATGCAAAGCGGGCAGGGGTCCTCTCCCTTCGCAAATTGGAGGTAGAGCGCGCCGCCGACCAAGCCGAGGCACACGAGGCCGAGCAAAGCCAGCAGTCGGCGTTCGCGGCGCAGCGAAAGTGAGTCGTTCATGAAGCGAGGGCTCCAAAGGGACAAACCGCCAATTCTAGTGCGCTTTCACAGAACAAGCTGGCTGTAAGGCGAGAGCCTCGGTTGCGATTGCCGATTGCCGACTAGCGAATCGAGTCGAGCACGCGTTCGACGGCGCGCGCCGTGCGGATCAGCGCATCGTCACCGAGCGGCGCCGCGGCCAGCATCAGGCCGACCGGCGCATCGCCTCGCGCATGACACGGCAGCGAGAACGCACAGGCGTCGAGCACGTTGAAGGCACTGGGGTTGCGCAATACGAGCGCATTGAGTTGCGCGTAACGTGCGTCGTCGCGCTCGCAATCTGCCACGCGCGGCGGCACGATCGGCACGGTGGGCGCCACGATGGCGTCCACATGCTGCCAAAGCGTTTGCTGCGCCGCTTCCAGCAGCGCGGCGCGCTCGGCTATCAGATCGAGATAGTCGGTCGCGCGGGCGTTCTCGCCTTTGAGAATGCGAGCGAGCACGCGCGGATCATATTGTTCGCGCCGCGCGGCAATCAACGAACGGTGCCAGGCGTACGCTTCCATTGCGGAAAAGCCGAACCGGTTGATCTCCGGTAGACGCTCCAAAGGCGCAAAGCGCACGTCGGAGAGAATCGCGCCTGCTGCTTCGAGATGCTTGAGCGCTCGGTCGAGGGCGGCCGCGACGGGCGCCTCGATGTCGTCGGTGACGTAGTGCGTGAGTACGCCGAGGCGCAGCCCTTCCAACTGGCGCGGCGCCGGCAGACGCGGCTCTAGACCCGCGAGAATCCGATCGACGAGCGCGCAGCATGCGACTGATACGCCGATCGGACCGAACGAGTCGAGCGTCGTGGAAAGCGGAACGGCGCCTTGGCGAGGAATGCGGGATGCGGTCGGTTTGAAGCCCGTCAAGCCGCACAGGGCGGCCGGGATGCGCAGGGAGCCGCCTGTATCGCTGCCGAGTGCCGCGGCGGCCATGCCGTCGGCGACCGACGCCGCCGCGCCCGATGACGAGCCGCCCGCGATGCGCTCGTTGCCCGGTTCATGGCGCCGGTACGGCGAGAGCGGCGTGCCGTAGTGCGGGTTCAGGCCGAGCCCCGAAAACGCGAACTCGGTCATGTTGGTGCGACCGATGATGACAGCGCCAGCTCGACGCAGCCGCGCCACGACGGGGGCATCGGCGGCTGCCGGCGCCGCGTCGGCGAGAACGCGCGAGCCGGCACAGGTGGTCTGGCCAGCAACGTCGAATAAATCTTTGACCGAAATCGGAATGCCTGCGAGCGGCGAAAGCACGGTGCCTGCGGCACGCAGGCGATCGTGTGCGTCGGCGGCGGCGCGAGCGGCATCGGCGGATACGTGCACAAAGACGGTCGAACCCTGGCCCGCGGGGTCGCCGATTCGCTCGAGCGCGGCTTCGACGAGTAAGCGGCTCGTCGCCTTGCCGGAGGCGAGTTCGTCGGCAAGCCGGGCAAGCGGCGGGAACGGGGTGAAATCGATAGCCATGGGGCGAATGGAGTGTTGGTCGAAGCGATTGTCAGGTGCGCTTCAGGCGTGCGCGTATAGAGACGTGGATAAGACGTCAGTCGCCGAACTGCACGCAACGCGGCGGCGCGCGGCCAGCATCACGCATTGTAGCTGCCGCATATTGCCGGCGCACGTGAGGCTGGCCGAACCGCTTCATATAGGGTATCAGCGCGGTGCTTGGCGTAATCGGACAGCATGATCGCGAACAGCGATTGGCGCGACTTCGCACGCTGGCGGATAATGGGGCTTCTTCCACGCTTTGCGTGCGACGCGCGCTTGTCCCAATCGTCATGAGCGAAACTCCGCCACCGAACGCGGGCCGTGCCGGCTCCGATTCCTCCGCTGTCTCTTCGAGCGATTCCTTCAGTACGCCGCAAGCACCCGCTGCGGGGCAATCGGCCGCAGGGGCGGATGCTGCCGCCCGGGCGTCGAGCGATACGCTCGAGAGCGCATCTGCGGTTGCGCCGGCGTCAGCGCCTGAGGCTTCGCCGCAAACGACGGCCCAGGAGGCCGGAGTCGCGCGTGCGAGCGCCGCTCGCGAGACGGCTCAGCAGGAAGCGGCGGTGCGTAGCGGCGCGGCGGCGCCCGGTATTCCGCCACCCGGTTTTGGCGCGCCGCCCGATTTCGACGTGACGCGTCCACCGCCGGCAAGTGCTGTGCCGCCTCCGTCGCGGCCGGCCTATTTGAAGCACAACGATTCGCCGTGGAGCGTGTTCGGCCGTACGATCGCGGCGCGCGCGCGCATGCTGTTCGACCGGGCGGGGCAGCGCATTACGCAGCGAACGTTACGCATCGGCGTATCGGCGCGCATCTTCCACCCGGAACCCGGTGCCATCGGCCTGCGCGGCAAAACATTGCAATATCTCGAGGAGTCCGTGGCGCATTGGGTCATGTCGCGCGACGTCATGGTTTTCATGATTCCGACCGTTGGCCATCAGGGCATGCTGCATCCAAGCAACATCCGGCTGCGCGATTACGCAAAGCATCTTGACGGTCTGCTGCTGCAAGGCGGTGCCGATGTTTCGCCGCAAACCTACGCCGCAACGGAGACCCGCGCCGAATGGCCGGGCGACCGCGTGCGCGATATGTACGAGCTCGAGTTGCTGCACGAGTTCATCGAATCGGGCAAGCCGGTGCTAGGCATCTGCCGTGGGTGCCAACTGATCAACGTCGCGTTCGGCGGCACGCTTTATCAGGACATCGCCACCGAGGTGCCGACGGCGGGCATTCACGTGAATGAGCATTACGACCAACATCGGCATTCGGTTCGATTTCCCGATGGCTCGACGCTCGTCAACATGTTTCCGGGCCAGCGCGAAGCGCTCGTCAACTCGATTCACCACCAAGCGGTAAAAACGCTTGGGCGAGATTTGAACGTGGAGGCGGTGTCGTCCAGCGATGGATTGATCGAGGCTGTGCGCTACCGCCGCGCGCCGTTCGTGACGGGGGTGCAATGGCACCCCGAGTTTCATCGCGCGGGCGGCCCCGAGTTGCTCGATTGCACGCCGCTGCTCGACAGCTTCTTGCGGGCCGCGCGCGAAACACGGTTCTAATCGATGCGGGGGCTGATCGAGTTGTTTATCGATTAGCTCATCGAGTCGTTCAGTTTCGCAGCGATCGGTCTGCAGGCGAAGTGCTGCTCGAAGGTCCTCGGCAGGCACGCCGTCTGGTTTCGCATCAGACGCTTGCCCCGCCTGTCCATATCAACCTCTTCGAACCTCTCTTCCTGGTTTCGTGTAGCCAACGTGCCCGCTCACGGGACACTTCGTTTTCGCGTGACATCCATCGCGGCGATCGTTCGCGTTCCTTTATCGCTAGCTCTATATTTCGAGGCAACCCACAATATCTGCGAGGAGAAACTGAACATGGGTAGCATCAGTGACGTTACATCGTCGGGAGGTTTCCCGAACAATTTGCCCGGCGATCCATCGGGCGCCGGCACACAACCCCAACAACAGGTGTCGCCCGACGCGCCTGCGGTATTTTTATCATCGAGTGGCACACCGCCGGCACGGGCGCCTGGTCAACATGCAAATGCATCATTCCGAGCCGCCGGACGTCAAGCGGCAGCAGACCGGGCCCCTTACGAACAAGTACTATCGACGCTGGACGCAATTGGCTTTCGTGCTGACCACGTCGACGAAATTATTCACAAGCGACCCGTTGATGCAATGTCGACGCTGGATATCCTGGCGCAGGTTACGGGCGTCTCAGAGCCGGTCGGCATCAATTTACGTCACTACCTGACCCCTTCCCAGTTGGTTATGCTCGCGGCGAGTTGCGGCGCGAGTGGCCTGCGAGCGATCGACTTGTACAGGAACGAGTTGGGCGGCCACTTGCTCCCCAAGGTGGTCGAGGAGTTGGCCAAATATGGTAATGGGTTCGAGCCGTCGCTGTCATATAGGCCCGAAAAGTTGGTACAAATTGCCGCAATGCACGGCCCCGAAGCGTTGACTGCGCTGCGCGAGCACAGCGAGAAGCTGCAGGATTTTGGCTGCACACAGTTTGTGCTTGCCGAGGTTGCGCACCAGGGCGGCGCGGATTCGATCGAGGCACTGCTTGCTTTTCATACGGCAGTACATGGCGGCCACCCTTTTTCGCTCGACGAGCTGGCCGGAATAGCCGCGAAGGACGACGATGCGCTTCGGACACTGCAACACCTGGTGCAGGAACAACGGACCGATTTTACGGGAATGTCCAAGCTGGACATTCTTAGGAGAATCGGGTTCGACGAACTCGACGTCCCTGCCGCTGCAAGGATGAACTCATGATCGCGCTAGCGCTTAAGATCTAGCTTTGATCCACTTAGCGGCATAGTCGAACATGTTCCGCGTCACATTGGAGTAAGCCGAGGCAGGCTTCGCTCAACCGGTGCAGGGTATCTTGCCGGTGGTTGCACCTTCGATGGCGATAAAACCCGTGTCACGGCCGGCTCGGGGTTCGGCTTATAGAGCGCCGTGTCGGTTTGGCCTAGATGCTGATCAGTCGGATTGGATTGCGCGAAGACGTTCGCAATGGCCAACGCGAACAATAGGCAAAGCGACACGACGAACGACAGGGCTACCTGTTTCATGATGGCCTCGCTGACGAACCGCAGGTGATGTAATTCGTGGCGGAAGCGCTTTTTTGGGGGAGGAGAACTCCTCATTCAACTGATGTCTTGCCGCCGCACGTTAGTTATCGTTATGGCTTGCACTACGTTATAGACGCGGCCGCTTGGCGCCCGCTCGCACGGTTCCGTAGTAACGGGGCAGCGCATCACGTACGAGCTACTGGCATTGCAACGAGACGCCGCCCTTGATGGCGCGCGGACACGCCGCGACAAAGGTGTTGACATGATTCGGTGGGTTCTACATAATCTCGCTTCTTCGGTGCGCTGGCGTTTTTAAGCGAGCTGATGCAAGCCTTAAGCAGACTGCGGGAGTAGCTCAGTTGGTAGAGCGCAACCTTGCCAAGGTTGAGGTCGCGAGTTCGAGACTCGTCTCCCGCTCCAGTTTTGCAGTGTGCAGTTTTTGTAAGTCCGTCAGAGTGTTTGGCCAAAGCGTGGTCAAAGCAGGGTCAAAGCGGGAGTAGCTCAGTTGGTAGAGCGCAACCTTGCCAAGGTTGAGGTCGCGAGTTCGAGACTCGTCTCCCGCTCCAATATTGAGGGAAGCTCAGCTTCCCTTTTTGTTTAGTGTTGTTAGTGGCCGAACGTGCCGCTAACTCTGCATCGACAGAAACACAGAAAATAGAATCTGCGAATCGTTGTGCCCCGCAAGGGTGACGATGGTCCGAAAAACCCGCTTACGGCGCGATAGCAAAGCGGTTATGCAGCGGCCTGCAAAGCCGTGTAGGCCGGTTCGACTCCGGCTCGCGCCTCCAGACAAAGAAAAGCCCTGATCCGTCAGGGCTTTTCTTTGTCTGCGCGCAGTCGGGGCTCGGATACATGAACGCCTCCCGCTTTGTGATCGGTCGCTCACTCCGATTCTTTCGCAGCTTCTTCGAGCGCGGCCGACGCACCGTGAGAGCGGCTCGCCATTGAGATGATTGTTGCTTTGTCGATTCCACGAGCCGTCAACTTCGAATGGAGATCCTTGACGCGCCGCAGTATCTGGCTTCCGCCTCTATGAGCCGCAATGTTGATTATGTCTGCGGTGTCGTAGTCTAATCGCTTGAAATCCGGATAAAAATCGACCATCTTCTGTAGCGCCTGAGCGCCGCCCTCGTTGGCCGCCACCCTTACAATCCCCGCGCGCTCGTACCTGAGCTTTTGCAACTCCGGGTGGAGCGCCACTAACTTGACCAGCGCTCGAGCGGCACCGGCATTCGTTGCGATTCGTACGATATCGTCGCGGGTGTATTCATAGTCACGGCTCGTCAGTGTTTCGTGAAGTTCGAACACGACCTGGAGGCTCTGCGCGCCTCCTTTTTTTGCGGCGATTCTGACGATATCGGTTGATTCGTATCCGAGCCGCCTCAATGCGGTATGGAGACGATTCACGGCTGCCAAGGCTTGCGCCGCGCCTTCCTTGCTGGCGATGCGGAGGATGTCCATCGCATCGTAGCCTTTCGCTTTGAGAGATGCATCCAGTTCGCACAGCGTCTCCAGCGCTTGTGCTCCCCCATTGTTGCTGGCGACATTGACCATATCGGCCGGGGCGTAATCCAATTCCTCAAGTTTGTCGCGCAAGCGGATAAGAGCCATTAGCGCTTGCGCGCCTCCGGCGTTGTTCGCTATCCGGATAATGTCGGCGTGGTTTAACCCGAGCCCTATGGCGGTCTTGTGATGTTTGATCACTGCTTGTAGTGCGAGCGCACCGCCGATATTGCTGGCGACCCTCGTGATATCGGCAGGCTCGTAGCCGAGCTTGACCAACTGCTCGTGAAGTGCAATGCGCTCGTGGAGCGCCTTTGCGCCGCCAGGTATGCTCGCGATCTTGACTACGTCTGCGTGGCTGCATCTCAGTTGCGTGAGCGCTCCGTGATAAATGCGCACGTGCTCGAGTGCCTGAGCGCCCCCGTTATTTGCGGCGATTGCGATGAGCTGAGACGGCTTATAGCCGAGATCGCAAAGTTCAATATAGTGGTTTCGAAGCGCGCGGAACGCTTGTGTGGCACCGTTGTTCGTTGCGATTTTAACGATATCGGCTTTGCTCAGGCGGCAGGGCGGCCCTGTCAATTCAGCGTGCTGATCGTCCAGATAAGCCAGCGTGAGATGTCCTCCCTTGGTCGCGCGAATGGCTTCTATTTGCGACCTGTCGAGGCCCAGCGGATTGCCCGGCGAGCCGCTTGCGCCTTGTGTAGCTGGCGATTGGCTATACGAGAACGAGGCCGCATGCCTCGCACTGGAACGACTGCTCTGTGACGCAGACATGATCCCGCTGAGTCGGGGATCCGGAAGCTGATCCGTTGACGGAGATACCTTACTCGGGGCGCCCGCATCAGCATCGGAAACGGGTTCGCCGGTATCGACAGGCCGATGTTCGGCGGGTGTTCTGATATGCGAGTTCATCATGGGCGCCGAGCCACGAGGAAATTGACGATACTAAATTTTTGGTCAAACTCTCGTGGCAAACAGCGAAGCTTCGTAGATCTATGCGAACTGACTGCCATTTGCAAGCGCCAACTCGGGCCCGTTCGTTGGTGACAATGTCAAATACAACGGCCAACGAATTGGCTTGTCGGGCTACCGTCAGATGTTCGAAAGAGATTCCGTGAAATTCCGGATCTGCGCTTCGAGATTCATCTGCTCATTTGGACCCGCCATATATCGCCGCGCCACTCGCAAACATTGCGCGCTTTGCAAGTACCCCGTTTTTTTTGCGACTTTTGATGAAATTTTCCGATGGTCGCGAACCAAAAACCATTCATCGGATCAGTCGCTTTAACGCCTTTCTGTCAAGCTTCTGACCTACGCTGCGTCGCTCGCCGTTGCACAGACGGTCTTTCATCCGGCCTACGCGATTATTCGCGAATATTTTCTCCGTAGCATGTACGGACGATATGGCGTCTTCTTGTTCAATATGCAAGAAACGCCTTGCTTGACCATTCCAACGGATGACGACATATGTGCGGAATCGCCGGGTTTTGGACCCGAACCGCATTCGAGCAGCAGGCGGCCCGTGCCACGCTTGCACGAATGACGGACAGCGTCGCGCACCGTGGCCCCGACGATGCGGGCGCGTGGCTCGATTTGGCCGCAGGTGTTGCGCTTGGCCATCGGCGGCTCGCGATCATCGACCTGTCTGCAAACGGCCATCAGCCGATGCTCTCCGAGTGCGGCCGCTACGTAATGACGTTCAACGGGGAAATCTACAACTTCCGCCAACTGCGCAGCGCGCTCGAAGCCGAAGGCCGTGCACCGGCATGGCGCGGCCATTCCGATACCGAGGTCTTGCTCGCGGCGTTCGCCGCGTGGGGGATCGACCGCACACTGCAGCGTGCGGTCGGCATGTTCGCACTCGCACTGTGGAACCGCGAGTCGCGCGTACTGACACTAGCGCGCGACCGCATGGGTGAAAAGCCGCTCTATTACGCGCGAGTCGGCGATACCCTGGTATTCGGCTCCGAGCTCAAGGCGCTGCGCACGTTTCCGGGCTTCGACGGCCGCGACATCGATCGCGATGCGCTATGCCTGTATTTGCGCTATGCATGCGTGCCCGCGCCGCATACGATCTATGCCAACGTGCGCAAGTTGCCGCCCGGCTCCTACGTGCAGATCGAAACGCCTGATATCTGGCCCATGCCGCGCCGCTACTGGTCGCTCGATCGGGCGATCGAGCAAGGTCGCGCCAATCCGTTCGAAGGCGATGCCGATGCGGCCGAGGCCCAACTTGATACGCTGCTGCGCGAGGCCACCGCTGGGCAGATGATTGCGGATGCGCCGCTTGGTGCATTCTTGTCCGGCGGCGTGGATTCCTCGCTGATCGTCTCGCTGATGCAGGCGCAATCCGCGCAGCCGGTGCGTACGTTCACCGTCGGCTTCGAGGATGCCGGCTATGACGAAGCTGGCCACGCCAAGGCGGTCGCGAAGCATCTGGGCACCGAGCACACGGAAATCGTCGTGACCGCCGCACATGCACTCGATCTCGTGCCGAAAATGCCGTCGGTGTACGACGAGCCGTTTGCCGACGCTTCGCAAATTCCCACGCTGGCCGTCGCGGGAACGACGCAGCGCCACGTGAAGGTGGCGCTGTCCGGCGACGGCGGCGACGAACTGTTCGGTGGCTATACGCGCTACTTTCTCGCTCCGCGTCTGTGGAGCCGCCTGCGACGCGTGCCGTTGCCGATACGCGGACGGATTGCCGCCGCGTTGCTCGCGCTACGGCCGGACCATGCCGATCAATTCGCGGCGTTCATCCAAGGCGCGTGGCCGTCCGGGGCGCGCGAGGGACCGCCTCGCGTCGGCGAGCGGCTGCACAAGCTCGCCCACGTGATGACGGCCGAAAGCCGCACCGACTTGTACCGTCTTCTGATGTCGTCGATTCAGCACCCTGAGCGGTTGGCGCTCGCGGGCCGCGAACCGTCGACGCGTGTCGATTTGCCCGGAGCGTGGCCGGCGGGCCTCTCGTTCGCCGAGCAGGCGATGTCGGTCGATGCGCAGACCTATCTGCCGGACGATATCCTGGCGAAAGTCGATCGCGCGGCGATGGCGGTGAGCCTCGAGACACGCATGCCGTTTCTCGACCATCGCGTCGTGGAATTCGCCTGGCGGCTGCCAGCCTCGCTGCGAATACCCGATGGCCAGCCGAAATGGCTGCTGCGCCGGCTGCTCCATCGCTACATACCGGGCGAGTTGATCGACCGGCCGAAGCAGGGCTTTTGCGCACCCGTCGGCGACTGGCTGCGTGGCGCATTGCGCGACTGGGCGCAGGCGCTGCTCGAACCCTCGCGGCTGCGCGATGAAGGCTTTTTCGATGCGGCGCGCGTCGAGCGGCTCTGGCGAGCGCATCTTGCCGGACGCATGAACTGCCAACACGCGCTATGGACCGTGCTGATGTTTCAAGCTTGGTTCGAGGCCCAGCGTAACAGTTGAAGGGTTTCAATCACGCCTGGCGCACGCGATAATCGCCGAATCTCCAAGCCCGCGCGTTTCGTCTTCAATGACCACTGACTCATCCCGCACGACACTGCAGGACCTCGAATGGCGCTGGAAGCATTTCAACGAGCTCGCGCCGCTCGAGGTGTACGACATACTCGCCGCACGCAACGACGTCTTTGTCGTAGAGCAGCGTTGTATCTATGCGGACGTTGACGGCCTCGACAAGGTCGCCTGGCATTTGCTCGCCTATGCGAATGGCAACGTGCTGGCGGGATATCTGCGCGTACTGTTGCCCGACGCGCACGAGAGTGACATACGCATCGGGCGCGTGCTGACGACTGCGGCATTTCGCGGTATCGGCCTCGGCCGCGCGATGTTCGATCGTGTACTTCCGTTGATAGCCGCCCGCTGGCCCGACACGGCGATCAGTCTGCACGCGCAGGCGCATTTGCAGACGTTTTACGGGGCGTTCGGATTCGAGCCGGCGTCTGAGGTCCACGACGACGACGGCATACCGCACATCTGGATGCGCTCGGCTTAGACCGGTTTGGGTTTGGGTTTGGGTTTGGGTTTGGGTTTGGGTTTGGGTTTGAGTTCGAGTCTCGGTTGGCTTGCGCGTTCGCCGAGCAGACGCGCGCGAGCTGAGAGCCGCATCCAGTGACGCAGCGCAATCAGCGCGCCGATTACGCTCATCATCGAACCGGGTATCCAGATCAGCAGTCCGCCGATTTGTTGATCGCGCATCGGGCTGAGCCACGTGAATGCGCGGCCGCAAATCGAGTAAATCGGATAAAGCTCGCGCGGCGTGAAGAAGATCATTGCACCGAGCACGATCTGCGGTGGAATAGCCGCGATCACCATCATGACGCGTCGGCCCGGCGCGAGCCGCGCAGGCGGCGCCGGCCGCGGATCGAGCACGAGCCACCAAAACAGCAGCCCGTCTATCGCCATGCTCCAATTCATCAGGCGATAAAGGCGCCAATCAAGCATCGCCTTGAAATGAATTGGCGATAGCAGCCAAAAATAAATCAGGCCGACGAACAGCAAGACCGCGATGACGGGATGAAACACCGTATTGCACACGATGCGCATCGGCTTGGCTCGCATCGCCGGATTGACGAAGCGTTGGCGCCAGCGAAACGGAATGCCGGCGCGCAGCGCCGCTCCCGGATACGACCACGCGATAAAGAACGGCCCGAGATGATGCAGCACGAGATGCTGCAGGCGATGCATGAAGAATTCGTGCTCGAAGTAATAGTCGAGCCGCGTGTGCAAAGCGATATAAAGCGCGACGAGGCCAAACCAGAACGACACGGAGCGCAGCGGCGAGACGCGCGCATGCCGCGCGCCGCGCAAGAAAAGAACAGCAGCACCGGCGATCACGATGACGACGCTCGGCGAAGGCTCCCACGGTTCGAGCCAATACAACACGTTCATCGCGCGGTAATGGGTCTATTTCGCCTGGGCGGGCGACTTGACGATAAACGGCGTGTCGAGCGTCGTGCCGTCCGAGAACTGCATCCGCAGATGCACGGTGCCGCCGGGGGCGATTTTGTGCGTCGCGTCTTCAAGCATGAAGTGATAGCCGCCCGGCGCAACCTTGAGCGCGCCATGAGCGGGTACGGTGGCTTTCTCGACCATCACCATCTGCGAGGTCGAGCCGTTCGAAATGGTTTGATGAAGCATGACGCTGCCGTAGTCGGGGCTCGACGTCATCGTCAGATCGACGGGCTTGTCGCCGTTGTTCGTCAGCGTGACATAGCCGGCGGCCGGCAGCTTGTTGGGCAGCCAGCGTACCCATGCGTCGGCTGCCTGCACTGTGGGGGCACCTGAGGCGTGCGCCGTCGCGGCCGCGAAGAAAGACGCGAAGCTGAAGGCGGCCGCGCAAATTGCGGGGAGGGGGATCGATTGTCGTTTCATCGTCGGGATAGTCCTCGATTGTTTGTAAGCTGCTTTCAGAACGGTTAGAGCAGTTCGGGCGCCTCAACCTTCACCTTCGACGACGCGGGCGACGTCATGAGCGATTGCATCGGGCGAATCATGGTCTGTCGCAAGCAGGCGCGCACGACCTCGAGCGTCGAAAATGTAGACGGCCGAACTATGCGTGACCTCGTAATTGCCCTTGGGGTCACGCTTTTCCATCTGATAAGCGACGCGGTAGCGCCGCGCAAGCGATTCGACCTGGCGATCGGTGCCCGTCAGGCCACGCACATGTTGCGCGTCGAATGCGCCCACATAGTCGTGCAGCGCCTGCGGCGAGTCGCGTGCCGGGTCGACCGAAATGAACAGGATGCGGACCTTGGCTGCATCTTTGTCGTTAAGCTTCGCCAATACCTGCATCAGGCGTGCCATCGTTTCGGGGCAGACGTCGGGGCAATGCGTGTAACCGAAATAGACGAGCGTCGTTTGCCCCTGGAACGTCGAGGCGTCGACGGGTCTGCCGTCGTCGGCCGTCAGCGCGAAGCGCAAATCCGGCAAGTGTCCGGTCACGTTGGTCAATTGCCAAGGCGCGCCGCTTTGCGAGCACGCGGCGACGAGTAGCGCGACACTCGCTGCGGCGAGCCGCGACATGAACCGGCGTGCAACAGATGTTTTCGACGATTTCGACAGCGTCATGCTTACGCAATGAGACGATGCATCAATGTTCGGAAGTCGCTGCATCCAAAAACTCGATGGGGCGGATTAAGCGGTAACTCGCGGGACCCAGCCAGCGGTACCCAGCGAGAAGCGGGGGCGCAGTGCCGGCGCGGCGGCTGCGACTATAGCGCAAAAGCCCCGCCGTCGCCGCCGCGTGAGCCCGCGCCCGCGCCAAACGGGACATAAACGGGACAATTTGTCGCGCAAACCGTGACGACCGGCGCAAGATAGCGATTTTCGCGCTCTCGAAATCGTGCGCAAGGCGCGGTAAGATGGCCAACTCTTCTGCTCGGGCGCCTAGAAAGCGTTCGACCGCTATACAAATATGCCGATGCAATCGTTACCCGTCTTTCTGTCTCCGAGCGAGACCGCGTTCTTCTTCGATTTCGACGGCACGCTCGTCGAGATCGCCCCGACGCCTGACGGCGTTGTCGTCGCGCAAACGATGCTCGACTCACTGGCCGAATTGCGGCGCCTCGCGAAAGGCGCAGTGGGGGTCGTGTCGGGGCGCGGCATCGAGAGCATCGACGGCTTTCTCGGCATGCCCGATTTGCCGGTCGCCGGTCTGCACGGCGCCGAACGGCGCGACGGCAACGGGGACGTCGTGCGTGTCGGCTTCGACGACGCGCGGCTGCTGCGCATGGAGCGCGTGCTGGCCGAGTTCGTCCGCATGCACTCAGGCACGCTACTGGAGATCAAGGGGGCTTCGCTCGCGCTGCATTATCGCAATGCGCCCTCGGCCGAACCTGCGGCGCGCGAGGCCGCCGAGCGGCTGGTGGCGGAGCACGCGAGCGCCTATGTGCTGCAGCCGGGCAAGATGGTCTACGAGATCAAGCCGAAAAACGTCGACAAGGGCCGGGCACTGGCCGCTTTTCTCGACGAGCCGCCGTTCGCGGGACGCCTGCCGGTATTTGCAGGCGACGATCTGACCGACGAGAAGGGCTTCGCCGTCATCAACGCGCGCGGCGGGTGGTCGATCAAGGTCGGCCCCGGCGAGACAGCCGCACGCGCGCGCGTGGATTCCGTCGACGCGTTTCTCGCGTGGCTCGCCTCGATCGTCGCTGAGATGCGACAGCGTTCATGAGCCGCCTCATTATCGTTTCGAACCGCGTCGCGCCGATTTCCGAAGGCGGCCCCGCGGCTGGCGGCCTCGCGGTCGGCGTCTACGACGCGTTGAGGGAAACCGGCGGGATGTGGTTTGGCTGGAGCGGCGAAGTGGTTTCGTCGGCCCCGCCGACGATCGCGCTCGCCGAGCATGGGCCTGTCACGTTTGCGACGATCGGTCTCGCGAGACGCGATTACGACCAGTACTACAAGGGGTTTTCGAACGCGACGTTGTGGCCGGCGTTTCACTATCGGGCCGATCTCGTCCAGTACGACCGCCATGATTTCGAAGGCTATTGCCGCGTGAACGCGTGGCTTGCGAAGCAGTTGGTGCCGCTCTTGCGCGATAACGACGTCATCTGGGTGCACGACTATCACCTGATTCCGTTTGCCGAAGCGTTGCGGGCGGCCGGCGTCAAAAATCGCATCGGCTTTTTCCTGCATATTCCGTTTCCGGCCGCGCAGGTGCTGCTTTCGGTGCCGCCACATCGGGAACTCGTGCGCGCGCTTTGCGCGTTCGACCTGCTCGGTTTCCAGACGCGTAGCGACCTGCGCGCGTTTTGCGATTACATCGTGAACGAAGCGGGTGGCGAAATCGAAATGGGCGACATAGGCGACATAGGCGACATAGGCGACGTGGGCAACGTCGGCGCCCATACCGATACGCGCACCGCGCCTGCGGCGATTCGCGCGTTCGGCCGTTCGCTGCATGCGGCCGCTTATCCGATCGGCGTTTATCCCGACGAGATCGCGCAACTCGCGAAGGCGGGCACACGCGGCAAGCCCGTGCGGACGATGAAGGCCACGCTGCACGAGCGCAAACTGATCATGAGCGTTGACCGGCTCGACTATTCGAAGGGGCTCGTCGAGCGTTTTCGCGCGTTCGAGCGTCTGCTCGATCGGGCGCCGGCGCATCGCAATCAAGTGTCGTTCCTGCAGATCGCGCCCCCCACGCGAGCGGACATGCACGCCTATCAGGACATTCGGCAGCGCCTCGAAGCGGAATCGGGGCGGATCAACGGGCGTTTCGCCGAGTTGGACTGGACGCCGATTCGCTACATTCACCGGCAATACGAGCGCCAGGTGCTGGCGGCGCTGTTTCGCCAATCGCATGTCGGCTATGTCACGCCGCTGCGCGATGGCATGAACCTGGTGGCGAAGGAATATGTGTCCGCGCAGGACCCGGACGATCCGGGCGTGCTCGTGCTGTCGCAGTTTGCAGGTGCCGCGTATGAACTGACGGCGGCGCTGATCGTCAATCCGATCGACATCGACGGCATGGCCGATGCGCTGGCGCAGGCGCTTGCGATGCCGCTGGTAGAGCGGCGCTCGCGCTATCGGGACATGATCGCGCAATTACGCGAAAACAATGTCTCGGTCTGGCGCGACAATTTCCTGCGCGATCTGAACGGGGCCGCGCAGAAGCGGCGTACGCCGCGGGTGAAAGCCGCTCGCAAGGTGATGGCGGCGTAAGCGCGCCGCCCACTTACGCCACTTACGCCACATGCTCGCCGACTTTGCGTCCGCCCGGATGCAGCGATATGCCCTTGCCATGCTGCTTCGCCAGCAGATCGCGATAGATACCGGGGCGGTTGCGCAGTTCGTCGGGTGAACCGTCGTCGATGACCTTACCTGCGCTCATCACGATGATCCGATCGAAGTTCTGCAACGTGGACAACCGGTGCGCGATCGCGATGACAGTGCGGCCGACCATCAGCCGGTCGAGCGCCTGCTGAATGGCTTCCTCGGAGGCGCTGTCGAGCGCCGAGGTGGCTTCGTCGAGCAGCAGGATCGGGGCGTTCTTCAAAATCGCACGGGCAATCGCGATACGTTGCCGCTGTCCGCCCGAGAGCTTGACGCCTCGGTCGCCGACGATCGTATCGAATCCGTCGGGCATGGCTTCGATGAAGTCCGTGCAGCGCGCCTCGCGTGCCGCGGCGTGGACTTCATCGAGGCGCGCGTCGGGCCGCCCGTAGGCGATGTTTTCGTAGACCGTGCGATGAAACAGCGCGATGTCTTGCGGCACGAGCGCGATCGCATGTCGCAGGCTGTCCTGCGTGATCGATGCGATGTCCTGCCCGTCGATTCGAATGGCGCCGCCTTGCGTTTCGTAAAAGCGCTGCAGCAGCGCGAGAACGGTCGACTTGCCTGCGCCGGACTTGCCGACGAGGCCTACGCGCTGCCCCGCCGCGATGTGCAAATCGAAATGATCGAGGATGGGCCGGCGGCGCGGATAGGCGAATGTGACACCTTCGAAATCGACGCAGCCGCCGTGGGTTTTCAGTTCGATCGCACCCTCGCGATCGGGCATGCCATGCTGCTCGAGCAGCGTCTTGACTGCTTCCGCGAGCCGCGCGATGTGCTGCGTCACGTCGACGAGCGCGACGGCCAAGTCGCGCGTGCCGTGCAGGATCGTAAAGCCGAGCGAACTGACGAGCACGATGTCGCCCGACGTGGCGCGCCCCTCGTTCCAGAGCCACAGCGCCCAACCGAGCAGGCCGGCCGACAGCATCGCCGTGACCGCCGCGTGCAGCACGCGCAGCCGCTCGAGATAGAGCAGGCTTTGCTGACGCGCGTCCATCTCGGCTTTTACCGTCGCGCCGAACCGTTGCTGTTCGCGAAACGTCATGCCGAAAGCCCGCACAAGCCCCATGTTGCCGATGACGTCGACGAGTTCGCCATCGACGGCCGCCGCTTTGGCCGCGAAATGCTGGTGTTTCGACGAGCCGCGTCCGGCGAGCTTGAAGAGCACGACCGCCAGCACCGCCGAGCACAACATCAGGCTCAGCGCCATGACCGGGTTGACCGTGACGATCATGATGATCGCGCCGAGCACGGCGATACACGGCGGCAGCACATTCCAGGCCATCGTGTTCTCGGACGTGTAGACGGCGTTCGACGTGGCCGTGATGCGGCTCGCGAGCGTGCCCGGCTGACGTTCCGCGTAGTAGGTCGGCGAGTGTCCGCTCAAATACTGGAAGAGATCGCGCCGTAAATCGCCGGTGACATTGACGAAGACATGCGCCGCAGCCCAACCGCCGATACGCCAAAGCATATTGTCGGCGGTGATCAGCCCGATCAGGATCGCAAACGCGCCCCAAAGCGGCCCGGGATGGTTGCGCCCGGCGCCGAGCACGTCGATCAGATGCTTGATTGCATACTGCGACGCGAGCGCACAGCCGACGGCCGCGAACACGCTCGCGAGCACGATCGCATGCGCGAGCGGATGCCGGCGAATGTAGCTCAACAAGAAGGCAAGCGGCCGGTTGGCGTAGCTCGAAAGCTTCGCGTTATGGGCGTTACGCTCGGCGACGGTCAAATGTTCCAATTGTTGGTGCGGTGGTCGCAAATCGGGTGAAGTCATGAAAAGGATAGTCGGCGGATCACGCACCGCGTGCCAATATCGAGATAGTTTGGCCAGGCGCCATTGTAAACATCCGCGTAATCATGGGTGGTTTAGACGGGCACCCGATCAGAAGCGTTGGGTGCAAGCAACGTGAATCGCGACGCGGCGCCGTCGCAATGGGGACGGTGCGTCGGCGAGTTGGGCGCAGGGTTCGCGCCCGGGCAACGCAGGTCATGCCTATCGCCTTCGGGCTACGATATCGGGTTGGCCGCCAGCGGTTTCGAGATTTCGGGGAAAGCAACTGCGCGGGGCGCGAAGGCGTGCCGCCGTGCCGCAGCAGGGCAATAGCGTCTCAGTGTAGGCGAGCCGCGCGATATCGAGATTGACAGAGTGTTTCCTGATTGTAACAATGTAAAATTTTTGAAAGCCTTTGCAGTGCAGCATGCGGGCGGCCAGATAATCGTGTACGGGTTAGCCCTTAGTCTCGTTGCTGTGCGGGTTACCCCTTAGAAAATCCTGTTGGTTTGTCAACGGTTGTATTCGCGATGCGTTTACCGATTGGCCCGCCGATTGGCCCGCCGATTGGCCCGCCGATTGACTCGCGGGTTCATCCGCCCCTCGCATTGCAACGATAGATGCAATCACGGGCGCGGGGACAGATTCGTTTTTTCCATAACAGTTGTCATTTTTTGCCTGAATTTTTTCTGGGAGTTCATCACTATGCGGATCGCTCAAATCGCTCCTTTGCATGAGGCGGTTCCTCCGAAGCTTTATGGCGGGACGGAACGCGTGGTGTCGTACTTGACCGAAGCGCTGGTCGAACTCGGGCACGATGTGACGCTGTTCGCCAGCGGCGATTCGAAGACGTCGGCGAAACTCGAAGCATTCTGGCCCCAGGCCCTGCGGCTCGATCCGTCCATTCGCGACACGATGGCGCCCCATATGCTGTTGCTCGAAGAGGTTCGTCGCCGCGCGCATGAGTTCGATGTCCTGCATTTCCACATCGATTACTACCCGTTCTCGCTGTTCTCGCGCCAGCCCACGCCGTTTCTGACAACGTTGCACGGCCGTCTCGATTTGCCCGAGCTGCAGCCGATCTTCAACACGTTCAACGACGTGCCGGTCGTTTCGATCTCTGACAACCAACGCGCGCCGTTGCCGCAGGCGAGCTGGCTGTCCACCGTCTACCACGGACTGCCCGAGAACCTGCTGACGCCGCGCACCGACGTCAAGCCCAGCTATCTCGCGTTTCTCGGCCGCATTTCGCCGGAAAAACGCGTCGACACCGCAATTCGCATCGCCGAAAAAGCGGGCATGCCGATCAAGATCGCCGCGAAGCTCGACAAGGCCGATCGCGCATATTACGAAGAGCACATCAAGCCGCTGATGGCGCTGCCGCACGTCGAATACATCGGCGAAATCAGCGAATCCGAGAAGGCCGAGTTCCTGGGCGGCGCCCATGCGCTGCTGTTCCCGATCGACTGGCCAGAGCCGTTCGGCCTCGTGATGATCGAATCGATGGCATGCGGCACACCCGTGATCGCGTTCAAGCGCGGCTCGGTGCCCGAAGTGATCGAAAACGGCGTTTCGGGCTTCGTGGTCGAAGACGAGCTCTCGGCCGTGGCTGCCGTCAACCGACTGCACACGCTGCCGCGCACGACGGTCCGCCAGGCATTCGAATCGCGTTTCACCTCGAAGGTCATGGCGCAGCACTATCTCGCTTCGTACGAGGAGTTGTTGCGTCAACAGCGCCGCACCGTGCTGCGCGGAGTCGCAGCCGGTTGAGCGTGAGGGGTGCCTGCTCCACCGGCGTATCGGTTGCCGGCGGGTCGGGCGCCCCGCACGCCGCGATGCCCCGCCTGCCCTGCGGCAGGTGGGGCGTTTGTTTTTCTGAGGGCTGGAGTATGATGCGCCGCAGGCGCGTTGGGCCATCCGTTTCCTGGAGGACGAGTTGACGAGAGCGAACCCCTCGCGGGAGCACCAGGCGCCCGGCGCCGGGATGATCTTCGCGCTGCGTGCGATCGGGCTCATCCTTCTCGCGCGGTGGCTCTTTTCAATGGCTCAAATGGGCTACGGCGCGTCCTTTTCGGCGATGACATCGTCGCCGTGGGCATCGGTCAATGTGGTGTTTTTGTTCTTGCTGGTGGTGCTGCCCGGCGCGCAAGCGCGCGTCGAACGTCCATTCCACCCGCTGCCGCAATGGCTGCGACAGGCACTGCGGCTCTTTTCGCTGCTGGGGCTCCTTTTTGCGCTGTGGTCGATCGGCGCCTTTTCCTGGTCGGCTGGTTGGCATGCAACCGTGCGCGCCGTCGCCGAGACCAACGGCTGGCTCGTTGTCGGGCCCGCGCTTTATGCGGCCGTGTTGTGGATCTGCCGGCCGCGCGCGCTCTGGCGCACGAATATCGCGGCTCGGCGCTTTGCCGTCGGGCGTTACGCGATCGCGCTCGATGCGGCGAGCAACACCGCCGTCGTCTGGGTCGAAAGCCGCAAGCTCGGCCAGTACGATGCGCGCGAGCTTTCGGTGAAATGGCCGGCCGTCGAAGCGCTTGAGCGCGAGCGCCCGCTGTCGGACGCGCGGGCCGTCGTCGCCGGTCAAGCTGCGCCTGTTGCGGCACCTTCCCGTTCCTTCAGTACTTCCCCCCGCGGTCCGGGGCCGGCGGCCCGGCTGCCGCATGCGAGCGGGCGGGCACGCCGCTCGCATGTGGAACTGCTTTGGGATTCCCCTGCCGCAGCCGGACACAATCGACAGACCGTGTTTCGCGTGGCGCTGACGAAGGAAAGCGAACGCGCCGCCGTGTGCGCGCTCGACGCAGCGCTCAGTCAGGGCAAGGGATGACGAACCACGCGGCGATAACGCTGTGCGGCAGCCGCGCACGGCAGGCGAACCACTATGAAGCACGTTCGAATCGATCTTTCGCGGGCTTACGACGCGCCCGAGGGCAATGGGAGCCCGCGTTATCTGATTGACCGGGTGTGGCCGCGCGGTATTACCAAGGATGTGCTGAACGTCGAGCAATGGTTGCGCGAGGTGGCGCCCAGTACCGAGCTGCGACGCTGGTTCGGCCACGATGTGCGACGTTGGGACGACTTTGTGCAGCGCTACCGTGCCGAACTCGATTCGAACCCCACCGCGTGGGAGCCGCTCGTGGAAGCGGCCAAGCGCGGCCCGATCACGCTCGTCTATGGCGCCCGCGACCGCGAGCATAACCAGGCAGTCGTGCTCCGCGATTACCTCGCGGAAAAGCTTTCGCACCATTGATCGTGCAGCTGAAAAGCCGGTCCCTTTTTTCAACCGATGCCCGATCGTTCCTCGTCCTCATCCTCTTCGCGATTGCCCGCGCTGCTGGCTGAAATTCGCGCGTGCCGTGCCTGCGAAGCGCATCTGCCGTTCGGCCCGCGTCCGGTCTTGCAGGCAGGACGTACGGCGCGCGTGCTCGTCGTCGGACAAGCGCCGGGCGCGCGCGTCCATGCGACGGGCGTGCCGTGGAACGACCGTAGCGGCGAGCGCTTGCGCGAATGGATGGGCATCGGCCCGGAGATTTTTTACGACGCCGGGCGCATTGCGCTGCTGCCGATGGCGTATTGCTATCCGGGGCGGGGTGCTTCGGGCGATCTGCCGCCGCGCCGCGAGTGCGCCACGTTGTGGCTCGACCGGGTACTCGCCGAGTTGCCCGATATCGAGCTGACACTGCTCGTGGGCGCTTATGCGCAGCAGCATTTTCTCGCGGGCGAACGGCGCCCGACGCTGACTGCGACCGTGGCCGCCTGGCGCGACTATGGGGCGGCCCGGCTTCCGCTGCCGCACCCGTCGCCGCGCAATCAGGGCTGGTTCAAGCACCATCCCTGGTTCGAACGCGAACTCGTGCCCGCACTGCGCGAGCGCGTGGCGTCGGTGCTCGGCACCACACGCCGCTGAGCAGCGGCAGGTAATACAGCGCCGCTGCGCACCGCACAAACGCCACAACCATTAGCCTCTTTTGCAGAGCAATTGCTGTACTGCGGGGCGGGTGCGCTGCGCGGCCGGAACAAACGAAAGTCGTCATGCCGACCGTGCAACGGCCTTTCCCGCGCAGGGCTATCATTGCACCCCTGAGCCGCCGCGTGATCTCGAAATTGCGGCGCAACCGATCGAATTCAGCGCGACGAGCGCGTATAGAGGGACCGTTCCATGACTTCCAGAGTCATCCGCATTCGCGGAGCTCGCCAGCACAATCTCAAAAATATCGACCTCGATCTATATACGGGAGAAATGACCGTCGTGACGGGCCCATCGGGTTCGGGCAAATCGAGCTTGGTATTCGATACGCTTTATGCCGAGGGGCAGCGCCGCTACGTCGAGACCTTCAGCGCTTACGCGCGCCAGTTTCTCGACCGGATGGACCGCCCGCAGGTTGATCGCGTGGATGGCGTGCCGCCGGCCATTGCCATCGATCAGACCAACCCGGTGCGCAGCTCGCGTTCGACCGTCGGGACGATGACCGAGCTCAACGACCACATCAAGCTGCTTTACGCGAGGGCGGCGCAGCTGTTCGACAAGGTCACGGCTCAGCGGGTACGTCACGACACGCCCGAGACCATTTATGCGGAGCTTGCCGAACGCACCGCGCAAGGCAACCCGCGGCTGGTGATGACGTTTCCGGTGGAGTTGCCCGAGAACGCGAGCGCCGAAGAGATTGGCGAATGGTTATCGGCAAGCGGCTACACGCGCGTGCAGGCCGAGCGCGAGCAATTGACGGCCGGGACCAAGCGCCACGTGCTCGACGTGGTTGCCGATCGTTTCCGCCTGCATAACACGGAGAAGGTGCGCGTCGTCGAGGCGATCGAAGCATCGCTCAAGCGGGGAGCGGGGCGCGTGAATGTGTACGTGCTGCCCGATAGCGCCGATAGCGCCGACAGTACTGCTAGCGCTGATACCGTGCGGACGACGCCGGAGCAGCAAGAAGCCCCTGCGCCCGTTATCTGGCGCTTTTCGACGGGGCTGCACTGCCCGGACAGCGACTTGCGTTATGCCGATCCGCAGCCGGGCCTCTTCTCGTTCAATTCGGCTTACGGTGCATGCGATGTTTGCCGTGGCTTCGGACGCGTAATTGGCGTAGACCTCGGGCTTGTGATTCCCGATGCGCGAAAGACGCTGGCGGGCGGCGCGATCAAGCCGATGCAAACACCGGCCTGGAAGGAATGCCAGGACGATTTGATGCGCTATGCCGCGCGCGCTGGCGTGCGCACGAACGTGCCGTGGGCGTCGTTGACCGAGACCGAGCGCGAATGGGTCATCGAAGGTTCGCCTGAATGGGACGGCGCTTGGCAGCGCCACTGGTATGGGGTGCGCCGTTTTTTCGGCTACCTCGAATCGAAAGCCTACAAGATGCACATCCGCGTGCTGCTGTCGAAATACCGCAGCTACACGCCTTGCGAGGCGTGCGGCGGCGCGCGCCTGAAGACCGAATCGTTGCTGTGGCGGCTCGGCACCAAAGAAAACGCCGATGCGGCGCTGGCGCCCGAAGCGCGCTTCATGCCGAAGGGCACTCACTGGACGCCCGCTCAGTTAGAAGCGTTGCCTGGGCTCACCGTGCATGACTTGATGCTGATGCCGATTGCGCGCATTCGCCAATTGTTCGACACGCTGACGCTGCCGAGCGCATTACTCGATGATGCGTTGAAGTTGCTGATCGCCGAAGTGCGCACGCGGCTCCGATATTTGTGCGACGTTGGCCTCGGTTATCTGACGCTCGACCGGCAAAGCCGCACGCTGTCGGGCGGCGAGGTGCAACGGATCAACCTCACGACCGCGTTGGGCACGTCGCTGACGAAGACGCTGTTCGTCCTTGACGAGCCGAGCATCGGCTTGCATCCGCGCGATCTGAACCGCATCGTCGAAGCGATGCGGCGCTTGCGTGATGCCGGCAATACGCTCGTCGTGGTCGAGCACGACCCCTCCGTCATGCTCGCGGCCGACCGCCTGATCGATATGGGGCCCGGCCCGGGCGAGCGCGGTGGGACGATTGTGTACGACGGCACGCCTGGCGACATCCGCTCGGCCGCTACGTTGACCGGCGATTATCTCGGCTCTCGCCGGCACGTGGCCGACGCGACGCACTGGGCCGTACGAGCCGTCGATGCCGCCACGCCGCGGCTCGTGCTGGAAGGCGCGAGCGAGCACAACCTGCGCGACGTGACGGTTGAGATCCCACTCGGCCGGCTGGTTTGCGTGACGGGCGTGTCCGGCTCCGGCAAATCGACGCTGATTCAGGACGTGCTCTATCCGGCGCTGGCGCGTCAACTGGGCCGGCCGACTGAAACGCCGGGAGCGCATCGACAGCTCGTCGGCACGGCGCTGATCGCCGATGCCGTCTTCGTCGACCAATCGCCGATCGGCAAGACCGCGCGCTCGAATCCGGCGAGCTATGTCGGCGCGTTCGACGAAATCCGCAAGCTCTTTGCGAAGGCGCCGCTCGCGCTGCAGCGCGGCTACACGGCGGGCACCTTCAGCTTCAATTCGGGCGATGGACGCTGCCCAACCTGCGGCGGCTCCGGGTTCGAGCATATCGAGATGCAGTTTCTCTCGGATGTCTATTTGCGCTGCCCGGATTGCGACGGCCGGCGCTATCGGGCCGAGGTCCTCGATGTCAAGATCGAGCGCGGCGTACCTGCGGGTTCGCTGTCGATTGCCGATGTGCTCGAGCTGACCGTCAGCGAGGCAGTCGCGCGCTTCGCGAACGATGCGGAAGTGTTGCGCGTGCTGCAGCCGATCGTTGACGTCGGGCTCGAGTACGTGAAGCTCGGTCAGCCCGTGCCGACGCTTTCGGGTGGCGAGGCGCAACGGCTCAAGCTGGCGGGCTTTCTTGCGGAGACAGCCGTCAAAGCGGGCGCCGAATCGACGCCAGGCGGCCGGCTTTTCATGTTCGACGAACCGACGACAGGCCTGCATTTCGATGACATCGCCAAGCTGATGCGCGCGTTCGCCAAGCTGCTGGCGCGCGGGCATTCGCTGCTCGTCATCGAACACAATCTCGATGTGGTGCGCGCGGCCGACTGGATCGTCGATCTCGGCCCAGAAGGCGGCGATGACGGCGGGCAAGTCGTGGTGGCGGGTACCGTCGACGAAGTGAAAGTCTGCTCGCACTCGCATACCGGACGCTCGCTCGTTCAGTACGACGCGGCGCTCGGTGACATGGCGCAAGCGCCAAGTGTTGTCGATGAAGGCCTGCCCCTGCAGTCGACACTGACGGCGGCGCGCGCGCGACGTGCGACGGAAGGCGAAGACACCATTCGCATCGTCAACGCGCGCGAACACAATCTGAAAGCGCTCGATGTCGATATCCCGCACGGCAAGTTCAACGTCGTGACGGGTGTGTCGGGCTCGGGCAAGTCGACGCTTGCGTTCGACATCCTTTTTCATGAAGGGCAACGTCGCTATCTCGAATCGCTGAATGCGTACGCGCGCTCGATCGTGCAACCGGCTGGGCGTCCCGAAGTGGATGCCGTGTATGGCATTCCGCCGACGGTTGCGATCGAGCAGCGTTTGTCGCGCGGCGGCAGAAAGAGCACGGTTGCGACGACTTCCGAGGTCTGGCACTTCCTGCGTCTGCTTTACGTGAAGCTCGGCGTGCAGCACTGCGTGCACGACGGCGCAGCCGTGACGCCGCAAAGCGTTGAATCGATCGCGGCGCAATTGCTGCGCGAATACGCGGGCCAGCATGTCGGGTTGCTCGCGCCGCTAGTGGTCAATCGAAAGGGCGTCTATACGGACCTCGCGAAATGGGCCAAAGCGCGCGGCCACACGCATTTGCGCGTGGACGGTGAATTCATCGCGGTCGAACCCTGGCCGAGGCTCGAGCGGTTTCGCGAGCACACCATCGAGCTGCCGGTCGCGGACCTCGTGATTTCAGCCGATCGCGAAGGCGAGTTGCGGCGTGCATTGGAGCAGACGCTCGAACTCGGCCACGGGGTGATGCATTTGCTCGCGCCGCTCGACGGCCTGGCCGAAACGCTCGCTCAGGGTGGCGCGCATGCGGATCTCGGCGAGCTCGAGGTGTTGTCGGTCAAGCGCGCGTGCCCCGTATGCGCGACGAGTTACCCCGAACTCGATCCGCGTATGTTTTCGTACAACAGCAAACATGGCTGGTGTACCAGTTGCGTCGGCACCGGGCTTGCGCTCACGCGCGAGCAACGCACCGCATTCGACGATACGGCGTTTGCCGCGGAGGACGGCCGCGGCCGCGAGCAAAGCTTGCCGAGCGAGGAGCTCGAGCCCGGTGACATCGGCGACACGCCTTGCCCCGATTGCGGCGGCACGCGGCTCAACGCCGTAGCGCGAGCCGTGACGTTCGATTCGCATTCGATTGTTGATGTCGGCCGATGGACCGTGACGCAAACGCGCTGCTGGATCGATTCGCTCGACCTCGCCGGGCGCGATGCGCAGATCGCGCGAGACGTCGTCAGCGAAATCGCAAGCCGGCTGCGGTTCCTCGAGGAAGTCGGCCTGGGCTACCTGAGCCTCGATCGAGCGGCGCCGAGCTTGTCCGGCGGCGAGGCACAGCGCATTCGCCTTGCCGCGCAGCTTGGCAGCAACTTGCAGGGCGTGTGCTACGTGCTCGACGAGCCGACCATCGGCTTGCATCCGCGCGACAACCGGATCTTGCTCGATGCGCTGCGCCAACTGGGAGAGAAGGGCAACACGCTCGTCGTCGTCGAGCATGACGAGGACACCATCCGGTGCGCCGACCACATCATCGATATCGGCCCCGGCGCCGGCAAGCGCGGCGGCCGGCTCGTCGCCGAAGGAACGGTGGACGATCTCGCGGCGCACCCCGACTCGCTGACGGGGCAGTTCCTCGCGCGGCCGATCGTGCATCCGCTGCAAGCGCGGCGGCCAGTGCAGCCCGCGAACAGCAGCGCAGCCAAATCCGGCCGGAAGGCGAAGGCGCCGCTGGCCGCTACGCCAGCCGTGCCGGAGCGCTGGCTGACGATTCACGGCGCGCATTTACATAACTTGCGCGATGTCGATGTCGATATTCCGCTGACACGCCTTATCGCTGTCACGGGGGTATCGGGTTCCGGTAAATCGACGCTCGCGCGCGACGTGCTGATGACCAACCTGCTCGATGTCGTGGGCCGCTCGGTGTTGTCGTCGCCTGCCACGCGTCGCGCGCGCCGCGCCGCTCAGGCCGCCGAGCCGCGCCAGGCCGCGCGACGCCCGGGTGTGCCGCCCGTGCGCTCAAGTGCGAGCGCGCCGACGCCCGTTGCCGTCGAACATCGTTGGCAGGGCTGTCGCGCAATCACCGGTTTCGAGGCCATCGACCGTGTACTGGAAGTCGATCAAACGCCGATCGGCAAAACCCCGCGCTCGTGTCCGGCCACGTACATCGGCGTCTGGGATACGATCCGCAAGCTCTTTGCCGACACGCTCGAGGCGCGGGCTCGCGGATATGCCGCGTCGCGCTTTTCGTTCAACACGGGCGAAGGGCGCTGTCCCGCCTGCGAGGGGCAGGGCGTGCGCACGATCGGCATGAGCTTTCTGCCTGATGTGAAGGTGCCATGCGACGTGTGCCACGGCCAGCGCTTCAATCCCGAAACACTCGCGGTCACATGGCGCGGCCGCAACATCGGCGAAGTGCTGACGATGGAGATCGACGAAGCAGTCGAGTTCTTCGCAGCGATGCCGAACGTCGCGCATCCGTTGCAGCTGATGAAGGATGTCGGGCTGGGGTATCTGACGCTGGGGCAGCCGTCGCCGACACTTTCCGGCGGCGAGGCGCAGCGCATCAAGCTCGTGACCGAACTCGCCAAGGTGCGCGACGATGTCACGCGGCGCGGCCAGAAGGCACCTCATACGTTTTATGTGCTCGACGAGCCGACCGTCGGCCTGCATATGGCCGACGTGGCGCGGCTGATTCGCGTGTTGCACCGTCTTGTCGATGCGGGGCATAGCGTCGTTGTCATCGAGCACGACCTCGACGTGATTGCCGAGGCTGACTGGATCATCGACCTTGGGCCGGAGGGCGGCGCCGGCGGCGGCGCGATCGTGGCGGCGGCCGACCCGGAAACGCTCGCCACCGTGCAGGCGAGCCACACGGGCGCGGTACTTGCACCGGTTCTCGCGCGTACGCAACGCGCGCCGACGACGTCAGCGCACGTTGCGTAAAGGCTAGCGCCAAGCCTCGCCCGCTTGATCGCCGCCTGCGTTCGACGATCAGGCGTCCGGGGCGAGCGCGGGCGGCTCATCCGACACGGCGTTGCCGGTGGCGACGCGCAGCGGGCCGCGCGCCGTCGGCGCGCTCGCGACGCACCCGATCCACGCGAGCCCGAGCGTCGCTACAGCCACCGACAACCAGCCGTTCGTGCCGTACCCGAGCACATGGCCTGCCGTATCGGTCGAGAGCAGCAGCCCGCCGACCCATGCGCCGCAGCCTGTGCCCAATGCCTGCAAGGCGCCGTTCGCGCTCAGGAACGCCCCGCGCTCGGCCGGCTCCGGCACCGTAGTGAGGATGGCTTGCATCGGCACCATGCGCGCTGAGCTGACGACCATGAAGAGCGCAAAAAACGGCACCATGATCGCAAACGGGATGGCAGGCATATGCGTCATGACGAGAACCGGTACCATCGCGAGCACGCCGAAGATGCGAAACACCAGCCGATGGCCGATGCGATCCGCGAGCCTGCCGACCGCGCGTGACGTGAAGAGCGTCGCGGCGCCGCCCGCCATATAGAGCCATGAGATCTGGCCCGCTGGCACGCCGTGATTGGCGACGAGCATTGGCGAGATGAACGGGATCACCAGCATGTGCGCGAACATCATCAGAAACGTAAGCGCGAACGCTTTCAGATGGCGGACGCGGCTCAGCATGCGCCACAGGGCGGGCAACGCGTCGGCGATAGCCACCGGCCCGGCGCGCAGATGCTCGGCTAACGACGGCACGATGGTCGCGGCTGTGCAGCCGATTGCGGCACTCAACACCGCGAGCAGCCAAAACGGCGCTGCCCAGCCGAAATGCGCGCCGAGCAGGACGCCGGCGGGTACCCCAGCGATCGCGGCGAGCGAGAACGACGTCATGATCACACCCGTTGCAGCCCCGCGCCGCGAGGCCGGGACAACGTCGGCGACGATGGCCATCACGCCGGCGCTCAGCACGCCGCCTGTAATGCCGGCGAACGCGCGGCTGGCAAGCAGCAGCGGATAGGTCGTCGCCATTGCGCACCCGAGATTCGAGAGCGCGAACAGTGCGTAGGCGACCAGAAGTAACCGGCGTCGATCGAAGCGATCGATATAGGTCGCGGCGAAAAGGCCCGATAACCCCGAGCACCATGAGTAAGCCGACACCGCGGCCGCGAACGCGGCAGGCGCGATTTGAAACGACGACATGATCTGCGGGCCGAGCGGCATCATGACCATGAAGTCCATGATGATCGTGAATTGAACCAGCGCGAGCAGCCAGGTGAGCCGGCGCTCGCGTGCGGGAGGCAGCGCGTACATTTGTTCAGAGTCCTTTTGATCGGTAGTCGGCGCACTGTAAATGCAAATGCAACCGAGCGCGCCGGGCCCGCGCAAGCGACCTGGCCGGGTGAGCTGTGGCCAGGCACGTATCAGCCGGGCGCATCCTTGCCGGCCGGCCGCGGCGCGCGGCCTTCGATCTCTTGCGCTGCGCGCAACAAAATGCCGGCGATGCGGCGTTGCTCGGCTTCGCTTGCATCGGCGCCCCGCAACACTGCCAGTTTGAGCGCATAGCGGGCCTGAACGAGCAACGGGTGCCAGCGGCCGCTTTCTCCGCCGAATTTGCCACCCTCGTCGTCGGCGGCATAGGCGCGCCGCATCGTCTCCATCTTGCTCGCGACGAAGCTCAATTTGGCCAGGATGACGTCGACCCCGTCGCGATTCGCTTCCAGATACGTTCGGCCCGCTTCGGCGATTTCGTACCGCTTGCGGTTGCCTTCTTGCTGCACGGTGACGTAACCGAGTTCTTCGAGATAAGTGAGTGCCGGATACACCATGCCGGGACTGGGCGCGTAAAAGCCATTGGAGCGCGCTTCGAGGGCTTTGATCAGTTCGTAGCCGTGGCGCGGGGCTTCGGCAATGAGCGCGAGCAGCATTAATTGCAGGTCGTCGCTGGAGAATTTGCGCCCACGGGTAAAGCCGTCGTCGTCGCCGAAACCGCGCTCCCCGCCGCCGCCCCAGAAGAGTCCGCCACCGCCGCCGTGGCGATGACGATGGCGGCCAATGGCATGCCACAGGCCGTGCAAGAACGACGACGATTCCGAATCGATTGGTCGGCCGGCGAAAGCGCGCGAGTGGCCGTGAAAGTGATGAGCGTGACGCATTCCCTGCTCCTGGTTGTTATGTTTATCTAAAGATATATATCTAAAGATAGAGTGTCAAGAAGAAATTCGAGATAGCGATGCCGCCGCTGTGGGGTGCGGCTCGGCTCGGGAGTTCTGTTTATAGATACCAGCTAGACCGCTTGTGATTACACGCGGACACGTTCTCGTTGCTGTCGTTTCAACTGCTCATGCTAGAATCCGCACCCATGTCTTATTGGCGCAAACTCTTCACCGTCGTGCTGTTGGCGCTGAGCCTGCCGGTTCAGTCGTTTGCGGCTATCTCGATGGAATGCGTCGCCTCGTATGCCGAGGCCGGCGAGACGCCGATCGTGCACGCCGAGCAAGACATATCCGAGCATCATCACGACATGTCCGGAACGGCACTTACGGCCGACGACCACCACACTGATCACAACGACGGCAGTTATCACGCGCATTCATGCTCGGCTTGCGCAGCCTGCTGCTTCGGCACTGGGTTACCGGCGGCTCCGTCCGTCGCAGTATCCTTCGACGCCGCACGCGTCACCCCATCCATTCCACCTTCTGCCGGTGTCGTGTCTTTCCTGACCGACGGCATCGAGCGGCCTCCTCGCTACACCCTCGTCTAATTCTCCACCGCGGGTAATGCCCGCGATGTGCCATTCGTACTGACGGTCTTGCGTGGACTCGTCAGGCGATTTACGACGAGAAAATCTATGCGACTGATTTTTGCGGCGCTGCTTGGCGCGGCGGCTTCATTGCCGGCGCTCGTGCACGCCACCATCACGATTGCCGACCCGACGGATGCAGCAGCCTCCGTCCCGGCGATCTCGGCTCGGTCGGCCTTCGACGGCTATCGCCCATACAACGACGCCGCCAACCCGACTTGGCAACAACTCAATCAAGCGGTGCAGGCGAAGCCAGCCAAGGGTGGCATGAACAAGCCAGTTGGCGATCACCAGTCGGTTCATTCGCAGCATGGGAAACCTGCCAAATGATGAAACGATTCGTTTTAACGCGCATGGGCGCGGGCGTTGCCATGACGGTGTTGCTAGCCGGCTGCACCACGTTCTCGAAGGACGGCGGGTTCGGTGCGGTATCGTCAACCGCCACGGAGCGGCTAGGTAAGGGCGCGGTTATCGTCAAAACCGACGCCGATCGAGACGCGGTGGCGAAGCGAACACAGGAATTGCTCGCCAAGCCGCTGTCGATGGATGATGCCGTGCAGGTCGCCCTGCTGAATAACCGAGGACTGCAGGCCTCGTATGCGGAATTGGGGCTTTCGGAAGCCGATCTGGTGCAAGCGGGGCGACTGCCGAATCCAGGCTTCACGTTCAGCCGCACACGAGCGGGCAATGGCGACCTGAGCATCGGCCGTACGTTCTCGGCGAACGTACTCAGCATTCTGACTCTGCCTTTTGCCGCACACATCGAGGGTCGACGCTTCGAGCAAACGAAACTCGAGACCGCTGATGCGATGCTAAAGCTCGCAGCTGACGCGCGTCGCGCATACGTCAATGCAGTGGCTGCCGAGCAGGCTGCCAAGTACGCGAACAAGGTGAAGGACTCGGCCGATGCGGGTGCCGAACTGGCTTCGCGCATGCGGCAGGCCGGAAATTTCAGCAAGCTCGATTATGCGCGGGAGCAGGCGTTCTACGCCGACTCGATCGCCCAGGCCGCCAAGGCCCGGCAGCAAGCTGTATCGGCGAGGGAGAAACTCACACGCACGATGGGCGTATGGGGCACCGGCACGCAGTACATCTTGCCTGAACGCTTGCCGGATCTGCCAAAGGAGCGTCCGGAACTGAAGGATCTCGAGCAGTTCGCGATGCGCAACCGGCTCGACATCCAGGCGGCGAAGCTGCAGACGCAGGGCGTCGCGTCATCGCTGGGCCTTAGCAAGGCAACGCGGTTCATCAACGCAGTCGACGCCGGTTACCAAAACAACTACGAGACCGACAAGGGTCGCGAGCACGGCTACGAGATCAGTATCGAAATTCCCATTTTCGATTTCGGCAGCGCCAAGGTCGCCCGCGCGCAAGCCATCTACATGCAGTCCGCGAACCGACTTGCCCAAACGGCGATCGATGCCCGATCGGAGGTACGCGAGTCGTATTCCGCGTACGTGAGCAGCTACGGCGTCGCGAAACACTATCGCGACGAGGTCGTGCCGATCCGCAAGACGATCTCTGACGAACTACTGCTTCGCTACAACGGCATGCTAGCCAGTGTCTTCGAACTGCTCGCCGACTCGCGCGAGCAAGTCAGTGCGGTGAACAGCTACATCGACGCGCTGAAAGATTACTGGCTGGCGGAAACGGATCTCCAGCAAGCGCTGGGCGGACGTCTGCCGCGAGTCGATGCCGCACAAGCCGCACCGACGCCGACGAGTTCGGATTCGTCAACGAAGTCCGCTCCGACAACGGCAGTCCAGCCGGCGCCGGCATCCACCGCGCAACCGGCGCACGAAACGCATTCGGAAGGTAAATAACATGGTGTCCCGTCGACAATTCCTCAGCGGCTCGGGAGCCGCAATCCTCGGCGCTGCGATGGTCAGCAAGGCCGGCGCGGCTTCGTTGCCGGAAGCGCCAACGATGGCAAAGGCCACGATGCAGCCGCCGCTCGTGCCGCCCAACGGCCGCCCATATACACCGGTCGCGACGTTGAACGGCTGGACGCTGCCGTGGCGCATGAAGAACGGCTGGAAGGAGTTTCACCTGACAGCCGAGCCCGTGGTGCGCGAAATGGCGCCCGGAATGAAGGCAAATCTGTGGGGCTACAACGGCCAGTCGCCGGGCCCGACGATCGAGGCCGTCGAAGGCGACAAGGTCCGCATCTTCGTCACCAACAAACTGCCGGAACACACCACGATCCATTGGCACGGGATGCTGCTGCCGAACGGGATGGATGGTGTCGGCGGTTTGACGCAGCCGCACATTCCGCCGGGCAAGACGTTCGTCTACGAGTTTCAGCTCGAGAAGCACGGCACGTTCATGTATCACCCACACGCGGACGAGATGGTGCAGATGGCGATGGGCATGATGGGCCTGTTCATCGTGCACCCGAAGGACCGCAGCGTGATGCCGGTCGACCGCGATTTCGTGTTCCTGCTGTCCGCTTACGACATCGACCCGGGCAGCTTCACGCCGCGTGTGAACGAGATGACGGACTTCAACATGTGGACGTTCAACTCCCGCGTATTCCCCGGCATCGATCCGTTGCCGGTACGCGCGGGTGATCGCGTACGTATCCGGTTCGGCAATCTGACGATGACCAATCATCCGATTCACCTGCACGGCTATTACTTCGAGGTGGCTGGCACCGACGGCGGATGGATTCCGCCGGCGGCTCGTTGGCCGGAGGTGACAGCCGACGTTGCGGTCGGCCAGATGCGCGCGATCGAGTTCACCGCGGACCGGCCGGGAGACTGGGCGTTTCATTGCCACAAGTCGCATCACACGATGAATGCGATGGGCCACAGCGTGCCGAACATGATCGGCGTGCCGCAGAAGGATCTGGCCAAACGCATCAACAAGCTGGTGCCCGACTACATGGCAATGGGCAGCACCGGTGGCGCAATGGGCGAGATGGAAATGCCGCTGCCCGACAACACGCTGCCGATGATGACGGGTACCGGCCCATTCGGGCCGCTGGAGATGGGCGGCATGTTCACGGTCGTCAAGGTCCGCCGGGGACTGGGACGGAATGACTACCGCGACCCGGGCTGGTTCAAGCATCCCAAAGGCACCGTCGCATACGAATACACAGGCGAGCTGCCGGACAGCTGATTCACACAACAACGTCTGGACCCCACCCGACCATCGGTTTTATCAACTCAATTCTGGAGAAGCACGATGAAGAAAGCATTGTTCTCGATTGCAATGGGCTGCGTCATGGCGTTCTCTGCGTCGACGTATGCGGCAGGCGACATGAGCAACATGGACATGAGCGGTGGCGCAAAGCAAAGTGCCGACGCAACGAACAGCCTATCGCACGGCGAAATCAAGAAGATCGACACGGCTGCAGGCAAGCTGACCATCAAGCATGGTCCACTCGAAAACCTCGGCATGGACGCGATGACGATGGTGTTCCAGGCGCAGGATCCGGCGATGCTGTCGCAGGTGAAGGTCGGCGACAAGATCGATTTCGTTGCCGAGGAAGTCAACGGCGCATTGACCGTCGTCAAGCTGCAGAAGCAGTGACGACAATTGGCGGGGACGCGCATGCCGCAGTCCCCATCTCATTCTTCGAGACGCTCAACAACATGAAGACTTTTACTCCCAGACATTTCGCCGGCCTCGCCGTCGCCAGTGCTGTTGCGTGCGCGCCCATCGCCGTGCGCGCACACGGCAAACTGGAAAGCGCAACACCGGCGTCGGGCAGCACCGTCGACATTGCACCCGACGCATTGCGCCTGACTTTCAATGAAGACCTCGAGTCGACCTTCAGCTCGGTGAAAATCGCCGATGCGGCCGGTGCGCCGGTGACGAAGGAAAATGCGAAAGTCGATGCGTCGAATCCGCGCGTCATGACGCTCGCCGTACCGAAGCTCGCGTCCGGCGCGTATTCGGTTCAGTGGGCCGTCATGACTGCGGACGCGCACAAGACTAAGGGTACGTACACGTTCAAGGTGAAGTAATGAACGACGGATTCCTGGGCATAGTCCGTCTGATTGCCGTAACGATTCAGAACGTTGGCTTCGCCGTCGTCGTCGGCGGGTTACTCAGCAGTCGATGGCTCGCGCGCGGAGACTCCACGTGGCAAGACAACGTTGGCCGGCGGCTCGTCCTGACAGTTCGTGTCGCGTCCGTTCTTTCTCTGCTGGCGAGCGTGCTGGCGTTCTGGGCACATTGCGCGCTGATGAGCGAGTCGACGCTGCTCGATGCCGGCCCCGCCGTGTGGTCGATGCTCGTGCGGACCGGCTTTGGACATGCGTGGCTGGCCGGTGCGGTTTTTATGCTTTGCGTGATCGTGCTGACGGTACTGCGATCGCACAGGGATTCGCGTTTCCCGTTAGGGATCTGGCTTGCACTGGCCGGCGTGGCGTTGGCACGCAGCAATGGCGGTCATCCGGTCGATGCGGGGCTCTTCAGCCTTCCGGTGTGGGTTGACTGGTTGCATCTGCTTGCCATCAGCGCGTGGGTTGGGCTCGTTCTCGTGACGACCTACGTCGTGATGCCTCGACTGCTCGATGCGCCCGGAAGTGAAACCCAGACCAGTACGTCGTTCGTACAAAGGCTCTCGGACACCTCGACGTACGCGTTGATGATCTTGTTCAGCACCGGCGCATACAACGGATGGCGAGGCGTTAATACGCCGGTGAATCTGTTGGAATCGACGTACGGGCAGATCCTTCTTCTGAAGCTTGTGCTCGTGCTGATCGCCGCCGCGCTCGGAGGGCACAACCGCTTCTTTGAAATGCCGACGCTGATGTCCACGCTGAAGAACGCTGAGCAGACAATCCCGACCGAGCCGCTTCGACGCTTCGGTACGGTGCTTCACGTGGAGTCACTGATTTTGCTTGGCGTTCTGATGGTGGCTGCCGTGCTCGTATCGAGCCCGTTGCCGGGAACGACATAAAACCTTTCGATCTGTTCGTCCACGCAGGTGGTCTGCCTCACCCAAGCGCGAGTCGCTCGTGAGCCGGCCATCTCTTCGCAGCCCGGCCCTCCCAGCCGGGCTCTTTTTTTGCGGGGCGGAAAAGCAGATTTAGTGGGGCGCCTACATCGGGAATAACCGTTGCGTCGCAGAACCGGTGCGACAACCGTTCACCTTTTCCACGATCAGGAGGAACCTCAGATGTTCGTTCACAACAAGCGTTTGCAGTACACCGTCCGGGTTGCCACGCCGAATCCTGGACTGGCGAATTTGTTACTGGAGCAATTCGGCGGCCCGCAAGGCGAGCTGGTCGCGGCGATGCGATATTTCACGCAGGCGGTCGCTGAGGAAGACGCGGGCCGCAAAGACATGCTGCTCGACATCGCGACCGAGGAGTTGAGTCACTTGGAGGTGATCGGCTCGCTTGTCGCGATGCTCAATCGCGGCGCGAAGGGCGAGCTTGCCGAAGCGGTCGACACGCAGGCCGAAATTTACCGAAAACTGCATGGGGCGGGCAACGACAGTCACGTGACGCAAGTGCTTTACGGCGCCGGCACGCCGCTCACGAACTCCGCGGGTGTGCCGTGGTCGGCCGCTTACATCGATACCATCGGCGAGCCCACCGCCGATCTGCGCTCGAATATCGCAGCGGAAGCGCGCGCCAAGATCATTTACGAACGCTTGATCAACGTGAGCGACGATGCCGGCGTGCAGGAAGCGCTCGGCTTCCTGATGACGCGCGAGGTGTCGCATCAGAAGTCGTTCGAAAAGGCGCTGTACGCGATTGCCGGCAATTTCCCTCCGGGCAAGTTGCCGCCGAACCCGCAATATGCGAACGCCTATTACAAAATGTCGCAGGGCGAACCGCCCGAGCGCGGGCCATGGAACGAAGGGCGGGGGCTCGACCTCGTCGAGCACCCGACGCCCGCGGTTGACGGCGGTGACGGTTCGGCCTCCGTGCAGCTGGGTGCCCAGCAACGTACCGCGCTCGACGCGATGAAGCGGCGGCTCAAGTCTGATCGGACCCGGGATCCGGAGACCGGCGCGGAGCTTGGGTCAGTCGCGCCGGGGCAGGCCGGGCTGCGTGGATGAGTGAATGAGTGGAGTTAAAGCGGTGTAACGCGCTCGAAAAACGCTTGCTCATTGTTCGAGTAGTAATGCGCCAGCATGGCGTCGTGAGGGACGAGACATTCGCCGCCTTGCGCGACATCGGTTGGCGCAAGCGTGTCGTGCGTGAGCGAAGGAACGAGGCCGAGCGTGAGCCATAGCGCGACTTGCTCCACGATCCACGCGTTACGCGATGGATAAGGCAAGGCCCCGCGCCAATCCGCCTCGCTCGCGTTCGCGCGCGTGAGCGCGAGCGACTCGTGATCGAGCCACTCGATGCCCTCCGGCGCGCGGCACTGGCCCAGCAGCAAACGCCATGTGAACCGAAGAAAGTCGTGCGAATACCGCGCCAGTTCCGACCACGCGCCGTGGTTCATCAGAAACACGCCGCTGTTATAGGGCAGCACCGGCTCTGCGTGCTCTTGACGAGCCAACTGCGCAAGCAGCGCTTCGTCGACATAGCCGGCGTCGTAGCCGTCGCGGCTGCGAGACGAGCAGGGTTCCTCACGGGCGTACCAATGCAGCGTCCGATAGCGGTCAAAAAGCGTTGCGACGTCGCCGAAAAAGAACGTATCGCAATCGACGTAGAGAATTTGCTCCACATGCTCGCTCGGGCAATGGCGTAGCGAAAGCAGTTTGTGAAGCGTGCGATACCGCGGCAATACTGTTGCTTGCGATGCCGGCAGCGCGCTGAAGCAATCGGCATACGGACCTAACGCGAACAAACGGACGTTCTGGCGGTCCGCCTCCGCAGCGACATACGGCTCGGGCGTGCCATAGACGAACAAGCAAACCGCTATTTCCTTGTTATTCCGCCTGAGGCTGCGAATGCTCTGGAGCCATTGCTTCTGACACGACGAACCTGGGACGCAAGCAATCGAATAGTAGACGAGTCTCATGATCGGGCTGAGCGGCCGCACCGATCGGAGGCGATCGAGCGCACATCGCGATGATGTCGGCCATAACCTGGCGATGGCCCTGGTAGTTTTAATAGGCGGTGACAAAGCGCGCTTCAATAAAATGACGGCGACGAGGTGCATGGGCATCTCGACGTGTCGCTCGGTTTGACGAGGATCTCGTGGACGATGAATGGAGGCGTTGGATTGCCGAGAACCTGATGCTCGGCAATTCGGAAGCGTCGATGATTTCTTCGATGGTGGAAAAGGGTATTGCCGCACAAGATGCGCGCGATGAAATCGAAGTCGCATTGGCAAGCCCTTACCTGCAGGGAAGCACGCGATTGCGGGAGCGCTTGAAAAAGCGCGACTGGATCTTGAGTGTTTATCGCACGCTTTACCGGGCGCAGGGGGCGTGCCATACAGTCGACCGACGACACCAGCTTGGTGCCGCCGACTTCTTCGAGCAGTACTACTACGCGAACCGCCCCGTCATCGTCACCGGTCTTTTGAACGATTGGCAGGCGTTGACCCATTGGAATTGCGCTTATTTCAGAGAGCGATTCGGAACGCGCGAAGTCGAAATCCAATTCGGCCGGGAGCGCGACGCTGATTTCGAGGTCAATAAACCCAAGCATGCGCGGAAGATTCGCTTTGGCGATTACGTCGATATGGTGGAGCGCGCGGAGCGAACGAACGACTTCTATATGACGGCGGGCAACGGTTCGCATAACCGTGTGGCGCTTTCCGATCTGTGGCGCGAGCTCGCGCCTTTGCCCAGCTATCTGACAGCGGGCTCGGCCGATATGGGGTTTTTCTGGTTCGGCCCCGCGGGAACCACTACCCCGTTCCATCATGATCTGACCAACAATTTGATGGCACAGGTTGCAGGACGCAAACGGATATTGCTCGTGCCGTTGCATGACACGCCGTTCATGCACAACCACCTGCATTGCTATTCGATGGTCGATGGCGCGAGACCGGATTTCGATGCAACGCCCCAGTTTGCGCAGGCGCAATTACTCGAATGCGTGCTTAAGCCCGGTGAAGTGCTGCTGCTGCCGATTGGCTGGTGGCATTACGTCGAGGCGCTCGACGTCTCGGTCACGATGACGTTCACCCATTTCGCTGAGCCTAATGGGTTCGCGCATGAGTATTCGACTTACGGCCAGCTTTGAGGGCTCATGAAGTGGAGGAGCGCGATGTATATCGACGACGCTTGGACCGGTTGGCTCAAGCAAAATTACGAGCGCGGCTGCGAACCCGAGTCGATGATCGAGGCGATGGTCCGAGCGGGATTCGACGATTCGACAGCGACGACGGCCGTTTATCAAACGGCCGCCGGTAGCGTGGTTCGCGGCGAGGCGCTCGCGTCAGCCGAGAAGGTCAACGGCTATTGCTATGACCTGCCACAGATCCCGCCTGGCAATATCATTCGCGCGGAGGATCGGGACGTTCATGTCGTGATGCGTATGGCGCAGCCCGAAGTCGCCGTTTTCGATGACGTGTTGACGCAAGACGAATGCGAGCAAATGATCGAGCGGGCTCGTAACCGGGTGCGGCCGTCGACGACCGTCGATCCCGACAGCGGTCGTGAGGAGGTCATTGCCGACCGCACCAGCAAGGGCATATGGTTTGCCAACGGTGAGGACGATTTTATCGCCCGCCTCGAGCGGCGCATCGCCAGCTTGGTTAATTGTCCGCTCGCGAATGGCGAGGGGCTTCAGGTGCTTCACTACCCGGTTGGTGCCGAATATCGTCCCCATTTCGACTACTTCCCGCCCGGACGAGCGGGCAGCAACGTCCATCTGAGGCACGGCGGGCAGCGGGTCGCTACGCTCATCGTCTACTTGAACGACGTCGAATCCGGCGGCGAAACGATTTTTCCCGAGGTTGGCCTATCGGTGGTTGCGCGCCGAGGTGCTGCCGTCTATTTCCGTTATATGAACCGCGCTCGCCAGCTCGATGCGCTTACTTTGCATGGGGGGGCGCCTGTCACCGACGGGGAGAAATGGATCATGACGCGGTGGTTGCGAGAGCGGGCGTATTGCTGAGCGCAGGCGTCTCGTTGATTTATACCGACGGCTGCCATGAAGCGCAGAAACCGAAAACATCGTTTTCGGTTTCTGTCGATCCTAGCTATTTGTCGGTGGCGTTCGCAATCAATGCTGTTTGGGAAGGACGCCTAATGCACCGATCATTTCCGCCGGCTTGCTTACGGTATTCAGCGGCGGAGGCATGGTTTTAGTGCAACCGCAATCGCATCCGGTATTGGCGCCTGCGCCGGGGCAGCATGCATCCATCGCTTTGTTGAGCGCGCAAGCAAGCAGGTTGATCGTACAGAGAATCGAGGAGAACGAATCGCAGACGGTGCCGCACGAGGTGCCGCCGGTTTGCGTACCGGTTGAGGGTGTGCTCGCACAAATGTCGGTTTGCAAAATTTTCACGATGGCGGTTTTGACATCGTCCGCGCTGAGCTTGCTCATGTCCACCGTCGTTTTGTCGCTGACCCCCGTTGCGAGCGCCTGGTATTCCGCTAATACGGTTGCGTCCAAGGTAATGCTGCTCGCCGGCGGCGTCAGGTACGCATACAGGGTGATGCCTTTGGCTTTAGCATTTGCGATGGCCGTAGCACCGGCAGTGCTCGCGGTTTGCGGTTTTGTCGGGCCGCCGCCGTCCGGCCACTGATTACCAAAAACGATAATAGATTTTGTTGCCGAATCACGCCAGTTGTAGTACTGAACTGCGTCAATTACTGCGTTTTCCAAGTCATAGTCGGCGATCGTCGCGTTGTTGGGAGCCGCAGACGTGCGTTCTTTAAAAACCGCATTCGTATCATTAAGAACATCAGTCACGTATGTCGGGAATGTCGGGCTCGCATAATAACTAGGAAAGGCGTTGGTGCCGACAGTCAAAACCACCAGATTTACGTCGCTGGGACAGGTTGTGGCGCCGTCATGAAGGGCCGTGCCTCCATCCATCTGAAATGCGTCGGCAACGGCTTGCATCGAAGTATCGCCGGCAATGAGTACAACGATATCAACAAGGGGACTGTTCGGAAATTCCTGATGCATAAGACCCATGATAAACTCCTCAAATAATTTGACTTGCCAATCGATCGACGGCGAATCGGCCTAGGCGATTAACATATGATGCGGTTGCATGTTTCGTGGATTGCGAGAAATAGCAAATATTTTAGAAAATTATAATAAGACAGTGATGCGCGCCACAAAGGGTTATTCAGAATAAAAATCTGGTAACGCGGCCGCGATAAGATTTTTCAGTCACCACTCATTCATACAACCCAGTTATTACATTACCTGCGAATCGTGCATTCCGACTTATCAAAATTGCTAGGTATCGTTGCTGATATGATGCGCGGGCGCTAGCGCAGAGTGGGTCATCGCGCCGCTCGATCCCTAGATATAGTTCATTGCGCGACAACAGCAGGATCGTTGCGATAATACCCGCGGACCTTGCCGGTATGGTCAACAATAGCCAAATAAAAGAAGTAGGCTACGTAGCCGGGCCGCAATACAGTGGACTCCCAGAAATTATCCACTACCTCTTGCGAGTTCAGTTGATCCGGGTTTGTCTTATCCGGTATAAGCGCCTTGGTTCGAAGCTCGCGATTTTCCGGCTGAGTAATGATATCCACGCCGTCGTACAAAACGAAGTTTGTTAAAAACGCCTGATAACCGAATCCCATCGATAGCGCTCGCATGCGCCACCGAATGCTGGCAGCGGAAAGATCATTCTCGGCAGTTGCTTTAAGGTAAAGATACGGCGATTTGTTATAATTTAGATTATTGCCATTTCGTATTACCATGTACAAACTCTCGTATTCCATCATCGGAGGGTTGGTCGGTGCGTTATTTTCTCCGTATCCCGCAATTATCGACTCGCAATCGACCGCAATAAGAACATCGATAATATTTGACATCATTCCCCCCATTTTACGTCCTGCACATCGGTCAGGCGTCGCTATCAATCGAAAGTCCGGAATCTGAAGACCGCCCCTGCGAAGATCAAACGAATCAGCTGACGGCAATCGTCGACGGCAATTGATAGCATCCCTGCAGTGCGCCGTGGTAATCGACCACTTTCACGCTCATGTCGTAATTGACGCTACCGGGTTGCTTGACCTCGGCCGCCCAAACAACTTCTGTCCGCGCCTCGATTTTTCCCGATTGAACCGCGGTGCCGGCCAAAGTGAGTAGCGGTACCGACGGCTCGATCCAAAGTGCGTTAGGCTGCTTGGCTAGGCACGCGGAAGTGTCGTTAGCGGACACGCCGGTAATCACGCAATGGTATTTCGCATTGAATGTGAGAGAAGTCACTCTCCAGAGTACCCATTTAGCCGTCGTCACCGATGAGACACTCGCGGGCGGCAGGGGATCCAAGTATCCCGATACCCTACCCGAAAAAACACCGACGCAAGTGCTGTCCAACATCACCGGCGCATCAACACTGTTGTTTGTTCCGTGCTTTTCCAAAATGTCATCGACACTGATGACGGCTAAGACGTTGATCGCGGAGCTGTTCGCCATACATCCTCCCCTACGGTAGATTCGTCAATCCTGCGGATCGCTGATATTGATCGACGATTTCACCTGGAAGTACCCGGTTACGGCGGGCTTCGAGGGTGCTGTCACATCGGCAACCATGAAATTGATTGCGTAATTGACCACGCCTGCGGCCTCCATCTCCGTCTCCCAGAAAATATCGGACGCGGCGGGATTATGATTGAAGTCGTCGGGCTTGAGATCCGTCGGCACGCGATAAAGTTCGGTATAAGTGACCGCGCGCAGCGCGGGCAGCTCGATGTCATCGATGTCCGCTGAATCAGCGCTTATACCGACGATTTCACATTGGTACTTTCCGAATTGCACACATTGGGTGCGAAAGCGGACAAAAGTCGACGAATCCTCGCCTTCGGCCGCAACGTTCAAAACGAGCGCGCTGGAGGCCAGTCCGCTCTTGATGTATTCCGGCTCAGCCAGCATGTAGACCCCTTTATCGACCACTACCGGAGTACTTTCGATGGTGCCGGCTAGCTTATCCACCAATAGACTCACATCCACCACAATCAACACATTGACGATGGTAGCGTCAGAATTGTCTTCGCTCATATGAACCTCGATAAATGGTTGGTTATCTTTTGGTAAGGAAACGCCGGTCGGGCATTGTAAATTCGATCAACTGCTGATAACGAAATACGGATCGATCTGCGTATGTATTCTCGTATTTCCTTCACTATCGACGATCATGAAGTTAATGTTATAGCCGATCGTTCCCGATTTGGTTGCACGTGACTCCCAGCAACGGTCGATTCCTTTCTGCGTCACTGGTTTTGCGACACCATCGGGGTCGGCAATTATAAAAGTCGTTGCGTAGTTGCAGAGCCTCGGCGTTTCCATTGCTCCCGTGCTACTGGGCCCGAACTGAAACCCGGTAATGGGGCAATCGAATTTGTGTCCACCACTGGGGGAGGTCCATCGCCAACGAACGATGTCGACGTCGGTTTCGGATTCGGTTCCCGTCGAAACGTCGAGCTGCCAATTTCCGTTATACGCATAAGCGTCGGCCTTCTTTGTGACAAAGAAGACATAAGAACCGTCGACGACGGCCGGCGTGGCCAAAGATCCGGGCCCCGAACTCGGGGCAGTGAGCGTGCTGGGCGGGGCGTATTTCTGCAGAATTCCTTCCACATCCGTGATCATCAAAATATCAATATGCGCCATCGCAGCCTCGTCGCAATGAAGTTTAATGGTGTGGCAGCGATAATCTGTTCGATATCGCGGCTAACTGACAAAGCAAGCTTTATATTACTTTCGAAACGACGATGGCGACTTAGCAGGAATGCTAGGTTGTCACGAGATGTATACGACCGGATCCCAGGTATAGTACCCTTTGGGTTTGCCGGTTTTATCGACAATCCCAAACACCAAATTGTAGATTACTTCACCGCCGGTTGAGGTAACATCGCATTCCCAAAAATTATCCTCGAAGGTAATGAATTTTCCAGGTTCGATTGAGGGGATTTTTACTGTCGGGAATCGACATTCCCTTGGATTTGAAACGAACGCTTGGCCATCATCAATTATGAGATTCGAAAAGAAGCACTGATACTCCGTCCCCATCGACAAGGTGCAAGCGCGCCAGCGAATTTTCGTTATCAGATCTTCTGCTTCTTTTTTTACGACGATTTGCAGGGCGGAAGTTCCTTGGCCGGTATAAACATCGGAATTGTCTGCGATCAAATACGCGAACGGATTCGTTTCGGGTAGTGTGGTTGGTTTAGCAGGATCGGAACTCGGATTGGGATAATTCAAAAAAATTGATTGCGTGTCGATGACTGTCAAAATATTGATCAAGTTGAAATTTGACACTTCACACTCCTAACAATGGACATCCGCTTGATGCGTCTCTGTCGGCATCGGATACATCGAATGTCCGAGATCCCTATTTCCGAGTCGCTTATTCCCCATCGTACAGGGCGATCTCGAGCGGGAACCTCGCAGATCGGCTAGGGGGAACTTGCAGAGTTGCGATATAAGCTGATCGACGATCAAGCTTGGTGACGAACTGAAAGGGCGGGTTCAGCAGTTGGCCGAGGCTCGTCGGCGTACCCGCATTGGATCATGCGCGCAGCCATTGAGCAGTACGTTGAGCGCGAAGAAAAGCGTGAGGCGTTGAACCAGGACACGCTCAAGGCATGGGACGAATTTCAGGCGACGGGCCTGCACGCGACCGCCGAGGAAGTCGATAAGTGGCTGGAGAGCTGGGGAACTGAAAACGAACTGCCGCCGCCGGAATGCCACAAGTAATCTCTGCGCTGGTGGCAATCCAGGACATGCAACGGCTCCGCGAGCTCTTGAGGCCGAAGAATCCTGACGCCGCGAGGCGAGCTGGCGAAGCGATTAGACGAGGCGTACACACTCTCGGTACCCATCCTCGGATGGGGCGCTTAGTAGAAGATCTGCCCGACCAGTGTCGCGAGTGGCCCATCGATTTCGGGGATAGTGGTTACGTGGTTCGGTACCGTCTCGATGGCGATACCGTCACGATTTTGGCCGTCCGACACCAGAAGGAAGCGGGGTACTGATCATGACCGATGACGAGGCCACGCGCGGATCGACGTGCTTCATTCACCACGAGGCAGAGGCCACTCTGGCGAGGCGCGTGCAGCCGATTTTGGTGCGATGGATTCAATCGCTGCCCATTGTGGCGGATACTCGCCGCAGTGCACTCGCATCATGCGCACAGCATATTCGCGGACTTCAGCAGAAAACTTGTTCGACTTGCTCGTAGCGCCATTCCTTCAATGGTTGGAGCCTCCAGCAACTCCGGGGCGGTTCAATTTTCGACTGCGCCGATGGTGCGCCCAATGTCGTTGTGGGCGAGTTAGGCGCGGTTGCCAGAAAAGAAAAAGGCCCTATGGCTTTCGCCGTAGGGCCTTGATTCTTTTTGGCTTTCACACACCAAGAATTCTGGTGGGTGGTACAGGGATTGAACCTGTGACCCCTGCCGTGTGAAGGCAGTGCTCTACCGCTGAGCTAACCACCCAAAGAGCCTTGAATTATGGCAGACCTGTCGAACCTCGTAAAGCGCTTTTTAAGCGGCTTGCGCGACCGCATCGCCGTTTTCCTGCGTCGGCTCGCGCCGCCAAACGCTGGTTCCTTTGCTCGCCTTTTCGATGTCGTCGAGCACGGCTTGATGTGCCGCTAACTCATCAGCGCTAGCAGCCACCACCGCCAAAACCACCGATTCAAGCGACACTGCCGCGGACGCCGAGGCGACATTGGCCTGCGCCGGTACATCGCCGAGCATATCGATGACGAGGCTTTCCTGGCCGCGCGTCATCGCGAGATAAACCTCCGCCAGCAGTTCCGCATCGAGCAGCGCCCCGTGCAGCGTACGGTGCGCGTTGCTGATCCCGAAGCGGTCGCACAGTGCATCGAGCGAGTTTCGCTTGCCGGGGAACATCGATTTCGCCTGCACGAGCGTATCGATGAAACTCTCGTAGTGCTCCGCGAACCGCGGCAAGCCGAGCAGGGCGAACTCCGCCTCCAGAAAACCAAGGTCGAACGACGCGTTGTGAATGACGAGCTCGGCGTCGCGCACATAGTCGCGCAATACGTCAACAACTTCGGCGAACTTCGGCTTGTCGCGCAAAAACTCGGTGGTCAACCCATGGACGGCGAGTGCACCCGGATCGCTATCGCGCTCGGGGTTGAGGTAGAAGTGCAGATTGTTGCCGGTTAGCCGGCGGTTGATCAGTTCGACGCAGCCAATTTCGATGATGCGGTCGCCTGTGCGTGCGTTCAGGCCTGTTGTTTCGGTATCGAGGACGATCTGGCGCATAGTCAAGTCAACTGTACTGTGTGGCAAAAAGCGGGAGGCCAATGCAAATGAAGCGCCCCCGACCGGTTCAGCTTTCGGCAAGCGCGCTCACGCCGCGGTTCGCCAGCGCGTCCGCGCGCTCGTTCTCCGGGTGCCCAGCATGGCCCTTCACCCAGCGCCAATCAATCTCGTGTAGCGCGGCGAGTGCGTCAAGCCGACGCCATAAGTCGGCGTTCTTCACCGGCGTTTTCGCGGCGGTCATCCAATTTTTTTTCTTCCATCCGTGAATCCACTCGCTGATGCCTTTTTGCACGTATTGCGAATCGGTATGAATCACGGCCTTGCTGGGGCGTTTCAATGCCTCGAGCGCGGCAATCACCGCCATCAGCTCCATGCGGTTGTTCGTCGTGCAGGCTTCGCCGCCGAACAGCTCTTTTTCCTGCGTGCCGTAACGCAACAGCGCGCCCCATCCTCCGGGGCCCGGATTGCCCTTGCACGCGCCGTCCGTATAGATTTCGATGATGTCGGGCGTCGCTTCAGTCACGTCATATTCTCGGGTTGTGTGTCTTGTGAGTGGCGACCGGCGCAAGCCCAGGCGCGAGCACCGGCTTTTTCGCCTTGAGGGTACCCACGAGCCGCATGCCGCGCACGCGCTTGACCGCGCTCACCATATAAGCGGCCCCAAAAATGGGCCACCATCGGTCGCCGGCATCTTCCATGAAGCCAAAACGTGTCAGCCACTTTTCGCTGACGAGGGGCGGACGATAGCAGCCGAAGCGTCCGCGTTCAAGCTCGAACCCGAGCAACTTGATCCAGTCCTTGATACGCGTGAATGCAATGAGATCATGCGCCGCGGGCACGAACGGCCGTCCGGTCATCTTGCCGAACGACTGCCGCGCGCCCCATAAGCTCAGCGAATTGAAGCCGAGAATGATGAGTTGCCCTTCGGGCATCAGCACGCGCTCGGCCTCGCGCAGCAAACGGTGCGGGTCCCGTGTGAATTCGAGCGTGTGCGGCATCACGATCAGGTCGACGCTCTGCGCTTCGAACGGCAGGTCGAGCAAATCGCACCAAACGGTCGTGCGCCCGTCCGGCGCGTGGCGATCGTTCGGGCCGCGCGGGACGTCGGGCGGCAACGACGGCGCCGGGCTCGCGCTCGGATAGCGATAGGGCGAACTCGCTCCGCTCGCGGCGTCGAGCACAAGCGCCCGGCACGACATGCGGTTCTCGCGCAGCGCGTCGAGCTGCGGCAGACCGAGCTGCAGCGCGTGGTAGCCGAACGCATTGGACACAACACTGTCGAGCAGCGCTTGCTCCCACGCCAGCACATAGCGGCCGGGCGGGGAATCGGTCCAGGCGGGCCAGTCTATAATCGATCGATCAGACATCTTATGGTTGCGTCGCCTATGAAAACGCTCGAATACGTGCCGGTGCCGGCTTTTGCTGACAACTACATCTGGCTCGTGTCGAACGGGCGCGATGCGGTCGCGGTCGACCCGGGCGAGGCCGCCCCGGTGCGCGGGTTTCTCGCGCAAAAGGGCTGGCGACTGAGCGCTATTTTACTCACGCACCACCACGCCGACCACGTCGGCGGTGTCGCGGAGCTTTGCCGCGATGCGCAAATTCCTGTCTACGGGCCCGCGCGCGAGGAGATCGTCGAGGTGACGCACGCTGTATCGGGCGGCCAGCACGTGCAGATCGAAGCACCTGCGATGCAGCTGACGGTGCTCGACGTGCCCGGTCACACGCGAGGTCACATCGCCTATTTTCAGGCGGGCACAGACGTCGCGGCGCCTCACGTTTTTTGCGGCGATACCCTTTTCGCCTGCGGTTGTGGACGGCTGTTCGAAGGCACGCCGGCGCAAATGCTCGCGTCGCTCGATGCGCTCGCGGCGCTGCCGGGCGAAACGCAAGTGCATTGCGCACACGAATACACGCTTTCGAATATCCGCTTCGCGCTGGCGTGCGAGCCTGGCAATGCTGCGCTGCGTGCTTGGCACGACGAGGCGGCCGCCCGCCGCGCGCGCAATGAACCGACGCTGCCTACGACGATTGCGCACGAGCGCGCGGTGAATCCGTTCCTGCGGGCCGATCGCGACGAAATTCGCGCCACGCTCGGCGAGCAACTACAATCGGATCAAGCGGTAAGCGACCGGTTGGCGTCTTTCACGCTGATGCGCGAGTGGAAAAACCGCTTCCGCTGAAGCGGTGATGATCTCGCTCGAGCTTTACCCGATGATTGGCAACTTCGAAAACGTTCGCCAAGCCTCGGATTTGACAGGTTTTTTTGCATTTTAAGTTGACGCGAGCGGCATGCTTTCGTACTATCGCGTGCAATTTCCAGTTTTGGAAGCCGAGACGTTCATGCGATTTTTCCTTAGTGCGCTATTGGTTTTGGCGCTCGCAGCTTGTGCGAGCAACGCGCCGCCAACAGCGAGCAGCAACAGCACCACCGACGCTTCCACCCAGCAAGCCGCCGCCGATTCCCTGCGCACCGTCACCGCCAAGCAAACGATCGATGTCGATAAAAGCTCGGTCGAGCAATTGACGAGCGCCGATACCGACTTATGGGGCCGCATTCGCCGCGGCTTTCAAATCCCCGATCTGCAAGGCGATTTGGTCGATATGCAGGTGAGCTGGTACGCGCAACGCCCGGATTACGTCCAGCGCATGACGGACCGCTCGCAAAAATACCTTTATTACATCGTCGAGGAACTCGAGTCGCGACATATGCCGACCGAACTCGCGCTGTTGCCGTTCGTCGAATCGGCCTTCAACCCGCAAGCGCTGTCGGTCGCTAAGGCCGCCGGAATGTGGCAGTTCGTGCCTGGCACCGGGCGCACTTACAACCTCAAGCAGAACATGTGGCAGGACGAGCGACGCGACGTGCTTGCCTCCACCGGAGCCGCGCTCGATTATTTGTCGCGCCTGCACGATATGTTCGGCGACTGGTATCTCGCGCTCGCCGCGTATAACTGGGGCGAGGGCAACGTGCAGCGGGCGATCGCCCGCAATCAGGCGGCCGGTCTGCCGACCGACTATCAGAGCCTGCGCATGCCGAACGAAACGCGCAACTACGTGCCAAAGCTGCAGGCGGTCAAGAATATCGTCGTCAATCCGCAGGTGTATGGTCTGGCGCTGCCCACGATTCCGAATCACCCGTACTTCGTGACGGTAACGACCTCTCATGACATCGATGTCGAGATGGCGGCCAAGCTGGCCAACATGTCGGCTGACGAATTCCGCTCGCTCAATCCGTCGTTCAAGAAACCGGTCATTCTCGGCGCGACGCAGCCGCAGATCCTGCTGCCGTTCGATAACGCGAGCGCATTCGAGCGCAATCTCAAATCGTTCGATGGCCAGTTGTCCTCCTGGACGACCTATACAGTCAAGGAACGTGCGCGCCCCGCAGCGCTCGCCGAGAAGATCGGCGTGGACGCCGATACGCTGATGGCGGTCAACAAGATTCCTGCCGGTATGCGTTTGAAGCCGGGCTCGACGCTGCTCGTGCCGCGCGACGACAACGACGACGAGGATATCAGCGCCGACGTGGCCGAAAGCGCCGTGCTCGCGATGGAGCCCGACGTTCCCGATACGCGCAAGATGCTGATTCGCGTGCGACGCACGCAATCGATGGGCTCGCTCGCGGCGCGCTATCACGTATCGGTGGCACAGCTGAAGGCTTGGAACAAGACGAGGCGCAATGCGGTGGCGCCTGGTCAGGTCATCGTCCTGCACGTTCCAGTGGGAAAGGAGATGCCCGCGGAGCCGGGGCCGCAAAGAATCGCGACGACGATTCCGGCTGACGCGCGCGCCGAGAAAATCGACGCGAAGGCGGCGGACATCAGCCCCAAATCGCATACGAAGGGCGCGCGGCGGACAAAGGTCGCCAACGTAGCGGCAAGCAAGTCGGCTCAAAAAACGGTCGCCTCGACGAAGGTCGCCAAAAAGGGCGCGAAGCAGACCGTCAAGCCCGCGCAAAACCGTCAGAGCACGACCGTCGCATCCACCCGCGATCAAACCAAGCAGCAATAAGCAATAACGACAGCCACCGCCGCAAGCAATAAACACCAAACCGCGCGGCCCGCAACGAGAGTTGTAGCATCGACTCGCTTGGGCCCGGTTGCCCGCCGGTCGGTGTCTGCGAAGCTGTCTGTCCGTTGTAGGGAAGGGGCTTTCACGCTATAATTCGAAAGTTTGCACTATTCAACCCGCACCCTAGCGCTTACCTTTCCCATCCCGTTCATCCGCCGCTCAATGCACCATGGCGCGCCCGTGGCAACGCCAGGTTCTGCTGGGCACCGAGCGCCGTGGCACGTGCTGCCAAGCTTTCTGCGCAGCGTGTCTGCGCAACGGAAATGTCGAGCGTCGCGCCGGCCGCAATAGGCGGCCGCGGCGACAGCCTCCGGGCGGATAACAGGTCGGCAACAGGGTGTTCCCAAGGAGCTTCCCGTGCTGCCGTCTTTTCCTCCTGCTCTGCTCGCACTCGCTGACGGCACGGTCTTTCGCGGTCATGCGATCGGCGCAGCCGGTCATACGATCGGCGAGGTGGTGTTCAATACAGCCATCACCGGCTATCAGGAAATCCTGACCGATCCGAGCTATGCACGCCAGATCGTCACGCTCACTTATCCGCATATCGGCAATGTCGGCGTCAATGGTGAGGACGTCGAATCGACGAAGGTCCATGCCGCTGGCCTGATCATCCGCGATTTGCCGCTGCGCGCGTCGAACTTCCGCATGCAGCACACGCTGGCTGACTATCTGCGCGACGAAGGCGTGGTGGCCATTGCCGGCATCGATACGCGCCAGCTCACGCGCATCTTGCGCGACAAGGGCGCGCAAAACGGCTGCATCCTTGCCGGAAGCACCGACGAAGCGCATGCGGTCGAACTTGCACGCTCATTTCCCGGCTTGGCCGGCATGGATCTCGCGAAGGTTGTGTCCACCGCGAAGCCGTACGAGTGGACGCAGACCGAATGGCGCCTCGGCGCCGGTTTCGGCTCGCAGCGTTCACCACGGTACCGCGTCGTCGCGTTCGATTACGGCGTGAAGTACAACATCCTGCGCATGCTGGCCGAACGGGGCTGCCATGTGACGGTGCTGCCGGCGCAAGCGAGCGCAGCCGACGCGCTGGCGCTGAACCCCGACGGTGTCTTTCTCTCGAATGGCCCGGGCGATCCGGAGCCGTGCGATTACGCGATCACCGCGACGAAAGCATTCATCGAGCGCGGTGTGCCGACCTTCGGCATTTGCCTGGGTCAACAGATCATGGGTCTTGCCGTCGGCGCGAAGACGGTGAAGATGAAAACGGGGCACCACGGTGCGAACCACCCGGTGAAGGATCTGGCCACGGGCCGCGTCGTCATCACGTCGCAGAACCATGGGTTCGCCGTCGATGCCGATACGCTGCCCTCCAACGCGCGCGTGACCCACGTGTCGCTGTTCGACGGCACGCTGCAAGGCTTCGAGCTGACGGACAAGCCGGCGTTCTGCTTCCAGGGGCACCCGGAAGCGTCGCCCGGGCCCCATGACATCGGCTATCTGTTCGACCGCTTCACTGCGTTGATGGACGCCAAGCGCGCCAACGCAGCCGCGTGATTCGCACATAAAAGAACCGAGCAATACACTAGCGAGAGCGTTATGCCCAAGCGGACAGACATCAACAGCATACTCATCATCGGCGCGGGGCCGATCATCATCGGCCAGGCGTGCGAGTTCGATTACTCGGGCGCGCAGGCTTGCAAGGCGCTGCGCGAGGAAGGCTACAAGGTCATCCTCGTGAACAGCAACCCGGCCACCATCATGACCGACCCGAACACGGCGGACGTGACCTACATCGAGCCGATCACCTGGGAGGTGGTCGAGCGCATCATCGCCAAAGAACGCCCCGACGCCATCCTGCCCACGATGGGCGGGCAAACGGCGCTCAACTGCGCGCTGGATCTTTTCCATCACGGCGTGCTGGCCAAGTACGACGTCGAGCTGATCGGCGCATCGCCGGAAGCCATCGACAAGGCCGAGGACCGCCAGAAGTTCAAGGACGCGATGACGAAGATCGGGCTCGGCTCGGCGAAGTCGGGTGTCGCGCATTCGCTTGACGAGGCGCTCAAGGTGCAAGCCGAGATCGCCGCGCTGACAGGCGGCGGCGGCTATCCCGTCGTGATTCGTCCGTCGTTCACGCTGGGCGGTTCGGGCGGCGGCATTGCCTACAATCGCCAGGACTTCGAAGAAATCTGCCGGCGCGGGCTCGACCTGTCGCCCACGCGCGAGCTGTTGATCGAAGAGTCGCTGCTGGGCTGGAAAGAGTATGAGATGGAAGTCGTGCGCGATCGCGCTGACAATTGCATCATCGTTTGCTCGATCGAGAACCTTGATCCGATGGGCGTTCACACCGGCGATTCGATCACGGTGGCCCCGGCGCAGACGCTGACCGACAAGGAATATCAGATTCTGCGCAACGCGTCGCTCGCGGTGCTGCGTGAAATTGGCGTCGACACGGGCGGCTCGAACGTGCAGTTCGCGATCAATCCGACGGACGGACGCGTCATCGTCATCGAGATGAACCCGCGCGTCTCGCGCTCGTCGGCGCTTGCGTCGAAGGCAACCGGTTTTCCGATTGCCAAGGTCGCGGCGAAGCTGGCCGTCGGCTACACGCTTGACGAACTCAGGAACGAAATCACCGGCGGCCAGACGCCGGCCTCGTTCGAGCCGACGATCGACTACGTCGTCACAAAAATCCCGCGTTTCGCCTTCGAGAAATTCCGCGAAGCCGATTCACGTCTGACCACGCAAATGAAATCGGTCGGCGAGGTGATGGCAATCGGCCGCACGTTCCAGGAGTCGTTCCAAAAAGCGCTGCGCGGGCTTGAAGTCGGTGTCGATGGGCTCGATGAAAAGACGACCAATCACGACGAAATCGTGCGCGAAATCGGCGAGCCTGGCCCCGATCGCATTTGGTATGTAGGAGATGCGTTCCGGATGGGCATGTCGATCGAAGAAGTGTTCGAGGAAACGTCGATTGACCCCTGGTTTCTCGCGCAGATCGAAGACATCATCGCCAAGGAAAAAGCGCTGGCCGGCCGAACGCTTGCGAGCCTGTCGAAGGACGAACTCCGTTATGTGAAGCGATGCGGCTTTTCCGATCGGCGGATTGCGAAGCTCGTCGGCGCGAAGCCGGCAGACGTACGTGCGCGCCGGATCGAACTGAACGTGCGGCCCGTCTATAAGCGCGTCGACACTTGCGCTGCGGAATTCGCCACGAATACGGCCTACATGTACTCGACGTATGAAGACGAGTGCGAAGCGCAGCCTACGTCGAACCGGAAGATCATGGTGCTGGGCGGCGGGCCGAACCGCATCGGACAGGGTATCGAGTTCGATTATTGCTGCGTGCACGCGGCGTTGGCGATGCGCGAAGACGGCTATGAAACGATCATGGTCAACTGCAACCCCGAAACGGTATCGACCGATTACGACACGTCCGACCGGCTTTACTTCGAGCCGTTGACGCTGGAAGACGTGCTCGAGATCGTCGACAAGGAAAAGCCGCTCGGCGTGATCGTGCAGTACGGCGGCCAGACGCCGCTCAAGCTTGCGCTTGATCTCGAAGCGAACGGCGTGCCGATTATCGGCACATCGCCGGACATGATCGACGCCGCGGAAGACCGCGAGCGTTTCCAAAAGCTGCTGCAAGATCTGCAGCTGCGCCAGCCGCCCAACCGCACCGCGCGCACTGAAGCCGATGCGCTGACGCTTGCTGCCGAAATCGGCTATCCGCTCGTGGTTAGGCCGTCATATGTGCTGGGCGGCCGCGCGATGGAAATCGTGCATGAGCCGCGCGATCTCGAACGCTACATGCGCGAGGCCGTGAAAGTGTCGAACGATTCGCCGGTGCTGCTCGATCGCTTTCTGAACGATGCGATCGAATGCGATGTCGATTGCATTTCCGATGGCAAGGCCGTGTTCATCGGCGGGGTCATGGAGCATATCGAGCAGGCAGGGGTGCACTCGGGCGATTCGGCCTGTTCGTTGCCGCCGTATTCGCTGTCGACGGAAACCGTGGCGGAACTCAAGCGTCAGACCAGTGCGATGGCGCGTGCGCTCAACGTGGTCGGCCTGATGAATGTGCAGTTCGCCATTCAGCAGATTCGGCAAGACGACGGCACCGTGAAAGACGTGATCTACGTGCTGGAAGTCAACCCGCGCGCATCCCGCACGGTGCCGTATGTTTCGAAGGCGACCGGTCTCGCGCTCGCCAAAATCGCCGCGCGCGCGATGGTCGGGCAAACGCTCGAACAGCAAGGCGTGACGAGCGAGGTCCATCCACCGTATTTCAGCGTGAAGGAAGCGGTGTTCCCCTTCGTGAAGTTTCCGGCCGTCGACCCGGTGCTTGGGCCCGAGATGCGTTCCACGGGCGAAGTCATGGGCGTGGGCGAGACGTTCGGCGAAGCGCTTTTCAAATCGCAGTTGGCTGCCGGTTCAAGGTTGCCCGAGTCGGGCACGGTGCTCATTACCGTGATGGACGCGGACAAGGCGAAAGCGGTCGAGGTAGCGCATATGTTGCACGAGCTTGGCTACCCGATCATCGCGACGAAGGGCACCGCCGCCGCGATCGCCTCGGCGGGTGTGCCGGTCAAGGTCGTCAACAAGGTCAAGGATGGTCGTCCGCACATCGTCGACATGATCAAGAACGGGGAAATCGCGCTCGTGTTCACGACCGTCGACGAAACCCGCGCTGCGATCGCCGATTCGCGCTCGATCCGCATGAGCGCGCAGGCGAACAAGGTCACCTACTACACGACGATGTCGGGCGCGCGTGCTGCCGTAGAAGGGCTACGGTACCTGAAGAACCTGGAAGTCTATGATTTACAAGGGCTACATGCTCGCCTAAACTAGCTCTTCGAAGATTAGAGCGGGGTCGAGTCCGACCCCAGATGCCGCGGTTAAGCGGCGTCCCCTCCGGTGGCCACAAGCGCCTGACGGGATGCACTTAACCGCGGTGCTTTTTTATTGCCGTCTTTTTTTGCTTAACTGATCTGCCTATGAGCACCATTCCATTGACGAAGCGGGGCGCGGACAAATTGCGCGACGAGTTGCAGCGGTTGAAGTCCATCGAGCGGCCGGCGGTCATCAACTCGATCGCCGAGGCGCGTGCACAGGGCGACTTGTCGGAAAACGCCGAGTACGACGCTGCTAAAGAGAAGCAAGGTTTTATTGAAGGGCGCATCGCCGATATCGAGTCGAAGCTTGCCGCGGCGCAAATCATCGATCCGGCGGCACTCGACGCCGATGGCCGCATCGTATTTGCCGCGACGGTTCAGCTCGAGGATCTCAATTCTGGCGATATCGTGACCTACCAGATCGTCGGTGACGACGAAGCCGATATCGATCACGGTCTGATCTCGGTCAGCTCGCCGATTGCCCGCGCGCTGATCGGCAAATTGGAAGGCGATGTCGCGGCCGTGCAGGCGCCGAGCGGCGTGCGCGAGTACGAAGTCATCGCTGTGCGCTACGTCTGACGGACGTACGAACGTGTCACTCGCTCCCCATCGTATTTTCAGGCTGCTGACCGTTATCTGGGTGGGCAGTCTGCTGACGATCGGCTATGTGGTCGCGCCAACATTGTTTACCACATTGGACCGCGTTGCGGCAGGTGCGGTGGCGGCCAAACTTTTTCGCATCGAGGCGGTGATCGGTGTGCTGTGTGGCGTATTGTCGTTGGCGCTCGGCAATTTGTTGGTGCGGCGTGGCGCGTTGGCATACCGGTCACTCCGATGGCTGCTGGCCGGCATGCTCGTGAGCGTGCTGCTGGGCTATTTCGCGCTGGCACCGTTCATGGATGCGATGCGCACAGCGGCGCTCGAGACGGGCGCCGATGTCGGGCACTCCGCCTACGCAGCGCGCTTTGGCCTGCTGCATGGTGTGTCGAGTGCCTTCTATTTGATCGAAAGCCTGCTCGGCATTGCGCTCGTGTGGAAGTTGCCGGCTGCGGGTGTTGATGCAGCGGCAGGCGCGGTGCACGGCACACGCGCCTGAACCGGTGCTTACTTTGTCGATTGATGCTGCCGTTTCGCGCTCGTCTGGCGTTTTTTCGCGCGCTTGATCGTGCCGCCGGCCGTGACGCGCTCGTTGCCTCGCACCACCACCGTTTGCGCCTTCGGGCGACGTTTCGGGTCGTCAGGTTGCTTGACGACCTTGACGAGGCGAGGTGCCGCGCCGCGCGACGATTTTTCGCCGGGCGACGATCTTTCGCTCGAGGCTTCACGCGCGCTCGGCAGTGCGGTACGGCGGCCGCTACCGGTCTTGGTGGCGGTGGCCTTTGCGCGGTTTGCCGGGGTACTCGGCACCGGCCGCGCGGGTTGCGGTTTCCAGATAACGAGTAATTTTCCGATCTGCTGGATCGGGCCGGCGTTGAGTTCGTCGCAAATGCGGGCGTAGATGGCTGCGCGTTCTTCCCGCTCGTCGCCGAAAACGCGGATTTTGATCAGCTGGTGCGCGTTCAGATGGACTTTGATTTCGGCCAGCACGGCCTCGGTCAGCCCTTCGGCCCCGATCAGCACGACCGGTTTGAGCGCATGAGCCTGAGTGCGCAGCTCGGCGCGTTGGGCGGGAGAGACTTTGAGGGCGGGCATAAAAGTAGGAGGGGTAGGACGGTAGGAAGTACAACTCGACTAGAATGTGGCGGCCGGGCCTTGCTTGTCATGCAATGCCGGCAGCCGCACCAGCAAAACGCGTATTATCCGCCAAAATTGCGGCGCGACGCAGCAACCGTTCACCTTTCGATGGCAAAAAACCGCTTTAGTCACTCGTGGCTGCACGACCACATCAACGATCCTTACGTCAAGCTGGCGCAGCGAGAGGGTTACCGCGCCCGTGCCGCCTATAAGCTCAAGGAAATCGACGAGCAGGATAAGCTGATCCGCCCAGGGCAAGTCATCGTCGATCTGGGCTCGGCGCCTGGCAGCTGGAGCCAATACGTGCGCAACAAGCTCGCACAGGGCGCGCGCCGCGATGCGACGCACGCGGGCGGCATCGACGGAACGATCATTGCGCTCGATCTGTTGCCGATGGAACCCATCGCCGACGTGCATTTCATCCAGGGCGACTTTCGCGAGGACACTGTCTTGGCGCAATTGGAAGAAATGGTGGGTGGGCGCCGCGTGGACCTTGTAATCTCGGATATGGCGCCCAATCTGTCAGGCGTGGCCGCAGCCGATGCGGCGCGGATCGAGCATGTTTGCGATCTCGCGCTCGAATTCTCGCAAAATCACCTGAAACCGGAGGGCGCGTTGCTCGTCAAGTGCTTTCACGGCAGCGGCTACAGTCAGATCGTCGAAAAATTCAAGCGCCAGTTCAAAACGGTGGCCGCGCGCAAGCCGAAAGCATCGCGCGATAAATCGTCCGAAACGTTCATCCTGGGCAAGTTTTTGAAACATCCAGGGTGAAACCGTCGGCCCCTGGAAGCGGCCGGTGCGTGATGCGACACGCAAAAAGATGCCTTGACGAATCAAAAAAGGCTATTTTTGCGGTAACTAAACGCTATGGCAGGGGTCTACGGACTGGATTAGAATGCTTTTGTGGCGCCGCAAGGAAAATGTAGGCGCCCGTCTATGAGTGAAGGAGTGGTGCTTTGAACAACAATATGTTTTCGAAGGCGGCAGTGTGGTTGGTTATCGCACTGGTGCTGTTTACGGTGTTCAAGCAGTTCGACAAGCCCCGCGTCCAGGAAGGTGTCTCGTATTCGCAGTTCATGACGGACGCGAAGGACGGCAAAGTCAAGAGTGTCGTCGTTCAAGGGCGCAATCTCACGGTCACTCCTGCAGACGGTCAAAAATATCAGATCGTGTCGCCGGGCGACATCTGGATGGTCGGCGACTTGATGAAGTACGGCGTCCAGGTCAGCGGCAAGGCTGACGAGGAGCCGAGCGCGCTTGTTTCTGCTTTGTACTACCTGGGGCCGACCATTCTGATCATCGGCTTCTGGTTTTATATGATGAGACAGATGCAAGGCGGCGGTAAAGGCGGCGCTTTCTCGTTCGGCAAGTCGCGTGCGCGTCTGATCGACGAGAACAACAACGCGATCAATTTCACCGACGTCGCCGGCTGCGACGAAGCGAAGGAAGAAGTCTCCGAGCTCGTCGACTTCCTGCGGGATCCGCAGAAATTCCAAAAGCTCGGCGGTCGCATTCCGCGTGGGGTGCTGCTCGTGGGCCCGCCGGGAACCGGTAAGACGCTGCTTGCGCGCGCCATTGCGGGCGAAGCGAAGGTGCCCTTCTTCAGTATCTCGGGTTCGGACTTCGTCGAAATGTTCGTCGGCGTGGGTGCAGCGCGCGTGCGCGACATGTTCGAGCAGGCGAAAAAACACGCTCCTTGTATCGTGTTCATCGATGAAATCGATGCGGTCGGTCGCCATCGCGGCGCCGGGATGGGCGGCGGTAACGACGAACGTGAGCAAACGCTCAATCAGATGCTCGTTGAAATGGACGGCTTCGAAGCGAACTCTGGCGTCATCGTCATTGCAGCAACGAACCGTTCCGACGTGCTCGACAAGGCGCTGCTGCGCCCCGGCCGTTTCGATCGTCAAGTCTATGTCGGCCTGCCGGATATCCGCGGTCGCGAACAGATCATGAAGGTGCATCTGCGCAAGGTGCCGATTTCGAACGACGTCGATGCGGCCGTGATCGCGCGTGGCACGCCGGGCTTTTCGGGCGCCGATCTCGCGAACCTCGTCAACGAAGCGGCGCTCTTCGCGGCGCGTCGCGGCAAACGCATCGTCGAAATGCAGGACTTCGAAGATGCAAAAGACAAGATCTTCATGGGGCCGGAGCGCAAGTCGGCTGTCATTCGCGAAGAAGCGAAGCGTGCCACGGCCTATCACGAGGCAGGCCATGCGGTTGTCGCGAAGCTGTTGCCGAAGGCCGACCCGGTGCACAAGGTCACGATCATTCCGCGCGGGCGCGCGCTTGGCGTGACCTGGCAATTGCCCGAGCACGACAATGAAACGTACTCGAAGGATTACCTGCTCGATCGCTTGACCATCCTCTTTGGCGGGCGCGTTGCCGAAGAGCTTTTCCTCAATCTGATCAGCACCGGCGCATCTGACGACTTCAACAAGGCAACGCAAACCGCGCGCGCGATGGTGACTCGCTTCGGCATGACCGATGCGCTCGGCCCGATGGTCTACGCCGACGACGAAAACGAAGCGTCGCCGTTCGGCCGCGGCTTCACGCGTGCCATTTCGGAGGCCACGCAGCAAAAGGTCGACGCCGAAATTCGCCGGGTGCTCGACGATCAGTACAAGCTTGCACGTCGCCTGCTCGAAGAAAACCGCGACAAGGTCGAAGCCGTGACGGCTGCGCTGATGGAGTGGGAGACGATCGACGCCGACCAGATCAACGACATCATGGCTGGCCGTCCGCCGCGCTCGCCGAAGAGCGTATCGCCGGCTGATACATCGTCGGGCAGCAACGGCAGCCCAGGCGCTGAGGTGAAGCCGGGCAGCGCCACCGCGCCCGCTTAACGCGCGGCAAGCAACGCATAATGGGCCGGTGCGGTACGCGCACCGGCCCATTTCTCATTAAACGGCCCACCTGTGTTCGCAATCCTTCCTCGAGCTCTGCCTGAACCGCTGCAATGCGGCCGCTTTACGCTGACATTCGATCGTCCGCGCGTGATGGGCATCCTCAATGTCACCCCTGATTCGTTCTCGGATGGCGGCCGCTTTGTGTCGCGCGACGATGCGTTGCGGCAGGCAGAGCAGATGCTGCGCGACGGCGTCGACATCATCGACATCGGCGGCGAATCGACACGCCCCGGCGCGCCGCCCGTTCCGGTCGAAGAAGAACTCGCGCGCGTCATACCGATTGTGGAGGCATTGCGCGACGTGGGCGTGCCACTTTCGGTCGATACGTACAAGCCGGAGGTGATGCGTGCGGCGCTGGCAGCGGGGGCCGATCTGATCAATGACGTCTGGGGCTTTCGTCGCGAGGGGGCGATCGAGGCCGTGCGTGCGAGCGCATGCGGGCTGTGCGTGATGCATATGCATGGTGAGCCACAGACAATGCAGCAGAGCGTGCCTGAGTATCAAGACGTAGTGGCCGACGTGCGCACGTTCCTGACCGGGCGTGTCGATGCACTGATGCAAGCGGGCATTGTGAAGGCGCGCATCAGCGTCGATCCCGGTTTTGGCTTCGGAAAATCAACGCTCGAGCACAATTACGCGCTACTGGCGCACTTGGCCGATATTGCGCCGCGTGTGGCGCCCGGCATTGAATCGTTTCCGATTCTCGCGGGCATGTCGCGCAAGGGAATGTTGGGCAAGGTGACGGGGCGCGCCACGCCGGCTGCGCGTGTGGCGGCGAGCGTCGCCGGCGCGGTATGCGCGGCGCAGCGCGGCGCGGCGATCGTCCGTGTGCATGACGTCGCCGAGACCGTCGATGCGATGAAGGTGTGGGCGGCGGTGCGTGACGCGTCGGGGCGCGCTACAGATCGATCAACTTATTAAAAGACAGGGGGAAGAACACGATGGGACGTCGTTATTTCGGTACCGATGGCGTGCGCGGAAAGGTGGGCGAGACGCCCGTCACGCCAGACTTCGTACTGCGGCTCGGCTACGCGGCCGGCAAGGTGCTGGCAGGCGCTGATCGATGGGCGAAGCCCGGTTCGCGGCCTACGGTGCTGATTGGCAAGGACACGCGCGTGTCGGGCTATATGCTCGAAGCGGCGCTCGAGGCGGGTTTTTCGGCTGCGGGTGTGGACGTCATGCTGGCGGGGCCGATGCCGACGCCCGGGGTGGCCTACCTCACGCGCGCGCTACGATTGGCTGCTGGTGTGGTGATCAGCGCGTCGCACAATCCGTATTACGACAACGGCATCAAGTTTTTCAGCGCGGACGGCAACAAGCTGCCCGACGAGGTCGAATTGTCGATCGAACGGCAGCTCGACGAACCGCTTAGCTGCGCACCATCGGAGCGCCTTGGCAAGGCACGGCGGCTCGACGATGCAGCGGGACGCTACATCGAATTTTGCAAGAGCACGTTTCCAGCTGCCTTCGACCTGCACGGGCTCAAACTCGTGGTCGACTGCGCGCACGGCGCCGCCTACCATATCGCGCCGCACGTCTTTCACGAACTCGGCGCCGAGGTCATCCCGCTCGGTGTTGCGCCGAACGGCTTTAACATCAACGACGGCGTCGGGGCGACTGCGCCCGCTGCGCTCGTGCGCGCGGTCAGCGCCAATCGCGCCGACCTCGGTATTGCGCTCGATGGCGACGCGGACCGTTTGCAGATCGTCGACGCGGCAGGGCGCCTTTATAACGGCGATGAGTTGCTCTATGTGCTCGTCAAAGATCGCATCGCCACCGAGGGGAGCGTGCCCGGGGCTGTGGGCACGTTGATGACGAATATGGCGGTGGAAGTGGCGTTGGCCCGCGAGGGCGTGCAATTCGTGCGCGCGGCAGTTGGCGATCGGTACGTGCTCGAACAACTGCGCGAGCGTGGCTGGCAGCTCGGTGCCGAGGGTTCCGGGCACATTTTGTCGCTCGACCGGCATACCACGGGTGACGGCATCGTTTCCGCGCTGCTCGTGTTGGCGGCGATCAAGCGCAGTGGCCGCACGCTCGCCGAGCATCTCGAGAGCGTGACGTTGTTCCCGCAGCAATTGATCAACGTGCGCATGCGGCCCGGCGCGGATTGGAAAGAAAACGGCGCGCTGCGTGAAGCAGTGGCTAGTGCCGAGCGCAAGCTGGGCGGTGACGGGCGCGTGCTGATCCGTGCTTCCGGCACGGAGCCGGTGCTGCGCGTGATGGTCGAAGCGCGCGAGCCGGGCATGGCCGCGGGCTGTGCTCAAGATATTGCGAGGGTGGCGCAAGAACAGACCGCGTGATCGGGCAAGCGCTCAGCGTCCGAGCGGCTGCCGCCGTGGCCATGACTATCGCCACGGACCGGGAAAAACGTCGCGCGGGCGCGCTACTTCCTTGTATTTATTGCCGCTTTTCTGTCACATTGATGACGATCATAACGTCGCTCAACACCCTGATAAAAACATCTATCCTCTGGTAAATCGACGATTTCGTCTCGCAAGGCACGTATATGTGAAGCGCACACCTTGGCTCTCTCGTCACATTACTGTCACAGTAACGCCCTAATCTCCCGATGTCGCAACCACACGACCAACACTGGGGGATTTTCCATGAAATTGATGCAGACTGCGTTCGCTGGCATGGCCGCGGCGTTTTTCGCGATCTCCGCGCAAGCCGCTGACATCACTGGCGCGGGCAGCACGTTCGCCGCACCCATCTACACCAAATGGGCCGACGCCTATCAGAAGGCCAGCGGCAGCAAGGTCAATTATCAGGGCATCGGCTCGTCCGGCGGTATCAAGCAGATCATCGCGAAGACGGTCGATTTCGCCGGTTCCGACGCGCCGTTGAAGGATGACGATCTGACGAAGAATGGCCTGTTCCAATTTCCGACCGTTGTCGGTGGCATCGTGCCGGTCGTGAACGTGCCGGGCATCAAATCGGGCGAACTCGTGCTGTCGGGCGAAGTGCTTGGCGACATCTATCTCGCCAACATCAAGAAGTGGAACGATCCGAAGATCGTCGCGCTCAATCCGAAGCTGAAGCTGCCCGACACGGACATCGCTGTCGTGCGCCGCGCGGACGGCTCGGGCACCTCGTTCATCTGGACCAATTATTTGTCGAAGGTCAACTCGGCTTGGAAGACGAAGGTTGGCGAAGGCACGACGGTCAATTGGCCGACCGGTACGGGTGGCAAGGGCAACGACGGTGTCGCGGCGTTCGTGCAGCGTTTGCCGGGCGCGATCGGCTACGTCGAATGGGCCTATGCGAAGCAAAACCATATGACCTACGCTGCTATCAAGAACAGCGCCGGTGCAGTGGTCGAGCCGCGCACGGAAACGTTCAAGGCCGCGGCCGCGGGTGCAGAGTGGAATAAGTCGTTCTATCAAATCCTGACGAATGAGCCGGGCAAGGATGCGTGGCCGGTCGTCGGTGCGACGTTCGTGCTGGTGCACACGGCGCAAGACAAGCCGGAGCAGGGCAAGGAAACGCTCAAGTTCTTCGACTGGGCATTCAAGAACGGCACGCAAGCCGCGAACGATCTCGACTACATTTCGCTGCCGGACTCGGTCGTTTCCGAAATCCGTACGCAGTGGAAGTCGAAGGTGAAGGACGCAACGGGTAAGGCACTGGCCGAGTAAGCTGATTCAGCCGAGTAAGCCGCGTCGGCCCAAATAAGCGGACTCGCACGGATGTTCGGCCCGGGCGGCACACCGCCCGGGCCGGACGACGCTACCGGCCGCGCAGCGAAACACGCGGTAAAGGATTAGGCTCACATGTCCGACATCAACGTCGTATCGTCACTGCCCGGCAGCGACACGCAACGTCCGCCAAGCCGCCTCGGCGACATCATTTTTGGCAACCTCGCGCGCGTTGCCGCGATTGTCACGTTGATGCTGCTCGGCGGCATCATTGTTTCGCTGATCGTCGCATCGCTGCCGACCATCAGCAAGTTCGGCGCGAGCTTTCTATGGACGGTCGATTGGGACCCACCCAACGATAAGTTCGGCGCACTCGTGCCCATCTATGGCACCGTGGTCACGTCGATCGTCGCGCTCGTCATCGCCGTGCCGGTGAGCTTCGGCATCGCGCTCTTTCTGACGGAGCTGTCTCCGGCCTGGCTGCGCCGCCCGCTTGGCATCGCCATCGAATTGCTCGCGGCCATTCCATCGATCGTCTATGGCATGTGGGGCCTGCTCGTTTTCGCGCCGATTTTCGCGCGCTACTTCCAGCATCCGGTCGGCGAACTGTTGGGTTCGGTCCCGTTCGTCGGCGCGCTCTTTCAAGGCCCCGCGATCGGTATCGGCATTCTCTGCGCGGGCGTCATCCTGGCCGTCATGATCATTCCGTACATCGCCTCGGTGATGCGCGATGTCTTCGAAGTGACGCCGGTCCTGCTGAAGGAATCGGCCTACGGCGTGGGCTGCACGACCTGGGAAGTCATGTGGAAGATCGTGCTGCCGTTCACCAAAAGCGGTGTGATCGGCGGCGTGATGCTCGGACTCGGTCGTGCGCTCGGCGAGACGATGGCTGTCACCTTCGTCATCGGTAATACGAACTTGTTCTCGGGTGTCTCGCTGTTCGCCCCTGGCAACAGCATTACCTCGGCGCTCGCGAACGAATTTGCCGAAGCGACGCCTGGCCTGCACACCGCCGCGCTGATGGAGCTCGGTCTCATTCTGTTTGTCATCACATTCGTGGTGCTGGCAGTGTCCAAATTCATGCTGCTGCGCCTTGAAAAAGGCGAGGGGGCTAAATGACCCGACCCGCTCTACACGTGCCGGGCTCGGCGAGCCCCGAGGTCTTGCAAGCGACGCGCGGCCGTCTGCAGCGTCGCCGCCGTCGCGTCAACGCGCTCGCACTCACGCTATCGCTCGCGGCGATGGCGTTTGGCCTGCTCTGGCTAGTCTGGATTCTCTATACGACGTTGAGCCTCGGTGTCGGTGGTTTGTCGCTGCAGCTCTTTACGCAATCGACCCCGCCGCCCAATACCGACGGCGGCGGCCTTGCCAATGCGATCGTCGGCAGCTTGATGCTGGTGGGAATCGCCACGGCGGTTGGTGCGCCGATCGGCGTGCTCGCGGGCGTCTACCTCGCCGAGTATGGCCAGCAGGGGTGGCTCGCGCGTACGACGCGATTCATCAACGACATCTTGCTTTCCGCGCCGTCGATCGTCGTCGGGCTGTTCGTCTATGCGCTCGTCGTTGCGAAGATGGGTCGGTTTTCCGGCTGGGCCGGCGCAATTGCGCTCGCGCTGCTCGAAATTCCGATCGTCATACGTACGACCGAGAACATGCTGCGGCTCGTACCCAACGCGTTGCGCGAAGCCGCATTTGCGCTGGGCGTGCCCAAATGGCGCATGATCATGTCCGTGACGCTCAAGGCGTCGATTGCCGGCGTGATGACGGGGATATTGCTCGCGGTCGCTCGCGTGGCGGGTGAAACGGCACCGTTGCTCTTTACGGCTTTGTCGAACCAGTTTTTCTCGGTCGATATGGGGCAGCCGATCGCTAACCTGCCGTTTACGATTTTCAAATTCGCAATGAGTCCGTTCCCGCAATGGCAGTCGCTCGCGTGGGCCGGTGTATTCCTGATTACGCTGGGCGTGCTCGGATTGAATATCCTCGCGCGTGCGATGTTCGGCAAGAAGTAACGGCGGAGCGCACCTATGAATATGGCAGAGAGTCATCTGAACCCCATCGAACGGCCGGCGGCGCCGGCCGGCTTCGATCCCGCGCCGGCCGACGCACCGCTTTCGCCGGCACGGCCGAAGATCGAAGTGAAGAACCTGAACTTCTTCTACGGCAAGTATCACGCGCTCAAGAACGTGAACATGCAGATTCCCGAAGGCAAGGTGACGGCGTTCATCGGCCCGTCGGGTTGCGGTAAGTCGACGCTCTTGCGCACGTTCAACAAGATGTTTGCGCTTTATCCCGAGCAGCGGGCCGAGGGCGAAATCGTGATGGACGGCGAGAATCTGCTCACGAGCAAGCGCGATATCTCGCTGTTGCGTGCGCGGGTCGGCATGGTGTTTCAAAAGCCGACGCCGTTTCCGATGTCGATTTATGACAACATCGCGTTCGGCGTAAAAATGTTCGAGACACTCTCGCGCTCAGAGATGGACGATCGTGTCGAATGGGCGCTCACCAAAGCGGCGCTGTGGAACGAGGTGAAGGACAAGCTCGGGCAAAGCGGCTACGGTTTGTCGGGTGGCCAGCAGCAGCGCCTTTGCATTGCGCGCGGCATCGCCATTCGTCCTGAAGTGCTGCTGCTCGACGAGCCATGCTCGGCACTCGATCCGATTTCGACGGGGCGCGTGGAAGAGCTGATTGCCGAGCTCAAAAATGACTATACGGTCGTCATCGTGACGCACAACATGCAGCAAGCGGCGCGTTGCTCCGATTACACGGGGTATATGTATCTCGGTGAGCTGATTGAATTCGGCGACACCGAGAAGATTTTTATCAAGCCGGTCCGCAAAGAAACCGAGGACTACATCACCGGCCGTTTCGGCTGATGAATCGAGAGGAGCCCGATATGTCCGATAAGCACTTGTCCAGCCAGTTCGACGCCGATCTCAATCTGGTGTCGTCCAAGGTGTTGGAAATGGGCGGCCTCGTCGAGGCGCAGATCACGCGCGCGATGCAGGCGCTCAATGCGTTCGACACGCAGATCGCCGATCAGGTCATCGCCGCCGAAGAGACGGTCAACACGATGGAAGTCGTGATCGACGAGGAGTGCAGCAACATCATCGCGCGCCGCCAGCCGGCTGCACGCGATTTGCGCTTGCTGCTTGCCATTACGAAGACGATCACGAACCTCGAACGTGCCGGCGACGAAGCCGAGAAAATTGCGAAGCGCGTGAAGCGGCTGACGGAAGACGGTGCATCGCGCACCGTCAACATTGCGGAGATCAAGCTCTCGGGCGACATGGCCGTGACGATCCTGCGCCGTGCGCTAGACGCGTTCGCGCGGCTCGATACCGTTGCAGCGGCGCAAATCGTGCGTGACGATAAGGCCATCGACGAAGAGTTCCGTGCATTCGTGCGCAAGCTCGTGACGTACATGATGGAAGACCCACGCACGATCTCAGCGGGCCTCGAGTATCTTTTTATCGCCAAGGCGATCGAGCGCATTGGCGATCATGCGAAGAACATCGCGGAATTCATCATTTACATCGTGAAGGGCACGGACGTACGGCATAAGTCGCGCGACGCGCTCGAACGCGAAGCGCTTAGTTAATCGGATCAAGAGGTGGCAATGCCGAGCAGCATTCTCATCATCGAAGATGAGCCCGCAATTTCCGAGCTGATCTCGATCAATCTGCAGCACGCGGGCCATTGCCCGATTCGCGCTTACAACGCGGAGCAGGCTCAGTCGCTGATCAGCGACGTGCTGCCAGATCTGGTCTTGCTCGACTGGATGCTGCCGGGCAAATCGGGTATCGCGTTCGCGCGCGATCTGCGCAACAACGAACGCACGAAGCACATCCCGATCATCATGTTGACCGCGCGTTCCGACGAGCAGGACAAGGTGCTCGGTCTCGAGATCGGCGCGGACGACTACGTCACCAAGCCGTTCTCGCCGAAGGAACTGATGGCGCGCATCAAGGCTGTGTTGCGCCGTCGCGCGCCGCAGCTGACCGAAGACGTCGTTGCCATCAACGGCTTGAAGCTCGATCCGGCCACCCATCGCGTTGCAGCGCACGCGGCGGGCAGCGAAATCAAGCTCGACCTCGGCCCCACCGAATTCCGGCTGCTGCACTTTTTCATGACGCATCCGGAGCGTGTGCACAGTCGCACGCAGTTGCTCGATCAGGTGTGGGGCGATCATGTATTCGTCGAGGAGCGCACCGTCGATGTGCATATCAAGCGCCTGCGTGCCGCGCTCAAGCCGGCCGGCTGCGATGCTATGATCGAAACGGTCCGTGGCAGCGGCTATCGGCTCGCAAAGAGCGCCTAAGTCCGTTCGCCGACGTTTTCTTTATCGCCCCTGGGGTTTGTGAGCGGCATGAATATCATCTGGGCGCGCTGGGTCGTGGCGTTCGCGCTATTGGCGATTGCCAGCGTTGGCATCGGCGCGGTTGCCGGCGTGAAGGCGGCAATGGCGTTTGCGCTGATCGCGCTCGTCGCGCAGGGGCTTTTCAGCACGTACCACACTGAACGGCTGTGGCGGCTGCTCGATGCACCGGTGTACGGCCAGGTGCCGAGCGCGCCGGGTGTCTGGGGCGAGATCTACTACCGGTTGCACAAGCTTGCCAAGCGTTGGCACGCGCAGGTGCGTCAAGTCGAGCAGCAGCACTCGCGTTTCATTCAGGCGATCCAGGCGTCGCCGAACGGCGTCGCGATGCTCGACGATCACGATCAAATCGAGTGGTGCAATGCCATCGCCGAAGAACACTTCGGCCTCGACGCCAAGCGCGATCTGCGCCAGCACATCACCCATCTCGTGCGGCATCCCGCATTCGTGCGCTATTTGAATTCGCATCAGTACGACGAAATGCTCATCATGCGCGGCATGGGCGAAAAGCGCCAGAATGTGCTGTCGGTGCAGGTCTTTCCGTACGGCGAAAATCGCAAGCTCGTGTTGTCGGCTGATATCACCGAACTCGAACGCACCGATTCGATGCGGCGCGATTTCGTCGCCAATGTTTCACATGAATTGAAAACGCCGCTGACGGTGCTCTCCGGTTTTCTCGAAACGATGCGCGAATTGCCGCTTGGCGAAACCGAGCGCGCGCGTTATCTCGATCTAATGGAGCAGCAGGCGTCGCGCATGCGCAATATCGTCGATGATCTGCTGGTGCTCGCGAAGCTCGAAGGCGATGCGACGCCGCCCAGCGATCAGCCGATCGACATGCACGCGGTGCTGCGCCAATTGCGCGACGACGCAACGACGCTTTCGGGCGGACATCATCAAATCACATTCGACCTCGACGAGGGCTTGACCGTCACCGGTGTCAAAACGGAGATTGTCAGCGCACTCGGTAACTTGGTGACGAATGCGATTCACTACACGCCCGAGGGTGGGTCGATCACCGTGCAATGGCGTCAGTTCGCCGGTGCCGCGGTGTTCGCGGTTACCGATACCGGTTTTGGCATTCCGGCCACCGATATTCCGCGGCTGACGGAGCGCTTTTATCGCGTCGATCGTAGCCGCTCGCGCGACACGGGCGGGACGGGGTTGGGCCTCGCCATCGTCAAACATGTGCTGCAGCGGCATGATGCCGTGCTCGAAGTGAAGAGCGAAGAAGGGCGCGGCAGTACGTTCACGGTTCGCTTTGCCGTGCAACGTACGGCAAGGCATCAGGCCGTGCACGCCTGATTTTTGGCTGGTTTGTCTGTTGATTTACCGTTGCTGCTAGCGCTGGCAGCCGAACTTCGCGAGCAAGTTGACCTGTGCGTTGCGCGAAGTCTTGCCAGGCCGCGAGCGGCGGTAATGGCCGTCGCTTTGCATGACCCACGCTGATTGATTGTCGCCGAGAAAGGCGGACAGCCCTTCCCTGATGACGCGCCGCTTGAGGCGGCGATCCTTGATTGGAAAGGCGACTTCGACGCGTCGGAAGAAGTTGCGGTCCATCCAGTCGGCGCTCGACAAATAGACTTTCTCGTCGCCATTCGAGAAAAAGTAAAAGATGCGGTGATGTTCGAGAAAGCGTCCGACGATCGAACGCACGGTGATGTTTTCGGACAGGCCCGGTACGCCCGGTTGCAGCGAGCACACGCCGCGCACGATCAAATCGACCTTGACGCCCGCTTGCGAAGCTTCGTAAAGCTCGGCAATCACCGTCGGCTCGAGTAACGCGTTCATCTTCGCGACGATGCGCGCTCTCTTGCCCGCGCGCGCCTGTTGCGCCTCGGCACGAATGGCCGTGACGAGGTTCGGGTGCAGCGTGAACGGCGATTGCCAGAGCTCGTGCAGCTTGAGTTCGCCGCCGATGCCCGTCAGTTGCTGAAACACGTGATGCACGTCTTCGCATACCATCTGGTCGGATGTCATGAGCCCGAAGTCGCTATAAAGCCGTGCGGTACGCGGATGATAATTGCCGGTGCCAAGGTGCGCGTAGCGCTTGAGCACCGACTTGCCGTTTTCCGTCACGCGCCGCACGATCAGCATCATCTTTGCGTGGCATTTGTGGCCCACGACGCCATAGACCACATGCGCACCCACTGCCTCGAGTTGCGCGGCCCAGTTGATGTTCGTTTCTTCGTCGAACCGCGCCAGTAGCTCGACGACGACGGTGACTTCCTTGCCGTTGCAGGCGGCTTGCATCAGCGCATCCATCAGCGGCGAATCGGTGCCGGTGCGGTAGATGGTCTGCTTGATCGCCATCACATTCGGATCTTGCGCGGCCTGCAACAGCAATTCGAGCACGGGCTGGAAGCTCTCGTAGGGGTGATGCAGCAAGACATCGCCCTGATCGATCGTTTCGAAAAAATTGGTGGTGTTGGCAAGGCGCCCGGGCGTGACCGGCAGGTGCGGTACGAACTTGAGATCGGGCCTGTCGACTAACTCCGGCAGTTGCATCAGGCGCACGAGATTGACTGGGCCGTCTACACGGTAGCAGTCCTTTTCGTTGAGCTCGCTTTCGTCGAGCAGGCGCTGCACGAGATGCGCGGGCGTATCGGCCGAGACTTCGAGGCGCACGGCGTTGCCGAGATGGCGCGCGGGCAGCTCGCCTTGCAACGCGACGCGCAGATTCGTGATTTCGTCCTCGTCGACGAAGAGCTCGCTGTTACGGGTAATCCGAAATTGATTGCAACTGCGTACGACGAGGTTCGGAAACAGTTCGGTGACAAAGCGCTGCATGAACGAACTCAGCAGCACAAAGCCGTGGGCGAAGCCGGACAGTTCTTGCGGCATCCGCACGAGACGCGGCAGCGCCCGCGGGGCTTGCACGATTCCCATGACGGCTTGGCGGCCGAACGCGTCCTTGCCTTCGAGCTCGACGACGAAGTTCAAGCTCTTGTTGAGTACACGCGGAAACGGATGAGCCGGGTCGAGGCCGATCGGCGTGAGTACGGGCACCAGTTCGTCGTTGAAATAGCGGCGCGCCCATTGCGTCTGCGCGTCGCTCCAGGCCTCGCTGCTGTGAAAGTAGATGCCTTCCTGTTCGAGCGCGGGCAGCACGGTCTCGTGCAGCATCTGATATTGACGATGCACGAGCTTTTGCGCGCGCTCGACGACGAGCGTATAGACGTGCTGCAATGACATGCCGTCGGGTGCGAGCGAGCCGGGGTTGTCGCGCATCTGCTCTTGCAGTCCCGCCATGCGAACCTCGAAGAACTCATCGAGGTTGCTGCTGGTGATGCAGATAAAACGCAGACGCTCGAGCAGCGGCATCGAAGGGTCTGCGGCTTGAGCGAGCACGCGCTCGTTGAAACCCAGGATGCCGAGTTCGCGATTGAGCAGGGGATAACGCACCGACATCGGAAGAGAGGAATGTGAAGGGTCAGACGCAGATAGAAACGGTCGCTCGGAAATTCTCACAATTCTGTGTCGCTGCGATTAAAAAGACGGAAGTACTGTCATGAATTCTACGGGTTTTTGGTCTAATTTGAGACAGACTGACACAGATCGACGCGACGCAGTGCAAGATGACGAACGGCCGCTCCCGTAACCGGCTGAACCGAGGCCCCTACGCTATGTGCGTAAAATGACGACTTTAAACCGCTCGGCGTCCCCGGCTATGCCCAACCGGCGAGGCAAGGCCTCCACGCGAATGGAATCGATTTCGCCCATGCTCAGTTCCCCGCATTTGCTCGCCTCCGTCGATCTAGGTTCGAACAGCTTCCGGCTGATTGTCGGCCGCGTCGAGGAAACCCCCGCCGGCAGTCAGATTTATCAAGTCGACGCGCTTCGCGAACCTGTGCGGTTGGCGGCTGGGTTATCCGCCGACAAGCTGCTCGATCGCGCCTCGCAAGAGCGCGGCTGGAACGCGTTGAAGCGCTTTGGCGAACGGCTGCGCGACTTCCACCCCGAACACGTGCGCGCGGTCGCGACGAACACGCTGCGCATCGCCAAGAACGCGGGAGAATTCCTGGTTGAAGCCGAGCATGCACTTGGCTTTCCGATCGAGGTCATCGCCGGGCGCGAGGAGGCGCGACTCATTTACGCGGGCGCGGCGCACTCGGTGCCGGCGATAGCGGGCAAGCGGCTGGTTGTCGATATCGGCGGCGGCTCGACCGAATTCATCATCGGCACGCATTACACGCCGCTCGTGATGGAGAGCCTTTACATCGGCTGCGTGAGCCACAGCCGTCAGTTCTTTCCCGCGGGCAACGTCGACGAATACACGATGCGGCAGGCCGAGTTGGCGGCGAAGCGTGAAATTCAAATCATTTCGCGCGAATACAAGCAAGCCGGTTGGGACCAGGCAATCGGGTCATCGGGAACGGCGCGCGCGCTTGCCGAACTCGTCGAAGCGAACGGGTTCAACGACCCCGGCGTTTCGCACGGCATTTCGCGAACCGGGCTCGAGCGGCTCAAGCGCGCGCTCATCAAGGCTGAGAATGTCAACCGGCTCAAGCTGATCGCATTGAAGGGGGACCGCGTGCCGGTGCTCGCGGGCGGGCTGTCGATCATGCTGGCCGTGTTCGAAGAGCTTGGCATCGATTATGTCGACACAACCGACGGTGCGCTGCGACTGGGCGTGCTGTATGACCTGCTTGGCCGCACACAGCATCAGGATATGCGCGCGGTGACGGTCGAAGGGTTCACGCGCCGCTATGGCGTCGACCGTGCGCAGGCCGACCGTATCCGCGAACTCGGGACGGCGTTTTACGATCAGCTCGGCGAGCCCGATCGCGAGCGTGCCGATGAAGACCGCATGTTCCTCGGCTGGGCGGCCGCGCTGCACGAGATCGGGCTGTCGATTTCGCATAGCGCATATCACAAGCATTCGTCCTATATCGCGAGCAATGCCGACATGCCGGGGTTTTCACGTACCGATCAGGCCCGGCTTGCCGCGCTTGTGCTCGGCCATGCAGGCAAGCTCGGCAAGTTATCGCAGGCGCGCGATGTCGAATGGCCGCTGCTCTTTTGCTTGCGGCTCGCGGCGCTGTTATGCCGTCGACGTACGGACGTGGGGTTGCCCGGCATTCGAGTCGCCAAGACGGGCAGTGGCTATGAGGTGCGCCTGCCGAATCAGTGGGTCGCGAACAACCCATTGACCGATTACAGCCTGATTCAGGAGGCGGCGGAGTGGGAGAAGGTTGGCATCCGCTATCGAGTCGTCTATACGGACGATTGAAGTGAGCGTCCGCTACGCGCCGTTGCGGCGTAGCGGGTGGTGTCAGCTTTAGCGTTGGCCGAGCGTTTCGTCAGCGCGTTGGCCCTTCGCCCAGGAAATGCCGGGCATAACGCGCATTGATGTCGGCCAAGCGAAAGAGCGTGAGGAAGTCGGCGCAGTTGAAGTCAGGGTCCCAAGCCGGCGCACCGCAGATTTTCGCGCCGAGCCGCAGATAGCCTTTCACGAGCGGAGGCGGCAAGACGTGCGCGCCCGTGCTCAACTCTTCGACCGGTAACGGCGTATGGGGGAAAGCACGATACTCAGGGCGCGTCAGCGCATTGTCGCGCAGAGATTGATAAAGATTGGCCGCAAAATGGCCGCCATCCGCCATGGGCACGCTCGCGCAGCCGAGCATGGTCTCGTAGCCGTTTTGCATCATATACGCGCCCAGACCGCCCCAAAGCGACATGATGACCGAACCGCTGCGGTAATCGGCATGCACGCACGAGCGGCCGACTTCCACCATTTTCGAGCGCAGATGGGCGAGCCGCGAAAGATCGAATTCGCCTTCGGCATACAGGCGGCCGACCCGCGAGGCCTGATGCGGAGGAAGGACGCGGTAGGTGCCGACCACTTTCAGCGTATCGAGATCGCGCACGAGTAGATGGTCGCAGTACAAATCGAATGCATCGACGTCCAAGCCGGCAGGACCGGCGACGCGTGCGCCCATTTCGTCGGCGAACACGCGATAGCGCAGCCGCTGCGCTTCGCGCAACTCCTCGTCTGTCCGGGCCCAGGCCACCTGGAGACGATGTTGCGCTGTTATCGTTTCCTCCGCCTGAGGAAGGCGGCGACGAGCATCGAGCGGGATCGAAGCGAGGGGCAGGGTGGGCGTCGGCAGGTCTCGCATAAATGGTCCTGTGAGAAGAGGGATGCTGCGTTTTTGCCAATGTAGTAACCAGCCGTGACGTTTACATGGCAAACGCGTGCAAATGCGATGACATGTCGTATGCGCGACATATCGGCTTCATGTATTCGTCAGTTTAAATCGAGGCAGGACAATTCTAGGCGAGATCGGGCGAGATGACGGCTCGAATTACCGCTTGCGCTTCATCCTGCTGTTCGCGGTACTCGAGCCACCAGACGCCCCCTTTTTTGATGCTCCAGGCCTTGGGCGTGCCGGCGACGAGCTGCGAGGCGACGAGGCCGAGCGTGGGCTGGTGGCCCACGACGAGAACATGACGGGCGACACCGGTCGGCCAGTCGACGGCGGCTAGCAGATCGCCCGCGTTCGCGCCGGGGGCGATCTCCTTGACGATGCGGTACTGATCGGTCAGCGCCTCGACTGTCTGAACGGTGCGGGCGGCGGGGCTCGCCAGCATAAGCGTGTCGCTCGGCAGGCGATGCCGCAGCCATTTGGCCGCTGCCTGAGCTTGCTTGCGCCCGCGCGAAGTCAATTGGCGGGCGAGGTCCGTCGATGCAAATTCCTCAGCTTCTGCATGACGCCAAAGGATCAGGTTCATGTCAACACCCTCGTCAGGACCCATCAAAGTGCGCAAATTCGATGCCGGTTCGACATTTCGCTTGGTAATCCGCAGGCTTTCGTTGACCACGCTGGTCATCAGCCGCTAGAATCTCGGATTCGTCGGAGCGTAGCGCAGCCTGGTAGCGCATCTGATTTGGGATCAGAGGGTCGTAGGTTCGAATCCTATCGCTCCGACCACGAAATATTTTCCACAGTTTGTCGCCTTCTGTCTCTGTGTGAGGGCCTCCTATCGAGCATCATGCGCGGCACGCGCAGGTGCCTGCCTCCAGTTCGTCAGCAATAACGCAATCAGCAAGCAAACGGCGGAAACCGGCCCAAGCCATGCGGCCGACGCCGAGTGAAGCACAATCCCACCCAGCGCGCCGCCGAGCGCAATCCCGACATAGTTCGCCGAGGCGTTCCACCCTAGCGCGACCGGCGCGGCATCAGGCGCGAGCGCCATCAGGCGCCATTGCTGCGGCACGCCCGTCGCCCAGCCGGCGCACGGCCAAACGACGAGTGCGACGAGCGCCGCTGCAAGATGATGCCGCGCAAATGGCATTGACAACGCCACAATTGCAATGGCCGCGGTCGAAAGCCTCAATACGGGCAGCGGCCCGATTCGATCGGTCCAGTGTCCGGCGAAAGCGTTGCCAATCGCACCCGCAACCCCGAACACCAGCAGCATCAACGATAACGAAGCGCCCGATGTAATCACTGGGGCGAGTAGCACGGGCAAGTACGTGTACATCGTAAACCCGCCGGCAAGCGTGGCGACGGTCACCGACAGCACTGGCAAAATATTCGGGCGCGCGAGCACGGCCAGACGCGTGCGCAAGCCGGCAACGGCAACCGGAGGCGACGGTACCGCGAACGTTGCGGCGGCCGCGCATGCGCCGAGTGCCGCCACGCCCCAAAGCGTCGCACGCCAGCCGAACGCGTTGCCGGCAATGAGGCCAATCGGTACGCCGAATACGGTTGCCAACGTCATGCCGCCGAGCACTACGGCCAGCGCTCGGCCACGCAGCGCGGGCGCGACGAGCGCGCCTGCTAGCGACGCAGCCGCGGCCGTGTATCCGGCCGCACCAACGGCGGCAATGACGCGCCCCGCTGCAACCATCCGCAGGTCGTGGCCCATCGCCTGCATGGCGGTACCCAAAACGAATACCGATTGCGCGCTAATGAGCAACGTGCGCCGGCGCCATCGCGCCGTTAGCGCCGCGACGAGCGGCGAGCTGATCGCATAAGCGACGGCAAAAAGCGTAACCAACTGCCCTGTTTGCACCACGGAGCTTTTCAGGTCCGCCGCCATCATCGGAATCAAACCTGCAATGACGAACGCGTCGGTGCCGACGGCAAATGTCCCGAGCGCCAGAATCCCGAGTGCGCCCAGCACCGGGCGAAGCATGTTCGAAGGCGCATCCGAGAGCGGCTGCGAAGCGGCGGACTGCTGCGGTGTTGCCATACCTCTCTCCTTGAAAAGCGCATGTCTACGGTGGAACGGAAATATACGAGATAAATAAAAATAGCGAATAAGCGAATAAGACATTCTCTCTAAAATCGTAGTTACTTTGAAAAATTAATCAGACGACATACGTGACATTAAAATGGGGGTTCAAACGGCAGCGATGTAGCATGGCCTCACGTTTTCATGCACGCCGCATTGGGCGGAAGAAACTCGATATGCATTTCGCGTAATCGAAAGATCTCGTAGTTTTTTAGTGAAAGAATGAAAATTTTTACGCTTGAATATAAAAAATATTTTTGATGTAACTACAGAAAAAAGGTTATGTTGATGAGCGCATTCCTTGCTAGTTTGGATTGCGGGTGGCCTGATTTTGTCCGCGTGCTTCGCCATCGGTCGCACACGCAGCCGGACGATACTGCCTTCGTATTCTCAGTGGACGGCGAAGTCGAGTCCGGCCGGTTGAGCTTCGCCGCACTGGACCTCCGCGCGCGCGCCATAGCGGCCTGGCTGCAAGCGGCCGGCATGACGGGGCGTCGCGTTTTACTGATTTTTCCATCCGGCCTCGAATTCATAGAGGCGTTTTGCGGTTGCCTTTATGCCGCCGCAATCGCAGTCCCCTGTAATGCGCCGCGGCCGAACCAGTCGCTCGCGCGCATTCAATCGATTGCCGCGAATGCGGATGCTTCATTGATTCTTACGACCGCGGAATTCATGGGCAATATGCGCGAGCGTGCAAATGGCGAAGGATTACTGCAGTCGCTTAAATGGATGTGCATTGAAGAAATACCGAATTTTATTGCCAGTAAATGGAGTGAGCCATCTATAAATGGGGATTCGGTTGCTTTTCTGCAATATACGTCGGGTTCGACAAATTCGCCGAAAGGGGTGGTGATATCACATGCCAATCTATTACATAACTTGAGCGCGATCGAGCGAGCTTTTGAAAACTCCTCGAACACGGTTGGAGCAGGCTGGTTGCCGCTTTTTCATGACATGGGGCTGATCGGCAACGTCCTGCAACCGCTTTACCTCGGCATATGTTGCGTCCTGATGCCGCCCATGTCGTTTCTGCAGCGGCCGATTAGATGGTTGCGCATGATCATGCGCTTCGGTGCGACGACGAGCGGCGGGCCGAACTTCGCCTATGACCTCTGTGTGCGGAAAACGACGCCTGAACAACGCGCGCAACTCGACCTCAGTGGCTGGGACCTCGCGTTTTGCGGCGCCGAGCCTGTGCGCGCCGACACGCTCGAGCGGTTCGCACGTGCGTTCGAGCCGAGCGGATTCCGGCGCGAAGCGTTCTATCCCTGCTACGGCATGGCCGAGTCGACGCTGTTGGCGGCGGGCGGGAAGAAAGGCCGTCTGGTGCAGGTTCACGTGGACCGACGTCTACTCGAACTGCGCCGCGCCGTCGCAGCGGCGCGGGCGTCGAGCGATACCCAAACGCTGGTCGGATGCGGCTGCGCGCCAGCGGGCCATGCCATCGAGATTGTTGATCCACAGACTCGGCAGCGCTGCGCCGCCGGCACGGTCGGCGAGATCTGGATCGCTGGGCCGAGTGTCGCGCGTGGCTACTGGAACCGCGCGCAGGAGAGTGCGAGCGGCTTTGATGCGTACATGGACGACCTCGCGGCGGGTCCCTTCCTGCGTACCGGAGATCTTGGGTTCATGCACGGAGATGACCTTTTCGTGTGGGGGCGTCTCAAGGACCTCGTCGTTATCAGAGGACGCAATCACGCGCCGGAGGACATCGAACTGACGATGGTGCAGACCGACGTTGCGCTGGTACCCGGAGGTGGTGCGGCATTTTCGGTGGATGTGCGTGACGAAGAACGGCTTGTCGTTGTGCACGAAGTGGAACGCGCGGCTGCGCGGCATCTCGATCTTGCTGCACTCGCCACGCGAATAAGGCGCGCGATTGCGCAGCAACACGATTTGCAGCCGCATGCAATCGCGCTCGTGCGCGCCGGCAGCATGCCCCGGACATCGAGCGGAAAAATCCAGCGGTACGAATGCCGGCGACGGTTCCTCCTCGAGGTGCTTGACGTGCTCGCGGTAGATCGGATCGACGCGGCGCCGGCTTTCCCCGAAACGTTATCGGCTGCGGCGGCCGAGCATTGATCATCCATCGTCGGACAGGAGAGTATTCATGCAATCGTCAGCATCGCATTTCAAGCGTCGACTGGACCGGCAACGGCTCAGGCTTGCCTTTATTGTGACGCTCATGCCACTGGCCGGCACGATCGCGGCCATCGTGCTTTGGATAAATGGTTTGCCGCCAGGAGCACTAGGACTGTCGTTACTCGTGCTCATGTATGCGGCGGCCATTGTCGGCCTGGAAGTGGGATATCACAGGATGCTCACCCATCGCGCATTCGTCGCTCGCCCCAAGCTTCGTCTCGCGCTTGCGATACTCGGTTCCATGGCGTTCGAAGGTCCGGTGATCTGGTGGGTTGCCGTTCACCGACGCCACCACGGTTTGACCGACCGGCCCGGGGATCCGCATTCTCCGAACTTGGCAGGCAAAGGCGCGTGGGGGGTGGCGAAGGGGCTCGTTCACGCGCATATCGGGTGGATGTTTCGCGCGGACTGCACCGGCCCCGCGCTCGTCGAGAACTTCCCACGCGACCTGCAACGCGAGCCAGCCATCTTGCGCATCAACAAGCACTACTTTCGTTGGGTGATGCTTGGCTTCGCGATCCCGACGATCGTCGGCGGCGTGCTGAGCCGTTCATGGGAGGGCGCGCTCATAGGGTTGCTTTGGGGCGGGTTCGTGCGCGTCTTTCTGACGAGTCAGTTTTCGTTTGCACTCAATTCACTGACGCATGTACCGATTGGCCGACGTTCGCTCGAAACGGTCGGGGACGATCGCAGCCGCGACAACTGGCTGCTGGTCATTCCGACGTTCGGTCAGGGGTACCACAACCGCCATCACGCCTGCCCGAGTGCTGCCATTCTCGGCACCCACTGGTGGCATTTCGACCTCGGCGGATGGATTATCGCTGCGCTCGAAAAGCTCGATTGGGTGAGCGAGGCCGGTCGAATCGATCCCGAATGGCTTCGAGCGCGGCGCATCCCTTCTTCTTCCACTTCTAATCTCGGCTCCGAACAGAGCCGATAGCGATGATGACCAACAACGCATATCGGGAATGGATCGGTGAGCCCACGCCGAGCGTCGCCGCACACACCGCTTTGGAGCGCGAACCGAAAAGCACCACGCTTATCGCGTTCAAAGACTGCGACGCATTCGGCTTGCTCTATAACACGCGCTACCTCGACTACATGATGGATGCGCGCGCCGAACATTTGCTGCGGTACTACGGACTCGACTTTTATGCCGAAATGAAACGGACTCGGCAGACCTGGGTCGTGCAAGGGCATCAGGTGGCCTACCTTGGGCCGGCGCGCGCGCACGAGACTGTCGTGATGCGCACGCGTCTTATCGATGCGGGTGCGAGCACCTGCATGTTCGAGGCCATGATGCTCGACGAGCAGGAAACCTGCATCAAGGCACTGCAGTGGACGAAGCTTTCTTACGTCCAACTTCCACAGGCGGCGGCAGTAGCCCATCCGAGTGGCGTCCAAACGTTTCTCGCCGGCATTCGCGTGCGCGACGATGTTCCGGAGCCGCTCCAATTTGACGCGCGGGTGGCGCAATTGCGTGCCCGCTTTCAACCAGCAAGGAGCCCATCTTGAGCACTGTGCAAACCGCGGAACAGACCGAGGTCAATTGGCGCTTCAATCCGTTCACGCAATCGTATTACCAGAATCCTTATGCGTTGTTGCATCGCTTGAGGCGCGAGGACCCTGTGCATTGGAGCTTCTTCGGTATGTGGCTTCTGACACGGTATGACGACACCGTCGAGCTGTTGCGCGATCGAGACCATTTCAGCGCCGATCATGTCACGCAGTGGGATGGCTATGCCGCGTATCGGAAGCAAGCGCAAACCGAGAGTGCCTACGTTCGTACCGAGAAGGGCATTCTTGCGTTCACCGAAGGAAGCGAACACGCGCGACTGCGCGCAGCGATCAAGCCTACTTTCGCCCAGTCGCTGTTTCATCGGTTGCGGCCCATCGTCGACGACGCGGCAGCGGGACTGATTGGCGCCGCAATGCGCCATCCATCGCAGCCGCTCGACATCATCGCCGATCTCGCTCAGCCGCTTGCCACGCGCATGCTCCGCGAAGTCTTGGGCATAGCGCCTGGCGAAGAGCAGGCACTGCATCGTTGGGCCGTGGCGTACAACATGGCGATCGAGCCGCTGGCAGGCACCGAGGTGCTGCGCGCGGCGGACGCGGCGACGATCGAGATGCGCGCTGTGTTCGACGCCCGGCGAGACGAGGTGCCCGACGACGGCAATCTCACATCGACGCTCGCGCAGGCCATACGGGAAGGGGCTGTCACCGAGGACGAGGCGTTCGCATTGTGGGCGTCGATTGTTCTTGCCGGCAGTGCGACGACGATCAATCTGATCGGCAACGGGCTCTACGCGCTATTGCAGCACCGCGAGCAGTTCGTGCGGCTTTGCGACGATTCCGGTCTGTTGAAAAACGGGATCAACGAACTGTTGCGATTCGATTCCCCGGGTATGGTCGTCACGCGTGCCGCCGTGGCCGACGTCGAACTCGGCGGGAAGACGATTCGCAAAGGGCAGATGGTGATGGCATTCCTGGGCGCGGCCAATCGGGACCCAGAAGTATTCGCCGAACCTGACGTCCTGGCTGTCGATCGGCCCAATGCCAATCAGCATCTTGCGTTCGGACAAGGAGTGCATTTTTGTATCGGCGAGCAGATCGCCCGCATACAGATCGAATCGGTATTACGCATGTTGATCGCAAAGTGTCCCGACGTGAGGTTGGCATCGGAGCACGTTCAATGGTTTGCGAAGGTGCATTGGCGAGGATTGCGGTCGCTGCCGGTTTTACTTTGAGTCGTTCAACCCCGAGCTTTTCAGAGGAGCATCAAACATGAGCATCATCATGGCGCAAGGAGACATCGAACAATGGCTGGCGCAACGCCTGGCAACCGAAATGGCGCTCTCCGTCGAATCCATCGATCCGAGCAAGCCGTTTCTCGACTATGGTGTCGATTCAGCATCGGCGGTTGGCATCGTCGCGGACCTGGAGGACCGTCTGGGACGGCCGCTCGATCCCAACCTGTTCTATGAATACCCCAGCATCGAGGATCTCGCCGCATACCTTGCATCGGGTCCTGCGGAGGTGGACGGAGCACGTGTTGGCGGTTCGGTGGAGCCGCTGGTATGAGCACGGTCGAGGAAGTGGTCGCGCCGGGTGCTTCCGCGGAAGCGATCCGGCATCACTACGATGCGGGCAACGATTTTTTCCGCTTGTGGCTCGATCCGACGCTTTCGTATTCCTGCGCGCTGTGGGACGACAGCGTGCCGGACGACGGGCTCGAAGCAGCCCAGTTGCGCAAGATCGACTATCACCTCCAAGAGGCGCGGCTGCAAGACGCGCGTCGGATGCTCGACATCGGTTGCGGCTGGGGCGCGGTCTTGCGCCGCAGTGTCGAGGCATGGGGCGTGGGCCGATCAATCGGCCTGACGCTGAGCGGCGCGCAAGCCGACGATCTGGCCCGCTTCGCCGACCCGCGCATCGAAGTGCAGGTGAAGCACTGGGCCGAGTACGAGCCAGACGAGCCGTTCGACGGCATCATTTCGATCGGGGCATTCGAGCACTTTGCGCGCCTGTCGGATACACCGGATACGAAAGTTGAGAACTATCGGCGCTTTTTCTCGCGTTGTCATCAATGGCTCGCCCCGGATGGACGGCTGTCGTTGCAGACGATCGGCTGGGGCGACGTGCCGCGCGGTCAGATGCCGAGTGATCTGTTCATCGCGCAGGAGATATTTCCCGAATCGGACCTGCCTCGGCTTGCTGATATTGCGCTCGCGTCGGAGTCGACGTTCGAGATCGAAAGGGTTCGCATCGATCGGGAGCACTATGCGCGAACCGCGCGGTGCTGGTTCGATGCGCTCCGGCGCAATCGGGAGCGCGCGTTAGCCGTCGTCGGGGAGGAAACCGTGCGGCGATACGAGCGCTATTTGCGTATGTTCGCCTACGGCTTCCAGCTCGGTTCGCTGACGCTTTACCGCGTGACGCTACGGCGCTTGAGCGGCGCGCGGCACGCGAGGTAAGGAGGCCGCCATGCGCATTGCGATCATCGGCGCGGGTGTCGCCGGGCTAGGCGCGGCCTGGGCGCTTGGGCGTGGACATGACGTCGTCGTGTTCGAACGCTCAGAGCGCGCGGGCGGGCATGCGCTCAGCGTGCCCTTGCCCACGCTGGCAGGTGCCGCACCAATTGGGCAGGCGTGCGCGGTAGAGGCCGGATTTCTGTTGTTCGACGACTGGCAATACCCGGTTTTCAGTGCGTTGCTCCGCACACTCGACGTCAGTGCCGATCCGATAGCGGTGTCCGTATCGTACGCGGGCCCGTATGGCGCGTGGTCGAGCTTCGAGCACGATACGCCGTTTTGGCGGGCGGTGAACGAAGAAGCCATACGTTTTAGCCGGGACGCACCTGTGATCGCGATGCTGCCGGGCGATATCAGCCTTGCCAATTACCTCGACGAACGCGGTTATTCCGATGCTTTTCGTCATGCGTGCCTTCTTCCGCTGATCGGCATATTGCTCGTCAATCGTGCGGCGCGCTTCGATATTCCGGCGCGGTTGGTCGGCGCCGGGTTTTCGCGGTTCTTGTCGTTCTTCGCGCCCACCACTTGTTTTCGCGTTCGTGGGGGAGCGGCGGCCTACCTTCAGGCGCTCAAAACGCGCTGCGAATGCGAGTTTCGCTTCGACGAGCCGGTGGCGAAGATCGCTCGCTCGGCGGCGGGCGTCGTGGTTCAAGACGCGCTGGGGCGCGAGCAGGGTTTCGATATCGCGATTCTTGCTGTCAATGCTGTCACGGCGCGGCAACTGCTTGACGACGCGAGCGCCGATGAATGCGCGATATTGGATGCGGCGCGAACAGAGACGCTCGATGTCACCGTTCATACCGACACGCGTCTCGCTGCGCGCGAATCCGGTCCTTGGGCGTTGTTCAATTACCGCGCGTTAGCTGACACCGACGGCGGCGACGCCGCGCATTGCACGCTGGATCTGAGCGGCGCGCATCCGTCGTTCGTCACATGGGATGCGCCTTTAGGCGCCATCGACCCACAATGCATCGTGCAGAGATTGTCGATGGAGCACATCGTCTATTCGACCGCATGGGCCAAGCATGTCAACGAGCGGTTCCCGCCGGTACAAGGGGTCCGCCGGACTTGGTTTTGCGGGGGGCATGCCGCGGGACTTCCGACCCACGAAGGCGCGCTGCTGTCGGGGCTGGCGGTCGCCCACGCGCTCGGCGCTCCCTATCCGTTCCAGTCGGATCGACGCGCACTGGCGGCGCTCAACCAGGTTCGCCGTCAGTATCAAGCCGGGCGTTCGGCAGGGCAAAACGATACTGGCGGGCAATAACCGACACCGCTGCCGATCGGCGGCTGTGTCTGCGCGCGCTCGTGGTACGCCGCCATCGCGGCGCCTGGGGCCTTGCGTCCTCGTTTTCTAACCCCGCTATGCGACGCGTCGATCCGGTCTCATAATACGAGTCGGCGCGCGTCCATCTGGCAGAGCGCCATCGTATGCGGGGAGACCGATGTGGGCCAGTCGCCAGACCAAGCACGGCTGTTTCTCTCGACTTTGCCGCCCGAACGGCGCGACAAGCAGCTCGCGCTTGCTGCAGTGCTGGCATCGGTCGCCTTCTTCATCGTGGCGGTGCCGTTCGCGAAAGTGCAGTTGGCGAAAGCGTGGGCATTCATTCCGATCTACGAGTCCGCGCTGATCATTAGCGACGTGCTGACAGCGGCGCTCTTGATCGGCCAGTACAACATTCTTCGTTCGCGGGCGCTGCTGGCTTTGGCAAGCGGCTACATGCTGACGGCGCTGGCCGCGATCGCGCATATGCTGACGTTCCCGGGTCTCTTTGCGCCGAACGGACTGCTCGGCGCCGGCCCGCAGACGACAGCCTGGCTTTACATGTTCTGGCACGCCGGTTTTCCGCTAGCCGTGATGGCCTATGCGCGGCTTACGCCGGACCTGGCACCGTCGATGGCAAGTCGGACGGGTGGGTTGTTCGCGCCGGTCGCCAAGTGCGGCCTTGCGATTCTGGTCGCGGTCGGCGTGGTGGTGGCCTTGACCACCGCGGGCCATGAGCGCTTGCCGCCGATCCTCGATCACGAGTTGTACACGAACGTCTACATCGCCGCGATCGTCACAGTGGTTGTGTTGACGCTAGCCGCGCTCGTAGCCGTGGCGTGCCGTCGACCGCGTTCGGTGCTGGACCTATGGCTCATGGTCGTGCTGTGCGCGTGGCTCTTCGATATCGCGCTTTCGGCGGCGCTCAATCACCGCCGCTTCGACCTCGGGTTTTATGCCGGCCGCATTTACGGGCTACTTGCAGCGAGTTCGGTACTGATCGTATTGACGTTCGAGAACGTGCGACTTTACGCTCGCATCGTGGGCGCCTTCGAAAGCGAACAGGCCGAACGCCGCCTCGTGCAGCAGCGCACGGCGGAGCTCAACGAGGCCAAGGCGCTGCTCGAACAGCGTGTGCTGGCCCGCACGGCCGCACTGGCCGCTTCGAATCACGACCTAACGCGCGAGGTGGCCGAGCGCAAGCGCGCCGAGCAGGCGGTCTTGCGCTCGCAGGAGGAATTACGGGAGCTCGCGGCGATCAGTTCATCGGCCCGCGAGCAGGAAAAGCGCCGGATTGCGCGCGAACTTCATGATGGGCTCGCGCAAACGCTGGCCACGCTGCGCCTGGAGCTCGATCGGTTCGCCGAGAAACTATCGGCTGCGAGCAGTGTGCCCGACCCGCATTTGGCGGACATGCGAGGGCTTGCCGACGAAGCCGTTGCATCGACGCGGCGCATTGCGGCCGATCTGCGGCCGGCGATGCTCGATGACCTCGGGTTAGCGGCCGCCGTCCAGTGGCTCGTCCAGTCTTTCAGTCAACGCTATGGAATCGATTGCGCGCTCGTGCTGGAACCGGACGAGTTCGATCTCGATGAGCCGTATGCGTCCACTGCGTACCGCATCGTTCAGGAGGCGCTGGCGAATGTCGCCCGGCACGCGCAGGCGTCGCACGTGGAAATCAGCGTGATTCGAGAAGAGGCGCAAATCGCATTGCGAATCTCCGACAACGGCATCGGCTTCGACTTATCCGCGCGACGCAAACCGGATTCGTTCGGCTTGGCTGGGCTACGGGAGCGTGCGTATCTGGTCGCCGGCCAACTTAGTATTGAAACCTCGCCGGGGCGCGGCACGACAATCGACGTTCGCGTTCCGCTGCCGGCAATACACGAGCCTGCCGCGACGCCGTAGTCATACCGCTCTTAGATTTCGACCACCTTATCCCAGGCGAATTCGGGATTTTCGGGGCGCCCCTTACGCAAACTGGTATAGCCGCGCGGGTTGCAGACGACACGCGTACCGTCGACCGTATAGTCGAACGCGGTATGCGTATGGCCGTGAATCCATAGCGCCACGGGCGGGCGAACGAGCGCCGGCAGATGGCTGATGAACCCGGCCGAAGCGAGATCGTTCGCATAGTAGGCCGCCAGACTGTTGCGGTGGGGCGCGTGATGCGTGACGACGATCGTCTTGCCGGCAAACGGTTTGGCGATTTCCGCGGCGAGCCACGTGCGTGCCTGGCGATGTAGTGCCAGGGTATCGGCTACCGTGAAATTGCGTGCGGGGCCGTGACCGGTCGAGGTATCGGCAGACCAGGCCACTTGAATCGGTCCACGAAAGTCCAGCATGGCTTTTTCCGCTGCGGCGATCGAGTCCGCATGAATGGTCTCGTCGGCGCCAAACAGCTCGAAGTCAGTCCAGAGCGTTGTGCCGAGCACGCGCCAATGGCCCGCGGGATCGACGAGCGAGCCACAGTTGAGGTAATGAACGTTTTCGACGCTCGCGGCTGCGTCGCGCATGGCCGTCTCCAGCGCGCCGAACTCGCCATCGTAATACTCGTGATTGCCCGGCACGTAGACGACCGGCGTGTCGGGATCGAACGTTTGCGCGGCCCAATGCACGCCTGCGGCATGGTTATGAATGTCGCCGGCGAGCACGACGAGATCCGCATCGGCGTGTGCGATCGCACCAGGTTCGTCGCATTCGAGATGCAGATCGGAGAGGACACGAACTTTCACGGGACACCTCGCTTTAGCGTAGTACCTTGCCAGGATTCATCAGACCGAGCGGATCGAGCGCGTTTTTTACAGCCCGCATGAGGGCGAGTTCGGTCGGCGACTTGTAGCGCGCCGCTTCATCGACCTTCAGTTGCCCAAGGCCGTGCTCGGCACTGATTGTGCCGTGGTGGCGATGCACGCTCTCGTACACGATCCGATTGAGCGCCGTTTGATATTGCGCCAGGAACGCTTTGGCGTCGCCGTCGTCCGGGGCCTGGACGTTGTAATGCAGATTGCCGTCGCCGAGATGGCCAAACGTCACCATGCGTGCGCCCGGCACAGCGGCCGCGATGGCCGCGTCGGTCTCGTCGATGAACGTGCCGATGCGCGAGATGGGCACGGCGATGTCATGTTTGACGTTCAAGCCCTCTTCGGCCTGGGCTAGCGGAATGTGCTCACGCAGATCCCAGAATGCGCGAGACTGAGCCAGGCTCTCGGCGACCACGGCGTCCTCCAGCAGCCCCTCGTCAAGCGCGGTTTCCATCATGCGCTCGAACAGCGCACGTGCATGTTCGTCGCTTTCGGCGTCAGACAGCTCGAGCAGCACGATCTGTGCGTGCCGTTCGTCGAATGGGTAGCGCAACTGCGGGAAATGGTTGGACACGAGTTGCAGACAGAAATCGGACATCAATTCGAAGCCTGTCAGCAACGAGCCCGCGCAACGCTGCGCGAGCGCGAGGAAATCCAGGGCCGCGTGCGGCGAGGCAAGCGCTGCGAGCGCGGTTACTCGCGCGGCGGGCAGTGGATGCAGCTTCATTACGGCAGCGGTGATGATGCCAAGCGTGCCCTCGGCGCCGATGTAAAGATCGCGCAAATCGTACCCGGTGTTGTCCTTGCGCAGTCCGCGCAGGCCGTCCCAGATCTCGCCTTGCGGCGTGACGACTTCGAGGCCGAGGCACAACTCGCGCGCATTGCCGTAGCGCAGCACGCCCGTGCCGCCGGCGTTGGTCGCCAGATTGCCGCCGATGGTGCAGCTGCCCTCGGCCGCGAGACTGAGCGGAAAGAGCCGGTCCGCATCGCGCGCACGCGCCTGCACTTCGGCCAACACGACACCGGCCTCGACGGTAATCGTATTGTTGTGGATATCGAGAGCGCGAACGCGGTTGAGCCGCCCGAGACTGAGCACGGCCTGACGGCCTGTTGCGTCGGGTGTGGCGCCGCCCGCAAGGCCGGTGTTTCCGCCCTGCGGCACCAATGCGATGCGGTGAGCGAGTGCAATGCGCACGAGTTGCGCGACCTCGTCGGTCGTCGCGGGTTTCAGAACCGCGCAGGCCGCGCCGGTATAGCGGTGACGCCAGTCGGTCAGATAGGGGGCGGTATCATGCGCATCCGTCAGCACATGCGCGGCGCCGATAACCGTATGACACGCGGCGATGAAGTCTGACGGGGTGGCTGAGTCGGTCATCATGGTCGGTCACTCGTTTGGTTTGCCGCCGCCCGGGCGGCCCGCTTGAACGGCGCGACGTAGGCGAGCGCACAAGTCAGAAAGACGAGTGCAAGCGCGGTTTGCAGCCACCCCAGTTGTGCGCTAAGGCCCGCATCGCTCATACCGCGCACGATGCCTTCGGCGAGGTAAAGCAAAACCAGCATCGATGCCCATTGCAAGGTGTAGAGTCGCCGCCGCGCGACGCCCGACAACGCGGCCGCAAGCGGCACCGCCTTGAGCACCAGCGCTGAACCACCGGGGCGTAACGGCGCGAGCCAGCGCTCCCAGGCAAAGGCAAGCACGATCAATGCGACGAGCGCCACTGCCGCGCCGACGGCATAGACGCCGCGCGCGACGGCACCCTCCGTTGCGGTTGCCGGCAAGCCTGGCGGCTGATCGTGGCGCGCGCTCATGGGGGACCCGGGTGACTCGCCAGCCGCGACGCCGTTCGCGCCAGACGGGCGCCGAGGTAGATGGCAAGCGTTTTCTCGTCCGACGAGAGCGCTGATTCGCGTGCACCCGCGCCGGCAACATGCGATGCACCGTAAGGCGTGCCGCCACTTTGCGTCGCGGACAGCGCGCTTTCGGTATACGGAATGCCAACGAGTAGCATGCCGTGATGCAACAGCGGCAACATCATGGAAAGCAGCGTCGTTTCTTGTCCACCGTGCAGGCTGCCGGTCGACGTGAAGACGCAAGCGGGTTTGCCGGCAAGGGCGCCGCTTAGCCACTGAGGTGTCGTGCCGTCGAGAAAATATTTGAGCGATGCAGCCATGTTGCCGAAGCGCGTCGGCGAGCCGAGGGCGAGCCCGACACACTCTTCGAGGTCGCGCGGTTCGGCGTAGGGCGGACCGTCGGCCGGAACCGCCGGCTCCACGGTCTCCGTGACAGCGGACACAGCCGGTACCGTGCGAATGCGCGCTTGCATGCCCGCGACGCTGTCGATGCCTTGTCCGATCGCGAGTGCCAGTTCGCGCGTGGCGCCGTGGCGGCTGTAATAGAGTACGAGAATGTCTTTCATGAGGCTCTTTTGTGAGCGGCCTATTATAGGGGCATGAAAGCAGTCGGGCGGCGCGTCCGCCCTGGCTCAACGTTTCGATGTGCGGAGGTTTCTTGTTGACGAAGTGGGGTTTCGATCTGGATACGGTCAAGCGTCTGGCGCGTTTTGCGGCCAAGCGCAGCGGCGAAGACCGCATCGCGCATGTGGCGGGCAGTCTTACTTTTACGACGATGCTGGCGATCGTCCCGCTTGCCACGGTCGCGTTCGCGCTGTTCACGGCGTTCCCGATTTTCTCGACGTTCCAGGCCTCGCTGCAGACGTTCCTGGCTGAGCATCTGATGCCGGACCAGATCAACAGCCAGATATTTCGATATCTGAACGAGTTTGCGTCGAAGGCGAAGGGGCTGACGACGGCCGGGATGATCGTGCTTTTCGTCACGTCGGTCATGACGATGATGACCGTGGAGGCGGCGTTCAATCTGATCTGGCGGGTGCCGAAACCGCGTCCGTTTGCCCAGCGGGTGCTCGTTTATTGGGCCATCATCACGCTGGGGCCGTTGTTGATCGGTGTGAGCTTGTCGATCACCTCGCATCTCTTTACACAGACGAGCCCACTGATGGGCGGATATGTGTCGCCGCTGTTCGAATGGGCATTGACCGGTGCCGCATTGCCGCTCACGACGCTCGCTTTCACGATGCTTTACGTCTATTTGCCCAATTGCACGGTCCAGTGGCGCGATGCCGTGGTAGGCGGACTCTGCGCGGCGGTGGCGTTTGAATTCGCGAAACGCGGCTTTGGCTACTACGTCCGGCGCATTCCGACCTACACCGCTGTGTACGGCGCCTTCGCGACGGTGCCGATGTTTCTGCTGTGGGTGTACCTGAGCTGGTTTATTTCGCTCGCGGGCGCGACGATTGCATCGGCGCTGCCGGCCATCCGCGCTGGGCAGTTTCACCGTCGGGCCTACGCGGGCGGAGATTTGCTCGACGCGCTTGAAATGCTGGCGCGCTTGAGCGAGGTGCGCGAGTCGGGCAAGACGGGGCAAACGGTGATGGAACTGAGCCGCTCGCTGCGCTGCGATCTCGATACCGCCAGCCGGATCGTCGGCAAGCTGAGCCGCGACGGGTGGGTTGCGCGTCTGCATGACGATGGGGAGCGGGATGGCATGCCGCGCTATGCCTTGGTGGCTAACCCTGCTCATATTACGGTGGCTCGGCTCTTCGAGGCCTTCGTCATCGATCGCACCGAACTCGAATATCAGCTGAGGCTCGAGTCGACGCGCGTGGATGCCGATGCCTTGTTGAGTTCGCTGAACAACGACCGGCTCGAGATATCGCTTGCCACGCTGCTGGCGGCGCGCCATGCGCGCAGCACATTCGCTGGCCAGGGCGCGACGCCGCCGGCCACCGCGCCGCATCATGCGACGTGACGTTGGCCGTGCTCAGAGCTTGATCTTGCCGATACAAATGTCCTTGAACATGACCCAATCGCCCATCAGGCTGTAAAGCGGATATCGAAACGTAGCCGGCCGGTTTTTCTCGAAGAAAAGATGTCCGACCCACGCGAACCCATATCCGCACACGACAGCGCCTGGGAGCCACCACCCATTGCCCGTGGCGACGGCCATGGCCACGCAGCCGATCACGCCAAGCGAGCCGATGAAGTGCAACCTGCGACAGACCGCGTTGCGATGTTCTCCCAGATAAAAGGGATAGAACTGCGTGAAGCTCGTAAAGCGAGCCGTAGGAGCGCCGTGAGCCATAGTCACCTCCGTTTGCACGGAGCTTGATCCAGCTCGGCCGTGCGAAGTCATTCTCCCGCGATGGCGGCACCGCTGCAACCTGGCCGTTCGGCCGAGTGGCGGGCGCGCCGGCTGCTCGATATCGTCAAGGTTGTGTTGAGGCTCAGGCCGAGGACAACGCGGTAAGCGGACGGGCGAAGTCGTATAGCGCATCGAGCGTCGCGTCGGGCTGCTCGGACATTATTGCGTGACCGGCGTCGAGCGTAATGGTGTCGGCCGGCACGCCTGCGGCGGTGAAGGCGTCGGCGAGCGCGCGGGCGGCGCGAGGCGGCGTCATCATGTCTTTTGCGCCGAGCACCAGGCGCACCGGGCAGCGCACGTCGGCGGCGCGCTCGAGGCCCTCCATATAGCCGTTGCATGCCGCGAAGTCGGTGTGAAACAGGTGCGGTTCGCCGGTTGCCGCCACGCGCTCCATCAGGCGTTGGTTCATGCCGTGCAGCCAAGCGCCCGGACCCGGGCAGGAGGGTTTCGCGGCAAGCGTCGCATGCGACCAGCGGTTGACGAGCGCAATGGCCTCGTCCTCGCGGTTGAGGGCGGCGTCGAGTAGCGCATCCGATACGCGCATCGGCACGGCGGTCCCAACGAGCGCCAGCCGCGCGGCCCTCGCTGGGTAGCGCGCCGCGAAATCGAGCGCGACCAGCGAGCCCATGCTGTGGCCCGCGACGAAAACCGTCGTCGCGCCGACGGCGTCGAGCAACGCGGCGAGCCAGTCCGCCAGCGCGCCAATGCTTACGCATGCCGGGCCAGCGCTACGGCAGTGGCCCGGCAGATCGGGCGCCAGCACATTGAAGCCGTGATGCGCGAAGTACCGGCTTTGAAGCGCCCAGACGCTGTGGTCGTGCTGAGCCCCGTGAATGAAGACAGCGGTCGGCTGGGCAGCGTCGAAGCGTCTGCCGCCGGTATAGGCGAACGCGGGTTTGCCGAGGACGTCAACGATCATGCGGACTCCTTTGCCGAGGCGCCGCCCGTGCCGGTCTTCGCACCAGGCGCCGTTGCTGTCTTGCTGGTGGCCTTGGTGGCCGTCTTGAGGGCTTGCTTGAGGTCGTCGATGAGGTCGTCAGGGTCCTCGAGCCCGATTGAAAGGCGAATCGTGCCTTCGCTGATCCCGGCGGCTGCAAGCGCGGCGGCGTCCATCCGAAAGTGTGTCGTTGACGCAGGGTGGATCACGAGCGAGCGCACATCGCCCACGTTCGCGAGATGCGAGAACAGCGTCAGCGCTTCGATGAACTGCCGGCCAGTTGCCCGGTCGCCGCGCAAATCGAAGCTAACCACGGCGCCCGCGCCGCGCGGCAGCATACGTTGCGCTAGCACGTGGTCCGGGTGCGAGGCCAGCTCGGGATAGGCAACCGAGTCGACGGCCGGGTGAGCGGCAAGGAATTCGACGACCTTGCGTGTGTTGGCCACATGCCGGTCCATGCGTAGCGGCAGCGTTTCGATGCCCTGGAGCAATTGCCAGGCGGCTTGCGGGTGCAGCGAGGCGCCAAAATCACGAAGCCCTTCGCGGCGCGCACGCAGCAGGAACGGCGCGACCGTGCTTTCCTCGGCGAACACCATGCCATGGAAGCCGTCGTAGGGTTCGGTGAACTCGGGAAAACGCCCGGAGGCGGCAAAATCAAACGTGCCGGCGTCGACGAGCACGCCGCCGATCGTCGTCCCGTGGCCGCCGAGGAATTTGGTCGCCGAGTGATAAACGAAATCGGCGCCGTGCTCGAACGGCCTCAGCAGATACGGCGTCGTAAAGGTCGAATCGACCAGCAGCGGCACCCGGTGGCCGTGCGCGATCTGCGCAAGCGCTGCGATGTCGAGCACGTCGAGGCCCGGATTCCCCAGCGTTTCGCCGAACAAAAGCCGCGTGTTCGGCCTTAGGGCCGCCCGCCAGGCGTCGATGTCGCGCGGATTGACGAAGGTCGTCTCGATGCCGAAGCGCCGCAGCGTGTAATGCAGCAGGTTATGCGAGCCGCCGTAAAGCGCGTTGGACGCGACGATATGCGCGCCGGCGCCCATCAGCGTCGCAATGGCTAAGTGCAGCGCGGCCTGGCCGCTCGCGGTGCCGATTGCGCCGGCGCCGTTCTCGAGCGCCGCGACACGCTCCTCGAAGACCGCGACGGTCGGGTTGGAAATGCGCGAGTACACATGGCCGGCGCGTTCCATATTGAAAAGCGCCGCGGCGTGATCGGTATCGCGGAACGCGAACGCGACGCTCTGGTAGATCGGCGTGACGCGTGCGCCTGTCGTGGGGTCGGGGGCAGCGCCGGCGTGCAGCGCGAGGGTATCGAAGCGGTTGATTGGCATGGCGGCGGCCGGACGCGCATTCGATCCGGCGAGGGTTGGCGTGCCGGCCATCGTATCATTCGGCGCGCAATACGGTACGCATCCGCACTGTCCGAATGGCCTAAAAACGGGCGCTCAGCTTTCCTTTTAGGGGGCTTTCCGCTAGGATCGTTCGACCAAGTCAAGCATTAACTGGAGGGGGTAGCCATGAGAGTCAGCGATATCCTGAAGGTCAAGGGCAACACGTTATATACGGTGACACCCGACACATTGGTTGGCGAAGCGGTCAATACCATGGCCGAGCGCGACATCGGCTCGCTCGTCGTGATGGAGTATGGCGATCTCGTTGGCATGCTCACGTTTCGCGAGATCATCCTGACGCTCAAGGCTAATGGCGGCAGCGTCGGCGAGGCCACGATCCGCAAAGTGATGGACGATCATCCGCTTACCTGTACGCCGGAAACGGACGTCGACGAGGTGCGCCGCATGATGCTCGAACATCATGTCCGCTATCTGCCGGTCATGGAAAAACGCACGTTGATGGGCGTCATCTCGTTTTACGACGTGGCGAAAGCGGTCGTGGAAGAGCAGGGCTTCGAAAATCGTATGCTCAAAGCATATATCCGGGATTGGCCCGAAGAAGGCGAATCGCGCGAGCTGCGCTGAACGTTAGTGCTGTCGCGCCGAGCTGCTGAGTGCCATAGCTACGAATTGCGTTTTCCTGCCTCCCCCGCACGCAATACGTAAGCGGTGCCAGTGCGTCGCTGTGCCCGCCGCGTTGTCAAAAGCCGGCCGCCGTTCCTTGGCGGCCGTTTCGGTTTCCACTTTCAAGGCGACGCCCGCGTTTCGCGGGGTCGTCCCGTCCACATGAGCGACCACTCGTTGCCGATTACGACCAAAGCGCGCCGGGCGCGGCGTGATGACCACTCCCAATTCGGACTCCTTAGGGAGCGGCGCTTCGCGCCGTTTTTTTGGACGCAGTTTCTTGGCGCGCTTAACGACAATGTTTTTAAAGTCGGCTTTACGTCGCTCGTGACCTATGAAATTACGCGCTTTTCCGGGGTCGACGCAAAAACGGCTGCCTATCTAATCTCCGCTCTTTTTATTCTGCCGTTCGTCTTATTTTCAGCAACTTCCGGGCAGATTGCAGACAAATACGATAAAGCGAGGCTTACGCGTTTCGTCAAGACGTTCGAGATCGCCGTCATGCTCGTCGGCGCAGCGGGTTTTGTGCTGCACCACGCGCCGTTGCTCTATCTCTGCACATTTTTGATGGGGATGCATTCCACGCTGTTCGGCCCCGTCAAGTATGCGTATTTGCCGCAGCATCTCGGCGAGCGCGAGCTCGTGGGCGGCAATGGCCTGGTCGAAATGGGCACCTTCGTCGCAATTTTGATTGGTACGATCATCGGCGGAGCGGCAGCAGGTTTCGAAGCGCACGGAACGATGATCTTGGCCTGTGTGTGCGTGACGGTGGCGTTAGTCGGCCGCCTCGCATCAAGCGCCGTGCCGGTTTCGCCCGCCTCTCAGCCGGGGCTGCGGATCAATTGGAATCCGGTGACCGAAACCATCCGCAATCTCGCGCTCGCGCGCCAAGACCGCACGGTATTTCTGAGCCTGCTCGGTATCTCGTGGCTCTGGTTCGTCGGAGCCACGTTTCTCACATCGTTTTTCAGCTTTGCCAAAGACGTATTGTCGGCCAACGCGGATGTCGTCACGGTCTTGCTTGCGACATTTTCGCTCGGCATCGGCGGCGGCTCGCTGCTGTGCGAGCGGCTCTCGAAGCGGCGCGTCGAAGTGGGGCTCGTGCCGCTGGGTTCCATCGGCATCAGCGTCTTTGCGATCGATCTTTACTTCGCGAGCCATGGAGTGCCGTCTGTCGGACCTCTGCTGAATGTCGCGCAATTCCTCAGGGTCCCCGCCCATTGGCGCATTCTGGCCGATTTATTCTTGCTCGCAATGTTCGGCGGTTTTTACAGCGTGCCGCTTTATGCGCTCATTCAAAGCAGGAGCCAGCCGACGCATCGCGCGCGCATTATCGCCGCGAACAATATTCTCAATGCGCTATTCATGATCGTGTCGGCACTGATGGCAGTGGCATTGACTTCGGCCGGCGTCAGCATCCCCGGTATTTTTCTTACCACGGCGTTGCTCAATATCGTCGTCGCTGCTTATATCTACTCGCTCGTGCCGGAGTTTTTGCTGCGCTTCGTCGCCTGGGTGCTCGTACACACTTTTTATCGGGTTCGGCTGGTGCATGCGGAGCGCATTCCCGAAGCGGGCGCGGCGGTGCTCGTTTGCAACCACGTCAGCTATGTCGATGCGCTCGTCATCATGGCGGAGAGCCCGCGGCCTATTCGCTTCGTGATGGACCACCGCATTTTCAAAACGGCATTTGCAGGCTGGGTCTTTCGCCATGCCAAAGCCATTCCGATCGCGCCCGCTCACGAAGACCCGGCGATATTGGAGCGAGCGTACGAGGCCTGTGCCCGTGCGCTTGGCGACGGCGAAATCGTCTGCATTTTCCCCGAGGGAAAGCTGACGGCAACGGGCGAAATCAACGCGTTTCGTCACGGGGTGGCGCGCATCATCGAACGCACGCCGGCGCCGGTCATACCCATGGCGCTGCGGGGGCTTTGGGGCAGCGTTTTCTCGCGGCACAGCGACGCGCGTTGGCCACGTCCATTGCATAAGGGCGTGATGACCCGTCTGACGCTTGCCGTGGCCGAACCGTTGCAACCGTCCGAGGCTACGCCCGAAACGTTGCAGCGCATCGTCACGGAATTGCGGGGCCCGCGTAAGTAGCGCGGGCACAAAGCGTATGCATCGATCGATGCATACGGCATAAGGCCTGAGGCGGCAGCCGGCGGGCAGGGCATAATAACGGTCTTCCCGCATTTCTTTCGTAAGGCCACGTCCATGTCCGGCAACACTCTCGGTACGCTCTTCACCGTCACGACATTCGGCGAATCGCACGGTCCGGCGATCGGTTGTGTCGTCGACGGTTGTCCTCCCGGTATGGCGCTGGTCGAGTCCGACATTCAAATCGAACTCGATCGCCGCAAGCCGGGCACTTCGCGTCACGTCACGCAACGCCAGGAAGACGACAAGGTGGAGATCCTGTCCGGTGTGTTCGAAGGGGTGACGACGGGCGCGCCAATCGCATTGCTGATCCGCAACACCGACCAGCGCAGCAAGGACTACGGCAATATCGCCGCGACGTTTCGCCCCGGTCATGCCGACTACACGTATTGGCAGAAATTCGGTGTTCGCGATTATCGCGGCGGCGGGCGCTCGTCGGCGCGACTGACAGCCGCGACCGTCGCTGCCGGTGCTGTGGCGAAGAAGTGGCTACGCGAGCGTTTTGGCATCGAAGTACGCGGTTACATGAGCGCCCTCGGCGAAATCGACGTTCCGTTTGTCGACTGGGCGCACGTGCATGACAATCCGTTTTTCGTGCCGAATGCCGATATCGTGCCGCAGCTCGAGAGCTATATGGATGCGCTGCGCAAGGAAGGCGATTCGATCGGCGCACGAATCAATGTGGTGGCGAGCGGCGTCCCCGTTGGCCTTGGCGAGCCGCTGTTCGACCGTCTCGATGCCGACATCGCGCATGCGATGATGGGCATCAATGCGGTGAAGGGCGTCGAAATCGGGGCCGGCTTTGCAAGCGTTGCGCAGCGCGGCTCGGAGCATGGCGACGAGCTGACGCCGGGGGGCTTCGTGGGCAATCACGCGGGGGGCATACTCGGCGGCATTTCGACGGGCCAGGACATCACGGTGTCGATCGCCATTAAGCCGACGTCGAGCATTCGTACACCGCGCCGCTCGATTGACCAGGCGGGCCAGCCGGTCATTGTCGAGACATTCGGGCGCCATGATCCGTGTGTGGGCATCCGCGCCACACCGATCGCCGAAGCGATGCTGGCGCTCGTTTTGATCGACCATGCCATGCGGCATCGCGCGCAGTGCGGCGACGTGATCGTAACCACGCCGAAAATCGCTGCGCGCGCGCCGGAATGATGGCTTCCGTGCGCCGCAGTCTTTCGATCTACATATTGGCGTAGTTCGGCCCGCCGCCGCCTTCGGGCGTGACCCAGACGATATTTTGCGTCGGGTCCTTGATGTCGCAGGTCTTGCAATGCACGCAGTTCTGGGCATTGATCACGAGCCTGTCCGTACCATCCTCGTTTTTCACGAACTCATAAACGGCGGCAGGGCAGTAGCGGGCTTCGGGGCCCGCATAGGTGCTCAGATTGACGTTCACAGGCACGGACGCATCTTTGAGCGTCAAGTGCGCCGGCTGGTTTTCCTCGTGATTCGTATTCGACAGAAAAACTGACGAAAGCCGATCGAACGTGAGTTTGCCGTCGGGTTTCGGATAGGCAATCGGCTTGCACTTCGATGCCGGTTCGAGCATCTCGTGGTCGCGGTGCTGATGATGGAGCGTCCAGGGCACCTTGCCGCCGAAGAGCTTCTGCTCGATGCCGACCATCAACGTGCCGAGATAGAGGCCCTTGCTCATCCACTGCTTGAAGTTGCGCGCTCGATGCAGTTCCTCGTGCAGCCACGAGTGCTTGAATGCCGTCGGATACGCACTTAGCTCGTCACCGCTGCGCCCCGCCTGCACCGCCTCGAATGCGGCGTCGGCGGCCAGCATGCCGCTTTTGATCGCCGCATGACTTCCCTTGATGCGTGATGCATTGAGAAAGCCCGCGTCGTCACCCACGAGCGCGCCACCCGCAAAAGTCAGCTTCGGCAGCGACATGAGCCCCCCAGCCGTAATGGCGCGAGCGCCGTAAGAGACGCGCTTGCCGCCTTCGAGGAACGCGCGGATCGACGGATGGGTCTTGTAGCGCTGAAACTCCTCGAACGGTGACAGATACGGGTTCGTGTACCCGAGCCCGACGACGAAGCCGACAACCACCTGATTATTGTCGGCGTGGTACAGGAACGAGCCGCCGTACGTTTGCGTGTCGAGTGGCCAGCCGGCGGTATGCACGACGAGGCCGGGCTGATGCTTGGCCGGGTCGACTTCCCACAACTCCTTGATGCCGATGCCGTAGACCTGCGGATCGGCGTTCTTGGCGAGCTGGAATTTTTCCATCAGCTGCCGCCCGAGGTTGCCACGCGCTCCTTCGCAAAAAAGGGTGTACTTCGCGTGCAGTTCCATGCCGAGCTGGAAATTCTCGGTGGGCTCGCCGTCGCGGCCGATGCCCATGTTGCCGGTGGCGACGCCTTTGACGGAGCCGTCGTCGCGATAGAGCACTTCGGCGGCAGCGAAGCCAGGAAAGATTTCGACGCCGAGCGCTTCGGCCTGCTGACCCAGCCAGCGAGCCACATTCGCCAAGCTCACCACATAGTTACCGTGGTTTTTGAAGTTCTCGGGCAGCGCCCAGTTCGGCGTTTTGACGGCGCCTTTTTCGGACAAGAAGAGAAAGCGGTCTTCGGTGACCGGCACCGTGAGCGGCGCGCCTTTTTCTTTCCAATCTGGGATCAGCTCTGTCAGCGCGCGCGGGTCCATGACCGCGCCTGACAGAATATGCGCACCGATTTCCGACCCTTTCTCGAGCACGCACACGCCGAGCTCGACCCCCTTTTCCTGCGCGAGCTGCTTGAGGCGAATCGCGGCGGAAAGACCGGCCGGGCCGCCGCCGACGATCACGACGTCATATTCCATCGACTCGCGCGGGCCGTATTGCTCGATCAGACGTTCGGGGGTCATTGAGGCTCCTCTGCCGTTAGAATGCTTTTTCGGGTTCGTATTGTCAGCGAACGCTGGTAGCGCTGCAACCGCACGGGCACAGATTAGCACGATCGTTCTATTTATATGATAGAGTGCCGCATCTGTTGCCGTTCGCATCACGGCGTACCCACAACTTCATCGATAAGGGACGACGATGGGCCGTTCGATCAATCTGGAAGGCAAAGTGGCGCTTGTGACGGGTGCGTCCAGCGGGCTCGGCAAGCGTTTCGCGCAGGTACTGGCGCAGGCGGGCGCAAAAGTGGTGCTGGCCAGCCGCCGAGTTGAGCGTCTCAAGGAGTTGCGTGCGGAAATCGAGGCTTCGGGCGGCGCGGCGCACGTTGTTTCGCTCGACGTGACCGACTATCAGAGCATCAAATCCGCCGTGGCGCACGCTGAGACAGAGGCGGGCACCATCGACATTCTCGTCAACAATTCGGGTGTTTCGACGACGCAAAAGCTCTCGGAAGTCACGCCGGCCGATTTCGAATATGTGTTCGACACGAATACGCGCGGCGCATTTTTCGTGGCGCAAGAAGTTGCGAAACGGATGATCATGCGTTCGGGCTCCGGCAATCCGAAGCCGCCTTTCAGAATCATCAATATCGCGTCGATCGCGGGGCTGCGGGTGTTGCCGCAAATCGGGCTTTATTCGATGAGCAAGGCGGCGGTCGTGCAGATGACGCGGGCAATGGCGCTCGAATGGGGGCGCCACGGCATCAACGTCAATGCGATTTGCCCCGGTTATATCGACACCGAGATCAACCATCACCACTGGTCGACAGAGCAAGGGCAGAAGCTTCTGTCGATGCTGCCGCGGCGGCGCGTGGGGCAACCCGAAGACCTCGACGGATTGTTGCTGCTGCTCGCCGCTGATGAATCGCAGTTCCTGAACGGCGCGGTCATTGCCGCGGACGACGGCTTCGCGCTCGCGTGACGGAAAATACGATGACGATGAACGATTACCGGCCCGTGTTCGAGATGTCCATGCCAATTCGTTGGGGCGACATGGACGCTTTTGGCCACGTGAACAACACCGTTTATTTCCGCTATATGGAGCAGGTGCGGATCAGCTGGTTCGAGCAACTCGACCTCGTGGGCCGCGTCGATGACGGGCAGGGCCCCGTGCTCGTCAACGCATCGATGGATTTCTTGCGGCAGCTTCATTACCCGGGCGAGATCATCGGGCGCATGTCGGTTGGAAAACCGGGACGCAGCAGTTTCGACACCGGCTTTGAACTCGTGCGCGCGGACGACCCGACAACCCTGTATGCGCGCGGCAATGCGCGTTGCGTTTGGGTCGACTACGCGGCCGGCAAGTCGGTGCCGTTGCCCGAGCGGTTGCGCGAACTGATCGAACAGGCGAGTCTCGATAACGTGCGCTAACGGCGTTCGCCCGCGCGTGTCTGTCAGTGCCCGAGCAGACGCTGCAGCAATTCGGTGGCGTTGCCCGTGCCGTACTTGCGCATCAGCCGCGCGCGGTAGATATCGACCGTGCGCGAGCTGATGTCGAGCGCGCGGCCGATCTGCTTGCTCGTTTTACCGGTGGCCAACTGCGCGGCAACTTCACGTTCGCGCGGCGTCAACTGCACGGCAACACGCCGCGTCGCGCTCAAGTCCTCGAATGTCCACACGCCGGCTGCGAGCGGTGCGAGGCGTTCCAGCGCCCGCCCCGTCACATGGCACCAGAAGAGCTCGCCGTCGGCGCGTTTCATGATGCGCTCGTCGGCATAGCTGCCGTGCGCCGTCATGATCGGCGCGATGCGCTCGCCGATTCGCTCGAACTCGTCGGGCGACGGGTAAAGCACGCGAAACGATTGGCCGATCATCGCGGTGCGCTCGCAGCGAAAAATACGCGCGAACGCCTCGTTACAGTCCTCCATGATGCGATCGCGCGAAAGCACGAGTCCGATCGGTGCGAGTTGAAAAGCAGTTTGGTAGTCGATTTGGGACATAGTCGGCGAAAGTCCTGCCGCGAAAGGCTGGCCGGCCTTTCACTTATGTATTTTTGCGTATTGTGCCGCAAGCGCCGGCCATCTTACCCTTTTGCCGATCGCGAAAGGGACGAACTAGAATGAACGAGCGTTGCTTGTTCGCGCGACGCATGCGCCGATCACATCCGATTTTCGCCAATTCCAATCGTGGAAGGGACATGAGATGAACAAGGTTTATCCAAGCGCGTCCGCTGCCCTCGAAGGCATCGTGAAGGACGGGCAGACATTCGCTGTCGGCGGCTTCGGCCTGTGCGGCATCCCCGAAGCGCTGATCGCGGCATTGCGCGACACGGGCGTGAAAGGGCTGACCTGCATCAGCAACAACGCTGGTATCGACGGCTTCGGTCTGGGCCTGCTGCTCGAGACGCGGCAGATCAAAAAAATGATCTCGTCGTACGTCGGCGAGAACAAGGAGTTCGAGCGTCAGTATCTGGCGGGCGAGCTCGAACTCGAATTCACGCCGCAAGGCACGCTAGCTGAGAAGTTGCGCGCGGGCGGCGCCGGCATTCCGGCGTTTTATACCAATACCGGCTACGGCACGATCATCGCCGACGGCAAGGAAACGCGTCAGTTCGGCGAAAACTTCTACGTGCTCGAGCATTCGCTGACGGCTGATGTGGCGCTCGTCAAGGCATGGAAGGCTGACAAGTCCGGCAATCTCGTGTTTCGCCGGACGGCGCGCAACTTCAATCCGATGTGCGCAATGGCCGGCCGTATCACGGTAGTCGAGGTCGAGGAAATCGTGGAGGTGGGCGCGCTCGATCCCGATGCGATTCATACGCCGGGCATCTTCGTGCAGCGCATCGTGCTCAACGCACACCCGGAAAAACGCATCGAACAACGCGTCGTGCGCGCGAAGGGAGACTGACATGGCATGGACTCGTGAACAGATGGCTGCCCGGGCGGCGCTGGAACTGCAAGACGGCTTCTATGTGAATCTCGGCATCGGCTTACCGACGCTCGTCGCGAACTACGTGCCCGCCGGCATCGAAGTCTGGCTCCAATCGGAGAACGGCTTGCTCGGTATCGGGCCCTCGCCGACCGAGGACGAAGTTGATGCCGATCTGATCAACGCGGGCAAGCAGACGATCACCACGCTGCCGGGCTCGTCGATCTTCTCGTCGGCCGACTCGTTTGCGATGATTCGTGGCGGGCATATCAACCTCGCCATTCTCGGCGCGATGCAGGTCAGCCAGCATGGCGATCTCGCCAACTGGATGATTCCGGGCAAGATGATCAAGGGCATGGGCGGCGCGATGGATCTCGTCGCGGGCGTCAAACGCGTGGTCGTGTTGATGGAGCATGTCGCGAAGGGCGATCAGCACAAGATTCTCGAAAGCTGTACGCTGCCGCTGACCGGTGTGGGCGTCATCGATCGGATCATTACAGACCTGGGCGTCATCGACGTCACCGAGCAAGGACTCAAGCTCGTCGAACTCGCTGATGGCGTCAGCATCGACGAGATCAAGGCCAAGACGGGCGCGCCGCTCGACGTCAGCGCCATTCACTGACCACGTACGGCTGACGGCTGACGCACCTCAGCGAGACGCTACGGCTACAATCAGCAACGTTGCCCTCGCGTCTCGCGTCTTCGGTTGACGCGCGCTTCTTTGCAAATGGTGAGACGCGGCACTTCATCCGAGGACCATTTCATGAGCACGCAGCCCGATATCGTCGCCTCCGCAAACGCATTCGCACCGGCCGGCGCCCGCCAGCGTTACGTGCAATGCGCCAATTCGGCGGGCCTGCATCGCATGGCCTACACCGAATGGGGCGACCCGGACAATCCCCGCGTGCTCGTTTGTGTGCATGGGCTCACGCGTTCGGGGCGCGATTTCGATCGCGTGGCCGCCGCGCTGGCCGATGTCTATCGCGTGGTCTGTCCCGATGTGGCGGGGCGCGGGCTGTCCGACTGGCTGCCGGATGCGAGCCGCTACGTCGTGCCGCAATACATCGCCGATATGGTCACGCTGATCGCGCGGCTCGACGTCGAAACGGTGGATTGGTTCGGCACGTCGATGGGCGGGCTCATCGGCATGTCGCTGGCCGGGCTGCCGGGAACGCCGGTGCGCAAGCTGTTGATCAACGACGTCGGCCCGCATCTCGAACCGGAGGCGCTTGGCCGTATCGGCGGCTACGTGGGCCAGCCCGCGCGGTTTGCCACGCTCGAAGAAGGTATCGATCAGGCCGCGTTGCTCGCTGCCTCGTTCGGGCCGCTCACACTCGACGAATGGCGCGAGATCAACGCACCGCTCTTGCGCCAGCGCGAGGACGGCGCGTGGGAGTTTCGCTACGACCCAGCGATTGCCACGCCATTTCGCGCATCGAGCCCCGAGGCAAACGCCGCTGGGGAGGCGATGCTTTGGCACCTTTTCGAGGCGATCACATGCCCGGTGCTCGTCGTGCGCGGTGCGTTGTCCGATTTGCTCTCGCGCGGCACGCTCGCGCAGATGGTGGCGCGCGGGCGCGACGTATCGAGCATCGAGATCGCGGGTGTCGGCCATGCGCCGGCCTTTCTCGATCCGGCGCAAATTGCACTTGCACGCCGTTTCTTCGTCGGCGACGACGACGCGTCATAATAGCGGTCTTGCTAAGCGGTACGGACGCGGCTGGTATTCGCCGCCGCGCGCCGCGACCCGATCCATCCCTCATCGAACAGGACTTTTCAAATGGCAGTCACTCGCTACCACGTCGGCAAGCGCCTTTCCGAAATCGCGATTCATAACGGCACCGTTTATCTGGCAGGCCAGATCGCGGAAGACCCGACGCAGGACATCGCCGGGCAGACGCGCGAAGTGCTTGGCCACATCGACCGCTTGCTCGCCGAGGCGGGCAGCGACAAGACGCACCTGCTGTCGGTCCAGATCTACTTGTCCGACATGGCCAACTTTCCTGGCATGAATGCGGTATGGGACGAATGGGTCGCGCCGGGCGCCACGCCGCCGCGCGCGACCGTCGAGGCGAAGCTTGCCAACCCCGCATGTCTGGTCGAAGTGGTCGTCGTCGCCGCGCAAAAGGACTGACCGACGTTCGAGGCTCGCGGGTTAAGCGCTGAAAGATGATGGTCGAAAACGATGCCGCGGTGTTGCCGTCTTACCAGAGCGCGCTCGACTTCGTGCGCGAGCACGCGGGCGGCGCGCGCCTGCCGACGGGCGAGTTGCTCGTCGAGCACGCCGAGGGCACGGCGTCGATCATGCGCACGCTCAATATCGACCCGCCTGCCGTAATCGCAGCCGCGCTTTTCGCGCTAGCTCCGCATCTCGATGACCCGGAGCGTCGCATTACCGAGCGCTTCGGCGACGAGGTGGCGCATCTGGTTGGCGACGTGCGCAAGCTGCTGCGGCTCGGCACGGTGAGCTTGCGCGTGGCTCACAGCGCGCTGCCCGACACGGGGCGCGATGCACAGGCGGAGCGTCGCGCGCAGATCGAAGCGCTGCGCAAGATGTTGCTCGCGTTCGCGCAGGATATCCGCGTCGTGCTGATCCGCCTCGCTTCGCGGGTGCAGTCGCTGCGCTACTACGCGGCCACGAAAACATCGCCGGGCCTCGACGTGGCGCGCGAGACGCTCGACATTTACGCGCCGCTCGCCAACCGACTCGGCATCTGGCAGCTCAAGTGGGAACTCGAAGATCTGGCGTTTCGCTTCGAAGACCCGGACACCTACAAGCGCATCGCGAAACTGCTCGACGAAAAGCGGATCGAGCGCGAGAGCTACGTCGCCGAGGCGATCGAACGGCTGCAGCGAGAACTTGCGGCCGCGCATATCCGCGCCGAGGTCAGCGGCCGGCCGAAGCACATCTACAGTATCTGGCGCAAGATGCGCGGCAAGGCGCTCGACTTCGCCGAGCTTTACGACGTGCGAGCGTTTCGCGTGATCGTGCCCGACATCAAGGATTGCTATACGGTACTCGGCATCGTCCACAATCTTTGGCAGCCGGTGCCGAAGGAATTCGACGACTACATCTCGCGGCCGAAGCCGAACGGTTACAAGTCGCTGCATACGGTGGTGATCGGTGACGATGGCCGTGCATTCGAAGTGCAGATTCGCACGCAGGAGATGCATCGCTTCGCCGAGTACGGTGTGGCCGCGCACTGGCGATACAAGGAAGCCGGCACGCGCGCCTACAGCGGACAAATCAGCGCGAGCGAGAAATACGATGAAAAGATCGCTTGGCTGCGCCAGCTGCTTGCGTGGAAGGACGAGGTGGAAGGCGAGCAGGGCGCGAGCAAGCCATGGGAGCAATTGCGGCAAGCGACGCTCGACGACGATCACATCTACGTACTGACGCCGCAGGCGCGCGTGATTGCGTTGCCGCAGGGCGCCACGCCGGTCGATTTCGCCTATCACCTGCATAGCGAGCTTGGCCATCGTTGCCGCGGCGCGCGTGTGGACGGTGCGATGGTGCCGCTGAACACGCGGCTGGCGAACGGCCAGACGGTCGAAATCGTCGCGGTGAGAGAGGGTGGCCCGTCGCGCGACTGGCTCAATCCACAGCTTGGTTATTTGCACAGCGCCCGCGCGCGCCAGAAGGTGCGCGCCTGGTTCAATGCGGTCGAGCTGCAAGAAATCGTGGCGAATGGCCGTGCGATCGTCGAAAAGACATTGCAGCGCGAGGGCAAGACCTCGGTCAACCTCGATCAACTGGCGGCGAAGCTCGGCTTCAAATCGCCCGAAGATTTCTTCGCGCTCGTCGGCAAGGACGAACTCAGCGTGCGCGCGATCGAGCAGGCGCTATCCGATGCGCCGCCGCCCGAGCCGCAGCCGGAAGTCCCTGCGCAGTTCGAAAAGCGCGGCAGTGGCGCGAGCGTGGCGCGCGGGGCCTCGGCGGGCGTGCTCGTGGTAGGCGTCGATGCGCTGCTCACGCAGCTTGCCCGATGCTGTCGCCCGGCGCCGCCCGACGAAATCAGCGGTTTCGTGACGCGCGGCAAGGGCGTGTCGATTCACCGCAACGATTGCCTGATGTTTCAGCGCATGGCCGCGCGCGCGCCCGAGCGCGTGCTGCAAACGGCGTGGTCGGCCGAGGTGTTGGGCGGACGTGGCGCTTCGGTCTATCCGGTGGATCTGACGATCGAAGCGCAGGACCGGCAAGGGCTGTTGCGCGATATCTCCGAAGTGTTCGCGCGTGAAAAGGTGAACGTTGTCGGCGTCAAGACGACGAGCCATCGGCAGACGGCCTTCATGCAGTTCACGGTGGAAGTATCGAACGCGGCGCAGGTGCAGCGTGCGTGCGCACTGCTGGGCGAAGTGGGCGGCGTGGTGCGCGCCGCGCGTAAAACGTAGCGGGTTGCGCGCGGCGATAAGCAAGTCCCATGCAAAAGCATAAAAGTGCTTGCCAAGTGTTAGGCGACACCCTACAATCGCTGCTTCCTTAGGCTCGTAGCTCAGCTGGTTAGAGCACCACCTTGACATGGTGGGGGTCGTTGGTTCGAGTCCAATCGAGCCTACCAACGAATACGAGAATCCGGTCCGCCGGGTTTTCACGCAAAAGCAAAGGCGAATACGGTTATGACACCGCGAACGTTGACCGAAACCACTTCGGAACGACGCTAGTCGAGGACCTCTTTCGCCTGTTTCAGCATCTGCGGTTTGTGAAAGTGAATGCGGCCCCTCGAAAGCGGGGCCGCATTTTTTTTGCCTTGGTCTGCCTGTATCGCTTGCATCCGGCTGGTACTTTTTCTTGCTGTCATCGCGTCGGTCGCCATCGATGCGGCAATCGGAGAATGAAATGGTTTCGATACGCCTGCCTGACGGTTCGGTTCGACAATACGATCATCCGGTCACGGTGGCCGAAGTCGCTGCATCCATCGGCCCGGGGCTTGCGAAGGCGGCGCTCGGCGGCAAGCTCGACGGCGAACTCGTCGATACCTCGACGCTGATCGAGCGCGACGCGTCGCTTGCAATCGTCACCGATAAGGACGCAGACGGCCTCGATATCATTCGCCATTCGACGGCCCACTTGCTCGCCTACGCGGTGAAGGATCTTTATCCCGAAGCGCAAGTGACGATCGGGCCGGTGATCGACAACGGCTTTTACTACGACTTCGCTTATTCTCGGCCTTTCACGCCCGAAGATCTCGAGAAGATCGAAAAGCGCATGCAAGAGTTGGTGAAAAAAGACGAGGCCGTTTCGCGCCGCGTGGTGTCGCGCGACGAAGCGGTGGCCTACTTCAAGGACATTGGCGAAAAGTACAAGGCCGAGATCATCGAATCGATCCCCGCGAGCGATGAAATCAAGCTCTACTCGCATGGCGGTTTCACGGACCTGTGCCGCGGCCCCCACGTGCCGTCGACGGGCAAGCTCAAGGTGTTCAAGCTGATGAAGGTCGCGGGTGCCTATTGGCGCGGCGATTCGAAAAACGAGCAGTTGCAGCGCATCTACGGCACGGCATGGGCCAGGAAAGACGATCAGGACGCCTACCTGCACATGCTGGAAGAGGCGGAAAAGCGCGACCACCGCAAGCTCGGCCGTCAACTCGACCTCTTTCATATCCAGGACGAATCGCCTGGCATGGTGTTTTGGCACCCGTTGGGCTGGACGCTCTGGCAGCAGATCGAGCAGTACATGCGTCGACGTGTGAATGCCGACGGTTATCTCGAGGTCAAGACGCCGATGATCATGGACCGGTCCCTCTGGGAGGCGTCGGGCCACTGGCAGAATTATCGCGAGAACATGTTCACGACCGAATCGGAAAAGCGCGATTACGCGATCAAGCCGATGAACTGTCCCGGTCACGTGCAAGTGTTCAAGCACGGCTTGCGTTCGTATCGCGATTTGCCGCTGCGTTACGCGGAATTCGGGTCATGCCATCGCAACGAGGCGTCGGGCGCGCTACATGGCCTGATGCGCGTGCGTGGCTTCGTGCAAGACGATGGGCATATTTTCTGTACCGAAGCGCAATTCATCGAGGAATCGATCAAGTTCAACACGCTGGCGATGAGCGTCTATCGCGACTTCGGGTTCGAGCACATCGACATCAAGTTGTCGCTGCGGCCCGAGCAGCGCGCGGGCACCGACGAAATCTGGGACCGCGCCGAAGCCGGCCTGCGCGAGGCACTGACGGCGTGCGGCGTGCAATGGGAAGAGCTTGACGGCGAGGGCGCCTTTTACGGGCCGAAGGTCGAATATCACATCAAGGACGCACTCGGCCGCTCGTGGCAGTGCGGCACGCTCCAGCTCGATATGGTGTTGCCGGAGCGGCTTGGTGCCGAATATGTCGCCGAAGATAACAGCCGCCGCCGGCCGATTATGCTGCACCGGGCGATCGTCGGGTCCATGGAGCGTTTTATCGGCATTCTGATCGAGCACCATGCTGGCGCGATGCCCGCCTGGCTTGCGCCGATGCAGGCCGTGGTCATGAATATCGCCGAAAGCCAGGCCGAGTATGCGCAGGCGGTATGCCAATCGTTGCAAAAACAAGGGCTTAGAATTGAGGCCGATTTGCGCAACGAGAAAATTAGCTATAAAATACGCGAGCATACGCTCGAAAAAGTGCCGTATCTGCTGGTGGTCGGCGATAAAGAGCGTGATTCGCAAACGGTAGCCGTGCGTGCCCGTGGCGGTGTGGATATGGGTGTGATGCCCGTCGACGCCTTCGTTGAGCGCCTGCATCAGGACGTCCAGGCCTTCAAGTGAACCACTTGGCAGCGCGGCTCGTTTTTTTAATTTTTAGAGGAAACGGAACATCGCTACTGATAAGTCGCATCGCATCAACGGTGAAATCAATGCACCCGAGGTGCGTCTCGTTGGAGTCGAGAACGAACCGCTCGGCATCGTAAAACTGGCTGATGCTTTCCGCATGTCGGAACAGCAGGACGTGGACCTCGTGGAAATCGCCCCACAGGCGGACCCGCCCGTTTGCCGTCTGATGGACTACGGCAAGTTCAAGTACCAGGAAGCGAAAAAGCAGCATGAGGCCAAGCTCAAGCAGAAGGTCATCCAGGTCAAGGAAGTGAAGTTCCGGCCGGGAACCGATGACGGTGACTATCACGTCAAACTGCGCAACCTCATTCGTTTCCTCGATGACGGCGACAAGACGAAAATTACGTTGCGCTTCCGCGGCCGGGAAATGGCGCACCAGGAAATCGGCATGCGAATGCTCGAGCGCTTGCGCGGCGACCTCGACGAGGTTGGCCAGGTCGAGCAGATGCCGAAGATGGAAGGGCGTCAGATGATCATGGTGCTCGCACCGAAAAAGAAGAAGTAACGCGTAACGCGGTCGAGGCAGCTTTAGCTTCGGCCGATGTGCAGGTTTCGGACAGGCGCACGGCTGGTAGGGCGCTTGTCTTGAAAAATGCGGCGGCTTTCGAGTTGCGCCGCAAACAAGTGGACTGGGTTTCGAAGGGCGGTGTTGGGCTTTTGGCCGACCGCACACCCATCGCCATCAAATAATGGAGTTGTCATGCCTAAGATGAAAACCAAGAAAAGCGCTGCGAAGCGCTTTGTGGTGCGTCCGGGCGGTACCGTCAAGCGCGGTCAAGCCTTCAAGCGTCACATCCTCACCAAAAAGACGACGAAGAACAAGCGTCATCTGCGTGGTTCCACGGCTGTGCACGAGACCAATATGGACTCCGTGCGCGCTATGCTGCCGTTCGCTTAACCCTCAACCGACAACTCATAGGAGCGAAACATGCCTCGAGTCAAACGTGGGGTTACAGCACGTGCCCGCCACAAGAAGATCATCAACCTTGCGAAGGGCTATCGCGGCCGTCGCAATAACGTCTACCGCATCGCTAAGCAAGCGGTTATGCGTGCGGGTCAGTATGCCTATCGCGACCGCCGCAACAAGAAGCGTGTGTTCCGTGCACTTTGGATCACGCGTATCAATGCAGCGGTGCGTCAGCACGACATGACATATAGCGTGTTCATCAATGGCCTGAAAAAGGCGTCGATCGAACTCGACCGCAAGGTGCTGGCCGATATGGCCGTGTTCGACAAGGCCGCTTTTGCCGCGATCGTGAAGCAGGTGAAAGCCGCCGTTGCAGCCTAATTGCGAAATTAGCACTGCGTGGTTCGTGGCGGTGACACTGGCGTGAGCTGGTTGTCGCCGCAACAAAAACGGGGGCTCCTCACCGAGCCCCCGTTTTTGTTGGTCGAGCGTTTTTCATAATATTCATCGACATTGAAATGATGGGATCAATGGATCTGGACCAGATTGTTGCCGAAGCGAGAAAAGCGTTTGACGGCGCTGCCGACAGTGTCACGCTCGAAAACGAGAAGGCGCGCTTTCTTGGCAAGGCGGGCGCATTGACCGAGTTGCTCAAGGGGCTCGGCAAGCTTGATCCCGAGGCTCGCAAAATCGAGGGTGCCCGCATCAACGTGGCCAAGCAGCAGGTGGAGGCCGCGCTCGCCGCACGTCGCGAGGCACTGGCGCAAGCGCTGCTCGATCAGCGCCTGGCTGCCGAGGCAGTCGACGTCACGCTGCCGGGGCGCGGTACGGGTTGCGGCAGTCTGCATCCGGTGATGCGTACGTGGGAGCGCGTGGAACAGATTTTTGGTTCGATCGGTTTCGACGTGGCGGACGGCCCCGAAATCGAAACGGACTGGTACAACTTCACCGCATTGAACAGCCCCGAGAATCATCCGGCGCGTTCGATGCAAGACACGTTTTATATCGACGGCACCGATGCGAGTGGTCGCGCATTATTGTTGCGTACGCATACGAGCCCGATGCAGGTGCGTTACGCGCGCAATCACAAGCCGCCCATCAAGGTCATCGTGCCGGGACGTACCTACCGCGTCGACAGCGATGCAACGCATTCACCGATGTTCAATCAGGTCGAAGGGCTCTGGATCGACGAGCACATCAGCTTCGCCGATTTAAAGGGCGTCTATACCGATTTCCTGAAGAAGTTCTTTGAGCGCGACGATATCTCGGTGCGGTTTCGTCCATCGTATTTCCCGTTCACCGAGCCCTCCGCCGAAATCGACATGCGGTTCGAAGAAGGCAAGAACGCCGGAAAATGGCTGGAGATATCAGGCTCCGGGCAAGTCCATCCGAACGTCGTCCGAAACATGGGGCTCGACCCGGAGCGCTATATCGGCTTCGCGTTCGGCAGTGGTCTCGAGCGGCTCGCGATGCTGCGCTACGGCGTGCAGGATCTGCGACTGTTTTTCGAGAACGATCTGCGCTTTTTGCGGCAATTCGCGTAAGGCGTGCGCTGTCGTTGCCGTTGCCGCTGATATTGCGCCGGACTTGGACCTCACTCATTCGAACCTAGACACTCATGCAATTCCCTGAATCCTGGCTTCGCACCTTCGTCGATCCGCAACTGACAACGGACGAACTGGCGCACGCGCTGACGATGGCCGGTCTCGAAGTCGAATCGTTGCGCGCGGCCGCGCCTGCGACATCGAAGATTGTCGTCGGCCGTGTGCTCGAGGTCGTCAAACATCCGGATGCCGACAAGCTCAACGTTTGTCAGGTCGATGCGGGCACGGGGGCCGTGCTCAATATCGTCTGCGGCGCGCCGAACGTGGCGCCGGGCATCAAGGTGCCCGTCGCGCTCGTCGGGGCGCAGTTGCCGCCGGTCGAGGAGGGCGGTGCGCCGTTCGAGATCAAACTGTCGAAGCTGCGTGGCGTGCAAAGCGAAGGCATGCTGTGCTCGGCGCGCGAGCTCAAGCTTTCGGAAGATCACAGCGGGTTGCTGATTCTGCCGGCGGACACGCCGGTGGGTGAGGATATCCGGCAAACGCTGAAGCTCGACGACAAGATTTTCGAAATCAAGCTGACGCCGAACAAAGCCGATTGCTTGTCGGTCTTCGGCGTGGCGCGCGAGACGGCCGCTATCACCGGTGCTGAATTGAAGCCGTTGGCCATTGCACCCGTGGCGGTTACGCTCGACGAGATATTGCCGGTCAAGATTGTCGCGCCCGAACTGTGCGGCCGTTTTTCGGGGCGTGTCATTCGCGGCGTCAACGCACGTGCGAAGTCGCCGCAGTGGATAGTCGAGCGTCTCGAACGTTCGGGGCAAAGAAGCATTTCCGCGCTCGTCGATATTTCGAACTATGTGATGCTCGAGATTGGGCGGCCGACGCATGTCTTCGACCTCGACAAGATCCACGGCGGCATGGAAGTGCGCTGGGGCCGCCGCGGCGAAACGCTCAAGTTGTTGAACGGCAATACGGTCGAGCTCGACGAAACGGTTGGCGTGATCGCTGACGACCGCCAGGTCGAAAGCCTTGCCGGCATCATGGGCGGCGACAGTACCGCGGTGACGCTCGATACGACGAGCATTTATCTGGAGGCCGCGTTCTGGTGGCCCGACAGCATTCGTGGGCGCGCTCGCAAATATAGTTTTTCGACCGATGCGGCCCATCGTTTCGAGCGCGGCGTCGACTACTCGACCACGGCTGAGCATCTCGAGCGCGTCACGCAGTTGATCCTCGATATCTGCGGCGGCAAGACCGGGCCGGTCGACGATCAGTCGGTCAACGTGCCCAAACGCGAAGCCGTGACGATGCGCGTGGCACGCGCGCAGCGGATCATCGGCGTGCCGGTTCATGCGGACGAGATGGCCCGGATCTTCACCCGACTTGGCCTCGCGTTCGAATTCGACGGCGACGCGTTCACGGTGACACCGCCGCCGTACCGCTTCGATATCGAAATCGAAGAGGACCTCATCGAGGAAGTCGCGCGCATCTATGGGTTCGAGCGGATTCCGGCACGGCCGCCAATCGCTGCCAACGAGATGCGCGCGACGAACGAGACGCAGCGCTCGATTCACGCGATTCGTCACGCGCTTGCTGCACGCGATTATGCGGAGACGGTCAACTTCAGCTTTGTCGACGAAGCTTGGGAGCGTGATTTCGCCGGCAACGATAATCCCGTGCGGCTGATCAACCCGATCGCAAGCCAGATGTCGGTGATGCGCACGACGCTTGCGGGCTCGCTCGTAAGCGTTTTGCGTCACAACCTCAATCGACGTGCGGAACGCGTCCGCATTTTTGAGGCGGGCCGTGTGTTTGTACGCGACGCGTCGTTGGCGGCGGGTGAATTCACGGTCGAAGGCTATGCGCAGCCGACGCGCATCGGCGGGCTCGCATACGGTTCCGCATTGGAAGAGCAATGGGGCGCGCCGACGCGCATGGTCGATTTTTTTGATGTGAAGGGGGATGTAGAGGCGCTTTTCGCCCCGCTGACGGTGCGCTTCGTAAAAGCCGAGCACCCGGCGCTGCATCCTGGGCGCAGCGCGCGCATCGAGCACGGTGGGCGTGAGTTGGGTTGGATCGGCGAGCTGCATCCGCGTTGGATGCAGAAATACGATTTGCCGCACGCGCCTATTGTCTTCGAGCTCGACGCCCAGGCGTTGATGGCGCGTACGCTGCCGGCGCTTTTCGATGTATCGAAATTTCCGCCGGTGCGACGCGATATTGCCGTGGTGGTCGATCAAAAAATCGAAGTGCAGGCCCTGTTGGACGAGATGCAAAAGGCGCTCGGCGAGGGGCCATGCAAGTTTGTTCAAAGGGTTGCGCTCTTCGATGAATTTCGTGCAAAATCAAATACTTCCGGCGGCCTGGCTGCGCACGAGAAAAGCCTTGCCTTCCGCGTGACCCTGCAAGATACTGGCGGCACGCTGCAGGACGAGACGGTCGACGCGGCCGTCAAGGCCTTGGTGGACCGTCTGGCTCGAGTCTACGGTGCGCGGTTGCGGGGATAAGCACGAACAGCTTCGGATAGATGCTGGCGTATGGCGCCAGCATCGGATGGCCGCTGTTTTTAGATATGAATGAAATGAACTCGAGTGATTTCGAAGCCCTTCTTTCGGCGCAGCGTGGCGCCATGATTCGCGAAATTCCGACTCCGCCCGCGAGCGCCTCGTCCGAAACGCCTACGCTCACCAAAGCCGAACTGGCCGAGTTGCTGTTCGACAATGTCGGGCTCAACAAGCGCGAGGCCAAGGATATGGTTGAGGCGTTTTTCGACGCGATTCGCGATGCACTGGAAAGCGGTGACAGCGTGAAGCTGTCGGGCTTCGGTAATTTCCAATTGCGGGACAAGCCGCAGCGGCCCGGCCGGAATCCGAAAACGGGCGAGGCGATACCGATTGCCGCGCGCCGTGTCGTGACGTTTCATGCCAGTCAGAAATTGAAGGCGCTGGTTGAAAACGGTGTCGAGCCGACTTTTCCGCGTTAAAGCCTGAAAGAACGCGCGGCGCAATGCGTGTTCCAATGCGTGTGCATTTGCGTCCTTTGCGTCCCTTTACCACGACGGTTAACTGACGATGACAACGACGGTCGAGAAAGTCGTCTTGCCTCCGATTCCGGCGAAGCGCTACTTCACGATCGGTGAAGTCAGCGAACTATGCGGCGTCAAGCCCCATGTGCTTCGTTATTGGGAGCAGGAGTTCACGCAGTTGCGTCCGGTGAAGCGGCGCGGCAACCGCCGCTATTATCAACATCACGAAGTATTGTTGATTCGCCGCATTCGCGAATTGCTTTACGAACAAGGCTTCACGATCAATGGCGCGCGTAACCGGCTCGATGCGCGCGGTGCGGTGATCGAAGATGAGCAGGATGAGGGGCAGCAGGGGGCGGCGAGTGCTTCTGTCGCTGCTGCGTCGAATGCATCAATGGTCGACGTTGAAAGGCTTCGTAACGAGCTGCGCAGTGTGATCGAGTTGTTGCGTCGTTAACGTATGTGAGTGGTTCTAATCGGTCAAAACGTCTGTTATACTCGAACGCTTTCGGGGCGTAGCGCAGCCTGGTAGCGTACCTGCATGGGGTGCAGGTGGTCGGAGGTTCAAATCCTCTCGCCCCGACCAGGAATGTCAAGGAGTTACAGATGTGAGTCTGTAACTCCTTTTCCATTTCCGGCGGACACATCCCCTCTCTTACGGAGACATCACGCTTTAAGAAGGCATGCCGGAATTCGGAGCCTTGCTTCGGTCGTCGTTGTCTATTTGTCAGTGGGGGCCTTCTCCACTTTCTCTGAATCCCACCTGCCAAGGCCGGCAGCGGTGACGAGCATGCTGACCGTGATAGGAGTGCGATCGAGCGCCTTGCGCCGCTTCCTGGACAGTGCCGTCACGAGCATGAGCAGCAGACCGGAACCCTCGTCCATGAAGTAGCGCCCCGACGAGAAGTCGCCTTCTTCAACCTTGAAGTGGGCGAAGAAGGCTTCCATGAACATTTCGCCCTCGATGCCAGTAATGCCGAGATCGTCTTCAAGCGTCGTGGTCTGCGTGATGACCTTGCTCTTTGACAACCCGCGCTCGCGACGCGCGAACGATTCGACTTCTTCGAGCAGCATCGAATTGATCATAGCCGGTCCTCGGGTTTCGCGAGCAGGTTGTCGCGGACGATGCTGCGGTAGCTGATTTATACAACGTGGCCCTTCATTTCATTCACTATGGTTTCCCGCGCCGTCGACGTCCTTCGCTGGCTTTTGCCGCGGGTCGATGCCATGCTCGCGCAACAGTTTCGTCAAACGCGCGACCTTGAACCAAAGCGCACATATCGTTACCGCCGTGATGAGCGAGTAAACGTTTTCGTTTCCGAGCCAACGCGACATAAGCATTACCCCGCCGACGAATGCTAGTGAGGTCAACAGAAGCAAGCCGCGATCGATGAGCCTTGCTTTCATTACTTCACTCCCATCCCCGTCCTTGCATGCATTCCGTAAAACGCGCGTTGAGGAGACGATACGTCAAAAACTTCGGGGTGTTGCGCAAGGAAAACGTGCATCGGTTGAATCAACGCAATGCCCTGCGCGAATAGTGCCTGATGCATACGCGCCGCTGCGAGCGGGCCTGCTTTGCAGGCGTAGAACGCGTCCGCCGCGACTGCGAGGCTCTCGATGGACCCGCCCAGGTAATAGGCGGCATACAACGCCTCTGCATATGCGAGCTTGTCGGCTAAATCGCCCGCGCCGATCAGTTCGCGAATGGTGACCTTCATGCCGAACGTCTTGACCAGTCCAGCCAGTTGACCGATTGTTTGAAGCGCGCTCGTTTGCGACGAGAATAAATTCGTCGGCGCCGTTAGCCCGATCGCTTCCATATTCTGTTTGAATACCGGATAGAACCCGGCTGCGAGGTTTGGCCCATATTCTCTCTCAGTTTTTGTCGGCTGTCGCGCGACTGACTATTGTCAAATTTGTGCGGCAGTAGGGTATCACCGAATCGAAAGGTGACCGCGAACGCAAGAACGCGATATCCCCAACATCCGCTATGGTCACTGTTCCTCGTACCCATTTCTGACACCAGGATTTCTCGCGATGAAGCTGCTAAATCCACGTCCGTCCATGGCGAGCCGCTTCATACGTTCAACGTTCTCTTTGCCAGTTCTCGCGTAGGCGTACTGGTAACGCACGCCATCTGAAAAGACCGCCCATAGTATTTGTGCCCCTCACCAATCTACCAAGACCGCTGACTGCTCACCCGTTCGTAGGGGTTCACTCACGCATTCAGTAGGGATAACGCCGTTACGCACAGCAGGCTACGCGAATTCGTGATCCGCCGCCCCATGCGCCGTTGCTATTGTTCTTCCAAACCATGCGTTCCGGATCAGGCATTCGCGTGCCTCGATTTGGTCGGCTATTGGCGTCAAGCCGTTCGTTTTGTGGAGAGAGCGTTGTCTGAGAATAGTGCAGTTGCGGCGCGGCAAATGTCTGCGGCGGATTCGATGGATCGCGCGCTGACCGGCGCGGCTGCCGTGCGTGTGATTGGCAGACACGCATTGTCATGCCTGAGTTCCGTCGTGGTCGCCGGCCAGCGCCATACCCTCGGCGAAGTGCGATCGTTTCGCAGCGATGCCGAGCTCGCGGCCTTTTTGCCGCTCGTTGCTCCGCTTTCGCTGAGTTGGGTTCGGCTCGCATCGGGCGAGGCACTCGACACGCACACGCACGAGACGAAATCGATGATCGTGATTGCCGAAGGATGTGGCACGGTGATCGGTGATATCGACCAAGGCAGCCAAGGCATCAGGGCTGGTGACATCGTCGCCGTTCCGCCTGGCGCTCGCCATGGTTTTATCGGCGGGTCGCCAGATGGCTTTTGGGCGCTCTCGATCCAGTTCGAGGAATCGGCACTTTACGATGACGCCGCGCGTCCGCAGGTCGAGTTCGCTCAACCGGACAACAAACTGCAAGCGTTCGAAGCGCTCGCGCAAGAGCACATGGAGCGATTCGCGAACAATCCGCTGTTCGATCTCGTCGATGGCACAGCGCACGTAAATGCAGAGGTCCGCGCGCGGATGCTCGACTTTCTGCAGCCATGGTCCGATGCGTTCCAGCGCATTGCCTGCGCACGCGTCTATGCCGAGTCCGATCCACGCGCGTGTACGGTCGCTCAGCGTCATCTGGCCGAAGAGATCGGGCACAACGCGGAACTCGCGCGCACACGCGGTGACACCGCCAAGCGGCGCTGGGACCCGATTATCGACGCCGTGTCGTCTTGGTTTGTCGACCGCATGGTTGCTTCGACGTCCGCTGCGCGCACGGTACTTATGCACTTCGTGCTGGAAAGCAGCTCGCTCGTCTTCCACAGCCGAGCGAAGGCGCTTTTTCCCGATTCGAAGTACTTCGCTGTCCATGCCGCGTTCGATGAGCACCATTTGCAAATGGGCAGAGAACTGCTCGCGCAAGATCGTTCCGTTGACCTGGCGCAACTGACCAACGAGCTCGAGATGGGATGGCAGATGATCGAGATGCTTTGTTCCCGCATCGCCGTGCTCGCGTCATCGGGCGAGGAGCACACATGACGGCCAGCGTGGCGCATCGCGAGCTTGTCGAGCGCGAGCTGATGATCCTCAGCGCGATCTATCGACGTGATCAGGCTGTCATGACCGCGCTGATGGCGCCCGACGGTTTTGGTGTCGATCCCGACTTCGGCCACAAGCGTCATCCTGATTTGATCGAGAACATCACCACAGCTGAGATCGAGCACTGGGGCGCATCGAACTTCCAGGTGTCGTGGCTCACGTCCGACGCTTACGTTATTGCCTACGAGCTTTCTCAGAAGGGGGCGTACCGTGGCGAGCAGTTGCCCGAACACATGGCGTGCAGTACGGTCTGGTGGCGTGCGCAGACCGGTTGGCAGGCGCTCATGCATCAGGAGAGCCATGCCGATCGTTGAGGAATGCGAATGATCTCGTGCGCGAGCGTCCCGCTGTTCGAGGCGGCCGACGCCGACATCGTATTCCGGCGCCTCTTTTGCGCGCTCTATGGCAGCGCTGAACCCAATGTCGCGCTCGGACGCATTATTCATTGGGCAAACGTTGCGCACGGACTGAGTGCATCGACAACTGCGCTCGACGATTGCGTGGCGCATGTACCAAGCGGGTATTTCTACGCGCCGCAGACGGCTGCGCCCGTGCCTGATCAGGTGCCATCGCTCATCGAGCAAGGGGGCGATGCGCGCGCGGACGTGACATTGATTCCTGTCGTCGATCGGGCTAAGGCGGCGACGCTCAGGGACGCGAAGTTCATCGAGTTGCCCTGGTTTGTGGAGTCGCGCTTTATTTCCGAAGGCGACGTGCATGCGAGCCTGCGCGCGCAACTCGGCGGCGACCGCTATCGGCGATTGCGCAAGCAGGCTCGCAAGGCGGATGCGGAGTACGCTTTTTCGATCCACTGGGGTGAATCGGCAAAGGCCTGGATTCCGACCTTCGATCGCCTGCACCGTCAGAACCTCGCAAAGTATGGACATCGTTCAAATCATTTCGCGCCGTCTCTCGTCGAAATGCTGTTCGACTCGCCGCTCGGGGCGCGGGTCGGCATCGCGCTGCAGACCGTGCGTGCCACGGGTGAGGCGGTGCAAGCGTGCCTGCTTGCGCATGACGATCACGCGCGAATGATCAGCCTCATCGTGCACGGCATCGATCATGATCGGGTGCCGCGCGATCAGAATCTTTACGCGAGCACGATCTATGACGTCTATTGTTGGGGCGCGGAGCGCGGCGTGCGCGTATTCAGCCTCGGGCGCGGCGCACCGAACGTAAAAGCGAGCCTCGGTGCAAACGTATTTCGTCCGCTGGCGAACTATGTTTTTCCGCACCAGCCGCAGTGGACCCCGCAGTTGCTCCAATTGCGCGCGCTCGCCGAAGCGGCAATGCAAGCGACCATGGCGTCGCTGCTGCAAACAGGAAATGGAAGATGAGCGCACTCGTTCTCGATCCGGCGTCGATTTCAGTATGGGTCGATGGTCGGCAATGCGACTACAGTGACGGCACACTGCATGTGCTCAGTCATGGATTGAACAACGCAAGCTGCGTTTTTGAGGGCGCGCGCGCTTATGGAGGGCGCGTCTATGCCCTCGCCGAGCACATTGCCCGCCTCGAGCGCTCGGCAACCGTGTTCGAAATGGCGTTGCCGTTTCCGGCCGAGGCGATCGACGCGGCCACACGCGAGCTCGTCAGTACCTCGCGTCTGGAAGAAGCCTATATCCGTACTGTCGCCTGGCGAGGCGCAGAGCAAATCGGCATCTCGGCGGCCGCGACAACCGTGCATCTCGCGATCGCCGTCATTCCTTGGACCGATGTCATCACGCCTGAACAGCGTACCGAAGGCATTCGGATCACGGTGAGTAAATGGCGAAAACCTTCGCCGGCGGCAGCCCCGCTCAACGCGAAAGCGGCTTGCCACTATGCGGTTGCTACGCTCGGTCTGCATGCCGCGCGGCGCGCAGGGTTCGATGATGCGTTGTTCCTCGATCATGAGGGCTGCGTTGCAGAAGCGACCGGTGCCAATCTGTTCGCTGTATGCGACGGTGTGCTTGTAACACCGCCTGCGGTCCACTGCCTCGACGGCATCACGCGGCGCACGATCATTGGATTGGCGCGCGGGGAAGGCATCGCCGTTCGCGAACAGCCGATGACGGTGCGCGACTTGCTCGCGTCGCAAGAGGTCTTTTTGACGGGTACGGCAATGGAGGTATTGCCCGTTCGTCAGATCGACGATGCCACGCTGCCCGCGGATAAGCGCCTCTGCGAGCGGCTGAGCGACGCATATCGGTGTTTGGTCAGGAGATGAGCACAATGGCTTCTATTGGTGTTGTCGGAGCGGGTATCGCGGGGCTGCACCTCGCGTTGCTGCTGCAGCGCGAAGGGTTCGACGTGACAGTCTATGCGGCTGCCACGCCCGATGAGCAGCGCAGTGCCCGTTTGCCGAATAACGTCGCCCGGTTTGGACCCACACAGCGTCGCGAAGCGGAACTCGGTGTAGCATTCTGGCCTGCGCAGGATTATGCGATGCATTGCGCGCATGTGCGCGTGCGGGATGGGGATCGCGATCCGGTTGCTTTTCGCGGTGATCTGTTCGAGCCGGCCACGTTCGTCGATTTTCGTCTCTATCTGCCGCGGCTGCTCGAAGAAGTGGAGCGTCGTGGCGCCACGGTCAAAATCGGTGCGGTGGATGCGACTGCGCTCGACGCGATCGCCGCGCGGCATGACCTCGTAGTCGTCAGCACGGGGCGCGCCGGGCTCTCCAATGTCTTCGAGCGCATCGTTGAGCGATCGCCTTATCACGAGCCGCAGCGTCGCATTCTCGCCGGGTATTTCAACGGCGTTGCGCAGCCCGATCCGATCGGCCTGCATTTCGAGGTCGTGGCGGGCTGCGGCGAGATCTTTCAGACGCCCGTGCTGACGTTCTCGGGCCCGGTGACGGGCTTGACGTTCGAAGCGATTCCGAACGGTCCATGGGATAGCGTCGTGCGCGCCGATTATACGAACGGCGATCCGGGCCGCGTGATCGAGCCGATACTGGCGCTGGTTCGCGATTACTCCCCTGAGATCGCCGCGCGAATCGATGCCGCGCATTTCGAACTGGTGCGCCCGCTCGATCTGTTGCAAGGAGCGATCGTCCCTTGCGTGCGTCGCGCATGGGCACGCTTGCAGTCGGGTGCGGTCGTCGTCGCCGTCGGCGACGCGCTCGTCGTCAACGATCCACTAACCGGGCAGGGTGCGAACCTTGCGTCATGCTGTGCATTTGAGCTTGGGCGGTTGATTCTCGAAGCGGAGCATTTCGATGAGACCTTCGCAAATCGATGGGAGGCGCGTGCCGCGGTATTGACGGCAAACACCACGGAATGGACCAATTCATTCCTCGCTGGGCCCGAGCCGCACGTGCAGCGGCTCATGGAGCGCGCTCAGCAGCACCAGCCGATCGCCGATGCTTTCGCGAATAACTTCGCTGATCCGACATACATGTGGGATTGCATCGCGACGCCGGAAGCCGCGTCCAGGTTTGCCGAACAGACGATGGCCGACAGCACGACCGAAGCGGCGTTGTACGCACAACAGCATCGCTTCATCTGCGCGTTACTCAACGACGATCGCGGCACGCTCGAGACGCTGCTCTTGTCCGGGACACCCCACATCGATGCGGGCCTGCGCTTCGAGCCAGCCGCTGGCGTTGCCGGCGATCCCACTTTGAGCGGATTTCATATGATCCGCCGCGCCAAGCATCTCGTGATCGTCAGCCACGCGCTTGATCGCCCCGCGGGGCCTCGATCATCGAACCGCATTTATTGCTCGACCGTTTGGGTTCGACAGCCGGCATGCTGGAAGGTCGCATTCTTTCATCTGAGCCCTGTTCGGATGCCGAACGTTTCATGAGGCGACGATCGATGCCTGCCACTTCGCTAGCGCGCCTTGGCTTCCGGGGCGCGCTCATCGCCCCGGAGCACGATGACTACGATCGCATGCGCACAGCCTGGAAAGGTGTGGATCGGCGTCCGGCGTTGATTGCGTGCTGCCAGGATGTATCCGATGTTCGCCGGGTGCTCGAATATGCGCGCACCACACGCGCGCCACTCGCCGTCATGGGCACGGGTCATGATGTGGCGGCCAGATCGATCCCCGACGATGCGCTCGTGCTCTGTACCTCGCGAATGCGCGCGATCGAGGTCGACGCACCTCGGCAGTTGATTACGGTACAGCCGGGTGTTCGCTGGGGAGAGCTCTGCGACGCCGTCGAGCCGTATGGACTGGCGACGACCGGTGCCTCCGTTGCCACGGTCGGCGTGGCGGGGTTCGTCTTGCATGGCGGGTTCGGGTGGCTCATGCGCCGCTGCGGCGCAGGCTGCGACAACATCGCGGCGCTCGATCTGGTCACGGCCGACGGTGAGATGCGCACCGTGACGGCCGACGCCGATCCTGATCTCTTTTGGGCCATGCGCGGCGCCGGCTCGAATTTCGGTGTCGTGACTTCGCTGACGCTGCACCTGCATACGATTCCCCGCGTATGGGCGGGTGTGCTCGTCTATCCTGCCGAGCGTGCGCGAGAGGTGCTCGAAGTCTACAAGATGCTGACGATCAATGCGCCCGATACGCTCACGACGCACTTTTACTACATGGGGGGCGAAGACGGCACACACGCGGCTGGCATCGGCATCTGTTTCAGCGGCAATACGGGCGACGCAGACCGGGTGCTGGCGCCGCTGGACCGCCTCGGCATACCGTGGAGGACCTCGGTAAAGGCGATGAGCGTGGCCGGGCTGCAGGCAGTGCACGACAGCAGCACGCCGGTCGGCGGCCGCTATCACTTGCGCTCGCACTATCTGTCGGCGCTCGATGACGAACTCATGACGGCCATACTCGAACACTGCAAACGGATTACGGCGCCGTTGACGAAGGTGTTCATCGAACATCTGGGGGGGGCCATCGCGCGTGTGCCTGCCGAAGCGACGGCGTTTCGCGGCCGCGCCGCGCACTATTCGTTCCTTGCCGTGGCCGGGTTCAGGCAGAGCGAGCCAGCGTCGCAGCATATTCGATGGGTGCGCGACCTCGGCGATGCGGTTCGGCCATTTGCGATTGAAGGAGCATACGTGAACTATCTCGACGATGACGAGGACCATCGCATCCCGGCAGCTTATGGGCCAGGCTATGCGCGGTTGCTCAGCCTCAAGCGGCGCTACGATTCCGATAACCTGTTTCGTGCCAACCGAAATCTCGACGCCAAGGATGCGCCATGACGCGAGCGACGAGAGTGGCTATCGTAACGGGCGCATCGCGCGGGATCGGCGCGGCGATCGCGACGCGTCTGGCTGCTGACGGCATGCGAGTTTTCGTTCACTATCGCGATGCGGCGTTCGAGGCCGAGGCCCGCTCGGTCGTGGCGCGCATCGAGGCCGCGGGCGGAGTCGCGCGCGCGTTACCTGCCGATCTGCGCGAGCCCGGGCAGATTCGCGATCTGGTGGCAGCGGTGATACGCGAGGCGGGGCAGTTGGACGTTTTGATCAATAACGCTGCTATCTACGACAAGCGGCCGCTTTCGGATATCGACGTCGCCCACATCGACGAGCATTTCAACGTGAACCTTCGCGGCCCGCTGATCGCGACGCAGGTGGCGGCGCAGCATTTGCGCTCGGGAGGACGTATCGTCTATGTCGGTTCGGGACTCGCGAGAAGGATTGCCCCCGGGTGCTCGATCTACGCGGCGACCAAAGCGGCACTCGAGGCCGTTGCACGTTGTCAGGCCGCTGAACTCGGGCCACGCGGCATCACCGTCAACGCCATCGCGCCGGGGATCGTCGATACGGCAATGCTGGCGCGCGTGCTTTCCACGGAGGACCGGGAAGCGTTGATAAGAAATACCGCGCTTGGCCGCATCGGTGAGCCCGACGATATTGCACGCGTCGTTGCATTCATGGTGTCGGCTGACGCCGCCTGGATCAGCGGTCAGGTCATCGACGCCGACGGCGGGCTCGCCTGAGCACTTCCCGAGCGGAGCGCGAAACGGACGAACGCGATATCACCAACATCCGCTATGGTCGCTTTTCCGCGTACCCATTTCTGAGCGCCGGATTTCTCGCGATGAAGCTGCTAAGTCCGCGTCCGTCCACGGCGAGCCGCTTCATACGTTCGACGTTCTCTTTGCCCGTCCGCGCGTAGGTGTACTGATAGCGCACGCCATCAGAAAAGACCACCCATATGAAGTCGTCGCCGATTTCATAGGAAGCGACTCCGGAGTCCCCGTTTAGGTTTTTGTAGCGCTCCATGATGTGTCCTTCTCTCGGAAAGTGCGCGAGCGACAGCGCTGGTGGCTCCATGAGATGCGCTGACGCGTGAAGTAAGTATCATTTGGTATCGCCGGTTTTGATACCTATCGAACCGCATGAAACTGGCTGAAATCTTCAAGCTTCTTTCGCAGAACTTTGCATATCTAACGCTGATTTGCTTGTTTCATCGCGCCGGCCGAAGCCGCTAATCTGGGGGACAAATCCACCAATCGCTTCTTCGTGCCAGGCTTAAGCGCTCATGAAACTCAAACACCCATTCTCATCGTTCGTAGCTGTTGCCGCGCTAGCGCTGACACTTCTCCACGGCACGGTTGTCCAAGCTGAAACCGTCAACATCGCGTACCAATACGGCGCCGATCCGGCCAAGCTCGCGCAGGCGAGCGCCGCGTATGAAAAGGCCACCGGCTGGACCATCAACTGGCGGCGCTTCGATACTGGCGCAGACGTCGTCGCGGCGCTGGCGTCCGGCGACATCCAAATCGGGGACGTCGGCTCCAGCCCATTTGCTGCCGCCATCAGCCGCGGCGTGCCGATCGAAGCGGTCGTTCTCAATGCGTTGACCGGCGCTTCGGAAGCACTGGTCGTTCGCAATGGCGCTCACGTCGACAAACAGCAAGACCTCGTTGGCAAGACGATTGCGACGCCGTTTGTATCGACGAGCCACTACAGTCTGCTAGCCGCGCTCAAGCACTGGAATATCGACGCGAAGCAGCTGCATATCGTCAACCTCGGTCCGACCGAAATCGTCGCTGCATGGTCGCGTGGAGATATCGATGCGGCCTATACGTGGGACCCAGCGCTTGGCAAAGCGAAGCAGAGCGGCAAGGTGCTCGTGGACTCGACGCAAGTCGGTCAGTGGGGCTCGCCGACGTTCGACTTGTGGGCAGTACGCAAGGATTTCTCACAAGCGCATCCAGACTTCGTCCAGAAGTTCGTGGCCGTGACATTGCAAGCAATTTCGGACTATCGGGCCAACGGAAAGTCATGGACAGCTGCCTCGCCGCAAGCAGCGGCAATTTCGAAGTTGAGCGGCGCCACGGTGGCCGACGTACCGCAACTGCTCGCAGGCAATGTCTATCCCGGTGCAACCGAGCAGGCATCCGGCGCGCTGCTTGGCGGCGGCACGGCAAAGGCGGTTGCAGCGACGGCGCGCTTTCTGAAGGAACAGAAGAAGATCGACCAGGTTCTGCCTGACTACAGCACTTCGATCACGGCGCGATACATTCAGGCGTCGGCATCGAAATAACATGGCGTCGGGTCTCGGAGCAAGACATGGCTGAACTCAGTGCGCGACACGCAAGTGTTATTTACGATACGCCGCGCGGCCAACTCACTGCGCTGCAAGATGTCTCGGTATCGGTGCACAGCGGCGAAATCGTCGTGGCGCTCGGCGCCTCCGGCTGCGGCAAGAGCACGCTTTTATCACTGCTCGCCGGGTTTCTTTTGCCGACGTCGGGCCGCGTCACCATTGACGATGTGTCGATTGTCGGCCCCGATGCGAACCGCGGCGTTGTATTCCAGGACGACGCACTGATGCCGTGGCTCAACGTGATCGATAACGTCAGTTTCGGTCTGCGCATGCAGGATATCGGCCGCTCCGCACGTCACGCGCGCGCCGAGGAAGTTCTTCAGCTCGTCAAGCTGAAAGGCTTCGAGCATCACCGCATCGACGAGATTTCAGGCGGCATGCGTCAACGTGTCGGACTGGCACGGGCGCTTGCCGCCGATCCGGCGTTCCTGCTGATGGACGAGCCACTGGGTGCGCTCGATGCGCTCACCCGTGAGCATATGCAGACGCTGCTGCTCGACGTGTGGCACAAAACGAAGAAGGGCGTTTTCCTGATTACGCACAGTATCGAGGAGGCCGTCATGCTTGCTACCGAACTGCTGATTCTGTCTCCGAGGCCGGGCCGCGTAGTCGCAAGGCACAAGCTCGACTTCGCGCGCCGCTATGCCGCAGGCGAACCGACTCACTCGATCAAGACCGATCCCACGTTTGTGGAGATTCGCCTTTCATTGCTCGATCAACTCATTCGCGAGACCGAGGAGGCCTGACACGTGCCATCGACTGAACAGACGCTGCGCATTCCGGCGCCAACGAAAGCCGGCGCAAATGAAACGCCTGGCATTGCCATCGCTGCGCGGCGACGCTTGCCTCGCGTCGATATTGGCCACGCGGCGACGATCGTCGTCGTGTCGCTGCTGTTCTCGGGTTGGTGGGTCGTCGGCCACCTGCAGTGGTTGCCCGCGGTATTGTTGCCGACGCCGGAAGCCGTCGTGCGCAAACTGGTGCTGCTGAACACTGACGGCTTCGATGACGCGACGCTCTTCCAGCATCTGTTTGCCAGTTTGTCACGCATTGCGATTGCGTTCGTCCTTGCCGTTATGACGGCGATTCCCGCGGGCTTGCTCATCGCGACGAATCGTATCGCCCGCGGCGCGCTGGATCCGCTGATCGAATTTTATCGACCGATTCCGCCGCTCGCTTATCTGCCGTTGATGGTGATTTGGTTTGGCATCGGCGAGCTTTCCAAAGTGCTGTTGATCTATCTGACGATCTTTGCGCCGCTCGCGATCGCCACGGCATCAGGTGCGAGTCGCGTGTCAAAAAGCCGGTTGCAGGCGGCCGCGTCATTAGGGGCGACTCGCTTTAAACTGCTTCGCTATGTTGTGCTGCCCAACGCGCTGCCGGACATCCTTACGGGTGTGCGGATCGCACTCGGCGCCGGCTGGTCCACTCTTGTGGCCGCCGAACTGATCGCCGCGACGCGCGGCCTGGGATTCATGGTTTATTCGGCGTCCCGATTCCTGGTCACCGATGTTGTACTTGCAGGCATCCTCGTGATCGGCGCGGTTGCATTGACACTAGAGATCGGTTTGCGGTGGCTGCAAAAGCGCCTCACGCCCTGGCAGACGACGCAGTGATGGGCACGCTGGCAACGACGGTGTTTCGAGCAGGAGTGCGGTATCTCGCGCGCGGCTTGAACAAGCAACGGTCGAAGCACGCGCCGCTTACATCCGAATGGGTCGAACCGGACGACCGCAAGCGGCTTGTCGCGCATCATGGCGCCGCATTGTCTGAGCGACTCGAACAGATCGCGGCTTACGCACGCTGCGGCTACTTCAATATGGAATACACCGCCGGCTTGTTCATCGTGCCACCGGATATTCCACCGAACTGACGCCGCAGCGATCGGGCGTGCGCTTTCATTTTGATGATGCTGCCATAGACAGTATCATTTGGTATCATTGGATTTGATACTTATCAAAACGAATGATACTCCTTGAAACCTCCAAGCCGGACCCGTGGCACTTTCCACGTCCCGAGTTGGCTTTGGGCTATCTCCAAGCCTTCGACCTGAAGCTGTCGTCCGCGCGCGGACTGTTTGCCCGCCGGCGCATGGGCAAGACCGAGTTCTTGCGTCGCGACCTGCTGCCCGCAGCGATTGCGCACGGGTATCTCGTTGCATACACCAATCTCTGGGATAACCGTTCGGAGCCCGATGCCGTCCTCGTTGCAGCGCTTGCCGACGCACTCGAGCCGCAAGGTGTAAAAGGCGTGCTCTCCCGAATCGGGCGCCCGGTTCGGACAGTCAAGGCAAGCGCCAGGATCCCGGGCGCCGAAGGGGCCATCGAAGCGCAACTGGCGCCCGCCGCCGTCGATAGCGCAATCGCGCTTCGCCAAGTGCTCAAGCAGCTGGATCGGCAAAAAAAACCGTTGCTGCTAGTCATCGACGAAGCGCAGGTGCTCGCGCGCGCGGACCACACCGACTTCGCACACGCACTGCGGGCGGCGCTCGATATCCGCAAGGAACGCATCAAAGTGATCTTCGCAGGCAGCTCCGAGACGACCTTGCGAGAGATGTTCGCGCGCGCGTCGCAGCCGTTCTACAACTGGGCTTCGTTGGAGCCATTCCCGCTGCTGGGAGACGATTTCGTCGCATTCACCATCAAGCTCGTGAACAGCATGGCGCGCCATCGGCTCACGCTCGCGCAGGGTAAGCATGCTTTCGACGAACTCCATCGCACGCCGGAGTTTTTCAAGCGATTCGTCGAACGGTACATGCTCTACCAAGTTGAAGGCGTGGAAGCGGCGCTCGCGAACACGAAGGCTTCCGTGTTTTCCGATGAGCATTTCGCCAAGCAATGGCACGACATGAATCCGGCCGATCGGGCCGTCGTCACGCTGCTGGCGCGCGGGGAATCCGATATTCACGGCGGGGCGGGGCTCGCCCGGCTGTCGGAATTACTGGGCAAGACTGCCACCAAGAATACCGCCGCGCACGCGTTGCGACGGCTGCAGGCGCTCAATGTGGTGACAAGGGTTTCGCTCGGCGACTACCGCTTCGAGGACGAGGCTTTCGCCGAATGGGTTCGACGGCGCCCACTATCCAGGCGAGCCTAGCCGCGCGGCGACGCCCGATCCTTACAATTATTTTTCGGAATAATATTGAGAATGATTCGCGTTTACGTTAAATTTCGGCTTCGACATGATCGGTATCGGAGGCGAATCGATGGCACAGGTAGCGGGATGGACGTCAGGCGTTGAGCGCCAGCAGGCAACATCGGCACCGAGATCGACACCCGCATCGGTCAACGGCGAGCGCTGCGGTGGCCTGCTGCTCGACGTGTTGATCGAGCACCGGCGGGCGCTCGTTAATCTCGCGCGTTCGTTCGTGGGCTGCGTGAGCCGCGCCGAGGACGTTGTGCATGACGTTTTCGTGAAGCTGACAGCGTTTCCGAATCAGGACGCCATCAGGCAGCCCGCGGCCTATGTCGCGCGCATGGTCCGCAATGCGTCGATCGACGCATGTCGTCGGCAAACGCTCGAAAACATTTGGCATGCGGGCGAAGAGGAGGGGTTGGAGGTGGCTTCGTCCGCGCCCACGCCGGAATCGGCCCTGCTCACGCGCGAGGCGCTGCATCGCGCGTTCGACGCACTCAACGCGCTGCCCGAGCGCACCCGCCATGCGTTCGAGCGTGTGAGGCTGCGCGAGCAAACGCTGCAAGAAGCGGCGCGTGCGCTCAATGTGTCGCAAACGCTGGTGCATTTCATGGTGCGCGATGCCGCGCAGCATTGCGCCGAATGTGTACTCGCAGGCGGTACCAAGCCGCCTTGCGTTAGCACGCGTCGCCCGACTAAAAAAAGCCGGGCTTCAAACGTCAACTGAGCAAGGGCATAAAGTTGTTGCCACTTCCCGCTACTGATTCCACCGCTTCGATACTGCGATAACGCCATGAATCCGCATGCCACCGAACTCCTGCCCGATGCCGAGGCCGACGATCTGCAATATACGGTCGTCATCAACGACGAAGAACAATATTCGATCTGGCCGACGTTCCGCGCCGTCCCCGCAGGCTGGCGCGAAGTCGGTGTGAGCGGCCCGAAGGACGCCTGTCTTGCCCATATCGAAATGGTCTGGACCGACATGCGCCCCGCCAGCTTGCGACGCCATATGGAAGCCGCCGAAAACGGTGCATCGGCTGAGGACTGACGCTATGCCGTTGCCATTGCCGCATCCTGCTACCGAAATCGACATCCACTGCGAACTCGAAGACCTGCGCATCGAGCCCGGCTTGCCGACTATCGTGTCCGCGCGGGCGGGCGCAGGTGCGATTGGGCTCGATGCCGCCGCCATCGCGCTTCGCGAGGCCGCGAACACATGCATCGAGCGCGCCGGCGGCGTGCTCTTCAGCGGTTTTCGCATCCCGTCGATCGACGCTTTTCAGCGCTTCGCGCAGTCGTTCGGCGATCCGCTGATCGGGTATGAATTCGCGTCGACGCCGCGTACGCAAGTTGAGGGTGCTGTCTATACGTCAACCGAATATCCGCCTCATCGCTCGATTCCGCTTCACAACGAACAGTCCTACACAAAGGAATGGCCGATGCGAATCTGGTTTCACTGCGCCACGGCCGCGCGTTCGGGCGGTGCAACGCCGATTGCGGATAGCCGCGCGATCTATCGCGCGCTCGATCCTGCGCTCGTCGCGCGCTTCGCCGAACGCGAATTGTTGTACGTGCGCAATTTCGGGCAGGGTTTGGATTTGCCGTGGCAGCAAGCGTTCGGAACCGACGATCCGCGCGCGGTCGAGCGCTATTGCGCGGCGCGCGGCATTGCCTGCGAATGGCGCGAATGCGCCGATGGCGAGTTGCTGCTGCGCACGCGCGAGCGTTGTCAGGCAGTCGCGGTGCATCCGCGCACCGGCGAACGGGTGTGGTTCAATCAAGCCCATCTGTTTCATTTATCCGCGCTCGACGAGGAAATGCGGGACGCACTCGTCGATGCGGTTGGCATCGACAATCTGCCGCGCAACGTCTACTACGGCGACGGCACACCACTGGAGACGACGGCGCTCGACGACATCCGCGGCGTGCTCGATCGAGAGCGTATCGTCTTTCCATGGGCGCAAGGCGATGTGCTGATGCTCGACAACATGCTAAGCGCCCACGCTCGCGAACCATTCGAAGGGCCGCGCACAGTCGTGGTCGCGATGGCACAAAGCTATCGCGACCCGCAAGCGACGACACCGCAAGGCCATGCCGTGTGCGCCGTTCCATGAGCGCCGTAGTCAATCGCTCGACGTTTGCGCTTGCGGCGCGAGCGCTGTCGGTCGGCTATCGGGATCGGCTCGTGCTCGATTCGCTCGATCTGAACATCCGGGCTGGCCGCGTGAGCGCGCTTTGCGGTGCGAACGGATGCGGCAAGAGCACGCTGTTGCGCACGCTTGCCGGGCTGCAGGCGATGCGCTCGGGCGAGGTGAGGGTGGCGGGCAAGTCGCTCGCTGAATATCGGCGGCGCGAGTTCGCGCGTACGTTGACGATGCTAGCGCAGTTCAATCAAATCCCCGCGGGCCTGAGCGTGCGGCAGCTCGTCGAATACGGGCGCTATGCCTATGGCGGATGGCTGCGCGGTATGTCGGCCAACGACCGAGCGACCGTCGATGATGCGTTGGCCGCAAGCGGCCTGGCGGCGTTGGCCGGGCACGATGTGGCCGCGCTGTCGGGAGGCGAGCGGCAGCGCGCGTGGATCGCGATGGCGCTCGCGCAGCAAGCATCCATCATCCTGTTGGATGAGCCGACCACCTATTTGGACATCCATCATCAGATCGACATCCTCACCGAGTTGCGACGGCTGAACCGAGAGCGCGGGCTCACTATCGTCTGGGTGCTGCACGACTTGAATCAAGCCGCTGCCTACAGCGACGAAATCGTATTGATGCGGGCTGGGCGCATCGTTGCGCAGGGCTCGCCCGATGCGATCATCGAGCCGTCGCTGCTCGAAGCGACGTTCGGTGTGCCGATGCTGCGCATCGCACATCCGCAAACGGGTGCGCCGCTATGCGTGCCCGCGCATCGGGTCGATCAACGGGGCGAACAAGCGGCCGCGGCGGGGCTCGCGGCGTGACGAGCTTCGCAACGCCTATGCGGGTGGCCGCGCCCAACCGGGTGGCGCCGATCGGTGCGGCGCTCGTCGTATTGCTGTTGGTCATGGCCACGCTGCGGCTTTGGCCGCAGATGCGTGATCTGCTGGCGTTGGTGCCTACGAGCGAAGTCCATCAGCCGACACTCGTGCGTGTCTTGCTATTCGATCTCGGCTTGCCGAGAGTCGTTGCCGCCATCGTCGCGGGCGGATGTCTCGGCCTTGCTGGCGCGCTCTTTCAAGCGCTCACGCGCAATCCGCTCGCCTCGCCTGATTTGCTCGGCATCACGGGTGGCGCTCAACTCGGTCTGATCGCGGCGATGACGGTGCCGAGCCTCACCGGCGTGGCGCCGGTGCCGCTTCTTTTCTGCTGCGGGCTCGGTGCGGCGGCATGCGTTGCGGCGGCGGCCGGCGGTTGGCGCGCTACGCCGTTGCGCCTGCTGCTGGCTGGCAGCGTTTGTATGTTGCTGTTCTCGGCGCTCACGACGGTGCTGCTCGCATTCAACGAGCAAAGCATCGCAGGTGCCGCGCTGTGGGCAAACGGCAGTCTCTATCAGCCGGGCGCGGACGGGCTCAAGGCCGCCGCCGGTTGGCTCGTCGCGCCGCTCATCGCGCTGCCCTTCGTGCTTCGCCCGCTCGAACCGCTCGCGCTCGGCGACGAGGCAGCGGTGGCCGTCGGGGTGCGCGTCGATGCGGCGCGCCTCGGCGCGCTGATCGTGGCGGTGGCGTTCGCGAGTGTCGCCGTGAGCGTGGCCGGACCGCTTTCGTATGTCGGGCTCGTCGCACCCAATCTGTTGCGGCAATTGCGCGGCGCAAAGGCTTCGAGGCTTGGCGCGCTGATGCCGCTTTCCGCGCTCGCCGGCGCTTGCCTCGTGCTGGCGACCGATAGCGCCGTCCTGGCGCTCGGCGTCGATACGACGCTGTCGACAGGCGTTGCGATCGCGCTGATCGGCACGCCTTTGCTGCTCGCGATGATTCAACGCGGTGCAATGACGGGGGGCGACGCACGCGCGATTGCAGGCGATGGCGTCATGCGGCCGGGGCGCTCGCTCGTTTCGCTTTCACTTTCGTTTTCGTTTTCGTTTTCGCGTGGTGGGGTGCCGCGGCCGGTGCTCGTTGCGATGGCGGCCGTTGGCTTCGGCGCGCTTTTGTTCGCCGGTGCCTCGCTCGGGCCGACCTTCATCGCGCCGTCGCGCTGGATCGCGGCACTCAACGCGCAAGACGACGTAGCACGCATGCTGCTCGAACTGCGCCTGCCGCGCCTGATCTGCGCGCTACTTGCGGGAGCGCTGCTGGCGGCGAGCGGTGTGCTGATGCAAAGCGTTACGAGAAACCCGCTCGGCGGGCCGGAGGTGCTCGGCGTCACGCAAGGCGCGGCGCTTGCCACGTTGATCGTCCTGACGGCGTGGCCGCTCGCCGGGCACGTGCCGCTTGCCGGCGCCGCGCTCGCGAGCGGCGGTGCCACACTTGCGCTGACGCTGCTGCTGAACCGGCGCCATCGTTTCGCGCCGCTGGCGGTGGCACTCACCGGCATCGCGCTGGGTACGCTCTGGACTACGCTCGCGCAATGGTTGATCATCGAGCAAAGCGTGCAGCCGGCGCGTTTCGTCGTTTGGCTCGTGGGCGGCACCTACGGCCGCAGTTGGGGTGAGGTCGCGATGCTGGTGCCGTGGTGTCTGGCGGCGGTGCCGGCTTTGGCGCTATTGGCGCGGCCACTCGATCTGCTTGCGCTCGGCGACGACCAAGCGGGCGCGCTCGGTTTGCCGATTGCCGTCTTGCGACCGGTGGCGCTCGGCATCGCGACGTTCGCGGCTTGTGCTGCGGTCGCGGCTGTCGGGCCAATCGGTTTCATCGGTTTGATGGCGCCGCACCTCGCTGCGATGCTGGGCGCACGCAGCCACCGCGCGCGCTTGTCGATGGCCGCCTTATGTGGCGCGTTGCTGCTGGCTGCCGCCGATGTCGCTGCGCGCACGCTGCTCGCGCCGCGAGAAATCCCTGCTGGCGTGCTCACCGTGCTGATCGGTGCGCCTTATTTGCTGACGCTGCTACTGCGCGAGGCGCGCCGCGATAAGCAAGGTGGCCGGCGATGAATCAGGCAGCCAGCGCCGACAGGCTGCCTTTAGCAGACCTGGTCGTCGGAAGGGAACCTGCGAGGAGTGCGCAAAACTTCGTCGCGCTCGCGCCTGCTGCGCTGGCACCGTATGTCGAACAGGTGTGGCTCGGCATGCCTGCTCCGTGTCGGCATGCGAGCGAGCATACGCAGTGTCAATCGGTCGTGATTCCTTTGACGGCGCTCGCGCACCATCGCCGCGTATTGCTCGACGCGATGGTGCTTATCTATGGCGGCGATCCTGAAAAACACGTCCGCGCGTTGCTTTCGCAATGGAGCAAGTATTACTTCGGGCTCGTCGCGCCGGCCGCGGTTGTCGCGGCATGGGGGCTGCGTTGCCCGCTCGACATGTCACTCGCGCGGACGCACCTTCGTCTTGAAGATGGCATGCCGACCGCGCTCTACTTTGCGGACGATGCGTTTGGCCCACCCGATACGCGTCGCATTAACCGCTATCGGCCGTTCGTCGAACATTTGCGCGAAGTCATCGAAACGCTTTGTGCGATGACGCGCATCGCGCCGCGCGTGCTGTGGAGCAATGTCGGCAATCTGCTCGATTACTTGTTCACGCAATGTGCCGCCGATGCGAATGATGCGAACGATGCGAATGAAGAGGCGGCTTGGCTCTTCAGCGTGAACGGATGCTATGGCAACGGAGCGCCCAATCCGCTGTACGCGCCGCTTCGCGAAGTCCATCCGCGCTCGATGCTGCTGCCGAACCCGTTTCGTGCGCGTCGTGTGTGCTGCGTGCGCTATGAAATTCCCGGAGAAACGCAACTGTGTGGAAGCTGTCCGCTGCTGCTGACGATGAACGACGAAACACTCGCGCTGCAAAACGCAGTGCGTTGCGGCAATGCGCTCGAATAGCACGACGTCGTCTCAGGTTCGATTTCATTGCGCTGACATGCGCCGCGCTGATGTGCAGCGCGCCCGTGTGGGCCGAGCCACTCGCGCCCCGCGATGCATCGGCGTCAGCATCGGCATGCACACCGCTGGGAGCCAACCCGACTGTCTCTCAATTCAGCCGATCCATGCCCGAGCGGCCGAAGCGCGTCGTGGTGCTCGAATTCATGTTTGCGGAGGGCCTCGCGGCACTCGACGTGACACCGGCAGGCATGGTCGACAAAGCCTCGTACGCGAAATGGCTCGGCTACGACGACGCGCGCTTCCTGCATGTGCCCGACGTAGGCACGCGCCAAGAGCCGAGCTTGGAGGCGATTGCGTCGGTGCGACCCGATCTGATCATCGGCGTCGGTTTTCGACATGCGCCGATTTTCGCGGCGCTCGATCGAATCGCGCCGACCGTGCTGTTCCAGTTCAGCCCCAACGTGGTCAAGGACGGCTTGCCGCTCACGCAGCTCGACTGGACCCGGACGATCTTTCAGACAATCGGCTGCCTGAGCGCGCACACCGACAAAGCACGTGAAGTGCTGGCGCAACTCGACGCGGGGCTTGCGCGCGACGCCGAGCGGCTCGCCCGCGCGGGCCGCAGCGGCGCGCGTTTTGCGCTATTGCAGGAGTTGGGTCTGACCGACCGGTACTGGGCCTATGTCGGCAACAGCACCGCGGCGGGCCTGGCACGCGCGCTTGGCCTCGTGCTTTGGCCCCCCGAGCCGACGCGCGAAGGCACGCAGTACGTGAGCTCGCAAGATCTGCTGCATGAACCGAATATGGCGGTGCTGTTCGTCAGTGCCACTGATGCCGGAGGACGGCTCGAGGCGAAGCTCGACTCACCGGTCTGGCGTTTCGTGCCGGCGCTGAGGGAAGGGCGCGTGGCACTCGTCGAGCGCAATATTTGGGGCTTCGGCGGGCCGATGTCGGCGCTGCGGCTTGCCGGCACGATCACCGACACACTGCTGACGCTACCCGCACCTGCGCGATAGCGTGGCATTGCTCAACCGTTGGTTCCGTCGCTCGGCGTGCCGTGATTCGCCGTGGTCGTCATGTTTGCCAGCGGCGCCAACGCACCGCGCGTCTGGCTCACGACGTTCCCGTTTTCGAGCTTGAGCACGCGGTCGGCCACCGCGAAGTAGCGGTCGTCATGTGTGATGACGACAACCGTCTTGCCGCGCGCACGCAACTCGGGCAGCAACTGTTCGTAGAACACGGCCTTGAACGCAGGGTCCTGGTCGGCAGCCCATTCGTCAAACAGATAGAAAGGGCGATCTTCAAGGTACGCGACGACGAGCGCAAGCCGCTTGCGCTGCCCGGTCGACAAGGCGCGCGTCGAAAACGCGCCGTCGACGACGCGCACTTTGTGATCGAGCGCCAACTTCGCCACCAGCGCGTTGGCCCGTGCATCGGTTTCGGCGCGCGACGGCGCGTTGGCGTCGACGATACCGAGCAGCGCGTCGAAGAGGTGGAAATCGCCGAAGACCGCAGTGAAATGCTGGCGATAGGCTGTGCGCGCAGTGGCATCGACGGGCTGGCCGTCGACTTCGATCACCCCGGACTCCGGCTCGTAGAGACCGACGAGCACTTTCGCGAGCGTCGTCTTGCCGCTGCCGTTGCCGCCGACGATAAAGGTCAGTTCGCCCGGATTGAAGCGCAGATCAATGGGCCCCATCCGGAACATACGTTCGTCGCGTTCGTGAAAATACGCGTGCGTGACGCCGCGCAGCGTCACGGTGCCGAATGGCGCCCGGGATGCTTGTTCCGACGGCGCCGGCTCCGCCCGCATTTCTCCGAATTCGGCCATCACGTGCTCGATGCGCTCAAGCGAGACGCGGGCCGCATTGACGGTCGGCAAGTTGTTGAGCAAGCCGTCGAGCGGCACGAGCATGAACAGGAACACCACCAGGTAGCCGGCCGTCGCCGTGCTGCCACCTACAGCGAGTGCCGGCCAAAACGCGGCCGCTCCGAGAAAAACGTAAAAGACGAAGATGATCCAGCCGACGCCGAACGCATAAGAGCCGAACGCGCGCCGGCGGTGCTCGCGCACCTCGTCGATCGCCCCGCGCAAATGGCCGTCGACGAATTGTCGCGCCCGCACCTCGTGCAGCTTCAGTTCCTTCGCGCCGGAGAACAGCGCGCCGAGATAGCCGAACAGCTTGTCTTGCGCGTGGCCAGCCGCTTCGAGGGCCGAAATGGCGCGCTTGTCGCCCGTGTAGTAGCCGAGCGAGCCTGCGACGATCGCCGCCAGCGCAAGCGCGAAGACGGGCCACGACAGCCACGCGAGGTAGCCGAGACAGCCGAACACGATCGAGCCGTGCATGACGATGTTGGGCAGCGCGAAAAAAAGCATCGATACGTTGGTGGCGTCGTCCGTCAGGACCGACTGCACGGGCGCGGCGCCGATGCGCTCCACGTCGCGCAACTGCGCGGCTGCCACGTGGCGGGCAACGCGTTCGCGCAACTGCGCCATCGTGTCTTGCGACAAGCGCGCGAACAGGACGCCTGAGAGCACGCGCGTGACGAGCGCGATCACCGCGCACAACGCGAAGCGCCATACGAGGTTGCTGTCGGCAGGTTGTGACTGCGACAGCGCTCGGTTGAGCGTCGCGACCAGCAGCACGCTTGCGACGCCGTTCAATACACAAGCCGTCAGCGCGAGCGCAAACGCGCCCCACGACCGGCCGAGCAGCGCGGCGATCAAACGCACGGCGGTGGTTCGCGCGGAACTAAGCGGGGAGGCGGCGGGGGCGCCGTGGTGTTCGTCGTCGGTCATCGGCTATTTGTCGTTCGTCAGTGAGAAGGCGGCGTGGTGCGGTTCTCTTTGCTAGACGTTTGCGCGGTCCCGAAATTTAAGTCCGCCGATCGTCAAAACCAAAAATCGTAAAAATTTGCGTTTGCGAATCGTCTCACCAGTGAAGCCGCCTTATTGCGATCCCGCATTAAGGCAGACATAGCCGACATGGCCGAATCTGGCCAGATCCGAAGGACCTCACGCAAATGACGAGTTTTCAGTCCGCGTTGCATCATCGAATTCGCGCGCTCGCACGCTTGTCGCCTCAAGTGCCTGCGTTCGCTATGCCAATGCCAACGACGCCCATGAGCCTCACGATGCACGGCGAGGCGCACGTCACGCTCACGCGCGGCGAGCTCGATGCGCGCGCGGCACAGCTCGCCGCGCAGCTACGTGAAGCGGGCGTGGGCACCGAGGTGCGTGTTGGCGTGTGCGTTGAGCGCTCGTGCGAGCTCTTCGTTGCGTTGTTGGCCGTGTTGAAGGCGGGCGGCGTTTTTGTCCCGCTCGATCCGCGTCATCCGTCGGCGCGTCTCGATTGGATTGCGCGCGATGCCGGACTTGTGCACGGTATCGTCGATCGACATGCCGATGAAGCGACACGCGCTCGCTTCGAGCAATGCTTCACCGTGTCGCAAGACGATGCGGCGCCCGCTTTCAACCCGCGTGCTTGTCACGATGGCGTGGAGGTTCATCCGCGCGCTGCCGCCTACATGATCTACACGTCGGGCTCGACGGGCACGCCGAAAGCGGTCGTCGTCGAGCACGGCGCGCTGGCGGCACACTGCGAGGCGCTCGCCGCGATGCTGCCGGTCACATCGACCGATCGTCTGTTGCATTTCGCGTCGATCAACTTCGATGCCGCGCACGAATGCTGGCTCGCGCCGCTCTCCGTGGGCACGAGTGTGGTTATCGCGCCGCCCGCGCCGTTTCCGCCCGATGCGGCACATGCGCTGATTGTTCGCACGCAAGCCACCATTGCCGCGTTCCCGCCGGCCTATCTGCGCGAGTTCGCAGCGGTGGCGCAGCGCGCGGGCGTGCCGCCGTCGTTGCGTGTGCTGGCGTTTGGCGGCGAGGCGCTCTCGCAGGCCGCTTTCGTCGATGTGCAGCGCGTATTCGGCGCAGTGCGTCTGGTGAACGGCTATGGGCCGACCGAGGCGGTGATGTCTCCGATGCTTTGGCCTGTCGAGCCAGGCGCCGCAGCGCATGTGCCGACGAACGATCCGTATGCGTCGTTGCCGATCGGGTGGCCGATTGGGCCGCGCGTCGCGCGCATCGACGGTGCAGTGAAGCCGGGTGAAGCTGGCGAGTTACTGCTGGGCGGATTGTGCCTCGCGCGCGGCTACGACGGGCGCCCGGCATTGACTGCCGAGCGCTTCGTTCCCGATCCGCAAGGCGCACCCGGCACACGCGTCTATCGCACCGGCGACATTGCGCGCGAACGCGCCGATGCGGCCTTCGACTACCTTGGCCGCATCGACGACCAGGTCCAGGTGCGCGGCGTGCGTGTCGAGCCGGGTGAGGTCGCGGCTTGTCTGCGCGCGCATCCGAGCGTGCGCGATGCGGCTGTGCATGCTGATGTGGCCGGGGACCGCACACGGTTGATCGCCTGCGTCGCGATGGAGGACTCGCTGTTCGACGATGCGTCGCTGAAAGCATGGCTTGCAGCGCGCTTGCCCGATGCGTGGCTGCCACATCGCTACCTGCGCTTCGAGCAACTGCCGTACTCGTTGAATGGCAAGCTTGATCGCGACGCGTTGCGGCAGCGCGTCACCGCGTTGCCTGTTGCGGCGGCGCGTGAAGATTATCTTGCCCCGGAAACCGACACAGAGTGTCGACTCGCTCAACTGTGGCAGCGGATCTTGCGCGAGACGGTGCCGGTCGGGCTCAACGATCGGCTCTTTTCGCTCGGCGTCGATTCGCTTGCGGCAATGCAGTTGCAAGCCGCGATCAGGATCGAATGGCGCGTGAATCTGCGGCTCGATGCGTTGTTCAACGACCCTTCGCTTCGTGCGCTCGCCGCGTTAATCGATGGCAGCGAAATCGAAAACGATGCGCACGCGATGATGTCGATACACGCGTCGTCGCCGTCATCATCTTCGCTTGCTTCATCGCCCGATGCGCCTTTCGTCGATCGGGCTGCCTCGTTCGCGCAGCAGCGCTTTTGGGCGTTGGCACGCACGCGCGATGCCGGCGATGCCTACCATATTGCCGCGCACTGGGAACTGTGCGGGCCGCTGGACGCTGTTGCGTTACAGCGCGCACTCGATTGCGTGATCGCGCGGCACGAGGCATGGCGCACGACACTGATCGAGCGCGATGACGGCATCGTCATGCAGCGCATTCATGCCGAACTTCCGGTACCCGTGCAGCGCGTGCAGCTCGATGAAAACGCAAGCGAACAGGCGCAGGAGGCCCACGCCGCGGCGCTGGCTGAAGCACATGCTGCCGAACCGTTCGACCTGTCGCAAGGCCCTCTCGTGCGAGCCACGCTCGTCGCTTTCGCCGCAAACCGCCATCGTTTGATGCTGTGTGCGCATCACGCGGTCACCGACGGTTGGAGTTCGCGGATCGTATTCGAAGAATTGGCAGCAGCGTATGCCGCGTTGGTCGACGGCAGCGATGCCACGCGATCACCGCTCCCGATCCAATACGCCGACTACGCCGAATGGCAGCGCGCGTTTGTCGCCGGCGAGCAAGGGCAGCGTCAACGCGCATACTGGCGCGCCAAGCTTGCCGGCGCGCCGGGGCCGCTGGCGCTGGCGTACGATCGATCGCCCGAGCCAGCCCGCGATTGGCGCGGCGAGCGCACGACGCTGCGGTTGTCAGTGCAAACGTCGGCGGCTGTGCGCGCACTCGCCCGGCGTACGCAAGCGTCGACGTTTACGGTCTTGCTGGCCGCTTTCGACGCGTGGCTTTATCGCTTGACCGGCCAAACCGATATCGTCGTGGCGACACCGATTGCCGATCGCCGGCGGCCCGAGACCGCGCCGATCATCGGCCTTTTTCTGAACACGCTTGCACTGCGTGCACGCGTCGAGCCGCTTGCGCCTTTCAGCACATTGCTCGATGCGGTGCGCGCCACGGCGCTCGAAGCCTACGCGCATGAGGACCTGCCGTTCGATCAGGTGCTCGACGCAGCCAAGCCGCAGGTGCCGCATGGGGCGCCGTGGCTGCGCGTGAAATTTGCGCAGCAATTCGAAGCGCGGCTCGTATCGGCGTTGCCAGGCGGGCTGACGGCGGTGGCGTTGCCTGGGCCGGACTTTGCGGCACGATTCGACTTCGCGCTCGACTTTACCGATGGCGAAATCGGCGAAGTCGGCGAAAGCATCGAACTCGTGGCCGCCTACGCGCGGGACTGCATCGACACAGCGACGGCGAACGCGTGGCTCGCGAGTTTCGCGTCGCTCGTGGCCGATGGCGTGCGCGATCCGCAGCAGCCGGTGACGGCACTCGATTGCGCGGATAGCGCAGCGCATCGGGCCGCACGCGAGGGTCGCCGTTTGCCGCTTGCGCATGCTGACGTGCTCGCCGCATTCGCGACACATGCGAGCGCGACGCCGCATCGCGTCGCACTCGTCGATGCAGATGCCGAGACGACACTCACGTTTGCCGCGCTCGACGATGCGTCGGACCGCGTGGCACTGGCGTTGCGTCAGCGCGGCGCCGCGGCGGAGTGTCCGGTGGCGGTGTGCATCGAGCGCTCGGCCGCATTCGTCGTTGCGCTGCTCGGCGTGCTCAAGTCGGGCGCGTACGCCGTGCCGCTCGATCCTTCCGCACCAGCCGAGCGTCTTGCTGCTGCCGTCGATGCCTGCGGCGCCGAGTGGATCCTCGTTGCAGGCGAGGCACCTGCAACGACGTCCATGCGTGCGCAAACGCTCAGCATAGATGCGATAGCAAACGATGCGGCGCTCGCCAGCACCGAATTTCGGCGCGCCCGCCTGACGCCCGAGCAGGCGGCCTATCTAATCTATACGTCCGGGTCGACCGGTGTGCCAAAAGGCGTCGTCGTCTCGCATCGGGCGCTGGCGGATTATGTTGAAGGCATGCTCGACGAGTTGGCGTTCTTACCCGATGCGTCGATGGCGATGGTCTCGACCGTAGCCGCCGATCTCGGCCACACGACGCTGTTTGGTGCATTGTGTTCGGGCCGAACGTTGCATTTGTTGCCGGCCTCGTGCGCGTTCGATCCCGATCGCTTCGCACACGAGATGCGCACGCGTGCGGTCGGCATCCTCAAAATCGTGCCCAGTCACCTTCACGCGTTACTCGAAGCGCAGCACGCGGCTGACGTGTTGCCCGAGCATGCGCTCGTGATGGGCGGCGAAGTGTTGCAGTCGACGTTGGTCGAGCGCGTTACTGCGCTCAAGTCGGGTTGTCGTGTCATCAATCACTATGGGCCGACCGAAGCAACCGTCGGAGCACTCACCTGCGATGCGAGCGCATTTGGGTTGATGCGTACAGGCGACAGTGTGCCGCTTGGCATGCCGCTGCCGAACGCATATGCATGCGTGCTCGATGCGTATGGCGCGCTCGTGCCGCCCGGTGCAACGGGTGAACTCTATTTGGGCGGGACCGGCGTGGCACGTGGCTATCTCGGCCTTGCCGCTGCAACGGCTGTGCGATTCGTGCCGCATCCTGATGCGTACGGAGAGCGCCTTTATCGCACGGGCGACCGTGTGCGGTTGCTGGCTGACCGGCGCATCGCGTTTCTCGGCCGTTTCGATGACCAGGTGAAGATACGCGGTTATCGCGTGGAGCCGGGCGAGGTGAGTGCCGCGCTACGCGCGATTGACGGCGTGGCTCAGGCCGAAACACTGGCGTTCGAGCACGAGGGCCGGTTGCGACTCGCCGCGTTTGTGAGCGCGCATCGCGACGCTCGCATCGAGCATGCCGCGTTGCGCGACGCGCTCTCATTGCGCCTGCCGGAACATATGGTGCCGGCGACGGTGACCGTGCTGGCTGCGTTGCCCGTTACGGCCAACGGCAAGGTCGATCGCGCGGCGTTGCGGGCGCATGCCGCTACTGCCGCTACTACGGAGGCTGCCGCCGCTGGCTCGGTGAGCCACACGACGGCTGCCGACGCGCCGCTCGGCTCGGTCGAAGTGGCCCTCGCCGCGGTATGGGCCGACGTCCTCAAAACACCTCACGTCGGCCGCGACGACAATTTCTTCGAGCTTGGCGGGGACTCCATCCTCATCTTGCAAGTGATTGCCCGTTCGCGCAAGCGCGGAATCAGCTTGACGCCGAAGCAGCTGTTCGACGCACCGACCGTGGCGCAACTCGCACGTCTCGCGACGGTGACGATGACGATGACGCAAGGCCCCGCATCGAATGTCGCGCCCGCGATTGCGGCCGGCGTTAAAGCGTCGGCACTCACGCCTGCGCAACACCGGTTTTTCGCGCTGGACATTGCTCAACGCGGTCATTGGAATCAGTCGGTGACATTCGACACGCGCGCACCGCTCGATATCGAGGCATTTGCGCGCGCGTTCGAAGCGCTGCTCACGCATCACGACGCATTCCGGCAGCGCTTCGTTCAGCGGGGCGAACGCGGCCCGTGGACGCTTGTCTACGCGCCGCGTGCATTCGAGACGTTGCCGTTGGCATTAACCACCGCACGCGACGAAGCCGATGCGATCGCGCAATTCGATGCGCTGCAATGCACGCTCGACCTCGCTCTCGGGCCGCTCGCGTGCGCGTTGGTCGCGACGCTCCCGGACGGCTGCACTCGGCTATACCTCGCGATACACCACTTGATTGTCGATGGGGTGTCATGGCGAATTTTGCTCGACGATCTCGATGCGGGTTATCGTGCCGCGTGCGAGCGGCGCAGCATTCGTCTCGGGCCCACCGGCGTGCGCGCCGACCAATGGGCTGCTCGGCTATCGCTTGCCGCGTCCGATGCCGCTTCGCCGCTGCCGGTCGAAGCGGCCTATTGGGCGAAGCAGGAAGCGCCGAACGCAGACGTTCGGCTCGATCATCCCGATGCGCGGGCGACCAACGCCGATGCGGCTGTCGTCGATCAGACGCTCGATGCGGCGCTGACCCGCACGGTGCTGACCGACGCCAATGTCGCCTATCGTACGCAAGCGATCGACTTGCTGATTGCGGCGTTAGCGGCTGCGCTAAGCGAACGATCGGGCAATCACGATGCGGCTGAGCCAGAGCGCGGCGTCTATCCAATCGAACTGGAAGGCCACGGACGCGAAGCCTTATTCGACGATATTGACGCTAGCCACACCATTGGCTGGCTCACGAGCCACTATCCGGTCGTGTTGCCGATCGAGCGTGCGCTCGCAGACACGCTCGCCGCAGTGAAGGACGCGTTACGCGCGGTTCCGAACAAGGGCCTCGGATTCGGCGTTCTGCTCCACGCGGGCGAGCCTGCGATCCGCACGAAGCTCGCCGCGCTGACGCGCCCGCACGTGACATTCAACTACCTCGGTCAGCTCGACACACCGCGCGATGGCGTGCTGCTGCCGCACTTCGGAGGTGCCGGCTGTGAGCGCGATCCGCGTGGCCCGCTTGCGAATGCACTGGCAATCCACGCATGGCTCGATGGCGATGGCCATGGCGATGGCGCACGCACACTCAAACTGCGATGGGTCTACGGGACGACGCAATTTGAGCGAGCGACCATCGACGCATTGTCGGCGCGTTTCGAAGCCGTGCTCCGCGAGATGACAGCGGCCTGCGTGGCGCGTGTCGGGCAGCGAGGCGGTGGTAGCGGTGCGACACCGGCAGATTACCCACTGGCGCGCTCAGCGGGCCTCACGCAGGATGTGCTTGACCGTACGGCGCTTGATTGGCGAACGATCGACGACGTCTATCCGCTCGCACCGATGCAGCAAGGCATTTTGTTTCACTCGCTGATGGCGCCGGAGCGTGCGACGTATGTGAGTCAACTCGTGGCAACGCTCGTCGCGCCCGATATCGAGCGCCTGTGCGCGGCGTTCGAGGCGGCCGTTGCTCGTCACGATATTCTGCGCACCAGTTTCTTGTCTGACGAAGCGGCACCGATGCAGATCGTGCACAGGCGTGCGCAGCTGCCGGTGATCGTGCTCGATTGGCGCCACGACATCGGCCAGACGCCACCTTCGCTCGACACCTGGCTTGCCGACGATCGCGCACGCGGCTTCGACTTACAGATGCCGCCACTGATGCGCTTGTCGCTGATTCGGCTGAGCGACGACGAATGGCGTCTCGTATGGACGCGTCATCACTTGCTGCTCGACGGCTGGAGCACAGCGCGTTTGCTTGCTGAGGTATTGCGCGAGTATCGCGAGCCGCCGTCGCGTCTGCGCGCGTTTGCCGCGCCGGTCAAGACACGCTATCGCGACTTTATCGCATGGCTCGGTACACGCGACGTCGAAAGCGACCGTGCGTATTGGCAGCGGCGTCTCGCGCATCTGGACGAGCCCACGCTCGTCGCGGAGCGTGACGCGGCCTTTGCAGGGCACGCACACGCTCGACAACGCGTCTGGCGCGCGTCGCTCGACGCGGCGCTGACGGCGCGCATGACCATGACCGCACGCCATCTCAAGATCACGATGAACACGTTGGTGCAGGGCGCGTGGGCGCTTGCGTTGCAGCGTATCACGCATCGTTCGTCGGTCGCATTTGGCGCAACCGTGGCGGGCCGCCCACACGCGCTAGCCGACATCGACACCGTGCTAGGCCTATTCATCAACACGCTGCCCGTGATTACTGCGCCGCTGCCGCAGCGCCGCGCCGCGCAATGGCTGCGTGAACTGCAAAGCGAGAGCGCCGCTGCAGCCGAACACGCCCATACGCCACTTTACGAGATTCAACGCTGGGCGCGACAGAGCGGCGGCGCGCTGTTCGACACACTCATTGTGTTCGAAAACTACCCCGTCGATGAAACAGGGTCCAGCGATGCGAGTGAAGCGTTGAAGATACGCGACCTGCGCAGCATCGAAGCAACCGATTTCGCGTTGACGCTCGTGATCGAATCGGCAACGGGGATGACGATCGACTATGGCTACGACGCGGCACGCATCGACGAGTCGCGTGTGGTCGCATTGCATCGCGCCTTCGCGGCCTGCCTCGACGCGTTGGCGAGCGACTCCGATGTGCGGCTCGGCGCGATTTCGATTGCGGCGCCTGAAGATATCGCGATGGCGGCGCGCTGCAACGCGAGCGCGCGCAGCTGGGACGACGTAGCGCGCATGCCGCTGCACCGCCAGTTCGAGCGTGCCGCGCGGGCGACGCCGGACGCCATCGCGCTGGAATTCGCCGACGCACAAGGCGTGATGCGGCAGATGCGCTATGGCGAGCTCGACAACTGCGCGATGCGCTTGGCCGCATCGCTCGTTGCCGCGGGCGTCACGCCCGATACGCCCGTCGCGCTATTCGTCGAGCGTTCGTTCGACATGGTGATAGCGATCCTCGGCGTGCTCAAGGCGGGCGCTGCATGGCTGCCGGTGGACCCGGACTATCCGGACGAGCGCGTGGCCTACATGCTTGCGGATGCCAAGCCTGCCGTCGTGCTGACACAAGCGCCGCTGCGTGCGCGTGCCGAGTCGGCGTGCGCATCGTGCGAAAACGTGCGGATCATCACGGTGGCCGATCTGATGGCGAGTGTCGTCACCCACGATGTCGATATCGACATTCCCATCCATGACGAACAACTGGCCTATCTGATTTACACCTCGGGCTCAACCGGCAAGCCGAAAGGCGCAGGCAACACGCACGGCGCGCTTGCCAACCGCATCGCCTGGATGCAGGACGCGTATCGCCTGACGCGCGACGACGTCGTTCTGCACAAGACGCCGTTTAGCTTCGATGTTTCGGTATGGGAGTTCATGTGGCCGCTGTCGGTCGGCGCGAAGCTCGCGATCGCCGCGCCGGGCGAGCACCGTGATCCGGCGCGTCTCGTTGCCGCGATCGAGGCGCACGGCGTGACGACGCTGCATTTCGTGCCGTCGATGCTCGCCGCGTTCCTCGCGTACTTGGCCGATGCCGGCGACGAGCCGCGCTGTGCGAGCGTCGAGCAGATCGTGGCAAGCGGCGAGGCGCTGACGCCGGACCTCGTCGCTCGCACAGCGCGACAGTTGCCGCACGCGCAGCTCCACAACTTGTACGGCCCGACCGAAGCGGCAATCGACGTATCGCATTGGCACTGCACGCCGGGCGACAGCATGGGCACGTCGGTGCCGATCGGCCGGGCAATCGCAAACGTGCAGTTGCATGTACTCGATACTGCTTGGCAGCCTGTGCCGGTCGGTGCGATCGGCGAGCTTTATCTGGGGGGCGCTGGTCTCGCGCGCGGCTATCTGGGCCGGTTCGCCATGACGGCCGACCGTTTTGTGCCCGATCCGTTTGGCGCGCCAGGTGCGCGGCTGTATCGCACGGGCGATCTCGCGCGACGCCGCCCGGACGGCGCGCTCGACTACCTGGGCCGCGTCGATACGCAGGTGAAACTGCGCGGACAGCGTATCGAGCTCGGCGAAATCGAAACGCTGCTGCGCGGCGCGCCGGGCGTGCGCGATGCGGTTGTGGCCGTGCGCAATGAGCAATTGATTGGCTACGTCGTGCGTGGCGCGCAACCGTTGCCGAATGAGACAACGCTGATCGAGACGTTGCGCGCGCAACTGCCGGCCTATATGGTGCCGGCCCGGCTGATCGAACTCGAAGCACTGCCGCTGACGCCCAACGGCAAATGCGATCGGCACGCGTTGCCTGCGCCGGCAGCGAAGACATCGAGTGAGACGGCGCCGAGTACCGCGACCGAGCGTGAGCTGGCGGCAATCTGGCAACAGGTGCTGAAGGTGGACGCATTCGGACGCGACGACGACTTCTTCGCGCTTGGCGGACATTCGTTGCTTGCAACGCAGGCGAATGCGCAGACGAATCTGCACTGGGCGATATCGCTACCGCTGCGCACGCTGTTCGACGAGCGCACGTTGGCACGCTGCGCGGCCGCGATCGATCTTGCATTGGCCGCGCGCGGCGATGCCGCCGACGCGGCAAGTGCGATCGATGCGCTGCTTGGCGAACTGGAAACGCAATGAGGCACTCCGCATGACGACGCACAATCCCGACTTGCACTCGCTGGCCACGCGGTTCGCGCAGTTGCCCGTGACGCAACGCAAGGTGTTTTTGCAAAAGCTCGATGCGGCGGGCATCGATTTCGGCATGCTGCCAATTCCGCCTCGTGCGGACCGCGGCACGCCGGTTCCGGCTTCCTTTGCGCAAACGCGCGTGTGGCTACACGCGCGGATCATGGACGAACCCGCCGCCTATCACATCACCGAGCGGTTGCAGCTCGACGGGCCACTCGATGCCAACGCGCTGCGTCTTTCATGCGATGCGCTGATCGCACGGCACGAGGCGTTGCGCACGACGTTTTTCGAAAGCGCGGAGGGCGTCTGGCAAACCGTGCATTCACCGCTGCAATGTCCTTGGCAGATCACAGACCTGAGCGGGCTGCCTGTGCAGGCGCGTGAGGCGCGCGCCCGCGAAGTGGCACAGGCAGCCGAGATGCAGCCGTTCGATTTGTCTTGTGCGCCGCTTTTGCGCGCGCATCTGATTCGCCTTGATGCCGATACACACTGGCTGGCCCTCACAGTGCATCACATCGTCACCGACGGCTGGTCCGCCGATGTGATGTTGATCGAGCTTGCCGCGTTTTACCGCGCTTACACAAAAAATGAAGCCGTTTCATTGGCGCCGCTGCCGATCCAATACGCCGACTATGCGCTTTGGCAACGGCATTGGCTCGACGCGGGGGTGCGCGAGCGCCAACTTGCATACTGGCGCGCTCGGCTCGCCGCGTGCCAGGACGTGCTGATGTTGCCGGGCGCTGCACCACGCCCCGCGCGACGCAGCGCGCAGGGTGCGCGTCACCGGATCGCGCTCGATGCGCCGCTTGCCGCGCGCGTTCGAACGCTTGCGAGCACGCATCGCGCGACGCCTTTCGCGGTGCTGACAGCGGCGCTCGCTTTACTGCTCGCACGCATGAGCGACGAACGCGCGATCCAGATCGGCATGCCGAGCGCGAATCGTGAGCGCGCCGAGACGTCCGGCCTGATTGGCTTCTTCGTCAACACGTTGACGCTTGCATTGCAGGTGCGGACAACCGACACTTTCGCGTCGCTGTTGACCGAGACGCAGCGCAGCCTCGTCGACGCACAAGCGCATCAGGACGTGCCGTTCGAAGAGGTGGTCGATTCGCTCGATATCGTGCGCAGCGCGAGCCACCATCCGATCTTTCAGGTCATGGCCGCATATCGCGCGCGCCGTGCGCTGCCGACATCGGCGGATGTACACGTGACGGAACTGCCTTCGGGCGCACCGTTCGCCAAATTCGATTTGACCGCGGCGTTCGAAGAGCGCGACGACGGCTCGATCGATGCCGACTTCGTCTATGCCGTCGATCTGTTCGAGGCCGATGCCGTGGAGCGGTTCGCGCGTCGTTTCATCGAACTGGTGAGCCACGCGACGAATGCACCCGACACGCGCATGGACGAACTGCAGTGGGTGCCCGAAGTGGAGCGCCGCGAACTCGTCCGGTGGAATGACAATGCGCCCGCCGTAGTGCCAGCGTTCGAGCCGGTGCACGAACGGATCGCAGCGTTCGCACGCGAAAAACCCGGCGCACGCGGTGTGATCGATTGCGAACGCGCGCTTACACGCGGTGAAGTCGATGGGCGGGCCACGCGGCTCGCCGAGTGCCTCGTTGCGGCGGGCGTGCGCGCTGAAACGCGTATCGGTGTGGCGTTGACGCGCTCGGTCGATCTGTTCGTCGCGTTGATTGCCGCACTCAAATCGGGCGGCGCGTTCGTGCCGCTCGATCCTGCCCATCCGCGCGCGCGTCTGGCGCAGGTCATCGACGATGCTCGCATCGACTATGTGCTGACCGACCGAGCCAGTCTGCCGGCGCTTGCGCTGACGCCGGCCATGCACGTATGGTGCGTGGACGACGAAGTCCCGCAAGCCGCGCGCCCCGCGGCGCCTATCGCATTGCCCGTCGTCGCACCGCAACAAGCGGCTTATGTGATCTACACCTCGGGCTCGACGGGCAAGCCGAAAGGGGTCGTTGTCGATCATGGTTCGTTTGCGCGCCATTGCGCGGCCATTGCGGAACGCTACGGTACGCGCGAGACCGACGTGTTCCTGCTGTTTCAATCCGTCAATTTCGACGGCGCGCACGAAGGGTGGTTTTCGCAGTACATGTCGGGCGCTGCCGTCGCGGTGACGGCCGACACGTTGTGGCCGCCGGTGCAGACCTGCCGGATGATGACGCGCGAAGCGGTGACGATGACCTACGCGCCGCCCGGTTGCGCGACACAACTCGCGGAATGGGCGCTCGAACATGGCGCGCCGCCGAGCTTGCGTTCGCTGACCGTTGGCGGCGAGGCCACTTCGCGCGAAGCGTTCGCATTGTTGCGCCGCGCGTTTCCGAACGCGCGCATCGTGAACGGCTACGGTCCGACCGAAACCGTCATCACGCCGATGCTGTGGATGTTCAATCCCGATGATCCGCTAAAGAAGCTTGGCGAATGCGCCTATCTGCCGATCGGCAACCTGGTTGGCGCGCGCACGGCGCATGTGCTCGACGCGCGTCTTGCGCCGCTACCCGTCGGCGTGATCGGCGAACTTTACCTTGGCGGCGAGGGCGTGGGGGTGGCGCGCGGGTATCTCGATCGTCCGGCGCTGACGGCCGAGCGCTTCGTGCCCGACCCGTTCGGCGCCTCTGGCGCGCGGCTTTATCGCACTGGCGATCTGGTGCGGCGGCGCGCGGACGGCGTATTCGATTTCATCGGACGCGTCGATCATCAGGTCAAACTGCGGGGGCTTCGCATCGAGTTGGGCGAGATCGAAGCTCAGCTCGCGGCGCACGAGGACGTGCGCGAGGCAGTTGCCGTCGTGCGTGGCACAGGCGCGCACGCGGCGCTCGTCGCCTATGTCGAACTGAGCGAGCAGGCGCGCAGCCGCGCGGCGTTTGCCGAGCGCGCCGAGCTTGCTGATGTGGCCGAGTTCGACGCGCACTTGCGGCGCACGCTGCCCGATTACATGGTGCCGGCGCATATCGTTGTGCTCGATGCGCTTCCGCGCAACGCGAACAGCAAGGTCGACCGTGCCGCATTGCCCGAGCCGGTTCGTCATCAACGCGTCTATCAGGCGCCGGCTGCCGGACTCGAAACCGCACTCGCGAAGATCTGGCATGAGGTGCTCGGCGTGTCGCCTATTGGGCGATCCGATCATTTCTTCACGCTTGGCGGCCATTCGCTCGCCGCTGTGCGTGTTGCCACCCGCGTGGCCGAGCGCCTGGCGCACGAGGTGCCGGTGAGGGCGCTTTTTGAAGCGCCGACGCTCGCACAGTACGCTCAACGGGTCACGATGTCGCCGCGCGTGCAGGCAGCATCGGCATCTTCATCAATATCGATGCCTGCGCCGGATGCCGAGGAAGATGGTTTGCTGCCGCCATCGGCCGCGCAATGCGCTTTATGGTTCCTCTGGCGCGCGGAACCGGCAAGTGCCGCATACAACATCCCGGTGGCGCTGCGCATGTGCGGCCCGCTCGATCCGAACGCGCTGCGCATCGCTTTTGCACGCGTTGCGGCGCGCCATCCGGCATTGCGCTCACGGCTGATCGAGCGTGACGGCAAGTTGCCGCGGCAGCGCATCGACGGCGCTGTGCCCGTGGCATTGCCGGTTGTCGATCTGTCCGAAAGCGACGCGGCGTCGGAGGCGACGCGAGAAGCGCGTGCCGTCACGCTGACCGACGAAGACGCGCTTACGCCATTCGATCTGGGCCATGCGGCGCCGCTGTGGCGCGCGCGGCTGCTGCGCTTGGCAGCGGACGATCATGTGCTGTCGTTGGTCGTGCATCACATCGTTTCGGATGGCACCTCGATCGAACTCTGGCTCGATCAGGTGCGCAGCGCTTACATCGAGCAGATCGAGCAGATCGAGCACGTACGATCCGACAACGATGCTCCGGCAATCGTCGAACCGAACCCGACATCGCTAGACGCGCAACATCCCGCACAGCTCGCGTTTTGGCGCGACACGCTCGATAACCTGCCGGATCTCATCTTGCCGGCTCCCGCATCGGGCCGCGTCACGCCGCCGCAGTGGCTCGCCGGCCGGATCGCATTCGAATTCGACGAGACGCTCGTGCGTCGAGCGAAAGCCGCGGCGCATGCGGCAAGCGCGACGTTGCCGATGCTGCTGCACGCCGCGTTGAACGTCGTGCTTTATCGGGCGACCGGTGCGACGGATCAGCCTATTGGCGTACTCGCCTCGACGCGAGAGTCAACGAATACCGCGGCACGCGAAGCACTCGGACTCTTCATCAACGCCGTAGTCGTGCGCACGCGGCTGACCGATGGCGAATCGCCAGCCGCCATTCTTTCGACTGTCCGCGACGCCGCGCTTTCGGCTTACGCGCATGCGGATGTTCCGTTTGCGGACGTGGTCACTGCCGTCCGCGCGCGACGTGCGGCGCATGGCAACCCGCTCTTTCGCGTGATGTTCAACTACTTGCGGCCAACGGGTGCTGCCGAACGTGAGTGGGCTGGCGTGTCGATCGAAGCATTCAACGACGTTCGCCACCGGGTCGTCTTCGAGCTGGAACTGGACATCGTCGAGCATGCCGATGGACGCGTGAGCGGAGCGTTCTCATACGCGTGCGAACTGGTCGATGGGAGCTTCGTCGAGGCATTGACCGACGGTTACCTTCGCGCGGTGCGCGAATTCGTGAATGAGCCGCACAGGGCCATCGGCACCGTGCACGCCGCGTTTGAGCGCGCGCGGTACACGTCCGAGCGGAGCGTTCGCCAACGGGTGCCGCATGGTCCCGCTGTTGAGATCGCCGCCGCGCTCTCACGCATCTGGGCTGAAACGTTCGAACGCCCCGCGCCCGCTCGCCACGTCGACCTCTTCGATGCGGGCGCGACCTCGTGCGATGTCGTGCGCTTTGTCGATGCGTTGCGCGCAGCGGGCTATGCGCTGACGATCGCCGATATCTTCGCCGTTCCGCATTTCACAGGCCTGGGCGGCCTGCTGGCCGTTCGGACGGTGGCGACTGGTTCGCAAGCATCGACGACAGACCCGCTCGCGCAACATCTTTCTTCAGCCGACATCTCTGCCATGTCGGCTTACACAGAAAAGGGATAGCAATCATGCAAAGAGACACCGTATTCGACCTGATCGGCGTCGGCTTCGGGCCATCGAATCTCGCGCTGGCCGTGCGCCTTGCGGAGCAAGAGCAGCAAGGCGAAGCACCGCTCACACATTGCTTCATCGAACGCCAGCTTGAGTTCGGCTGGCATCGCGGCATGTTGCTCGACGATTGCAGGATGCAGATTTCGTTTCTGAAGGACCTCGCGACTCTACGCGATCCCAAAAGCCGCTTTACGTTTATCAACTACTTGTTCGAGCGCGGTCGTCTTGCCGACTTCGTCAATCTGAAGAACTTTTTCCCGACGCGCGTGGAGTTTCACGACTACCTCCGCTGGGTCGCGAGCAGCTTCGATGAACGAGTTCACTACGGCGAGCGCGTGGCGGCAATCGAGCCTGTGATGGCGGCTGGCGGTTCGAGTCAAATCAATGCGCTGCGCGTCCATTCGGCGGACGAAGCGGGACGCGAATGGCATCGCGTGACGCGAGCGTTATCGCTCGGCTTGGGAGGCGCTCCCCATGTGCCTGAGATGTTCGCTTCGCTCGGCGAAGCCGGCATTGTTCATTCGTCGAACTACTTGCATTCGATCGACCGTCTGGCAGGCGCGCCGACAGATGACAAACGGCGCCGCGTGGCCGTGATCGGCAGCGGACAGAGCGCAGCGGAAGTGTTCACCGATCTCACCCGCCGCTTCGAGCACGTCGATGCAACGCTCGTCATGCGCGCGGGCGCGCTCAAACCTGCCGACGACAGCCCGTTCGTCAACGAGATTTTTAGCCCGGCGTTCACTGATGTCTTTTACGGTCAACCGAGAGAGCGCCGCGATGCGCTGCTTGCCGATTTCCGCGACACCAATTACGCGGTGGTGGATCGCCCGCTCATCGAGCAGATATACGAAATGCTCTATTTGCAACGCATCGAGGGCGAGGCGCGGCACCGGTTGTGTGCCCATTCGGTGATCGAAGCAGCGCAGCGCACGGCGGGCGGTCAGATCGAATTGACGATGCGCGACACCCTGAGCGGGCGGCGCAGCGCCGAGCGCTTCGACGCGCTCGTGTTGGCGACCGGTTATCGGCGTGACCCGCATCGCACGTTGCTTGCAGGGCTTGCCCAACACCTTGGCGATGCGCTCGCAGCGCACGAGGTTGGGCGTGACTACCGGCTTTCGACGCCGGCGCACTTCAAGCCGCGGATCTACTTACAAGGCTGCTGCGAAGACAGTCATGGGTTGTCCGATACGTTGCTGTCAGTACTGGCGCGGCGCTCGGACGAGATCGCCACCGCGCTTCGAGAAGGACACACGCGCGCACGCGGCGAACGAACAAACCGCATGGATCAAACGACACAAACGACACAAATCGCACAAACAAAAAACAACGGGGTGGGTGACGGACGAATGGCTGTTGCCCTTTGAGAAGCACGCGGTCAGTGGACCGCATTGCAACTGGAGCGAAGATGGAGCGGGTATCGGGCACGCAGCGGCGTGCAATAGCAGCCGCGGCAGCCGTGGCATTTTACGCAGCAGCCGGCTATGCGCAGGCACAACAATCACAACCAACGCAATCGGCACAATCAACAACACCAACATCTAGCGACGCCGCACCGGCCGGCGTCCTGCCAACGGTGAGCGTCAACGCATCGCCGGCACATGACGACGGTATCGTCGGTCTCGTGGCGAAGCGAAGCACGAGCGGCACCAAGACCGATACGCCGATCGTCGAAATTCCGCAGACCATCAACGTCGTCACGGCGCAGCAGATCGAGCAAACGGGCGCGACGAGTATCAACGAGGCACTGCGCTACATCCCGGGATTCTCGTCGTACGGGTCCGACGTCCGCTCCGATTGGTATTCGGCGCTGCGCGGTTTCACGCCGAGCGTATTCGTCGACGGGCTCGCGGTGCCCAACACGCTTAACTTGGCGAGCTGGCGCGTCGATTCGTACATGATCGACAGCATGGCGATCTTGCGCGGGCCGACATCGGTGCTCTATGGCCAGGGCGACCCTGGCGCGATCGTCGACATCCAGAGCAAGCTTGCGAACGGCGAGCGGGTGCGCGAAATGGAGGTGCAGCTCGGCAACTATGCGCGCAAGCAAATCGCCTTCGACCTCGGAGACAAGATCGACCGCGACGGCACGCTGTCTTACCGCGTCGTGGGTGTCGCCCGCGATGGTAATTCGCAGACGGGGCCGCATGGCGAGGACCGCGTCGCATTTGCGCCATCGTTGACGTGGCAGCCGAATGCAAGCACGTCGCTGACGCTTTACGCGAGCTACTTGCAAGACCGAGGTGACCAGTCGAACAACTTCCTGCCCGCCGAGGGCACGGTGCTGCCCAATATCAACGGTCCAGTTTCGGAGAACCTCTACACCGGCGACCCGACGTTCTCGTACTACAGGAAGAAGCAATGGTCGCTGGGCTATCGCTTCGAATACAAGCCCGACCCGGTGTGGACGTTCCGGCAGAACACGCGCTGGATGCGTTTGTCGCTCGATAACGCCGCGGTGTGGGGCGCCGGGCTGGATTCGACCGACCCGAGCCAACAAACGCTGCAGCGCTTCGCCGGTCTTTTCCAGCCTAGCTACAGCCGCTTCGATATCGACAATCAGGCGCAAGCGCAATTCGGCACGGGGCCGCTCGAACACACGGTACTGCTCGGCTTCGAGTACAACCGGCAGAACACCACCGATAGCGAATGGCTCGCGCAGGGGCCGAGCCTCAACTTGTATCACCCTGTCTATACGCCGGTCACCAGCGCGATTTTCAGCAGCCCGTCGTCGTTCGGCCAGACTAATACGAGGGCGACGATGGATGCATTCGGCGTCTATGCGCAAGACCAGATCAAATGGCGGCGGTGGGTGCTGACGCTGGGCGGCCGCGAGGATTGGAGCAACACGCATCAAAGGGATCTGGTTGCGGGCACCGCGCTCGGGCAAAACGATCATGCGTTCACCGGTCGCGTCGGGCTGACTTATCTGGGCGACTACGGCTTGTCGCCTTACGTCAGCTATTCGACGTCGTTTAACCCGGTATTCGGCGTGAACATGGCAGACGGCAGCATCGCGAAGCCGACGAAGGGTCGTCAGATCGAAGCAGGCTTGCGCTGGCAGCCCGCGGGCAAGAACCTGATGTTGAACGCGGCCGTCTATCAGATCGACCAGACCAACGTCGTCACGAACAACCTCGCCGACGCAACCGGGACGACATTCGTGCAAACGGGCAAGGTTCGCTCGCGCGGCGTCGAGGCGAGCGCCGTTGGTCAGATCACGCGCAATCTCTCGGTAATCGCCGCCTATGTCTATCAGGACGTGAAGAACGTAAAAGCGAACGACGTCACGCTCGATAAGTGGCCCGTGTCGATTCCGCTGCCGCGGCAAATGGCATCGCTGTGGGGCGATTGGACGTGGCATGTGGGGCCGCTTGCGGGCTTTGGCGTTGGAGCCGGTATCCGTTATCAGAGCGGGCTCGCCGGCGCGGCCGACAACTCGCTCTACATTCCGAGCTACACCGTCTATGACGCTTCGCTTCACTACGAAACGCGCAATTGGCGCTTTGCAATCAATGCGCAAAACGTATTCAACCGGCGCTTCGTAACGGGTTGCCAAACTGCGGCCGCGTGTTTCTACGGCAACCCGCGTGCCGTTATCGCGAGCGCGAAATACAACTGGTAAGGGCATACACGATACTCGATACCCCATACGCCATGTCGAAGAAAAATCTCGTCTACATTCTGTCGCTGCGCAATGCCGCAGCTGACCGAGCCGGTCAGCAGATCGAATACAAGGGTTCGTTTCGATACATGAAGTCGCCGCTCGAGCACTTGGTTCAACGTTTGAACGAAACGGCGCTTGGCGATGTCTGGTCGCTCGCGGGCATCATTTACGACGATGACGAAGGCTCGCCGAAGGACCACGCAAAGCTGCGCGATTACGGCTTTTCGCGCGGACCGGGCAGGCCGTGGATCGTGCCGCCGGGGCTTATCGTGCAAGGCAAGCCGCTCGATACGCTGATGCATTCGGTGCCGTCGGCGTATCGATGCAGCGCAGGCGACGCGCACACACGCGCGGCAGGTAAGCGCGCATTCGAGACGCGGCTTGCCGAGAAACTTGTCGCGCTTGAAGCGGACTTCGTCGTGCTTGACGGGCTGCTCGTGATTCTCGATGAACTCGTGCGGCCCGGCGCGACGTTTTACCGGCGCATTGCGAATATCCATCCCGGCATTACACGCTTGGGCTCGCGCTACGAGCGTCGCGGCGCCTACGCGACGCTTGATGCGCTTTACGGCGCGCGCGGCGAAAAGGTCGTCGATTGGCACACGCGGCAAACGTGTCCAGTGCCGCTTGTCGACATGACCGGCGCGTCGTTTCACTACGTCGACAATGGAATCGATTCGGGCGAGGTCATTGCCGATGTGCTTGCCACCCCAATCAACCCGTGCGACACGATTCTCGAATTGCGCTGGAACAACTTTAACCGGAGCCTTTTCCCGGCGCTCGACCGGGGGCTCTCGATCGTTGCGGAAAGCTTCGCAAAAGAGGGGATTCGATGACAGAAAGTGTTGCTGCCGATCGAACGTTATCGGATGATTCCGCTGCGCAGCCGAGCATAGCGCTTTTGCCGATACTAGCGGAGTTGTTTTGCGCGCGAGCCGGACGCGAGCAGGTGACGCTTGCCATTGCGCTCCAGGCCTTCGGCTGTCACGACGACACCGAAGCATGGGTCACGCATGCGATTCGCGAAGGGGTGTGCGATCGCGCCGAGCGCATCGGCGAGCACCTGTTGTTGACGACATCTCATGCCACGTTCTGGCAGCATCCGCAGCCGTGGATGCGAGGTCCTTCGTCGGCCGGCATGCCGTTGCGCTATACGGTGACGGGCGAGCGGCGTCACCCGGTGCGTTCGCCCGATCCGAAAGGGGTGATCTACGAGCGATTCTTTCCGCAGATCGGCATGACGTTCAGCTTGCGCACGGCCGAGCCGAACGTTGGTGCCGACGTCGATGTTTTCAGCGGATGGATGAACCTCGACCGTGTCGCCCACTTCTGGGAACAGAAGGGCACACGCGACGAGCACGCTGCCTACCTTAGCGAACGGCGTGACGATCCGCACACGCTGCCGACACTAGGTTGTTTTGATGGCAAGCCGTTCGGCTATTTCGAGTTTTACTGGGCGAAGGAAGACCGCATCGCGCCGTTTTACGATGCGCATGACTTCGACCGGGGCCTGCATTTGCTGATTGGCGACGCGCGTTTTCAAAGCGCGGGCAAACTCAAAGCCTGGTGGAGCGGCGTATTGCACTATATGTTCGTCGACGAGCCGCGCACGCAGCGGCTCGTGGGCGAGCCGCGCGTGGATCATGTCCGCCATATCGCCTATATGCATCGGTTGGGCTTTCGTACCCTGAAGGAATTCGATTTTCCGCACAAACGCGCTGCGCTCACGGTCATCGATCGCGAGACGTTTTTCAACGAATTTGGCCTATGACCTGGCGATGAAAATGTGAGGAAGTTATCGCCGACACATTACGGAGCGTAGTAGTTTAATTCAGCGATCCGCGCACGGATTGCGTCCACATTGAGTGCCTCGATATCGACGCTCGCGATCGACCCCCGGTCGGCTCGCCATGGACCGTTATCGGCTTGACGCTGCGCTTCGCGATAGGCCAGCCACTGACGTTGGGCGTTGCGGATCAGCGTGCGCGATTGCGGATCGGCGTTGTGCATGATCCGCTGATACACGTCGTTCATGCGTTTGTCGTACGCAAGGTACGCTTTGTGTGAACAGTCGATCATGCCCGCCGTCGTCTGCCCCGCTGGCGCGCCGAGACATGCATCGAGCTGAGCCTCGATCGGATCGCCTTTCTTTTGCGCCGACGCGATCGGCACGGCAAGGATCATCAGCATCAACAAACTAGCCGTTCTTTTCATCGTCCGTCCCCATCCGTTAATAGCTGCAAACGTGCAACTGCGCATGCTGCCAGTGCTCAGGCATAACGTGTCGTTCGAATTTCGTAGGGTCTTCCGGATACTTCGCTGCTCGACTTTGATTACCAGCCCTAATGCTCGTGTTTATTATTTTCTGAAACAGCCGGCTTTTCCTTCGCTTCGGCGATGGAGCGCTCGACCTCCGAGCGTTCCTGCCGCGTCGCGTTGGCCCGCTTCGCGAGGCAAAGATAAGCCTCGGCAATTCTTCGTAAGTCTTCTTCGGCGACATCCTCGATGCCGATCAATTCATCGTTGGCCGCGCGATTGGCCGCGACCAGCTCATTGAGCTTCAGATGAATGGCGACGCTGTCTTTGTTCTGACTTTGCTGGATCAGGAACACCATCAGGAACGTGACGACCGTCGTGCCGGTATTGATGATCAACTGCCAGGCGTCGGAGTAATTGAACAACGGCCCAGTGAGCGCCCAGACAACGACGACGAGCACCGCCGTTCCGAACGCGATAGGCGAGCCGGCCCACCGTGTGACCGCGGCGGCGAAGGTATCGAAAGCACGCGTAATCGGATGCCGGCTCGGATAGGCGGGCAGTGACGACGTGGGTACATTCTCGTATTTGTCGTCGGCTGATGCTTCATGGTTTTTGGACGCACACATCTGATTCTCCGTGCGCCGGTAAAAACCGGCAAAGTGTTGTGAATGAAAGAGTCATACGTTGAAGGCCTAGCCAGCCACGGCGGCCCCGAGTCATGCGTGTGTACCCGTAAGGGTGCAGGCGAAGCGTTGACAGGGGTACGCGCGGGCCGGGTATTGAGCCGCGAAATAGATGCCCCGTGGCGAGAGCTACGGGTTGACCGGGGTGCCGAGGCAGTGGAGAAGTGCCGAAGGCCACACTGGGGCTGCCGCATGGGCGAGGCAGCCTCGGACCCCGCGCGGTCAGAGACCCCGCGCACGCGCGGATACACTTTGCATGGGAACCGGGAGGTCCCGCGCTCTACTGCGTCTCGCTGGGAAGCGTCGGCCGCAGTGCGCATCGTGAAGCCTGAGGGCGTACGACGATGAGCCACGGGCGTGGGAAGTCGGACTGCTGCGTAGTACCTGGGAAGCCGCCGAACAAGGTCGAGGGTGAAACTCCCACGACGGCGGAGGCGGTGGAGGGAAGGCGGCAGGCCAAGGGCAATGCTGTTGCGGCGCACATGTCCCGCAGATCGATGCGGACCTATGACATGGGAACGGCGCTCGACGGCATACGACAGACGGCCAAAGGCCGACCGGGTGCGAAGTTCACCACCCTCATGCAACACATCTACGCGGTCGAACGTCTGCGGGGAGCCTACTTTGCGTTGGAGCGTAAGGCGGCTGCCGGGGTGGACGGCCAGACGTGGCAGTCGTACGGAGAGGACCTTGAAGCCCGGCTTCTGGATCTCTCGGCGCGGCTGGCCCGAGGGGCTTACCGGCCCCAGCCTGTGAGGCGCGTGTACATCGACAAGGCCGACGGGAGCAAACGCCCGCTGGGCGTGCCGGCGCTGGAGGACAAGCTGGTCCAACTCGCCACAGTCGAGGTGCTCAACGCAATCTACGAGCAGGACTTCGTTGGGTTCAGCTACGGCTTTCGTCCCGGCAAAAGCGCGCACAACGCGCTGGATGCCGTGAGCGTGGGTGTAGAAAGACGGCGGGTGAACTGGATACTCGATGCCGACATCAGCAAGTTCTACGACACAATCGATCACGACTGGCTGATCAGATTCATCGAGCACCGGGTGGCTGACACACGGGTGGTGCGGCTCATCAAGAAATGGCTGCACGCTGGTGTGCTGGAAGAGGGCAGGTTGACGCGCAGCGAGGTAGGTACAGTTCAGGGCGGAAGCATCTCGCCGCTGTTGTCGAACATCTACCTGCACTATGCATTCGATCTGTGGGTGAAGCAGTGGCGTGCGCGTCACGCCGAGGGCGAAGTGATCGTCGTGCGGTATGCCGACGATTGGGTCGCGGGGTTCCAGCACCTGAGGGATGCCGAGCGCTTCCAGCGCGAGGTGACCGAACGACTGGCCCACTTCGGTTTGAAACTGCACGAGAGCAAGACGCGGCTGATCGAGTTCGGGCGGTTCGCCCGAAAGAACTCCAGCCGCAGGGGGGCAGGCAAGCCGCAGACCTTCGAGTTCCTGGGCTTCACGCATTGCTGCGGGAAGACCCGTAAAGGTGGATTCGCGGTGTTGCGGCTCACAAGCGCGAAGCGCATGCGAGCCAAGCTTGAGGCGGTGAAGGAGGAACTGCGCCGGCGTATGCACCGGTCCATCGCGGAACAGGGACGTTACCTGCGGGCGGTGGTGAACGGACATACGCGCTACTTCGGGGTGCCCCGTAACGGCACGCGCATCGGTCAGTTCCGCCATCATTTGACCCGGCTGTGGTATCGCACCTTGCGTCGCCGCAGTCAGCCCCGTAGCCTCACCTGGGCGCGAATGACTCGCCTCGCAGCGCACTGGCTCCCTCTCGCTCACATCTGCCACCCGTACCCGAGCCAACGTCTGATCGTTACGACCCAAGGCAGGAGCCGTATGCGGTAATTCCGCACGTACGGATCTGTGGAGGGGGTGTTGGGTGGCTGACATTCCTACTCCGACTGTCGGGCGCATTGCATTGGCAGGTAGAGCAAAGAGCATGCCGCCCGTGCGAACGGCCTTAGCGACCCGCGGTCGCTAACAGAGAGGTCACGAGAGCCGCGGTGGCGCACTGGAGCCACGCACGATGAGCTGCGGCGCGGAGGTTTTGCAGATGGTCGGGGTTGCATCTGCGGGACGCGGGTCCGCCGCGATCAGCTCGCGCAGCAGCGCGACGGCCAATTGCGCGGCTTCGGCCGTCGGGACAGCAACGGTGGTAAGCGCGGGGCGCGACTCGCGCGCGAGTTGGATGTCGGTGATGCCGGTAATCGACACGTCATTCGGCACGTTAAAGCCGAGGTCGGCGGCGGCATGAATGGCGCCCAACGCAGGCAAATCGTTCGTGGCGAAAATCGCAGTGAGATGCGGGTTGGCGCCAAGCATCGCACGCGCGGCCGCGTAACCGCCTTGAAGCGTATCGGGCGCGTGGAGGACATCGCCGGCATTCACTTCGAGCCCCGCTTCGTGCAGCGCCGCAACAAACCCCTCGTAACGCGGCCGGTGAATGCCCGACGCCTTGCTGCCGACGATCGCGCCGATGCGGCGGTGCCCGAGCGCGATCAAATGCGACGCGGCGAGCCGCCCGGCCAACGCGAAGTCGACAGCCACGCAGGGCAGCCCCGGCCCATCCTCGGGCCGCTCCCACATGCACAGGACGACGGGCGTGCCGCGCGCTTCAGTGTCGGCGAGATCGGCGAAGTCGAGATTGGCGTTCGTGACCAGTACACCTTCCGATAGCGTACCGGCGATCTGCTCGAGATAGGCGCGGCCCATCGCCGGGTCCTCGTTCGTGTTACAGATGATGACGAAATGACCGCTTTCGCGCGCCTCGCGCTCCACTGCCAGCGCGAACTCGGGATAAAACGGATTGGCGATGCTGGACACCATCAACGCGAGCGTCGGCGCGCGTCCTTCGGCGAGCGCGCGCGCCGCGAGGTGAGGGCGATAGCCGAGCGCGTCGATCGCGTCCTGCACGCGCTGACGCGTCAGCGCGCCGACGCGGCCGCGCTTGCGCAGCACATTCGACACGGTGGCTGGCGTCACGCCGGCCATCAACGCGACTTCATTGATGGTGGCCATACTGATTCAATATTTGGGATGGTTATTCAAAGTTTGCCGCCTGACCGAAGTGACGGCACCATGGCCGCGAACAGACCAACGATTTCGGAGACAGGCGCTACACCCGGCGCCGCGCAAAGCCGCCCGACTTTTCGGCTTTGCAGGCCTGATTAAGCGCTTAATCACCCGACTTCGACCGATTAAAGCACGGAGTCGACGGCATGGCGAGCATTACGTTGAAGGGCATCGAGAAGGCGTATGGCGACGCGGCACCTGTCATTCGCGACGTCGATCTCGACATCGGCACAAACGAGTTCTGCGTATTTCTCGGGCCATCCGGCTGCGGCAAATCCACCTTGCTGAGGATGATCGCCGGCCTCGAAGATGTAACGGCGGGTGAAGTGCATATCGGCTCGCGTCTCGTCAACGATGTGCCCGCGGCCGAGCGCGGTGTGGCCATGGTGTTCCAGAGCTATGCGCTGTTCCCGCATATGACCGTGTTCGAAAACATGGCATTCGGTCTCAAGCTCGCCAAGACGCCGAAAGCGGAAATCGTCCGACGCGTGCACGAGGCGGCGCGCATTCTTCAGCTCGAAGCGCTGCTCGAACGGCAGCCGAAGGCGCTTTCGGGTGGCCAGCGTCAACGCGTGGCTATCGGGCGCGCGATCGTGCGCGAACCGGGCGTGTTCTTGTTCGACGAGCCGCTGTCCAACCTCGATGCCACATTGCGCGGACAGACGCGCGTCGAAATTGCACGTTTGCATCGACAGTTTGCGAACGCGAGTGTCGTCTACGTCACGCACGATCAAACCGAGGCAATGACGTTGGCCGACAAGATCGTGCTGCTGCATACCGGCAAGGACACCGAGCGTTACGGCAGCATCGCGCAAGCCGGTGCACCGCTCGAACTCTATTACCGGCCGGCGAGTCGGTTCGTCGCCGGCTTCATCGGCTCGCCGCGCATGAATTTTCTGCCTGCCACGATCGAACACATCGATGCCGACGGCGTTGCCGCGTTGATCGATCAGACGGGCGAGCGCGTGCGGCTGGCGGTGCAAGCGGCTTCGCTGCAAGTCGCTCAGCCGGTGACAGTGGGCGTGCGGCCCGAGCATCTTACTTTGGTGACGCCCGATGTCGAGCGCGGCTCGCTCGGGCTTGTGCTGAACCGCGAGATCGTGCTGACCGAGCGGCTCGGCGAGCAGACGTACGTCCATCTCGATGCGCCAAACGGCGCTGCATTGATCGCCAAAGTCGCCGGCGACGCGAGTGTGAACCGGGGCGAGCGGATCGCCTGCGGCGCATCCGCATCGGCATGCCATCTATTTACGGAGGACGGCTTCGCCGTCGCGCCGCTTCGATCAATCGACCATTACGCGTGAAGGAGAGCGGGATGCATCTTGGCGTTTGCTATTACCCGGAGCATTGGCCGGAGTCGATGTGGGAAGGCGATGCACTGCGCATGAAGGCGCTCGGCATCGAGCGCGTGCGCATTGCCGAATTCGCTTGGAGCCGCATCGAACCGACGCCGGGCGAATTCGATTGGGGCTGGCTCGATCGCGCTATCGACGTGCTCGATCGTTCAGGACTCCGAATCGTCATGTGCACACCGACGGCCACGCCGCCGAAGTGGTTGATCGACCACCACCCGGACATCTTGCCGGTCGGCCCCGACGGGCGTGCGCGCGGCTTCGGCTCGCGCCGCCACTACGATTTCTCCTCGCCCACGTATTTCGAGGCCGCGCAGCGCATTTGCACCGCCGTGGCCAAGCGCTACGGTGCGCATCCTGCCGTCGCGTTCTGGCAAACCGATAACGAGTTCGGTTGTCATCAGACGGTTGTGAGCTATTCGCTGGCGGCATTGGCCCGCTTTCGCGCCTGGCTACGTGCGCGCTACGGCACGATCGATGCACTCAATCGCGCGTGGGGCAACGTTTTTTGGAGCATGGAGTATCGCGGCTTCGAGGAAATCGATGCGCCGGTTGGCACCGTGACCGAAGCGAATCCGTCGCATCGCCTCGACTATCGACGCTTTGCATCGGACGAAGTGGTGCGCTTCAATCGGATGCAGGCGGACATCATTCGCGCGCATTCGCCGGGCCGCCCGATCGCGCACAACTTCATGCAGCTGTTTACCGAGTTCGATCACTACGACGTAGCAGCTGATCTCGATATCGCGACATGGGACAGCTATCCGCTCGGCGCGCTCGAAGAACTGTGGTTCGCACCCGAGGTGAAGGCGCGCTGGCTGCGCACGGGCCATCCCGACTTCGCGTCGTTCAACCATGACGTCTACCGCGGCATGTCGAAGTTGCCGTTTTGGGTGATGGAGCAACAGCCCGGCCCTGTCAATTGGGCGCATTGGAATCCGTCGCCGCTGCCGGGCATGGTGCGGTTATGGAGTTGGGAAGCGTTTGCACATGGCGCGGGCTGCGTGTCGTATTTCCGATGGAGGCAAGCCCCGTTTGCACAAGAGCAAATGCACGCGGGTCTGCATACGCCCGATAACCGGCTCGATCTTGGCGGCACCGAAGCGGGGCAGGTCTCCGACGAGATTCAGACTGTGCTGGCGGCAAAGGCCGATGCCACGGCCGACGTAAAATCATCGGTCGCGCTGGTGTACGACTACCCGGCCAAATGGTTGTTCGAGGTCCACCCGCAAGGCGCGGACTTTCACTATCCTCGCTTCGCGTTCGAATACTATTGCGCGTTGCGCGCGCTTGGCCTCGACGTCGATGTCGTGCCGGCCGACGCGCCGCTCGATGGCTATCGCATGATTGTCGTACCGCCGCTGCCGGTTGTGCCGCACGACTTGCCCGCGCGTCTGGCGAGCTCGGGCGCGCAAGTGGTGCTGGGGCCGCGTACGGGCTCGAAGACGGCGGACTTGCAGATCCCGGCCAACCTGCCGCCCGGGCCATTTGCCGAAAGCTTGTCGCTGCGTGTGTGGCGCGCCGAGTCGTTGCGGCCCAACGTGACTGTTACCGTCAGGTTGTCGGGCGACGAATCGAACGCCGGGCAAGACGGCTACGGGCGCCATTGGCGCGACTTGATCGAACTGCAGCCGGGCGTCGAACATGAGGTGCTTGCCGCGTTCGACGACGGGCACCCTGCCTGTGTGCAACGCGGCGGCCTGCATTACTTTGCCAGCCTCTTCGACGAAGCATTGACCACGCGTCTCATTGCCGAGATCGCCAAGCGGGCGGGCTTGGCGGCGGGGTTGTTGCCCGAAGGTGTGCGAATCAGCCGACGCGGCGGCTTGACTTATGTCTTCAATTACGGCGAACGTGCGCATCTGATCGAAGGGGTTGACCGAGCGGCGTTCGTGATCGGCCAGCCGCAGGTCGAGCCGCAAGGCATATGCGCCTATCGCTCTACTTGACGTGCCGTGCCGTGCCGCGACAGTCCAACGCAATGCAAGCAGTGACGACGATGACCATAACAGCAAGGAGACGTGCATGAAGCATCCCCGGGTTCGCCTTCGTTTCAATTTCCGCGTCGGCGTTGCAGCGGCCATGATCGCGGCCGCGACAACCGCATCATGGTGGGCTAACGATGCACAGGCCGGCACGCTCGATATCAATATCGCGTTCAAGGGCGCGAGTCAGCGGGCTGTCTGGCAATCGACGCTCGACGAGTTCAAGCAGGCGCATCCCGACATCGACGTGAAGGCGGCGTTCGTCGACGAAGAGGCCTATAAGGTGCAGCTGCCCGGCTGGCTGACGACGGTGGCACCCGACATCGTGAACTGGCACGACGGCGAACGGATGGCTTATTACGCGCGACGCGGGCTGCTCGAAGACTTGAGCGGCGATTGGGCGAAAAACGGCTGGGACCAGATGTATGCGTCGACCAAGGAAGCGTCGTCGTACCATGGCAAGCAATATGCCGCGCCCACCGTCTATTACTCCTGGGGCATGTTCTATCGCAAGGACCTGTTCGAAAAGGCAGGCATCGCATCCGAACCCAAGACGTGGCCGGAATTCCTTGATGCTTGCCGCAAGCTGAAAGCGGCCGGTATTGCGCCGATCGCGGTGGGCGGGCGCGATGCATGGACGCTGGCCGGTTGGTTCGATTATCTCGATTTGCGTTTGAATGGCAACGCGTTCCACCAGAAGTTGATGGCGGGCGAGGTGCCCTATACCGATGCACGCGTGAAGAAGGTTTATACGACCTGGCAGCAACTGATCGACGATCATTATTTCATCGACAACGCGTTGTCGTACGATCTCGACGCCGCGCAGCCGTTCCTGTTCCAGGGCAAGGCCGCGATGATGTTGATGGGCACGTTCATCAGTGCGGGATTTCCACCGAACGTGAAGCCGCAGATGAGCTACTTCCAGTTTCCGATCATCGATGCGAAGGTTCCCACTGCCGAGGATGGACCGGTCGAATCGCTTCACATCCCATCGCGGGCGAAGCACAAGGCCGAGGCGCACGCGTTCCTCGCGTTCGTCGAGACGCCGGCAATCGGCGCGAAGCTGGCCGCGGGCTTGGGCTCGTTGTCGGCGAACAGCAAGTCGCCGGAGCCTGAAGATCCGATTTCGAAAATCGGCTTTCAGATCTTGTCGAATACGAAAGGCGGCATTGCGCAGTTTTACGATCGGGACATGACCAAGGAGATGGCTGACGAAGGCATGAAGGGGATGCAGCGCTTCATGTCCGATCCCACGAAGATCGACGAAGTGCTCGCGCAACTCGAGCAAACGCGCAAGCGGATCTACAAGAAGTGAGGTTGCGGCGGCGGCCCGAAAGACCGAAAGGTGACAGGGATAGGGCCGCTGCTGGCCGTGCAACGGAGAATTGTCGTGTCGCAGTCAGCCACTCGAGAGCATTTGCGCGCCGCCGCCGACGGCGCGCACTTCCCGGTACCGGCCACCCCACCACCGGCTCACGGACGCAGGCGGCGGGCCGACGGCCGGCGCAGACCCGCCACGCCTGCCGCGCGACGCCAGCGGCGTGCAGCGTTGCTCTTTCTCGCCCCGGCGTGCGTAATGTTCGGTGTCTACGTGATCTGGCCAATCGCCTCGACGATATGGCTCAGTTTTTTCAACTGGGACGGCATGACCGACAAAGTCTTCGTCGGCCTGGCCAATTACATTGAGCTTTTTCAGGCACCGACTTTCTATACGGCGTTAAAGAACAATTTCATTTGGCTGATGTTGTTTTTGATTGCACCACCGGCCGGCTTGGTGGTCGCGCTTTATTTGAATCAGTCCCTGTCGGGCATGCGCATTGTGAAGTCGCTCTTTTTTGCGCCCTTTGTGCTGTCCGGCGTTGTCGTCGGCCTTGTGTTCTCGTGGTTCTACGACCCGACCTTCGGGTTGCTTGCGATGCTGATCGGACATGGCATTCCGGTATTGGGGGATGCGCGTTATGCAACATTTGGCATTGTGATTGCCGCGCTGTGGGTGCAGACGTCGTACTGCATGATCCTTTACCTGACCGGCCTCACGACCTTGAACGGCGAGCAGCTTGAGGCGGCAAGAATGGAAGGCGCGCGCGGCTGGTCGATGCTCTGGCATATCGTGTTGCCGCAATTGCGGCCCACGACGTTCATGGCTGTCGTGGTGACCGTCATCGGTGCGCTACGCAGCTTTGATCTGATTGCCGTGATGACAGGCGGCGGGCCTTTTGAAAGCTCGACCGTGTTGGCGTATTACATGTATGACCAGGCCATCAAGTATTACCGTCTCGGCTACTCCGCATCGATTGCCGTCGTATTGTTCGCGATCATGCTCGTCTATATCGTTTATCAACTGCGGCGCACGTTGCGGGCCGAACAGTAGGAAGTAGGAGGAGCATCGCCATGTATCCGCTGCCTGTCGATAAATGGAAACCGCTGTCGCGGCGCTTTTACAAAATCTCGATTCCGATTGCGCTCGTCGTGTGGATGTTGCCGATGCTGGCGGTATTGCTGACTTCGGTGCGTTCGACCAACGAGCTCAGTGAAGGCAACTATTGGGGCTGGCCTCGCGATCTTTCGCTGTTGGCCAACTATCGCGAGGCGCTGACGACCTCACCGATGCTCCATTACTTTTGGAACAGCGTGTTGATCACGGTGCCGTCCGTCATCGGTGCGATCGTGCTGGCGTCGATGGCGGGCTTTGCACTTGCGACATATCGCTTTCGCGGCAATGCATTGCTTTTCGCGACGTTCGTCGCAGGCAACTTCGTGCCGGTGCAAGTATTGATGATCCCGGTGCGCGACTTGACATTACGCTTTGGGCTCTTCAATTCCGTCGAAGGACTGGTGCTGTTTCACATTGCGTTTCAAACCGGGTTTTGCACGCTCTTTTTGCGCAACTTCATCAAGCAGTTGCCGTTCGAATTGATCGAAGCCGCGCGCGTCGAGGGGGCGGGGGAGTGGACCGTCTTTTTCCGAATCGTGCTGCCGCTGATTCGGCCGGCCCTTGCCGCGGTGGCCATCCTCGTTTTTACGTTCGTCTGGAACGACTATTTCTGGGCCTTATGCTTGACGCAAGGCGATGAAGCAGCACCTATCACCGTCGGCGTGGCAGCGCTCAAAGGACAGTGGACGACCGCGTGGAACCTTGTTTCCGCAGGGTCGATTTTGGCGGCACTGCCATCGGTCGTGATGTTCTTCACGATGCAGCGGCACTTCGTCGTGGGCCTGACGTTCGGTGCAAGCAAGGGGTAAGTAGTTAGTACAACGAAGCAAACACGCAAAACTCAAAGCAATGGCGTTACGCCTTCGCGCGGCGGGCAACGTCGAATCTCGGCGCCGGTGTTCTTCGAAACGAGCACCACTTGCACGAAGCTGTTTGCCGGCGCGTACGGTGCGAACAAGCGCTCCATCACGGACGCGAACGTATGCAGGCTGCACGCGGCGAATGCGTGTTCGTCGACCGTTATGGCAAGCTCGATGCCGCGTACGAACGCAGGGGAGGGTTCCATTGCGAGCCACTGCATCGTCGTGCGGTAGTCGAGCGAACTGATGCCGTCGATATGCCGCGTCTGCGATGGCGCCAGCACCGTGAATTGCCGGAACAGCTGCTTGAACGCATCGAGCCCGGGTTGACTCAGGTGCAACGCGTGCGGCGTCATATGCGCAATCAAGCGCCACAGCGCGCCGTTGCCGCGCGGCAGGCGCGCGCTTTGCGTCGGCCGTGACAACATCGCCACGTTGCGCCCAAATTCCCCACCGTCGATTTGCAGATCGCCGCCCGGCATGCCGATCGGCAGCGACGCAGGCAGGTCCGCATTGGTGTAGGTCGCGTCGACACCAACCTGGCCGAAGGCGGTAGCAACAGGCGCGCCGTCCAGCCCGACGAACGCGAGCTGCACAGCCGAGCGGCTCGACGGATCGACGTGCCACCGATCACGCCGGGCTACCCAGTATGGTTCCGATGGTTTGGCAGCACCCCCATGCATCAGCGAATGAAGCGGCAGCAGCATCGTCTTGCGCGCCGGCGCCGGTTCTACCGTATAGACGGCGTCGATCGAAAATACTTCGGACTCCGAACCACCTGGCGCAGCGCTGCTCAATGGGTAAGAGCGTGCTTCGGGGTTGATCTTGATCGGCAGCAGCTCGCGCTTGAAAAGATTGACGACGGGCGTACAGAACGGTTGGAATGCATCTGCGCCGATTTTGGCGAGCCGTTGCGCTTGCCAGCCATCCTGATGAACGCCTTGCAGCGCGAGGTGCAACGTGACGCGCTGGCACGGGCCGGCTGCGCGCAGCAATGCTAAGAGGTCGATATCGACGAAGTCGAATTTCTGTGCAAACGCAAAATGCTCCATCAGCAAACGGAACGCGGGGGGCGTATCGTCGAACCCGGCCATCAGCGGGTCCGCATCGTCGAAGCCGACTGCCGTAATCGGCAACTGCTCGAGCCGTTTCCATTTGCCTGAACCGTCCGCTTCCACGAAAGCGGCGCTCGCGCTCAGCAAGAGTGCGTCGGCCAGTGCGGCCGCCGTCTCGCGCGTGCCGTTCAGATAGAGGCGCAACACGCTTGGCGCGGCGGCGTCGAGCCGGGTGGGCGGCTTCGTCGACGCAATCGCAAGCGAGATCAGGCCGCTCGTATCGGTGGGCAGTGTGATGCCGGTCGGTGCGACTGGCGAAGTCATGTAGCCCGCGTGCGCGATGCACAACGGCGCGAGCGTGACGTCATACGCGCTACGAAAACGGCAGTCCGCGGCTTTCGCGACGAGCGTCGTGCCACGCTCGATCGTGACGGGCGCTGTCAGCTTGTCGTGCAGCGCTTGCGCACGAAACTGCGCGATGCAGCAGGAAGGGAACGGACGCAAATACTGCGGATAAAGCACTTCCAGCAGCGCTTCGGTGAAATCCGGGTAATCGTCCTCGAGCTTGACGTCTATCCTGGCTGCCAGCAGCGCGAACGATTGCAGCATTCGCTCGACATGCGGATCTTCCGAATGTTCGCCCGCAATGGCAAGCCGCGCGGCAATCTTCGGATAGCGCGCCGCGAAATCCTGCAAGGAACGGCGCAACAGGGCGAGCTCGCGTTCGTAATGCGGAAGCAGTTCTTCCATGTGCGGAGGGTCGATATAGCCGGTCAAGCGCCTATTATCTGCGATCCGATCAGTAAAGCGAGTCCGACGCCAATCCGGTGCTCGGATCGGGGTCCGGGCCTGCATCTGCACCCGCGTCGGGATGCGCCAATGCATCGCCCAACAGATGCATGAGCTGGTCGAACGACATCGGGCGGCCCGTCAGAAACCCCTGCACGATGTCGCATCCCGCATCGCTGAGCCATGCCAGTTGCGTCGGCTCCTCCACTCCTTCGGCCACCACCGCGATACCGAAGCTGTGCGCCATCGAAATAATGGCCGTGACGATCGGCTGACCCGAATGCGGTAACGGATGAATGAAGCTGCGATCGATCTTGAGGCTATTGACCGGGAACGATTGAAGATACGAGAGCGACGAATAACCTGTGCCGAAGTCGTCGAGTGCGAGCCTCACGCCCAATGCGCGCAAGCGCAGCATCGACTCGACGCCGGTGGACATGTTCGCCATCAATTGACTTTCGGTCAATTCGAGTTCGAGCAGATGCGAGGAAAGGCCGCTTTGCTCGAGTACCGATTGCACGTCGCGATCGAATTCGGATTTCCGCAATTGACATGCCGATACATTGACGGCCACGTAAATGCCCGATCCCGAATGCTCGTTCCAGCGAGCAGCGTCGCGGCATGCGCGTCGCAATACCCACTGCCCGAGCGTGACGATCAGGTCGCTATCTTCGGCAATCGGAATGAATTCGGCGGGCGACACCGCACCATCCGCAGGATGCACCCAGCGAAGGAGCGCCTCGGCACCGATGATCGCGCCGGTGCGGCAATCGAACTGTGGTTGATAGACGAGATCGAGCACATCCGCATCGATGGCCTTGCGCAATTCGGCCTCTAGCCGCGCGCGCCGGCGCGCTGCGATCGTCATGCTCGGGTGGAACTCGACGGCTGTGTGCTTGCCGCGGCTTTTTGCGGCATAAAGGGCGATGTCGGCGCTGCTGACGAGCGAGGCCACATCGGTCGCATCGTCGGGGAACACACTGACCCCCACGCTGGCGGATGCGACGACGCTCGCGCGCGGCAAATTGAAAGGTCGCGCCAACGTGCGTGCAATACGCTCGGCGGCCAACCGTGCTTCCGCTTTCTCTTCGCGTATTTCGATCAACACGGCGAACTCGTCTCCGCCGATTCGGCTCACGACGTCTGTGGTTCGGACCGCCTGACGCAAGGCGCTGGCCACCCGCTTGAGCAACTCGTCGCCCGCGCCGTGCCCAAGCGTGTCGTTGACGGTCTTGAAATCATCGAGATCCACGAGCACGAGCGCCATGCGCGAGTCCGCATGATGCGGGCGATGTAATCGGCGGTCGAGCTCGTCGTAGAATTCGCGCCGGTTCGGCAAGCCCGTGAGCGGATCGGTTGCGGCCAGGTATTCGAGTTCCTTTTCGGCTTGCGCGACGCGCGCACCCATGCGCGAGGTGACGGCGAATGCGAGCCAGATCGCGGCCAGCGATGCGGCGGCCAAAAAGCCCGCGTAGTGCATCAACTGAGCGAGCATGGCGCCGGTCGCCGCGACCAGCACGACAGTGCCGACCGATTTTCCTTTGACCTCGATCGCCGATTCGGCCACGACATCTCTGAGCGACCATGGCCCGGTCTTGACGCGCGCATTGGCGAGTGAACTGTCGGCTCGCTCGGCGTCATCCAACCCGGCTTTGAGGTAGCTCGCAACCATCGCACCGGTGGTCGTATAAATTGTCGCGCTCTCGACGTAAGGCACATTGGTCAGCGAATGCAGCACTTCGCCCGCGGCAGTTTTGTCGTTGAACATGACCGACGCGGCGGAATTGTCCGCGATCATCTCGGCGAGCATATTGGCATCGTCGGTCAACGACGCCCTGAGCGTCGCTGCCTGATAAACGAGCAACACGAGGCTCGCGACCAACAGCGCGACGCCGACGCGAAGCATCTTGATGCGCGCCATTTCCCGCGTCGGGCTCGGTGTTTCGCGCTTCTTGCGTATCACGTGACGCTCCTTGCCAAGCGAAGGAGTTTCGAGCTCAAGCCAAGGTGGCGACGAGAGGCTTCCGTGTTGTCGATATCGAACCGCAACTGGTCGCCTTGGCGAACCAGCATGATCACGTAAGGGCCGGGCGTTGCCTCTTGTGTGCGCACGACGAGCAGCGGCGAGTCCGATGCAAGCGCGGCCTTGACGGGTGGCGTGTATTGCGTGTCGCCGTCGACGACCAGCACGTCGCAGGACGTAAGGTCGATGTTGTTATCGACGATTGGCTGCACGCGCCAGTGGCGCGTCGCCACGGCTCGGCCTTCGAGTTTGGCAAGTGGCGCACTGATTTCGGCTTTCGGGTTCACGCAGACGACCAGCGCGGACGAACGCGCGCGGGCGACGGGCCACTCGGTGAACGCGGTGAAATTGAAGATATACGCGGCTTCGAGCGAGAAAAGGTCGACCTGCGCATGCGCCGTTCCGTGCAGGTTGGCGGCTGCGGCCAGGATGACAGCGCCGGCGGATAGGCTTCGTCTCATGCCTATACCGTCAGAAACTGTAGACGAGTTTGGCGAGGAATGTCCGGCTTTGCTGCTCGATGACATTCTGCGTAAACCCCGGACCGGCTGGATCGGCGTAACGCTTGTCGGTCACGTTGTAGACTGAAAACGAAAGATCGGCATGCGGTATCAGTCGATTGGTGCCAAGCGTCACGTTGCCTAGACAATAGCCGGCTGCGGAAGTGTTTGCTTGCGCAACGCGCGATGACGCACAGCGCAATTCCGCGCCCACGCGCGCATTGTGATGAAAGACCGGCACGAACACATTGAGTTTGCCGAGGTGTCTTGGCGAATCTTGCAGCGCCGCGCCCGTATCGACGTTGCGCGAGGTTTGCCAGGAGTAGCTTGCACGAACCGAAGCGCCGCTCGAGAACTGTTGCTCGTAGGCCAGCTCCACACCATTTGCCTGGACGTGATCGATGTTCTGAAACTGAAAGAGGCCGGCCGCGTCGAGCGTCTCAGTGATCAGGTTGCGTACGTCGTTATGGAACAGCGATACAGTCGCGTGGCCAGAGTTGCCCACCTTCCGATCGTAAATGAACTCGGTCGTCGTGATGTGTTCGGGTTTAAGCGATGCGTTACCTGCTTGCCCGTCGGTGCCTGGATAGGCGTAGTAGAGCTCGTATGCATTCGGCGCGCGATACGAGCGCCCATAGACGAGCTTGAACGTGTCGTTTGGTGTTGCCTTGAAAATCAGTGCGAGACGCGGGCTCACATTCGGACCCGACACGCTTTCCTTATCGAATCGAACGCCTGCATTGAGTGTCAGGCGGCGAGTGAGTTGTATTTCGTCCTCTGCATAGATGCCGAAGAGATTGGCACTGTGATGATCATCGAGTAACGACTGATACGGATCGACGTTGAAGTTGTATTGATCGCGGCTTGCATCGCGGGTGGCGTTCATCCCGATAACGATCTTGTTGCGTGCAATGGCGGTCAACGTCGCATGAACGTCGGCACCGTACCAGATCGCTTTGTCGCCGTCGATGTTCAGTACCGAGCTGAAGTAAGATGGGCTGCGATAGTCGTAGCGCTCCCAGAACACCTCGGACGCAACCTCGAGCCCGTCCGTCACCGCATGGCGATAGCTCGCATTGACGAAGCTATGCGTATCGGTCGTGCTGAACGGCGTGTTGAAGTCGGCGCCGTACGGTGCATCCGGCGCGCCCTTCGTGCGATTGCCGTGGCCTGCACTGAACGTGAAATCGCGGTAGGCGAATTTGCCAAAGAAAGACTGCGCGCGCTCATAGTCGAGCCCTTTGGCAACGCCGTTGTTCTGCTCGGGTGTGTCGAACTCTCGGTAGTAAAGATCCTGGCCACTGCGGACGTACGACGTTGCCGACAGCACGAGGTCGGCACCACTGCTGCCGTGCCAGCCATAGGTCGCGCGCCCTCGTTTCTCGCCGAAGCTGCCCACCGACGTCGCCACTTGCGCGCCGTTGAACGCGGCACCCTTCTTCGTGATGACGTTGATGACACCGAAGAGCGCGTTCGAGCCATACACGGCCGAACCGGGGCCCGGCACGTACTCGATGCGCTCGACGAGATCCAAGTCGAGCGGGAAGTCGCTGCCTATCGGCGCCTGATCGTACACGGCGTCGTTAATGCGCATGCCGTCGATCAGCAGCAAGAAGCGGCTATTGTAGTCGCCCGGCCGGCGAAAACCGCGGGCGCCGAGATAAGCGTAGGTGCGGTCGTTCGACGTATAAAGGCCTGGCAACGAGCCGAGCGCGTCGGCTAGCGTGCGCCATCCGTAGTTGCGGATATCGTCTGCCGTCAAGACGACGACGGCTGCCGGCGCATCCGACACCGGCTGAGCGAAAAGCGAGGCGGTACTGACCACCTTCACTTCCATCAACGCTTCCAGCGGCATCGACGCCAGCGTGTCGGGCGACCAGGTTGAGGGGTCGGGGCCAGATTGCGCAGGCGCGGCTGCACGTGCGTTGGGGCCGATCACAAGCGGCACAACGGTCAAAGCACAACAAAGAAGGTGCGGGACGCGCCCGCGACTGGTTTGTTCCGGATACATGGGGCAGGTTCACAAAGTGGCCACGAGTGGATGCGCGCCAGCCTCTGCTTATCGGCAAGTTCCATGTAGTTCTTGAGAATCGGGGTAATGACGAAGTGCGGTAGGCGTTGCTGATCGGGAGCTTATTGGGGCTATTCCTGCATGATTGCAGCCGTTCACCGCCAGTCACCGGCAATCACTGCGACATCGCGAGATGCTTCGGAGTCCTGAATAATTGCGTGGGCGCGCTGCAGCGCAGCATGATGCGCTGCACTGGTCCACACGGGTAGGGCGTTTTGATCAGATGAGTTCGAGCTTCGAGGTCAGGTAGGTCAACTCGATGCGATTACCGACGCCAAAACGTTTGCGCAGCTTGCGCAAGTGGTAATCGACGTTATGCGCGCTCGTGTCGAGACGGCGGCCGATCTCCTTGTCGGAAGCTCCTTCCGCGATGCCGATCAACAACTCTCGCTCGAAGGGTGTCAAGTCGTCGGCCGCGCGCTCGCGCAACGCGGCGGTTAATTGCGGGGACGCGAATGCGTGCACCGACAACGCAATCGACAACGATTGCTCGACGGTGGCCGGCGTGATCCAGTCACGGTTGCGGCGCGGCGCGGTGAAGCTCATGAACGCATTCAAACGCGTGCCTGGAATAGGCATGGCGAACATGAGCCCGCTGCACATGCCGTCTTCGCGCATAGTGGAGAGAAAACCGTCGAACGCGTGATGGGTTGGCGATTCACCGGCGCTTTCGATGCTTCCCGCGTTTTGCTCACGCAGATGCGGCAGGTCCCACACCATCGGTGCATTGACGCGGCGCACGCCCAGCGTGCGCGGATCAATTTCGTGATAGCCGCGACGTACATAATCGCCACGATAGGTGGGCGGTACGAACGCTTCGTGCAAGAAGAGCCGTTCGATTTGATCGGAGCCGCTTTCGAGCGCGAAATAGGCAAAGGTCGAAAAGCCGACCAAATGCAGCAGACCGTTGACCATTCGATTGCGTTCGGCCGCGTTACGCGCGCTTGCCAAGGACGCAGCGATGCCGAGCGACGGACACGGCCGCTCCGCGGCGCTGACCTGCTTGGGATCGTTGCACCAGACAACTTCGATCGGGCGTTCTTCTTCTTGCTGTTGCGTTAATTCGGACTGCTTACCTTCCGGCGAGCGATATGATGACGCGAACAGCGACGCGTCCTCGCGCAATGCGGCGTGATGCATCGATGAGCCTCCGGTCGAGATTCACGTTACGCGCCACGCAAGGCGGCGAGATGGAGCCACGGTTCGCGCACGTAACATATTGTAATCATAATCAGAAAAAGCGGTCAGCATGAGAGGCGATACCCTGATGACAGATGTGGACGAATTTCCAGCACTTATATGGTTTTCGCAAACGGAAGCGCTTGCATACTTGCACCAAATGGATGCGGCCACCGACATCGAGCGCCCTGGTTCGGAGTTGCTCGCCTGCCACGAACGCATGCGCCAGATGGGTTTTCGCACACTCAATTACGTTGCGTTTGAAACGATCGGCCGAAGGGTCTTGCGTGCGCACGCGATGAGCGAATTGGCCGACGTGTCTTTTTCGCGCCTTTATTGGAAGCACCGGCTGTACGAAAGCGATCCACGGTTTGTCGCTTTACGGCAGAACGGGCTGCCTGCGCGCTGGCAAGCCACGCAGATCGAGGCGCACGCCGAGCACAGTGGCGATCCCCGGGTGCGAATTCTTTCAAATAGCCTTCGATCCCGTTCGATGAACGCGGGGTTGATGTTGAGCCTGCCAGCACCGCGACAGGATTTGCGCGTGGCCGTCAACTTGACGGCCGAAACGCACGAGGTGGGGTGGATCAACGACCGCGTCGTGGGCGGCGCATTGACCATCGCGCTCACTGTGCATCGATTGGTTCAGCCATACGTCGACGAATGCGCGCGGCGCAATCGCGAGATGGTGCTCACCAACGAGCAGGCAGCGGTGCTGCAGCGGCTAGTGAAAGGCCTCTCCGATCAGGAGATCGCGACCGCCATGTCGACTTCGCTGCACAAGGTGAGTTCGCACGTGAAGGCGCTGCAAAAAATGTTCAATGTGGAAAACCGCGCGCAGCTCGTCTACCGTGCTGCGCGCTGGGGATGGAGCGGATGAGAGGCTGCGAACCGGTTTTCGACAACAATCACACTGCTTGCATCCTGCCTGCCAGAAAGGCGAGCTGGCTGCGGTTGCGGGCGCCCAGCTTTTCGCGCAGTTGCCGCAGGTGGTAATCGACGTTGTGCACGGTCGTGTTAAAGCGGGCGGCAATCGCTTTATCGGGCATACCGGCGATGACTGCCGACAGAATGCGTTGCTGCAACTCCGACAAACCATTTGCGCCTTCGCGCCGGCACATTGCCTGGACGTAGGCCGAGCACCGCTGATGAAGCGATAAGCCGAGCCCGATGGCCTGCGCGATCACGCTGTCGGTAATCCATTCGCAGTGTTCGGGCGCACCCGCGAAAACGATCAGTGCCCGCAGCGGCGTTTGCGATATCGGCAAGCTGAATGCGAGCCCGCTCGACAGTCCGTTCGCACGCAACCCGTCGAAATGGCGCCGTAGCGGCTCGTCGACGCCTTCCTTGCGGGAGGCTTGAACGAGCGAGCGGATATCCCAGACATGCAGCCGGCTGGAGTCGAATGCCTGCCGCATCTGCGGGTCGAGCAGAAAGTAGCCGCCTTCCAGCGCTTTCGGCAACAGGTCGCACGACAGGTAATCGCGCAGCAGATAGGCGCGCTCGGGCTGGCCGTAGGCATTCAGTTTGATGGCTGCATAGCCGAGCCCTTTGAAGCCGACGATGTGGAGGATGCCGCGAATCATCCGGATACGTTCTTCGGGTGTGCGCGCAGCGCTCAACTCGGCGGCGAGAAATGTGGTGTCGCCGACCTCCTCGGTTCGGACGAGCGGCGCGAGCGCGGCTTCGTCGATATAGCGCGTCTTACAGCGCGTATGGTGCCAGGGCGCGGGTGCTGCGGCGTTCGACGCGGCGATCGGCGCGAGTAAATGCAGATCTTCGCCCTCTTCCACTAAATCCAGGTAAGACATGCGGAGTTCCTTTTTTGCTGGCACGTCGCTTGTGGCATCGAGCCGCACAGCGCGCGGATACGCGCGAGCTCAGACGGCTCGCCAACAAGAGACTTGCCATGCTGAATGGAATAATTGTATTGAGCCTGCCTGATACTTAAAGCCCGGCATTTCGTAGTGATTGGCACTGACTGATGAATGAGTTGCCAGAGATCTACGGAATACCGTGGGCGGCACAAACGACTGGTGTGTGCCGCGTACCATGGTTGTGATGATACTGTATTTTTATACAGTGTGCGCCGGGAGACCGGTAGAGATCAAGGGGTGAAAGTCCCCGACATTGCAAGAACTAGCGATTCACGATGTCCCCGAGTCATGCGTGGTCAGCCGCGAGGCGGGCTGCGAAGCGTTGACAGGGGTGCTGATAGGCCAGCCATCGAGCCACGAAATGGATACATTCCCGAGTGCTGACGTACTACTGTATGCGGAAGGCAATACCGCGGGGCGCGCCATCGCAAGCGCCATGCGGACTCGGCGCGGTCTTAGACCCTGGCATGTCAGTACGATCTCTATGCGGGAACCGGGAGATCTCCTATTTGGCCGCGGACGGAGGTGTCGTCGAGCGGTCCGCATCGGGAAGGTGAGGAGCCAAAGCCGATGACGAACGAATGGGAGAAGTCGGACTCGCCCATAGTAGCGAAGAAGCTGGCGAACAAATCCGGGCAACCAGACGCGGAGCCGGCGGAGCGAAGGGGCGGGGCCAAGGGGAACACGGGCTGGTCGCGCATGCGCCGGACGCAGAGCCGGATAAGCGTGTCCCAGAGGCTGGACCGTGTGCGACAAGCCGCAAGGCAAAGGAAGAAGGAGAGGTTCACGGCGTTGTTCCACCTGATCGACTTCGACCTACTGGCGACGGCGTTCTTCTGGCTGAAACGGAAGGCGGCAGCCGGGGTTGATGGCGTGACGTGGCACGACTATGAGCTAGATCTGGATCGAAATCTCGAAGACCTGCATGGCCGACTCCACCGGCAGGCTTATCGGGCGCTGCCCAGTCGCAGGCGGTACATACCGAAAGCGGATGGAAAACAGCGACCGCTGGGCATTGCCGCACTGGAAGACAAAATCGTCCAGCGCGCGCTGGTGGCGGTCCTCAATGCGATCTACGAGACGGACTTCCTGGGCTTCTCATACGGTTTTCGTCCGCGACGCAGCCAGCACGATGCGTTGGATGCACTCGCAACGGGAATCGCTCGCACGAGCGTGAGCTGGATACTGGACGCCGACATCAGCAGGTTCTTCGATACGGTCAACCACGACTGGCTGACCCGATTCGTTGAGCACCGCATAGGCGACCAGCGCGTGATTCGACTGATCCGCAAATGGCTGAAGGCGGGAGCGATGGAAGACGGGGTGATCGAGCCCACCGACGAGGGGACACCGCAAGGGTCTGTCATCTCGCCGCTGCTGGCGAATATCTACCTGCACTACGTCTTCGACCTCTGGGCAAATCAATGGCGTAAGCGCCATGCCGAGGGTAACGTCGTGATCGTCCGATACGCCGACGACGTCGTGATTGGTTTCGATAAACCACATGATGCGAAGCGGTTCAGGCGGGCCATGCAACAGCGACTGGAGCAGTTTGGGCTGTCGGTGCACCCGGAGAAAACCCGGCTGATCGAGTTCGGGCGCTTTGCGGCCCGCAACCGAGCCGGCCGAGGGCTGGGCAAACCCGAGACGTTCAACTTCCTCGGATTCACCCACATCAGCGGCCGTGCTAGAGACGGCAGGTTCATGCTCATGCGCAAAACGCGGAGCGACCGACTCCGCACGGCGCTGAAGGGGATCAAGGATGAGTTGCGGCACAGATGGCACCAGTCGATTCCCGAGCAAGGGGACTGGTTACGCCGCGTGGTCCAAGGGTACTTCAACTACCACGCGGTGCCGACCAACTTCGCTGCGCTGCGGGCCTTGCGCGCACGCGTGATTGACCTCTGGAGGTTGGCGCTACGGCGCCGCAGTCAGAAGGACGACACCACGTGGGCGAAGATGCAACGGCTTGCGAAGCAGTGGATACCCAAGGCTCGCATCCTTCACCCCTGGCCGGTCGTGCGGTTTGACGCCAACTACCCGAGGCAGGAGCCCGGTGCGCGAATCGCGCACGCCGGGATCTGTGCGGGGGGTGTCCAGTAATGGACATTCCTACCGCGACGTTCACGGGTCGCTGCGCATTTTATCGCGCGCCGGAAAAGCGCGCGAGGACTTGTTCAAGGGCCATGTCGAATGGGGTGCGACGACCGATGCCGAGCGCTTCGAGGCGGCTCGAATCGAGATGGCAGTCGCGCGGGCGAGGCGTTGCACCGGCGTCCGTGTTCGAAGCGGTAAGACGCGCGTTGACATCCAGCGCACGCGCAAGCCGGGTGGCGATGTCGAACTTCGTCATCGGTTCGTCGCCCGACCATTGCGCGAGCCCGCACACCGCGTTGCCGCTGGCTGTGCGTTCGAGCAACTGGCGGATCACATGAGCGACATCATCGGTGAACGTCGGATATCGCGTCGCCCAGGCATCCATTAACACGGGCGCGGCGCCGGGCGCCGCCGACGCCAGCACAGCCGGCACGAGGCTAGTCACAGCGGATTCCTGCCAGTCGGTGATATGGCCGAACAGCAGCGGCAGACGAAGGACGCAGCCGAAATTGGTGGTGTCGGCGAGCGCCTTTTCGCCTTCGAGCTTACTGCGGCCGTAAGCGTTGATCGGGCAGGGCGCGTCATCCTCGCGGTAAGGCGCGCGCGTGCCGTCGAACACGTAGTCGGTCGAGATCGACAAAATCCACGCGCCGCGGCGGCGTGCTGCCGCGGCAGTGGCGCTCACGGCGTCGACGTTGAGTTGGCGTGCCAGCTCAGGATGGCGTTCGCATACATCTGGCCGGCGTTCTGCAGCCGCAATGACAATTGCATCGGGCGCGTGGCAATCGACGAAAGCATCGATAGCCGCGACGTCACGGATGTCGAGGGCCACCGTTTTAGCGTTGGCTCGGCGGTGCGCCGTGCCGACGACGCGCCAGCCGGCGTAGCCGCTTATCGCTTCGACGACGGCTCTTCCAACAAGGCCCGACGCCCCTATAACCGCAACTGTAAACATCGGCGCGTCAATCCCGGCTGGCCGGGCTCGTCGCGGTCTGCTTCACCGTATACCCGGCCTCAGCAATAGCGGCTTCGAATGGCTCTGCGCGGCCGTTTGACGCCACGCGTACTCGGCCGCTTGGTAGGTCGACCTCGATGCGAGCTGCGCTGGCGACACGTTGGACAGCCTGCGTGATCGCGGCGACGCAGTGTTGGCACGTCATGCCTTCTACTTGAAACTCGATCATTTGAAGTCCTTGTTACGTGATACAGGGTGATGGTGCCGATAAGCGTATACCTTGCCATCGTGGGAAGGTATACGCTCATATTCTTTTCAAATTTCAGTTCGAGCAAGGCGACTCATGAACATTGGCGAAGCCGCGCGTGCGTCCGGTATGACGGCAAAGATGATCCGCTATTACGAAAGCGTGGGTTTGCTGGTGCCAAAGGCGCGCAGCGACGCGGGCTATCGCATCTACGGCGCCGCCGAAGTGCATACGTTGCGTTTTATTCGCCAGGCGCGGCGCCTGGGCTTTCTCGTCGAGGACATTCGCAAGCTGCTCGCGCTGTGGCAAGACCGGTCGCGCGCGAGCGCCGAAGTCAAACGCATCGCGCTGGAACACGTTGCCGAACTTGAGCGACGCATCGGGGAGCTTACGGAGATGCGCGATACGCTCGCGCATCTCGCACGTAATTGCCATGGCGACGCCCGGCCCGAATGTCCGATTCTCGATCAGTTGACGCAGGTTGATCAACGCGAAAAGCCGGCACCGATGGCTTCCTGACGCCGTGAAGGGGCAGCGGGCAGCGCACCAACCTGGTGCTTATGCGCCGATCGAACGCGCGCGACGCTGCACCATTCCAAAGCGGAATGCACGGCATTCGAGCATTTCACTGGCAAGTTTTGGGCGCGCGACTATAATCCGGGTTAACCCTTTTACGGGATATCCCTGATGCCATGATGGCTCGGGGTTTTCCCGACCCCTGGAGCACCTCATGTTTGCCTACATCCTCGAAAAGATCAGTTTTTGGTTTGAGTCGGCTGAGCGGACCCGCCGCGAAGCGTATCTGGCTTCCTCGTCGGACGTCGTCGATCTCGAACGGCGCCTGCGTGCGCTTGAAAGCAACGGCTACACGTTGTAACGCACCCGACGGTCGTTGCTGCCGAATGCGGCTGCACGATCGCCCGGAAGACGCTGGGTTCGCACCGTCGTTGCACCCTCGGCAAGTGGAGCCTCGCCCGGTAGGGCTTAGGTACGTATCGCGCCCCATTGCGCGATCGCAGTGCCGCTGGCGGGAATGTTGTCGTGGCGTTAAGGTATGAGGGACCGCGCAAATCCAGACTGCGCCGCTTGTGGATTCCTTAGCCATGCGTTCTCTCTGTCGTTTCTACGCTTTCCCGTTCGCGCGCATTGCGGCCGGGCTAGCGCTCTTGTTGTTGGTCCAGGCATTTCCGGCTTTTGCCGAGTCCGACCGCCAGCCGGTCATTCTCGACACACAAACGGGTATCCACGACGGACGCAGCGGGGTTGTCCTGCAAAACGCGCCGCTCGTGAGTCAGCCGATGGTGGCCGCTCAGCCAACCGCGTCGTTGCAAGAGTTTGCGCCCCAGCAGCAGCCGGCCGTTATCGTTGCGCCGTACGTTGAGGTGCCCGGCGGCGCGCCCGCTGCCGTGGCGCGGCCTGTTCTTCGCCCGCGCTTGAATTCCGGCCAATGACGATAAAACCCTAAGACACGCGCGATTCGACCTCGAATTGCGCAGCATCGTCCTGGCCCAATACGTCAGCAAGAAACGGCAGCATCTCTTTCATTGCCGCGACGAGCGTATAAGGCGGATTGAGCACAAACATGCTGCTGCCATAGAGGCCGAAGCCATCTTCGGGCGGGCGACTGACTGTCAGTGTCACGTGCAGCCAGTCGGTGGTTTGCAGGCGCTTCAATTGCTCGGCAAACCGCTGCGACTCCGGTCGAACGACGCGCGGATACCACACCGCATAGACACCTGTGGCGAACCTTTTCAGGCTCTCTTCAAGGCACGTAATTGTGCGCGCATAGTCCCGCTTGTCCTCGAACGACGGGTCGATGAGCACGAGCGCCCGCCGCGGAGCGGGGGGCAATTGCGCCTTGATACCTTCGAAGCCGTCGCCGGCATAGAGCATGGCGCGGCGGCCGGCATCGCGAAAGTTGTGGCGCAGGATGTCGATCTCGGTGGTATGCAACTCGAAGAGTCGCATCCGGTCCTGCGAGCGCATCAACCGCCAAGCGAGGTAGGGCGACCCTGGATAAAAGCGTAGCTGGCCATCGGGATTGAGCGCGCTGACTTCGTCCACGTAATCGGCGAGCGGTGCGGGCAGGTCGCGCCTTTGCCAGAGTTTGCCGATGCCCGTCTCGAACTCAGCTGTCTTCGAAGCGTACCCTTCCGTGAGCGAGTAAACACCGGCGCCAGCGTGCGTATCGATGTACCAGTATGGTTTATCTTTCTGTCCGAGGTAGCGCAGCAGTTGCACGACGACGGCGTGCTTGAGGACATCGGCATGATTGCCGGCATGAAACGCGTGGCGGTAGCTGAGCATGGCGAACGGAAAAAGCAACGAATAAGACAAACGGCGCGCACCGAACGAGCGGAGCGAACCAGCGGCACCAAGCAGCCCGGCCCCCGCCGCCGGCACGCATGAAGCGGAGCATGCCGAGGGCGGGTATTGTACGCCGAGCGCGGTGCGCAAGCCGCGTGACGTGCGCTACGGGTCTTGCGAGGTGTCACGCTGTGCCTAGTCGTAGGACGGGCCGACGGCTCGCTCGATCTGCGCTTTGATTTCAGGCGTGATTTGCGATGCAACCTCCTGTGCTTTCATGTTCTCGCTGACTTGCTCGACGCGGGATGCGCCGGTAATGACCGTGCTGACGCGCGGGTTCTGAAGAATCCAGGCAATCGCTAACTGGCCGACCGTACAGCCGACGCTGTCGGCAATCGCGGCGAGCTTGCGGACGATTTCGTTTTTTGCAGTATCGGTTAGTTGCGTTCGCAACCAGTCATAGCCCTGCAGCTCGGCGCGGCTCCCACGCGGTACGCCCTCGCGGTATTTGCCGGTCAGAATGCCGGAAGCCAACGGGCTCCAAGTAGTCAGGCCGAGCCCGATGTCGTCGTAAAGTCGCGAATATTCTTCTTCGACCCGCTTGCGGCAAAAGAGGTTGTACTGAGGCTGCTCCATGATGGGTTTATGCAGATGATGGCGTTCAGCGATTTCATACGCCGCTCGAATCTCGTCGGCATGCCATTCGGAGGTACCCCAGTAAAGCGCCTTGCCTCGCGTAATCATGTCACTCATGGCCCATACCGTTTCCTCAATGGGCGTGTGCGGATCGGGGCGATGACAAAACACCAGATCGATGTAGTCGAGCTGCATGCGGCTGAGCGAGCCGTCGATTGCATTGAGCAGATATTTTCGGTTGAGCGTGTGATGCTGATTCGGCGCTTCGTGCAGCCCCCAAAAGAATTTCGTGGAAACGATGTAGCTCACGCGAGGCCACGCCAGTTCCTTTAGTGCTACGCCCATTATTTCTTCGGCTTGGCCGCCCGCGTAGACCTCGGCATTGTCGAAGAAATTCACGCCTGCATCGCGCGCGGCCGCCAGCGATTCGCGCGCCGCGCGGCGATCAACCTGGTTGCCGTAAGTGACCCACGAGCCGAGAGACAGCTCACTGACTTGAAGCCCGGAACGTCCGAGTCGCCGGTAGTTCATTGCAATCTCCTTTTGGTACAGGGGTGCGGCCGTTCATGCACAATAGCGGAGTTGGCTGCGACGCGGGAGGCGGCCGTGCGGCATATGCCGTTTGGCCGGTTGCTTCGCATCGTGTGTCGTGGTGTCATGGTGCCCGAATCAATGGAGATACGAATGTCCATGTTGAATACCGATTTGAGTGGGAAGGCCGCGGTCGTAACAGGCGCGGCTAGCGGCATCGGCAAAGAGATCGCACTGACGCTTGCGGCGCAGGGCGCGGCAGTGACCATTGCCGATCTTAACTTGGCCGGGGCGCAGGCGGTGGCTGACGAAATCACGAAGGCGGGCGGAAAAGCGCTCGCACTGGCGATGGACGTCACCAACGAAGAGTCGGTCACCAGCGGCATCGATGCGGTGGCCGAGCAGTTCGGTTCCGTCGATATTCTCGTTTCCAACGCTGGGATACAAATCGTCAATCCGATTGAAAGCTATGCGTTCTCCGATTGGAAGAAAATGCAGGCCATTCACGTCGATGGCGCCTTTCTCACGACGAAGGCCGCGCTCAAATACATGTATCGGGGCGATCGCGGCGGCGTGGTGATTTACATGGGCTCGGTGCATTCGCACGAGGCGTCCGCGCTCAAATCGGCTTACGTCGCCGCCAAGCACGCGCTGCTGGGTCTGGCGCGCGTACTCGCGAAAGAGGGCGCGGCACACAACGTCCGTTCGCACGTCATCTGCCCTGGCTTCGTGCGCACGCCGCTTGTGGAGAAGCAGATTCCCGAGCAGGCGAAGGAGTTCGGCATCAGCGAAGAAGAGGTGGTCAAGCGCGTCATGCTCGGGCATACGGTCGACGGCGTGTTTACGACCGTTCAAGATGTAGCGCAAACGGTACTGTTTTTGGCCGCTTTCCCAAGCGCCGTGCTGACGGGGCAATCCATCGTCCTGAGTCACGGCTGGCATATGCAATAAGCGAGGCGGGCAGAAGCGCAATAACAGCGCAGGAACACGCCATAACAGGAGCCGTCGATGACCGACCAAAACGCAGCGACGTTGCATGCCGACGCATCTTCCACCAAGCGCGCGCATCGCGCACGATCCGGGGCGCGCACGGGGGAAGCAACCGAGGGCTCGCGCATGGTTGCTTTGCCTCCCTATGAGACCATCGCGCTGGTGCTTCAGGGTGGGGGCGCGCTTGGCGCCTACCAGGCGGGTGTCTACGAGGGCTTGTACGAAGCCGGCATTGCGCCGAATTGGATTGCCGGCATCTCCATCGGTGCACTCAATACCGCCATCCTCGCGGGCAATGCGCCGGCCGATCGTCTGGCGAAGTTACGCGAGTTCTGGGAAACCATTTGCCAGCCCGCTTACGGCTTTCCGGTGCCTTCGGCTGTCGAAAATGCCTTCTTCGATTCGAACACGATCGCACGGACTGCGTTCACTACCCTGCAAGCAGTGAGCGCATTGGTCGACGGGCAAAAAGGCTTCTTCGTCCCGCGCGTGCCGCCGCCTTTGCCTTTTACGCTGAGCACGCCGCAAACAGCGAGTTGGTACGACACCTCGCCGCTCAAAGCCACGCTCGAACGCCTGTGCGACTTCGATCGGATCAACTCGAAGGAAACGCGGGTTTCCGTTGCCGCGGTCAATGTGGGTACCGGCAACTTCGCCTATTTCGATAACACGTGCACGAAGCTGCGTGTCGAGCATTTCATCGCATCGGCTTCGCTGCCTCCGGGCTTTGCCGCGACCGAAATCGATGGCGAGTATTTCTGGGACGGCGGCCTGATGTCGAACACGCCGCTCTCGGAAGTCGTCCAGAGTACGCCGCGACGCGACACGCTCGCGTTTCAGGTGGACTTATGGAGCGCTCGTGGCCCGGTGCCCGATAACATCACCGATGTGCAAGGCCGCATCAAAGACATCCAATATTCAAGCCGCACGCGGCTTGTAACCGACATGCTCCAGCATTCGCAGCGCTTTCGGCACGTGCTGCGCGAAGTGCTGGCGCGCGTGCCGCCCGAATATCGGGACGACCCGTGGTGCAAGCTCGCAGCGGAGCTTATCACCTCGCACCGCTACAACGTGTTTCAGCTCATCTATCGCAATAAGGAGTTCGACGGCAATTACAAGGACTATCAGTTCGGTTTATCGACGATGCGGTATCACTGGGAAAGCGGCTTGCAGGATATTCGCAACAGCCTCGCGCAGCCGGGCTGGCTCGCTATGCCCGATAACGAAGCCGGCTTTGTGACGCACGACATCCATCGCGATTCGCGCTGACGCGCGTTGATTTGCGCTGATACGCGGGAGGGCGGGCGTGCCAGGCGCAAAACCTGCAGCGCTTCGCAAAAAAAAACGGCACCATCCAGGTGCCGTTTTGCGCATCACTTCGTCTTGTGTATCACTTCAACACATGCGCGACAGCGTTTGCCACGACGTCGATATTGCGCGTGTTGAGCGCAGCCACGCAAATGCGCCCTGTGCCCACTGCGTAGATGCCGAACTCATCGCGCAGGCGGTCCACTTGCGCGGTGGTCAGCCCCGAATACGAGAACATGCCGCGCTGCGCGTTGACGAAACTGAAGTCGCGATCGATTCCGGCTGCCTTTAAGCGCTCGACCAAGCCGCTACGCATGGCGCGGATACGCTCGCGCATTTCGCCGAGCTCCTGCTCCCACGTGATGCGCAGCGCCGGCGCGCCGAGCACGGCCGCAACGATCGAGCCGCCATGCGTCGGCGGGTTCGAATAGTTCGTGCGAATGACGCGCTTCAATTGCGAGAGCACGCGAGCGGCCTCGTCTTTGCTGTCCGTGACAATCGAAAGCGCACCGACACGTTCGCCATAAAGCGAGAACGACTTCGAGAACGATGATGAGATAAACGTGTTCAATTCGGCAGCCGCGAAAAGGCGTACGGCAAACGCGTCTGCGTCGATGCTGTCACCGAAGCCCTGGTAGGCGATGTCGAGGAACGGCACGAGCGCGCGGGTCTTCACGACTTCGACGATCTGTTTCCATTGCGCTTCGTTCAGATCGACCCCGGTCGGGTTATGGCAGCATGCGTGCAACACGATGACCGTGCCGGCCGGGTAGTTGTTCAGCGCGTCGAGCATGGCGTCGAAATTGACACCATGCGTGTGCGCATCGTAGTACGGGTACGAGACCACTTCGAACCCGGCACTTTCGAACAGCGCGCGATGGTTTTCCCAGCTCGGGTCGCTGATGGCCACCTTCGCGTTCGGATTGACGCGCCGCAGAAAATCGGCGCCGATCTTCAGTGCGCCCGTTCCGCCAAGCGCTTGGGCCGTGACGACGCGGCCCGCTGCGATCAGTGGCGAGTTCTCGCCAAGCAGCAGCTTTTGCACGGAAGCGTCATAGGCGGCGATGCCTTCGATCGGCAGGTAGCCGCGCGGCAGGGCCGCATCGACACGCGCCTTTTCCGCTTCCCGCACTGCGCGCAGCAGCGGGATCTTGCCTTCTTCGTTGGTGTAGACGCCGACACCAAGGTTGACCTTGGTCGGGCGCGGATCGGCATTGAACGCCTCGTTGAGGCCGAGGATCGGGTCGCGAGGGGCGAGTTCGACAGCGGAAAAAAGTGACATGGTTGATATCGGCTGAGCACTGAGTAGGAAACGGGCAGCATCGCAGCGCAAGCGGCGACAGGACCACGTTGTCGTCTTGTTTTGACGAGCGCGGCACGGCCGAAGGCGGGCGCAGAGAACGCAATTGTATCGAATCCCGGCCCGCAGGCGTGCCGTTTTCGCTCGTAAGTTGTCGGCGGGGATATCGGCGAGATAAGCGGGCGCTGCGCTGCTCGCGACGGCGCAAAAGGCTAAAATAGCGATTTTCGTCGGCGAAGGACGCCTCTTTCTTCCTCATGTCCGAACATCTTCCGCATACCGCCGAGGCTCTCGACGAATCGAAATTCATCGAATTCGAGGGTTCCCCGTTTCACCTTTACCAGCCGTATCCGCCCGCCGGCGACCAGCCGGATGCCATTCGCATGCTGATGGAGGGGATCGGAGACGGCCTGTCGTTTCAGACTTTGCTCGGTGTGACGGGCTCGGGCAAGACGTTCACGATGGCTAATACCATTGCGCGGCTCGGCCGGCCCGCGATTGTCTTTGCGCCGAACAAGACGTTGGCAGCGCAGCTTTATTCGGAGTTTCGCGAGTTTTTTCCGCGCAATGCGGTCGAGTATTTTGTTTCGTACTACGACTACTATCAGCCGGAAGCGTATGTGCCGCAGCGCGATCTTTTCATCGAGAAGGATTCGTCGATCAACGAGCACATCGAACAGATGCGGCTGTCCGCGACGAAGAGCCTGTTGGAGCGGCGTGACGTCGTCATCGTCGCCACCGTTTCGGCCATCTACGGTATCGGCAACCCGAGCGAATATCACAAGATGATTCTGACGCTGCGCACGGGCGACAAGCTCGGGCAGCGCGACGTGATTGCTCGGCTCATCGCGATGCAATACAGCCGCAACGAGGCCGACTTTCAGCGCGGCGCGTTTCGGGTGCGCGGCGACACAATCGACGTCTTTCCGGCCGAGCATGCGGAAATGGCGTTGCGCATCGAACTCTTCGACGATGAAGTCGAGTCGCTGCATTTATTCGATCCGCTGACGGGCAAGGTGCGCCAGAAAATTCTGCGCTTCACCGTGTATCCATCGTCGCACTACGTGACGCCGCGCGAGACGGTGATGCGCGCGGTCGAGACGATCAAAACCGAGTTGCGCGAGCGTCTCGAGTTTTTCCATCAAGGCGGCAAGCTCGTCGAGGCCCAACGGCTCGAGCAGCGCACGCGTTTCGATCTCGAAATGCTGCAGGAGCTGGGGTTTTGCAAGGGCATCGAAAACTATACGCGACACTTTTCGGGCGCCGCGCCTGGCGAGCCGCCGCCGACGCTCGTCGACTATCTCGCGCCGGACGCATTGATGTTCCTTGACGAATCGCACGTGCTGATCGGCCAGCTGAACGGCATGTACAACGGGGACCGCGCGCGTAAGGAAAACCTTGTCGATTACGGGTTTCGTTTGCCCTCCGCACTCGATAACCGCCCGCTCAAGTTCCACGAGTTCGAGCGAAAAATGCGGCAAGCGGTATTCGTTTCGGCTACGCCGGCGGACTACGAGAAAAGAACGGCGGGGCAGGTCGTCGAGCAGCTGGTGCGGCCGACGGGGCTCGTCGATCCCGAGGTGCAGGTCCGGCCGGCGCGTACGCAGGTGGATGATGTGTTATCGGAAATCAACGTGTGCGTTGCCGCGAACGAGCGCGTGCTCGTCACGGTGCTGACCAAGCGCATGGCCGAGCAACTGACCGAGTTTCTCGCCGATCACGGTGTGAAGGTGCGCTATCTGCACAGCGATATCGACACTGTGGAGCGTGTCGAAATCATTCGCGATTTACGCCTCGGCACGTTCGATGTGCTGGTCGGCATCAATTTGCTGCGAGAGGGGCTCGACATCCCGGAGGTTTCGCTGGTCGCGATTCTCGATGCCGACAAGGAGGGTTTCTTGCGCGCAGAGCGTTCGCTGATTCAGACGATCGGCCGAGCGGCACGCAACGTCAACGGTCGCGCGATTCTCTATGCGGACCGAATCACCGATTCGATGCGCCGTGCAATCGACGAAACGGAGCGGCGGCGCACGAAGCAAATCGCGCACAACGAACGCATGGGCATTACGCCGCGTGGCGTGATCAAGCGAATCAAGGACATCATCGACGGCGTCTACAGTGCCGACGAAGCGCGAGCCGAGCTAAAGGAAATGCAGCAGCGCGCGAAATTCGAGGACATGTCGGAAAAGCAGATCGCCAAAGAAATCAAACGCATCGAGAAGCAGATGATGGAGCACGCAAAAAATCTCGAATTCGAAAAAGCGGCTCAGGCGCGCGATCAACTGGCGGTGCTCCGCGCGCGAGTATTTGGCGCGAATGTCGGCGACTCCATCATCGGCAATGACTGAGCCCTCGTAGTGCGTTCCGCCTTCACGGGTTTATTCCGCGCCAGATCGTGCTAGACTTATGCTCAATTGATAATCGTTCGCATTCGCGTTAGTATTCAGCATTCGCGAACAATCCTCTTTAAGGAGCATAGATGCAGCGTTCTTCCTGGATTCGTGGCGGCCTCGTGATGGTTGCTGCGATGGCCGCGGTGGGGGCTTCGGCCGCCGAATATCCGATTGGCAAACAAAAAATCGCGGGTGGGATGGAAATCGGCGCTGTCTATTTGCAGCCGATCACGATGGATCCCGAAGGCATGATGCGCAAAGCTTCGGACTCGGACGTCCATCTCGAGGCCGACATTCACGCCGTGAAGAACAATCCGACGGGTTTCGCGGAAGGGGACTGGATGCCCTATTTGCAAGTGACGTACGAGCTGACGAAGGCGGGCTCGAGTTACGCGGCGAAAGGCGACTTGATGCCGATGGTGGCCGACGACGGCCCTCATTATGGCGACAACGTCAAGCTGGCCGGCCCGGGCAAGTACCACCTCAAGCTCACGGTCAATCCGCCGATGCAAAGCGGTCACATGGCGTTTGGCCGGCATGTCGACAAGGAAACGGGCGTCGGCCCGTGGTTCAAGCCGATCACGCTTGAATACGATTTCCCGTTCGCGGGCATTGGCAAGAAGGGCGGGTACTAAAAGAAGGCCGCGGTCTTCGATGGCTCCTTGTTAAGGAAGGAAAACGCGCATGAAGTTGCATCGTAGGTTCGCATGGCTTTGGTTTTGGCTCGTGTTTGCGGCGGGCGCCATCGGCGTCGCCAGTGCCGGTGCGCACGCCGAAGACCTGCCGACTTTCAAGCTGGAGATGGCGGACGGCAAGGTCAACCCCACGCGCATCGAGGTGCCTGCGGGCAAGCGGATCAAGATCGAAATCCGGAATACCGGCAAGGGCGCAGTCGAGTTCGAAAGTGTGCAGTTGCGAAAGGAGAAGGTGCTTGCGCCCGGTGCTGATTCGTTCGTCGTGATTGCGCCGTTGTCGCCGGGGGAATACAAGTTCTTCGATGATTTTCATCAAACGGCGCAGGGTGTAATCGTCGCAAAGTAGGGTAGTTAGGGCAGTGGCATTTGCGCGCGGCGGCGGCAGGCTTTCGCTGCGCGCCCGGAGAGGTTCGGATGGGGCAAGTACTGTTCGTCGTATGGCGGGAAAGTGTGGAGGCGTTACTCGTCGTCGGCATTCTCTACGCGTGGCTGAAAAACGGCGACGCGGCGGCGCGCCGCAGCCTGCCGTTTTTGTGGGCCGGTGTCGGTGCGGGGCTTGTAGCGGCGGTCGCGCTCGGTGCGCTGCTCGTCGGTTTCAGCGAGTTCTTGTCGGGTGACGCAGCCGACTATTTCCAGATCGGCATGGTGCTCGTCGCCTGCGTGTTGATCGTGCAGATGGTGCTGTGGATGAAGCGCCATGGGCGCACGCTCAAGCGCGACATGGAGCGCTCGCTGCAGGCGCATACTCGAGACAGAAACGGATGGGGTGTCGCTATTCTGGTGGCCCTCGCCATTGCGCGCGAAGGTAGCGAAACGGTCATCTTTCTGTATGGGCTCGGTTTCGGCCAGTCGGGGCACGTCGGTGGCAACGACGTGCTCGCCGTAGTACTCGGCCTCGCGCTCGCATTCCTTACCTTTTACGGTTTGCAGCTTGGCGGCCGGTTTTTCTCCTGGCGGCATTTTTTTCGCGTTACCGAAATCATGCTGCTGTTGCTGGGGGCGGGCTTGCTGCAAACGGGCGTCGATAAGCTGATCGACAAGGAAATTCTCCCGCTCGGCATCGCGCAGCTGTGGGACACGTCGGCATTGCTCGACGACTCCAGCACGTCAGGTTCGTTCGTCGCCGCGCTGACCGGCTATCGCGCGCATCCTTCGCTGACGAATCTCGCGGCCTACGTGTTGTATTGGGCCGTCGTCGCTTGGCTCTTGCGCCGCGCGAGCCGCGCGCCGGCGCCCGCTGCGAGCCGCACGGCATGAGCGGCCAGGCCAGTCTTACGTTGCGCGCGAGCCGGCTTGCACGAGCCGGGGCATGGATGCAGCGGCATGGCGCGGTCGTGCGCGCCATTCAGTGGTTTGTTGTCGGCATCTATGCTTTTCTGATCATCGTGCCAGTCTGTCTGCCGTTGCCCGATGGGACCGCGCACCTTTGGAGCAATCTGACGCTGGCCGCACAGTTCGTCTTTTGGGGAATCTGGTGGCCGTTCGTTCTGCTTTCGATGGTGATGTTGGGCCGCGTGTGGTGCGGCGTGCTGTGTCCAGAGGGCGCGCTGTCCGAGTTCGCCAGCAAGCATGGCCTTGGCCGAGCCATCCCTCGATGGATGCGGTGGGGAGGCTGGCCATTCGTCGCCTTCGGATTGACGACCATCTATGGCCAGATGGTCAGCGTCTACCAATATCCATTGGCCGTCTTGCTGGTGCTCGGCGGTTCGACACTGGCCGCGATGGTGATCGGCTTGCTATATGGGCGCGAGAAGCGTGTCTGGTGCCGTTATCTGTGTCCGGTCAACGGCGTTTTCTCGTTGCTGGCGCGCTTGGCGCCGTTTCATTACAAGGTCGATGAAGATGCCTGGCGGCGTTCGTACAAGCAAGGCGAACGCGGCCATCGCGTCATTCCCGTCAACTGCGCGCCACTGGTGCCGCTTCGGAATATGAAGGGTGCGGCAGCTTGCCATATGTGCGGGCGCTGTAGCGGCCATCGTGACGCCATTGCATTGAGTTGGCGCTCGCCGTCGCAGGAAGTCGTGGAGCGCGGGCGGGAAGCCGCGAGCGGCTGGGACACGGCGCTCGTCCTGTATGGTCTGCTCGGCATTGCGATCGGCGCATTTCATTGGACCGTCAGCCCGTGGTTCATCGGGCTCAAGCAGTTTCTGGCGATGTGGCTCATCGATCACGACATCACGTGGCCGCTCGCGACCAACGCGCCGTGGTTTCTGCTGACCCATTACCCGGCGCAAAACGATGTCTTTTCGTGGCTCGATGGCGGGCTTGTCGTCGGTTATATCGTCGCGACGGCGCTCGTTTATGGCACTGTCTTGCTTGCGCTTCTCGCACTCGCGGCTCGTGTGCTCGGGCGCTTCGACATCAGGCGATTGCACCATCTCACGCAGGCGCTGATTCCGGTTGCTGGTGCTGGCGTGTTTCTCGGGCTTTCGGCAACGACGTTGTCGTTACTGCGCGCCGAGCATATACCGGTCGATTGGGCGTCCGACGTGCGTATTGCCGTACTGGCAATCGCGAACACGTGGAGCGCATGGTTGGCGTGGCGTGTTACGAGCCGGTACTCGGCGTCGGTGCTCACCCGCGGCGCTGCAACGCTATGGTTCATCGCCGCATTGGCCGTGGCGGATAGCGCTTGGTGGTTGATGTTCTGGGGCTTCGCGCGCTGGTAAAACGTAAAACGCTAATAAACGCGCGCAAAAAAAAAGCGGCATGGCTGGCTACGACCGTTGCAGAAAGCGGCGTGCACGAAGGGGTCTAGACTAACGTGCGATGCTGTCGTGGCTGGCTACTGCCCAACACCTCCCGAGGAGGTGGTCCCCACAATACTCGGTCTTACTTCGTCAGGATCAGCTTGCCAAGGCGCGTGGCGCGCAACTGGTATGTCTCGCCATTATGTGCAATCAGCACATGCGTTTGCCCTTGCAACAGCGCATCGCTGCGCACGATGCGCGGCTCGCGGTTTTGTCCTCCATCGGTCATTTGCGGCTGAGGCGTGCCCGAGATCAGGTGACGCGGCACATTGTGCATGGAGCCTCGCAAAGTCAAAGTGGACGGGCGGTTGAACTCACTCATTGGCGCATGGGGGTTTCGATTCGATGGAAGGAATAATAAATGAGAATCATTATCGATTGTAAAAAAGATTTTGATCGAGATTGAGCGCCGATAGGCGGCGCGTCACGGGGCAGGCGCTACCCGAAATCGACTTCCCTGATGAGCCTCGACAACAATTGCCGAATCCGCGCCAGCGGTAGTTCGAGTTCGAGCGTGTTCCGCAGTGTGATGACTCGTGCGGCGAGCCGCGAGCGCCAATCGCGTGGAAGCAGCGCGAGGCTTTGTGACCCGGGAGGGTTCCAGGGTTGGGTGTCCGCTATCTGCTCTGCCGATCTGTTCACCCGCGAGTCCTTATCCTCGATGTCGGACGCGTGCTTGGGCGGAATGTTGTATTCCTTGGAAAACCGTCCGGCTGGCTCGTTTCCGTCGCTACCTTTACCGTTACCTTTAGCAAACATTCGCACGGCGCCTGCGACGTCGCCGTTAGAACGCGTCGCCGCATCCGGAATACGGACGTTCGCAGAACCTTGCATGGCGATGCGGCTCGGCGTACCTGTCAAATGTGGCGCTGAGCGCTCGCTCAGTTGCGCGAGTTGCGGCGGAAGCGGCGCCTGCGCGGCGGGCGACGCCACTGCATGCTCCAGCCTTCGATTGGCGTCGGGTTGCGTTGGCTGCGGCCGGACACCTTCGCTTCGAACAGGAGTGAGTCTCGACATAGCGAACAAATCCGAGAAGGGAATGAAAACGTATTCATCATTCCTGAAATCTCGCGCGAAATCTGGCCGAAGCCGAAGACACACCCATATGCCCGAAACGGCAGTGAGGCGAGCGCGCCCGTTAATGCAAAGCCCCAGGCTTATCGGGGTTGGCCGCATATTGGCGAATGAGGCGCACTGTATCGATATCGGCCTCGCGATAAGCCGATTTGACGATTTCGGTGGTCTGTCTCGCGTCTTCCGTATCGGCGCTGGGCAGCGTCGTCGCATACTCAAAGCGTAAGAAGAGCTGCACCTCGTCGGGCTGTTCGATCGTCATCGTCAGCGAACCGCCGACGTGCGCTTCGGTCGCGTGGATGTCGTAGCGCACACTCTTGTGCGGCGTCAGCGTCACCCGATCTCGAACGGTCGCCGACCCGTAATGGAGTTCGCGCTCCAGCGTGTGATCGGTTCGCGAAAGGATGGTGCAACTGTCGAGGCCAATGACGAAGAGCTGCGGTTGCTCGGCGCGCAAAACGAGCCCCTCCCAGAGTTGTTCCGGGGTCAGCGTTTCCACGAGCGGGTTGAGCGGGTCGTTGATCTGAATGAGATGTTCAAAATTCAAAACAAGTCCTTCCTTTCAGGCATTCAGGCATTCACGCTTCGGAAGCGTTCGGGATCGAAGGCGCGAGCGCGGCGAGGCTGGTATTGATGCCGATCGGACGCGTCAGAATCTTGTGAACCGGGCACGCAATGGCGATTTGCAGCAGCCGCTCGCGCTGTTCGTCCGAAAGAGGACCTTCAAGAACGATCGCGCGTTGGATCGTCGAGCCTTCAGGCGTCGCTTCGAGCGAAAGCGTGACGCTCACGTGCTCGAGCGGCCAGCCTTTACGCTGCGCATACATTTTCAATGTAATCGACGTGCATGCGCCGAGCCCGGAAAGCAGCAGCGAGTCCGGTGTCGGCCCGCGATCGCCGCCGCCCAGCACGGTAGGCTCGTCCGCATGCCACAAGTGGGCACCGTCGTCGAACAAGACTTGATAATTCGTTGCGCCGCTTGTTGCATGCACGGTGCGTTCGCTCATATTGAAGGCTCCAGGATCGATCGAGAGGGCGCTGCGGCGAAAGCCGATCAGTGCCGATGACACGGCGGCCGTCGGCACGAGCGGTTATTGTGACGCAATTCGCCGGCGCTCGCGCAGCACGTGTGCGAGCGTCAGGTGACCGTCTAGTGCGACTCCGGGCTTACGCGACCCATGCGGCCGGCTTGATAGTCGAGGACCGCTTGCCGGATTTCGTCTTCTGTATTCATGACGAAAGGGCCGTGCCGGACAATCGGCTCGTTCAGCGGCATGCCACCGATCAACAGCACCTCGAGCGGTGTTTCGGCGGCTGCCAGCATGACGGCGTCGCCATCGTTATCGAACGCAATCATCTGCTGCGCCGTAACCGCCTGCTTCGTTACGCCAAATCGGCCGGTGCCCGAAAGGGGATAGGCAAATACGCGAAAATTGGTTGGCACTGAATGGATGATCGAGCCGCCCGGTTCGATCGAAAAGTGCTGGAACAGGATGGCTGTGCGCGTTTCGATTACGGCCTTGGCGCCGAGCGCCTCGCCCGCGATGACTTTAACGCGTACCTTCCCGTCATCGGAGACCCCGATCGGAATGTGCTCCGATGCGATTTCCTGGTAACGCGGCGCGATCATCTTGTCCTGACGCGGCAGGTTCACCCATAGCTGGAGCCCGTGCACACGACCGCCCTCGCGTGCGAATTCGGGGTCTGGCATCTCGCTATGGACGACACCGGCGCCGGCCGTCATCCACTGAACGTCGCCCGGACGCAGCACACCCGAATGGCCTGCGGAATCGCGATGGCTAAAACGTCCTTCGAGCAGATATGTCACCGTTTCGAAGCCGCGGTGCGGGTGATCGGGCGCGCCTTTCGCTTCGCCCGGTGCGTAATCGACAGGACCCATCTCGTCGAGCAGCAAGAAGGGATCGAAATCCATCAGCACGCGGGTCGGGAAAGGACGATGGACGACGAAGCCGCCGCCCTCGGTGGTGCGGGCGGCAGGAATCGTGAATTTGATGCTGCGGATGGTGCTGCCGATCGTGGACATGCTGCCTACCTTGGGCGTTGGGGGATGTGCATCGGATTGTTTGCATGCGGCTATTATATGAAGCGGTCCTCTCTATTCCACCCCGGTTCGGAGCAATGGATCGTCTCACCCGTGGAACAATGAGATGCAGCTCGATTCGCACAATCTGAACGACCTGATGTATTTCGCGCACGTCGTCGAACACGGCGGGTTCTCCGCAGCCGAGCGCAAGCTTGGCATTTCGAAGTCGCGGCTGTCGCGGCGCGTGGCCGAACTCGAAGCAGCGCTTGGGGTGCGTTTGCTGCAACGCTCGACTCGCAAGCTCGCCCTCACCGAAGCGGGGCAATTGTTCTATCAGCATTGCCAGTCCATGCTGTCCGAAGCCCAGGCAGCGATGAACGCGGTGCAGGAGTTGCGCTCGTCGCCGCGCGGCACCGTACGCGTCAGCGTGCCTGTCACGGTCTCGCAGACGATATTGACCGACATCCTCCCCGAATTCCTGTTGCGTTACCCCGAGGTGCAGGTATCGATTCGTGTGACGAACCGCGTCATCGATCTCTATGAAGATTCGGTGGACGTTGCGTTGCGCGTGCGCTCCGAACCGCCCGATAGCGCGAATATCGTCGCGCGGCCACTGTGGCGCACCGAACAGTTGCTCGTCGGCGCGCCGAGCCTATTGAGCCAACATGCGCCGCCGGTGGTTCCTGCCGATCTCGCGCGCTTCCAAACGTTGGACACGCCGAGTCGCGATGGCCGCCATCTCTTTCATCTGATCGCGCCCGATGGTCAGCACTATATCCACGAACACGAGCCTCGCGTCGTGACGGCCGATCTAACGACGATACGCGAAGCAGTGCTTGCCGGTGTCGGGATTGCCGTGCTGCCCGTCATGATGTATGGCGCTGCCATGCGAACAGGGCAACTGTCACCGGTCATGCCAGGCTGGACATTGCCGACGCCGCAGCTTTTCGCGGTATTCATTTCGAGGCAGGGTATGGCGCCTGCGGTGCGCGCGTTTGTCGACTATCTCGTCGAGGTGCTGGGCCCGGATAAACATCCTCCGCGCGAATGCCCGACTCGCGAGCAAGTCCTTGCCGCCCAGGCGGCGGCCGTGGCCGACTGAACTCGTTTGCGCAGCCCAACATCGCTTTTGTCATTTAAACGTCGCCGACGATCAGTACTTTCTATGACCGTTCGCTTGAACGGGTCGGCGACGAAGCCTATATTGAAATCCCTTCGTGCCGGAGTGTCCGGTGCGGAAATGCTCGGCTGCTCTTATAGCAAGCCGGATAGGGCACAAACGCGCTGTCCGTGGAGAACACGGCTGTCGCATGCGGTGCTCTCGTTGCCCCGATGGCGAACGAGCCCGCTGCCCGAAGGCGCCGCGTGCGCATCAAAAAGGCCCTCATCGTCGATGGGGGCCTTTTTTTATTTGTGTGCACCTCCCAACGCTACTTTCGCTTCGGCACGGTGATAAAGCCGATTCTCGTCAGGCCGCCCGCTTGTGCCATCGACATCACTTCGGCCACGCGCTCGTACGGTACCAGCCGGTCAGCTTCGAGATGCAGTTCGGTTTGAGGATCGCTGTTTGCCGCGGCTCGAATTTGCTCGGCAAGCGCTTGTTGTGTGACCGGCGCATCGTTCCAAAGCAAAGTGCCATCTGCGCGTATCGAGACATTCGCATGGGCCGGTATTTGCGCCGACGTGCCGGCGTTCGTCCCCACGCGAGGAAGATCGATTTTGATCGCATGATGAATCGCAGGGATGGCGACCAGAAACACGATCAGCAGTACCAGCATGACGTCGATGAACGGCGTCATGTTGATCTCGGTCATCAGCTCGTCGTCGTCATCCTCGAAAGCTTGCATTGTCATGTGTCGCCCCGTGCATCAATGCGAGCGCGCGGCAAGCCGCAAACCGCCGCTGCCGGACGACCCGAGGCGTGCGCCCGTGACGAAATAAGCATGCAAGCTGTGCGTAAATCGGCGCAGGCCGCCGACGATGGCCTTGTTCGAGCGCGTGAGCGCGTTGTACCCGAGCACGGCGGGAATGGCGACAACGAGGCCGAATGCGGTCATGATCAGCGCCTCGCCAATGGGGCCGGCGATCTGGTCGATCGATGAGGCGCCGCTTGCGCCAATCGAGAGCAACGCGCGATGAATGCTCCAGACCGTGCCCGCGAGCCCGACGAACGGTGCAGTCGATCCGATCGACGCAAGCACGCCGAGGCCGCTTTGCAGTTGCGCCACGCGGTTGTCCATCGTGTCCTTGAGGCAACGCGATATCCACTCCGAGACGTCGAGTTGATCGTGCAAATGCGGACGTGTTTCCCTGTGGTGATCGGCCGCTTCCTGCGCGGACACGGCCAGCGCGAGAAACGGATTGTCATGGGGGGCCTTCGACGATGCGCCGAGCTTGTCGATGCCGCTTGCCAAATCATCGGAGTGCCAGAAATCGCGTTCGGCGTGCTTCGTCAGATAGCGAAGCCGCACGACGTTCCAGCTCTTCACGAGCATCACGCTCCACGACAGAAGCGACATCATCAAAAGCGCAACGGCAATGCTGCGTGTGACGATATCGCCTTGTGCCCAAACGTGGGCCACACCATAGCTCTGCATTGGTTTCCTCGTTTTCCTTGCGGATGATTAGTCGTCGAGCGCAAACGCGAACGGTTGCGTGTAGGCGGCGCGCACAGGTGCGCCATCCTCGATATAGGGCTGACACGCGCTTGCGCGCATGGCGGCGAGCGCTGCGTCATCGAGCCGCGCATAACCGCTGCTCTTCGCGAGTGCGATGCTTTCGACGGCTCCCGTCAATCCGATCACGAACTTGATTTCGGCTGTTCCGGCCTCGCCGCGGCGGCGCGACAACGCCGGGTATTCCGGCTTGACGATGCGGCAGTCGATATGGCGAACGTTCTTCGGCGCGCTGATGGCGAGCGTTTCACGTCCTTCTGACGGTGTAGCTGCTTGCGCCGGCTGACGATTGTCTGCCGAATTGGCCGCTTGATTCGGCTTTGACGACGCGGCGTCAGGTGCTGCCGTTTGCGCGGGCATTGGATTGGCGGCAGGCGCCGCAGCCTGCGGCGCGGGCGCTGCAGGCTGCTGGGCGGCGACTGGCGGGTGTGGCTGACCTTTTTTCTTTGTTGCCAGCTTTGGCACCGGTGCAGGTGCGGGCGGCGTTTCCAAAGACTTCAGCGCTGCCGGGGCGGTCGTGGCCGGGGCCGCGCTCAATAACTGCGCTCGGATGACGGGCGATTCGAGCGCCAACGGTGGTGATGGCCGCTCGTTCACGCGCATGAACGAAACGATCAGCGCAGCGTGAAGCAAAGCCACCACGCCGATCGTCGAGACGACTCGCGCACGCATGAACAATGGTATTGACGCTGTGCTATCTGACGGGGCGTTGAACGAGGGCTGCATGTTGCCGTGACCGGACACCGTTGCGTCAATGGGAAAGGCCGAAACATTCCCACTTCATGAACGGAAGATCAATAAGGAAATACACAGCGTCGCCATAAAACCGATAAGCAATTCCATCTCGAACCCTTGTTGGGAAAACGAGTGGCTGCTGGCTGATTGCGAGACTGGCTTGCAGACCAAAATGACGGGGGAGCGCCGACCGCTAACCGGCAATGCGACAACGCTCAGGCGGCCTTGCGTTCGTAAAACGTGATTTCCACCGGATGCAGAGGCGCCGAGCGTTCGACACCGCAGTGCGTTTCGCAGACACCGCATTGCGCCATAACTTCCCGCACCGATGCTTCGCACCTGCCGCAGCACGTGGTGACACCCAGTTCGAATTGGAGTTCGTCGAACGAATCGGCGCCGTCCGCGATGGCGGCTCGGATTTTCCGGTCAGAAACGGATTTGCAGACGCAGACGATCATGACTAATGCGATAGCTAACGTTAATGCGAACTATTATCATTTCGTTCTGCGTCGTTGGCAAGGGAATCGTCGCGTTTTTTGTAACAAACAAATGGGGTGGGTGCGATTTCGTTGAGCGCCTCGCGGGGCGCGGTGCTCAGGCCGCTTCCGGCGGGCGCGGCGGAGCAGGCGAGCACGGTTTTGCGACGATCCGTTCGACGGGCAACTCTAGCCCGAGCAGTGCGCTGACCAATTGGCGCAGATGCGTGCCCTCGTTTGTCGAGCAGAGCCGCAAAGCGGCGGGCGTGGCGAAGGTCGGTGCGTGCAGCCCGTTCGTGTCGAGCACCCGTTCGAGTTGTCGGGCGATGGCCACGCTCGTATCGACGAGTGCGAGTCGGTCGCCTGCGATGCGCCGAATGGCGGCATCGAGAAACGGGTAATGCGTGCAGCCGAGCACGAGCGTGTCAGCACCGGCTTCGAGCATCGGTTCGATGTAGCGCGTCAGCAGGGCGATCACTTCGGGTGAGTCGATGTCGCAGCGCTCGATGGCGTCCACGAGGCCGTGCCCCGGTTGGCAAATGAATTGGCAATCGGCGGCGTGGCGTGCCAGTAATTGCCGGAACCGCTCACTGCCCAACGTGGCTTGGGTGGCGAGGACGCCGGCGACACGCGTTTTCGATTGCAGCGCGGCGGGCTTGATGCCCGGCTCGACGCCAATGACCGGAATCGGCAGTTGGTCGCGCAAGACGGCGATCGACCCGGCGGTCGCCGTATTACACGCGACGACGAGCACCTTCACGCCTTCCGAAACCAGCCATTCGCCAACCGTAAGTGTCCGCTCGATGATGAACGCGTTGTCGCGTGGCCCGTAGGGTGCGTGTGCCGAATCCGCTGCGTAAAGGAGTGCCTCGTTCGGCAATTGCGCACGCACCGCGCGCAGCACGGACAAGCCGCCCAAGCCGGAATCGAAGATGCCGACCGGTGCGCTGGCAGCGTCGGTCGCCGCTGCAGCGTGATGGTTCGTCGTCATGGGATGAGCCAAGCGCGCGAGAGTGGAACCGCCCGTGTCAGGACCCGGTCGAGCCCATTGCCGATTGCTGATAATTCTGGATGCCGACTTTATCGATCAGGTCGAGTTGCGTCTCGAGCCAGTCGATGTGCTCTTCGGTGTCGTCGAGAATCGTCTCGAAGATGCCGCGCGAAACGAAGTCGCGCACCGATTCGCAGTAGGCAATGGCTTCTTTGCACGTCGCTTGCGAGCCTTGCTCGAGCTTCAAATCGCATTCGAGGATTTCGCGAGTCTCTTCGCCGATCAGCAACTTGTGGAGATCTTGCAGATTCGGCAGACCGTCGAGCATGAAAACGCGCTCGATCAGCAGGTCAGCGTGTTTCATTTCGCCGATCGATTCATCGTATTCATGCTTGCCGAGCTTTTCGAGCCCCCAGTGCTTGTACATCCGCGCATGCAGGAAGTATTGATTGATCGCCGTCAACTCGTTCTTCAGCTGCTGGTTCAGGTATTCGATGACCTTGGGATCGCTTTGCATGAGATGTCCTGTGTTGTGGGGGCCTCGGTGTGGCAACGATAATCGCTGGCACCGCAAAAGCCAAGATTTGTGGTGCCGTCAGCGCGTGGCGAACCGCATGCGTTACGCGGGCACGATCGGCAGCTTGCCGATCTTCGCACGCCACGCCTTCGGCCCTGTTTCATGCACCGAAGTGCCCGTCGAATCGACGGCGACCGTCACCGGCATGTCGAGCACGTCGAACTCGTAGATGGCTTCCATGCCGAGGTCTTCGAACGCGAGCACCTTCGCACCGCGAATCGCTTTCGAGACGAGGTAGGCTGCACCGCCCACCGCCATCAGGTAGGCCGCCCGATGCTTCTTGATCGCTTCGATCGCCACTGGACCGCGCTCGGCTTTGCCGACCATCGAGATGAGCCCGGTTTGAGCGAGCATCGTCTCGGTGAACTTGTCCATGCGGGTGGCGGTTGTCGGGCCGGCCGGGCCTACCACTTCGTCGCGCACCGGATCAACCGGCCCAACGTAATAGATCACGCGATTCGTGAAGTCGACCGGCAACGTTTCGCCCTTCGCGAGCATATCGGCGATCCGTTTATGCGCCGCATCGCGACCGGTGAGCATCTTGCCCGAGAGCAGCAACGTTTGCCCCGGCTTCCAACTCGCGACTTCGGCGGCCGTGAGCGTATTCAAATCGACGCGCTTGCTCGTTTCCGTATTGGCGACCCACTGCACTTTCGGCCAGGCATCGAGTGACGGGGCCTCGAGCTTGGCGGGGCCCGATCCGTCGAGCGTGAAATGTACGTGGCGGGTTGCCGCGCAGTTCGGAATGATCGCGATCGGCTTGGAGGCGGCGTGCGTGGGCGCAGCCATGATTTTCACGTCGAGCACGGTAGCGAGACCGCCCAAGCCTTGCGCGCCGATGCCGAGCGCGTTGACCTTCTCGTGAAGCTCGATGCGCAATTCTTCGATCCAGTCGCGTGGGCCGCGCGCGATGATTTCCTGGATATCGATGGAATCCATCAGCGATTCCTTGGCCATCACCATCGCCTTTTCCGCCGTGCCGCCGATGCCGATGCCGAGCATGCCGGGCGGACACCAGCCCGCGCCCATCGTCGGCACTGTCTTGAGCACCCAATCGACGATCGAGTCGGACGGGTTCAGCATTGCAAACTTCGATTTATTTTCCGAGCCGCCGCCTTTCGCGGCCACTTGGATGTCGATTTTGTCGCCCGGCACGATCTCGTAGTGGATCACGGCGGGCGTGTTGTCTTTCGTGTTCTTGCGTGCGCCTTCGGGGGGATTGACGATCGAGGCGCGCAGCACGTTGTCCGGGTTCAGGTAACCGCGGCGCACGCCTTCGTTGATCATGTCGGTGACGCCCATGGTTGCCGCGCCGCTTGCGCTGCCCCAGCGCACGTCCATGCCCACTTTTACGAACACCGTGACGATGCCCGTATCCTGGCAGATCGGTCGGTGGCCCTCCGCGCACATGCGGCTGTTCGTCAGGATTTGCGCGATGGCGTCTTTCGCTGCCGGGCTTGCTTCGAGTTCATATGCGCGGCCGAGGGCCTGAATGTAATCGAGCGGGTGGTAGTAGCTGATGTATTGCAGCGCATCGGCGATGCTGTGGATCAGGTCTTCCTGTTTGATGACTGTCATGGCTTGGATGCTGTGGGGACGGAGCGGCTTGTCGAATCGGCGGAACCGGGGCGCCAAGAAGGCAGAAACCGGTACGCAAAAAAACGCGTTATTGTACCGCGCCAGCAGTACACCGTGGCCGCGCCGCTTTGCTCGTCGCGTGGGCGCTCAGGAGGCGACGGGCGGCACGCGCTTGGTCTTGACGCTCGCCAGCGCAATGCCGGTGATGACGCAGGCGAGCGCGATGCCATGCGCGAACGTCGGACGCTCGTCGAGAAAAAGCATGCCGTAGGCGGCCGCGGCGATCGGCAGCACGGCGCTGAACACGCCGGCGAGGCTACCGTGCACATGGCGAATGCCTTTCATCCAGAGCCAGAACGAAAAAATGCTGGCAGACAGCCCGTACCATAAGAGCAGCGCCCAGACGTCGGCCGGCACGCTCGCATAGTCGAAATGCGCAAGCATGCCGGCACCGAGCGGCAGCATCAGCAGCAGGCCGAAAAGATGCGTGTAGGCGCAGATGTCGATGGGGGCGAGTGTCTGCGTGAGCCGGCGAGACAGGATCACGTAAAGCGATTCGCAGCATACCGCGCCCAGCACCATCAGATTGCCGGCGAGCGAGCCGGTGGCCGACATCGAACCCGACGCTGCGCTGGCTTGCGAAAGGTTGACCACGACGATGCCCGTTATCGCGAGCGCAATCGATGCGAGCGCGCGGGTCCCGGGTCGTTCGCCGAGAAAGATCCACGCGAAGAGCGCGACCACCGCCGGAATCGTGCTCGTGATCACGCCCGCCGCGACCGCGCTCGTGCGCGCGACGCCGCCCAGCATCAGCAATGTGAACCCGAATGTGCCGAATAGTGCCTGCAAGAAGAGATTGAGCCATTCGCCGCCTGTGACTTGGCGCATTTTGCCGATGCGAAAAAGCGGCCAGAGTACGGCGAGCGCAATGACAAAGCGCAAAAGGGCAAAGAGTGGCACGGGAACAAAAGCGACAATCGACTTTCCTATGCCGACGTTGCTGCCGACAAGCAACATGGCGGCAATGAGAAACCAAGCGTATCGATTCATGGAGTGGCGAATGGAGGTTCAGCCGGCATTGTAGGGGGGCGCTGGCGGGCGCGTAAACCAAACGCGCTTACCCGTACATTCCCGCGGTCTGTGCGATGGCGAGTTGCGGCATGGACGGTGCAGGGAATATTCTGGGGGGCGTTGCATCTCGCGCTGATGAGCGCAGCTGTGTGTTCGGTGTGTTGCGCCGCCGCATTCGCCGAGCGGGGCGCCTGGCTATCATTGGCTTGCGCGGGCGCCGGGATCAGGTTGTTATGTTTGTCGATAAGGGAGTGGTCGATGTCTGCGATTGAATCTGTTCTTCACGAAAAGCGCGTATTCGCGCCGCCCGCTGAGCTTGTGGCCAACGCGACGATTTCGGGCATGGACGCGTACCGCGCGCTGGTCGAGCACGCGGCGCGCGACTACGAAGGTTTCTGGGCGAAGCTCGCTCGCGAGACGCTGAGCTGGCACCAGCCGTTCACGAAGGTGCTCGACGAGTCGAACGCGCCGTTTTACCGCTGGTTCGAAGACGGCGAGCTGAACGCGTCGTATAACTGCCTCGATCGCCAAGTGGCCAATGGTCATGCCGACAAAGCAGCGATCATTTTCGAAGCCGATGACGGCACCGTTACGTCGGTCAGCTATCGCGAGCTGCTGCAGCGCGTGTGCCGGCTGGCCAATGCATTGAGAGCGCGCGGTGTGGGCAAGGGCGACCGCGTGGTCATCTACATGCCGATGTCGGTCGAAGGCGTGGTGGCGATGCAAGCGTGCGCGCGCATTGGCGCCACGCACTCGGTGGTGTTCGGCGGCTTCTCGTCGAAGTCGCTCAACGAGCGGCTCGTCGATGTGGGCGCCGTGGCGCTCATCACGGCCGACGAGCAAATGCGCGGCGGCAAAGCATTGCCGCTCAAGAGCATTGCCGACGAAGCGCTGAGTCTGGGCGGGTGCGAGGCGGTCAAGAGCATGATTGTCTATCGGCGCACGGGCGGCGCGGTGCAGTGGCAAGCCGGGCGCGATGTGTGGCTGCACGAGATCACGCAGGGTGAGGCCGACACGTGCGAGCCCGAGTGGGTGAGCGCCGAGCATCCGCTGTTCGTGCTCTACACGTCGGGCTCCACGGGCAAGCCCAAGGGCGTGCAGCACAGCACGGGCGGCTATTTGCTGTGGGCCGCGCAGACGATGAAGTGGACGTTCGACTGCAAGCCCGCGGACGTATTCTGGTGCACGGCCGACATCGGCTGGGTGACGGGCCACACTTACATCGCGTACGGGCCGCTCGCGTGCGGCGCGACACAGGTCATGTTCGAAGGCGTGCCGACCTACCCGGACGGCGGGCGTTTCTGGCAGATGATCGCCAAGCACAAGGTGAGCATTTTCTATACGGCGCCCACGGCCATCCGCTCGCTGATCAAGCTTGCCGATGCTAACCCGCAGGTTCATCCGAAACGCTACGACTTGTCGACGTTGCGCGTAATTGGCACGGTGGGCGAGCCGATCAACCCCGAGGCGTGGGTCTGGTATCACGAGAACGTGGGCGGGTCGCGTTGTCCGGTCATCGACACCTGGTGGCAAACGGAGACGGGCGGGCACATGATCACGCCGCTGCCGGGCGCCACGCCGCTGGTGCCGGGCTCGTGCACGCTGCCGCTGCCGGGCATCGAGGCGGCGATTGTCGACGAGACCGGGCAGGACGTGCCGCACGGGCAGGGCGGCATTTTAGTCGTCAAGCGGCCGTGGCCCGCGATGATCCGCACGATCTGGGGCGACCCGGAGCGCTACAAGAAGAGCTACTTTCCCGACGAGTTGGGCGGTCGGCTCTATCTGGCGGGCGACGGCGCGGTGCGCGACAAGGACACGGGCTACTTCACGATCATGGGCCGCATCGACGACGTGTTGAACGTGTCGGGGCACCGCTTGGGGACGATGGAGATCGAATCGGCGCTGGTCTCGAACCCGTTGGTGGCGGAGGCGGCGGTGGTGGGGCGGCCCGACGAGACGACGGGCGAGGCGGTGGTGGCGTTCGTGGTGCTCAAGCGCACGCGTCCGGAAGGCGAAGAGGCGGTGAAACTGGCCAACGAGCTGCGCGCCTGGGTGGGCAAGGAGATCGGGCCGATCGCCAAGCCGCGCGATATCCGTTTTGGCGAGAATCTGCCGAAAACGCGCTCGGGCAAGATCATGCGGCGGTTGCTGCGCTCGCTGGCCAAAGGCGAGGCGATTACGCAAGACGTCTCCACGCTCGAAAACCCCGCTATTCTCGATCAGCTCAGCGAGGTGCGTTGAGAGCGCAGAGAGACTCAGCAAATGGGCGGCGCGGATAACCCCGATTGTCCGCGCCGCGCCTTTTTGATACATAGGCGCATGGTTGCGCCGCACCTTTCCGATCCGCCTGTGTCACCGTTGCCCGAGCCGCCGCCGGTATCGTGCGCGATGGCGCTCGCGCATCGTCGTTACTGGCGTTTCAATCTCGTGTTGATTGGCGTGTTGATGGTGATCGGTTTTTGCGTATCGTTCGTCGTGCCGCTTTTTGCGCGCGACTTGGCCAATGTTCACTTTGCCGGTTTCAGCTTGCCGTTTTATCTCGGAGCGCAAGGCGCTGTCTTGATCTACCTCGCTTTGATCGTTATCTACATTGCATTGATGACTTTGGCTGACCGCGCATTGCGGCGCGCCGCGGCAACCGATTTGTCGCGCGAGCACGTATTGTGAAGCTCGTTACGCGTCTCACGCGGGCGTACGCGATCTACACACTCGGCCTCGCCGTCTTCGTTTATCTGATGTGGCGCATCGAGCGCGCGTTCGGCGCGGGCGCGTGGATCGGCTATGTGTTCCTGTTCCTGCCGATCGCGGTCTATGCGGTGATCGGCTTGATCTCCCGGACCTCGGACGTCGTCGAATATTACGTGGCGGGGCGTCGTGTTCCGGCTTTTTTCAATGGCATGGCCACAGCTGCGGATTGGTTATCGGCGGCCTCGTTCATTGGCCTCGCGGGCTCGCTGTACGCGACTGGCTATGACAGCCTTGCTTACTTGATGGGCTGGACCGGAGGCTTTTGCCTCGTCGCATTTTTGCTCGCGCCGTATGTGCGCAAGCTGGCGCGCTACACCATTCCCGACTTTCTCGGTACGCGGTTTTCGAGCAACCTTGTGCGGGGTATTGCCGCGGTGTCGGCGATCCTTTGTTCGTTCGTTTATCTCGTCGCTCAGATTCAAGGCGTAGGGTTGATCGCCACGCGCTTTATCGGTGTCGATTTCGCGATCGGTATTGCTTGCGGGTTGGCCGGTATTCTGGTGTGCTCGTTTCTGGGCGGGATGCGGGCCGTCACATGGACGCAGGTGGCGCAATACGTGATCATGATCGGCGCGCTGCTTGTCCCTGTTTCGATGATTGCGTATAAGGACGGGCTCGGGCTCATACCGCAGGCCACGTACGGTCGACTGATGGCGCGGATGGAAACGCTCGAGTTGCAGGTGCGCGATGCGCGTGAAGAGCGCAGCGTGCGGGCACGGTATCGCGAGCGTGCGGCGCAAATCGATGCGCAGATCGCGGCGCTTCCACGTTCGTATGTCGACGAGAAAGCGCGTCTGACGCGTGAGCTTGACGAGTTGCGGCGCCGCAACGGGCCGTTGCGCGAAGTGCACGAGCATGAGGCCATGCTGGCCGCGTTTCCACGTGATACGGCCGCGGCACGCGTTATGTGGACGCGTGCCCGCAACGATTTGCTTGCGCGCGCAACCGACCCGGTGCCGATGCAAGCGCCGTTTTCCGCTGCGAGCGATGACGAGCGACGCATACACGAGCGCAATTTCTTGTCGTTGCTGCTCTGTCTGTCGTTGGGCACCGCGAGCCTGCCGCATATTCTCGTGCGTTACAACACGACGAGTTCGGTGGCGTCCGCGCGGCGCTCGGTCGGGTGGACGCTCTTTTTTATCGCGCTTTTTTACCTGAGTGTGCCGGTGCTGGCGGTGCTCATCAAATATGAGGTGATGACGCATCTCGTGGGGCACTTGTTCGCTGATTGGCCGACGTGGGTAGTGCAATGGAATCGCGTCAATCCGGTGATGATGAGCATTGTCGACGCCAACGGCGAAGGCATTATTCGATGGTCGGAAATCCAAATGCAGCCGGACATGGTCGTGCTTGCGGCACCGGAAATTGCCGGGTTGCCTTATACGATATCGGGCCTTGTTGCGGCGGGGGCGCTGGCGGCTGCGCTTTCGACAGCGGATGGTTTGTTGTTGACTATTGCGAATGCGCTTTCGCACGATTTTTATTACCACATGGTCGATCCAGCCGCGACGAGTCAGCGACGCGTGACGATCTCGAAGATTTTGCTGTTGGGCGTGGCGTTGCTTGCGTCGTATGTGGCTTCGCTCAACACAGGGAACATTTTGTTTTTGGTGGGGGCGGCGTTTTCGTTGGCTGCGTCGAGCCTTTTTCCGGTGCTCGTGCTGGGTGTCTTCTGGAAGCGGGCAACGAAGCGCGGTGCGGTGGCGGGTATGGTGGCGGGGCTCGGGGTATGCGTCTACTACATCGTCTCGACGCATCCGTATTTTGCGCGGTTGACGGGCGTGGCGGGACCGCGGTGGTTCGGCATCGAGCCGATCAGCTCCGGCGTTTTTGGTGTGCCGGCGGGCTTTGCGGCGACGATTGTGGCGAGTCTCTTCGATAAGAAACCTGATGCTTATACGCGCGCGCTGGTGGATTACATCAGGCATCCGTAGGGGCTCGCGCGGAAAGTTGCTGCTTTGCAGCGCGCGAAGTTTGCTATAATCCGCGGTTCTCGGAGAGATGGATGAGCGGTTTAAGTCGCACGCCTGGAAAGCGTGTATAGGTTAATAACCTATCCGGGGTTCGAATCCCCGTCTCTCCGCCAGTCAAGCTTCTCCCATGGCCTACCGCTGCCTGCCGGAAGATGTTAGCCGAGGGCGTCGATCCCATTGATGCACGCAAGGCCGATCGTGAGCGCACAGCTCTCGCGTCGCCGGACACCTCGAGGCTGTCGAAGCGGAACCGCGGCGTTTGATGTCCGCGATGGCCCATGGTTTCATACGTGCGCTCGTGATGAAATCCGCGGGTGCCGCGCGGTTGCGCGGCAAATACCGAAAAGTTCTCAGCGCCGTCGGTGCTCGACGTCCTGCAGGCGACCGTTATCAGGTCCGCGCCGAGCTTGTCCCAGCCGCTCGCGCTCGACACCCAGTGCTTGGTCCCAGTGATGCGCCATTGCGAGCCATCGCGGCGAGCGACCGTACGCATGCTTTCGGCGGGAGCCGGTGCGGCGAAGTTCGCGCTCCCGCCCGGTTCGCTGAAAGCGAAGGCCGCCAGCGGCGCGCCGCTTTGCAGCAGGAACGGGGCTAGCAAAGTCCGCTGCTGCTTCGGCGTGCCGGCGAGGATCACCGGCGTCAGGCCCAGCACCGTCGCGAGCGCGGTAAGCGACACATTCACGTCAACGGCATGAAACTCCTCGACGATTACGGCCATGTCGACAAGGCTCATGCAGTCGCCGCCGACTGGCACGGGGATCAGCTTGCGCAGGAAACCGCGCCGCACCAGCTCCTCGTAGGCGGGGCGAGTTGCGGCGAACCGCTCCTCGGCCGACGTACACGGCCGGAGTAGATCGGGCACGCCGCTCAGTACTGTATGCGCGAAGGCCCGTGCTTCGGCGCGTAGTGCTTCCTGCGCGCCGCTCAACGTGAAATCGATTGCCACGAAGGTTGTTCCTGCAAAAGAGAGGGCAGATGAGGCGCGGCCGCGATGGCACCGGCCGCGCAAGGGGGCGTTAGAGCGGAAAGACGGTCTTCATCCAGATCGATGTTCCCTCGGGCCGGTTTCGCACTGCGAATTCTTTGAGCACGCGGAACTCAATGGCCGCTTTGGAGAACTGATAGCGAAACGCAGGGCCGATCGCGAGCGCCTGACCACGAAAGCCGTCGCCGTCGACGACGCTGCCATCCTGTGTATCGTTCGTCGTTTGCTTGATGAAGTAGCCGTTCACGCCGACATTTGCCTTCGGTGTCACGGCATAGCTCAGCGAGTAATCGAAGTGGAACAGCTGGCCTGATTGATAGTCGGTGGCGTGGTTCTTCGTATTGAACGTGTAAGTCACCTTCGCGGATGCCTCAAAGCCGTTTGAAGGCAGATATGAGAAATGATATGAACGCCTCCCACCCGTGAGAGGTGGAAGCGAAGAAGGAGGGTGGACCCTCACGGGCCGACGGCATCGAAGTGCCCAAGGTGGAAGATCATCAAGGTCTTCACAGGCAAACCGGAGGGTCCGAAATGAAGCTTACGACAGTTGGTGTGGACATTGCAAAGAACGTGATCCAGCTCCATTACATCGACGCTGAGACAGGCGAGATTGTGAACAAACCGATAAAGCGGGCGGCGTTTCTCGAGCATTTTGCGAACCTGCCGCCGTGCCTGGTCGGGATGGAGGCGTGTGGCGGTTCGCAGCACTGGGCCCGCAAGCTCACGGCGATGGGCCACCAGGTGAAGCTGATGCCGGCGAAGTTCGTCAAGGCGTTCGTGATGGGTAACAAGAATGATGCGGCTGATGCGCGAGCGATCTGGATGGCCGCGCAGCAACCGGGCAAGTCAGTTGCGGTGAAGACCGAGACGCAGCAGGCAGTGCTGGGGCTGCACCGGATGCGCGAACAGCTGGTGAAGTTTCGCACGATGCAGATCAACAGTCTGCGCGGCCTGCTGACCGAATACGGTGAAGTGATGGGCAAGGGTCGAGCTGCGCTGGACAAGGCGATACCAGATGTATTGGCGCGACTGGTGGACCGTCTGCCGACGATTCTGATCGACACGCTGCGCGAGCAATGGAACGGCTTGACGGATCTGGACCGGCAGATTGCCGAAATCGAACGGCGCCTGCAGACATGGCTGAAAGAGGACAAGGCGTGCAAGGCAATCGTTGCGATACCGGGTGTCGGTCTGCTGACGGCGACTGCGGCGATCGCGACGATGGGGGACGCGAAGACGTTCAGATCCGGGCGTGAGTTCGCAGCCTGGATTGGGCTGGTCCCGAGGCAAACGGGGTCGGGCGGCAAGGTTCAGTTGCTGGGCATCAGCAAGCGAGGCGATACATATCTGCGCAAGCTGCTGATCCACGGTGCGCGCAGCGTGCTCTTCCACTCGAAGGAGCCGGGGCCGTGGCTTGAGCAGATCAGGACACGCAGGCCGATGAATGTAGTGGTCGTGGCGCAGGCCAACAAGATGGCCCGCACGATCTGGGCAATCCTGGCACATGACCGGCCATATGAAAAAGGTTACGTGAGCGTGAAGCCGATTTGAATGGCGAACGACGCGCAGAAAGATCAACTTTTACAGGATGACACGTCGAAAGGTTGCGCTGGCAATCGTATGTAATGACAAGACAGGTCGGACCGGGACTCGCTAAACCTGAATCATCGCTCGAGCTTCAAGCTCGCCGGAGAAATGAGGTGCGGGTCAGCGGATTTCATGGTGGGCCGCAGCGCATCGGGCTGCAACAAGCCCGGATATAAAGCTGCAACCCATCCTGTCGTAGTCGCAACACACGAAAAACCTTCGCAAACGGGAGGCGTTCATATAAACGCGATGATGGGACGGAACGACGCATAATGCTTGCCGAGATTCAGCGCTCGGTCTTTGTCGTAGCTTCCGGTCGGAAGCGATATGTCGAGTGCCGCGACGGTATGAAAGACGCTGTCTTTCGCCCCAATGCAACAAGGGGCCGGCGACTGTGTCGCTAAGCCCTGCACGGCTGTCGTGCGTTCCCGCTGCATAAACATTCAACGCCGGGAACGCGACGAAACCATATCCGCCCAAGCGTCCGCCGAACACCTTGACGTTCGACATGTACAACAAGCGCGGAATCACGACATTCGCGTTGAGATCGAAACCCGGAACGGCCGAACTGCCGTGGCTGTCGTTGAAGCGGCTGGCATGGTAGTAGTTGTAGTAAAGGACGCCATAGAATCCCGGCGGTGGCAGTGCGCCGGCAAGAAACCCCTCCGCGCCAGCGCCGATGGTATCGCCGCCGCCCTCGGTGGCGAAGGCGTTGCCCGTAACGCACGCGAGCAGCGAGACGGCGAAGGCCGCTCTCCACGTGAACCACTTCATGCGTGACTCCTCAGTATCGTTTTGGTAGCTGAAATTTTTGTGTGTTTGCGCGTTGACATGCGGTCGAATCAGTCCACATTGGCCATGGGCCTCACGCTCTGATGACTGATGCGCACGGGCGCCGTTTCGCGTAAGAAGCAGGAAAGCAAGGCGGGAACGAGTGCGCCAGCGGCTGAAATCCACATCACGACCGGCATACCGTAGTGATCGGCAGCGAAACCGGCGATCGTGGGCGAGAGAAACCCTCCGACTAGTTCGCCGACGCCCATGATCAAGCCGAGTGCTGTCGCGATTGCGCGTGGATTGGCGCTTTCCGCAGGAATGGTTGCCATAAATAGCGTGAAGCAGCCGAGCCCGGTATAGGTCAACAAGATGAGCGGGGCCATCGTGTTGGCATTCGGCACATAGACCATCAGCAGCGGGCAAACGGCAGCGATCAACGAAAAGATCACCATCGCTGGCTTGCGTCCGATGCGATCGGAAATCCCCGGGACAATGAAGCCCCAGCCGACCCACGCGAAACCGAGCATGCTCATGATGCAGCTCATCGTCTGCGGGGAGAAATGGCGGTACTGAATCAGGAAGGTCGGCGCGAACGAGATGATCGTGACGAACCAGGTCAGGTAGAAGCATGCGATCACGACACACAAGGCGACGTTGCGGTTCTTCAACAAAGTTGCCCAGCTCGGACGCGATTGATGTGCAGCATGGCCGGCGTTCCCATAGCTGCTGCGCGAGCGTGAATCTTTCACGAACAGCGCGATCAGGATCGCGATCATGATGCCGGGCACGATCGAAACGAGGAACGCGGTGCGCCAGCCGTGCGTTGTCGCCAACCAGACCAGCACTGGCGGCCCGATTACCGCACCTAACAGGCCGGGCGCCGAACCATTGACGATCCCCATGTTCAACCCGCGACGGGCAGGTGTGGACGCTTCCGCGAGCAGTGATTGTGAGATCGGCAGTGCCGGGCCTTTTGCGACACCCATCAGTGCGCGAAAGAGCAGCAGGGACAGAAAGCCGGACACGAGTCCCGATAGCGAAGAGAGCACCGAGAACGCGATCACGACCAGGATAAGAACCGGCTTGCGCGACGCCCGCTTGTCCGACCAAGCGCCAAGTGTCGCGCCGGACAATGCCCAGGTCAGCGAGAGCGCCGACGAGAGCACGCCTAAATGCGCATTCGTCAGTTTTAGTTCGGTCGACACTAATGGGAATAAGAACGACAGTGCGAGCCGATCGAAGAATACGAAGCCGAAGCTGAGCGATAGGATCGCGAGCAGTTTGTTTTCATAACCTATGCGCATCACGCCTCCCAAACGGCGGGAAGGGAAGGGAATGCCTGATTTCCTTGTCCTGCAATCCTGAATGTTTGGATAACCATGGGCTTGTCTCCTCGTTGGTTTAGCGGCGCGTTTTGCCCGACGCCGCTGTATTTCGCTTGCCTGCATGCGCGGCTTGCGTGAGAGACACCAAGGTAGAAAACCAAAAGTGACGGAGTTTGCCCGCGTGAGACGCGTCGCTTGCCCGTGCAGGACACCGATCGATTAAGCGGGTTGAGGACGGCGGGCGGTGGGAGTAGGGAGCTTCTATTGCGCAACGGGTCTTGCGAGTCATGCATCTGCTGCAATCGACTAAGCCCCTTGACCTTCATGGCTGTCGGCGCGCGGGCCGCCTTTGCCGTCGCACTTATGGAAGCTGCCCAGCTTCGGGCCTTTTACTGCGCCTGCCTCCCCTGCTCCTAGGGTAAACACAGATGCCCTGCGGCGGTCGTGCCGATCTAATATTAGCATATAGCAATGTAACTTGCTATAAATTAATTAAGCGTCTGGGAGACACCATGGGGATCGACTACCAAAAACTGCGGTTCGACTATGTTCGAGCCGCTGAGCACGACACCCCAACCCAGCCAATGCACCCGGTGGTGGTAGTTGGGGCGGGGCCGGTCGGCCTATCGGCGGCGATTGATCTTTCGCAGCAGGGGGTCAACGTGATCCTCGTGGACAACGATGACACGCTCTCGAGCGGCTCGCGTGCGATCTGTTTCGCCAAGCGGACGCTCGAGATATTCGATCGCTTGGGTTGCGCGGACCGTATGGTCGAGAAGGGCGTGAGTTGGAACGTTGGAAAGGTGTTCTTCCAGGACGAGCTTATCTATACGTTCAACTTGCTGCCGGAAGCGGGGCATGCTCGCCCGGCATTCATCAACCTGCAGCAGTATTACGTCGAGGGCTACCTCGCGGAACGCGCAATGGAGCGCAACAACATACAGGTTCGGTGGAAGAGCAACGTAGTCGGGCTGACGCAGTGCAACGAGTACGTCGAGCTGAAAATCGAAACGCCGGATGGCACCTATCCGCTGCGGGCGCAGTACGTCGTCGCAGCCGATGGCGCACGAAGTCCTCTGAGAAAGATGCTCGGCCTAGACAGTTATGGCCGCACGTTCAAGGACCGCTTTCTGATCGCAGATGTAAAGATGAAAGTGGCCTTTCCCACGGAGCGCTGGTTCTGGTTCGATCCGCCGTTTCACCGCAATCAGTCTGTGCTGCTGCATCGCCAGCCGGACGATGTATGGCGCATCGATTTCCAGCTGGGCTGGGACGCCGATCCGATCGCAGAAAAAGCCACTGAAAAAGTGATTCCACGCGTTAAGGCGCTGCTCGGCGAAAACGCGGAATTCGAGCTCGAGTGGGTAAGCGTCTACACCTTCTCGTGCTTGCGGATGGATTCGTTTCGTCATGGTCGCGTATTGTTTGCCGGAGATTCAGCGCATGGCGTGTCGCCGTTCGGCGCACGCGGCGCGAACAGCGGCGTTCAGGATGCCGACAATCTCGCCTGGAAGCTGCGCCTTGTGCTCAACGGCGACGCACCGTCGGCGTTGCTCGACACCTATGCGTCCGAACGCGAATTCGCCGCTGACGAAAACATTCTCAACTCGACGCGCGCCACCGATTTCATCACGCCGAAGAGTGCAGTCTCGCGATTGTTCCGCGACGCAGCGCTCAAGCTCGCGAAAGACTGTCCATTCGCGCGGCGCATTGTCAACAGCGGCAGGCTATCGGTACCCGCCGTGCTGTCCAACTCGCCGTTGAATACTCCCGATGGTCCGGCCGATGCCTTCTCCGGCTCGATGGTCCCGGGCGCCGTCTGCAACGACGCGCCGGTAGTGGTCGACGGCAAGCGAGCGTGGCTTCTCAACCAAACCGCCAGCAGCGCATTCACCGGCATTTATTTTCTCGGTCTCGATGAGGACCTCGCCAAGGCGTCCGAAGACTTCGCTGCGCTTGCTTGTTTGCCCATTGGCGTGCGCTCATTGATCGTGATCCCACAAGGCGCTCAAGTACCGGGCATGCCTGGCGTGACGCTCGTGGGAGACGTCGAGGGCCTCGTCACCAGTCGGTTCGACGCCCGTCCGGGCACTTTTTATCTGCTCCGTCCCGATCAACACGTGTGCGCGCGCTGGCGCGTGCTGGATGTACGATCGATCTCCGCGGCCGTCGACCGCGCTACCTGCAATGCAACTTTCAACGGTTGAACGACCATGAGCCATCTAATTTTGGACCCCAACATCGCGGACATGGATGCGTTCTACGAGCAACTCATCGATACCCATCAGGGATTGAGCGACGCCGATAGTCATGCACTAAATGCAAAGCTCATCTTGTTGCTCGCGAATCACGTCGGCGATATCGACGTACTCAAAGAGGCATTTTTCAAGGCTCGCTCGGGTATGACCGGCAGTTCGCAGGACTGAGGCCGCGTACGCGGACCCAGTTTCGAAATTTACTTGGAGCGACTATGTCGGACTTTAATCACGGCCTCACGCACGCAGAGGGGGCGCTCTACCAATCCGGCTTTAGGAATGAATTTGCCACGGAAGTTATTGCCGGAGTGCTGCCGATCGGCCGCAATTCGCCGCAGAGAGTCGCGAAAGGCCTTTATGCCGAACAATTGTCGGGCACGGCGTTCACTGCCCCGCGCGCGCACAATCGCCGTTCCTGGCTTTATCGGATCCGTCCTGCGGCCGTGCATCTTCCCTTCAAACCGATCGAAAACAAGCGATTGGTCGGTGACTTTGCGACTGTCCCGAGGACACCGCCCAATCAGCTTCGCTGGAATCCGCTGCCTTTCGGCGACGGGCCGATCGATTTTGTCGATTCGCTCGTGACGATGGCCGGGAACGGCTCAGCAGACTCAATGAGCGGCTGTGCCATTCACATGTACGCGGCGAATCGGTCCATGCAGGGGCGCTACTTTTACTCCGCTGATGGCGAGTTGCTTATCGTACCTCAGGAGGGACGATTATCGCTCGCGACCGAATTGGGCTTGGTTGATGTCGAGCCATTCGAGATTGCCGTGATCCCGCGTGGAGTGCGGTTCACCGTGAGCTTGCCAGATGGAGCGGCGCGGGGATACGTGTGTGAGAACTTCGGCGCGCTCCTTGAACTCCCCGACCTTGGGCCGATCGGCTCGAACGGGCTCGCCAACCCGCGCGACTTCCTCACGCCGGTAGCCGCTTTCGATGATCGGCAAGGAAAGTTCGAGCTCGTCGCTAAGTTCGGCGGGAATCTCTGGAGCGCAGAAATCGATCATTCGCCACTCGACGTCGTCGCTTGGCACGGCAATTACGCGCCTTATAAGTATGACTTGCGGCACTTCAACACGATCGGGTCCATCAGCTTTGATCACCCTGATCCGTCCATCTTCCTGGTGCTTCAGTCGCCAAGCGAGACAGACGGCGTTCATTCGTTGGATTTCGTCATCTTCCCGCCACGCTGGCTCGTTGGCGAAGACACGTTCCGGCCACCGTGGTTTCATCGAAACGTCGCAAGCGAATTCATGGGGCTCATACACGGCGCTTACGATGCGAAGGAAGAAGGGTTCATGCCGGGTGGGGCAAGCCTTCACAACTGCATGTCCGGGCACGGACCCGACGCTGAGACGTTTAGGAAGGCGTCGAGCAGCGACACGAGCAAACCATACAAAGTAGACAACACGATGGCCTTCATGTTCGAAACTCCGCGCGTGATTCGCCCGACCGAGTTTGCACTGACGACCTCGCAACTGCAGGCCGAATATTTCGAGTGCTGGCAGGGACTGCAAAGCAATTTCTCGATGGAAGGCAAAGCATGACAGCCGGATATGCCAACGATTGGGAAGTCACGAACGACGCCAAGCTGAGAAGCTGGGTGGAATCGGCCAACGCTTCCGATAGCGACTTTCCGATCCAAAACCTGCCGTTTGGTGTCTTCAGCGACAGCGTGAACGCATCGCCGCGCGTGGGCGTCGCAATCGGCGACGTGATCGTCGATCTGGGTGTGCTCGCCCGTGAAGGGTTATTAGTGCAGGACGCCGACCTCTTCGCGCGGTCGTCACTCAACGCGCTCATCGAAACCGGCAGAACACAATGGCGTGCTTTGCGAGTACGGCTGTCGTCGCTACTCGATGCGCGAAACACCGAACTGCGGGCGAACGCCGACGTCTGCCAGAGGGCGCTGGTGGGGCAAGCCGATGCCTGTATGCATCGGCCCGTCGACATTCCAGGCTACACCGACTTCTATTCGTCGAGGGAGCATGCAACCAATGTCGGCGCGATGTTCCGCGATCCGAAGAATGCGTTGTTGCCTAACTGGCTGGAGATTCCGATCGGTTACAACGGGCGGGCGTCTTCGGTGGTGGTGAGCGGCACGCCGGTGACGAGACCCAATGGACAGATCAAGTTGCCCGATGCCGAGCGGCCCATCTTCGGGGCATGTCGCAAGTTGGACCTAGAACTGGAGATGGGCTTCATTGTCGGGGCAAGTAGCGCGTTGGGTGAGGCGATTGCATGCGAACGCGCAGAAGATCATATCTTCGGGATGGTTCTGCTTAACGACTGGAGCGCACGGGACATTCAGCAGTGGGAGTACGTGCCGCTCGGTCCGTTCAACTCCAAGGCCTTTGCCACCACCATCTCGCCATGGATTGTCACCCTCGATGCTCTTGAGCCGTTCCGTTGCCAGCAGCCAGAGCAATCGCCGCAGCCTTTGCCGTACTTGCGCCACGCGGGACCGCACGCTTTCGACGTCGCGCTCGAAGTGGATTTGCGAGCTGCGGGCGAGCAGCAAGCGCAGACGATCTCGCGCACCAATTTCCGGCTTATGTACTGGACCATGGCGCAGCAGCTTGCGCATCACACGAGCGGCGGATGCAACGTGCGGGTGGGCGATCTGATGGGCTCGGGGACAATCAGCGGCGAGACGTCGGACGCTTGCGGTTCGCTGCTCGAATCGACCTGGAACGGCCAGCGTCCGCTGCACCTTGCGTGCGGGCAAGAGCGAACGTTTATCGAAGACGGCGATGAACTGATCTTGCGCGGGTGGTGCCAAGGCGACGGCTATCGCGTTGGTTTCGGCGCATGCGCCGGACAGGTATTGCCGGCAAAAGAGACCGCATGAGCGAACTGACACTACACGGGTATTTTCGTAGCTCCGCATCGTTTCGTGTGCGTATTGCGCTAAACCTAAAAGGCGTGGCATACGACCAGGCAACCGTGCATCTTCTGCGCGACGGGGGGGAGCAGTTGAAGCCGGCGTATCGTGCAATCAATCCCGATGGGCTCGTGCCGTCGCTATCGTTTCGCGACGGTGCGGCGAGGAATGTGCTCACGCAGTCGCTCGCCATTATCGAGTATCCCGACGACATGTATCCGACGCCTCCCTTGCTGCCCGCATCACCGCTTGATCGGGCATTTGTGCGGGCGATAGCGTTGCAGGCCGCTTGCGAGATACATCCAATCGCAAACCTGCGGGTCTTGAAGTATCTGAAGGACGAATTGGGCGTATCGGAAGGGCAAAAGCAGGCGTGGTATCGGCACTGGATCGATTTGGGCTTCACGTCGCTGGAGCAGCGCTTGGCTTCCGATTCGCGAGTGAGCCGTTTCGTGTGCGGCGAGGCTCCCGGCCTCGCCGATATATGCCTCGTGCCGCAGGTCTGGAATGCGCGCCGCTTCGAGATTCCGCTCGCGTCGTATCCGACCATCGTTCGGATCGCGGATCATGCGATGGACTACGAGGCATTCGCAGCGGCTGAGCCCGGAAGGCAGCCCGACGCAGGCGCGTGACGTCCGCTCGCTCAATCCAGGGCTGACTTGGGCGTGAGCAGCCCAAAGCGCCACGATAGCCGCTGCGTCGCGCCTAGCAGGGCGCGACCGATCGCGCCGTGAGGGTCGCGATCGAAACCGCTTGACGGCCCAATGACCGCGATCACCAGCCGGATGGTGCCCGTATGATCGAAGACAGGGGCGGCTAGTGCACTGATGCCGGGCACGGGTGTATCGAAAGCTTCGTCGATGCCCGCCTCGCGGATATGGCGCAAGCGTGTCCGATAGGCACGAGAAATAGTTGGCGCAGTCGCATCTCCTGCAAGCCTGATTGGCTCATGAACCAGAAATCCTTTCAGGGTGTCTTCCGTCATATGCGCGGCGAACACGCGTCCAATTGCGGTATTGACGAGCGACAAAACGGTGCCGACACGTAGGCTGATGTGTTGCGGTCGTGCCGACTCTTCTAACCGGATCACGGTGGGACCCACTGGCCCCAACGTCGCCGCGGCAACCGTGAACTCGGTCGACGCGGCTAGAGAGACGATTTCCGGCTCCGCATCGCGTGTCGGCGATAGACGTTGCAGCGCGATCAACCCCAGTTGGAACGCGAGCGGCCCAGCCGCGAAGCAGCCGTCGTCGTTGCGCAACAGCAGACCGATCTTCTGCAGGCTTACGAGGTGAGGAAACGCTTTCGCGGGTGGCATGCCCGCCGCGAAAGCGAGATCGCGCAGACTGAGCGGTTGGCCGGCTGCTGCGAGCGCCGTCAAAAGTTCGCCGGTGCTATCCAGCGCATTGATGCCGCGCTGTGCTTTGGCCTCTGCCTGTCCCGTGGCGTCGTTCGGGACGCCGGTGGAATCAGATGGCATGGGTCAGGGTCCTGTGAGGCAGGGCTTGAGTGATTCGGTTGGCGATTTCACTCATCTCGCGAGCAATCGCTCCACTCCAGCCGACGTCCATCGCGCCGGATGGCCCGATGACGGTCAGCGCGAGCAACATCCTGCCGTTTTCGTCGAGTACCGGCGCGCTCATGCTGCTGATGCCGGGACTTGGCATGTCGATGCTGCGTGCCAGGCAGCGTCGCCGAATCGCTTCGAGGCTGGTCTGCTGCTTCTCCCGCAGGGACGCGCCCGATGAAGGATCGTCGGCGATCACGCTTGGCTGGCCAAGGCCCTGGCGCTCCATCATGACGGCGAGTTCGTCCGCGTCGAAAAAAGCCTTGAACACGCGGCCGGTCGACGTGGTCTCCAGTGACATAACGGTGCCGACGTGCAGGTTGACGTGCAGCGGATTGCCGCCGCGCTCATAACGGACAATCGTCGGTCCCTGTGCGCCGGCGATACAGAGAGCCACGCTAAAGCCGGTGCGCTCGGCCAACTGCGTCGCATAGGGCACTGCGACGCGATAAGCCGGTTGTTCCTCGACGTGCATCAGGCCCAGCCGCAGCGAAAGCGGCCCAGGCTCATAGTAGCTGGTCAAAGCGTCGCGTTTTACGAGACCAAGCTTCGTGAGGCTGACCAGATAGGTGTGGGCCTGCGCTGTCGAAAGACCGGCAGCAGACGCCAATTCACTCAGTGGCAGCGGCTCGCGCCGGGATACGAGCGCTTCAAGGATGCGTCCAGCGACTTCGACGCTCTGAATGCCTCGTTGCGCTTTTGAGGTTGCTTCTTTCAATTGTGAAGTTCGCTCCTACAGGCTTACACCATGGTGCTCGATCGTAACCCATTTGGGGGATCGCGTCGGACATGAGGATTTTCCCGCAGTTTTCATATAGCAACAAGATTAGCTATTGACAAATTTCACATCCGACGCGACGATGAAGCATCCATCGTTGATTTACCGGAGACAGACGTGACCAAAGCATTCGCATCGCAGGCGGACCTCGAAGAAAAGAAGATCACTTTCACGCAGTTGTCCGAGAACGCATGGGCGTACACGGCGGAAGGGGATCCGAACTCGGGCGTCATCATTGGCGACGACGGCGTCCTCATTGTGGATACGACCGCGACGCCCGCGATGGCGCAGGATCTCATCGGAAAGATTCGCAGCGTGACCGACAAGCCGATCAAGTACGTGGTGTTGTCGCACTACCATGCGGTCCGTGTGCTTGGCGCATCGGCGTACTTCAAGGAAGGCGCGCAGCAGGTTATCGCGAGTCGCGGGACCTACGAGATGATCGTCGAGCGCGGCGAGCAGGACATGAAATCGGAGATCGAGCGCTTTCCGCGTCTGTTCGCCGGCGTCGAGACGGTGCCGGGGCTGACATGGCCGACGCTCGTTTTCGACAGGGAAATTACGTTGTGGCTCGGCAAGCTCGAAGTGAAGATTGCGCATCTGGGTGCGGGCCATACGAAGGGTGATACGGTCGTCTGGCTGCCATCGCAAAAAGTGTTGTTTTCGGGTGACCTCGTCGAATACGACGCAGCCTGCTACTGCGGCGATGCCCAACTCGAGCAATGGCCCGCGACGCTGGAAGCGCTGCGCGCACTGAACGCGGACAAGCTCGTACCGGGCCGAGGGCCCGCTCTGCTGTCGCAGGCGGAAGTGAACAAGGGTCTCGACTACACGAAGGACTTCGTCACGACACTGCTACAAGCCGGCCGTGACGCCGTTGCGGAAAGGCTCGATTTAAAGGGTGCGATGGCGTTGACTCGCAAGACGATGGACCCGAAGTTCGGCCAGGTCTTTATCTACGAGCATTGCCTGCCTTTCGACGTGTCGCGCGCTTATGACGAAGCAAGCGGCATCACGCATCCGCGTATCTGGACAGCGCAGCGCGACAAAGAGATGTGGAGTGCGCTTCAGGACTGAACGAATCCGCGTTGTAGGAAGGGTCCCGCGTGGGGCCCTTCTTTTTGAGTAAACCAAACAGGGTGCGCAAGACACCTGAAGACGCGCGATCCGCTCTGGTAGGAGCGGCGCCACGGAGACAGAAAATGCAGAACAGCCTCGACCTCGGTTCGTCGCGCGCGTCGCGCGCGACGGTGGATGACCATCAGCTATTCGTCAAAGCCGCCTGGCGCACGATTCCCTTTCTGTTCGTTTGCTATGTCGTATCGTTTCTGGACCGAATCAACATCGGCTTCGCGCAGTTGCAGATGAAGCACGACCTCGGGTTTAGCGACGCGATGTATGGCCTGGGCGCCGCAGTCTTTTACATCGGCTACGTGCTGTGCGAGGTGCCAAGCAACATGCTACTGGTGAAGTACGGCGCTCGCAGAACCTTCACCCGGATTATGCTGCTGTGGGGCTCCGCATCGGTCAGCATGATGTTTGTGTCCAAGCCCTCGCATTTTTATTTGCTGCGTTTCATGCTCGGCGTTTTCGAGGCGGGCTTCTTTCCTGGCATCGTGCTTTATCTGACCTACTGGTTTCCGGCGAATCGCCGTGCGGCGGTCATGTCGGTGTTCTTTGCCGGTGTTGCGGTGGCGGGCGTGCTAGGCGGCTTGATGTCCGGTTGGATCATGCGCGACATGGGCGGCGTATTAGGCCTGTACGGCTGGCAGTGGATGTTCGCTCTAGAGGGCGCTCCGGCGTTGCTGCTCGCGTTCGTCGCATTTTTCTATCTGGTCGACAAGCCACAGGACGCACGGTGGCTGAGCGACGCGCAAAAGACACGGCTGGTCGCGCTGTGTACGCAAAACGATAGGGGCCCTCAATCGAGGAGCACGCACGACACGCGCAGCTTTGTTGCGGCGCTCGTGAACCCGCGTGTGTACCTCTTTGCGTTCATCTACTTCTCTTTGACGTGCGCGTCGCTGACCCTGAACTTCTGGATGCCGCTGATGATCCGCGATTTCGGCATCAAGGACGTCGTGCACGTCAGTCTCTACACCGTCATTCCGAATGCAATCGGCGCGGTCGGGCTCATTCTGATCGCACGACGCTCGGACCGCAAAGCTGAGCGCCGTCGTCACTTCGCCTTCTGCACCATTGGCGGTGGTGTCGCTCTGGCGGCGCTGACCCTCCATCTGAGCAGTTTTGCCGCAATGCTCGCAATCCTCTCAGTGGCAGCAGCCCTCATTTTCGCGGCGCTGCCGATTTTCTGGGCCGTGCCCGCCAGCTATCTTTCCGGCAATGCGGCGGCCTCGGGGATTGCGCTCATCAGCAGCATTGGCATTACCAGTGGGATCGTGAGTCCGTGGGTGATCGGCCAGATTCGCACGAGCACAGGAAGTATGGATCTCGCGGTCTACCTGCTCGCCGGGTTGCTCGTGATGAGCGGCATCGCATTGATGGCAGGCGTGAAGAAGACGGCCACCAAGCCACAGTGAATTGCGACGTCGGCTCGGGTGAACAGCCGGCATAGCAAAAGAAAGTGGGTGAGGTCGCAGCGTGCTACTCAGGAATCTTTGCATGTAGTGACCTCGGGCGGCAGCGTGTGGGCAGCGTACGGCGAGGTACGTTATCGATGCCGGCTTTGTCAGTAGCGGGCCTGGCTCACGGCTGCGTCGCGCTTGGGGAGCCGATCGGGGGCGCGCTCGCCGCGTTGCAGATCACGAATCCACCCGGCGCGACCACCTGACTGACGATCAACTATGAAATACCGTCCCGGCGGTAGCGGACCAATATCTGGCTGTGCGACGGCCTTGGGATTATCATGCCCGGTAGACGTGCCTGAAAATGCGCTGAACAGCCCGGCACCTGGACACGATAGCACCGACGTTTTTTGAGAATTCAAACTGAATGTACATGCAGCAGGCATAACAGCACTCGTTTTATCCGTAGCAATTTGCGCACGCTACCAAAGTCAGTTGATCACGCCCGCTGAAAGACGCGCTACGCGATCATTGTGACGTCACAGGTGAAACCGTATCAACGATCATGCAGCGGGCGGTCGTTCGCGTTGTACGCCGGAGCGATCGCTCTTGGCCCGAACCGGGCCTGAAGGAAACTGGGAAGATAGGCGAGGACCTAGTGAAGGTGGTTCGCTTGGTGCTTTTCCCGGCTTTGTTCAGGAGGGTCCTTGCGCTGCGGCGGGAGGGCGGGTAAAAAGAGGCACATTGACCTATCCGGCTTGCGACATTTCATGCCTTACAAGGCGAGACTGAAAGCGGGTGAGCCGCGTAATCGGCCGATGCCGAACTACGCGGCAACCAACGCGCACGAGTACAACGAGAGCCTGAGGCGGCGCGGGCAGCTCAGCCTGTACTGCCCCGACGGCGACTCGGACGAGGCGGGCCTGGATGCGGTGCTGGCGGTTGAAGCGAACGTCGACTGCGTGATTGCGGACGCAGCGTACTACAGTATTGCGCAGGCCTAGGCGTGGTCAACCCGCGGCGTGCTGCCGGTGATTCCGCCACCGGCCAATACGGTCGTTCATAATCAACCGGCAACACGCTTGCACGACCATCTCGTTCGGTACATCAAGGACAAGGGCATTCATGCGTTCCGAAACAAATACGGGTACGGTCAGCGCGCATGGGTCGAATCGCAGATCTCGCGAATCATGCGCTGCATCGGAGCGCAATTGCTGACGCGCAAAATCGAATCGCAGCAGCGCGAGGGCGTGGTCATCGGCAACCTGCTGAACCTATGGAATTTGTTCGGCAGGCCCGCTTGCGTCAAAAATGCATAGTTGCGTCCGCAACCAACTGGGTTCCTACTCTGCCGAACAAAGCCTATAACTAGGTGCTATAAGCGGTCACATTTTCATGGAGGGAGTAATGAAATCGATTCGTTGCTTTTCTTTGCTGACTTGTGGTCTGGCTGGCGTCGTACTGTCAGTTGTTGATATCCCCAGCGCCTACGCCTGGACGAACGAAAATCCCGGCAGCGCGAGTCAATGCGCCGCAGTCGATGTGAATGATGCTGGGACGGTGGTTGAGAACTGTAAAGTCGCTAACACCTCCGCGGCCTTCGTGACGGTCGCCGGTTCGACAGCACAGCTGGCTGCGCTCCCGGGTACTGCGGGCGGAGTGCCCTGCTCGGTTAGCATGATCAACAATGCGGGCAGCGGGAAGGAAACCGTTGTTGGCTCGTGTCGGGACGCCAACAACGTGTCCCAAGCGGTGTCCTGGAACTCCAGTTCGCCGGGGGCGCCAACGCAACTACTGCCGTTCGCCGGCCTGCTGGGCATCATCGGTAATGGCCTGATAGCCGGTGCAACCGGTGTCAATGTGCAAGGCGTGGTGATCGGTAAGAGTATCGACGGTAACGACTCAATCTTACCTGTGTACTGGGCGACCGGCTCGAACTCGGCGACCCCGCTGAACTCGCCTTTGCTCGCCCCGCAGGCAAACTGCGTGCCGGTGGACATCAACGATGCGAAAACACCATCGGCCGTGGGTAACTGCCCGGGAGGTCGCCTCGGTGGCGGCAAGAATGTGGCGGTGCTCTGGCCTACGTTGGGAAGTGCGTATTCGGCGTTACCGGTGCCGAGCGGCGCCAGTTACTGCAGTGCACGCCAGATCAACGTGAATGGCCAGATTCTCGGTGAGTGCATCTACGGATCGGATACAAACCGCACGGTTGTCTGGGGAGGCGGAGGATCTGGACCGACGGTCCTGCAGACCATCAATGGTAGTCCGGCCTTGCGCACGGTCGGCATGGATCTGAGTGATACAGGGCTGGTCGCTGTGAAGTTTCTGGCCGGTGCCGGGCAGGCTGGATTCTATGAGCCCGCGCTCTGGAATCCCACCAGTAGCAATGCATCATCCATCGCCCTGCCGTTCGGGGCCATTCACGGTGTTGTGCTTGGCATTGGAAATAACGGCAAGATGGTTGGAAACTATGAGACATCGGCGGGAGATGTTCATCCGTTTCACGTTGAAGCCGGCAGCCTGGCCGCCGTTGATGACGGCGCGCCAGCTGGCGGTCCTAATGCTCGTGTTACTGCATGGTCGAAAGGGGGCGTGTACGAGGCTGGCTGGGCCGAAAACAGCAATCAGGCGGCGCAATCCGAGGTGCAGATGATCCCATAACGTGGTCGCGTGAGGTTTGCGTGCTGGACCAGTGTGAACCAAGAACGTGCGAGGTGCTCGCGATGAATGCAGTGAAGATATGGTTATGTGTGGCACTTACTCTCATTTTCTCGGCGGCGGAGTTGTCAATGCCAGCCTATGGTAGAAATCTTCATGGGATGTCGCAGGCTGATTACGATGCGCAAGTTACGGGCGTCCCGAAAGCCGAAGAATGGGAAGGCCCACGCTACGATGGACCATCTAATGAGGCCTACTACGATTGTAAGCGTCGCGCTGAAGGACTTGGGTTGATCGTTGGGGAAAACGCCGACTGTTCAACTGGAAAACTGATGAATAGACAGCGTCAAGCAGCATGGTCGGCTGATGTTACTGCGTGGTAATCGTCGTAGTCGAGTCGTTTTGCGTTTTGCAGTATGGGGTGACCCGTTTTCTATAACACGGAACGACGATTGGCTGCGTTCGTCGTTTGATGCTGCTTTGGGCGTCGTCAAGAGGGGCTTGCTCATCCTGGCGCATTGCGGTCATCCGGGAAGGTCCTTGTCAATTCGGCCGGCCGGGGCGCGTTCGTAGTGGGGGTTGGCGAGTGATAGCCGTGGCTGGCCAACTCAAGTGAAGGCTAGCGCTGCGTGGCGGCGCCGGCCTTCACGGTGTCGGCATCCCCGAGTATCCGGGTGCCCAGTTCTCTCGCGCGATTCGATCGCCACGCTTTCACGCCGCGTTGCAGGGTGCGCAGTTGGGCGCTGGAATACATGGCCGGAGCCATCGCGACGAGACCTTCATGAAGCGGCTCTGGTGCAAATACTTCGACGATCGCAACGTCACGTCCTCGGGCAGCAACCCGTCAGTCTTCATTTCTCGCACCGCGCGGTGAGACGCTGCGTAGCCGTCCAGCGTGATGGGCTTCGGAGCGCGCCCTTGACTCTTGATCGCCTTTGCGAAGAAGGCCTTGGCCGCGGCGACATCGCGCTTGGCGCTGAGCCTGAAATCGACAATCTTTCCTGCCCGGTCAACTGCACGGTAGAGATAGACCCATTTGCCACGGACGTTCACATGCGTCTCGTCGACTCGCCGCGATCGACCGGCTGCTGTAGTAAAGCGATCCCAGCGCTTGACGAACTCCGGCGTGAACCGTTTGACCCAGCGCATGATCGTCGTGTGCGCAATCGACAGGCCGCGCTCGGCCATCATTTCAACAAGGTCTCGAAGGCTGAGCTTGTAGCGCGGGCTCCTCCGATTTGCACCAGAGCCCGTCGTTGAACGAGGCGTGTGGTGGCCAACCGCGAACCACCCGCCCCCTATCAATGTTGATAGGTTTACACAGCCTGTGGGCTTGGGCATTGTCGTTCTCGTCCCCGTGATTCGATGCTTCGCGCCGACACGGCGCGCTAGGTCGCATGTCCAGTTTTTGTCCAACCACCTTGGAGAATGAAATGTTCATCAAATCGAAGGCCGGAGAATCCGTTGAGGGCGGAGCGATGGAAATTTTCTGGGGGCAAGCCCCGGGGTCCATTTCGAAGGCGGTTGACGGCGCCGTCGCGGCTGCACGAAAGAAGCTCCCCGGCCGGACGCTTGAATGGCTCGAGCTAGCCGAAGTGAGAGGTGGCTTTGAAGGCGACGTCTTGCAGTATCAAGTCGCCGTCCGTATCGGCTATTGTTGATCTCGGGTGCGCGGGGCGGTCGCATCGACGCGGCCCGCGCCGGCAACAGTTTCAACGCATGCTGTTTTTTACGTACCGTGGCGGTGCGGGCGCCACGCTCTCGCTACCCGCGACGATTTCGGGCGCCCGTGCGCTCTTTTTCTGTGGAGAAGCTGCCATGACTGACAGAACGAAGCTCCTGTTCTCGACCTCGCTTACGGTCCCTGATGTCGTCGAGCTCGGAAAGCTGTACCAACGCGCATTGGGCAAGGACGACCGCACCACGGCACTCGCAGCAGAACAGGCCGTGCTTCGAGCGAGCGTTGGTGAAGGCGCGCTCGCGGAGGCACGCACGCTTGCGGCCTTCCTCGATCAAGTCTGACCCGGGCTCACACATGATCGCGCTGGATTCGGATTGCACGGCAAAAGAAGCGTTGGAAGCGTTTCACGCTGCACTGCTGCCCGCCACGCTGGAACATGCCGTTCACGCACCGTTCTATCGCGAGTTATACGGCTGCGCGGAAGCGACGGCTACTATCGACCTTGCACAGCTTCCATTCGTATCGAAACAGCAGATTCGGGCGGCTGGCGTATCCGCGCAGATCAGGGACGGCACCATTTGCGACGAAGTGTTCACGAGTGGCACCACCGGGCAACCGTTCGTGTCACCAAAGGGACATGTCGAGCAGCGCTACATCCAGTCTTTTTATCAAAATCTGTTTGCCGAACGGCGCGAGGCGCCGCTGCTTCGCGCGCTGCAGATCAACAATCCGTATCATGGCCACCTCGTCGCGATACCGGTCCCGATTCATTCGCACAAGATCGGCATCTATGACGAGGGTAGCTTCCGTCACGGCCGCACGCTTTTGGCCGAGAAACACGCCGACCCGGGTGTAAATCCCCACATTTCCTTGCTGATTGGCCTGGAGCGCGCACTGCGTGCCTTCACCCTCGAAGCGATGAGGATCGCGCCTGACGGCATGGCGACGCGGCTGACATCGATCATTTCTTATTCACAGTACCTCACCCGCCGCTGGCGGCAACGCCACGAGACCTATTGGGGTTGCCCCGTCATCGACCGTTTCGGTCTCAGCGAAATCTTCGGCGGTGCCACCGAAGATCCTGAATCGGGCTGGTGGCACTTCGATCCCGTATGTATTCCGGAGGTTGTCGGCTCGCGTAGCAGAACCAGTGTCCGAGAAGGGATAGGCGAACTGGTGCTGACCGCGCTCTATCCATTCCAGCAGGTGCAGCCACTCATACGATACCTGACAGGCGACCTCGTGGAAGTCACGCATACGCGCTCGAGCCGCGACGGGACGCTGGCCATTCGCCCTCTGGGGCGGGCGCGATACGGCGTACCTTACCCGGATGCCGACGCTTTCGTGGTCGCACCCAGTGAAATCCTAGAAGCCCTGGACGAAATCGACGGCATTGACCGGATTCCGCGCTTTCGGGACGCGTCGCAGGTCGCGGACCCCTTCCAGGTAGGGCATCCGTGTTACGCGATCGCTCATCGGTACGAGGGCGGTCAGACGATCGTCACGATCCTGGTCCAGGCTCCACCCGCGGATCGTGCGCAATTGAGGCGCCGGATAGAGGACAGTCTGATGGAAAGCTCGCTGCGTTTTCGTGAGGCGGTAGACAGCAAAGACGCAAGGCTTGAGGTCGATACCCGCGCCATGCTAACCCCTGATCTCATCTCGCACGCCGAATAAAGCCGATCTGACCAACGCACCCCATCACGCAATGGCGGGGCCTTTCGATGTCGTCTCGTCATGAAGGCAGCAAATCAATGGAACACGTCAGAGCCGATCTTCGATCGGCGGCTCAGTCGAATGGAATAGAGGACGCTCGTTGGCTGTCAAGGCGCGACGCCCTCATGCAGCCTGACGAGGCACGCGCGCGGCGACGCCCGCGCCTGCTTGTCTGTGGTCCAATTTCCGACGCACTCGCATCAGTACTCGAGATGCGCTACGACGTCGAACGTTACGGCGGTCCAGTCGATCTGACAGCATCGCATCTTCATTCGGTCGACGTGCTGGTGATCCGCTCTCCCTATCGCCTGCAAGCGACATCGCTGACACTGACGATGCAGCTCAAGGTTGTCATTCGCGCTGGCTCCGGCATGGACGGTATTTGCACAGACGCACTCACCGCGCACGGGATCGTGCTTCACCGGTTGAATTTCGCGGGCGTGTCGGTTGCCGAGCATGCTTTTGCGCTGCTGCTGGCCGCAGCCCGACAGCTTCCAGCCATGACGCGCTCGATACGCGCGCAACGTTGGGAAAAGGCCAGCGCACGGGGCATTGAACTTGATGGCAAGACACTGCTGATCATCGGCTTTGGTCAAATCGGCCGTCATGTTGCGCGCATCGCGCAGGGGTTTCGACTTCGCGTACTCGTGACCGATTCTTCGCTGCAAAAGGCGGACAAGCGCGAAGCGTGGGAATTATTATCGGACAGGAGTGCGGTGCCGCTTGACGAGGGATTGGCCCGAGCGGACATCGTAATCCTGTGCGCATCGCTGAACGACCGCTCGCGCAACATGCTCAATTCCGATGCGTTGAGCCGCCTGAAAGACGGGGCAATTCTGGTCAACGTCGCACGTGCGGAACTGATCGACGAAATCGCGCTGAAAGCAGCCGTGGCTACCGGAAAGCTGCATGCGGTCGGATTGGACGCGCACTACGACGAACCCGAACCCGACTGGGATTTCCTGAGTCGGGAAAGCGTTGTTGCTACGCCTCACGTGGGCGCGCAAACCATCGAATGCCGCGCGCGGATCGAGCAGCAGATCGTCGAACTGACCGAACATTTTGCCGACACATGGGAATGATCAAACCATCATCGCCGACCGCCGTCTGGGACGGACGGTTTCAGCCTCTCCACGTAGGGCACGTCGCCGTTATCCAGGCAATCATCGAGCAGTTCGACACAGACCTTGCGGTGATGATCATTCACTCAACGGAGGGCGAACGCGACTCGTACAGCGCCGAAGTAAACCGGCATCACAAGCGGTCGCGCAATCCCTTGACCTTTTGGGAACGCTACAACCTGCTGCGGCTGGCGCTACAGCCATTGCCCGTCGCCGAGCGCATCACCCTGCTCGGCATTCCACGGCCCGATCTTTTCTGGGAGATCGCGAGTGCGTTCTATCCCGACCGCCGCTTCATCTGCCTGACGGGCAAGGATGCATATGAGAAGAGCAAGGAAGTGTTCTGGAGCGGGCTCGGAGAAGAGACCCGGGTCATCGACATTCGGGGACTGCCTACCGTATCGGCCACCGAGTTCAAGAGCGCGCTCAAGGCAGGCAATAATTGGGAGCAATTCCTGCCGCCGCCGTGCCATGACTACTTCCGCACTATCGACGGTCCCCAGCGCTTTTGCGCCGCGGACATTTAGACTGACCGGAGACCGGCATGAGCATCGATGTCGATGTGTTCATCGAAGACCTCAAACGCGAAAACGAAAGCTTCTTCACGGCCCTGCCCGATGACGCAACTCAGTATTGGCACACAGGTATGTCAAGGCAGGATGCGATTCGCGCGCTGCAGGTGCGTTGGTTTAACGAGCTTCGCGGCGTCGACATCATCGGCCGCTTTATCGGTCGCGTGCCTGACCTCACGCTCAAAGTACTTGTTGGCCGTCAGGTCGGCGACGAAGCGAAGCATGCAAAAGTATGTCGGCGTCGAATAGAAGAGCTCGGCGCAAGCGTACACGACTATCAGCCGACGGATGAGCAATTGGCCTTCGGAGATTATCTGGACACGCTGATCTATCCGGAAGAGTTCTTCGCGGCACAGCAGTTCACCGTCGAGACGCAATCGCTAAAACGCAACGAGCGCGCGCTCGAATGCTTCGATCCCGTCACGGCAACGATGTTTCGCGAGCATATCAATCCGGACGAGCGTTTTCACGTCGCACTCGGCTATCTCGGGCTCAGAACGTTCGCGCGTACGACGGCGGCGCAGCAGCGCGCACGCGATGCCGCGTGCCGCGTTCGGGACATCCACAGCAGGATGGTTTTCGCCCATCGGGCAGTTGAGCCATGACCGCCGATACAGTGACGCTCGTGGGCGAAGGCCGCATGGCTAGCGCGTATCTACGCGTATGGCAGGCGAAGCAGTTCCAGGTATTTCAGACATCGTCGGCTGTCGGGCCCTTGTCGGGTGCCGTCGTAATGTCTCACTTTTCCGGGCGCGTGTCGCAGGATGTGCTGACGAACGCGGAATTTGCGCGGGGGGCGCTCGTTGTCGACCTTACGACGCAGTCTGTGCCCGATGCGCAGGCATCGCGCCGCATCGCTGAGGCCGCAGGTGCCACCTATCTCGCGGGCGGCGTCACCGGCGGCGAGCGAGAAGTCGGCAGACCGGGCTTTTCGTTGCTGTTGGGGGGCATAGGGCCGAATCAGGCACTGCCGGCCTATCTTGCTGCGCTCGGCTGCATCGTGCGATTCGATACGCTCGAGCAAGCGGTAACAGCGAAGCTGCTACACAACTTCGTACTGATCGCGACCAACGTGGCGCTTGGCACAGCGTTGGGACTGGCTGATCGCGCCGGGGTCGAAAACTTGGTCGATGTACTTGAAGCAGGCACCGCCGGGCGGTCGCTGCGCAGCAGCTCCGCAGCGCGTGACTATGCGCGCGCGCCATGTTCAAGCTACTCGTCAGCGCTTGTAGCCAAAGATCTTCAGGCAATGCAGCAGTCGTTTCCCGAGCTGCTACGCCTGCCGGGGTTCGATCTCGGGCAGCTTGCCGCTCATTACGCTCAGTATGGCAGCAAGCCCTACACCGCGTGCCCGCTCCTCTCTATTTGACAGCACTCTCAAGGGCAGTCCAATGGATCGACTGATGGCCTTGCTTCTCCAACGTTCCCGTTGTGCCGAGGCAATTTGCAGCGAGCGCATGGCCGCCGACCTGGCGGCGCTCGATGCGCGTGTCGGCCACGCTAGATCGGCGAGCTTCGAGCGCCATCGCTCGCAGTCAACGCACGATTACGATCGCGCACTGCGTCTACGCTTCCTCGAAAGTCTCGAGCTCGTAGAACAACCTCTACTGGATTGGGGCGAGTTACCCGATTTTGAATTGATCGAGCGCGACAATGAAGAACTGCAGCGCGCGCTCCTTGACGTCGAGCGCGACGCGCAACAGTTCTTCGCGTCCATTAGGCGGAGTGCCGCCGGCGTTACGGGGGAACGCGATGACTAAGCAGCCGGATCCGTCTGGCATCGACTGGGACCTCGCATTGGCAGTCAATGCTGCCTTCAAGGGTCTGCTCGGCAGCATGGGACAGTCGGGGCATGTATGCAGCCGCACCCAAGCCATCGAGAGGCGGCTGGACCTCAGCATAGGCTGGGCCGACACGTGCGACGCGTTGGCTGACCTGCTTCTCGGTCACCTGGACTCTGGAGATATCGTGGTCGTTCCCGACAAGATCTGCGCTGTTGCGCAGGGCCGCCTCGGGCCCGGCCGTATCCTGCGCAGCCCCGACCCGAAGACGATCGATCCCGGCCTATTGCCTGAGCTGGCAGCGCGCTACGAGCTTGAACTGGGCTTTCCCGTCACACCACTGCATTTGCTGCTGGCGGACGAACACGACGGCGATCGCGCGACGCTTGGGACACTGGACCACAACCGTGCTGCATCTGAACTCGCGACGCGCATAAGGGAACGATGCGAACGCGAAGTCGACGTCGTAATCTCCGACACGGATACCGGCCTCGATGTCCGCCACCCGCTGATTGGCTGCGTGACCATCGCCGCTACGCCGCTCGGTGCAACGGCCGGGCTCACACTGTACGAAGCCATGCGCTGCGCAGTTGCCGCCGAGTTCGTGCGCGGGCACTCACGCAACATTCCGGTCGTGATCTGTATACCGGCGCACCGCTGTCGACACAGGACGCACATGGGTGCTCCGCGGGGCTATTCGGGAGCGCTTCATGTGTCGATGGAGCCAGGTATCACCTATGCGTGACGGTCATTGCGACAGCTAATCGAAATAGCGCTAACCCTGTCGCCGTAGCGTCACCGGAAATGACCGTGGGTGCTGATGAGTTTCTTCGCGCATCACTACGTCACGCTCTTCCCGGAGGCCGAACGAATCTTGTCCACCCAGTAGTAGATTTGCAGGACGAACAATCCGGCGAGCGCGAGGCCGAGGCCGGTCACCGCATTCGGCTGCATGACGCTCAACCATGCCTTGGCTGCGGCGCGTGAAGTCGATCCACGTTACTACGCCGACGGCGGCGGTTTCCGTCTACAGATATCTCAAGGCGGATCGCGCTCGTAGACTTTCCAATATCAATTTGCGAAGCGCTCTCGCGAGATGGGCCTTGCTTCGTTGTCGTCCGTTTCGCTTGCCGAGGCTCGGGCCGAAGCAGGGCGTTGTCGGAAGCTGTTGTCTGAGGGCGTTGATCCCATCGACGCGCTAAGGGCGGATCGTGATCGTGCGGTCCTGGCCGCGTCCAGCGGGATGCGGTTCAACGAGGCGGCAGCCGAATTGAATTTATCGCCAGCCACAAGGGCAATTGGAAGAGCGAGAAACACGCGCAGAATGCACGGTATGCCTTTCAATCCGGCGATACAAGGCAGGCGGCAGAACAATGGGCACATAAAGGTGTCGAGCCGATCTCCTATGACAGCGCCGATCATCATGCTGCGCTATGGAAAACGCGCTCTGCCGGGTAGGGGCGGCGATGACGAGATGCTGCTCCCTTCGATCCATTTGACGCGTTCGGTTTCCTGCTAAAGCACCTTCCCGGGTGCGATGCCCTCAGGTGAGGTGGTCGGGCAAAAGCCCTTGCTTGAAAGCGAATACGGACCGCCGTAGGCGCTCGATCTTCCCGCGTATTGCGAAAGAGATTCCCTATTCAGCTCTGTTTTGCGGAGTTTCGGGAACATACACTCGCCCCACAGTCGTACGAGAGCGTAGAGCGCCAAACAAATAATTACTTAGTAGTACTGAGCAACGGAGGAGATGAGATTAAGAAGGTGTTGTGTGGGGTGGTTGCCGCCACGGCAGCAGTGTCGGCCAATGCGCAGAGCAATGTCACGTTGTATGGCATCGTCGATAACGGTCTTGATGGTGTTATCGATTGCCCCATCGATTGGTTGCCAGCCGCATCAACGCTGCGTTGGCAGCACGCAGATCGAATAACTCCGGATCGAAGCCTGGACCGACCCATTGGCGATAGTGATCCGCCTCCTCACTCTCGGGACTGTCGCGCAGTGTGGCTACGAACGTGTCATACCCGGACGCACCACCTACATCTTCCGGTGGGCAGGCACGTGCACCATCGATGACCTTGGACTCGCCCCATGATTCGCCTTCAATCGTTTCAAGGTTCTCCACCTTGATCTGATGATCCCAGCCGTCACCGAAGTCATATCGGTAGATGATGCGCGAGTCTGGACGCAGCACTTTGCTCAGTTTGGTTTTCCGGTCGTCGAACGTCTTGGTCAGATCCATGAACTCCAATCCAGCTTCTATATCGAACTGGGCATATGTCTTGCCGTCAATCAGGAAGTCGTGGAGATGGGTGTCCTCCCAGCCGAAGGCGGCTTGCAGGATGTGATGCAATTTGCGCAGCGAGTCGGGGCCCTCGACCGTGATCCGGCGCCAGATGGGCGGCTGGATATACAGCAATTGCACGTGCAAGGTATAGCGCTGGAACGATTTGGCCATCTGATCTCCGGAGGCAGGGTATCAGCGGCATTATCCCTTCACTGCGTGCGGAGGGTCACTACCCGAGGTAGCAATTCGTCGATCTGGTTGATCGGGTGATCTGCAATACGCCCGAGCACGTGGCGCAGACACGCTTTGGGATCGATGCCGTTGAGCTTGGCCGTGCCAATCAGGCTGTAAATTGCAGCAGCACGTTCACCGCCCGAGTCCGCGCCGGCGAATAGGTAGTTGCGCCGCCCAATGGCCACGCCGCGCAACGCGCGCTCGACCGGCAGGTTGTCGATCTCCAACTGGCCATCGCCGCAATAGCGCGTCAACGCCCCCCAGCGATTCAAGGTATAGAGAATCGCCCGACTCGTGTCGGATTTACGCGAGAGCGTTTCCAGCGTTGCGCTCAGCCACGTATGGAGTTGATCGAGTAGCGGCCGGGCATGGATCCACCGATATGCTCGACGTTCGGTAGATTTTCACGCCATCGATGGCGATACCCTTGTAGCCGCGGTCCACAACGGCGATCTTCGGTTGGACGTCGCTCAAGATCGCTGCTTGCTCCAGGGCTTCGGCCAGCGTATGCCCGTACCAACGCACACACAGGACGATCACTTCGCGGTCAAAGTGACGGCCGTCGAACAGCCGGTCAATGTCTCCGTGCTTATTCATTGCGTGCGCGCGATCGTCAAAACCCGAGCGTAACCTACAGGCTCCTCCGATTTGCACCAGAGCCCGGCGCGGTTCACAGACAAATTCGACGATCTCGAAAAACCCGCAACCACTTGACCGATTCCAAACGCAGAGCGAGCGTCGCCTCGAGTGAGCGGGCGTTTCGTGTTTAGTGACCGTTGTTCGGAAAGAAGTGCGAGTACCGTCGGCGCGCGCATTAGACTACCGCTCTCGTTACTGGACGGCACATCATCATGCGGGTTACATCGAACGGTTCAGGCGATGACGAATGGAACCGACGAGCGGGCGGATCGCATTCCGGGTCTTCGATTCCAGAGCCGGTAGCGACGCCGCGCGATTTGCCTGATTCGTTCGCAGGGCTCGGCACCGAACGGGACGAAGGGGCACATCGGCGCGCGGTGTTCGGCCCCGGAGAGGGCGAAGCCACGACACCGCGCAGGAATGTGGGCGCTTCGGGGTCGCCCTATTACCCACAACTGCTGCAGCTCGGCTACGTGAGCGGGGATCTCGACAGCATTGCAAGCAAAAGCAGTGGCGCGCAGGCACTGGTCGTATTGTCCAAGCGCCATGCCGAGTTCAAGCAGCGGGGCTATGGGCCTGCCAATCTCGTCAAGGTTGCGGCCCACGATGGTGGCGTTCACGCATTGGAGGCGCTGCTCGAGCATGACGCTGCGCTCAAGCGCGGCGGATACTCGTGCGCGCAATTAACCAGGGTTGCCAGTGAGCAGGGCGGCGCTCAGGCATTAGCTGCGTTGGTCAAGTGCGATGCTCTGCTCAGGCAACGGGGTTACTCGATCGATGATCTGGTCAGAGTTGGCGCGCCCCGCAGCGGAGCTCAAGCGTTGCTCGCGCTGCTTGAGCGCGATGCCGATCTCAGACAACTCGGGTATTCGACGTCAGACCTGGCCAAAGCTGCGGGTAACTCTGGCGGCGCATTGGCGTTGGCCGCGTTGTCCGAGCATCACGCCGTTCTGACCGGCAAGCTCGGTTATACACCCGCTGACCTGGTAGCCGTGGCTGGCAACAACGGTGGGGCGCAGGCCTTACACGCCCTGATCGAGCACGATGCGGCGCTGAAGAAGCTGGGATACGATGCGGCCGATCTCATCAAGGCTGCTGCAACCGGCACAGGCGGCGCTCAAACCTTGGCGGCGCTGAAGGCACATCATGTCACGCTCATCAGGAAGCTTGGATATGCGCGCACCGATCTGGTCAGGATTGCCGCGCATTCGGGTGCTGCCCTGTCGCTCGCGGCGTTACGCAGGCATCATTCAGCGCTGACGACAAAGCATGGCTACAAGAACGCGGATCTGGTGAGGGTGGCCTCCAACAATGGCGGGGCGCAGGCATTATCAGCGCTGCGCAAGTATCACGATCGTCTGACTGAGCGGGGCTATACGCGCGCCGACCTTGTCAGGATCGCCGGCGGTTACGGTGGCGCTCAAGCGTTGGCAGCGCTCGTCGAGCGCGACGCTGAGCTGATGAGGCTCGGATATTCGTCTGCGCAGATGGCCAGGATCATCGGCAATGGCGCCGGCATGCAGGCGTTCGATGCGTTGCTCGAACACGAAGCCGTGTTCAGGCGTCGCGGCTATTCGAGAGACGATCTCGTCCACATCGTCGGTAGCAAAGGCGGGGCGAAAGCACTGATCATGCTGCTCGACCACGAGGCGGCACTCAGGTGGTGCGGTTATTCGCGCGCCGGTCTCATCAAAGTTGCGGGCAACGACGGGGGAGCTCGGGCGTTGGCGGCGCTCCTCGGCCATGACGCTGAATTGACGCGTCGCGGTTATTCGCGCGCCGATCTCGTCAAGGTTGCGGGTAACAACGGTGGTGCGCAAGCGCTGGCCGCATTGGTCGAGCACGACACTGCCCTCAGAGCACTCGGCTATTCGGCAGCCGATCTCGTTGGCATCGCGAGCAACACTGGCGGCGCTCAGGCCTTGGCGGCATTGTCGGAGCATCATGACGCGCTAACGCAAGAGCGTGGCTATGCGAAGGCTATCGTGGTCAAGGCGGCCAGCAACAACGGCGGGGCCCAGGCGTTGAGGGCGCTGCGTGAACATGATGCCGCGCTCGGCGCGCTGGGCTACGATGCGGCTGACTTGGCCGCGATTGCTGGCAGCAAGGGCGGCGCTGCGGCGTTGGAGGCACTGCTACGGCACGACGCGGCGCTCAGAGCGCTTGGCTACACCCGCGGGGACTTGATCACGATCGTAGGTAGCAAAGGTGGCGCTCAGACTTTGATCGCGCTGAGCGATTGTGGCTCGTCGCTCAAGCAGCGTGGCTACTCGACCGAAGATCTCGTCAAGGTGGCGCGCCAAAGCGGTGGGGCGCTCGCGTTGCAGGCGCTGCTCGAGTATGACGCGCCACTGAGAGAGCGTGGTTACGGGCGACGCGATCTGATCAGGGTCGCGGGCTACGGTGGGGGCGCGTTGGCATTATCTGCACTTCTTGAGCTCGATGCGCCGCTGACAGAGCTGGGTTATGCACGGGCCGATCTTGTGAGAGCTGCCGGCGATAACGGTGGTGCAAGGACCTTGCATACACTGCTCGATCTGCACCCGTCACTGAGCGAGCGCGGTTATACGCGCGCGGATCTGATCAAGGTCGTGACCAAACGTAGTGGCATGCACGCCTTGGCCGCGTTACTCGAGCACGATGATTCTATGAGGATGCTCGGCTATGGTGCCGCGGAACTCGTCGACGTCGCAGGCAGGAAAGGAGGTGCGAAAGCCGTAAGCGCGCTGCACACATATCACGCTGTTCTGACAAGGCGCGGCTACACGAAAGCCGATCTGCTCAGCATCGCGAGTCGCGATGGTGGAGGGCCGGTGCTGGATGCGGTGCTGCAATTGCACACCGCGCTGACGGGGAAGGGATACGACACGAAGCAAATCGTCAGCTTGGCGAGCAAGCCGAATGCCGTGCGCCTTTTGAAAGAGGCGGCCAGCGCAAGCCGGTAATGTAAGGTAGGCCCCCCGTTATTAACGGATGTTCGAAGTAGAATTTTCTAGTAGAAGGACCTACGGGAAATTTTGCATGAAGACGTCCAGATTCACGGAAGGCCAGATCATCGCGATCTTGAAGCTGGCGGAAGCGGGAACCCGGTGCCGGAGTTATGTCGCGAGCACGGCATGAGCAGCGCGAGCTTCTACAAATGGCGCTCGAAACACGGCGGCATGGACGCGGCGCTGATGACGCGGATGAAGGAGCTTGAGACTGAGAAAGCGAGGCTCAAGAAGATGTGCGCCGAAGAGCGGCTGAAGGCCGAGGTGGTGCGTGAGGCGCTTGAAAAAAAGTGGTGAGGCCATCCCGCCGACGCGAGATGGCCATCCGTGCAGTCAAGGAGCACGCGATGAGCGCACGGGCGGCCTGTGAGGCGTTTGGCGTGAGCCAGACCTGCTATCGGTACCGGGCTAAACGCTGCGCAGAAAACGAAGTCATCGCACAGTGGCTCGTGACGCTCACACACAACCAGCGCAACTGGGGTTTCGGGCTGTGCTTCTTGTACCTGCGCAACGTCAAGGGCTTCGCCTGGAATGACGACGATGGAAGGACGGTTTGTCATGGCCCGGCAAGCCGCTGAAGAGCGCCAGCGGACACCGGTCTTGAGTACGAACAGGATGCCGTTCCGTGCAGTTCGGTTCGCAACCGGCAACGGGCAACGGGCAACGGGCAACCGGCCTGGATACTTCTTGCGCCGTGGTTTTAGCGTTGGCAGCAATGGCTCGATCAGTGCCCACAGTTCGTCATCAACGATCGGCGTGCCCATCCTGGGTTCCAGTTGTTCAGACGGTCAAGGTTAACAGCCCTCAACGGGGTCTTTTTGATTCCGTCTCTTATAGATTTCGCTTCTGGCATAGCAACACTCTACGGGTGAAGTGTTGCGCTTGGTACTTGAGTCTAAGGGGTTTCGGGCAGCAAAACATTTGTTCGCGGGCTCGAGTCGGTTCAACGATCGGATGTATAGCATTGCGTTCCGTCAAATGGCTTTGAAAACAACAGACGGGAAAAGGCAATTATGCGAATCGAAAGGCCTTCCGAAGGACAATTCGACGACGGTTGCCGTGGGCCGGTGGCAGGCAACGGCGACCAGGGAGGCACTTCTCAATCCCGGTGTCGCGCGCTCGGTGGCCTGTCTGGCTTGCCGGTATCGGCGCGGCATTCAAGGCAGAGCGCCGATCAGGAAGATCAGACTGCCGGTGCACGCCTGACGCGATCCATTATCGACTGCTTCCAGCGTCTTGCACGGGCTGGTCGCCCGGTCTTTGCGGGCTACCAGATGGTGTCACTGGGGCGCGACGGTGTACTGCGCGCGGGCGAACATGAGCTATTGGCTCATCCGGACGGCACACTGACGGCAAATGGAGAAGCCGTTACCCTCAGCGATGGCCCACCGCCCGCCCGGCGCGACGAGTCGGCCCACCTTCGCTTGCACGGGCGCACACTGAAGGATCCGTATCAATGGATGAGCGAAGGCGACATCGTTTCGAACGTCGAACTCAGCCGGTACGCACAAGCTCACGACGACTGCGCGCGTGCGCGACTGGATCATGCGGCCGCGCGGCCGGCGTTGGAAGAGGACGTACTCGAAGCGGCCACTGCAACGCTTGCGGCGCCTGAGGATGTCGTCTGGCACGAGGGGAGCCAATTCTACTGGCGTACCCCGGAGGGGCAAAACACGCAAAAATGTTTCGTGCGGGACGGCTTGGATGGCGACGAACGACAGCTCTTCGACCCAGACACGCAGAGCCCAAGCGCCGATCGAGGCCTCACCGTGTATTCTCGTGCTGGCCTGAAGTCGAGCGTATCCCCGGACGGCAAACATGTCGTCATTCCCTTGTCGAACGGCAACGAGGATCACGAACTGATCGTGGTCGATACGGAAGCGGGGTCCGTGCTGGCCGATTCCATCGAAATCTCACCCTATGGCAGTATCACCTGGCTCGATGAATCGACATTCGTCTACCCGCGCCTGGCAGGCGTGGGGGAAACGCCCGCGTACAGTCACCAACGGCTCTACAGGCATGTCGTGGGCACTGACATGCGAGACGACGTACCCGTCTTCGGCGATGGCGTACAGGCTGACGTGTCCTTCGACGAATTCGCCACTTTGGCGATTCGTATCATCGGTGATCAAGTGTTCGGCACGGCGCGAAACGGTGTATCTCGAGACCTCAACGTCTTCGTCACGTCACGGGAAAACTTGCTGACCGGCGAGTCGTCGTGGAGAAAAATCATTGATGCTTCTCGCAAGGTCATCGATTTCAACCGGCACGGTGACGATTGGGTAATGATGACGCGCGGCACGGCGCAGCGCGAACGTCGGATACTGCGTGTGCGAGGAATGGATCCGGACTGGGACACGGCAACGCTTGCCGTTCCCGGCATCGGCAAGAACATCACCGGCATGTACCTGAAGAAAGATGCCCTATACGTCACGCAAATGGCCAACGCGATGACCGAGGAGCTTTGGCGCGTGCCGCTCAGCAAGGGAGATCCGGCTGTCATTTTTTCGGTCGAAGGCACGATCTCCCAAGTATCCAGCTTGCCGAAGGCATTCAAATCCGATACGGCGGACAGCAGTTCTGACAGCGAGTTGCTGGTCGAAGCCGTTACCTGGACGGGCGGAAACACGCAATCCTGGCGCGTTACGAGCGACGGCGCAGCAAGCGCCGTCCCCTCGCTGTCGGTGACCTTCGATTTCTCGGCCGAACTCGTGGCCGAGCTCAAATATGCAGAAAGTCCGGGTGGCGGACGTGCCGTTCCGGTCATCGTCGTTCACCGCAGAGATTTGGATCGCGACGAGACGCATATCGCCAAGCTGGTGTCTTATGGCGGATATGAAATACGCGTGCAGCCGACGTTCTTCCCCCATGGCCTCGATCTCCACAGCTTGGTCGGACAACGCGACGCCGTACTAGCTTATGCGGACGTGCTGGACGGCGCAGCGGACGAAGTGAACGCCGCGGCACAAATGCTGATCGACGAAGGCTACACCAGCAAGGCACAGCTCACTCGCAGCGGCTTTAGCCGCGGCGGAGCCACGGTGGGTCTCGCCGCGGCTACGCGGCCCGATCTTTCCCGCCAGCTTTTGCTGGAACACGGTGTGGTCGATGTGATCGGCCACGAATTCACCCGCAATGGCCCTGCAAACACGCCGGAATTCGGCAGCGTCTCCACCCTGCCGGGGCTCGAAAAGAAACTACGGATCGACCCTTATCGCACTCTGCCGACCGTGGATTTTCCAGAGCGGATCATGGTGACAACGGGGTATCGCGACAATCGGGTCGATGCGGCCGGACCTTGCAAGCTGACTGCCGCATTGCAGCACGCCAATGATCAGTCTGGCCGCAACCGCGATATTTTGCTTCGCGGCGACCGCGAAACGGCACATTTTCAATTGAGCCGCGACCAGATGGTTTCGTACGCGACTGATATTGGTCTGTTCGTGCTCGACGCGCTTTAACAGACCGCTGAGACCGCTTCCACACGAGATTTCTGCTACGGCCGGCATTGCGCGACTGAAGCCTGAGCCGCGAATCAGTTTTGCTCGAATGTCATGGGGCTGACGTAGTCGAGCGTCGAGTGTAGCCGGCGCGAATTGTAAAAGCCAAGCCAGTCGACAATTTCATCTATCGCCGCACGCCGAGTCGCGAAGTGCTGTCCATGCAAACGTGCGACCTTCAGCGAACCCCATAGGCTTTCGGTCGGTGCATACCCCAGCAGTCGCCGCGCCGGCTCATTGATGAGCGCATGCCGTATCCAATGTCGCTCGTCGTCACTGAGTGCGTGCCGAATCGCCGGCTCGCGTGGGCAACCACGGTCGATGGGGATGAAACCGGTTCGAGCGCGTATCATGGTTGGGTCATCACGCTGACGAAAGAGGGTTGTCATCTGTTAACCGAGGAGACGCAGCAAGGCCAGTTTTTTGTGGACCTGATCGGCAGCAGGAATCCCGGCGCGCTCTATCGCTATTACCAGGAATGGGTTGAATGCCGCGCTCGAGCTGCCGAAGCAGAAGTAGGACGGAGACAAGCACTATGAAGATCGAACTCAATGGCCACAAGGCAATCGTTACGGGCTCGACAGCGGGCATCGGCCGCGCAATCGCCGAAGGGCTGGCGCGCGCAGGCGCTGCGGTCGTACTGAATGGCCGGACCCAGGAGCGGGTCGATGCGGCGCTGCGCGAAATGCGCGCGATCCTGCCGAATGCGGAACTCTCCGGCGTTGCCGCCGACGTTGCGACCCCCGAAGGCTGCGCGGCCTTGTTTGCACACACGCCGGTCGCCGACATTCTCGTGAACAACGCAGGGACAGCACGGCTGAACGACTTTTTCACACAAGACGACAGCGAATGGCTCGACCTCTTCCAACTCAACGTGATGAGTGGCGTTCGCACCGCCCGCTATTACGTACCCAAAATGGCGGAGTTGGGATGGGGGCGCGTCGTGTTTGTCAGCAGCGAGTCGGGGCTGAATATCCCGAAAGAAATGATCGACTACGGCGTGACCAAGACCGCGATGCTCGCGGTGTCGCGGGGGCTAGCTGAGCTTGTTGCCGGCACGGGCGTGACCGTCAATGCCGTGCTGCCTGGCCCGACCAACTCCGAAATCCTTTCGAACTGGATGAAGGCAACAGCACAAGAGCAAGGGATCACGCAAGAGCAGGCTGAACAACAGTTCCTGAAAACTTCACGGCCAACATCGCTGATCAACCGCTTCGCCACTACGAACGAAGTTGCGAACATGGTTGTGTATGCATGCTCGGAGCAGGCGTCCGCCACAACGGGTGCAGCGTTGCGTGTCGACGGGGGCGTGATTCGTTCAATTGCATGAAACTCGATACAGGCAGTAGCCGTCGACTAGACCACGGCTTCCCTATACTTCGCGAACTTCGACGTCTGTCCGATCCCCGAATTGAAGCAGTTGCAAGGATCGAGCCGCTGATAGAACGCGGCGAGCTGGGGCTTCGCGTGGTACAGATGGCCGACGTTGTGTTCCGCCGGATATTCGGCGCCGCGGCGGTCCAGCAGCATCCACATCTTGCGTTCGACTTCAACGCAGTCGGTACCCTTCTTGACGATGTAATCCTGGTGGAACACGTGGCAGAGGAAGTGGCCGTAGTACAACTTGATGGAGATCGCTTCTTCGATGTCAGGCGGCAGCGTCTCAATCCAGTCGCGGTCATTGCGTCGTAGAGCGATGTCCAGTGCGACGATGTTCTCCACTTCCCGGGTATGCACTGCGCGATAGCGGACGGCTGCGCCAGCGGCAGCGAAACGATGCAGGAATGCTTTCCTGCCTTCTTCGTCCGTGCATTCAAAATAGCCGCCAGTGGCATGCTCGAAATAGCCCGAAAGGAACGCACGCGTTTCTTGTGCGCTTTCAGCCGAAACCTTCAGCATCAGATGGTGTTCGTATTTGTCACGATACTGTTTCATTCGCGCCGGCAGATGGCTCGGGAACAACCGACTCGCGGCCTGCATGACGCGGTCGGTGAGATGCGAAGGGAGAAAATCAAACCGATCGAACAGTGCATCGAAACGGCTCTTTAGTCCAAACAGCGCGGGCAGTCGGGAAGTACCGAGATAGTTGATTGCAAGGAAGGTGTCCTTGCCGTACTTCTCCGCGATGTCGAAAGCGTCGCGATGCAGATATTCGCCGGAGATCGGGAGGTGTTCGACGTCGTGCAGCACTTGACGGCGGATTTCCGTAAGCTCGTCTGGGCGGTTTGTGCCGATATAGAACACCTTTGCATTCTGTTCCATCGGAAACGTGTCGAGTCGTACCGCGAACACCATCACCTTGCCAGCCGAGCCCGACGCTTCGTGCAGGCGCTGTGGATCGGCGTTGAAACGCGCCGGCGTATCGGCATCGATTTCACGAATATGAGTCGAGTAGCCGTGATCGGATCCGGCGCCTGCGTCATGCCGAATATCGGCCTCGCTGAATTCGCCGCGCTCCAGCCGGCCGAGGATGTCCTCGGGCGAGTCGCCGAGTTCGATTCCCAGATGGTTGATGAGGTTGAGTTTCCCCGTCTCATCCACCTGCCCGAATACCGCCATTTCCGTATAGGCCGGGCCACGCTGAACCAGTGCCCCGCCCGAGTTGTTGCAGACCCCGCCCAATACCGATGCGCCGATGCAACTCGAGCCGATCACCGAATGCGGCTCGCGGCCCAGCGGCTTTAACGTCTTTTCCAGCTGATCGAGTGTCGCCCCGGGAAGACAGATTACCTGCTGGCCATCGTCGAGCACATAGACCTTCTTCATTCGGCTCGTGCTGACAATCACGATGTCACGATCGTAGTCGTCACCGTTCGGTGTCGAGCCCCCGGTGAGACCTGTGTTCGATGCCTGCGTGATCACAATTACATTCGCGGCAATGCACGCCCGCAGCACTTTCCATTGTTCGATGATCGTGCCGGGACGGACCACCGCCAGCGCTTTGCCAGCGCCAAACCGGAAGCCTGTATGGTAGCGGCGCGTAGCGCCATCGTCGGTCAGTGTGTGCTTCTTGCCGACAATGTTGCGCAGGTCCGCAAGCAAAGTGGAAGGCGTGCTGCCCGGGACGACTGGTGACTGTTCGCGCGTTACTGACATCGAATTCCCCTGAAGAAGCGTTGATGACAGAAGGTTAAAATCAGGTCAGTCATTAGTCCAATATCTCGGAGTCTCTTTTTGGAGACGAAAAAAATATGGAATTTCGTCAGTTGCGCTACTTCCTCGCCGTAGCCGAGCACCTGCATTTCACGGACGCTGCGGCGCACCTGGGCATCGCCCAGCCGCCTTTAAGTCAGCAGATCCTCAAGCTCGAGCGGGAAATCGGCACTTCCTTGTTCGTCCGCCATCCGCGCCGTGTCGAACTGACCGAAGCGGGGCGGCTCTTTCGCGAGCGCGCGCAACGCATCGTCGAAGATGCGCAACAGGCCCTCGTCGAAGTACAGAACGCTGGACGCGGAGAGACGGGCCGGCTTTCGTTGGGTTTTGCGGGTTCGACGGTATTTCATCCGATGGTCGCGGCGACGATGCAGCAGTTCCGGCATGCGTATGAGCGCGTGTCGATCAGTTGCGAGGAGAGCAACAGTGCGGCGCTGCTCGACAAGATCGCGGAGCGCCAGCTCGATGTCGCGCTTGTGCGCATGCCGCTGAATTGCAGGGATCTTGTGGTCGAACCGTTGATCGACGAAGACATGCTGGCGGTGCTGCCGGCGAGCCATTGCCTGAACCGGCGACGTCGCATCGATCTGGCCGATCTTGCGAGCGATCCGTTTATCCTTTTTCCACGGCCAATCGGCCCGGATCTGCATGACTCGATCATCGGCGCCTGTCGCCATGCCGGTTTTGCTCCCTCGATCGGCATGGAGTCGCCACAGATCTCATCAGCAGCAAACCTCGTAGCGGCTGGGTTTGGAGTCGCAGTGGTTCCTGCATCGATTCGGCAGGTCCAAGTCGAAGGCGTGTCTTATCACGAACTGAAGGGCAAGCCGCTTTCGACGGGTATCGCGCTCATCCATCGGCAGCGCGAAAAGTCGCCGACCGTGCTGAATTTTGTACGGATTTTGCGGTTGCAGCGACGGGCCGCCCGCGCGGCGTGATGGTTGCGTGAGTTAGCCATATCGGAGTGCGCCTACATTCGAGGCCTTTGCCGCTGCAAGCAGCTTTTATCGTTACGAAGAAAATGGAACATTTGTCTGAAACACTCGATATACAAACGATACGGGTTCCCGCAGGAACCATTGCATTGAGGGACGATAGAACTGGCCGTAGATGGTCCGTCGACCTACCGTGTTTTGAGATCGGCCGCTATCCCGTCACCCAGGCGCAGTATGCTGCGGCAACCGGACAATGGCCATCGTCATATGTCGCCGCGCAATGTCCAGTAGTCAACGTATCCTGGATTGATGCCGCCCGGTTCTGCAACATGCTCTCGAAGGCTGCCGGCCTTCTCGACTGTTATAAGTTTCACGGCGATGAAACCGGAGCTTCTCTTGTCCCAGAAAGTAACGGCTATCGCCTGCCCACCGAAGCTGAATGGGAGTACGCATGCCGCGCTGGAACAAATGGTCCGAGATACGGCGAACTCGGCGATATAGCTTGGTATAGAGAAAACTCCGGCGGCCACACGCATGAGGTGGGTCAGAAGCAAGCAAATGACTGGGGGCTTGCCGACACGCTAGGCAACGTTTGGGAGTGGTGCGCCGATCTATACGACCCGGAAGTCTATGGTTCGTATCGCGTCTTTCGTGGCGGTGGTTGGGCTGATGCTGAAAGAGGCTGCCTTGCTACAAATCGACGTCGTAGCCATCCGACATTTGCAATCGATGATCTTGGTTTTCGGGTTGCCCGATCGCTTGACGCTCGTTGCGGGTAATCGCGCGCGCATCCGGCTTTATCGACCAGCAGTGTTGGTCGGATCTGGAGCTTGCCCGACCGCGGGCTGTTGACGCACATCAAGTAGCGACGGGACCAGCACTATCGTCGAGGGACTATCCGTTATCCAAGCGCAGCGGACATTCGAACGTCCGCCTTAGCGCGCGGTTGAACGCCGAAAATGCTCTGCGCTGTGTAAGCCCATGTAGCAAGAACTCCGTGCTCGCTGCGGGCTTAGGAGCGATCGTTCAACGATGAAGGCCGTCTACGGCGCGCTCTGCCGCAGTTGCTGAGCCAGTAGGCCGGCATGCGGAGTCAGTGCGGAAAAGTCGAGTGCACAGAGGTAGAGCCGTCGCGTGGCCCAGGCTTCCGATAGCGGCAGGACGGCCACGTCGCGGCGCAGCGTTCTGGCTAGCCCATCGGCAAGGATTGAAACGCCGATGCCTGCTTCGATGTGCATGGCCACGTGTTCGACGTTGCGTAACTGAATGCGGTAGTCAAGCTGGCGCCCCAAACGCGACGCACGTTCCGCGAGATGCATCTCGAGCGCCGTGTCTGCCACACCAACGATTGGTTCGCTGAGGATATCGGAAAAGGCAACGTTCGATTGCCGGGCGAAACGATGCGAACGGCTGGCGACCACGACGAGCTGGTCGCTGGCGATCAGATGCGTTTGCAGTATGCCGAGATCTGTTATGTCCGCAACGACGCCCAAATCTGCGCGCCTGTCCACGAGGATCTGGACGATGTCGGCACTGGGCCGCTCCTCCAGATCAATCGATAGGTCGCGATGAGTCGCCAGAAAGCGGCAAAGTTGCGGCGGCAGGAACGCCGCCATGGCGGCGGTGTTGGATAGCAACCTGATGCGTCCTTTCAGGCCCGTTGCGTAGGTTCGCAGTTCCCCGCGCATCATTTCGACCTGACCCAGGATCGAACGGGCATGGCGGACCAGCGCGTCGCCAGCAGCGGTAGTGCGCACGCCACGACGGTTACGTTCCAGTAACGGCGCGCCCAGTGCCGCTTCCATGCTGGCAATGCGCTCGCTGACCGATGCCAGCGCCAGGTGCATCGTACGAGCGCCGTGGGTCAAACTACCGCATTCCACGACGGTCAAGAAGAGGCGCATATCCGTTAAGTCGAAGCGCATGGCTATTGTAATTAGTTCGGTTTTTCCGAAGTCTAGCACCGGAATTGCCAGATTGTCGTAATGCAGCCCGGCGACTAACATCGCTTGCATGGACACGATGGTCATGGTTTTTTCTTCGGGAATGCTGGCCGGGGCGATGAATGCGCTGGCAGGGGGCGGCTCATTCGTTAGTTTGCCGGCGTTGATCGCGGCAGGTGTGCCTCCGGTTCAGGCGAATACTTCCAGCACGGTCGCGCTGTTTCCCGCGGGGCTGGCCAGCGCGTGGGCGTATCGCGACGGACTGCGACCGGTGGGTGCCGTGTCACTTCGCTCGCTGCTGGCTACGACGCTGTGCGGCGGCTTCGCCGGCGCGGTGCTGTTACTGTGGACGTCATCCGCAGCGTTTGCGTTCGTGCTGCCATGGCTACTGCTGGTTGCATCCATCGCACTCGCGTTTGGACGTCGCATTGGCGAGGCGTTACGCGCGCGCTGGCACATTCATGCGCATGCGGTGTTGGCCATTCAGTTCGCGCTTGGCGTCTATGGCGGCTACTTCGGTGGCGCGGTCGGGATCATGATGATCGCGATGTGGGGACTGCTCGACAACTGCGACCTGAAGCACCTCAACGCGCCGCGTACCTTTCTGGTCAGTGCCGCCAACGTCGTGGCGGTACTCGCTTTCATCATGGCTAACGCGGTGCGCTGGCCAGAGACGCGAGTCATGCTGGTGGGCGCAATCATCGGGGGATACATTGGGGCATGCATCGGGCGCCGGGCGCCCCCGAGAATCATCCGCGCGATCACGCTGCTGGCCACCTCCTGTATCACGCTAGCGTTCTTCTTGAAAACGTACGCGCCCATTCTGTTGCATCGTTAATGCTAGATGGTGCCAAACAGTGCGCGCGGCCTGTCTCGCAGCGTAAGCGCGACGATCTGCAGGGCTCTCCCCAATTGCTCGCGCGACTCCGCGCACGCGAGGTTGATGCGCACGCCGTGCTCGACCGTCGAGCGGTCGACCGCGAACGCCGAAGCTGGCATCGTGTTGACGCCACGCGCGAGCGCGTTGGCCGCAAAATCATCCGAGCGCCACGGCGGCGGCACGCGCAGCCAGACGAACATGCACGCCGGGTCGCTGTCGAGGTGCTCCGCCGGCAGCAACTCGCGCGCGAGCGCCTGGCGCGCCCGCAGTTCGGTGCGCTGGGCGTTGAGGATCGTCTGTGCGGTGCCGTCCTCGATCCAGCACGTGGCGATCAGCGCCGACAGCGGCGCGGGCATCCAGGCCGTCGTGCGCACGGCCTCGGCGGCCAGCGCGGCGCCGTGAGGCGGCGTATGCAGATAGCCGATGCGCAGGCCAGGCGCAAGTACCTTCGAGGTCGACGCGATATGGAACGTCAGCTCCGGACACAGGCTTGCGATCGTCGGCAGGCGCTTGCGCAGCAGCGGGCCATAGACGTCGTCCTCGATGATCGCGATGTGATGGCGCCGCGCGATATCGACGAGCGCCGCGCGCCGCGCAAGGCTCATCGTGACCACGGTCGGGTTCTGCAGGTTCGGCACGACGAAGATCGCCTTCACGCGCATGCGCTTGCACGCGTCTTCCAGACGGTCCGGCAAGAGCCCTTCGTCGTCGCTGGGGATGCCGACGAGCTCGAACTGAAACACCGGCGCCAGCGCCTTCAGACCGTAGTAGGTCAGTTGATCCGAGAGGATCACGCCCTCGTGCCCCATCAGACTGCTCAGCACGGCATAGAGACCGTGCTGCGCCCCGCTCGTGACGACCACGTTGTCCGCCGCGGGCGCGAAGCCCGGCGCAGTGATCCATTGCGCACCGGCCGCGCGCGCCCAGTCCGGGCCTTGCGGCGGCTGATACTCCTGCGTCTGCGGATAACGTGGGTCATTTGCGATGCTAGCCATCGTGCGCGCGAGTTGCGTGAGGAATTCGCCGGTCGCCGGCCGGTTGACGGTCAGGTCGATCACCGCGTTCGCACCGGCGGCTGCGCTCGCGGCGCTGTCCGAGCACGCCTGAACCGACGGCATTGCCCCTCCGGTGACGATCGACCCGCGCCGCTTGCTCGCGACGATCAGCCCGCGCGCCTGCAGCTCCTTGTACGCGCGCGACACCGTCGACACGTTGATGCCGAGCTCCAGCGCCAGGTCGCGTTGCGGCGGTAGCCGGCTGCCCGGCGGGTAAAGCCCGTTGCGCACTTTTTCTTCGAGGCTGCGTGACACCTCGAGGTAGGTAGCTTGGCGCACCTTTGTATGGAGATCCTCTTCGTCATTTGTGTGGTTAGTTTCGATCTTCATCCAGGTGGTTTCTCCATACAAAAACTCGTGATCCGCACTAACTGCACCATGCGATGCACAACGCGCGCGCATGAATCAGATACTACTCTTTGCGTGAGCACGCGATAAGACCGGCTTTCCCGGGCATGCCACCTTGCAAGCCTGGGGAAAGCACTAAGTCCACACAAAGACAAATAAATTGCGCACAAAAAAACTTTGTGTGAGTATGGTTTTGTCGTTTGTGCGGCGTCGGATCAACGGCGCGATCCCGAACTGTAGTACAGGAGCAGACGCTTGTGACAGATCAGCAGCCCACCATCCTGCCGATGTCCGATACGGTCCACGTCGGCACCTGGCTGCGCAGACGGCACGCCACGATGATTTCGCTTGGCGGGATATCGGCGCCGGTCTCTTCGTCGGGAACAGCGCAACGATTAGGGCGATGGGCCTCGCCGCGTGCCTGTCCTATCTGCTCGCCGGCATCGTCGTGCTGTTCGTGATGCGCATGCTCGGCGCGATGGCGATCGCCAATCCGGGCATCGGCTCGTTCACCGAGTACACCCGCATCGGCCTCGCCAACTGGGCCGGCTTCATCAACGGCTGCCTCTATTCCAAGCAGCGCGAACGGGCGGCCGAGATGGGAAGCCACGCGCCTGCCGTCGAAGCCGGCGCCTCCCCGCGCGGGGCGTTCCCTGTCGCTGCCACTGGCTGGAGAAGGTGATGGCGGAAGTCGCAGTCCTGGGTGCCGGATTCATCGGCATGTCGAGCGCCTACTGGCTGATGCGCGACGGCCATCGCGTGACGTTTTACGACGCGCTCGGCCCCGGAGAAGCCACGTCGTACGGCAACGCCGGCACGTTCGCGAACTACGGGTGCATCCCCGTCAACAATCCCGACGTGTTCCGCAACCTGCCGCGTTTCCTGTTCTCGTCGACGAGCCCGCTGCGGATTCGCTGGGGGTACATGCCCCACCTCGCGCCGTGGCTCGTGCGCTTCCTGCTCGCCGCGACGCCGCAGCGCTACGAGCACAGCGCGAAGGCGCTGGCGAGCCTGCTCTCGCGCGCTTTCGAAGGGTACCGGGACATGCTCGCCATCGATGGCCTCGCGAGCTTCGTGCGGCGACGCGAGTGCCTGTACTTGTACTCGCACCCAGACTCGTTCAAGGCGGCGCAGCCGTCGCTGGCACTGCGTCGCTCGCTCGGCGTGCGCTTCGAGAACTTCGAGCGCGAGGGCATCGCCCAGCTCGAACCGAACCTCGCGCCGATTTTCGCCAACGGCACGCTGTTCAACGACAGTTGGTTCTTGAGCGACCCGCGCGGCTTCTTGCAGACGCTTTACGCGGTCCTCGTGAACCAGGACCTACAGCACGAGCGCGCCGCGATCCGCTCGCTCGAGCCGCTCAAGAACGGCGTGCGTCTCGTCGACGACGCAGGCCGCACGCACGGCGCCGAGTATGCGGTCGTCTGCGCGGGCGCGCTCTCCGGCCGCTTGGCGCGCCAATGCGGCGACCGCGTGCCGCTCGATACCGAGCGCGGCTATCACGTGCGATTTCCCGGCACCTCATCGCTGATCTCGCGCCCTTGCGGCTGGGGCGAACGCGGCTTCTACATGGTGCCGATGGACGACGGCATCCGCGCGGCGGGTACCGTCGAGCTGGGCGGATACGGATCGCGGAAGAATCGGGCTTTGCTGAATCTGATCACGACTTCGGCTCAGGAGGCTTTGCCGGGTCTGCCGCAACCGGACAGCGACTGGCTCGGCTTTCGGCCGAGCCTGCCCGACGGCTTGCCGGTCGTCGGCCGTTCGAGCGCCTCGCCGCGGGTCATCTACGCGTTCGGGCACCAGCACCTGGGCGTCACGCTGGGCGGCGTGACGGGCAGCGTCGTCGCGGACCTCGTCTGCGGCCGCGCGTCTCCCATCGATATCGAGCCCTATAGCCCGCGTCGCTTTTAACCACCGCAACACTCTGCACGAAAGAGGACGGACATCATGAAACGCCGAAACCTGGTAGTCGCACTTGCACTTGGGGTCCTGTGCGCACATGCGCCGTCATACGGTGCTGAGCCCGAGATCGTCAAGATTGGTTTTGCCGGGCCATTGACGGGGCCTGTCGCCCGCGTCGGCAAGGATCTCGAAAACGGCGCGCAGCTCGCGCTCGACGAAGAAAATGCGAGGAACCCGCAGATCGGAGGCAAGCGGGTCAAATTCGTGCTCGACGTACAGGACGATCAGGCTGACCCGCGCGTAGCAATCCAGATCGCGCAGAAGCTCGTCGACGACGGCGTTGTGGGCGTGATTGGCCACTACAATTCCGGGTGCAGCATTCCGGCGTCGGCCGCCTACCATACAGCGAACATCGTGATGATCACGCCTGGTTCGACGAACCCAGCGCTGACCCAGCAGGGCTTCGCAAACGTGTTTCGCACGATGGGCAATGACGGTATCGGCGGCGTCATCGCGGGCCAGTTTGCGGTACAGCAGTTGAAGGCAAAGCGCATCGGCATCATCGATGATCGTACCGCGTTCGGCCAAGGCCTCGCCGACGCCTTTGAAAAAGGCGCCAAGGAAGCGAGCGGCGACATTGTCGATCGTGAATTCACGAACGACAAGGCGGTCGATTTCCGCGCGATCCTGACCACGCTAAAGCAGAAGAATGTCGACATGATCTTCTTCGGTGGGCTCGACGAACAAGGGGCGATGCTCGTCAAGCAGATGCGCTCGCTCGGATTGCAGGCGCGGTTGTTCGGCGCTGGGGCGCTCAAGAGCAACGCGTTCTTGCAGATCGCTGGCACGGCGGGCGAAGGCACGCGGGATCTGGAGCCGGGTCCGGCGCTTGACAAGCTGCCTGCGGCTCAGGCATTTGCGAAGCGCTATAAAGCGCGCTTCAATCAGGACGTCGAATTGTATGCGCCGTTCGCGTATGACGCGGCGCTCGCGATGCTCAAGGCGATTCACGACGCCGACTCGCTCGATCGCGCGAAGATCGTCGCAGCCTTCCCGAAGGTGACCGTGACGGGCGTGACCGGCAAGATCGTGTTCGATCCGCACGGCGATCTGATCAAGCCGCCTTACACGCTGTTCGAAGTCCTGCAAGGGCAATGGAAGAGCCAGAGGACCGTCGGCGGCAACGGCGTCTAGTCCTTTCCAGTCCGCCAGCGAGCTTGAGCAAATGAACGTACGCGAAGCCATCGGCACGTGCAGCTATTCGCTCGGGAGATGAGTTTTGCATGAGGCGGGGGTCATAGAGCAAATGAATCGGTTCGCACTTTCTACGCCCCCCGCCTCAGCGTGCAAAGACCTCTGCCGAACAATGCCCTTCGCGGCTGCATCGAAGCTTTCGCTTATGTCGAGCCTGGAAGGCGGATCGGCTCCAGAATGCCGCCAGCGTGAGATCTTCATGGCGACGTCACATGTGCCAGCCGGAATTCCAAGATTCCATTCGTTCGCTTTTCGCACTCCTAACTAATTGCGCAGCAGTCCTGGCACGCTTCACCTCATCAGTTTGAAAGGAAGCTAAGGAAATATCGATGTCGAACCATGTTGGCCCAACGGGGCCTGGCCGATCGGGTTGGAGCCAGGTCTGGAACATGACTCCGCAAGATCAGGGCGGTGGCGCGTCCCAAGGCCCTACCCCACGTTCCGGCGGATTGTTCGGCGGCGTTCTGCGAGCATTCGGCACGGGCAGCGATGCACCGCGTACCAGTGATCGGCCAACCGGCTTTTCTGTTGGCGGCTCGCACAATCCTGGCGTTCGTCCGCAATCTGGCAACCCAGTCCAGAGCCGCGATCAGCAGTCCGGCGTTCGAGTGAGCTACCTCAAGACCCCTGCAGACCGGCTCAACTTCTACAAGGATAATGCGCTCGACCTGGATTTCGTCAGACCTGAGGAAGCCGCTTTGATTGCAGACAAGCAGACAATCTTCATGGCGGATACGAGTGGCTCGATGCTCGAAACCGTTACAAAAACGGCACTTGACGGCACACCGCTCCCACCGGAGCCTCGATTCAAGGAGCAATTCACGAGTGCAGCGCAACTGCTGACAATGCTTCAAGCATTTTCCAAGGCGCCGACCCGCTTGTACGATCTCAAGGGAGGGTATGTCAGCGAGGCATCACCGGACGACCTAGCGACCAGGCGTCTGTTCGAAGCAGTCGGTGGCGGCACACCGCTGGCCGGCACGTTGAAGAAGATTGAAAGCGATCTGAAGAGCGAACGAAGCAACAAGCGTGTCGTGATCTACATCTCGACGGACGGCAACCCCACCGACGTACTCGACAGCTCCGGTTACGCTTTCGACAGAACTGCAAGTCGCTTGGCGTTCGAAAAGCAATTGAGACACCTGATCGACGACGGGATCGTGAGCGATGATGAGATTTACAGACGCGAGGTCTTTGTTTCGATTCAATATGTCGGCGACGACGTTGGCTCATTCACCTACCCGGAGGTGCCCAAGGGGCTGTCAGAGGAGGAGGCCAAACGCTTCCGGCTCGATGCGGTGCGCAGACATGGGAGCGCGGGAGCCTATTACGCCGCGCTGGACGATGAGAAGTGCGGCGGCATCAAGCGATTGGACGTCTGTGACGACCTCGGCTCTGAAATGCGCAACGCCCAACGATTCGGTTACAACCCCACGGTTGAAGACCTGACACTGAAAAAGATGATCGGGCCATTGGTGCCGGGTTTGGACAATCTGAACGAACGGCGACGGTGATTTTATTGTCTCTTTACACCCGAAGCGCGAGTCAGGCTAAACGATCATCGGAGTTCGGTCCCGACGTCAGCGCCGCGCTGACGTTCGCACAGGAACCGGATTGGTATCTCGGCGCCGACGGAAAGTGGCGCAAGGCTGGTCGCGAATACAAATAGCACTGACGGCACTGACGCTCGGCAGTGCGTATCGCGTGCGGCAATTCACTGCCGCACGCAGTCAAGCGTGTAAAGGCGCAGACGAAGCCGAGTGGCGCCCTCAGTCAGCCTTATCCTCCCCCTTGCTTTGATCCGAAAATGGATTTCTCGAGGGATCAATTTTTAATTGTAAATTCCCGTGCGCATCATACATTTCAATCGATCCGTCTGAGCCCTCCTTACCCATGAGTATTGAGCCATCGGGCTTTATAAGCATGGTCCCTCCTTCAAAAGGTATCCAGGTCCAGCGACCAGCTTCGAATAGGACATCCGGTTTCTCAGGATTCTCGGATTCGGGGCTATGCCCTGTAATCGACCGGTCTTTATGGACCACCCAATACCTTGATGAAGTGGGATCACCTATTCGAGATTCCCCTATATTTTTTCTAGCGCCGTTACTGTCTGTGCCAGGCGCAAGGCCAGACAGTGGTCCGGACGCCGGCGCTTGATGCGAGGGCCTCGGGTGGGGCGGCGTTGAAGAAGAGGACGAATCATCCGGCTCGTGTCCTGGATCGAAGGCGCCGGCGCCGGATATATGTGTCATAAGCGTTCTCTTGAAAGGGGCAACGGCCCGCGCAAGCCGAGGCAAACTACTATCGGCAGTTCAATGTGCCGGAGCGCCTCTCCGTCACGCGAAGCGAGGGGTAAAAGCCGCTCGTCTTGGCCGCGGGACGTTCCCTGAACCGCTCGACTGTGCTTCCGATGAGCGCTTGAGCCGGAGTGCGGTTGCCAGACCGCTCAGATCAAAACGTCGCGCGGAGAAGTTGGCCGCAGGGTCTGTTTTTCCCACCGCTGCATTCGCAGCATCCTGCGACTCCTCTTCGCTATGACCGTCTCTCAGATAACCTTCTTCTACAAAGTTTCGAATTTTGTCCACTTCACCAATGACCCCACCGAATTCACTGCCGTCGCCGGAACTCGTGACGGGAATTGAAGGCGTGTCATCGCCACGTAACGCGACGTTATTGGGGCTATTTATTCCATGAGCGCTAGACGCAGAGAAATTCGCCTTCGGGTCGGTCCTGCCTACCGCTTCGTTTGCTTTCGCTTCTGCCTCTTGCGGAGTCAGCCCGGCTTTCATTCCTTCTGAGAACGTGTCCGCGAACTTGCCCGCCTGCTCGTCGATGACCTTGTCAAATTCATCTCCGTCGGATACAGGATCGACCGACCGCATGAGCGCGATATTGTTCGGACGCGTGTTGCTTGGCAGCCGTTGAGAAAGACGGGCGAGTGCGGCGGCAATCGGGCCGTGAGGGACAGGTTTTGCAGCCGCGGAACGGTAGCCGCTGTTGCTGGCGGCGGTCTGATGATTGGTCAGGTCGGCAGATGAATATTGCGAAACGCGTATCGACATACGGAATTCCCCAAAAGATTTGATGAGATCCCAGTCTTATAGCAGCGGACTACAGTACCGAAATCTCCAGATACGAAGGATGGGCTTCAGGACCGAACGGTTTGCCGGACGCGGTGAATCAGTCGAGGTAAACCGTTTTGAAGAAGCAGGTCAAGCGTGATCAGGTGGCCGCGTTCGTTGTCAATTTGCTGCCGAGCCTGATTGGCATGGGGGCGAGCGGCGGTGAGCAGCATTGGGCGGGCAAGCTGGAAGGCTTCGGGCATAGGTCAACCGGATCACGCGGTCTTGCGTTGCCAATCGCCCCGATCGGGGAGCGAGCGCGTTCGAAAATATGGGCACGCTCCACGCGCTTAAGCAAGTGCCATTCCCCCCAAAGCCTGTTCGGTCACCCGTGGCGCTCTTCGCCTTCGGGAACATGCCTGAATGTCCACATGATAAAAGGGATCGCTTTGCGTAACGATTGAGGGTTTGAGATGCATCTGAAAGTAACAAGTCTGAATGCCACACGCACAGGTTATCGAGTTGACGGTGCCGGCAGCGACAAGCCGACGAAATCGCGCGGACCGGGCGTCGCAGGCACGCTGTCGGCCGCCCTGGCCGGCTTGGTTCGGCAGCAAGATCGTACTGATGGTGTGCCGCGCGGTGCGATGCAGGTCTACAGCGTGCGTGGAGTGTCGCCGGCGTCGCCGGGCGATGGTAGTGAGTTTGGCAAGGTTCTTGGCGCTGCGTCCGACAAGAGCGACGATATACTTTTGGAGGGCGTTGACAGTGGCCTTAGTGCTGACGAAGCCGTCGCGCAAGCAGACCAGGCGCTGGGCAAGACAGACCCCCAAAGCAACTTTGCGGCGCTCAGTCCCGTCGCGCTACGGGGCGTGGAAGGAACGAATCAGGGAGACGGCAGCATCTTTGACAAAGTCATCGATGGAGCTGCAGATCGGTTTTGGGGCGCCGTCGGTGCTGCTGAAGAGCGAGGCGCGAGCGAAAATGCGGCAGTGGAGGCTGGCAACAAAGCGATTGGCAAGAGCGATCCGCAAGCCAATTTTTCCGCAGGCTTGCGACACGCTGGTGAGCGCACCGGCGTCAATAGCGTCGCGCTGAGGGGGCGGGATGAGCCTTCCCGTCCCGACGCGAACATTCCCGGCGTGCATTATGGCGACCGCGACACTTTTGGTAGCGCGATCAATGCGACCGCGGACAAACAGGCTGACGCCTACGGGCAAGCGGCGCAGGGCGGCGCGAGCCCCAGCGAGGCGCAAGATTCTGCCAATAAGGCGGTCGGCAAAAGCGATCCGCAAGCCAATTTCTCTGCAGGCGTGCAACGGGATAGTGAGCGAACAGGCATCAATAACGTTGCCCTGCGGGACCTAGAAAAAATGCAGCCAGGAGACGGTAGCATCTTTGACAAGGTTATTGATCAGGTGGAAGAGAAGCTTGACGCTGTATTCGGCCAGAGTCTGAAAGGCGGTTCGAGTCCAGAAGAGGCCCGGGTAGCCGCCGAAAAAGCGACTGGCAAAATTGATCCCCAAGCCAATTTCTCTGTGCGACGTCCCGTGTTGAGCAGCCTTGCCGCTGCACTGCGACTCGGCCGCCCGCATAGCGAGCGTCGATCTGAAGCCGAGCAGCATCGGCGCCCAAATCTTCGTCCGCGCATCGCGTAACGCCCTGTGATGCACGTGGGCGATGCTGATTTTGTCGCCAGTATCGGGTAAGGGTGCCCCCCCGGATGGTGGGCTGGCGGTTGCGGATGCTCGCCGCTTCATTCGGTCGAAGTTGCGATGCGAAGCAACCACGCATGCTGCGCGCGAGGCTTGGCATCCCAAGCAAGATGCCGAACTGAAGCTGACCTTTCCGAGGCGTTCTCGACCGAAGCCATCCAATGAACGTCCCGCACGATGTTGCTTCGGTCCGGGACGGTCCCGCTTGCCGTGTCATTCGTTTAGCAATCGAACGCTTCGTGATCGAACCCCTTATGGAACGATTGTTTTTGCGAGTATTCAGGTTTTATTTGGGAGAGCGATATGGAATTGTCAGCCATCGGCAGAGCCGGTCGTGAGCAAGCGGTTGTGAACAAGGCTGGAGCGAATTCAGCGGCGGTTGCTTCGACCACGTCGTCGCAGCCGCGACGACTGATTGGAGCGCTTGGAAATCTCGGCCGGGACGCTTGGGCCACCGTTTCTACTATCGGTGCACGCGGGCCACGGTTTGCCTACTCATCGTCAGGTGAGGAGAAGCTGCCGGCACAGGGCTACTTTCCGGGGATCAGCGACGAGGAAATTAGCGAAGCCGACAGCAGAGGCGAAGCCAATAGTATCCATGAGCACCAGTTGCCAGTGCTCCCAGAAGAACGAGACAGCAAGCTTAACCGGCACGCTCACGGCGCGCCTCAAGCCGCTGTGCACGCGAATGGCCTGCCTTCAGGGATCGCGCTACGAGGCGGACCCGATGAGGTGCATAAGGGGGATGGCAGCATTTTCGATAAGGTTATTGCAGGCGCGACGGACAAGTGTGTTGCCGTTGGCGAAGCGGCGGAAGCAGATGGTGCAAGTCCAGAAGAAGCCGATGTGGAGGCGAACAAGGCGATTGGCACAATCAATCCTCAGGCCAATTTCTCTGCGACCGCTATAGCAGCGTTATCTGCCGTCCGTGAATCCCTTCCTGGGATTGCGTTGCGAGGAGCGGATAGCCCTCGGGAGAATAACCCTCAGATCGACCAGGCGCAGGCTGGTGATGGCAGCTCATTCGGCGAGGTAATCGAAGCGCTGGAGGACAAGGAGTACGATGCCTATAAAGGCGCACTCGACGGGGGCGCAAGCACGGCTGACGCGCAGACGGCGGCCGACAAGGAGCTGGGCAGAGCGGATCCGAAAGCAAATTTCTCCGCGCACGCCGCTGCGGTTGACACGAGTACCATGTCGAAGGTGCGTCGCCTCGCGACCGCGCTTCGGCCGAGCGGTTTGCATATGGCGTCGAATGAAGCGAGAACAACGCCGCGATTGCAATTCCCCGCGGCCCGCGCGCCGCGCTTTGCCTGAGGCCAAAGTCTGCGTTTGCCGCGATCCCTTCGCAGAGCGGGGCGTCGAGCGAAAACCGGCCCCTTCCATGACCCGGGAGGTGTTCGCGCGTTGGCCTTCGGTAAACAGAGATTCGGCTAATAGGCTAGCGTGAAGGTCGGCGAATCTTCGGGCCGGCTTTTTCCGCCGGTCGTAGGTGCGGTGGTCCCGGTATCGCCGCCCAACGACATCAATTCCTCATTCCACTCAGTTTTAAAAATCCGCCAGTCAATATCCGATCAATCGTAAATCGTGCATCGAAAATGCTTAATGAATTTATTCGTGCACTAAAAAAGGACGGGATTCTCTTTATCGCGGTATGTCGATACTAAATCGGCATGCCGCCGGCTCGTGGCCTTGCATCTTTCGGATTTCCTCCTATGATCAACGGCATTGGGCACGGCCTTGCACGCCGGCCATCCTGATTGGCGAGCCAGTGAAAGACGTGCCGTATCGCACGGCGTCTTTCCATGTCTTTTTTAAATTTGAAATCCGCATAGCGGAAAGAACAGTCCGTTCTTTCGTTTATGAAAATCTGCTTTTATTTCAAAAGGATGAAAATCGCACCGAGCGGACGTTCGCTGCGATCACTGCAATTTGATCTCGTTAAATCGGCCTGAATAACGGTAGGTAGAAGGGGCATTCCATCATGCAAGCGAACAGATTCGCTTTTGCGCGCACGTGGCCAGCCGCGGTGGCACGTCTTGCCAGGCTATCGGCCAGTAGGCGTCGGCCGTCCGAGATTTGTCCCGCTCCAGCGCTTCGGCAACCTCCCGCTGCGCCCGACGACCGTGCAAGCTGGCTCGATGAAAGGTCGTTCTGCCTGTACGTGCCGGTCAGCTCGGACAGCACCGACGGCAAGCTCTCCGCGTGGAGCGAGCGGCTGCGCGCACTTGGCCTTACGTCGGTGGTGGCGACCGTCGGCGAGCCGTTCGGCGACAGCGTCGGTGTCCTCAACGCCGGCCGCGATGCCGGCTCGGGGCCGGCTGTGGCGGAGCCCTATCTCGAGGTCCTCGTCGGCGGCGAGACCGGTGCATTGCTCTACTACCGCGGAGACGAGATCGAACGCGAGCTGCTCGCGCTGCACGACATGCTCGGCCTGCGTGTCCCGCCTCGCCAGACGGAATCTTGAGCGGGCGCTTGCCCGTATTTCACAACAGAAGGCTGCGTGGTGTCGCGAGATGGCACGTGTGTGCCTGTCTTTGATGAGGAGACTGTTGCAATGTCGATTGAAGTTATTCCGAATCAGGCGGTCGTTTATCAGCAATGGGTGCAGGGCATCAGCGATTCGTTCGAGGCGTTTCGTGGTCTCGCCGATGCGCAGTTACGCATCGCAGAGCTTGCGCTCGGCGTAGGCGTCGCGTCGCTCGAATCGTTCAAGTCGGTGCTGCGCATGACGATCGACGAGGACATCAGCGGCAAGCTCCTTAGTCAACCGCTCAGGCAGGCGATGACCGCCGCCGTGCAGAGCGGGTTGAGCGGGTCGGCGAACGATTCGGCGGCCGCCGTCCCTGCTACGACGTGAGGAGCGCGCAATGACCGCCTTTCTGTTGCAGCGAATCCGATCGTTCGGCGCGCGGCCATGCTTAGTGTCGGCAGGGGAGACCGTCACGTACGACACGTTCCACGAGCGGATCGACTTCTGGCGCGGGGAACTCGATCGCTGGGGTGTGCGGCGCGGTGACGTCGTTGCCGTGTGCGGGGACTACGCGTCCGACGTCTGCGCGTTGCTGCTCGCGCTGGCGTTTGCTGGCGCAATTGTTGTGCCGCTTACATCGGCTGGGGCTAAGCGCGATGAGTTTCTCGCGACCGCTGAAGCGGGCCTCGTCATCACGTTCGACGGCGAGGGCGGTGCGAACGGTCCGCGGGTCGAACATCGCACTCCACCCACTGACACACATCCGCTGATCGACTGTTTGCGCAACGAAGGTGCAGCCGGGCTGATTCTCTTCAGCTCCGGCTCGACGGGTCGCAGCAAGGCGACGTTACTGCACTTCGACCGACTCATCGCAAAGCTCGAAAAGGCGACGGGTCGCGCGTACGTGACACTCGTTTTCCTGATGCTCGATCATATCGGCGGGATCAACACGCTGCTGAACGTGCTTGCCCACGGCGGCACGATCGTGACGCCGGCTAACCGCTCGCCCGATGCGGTATGCGAGGCGATCGCGCGACACAGCGTGGAACTGCTGCCGACGAGCCCGACGTTCATCAACATGATGCTGATTGCCGGTGCCGGTGCGCGCTACGACCTGTCGTCGCTGAAGTTGATCACGTACGGTACCGAGCCGATGCCGGAAACGACGCTCACCGCGCTTCGCAACACCCTGCCGAACGTGAAGCTGAAGCAGACATATGGGCTGTCCGAGCTCGGCATCTTGCCGACGCGCTCGAAAGACTCAGGCTCGTTATGGATGAAGCTCGGCACCGACGGGTTTGAGCACAAGATCGTCGATGGCGTGCTGTGGGTGCGATCGGAGACAGCGATGCTCGGCTACCTGAATGCGGCGACGCCGTTCGACGACGACGGGTGGTTCAACACGCAAGACGTGGTCGAAACAGACGGCGAGTATGTGCGTGTGCTCGGACGCCGCTCGGAAATCATCAACGTCGGCGGAGAAAAGGTGTACCCCAGCGAAGTCGAGAGCACGCTGCTCGCCGCGGGCAACGTTCGCGACGTGACGGTGGCGGGGCGGCCCAGCCCGGTGACCGGGCATGTCGTCGTCGCCCGCGTTTCGCTGATCGAGCCCGAGGCGCCGGCGGCGCTTGTCGCGCGACTGCGCGATTTCTGCACGAACCGCCTCGAGCGTTTCAAGGTGCCGGTCCATATCGAGATCGATGAAGGCGCACATCACAGCGACCGGTTCAAAAAGGCCAGAGTGTCACGACCAACGGAGCAACCCGTATGAGCGATGTAGATGACGTGGTCATTATCAGTGGAGGAAGCAAGGGGTTGGGGCTCGCGCTCGTACGCGCGTTCGTCGCTGCGGGCAAGCGGGTCGCGACGTTCAGCCGGTCCCGCACGCCGGAGATCGACGATCTGATCGAGCGCGATACGCGCGGCGCGAGGTTTCTTTGGCGACAGGTGGACAACACCGACAGCGCGGCGCTCACCCATTTCGTCTCGGAGGTCGCCGAAGGATGGGGCGGGGTCACTGCGCTCGTCAACAATGCCGGCGTGAGCCACGACGGGCTGCTCACGCTGATGCGCGAGGAGGCTATCGAGCAAATGATCGCGGTCAATCTGATGGGCACGATCCTGCTTACGCAAAGCTGCAGCAAATGGATGATCCGCGCGAACCGCGGCGCGATCGTCAACATCGCGTCGGTAAACGCGATTCGCGGCCATACCGGCGTTGCCGTCTACAGTGCCACGAAGGCGGCGCTCGACGGCTTCACGCGCAGCCTCGCGCGCGAACTAGGTGCGCGCAACATCCGCGTGAACTCGATCGCGCCTGGCTACTTCGAGAGTGACATGGTGCAACACCTCGACGAGACCGCACGCGCGCGGATTGCCCGCCGCACGCCGCTCGGCCGGCTCGCCGATACGACCGACATCGCGAACGCTGTCGAATTTCTCATCTCCGATCGCGCCTCGTTTGTCACGGGGCAGACGATCGCCGTCGACGGAGGCATCACATGCTGACCCAACGCTTCGATCGCGACGAGACCGAGCGTCTCGTTCGTGCCGCTGTGGACAAAGTCATGAGCCAGCACGGGCTGCCGGCGCGCGAGTTGCGCGACGACGATAAGCTGAATGCAACGCTCGGCCTGAGTTCGCTCGACCTCGCGCAACTGGTGTTCGATCTCGAACTGACCTTTGGCGCCGACCCGTTCCAGTCGCTTGTGCCGATCACGTCGGTCCAGACGGTGGGGCAACTTGTCGGCGCTTACCATCGGCTCTTCGACGACTCGGCGGTATTGGTCGATGCACCCGACGAACTGGCCGACGCGCAGGCCGCCAGCGAACGCCGCCGCCAACGGCGGGGGGCACGGGGATGACGGCAACGACTCCCGACGAACGGGACAGCGTCGAGCGCGCGCGGGCGGAGGGCACGTCTGGCGGGGTGGCGATCATCGGCATCGGCTGTCGGTTGCCGGGTGCGAACGACTGGCGGGCGTACTGGCAGAATCTCGTGGACGGGGTCGCGTCGATTCGCTTCTTCGATGATGCCGAATTGCTGCGAGCGGGTGTGGATCCGGCGCAGCTTGCCGCGCCCGATTATGTGAAGGCGGCGCCCGTCATCGACGATTTCGACCGTTTCGACGCAGGTCTTTTCGAGTACTCGCCACGCGAGGCACGCGTGATCGACCCGCAGCACCGCGTGTTTCTCGAAGTCGTGCACGATTCGCTCGAAGACGCCGGCTATGCACCTGGCGGCCAGGGGGGCTCGATCGGCGTGTTCGCCGGCGCGGGCGGCGTGGTCAGCAGCTATTTCGCGTCGAACCCGGCGCTGCGCGGCACGACGGGCGGCGTTGAACACATCGGCAACGACAAGGATTTTCTGGCGACGCGCGTGTCGTACAAGCTGAACCTGACCGGGCCCAGCGTGACTGTGCAGACGGCCTGTTCGACCTCGCTCGTTGCAATTCACCTCGCATGCAGCAGCATTCTGAACGGCGAATGCGACATGGCGGTGGCCGGCGCGTCGACCGTGCGGGTGCCGCACATCGCCGGCTACACCGCGCGCAAAGGCGACATCCTGTCGCCCGATGGGCATTGCCGCGCGTTCGATGCGAACGCTGAGGGCACCGTGTTCGGCAGCGGCGCGGGCGCCATCGTGCTCAAGCATCTCGACGACGCGCTCGCGGACGGGGACCACATCTACGCAGTCATCCGCGGCACGGCGATCAACAACGACGGTGGGTCGAAGCTCAGCTACACGGCGTCGAGTGTGAGCGGACAGGCGAAGGCGATGCTCGATGCATTCGCGAGCGCTGGCGTCCCGCCGCGCGCGGTCGGCTATGTCGAGACGCACGGCACCGGCACGGTGGTTGGCGATCCGCTCGAGATCGACGCGCTCACGAAGGCGTTCCGGCGACACACGCGGGACAGCGGCTTTTGCGCCGTCGGCTCGGTGAAGACGAACATCGGACATTTGGAGCAGGCCTCGGGTGTGGCGAGCGTGATCAAGGCGGCGCTCGCGCTCGATCGCGGACAGATTCCGCCGAGCCTGAACTTCACGACGCCCAATCCGAAGATCCCGTTCGCGCAGACGCCGTTTTTCGTCAACACAGCGCTGCGCGATTGGCCGCGTGGCGCGACGCCGCGCTTTGCGGCTGTCAACTCGCTCGGGCTCGGCGGCACGAACGCGTTTGCGGTGCTCGAAGAAGCGCCCGCACGTGTGCGCGCGCCGGCGTCGGTGGACGACGACCGGCCGCAGCATGTGCTGACGCTGTCGGCCCGCTCGCCGCAGGCGCTCGTCGCGCTAGCGGATCGGTGGGGCAGGTACCTGACGAAGACCGACGAGCCGATCGCAGACATCTGCTATACGGCGAACACGGGCCGCGCACCGCTGCCGGTGCGAATGACCGCGATCGGCGGCAGTACGGGCGAACTTGCTGCACAGCTTGCCGCGCAGGCGTCCGCTGGGTTGCAGACTGCTGCGCAACGCGGCGGCAAGCGCCCGCTGGCTTTCCTGTTCACAGGACAAGGCGCGCAATACGCCGGGATGGCCGCCGCGCTGTACCGAACGCAACCGGTGTTCCGCGAGGCGCTCGAGCGCTGCGATGCGCTGCTGCGTCCGCAACTCGGCAAGCCGCTGCTGTCGGTGTTGTATGGCGATGCGCGGTCGAAGACGCGGATCGACCAGACCGCGTACGCGCAGCCGGCGCTCTTCGCTGTCGAATGGGCACTCGCGGAGCTGTGGCGGTCATGGGGCATCGTGCCGGATGCGGTGCTTGGACACAGTGTCGGCGAATACGTGGCGGCATGCGTGGCCGGTTGCTATGACCTCGAGACATCCCTCGCGCTGATCGCCGCGCGTGGCCGGCTCATGCAGGCGCTGCCGAAGGGCGGCGCGATGGCTGCGCTTTTTGCCGATGGCGAGACGATCGAGCGGCTGCTCGACGGCAGCGATCGGCAGGCCATTGGCATCGCGGCTTACAACGGACCGGAGAATACGGTCGTATCGGGCCGCGCTGAAGCGGTCGCAGACGCGTTCGCCCACGCGGAGCAGGCGGGCATTGGCGGCCGCAAGCTAACGGTCTCGCACGCGTTCCATTCGCCGTTGATGGCACCCGCGGCTGCGGCGCTCGAAGCGCTCGCAAGCCGCTACGCTGCGCAGGCGCCGAACATTCCGCTCGTCGCGAACTTGACAGGTGCAATCGCAGACAGTGCGCCCACGCCTGCCTACTGGCGAGATCACGCGCTGCAGCCGGTGCACTTCATGAACGGCGTGCGCACGCTCGCACAGGCTGGCATCGTCGATTTCGTCGAAGTCGGTCCGGGCACGACGCTCACGTCGCTCGCGCAGCAAATCGCAGGTGCGAGTGCAGGTGCGGATGCTGGCGAAGCGGATCAGGCGGGCGGGCGGCGCTTTTTCTCATCGATCGCCCGCGAGCGCGAGTGGAGCGAACTCACGGCAACGCTTGCAGCGTTATGGCGCGGCGGCGCGCCGGTCGACTGGCGCGCGTTCGATCAGCCATACGCGCGCCGTCGCGTGTCTGCGCCGACGTATGCGTTCGAGCGCGAGCGTTACTGGCTGGATGCTGCGAAGAGCCGCGCCGCGACCGGCCCCGGTTCGGATATTCCGGGCAAGCGGTTATCGTCGCCGCTCGCTGCGTGGCAGTTCGAGTCGACATACGATCTCGATGCCCTCCCATGGTTGACCGATCACCGCATTTTCGGGTTGCCCGTGCTGCCCGTGATGGCCGGCGCCGTCGCACTGGCGGCGGTCGGGCGCGAGCGGTTCGGTGGTGCGGCTGTTGCCGTTGAATCGCTGACTTACGACGACGCACTCGTCGTCCCGGACGACGGCGCGCGCATCGTGCAGACGGTACTGCAAGGTGAGGGCGGCGAGGTCGACGGCGAGCTCGTCAGCCGCGGCGCTGGGAGCGACGACGGATGGCGCCGCCATATCCGCGCGCGCGTGAGCGCCCTGGCGTCGCCCGGTATCGCGCCGGTCGTGGCGCCGCTGCCTGGGTCTGCCGGCGTCGAGCGGATGACGCCGATCGAACCGGCCCGCTATTACGAAGCCATCGCACCGCTCGGGTTCGGCTATGGGCCGGGCTTTCGGGGCATCGTCGAGTTGTGGCAGGGCGACGGCGAAGCGGTGAGCCGCGTGCAACTGCCCGAGCATCTAGACGCAAGCGCATACCCGCTTCTGCATCCGGCGCTGCTCGATGCATGCCTGCACATCTACCCCGCGCTCGTGCCCGATTACCGCGCCCTTGCCGGCCTCGAAGCGGGATCAGACGGCACGTGGCTGCCCATCTCGATCGAGCGGTTCGAAATCGACCGGGCCGGTGCCACTCGCGTGTGGGTGCATGCGAAGCGTCGCGATGTCGCCCATGCGGATGCGGGCGTCATAACCGTAGACGTTGAAATCTATGGCGACGACGGCGCCCCGGTCGCGTTGATCGGCGGGCTCACCCTCAAGCCGATCACGCGCACACAGATCGCGCCGCCCGCAGCCGCATCGCGTTACCGCGCGCTGCATCGGCTCGAGTGGGTTGAGCGTGCGGCGCTCTCGCTGCCGGACGTGGCTGATGCATCCGATGTGGCGGCGAACAGGCCGACCGAATGGCTGATCGTTACTGGCGCGGCGCGCGGCATGGCCGACGCGCTCGAGGCTCGGCTGCGCGCGCTGGGCCAGCGTGCCTCGGTGCTGCAGCTCCCGCTGTCGGGCGGCGGCAATGGCGACAGCGATGGCGACAGCACGGGCGTGTTCAATGCGGACGAAACGCAAGCCGCGCTAAGCGCGGCACTTGCCGCGCGGGCTGCGGCGGCAGGGTCGGCCGGCCACATTGGCGTCGTACTGGCGCACGGGCTCGGCGAGCACATCGACGAGTCGACGACCGTCGAGCACCTTGCCGATGCTGAACGCGGGCTGAGCGGCGGCATGCTCGCGATGGTGCGCGCGCTCGCCGCGTTTGTCGAAACCCACGTGGATGCCATGCCGCGCGTATGGCTCGTGACTCGCGGTGCGCATGCGCCGGTGCCGCGCACGCCGGGGGCGGACCCGCTGCAGTCGTCCGTCTGGGGAATCGGCCGCGTGGCCGCGCTCGAATATTCGGAGCTTTGGGCCGGAATGATCGACATCGCGGTCGACGACGACATCGCGGCGCTGGCCACGGAACTGCTTGCGGGCGACGGCGACAACGAGAACGAAGTCGCGCTGCGCAACGGGCGCCGCTATGCGCTGCGTCTCGATCGCGATGACGACGCGCCGGTGCCTGAGCGGATCATTCCCCCGTTCGATCCAGCGGCGACTTATCTGGTCGTCGGCGGGCTCGGCGCGCTCGGCGTCAGGCTCGCCGATTGGCTGGTGGGCGCGCAGGGCGTTCGTCATCTGGTGTTGACGGCGCGCCGCGCGCCCGGCGACGCAGCCGCTGCGGCCATCGAGCGCTGGCGTCAGCAGGGCGTGAACGTGGTGATCAAGCAGGCCGACGTCGCGCGTGCGGCCGACACGCGTGCGCTGATCGAGCAGATCGGCGCCGAAATGCCTGCTCTAAAGGGCCTGTTTCATTGCGCGGGTAACTTGGACGACGGTGTGCTCGCGCAAATGGATTGGGAGAAGTTCGCGAGAACGACCGATCCGAAAGTACTCGGCGGCTGGGCGCTGCATGCGCAAACGCGCCATCTGCCGCTCGACCATTTCGTGCTGTTCTCGTCAGTGCTGAGCGTGACGGGGGCGATGGGGCAGGCGAACTACGTGGCCGGCAACGCGTTTCTCGACGGCTTGACCGAGTACCGCCGGCGCCTCGGTCTGCCGGCGCAGGCCATCAATTGGGGGCCATGGGGCGGCGCGGGGCTCGCCACCGAATCGGGCGAGCGCGGCGAAACCATCTGGCGTGCACGCGGCACCGACTACATCGACGCGGAAGACGGCATCGCGCTGCTGCAGGCGATTCTCGCGCGCGGCGTACAGCAGAGCGTCGTGACGCTCACGGAATGGCCGCAATGGGCCGCGCAGTATCCGAAGCGGCCACCGCTACTCGAGCGGCTCGTGCGCGGCGCGCCGGCGCCGGCGGCGAATGCCCTCTTCACCCGGGCGCAGGTCGAAAGCCGGCTCGCGGCGGCGCACGACGACGAGCGGCGCGCCGTGCTGCACGACATCGTTGGCCAGATGGTTCGCGCGGTGCTCGAAATCAAAGGCGATTTCGATTCTTCGCAGCCGCTACGCGAGCGCGGACTCGATTCGCTTATGGCGATCACGTTGATCAACCAACTCGATGCGGCCGTTGGTGTGCGGCTACCCGCAGCTGCGATGTTGAAGGGACCAAGCCTCGATCTGCTCGTCGACGAGCTGCTGCCGAAGCTGAAGATAGCGGCCGGTGCACCGACGCCAGAAACATCGACGATCGCGACGCGTGCAACGACCGCATCGAGCGCCGCTGTCGCTATCATGCCGCGGCCGGCGTTGCCCGCCGCGCAGCACGAGCGCTGGCTGGTCGAAATCAAGCCGAATCCCGACGCCCGTTACCGGCTGATCTGCTTTCCGTTCGCAGGCGGTGGCTCGGCGATCTATCGGGCGTGGGCGGAGAGCGCCGACCCGCACGCGGAGATTCTCGCTGTCGAGCCGCCCGGCAGGCTGTCGCGGATCAACGAGCCGCCGGTGAACCGAATCGACGCGTTCGTCGACGGGCTGCTCGGCGAACTGCGCCCGCTGCTCGACCGGCCGGTCGCGTTCTTCGGTCACTGCATCGGCGGTCTAACGATGTACGAAACGGCCCGTGCGCTGATCGAGCGCGAGGGCGTGACGCCGGTGCACTTGTTCGCGTCGGGTGCGAGGCCGCCGCATCGGCTCGTTGCCGACGCCGCGTTCGAGCGCAAGCTCGCGGCGATGCTTGTCGAGTTGAGCGATTTCGATATCATCGCGCCGCTCCATCTGCAAACGGACAACGTGCTGGCCGAAGCGTTGCGGCACTTCCAGATCGACGCGACCGAGCAAATGCTCGCGATTCCGGAGTTGCGCGAATTGGTGCTGCCCGTCGTACGCGCGGAATTCGAAATGGCGAGCCGCTACGTGTTCGTGCCAGCGTCGCCGTGGCCGGTCCCGATCACCAGCTTTCGCGGCAAAGACGACATTTACGTGACGCACGAGGATGCGCTAGCGTGGGGAGATTTCACCACCGGCCCGTTCAATCTTCACACGCGCGATGGGGCGCATTTCGGCGTCGTCGATGACCGCACGTTCATTCTGGACGCGATCTCGAACGCACTTTCAGCGTGAGCGCCGATGAACACATCCCACCCGATGATGAGCCCATGGTTTCCGTCGGCAACGCCGACGGACTCCGCACGGATGTCGCTTTTTTGCTTTGCGCACGCAGGCGCTGGCGCATCGACATTCCGCGGCTGGGCTCGCGCGCTGGCACCGGCAATCGACGTGTTCGCGGTGCAGCTGCCCGGCCGGGAAGACCGGTTCGATGACGTGCCGTTCACCTGTATGGACGACGCCGCCGACGCGCTTGCCGCGGCGATGGTGCCGCATCTTGACCGTCCGTTCGCGCTATTCGGCCACAGCATGGGCGCGGCGATTGCATTCGAATTGGCGATGCGGCTTGCGGCTGCGCCCGCGCATTTATTCGTGTCCTCTTGGCGGTTGCCGGACCCACTCCGGCCGCAGCGGACCCGACACAGCGCGAGCGACGCGGAACTGCTCGACGCGGTGTGTCGCTACGGGGGCATGCCGGATGAACTGCTGCGCTACCCCGAATTCGCGCGTGCACTCGTGCGCGTGCTGCGCGCCGACATGACCTTACTGGACACCTACCGCCCATCCGTTGTGCGGCCGGCCTGCCCGGTCACCGTGTTCGGTGGTGCCGATGACCCGATCGTGCGGGCAGCGGATCTCGAACGCTGGCGCGAATGCGAGCAACTGGTGGCGCTGCGCATTTTTGCGGGCGGCCATTTCTATCTGCGCGATGCGCAGCGAGCGGTGCTCGACGCGATCACGCGGCAACTGTCCGGCACGACCGCGGACCTGCAATGAGCGTTGCCCGACGGCGACCTCGAGGAGCAGCACGACCATGGACGACGATCTGCAGTATTTGTGCGACATCAAGAGCCGGCTCGAACGTATCCGCGAATACACGCGCGATGGGCGCCGCGCATTCATGAACTCGAGCTTGACCCAGGACGCCGTGATCCGAAATCTCGAAATGATCGCCTATACGTGGACGTGCCTGAGCCCCGAATATCGGCTGCAACTGCCCGATTTTCCATGGCGGCTGATCGGCGCGCGTGTGGACTATCTGATGCATCAGCGCAATCCTGACCGGCTCAAGCGGCTTGTTTGGCTCGCGGTGCGGCGTAGCGTGCCGGAGTTGGAACGGGCGATGCGCGTGCGTTTTCCGGGTTGGATGAAGGCGTGGTACGGCCGCGCCGCTTGATGCGCGTATGCGCACCTATCGCACGTGTCGTACGTGTCGCACGTGTCGCACGCACCAAATAAAACGGAGGGACAGATGAACCTTGCCGGAAAGACGCTGTTCATGTCGGGCGGCAGCCGCGGCATCGGCCTCGCCATCGCACTGCGCGCGGCCCGCGACGGCGCGAACATCGCGATTGCCGCGAAGACCGCGACGCCGCACCCGCGTTTAGAAGGGACGGTCTACACTGCTGCGAAGGCGATCGAGGACGCGGGCGGCCACGCGCTACCGCTCGTCGCCGACATCCGCGACGAAGCCCGCGTGCAGGCAGCCGTCGACGAGACGGTCGCAGCGTTCGGCGGCATCGACATCGTCGTGAACAACGCGAGCGCAATTCGCCTGACGGGCACGCTCGATACGCCGGCGAAGCGCTACGATTTGATGCACGGCGTGAACGGACGCGGCACGTTCGTCTGTGTGCAGGCGTGTGTGCCGCACCTGCGACAGTCGACGAACCCGCACGTGCTGACGCTGTCGCCGCCGCTGTCGACGGACGCGCGATGGTTTCGCGATTTTCCGCCGTACATGATCGCAAAATACACGATGAGCCTCTTCACGCTCGCGTTCGCGGCAGAGTTCGCGAGCCTTGGCATTGCGGTCAATTCGCTATGGCCGCGCACGACAATTGCAACAGCGGCCGTGCGCAACGAGATCGGTGGGGAGGACATGATCGCGTCTTCACGCAAGCCAGAGATCGTCGCTGACGCGGCGCACGCCATCCTCACGCAGCCGGCGGCCAGCTGCACCGGCAATTTCTTTATTGACGACGAGGTGCTGATTGCCGCCGGCGTGCGAGATTTCGCGCAATACGACATGCAAGCCGGTGCGCCGCTGCAGGCGGATTTCTTTGTCGACGCGCTGCTGGGCATGCGGCCTGCGGACAGCTTCGCGAAACGCGACGCGTCGTGATGACGCCTCGATCCAAACTCCAAACATGGGGGAGCGATCATGAGTGAGTCCCGATTCAAGGCATTGCTGATGAAGGAGACGGGCGGCAGCATCGCGCCGTCGATCGAATGGTTGAATATCAACGATTTGCCGGACGGCGATGTTGTCGTCGATGTCCACTATTCGAGCCTTAACTACAAAGACGCGATGGCGCTTGCCAATCGCGGCATCATTCGGACGTTTCCTGCCATACCGGGCATCGATCTCGCCGGCATCGTCAGGACGTCCGCAAGCGCGCGGTTCCGGCCTGGCGACGCTGTCGTACTGACCGGCTGGGGAATTGGCGAGCGATACTGGGGCGGTTTCACGGAGGTCGAGCGCGTGAAATCGGACTGGCTCGTGCCGCTGCCGGCCGGGCTCACGTTGCGACAGGCGATGGGTGTCGGCACCGCGGGCCTAACGTCGATGCTCTGCGCGCTCGCGCTCGAGAAGCACGACGTGCGTCCCACGAGCGGCGAGATCCTGGTGACCGGCGCAAGCGGCGGCGTCGGCAGTCTGGCGATCGTCATCCTCGCGCGGCTTGGGTACACGGTCGTCGCGATGACCGGGCGCCCCGAGAACGAAGCCTATCTGAAGTCTCTCGGTGCATCGCGCACGATCGGGCGCGACGATTACTCGGCGCCGCTCAAACCTGGGCGCGGCGGCATGGAGCCGGAACTCTTCGCCGGCGTCGTCGACACGGTCGGCGGGCCGGTGCTGTCGTCTGCGATTGCGCGGCTCGCGTATGGCGGTTGCGCGGCAGTCTGTGGGCTCGTGGGTGGCATCGACCTCGACACCACAGTCTTTCCTTTCCTGCTACGGGGCATAACGCTTGCCGGCATCGATTCGGTTCGCTGTCCGACGCCACGCCGCCTGGAAGCATGGGAAAGGCTTGCACAGTGCTTGCCGGGCCCGGCATTCGACGCGACGATTCGCGAAGTGACCCTCGAGCAGCTCGTCGATGCCGCGGGCGAATTGGCGAGAGGGCAGGGGCACGGCAGGACGGTCGTCAATTTGCAGGCGGGGCAGTGAGTGTGGGGCGCCGCGCCTCACACATCACACATCATCGCCGCTCCACCCGCATGCGTCCGGGCGCTTCGAAGTACGTCCCGAACCGCACGAGCCCGGCTTTCTTGAGATGGCAAGTCATCTCGAAGCTGACCAACACGCCCGGGTCGTGGTTTTCTATGATCAGCACATCAATCGAACGAATACGAGGCTCGTATTTCAGCAGCGTCTCTTCCATCTGCTTCTTGAGGGCATGCGCGGAACCGGGCAGCGCCTTGTAGATGTTCGTCAGATCCGATAACCCGTAATCGGGCAGATGCTTGAGCGCGCCGGCGCGCGTATTCAGAATGCGGCGCACGTTTTGCTGCACGCTCAAGCATGCGAGGGTTCGATCGTCGTGAGCATCGATCGGCTCGCCACCGATCTGGCCGAGCAGCATGTCATAAAGCGAAGGGCCTGTTGGCATCGCGTCTCTCCGCTACGCGTCCATAAAATCGATTGTCAGATTGTCTTCGGCTGATTTCGCTAAACGAATCTGTGTCGGCTTCGCGCCGGTCCCCATACGCTCGAGCAGTTCTCGCGATACCGTCGGCAAAATGCGCTGATTCAGAAACGCATCGACGTTGCGTGCGCCTGACTCGCGGGCGAGGCTCCGCGCGGCCAGCGAGTCGATCAGTGTCTCGTCGCACGTCAGCAAGACATTGTGCTGCCGGCGCAAGCGTTCGCCGACCCGCGCCAGTTTGAGTCGCACGATCGACGCCAGCGCCGTCGCATCGAGCGGCCGATAGACCAACGTCTGGAACCGCGCAAGCAACGCCGGCTGAAAATGTGCCGCGAGATCGGGCCGAATGACTTCGAGCAATTCGCGTTGCGAGATCGCAGGATGGTCCGCTGTCGCTTCGTCGATCCGCGCACTGCCGAGGTTGGACGTCATCAAAATCACGCAATGGCGAAAATCGATCTCGCGGCCCTCGCCGTCGCGCATCATGCCGCGGTCGAACACTTGATAGAAGACGTCGAGCACGTCGGGGTGCGCTTTTTCGACTTCGTCGAGCAGCACGACGCTGTACGGACGCTGCCGGACCGCCTCGGTCAGCATGCCGCCACGGCCGTAGCCGACATAACCGGGCGGCGAGCCCTTCAACTGCGAAACCGTATGCGCTTCCTGGTACTCGGACATGTTGATTGTGATAAGCGCCGCTGCGCCGCCAAACAGCAGGTCGGCCAGCGCAAGCGCCGTTTCGGTCTTTCCGACGCCCGATGGGCCGGCCAGCAGAAACACGCCAAGCGGCGCCTGTTCGTGCTTGAGGCCCGCCTTCGCCGTGCGCAAATTTTGCGCGAGCGCGGCGAGCGCCTCATCTTGCGCAACGACACGCTCGGCAAGGTCTGCTTCGAGTGCAAGCAGCTTATTGATCTCGTCTTCGATCAGGCTGCCAACCGGCATGCCTGTCCATTCCGCGACGATGCTTGCCACGGCCTGCGCGTCGACATCGGCAAAAATCAGCGGTGTCTTGCCTTGTGCATCGGCGAGCGCCTGCTTCGCCTGCATGAGCGTCTTGGCATCGCGGTTCGCTTGTTCGCTATCACGTTGACGATGCAGCGCCTGCACAAGCTCGCGTTCCCGCTGATATTGCGTCTGCAGGCTCGCTAGTTCAGCGGCTGCGCTGGCGAGCGCCGCGTTTAACGCATCGCGTCGCGCAGTCGTGTCTTCGATGCCGGCTCGTTCGTCCGCATCGAGCGTCGCACGCTCCAACTCGAGTGCTGCTACGGCAGCCTGACGACGCTGCAGCTCGGGCGGTGGCGACTCGAGCCCAATGCGCACACGGGCTGCGGCGGTATCGATCAGATCGACGGCCTTATCGGGCAACTGTCGTGCGGGCAGGTAGCGGCGCGACAGCTTCACTGCTGCGACGAGTGCTTCGCCGCGAATGTGCACGTTGTGGTACTTCGCGTAGCGATCAGCCAGCCCGCGCAACATCAGACACGCCGCTTCGTCATCGGGCTCGTCGACTTTGATCAGCTGAAAGCGCCGTTCGAGCGCCGCATCGCGTTCGAAGAATTCCTTGTATTCCGACCACGTCGTCGCGGCGATCGTGCGCAGTTCGCCGCGCGCGAGCGCCGGCTTGAGCAGGTTTGCGGCATCGGCGCCACCGGCCGCGTTGCCGGCACCGATCAGCGTATGGGCCTCGTCGATAAAAAGGAGGACCTGCACGGGCGAGGCCCGAACTTCGTCGATCACATTTTTCAGGCGCTGTTCGAATTCGCCTTTCACGCCGGCACCCGCTTGAAGCAGGCCCAGATCGAGCGCGAGAATGCGCGCGTCGCAAATGACCTTCGGCACGCAGCCTTGTGCCACACGCAGCGCCAAACCTTCAACCAATGCCGTCTTGCCGACCCCCGGTTCGCCGATCAACATCGGATTGTTTTTGCGCCGCCGCGCGAGGATGTCGACCATCTGCTGGATTTCGCGTTCGCGGCCGAACACCGGGTCGATCTCGCCGCGACGGGCTTTGTCGGTCAGGTCGATCGCGAAACGGGCGAGCGCTTCGCCTTCGGTCGAGCGCGGCTTCGATGCAGCCGATGTAGACGATGTGTGCAACGCGGGCGTGTTTGGAGAAGGTGATGCGCGATGTTCGGTTTCGGTCGGCGCAGCAGTGGGTGTCGATGTCGATGCAGGCACTGCATCCTCCGACGGACTCTCGCAAGAATGACATCCCAGCCGCGGCATCAGACGTTGAATCTGCACGCCAGAGAGCGACAGCAGCGGCCACGCGTTTTGCGCGCGCAGCACATGCGGCGCGTCGACAATCGCTTGCAGCAAATGCCCGGAACGAATCGGCTCGTCGGCATCCGTCAACGACGCTTGAATCCACGCATCGTGCAGCACGCTCGCCAGTTGAGGCGACAGCGCCGGTTTGCCGCGAAGGTTACGCGGCAGCCGGTCGATGGCCGCGATCAACGCGTCCCAGACAACGTCGACGTCGATTGCGTAATGACGCAAGATCGCGGGAATGTCGCCGTCGCCGGCTTCAATCAGCTTGAGCAGCCAATGTTCGACGGTGATTGAATCGGCAAGCCGTGTCTGGCAAAGGTTCGCCGCCGCTTCGAGCGCGCTCGCGCAGTGTGGGTTGAGCCGGCGAAGCAGGTGCATGGAGTCGCGCAGTGTCATATCGAAGACCGTTACCAAGAGCCTGGAAAGATGCATGCGCGGTGTCGTCCGCGCTCAAAAAAAGACCACTCCGGGAGAGCGGAGTGGTCAAAGAACCGGCCGCAGCAATGCCGGTTCCGCCACATTCGATCGATTTATCGATGGCGCATCAGGAACGTTCGTTCCAGGTGTCCTTATGGATAATGTTGCCGTCCTTGTATGACCACGTGATCGTCTCGTAGCGCAGCTCGATCTCTTCGATGTGGTTGTGTTTTTCGTAGGCGGGGATCTTGATGTCGAGCATCTTCGGCCGTACGGCCACGACCTTCACGCTTTCCAGCGTCGTGTTGAAGTATTCCTTTTCCTTGCCCGCATCGTCGATCTTGTACCACTTGATCTCGACCGATTTGAGCGTCTGACCGCTGGTGACTGCCTTGTATAGGTATGGCGTCGACGCGTCCGTGTCCTTGGTCACCGTCACCGCCTTGTGTACGCGCGTGCCGGTGAGCTTGCCCGTGTTGCCGTCGGTCGGGATGTGGATGCCATGGTCGAACGCAACGAGTTCGACGCTGCCCTCGCGGTCTTGGACCGTCACGGAACCTTTGATGTCCGCGCCGCCGTCGTCCTTGAGCCACATGTAGGCCGGAATTGCCATGTTTCTTTCCTTCTTTTGGTGTTACGCCCGGAGTCACTTCCCGAGCTTCGACTTCCCGAAGCGGGCGCTTCAGGGGCTTAAACGTTGTTGCACCTTTCCTACTGGCTGTTTGGCGGCGCGTCCGGCACGAGCGTGATTTCCACGCGCCGGTTCTTCGCGCGCCCATCAGCCGTGGCGTTACTCGCTATCGGTCGCGTATCGCCATAACCCTGAATCGCGAACTGCATCGGTGGGATGCCCGAGGCATCCGTCAGCCAGTCGCGCACTGCGCCCGCACGCGCAATCGATAGCGCCAGATTGCGGCCTGCATGGCCGGTGTTATCCGTATGGCCGGCGACCACGATCCGCTTGTTCCGATGCGCCTTGATCATGTCGAGCGCGCCGACCATCGCACGCGTTGAGCCGGCTTTCAGTTGCGCGCGCCCGCTGTCGAACAGCGACATGCTGTCCAATGTGACGACCGTGGGTGGCGCAGGCGGTGGCTGGTACGAAGCAATGGCACGATTGAGCGCGGGCAGGAGTGCCCCGCCGCGGTACATGCCGAACGACAAGCGCAGCGGGACGCCGATGCGGGCGTAGCGTTCCAGTTCGTTCCGACTGGCGACGAGTGCGCTGAAAGCATCGCGTTTAGCGGTGTCGTGCGAGGCGGGAATCATCGAATATCGTCCCAGCTCCGAGCCGATGCGGGCCAGCATCGCAGCGTTATTCGTTGCCGCTCCCCAGATAGCGAGGGTGGCGGCACAAGCCGTCAGCGCGATTGCATGCGCGAGCGCCTTGCGACGAGGCGACATCCAGCGGCGTCGCGGCATCGCTTCGATCAACGGCTCAGGCAACGGCCATGGCAGTGCGGAGGCCGGCACCGATGGGGACCCGACGCCCAGTTGCATCGCGACGTCGCGCTCCCACGGCTTGTCCGGTCCGCTCGCCGGCCCGCAATCGATCCAGCCGGCGCCGAAGAGTGTCCACGGCGTGGCGGGCTGTCGACGGTCCGTCAATGCGTCGATAATGACGCGCTGAGTCCAGCCAACGAGCGACGCCAGCCCCGCCGCGCGGGCAGCCGCGGTGCGCGTTCCGCCAGCTCGCCGAACCTCGCATTCGGCGGCCTGAATGACGGCCTCGAACCGATGTGCACCAGCGAGGCGCGTCGCCGACGAGACGCCGTGCCACGGTGCCGCATCGCTCGTCGTTGAAGCGTTGCCGCTCTGAGTGAGTCGCTGGTAGACGGCGACATAGCCGGGCAGACGGGCATTGAGCATCCGCGAGGCGTCGGCTACCGCTTGGCGCACGAGACGCAGTTTTTGCGTCAAGACGTCTTCGCTCGCATGAAGCGCGGGCGCGACTGACAGCACGACGCCATCGGGCGCGCGGCCATCGCGCCACTGCCGGAGCGCAACGGCCGTACGCGGCAATGCTTGCGGCTCGCTGACGCGCAGCCAGATGGCACCGTCGCCGACATGGACAAGTCGCTCCTCGGCACCCGTTCGGTTGAATAACGCCGGCAAGCCATCGCCCGTTACGAGCACGAACGGCATGCGCGTGCGCAAACTGACAGGCAGTTCCGTCGTCGCTGCGCCGAGCGCCGCCAGCACCTGAGCGTTATGCTCGCGAACGGCTGCAAGGTGGCGGGTGCGCAACACAATCAGTGCGACGAAAGCGAGCGTGATGACGCCGGTCAACATTCCCGCCACGCCGCGGCTGACCGGCAACACCAGCCAGATGGTTGCGAGCACGAGTGCCGCGGCCAATAACAAAACGGCGCGAAACGGATAGCCCAGGCGTTCCAACGCCGCTACGTTCGCGGAATCCCTATGCGGCGCTAACGACGAATCTGGCTTCACGGCTGGACCGCGTTCGGTGCAAGTTGGGCGAGCTGCGCGTCGAGCACTGCGTTACAAATCAGCCACACCACGACGCCCGCGGCGCACGCGAGGCCGGCTATTCCCCACGGGGAGAGGCGGTAAAACCAGTCGACCAGACGCTTGACGCGACGATCGGTGACGAACGTTCCCTGCATGTCCGGACGAAGTTGCTCGATTCGTGCGTTGAGATCGGCGATCAGCGCGACACGCTTCGTTTCGCCTTCGCGCGCATAGCGTCCTTTGAACCCCAACGCGAGCACTGCCGCATACGCTTCCAGCAACGCAATGTTTGGCGTCGCTTCGCGCATGCGTTGTTCGAGCCGCTCGAAGACGCGCTCGCCCGCGTCGTGTTTGCCGAAGCGTTCGACTTGCAACGGCTGCGCATCCCAGACGGGCCGTTTAGCGTTGTCGAGGCATCGCAACACCGCTTCGTCAAGCAAGCCGCACTGCGCGTATTCCGCGTCTTCGCGCACTTGCGCCGAGAAGCCGCGTGCGTTCAGGGCCGCCGAGAAGGTCGCCATCAACTGCCGGCAACGCTCACGTAGTGCGCCGGCATCTTTTGCTTGACCGCCTTGCGATAGACGCGTGACGAGCAAGGCCGAATCGCGCAACAGCTCGCGAATGCCATCGCCCGACGTGTGCGACACGTCGGATGCGTGGGCGGCAGCGGAACCAGCAATGGACACGGGAATGGAGGGATGGGCGTCGTCGCCGAGTGTGGCGTCGTCGCGTGCGAGCGTTTCGGAAGTCATGAGCGCAGCACCGCATAGAGTTGAAGCGTCGCGTCAGGCACCGACGCGGGAAAATAGATTTGACAGGCGCGCGCTGCGAGCATGCGCGCGTGCGCCGGGCTGGCCGCGTCGAGCGCGAAATAGTGGTTATCGAGGCGCACCGGAATGGCAGCGGGCACGCGTTGCACCGCTTTGAGGGCAATGCCGGGGAGCGCTGCATTGACAATCTGCTCGACATCCTCGGGCGCACCGACCTTGCAAAGCAGCGGCACTTGCTCGACCAGTTGGGACGCTGGCAGCGGGGCGCTGATCGACAGGTACCAGTCGACGGCCCCTTCGACGATGCGCTCATCGAGGAAATGGCCTTTCCACGTCGTTGGACTTTTCTGTTCGAGCGCAATCGCCACGACGCGTGACGGGATGATCGCGTCGAGCAGATCGCGAATCTGCGATTCGAGTTTCGCGAAGATTTCGTCGGCGCGCGCGTGATCGTAGCTCGGAAGGTTCGTTAGCTGCGCGCTGGTCGAAAACGTCATCAGCGTGCTCGCCAGCTGCGCGAGTTCGGTATAGAGCCGCTCAGGCGGCTGGCTCGGATGCGAAGCGAAGAAGCGCAACTGCGGCCATGCCGTATGGATGCAATGCAGTAGCCAGAACAGCTGGACGTCGGCCACCCCGTACTCGGCCACTTGCCGCGTGCGCTCGTTGCGGCGTTCGCCGAGTGCCATGCTCTTGGCCAGCAGGATCTCCGCCAGACGGTCGATTCGCTCCAGATGCAACGCGTGGCTGCCGAGGGTCAGACAAGGCGGCACGTAGCGGTGATCAACCTGAAACTGACCGCCAGCGGTGCTGCCTTTGCCCGAACGCGTGAGCCGAGCGATCGCGCAGACCGTATCGTCCGCGTGCGATTCGAACTCGAACAGAAGCCGCACCGCATGCCGCTCGGCCGCAATTTCGGCCTCGTCCTTGCCGTTGATGTCGACCACTTTGACGAATTCGCGATAGGCGCGGCGCGGGCGCGCCGGGGCCGCTTCGTCAAAGCGGCAGTTGCTGCCGTTCGCATCGGGCAGCGGCAATGCTGCCAACACGACGACGCTTTGCATGTTGGACGGCAGTGCCTGCGCGAGATCGCGTGCGGGCGGGAGGGTATCGGCGAGAGCGGTATCGATTGGTGTGCCGTCGGGGAAGCGCAACTTCAGGTGCCTGAGCTTGAGCCGGCCCGCCGCGAGCGCTTCCTCGTCGAGTTCGACGGCAAGCGTGCCCCATGGCTCGGCGAGCGCGGCCGACATGCATTGGCGCAGCGAGAAGCTGGCCCATCGTTCCTGCTGCTGAAAATGCTGCTGCGTGAGGATCAGGCCTTCGTGCCAAAGCGGTTTAACGATCCGCATAGAAATGATTGGTTATCTGTTTCAGTTTTGGAAGCGGGATTCTATACGTCATTTTTTGTAATCGTATACCCCGGGGCGCGATAAATTTTCATTTGAATGAGTCGGATGTGGGTGTGCGATTTTCAAGATAAATTGGTGGCCGCGTCAGCATATTTGCCGATGTGGTTCTAAACGTCGGTTCGTTTAAAAAATCAGAACGAATTAACGCTGGACGGACCAGAAAGAGAACGTTTTCATTATTAACATATGTAGCAAATACAATGAGTTACCGGTTAATAATGAGACGAGCTCATCTCATATTTTTGTCTTCATGAGCCGTTCCTGTTTTGAGATTTCAGCTTGCGCAGTGCAACAGATGAACGTTTTGACTCGTCGATCGTAAACCTGTTTAATACGGCGCTGCATTAAAGGGCGTACGAATAAAGTCAGGCCTATGGGTACATGTATTCCTGTCGTGTCGGGCTAATTCTGCGGGTTTTTATTTGGATGGATAAGGAGTATGGATGGACAGCTTCCAGCGGGAAATTCCGAAAAGCCGCGTCTCTATCACGTTGGACCTGCATACGGGCGGCGCGCAAAAGAAAGTCGAGTTGCCGTTGAAGTTGCTCGTGGCGGGTGACTTCAGCGCGGGTCGCGAGCAAGCGCCGCTCGCCGAGCGCAAAAAGACGGATATCAACAAAAACAACTTCGATGCGGTGCTTGCGGACTACGCGCCGGCGCTTGCCTTTTCCGCCGAGAACACGCTGGCCGGCGATGGCTCGGAGCTCGCCGTGAAGCTCTCGTTTCGCTCGATGAAGGACTTCGAGCCCGAACCCGTCGCACAGCAAATGCCGGAGTTGCAGGCGTTGTTGGCCATGCGCAATCTGCTGCGCGATCTCAAATCGAACCTGCTTGATAACGCGGCATTTCGCCGCGAGTTCGAGAAGGTCCTCAAGGACAAGCCCTTGTCGGAGAAGCTGCGCGGCGAACTGGCGCAGATCGCGACCGCCGCCACCCAGCCGGAAGGCCATGCCTGAGCGGCGACACCACGAAACAAAACAGGACACGAAATGACACAGAACGTGAAGCAAAGCGAATCCGGCCCGAGTGGCACCGCGCAGACCGTCGTGCTCGGCGCGCCCGACGAACTTCTCTTGGACGCAAGCGACAGCGTGTATGCGTCGCTGTGCGACAAGATCAATCTCAAGCCTGTTGCGCAAGCGCGCCCCCTCGAGGCGTTTCGCGACCACGATATGCTCTGCGAAGCATCAGCCGACGAGCGGATCGCGCGCGGCATGAGCGCGTTTCTTGAACTCGTCGCGAACGCGAGCAAGCCGATCGAGCGCCTGGACAAGTCGCTGCTCGATTTTCATATCGGCCAAATCGATCGTCAGATCAGCCGTCAACTTGATGCGGTGATGCATACGTCCGAGTTCCAGGCGCTCGAAGGCCGCTGGCGCGGCCTCAAGCTGCTTGTCTCGCGTACGGATTTCCGCAAGAACGCGCGGATCGAACTACTCGACGTGTCGAAAGACGCGCTTATGCGCGATTTTGACGACGCCCCGGAGCTCATACAAAGCGGGCTGTACCGCCTGACTTACGTCGAGGAATACGACACGCCGGGTGGCCAGCCGATCAGTGCGTTGATCAGCGACTACGAGTTCGCGAATTCGCCGCAGGACGTGGCGCTGCTGCGCAACGTCTCGAAGGTGGCGGCTGCCGCGCATATGCCGTTTATCGGCTCGGTGGGGCCCGCGTTTTTTGGCAAGCAGTCGATGGAGGAGGTTGCCGCCATTCCGGACATCGGCAATTATTTCGACCGCGCGGAGTACATCAAATGGAAAAGCTTTCGCGACACCGATGACGCCCGCTATGTCGGGCTCACGATGCCGCGCGTGCTCGGGCGCCTGCCGTACGGCAAAGACACGACACCCGTGCGCGCGTTTAACTACGAGGAGGCCGTCAAAGGCCCGGACCATAACCGCTACCTGTGGGTCAATGCATCGTTTGCTTTCGCGGCGAACATGGTGCGCAGCTTCGTGACCAATGGTTGGTGCGTGCAGATTCGCGGGCCGCAAGCGGGTGGGAAAGTTGAAGACCTGCCGGTTCACTTGTACGACCTTGGCACCGGCGCTCAGCCAAAGATCCCGACAGAAGTTTTGATTCCCGAAACGCGCGAATTCGATTTTTCGAATCTCGGTTTCATTCCGTTGTCGTTCTACAAGAACCACGATTTCGCCTGCTTCTTCTCAGCGAGTTCGACGCAAAAGCCGGCACTGTACGAAACGAAGGAGGCAACGGCGAACAGCCGCATCAATGCGCGGCTGCCATACATCTTTTTGCTTTCGCGTATCGCGCATTACCTCAAGCTGATCCAGCGCGAAAACATTGGCACCACTAAAGACCGGCGCCTGCTTGAACTCGAGTTGAACAACTGGATCAAGGGGCTCGTGACCGAAATGAAGGACCCGGGCGACGAGTTGCAGGCGTCGCATCCGCTGCGCGACGCGAAGGTCATCGTCGAGGATATCGACGACAACCCGGGATTTTTCAGGATCAAGCTTTTCATCATTCCTCACTTCCAGGTCGAGGGGATGGACATTGGCTTGTCGCTCGTCTCGCAGATGCCCAAGGCGAAGAGCTGATTCGATGTGTTTGAGTTGATCCGCCGGGGCGCCGCGATGAGCGTCCCGGCGGTGTGCTGACGCGTTCAGGTTCACCGGAGAAGGATAGATGGGGTTGATGGTTTTGCCTTCGCAGGCCTATACGCTCAAGCTTGCGCCGCATCCGGCGCCGTTCTCGATATTGAAATTCCGCGGCTTCGAGAAGTTGAGCGAGCTGTATCGGTACGAGATCGAGTTCACGAGCCCGCTGGCGGCCATGCCGATGGATCAAGTGCTTGGGCGGCCCGCGCGGTTCATCGTCGAACCGATTGATCCGAACATGGACTATCTGCGCAAGATGTTTGGCGAGAACGCGCAAAAATTCAGCGAGATGCCGGCGGCGCGCACGGTGCACGGCATTGTCACGCAGTTCGACGAGATCGAGACGTCGGCAGACGAAACGCGTTACCGGCTCGTGTTGGAGCCGCGCTTCGCCGATCTGGCGCGCACGGTGACGAGCCGTCTGTTTCAGCATCAGTCGGTCGAGGAAATGATCACGGCGACGCTGCGCCACTACGGCTATCGCGGCGGTGTCGATTTCAAGTTCAAGTTACGTGCGGAGTACAAACGGCACGAGTACGTGACGCAGTACAAGGAGAGCACGTTCGCCTTCATTCAGCGCATTGCTGCCCAAGCCGGGATGTGGTTTCGCTTCGAGCAGCAGAAGCACTATGAAGTGATCGTATTCGGTGACGACTTGGATGCATACGTGCGTAACCAACGCACGGTGCCGCTGCGGCGTGACTCGGGGCTCGAGAGCGCAGGCGCGGAAGCGATTCGATCGCTCGAACGTCATACGCAGCGCGTGCCCGAAGCGGTGCGATTGAACGATTACAACCATCGTCAGGCGGCGATGCCGCTTGTCGTGGAGCAGAACGCGGCGCGCGACGATAAGACAACGAACGGGATCGAGTACGACTGGGGCGAGCATTACGCGACGCCTGAGGAAGGTCTCCGTATCGCCCGATTGCGGCACGAGGCGCATTTGGCGCGGCAGATCGTTTATCGCGGCGAGGGCAACGCGTTTGCGCTGGAGCCGGGCGAGGTGATGCGGCTCGATCGCAATCCCGATGATGCGCGGCATGGGTTGTTCATTACATCGGTGAATTCGGGTGGCGGGCGCCGCGAGGCTTACTGGAACACGTTTTCGGCGATTCCGTCGGACCGCATCTGGCGTACGTCGCTCGATGCGGTCACGCAGCCGGTGATTGGCGGTGTGTTGCCGGCGCGTGTGATGTCGCCCAACGATTATCAGTACGCGTATCTGACGCCCGAAGGGTGGTACGTGGTCAAGATGCCGTTCGACCTGGATACGTGGAGCCCGGGCGGCACGAGTCGGCCCGTGCGGCTCGTGAAGCCTTATGGCGGGGATAACTATGGGTACCACTTTCCGTTGATCGACGGCACGGAGGTGGCGGTGGTGTTTACGCAGGGCAACCCGGATCGGCCGGTGGCGATCGGTGCAATGCACGACAGTGTGCATCGGGACCTGGTGAACAACCGGAATCACACGCGCAATTTGTTGGTGACGGCCGCGCAGAACGCGTTGCGGATGGAGGATAAGCGCGGCTTCGAGCATGTGCACGTGAGTACGCCGTATCAGAACAGTCAGCTCACGCTCGGGCATATGGTCGATGCGGATCATAAGGAGCGGGGGCAGGGCGCGGAGTTGCGCACGGATGGGCATGTGGCGTTGCAGGGCACGAAGGGCGTTTTCTTGTCCGCTCACGCTCGATCCGGGGAAGCGGCTCACCAACTTTTTATGCAGCCAGCGCTGGGCTTACTTGACCAGGCGTTTCAGCGGATGTCAGCACTCGCGGATTTTGCGAAAACGGCAAAAGCGATTGCCGCGGATTGCGATCGCCAGCGTGCGCTCCTTGAACAAACATTTCGTGAACTAAAGAGGTCTGGGATTCTAGCCAGCGCGTCGGATGGGATCGGTCTTGTCTCTGGCGCCGACGTTCAACTCAGCGCAAACGATAACCTCATAGCCACTGCGGGTGGCAATGCCGACATCGGCGTGATGAAGCGCTTTACGGTTACTGCAGGCGAACTCGTTTCGTTTTGTGCTCAAAAGCTCGGGATCAAGCTTTTTGCAGCAAGAGGCAAAGTCGAAATTCAGGCTCAAAGCGACGAAATGAATTTGATGTCTGCCAATGACATGCGCATCACAAGTGTGAATGGCTGCGTCATTGTCGAGGCGAAGAAGGAGTTGCTTCTCAAATGTGGCGGCTCTTATATCCGGATTTCGTCAACGGGCATTGAGGATGGCACGCAGGGCAATCGGATTGTGAAGTCTGCAGCGTTCGGCAGACAGGGTCCATCGTCACTTGGCGAGTCGATGAATACATGGAAGCACGCACTGTGCGATGAGCAGTTTGTACTCACCTGGCCTTTCGACGCCAAGCCTCTTGCCAATCGGAAGTTCTCGATTATCCGTGAGGACGGCAGCGTGATCCGTGGTGTCAGCGACGCGCAAGGCAAGACTGGCATTCAGAAGAGCCTTTTTACGGATGGCGTGCGTTTGCGGATCGACCCGGAGTGACGTGCGGTCGTGTAACGCACGCTTAGCTCGGAAAACAACATTGCATTAATCGAACGTTGGAGTAGACGAACATGAATCCTTTGGAGCGCGTCATCCCACCTGTCGTTGCGGACGACGGATCGGTGCATTACTCGTCTGTGCTGTCCTTGTCTCGGATAAAAGGTCTTGCAATTTGCCCGATGATTCCAGACCGCATGATCCCCGTGATTTTTGTACCGGGGATTATGGGCAGCAACTTAGCGGAAAAAGGCGGGAGCACGCCGGTATGGCTTTTGGATGGACTAACGACATTGGTGGAGTGGACTTCCAGAGGTCCCGACCAGCGCAAGCTGATACTTGATCCTCACAAGACGGATGTCTTCACTGATGGAACTCTACCTAAGGGCACCGACCTTTCGGACGCCGAGAAGCGTCGGCGCGGCTGGGGCGAAGTGGCGGCGATGAGTTATGGCGATTTCCTGGTGTGGCTGGAGAACGCGCTGAACGATGTCCATGCTGGCACCGAATACGGTCGAAAGGGCCTGCGCTCGCAGTTGATGAACCAAGTGGTTTGCGAGTCCGATCAACTGCCACTGCTCGAGTATGAGGAGGTGGCGATGTCGTACCGCTATCAATTTCCCGTTCATGCGGTGGGCTACAACTGGTTGCAATCGAACGTGGATTCAGCCGCCCGTTTGTTATCGCGCATCCGCGAGTTCACGCAGTACTACCGCGACCAAAAGCGCAAGTGCGAGAAAGTGATCCTGGTGACGCACTCGATGGGCGGATTAGTCGCGCGATATTGCACGGGGCACTTGGGCGGGGCTCTAGACGTGCTGGGGGTGGTTCACGGTGTGATGCCCGCGACGGGTGCGGCGGCCGCATACAAGCGAGTCAAGGCGGGTACCGAGGGTAGCGCAGGACTGGTGCTTGGTGACGATGCGGCGAAGGTCACTGCCGTTTTCGCGCAGGCGCCGGGTGCCTTGCAGTTGCTGCCAAGCACGGATTACGGCATGGGATGGCTGAGGGTCAGGGATTTCGAGCGCGTGGTCAGTTTGCCCAAGCAGGAGCCTTATAGCGAGATCTATCTGAAGCGCGGCAAATGGTGGGGGCTGATCAGCGATCGGTTATTGAATCCGCTTGATTCAGAGAAACGGACTGTTGAGCAGGATTGGGACAAGTTCGAGGAACTGATAAGAGAGTCCGTGAAACCGTTCCACACCAGCATCAGCGGCAAATACCACCGCAACACCTACGTGTTTTACGGGGACGACGCCGAGCAAAAAACATGGGGCGATGTGACGTGGAGGCGGACTGTCGAACGACGCCCGGATGGAAGTACGCCCAAGCTGGTGTCACACATTAGCGATTTGCACAGTGGCAAGACGGTATGGGACCCGGGGCTCGGCAAACAGACCGTATCTATCGATGGCGCTCATCCGGCTGAACGAGCGTTTTTCATCTTGCAGGACGCGGATGAGCCGGGCGACGGCACGGTCCCTCGGCGCTCGGGCGCAGCGCCGTTGGGGCAACGGGGTATCCAGGTCTGCGTTGGCTTTTCCGGCTTCGGCCACGAGGAAGCGTACAAGAGCAACGCACCCCCGGGCATCACCAACTGGACCTCGAATCCGGAACGCCAACGCTTCACCCTGTGGGCGATCACCAAGATCGCCTATGCAGTGCGTCATACATCGATGGCATACGCCTGATGAAGCGTATCTACACAGTACTCGTTGCCTCCACATTGGCAGTTGTCCTCACGGCGTGCCACCGACCGCATGCCATGACTGAACAGGAGCAATCCACTTTGAACGTTTTGACTACGAACTTGAAGACGCAATGCGTTGGCCGTTACCTGGTCGATGTACCGGCCGACTCGGCCATTTTTGGAACCAGCGAAGTCAACGGAGTCACCATTGAATCGCAAGCGATGTCGCTCGGCGAATATAGGAAGGCGATGGACGCGCACAGCGTGCGACTCAAAAACACCGAGAGCAGATTCGGGTATCGCTTCTTGTATGTCGATAGCGAGATCGAAGGTATTCCCGAGTCTCGCTACTTTTTGTCGTTAGGCAATCCGGAAGCGTTGACCGATTCCGAGCGGCTGATCGAAGGCTATAGATGGGATCGAGGCTATCGAATAAAGATGCAAATCACCGCATCCGACGCGAGAAATTCGACTTACTTCAAAGACGACGAGGACGCTAGAAATAGTGAGGCTATGAACAACGTGGCCAAAAAAGCACAACGAGTCATCGCACTCTTGAGCAGCGCACGAGCCCGACCTGACGACGAGATACCCACCGAGCCAGGCATGTGTTTCCAAGGCGGATTCCTAGCGGGTAAGCCGTGGGAGCATGAACAGGCCTTTGGCCAGTTCGTGATGCCGTCGCATTCCGATACGAGCGTCGGCCTTCGCACCTACTCCAATGTTAAGGAAAAAACGTCGCTTCTGGAAAGGGCCGAAGAAGTCGATAAGGAGATCAAGGGAGCGCAGGGTCGCACGATTCGCAAAGGCCCTGTTAGCCTGGCCGGCACGCATGCAGAGGAGTGGCTGATGTCAGGGATCACTGTCCTGCGCGTGAAGGGTTTCCATTTCTATCTGGAAGGCAATTCGAAGATCGGCAGTCCCGAGACGCCGCTGATCGCGCTGAACATGGAAGTCGGCGCACCCAACCGTGTTTTTAAAGAGGCAACGTTAGAAAGGGTAACGCTTACCGAACTGGAAGCGGTGGGGTTATGGAATGCAGTGTCTCGCACGCTTCGGCCGCGTCCTGGTGGATTCTGAACAATTGCCGTTCGATTTCTCCATGTCCGTGCGCCATCAACTGCCCTCTTCGAGGTCGAGCATTACCTCGATGTCGTTCTCATGAAACGCATCCAGGCAGTACTCGTTGGCACCGCCTTGGCAGTTGTCCTCACGGCGTGCGACCGACAGCAAGCCATGACTGAACAGGAGCAATCCACTTTGAACGTTTTGACTACGAACTTGAAGACACAATGCGTTGGCCGCTACCTGATCGATGTACCGGCCGACTCGGCCATTTTTGGAACCAGCGAAGTCAACGGAGTCACCATCGAATCGCAAGCAATGTCACTCGGCGATTATAGGAAGGCGATGGAGGTGCGCAGCGCGCAACTCAAAAACACCGAGAGCAGATTCGGGCATCGCTTCTTGTATGTCGATAGCGACATTGAAGGTATTCCCGAGTCGCGCTACTTCATGTCTTTGGGCAATGTGAATGCGAACAGCGATACAGATCGGCTCATCGAAGCCTACAGATGGGAGCGCGGTTATCGAATCAAGATGCAGGTGCAAGCATCAGATGCCCGGCGGTCCGTTACCTTCAAAGACGACCCGGATGTAAGGAACGACCCGGCTATGACGAATGCTCCGGAACAATCCCAGCGCGTCATCGCACTCTTGAGCAGTGCACGAGGCCGACCTGACGATGAAATCCCTACCGAACGAGGTACGTGTTTCCAAGGTGGCTTCTTGACGGGTCAACAATGGGATAGCGAGAAGCTCCACGCGAACTTCGTGTTACTGGCCCACCACGATGTGAGTTTCAATCTGGAAACAAACACCGACGTCCATGGCACGACGACGCTCCTACAACGCAGCAAGGACATTACCGCCACAATCGACAAGGACCCTCAGGGTTACGCCATTCGGAAAGGTGACGTGGCATTGCAAGGCATGAATGCGGAAGAATGGTTGCTGGGAGGAGGGACCGCGCTGTCGATTCCCGGCTTTTACTTCACGCTCGAGGCTAATTCATTGGGTAAGCGCGACTCCAAGCCGGTTGTGATGTTGGACTTTCGTGTGGGCGCGCCCAGCCTCTTGACTGGCGATTTTCCGACAATCGAGCGGGCGTCGCTGGACAAGGACGAAGCCATCGATTTATGGGATGCAGTGTCTCGCACGCTTCGGCCGCGTCCGCGTGGGTTCTGAGGGGGAACAAATGCCGTTCGATTTCTCCAAGGTCCCGCCAACATGCCCCCTCCCGGAAAGACCGCCTTCGCAGCTCGTCTGGACGGTAGTTTTCTTTGTCATCGTGATCCTAGGTATGGTCGCGATTTTGCTGCTATGGCCGAAAAACACACCTACTCGGACACCGTGGTTTTGGACGTGCATGATCGTCTATCCGTTTGGTATCGCAACGTTCGTGTTATTGCGTCGATATAGCATGTATGAAGGGCGCCGTCTCGATGCGATTGCGTGGAACGACGCGCGCGAAGCATATCTAACGGAAGTCTTTGATCAGCTAAGCCGTCCGCTGGATGCCTTGATATCGACTCACCGGTTCTCCTGCGACCCCGATGAAAATGACGTTGGCGGCTTGCTTTCCGGTTCGCTAAAACTGGCAGCGCAGGATGTGCCTGCGCCGGATACCCCTCCTGTCAGCGCTCGTTGGTTTGCGCATCCGCATAGTGACGAGAACGGAGACAAGTACACAAGAGACAGCGATCGGCAGCGAGGTGTTCTTCGATGGGCATTTTGTGAATTATTGAACGATGTCGAGGAAGTCGTTCGTGGCCTGCCCAATGAGATAAATCTCGCTATACACCTCGTGTATTCGGGCACTGCTTTGCAATCAGAAGTCGCCGCTCAGTACTGGGGCGAACTATGGGCAAGTCGTCAACTTCGTTCAGCGAAGACTACCGCTTACGCAGACCGAGACGCGATGTGGCTCGACACATGGCTTGATCGCATCAATGAACGACAGGATCAAGAAGCGAGACTCCTCATATTCGTTGAACTGCATTCGCTTCTTGAGCAAGCGCCGCAGGTCGGCAGCTCGGAGGCGGCAATCGCACTGTTGCTCGTCCCACCGTCGGTGACGGAGCGGTTCCGTCTCACACCTGTTGCTCAGGCCCACAGACCGGCCCAGGTGGACGCAACCTCGCCGATCGGGGCTGCGCTGACGAATGCGTTGCGCTGGGGGCGTTCGACACCGGATGACGTTAATCGCATTTGGCAAACCGGGCTCGATGCGAGTAGTGCAGGCGTTGCAACTCAAGCATGGGTCATGGCTGGTATTAACGAAACACCAACCAACATGGATTACATGATAGGTCACGCTGAAGGCATTGCGCCGTGGCTGGCCATCGCATGCGCGGCACAGGCAGCGGCGATCGAACAATCACCTCAACTGATCATCGCCAGTTCGTCGCACGGTCTGCGGATAGGTGTTGTTCGGGCCTCCTGACGAAAACAGCAAATCAAATAAATAGGAAATCTGATCATGGTTAGGCGCTACGACATTCTGAAGGGTGACAAGACGACAGCAGGTGGCACCGTTACCGATGGATCTTCGCTCGACACAATCGCTGATCGCGAACAAGCCTATGAAGGCGACCATATTTGGTGTCCGTCATGCCGATCGGTGGGCCGCATCGTGTGCGATGGGTTGCGCATTTCGATGAAAGGGGTGGACGGTCGCGAGGGCGCTCTCAGCGATGACCTTTGCGTTTGCAAATGCTCGCCAAGTCCGCGTCTGATTCCTTCTCAGTACTCGTCATATGTAGACGTCTAACTGCAATATATCGGACCTACGTTGACGTCTTCGCCGGACGCTCGTTTCGGCCGCACTCCATTAACTTCGCTTATCGCCCATGCTTCGCAAATTTCGGATCGATACCCTGAGTATCGTCTTACTGGTCGTTTTACCTGGGGTCGGGATTTGGTTTAACGGAGGCGGATTGTTCGCGCCGCTTTCGGAGGAGCAACGAGCCAAATCGATAGTTGGGTTGTGCGCTTTGTTCGTGGTCCTGTTCCTCTGCTGCAGCTATGATGAATCGTCACGGCTAGGGAAGGCTGCGCGTCGCTTCCTGCACTGGGTGGCCAAACTACGCGGTTTGTCATCGGCGAAAGTCGGACCGACGAACGAAGCCAATCACTCGCGCTCCGCAGCACTGCGCACCACCCTCCGCGACCGCCACGCCACCCGTTGGCGCTACCGCGAGCGCTGGCTGCTTATTACCGGCGAAGCGTCGCTGGTCGAACGCTTCGCGCCGGGTCTCTCAACCGCGGGCTATGCGCTGACAGGCGACATCGTGCTGCTGTACGCGACCCAACGAGGCGACAGCGTCAACACCGAATGGCTCGAACAGATTCGCCGCCTGCGCCGCTGCCGTCCGGTTGACGCCATCGTGGCCATCACATGTAAAGGACCGTCAATCGACAAGCCGTTCGACCCCGAAGCCACCGCGCAGTGCATTGCACGCCACGCCCGCGCGTTACGTTGGGCGGCACCCACCTACCTGCTGAACGCAACGGAGTTCGAAGACCCCGGCGCCGACGTCATCCATTCGGATCAAGCGATCGGCTTCACATGGTCGGACAAGCACATCAAGCCCGACGAAATCGACGCATCGATACAATGCCTCACCAGCCAACTCGCCGATGCGGGCGTCGTGCGCGTAGCGCGCGACGCATCCGATAGCTACCCCGCGGAGTTATCACAACATATCGACACGCTACGCAGCGCACTGTCGGCCTGGATCGTGCAAACGAGCCAATCCCGCTTTTGGCGCGCGGCGGTGCATGGGCTGCTATTCGCACCGTTGTCTAAAACGCCGCAAAGCAATGCGTGGCCAGCCATCTGGCAAACCATCGCTGACCACAGCCGCCAGGTTCACGGCCGACGTGTCGGCTTCTCGCCTGGCACCGCAATCGCATGGGCCGCCACCGCAATCATCGGCGGTTGGATCGTTGGCATGACGGTATCCGCGCAGACGCACCGCGCGACGATCCAAGCCGCAGCCGACACCGTCACAAACCTATCGACGCCGCAAGCCCCCACCGAGGCCATGCTCACACTGGACAGCTTGCAAAAGCAACTCGACACACTGGAAACCCACCGGCGCGACGGCGCGCCGTGGCCCAAACGCTTTGGCCTCAACCGCGACCACGCGCTGTTCGACGCACTGTGGCCGCACTACGCGAATGCCGTTGGCCGCGTCATTGCGAGCCCGATTCGCCTCAAGCTGGAAGCACGCCTGCATCATCTCGCCTCGCTCTCGGACGCTGAAATCGCCAACGATGGCCCCGAGCAAGTCCAAGCGGCCTACGACGCACTCAAGACCTACTTGATGCTCACCAAGCCCGAGCGCGCCGATCCGACGTTTCTGACGCCGCAACTCATTGCGACGGCCATGCCGGCACGCCCGGTCGATAGCCCGCTCACGCAAGGCGCGTGGGACGATCTGCGCACGCATCAAATTGCGTTCTACGCTCGCCACTTGGGCAACGCAGCGCTTTCAATCGAAGGCGACGCCGCGCTGATCGCCGCTGCGCGCCAGACGATCGTCGGTGTGCGCGGTATCCAGCACTCGACCGAAACCCTCTACCAGCACATCGTCGACGATGCAAAACCCAAATACCCCTCAATTTCGCTCGCGACGCTGTTGGGCAGCACCACGAGCAAAGGCCTGTTCGGCACGAGCGCAACGCTGCCGGGCATCTTCACGCGGGCGGCCTGGGACGAGCGAATTGCCAAGGCAATCGACGACGCCAGCGAGCAACGCAACGAGAGCGGCGACTGGGTGCTCGCCGATTCGCAAGACAACAACACGGCCCCCTCGACACTCAAGGCCGACTTGCGACAACGCTATTTCGACGACTACGCGCGCGCCTGGCAATCATTCCTGAACAGCGTGCGCTGGCAGAGCGCCCCGACGCTTTCCGGCACGGTCGATCAACTCACGCTGTTGGGCGACGCCCAACGCTCGCCGCTGGTGGCCCTGGTGAATGCGGTGGTGTATCAGGCGGGCGCGGGCGCGACAACCGAATCGCTATCGGCCAATCTGATCGACAAGGCTCAGCAGCTAGTTGGTGTTGATGAGCGGGACCCGTCCAGGCAAAGACAGCTGCCACTCGCCCCGCTGGCCGCTGCATTCGGCCCCATTCTGCGTCTGACCGGCAGCGACCTCACGTTGGCCCCCGCATTGGCGAGCCGCAAGCCATCGATGCCGCTCGCCGCGACGGGCGAACTGAGCCTTGCGCGCTACCTCGAACGCGTGACGGCGATGCGCTTGAAGACGCAGCAGATCGTGGCCAGCGTCGATCCTGATGCGATGTCGCGTGCCGCTGCGCAGGCGATGCTTCAAGGCAAGACCTCCGAGATCGCCGACAGCCGCGATTACGCAAGCCGCGTGGCCGCGAGCCTGGGCGAGCAGTGGGCCGGCTTGGGCGCGCTGTTCGAGGCGCCGTTGAACCAGACCTGGCAGGTGGTCGTGCAACCGGCGGCGGCGAGTCTGAATGAAATCTGGCGCACGGCGATCGTGGCGGACTGGCGTCAAACGTTCGGCGGTCGCTATCCGTTCGCGGATTCGGACAACGATGCCTCACTGCCGGAAATGGCGCGTTTTATGCGGCCGGATACCGGTGTGATTGCGCGGTTCGTCGCGACGCAATTGGCTGGTGTCGTCGAACGCCAGGGCGATCACTGGGTGAGCGATCAAGGTGCCACCGGCGCGAACCATGGAGCGCTCGCGCTCGATCCGGCATTCCTGGCGGCCTTGAACAAGCTCATGCGTGTGGCGACGGTGCTCTTTCCATCGGGCGACGCGCAGGTGCGTTACGAGCTGAGGGGCGTGCCGACACCCGGCGTGATCGATATGAAATTCATACTTGCGGGACGCACGCTGCACTACTTCAACCAGAAAGAAGCGTGGATGCCGTTCGTCTGGCCGGGCGACGCACTCGAGAGCCGCTCGCACATCGAATGGCAGACTGAGCAGGGCGGGTTGCGCACGGCGCTCGATGCGCCGGGCCGCTTCGGTCTGATCCGCCTGCTCGAACGCGCCCAACGCGAGCAGCAAGACAGCGCGCGCTATGCGCTCACCTGGACGCCGGACCAGAGCCAGGGTATTGCGCTGCGAGTACTGCTGCGAAGCGAGGCCGGCGCGGGGCCGCTCGACGTGCTCGAATTACGTCACTTCACGCTGCCGACGCGCATCTTTATGACGGCGACGAGCCCGGCGAAGAACGATAACGCCACGGTCAATCTGCCACCATTGCCATCCGAAGCGTTGGCCGCAGCAAAACACGCTGAGGTCTCTTTGCCGGGCGCGCCTGAGGTCGACTAAATGCTATCCGCTCTCTACAACAAACTCATCCCCTCTTTCGGCACCGACAAGCTCGCCCTCACGCTGCTCGACAGATGGGAAACGTGGCGTCAGCCGTTACCGGGCGTGCCCGGCGACAACAGCGGCGCAGGCCGTGACCCCGGCTACGAAGATGCTTTTTTCGCGCTGAAGGATGAAGCCAACAAGCTTTCCGATATTGACGACGGCCTGATTGTGCGTTCGTGCGAGCAGCTCTTGAAGGAGACCGGCAAGGACCTGCGCGTGACAGGCTACTACGCGTTCGCCAGATTGCGCCAAGACGGCCCCGCCGGTTTCGCCGACGGGCTGGAGCTAATCGCCGCATTCGTCACGCAGTTCGGGGAGGCGTTGCTGCCCGCACGTGCCGAAGCCAAGAAGGGTGCGCTCGAAATGCTGGCCACCGCACGCATGATTGAATTGCTCGACAGTCGAGGCGAATTCGATCCGACCGATCTGTTGCGCGCGACGGCGGCGCTGCGTCTGATCATCGCCGTGACAAGCGCGTGGTCCGAGGCGGCACGCCCGAACTTGCAGCCGCTCGTCGTGCGATTGCAGCGCCACGAGGAACGTGCCCCCGGCATACAAACCGACGGCGGCCTCGTCGCCGGTCGCACGGCGCCTGCGCTGCCGACGTCGCCCGCGGCGATCGCTTCCACGCGCGACCTGCTGGATCAGGCTCGTACGATGGCGAACTACCTGCGCGATCAGGAAAACGGCTACCTGCCATCGGTGCGGCTCGTGCGCGCCATTCGCTGGGACACGCTGCATGAAGTTCCTCCTGCCAATACGCCAAACGAGGCGGCGGCGCGCACGCGCTTGGCGCCGCCGCGCGCCGAACTGCGTCAGCAAATGAAACGCCTCGTGCTGCAAAAGCAGTGGCATGAACTACTGGAACGCGTCGAAGCCGCTTTCACCGAGGGCGCGAATCACTTGTGGTTCGACTTGCAGTATTTCCAGCATGTTGCGCTCGATCACGTCGGCGCACCGTATGACGCGTGGCGCGCCTTGTTGCGCGCTGACTTCGCGTTATTCCTCGAACGGCTGCCCGGCATCGAGCGGCTCGCGTTCAATGACGGCACGCCGCTCGCCGATGACACGACGCTCGAGTGGATCGCCCGCCACGCGGTGGTACGTGATTTGGAGGCAGGCGAGACCGTTGCTCCGCTGCCGGTATCGGCCGATAGCGACGATGGCTCGGCCGGCGACTGGCCAGAAATCGAGGCGCAGGCGCGCGATATCGCCGCCAGCCAGAATCTCGAAGCGGCCTTTATTTGGCTGGAAGCGCTGCCCGGCGTAAAGCACGAGCGTCAGCGCTACTTGCGACGGCTCGTGATGGCGCGTCTGGCCGACCACGTGGGCCGCGCGGACACGGCGCTCCCGCTATTGGCCGAACTCGACGCTGCTGCGGGCTCGTTGCCGCTGATGCGTTGGGAGCCGGCACTTGCCTTCGAGGTCAAGCAGCAACTGATCCGGGCAATGAAGGCGGCGCATACACGCAAAGACGCGGATAAGCCGGCGCTTCTTCGCCGCATTGGCGAATTGCGCGACGAGTTGACGGTGCTCGACCCGGCTCGCGCGCTGGCACTGTCTTGAGAATCAACGAAGCAACGCACCAACGAACCTTATGCAAAACGACGATCCGATTCTGCGGTACTACGAAGCCGAGATGCGCTACTTGCGCGAGTCAGGGAAGGAATTCGCGAGGGCGCACCCCGACCGCGCGCGCATGCTCAATCTTGACCGCGTGGGCGAACGCGATCCCTACGTCGAGCGCTTGTACGAAGGCTTTGCGTTTCTGACGGGCCGGCTGCGGCAAAAGCTCGACGACGAGTTGCCGGAGTTGACCGAGGGGCTTGTCAGCTTGATGTGGCCGCACTACCTGCGGATGATCCCGTCGCTATCGGTGGTCGAGCTGATCCCACCCGCGCAGAAACTGCAAAAAACCGAGACGGTGGCGGCGGGCTTGCCGGTGTCGTCGGCGCCGATCACCGTGCCGGCAGCACATGGTGCAACTAGTGCAAGTAGCGCAAGCAGCCCCGGCACCGACGGCATCGCCCCGAAAACGGTGCGGTGTCGATACCGCACGACGCAGCCGGTAAAGCTGCAGCCGATACGCATCGTGCATGCGGGTCCGAGCGTGCGCCACGACGGCCGCTCGGTGATTCGCCTGGGCTTCGAGTTTGAAGGGTCGACGCTGCGCGAAGAGACGGACCTATCGTGCCTGCGCTTGTTCCTGAATGCCGATCTACCGACGGCTTTCGCGATGCATCTCGCGCTCACGCGTCAGGTTGATTCGATTACCTGGCGTATTCCCGAGGTTCGCGACGGCGAGCCGCAGCCGCTGGATGGCGTTACGATCGAGCCGGCTGGCTTTTCGACCGATGAGCGGCTATGGCCCAAGGCCGAGGCCGCGTTCTCGGGCTACCAATTGCTGCTCGAATATTTCGCGTTCCGCGAGAAATTCCTGTTCGTCGACCTGCGTGGGCTCGACATCGAAAAGGTGCCGCGCGGCTCGACTCGCTTAGAGTTGGAGGTTGTGCTAAACCGCGCGTACCCATCTGAGCAGCGCTTCACCGCGGACAACGTGCGCCTTTTCTGCTCGCCCGTTATCAATTTGTTCGATCTCGATGCCGAGCCGATCATCGTCGACCACCATCAGAGCGAATACCGGGTGGTGCCGGCGGGGCATCAGGGCGAGCATGTCCAGACGTATTCGGTCGAGGCGATCGAATCGTTCGACCACGCAACGGGCGGACGCTTCGAATACGTGCCGTTTGCCACCTTCCGGCATCGCGGCGGCATGCTTCGGCATGAAGCGCCGGAACGGTATTTTCATACGCGCGTGCGCCCGGGCGTGAGCGGCTTGCATGAGACATGGGCGATTCTCGGCGGCCATGCGTGGGATGCAATTGAGGATCTGCCGGAGGAAAGCTTGTCGCTGCGTGTGACGGGCACGAACGGCATGCTCCCAAGAAAGGGATTGCGCGAGGCCAGCATTAGCGAGCTGCCCGAGAGCCTGCCGAATGTGGCCGGTGTGCGGAATCTCGTCGCGCCGACGCTGCCGCTCTATCCGCCCACGGATGACCGTTTTCAATGGCGTGTGCTTTCGCATCTCGCGCCGAACTTCTTGTCGATGCTTGATGCCGAGGTTCTACGCGGAGCGATGGCGCTCTATGACTGGACGCACGATGAACTGAACGGCCGGCGGCTTGCGGGCATCCTGCATGTCTCGCAGGCGCTGCTCGAAGAGGTGTCGGGCGGCTCGGTCGAGAGGGGGGTGCTGATCGAGGTGACGCTTGATTCCCATGCGTTCGCCGGCGAGGGCGACGTGATGCTGTTCGGCGAGCTGCTGCATCGGTTTTTCGGGTTGTATGCAGAGATCAACCTGTTCACAAAGCTCGCGATCGTGAGCCTGCCGTCGCAAACGCGGACGGAATGGCCGCGTAGCAAAGCGCAGCGGGCTTCGCTATGAGCGCATGCAATCTATCGACTCTCGAACCGTTCGTCGCATCGCTGATTTCTCGTGCGCCGGGGATGAACTTCATGCAGTTGTGCCGCCTGCTCGAGGTTCGCATGGTGGGTCAACCCGGCTTCGGCGCAGGTGACACGCCCGAATGCGAGCCGGTGCGATTTCGCCCGCGGCCGCGCATGGGTTTTCCCGCTGGCGAAATCGCGGCGATCGAGTTCGATAACGAGGGGGGCCCGGCCGTTCCCGGCAGCCGGCCAACGGTTCGCACGGCATTCATGGGTCTCTACGGCGTGGATGCCGTGTTGCCGTCGCATATGATTGACGAGATCGGGCTGCGCGAAGAAGGACATGAAGCCGTCGAGGCGTTTCTCGATCAGTTCAATCATCGTTATGTCACCCTGCTTTATCGCGCCTGGAAAAAGTACCGTTATACCGAGACGTTTCGCGCAGGCGCGGTCGACACGCACTCGCGCTATTTGTTGTGTCTCGCCGGCTTTGGCCTCGGCAACAAGCCTGCGCGCGCGGGGCTGCCCGAAGCGCGTGTGCTTGCGTTGCTCGGGCTGCTGAGCCAGCGCACGCGTACGCCCGAGGGCCTCGCCGGCGCCGTGGCGCACGTCGCGTGCGGCGCAACGGTGCGCGTCGATGAATTATGGCCGGTGCTGCGGCGTGCCGGACGGCCACAGCCATTGAGCGCCTCCAGCAGCTTCGCAGGAAGCTCGGAAGACCGCTCGGAAGATCGCTTGAAAGACCGTCCGTTCCGCGGCCTCAGCGGCGGCTATGTGCTGGGTCATCGCCTTGCATATCGCAGCGGCGCCATTCGAGTCACATTACGCCCCACCGATGCAAAACAGGCGCATGAACTACTGCCCGGCGCGCGGTTGCACCGCGAACTGATTGCCTTTACGCGGCTCTATGTCGGTGTGAAGGCTGACGTCCATCTGCGCATGGAGGTGTCGTCGCGTTTCGTGCCGGCGCTCGTGATCGGCACTGCGCGCGATGGCCCCGCGCCGCGCCTTGCCTGGACAACCGTGCTGCCCACGGCGGTCGAACGCGTGATCACCATTGCACTCGGGGTATGTGAAGCGTTCGCACCGCCTGAGCCGAATCCTTACCGCGTGCCGAGTGCGGCCTGATTTTTTGGAGCATCCATGTTGAATCGTTTTACGCTGACAACGCTAACTGCCACGGCATCCGCATCCGCGTTGCTGCTCTGTTCGTGCGGCATGTGGCAGTCCGTGTCCGACACGACGTCGAGCGCTTACCAGGCAGTATTTTCAAAGCAGGTGAAAGTGCTGAACGTCGACCTGACGGCGCGTGCAGCACTGAATCCGGATGATGCGGGCCGTGCGACATCGGTCGCTGTTCGTGTCTACCAACTCAAGGATCGGCAGATGTTCGACGGCGCTTCCTACGACGATTTGCTCACGCGAGACAAGGCGGTGCTCGGGCAGGATCTGGAGGCGGACACCGCTGCGGTGATCAATCCCGGTGCATCAGCCAGCCTGTCGCAGCTGATGCGTCCCGATACGCAGTACATCGGGGTGGTCGGGTTTTATCGCAATCCTGGCGAGCCCGGCACGTGGAAACGTGTGATCGCGAAGAAGACATTGTCGGCCGATCTACCGCTCAAGCTTGTATTGATGGATCGACAACTAGCCGCATCCGGTGACGCTTCGCAGCAATGATCGGGCGAGCAAAAGCACGCGAGCGGAAATTTGCGTAGCCCGCCGTCGCATCACAGCGTTCATCTCTATGGCTTTCCGCGATCGTGCGGCGAGTGGACTGTATAAGCTGCATTTATTGCGCTGACGTCGTCACCGCCTTCTCGTGGAATGATCATGGACAAGAGCATCGAAAGCAAAACGCGCCGTCGCATACTCGCTCGCGTTGCCGTGGGCGCCGCTGTGCTTGCATTTGATCCGCTTGCACGCGTATGGGTGACCGACGCGCGCGCGGCGGCATCGGCTGATCCTTTGCCGCTGCTGAAAGGCCAAGTGGTGACGGACGATGCGTCGCTCACCGCCGACTCGACCGACGCCGGATACATGCTTCGCCGCCGCCCTTGGGCTGTCCTGCGTCCGGCGGCGGTCGACGACATTGTTGCAATGATTCGCTACTGCAACCGGTATGGGATCAAGGTGGCACCGCGAGGCCAGGGGCACTGCGTCTTTGGCCAGGCTTTGGTCGATTCGGGGTTGATCGTCGAAATGGGGACGCTCGCGACGGTCCACTCCATCAGCAGCGCGGGGGCGGATGTGGACGCTGGCATCACCTGGAAGGATCTTCTGCCGCAGACGGTTGCGAATCAACTCACTCCGCCGGTGCTGACAGGCTTCTTGGGCTTGAGCGTCGCGGGTACGTTATCGGTGGGAGGCGTGAGTGCATCGAGCTTGCATGGCGGCATTCAACTCAATCATGTGCGGCAGCTCGAAGTGGTCACAGGTACGGGCGAGGTCGTGGCGTGCTCGCCCAGTTCCAACGCGGATTTGTTCGCGGGCGTCCTCGGCGGCGTCGGGCAACTCGGCATCATTACGCGAGCGACCGTGGACTTGGCGCCGGCGCTACCGCGCGCACGCTCCTGGGTACTTCAGTACCTCGATCCCGCAACGTTTTTCCGCGATTTTCAGATGTTGCATACGCGGGCGGAATTCAGCGAGGTAATGGCATTCGTCGTTCCTCCGACCAGCCCGCAGATCGTGACGCAGACTCTGCCGCCCCAATTACTCCCGGCACTTGGGCCGCTCGCCGCATCGGTTAGTCTCGGCCTCGGTGCGCTCGGTCCGCTTTTGGGCGCGGCGAGTACGCTTCTGTCTTCGCTCAAGGGCCTGTGGATCTACCAAATCAACCTCACGCAATATTACGATCCAAGCGCTCCGCCGAATGCGCCGAATTTGTTACGCGGGACGTCTGACTTTTTACCGTTGCGCTACGAGTTCGATCAGACGTACCTCGATTACATGTTGCGGATCGATGTCCTCATCGATTATCTGAAGGACCTCGGTCTTTGGTATAACGTGCCGCATCCATGGCTCGACACGTTTTTACCGCCCGAGGTCACGGAAAGCTTTGTGACGCAGACGGTAAGGAATCTCTCGTTTGACGATGTGGGTGTGGGGGGCTTCATGCTTCTCTTTCCGATTCGACAAAGTGCGTCAACACCCAAGTTCTTTAATGCGCCGCAATCGAATAATGGCTGGTTTTATCTATTCGATATTTTGACCGCGGCCCCAGCGCCGGGACCAAATACAGATTTTGTGACGGCCAAACTCGCGCGTAACAGGCAAATTTTTGACAGCGCTCGCGCGCTCGGTGGAAAATTTTATGCAATCAGTGCACTGCCGCATACCGTATCTGACTGGATGATGCAATTCGGCGCCAATTACACGGCATTTGCGGCGCTTAAGCAGCGGTATGACCCGAACCGCATTCTGACGCCCGGCCCGGGTATGTTTTGATACGTGAACGTGAAATTGAAGGCGAGCGCAATCATGCGCTCAATGGTCTTCAAGCGCCGAGGCACGCAGATCGCTGGGCGACATGCCGAGTGCACGCTTGAATGTTCGATAGAAAGTAGCGGCGCTTTCGAATCCGCATGCGTACACGATATCGATCACCGGGCAATTCGGCTGCCGGATGATCATCGAGCGGGCACGTTCGATTCGCCGGAGGCGCACGCGCTGCGCAAACGTTGTTCCGGTGGGTTCGTATAGCCAGTGCAGTTGGCGCACGGAGATTCCGAGTGCGCCTGCGGCCAAGGCCGGCGACAGGTCAGGGCGATGGAGGTTTTCGTCGATGAATTGGTTGACTGCCCGACGCTTTCCCGTACGCAGCGCGCCACGTCCCGTTTCGCTGCGTGCGTCGGCAATACCGGTTGCTACTGCCACAAGTTGTGTGAGCGTTTGGATGGCGACGTCGGCAGCCGGCGCCGACAGTCGATCCACTTCGTGACAAAGCGCCTCGAAGTGCGAACTGATCAAATAGCCGATGCCCTCAGCGGGATCGATGTGCCGCGCAGACAATTGCTTGCGTCGTTCGCCGATCTCGTCGAAGCGACGCATCGGAATCTTGAGGATGGTGCAGTCATAGTCGTGCGCTTCGAGCGGCGCGGTATTGAACGGCAGGTTCGAATCGCCGATGGCCAGCGCGCCCGCGTCGACAATGAATCGCTCGCGGCGGTCCACGGCTTCGATCCAGGCGGCGCCTGTTCGCTGACGATAGAAGAACAACGCGTCGCCGGGGGCCGCCTCGATTTCCTTGTCGAGTCGATGAATAATGCAGGACGACGCTTGCAGTTCGACCAACGCGGCGTCGCCGAGCGGTTTCGCCGCAAGGTGCCCTTGGAACGCTGGCCGCTTGCTCGGTTCAACATCGAACGTCATGCCGTAGAAGTTGGCGCACATCGCATCTCGCCAATAGTCGAAACGTTCGCAAGACGGAATGCCATCAGTCGAAGTCATCAGCGTTGGCATAACAGCTCACCGTTGGAAATGGAGAAAGCGGAACGCGTCACTTACGCTTGGTGGACGTTAGCAGACGCTCACGGGGCTGTCAAAATACGCATCGCGTAAGGGCGAGGCGGCCGGCCGCGTACGCAAGCTGAACTCTGTTGTGCACGCGGCACAACTGGACCAACTCGCGTATTTGGCATTCGACATCGCGAACGGTCACGCCGATTCGCTTTGCGATGTCGTGGTCTGTCATGCCTTGTGTCAGTAAGCCGAGGACTCTGCGTTGCATAAGCGTCATCGAGTCGCTATTGTCGGGCGTCAAGGCCCGCAAGAGCGGGGCCAGAAGCACATCGAGTTCGATCGCGATCGAATACACCTTGCCGATGACGAAGTCGGTCATCCACGCTTTTGATCGCTCGCGCGCGGTGGCTGTCACGACGACATGTTCCAAGCGGGATGGGGCGTTGATGCCGACTGTGATGCCGCTGCCGAACTGAGCGCTTGCCGCGGAGCCGATGAAGTTTTGCAACTGCTTGCTACCTCGACGATCGTGCCTTTTGCTTTCTCGGTCGATTGACGGTAGATCCCAGACCAGCGGATAGTCGTGGCGTCGCACGAAAGCCAGCCGCGGATCGACCTGATAGTAGTGGCTCGTGAAATAAGCGTGCGACCAACCTGGCGCCGCATAGTCGTCGACGCACACCGCTCGGGCGATATGGCCAGCAGCGCAACTGAACCAGTGATAGCAAAGCCATTCGAAGCCGAGCGACCGCATCATATCGTACGGCTCGCGCAGCATATCGGCGCTTTGCATTCGCGCTTCGCTCGTGTCGCTCCACAGGTCCTCTTGCCTCACGATCACCCACTCATATGGCAACGCCTGTTCCGCAGGGATAGCCAGGATTGCCATTGTCTTCACCCCATTTCGCAGCGTTCGATGCCGTTGCTACACAATGCCCAATTGCCCGCCGACGAAAGCCAACTGTGTACGGTTGCTAACGCCATAATGCTTCCTTAGTTCCCGGAGGTGGTAGTCGATGTTGTGGTGTGTGGTATGGAGTTTCATTGCGATTTCCTTATCCGACATGCCAGTGGCGAGGCTCGCGAGGATCGCGTATTGCATGTCTGAAAGATCGCCGATCAGCTTGACTTTTATGTCGTGCGTAATGAACGTGGAAAGAATTTCGTGAATTCCAAATCCCAGCGCCATCGTTATGGAAATTAACGATGGCGTAATCCAATTCTGCGACGAATTGCTCGAAGTGAAATGGAGAATCGAATCGATATCGTGAAGGCGCGATGATATCCGGAATGTGATACCGGACTTCATCGCGTGCCGCGCCATGCTTTTTAAAAGATCTTGCTTGCGTGGGTTTTCGCCCGCGGGGCTGACGAAGGCGTGCAGGCCCGCCAGCGACCATACGAGCGGTTTGGCATTTTGATGTGCTGCGATTGCGCATGGGTCGATTTCGTAATGGCCTTCGCCAAAATAGCGATTCCAATATGCTGTTTGCATATAGTGCATAGGCATATAGGCAGCTATCGTACGTTTGCCGGATCTCAGGAGTGTCAGATGGGCAAGCGAATCGAAGCCAAGAAGTGACAATGCCATCGATAGCGCGCGCGCACGTTGGCGCCCGGTGCGCAACGCCGACAGCTCTCGTGCAAAACTGGTTTGGCAATCGATTGTCGTCAAACGGCTATTCGTAGCCGAAGACGCACATTCGTCATACCAGACGATATCGAGTGCGTCAGTGCTCGGTGCCGGTGCCGGGAAACAAGAGTGAGCCGAGTCGCGGACAACGCATGGCATGGGTATTTCCCCAAAGAGCGGTTCGACACAAGTTCAGTTGCGCTGAATTTTGGCGCCGATGAGTGCGATTGTCTTCTCAGTCAATGCAACGAAGCGTCTCAACCGATGCGAGGTAATGCGAATCATGGTAAATAAAAACATAATTTGATTTATGTTGCTACATAAAATAATAAACAACTAAAGAAAAATGCGTATTGGCTGCATTAACGTTTTTATTTCGTAAAATCAGACGAAACTTCGTGTCGAGGTATTTTAAGAGCCTAATGCCAATATATTTTCCGCCATTCGTCGGTGGGTGGCCTAATCGATTATCGAATGATTTCCATCTGGCGCCATCCGATGGATATTTATCGCCACCGGGCATTCGCCCGACGCAATAAGCCAGTTTTGGAAAATGACGGAGTAAATCGCGATGGAGTTATCGACCGCTTATTCGGTGCGCGCCCGGGAGCCGTACACGCGTTCCGAATATTCGTGGGGAGTGGGAAATTTTCTGATTAACGCTGCTCATTACCATGAAACTACAAAAATCCATTTTGTTTCGCAGAATGGCAGTGACGACGAATCTGTCATGTCGTACCGCGATTTGCTCGACGAAGCGCAGCGCATACAAGGAGGTCTTCGCGCGCATCAATGCCAGCTCGGTAGCAACGTGGCACTGTTGCTCGAGCGGGCCGAGGATTTCATTCCAGCGTTCTGGGCTTGTGTACTTGGCGGATACGTGCCGTGTCCGCTGGTGCCGATCCGTAACGACGCCGATCGCTGGGCGGCGCACCTCAAGCACATCGATGCCCTGCTGGACCAGCCCATTCTCGTGACCACACGCGCATTAAAGCGCGAATTGCCGGGCCCGCTGTTCACGGTGGAACTTGATGTGCTGCGCAACAACGCGCCCGGACAGTCGGTGCACATCGCGGAACCGGAAGACCCGGCGATGTTGATGTTGACCTCCGGATCCACCGGCAATTCAAAGGCCGTGGTGCTCACGCATGGGAATCTGCTCGCGTCGATGGTGGGCAAAGCCGAACGCCAGTGCTTGAGTGCCGGCGATGTCACGCTGAACTGGATATCGTTCGATCACGTCGCTGCATTGCTTGAAGCGCATATGTTGCCGCTTTATATCGGCGCTTCGCAGATTCACGTCGAGTCGGCGGCCATCGTGGCCGACCCGCTGCTGTTCCTGCGGCTTATTGATCAGCACCGCGTCTCGATGACGTTTGCGCCGAACTTCCTGTTCGGGCAAATCAATGCGGCGCTACAGTCGCCGGGATCGGGCGCTGACGGCGTGCTTGAGCGCTCCTGCGATTTGTCCTGCGTGAGGCATATCGTCTCTGGAGGTGAGGCGATCGTGGTCGACACGGCCCAGCGTTTTCTCGATCTGCTCGCGCCGTACGGACTTGCGGGCGCAGCCGTCTGGCCGGCGTTCGGCATGACGGAAACCTGCGCGGGATCGATCTATTCCTGCACGTTTCCCGATAGCGATGCCGGCCGGGAGTTCGCCGATCTGGGCCGTCCGATCCGTGGCCTGCAAATGCGCGTCGTCGACGAGAGCGGGATCGTGTTGCCCGACGGGTGCGCGGGCGAGTTGCAACTGCACGGTCCGATGATTTTCACGCATTACTACAACAATGCGGAGGCCACCCGCGCCGCATTCACGAGCGACGGCTGGTTTCGAACCGGAGACTTGGGACATATCGAAGACGGTCGCCTCAGTCTGGTCGGCCGCAGCAAAGACAGCATTATCGTCAACGGTGTCAATTACTTCAGCCACGAACTCGAAACGGTGCTCGAAGGGCTTGACGGCATCGAGAAGTCATTTGTGGCGGCGTTCCCTACGCGGCAAAGCGGCGACCTGACCGAGCAGCTTGTCGTCACGTTTGCCGTCACCTTTCCGATCGAAGACGAAAAATCACTTTATCGGTTGCTCACGGTGGTACGCAACACAACCATCTTGATGTGGGGTTTTCGGCCGGCGGTAATCCTGCCGTTACCGAAGAACGAATTTCCGAAGACAAGCCTCGGCAAGATTCAGCGCAACCTGCTGCGCAAGCGGTTCGAAGCGGGGCAGTTCGCAGCCGAGCAGTCGTATGTGGAGGGCGTCACGCAGCGCGAACTGGGAGGGCATGTGGCGCCCGAAGGCGTGCTCGAACAACAGGTTGCGCAGATCTACGCGCAACTCTTCAACGTTGCCCCGGAATCGATCAGCGCGACCGCCAGCTTTTTCGATCTCGGTGGTACGTCACTCGACATACTCAAGCTCAAACGGCTGGTCGAATCGCAGCTTGCGCTCAATGAACTCTCCGTCCTTACGATCTTGAGGAGTCCCACCGTTCGCGCCTTGGCAGCAAGTGTCGCCGCTGGCGAATGCACTGCTCCCGCTACCTATGACCCAATCGTGCCGCTTCAACTCAGTGGCGACAAAACACCTCTTTTCTGTGTTCATCCTGGCGTGGGTGAAATCCTCGTCTTCATTAACCTCGCCAAATATTTTGTCAATGAACGCCCGTTCTATGCGCTTCGTGCGCGCGGCTTCAATCCGGGCGAAAAGCCGTTTGAGAGTTTCGACGAAATGGTTCGCACCTATGTCGAAGCGATCAGGCAACGGCAAGCTCGTGGTCCATACGCCATCGCGGGCTACTCGTATGGCGCGGCGGTGGCATTCGAGATCGCCAAGATGCTGGAGTCCCAGGGCGAGCGCGTGAGCTTTGTCGGCAGCTTCAACCTGCCGCCGCATATCAAATACCGGATGGACGAGCTCGATCCAATCGAAAGTGCTGTCAATCTTGCGTTCTTCCTTTCGATGATCGATAAGGAGCAGGCCCATACGCTGCCCGCTCAACTGCGAGCCGAGGCGCCCGAGCAAGACCCGCTCGCATATCTGGTCAGCATCGCTCCACCCGATCGGCTCACCGAACTGCAGATTGATCTGGAGAAGTTCCGTGCATGGGCTGCGCTTGCCCAGTCGCTGATTGAATTGGGGCGCAGTTACGTGCCTTCGGGTGCAGTCGAGTCCATGTCGATCTTTTACGCCATTCCTTTGCGCGGCAGCAAGGAAGACTGGCTCAACCTCCAACTTCGTCAATGGGACAGTTTCTCTCGTAGTCCTAATCATTACATCGACGTTCCCGGCGAGCATTACACGCTGATGGGCGCGAAACATGTCGGCACGTTTCAAGCGCTGCTGCGAGCGGAGCTCAAGCGCACGCTCGGAGAATAGCGCCGCACGGCATCTCTTCATCACTGGCATATCGAATTGCATCGAATGAGGAATCACATGACGCTAGACAACGAAACACGTAACGCAAAAATTCTGATCACGGGCGCCACGGGTCAGGTAGCACGGCCCATCGCCGAACATCTCGCGGCGAAACACGAGGTCTGGGCGATTGGTCGGTTCCGCGCGCCCGGCGTGGAGAACGAGTTACGTTCCAAGGGCATTCGTACGCATCATTGGGACATGGCATCGGACACGCTCGACGGCTTGCCCGACGATTTCACACATGTACTGCATTCGGCAGTCGAACGCGGCGACGATCAAGACTTCGAAACCGCCATCGAAATCAACGCGACGGCCACAGGCCGCCTGATGCTCCACTGCCGGCGCGCGCAAGCGTTCGCTTATCTATCGAGCGGTGCACTTTACGCAAAGCAGAAGCTCGATCATCTTTACACTGAAACTGATCCGTTGAGCAGCGTCGCGCATTGGCTTCCCACCTATCCGATCGTCAAAATTTCGTGCGAGGGCGTCGTGCGTGCATTTTCCGCGGCGCTTGGCCTGCCGTCGATCATTGCGCGTCTGAACGTGGCATATGGCCCGTATGGTCATGGCGGTGTGCCTGTGCTGCTGTTTCGGCAAATGCTGGCCGGAAAGCCCATTGCGATCCCGCATCAGGGGCAGAATTGGGCTTCGCCGATTCACACCGACGATCTCGCGCGCCAATTGCCGCAGCTTTGGAATGCGGCGTCGTCTCCGGCGTTAGTCGTGAACTGGGGCGGCGACGAGCCGGTCGGCATTCAAGATTGCCTCGAGTACATCGCGCATATCACAGGTGTGAAGCCGAATTTCGAGCCCAGTGACGTCACGCGAGAAACATGCGCGTTCGACAACACACGGCGCCGAGCGCTTGCGGGCGAGTGCACCGTGCATTGGAAAGACGGTATCCGCCGAACGGTCGAGACGCATTTTCCGGGCGCAATCAAAACATTAGCGGCGCTCCAAGGATAAAAGCCACGCCATGTCATCCAACATCGAAATGATCAAAGCCTCGTACGATGCATTTCATCGTCGCGATCTCGCGGGCGTGCTCGCCGCATTCGCACCTGATATCGAATGGACGCATCCCGAAAGCATGCGTGAATTCGGTCTCGGTGGGACTAAAAGAGGCCACGACGAAGTCATCGCGTTTATCAAGCATGTGCCCACCTATATATCGGAGATGAAACTCGATCCGCAACGGTTCGTCGAGTCGGGAGACAGCGTAGCCGTGTTTGGCTTGAGGCGTGTTACGGCAGTCAACGGCCGTAGCGCCACGATGAAGTTCGTGCATGCGTGGCGTTTCTCGGGCGGCAAAGCTGTGACGTTCGAAGACTACTTCGATACCGCGGAGCTGATCGCGTTGATTTCCTAGCGAAAGTGCTCGTCTGTTTCGCGGGACCGCCGGCACGTCAAAACCGATAGCCCGCCTCCAGCAAAAAGTATGTTTGCAGTTTGTGCTGTGCGACCGTGCTATCGGCCGCGTCACCGGTCAGTCGTTCGATCGCCGCGCAGCTTAGCGCCGCCACCACGTTGATTACGTTCGCTTTGCTGAGCGGCGTCATCGGTGCGGTGGTGCGTTGATCGTTCCGGCCCGGCGGCGCACTACGCGCGGCCATCCCGCGACACAATTCGTTCGATCTCACGCTGCTGCCACTTTCCGGATTGCCGAATGAATTGCAGCCGCTTGTCGTGGGCTTTAACCGTGTCCTCGAGCAATTGCACGCCTGCCGTGCAGGCGGAACGTCGATTCATTGCGGAAGCCGCGCACGAGTTGCGCACGCCGCTCGCCGCGTTGCTGATGCAAGCGCAGGTGGCACTGCGCGCGAGCACGCCGGCCGAGCGGCGCGAAGCGCTCGATCGGCTCACGGCCAGCGCGCAGCGCGGTGCACGCCTGGCCGGGCAACTGCTCGACTTGGCCCGCCTGGAAGCAGGGGAGCGCGCAGCGCGGATGGCGTCCGTCGATTTGCATGAACTCGACACTCTGGTTACCAAAACAAACTTAGCTGGCACTGATTACTTGGGAGTCCTAAGTGGCGGGCGAGTGAGTTGGTGCGTGACACCCTTGACAGTCTTGACAGCCGTGACGTTCGGGTTCGATGCCCCATTTTCGCGATTCAGGCGGCATGGTAGGGGCGATGCGACGAAGATGCGGTCTTCGCTATTCTTGGAGGTAGGCCGTGTTGCCACCAGTGTCCCGGCCCGGTGCCGATGCCTTTTCGGACCAGCCTGCCAATCCGATCGCAAGCGATACTTCTCAAGACGTTGCGAATCCGGTTGCTCAGTCCGAGCCGGGCGCAGCGCTAGGTGGCCTTCAGCGTCGCTCAACGTCTGACGACCTTCACGCGATGTCGAACGTATTGAAGGGGCTGTTCGCCGCGGACCAGACACCCCGGCCGCAGCGGCCACCGTCTCGCGCGGCCGAGGCCCTGCGGCTCGATATCCTTTCGTCGGCACTACCTGCGTTGCCGCCGCAGATGCGACCTGCGATGGCGCGACGCCTGCGCGATGATATTCGCGGTTTATCGTCGCCGGTGCTCGAGGGCCGAACACTGCGGACACTCGTCGAGTCCGCATTGACGGAGGCGCCCGACACGATAATCGAAACCGTGTTGCGCGCGTCGCCCCACATCTCGCCGGAAGACAAAGCGACGTTGCTGGAGGCGATTGTGTCCGATCCGGTTTATTTACATTCATTGCCGCGGGGCATGATCGAGAAGATATTTGACCGAATCCGCGTTCTTCCCGAGCGCTATCAGTTCGGCCTCCTCAGCCTGCTTTTGCGTAATGCAGACGTATTTTCCAAGACCCATCAAGCGAGCGTTATTCAATTGCGTGAGAGGGTTGTCGGTGCCGTGCGAGCGCTTGCTCACAAGCCCGACGCGACGATCCCGCCTGCACGCGCAGTACCGCAGCTCGGATTGCTCGAGATTGCGGAATCGCTGTTCGGTGGTGTCGAGAATCGCGTCGATCGGCTATCGCCGCAATCCGGCAGTAGCGCCGCAGCGGCCGACCGACTGGCGGCGCTTGCTTCGGCAGCGCCGGCGACATTTGAGCTAGTTGAGCACGAAGACCAATCGAAGGATTTGGTGAAAGCGCTATCCACGAGCGTTCTCGATCGCATTCTTGCGTTAGAGGAGCCAAGGCACCGGTTTTCCGCGTTACTTGAGCTTGTCTCGGCGCCGCGAGACAATCCCGCTTTTGTCGAGGCGCTTGCCGGGCAACCCTTGCCCAACAAGGGCGACGTCCTCGACTTCGGAGCATTCACTCGTATCATCGACGCAATTCCGGGGCTTCCTTCGAGATACCGGGCTGCTCTGCTCGAAGCGATGCTTCCCCAATGCCTCTACGCGGGTAATATGGACGAAACCGCAATCATCGTTAATCGCGTCGTTGCGCTGCTGCTTGATGTGATTGGCGAAGACTGCGTACCTCCATTACAGAAGCTCGTAAGCGGCCGACCTCTCGTATTCGCAAAGCGATCCGAGCGGCTACCGATAGCCCGCGCGATACGTCGCGTGATATTCGTGCAGGGATCAACAGTGCCTCCGCAACTACTTGCCGATTTTGTAACCAAGGTAGTTGCAGATCTGTCGCTCAGTCATCAGTACGACCCCATGAATCAGATGGTCCAATTCGTGCGCGAGTCGCCACGCGAACTTCGAAGTGCCCGAGCAAAGGCGCTGTTGTCGTCCAACGCAATGCCTTCGCATATGGAGGCTAAATTACGGAGTATGGCGCGTGATTGATATAGGCCTTTTACTTAGGAAACCTAAGCGATAGGCCAATGACGTCGGGTTCAATGCCCTTGCTTCGCGATTCAAACGGCATTGCGGGGGCCAAGTGCCGAAGATTGAGGTCTTTGCCATTTTCGGAGGTATGCCGTGTTGCCACCCGTGTCTCGGCCCGGTGCCGACGCATTCGCAGACCAGCGCCCCAGTGAGATCACGAGCGATACTTCTGGTGGCGTCGCCGATCCGCTTGCTCGGTCCGACCCGGGTGCGGCGCTTGGCGGTCTTCAGCGTCGCAGAAAGCCTAACGACGTCCGAGAGATGTCAAGCTTGTTGGTAAGCCTGTTCGGCCCAGGCCAGACCCCGCGACCGCAGCGACGTCCTTCTTTGGCGGCCGAGGCCCTGCGACTCGACATCCTTTCGTCGGCAATACCTGCGTTGCCGCCGCGGACGCGACCTGCGATGGCGCGACGCCTGCACGATGACGTTCGCGGTTTATCGTCGCCAGCGCACGAGAGCCGAACACTGCGGACGCTCGTTGAATCGGCCTTGATTGACGCGCCCGACACGATGATCGACACCGTGTTGCACGTGTCGCCGAAGCTGTTACCGGAAGACAAAGCGACGTTGCTGGAGGCGATTGCATCCAACCGCGGATGGTTATCTTCTGTGCCGCGCGGCACAGTCGAGCGGATATTTGACCAAATCCGTACCTTGCCCGAGCGCTATCAGTTCGGCCTCCTCGGACTGCTTCTGCGCAATGCGGAAGTATTCGCCAGAAGCCATGACTCGAGGGTCGGCCTACTGCGCAGCCGGATTGATAACACCATGCGAGCGCTTACTGGCAAGCCCGGCGCGGTTATCGCGACTGCGCGCGGCACGCCGCAAGCGGGGTTGCCAGACATCGTGGAATCGCTGTTTGGCGGTGTCGAGAGTCGCATCGACCGGCTATCGCCGCAATTGGGCAGCGCCGCGATCGAGGCTGATCGACTGGCAGCGCTTTCTGGGGCTGCAGCCTCCATTTTCGAGCTAGTCGATCGGGGCGACAGGTCGAACGATCTGCCGAAAAAGGTATCCGCGCATCTTCTCGATCGCATCCTTGCGCTGGAGGAGCCGAGGCATCGGTTTGCCGCGCTGCGCCTGCTTGTCTCAAGGCCATTGGACGCGCAGGCCACCGAGGATGCGCTGGGCGGCGAACCCGTGCCGTATAGGGGTGAACTACTGGACATTGGAGCTTTCGCTCGTATTCTCGATGCGATGCCGACGCTGCCCCCACGATACCAGTCCGTGCTGCTCGAAGCGATCGTTCCTGACTGCATTGCTACTACTTATTCGAGCGAAAAGGTGATTATGGTTAAGCGCGTCCTTGATCTGCTGCCCCGTATGGACGTTGAGGACCGCATTGTCCCACTGTTGAAGCTGGTCAAGTCCTTGCCGGTCTCCTCTGTGAGGGCACCGGCGCGGCCAGCCCTCGCCAGGGCAATCGCTAATGAAATATTTCGGCTGGGGGCCCAACAGCCGCCCGAACTCGTGAGCGAATTCGCCTTCGACGCAAGCCGCCGTCTGGCGTCCGGTCCTCTGCGTGAGTTAGTTAATGAGATCATCCGATTCGTGAGCGAATCGCCACGCGAACTCCAAAGGGCTCAAGCAAAAGCTCTGCTGTCGATCAAACTAATGCCTTTGTACACGGAGGCCAAATTAAGGAGCATGGCGGGCGATTGGTAAGCGCGGCACTACTTAGGAAACCTAAGCGATAGGCCAATGACGTCGGGTTCAATGCCACTTCTTCGCGATTCAAACGGCATTGCAGGGGCCAGACACCGAAGATTGTGGTCTTCGCCATTTTCGGAGGTATGTCGTGTTGCCACCCGTTTCTCGGTCCGGTGCCGATGCATTTGAAGACCAGCACCCCAGTGAGATCACGAGCGATACTTCTGGAGACGTTGCCGATCCGCATGTTCAGTCCGAGCCGGGCGCAGCGCTTGGCGGCCTTCAGCGTAGCCGAAAGCCTGACGACGTCCGAGTGATGTCGAACATGTTGGTGGACCTGTTCGGCGCGGACCAGCCCTCCCGACCCCAGCGGCGACCTTCTGTGGCGGCCGAGGCCCTGCGGCTCGATGTTCTTTCGTCAGCACTGCCCACGCTACCGCCGCAGGTGCGACCTGCAATGGTGCGCCGCCTGTGCGATGATATTGGCGCTTTATCGTCGCCCACGCACGAGGGTCGACCACTGCGGACACTCGTCGAATCGGCATTGATTGAGGCGCCCGACACGATAATCGACATCGTGTTGCGCGCGTCGCCCGACATTTCGCCGGAAGACAAAGCGACGTTGCTGGAGGCGATTGTATCCAACCGCGGATGGTTATCTTCTGTGCCGCGCGGCACAGTCGAGCGGATATTTGACCAAATCCGTACCTTGCCCGAGCGCTATCAGTTCGGCCTCCTCGGACTGCTTCTGCGCAATGCGGAAGTATTCGCCAGAAGCCATGACTCGAGGGTCGGCCTACTGCGCAGCCGGATTGATAACACCATGCGAGCGCTTACTGGCAAGCCCGGCGCGGTTATCGCGACTGCGCGCGGCACGCCGCAAGCGGGGTTGCCAGACATCGTGGAATCGCTGTTTGGCGGTGTCGAGAGTCGCATCGACCGGCTATCGCCGCAATTGGGCAGCGCCGCGATCGAGGCTGATCGACTGGCAGCGCTTTCTGGGGCTGCAGCCTCCATTTTCGAGCTAGTCGATCGGGGCGACAGGTCGAACGATCTGCCGAAAAAGGTATCCGCGCATCTTCTCGATCGCATCCTTGCGCTGGAGGAGCCGAGGCATCGGTTTGCCGCGCTGCGCCTGCTTGTCTCAAGGCCATTGGACGCGCAGGCCACCGAGGATGCGCTGGGCGGCGAACCCGTGCCGTATAGGGGTGAACTACTGGACATTGGAGCTTTCGCTCGTATTCTCGATGCGATGCCGACGCTGCCCCCACGATACCAGTCCGTGCTGCTCGAAGCGATCGTTCCTGACTGCATTGATACTTATGATTCGAGCCAAAAGGCGATTATGGTTAAGCGCGTGCTTGATCTGCTGCCCCGTATGGACGTTGAGGACCGCATTGTCCCACTGTCGAAGCTGGTCACGTCCTGGCCGTTCGCCTCTTTGAGGGCACCGGCACGGCCGGCCCTTGCCAGCGCAATCGGCGATGCAATATCCGCGCTGGGGGCGCAGCGGCCGCCGGAACTCGTGCGCGAATTCGCCTCGGACGCACTCTGCCATCTGGCGGCTCGTCCTCAACGTAAACTGGTCAACCAGATCATCCAATTCGTGAGCGAATCGCCACGCGAACTCCAAAGGGCTCAAGCAAAGGCGCTGCTGTCGATCAAACTAATGCCTTTGTACACGGAGGCCAAATTAAGGAGCATGGCGAGCGATGGGTAAAGGCCGCACTACTTAGGAGGCCTAAGCGATAGTTCAACGACGTTCGGCTCCAATGCTTCCTTTTCGCAATTCAAATGGGATCGGGTGGCCGACGAGGGGAAGATTCGCTCTTCATTGTGCGTTGGAGATGGAACGTGTTGCCACCCGTTTCTCGGCCCGGAGCCGATGCCTGTGCCGGCCAACCTGTAAATCCGATCGCGAGCGATACTGCTCGAGACGTTGTCAATCCGCGTGTTCAGTCCGCGCCGCCTGAAGCGCTTGGTGGCCTTCGGAGCCGGCCAAGACCTGACGATGTCAATGCGATGTCGGAGGTGTTGGTGGGTCTCTTCGGGACCGGCGAGACGCCCCGACCCGTCGGGCCGCCTTCTTTAGCGGGCGAGGCGCTGCGGCTTGACGCGCTTTCATCGGCACTGCCCGTTTTACCGCCCCGCACGCGACCTGCGGTTGCACGACGCCTTGGTGACGATACCCGTGATTTATCGTCGCCAATGCATGCTGGCAGAGTGTTCCGCACGCTTGTCGATGCTGGAGCGATGGAGGCGCCCGACACAATCACCCGCGAGGTTCTCGATGTTTTGCCGGAACTCTTGCCGGACGACAGAGCGACGTTGCTTGAGGCAATCATCTCCAACCCGCGCTGTTTATCGTCGGCGCCGGTCCGCGAGGCCGAGCACCGCACCATTGCCGTTATATTTGACTCGATCCGTACCCTGCCGGAGCGCCACCAGCCCGTTCTCCTTCACCTGTTGGCGCTCAATGCACGGCAGTTCTCCAAAACGCACGAACTCGCTGTTCTCCAACTGCGCGGCCCCATTATCGACGCCACCCGCGCGCTCGAACTCAAACCGGGCGCGGTGCGCTCTACTGCACGCGCGACGCCGCAGCCTGACCTCCACGAGATCGTGGAGTCGCTGTTCGGCGGTGTTGAGAATGGCGATCGCTTGCGATCGCTGCAATCCACCTCCGACGCCGCAGCGGCTGATCGACTGGCGGCGCTTTCTGCGACAGCCTCCGCGGTGTTGGAACTGATCGATGCGGGCCACGCGTCGAATGACCTACCGCAGGCACTTTCCGAACACCTTCTCGACCGCATTCTTGCGTTGGAAGAGCCGAGGCATCGGTTTACCGCGCTGCGCCTATTGCTTTCGGCGCCGGTGGACGCGCCCGCCCTCGATGCCATGTTTGAGGAGCAGCCGTGGCCATATCGCGGCGAGGTGCTGGGCTTTGGCGCATTCATTCGCATCGCCGATGCGATTGAGGCGCTACCCTTGAGATATCAGGGCGTGCTGCTCGAAGCGATGGTTCCCGTATGCATCGCCAACGCGGACAAAAGCGAAAACGAAATCATGCTCAATCGCATCCTCGCGTTGCTGCGCGGCATCGATCTCGAAGACCGCGTCGTTACGATAGAGAAGCTCATACGGTGCTATCCGCTGCGGGGCATAGCGCTAGCTAAGCAGCCATCTATCGCGCGCGCCATCCGGGACGCGGTATTTGCGCAGGGGCCGGGGCAACCTCCGGAGCTGCTGAAAGACCTCTTCGACTACGTATCGTCATTTCTGTTAGGCCATCATCACAAATACAAATTTGTACAGGAAGTTATCAAGTTTCTGAATGAGTCGCCACCCGAGTTCCGACGTATTCAAGCGGAAAAGTTGGTGTCGGCGTCGGGCGTGCCTTCGGACCTGGTCGGCACGCTAAAGAGCATGGCGCGCGATTGATGCCCGTTGTTTGGGCTGACGGATTGCCATGTCTAAGGACTAGTCACCGCAGGTTCAGGCGCTGCTTAATCTCGCGAATGAATTCTGACGGCGACGCCTTCAGGAATTGACCGATCTCGCGCATGAATTGATGCTGACGGTTGGGTGCCAGTTTCAGAAGAACGTTGTTGATGAACTCGCCGAATAGCGCAGGGGGCTGATCGTGTCCCTGTTCAACTACCGCGCGCAATATTGAGCGGGCTATGGACGGTCGGTCAACCGCCTTTAGAAGCGCTAATGGGTGGCTACTGATGAGCTTCGCTAAGGGGGCAACGCGGTCTTCACGGTCCATGCCCGATAAAAGTGCAAGGATGCGGTTCATCGTGATTTTTTTCTCGTTTTGGTCCCCCGCTTTGATGCACGCCGGAATGCTCATTTCGAGCAATGCGGATTGATGCGGCGAGGGTAGCGTAGGGATCGCATCGACGATTCGGGTGAGTGCTTTCGCGTCCAGCAGTTCACCGCGACTCGATAAGCGCGGCAGCTCCAACAGTCCGGTCATTCCGGGGCGGTATGTCAAGGTTGGCCCGGTAGGCGCGTCGTTGAGATCGGGCTCTGAGGCGTCTTGGGGCTGCGAGACTAGCAGGCTCAGCGCAGCAAACCGATGGCTCGGCTTTTCTAACGCAAGGATGCGATCGAGAAGATGCTCGGATAACGCTTTCGGCAGCGCCTTCGCACGTTCATCGTAAGTAGCCACTTCTAAAATTGCCGGCGCTGCCGCGGAAAGTGCGGCTAGCCGATCAGCGGCTTTGGCAGCGCTGTCCGAGTTCGATTGGCGGTCGCCGGGATGCTCGATCCCGCCAAACAACGACTCCACCACCTCGGGCAAGTTGAAACGCGGTACTGCGGCTACAGAAGAGGCCGCCGCGTCCGGCTTGCCCGCAAGCTCCTGCATGGCGTCGACAATTCTGCTGCGCAGCGAAACAACGTGTGGAAGATAAGTCTTGTTTAGCAACCGAGCGTTGTGCAGAAGCAGTGTGAGGAGGTGAAATTGCTGGTGTTCCGGCAAGCTGCGGATCGAGTCGAACAGGTCGGCAATGGTGCGATACCGGTCCTTGGCCCGCGTCGCGGGAGATAAACAGCGTCGGTTGGATACAATCGCCTCCAGCAAGGTCGCTTTGTCGTCTGGCGAGCTTTGCGGCAACGCGCGCAGAACATTGCGAGTGATCGCGTCAGGCACCTCCATCACCGCTGCTTCGGCAAGGGTACGAAGTGTTCGACCTTCATGCACCGGCGACGATAGCTCACGAATGTCAGTGCCGAGACGTTGTGCCACTGCGGATCGCGTGCCAAGCGGGAGAGCCGGCAGTGCCGACGACAACACGTCGAGCCGCAGTGCTTCGACCGTTAGAGAGCGCGGCCCCGGGGGGCGGGGCGTCTCGGCCGTGCCGAACAGGTCCGCCAACACGCTCGACATCGCTTGGACGTCGTCAGATTTTGGCCGACCCCGAAGGCCACCGAGCGCTGCAGCCGGCGTGGTTTGCGCTAGCGGTTCCGGAACGTGTCGAGAGGCATCGCTCGCGATCGGATTGGCAGGCTGGCCGGCGCAAGCATCGGCCCCGGGCCGGGAAACGGGTGGCAACACGTACTATCTCCGAGGAATGGCTAAGACCGCATTTTCCGGCCATGCCTTCTGCAATGCCGGTTGAATCGCGAAAATGGGGCAGCGGGCCCGAACATCGTTGAGCGATCGTTTAGACCTGCTAAGTAGTCCGGTTTTTACCAATCGCCCGCCATGCTCCTTATTTCGGCCTCCGTGTACAAAGGCACTGGCAAGGGCTGGCTGCACGGCGCCCTTATAGAGGCGAGCGGCCCGGGATTGACCAGCCTAGACAGTGATGATGTTCGGATCCAAAGGCGCGTTTTCGCGATTCGATTGGTATCGGACAAGCCAAAGCCCGAAGATGCGGTCCTCGCGAATCCTTGGAGATGGATTGTGTTGCCACCGGTTTCCTCGTCTAATGCCGCCGCAGGCTCTGCGGACCCGAGCGCAAGCGCTGCTTCGCAAGACATGCCCGAGTCGCCTCGTCAGCCCGAACGCGCCACTGCGCTGAGTGGTCTTTCGCCTCGGCCGAAACCTCGCGATGTTGAAGTGATGTCCGAGACGTTGGGGGCGCTGTTCGGCACACGAGAGCAAAGTCAATCACCGAAGGCGCCGCGATCCGCGGCGGCTCAGGGGCTCCGCCTCGAAGTGCTTTCGTCGGCGGTGCCCGCTCTGCCGGAGCATATGTGGCCAGCGATGGCACGACGCCTCCGCGCTGAGGCCCGCGATTTGTCGTCGCCGGTCCACGAGGGCAGGGCACTCCGTGCGCTCGTCGACGCAGCACTGAGAGAGGCGCCCGGCACCATAACCGAGATCGTGTTGAACGCGTCAGGGCAGATCCCGCCAGAAGACGAAGCGGCGCTGTTGAAAGCGATCGTATCCAGCCCGCATTGCTTGCCTTCGTCACCGCGCCCCAGGAACGACCTGAATACGCTCACGCGTCTATTCGAGGCGATCCGCAGGTTGCCGGACGACTATCAGTCCGACCTTTTGACACAGCTTCGGAGCAATGCTGCGCTGTTGAAAAGGAGCGATATGCTCGATGCCGACAAATTGCGCTTCGACATCGACGCCGCTCTCATAAGGCTGCCGCAGAGACCGCATGCAGTAGAAAATACAGCACCGCGGCCCGGCTTGTCCGGGATCGAACCGGTGCAATCCGGCCCCGCCGCGACAGCGGATCAACCGGCCGCGCATCGGACCGCGACGCCAGCGGCTCTGGAATCGAGCGATCAAAACGATCTATCGGAGGTGCTAAGCCAAGCGTTGTTCGAGCGTCTGCTGGGTCGGGCTCTTGCGTTGGACGAGCCTGAACGTCGATTCGTCGCGTTACGCGAACTCGTCTCGGAGTCGCCGGACCAACCCGTTCATAGTGGTGGACTACTGGACTACGGCGCGTACACCCGCATCGTCGATGCGATGTCGGCGCTACCCTCGCAATATCAACCTATGTTGCTGCAATCGATGTTGCCCGCGTGCATTGCCGCTTGCGATACGAGTGAACGCACAATCATGATTGATCGCATTCTTGCGTTGCTGCCGGCAATGGACGTCGACGATCGCACTGCTTCGTTAACGGCGCTCGTCAACTGCAACCCGCTTGCGTTGGTCGAAGAGTCCAATCGGCCACGTGTGGCCGGTGCGCTCCGCGACGCGATATTTGCGCAAGGAGCGCACCAGTCTTCCCAACTACTGATCAGCTTTGCAACCGGCGTGGTTCCAGAGCTTGCGCAAACCTTGCAGCATCATTTCATGACCGATATCGTTCGTTTCGTGTGCGCATTGCCGCCCGAGTCCAGGCGTGTCCAAGCAAACGCGCTGCTTTCGTCAAAAGCTATTCCTTTCTACCTGGACGACACATTGGCAAGCGCGGCGCGCAATTGATATCGCGGCCACTACGTTGCTTCGTCATGCCCGCGTTCGATTCGCACGGCCGGCTGCCATTTTTAGTGTGAGCCGGTACAGTTTCCGGTTATCGAACTTTAATTCGTTTGCAACGGCGCGGCGAGTAGCGCGCTCTGTTGCGGCTGACGGGAGCAAACGGTGTCCATCGTTTCATCAGCGCAGCGCGCCAATCTTGCGCAATCAGCCGGAGCCACACCAACTGTCCGTGGTGCCTCGCCTGCAACGCTTGCGCCCGCACCCACCCTCGCACCAACGGCGCCTGCGCCGCTGTTCGCTCTGCCGCCTAGGACGGCGCAGCTCGACACGCGGAACGGCATTGGCGGACCAACGGCTCGGATTGTCTCGAACGAAGAAGGGCAAACCCACGTTGTTGTTGCTGCGGAACACCTTCCGTCTACCAACCTGCAGCGATTCGTTCGCCTGATGCGCCCAGCCGGCCCTGTCACTCCGCTCTCGCTCGCCACGGGCAAGGCCTATCGCTTGCACGACGTGGGGAAGGTGACGCTCGAAACGCAGAGTCGCCTCGAGCAACTTGGCATGCGTTCACAAGCAGATACGGCAATCATCCCCGGAGGACGCACGCTGTCGAGCGTGAGCACCGTGGCGAGCGGCGTGGATTCGACGCTGATTCTTGGCGAGTGCATCGACGCGATCGCCGCGAAATGGCAGCAGATTCTGGAGGAGAGGGAGGGGGATGGCAGGAACATCGGTGCGCAGGTGGAAGCGATTACCGAGCGTGCGATGCGCGGCGAACTCGACTTTGAGAAGAGTCTGCGTGCACGCGTGGAGCTGCTCAAGGGCTTCCCGGTCGAGGCGCTGGCCGAAGTGTATGAAGAACATGTCAAGTTAAGCCCCGGCGCCCGGGAAATGCTCTCAGCCTTCAAGTCAGCCCGTGCGCGATTCGGGGTGATCTCCGGTGGCTTCACGTTCTTCACGCACCGCCTCAGCGAGACGCTCAAACTCGACTTTTCGGTAGCCAATGTGCTGGATGTCGGCCCTGATGGGTGCCTGACCGGTAAGCTCAAAAGCACGATTGTCGACCCGGCGGAAAAGGCCGGAGTATTGCAGCGTGAGCACCGCGGCGGCAAGCTCAGCGTGGCGTTGGGCAATGGCTTTAATGACGAAGACATGCTCAAGGCCGCGGCCGTGGCCATTACCTATCACGCCAAGCCTGGCCTTGCGGACGCGGTCCGCGCAGCAGGAGGAACCGTGCATCGAATCGATCATTGCGGGCTCGATCTCGTCCCTCACTTCTTTGTTCCAGAAGGTAAGTAGTCCTAATGAAACGTCAGGTCCTCATTGCGATTGGGAATCGCGACGAGCAAGCGTCGCAGTTCGGGCCAACCGAGCGAGCCGGCAACCGCTAGTGCGCGCATAGCAATGCGCACGGCCGTCTCAACCATCGCACCATACATTCGCCGCATAGTTCGCTCCTCATAGAACCCACCGATGCACGCATTCATGTCGCAGACCGTGCTACCGCAATCGGCGGCACGATCTGCGCAAAAACTTCGGCCAATGTCGTCGCGCCAAAACGTCGCTCGGTGACACCTGTTTCGATATCGATGTTGCCCGCGTTGTGCGCGTCGTATAACTCGATGATCAAGCGCGCATGTGCTGCGGTTAGTCCCGCGCGCGCGAGCGCCGCTTCCCAATCGCCGCGCTCCAACGCGTACGCGTTGACATGGATTCCGCTCGCGTCGCTGAGCGCACGTGCCACATCTACCGCGTCTACCCGTTCGCGGCTTTCGATACTGACGATTCGCAGCGGCGTGGTATGAGCCTCGTCGAGCAATAGTTCGGCGGCGGCGCGGCCGACATCGGCCGCGGCAACCGTCGGAAATCGTTTCGTCAGCGGATGATGCAGGCTCGGTAGCCGGCCGGTCGCCAACGCGGCAGGCATGACCCGCGCCCAGTTATGCATATGCTCGGCTGCACGCAGCATGATCGTATGTCCGGCAATGTCACGCCAACGCTGCTCCATCACGTGAAAGAGCGAGGTAATGCCCGTGCCGCTCGGTATTTGCGCACCGTAGTCGGATAGCGCGAGCAAGCGTGCCGGCGGCTTTTCGCTCAGCGCGCTTGTCACTGCATCGATGGTGCGCAGCATCGTCTCGTCGGGGTGAGCATCGCCGCGCGGGACGGGGCAGAGCATCTGCACCGCCTGCGCGCCTTTGAGCGCCTGCGCAATCGAACCGGCGTCGCTCAGATCGGCAAGCGCGAGCTCGCATCCGTCTTGCGCGAAGCGCTCGCCTTGCGTGGGGTTGCGAACCACTGCGCGAACCGGTTTGCCTGCCGCGCGCAGTGCCGCGATGGTAGCGCGCCCTACATTGCCCGATGCGCCGAAGATAACGAACACGTTTCGATCCTCCTTGCTCAATGTCGCGATGGTAGAGCAAGACGAGTGCGCGCGTGCGCAAATACGGATTGGGTTTGACAGATTTGGATGACGATTTTAGGCACATGCATCGCGCGAAGCAGTCGCGCGATGCAGAATTGGCAAAAACGCTTCACAATGAACCGCTTCCGATCGTCCCCGATCGGTATTTTTGTCACGATGCACCGGGATATCAGTCGCCATGAGTACCCTTATTCGCAACGATCGTCACGTTCGCACCGGTTACGATGCCATCCCTTTTAGTGGCTCGCCACACGTGCTGCGATCGAGCGCTGCGCTCGGGTGGCAGGGCTTCGGCGCGGAATTGATTGCATTTCCGGCCGGGGCCTATGCGGTGCCGGCGAGCACCGCCCATCGTGTCGCGGTGCATGTAGGTGCACCGGTCAAAGCGCGATGCCGCTGCGCCGAGCGCCGCAGCTCGCGCATTCAGGCGCACGGCGACGCGGATGTGATTCCCGCGGGTGTCGATGGCGAGTGGATCGACGAGACTGACAGCACGATCCTGCGAATTTGGATCGGCGAGCTGTTCGCTCGAGCCACAGCCGAGAGCCTCGATCTGAAACCCTCACGCGCTCGCATTCATCCGCAGTTGCAATTGCGCGACCCGCGCTTGCAACATCTCGCGTGGGCACTGCAAGCCGAGTTGGAATCGGACATGCCATCTGACCCACTCTACGCGGAGAGCTTGCTGACCGCTATCACCGTGCGCCTCGTCGGCGGCGCGCCGACCCTCGAGCGTCGTCGTCGCGTGCTAGCACCGCGCACTGCTGCACGCGTCATCGACTACATCGAGACGCACCTGAACGAGCGGCTTACGCTGACCGAGTTGGCCGGCCTCTCCGGGCTCAGCCTGCCGCATTTCAAGGTGTTGTTTCGCGAAACGCTGGGTGTGCCCGTGCATCGATACGTCGTGCAACGGCGCGTCGAACGCGCACGCATGCTGTTGCAACAGGGCCGGCTGAGTGCTGCTCAGGTCGCCCTCGAAGCCGGCTTCTCGCATCAAAGCCACATGGCCCAGTGGATGAGCCGTCTGATCGGCGTCGGACCGCGTGAAATCACGCAGAGTGCCAAAGCATTCGATGAGGAGAGTACCCATTCGGCAATAAATCGCCAATCCGATTAAAGCGATCGAACGAATTTACCGATACTCGACTGGCATGGAAACCATACGTCGTCTGCGCGATTAGAAAACCAATACAGTGAAAGCGAGTTGACAAAAAAACGGTTTCCTACCTAATCTGCGATATCGTCTGAAGTCCTACCGCCGAATGCCTTTTTGCAAACCCTGTCATCGTTGACAGGCGCTTGTTGCTGGCTATTTGCGATTTTGCTTCGGCGACCAATGTAGTTAGTAGTCCTAAGTGTTAGTACTCCTGTTTATCGTAGGTAAACGTCGCAAGCTACGGGAATTGCTTGCGCGGCATCGTATTGTCTGCCGGCGAGTGAGAGATAACAAAGCGCCAAAACCGCGCATCGGTTAAACACTTTTCTCATTCAAGGATTTATATGCGCTTTCGTTCAGAATGGAAACTGCATTGCATATCGATTGCCGCGCTGATTGCGTTGGGAGGTTGCGGCGGGAGTGACGGCACGCCTTCGGCTGCGAGTCGCACGGGTGTAGCGGCAACCAACCCGGCGACAAGCCAGGCAACGCCCGCGCTTGTTGCGCCGACCACGGCCGTGGCTGCGACACCGGGCATCGACAAATCCGTCGCGCCGGTCGAGATGCCCGATACGGTCGTGCCCGTCAATTACAAGCTCTGGTTTCGCCCGAATGCCGAGTTGTCGGCATTCGACGGCCGGGCCGACGTCGAGATCAAGGTCCTCAAGCCGGTGACGTCAATCGTGGTGGCGGCGCACCGACTGCAGTTCGTCAACGGCACGATTACGCTGCAGCCCGGCAACATCGCGCTCGTCGCCACACCGCAGACCGACGGCGACTATTACCAGTTGCGCCCGGCTACCGGACAGATCGCGGCCGGCACATATTCGCTGCATATGGAGTGGCGCGGCATCGTCAACTTCAAGAGCTACGACGATCCGGCGACGAAGACCGGCGGCAGTTGCGGCGACGATCCTTATCCGGGCTGCTCGGCTGCGGAGGGCATCTTCCGCGTGGATCTGAAGGCCACCGATGGCACGACGAGCGGCGCCATCCTGACGCAAGGCGAATCCGACCTTGCGCGGCAATGGTTCCCGGGTTGGGACGAACCAGCGTTCCGTCCGACCTACGAGGTGACGGCCGATGTGCCGCAAAGCTGGCGCGTGGTATCGAACGCGGCCGAGAAGCCTGCGGTGAATGTCGATAGCGGATACAAGCGCGTCTCATTCGAAAAGACGCCGCCGATGCCATCGTATCTGCTCTTCTTCGGCGGCGGCAAGTTCGACGTGCTCGAAGACGATTTTTCGAGCCCGTTGCCCGATGGCCGGGGCCTGCATCTGCGCATCTTTACACCGCCGGGCATGCGCGACTGGGCATTGCCCGCCATGCAGCAGACCAAGCAGGCGCTCGATTACTACTATCGGTATACCGGTATACCGCTGCCGCTGACAAAGTTCGACACGATTGCAGCCAACGATGCATTCAAGGCACAAAAAGACCTGAACTTCGGCGGCATGGAGAACTGGGGCGCCATTCTCGAGTTTGCCGATGACATCCTGCCGCCGCCGGGCACGCCGATGTCGAATTACGGTGTGACGGTGTTGACGCACGAAGCGGCGCATCAATGGTTCGGCGATCTCGTGACGCTCGATTGGTGGGACGACGTATGGCTCAATGAATCGTTTGCGACGTTCTTCGAGAATAAGACGAAGATCCGCTTTTACCCCGATCGATTCAGTTGGGAAGGCGAAGTGAGGAACAAGTATCGCGTGATCGCGGCGGACTTGAAGTCGACCTCGTTCCCGGTGCAACCGAACTTCAATGCCTGGGCATCGAACGAATTCGTGATCAACGCGGGTACGTTCGTCTATGACAAGGGCGGCCAGGTGTTGAAGATGATCGAGGGCTATCTCGGCGAGGATGCGATGCGTCGCGGCTTGCAATCTTATCTGGCCGACTACGCGCTCGGCAATGTGACGCCGAAGCGCCTGTGGGACGAGCTCTCGCGCGCCAGCGGTGAAGGGGTGACGAATATCGGCGACAGCTTCGTGCGGCAGACCGGTGTGCCGCTCGTGACGCTCGATACGCTATGCGATCTGACGACGAACCAAACGGTGGTGACGCTCAAGCAGCAGCCGTTTCCGAACCATAACCGCTATCCGGGCACGCAATGGACGATTCCGCTTACGCTTGCGTACGGCGATGGGCTCGCCGAACGCAAGATGATCCCGATGAATCGCACGGAGATGCAGGCGCGTCTGAACGGCTGTGGTGCGGTGCTTGCCGATCCAACTGGTCAGGACTACTACGTAGTTAACTATGGCGGCAACGCCTGGGCTCAACTGCTCGCGCAATCGAGTGCGTTGGCCGACCCGGCGCGGTTGACGAATCTGAAGCTCGGTACGCACCTGCTGGTCGACAACGGACTGGCTGATCCGTCGCGTGCAACGGCGATCGACTCGATCGGCTTGCCGCCGAGCGTGGCTGCTCGGATGCTGCGGATGCAGACCTTTACGCCGGACGCGCGGCAGATCGAGCGTCGCGTGCTGCACTATCAGGGCAGCATGAAAGCGAAGGTACGGCCGAAATCCGAATGATCGGTTAAGGCGTGGAGCGAACGCACCCGGCTGGCTTCATGCGGCCGGGGCCAATTGCTCCGCGGCGTGATCGACAACAAAACGGATAAACCGATTGAGGTACCGCCGCTCGTCGTTACGCAGATCGCGGTCTGAAATCGTCTGGGCCAAATAGCGCTCCCGGTACGCTTCGAGGGCTGCGATGTCTGCTGATACCAAGCCGGCGAAACCGCCCGCGGCGGGCAATGCGTGATCGGCCCAACGCGAGAAGCTGCGCACGCAGTTCAGGCAGGCTTGCGTAACGCGCAGCGGTAGTTGTTCACTGATCAAGCGGCGTTGGAAATACGCAATGTGGTCCATTCGCGCGGCACCCTGAAAATAGTCTGAACGATGCGTCGCAGCTTAGCGAGGCATGGCGGACGAGGGCGGGTGTTTTGCGAAATCGCATCAGTCGAAGCGAAGGTGCGGGTGGTGCGGTTCACTTACGATTGCGTAACGGGTCGAGCAACGTGCGCAGCCCGTTGTGATCGAGTTCCTGCATCAATGCGAGTAGCCGACCGATCTCGCCGGGCGGAAAGCCAACGCGCGCGAACCAGTTCAGGTAGTGGCCCGGCAAATCGGCGATCAGCCGGTCCTTGTATTTGCCATAAGGCATCGCGACGGAAAGGAGGCGTTCGAGATCTTGGGCGGTCATCTGGTGTTGGCGCTCGCGGGTGCGGTGCGGGGGTACGCTAGACTTGTACGTGTTTGGTACAGGTTATCAATAGGGAGAGCACATGCGCACGATTCCGTTCACCAATGCACGCGCTAATCTTAAACGAGTCGTCGACCAAGTCGTCGATGATGTGGGCGTTACGATCATCACCCGGCGCGACGCCCCCAATGTGGTTGTCATGTCGCAAGAACACTACGACAGCTTGATGGAGACGTTGTACCTGCTGCGCTCGCCGGCGAACGCAACGCATTTGGCGCGTTCCATCGCCCAACTGCGATCAGATAAGGTCAAGTCCCGCAAATTGGTAGAAAGCGGCGAATGACGGCGTTAAACCTGATGTACCCAAGCTCCAGCCGCGCGATAGATCGTTGCTTGCGTCCGCGTTGCCTGCCCATCAACGACGAAAGGCATGCGCTCAACGCATCCCGCTCAAGTCACTAACAACCCCCGCCGCGCCAAATTCCGATAAAGCGCGCGCACACCAAAGTCCCACGGCGCGATCTCGTTCGAACGTTGCACCGTATTGACGAGCGCACCGAGCGACGGTGTGGCGATGGTCACCACATCGCCGAGATGATGCGTGAAGCCCGCATTCGGTGCATCGCGATCTTTGATCGGCGAGAACATCGTGCCAAGAAACAGCATAAAGCCGTCCGGATACTGATGATGCGCGCCGCACGTTTGCGCTACGAGGTCGGCTGGATCGCGGCTGATCTCGGACATATGGCTCACCCCTTCGAGCACGAAGCCGTCGTCGCCTTCGATGCGCAGCGACAAGCTCGCGCTGCGTACCGTGTCGAGCGTGAAATGCGCGTCGAAGAGCCGCACGAACGGGCCGATCGCGCATGACGCGTTGTTGTCCTTGGCCTTGCCTAGCAGCAGCGCGGAACGGCCCTCGATATCTCTCAGGTTCACATCGTTGCCGAGCGACGCGCCGACGATGCTGCCCGCGCTGTTGACTGCCAGTACGATCTCGGGCTCAGGATTATTCCACTCCGACGTAGGGTACAGTCCGACGGCGGCGCCGAGCCCAACCGCCGACATCGGCTGCGACTTCGTGAACACTTCGGCGTCCGGACCAATGCCGACTTCCATGTATTGCGACCAGGCATTGCGCCGTTCGAGTTCGGCCTTGAGCCGCATGGCCGCATCGGAACCCGGCTTGATCTTGGCCAGGTCGGTGCCGATCAGCTCGACGATCAACTGCCGCACATGCTCCGCTTTCGCTGGATCGCCGCCGGCTTGCTCTTCGATCACGCGTTCGAGCAAGCTGACCGCGAACGTCACGCCGCAGGCCTTGATCGCCTGCACATCACATGGCGCAAGCAGTCGCATTGCGTCAGTGCCCGCATTCGAAAACCCCGCTTCGATCCACTGCTCGACGCGGCCGAGCGATTCGCCCGGCGCCTCGCATGCTACCTGCACCGCATCGGGGCGGTCGAACAGATCGGCGGTGGTGGGCGCCACCTCCGTAATGTCGAAGACCTCGCCGTGACGCACCGCCACGACCGACGGACCATCGACAGGAGAAGGACGCCAGACGCGGCCGATCAACAGCGCTTGTTCGAGATCATCTGGCAGGCAGCAGAGCAGGGCGGGATGCATATTCGTTTCCGATGCGGCGTGAGAAAGGTTCGACGATCCTAACGAGGGTGCAACAACGTGTCCACGATGTTGATGCATTGTCCAACCTATTGGACAATGCATCTTTCATCGAGCCGAGCCGCGTGCTCGAATGGACGAGGGCGATGAGCGAATCTTATGAAGTACCGGCGCTGCGGCGCGCGCATGACGTGCTTGAAATCCTGGCGCACGCCGCGAAGCCGGTGCGTGCCTCGGCGTTGATGCAGGCAACAGGCCTCTCGCGCAGCACCCTTTATTTGCTGCTCGATTCACTGTCGCAGCGCCATTGGGTGGAAAAGCGCGACGATGGCTACATCATCGGCGTCAAATTGTTCGAGCTGGGCAGTGCTTATGTTCGGCACGACGGCTTGCAAGCCGCGTTTCGGGTCGAAGCGGGTGCATTCGTCGCAACGCATAACGAGGTCGTTCAGCTTGCTGTGCTCGATGGTGCCGAGGTGGTCTATATCGCACGCGAGGATGCGCAGCGCCCTGTGCGGCTCGTGTCCGATCTTGGCTCGCGTTTGCCCGCGCATTGCTGCGCGCTCGGCAAGGCATTGCTCGCCAGTTTGCCTGACAGCGAAGTCGTGGCGTTGCTGCCCGAACGTCTTGTCGCCATTACGCCGAATACCACCACGCGGCGCACAACGCTGATACGCGAGCTTATCGATGTGCGCGCTTGCGGGCTTGCCGTGGAACGCGAGGAGGTGAGCTTGGGGCTGGCTTGTTTTGCCGCTTACGCGGGCGTGACGCCGCTCGGCAAGCGTGTGGCGGTCAGCACGAGCGTGCCGCTCGCGCGGCTCGACACGCGCCGCGAAAAACAGATTGCGACCGCAATCGTGCGCGTGGCCAGCCGCATTGCCGCAGCATAGGCACAACCTTGCTTTAGGCCACGCCGCGGCCGCGCGAGAAACGACAAACGAGACGCGCGCGGCCGGTCGCCAGGAAACTCAATCGTAAAGCTGCGAGGCAATCTTCGGGTCGGTGATGTTGGATTTGTCGTACCAGTAAAAGCCCGTATCGATCTGCTTCGGGATCTTGCTTGCCTTGCCGCTGATCGCTTGCACGGCCGCCTTGACTGTTTCGTAGCCAATGCCGCCCGGGTTCTGCGTGATCGCGCCGGCTTCGACGCCTGAGAGGATCGCGTTCTTTTGCTCCTTGCCCGAGTCGTAGCCGATGATCTTGACGTTGTTGCGCTTCATTTCCGTCACGCCATGAATCACGCCGATGACCGAGCCTTCGTTCGCGCCGAAGATGCCCTTGAGTTTCGGGTGCGCTGTGAGCAATGCTTTCGTGATTTCGGTCGATTTCAACTGATCGCCGGCGCCGTACTGGATATCAACGATTTTGACCTTCGAATGCTTCGCTTTCATCTCGTCGACGAACCCGTCGCGACGGTCGATGCCGGTGCGGCTCGTCTGGTCGTGCACGACGAGCGCGACCTCGCCCTCGTCGCCGATCAGCGCGGCCATCTTGTCGGCCGCCAGCGCAGCGGCTGCTTTGTTGTCGGTCGAGGCCGTTGTGAGCGGGATATTGCTATCGACGCCCGAGTCGAACGCGATGACCGGAATCTTTTCCTTTTGTGCCTTCTTCAGCAGCGGAATGGCCGCTTTGCTGTCGAGCGCAGCGAAGCCGATCGCAGCCGGCCTTTTTGCGAGCGCGGCAGACAGCATGTCGATCTGCTTGTCGACCATCGCTTCGGTTTCGGGGCCTTCGAACGACACCTTGACGTGGAAATCGGTGCCGGCCTGTTCTGCGCCTTTTTTCACGGCTTGCCAGAACTGGTGCTGGAAGCCCTTCGAGATCAGCGCGATATAGGGCTCGTCGGCGTGAGCAGCCGTGCCGAAGCCGAATGCCAGTGCAACCCCGACAGCGGCGCCGATCAGTCTCGGTTTCATCATCTTCATGTCTCCTCTCTGGTTGAACTCATGACGCGCTCGCAATAGGTGTGCGCGCCTGCTGCAAAACAAGGCCTACCGTTGCTTGCGTCGGCGCAGCATGTCCATGTAGACGGCCGCGATGATGATTACACCGGTCACGACGATTTGCCACTCCTGCGCCACCGACATCACGCGCAACCCGTTGATCAGCACACTCATGATGAATGCGCCGATCATCGTGCCGGTAATCGTTCCGGTGCCACCCGATAGCGACGTGCCGCCGATGACGACGGCCGCAATCGCATCGAGCTCGTAGCCTTGGCCGAGCGCGGGCTGTGCCGAATTCAGACGCGATGCGATCAGCAGGCCGGCAATGCCGCAAATGGCGCCGCCTACGCTATACACGGCGATTTTCCACCCATCGACATTGACCCCCGACAGCCGTGCAGCTTCTTCATTGCTGCCGAGTGCGAACGTATAGCGACCGAAGAGCGTTTTGTTCAGCGCGACCGCAGCCAGGACGGCGAGCAAAAACAGAATCAACACCGAGTTCGGGATCGGCGCGGACGGAATCAGATAGCCGATCAACGAGTCCTGCGAAATGCTCGAAAAGCTCGGCGTGTCGGTGAAGTAGATCGGGCGTGTGCCCGAAATAACGAGTGCAAGACCCTTGAGCAACATCATCATGCCGAGCGTTGCAATGAACGGCGGGATGCGCAGCTTCGCAATCAGAAAGCCGGAGATCGATCCGCATAGCCCGCCGAATAACAGGGCCGCGGCGATGCCCACGTAAAGCGGCATGCCCCAGTTTGTGAGTACGACTCCGGTCATGACCGCGCAAAACGTCATCAGCGTACCGACAGAGAGATCGATGCCGCCCGTGATGATGACAAAGGTCGACGCAATGGCAAGCACGCCGTTGACGGCCGTTGCCTGCAAGATGCTCATCATGTTGTCGGCTTGCAGGAACTGCGGCGAAGCGAAGCTGAAAAACATGATCAGCACGATCAAGCTCGCGAATGCGAGCAGCTTTTGGCGTGCGCCCGAATGAAACAGTTTCGCGAAGCGCGTGGCGATGTTCCGTTCGTTGTCCATCGACATCGTTGGGTCCGCCGGCGGCAGGGGGTTCGGTGTATTAGCCATGTTCAATTCCGTCGATTTCGTCGATTCATTCGGTGACTACTGACTCGCGCTGCGTCGCGAGCTGCATGATGCTTTCCTGCGTGGCGTCGCCCGCTGATAACTCGCCGGTCACGCGGCCCTCGCACATAACGAGTACGCGGTGGCTCATGCGCAGGATCTCCGGCAATTCCGAGGAGATCATCACGACGGCCTTGCCTTCGGCCGTCAACGCGTCGATGAGCTTGTAGATCTCGCTTTTCGCGCCGACATCGATGCCGCGCGTCGGCTCATCGAAAAACAGAATGTCGCAATCGCGCAGCAACCATTTTGCAATCACGATCTTCTGCTGGTTGCCGCCCGAGAGCAGACGCACTTGCTGATGCACCGAGGGCGTCTTGATCCGCAATTGCTTGATGTAACTTTCGGCGGCCTTCTGGATCGCGGCATCGTCGAGAAAAAAGCCGAGCGAGACGAATCGCTCCATGCTCGACAGCGCCACGTTGGTTTTGACGTCCATGCCGGTGGCGAGGCCGAACTGCTTGCGGTCTTCCGACAAATAGCCAATGCCGTGCCGCACCGCATCCTTAGGAGACCTAATCGATACCTGCTGGCCGTGAACGCGAATCTCGCCGCGCTCGATCGGGTCGGCGCCGAAGACCGCTCGAGCCACCTCGGTACGGCCGGCGCCCATCAGGCCTGCGAAGCCGAGCACCTCGCCTTTACGCAATGTAAAGCTCACGTCGCGGATGGTCGTGCCACGCGTGAGGCCTTTGACTTCCAGCGCGACTTCGCTTTGCATGCCGTGTCCTGGATGGCGCGGTGCGCTGTCCAACTGGCGTCCAACCATCATGCCGATGATGGTTTCGACAGGGGTCGTGGCCGTGGGAACGGTATCGACATATTGACCGTCGCGCATCACCGTCACGCGGCTTGCAATTTGCCGTAGCTCGTCCATCTTGTGCGAGATATAGACAATGCCGACGTTGTGCGTTTGCAGTTGGCGAATGATGCGAAAGAGGTCGTCGATCTCGACGTTGTTCAACGCCGCGGTGGGCTCGTCCATGATCAATACGCGCGAATCGAACGACAGCGCTTTGGCGATCTCGACCATCTGCTGCATGGCGACGGTGAGCTCGCCGACGGGTGTGCGCGGATCGAGCTTCAAATGCATGCGCGCAAAAATCTCGGACGCACGCCGGTTCAGTTCGCGTTCGTCGATGAATACACCGAGCCGCGCCTTCGGCTCGCGCCCGATGAAGATATTTTGCGCGGCGCTCAAGTGATTCATCAGGTTCAGCTCCTGATGCACGATGCCGATGCCGAGTGCCTGGGCCGCACGCGGATCGGGAATATCGACGAGCCGGCCGTCCACGAGAATCTCGCCCTCGTCTTTCTGATAGACGCCAGAAAGTACTTTCATCAATGTCGATTTGCCGGCGCCGTTCTCGCCCATCAGCGCATGGACTTCGCCGGGCAGCAACTCGAACTGGCAGTTATCGAGCGCACGCACACCCGGAAACGACTTGCTCAGATTGCGAATCGACACCAGCGGTATCAGTGTCGGTGGCGCGCTTGGTGGTGCGTTTGTCTCACTCATCTGCCTTGTCCAATTCGGGGGTGCCCGATGGTTCTTGTCGGTCTTTTATCCATACACTGTGCCGAAACGTTTCGCTAAACGTTTCGGCGTGAGACTAGATGGCGCTCAGGCTGATGTCAACAGGAGAGAGCCCAGTATCGGGTTAACCATGTCGAGGTATCTAGCGAAACGTTTTGCTAAACGTTTTGCTGAACGCGGAGAATACGGCTATTATCAGCGCACGAGACCAACTGGGAAGCGAAATACAACGTGGCAGCAACGATGAAAGATGTGGCGCGCCTCGCGGAGGTGAGCCTGGCTACTGTCTCGGCGGTCTTGTCGGGGTCGGCTTACGTGAGCCCGGACCTGACGAGCCGCGTGCAAAAGGCCGTCACCGCCCTGGGCTACGCGCCCAACACCGTGGCCCGAAGCCTCAAGAAGGGCACGACAAAGCTGATCGGGCTCGTTGTGCCCGACATCACCAATCCGTTTTTTACCGAGGTCGTGCATCACGTGCAAAAGCGTGCGCGTTCGCTCGGCTATGCGGTGTTGCTGTGCGACAGCGAGCGCGATTTGGAACAGGAGCGCTGGTATTTGCGCATGCTGCGCGCGCATCTTGCGGTTGGCGCAATTCTTTGCGCGACAGGCCCCGATGAAACCTATAACGATCTGGCCAACGACATCGGTATCATGCCGATCGTCGCCGTCGATCACATCATTCGGGCGGACGATTACGATTCAGTCGTGCTCGATAACGTGGCCGCCTCGCGCATCGTCATGCAGCATATCGTGGCGTTGGGCCACACCCGCGTCGCGATTCTCGCCGGGCCGCAACATCTGGTGCCCGGGCGCGATCGCTTGGCGGGGTTCGTCGAAGGTTTGCGTGCGGCAGGTCTCGAGGTGATGCCCCAGTTCGTGCGGCAAGGCGCCTTTGGCGAGGAAGAGGCGTATAAGTCTGCGCAAGCGTTGCTCGAACTGCCGCAGCGTCCGTCGGCCATCTTCGCGACCAACAATCAGATGTTGATCGGCGCGATGCGTGCATTGGCGGAGGCCGGCGTGTCGTGCCCCGGCGATATTTCCGTGGTCGCGATCGACGATTTCCCGTGGGCCTCGGCATTTTCGCCGGCGCTGACGACGGTGCGTCAGCCTGTCGATGCGATGGCCGAATCGGCGCTCGATATGCTGGTTGATCGCGTGACAGGTTTTGACGGTGCACCACGACATATCGTGTTTCCGCCTGAGCTCGTCGTGCGTCAATCATGTGTTGCGCCGAACGCAAGCGACGCCGAGCGGCCCAAGCGCGCGCCCGCGCGCCGGGCCAAGGCGAAGCCCGCAAAATCTCCGCAGTTGTCCCACGCCTGAACCCGACTTTCACTTGTGCGAACCACGATGGCGAAAAACGATCGCGCTTTGCTTGCTATTCGACGCTCTCTTGGACCCTCGGGGTTCGGCGCTGCGCCGCTCGGCAATCTCTTTTCGCGTGTGAGCGAAGAGAGTGCCCTCGAAACCGTGGCGGCCGCGTGGGACGCCGGCATTCGTTATTTCGACACCGCGCCTTTTTACGGCACGGGGCTGTCGGAAGTGCGTCTCGGCCGTGCGCTTGCGCGCTATCCGCGTGATGCATTTGCCGTATCCACCAAAGTGGGGCGTGTGCTGATTCCGGACGCATCGGTGCCTGACGTCCAACATGGCTATGTTGGCGGCTTGCCGTTTCGCGTCGAATTCGATTATTCGGCGGACGGTGTGCGGCGCTCGCTCGAGGCGAGCTTGACGCGGCTTGGCCTCGCACGCATCGATATCGTTTATATCCATGACGTTGCGCAGGATACGCATGGCGACGATTGGCAGCGGCAATATCGCATCGCGGCCGATGGTGCGATGCAGGCGTTGTCTCGGCTGCGCGACGAAGGTGTGATTGGCGCTTGGGGGTTGGGTGTCAACCGCGTGGAACCCTGTTTGCAAGCACTGACCGACGCCGATCCTGACATCTTTCTGATCGCCGGCCGTTACACGCTGCTCGATACATCGGCACTTGATTCATTGATTCCCGCATGCGAGGCGCGCAACGTCAGTCTCGTGATCGGTGGCCCCTACAACTCGGGGCTGCTGGCGGGCGGCCGCACGTTCGAGTACGCCGATGCGCCGGCACATAGGCTCGAGAAGACGCGCAGATTTGCTTCGTACTGCGAACGATTTTCCGTTGACCTGAAGGCGGCCGCGCTACAGTTTTGCCGGGCGCCTCAGGCCGTTGCTTCGGTCATCGCGGGAGCACGCACAGTTGACGAAGTGCGGCAGAATTGTGCCGCGATGGCGGCGCACATTCCGGCGGAATTCTGGGCCGCGCTCAAGCGCGATGGGTTGATTCCGCGGCACGCGGCGCAGCCTGCCTGATGCGGGCAAGTAGACAACATTCACTCGCATCCAACGCTCATTGGTGAGGAGTCCTGAGCATGTATCTCGACGGTCATTTTCATATCTGGTCGCTGGCGCGTGCCGATTACGGATGGTTGACGCCCGAGTTCGGCGCGATTTATCGAGACTTCGGGATCGACGATTGGCGCGAAACGTTCGCGCCGCGTGGCGTGAGCGCTGGAATATTGGTGCAGGCCGCGGCAACGGAAGCGGAGACGCGCTTTTTGCTCGACGAGGCGTCGAAGCAGCCCGAGCTTGTTGCGGGCGTTGTTGGATGGGCGGATTTCGAGCGTGTCGATGCGGCGGAACATATTGCGGCGCTCGCCGCTAACTCATTGCTCGTGGGCTTGCGGCCGATGTTGCAGGATCTGCCTGATCCGGCCTGGATTGCGCAGCCTTTCGCCGGGCGCGCGCTGGCTGCGATGACAAGCGCGCAATTGACCTTCGATGCATTGATTCGCCCGGTGCATCTGCCTTATATCCTCGATATCGCCAGGCGCAACCCGTCGCTTACGATCGTGATCGATCATGCGGCGAAGCCTGCGGCAACGTCGGGGCTTGAATACGAAGCCTGGGCCGAAGGGCTCGCGATGCTGGCGGCACTGCCTTCGGTTTATTGCAAGTTGTCGGGTTTGTGGACGGAGTTGGCTGCGGGGGCACCGGTTTCGTCGGTCGAGCCTTGGGTCGCGCGAGTGTTGGAATGCTTCGGCATCGAGCGGACGATCTGGGGCAGTGATTGGCCCGTCGTGCGTTGCGCGGGTGATGGGCGCGCGTGGTTCGATTACGCGTGGCAGTGTGTTGCGATGCAGGGCCCCGACGCAGTGGCGAAGGTTTTTGGCATGAATGCGCGGCGGGCGTATAGGTTGGTGTTGTAGTGGATTTTGTTCGGTTGATTCGATTGATTAGTGCTCCTAATCTTCGTCAACCAAACCATTCACCCTACGACAACTCGCAACGCGCCCCCTGTCGCGCCTCGCGCCGCTTTCGCAGCTGCAAATAAACGAGCGCACCAACACTCATCGCAAGTGGCCACAGCAAAAACCATCCTGTCGCGAGCGCGAGCCCAATCACGGCAATCAATGCGCACTGCGCGCAGCGATGGGCCGCGCTGCTGCGCGGTAACAAGCGCAGTGCAGCAGCCGTACCCAGCGCATACACGGTGACGAACGAGCCTGTCGTCAACAGCACCAGCGGCTGCGCACCGACCCCGGCTGCGGCTACGACAGCCATTGCAAGCGCCGACAAACCTGCCACCACGGCAAGGCTGCGGCGCGGCACATCGCCGGCGCGGCTGCCTTGCGCAAGCCAAGCGGGCAGCGCGCCATCGCGCCCAAGCGCCGCACCGAGCTTCGCCGCGCCGGCGAAATAGGCGTTCATTGTGCCGAGCGTCAACAACAGCGCGGCACCCGCGGCGACGATCCGAATCTTGCCGCCGATACCCAGCACAAGCAGCTCCGCGAGCGGCGCGCTCGAATGCCCGCCCGAAGGGCCGAGCACGAGCACACTCGCACCTGCCACGGCCAGATAAAGCATGCCTACCACCACCACGGCGATACCCGATGCAAGCGGCAGATCGCGCGCCGGCCGGCGAAACTCGCCTGCCAAATGCGTGATGGCTTCCCAGCCCGCGAAGCTCCATACGAGCAAAGCCGTGGCAGGCACGATGGCGGACCAGCCGTGCGGTGCGAACGGATGAAGATTGGCGACGGCTGCATACGGCATCGAGGCGACGACAGCAACGAGCAACAAGGCCACAAGCAGCGCCGACAGCACGACTTGAAGCCGCCCCGAGACATTGACGCCAAGCGCATTTGAAATGCTGACGGCGGTAATGAGCCCAAAGCTTGTCAGCAAGACCGTGCCGTTGCCGCCGCCGAATGCGGCAGCAACATAAGCACCGGCGAATAGCGCGGCGGCCGGTGCGCCCGCTGGCACGGCGAAGTAAAAGCACCATCCGACGATGGCCGAGGCGCGCGGGCCGAACGCATTACGAACGTACGTGGAGACGCCGCCCGCGTCAGGATATCGTGCGCCGAGCGCCGCAAACGTAGCTGCCAGCGGTGCGGACAGTACGACCAGCACGAGCCAGGCGATCAGCGACGCCGGCCCTGCGACGTTCGATGCAAGGGCGGGCAGCGCGATGACACCGGTGCCGAGCACGGCACCCACATAGAGTGCCGCGCCTTGCAAGACGGTAAGGCTGCCATGACGGGAAGCGGGCGACGACTGCTGGTTCATACATCGGACTCCTAAATTATTGTGCGTTGCCATCCATAGCTTACTTATACTCCGCAATAACTGACATCCGATGTCATGATTTCCTGTATGGTTTTGGAGCATGGGCCGTGCGTACGAGTCGCCTCATTTCGATGTTGTTGTTGCTGCAAGTGCGCAAACGCGTGACCGCACAGGCACTTGCCGAGGAATTCGAGGTATCGATTCGGACCGTCTATCGCGACATCGACCAATTGAGCGCGGCCGGCGTGCCGGTGTATGCCGATCGGGGGCCCGGAGGCGGCTTTACCTTGCTTGGCGGTTATCGGACGAGCCTGACCGGCATGACACGCGAGGAAGCCGAAATGCTGCCGATTGCCGCGCTGGGCGGCGCGGCGGCCGATCTCGGGCTAGCCGGGCCGTTACGTTCGGCGCAACTCAAGCTAGGCGCCGCGTTGCACGAAGCCGCGCACGACGCGTCGCGCGTCGGCTCGCGCCTGCATATCGATCCGTTGGATTGGTACCGGCGCGCGCAGCCTGTGCCGAATCTGCCGCTGCTGGCGAATGCGGTGTTCGAACAAAAACGGGTGTCGATGCAATACGAAAGCTGGAAAGCCACGGTGAGGCGCCGCTGCGAGCCGCTCGGCCTCGTGCTGAAAGCCGGAAACTGGTATCTTGTCGCGCACGCGGGCGGCCGTACTCGCATCTATAAGGCTGCGGCCATTATCCGTTTCGACGTGTTGGACGAATCGTTCGAGCGCCCGGCCGATTTCGACTTGCGCGAGCAATGGTCGCAAGCAGTGGTGCGATTCGAACGCGGGCTCTTGAAAGGCCGCGCACGACTGCGCGTGACGCGGGAGGGCCTGGCCAACCTGCATCACCTCGGGGCGGCCGCGTCCGAGCAGGCGGTGTGCAGCGTATTCGACGAGCACGGCTGGAGTGAAGTCACGGTGCCGATCGAGGAAACCGCACAGGCTGCCGCCCAATTACTGCGCCTCGGGCCACATGTGAGAGTGCTCGAACCGGCGGCGCTGCGTGAGCAGCTACGCCGGCTTGCACGCCAGATCGCGGCGGTAAATGCGGATTGATCTCATGGAAATCCCGTATACCGACTGACGGTACGTGAAAGCTTCAAGAAGGGTTGATTCTCCTAGAATCGCCTCATCGAGCCGGCGGGCAGCATGTCGCACCCGTCAATAACAATGGAGACTGACGATGTATCCGACCTCGCGAAAACTTCGCACCCTCGCCCTTGCTTGCGCAACCTTTGCTGGCCTCGCCTCGCAACACGCCATGGCAGCCGACGACGGCAAAGTCACGATTATGGTCGGAGGCATCACCAAGATCATCTATCTGCCGGCGCGACTGACCCAGGAACTCGGCTATTTCAAGGATGAGGGGCTCGACGTCGAGTTGCTTTCGCAGCCGGCTGGTGTCGATGCCGAGAACGAGCTGCTGGCCGGTGCGGTACAAGGCGTCGTCGGGTTTTACGACCACACGATCGATCTGCAGACGAAGGGCAAGGAAGTCAAGGCGATCGTCATCTTTGGTCAGGTGCCGGGCGAAGTCGAAATGGTATCGACGAAAGCGGCCGATTCGATCAAGTCGATGGCCGACGTAAAGGGCAAGACACTCGGTGTCACGGGCCTGGGTTCGTCAACCAGCTTCCTCACGCAATATCTGGCCCAATACAAGGGCATCCCCTCGTCGCAGTACACGATGCTGCCGGTCGGCGCCGATGCGAGCTTCATCGCCGCAATCAAGCAAAACCGCATCGACGCGGGCATGACCACGGAGCCGACCGTCTCGGCTTTGCAGAAATCGGGCGATGCGAAGGTGTTGGTCGACATGCGTACGCTCGAAGGCACGAAGGCGGCGTTGGGCGGCACTTATCCGGCATCGAGCCTCTACGTGCAAGCGGATTGGGTCAACAAGCATCCTGGTGAGGCCAAAAAGCTGGCTCACGCGTTCGTGCGCACGCTGCAGTTCATCCACACGCATAGTGCCGAGGAAATCGCGGCGAAGATGCCGGCGGACTATCAGAAGGACAAGGCACTTTATGTGGGCGCATTGAAGGCTTCGCTGCCGATGTTTACGGCGGACGGCAAGATGCCCGCCGATGGCCCTGACACAGTCTTGAAAGTGCTGTCCGCGTTCAATCCGTCGGTCAAGGGTAAGCACGTTGAATTGGCAAAGACGTATACGAACGAGTTCGTAACCGCAAAGTAAAACTGTAACCGGCGCGCGAAGCGCCACGAGCATGGCACTGCTTTCTTGGGGTGCCATGCCGTCAGCTTGGACGTTATCGATGAACCAGCTCTCAAAAGACGTACCGGCAATCGAGTTCAACTCGGTCTCGTGCCGCTTCATTTCGCCTGACGGCAAGGCGACTGTCGCATTGCGCGACTTCAGCATGGCCGTTGCCAAGGGCGAATTCGTCGCCATCGTCGGCCCGACGGGCTGCGGTAAATCGACGACGCTCAGCATGATCACCGGGCTGCTCAAGCCGACCACGGGCGAGGTGCGCATCATGGGCGCGCCGGTATCGGGCATTGATCCTCGCATCGGCTTCGTGTTTCAAGCCGACGCCGTGTTTCCATGGCGTACCGTGCTTGACAACGTGGCAGCAGGGCCGCTCTTTCGCGGCCGTTCGAAATCGGTCGCACATGAGGAGGCGCGCGACTGGCTGCGCCGCGTGGGCCTCGAGAAGTTCGAGCACCACTATCCGCACCAGCTTTCGGGCGGTATGCGCAAACGCGTGGCATTGGCGCAGACGTTTATCAACAAGCCCGAAATCCTATTGATGGACGAGCCGTTTTCCGCGCTCGACATGCAAACACGCACGCTGATGCAAGACGAATTGCTGCAGCTGTGGTCGGCCAATGCAGGCTCCGTCGTCTTCGTCACGCACGATCTGGAAGAAGCCATTGCGCTGGCGGACCGCGTTTTTGTGCTGACAGCACGCCCGGCTACGCTGAAGAAGGTCTATGAAATTGACCTGCCGCGCCCGCGTGTGACCTCCGAAATTCGCTATGAACCACGCTTCATCGAAATTTCGCGCGACATTTGGCGCGATCTGCGCGAAGAAGTGCAGATCGCGTGACCGGTGTGACCGGTGTGACAGCACAGAAACCCGTAATCAGTAACCAGCAATCAGCAATCAGTAATTGGAAGATCGAGATGGCTACCGTTGAACATGCTCAAATGGCGCTGAGCGCCAGATCACTCGCCGAAGTCGAACGAATCGCGCGGCGTCGGCTGCGGCAGCGTCACGCGCTCGTGATCGGGCTGCGGATTCTCCTGCTCGTCGTTGTGCTCGGCGGCTGGGAGTTGTCGGGCCGCTTCAAGTGGATCGATCCGTTCTTCTTTTCGATGCCGTCGCTGATCTTCGCGCAGATCGTCGACTGGTCCGTCAACGGCACTTCGCAAGGGCCGCTGCTCGTGCAGGTCTGGGTAACGCTCGAAGAGACGATGCTCGGCTTTCTGATCGGCGCGGTGGGCGGCATCATCTGCGGCGTCGTGCTCGGGCGCAACCAGCTGCTCTCCGATGTTTTCAGCCTCTATATCAAGATCGCCAACTCGATACCTCGCGTCGTGCTTGGCTCGGTGTTCGTGATTGCGTTGGGTCTCGGTATGGCATCGAAAGTCGCACTTGCCGTTGTGATGGTATTTTTCGTGGTCTTCGGCAACGCATTCCAAGGTGTGCGCGAAGCCGATCGCTACATGATCGCGAACGCACAGATCCTCGGGGCATCGAAGCGGCAAGTGACCACGTCGGTCGTGATCCCGTCGGCGCTCTCGTGGATTCTCGCGAGCTTGCACGTAAGCTTCGGCTTCGCTCTCGTGGGTGCGGTCGTGGGCGAGTTCCTCGGCTCGAAGCAAGGCATCGGGCTCTTGATCTCCACGGCGCAGGGCGCCTTCAACGCAAGCGGCGTATTCGCGGCGATGATCGTGCTTGCTGTCGTGGCACTTTCGACCGATTATCTGTTGACCGCAGTGGAAAAGCGCTTGTTGAAATGGAGACCCGCGGCGTTCTGATGGGCTGACATTCGATGTTTTGACAGCCTCAAGACCCGCGACGAAATGATTCGCATGCGCGCGGCGATGGCACGACACCGTGCCTCGCCGCGCGTTGCCGTTGTAGCTCGTATCCGCAGGGAAGGAATTCGAGAATGATGCATAGCCTGCGCGCGCGGCTGCTTTTGTGGGTTTTGCTGCCGCTTGCGGCCTTCGTATCCGTCACCGGATTGATGGCTTACGACGCCGCACGGCAAACGGCAAATCTCGTGCAGGACGACGCGCTGATCGCATCGGCGCGCACGATCGCCGAAGACATCGTATGGCAAAACGGCGCGCTCGAGGCGAACATTCCGCCGGCTGCGCTCGAAATGTTCGAGTCGCCATATCACGACCACGTCTTCTACAAAGTCTTCACATCCGACCGCTTGCTAAGCGGTATGCCGGATCTCGAACCGCCCAGCAATCCGAAGGGCTATCCGGTTTTCTACGATACGACGTTCGACGGTCAGCCGGTTCGCGCAGCTGCCTACGAGCGGTTTTTATACGATTCCGGCAAGACCTATGCGGTAACGGTCATTGTGGGTAAAACGCAGGCGTCCCGCGATGCGATGGTCCAGTCTCTGTGGCGCCCGCAGCTCACGCGTCAGGCGCTGATGCTGGCGCTCGCGGTTGCGCTGGTGCTGATTGGTCTCACGACCGAGCTCAAGCCGTTGATGAAGCTTAAAGACGAGGTGGCCGATCGCGAGCCGATGCAACTCGAGCCGATTCGCGTCACGCATTTGCATGGCGAACTGCGGCCGATCGTCGACGCCATCAATTTGTGCGTTGCGCGGCTCAATCTTCAGTCGACGCGGCAGCGGCAATTCATCGCCGACGCCGCGCACCAGTTGCGCACGCCGCTTACGTTGCTCGACATGCAGGTGCAGTACGCCTGCCAGTGCGAGCCAGGCGACCCCGCGCTGGTCGACGTGTTGACCGGCATTCGTCGAGCGAGCAACAAGATGATTAGCATGACTAACCAATTGCTGTTGCTGGCACAGGCCGAATCGGCCGTGCCGCAGGCTGAACGCACGCCCGTCGATATGGCCAGTGCCGTTTCGTCTGTACTCGAAGAACTCGTGATGGCCGCGCAGCGACGACACATCGATCTCGGCGCGGAACTCGACGAGAACTTGATTGTGGCCGGTAGCGAATATCTGATCGCCGTATTAGTGGCCAATCTGGTGGACAACGCGATTCGTTATACGCAAGAGGGCGGACATGTGACCGCCATGGGCCGACGCGAAAACGACGAGATCGTTTTTGAAGTGATCGACAATGGCCCCGGCATTCCCGCCGAGATTCGCTCGCATGTATTCGAACGCTTTTATCGCGGCCGCACGAATGTTGAAGGCACCGGGCTCGGTCTGGCAATCGTGCAACACATTGCACAGGCGCATGGCGGTACAGTGGCGCTTGCACCGGGCCCGCAGCGAGTGGGGTTGATCGTATCGGTCCGTCTACCCGCATGGCAGCCGCAGCAGGAGGAGATGCAATGAAGCTTTTGCTCGTCGAGGATAACGCCGAGCTCGCACACTGGATCGTCAACTTGCTGCGCAGTGAAAACTTCGCGGTCGATTGCGCGCCCGACGGCGAATCGGCCGACGCGATGCTCGGGACGCAGCACTACGATGTCGTGCTGCTCGATATGCGGCTGCCGCGTATGAGCGGTAAGGATGTGCTTGCACGCTTGCGCCGGCGCGGCAATAACGTTCCTGTGTTGATGCTGACCGCGCATGGGTCGGTCGACGACAAGGTGGATTGCTTTAGCGCCGGCGCCGACGATTACGTGGTGAAGCCATTCGATGCGCGCGAGTTGGTCGCGCGAATCAAAGCGCTGATTCGCAGGCAAGCAGGTGGAAAGTCCACCGCACTGACATGCGGCGATCTGCAATACAACACTGACACGCGCGAATTTCGTCATCATGACGTGCCGCTCGCACTGCGGCGGCGCGAACATGCGATTCTCGAAACGTTGATGCTCAAGCAGGGCAAGACGGTAACGAAGGCTGCGCTGATGGAAAGCGTCTATAGCCTCGAAGACGAACCGAGCCCGGATGCCATCGACATCTACATCCATCGCTTGCGCAAACATCTGAGCGCATCGACGGCGCAGATCATGACCTTGCGCGGCCTCGGCTATATTCTGCGCGAGAAGGACGCACCCTAAGCCGCCGGTATTGTCCACGATATACGGACTAGTACTTAGGACTACTAACGATTCATGAAAGGAGCGCGAAGGATTGTGCGCTTTACGATGTCGTTCGTTTCGTCGCATATGACGGGACGGACGGCATCGATACCAATATCGATGTCCGTTCTTCACACAAGTAGAAGGTCAACGCAGTGAAGGAGGAGACGATCGTGAGAAGCGCTTATCGAACCTTAGCGGTTGCAGCGGGCACATTGATGGCCAGCAGCGCCTACGCGCAGTCCAACGTCCAGTTGTATGGGCTGATGGATCTGAGCTTTCCCAGCTACAAGTCGCATGCCGACGCAAACGGCAAGCGCATGGTCGGCATGGGCTTCGACGGCGAGCCGTGGTTCAGCGGTAGCCGCTGGGGCTTGAAGGGAGCCGAGGACCTGGGCGGCGGCACGAAGCTTATCTTTAGGCTCGAGAGCGAGTTTGTGGTCGCGAACGGCGAGATGGAGGACCCGGGTCAGATCTTCGATCGCGATGCATGGGTGGGTGTCGAGAACGACACATTCGGTAAGTTCACGGCGGGCTTCCAGAATTCGATCGCACGCGATGCAGCGGCCATCTACGGCGACCCGTACGGCAGTGCGAAGCTGACGACGGAAGAGGGCGGCTGGACCAACTCGAACAACTTCAAGCAGATGATTTTCTACGCAGGCTCTGCTACCGGTACCCGGTACAACAACGGCCTCGCATGGAAGAAGTTATTCAGCAACGGCATCTTTGCGAGCGCGGGCTACGCGTTCAGCAATTCGACGCAGTTTGCCGCGGGCAGCACGTATCAGGCTGCGCTCGGTTATAACGGCGGACCGTTCAACGTGTCGGGCTTTTACAACCACGTGAACAACGCTGGCTTCGCCAATCAGACGTTCTCGATCGGTGGCAACTATACGTTCGGCATCTTGCGCGTCAACGGCGGTTACTTCCATTACCTTGGCGACCAAGGCTCGCTCGGCAAGCGGCACGACAATGCTTGGACGGTCTCGGCGAAGCTCGCCCCGAAGGGTGCATTCGACTACGAGCTCGGCTATCAACAAATGCGCGTGCATAACGCGGCTTACAACGCCGACGGAAACATCCCGAACGCCAACCTTGCGACTGGCTTCGTCAGTTCGACGGGTGTGCATAACGGCTACAAAGAGACGCTTTATACGTCGGTCTTCTATCACCTGTCGAAGCGCACGGAACTGTACCTGGCTGGCGATTACATGCGGCTTCACGGCGGCTATACGGTTGGCAGCACCTTCGGCGCCAAGAATCAAGTCGAGTTGACCTCGGGTATCCGTACGCGCTTTTGATACGTAAACGAACCGCTTTCGGGGGGCGCGGCGCGTCCCTCTACGGTCCACGCTTGGCGGCGGGTTGCAGTATTCGACCGCCGCCTTTTTTCGTCTGTAATACAGATGTCGATTCACTCGCAATGTTGATTAGCACTCCTAATGGATTGGGTTCGCGCGTCGAAGCGCGCCTGCGACGATATGCGTGAAGCCGCACCGCACAGCATCAGCTGGCCGTTCCTGATTCGTGGCCTCACGCGCGCCGGCGCCACGTTTCGCCCCAGTGATTGGGCCGAGCGGCTCGCTGATGTCACGGTGCTGTTCGTTGGCGAGCGCAGAGCAGATTTGCATTCCACCGCGGCGCGATTTGCGATGCCGGTTATCGATGAAGGCGTGAAATGTCTGGCCGTCGCGCACGATCTCGCTGATGTCTGTCCGGACGCATTGGCGTTTCTCGTGCAATTCGCGCAGGACAACGATTTGCGTATCGAGCCGCAGATGGATTGAATCGATCGCGACGAAGCCGCCGGCAATCGATCCGCTCTGATAAAGTCGATGCTCTTTTCACCAAAAGACGAGAGGCATCGATGCAACTGATAGGCATGCTTGACTCCCCCTACGTGCGACGCGTCGCAGTTTCGATGGCGGCGCTCGGTATTCCTTTTGAACATCGTCCGCTGTCGGTGTTTCGCCACTTCGATGCGTTCGCCGAAGTGAACCCAGTCGTCAAAGCACCGACCCTGATCGAGGACGACGGCGCAACGTTCATCGATTCGAGCCTGATACTCGATTACATCGATCACAAGGTGGCGCCCGAGCGGCGGCTGATGCCGCAGCAGTCGGCCGAGCGCGCGCGTGCGCTGCACCTGATCGGTTTCGCGCTCGCCGCCTGCGAGAAAACGGTTCAAATCGTCTACGAACGCAATCTGCGGCCTGCGGACAAACAACATGAGCCATGGGTCGAGCGCATCGGCGGCCAGCTGGCTGCGGCCTACGACCTTCTCGAACGTGAACTGGCCGCGGCTGGCGCCGAGCGCTGGCTTACCGGCGAGCGGATGATGCAAGCCGACATTACCGTGGCGGTGGCGTGGCGATTTACGCAATTCATCCTGCCCGGTAAGGTCGACCCGGCGGCCCACCCGGCGCTTGCCGCGTTTTCCGAGCGGGCCGAGACGTTGCCCGAATTCATTGGCGCGCCGCTCGAATGAATGTGCGCTCGCGATTGTTCGCGAGAACCGACATGTGACTTTCCGATTCGCGGATTTATCGCCGTGCCGCAGCTGCCTAGAATGGCATCTATCGTAGCCACGATGGCTCGCCGGCGCTGCCGCGAAAAGGAACGTCACCATGAAAGCTCTGATTGCACGCCAACTCTACAACCCGTCGGTTGTGTTGCCGATGGTCGCGCTGATGGAACTGATGGTGTCGCATGACTTCAATCTCGGGCAGGTCAGCGCGGTCGTGGCGACGCGCGGCGCACGCGCAGCGTTGCACCGCTCGCTCGGTTTCATCGACGGGCGGGGACATCGTTGCGGCACGGCCGCCGTGGCATAAATGACGCGTACGGAACAACCGGCTCGGGTTCGCGTCGGCCTCATCTCCGATACGCACAACCTGTTGCGCCCCGAAGCACGTGCATGGCTGGCGGGCTGCCAGGCGATCGTGCACGCCGGCGATATCTGCACACCGCAGGTTTTCGACGCGCTGGCCGAGATTGCGCCGGTCACTGCCGTGCGCGGCAATAACGACAAAGGACCGTGGGCGCAGGCGCTGCCCGTGCGGACTACGCTGGCTATCGCGGGCATCGTCATTCACGTCGTTCACGACATCGCCGATTTTCGTGCCGATAGCGAGGAGCAGGGTGGCCAACGCATCGACGTCGTCGTCACTGGGCACTCGCACAAGCCGGCCGTGGAGGACCGCAACGGCATACTCTTCGTCAATCCCGGCAGCGCCGGGCCGCGACGCTTCAAACTGCCGATCTCTGCCGGCATGCTGATCATCGAGAGCGGGCGCTTGCGTGCGGAAATCCAAACATGGATGGTCGGCTGAGTGCGGTGACGTAACGATCGATGGCGTCCCTCGGCGATCGCGATCGCGCGGCGCGAGGGCGAAAAAAAGCGGGTCGCGCGGTTGGCCGCGAGCCCGCTTTCGCTTGTGGGCGGCGCGTTGATGCGCCGTCCGATGTTCAGCCTTCCGTGGGCGGCACGTAACCGGTTGCCTGATCCGCGCCTTCGCCGAAGAAGAATTTCTCGGTCTGCTTCATCAAATACTGACGCGCCCGCGGGTCCGCCATGTTGAGCCGGTTTTCGTTGATCAGCATCGTTTGATGTTTGAGCCAGGCCTGCCAAGCTTCCTTCGAGACGTTTTCATAAATGCGCTTGCCAAGCTCGCCGGGCAGCGGCGGAAAATCGAGGCCTTCGGCTTCCTTGCCGAGTTTCGCGCATTGAACCGTGCGTGTCATCGTGAGTTTCTCCAGAGAGTCAATGTGGGGTGGGCAAGGCGCTGGCTCAAAGATGCTTCATCAGCACGAGTGATTTGCGCTGCCAGTTATAGAGGCGTCGACGATCTTCAGGCAGATCGTCGACGGTAGCCTTCACGAAGCCGCGCTTCAAGAACCAATGCTCGGTGCGCGTCGTCAATACAAAAATGCGCGTCAGCCCGCGCGCCCGCGCGCGCTGCTCGACCCGCTTCAACAGCCGTTCGCCGTCGCCGGAACCCTGGGCATCGGGCGCAACCGTCAGGCAAGCCATCTCGCCGATGCGTTCTTGCGGATACGGATAGAGCGCCGCACAGCCAAACAGCACGCCATCGTGCTCGATCACCGAGAAATGATCGATGTCGCGCTCGATCTGGTGGCGGTCGCGTCTGACGAGCGTGCCGTCCGATTCGAGCGGCTCGATCAGCGTCAGAATGCCGCCAACATCATCCGGCGTGGCTTCGCGCAAGCTTTCGAGATTCTCGTACGAGATCATCGTGCCTACGCCGTCGTGCAAAAAGAGTTCGAGCAACAGGCTGCCGTCGAGCGCGTACGGGATGATGTGGGCGCGCGGCACACCGCCGCGGCAGGCGCGCACGGCATGCTTGAGGTAAAAGCCTGCGTCGCCTTTCACTTCGCCGCTTTCATGCAGCCGATAGGCGTCGTCGAGCGACAGCTCGCGCACGAGTTGTTCACCCTCGCTCATGATGCCGGGCGTTTCCGTCAGGAAGATGATCTTGTCGGCACGCAGTGCGATGGCAGCGGCCGAAGCGACATCTTCCATCGACAGGTTGAACGCTTCGCCCGTCGGCGAGAATCCAAGCGGCGAGAGCAGCACGAGCTTGCGGCTTGCGAGCGAGTGGCGGATCGATTCGGCATCGATCTTGCGCACGACGCCTGTGTGCGCGAAGTCGACGCCATCGAGAATACCGACCGGCCGCGCCGTAACGAAGTTGCCCGACACGACGCTGATGTGTGCGTGCGCCATCGGCGTGTTCGGCAGACCCTGGCTGATCGCGGCTTCGATGTCGAGCCGCACTTCGCCCGCGGCCTCCTTGGCCGATTCGAGCGCCCGCGCATCGGTGATGCGCACGCCGTGCGAGAACTCGGACTGCACGCCGTGCAGATTCATCTGCTCTTCGACCTGCGGCCGCGAGCCATGCACGAGCACGATCTGGATACCCATGGCCTGCAACAACGCGACGTCGGACACGAGCGCGTTCAGGAGTCCTTGATGAACCACTTCGCCGCCGAAGCCGACGACGAAGGTCTTGTTTCGAAACGCGTGAATGTACGGCGCGACCGAACGCATCCAGTCGACGAATTGCGCGTGTTGGGAAACGGGCTCGAGCGTGGCGGGCCGGTTCGCGAGGGGTTCCTGGGCGGAGACGAGGTCGGATTGAGCGTTCATGCCGGGATTATAATGCGCCCCCATGTCGAACGTACCCAATAGACCGGCCGCAGATTCCGCCGCCGGCGAAGGTGGCCCGTCGCGCACGCCACGCCAGGGTCGCGCGGCACGCCCGCGCGCCCCCCAGAAACCGCCGAATCCGATTCCGCCAATCGAATTTCCCCCCGCGCTGCCGGTCTCCGGCCGGCGCGAGGAAATCGCGCGCGCCATTCACGAGCATCAGGTCGTCATCGTCTCCGGCGAGACGGGCTCCGGCAAAACGACTCAGCTGCCGAAAATCTGTCTGGCGCTCGGGCGCGGGCTCGGCGCGGGCGGCACCGGGCTCATCGGCCACACCCAGCCGCGCCGGATCGCCGCGGCGGCGACGGGGCGGCGCATCGCCGAGGAACTCGGCACGCCGTTTGGCGAAGTGGTCGGTTACAAAGTCCGGTTCACCGATAATCTCGCGCCCGGTGCATCGGTCAAGCTGATGACCGACGGCATCTTGCTCGCGGAGACGCAGACCGACCCGCTGTTGCGCGCTTACGACACGATCATCATCGACGAAGCGCACGAGCGCAGCCTGAACATCGATTTTTTGCTCGGCTACCTGAAGGAAGTGCTGAGCAAGCGTCCCGATTTGAAGCTGATCGTGACTTCGGCAACGATTGATGCCGAGCGCTTTGCGCGCCACTTCGGCAGTGACGAGCAGACGGCACCCGTGATCGAAGTCAGCGGGCGGCTCTATCCGGTCGAAATCCGCTATCGGCCCGTCGAGGAGCAGAGTCCGGCGCTCAAAGCCGCGCAGGGCGTGCCGTCGGGGCGCGAGCGCGCGAAAGGCGCGCGCGAGGCGCAGCGCGATTTGATGGAGGCGATCGTCGACGCCGTCGATGAGCTGTGTCGCGAAGGCCCCGGCGACGTATTGGTCTTTCTGCCCGGCGAGCGCGAAATCCGCGAGGCGGCCGAGGCATTGCGCAAGCACCATCCGCCGCACACCGAGATCCTCCCGCTGTTCGCGCGGCTGTCGGCGGCCGACCAGGCGCGGGTGTTCAAATCGTCGAATGCGCGACGTATCGTGCTGGCGACGAACGTGGCCGAGACCTCGCTGACGGTGCCAGGCATCCGCTATGTCGTCGATACGGGGCTCGCGCGCGTCAAGCGCTATTCGTACCGCAACAAGGTCGAGCAGTTGCAGGTGGAGTCGATTTCGCGAGCGGCAGCCAATCAACGGGCGGGCCGCTGCGGACGGGTGGCTGACGGCATTTGTATCCGGCTTTACGAGGAAGCCGATTTTCAGGCGCGTGCCCCGTTTACCGAGCCGGAAATCCTGCGCTCGTCGCTGGCCGCCGTCATCCTGCGGATGAAATCGCTGCATCTGACGGCGATCGAAACGTTTCCTTTCATCGAGCCGCCGCCGGGCCGCGCGATTGCCGACGGCTACCAGTTATTGAACGAACTCGGCGCCGTCGACGACGACAACGCGCTTACTCCGCTCGGTCGCGAACTGGCGCGCCTGCCGCTTGACCCTCGCATCGGCCGCATGATTCTCGCCGCACGTGAAGTGGACGCACTCGCGGAAGTGCTCGTGATCGCCAGCGCGCTGTCGGTGCAGGACCCGCGCGATCGGCCGATCGAAGCGCAGGAGCAGGCCGATCAGGCGCATCGGCGGTTCGCCGACGAGCGGTCCGAGTTTTTGCAGTGGCTCAAAATCTGGCGCTGGTTCGACGAGGCTGTTGCGCACAAGAAGTCGAACCGTCAACTCGCCGATGCCTGCCGCGAGCAGTTTTTATCGCACCTGCGCCTGCGCGAGTGGCGGGACGTGCATTCACAACTATTGACGGTGGTGCGCGAGCACGGCTGGCGCATCAATCAGAGCGAAGCGACCTTCGAGCAGATTCATCTGGCACTGATGACGGGCCTGATCGGCAATCTCGGTCTAAAGGCCGACGACGAACCGTATTACCTGGGCGCACGCGGCATCAAGTTCTTCCTTTGGCCCGGTTCGACACTCGTCAAGAAGGCGGGCCGTTGGGTCGTGGCGGCCGAGCTCGTCGAAACGAGCCGCCTCTATGCGCGTTGTCTCGCGAAAGTGGAGCCGGAATGGATCGAGAAGGTCGGCGGGCATCTGCTGAAAAAGTCGCTGTCCGAGCCGCACTGGGAAAAGCGTAGCGCGCAAGTCGCGGCGTTCGAGCGCGCGACGCTCTTCGGGTTGCCCGTCTACCATCGCCGGCGCGTGGCGTTCGGCGCGCAAGACCCCTCACGCGCCCGCGAGCTGTTTATCCGCGGCGCGCTCGTCGAGGGCGAATTCGACACCAAGCTGCCGTTCTTCGCCCATAACCGCAAACTGCTTGCCGACATCGAGCAACTCGAACACAAGTCGCGCCGCCAGGACGTGCTGGTCGACGACGAGTTGATATTTGCCTTTTACGATCAGGTCATTCCAAAGGGCATCCATACGGGCGCGGCGTTCGAGCGGTGGTATCGCGACGAGGCCGGGCGCCGTGGCCAGTCGGACGACAAACAGCGCCTGCTTTTTTTGTCGCGCGACGATCTGATGCGTCACGAGGCGGCCGGCATTACGACGGACCTCTTTCCCAAGCGCATGGCGATGGCCGGCGTGGAAATGGGGCTGTCCTATCATTTCGAGCCTGGCTCGCCGCGTGACGGCGTGACGCTCGCGGTGCCGTTGTTTGCGCTCAATCAGGTTGACGCGCGGCGCGCCGAATGGCTCGTGCCGGGCATGCTGAAGGAAAAAGTGCAACTGTTGCTTAAATCGTTGCCACAGAAGCTGCGGCGGCATTGCGTGCCGCTGCCCGAGTATGCCGCGGCGTTTGTCGAGCGCAGCGAGGCGCGGTTCGGCGTCAGCGGGCTCGTCGATGCGCTCGTCGCCGATGTGCGCGAAACGACGCAAGTCGCGCTGAAATTGACCGATTTCAAGCTTGAAACGCTGCCGGCGCATCTTTTCATGAACTTCAAGGTGGTGGACGAGCACGGCCGGCAGCTCGGTATGGGGCGAAACCTCGCGCAGTTGCGTGCCGAATTGGGCGGCGATGCGCAGCGGCAGTTTCAAAAACTCGCGGCCGGTGTTTCGCTCGCAGGCGGCGCCGAGGGCGCGCAACGCCCGCGTCAGACGGCGCCCGCCATCGCACGAGGGCCCGCTAGCGCCGGCGCCAGTGCGCCAGCGTCCACCGAGACGGCCGCTCTCTACGACAATCTGACGACCTGGAATTTCGGCAAGCTGCCTGAGTTGCTCGAGATTCGCCGGGGCGGGCAGACGCTGTTCGGCTATCCAGCGCTCGTCGATCGCACGACGCATTGCAATGTCGAGGTGTTCGATTCGCCCGAAGAAGCGGCGCGCGCCCATCGCGCGGGCCTGCGCCGGCTTTTCGCGCTGCAATTGCGCGAGCCGATCAAGTACCTCGAGAAGAACCTGCCGGGCTTGCGCGAGATGGCGCTGCATTTCATGCCGCTCGGCACGCAAGAAGCGCTGCGCGAGCAATTGATCGATGTGGCGCTCGATCGTGCCTGTTTGCAAGACCCGTTGCCTGACGATGACGCGAGTTTTCACGTGCGCCGCGACGAAGGCAAGAGTCGCTTGTCCTTGCTGGCTCAGGAAATCGCCCGGCTCGTCGGGCAAATCCTCGCCGAATATGCTGCGCTTGCGAAAAAGCTCGCGCAGGCAAAGCCGCATGCGGCAGCCTATGCTGACATGCAACAGCAATTGCAGGGACTGATCGGCAAGCGGTTCATCGTCGACACGCCGTATGCTCAGCTCGCGCATTTTCCGCGTTATCTGAAGGGAATGGCGCTGCGCATCGACAAACTCAAGGCCGACCCGGGCCGCGATGCGCGCCAATTCGCCGAATTGCAGCCGCTCGTTCAGCAATATCAGCGCGCGCAATCGGCACGCGGCGGCGTGGCCGATGCGCGGCTGGCCGAATTTCGCTGGTTGCTCGAGGAATTGCGCATTTCGCTATTCGCGCAAGAGTTGCGCACGCCGATGCCCATTTCGGTGAAGCGGCTGCATAAGGTATGGGAGTCGATGCAGCGCTAGATGCGCTATTAAAGGGAATTTGTGTTGATGCCGTCAACCGTGGCACGGGCCGCGCGTTTTATGAAGGAATGTGTCGGCCTTTCTATCGAGTTCTCATGCACAAAATTTTTTCTTCCCGCGCGCGGAGCCTGAACGGCGCCGTTGCCGCGGCGATACTGGCGGTTTGCGCGGGCGTCGCAGCTCCCTCGGCCCGCGCCAACGATGTCATCGTGCTGAATTCGGCCGAAGCAACGCTGTCGCTGATCGATCAGGCGACGCATCAGGTGGTCGGCACGATTCCGACCGGCAAGGAGCCGCATCATCTGATGGCGACGCCTGACAATAAATCGCTGATCGTCGCCAATTCCGTTTCCAACGATCTGATGTTCGTCGATCCGAAAACGGGCAAGGTGCAAAGCCGTGTCGAAGGGATCGAAGATCCGTATCAGCTCGGCTTTTCTCCCGACAAAAAATGGTTCGTGACGACGGGGCTGCGTCTTGATCGGCTCGACGTCTATCACTACGACGCCGCGACGAACGGTTTGACGCTCGCCAAGCGCCTGCCGCTTGCGACGATGCCGAGCCATATGGCCTTCACGAAAGACGGCCGGACTGTGTTTGTGACGCTGCAAGTGTCGGGGGAAGTGGCCGCCGTCGATCTGCCCACGCAGACGGTGCTCTGGAAGATGCCGGTCGGCAAAACGCCGGCTGGGCTGTGGTTTACCCCCAAAGAAAAGTATTTGCTCGTCGGGATGACCGGCGAAGACGACGTCGCAGTGATCGATTGGCGCAGCCGCGCGGTCGTCAAGCGTATCAAGACGGGAGAGGGCGCCCATAATTTCCGCTCGCTCGACGACGGGCGGCACGTGCTCGTCAGCAACCGGCTGGCGAATACCATTAGCATCATCGACGAAGAGTCGCTGACCAACGTTGGCGACATTGCAGGTCTGCTCCCGGGCCCGGACGATATGGAACTGACGGCGGACAAGCGCTATTTGTGGGTCACCTTCCGTTTCGCCAAGCATGTCGGCGTGATCGATATGGCGACGAAAAAGCTTGTGCAAACGATCAAGGTCGGACGCTCACCGCACGGTATCTATTTCTACGACCGCGCCCCGATCACGGCTCCCAACGGCGCCTGATGCACGCCGCGACGCCTGCTGCCCATGCTCCACTCGATCCTCGCTTCGCTCGACGGCCTCATCTCTGCGTTGCAGACGTGGGCCTTCATCCACGTGCTTGAACCGCTGCTCTTCAAGTTCGGCTGGATGGAGTACGACGAGGATTCGTATGACGCGCTCTATCCCGTCATCGTGGGCGCGCTGACAGTCGGTGCGATGTACCTGTTCCTGCGTCCGCTCGAAGCATTGCGCCCGGTGGAGCGATGGGAAAACCGCAAGGCGGTGCGCGTCGACGTGCTTTACACCTGGCTCGTCAAGCTGGGCGTTTTCAATCTGCTCGTTTTTGTCGGGTTTCAGCCGCTTTTCGATGGTCTGCAAGGTTGGCTGCGCTTGCACGGCATTGCCAACATCAATCTCGACACCCTCTGGCCGGGCGTGACCTCCCGCCCGCTCGTGGCTTTTGCGATCTACGTTGTGGTGCTCGATTTCGCGGGCTATTGGTATCACCGATGGCAGCATCGGTTCGGTATCTGGTGGGAGCTGCACGCTGTCCATCACAGCCAGCGCCAGTTGTCCCTGTGGTCGGATGACCGTAATCATCTGCTCGACGACGTCCTGCAAGCGTGCTTTCTGGCGTCGATCGCACTTGCCATCGGCGTTGCGCCCGCGCAGTTCGTCGTGCTATCGGCCGTGACGAATGTCCTGCAAGGCGTCCAGCACACGAATGCACGGCTCGGGTTCGGCCGCGTGCTCGAACGGCTCTTTGTCAGCCCGGCTTTTCATCGTCGCCATCATGCTGTGGGCTATGGGCACGAAGGCACGGCCTACGGCTGCAATTTCGGCGTGCTGTTTCCATGGTGGGATATGCTCTTCAAGACTGCATCCTGGAGCCGGACGGTCGAGCCGACCGGTGTTCGCCAGGAGATCGAAGGCGAATCGTATGGAAATGGCTTCTTCTCGCAACATTGGCTGGCTTTCGTGCGCATTGCACGGCGCATCGAGCGCCGTTTCGGCGCGAGGCGGCCCGCCGCTGCGACAGCCGATGACGTTGCGGCGCTTTAATTACGCGCGCCGATGAACGACGTGTTGCGCGCCTTCGCCCGGGCTCTGGCCAGCATGCTGCATCCGCGCATGCTTTGGCTGACGTTCGTTCCGTTCGTCGTGGCCGCCGCCGGGTGGGGCGTGTTCTTCTGGTTCACCTGGCAGGACCTCGTCGGCGCCGCGCGTAGCTGGCTGCTCGGTTCGTCGTTAGGCACCACGCTGTACCGCGCGTTCGACTGGGTCGGCTTGGCGAACTTGCACTCGGCAATTGCGCCGTTCATGGTGATCGCGCTCTCGATTCCGCTCATCGTCGTAACGGTGCTGTTACTGATCGCGACGCTATCGATGCCGATGGTCATCCGGCATTTATCGGCGCGCCGCTTCGCGTTGCTCGAAGCGCGGCACGGCGGCACGTGGTGGGGCAGCCTCGTCTACGCGCTCGCGACGACGCTTTTGTGTCTGGCACTGACACTGGTCACCATGCCGCTTTGGTTGATTCCGCCGCTCTTCGCCGTCATTCCGCCGCTTTTATGGGGATGGCTGACTTACCGCGTAATGACCTATGACGCACTGGCCTTGCACGCGAGCCGTGCCGAGCGCATCGCGCTGATGCGCCGGCACCGGGTGCCGCTACTCGCGATCGGCGTGGCCAGCGGCCTCATCAGTATGCTGCCTACGCTGCTATGGGCTTGGTCGCTGTTGCTGATCGTGCTCTTTCCCATCATCGCGGCGATCACGATCTGGCTGTATGCGTTCATTCTCGTTTTTTCGGCGCTTTGGTTCGGCCATTATTGTCTGGACGCGCTTGAGGGCTTGCGCGAGGAAGCCGCGCGGCGTGATGACGATACGCGGGTGCTGCCGGCGGCGTGATGCTCGGCCGGTGATCTGTCGTACGTATCTCGGACGCATACGGCAGAATGGGCACCTTCTGACAGCTGTCTGTCGCTTCGGCGTATCCGTGTAACGCCCATTCATCGATGAACGCCCCCGAAACGTCTTGTCATTCTCAACGCGAGGCGGCCGACACCGCGCGGCGCGATTCACGCGCACACCGCATAGCGCTCGCGGCGAGCCTCGCGTTGATCGCCTTTTCACTGCGCACGCCGATCACCAGCGTGGGTCCGATCCTGCTCGAAGCAGTGCGGGCCACCAACCTTTCGCGCACGGGCGCAAGCGTGCTGACGACATTGCCCTCGCTATGCTTCGGTCTCTTTGGGCCGCTTGCGCCGCTGCTCGCGCGGCGCCTCGGCAGTGAACGCACACTGTTGGCGCTGCTGGTGCTGCTCGCCCTCGGTACAGCGTTGCGGGTTGTTCCTGTATGGCAGGTGTTGTACCTCGGTCAGATAGTGGCCTGCTTTGCCATCGGCTTGATGAACGTGCTGCTGCCAGGCGTGGTGAAGCGTGACTTCCCTCACCATGTCGCGCTAATGACAGGAATCTACAGCGCGGCAATGTGCGCGGGCGCTGCCGCGGCGGCCGCCGCAACCGTGCCGGCTGCACATGCCGTCGAGTATCTGCTGGGCGGCGCGAAAGGCGACGCGTGGGCTTGGGCATTGGCGCTATGGGCGTTGCCCGTTGCGTTGGCCGCGCTAGTCTGGGGCGCGCGTGCGCCGGCGGAGTCGGCCGAGACGGGAAGGCGTGTTGTGCGTGTGGTTCGCGGGTTGTGGCGCGATCCGCTCGCGTGGAAGGTCACGCTGTTCATGGGTTCGCAATCGTCGCTGGCCTACATCGTGTTCGGCTGGTTGCCGACGGTGCTTCGCTCGCGCGGTATGGGCGCCGTCGATGCCGGTTTCATGCTGTCGCTTAGCGTGGTCACGCAGGCGGTGGCGTCGCTCCTGCTACCGTTTGTGCTTGCGCGAGCGCGGGATCAGCGCGCGGTGAATGTGAGCGCATTGCTGTTGGCCGGTGTGAGCTTGATGGGCTGCTTTTTCGGGCCTTTATCGACCGTGTGGATCTGGGCGCTGCTTCTCGGGGCCGCGCAGGGGGCGTCGTTCACGCTTGCGCTAACCGTCATCGGCTTACGTTCGTACGATTCGCATGTGGCCGCCCAACTTTCCAGCATGGCGCAGGGTGTCGGCTATCTATTAGCGTCATGCGGGCCGTTCATCGCCGGGTCGCTGCTCCATGCAACCGGCTCGCTCTACAGTTTGGCTGCTTTGTGCGTGGGCATCTGCGTTGTATCGGCGTGGTTCGGTTATGCGGCGGGGCGGCCCGAGCATGTCAATGCGCATGTTCAGCAGGTGCGTTAACCGAGCGCTGGCGGCCAACCCGACCGGTCAAACCCGCGACACTTGCAGCCGTCACGATCATGGACGACGATAAGCGCTTCTTATCTTTCGCGAGGCGGTCATGGCATTTGGCGTCATCATCATCGGCGACGAAATCCTGTCGGGCAGACGCGTCGACAAGCATTTGCCGAAAGTCATCGAACTCCTGAACGCACGCGGCCTTGCGCTGGCGTGGGCCGAATACATCGGCGACGACCCGGCGCGGATTACGGCGGTACTCACGCGCTCGTTCGCCTCGGGCGACATCGTGTTTTCGACGGGCGGCATCGGCGCGACGCCTGACGACCACACGCGCCAGTGCGCGGCCGATGCCCGCGGTGTTCCGCTGGAGCTGCATCCCGAGGCCGCCGAACTGATTCGTCAGCGTATTCGCACGATGCAGCCGGCCGGCGCCTCGCCTCTCGACCTCGATTCGCCTGAAAATCGACATCGCCTGAATATGGGTGTCTTTCCGCGCGGCGCGTCGATCATCCCGAACGGCTACAACAAGATTCCGGGCTTTTCAGTTGGCGATCACCATTTTGTGCCGGGTTTCCCTGTCATGGCCTGGCCGATGATCGAATGGGTGCTTGATACGAAGTACGCGCACTTGCATCACCAGGTCGCCCATGCCGAACGCTCACTCCTCGTTTTCGAGCTGATGGAGTCGACGCTCACGCCGCTGATGGAGACAATCGAGACCGACTTTCCGGGCGTGCGCGTGTTCAGCCTACCGAGCGTTGGCGACGCCGAGCGCGGGGGTGTCTATGCGCGGCGGCATATCGATCTCGGTGTGAAGGGCGAGCCCGAGGCGGTGGCGGCGGCTTTCGTCAAACTGCGCGAGGGCGTGCATCTGCTCGGTGGCGATGTCGTCGAGCCTTGACCCGTTGCCGATCCGTGACGGCTTTACGCTCCGATCCACGGCAAGCCGCGGCGGCACCACCCGTCGACGGTTTTGCGATGCCCGTTGCCGTCCTTATTGCCTTCAAAGCCTTCGAGTAGGTCGAACGCTTGATGAAAACCGGCTTTCTCGGCGGCCACGGCTGCCAGTTTCGAGCGCGCGGCGCTGCGGCACAAAAAGATGACCGGCGCATCGGGCGAAGCGGCCTCGCGCAACTGATCGACAAATTCGGTGTTCGGCACGCCGCCCGGATAGCGCGTCCATTCGATATGGACGTATTGCCCATCCCCTACGATGGGCCGTCCGACCCAGTCCAGTTCCGCGCGCGTGCGCACATCGACGAGCCGGGCTTCGGGTTTGAGTTGCAACAGTTCGAACGCTTCGGCCGGAGCGAGCGCCCCCTTGTAGGGCAATTGATGTTCGGCGCGGCGTTTTTCCGCTTGCGCCAGGATCTGTTCGAGCGTACTCATGACAGCCGGTCTCCTCGTGGCAAAAAAGCATTCTAGCGCGGGGTCCGCCAAGTGGGCAGTTGATGAGGCGGCGTGGGTCGCACCGGCAAACGTGTGCTCCGAAAAGGTGCACAATGACGGCCTGCGCACTGAAGCGGGGCGCGTTCGCGTGCACGCTCTGCTATTTGCACCATAGTCGTGCTTGACTCCGAAGTATCGCGGCAGGTTGTACGTTACGGTGCAAACTCGCGTTCCAACGCGGGGCGCGGCGGCTCGCCGTTGCCGCGAGGAGTCGAAAGCGTCGTGTCTGGACCTATCTGTCCTGGCACGAAAGATGCTATAACCGACGGCGATCGCTTGCAGGCCGGCTTTCAGCACGGGTAATTCAGTTCAACCGTCGAAGCGGGCACAAAGTGAAGAACCGCCGAACCTATTACATGGAGAAGAGGATATGAGTAAAACCGTGGCCGACGTCATGCAGCTCGTCAAAGACGAGGACGTCAAGTTTGTCGACTTTCGCTTCACCGACACGCGCGGCAAGGAGCAGCACGTCTCCGTTCCGCTGTCGGCGTTTGGCGAAGATAAGTTCGAAAGCGGCCATGCGTTCGACGGTTCTTCGATTGCCGGCTGGAAGGGCATCGAAGCGTCGGACATGTTGCTCGTGCCGGACCCCAACACGGCATTTATCGACCCGTTCTACGAAGAGCCGACGCTGGTGCTGACCTGCGACGTGGTCGAGCCCGCCGACGGCAAGGGCTACGAACGCGATCCGCGCTCGCTCGCCAAGCGCGCTGAAGCGTACTTGAAGAGCACCGGTCTCGGCGACACCGCCTACTTCGGCCCCGAACCCGAGTTCTTCATTTTCGACTCGGTCCGGTGGAATACGGACATGTCGGGCTGCTTCGTGAAGATCGGCTCGGAAGAGGCACCGTGGTCGTCGGGCAAGGAATTCGAAGGCGGCAACTCGGGCCACCGTCCGGGTACGAAGGGCGGCTACTTCCCCGTCGCGCCGGTCGATTCGTTCCAGGACATGCGCTCGGAGATGTGCCTGTTGCTCGAGCAAATCGGCATTCCGGTCGAAGTGCACCATCACGAAGTGGCGGGCCAGGGTCAAAACGAGATCGGCACCAAGTTCTCGACGCTCGTGCAGCGTGCCGACTGGACGCAGCAGCTCAAGTACATCGTCCATAACGTGGCGCACACGTATGGCAAGACCGCCACGTTCATGCCGAAGCCGGTCGTGGGCGACAACGGCTCGGGCATGCACGTTCACCAGTCGATCTGGAAGGACGGTCAAAACCTGTTCGCGGGCAATGGCTATGCGGGCTTGTCGGAATTCGCGCTGTTTTACATCGGCGGCATTATCAAGCACGCCCGTGCATTGAACGCGATCACGAACCCGACGACGAACTCGTACAAGCGCCTCGTGCCGCACTTCGAAGCACCTGTGAAGCTCGCCTACTCGGCACGTAACCGCTCGGCTTCGATCCGTATTCCGCACGTATCGAATCCGAAGGGCCGCCGTATCGAAACGCGCTTCCCGGACCCGATGGCGAACCCGTACTTCGCGTTCTCCGCGCTGATGATGGCCGGTCTCGACGGCGTGCAGAACAAGATCCATCCGGGCGAAGCCGCGGACAAGAACTTGTACGATCTGCCGCCCGAGGAAGACGCGAAGATCCCGACTGTTTGTGCCGGTCTCGACTACGCGCTTGAAGCACTCGACAAGGACCGCGAGTTCCTGACGCGCGGCGGCGTGTTCACCGACACGATGATCGACGCTTACCTGGAGCTCAAGGAAGCCGAACTGCAGCGTTTCCGCATGACGACGCATCCGATCGAGTTCGAAATGTACTACTCGCTTTAAGCGTTGCGATGCGCTTCGCCCCGTTCGGTCGGCGAAGCGCACGCGATGCTGGCGAATCGGTCTCGAAGGGACGGCGGCGCCGTCCCTTTTTTGTTCGCTGCTTGTGATTCGACGATGGCGTTAAAGAACCTGATCAAGACGAAAAAAGGCGTTGGCGAACCGTTCACGGACGACCCCGCGCTCGCTGCATCGGGCCTGCTGCCCGGCTTCGAGGCGTTGCCGACCGTTGCGCTCGTGCTCCAGACGCATACGTTGCGCGTGGCGTATGCCAACCCGTCGGCGGAATCGATGCTCGATCTATCGCGGCGCCAACTGATGCTGATGGCGTGGCCCGAGATTTTCGCGAACGGCGACGCACTCATCGAGACGATCGGCGCGATCGCCGAACACCGCTTTCATTCGACGCACCTCGATGCGGTGTTGGTGCGGCCGGGACGCGAGCCTTTGCATGTGCACGTCGTCGTGGGTTTTCTCGAAAGCGCATCCGACTATGTGCTGCTCGAGTTGTTCGAAAACGAGCGTCATTTACGCACCGATCGCGAGGAGCGCATTCACGACCTGACTGCGGCCAACAAGCAGTTGATCCGCAATCTGGCGCACGAAATCAAAAATCCGCTCGGTGGTATTCGCGGGGCGGCGCAGTTGCTCGAATTCGAATTGAACGCGCGTGAGCGCCAGGAACTGCGCGAGTACACGCAGGTGATCGTCAAGGAATCGGACCGCCTGCAAACGCTCGTAGACCGCTTGCTGGAGCCGCACCGGCATCCGCATGTCGTCGGAGACGTCAACATTCACGAGGTATGCGAACGCGTGCGCGCAGTGATCATGGCCGAGTTCCCGCGTGGGCTCACGATCGAGCGCGACTACGACGTGAGCGTGCCCGACTTGCGCGGTGACAAGGAGCAGTTGATCCAAGCGCTGCTGAACATCGTGCGCAATGCAGCCCAGGCACTGCGCGAGCGCATCAGCGAAGGCGATGCACGCATTGCACTGCGCACGCGCGTGGCGCGCAAGGTGACGATCGCAAAACGTCTGTTCAAACTGGCATTGGACTTGCGTGTCATCGACAACGGCCCGGGGATTCCGCAAGAAATTCGCGAACGCATTTTTTATCCGCTTGTGTCCGGACGTGAGGACGGCAGCGGGCTGGGGCTGACGCTCGCGCAGACTTTCGTGCAGCAGCACGACGGCCTTATCGAGGTGGAAAGCCGACCAGGACATACGGAGTTTCAGATTTTGTTGCCACTCGACAATTGACCAACGACCCTTCTATGAAGCCGATCTGGATAGTAGACGACGACCAATCGATCCGCTGGGTACTCGAAAAGGCGCTCGCGCGCGAGAATCTCGCCACGCGCAGCTTCGCCAATGTGCGCGAAGCACTGGCTGCGCTCGAGCACGGCACACCGCAGGTGCTGGTATCGGACATCCGGATGCCGGGTGCATCGGGCCTCGATCTGCTGCAGTCTGTGCGCGAACGGCTCCCCGAGTTGCCCGTCATTATCATGACCGCCTATTCCGATCTCGATAGCGCGGTGGCGGCGTTTCAGGGCGGTGCATTCGAATATCTCGCGAAGCCGTTCGACATCGATCGCGCCGTCGAGCTCATTCATCGCGCCGTCGATGAGAGCCTGCGCGGCACGCATGCGGCGGATGTATCGCTTGCTGACGCACCCGAGATGCTCGGTCAAGCGCCGGCCATGCAGGACATGTTCCGCGCCATCGGGCGTCTATCGCATTCGTCCGCAACGGTGCTGATTACCGGCGAGTCCGGCACGGGCAAGGAGCTCGTCGCGCGCGCGCTGCACCGGCACAGCCCGCGCGCAGACGGGCCTTTCATTGCGTTGAACACGGCTGCGATTCCAAAAGATCTTTTGGAGTCCGAACTATTTGGCCATGAGCGCGGCGCGTTCACAGGCGCGCAGGCGATGCGTCAGGGCCGCTTCGAGCAGGCCGAGAACGGTACGCTCTTTCTCGACGAAATCGGCGACATGCCGTTCGATCTGCAAACCCGTTTGTTGCGCGTGCTTTCAGATGGCCAGTTCTATCGAGTGGGCGGCCATAGTCCGTTGCGCGCGAATGTGCGCGTCATTGCAGCGACGCACCAGAATCTGGAGTCCCGCGTGCGGCAGGGGCTCTTTCGCGAGGATCTTTATCACCGGCTCAACGTGATTCGTCTGCGCTTGCCCGCGTTGCGCGAGCGCAAAGAGGACATTCCGTTGCTCGCGCGGCACTTCTTGCAAAAGAGCGCGCGCGATCTCGGTGTGGAGCCCAAGCGTGTCTCCGAGGCGACGCTCGCTTACCTCGCATCGCTGTCGTTTCCCGGGAACGTGCGTCAGCTCGAGAACCTTGCGAATTGGCTGACGGTGATGGCACCTGCGCAAACGATCGAAATCAAGGACCTGCCGCCCGACTTGATGCCGCATCAGCAGCAAGTGGAGGCACACGCGGACGAAATCGTTGCGGGCATGTCCACCGGCGCGCAAGCAGCGGGGAGTGCCGCTTATGACAGCGAGCGCAACGGCGTGCCAATGGCGGTGGGTGGGCAGGGCACGTTCGGCAGCATGGCCCCGAGCTTGCCGGTGAGCATATGGGAAAGCGGTTTGCGCGCTGAAGTGGCGCGCATGTTGCGCGAGAACACGGCCGATGTCATGGACGAATTGGCGCGCCGCTTCGAAGCCGCCGTGATACGCGAAGCGCTCGATTTCACACGTGGGCGTAAGGTCGAGGCCGCCGAGCGGCTTGGCATCGGCCGCAACACCATTACGCGCAAGATTCAGGAGTTGCATCTCGAATCGTAAGGACTCCTGAATATCGCTTACAACGAAAAAGGCCATGGGTGCATTTTGCCCATGGCCTTCTTGTTGGTTGGTTCAGCGAATCAGCCCAGATACACGATAACCGGTGCGTGATCGGAGGGTTGATCCCATTTGCGCGGCGTCTTGTCCACTTCGCAATGCGTGCAGGTTGCCGCGAGTGCCGACGACAGCAGAATGTGATCGATACGCAGCCCGGCATTGCGCCGGAAGGCAAGCATCCGATAGTCCCACCACGTGAACGTTTTTTCGGGTTGCTCGAAGCTTCGAAACGAATCGACGAGCCCGAGGCTGACGAGTCTCGCGAACGCCGCGCGCTCTTCGGGAGACACGAGATTTTGCCCGAGCCACGCTTGCGGATCGTGCACGTCGCGATCCTCTGGCGCGATGTTGTAATCGCCGGCGAGCGCGAACGACGGATAACGGACCAGCTCGTCGGCCGCCCACTGCGTGATGGCATCGAGCCAACGCAGCTTGTAAGCGAATTTCTCGGTGCCAGGGGCCTGTCCGTTCGGAAAATAAGCCGAGGCAATCCGGGTGCCATTGACCGTTGCCGCAATCAGGCGCTGTTGCAGATCCTCGAAGCCGGGGATGTTGCGGACGATATCGACTTCATCGACTTCAAGGCCGTCGCGCACCAGAATAGCCACGCCGTTGTAGGTCTTTTGTCCCGCGCACCAGCTGCGATAACCTTTCACGGAGAATTCCGCATGCGGGAATTTCTCGTCGGGCAGTTTCAGTTCCTGCAGGCAGAGCACGTCGACATGGCTGAGCTCGAGCCAGTCGATCACATGCTGCTGACGGACTTTCAGTGAATTGACATTCCAGGTGGCGATTTTCATTTTTTCGATGCATCCGTACTCTTACTGTGTCATAAGGTGAGTTTTGAGTCGGCTTGCCCACAGCATGGGCAATGCGCGAGTCTTGCGGCGAACGTGCAGGCAATGTGATGTCACAGTGTAGCAATCGAATCAGGAACGCGGCGCTGGGCTTCCCCCCGGGGGAATGTAACCATCGGGTAATGCAAAGATTTCGCGAGCGACGGCGTTTTTTTTAACGCCAGGCGTGTTTGCAGCGGCAATGCTGTCGTACAGCGCGTCTTCCAGCCCTTCGTCCGGCAACCCGGACCACTGCTACCGGCAAACCTCGCCGATCGATAGCGCTTGGTCTCGTATCATCTTCACGACTTCCAGTTTGAAGCTGGCATCGAATTGCCGGCGCTTCTTTGTCGTCTAACGTTTTCCCTCGTCGATTCCGGATTGTCCTCCTATCGACCCGCCCGAGGGAATTAGACCGTCACGCGAGCCCGCTAAGTTTTGATGGAGCAGAGCGCTTGTGACGCCATCAGTTTCAGCAGCGGGTCGCATTTGCGTTGGCAGAGGTCATTCTCCAGAGCGACTTGCTTGCTCATCACCGTCATCGTGCGCGGTGAGCCATCGCTTACGATGACGCCCTTCGCGTTACAGGCGGGACACTGCACGAAGCCTCCCAGATAAGCGAAAGGTTGGCCTTGAAACGACGTCCCCGCGATACCGTCAACCACGGCCCCGTTGCGGTCAGTCTTGCGAATGAATCTTCGGTTCATGATGCGAGTCCTTCGGCAGGAGGCAGGCGAGCGTTGCACGCCTGCTCGACCGCATCTGGCCACACGGGTTCGCGACAGGTCAGTTGCGCAAGGTAATGCACCGTTGCTTGGATAAGGCTCGGGAGCGCTGTGATGGCAAGCAGTAACCACAACAGCGGATGCCCGGAATTCAGGATGTCGGGCACGTCCTCAAACTGCATTCTCAGGGAGTTTCGGAAGGAAACGTCAGTTGTCAGCAACTCTGCTACCGGAGGCACGGACGATGGACCTTCTTCCATGAAACGTCGGTAGTATTCGAAGTCTTGATATAGCTCTTCCATCACCTGCTGGCCTGCTGAGCTGTTCTCGTCAAATGCGAGTACCACGCGCTTTCCGATAGAGAACGTATCTATCACCAGTCCCTTGTCGTTCAGGACCAGGCAGCGGACGATACGAGGTGCAGTCCCGCCGAGGCCAGCTTTGGGTTTTCGCTCAACGTAAAAGAAGGCGTTGCGCCACGAAACTGAGAGAACGCCTCCAGGGCCGTTGTGGCGGAATGCGTATATCGTGCGGTCAGCCCTGTTGAACCGTATTGGCTTGCGGGTATAGTTGAAGCAATCGACCAGAAATCCGTGCACCGTTATAGAAAAAAGACCAATCAATATTAAAACGAGAGGTGTTAGTCCCCAATAAAGAATCCAGGCTTCCCGCTTCGCTTGCACAGCTGGCGGGACGTATATCATCATCCATAAGCACATACCTGCCGCGCCGAGCGCCATGAGGCCAGCGGTCAAGAACGCTAGCAACCCCCAGCCTTTTTCTCGATAGAGGCCGTCGCATACCTCAAGGCAAGTATCAGTCGCCGCAAATACGGTGCCCACGCTCTTGGCTCCATCCGCGCATGCCTTGTCCACATGCAGTTGTGCCGACGCCTCCACATCCGTCAGCGGTCGATTGAGCTTGTACCAAGACAGTCCATCAAAAACCATGCTGGCTCCAGTCAAGAGAAAATTGCAGAGAATGCCTTCTGGTCTTCTTCCAGGCGTTCAAATCTTTCGCTACTCACCTTTATGCCGAAATAAGACCGTTTCAACCATTCATGCAATTCGCGCCCCTTGAGATAATTCATTAAAACACCTATAAGAGCGGCAAGTAAAAGCAGTGGCAGCGTGAGAATTGGTGAGAGGAATGCAGAAATTATCAAAGCAACGCTCGCCACACCGGAGGCAACATAGAGCACAGTCAATATCGTATTGCCATGCGCATCTTCATCGTACGCATGATAAAAGTCGATAGCCGCCGACACGAGCCCAACCACCGCTCCGCCATACTTCCCAGCCACCTCCAAGCGATGAGCCCAGCGCAGCCAACCACCGGATAGCTTCACGCCTCCATTCTCCAGCCCCTTGATCGTGGCTCCGCCATACTGCGCGACGCTTGCGGTAAGCCCAGCCACCGCATTGTCGAACTTGATGGCATTCTCCGTCGCGTTGAACCGGTTCGACTTCCTCAGCTCTTCCCGCGCCAACCGCAGATTGATCGCGTTAAAGATCGCCCCGATGCCCGCAAATGCCGGTTCACCTTTGGCCATCAGCCGAAACTTCGGCATGTAGATATTTTCAACGACATCCGGCGTCAGCATCGACGCGGCCATTTGCTTGGACACGCTAGGCGTGCCCTTGACGCTGGACAGCGCCGCCGCTTCCTGTTCAGCGCTTTGAACGGGTATGAACTGCTTGACCTTCACTTCCCAATCCTTGTCGCCGGCAGGCACGGCCTTCTCGCGCAGCTTCGTTTGCAAATCCCGCACATCGATTTGTTGCCGCCCCGGCATCATCTCTTGCATCTGCCGCGCGATGTAGTTCACCCACTGATTCGGCGAACCCCATAGCGCTTTGAACTCGAATAGCTTTTTAGTCCGCATGCACATCGCGGCGTAGATTATTTTGGCGACTGTTGCGTCCACGCCGGCGCTCACCGCTTCGACAATCGGTCCGCCCGCCTGTTGCAGAAGACGGGCGACCGAGCCGGCGAGGGCGCCTGACAAGCGAGGGTCCGCCTGTTTCGCAACTTCCTCTATCTGGCTATACGACTCGATGAGTTTTGCCACCGACTCGCGCATCTCGATGTACGGATAGCTCGATGCTTGCTTGACCTTCTCGGCCAGAACGGGATGGTTCAGCACGAGCGCGCGCAGCAGCGGATTACGCATATCCGTCACATCGCCCCGAGCCCATTTGACGAGCACGTCGACCGTTTCCTTGCGGTCCGCCGCGCCTTCGATGCAACCGGTGAACGCGTTCGTGTAGTTGACGCCGCTGCGGCAGTTGCCCTGTTCGTAGTCGAATTGAAAGACATTCAGCAACGCAGGACTCGTCAACCAGGCCTGATGGTCCTGCGATAGAGGCACGAGCGTGCTCGCCTGCTCGTGCTTGAGCACCTCGGCCATGTGCTCTTTGAAGTCGACGATGGCCTGCTGCCGATAATGCATCGTGTACGGCTTCCACGCTTCGGGGCCCGCGCTGACGAGGTCCGCTTGCTTCATCGCCTCGATGCTTTTGAGCTGCTTGTCGAGCAGCTTGCCGCCGTCGAATATCGCACTGGCTGCCAGCCCCTGGTACGTGTTGCCCTCCATCAACCGGACACCACTTTCCACGTCCTCCTTCGCCGACGCAATGACAGCGTCGTGCAGCGCATCGATGGCGCTCGTGGCCCAGATACCGTGTTCGTACGGTTCAAGCGTGGCGCCGAACGCGAGTCGCTGCTCGAAGTTCAACTCTTGCGTAATGCCGATAGGGTCCCACAGCGCGAAGATGAGTCCCTTGTCAGGTGTAATGGAATCCATCGCCTGCTTCAACGCGGGCCCTTGTCCGGTGCGATGGTGGTAGGTGAAGCAAGCGCTTGACAATGCCTCGGGCGGGCTGTCTTTGTATTCGCTGAGTAGGTCCGCGACGTGTGTCACGGTCTCCGTGTGGGGCTGCTGCTTGCTGCCGTTGAACCACCCCGTCGCGTCGAATGTTTGCATTCGCTTGTCGCGACAGCCCATGAAATTGGTCGCATATAGGTCGCGTACCTTTTTGGTCCAGCGTTCCTCGCTGAACGCCAAGTAGACCACGCCTGCCCTTTGCGCATCCTCGATGGTGATGCACTGCGCCAATTGTGCGTGTTCGGGCTGATGACAACTAAACGGCCGCTCGAAGCCACGGTCAATGTTCAGGTCAACCGGAAACTCGTACAGGTATCCCTCGGCGGTCACCGCATAGGCCTGCCATCGCCCGGTCTTCGGATAGAACACGTACACGTAACCGTAGCGCAGCGTGCGCAACGTGTATTTCGCCTTTCTCAGTGCGATATCCGTTACGCCTTCGCCGAACTTACCGCCCATCAGTCTCATTGCGCCGGTCGAACCGTGCGCATTGGTATCGGCGAAGGCGGAGTATCGGACAGGCAAGATGGGCAGGCCTTTCTTCTGGCACATGGAGCAACTGCCGGGCTCGCGTGTGGACGCCTGCATTGCCGCTATCGTCAGTTGCCTGATATTCGAGAAGTCGAAGTCGTATGCCATATTCTTGTCTCGTTCAAATCATTGGTATTGGATGCTCTCGCGCGCAATGGCATCCCAGTCACGTTGGGTCCAACGAGCGACCGTCTCGGCATAAGGGTGCGTCTCTGGCGCCTGCAACACGGTCCGCACGCGCGGGTGACGGTCAAAACAGGGAGAGACAACGGTGCCGTGAAGCACAAAAGCAAGGAGGTCCGAGCCTGAAAGGCCATAGGTCTCGCCCTTCATCAACTGGGCGTCGAGCAGCGACGGCATGTCGGCCGTGATTGCGATTCCGTTACCGCGCAGTGCATCGAGCGCGCGCTCGATGATCTCGATGCGCTCGACTTGCTTGTATTGCCCGTTTGTCAGCAAGAAATCGTCGTTGGGGACTTTCGCGCCGTCCACAGTCACCCATCCCGCTTGACGGTCGAGATAAGTCCACCGTGCGACGGGGCCCAGTAGCGCCCCCAGTTGTTCGGGTTTCAGTATCCATTGCAGGTGGGCAAACACGCGTGGGTCATAAAAACGGAAGATTGCAGTCCCTTCCGTTGGCTTCGGCAATACCAGGCGCTCAGCAAGATGCCGCTGCAGCCGATGGCCTGCTTTGTCACATTCGAGAATGGCGCAGATGACCGGCGGCGCACCTGACGCATGGCGTTGCTCGGCTGCCCGCGCAATGCCGGCAATTGCTCGCCGGGATGCTCGGCGCAATAGAGCACCGGCACCGCCCCTGCCAATTCGGGCCGCGCTTCGGGAACGAGCTCACCGACCTCATAGACCGGCGGCACATTGGAAAGCTCGAGCTTGCCGTTGAGGGGCTCGACGATAACGTAGTGAATCATGTGCGACCGATACGAGACTCGCCGACAACTCGCTGCGATAAGCGCGCCTGCGCTCCCAAAGGAGACTCCAGTATCAGCATTCTGTTTAGCTGCTCGATGCCCGCGGCGATTGCGAGCGTATGAGCGAGCCTACCCATATCAATTACCCCTCTTTCAATCGCATCGGCGAATTAAAAGAGCGGCATCATAAATTAAAAAATGGCGCAATTGCAACGATGCGCCAATTCTAAGACTATCTCAAAATTCATTATGAATAAGCCGGGAATTTGTGCCGGAGAAAATATTTCTATGTTTGAGATAGAGTCGGCTCCAGGTAGCTTTTACGCAAACGAAATCGAGGCAATCGGTGGGCAACGCTATACGAAAAGAACTTTCCAGCATCTCTCGACGTGGCTTTGCCCATAGCGTTACCCGCTTTCAGTTGTCCGCGCTGCGCGCGCCTAGCGGTGAGCCGCCGCCTGAAATCATCTTCGTGACCGGCATCCGCGAGAGTCAGAAGCGCGGTACCGCGCGCCAGCAATTGTGGGCGCGCGAGGTCGAGATTGCGAACAGCGGCAGGGCAAGCTCAACGTTCACTGCTTGATTGCACGGTGAAGTTTGACTCGGCCTTGATAAAGTTCTCTTCGCTGCCGACGCCCCACGTGCGCTCCGCGAAGGCCTCGGCTAACAACGGAAGGTCCCCTGGTGACCTAAGCTTCAGGCAGGCCAAAGTCCGATGCATCAGGTGTTCGATGTCCGCCTCGCAGCATAAGGCGACACGCGGTGAGCGCGTGGCTTCGGAGCATCGAAGCTGTGCGCCCAGGCCGGCTGCATCGATCGTTCATTGCGTGCGTTATGCGCTTCAGCGCGGATCGCTTTCGCGATAGCTCGGGCGGAGGCCGCGTCGCTATGTCCGTCGATCACACCGAGAATGAGATTCTGCTCGTGCCCGGACGGAAGCTCGTTGACCAGGCAGATTTTGTCGTCGGTACTGTACTGCGCCAGCGCGTGTTCCATTGCGTGCGCGGCGAACTCGGATTCCCGCCCCTGTGCAATCAGTTGTTCGAGTTGACGAGCATAGCCGCTCTGGGAAATGAAGTTCTTGGACGGCTGGCCATCGCGGCGCGGATGAACATCGAACAGACCATCGGAACTCAACCATAGAAACACCCGATCTTCCGGATGACGACGCAAGCGCGCGATGTTGAACTGCGAGATCGAGGGATAGGCGATTTGCCCTTTGCGTCGTGTTTCGTTGCTCGCATATCCGCCAACGGAGTAGGGCGTCGACATGCCGTCGTTGACATGACGCAATGTGCGCTCGCGCACGGCGAAGAATGCTCCGCTGGGCAAGTCGATATGCATGGCCGGACCTTCGCGCGTTGCTATCTGAACGCCGTGATCGAAGGCCTTCAACAGCGTGGCCAAATTGTCGATGGATTGATCGGGCACGAGCGAGCGCACCGTGACGCGGCCCGTATCGGCATCCTGCACGAACGCCAGAGCTTCCGTATCGCCGGCGTGGGCGAGTGTCAGGTCTTCGCCTTGCACAGCGGCCAGCGTGACCATCGCGCCGCCGGGCAAGCCTCTAACCCGCTCGCGCATCACGCCAAAGAGATAGTCGAACCATCGCGGCGGGCACGGCAACGCGAGTGGTTCGATCGCATAAAAATCCTGCGACGCCGATTTGTATTGCGCCGGAATGCCGACTTGCACATCACGCAGCTGTCCGTCGAGTTCGGCTTCGACCGTCACCGTTCGGCGCGAATGGCCGACATGCGCCGCGATCGCCACGCCGTGCTCGACGCCAACTTGACGAACCAACGCCGACGCGCTGCCGGCCACGGCTGATGTGGCTGATGCAAGGTCTGCGACGTTGGCGTTGGCGAGCGGGTGAATGCGAACAGGCTCGTCCGTTTTTTGCAGACGGTAATGCGTCTGCGCGTCTGCGAGGTCGATATGCCGCAGTTCGAGCGGAAGCTCATTCGAGACAATGACGAGCGCGCCGTGCCCGATGATGTTCGTCGTCGATGCGTCGTTTATGTTCCAGGCGAGCGGAACACCTTCGGGCACCAGCAGCGCTCGCGTTTGCACTGGCTTCTTGATCGCGCGAAACAACGAAGCACCATTCGGGAAGTCCCATTGCGCTGCGACGCTGAATTTCGCCGTGTCGGCAATCTGATCAACGGTGCTTTTGTATCGATCATGGATGCCGAGATTGTCGGCGAACTTCAATATCTGGTCGACAGTCTCCACGGTCATTGTGCGATGCGCATGCGAAAGTTCGACGAGCTTGCTTTGCATCGCCTCGCATTGCGCATCGCTGGCATTCGAAAAGAGGATGACGGCGGTGCCGTCCGTGCGTACTGGTTGCCAACTCCCGCGTTCGACGAGCCCGCCATTCCAGAATACGATGCCTTCGCCTCGAAGCGGGCCGCGCCGGCCTATCAATGGCTCCGAGGTCATCTCGCTTGGCCCCACTACGCCGACGCGTTTGGCATCCGCTCCCGGCATGCGCACGGCAGACGCGTCTTTGATGACGGGCAAACGCAACGCGATATGGCGTTGTTCCGCCGTGACGACGGGCGTGCCGAACCCGGCCTGGAAGGCGCGCAGTGCATGCTGATAGGTCAGCGTCGTCGATGGCTGCGCACCGATGCGCATGGCGTCCGTGCGGCCAATGCGCGCTTGCGCAGCCAGCCCGCGTAACTGGGCGGAACGCGTAGGCGCTGCCGTCGGCTCGATGCCGGGCCCTATTTTCACACCGGGCTCGGAATCGGAAGACGGCTGGCTTGTAGAGCGAAATCCAAATGGATCGGTCGGGGATAAAAACATCGCGGATACCGTGCGAGCCTGGTGTTCAACGTGGGGGCAAAGCGGGCCGCAGCGGCGACGCGCGTCCTCCGCCGAGCAGCGAGCCCACAGTAGCGCGTATGCGCGATGCCCATCGGCGCGCGTCCGAAACGTCAGTTCGTTAGACGAAGCATCAACCCATGCATCTGACAGGGTTTTAGCGAGCGGTCTACAATCAAATTGGTGCTGTCGATGGCCAATAATCAGGACTGATCCGGTACTGATTAGGAGAACTATCTAATGCTTCGAATGAGCAAGCTCGCCGATTACGGCACGGTCATGCTGGTGGCGATGGCGCGGGCGGCCGATGTCGTGCAAAGCGCAGGCGCGCTCGGCGACGCGACCGGCATTCCGGTGCCGACCGTTTCGAAGGTCATGAAGATGCTCGTGCGCGGTGGCCTGACCGTATCGCTGCGCGGCGCGAGCGGCGGCTATTTGCTGCGGCGTCCGGCGCAGCAGGTCACGCTTGCCGACATCGTTTCGGCCATAGATGGTCCGCTCGGCATCACCGAGTGCAGTGCCGTGCCGGGTCTGTGTCAGCAGGAACTCACGTGCGGCGCGCGTGCCAATTGGCAGAAGGTCAACCGCGTAGTGTTCGAGGCGCTGCGGCAAGTGTCGCTTGCCGACCTGGCCGGCCCGGTGTTGAGCGAAATCGACATCACCGCAATTCGTGCACGCGGTACCGCGGCGCAAACGGTCAGCCGCCGAGCGCCGACATCGAAAAACGGAGGTCATGCATGAGCACCACTGCATCCAGAATCGATCAGTTGATGAACCGCGAATACCAGCATGGGTTCGTCAGCGATGTGCGCTCCGAGACCTTGCCGCGCGGTTTGTCGGAAGAAATAATTCGGCAGATCTCGGCGAAAAAAGACGAGCCGCCGTTCATGCTCGAATGGCGCCTCGCCGCATACCGGCATTGGTTGACGATGAAAGAGCCGAGTTGGGCAACGGTCCGGCATTTGCCTATCGACTATCAGAACATCGCTTACTACTCGGCGCCGCACTCGCAAAAAGATCGCCCGAAAAGCCTCGATGAAGTCGACCCCGAACTGTTGCGCACCTACGAGAAGCTCGGCGTGCCGCTCAAGGAGCGCGAGTTGTTGGCGGGCGTTGCCGTGGACGCGGTATTTGACAGCGTATCGGTTGCAACGACTTTTCGCGAGCGGCTCGGCGCGCTCGGCATCATATTTTGTTCGTTCTCCGAAGCAGTTCGCGAACATCCTGAGCTTGTGCAGCAATACCTTGGCTCCGTTGTGCCGCACACCGACAACTTCTTCGCGGCGCTGAACTCGGCGGTGTTCAGCGATGGATCGTTTTGCTATATCCCGCCCGGCGTGCGTTGCCCGATGGAACTCTCGACGTACTTCCGGATCAACGCAAGCAACACCGGGCAGTTCGAGCGCACGCTGATCATTGCCGACAAAGGGGCCTACGTCAGCTACCTCGAAGGATGCACCGCGCCGATGCGAGACGAGAACCAACTGCATGCGGCCGTGGTCGAGTTGGTTGCGCTGGAGGGCGCGCAGATCCGCTATTCGACCGTACAAAACTGGTATCCGGGGGATGCGCAAGGCCGCGGGGGAATCTACAACTTCGTGACGAAGCGCGGCGATTGTCGCGAGGCAAACTCGAAGATTTCGTGGACGCAAGTCGAAACGGGCTCCGCGATCACCTGGAAATATCCGAGCGTGATCCTGCGTGGTGACAACGCGATAGGCGAGTTTTATTCCGTTGCATTGACGAACCACTATCAGCAGGCCGATACCGGCACGAAGATGATCCACCTCGGGCGCAACACGCGTAGCACGATCCTCTCCAAGGGCATTTCGGCGGGTTTTGGCAAGAATGCTTATCGTGGGCTCGTGAAGATCGGGCGCAATGCGGAGGGTGCGCGCAACTATACGCAATGCGATTCGCTGTTGCTCGGCAACCGCTGCAGTGCACATACGTTTCCGTACATCGAGGTGAAGAACCCGAGTGCGCATGTCGAGCATGAAGCGTCGACTTCGCGTATCGGCGAAGACCAGCTCTTCTATTGCAGACAGCGTGGCTTGTCGGAGGAAGACGCCGTCTCGATGATCGTCAACGGGTTTTGCAAGGAAGTGTTCAAAGAGTTGCCGATGGAGTTCGCGGTCGAGGCGCAAAAGCTGCTCGGCGTGAGCCTCGAAGGCAGCGTAGGCTGACAGGAATGACAACCATGCTCGAAATCAGCAATCTGAATGTGACAGTGGACGGCAAACCGATTTTGCGCGGCGTCGACCTGCATGTGAAAGCCGGCGAGGTCCACGCGATCATGGGGCCGAATGGATCGGGCAAGAGCACGCTCGCCCATGTGCTGGCTGGTCGCGATCATTACGTCGTGACCGATGGTTCGGTCCGCTACGGCGAGCAAGACTTGCTCGCGCTGTCGCCCGAGGAACGTGCGCGCGCCGGGGTGTTTCTGGCGTTTCAATACCCGGTCGAGATTCCGGGTGTCAGCAATGTCTATTTGCTCAAGGCGGCATTGAACGTGCAGCGTCGACAGCGCGGCGAGCCCGAACTCGACGCCGTGGAATTCCTGCAGCTCGTCAAGAGCAAGGTGGCGCTGATGCAAATGGACGAGAGCCTGCTTTATCGCGCCGTCAACGAGGGCTTTTCCGGCGGCGAAAAAAAGCGTAACGAGATTTTGCAGATGGCTGTGCTCGAACCGCGGCTTGCAATTCTCGACGAGGCTGATTCGGGGCTCGACATCGATGCGCTGCAAGTGGTGGCGAACGGCATCAATCGCCTGCGCCACCCCGATCGCGCGATCGTGCTCGTCACGCACTATCAACGGCTGCTCGACTACGTCGTCCCCGATTATGTCCACGTGCTGTCTGAAGGTCGCATCGTGAAATCGGGCACGCGTGAGTTGGCGCACGAGCTGGAGCGCAAGGGCTACGGTTGGTTGGCCGAGGGTACGGCTGCCTAGCGGACTAGAAAGCGGACTAGAAAGCGGACTCGAAATCGGATCGAGATCGGAATTGGAATCGAAATTGGGAGGCACAGCAATGAGCGAATCGACGCGCGACCATTATCGTCACGCTTTTCGCACGCTTGCCAAAGCCCTGCCGGGTGCCGAGTTGCCGTGGCTGCGCGCCGCGCGGCGTCATCAGTTCGAATACTTCGACGCGATGGGCTTTCCGACTACCCGGCTGGAGGACTGGAAATACACGGATGTCTCGCGCATCGCGGACCATCCGTGGCATTTCACATCGCCGCGTGGCGATGATGTCGATGTGTCGTCGATCGTCGACGATCTCGTGCTCGACGCGTCGGCAACGCGCGTTGTATTCGTGAACGGCCGCCACTCGCCGAAGCTGTCGCGCACACGCAATCTGCCCGACGGCGTATTCATCGGGAGCCTGACGCGAGCGCTGCGAGAGATTCCGGATCGGCTCGGGGCGTTGTTTTCGCGCCATGCGCCGCGCGACGGTTTCGAAGCATTGAACACGGCATTCCTGAGCGACGGATATATCGTCGTCCTGCCGCGCGGTTGCGTGCTGGCCGAGCCGCTGCAAATGCTTTTCGTCACAGATGAAGCGGGCTTGGCGATGCATTCGTTCAACGCGGTGCTGGCCGAGCAGGGTGCGCGTTGCACCGTCATCGAGCAGTTCGTCGGCATTGCCGACGACAGCTATCTGATGAATGCGGTGACGCGTATCGTGGCCGACGAGGCAGCCGATATCGAGCACTGCCGGATCCAACACGAGGCGCGGCGCGCCTACCATATCGGGCGAGTGCAACTGCTGCAAAGCCGCTCGAGCCACGTTGCCGCTCATTCATTCGCCTTCGGTGCGGCGCTTTCGCGCGTCGATGTCGATGTGCAGTTGCGCGGCACCGATGCGCGCACGGAACTCAACGGCCTCTATTTCGTGGGTGGACGGCAGCATGTCGATCATCACACATGCATCGACCACGAGTACCCCCGGTGCACGAGCCGCGAGTATTACCGCGGCGTGCTCGACGGTGCGGCGCACGGTGTGTTCAATGGACGCGTTGTCGTGCATCAAGGTGCGCAGCAAACCGACTCGCATCAGGGCAACCATAACTTGCTGTTGTCTCGCGATGCCGAAATCGATACAAAACCGCAGCTCGAAATCTACGCGGATGACGTCAAATGCACGCACGGAGCGACGGTGGGCCAGCTCGACGAAAATCAGCTCTTTTATCTGCGCGCCCGCGGCATCGACGAGCCGGTAGCGCGCGCGGCGCTCATGTGCGCATTCGCGCGCGACATCATCGAACGCGTGAGCGTAGCGAACGTGCGCGAGCGACTCACTCAGTTGCTGCTTGCGCGGATGCCGCAGGCCGAGCGCGTTCGGGAATGGATATGAAATATGAAAATGATCGAATCATTTAGGATTCCTGACGAAACCGCCGTGACGCAATGGCGCGGCGATTTCCCGATCCTCGCGCAGCAAGTACACGGCAAACCGCTCGTTTATCTCGACAACGGCGCGACGACTCAAAAGCCCGCGTCGGTCATCGAGGCGGAGCGGGCCTATTACATGCGGACGAACGCCAACGTGCACCGCGGTGTGCATCAGCTTTCGCAGCGCGCAACTGAGCACTACGAGGCAGCGCGTGCGCGCATTGCCCGCTTCATCAATGCGAAGCATCCAGAGGAAATCGTCTTCGTGCGGGGGACCACCGAAGCGATTAACCTCGTCGCGCAAAGCGATGTGCGAAGCCGGGTCGGTGCTGGCGACGAGATTCTGATCAGCGCGATGGAGCATCACTCGAACATCGTTCCTTGGCAGTTCGTTTGTGCGCAAACGGGTGCGCAACTGAAAGTCGTGCCGATCGACGACACCGGCACGCTCGATCTTGCCGCCTATGAACGCATGCTGGGCGAGCGCACACGTATCGTTGCGATTTCGCATATATCGAATGCGCTGGGCACGATCAACCCGGTCGCACGCATCGTTGAACTTGCTCGCGCGCGCGGGGTACCGGTGTTGCTCGATGGCGCTCAGGCCGTGGCGCATGCCCGGGTGGACGTTCAAGCGCTTGACTGCGATTTCTATGCATTTTCAGGGCACAAGGCTTACGGCCCGACCGGCATCGGCGTGCTCTATGCGAAGGCGAGCAGGCTCGAGGCCATGCCGCCCTGGCAGGGCGGAGGCGACATGATCCGGTCTGTGACGTTCGAAAAAACAGAGTACAACGCGATTCCATGGAAGTTCGAAGCCGGCACGCCGAATATCGCGGGTGCGATCGGGTTGGCGGCGGCGCTCGATTACATCGACGCAATCGGCATCGATGTGATCAGCACGCACGAAGCCGATCTGCTTGCTTATGCGACCGAGGCTGTGCGGCGCTTGCCGCAGGTACGGCTGATCGGCACCGCGCGCGAGAAAGCCGCGATCGTCTCGTTTGTACACGAGAGCATTCATGCGCACGACATCGGCTCGATTCTCGATCACGAGGGCGTGGCGGTTCGTGCAGGGCATCATTGCGCGATGCCGGTCATGCAGCGCTTCGGTGTGCCTGCGACGGTACGCGCTTCGTTTGCCCTTTACAACACGCGTGATGATGTCGATGCGCTGATACGTGCAATGGCGAAAGTGCAGGAGATATTCGACGCATGAGCGATTTGCGAGACCTCTATCAGGAAGTCATCTTCGATCACTATCGGCGCCCGCGTAACCGGGGCGTATTGCCTGGCGCGAACCACACCGCGCGAGGCCATAACCCGCTGTGCGGCGACGAGCTCACGCTTTACCTCGTCGTCGAGGACGGTATCGTCAAGGACGTGCGTTTCGAAGGACAGGGGTGTGCCATTGCGACCGCTTCCGCGTCGCTGATGACCGAAGCGCTCAAAGGCAAGAGCGAAGCGCAGGCCGAGGCGCTGTTCGGGCAATTCCATGACATGATCACCGCGCCTCCCGGCGCGCCCCGAGAGCTGTCCGATGCGCTGGGCAAGCTTGCGGCGCTATCGGGTGTGCGCGAGTTTCCCGCGCGCATCAAATGCGCAACGCTTGCGTGGCACACGCTGCGTGCCGCGTTGCATGAGGCGAGCGGGACCGTAACGGAAACGAAAACGATATCGACTGAATGACACCAGCGAGGTAAGCGACGATGGATGCGATCAAATGGCTCAAACAACGCGCCGATGCGGACCAATCGGAGCACGGCGTGCTCGAGCCGCGCGTCATAGAGGCGCTGCGTACGGTCTACGACCCGGAGATACCGGTGAACATCTACGATCTCGGGCTCGTCTACTCGCTGCAAGTCGACCAGGCGGCGGGACGGGTCGCCATCCGCATGACACTGACTGCGCCGGGTTGTCCTGTCGCGCAGACGTTCCCGACCACCGTTGAAGACGCGGTGCGCTCGGTCGCGGGCGTGAACGATGCAGTCGTTGAGTTGGTATGGGATCCGCCCTGGTCGAAAGAGCGGATTTCCGAGGCGGCACGGCTGCAACTGGGGCTGCTTTGACATGTCGGACTGGACCGATGTCACCTTGCTTGCCGATTTCCCACCGGGCTCGATGCGCCGTGTGGAGCTTGACGGCACGAACGTGGCTGTCTTCAATGTCGATGGTTCGTGCTATGCGATAGAAGACCTCTGCACGCATGACGGCGGCACATTGACGGGCGGCGCATTCACCGGCGATGTGATCGAATGCCCGCGTCACGGCGCACGGTTTTGCGTGCGCAACGGTAGGGTACTGAGCCCGCCCGCCTATGAAGACGTTCCGGTGTTTCCGGTAAGGATCGACGCGGGTAGGGTCCAGGTGCGCGACGCGCGATGGGACGACTTGGAAGGCTGATCGAGTAAGCACTGGCACTAGACGAATCGCAGGCATTGCAGGATGATGCGGGAAGGTCATAAACAGGGGCCATCATGAGCATGAGCACCTACGATACCAAGCTGGCCGCGCGCGACGTTGTTGCGATGGACACCATCAAGTTTGAATTTGAACGCCCTGACGGCTTCGACTTCAAGCCCGGGCAGGCGATCGACCTGGTGTTGCCCGAGGCCGGTGCGCCGCAACTTCGTCACACGTTTTCGATCGTCAATGCGCCGTTCGAAGACAACGTGACGATTGCGACACGTATGCGCGACAGCCCGTTCAAGCGGGCGCTCAAACTACTGGCGGTGGGTGCGCCCGTGCGCATTGAAGGGCCGTCCGGCTCGCTGGTATTGCACCAAGACACGAGACGGCCCGCCGTGCTGATCGCCGGCGGTATCGGCGTGACGCCTTTCATCAGCATGATCCGGCAGGCAGCTCACGACCAAGCGGCGCAATATTTATTGCTCGTGTATTGCAACCGGCGGCCCGAAGATGCGCCGTTTCTTTCGGAGCTCACCCCGCTCGAACGGCTCAATTCGAACTTCCGCCTGATGGCGACAATGACCAAGCCGGCCCAATCGAACATCCATTGGAACGGCAGGCGTGGCCCCATCGACGAGGCGTTGCTGCGTCAGGTGGCCGGCACAATGAGCGAGCCGATCTACTATCTCGCCGGCCCGCCCGGCATGGTCGATGCGATGCGCCAAACGCTGACCGATATCGGCGTTGCCGACCCTGCGATCCATAGTGAAGCGTTCTATGGATATTGATTAGCACTACGAAGCATCGTCAGCGTTCGTATCCGAGGATACTCCGCCATTGCGGTAACTCGCGCCTGCCCCGAATACAGCCTGCTTTCGCCGCTCGTCGAGCATGGTCAAGCCGACGACCGCTCGAAACACCGATGGCCGGGGGATCCTGTCATGCGCGAGCCTTAGAAGACCGATGAGTATCTGCACGGTTTCCTGGGCGTACTTGCGCGAAAGGTCAACCGCGCAGCCATGGATATCGACGGTCCATCTATCGTTATGGAGGTTCTCTACAAAAAGCTGTTTGATTTGCTCATTTTTAAAAAATAAGTGGGTATGTGAAACGTCGCGTTGCGCCGGGTCAGTGAGAAGGCTCTGTGGAACGAGATCGTAGACGTCATCCTTACGTTGGAGCGAAAGTCCGTTTTCAGCTTTATCGGTAACCGCTTTTGCTATAAGGTCAACGTCGAAATGATTCCTTAATATCTCCAGTACCTGGATACGGGCCGCCGTGGTGACTTCGCGGTCCGGCGAACGCAACACATCGAGGCTCAGATGGCCGAGCATTGCCAGTGATAATCGTTGCTCATTGCCATGGTTAAGCCGCGCCGTGTCTATGCGGGCGTCGCCGAATATTTTTTCTTCATTGAAGGTGCTCTTGACCTGCTCGAGCGCCTCTGGCGATCCATTCGCTGCGCGCAGCAGCGCCACGTAGGCAAGGTTGTATTGCTTCGCCAGGTCTAAATGGGTAGCGACAGCCGTTTGTTCAGAGATCCGTTCATTGCCCTGTTTTGACCCATCGGCGCTTATTTTGCGAACGTTGTAAAGATAGGGAAAAGCTTGAAGCCGGCGCGGAAATCGCAAGCCGAGCGGATTGTATGGCGAAGCAGGGCGGTCCTCGAACGTCTCGCGTAGCCGCAACACAGGAGGGTGTTGGTAGACCTCGTCCGGATAAGCGCCATCGGCAGGATATACGGCAGCAATCGCTGCCTCCAGGTCTGCGAAGTAACTTTCTTCAATGCCCGCATCGGTCACGTCGGCCGTTTTGCCAGGTGATGGTTTGCGCAGCCCATCAGGGTCGGCGCCCGCTCTGAACGACGCACCGGTGCGAGCGGCTGTACTTGCTTGGAATCGGTCATCGGGACGTCGTGCAGATGGCAATGGGGAGCTTGGAATACCCTCCTCGTCGCTGTTCCCAAAGATGGGCTCCCCGCCTGCACTGCCTGCTCCACCTACATTGCGTACCATGCCGCGCTGCTCCTATTACCCATTAATCGAGGGGTGTATAGATAGCAGGGATTCCGCAGATACGACGCTCGCTCAGCGAAGCCCGGGCACATCGTGCGAACTGAACGGGGTTCTACGTTTTACTGCGCGAGCCCGAGACGATACGTCGTGAGTTGCCGATAAGGTTTTTCGGGCGTCACGATCAAATGGTCGCGCTCGTCCATATTGATCTCATTCGGAAACGCGCCGGCCTCGAGGCAGAACCCCGCGTGGCGCTCGTAGCGGCACCCGTTGCGTCCGGCCACGCCGGTCAGATAATTTCCGGTATAGAACTGCAACCCGCGTTGGTCGGTGGCGACGCTCAATTCGCGGCCGCTGCCCGGATCATAAACGCGCGCAACCTGCCGCACCGGGCGCGCTTGCGTTTGCTCGCCGGGCAGGACATAGCAATGATCGAAGCCGCCGGCAAGCGAGAGCTGCGCATGCGGCCAATCGAGGCGCGCACCGATCGGAGCGCTTTGCCGGAAGTCGAAGGCGTTGCCGGCCACGAGTGATTCGCGACAGGGAATGAGCGCGGCGTCCACTTCCCAGAACCGGTCCGCATCGATCGACATCACATGTCCGCGAATATCGGCGCCGGCCTCGGCCGTCAGATTGAAGTAAGCGTGATTGGTCAGATTGATCGGCGTGGGTGCATCGGTGTTTGCTTCATAGTCGATCGTCAGCGTGCCCTCATCGCCGAGTGCATAGCGCACTGTCACGCTGACATGGGCGGGAAAGCCTCCTTCGCCTTCCTCCGACTCGAGCCGCATCACGAGGCCGCCATCTTCCTCTTCGACATCCCATCGTGCGCGATGAAACCCGGCGGCACCGCCGTGCAGCAGATTCGCGCCTTCGTTGCGATCGAGCAGGTATTCGATGCCGTCGAGCGTGAAGCGCGCGCGGGCGATGCGGTTGGCCCAGCGCCCGACGATAGCACCCATATACGCGCTCGATGCTAAGTAGTCCGAAGGATGATCGTGGCCGAGTAACACATCGCCGAGCCGGCCCGCGCGATCGGGCGCATGCCACGAAACAAGCGTTGCGCCGAGATCGCTGACGGCCACTTTCATCCCCTGCGCATTACGCAACGTGAAGAGCCGGATCGGCTCGCCGCCCGGCAGCGTGCCCCAGGGTTCGGAACTCAGTTTTGCTATGCAGTTCATGACGTCGTGAAGAAGAGTGATGTGATGATAAAAAAAGAATGCGTATGCGTACGAACGCTTGCCCACGTCAGCTCGGTTGAACCACACCGGCACTTGCGCGTTCCTGAAATTCGCGCGGTGTGCAGCCAAGCTCGCGGCGAAAAACAGCATGCATGTACTGCAGCGATGTGAAGCCGCACCGGATGGCGACCTCCGCGCTCGATACGTCGCGTCGAACGAGCAGCGTCTTCGCGGCATCGAGTTTTTGCCGCAGGATTTCCTGATGAATGGTGCACGCCAGCTCGCGGCGAAAATGCTCCTCGAGCGACGAGCGCGACACGCCGACATAATCCACGACCTGCTCGGTGCGAATGCCTTGACACGCGTATTGCCGAATGAAGTGGCGAGCGCGCGCCACGTACGGGCTCGCGATCGGGCGATGCTTCGTTGATTCGAGTACGTTGATGCCGACGGGCGGCACGAGAATGCGACGTCCGCCGAAACGCGCGCCGCGCAGCATCTGGTGCAACAGATGCGCGGCGGTGCGGCCCATTTCCTCGGTGCCCTGAATTACCGACGACAACGGAATACGCGTGAGCGTGCGCGCGAGCGGATCGTTGTCGATGCCGATGATCGCCACATCCTCGGGCACCGGAATACCGGCGATCAAGCACGCTTGCAGCAAATGCCGCGCACGCGCGTCGGTGACGGCGATGATGCCCACCGGCTTCGGCAGTGCTTGCAGCCAGTTTGTCAGTTGCTCGATGGCCTGATTCCACGTGGGTGCGCTCGTGGACAATCCGCGATAAATCTCCGCTTCGATCTGTTCGGGGCTTCGTCCATCACTCGCACGCAGGCGTGCAAAGGCGAGTTCGCGTTGATGCGACCACCGATTATTCGGCGAAAGCGGCAGGCTATAGCAAGCGAAATGCTGCAGGCCGGCACCGATCAAGTGCGTATAGGCGAGCGAAATGAGTTTCGCGTTATCGGTCGCAATGTAAGGAAGATCGAACGGGTACTGCGATGGGTCTTCGTAAGACGAGCCGACGGCCACGATCGGCAGCGGGCAGCCTTGCAGCGCTTCGCAGACGGCCGGATCATCGAAGTCGGCGATGATCCCATCGCCATCGAAGCGCTCGATGCCCGTCAGGCGGCAGCGAAAATCTTCCTCGAGAAAGACATCCCAGCCGATGCGCGTCGACAGCAGATAATTGCCCACGCCCGTGATGATTTCGCGGTCGTACACCTTATTCGCATTGAAAAGCAGGGCGATCCGATGCGCTTTCGGCGGCGTGTGCGGTTTTGTCATCGTCTCCTCTTGGGCGGGGCGGGGACGGATATCCGCCAGCCGCCATCTATTTGACCTTCTCTCGATCGCGTCGATCTCCGCGATTTTAGGCGCGAATAGCCGATTCGCGTAACACGCCGTTGCGCACCGGCGAGAAACGTTATGGCCCGTGCGCAATTTCGTAATTGTCGGGCAACGGACGGCGCGGCAGTATGGCGTCACTTCCAAGCCGGGCGTGGCGCTGATTGCATCAAGCATTGTCCGCGCTGCCGAAGCCGCACGAATCGCCCGACGTCGGTGATTACCCGAATATAAAACAGGAGTGAGACATGAAATCAGCAACGCGTCGTTCGTTGGTGGCCTCGCTGTTATGCACGGCGATAGTCGCCGGTCTTTCGCTGGCTACGCCGGCTGCCTACGCGAGCAAAGCCCATCCGGAAATCGGTTTTTGCATCGACGATCTGCGCGTCGAGCGGTGGTCGCGCGATCGCGACTATTTCGTCGCGGCAGCGAAGCAATTGGGCGCAACCGTATCGGTTCAATCGGCCGATGCCAGCGAAGCGCGTCAAATCTCGCAGATTGAAAACCTGATTTCGCGCGGTGTCGATGTCATCGTCATTGTGCCGTTCAACTCGAAGACGCTCGGCAATGTCGTGGCCGAAGCGAAAAAAGCGGGCATCAAGGTCATTTCTTACGATCGGCTGATTCTCGATGCCGATGTCGATGCCTACATTTCGTTCGATAACGAGAAGGTCGGCGAACTGCAAGCACAGGGCGTTTTCAACGCCCAGCCGAAGGGCAATTACTTCCTGCTCGGCGGTGCTCCGACTGACAACAACGCCAAGATGCTGCGCGAAGGGCAGTTGAAGGTGCTCAAGCCGGCCATCGATCGGGGCGATATCAAGGTCGTCGGTCAGCAATGGGTGCCCGAATGGAGCGCATCGAACGCGTTGCGTATCGTCGAAGACGCGCTGACGGCCAATAACAACAAAATCAGCGCGATTGTGGCGTCGAATGACGGCACGGCCGGCGGTGCGATCCAGGCGCTTGCAGCCCAGCATCTCGCGGGCAAGGTGCCCGTTTCGGGCCAGGATGCGGATCTCGCGGCGGTCAAGCGCGTGATGGCTGGCACGCAGACGATGACGGTCTACAAGCCGATCAAGCAGATCGCCGGCGAGGCGGCGAAGCTCGCCGTGCAACTGGCCAACGGCGAGAAACCGGCCTATAACGCGCAATATGACAACGGCAAGAAAAAGGTCGATACCATCCTGCTGCAACCGGTGCTGCTGACGAAGAGCAATACCGACGTCGTGGTGAAGGACGGCTTCTACACGCAAGCGCAGCTGTCCGGTCAATAACGACGAAGCACGCGCGCAACGTTGCCCGCCCGTCGAGAACACGTTCACTCACGTCGACGAATGCGGGCAACGTTGTGCGCTTTTCGAGCGGGAACTTCGAATGGCGCAACCTCTTTTGGCCATGAAAGGCATCGTCAAGGCATTTTCGGGCGTGAAAGCGCTCGATGGCATCGACCTCAGGGTAGCGCCCGGCGAATGCGTTGGCCTTTGCGGCGAAAATGGTGCGGGCAAGTCAACGCTGATGAAGGTGCTGTCGGGTGTCTATCCGCACGGCACGTGGGACGGCAGCATCGTGTGGGATGGCGCGGAACTCGTCGCGAGCAGCGTGCGCGACACCGAACGCGCGGGCATCGTCATCATTCACCAGGAATTAATGCTGGTGCCGGAGCTTTCGGTTGCCGAAAACATCTTTCTGGGCAACGAAATCACGCTGCCCGGCGGGCGGATGAACTACGCGGCGATGTATCAACGCGCGGACGAACTGCTGCGCGGGCTTGGCATTCATGGCATCAACGTCGCGCAGCCCGTCATGAACTACGGTGGCGGTCATCAACAGTTGATCGAAATTGCGAAGGCGCTGAACAAGAAGGCGCGCCTATTGATTCTCGATGAGCCGTCTTCCTCTTTGACCGCGCCCGAGACACGCATCCTGCTCGACATCGTGCGCGACTTGAAGCGGCGTGGGGTGGCATGCGTTTATATCTCGCATAAGCTCGATGAAGTCGAGGCGATCTGCGACACGATCACCGTGATTCGCGACGGCCGGCATATTGCCACCGAGCCGATGCGCTCGCTGTCGACCGAGCGGATCATCGCGTTGATGGTGGGCCGCGAAATCAGCAACCTTTTCGAGCGCGAGCCGCATGACATCGGCGAGGTGGTTTTCGAAGCGCGTAACGTGAGCTGTCTCGATGTGACGAACCCGCGCCGCAAACGCGTGGACGATGTTTCGTTTAGTGTGCGCCGCGGCGAGATTCTCGGCGTAGCAGGGCTCGTCGGATCAGGCCGCACCGAGTTGATGTCGGCCATCTTCGGCGCTTATCCGGGCACGAGCACGGCACAGGTCCTGCTCGAGGGCCGAGCGTTGACGATTCGTTCGCCCGCTGACGCCATTCGCGCCGGCATCGCGATGGTGCCCGAGGACCGCAAACGGCACGGAATAGTGCCGCAGCTTTCAGTGGGTCACAACATCACGCTGGCCGTATTGCAGCGTTTCTCGAAGCGCGGCGCGCTCGACGCCGCAGCCGAACTCGATACGATCCACAGCGAGATGAAGCGGCTGTCGGTGCGCGCGGCGCACCCGATGCTGTCGATTGCCAGCTTGTCGGGCGGCAATCAGCAAAAAGCCGTATTGACGCGCATGCTGCTCACGCACCCGAAGGTGCTGATTCTCGATGAGCCGACGCGCGGTGTCGACGTCGGCGCGAAGTACGAAATCTACAAGCTGATCTTTCAGCTCGCCAAACGCGGTATGGCCATCATCGTCGTGTCGTCGGAATTGCCCGAGGTGCTTGGCCTCAGTGACCGCGTGCTCGTCATCGGCGAGGGTGAATTGCGTGGCGACTTTGTCAACGATGGGCTCACGCAAGAACAAATCATGACCGCCGCGATTCAGCCTGCGAGGCACGCGGCGACGTCGAACGAGGTGAATGCAGCATGACTCCCGATACGATTACTTCGCGCTCGACGGGCGCATCCGCCGAGCGCGCTCTGGGCAGCGCTGAGCGCATCAAGCAATTGTTTGCGCGCTACAAGATTCTCGCGCTGCTGTTGGCGGTCGCCGTGATCTGGATTTTCTTCTCGGTACTCACGCAGGGCGCGTTCGCCACGCCGCGCAATCTGTCGAACCTGCTGCGTCAAATGGCAATCAGCGGCACGCTCGCGTGCGGCATGGTGTTCATCATCATCGCCGGCGAAATCGATCTGTCGGTTGGCTCGTTGCTGGGCTTGTTGGGCGGCGTTGCTGCCATTCTCGATGCAAACCGGCATTGGCCGATCGGCCTGACCGTGCCGGTTGTGCTGATACTCGGCATCGTGGCGGGGCTTTTCAACGGATGGCTGGCCACTTATCGGTGCGTGCCGTCGTTCATCGTCGGGCTAGGCGGCATGCTGGCCTATCGCGGCGTGCTGCTCGGTGTGACAGGCGGCTCGACGATCGCACCGGTCTCCGATCCGTTCGTCTTTATCGGTCAAGGCTATTTGCCGCGCTGGGGCGGCGATGCGCTCGCGGTCATTTTGTTCGGACTCCTAACGATGTTGACGGTGCGTCATCGCAGCAATCGGCGCCGCTACGAACTGCCGGTGCTGCCGCTTTGGCAGGACGTCGCCAAGGTTGTCGCCGCAGGGGCGATGTTGGCGGTGTTCGTCGCCGTGCTCGACAGTTATGGCGGCATTCCGGTGCCTGTTCTGCTGGTGTTGGCATTGCTCGGTATCTTCACGTGGATTGCCACGCAAACGGTGTTCGGGCGACGCATCTATTCGGTGGGCTCCAACCTGGAGGCCACTCGGCTGTCCGGCGTTGATACCAACCGGGTGAAGCTCGTCGTCTTCGCGCTGATGGGGCTCATGTGCGCGTTCGCCGGCATAGTCAATACGGCACGGCTGGCTGCAGGTTCGCCTTCGGCCGGCACGATGGGCGAGCTCGACGCCATCGCGGCATGCTTTATCGGCGGCACGTCGATGCGCGGCGGTTCGGGCACGGTCTATGGCGCGCTGATTGGCGCGCTCGTGATGGCAAGCCTCGATAACGGCATGTCCATGCTCGACGTGGACGCCTACTGGCAGATGATCGTCAAGGGCAGCATCCTCGTGCTGGCGGTGTGGATCGACGTCGTGTCGGGATCGAATCGGCGCTAGCGGCGGCGTGTGATGCGCGAGCGGGTCTCCCGCATTTTCACGTCTTTGCATTTTGATTAGCAGTACTAATGAATTCGCCACAAACTGGATCGAGTATGTCGTACGCAATTTATCCGAGTCTCACCGGCAAGTCGGTCGTGGTAACCGGAGGCGGCAGCGGCATTGGTGCTGCCATCGTCGAAGCATTTGCGCGACAAGGTGCGCGCGTGTCGTTTATCGATGTTGCCGAAAGCGAATCGCGCGAACTTCAAACGAGGTTGGAGGGTTGTGCCTATGCGCCGCGTTTTTATCGCTGCGACTTGCGCGACATCGACGCAATCGATTGCGTGTTCAACGAGATCGATACACTGGCCGGGCCGATCGAAGTACTCGTGAACAACGCGGCCAACGACGATCGACACACGTTCGAAGAGGTCGCACCTGCCTACTGGGACGATCGCATCGCCGTGAATCTGCGCCATCAGTTTTTTTGCGCGCAGCGCGCGGCGGCCGGCATGAAACGCGCAGGCAAAGGCGTCATTCTGAATCTCGGCTCGATCTCCTGGCATCTGGCGTTGCCGAATCTCTCGATCTATCTCACCGCGAAGGCCGGCGTGGAAGGCATGACGCGCGGCTTGGCGCGCGACCTTGGCCGCAGCGGTATCCGCGTCAATGCCATCGTCCCCGGCGCTGTGCGCACGCCGCGTCAAATGCAACTGTGGCAGTCGCCCGATACCGAGACGAAGCTGATCGGAGATCAATGTTTGCCGCAACGGATCGAACCCGAACATGTCGCGCGCATGGCGCTTTTTCTTGCATCCGACGACGGCGAGCGCTGCTCGGGGCGCGAGTATTTCGTCGATGCGGGCTGGTACGGCGCATGAAGCCGATCGAGCCATTATGCGTGTGGCCGGTACAGGCGGAGCTGGGCGAGGGGCCGTTATGGGTCGCCGATGAGGGGGCCGTTTATTTTGTCGATATCAAGTGCCGCCATGTGCATCGGCTTGCGCTTGCAACGGGTGAGCAGCAGACGTGGGACGCACCGGCTCAGCCCGGCTTTATCGTGGCGGCCTCGGACCGTGCGTTTGTCTGCGGACTGAAAGGCGGCTTGCACCGGTTCGACCCGCGCGATGGTACCTTCACCAAGCTGCTTGAAGTCGAGCGCGAGCGGCCCGGCAATCGCCTGAACGACGGGTTTGTAGATGCGAAAGGGCGGCTGTGGTTCGGTTCGATGGACGACGCGGAGCGCGCGCGGAGCGGGCGGCTATATCGCCTCGATGCGAGCGGTGCGCTCGCTGCCGCGGACGATGGCTATGTTGTGACGAACGGGCCCGCCACGAGCCCCGACGGGCGCACGCTCTATCACACCGACACCTTCGCTCGCACGATCTATGCATTCGACTTGCACGACGATGGCACGCTCACGGGCAAGCGCGTATTCGCCGTCATTTCGCGCGGCGGGTATCCCGACGGAATGGCGGTCGACGAAGAGGGCTGCGTATGGGTTGCGTTGTTCGGCGGCGGGCGGATCGAACGGTTGGGCGCCGATGGACGTCTGGTGGCAACGATCGCGTTTCCGTGCGATAACGTGACGAAGCTCGCATTCGGCGGCGACGACTTGCGCACCGTTTATGCAACGACCGCCTGCAAAGGATTGACGCCCGATGCGCGGGCTCGACAACCGCTCGCGGGTGGATTGTTCGCGTTTCGCTCACCGAGCGCGGGTCTATCCGCCGCGACGTTCAACGTACCGACTTTCGCTTGAATTTTTTATCATGACGACAACGCCCGACACGCCTTCACCCACAGCGCCAGCAAGAAGGCTGCGCAGCCAGAAATGGTTCGACGACCCAGCGCATGCTGACATGACCGCACTCTATGTCGAGCGCTTCATGAACTATGGGCTCACGCGTGAGGAATTGCAGTCGGGGCGCCCGATCATTGGCATCGCGCAAACCGGCAGCGATCTCGCGCCGTGCAACCGGCATCATCTCGAACTTGCGCAACGCACGAAAGCCGGTATTCGCGATGCGGGCGGTATTCCGATGGAGTTTCCCGTTCATCCGCTTGCCGAACAGTCGCGTCGCCCGACTGCCGCGCTCGATCGCAATCTTGCTTACCTCGGGCTCGTCGAGATCCTGCACGGCTTTCCGCTCGATGGGGTCGTCCTGACAACCGGTTGCGACAAGACAACGCCGGCGTGTCTGATGGCGGTGGCGACCGTCGACATGCCGGCGATCGTACTCTCGGGCGGCCCGATGCTCGACGGTTGGTTTCAAGGCAAGCGCGTAGGCTCGGGCACCGTGATCTGGCACGCGCGCAACTTGCTCGCTGCGGGCGAGATCGACTACGAAGGGTTTATGGCGCTGACGGTCGCGGCGTCGCCGTCGGTTGGGCACTGCAACACGATGGGCACGGCGCTCTCGATGAACTGCTTGGCCGAAGCGCTCGGCATGTCGTTGCCCGGTTGCGCCTCGATTCCTGCCGCGTATCGCGAGCGCGGTCAGATGGCCTATGCGACGGGCAAGCGCATGGTCGAGCTCGTGCACGACGATGTGCGTCCGTCGCATATCATGACGCGCGAGGCGTTCGAAAATGCGATCGTCGTCGCGTCCGCACTCGGGGCATCGAGCAACTGCCCGCCGCATCTGATCGCCATCGCGCGGCACATGGGCATCGAATTGAGCCTTGTCGATTGGCAGCGGCTTGGCGAAGACGTGCCACTCGTCGTCAACTGCATGCCGGCCGGTGAGTATCTTGGCGAGAGCTTTCATCGTGCTGGCGGTGTGCCGGCCGTGCTGCGGCAACTCGGCGAAGCGGGTTTGCTGCACACGCAATGCGCGACTGTCTCGGGGCGTGCGATCGGCGAAATCGCGCGAAGCGCCGCCGCCGCCGATGGCGATGTCATTCACCCATGTGCGGCGCCGCTCAAGCAGCGCGCAGGCTTCATCGTGCTGTCGGGCAACTTCTTCGATAGCGCGATCATGAAGATGTCGGTGGTCGGGGATGGTTTTCGCAAAACCTATTTGAGCGAGCCGGGTGCCGAAAACAGCTTCGAAGCGCGCGCCATCGTTTTTGACGGCCCGGAGGATTATCACACCCGCATCGACGACCCATCGCTTGAAATCGACGAACACTGCATTCTTGTCATACGGGGTGTCGGCACAGTCGGTTATCCGGGTAGTGCGGAGGTGGTCAATATGGCGCCGCCGGCGGCGCTCGTCAAACAAGGTATCGAGTCCTTGCCTTGCATGGGCGACGGCCGACAAAGCGGTACGTCGGCGAGCCCGTCGATTCTGAACATGTCGCCCGAAGCGGCGGTGGGCGGCGGCCTGGCGTTGTTGCGCAGCGGCGATCGCATCCGCGTGGATCTGAATGCACGCCGCGTCGAGGTGCTGATCGACGAGGCGGAGCTTGCGCGGCGTCGCGAGGAGACTGCCGCCACGCAGGTGCCCGAATCACAAACACCTTGGCAGGAGATTTATCGCCAGATGGTCGGGCAATTATCGACGGGCGGATGCTTGGAGCCGGCGACGCTCTATTTGAAAGTCATCGAAACACGCGGCGACCCGCGCCATTCGCACTGAGCGTATTGACGGCACGGGCGTCGGGGGATGTTCAATTGGCGGACCCGTTCGCGCGTTTTGCGGCATGATATTCAGCTTGCGACGAGGCAAGGAGCATGCTGTGGAGAGACCACCGTCGAGGCTGCCCGGCGAGCCAGTCAACGAGGGCAGGATGCCGGCCGTCATCGCGAGGGTCGTCTTGCCGCTCGCCGTCCTCATTTCGTTCGCAGTCCTAATCTTTGTGCGCGTGGCCTCGGCGTGGGGTCTTGGCAGCGGGTCGGTGCTCAGCTATCACGGCGCTGCCAACCGTAGCGGGCAATATGTGATGCAAGGCCTGACATGGGAAAGCGCCGCCGGGTTGCATCGGGACGGTGCGTTCGATGGAACGATCGAAGGCCATGTTTATGCGCAGCCGCTTTACTGGCATCCGCCCGGTGCGAAGGTCGGCCTGTTGATCGTCGTAACTGAGTCGAACGTCGTCTATGCGTTGAACGCAACGACGGGCGTCGTCGTCTGGAAAAAGGCGCTGGCTGAACCGGCGCGGCGTGCGGACTTGCCATGCGGCAACATCGATCCGCTCGGGATGACGGGCACACCGGTCATCGATCCCACGAAAGGTGCGCTTTATGTCGACGCGATGGTGCGCGACGGGCAGCACTTGAAACACTTCGTCTACGGGCTGTCGCTGCGCGATGGCGCGGTGCTGCAAGGTTGGCCCGTTGATATTGCCGCGGGTCTGAAAGCGCGCGGTATGGCGTTCGATGCACGGGTGCAGAATCAGCGCGCCGCGTTGATGCTCGCAGGCGGCCGACTTTACGTGCCGTATGGCGGCCACACTGGCGATTGCGGCGGTTATCGCGGCTGGGTGGTCGGTGTCGAACTCGATAAGCCAACGGTTGCCGGGGCGTGGCATACGCGCGGCGTCAACGGCGGTATTTGGGCGCCGGCAGGTATGAGCGCCGCTGACAGTCAACTGTTCGTCACGACAGGTAACACGCGCGGAGCAACGTCGTGGGCCGACGGCGAGGCCGTCGTTCGCCTTCGGCGCGACAAGCTCGCGCCTGCACGTTCTGACGATCCACAAGACTTTTTCGCGCCCGCGAACTGGCGGCACTTGGACACCAATGACCTGGATCTTGGTGGCATGGGTGCATTGCCGCTCGACGTTCGCTCGCGGCGCCTGATGATCGCGCTCGGCAAAGACGGCAAGGCTTATCTACTCGATCGCGACAATCTGGGCGGAGTCGGCGGTGCACTCGATGTCAGCGACGTATCGCGTGCGCCGATCGTGGGGGCGATGGCCGCATGGACAGCGGGGGAAACCGCGTTCGTCGCATTCAGCGATATGCGGCCGTTGTCTTCGTGCGGCGGTAATGGGAGCAACGGTGGGCTTACCGTGCTGCGGATCGACGGCGCTGGGAAGCGTGCCGTGAAGCCGGCTTGGTGTCGCCCGCTCGACGGCGTCGGCAGCCCGATCACGACCACCAGCGATGGCCATGATGACCGCATTGTCTGGGTGGTTGGCGCGGAGGGCGATAACCGGCTTCATGGCTTTAAAGCTGATACGGGAGACTCGGTGTTCGCAGGCGATCGCCAAGAGGACAGCATGCCCGGGCTCAGGCACTTCGTGACTATCGTCGCCGCGAACGAGCGTCTTTATGTAGCCGGCGATGGCAAGGTCTATGCGTTCACGTTTGGGAAATAGGATCGCGAACGCAATTTGACCTACGCTGCGAAACGCGGTATAGTTTCGTTCTCTGACGCGGGGTGGAGCAGTCTGGCAGCTCGTCGGGCTCATAACCCGAAGGTCGTAGGTTCAAATCCTACCCCCGCAACCAACGATTCTCGCAAAACCCCGGCCTTCCGAAAGGAGGCCGGGGTTTTGCGTTGGTGCGAACAATCGCGAGGTCAAATGAAATTCGGGTTGAGAGCATTAGCCGTTATCGCGTTGGCGTTTTACATCGCAAAGCTCGGCTACTCCTGGACATGGATCGAGCGCTTATTCAACAGTCCGCAAGGTAGCCGCGTCTACGTTGTGCTAGCGAATCTATTCGGTGTCAACGGCCCGGAGCAGGGCGATACGCTCGTGATGTGTGTTTTTCTGGCGATGTCGTTTTTGTTGGCCGTAATCGTCGTATGGGGCATCTGTCGATACCTGTCGCCACTGATGCGCGAACTGTTTGCGAGACGGCGCGACCGTCGGAACGGTACGTAGGGGGCGGGGCGCTTCTCGCAAAGCGGTGACGAAACCCATGTAACCTACTTGCGACCACGGACCGGCCGTACGACAAATCGATATACGGCCCACACTGTAACGCAGGCTGCCGCAAGAGCGATGACGAAATAAACCAGCAATAACAACGTTTCGCCTTCGTCGGCATTGTGTGCGTTAACCAGCCCGGCAAGAAGAAAATACGCCTTTTGGCCGGCCGGGCTCTTCCGCATCTCGTCTATCGAGTCGGATAGGTAGATGAGTCGCAGGTACACGTACGTAAGCCCGACCACGAAGGCGGTGCGCAATGCGTATTTCATTGGACCTCCACTACGCCGTAGTATCGGATCTTCGTGTTTGGAATGACGCTCGGCGGTAGTGAAAGCAGCAAGGATCGAAGTGCGTTGAACCGCCACCGTTCGGTGAGGGTAATACATCCTTCGCTCAAACGTTGGCGCCCTGCAGGATGGAGGCGGAAGCCATCCCTGCGCACGCCGTTGACGATCACCCAATCATCTAACGGGCGCGTGACTGGGTGGAGCGAAAACCATTCATGCCTATGCGAATTGCTGAATTCATCCAGGATGGGATCGCGAAGCCACCCAAGTCGACCACCGCTCTGGCGCGCGATGATGTAGTAGCGTCCTTTCGGAATTGGGCCTGCCTTGGCAAGTGCTGTGTCTTCTGGCTTATTTTCGTGACCGACATCTCCCGAAAAAGCGGGGAAACGCTGGCCATTGCAAACTAGTGCGCTTATTGGTTGGCCGTTCAGGGAGAACGTGCATTGTGCCGACATGTTCGGGTGCCCTCGGATTTATTAATATTAGGAACGAAAGGATAGCAAACCGGATCTCGCCTTGGGTGCAATTGAGCGGGCGTCTGGATGCAGTCTTTCGCGCCGCAGGGCGCGGAGCCTCGGCCTGCATTAAAGCTGCCTGTCTCGTTTTACTGGACTTAGAGTTCCCGCTCGGTTGGATTCGCGCTCAAACCGAGAGCGCGGATGCATAAGTGCGACGCTAAAGCGATATCGGCCGCTCGCGAAGTCGAGCTCGATTCTCCGAATTCGCGCCACATTTGTCACTCCCTCCCTTCGGCGTTCAGCGTCAATACTATCGACGAACGACAACGAGCGACCCATTGCGAATGCTCGCTCACGGTTCAGACTCAAGATGCACGAGTGAGCATTCGCCGATATTCGGAGATTTCAAAAGCCATGACTACATCAGTCGAAAACGATGGACAGCCTGCGATGCACACACCACCGATCGTATCGTCGCAAGAATGGCAGGCGGCGCACGCGAATTTACTCGTGAAGGAAAAAGCGCTGATGCGCGCCCGCGATGCACTGGCCGCTGAGCGCCGGCGCATGCCGTGGCTGGCTGTGCCCAAGGACTACACGTTCGACGGACCGCAAGGCAAGGTCAGCCTGCGCGACTTGTTCGCGGGCCGGCGTCAGCTAATCGTGTATCGCGCGTTCTATGAACCAGGGGTGTTCGGATGGCCGGAGCACGCGTGCCGGGGCTGCTCGATGGTGGCCGACCAAGTCGCCCACGTCGCCCATCTGAACGCCCGCGACACCACACTTGTCTTCGTCTCGCGCGCCCCCCAGGCAGACATCGCGCGGCTCAAGGCGCATATGGGTTGGACGATGCCGTGGTTCACGATCACCGACGACTTCGACGCTGACTTCGACGTGGCGGAGTGGCACGGCACGAACGTGTTCTATCGCGATGGCGATCAAGTGTTTCGTACATACTTCATCAACAATCGCGGCGACGAGCAGATGGGCGGCACCTGGAACTACCTCGACATCACCCCGCTCGGGCGGCAGGAGCTTTGGGAAGATTCTCCGGAAGGCTATCCGCAGACGCCGACCTACAAGTGGTGGAATTGGCACGACAGCTATGTCGCCGACGCACCGCCCGACAAGAAGTGGGTCGAAGTGTCGGACGCGGGAGAGGCGGCGTTCCGCAAGCAGCACGCGAGCAGCTAGCGATGAGCGAGGCCTGCTCAGGTCGACACGACAGCGGCGCGATCGCGCGGAGCACGGCGCTGAAGATGACAGACATATTGGCCTTCGCCGCATCGCCAACCTTCGCCATCATGGCGCTTCTGACCGGCGTGATGGGCGGCGGGCCGATGGAAACGATCTGCTCGACCGCGCACGCATCGCCGCTAAATGGGATGGTCACGATGTATCTGCTGATGAGCGCCTTCCACGCAAGCCCTTGGCTGAAGCTGATCCGCACCCGCACGCATACCCGCACTCGCCGGTCGCACTAAGCGGCGAAACGATCGTACGCGGCCCCGTCACGCCATGCGCGTGACGGGGCCGCAGCCTTTGCTATGCCCCCCATAAAGAAGCCTAAAGCCGAGCGCGACGCGGCCGATATACGGTCATCCAGGCAGTCGCCGCGGCGCCGACGAGCAGTGCCTTTTTCGAGGCTCCTCGCTTGACGACGATCCATCCGCGCGCACCCGCCCCGTTAATTCTTCGGCTAACCCGACGGGACTGTTTTTGCTTCGTAGTACTAACTAACGACTGCTGCGATGTTCTATTGCAAGTCCTCTCATGCGACCGAAGAAGTTCAATCGCCTTAACAGAGGTGTGCGTGTTCCGTCTCGATGGGCGGTTTCACAGGCGCCGCATGCGTATTACTAGAGGACGCACCATGAATTGGTTTCGCAACCTGAAAATCGCTCGTCGACTGATGATGTTGAATCTTGTCGCCGCGCTGGCGTTATTCGCGATCACGGGCTTCGGCATCTATCAGACGCGCCATGTCTACCAGGCGGCTAGCTATTCCACCGAAAATACGGTGCCGAGTGTGCTCACGCTCGATCGCGCAGCCGATGCGCTCGGCGCCGCGCGCATATTGATGGGCAAATATGTTTCAGCAGCCGATGCACAAGCGGCGAAGACCGTCGCGGATGCAATCGACCAACAGCATGCAAAGGCCGCTGCGGAGTTTGCGAAATACGAGCAACTGCTTTCCGATGAGAAAGACCGCGCGTTGCTCGCGGCCGATCGGGCGGCTGTCGCCGAAGCAGAGCAAGTGCGCGCGCAAGTCATCGCGTTGGCAGGCGAAGGAAAGAAGCAGGAAGCCGACGACCTCATCGGCACGCGGCTGGCCGATGCCGTGCAGCGCGCGAGTGCCGCTATCGATGCACACCGTTCATACAATGCCGAACTCGGCAAACAAGGCGCTGCCAATGCGGCGCGTATCATCAGCGAGGCCGAATCGCTGGAGGCGGTGAGCGCGGTGGTCGTGCTGTGCGGGGTGCTCGTGCTGGCGGCTTTCGTAGCACGTTCGATCACGCAACCGCTGAATGAAGCGATGGCCTTCGCGCACAACGTCGCGAGCGGTGATCTGACGCATCGTATCGTTGCTACGACGTCCGACGAAACGGGCCAACTGCTGAGCACGCTCGGGCAGATGAGCGAGAGTCTCAAGCAAGTGGTAAGCCAAGTCCGTTCGGGCAGTGAAACGATTGCGACGGCGACGTCGCAAATCGCTTCGGGCAACCTCGATCTGTCCTCGCGCACCGAGCAGCAGGCGTCGTCGTTGCAACAAACCGCGTCGAGCATGGAGGAGCTGACTTCGACCGTGCGCCTGAACGCCGAAAACGCGCAGCAGGCAAGTGCGTTGGCCTCGAATGCATCGGACGTCGCGCAAAAGGGTAGCTCAGTGGTTGGGCGCGTGGTCGAGACGATGACGCAGATCAGCGATCGCTCCACCAAAATCGCGGACATTACGGGCATCATCGAAGGCATCTCGTTCCAGACCAACATCCTTGCTCTTAATGCAGCCGTCGAAGCGGCGCGTGCTGGCGAGCAGGGCCGCGGCTTCGCGGTGGTGGCAAGCGAAGTGCGAAGCCTCGCGCAACGTTCGTCGAGCGCGGCCAAAGAGATCAAGGAACTCATTGCGGCTTCGGTGCAGACGGTGCGAGACGGCTCGGCGCTCGCCGGCGACGCAGGCAATACGATGGCCGAGGTCACCAATGCGATCGCCCGCGTGACCGACATCATGGGCGAGATCGCAGCGGCATCGGGCGAGCAAAGCCGCGGGATCGAACAGATCGGCGTGGCAATTGCGCAGATGGATGAGGTCACGCAGCAAAATGCCGCGCTCGTGGAAGAAGCCGCTGCAGCGTCGCAGTCGCTCGACGAGCAAGGCCGACAACTGAGTGCGGCGGTTGCATTCTTTAATCTCGCTGGCACAAAGGCGATTTGACGCGTGAGTTGACGTGCTGCTTGAAATAAACACTGTGCTTTTGTACAGTGTTGCTCACTTTGAGCACGCACGAACCTCCCCCTCCGCTGGCACCGTCCGCCACTGGCACGTCCGCTCGCAAGATCATCCACTGCGATTGCGACTGCTTTTACGCGTCGGTCGAGATGCGCGACGATCCGAGCCTGCGCGGACGTCCGCTGGCCGTAGGCGGTCGGCCAGAGCAACGCGGCGTCGTGGCCACCTGCAATTACGAGGCGCGACGCTTCGGCATTCATTCGGCGATGTCCTCGGCGCTTGCCGTGCGCAAATGCCCCGATTTGCTGATCCTGCCCCCGGCGATGGACAAGTACCGCGCGGCCTCGCGCCTGATCATGGCGATTTACCGCGAGTACACGAGCCAGGTAGAGCCGCTTTCGCTGGATGAAGCCTATCTCGATGTCACCCACTCGACGTTGTGCCAAGGCAGCGCGACGCTGATGGCGGCGCAAATCCGCGAGCGCGTGCGGGCAACGGTGGGCGTCACGGTATCGGCTGGCGTGGCGCCCAACAAGTTCGTCGCGAAGATTGCGTCCGATTGGAAGAAACCGGACGGTCTGTTCGTCGTCCGGCCGCACGAGGTCGATGCCTTCGTCGCCGCATTGCCGGTGCGCAAGATTTTCGGTGTCGGCAAAGTCACGGCGGCAAAGCTCGAAAAACTCGGGATTGCGACCTGCGATGATTTGCGCGGCTGGCCCCTCGTCGAGCTGCACCGCCGCTTCGGCGTTTTCGGCACGCGGCTTTACGAGCTTGCACGCGGCATCGATCACCGCGCGGTGCACGCGGATCAGGAGCGCAAATCGATCAGTGTCGAGACGACCTACGTGACGGATTTGCGTACCGTCGACGAATGTGCCGACGAAGTGCGCCGCCTTGCCGAGCAGTTGGACAGCCGCATCGAGCGGGCGGGCGCGGCAGCGGCCGTGCGCAAGCTCTTCGTCAAAATTCGTTTCGCCGATTTTCAGCGCACGACGGTGGAATGCGTGGCCGACGCAACCCATCTGCCAACGATGCTCGCGCTGTTGGAAAAGGGTCTCGCGCGGCGCGATCGTCCGGTGCGCTTGCTGGGCGTCGGCGTACGACTTGAGGAAGATGACGATCGCGACCGCAGTCAATTTCCGCTCTTCGATGACGAGCTTGATCACATCGACCGTTCAAGCGGCGATCACAGCGGTGGGACGGGTTAGAATCGGCAGCAGACCGTTCATCCATTCATCCCTTCATCCGCTCGCTCGAAGATCTGCCGATGGACCTCATCATTCGCCGCGCCACCTTGCCGTCACATGCCGCAGGTCGAGACTCGCCGGTCGACATCGGCATCACCGGCGGCCGTATCGAAGCAGTCGAACCGCATCTCGCCGCATCGGCACACGAGGAAATCGACGCGGCCGGCGCCCTCGTCACGCCGCCTTTCGTCGATGCCCACTTTCATCTCGACGCCACGCTTTCCTATGGGCTGCCGCGCGTGAATCAGTCGGGCACGCTGCTCGAAGGCATCGCGCTGTGGGGCGAGCTCAAGCCTCATCTGACGCAGGAAGCACTCGTCGAGCGGGCGATGCAGTACTGCGACTGGGCTGTCGCGCGGGGCTTGCTCGCCATTCGCTCGCATGTCGATGTTTGCGACGAGCGCTTGCTTGCAGTCGAAGCGCTGCTCGAGGTGAGGCGCCGTGTCGCGCCGTATCTCGACTTGCAACTGGTCGCCTTTCCGCAAGACGGCCTGTTGCGCGCGCCCGGCGCGTTCGACAACCTCAAACGTGCTATCGCGATGGGCGTTGATGTCGTAGGCGGCATTCCGCATTTCGAGCGCACGATGGTCGACGGTGCGCGCTCGGTACGCATGCTCTGCGAATTTGCGGCCGACCAGGGCTTGCCCGTCGACATGCATTGCGACGAATCGGACGATCCGCTTTCGCGTCACATCGAAACGCTCTGTGCAGAGACACACAGGCTCGGCCTGGGCGGGCGCGTCGCAGGTTCACATTTGACGTCGATGCATTCGATGGATAACTACTATGTCAGCAAGCTGTTGCCGCTGATGCGCGAGTCCGGCGTCGCCGCCATCGCCAATCCGCTGATCAACATTACATTGCAAGGCCGCGCCGACACCTATCCGAAACGCCGTGGCATGACGCGCGTGCCCGAGATGCTGGCGGCCGGCATCGACGTGGCATTCGGCCACGACTGCGTGATGGACCCGTGGTACGGACTCGGCTCGGCAGACATGCTCGAAGTCGCGCATATGGGCCTGCACGTGGCGCAGATGACGAGCCAGGCTGCGATGCGGGCAGCGTTCGACGCTGTGACCGTCAATGCCGCTCGCATAGTTGGTTTGCGGGACTATGGCATCGAGCCCGGCTGCAATGCGGATTGCGTCGTGCTCGATGCGCGCGACCCGGTGGAGGCAATTCGACTACGTGCGGCGCGGCTGGTGGTGATTCGCCGCGGCAGGGTGATCGCACGCTCGCCGGCCGCGCGAGCTTCGCTTACGATCGACGGGCGGCCGGCGGAGGTGGATTTCAAATTGCACCGCTGACGATGCCCCGCCGCGCCACCCGTATCGGGCGATTGCTACCGCTACTGCTGCTGCCGTGGTGATTGCGCGGGCGTGCCCGCCATACCGTTGTGCCGCAGTAGCGCGTCGATCGTCGGTGCGCGTCCGCGAAACGCTTTGAACGATTCCATCGCCGGCCGGCTGCCGCCCACTTCGAGAATCTCGCGGCGATACCGCTCGCCCGTTCGCGCGTCGAGCACGCTGCCCTGCGTTGTCTGCGCCGCATCCTCGAATGCGGCATACGCATCGGCCGACAACACCTCGGCCCATTTGTAGCTGTAATAGCCCGCGGCATAGCCGCCTGCGAAGATGTGGCTGAACGTGTTGGGCCAACGCGAGAATGACGCTTGCTCGATCACGTGATACCGCTCGTTGATCTCGCGCGCGAGGTCATTCGCGCTTTGCGCACCTTCGGTATCGAAGTCGATATGCAGCCGCATATCGAACATCGAGAAGACGATTTGCCGCATCGTGCCAAGCCCGCTTTGGAAGTTCTTGGCGGCGATCATCTTGTCGAATAGTGCGCGCGGCAGCTTCGCGTGCGTATCGACATGGGATGACATATCGCTCAGTACGTCCCATTCCCAGCAGAAGTTTTCCATGAACTGCGACGGCAACTCGACAGCGTCCCATTCGACGCCGTTGATGCCCGATACACCAAGCTCATCGACGCGCGTCAGCATGTGATGCAGCCCGTGACCGAATTCGTGAAAGAGCGTGATGACTTCGTCGTGCGTGAAGCAAGCCGGCTTGCCGCCGACGGGCGCCGAGAAATTGCAAGTCAGGTACGCAACCGGCGTTTGCATCTCGCCTTCGGCACGGCGATGGCGTCCGCGTGCGTCGTCCATCCATGCTCCGCCGCGCTTGCCCTCGCGCGCATAGAGGTCGAGATAGAACTGCGCGACGAGCGAGCCGTCCTGATCTTCGACGCGGAAAAAGCGCACGTCGGGATGCCAGACGGGTGCTTCATCGCGGCGAATGCGCACGCGAAAGAGCGCTTCGGCGACTTTGAACAACCCGCCGAGGACGGCCGGCTCGGGGAAATACTGCTTGACCTCGTTTTCGGAAAACGCATAGCGCTTTTCGCGCAAGCGCTCGCCAGCGAAGGCCACGTCCCACGGTTCGAGTTTCGCCAAGCCGAGCTCGTTCGCAGCGAATTCGCGCAACTCCTGCCAGTCTTGTTCCGCGTAGGGACGCGCGCGATGAGCGAGATCTTCGAGAAAAGCAATGACCTGAGCGGGCGAGTCGGCCATCTTGGGCACGAGCGACACTTCGGCGAAGTTCTCATAGCCGAGCATCTGCGCTTCCTCGCGCCGCAGCTTCAAAAGCTCGGCAACGAGCGCAGTGTTGTCCCACTCGGCTTTACCGTCACCGTAGCGGGTGCCGAGTTCGGAAGCGCGTGTGACATAGGCGCGGTACATCGCCTCGCGCATCGGACGGTGCGTGGCGTATTGCATGACAGGGAAGTACGACGGGAAATGCAGTGTGAATTTCCAACCTTCGATGCCCGCGCGTTGCGCCGCCTGATGGGCGGCCTCGACGACATCGGCAGGCAACCCCGCGAGTTCCGCCTCGGTCTTCACAATGTATGCGTAGGCATTCGTTGCATCGAGCACGTGGTCGGAAAATGCCTTTGCCAATGCTGCCTGGCGCTCTTGCAATGCCATGAAGCGCGGCTTTTTATCGTCAGGTAGCTCGGCTCCCGACAAGCGGAAGTCGCGCAACGCGTTATCCAGGATCTTCTTGCGCTCGCTGCTGAGCGCGCCGAAGGCCGGGCTCGCGGCGATGGCCTTGTACTTTTCGAACAGGGCGAGGTTCTGCCCGACACTCGACCAGAATTCGGTGACGCGCGGCAGGTTCTCGCCATAGGTTGCGCGCAATTCGGGCGTGTCCGCCACTGCGTTCAAGTGACCGACGATGCTCCAGGCTCGCGAAAGCGGCTCGGTGGCGCGCTCGGTTGCGTCGACCACATCGGCCCAAGTCGCCGGGGTTTGCGGATCGAGTGCGCGGTCGACCGCCGCCTGCGCATTGGCGAGCAGCGTATCGAGTGCGGGCGTGACGTGTTCCGGCCGGATGTCGCCGAAGCGAGGCAAGCCGGAGAAATCGAGCAGCGGGTTCGCGGATGTGTCGGGTGTGTGCTGAGCCATGGCGCTTCCTGTCTGTCGTTGATCGGGGGACGCGGCGCGTCGCCCGCGTCCCTGCTTTAAGCGGCGTTACCAGCGCATCGCTCGGCCGCTTCAATGGTGTTCACGAGCAGCATCGTGATCGTCATCGGACCGACGCCGCCAGGTACCGGGGTGATGAAACTGGCCACTTGGCTCACGCCGGCAAAATCGACGTCACCGCAGAGCTTGCCTGCATCGTCGCGATTCATGCCGACATCGATGACGCTTGCGCCCGGTTTGACCATATCGGCGGTGACGAGATTGCGCCGGCCCGTTGCGGCGACGATCACATCGGCGGCACGCGTATGCGCGGCGATATCGCGCGTCTTGCTATGACAGATGGTGACGGTTGCGCCTGCTTCAAGCAGCAGCAGGGCCATGGGTTTGCCGACGATGTTCGAGCGGCCGATGACCACGGCGTTGGCGCCCTTTAGATCGACGCCGTAAGCCTCGAACATTTTCATCACGCCATAGGGCGTGCACGGCCGAAAGAGCGGTTTGCCCGTCATCAGTGCCCCGGCGTTCGCGACGTGAAATCCGTCGACGTCCTTCTCCGGTGCAATCGCCTCGATCACCTTGTGGCTGTCGATGTGCGGCGGGAGCGGCAACTGAACGAGGATGCCGTGAATATTCGGGTCGCGGTTCAATGCATCGATGCGTTCCAGCAGCGCGGCTTCCGAGAGTGTGGCCGGGTAGCGGTCGTACGACGAGTGAATGCCGTTGTCCTCACAGGCTTTGACCTTGTTGCGGACATAGACTTCGCTCGCGGGGTTGTCACCAACGAGTACGACAGCAAGGCCCGGTCGGTGCCCGCGCGCCGTCAGTGCGGCGGCGCGCGCAGCGACGTCGATGCGCAGGGTCTTCGAAAGGGCGAGGCCGTCGATCAATGTGGCTGTCATGGTGTGGTCGGGATTGAAAAGAATGGGTGATGCTGTGCGTGCCTGGCTGCGGCGACGCGAAACTCAAAGGAGGAAAAAGTTGCGCTCGGCGTAGGCTGGCAACGCGAAACGTGCGACGGCGCGCGCCCCAGCGTGCAAAATCAAAATTATACCGCCGGGGGCCGCGCGTCGAAGGGGAGGCGAGCAAGGAACGGACAAAGGGCGAACAAGGCGGCGCGCCCCGTTGCGGCGCGAACCGGCTCGACGCAATGGTCGGCCCGGCTGCGCCCGATGCCCGAGCGCAGCCAGTGCGACCGTTACAAGGCCTAAGCGTTAGTGCTGGGGCTTGTTCGACAACGCGAGTCGCAGCAGGTCGGCGACCGTGTTGACGTTGAGCTTTTCCATGATGTTGGCGCGGTGAGCCTCCACCGTCTTGATACTGATGCCGAGGTCGTCGGCGATCTGCTTGTTGAGCCGGCCCGCGATGATCCGTTCGAGCACCTGATGCTCTCGCGCGGTCAGCTTCGACAGCCGTTCGGCGGCCGCACGCTGCTGCTGAACCGTGCTGCTTTCGCTGCGGGCTTTATCGAGCATTCTCTCGACGAGCTTGCGCAGCTCGGCTTCGTCGAATGGCTTCTCGATGAAGTCCATCGCGCCTTTTTTCATCGTCGAAACGGCCATTGGCACGTCGCCGTGGCCTGTGACGAAGATGATCGGCAGCGAGGCGTTCTCGGTAATGAGCCGCTCTTGCAGTTCCAGGCCGCTCATGCCTGACATCCGCACATCCAGGATCAGGCAGGCGATTTGGCCGGCGTGATGAGCAGGTTGATAGGCCTCGATGAACTGTTCGGCGCTCGAGAAGCACTGCACCCGATAGCCATTCGCCTCGAGCAGCCAACGCAGCGAATCGCGTACGGCTTCGTCGTCGTCGACGACAAAGACGGTTTCCTGACTGGTGACTGGGCTACTCATAACTCTCCCGTAACGGTTTGTGGTCGCTGCGCCTCGGACCCGCCATAACTCGGATCGGCGGGCTCGCCGATCGGCAGACTACAGTGAAAAGTCGCGCCTGTGACCTTTCCATTGGCGTCGATGTTGTTGACGACCCACAGGCGCCCCCGATGCGACTCGATAATCGAACGGCAAATATTGAGTCCCATTCCCATGCCGTCCGACTTCGTGCTGTAAAACGGCTCGAACAAGCGCTCGATAGCTGCTTCGTCGACTCCCGGCCCTTGGTCGACGACACTGATGCAGACGAAACCGGCATCGAGCCGCACGATGACGCGGATCACGGCGTCGATCGCGTGCGGACGCGCGTCATGCATCGCTTCCGCTGCGTTCTTGAGCAGATTGACGAGCACTTGCTCGATCAGGACCGGGTCCACGTAGATGACGGGCAGGCGCGAGCGTATTTCGGTGACGATGCGGATGCGGCGCTTGCGGGCTTCGAGTTCCGCGAGGCCGACCGCGTCGGCGACGATGTCCGATACGCGCGCCGCCTGCCGCTTCGGCTCGCTGCGCTTCACGAACTCGCGAATGCGCTTGATGATCATGCCGGCGCGCACTGCCTGCTGCGCCGTCTTTTCGAGCACCGGCAAAAGCGTGTCGGATGTCGTGCGGCCGGCTTTGACGAGCGCGACGGTGCCCGAGCAATAATTGTTGATCGCGGCCAGCGGTTGGTTCAACTCGTGCGCAAGCGACGACGCCATTTCGCCCATCGTCATCAGGCGGCTCGTGAAGTGCAGCTTCTCTTCCTGCTGGCGGGCCAGTTCCTGTGCCTGCTTGCGCGTCGTGATATCGGTTGCGATCTGCATCTGTGCGAGATGCCCGTCGACCCACTGAATATATTGACGCCGCACCTCGAACCACTTCTGGATGCTCTGCACGTAGATTTCCTGCGCATCGGCCGCGCTTTCGGTGAGCGCCGCCGCGGGCAGCCCGGCGTAGGTGTCGACCATGTCGATCGAATCGGACGACGCCTGCGTGCTGTCGAACCCGCCGCCCGCCAACTCCAGATGGCCGTCGGGGCGAATGCCGAACAGATGGCGATAGTAGCGGTTCGCGAACAGCAGCTCGGCTTCGTCGGCGGCCAGCACGGAAACGGCGGCGTCGAGGCTTTCGAGCACCGTGGTGAACCGTTCGTGCGCGGCCGCAAGTTCTTCTCGCGCGCGTTTGGGTTCGGTGATGTCCGTCATCGACGACATCCATCCCGTTTGCCGGCCCGAGCTGTCGATCAGCGGCGACACATACAGGCGCGCATGAAAGATCGAGCCGTCCTTGCGGCGCACGCGCAACTCGAAACCGGAGGAGGGGGCTTTGCCGCGCAGCGTCATGTCGAGCTGGCGTTGCATTTCCGGATAGGCGTCGCGCGGCCAGTACGGAAACGGCGCTGTTTTGCCGACGAGGTCGGTCTCGTCCCAGCCCGTCATCCGGCAAAACGCGGGGTTCACGTGTGTGATGCGGCCATGCATGTCGAGCACGCGCATGCCGATCAGCACCGAGTTTTCCATTGCACGTCGGAAAAACGCTTCGGCATAGAGCGCCTGCTGCGCTTCAAAACGTTGCCGCGTGTGTTTCCACAGGCTCCAAAGACTCCACAGAACGAAGCACGAGAGGCCCGCGACGAGCCATACGAGCGTGTTGTTCGTAAAATTCGTCAGCTGCGGAAAGGCATAGACGCGTACGGTCAGGCCCTGGCCCGGCGGATCGAGCGGCAAATCGTAGAAAAGATCGCGCGGCAGGCGTGGGCGGGTCGACGTCGTCGCGAGCTCGCGATTGTTGGCGTCGATCAGTGAAATTTTGTACTTTGCGGACAGTTCGGGCGGGATATCGTGCTTGAGCATCCCTTCGATCGAAAAGACGGCGGCGATCGAGCCCAGGAATTCGCGGTCCCGATAGATCGGCGTTTGCAGCGTCAGATACCCATTGCCGAAATCGCCGTAAATCAGCGCCGAATAGACTTGGCGCCGCGTGCTGCGCGCCTCGGCGAACGCGGCGGTGACGGCCACGTCCATCTGCGCATCGGTGAGCCGGGCGAACCGCTGCCCGGCGAGCGGCAATGCCGTGTTGGGCCAACGCGGCTGCTTCTGGCTTGTGTACCAGTTCAGGTAGAGAATCTCGGGGTGAGCCTGCATGATGTCGGTCGTCGACACCTGGAATGCGCGCTGGTCGGTATGGCCTGCCGCGAGGTCGCGCGCGAGCGCCTGCAGTTGCTCCTGCGCGCCCGTCATCGACAATCGGATTTGCTGCTGTGCCCACGCCACGTTGCGATAGAGCGTGTCTTCCTGCTGCTGCTGCTCGCGCCGGTTCAGGCTCCACAGGATGAGGCTCATCACGACCAGGAACACCAGGATCGACAGCAGCGGAGTCAGCAAATAGGAATTGGACCACCACGGTCCGTGGTGCCAGCGGGGCGCGGAATCCGCCCGTGGACCGGACGCCCGCGCCGAACGTGCGAAAAGCCGATCGGTCAACATGGCTCGAATTGTAGCGCAGCGCAACGCCGCCAATTGGCGCAAAAGGGGGGAAAACCCGCACACATCCCGGCCCAAACGCGGAGCGCGCGCCTGCCCCCGCTTCTTTGTCGATGTGCGTCGCAGCAATATTTCGCATGATGAGAAATCATCTCGTAATTCGAAATATTGGTTGCGCATGCGCGGCCGGGCTCTTTACAATCGCGCTCAACTGTCGCGGCCCTGCGCTGGCCCGCGTCGTCTGTTCAAAGAGCACTGTCTATTCAGGAGACGAGAATGTCCGCTGTGCCCGACGAAGTGATGAAATATGTCGCCGCCGAGAACGACGACGACCCGCAAGAAACCGGCGAATGGCTCGAGGCGCTGGATGGCGTCATTTCCGCGGTCGGGCCGGACCGCGCGCACTATCTGATCGAAAAGCAGATCGAATTCGCCCGCGTGCATGGCGAACATCTGCCGTTTTCGGCCAACACCCCCTATATCAATACGATTCCGGTTGCCGACCAGGCCAAGATTCCTGGCGACCAGGACATCGAGCATCGCATTCGCTCGTATACGCGCTGGAACGCGATCGCGATGGTGTTGCGTGCCGGCAAGGATACCAACGTGGGCGGCCATATCGCCTCGTTCGCCTCTGCAGCGACGCTCTACGACGTCGGCTTCAATCACTTCTGGCATGCCCCTTCGGCGCAGCACGGCGGTGATCTCGTGTTCGTGCAGGGCCACTCGTCGCCCGGTATCTATTCGCGCGCCTTCTTGCTGGGCCGTTTGACTGCCAAGCAGCTCGACAACTTCCGTCAGGAAGTGGGCGGCGAGGGCATTTCGTCATATCCGCACCCGTGGCTGATGCCGGACTTCTGGCAATTCCCGACGGTGTCGATGGGTCTCGGCCCGATCATGGCGATTTATCAGGCGCGTTTCATGAAGTACCTGCAGGCGCGCGGTATCGCCAAAACCGAAGGCCGCAAAGTATGGGCGTTCCTCGGCGACGGTGAGACGGACGAGCCGGAATCGCTCGGCGCCATCGGCATGGCGGGCCGCGAGCGGCTCGAGAACCTCGTGTTCGTGATCAACTGCAACTTGCAGCGGCTCGACGGCCCGGTGCGCGGCAACGGCAAGATCATCCAGGAACTCGAATCGGAGTTCCGCGGCGCGGGCTGGAACGTCATCAAGGTCGTCTGGGGCAGCCGCTGGGATGCGCTTTTTGCACGCGACAAGACCGGTGCGCTGATGCGCCGAATGATGGAGGTGGTCGACGGCGAATATCAGACGTATAAATCGGAATCGGGCGCGTTTGTCCGCGAGCACTTCTTCAACACGCCGGAACTCAAGGCGCTCGTGGCCGACTGGTCCGACGAGGACATCTGGAACCTGAACCGCGGCGGCCACGATCCGCACAAGATCTACGCGGCTTTTCACGCGGCCACGCAAACGAAGGGGCAGCCGACCGTCATTCTCGCGAAGACGATCAAGGGCTATGGCATGGGCGAAGCGGGCCAGGCCATGAACATCACCCACCAGCAAAAGAAGATGCAGGTGGATCAGCTCAAGATATTCCGCGATCAGTTCCGCCTGCCGATCTCGGACGAAGAGATCGTCAACGTGCCGTATCTGACGTTCGAAGAGGGCTCGAAGGAGCTCGAGTACATGCGTGCACGGCGCGAAGAATTGGGCGGCTATCTGCCGACGCGCCGGCAAAAAGCCGAGTCGTTGCCCGTGCCGGCGCTGTCGGCATTCGAGCCGCTGCTCAAGGGCACCGGTGAAGGCCGCGAAATTTCCACGACGATGGCGTTCGTGCGCATTCTGAATATCCTTCTGAAGGATAAGGCGCTCGGCAAACGCGTCGTGCCGATCGTGCCGGACGAATCACGCACATTCGGCATGGAGGGCCTGTTCCGCCAGATCGGCATCTGGAACCAGGACGGCCAGAAGTATGTGCCGGAAGATTCCGATCAGTTGATGTTCTACAAGGAATCGGAAACCGGCCAGATTCTGCAGGAAGGCATCAATGAAGCCGGCGGTATGTGCGACTGGATCGCGGCCGCGACGTCGTATTCGACGCACGGCGAGATCATGGTGCCGTTCTATATCTTCTACTCGATGTTCGGGATGCAGCGTATCGGCGACCTCGTCTGGGCAGCTGGCGATATGCGCTCGCGGGGCTTCTTGCTCGGCGGTACGGCGGGCCGTACCACGCTCAATGGCGAAGGCTTGCAGCACGAAGACGGCCATTCGCTGCTGTGGGCGTCGTCGGTGCCGAACTGCGTGAGCTACGATCCGACGTTCGGCTATGAGCTTGCGGTCATCATGCAAGACGGCCTGCGCCGCATGGTGCAGGAGCAGGAGGACGTGTTTTACTACGTCACCGTGATGAATGAGAACTACGAGCACCCGGCCATGCCGCAGGGCGAGCACGTGGCGCAGCACATCATCAAGGGCTTGTATGCGCTCAAGCAGAGCGATGCTGCGGCGAAGGCGCCACGCGTGCAGCTGATGGGTGCGGGCACGATCCTCAACGAGGTGATTGCCGCCGCCGATCTGCTCAAGAACGATTGGGGCGTGGTGGCCGATCTCTGGAGCGTGCCGAGCTTCGCTGAACTCGCTCGCGAAGGTCAGAGCATTGCGCGTTGGAACCTGCTTCATCCGAACGAGCCGCGCAAGCTGTCGCACGTCGAGACGCTGCTCAAGGATGCGCGCGGCCCCGTCATCGCGTCGACCGATTACGTGCGCGCACTCGCCGAGCAGATTCGCGCCTATGTGCCGCAGCGTTATGTCGTGCTTGGCACCGACGGCTTCGGTCGTTCCGATACGCGCGCCAATCTGCGTCATTTCTTCGAAGTCGATCGCTACTGGGTCGCCGTTGCGGCGCTCAATGCGCTGGCCGACGAAGGTACGATCGAGCGCAAGGTTGTTGCGGACGCGCTCGCGAAGTACCAGCTCGATCCGAACAAACCCAACCCGATGACCGTTTAAGGCATCGCCTTCGCGTGCGGCCATGCCGCGCGCGCCTGTCGGCACTCAGCGAGTAGACGAGCGATGAGTAACCGGCGGGCGCGTGCGATCGAGCCCTGGAGACACCAACAAATGAGTCAAGCGATCGAAGTCAAGGTGCCGGACATCGGCGACTACAAGGACATTCCCGTCATCGACGTGCTGGTCAAACCCGGCGATACCGTCGAGAAAGAGCAATCCCTTATCACGCTCGAATCGGACAAGGCGACGATGGACGTGCCGAGTCCCGCCGCGGGCACGGTCAAGGAAGTCAAGGTCAAGCAAGGCGATCCTGTGTCCGAGGGCACGCTGATCATCGTGCTCGACGGCGCGCAAGCCGCTGCCGCGCCCGCTGCGAAGCCCGCGCAGGCGAATGGAGCGGCTGCACCGGCCGCGGCACCTGCACCGGCTGCGTCGGGCGGTGCGCTGCAAGAAGTCAAGGTTCCCGATATCGGCGACTACAAGGATGTGCCGGTCATCGAGATTGCCGTGAAGGTTGGCGATCATGTGGAGAAAGAGCAATCGCTCGTGACGCTCGAATCCGACAAGGCGACGATGGACGTGCCGAGTCCGGCCGCCGGTGTCGTGAAGGAAATCAAGCTGAAGGTGGGCGATAACGTCTCGGAAGGCGCGGTGATCCTGCTGCTCGAAGCGGCAGGCACGGCGGGCGCCGCGTCGGCGCAGCCGGCGAGCCAAGCCGCCGCGCCGCAGGCGAAGACGGTGGAGCCGCCCTCTGATCTGCCGCGGGCCGACACGCCGCAACGCATGCCGGCGCATCCGTCGGCGTTGGCGCAGGCGCCGCTGATTCCGGCTGGCGAAGGGGGTGTGCGCCGCCCGAGCCATGCATCGCCGTCAGTGCGTAAGTTTGCGCGCGAACTGGGCGTCGATGTGGTGCAGGTGTCGGGCACCGGTCCGAAGGGTCGCATTACGCAAGAAGACGTCACGGCATTCGTTAAAGGCGTGATGACCGGGCAGCGTGCGCAGCCGGGCGCGTCGGCCGCCGCGCCGGCTGGTGGTGGCGAGCTCAATTTGCTGCCGTGGCCGAAGATCGATTTCACGAAGTTTGGTCCGATCGATCCGAAGCCGCTTTCGCGCATCAAGAAAATCTCGGGCGCGAATCTGCATCGCAATTGGGTGATGATTCCGCACGTCACGAACAACGACGAAGCCGATATCACCGAACTCGAAGCGTTGCGCGTGCAACTGAACAAGGAAAACGAGAAAGCCGGTGTGAAAATCACGATGCTCGCGTTCGTGATCAAGGCCGCCGTTTCCGCGCTCAAGAAGTTCCCGACCTTCAACGCGAGTCTCGACGGCGATAACCTCGTCTTCAAACAATACTTCCATATCGGTTTTGCGGCCGACACGCCGAACGGCCTCGTCGTGCCCGTCATTCGCGATGCCGACAAGAAGGGCTTGATCGAGGTGGCCAAGGAGATGGCCGAGCTCTCGAAACTGGCGCGCGAAGGCAAGCTCAAGCCGGATCAAATGCAAGGCGGCTGCTTTTCGATCTCGTCGCTGGGCGGCATTGGCGGCACGCATTTCACGCCGATCATCAACGCCCCCGAGGTCGCGATCCTCGGCTTGTCGAGAGGCGCGATGAAGCCCGTGTGGGACGGCAAACAGTTCGTGCCGCGCCTCACGCTGCCGCTCTCGCTCTCGTATGACCACCGCGTGATCGACGGCGCCGAAGCAGCCCGTTTCAATGCGTATCTCGCCGCGCTGCTCGCCGATTTCCGGCGCGTGATCCTGTGATTGTCGACGCTAACAAGAAGGGGACGTGAATGAGTCTCGTCGAAGTGAAAGTGCCGGATATTGGCGACTTCAAGGACGTCGATGTAATCGAGGTCAACATCAAGCCGGGCGATGTCATCGAGAAGGAGCAATCGCTGCTGACGCTGGAGTCTGACAAGGCGTCGATGGAGGTGCCGAGCGATATGGCCGGCACGGTGAAGGAAGTCCGCATCAAGGCCGGCGACAAAGTATCGCAAGGCACCATCGTTGCCGTTCTCGAGACGCAGCAAGGCGAGGGCGCGGCCGACTCGCCCGCCCCCGCAGCGGCAGCCGAGCCGGCTGCGCCGCGCGAAGCGGCCAAGCCGACGGCCAGCGCCCGCCAAGCCGCGAGCTACGCGGGCGGGGCGGATATCGAGTGCGACATGCTTGTGCTGGGCGCGGGCCCCGGCGGTTACTCTGCCGCTTTCCGTGCTGCCGATCTCGGCATGAAGACGGTGCTCGTCGAGCGGTATTCGACGCTCGGCGGGGTGTGCCTGAACGTCGGCTGCATTCCATCGAAGGCGCTGCTGCATACGGCGCTGGTGACCGACGAAGCCGCCGCGCTCGCAGCGCACGGTATTACGTTCGGCCCGCCCCAGATCGATCTGGACAAGCTGCGCGGATTCAAGGCGGGTGTGGTGAAGAAGCTGACGACAGGCCTCGCCGGCATGGCGAAGGCGCGCAAGGTCGAAGTCGTGACCGGCGTTGGCTCGTTTGCCGATGCGCATCATCTCGAAGTGCAAGGCGACGCCGGCAAAAAAGTGGTGAAGTTCAAGCAAGCGATCATCGCTGCCGGCTCGCAGGCCGCAAAACTGCCGTTTATGCCGGAGGACCCGCGTGTGGTGGATTCGACGGGGGCGCTCGAGCTGCGTCAGATTCCGCAGCGCATGCTCGTGATCGGCGGCGGCATCATCGGGCTCGAGATGGCGACGGTTTATGCGACGCTCGGCGCGAAGATCGATGTCGTCGAAATGCTTGATGGGCTGATGATGGGCGCCGATCGTGATCTCGTGAAGGTCTGGGAGAAGTACGGCGGCAAGCATTTCACCAACGTCATGCTGAAAACCCGGACGGCGTCGGCCGAGGCCAAGCCGGACGGCATCTACGTGAAATTCGAAGGCGAGAAGGCGCCCCCGGAGCCGCAGCGCTACGATCTCGTGCTGGTGGCGGTTGGCCGCAGCCCGAACGGCAAGAAGATTGGTGCTGACAAAGCGGGCGTGGCAGTGACGGAACGCGGCTTTATCGAAGTCGACAAGCAGATGCGCACGAACGTCCCGCATATCTTTGCGATCGGCGATATCGTGGGCCAGCCGATGTTGGCGCACAAAGCGGTGCATGAAGGCCACGTCGCGGCCGAAGCGGCACATGGCGAGAAAGCCTACTTCGACGCATTGCAGATTCCATCGGTGGCCTATACCGACCCGGAAGTGGCGTGGGCGGGCAAGACCGAGGACCAGTGCAAGGCCGAGGGGATCAAATACGGCAAGGCCGTCTTCCCCTGGGCGGCTTCGGGCCGTGCGATTGCCAACGGGCGCGACGAGGGCTTCACGAAGCTGATCTTCGACGAAGAGACGCACCGCGTGATTGGCGGCGGCATTGTCGGATTGAATGCGGGTGACCTCATCAGCGAAGTCTGCTTGGCGATCGAGATGGGCGCGGATGCCGCCGATATCGGCCGCACGATTCATCCGCATCCGACCTTGGGCGAATCGATCGGCATGGCTGCCGAGCTTTACGAAGGTGTCTGTACCGATCTTCCGCCGCAAAGGAAGAGGTAAGCGGCTTACGCGTCTGGCCGAAAAAAACGGCGCGCTCCCGAAAAGGAGCGCGCCGTTTTTGTTCTCTGGCTTAACTAGGGTACTGCCGAGAGGCGCGTGCTATCAGTGCGGCCAGCCGAGCCTTCGAACTGTGCGAATGCAGGCGGTCGCTTAAAGCTTAGGCGGCCGACTTCTTCGGTGCAGCGCGCGAGGCTTGCGAAGCGGCTTGCTGGGCGGCCTTCGTTGCAGCCGTGGCGGCGGCGTTGAAGTTGCTCTCGGCGATTTCAACCGCTTGCTTCGTTGCCTTGTGAACCGTTTCGTACGTGGTGTTGGCGGCCGTGATGGCCGACTTCATCACGGCGACAGCCGTTTCCGAACCCGCCGGGGCATTCTTCGCGACGTTGTCGACGAGCGCTTGCACCTTGCGGTTTTGTTCTTCGTACTGCGCTTCGGCTACGCGAGCGAACTCGGCTTGCGTCGCGGAGGCGATTTCATACAGATGGCGGCCATACGACAGCACTTTTTCTGCAACCGGCTGCGCGAGCCCAGCTTGCAGCGCGAGCAGCTCTTGCGCGTCCTTCACCGACAGCGCACGTTGCGCGTTTTCCTGGCTTTCCGCGAGCGTCGATTTCACGACTTGCAGGTTCAGCTCGACCAACTTTTCGATGCCTTCGAACGCCTTGTTGGTCAAACCGAAAAGTGCGTCGAAGTTGGCCTTCTGTGCTGCGGCGAATTGCTCAGGTGTCAGCAGAGTCATGTTTACGCTCCTGGAAAATGACCCGTCTTGTGCGGGTCGCATAGGTTAATGGCACGGCGTCGGAATTTGGGGCTATGCGCGATGCGTTTTGTGCGTCGCAACAACGGTTCATATTTTAGATCGATGTGCACAAATGTCAAGCATCATTTGGTGCGATGCACAATGAAAAGGATTTCATGCAAAAACAATACCTTGCGGTGCGCTTGGCAGTCGACTTGGGAATGGTTTTTGCTGCGCCCGCGCGGCGTGTCGTCTCCTATATCTTGTTTTGATGAAAACGGGGTGTCAACGGAACCCACCGCACGCGCGTTGAGTCGGACTCCGCGCGGTTCGGCTGTCGCGCCCAGATTCGGTGCTGCGCATGCTGCATCGCTCGGATAGAGGCCTAAAGTCGCTCGTTGGCTTAAGTTTACAAAAGGCGCGCCGATATGTGGGCATGGCCCCACTACGGTGCTTCAGTTCGTCGCAAGATGCGAGTAAAGGCGCGGGTTTCGCGCCGATACCTGAAAAATTGGTTCAAGTACGTTCGATAAGTGCTTCTGATTGCTAATTTTTAGGACCTTTACTACACTTGCCCTCAAAACGCTGTCTCTCGCCACCTCCGTTTCAAGAACACCAATGAAAACCGCATTGTTTTCGTCGCTCAGAGTGAGGCACGGTGTGGCGCTTGCGAGAGTCGTCTCGGTTACCGCCTCCATGCTCGCTGCCGTGATTTTCGCGGCCCCTGTCGATGCATTGGCCGCGTCAAGCCAGACCGACGCCACCTCGTCCAAGCCCACCGTCGCCCAAAAAACGCACAGATCGAAGCACGTGGCTAAAGAAGCCGCCGCTGAGCCCAAAGCTGCCGCGGCAGTTGATGATCGCGTTCGAAAAAAACGCGTGACTTATTCGCTGCGCGGCCATGGCCGCCATGGCGCGATGCGTAAGGTTGCGTTCGCTCCGCGCTCGCCTGTGGCTGGGCAGCCGTTTGGCATGCAAGAAGGTCCAGAAGGGCTCGCGCTGCGCTCGAACGTTGCCTACGTCGTTGATCAGAACACGTCCGACACGATCATCGACAAAAACTCGCGCTCCGTCGTACCTATCGCTTCGATCACCAAGTTGATGACGGCGATGGTCGTGCTCGACGCAAACTTGCCGCTCATAGACTTGCTGGAAGTAACCGATGCCGATCGCGACTTCGAAAAGCACACGGGCTCGCGCCTTGCCGTGGGCTCGGTGCTGGCGCGCGAGGACATGCTCCATATCGCATTGATGGCATCCGAGAACCGGGCTGCTGCCGCGTTGTCGCGTTATTACCCGGGCGGGCGGCCGGCCTTCATCGCCGCGATGAACGAGAAGGCGAAGGCGCTCGGCATGGCCGATACGCATTTCGAAAACCCGACCGGGTTGACGAGCCGCAATGTTTCGACCGCGCGCGATTTGGTCAAGATGGTTAACGCAGCCTATCAATATCCGCTCATCCGCAAATTCTCGACCGATCGCGGTTATGCCGTCGATACGGGCAAGCGTGAATTGGCTTACAACAATACCAACGCGCTCGTGCGTAACTCGAGCTGGGAAATCGGTCTGCAAAAAACCGGCTTCATCAACGAGGCGGGCGAGTGTCTGGTGATGCAGGCGACTATTCAGGGTCGGCCGATCATCATGGTGCTGCTCGATTCGTCGGGCAAATATTCGCGCTTCGCCGATGCGACGCGCTTGCGGACGTGGCTCGATAACGGCGGCGATCAGCGGCTCACCAGCGCCGACGCTGGTGGGCGCGGCACCTGAGCAGTGTGACTGCAGGCGCTAGAGAGAAAGAAAAAAGAAGCGCCCCGCAAATAGTTGTGACCCGCGCCACCTACGGGTGGGCGGGTTGATGCAGATAGATCTTGCCGCGCTTGTCCAAGCGATCCGGCGGCCCATCGTCCCAGTCAATTTCCTCGCACGTGATGTTCGTAAAATCGAGGATTAGCGCGCCTATGCTCGATTTTACGAACATCAAAAGTTTGGGACGCCTTGTAATTAAAGCGCGAGAACGTGGGGACCCGGGCTTTGCCATCGGCGAGGTGCTGCGGTATCTGGACGCCATCGCGCCGGGCACGTCGCTCGACACCCTGTATTCGGAAAAGGACCCGGCGCTGGCAGCGCGCGAGCGCAGACTCCGGGTTCGCGAGATGAGCGCGGCCGAGCGCATCGAGCACTGAACGCTTACGCGCGTCAGGCGGACTTGGCCTTTGCCGAGCTGTTCAGCGCTTGCGCTGCCTCCGGGCGGTAGCCGAGTGCCTCCGAGATCACGAACGCAGTGCGGCTCAGGTGGCCGAGCCAAGCGTCCTGCAGACGGTCGGCCGGCGCTGACAAGGACAAGCCCGCCACGAGTTTGCCCGTGTCGTCATGGATGCCGGCTGCAATGCAGCGCACACCCAGCTCGAGTTCTTCGTTGTCGCGCGCACAGGCCTGCTGGCGCACCTGCATCAACTCTCGTTCTAACCGTGTGAGGTCTGTGATGCTGTTTTGCGTGTGCCCCGAAAGGCCCGTGCGCGTGGCGTAAGCGCGCACGCGCGAAGCCTCGTCCGCAGCGAGGAAAAGCTTGCCCACTGAAGTCAGATGCAGCGGCGCCCGCCCGCCGATGGCCCGCACCACTTGCATGCCCGAGCGCTCCGAGTAGGCGCGCTCGATATAAACGATCTCGTCGCCCTGCCGCACCGAGAGGTTGACCGTCTGCCCGGTAAGCCGGTGCAGTTCGCGCATCGGCATCAACGCCGCATCGCGCACCGAGAGCCTCGCCTTGACGAGATTGCCAAGCTCCAAGAGCCGCATGCCGAGCCGGTATGTGCCGGGATCGGAGCGATCGACGAGGCGGCAGGTCACCATGTCGTTGAGGATGCGGTGAGCCGTCGACGGATGGAGCTCCGTGCGCAACGCGAGCTCCTTCAAACTGACCGGATCGCTATGCGAAGCGAGGGCATCGAGCAGCCGCATCATGCGTTCGATAACCTGGATCGATGTTTTTGAGTCCTGGTTCGTATCGCTCATCGCGAATCAATTGACGCAAAGCAAAAAAATCATTGTATCTCGTATTGTGAAAAAAGCGAACGCTGTTCGAATGCGGCTTCGGCTTCGTTATTTAGCGAATTCCGGTGGCGAAGCGCGACAAACGACGCATAATGGCAAGCGTTTTTCCAAACGGAGCCGCCATGCGAGTCGGATTATTCGTTACTTGCCTCGTCGACCTCATGCGCCCGGAGATCGGGTTTTCTGTCATCAAGCTGATAGAGCGCGCGGGGTTCGAAGTCGTTGTCCCGCCTGCGCAAACCTGTTGTGGTCAGCCTGCCTATAACTCGGGGGAGCGCGCCCTTGCGCGCGATCTCGCCGAAAAGACGCTGCGCGAATTCGAGCAATTCGATTACGTGGTGGTTCCTTCGGGGTCGTGCGGCGGGATGATCGGCGTGCACTATGCGGATCTTTTCCGAGACGACCCGGATCTGATGAACCGCTACGGTCGCGTGCAGGCGAAAGTGCACGAGTTGACCGACTTCCTTCTCAACGTCGCGAAGATCGAACTGCCGCGCGGCGAATTCGCCGGTCCGGTCACGTATCACGACTCATGCTCGGGGCTGCGCGAGCTCGGTGTGAAGGAAGCGCCGCGGGCATTGCTGGCGCAAAAGGGCATCGCCGTGACCGAGATGAAGGGTTGCGAGCATTGCTGCGGTTTTGGCGGCACGTTCGCGATCAAGTACGGCAATATCTCGACGGCCATCGTCGATGAAAAATGCGAGAACATCCGCGCGAGCGGCGCGGACACGGTCGTGCTGGGCGATCTCGGCTGCATATTGAACATCGAAGGGCGTTTGCGGCGCACAGGCGATACCACGACGCGTGTGATGCATATCGCCCAGGTGTTGACCGAAGGGCTCTGACGCGGCACGTCCCGTCTCGTCTCGTTTAACCGTTCATCCCGGACCTTCCTCTGATGCAAGTCCATTCGATGTATTTCAAGGCGCGTGCGAAGGAAAATCTCGCCAACCCGCGTCTTCAGCAAAACCTGACGAAGCTCTCGACGAAATTCGTGAGTGCGCGGGCGTTGGCGATGCAGGAAATCGACTTTCCGGCGACGCGCGACGAACTGAAGGCGCGCCGCAATCGCGCACTCGAGAACCTCGACGTCTGGCTCGAAACGTTCGAGCGCGAGGCCACGCGCCGCGGTGTCACGGTGCTTTTCGCCGAAACGACGCGCGATGCCGCGCAACTCGTTGCTGAAATTGCGCGCAAGCACGAGGTCAAGAAGGTCATCAAGACAAAATCGATGGTCTCGGAGGAGATGCGGCTCAACGCGGTGCTCGCCGAAATCGGCGTGCAGTCGCTGGAGACCGATCTCGGCGAATACATCCTGCAAATCAACAACAACGAGCCGCCGAGCCACATTATTGCGCCGGCCCTGCACAAGGACAAAGAAGAGGTCGCCGATCTTTTCGCAAAGACCCATGGGCGCGAGCGGCTGACCGAGATTTCGGCCATGACCCGCGAGGCGCGCGAGGTGTTGCGGCCGCAGTTTCTCGCCGCGGATATGGGCGTGACAGGCGGCAACTTCCTGATTGCGGAGACGGGCTCGGTCGCGATCGTGACCAATGAAGGCAACGAGGGCATGTGCACGGTAATGCCGCGCGTGCATGTTGCCGTCACGGGCATCGAAAAAGTGTTGCCGACGCTGGAGGACCTCGCGGTTGCGATGCGCCTGTTGCCGCGCTCGGCGACGGGCCAGACGACCTCGAATTATTTTTCGCTGCTGACCGGCACGCGTAACGAGGGTGATGGCGACGGTCCCGAGCATATGTACGTCGTGCTCGTCGACGGCGGCCGCTCGGGTCTGATCGGTGGCGTGTTTCAGGAAATGTTGCGCTGCATTCGCTGCGGCGCGTGCATGAACCATTGCCCCGTCTATCAGAAGGTCGGTGGTCATACGTACGGCTGGGTCTATCCCGGACCGATGGGTTCCGTATTGACGCCGAGCTACGTTGGGCTCGACAAGGCGCTCGATCTGCCACAGGCGGCAACCTTGTGCGGCGAATGCAATAGCGTCTGCCCGGTTGGCATTCCGATTTCCGATTTGCTGCGCAAACTGCGCGAAAAGCAGGTGGAGCGGCACTTGCGGCCGCGCGGGGAGCGCGTCGGGTTGGCGCTTTGGGGTTTCGTCGCGGCCCGGCCGGCACTATATGCGCTAGTCACCAAGCTGGCGGTCAGAGTGCTCGAGCGCATGGGCGGCAGCCGCCATGCGATCACGCGGCTGCCGCTCGGGCAGGGCTGGAGCGCGACACGCGACATGCCGGCCCCGGTCGGGCGCACATTTCGCGAACTGTACGCCGCGCAGCGCAAGCACATCGGGTAGGTTCTCGTGCTTTGGCGCGCCGACCCTCCGATTGTTTGCGCCGGCGCAACGCTGAATTCGCTATTTACGTCTTTGTCTCGATAGGCATCACCTATAGAATTTGCTTCATGAGATTGCGGGTGCGCGAATGACGCATGCCCGTTGCGAAAATGAGGCGCGAGATGAAAACGAAAATAGCCGTCTATTGGCCGCTGGCCGTCGTGTTGACGTTGGCCGGCCTAGCCGCGTTGCAAACTTATAGCGATGATGCAAAGCATCCGCCGCTTGCGGCTGCCGAGGTGAGTGCCGAACTCGCACGCGCGGTCTCGTATGGTCTGGTGGGCGGCCGCGCGGTGCGCGCGTCATCGGCGGCGGGCGGGACGTCCGGCATACCGGGCATATCCGGCACGCTTCACGCACCGGTGCCACAAGCGTCCTGAGCCGGCCCCTTCTATAATGACGGGTCGGTTGCCGATGCGGCCGGCTTGTCCGCCGATCGCTTCGTGGTGCCAATGAAATCTGTTGCCGTTTGTTTTGTCTGTCTGGGAAATATCTGCCGTTCGCCCACGGCGGAGGCGATCATGCGCGAGCAGGTCGAGCGCGCGAGCTTGGCTGATCATATCGTTATCGATTCGGCCGGCACCGGCGATTGGCACGTGGGCGAGCCGCCCGACAAACGCGCGCAAGCCGCGGCGCAGCGGCGGGGCTACGATCTAGCGCCGCTGCGTGCCCGGCAAATCGCCGCCGAGGACTTCGACCGGTTCGATCTGCTGCTCGCCATGGATGAAGTGAACCTGGGCAATGTGCGTGCGCTTTGCCCGCCGGGAAGCGAATCGAAGGTTCGCCTTCTGATGGAGTTCGCCGAGCATTGGGATGTGCGTGAAGTCGCCGATCCCTATTTTGGCGGCGCAGAAGGGTTCGAACTGGTGCTCGACCAATGCGAAAACGCTTGTCGCGGCGTCCTCGAACATTTGCGCGTCGCGCTCGGGCTCGCGGCCGCATGAAGTGCATAAAGTGTTCGAGCACCGATAACCTAAATGGCAATAGGGATACTTGACTAAAATCGTCATGTATTTATACTTGACCAAATTCGTCGAGAATACCGGTCCCCCGCAATTATGAGACTTACCACCAAAGGCCGCTTCGCCGTTACCGCGATGATCGATCTGGCGCTGCGCCAGGATCAGGGTCCGGTCACGCTTGCCGGCATCAGTCAGCGCCAGCGGATTTCGCTGTCCTACCTCGAACAGTTGTTCGGTAAGCTGCGCCGTCACGAGATCGTGGAGTCGGTGCGCGGGCCGGGCGGCGGGTACAACCTTGCGCGGCGGGCTCAGGAAGTGACGGTTGCCGACATCATCATTGCGGTCGACGAGCCGCTCGATGCCACGCAGTGCGGCGGCAAAGGCTCGTGCGAGGGAACGAAGCAAAACGACGGTCATTGCATGACGCACGAACTCTGGTCCACGCTGAACCAGAAGATGGTCGAGTACCTCGATTCCGTGTCGCTGCAGGATCTCGTGGACCAGCAGCGTTCGCGCGACGGCTCGGCTGCGGTGCTGCACGATCGGCGCCCCGAGGCGGCGGCGGTGGAGCCGCCGCGGCTGACGCCGAAAGGACCGAACTCGGTCTTCAATATCGCGAGTTCCTGACGAGCTTACAGCGCGCGTGGCGTCGAGTGCACGAGCGCGGAACCCAAAACAACGATTTCCCCGGAGCGATTGATGAGTAACCCAGTGCCCCACCTGCCCATCTATATGGACTACAGCGCGACGACGCCGGTCGATCCGCGCGTGGTGGACAAAATGATCCCCTATCTGCGGGAACAGTTTGGGAATCCGGCGTCGCGCAGTCACTCGTACGGGTGGGATGCGGAGCGGGCGGTCGAAGAGGCGCGCGAGCAGGTCGCGGCGCTGGTGAACGCCGATCCGCGCGAGATCATCTGGACTTCCGGCGCGACCGAATCGGATAACCTCGCAATCAAGGGCGCGGCGCATTTCTACAAGAGTCGCGGCAAGCACGTGATTACGGTGAAGACCGAGCACAAGGCTGTGCTCGATACGGGTCGCGAACTCGAGCGTGAAGGTTTCGATGTCACCTATCTCGATGTGAAAGACGATGGGTTGCTCGATCTCGACGTGTTGAAGGCGGCGCTTCGGCCCGATACGATCCTCGTTTCCGTGATGTTCGTGAATAACGAAATCGGCGTGATTCAGGACATCGAAGCGATCGGCGAGATCTGCCGCGAACGGAACATTATTTTTCACGTCGACGCGGCGCAAGCCACCGGTAAGGTCGAGATCGACCTCGCTCGCTTGAAGGTCGATCTGATGTCGTTTTCGGCGCACAAGACGTACGGCCCGAAGGGTATCGGTGCGCTCTACGTGCGTCGCAAGCCGCGCGTTCGGATCGAAGCGCAGATGCACGGCGGCGGTCACGAACGCGGCATGCGCTCGGGCACGTTACCGACGCATCAGATCGTCGGCATGGGCGAGGCCTTCCGTATCGCCCGCGAGGAAATGGCAACCGAAAACGAGCGCGTACGCATGTTGCGCGACCGGTTGCTGCGCGGGCTTTCGGAAATCGACGAGGTCTATATCAACGGCGACATGGAACGCCGCATTCCGCATAACCTGAACATCAGCTTCAACTTCGTCGAGGGCGAATCGCTGATTATGGCGATCAAGGATGTGGCGGTATCGTCGGGTTCCGCTTGTACATCGGCGTCGCTCGAACCGTCGTACGTGCTGCGTGCACTCGGACGTAACGACGAACTCGCGCATAGCTCGATCCGCTTTACGGTCGGCCGCTTCACGATCGAGGCCGATGTCGATTACGTCATCGATCTGCTCAAGAGCAAGATCGCGAAGCTGCGCGACTTGTCACCGCTTTGGGAGATGCATCAGGACGGCATCGATCTTTCGACCATCAAATGGGCCGCCCACTGATTCGTATTAAGGAGTTTTGATCATGTCTTACAGCAACAAGGTGTTGGATCACTACGAAAATCCCCGTAACGTCGGCTCGTTTTCGAAGGACGACGACGCAGTGGGCACGGGCATGGTCGGCGCGCCGGCCTGCGGCGACGTGATGAAGCTGCAGATTCGCGTGGGCACGGACGGCGTCATCGAGGATGCGAAATTCAAAACCTACGGCTGCGGCTCGGCAATCGCTTCGAGCTCGCTCGTCACCGAATGGGTGAAGGGCAAGACGCTCGATGAGGCGCTCGCGATCAAGAACACGCACATCGCCGAAGAACTCGCGTTGCCGCCGGTGAAGATCCACTGCTCGATCCTCGCCGAAGATGCGATCAAGGCGGCCGTGGCTGACTACAAGCAGCGCCATGTCGGCGATGCGAAGGTCCCCGGAACGCCGGTCGCCGAGGAAGTGAAACAGCAAGTCGCTTGATTTGAACCATGGCAATCACACTGACTGACAAGGCCGCGCAACAGGTGCAGAAGTACCTGACGCGGCGCGGCAAAGGCTTGGGCCTGCGGCTCGGCGTTCGTACGACGGGCTGCTCTGGGCTCGCGTACAAGCTCGAATATGTCGATGAACTCGCGCCCGAGGACCAGGTATTCGAAAGCAACGGCGTGAAAGTGATCGTCGATCCGAAGAGTCTGGCTTACATCGATGGCACGCAACTCGATTTCGAACGCGAAGGTCTGAACGAAGGCTTCAAGTTCCATAACCCGAACGTGAAGGACGAGTGCGGTTGCGGCGAGTCGTTCCGCGTTTGAGTCACGGCAAGCCGATCAAGGGCGGCGCAGGCCGCCTTTTTGTTGGTACGCCGGCTTCTCGTCTCGCGTGCTTTTAAATCGATCAGTGAGACCACTGCGAACACCGACACTTCATGGCCTCGATCCAGCAAAGCCACTTCGACCTGTTTCATCTGCCCGAGCAATTCACGCTCGATCCGCAAGCGCTCGAAGCGGCTTATCGAACGGTGCAAACGCAGGTGCATCCCGATCGGTTCGCTGCGGCGGGCGACGCGCAAAAACGCGTGGCGATGCAATGGGCGGCGCGCGCCAATGAGGCGTACGGCACGCTGCGCGATCCGTTGAAACGCGCGACGTACCTGTTGTCGCTGCGAGGGGTCGATGTCGGTGCCGAGAGCAATACGGCAATGGAGCCGATGTTCCTGATGCAGCAGATGGAGTGGCGTGAGCAGGTCGAAGACGCGGCGGGCGCAAGGAGCATTCCGGCACTCGAGGCGTTGCTTGACGAACTGAGGACAGAGGCACGCACGCGTTTCGACAAACTGGCGGCGTTGCTGGATGGCGGTGCCAATCAGCCTGCAGCGGAAGCGGTGCGGCAACTGATGTTCATCGAGCGCGTGTGCGCCGAGATCAGCACGCAGATCGAGCGGCTGGAACACTGAGCGCCAAACACTTGACCTTGACGCGAGCGCTGAATGCGCGGCCGTTGCATCTGTCGCGGCGCGCCGCCGATAACGGAGGGGCTAAGAACCCCCGAAGATAACTACAGATGGCTTTACTGCAAATCTCCGAACCCGGCATGGCTCCGGCGCCGCATCAGCGACGCGTTGCTGTCGGTATCGATCTCGGTACGACCAATTCGCTGGTTGCCGCCGTGCGCAGCGGCGTGCCCGACGCGTTGCCGGACGCAGACGGTCGCGTATTGTTGCCGTCAGTCGTCCGATATCTGGAAAAGGGCGGTCGTCGCATTGGCGTCACGGCGAAGCAGGAAGCCGTGCTCGATCCGCGCAATACGATTGTGTCCGTCAAGCGTTTCATGGGACGCGGGAAGGCTGAGGTCGAAGGCGCCGAGAACGCACCGTACGACTTCGTCGAAGCGCCGGGCATGGTGCAGATTCGCACCGTGGCGGGCGTGAAGAGCCCTGTCGAAGTGTCGGCCGAAATTCTTGCGACGCTGCGCCAACGCGCCGAGGACACACTCGGTGACGAACTGGTCGGCGCGGTCATCACGGTCCCCGCTTATTTCGACGAAGCGCAGCGCCAAGCCACCAAGGACGCAGCGCGTCTTGCCGGCCTGAATGTATTGCGGCTTCTGAACGAGCCGACCGCGGCGGCCATCGCCTATGGACTCGACAACAGCGCCGAGGGCCTCTACGCGGTATACGATCTCGGCGGCGGCACGTTCGATCTGTCGATTCTGAAGCTGACGAAAGGAGTCTTCGAAGTACTGGCGGCAGGGGGGGACTCGGCACTGGGCGGCGACGATTTCGACCATGTGCTTTACCGTCACGTACTGACTCAGATCGGTCTTGCACCGCAGAGCCTGTCGCCCGAAGATGTGCGGCTGCTGCTCGACCGCGTGCGCGCCACGAAAGAGGTGCTGTCCACAGCGGCCGAGGCGTCGTTCGAAGCGGTATTGTCCGACGGCACCGCGGTTGCCGTTTCCGTTACCGAAGCCGAGTTCGCCTCGCTCGTCGAGCCGCTCGTGCAGCGGACGTTGGCCCCGACAAAAAAAGCGTTGCGGGACGCGAAGGTGTTGCCGGCCGACATCAAAGGCGTTGTACTGGTAGGCGGCGCTACACGCATGCCGGTGATCCGGCGTGCGGTTGCGGCGTTTTTCGGCCAACCGCCGCTGACGAATCTCGACCCCGATCAGGTTGTGGCGCTGGGCGCGGCCATTCAGGCTGATTTGCTGGCGGGCAATCGCGGCGGCGACGATTGGCTTTTACTCGATGTCATTCCGTTGTCGCTCGGCATCGAGACGATGGGCGGTCTCGTCGAAAAAGTCATCCCGCGCAATTCGACGATTCCTGTCGCACGCGCGCAAGAATTTACGACGTTCAAAGATGGCCAGACTGCAATTGCCATTCACGTCGTGCAAGGCGAGCGCGAACTCGTGTCGGATTGCCGCTCGCTCGCGCGTTTCGAATTGAGAGGCATTCCGCCGATGGCAGCGGGTGCGGCGCGTATTCGTGTGACGTTCCAGGTCGACGCGGACGGACTGCTTTCGGTGTTTGCGCGCGAGCAGCATTCGGGAGGGGAGGCGTCGGTTGTCGTCAAGCCGTCGTACGGACTCGACGATGACGACATCGCCCGCATGCTTGAAGACAGCTTCAAGTCGGCCGAACTCGACATGCACGCGCGGGCGCTGCGCGAGGCGCAGGTGGAGGCGCAACGGCTCGTAGAGGCCACGCAGGCCGCGCTCGCCGCCGATAGCGAATTGCTTGATGCCGAGGAGCGCGCGCGAGTCGATGCGGCGCTCGAACAGTTGCAGGCGGCGGCCGGGGGCAGCAACGCCGATGCTGTCGAGGTGGCGACGAAGGCGCTCGCCGCCGAGACCGACGAGTTCGCCGCCCGTCGCATGAACAAGAGCATTCGAGCGGCTTTGCAGGGCCGCAAACTCGACGAAATCTGAACGGCGGCCGGCCGGTGCACTTGGGGCGGTGGCCCCAGCGTGCAATCGCGCCGGGCCCGCCGCCGTAAAATAGCGCAGCGAGCGCATTACACTGCGCTGCTGCGCACTTCACTGATCGAACGGAATCCGTATGCCGCAAATCGTTGTGCTGCCCCATGTCGAACTCTGCCCGGAAGGGGCGGTCATCGAGGCCGAAGCGGGTAAGAGCGTTTGTGCGACGCTGCTCGAAAACGGCATCGAGATCGAGCACGCTTGCGAAATGTCTTGCGCCTGCACCACATGTCATGTGATCGTTCGCGAAGGCTTCGACGCACTCACGCCTTCGGACGAGGACGAGGACGACTTGCTCGACAAGGCGTGGGGGCTCGAGCCGACTTCGCGACTATCGTGCCAGGCGATGGTGCCGGCCAGCGCGGATCTCGTGGTGGAGATCCCGCGCTATTCGATCAACCACGCGAAGGAAAACCACTGACCAGGAGGGAGCTGCCATGAAGTGGACCCACGTGCAAGAAATCGCAATGGCCCTCACGGACAAGCATGGTGACGTTGATCCGCAGTATGTGCGGTTCACGGATCTGCATCGCTGGGTCACCGAGCTGGAAGACTTCGATGACGATCCGGAACGCTCGAACGAAAAGATTCTTGAAGCGATCCAATTGGCTTGGATCGAGGACGCAGCAGAGTGACGCTGCGTTGATGCATCGCAAGCAGCTGGCAGCAATAAAAAAGGCGATCCGGTTTCAGTTCGGATCGCCTTTTTGTTCGTATGTGCTCTGAGCGGCATGCGTGATACCGCAGGCCTTTACCGCGCGACGAGCGTTCCCCGTTCGACGCGTACCGGCTGCCCTTGTTGGAACGGCGGCGCTTGACGGTAGGTGAAATACCGCGTGCGGCCGTTCTCCATCCGCACGCGAACCTGATAGTTGGTCTCGCTGCGCAGATGTTTTTCCACCGCGTTGCCGGCAAAGCCGCCGCCAACGGCACCGAGCACCGTCATGGCGGTACGTCCGGTGCCCGCGCCAAATTGGTTGCCGACCAAACCGCCGGCCACCGCGCCGCCCACGGCCCCAATGCCCGTTCCGTGACCCTCGCGCCGGACCGTGGCAATGGATTCAACTGTCCCGCAGGTGGCGCACGGAGTGGCCTGCTGCTGCGGCGGCGGTGTCCCATAGGGTTGCGTCTGCGCATACGACGGTTGCGGCTGCTGAGCGTTCGCCGGTTGCTGCTGAGCGTATTGTTGTTGCTGTTGAAGTTGTTGCGGCTGTGGCTGCACCTCTGCCTGCGCCTGTGAGGGCGCTGCATACGCGCCTTGCTGAGGTTGCGACGGGGCTTGCTGGTTACCGGCGGCGGGAGCGGCCGAATCGACTACCGGCTGATTCGCCACCTGCGACGATTGCGTCTGATCGGTTTGCGATGCGGTGCTCGACGCCTTGGGGAACAGGCCGGTGATAGCTGCTGTTGCAGCGAGACTCGCGATGATGAGTGTCGCGGCCGCCGTGGCAATCAACGGATGAAGGCGGCGCGGCGACGTGCCGGGCTGATTCATGACGGACCTCTTCGTAACGATGATGCTTTTGTTCTTGGCGTTAGCTTTGCGCTACGAAATAGTGTCCGCCAAAGTCCGCGCGCAGGCGTTTCAATTTGTAACCATTTGCCATCAAGTGGGGACGAATCCCGCCCACATCCGCTAGCATGCCTTAGCACACCGCGCAGCTTTTACCGGCGGTTACAAAACTGCAACCGCCGGGCAGGCATTGGCCGCGTATCAATCTTCGCGGCGCAGATGCGGAAAGAGGATGACGTCGCGAATGCTCGGGCTGTCGGTGAGCAGCATGACGAGACGATCGATGCCGATGCCGCAGCCGCCTGTCGGGGGCATGCCATATTCGAGCGCGCGAATGTAATCGGCATCGTAGAACATTGCTTCTTCATCGCCGGCGTCCTTTTGTTCGACTTGCTTCTTGAAACGCGCTGCCTGATCTTCGGGATCATTGAGTTCCGAAAAACCATTTGCGATTTCGCGACCCGTGATGAACAGCTCGAAACGTTCGGTGATGCCTTCCACCGTATCGGACGCCCGCGCGAGTGGCGACACTTCGATCGGGTAATCGATGATGAACGTCGGTTCCCACAACTGCGCTTCGGCGGTTTCTTCGAACAACGCCAACTGCAGCGCGCCGCGCGCGGCGTTAATGAAGGCCGGCTGAGCCGTATCGACGCCGAGGCGCTTCAACTCGGTGCGCAGGAACGTCGGATCGTTCAATTGCGCGTCAGTGTAATCGGGCGCGTACTTGCGAATGGCCTGCGTGATCGTCAGGCGATGAAACGGCTTCGATAAATCGAGTTCGCGGCCCTGATAGGTGATCGTTGCCGTGCCGAGCGCATCGATGGCCGTCTGGCGGATCAGCCGTTCGGTGAAGTCCATCAGCCACACGTAATCGGTGTAGGCCGCGTAAAACTCCATCATCGTGAATTCGGGATTGTGTCGCGGCGAGACGCCTTCGTTGCGGAAATTCCGATTGATCTCGAACACGCGCTCGAAGCCGCCGACGATCAGACGCTTGAGATAAAGCTCGGGCGCGATACGCAGGAACATCTGCATATCGAGCGCATTGTGGTGCGTGACGAAAGGCTTGGCCGTCGCACCGCCCGGAATCGAATGCAGCATTGGCGTTTCGACTTCCATGAAATTCGCATCCGACATGAAGTTACGGATCGATGCGACAGCTTTGGTGCGAGCCACGAACGTTTTGCGTGCTTCGGGCGTGACGATCAGGTCGACATAGCGTTGACGGTAGCGCGTTTCCTGATCGGCCAAGCCGTGGAACTTGTCGGGCAACGGACGCAGCGCCTTCGACAAGAGGCGCAGTTCGGTGCAGCGCACCGAGAGTTCGCCTTTGTTCGTGCGGAAGAGGACACCGCGCGCCGCGACGATGTCGCCCAAATCCCATTTCTTGAATGCTTCGTATGCGTCGGCACCGACATCGGACGGGGTCACGAAAAACTGAATCTGGCCCGAGCCGTCTTGTACCGTTGCGAAGCTTGCCTTGCCCATCACACGTTTGAGCATCATGCGGCCGGCGACGGCGACTTGCAGTGCAGTGGCTTCGAGCGTGTCTTTGTCGGCATCGACATAGCCGCTCTGGAGATCCGCTGCGTTGTGGGTCGGGCGGAAGTCATTCGGATAAGCCACGCCGGACGCGCGCTGCGCGTGCAGTTTCTCGCGACGCTCGGCGATGATCTTGTTCTCGTCGACGGTCGTGTCCTGGCTCGGAGGGGTGGGTTCGGTCATGATCTTTGCTGTGAGAGTGGGGCGGCTTGCTCCGCGCGGCCGGCAGAAAAACGATTCGGCGCTTACACGCCTTGCTTGAGGCTCGCGCTGATGAACGCATCGAGATCGCCGTCGAGCACGCTCTTTGTATTGCTGATTTCGACATTGGTGCGCAGGTCTTTGATGCGGCTGTTGTCGAGCACATAGGAACGGATCTGGTGGCCCCAGCCCACATCCGTCTTGCTCGATTCCAGTTTGTCCTGCTCAGCCTGACGCTTGCGCATTTCCGCTTCGTACATGCGCGATTTCAGCATCGCCATGGCTTCGGCGCGATTGCGGTGCTGCGATCGATCGTTCTGACACTGCACGACGATGCCCGACGGCAAGTGCGTGATACGCACGGCGGAGTCGGTCTTGTTGATGTGCTGACCGCCCGCGCCCGATGCGCGGTAGGTGTCGATACGCAGGTCCGCCGGGTTGATGTCGACTTCGATCGAATCGTCGATTTCCGGGTAGACGAATACCGACGAGAACGACGTATGACGGCCGCCCGACGAATCGAACGGCGACTTGCGCACGAGGCGGTGCACGCCGGTTTCGGTACGCAAAAAGCCGTACGCGTATTCGCCCTCGACCTTGATGGTCGCGCTCTTGATGCCGGCGACGTCGCCTTCCGATTCTTCGAGTACTTCCGCTTTGAAGCCCTTGCGCTCGCAGTAGCGCAGATATTGGCGCAGCAGCATCGCCGCCCAATCGCATGCTTCGGTGCCACCGGCGCCTGCTTGGATGTCGATAAATGCGTTGTTCGGATCGGCCGGATTCGCGAACATCCGGCGGAATTCCATGTCGGCGACACGCTGTTCGATTTTTGCAGCGTCGCTTTCGACGGCGACGAGCGTATCGTCGTCGTTTTCATCGCGCGCCATTTCGAAGAACTCTTGTGCGTCGCGAAGATCGTCATCGAGCGAGGATAGGCTCAGCACGACTCCTTCGAGCATCTTCTTTTCCCGGCCGAGGGCCTGGGCGTGCTTCGAATCGTTCCAGACGTTCGGGTCTTCGAGTTCCCTGTTGACTTCGATCAGGCGTACCGCTTTGTTGTCGTAGTCAAAGATACCCCCGTAGCTCGCCCGCGCGTCGGCGCAGGTCGGCTAGAGAGCTCTCGATGGCGTTCAGGCGTTCCGCTTCCATGTCGATTCAGCTCGGCTTCGTAAAAAGGGGAAATTATAGCTGATTGGGGTAGGGGGGCGGGGCGCCGTGGGCGGATGGTGGGGGACCGGCGTCGTCAGCGCTTCGACGGACTCGAATTCCCGACGATGGAATACACCGAGAGTACAGGCCCACCGAGCCGGGTATCGAGAATGTCACGCCTATCGAGACGGCGTCATCCTTGAGAGATCGTCGAATGGGCCAGACTGCGGTTTAAAAGGGCCGTACCCAAAGGAGGCCTTGTTTTGAGACTATCCCTAACATAATTGATGGGGTAAGGCGGGTGCGGCCAAACTATCGTAATAATGGTCTGTTGACAATGCGTACGTCGGAGGAAGTCATGAGCGACGCTAAAGAGATGTGCGAAGAAGATCAAATCCCCGTCAATTCGGACCTTATGCCACCACGTCCGTTGACTCAGATTACTCCGGAAACCGATAAGGTCGGCGTAAAAATCAGGATCCCGATTATCAACGATTCATTTTTTGATGGGCGAGCGCAGCTAGAGTGCTCCCTGTTCGTTAAGCCACAAGGATTTAACGGGGCAGGTCATCGACTCACCCTTCCTCCTCCAGGTCATCACCCCATCATAACTAAGAGCTCCCAGCCCACCGAAATCACGCTGTTGGCAGATGATTTCTGGCGCGCTGTAATCGATTTTAGGCTCGGGGGTTTTGTGATGGGTCCTGCCTACCTCTATTATTATCTTCCGTTACCTAACTGCTTTTCGATGATGTGGCCGGTGGAACTGGATTTTCCGTTGAGCAGCGAATAGCTGGCGAAAAATAACAAAAAACAAGGAGAGTAGATTAATCGATCTCAACGAAATTTGGAGCAGCGGGTGACAAGTGGTGAAGCGGATTGTCGACTTGATTGAATTGATGGCGCGGGGCTGATGGGATCGCTCTACTACGGACGGCAAACGTTGTACGCCAGTGGCGATGTGTAATACAAACCCAGGAGAATTATCATGAGTGACATTAGCGGGATGTTGGAAAAACAACAGCGCGCTCCCCTTAATTCGGAACTCAGTAACCCGACCCTTCCGGCCCTTAAGAATAATTACATCAACGCGCAAAGTGACAGCGTCGGCGTAAAAATCAGTATCCCCGTTATTCCGGACGCGCTTTATGGGAAGGAGGAAGAGCTGGAGTGCCGTTTATTTGTCGGAGCCAGTCCAATCTACTTTGGATTTATGGTCGTTCCCAACTACACAACGCCCGTCGTCGCAAAGAAGGGCATCAGGACTGAAATCACGGCTATGCCCGGCTCCTTTGCAGATGCCGTACGCTGTTTCAGGAAACACTCGGCATTCATTAATGGCTCCGCGACACTCTTTTATCGCCTGGACCAGCCATACTTCCGTTCGGAGCCATTACTGATAACGTTGGACTTCCCGACCGACCTGTAAGGCGATGGTTTCGGTCGACCCGCGACAGGTCGGTACACGGCTATCCGACCTCCACCGCAACCGCATGCTCGACAATAAGCTGCACGCGCGCGACGCCGTTCCAATTATCACAAGCGAGCCGAAACGCGATATGCGAGCGTGCGGCAAGCGGCTCCGTATGATTGAACCAGATCGCCTGAAACCGCTGGCGTGAGCGCACGAGCTGCAGCCGCAAATGCTTGTCCTTCACCAGCGCCTGCGAGGCGACCTCGAAATCGCCCGAGAACATCGGCGCGGCAAAGCCCTGGCCCCAGACCGCCGCGTCGAGCATCTCGACCACCTGCGGCGTGAAGTAGGCATCCTCGAGATTGCCGTCGGTGACAACGAGGCGGGCCAGCGCGTCCTCGCCGAGCCATTCGCGCCCCACCGCTTCGAACGCCGCCGCAAAGCGCGGCACGTCGCCGGCGGCGATCGTCACACCTGCTGCCATCGCGTGGCCGCCGAACTTGCTGAGCAGACCCGGCTCGCGCTTGGTCATCAGATCGAGCGCGTCGCGCAGATGAAAGCCGGCGATCGAGCGGCCCGAGCCCTTGACGACGCGGCCATGCTCGTCCGCAGGCGCGAAGGTGAACGCGGGCCGGTGGAATTTTTCCTTGAGCCGGCTCGCCACGATGCCAATGACGCCCTGGTGCCAAGCGGGGTTGAACAGGGTGATCGTCGTCGTGCCGGACGGATCGACATCCGCCAAGTCGGCCAACGCTTGCTCCTGCATGCCGGCCTCGATTTCGCGGCGCTGCCGATTCATCGCGTCGAGTTGCTGAGCAAGCTCCCACGCTCGGCCGACATCGTCCGTAATCAGGCACTCGATGCCAAGCGACATGTCGGACAGTCGGCCCGCGGCATTCAGGCGTGGTCCAAGCGCAAAGCCGAGATCGAAGCCCGACGCATTGCGCGCGTCGCGCCCCGCCGCCCGGAAAAGCGCAGCGACCCCCGGTTGCATACGGCCGCGGCGAATTCGCGCGAGGCCTTGCGCGACGAGGACGCGATTGTTGCCGTCAAGCCGAACCACGTCAGCGACGGTGCCCAGCGCCACGAGATCGAGCAGCCCGTCGAGCCGTGGTTCAGCCACGCCGGGGGCCTCGAACACGCCACGCTCGCGCAGCAGCGAGCGCAGGGCGAGCAGCACATAAAACATCACACCCACGCCGGCAATGCATTTGCTCGGAAACGTGCAGCCCGGCTGATTCGGATTGACGATGGCGCGGGCGTCCGGCAGGACATCGCCGGGCAGGTGGTGATCGGTGACGAGGACGTCGATGCCGCGCGCGCGGGCAGCGGCGACGCCGTCGACACTGGCAATGCCGTTGTCGACCGTAATAATCAAATCCGGCGAGCGGCCGGCCGCCAGCTCGACGATTTCCGGCGTGAGCCCGTAGCCGTATTCGAACCGATTCGGCACGAGATAGTCGACTTGCGCGCCGAACAGACGCAGCCCGCGCACGGCGACTGCGCAGGCCGTTGCGCCGTCGCAATCGTAGTCGGCAATGACGAGCAGGCGCCGTTTTTCGGCTATCGCGTCGGCAAGCAGGCTGGCGGCTTGACCAGCCCCTTTGAGTTCGATCGGTGGAGTGAGCCGAGTGAATGCTGTGTCGATCTCTTCGGGCAGGCGCACGCCGCGGGCTGCGTAAAGACGGGCCAGCACCGGGTGCAGGCCGTGGCGCATCAGCGCGGCTTCATCGGCCGGCGAGGCCGCGCGGGTCACGATTCGAGTCATGGCAAGTTCTGAAGGTCAGTCGTATGGCAACCGCAGCCGCCGGTCATTCGAAAAGGGAGGCCAGCACGCGGTGACGCCAGAACCGGCGCAGGTCCGACCGTGTGGCGCTGAGCGTCACGGAGCTGGTATCGCCGGCCAGCGTCACGACAAGCGCATCGAGTTCGCCGGCCCGCAGTGCCGCCAGCACCGGTGCGAACCACTCGCGTTCGAGCCCGGCCAGCGCGGTGCTCCAGTTCTGCCAATCCTGCTGAACGAACGGGGTGGCGAACGCATCGAGTTCGACGAGCGTCGTGCTATTCGTTGCTGTTGCGTTGTTCGTGGCAGGCAGGGCGCGCAATGCCGAAGGGGCCATCGAAGCTTCCACGCCGGCCGCGAGCGCGAGCCCACGCGTCGCGGCGGCGTTCGAAAACACCCGTCCGAAGGGGCTCTTCACCGGCTGAGCGGCACCGTGCCCATGCAGCCAGAGCGAATTGACGGGTGCGAGGCCGCGCGCCTCCCGCGCCTCGTTGACGGGGTGCTCGAACCAGGCCATTTGCACTTCGTTTTGCAGCTTCATCCAGGCGCGCGAGCGCTGGCCCGTATGAGCATCGTGCGGCAGCCAGATTTCGATGCTGCGCCCGCTTGCGCGCTGCGGCGACGCGCTTGCGAGCCGGCTCAGCGTCTCGCCCGACAAGTACCAGCGTTTAGGTGTCGGCGCCTCTATACGCACGCCGAGTTCTTGCACGAGCGGTTGGGCGACGGCGAAGAGCGCCAGCGCGTCTTCGTCCGCCAGCGAGAGCGAGGCGGGGTCGAGCAAAACAAGGTGGTCGTGCGCAACGCGAATATGAACCGGCTCGACGCAAGCCCAGACGGCGTCGCCCGGCGTGCCGCCATCGGCGAGCAGCATATAGGGCGCGAGCGGCGCTTCATCGGCAGCGCTCGATGCCACTGCACCGAATTGGCGCGCGATCCAACGCTCGTGCGGCAAGGTGCGCTGAAAGTCTTCGCCGGCCACCCGCTCGACGAGCGTGGCGCGAGCGAGCAGCTTGTCGAGCGCGGGGCTTTGCAGCGCGTGTAATGCGCTCGCGGCGTCAGCAACCGCCGGCAAGGCGAATGGCAGCAGCAAATGAAGGCGTTTGGCGTGCATGATGGTGCGCATTGTATGGCAAACTGCGCGCTTGATCGGCACCTTCCGCGGTACGCCATGTCCATGTGCATTGCGCCGAAGGAAATGTCGATGAGAAACGGATTTAAGGACTCGCTTGAAATTCCCCTACGAATGGCAAATCGGCTGGCGCTATACGCGCGCCAGCAAACGGACAACGGGCAACGGCTTCATTTCGTTCATTGCGCTCGTCTCGATGTCGGGCATTGCGCTGGGCGTGGCTGCGCTGATCGTCGTGCTGTCGGTCATGAACGGCTTTCAGAAAGAGGTGCGCGACCGCATGCTGTCGGTGCTGGCCCACGTGCAGGTCTTTTCGCCGAACGGCACGATGCCCGATTGGCAACTGACAGCCCAAGAGGCGCGCCGCAATCCCGAGGTGATCGGCGCGGCCCCCTATGTCGACGCGCAAGCTTTGCTCACGCGGCAGGAAGCGGTGAGCGGTGTCGCATTACGCGGTGTCGACCCCGCGCTCGAGCCGCAGGTGTCTGATATCGGTAAGGAAATGAAAGCGGGGCGGCTCACCGATCTCGTGCCAGGCCAATTCAACATCGTGCTCGGTGCGGACTTGGCCGAAGCGCTCGGCGTGACCATCGGCGACAAGATCACGCTCGTTGCCCCCGAGGGTTCAATGACGCCGGCGGGCATGCTGCCTCGGCTCAAGCAGTTCACGGTAGCGGGTGTGTTTCAGTCGGGACATTACGAATACGACAGCTCGCTTGCACTCGTGAATATTCGCGACGCGCAGGCGCTCTTTCGGCTCAATGCGCCGACGGGCGTCCGGCTGCGGCTCAAGGACATGCAGCAGGCCCCGCGCGTGGCGCACGAACTCGCACGCACGTTGTCGGGCGACCTCTACATTCGCGACTGGACACAGCAGAACAAGACCTGGTTCTCGGCGGTGAAGATCGAAAAGCGGATGATGTTCATCATCTTGACGCTGATCATCGCGGTGGCGGCGTTCAATCTCGTGTCCTCGCTGGTGATGACTGTCACGAACAAACAGGCCGATATCGCCATCTTGCGCACGCTCGGTGCGCAGCCTGGGTCGATCATGAAAATCTTCGTCGTGCAAGGTGTGACGATCGGGTTCGTCGGCACGGCGACGGGCGTCGCACTCGGCACGCTGATTGCCTGGAGCATTCCGTGGCTCGTGCCGATGATCGAACACCTGCTCGGCGTACAGTTTTTGCCCCCGTCGGTGTACTTCATCAGCGAGTTGCCATCCGAACTCGTGCCCGCAGACGTCATCCGGATCGGCCTGATCGCGTTCGTGTTGTCGGCGCTCGCCACGCTTTATCCGAGCTGGCGCGGCGCGAAGGTTCGGCCGGCGGAGGCGCTGCGCTATGAGTGAACTCATGACCGACTCATCGACGACGGCCGGCGAGGCCTCCCCACAGCGGCCCCATAGTGGCGAATGCGTGCTCGAAGCGGTCGCGGTTTCGAAGACCTTTGTGCAAGGCGGCCTGAATGTCCAGGTGCTGAACGGTGCGGAACTGACCGTGCGGCGTGGCGAAAAGCTGGCGATCGTCGGCGCATCGGGCTCCGGCAAGAGCACGCTGCTGCATGTGCTCGGCGGGCTCGACGAGCCAAGTGCCGGCAGGGTGTCGTTACTCGGCAAGCCGTTTACCGAACTGGCCGAACGCGAGCGCAATGATTTGCGCAATCGTGCGCTGGGTTTCGTCTATCAGTTCCATCACCTGTTGCCCGAGTTCAGCGCGCTCGATAACGTGGCGATGCCACTGCGTATAAGGCGCTTGGCGAGCGAGGCAGCCCGCCGCGAAGCAATGACGATGTTGGAGCGCGTCGGTCTTGCGCATCGTGCCAAGCATCGGCCCGGGGAACTCTCGGGCGGCGAGCGGCAGCGCGTTGCAATCGCGCGTGCGTTGGTGACGAAGCCCGCCTGCGTGCTGGCCGACGAGCCCACTGGCAATCTCGATGGCGGCACGGCCGATACGGTTTTCAACCTGATGCTCGAGTTGTCGGAGCGGCTGCAGACCAGCTTCGTCATCGTGACGCATGACCCCGATCTCGCGGCACGTTGTGACCGCACGCTGCGGCTGCGCGACGGGATTTTGCGCGAAGACCCGTCGGTGCCCGTGTAGCGCGGCGCACGGGCGCATGCCAGCGAGCGAGCTATGTGGATCGATACACACTGCCATCTCGATGCAGCCGAATTCGATGCCGACCGCGACGCCGTTGCGCAAGCGGCGGAGCAAGCGGGCGTCTCGCGCATCGTGATTCCGGCGGTGGCGCGCGCAAACTTCGCGATCGTGCGTGCGCTCGCGCATCGCTTCGACGGCGGCACCTATGCGCTCGGCATTCATCCGCTATTCACGCGAGAAGCGAGCGACGACGATCTCGATGCGTTACGCCGCGAGATCGAGGCGAGTCTTGACGACCCGCGCTTCGTCGGCATTGGTGAAATCGGCCTCGATTATTTCGTACCCGGGCTCGACGATGTACGGCAGCGTTTCTTCTACGAAGGGCAATTGCGGCTCGCGCGCGAATTCGCGCTGCCGGTGATTTGCCACGTTCGCAAGTCGCAGGACGCTGTATTGAAGGGGTTACGCCGCAGCGGCGTCACGCAGGGCATTGCGCATGCGTTCAACGGCAGCTTTCAGCAGGCGCACGCTTTCATCGATCACGGCATGCGTTTGGGATTCGGCGGCAATGTGACGTTCGAGCGCGCCCGTCAGATTCGTCGGCTGGCAACGCAGTTGCCGCTACACGCAATCGTTGTCGAAACCGATGCACCCGATATTGCGCCGGCGTGGCGCTATAAAGCACGCAACACTCCCGATCAAACAGCCCGTATCGGCGCGGTGATTGCCGAATTGCGCGGCATCGGGCTCGACCAATTGGCCGTAGACACAACGGCTAACGCTTACGCGGCGCTGCCGCGCCTCGCACTTTCGTCTTCATAATCGTCCGATCGATTGCGCGCTTGCGATGCGAGTGCGCGCGTTGGAGGAGGGTGAATGCGGGTCGTGCTCGGCGCTTTCGTGCTCGGCGTAATCATGCTGCAGCAGCGGGCCGCGTTGCCTGGTGTGCTCGCATGGTGGATCGGTGCGCTTGTCTGGTGCGCGGCAATTGCGCTGGTAGTCGTAACGAGCTTTCGCTCGGCGCGCCATGGGCGAGCTGCCGCGTTGCAGTCCACTTCGTACGCCTCGCGCACGTTGCGCATTGTGCGTTTAGGCGGGTTGGCGCTCGCTGCGTTTCTCGTTGGATATGGCTATGCTGCCTGGCGTGGCGAGTTGCGGCTGCGCGAGGCGCTGCCATTGGCATGGGAGGGGCGCGAGGTCGAACTCGAGGGTGCCATTCGCGGTCTGCCGGTGCGCGAGCGCAGCAGTGCCCGCTTCTTGTTCGCGGTCGATGCTGACCATGTGCTGCGCGAGACCGGCATTGCCGGCTTTCCTAGCGTCGTGCAGCTGAACTGGGTCGACCGCCGCGGCGGCGGTGTGCCCGAGCTCGTTCCGGGCCAGCGTTGGCGGCTTGCCGTACGTCTTAAGCGGCCGCACGGCAACGCGAACTTCGGCGCGCGCGATACGGAAGCTTCGCTGATCGCACGCGGCGCCCGAGCGGCGGGCTACGTCGCTTCGCCGGCGCGCGCGCGCCGTCTGCCTGGCACCGAGAACGGCATTGGATCGATGATCGATCGCGGGCGCCTCGCGCTCGCCAAACGCATCGATCAGGCGCTCGGCGGTGCGGCGCATCGCGGCATTGTCTTGGCGCTGGCAATCGGCGCACAAGAAGCCGTCAGCGCGTCGGACCGGCTCGCGTTGCAGCGTACCGGCACGAGCCACCTCGTGGCCATCTCGGGGCTGCATATCGGCTTTGTCGCCGGCATTGGTGCGGCGCTGGCCGGCTGGCTCTGGCGTCGCTCGTGTCTGATAGGGGCGGTGCTCGCGCGTCGGGGCATGCGCGAGTGGCCTCTCATTGCGCCGACGCCATTTGTCGCCGTGCTGGCCGGCACACTTTGCGCGGCGGGCTATGCGGCGCTCGCCGGTTTCAACGTGCCGGCGCAGCGCGCGCTGTGGATGCTGATCGTGGTCAGCGTCGCGTTTGCGCTCGGGCGCAGTCTGGCGCCCTTGATCGTGCTCGCGTGGGCTGCGGCGCTGGTGCTGGTCGTCGATCCCTGGGCCGTCGTCTCGGCCGGTTTCTGGCTGTCGTTCGGTGCCGTGACCGTCATTTCATTCGCCATGCATGCGCGTCTGCGAAAACGCAAAAAACCGGACCAAGAAGCGGACGAAGAAGCGGGTCAAGAAGCGGACGACCCCTGGGGCCCCGACGCCGACCCGCCAAACGCCGCAGCAAGCGCGAAGGCAACGCGTCGGCGCACGTGGCGTCAGGCAATCGGCACACGCCTCGATAGCGCGCGGGAGACGGTGATGGCAGCTTCACGCGCGCAATACGCGGTGGCGCTCGGACTCGCGCCGCTGACGGCTTTCTGGTTTTCGCAGATATCGCTGGCGGGCCCGCTCGCGAACGCGCTTGCCGTGCCATGGGTCAGCTTCGCGGTCACGCCGGTTGTGCTCGTCGGCATCGCGCTGCCGGCACCGCTCGATGCGGTTGCGTTCGAACTTGCGCATGCGTTATTGGCTCCGCTGATGCGCTGGTTGCAGAGGCTCTCGGACCAGCCATGGGCCGAGTGGCGTCTGGCACGTCCGTCGGCATGGGCAATGGTGTCGGCGGGTCTCGGAGTGTTCTGGTGCCTGATGCCGCGGGGCTGGCCGCTGCGGTTTGCCGCGCCGCTCGCCTGGCTGCCGCTTGCGTTGCCGCCGCCCGTCGGGCCGCCGGCTGGTACGTTTCGGCTGACGGCGCTAGACGTCGGCCAAGGCTCAGCGATACTCGTCGAAACGGCGCGGCACGCCCTGTTATTCGATACCGGCCCGGGGCCCGAATCGACGCACGCGGGCGAGCGCATCGTCGGGCCTTACTTGCATGCCAACGGGGTGCCCGTGCTCGACACGCTCGTCGTGAGCCATGCCGATGCTGACCACGCGGGTGGGGCGCCGGCGGTGCTCGATGCGGCGCGCGTGCGGCAACTGCTGGGCAGTCTGCCGGCGTCGAACCCGCTATGGGCGAATGCGCAAGCGCGCGAGGCTGAGACGCTGCGCTGTGCGGCCGGTCAACGCTGGCGCTGGGATGGCGTCGAATTCGCGGTGCTCTGGCCCGACCCCGGGCCGCTGCCGGCCCAATCGACGAATGCGCAATCGTGCGTGTTGAAAGTGACGGCAAGCGGCTTGAGTGCGCTATTGACGGGCGACATCGACGCGTCGATCGAACACACCCTGCGCCTGCGCGTGCCCGATGCACTGCAAGCCGACGTGCTCGTCGTCGCGCATCACGGCAGCAAGACTTCGTCGACCGAGCCCTTCCTCGATTCGGTAAATCCGCGCGCGGCGGTATTTCAGGTAGGCTATCGCAATCGCTTCGGGCATCCCCATGCCGGCGTATGGGCGCGGTTTGCCGCGCGCGGCATCGAACTCGCGCGAACAGACCGCGATGGCGCTGTGCGAGTCGAGCTCGAGGCGGGTGTGCCGATCCTCGAGCGTTACCGCGATACCCATCGTCGCTACTGGATGGACCGCTGGCCGCGCGAATGACGAAAACGAGGAGGCAGCCAAAGTTGAAAGAAATCATCCACTTTTCGCATGCAAACGGTTTTCCGGCATCAACCTACCGGACCATCTTCGCCGAGCTGTCCGACGGTTACGACGTCCGTTACATCGAGCGTATCGGCCACGATCCGCGCTACCCGGTCACGAGCGATTGGCCGCATCTCGTCGAAGCGCTGCTCGACGACATCGGCCAGCGTTACGAAAAGCCGGTATGGCTGGTCGGCCATTCGCTGGGCGGCTATTTGTCGCTGATGGCCGCGCTCAAGCGGCCGCAGTGGGTGCGCGGTGTCGTGATGCTCGATTCCCCTGTCGTGGCCGGATGGCGCGCGAGTGTGCTGCGCGTGTCGCAATGGACGGGTCTCGACGAACGCCTTTCGCCCGCGGCGGCCACGCGCACGCGTCGCACGCAATGGGCGAGCCGCGACGAGGCCTGGCGGCACTTTCACGTGAAGCCCGCTTTCGCCCGTTGGGACGAGCGGATGCTGTCCGATTACATCGATTTCGGTATTCCCCAAACAACGGTCGACGGCACGCGCATGCTCGCATTCGATCGGCAGATCGAATACTTCATTTATCGGACGCTGCCGCGCACGCTAGGTGCCCGGCTCGCGCACGGTGTGCACGTGCCGGTCGGCTTCATTGCGGGAACCCATTCGAAGGAGGTACGGCAAGTGGGTCTCGAAGCGACGCGGCGTGCAACCGGTGGGCGGATCGAGTGGCTCGAGGGCACTCATCTTTTCCCGATGGAAAAGCCGATCGAGACAGCGCGCGCCGTGCAGCGCATGCTGCGGGCACTGCACCCGGAAGGCTAAGGCGGGAGGACGGCGGCGCTCGTTTCGAATGCGGATCGCGTGGGCCTTTACGGTATAATCCGTTTTTCCCGCGAGCATTCAGCGATGACTAAATATGTTTTCGTCACCGGCGGCGTAGTGTCGTCCCTTGGCAAGGGCATTGCCGCCGCCTCCCTCGCCGCGATCCTCGAATCGCGCGGCCTCAAAGTCACCCTCCTAAAGCTCGATCCCTACATCAACGTCGACCCCGGCACGATGAGCCCGTTTCAGCACGGCGAAGTGTTCGTGACCGAAGATGGTGCGGAAACGGATTTGGACCTCGGGCACTATGAGCGCTTCATCAGCACCAAGATGCGCCGTGCCAACAATTTCACGACGGGCCAGATTTACGAGTCAGTGATTCGCAAGGAGCGCCGCGGCGATTATCTCGGCAAGACGGTGCAGGTCATTCCGCACATCACGAACGAGATTCAAGCCTTCATCGAGCGTGGCGCGGCCTCGGCCACCTGCGGCGAACCGGATGTGGCCATCGTCGAAATTGGCGGAACGGTCGGCGATATCGAATCGCTGCCGTTTATCGAAGCAGCGCGGCAAATGAGCTTGCGTCTCGGGCGCAATAGCGCTTGCTTCGTGCACCTGACGCTCGTGCCGTACATCGCGACGGCCGGCGAACTCAAGACGAAGCCGACCCAGCACAGCGTGCAAAAGCTGCGCGAAATCGGTATTTCGCCGCATGTGCTGCTGTGCCGCGCCGATCGCCCGATTCCCGATGACGAGAGCAAGAAGATCTCACTCTTTTCGAACGTTCCCGAAGACGCCGTCATCTCGGTGTGGGACGTCGACAGCATCTATAAAATTCCGCAGATGCTGCACGACCAAGGGCTCGATAACATCATTTGCGACGAGCTGAAGCTTTCGCCGAAGCCTGCGAACCTGTCGGTATGGGCCGACATCGTCGATAAGCTCGAACATCCGTTGCACGAAGTGACGATCGGCATGGTCGGCAAGTATGTCGATCTGACGGAGTCGTACAAATCGTTGATCGAAGCGCTGCGTCATGCGTCGGTGCATACGTCGACGAAGGTCAACATCGAATACATCGATTCCGAGCAAATCGAACAAGAAGGCGTCGCGAGCCTCGCGCATCTGGACGCGGTGCTCGTGCCGGGCGGCTTCGGGCGACGCGGCACGGAAGGCAAGATTGCGGCGATCCGCTATGCCCGCGAAGCCAAGGTGCCGTATCTCGGCATCTGTCTCGGCATGCAACTCGCCGTCATCGAATTCGCGCGCGACGTCGTCGGCCTCAAAGATGCGAACAGCACCGAATTCGATCCGCACACGCCGCACCGTGTCGTGGCGCTCATCACCGAGTGGTACGACCGCGAAGGCCGTGTCGAAAAGCGCACGGAAGAATCCGACCTCGGCGGCACGATGCGTCTGGGTTCGCAACGCTGCCCAATCAAGCCGGGCACCATGGCGCAAGCCATCTACGGCAAGGATGTGAGCGAACGCCATCGGCATCGTTACGAGGTCAACAACCGCTATGTGCCGCAACTTGAGGCGGGCGGTCTCGTCATCAGCGCGCGCACGCCGAGCGAGGACCTGCCCGAAATGATGGAATTGCCACGCGACATGCATCCGTGGTTCGTCGGCGTGCAGTTCCACCCCGAGTTCACGTCGACGCCGCGCGACGGGCATCCGCTTTTCAAATCATTCGTCGAAGCGGCGCTGGCGTGTCAGCAGGCGCGTGTCGAGGAGAAGGCATGAAGCTGTGCGATTTCGAAGTCGGCCTCGACAAGCGTTTTTTCCTGATTGCGGGAACCTGTGTCGTCGAATCGGAGCAGATGACGATCGATACGGCCGGCAGTCTGAAGGAAATCTGCGCGAACCTCGGTGTGCCGTTTATCTACAAATCGTCGTATGACAAGGCCAATCGCAGTTCGGGCAAATCGTTTCGCGGCTTGGGCATGGACGAAGGTTTGCGCATCCTCGGCGAAGTGAAGCGTCAGTTGAACGTTCCGGTGCTGACCGACGTTCATTCGATCGAGGAGATCGACGCGGTTGCGGCTGTCGTCGACGTGTTGCAAACACCGGCGTTTTTGTGCCGTCAGACCGATTTCATTCACGCCTGCGCGCGCTCGGGCAAGCCCGTCAACATCAAGAAAGGGCAGTTCCTGGCGCCGCATGACATGAAAAACGTCATCGACAAGGCACGCGAAGCGGCGCGCGAGGCCGGCTTGTCGGACGACCGCTTCCTCGCTTGCGAGCGCGGTGTTTCGTTCGGCTACAACAATCTCGTCTCCGACATGCGCTCGCTTGCGATCATGCGCGAAACGAATGCGCCGGTTGTATTCGATGCGACGCACTCGGTGCAACTGCCAGGCGGGCAGGGCACGAGTTCGGGCGGCCAGCGCGAATTCGTCCCGGTGCTCTCGCGCGCGGCCGTAGCGGTGGGCGTAGCTGGGCTCTTCATGGAGACGCATCCCGACCCGGCCTGCGCGATGTCGGATGGCCCGAATGCGGTGCCGCTCAAGCGCATGGCCGAGTTGCTCGAAACGCTGGTCGCGCTCGACACCGTCGTCAAGCGTGTGCCGTTGCTGGAAGGCGATTTCAACTGACCGATACATGTTGGCCGCGGATGCATGCATCGTGCAGGGCGAGGCGACGCATCCGCCGCGGCACATGAAGAACAAGCAGAACCACGAACCACATAGAAGAAGCGAAATTCAACTTCATTTCTAGAGGAAATCATGAGTGCAATCGTAGATATCATCGGCCGCGAAATTCTGGATTCGCGCGGCAACCCGACCGTCGAATGCGATGTGTTGCTCGAGTCGGGCACGATGGGCCGCGCCGCGGTGCCTTCGGGCGCATCGACGGGTTCGCGCGAGGCCATCGAACTGCGCGACGGCGAAACCGGCCGGTACGGCGGTAAAGGTGTGCTCAAGGCTGTCGAGCATATCAACACCGAGATTTCCGAAGCGATCATGGGCCTCGACGCTTCTGAACAGGCTTTCCTCGACAAGACGCTGCTCGAACTCGACGGCACCGACAACAAATCGCGCCTTGGCGCCAACGCGATGCTGGCCGTTTCGATGGCCGTAGCCAAGGCGGCCGCTGAAGAAGCCGGGTTGCCGCTTTATCGCTATTTCGGCGGCTCGGGCGCGATGCAACTGCCAGTCCCGATGATGAACATCGTCAACGGTGGCGCGCATGCGAACAACAGCCTCGACATCCAGGAATTCATGATCGTGCCGGTGAGCCAGCCGACATTCCGCGAGGCATTGCGCTGCGGGGCGGAAGTGTTCCACGCGTTGAAGAAGATTCTGAGCGACCGGGGCATGAGCACGGCGGTGGGCGACGAGGGCGGTTTTGCTCCGAACTTCGGCAGCAACGACGAATGCCTGTCGACGATTCTCCAAGCGATTGAAAAGGCGGGCTACCGCGCCGGTGAGGACGTGCTGCTGGCGCTCGATTGCGCGGCGAGCGAGTTCTATCACGACGGCAAGTATCAGCTTGCTGGTGAAGGGCTGCAGTTGTCGTCGGCCGAATTCACCGACTACCTCGCCACGTTGGCCGACAAATTCCCGATCGTCTCGATCGAAGACGGCATGCACGAAAGCGACTGGAGCGGCTGGAAGTTGTTGACGGACCGCCTCGGCAAGAAGATTCAGCTCGTCGGCGACGATCTCTTCGTGACCAACACGCGCATCTTGAAGGAAGGCATCGACAAAGGTATTGCCAACTCGATCCTGATCAAGATCAACCAGATCGGTACGCTGACCGAAACGTTCGCTGCGATCGAAATGGCCAAGCGTGCCGGTTACACGGCAGTGATTTCCCATCGCTCGGGTGAAACAGAGGATTCGACGATCGCCGATATCGCCGTTGGTCTCAACGCCGGGCAGATCAAGACCGGTTCGCTTTCGCGTAGCGACCGTATCTCGAAGTACAACCAACTGTTGCGCATCGAGGAGGATCTCGGTGATATCGCGAGCTATCCGGGCAAGTCGACCTTTTACAATCTGCGTTGACGTCCCTGTTTTTTTCTCATTGATGGTTTCGCTTGCCGCCTCGTGCAGTCGCACGGGGCGGCTTTGAATTTACGGCGTTTTCTCGCATGCGGCTCGTTACTGTCGTTCTCGTCGTCCTGCTCGTGCTGATTCAGTATCCGCTCTGGTGGGGACATGGCGGATGGCTGCGTGTGCACGAATTGCGGCAGGCGCTTGCCGCGCAGGCGCAAAAAAATGCCGATGCCAAGGTGCGCAATCAACGAATCGAAGGGGAAGTGCAGGATCTTCAAGGCGGCACGGCCGCTGTCGAGGAGCGAGCCCGTTACGAAATGGGCATGGTGAAAGACGGCGAAGTTTTCGTGCAGTTCATTTCGCCCAACACGCCCGCGAGCGCGCTGGCGCCGGTGCCGGCCAGCGGTACCTCGACGCGGGGTGAGGTGTCTTCAGCGCCAGTCAGTGTTGTTCCGAACCCCGTCTCGCGCGCGAAGTCGCGCGGCAAGGACGACCGCGCCGGCAAGAAGCACGGTGCCGACAAAAGTCGGCAATAGACAGTGGACGATAGTCGATAGTTGGTAGCAATTAGCTCCGCTGCTACCACCACCAACCGGGATAAAAACCCGGGCTGTAATAGCCGATGCCCCCACCGTTGTAGTAGCCACCATAACCATAGGCGGGGACCACGGGGGCGTAATACGGCGTGTAGCTGTAATAGCGTGCCCAGCTTTCCTCGGCTATCGCCGCCTCCTGTTCCCTTAGCACTTGTTTGTCGATTTCGTCGTAGCGCTTCTTTTCCGCTTGCGTGAGGGGACGCGCGGATTCGGCGGCGCCTGGTGCATCGGGTGGCAGCCGGCTCAGAATGGGGCCGGGCGGCGGCGCAACCACGCAAGCCGATAGCGCGGCCGCAGCGGCAAGCGAGCAGACGAGCTTCGCGGTGACACATCGCGTGATGCCGTTCGCCCGCGAGCGCTTGACGATTGCGTTCATATCAACCTCCGGCAGTCAGTGGCGTTGCGAAGCCGCGGGCGTCACGCCGGCCGCGAGCCCGCTGGCGGCAAAGAGCTGCATGACATCGACGGGATCGAATTCGTAGCGCTGATTGCAATACTCGCAGTGAATCTCGACGTGTCCGTGTTCGTCGATGACGCTATCAACTTCCTCGCGTCCGAGCATCTTCAGCATGGAGCCTACTTTTTCTCGCGAGCAACTGCACTCGAAACGAGCGAGTGCCGGTGCGAAATGCTGCACGTTTTCCTGCCAGAACAGGCGCTTGAAAAGCGTCTGCGGATCTTCCTTCAGAAGCTCGTCGTGCGAGAGTGTCGCGCCGAGGACGCATACGCGTGCCCATGTATCGGCATCGTGTTCGCCGGGATGCGGAACGATCCCGCCGTCGCCGGGCAGCTTTTGCAGCAGCATGCCGACGGCTCGGTCCGTATTGGCTGCCAGCCACAGCCGCGTGTCGAGTTGTTCCGAGTGGTGCATGTAGTGCTCGAGCACCTCGGCGATGGATTGCAGCGGCCCGTTCTCGCCGGCCAGTGGCACGATGCCTTGATAGGGTTGCTGCCCCGGGTGACGATTTTGCGGATCGAGCGTAATGACGCACCGGCCCTGGCCGTTGGCATTCAGCAATTCGGCGAACGGCATGCGCCTGCCCGCAGCAGCATCAGCCTCCAGGTCCGCCGAAAACTTCGCGGTGGCGCGCATCGTGAGTTCCGAGCTGCATTGGACCACGAGCATTTTGACGGGGCCATCGCCGAAGATTTGCATGATGAGTGTGCCGTCGAATTTGAGGTTCGCCGACAGTAGCGCGCACGCGGCCATCATTTCACCGAGGACCTCGCGCACGGACTCCGGATATTGGCGGCGCGTCAGCACTTCTTGCCAGGTGTTGCGCAGTGAAACGATCTCACCGCGCACCGGTGCGGTGCTGAACATGAATTTTTGTAAATGGTCGTCCACAACTTCTTCCTTCGGTTCCTTCAATTTCATGCCAGCGGCGCCGGCAGCCGCATCAACCGATGCGTACGAGCTGTGCCTTGTACAGCTCGCGGCGTGCGATATAGCTTGCCGCGCTTTGCGCCAAACGGGCGACTTCCTCGTCGGTCAGCTCCCGCACAGCTTTAGCGGGCGCTCCAAGAATGAGCGTGCGTTCGGGAAACGATTTTCCTTCCGTGACGACGGCGCCCGCGCCGACCAGGCAGTTGCGGCCGATTACTGCTCCATTCAAGACAACGGCTTGAATGCCGATCAGCGCACCTTCCCGAACGGTGCAGCCGTGCAGCATTGCCTGATGGCCAACGGTGACATTGGCGTCGATTTCGAGCGGATAGCCCGGATCGGTATGGAGAACGGCGCCTTCCTGGATATTGGTGCCTGCGCCGATGCGAATTGGCTCGTTGTCGGCGCGCAGCGACGCACCGAACCAGACGCTGGCGTTTTCCTTCAGCGTGACTTGTCCGATGATGGACGCGGTATCGGCCACGAAGACCGTTTCGTGAATTGTCGGGGCGTGCTCGCCCAACTTGTACATCGCCACAAATGTCTCCAATTCAGCGGCCCGGAGTCGATTGCCGACGCCGTGCGCCGAAGTACAATGGCCGCCCGGCATCGCGCGCCGGGCAACGCACAACCTCGAATCGCGTATTCTAAACGCTCCGGCATTGCGCCGCCGTCTTTGCCCTATGTGCACTTTGCGCATGCACTTATTCTTCGCTGGCTTCAATGACGTTTTCCGATGATATCGACTCGCCACGCGGTGAGGAGATTCGCAGCACCGCACTACGGCTTTTGCGCGAGTGCGATCCGGCAACGAAGGCCGCTTCAGTCCGCGTCCTTCATGCGCATTGGCTCGCGATCCAAGCCCGCTGCGATCCACATCGACAAATCGTCGAGCCTGACGGCTTGCCCGGACGGCCCGCCAAGCCCGCTCTGGTCGAGCCGCGTCTGCTGGGGCATCGCGGCATGCACTCGCCTGAGGGACGCGCCGTGCTGCTGCATGCGCTTGCGCATATCGAATTCAATGCGATCAATCTTGCTCTGGACGCGCTCTGGCGCTTCTCGCAGATGCCCGAAGCGTTCTACGGCGACTGGCTGCAAGTGGCCGCCGAGGAGGCGCACCACTTTACGTTACTGAGCGGCCGGCTTGCACAATTCGGACATGCGTATGGCGACTTCCCGGCACATGACGGCCTGTGGGAGATGTGCGAGCGCACGCGGGACGACGTGCTCGCTCGCATGGCGCTTGTGCCGCGCACGCTGGAGGCACGGGGCCTCGACGCCGCGCCGCCCATTCGCGCGCGGCTCGCGCAGGCAGGCGACGTCGAATCGGCGGCGATTCTCGATGTCATCTTGCGCGACGAAATCGGTCATGTCCGAATCGGCAACCGGTGGTTTCGCCATCTGTGCGACGCCAGTGCGCTCGATCCCCACGAGACCTACGTTCGGCTGGCGCGCGAGTACCGTGCGCCGCGCTTGCGTGGCCCGTTCAACTTTGACGCGCGCCGCGCCGCGGGCTTCGACGATGCAGAACTCGATCAATTGATTGCGCAAGAACGTCACGCGAATTGCCCCCCGCGGGCCGATTGACGTCGGAGCGGGCACAGGTTACGGCACTGCACAAACCGTCGATTCTCCCGATATAATCGAACGATCATTCGTTTTTATCGGAACCCTGCCATGAACACTCCGCAATCCGACTTCGTCACAGTACGCGGCGTACCGCTGCACGTACGGCGCTGGGGTCATGCCGACGCGCCGATGCTGTTCATGTTGCACGGGTGGATGGACGTCTCGGCGTCGTTCCAATTCGTCGTCGACGCGCTTGGCGGCGGCTGGCAGGTCATCGCGCCGGACGCACGGGGCTTTGGCTTGTCCGGATGGCCGGTGGCGGAGCGCGGCGGCGGACATTATTGGTTCCATGAGTACCTCGCCGATCTCGAGGCATTGCTCGATCATTACGCGCCGGCGGGCCAGGTCAACCTCATCGGACACAGCATGGGTGCCAACGTGGTTTGCCTTTATGCGGGCGCGCGACCCGACCGCGTGCGCACGGTGGTCGATTTGGAGGGTTTCGGGCTTGCGCCGGCGAAAGCGGCCGACGCGCCGCGCCGGCTCGCCAGCTGGCTCGACGATTTGCGCGAGCCGCCTTCGCTGAAAACGTATGCGACGTTCGAGGATGTGGCGGCGCGCCTGATGAAAACCAATCCGCGGCTCGCCGCTGACCGCGCACATTTCCTGGCGCAACATTGGGCCAAGCGCGACGACGATGGCCGCTACCGGTTGCTGGCAGACCCGGCACACAAGCTGCACGGGCCGCTGCTGTATCGACTCGACGAAGTGATGGCGATCTGGTCGCGAGTCAGCGCGAAGGTGCTGCATATCGAGGCAGTGGCATCGCCGACGCTCGGCATGCTGCGCGGCGCCATTCCCGAGGCCGAGTTCAAGGCCCGCTTCGGCGCGTTTCGCGACTGGCGAGAAAAACTGATCGAAGACGCGGGCCATATGGTTCATCACGATCAACCAGAGCAGGTCGCGGCGCTGATCGAGGCTTTTTGTGCTTGAGGGCGTTTGAGCATTTGAGTGTGCACGGGAGCCAAGCACCGCATTGCAGTAAAATGTGTAGATGTTTCCTCCCCGCGCCAGCATGAACGCCGATCTGCATTGCCATTCCAACGTATCCGACGGGCTGCTCGCGCCTGCCGACGTCGCGCGCCGCGCGCAAGCCGGCGGCGTGACGGTCTGGGCGTTGACCGATCACGATGAGATCGGCGGGCAGGCCGAGGCGAGTGCTACGGCGCAGGCGCTCGGTATGCGTTATCTGCCCGGCGTCGAAATTTCGGTCACATGGGCGGGCAAGACGGTGCATGTGGTCGGGCTCGGCATCGACCCCGCCTGTCCGACGCTGATCGCCGGGCTTTATGCGACGCGCCACGGGCGCAGCGGCCGGGCACGGGCGATTGCCGCAGCGCTCGAGGCGGTCGGCATTCCCGGCGCGTACGAAGGCGCGTTGCGCTTCGTTTCGAATCCCGATCTGATTTCGCGCACGCACTTCGCCCGCTTTCTGGTGGATGAAGGGTTTGCGCAATCGACAGCCGACGTGTTCGATCGATTTCTCGGTGATGGCAAACCGGGGTACGTCCCGCACCGCTGGGCCGCGCTGGAAGATGCCGTGGCTTGGATCAAGGCGGCCGGTGGCGTAGCGGTGATTGCTCACCCGGGGCGCTATCGCTATACGCCGCTCGAGTTCGACGCGCTGTTTGGTGCGTTCATCGACCTGGGCGGCGAGGCAATCGAAGTGGTGACGGGCTCGCACACGCCCGATCAATACCGTGAATACGCGGACGTGGCGCGCCGCTTCGGATTCGAGGCGTCGCGCGGTTCAGATTTCCATGCACCGGGCGAGGGCCGTATCGAACTCGGTTCGCTGCCGCCGTTGCCTGCGGATCTCACGCCGGTGTGGGAGCGTTTCGTCTAGCGCGGGCGTTCGGTGTCTTTGCTTGCTGCTTGGCTGCTCGCCTTGGCAGGTGTGTCTTCCCAGCGCTTGGCCGCCGACGCTACCCGGTGCGCAGCGTCCGTTGTCTACCGATTACCCTTTTCATGTCCCAATACTTTCGGATTCACCCCGACAACCCGCAGCCCCGCCTGATTTCGCACGCCGTCGAAATCGTCAAGGACGGCGGCGTCATCGCACTGCCGACCGATTCGAGCTATGCACTCGCGTGTCGGCTCGACGACAAAGACGCCGTGACGCGTGTGCGACGGATTCGCGGTCTCGACGAGCGGCAGCATCTTTCGCTGCTCGTGCGCGATCTTTCGGAGTTGGCTGCGTTCGCGATGGTCGATAACCGGCAGTTCCGCCGAGTCAAATCGGTGACGCCGGGGCCTTACGTCTTCATTCTGCAGGCGACGAAAGAAGTGCCGCGACGACTTTCGCATCCGTCACGCAAGACGATCGGGCTGCGTGTGCCCGATCATGCGATCACGCTTGCGTTGCTCGAGGCATTGGGCGAGCCGCTTATTGCAACGACGCTGATTCTCCCGCCCGATGCCGACCCGCTCAACGACCCAGAGGCCATTCGCGCCCGGCTCGAAAAGCAGGTCGATCTCGTGATCGACGGTGGCGCATGTCCGCGCGAACCGTCCACGGTGATCGACCTGACGGGCGACGAGCCGGTTCTCGTGCGCGCCGGGCGCGGCTCGCTCGAGCCGTTTGGCTTGGAAGCGGCGTGACGTGGCGCATGAAACGCAGCACGACGGTACGCCCCGACGAGCCGCCGATTTATCTATTCAGCGAGGCTTTCGCTCCGTCCCCCTTGTTACAATAGCCCGCTATGAATGCCTCTCTGATACAAACAATCGCGGTCTACGCGCTGCCGGTGATCTTCGCCATTACGCTGCACGAAGCGGCGCATGGCTACGCGGCCAAGCTGCTCGGCGACAACACCGCCTATATGATGGGGCGGGTCTCCTTTAACCCGATGCGTCATATCGATCCGCTCGGCACCATTGCCATTCCGCTGCTGCTTTATTTCGCGACGGGCGGCTCGTTCATGTTCGGTTACGCCAAGCCGGTGCCGGTGGCCTTCGGCAATTTGCGCAGTCCGCGCTGGGGCGGTCTTTGGGTCTCGCTTGCGGGGCCGGCTTGCAATTTCCTACAGGCGCTGCTTTGGGGTGTGGCAGGGGTAGCCCTCGGGCTGATCGGCGTCGACGAGCCGTTTTTCTCGCGCATGGCTGCGGCGGGTGTGGGTGTGAATCTCGTGCTCGGCGTGCTCAATTTGTTTCCGCTGCCGCCGCTCGATGGCGGGCGCGTGCTTGTTGCATTGTTGCCGCCGCGTCAGGCGATTGGTCTTGCGCGACTCGAGCCGTTCGGATTTTTCATCGTGATGGCGCTCGTCATGACAGGTATCCTGACGAAGATCTGGCTAAGTCCGCTCGTCTCACTCGGCTATGATGCACTGACAGCCATCCTGACCCCTTTCGTCTCGCTCTTCAACTGACACCATGTTTCCTGATCGCATTTTCTCCGGCATGCGGCCCACGGGTTCGCTCCATCTCGGCCACTATCACGGTGTGCTGAAGAACTGGGTGCGCCTGCAGTCCGAATATCCGTGCCTGTTCTGCGTGGTCGATTGGCATGCGCTCACGACGCACTACGAGACACCTGAGATCATCGAAAAAAACGTCTGGGAAGTGCTGATCGACTGGCTTGCCGCGGGTATCGACCCGGCGCAGGCAACGCTCTTCATCCAAAGCCGCGTACCCGAGCATGCGGAGCTCTCGCTGCTGCTCGGCATGAGCGCGCCGCTCGGCTGGCTCGAACGCGTGCCGACGTATAAGGAGCAAATCGAAAAGCTCAAGGACAAAGACCTGACGACTTATGGCTTCCTTGGCTATCCGGTGCTGATGGCGGCCGACATCCTGCTGCATCGCGCTTCGCTCGTTCCTGTTGGCGAAGACCAGGTGCCGCACGTCGAGATGACGCGCGAGATCGCGCGGCGCTTTAACCATCTCTACGGTCGCGAGGCCGATTTCGAAGAGAAGGCGCTCGATGCGGCGAAAAAACTGGGTGGCAAACGGGCGAAGCTCTATCACGAGTTGCGCAACGCTTACCAGCAGGAAGGCGACGACGAAGCGCTCGAGCAGGCTCGGGCAATGCTGCAGGAGTCGCAAAGCTTGTCGATGAACGATCGCGAGCGGCTCTTCGGCTATCTCGAAGGGACGCGCAAGATCATTCTCGTCGAGCCGCAGGTGCTGTTGACGAAGGCGTCGCGCATGCCGGGGCTCGATGGTCAAAAGATGTCGAAATCGTATGGCAATACCATTGGCCTTCGCGAAGATGCCGACACCATCGCGAAGAAGGTGCGTACGATGCCGACCGATCCGGCACGCGTGCGCCGCACGGACCCGGGCGACCCTGACAAGTGCCCCGTCTGGCAACTGCATCAGGTCTACACCGACGAGACTACGCACCAGTGGGTGCAGCAAGGCTGCCGTTCGGCCGGAATTGGCTGCCTCGAATGCAAACAGCCCGTGATCGAAGGCATTTTGCGCGAGCAGCAGCCGATGCTCGAACGCGCCCAGAAGTACATGGACGATCCATCGCTGCTGCGCGCGATTGTCGCCGACGGCTGCGACAAGGCGCGCAAGTCTGCAACCGAAACGATGCGCGACGTCCGCGAGGCCATGGGTCTTTCGTACTCCTGACGTACCTTCGGGCATCAACGTGAACGTGAACGTGCGTGCGAACGACGCGACGCTCGCAGGCGCTCCATCGGCATGGGTGGCCCGATGGGCGCACCTGATTGCGGCGGGCGGCGAGGTACTTGACGTGGCCGCTGGCAGCGGGCGCCACGCGCGCCTGATGGCGGCGCATGGTGCGCGTGTGGTTGCACTTGAGCGGGATCCGGCTGCACTGGCTTCGCTCGCGCAACTCGACGGCGTAGAGGCAGTCGCGGCCGATCTCGAAGATGGTAGCCCGTGGCCGCTGCCCGCTGAGCGACGCTTCGCCGCGGTCATTGTGACGAACTACCTTCATCGCCCGCTGCTGCCGCACTTGCTGGACGTATTGGCACCGGGAGGCGTGCTGCTTTACGAGACCTTCGCGCAAGGCAATGAAACGCTTGGCAAGCCGTCCAATCCGGCCTTTCTGCTGGCCCCCGGCGAGTTGCTTGACGTCGTCCGCGGCCGGCTGCGTGTCGTTGCGTTTGAAGACGGTTTCGAGGCCACGCCGAGGCCCGCGATGGTTCAACGCATTTGCGCCGTACGTGAGGCGCGGGCGGCGCTGAACGCCGCGGGCGGGACATCGGGTCCGCCGCGTTACGATTTGGCTGGCTAATCCGCTACAATCGCGCTTTCGGAATCGAATTCATGGCGTTTCATGGCTAACGGCACATCCAGCAGCACCCTCGGCGGCGTCCGGATTCGCGGCAGTATTCCCGCGATTGTCACGCCGATGCTCGAAGGCGGCGAACTCGATCTGGCGGCGTTCCGCAAGCTGATCGACTGGCATATCGAGGAGGGTACCGACGCGCTCGTCGTTGTCGGTACGAGCGGCGAATCGGCGACGTTATCGGTCGACGAACACGTTCTGATGATCAAGACGGCCGTCGAGCATGCGGCGGGTCGCATTCCCATCATCGCCGGTGCCGGAGGCAATTCGACGGCCGAGGCCATCGAACTCACGCGCGAGGCCAAGACCGTCGGTGCCGACGCAACATTGCAGGTCGTGCCTTATTACAACAAGCCGACGCAGGAAGGCATCTACCTCCATTTTTCAGCGATCGCCGAAGCAGTCGATTTGCCCGTCATTCTTTACAACGTGCCGGGCCGCACGGTTGCTGATATGTCGAACGAGACGATCCTGCGCCTCGCGCAGGTGCCCGGCATCATCGGTGTGAAGGATGCGACGGGCAACATCGATCGCGCGGCGCATTTGATCAAAGCGGCGCCGGCAGATTTCGCCATCTTCAGCGGGGACGACCCGACCGCCATCGCGCTGATGCTGCTTGGCGGTCACGGCAACATCTCCGTCACGGCGAATGTGGCACCGCGCGCGATGAGCGGGCTTTGCAAGGCGGCTATCGCGGGCGATGCGAAGACGGCGCGTGACATTCATATGCGCCTGCTGTCGCTGCACAAGACACTTTTCATCGAGTCGAATCCGATTCCGGTGAAATGGGCGCTCGAAGAAATGGGCCTGATGCAAGGCGGCATTCGCTTGCCGCTGACGCCACTGGACGCTCGCTATCACGAAGCCGTGCGCGAGGCATTGCGCGAGGCTGGCGTACTCCCAGGGGTGCTTCAATAGGCGCGCCGCCAGCGCCGGGCGGCCGCACTCGGGGCGGCCGCGACGGTACTTTATTTATTCGACATCGATCCTCGACCCACGCTCCAGCATCGCTGCAGGCATGCGTTCGCATCACGAAGGGCTCCATGAAACGTTCTGCTTTTTTCTCTCACGCCGTCCGCACCGCCGCGCTCGTCTTTGCGCTTGGCGCGCTGGCCGGTTGCGATACGCTCAACGACTGGTTCTCGACCGACAAGGTCGATTACAAGGCGACGAAGTCCGCGCCGCCGCTCAGCGTACCGGGCGACCTGACGACCAGCAATGCGCCGACGCGGTACACGGCGCCACCGGCGAACGCTGCGCTTGGCGGTGCACCTGAGCGCAACAAAACCGTTGCGGGCAACGCAACCGAGGGTGTGCCGAACGCGCAAGACCCATACGGCATGCATATCGAGCGCGACGGCGACCGCCGCTGGCTTGTGGTCGATGGCCGTTCGCCTGATCAACTGTGGCCGCAACTGCAGGCGTTCTGGCAAGAAAACGGCTTTGCGTTGAAAACCGATGCACCGGCGACCGGCATCATGATGACCGATTGGGCTGAGAATCGGGCGAACATTCCCGACGACTGGTTCCGTCGCACGATTGGCCGCGTGGTTGACTTCGCCTATTCGTCGGGCACCCGCGACCGGTTCCGCACGCTGGTCGAGCACGGCCCGAGCGGCGCGACCGACATCTCGATTACGCACAGCGCGCTCGAAGAAATGCTGACGGGGCAGGACAAGGATTCATCGCGCTGGATCGAGCGGCCGCGCAACCCGGTGCTTGAGGCGGTGTTCCTTTCCAAGTTGATGCAGAAGTTCGGCTTGACGGAAGCGCAGTCGAAGGAACTGCTCGCGAATGCGCGTCCGGGCACCGCGCCTGTCAAGATCGATATGGCCGGCGGCGAGACGACGCTCGAACTGCAGGAGTCGTTCGATCGAGCGTGGCTGCGTGTTGGGCTTGCGCTCGACCGCACCAATTTCACGGTCGACAATCGCGATCGTACGAAGGGCATCTACTACGTACGCTATGCCGATTCGATGGACGAACTCAAGCGTGAAGGGGTCTTGGGCAAGCTGTTCTATCGCAAGCCGGCGGCTCAGAAGACAGGGCAGGTGTTCCTCGTCAATGTGCGCTCGAAGAGCGATGCGCTGACGCAGGTCGCCATCTCCGATGCGAACGGGCAGATCGATACCTCAGCCGAGGCGAAGAAAATTCTCTCGTTGCTGCACGCGCAACTGAACTGACCTCTGCTATGCGCTTTGCCAGCTTGGGCAGCGGAAGCGAGGGCAACGCGCTCGTCGTTGAAGCCAGTAGCGGCACAACGACGACCCGTGTGCTGCTCGATTGCGGCTTTTCAGCGAAGGAACTCGAGCGGCGCCTTGCTCGGCTCGAGTGTGGCATCGATCAACTCGATGCAATTCTCGTCACGCACGAGCATAGCGATCATATCGGCAGCGCGCTCGCTGTTGCGCGTAAATGGAGCGTGCCGCTTTACATGAGCTGGGGCACGGCTCGCGCCGTCGGTGCGGATGAAGCAGCCGGCATCGATTTACACGTGCTATGGGGCGACGAAACAGCTGCGATCGGTGATGTTCAGGTGTGCCCTTACACTGTGCCGCACGATGCGCGCGAACCCCTTCAATTCGTTTTTTTCGACGGTGCGCATCGGTTGGGAGTACTAACCGATGTGGGCACATCGACACCGCATATCGAGGCGATGCTCAACGACTGCCACGGTCTCGTGCTCGAATGCAATCACGATGTCGATATGCTGGCGACCAGCCGTTATCCGCAATCGCTCAAAGCCCGCATCGGGGGCAATCACGGCCACCTTAGCAATCATGCTGCAGCGGACATCCTTGCGTCGTTGCGACGCGCGCATCTAGAGCATATTGTCGCGGCGCATCTGAGTCAGCAAAACAATCTGCCTGAGCTTGCACGTGCGGCATTAGCCGAGGTGTTGGGTTGCGCAACGCAGGACGTGCTGGTGGCGTCGCAAGCCGACGGGTTTGCATGGCTTGCGTTGGGAGCGCCATAGCGGCGGTAAGGCGGTAAGGAATGAGGCAGGCAAGAAAAAACCGGCTCGAGGGCCGGTTTTTTCTTGCCTTGCAGCTTGCAGCTTACTGGCTTGCGCCCGATGCCGGGGCTGCGGCCGAAGCAGCAGCGTCCGAAGCGGCAGCAGCACTCGAAGCAGCAGCACCGGCGTCGCTCGCAGCAGCGTTGGCGCTCGACGCAGCAGCAGTAGCGTCCGAAGCGGCAGCAGCGGGAGCCGAAGCAGCAGCGGCGTCGCTAGCCGGGGCAGCTGCTTGGTCGCTGCTCTTGTTGCATGCAGCCAAAGCCACAGCCGCCAACAGGGATGCTACGAGGAGGGATTTCTTCATGATCACGTCCTTTTATGGTTAAAGGTAAGCAACAGCGCGAAATAATACCGGTAATGTGCTCCAACACCAACCTGGGCCGCTGGTGGGACGCACATCAGAGCGTGAATCTTCCCCACGGCTTGGGCGGAAATTATATGCACTTTCGTACCGACCGTCGACAAACCGGGGCCAATACGTTGCCTTTCTCATACAAAATTTCACGATTCCCTACAATAGGGGCGACTACGTCAGGCGAATGCGCCGGTCCGTACCCAGCCGGCACGATACCACTCGTGCAGTAAGGCTGTCATCGACGAATCGGCAGATAGTGTTACAAACCGTTTCCCCTCTAATCGCCGCGCATCGGCCAATTCCCGGAGCCATTTCTTGCGCTGCGGCAAAGGGCACTCCTCTCCGTTGATGAAATACGTGCGGCTACCGTAAAGCAGCACGGTTTTCCGGTCCAGCCGGATGCCGGCTCCGCTCGCCTCGCGGACGAATGCCGCCTTGCTGGCGGGCCGTTCGGGCGGATCGAACACCACGTGGGCCTTCGGTTCGCTCAGGTAGCTGCCGAGAAACGACACGACATCGCGCTCGTTCCACCGCACGCGAGCAAGGATCGCGCCGATTTGCTCGACGAGGGCCGCGGGTAATGCGGCCGGATGCATGACGGCGTTTTGATGCGGATCGCGGTAGCGTTGGTCGACACCGACATGGTGCGCCGCGGTGCCTCGCTCCGCCAAATGATAGAGAAACTGGCCGATCATCTCGTGCGATGACGGCGAGCGAAAGCCGATCGAGCAGGTCATACATTCGCCCAATGCCACGCCATCGTGTGCGATATGCGGCGGCAAATAGAGCATATCGCCCGGCTCGAGTACCCACTCTTGCGCCGCCTCGAAGCGCTGTAAAACTTTCAACGGCAGGCCGTTTTTTAACGCCAGGTCCTTCTGCGCAGAAATTCTCCAGCGTCGCTTGCCGTGCACTTGCAGTAAAAACACGTCGTACGAATCGAAATGCGGACCCACGCCACCCCCGTCGGTCGCATAGGAGATCATCAGGTCGTCGAGTCGGGCATCGGGAAGAAAGCGAAACCGATCGAGCAGCGCGCGGGCACGATCGTTATGCAGATCGACGCCTTGCACGAGCAACGTCCAATCGCGGCGTTTGACGCTCGGCAAATCACCCGCTTCGAACGGGCCATGCGCGAGCCGCCACGCATCGCGAAAATGCGTGACGAGCCGCGCTTCGACATCGTCGTTTTGTGCAAGCGCGAAGAGTGCGTCGCGCGAGAGCGGGGCGGCGACATTGGGTATCGCCTGGCGAATCAGCAGCGGCTTTTTTTGCCAATATCTGCGCATGAATTGCGTCGGCGTCAGATCACCAAGCAGCGGCGTTGGCAAGTCGGGCGATGGCGGAAGAATGGCTGAGGCGATCGAAGCGTGGGCGGAAGGCGGGTGGTCAAGGGGCCGCTTGGGCATCGTATAATGGGACCGTATTTTGGAGATTTCGAATGAAAATCGCGAAGAACACAGTCGTCTCGGTCGCCTACAAGCTGTCGGATGCGCAGGGCAATTTGATCGAGGAGAGCGACGAGCCGATGGTTTATCTGCACGGCGGCTATGATGGCACGTTCCCGAAGATCGAGGAAGGGCTCGCCGGGCAAGAGCCCGGCTACCAGACGCAGATTCAGCTCGAGCCTGAGGACGCGTTCGGCGAATATGATCCTGACCTCGTGAAGATCGAACCGCGTAACCGTTTTCCTGAGCCGCTCGAAGTCGGCATGCAATTCGAGGGCACGCCGGAAGACGGTGACGAAGACATTGATGCACTGATCTATACCGTTACCGATCTTGCCGAAGACAAGGTCGTGCTCGACGGCAACCATCCGCTTGCCGGTATGGCATTGCGCTTCGCGCTGACGGTCAAGGAAGTGCGTGAAGCCACTGCCGATGAAATCGAACACGCCCACGTGCACGGTCTCGAGGGCATCGAAGTCGTCGATGAAGATGACGACGAGGACGAAGGCGGCTCAACTCCCACCTTGCATTAGGCCTGGCTGCGGTCTGTCTACGGGCTCCTTTTGCCGAACTGGGGGTGCCGCCGGTTCGGGTTGCGGCGCACTGCTTGCGCGGCCGTCGTCGAGGCTGCTGGCCGGTTTGCCGAACTCAGGCAGTAGCGGTGGTTCGGAAGCCGGTGCGGCAGGCCACGTGCGCGGTAGCGCCGGCGGTGCCGGCATTAGTCCCGACGCGCTGGGCGCGATCGCTGGTGCAGTGTTTGGTGACGGCACCATGGGCTGATTTGCGGGCGCAGGCAGGCTTGCTGCTGCGGCAGGTATCGCCGGTATGCGGCGCACGGAGACCTGAAACGGCACCTGTTTATCAAATTCCGCGTCGACCCTGACCCATTGGGTCGTGCGATCGCGCAGCCCGATCGTGATGCGCGTCACATTGCTAAGCCGCTGTCCTTTATCGTCGAACAGCGGCTGGTCGATCGAAAAGCCGCGTGACAATGTGGCTGCGGCTTGATGAACGACGATCAACGGGCCGCGAAATGTTTGCGCGGCTTTCACCAAGCTGCGTTTGAATTCCTGATAGCCATCGCGTCGCCCTCGGCTGCCTAGCCGGAGCCAGGCGAAACGCTCCGCGCGCTCATAGCGCTCGAACTCCGGGTCCGCTTGCAAGAACACAACGAGCGCAGCGGCGTTGCGCCGACGCGCGTATTCAGCGGTGTGCTCGAGCCAGAATGCGGTGGCGATTGCGCGATCGTCGTATTCCCCATTGCGCCCACCCGCGCTCAGGTAATGGTTATTGCCGCCGACGACGTTGAGCCCCGCAAACACAATATCGCCTGCTTGCCATCGGACGTTTTCGCGATACGAATGAAAACGGGCGACGTCGCTTTCACGTTTGAACGCGAGCGGTGACTGTCCGAGCGACGCGTTGTCCGCATAGATCGTCTGGCGCAGGAAGTCGAGCCGCTCGGCAACATCGTAGCGCCCGCCTTGGGCGCTGCCGCAGTCGGCCCAATCGTATTCGCCCGCAATGAAAACGAGTGGTATCGGCGAGCTTGCGAGGACTTGCTGTCGTTGCGCATACAGGTTGTCGGCGCACGGTTCGGCAGCGCCTTTGATGTTGCCGTCATACACCGTGAACGCGACCAAACGCTCAGCGCCAATCGCTTGCAAAAGCCGTTGCGTGGCTGCTTCGTCGGCAGCGCTGCGCATCGTGCTGGTGACGACTGCAAAGGCCGTATGGCCCTTCGCCGCGTAGGCTGAGTTGGCACATGCGAGTGCGAGCGCCGCCATGGCCAGAGCCGCTATGGAGGCCGCCCGACGCAACGAATGCATCTCAGGACCGCTCGCTGCCAGATGCGTTCGCAAGTTCGTATAGCTCGTAGATCAGATCGAGCGCTTCGCGCGGTTTGAGCTCGTTCGGATCGATGCCGCGCAAACGCTCGAGTACCGAATGGGACGCTGTTTCCGCATCGGCGATATCGTCGGGGGCATCTTCGACGAATGGCGCGGCAAAGAGGTCGAGCTGTGGCGTGGCATGTCCGACCGATTGCTGCTCGAGGTGAGCGAGATGCTTGCGCGCTGCGCGGATGACAGGCGAGGGTACGCCTGCGAGTTGCGCCACTTGCAGCCCATAGCTCTGACTGGCTGGACCCTCGTTGACCGCGTGAAGAAAGACTATGCCGTGCCCGTGTTCGACTGCGGACAAATGGACGTTCGCGGCCTGCGCAAATTCCGACGGTAGCTGCGTCAACTCGAAGTAGTGCGTCGCAAAGAGCGTTTGGCAGTTGTTGTGCGCGAGCAGATGGCGAGCAATTGCCCAGGCGAGCGCGAGGCCGTCGAACGTGGATGTGCCGCGGCCAATTTCGTCCATGAGCACAAGACTGTGCGGTGTGGCGTCGTTGAGAATCGCCGCGGCTTCCGTCATTTCCACCATGAACGTCGAACGGCCGCCTGCGAGATCGTCGGCTGCGCCGATGCGCGTGAAGATTCTGTCGATCGGACCGAATGAGGCACGGCGTGCGGGCACGTAGCTTCCGACATACGCCAGTAGCGCAATCAGCGCGGTTTGCCGCATGAAGGTCGATTTGCCGCCCATGTTCGGGCCGGTGATCAGGAGCAGCTTTCGCTCGGTGCTCAAGATGCAGTCGTTGGCGACGAACTGTTCCACTTGCGCTTCGACGACGGGGTGTCGCCCTTGTTCGATATCGACGCCGGCTTCGGATACGAACGATGGCGCCACCCAGTCGAGCGCTTTGGCGCGCTCCGCCAGTGCGGCGAGCAGATCGAGTTCGGCCAGCGCGGCCGCGACCCGCTGGCATTCGCTGATGAATGGCAGCAACGCTTGCAACACCGTGTCATAGAGCGCGCGTTCGCGCGCGAGTGCGCGTTCCTGCGCCGACAACGCCTTGTCTTCAAACGTTTTGAGCTCGGGCGTGATGTAGCGTTCGGCATTCTTGAGTGTTTGCCTGCGGCGATAATCGTCGGGCACTTTATCCGTTTGGCCGCGCGTCACCTCAATATAGAAACCGTGCACCTTGTTGTACTCGACGCGCAGGTTCGCGATACCGGTGCGGCTGCGCTCGCGCGCTTCAAGATCGATCAGGAACTGGCCGCAGTTCTCCGAGATATCGCGCAGGTCGTCGAGTTCGGCGTCATAGCCGCGCGCGATCACACCGCCGTCGCGTACCATGGCCGCCGGTTCCTCGGCGATGGCGCGCGTGAGCAGATCGACGCATTCGGCAGGCGGTTCGAGCGCGGCGGCGATGCATTCGAGCGTCGCCGCGCCGGCTGCTGCGCTCTCGACGTGTGCGCGCAGGGCGGGCAGCGTCGCGAACGTATCGCGCAGGCTCGAGAGGTCGCGCGGCCGTGCTGATAGGAGCGCGAGACGTCCGGTGATGCGCTCCACGTCGGCAATGCGTCGCAATGCCGTTCTCAGTGCGTCGAGGCTCGCATGAACCGGCGCATCGATGAGCGCACCGATGGCCTGGTGGCGCATGCGGGCGCACGTGGCATCGCGCGGCGGGTGATGCAGCCAGTGGCGCAGGAGGCGGCTACCCATCGTCGTGCAGCAGGTGTCGAGCAGCGAGCAGAGGGTGGGCGATTCTCCACCGCGCAAGGTCTCCGTGAGTTCGAGATTGCGTCGCGTGGCGGGGTCGAGCCCGATATATTCGGATTCGTACTCGACCTTAAGGCTGCGGACATGACGCAACTGCTGCCCTTGCGTCGCCGATGCGTAGAGCAGCAGCGCGCCGGCTGCGCCGCACGCGCTGGATAGTGCTTCGGCGCTGAAGCCGTCGAGGCTGGCCACGTTGAGTTGATCACACAGCCGCTGCTTGCCCGATGCGATGTCGAAGTGCCAGTTGGGTACGCGTGTCAGCGTGCCCGCGGCAGGAGCGTGCAGGAACTCGGCGTGCGCGTCCGCCGCGAGAATTTCCGCGGGGCGAATGCGCTCGAGCGCGGCACCCAGTTGGTTCGGCGCGACTTCCGCGAGCCGCAGTGCTCCGCTTGCCAGGTTCAGCCACGCGAGCCCGACGGCTGTCACGACACCGCGCTTGTTGTGAGCGGGGCATAGCGCGAGCAAATAGACGTCGTTTTTATCGGAGAGCAGGGCCGCATCGGTGAGCGTGCCTGGTGTGACGACGCGCACGACTTTGCGTTCGACCGGGCCCTTCGAGGTAGCAGGATCGCCAATCTGTTCGCAAATGGCGACCGATTCCCCGAGCTTTACCAGCTTCGCGAGATATTGTTCGACGGCGTGATGCGGGACGCCGGCCATCTTGATCGGATTGCCGGCCGACGCGCCACGCTGCGTGAGCGTGAGATCGAGCAGGCGGGCAGCTTTTTCCGCGTCTTCGTAAAAGAGCTCGTAGAAGTCGCCCATCCGATAGAAGACGAGTGTGCCGGGGTGCTCGGACTTGATGCGCAGATATTGCGTCATCATGGGAGTGTGAGCGACGGTGCTGGCGTCGCCGGCTGCTTCGATTGAATTGCCCATCTGAATTGTTCGTGTGCTTGCGAGTATAGGGCGAGAGTGTACCGCGACGGCGCGCTCGGGCAGTCGGCCGGATGGCTAAGGGGAGCTTTGGTGGGGAGATCGGGATGCGGCGGGGAAAACCCGCTTGCGCGAGATGTGGCCGTTATCGGCCACAATACGGTGGTTAAGTGCAACCGCTTTGTTAAGCCGGAAGACCGGATTTTCTGATGGGAAACGTATCTTGGGCCGAATTAGAGACGTTCGTGCGCGAAGAGTTAGGGCTGCGAGAGGCGAAGGTGCTTTCTCCGGCTACCCGGCTGTGGGAGGACCTCGGGCAGACTGGCGATGACGCGAATGAGTTCATGGGGCAATTTTTTGAGCGATTCTCTGTCGATACCGGTGATTTTGATTTCCATCGATATTTCTTGATGGAAGGCGAGGGCGGCCTTTATTCGCTATTTCGGCGAGTTGTCCTGTGTAAGCCCCATAGCGTCGATCGCGAGCCGATTGGGCTTGCGATGCTTCATCGCGCTGCTTTGGATAAGAAGTGGGACTCGTGTCGGCTTGGAGAGCTTCGGTGAGCTACGTGATGCGAAAAAGGTATCGTCTCGGCACGTGGGACAGTTGTGGCTCAAGATTATGACTCTGAGGGTCTGCGAGTGTTCGCACGTGAAGGATCAGCCGACTTCCGATATGAGGTTCGACTCGTGCCTAAGGGCGAATTCGAACCGCCCTGTAAGGCGGACGGACTGCTCGTGCCGGGGTTAAGCGCGGCGCCGCACCAGCAGCCTATTGACGACCCAGACGAGAAGCGCAGCTATTACTAAGGCAGCGAGCAAACTAGTGACCATGTAGACGTCATCGACTTGCTCATCGCCGTGCGCACCGAACCACGCGGCGAAGCGGATCAGTGCGTCCGTCGCCGATGGCCCAAATGGAATAGCGCCGAGGATGCGTGCGACGCCAAGCGCAATAACGATTGTCGTTATGCCATTAAGCGCGATACGTGAAAGGCGTTTCATTGGACATCCACCGTGCCGTATGCGCGCATCGCTGTTCCGGGAACTGACATCGTTGCGAGTTCTGAACGCATTCGCGCACTTGTCCGAACCACCACCGCCAATCAAGCTATGATCCGACCATCCCAAAAACCCTCGCTCCCAAGGAGACTGCGATGACCGAGCTCGTAACATGCCTGTGGTTCGATGAAGGCGCTGCCCGCGAGGCGGCGGAATTTTACGCTGCCACTTTCCCCGACAGCCACGTCGATGCGGGACATACTGCTCCGATAGAGGGCGTAGGTCAGGGCTCCGAGTTGACGGTCGAATTCACTGTCCTCGGCCGGCGCTTCGTCGGACTGAACGGCGGACCGGGTTTCAAGCCAACCGAGGCGGTAAGCTTCATGGCTCTGACAGATACTCAGGAAGAAACCGACCGATATTGGAATGCCATTATCAGCAATGGCGGGCAGGAAGCGCCCTGCGGCTGGTGCAAGGACCGCTGGGGTTTTTCGTGGCAAATCACGCCCAGGCGGCTGCTCGAACTCGTCAACGCGCGCGATCGCGATGCCGCTGGACGCGCAATGAACGCGATGATGAAAATGAAGAAGATCGATATCGCCGCGATAGAGCGCGCAGCAGCCGGCGATTAACACCGAGCGCGTACGACGCCAATATACTCGATCAGCATACATAAATAGCTGAAAATCGCTCTGCGCTTAGCTGTCCGTAAGTTCGGATTCAGTGCCTGCATTACCCACGACGATCGATAAAATCCCGTCTCGGGAATGTTCCCGCACTAACAAAATTCTCGCTACGGTCACCAATGTATTTTTCGTGGAGTGGTTTGCCGGGGGATCCGGGGCTGTTGAATCATGCCCTGGACGAGTCGCAGATTAATCGCCCTGCGCGTGGAGGCAACGCTAAAGGTCTCAGCCTGGCGCCCGTCGCCGGCAGTCCTTATCGGGGCCCGCTGCCCCAACGTCGTCGCGCTACCGACTGGTCCGCCGGCGGAGCATCGGGGGCCCTGACGAGCACCGGTGAGCGCAAACTCGCGCTCACCGAGTCCCCCTTCACTGCATTGCCGCCAGTGGGGGCCCGGCGTTATCGCGGATGCGACGTGTTAGACCTCTACCGAAATGTGCAAGCGGGCAAAATTCCGGTCGGCCATTACGTGTATGTATTGCAGCGCAGTCCCGAAATCGGGAAGGGCGTCACCACGCTACGTTGGGCAAACGTCGAGCCGGCGCGTGATGGCGAGCCAGGCGGCGAACTCAACTGGTCCGCTCCCAATCCTTCGATAACTGATCTCATTCGGCCGCTCAGCAAGTCGATCTACTTCGTCGTCACGCCGCAGGCGGTGTCCGATCCCGCATTACTGTTTCGCGCACGGCACGAGCCGCGTGTCAGCAATGAGGTGGCTCTGCCCGACTACGTAACGCTCGCGTGCAGCGAACAAGCGCCAAGCGAGAACGGCACGAAGGAGACTTCTTTGCGCTTGCGCAAGCGATCGAAGGTTGAAGTCTCTGCCGAGTTCGAAACACTGCTCGATCTTGTCGTGCTTGGCCGGCATGATAAGGGTCGACACTCGGGAACAGGCAGGTTTCGCCCCGCGCAAAAGCAGGCTAAACAAAGCCCCATTGTGTCGGTTGCGAAACTCAAGATCGAAACAAGAGACGATGCCACATCGACTGGCGCGAGATCGGCATCGCTCGCTCGCGACATCATGCGACGCAATGCCATATCCGGTAATGAGCTTGCACAGCGTCAGCGCTTTGCTTCGATGTACGCGGATTCGACAAATCTACCCGAAGCGGAAATCAAGAATGCGGCCGACGTAATGATGGCGTTGCGCTTGTGTATTCGTGACTGCCTCGGAAATGATTCGCAGCGCGACAATGACACGCACGCGCCAAGCCTTAAAGCGCTGTTGCCTGAGCCTATCTATGACGAATATCGACACCTGAAAAGGGAAATGATTGCGATGGCGAGGGTGAGCAAAGCTCATCCCAAACGCGAGTACGTCGACGTCTATAACGACGACGGGGACGAGGCATTGGCAAAAGGTATCGATCGCTGGATCGATCAGCTATGCGACTGGCTGAATGAAAGCCGCAAGCTGCTCGCAAGTGGCGAGCCCAACGAGCGGAATGACAGCGACGCACTATCTGCCGACATGCGCGTGCAAATCGAAGCGCTAGTCTGGTTACATTTCGTCGTACACAGCGAAGAACTGAACGAAGCGTCGTTGCTCAAGGATATCGACGAATTCGATGACGGCAAAACGCGCATGAAGGGCGAAGTGTATGGCCATCTGGCGCAATATCGCTTGGCGCGCTCGCAATTGAAAAAGTTGCTTGAAGGTCATGATCTCGATCTGATCGAATATTCGCCTCGCACGCTTTGGCGCGTGATGAAGGTGATCGCAAAGCTCGGCAACTTGCGCGAGCAGCGCTTGAATCTGATCGCCCTCGTCGCGACTTTCATCACGCAAGGTATCGTTCGCGGTATCGCGCCGCTCATCTATGCCGGTGTGCTCGAAGGCGGCAGATTTAACTTAAGCGTCTATTCGGAATATTGGGCCACGTACTACCTGGGCAACGACCTTCTGGGTTCTTATGGTCCGGCTCGCGTCGAAAAATCGATGCAGCGGATGGACGGCTACATTCAGCGCCGCTGGATGCAAAAGGCGTTCTACGGGGACGAGGAACGGGTGAGCTTCGACAAGCGCTTTAATGCGCTGACGAGAGGGCGAGAGGCATCCAGCAAGCTGATTACCGACTCGTTGAATATCGGTGCGCCGGGCCTCGTGCAACTGACGGCCGCTGCCGCGGTGCTCTCGGGCTTCGACCCGCGGCTAGGCGTGACGGGTCTTATCAGTTTGCCGATGATGTACCTCTGGGCCAAGCATCACAATTCGAAAATGGAGCGACTTTATCGCGAGAGCAATCAGGAAATCGACCGAACTTCGGAAAACAATCGCCGCTACCTTGATGGCGAGCAAGACTTGCGAATGCTGACGACCATGTCAGCCGCGCTGGACGACGTCGCGCAGCAATTCGACAAGGAAAGATCACTCGCCCGATATGTCAGCTATCGCAAAGCCTGGCAATGGTTTTGGAGTTATCTGCCGATGAACCTCGGGATGCTGGGTACGGTGACGGTCGGGCTCGAATTAGGCCTGCCTGCTGGCGAGATATTGGCCTCGACAATGGCATTCGGTAATCTGACTTACCCGATCCAACGCTTATCGAACAAGTATTTCGACGAATTCCCTCGCCACGTGCTCGATATCATCGAATTGCGCGATCGGGTCGGTTCGCTCGATGCGATCGATCCGCCAAGCGGTCCGCTCGAGCACACGCGCCTGCCGGTCTCTGCCTTGTCCAACCTCGAAATTGCCTTCCGTGACGTTGGCTTTAGCGCGGTGGACGCAGCGGGCAACAACAAGACCGTTCTCGAGCCGTCGGTGAGCCTCACTATCGCGCCCGGCGAATTCGTGACGCTGCTAGGCCCGTCGGGATCAGGAAAGACGACGCTGATGAAAATGCTGGGCGGAATTCTGGTGCCGAGCGCGGGCGAGATTGCCCTCGGTGGAACACCGCTGGGCGAAATCAAGCACTACGGCGATGACTCGCTACTCTTTCTGATGCATTACGCAAGTCAGCACTCGTCGTTTTTCCCGGGCACGCTGTTTCACAACCTCCTGATGGACATGCCGCGATCGACAGACCGTGACGAGCTGATCCGGCGCGAGAACGAGATGGTTGCGCTGATGGAAAAACTGGGACTCTCGGCGGACAAATTCGATTTGCATGCTGAATTCCCCAAGTCGTTGTCCGGTGGCGAGAAGGTGCGCTTTAGCCTGATTCGCGCTGCCTTGCCGATCGTCATGGCAAGCGATGCGCAGCGGAGCGGCATTCTGATGATGGACGAGCCTACCGCGGGATTGGATCCGGAGCGCACGCGCATGGTCGTGCAATTCCTTCGCGAACTGAATGCGCGCGGCGTGACGATTCTTTGCATTACGCATAACGACGAGCTTGCCGCCGTCGGGCGCCAGATTCATATGTCGAGTTTCAAATGAACTCAATGGAATTGAAGCGAACGTCGTGAATGTCGCCGTGCGCTAGCGGCGCATTACCACGACACTCCACGTCACGCCGCTGCGTCCCTGCGCGTCGTCGCGCGTCCCGCGATATTGCTCGACCAGGCCCGCGTCGCGTCCGAGCGCGATAGTCTCCTCGGCAGACACGTCGAACATCGTGCGCCCCGCGGGCACCGGCCCGTGCCGCAACTACATGGCAACGATGCCGCCTTTCGCGAGCAGCGCCGCAACTGAACGCATGGCAGCGGCTCGCGCGTCGCGATCGAGGTGCATCCAGACGGCACACAGCAGCACCAGATCGAAGACGCGATGCTGCGTGAGGACGCGCGTTAGCGTCGGCAGCGCGTCGTCGATCCACTCGATCGGCAGCGATGCATGAATGCGCTGCCCTTCGCGACGCAAAGCTGCTGTCGGCTCGACGGCAACAACGCGATGTCCGAGCCGCACGAGCGCGGCCGCATCGCGGCCGGAGCCTGCGCCAATGTCGAGCACATCGCTCGGCGGCGAGGGGAAATACGGCAGCACGTCGCGATGCAGTTGGTCAAAGCGAATCCGCTCATATTGCTGCGCCAAAGCGGCAGCATCGTCGCTGTAACCTTTCGTTGTATCGACTTGACGTTGCATTCGAAGCCCCCCGGTTAATTGACATTCATTTCATTCCCCGATCATCGCTCGCAAATCGGTTTGCCGCGCATTCGCATCGCTGCGCCGTTTGGCGAGCCAGATCATCGAGCAAACAAAAACGCCGAACACGACGATGATCCAGTTCACCGGCATTTTTGCCGCGAGCAATAACGTATAGGCGCCGAGCATCAGCAGCACCGCAATATTCTGATTGAAGTTCTGCACGGCAATCGAATGCCCGGCGGTAATCAAGGTCGCGCCTCGATGCTGAAGCAGCGCGTTCATCGGCACAATAAAAAAGCCGGCGAGCCCGCCGAGCGCGATCATGAGCGGGTAGGCGAACAGGATGTATAACGGCATAAACGCTTGCCCGAAATGCACACCATCGCCGGCTGGGAATAGCCCCTTGCTGTAAAACGCCATCGCGCCCGCGAGACATCCGGCAGCAATGCCTACCGGCAGCACACGCAGCGAGCGCACGAGCGGCACCCACGCCGCGGCAGCCGCCGCGCCGATCGCGATGCCGATGCCGGTTGCCCCCTGCATCAGCGCCGCCTTCGATAGCCCAAGCCCCAGATTGACCGCGGCCCACTTCAGTACGAGCAACTGCAGTGTGACGGCGGCGCCCCACATCAGCGTTGTCACGCCCAACGCGATCTGCGCGAGCTTGTCGGCCCACAACGTATCGAAGCAATGCATGAAATCGGTGACGAGGCGCTCCGGTTCGCGTAGCCGGTTCGGATAACGGGCGCCGGTGTCGGGAATGCCGATGTTGATCAGCGCGGCAACCAAATAAACGAGCATCACGCCAAGCATGGCGAATTGCGGCGCGTGTGACGTCAACGGCAGATTAAGTCGCACGGCAAGGTGCTCGGCGTAGTCGCTGACAAGCGCACCGCCGAGTGCGGTGCCTGCAATGGTCGAGACCACCGTTGCGGATTCGAGCCATGCGTTCGCTGCGACGAGCCGTTCCGCCGGCAGTAATTCAGTGAGAATGCCGTACTTGGCCGGCGAATAAGCGGCGGCGCCCAGCCCTACGACGCCATAGGCGAGAATCGGATGCACGCCCACAATCATCATCGCGCAGCCGATCGCTTTGGCGGCGTTCGCCGAAAACATCACATGGCGTTTTTGCAGCGCATCGGCAAAGGCGCCGACGAAGGGCGCGAGCAACACATACGAAATCGTGAAGAAGATTTGCAACATCGGTGTGAGCCAGCTCGCGGCCCGCATCGTGCTCAATAGCGCAATCGCGGCAATCAGCAGCGCGTTGTCGGCAACCGATGACACGAACTGTGCGGCGATGATCGTATAAAAACCTTTCTTCATGACGTCATGAGCCAAGACGGCGAAGGGTTCACGCATGCCGATGCAATCGCACGTCGAACGTTGAGCGTGAAACGTGGAACAGGTCAGGGCATATCCGCGCAGAACCGATAAAAACACAAAGGGCGGCCGAAGCCGCCCCGTCTTACGCTGCATTGCTCGTTGCCTCTGCGAGCAACGGGCCTCGGCAGATCAGCTGGGCTGATTCAACCGGCTGTACTGCGTCAGAATCGGCACCATCTGCGCGTATACCTTCGGGTTGCCCGCGACGATTTCGCCGAGATGCAGGAAGTTCGAGTCGCCCGTGTAATTGCCGACGAGCCCACCTGCCTCGGTGACGAGCAAGCTGCCTGCAGCCATGTCCCAGGCGCTGATGCCCTGCTCGAAGAAGCCGTCCATACGGCCGGCTGCCACATTCGCCAAGTCGAGCGCGGCGGCACCCGGGCGGCGCAGGCCAGTGCAGGAACGCGTCATTTCCGCGAACAGGCGGCAATACGCTTCGAGCCGGTCGGCTTCGCGAAATGGGAAGCCCGTGCCGATCAGCGCATCGGCAAGCCGGTCGCGCCGGCCGACGCGGATGCGTCGATCGTTCAAGTACGCGCCGCGACCACGCGAGGCGGTATAGAGATCGTTGCGGGTAGGATCGTAGACGACGGCCTGCGTGACGATGCCTTTGTGCGCGAGCGCAATCGACACGCAGTAGTACGGCAGGCCGTGAATGAAGTTGGTCGTGCCGTCGAGCGGATCGATGATCCATTGATAATCGGATTCGTTCTCCGACTTGCCCGATTCCTCGGCAAGGATGGCGTGATCGGGGTAAGCGGTCCGCAGTGCATCGATGATGGCCGCTTCTGCTGCCTTGTCGACTTCCGTGACGAAATCGTTGTGCTGTTTCTTGCTGACCTGAATGAGATCGAGATCGAGCGACGCGCGGTTGATGATCTGCCCGGCTCGGCGAGCGGCCTTGACAGCGATGTTGAGCATGGGATGCATGTGCAAATTCCTTGTGCCGCGACAACGGCGAATGCCGCCGCGATGAACCAAAACCGCCCGAAACCCATGCCGGCGCATGAACTTCGTCGACGAAAACGAATTGGAGAAGAACGATATGCGTACTCGAGTACGCGTGAATAGCCGTGATTTTACCCGAGTCCGGACCGATGCGGCATGCGCCGGGCGCCCGGTTGGCGATACCATAGCGCCTGACGGCCGATATAGGCCGAACGCCCATTTCGTCGAACCTTCCAGCGCATCTTGAATCCATCGCATTCCATCACGCCCGCATCGAGTGCCGACCCCGCCATGTCCGGGCCGCACGGCGGCTTTACCTCGACAGTTTTCGTTCTCGTCGAGCCGAGTCACCCGGGCAATGTCGGCGCGGCGGCGCGTGCGCTCAAGACAATGGGCTTTTCGCGCCTTGTGCTGGTGGCGCCGCGCGTCGCACACGTCAAGACGGACCCGGAGGCCATCGCGATGGCGAGCGGTGCGGACGATGTGCTGGCCGCCGCGAGCATCGTGCCCACCCTTGCAGACGCGTTGACGGGCGTCCAGTGGTCGGTCGCGATGACGGCGCGCGTGCGCGAATATGGGCCGCCGCAGATGCCGCCGCGTACCGTCGCGCTCGAGGCCTGTCGCGAGGCCGCCGCGGGCGATATCGCAATTGTCTTCGGCAACGAACGCACGGGCCTATCGAATGAGCACGTCGAGCGGTGCAGTGTATTGGCGCATATTCCGGCCAATCCGGCCTACAGCTCGCTGAATCTCGCCCAGGCGGTGCAAGTGCTCGCCTACGAGTTGCGCGTGGCCTATTTCAGCGACGAGGCGGGCGACGCAGCGCAAACCGGCCGCGCCGGCCACGCCGGCCACGCCGGCAGCACGGCTACATCGAGCGAAACGCTGGGGCCGCGCGCATCGAGCGAGGAAATCGAGCGGATGTTCGTTCACCTCGAAAACGCGCTGATCTCGCTCGAATTTCTCGACCCGGCCCATCCGAAGAAGCTGATGTCGCGCTTGCGGCGGCTTTTTTCGCGTGCTGGGCTCGAGCGTGAAGAGGTCAACATTGTGCGAGGCATCGCGAAGCATATCCTGCTCAAGGTTCCTCCCGGCGGTCGCTAGCCGCGCTAGCCGTCGAATGTCCCTGTCCCGAAAAGGGCGAAAAAAGCGGTCCCGGCAAACCGAGCCGCTTGCCCCTACAATCGAGCGGTCGGTCATCAAAGTCATAAGCAAATCGCCCAGGGTCATATCGGCGCGCAGCCTCAGTGCGCGAGCGAGCAGCGTACATTTTTAGCGAGCCATCACCATGTTTCAGAGACTTCGCGAAGACATCGCCTCCATTCGGGCGCGCGATCCGGCCGCGCGCAGTGCCTGGGAAGTGCTCACCTGCTACCCAGGGTTGCACGCCCTGATCCTGCACCGCCTGGCGCATGCGTGCTGGCATGCGGGGCGTCGCTGGCTCGCGCGTGCAGTTTCGCAGTTCGCGCGCTTTCTCACAGGTATCGAAATTCACCCGGGCGCCACCATTGGTCGGCGTGTCTTCATCGATCACGGCATGGGCGTGGTGATCGGCGAGACGGCGGAGATCGGCGACGACTGCACGATCTACCAGGGCGTGACGCTCGGCGGCACACTGCTCACGCGCGGCACCAAACGGCATCCGACACTCGAGCGTGGCGTGATCGTCGGCGCCGGCGCGAAGGTGCTCGGCGGCTTCACCATTGGCGCAGAAGCGAAGATCGGTTCCAATGCGGTCGTGGTCAAGCCGGTGCCTGCGGGTGGCACGGCGGTCGGCAATCCGGCGCGCATCGTCATGCCCGCCGATGTGAAGCGCGAGCCGGGGCGTGCCTCCTTTTGTGCGTACGGCATCACGCCGAACGCCGAAGACCCGGTTTCCCTCGCGGTGCATGGCCTCATCGACCACGCGGCGAAGGAAAGTCAGCGCGTCGACGAGATCGTTGCGGCGCTTGATCGCTTGGGGGAGCGGCTGCAAGCACTCGATGGTACACACGGCGCGCTTTCGGATTTGCGTCGGCTTTCGGCTGCGATCGAAGGGGAAGTCGTGCGCGATTGACGCGCGCGGGCCGATCCTCAGTCGAGCGGCAGTGCGTGGATACCCTCGGCATCCACGCGTAAATAGCCGCCGCGCCGTGTGCCGTGATCGAGATCCCAATCGGGCAGGACCCAGCGTGTGCCGTCTTTTTCCAGGTGGCGCGCGGGCTTGTGGGTGTGCCCGTGAATCATTGCCGTCGTACGGCTTCTTTTAAAAAGCGCGGCGACGCCTTCGTCCGTCACGTCGTATGCCGGTGAAGGCGGTCGCGTGCGGCCGGCTTCACTCGATACGCGCATTCGCTCCGCGAGCGCGCGGCGCCATTTGAGCGGCCACGCAAGAAACAGCAACTGCACTGGCCGCCAGCGCACGATGCGCCGAAACGTCTGATATTTGTGATCGCTCGTGCAAAGGGCATCGCCATGCGCGAGCACGATGCGCGCGCCGAATGCCGTCACGACGAACGGATCGGGCAGAAAGATGGCGCCCGCGGCTCGCATGAATCGCTTGCCCAGCAGAAAATCGCGGTTGCCATGCATGATGTAAAGCGCGATGCCGCGCTCGCTGAGCGTGTGCAGCACCTCGGCGATGCGCGCGGCGAACGGATCGACCCTCAGCATGTCATCGCCAATCCAATATTCGAACAGGTCGCCCAACACGAAAACGGAATCGGCGCTGTCCGCCGTTATCAGCACAAAGTGTTCGAAAGCCGCCACCGTGCGCGGGATGGCCGGGCTCAAATGGAGATCGGAGATGAACAGCAGTGGGCGCGGCGCGTGGCCGCGCTCGTGCGCGTGCTCGGACGGCACGGTCGATTCATGGCTGCGAGGCGGCGCGTCGGGGTGCGTCGGCACCCCCGCGCCGCGGATGATGCCCGTGTTCAATCGACGACAACCGCTTTTTCGATGATGACGTCCTCGGCGGGCACGTCCTGATGGAACCCCTTCGAACCCGTCTTCACGCTCTTGATCTTCTCGACGACGTCCAAGCCCTCGACCACCTTGCCGAACACGGTGTAGCCCCAGCCTTGTGGCGTCGGCGACGAGTGGTTCAGGAAATCGTTGTCGTTGACGTTGATGAAGAACTGCGCGGTGGCCGAGTGCGGGTCGTTCGTACGTGCCATCGCAACCGAGCCCGTGACGTTCTTGAGGCCGTTATTGGCTTCGTTGGTAATCGGCGCATCGGTTGGCTTTTGCTTCATGCCGGGTTCGAAACCTCCGCCTTGAATCATGAAACCGTTGATGACGCGGTGAAACACGGTGTTGTCGTAATGACCTTTCTTCACATAGTTCAGAAAGTTTTCGACAGTCTTTGGGGCCTTTTCGGCGTCGAGTTCGAGCTTGATGACGCCGTGGTTCGTGTGCAGTTCGACCATGATGAATTCCTTCGCTTGAAAAGTGCCGCGCCATGCGAGGCGCAGGCGGTGAGTGAGCTGTTATTTCGCCGTGATCGTCGCCGATTCGATCACGACCGGCTTTTGCGGCACATCGCTCATCGGCCCGTGTGTGCCGGTGGGCGTGGCCTCGATCTTTTTCACGACATCCATGCCAGCGATCACTTTGCCGAACACCGCGTAACCGTTGCCATCGGGGTTGGGGTAGTCGAGGCCGGCGTTGTCGACGGTATTGATGAAGAACTGCGCGGCGGCCGAATTCGGATCGCTCGTGCGTGCCATGGCGAGCATGCCGGCAGCGTTTTTCAAACCGTTACGGCTTTCGAGTGGAATAGGCGCACGAGTGGGCTTTTCCTGATAGCTCTGCGTATAGCCGCCGCCTTGGATCATGAAGCCGCGAATGACGCGGTGAAAGATGGTGCCAGTGTATTGCCCCGAGCTGACGTAGTCGAGGAAGTTGGCGACCGTCTTCGGCGCTTTCTCCGGATACAGTTCGACTCGGATATCGCCGACCGTCGTTTTCAACAGCACTTGCGGGTGCCCGGCCGGGGCAGCTGTTTGGGCGAACGCAGGCGCGCTCGCAATCAGAGCGGCGCCACCGAGCGCCAACCAGAAGCGTTTCATGTGCATCCTCATGCGTGGAAGAAAACGAAAACCGCGCTCAGTTCGACGGCGCGACGTAAGGAGGGGTGACAAACGGGCTTGTCGCACCCGCGTCAGCCGGTACGGACATCGGCGGCAGCGTACGTACTGCGTCGTCCGTGGCCCCGCTGCGGCGCGACGCCTTCGTCGCAGGGCGTGGCGCTACGATTCGCTCGATGTCGGCGAGCCGTTGAGATGTCGCACCGCTTGTCTGCCCGATCTTTTGCGCGCGCTTGTACGCTTCAGCCGACAAGCGCAGATAGAGATCGCCGAGATTTTCATAGGCGAGGCCGTAGCCCGGGTTCGCTTTCACTGCCGTTTCGAGCGCGGTGCGTGCTTCCTCGTAGCGGCCGTGTTTCGCATAAAGCGCGGCGAGGTTGTTATAAGGCTCGGGCAACTCGGGGTATATCTGCGTCAGTTCGACGAATTGTTGAATGGCGTCGTCGTCGCGATGCAAGTGTGCAAGCACAGTGCCGCGCTTGAACTTTGCTTGCGCGTCGCGCGGATTCGAAGCGATGCGCGTATCGAGGTCCGAGAGGGCCGCACTCCAATTTCGGGAGGCGATCGACGCATCGATTTGGGGCGTGCCGTCAGTGGTGGGGCGCGGTGTTTGCGCATACGTCGCCGAACACGGCAATACCGCTAGGGCAAAGCCGTAGACAGCAGTTGCAGCGAGGGCCGCGGTGCGCCGGGAGCGGCCGCTTGGAGGTTTCATAGGCTAAGGTCGAGGTGTTATACTCCGGCCCATTCTAACAAAAGGTTTGCTCGTTTCCTCGAACGGCAGACTGTCTTCCACCGGTCGTGGTCGTCATTACCCCGATCGCAGCCCGGAGCGGCGCCGAGCGGATATCCGTTCATCGGCGCCGTTTGCAACTGCGGGCCGTCCGTGCGAGGTGCCTCGTGCGGTTCTGGCGAGCGCCTGCGCGCACGTCGCTGGCGCGGATGGCTCGGGGCTCACGCATCGTCTCTATGGAATCACTGCGCATCTACAACACGCTCGCGCGTGACAAGCAATTTTTCGTGCCGCGCCAACAAGGCGAAGTGCGAATGTATGTCTGCGGCATGACGGTTTATGACTACTGTCATATCGGTCATGCGCGCGTGATGGTCGTATTCGACATCGTGCAGCGCTGGCTGCGCGCGCTCGGATTTCGCGTGACCTATGTGCGCAACATCACCGACATCGACGACAAGATCATTCGCCGCGCGCTCGAGAACCGCGAAACGATCAAGTCGCTCACCGATCGTTTCATTGCAGCGATGCACGAAGATGCCGATGCGCTCGGCGTGGCGCGCCCCGACATCGAGCCGCGCGCAACCGATTACATCCCGCAGATGCTCGGCATGATTGAGAAGCTCGAAGCGAACGGCTACGCGTATCGCGCAACCGATGGCGACGTCAATTACGCGGTGCGCAAGTTCGCGCATTACGGCGCCTTGTCGGGCAAGTCGCTCGAGGATCTGCGTGCCGGCGAACGCGTCACGGCCAACGAAGCGAAAGGCGATCCGCTCGATTTCGTGCTCTGGAAGCGGGCGAAACCCGAGGAGCCGGCGGATTCCAACTGGGACTCGGCGTTCGGACGCGGGCGGCCCGGCTGGCACATCGAATGTTCGGCAATGAGCTGTGCGTTGCTTGGCGAGCATTTCGATCTACATGGCGGCGGACAAGATCTGCAGTTCCCGCATCACGAGAACGAGATCGCGCAAACCGAGGGCGCGACCGGGCAAACGTTCGTCAACTACTGGATGCACAACGGGTTCGTGCAGATCGACAATGAGAAGATGTCGAAGTCGCTCGGCAACTTCTTCACGATCCGCGACGTGCTCGTGAAGTACGATCCCGAAGTCGTGCGTTTTTTTATCGTGCGCGCGCACTATCGGTCGCCGCTCAATTACAGCGATGTGCACCTCGATGATGCCCGCGCCGCGCTGACGCGGCTCTATACGGCACTCAAGGATGTCGGCCAGGATGTGGGCGTGGCAGATGTGGTGGATTGGAGCGAAGAGCATGCCGGGCGTTTTCGCGCGGCGATGAACGACGACTTCAATACGCCGGTGGCGGTGGCGGTGCTGTTCGAGTTGGCGAGTCTTGTCAATCGCACGCGCGATGCGGCGCTGGCGCGGCAACTGCGCGCGCTTGCCCAGACGCTCGGCTTGCTGGGTCGCGAGCCGCGGGTGTTTTTGCAAAGCGCGGCCGGTGACGCGGGACAAACGCTGGACGAGGCGGCGATCGAGGCGAAAATCGCCGCGCGCGTCGCGGCGAAACAGGCGAAAAATTATGCCGAGGCAGACCGGATTCGAGCCGAGTTGCTCGAAGCCGGGGTTGCGCTTGAAGACAAACCGGGCGGGCTTACTGAGTGGCGCCGCGTATGAGCGTGATTCGCGCGACGCGCTAACCGACTCGCCAGGCAGGAGGCAAGATGGCAACGGCCAGGAAGGCGCCGGCAAAAAGAGCCGCGCCGCAACGAACCGCGGCGGTGAAAAACGCGGTGCGCACGCGCGGCGTGAGTGCGCCCGCGAGCAGCAAGCGTGGCAAAGCTGAGAACGGCGTCGACGAAGGCGCGCTGCGCAAGCGTGCGTCGAATAACACCCGTGCCTCGAATGAGGCGAACGGCTCGGCGCGGCCCAAGGCCGTGTCGGCCCGCGGCGCGCGCGCGAAGCTCAACGGCGCGGCGGTGTCCGATGTCAACCAGTTCCAAAGCGGCACGCGCGAGGGTGAGATCGTCCGCAAGTCGCGCGCCGGCGCGAGCGAGCAGGCGTCGGTGCCGGTGCAGATCGGCGGGCTCGAGCCAGCCGTGACGCGCCCGGCATATTGGGACCGCGCATGCGCCGATCTCGTGAAACGCGATCGCATTCTCAAGCGTCTCATTCCGCAGTTCGGGCCCGTGCATCTGATCAACGGCAGCGACCCGTTCGTCACGCTTGCGCGCGCCGTCGTCGGCCAGCAGATCTCCGTGCCCGCGGCGCAGGCCGTGTGGCAGCGCGTGGAGCTTGCATGTCCGAAGCTCGCGCCGCCGCAATTCGTGAAGCTGGGCTTGGAAAAGCTGACAGGCTGCGGGCTCTCGAAGCGCAAGTCGGAATACCTGATCGACCTCGCGCAGCACTTCGCGTCGGGCGCGTTGCATGTCGACAAGTGGATGTCGATGGAAGACGAAGCCGTCATTGCCGAGTTGACGCAAATTCGCGGCATCGGCCGCTGGACAGCCGAGATGTTTCTTATTTTCAATCTGTCGAGGCCGGACGTCTTGCCGCTGGACGACCTCGGACTCATTCGCGCGATCAGCACGAATTATTTCAGCGGCGAACCCGTGACGCGTAGCGAAGCGCGCGAAGTCGCGGCTAATTGGGAGCCGTGGCGGACCGTGGCAACGTGGTACATGTGGCGCAGTCTCGACGCTTCACCTGGACAATGAGCTATCAATAAACGCTGTTGATAGTTTGGATCGATTTTGATGTGCGCGGCGGCGGTTAGAATACGCGCTGCCGAACGCCCCCCAGGATTGCAACTTATGAAAACGACGTTTCTGGATTTCGAGCAGCCGATTGCCGAGCTCGAGGGAAAAATCGAAGAGTTACGTTTCGTGCAGGACGACTCGGCTGTCGATATCTCTGAAGAGATCGAACGGCTATCGAAGAAAAGCCAGCAACTGACCAAAGATTTGTACGCGAACCTGACGCCTTGGCAGGTTTCGCAAATCGCCCGACATCCGCAGCGTCCCTATACGCTCGACTACGTCAGCGAGCTTTTTACCGACTTCCACGAATTGCATGGCGACCGCTCGTTCGCCGACGACCAATCGATTGTCGGCGGTTTGGCGCGGTTCAACGGTCACCCGTGCATGATCATCGGTCATCAGAAGGGCCGCGATACCAAAGAGCGAGCCGCGCGCAATTTCGGCATGCCTCGCCCTGAGGGCTATCGCAAGGCCGAACGGCTGATGCGGCTTGCCGAAAAGTTCGGACTGCCGATCTTCACGTTTATCGATACGCCGGGCGCGTATCCCGGTGTCGGCGCCGAGGAGCGCGGTCAATCCGAAGCGATCGGCCGCAATCTTTATGTGATGGCCGAACTCAAGACGCCTGTCGTCGCGACGATCATCGGTGAAGGCGGCTCGGGCGGGGCATTGGCGATCGCCGTTGCTGATAGCGTGCTGATGCTGCAGTTTTCGACCTATTCGGTGATTTCGCCGGAAGGCTGTGCGTCGATCCTCTGGAAGAGCGCAGCGAAGGCGCCAGAGGCGGCCGAGGCATTGGGCTTGACCGCGCATCGACTCAAGGCGCTCGGCCTGATCGACAAGATCGTGAACGAGCCGCTCGGCGGTGCGCATCGCGACGTGAAAGGCATGGCTGCACTGCTGCGCCGAGCACTCGCCGATTCATTGCGACAGTTCCAGGGGATGAGCGTGCAAGAGTTGCGCGAACGTCGCTTCGAACGATTGATGGCGTACGGCAAGTTCAAAGAGACGGTGCCGGGCGCTTGAACCCGGTGCGCCGTTTGGTGGCCGCATGCGTAAGCATCCATGATTCGCATGAGGCGTATTGCACGCCTGCTGGATTGAACCCGTGACTTCTCTTCTCGACCCCGCCGCCGAGCGCATCGTTCTCGATGCGCTCGGCGGCGTGCTTTCGAGCGTGCCGCACGATGCGCGCGTTGGCATTGCATTCAGCGGAGGGCTCGATTCGAGCGTGCTGCTCGATGCAGCGGTACGCGTGGTCGGCGCGCAACGCTGCACCGCGTTACATGTTCATCACGGCTTGAGCCCGAACGCGAGCCGCTGGCTCGCACACTGCGAAGCCACCGCGCGCACACTTGGCGCTGGTTTCGATGTCGAACGTGTCGACGTGCGGCGTCGGGCAGGCGAGAGCATCGAAGCCGCGGCACGCGATGCACGCTACCGAGCGCTCGACGCGATGTGTATGCGCCAGGGGCTTTGCGCGCTGTGGCTCGCCCATCACGCCGACGACCAGGCGGAAACCGTCTTGCTGCAATTGCTGCGCGGCGCAGGTGTTGCCGGGCTGGCGGCTATGGCACCGCATCGAGTCGACGGCGCGGCAGCTATTCCTATTCCGCGCGTGCGGCCGTTTTTGCCGCTGCTGCGCGCGCAGCTCGAACGGTATGCAAGGTCGCGTGCGTTGCGGTGGATCGAAGACGAATCGAATGCCGATACGCGGTATGCGCGAAACGCGCTGCGTCACGATGTGATTCCCGCGCTTACCGTGCATTTCCCCGGTTTTCGAGACGCGCTGGCGAGAACGGCGGCGCATGCGGCGAGCGCGCAGCGCTTGCTGGATGACCTCGCGAAGATCGATTCAGAGGCCATTTCGTGCGAGGAGGGCGCTGCGCTCTCTCGCGAGGCGTTGCTCGCGTTGGATAGCGCGCGTGCTGCTAACGCGATGCGGTGGTGGATACGATTGGCTGGTCTGCCGGCACCGTCTGCCGCTCGCCTCGCGGAAATGCTGCGGCAATTGCGCGAGGTGCGCGCCGAACACGCGTTGCGCATCGAGCATGCGGGCCGTTGTTTGCGGCTTTATCGCGATTCGATCCATTGGGAAAGCATTGAAGAACGCGTGCCGGCCGCTGATCCGCAGACGACGGTTGCAATCAAGGAGCCGAGCGTCTTGATCTGGCGCCGGCAGGACGTTTGGCAGTTGCCGCAATGGCGCGGTTCGCTTGTATTCGTGCCGGTTGCTGAGGGCGAGGCAGCCAACGATGGCCAAATCGATTTGAACTTGGCCGATACCATTGCGGAAGCGTTGCTCGAAAGTGCGCCGCTTACGGCGCGCGCGCGCGTGGGCGGCGAACGGATGCGCCGTGCGCCCGGCGCACCGGCGCGCACCCTCAAGAATCTCTTTCAGGAAGCGGGCGTTCCGGCGTGGCAACGCGATGTGCCGCTCATTTATCTGGGCGAGCGCCTGCTCTTCGTTCCCCATCTCGGCCTGAACGGCGCGTTCGCGGGCGCTCAGCAGCCGAGCGGATCGCGCGGCGCGCGCCGACGTCTTGAATGGCGAGCGGATTTATTGATGGCGTAGCGGGGCGCTGGGCTCCGCTGGGCCGTTTGGTGCTTGGATACCGAAACTTCGGGCGCTTGACTTTTGGCGCGTCGATCGAGTACGCTCGAACGCTTGTCCGACCGGCGTTTGCAGCAGCTTCGGTGCTTTTATACGATCCGCGCTGCATCGCGCTCGATGCACGTACCGCCAACACTTGCCGCCATCTTTCGCCGCCGTCCTGCGCTCACGAGGCCGCGTGACCGAACGGCACATCCGCGGTTGCGGTGCTTAAGCTAGTCGGCGCAGCTATTCCCCAAGTTCAGAACGACAATGGCACTCATCGTACATAAATACGGCGGCACCTCGATGGGCTCGGTCGAGCGCATCAAGAACGTCGCCAAGCGCGTCGCGAAATGGCATAAGGCAGGCCATAAGATGGTCGTCGTGCCTTCCGCGATGTCCGGCGAAACGAACCGACTGCTTGGGCTTGCGAAAGAAATCACGAGCCAGCCCGATCCGCGCGAGCTCGACGTTATCGCCGCGACAGGCGAGCAAGTGAGCGTGGGACTGCTGTCGATCGCATTGCAGGATGCGGGTGTCGATGCGCTCAGCTATGCGGGCTGGCAAGTGCCGATCAAGACCGATAGCGCGTTTACGAAAGCGCGCATCAGCGAGATCGACAGCGAGCGCATCATGCGCGATCTCGACGCCGGCAAGGTGGTGGTGATCACCGGTTTCCAGGGTGTGGACGTCGAAGGTCACATCACGACGCTCGGTCGCGGCGGCTCCGACACTTCCGCTGTGGCGATTGCCGCGGCGCTCGAAGCCGATGAATGCCTGATTTTCACCGACGTCGACGGTGTCTATACGACGGATCCCCGTGTCGTTGAAGAGGCACGCCGTCTCGATCGCGTGACGTTCGAGGAAATGCTGGAAATGGCGAGCCTTGGCTCGAAAGTGTTGCAGATTCGTTCGGTCGAGTTTGCCGGCAAGTACCGTGTGAAGACGCGTGTGTTGTCGAGCCTGACTGACCCGATGATCGGGCTCGAACAGGAAATGAGCTCCGGCACGCTGATTACTTTTGAAGAAGATGAGACCATGGAAAAAGCAGTCATCTCGGGCATCGCCTTTCAGCGCGATGAGGCCAGAATTGCGGTGAGAGGCGTGCCGGACAAGCCGGGCATTGCGTATCAGATTCTCGGCCCTGTGGCGGACGCGAATATCGACGTCGACATGATCATTCAGAACCAGAGCGTGCAGGGCAAGACCGACTTCACGTTCACGGTGGCGCGCAGCGATTATCAGCGCGCGATGGATATCCTGTTGAACCAGGTGAAGGGCCATGTGAGCGCCGAAGAAGTGGTTGGCGATCCGAAGGTGTCGAAGGTGTCGGTGGTGGGCGTTGGTATGCGCTCGCACGTGGGCATTGCGAGCACGATGTTCCGCACGCTGTCGGAAGAGGGCATCAATATCCAGATGATCTCCACCTCCGAAATCAAGATTTCGGTACTGATCGACGAGAAGTATATGGAGCTCGCCGTCCGTGCGCTGCATAAGGCGTTCGAGCTCGATCAAGTTTGAGTGTCGGGCGGCGGATGCGCGGTGGTGCGTTGGCGGTAAAAAAATGCATCGCAAAAATTGACCTTCGTATCCGTTCCCGTTATTATCTTTGACTCATTGCGCTGCCTCCCGGCGCAACGGCGATTTTGGGAGACGTGGCCGAGAGGTCGAAGGCACTCCCCTGCTAAGGGAGCATCTGGGCCAAAACCTGGATCGAGGGTTCGAATCCCTCCGTCTCCGCCAGTGATGGCGGCAAAACCCCGCAGAACCTCGGTTCTGCGGGGTTTTTGTTTGTGCGCCCAGCATGGGCGCACTCCTGTGGGTGCAAGTCCCGCCATAAGCTGGTCACAGCGAATGAAGTAAAGCGCAACAGCGTGGGCGACCGCGTGTGGGGCGGACGCGTGGAGCATAAATCGTGAGCCGATTAGCAAAGAGCGCATAGAGGCGCTGCCAAGCAGGGCGAGCGGGCGAAAGACCGTAAAGTAAGGCTCTTGTGACCGAAGCGAAGCGGCGCAGATGCGGCGATTGTGCGATGAAGGAATGCTCCTACCTGCCGATACCTCGCCTCATGCCTGAAAGGGTGAAGGCGTCGGGCCGGAGCGAGGAGTCAGCAGCGGCCATAGTAGGGAGCGGGGCAGCCGGCGAGGCAGAAGCCGCGAACGAAGGGCCGAACGAGAAGGCGTGTTCAACGCCACGTCGACCCAACTGGCCCGGCGCCAGATGCTTGCACAAGGGGTTTTCCGCATGCCTCGCGCGCTCAAGCTCGTCGTGAAATGACAGAAGCGGCGATATCGCGGCGCAACGTCGGTCGGGTTGTGCGAAGTCGCGCACACAAGGGCAAGCGGGACTGCCCACGTCGTTACCGGAATCCTAATCGTCATAATTCGGGCTTTACTGCCTTTTTTCGCACGGACTCGGCCGCAACCTGCCCGCTCGCGGCTGGCGCTAGGCCGCCATTGAAGTCCTCTGCGGCAGCAAGATCTACAGGATGCCAACCCACAGCGAAACCCCGACGGCAATCATCGCGACACCGGCCACGCGCGCCAAAACGGCACCCGCCGGCCCGATCTTTTCCAGGAAAACAAACAGCGCCAGCACCGCCACCCAGACAAGATTCATCACCCCTACAACGAACAGCACGCACATCAGCGCCCAGCAACACCCGAGGCAGTACGCGCCATGACCCATGCCCATCCGCAGCGCGCCAGGCGCCCCGTCGCGCCAGCGAGTCATCAGGAAGCCCAGCGGACTTCGGCAGTGCATGAGGCACGCTCGCTTGAACGGCGTCAATTGGTACAGGCCAGCCGCGCAAAGAATCGCACCACCCACCGGTGGGCTTGACGCCCCCAATTCCGGTGACAGCACCGCGGCATGGTGCAGCGCCCACTGCGCAAGTGTCGCGCATGCGCTGAAGCCAACCCACACAGCCAGGTAACCCAAGGCGAACGTCAGAACGATGAGCGGCGCCCGGCCTACGCCCCGCCGCACATGCGCCGCTGCGAAAAGAAGCAATACAGGCATCGCCGATCCAGCCATCATGCCCACCATCATGACGACCCACATTGCGAACGTGAAGAAAACGTCGGCGGTCGTCCAAGGTGCCGCCGCCATCGACATGCCCATCTCCATCATCATTCTGTCGCGCTGTCCTGCCGGCAGCATCAGATGATCGAGATAGAAGAGATATCCCCACGACAGTGTCCCGACCGCGGCCACGCAACCCAGAATGAGAATGCGCTCGCGCCTTGAGAGGCTCGCGACCGAGCCAGGACTGGGTGCGCGAGAAGAGGTAGCCCGCTTATGCACCTTGCCAGGAAAAAGGCGCATATTGACCATTATTGTGCCCACTGACGTCATCCCACTCAAAGCCGAGCGCGTGGACGTGACTGCGCGAGGCGTGAGCTAGTGCCAAGCGATCGGCGGCCGGATGGCCGGTATTTTCCAGATGAAGCGGCTCGGTCGCGTTCGGATTAATGCCCATCGCGCCTTCAGCGGCCATGTCGACGAATTGCGGCGATGTGACAGACCACTTCGTCCCATTGCGGTCGAAGCGAATCGCCGCGGATTGGACCCCGACAAACGATCCGACGAGCGGCGACAGAGCCGCCATCGGTCCGCCTACCGTGCCGCTGGTAATTGCTGTGATCGCGTCGCGCTGCTCCGTGCTGGCCCGCTCGTCGACAATGAGGCCCACGGACCAGTTCCCGTTTGCCATCGCTTCTGGTGTCAATCCGAGAACGATGAACCCGAGACCGTCGACGGGAACCGTTTCGTACTGGCCGCGATCGATTTGGAATGCCATGGCAAACGTGCATGAGCCTTTGCTCGGCCTGACCGCCATCTGTCCAGGCAGGCAGGGGCAGATAAAGTCGCAACTGCATGTCTCGTAGTATTGACCGCTGATCTTCCAGGTGGGGGTTGCCATCATCATTATATGAACGCCTCCCGTTTGCGAAGGTTTTTCGTGTGTTGCGACTACGACAGGATGGGTTGCAGCTTTATATCCGGGCTTGTTGCAGCCCGATGCGCTGCGGCCCACCATGAAATCCGCTGACCCGCACCTCATTTCTCCGGCGAGCTTGAAGCTCGAGCGATGATTCAGGTTTAGCGAGTCCCGGTCCGACCTGTCTTGTCATTACATACGATTGCCAGCGCAACCTTTCGACGTGTCATCCTGTAAAAGTTGATCTTTCTGCGCGTCGTTCGCCATTCAAATCGGCTTCACGCTCACGTAACCTTTTTCATATGGCCGGTCATGTGCCAGGATTGCCCAGATCGTGCGGGCCATCTTGTTGGCCTGCGCCACGACCACTACATTCATCGGCCTGCGTGTCCTGATCTGCTCAAGCCACGGCCCCGGCTCCTTCGAGTGGAAGAGCACGCTGCGCGCACCGTGGATCAGCAGCTTGCGCAGATATGTATCGCCTCGCTTGCTGATGCCCAGCAACTGAACCTTGCCGCCCGACCCCGTTTGCCTCGGGACCAGCCCAATCCAGGCTGCGAACTCACGCCCGGATCTGAACGTCTTCGCGTCCCCCATCGTCGCGATCGCCGCAGTCGCCGTCAGCAGACCGACACCCGGTATCGCAACGATTGCCTTGCACGCCTTGTCCTCTTTCAGCCATGTCTGCAGGCGCCGTTCGATTTCGGCAATCTGCCGGTCCAGATCCGTCAAGCCGTTCCATTGCTCGCGCAGCGTGTCGATCAGAATCGTCGGCAGACGGTCCACCAGTCGCGCCAATACATCTGGTATCGCCTTGTCCAGCGCAGCTCGACCCTTGCCCATCACTTCACCGTATTCGGTCAGCAGGCCGCGCAGACTGTTGATCTGCATCGTGCGAAACTTCACCAGCTGTTCGCGCATCCGGTGCAGCCCCAGCACTGCCTGCTGCGTCTCGGTCTTCACCGCAACTGACTTGCCCGGTTGCTGCGCGGCCATCCAGATCGCTCGCGCATCAGCCGCATCATTCTTGTTACCCATCACGAACGCCTTGACGAACTTCGCCGGCATCAGCTTCACCTGGTGGCCCATCGCCGTGAGCTTGCGGGCCCAGTGCTGCGAACCGCCACACGCCTCCATCCCGACCAGGCACGGCGGCAGGTTCGCAAAATGCTCGAGAAACGCCGCCCGCTTTATCGGTTTGTTCACAATCTCGCCTGTCTCAGCGTCGATGTAATGGAGCTGGATCACGTTCTTTGCAATGTCCACACCAACTGTCGTAAGCTTCATTTCGGACCCTCCGGTTTGCCTGTGAAGACCTTGATGATCTTCCACCTTGGGCACTTCGATGCCGTCGGCCCGTGAGGGTCCACCCTCCTTCTTCGCTTCCACCTCTCACGGGTGGGAGGCGTTCATATCATTTCTCCGCGTCACACGAGTGGCCGCGCATCCCGCAGCATTAATGGGTTGAATGGCGAGACAGTTCCCGCTTGCGTTCGTCGTCCATGAGAGCAGCGCTGACTGAGATGAGAACAGGAGCCGCCACATTGAATATAGGCATAAGCTGATGGAAAGCTAGCCCGCGCCTTGTTTTTAGCGCTAGCTGCAGCCCCCCTCTTACATGGAAGGCCGTAAGCCCCCGACCTTCGCTTACCGTCCTCGAAGACCACACCTGACGACAGGCCCGACGTGGAATTCGGTCGAGTATGCACCGGCAAACGCAAGAAGGTCGGTTAACGTCCCCGCGTCGATGAGTTCGCGAATCGTCACTTTCATCCGGCTGCGGAACCATTTAAGGCTCAGACACTAGTCACGGGGCTTGCCGTTGAAACTCTCGTCGGCACCCCCTATGAGCCCGCGGCTTATATCCTGCCAAGTAGCAGCAACACAACGACGACGACCAACAGCGTACCGAGCACGCCGCTGGGCATATAACCCCACGAACGGCTGTGAGGCCACGTCGGCACGGCCCCAATCAACATGAGCACCAGCAATACAACCAGTATCGTTCCTAGCATGATGTTTCTCCTTGTTCCTTGTTTTGCCCGTGCTTTTGCGTGTTTGCCGCCGTGCTTTTCGCGGAGTACTCGGTGTGGGCTGTCTTTCTTCATAGATCAAGACTGTGTAAACGGATCGCCCATTTGGGTGGCGGCGCTCCCCACCAACGCATAGTCCGCCTGTCGAGCGAGAAAGCACCGGTTTCGCGCTTCTTATAGGCACGGTGCGCGCAACCTTGAGTGAAGTCGGTACGGCTCCGTACCCAATACAAAGCGATCGTTCGTGCTGTGCTTGGCTAGGATTCGAGGGCATCGATGCCTTGGCGTAAACTGGCAGGTGTTCGAAGTGGGTGCGCTTGATGTCGATGGCGCAAGCAAAGCCGTCAGATGACTAAGCATACTTCGGGATCAGGGTCCTCTGAATTGTCGATAGCGTACAGACGAAAGTGAGTGGCCCGGTTCATGCTGGAGCCGATACCTAGGAGACGGCCATGTGCATCCCACTTTCACCCGAGGTCGTGGAAACGCTCAGGTCGCTTGATCGAATTCCGGATTCGCAAGCCGATATACCGCGCCCCATAGCCGACGAACTATTGACTCACGGGCTCGCGTACGAGTCGCGCATCGACGGCTCGATCGGTATGACGGCCGCCGGTCGACTGTGGCTGAATCGGTGCGCCGGGTAGCTCGCACTCGTTAAGTGTCGAACCGCTTGGTTCCGCGTCAGGCGGTCGTCGCTATATGGTGCGGCCGATTTGGTCAGCACATTGGAATATCTTGAAGACACGGGACCGAAGTTTTACCGTGTACGACGTTCCATAGACATATGAGGAAATTATGAAAACCCAAGCGACCTGGTGGTTTCCGCTCGACCAATACGCGCCTGTGCGCGACGGATGGTATGAGGTTCAACTTGTGAGCGGGGATACGGCATTTGCGAAGTTCAGCAATGGCGAATGGACCGAAAAGCCCATGCTTACCTTTACTCGTTGGCGAGGCTTGCGCGCCGATCCTGCCAAGTCGGGCGAATCCGAGACAATTGCCGGGGATGCAATCGCGGCGGAAGGTGTCCGAGACGCGTGGGACGCGTTCTTTCCCGGGGTAGGCGACGAGCAGCACAAGCCACTGGCCTCCGGGCACGGCGACGACACCTGAGGCTGGTGGCGCGACGCTCGGGAGCCGATGGATAACCTTGTGCTCGCCTCGCCGGATAAAGCCTAGGGAACTCAAAGCAGATCATCATTCAGGTACGGAACCGTACTGACTTCCGATGCCTGTAAGCGCAGCGTTTTCTCGTGCGTTCAGTGCCGTTGTCAATGTGGAGACGGTTCACGCAATGGGTATTCCTGGAGCTTATCCAAGGAGGACATATGAGGAGGCGCCACACCCCCGATCGGTCTGGGGATGACAGCAAGAGGGGCACGCTTGTCGAACGCAACGTCGTTGATGAACCCGGTCATGTGCTCACGACCGCGAATGCACTAAAGGGCAGCAAGATCATCGCGTTGGACGGTGAGGATATCGGAAATGTCTTCGACATCGTGCTCGATTTGCATGACAGAAGAATTGCCTACGCGGTTGCTTCCAGCGGAGGCATTGGCGAGATGCTTTGCGCCATTCCGTGGAATGCGATGAAATACGATACCGGCGACAAATGTTTCCATCTCGATGTGACAGCCGCTCATGTCAAAGGCACCCCGGGCTTCGACGAGGAGCATTGGCCGGTGATGACGCGATCACCGTGGGGTTTGTCGCTTCACCAGTACTACAACCGGACGCCGTACTGGGTAGCCGAATGAGACCATGTCAGGTAGACCTTGCGTCAAGCCGACAGTCGCATGGCCACGAAATGGAGTATTCGAGTCGTCCACGCCATCGGAGCAATGACCGCTAGAGTCGCTTCAAATCGGGAAGCAGGCGGTCGAATTCGCGTTTGACCACGGCGTAGCATTCGCACACGCGTTTCTCGAGCCCTGCCCGGTCGAGTACTTCGATATGGCCGTAGTTGTAGCGGATGAGGCCCGCGTCCTGCAGCTTCAATGCAGCTTCCGTCACGCCCGATCGACGCACGCCCAGCATGTTGGCGATCAGTTCCTGCGTCATGCGCAGTTCGTTCGAAGGAAGACGGTCGAGGCTGAGCAGCAGCCAGCGACACAGTTGCTGATCGATCGAGTGATGCCGGTTGCACACCGCGGTCTGAGCCATCTGCGTGATGAGCGCCTGCGTATAGCGCAGCAACATACGCTGCATCGCGTTGCCGCGCCGAAATTCTGCTTTCAGGATGCTCGCGTCGAGCCGATAGGCCTGCCCGGCGCATTGTACGACGGCTCGGCTCGGCGTCGTTTCGCCGCCCATGAACAGCGACACGCCGATCATACCTTCGTGGCCGACGATCGCGATTTCCGCGGACGAGCCGTCTTCCATCACGTACAGCAGGGAAACGATCGATGTGGTCGGAAAGTAGACGTGATGGAGCTGGCCGCCCGACTCGTACAGCACTTTTCCCAACGGCATCTCGACAAGCGTCAGGTGCGGGCCGATGCGGACACGCGCTTCTTCCGGTAGCACGGCAAGCAGATGATTTTCGATAAAGAACGGGGTGTCCGGCATGCTTGGCTCCTGCACGTCTGCGCGGGTGACGATGGCGGTTCGACCCCGAATTGACCTGCAAAAATTATAGTGTCGATACGCGTCTCAACGACGTGCGCACGACCACGCGCGCTCGATACGGAACCGATATTGCCGAGCCGGCGTAACCGGTCCGGCAGTGTACCCGATATCACCCCCGAGATTCCCGATGGCGACGCCGATCCGCCATTGAGACCGCCTCCGCAAGAGTCCTACAGCGTACAGACACATGATCTCGTTGATATGAGAATGTCTTTTAAAACCATGGTTCGGGAGGCGCGTAGCCGAGTACCTGACGAAAGTCGAGGCGTACCGCTTGCGCACATAGTCCGGTTCCTCACTTGAAGGGAGTTGTCATGAACAACATTGTGTGGATCATTGGAGCCGTGGTCATCATTGTGTTCGCCCTCGGCTATTTCGGATTGAGATAAACGTCTCGTTCACCTGCTTGTCACGCGATGGCCGACCAACGACTGCGATTACATATTTTGCGGTGAAACCGCAAAATGATTTCAGTCGGCACAGCCACCATATATCGTAGGAAGCAAAATGAAGGCGCTCAGGATCGTCGGCTATGCGGCTCTCGTGTCAGTCGCGTTCGCGCTGCTCGTCGCGATGTGCGCGATCTTGGAGGACGGCGTGATTTCGAACGATGCGCAGCGACAGGGACTGACTGGCAGCACGCTTTCAAGCCCCGGATCGCTCGATTACTCTCGTTAGGAAGCCGTCGCCGATTTACAGTTCCCAAACCTGACTGCGGCATTCGGAGGGCAGAGGCGGCGCGGTCGGCAAGATCCCCCATCTGCCGTCACGAGCTGGAGCATACCGATGAGTGTACTTGCCGGACGCCCAACCACCCGCGCGCTGCTCAAGGCGGTGCTGATGGCGTCGATACTGATGGCGTGCTGGCAGCTATGCCTGGGAGGAGCGCCGGCTAACGGCGCGAACGGCGCGGCCACCTTGCTCGATACGTACCAGAAGCTGATTCCCCGGCTCGAGCGCAATCAGTTCAACCGACAGATGTATCTCGATTCGGAGGAATCGTCCTCCACGCTCAAGGGCGAGGTCTACGCGGTGATGGCGTACCCCTTCGCGACAGTCAGCGGCGCGTTCAATGATCCGTCGCAAGGCCCGTTGAATTGGTGTGATGTGCTAATTCTGCATCCCAACATCAAGTATTGTCATACCACCGGCGGCAATACGCTGATCGTGAACGTCAGCAAGAAGGAAGTTGCCGAAGAGCTCAGCGCGACCTACCGGCTGCAACTCGAATACGACGCGGCGACCATCGGTCCCGGATATTTGCAGGTAAAGCTTCATGCGGACCAAGGACCATTGAACACCCGGGACTATCGGATCGCGCTGGAAGCGGTAGCGCTTGGCGATGACCGCACATTCCTGCATCTGACCTACGCCTACAGCTATGACATGATCGGGCGTCTTGCCATGAAGGTCTATCTAGCCGCTTTCGGTCGCGGCAAGGTCGGCTTCACCGAGATTGCCGATCCGTCCGCGGATCAGCCGAAATACATCGGCGGGATGCGCGGCCTCATGGAGCGCAACACGATGCGCTACTACCTGGCCATCGATGCGTATCTCGGTGCGCTATCCAGCCCGCCCGAGAAGCGACTGGAGCAACGCCTGGCTGCCTGGTTCGCTGCCAGCGAGCGATATCGGCGACAACTGCACGAAATGGATCGGCAAGAGTACCTGCAGATGAAATACGACGAATACCGGCGCCAGCAGACAGTGCAGTAGCGTGGAGGTCCCTTGGATGACGCCTCGGCCAAGCCGGATACAGCCGGACTGTTACACCGCCGCGCCTTCATCTCGAGGCTGAGGGCCGATTGCCCCGACCGATCTCGTCGAGGCAAGACATACGTCGACCATCTCTCGAACGGAAGTCACATAGTGGTCGGCGCCGATCGCGCTCTGAAGGTCTTTGCTCCACTGATCCGTGCCGCCCGTGGGCCAGAGGCCTACTACGATCGACGCGTCTGGCAAGCGTTGCCGTAGGCGTCGCAGCAGGTAGCGCAGATGTGATGGGATGCCGTCTATGTTGAGGTAGAAGATGCACACTATCGTCACCGCGGTGATGTCCAGACTGTCGATCCGCGCGCGAGAGACGGCATCATTCGGGATTACCCGGCACTCGCAATGGTGCTTTCCCAGAAGCTGAGCGAGGATGGTCGATGCTGATTCGTCGAGCGGGCCCCGTCCTGCTATGCAAAGAACCTGGTTGTCGGCGCGCTGCGCGATTGAAGCTTGCGCGTTCGTCGGCGGGATAGGAGGGATGAGCGGGGGCGGCACATCGCGTTCAGCGCCGGAGGGGGCCAACGCGCTCCAGTTGTCTTTGGCAGCGGCCGGTGCCGGATCAGTATCTTCGAAGCCGTCCAGGCCCTCGATGAGGTCATTCGCAGCGTTCTGAATTCGGGCCAGTTGTGCGGCTGTTACGCGGCCGCGCGTCACATCGTTGGCTGCAAGCTGCAATCCCTTGACTGCGACCTGATCGTAGTAGGTGCAGAGCGACCGATCGCGCAGCAGAATCTCCGCTTGCTCCAGTGCTTCATCCGGGTCGCCGGCGAGCGCTCGCTGGTAGAAGTTTTCAATGGGGGTCAATGCCGGTTGGTCGCCGAGTAGCACATCGAGAAATTCGAGCCGGGCGATATGGCGACCGAGAACTAGAACGCAAAGCGTCAGCGGGGTGGACAGGATGAGCCCGACAGGCCCCCATATCCAACTCCAGAAAATCGCGGCAATGACGACCGAAAACGGGGAGAGGCCCGTGCTATGTCCATATAGCAACGGCTCGACGGCTTGACCGACCAGCAGCTCGACAGTAAAAAAAAGCGCTAATGACCAGATCGCCATCGACCACCCAGGACTGACTGCAGCTGCAAGTACGGTAGCCAGAAGTGCCGATATCCAAATGCCTACGTAGGGTACAAGGCGCAACAGCGCGGCCAGTATGCCCCACAGCATGGGGTTGGGCACGCCGATGAAGAACAGGCCTGCGCCGATCACCACGCCCACTCCGGCATTCACGCCGAGTTGCGAGAGGAAATACCGGCTGAGGCGGCGTGCGGCCTCGTCCATGGCTGTCGTCGTCCTGTGCAGATCTCTTGAGCCGAACAACCGGATGGCTCGATCCCGCAGATCGTCGCGCTGCAGCAAAATGACAATGGTGACGATGAATACGATGAAGGTCGTTTCAAGCGGGCGGACAACGGGAGCCAGCACGCGCCGCATAAGCTGGAAGGCGGTGGGAACCGGCTCACGCACCTCGACCGGAAGCGCGGCGGTCGATTGGCTCGCGGACGAAGCAGAAGCGGGCTCGCGAATGGGTTGCCGATGACCGATTGTTACCTGTTGAAGCGCATCGCCAGCGGCGCCGACCAGATCGTTCAATTTTCCAAACGTCACCGCGCGTGCGGCATCGATCTTTGTTTCTATCGCCGCCTGATACTGAGGAATGCCGAGGGCGAGGTTGGTCAACTGGGTGGCGATGACGCCGCCAAGCAGGATGATCACCGAGAGCGAAATCAATGCTGCGACGAGAACCGAAGCGATACGTCCGAGCCTGATGCGGATCAGAAAATTGACCAGGGGGGAGACGAGGAAGCTCAACAACACAGCGAACGTGACAGGGATCAGAATCTCCCGCGCGAAATAAAGACTCGCGACGACCGCTAACCCGACGGCGAGGGTGACCAACCCTTGCACGCCGCGCGCTTCAGGCGGCTCGACTGGCGTTGCCGGCCTCGTAGGAGGCGGTTCCATCGACTTGGACATAACTGCCGGTGCTCGCAAATGCGCTCATTTTCGTGGGTGATTTCGGCTATTGCGGGGGAGCATGAACAGCCCGGATAGCGCGTTGACAGCAACGCGGAGCGCGCAACGGCTTTCGACAGCCGGAACGCGGCGGTAAGCACGATGGCATCCTTCGCGATCTCGCGGAATCAATGTGAAGCTACGCCATCGAGCCTGCGAATGCGGTACGACAGCGTACAGTGCAGAGGCGCGCAACCCTTGTAACGCAGGTCGTCCAACGGTGCTTGACGGTTTGCGATCAAGGAACGACGCCCTTCTAGTGAGGGGCGTCGTTCCCATTGCATACGAAAGAACAGCCCGTTTTTCTGGAAATTTCCCGCTGTCCCGAACCAGGCTTTGCAGAAAACTCCCGTTGGTGCTAATGCGAAAACCCGGAGGCCGTTTCGCTGAGGCTCTTGCCCTTGGTTTCGGGGGCTAGCCATTGCGACACGCCAGCACCGATAGCGGCGATGCCGGCGGCGATCAAAATGGTCACCGAGGGGCCGAGATTGATCATGGACCAGGGCATCAGGAACGTGCCGAGGCCCGCCCCGATCCGGCTGAAGGCGGCGGCGAAGCCCGTTCCGATCCCGCGGATCTCGGTCGGGAATACCTCGCCTGGGTAGATGCACGTCAGCGTGCCGCAGCCTGCGTTGAAGAACGAGAACGCGAGGAACAGGCCCAGCACGACCATCCCGGGCGCATCGGTCCACAAGCCGAGAATTGCGAGGATCACGGTGATGATCCACTGTGGCGGTACGGTCAGCACACGCCGGCCGGCCTTGTCGATCAGCAGGACCGTGGCCACACTCCCGGCCAAAGCAACCGCGGACAGTCCGACGCCTCCGGCGAGCCCGCCGCCGAGGCCAAATTTCTGCAGCACGCTGTCGGCGAACGTGGCGATGGCGAAATACGGTGTGACGACGCAAAAAAAGAACAGCGACACGAACAGCGTGGCGCGCCAGTACTGACGGGAGAACAGCATCCCAAAGCCGCCGGTGTGCACAGCTTCCTGCTCCACGTCGGCCATATCGGAGGCGCTTTCCATATACCGATGAGCGACGGAGCGGGCTTGGTGAGTACGACGCTTGCTCCACAGCCATCGCGGCGATTCGGGCATGCCAAGCCGGCCGAGGAACAACGCCACCGCGATGAACGTGCTGGTGCCGAGGATATTCCGCCACCCGAGGTCCGTATACCGGTTCAGCAGGTAGCCCACGACGAAGGCGATCATGAAGCCGGCATACCACGCGATGAGGGTAAGGCCCATGAGCCGTCCACGGATCCGGGAAGGGGAGAATTCCGACAGCATCGGCCAACCGACGGAGTACTCTGCGCCGATCGCGATGCCCATCAACAGGCGCACCACGAACAGTTGCAGCGGTGATGTGGTCAAGAATTGCGTGGAGCCGATGAAGAACTGCATGGCCGACGCGATCACGAACAGTCCCATGTCGAGCATGAACAGTGGCTTGCGGCCGAACTTGTCGCCAGCCCACCCGCCCAGTGGCGAGCCGACGAGGATTCCGAACAGCGCGGCAGCCGCGATCAGGCCCTCCCAGACTGGCGATATGCCGAGCTCGGCGGTCATCTGGCCGGACACTGGGCCGACGATCCCGAGGATATAGCCGTCCAGAAACGTACCGCCGGTAAGAACAATGATCATCCTTATCATGAAGCGTCGTTTGAACGCTGAGGATGTCTTGTCCTCAATCGCTACGGCGCCAAGAGTAGCTTCCTTTTCCAACGAGGTCATGCGTATCTCCTTTTTTTGCGGCATGCATCAGGGACGCCGGGATGGCGCGCGTACTTAGATGGAATGGCTTTCAATCGTGCCCCGATCGACGAGGTGAAAAACAGATTTGTGCCGTCGGAGCGGCGATAGGTGGTCGAGCGAAGGTTCGGTTGATCGTGAGGTCGGCCGGTAACGGGCTGGTTCGAAGATCGCTTTTTTCGCGATGTTGTTTTGCGAATGTCTCAACTGACACCTCCTGAAAATTGCGCGTCGTAATGACAGACGGAAAGGCGAATTGGAGCAGACGTGCACTGCCCCGGCGTTACGTGCCAGTCGGCGTGGAGGCACGATAGTGCCGCGCATGTTGCAGGCGATGATCGAAACCGGCTGCGCGGCACTACGTCGAGTCTATGGATGCAATGGAAGCCGCGTCTTCCCTTATGCGCACGAAAACTTGCTGTGAGCGACCCCCTTGGCTCGAACGTTCCGTTTCTTGTCGGTAGGGCGCAAGTACGTGTTGGATTTCGTACCTTCCGCCGTAACATGGAGACACGGAGGCGTGCGTGACTCGAATTCCACGAGCGGTCTATACGAAGGAGCTTCGCGACGAAGCGGTCAAGCCGGCGTTGGCTGAAGGTGTTGGAGTATCGGAAGCTTCTCGGCAGTGGTCGATCCTCATCAAGGCACTGGCAAACTGAGTGCGCGCGGCGAAGGCCGGCAAGCTGAAAGATGTCGGCCGACACGCGAAGCCATTGACGGAAATGGAGGCCGAGCTGATGTTGATGGCGGTGGAACGACGCCCCTCAGAGTAAGGTGGCGGAGCACGTGAGGTGTGGTAGTGATGCGGGTCAGCGGAGGTCGGCCGGCATTTTCCAGGGAAGCAACGCGTCGTAGTCGTCGACGGTCTTCGCCAGAGGCAGGCGCCGGAACAGCCTGCTTGCGGTCTTGCCAGAAGCGGGGTGGAAACGCATTGGCCCACATATGGTGGAGGTGGATATGCCGCTGGGGCAGGTGCTCGAGAATCCAGCCACCGCCTCTATCACGTCAATTGCCCGTCGACTGCGATCATCTCCCTGCTGTATCTGATGGAGGACGGGGCGTCTCGTCTGCCGAGATTGCAATCGTTGGCAATGAAGGGGGGCATTGCACTCTTCAGGGGGCGAAACCACGCCCAGTCGCGCGGTCGTGCAGATCGAGCAGGCCGCTGAGTGCAACCGGTAACGTGCTGTTAGCACGAGAGCGCGGACGAGGATCGCTCACCGCGTCTGCAAAGCCAGCATGGGCATCCTCCTGGCCGGTCACTCCGTGAAGCGCCGAGCGTGGTGCCATTGCAGCGGGCGACATTCAACGGCAACGCCGTTCCCCGCTGCGGCACCCGGCTACTTGCCGATCTGGTTGCCGACTACGCCGCCGACGACCGCACCTCCAACCGTACCGACTGGGCTGCCGCCTGTTAGCAGAGCTCCGCCGACGGCGCCGATCCCAGCACCGGCCGCTGTGTCGACGCCTCGTTGGGACATGCCGGAGCAAGCCGTCAGCCCAACCGTGACCAGGACCACCTGGAGCACCAACGGGCCTTTTGAAAATATTCGACTAGTGTTCATTTCGATACCCCATGTTTGCAAGCGACACGATTCGGTGTGTCCGGCACCACCGGCCAGCGGCACAGGAATAGTCCGCGTGTTGGCCAGAATTTTTTATACGCGCAATGCCGGTACGTGTCGGTCCGTCAGCGTACAGGCTGCCATTTGCGCTCCGCAGGTTGATCCATCTGCTTCGACTGCGCGTTACGCCGTTCGGCCATTGGGTCGCATTGAGCATGTTTTCCCATGCGACTGGCTACGGGGGATCGCGGCTGGCTGCCATCAAACTCCGAACGGGCTTCTTCGCGGTGCGGACAGCCAGCGACCGCGAGAGCCTTTCTGGTCAATTAGGTTTTTTTGACGGCTTCCTTGGCGTCGCCAAGATTCTTTCGCGCCTGGCCGACCGCTTGCTGAATATCGCCCTTGACTTCCTGTTTCGTGTTGCCGGTGGCTCGGCCAATGGTTTCATTTATCTTGCCCTTTACCTTCCCCACAGTCCCCTTGACTTGATCCTTGTTCATGGTGAATCTCCAATACGTAGCTGATCTGTGGATGACGCGGCTGTCGCTTGCCGTCAGGCTCTGACAGGGTGCAGCGGATGAAGCGGTATTCCGGGAACATCATCAGTTATCCATATCTCTCGCCTGTGCGGTTGCGGAGTGCGTTTCAGTGTTCGAGCGGGCGATTCTCGGCGTGTGCATTCTTGATGCGTTCCGCGGTGACGTCCAGCGGGAACCACTTTTCGGCCGTGTCTACGGTCAGCGCATTCCACGGAATGGCGAAAAGCCGCCTCCCCTGAGCCGGGGTATTGAAAACGTAGATCGAGAGCGCCCGGCGGTGACGATGCAACAATGCAGGCAACCAGGATGAGAAATCGGTACGGTGCCGTACCGGGCACCGAAAAGGTACCTGGCGAATCCACTCGACAAGATGGAGGCGGACCTGGTCCTCTTGTTTTTACCGATCTGAACGTCACCGTACAGACTTACCCTATCCTCCGTGCGACTCTGCTGTTCCAAACCTGCTCGTACCAGCGGACTCTGGCTCGCTCTCCCGACGCAGGCGATGGAGGGATCCAGAGGCGCGATGAAAAAGGTGCTTACGCCGCGCGCGAAGGGGCGCAAGCGTTCGACAAGTCGTGCAAAGATCTCATTGGGCGCATCGCCCCGAAGCGCACCATGCTGGAGAAGGGCAATCCAACGGGTGAGGGACAGCGCGGTCTCACGGATCGGCCTATCCGCAACGTCGTCAATATCGGCACGTGCCGACCTTCGACCGTGCTCAGTTCGCTGCCGCTGATGGCTTGCGGCGCGGCGGCAAGCTTTGCTGGTGTTCGTGCCATAACTGCTACGAGAACATGCAGCAACATTTACAAGTCTGAAATATGCATTTGCGGGCGCTGCGCTATAGTTAGCACATCGAACTATCCGTCTGACGGGAAAAGGTCGTTGTCATGACAAAAATCACGTATATGGTTGGCAGCCTCGGAGCCGCGCTTGTTCTGAGTGCGTCGGGTGTCGCGATGGCCGGTGTCAATGTCGGGGTCAATATCGGCGCGCCTGCGCCTGTTTATGTCGCGCCGGCCCCGGTTTATGCGCCGCCGCCGCCTCCAGTTGTCTACGCGCCGGCTCCGGTGGTCATCATCGGCTGGCATGGTGATCGTTACTGGGACGGGCGCCGTTATTGGGAGCGCGACGACTATTATCGTCATCACGGTCGCGGCCCGGGTTGGGACCACGGCCGTGGGCATGGCCATGGCCGCGGCCATGGCCACGACGATTGAGCGAGCACTGCGAACGATAGACCGATTCGATAGCGGAAACGAAACTGCCCACCGGACATTGTCCGGCGGGCAGTTTTCTTATGCGGGCCGCAAACGCCGCGCGCGTTATTCGCTAACGCTTGGCAGCATTCCGCCAACCACGGCATGAAAGCCGCTATCGACGTGCATGATCTCGGCGGTCACACCGCTCGCGAGATCGGACAGTAAAAACGCGGCGCTATTGCCCACTTGCTCGATCGTCACATTGCGCTTGAGCGGCGCATTTTGCTCGACGAAGTCGAGGATCTTCCCGAAGCCTTTGATGCCGCTTGCGGCGAGCGTTTTGATCGGCCCGGCCGATATCGCATTGACGCGAATGCCTTTCGTGCCGAGCGAGCCCGCCATGTAGCGGACGCAGGCTTCGAGCGCAGCCTTCGCCACCCCCATCGTGTTGTAGTTCGGAATGACCTTTTCCGCGCCGAGATACGAGAGCGTGAGCAGCGACGCGTCTTGCGACAGCATCGGCAACGCCGCTTTGGCGAGCGCGGGGAAGCTATAAGCGGATATATCGTGCGCGATGCGGAAGTTTTCGCGCGTGATGCCTTCGATGAAATCCCCCCCGATTGCCTCGCGCGGCGCGAAGCCGATCGAGTGCACGAGCCCGTCGAGCGAATCCCAGTGGGTCTTGAGCGTTGTGAAAAGCGCGTCGATCTGCGCATCGTCTGCCACATCGCATGGAAAGATCAACTCGCTGCCGAATTCGGCAGCGAACTCGGTGATGCGGTCTTTGAAGCGTTCGCCGACGTAGGTGAACGCGAGCTCGGCGCCTTCGCGTTTGCACGCTTGCGCGATGCCATAAGCAATCGAGCGATTCGACAGCAGACCAGTCAGCAAAATGCGTTTTCCAGCGAGAAAGCCCATGAACTCTCCTAATGTGAGCAGCGCCGCGCGCCGCAAGCGCGTAACGCGCGTGGGGTGGCCGGCGGAGGATTTTAAGTACAATTCTCTCACATCGCCATTCCCGAGCGACCACAAGGTGCCTATGACGACAGCTTTGCGACGGACCACCGCGCTGCGTTTGCTGCTTGCCTTATGTTGCGTGTATGCGTTCGGCGCGCCCGCGTCCGTCGAAGCGGCCTATGCGATTGCACAATTTGGCACTCCTAAGTATCCGCCTGGCTTCAAGCACTTCGATTACGTCAACCCCGATGCGCCGAAGGGCGGCACGCTCGTGCTGGCGAACCCGAGCCGCCTGACGAGCTTCGACAAGTTCAATCCGTACACATTGCGCGGCAATGCGGCGCCCGGCATCGGCATGCTGTTCGAGAGCTTGACGACCGGCAGCCTCGACGAACCCGCTTCCGCTTACGGCCTGTTGGCCGACGATATCCGCATTGCGCCCGATCGCCTGTCCGTCACATTCCACATCAATGCGCGCGCACGCTTTTCCAACGGCGACGCGGTCACCGCTGACGACGTCAAATACTCGTTCGATACTTTGAAAAGCACGCAAGCAGCGCCGCAATTCGCAGCTTACTTCGCCGATATCGCGCGCGCTGTGGTGCTCGATCCAAAAACCGTGCGATTCGAGTTTCGGCAAGCCAATCGCGAGTTGCCGTTGATCGCGGGCGGCGTGCCGGTGTTCTCGCACAAGTGGGGCCTGCGCCCCGACGGCACACGTGTCCGATTCGATCAGCTCGCCTTTGAAACGCCGATCGGCAGTGGCCCTTATCTGATCGAACGCTACGACAGCGGCCATACGATCACCTATCGACGCAACCCATCTTATTGGGGGGCCGCGTTGCCCGTGCGGGCGGGCATCAACAATTTCGAGCGCGTCACGTACAAGCTTTACGCCGATAGTATTGCCCGGCTCGAAGCATTCAAGGCCGGTGAATACGATGCGCTTGTCGAATATATCGCGCGCAATTGGGCGCGACGCGACGTCGGCAAACGTTTCGACAACGGTGAGCTGATCAAGCGCGAATTCCGGCAGCACAACGGCGCGGGCATGCAAGGCTTCGTGCTTAACCTGCGGCGCCCGCTCTTTCAGGACCTGCGCATACGCAAAGCGCTCGATCTTGCATTCGATTTCGAATGGCTGAACAGCCGCCTTTTTTTCGGCGCTTATACGCGGCTCGACAGCTATTTCGCCGACAGCGAACTGCAGGCGAGGGGCCTGCCGGGCCCCGGCGAACGCGCGTTGCTCGAACCGTTGCGCGCACAACTAAATCCCGAAGCGTTTGGGCCGATGACGATTCAGCCGAGCACCGATCCGCCGAATTCGCTACGCGCCAATTTGCTCAAGGCACGCGCGCTCTTGACCGAAGCGGGTTGGACTTATCGCGATGGCGCGCTGCGCAATGCGAAAGGCGAGCCGTTCCAATTCGAAATCCTCGAGGATTCGGGACAGGGAGCATCGATGGAACCTGTCATCGCCGCCTATATCCGCAATCTCGCGAAGCTGGGCATTCATGCCATCTATCGGACCGTGGATTTCGCGTTGATTCAGAAACGCTATGACGCATTCGATTTCGACGTGACGATCATCCGTAATCCGGGCACGCAAATCCCCGGCGTAGAGCAGGTGTCGCGTTTCGGCAGCAAATCGGCCGACACGCCGGGCTCGGACAACATGAGCGGCTTGAAGTCGCCCGCCGTGGACGCGATCTTGCGCTCGCTCGTGCGCGCCCAGACAAAAGACGAACTGGTCAATGCCTCACGGGCGCTCGACCGTGTGCTGATGCATGGCCACTACATCGTGCCGCAATGGTTCAGCACGACGCACCGCATTGCGTACAAGCGCGACCTGCATTATCCGTCGACGCTGCCGCTGTACTATTCGGCCGAGGACTGGATCGTATCGACATGGTGGCTTGCGCCGCAGTAGCCGTTAAGCGGGTGGCGAGCCGATACACGTTTCGACGGATAACCAACTATGTGGGCCTACATTCTCAGGCGGCTGTTGCTGATGATCCCAACGCTCATCGGCGTGCTCACCTTGACCTTCGTCGTCATTCAGTTCGTGCCGGGCGGGCCGGTCGAGCAGGCTGCTTACGAGCTGCGCAAAGGGGCGGCACAAGAGGGCCAGGCGCCGTTAGGACTGCGCGCGCACAACGGTGTCGATGCGCAGCAGATCGCGCAGCTCAAAGCGCTTTACGGCTTCGATAAGCCACCGCTCGCTCGCTATTGGCTGATGCTCTCGCGCTTTGCGCGCTTCGATCTCGGGCAAAGCTACTTTCATCACCGCAGCGTCTGGTCGTTGATGGTGTCGAAACTGCCTGTGTCGATCAGCATCGGCCTATGGACTTTCTTTCTGACCTATTTGATCTCGGTGCCGCTGGGTATTGCAAAGGCCGTTCGCAATGGTTCGCCGTTCGATGTGGCGACGAGCCTCGTGGTGCTCGTCGGCTACGCCATTCCAGGCTTCGTGCTGGGTGTGCTGTTGCTCGTGCTGTTCGGCGGCGGGACGTTCCTGCAGATCTTTCCGCTACGTGGGCTCGTCTCCGATCACTTTGCGCAGCTTTCGCTTGGCGGCAAGATTGTCGATTACCTCTGGCACATTACGTTGCCGATTACCGCATCGGTCGTCGGCAGTTTCGCCATCATTACGATGTTGACCAAAAACGCATTTCTCGACGAAATAAACAAGCAATACGTGCTGACGGCCCGAGCGAAAGGCTTGAGCGAAAAACGCGTGCTGTGGAAGCACGTTTTTCGTAACGCGATGCTGCCACTCGTGGTCGGTTTTCCCGCGGCATTCATCGGCGCATTCTTCACGGGCAGCCTGTTGATCGAGACGCTGTTCTCGCTCGATGGCCTCGGACTGCTCTCTTATGAGTCGGTGGTGCGACGGGATTACCCGGTCGTGCTTGGCACGCTTTACCTTTTCACGCTGATCGGGCTTGCGACGAAGCTGGTGTCGGACCTGTGCTACGTCTGGGTCGATCCGCGCATTCAATTCGAACAACTGGAGCGTTGATGTGAGCCGACTCCGTCGTCGCATCGGACAAGACGCGCTGCCGCGCAGCGGCATGCCGGATGCATTCGTCTCGCCATCGCCGATGCGCCGCGTGTGGCGGCGTTTCAAGGCGCAACGGCTCGGCTATTGGAGCCTCGTCATCTTTGTCGTGGCTTTCGCCGCGAGCCTGGCGGGCCCGCTATGGTCAAACGACAAGCCGCTGGTCGTGCGGTATCAGGGCCAACTCTATTTCCCACTCGTGAAAACGTACGCGGAAACAACGTTTGGCGGTGACTTCCCCGCGCCTGCCGATTACCTCGACCCTTACATGCGCCATCGCTTCGAGCTGCCCGGCAATTTCGCGATTTATCCGCTCAATCACTATTACTACAACTCGCTCAATTACTTTTCGAAGGCGCCCAATCCGGCACCGCCGTCGCATGAAAATTGGCTCGGTACGGATCAACAGGGCCGTGATCTGTTCGCTCGTCTGCTCTATGGTTTCCGTATTTCGGTCGAGTTCGCACTCGTCCTGACGATGATCGGCAGTCTGCTCGGCATCGTTGCGGGCGCAGTGCAAGGTTATTTCGGAGGCCGGATCGATATCGTTGGCCAGCGGCTCATCGAGATATGGAGTGCGCTGCCGGAGCTCTATTTGCTGATCATCTTTGCGTCGATTTTCGAGCCTAGTTTCGCGTTGCTGATCGTGCTGCTATCGCTGTTCGGGTGGATTGGTCTTTCGGATTACGTGCGTGCGGAATGCCTGCGCAACCGGACGCAGGACTATGTGCGCGCCGCGCGTGCGATGGGGCTGTCGAACGCGCAGATCATCTGGCGCCATGTGCTGCCGAACAGCCTCACGCCCGTCATCACGTTTTTGCCGTTTCGCATGAGCGGCTCGATTCTCGCGCTCACGAGCCTCGACTTTCTTGGGCTCGGTGTGCCGCCGCCCACGCCGAGCCTCGGCGAGCTGCTGGCCGAAGGCAAGGCCAATCTCGATGCATGGTGGATCTCGCTCGCGACTTTCGGCGTATTGGTCGCGACATTATTGTTGCTGACCTTCATGGGCGATGCGCTGCGCAATGCGCTCGACACGCGCGTTGCCGATGCGATGCGCGCGGGAGGCAATCAATGAGCGGGATGGCCGCAGACCACGAGGGTGGCGGCGAGCCGCTGCTGTCGCTCGAAGGCGTGCGGGTTGCGTTCGGCGAGATCCTCGCCGTCAAGGACGTGACACTGTCGATTGCGCGCGGCGAACGTGTCGCACTCGTTGGCGAATCGGGCTCGGGCAAGACCGTCACGGCGCTGGCGATTCTGCGGCTCTTGCACGATGCGCGGGTAAGCGGGGCGATTCGCTTTGCCGGCGTCGATCTTTCGACGAAAAGCGAACGCGACATGCGCGGGCTGCGCGGCTCCGATATCGCGATGATCTTTCAAGAGCCGATGACGGCGCTCAATCCGCTGTATACCGTCGGCGAGCAGATCGCCGAGACGATTGTGACGCACGACGGTGTGCGCGCGCTCGAAGCACGTCGGCGCGCGGTCGCGTTGCTCGAACGCACGGGCATCGCGGAACCCGGCAAACGGGCGCTTAGTTATCCTCATCAATTGTCGGGTGGGCAACGTCAACGCGCGATGATTGCGATGGCGCTGGCCTGCCGGCCGCGGCTGTTGCTGGCCGACGAGCCGACCACCGCACTCGATGTGACGATTCGCGCCCAGATCGTCGACTTGCTTCTCGAATTGCAGCGCGAGGAAGCGGCCAAGCGCGGCATGGCGGTGCTGCTCATCACGCACGATCTGAACCTCGTGCGCCGGTTTGCACAACGCGTGGCCGTGATGGAGCAGGGCGTGCTCGTCGAAAGCGGGCCGGTCGAGCGGATCTTCGCCGATCCGCAGCACCCCTACACACGCCGGCTCATTGAAAGCCGGCCGCGGCGGACGGTCCAGCCGGTGCTGCCGATCGCGCCCGTCGTGCTCGAGGCGAACGAGGTGTCAGTGGCGTTCAAGACGAAACTACCTGGCTTGGCGGGCTGGTTTCGCTCGGGCCGCTTTCCCGCTGTATCGAATGTCAGCATCACGGTGCGCCAGGGCGAAACGCTGGGTATCGTCGGCGAATCGGGCTCAGGTAAATCGACGCTGGCGATGGCATTGCTTGGTTTGCAGCGCACGGCGGCGGGCTCGATCGCGTTTGAAGGCCGCCCGCTCGCCAGCTATCAAGGGCGCGAGCAGACCGTGCTGCGCTCAAGTATGCAAGTCGTCTTTCAAGATCCATTCAGTTCGCTTTCGCCGCGACAGACCATCGAGCGCATCGTCGGCGAAGGCCTGGCGCTGCATCGACCCCAACTCGGCGCAGCAGCGCGGCAGCACAAAGTGATCGCGATGTTGCGCGAAGTGGGGCTCGACCGAACGGTATTGGCGCGCTATCCGCATGAGTTCTCCGGTGGCCAACGGCAGCGCATCGCAATTGCCCGAGCGCTGGTGCTCGAGCCCCGTTTGCTCGTGCTGGATGAGCCGACAAGCGCGCTGGACGTATCGATTCAGCAGCAGGTGCTCGCGTTGTTGGCCGCGCTGCAGCACAAATACAACCTCACTTTTATTTTTATCAGCCATGACCTCGCGGTGATCGGGGCAATGGCACACCGCGTTGCCGTTATGCAAGACGGCGCGATCGTCGAGACGGGCGACGTCGAAAGGATATTCTCCAAACCGGCCCATTCTTATACGCAAAAGCTCATCGCCACGAGCATGCAAGGTTGATTCGCGGCAATTATGACGGTACCCCGATTGTTTTTTTTAATTTGTTTTGACAATTGGTTACATCCTGGCTAGTATCGTCCAAACTTTTCGCAGTCCATCGCAGATCCCTGATTCTTAAGCAAATTCTACCGACCGATGCAGCACCGATACTTTGCCCATGCTTGCGCGCGCGTCGTCACTGGAATGTTCGTTGGCGTATTGATGAGCGCAGCAGGCAGTGCGTTCGCAGACGAAGCGAACATGTTCTCGCAAAGCGCCGCAACTTCGATTCGCTCCGAATCGACCCCTCTTTCCTCTGCTTCGTCCTCCGGTTCTTCTCTCGATACGCAAGCTGCGTCCACTCAAAGCGGCGGCCGCGCCAAGTCATTTTTGTCGGGCATGGCGGGTAAAGCCGGCGACGTCGTCGTTGGTGCGCTCAACATGATCGGGGTGCGCTATCGCTGGGGCGGTAACTCGCCCGATTCGGGGCTCGATTGCAGCGGGTTCGTCCGCTACGTCTTCCAAGACACGCTCGGGCTTGCACTGCCGCGCCGCGCCGAGGAAATGAGCCGTGTCGGAGAAAAGGTTCGCGTCAGCGAACTCAAGCCGGGCGACCTCGTGTTCTTCAATACGATGCGCCGCACGTTCTCGCACGTCGGCATCTATATCGGCGACAACAAGTTCGTGCATTCGCCGTCGACGGGCAGCACGATCCGCGTCGATGATCTCGACGACCGCTATTGGGAAAAGCACTTCACCGGTGCGCGCCGCATCGAATCGCATTTCCCGGTCAAGGCGGATGATTTGCGCCAGCGCGTGAGCGCCACCATGGACGCGACAGGCGGCAATTAATCGAGCACTGGTCCGCTTGCAAAAGAACGCTGCACGTGAAGAAGACGCGCAGCGTTTTTTCTATGCGTGGTTTTTGCCGAGGAGCAAGGCTCAGGCAGCGCGTGCGCGGCTCGCAGCAAGTTTCTGATCAAGCTGCGCGAAGGCCTTCGCAACCGCTTCCTCGCCGGCCAGAATGGCCGCATTGCGTTGACCGAAGTCGCTGCCGCTCATAGCGGCAAGATTGGGGCGAATAACGAAATCCGCATACTTTTCGAGTTCATACGTTTTGATCGTTTGACCCATGATCGTGAACGTTTGCAGCAGCACATCGAACGAATTCTGCGTGAGCGCGGTTTCCGGGTCGGCCGAGATGTCCACCGCGATGACGAAGTCAGCGCCCATCTTATGCGCAAAGGCTGCCGGAACCGGGCTCACGAGCCCGCCATCCACATACTCGTGGCCGCCGATTTTGACCGGCTCGAAAATCGAAGGCACGCTGCACGAAGCGCGCACCGCGATGCCGGTATTGCCGCGTTGAAAAAGAATAGGCTGCCCGGTGCGCAGATCGGTCGCCACGATGCCAAGCGGCTTGGCCATCTTTTCGATCGGGCGGTTGCCGAGCGTCGTGTTCACATAGTTTTGCAGGGCTACGCCCTGTAGCAGGCCGCGTGTGCGAAAGGGCATGGCCCAATCGCTGATCGATGCCTGATCCATCGTCAATGCAAGCCGGTTGATGGCAATGCCGCTCATGCCCGATGCGGACAGCGCGGCGACAACAGAACCCGCGCTCGTGCCACACAGCAAGTCGGCTTTGATCCCGCGCGCCTCGAGCGCCTTGATCACGCCGATGTGAGCAAAGCCGCGCGCGGCACCGCCGCCGAGCGCGAGTCCGATGCGTAACGGCCTCTCAGCAGCGTTTGCGATGGGCGGTGGTTTCGGCGTTTCGTTAGCATTCCTCAATGATGGGGATGCACAAGCGCTGACGAGCACCGAAGCGCACGCGAGAGAAAAATTGCGACGGGATCTGGATAAGCGGGGGAAAGAGGGTTTCAACGAAATCTCCTGCGGCTGCGATGCAAAGCGATGCGCGCACATCATAAGGCAAAGCGGGCGGTTATAATTGCGGTCTCTTCGATTTGCCTTGCCGCCTCGTCGCGCGCGAACTCCCGCTCATGTCCAACGTCCGTACCCGCTTCGCACCGAGCCCCACCGGTTTTATCCATCTCGGCAACATTCGCTCTGCGCTGTATCCCTGGGCGTTCGCGCGCAAGATGAACGGGACGTTCGTGCTGCGCATCGAAGATACCGACGTAGAGCGTTCGACGGAGGCTTCGGTCGACGCTATTCTCGAAGGCATGGCATGGCTCGAACTCGATTTCGATGAGGGTCCGTTCTATCAGATGCAGCGCATGGATCGCTATCGCGAGGTCGTCGCGCAAATGTTGGCGCAAGGCCTGGCTTACCCCTGCTACATGTCGACCGAAGAGCTCGATGCGCTTCGCGATCGTCAGCGCGAGGCCGGCGAGAAGCCTCGCTACGATGGCACATGGCGCCCCGAGCCCGGCAAGACACTACCTGTGCCGCCTGCCGGCGTGACACCGGTCGTTCGTTTCCGAAATCCGTTGACCGGTGTGGTTGCTTGGGACGATGCCGTGAAAGGGCGAGTTGAAATCTCGAACGAGGAACTCGACGACCTCGTCATCGCGCGTCCCGATGGCACACCCACCTATAACTTCTGCGTAGTCGTAGACGATCTCGATATGCGCATCACGCATGTGATTCGCGGCGACGATCACGTGAACAACACGCCGCGGCAGATCAACATCTTGCGTGCGCTCGGCGCCGAGCCTCCGGTCTACGCGCATTTGCCAACGGTGCTGAACGAAGCTGGCGAGAAGATGAGCAAGCGCCACGGCGCGATGAGCGTGACCGGTTATTGCGACGCGGGTTATTTGCCCGAGGCGGTGCTCAATTATTTGGCGCGGCTCGGATGGTCGCACGGCGATGCGGAGATCTTTTCGCGCGAGCAATTCATCGAATGGTTCGATCTCGATCACCTCGGTAAATCGCCTGCGCAGTACGACCATAACAAGCTGAACTGGCTCAACAATCACTACATCAAGGAAGCCGATAACGCACGTCTTGCCGAGCTGACGAAACCCTTCTTGGCGGAACTGGGTATCGATGCGGCGTCGCTTGCGAACGGCGCGCCGTTGGCCGATGTGATCGCGCTAATGAAAGACCGTGCGACGACGATCAAGGAAATCGCCGAGAATGTCGCCATGTTTTACCGGCTGCCGTCGCCCGATGCCTCGGCGCTTGAACAACATGTGACCGAAGCGGTGCGGCCCGCGCTCACGTCACTCGCCGCTGCGCTGGCGACGGCCGAGTGGAGCAAGACGGGTATCGCGGCAGCCATGAAGGCAACGCTTGCGGATTACAAGCTCAAGATGCCGCAGTTGGCGATGCCTGTGCGGCTTCTCGTTGTCGGCACGACGCACACGCCGTCGATCGATGCGGTACTCGCGCTGCTTGGTCGCGACGTCGTCGTCGGCCGTCTCGAACGTGGTGCGTCCGTGTGACGTCTATGCGGTGCGCGATACTGCGCACGCAAGCGACGACGAAAAAAATCATGCAGTAACGAGCGAAGGGTATTTACAAACGTGGAGCCGCTCTCTACAATCTCGTTTCTGTTCAGGGGGTATAGCTCAGCTGGGAGAGCGCTTGCATGGCATGCAAGAGGTCAGCGGTTCGATCCCGCTTACCTCCACCATCAGATCGATAGCGATAGCAGAGCGGCAACGTAGTTCGCGTCATTCAAATAAGCCCTGAGCAATCAGGGCTTTATTTTTTGGTGCGCCCGGTCTGAACGCTACCGATGACGGCTGTAGTACTGCCGGTTGTAATACTGACGATTGTAGTATTGCCGGTTGTAGTACTGCTGGTTGTAGCGTTGGTTCTCGTACTCGCGGTTGGAGTACTGCTGGTTGTAATACTGTCGGTTGTAGTAGTCCCGGTCGGCACTCTCACGGTTTCGCGCGTCGTTCGCGGTCACCGCATTCGTGTACCAATCCACGGGTTGCATATGGGGCGTCGTGTCTGCAGCCGCGCTGATCGAGATCGACCCCGCGAGTGCCGCTGCCACGACGGCTTTCAGAAACGCATTGGACATAGGGTTCATGCAATTCGTCATCGAGTGACAAGAGCTTTGATGATCGGCTCGTGCGCAATGGTTGCACGCGCCGATGCGAAGCAATGTTCCATCGAACGATGCCACGCCCGTTGCGATCGTTTTCAGATGCCGATAACGATAAAAAAAGCCATAACAATCACGTTATCGATATGCAAAGAAATATTGACTGTCTTCGTTGATGCGCTGTCCGTATGCTCGCGACACTGGGTAAGAGACCCGTCGAGCCTATCGGATCAGTGAACGAGCCAGTTTGATGAGAAACGGAGCCGCCGCCGAAGCGAAACGCTTTCGATCGTGCCTGGGTGCCTTGTTCGGTATCGCATTCACGAGTTGGGTCGCGCATGTCTTCCTCGGCGCTGCCGCGGATACCCCGTTGCTAGTTGCACCGATGGGCGCATCGGCGGTACTGCTGTTCGCGGTACCCGAAAGCCCACTCGCACAGCCGTGGTCGATCATCGGCGGCAACATCGTGGCGGCGGTCGTCGGGGTGGCGTGCGCGAAGCTGATCGGCACACCCGTTGTCGCGGCAGCCACCGCGGTGGCGCTGGCCATCAGCGTGATGCTCGCATTGCGCTGTGTGCATCCACCTTCGGGCGCGGTGGCGCTTACCGCCGTGCTGGGTGGCCCGGCGATTCATGAACTTGGTTACCGCTTCGTGCTCGTGCCGATTGCGCTGCAGTCGAGTGCGCTGCTGATAGCGGCGCTGGTCTTTCACTTGTTCTCGGGGCATCGCTATCCGCATGTGCGCGGCGCGGGTGTTGCGGGCTTGAGATCGCTATGGCAGCGAATGGCGTCGACGTTGTCGCGCAAGCGCTTCTCGGGCGATGCCGCTGCGGATGGCGCGCTAGCCGGTACCCAGCCAGTGGCTTTCGAGTGGCTGCATAACGACGCGCATCAGCACGTGCGTCCGCATGGTTTCGATGAGCTGACCTGTGCGGACATCATGTCGCCGGTGGGCCGCCCGACGTTGCCTGATAAACATGCTTTTGTCTGCGCGGTGGGCGGCGACACGCCGATCTCCGAACTCGCACCGCACTTCAAACACCACGCGTGCGAGCGCATTGCGGTGACGGACGAAAGCGGCCGGCTCGTCGGCACGATCAACCAGCTCGACTTGATCTGGGGCCTGTATTGCCAGATGCGTACCCCGCAGCGGGTCGCGGCCTAGCAGCGCTCGCTGTTGGCTTGGTCTGGCTTCTCTTTATCCATTCAGGATAGCTAATTAACACGATAAAAAACTTTAACTTTCGCTAATACATCGACTCACGCACTATGCCTCATGCGGGCGGCCGGCAGCATGGATTGCCGGAATCCGAAAACGTAGCGCGTCGAATGTCCTGACGCGTTACCGACACGGCTCTCAACAAAACATTCCGTACCGCTTGGAAGGAGACACATCGTGTTCGATGTCGATCGATTGATCGAGCGGCACCGTGGCGAAGGGCGTTCGCTGCTCGCGGTGCTGCATCAGATACAAGACGAAGTCGGGTTCATTCCGGCCGAGACGTTGGCGCCGCTGGCGCGCGCGATGAACTTGTCGCGCGCTGAGGTGCATGGCGTGCTGACTTACTACCATCACTTTCGCACGAGAGCGCCGGCGCGCGTGAGCGTAGCGCTGTGCCGCGCCGAAGCGTGTCGCAGCATGGGCACCGAAGCGCTCGCGCAGCATATCGAATCGCACACGGGCTGCCGGTTCGATGCCCAGCATGCTCAAGGCGGTGCGCACACGCATGTCGCCGACGTCGAACTCGAATCGGTGTACTGCCTGGGCCAGTGCGCGCTGTCGCCGGCCATGACGATCAACGGCACGCTGTACGCGAAGATCAGCGCCGCGCGCTTCGATGCGCTATTCGATGCCGCCTGCGAACAAGCGGGCGTCGCATGTGAATCGAATACGAATGCGAAGGCGAGTGCAAATAATCAGGAGTCCTTATGAATTCGGCAGCGCAAGCGGTGCGCATCTTCGTGCCGTGCGATTCGTCGGCCCTCGCGCTGGGCGCCGACGCGGTGGCGCAGGCCATTGCCGATGAAGCGGCCGCGCGCGGCTTGGCAATCGAGATCGTGCGCAACGGCTCGCACGGGCTGCTGTGGCTCGAGCCGCTCGTCGAAGTGCAAACGCCGCAAGGACGCACAGGCTACGCCAAAGTGCAGGTGTCGGACATCGCGTCGCTGTTCGATGGGCAGTGGCTCACGAGCGAAGGTACAGGCATTGCCCATGCACGCGCAGTCGGTCTGGTTGACGAATTGCCCTACCTCAAGCGCCAGCAGCGGCTTACGTTCGCGCGACTGGGCCTGACCGACCCGCTATCGATCGACGATTACCTCGCGCACGAAGGCTTGGCCGGTCTCAAGGCGGCACTAGCGATGAGCGGCGACGCGGCGTGCGATGCGCTGCTCGAATCGGGCTTGCGCGGGCGCGGCGGTGCGGCCTTTCCAGCTGGTATCAAATGGCGCACGGTGCGCGCAGCACCTGCCGCGCAAAAGTACATCGTATGCAACGCCGACGAAGGCGACTCGGGCACGTTCTCGGACCGCCTGTCGATGGAAGGCGACCCGTTCGGGCTGATCGAAGGGATGATCATCGCCGGGGTGGCTACAGGCGCCACGCAAGGCTACATCTATGTGCGCAGCGAATACCCGCATGCGATTGCCACGCTGAACGCGGCCATCGCGAAGGCGCGCAGCGCGGGCTGGCTCGGCGCGAGCGTGCTGGGCAGTGCCCACGCGTTCGAGCTGGAAGTGGCCAAGGGCGCGGGCTCGTACGTGTGCGGTGAGGAAACGGCGCTGCTCGAGTCGCTCGAAGGCAAGCGCGGCATCGTGCGCGCCAAGCCGCCCGTGCCCGCGCTCTCGGGCCTGCACGGTCAGCCCACGGTGATCAACAACGTCATCACGCTCGCCACGGTGCCGATCATCTTCGCGCGCGGCGCGGCGTTTTATCGCGACTTCGGCATGGGCCGCTCACGCGGCACGCTGCCGTTTCAGCTGGCCGGCAACATCTTGCACGGCGGGCTCGTGGAGCTGGCCTTCGGCGTGACGCTGCGCGAGCTGATCGAGACGTACGGCGGGGGCACCGCGAGCGGGCGTCCGGTGCGCGCGGTGCAGGTGGGTGGGCCGCTGGGCACCTATTTACCCGAAAGCCAGTGGGACATTCCGCTGGACTACGAAGCGTACGCGGCGGTGGGCGCGGTGGTGGGTCACGGCGGCATCGTGGTGCACGACGACACGTCCAATCTCGCGGAACTGGCGCAATACGCGATGCACTTTTGTGCGCTCGAATCGTGCGGCAAGTGCACGCCGTGCCGGATCGGCTCGACGCGCGGCGTCGAAGTCATCCAGCGCATGCGCGGCGGTGACACCTCGGTCAAGCAAGTGCAGTTGCTGCGCGATCTGTGCGACACGATGGTGTCGGGCTCGCTGTGCGCGATGGGCGGCATGACACCGTACCCGGTGCTCTCGGCGCTCGAACATTTTCCTGAGGACTTCGGTCTTCGCCCCGTTCAGCCCCACGCGGCTGCGGCTTGATGGAGTTGTGATTCATGTCTGAGGCACTCGCTCACCCCTCGAAGGCACTCGCCGCGCCAACCGGCGGCTGCGGCTCGGGCCAATGCGCCTGCAAAAGCGCGGCCCTGCGCAACCCGCTCGACGAGACCGACTACGGCACGCCGCAGCGTCACGCCGACACCGATGTGACGCTGACGATCGACGAGCGCGAAGTGACGGTGCCCGCGGGCACCTCGGTCATGCGCGCGGCCGCGGTGGCGGGCGTGAACGTGCCGAAGCTGTGCGCCACCGATTCGCTCGAACCGTTTGGCTCGTGCCGGCTGTGCCTGGTGGAAATCGACGGCAAGCGCGGCTACCCGGCCTCGTGCACGACGCCGGTCGAAGCAGGCATGCGCGTGTCCACGCAAACGGAGCGGCTGCAAGCGTTGCGGCGCAACGTGATGGAGCTCTATATCTCCGATCACCCGCTCGATTGCCTGACGTGCCCGGCCAACGGCAACTGCGAGCTGCAGGACATGGCGGGCGTGGTGGGTCTGCGCGAGGTGCGCTACGGCTTTGACGGCGCGAACCATCTGAGCGAGGCCAAAGACGAGTCGAACCCGTACTTCACGTATGACCCGTCCAAGTGCATCGTGTGCAACCGGTGCGTGCGCGCGTGCGAGGAAACGCAAGGCACGTTCGCGCTGACGATCATGGCGCGCGGGTTCGAGTCTCGCGTGGCGGCCAGCGAGAACGTGCCGTTCATGGACTCGGAATGTGTGTCGTGCGGCGCGTGCGTGGCGGCGTGCCCGACGGCCACGCTGATGGAAAAAAGCGTGGTGGAGCTGGGTCAGCGCGAGCATTCGGTGATCACGACGTGCGCCTATTGCGGCGTCGGGTGCTCGCTCAAGGCCGAGATGAAGGGCAGCCAGGTCGTGCGCATGGTGCCGCACAAGAATGGCCAGGCCAACGAGGGGCATGCGTGCGTGAAGGGGCGCTTTGCGTGGGGCTATGCGACGCATAAGGACCGCATCACCAAGCCGATGATTCGCGCGAAGATCACCGATGCGTGGCGCGAAGTGAGCTGGGAAGAAGCGATCGCCTATGCGGCGGCCGAATTCCGGCGCATTCAAGCCCGTCACGGGCGCGATTCGATCGGCGGTATCACCTCGTCGCGCTGCACCAACGAGGAGACGTACCTGGTCCAAAAGCTCGTGCGTGCGGCGTTCGGCAACAACAACGTGGACACCTGCGCGCGGGTGTGTCATTCGCCCACCGGCTATGGGCTCAAGACGACGCTGGGCGAATCGGCCGGCACGCAGACGTTCGCCTCGATCGAGCAGTGTGATGTGATCGTAGTGATTGGCGCGAACCCGACCGACGGGCACCCAGTGTTCGCCTCGCGGCTCAAGCGGCGCGTGCGCGAGGGGGCCAAGCTGATCGTGGCCGATCCGCGGCGCATCGACTTGGTGGACGGCCCGCACGTGAAGGCCGATTATCACTTGCAGTTGCGCCCGGGCACGAACGTGGCGCTGATCAATGCGCTCGCGCATGTGGTGGTGACCGAGGGGCTCGTGAACGAAGCGTTTGTGGCCGAGCGCTGCGAGCCGGTGGCGTTCGCGCAGTGGCGCGAGTTCATCGCGCGCGAGGAGAACGCGCCCGAGCAAACACAAGCGATCACAGGCGTGCCGGCCGAGCAAGTGCGCGCCGCGGCGCGCCTGTACGCGACGGGCGGCAACGCCGCGATTTACTACGGGCTGGGCGTGACCGAGCATGCGCAGGGCTCGACGATGGTGATGGGCATCGCGAATCTGGCGATGGCCACCGGCAACATCGGGCGCGAGGGCGTGGGGGTCAATCCGCTGCGCGGGCAAAACAACGTGCAGGGCTCGTGCGACATGGGCTCGTTTCCGCACGAGCTGCCCGGGTACCGGCATGTGAGCGGCGCCGAGGTGCGCGAGCAGTTCGAAGCGGCGTGGCACGTGTCGTTGCAGCCGGAGCCGGGCTTGCGCATTCCGAACATGTTCGATGCGGCGCTCGACGGCAGCTTCATGGGGCTGTACTGCCAGGGCGAGGACATCGTGCAGTCGGACCCCGATACGCAGCATGTGACGGCGGCGCTTTCGGCGATGGAGTGCATCGTCGTGCAGGACATCTTCCTGAACGAGACGGCCAAGTATGCGCATGTGTTCCTGCCGGGTTCGTCGTTCCTCGAGAAAGACGGCACGTTCACGAACGCGGAGCGGCGCATCTCGCGGGTGCGGCGCGTGATGTCGCCGCTGGCGCGCTACGCGGACTGGGAGGTCACGGCGTTGCTCTCGCGTGCGCTGGGCTACGAGATGGACTATGCGCATCCGTCTGAGATCATGGACGAGATTGCGCGGCTCACGCCGACGTTTCATGGTGTGTCGTATGCGCTGATCGACGAGTTGGGCAGCGTGCAATGGCCGTGCAACGAGGCCGCGCCGCAGGGCACGCCGACGATGCACGTGGACGAGTTCGTCCGCGGCAAGGGCAAGTTCGTGATCACGAAGTTCGTGGCGAGCGACGAGAAGGTGACCAAGCGCTTCCCGCTGTTGCTGACGACCGGGCGGATTCTGTCGCAGTACAACGTGGGCGCGCAAACGCGGCGCACGGCGAACGTGCAGTGGCACGAAGAGGATCGGCTGGAGCTGCATCCGCACGACGCCGAGGAGCGCGGCATCAAGACGGGCGACTGGGTGGGCATCGAATCGCGCGCGGGGCAAACGGTGTTGCGTGCGTTGGTGACCGAGCGCATGCAGCCGGGCGTGGTGTACACGACGTTCCACTTCCCGGAGTCGGGCGCGAACGTGATCACGACGGACAGCTCGGATTGGGCGACGAACTGCCCCGAGTACAAAGTGACGGCCGTGCAGGTGCAGCCGGTGCAACAGCCTTCGCAGTGGCAGCGCGCGTACACGCGCTTTAGCGATACGCAATTGACGCTGTTGCGCGAGCGCACGCTGGCTAATGCAAACGTGGAAAGTAACAAGTGAGCCCGCCGCGATGAACGAACACCACCTGATCGAGATGGCCAACCGGATCGGCGAATTCTTCGAGTCGATGCCTGATCGCAATGAGGCGATGGCCGGCATCGCTGACCATATTCATCGCTTTTGGGAGCCGCGTATGCGCCGTGCGATTTTGGCAGCGCTGGATAGCGAGCATGCATCGACCATGCGCGAGATCGTCCATACATCGCTGATTGATCATCGCGATGCATTGACGCCCGCCTAAATTTAGGAGTGCGAAATAACGGATTGCGCGCACGCCGATGCATGCTTCGATTGTTTCGCACGGTTGGACCCGATTCGTGACTACACCATAGGAAACAAGATATGAAGATCTGCGTATATGGCGCCGGAGCGATCGGCGCATACATGGGCGCGAAGCTTGCGGCGGCGGGAGCCGACGTAAGCTTTATCGCGCGCGGACCGCATCTCGCGGCTATGCAGAAAAACGGCGTGCGGCTGTTGACGGAGGAGGGCGAACGCGTCGTCAAGGTGCGGTGCACCTCGGATGCAAACGAGCTCGGCCCGCAAGACTACGTCATCATTGCGCTCAAGGCACACTCGGTGCCCAGCGTGGTCGAGGCAATGCAACCGCTGCTTGGCCCCGACACCGCAATCGTCACCGCCGTCAACGGCATTCCATATTGGTACTTCTATCGTCACGGCGGCGTGTTTGCCGGCACGATGCTCGACAGCGTCGACCCCGGCGGCACACAGTGGAGGCGCCTGAGCCCGGAGCGTGCGATCGGCTGCGTCCTTTATCCGGCAGCGGAGATCGTCGAGCCCGGCGTCGTTCGGCACGTCTACGGCAAGAAATTTCCGATCGGCGAGCCGAGTGGCGAGAAGACCTCGCGCATCCTCAAGCTGCAAGAAATCATGGAAGCCGCCGGTTTCGATGCGCCGATTCGCGAGGACATCCGTGATGAAATCTGGCTCAAGCTTTGGGGCAACCTCTGCTTCAACCCGATCAGCGCGCTCACGCATGCCACGCTCGACGTCATCACGCGCAACCCTGACACGCGCGCCGTCTCGCGAACGATGATGCTCGAAGCCAAGTCGATTGCAGACCGGTTCGGCGTTCATTTTCGTGTCGATGTCGAGCGCCGTATCGATGGGGCAGGTGCCGTCGGTGCGCACAAGACCTCGATGCTGCAGGATCTCGAACAGGGACGCCCGATGGAGATCGATCCGCTATTGACGGTCGTTCACGAAATGGGACGCCTGGTCGGCCAGCCGACACCGACCATCGATACCGTATTGGCGCTGATCAAACTCAGAGAGCAAACAGCCCAAGAAGCGCTTCGACCTCCTGCACAGGTATGGACATCGAGCGCCGCAGCGCTCGGCGCGGCGTAGCAATTGCCTTTCGCTCGCTTCTCGTCCTGACAATCCACCTCCTATCCTTTCCTCGTCACGCGGCCCGTCGTTTCAAGCCGCGGTGACGACGGCTTTGCCGCTGCTGCCCGCCGTATTCAGGGCGCCATCCCCGCTATCTGTCTTTTCCGCCGAAACACGTTTCCCGAATGGACGCTGCCGCACGGACTGACCCGTGACGCGGTATCCTTGCGGGTTCCGGCGTCATCTATACGTACGTACTTGCGTATGAAAAAAACGACGCCAGTGAAATATCACATACAAAATATTGACGATTACCGCGGCGCAGCATTAAGATGAGGTCCTCTGATGGATAACCCTTATGGAGTTCGGAAATGGACCTTCCTTCCTTGGCATTGCTTGCGGTGGTTGCACTCGGTATTGGCGGCGCGATTACCTACCTGATGGCTCAGTGGCAAGACGCAACGGTAGCGAATCTGGCGGCCGAACATGGTCGTTTCGTCGGTCTTGGAGAAGTCGAGCGTTTTGGTATGCCGGCTGCGCCGCTTGGCCGTCGGACTCAGCACGAGGCATTGAATGTCATTAGAACTGCTAACTAAGAGCACGTCCGCGCCGCTCACGTTGTCATTGAAGTCGATTGGCGCGAGTGTCAGTTTGCGAGATCAGGCGTATGCGATGTTGCGCCAGGCCATTGCCGACGCAGACATCTACGCCACGCACGAGCCCGTGCGGCTCGACGAGCGCATGCTGAGCGAAACATTGGGCGTGAGCCGCACACCGATTCGCGAAGCGATGACATTGCTCGAGCAAGAAGGCTTTTTGCGCACGGTGCCCAGGCGCGGTATTTACATCGTGCGCAAGAGCAAGCGCGAAGTCGTCGAGATGATCCAGATGTGGGCCGCGCTCGAAAGTATGGCCGCGCGCCTTGCCACGCTGAATGCAACAGACGAAGAGATCGCAAGGCTGCGGCACATGTTCGATAACTTCCGCGATACGACGCCCGCGGAGCACATCGAAGAGTACTCGGACGCAAACATTGCGTTTCATCAGGCGATTGTCGAGCTATCGAAGTCGCAGATCATTCTCGACACCATCAAGAACATTTTCGTTCACGTTCGAGCGATTCGCCGCATGACCATCTCGCAGAGCGATCGTGCCGCTCGCTCGATCGTCGATCATTTGCGCATCATCGAAGCATTGGAACAGCGCGATACCGAACTTGCCGAGCGGCTCGTGCGCCAGCATTCGCTCGATCTCGCGGCATATGTCGACGCAAATTGCGATTTTTTGGATTGAGCGGGTAGTGCGGTCGCGCCGGAACTGTAGTGGTTCGATTGCATTGGGCGTTACGCTGTCCCGGTGAGGGTCGCGGGTTCAACGTTGCAAGAGGCCGCACCCGGCCGATTCTGTTGAAAAACACCCCCCCGAAACCGCGACGCGTTTCCTATGATTGGTTCATCAATCTTGGGGAGCGCTTCTTATGATGGGTCGTCAAGGTGGCGTGCAGGACCAACTTTTCTACTCATTCAACCTTGATGAGCACGTTCCGCGCACGCATCTCTTGCGCGGAATTGATCGGTACTTCGACCTCCGCGGACTTCGCGAACATCTCGCGCCGCACTACAGCAATACCGGCCGGCCTTCTATCGACCCTGAGCTCATGATCCGCATGCTGATCGTGGGCTACTGCTTCGGCATTCGCTCCGAACGCCGCTTGTGCGAAGAGGTTCATCTCAACCTTGCATATCGCTGGTTCTGTCGCTTAGGCCTGGAAGACGCTGTACCCGATCACTCGACGTTTTCCAAGAATCGACACGGGCGGTTTCGTGACAGCGGAGCATTGCGGCATGTCTTCGAGTCCGTTTTGCGTCGCTGCATGAACGAAGGCCTCGTTGAAGGCGAAGGCTTCGCTGTTGATGCAAGTGTGGTCAAGGCAGACGCAAATCGTGCGCGTGGGGTAGCAGGAGCGCACGTGATCGATTGGCGTCAGGGTGATGGGCCGAGCCGGGCGGTTCAAGAGTATCTGAGCGCGCTGGAAACGGAGAACCCGACGCCTTCTGATGACGTCGAGCCGACGACAGCGCCGAAACGAATCTCGCTAACTGATCCGGCCGCACGTTACACCGCAGCGCCCGGGGGACCCGCATTCTTCGCCTACTCGACAAACTATTTAATCGACTTGCACGCGGGAATCATTGTCGATGTCGAAGCGACACCGGCAAATCTGATGCAGGAGGTCGAGTCCACCAAGACAATGGTCGATCGAGTCGAGCAGCGCTTTAACCTCAAACCCAAACGCCTGGTGGGCGATACGGCGTACGGAACGGGGGCAATGCTTGGCTGGATGGTTCAGGAGAAGCGCATTGAACCACATGTGCCAGTCTGGCAGCGTCCGCCACGCAGCGATGGCACGTTCCCCAATAGCGACTTCCAGTGGCTCGAGCAGGCTAACGAGTATCGCTGCCCAGCTGGGCACGCTCTGCGTAGTGACCGGCGACAGTTCAAAGAGCCGCGCTCGCGCATTACGAAGGCCGATACGATCATCTATCGATCGAGTCAAACGGACTGCGCCGCATGCGCAATGAAGCAACAGTGTTGTCCAAACACACCAATGCGCAAAATTGCGCGCAGCGTTCATGAGGCCGCACGAGATGAGGCCAGAGCTATTGCGAACACGCCGGCCTATAGGCGCTCACGCCGCGAGCGCAAGAAAGTCGAGATGCTATTCGCTCATTTGAAGCGGATCTTAAAGCTGGACCGTCTGCGATTGCACGGACTCAGCGGTGCACACGACGAATTCTTGTTGGCTGCGACTGCGCAGAACTTACGGCGAATGGCTAAGTGGTTGATGCCGGTTAGTGAACCAGTAGAAACAGCCCCAACTTGAGAGGCGCCGGGGCACTCGCCCCCTTCGCGCTAACGCCGTCGCCGATCTCCTCGGCTAAGCAGAAACGCCGCCAAATTGCCACGGCGGCGGCGCGCAAACCGAGTTTTTCAACAGAATCGGCCAGTAGCGGCCAATTGCAACTGCGCTCAGACAGACATTCAAAAGGCCGCTCCGCCCACACAATGGACCTTCGCGCTGGGACCGAACCGGAGGGGTATCGAAACGCGACGCCATCCGACGCTAACGCCGTCGGCTAGCCGATTCGCGAACCACTACCGTCAGACGTAAACCGGTAGACCGCCTCTTTCCAGCCTGAACGCGCGCCCAATCTGACACTCGAAGCAGCCAAACGGTCCGTTTTGCACGATTCCCTTTGCCTAGAATCAAGTTGCGCGCGGAACGATTCCGGCCAGGCGCAGCAGCGCTTGCGCGATTGTTCGCGGGTTCGAATCCCGTCGCGCATCAACCGCAAGGAGAGTCGCCATGGCAACTTTTGTCGTGCTTTCGAAGTTTACGGACCAGGGGATCCGCGCAATTAAGAACAGCCCACAACGGGCCGCGCAAGCCGCCGAACTGGCCAAGACTTTCGGCTGCGAAATGAAACAGATCTACTGGACGTTCGGCGAATACGATATCGTCACCATCACCGAAGCCCCGGATGATGAAAGCGCCGCCGCATTCTGCTACGCGCTCTGCTCCCTTGGCAACATCCGTACGCAATCGCTGCGTGCGCTCACGAAGGACGAAGTCAGTGCGATTATCGCCAAGCTGCCTTGACGAGCCGTGTCTGGCGCACAGGCCGCTCGCCTCTGCGCCCCATCTGCGCACGGCTTCCCTCAAGGAGAAGATGAAACAAGCCAACGGTACCTTGCGTGCTTTCATAGAAACCGTCGCCGCTGTTCCTCGCAGGGATGGATGCCCTTTTGCATTTTCCTCATGCCGTCCTTTCAGCCGAAAAGCTGATTATTTGGCAAAGCAAGGGCAATCTGCCACCGAACTTTTTCGACGATTTGGCGCGCGACTTCGTCGGATACTCACGAAATCGAGTCGACGGCGCGATCATCACCATGCATAAAAACTTATGGGTCGTCACGTATGACGACGGCCGCTGGCGAATCAAACAGCGATCGTATTGATGCAGGAAGAGCTATCCTGACGCCAGACACCGTTCAAGCCCGCTTCACCGTCAACGCATTGACCCGCGTAATCTGTTCGAGCAACGCGGCGCCCTCGTCGATCAAGAACCGCTTGAATGCGTCGGCCACGGGCGGCAAGCGTTTGTTCTTGCGATGCACGACATACCAATTGAGCATGACCGGGAAACCCTCTACGTCGAGCACGACCAGATTGCCCACTTGCAGTTCGAGGCTGATCGTATGCGCGGAGAGAAATGCGATGCCCATGCCGGCGATCACCGCTTGCTTGATCGTCTCCGTGCTCTTGATCTCCATCGCGATCTTCGGATGTTCAAGCCGGCCTGCCAGGCCTTCTTGCATCGAGTTCCATGTATCGGAGCCGCGCTCGCGGACGATAAACGGCTCGGTCGCCAGCTCCGCCATCGTGACGAAGCGCTTTTGCGCGAGCGGATGCGTTGGCGCGGCGACGATCACGTAAGGGTGCGGCGCGAACGGCTCGGTGATGACGTCGATGCCGACCGGCGGGCGCACCATCACGGCGAGGTCGGTTTGATTCGTGGACAACTGTTGCAGCAATTCTTCGCGGTTGTGCACCGCGAGATTAAACGTGACGCCCGAATAGCGCCGCGTGAATTCGGCCAGCAACCGCGGGAAGAAGTAATCGCCCGCGCTGATCACGGCGACGTTCAAGGTGCCGCCCGAGATGCCTTTGAGCTGGCTCATCGCTTCGTCTTCTTGCTGAAACTGCTGCAAGATCGTGCGGCTGAACTGCAGCATTTCGGCGCCGGCCGGTGTCAGGTAGATCTTCTTGCCAAGTTGCTCGAAAAGCGGCAGGCCCGCGTGCTCTTCCAATTGACCGACCTGGGTCGAGACGGCCGGCTGCGTCAGATGCAATTCCTCCGCAGCCCGCGAGAAGCTGAGCAAGCGAGCGACTGTTTCGAACACTTTCAGCTGCCGGAGCGTTGCATTTCTGATTGTCATGAACCGTCCGGTGTATAAGCAAAACTAGATCGTTATCCTAACAAACTTAAAATTTTCCCAACCTAGCACAGACCCCTAGATGCGGTGGTTATTGCCCATGTTATGCGTTCTGCTATCGAGGCGAATCGCGACTCCGCGGGCCTGGGCGACCCATCAGCAGGCGTTCGATGCCACAGGTTTAACGCGCAGGTGACGTGCGGGACGGCGGCGGGTGGATAGCACAGTCGACCTATAAGCTAACGTGAATCGACACGGTAATAAACTTTGATTATCGGTAATTGATCGGTGCCCCTAGCATGCGTATATGCAATCAAGCAGATCCCATCACAAGAACGTTCCAGGCGATGATCGAGGCGCGTGCGCCGCGTCGGGCATTGAGCGACGTTTTATGTGCTGACTGTTTGGCTTATTGCGTCTCGCATCATCGGCTAATGCTCATGAGTACGTGATCAGTCGCATTCTCCCGAGGAATGTGCCGATCAGCGAGTGCAGCCATTTTGCGCCTTAAGTTTTCGATAATTAGACTGATGGAGACGAAGCACATGGACGGAACCGCCCTGGACGCGCCTGCGTTTTGGAAAAACCGGTGGTGGCAGCTTGTCATCGGCATGCTATGTATGGCGCTCGTTGCGAACCTGCAATACGCCTGGACACTTTTCGTGGCACCCATGCAGTCAAGACATCATTGGGAGCCCGCGTCCATTCAACTGGCGTTTTCCATCTTTATCATTACCGAGACGTGGCTCGTGCCGGTCGAAGGCTGGCTTGTCGACCGCTTCGGGCCGCGGCCCGTCGTGGCGCTGGGTGCGATTTGCGCCGGTGTGGCGTGGGTCGTCTATTCGTTTGCTTCGACGTTGCCTGAACTGTATGTTGCTTCGGTCATCGCCGGTGTAGGCGCTGGTTGCGTCTACGGCACGTGCGTGGGCAACGCGCTGAAGTGGTTTCCCGATCGGCGTGGGCTGGCGGCTGGTTTGACCGCGGCAGGTTTCGGCGCGGGCGCAGCGGTGACGGTGATTCCGATCGCCAATATGATCGCGCGCTCGGGTTACGAACATGCCTTCTTCTTTTTCGGCATCTTGCAGGGCGCTTGCATTTTCCTGTTCGCGATGCTGCTTAGAAAGCCGACGGCGCAAGGCCGTGTCGCTCCCAAGCGCAAGTTTGCCGTGACGAAGGTCGATCTCACGCCGGGGCAAATGGCGCGCACACCGGTGTTCTGGGTCATTTACCTGTCGTTCGTGGCGGTCGCCGCGGGCGGGTTGATGGCCACGGCGCAAATCGGGCCGATCGCGAAGGATCTCGGGCTCGCCCGTCTGCCGATGTCGTTTTTTGGGCTGACGCTGCCGCTGCTGACGATGACGCTGTCGATCGACAACATCTGCAACGGGTTCACGCGTCCGCTGTGCGGCTTCGTATCGGACAGAATCGGGCGTGAAAACACAATGTTCATCGTCTTTATCGGTGAAGGACTTGCGCTGCTTGGCATGATGCAATACGGCACGAATCCCTATGCGTTCATGACGTTCGCCGCGCTCATCTTCCTGTGCTGGGGCGAGATCTTCTCGATCTTCCCGGCGATTTGCGCGGATACGTTCGGCAGCAAGTTCGCCGCCGGCAACGCAGGCTTGCTTTATACGGCCAAGGGCACAGCTTCACTGCTCGTACCGCTGGCTTCGATTCTTGCCACAACGGGGGGATGGAACGCTGTCTTCCTCGTCGCCGCCGGCATCACGATCACAGCGGGTATCTCCGCCAAATTCGTGCTCGCGCCGCTACGTGCCCGCTGGATCGGCGCGCAAGGCGATGAGCAGCCGTTCGTGCCCGCCGCAAGCAGCTCTTCCTCGACACTTACGCATTGATTGGAACGAAAGGGCGCCTTGCTCGACGACGGGCAAGGCGCTTGTTTTTTTGTGACTTGGCTTGGTGATTTGGCGATTGGATGAATGCAAAACGCCGCGCGTGAATCTGCGCGGCGTTGGCGGTTTAGTTAGGAGTACTAACGATTTATCAGGCGCCGGCGAGCGTCGGCAAAACATGGTCCGCCGGGAGCTGCGAGCCGCGAATGCGGGTTTGCACGGCAGACGGGCGGTTGGTTTCGATGGCGGCAATGCTGCTGCTCGGCAGTGCCTCGGGCCGCAGCGCGTTTTTCCTGGCGAGGATTGCCTGGCTCAGAAATTCGGCGCTGTATGCGGTGAGCAGATGCGGCTGGTGTGCTTCGATATACGCGACGATCCGTTGTGCCTCGTCTTCGATTGACAGCAGCGTTGCAAGCGTTTCGGTGTCCCAGCGAAAACGCAGGCCCAACTCCGCAAAGGCCATGTTGTAGGCGCACACATGCGCGTGCAGATCGCGGCCGGCAGCGCTGTCGCGCTCATCAACAGATGACGGGTTCATTGTCTCCTCCTTCGAGCATTCGGTGATGGGCTAAAGCATAGGGCGGCAAGACGATAGACGATAGTTAAAGTTTTATTTGAAATCCATAAACGAATAACTATTGATCGGGACGCATTGAAGCGCCCATCAATGACACGCACAACATTCCTCTCGGTTCTTATTGATATCTGATATACAGTATTCAACATATCGAAGAGGCGAGGAGACATCTGTCATGCAAACGCAAGCTGAGAGCGAGGGAACGCCGATCGCATTGGTGCTTGCGCCGATCGGCGCGTCGGTCTCGTTGCGCGACCGTGCCTATGCGAGCTTGAAGCGTGCGATCGCGGAGACGGACATTTATCACTCGCGCGAGGAAATTCGGCTTGACGAGAAGGAAGTGGCGGAAGCGCTCGGCGTCAGCCGTACGCCCGTGCGGGAGGCCATGACGCTACTCGAGCAGGAAGGTTTCTTGAGGACAGTGCCGAGGCGCGGCGTCTACATCCTGCGCAAGACGAAGCTCGAAGTGGTCGAGATGATCCAGATGTGGGCCGCCCTGGAAAGTATGGCGGCCCGGCTTGCTACGTCGCGTGCGTCGGATGCCGACATTGCCCGGCTGCGGCGCTTGTTCGACGACTTTGGCGAAGCCGCGCCGGCCGATCATCTGGAGGAGTACTCGGAGGCGAACATCGCGTTTCATCAGTCGCTTGTCGAGTTGTCGCAATCGACGGTGCTCGTCGAGACGATCAAAAACATCTTCGTTCACGTGCGGGCGATTCGCCGCATGACGATCGCCAAGAGCGACCGCGCTTCACGCTCAATCAGCGATCACATGCGCATTATCGAAGCGCTCGAAGCGCGCGACACGGAACGCGCCGAGCGGCTCGTGCGTCAGCACTCGCTCGATCTCGCCACGTTTGTCGAAGCACATGGCCACTTCCTTGACTGAACGCATGAGCGCGCAGTCGTAAAGAAGCGGTAAGGCAGGGAAGACCCTGGGTAACGGTAGGGACCACAGCAGCAAAAAGCGCTTGATCTAATACTGTGTGTGGAATATTGTATATCACAGATGCCGCAAAATATCTGCGCCAAGGAGGCAAGACATGGCAGAAGTCGTTGGGACAATTGAGCCGGAGACGATCCCCGCAATCGAAACACCGCCGATGACGGACGGCTTTCATCTCGTCATCGACGCACTGAAGCTGAATGGCATCGAGACGATTTACGGCTTGCCCGGGATTCCCGTCACCGATCTGGCGCGACTCGCGCAAGCCGAGGGCATGCGCGTCATCAGCTTTCGTCACGAGCAAAACGCAGGCAATGCAGCGGCTGCTGCAGGTTATCTCACGCAAAAGCCAGGGGTGTGCCTGACGGTTTCGGCGCCGGGCTTCCTGAACGGGCTGACCGCACTTGCGAACGCGACGACCAACTGCTTTCCGATGATTCTGGTGAGCGGCTCCAGCGAGCGCGAGATCGTCGATTTGCAGCAGGGCGATTACGAGGAGATGGATCAGCTCAACATCGCCAAACCCCATGCCAAGGCTGCGTTCCGCGTCTTGCATGCCGAGGACATCGGCATCGGCATCGCACGAGCTATTCGTGCAGCCGTCTCCGGCCGGCCCGGCGGCGTTTATCTCGATCTGCCGGCGAAGCTGCTTGCGCAGACGCTGACGGCCGAGAAGGGCAAAAGCTCGCTCATTCAGGTCGTCGATGCAGCGCCGCGCCAATTGCCGGCGCCGGAGTCGGTCACGCGCGCGCTCGAGCTGCTCAAGCGTGCGAAGCGTCCGCTGATTCTGCTCGGCAAAGGCGCCGCTTATTCGCAGGCCGATGCCACGATTCGTGCGTTCGTCGAAAAAACGGGCGTGCCGTATCTGCCGATGTCGATGGCGAAGGGGCTCTTGCCCGACAACCATCCGCAGTCGGCGTCGGCCGCGCGCTCGTTTGTGCTGGCCGAAGCCGATGTCGTCGTATTGATCGGCGCACGCTTGAACTGGCTGCTCGCGCACGGCAAAGGCAAGACCTGGGGTGCCCCCAAGCAGTTCGTTCAGGTCGACATTTCACCGACCGAGATCGACAGCAACGTCGCGATTGCCGCACCCGTGATCGGTGACATCGCTTCGTGCGTCTCGGCGCTCGTCGAAGGTTTGGGCACTGACTTCGCGCGGCCGAATCCCGAATGGCTCGCGGCCGTCGCCGAACGCAAGAACAAGAACCTGGCAAAGATGGCGCAGACGTTGGCGCAAGATCCGAAGCCGATGAATTTCCACAGTGCGTTGCGTGTGCTGCGCGACATCGTGAAGGCACATCCGGACATCACGATCGTCAACGAGGGCGCCAACACGCTCGATTACGCGCGCAGCATCATCGACATGTACGAGCCGCGCAAGCGCCTCGACTGCGGCACGTGGGGAATCATGGGCATCGGCATGGGTTTCGCGATCGGCGCAGCAGTCGAAACGGGCAAGCAGGTAATTGCCATCGAGGGCGATAGTGCGTTCGGCTTTAGCGGCATGGAGCTCGAGACGATCTGCCGCTATGACCTGCCGGTTTGCACGGTGGTCTTCAATAACAACGGTGTTTATCGCGGCACGGACGTGAACCCCTCGGGCACGAAAGACGTGGCCCCGACGGTATTCGTCAAAGGTGCCCGCTACGACAAGATGATCGAGGCGTTCGGCGGCAAGGGCTATCACGTCACGACACCGGCCGAGCTTGAAAAGGCGCTCGTCGAAGCGATTGCGCTCGGCAAGCCGGTGCTGATCAATGCCGTCATCGACGAATCGGCCGGTACCGAAAGCGGCCGACTGACGAATCTCAATCCGCAAAGCTCGGCGAACAAGAAGTAACGCCTCGATATTCTTTAGGAGAACGAAACATGAGCTTACCCTTGGAAGGCATCAAGATCATCGATTTCACGCACGTGCAGGCAGGCCCCGCCTGTACGCAGATGCTCGCCTGGTTCGGTGCCGACGTCGTCAAGGTCGAACGCCCCGGCTCGGGCGATGTCACGCGCACGCAATTGCGTGATATTCCTGGTGTGGATGCGCTTTATTTCACGATGCTCAACAGCAACAAGCGCTCGTTGACGCTCGATACAAAAAAGCCCGAAGGCAAGGAAGTGCTCGAAAAGCTGATTCGCGAATCGGACGTGCTCGTGGAGAACTTTGGTCCCGGCGCGCTCGACCGGATGGGCTTTTCATGGGAGCGCATCAGCGAGCTGAACCCGAAGATGATCGTCGCATCGGTGAAGGGCTTCTCCGAAGGGCACCATTATTCCGATCTGAAGGTGTACGAGAACGTTGCGCAGTGCGCGGGCGGTGCCGCATCGACCACCGGTTTCTGGGACGGCCCGCCGACAGTGAGCGCCGCCGCACTCGGTGACAGCAATACCGGCATGCATCTGGCCATCGGCATTCTCACCGCGCTGATCGGCCGCGAGAAGACGGGCAAGGGGCAGAAGGTTGCTGTCGCAATGCAAGACGCTGTGCTGAACCTTTGCCGCGTGAAGCTGCGCGACCAGCAGCGCCTGGAGCGCGTCGGCTATCTCGAGGAGTATCCGCAATATCCGAACGGCACGTTCAGCGATGCGGTGCCGCGCGGCGGCAATGCCGGTGGTGGCGGCCAGCCGGGCTGGGTGCTCAAGTGCAAAGGGTGGGAAACCGATCCGAACGCCTATATTTACTTCACGATTCAAGGGCACGCTTGGGCACCGATCTGCCGTGCGCTGGGCCGGCCGGAGTGGATCGATGACCCGGATTACAACACCGCCGAAGCGCGTCAGCCGCATATCTTCGACATCTTCGCCAAGATCGAGGAGTGGCTTGCCGACAAGACGAAGTACGAAGCGGTGGATATCCTGCGCAAGTTCGACATTCCTTGCTCGCCGGTGCTGAGCATGAGAGATCTGGCCTACGATGAGTCGATGCGCAAGACCGGGTCGATCGTCGAAGTGCAGCATAAGGAGCGCGGCACGTACCTGACGGTGGGCAGCCCGATCAAGTTTTCGGACTTGAAGCCCGAGATCACCGGGTCGCCGCTTTTGGGCGAGCATACGGACGAAGTGCTGCTCGAACTCGGCTACACCAAGGAACAGGTGTTCCAGATGCGCGGGATCGGTGCGGTCTAACGGCGCAATCTAAGGCGCGATCTTGCGGCGTGATGGGCGGGTGATGGTTGGCGGGAAGGTGCTTTGCGGATGCCGGGCCGTTGCCCTCCTTTATCTCTATGAATGGATAAGCGCGATGCAAACGACAGTCGATTTGGAGCAACTCGTCTCGATGATCGGCGATGCGGTGGTGGTATCCGACGCCGCCGGCAAGATCACGCTTTGGAACGGCGCAGCCGGGCGCATCTTTGGCTTTACCGAAGACGAAGCGCTTGGCCAGTCGCTCGATTTGATCATTCCGCAGCGTTTGCAGCAACGTCACTGGGACGGCTACCAAAAGACGATGGAAACCGGCCTCACGCGCTATGGCAATGACGTGCTCAAAGTGCCGGCAGTACACAAGGATGGGCGCTCGCTGTCGATTGCGTTCACCGTTGCGTTGTTGCATGCGGAAAACGGCGCGCTGACCGGCATCGTCGCGGTGATTCGCGACGAAACCGCGCGCTTCCAGGAAGAGCGCAATTTGCGCAAGCGCTTGGCGGAGCTGGAGGCGCGCGTCGGCGCATAAACCGCAACGAAAGAGGCAGGCGATGCATGTGGAAATACTAGGGCGTTTTCGCCTCGAATTGTGTGCGATGCAATTGATCGACAACGGTGGATGGGCGGCATACGCCGCGTTGCGTAGCACGGATGACGAGGCGCCGCGCGAGCCTGCAGGCCTGTTGCCATATCAACGCATGGCCGACGACGCTGTGTTCGAAAGCGAGGCAGCGGCGCTCGCAGCCGCGCGACGTGTGGCGATGGCACTCATCGTGTCGGCCAATGCGGCGCCCTAACGAAAGCAGCAGTTGTACGGCGGATGATTTGGTTGGATAAAACTAACTTAGTACTACTGATCATTTGCGGAAGATCGCGAGACGAACGCATTTGGGAGACATGAAGTGGGCAAGGCGTTGAAAGGAGTGCGTGTCCTCGACTTCACGCATGTGCAATCCGGGCCGACCTGCACGCAGCTGTTGGCCTGGTTCGGTGCGGACGTCATCAAAGTGGAGCGGGCGGGGGCGGGAGATGTCACACGCGAACAGTTGCGTGACGTTCCCGATGCCGACAGCCTTTACTTCACGATGCTCAACCACAACAAGCGCTCGGTCACGATCGATGCGAAGCATCCCGAAGGCAAGAAAGTGTTGGAGGCGCTGATTCTCCAATGCGACGTCCTGGTGGAAAACTTTGCGCCGGGCGCATTGGAACGGATGGGCTTCGGTTGGGAGCGCATTCAGGAGTTGAACCCGCGGATGATTCTGGCCTCGGTCAAAGGCTTCGGCCCCGGCCCCTACGAAGATTGCAAGGTCTATGAGAACGTAGCCCAATGTGTGGGGGGCGCGGCATCGACGACGGGCTTCGACGATGGGCCGCCCGTCGTGAGTGGTGCTCAAATCGGCGATAGCGGAACCGGCTTGCATCTTGCGCTTGGCATCGTCACTGCGCTTTACCAGCGCACGGTGACAGGCCGCGGCCAGTATGTGCTGGCGGCGATGCAAGACGCCGTGCTGAACCTGTGCCGCGTGAAGCTGCGCGATCAGCAGCGGCTCGATCGCACCGGTGTGCTGCGCGAGTATCCGCAGCATCCGAAGGGAACGTTCGGGCCGGCCGTTCCGCGCGCCGGCAATGCGTCAGGCGGTGGGCAACCGGGTTGGATCCTGCGCTGCAAAGACTGGGAGTGGGACTATAACGCCTACATCTACTTCATTGCGCAAGCGCCCGTATGGAGCAAGATCTGCAACGTGATCGGCAAGGAAGAATGGACGACGGATCCCGCTTACGCCACGCCCGAGGCCCGTTTGCCGCATTTGAAGGACATCTTCGCGGAGGTCGAACGTTGGACGATGACGAAGACCAAGGTCGAGGCGATGCAGATACTGAACCGCTACGACATTCCGTGCGGCCCCGTTCTTTCGATGAAAGAAATTGCCGAGGATGAATCGCTGCGCAAGACGGGCACGATCGTGGAAGTCGATCATCCGGTCCGCGGGCCGTATCTGACAGTCGGCAACCCGATCAAGCTCTCCGATAGCCCCACTGTCGTCACGCGTTCGCCGCTACTCGGCGAGCACACCGATGAGGTCATGGCCGAGCTGGGTTTTTCGGCTGACCAAGTTGCCACGCTGCGCGCGCTCGGCGCGATCTGATCTGATTCGATCCGCGCCGCGCTCGCGCGCGGTCCTGCTTAGGGCCTGTTCACGCTAATTACAGGCTTGCGCTGGCCGCCAGAAGGGCCGAGCGCAAGGAATGTGACGAAGGGAATACTCGACGTATTCACAAGGAGCATGACGCGGCGATCGGCCCTTCTGGCGGCCAGCCCCGCGAAGGATTTTATAGATCAGGGGAACGTGCCTTGCCGGGCGCATTGCGGCGTTGTTCGTCGTTGCAATAGCAATGGCTATTGCGCCTCCTCACTCCTTGCACTGCGCCCGGCAAGGCACGTTCGCAAGCCTGTAATTAGCGTGAACAGGCCCTAGCTGCGGCGCCGCTCGTCATGAGCCGCGCGCCGCTTAGCGCCATTTTTCTACCTCCAGGAGATATCCCGATGACGTCGTGGATACGCTTTCAATCGGCCGATGAAAAGTTCGGCTTTGGTGTGCTCGAGGACGACTGCGTCATCGAGTACGAGGGCGACATGTTCGGCACTGCGCGCTCGATCGGCATCGAGCGGCATCTCGATCAGATCTCGCTGACGAGCCCATGTGCGCCCAGCAAGGTCGTGGCGCTATGGAACAATTTCTACGCATTGGCCGAGAAGCTCGGCAAGGCGCCGCCAAGCCATCCGCTGTTTCTGATCAAGCCGCCGATGTCCGTTATCGGTCACGGCCAACCGATTGTGCGACCCGCATGCTATGACGGAAAGATTGCCTACGAAGGCGAACTCGGCATTGTCATCGGCAAGCGCTGTAGCAACGTGACGGTGCAAGAGGCCGATGCTTATATCTTCGGCTATACGTGCGTGAACGACGTCACGGCCGCCGAGCTTCTCAATGAAGACCCCAACTTCGCGCAGTGGTGCAGGGCCAAGGGCTTCGACACCTTCAGCTGCATCGGCCCCGCCATTCGCAGTGACTTCGATTGGCAGAGCGCGCGCGTCGTGACGCGGCTCGATGACGTCGAACGTCAGAACTATCCGCTTAGCGACATGATCTTTTCTCCCGCGCAGCAAGTGAGCCTCATTTCGCAGGACATGACGCTGATGCCGGGCGATGTCATTGCGTGCGGCACGTCAGTCGGCGTCGGTTCGATCAAGGATGGTGCGACCGTCAGCGTATCGATCGACGGAATCGGCGCGTTGTCGAACGTGCTGCAGCTTCGGCGTACCCCGAGCGGCGCAGCGGAGGGCTGACATGGCAATGACAATTGCAGTGCCGCGTGAAGTGCATGCGGGAGAGCGCCGTGTTGCCGCAACACCCGATACGGTTGGCCACTTGCGCAAGCTTGGCTATCAGGTGACGATCGAAACGGGTGCGGGGATGGCGGCGTCCTTCGATGACGACGCTTACCGTGCGGCCGGCGCCGAAGTGATAGCCGATCCTCGCATGCTGTGGCGCGATGCGGATGTTGTCATCAAGGTTCGCCCGCCAGAATTCCACTCGATACTCGGCGTGGAGGAGGCGACGCTGTTGAAACAGGGCGCCACGCTGATCAGCTTTATTTGGCCCGCGCAACATGCGTCTCTCGTCGACGCGCTCGCGGCGCGCCACGCGAATGTGCTCGCAATGGATTGCGTGCCGCGCATCTCGCGTGCGCAAAAGCTCGATGCTTTGAGCTCGATGGCGAATATGGCTGGCTATCGCGCCATCATCGAAGCTGCGCATCATTTCGGCCGCTTGTTCACCGGGCAGATCACAGCGGCCGGCAAGATGCCGCCCGCGAAGGTCATGATCATCGGCGCAGGGGTGGCCGGGCTCGCAGCGATCGGTGCGGCGCGCGGCCTCGGGGCAATCGTGCGGGCGTTCGACACGCGGCCGGAGGTCGAGCAGCAAGTGCAGAGCATGGGCGCCGAATTTCTGACGGTCGATATCGAAGAGGAAGGCGGCAGCAGCGGCAGCGGCGGCTACGCGAAGGAAATGAGCGCCCGCTATATCGAGGCCGAGATGGCGCTTTTCGCGGCTCAGGCGAAAGAAATCGACATCATCGTCACGACGGCGCTGATTCCGGGCAAGCCCGCGCCGAAGTTGATCACAGCGCAGATGGTGGCATCGATGCGTGCGGGCAGCGTGATCGTCGACATGGCGGCGGAGCAGGGCGGGAATTGCGAGCTGACGCGTCCCGGCGAAGCGGTGAGTGTGCACGGCGTGACGATTGTTGGTTATACCGATTTGCCGAGCCGCATGGCCACGCAGTCGAGTCAGCTCTATGCGACCAACGTCCGGCATCTGCTCACCGAGCTGACACCGGACAAGGACGGCGTGTTGCAGATTCGGATGGACGATGATGTCGTGCGCGGCGCTACCGTCGTGCATGGCGGCTCGGTAAGTTGGCCGCCGCCGCCACTTGCATCGAATCGGTCGCCCGCGGCGGGCACATCGCAGGTTGCCGCAGCCGTGCCGGTAACGGGGGCAACGGGGGACGACAACAAAGGCAATCCTGCACGCTCGATGGCGACGCGCACCATGCTCATTGGCACGGCAGTTGTGGCATTGCTCGCACTGGGCGCGGTCGCGCCGGCTTCGTTCGTCGCGCATCTGACCGTATTCGTGCTTGCGGTATTCATCGGCTATCAGGTCATCTGGAACGTCACGCCGGCGCTGCATACGCCGCTGATGAGCGTGACCAATGCCATCAGTGGAATCATCGTAATTGGGGCATTGCTGCAATTGGGTACATCGAATCCGCTGGTCGCGGCGCTTGGCGGGCTGGCCTTGTTCGTTGCCACGATCAATATCGCCGGCGGTTTTCTCGTCACGCAACGCATGCTGAAGATGTTCCAGCGAAACTAAGAACTGATTAAGTATTAAGGAGTCCTTATCAATGCTCAACGGAATCGGCAATGTCGCGTATCTCGGCGCGAGCACGCTATTCATCTTGAGTCTGCGTGGTTTGAGCCACCCGGCCACTGCGCGCCGAGGCAATCTATACGGCATGCTTGGCATGCTGATCGCGGTGGCGGCAACGCTGATGATTGCGCCCGATGTGAGCCTCGTTATCGTGCTCGTGTGTGCCGCCGCGGGTGCCGCCATCGGTGCGTTGCTGGCGCAACGCGTCGCGATGACGCAGATGCCGCAGCTCGTCGCTATCCTGCACAGTTTTGTCGGGCTTGCAGCGGTGGTCACGGGCGTGAACAGCTACCTCGCGCCGGTTGCGGGCTTGAGCGGCGCGGAGCAGGTAATCCACGAGTGCGAGATTTATCTTGGCGCGTTGATCGGCACGGTCACGTTCGCGGGATCGATCGTCGCGTTCTTGAAGTTGCAAGGCACCATCGGCGGCAAGCCGCTCATGTTGCCGGGCCGGCATGCGTTGAATCTTGCACTTGTCGCGCTCGCAGTGGTGCTCGGCTATCGTTTCCTCACCGCACCATCGCTTCAAGCGGGATTGTTAGCACTCCTAACGATGATCGTCGTTGCCGGGCTGCTCGGCGTGCATCTGGTGATGGCCATCGGCGGGGCGGACATGCCCGTCGTCGTGTCGATGCTCAACAGCTACTCGGGCTGGGCTGCCGCGGCCACCGGGTTCATGCTCGACAACGACTTGCTTATCACGACCGGGGCACTCGTCGGCTCGAGCGGTGCGATCCTCAGCTACATCATGTGCCGTGCGATGAACCGCAGCTTCATTTCGGTGATCCTCGGCGGATTCGGTACGACGAAAGCGGTCAGTGTCGCAGCGGCAGGGGGCGAGGTGATTGCGGCGTCGGTCGACGAAGTCGGCGTGCTGCTGCGCGACGCATCGGACGTCATCATCGTGCCCGGTTACGGTATGGCGGTGGCGCAGGCGCAATCGACCATCAGCGAGATCACACGCCAGCTCGTCGCAATGGGGGTGCGGGTGCGCTTCGGCATTCACCCTGTCGCCGGCCGCTTGCCGGGACATATGAACGTGCTGCTCGCGGAAGCGAAGGTGCCGTATGACATCGTGCTCGAGATGGATGAGATCAACGACGATTTCTCCCATGCGGATCTCGTCCTTGTGATCGGCGCTAACGATATCGTCAACCCTGGCGCGCTCGAAGATCCTGCGAGCCCGATTGCGGGCATGCCCGTGCTCGAAGTATGGAAAGCACGCACCGTGGTGGTCTCCAAACGAAGCATGGCGTCGGGCTATGCGGGCGTGGACAACCCACTCTTTTACAAGGACAACACGCGCATGTTGTTCGGCGATGCCAAGGCGAGTGTCGATGCTTTGCTGAAATCGCTCGCAGTGTGAGTGTCTCGGTGTAAGTGCCGCGGCATAAATTCCTTGCTGGCGACGAGAACTCGTGCGTATAATTTCTGGCTCTACGTATGGGGTGCGTTTTCAGCGGTTTTTGGCCGGTTTTCGATCCAAGCGCGCTGTGGTTGCTAAGAAAACGCTTCACAAATACGGTGCAGGAAGATAGAATGCCGTTCTTCGCTTTCGACGAAAGTTGGTCGCGAATGCAAGCAGTAAGCGCGGAGTACCGAGAAGTAATCTGCAGCACGCGGAAACACGCGCAGGAAATACGACGAGATTTTTGTCCCCTTCGTCTAGAGGCCTAGGACATCACCCTTTCACGGTGAGTACAGGGGTTCGAATCCCCTAGGGGACGCCAAACGTCACGCGGCGCTTTTATCAGGCGTTGCGCTGCCAGCGTCGCACATGCCGCGCTGGCGTCATGACGAGCAAGACCTGGAGTGGTAGTTCAGTTGGTTAGAATACCGGCCTGTCACGCCGGGGGTCGCGGGTTCGAGTCCCGTCCACTCCGCCAGACAAAGCCCGTTCATTCATGCTTGAACGGGCTTTTTTAATAAGGTGTAAGCCGTTAGTCGGCGGCAAGTTTTGTCCCCTTCGTCTAGAGGCCTAGGACATCACCCTTTCACGGTGAGTACAGGGGTTCGAATCCCCTAGGGGACGCCAAACGCGTCAAAACAAGCAAGACCTGGAGTGGTAGTTCAGTTGGTTAGAATACCGGCCTGTCACGCCGGGGGTCGCGGGTTCGAGCCCCGTCCACTCCGCCAAACTAGAAAGCCCGTTCGAGTATCAGCTCGAACGGGCTTCTTTATTTGGCAACCACCCTCGTTACGGCGCAATGGTCGCCCGATAATCGAATGAAATCGCGTGAACCGCGCGGCGGTGCCGGGCAAATCTTAGTTGCAAGCCGCGCCGTGCTGCCTTACCGTGTTTTCCACTGCCCTCCGTTTCCCGCGTGCGATGTTCGATCCGTCTGACGTCCCGTTGCCGTTTCATCTTCGCGAAGCCACGCCTGACGACTTTGTCTTCGCGGAAGCGCTCACGCGCTCGAATATGAACGGCTACTACGAGCGCCATCATCTCGTCTGGCGCGCGGACCTTTTCTATGCGAGCTGGCGCGATTCCGAGAACTTCATCCTTGAAGCCGGTGAGGAGCCGATCGGCGTGCTGCGTATGACCGAAGAGGGCGATTCGCTGCATATCCGCGACGTGCAGATCGCCGCGGGCCATCGGCGGCAGGGCGCGGGCACCTATTTGCTCCAGACCTGTCACCGTTGGGCGCGCGAACGAGGGCTGCGCGAGCTGCAGCTTCGCGTGTTCGTCGATAATCCCGCAGCGCGTCTTTATCTGCGAATGGGCTATCGCGCAGTGGGCCCTCGGCTTGCCGAACTCGGCGCCATCCGACACATGATGCGGCGCGTTTAAGCCATTTTCGACGCTCAATCCAACTATTTATCGGCCGTGTGAACGGGACAAGTCCGCGATTTCGTCGTCCGGCTCGCCCGGATGCTCTGCGGCTTGCTCGGGGCCGCGCACCATGAAAGCGCGCGGGCTTTGGCCAAAAGCCCGCCGAAACATCGCAGAAAAAGCGCTTTGGCTTTGGTACCCCAGTTGTTGTGCAATCTGTGAAAGCGGCCGCCCTTGATTGAGCAACGGAATGGCGCGCGCAAGGACCGCTTGTTGCCGCCATTGCGAGAAGCTCATTCCGAGTTCCTGGCGAAAGAGCCGCGCAATCGTCCGCGTACTCGCGCCCACACTCGAGGCCCAGAATTCGAGCGAATCGGCATTGCCGGGGTCGGCAAGCAGCGCCTCGCATAACGCGCGCAGACGCTTTTCGCGCGGCATCGGCACCGATAGTGGCAACGGCATGGAACGCGTGATTTCGTCCAGCGCGAGCGCGCCAAGCAGCTTTTCCCGCGCAGGCGTGAGCGCTTGCGTGTCGATTGCCGCAATGACTTCGCGTAGCAACGCGGACACTTCCAGCACGCGGCAGTTTTCGAGCCCTTCGGGAACGGTCGACTCATCGATATAGAGCGTGCGCAGATACGCGTCTTCGACCACGACGACTTCATGCGGCACGTGCGGCGGCACCCAGATAGCCCGTGACGGCGGCACGATCCAGGTACTGCTTTCGACAGCGAGCCGCACTACGCCGCGCGACGCGTAGGCAACCTGCGCCCAGGCATGCATATGCAAGGCAATACGTTCGCCGGCCAGCACGGGCCGCGAACGCACGCGAATCGGATGCTCGCGCGTGGGCGCGAATTCGGGCGGAATATCGACGAAGCGCACGCGAGCCGAACGCGGCGAAGGCACGGAATCGGTCATGGTTGGATGACGCCAGCGGAAACGGCGCACGATCGCGGCGTTTGAATGCAGCTCATGGGGTTGCCGCTATTGTAGAGGTTGCCGACGCAGCCGGGCGGGCGGCACGGGGCGCCGCACGATACCGGGGCTCGCATCCGGGCCATGCGGCATGCATAATGCGCTTCCAGCAATCATTCGAATAGGACGAGCGCTGATGCAATGTATTTTCATCTATGGGACATTGCGCGCCGGCGAGGCGAACGACATCAGCCTGGCGGCTGCGCGCCACGGCATGGCGCCGCCGCGCTTGATCGGCGCCGCTTCGGTGCGTGGCCGGCTCTACGATTTCGGCAGCTATCCGGGGCTCGTGATCGATGCCGGCGCGGGCTTCACGCGGGGAGACGTCTATCAGATCGAGGACGCGCTCGTGCCGGTACTCGACGAAATCGAGGAGATTTATCCCGGCGTCGATGGCCTGTTTAAATCGAGTGCGATCACCGTCGAAGTCGCGGGCGCGGAATTGCGATGTCTTTTTTATCCGATCGACGCGGGCTCGGTTGGCGCGCACCCGCGCATCGAAAACGGCGATTGGGTCCAATATCGCCTGGCACGCGATGTCGAACGGCCGCTCAGATACGGCAGCTGAGCGGCACGCCGTCATCAGATTTCCTCGTAAAGCGGCAACGTCAGAAATTCGGTGAATTGCTCCGACGTCGACATCTTTTCGAAGATTTGCGCAGCCCGCTCGTAGGGCGTGATATCGCCGCCGACGGCCTGCTTCACTTTTTCGAGCTCCTCCTTCGCGAGCGCACTCACGAGTTCACCACTCACCTTGCGGCCGTCGTCGAGCTTGCCCTTCGGCGAGCGAATCCATTGCCACACCTGCGAGCGCGAGATTTCTGCCGTCGCGGCGTCTTCCATCAAATTGTGGATCGGCACGCAGCCGTTGCCGGCCAGCCACGAGCCGAGATAGTGGATGCCGACGTTGATGTTATTGCGCAAGCCGGCCTCGGTGATCGGCGCTTCGGGCCGGAAGTCGAGCAGATCTTTTGCCGTGACCTGCACGTCGTCGCGAAGCTTTGCGATTTGATTTGGCCGATCGCCCAACACGTTCACGAACGCTTCCATTGCGATCGGCACCAGGCCCGGATGGGCGACCCAGCCGCCGTCGTAGCCGTCGGTGGCATCGCGGGTTTTGTCGGAGCGCACACCCGCCATCGCTTTTTCGTTTGCTGCGGGATCGTTCTTGATCGGAATCAGTGCGCTCATGCCGCCAATTGCCGGCGCATTGCGTTTATGGCAAGTCTTTAGCAATTGCAGCGCATAGGCGCGCATGAAAGGCACCGTCATCGTGATTTGGCTGCGATCGGCCAAACAGAAATCTTTGTCGCTTTTGAATTTCTTGATGGCCGAAAAGATGTAGTCCCACCGGCCCGCATTGAGCCCCGAGCTATGCTCGCGCAGTTCGTAAAGGATCTCGTCCATTTCGAACGCGGCCAGAATGGTCTCGATCAACACGGTCGCGCGAATCGTGCCGCGCGGCAGCCCCAACGCTTCTTGCGCGGCCACGAACACGTCATTCCACAGCCGCGCTTCAAGATGGCTTTCGAGTTTCGGCAGATAGAAGTAGGGCCCGCTGCCGCGCGCAAGCAATTCCTTTGCGTTGTGAAAGAGGTAGAGCGCGAAATCGAAGATCCCGCCGGACACGCGCTGGCCATCCACTTTCACATGCTTTTCGTCAAGGTGCCAGCCACGCGGGCGCACGATCAGCGTGGCGGTTTTATCGTTGAGCCGATACTGCTTGCCGTTTTGTTCGAGCGAGATCGTGCGACGCACCGCATCCATCAGATTCAAATGACCGGTGATCTGGTTGTGCCAGTTCGGCGTGTTCGAATCTTCGAAATCGGTCATGTACGCATCGGCACCCGAATTGAGCGCGTTGATGATCATCTTGCGCTCGACGGGCCCGGTGATTTCGACGCGACGGCATGCCAGATCACGCGGCAGCGCGGCAATCTTCCAGTCGTCTTCGCGGATGGCCTTGGTCTCGCTCAGGAAGTCAGGCCGCTCGCCGGCGTCGAGTCGCCGCGTGCGCGCTTGGCGCGCTTTGAGCAACTCGCGGCGGCGCGCGTCGAATGCACGATGCAGTGTCGCTACCAATGTCAGTGCATCGGGCGTCAGGATCGTTTCGAAGCCGGGTTCGATGGGGGCGGTGATTTCGATGCCTTGCGGCAGCGACAGCGGGTTCGCCATGAGTTTCTCCTTGGTCGGTCAGATGGCAAAAAATGCGGTTACTTCATGTGTGGTGGGTTCGCTTCGCCGGTTCGATGAATGCAATCAGCGCGGCCATGTCGCTGCCGCTCGCGTGCGGCTCGATGCCCAGCGCTTCAGTGGGCGCGTTCGCACGATTGATCCAAAACGTGGTGTAGCCGAACCAGCCCGCGCCCGCGACATCCCAGCCATTCGACGAAACGAAGACGATGTCCTGCGCGCGTGCATCGAACGTGCGAGTGCCGAGCGCGTAAGCACGCGGCGACGGTTTGTACGCCCGCGCCGCGTCGACCGACAGCACGTGATCGAACAGGCCCGTCATGCCGGCGCTTTTGACAGCCACGTCGAGCATCGGAGGGTTGCCGTTCGACAGAATGCCGAGCTTGATCGGTTCGCCGTCGGCCCCCCGGCATGCGCGCAGCTTTTGCAGAGCCGGTACCGCGTCGGGATACGCCGACAGGCACGCATATTCGTCCATCAAGCGTTTTTCGCCGGCCGCGTCGAGCGGCAGTTCGAGTCGACGCGCGGCGTAGCGCAACGCATCGCGCGTGATGTCCCAGAACGGGCGATAGCGGCCGCCATCCGGATCAGCCAGCGTTCGAAGCTGCGAGTACTCGATTTGTTTCGTGCGCCACAGTTGGGAGAGTGTCACGCCGTTGCCCGGGTAAAGCTGTTCGGCTGCGGCGACGACCGAATACACGTCGAATAGCGTGCCGTAGGCGTCGAACAGCACTGCTTTCGGAAGGCTGCGAGAGCTGGCGGACATAGGCATTGTTTTGCTCGTCGGAGTGGATGTTATCGATTCTATTAGTAATTGTTTATGACCAAAACGCCAGCTATCGTCACTTGATCTTTGACTTTTTGTTGCATAATCTCGGCGTCTCCATGCATCGCCCTTTGGGCATTCGGCGGATTCCATGGCGCGGTTCAAGCAGATTGAAACTTTTGTGGCCGTGGCGGCGAAGGGCAGTCTCTCGGCGGCCGCGCAGGCCGAGGGCATAGCTCCGGCCATGATCGGACGTCGGCTTGATGCGCTCGAAGAGCGGCTCGGCGTGAAACTGTTCGTGCGCACCACGCGCAAGCTGACACTGACGTTCGAAGGCTCCGCATTTCTCGAAGACTGTCAGCGTATCCTTCGCGAGCTGCACGACGCCGAAGCGAGCGTATCGGCCGGCGGCGTCAAGGCCAGCGGCCATCTTCGCGTGTCGGCTCCAGCCGGATTCGGCCGCAAACATGTTGCACCGCTGCTGCCGCTGTTCGCCTCGGCGCACCCGGACGTCACGGTTACGCTCGATTTGTCCGATCGGCTCGTCGACCTCGTCAACGAAGGGTTCGACTGCGCGATCCGGCTCGGCGAGTTGCCCGATTCCTCGCTCGTTTCGTTGAAGCTCGGCGAGAACCGGCGCGTGTGCGTTGCGGCGCCCAGTTACCTCGAACGGAACGGTGTGCCTGCAACGCTCGACGAACTCGCGCGGCATAACTGTCTTGCGCTCGCAGCGAATGCGAACCAGCAACGCGCGTGGAGCTTTATGCGCGAGGGAGAAGCGGTATCGATCAAGGTGTCCGGCACGATGGAGTGCTCCGATGGTGCCGTGCTGCACGAATGGTGCCTGGCGGGCTACGGGCTCGCTTGGCGCTCGTGGTGGGAAGTCGGCGCCGATATCGCCGCGGGCCGCCTGCTGAGCGTGCTCGATCGGTTCGAGGCGCCGCCTGTCGGTATTCATGCCGTCTTTGCCCAGCGGCGTCACTTGCCTTTGCGCGTGAGGCTCTTTCTCGATTTCCTCAAGCACACCTATGCCGCGGCCGACTACTGGCAATAGTGTCAGGCGGGTTTTCGATATGCGGAGTGTCCCGTAGGGCGGCGAAACCGGCGCGGCCTGGGCACTACAATCGATCTGACGCGCACCCGTGCGCCGGGGCGGCGACGCAGCGTCGGCCGGCGTCGAGCAATGCCGCCAACTAGGGGAAAGGGCCATGTTCAAGCACATTCTCGTTCCGACCGATGGTTCCGAGCTGTCGCAAAAGGCGATCGATGGCGCGATCGATCTGGCGCGAACCGTTGGTGCGCGTGTGACGGCCTATACGTGTCTGCCGCAGTATCCGTACTCGCCGTTCCCGGAGGTGCCCGCGGAGGCGCCGGAGGATTTCCAGGCGCGCAGCGAGCGTGAGGCGCAATCGCACTTGCATGAGATCGAAAATGCCGCGCAGCGCGTTGGGGTGGCGTGCGCTTGTCTGGTCAGCGTCCACCCGTCACCGTTTCTCGGCATCATCGACGCAGCCGAACGCGGCGGCTGTGACGTGATTTTCATGGCCTCTCACGGGCGGCGTGGGCTTGGCGGTGTACTGATCGGCGGCGAGACACAGCGCGTGCTCACGCACACCAAGCTCCCCGTTGTGGTCTACCGATAACGCGGCGCGCAGCGCTTTTACGCGCTGCGCCGTTTGCCGCTTAATCGCTAGCCTGATCGCTTGCTCGGCTTCCTCGGCTTGCTCAAGCAACCTTCTTTGCATCGAAGAACTGCTCGTCTTCGGTGGAGCCATGCAGTGCCGTCGTCGATGCGTCGCGCTCGACCGTCTGCGTCACCGCATCGAAGTACCCCGTGCCGACTTCGCGCTGATGCTTGACGGCGGTGAAACCCTTTTCCGCGGCGGAGAACTCGGCCTGTTGCAACTCGACGAACGCGCTCATCTGTGTGCGCGCATAACCGTGCGCAAGATTGAACATCGAGTAGTTGAGCGCGTGGAAACCGGCGAGCGTGATGAACTGGAACTTATAGCCCATCGCGCCCAGTTCCTTTTGGAATTTGGCGATGGTCGCATCGTCGAGGTTCTTCTTCCAATTGAACGACGGCGAGCAGTTGTATGAAAGCAGCTTGCCGGGAAATTGCTTGTGAATCGCTTCGGCGAACTTCTTCGCGTACTCAAGATCAGGCTTGCCGGTTTCGCACCAGATCAAGTCGGCATAAGGCGCGTACGCGAGCCCACGCGACACAGCCTGCTCGAGGCCCGGTTTCGTGCGATAGAAGCCTTCCACGGTGCGCTCGCCCGTCAGGAACGGACGATCGTTCTCGTCGACGTCCGAGGTGACGAGATCGGCCGCTTCGGCGTCGGTTCGCGCAATCAGCACAGTCGGCACACCGCAGACGTCGGCTGCCAGGCGCGCTGCCGTCAGCTTCGCGACATTTTCTCGCGTCGGCACGAGCACCTTGCCGCCCATGTGGCCGCACTTCTTGACCGATGCAAGTTGATCTTCGAAATGCACGCCGGCAGCACCAGCCTCGATCATGGCCTTCATCAGTTCGAACGCGTTCAGCACGCCGCCGAAACCGGCTTCCGCATCGGCGACGATCGGCGCAAAGAAGTCGATATACCCTTCATCGCCCGGGTTCTTGCCTTCGGACCATTGGATCTGGTCCGCACGAGTGAGCGTGTTGTTGATGCGCTTCACGACGAGCGGCACGGAGTTCGCCGGATAAAGAGATTGGTCCGGGTACATTTCGCCGGCGACATTCGCATCGCCCGCGACTTGCCAGCCCGACAGATAGATGGCCTTGAGCCCGGCTTTGACTTGCTGCATGGCCTGGTTGCCTGTCAGCGCGCCCAGCGCATTGACGAAGGGCTGCGTGTTGATCGCGTCCCACAGTTTTTCAGCGCCATGCTTGGCCAGCGTATGTTCGACTTGCAGCGAGCCGCGCAGGCGAACCACGTCGTCCGCGGTATAGGTGCGCTTGATGCCTTTCCAACGTGCATCCGTTTCCCATTGCTGCTGAAGTGCTTGTGCTTGCTTTTGACGTGACATGGCGTGCTCCCGGTTGCTTTAAGAGAAAAAAGCCCAATTCGCTGTTCATCGGCTCGTGCCGGTGGCGAAGTCTTATATAAGAGTCTAGGCAAACCTGGAGCGCGACAACAGTCATGTCGCCGTCTTTTTGAGACATTTATTGTCTCTTTAAATCAAATGCTTGTCTTATATATTTCGAGATGTGAAATGCTGTTTTTCATGCCGCAACACCGTTTGTTGTGCCACGCAGCACAACTTTTTACGACACAAAAGAATTTACCGCATTGTGAAATGCCGCGCGAAGACGAAAAAAAACCGGCGCTTGGGGCGCCGGTCTCGTGTCAGACGTCAAAAGACGTCAGTTGCTAGGTTGCTTGCCGCGTTCGTTAGCTGCCGCGGCGCGCGCCGCGCGCCGTGTCGCCACGTCGGCCCTGATAGCCGTCGCGCGAGCCGCCGGCCGGGCGGGGGCCGCCGTTGCCGCGGCTGTCGCCATGGCCGAACGACGTGCCGTTGCCGCGCGCTGGGCTGCCCGTGCTGGAGCCGAAACGACGCCCGGTGCTGTTACCGCCAGGACGGCCACGGCCGCCGCTGCCGCCGAGCCCGCCGCGGCTATTCGCCGGCGGCGCTTTGCGCGGCTCGAAACCCACGACGACATTGACTGGCAACGAGGCCCGCACGAAGCGTTCGATGCGCTTGAGCGTTCCCGTCTCCGCGTGATGCACGAGGCTCACCGCGGTGCCCGTGCGGCCGGCGCGGCCTGTGCGGCCGATGCGGTGCACGTAGTCTTCGGCGAACTTCGGCAGGTCGTAGTTGAACACGTGCGTGACGCCGGGGATGTCAATTCCACGCGCGGCGACATCGGTTGCCACGAGCACGCGCACACGGCGCTCGCGCAATGCGCGGATCGTGCGATTACGCGCGCCTTGCGGCAAATCGCCATGCAGCGCGGCCGATGCAAAGCCTGCGTCGGCCAAGCGGCCGGCCAGTTGGTCGGCTTCGCTCTTCGTCGCCGTAAAGACGATGGCCTGATCGAGTGCCGAGTCGCGCAGCAGGTGATCGAGCAGGCGGTCTTTGTGATCGCGGTCGTCCACGTAATGCACGGCCTGTGCGATGTTGGCGCGCGATTCGGCACGGTGTTCGATCTCGATACGCTCGGGGTTGCGCAGCAGACGGCCCGTGAGCGAGCCGATCTTGCCGTCGAGCGTGGCCGAGAACAACATCGTCTGGCGCGTGGCCGGCGTGGCAGCGACAATCGTCTCGATATCGTCGATGAAGCCCATGTCGAGCATGCGATCGGCTTCGTCGAGCACGAGCAGTTGCAACTGCGAGAGGTCGATGCGGCCGCGTTCGAGATGGTCGAGCAGGCGTCCCGGCGTGGCGACGAGGATCTCGGGGTTCTTTGCGAGCAGCGTCAATTGCTGGCCGTATGCGACGCCGCCGAGAATGCTGACGGTGCGCAAGCGGCGCAGGTGTTTGCCGTAGGTCGATGCGGCCGTGGTCACTTGCATCGCGAGTTCGCGCGTGGGCGTGAGCACGAGCATGCCGGGGCGTGCGACGGGCGGGCCGCGGCGCGTGCGCTGCTCGCCAGTGGCTTCGCGCGGCTGGCTGGCCGACGTCTTTTGCAACTGAGCAAACCGTTCGATGGCGGGCAGCATGAACGCGGCAGTTTTGCCGGAGCCGGTGGGGCTCGAAACGAGCAGATCGCGGCCGGCGATACCGGCCGGGATCGCGCGCTCTTGCACGGGCGTCGGGCTGACATAGCCCGCGGCCATCAGTGCCGACACGATCTCGGGCGACAAGCCGAGAGCGGCAAAGCCCGCGCCGGCCGGTGCCGCATCGGTTTCGCTCAGATCAATAGCGGAGCCGGCAGCACTGGCTGCTTCGGGCAACGCGATATCGAGGGCAAGTGCGCGATCGGCGACGGCGGTAAGCGGGGAAGTAAAGCTCGAAGTCATGAGAATCCTTGGAACAACGCAGGAAAGGAACGTCGGCGCCAATCGGCATCACCCAAGTCGTCGGATTCAGCATGCAAAACAGCAGCGAGCAAATCGAAAAACGGGGGCAGCCCGCAAATTGCGGCGAGCTTTTCGTTAGAAGCTGTATCGGATACGGGATGCCGATCATGGCATCGCCGCCAGCCTGGTATGAGACGGCCCGCGGGGCCTAGGCAGAAGGGGACAGTTCTAAACTGGATTGGAGCAAAACGCTACGGAGCACATCGGCCAAACGGCGCCAGGGGCAACCGCTCGTGCGAGGCACAGCGCGCAGTATAACGGTTATTGCTGCGCTGCGCCACCGTTTCGACCGAGTCGTTTCGACAGAGTCCGTTGCTTCGATTGCGAAACCGGCCGTCCAACTCCCGCGTGTCAGCCCCCCGTCCCGCTTTTCAGCGATTCGACGAGCTCGATATATTGCGTTTTGGCTTGGTCCTGTGCTGTGCCCTTGAGCGAGGCCCACGCATCATATTTGTATTTTCCGACGGGGTCGGCGAAGCCCGGTTTTTCGCCGCTCACATCGCCTTGGGTGCCCTGCTTGAAGAGCGCATAAAGGCGCAGCAAGGTCATGTTGCCTGGCTTTTCGGTCAGTGTTTTGACGTCGACCTGCGCTTGTTCGAAGCGCGCATCGAGTGTGCTCATATCATTCTCCTGGTGTGGCCTTAAGGCGCCCGATCATAGCAAGCGAGATCGGTCAAAAAGTGGAGCGACGCCTCCAAACAGGAAGCAGAGGCACGCATGAGGTACGCATCGTCCATGCCGGAAGCCGCTTGCGCCGCATTACAATAGCGGCCATGACTCGAACCGTTTTGCTTGCTCTCGATACGTCGACCGAATACTGTTCGGTCGCGCTGCTGTGCTCCGATTCGCCGGCCGACGCGGCTCGTGCTCCCGGTTCGTTGGCGCCGCGCGTTTGGGCGCGTCATCAGAAAACCGGCGCGGTCTCGAGTGCGCGCGTGCTGCCCGCCGTCAGGGAATTGTGCGACGAAGCTGGCTTCGTGTTGAGCGATTGCAGCGCCGTCGCGTTCGGCGCGGGCCCCGGCTCGTTTACCGGCCTGCGCACCGCCACGGGCGTGGCGCAAGGTCTCGCATTTGGATTGTCGCTGCCCGTCGTGCCCGTGAGCACGCTGCTTACCTGTGCCGAAAGTGCGCGCTTGCGCGACCCAGCCGCGCGTCGCGTGCTCGCGGCGCTCGATGCGCGCATGGACGAGATCTACTGGGCCGAATACGATTGGGACGAAGCGGCCGGCGAATGGCGCACGCTCGCGGCACCAGCGCTTGGTCAGCCGTCTGCCATCGTGGTGCCAGACGTGCCGTTCACGCTGGCGGGCAATGCCGCGGCGGCTTTCGGTTCGCGTCTGGGCTTGGCGTTGAGCGCGGCGCGCGTCGTCGACGAGCAAGCCGTGCCCGATGCGACACCGCTGGCGCACGTGGCGCTGCGTGCCTATCACGCCGGCCGGACGGTGCCGGCGGACCGCGCGGCGCCCGAGTACGTGCGTGACAAGGTCGCGCAAACAACGGCGGAGCGGCTTGCCGCGCGCTCGATGCAGCAGGGGGAGCGTGGGCGATGAGCGGTGTGTTGCTCGCAGACCGGTACATGTCGCCTATGACCGATGCGGATCTCGATGAAGTCGCGTTGGTCGAACGGGAAGCTTACGAATTTCCGTGGTCGCGCGGTAACTTCGAGGATTCCCTGCGCAACGGCTATTTCGGTGTGTGCATGCGGCATGTGACGGGCACGCTCATTGGCTATTGCGTGCTGATGCCGGTGGTCGACGAAATGCATTTGCTGAACTTGTGCGTCGCGCCTCCGGCGCAGCGCAACGGGGCCGGCCTCGCGCTATTGCGCGAAGCGGCCCGCATAGCGCGCGGCAAGGGCTTGGCCGGCCTGCTGTTGGAGGTCCGGCCCTCCAATGTGCGCGCTGTGAAACTTTACGAGCGGTTCGGCTTCATGACGATTGGTCGCCGTAAGAACTACTATCCGGCCCGGCACCGCGGCCGTGAGGATGCACTTGTCATGCGATTCATGTTTCCTGCGGAGGGCGCGTATGGCGCTCGATGAAACCGCGCTCGACATACTCGGGCTTGCGCCGCTCTGGTCCCAGCGCGGTGCGCAGCCGCATGCCGATATTGTCGGCGATGCACCGGTGGGCGAGCCGCTTGCACCCCAGGCCGATTTGCAACGTGCGCAGCCGGCGGTGACGTCGGATGTGCTCGATGCCCCGCCTGCGGGACCGAGCGCTGATCCCGTTCATGCTCTCGGCTGGGATGCGCTTGAGGCACGCGTGTCCGGCTGCGAGCGGTGCCGCCTATGTGAAAAGCGAACGAATGCCGTTTTCGGGGTGGGCGACCGGCAAGCCGATTGGATGCTGATCGGCGAGGCCCCCGGCGAAAACGAAGACAAGCTCGGTGAACCGTTCGTCGGCCAAGCGGGCAAGTTGCTCGATGGCATGCTGCGTGCGCTTTCGCTCGCGCGGGGCGACAACGTTTATATCGCCAACGTCGTCAAATGCCGGCCACCGGGCAACCGCAATCCCGAGCCTGACGAAGTGGCCCGTTGCGAGCCTTACCTTCGACAGCAGGTGGCGTTGCTCAAGCCGAAGCTGATCGTCGCGCTGGGCCGCGTGGCTGCACAAAACCTGCTGAAGACCGACGCGAGCATTTCATCGCTGCGGGGGCGCATTCATCGCTACGAGGACGTGCCGGTCATCGTGACCTACCATCCCGCCTATTTGCTGCGAAGCCTGCCCGACAAAGCGAAAGCGTGGGTTGACCTGTGCCTCGCGCACGATACCTATCGGCAGGCGCTGGCTGATGGGGCGGCGCGGTGAACCCGCCCGGGCCGGCCGCCGATGCCGCGCTCGGCGCATCAGTCGGCACATCGGTCGACATATCACTCGATCGGTTTAACGACCCGATCGTGCGGGACTTGGCGTGGCTGCTGCTCAGCGCGCCGCTGCTGCGGGCGCAGTCTCCGATCGGCAAACTGGCGGTGCCGTTCGAATCGGCGGAGGAAGAGGCGGCCACAATGGCTTGGCTGCTTGCGCTCGATCGCGATCCCGCGACATTGCGCGAGCACATCGGCGCGTTACGGCTCACGCGGCTTGGGCGCTACGCCGAATGTTTGCTCGCGTTTTTCTTGCGGCACGGGCCCGCGCTGCGGCTCGTCGCGGCGAACGTGGCGCTGCGACGTGCGGGGCGCACCTTGGGCGAATGCGATTTCCTTGTCGAAACCGCGCGCGGTGATCGTCTTCATTGGGAGCTCGCTGTCAAATGCTATCTGCATGCGGGTGGCGAACGCGCTTCGTTGGCGGACTACGTCGGCCCGAGTCTGCAAGACCGCTTCGATCTCAAGCTCGCCCACTTGCTCGATCATCAGTTGCCGCTTTCCGCGCGCGAGGAATTCTCGTCGCTCGGCCACATCGGTCCGTGGGAGCCTCAGATGTTCATCAAGGGCTGGCTTTTTTATCGATGGTGCCCGCTCGCTGACGCAGCCGTGCTGCCGCCGGTGCCGGGCGCGGTGCACGCCTCCCATGCCCAAGGGTTCTGGGTCACACATTCTCAGTGGGCAGAGTTTGCGGCTGACCATCACCATAACAATAGGGAGAGGTGGACGGTCTTGCCGCGTCTTGCGTGGCTTGCGCCGCGTCGCTACGAGCAGGGGGCCGATGCGTTGATGAGCGCCGATGTGTTGGCAGCGAGGCTCGCCGAACTAAACGCAAACGGTCCGACGATGGTTGCCGCGTTCGCGCGCGCGGGCAGCGCTCAGCCGTGGCATGAAAGCAGGCGTGGCTTCGTGGTGCCGGACGACTGGCCCGAGCAGGCCGCCGCGTTTGCCCAGGGCGCTTACCACCAGCGATAAAAATGATGGAGCGGCCCGATGCCGCTGCCGACGGTAAGCCGCTCGCTTTCGCGCATAGCATCGAGCAGATACGCTTTGGCGTCCGCAATCGCGTTGGCTAAGTCGGTGCGCTGCGGCATCAAGGCGGCGATAGCGGCCGATAGCGTACAGCCCGTGCCATGCGTGTGCGGCACCGGGAGCCGGGCGGCGCCAAAACGCTGGACGCCGTCCGCTTGAACGAGCCAATCGGGGCTTTCGGACGCTGGCAGATGGCCGCCTTTCATCAGCACAGCCCGCGCACCCAACGTGAGCAGCGTTTGGGCCTGCTCGAGCATCGCGGCTTCGTCGGCGGCGGGTTCGGCATCGACGAGCGCGGCCGCTTCAGGCAGATTCGGTGTGACGAGCGTCGCGAGCGGCATCAGCTCGCTGCGTAGCGCAGCGACGGCGTCGGGCGCGAGCAGCGCGTGCCCGCTCTTCGAGATCATGACGGTATCGAGCACGACGTAAGGCGGACGATATCGGCGCAACGCATGCGCGACTGCCCGCACGATCTGCGCATTGGCCAGCATGCCGATCTTTACCGCTTCGAACTGAATATCGCCGAAGACAGCGTCGAGCTGCGCCGTGACGAATGCCGGATCGGGCACGTGGACTGCGACGACGCCGTGCGTATTCTGCGCGGTAAGCGCGGTAACGACGCTCGCGCCGTAGGCACCGAGCGCCGAAAACGTCTTGAGGTCGGCCTGAATGCCGGCGCCGCCGCCGGAATCGGAACCGGCGATCGTCAGCACGTTAGGGATGGTGCGGGACATGGTGGGAGGTTTCAGGGGGGCAGCCGCCGGCCGCGACTCAATGTTTGACTTCGCCGATCAGCGCGACGGCGTCGAACGCGCGCTGATTGGCCTGATGCCGCCGCATCACGAGCCACATCATCAGACAGACGAACGTCCCGAACAGCACGATGACGATCGACACCTGAACGTCGAGCCATACCAGCACCGCATAAAGACAGAGCATCACGAGCACGGACAGATTCTCGTTGAAGTTCTGCACGGCGATCGAATGCCCGGCCGACAACAGCACGTGCCCGCGATGCTGCAACAGTGCGTTCATCGGCACGACGAAAAAGCCCGAGAGCGCGCCGACCACCATCAGAAACAAATAGGCGACGATCAGATAGCCGGGGACGTGCAGCCGCCCGAAGTACAGCCCCCAGTTCGCCGGCACGATATGGCGCGTATAGAACGCCATCAGCATGACGGCGATGCCCATGATGATGCCGACGGGCAGCACAGTCAGCGACTTCTTGAGCGGGATTTTGGCGGCTGCCGCCATGGCTCCGACCGCCACGCCCACCGCCACGATGGCTTGCAAGATCGCGCCTTCCGAAAGCGACATGCCGAGCGACACCTCGGCCCATTTCAGCACGATGAACTGCAGCGTAGCGCCGGCGCCCCAAAAGAGCGTTGTCACGGCGAGCGAGATTTGTCCGAGCTTGTCGTGCCACAGCGTCAGGAAGCAATCGGCGAAGTCGGTAATGAGCTTGATGGGCCCATGTTGCTGCCGCGGGTAGCGCGCGCCGGTGTCGGGGATACGCAGATTGAATAGCGCGGCCACGACGTAGATGCCGACGATGATCACCATGGCCGCCTCGGCCGGCGTGGCGACGTACGGGAGCTTGTGCCGCAGGATATGCGCGGCGATGTGCGGGCTCACGAGCGCGCCGCCGAGCACGGTGCCCAGAATGATGGAGGCCACCGTCGTGCCCTCGATCCACCCATTGGCGGCAACGAGCCGCTCGGGTGGCAACAGTTCCGTGAGGATGCCGTATTTCGCCGGCGAGTAGGCGGCGGCGCCGAAACCGACGATGCCGTAAGCCAGCAGCGGGTGTGCGCCGACCAGCATGACGATGCACCCGACGATCTTGATCGTATTGGTGACGAACATCACGCGCCCTTTGGGGCGGGAGTCGGCAAAAGCGCCCACGAATGCCGCCAACACCACGTACGAGAGGACGAAGAACAGCTTGAGCAGCGGCGTCATCCAATTGGGGGCGTGCAGGTCTTTGAGCAGTGCAATGGCGGCGATCAGAAGGGCGCTATCGGCCAGCGACGAGAAAAACTGCGCGGCCATGATGGAATAAAAACCTTTTTTCATCTGATGCAGTGCTGTCCTCGCTGCGCCTCGTGAGCAGGCGTCCGCGAGGGACGCATTTAGGCCTATGCCGTTCGAAATGGGTTGTGCGCACGGCTTTATATCACGAAAATAGGTGCCTTCGGACGGCCGGCGCATTGCCCCAATTTTCGCGCGCAGCCGTTCGCCCGTGCCAAAGGAGCGCCGTGGGCGCCCGTTTTACCCTTAAGTTCTTACGAAAACGTCCATGCCGCGCCCGCTTCTCGCCACGATTCACACCGCCGCCTTAGCCAATAATCTCGCCGTTGCCCGCCGCCACGCGCCGAATTCGAAGGTCTGGGCAGTTGTCAAAGCCAATGCCTATGGCCACGGGCTTGCCCGCGCGTTCCCCGGTTTGCGCGCCACGGACGGTTTCGGGCTGCTCGATCTCGAAGAAGCGGCCAAGTTGCGCGAGCTCGGCTGGGCCGGGCCGATCCTGCTGCTCGAGGGTTTCTTCCGGCCCACTGATATCGATGTGATCGACCGCTACAGCCTGACCACGACGGTGCATTGCGACGAGCAGTTGCGCATGCTCGAAATGGCGCGCCTTTCGAAGCCGATCAACGTGCAATTGAAGATGAACACGGGGATGAACCGGCTCGGCTACACGCCGGAGAAGTTCCGCGCCGCGTGGGAGCGCGCGCGCGCGTGCCCGGGCGTCGGGCAAATCGTCCTGATGACGCACTTTGCCGACGCCGACGCCGAGCGCGGCATAGCCGAGCAAATGGCGGTGTTCGAGCGGGGCGCCGAAGGTATCGCGGGTAGCCGCAGCCTGGCCAATTCCGCCGCGACGCTTTGGCACCCGGAGGCCCATTTCGATTGGGTTCGTCCCGGTATCGTGCTGTACGGCGCGTCGCCTTCGGGCGTGACGGCGGCCATCGCCGGCCTGGGTTTGCAGCCGGCCATGACGCTCGCCTCCGAGCTGATCGCCGTGCAGACGCTGAGCGCCGGGCAGCGGGTCGGCTATGGCTCGATATTCACGGCGCCCGGCCCGATGCGGATCGGTGTCGTCGCGTGCGGTTACGCCGACGGCTATCCGCGCTGCGCGCCCGAAGGCACGCCGATCATTGTCGACGGCGTGCGCACGCGCGTGGTCGGGCGGGTCTCGATGGATATGCTCACGGTCGACCTGAGCCCGTGCCCGACAGCAGGCGTCGGCTCCCGCGTGGAGTTGTGGGGCGCGCAGCTGCCCATCGACGACGTCGCCGGCGCATGCGGGACGATCGGCTACGAGTTGATGTGCGCCGTGGCCCAACGCGTGCCCGTACGCGCAGAATAAGGCTTGATTGGTGGCAAAACAAAAAACGACGTATACGTGCAGCGAGTGCGGTGGCCAATCGCCCAAGTGGCAAGGCCAATGTCCGGCCTGCGGGGCGTGGAACACGCTGCTGGAGACGGTGGCGCCGGCAGCCGGCGCGCATCGCTTTCAATCGCTGACCAAAAGTGCACCGGTGCAGCGCCTGGCTGATATTGAAGCGGCGGATGTACCGCGGTTTTCCACCGGTATCGGCGAATTCGACCGCGTGCTGGGCGGCGGCTTTGTGGCGGGCGGGGTGGTGCTGATCGGCGGCGACCCGGGCATCGGCAAGTCGACGCTGTTATTGCAGTCGCTGGCCTCGCTGGCCGAGGATCGGCGCGCGCTCTATGTCAGCGGCGAGGAGTCCGCGGCCCAAATCGGCCTGCGCGCGCAGCGGCTCGCGTTGCTCGAGCCCGGCTCGAAGGCGTCCGAGCTTCAACTGCTCGCTGAAATCCAGCTCGAAAAGATTCAAGCGGCCATCGCCGAGGAGCGGCCTGATGTCGCCGTCGTCGATTCAATCCAAACCATTTATTCGGAGGCGCTCACGTCCGCGCCGGGTTCCGTCGCGCAGGTGCGCGAATGCGCCGCGCAGCTCACACGCATCGCCAAGCAAACGGGCACCACGATCGTCATGGTGGGGCACGTGACGAAAGAGGGCAGTCTCGCCGGGCCGCGTGTGCTCGAACACATCGTCGACACGGTCCTCTACTTCGAAGGCGACACGCATTCGTCGTTCCGGCTCGTGCGGGCCTTCAAGAATCGTTTCGGCGCGGTGAACGAGCTGGGCGTATTTGCGATGACGGAGCGCGGCTTGCGTGGCGTCGCCAATCCGTCGGCGCTCTTTTTGTCGCAGCACGAGCAGGTCGTGCCCGGTTCGTGTGTGCTCGTGACGCAGGAGGGGTCGCGGCCGTTGCTGGTCGAAGTCCAGGCGCTCGTCGATATGGCGCACGTGCCTAACCCGCGGCGGCTCGCGGTGGGTCTCGAGCAGAACCGGCTCGCGATGCTGCTCGCCGTGCTGCATCGGCATGCCGGCATCGCGTGCTTCGATCAGGACGTGTTTCTCAATGCCGTCGGGGGCGTGAAGATCGCCGAGCCGGCTGCCGATCTGGCGGTGCTGCTCGCGATTCATTCCTCGATGCGCAACAAGCCGCTGCCCAAGGGGTTGATCGTATTCGGGGAGGTGGGCCTCGCGGGCGAAATTCGGCCGTCGCCGCGCGGCCAGGAGCGGCTCAAGGAGGCCGCCAAGCTAGGCTTTACCGCCGCGCTGATACCGAAGGCGAATGCGCCGAAGCAGCCAATCGACGGTTTACAGGTCGTGGCTGTCGAGCGGATCGAACAAGCGATCGATCGGGTCAGGGAACTCGAATAGCGTCGCTCTCGGGTGGCCGGTTCGGCTATGTGGCAGTCCCGCTATTCCGCTATTCCGCTATTCGGCGCCATTCTCGGCGAAAAGCATGTGGCGGCGCGCCTCCTCGGCGCTCAGCACGGGCGACACGCAGCACTCGAGCGGCTCCAGTAGCTCAAGCCACGCCGACAGCGGCTGCGTGGCAAACCGTTCGGCCAACTCGCGCGTCAGCGCGGCTGCATCGGGCCCGCCGGTTGCCTGCCCGAGGCTCCAGTGACGGGTCGTCCAGTCTTCGCGCCCTAGCGCGCGACATAGCCGCTCCCAAAACTTGAGTTCCAGCGCACCCAGCGCCAGCCATCGCTCGTCGGCTGTGCGGTAGACGTTGTAGCAGGGCGCGCCGCCGTTCAGGAGCCCCTGGCCCGCGCGCAAATGTGCGAGCGCGGTGGGCTCGTTCTGCGCGTTGTCGAGCGAGGCTTGCGCGACGATATTGCAAGCGCGGATAGCATGCGTCATCGAGATATCGAGGAATGCGCCGTCGCCGCCGCGCGAGACTTTCCAAAGTGCGGCGAGAATCTGCGCGACGGCCGTCGACGCGCCGCCGAGGATATCCGCGATCTGAACGTTCGGGATAACGGGTTTGCCGTCGGCTGCCGCCATCTGATCGAGCACGCCCGCGTACGCGAGATAGTTGATGTCGTGTCCGGGCCGATGCGCAAACGGACCGTGCGCCCCATAGCCGGTAATAGCGCAATAGACGAGTTGCGAATTGACCTTCGCGAGGCTCGCGTAGTCGAGCCCCAGGCCTGCCATCACGCCAGGCCGGAAGCTCTCGACGAGCACGTGAGACTCCTTCACGAGCGCGCGCAACACCGTGCAGCCTGTTTCGGTCTTCAGATCGAGCCGTGTTTCGCGCTTGCCGCGATTGACGAGGCGATAAAAGGCGCTTGGCTTGCCCGCGGCCCGGTCGGCGGCGCTTTGCATCATCGAGCGCGCGCCGTCACCGGCGCCGGGCTCTTCGATCTTGAGCACGTCGGCACCGAGCTCCGCCAGCCGCAGCGTCGCAACCGGGCCGGGCAGCAGCCGCGTGAGATCGAGCACACGCAGACCTTGTAGCGGAGCATGCGTCGTCAACTAAACCTCCTGTCGGTCGATGATGGCGCAGCGCCCGTGCCCGATCGGCGCGCGTGCTAGCCGGCTTGCTCCCCGATTTGCTCCAATTCCTCGTGCGCTTCGAGCCACTCGGCTTCGAGCGCGGCAAGCCGGGCCTGCACGCTGCCCTGCTCGGCGAGCGTTGCGCTCAGCTTGGCCTTCATCTCGGGCGTGTAGCTGGCTGGGTCTCCAACGAACGCGTCCAGCGTCGACTTCTTCGCGTTCAATGCTTCCATATCTTTTTCGATCTTGGCAATCCGCGTTTGCAGCGGCTTTTTCAACTGCGCCAGTTTCTGTCGCGTCTGCGCTTCCTGGCGGCGCTGATCGCGGCGCGCGCCGGCGCCGTTCGTTGCCGAATCGGTTGTTTCGGCGGCGGCCGCCTTGGCCGCGCTGCGCGCCTGCGCGGCATGCTCGAGGAGCCAATCGCGGTAATCGTCCAGATCGCCGTCGAACGGCTGCACGCGATGATGCGCAACGAGCATGAACTGATCGGTGCTCGCGCGTAGCAAGTGCCGATCGTGCGACACGAGGATCAGCGTACCTTCGAACTGCGCCAGTGCCATCGTCAGCGCGTGACGCGTTTCGAGATCGAGGTGATTCGTCGGCTCGTCGAGCAACAGCAAATTCGGTTTTTGCCAGATGATCAGCGCCAGTGCAAGCCGCGCTTTTTCACCGCCTGAAAACGGTGCGATCGACGCGCTGGCCATATCGCCCGAGAAGTTGAACCCGCCCAGAAAGTCGCGCAGCTCCTGCTCGCGTGCTTGCGGCGCAATGCGCGCCAAGTGAGCGAGCGGCGAATCGTCGGGCCGCAGTGTTTCGAGCTGATGCTGGGCAAAGTAGCCGATCTTGAGCCCACGCCCCTGTCGCATCGATCCCGAAAGCGGGGCGAGCGTGCCGGCGAGCGTCTTCACCAACGTCGATTTGCCCTGACCGTTGGCGCCGAGCAGGCCGATGCGCTGACCATTTTGGATCGACAGCGAGACGGCGTCGAGAATCGGAATCTCGGCGCCGTCGTTGCCTTGATCGCCGTCATTGCCGCTATGACTCCGGTAGCCGCAGCGCACGTCCTCCATCACGAGCATCGGGTTCGGCGCGGCGTCGGGCACGCGAAATTCGAACGTGAAAGGCGAGGCCACGTGCGCCGGGGCGATCAGCTCCATCTTTTCAAGCGCTTTCATCCGGCTTTGGGCTTGGCGGGCTTTTGTCGCCTTCGCCTTGAAGCGGTCGATGAAGCTTTGCAGATGCGCCACCGTTTTTTGCTGCTTCTCGTAAGCGTTTTGCTGCAACGCAAGTTGTTGCGCGCGCAGGATCTCGAACTGCGAATAATTGCCGCCGTAACGTTTGATCTGCCGGTTTTCGAGATGCAGCGTGACGTTGCAGATCGAGTCGAGGAACTCGCGGTCGTGCGAAATGACGACGAGCGTGCCGGGATAACGATGCAGCCAGTCTTCGAGCCAGACGATGGCATCGAGATCGAGGTGGTTCGTCGGCTCGTCGAGCAGCAGCAAATCGGAGCGGCACATCAGCGCCTGCGCCAGGTTCAGCCGCATGCGCCAGCCGCCTGAAAAGCTCGCCACGCTCTCGCGCGTTTGCGCCAGCGTAAAGCCGAGCCCGAGCAGCAGCGCTTCGGCGCGTGCGGGTGCGGTATAGCCGTCGGCGTCGGCAAACGCAGTGTGCGCGTGGGCGAGCGTTTCGCCGTCGTGTGCGGCTTCGGCGGCGGCCATGCACATTTCGATTTCACGCAGTGCGGCGTCGCCATCGAGCGTGTAGTCGAGCGCGGAACGCTCGGCCGCCGGCGTCTCTTGCGCGACGTGCGCGATGCGCCAGGCGGGCGGCAGCGAAAAATCTCCGGCGTCGGCATGAAGCTCGCCGCGCAAAACGGAGAAAAGGGTCGATTTGCCGGCACCATTGGCACCGACGAGGCCGGCTTTTTCGCCCGGGTTCAGCGCGAACGTCGTGGCTTCGAAAAGCGGCTTCACACCGCGGGCGAGACTAAATTGATTGAAACGGATCACGGAAGGGCTTGGCGGCTCGAAAAGCGCTATTTTAGACGGCGCGGGCAAGTTGCGGCTCGGCGAATTCGAAGCGCCGCGCGCACGGGCTTGCTGCGGATGGCATTCACGTTACTCGCTGTTTCACATAGACTGCATCTTTTCGTACAAGGGGAAACGAAATGTCGTTGGATGCGCTTTACGGTTTCTCGGCCCGCACGCTCGACGGACAAACAGTCACACTCGACCGTTATCGCGACAAGGTTTTGTTGATCGTGAACACGGCAAGCGAGTGCGGATTCACGCCGCAATATGCCGGCTTGCAGCAACTCTACGAGCGCTATTCGGCGCGAGGTTTCGAAATCCTCGGTTTTCCGTGCAACCAGTTCGGCGCGCAGGAACCGGGTGACGCCGCGCAGATCGGCAGCTTCTGCCAGACGAACTACGGCGTCAGTTTTCCGATGTTCGACAAGGTCGATGTCAAGGGGCCGAATGCACATCCGCTCTTTCGCTATCTGACCGGTGAAGCGCCCGGCGTGCTGGGCACCGAATGGATCAAGTGGAACTTCACGAAGTTTCTGGTCGATCGTCGTGGCAGCGTGGTCAAGCGGTACGCGCCGGCAACGAAGCCCGAAGCGTTGCAGGACGATATCGAATCGCTGTTGTAGATTGGTCGATCGCTTCGCCGGCGCCGGCGCCGGCGCCGGTGCTTGGGCGTTTAGAGGATCGGCGCGAAAAGCCGTGCAACATGCATCAGCACCCGCCGCAGCGCGGGCGCATCGCGATATTCTTGGCGGTCGACCTCGAGTGCTTCGGCGAAGTCCCGCAGCAGCATCGCTTCGACCTCGGCGGCGAATGCATCGTCGACCGTCAGCACCATGATTTCGAAGTTCAGTCGAAAGGACCGGTTGTCGAGATTCGCGCTACCGACGGCGGCAGCCACCTGATCGATCAGCACCACCTTCTGATGAAGGAACCCGGGCTGGTAACGGAAGATGCGCACACCGGCGCGCACGAGTTCGTAGGCGTATAACTTCGATACCTCGAAGACGACGTAGTGATCGCGGCGACATGGAATCAGAATGCGCACGTCGACGCCGCGCATGACGGCAAGACGCAGCGCCGAAAATACAGCTTCGTCGGGAACGAGGTAAGGCGTGGTGATCCAAATACGCGTTTGAGCGGCGTTGATCGCCGCGACGAAGAAGAGCGAACCCGTCTCTTCCTTGTCGGCCGGCCCCGGTGCGACAACTAAGCAATGCATATCGGCAGCGTCCGCCGCTTTAGGCGTTTCGGCTTGCGACGGCTCCAGATGCGGCAACTGCTGCGTCGCCCAATGCCAGTCTTCGATGAAGACGAATTGCACGCTCGCGACGACCGGCCCACGCAGTTCGATATGCGTATCGCGCCAGGGCGAGAGCCGCGGGTTGCCGCCCAGATATTCGACGCCGACGTTATGGCCGCCGACAAACGCGCGCTCACCGTCGACGACGACGATCTTCCGATGATTGCGGAAATTGAGCTGAAAGCGGTTCACGAAACGCTTGCTCGTGGCGAACGGATGGACTTCGACGCCGCCCGCAAGCAGGGCTGTGACATACCGTTGCGGCAAGTCGAACGAGCCAATGCTGTCGTAAAGGAAGCACACGCGCACGCCCGCGGCCGCTTTCGCGATAAGCAGGTTCTTCAGCATTTCGCCGAGCGAATCGTCGCGCACGATAAAAAATTGCACGAGCACGTAATGGCGTGCCTGTTCGATCGCGTCGAGGATCGCCGAGAAGGTTGCATCCCCGTTGACGAGCGTGCGCACAGCGTTGCCGGGCAGAAACGGCATGCCGCTCAGTCCGGCCAGCGAGCGTACGACATTGTGTCCAAGCGCTTGTGCGGGGCGTCCGGCAGTCGAGCCGTGCGTATCCCAGGCGCTCGGATGCGCACGCGAACGCAACAACTCGTTTTCGAGCCGGCGCGCGTCGACGTAGCCCGAGAACTTGCTGCGGCCAAGAAAGAGATAGGGGACCAACGTGAAGTAGGGCATCGACACGAGCGAGACTGCCCACGCAATAGCGCCTTGCGACGTCCGCGTATTGAGAATCGCGTGGCAAGCCGCAATCGCGCCGAGCGCATGGGCGGCGAAAATCAGGCTGCCGAGAGAAAGCCAGTTGAATTCGAAGTGCATGAGAGTGCGTGAGACAGCCGGTTCCGTCCGTTCATTGCCGCGCGAGCGAGCCGCTTCGAGCCGCTTGCGTGCCTGCATCTTACCTAACGCTGCCGGCTCAGCAGTATCCCCCGAGACAATGCGAGCTGTGCGACCGCATAGCTTGCCCAAATGGCGTAGGCGCTGCCGGCGAATGGGCCGATGAAGCGCTCGATGCCGATCATCGTGTCTGAGGCGACGAAAGCGAGGCCGCCGAATGCCGCAACGGCGCTTGGCAAGCGCGCCGCGACGGCGAGGCTTGCCATCAGGCAAAGCGCTGCCATGTAAGCGGCCACCGGCAGCGCGAGATCGCCCAGATGCGGAAAGAACCAGGCATAGAGTGCGAGCGCGACAAGCCACAGCAACGGCAGCGCGGCTCGCCGCCAGCCCGTCACGGCGCGCCAAGGGCTGGCGAGCGGCCAAAGCAGCGCACTGTAAGCGAGATGGGCGAGCCCGAAGGCGGCGAGACCGCCGATGAACGAAAGCGGCAACTGCGGCAACGCCAGCAGTGCGTCACCTATCGCGCAGGCGGTGAGCGCAGCGCACAACCACCGGCGCTCTCGCATTGGCGTGTGACGGGCTGCCGCGAGCACGAGCAGCGCGCACATCAGCACTTTTGCCGCGGCCTGATCGGGATAGGGCGCATCGCGCAGCGACACGCCATAGGCGAGCGCCGCCGCCCCCGCGATGAACCAAAGGCGTTGCGCCTGATCGCGAGCTTCGGCGTATGGCTGTGGCTTAGGCTCCGGCGTGGGTCGGCGCATGGACGGCACGTCAGTGTGCCGGCAAGTCGCCTGCCTGGATCAGAAATACGCTGTCTTCGCCGGCGCTCGTCGAGAGCCAAACGAGATCGAGACCGCCGATCGCCGCTTCCACGTTGGTGCGCTCGTTGCCGATCTCGACGACGAGCACGCCTTCGTCGGTAAGCCAGCCGCGCGCTTCGTCGATGATACGGCGCACGACATCCATGCCGTCTTCGCCGCCCGCCAGCGCGAGCGCCGGCTCGTGGCGGTATTCGGCTGGCAACGCGTCCATCGAAGTGCTGTTCACGTAAGGCGGATTCACGATGATGACGTCGTAGCGCCGTTGCGCGAGCGGTGCGAAAAGGTCACCCTCGAACAGTGCGATGCGCTCGTCGAGTCCGTACTCGGCGACATTGATGCGGGCAACCTCGAGCGCATCGGCGGAGATATCGACGGCATCGACGTCCGCGTTCGGAAACGCGTGCGCCGCCAAAATAGCGAGGCAGCCGGAGCCCGTGCAAAGCTCGAGTACCGCGCTCACCTCATCCGGGTCCGCGACATACGGCTGCAATCCGTCGTCAAGCAATTCGCCGATGAACGAACGCGGCACGATCACGCGCTCGTCGACGTAAAAGCGGCAGCCATGCATCCATGCCTCGTGCGTGAGGTAGGCGGCGGGTAGCCGCTCGTCGGCGCGACGCGTAATGATGCCGAGCACCTCGTCGATTTCGCTTGGCAGCAAACGTGCATCGAGAAACGGCTCGAGCGTATCGATCGGCAAATGCAGCGTATGCAGGATCAGATAGGCGGCTTCGTCGTAAGCGTTCGCGCTGCCATGGCCGAACGCGAGCCCGGCCGCGTTGAACCGCGAAACCGAATAGCGCAGCAGGTCGCGTACGGTAGTGAACGGCGTGGTCATGATGATGGCTCCCTTGACGCTATACGTTTGACGCGTGATGCATTACGCGACCAGCGCAACGAGCACGCGCCGATAGATATTCTTGAGCGGCTCGACGAAGGCCAACTCGATATGCTCGTCGATTTTGTGAATGCTGCCGTTGGGCGGCCCGAACTCGACGACTTGCTCGCAGATCTGCGCGATGAAGCGGCCGTCCGATGTGCCGCCTGTCGTAGAGAGCGCCGTCGTGAGACCTGTCTCGTCCTTGATGGCCTGCTCGAGCGCGTTCGACAGGTCGCCACGCGGGGTTAGAAACGGCAGCCCGCTCACAGTCCAGTCGAGTTCGTAATCGAGGCCGTGCTTATCGAGCATCGCATGCACACGACGCTGCAGTCCGTCGACGGTGCTCGCCGTCGAAAAACGAAAATTGAATGTCAACTCCGCTCGCCCGGGAATCACATTGCTGGCACCGGTGCCGCTGATCAAATTCGACACTTGCCAGGTGGTCGGCGGGAAGTGTTCGTTGCCGGCGTCCCAATGCTCTGACACCAGTTCGGCAAGGGCGGGCGCGAGCAAATGGATCGGGTTTTTCGCGAGATGCGGATAAGCGATATGGCCTTGCACGCCTTTGACCGTGAGCTTGCCGGACATCGAACCGCGCCGACCATTTTTGACGACGTCGCCAAGCGTGGCGTCCGACGTCGGCTCCCCGACGACGCAATAGTCGAGCCTTTCATTGCGTGCTTTCAGTGCTTCGACGACCTTGACGGTGCCGTAGGCGGCGGGGCCTTCTTCATCGCTTGTAATCAAGAACGCGATCGAGCCACGGTGGTCTGGGTGCGCGGCGACAAACTCTTCCGTGGCGACGACGAAACCGGCGATCGACGTTTTCATGTCCGCGGCGCCGCGGCCATAGAGCTTGCCGTCGCGGTGCGTCGGCACGAACGGCGGCGAACTCCATTGTTCGAGCGGGCCCGTGGGGACGACGTCAGTGTGGCCGGCGAATGCAAGCAGCTTGCCGTTGGTGCCGTCGGTGCCGCGCCTGACGGCCCACAGGTTCGTGACGCCGTGCGATGCAATCGTTTCGCAGTCGAAGCCGATCGCGCTCAGGCGGTCGATCAACAATTGCTGGCAATGCTGATCGTCGGGCGTCACGGACGCGCGCGCAATCAGTTCTTCGGTGAGGGCGAGGGTGCCGGACATGAATGTGACCCGTATCAATAAAAAATGCCGGCTTGCAACGGCCGGCAACTGCATGCCATGCGGCGGTCGCGCAGTTCGGTCAGTCGAACAGCGTTTCGTACTGTTCGGGCGAAAAGCCAAGTGTTTTCACGCTGCCGTCGACGACCACCACGGGCCGCTTCACAACGGACGGCTTCTCGACCATCAGCGCGATTGCACCCGCTTCGCTTTGCGCGGCTGCCTTCGCTGCGTCCGACAGGCCGCGCCACGTCGTGCCGTGACGATTGATGAGCGCATCGAGCGGCACGTCGGCGAGCCACGCCGACACGAGCGAGGCGGTGAGACCGGCCTTCTTGAAATCGTGAAACTCGAACGACACGCCGCGCGCCTCCAGCCATGCGCGCGCTTTTTTCACGGTGTCGCAGTTCGGAATGCCGTAGACGACGGTGCGCGCCGCGCTCATCAATCGCCTCGCAGCAACTCGTTCAGGCCGACTTTTGCACGCGTCTTAGCGTCAACCTTCTTGACGATCACGGCGCAATAGAGACTATGCGTGCCGTCCTTCGATGGCAGGTTGCCGGCGACGACGACGGAGCCGGGCGGCACATAGCCGTAGCTGACTTCGCCCGTCTCTCGATCGAAAATCTTCGTGCTTTGGCCGAGATAGACGCCCATCGAGATGACCGAATTCTCGCCGACGATCACGCCTTCCACCACTTCCGAGCGTGCGCCGATGAAGCAGTTGTCCTCGATGATGACGGGGTTGGCTTGCAGCGGCTCGAGCACGCCACCAATGCCGACGCCGCCCGACAAATGGACGTTCTTGCCGATCTGCGCGCACGAGCCGACGGTGGCCCAGGTATCGACCATCGTCCCTTCGTCCACATAGGCGCCGATGTTCGTGTACGACGGCATCAGCACGACGTTTTTCGCGATGAACGACCCGCGGCGCGCGATGGCCGGCGGGACGACGCGAAAGCCGCCGGCAGCGAAGTCTTCAGCCGTATAGCTGGCGAATTTCGAAGGCACCTTGTCGTAGAATTGCGAGTAGCCGCCTGCGGGCATCGGCACGTTGTCTTCGAGCCGGAACGACAGCAGCACGGCTTTTTTCAGCCATTGATTGACGACCCATTGACCGTCCTTCTTTTCGGCCACGCGCAGCGCGCCTTTATCGAGTTGCTCGATCGCGTGTGCGACGGCTTCGCGAACTTCGGTCGATGCGGCCTTCGGCGAAAGCTCGGCGCGGGTTTCCCAGGCGGTGTCGATGATGTGCTGAAGTTGTTGCGACATGGTCTCTCTTTCTTTCGCTAGATGGACTCGGGAGTCGGGATGGGTTGCTCGACGCAGCGCGCAGGCTCAAGGCGCGAGCGAACGGCAGAAATCGACGATGCGTTGCGCGCCTTCGACGCATTCGTTCACGCCGGCGACGAGCGCAAGGCGGACGAAATCGCGGCCAGGGTTCGTGCCATGCGCAGTGCGCGCGAGATACGAGCCGGGCAAAACCGTCACATTATAGTCGGCGTAAAGGCGCCGAGCGAATTCGGTATCCGAAAGGCCAGTGCGCGCGACATTGGCCCACAAGTAGAACGCCGCATCGGGCAACCGTACGTCGAGCACGTCGGTCAGCATCGGCGTGACCTTCGCGAATTTGCTGACGTATTTCGCGCGATTTTCGCGCACGTGCGTTTCGTCGTTCCACGCGGCGATACTCGCGGCTTGGTAGACCGGCGAGAGCGCGGCCCCATGGTAAGTGCGATAGAGCAAAAAACGTTTGAGCAGTTCGGCGTCGCCCGCCACGAAGCCCGAGCGCATGCCCGGTACGTTCGAGCGCTTCGAGAGGCTCGACAACATGATGAACCGCTCGAAGCCGCGGCCCAGGCGGTGCGCGGCTTCGAGCCCGCCGAGCGGCGGCTTGCCCTCGTCGAAATAGATTTCCGAATAGCACTCGTCGGAGGCGATCACGAAGCCATGCCGGTCGGCTAGCGCAAAAAGCTCGTGCCAGTCTTCGAGCGTGAGGACGGCACCGGTCGGGTTGCCCGGCGAGCAAACGTACAGCAGCTGGGTGCGCGACCAAATATCGTCCGGCACCGCTCGGTAGTCGCAGGCGAAGTTGCGAGCCGGATCGCTGTTCACGAAGTAAGGCTCGGCGCCGGCGAGCAACGCCGCGCCTTCATAGATTTGATAGAACGGGTTCGGGCAGAGCACGATGGCGCCGGGCCGCGAGCCGTCCACCACCGTTTGCGCAAGCGAGAAAAGTGCTTCGCGCGAGCCCGACACGGGCAACACCTGCGCGGCCGGATCGAGCGCCGGCAGGCCATAGCGCTGCGTGGCCCAATGCGCGATGGCTTCCCGCAGCGCGCTAGAGCCAGCCGTGGCCGGGTAGCTCGACAGCGTGCCGAGCGAGGCAACGATGGCCTCGGTGACGAGCGCTGGCGTGGCGTGCCGGGGCTCGCCGATGCCGAAGCTGATGTGAGTCGACGCGGCGGGCGGCGTGGCGTCCTTGAGCAGCGCGCGCAGCTTTTCGAATGGATACGGTTGGAGTCGGTCGAGTCGAGGATTCACGTTGGGCTCGGCGGTGCGGGCGAAATGCGGGAAATGCCGAAGAAGGCTGGCGGCGCGCGAACAAAGCGCGCTTGCGTACGACAAACGCATACAGCGGCATGAAGCGGGCCATTATAGCCGCCTCGAGCCCCGGCGAGGCGTTGCTCGAACACCGATCCTGAGCAGACGCGCGCGTAGGCGATGGTATGATTGCCATTTGCTCGCGAGCCCGGCGCCGATTGCGATCTGCCGTCTGCGTATGGCCCGCAGCCTGATTTCTGAGCATTGCGGCGGGGAGGTTATCCGTGCGCGATCCGTTCGACCGTTACACTCAAACAGCGATATCGCCGTGCGTCTGACCTCGATCAAACTCGCTGGCTTCAAGTCCTTCGTCGATCCCACCCATTTCCAGGTACCCGGCCAGCTCGTCGGTGTCGTCGGCCCCAATGGTTGCGGCAAATCGAACATCATCGATGCCGTGCGTTGGGTGCTGGGCGAGTCGCGCGCGTCCGAGCTGCGTGGCGAGTCCATGCAGGACGTCATTTTCAACGGCTCGACTTCGCGCAAGCCCGGCAGCCGGGCGAGCGTCGAACTCGTGTTCGATAACGCCGACGGCCGTGCAGCCGGCCAGTGGGGGCAGTATGCCGAGATCGCCGTCAAGCGCGTGCTCACGCGCGACGGTACCTCGAGCTACTACATCAACAATCTGCCCGCGCGCCGGCGCGACATCCAGGACATCTTCCTCGGCACGGGCCTTGGCCCGCGTGCTTACGCGATCATCGGGCAAGGCATGATCGCGCGCATCATCGAGGCGAAGCCCGAAGAGCTGCGCGTATTCCTGGAAGAGGCGGCGGGCGTCTCGAAGTACAAAGAGCGCAGGCGCGAGACCGAGAACCGGCTGCACGACACGCGCGAGAATCTGATCCGCGTCGAAGATATCGTGCGCGAGCTGAGCGCCAATCTGGAAAAGCTCGAAGCGCAGGCCGTGGTCGCAACCAAATTCAAGACGTTGCAGGCCGAAGGCGAGGAAAAGCAGCGGCTTTTGTGGCTGTTGCGCAAGAACGAGGCGGCCGGCGAACAGGCGCGCCAGCAGCGGGCGATCGCCGAGGCGCAGATCGACCTCGAAGCACAGACGGCGCGTCTGCGCGAGGTCGAGGCGGAGCTCGAGACGCTGCGCGTGGCGCACTACGCCGCGAGCGACGCGATGCAAGGTGCGCAAGGCTCGCTGTATGAAGCCAATGCGGAAGTGAGCCGGCTCGAGGCCGAGATCAAGTTCATCATCGAATCGCGCAATCGCGTGCAGGCGCAGATTGCTGCGCTGACGGCGCAGCGCGAACAGTGGCTGATGCAGGCCGAAAAGGCGCGCGGCGATCTCGAAGACGCGCAGACGCAGCTTGCCATCGCCGAAGAAAAGGCCTCGCTTGCCGAAGACCAGGCGGCCGCCAAGCACGACGCGTTGCCTGCGCTCGAAGCGAGCTGGCGCGATGCCCAGGCGCGGCTCAACGACGAACGTGGCGCCATCGCGCAGACCGAGCAGGCGCTGAAGCTCGAAGCGGCGCATCAGCGCAACGCCGATCAGCAGTTGCAGCAGTTGCAGCAGCGCCATGAGCGGCTGAAGGCGGAGGCGGGCGGGCTCGACGCACCCGACGAAGCGCTGCTCGAAGAGCAGCGCATGCAGCTTGCCGAGCATGAGGAAGTGCTGCGCGAGGCGCAAGCGCGGCTTGCCGACGCGCAGGACGCGCTGCCGGGCTTCGATGCGTCGCGCCGCGAGGCGCACGAGCGCGTGCAGGCCGAAACGGCGCAGATTCATCAGTTGGAAGCGAGGCTTGTCGCACTCAAGCAATTGCAGGAAAACGTCCAGACCGAGGGCAAGATCCAGCCTTGGCTCGACAAGCATGAACTGGCCGGTCTGCCTCGCCTATGGAAAAAGCTGCACGTCGAAGCGGGCTGGGAAACGGCGCTCGAATCGATACTGCGCGAGCGCCTGGCTGCGCTGGAAATTTCGAATCTCGATTGGGTGAAGGCGTTTGCGACCGATGCGCCGCCCGCCAAGCTCGCCTTTTATGCTCCGCCAACGGCTGCGGCACCGCGCGAGGTGCCGGCCGGGCTGCAGCCGCTGCTTTCGTTCGTGCGCATCGACGATGCGGGCTTGCGTGCCGTGCTTGCCGACTGGCTCGAGAGCGTCTATGTCGCCGACGATCTGCCGCAGGCGCTTGCGATGCGGGCGCAACTGCCGGAAGGTGGTGCGCTTGTCGTCAAGGCGGGGCATGTGGTCACGCGGGTGGGTGTGCAGCTTTATGCTGCCGATTCCGAGCAGGCAGGCATGCTGGCACGCCAGCAGGAGATCGAAAACCTTGCGCGCCAATTGCGTGCGCAAGCACTGCTGGCGGATGAAGCCAAGACAGCCGCCATTCGCGCGGAGTCAGCTCACACCCAAGCCGCGCAGACGTTGACCGATGCGCGAGCACAGGCCGAGCGCGCGACGCAACGCGTGCACGCGCTGCAATTAGACGTTCTCAAGCTTGCACAAGCCCACGAGCGCTACACGCAACGCAGCTCGCAAATTCGCGAGGAACTCGACGAAATCACGGCGCAAATCGAGGAGCAGCGTGCGCAGCGGGCGGAATCCGAGGCCAACTTCGAGCGCCACGATGGTGAGCTCGCCGGCTTGCAAGCGCGCTTTGAAGACAATCAGCTTGCATTCGAAGCGCTCGACGAATCGTTGAGCGCGGCGCGCACCGAGGCGCGCGATCTCGAGCGGGCGGCCACCGATGCGCGCTTCGCGGCGCGCAACATGGCGAATCGCATCGACGAACTGACGCGCAGCATCCAGGTGGCGCACGAGCAAAGCGAGCGTGTGGCGGCGTCACTCGAGGATGCGCGTGCGGAATTGGAAACCATCAACGAGCAGACGGCGCACACGGGTCTGCAAGACGCGCTCGAGATTCGCGCCGCGAAAGAGGCGGCACTCGGCGCGGCGCGCAGAGAGCTCGACGATCTAACCGCTAAGCTGCGCCATGCCGACGAGATGCGCCTGACGGCCGAACGATCGTTACAGCCGCTGCGCGATCGGATCACCGAGCTTCAGCTCAAGGAACAGGCCGCGCGCATCGCGGGCGAACAGTTTGTCGAGCAACTGAACGAAGCGGGCGTCGACGAGGCACAGTTGCAAGCGAAGCTGACGCCGGATATGAAGCCGTCTTACTTGCAGGGCGAGGTGACGCGCATCAACAATGCGATCACCGCGCTCGGCGCGGTCAACATGGCGGCGCTCGACGAACTGGCGGCCGCCGGCGAGCGCAAGACGTTCCTCGATGCCCAATCGGCGGATTTGACCGCTGCCATCGATACCCTCGAAGACGCTATTCGCAAGATCGACCAGGAGACGCGCACGTTGCTGCAAGGCACGTTCGACGAGGTCAACCGGCATTTCGGCGAGCTGTTCCCGCGGTTGTTCGGTGGTGGGCAGGCAAAGCTGATCATGACGGGCGACGAGATTCTCGATGCTGGCGTGCAGGTGATGGCGCAACCGCCGGGCAAGAAGAATTCGACGATCCACCTGCTTTCGGGCGGCGAGAAAGCGCTAACGGCGACGGCGCTCGTGTTCGCGATGTTCCAGCTCAATCCGGCGCCTTTCTGTCTACTCGACGAGGTGGACGCGCCGCTCGACGACGCGAACACCGAGCGTTTTGCCAATCTCGTACGTGCGATGTCGGAAAAGACGCAGTTTCTCTTCATCTCGCACAACAAGATCGCGATGGAGATGGCTCAGCAACTGATTGGCGTGACGATGCAGGAGCAAGGGGTCTCGCGCATCGTGGCCGTGGACATGGAAACCGCTGCGGGTTTCGCCCAGAATACGGCTTGAACGAGCGGGCGCGGCGCAACGAAGCGGCACCGGTTGCGCCGCCGGTGCGCGGACCGAGGCGGACCCAAGCGGACTCGAACGAATTCGAGCGAACCCAAGCGAACTCGAGCGGAATGTGATTCATGGAGCGTGCATGGACGAGTTGACACTCGGATTGATCGGCGCAGGCGCCGTGGTGGTGGTGGGAGTGGTCGGATACAACGCGTGGCAGGGGGCGAAGGTGCGCCGCAGGATGCCAAGAGCGATGCCGACCGATGCGGCCGAGGCGCTTGCGCGCCACGACCACGAGGAGGAGCGGCCGTTTATCGAACCGGCGCGCGCAAGCGTGCGCCGCGAACCAGCGCTGTCGGACACGTCTGCAGCGGACGGCGGGGCGCGCGTCGAGCCTAGCTTCGGTATCGCCCCGCCGGACACCGCGGCGGATTTGCAGGCCGAAGCCACAGCGCCCGACGCGGCGACGGCCCCGCCGGGCGCGGATGCCGGGCAAGCGGGGCATGCCGAAGAGCCGATCGCGCCTGCCGCCACGACGATTTCGTCGGCGCCGCCGCACGTGGTGGACCGCCGTATCGATTCCGTTGTACAGATCAGGCTCGGTGCGCCGATTGCCGGCGACAAGGCAATGCCGCTGGCGCAGCGGCTGCGTCGCGCGGGTAGCAAGCCCGTGTACGTCGAAGGCAGGCCCGACGGGGAAAGCGGGTGGGAGTTGCTGCAAAGCGGCCAGCGCTACGACGAATTGCGCGCGGCGGTGCAACTGGCCAACCGCAGTGGTGCGCTGAACGAGCTGGAGTTTTCGGAATTCGTCTCGGGGGTGCAGCAATTCGCCGATGCGATCGATGGTGCGCCGGAGTTTCCCGACATGCTCGAGACGGTGTCGATGGCGCGCGAACTCGATGGCTTCGCCGCGCAATGCGACGCGCAACTCTCGGTCAACGTCCTCTCGGACGGTGCGCCGTGGTCAGCGAATTACGTGCAGGCGGTCGCCTCACAAGACGGTCTGCTGCTTTCGCGCGACGGCACGCGCTTTGTCAAGCTCGATGCGAAGCAAAGCCCCGTTTTCATGCTGCAATTCGGCGACACCAACTTTCTGCGCGACGATCTCACCTACAAGGGTGGGCAGATGATCACCCTGATCCTGGATGTGCCGGTTGCCGACGAAGACATCCTGCCATTCAGGCTCATGTGCGATTACGCGAAGTCGCTGGCCGAACGCATCGGGGGGCGCGTTGTCGACGATCAGTGCCGGCCGTTGCCCGAAACGGCACTGCTTGCGATCGAAAAACAGTTGATGACGCTTTACGCGAAACTCGAGGAGGCGGGCATTCCTGCGGGCTCGCCTGCGACGCGTAGGCTGTTTAGCCAATGAGTTGACGGGCCGTGCGCGCATCGCGCGCCTTGCTGCGATAATGCCCTGGTTATCCGCAATGCGAACAAACGCGCTCCCAGCATGGCCCGAACGATCGTCGAACCGCCCACAGACAAACCCGCCGAACGCGCAGCTTGGTTGCGCACGGAACTTGATCGCGCGAATCATCAGTACTACGTGCTCGACCAGCCTGAGTTGCCCGATGCGGAGTACGACCGGATGTTTCTCGAACTCCAGCGCATCGAGAACGAGCATCCAGACCTGATCACCCCTGATTCTCCGACCCAACGCGTCGGTGGCCAGGCCGCTAGCGGTTTCGCACCAGTGATTCATGCAGTGCCGATGCTGTCGCTCAACAACGGTTTCGCCGACGATGACGTGAGGGCGTTCGACCGACGTAACGCAGAGACACTCGGCCGCTCCGATGTCGAATACGCGTGCGAGCTGAAGTTCGATGGGCTCGCCATTGCGCTGCGCTACGAGGATGGGCGGCTGGTGCGCGCCGCGACGCGCGGCGATGGCGCCACGGGCGAGGACGTGACGCAAAACGTGCGGACGATCCGCTCTATCCCGCTCAAGCTAAAGGGCGCACACCTGCCGCGGGTGGTTGAAGTGCGCGGCGAAGTGTTGATGTTCAAGCGCGATTTCGAGAAGCTCAACGCGCGTCAGCGCGAAGCGGGCCAGCGCGAGTTCGCCAATCCGCGCAATGCTGCGGCGGGTAGTCTTCGGCAGCTCGACCCGAGAATCACCGCGCAGCGGCCTTTGTCGTTTTTTTCATATGGCATCGGCGAACTCGACGGAATCGAGATGCCCAAGACACATAGCGCGGTGCTCGAGTGGTATGTCGAACTGGGGCTGCCGGTGTGCGCCGAGCGCGCCGTCGTCGCAGGTGCCCAGGGGCTGCTCGAATTTTTTGGCCGTATTGGCGAAAAGCGCCGGTCGCTGCCGTACGAAATCGATGGTGTCGTATACAAGGTCAATCGGCGCGACGATCAAGACCGGCTCGGCTTCGTCTCGCGCGCGCCGCGTTTCGCGCTGGCACACAAATTTGCTGCCGAAGAGGCCATGACGGAGTTGCTCGACATCTATGTCAACGTCGGACGCACTGGCGCCATTACGCCGGTGGCGCGCCTCAAGCCGGTGTTCGTTGGCGGCGTTACCGTGACCAACGCAACGTTGCATAACGAGGACGAAGTGCGCCGCAAAGACGTGCGCATTGGTGACACCGTCGTCGTGCGGCGCGCGGGCGATGTCATTCCTGAGTTGGTCTCGGTTATGCTCGACAAGCGTCCCGAGAACGCGCGGGAATTCGTGATGCCGGACACCTGCCCCGTGTGCGGCTCGCGGGTGGAGCGGCTTCCGGATGAAGCTGTCGCCCGCTGCACCGGCGGGCTCGTCTGCCCGGCCCAGCGCAAGCAGGCCATCTGGCATTTTGCACAGCGGCGCGCACTCGATATCGACGGGCTTGGCGAGAAAATCATCGATCAGCTCGTCGAACAGAGCCTTGTACGCACCCCAGCTGATCTCTTCAACCTGGGTTTTGCCACGCTGTCGCAGCTCGAGCGGTTCGCGGAAAAATCCGCACAGAATCTGCTCGATTCGCTCGAGAAAGCGAAGCATACGACGCTGGCCCGCTTTATCTACGCGCTCGGGATTCGCCACGTGGGGGAATCGACGGCAAAAGATCTGGCCCACCATTTTGGTGCGCTCGATCCGCTGATGAACGCGTCGACGGAAGAACTGCTCGAAGTGAACGATGTGGGGCCTGTCGTCGCCGAGTCGGTTCATCAGTTCTTTGCCGAAGAACACAATCGAACGGTCATCGAGCAGTTGCGCGCGCCTGACAAGGTGACGTGGCCCGAAGGTCCGCCCGCCCCGCGCGCACCGCCGGGCGTGCTGGCCGGCAAAACAGTCGTGCTGACGGGTACATTGCCTAGCCTGTCACGCGAGCAAGCGAAGGAAATGCTCGAGGCGGCCGGTGCGAAAGTGTCCGGCTCCGTGTCGAAAAAGACGGATTACGTGGTGGCGGGGGCGGAGGCGGGCAGCAAGCTCGCAAAAGCCGAGGAACTCGGCGTCCCTGTAGTCGACGAAGACGGTATGCGCAAGCTCCTGGAGGGCCATAACCCATGATTCGCGAAATTCTCAAGATGGGCGATCCGCGCTTGCTGCGCATCGCCCAGCCCATCGACCATTTCGACAACCCCGAACTGCACGCGTTGATTGCGGATATGTTCGAAACGATGCATGCGGCGAACGGCGCAGGGCTTGCCGCACCGCAGATCGGCGTCGATCTTCAGGTGGTCATTTTTGGTTTTGGGTACAACGAACGTTACCCGGAGGCGCCGCCCGTACCGGAGACGGTGCTCATCAATCCGACGATTACGCCGGTGTCGCAAGATACCGAGGAGGGCTGGGAAGGGTGTCTTTCCGTGCCGGGCATGCGTGGCGTGGTAGGCCGGTTTTCGATGATTCGCTATCACGGGTTCGATCAATACGGGCAGGCGATCGATCGGGTGGCCGAAGGGTTCCATGCGCGCGTGGTCCAGCACGAATGCGATCATTTGATCGGCAAGCTGTATCCAATGCGGATCACCGATTTCTCTAAATTCGGCTTCACCGACGTGTTGTTCCCCGACCTGGAGCCCAACAGCGACGATTGAATCAGTCGCCGGCGCGCCGTTCCTGGAGGAATTGGCGCGCCATCGCCGTCAAAACGCCTCGTCCGCCGCAAGGTACCGCCACTTGCCTTGCGGCAATGGCCCGAGCGCTACGCGTCCGATGCGCACACGCTTTAGCCCCACCACTTGCAGCCCGACCAACTCGCACATGCGCCGTATCTGCCGCTTCTTGCCTTCGCGCAGTACGAAACGCAATTGCTCGCCGTTTTGCCAGCTCACTTTGGCCGGTTTGAGTGCGACCTCGTCGAGCGAGAGGCCGTGCCTCAATAGGGCGAGCTTGTCGGCGGGAAAGTGACGGGAGACATCGGTCGTATGCTCGCCGTAGCTGACACGCACGAGGTACTCCTTTTCCACGCCTGACTGCTCGCCGATCAATTGCTTCGCGATACGGCCGTCTTGTGTCAGCACAAGCAGACCAGTCGAGTCGATATCGAGACGGCCCGCGGGCGCGAGCGCGCGCAAATGGCTCGGCGAAAAGCGCTGGGTGGAGCCGTCGCCATCCCAGTGGCTGTCGGCTGTGACGAGCGTGACGGCGGGATCATAGCCGGCTTCCGGCTGGCCCGAAACGTAGCCGACCGGCTTATGCAGCAAAATCGTGACTTGCCGGGCCTGGGCCACCTGCGCATCACGGGTGACCTCGATGTGCTGATCGGGCCGCACGCGTGCGCCCAGTGTATCGACGCGCACGCCGTCCACGCGCACCCAACCGTTCTCAATCCATTCATCGGCCTCGCGACGCGAGCAAAGACCGAGTTCCGACATGCGTTTGGATAGACGCAACGTGTCGTCGGTGTCTGGCCTTGGGGCGGATGTGGCTGGCGCTGCCACTGCGACGCGCGTCTTGCTCGGTTGCTCGCGGTTTGTCGCGGGCCGGCGGGGCGCGGCCGGCTTGCCTCGTGCGGTTGACGCTACGGCTACGGGTGCCGCGGATGCGGGCCCACCGCGCGGTGGACGTCTTTGAGCGGTGGCGGGTTCGTCCCGCGTTCGGCGCGCGGCATGGCCCGAGGGTGAGGTCCGCGGCGCGCGCTCTGTGGTTTCGCGCTTTACGGGCCCGCTTGACTTGCTGCCGGCACGCGGACCATATGCGTCGCCGCTCGCGCTCGCACCAGCCTGCGGCGCGGCCCGCCGGGCGGGTCGCTCGCCCGTTGCGCTCGATGTGGCGCGGTCGTTGTATGACCGCCCAGCGGGTCGGTCGGCGCCGGGCGTTCGGGGGCTGCTGCTGCGCTTGCCAGTTGCGGGCGCAGCGGCATTGCGCGTGCCGCCTTCGCTGCGCACGCGTGGGCCACGTTCGCCGTATTCGCGGCGCTCGGCGTTTTTTCCCGCCGATGCCTGATCGGCTCGGTTAGTCCTTGGTGCCTTGGCTGGCCAGTCTTCGCGTTCGGTGCGCTTGTTACGATCGACTTGCTCGCTACGTTCCGCCCGCGTGTCCGTTCCTCGCGCCGCATTCCCCGTTTTCCCTGCGGGGCTTTTCGGAGACGAGCGACGCTCGGCGTCTTTTCCGGCGGGCCGTGGCACTTTCGCTGTCGAAGGCGCACTCGTAGCGGCTGGCCGTACGCTCGCGGCTGGCCGCGCTGGTGCTGACCGCGCCGGCTTGCGCGCGGGCGCGTTGCCTGGGCGAACGGGGGCGCGATCCGGGGTGGCCGGTCGCGGATGCTTGGCTGTCAGTTTGACGCGCATAGAGTCTCGAGAAAAAGCGTTTGGCCGCCTGGCTGCTTGGCGGCCTGAAAAACGGATTAGAGCGCGATCGCGCGCAGCAACTCGGTTTCGACCTGGATCTGGAGTCGGTTATCCGACAGCTCGCGCCCGTCCAGTAGAAAAACGTCTTCGACGCGCTCGCCGAGCGTGTCGATCCGCGCAGCGTGCACGCCAACCCGATGATCGGCCAGAACGCGTGCGATCGAATAGAGCAGGCCCAGGCGATCGTTCGCCGACACCGACAGGATGTAATATTGGCCGCGCTCGTCGGCACGCAAATCGACGCGCGGCGTAATCGGAAAAGTCCGCGACAGCCGCGACAGCCGGCCTTTGCACGGCTCCGGCAACGGCGTGCCCGAGGACAGCCAACCGGACAGCTGTTGCTCGACGAGGTTGGCGATGTCGCGATACTGTACGTCGCCTTCGGGTTGGGCGACGATAAAGTTATCGAGTGCGTAGCCGTGACGCGTGGTGTTGATACGCGCGTCGAGTACCGACAGGCCGTTTCGCTCGAAGTAGGAACAGATACCAGCGAAGAGGTCCGGCCGGTCGCGCACATAGACGAGCACCTGCAGCGCTTCACCAATGGGCGACGGCCGTGCCCGCACGATCGGCGCGTCGGCTGCGACGTGGCGATAGAGCACGCGCGTTTGCCAGGCGATATCGGCCGCATCGTGGCGCAGGAAGTAGCCCACATCGAGCTGCTCCCATAGCGGGTCGTGCGCATGTTCGGGCACGGTCTCGAGCCGCAACAGCGCAAGCGCTTCTTCCTGGCGCGTTTTGAGTTCGGAGTGCTGATCGGGCCGTGCCCCACCGAGCACGGCAAGCGTCATTCGATAAAGGTCCTCGAGCAGCTTGCCCTTCCAGGCGTTCCATACTTTTGGGCTGGTCCCGCGGATGTCGGCAACCGTGAGCAGGTAAAGCGCGGTCAAACGGCGCTCCGTGCCCACGAGCGCCGCAAATTGCGCGATAACGGCGGGGTCGCTCGTGTCTTGCTTCTGCGCGACCTGGCTCATGGTCAGATGCTGCTGCACGAGCCAGACAACAAGCGCGGCGTCATCGCCCACGATGTCGTGCTCGCGGCAAAAACGCCGTGCATCGGCCATGCCGAGCGTCGAGTGGTCGCCGCCTCGTCCTTTCGCGATGTCGTGAAAGAGCGCGGCGACGTACAGCACCCACTGCCGCTCGAAGTTCGCCATCAACTGGCTGCAAAACGGATACTCGTGCGCGTGCTCGGCGATGGCAAAGCGGCGCAGATTGCGCAGCACCATCAAAATGTGTTGATCGACCGTGTAGACGTGATAAAGATCGTGCTGCATCTGCCCGACGATGCGGCGAAAGTTGAGCAGATAACGTCCGAGCACGCTGGTCTGGTTCATCAACCGCAATGCGTGCGTGATGCCTTGCGGCTCCTTCAGAATCGCCATGAAAAGGCGCCGGTTTTCCGGGTGCTTGCGCCAATGGGAATCCATGATTTCGCGCGCGTTGTAAAGTGCCCGCAGCGTACGTGCGGAGAGCCCCTTGGTGCCAGGCGTCGCTTCATACAGCAAAAACGCTTCAAGAATGGCCGTGGGGGTGCGCTCGAATACGTCGTCGCTGACGATTTCGATCATCCCTTGCTTTTCGACGAAGCGCTCCGACAGCACGCGCGTGATTCCGCTTGTGCGTGGAAAAAGCTGCGCTTCGATGTTTTGGATCAAAATCGTTGCGAGCTGAGTGACGGCCTTGGCCGCCCAGTAATAACGGCGCATCAGCTGTTCGCTTGCGCGACGGGCATGCGTCGAGCCGTACCCGAAGCTCTCTGCAGCGGCGGTTTGCAAATCGAAGACGAGCACGTCCTGGCGCCGCCCCGCGATGATGTGCAGCCGGGCGCGCAGCGTTTTGAGAAAACCCTCGTTGCGGCGCAGTTCCCGCGCTTCGCGCGCCGTGATCAGACCGCGTTCGTCGAGTTCTCGCCAACTGCTGCCGAACCCGGCTGCGCGGGCGATCCAAAGAATCAATTGCAGATCGCGCAAGCCGCCCGGGCTTTCCTTGACGTTCGGCTCCAGGCTGTACGGCGAATCCTGAAATTTCGCGTGACGCTGACGCATTTCGAGCACTTTCGCTTGAAAGAATGCGCGAGCGTCGAGCGTTTCGTTGAACCGCAGTGCAAAGCGCTGAAAGACGGTCGTGCTGCCGACAATGCGGCGCGCCTCCAGCAGCGAAGTGCGGACGGTGATATCGCGCTCGGCCTCGTCGATGCATTCGCCGACCGTGCGTACACTGCTGCCCAATTCGAGCCCGAGGTCCCATGCCATGCCGATAAAGCGCTCGATGCGCGCTTCCAGTTCCGGCGCCGGCGGCTCGGGCATCAGCACGAGAATGTCGATGTCGGAGTACGGCGAAAGCTCGCCGCGTCCGTAGCCGCCGACAGCAACGAGCGCGAGCGAGGCGGGCAGATCGCAGGTGCGCCAGGCGCGGCGCAGTGCATCGTCGGTGGCGCGTGACAGTGCGCGCATCGCGCTGTCGACGTTGCTGGCTGCCTCGAAGCGTTCGAGCAACGCGGTTTTGGCGACGCGGTAATCCGCTTTGAGCGACATGGGATCGGGCCGGGCAGCGGGGACGCTCATAAGCGTGGTGATTCGGATGCGTCTAACGAAAGGCCCGACGACAAATCAGGCGAAAGCGCGAACCGGCCTGCCGCGCGCGGTACATCCGGCAGGCCGGTTCGCCATGCGTGGCGCCGATGCCGGCTCAGGACGAAGCGGCGACGGGCAGGCGCGGCCGTTCGGGCGTGCCCGCGGAGACCGTCAGCACGTCGAAGCCGGTCTCGGTGACGAGCACCGTGTGCTCCCATTGCGCTGACAGGCTGCGGTCCCGGGTCTTGACGGTCCATTGGTCCGGCATTGTGCGGATATCACGGCGCCCGGCGTTGATCATCGGCTCGACGGTGAAGATCATGCCGCGTTGAAGCTCGAGCCCGGTGCCGGGGCGGCCGTAGTGAAGCACCTGCGGATCTTCGTGGAAGACCGTGCCGATGCCGTGGCCGCAGTATTCGCGCACGACGCTATAACCCTGAGCTTCCGCGTGACGCTGAACAGCGTGGCCGATATCGCCGAGCCGGGCGCCGGGGCGCACTTGCTCGATGCCGAGCCACATGCATTCGTATGTCGTCTGGATGAGGCGTTTTGCCAGGATCGAGCCTTCGCCTGCAATGAACATCCGGCTCGTATCGCCAAAGTAGCCGTTTTTGATGACGGTGATGTCGATATTGAGCGCATCGCCGTTTTTGACGACCTTATCGCCGGGGATGCCGTGACAAATGACGTCGTTGACGGAAATGCAGGTGGCCTTCGGGTACGGCGGGTAGCCGGGCGGCTGATAATTGAGCGGTGCCGGAACCGTGCCCTGGACGTCGAGCATGTAATTGTGGCAAAGCCGGTCGAGTTCGCCGGTGGTCACCCCGGCTTTGACGAACGGCGTGATGTAATCGAGTACTTCGCTGGCGAGGCGACACGCGATGCGCATTTGCGCAATGTCGTGTTCGTTTTTGATCGTAATAGCCATTGGATGCGTGCCTGAAACGTAGGTCCGCCGATTATCGCACCTTATGGAGCGGATGGCAGGTGCTGATACGAGTCGGCGCGGCACCCGCGGCTCGGCTCGGGGCTGACAAGCTCGTGTCGAGCGGCTGTCAGCGCGCTGTCAGCGCGCTTGAGGCAGACAAGGCGTGCGTGCTATACTTTCGGGCTAGTCGCTTTAGGGTTTACCTTGGCCTTTTGCTGTTTTGCCTTGGACAACCTCAGTGCGACGAGCGGTGCGCTGCAACAAGTGCGGCACACCGATTCGCAAGCCGGCGCACCCAGGGTGCCGGTCCATGCGGCGGGCCAACTCTCGAAGTCGAGTTCCCTGCGGCAGGACCGGTACGGCAGCCGGCTTAAGACCTAACCCTCGCGGAGAATTTCATGGCAGTTACCATGCGTCAAATGCTGGAAGCCGGTGTCCACTTCGGTCACCAAACGCGCTTCTGGAACCCGAAGATGGCCCCGTTCATTTTCGGTCATCGCAACAAGATTCACATCATCAACCTCGAAAAAACGCTGCCGATGTACAACGACGCGCTGAAGTACATGCGTCAACTGGCAGCCAATCGGGGCACGATTCTTTTTGTCGGTACGAAGCGCCAATCGCGTGAAATCGTCGCCGAAGAAGCGCAGCGCTGCGGTATGCCGTACGTCAATGCGCGCTGGCTCGGCGGCATGCTGACCAACTTCAAGACGCTGAAGGTATCGATCAAGCGCCTCAAGGAAATGGAAGCGGCGGTCGAGGCAGGCGAAACGGAGCGCATGAGCAAGAAGGAAGCGCTGCTGTTCGAACGCGAGATTGCCAAGCTGCAAAAGTCGATCGGCGGTGTGAAAGACATGGGTGGCATTCCCGACGCAGTGTTCGTCGTGGACGTCGGCTACCATAAGATCGCCGTGACCGAGGCGAACAAGCTCGGCGTGCCGGTCATCGCCGTGGTCGACACGAATCACTCGCCGGAAGGCATCGACTACGTGATCCCGGGCAACGACGACGCCAGCAAGGCCGTCGCGCTGTATGCGGCTGGCGTGGCTGATGCGATCCTCGAAGGCCGCGCGAACGCGGTCAATGAAGTCGTACAAGCCGTGCGTGGCGACGGCGACGAATTCGTCGAGGTCAACGGGGAGGCGTAAGCTGCCCCCGGCAACCCGCGGCATACCCGCGGCCGGCAAATAAGGGGGCTTCTCGAGGGCCCCCTTTTTTTAAGCTTCGGCCCGGTTGCCGGCGATTGATGCGGCGTGCCGCTCGGCGCATGCCGCAAACGAATACCGGCTGCTCGCATCGAATGCGCGCAGCGTGTGAAAGACGGACTCAAGGAGCGAATGATGGCGGCAATTACCGCAAGCATGGTGGCAGAACTGCGCGCGAAGACCGACGCGCCGATGATGGAATGCAAAAAGGCGCTGACGGAAGCCGACGGCGATATGTCGCGCGCCGAAGAGTTGTTGCGTGTGAAGTTGGGCAATAAGGCCAGCAAGGCAGCTTCGCGTGTGACGGCCGAAGGCATCATCGCATCGTCCATCGGGGCTGGCGCAGGCGCGCTCGTCGAACTGAACTGCGAAACGGACTTCGTTGCAAAGAACGACGATTTCAACGGTTTTGCCAAGCAAATCGCCGAACTTATCGTTAGTGAAAACCCGGCGGACGTGGCTGCGCTGTCGGCGCTGCCGTTGAACGGTCAAACCGTCGATGCGGTGCGTCTCGCGCTCGTCGGCAAGATCGGCGAAAACCTGTCGATCCGCCGTTTCGTCCGCTTCCAGACGACCAACAAGCTTGCGGCTTATCTCCACGGCATGCGCATTGGTGTGCTCGTCGAGTACGCGGGCCAGGACGAACAAGTCGGCAAGGACGTCGCGATGCATATCGCGGCCATGAAGCCGGTTTCTCTGGCGGCAAGCGACGTGCCGGCCGAGTTGATCGCCAAGGAGCGCAGCATTGCCGAGCAAAAGGCCGCTGAATCGGGCAAGCCGGCCGAAATCGTCGCGAAGATGGTCGAAGGCAGCGTGCAGAAGTACCTGAAGGAAGTGTCGCTGCTGAACCAGCCGTTCGTGAAGAACGACAAGCAAACGATCGAGCAGATGCTGAAAGCCGGCAATGCGTCGGTGCAAAAATTTGCGCTGTTCGTGGTTGGCGAGGGCATCGAAAAGCGCCAGGACGATTTCGCAGCCGAAGTGGCTGCTCAAGTTGCGGCTGCGAAGCAGCAGTGAAGCGCAGTAAGCACGTAAGAGCACAGTAACAACGGTAACAACGATCAAGCGCATCCGGCTCGCATCTCGCCAGCGTCAGGCGCTGATACGAGCCTCATCGCCTGTTGAGGCAAGGGGTTTCCCCTAGTCATTGCGTGCCAAAATCGCCGGCCGGGCGTGAATAGCGTCTGACCGGTGATGGCGCGGCGCGCCTGGGGCGGCGCTTGCTCCAAATATTGTTTCACCCCTACAGTTCCACATTGTTGTCTTTCCTTCCGCGCGATTCGGATACCGCTATGCCCACTGCCTACAAACGCGTTCTTCTCAAACTCTCCGGTGAAGCTCTGATGGGCGACGACGCCTTCGGCATCAACCGGGCGACGATCGAAAGAATGGTGACGGATATCGCGGAGGTTGTTCGCTTGGGCACGCAGCTCGCCGTGGTGATCGGCGGCGGGAATATTTTCCGCGGCGTGGCAGGCGGCGCGGCCGGCATGGACCGCGCCACGGCCGACTACATGGGCATGCTCGCCACCATGATGAACGCGCTCGCGCTGCAAGACGCGATGCGACACGCGGGAATCGAAGCGCGGGTGCAGTCGGCGTTGCGGATGGACCAGGTGGTCGAGCCGTACATTCGGCCGCGCGCCATCCGGCAGTTGGAAGAGGGCAAGGTCGTGATTTTCGCAGCCGGTACCGGGAACCCGTTTTTCACGACCGACACGGCGGCTGCGCTGCGCGGCTCGGAAATCGGCGCGGAAGTGGTGCTCAAGGCGACGAAGGTCGACGGCGTATACTCCGCTGACCCGAACAAGGACCCTGCGGCGACCCGCTACGCCACGATCAGTTTCGACGAGGCGATCGGGCGCAACCTGCAGGTGATGGATGCGACGGCGTTTGCGCTGTGCCGCGACCAGAAGCTGCCGATCCGCGTTTTTTCGATCGTCAAGGCGGGCGCGCTCAAGCGCATCATCCAGGGCGAGGACGAGGGGACGCTCGTCCACGTGTAAACTCTCGCACAACGCGGCCACCCGCTTGGGCGTTCGGTATCGACGAACGACGTGGGCGGGGTGGCCGGCACTGTTATGAAGGTTCGGAGGTTCAAATGAGTCTGGCAGACGTAAAAAAAGGCGCCGAGCAAAAGATGCAGCGCTCGATCGAAGCGTTCAAGAACGACCTGGCGAAGATCCGTACGGGGCGTGCTCACACCGGGCTGCTCGATCACATTCAGGTCGATTACTACGGCTCCAACGTGCCTATCTCGCAAGTCGCGAATCTGACGCTCATCGATGCGCGCACCATCGGTGTGCAGCCGTGGGAAAAGAAGATGGTGGCAATCGTCGAGAAGGCCATCCGCGAATCAGATCTTGGCCTGAACCCCGCCACGCAGGGCGACCAAATCCGCGTGCCGATGCCGGCGCTGACGGAAGAGCGTCGCCGCGAGCTGACGAAAGTCGTCAAGAGCGAGGGTGAAACCGCCAAGGTGGCCGTGCGCAATTTGCGTCGCGACGCCAACGAGCAGTTGAAGAAGCTCGTCAAAGACAAGGAAATTTCCGAGGACGACGATCGTCGTGCCGGCGACGAAGTCCAAAAGCTCACTGACAAATACGTCGCCGAAATCGAAAAACTCGTCCATACGAAAGAAGCCGAAATCATGACGGTCTGAGGCTGACCAGCTTCGTCCTGTTTTCGTCACTTCTTGCAAGCGCTCACCTCCCGGCGGCCATGACTTATACCAGTTCAACTGTTCGCGTACCTGATGTCGCGGCGGTTCCGCGCCATATCGCGATCATCATGGATGGCAACGGCCGCTGGGCGACGCAGCGTCGTTTGCCGCGTGTCGCCGGCCACACGCGCGGCGTCGATGCTGTGCGGGCCACGGTGGAAGCATGTGCGCGCGCCGGCGTCGAATATCTGACGCTTTTTGCTTTCAGTTCCGAGAACTGGCGACGCCCAGTCGAAGAGGTGTCGTTCCTGATGCGGCTTTTCGTGACCGCGCTTGAACGCGAGATCGGCAAGCTGCATGCGAACGGCATTCGCCTGCGCGTCATCGGCGATCTGACGAAGTTCGACCCGCGCATTCAGGACCTGATCCGCCGCGCCGAAACGAAAACCGCTAACAATCAACGCCTGACGCTGACGATCGCCGCCAACTACGGCGGGCGTTGGGACGTCCTCCAGGCCGCGAGCAAGGCGGCCGAGGAAGCAGCGCGCGAGGGCCGCCCCGGCGACATCGACGAACAAGCGTTTGCCGGCCACCTTGCCATGGCCTATGCGCCCGAGCCCGACCTTTTCATTCGCACGGGCGGCGAGACGCGCATCAGCAACTTTCTGCTTTGGCAGCTCGCTTATACCGAGCTCTATTTCACCGAGACGTTCTGGCCCGATTTCGATGCGAAAACGCTCGACGACGCAATTGCGTCGTACACACGTCGCGAGCGGCGCTTCGGCCGGACGAGCGCGCAGCTCGAGCCGCAATCGCAGGACGTCGATTCGCTGCCATGCTAAAAACCCGTGTTATCACGGCCATCGCGCTGCTGGCCGTGTTCCTGCCCGTAACGTTCTACGGGCCGGTAAGCGCGTTCGGCGCATTGATTGCGATCGTAGTCGTATTAGCGGCTTGGGAATGGGCGCGCCTGCTGGGCTTGTCCGGCGTGGCCGCCATCGGCTATGCGGTGCTCGCGGCGCTAGCGCTTTGGGCGAGCACGCGGCTGGGTTCCGGGATGCGCGCCGTGCGGCCGCTTTTCGAGGCGGCGGCGGTCTTTTGGGTGCTGGCCGGGCCGTTCGTGCTCGTGCGCAAGCCGCAGTTGGCGCATGGCCCGTGGCGGCTTTTCCTCTTTTTGGCCGGCCTCATTCTGTTTGTCGCCTGCTGGCATGCACTGCTGGCGGCTCGCCTGATCGGCGTATCGTTCGTGCTTTCGGTGCTGATTGTCGTATGGCTGGCTGATGTCGGCGCATACTTTGCGGGCAAGGCGTTCGGCACACACAAGCTAGCTGTTGCCATCAGCCCGGGTAAGACCTGGGAGGGTGCCGCGGGTGGCTGGCTCGCGGTACTGGCCGTGGGCGCCGTGGCCATGGCGACACTGGCCTTCGCCCCGACGATTTTTTCGACGCTCGTCACCCGGTTGGGGTGGGGGCGGGCCGTGCTGGCGCTGACGTTGCTCGTTGCGTTCAGCATCGTCGGCGATTTATTCGAGTCGCTGATGAAGCGCCAAGCGGGCGTAAAAGATTCGAGTGCGCTGTTACCGGGGCACGGTGGGGTGCTTGACCGCATCGATGCATTGCTGCCTGTGCTGCCGCTCGCAATGCTGCTGGTCGGGTAGCCCACATCGGCGGACCAGGGAATAGATATGACAAAACGATTGACACTGCTCGGTTCGACGGGCTCGATTGGCGAGAGCACGCTTGATGTCATTGCGCGCCACCCCGAGCGCTTTTCGGTTTACGCACTGACGGCTCATCGCAACGGCGACAAGCTCGTTGCCCAATGTCTGCGGTTCAGGCCGGAAGTGGCGGTGGTCGGCGACGCGCAAACGGCAGCGCAAATCGAGACGCAGTTGCGCGCGGCAGGGTGTGCGACCGACGTTTCATACGGGCCGCAAGCGCTCGTCGACGTTTCGAAAAGCGACGGATGCGATACGGTCGTTGCGGCAATCGTCGGCGCGGCGGGCCTGGCGCCCACGCTGGCCGCAGCCGTTGCCGGCAAGCGCATTTTGCTGGCCAACAAAGAGGCGCTGGTGATGTCGGGCGCGATCTTCATGAATGCGGTGCGCGACCACGGCGCGACGCTTTTGCCGGTCGACAGCGAGCACAACGCGATCTTCCAATGCCTGCCGCGTGATGTGTCCGCGCACGGCGGCGTGGCGAAAATCATTCTGACGGCTTCGGGTGGCCCGTTTCGCACGCGCGAGCCGGCGACGCTCGCCGACGTGACGCCGGACGAAGCCTGCAAGCACCCGAATTGGGTGATGGGCCGCAAGATCTCCGTTGATTCGGCCACGATGATGAACAAGGGTCTCGAGGTCATCGAAGCGCATTGGTTGTTTGGCCTGCCCGGCGAGCGCATCGAGGTGCTGATTCACCCGCAAAGCGTGATTCATTCGCTTGTGTCCTATGCCGACGGGTCGGTGCTGGCTCAGCTTGGCAACCCCGACATGCGCACACCGATCGCCCATGCGCTCGCGTATCCCGAGCGCGTCGAGTCGGGTGTGGCCCAGCTCGACTTGGCGCAGATCGCTTCGCTGAGCTTTGAAAAGCCCGACTACGAGCGCTTCCCGTGTCTTGCGCTGGCGATGCAGGCGCTGGCCGACGGCGGCGTTGCCAGCGCGGCGCTGAATGCGGCGAACGAGGTGGCGGTCGATGCATTCCTCGCGCGGCGCATTGGCTTTATGGACATCGCGCAAACCGTTAGCGCCGTGCTGGACGCAATACCCAACCGTCGCCCCGATGGTCTCGATGACGTGCTCGAAGCCGACGCTTCGGCGCGTCGCGCGGCGCGTGAACTCATCGCGTCGAGCGCCCACCTCGGTCACCACGCAGACCGCGCAAACCTGACCCGCCGCGCGGTTCAGTGAGCGCATTGAGACTCGGATGAATCTGCTGATCGAAATTGTCGCGTTCGCCGTTGCGATCGGCGTGCTCGTCGTCGTGCACGAGTACGGCCACTACGGTGTGGCCCGATTGTGCGGCGTCAAGGTGCTGCGTTTTTCGATCGGTTTCGGCCGTCCACTGCTGCGCTGGGTCGGCAAGAAAAGCGGCACCGAATGGGCGGTGTGCGCGTTGCCGCTCGGCGGTTACGTCAAGATGCTCGACGAGCGCGACCCGGGGCCGGGCATTGCGCCCGCCGATCTGCCGTTTGCTTTCAACCGTCAGCATGTCGCCAAGCGGATTGCAATCGTGCTGGCCGGCCCGGTAGCTAACTTCGTGCTCGCCATTTTGCTGTTTGCGGTCGTATTCGCGACGGGCGTCATGGAGCCCGTCGCGACGCTGGCGACGCCGGCTCCCGACACCGTTGCTGCGCGTGCGGGCTTCGAGGGCGGTGAGACCGTCGTGGCGATCGGCGACGAGCACGGCAGCGAAACCGAGCCGGTGCGTTCGTGGTCCGATTTGCGCTGGAAGTTGCTCGATGCCGCGTTCGATCATCGGCGCGTCGTGATGCGGGCACATGACGGGCACGGCACGGGTACTTACGATTTTCGCGTCGACCTGAGCCGTGTGTCCGAGCAGGATGTCAGCGACGACTTCATGGCGAAGCTCGGCTTCGATGAAGGCGGGGCGCTTGCCGTTGCGGGCGTGGAGCCCAACAGCGCGGCCGAGCGGGCCGGGCTCGCAGCCGGCGACGTGCTGCGTGCAGTCGACGGCAAGCGCATCGATGGCGCCGATGCATTCATTGCTTACGTGAAATCGCATTCCGGTCGCCCGATCGTGCTGCAAGTCGAGCGCGGCGGTGCGGCTCCGAACCTGCTTGCGCTGACGACCACACCCGTTGCCGAGCGCGATGCGCATTCCGGACATACCATCGGGCGCATCGGCGCGGCGCTCGCCACGAAGGTCGCGACGGTCGACGTGCGCTACGGTCCTATCGACAGCGTCGCGCGCGGCGCGCGGCGTACGTGGGAGATCGGCATCTATTCGCTGCGGATGTTCGGCCGCATGCTGACGGGTGAGGCGTCGATCAAGAACTTGTCCGGCCCTGTGACGATCGCCGACTACGCCGGCAAGAGCGCGCGGCTCGGCTGGGTGCCTTTTTTATCTTTTCTGGCGCTCGTCAGCATCAGTCTCGGCGTGTTGAACTTATTGCCGATTCCGGTATTGGACGGGGGTCATCTGTTATATTATTTGGTTGAAGCTGCGACCGGCAAAGCCGTATCGGAGCGTTGGCAGCTTGTTCTGCAAAGGGCCGGCCTCGTTTGTATCGTCGCCTTGTCCGCGATTGCGCTATTCAACGATCTGGCTCGGTTAATCCACTTCTAAACCGTCCGGCGGCGCGCGCCATTGGCAGCCGCCGCGAACTGATGCAGCTAAAAACACTGGGGAAGCACGTTGTTGAAACCTCATCGCTTTGTTCCTAAGACTGCCGTAGCCGCGGCGATCGCCTTCCATGGGCTGATGGCGCATGCTACGACGCCCTTCGTGGTGAAGGACATCAAGATCAACGGGCTGCAGCAGATCGAAGCCGGCACAGTGTTCGCCTATTTGCCGATCAAGCAAGGCGATACCTTCACGGACGAAAAGGCGTCGGAGGCCATTCGCGCGCTGTACGCGACCGGTTTTTTCAATGATGTGCGTATAGCCACCGAGGGCGATGTCGTCGTCGTCAATGTGGCCGAGCGCTCCGCGATTGCATCGATCGATTTCGCTGGGCTCCACGAATTCGAAAAGGACGCGCTGCTCAAGGCGCTCAAGAGCGTCGGTTTGTCGCAAGGGCGCTACTACGACAAATCGCTGCTCGATCGCTCAGAGCAGGAGCTCAAGCGGCAATATCTGACGCGCGGCTTTTACGCGGCCGAAATCACGACGACGGTGACGCCGGTCGACCGTAACCGGGTATCGATTTTGTTTTCGGTGGCCGAAGGTCCGAGCGCGAAGATTCGCCAGGTGAACTTCATCGGCAATAAGGCGTTTAGTACTGGCACGCTGCGCAACGAGATGCAGTTGTCCACGCCGAACTGGTTCTCGTGGTACACGAAAAACGATCTCTATGCGAAAGACAAGCTGACGACAGACCTCGAGAACGTTCGCAAGTACTATCTGAATCACGGCTATCTCGAGTTCAATATCGAGTCGACGCAGGTGTCGATCTCGCCCGACAAGAAAGACATGTACCTGACGCTGACGGTGCATGAGGGCGAGCCGTATACCGTTTCGAGCATCGACCTTGCCGGCAATCTGCTCGATCGCGGCCCCGAATTGCGCAAGCTTGTGAAGATCAAGCCGGGCGAGCGCTTTTCGGCCGATAAGCTGCAGACGGCGACCAAGGCGATCGTCGACAAGCTTGGCGAATACGGCTATGCGTTCGCCACGGTCAACGCGCAGCCGCAGATCGATCAGCAGCATCACAAGGTTGCGTTGACGCTGCAAGTCGACCCGAGCCGGCGCGTCTATGTGCGCCGCGTCAACATCGTTGGCAATACGCGTACGCGCGATGAAGTCGTGCGTCGCGAAATGCGCCAGCTGGAAAGCTCGTGGTTCGACTCGAGCCGCTTGGCACTATCGAAAGATCGCGTGAACCGGCTCGGCTATTTCACCGATGTTGATGTGACGACGGTGCCCGTGGAAGGCACGGCCGACCAAGTCGACGTGGACGTCAAGGTGGCCGAAAAGCCGACTGGCGCAATCACGCTTGGCGCGGGCTTTTCGTCGACCGACAAAGTCGTGTTGTCGGCAGGCGTTTCGCAAGACAACGTGTTCGGCTCGGGCACGAGCCTCGCCGTGAACGTCAATACGGCGCGCTCGTACCGCACGCTGACCGTGACGCAGATCGATCCTTACTTCACGGTCGACGGCATCAAGCGGATTACCGACGTCTACTATCGGACGACGCAACCGCTCTATTATTCGACGGACTCGAGCTTCCGAATTGTCACGGCGGGCGGCGACTTGAAGTTCGGCATCCCGTTTTCAGAAGTGGACACCGTCTATTTCGGCGCGGGCTTCGAGCAGAACCGGCTGTCCGTCGATTCGGCTACCCCGCAAAGCTATAAAGACTACGTGACCGACTTCGGCCGTGTCTCGAACAACGTTCCGCTGACGATTGGCTGGTCGCGCGATTCGCGCGACAGCGCGCTTGTGCCGAGCCGCGGCTATTACACGCAGGCGAATGCGGAGTACGGCACGCCGGCTGGCGGCACGCAGTACTACAAGGCCGATCTGAACGCTCAGTATTACTACTCGTTTGCGCGCGGCTTCGTGCTGGGTTTGAATTTCCAGAGCGGCTATGGTAACGGCTTGTCCGGCAAGCCATATCCGATTTTCAAGAACTATTACGCCGGCGGTATCGGCTCGGTGCGCGGCTATGAGCCGAGTTCGCTGGGCCCGCGTGACAAGTCGACGAACGACCCGATCGGCGGTTCGAAGATGGTGGTTGGCAACATCGAGCTCACGTTCCCGCTGCCGGGCACCGGATACGATCGGACGCTGCGCGTGTTCACATTCCTGGACGGCGGTAACGTTTGGGGTAACGTGGGTAACAGCGTCGGTTCGAACGGCCTGCGTTATGGCTACGGTTTCGGCCTTGCATGGATTTCGCCGATCGGCCCGCTCAAGCTCAGCCTTGGCTTCCCGGTCACCAAGCATGCCGGCGACCAGTACCAGAAGTTCCAGTTCCAGATCGGGACGGCTTTCTGAGAAAGCTCGCCTGAAACAGCATCGAGAGGATGATTTTGCCAACCGGTACGTTTTCGAAACGCTTGATTTGCACGTTCGCGCTTGCGGCGGCGCTGGGAGCCAGTGCCGCGCAGGCGGGTGCACAGGAAGCCCGCATCGCGGCCGTCAACTCTGACCGCATTTTGCGCGAATCGGCCTCGGCGCAAGCCGCGCAAAAGAAGCTCGAAGCTGAATTCGCGAAGCGGGATAAAGGCCTGCGCGACATGGCGCAACGCTTGAAGTCGATGTCGGATGCGCTCGACAAGAACGCTGCATCGCTTTCAACGATCGAGCGAGCCGACAAGCAGCGCGAGTTGTCGAATCTCGATAGCGACTTCCAACGCAAGCGCCGCGAATTCAACGAAGACCTCAATCAACGCCGCAATGAAGAGCTTGCGGCGGTGCTCGAGCGCGCCAACAGGGTTATCAAGCAGATCGCCGAGCAGCAGCATTACGATCTGATCGTGCAAGAGGCTGTGTACGTGAGTCCGCGTATCGATATTACGGACCAAGTGCTCAAGGCGCTTGCCGCGAACGCAGCCAACTAAACCGCGGGAGTCGCAAGCGAATGGCATTGACGCTCGGAGACATTGCGCAGCGTTTTGGCGGCGAAGTCGTCGGTGACGCGACGCTGCGCATCGGCGGCCTGGCGCCGCTCGATCAGGCGCAGGCGCATCAGCTCGCCTTTTTGGCCAATCCCAAATATTTGTCCCAGGTCGAGACGACCGGTGCGGGCGCGGTGCTGGTCGCACGGGACGATCTCGCCAAGCTTGCGTCTCGCGAAGGACGTAACTTTATCGTCACACCGAATCCCTACGCTTACTTCGCGCGCGTTGCGCAGATGTTCATCGACTTGGCTGCGCCCAAGGTTGCTGCCGGTTCGCATGGCAGCGCCATCGTCGATCCGTCCGCGCAGGTCGCGGCGAGCGCCGTCATCGGCCCGCACGTCGTGGTGGAAGCGGGCGCGGTAATCGGCGAGGGCGTGCGCCTCGACGCGCACGTCGTGATAGGGCGAGGGACGATGGTGGGCGAGGGCGCTCATCTGTATCCGAATGTGGTCGTCTATCACGGCTGCAAGATCGGCGCGCGCGCGATCATCCATTCGGGCGCCGTCATTGGCTCGGATGGTTTCGGATTTGCTCCGGACTTCGTCGGTGAAGGCGACGAGCGGCAGGGCACGTGGGTAAAGATTCCGCAAGTGGGTGGCGTGACGATCGGGCCGGACGTCGAAATCGGCGCGAACACGACCATCGACCGCGGCGCAATGGCCGACACGGTGATCGAGGCCTGCGTCAAAATCGACAATCTCGTGCAGATCGGCCATAACTGCCGCATCGGTGCCTATACCGTCATTGCCGGATGCGCCGGTATCGCGGGCAGCACGACGATCGGCCAGCACTGCATGATTGGTGGTGCCGTCGGCATCGCGGGGCACGTGACGCTCGGGGACTACGTGATCGTCACGGCAAAATCGGGGGTATCCAAGTCGCTGTTGAAGCCGGGAATGTATACGAGCGCCTTCCCGGCAGTCGAGCATGGCGAGTGGAACCGGAGCGCGGCGTTGATGCGCAATCTCGATAAACTGCGTGAGCGTATCAAAGCATTAGAGGCCGCGCTCGAGCAGCCGCGATCGTAACTAACGTTGCAGGTATCAAGAACGCCTGAGCGCGCGTCGCGGCGCTTCGGGCTCAAGAAGACGCGGCGAAGGGCGACGAGCGAGGCGCGGGCAGCACGCTCGCATCGGCCCTGACTATCCGCACTTATCATCCGCCCCAATCCGGCGTGAAGCAGACAGACCATGAGCACTGAAAAAATCAATTTCGACATCCATAACATTCTGAAGCTGCTGCCGCACCGCTATCCGATCTTGCTGGTCGATCGGGTCCTTGAGCTCGAGCCTCACAAGAGCATCAAGGCGCTCAAGAACGTGTCGATCAACGAGCCCTACTTCGTAGGGCATTTTCCTCAGCGGCCGGTGATGCCGGGGGTGCTGATTCTCGAGGCGCTCGCGCAGACGGCGGCATTGCTGACGTTCACCGAGACGTCGCATGATCCTGAAAAGGCGCTGTATTACTTCGTCGGCATCGACGGTGCGCGCTTCAAGCGTGTGGTCGAGCCGGGGGATCAACTGATCCTGAACGCGTCGTTCGAGCGCCATATGCGCGGCATCTGGAAGTTCAAGACGCGTGCGGAGGTGAATGGCGTGATAGCCGCCGAAGCGGATTTGATGTGCACGGTGAAGCATGCCGACGACTGACGGGCGAGGGTTCGCAAGGCGTGGGGTGCTCGGCGCCTCGCGGTCGCGACAGCAACAGGATGTATTGAAGAAGGGCTAGGCGTATGAGCAGGATTCATCCCACAGCGATCATCGAGTCCGGCGCACAACTGGGCGAGAACGTCGAGATCGGTCCATATACCGTCATCGGCCAACATCTGACGATTGGCGCGGGCACGACCATCGGCGCACATTGCGTGATCGAAGGACATACGACGATCGGTGCCGATAACCGGATCGGACATTACGCGTCGATCGGCGGCCGGCCACAGGACATGAAGTATCAAGGCGAGCCGACGAAACTCGTTATCGGCGATCGCAACACCATTCGCGAATTCACGACGATCCACACGGGCACGGTGCAGGACACCGGCGTGACGATGGTCGGCGACGACAACTGGATCATGGCTTACGTGCATATCGGTCATGATTGCCGCGTCGGCAGCCATGTCATTTTGTCGAGCAATGCGCAGATGGCCGGGCATGTATTCGTTGGCGATTGGGCGATCGTCGGCGGTATGTCGGGCGTGCACCAGTTCGTGAACATCGGCGAGCATTCGATGCTCGGCGGGGCGTCGGCGCTCGTGCAGGACATACCGCCGTTCGTGATCGCAGCCGGCAACAAGGCCGAGCCGCACGGCATCAACGTCGAAGGCTTGCGCCGCCGAGGCTTCTCGGCCGATGCGATCTCGGCGTTGCGCAGCGCCTATCGGCTGCTCTACAAAAACGGCTTGTCGCTTGAAGAGGCAAAAACGCAGCTCGCCGAACTGGCGGCAGCCGGCGGCGACGGCGACGAGCACGTCCGCAAGCTGATCGCGTTCGTCGACGCATCGCAGCGCGGCATCATCCGTTAAATGGTGCTGCCGACGAGTCCGCTGCGCGTCGCGATGGTCGCGGGTGAGCCCTCTGGCGACTTGCTTGGGGCAGCGCTCCTTGCCGGGCTTGCTCGCCGATTGCCGGCCACAACCGGCTATTACGGGATTGGCGGTCCTCGCATGATTGCGCAGGGTTTCGATGCGCATTGGCCGATGGAAAAGCTGACCGTGCGCGGCTATGTCGAAGCGCTGCGGCACATTCCCGAGATCCTGCGGATTCGGCGCGATCTCAAACATCAGTTGCTGGCCGAGCGGCCGCAGGCGTTTATCGGCATCGATGCGCCCGATTTCAATTTCGGCCTCGAAGAGCCGTTGCGCGTGGCCGGCATTCCGACGATCCACTTCGTCTGCCCGTCGATCTGGGCCTGGCGCGGCGGGCGCATCAAGAAGATCGCGCGGGCGGTCGATCACATGCTTTGCGTGTTTCCATTCGAGATCGAACTGCTCGAGCGTGCACGCGTGCCGGCCACCTACGTCGGCCATCCGCTTGCTGACGAGATCCCGCTCGAGCCGGATATGCCTGGTGCCCGCGCGGCGCTCGGCTTACCTGCGAGCGGCCCGGTCGTTGCGGTGCTGCCTGGCAGCAGACGCTCGGAGATCGCGCTTATCGGGCCGACGTTTTTCGCGGCAATGGCACTGATGCAACAGCGTGAACCGAGCGTGCGCTTCGTGATGCCGGCAGCTACGCCTGCGCTGCGTGCGTTGTTGCAGCCTCTGGCCGACGCACATCCGGGGCTCGCGCTCACGTTGACTGATGGCGATGCTCAGCGTGCAATGACCGCGGCCGATGCCGTGCTCGTGAAAAGCGGTACGGTGACGCTCGAGGCGGCGCTGCTGAAAAAACCAATGGTGATTTCCTATAAAGTGCCCTGGCTGACGGGGCAGATCATGCGCCGGCAGGGCTATCTGCCGTACGTCGGTTTGCCCAATATTCTCGCCGGCCGCTTCGTCGTACCGGAGCTGCTTCAGCAGTTCGCCACGCCCGAGGCGTTGGCCGATGCCACATTGACTCAGTTGCATGACGATGCGAATCGGCGCACATTGACCGACGTGTTCACGCGGATGCACGAGAGCCTGCGTCGCAACACGGCCGAGCGTGCGGCCGAAGCGGTGGAACGGGTGATCGAAGCGAGGAGGCTGCGCCCATGACAGCGTCCGAAAAGGCGCGCGGCAAGCGTGTCGCCGTGACGGTTCGACCTGCGGCTCAATCCGCGCAGCCGGGGCTCGACTTCAGCTCGCCGCTCGACATCGTCTGCGGGGTCGACGAGGCTGGACGCGGTCCGCTGGCCGGGCCCGTGGTGGCTGCCGCGGTGATACTCGATCCGAAGCGGCGCATCCGCGGCCTTGATGACTCCAAGGTGCTCAGTGCGAAAACGCGTGAGGCGCTTTACGAGAAGATCGTGGCACGCTCGATCGCGTATTGCGTCGCCTCGGCGAGCGTCGAAGAGATCGATACGCTCAATATCTTGCATGCCACGATGCTCGCGATGAAACGCGCGGTAGAAGGGTTGGGTGTCGCGCCTACGCTTGCCCGCATCGACGGTAACCGCTGCCCGGTGCTTGCGATTCGCAGCGAGGCGGTGATTGGCGGCGACGCGCTGGTGCCGGCCATTTCGGCCGCATCGATTTTGGCGAAAGTGGCACGGGACCGCATGCTCGCGACGCTGCACGAGCGGTTTCCGATATACGGCTTCAATTCGCATGTCGGGTATGGCACGCCGCAGCACCTGGCTGCGCTTGCCGAACATGGCCCTTGCGAACACCATCGCCGCTCGTTCGCGCCGGTGCGCGAAGCGTACGCACGGCACGGCGTACCGGTGACGCTTTCTGAGGGCGTGACAATCGTCGAGCCGGGAACGCTGGAGGAAGCGTTCGATCTCGTCGATACGCGGCCTGCGCCGCCGCCCACGCTATGAATGTCCGCTGTAAAGCCCGCTGTGAAGCTCATCACCTCCCGCGATAACCCGCTCTACAAGCGCCTAAAAGCGCTTGCCGGCTCGACGCATCAGCAGCGCCGCAGCGGCCACGCGCTGCTAGAGGGCTTTCATCTGGCGAGTGCTTATCTTGACGTCGCCGGCGAGCCCGAGACCTGCGTGGTGACTGACGCCGCGTTGGAGCATCCGGAAGCGCAGACGATCATCGGTCGAGTCGACCCATCGCGCATCGTGACGTTACCCCAAGCGCTGTTCGGGCAGCTCTCGAATGTCGTGAACGGGGTTGGGCTGTTGCTGCTCGTGCCGAAGCTTTCGCCGCCGATGCCGGTGCGTGTCACGCAGACCTGTGTGGTACTCGATGGCGTACAAGACGCGGGCAACGTTGGCTCGATTCTGCGCAGTGCGGCTGCCGCCGGCGTGCAGCATGTGTTTTGCGGTCCCGGGACGGCGTATGCTTGGTCATCGAAGGTACTGCGCTCCGGCATGGGCGCGCACTTTTTGCTCAATGTCCATGAAGACGTCGATGCCGACGTGCTAATCGACCGACTCGACGTGCCGGTGGCGATTACCGATTCCCACGCGGCGCAGCCGCTTTACGACTGCGATTTGTCGGGCCCGGTTGCATGGGTGTTCGGCAATGAAGGCGCGGGGGTGTCGCCCGCTTGGCGCGCGGCGGTTTCGCATCGGCTGACCATTCCGCAGCCCGGTGGTATGGAATCGCTGAACGTGGCCGCCGCGGCGGCAGTCTGCTTGTTCGAACAGTGCCGCCAGCGGCGCGGCCAAGGCTAAATTTAACCTTATCAGTCTGCAGGTCGTTACCTGAGCCGGCTCAATATCCGGGCCGCTCGAGCCTGATTTCCTGCAGGATCGTCGTCGCGATCTCTTCGATCGATTTATGCGTCGACGAGAGCCAATGAATGCCCTCGCGCCGCATCATCGCTTCCGCCTCATTGATTTCATAGCGGCAGTTTTCGAGCGCGGCATATTTGCTGCCGGGCCGCCGCTCGTTGCGGATCTCGGAAAGACGTTGCGGGTCGATTGACAGCCCAAACAGTTTCTCGCGGTGCTGCGCGAGCGAACCTGGCAGCTTGCCGCGCTCGAAGTCTTCGGGAATCAGCGGGTAGTTTGCCGCCTTCACGCCATATTGCATCGCCAGATAGAGGCTCGTTGGCGTCTTGCCGCTGCGCGAAACGCCGATCAGGATGACGTCCGCGTCCGTCAGATTGCGATTCGACTGACCGTCGTCATGCGCGAGCGAGAAATTGATGGCCTCGATGCGCGTCTTGTATTCGTCGGTATCGGCATTCTGATGCCCTCGGCCGATCGCATGCGTCGACTTCATGTCGAGTTCCTGCTCGAGCGGCTCGACGAACTGCTGAAAGATGTCGAGCACGAGCGCGTTGGAATTCTTGACGATGGCATTCGAGGCGCTGTCGACGAGCGTCGTGAAGACGATCGGGCGGCGCCCATCGAGCAACGCAGATTCGCTGATCTTTTCGACCGTCGCGTAGGCTTTGTCGGCCGAATCGACGAACGGCACGCGTACCAGGCGGAATTTTTGATCGAACTGGGACAGGATCGAATGCGCGAACGTCTCGGCAGTGATCCCGGTACCGTCGGAGACGATGAATACGGTGGGCGGCATCGACAAACACTCTCAAAGGCTCGGGGCAGCTGCGACGGCACGTATCGGACGCGATGGCGCACGTTGGCGCCATGCGGCACGGCTACGTTCCCAGGCGCACCTTGCACGGCACTTTTCAGCCGTGGCCGCGGCAATTATCGCGCGCCTGCCACTATTTGGCGAGGCAGCACGGTAGAATAGCGGCAACCTGTTGGATAAGCAATTGCTATGGACGCGGAACGGCGATTGCTTATCCGATTGCTTATCCAACAGGTTGCGCGCGATGTCCAATGCCTCCAGCGGGGCTAGGGCATCCAAGCCCACGTGCGCAGCCGTGAATTTCTTTCACACTTAGGGGCTTCGATGACTAACGCAACAAACCTGGCAAAGGACCAAGCGTATGTAGTGCCGTTCGAGCAGTTGCGAATGACCGATGTCGAGATCGTGGGCGGCAAGAACGCCTCGCTCGGCGAGATGATCAGCCAATTGGCCGAGGCCGGTGTTCGCGTGCCGACGGGCTTCGCCACCACGGCGCTGGCCTTTCGTGACTTTCTCAAGCATAACCATCTGACCGAGCGTATCGCAGCGCGTCTCGAGACGCTCGACGTCGATGACGTCAAGGCGCTTGCCGCCGCGGGTGCCGAAATTCGCCAATGGATCGTCGAAGCGCCGCTGCAGCCGCGTCTTCAATCCGACATCCGCGCTCATTTCGAGACGCTGCAAAAAACCTCTCCCGAAGAGTTGTCGTTTGCCGTGCGCTCGTCGGCCACGGCCGAGGACTTGCCGGACGCCTCGTTTGCCGGCCAGCAGGAAAGCTATCTGAACGTCGTGGGCATCGACGATGTCCTCGATCGGATGAAGCACGTCTTTGCCTCGCTCTATAACGATCGCGCGATCTCCTATCGTGTCCACAAGGGCTTCACGCATGCGGAGGTGGCGCTGTCGGCCGGCGTGCAGCGTATGGTTCGCTCGGACGTCGGCGCGGCCGGCGTCATGTTCACGCTCGATACCGAATCGGGTTTCAAAGATGCGGTCTTCATCACGTCGAGCTACGGCCTCGGCGAAACGATCGTGCAAGGCGCGGTGAACCCCGACGAGTTCTATGTCTTCAAGACGACGCTCGCGCAGGGCAAGTACCCGATCATCCGCCGCTCGATCGGCTCGAAGCTGATCAAGATGGAGTTCACGAAGCCGGGCGAGCCCGGTCGCGTGAAAACGGTCGATGTGCCGCACGAGCAACGCAACCGTTTTTCGATCACCGACGAAGACGTGATCGAGCTTGCCAAGTATGCCGTCATCATCGAAAAGCATTACCAGCGTCCGATGGACATCGAGTGGGGCAAGGACGGCCGCGACGGCAAAATATTCATCTTGCAGGCACGCCCCGAGACGGTGAAGAGCCAGGGCTCGGGCAAGATCGAACAGCGCTTCAAGCTCAAAGGGCAGTCCACGGTGCTTACAACGGGCCGCGCCATTGGCCAGAAGATCGGTGCCGGCCCGGTGCGTGTGATTCACGATCCGTCCGAAATGGAACGCGTGCAGCCGGGCGACGTGCTGGTTGCCGACATGACGGACCCGAACTGGGAACCCGTGATGAAGCGTGCCGCCGCGATTATCACGAACCGCGGCGGGCGTACCTGTCACGCGGCGATCATCGCGCGCGAGCTTGGCGTGCCGGCCGTAGTGGGCTGCGGCGACGCCACCGATATCTTGAAGGAAGGCACGCTCGTTACGGTCTCGTGCGCCGAGGGCGATGAAGGCAAGATTTACGACGGCCTGCTCGAAACCGAGGTCACCGAAATCGAGCGCGGCGAATTGCCTGAGATTCCGGTCAAGATCATGATGAACGTCGGTAACCCGCAGCTTGCGTTCGATTTCGCGCAGTTGCCCAACGGCGGCGTGGGTCTGGCACGGCTCGAATTCATCATCAACAACAATATCGGTGTGCATCCGAAGGCGATTCTCGAATATCCGAATGTCGATCAGGATCTGAAGAAGGCAGTCGAGAGCGTGGCGCGCGGCCATGCGTCACCGCGTGCGTTTTACGTCGACAAGCTGACGGAAGGTATCGCGACGATTGCGGCTGCGTTCTATCCGCGTCCCGTCATCGTGCGGCTCTCCGATTTCAAGTCGAACGAGTATAAGAAGCTGATCGGCGGTTCGCGCTACGAGCCCGACGAAGAGAACCCGATGCTCGGCTTTCGCGGGGCTTCACGCTATATCGCGCACGACTTTGCACAGGCGTTCGAGATGGAATGCTTGGCACTCAAGCGCGTGCGAGAGGACATGGGGCTTTCGAACGTCGAGATTATGGTGCCGTTCGTGCGTACCGTGAAGCAAGCCGAGCGCGTCGTCGGGCTGCTTGCGAAGTTCGGCTTGAAGCGCGGCGAAAACGGCCTGCGTTTGATCATGATGTGCGAGATTCCGTCGAATGCGATTCTCGCGGAGCAATTCCTCGAGCATTTCGATGGTTTTTCGATCGGCTCGAACGACCTCACGCAGCTCACACTTGGCCTCGATCGCGATTCAGGCATGGAGCTGCTTGCCGCCGACTTCGACGAACGCGACGAAGCCGTGAAGTTCCTGCTCAAGCGCGCGATCGAAACGTGCCTGCGACTGAACAAGTACGTCGGTATTTGCGGTCAAGGGCCGTCTGATCACCCTGATTTCGCGCAGTGGCTTTGCGATGAAGGCATTGCATCCATTTCGCTGAATCCGGATACGATCATCGAGACCTGGCAAGCGCTTGCAAAGGCTGCCGCAGCGAAGTAAAAACGCGATGGGTGGCTAGCCGCCCGCTTCGTGCTATAACGCCCCGGTATCGCCCCGGGGCGTTTGTTTTTTTGAGGGGCTCGAATCGATGCACGAGGAGACCAGACAATGAACCCGCACGACTATTTTTGGTGGATCGGCACGGGGGTGCTGATCGTTGCCGAATTGCTGACCGGAACGTTCTATCTGTTGATGATCGCGCTCGGTTTTCTTGCTGGTGCGGTCGCGCTGATGATGGGCGCTGGCGCGGCCACGCAATACACCGCGGCCGCGCTCGTCGCGCTGCTGGCGGTGCTTGTTTTGCGTCGCTCGCGGTTCGGCCGGCGCGGGGCGCGGCGTGACGCGTCATCGAACCCCGACGTCAATCCCGATATCGGCGCCGCGCTCGAAGTGCTCGAGTGGCACGAGGGCCGTGCCCGCGTGCCTTATCGTGGCGCGCAATGGGATGTCGAACTCGCGCGGGGCGCGCGCGCCGACGCCCGGTTTTACGAAGTGGTGTCGGTGCGCGGCAGCTGTCTGATCGTTGCCGAGAAAAAGTCCGCCGGCCCAGCCAAGGAGCATCATCCGCTCTCAACAACGAAGGAGTGAACAATGGATATGACCATCGTGGGGGCTGTGCTGCTGATCGTCGTCATCGTGATCGCCGCACAGGCGATCAAGATCGTGCCGCAACAGCATGCATGGGTTGTCGAGCGTTTCGGCCGTTATCACGGCACGTTAGTACCGGGCTTGAACATCGTGCTGCCGTTCGTCGATCGCGTCGCCTACAAGCATTTGCTGAAAGAAATCCCACTCGACGTGCCAGCGCAGATCTGTATCACGCGCGACAACACGCAACTGCAGGTTGACGGCGTGCTGTATTTTCAGGTGACCGATGCGATGAAGGCATCGTACGGCTCGAGCAACTTCGTCGTGGCAATCACACAGCTTTCGCAGACGACGCTGCGCTCCATCATTGGCCGGCTCGAGCTCGACAAGACGTTCGAGGAGCGCGATCTGATCAATCGCAACGTCGTGGCGGCGCTTGACGAAGCGGCGACAAGCTGGGGCGTCAAGGTGCTGCGTTACGAAATCAAGGACCTCACGCCGCCGAAAGAAATCCTGCACGCGATGCAGGCCCAGATCACGGCCGAGCGCGAAAAGCGCGCGCTGATTGCCGCTTCGGAAGGGCGCAAGCAGGAGCAGATCAACATTGCTGCCGGCGGGCGCGAAGCCGCCATTCAACGCTCAGAAGGCGAGCGGCAGGCCGCGATCAATCAGGCGCAAGGCCAGGCTTCGGCGATTCTCGCTGTGGCCGAGGCCAATGCACAGGCGATTCAGAAGATCGCGAATGCCATTCAGTCGAACGGCGGCATGGACGCCGTCAATCTGAAAGTGGCCGAGCAGTACGTCAACGCATTCGCGAACTTGGCCAAAACGAGCAACACGCTGATCGTGCCGGGCAATTTGTCGGACATGAGTTCGATGATTGCCTCGGCGCTGACCATCGTGGGCCGCGGCAAAAGCGCGCAGGTAGACGGCGCGCGCTGAGATTGCAGGCGCGCGCTCGGCTGGTGCTACTCAGCCGGCCGCGCGCATGATGCGCGCTTTTTCACGCTCCCAATCGCGCTTTTTCTCGGTCTCGCGCTTGTCGTGCAATTTCTTGCCCTTCGCGAGACCGATCTCGCATTTGACGCGGCCGCCCTTGTAATGGAAGTTGAGGGGTACGAGCGTGTAGCCGCGCTGCTGGACTTTGCCGATCAATTTCTTGATTTCGTCCGCGTGCAGCAGCAGTTTGCGCGTGCGCACCGGGTCTGGCTTGATGTGTGTGGACGCCTCGGCCAGCGGGCTGATGTGCGCACCGATCAAAAAGAGTTCGCTGTCGCGTACCACGACGTAACCTTCCTTGATCTGGCCGCGCCCCGCGCGCAGTGCCTTGACCTCCCATCCTTCGAGCACGAGCCCCGCTTCGTAGCGTTCTTCGATGAAGTAATCGAAGAATGCTTTTCTGTTGTCGATGATGCTCATGAATGGACGGTGCTCAACTCGTTTAAAATCGCAATTTTAGCAAAGCGGCGCCGACTCGGGCCGCCGTGTCCGCTCCCTTTTGCCGCGCGCAGTGCACTTTATGGCAGATGTCCAGAAAACCGTATTGATCCGCCACTCGGCGGAACAGATGTTCGATCTCGTGACCGACGTCGCCGATTACCCGAACTTCCTGCCCTGGTGCGGGGGTGTCGAAATCAGGCGGCAGGAAGAGCATGTCATGGAAGCACGCATCGACATCAATTTCAAGGGGATCAAGCAGCATTTCGCCACGCACAACACGCAAGATCGGCCGACTCGCATCGACATGGAGTTCGCCGACGGGCCATTTCGCAAGTTCACCGGCTATTGGCGCTTCACGCCGCTGCGCACCGACGCCTGCAAAATCGAATTCGCCCTGCATTACGAATTCGCGAGCATCATTCTCGAAAAAATCATCGGCCCCGTATTCAGCCATATCGCCAATACGTTTGTCGAATCGTTTGTGAAACGCGCCGACGAACGCTACGGCAAGCCATGAGCGCGCAGCTGCTGTCCGTCAGCGTCTGTTATGCCCTGCGCGACACGCAGACGCTCATCACCGTGAACTTGCCCGCAGGTTCGACGCTGCGCGATGCGATCGAGGCAAGCGGTATCGTCGAACGATGCCCTGAAATCGATCTGGGCACCGCGACGGTCGGTGTTTATGGCAAGCCCAAGCCGCTCGATGCCCCACTGGCCGATCACGACCGAGTGGAGATCTACCGCGGGCTGATCGTCGACCCCAAGCTCGCGCGTCAGCGTCGCGTGGAGAAGACGCGCCGAGCTGGGTCGATAGAAGGGCGCAAGTGGTTGTCGAAAGATTCGCGCTGACGAGGGGAAATTGCTCAGTGCGCCGATGTTTCGACTTCAGCGGGTGCGCGTCGCGTTGCCGTACTGAGCGGTGCGGCGCCGTGCCGCCGCACCGACCACACGATGCCGGCCAGCAACAATGCAATGGCCGCCCCCTCGAGTAGGCGCGGCCACCGGCCGTCGTAGGCGAAGCCGTAGAGCAACGCAAAAAGGGTCTCGAATACGATCAACTGACCGGAAAGCGTAAGCGGCAGCCGGGTCGCGGCCGCATTCCAGAGGCCGTTGCCGAGCCATGAGGCGCCCACGGCCAGCCCGAGATTGAGCACCCAAAAAGCCTGCCAGCGGGCGTCGCTGAGGCTGCCTGCGGTCGTCCCGCCGTGTCCGTGTGCCAGCATCAGCGCGGGCAGCCAGAACACGGCGCCGAAAATCCCCGTCGCGAGACCAAGCAGTACGGACCATTCGTTGCTGTCGAAATGGGTGTTGCGCCGCAGAGTGCGCGCATTCGCGACGGCGAACCACGTCCAGCTCGCGAGTGCGCCGACCGCGCACGCCACGCCGATCAGCTTGTCGACGACGGCGCCAGTGCTGGTGCTAGTGTCAGCGACCGTGACCCCGTTGCTCGCAAATACGTCGACGTTGATGCAGACGATGCCCGCAATGACTAGCGCGAGCGGCATCGCCAACTGGCCGATCGGCACTGCGCCGTGGTCGCGGCGACCCGCAAGCGTTACAGTCACAGGCAGCACTCCGACGATCAGCGACGTGGGCCCGATTCCGACGCGCTGCACGGCTGCGGTGACGAAAGCGTAGTAGACGAGGTTGCCGATGAAAGCGAGCTTCGCGAGCGCGACGACTTCGGCCCGCGTGAGCTTCGCAGCCAGACGCGAGGCAAGCGGGGCGGCCGCTAGCAGCGAGACGAAGCCGTACGCGAGGCAGCGCGCCGTGGCAAGCAGCGCGGGCGCGAAGTCCGGCAGGAGCCTTGGCACGAGGAACACCGTACCCCACAGCGCGCCCGCCATCATTCCGTAAGTGACCCCGCGCTGCATGGATGTTCCCCGTTCGATTGATTGTCGTCGGGCTTAATGTAGGCGTGCCGAATGCGCGGTGTCTTGTTCGATTCTGCAATGTGCGCCGCCGACTTGAATCGAGCGCATTTTTTCGTCTGTTCTTTCGCGGTGCGCGCTCTCGGCAAACGAAAAAAGAGCGAAACGGGCCCGAACGCGAAATCGAAATTGCTGCTGCCGGGAACGAGCAAAAAACGCTAACTTGCTGTTCGCGCAGTGAAAAACCGGGGAGGTATCGCGTATAATTCGCTTTTGCGCCTATAGGATTTGCCATGCGTCTGATCCAAAAAGCACTCACATTCGATGACGTGCTCCTCGTCCCGGCTTTCTCCGACGTTTTGCCGCGCGACACCAGCCTCAAGACCAAGCTGACCCGCAAGATCTCGCTGAACATGCCGCTCGTGTCCGCTGCGATGGACACGGTGACTGAAGCGCGCCTCGCAATCGCCATGGCGCAACAAGGCGGTGTGGGCATCATTCATAAGAACCTGACGGCGCTCGAGCAAGCGCGCGAAGTGGCGAAGGTCAAGCGTTTCGAGTCGGGCGTCGTGCGCGATCCGATCACGGTGCCGCCCGACATGAAGGTGCGCGATGTGATCGCGTTGTCGATGCAGCATGGCATTTCGGGTTTTCCAGTGGTCGAGGGCGCGCAGCTTGTCGGTATCGTGACGAATCGCGACTTGCGTTTCGAAACGCGGCTGGACGAGGCCGTGCGCAGCATCATGACGCCGCGCGAGCGGCTCGTGACCGTGAAGGAAGGCACGCCGCTTGCCGAGGCGAAGGCGCTGATGCATAGCCATCGTCTCGAGCGGGTCCTGGTCGTGAACGACGCATTTGATTTGCGCGGCTTGATGACGGTCAAGGACATCACGAAGCAGACGGAGCATCCCGACGCGTGCAAAGACGAGCACGGCAAGCTGCGCGTAGGTGCGGCCGTGGGCGTCGGCGCCGATAACGAAGAGCGTGTGACGCTGTTGGCTGCGGCCGGTGTCGATGTCATCGTGGTCGATACGGCGCACGGCCACAGCAAAGGCGTGCTAGAGCGCGTGCGCTGGGTCAAGAAGCAGTTTCCGCACGTCGAGGTGATTGGCGGAAACATTGCGACGGCGGATGCGGCGCGCGCGCTCGTCGAATACGGGGCGGACGGCGTGAAGGTGGGGATCGGGCCAGGCTCGATCTGTACGACGCGCATCGTCGCGGGCGTGGGCGTGCCGCAGATCACTGCGATCGCGAACGTCCATGAGGCGCTGAGGGGTACGGGCGTGCCTGTCATTGCGGACGGTGGCGTGCGCTTTTCGGGCGACGTCAGCAAAGCTTTGGCGGCCGGCGCGGACGCCGTCATGATGGGCAGCATGCTTGCGGGCACCGAAGAGGCGCCTGGCGACGTATTCCTTTACCAAGGTCGTCAGTACAAGTCGTACCGCGGCATGGGTTCGGTTGGTGCGATGAAAGATGGCGCGGCGGACCGCTACTTCCAGGACAATTCGGCCAATATCGACAAGCTCGTGCCGGAAGGCATCGAAGGCCGCGTGGCCTACAAGGGCTCGGTCAATGCAATCCTGTTCCAGTTGATCGGCGGCGTGCGTGCCAGCATGGGCTACTGCGGTTGCAGCACGATTGGCGAAATGCACGAGAAAGCGCAGTTCGTTGAGATCACGTCGGCCGGTATGCGCGAATCGCACGTGCACGATGTGCAGATTACGAAGGAAGCCCCCAACTATCACGTCGAATGATGCCCAGATGAAATCTGGATTGCGCCGCGCGCGTCGGAGAGCTTCCGGCACCGTGGCGCAATTTGTTTATCGGCTTTCGGCATCCGTTTTCTATTCGTCCTTTTGAGTGTTGCGCCCAGCCATGCATGACAAAATTCTGATTCTCGACTTCGGCTCGCAAGTCACCCAACTGATTGCGCGCCGCATTCGCGAAGCGCATGTCTATTCGGAAATCCATCCCTATGACGTCGACGACGCCTTTATCCGCGAGTTCGCGCCCAAGGGTGTGATTCTCTCCGGCGGGCCTAACTCCGTCACCGAATCGGACACGCCGCGCGCGCCGCAGGCGGTATTCGAACTGGGCGTGCCGGTGCTTGGCATCTGCTACGGCATGCAGACGATGGCCGAGCAGCTCGGCGGCAAGGTGGACGGCGGACACGTGCGCGAATTCGGTTACGCCGAAGTGCGGGCGCGCGGCCACACGCGTTTTCTTGACGGCATCGAGGATTTCCGCACGACGGAAGGCCACGGCATGCTCAAGGTCTGGATGAGTCACGGCGATAAAGTGACTGAAATGCCGCCGGGCTTCGCGTTGATGGCATCGACGCAATCGTGCCCGATCGCCGCGATGGCGGACGAATCGCGCCACTTTTATGGCATTCAGTGGCACCCGGAGGTAACGCATACGGTGCAAGGCCGTGCGATGCTTGAGCGCTTTGTGCTGCAGATCTGCGGTGCGAAGGCTGATTGGGAGATGGGGCATTACATCGACGAAGCAGTCGAGAAAATTCGCTGCCAAGTCGGTAACGAGCATGTGATTCTCGGTTTATCGGGCGGTGTCGATTCTTCGGTGGCCGCGGCGCTTTTGCATCGTGCGATTGGCGACCAACTGACGTGCGTGTTCGTCGATCATGGCTTGTTGCGTCTGAATGAGGCGGAGCAGGTCATGACGACGTTTGGCGATCACCTTGGCGTGCGCGTGATTCACGTCGATGCCAGCGCGGCGTTTCTCTCGAAGTTGGGCGGCGTCGCCGACCCGGAGCAAAAGCGCAAGATCATCGGGGCGGAATTCGTCGAGGTGTTCCAGACCGAAGCGGGCAAGCTCCGTGATGCGAAGTGGCTTGCGCAGGGCACGATCTACCCCGATGTGATCGAGTCCGCGGGTAAGGGCAAGAAGGCCGCGCATACGATCAAGAGCCACCACAACGTTGGCGGCTTGCCGGAGACGCTGAATCTCAAGCTTCTCGAGCCGCTGCGCGAGTTGTTCAAGGATGAAGTTCGAGAGCTCGGCGTGAAGCTTGGGTTGCCGTATGAAATGGTCTATCGGCATCCGTTCCCGGGGCCGGGGCTGGGCGTGCGTATTCTGGGCGAAGTGCGGCGGGAGTTCGCCGATTTGCTGCGCCGTGCCGATGCGATCTTCATCGAGACGCTTCGCAATACGATCGACGAAGCGACAGGGAAGTCTTGGTATGACCTGACTAGTCAGGCGTTTGCGGTGTTTTTGCCGGTGAAGAGCGTCGGCGTGATGGGCGATGGGCGCACGTATGAGTACGTCGTTGCGCTGCGCGCGGTGCAAACGCTGGATTTTATGACCGCGCATTGGGCGCATCTGCCACATGAGTTGCTCGGGCGAGTGTCGAACCGAATTATTAACGAAGTGCGGGGGATTAATCGCGTCGTTTATGACATTTCGGGGAAGCCGCCTGCGACGATTGAGTGGGAGTAGGATTGCGACAGGATCGTCTTTGAAATCAATGGTTTGCAGTGCTGGATGAATGATCCACGCAGTATTCCGAATTGGCGAGAACTGACGGTATGTGCGAGCGGCATGCGCAGTAGCTCGTTTCATACCGTCAGCGGCACTGACGATATTAGTGACGGTATCCGGCATGCTGGCAATGGGAGCGGCTAGCGCTCCGCTCTTGGTTTTGAACGCGCGGGTCTCCATGCATAGGGGCTACCGGCTCCGGGCAGAACTAACCAGCGCGTCGTACAGCGTCAGCGCGGCACCGACACCCATGCCCGCTGCGAAAACCGCTGTCGCCATAGCAGCTGTCCCGCTCGCGAGCGTCATTGAGGCGAGCGGGACGACCGACAGAATGACGACGTTGTTGAGCGTCTCGGCTGTTGCCAAAACCACGCCTTTGTCGCGACCCGAACGTTCGGCTAGCACGGTTGTCGCCGAGGGGGCTCCAGCCCCGAGCGCGGCGCCCCACGCCGCGAGGCAGAGGAGCGCGCCGAATACCGGGAGCGGCAGAAGATTGAATGCCGCGACGGAAGCGATTAAAAGGCTCGTCACGACGATCAGCGAACGTTCCTCGCTGCCGGTCAGGCGCCGCAGCTTCCCGGCCGACAGATTGCCGATTCCCAGGCCGACGCCGAACGCGGTCGCGCTCATCCCGACATGGGCAACGTCGAGTTGGTAGCGCTGGCGCAACACTTCGCCAGACAACAGGAAAGCGGATACGCCCGTTCCATTCCATAAGCCTTTCGCAAGCAGCGGACGCGTGATGTTCGGGTTGCGGAGCCACCTGAAGCCGTGGGGCTTGCGTTTCGCGACGGCGGTGTGCCGTTTCGGCATCGTCGCGGTACCGATCAGAAATGCGACGATGCAGCCGGTCGACGTCACGAGGAATGGTGCTCGCCACCCTACCCAGTTGGTCAGCAGGCCAGCCAGCGCCGGACCGAGCGCGATGCCGAACGTCATGCCCAGCATGACAGCCCCCATCGCGGCTGCGTGGCGTGCGCGCGGAATAACCTCGGAAATGAGGGCGAACGCGGTCGGAATGATGACCGCGGAGGCGAGTCCGCCGAAGATTCGCAGCGCGATCGCGATTTCGAGCGTCGGCGAGAAGGCGATGCCGACGCCGTCGATCGCGAACGATAGCAGTGCTATCAGCAGCAAGCGGCTGCGATTTGTTCGGTCAGATAGACCGCCGAGGAACGGTGCCGCGATGGCATAGGCGAACGCATAGCTCGAGATCAGCCAAGTGATGCGGACGGAATCGGTGCCGAATGCGACGCTGAGCGGATTGAGCATCGCTGAGAGCATAAACTCGCTGGCGCCGACGAAGAATACCGACATGGAGAGGACGGACAACAGCACGCGCTCGTTATCCACACTGGAAATGGCTTCTGAAGATGACAAGTCTGGTCCCATAAAAATGCAAAATCGACAAAACATAGGTTTGGGAGGGATGGACCGTCGGCGTTAGTAAAGCCCCTCCGTATCGCGGTCGTAGGTATTGGCCACGATCTTGTCAAGGAAGGTATTGAAATCGGCGGTCAGCACCAAACCCGTCTGTGGGTCGAACCTATACAATCCTTCGCATTGCGCCGTATCCAGGCTGCTATCCACGAACAGGGCATACGAAAACCGGTCGGGGACGCCTTCGGGACGAGCCTGCTGTTCGACGACGCGATGCGCGACCGCGGCAACAGGCGAGCGAGTGTCCTTCGTGAGGATTTCGATCGCGCAGCCAAAATTCATGACGAATGCGTCCGGCCGCGGAATGATCGGCAGCCATTGGCGGCCACGCCGGACTTCGAGGCCGGGTTCCAGCGAGCGCAGCATCGTGATCCATCCCGAATCCTTATGGATGTTCAACCCGCGCGCGCGGATGTGCGGCCTGAAATGATTGAACGTCAAATGGTAGGTTCCTCGTCCCGACAGAATGCCGCCTGTCGCCTTCTCGAGGATCTCGCGCGGTAGATCGAGCCGTCCGAGGATCGCCCTGACGACGGCAACCGCGAAGTCCTGCATCTCGCGCGCCTGGCGCGATAGCGCGGCTGGAAACACCTCGTTCCAAAAGCGGGTCTCCAGAAAGAACTGTTCAACTTGATCGGCATCGCGGCAGTAATATCCCTCGCGTTCGGCGAGCCGCGCGGCGCCCCACGCACGAAAGCCGCGGTATTCGTCGTCTTCACTGCCGCTGCGGTCGAGATAGAAATTGGCCGCGAAGCGGTCGGCCGCCGTCAGATCCAATCCGACCGGCTTGTGCACGAAGAAGAAACCGTCGGCGAGTGCGCGCTCGAATCCGTCAGGGGTATCGAAGCTCAGCTTCCCGTCGTCGAGCCGTGCGGCAACCCACTCATACGTATCCAGTATGTCCATGTTCTTGTCTCCAGAGCGTTCGGATCAGAGCATTTGCTCGGCATCGTCGTAGGTGCGCGAGACTTCCTGGATAGCGAAATCCTTCACCGACTGGACTCTAACCGGCGCGTTGCCTTGATACTGATAGATGTCGCCGCCCAGGTCGCTGTCGAGGAAGACGACGTAGGACACGCGCTCCTGCCTGTCGTGCCGGCGGATCGTCTGCGCCACGCCGTGGATGTTGGCTCGCACGCGCTTCGCCAGCCGCTCGGTCAGGACCTCGATCGAACTCCCGAAATTGACGATGAAGTAGCCGGCTACCGGATTGATGGCGCGCAAGCCGTCGTCGATATATGCGAGCAAGCCGGGTGTGGTCGAGCGAAGCACCGTTACCCAGCCGGAGTCGCGGTGAAACTTCGAGCCGCGTGCGCGTTTGTCGGAACGGAAATGATTGAATGCGAGCATCTGGTGACCGTGTTTCGCGGTGAGTCCACTGGTCAGCGTGTCCCACTCGGCCTCGGGAATGCCGAGATGGCCGAGCGTAGCGCGCAGGATTTCGATGCCGATCCCCGACATCGCTTCGCCGGTGCGCGCTACCGCAGCGGGCAGCATGCCCCAGTTGCTCCGTTCGATGTAGAAGTTTTCCCACTGATCGTGCTCGCGATCGAAGTATCCCTGGTAGTCGCCTGGCACGATGCAGTTGCAAGGTGCCAGTTCGCCGTCGGCACGCGGCTCGAAGAAATGGCGGACGAAGCGATCGGCAGCACCGAGTTCGACGCCCTTCGGAATCTCCAGCAGGAAGAATCCGTCGCTCAGCGCGCGATCAAAGCCGTTCGCCTCGTCGAACCGGAGGTCATCGCGCTCGAATCGGGCGCGAGCCATGTCGCAGGCTGGATACAGCCGGCTCGCCTCGTGTTCGTCCGGCATCGGCGGAAGTGCGGCCGCTGGCCGGAGCGTGGGGGATGAAATGCTTGACATGTCGGTCTCCGTCTCTAGAGAGGTGTTGATCTAGTCCATTGCCGAATCGACGCGCGGGTGGAATTCGTAGGCCATCTCCGCAGCCTTGGCTCGCTGGAAATCGAGGAAGGTGCCGACATCCGAGAGCTTGCCGATAGCGTCATACTGATAGAGGCGCTGATCCCAGCGCGGCCCGATATAGACACCGAACGTGAAGCGATCTGGCGCTCCGGCCTTGCGGGTTGCCATCCGGCGTACGCGGTGGTAGCTGGCCTTGACCGGATTAGGCAGCAGTTTGGTCAGCAGCTCGAACGAATGACCGAGGACGATCGTGAAATGATCGGGCAGCGGATCGAATGGAATCCAGTCCTGCCCATCGTGCGACTCGAGGCCCGGCTCGGTCGTGTACAGCATCGTGATGAAGCCGCTGTCCTTGTGCGCGGTCAGCCCGATGGGCTGATCGACTTCCGAACGATAGTGATTGAAGATGCAGTATTGCAGAGCTTCATCCTTTGACATGCCGCCCGCTACCGTATCGATGTCGACGGGCGCGACGCCCGCGCGGAGAAACAAATCGCTCAGGACGGCGCGGCTGAGGTTATTCATCCGCCAGAGCAGCGTCGCGGTGTCGTTCGGCAGATATTCGTGCCATAGATTCGCTTCGATTTGCAGTAGTTCGTCTTGATCGCTGCCTGTTTGCGAATAGCCGAGAAGCGAGCGGGAAAGCGCTCGCGTGCGGTAGCCGCGGAATGAGGCATCCGGACCTTCGCCGGCGGGCAGATAGTATTTCTGCGCGAGTTCGACGCCAGCCCGGAAGTCGAAATCGCCCGGGTGGCGAAGATGGAATGCGCCGAGCGACCGGGCATGCTCGAAACCATCCGGCTCGACGAAGTGCAATGCTCGGTCCTGGAAGTGAGCAACAGGAAGAAGAGATTTCATGGCGTTCTCCGATTCATTGGATGGGCTCGATACGGATCGAACCGGGACGGACAGGGCGGGGCATGGCGCTTGCCGGCATCAGTCCGGTCGAAACGCCGTCGACGACGACTTTGTGGTTGCGGTACAAAGCAATCAGCATCAAAGTCTGTGCGCGCACTGAAAAGATGCGTCCGGGGCACTTGCGCGGGTTGCGCACGGTGTTGATCATCGAAAACGAGTTGATCTCGTAGCGATTGCGCGCAAGTAGCGCCCCTGTGTTGATGGCGCCTTGATTTGTGATGCCCTCGATGTTCCGCGCATCGTAGGTGTCAGGGTGCGCGAACCGTTGCGGATCGCGATTGGCGCGACGGCGATCCAGCCAGAACATTGTGCCCGCCGGGATCTCGATGGAGTTGCCTTGGTGGTGGATCGTCACCGCATGTCGGGACTTGCGCCAGAGGGAGGTTGGATTGCTGCCGCCGAGCCGTATCGCCTCGAGCACCATCAGCGTAGCGGTGCTCTGCGCGAGCGTCTCGTCGCAGAGCGAATCCATGAATTGGGTGCGCATATCTGGCGTCGTCTCCAGATAAGCGATCGTCCAGAGCAGGCTCAGCGCCGTTGTGTCATAGGTCGCGATGATCAGTGTGCCAAGCTCCTTCAACTGGGCGTCGGTCAGCGCTGAAACGGCGCTCCGAGAGAAGGGGATGCCGAAATTGTCGAACTGAGAGCGGATGAGGTTGCTCGCTGGCGCCCGCTCAATCGATTCGCTGTTGTCAAGAAGGATTTGGGTTGTCAGCTCGACGATCAGATCGGCATCCTTGATGGCCGCAACGTTGAGCTTGCTGATGGCTTCCGATGCAATCTCGAAGAAGCTGGTCGCGATCTTTCCGAACGTCGCATCGGTGAGATAGTCAGTCAGCGGCCGTCCCCGAAGATCGAGGATTCCGGGAATGACGCTGTCAACGTACGCGGTCAGATTCAGGCAAAACGTATCGAGTGGCTCATCCCGGGGCGGATGCAAGCGCATGTAAGACCGCGTCGCGGCTGTGATCTCGTCGGACAGACCGTCGATGAAACGGCCGTTGCCGAGAATCCGTTCGACGAACTCCCGTTTCGCGGCGCGGGAGGGATCGTTCATATTAAGCGCGCCCATGAACGAGCCGAACAGGTCCGCGTTCGCATTGATGGATGGCATAAGGTCGTCGTCGTGGACGAGCGGCTCGTTAGTATTCTGATAGACGGCGAGATTGTCTCCGATCCAGAGCGTGCAGAGTCCTCCTGAGCGGCTCGCCAGTTCGGCGACGCCAGATCGGGCGAAATAGTCAGAGGCGTTCAGGCCACCCTCGACAACGGCAGCGTGAAACGCGGCGCCGTGCCCGGTCGCTGGGTCGCGACCAGGCGCGTGGGCGATTAATCCTGGAAAGGGAGCGGGGCGCGCACGCTCGGCCAGACTTGTCAGTGTCCGGATTGTCATGATGCGGCTGAATCTTCAGGACGTTTGGAGATGCCGAAGTCGGCATAGTTGTCGTGCCAAGCCGCTCGGTTGAAATCGCGCAGGAACGCTTCGACCGAACCGAGCGATATGAGACGGCAGCCATCGCGTGATACCTGGAACGCTTCGCCTGTCGCGACAGGGTTAAGAAACGCCGCGAACGAAAATCTGTTGCCGTTTGTCGCGGTGCTCTGCCCGCATTGACGGACGCGATGGAGGACCGCTCTGACGCGAACGGGCAAACGGGCGGTCAGAGCCTCGAGCGCGCCGCCAAAGTTAATGAGGAAATAGCCAGGTATGGGTGGCACGTCGTGCCAGGCGTTGGCGACGAATGCCTCGAGGCCAGGCTGTTCGCAGTAGAGGACAGTGACGAATCCGGTGTCTTTGTGCTCCGGTGCCCCAGGCGCGTCTCTTTCGGGCCGGTAATGACTGACCGCGAACCATTGCACGCCGCCGTCGGCCGAGCACTGATCGGTAGAGCGATGCCAGAACGACGGCGGAATGCTGGTGGCGGACAGGACTTTGCGAAGAACTATCCTTCCGATCGCATACATCCGTTCGCACATCGCGTTGACGGGACCGGGAAATTCGGCGCGGCGGCGAGGTCCGTCGATCAGGATGTGCTCGGTCTGGTAATGATCTCGGTCGAAATAGACGCCGTCGCGCGATCGGAAGCCGCGATAGGCTGCCGCTTCGCCGGACAGAGAATCCGCGCGGTGGAGATGGAATTCGTTCGCGAGGCGGATGCCGGGTGCGACGTCAAGATCACCTGGAATTTCCAGCGCGAAGCAACCGTCGTCGATGGCCTTGCGCAAGGAACCGCGCGTGAAGTTCAGTTCGTCGTTGATAACCTTGGCGAGGCAGGGGCAAAAAGTTTTCAGGCTCATTGCGCCGGTCCCCCGGCTTTTGTGCCGTGATAGATCTCGTCGTCATTCGCATCGATCAGCTCACGTGAGGAGCAGATGAGTCGCAGCCCGTGTCTACTGTCGTACCCGTAGATGCCGGCCGCCGAGCCCGGCTCGCAGAAGCTCGAGCTGAAATGTGCGAAGCTAAAGCGGTCTGCTGTTTGATGCTGCACGCGATGCATGATCGCGCTGACCGGCCGTGACGATTTGCGCGTCAGAATCTCCATGGACAGCCCGAAATTGATCACGAAACACGCGGGATCGGGCGTAACACTCTCCCATTGATTGCGGCGGTTGATTTCGAGTCCTGGCGCGGTGGTCCGGAGGATCGTCACGAAGCCGTCGTCCTTATGCGACGAGAGACCGATTCCCGGCTGCGCCGGGCGGTAGTGATTAAACGTGAGATGGTAAGAGCCGCATTCGGACGAGCAGCCGCCTGTCGCCTCGAGCCAATGACGCATTGGGATGTCGGTCAACTTCAGTATCGCGCGCAGAACATGTCCCGCGATGGCTGTCAGCGCGACTCCGCATGCGTCGATTTCAGGGGGATAAGCGGCCCGCCAGAACCGGCGCTCGAGTAGGAACTGCTCGATCTGGTTGATTCGCTCATGAAAGCCGAGCAGTTCGTCGCCGAAACGGTCACCGTTCAGGAGGCGATAATGGCCGTAGGAGAGGTGCTTATTACCCGTGTAGAACTGACGAGAAAACGCGTCGCAGGCTGTGAAATCCATCGATTCCGGAACGGTCAGTAAGAATACGCCGTCGTTTAACGCCTTATCCCGGGTTGCGGTCGAGGCGAATACAAGATCCGAGCCCTCCAGGCTCGCGCGCTCAAGGGACGCAGCCGTTTGGGCGGCCCGTTGATCGACGCGTTTGTGCAATTCCCTCAGATAGATTTTCCCGGGATCCAAGGTCCATTCGCTAATGACAATTGATTGGCTCATATCTATCTCTTTTTGAAATGGATGGATACGACACAGAGCGATTCGAGTTCCTTAGATACGCCGGGGAACTTATTGTCGGCAATATCAGCTAGGGTGCTGAATGAGCCAGGATAGACCATCACTGTAATTCCTCGGTTCACAAGGCACGCGAATATAGCGAATTCCTCGATGAAGTAACTCGACGAATTGTTCAATCGTGCTGCACGCTCGCCTTCGCTGAGCATATGCCAATGATTCCGGTGATAGCGAATCCCGAAACTTTCGACCGATTCGCGAAATGCGGGAAAACCGTGGAAATAATCCGTGATTGCACGATGATGCGCAAAATATTCGGGAGTCTGCTGGATTTCATGGCAGGTGATGAATTCGAACTGCGTGTTCGACTGATAAGCGGCAATGATGTCGCGGTTCGCGTCCATGAAATCACGTCCAAGCCGCAGGGCTCTGTCATGCGCTTCCTGGGCTGGCATGCGTGAGCACGATTCGAGCGTCAGCCGGTGGATGCTATCGCCAACCAGGATCTTGCATTTCAGGAATCGGCGCGACACCCATTCAAGCAACGAATGGAAACGGGCCGGTTCAAAGTTCCGGTTCTCAAGACTGACACCAAGGAAACATTCATGTTCAAGGTCGAATGTATCGCGTCGGCTTTGAGGAGACACAAAGTCTATTTTTGCGCGATAACGTGCTTCATTTTCGCTCGTCGGAGAGGGGGCTACCAAAATTTCGTCAAAAACCACTTTTCAGTCTCCCAATGTTGAGGCGAGAAATGGGATGATGCTCGCTGGCATATTCCAGTAAAAAGATAACGAGTAATTTAAGCGTGGTGAGGTGATGAAAGCTCTATGTTAGCAAGCTTTTATCGAATCTCGATTTATTTGGATTAGAGTTTAATATCGAGATAATGAGGGCTAGTCAAAATGAATGTATCGAGATAACGAGGGTTAGTCAAAATGAATGAGATGAGAAAGCAGGCCTCAATCTGCAAACGATTCAACGCAACGCCGTTTCCACATAAGCCGAACCGCTTCCCGGAGCATCAGAGCTGCGTTTTTCATCACTCTGGCGCAGAAACCGGCTCTTGACACGATCCCAAAGGTGGCTGAGGCGACGCGTAAGGATCTGTTGCGAAATTTAAAGTTTGGTCTGTTAACTTTTTCGATTTGGTGTTGACTTTCTGTCTTGTTTTGCCCAACAGGAAGCGATGCCGAAAGAGCTCATGGACGACGAACTATAGTCACTCATCGAACCACCACTACCAATGCCGGCACCACGCAATCGCCAGTATCCGGGCCGCAAACCGCCACCCGACCGCGCGGTACTGACGGGCATTGCGTTTGCGTTCGCTCATTTCATACGGTCGGCGGCATTGATGCGATCAGTGACGGTATCCGCCGTGCAGGCAATGCGAGCGGCTAGCGCCCCGCTCTTGGTTTTGAACGCGCGTGGGGCTACCGCTTTGGGCGGAGCGAACCAGCGCTTCGTACAGCGTCAGCGCGGAACCGACATCCGTGCCACCTGCGAAAACCGCTGCCACCATAGCAACTGTCCCGCTCGCGAGCGTCATTGAGGCGAGCGGGACCAGATCCGGATCGGACTGCCGTGCAACAATGACAAAGCAGTCGATCAACGAGCCTCCCGTTAAGTCACGCGATGACGACACTTTCGCGCTTCAGGTATGGGCGGATCTGCCAGGCATTGATTCCGCCGAACAAGGAAGGACGGCCTATCGTATCCTGCGTCCCGCGGTCCGCCCGCCATTGGCGCGCCGAGCGCGCGATGTCATCTTGATCGAGGCAATTCCACGATCATATTGAGCGTCGTTAGCGATAAGGATCTGACCATGATCACCAACCTTGAATCCATGCAAATCCAGACGGAGCGGCTAATCTTGCGCTCATGGCAGGAAGCGGACAGACAGCCTTTCGCCGACATGTCCGCCGACGAACGCGTTATGGAGCATTTGATGCCACTGACGCCGCATGATGCGTATTACACGTGGATTGATCGACAGATCGACGCTTTGAAGCAGCATGGCATGTGCTTTTGGGCCGTTGAAGCCAAGGAGAGCAGGCTGTTTATCGGCGCAGTCGGCCTGCTTCCTGTTAGCTACGAAGCGCACTTCACGCCCGCCGTTGAAATCGGTTGGCGGATTGCGCGCGCGTTTTGGGGACTGGGCTATGCACCGGAAGCTGCTGCCGCGGCCCTTCGATATGGCTTTGACTCGCTGAAGTTGCCCGAGATCGTGGCCAACGCTGGCGTGGCCAATAAGATCTCTGCTCGGGTCATGGAAAAGCTTGGCATGACACGCGATGCCCACGACGATTTCCAGCACCCGCTTGTCGCGGAAGGCAATCCTCTCCGTTCCCAGATGCTGTATCGACTTTCGCGCTGCCGATGGCTTGAACTGCAAGGCGCCGATCGGTGACATCGGTTTAGCGATCACATATGCAGTGACAGGAGCCACACGGAATCAACGCAGCGCACGGTCTTTTCGTCCGGGCATTGTGCTGGCAACAAAGTCGATGAATGCTCTGACCTTGGCCGGAACGTGGCTCCGACTGGGGTAGTAGACGTAAAGAGGAAACGTCTCGTCAGGCCAGTCCGTCAAAACGGGCTCCAGCGTGCCGGCTCGCAGGTGCGTGTCGATGCCTAGGTCGATCACCTGGGCGATCCCATAGCCCGCAAGACAGGCTCCAATTTTGGTTCCCGCATCGGTGACGGTCAGGTTACCGCTAACAGCCACTTTCACCTTCTCGTCGCCACGCCAGAATTCCCATTCGAAGGGTCTGCCGGTAGCCGGGTCGATGGCCAGGATGCATTCATGGCCATCATCGACCAAATCCTTCGGCGACCTGGGTCGACCGCGTCGCTCCAGGTAGGACGGCGCGGCAACAGTCAGGACTCGCGGGCTGTATAGCCGGCGGCAGACCAAGCTTGAAATGGATGGCGGCCCAAACCGTATGGCGAGATCAAATCCGTCGCTCACTAAATCTGAGAGGGCGTTCCTTGTCTCCAGCTTCAGTTGAAGGGCAGGGTGGTCCTTCATGAACTGGGTCAACTCCGGCGCCAATACGAGGTCGGCGAACCGAGGATCGCACGCGACGCGCAGTGTGCCGTTGACGACTGATGCCTGGCCTGAGGCGCTGACCGTCGCCTCTTCGATTCCCTGGAGTAGCGGTAGCACTTTCGACAACAGCTCATGCCCAGCCTCGGTCACTTCAACGTGTCGGCTCGTGCGATGCAGGAGCTTTGCGCGCAGACGGTCCTCCAATCGTTGGATGGCGCGACTCACCGCAGGCTGAGTCTTACCCAGACGAGAGGCAGCACGACCAAAGCTCTTGGATTCGGCGACGGCCGCAAGCGCAAGCAAGCCGCCTACAAGTCCTCCATCAAGGTCATCCATCATCTATGTGTTCCGGTAATGGCAGCGATAACCGATTCGCCGTAGCTGAGAGCAGGCGGAACCTTCACTATACGGATCGTTCAACCATTGAGGAAACCCGCAATGACCCAAACCCAAGCCATAGTCGCGTTGATTGACGACTACTTCAATTTGGCCTATGAGCCGAAGAGCCGTGACTTCAATAAAGTCTTCCATCAGATCTGCGTGGTCCAGTGGCTTGATGAAGGTCGGCTGAACACGCTGTCGTCACAGGACTACGCGGCGCTCATCAACGGGAGGCCGAGTCCGCAATCAACTGGTTCGCCCAGAGATGAAGCGATCCTCTCCATCGAAAACATCTCTGAGAGCCTTTCAACAGCAACTGTGAGGGTCCGGATAGGAAAGAAATTGTTCAACGATCACTTTGTCATGCACAAGGTGGATGGCAATTGGCTGATAACGGTCAAGGCGTCCTTTATCGTGCGCACCTTCGACTGATGGATGTCCAACCTTCGAGGTTCAAATCGCGATGCGGTGTCTTCCATTTCAACCATCACGCGACTCGCTGATCGAAGCGAAGTATTTCGCCGGCGGCTTGCCCAACGACTTCTTGAACATCGTAATGAAGGCGGTGACAGATTGATAGCCGAGCGCTTCAGCGACACGTTGCACACTCTGCCCCGCACAAAGTTGACGTATCGCGACGATCAAATGCAGTTGTTGCCGCCAGCGTCCAAAGCTCAAGCCCGTTTCCTGCCGAACGAGCCGCGCCAGCGACCGCTCGCTCATTGCCACGAGCTTTCCCCACTCCGCTAACGTACGTCGATCGGCAGGGTCGGCCGACAGCATCTTCGCGATTTTCCGCATGCGCGGCTCGTCCGAAGTGGGCAGGTGCAAATGCTCGACCGGCATACGGGCCAACTCGTCCAGCAGCACGATGGCTTTGCGTCCCGTCGGGCTGTTCAACGGGTAATCGAGCGGTTCATCCGTCATGTGGACGACCAACTCCCGCACCAGCGGCGAAATGGACAACGTGCAGCAGTGTTCCGGTAATCGAACAGCACCCGGCTGTACAAAGAGGTAGCAAATTCGCGCGTTGGCTGTGGCACGGATGCTGTGCGGTGTCCCGCCGGGCACCCAGACGGCACACGACGGCGGGACCATCCACAGCGCGCTGGGAACGCTGCACATCACGCCGCCTTTGAGCGCGAGCACGAGTTGACCCAAGCGATGCTGGTGCACCGGAACCTCGCTCTTGTAGTCCGCCACTTGCATCCGCATGCCCACAGCTGGACCGCGGATGCTGACTTCATCGAAGTGGGTGAGCGAGCGTTCGAGTGACACGTAATCGAAAGTTGGCCGGATTTAGATATTGTTTGGCATTCTAGCTAAATCCATTTAAAGGCTCAAACGTTAAGGTGTTAATCCATATTCGAACCGCTTGTCTTTGGATTAATACACATGAGTCAGGTCAACGCCCCCGTCAGCGTCAGAGTCGACAACATTGCGCGCCCCGCATTGCTGGTTGTCGGCCTGCTGCTGATTGCAACCAACCTTCGCGCGCCGATCACCGGCGTCGCGCCTGTCCTCGAGACGATTCAGTCGACGTTGGCGCTGTCCCCGCTACAAGCCGGTTTATTGACGACGCTGCCGCTACTCGCATTTGGATTTATTTCCCCATTTGCCGCGGCATTGGCGCGGGCCTATGGCTTGGAGCGTACCTTATTCGGTGCGTTGCTCGGGATTGTTGCCGGCGTTATCGTTCGGTCGCTTGGGCCGGTGTGGTGTCTATATCTCGGTACCGGCATGCTGGGCACTGCCATCGCAGTGGGTAATGTCCTGTTGCCAAGTCTCGTCAAGCGCGATTTTCCAACAAAGGTGCCGACGATAACCGGCATCTGCGGCATTGCGATGGGCGGGGCCGCTGCGCTCGCTTCCATATCGGCCGTGCCGCTTTACAACGGCTTGGGCTGGCAAGCGGCCCTTGGCGCGATTATCGTGCTGCCGCTCGTTTCCGGCGCTGTCTGGAGCGCGCAGCTCGGCAGCCACTCGCCGCCCGCCGCGAACACGTCGACGCTTTCGCACGGCGGACCCATCTGGCATTCCGCGCTGGCATGGCAGGTGACGCTTTTCATGGGTTTCAATTCGCTGCTCTACTACATCCTGGCTGGATGGCTGCCCGCGATCTTGATCGATGCGGGATTTTCGCCCGCGTCGGCTGGCTCGCTGCACGGCGCGATGCAGCTTGCGTCTGCGCTTCCCGGACTCGTATTAGGGCCTATCGTCAGCCGCATGAACGATCAGAAATTGATCGCTGCCGCGACGGCGACATTCATGTGCACAGGGCTACTCGGTCTTATCTTCGCGCCGCACTGGTCATTGCTCTGGGTGTGCCTGTTCGGCGCAGGTTCGGGCGGCGGTGTGTTGCTCGCATTCATCGCGATGGGGCTGCGCACGCGCAGCGCGCATCAGGCGGCAACGCTCTCGGGCATGGCTCAGTGCGTCGGATATCTGCTCGCGGCTTGCGGGCCAGCCATGGCTGGCAAGATGCACGATCTCACCGGCGGCTGGCACGCGCCGCTCGCCATCGGCGCGGTGCTCGCCGTGGCGATGGCAATCTTCGGTGTGCTCGCGGGCCGCAACCGTCAGATCGGTGCGGACACCATTCGCTAAAGCGCGATCTCGTCCAGTGTGATCGCAAGCTTGCCGAACGAGCCGCCTTCGGCAGCGCTGCGATAGGCATCCTCAATTCGTCGCACGGGGAACGTGCGACCGAGCACGGGCTTGATCCGGTGCGCGGCGATGGCTGCCAACGCGTCTGCCAGATCTTCGGCGGAGCCCGTGTTGTTGCCCTGCACGCGCACGCTCTTGATGATCAACGGCAGTAAGTCGATCTGGCCCACCGTGCCGCTCAAAAAGCCGATTGTGAACACGGTGCCGCCTTGGCGAACCGCGCCGAGGGAGCGCATGAACGTTTGCGGTCCGACCGTTTCAAGCACGAGATCCGCGCCGACGCCGTCGGTCAGCCGCTGGACTTCGTCGTCCCACGTCGGGTGAGTGCGATAGTTGACGATGTGATCGGCGCCTAACGCTTGAGCGCGCACGAGCTTGTCGTCGGAGGACGACGTCACGATGACGCGCGCGCCACGGGCCTTCGCCAATTGCAGCGTCATCAGCGACGTGCCGCCCGTTCCCAGTACGACGACGTGCGAGCCCGGACCGATGTGGGCGGCTTCCAGCGCATTCCAGGCGGTCGTGGCAACGATGGGCAGCGATGCCGTCTCTTCCCAACTCAAGTGATCCGGCGCCTTGACGACAGCGCTCGCGTCCACGGTGGCCACCTGCATCAACACCCCCGGCAAGTTCACGCCGCGCATGACGCGGGACCGTTCGACGGTAGGACGGCCAGCAGCCCAGCGTGCCTTCGGATGCAGCGCCACGCGATCGCCTACGTTGAACGCGGATACCCCCTCTCCGACAGCAAGCACTTCCCCGGCGCCGTCAGCCACCGGTATCAGCGGAAACGAGACCCCTGGGTATTGCCCCAGCGCGACGGCCACATCGATGAAATTCAGGCTCGCGGCACGCATAGCGATGTGCAATTGGCCGTGGCCCGGCGGCGGAGGTTCGGGCAAGTCGACCGAGGCGAAAGCGTCAAGCGAAGGACCGGTCAGCTGAATTGCGCGCATGTTCATCTCCCATGGGTTAGCGTGCTGTCAGACTAAATCATGCGGTTAAGATTGATAATCGGTGATGATTGCAGTTTAATGCTGCGTTATATGCATGAATATCCCGATATTGACGACATCGCTGCCTTCGTTGCGGTAGCTGAGCACGCTTCGTTTGCGGCCGCCGGGCGGCAACTGAGCCGTGACGCCACGATCGTCTCGCGGCGTGTGCAGGCGCTCGAGGCTCGGCTGGGCGTGCGCCTGTTCGCGCGCTCGACGCGCCGCGTGGCGTTGACCGAGGCGGGAGCGGCCTACCTCACGCGCGTGCAGCCAATCTTGCGTGAACTTGGCGCCGCTACTCGCGAGGCGGCGGCGTATGCTTCCGGTGCGCCGCGCGGGCGGCTTCGCGTTGCAGCGCCAAGTACGTTCGGACGGATGTGGCTCGCGCCGCTTGTGCCGGTCTTTCTCGCCCGGTATCCCGAGGTGACGGTCGATATTTCGTTCTCGAATCGCTTTGTCGACCTGATCGGCGAGGGGTTCGACGTGGCCGTGCGGCTCGGTGTGCTGCCCGACTCGCGGCTCGTCGCGCGCCAGGTCGCCCGGCGGCGGCGGCTCGTCTGTGCGGCGCCCGCGTATCTCGAACGACACGGCGAGCCCCGTACCCCCGAGGCGCTGACCGATCATCCTTGCATGATCTTCTCCGGATTTCCGACGCCGTATCGTTGGCAGTTTGCGCACGCGTCGGGGGAGGTTCGCACGGTGTCGATCGATGGCCCCGTCGTCTCCGACGACGCCGAAGCGCTGGTCGCAACTGCCGTTGCCGGGATCGGAATCGTCATGGCCACCGATTGGCTCGTTGGTCGCGAACTCGCCGAGGGGCGCCTCGTGCCGTTGCTGCACGAATGGACGGTTGCGGACGAGGGCGCGATCTATGTCGTCATGCCTTCCGCAGGCGGTGCATCATCGAAAACACGTGCGTTCGCTGACCTGATCAGCGAACGGATGCATCCTCCGCCTTGGCTTTCGCACCAGCGCTGAACTGAATCGAATAATGCGCGCTTCGCCGGAGCCGAAGCGGCGCTGGCGCAACATGTCGACAAGCTTTCAATGCGTTGCGATTGCGATTACCTATCCGAAGCACGGGTTTTGCTCTATCAAGCTTTTTTGTTCGCGGTCGATAAGCACGAATATGCAGGTTTCGCTTATCTGAAAGCGCCGAACAATGAGGGTGGCTGTCGGCGAAAACGATGACTCTGGAGTGTCTTCATGGCCACACTCACTTTCAAGCAAAAATTGTGGTTGCCGTTGGTCGTCAGCATGATCGTATTAGCGGCGGTCTCGGTAGCCGCAGCATTGATGTTGCGCGCCACGCGCATGGAAGAGCGCAAGAACGATCTGGTGAACGTGGCCCACGTGGGGCTTGCTATCGTCGAGGAGTATGCGTCGTTGGCGCACAGCGGCGCATTGAGCGAGCCGCAAGCGCGCCAGCAGGCACTTGCTCGGCTGCGCGCGGTGCGCTATGGGGAAAACGGCTACTTCATCGTGATCGATTCGACGCCGCGCATGGTGATGCATCCGATGAAGCCGGCGACGGTTGGCCATGACCTGGCAAGCGTCGCCGATGCGGACGGCCGCCATCACTACGTTGCGTTTGCGCAAGCAGCGCAGGCTCCGGAAGGCGGTTTTGTCGATTACGTCTTCCCGCGGCCGCACACCACGCAGGCCATCGCGAAGCTCGGTTATGTCGTGCGCTATGCACCCTGGGACTGGATCATTTCGACTGGTGCGTACATCGACGATATCGATAGCGCGTTTACGCGGTCCGTCTATGCATCGTTAGGTATCCTAATCGTTTTGGCGACGCTGCTCGCGGCGCTGGTTGCATTCATCAATCGCAGCATTGTGCGAACGATCGGCGGCGACCCGACCATCGCAGCACGCATCGCCGACGGCATCGCGGCCGGTAATCTGGTGACGGCGACGCATGTGCACGACGCACATGCGCAAAGCCTGTTGCGCGCGATCGCTCACATGCGCGAGTCGCTGATCGGCATGATTGCGCGGATCAAGCACGCATCGGATAACGTGGCGATGGTCTCCGGCGAGATCGCGGGTGGCAACGTCGATCTCTCGGCGCGCACGGTCGATCAGGCCACGGCGCTGCGCGAGACCGCCGCCAGCATGACGCAGATCACGTCGCAAGTTCGGCAGGCTTCGGACCATGCCCGCGCGGCAAATGAGCTTGCCCAGCGTGCGGTGGCTATCACCGATCGCGGCGGCGCGGCGGCAACACAAGCCGTTTCGACGATGCGCGATATTTCCGACGAATCGAAAAAGATGGTCGAGATCATCGCGGTGATCGAGGGAATCGCATTTCAGACCAACATTCTCGCGCTCAATGCAGCGGTCGAAGCGGCGCGTGCGGGCGAGGACGGCCGCGGTTTTGCCGTCGTGGCGAGCGAAGTCCGTTCGCTGGCTCAGCGCAGCGCGAATGCGGCCAAGGAAATCCGCAAACTCATTCAGAACGCGGTCGGCCGGGTAGGCGACGGTGCCGAGCTCGTCGAGCAAACCGGCGCAACGATCGACGAGGCGCGCGGCGCCATCGCGCAGGTCATGGAGATCGTCGCAGCGATCGCGCAGGCCGCGAATGAGCAAACCGCGGGCATCGAAGCCGTGAACGCGTCGGTGGCGCATATGGACGGCATGACGCAGCAAAATGCGGCCCTCGTGGAGCGGGCCGCGACGGCGGTCGAATCGCTGGCGGGCGAGGCGCGGCAATTGCAGACCGCGATTGCGGTTTTCCGGATCGGCGAGACGGCGAGCGCTTGAGCGCATCGCCGCCTCGGCCTCCGCGCTGGCTGCCATGCGGCCGCTGCCGGCTGCAATAGTGGACGCGAGCGCCGCGCAGGTATATAAAAACCGGACAACGTGTCTCGCACGGCGCTGGCCGGCTCTGCGCGACGCATCGACCCTATAGGAAATGATCTCATGACGTCCGACCCGTCGAATAAGTCACCCGAAGAGCCTTCGTCAAAGCCATTGGAATTGGAGCAATTGGACGCGGCGCTCAGCCATGTCAATACCCAGTTAAGCACGGGCAGCATTGCCGTGAGCGCCGCAAAGGGCATCCTTTACAGCTTGATCGAGACGCTCGGCGCGCTGGTTGGCGACCCCGATTTGCCGGAGCACAGCCGAGCGGGCTACGAAGGGTTGCTCGAAACGGCGCGCGAGCTGCGCATGAAGATCGGCAAGTAAGCCCGGCTGACGCCACACCCCGTACCGAGTAGAGCGCCTAACGCGCTGCGCCGAAGGAGGGCGGCAGCCTGCTAAAATGCCGGCGCCGCCATGTAGTGGATCACAGATGAAATTGCTCGATGCTTTGGTCGAACAGCGCATTGCCGCAGCCGCCGCGCGTGGCGAGTTCGACGATTTGCCCGGTGCGGGTGCTCCGCAGGAACTGGACGACGATCTGCTCGTCCCAGAGGAAGTGCGGGTGGCGAACCGCATTCTCAAGAACGCCGGGTTCGTTCCGCCTGCTGTCGAACAACTGCGCGCGCTGCGGCATTTGCAAGACGAGTTGCGCGTGGCAGGCGACCAGGCCGAGCGTTGCAGGCTGCACTCGAAGCTGTTGGCGCTCGACATGGCGCTCGAATCATTGCGCGGCGCGCCCACTGTCGTGCCGCGCGAATATTGCCGCCGCATTGCCGAGCGGCTGTCGGAGCGCGCGCTCTCGGGCGGCGTCGATCTGGACGCTTTGAGCGCAGGCGACGTAGCGGGGCATTCGTGAGCGGCTTGCCCGCCGTAGAGCCTCCGGCGGCCGGCCCGCAAGCGGGCGATGCCGAACGCGATCGCCGCTTCATGGCGCAAGCGTTGGCAGCCGCCGAGGTTGCGCGCGCGGCGGGCGAAGTGCCGGTGGGTGCGGTGCTCGTGCGCGGCGACGAGGTGATAGCAACGGGTTTCAATCATCCGATTGGCGCCCATGATCCGTCCGCGCATGCGGAAATGATCGCGCTGCGTGCTGCAGCGCTTGCGCTTCAGAACTATCGCTTGCCCGGGTGCGAGCTTTACGTGACGCTCGAGCCTTGCCTGATGTGCGCCGGCGCGATCATGCACGCACGTGTCGCGCGCGTCGTATTCGGCGCGCACGACCCGAAGACCGGCGCATGCGGCAGTGTTGTCGATGCATTTGCCAACGCGCAGCTCAATCATCACACACGTGTTGAAGGCGGCGTGCTCGCGACCGAATGCAGCAACGCCCTGAAGTCGTTTTTTGCGCAGCGGCGGCAAGCCATTCGCGCGGCGCGCGAGGCCGCCGCAAGCACCGTTGCCAACGTGCCGCTACCGCCCGGCTGACGCGGTGCCCCTCAAGCGGATCAACATCGGATCGACCCTCTCATGAGCCTTTCCCGCATCGTCGAACTCATTGCGCCATCGGGCTACCCTCCAGACCAGGCAGCGGTCGAGCGGGCAATCGCACGGCTGCGCGTTGCCGGGCACGAGGTCCGCAACGAAGCGGCGACCGCTCGACGCTATCAACGCTTTGGCGGGACGGACGGCGAACGAGCAGAGGATATCAACCGTCTGGCGGATCCAGCGCATGCGTTGCCCGACATCGTGCTGGCGTTGCGCGGCGGCTACGGCGCGGTGCGGTTGCTCGATGCGCTCGATTACGACGGGCTGCGGCGGCGTTTGACGGGCCAGCCGGTGGCGCTCGTCGGTCACAGCGATTTCACGGCGATTCAGTTGGCGCTGCTGGCTCGCGCGGGGCTGCCGTCCTTCAGCGGCCCGATGCTGGCGATGCATTTCGGCGCCGAGGTGCCGAGCGCGTTCACGATGGACCATTTCTGGCGTGCGATGAACGGGCCTACGCTGACGCTCGAGTTCGCCGTGCCGCAAGCACAGACGGCCGATGTATCAGGCACGCTTTGGGGCGGCAACCTGTCGACGATCGTTTCGCTCGTCGGCACGCGCTATCTGCCCGACGTCGAGGGCGGCATTCTTTTTATCGAGGACACCAACGAACAGCCGTTCCGTATCGAACGGATGATTTATCAACTGCAGCGCTCGGGCGTGCTCGCAAGGCAGCGCGCGCTGGTGCTGGGGGACTTCTCCGGCATCCGGGCCTTCGATTACGACAACGGCTACGACCTGAGCGCGATGATCGAGCATATCCGTTCGGTCGTAAATATCCCTGTCGTGACGGGGCTGCCATTCGGCCATTGTGCCGACCTCATCACGCTTCCGGTCGGCGGCACGGCGCATCTCGTTGCGCGCCCGGACGGGTTTCGGCTCAGCGTGTCGTCCTATCCGCATCTGCGCGATACCGATACGCGATGACGCACCACCGCGCGTCGTCCACATACTTCGCCTCTGACTCGCACTATCCGTTCGGCCATATGGGCGCGGCCGGGTGTTTTCGCTACACTGGCCGCAATCCCGATGCCAGTTGGCGTCAAGCGATGAACGGCAAACGTACGTTCCGGCGCACGCCGCGTCCCGCGCATCGGCCCTTGGCCGCCACGCTTTGCAAACATGTCATTCGATCCCACTTATCCGCGCGACTTGGTCGGTTACGGCCGGCACCCTGTCCAGGCTGACTGGCCAGGCGGTGCGCGCGTGGCCGTGCAGTTTGTTCTCAATTACGAAGAAGGCGGGGAGAACTGCGTCTTGCACGGCGATGCCGCGTCCGAGCAGTTCCTGTCCGAAATCGTAGGCGCCGCTGCTTATCCAGCCCGCCACATGAGCATGGAGTCGATCTACGAATATGGCTCGCGCGCCGGGGTTTGGCGCATCTTGCGGGAATTCGAAAAGCGTGGCCTGCCGCTCACCGTGTTCGGTGTCGGCATGGCAATTGAGCGGCACCCCGAACTCGCGCGCGCGTTCGTCGAACTCGGCCACGAAATCGCCTGTCATGGCTGGCGATGGATTCACTATCAGGACATGTCGCCCGAGCAAGAGGCCGAGCACATGCGTCTCGGCATGCAGGCAATCGAGCGCATAACGGGCGTGCGGCCGTTGGGCTGGTACACGGGCCGCGACAGCCCGCACACACGTCGGCTCGCGGTCGAGTATGGGGGCTTGCTTTACGACTCCGATTACTATGGCGACGATCTGCCGTTTTGGACCGACGTCGAAGTGACGGGCGGCGAAAGACGGCCGCACCTGATCGTGCCTTACACGCTCGACACGAATGACATGCGTTTTGCCACGCCGCAAGGGTTCAATACCGCGGAGCATTTCTTCACTTACTTGCGTGACGCATTCGACGTGCTTTACGAAGAAGGCGATGAGGCACCCAAGATGATGTCGATTGGCATGCATTGCCGGCTTCTTGGGCGGCCGGGGCGTTTTCGCGCGTTGCAGCGGTTTCTCGATCACATCGAAAAGCATGATCGCGTCTGGGTGACACGGCGCATCGATATCGCACAACACTGGCGCACGCGCCACCCCTATGGCGGCGTCGCATCCGGCGCGACGGCATGAACGCGATGCGATACACGCTTGCACAACTGAATGCACTGCGGGCAGACGCATTCGTTGCGTTACTGGCCGGCATCTACGAGCACTCCGCGTGGGTGGCCGAAGCAGCGGCGGGCGCGCGCCCGTTCGACAGCGTCGATGCAATGGCCCGGCGGATGGCAGACGTCGTCGAGCAGGCGGGCGCGGCACGTCAGCTCGCGCTCATCAACGCGCACCCGGAGTTGGCCGGTGCGGCCGCCGTGCGCGGCGAGTTGACGGCCGAATCGACACGCGAACAAAGCGGCGCAGGGCTATCGCAATGTACGCCCGAGCAATTGGAAAAGCTGCAGCGCCTGAATCGCGCTTATCGCGAGAAGTTCGGCTTTCCTTTTATCCTCGCCGTGCGGGGCTACGATCGAGACGGCATCATTGCGAACGTCGAGGCTCGTTTGAGCCATAGCCGCGAGGAGGAATTGCGCATGAGCGTGGAACAGATTCACCGGATCGCGCGCTTTCGGCTCGACGATCTCATCGGCGGATGACGCACGTCAGGCTGCCCGACGAACACGGCTCATTTCATTCATTGGATTGGTAAGGATGACGACGATGGCTGTTCCGACTACGGACCCCAATGCACCGAATTTCACGCGCCGCTACGTCAATCTTGCCGACGCTCGGCTTGGTGCCGAAGCGCTTGAAGCGAGCGACGATTTTTTTGCGCCCAAAGCTCGCATGCTGAACCCTGAGCCGGCGGTGTTCATTCCCGGCAAATACGACGACCACGGCAAATGGATGGACGGCTGGGAAACGCGCCGCAAGCGTACCGCGGGGCACGACTGGTGCGTGGTCAAGCTCGCTCGCGCCGGTGTCGTCAAGGGCGTCGATATCGATACGAGCCATTTCACGGGCAACTTTCCGCCCGCGGCATCGATCGAAGCGGCCCATGTCGCGGCCGGTGCCGCCCCCGACGCGACGACGCAATGGACGGAACTCGTCGCAGCCACGACATTGCAGGGCAATAGTCACCACTACCTCGATGTGCATGACGGCAGTGCGTGCACGCATATCCGGCTCAACCTTTTCCCCGACGGCGGGGTGGCGCGGTTGCGCATTTACGGCGAGCCGCAGATCGACTGGGCGAGTGCGGACCGCAATGCGCTCGTGGATCTCGCCGCGATGGATAACGGCGCCTACGTGGTGGCCGCGAACAATCAGCATTTCGGCGCAGCCTCCAATTTGCTGATGCCGGGGCGCGGTGTGAATATGGGCGATGGCTGGGAGACGCGCCGCCGACGCGAGCCCGGCAACGACTGGGCCATCGTTGCGCTGGCGCATCGCGGCACGATCGCCAAAATTGAAGTCGATACGGCGTACTTCAAGGGCAATTACCCGGATCGCTGCTCGTTGCAAGCCGCCAGTGTCTCAGGTGGCACGGACAGCTCGCTCGTCACGCAGGCCATGTTCTGGCCCACATTGCTCGCGGAGCAAAAGCTGCAGATGGACAACCAGCATCTGTTCGAAAGCGAGCTTGCGGCGTTGGGGCCTGTGACGCACGTTCGTTTCAATATCATTCCGGACGGCGGCGTGTCGCGCCTGCGTCTTTGGGGCCACATCGAATAAGGAGCGGGCGCGTGAAAGTGCTTCCTATCGAACCGCTCACGCGGCAGGGGTTTGCGCGGTTCGGCGATGTCATCGAGCTTGAGGGCGCGCATCAGATTCCGATCAATCTCGGCACGACGATGCGTTACCACGATCTGGCCCGCATCGACGTGGCCGATGCGGGCGGGCGCCCGCTGCTGAACGTTTTTCGTGGCGAGCCGCGCACGCTGCCGTTCGAAGTGACCATGCTCGAGCGCCATCCGCTCGGCAGCCAGGCGTTCGTTCCGCTCGACGCTAATCCGTATCTGGTCGTCGTGGCGCCGGCGGGTGCGTTGGTGCCCTCAGACGTTCGCGCGTTCGTGGCGCGCGGCTGGCAGGGCGTCAACTACGCCAAAGGTGTCTGGCACCATCCGTTGATTGCGCTCGGTGAGCACACCAGCGATTTCATCGTCGTCGATCGTGGTGGTGAAGGGCACAACTGTGACGAGCAAATGCTACCGGAATCGCTGTGGCTGACGCACGAGTGCTTGCGGCAGGCGATCTCATAGACATACGGCCGGCTGCACCTTTTACCGATTGTCGAGTGCAAAAGCGACGAAGCCCGGGGCGTGCCCGGGCTTCGTCGCTTTTACGCATGGCTCACGTAGGAAAGCGCTGACACCCAAGCGCGTTCGTATTACGTACGGCTCAGCGCCCGCTGATTTGATTCCGCCTCGGGCTGACCCATACTTTGTTCACAGGAAACCGGTTTCGAAATAGCCGGCAGGCAGGCAGCAACAGCGCCGCCACCCCTTGGAGAAATGACATGAGCCGCATAGCCAAAGATCTGCTGGAACTCAGGCGCCTGACACAGGGCGGTGCGGGAGCGCTGACGCAGCATCTGCTGCGCGAAGTGGCCGCGAGTTTGATCGCCTCGGGCGTCAACGACCAGCGGGCTGGCTGCTGATCGGATTTAAGCCTGGCCGGGCACGCAAACGTTGGCTCCGTCGGCAGGCATCGGCAGTAATCGAAACACCGAAACATTGAACACGAAAGAACAACCGCAACGAAGCGTGCGGGAGACCAGGCGGCAATCAGGGAATAACAAAAAGAGCGAGCAGCACATAACGAAACAATGGGACACACAGCAAAGGAATGCCATGAACGGTTGCGACACACTCGAATCGATTCGCGAAATCAACCTGTCGTATTTGTCGCTCGTGCAGCGCATGCTGAACGACGACCGCACGGCCGGCATGGCATCGCTTGGCTTGTCGGCTCCGCTGGCGGAGGTGCTGTCCGGCCTCTCGCAAGCCCAAACGCTCAAGCTTGCATCATGCGATCAACTCGTTTGCTTCTTTCGCTTCAACGATCAGGCGATGCTTGGCACATTGGGTGCGCCCGGCGAAGCCGCTGTCTCTGCCGCAGATAAAGCGCGGTTGGTCGCACAAGCTAACTGATTCGAGCGAGTCCGTTTCCTGTCCGTCGTTTGGCGGACCATACCTTGCCCGCCTTCACCGGCGGGTTTTTTTTACTTCGACGCGCCACCTTGGAACCAGGCAGCGAGCTGCATACGCTCGTCGTCGGTCATATGTGTGACATTGCCAAGCGGCATCGCTTTCAATTGGACGGCCTGTTGATAGATGCGTTGCGCGTTTTGCGCGATCTCGTCCGGCGTGTCGAACATCACGCCGGCCGGTGCGCTGTTCATCAACGATGGCTGCGCGGAGTGGCAGGCGACGCATCGCGCCTTCAGCACCGGGGTGATGTCGGCGATGCGGATCACCGGTGCGTTGGCGGCCTGCGCTTGCGGTGCGATCGGTCGCGGCATCGTCCACGCGAGTGCGGCGAGAAGCAACGCGACGCCCGCCGCGGGCAGGTACCACAGCACTTGTCCCCGATGTCGCATGACGAAGAACTGCCGGATCAGGGCGCCCGCAAGCATGATGACGGCCAGCACCGCCCAGTTGTAGCGGTGCGTATAGGTCATCGCATAGTGGTTCGACAGCATCGCGAAGACGACGGGCAGCGTGAAATAGGTATTGTGTACCGAGCGCTGTTTGCCGCGCTTACCGTAAATTGGATCGGGTGCCTCGCCGCGCAGCATGGCGCCGACCATCTTGCGTTGTCCCGGAATGATCACGAAGAACACGTTGGCGGACATGATCGTCGCGAGCATTGCGCCGACGATCAGATAGGCGGCTCTGCCTGAAAACGTGTGGCAGGCAAGCCACGCCGCGGCGAGCACATAAAGGCCAACCGTCAGACCGAGCAGGCGGTCGCGGGTGCCGAGCAGGCGGCACAACGCGTCGTAGACGATCCACCCTGCCGCCAGAAAGCCCAGCGCCGCGGCGATCGCCATCGGCGCGGTCATATCGAGGACGTTGCGATCGATCAGATAAGTGCCAGGGGAAAAGAGGTAAAGCACGGTGAAGAGCGCAAAGCCCGACATCCACGTCGTATAGGAGGGCCACTTCGACCAGTGCAGGTGTTCGGGCATCTCCGGCGGCGCAACCATGTATTTCTGCATGTTGTAAAAGCCGCCGCCATGCACGTGCCAGAGTTCGCCGAATACGCCGCGCGCGACGAGCGCAGGGTCCTTGGGCTTTTTCAAGCCGTTATCAAGCGCGACGAAGTAAAACGACTCGCCGATCCACGCGGTCGCCACCACGACATGCAGCCAGCGAATCGCGAGATTGAGCCAGTCGGCGATGAACCCTTCCATGAATTGCCTCCCTAAAGGCCGATGATGTTCGTTATCGTGTGCGCTCAACTGCCGCGATAGGTGGTGTACGCCCAGGGAGAAACGAGCAGCGGGACGTGATAATCAGCGGTGGCATCGGATACGCCGAAGCGTACGACCACGCGATCGAGAAAATTCGGCGCCGGTAGCCCGAGACCCGCGGTGAAAAAATAATCGCCCGCATAAAAGACAAGTTCGTATTGCCCGATCACAAAATCGGCTCCCTCGACGAGGGGCGCGTCGCAGCGGCCGTCCGCGTTCGTGACGACCGTGCCGAGCAGTCGGCGCGCATCGCCGTCCGCCGCGAAAACGTCGATCGTCATTCCGGCGCCAGGGCGGCCGAGCGCGGTGTCCAGCACGTGAGTCGTAAGCTTTCCCATTTGCAATCGATCCTCGTAGTAAGCGCGGCGGCCGTTGGCAACGACCGCGATGACGACCGGGCGCCGCGCATTGATGGCATTCTAAAAAAGGCGCGAGCCGGTGCGCACAACCGATAGGCAAGATAAGGACGGCCGCATGAAGCGCGGGACTATATCGTAGCCGTGAAGGTGGGTATCGCGCCGCGGCACATTGCCAGCGTTATTTTGGCCCTTGATCGTTATGTCAACAGCAGCCAACGGAGATCGAATGACCCCCGAGCCGTCCTATCGTCCGTCTTCGCCTGGCCGATCATGTCCGAAGACGATGCTCGTCAGGCATGCCGAGGTGCTCGTGACGATGGATGGCGCGCGCCGCGAGTTGCGCGATGCCGGGCTCTTCATCGAAGACAACCGCATCACCGCGGTCGCGCCGACGAGCGAGCTGCCGCCCACGGCGGACGAAGTGCTTGACCTGCGCGGCCATCTCGTCGTGCCGGGGCTCGTCAATACGCACCATCACATGTATCAGAGCTTGACGCGCGCGGTGCCGGCTGCGCAAAACGCCGAACTGTTCGGCTGGCTCACGAGCCTTTACCGCATCTGGGCGAATCTCACGCCAGAGATGATCGAAATATCGACGCTTACCGCCATGGCGGAGCTGCTGCTCTCGGGCTGCACGACGTCGAGCGATCATCTCTATTTGTATCCCAACGGCTGTCGGCTCGATGACAGCATCGCGGCCGCCGCGCGCATCGGCATGCGCTTTCACGCCAGTCGCGGCAGCATGAGCGTCGGCGCGAAAGACGGCGGATTGCCGCCTGATGGGCTCGTCGAGCGCGAGGCCGATATCCTGGCGGACACCCAGCGCCTGATCGAGACCTATCACGATGCCGGCCGCTACGCGATGCTGCGCGTGGCGGTGGCGCCGTGTTCGCCGTTTTCGGTGAGCCGCGATCTGATGCGCGAATCCGCTGCGCTCGCGCGTACGTATGGCGTGTCGATGCACACGCATCTGGCTGAAAACGCAGCCGATGTTGCCTATAGCCGCGAGCGATTCGGCATGACGCCCGCCGAGTATGCGCAAGACGTTGGCTGGCTGGGGCCGGACGTCTGGCACGCTCACTGCGTTCAACTCGATGCAGCGGGCATCGATCTATTTGCACGCACGCGCACCGGCGTAGCGCATTGCCCTTGCTCGAACATGCGTCTCGCGTCTGGCATCGCGCCGGTTCGCAGCATGCGCGCGGCCGGCGTGCCGGTCGGCCTTGGCGTGGACGGCTCGGCTTCGAACGACGGCGCGCAGATGGTGGCCGAAGCGCGCCAGGCGCTGCTGCTGCAACGCGTCGGCTTCGGCCCCGATGCGATGAGCGCGCGAGAGGCGCTCGAGATCGCGACGCTCGGTGGCGCAGCGGTGCTCGGTCGTGACGATATCGGCGCGCTCGCGCCGGGCATGGCCGCCGATTTCGTCGCGTTCGATTTGCATCAACCGCGGTTTGCGGGCGCGTGGCATGACCCTGTCGCCGCGCTTATTTTTTGTGCGCCGTCGCAGGTCGCGTATAGCGTGATCGACGGAAAGGTTGTGGTGCGCGAGGGTCATCTTGCGACGGTGGAATTGGAGCCGCTCATCAACCGGCACAATGCGCTGGCGCAGCGTCTGGCGAGCGCGGCGCATTAGCAGGTCCGCGGCGGCTGGCGTGATCGAGCGCTTACGCCGCTTGTTGAACGAGCGTGCGCGTCGCATCGGCGACGAGACCGCGCAGCCAGCGCACCTCGTCTGAGTAATGCGAGCGCTCGTGCCACAGTTGGTAGTACTGCATCGGCGGAAAGTCGAGCGGCGCGGGCAGGACGGTCAGCGGCAACAGCTTGGCGTAGTGGTCGGCGAAGAGTCGCGTCGTCGTAAAGATGAGGTCCGATTTCACGAGCGCATACGGCGCGAGATTGAAGTAAGGCAGCGTAACGACGACATGCCGCTTCAAGCGTTCGCGCGCAAGGTGTAAATCGATGGCGCCGCGTTGGCCGATGGAGTAGGGCGTCGGCGCGAGATGCGGGGCGCTCAGGTATTGATCGAGCGTCATGCGGCCACGCTTGGCGAACGGGTGTGTGCTGCTCACGAGACAGACGATTTCGTCGATGAACAAATTCGACAGATGCAATTGCTCGGGCGGTTCGGGCCAGTTGCCCACGACGATATCGAGCTTGCCGTCTTCGAGCGCGAGTTCGTAGTCGAACGCCGGGCCGAGCGAGTGAAATTCGAGTTGCGCATTCGGTGCGGCCAGGCGAAAGCGCTCGACAACAGTGGGTACGAAGAGCACGTTGAGATAGTCGGGGCAGCCGATTCGATAGCAGCGGATCGACGTGGCCGGATCGAAATTGTGTTGCTGAAAGCGGATGCGTTCGATTTCGCGCAGTGCGTTTTGCACGGGTTCGAGCAGGCATAGACCATATTCGGTCGGCACCATGCCGGACTTGCCGCGCACGAGCAGCGGGTCGCCAGTAATGTCGCGCAGCCGCCGCAACGCGGCGCTGATGGCAGGTTGGGATTGGTTCAGTTTGACAGCCGCGCGTGTCACGCTGCGCTCCATCAACAGCGTGTGCAATACGCGCAACAGGTACGTGTCGATCGCTTCGCGTTGCTGGCTCATGATTTCTCCGATATATGGTGAAGCTGATCGACCAGGGGCAGGAGTATCAGATTTTTAATATGTGCATAAATCGGCGTCAAGCGAGGAAAAGTGCGAATGCGGGTGTGTGCACGTATGCCATTCGCCTCATTTTGTCGGCTCGACGGTCCGCCCCGATTTGGGTATCGTCGGGCCACGATGCAGACGTAGACCACTGACGTAATGAGCGAAATCTCTTTCTCCAATGACGGCTTGGATAACGGACGCGGCGCACCGAACGCGGCGCGTCTGGCGCTGACCGCCATTTCCAAGCAATACCCGGGCGTGCGGGCCAACGACGATGTCGATCTCGTCGTCGCGCCGGGCGAAATTCACGCCGTGCTGGGCGAGAACGGCGCCGGCAAGAGCACGCTGATGAAGATCATCTATGGCGCGGTGAGACCAGACGCGGGCGAGATCCGATGGGAAGGCGAGCCAGTCGAGATAACGAGCCCGGCGGCGGCACGCAAGCTCGGCATAGGCATGGTCTTTCAGCATTTCTCGCTCTTCGAGACGCTGACCGTGGCCGAGAACATTGCGCTTGCGCTCGACGAGCCGTTCGATCTCGCCGCGCTCGCAAAACAGATTCGTGTGGTCTCGCACGAGTTCGGGCTCGATATCGATCCCGCGCGACACGTGCACAGCCTGACGGTTGGGGAGCGCCAGCGCGTCGAGATCGTGCGCTGTCTGTTGCAGCATCCGCGTCTGTTGATCATGGACGAACCGACCTCCGTGCTGACGCCGCAAGCTGTGCACAAGCTCTTCGAAACATTGCGACGGCTCGCAGCACTTGGGTGCAGCATTTTGTACATCAGCCACAAGCTCGACGAAATCCAGGCGCTGTGCGATTCCGCCACAGTCATGCGGGGCGGCCGCGTGACCGGGCGCGTAAGGCCGCGCGAGCAAACCCATGCGTCGCTCGCACAATTGATGGTCGGGCATTCGTTGCCTGACTACCAGCGCCGCCCACACACGCCGGGCGCAGCGTTGCTCAGCGTCAAGCAGTTGTCGGTGGCGAGCGTCGACCCGTTTGGCACCTCGCTGGTCGATGTCTCCTTCGATGTTCACGCAGGCGAGATCTTCGGCATAGCGGGCGTGTCGGGTAACGGCCAGGCCGAGCTGCTGGCGGCGCTTTCGGGCGAGCGCACGGCCGACGTCGCGCCGGACGCCGTGACGCTTTGCGGCAAGCCCGCGGCGCGTCTGTCGGCTGCGGCGCGGCGCAATCTCGGCTTCGCGTTCGTGCCCGAGGAGCGCCTCGGCCGCGGTGCGGTGCCGGCGATGTCGCTGGCCGAAAACGCTCTGTTGACGGCGCATCGCCAGGGCGGCATGGTGCGGCATGGCTGGATCGGCGCCTGCGCGATGCGCGCCTTTGCTGCACGCGCGATCGAGATGTTCGATGTGCGCTGCGGCGGTCCTGACGCGCTCGCGCAATCGCTGTCGGGCGGCAACTTGCAGAAGTACATCGTCGGGCGGGAAATCCTGCAGTCGCCAAAGGTGCTCGTCGTATCGCAGCCGACCTGGGGCGTCGACGTGGGCGCATCGGCGTTCATTCGTCAGCAACTGCTCGACTTATCGGCGAAGGGCGTGGCCGTGCTGGTGATCTCGGAAGAGCTCGACGAACTCTTCGACATTTGCGACCGCATTGCCGTGCTGGCGGGTGGACGGCTCTCGCCTGCGCGCAAGACGGACGAAACGAATGCCGAAGAAATTGGCCGCTGGATGGCGGGGCTCTTTGGCGACCGCAGTGGCGCGCCGCCCACGGCGCAGCCCGCGCACGCATGAGCGCTGCCAGCGCTGCAACCAAAACCGAAACCAAAACCGAAACCAAAACCAACGACATTCCATTCCGAACGATGCATTTTCCCTTACGACTCGAAGCGCGGACGACTCCATCCAATGCCATGCGGCTCGCCGCGCCGCTCATTGCGGCCGTGTTGACGTTGGCCATCGGTTTTCTGATTTTCGGGCTGGTCGGGCGCGACCCCATCGCGGCGATGCGTGCCTTTTTCATCGAGCCGTTATCGAACGTCAACGGCTGGTCGGAGTTGCTGCTGAAGGCGTCTCCGCTCTGCCTGATTGGATTGGGGCTTGCGCTCGGCTATCGCGCCAACGTCTGGAATATCGGTGCTGAAGGGCAGATGCTGGCGGGCGGCATGGCGGCCGGCGGTGTGGCGATTCATTTCGATCAGGCCAGCGGCGGGTGGATCCTGCCGCTGATGATGGCCGCGGGCGTGATTGGCGGCATGGTATGGGCAGCGATTCCAGCGTGGCTCAAGAGCCGCTTCAACACGAACGAAATTCTGACGAGCCTGATGTTGACCTATGTCGCGACGCAACTGCTCATCTATCTCGTGAGCGGCCCGTGGCGCGACCCTCAGGGTATGAACTTCCCGATCTCGGAGATGTTTTCGGGCGACGCGCTTTATCCCACCTTCGGTGGTGATTGGCATTGGAAATTTCTCCGAGGCACGCGGCTCAACGCGTCGATCTTCGTGACGCTCGCGGCTATTCCGCTCGTGTGGGTGTTCATGCGCAAGAGCTTTGCGGGGTTTCGCATGAACGTGGGCGGACTGGCGCCGCTAGCCGCCCGCTATGCCGGTTTCTCCGATAAGCGGACCATCTGGACGTCGCTCTTGCTGAGCGGGGCGTTCGCCGGCTTGGCCGGCATGGGCGAAATCGCCGGCCCGATCGGGCAGTTGCAGGCGAGTTGGTCGCCCGGCTACGGTTTTACGGCGATCATCGTCGTCTTCGTCGGGCGTCTGCACCCGGTCGGCATCGTCCTCGCGAGTCTGTTGATGGCGTTGCTCTATCTCGGCGGCGAGGCGGTACAAACCTCGCTGCAGTTGCCGCAAGCGCTAAGCGGCGTGTTTCAAGGGCTGCTGCTCTTTTCCCTGCTCGGCGCCGACCTCTTTGTGAACTATCGCGTACGACGGGTGGCGCCCGTCTCTGTCATACACCCTTAGCACGCAAACTCAAGCACCAACACCAATACGAATACGAATACGAATACGATGAATATCGAACAAGCCGGCACACTTGCCTCGAGCGCGGTCGTCGCCGCCATCCCGCTCATGTACGCGGGCCTCGGCGAGCTCGTGGCCGAAAAGTCGGGCGTGCTGAATTTGGGCGTCGAAGGCATGATGCTGATGGGTGCGGTGAGCGGTTACGCCGTCACCGCAGCCACCGGCAACCCGTGGCTGGGCGTGGCCGCAGCGGTCGCGGCCGGGGTCGCCATGGCCTTGTTGTTCGGCTTTCTCACGCTGACGATGTTGGCCAACCAGGTCGCGACAGGTTTATCGCTGACGATTTTCGGCATCGGACTTTCGGCCTATATCGGCAAACCGTATACGTCGGCCGGCGTGCGCGCGACGATCGATGCATGGCGTATCCCCGGGCTCGCGGAGATACCCGTGTTCGGTGTCGCATTTTTTTCGCTGACGCCGCTTGGCTACCTGGCTTTCGCGATGTTCGGCGTCGTGGCCTGGTTTCTCTATCGCACGCGTGCTGGGCTGGTGTTGCGCTCGGTTGGCGAGTCGCCGCAGGTCGCGCATTCGGTCGGCTTTTCGGTAGTCGGCGTGCGCTACGTCGCGGCGCTTTTTGGCGGCGGCATGGCCGGGCTCGCGGGCGGGTACTACTCGATCGTCTATCTGCAGCTCTGGCAAGAGCAACTGACCTCGGGGCGTGGCTGGATTGCGCTCGCGCTCGTCGTTTTTGCGACCTGGCGGCCCGGCCGCCTGTTGATCGGCGCGCTGCTGTTCGGCGCGGTGACGGGGCTGCAGTTCTACGCGCAGGCGGCGGGCGTGCCGGTGCCGACGCAATTTCTCGCCATGCTGCCGTATCTTGCGACGATCGTGGTGCTTGCGGTCATTTCGCGCAATCCGAACACGATCAAATTGAATGCCCCCGCATCGCTCGGCAAGCCGTTTTTTGCGGCAAGTTGAAGAATCGTTTAATCACCTGGAGAAGCTCGATGAAAAGAAAAATGTTGACCACGCTTGCCGGCTCGGCCGCGCTTGCGCTTGCCTTCGCATTCGGGGCGAGCGTGCAAGCAGCGGGTGCGCCGGGCGTTGCGTTCGTCTACATCGGCAACCCCGGCGACGCCGGCTGGACTTATGCGCACGACCAAGGATCGAAGGAGGTGGAAGCCAAGGAAGGCAGCAAGATCAAGGTGACGCGTGTCGAAAACGTGCCCGAGTCTGCCGATTCCGAACGCGTGTTTCGCGATCTCGCGAGCAAGGGTAACAAGGTCATCATCGGCACGAGCTTTGGTTATCAGGATTTCGAACTGAAGGTTGCCAAGGACTTTCCCGATACGGTGTTTTTGCACGCGACCGGTTTCAAGAAGGCGCCGAATTTCGGCACCTATGATGTCCGGATGTACCAGGGCGCCTATCTCGCCGGCGTGATCGCGGGGTACGTGACGAAGACGAACACGCTCGGCTTCGTTGCATCGGTGCCCATTCCGGAGGTCGTGCGCAACATCAATGCCTACACACTGGGCGCACGTTCGGTGAACCCCAAAGTCCATACGAAGGTGATCTGGATCAATAGCTGGTTCGATCCCGGCAAGGAAAAGCAGGCGGCCGAAACGTTGATCGGCCAGGGTGCCGATGTCTTGCTGCAAAACACCGACTCGAGCGCTACGCTTGCCACAGCCGAAGCCAAGAAAGTGCACGCATTCGGCTGGGATTCCGATATGAAAAAATTCGGACCGAGCGCGCATCTCGGCTCCGTGGTCGGCCATTGGGGCGTCTATTACACGGCGGTGTTGCAGCAGGTTCTCGATGGTAAGTGGAAGAACGACCCTGTCTGGTGGGGCATTCCGCAGAAGGCGGTCAACCTGGAAGACCTGAATGCGGCGGCTATCGCGCCTGAAGGCCAGAAAGCGGTCGAAGCCAAGCGAGCGCAAATCGCAAGTGGCCAGTGGGACGTCTTCACGGGCCCGATCAAGGATCAGACGGGTGCGGTCAAAGTTGCCGCGGGTAAGGCGCTGACCGATGCCGAGCTGCAGCGGCTCAATTGGTATGTGGAAGGTGTCGACGGCACGCTGCCCAAATAAGCAGATAGAAGCGGCAAAGCGGAAATAAAGGGCTGAGCGCGGAATCGCATAGCCCTTTATTACGTGGGCAGTCGCGTTTTCGCGTTAATCTTCGAGACGCATACCGACCTTGAGCGATACCTGCCAGTGCGCGATGTTGCCGTCTTTCATGTGTCCGCGTATTTCGGTGACCTGGAACCAGTCCAGATTGCGCAATGTGTGCGACGCGCGCTCAAGGGCACAACGGATGGCATCGTCGCTCGATTTGGTCGACGATCCGGTCAGTTCGATCTGTTTGTAGACGTGGTCGTTCATGAGGTGCTCCGGTCGTTCGCAAGAGAAGAAAAAAGTATAGGCAACGCATGGCGTCGACGCCGGCCGTTTAGTGCGCCGCACTGAGTGTGCGCAGGAGGCGTCCCGAGAGCGGCAATGCACGGAGGCAAGGACCAAGCATGGAAATCGGATTTTGCGGGCCGGGTTTAATGGGCGCGCCGATGGTGCGGCACTTGTTGCGCGCGGGCCATCGCGTGCGAGTCTGGAGCCGCACGCACGCGAAGGCCGAGGCGCTCAGCGCCGATGGGGGGCACGTCGTCGAGACGCGCCGCGAGTTGACGGCATACGTCGAGGCCGTATTTGTTTGCGTATCGAATGCGTCCGCGGTCGAGGAGGTGATATTCGGCCTTGGGGGCGTGCTCGGCGACGACCATGCCGATTCAGGCGCTGGCCGCGTTCGCTATATCGTCGATCACTCGACCATCGCGCCCGCGGCAACGCGCGAGTATGCCGCACGCGCTGCCCGGTTCGGGGTGGAGTGGGTCGACGCCCCCGTCTCCGGCGGGGTGCCCGGTGCGCAAGCGGGCACCCTGGCGGTCATGGCGGGCGGTGCGCTGGAAGCATTCGAGGCGCTGGCGCCTGTCATCGGCGCCTATGCGGCCCGCGTGACGCGCATGGGCGAGGCGGGGGCGGGCCAGACCACGAAGCTTTGCAACCAGGCGATCGTCTGCGCCACGGTGGCCGCGATCGCAGAGGCGGTCGGGCTCGCCGAGCGCTGCGGCATCGACGCAGCGCGCTTGCCTGAAGCACTGGCCGGCGGCTGGGCAGATTCGGTCTTGCTACGGACGTTCGTGCCACGCATGACCGAGACAGGGCACGCGCCGATCGGTGCTTTCAAAACCTTTCAAAAAGATATCGAAGCCCTGGCGGACGCGGCGCGCGAGGTCGGCGCGGTGATGCCGGTGGCGAGCGCCGTGCAGCAGGTGTTGCGGCTCGGCGTGGCGATGGGCTTGGCCAATGCGGATTTGGCCGCGTTTATCGACGTTGTGCGCCAACGCGGTGCATAGCGCGCCCGCACGCGCTAACGCAGCGAACGCGGTGTGGCGTCGCCGGCGCTCTGACGGCGCGAGCCTCTGACCGTCATGGCCGCGCCGAATTCGGGAAGGATGCGTGCGCGCGCGCGGCTCGCAAAGACGAGAAAGCCGAAACCGTTCGCTTCATACCAGTAGCCGCCGTTTTCGAGGCCGTCGAGCGGTTGTTCGAGTGCGTTGGCGATTGATTCGATGCACCGCCGGTGCAGTTCGTCGACCGCCGGGTAGGGCGGCTGCGCGCCGCGTACGCTGCAAAGCAGAACGTCGAGCCCGGGTAGCGCATGGGCATAAAGCACCGGCTCGTCCTGTGCCCGGGCCCGGGCGATTTTCGTATCGAGTTGGCCGAACGGCTTGAATTGCCGCAATACGGCAAGAAAAGACTCCTCGCTCTGCGCGCTGGCGCGCCGGCGCTTTCTCGGGAAGGACATAAACATTCGCCTGAAAAATAATTGCAAGAAAGACAGCGTCCTCATGCGACCACTCCCGGCTCTCGCGCGCCGCACGTCGATCTTTTATAGCATACGGACACGACGTCATCACGATGGCACATGTCTTTTCGAACCTCGAGCTCTGTATGCAGTGGCGTGCGTGCGCTGCGTTGCGCGTCTTGGCGCTCGCCAGCCATCTATGCCAATAATAGGCCCGAGTACCGCCCGCGTGCTCATCGAACTCAGAAAAAATGGCGAATTACGTGCGCCGGCACATCATTTCAATGCGTTGAAATATCTCCGGAGTGCAAGGATAATGGGTCGGTTTCACGCCCTCCACGTCGGTGCGGCGCAAGGGCCGTGCCGCGAGTCGACGAGGCGGCGCGCGACTCCGTATGCAAGAGGGTCGCCAAGGACACATGAAACTGTTCACGAAAGGGCTGCTGCTGATCGCGGTGCCGAGCGTCGTCGAGCTGGCCCTGCTCGGGATGCTGTCGGTGACGCAGCAGCAAACCAGGCAAGCTGCACAATGGGCCGCGCATAGCAAACAGGTGCTTTATGAGGCCTCGATCATCGTCGACCCGTTGCTGCGCGCAGCGTCGCGTGTACGCGCGGGGCTCATCGCAGGCGACGCTTCGTTTATCGACCGCCATGCGGTCTGGGTCGATCTCGACGATCGTTTAACGCAACTCGAACGTTTCGTTGCTGACGACCCGCTCCAAGTCGAGCGTGTGCGCCGCATGCGCGAGGCCATGAATGCCTATCGGGCACAGACCGATGTGCTCTATGGCGCGTTGCGCGACGGCCAGCGCGTGCAATTGACATCGTTCGAAGAAGAGCCGCTGCCGCAATCTATCCGCGTCTTTCGCGACGAACTCGATGCGTTCATCGCCGCCGAGTCGCGGCTCGACACCGAACGCAGCGCACAGCTGGCCGCCACGCGCGACGGGCAGCGGCATGCGCTGATCGCCGCCATTGCGGGTTCCATGCTGATTTGGGCGATAGCGGCGCTCGGTTTCGCGGGCAACATCGGCCGGCGACTTGCCACGTTGACCGTCAACGCCGAGCGGCTCGGCCGCTCGCAGACGCTCGGCGCGCCGCTCGCGGGCAACGACGAGCTGGCCGAACTCGATGTCGTGCTGCACCGAACGAGCGAACGCCTAAGCGACGCCGAACGCGAGCAGACTGCACTGCAAGCCGCGCTTGAAATGCGGGCCCAAGAGTTGACAAAGGTCAACGACAACCTGCGCCAGCAAAAGCAGGACAACGACATGTTCATTTATAGCGTGTCGCACGATCTGCGCTCGCCGCTTGTCAATCTGCAAGGTTTTTCGCGCGAGCTGCAAGTGTCGTGTGACGAATTGCGCACCATGCTTGACGACGCACGGCTGCCCGAGCCCGAGCGTGTGCGCATCTCGCATGTCCTCGATGGCAATTTGAACGAGGCGCTGCATTTTCTGCGCACGGCGGTAGCGCGTTCGGCATCGATCATCGACGCGTTGCTGCGCATTTCGCGCGCCGGCCGCCTCGAATACCAGTGGCAGCGCGTGAGCGTCTCCCGGACGGTGGCGCGTGTGGTCGAAGCGCTGCATCAGCAAATCAGCGAGCGCGGCGTGGCCATTTCGGTCGGCGAGCTGCCGCCCGTATGGGGCGATCCAACCGGAATCGAGCAGATTTTCGGTAATCTGATCGGCAATGCCGTCAACTATCTGGACCCGAGCCGCCCCGGGCGCATCGAAATCGGTGCGCTGGAGCCATCGGCGCCCGAGCCCGACGGCCGCGCCACGCGCATGCGGACCTACTATGTGAGAGACAATGGCCTTGGCATTCCGGACGCCTACATGTCCAAAATGTTCAGCGCCTTTCAACGGCTGCATGGCGATCGTGCCAAGGGTGACGGCATCGGCCTCGCGCTCGTGCGTCGCGTGACCGAGCGCCATGGCGGCCGGGTATGGGTCGAATCGATGGAAGGCGTCGGTTCGACGTTTTTTGTGACATTGCCTGAACAACCATTGCGCGTGCCGTAATCTGTGCCAAGCAACGATAGGACTACTGAAAGGTTGAAACCGAGCATGACCGATGACGCTGCGCCTCGACCGGAGCCCGCCCGCGTGCTCGTCGTCGATGACGACGAAGGCATCTTGCGGCTTGCGCGCAAGTCGCTCTTGCGGGCCGGGTGTATCGTATTCTCGAGTGCGTCTGTAGCCGCGGCGCGCGAAAGCATCGAGCGCGATCGCCCCGATCTGCTCGTGCTTGATTACCAACTCGAAAGCGCTGAGACAGGGCTCGATTTTTTCCGCCGGTTGCGGCGTGAGGGCGTCGCGTTGCCCGCCATCCTCGTAACGGGGTTCACCGACGAGTCCCGCGTGATCGACGCATTACGCTCAGGTGTATCGGACGTCGTGCCGAAATCCGAAGGCTATCTCGATTACCTGCCCGAAGCGGTCGAGCGCGTATTGACGCAGATTCGTCTGCAGCGCGCGTCGGCTGAAGCGTTGCTATTGCGAGACCGGGCGACGCACTACCGAAGCTTGTCGGAAGCATTGCCGCACCTCGTTTTCACGAGTAACGCCCAGGGCGAGTGCGATTTTTTCTCGAAGCAATGGTATGCCTATACGGGCTTTGACGAGACGGTGTCCCATGGTCTCGGCTGGCTCGACGCGGTGCACCCGAGCGACCGCGAGGTGCTGCGCCGCAAGTGGCTCGACGCGGTGCGCGGCGACGATGCCGATTACCGCCACGAGCTGCGCATTCGTGGCCACGATGGCGGCTACCGTTGGTTTGACATGCGTATCGCGCCGGTGCGGGATGCGAACGGCGGCATCAGCAAGTGGTTTGCGAGCTGCACGGATATTCAGTCGCAACGCGAGGCCATCGAGGAACGCGAGCGGCTGCTCGCGGCCGAGCAAAGCGCCCGTCAAACGGCGGAGGAGGCAAACCGCGCGAAGGACCGCTTTTTAGCGATGCTCTCGCATGAATTGCGCACGCCGCTGACACCGGTGCTCGCCGGAACGCGGGTGCTCGAAATCATGCCGGGGTTGCCCGATGCGGCCCAGACGAGCATCAAAATGATCCGCCGCAACATCGAACTCGAGGCTCGGCTCATCGACGATTTGCTCGACTTGACGCGTGTGGCCAACGGTAAGCTGCGCTTGGCGCTCGAGACGGTCGACGTGCATGAAGTGATCGACAGCGTGCTCGAGCTTTTTCGCAGCGAGATTCAGGTCAAGCAGCAAGACGTTCATGTCGAGAAGCTCGCCGGCAATCATTTCGTGCTGGCGGACCGCGCAAGGCTGCAGCAAATGCTGTGGAACCTGGTGCGCAATGCCGCCAAGTTCACGCCGGATGGCGGCCAAATCTACGTGCGAACGCGCGATGCGCGCATGCAGATCGAAATCTCGATCGAAGATACCGGCATTGGCATTGCACCCGATCAAATCGACAGGCTCTTTAACGCGTTCGAGCAAGGCAGCCAACGCATGACGCAGCAGTTCGGCGGGCTGGGCCTGGGGCTTGCAATTACGAAGGCGTTGACGGACGCCCATGGTGGGACCGTCAGCGCGCAAAGCCCGGGGCCGCACTGCGGGGCCACATTTGTGATCGCATTACCGACCGTTGAGGCGCCCGCGCGCGAGCCGATGGCCGCACCGGCCTTGGCCGCCAATGCCGATCAGCGACTCGCGATCCTGCTCGTCGAAGACCACATGGATACGGCCGAGGTCATGGCGCAACTGATGCGTGGGCTGGGGCACGAGGTAACCGTCGCGTCGTCGGTGGCGGGGGCGTTGGCGGTGACCCAGACGTCGTCGTTTGATTTGGTTGTCAGCGATATCGGCTTGCCGGACGGCACCGGCATCGACTTCATCGGCGCGTTCCGTCAACGTTCGCAAGTGCCCGCGGTGGCACTGACGGGCTTTGGCACCGATGACGACGTGCGGCGCTGTCTGGCCGCCGGTTTCACCTCGCATCTGACGAAGCCGGTCAATTTCATTCAGCTCGAAGAGCTGATTCAGCAGGCGGCCGCCGGCAAGGCGGGCGGCGAAAACGCCCGCACCACAATGCGCTGAGTGCGCTCAGCGTGGTTCGCGCTTCAGCGAATCGCGAATTTCCCGCAGCAAAACAATATCTTCGGGCGTCGGCGGCGGCTCGGCCGGCTGCTCCTCTTCCGGCTTGCGCTCGAGTCGGCGCAGTGCATTGATGCCCTTGACCATCATGAACACGATGAATGCAAGGATCAGAAAGTTGATCAGCACGGTGATGAACGAGCCGTAGCCGAATACGGCAACGCCGGCTGTTTGCAGGTCCTTGAAGGAATCGGGGTTGCCCTTGAATGACGGCGGGATATCGCCAAGACGAATGAATTTATTCGAAAAATCGAGGCCGCCGCTCGCCGTGCCGGCCACCGGCATCACAAGGTCCTTGACGATCGAATTGACGATAGTCGAAAAGGCACCGCCGATAATGACGCCAATGGCGAGATCCATCGCGTTGCCCTTGACGGCAAACTCCTTGAACTCCTTCAAGATGCTCATGTTTATTCCCTCCGTATAGACGGCAAACGGTGCGCAGGGCTATAGGCGCCCGCGCCCGCGCCCGCGCCCATGATAGCGAATGGATGGCGTTCACACACTCGAATTTTTTAGCGCGCTACGGGAGGAAGAGGGCTGGCCACTCAAATCTGGTAGGCAAGGCGCAGTCCGCCCCAATGCCTGCCGGCGACGAAGATCGGGGCGCTCGCATCCTTCATCATCGCGAAGTTGCCGCCGCCCATGTCGCGGCGGTAGGTCTGAAGCAGGAACGGCTTGCTATGCGAGGCTGCGGCGAGCCCGGTCCGATCGTTGAAGATTCGACGATTACGGCAATGCGCGGCATTCCAGACCGGGTCGCCCGGCCGTTGCGGCTCGGAGAACTTCAGGTTGTGCGTGGGAAGGTAGCCGCGTACATCGACCGCGGCGCAAAACGCCACGCGCGGGTCGAGCCCGAGCAACGGCTCTTGCAACGTGGGCAGCACGCGGTCTGTGAACTGCGTGAAGCGCGTCATGAACTGCTGTGGATCGGTGCCTGCAATCGGGACGTAGTTCGCGTCGAAGAGATCCTCGAGCCGAATGTCGCCACGTGCAATCGCCTGTTCAAATTTTTTGCCGATGGCCGCGGCGGTCTGCCGGGCGGCGTCGATGAAGCGCGTGTCGGGCGTATCGACACCGGTGGCCGCTGTTAATTCGATCAACGTCTCGGAGACGCCGAGCAGGCTCGACAGCCGGTCTTTTGCTCGCAGAAAATTCTGACTCGACTGTTCGACTCCGTTCGCCATAGCGCCCACTTCTTCCTCGAGCGAGTGGCACTGCGTTTCGATTTCGCTCGTGAGCGAGGCAATCTCCTCTGCCTCGCCGTGCAATTGGGTCACGGCGCGGCCGGTCGATTCAACGATCTCGCCGATGGCATGTGTGCCATCGCTTACGCGCTGAGCGCGCGCTGTATTTTCGGTGCCATCGGCGATCAGTTGCTCGGTTTGCGCCGTCAGGCGCGCGAGCGTTGCTTCGATTTGCGAGGTGGCTTGGGCCGTTTTGCTCGAGAGGTTTTTGACCTCGGCCGCGACCACCGCAAAGCTTTTGCCCGATTCGCCTGCGCGCGCCGCTTCGATCGCCGCATTGATGGCCAGCAGGTGAGTTTGCCGCGCGATCAACGAAATTTCTTCGGACACGCTGCTCACGTGATCGAGCGCATCGCGCAACGCATCGATTTGCGCGGCTATGCCGGTCACGCCTTCGACGAGCCCGCGAATATCGGCAAGCGATGCGTCGAGCGTGTGCCGCGATTCATCGACGGCCTGTGACGCTTCGGCGCTGACCACGCGCACCTGGCGGGCGGCTTGCGCGATACGATGGTTGCCGGTCATGGTGAGGGACGCCGACTCGCGCAGCCGGCGGCAGACATTTGCCTGCTCGGCAACGCGGTTCGCGACTTCTTCGACCTGGCCTGACACATCGCAAATTTCGATGCCGAGCTTGCCCGCGTGCTCGGCGATATCGCTGACGAGCGAACGCGCGGCTCGTGGCTGGCGCTTGACGAAGCGCATCATGACAGGTCTCCTCGCAAGCAGGCGAGCCGCTCGCGGTCATCGTTCATTATCGGCACGGTTTTTCGCCGGTCCTTTGTACGCAGCTCTATCGAAGTTCGCTTACAAGGCGCTTACGCGCTCAATCGGCCTCGCACCGAGATCGGAACGATGCGCAGAGTCGACCTGTGTGTTTACGGCACATCTGGGCGCAGCTTGAGGGCTTCGCAGCTAGTGACTTTCCGCCATTGCATGTGGGTTGCGGAGTACTTAAATTGTCTGCGGTTTCGCACGCACAACGCGCCCGATAAGACCGCTCGCAGCAGGCCGGGTCAGTGCTAGTACAGTGTTCAGCGGCAGTCAGGGCTCCGTCAGAGAGCCGTCCGTGCGCGCATCACATTCTCAACGGGAGACACCGTGCGCGTGTTATTCGCCACGCGCATGTCAACACCATGCTGAATCGCTTGACTATACGCGGCGGGCTGACGCTCACGATCGCGGGATACACGCTTGCGTTGATTGCAACGATGAGCGTTGCCATGCTTGGCCTCAATCGAAGCAACGACGCGCTGCGCCAGATGTATGCGACCGATACGGCGGCGCTCACCCACCTCAAAACGAGTTCGGAACGCATGCTGCAAGTGCGGCTCGCGCTCAGCAGCTACGAAACGTTGTTTGCGATGGGCGAGGCTTCGGACGACATGCTGCCGAAGGCCCACGCCGTGCTGAAAGAAAGCGACGGCGAATGGGCTGAATATCTGCGCAAGCCGCGCGACACGGAGGAGAACAAGCTGGCCGATGCCGTCAGCACAGCGCGCAAGGCGTTGATCGATGCGGGTGTGGAGCCCGAATTCAAGGCGCTGCAGGACAACGATTTCAACGCGTTTCGCAACACGCAAGGACGCACTGCAAATCAGCTTTATGCGCGCTATGACGCCGCGATTGGCGCGCTCGAAGCTTTGCAGATGCAACATCAGCGCGAACGTTATGATCACGCGCAGCAGGAGTTTCGCACGCTTGCGCTAGCGGCCGCGATGATGGCCCTGGTGGCGCTGGTCGTTGGTATGCTGGCGCGCACGGGGATTGTGGCGGCAGTGGTGCGCCCCATCGATAGCGCCATTCGCCATTTCGAGCGGATCGCGGCCGGCGATTTGACAGGGGCGATCGACGCCTCGCGCAACAATGAAATGGGACGCCTTTTTGCGGCGCTTAAACAGATGCAGGCGGCGCTTGTCGCAACGGTGGGCCGAGTGCGCAGCGGCTCCGAGGCCATCACGCATGGTGCCCGGGAAATTGCGTCTGGCAACGCCGATCTCTCGCAGCGCACGGAGCAGCAGGCCGCTTCGCTGCAGCAAACAGCCTCGAATATGGAAGAGCTGACCGCCACGGTCAAACAAAACGCCGAACATGCGCGCGAAGCCAATGAGCTGGCCGATGAAGCGTCGCGCACAGCAGCGCGCGGCGGCGAAGTCGTCGATGATGTCGTGCGCACGATGGAGGACATCGCCACGAGCTCGAATCAGATTGGCGACATCAGCGGCGTGATCGAAGGTATCGCCTTTCAGACGAATATTCTCGCGCTGAACGCCGCGGTCGAAGCGGCACGGGCCGGCGAGCAGGGGCGCGGTTTCGCGGTGGTGGCGGGCGAGGTGCGCTCGCTGGCCCAACGCAGCGCGAGCGCCGCCAAGGAGATCAAGGCGCTGATCGCCGAGTCGGCTGAAAAAGTCGGCACGGGCACGACACTTGTGGCACGGGCCGGCGCCACGATGGCGGAAGTCGTGCGTTCCGTGGGTAGCGTGACGGCCATCATCGGCAAAATCAGCACCGCCTCCGAAGAACAATCGAATGGCATCGAGCAGATCGGCCGCGCGGTCATGCAGATGGACACCGTGACGCAGCAAAATGCCGCGCTGGTCGAGGAAGCCGCCGCTGCGGCTGCGTCGCTCGAAGAGCAGGCGGCTAGTCTCGATGCGGCAGTCGCGGCATTTCGCCTGCAGGCAGACGCGCATGAGACGGCGGCGCGCCCAAACGCTGTTAGTTCTGGTTCCCGAAGCGGTAGTGGCTTGATTTCACGCGTCGCGTCAGCCGTCTGAATGCAAACGTGAAGCCGGGCCACAGTGCGGTGTTCCTGCCGCGCTTCGAGAGATACCAACTGCGGCAGCCGGTTTGCCACACCGTGCGTTGCAAATCACGCTGCACTTGCGCGTTGTAAGTACGGTGCGCGTCGTCCGTGACCTCCATCGTGCGGACGCCGCGCCGCGCGAGCACGCGCAAGCAATCGGCGATGTAGGCGATGTGCGATTCGATCATATAGATCATCGAGCTGTGTGCGAGGCCGGTGTTCGGCCCGATGATCATGAAGAAATTCGGAAAGCCGGCGATGCTCGTACCCAAATACGCCTGCGGCCCTTCGCGACGCCAGATTTCATCGAGGTCTGCGCCGTTCCTGCCGATGACCGTGAACGGCGCACCCGCATCGCTGAGTGCGAAACCGGTGCCGTAGATGATCGTATCGACACGATGAAGTCTGCCAGCTTCAGTCACGATACCGGCAGCAACGATCTCGCGGATCGTTGTCGTAATCAGGGCTACGTTGGGTTGCGACAGCGCGGGGTAGTAATCGCTCGACAGTAAGACGCGCTTGCAGCCAAGCCGATACTCGGGTGTCAGCTGCTTTCGCAACTCGGGGTCGACGATCCGTCGCTCGAGATAGCTGCGAGCGAATGCTGTCGGGCCGCGCATCAGCGCCGGGTTGAGCACGAAGCCGAGCGCGCGCGCTTCGTGCTGCCAATAAAGCACGTATCGCATCAGACGCTGCGCCAGCGGCACGATACCCATGAGCCGCTGCATGCGCGCAGTAATGGTGCGGTCACGCCGTGGCAAGATCCACGGCGGCGTCCGCTGAAACACGGCGAGGTGCGTGACGCGCGGCTGGATCTGCGGCACGAATTGTATGGCGCTCGCGCCAGTGCCGATGACGGCCACCGATCTGCCGTCAAGTATGTGATCGTGATCCCACGCCGCCGAGTGAAATTGCTTGCCCTCGAAGCGCTCGATACCCGGAATATCGGGCAGCGCCGGCCGCGACAATGGGCCATTCGCCGCAATGACGATATCCGCTTCTACTTCCTCCCGTATGCCGGTGGCGCCGTACACGAGCGCGAGGCGCCAACGTTGTGTGGAATCATCGAAACGCGCCGCTTCAACACGCGTGTTGAAACGGATGAACGGTGCGATGTCGTACTTGTCGGCACACCGCTTCAGGTATGCGAGGATTTCGTGCTGCGGCGCGAACGTCCGAGACCACGACGGGTTCGGTTCGAACGAAAAACAGTAGAGAGGCGAGGGCACGTCGCACGCTGCGCCGGGATAGGTGTTGTCTCGCCACGTGCCGCCGGGTTCGGCCGCCGCTTCATATACGGTGAACGTCGATAAACCCATGCGCTTCAAGCGGATGGCCATGCCGATGCCGGCAAAGCCGCTGCCGATGATTGCGATGCGAGGCGGCGTATTCCAGGTATTCGACGTATTCGAAGTGGACTCAAACAACGAAGGCATGAAGCTTAGCTGTCGTCCCAGTTGCCGCCCGAGTCGTTGCTGCCGAAGTCCACGCCGCCGTCGCCGCCGCTGCTGCCATCGTTCCAGTCGTTCGAGCCCTGACCCACGTCGACATCCTGGCCACCAGCTGCCGCACGGCGCCGCGCTTCATCGTCGTCGACATAGACATCGCGCTCGATCACGCGATCACGCCCATGCGAAGAGAGCGCTTCGCCAAGCAACACGCCTGTCAGCAGCCCGCCCATGCCGCCTCCGAAACCGCCGCCTTGTTGCACGACGACAGTCGGCTGCTGTTGAGCAGGCGCCTGCGGCGCTTGCTGCTGCAGGCGTTCGGCCTCCCGAGCATAAGGCGATGCGGCGTCGGCCGAGGCGGAGAGGTTCGGATCGGGCCGGCCTTCCGCACGTGCTTTGAGACTCGCGAGCTGGCGATCGAGTTCGTCGAGCCGGTAGCCGGGAACAGGATTTTGACCGCCCGACAACGCTTGCACGAGTTCGCGCAACTGCGTTTCGAGGGCTTCGATGTCGCTTGCGAGCGTTTCGTGCCCGGGCAGCGTGGAAAGCCGCGCATCGAGCTTGAGCGACCGCGTGGCGTTGAGTAGTTCCGTTGCACGCTTGAGCTGCGTGCGCCTGTCTTCATCGGCACGCCCGTCGTCATTCGAACGTGCGCGGCGCAGCGTCCAACGCAGCACGAGTGCGATGCTGGCGATCAACACGATAATGCCGATCCACATCGCGATCGATGGCCCGTGATGCGCGTTGGCTGGTGGTGCCGCCTGACTTTCGACGAACGGGTTCACCGCATGTTGCGAAGGCGCGGCCGGCGTGGTTGCCGCATTCGCTCGATTGGCTGCCGCGCGTATGCGCGCTTCGGTCTGCGCGAAGCGGGCCGAGTCGGTAAAGCGTAGTTGCGGGTCGAGCGCCTTGGCTTGCTCAACCTGCGCGAGGCCGTCGGCATAGCGGCCTTCGTGAGCGAGCACCTGTCCGTAAAGATAGTGCGCGTGCGCGTTATTGGGATGCGCTGAGAGCACCTGCGTGAGCTCGGCATCGGCTTGCTGCCAGTTGCCTTGCGTCATCGCCCGCTCGACCTGCTGCGCGCTCGGCACGGCGAACGCGAGGCTGGCCGTCAGCGCGAGCGTTACACTCACGGCTGCGAGAAGTCTTTTCATAAACTGAACCGGGCGTGCTCCGCCCGTCTCCATGCCAATGCCGGTGCCGCGCGTGATTGCACTTATTGCGCCGGGGTATTCAACTGCTTCTTGAGGGCCGCCAGGCGGTCTTCGACCGAAGGGCCCTGGTCCAGCGCAGCCAGTTTGTCCTCGAGTGCTTTGCCGCTCGATGCGTCCGCCGAGTTCAATCGCGCGTCGGAACGTGCGTTGGACAGCTGCACCTTGTCTTCGAGTTTGCGGAAATCCTCGGACAAATTCTTTCCGCCGATGCCGCCAAGCGCGGTGGCGGCAACATCCTTGGCCTGCGAAATTTGCTGCTTCGCCTGCAAGATGCTCGAGCGCGCGTTCAGATCGTTGCGGCGCTGGCGCATATCGGCGATCTGCGTTTTCAGTTGGTCGACCGACGGCTCGAGCGTAGCCAGTTCGCGAGCGAGCGCGTCGCGTTCGGTTTCGGCATTCGCCTGCGCAGCCAGCGCCTCGCGCGCCAGGCCTTCGTCACCCGATTGCAGCGCGCGTTTGGCGCCATCTTCGTACTTGCGCGCTTTTTCCGCGGCCGCGTCGCGCTTGCTTTGCTGCATCGCGACCTGAGCCTCGATTTCGATCAGCGCGTTCTCGGCCTTGCCGATGCTCTCGTCGAGTTCGCGTACGATTTGCCGCGCATCGCGCGACGGGTCTTGTACGGAGTCGGCTGCGTCGTTCAAGAGCCCTTTGACCGTCCGCGAAATGGTGTCGAATAGCGACATGAATTCCTCCTAAGTTGACTCGGCGCCGAACGAGTGACGTTGTGGCGTTCAGACCATCCAATACTCTACGCCGCATTGGTGGGCGGCGGCGCATGCCGCTTCGGCGCATATGAGGCCGCGCCTCTCGTTTTGCAATATGTGCGCACGTCGCCGGCAGGCGACACACTGTGCTGCCGGCGGATATTACAACAACGGATCGTTAACGCTGGCTTAAACCGGGGGCGTGTCGTCGGTGTCGACAGTATCGGCGGTTTTGCACCGACGCCGCGGGCCGCGCGGGTGTGCCGCGTCGGCACCGCTCGCGCTCGCGCCATGGGCGATGACCCGCGCAACCGTCTCGGCATCCAGGACGGCTTGCGGCTCGTCGCAAGCATCGGGCGGCGGCGTTTGCGCCAGTGCACGTGCGACCGCCGCGGCGACGCTAAGCGAATCACCGGGCGGCTCGCACTCAGCCTCGACAGCCGCCGGCGTTACTCGGGCGGTGCTTTCGATGCGCTCGGAGGCGTCTGCCGCGGCCGCTACGCGCGCGATTCGGCGCAGCGTTTCGTCGAGCGCATCCGGCGCGTGCGGAGTGCGCCAACTATCGATGATCTGCGCCGCTCGCACATCGCCAGCAGTTTCGTCGAAGGCCAGCACCGCACGCCGCACGAGCTCGCTTACGCTGATGCCCATACTTTGGGCCCGGGTTGCAAGCGCCCGCTTCTGGGCCGCGGAGACGAAGACAACGATGCGTTCGCGATTCGAGTTCATGACCGGCTCCGCTGACGAAAAAGAGGCTCGCTGGCGACCTGCGGGTAACGCGCCGCGACGTCAAATAGGCGCACTGGCGCCATGATAGAACGCCGTGCACTGACACGAAACGTGTCGCGCAGCATAATCGGCGCCAGATCAAGGACTTGCCTCGCTTGTTGCGGGCTTGTCCACAGGCCTTTCAACATTTTCTGTTGATAACTGCCGTTTGGCCGTGCGGCACCCAACGTCGGGAATTCTTACAAAAAAATAGCTTGGAGCGCCGGGCGAATTCATTAGAATGTCCTGTTGCCCGCTGGGGCCGGCCGATTCCGGCCCTCAGTATCTCCATAATTACGAGTCCGAGCGCCGCCCGAGAAAGTCTGATGCGGGCGAGTGCAAAACGGGCGAAACGGGAAACGGCGTCGAGCCGACCCTGCCGTCATGCCTATCATCAAACGACCCGCATCCTCCGAGCCCGCGGCCGATGGCCGACACCCTCTTCGACACAGTCCCGAACACCAGCAAGGTTCATTCGGCGCACGTCTCGCCCTGACTTTCGCGGGGCTCGCGGCGACGCTCGTTGTCGTGGGCGCGCTCATCGTGGGCTATGCGCTCGTCGTTATGGGGCCGCAGTTGCCTTCACTCGAAGTCCTGACCGACTATCGGCCGAAGGTGCCGTTGCGCGTTTATACGGCCGACCACGTGCTGATCGGCGAATTCGGCGAAGAGCGGCGTTCGTTGGTGCGTTTTGCCGACATTCCCGATGTGATGAAAAAGGCGGTGCTCGCGATTGAGGACTACCGGTTTTACGAGCACGGTGGGGTCGATTTCCTCGGCATCTTGCGTGCGGGTACAGCGGATATTCTGCACGGCGGCGCGTCGCAAGGCGCGAGTACGATCACGATGCAAGTCGCGCGCAACTTCTTCCTTTCGAGCGAGAAGACCTACACGCGCAAGCTCTATGAAATGATGCTCGCCTACAAGATCGAACGCGCGTTGTCGAAGGATCAGATCCTTGAGCTCTACATGAATCAGATTTATCTGGGCGAGCGTGCGTACGGGTTCGCGGCGGCAGCGCGCGTCTATTTCGGCAAGGACCTCAAGGACATCACACTCGCGCAGGCGGCGATGCTCGCGGGGCTGCCCAAGGCGCCGTCCGCTTATAACCCCGTCGTCAATCCGAAGCGCGCCAAGATTCGTCAAGAGTACATACTCAAACGCATGCTTGATCTGCGTTACATCACGCAAGCGCAGTACGATCAGGCGGGCAAGGAAGAGATTCACACGAAAGCTTCCGGCAACGAATACAGCGTGCACGCCGAGTACGTCGCCGAAATGGTGCGGCAAATGATGTACGCGCAGTACAAGGACGAAACTTATACGCGGGGCTTGTCGGTCGTGACGACGATCGATTCGGCCGATCAGGATGCCGCGTACCGCTCGGTGCGCAAAGGCGTCATGGATTACGAGCGCCGCCATGGCTATCGCGGGCCGGAAGGCTTCGTCGAGTTGCCGGCCGACCGCGACGAACGTGACGAGGCCATCGACGACGCGCTCGCCGATCATCCCGACGACGGCGAACTCGTCGCCGGCGTGGTGACCGCGGCGAGTCCGAAGCAGTTGACGGTTCAGTTTGTCGATGGCAGCACGGCGAACCTCAGCGGCGACGGCTTGCGTTTCGTGGCGTCGGCGCTGAGCCCTCGCGCGACGCAGGCCCAGCGTATCAAGCCGGGCTCGATTGTGCGCCTGATGCCGGGGGCGAAGGGCGGTTGGCAGGTCACGCAGCTCCCGCAAGTGGAGGGCGCGCTGGTCTCGTTGTCGCCCCAGGACGGCGGCATTCGCGCGCTCGTTGGCGGGTTCGATTTCAATAAGAACAAGTTCAACCATGTAACGCAGGCTTGGCGTCAACCTGGTTCGAGCTTCAAGCCGTTCATCTATTCGGCTTCGCTCGAAAAGGGCCTGGGCCCGGCAACGATCATCAACGACGCGCCGCTCTATTTTCCGCCGAGCACGCCGGGCGGCGATGCCTGGGAGCCGAAGGACGACGACCAGCCCGATGGCCCGATGCCGATGCGCGTGGCGCTGGAAAAATCGAAGAACCTCGTGTCGATCCGGATTCTTTCGTATATCGGCACCAAGTACGCGCAGGATTACGTGACGCAGCGCTTTGGTTTCGATGCCGACAAGACGCCGCCGTATTTGCCGCTCGCGCTGGGCGCGGGCCTCGTCACACCGCTGCAGTCGGCCGGTGCCTACGCCGTATTCGCGAACGGTGGGTATCGCGTCAACCCCTACTTGATTGCCGAAGTCGACGATGCACACGGACAAGCTATTTCGAAAGCACAGCCGATCGTCGCCGGGCGCGATGCGCCGCGTACCATCAGCGCAGCCAATGCCTACATCATGAACAGCCTGTTGCACTCGGTGGCGACAGCAGGCACGGGCGCCGGCACCAACGTTTTGCATCGTTCCGATCTCTCGGGCAAAACCGGTACGACGAACGAGGCCAAGGACGGCTGGTTTGCCGGTTATCAGCCGACGCTCGTGGCGGTGGCCTGGATGGGCTACGATCAGCCGAAGAGCCTCGGCAGCCGTGAGTTCGGCGCGCAGTTGGCGTTGCCGATCTGGATCGACTACATGGGCCACGCGTTGCACGGTGTGCCACAGGTGCAAATGCCGATGCCGGACAGCGTGACGGCCGTCAACGGCGAGCTCTACTACGCCGATATGACGCCGGGCAACGGCTTTATCGCGAGCATCGGTACGGATTCGGGTACCGCGCTGGCCGGCTCGACCGGCGCAAGCGACGCGCTCGGAAGCATCGGTCCCGCGGGGCTGTCAGCGCGAGCGGCGCCGGCCGCGCCGCCTGACGTGTCGTCGCAGGAGCGCAAGCAGATCCTCAATCTGTTCGGGGACAATCGACCCTGAGGGGGCCGTTTACGTCGCTCCCTTACGTCGCTTAGAGACGGAACTCATCCCCCGGCTCGATCGCGGCGTTGAGGCTGAGATCATGCGCTGGCGAATTCGCCGCTCCCGGCGCGTCGCGTCCGGAGACGACCGTGATGCGCGGATAATTCAGCCCGGCCGCACGTAGCTCGCTCAGCATTTCGGAAAGACGGATGCTGTGGCCGGGCTTGACCATCAGGATGGCGACGTCGGGATGGTCGGCCGCTACAAAGGACGCGTCGCCGATGGCGAAGCTTTGCCGCGGATCGAACGGATCGACTTTGCCGTGTGCGCCCGGCGCGTTGAATTGGAGGTCGTCGATGTGGCCGCTGACGCGGGTGCCCGTGATAGCGGCAGGCACCATCGGCGCTTTGTCGTCTGATACCTGGAAGCCGGGAGCGACGGCGAGTTGCGCGCGGCTGTCGTCACCGGGCCCCATTGAACTGACTAGGCCGTAATACGTGCCGAGTGTGGCTACTTCAGCCAGATTGCCTTCGGCCCGATGGCCGGCCGGCACGACATGGCCAAGGACGGTTCGCTCGGGCACGGGCATGGTTCGAATACCTTCGGGCGCTGAACGGTCGGCGATCTGATGGCCGTCGCCGAAGATCAGCAGCGTTTGTTCGCTAATCGGCACTTGCTGTTCGCCGGGATGGCCCAGGCGCTTCAAGAGCGTGAGGTGCTTGCCGATGTCCGCCTCGACTACACGGCCCAGATAGCTCGTATCGTCGCCGTTCCATGTAGACCGATTGTGTTCCCATAGCCGCGTATCGCGCTGGCCCGCGAAGCGCGCTGTCCAGGCCGCGTCAGGCGAAGGACGGGTGTAGACGTGTGCATATTCCACTGAGGAAGGGTTCGAGTGGAGCACATAGGGCTGATGGACGGGGAAGTGAGCGAGGACGTCTATTCGGCCGTCTGACGGTGCATCCGCGTCGGTGTCCGGTGGCAGAGCCATGGGGATCATGTCCATCGGCGCGTGTCCTGACAACGGCCTTGACAATGGCGTACTCCCAAGCTAGAACATGTGCCTTGTCCGCCTGAGCGCGAAGACGTCTGTGCCGGGGACGCCGCCTGCCTCGGTTTTCCCGTGCAAGCCTTGCGCACGCAATCGCCAATCGTGCTCGATTTCCAACCTATTGCCGAGCGTGGCCCTGACGGCCCAGCCTGTCACGCGACCGTGAATGTCGCGCGGTGGCAGCGGACGCAGCCGGGCAGGCAGTTTTAGCCGCTCGTCCCCCGGTCCCGCCGGCCGCGCCCGCCCATCCGTTTCGGCTGGCACTCCGTTGATCAGCGTGCCCGGCACTACGCGCAGTTGCCAGTCTTGTCTGACGACTTGGTGGTCGGTCAAGCCGCCATGGTCGCCAATGACGACGTTCGACGACTGGTGATAGGAGTGCCATGATTGCGCCCGAGATAAAGGAATAAGAGCCGCAGACGCGGATAAACAGCACGCAGGCAGCCACTATTGGCGAGTGTCTCCGGTCGGAGAGGGCGAGGTATGACGCTTTCCGAAAAAGTATTCGGGCAGCCGAACGCCCAGCGTATCCATCACCATCGGCTCAATTTTCTCCCGGCATTCCCCACCCGACAAGATACTGTCCGCCGGAAGGCGATCTCGTAGCTTCATAAAACGCTTGCTCGTCGGTTTGTTCAATATGTGCGGTGAGCTCTGTGTTGACGGCCAGAGCCCGCTTGCCCGCGTCACTCATAACGCTGTTGCCCACGTAGAGCGAGGTGAGTGTCGGGTGTCCGGCCAGCACCCCCGCACCGACGTCGCCAGTCTCGTTACCGTCTCCGATGGTAAGCGAAGCCAGAGGCAGCCGGCTCAAATGCACGAGCCCCAAGTCGGTGATTCCGCGTGCTTTGCTCAGATCCAGCTCTTGCAGCGAGTGTGGCAGACCCCTAAGGTCATCATCCGTAAAATCTCCCTCGACGGTGAGTTTTCGCAATCCGGCATCGTCTCCGAGATTTTTGACGGCATTGAGTTCGTGCCGGCTGGCGACAGTCGCCTGTCGTATTTCATCCGGGGTGGAAAGGGAGGTGTCGTTTGTTCGGTCGCTCCCACCTAAGCCTGCCGGGTTTGTTCCGTGTCGGATCGGGCCTTGGGCGGATTGGCGTACGCCGCCATTTTCAGGACTCACGTTCTGCGGCCTCAGGCTAGGACTAGAAGCTTCCCCCTCGGCGGCGGAAGACCCGGAACCGAAGGCTGACGGGTAGGCGATACCGACGAAGCCTCGCCTCCACTGTCCCTATTGACGGGGAGATCTGCGGGGCCGGTGGAATCCGAGCCAATGCGTGTTGACATAGGGAAGTCCTCCGAGAGGGATGATGGACCTTTAGTGTGCCCATCGTGCGGCGAGGTATTACCGTAGGCGAAGATTGGTGGCCGCAGCCGAACATGGGGACCCACAACCTATCGGTCGCGCCGAACTCGCCGCGATCAAGGAGGCCGACACATCGGGCCACCCCGGGCTATCCAAATGGGACGCCGTCAACCAGATGATGTAGGTCCGCTTCGACGAACCCAATGTGCGGTATCTGCACGAGGGCGTTCTGCGCTTTGACCGGCTGACGCCGGACGGGCGATCCTGCACCCGTACACCGCACGCAAGGACGCCGAGCACTGGCTAGCGCGCGGACCGCCCGTCCGAGGAGTGACGTCGGCCTCCGGTCGGGAACGCCTGCAGCCGCACTTGTATTGTGTAACGTTACGGAATACAATCGGCCATGATCAAATCGTTTCTGCACAAAGGTCTGCGCGACTTCTTCGAGAAGAGCAGCAAAGCCGGCATTCAACCACACCACGCCGGGCGGCTTGCCCGCCAGTTGCGGCAACTCGACGATGCGGCCGGGCCTGACGACATGAATGTGCCGGGCTGGAAGTTGCATCCGCTGCAGGGCGACCTGGACGGGCATTTTTCGGTATGGGTCAACGGCAACTGGCGGATGACGTTTCGCTTCGAAGGCGCCAATGCCGTGCTCGTCGACTACCAGGACTATCACTAGGAGTTGTCTTCATGAGCCATATGTTCAATCCGCCGCATCCCGGCGCCACGCTGCGCGAGGACGTGCTGCCGGCGCTCGGTCTGACGGTCACGCAGGCCGCTCAGCAGCTCGGCGTTACGCGCTCCGCGCTCTCGCGCGTGCTCAACGAGCACGCCGCGATTTCGCCAGAGATGGCGCTGCGCATCGAGGCATGGCTCGGCGTCGAGCGCGGCGGCCGCGCCGACGTCTGGCTTGCCGGACAGACCGCCTATGACCTCTGGCAAGCGCGCCAGAAGAGTGGCGGGCTTCACGTCGAGCATGCCCCGGCCGAGCGTAGCCATTGACGATCGATGAGGCGTAGCAACCGCAAAAGGACGGAGCGCAGTAGGCCGAATGAACAAGGAAGACGTAGTAGAGCGCATTCGCAACAGTGAGTGGTTCGAGTTGGATGAGACGGCTCAAAACCAAGTCGTGGATCAAAGGCGGTCGATATACGACTGTTGCACCGAGCGAGAGGCTGCTCGGTCGGCTGTCGCAATATGCAGTTCAACCAGGGACATGGAAGAGTCGTATGCCTCCGCTCTCCGCAGATGGGAGTCGCATGATTGACGCGTTTCGCGCCGTTCCGCAAAAAGCCAATTGCCTCAGGCGCCTAGCGCGCTTACCCGAAGGTTTTCAACAGGTTCTTCAACAGAAGCTGGGGATAACGTCGGATCAGCAAATGGAAGCGCTCAACCCTGTGGTGGTGCAAGGTTCGCGGCGAGCGTCGCCGGGTCCGTATTCGTTCCGCACAACAGCACGCCGACGCGCTTGCCCTGCAACGTGTCGCGCAACGGCCCAAGCAGTGCCGCAGTTGCCGCCGCACATGCGGGTTCGACGGCGAGCTTCAACTGCGTGAAGAGCTCGCGCATCGCCGCGCGCAGCGCGTCGTCGGACACCGTCACGATGCGATCGACGTGCCGTCGGCAAAGCTCGTAGCTGTATTGCTCCGTGTGCGGCGCCATCAGCGAGTCGGCGATGGTATGCATCGCGCCCATCTTCACCGTGTGATTGGCCGCGAAGCTGCGCGACATCGCATCGGCACCTTCCGGCTCGACCCCAAACACATGCACGCGCGGATTCGCGAGACGCAACGCGGTCGACACGCCTGCGGCCAGGCCGCCGCCGCCGATTGGAATGATGACGGCATCGAGATCCGGCGTCTGCGTGGCCCATTCGTAGCCGAGCGTAGCGGTGCCGAGCACGGTTCGATAACCGTTGAACGGGTGCACGAAGAACCGTCCTTCTTCCGCTTCGATGCGACGGACGAGTTCGAACGCTTCGGCCGGCGTATCGGCCATGACGACTTCCGCGCGGTACTGCTGACATAGCGCCACGCGCGCGGGGCTCGCTGTGCGGAACATCACGACTTTGGCGCTCGTACCCAACCGCATCGCGGCATAGGCGACGGCCGCCGCATGATTGCCGCCCGATACACAGGTGACGCCGATACTGCGCTGCGATGCATCGAGCGCCAGCAGATTCGTGAACGCGCCGCGCACCTTGAAACTTCCGCTCGCCTGCAACAGCTCGAATTTGAAGTTGATGCCCGTGCCTTCGAGCGACGGGAAATCGTGCCGCTCGAATACCGGCGTACGGGTGACCCAAGGCGCCAGCGCAAAGTGTTGAGAGGCGATGGCGTCCAGCGTCGGAATGGGCTCTGCGTCGATAGTATGGTCGGTATGCTGCGGCGAAGCGGTGGACATGAGCGAAACCGTCAGGATAAGCGAGTGTGAGAGGCGTTCATCAGGCGTGCGCGTCGACGGTCATGCTGCGGATGAACTTGCGCAGGAAGTCTTCGCAAGCAACAAGTTGCGAAAGCTCGACATACTCGTTGGGTTTGTGCGCCTGCTCGATATCGCCAGGGCCGCAGACCACGCTTGGCACGCCCGCCAGGGCGAAGAGCCCAGCCTCGGTGCCATAGGCAACCTTGCGGGTGCTGGCGTCCCCCGTCAGTGCGCGTACGAGTTCGGTGATGGCGGCTTGTTCGGCAGCATCGAGCCCGGGCGCCGCCGCGATCGGCGTGAATTCGATGGCGGCATTCGGATGCTCGCGGCGCATTTGCGGCAACAGCGTTTCGTTTGCATAGCGTTCGATGCGCGTGAAAACGGTGGCCGGGTCAAGCGTCGGCAAGTTGCGGAATTCGAACGCGAAGCGGCATTCGGCGGGCACGGTGTTGATCGCATTGCCGCCTTCGATCGTGCTCGTCTGTGCTGTGGTGAACGGCACGTCGTAAAACGTATCGAACGGCCCGTCGCGCCGCATTTCGTCGGCCACGTCTCGGATATGGCAGATGAGCCGGGCCGCATATTCGATCGCGTTGAGGCCCTTGGGCGTCAGGGATGAATGCGCCGCGTGGCCTCGCACACAGCAGCGGTATGCGTTGATGCCCTTGTGGGCCACGATGGGACGCATGCTGGTCGGCTCGCCGACGATGCAGCCGTCCGGCTTGATACCGCGTTTTTGCAGGTCTGCGATCATCAGCGGCGCACCCGCACAACCGATTTCCTCATCGAATGAGAAGGCGAGGTGAATGGGCTTGGCAAGCTTGACCGCTTGCATCGCGGGCACGAGCGCGAGCGCCGCGCCGATGAACCCCTTCATGTCGCAGGTGCCGCGCCCATAAAGCCGGCCATCGCGCACTTCGGGCCGGAATGGGTCGCTGTCCCATTGCTGCCCATCCACCGGCACGACATCGGTATGGCCCGAGAGCACCACGCCGCCGTGCGTCGCGCCATTATGTGCAGGGATCGTGGCGAACAGATTTGCCCATTGCCCCCGTTCGCCGCGCTCGTCGCGCGTGAGAATCGACGTAACGCCGCGTGCCACCAGTGCCTCGCGCACCATGTCGATGAGGTCGATGTTGGGAAGACGGCTCGTGGTGTTCATCGAAACGAGCCGCTCGACCCATTCGAGGCTCAACGGGAGCGATGCCGCTACAGAGGGAGCCGAGGCCGGCGGGTCTGTGATGGAACGAGGGGATTGGCGCGCCGTTTCAGCGTCTTGCGGCATGACATGGCTCCAGCTCGAGAGTGGTTTCGATCATACAGAAAAACCGATCTTGTACCCAAATATTGCGCTTTCGTGCTGCGTTGCGGTATTTGCAACGCAGCCGCGCATACCGCGCCCGACTATCGCGCGGCGGCGACGGGCGGGCGCGCAGGCGCCGCCAACCCGCGCAGCGTTTCCTTGACTGTTGCGACGCGCACGGCGAAATCGGGGCTGCGCGTTTCGATTCGAAGCTTGTCCTGGCCGGCCAGCTTGATGTGCTTGTTCTTATGAACGAGTTCGATGATGCGCATACCGTCCACAGGCGGATTGGGCACGAACTGCATGCTGATTGCCGTTTCCCCCGCATCGATCTTCGATATCCCGAGCGGCTTGGCGGCGAGCCGCAGCCGATGCGTCTCGACCAGCGCATGCGCTTGGGGCGGCAGCTTGCCGAAGCGGTCGATCAATTCTTCCTGGATGTCGTCGATGGCGTCATTCAACTCGCAGTTCGCAAGCCGCTTGTAGATCGATAGCCGTTCCTGAACATCGCCGCAGTAGTCGGCCGGCAAAATGGCCGGTGTGTGCAGATTGATTTCCGTCGTCGCGGCGAGCGGGGCGGTCAGATCGGGCTCCTGACCGTTCTTTAAGGCTTTCACCGCGTCGTTCAGCATTTCCGAGTAGAGCTGAAAGCCGATTTCGTGGATTTCGCCCGATTGCTTGTCGCCGAGCACTTCGCCTGTGCCGCGAATTTCGAGATCGTGCATCGCCAGATAAAAGCCCGAGCCGAGTTCCTCCATCTGCTGGATGGCCTCCAGGCGCCGCTGTGCCTGCTTCGTCAGCCCCTGCGGATCGTGCACGAGCAAGTAGGCGTAGGCCTGGTGATGCGAGCGGCCGACGCGCCCACGTAGTTGATGCAACTGCGCGAGCCCGAACTTGTCGGCGCGATGGATCAAGATGGTGTTCGAACTCGGCACGTCGATACCGGTTTCGATAATCGTCGTGCAAAGCAATACGTTGGCACGCTGGGCGACGAACTCGCGCATCACGCGTTCGAGTTCGCGCTCGTGCATCTGCCCGTGCGCGACGGCGATGCGCGCTTCGGGTACGAGCGCTTCGAGCATCGCTCGGCGGTTTTCGATCGTTTCGACCTCGTTGTGCAAAAAGTACACTTGGCCGCCGCGCTTGAGTTCGCGCAGCATGGCCTCGCGGATCACGCCGTCTTCCTCGCGGCGCACGAATGTCTTGATGGCCAGCCGCTTTTGCGGAGCAGTGGCGATGACCGAAAAATCGCGCAAGCCTTCGAGCGCCATGCCGAGCGTGCGGGGAATCGGCGTGGCCGTCAGCGTGAGCACATCGACTTCCGCGCGCAGCGCCTTGAGCGCTTCCTTTTGTCGTACACCGAAGCGATGCTCTTCGTCGATGATGACGAGCCCGAGCCGCTTGAACCGCACGTCGGCCGACAGCAGCTTGTGCGTGCCGATCACGATGTCGATCGAACCATCGTTGATTTGCGAGACTGCAGCACTCACTTCCTTGGCCGACTTGAAGCGCGACAACTCGGCGATGCGAACCGGCCACTCGGCGAAGCGGTCCGAGAACGTCTGCGTATGCTGCTCGGCGAGCAGCGTGGTAGGCGCGAGCAGGGCCACCTGCTTGCCCGCCATCACCGCGATGAACGCGGCGCGCAAGGCCACTTCGGTCTTGCCGAAGCCGACATCGCCGCACACGAGCCGGTCCATCGGCCGGCCTGCCGTCATGTCGCCGATAACGGATGCAATCGCGCTCGCCTGGTCGGGCGTCTCTTCGAAGCCGAAGCTCTCGGCAAACGTGGCGTAATCGCGCGGCTCCAGCTTGAAAGCATGACCCTCGCGCGCGGCGCGGCGCGCATAGAGATTGAGCAACTCCGCAGCCGTATCGCGAATCTGCTGCGCAGCGCGTCGCTTGGCCTTCTCCCATTGGCCCGAACCGAGCGCATGGAGCGGTGCGCTTTCGGGGTCCGCGCCGCTGTACCGAGAGATCACGTGCAATTGCGCAACGGGCACGTAAAGCTTGCTGTCGCCGGCGTATTCGAGATGCAGGAACTCGGTTTCGCCTTCGCCGAGATCCATGGTCACGAGCCCCATATAGCGGCCGATGCCGTGCTGCGCATGCACGACAGGGTCGCCGACTTTGAGCTCCGACAGGTCGCGCACCATCGAATCGACGTTGCTTGCCTGCTCCTGCCGACGGCGTCCCGCACGACGCGCCAGCCCGCCGTAAAGTTCGGTCTCGGTAACGATCGACCAGCCTTCGGCCGGTAGCGAAAAGCCGCTGGCAAGCGGCGAGACGCCGAGCGCGAATGACGCGTCGCTTTCGAGCCATTGCTCGAAGCTGTCGCTTAGTAACGCTTGCAGACCGTTATCAGCTAGCAACTGATTGATCGTTTCGCGCCGTCCCGCTGACTCGGCGGCGACGAGCACGCGGCGTCCGCTCGTGCTCAGATAGGCGCGCAGCGCGGTGAGGGGGTCGTCGGCATGACGGTCCACCGCCAACGGCGGCAGCGGCGTGGCCCAACCGCCGCTATCGTTGGTCGTCAGCACGAGGCGGGCGAACGGCTTGGCGAGCGTATAGAAATCGTCGTCGCTCAGAAAAAGTCGTTGCGGCTCGAGAATAGGGCGCTCGCGATCATGCGAGAGAAATGCGTAGCGTTGCTTGGTGTCGTTCGTGAACCGCCGGATCGCGCCGTCCAGATCGCCCACGAACGCGAGCTGTGCATTGGCCGGCAGGTAATGAAAGAGCGTGGCCGTTGCGTCGAAGAACAGCGGCAGGTAATACTCGATGCCCGCCGAAGGCACGCCGTTGCCGATGTCCTTATAGACCGACGAGCGGCTCGGGTCGCCTTCGAATACTTCGCGCCAACGGCTGCGAAACGCCGTGCGCGCCGCTTCGTCGAACGGAAATTCGCGGCCCGGCAGCAGGCGGACGTCGCGTACCGGGTAAAGGCTGCGCTGCGTATCCGGGTCGAACGCGCGAATCGAATCGACTTGATCGTCGAAGAGATCGATCCGATACGGCAACGGCGAGCCCATCGGGTAAAGGTCGATCAGCGAGCCGCGTACGCAGTATTCGCCGGGCCGCACGACTTGGCTGACATGCTCGTAGCCCGCCAACGTGAGCTGCGCTTTGAGCTTGGTTTCGTCGAGCCGCTCGCCTTGCCCGAACGAGAATGTGTAGGCGGCCAGAAACGAGGCGGGCGGCATCCGGTAAAGCGCGGTGGTGGCCGGCACGAGCAACACGTCGCAGCGCCCCTCGCCCAGATCGTGCAGCGTCGCGAGCCGTTCCGACACGAGGTCCTGGTGGGGCGAAAAGGTGTCGTAGGGCAGCGTTTCCCAATCGGGCAGCAGGCGCACGCGTGCGTTCGGGGCGAACCAGGCGATTTCCTGGGAAAGCCGCTGCGCGTCTACGGCGCTGGCGCAAATGACCGCCAAAAGCGGTACGGCAGCGCCTGCCGCGCCCAGGTACCGGGCAATGAGCAGCGCATCGGACGAGCCGTGCGTGCCGTCGAACGCATAGCGCTGCCCCGGTTTGACGAGCGGGAATGGCAAAAGCGATGAAACAGACGAGGCGGCGTTTTGGGGCATGACGAAAGGAAAACAAACCGTTGCAATGGGCGGCACGCGAGCAAAAAACGGGCGCTGCGCGGGCCGTGGAGCACTTATACGCGAGGCGGCCCGTGTTCGGGCCGCCTCGTGCGAGCCACCTATTATAAAATCCGTCCTTTATTTTGCTCCGCGGCCCGCTCCGTGACACATCGTCTCTTTGCTTTGATCCCTTGCGCCGGTACCGGCAGCCGCTCCGGCGCGCCGATGCCGAAGCAGTACCGAACGGTTGCCGGCCGGCCTTTGCTGCACTTCACGCTGGCGGCTTTCGACGCGTGCAGCGAGTTCGCGCAGACGCTCGTCGTACTCTCGCCCGATGACATCTACTTCGACGCCCGTCGTTTCGCAGGGCTGCGCTTCGCCGTGCGGCGCTGCGGTGGGGCATCGCGGCAGGCGTCCGTCATGAATGGGCTGGCGGCGCTTGCCGAATTCGGCGCGGCGCCCGACGATTGGGTGCTGGTGCACGACGCCGCGCGCCCGGGCATCACACCGCCGTTGATCCGCACGCTCGTCGCCACGCTCAAGGATGACCCGGTGGGCGGCATTATCGCGCTACCTGTCGCGGATACGCTCAAGCGTGTCGATATCGAGAGCGGCGAACATATCGCTCGGACCGAGTCGCGCGACGGCCTATGGCAAGCGCAAACGCCGCAGATGTTCCGCATTGGCATGCTGCGCGAGGCAATCGAGCGCGCCCAGCGCGATGGCCACGATCTGACGGATGAAGCGAGCGCGATCGAATGGCTTGGCCATGCGCCGCGCCTCGTGCAGGGCAGTTTGCGCAACTTCAAGGTCACGTACCCCGAAGATTTCGACCTCGCCGAAGCGATCCTCCGGCCACCGCCTGCTGCCTAGGCGCCCCCCCGCACCTCTTTACTCTCAAAAATCGGAATCACGGATGGACTACAGAATTGGACAGGGCTACGACGTGCATGCGCTGGTGCCGGGCCGACCGCTCGTGATTGGCGGCGTGACGGTGCCGTATGACCGCGGATTGCTCGGCCATTCGGATGCGGACGTGCTGTTGCATGCGATCACCGATGCGCTGTTCGGCGCGGCCGCGCTCGGCGACATCGGACGTCATTTCCCCGACACGGACGCCCGCTTTGCGGGCGCCAACAGCCGGGTCTTGCTGCGTGAATGCGCGGCGCGGCTCGCGCAGGCGGGATTCGTCATACAGAACGTCGACAGTACCGTGATCGCACAGGCGCCGAAGCTCGCGCCGCATATCGATGCAATGCGCGCCAACATCGCCGAAGACCTCGCTTTGCCGCTTACACGTGTCAACGTGAAGGCGAAGACCAACGAGAAGCTCGGTTATCTGGGCCGCGGCGACGGCATCGAGGCACAAGCCGCCGTACTGCTGCGTGGCCCAGCGCCTGACGCCGCCACGAGCGCGTAATGCTGCGTTACTTGCCTTCGATGGCAAGCACTTGTGCGGCGGCATGCACAACGGCAGCGATGCGGCCGACGTCGCGCAATTGCTGAGCGGACATGCCTTGCTCGTTTTTCAAAAGCGCGAAGTGCGAACTGACACAGAAGTGGCACTTGCCAACAATCGAAGCGGCGAGCGCATACATTTCGAAGCGACGTTTGTCGACGCCGCCATGCGTGGCATAGGCGGTCATACGCAACTCGGGCCGCTGCGATTTGAGATCCGCGTCGCCGGCCATTTCGACGTACGGATACCAGACGTTGTTCATGCCCATCATGGCCGCGGCCGTGAGCGCGCCGTTGAGCTCCTCGGGCGGCAACGCACCGGACGACCGGATGGCATCGACAATGGTCGAGCATTTCGCCGCGAACGCCGCCGCGAGCGCGACGCCCACCGCGTCGGTGCCTTCGAGCGACGAGCGCGCAATGGTGCCGTCCAGATTCAGCCGGATGTCCTTGGCGTAGTCGGGAATGCGTTCTTTAATCGCGGACAAGAATTCCATTGATAACTCCTATCGATGATTCGATAAAAAAGCCCGCTGGCCGATAAGCGTAGCGGGCTTGATGCCTAAAGCGCGCTTACAGCGTGGCGCCGCCGACCGAGCGGTTGCACGGGCAGAGTTCGTCCGTTTGCAGGCCGTCGAGAATACGCACGATTTCTTGCGGGCTGCGGCCCACGTTCAAGTTGTTGACCGAGACGTGTTGGATCGTGTTGTCCGGATCGACGATGAACGTTGCGCGCAGCGCGACGCCGGCTTCCTTGTCGCGCACGCCGAGCTGGTCGATCAGCTCGCCCTTGACGTCGCCGAACGCGTAGTGGTTCAGGCGATTGAGGTCCTTGTGTTCGCGGCGCCAGGCCAGCTTCACGAATTCGTTGTCGACGCTGCCGCCGAGCAGCACGGCGTCGCGTTCGTCGAAGTCCTTTTGCAGCTTGGCGAACTCAACGATCTCGGTCGGGCACACGAAAGTGAAATCCTTCGGGTAGAAATAGATGATCTTCCACTTGCCCGGGAACGATTGTTCGGTGATCTCTTCGAACGCCGATTGGCCATTTTCTTCGTGATTGTTGAAGCCCGGCTTGGCGGCGGTGACGGTGAACGCCTCGAGTTTATCGCCAACAGTTTTCATGCAGTGACTCCTGTTTCGGTTGAAAAAAATGCTCTCATTAAAACTACCCGCGCGCCGTGAAGCGTACGTTGCACGTTCATCAATATATCGCTATTACGTTTTAAGTGCAATAGTTTTTAACTAACGACGCAAATAGCCTTTGGCGTTGTGCAATGTGCGATTTCTGGTGGCGAAGCGAGCCGAGCCTTGCTTGTTCAGCCGCTCGCGAGCGGAAACTCGATCGACACTTCGAAGCCCGGCGCCGGCGTGCGGTTGCGCAGCCGCAGTGTGCCGCGATGCCGGCTCACGAGCCGCAGCACGATCGCCATCCCGAGCCCGGTGCCGTTGGCTTGGCTGCGGGCCGAATCGACGCGATAAAAGGGGCGCGTGACAAGTCCGAGCTGATCTTCGGGAATGCCGGGCCCTTCATCGAGCACCGACAACTCGACACGCGCGTGCGACACGCGGGTTTCGAGCATGATGTGCGGAATGCCGTCCGCCTCGCTCAGACCGTACTTCTTGGCGTTCTCGAGCAAATTGCCGACCACGCGCCGCACATCGGTGGCATCGGCTTCGATGATTGCCGACGGGGCCAGCCGCGTAATGAGCCGCACGCCGTCTTCGCTGGCCATCCGGGCAGCCATTTCTCCGACGATCTGCGACAAATCGACCGATTCGGACGTGCGCTGAACCGGCCGCGCATAGTCGAGAAAGCGGCCGATGATCATGTCCATTTGCTCGATGTCGTCGATCATCGCGTCTTTGGTCGTTTGATCGGACGGGCTCATCTCCGTTTCGAGCCGCAGTCGCGCAAGCGGGGTGCGCAAGTCATGCGAGATGCCGGCGAGCATCAGCGCACGGTCGGCCTCCAACTGCTCGAGATCGCGCACCATCTGGTTGAAGCTGCGATTGGTATCGGCCGCCACGCCCAGACCGCGCTCGGGCAGCGGCTCGGGCGCATGACCCGAGCCGACCTTGCGCGCGGCGGCCGCCAGCCGCGCGAACGGTCGGTTGACGAGACTCGTGATGAACGCCGCGCCGAACAGCGACAGTGCAAGCGCAAAGATGCCCCAGCCGGCCCACTGCAAGCCGGTGACGTTGTCCAGTTGATCACGATCGAGCGCGACCCAGTAGTCGTCCTCGTCGATCTTGAAGCTGATCCAGACGCCTGGAATATCGTTGACCGACTGCGCGATGACGGTATCGTCGCCAAGCCGGCCGCGAATGTCGTGTTCGATGAGCCGGTTCAGCGATTCGTCCGGTTGCAGCGTGAATTTATCGGTTGTTTCGCGTGGGTAGACGCGCACGCCTTCATTGCTTTCGAGGTCTTGCAAAAGCGCGCGCCGCAAGTCCGGATCGGAATAGAGCAACGCCGTGCGCGTGAGCTTGACGATCGCCACCAGTTGCAACGCGACGCGCTGCGCGCGCGGCTCCCGCTCGATCACACGAAAGCTCTGAAACCACGCCGCCAGGCTCACCGCGATCAGCAACGCGATGAGCAGGAACGTACGCCAGAAGAGGCCCCCGAAGATATGCGTGAAAAGACGCCGACCGATCCGCATGGACTATCGGAATAAAACGAGAAGCGGCGGCGAGTTGTCTGTCACGCGGAGCCGTCGGGGATGAACACGTAGCCAAGGCCCCAGACGGTCTGAATGAAGCGCGGACTGCTCGGGTCGACTTCGATGAGCTTGCGCAAGCGCGAGATCTGCACATCGAGACTTCGATCGAACACTTCATATTCGCGGCCGCGGGCGAGCTCCATCAGCTTCTCGCGCGACAGTGGTTGACGCGGATGGCGGGCGAACACCTTCAGCACGGAGAATTCCCCCGTGGTCAGCGGAATTTCCTGGCCGGCCTTCGTCAGCGTACGCGTGGCGAGATTCAGCGCGAAGTCGCCAAACTCGAACAACTCGGCGGTCTCGGACGGCGCACCCGGCAATTCCGACGGCGATTGGCGTCGCAGTACCGCGTGGATTCGCGCCACGAGCTCGCGCGGGTTGAACGGCTTGGGCAGATAGTCGTCGGCGCCCATTTCGAGACCGACGATGCGGTCGACATCTTCGCCCTTCGCGGTCAGCATGATGATCGGCGTGCGGTCGTTGCTGCCGCGCAGGCGGCGACAGATGGACAGGCCATCCTCGCCGGGCAGCATCAGGTCGAGCACCAGCAGATCGAAGCGCTCGCGCACCCAGAGTTTGTTCATCGCGGGCGCATTCTCCGCAACGTACACATTGAAGCCTTGCTCGCCCAGATAACGGCGCAGCAGATCGCGCAAGCGGGGGTCGTCGTCGACGACAAGAATCTTGGAGGGGTTTTTCGTTTCCATGGGCGGCATCTTAGCGCGATTGCAAAGAGGGACGGGAAAGTACCAATTCGGAGGTTACAGTCGGTTACAAAATTTACCCCCAACTGAGGGGTCGCGTAAACGGCGCGCACATAAACTTCTTCACTCGTAGCGGCTCTTCGGTGGATACTTCATCCGATAACATTTTTCTATCCGCCCAACAGTGCGTTGGGCGTCAGTACACGTAATCCGAGGTAGCCGTTGCCGTATGACGAAGGGAACAAGATGACGGTGGGAGCGTGGCCGCGCACGCGGGCGCGTGTCCTCGCGATTGCGATTGCCGGCGCGCTCGTCGGTGTCGCCGGCTCGCTCGAAGCCCAGGCGCAGCCGCAGCGGCGCAGCGAGTCCGACGCGCATCCGTCCCGCCGCAATGCGCTGCACGGGCAGCGGCAACGCGGCGCGAGCGCCGCTTCGGCCACCGCCGTCCGCGCAAGCCCGATGCTCGAATTCGAAGGCCAGCAGCGCGATGGCCACCTGACTCCGGAAGAACGGCGGCTGCTGCGCCAGCATATCGAAGACGCCGTGCGCGAGCTTTACAAGCGCTGAGCGCGGTATCGCATATCGATTGAAGCTTTTAGCGTGCGCGGGCCGCGCGCCAGGCAATCCACAGTTTTCGAATCGGCGTCAACGCAATGCGCTGATGCAATACCTGATAGTCGTCGCGCTCGATTTCGTCGAGCAGTGCCATCGCCATCGCCGACTGCGCCCTGAGCGTGCGCTGCGTCTTGCGCTCCGCGGCAGGCATGCCCGCAAGCGCGGCTTCGATACCCTCTCGTGCGCGGTCGGTCTGAAAGCGCATCAGTTCGGAAAAGGCCGGGCTGTACCGGCGGTTGATCAGATCGGCCGCGGTGACGCCATATCGCTGTAACTCGTCGATCGGAATATAGATGCGTCCGTGGCGTGCGTCGTTACCGACGTCCTGCACGAGTTGGGCGAGCATCAGCGCATTGCCCAGTGGCGCGGCCCATTCGTCGGCCCGCTCGGGCTCGCGCGCCGTAATGCGCGCCACGCCGCCGGCAAACGCGCCGCCGACCTTGTCGAGATACGCGCGCAAGTTGGCGAAATCAAGATAGCGCGCCTGGTTGAGGTCCATTTCGAAGCCCGTCACCAGTGCTTCGAGCAGCGGCGATTCCCGCGCGATGTCGATGTGGTGCGCGGCCAGTGCAAGTGAGACCGGGTGCGACGGCCGCCCCGCTGCGAGCGAAGCGAGTTCCTGCTGCCACCAGGCGAGCTTGGTTCTGCCGATGGTCGGATCGCTCGTTTGCCGCACTGTTTGTTCGAGTTCCTGGCGCAGCGCGAAGAGCGCGCTCAACAGTGGTTGTCGTGCGAGCGGCGCCTGGCGCAGCGCGTAATAAGCGCTCGAGCCCGGCGGCGCCGCTTTGAGCGCGCAGTATTCGTCGAAGTGGTGGTGAGCTGGGCTGGATTCGTGTGGCACGTCTGAAAAACCGTGAAGGCCGGCGGCAAGGCAAATCGTGGAGTGCGGATACTACCGCATCCCGGCTCGGCGTCTGAAACGGCCAAGCGCGTGCGAGTTCAAGCCGTGGATAAATGCATATCGAGCGCGTCGAGAAAAGCGAGAACGTGCGTCGAGCCGCCCTTGGTCCAGACATCGACATGATTGGCTTCGTCGATTATTACAAGCCGGCGCGGTGCACGCACGGCGGCGAAAAGCTGCGCGAACTGACGCGCGGGAATGACGCCATCGGCGCGGCCGCCGTAGATCAACACCGGGGCGCGCACGGCGCCGATCTTCGAGAGGTTGTCGTACCTGTCGCGTAGCAGCCAGCGTACGGGCACATACGGAAAACGCGTGCAGGCGACATCGGCCATACAGGTGAACGGCGCTTCGAGGACGAGGGCCGCAATGGGAAACTCGGTGGCGAGTTGCACGGCGACACCGGAGCCCAGTGAATAGCCGTGCAGCACGACGCGCGACGTTTGACGAAAGGCGAATTCGAGCACCGCGCGGCCATCGGCATAGAGGCCGGCCTCATGCGGCTTGCCGGGGTTGCCGCCATAGCCGCGGTATTCGGCCAGCACCACGCCGTGACCCGCTGCGATCAAATCATGAGCGACATGCACGCGCTGCGTGAGGTCTTCCCCGTTGCCGTGAAAGAGCACCACCGTCTGTCCTTCGGGCCGTGGGCAGGCATGGTATCGAACGACGAGCGGCAGGCCGTCGGCGCTCGACAAGGTGATGCGATCGAGGTGGTCTGCGGCAGGGTTGGGCGCAAGGTCGCGAATGCGCTCGAGCGGATAGATGAGCCGGCCTTGCAGCCACATCAGCGTCGCAACCGCCGAGCCATATCCGAGCACAGCGAGGCCGGCAGTCGCCAGCAGTGCAATGCGCACCGGCCGTCTCATGCGAGATCGCACGGGCTTGCCGTACGCTCCAGACATTGCACGCCAAAGCTCGGCCCGTGCGCGCGCAGCAGCGCTTCGAAGCAGGCTGGACCGAGCGCAGGCGGTGGTGAGAAAAGCGGCCGCAGTTGGCTTAGCGCACGGTGAAAGCGCACGAACGCCGCGAAATCGCGCGGATAACGTCGTGCATCGACGCCGAGCAAACGTCCGGCTAGCGAGGCCGAACCGAGCAGGGCGCGCCATCGGGCAATCGGCGCGAGCCCGATGCCTTGTGTGTCATGTGAGAACAACATCAAATCGATCTCGTCGAAGGGCGGCGCGTTGGCCAGAAACTGCGCGAGCGCGTCAGCCGAAGGCGTTACACAAAAGAGCAGCCAAAATGGCAGCGCCCGCAAACGCATCGTCATCAGCGGATCCATCAATATAAATGAATCGACGACGAGCCGGGTCGGCACGATGCCCGCTTCGCCGTACCAATCGCGATAGATGGCGGCCGCGACAAAGCTCAGCGATTCGGGCTCGCAAAAGCGAATTTCGACGACGCGCCAATTCATGCGCGCTCCGATGGCGAAGATATCCTTGCGCAATGCAGCGTCGAAGCCCCACTCGGCCTCGGGCGCGGTGTCGTTCGGCTCAGGCGGATCCCAACGAGGCCGCGCACTGCCGTAACGATGCAGATGGTCGCGCACGCGCGGGCCGCCGTACAAGTACTCGTCTTCGGTCGCGCCGCCGGTTGCGCCGAATTGGAATACCGAGCGCTCGCTCGTGCGCGTGACCGGCCACGAGCGCGTGCATTCGACTAGATAGATCGTCGAGCCAGGCCCAAGATTGCGCAGCAAGAACTCTCGGTAGGCAAGCGGCAGTTCACGGTACTTGAGCCGGAAGTAGCGCATCGCTCGGAGCATCAGCCGGTCTTGATTCGGGTCGTGCATCTGGTGAACGGCAACGCGCGCGTCGGCTTCAAGCAATGCCGCCGTTACGCGACGGCCTTCCTCGAATCCGCGCCGGGCGTCGTCCGGGTCGCGCAGCGGCGCGCGTGTGGGGCACAGGAACGTTTGCGGCAACCACGGCACGCGCATTGCCGCGGCAAGATGCGTCAGCGCGCCATTCGATGAGCCGACGAATACGGCTGGATACGGCGCGTCGGCGTAGCGGCCGACGATCGATTCGGCGATGCCTTCGATGTTGAGTCGGCGGGCTTGCTCGCTGGTAATGCCTTCGCTCATGCCGCCGGTCGTGTAGATCCACTCGCGTGCGTTGGCGGGCAGCAGGTTGATCGCGGGCATCAGCACGTCGAGCATCGGCGAGTGACTCAGGCTGCGCACCGGCTCTTCGCGTAACGAAGCGGCAAGCGCCTGCACCATGGCGGCCGCGGAATCGAAGCGGGCGATGCCGCGAGGGGGCAGGGTCATTGGACGCCTCCGACATCGTCCGCCGTGCGTTGCATCGCATGCGGCAGAAACGGCGCGATAGCGAATGCCAGACTGTGCGGATAGACGAAATTGAGCGTATGCGTGGCGCCGGTCATCAGCATCAGCGCGCCGCGCGGCAGCAAACGAGCGGCTTGCTCGGCCCAACGCACACTGACGAGTGCGTCGCGCGTGCCGGCAACGACGAGCGTGGGCGCTGCAACGCGCGGCAAGCGATCTTCGATGCGGTCTGCAATCGCCATGCGAATCGTCGCGACCGCGCGCAAGGCCGGCTTTGGCGTAATCGATCCGCCCGACGGCGGCAGGCGAGCGCACTTGCTCGCGCCGGCCGTTGATGAACGCCCGCCACAGTTGTTGCGGCACGGAACGGGCGCGCGGGTCGGTGGTCGGTCCTTGCATGACCAGGCGATCAACCGCCGCGGGAAAACGGATGGCGAATTCGGCCAGCACTTGGCAGCCGAACGAATTGCCGATGAAAATCGCCGGCTCGAGACGACAGGCCCCCATCCACAGATATAAGGCCTCGGCCAATTCGGCGATCGATAGCGCGCAGCGCGGCGAATCTCGGCCTCGGCCGCCCGCGCTTTCGCCGAAACCAGGCAGATCCGGCGCAAAAACACGATACTCGCGGCCGAGCGCGCATGCCAGCGGCTCCATGTATCGGCTCGATATCACGAGCCCATGCACCAGCACGATCGGGAGCGACGTGGCGGCGTGCGTTGGACCGGGATGCAGGCGGCAAAATATCGCGAAGGGTCCGGCCTGAACCGAAAACCCGGCGATGCCGGCGCGCCGGCTTGCTTCGGTGATGGCAGGCACACGCTTGAGCCCGCGCCACGCAAATGTACAGAAAACGATGAGCACGCAAGCGAGCGCTATGGCCGCCAATACGAGCGCGCGATCCCACATGCTTGGCCTCTCAATCGGTGGGCGAATAACAGCGCCGTGCCCGATGCTCGGTGCCGTTGAATTGACCCGCGCAATGAACGGGCCTGCTCGCCGGGCACGCGGCGCCGATGCGTCGACATTTCGGATTGCCCTGAACTATCGAGCGCTATATCACCGTTATAGTTTGGCCACGATCAACGAAGACACAACATGGAGAAGTAAATGAAAGATCTGGCGATCGAACTCGATCACGAACCGGGCACGCTCGCGCGTATGGGAGAAGTACTGGGCGAAGCAGGCGTGAGCGTCGAAGGCGGCGGTGTCTGGGCCGTTGGCGGTCGCGGCGTCGCGCATTTTCTGTTTGAAGACGGCGCGGCGGCGAAGGACGCCTTGACGCGTGCGGGCATCGTCGTGCGCGCCGTCAGCGACGTACTTGTGCAGCGGCTCAAGCAGGACGTGCCCGGCCAGCTTGGCAAGATCGCGCGAAACATGGCGTGCGCCGGGGTGAATATCGAAGCGATGTATAGCGATCACGACCATCGCCTCGTTCTCGTCGTCGACGACTACGAAAAAGGCCGGGCCGTATCCGAGGCTTGGGAAGCGGAGCGTGCTGCACTCGAGCGCAATGTTGGTTAAGCTGCGCGGAATGTTCATTTAGGGGCCGCTCAAGGTTCGCCTAACGTTTATCCAAGGTCGACGGGAGCCGACGAATGAATTCACATCAATACGCGGTCACGGTCGATTGGACCGGCAACCACGGCGCGGGCACGCGAAGCTATACCGCCTATGGGCGCGAGCACGTAATCAGCGTGGCCGGCAAACCGTTAATCGAGGGATCGAGCGATCCGGCCTATCGCGGCGACGCGTCTCGGCACAATCCCGAAGACCTGCTCGTGGCGAGTCTGAGCGCTTGCCATATGCTCTGGTATTTGCATCTATGTTCGGCGAATGGCATTGTCGTGACGCACTACCGTGATGCCGCAATGGGCGTGCTGACGCTGGAGCCTGATGGCTCGGGTGCGTTTTCCAACGTGACGCTCACACCGGACGTCGTGCTTGATGCGCGGCACGACGCTCATGAATTACAACGTGCGCTCGCGCTTCACGAGACGGCGCACAACATGTGTTTTATCGCCAAATCGGTGGCGTTCGAAGTAGCCGTCGAGCCGAGCGTGCGCCAAGCCAATTGCTGACGACAAAAAGGAGACATCTGGTGGCATTTTCGGGCTTGCTTGTTTTTGCGCTGGCGCTCGTGGTCGCCGCAGGCTCGCCAGGGCCGAGCATCGCGGCGCTGGTTGCGCGCGTGCTGACGAACGGCTTTCGTGACGTGTTGCCGTTTCTCGCCGCGATGTGGCTCGGCGAGGCGCTCTGGCTGAGTTGCGCTGTGGCGGGGCTGGCCGTGGTCGCGCGCACGTTTGCAATGGTCTTCCTCGTGCTCAAGTTCGTGGGCGTCGCCTATTTGCTTTTTCTCGCCTGGAGAATGTGGTTCGCTCCGACGCACGTGCGCGAGGGCGAACTGCCGGCCTCGCAATCGCCGTGGCGCATGTTCATGGCTGGCATGACCGTGACGCTCGGCAATCCGAAGGTCATGCTGTTTTATCTCGCGTTGCTGCCGACAATCGTGGACCTCTCACATGTCCGCACCGTTGCGTGGCTCGAGTTGACGTTGACGATGCTCGTTGTATTGATGACCGTCGATTGTGTCTGGGCGCTGGTTGCAGCGCGAGCGCGCGCCTTGTTGACGAGCCGTCGCGCCGTGAAAATATCGAATCGCATCAGCGCATCGGTGATGGCGGGCGCGGCCGCCGTGATTGCTTCGCGTTGAACGCAGCGAGACTCGGCAGTTGCTGCCGATGCGTGAACAGCCTTTTCGTTTTTTCGTCGAATTTAGTTAGTTGTCCGAATTATCCCTGACGCGAAAACATTCGCTTCGTGAGCGACGATTTCGCGTGCATGCGCTTGCATCAAATATTGGTATGCGATAAAGCAAGCGCATTTGCGGCGTGAAAGACAGGGGGGCGGGATGACCGGCAACGAGGCGAATATCGAAGGCGGGCAGCGCGGTTCGGCAAGCGAACGTGACGAAGTACTGCGAACACGTCATGCTGCACAGGCGAGCTCAGCGATCGGCACGGCGTTCGAACGTTTGCGGTGGTCTGCCGACGCGTTGAAGCGGGAGCGCGAGGCTCGCTTGCAATTGCTCATTGCGCACGCGCTATCCCGGTCTCCATGGCACGCCAGCCGCCTCGCGGGCATCGATCCCTCGCAGGTGACCGAAGACACACTGCGTTCGCTGCCGACGATGTGCAAGAACGATGTGATGTCGAACTTCGATAGCATCGTGACCGAGCCGCGCATCACGCTTGCCCTCGCAAACGATCATCTGCGTGCGTTGGGTCAAGGCAGCAGCTATCTGCTCGACGAGTTTCACGTCGTAGCGACGAGCGGCACCTCCGGACAGCGGGGTGTATTCGTCTACGATTGGCAGGGCTGGCTCGAGTGCTATGCCACAGTGCACCGCTATGCGCTTGCCTATGCGGCCGCAGGTGGGCTTTCGCCCGCAGCGGCAACGGCAGGCTTCGTTATTGCTCATGTCGCTGCGTCGCATGTCACCCATATGACATTTGCGATGACCGAAACATTCAGAACACCGAAATTTCGGTTCCATCAGTTTCCGGTCACGATGCCGATCGACGCCATCGTGACGGGGCTCAACGAGGTGCAGCCGATTGTGTTGCAAGGCTACCCGTCGATGCTGCGACTGCTTGCGTGCGAAGCCGAAGCGGGCCGCCTGGCGATCGCACCCCGCCTTGCGATCGGGATCGGCGAGCCCCTGCTCGCGCCAACGCGCGCCGCACTGCAACGGGCATTTGCCGGTATTTCGGTACAGAACTGGTGGGCGACCAGCGAAACGAGCGGGCTGGCGATGTCGTGCGGGGCCGGTCCGTGGCTGCATCTGAGCGACGACACCTTGATCGTCGAGCTCGTCGATCAGGCTGGCGAGCCCATCGCCCCTGGGCAGACGGCCGCGAAAATCTACGTGACGAACTTGTTCAACAAGGCAATGCCGCTGATTCGCTACGAGCTTTCCGATCAGCCGACGCTGCTCGCGGGACCATGCCCTTGCGGCTCGGCGCATCGCCGAGTGGCGGACTTGGCAGGCAGGCACGATGAGCTCTTCGTCTATTCGGGGGCGGCGGGGCGGTCGATTGTGGTGCACCCAAAAGTTTTCACATCGGTCTTGTTCAGCGAACCCGGCGTGCTCGATTACCAGGCCGTGCAGACAGAGCGGGGGGCGAACATTTCGTTCCTTCAAGGCGCGCCGGTCGATTGCGAAGCGGTGGCGGACGCCATTTCACTTCGCTTGGCGTCGCTCGGCGTGGCGCAGCCGAAGGTCGTCTTGAGCGCGTGTGCTGCCTTGCAACGTACGCCTGGTGGCAAGCTGGTCAGGCATGTGCGCTTATCGGCAAATCCAAATTGATGCTTAGCGGGTGCAGCGCAATGCCCGCAGCACGGCGACTCGCTCTCATCCCATCAGACAGAACTGTTCGATTCCGTAGTCGTATCTTACGATTCAGCCGCATCTCGATGGCGCTCGACTCCCCACTGCATAAGGCGTTGCGGCCATTTCAGAACGGTTCACCGAAAGAAGCGTCTTTACGAATCTATGCGACGCGATAGCGCGTGAGCCGCACTACCCTTCAGTCAACGAAGCTGCGTTTCAGTAACCATTGAGGGAGGGGAAAGTGCTATGGGCGAAATCGAAAGCGAGCTGGCCAAGCTCATTACGGAAGGGCTTGATCTCGACATCGATCCGGGCAGCATCGATCCCGACGCGCCAATCTTCGGCGACGGACTCGGCCTGGACTCCATCGACGCATTGGAGTTGGGCCTGCTGTTGTCGTCCACCTACCAGATCACGCTCACGCCGGGTGACCAGAAGAATCACGAGATTTTCGGTTCACTAAGAGCACTCGGCCACTATGTCGAACAGCATCGCGTTACCCAAGCGCATTGACGCCGCGCTGACATGCGTGAGCCGCGATTCAGTCCCGCTCGCGCATGCGGCGATGCCCGGGCATTTCCCCGGCCATCCGGTCGTACCGGCCGTCGTTTTGCTCGATCGCGTGCGTGCCGCATTAGGACAATACGTGCCCGTCGCCTCGATCACCGATATCGCGCACGTGAAGTTCATCGCAGAGTTGCATCCCGGTGACACGTTCGATATCGCGATAACGAGCAACGGCGACGGCTGGTTTTCTTTCGAGTGCGCGAACAGTATCGGCTCATCGGTTGCAACCGGTAAGTTTCGCGCGGAGGTGACGGCCCCATGAACCTTGCTTCTAACCCGCAGGTGCCGCTTCATGTCACCGCCTATACGTTGACGAGCGCGCTCGGCGCCGGCAACGATGCCACGTTGACCGCATTGCGCGCACGTCGCGGCGGCTTGCGCGAGATCGCGCTGCGCGCCGGCGCACGCTCGACGTGGCTCGGGCTCGTCGACGATGATGCGGTGGGTGCCCCGCTTGCAGACGAATTCGCCCCTTACGATTGTCGCGCGCATCGCATGTTGGGCCGAGCGCTTGCGCGCGATGGCTTCGCACAAGCAGTCAGCGAGGCACGCGCGCAGTACGGCCCCGAGCGGGTGGGGTGCTTCGTCGGCACCATTGCATCGGGGCTCGCGCATCTGGAGTCGTGCTACCTGCGTTACGACCCGCTCGCCGGCGATCTCGGGCCCGACGTCCGCGTGCCGCACACCGCACACCTCTATTCGGCAACGGAGTATGTCTGCCGCATGCTCGACATCGAAGGGCCCGCTGCGACGATTTCGACGGCTTGCTCGTCGAGCGCGAAAGTCTTCGCCACAGCGTACCGCCATATTGCAGCGGGGCTCTGTGATGCGGCTGTCGTCGCCGGCATCGATTGCGCGAACGAGGGTTTTATCTACGGCTTTCGCTCGCTGGGTTTGCTGTCCGGCGCGCCTTGCAGGCCGTGGGACAGCGAGCGCGACGGCATCAGCATCGGTGAAGCAGCGGGCTTTGCGTTGCTCGAACGCACCGGGCGCGGCGGTGGCGGCATCGCGCTAACGGGCTTCGGCGAGAGCAGCGATGCCTACCACATGACGGCCCCGCATCCGGACGGCACCGGCGCGCGCGCGGCGATCGAATTGGCGTTACGTCGCGCGGGCGTTCGGGCGAATGAAATCGACTACGTCAATTTGCACGGCAGCGGCACGCCGTCGAACGATCGCTCGGAAGATGCGGCAATCGCGGCGGTATTCGGGGATGCCTGCGCGTGCAGCTCAACGAAAGGTTGGACTGGACATACGCAAGGCGCGGCGGGTATCACCGAGGCCGTGTTGTCGTTCCTCTCCATGCGTGCAAGCTTGATTCCGGGCACGCTGAACACGACGCAGCCCGACCCCGAGCTGCGCTCGCCGATCACACTCGAGAACATCGAGCAGCGCGTGCGGCGGGTGCTCAGTAACTCGTTCGGCTTCGGCGGCAATAATTGCGCGCTCGTATTCGAGGCTCTCTCATGACAATCAAGACGATCTTTGTCGAGACGCTCGAGATGCTGGGCCCCGGCTTGCCGAGTTGGGACGAGGGCGCGCCGAGCCTGCGTGACGGTACGATTTATTCGGGCGCCGTGCCAGCAGAGGGCAGCCCGCCGCAGGCCGAGCCGATGTCGCTTGCGCCGAACGAGCGGCGCCGAACCACCGCCGCGACGCGTCTCGCGCTTGGCGTGACGGAGCGGTTGGCGCAGCGCTCTTCGATCGACTTGTCGGAATTACCTTCCGTGTTCGCGTCGTCCGCGGGCGACCTCCATATCACCGACCGCGTGTGCACGGCACTGGGCCGCGCGGGCATTCCCGTTTCGCCGACGCACTTTCACAACATCGTGCACAACGCGACGGCCGGATATTGGTCGATCGGCACGCATGCGCGCGCGGCATCGACGAGCTTGAGCGCAGGCGACGCGACCTTCGTCGCCGGTTTGCACGAAGCTATCGCTACGGCTGAAGCCGACCGTATTCCAGTGCTGTTCGTGTGCTACGAGCAGCCGGCACCTGCCCTGATCGACCGCCACTTGCCGATCTATGCGCCGTTTGCGGTGGCGATGGTGGTCAGCCCCGAGCGCGTAGGCCAACGGAGCGTTGCCATGCATCTCGAACGGGTGCCCAAGCGCGACGACACGCGCATGGCCAACGAGGCGCTCGAGCGCCTGCGCACGGGCAACGCCGCGGCGCGCGCATTGCCGGTATTGCAGCGAATCGCGCTCGGCAGCGCCGAACCTGTTTATCTCGGCGCGGCCGTTGGCGGCGATCGATCGAGTGTGGCGATCCATGTCGACGCAGCTTGAGGCGTCCGAAATTTATCGACGCATTCCGCACGCGGGTGCGATGCGGCTGCTCGACGCTGTGCAACGATGGGACGAACGCAGCATTGCCTGTACGGCGCACTCGCACGCCGAGCCTCAGCACCCATTGCGGCAGAACGGCGAGGTGTCGAGCGTGCATGCACTCGAATACGCTGCACAGGCCATGGCCGTTCATGCGAGCCTGGTGCGCGGCGGCATGCCATTGGGCCATGTTTATGTGGCGTCATTCATGAAAATTGTATTGAGCCCGCATCCGCTTGATCGAATCGTTAGGAGTCCTCTGGAAATTCGAGCGGCGCTCGAGGTGAGCAACGCATCGGCTGCGCGCTACTCGTTCGTCGTCACCGCCGGCGATGAACTCGTCGCACGCGGTGCGATGACGTTGGCGATTGGAAACTGATCCACGACGAATCGGCAAGCAACCGGGCTCACCCCCCTTTACGACGGAGAGCAACGATGGCTTTTCATTTCGACGACTTGAGCAACCAATTAGGCTACTACCGGCTACTCGAAACGTCCGAAAAGGCGCGCTGGATTTTTCGCGATCAACCTTGGGACGAAATCGACGAAAGCAAAGTGACGCCCGATTTGATCGAGGACGTAAAGATCGCTGCTTATGCGGAATTGACGACGTTTTCGGCGACCGAGTCGTTCATGAAACTGCTTGGCGACGATGTCGACTTCACGCAATGGCTGTCCGTATGGTTTTACGAGGAGACGAAACATCCGCTTGCGCTGATCCGCTGGCTTGGAAAGCTCGGCGTGCCGATGAACCAGGATTTCATCCATCGCGGCAGAAAAATCGAGCCGATGACGGAGTCGCGGGTCGAAATGCTGACGTCCAACATCTGCTCTGAAATCGCGGCGAATACGGCCTATAACCAGTTTGCAAAGACCGTCGAAGAGCCTGTTCTTGTTGAAATCGTCAAGAACCTCGCGCGCGACGAGATGCGTCATTCGGTGGGATTCGAGTTTTACTGCAAGCAGGCGATCGATCGCTCCGACGACCCGGAGCGCGATCGTCTGATCGCGATGCGCACCGCGTGGTTTCTGTTGCAGCAGGCCAGCGACGGCGTCACGCAACACCCGGTGTTTCTCACGCTGCTCAAGATGAAATGTCTGGATATGAATGAGGTCGAGCGGCGGTATCGCGAACACATCGTCAGCCGTATTTCGAAGATGCTTGACCTCGAGATTCATGGTGTCGACGCGTTTTACGACGTCTATGCCGGTATGAAAAAGCGCTACCGCGCCGCACGCCGCGTGGCTCATGCAGTTTGAACGCGCGGAACCGGCCTTGGTGTCAGGTAGCGGCATTGGCGGCTATGCTGCGCGCGGTGTGCTCGCGCCCGTCGACCAGGAAATAAGCGCGACCGATCTGCCGGTCACCGGTGCGCTTCCGCCTGAACTCGACGGCCTCTATCTGCGCAATAGTTTCAACGCTCACCCGGCTCACAGCGGCCCCAGTGGTCATCTGTTCCTTGAAGGCGGCATGATCCACGGTGTGCGGCTCGAGAACGGCCGCGCGCGCTGGTATCGAAACCGCTGGGTCGTCACCGATGCGCTCGCGAGTGCCACCGGACGGCCGCCGCCGGGCGGACCGGTCGATCGCCGCTGGACGGCCGTCAATCTCGCGAATATCAGCGTGATCGCTCACGCGGGGCGAGTGCTGGCATTAGGCGAGACGGGCCTGCCATACGAACTGAGCGCCGAGCTCGAAACGATCGGGCGCTATGACTTCGACGGCGGGCTCGCGAGAAGCATGACGGCCCATCCCAAACGCGACCCCGACACCGGCGACCTTCATTTCTTCGGCTATTGGCCGCGACGGCCCTATGTCACCTATTTTTGTGCCGACCGGTTCGGCCGAATCATACGCAGCGAGGCGATCGATGTCGCAGGCGCGACCATCATGCACGATTTCGCCATTACGCAGCGCTTTGCCGTGTTCATCGATCAACCATTGCTGTTCGAGCGGCCGCCGCGGCCAGGCGGCGGGCTGCCGTTTCGGTGGGCACCGGAGTATGGGTCGCGTCTCGGCGTGCTCGATTTGCATCGCACCGGCGCGCCGGTGCGATGGTTCGAAATCGACACGTGCTTTATTCCTCATGTGATGAACGCATTCGATGACGGTAACGAAGTTGTGCTTCGCGCGGCCGTTAGTAGTCCTTATTACATGACGGACAGCCCGGCACCGGAGGAAGTATCGCTGTCGCTGCACGAGTGGCGCGTGGACCTCTTGACTGGGCGCGTGAGTGATACATGCATTGCTGACGTGCCAGGCGAGTTTCCGCGAATCGACGAGCGGCGCGTGGGCCGTACGCATCGATACGGTTACGCGACGGAAATCCTGATGGACTGCGATTGGCGCGCATGCGGTGGGCTTTTCAAATACGACTTCGAACGCGGATCGGTGATGCGATACGACGTCGGTGCTGATGCTGCCGCCTCCGAGGCTGTGTTCGTGCCCGCGCGGCCAGGGGCAGGCGAGGATGAAGGCTGGGTCCTTTGTTACGTATACGACGCGCGCACCGACCGCAGCAGCCTGATCATCATTGATGCGCAGCGGTTCGCCGGCGAGCCCGTGGCATCGATTGCACTACCGCAACGCGTGCCCTATGGAGCTCACGGCACATGGGTTGCGCGCGACGCGCTCGACCGAAAGGAGGGGGCATGCCGGTGATTTCAGTCACGCGCTTGCACGTACGCTCGTGGCGGCAAGTGCCGCGTGTATTGCTTGCGACGTTAGGTGCGGCATGGCAGGCGCGCGGCTCGCATGGCAATCTGGCCGTATCGGTGTTCAGCGAAACGTACGATTGTTATTGGACGCGTACGGTTTGGCGCGACGAGGCCAGCATGATGGCGTACGTGCAGACGGGCTTGCATCGAAGAATCATGAGTCGTTTGACGGCGTGGTGCGATCAGAGCTCGGTCGTGCATTGGCAGGCACCGGTTGCGGTGCTGCCGCCTTGGCCGCAGGCCCATCGGCGCTTGAGCGAAGACGGGCGCCACTTTCCACCTTGCGCGCAGGGCGCCGTGCCGTGGTTGACTATGCCGCACGGCCGATGGTGGCGCGAGTTGCAGATCAAATAGCGGCGCTGTTTGCATCGATGCAAAACGGCGCGTGCCCGACGATGCGTTCCCATAGCGCGGACCAGGTGGCCCAGTCATGAGCGCCGTCGATTGCCACGGTCTGGGCTTGCGGCAATAGCGGTTCCAGTAAGGTGCTGCCGAGTACAAATGGGTCGCCGCGCCCATAACCGAGATAAATATGCGGTGCCGGACGCACGGCGCGCAGATGACACCGCAGCCAATCGAGCACGCGCCACTCCATGTCGCCTGGGGCGCTCGTATCGGGTTGCCAGCGTTCGAGCCCGCCGGCCCGTTCGACTTGAGTGAGAACACGCCGGCTGCCGAGATACGGAGCGAGCAAAACGACGCCCTCCACGCTGCCCGGATAGGTGCGGCAATACATCAGCGATCCCATTGCGCCGAGCGACGTGCCGAGGAACCAGATGCGGGTGGTGCCGCGCTCGCGTGTGACTCTTGTGATTTCGGCATGCAGAGCAACGAAGAGGCTGCCGTCCGCATAAACAGGAAAATCCGCGTCGAAACCGAGCGCGTCGATCGGCAGTTGCCGCTTACGCAACGCTTGCACCAAGCCATGAGAAAAAAACGATGCGGCATGGTCGTTGACACCGGGCAGCATGACGAGCAAAACGCGTTCGCCCGCGGCGTCGGGTGCAGGATCGAAGAGGATGGCCATCGGTATGACTCTCTTGTTTAGCGTGATAATTCGATGTTCGCCGCCGAGGTTGAAAGTTCGTGGAACCGGGCGAGCCCAGTGTTCATCGAACTTACCGTGAGCGGGCGCAGGGGAAATCGTATTACAGGAAGATCGCCGGACGATCATGAAAGCGAAATGCACCGTATGCCAGCGAACCTACATTTTATGAACAACACAGGCAACCGCTCGACGTTGTTTAGCAGTGCTAAATATCCGACCAAACCGCACCAACTGATTCGTTATTGCTGATGAATACACTCGCCAGTACCGCCACCGATGCCGCACACGTTCCGAATGCACGCGACGCCGTGCGTGCTTTGCGTCCTTCGCAGATTCGCGAAGTGGCGAACGCGGGCTTCGGCAACCCCGACGTATTGCCGTTCTGGTTTGGCGAATCGGATAGGCCAACGCTCCAATTTATTCGCGATGCCGCGCGCGAAGCGCTGTCCGCGGGCGACACGTTTTATACGCACAACCTGGGTATTGCGCCGTTGCGCACCGCGATCGCGTGCCACGTTTCGGCATTGCACGGCAGCACCGATGCGAATGAGATTGCTGTCACCAGCGCTGGCGTCAATGCGCTGATGCTTGCTTCGCAACTTGTCGTCGGCGCGGGAGACCGGGTCGTGGCGCTCACGCCGCTGTGGCCGAACATCGTCGAAATACCGAAAATACTGGGCGCGCAGGTCGACACCGTATCGCTCGAATACGGCCCGGCTGGTTGGCAGCTCGACCTTGACCGCCTGCTAGATGCGTTGACACCGGATACACGTCTGTTGATCGTCAACTCACCGAACAACCCGACGGGCTGGGTGATGCGGCGCGACGAGCAGGAAGCGGTATTGCAGCACTGCCGGCGCCACGGCATTTGGGTGATCGCGGACGAAGTATACGAACGCCTTTACTACGGTGACGAGGGCACTAACGGATGTGCGCCTTCGTTTCTCGATATAGCGTCGCGAGACGAGCGCGTCATCTGCGTGAATTCCTTTTCGAAGGCGTATTTGATGACCGGATGGCGGCTCGGATGGATCGTCGCACCGCGCGCGCTGATGGACGATTTGGCCAAGCTCGTCGAATACAACACCTCATGCGCACCCGCGTTCGTTCAGCATGCCGGCATCGTAGCGCTGAACAGCGGCGAAAGTATGACGCAGGCCCTCGTGCAAGACTTGCGGGTGTCGCGCGATCACCTTGTTCAAGCGCTTCAACAACTGCCCGGTGTGGACGTGATGGCGCCGCCGGGTGCGATGTACCTGTTTTTCTCGATGCCGGGGGCGACAACGAGCCTTGCGCTTTGTAAAACGCTCGTGCGGGAGGCGGGGCTTGGGCTTGCGCCCGGCAGTGCGTTCGGACCCGAAGGAGAAGGATTCATCCGCTGGTGCTATGCCTGCGATATCGAACGCATCGATAAGGGCGTAGCACGTTTGCGAGGCTTTCTCGACGGGCACAGGCGGAAAGAGGGCATTGCATGACGCTGCGCACCGGCCGCGTTCCAAAGCTGATTTACTGAGATCGATAGCGCGATTTATTCGTTTGCGTGATCGTGCGCGAGATTCAGAATGAACTCGCCGGGGCCATTGTCGATGTCCCGACGAGGAGAACGCAATGTCGTCGCGCATCAATCACTGCAATTGGCCTCCGCGGCTCGTCGTGGTCCCTGGTCTACACGGGAGCGGGGCCGCGCATTGGCAAACCTGGCTCGAACGGCAGTTCGTCCGCCCGATACGTATCGAGCAGGCCGATTGGGAGCATGCTGATTTATCGAAGTGGTGCGCTGCGCTCGAGCGGCAGCTCGCGCATGAGCGCGGCCCGTTCGTGCTCGCCGCGCACAGCTTCGGGAGCTTGGTTGCGGCGCATGCGCTTGGGCGGGGCCTGCGCGGAGTGGTCGGCGCGCTGTTGGTTGCGCCCGCTTCGCCGGTGCGCTTCGGAATCGAGCAGGTGCTTTACCGCCGTCCGCTCGGTGTCGCATCGGTTGTAATCGGCAGCGAAAACGATCCTTGGCTGGCTGCCCGCGATGCGCAAGCGCTCGCGCAGGAATGGCGCGCCTCATTTATGAACCTCGGCCCGGTTGGCCATATCAATACGGCCTCGGGTTTTGGCCCATGGCCGCGCGCCAAGTATCTCGTCGATACGCTCACGCATTGGGCGGCGCCCCGGTATCTGGTGCGTGATGAAACGTTCGCTGCGCCGCACGTGCAAAGCGGCGAATTTGCCGGCGCTAAGGCGGGCGTTGCGGCGTTGGTGGAACATGGGTGATGTGTTGTTGCGGTCTCGAGGCGGCTGTGGCCGAGAAAAAAATGGCCAACGTCCTTCGTAGCGCTGGTTTTCTGCGGCCATCACGATCCGGAAAATGCAAGCGGCGGTGCAGCCGACGACCGTGCCGCTGGTAAGGGTAGCGGCAGGGCGTCGGGGCGGGCAGCACGGGCCAAGGAGATCTGCACGTCGACGACCAGGCGCGGCCGGAGATACCCGCTGCTGTCGATTCGAAGAAAACCGGCGCGTGAGTCATGCACGTACTGATCGAAAAAGCGGATGAGGTTTGGCGAAAGCGTCGGAGGATTTAGCCATGCCTCCCAGTAAGCCAGTTGCTCTTCGGAGAGGGGCTTATTCGTTTCCTGCCGGCTACCGGCTGTTTCTATCGTGCGCTCGTATTCACTTCGGTTGTTTTCCCACAGCTCAGTCAGATAGCTGCGCCAGTTCATCGTGTCGGCATCGACGTTCAGGCGACCGTGCATGTGCTGGATGCGATCGAGCTCGGCATTGACGACGGGGTCGGCCGAACTCACACCTTTGTAGATGTCGCGTGGGTTCTTGCCAAAGCGTGTCTTCAGCCAGCCGTAATAGAGGCGCATATGTTCGAATAACTGCTGTTCCAGCGTACCGCCGGTGCCGACCGCGCTCACGTATTCGTCGAATAGCGTCTTTATGTCGTCGTCGTACTCGAAGAGTTGGAACACGTCTTTGGTGGCCAGTTTCGGCGCGGTGAACGGCACGCCGCTGATCGCAGCCTCGAGGCGCATGCGGTTTAATGCGATGCGAGCGAGCAGGTCGGAACGCGCCTGTTCATCGGGCCGATAGCCGCCCCCGATGTCGGCGTGCACGCCCGGCAGCACGATTTCCTCATAGAAGCCGGTACTGCCACGCACGGGTGTCAACGGGAAACAGGCGCGCAGTTCATGGCCAGCGACGATATGGACGCACCGCTCGACATGTTCAGACACATGCATACGCATGTCGGAGAGGTTGCGGGCCGGCAGGCCGACTGACTCCACGGTGTCGAACACGCCGAGGAAGCGGATGTGCAGCCGCGCCGATTCCCCGTCGACTGCGCTCGGGCAGGGCCAGTATGGCGCGCCGTCTCTCATCTCGCACTTGGCGAGCAAGCGGTTGACGAAGGCGCGGGCTAAAGTTGCGCCGCGCGAGAAACCGAATACGGCGATATCGATTCGATTGATTTTGTGATTTCGCCGCAATGCAACGTTGAATTCGCCCTCAGCTTTCACTAATCGCGCGTCGCTACCCAGCCCGGCGCCGCCACCGAGTGCCTCACTGTCACGGATCTTCGCCCACCAACTCGGATCGCTCGCATTAAGCTTTGTGCCGACGCCGGCGTAATAAAGTGGAACAATCAATTGTCCGTCTTCGACGTGCCCTTCATATAGACGGCCAATATTCGATAACTTCTGTTTCGATCCATCAATGCCGCGATTGCATCCGGTTCCGTCGAAGAAGAAGCTGAACCACGGCCGCTGTTCGCAGGTCGTGCAAGTTATGAACTCTTCGGCGTGCAACAGCGTGGAGGTTTTTGCCGCTTTGAGTAGCGGCGAAGGATTGTCGCGTATCCAATCCTGCATTGTTATTCTCCAACGTGGCGCATCACGCGCCGTCCGTAAAACAGCTGATCGACCCGCGGACTTGGCTTGTCATCGGGTTTGGCAGACTCCCATACGAGCTCGGCCCCAACCTCATGATTGGGAAAGAATCGGACGATCAGGAAATTCATAGCGTCCGGACCGTTTGACGTTTCCCCGGTCACCACGACATCCCGGCTGTATGTTTTCCACTGTGCTTCGTCGTCGTTGCGCCCCCCGATGCGCCAAACCACTTTGATCGTCTGACCGACCCCCGGTATTAGCGAACAACATTCGCGTTTTCCCGTGCCGCCCCTCGAAAACTCCTTCACCTGAATTCCCCCGAGCAACAGCCTTTTCCCAGAGACCGTTTGGATCGAAAAGTCATAGATGTAGTCCTCGGTATAGTTCGTACTCCACGCGGAAGCATCGACATACCCGCGCGGCACGTTCGACGCGCATCCACCCAAAAGCGTCGCGCACAGCAACGCGGTGGCGAGCGCTTGGCTAACGCGTCGTTTCCCTCGGCAACTCGAGACCCAAGTACGCATACTCTTTTTCCCTCTGCGTTCGTATTGCGGGATCGCGCGCGTGCATGCTGACGTAGACTCGAAAGTCATCCGCGAACTTCACGATCGCGAGCCCTTCACCTTCGGCACGCGGCAGTTCTCCCGATACCTCCACCTCGCTTGAAACCTCGCATCCGGACGGGCCAACCCATTTCACATTCACCGATTTGCCCGGAATGGGCACCGGGGCGCTGGCAATATCGATGTGTACTGCCCGGAATCCAGCCGCGTCGATACCTCCGAGCTTCACCTCGCTCAGACCACGCTCGTCGCTCGGACCAAATTTCACGATCGTTTTTCTATGGCGGTTGTCGTTGACGAGCCTTACTGCTATCAACGCATACCCGCGTTTCGTCAGCGTCGCCTGATACGCCTCGGTTGCAGCGTCTGCTGCGCGTTGCCGTGCGGTGATCTCGATCTCGTTCCATACGTCGCCGCCCAATGCGGTATAGGAGTCGATCAACGCCGTGCTCCCACTACGAAATTGCGCAAGCGCTGCCTGCAGTGCGGGGTGATCGTCATACTGCGCACCGTATTCGAGGCCGAACATGGTATAGATGCCGAGATCTATCTTGTTCGAGATGCCGTATGCGAATGCCCGCTGAACGAGCGGCTCCAGTTGCTTAAACTGTTCGTTCATACAGCTACTAGCGTCGAGCACATCCGGCATGGCTTTGTGCAGCCACGCATACACTTGCGCGGGGGCGCTCTCGCGATGAAGGGCTCCCACCACCTCGCCGGACACCGGCAATGCCTCCCTCGCTGCGGGTAACGGAAGGTTCTCGCATGCAAGTTCGATGAGTTCGCCGTGAACGTCGCGGCACCACCAAGCGAGGCACGGCCCGAACATATAACGCCGGGTGTCCTCGGGAAACAAACGATGCAGCACCGGCAGATAGGCCGGCTGGTGGAAGAAGAACCACGCGTCTTCGCTATCCGGACCGAGTCTCGCGTGCAGCAGCGTCTGCAAATGGTCGACGAGTGGTTCGACTTCGTGCACGCTCCATAGCCATGACACGAACCGCCTGTCGTGCGTGGTCAGGTGCAAGAGGCTCCGGTATATGCCCAGCGGTTCGTCGCCCTCAGGTTCGGGACACGCAATCAAGAACGGTCCAATGTCCGCCAAATCATCCAACCCAGTGTTGGCGTAAAGCGGGAAGCGGGGCATCGCCTTGACGATGTCGGACAAGGTCGACTGCCAGCGGCGCGACATCGCCGCGAAATCGACCACTGCGTAAAGCCAGAATTGTGGATGTGCCGCTTTATATGCAGCGTACTGGTCGCGAAAGCGCTCCAGCAAGGGTTCGTTTTGTCGGAGTGACATGTGAGTTCGGCCGATGATTGCGTGATTACATGCGCACGAACGGCACGCCTGAACGGTTCGCGCGCAACGCGCATTCCGTCTCGGCAGGAATCGGCAGCACCGGCAGATCAGCGGGCAGGCAAGCAGGCCCAGCCCGATGGAACGCGGCAGCACGCCATATGCGTTGCCCCTGCGTCGCGTCCTCGATGCCGGTGGAGGTTATGCGGAAGAAGGAGCCGCCGCACTTGAATAGCAACTCTTTTTTTGCTTCGATTAGTACTCGCCCCCCCGTGCTGCTAATAGTCGTATCCTTCTCCGAGGCGATGCTGACTTCGTCGCTTTGGGCTTGAATCTGCACTTTGCCGCGCGCTGCGAATAGCTTGATGCCGAGCCGATGGGCGAACAGAGAAAGAACTTCGCCGGCCGCAATGGCGACATGCCTCATTGCGCTCACGTTGAATCGCGATGATGTGGTTACGCTCACATCTTTGCCGGCCGAAACCATCACTCGATCCGGCGTCACCATGCCGATGCCATTCGGCGCCGACAATGCAATGACCGACTTTTTCAAGCCCGCTAATTCTTCCTTCAGCCACTGGTTTTCCGCCTTTACATTGGCGATATCCGCGTGCGCGGCTCGTGCCACCTCGGCCAGCTCGCGTGCCTGGGCTTGTGTGAACTGGAATTGATCAGTCGCGGGTCTCATATCCGTCTGTTGACCCTGCGCCTTCGCCTGTATATCGGCCGATACGAGCATGCCGCCGCCTGCACGCAGATGCCCCCGCATATCGGTACGTAGCTCGAAACCTGCGCCGCGCTCCTTGTTGTTCCGATCGACCACGTAGCCCATGTTGAGCTGCGTCTTGCCGTGCTCGGTGGCGATCTTGATGTGCTGCTTGTCCGCGCGGTCGTCCATCTGCAGCGTGTTGTTCGTGCGCGTGCGAATCGTGTTGCGTGTGCCCCACGGCGCACCGGCGACGATCGGGTCCGGATCTTCCGCCGTATGCAGCACCTGGCTGATATATGGCAAATCAGGATTGCCCCACAGGAATCCCACCGTAACCATCGTCCCTTCGACGAGCCCGAAGTGAAACCCTGTGCGTCCCGCGCCCGCGAATGGTTTCGCCAGCCGCATCGGACAGCTTTGCAGTCCCGGCACGCGGGCATCGCGGTCAGCATGAAGGTGGACAATGTAGCGGCCTTTCTCGTCCAAGTACGGATTCTTGTGGTTGCTTGGCGACGCAATGGTGCCCGTGATGACGCCATCGATTCTCGGCCACGTGTTTTCATTGAGCGGCAGCCGGTAGAGAAGGTGCGAGGGAATCGCCGTGAACTCCACCCGATAAGACTGCTGGCGCGACGCGCGGCATGTCAACCGCACCGCCAGCAAGCCATGCTTGGCATCGGGCAATTTGCGATTGGAAAATTTCAGCACCGACGCGGGCGCCAGATCCAGCATGTCGCAGGTGCCGCGATACTCGATTTGTGTGGCAAGCGCCGCTTCGTGACGCAGCAGCGCTTCTTCTTTCGCCTCATCGTCATTCAGGTAAGGACCGCCCCATACGTAGGCCTCGCCATACGTCGTCGTATCGTTATGCAATTCTTTTACGCCATTTATCGGGGTGTGCGTACGCCGCTCGATGTTGTACGTGCGCACGCTATGGCATCTCGGAATCGTCGTTGCATGCATTTGCAGTGAACTGACCGATTCGACACCGCTACTGTGCAAGCCGCTCGCCTCGCGATAAGCCACCGTCAGATTCGGGCCGCGCCGATAGTGCGTGAAGTCGTCACAAAAATGCACTTGCTCGCAACGCTTGCCCGCCTCGCAGACGAACCAGATACCGCTGCGGCGACACAGCCGCGTAATGAACGCGAGATCGTCTTCGCCCCACTGCATCACGAAGGCGAGCTTGCGATACTGGCGATATAGCGTGAATTCGAAGTCCGCCATCAACTGATCGAAACCGTTTTCACGCAGAACTTTGCGGATGATGTCCGGGATACTGCTTTCGAGAAAGAAGCGGCATTTGGGATTGTTCCGCAGCAGTGCTAACCTGGACTCCAGCACCACTTCGTAGACGGACTGATCTCGGTTACTGCTTAGGAGCGCGAAGCAAGTGATGACGCCTTGAACGCGCCGCGCCGCTTCCGCCTCGCTCCAACGGTCAGGGGCTGGGGGCTGTATCAGAAATGTGGCGGGCTTGGTCAGGTACTCGGTACGCGACAGATCGTGCTGCGGATGCGTGAACTGAATCACGTACCGAGAGGGCTCGCCGATGGCGCGTGTGCCCTCGAACGAGAAAATATCGGCGAGCGCCGAACTGCGTGCCTGGGGTACGTGCAGGCCGTAGAAGGGATGGACGGTTTGCATGGTCGTCGTCGGCATCGCCCCGAACGACCTAATCGGTCAGCAACCGAAGATCAGAGGCGTTTTGTCAGTGAAACGCGCGAACGTAACAGCGTCTCCAAATGCTGTCGGTTAGCTCGCTACAAAATAGGACCAATTCGCCGCTTGTTACCGTTCGACCGTGATGCTTTCCGAATACTCGCCATTCATCCGCGCATCCGAGACTCGACCCCAGTTACCCCCCACCACGCCGGCAGCAAACGCCGAACTTCCGGCCGACGATAACGGTCGTCGATCAAATGCAGCACGCCGACATCCCGCTCGGTGCGCACCACGCGGCCTGCCGCCTGTATGACTTTTTGCAGCCCGGGATAAAGGTAGACATAGTCATACCCATTGCCGAACTTCGCTTCCATCGCACGCCGCATCTGTTCGTTGACGTCGTTGAGTTGCGGCAGACCGAGCGTGGCGACGAACGCTCCGATCAATTGCTCGCCGACGAGGTCAACGCCTTCGGAAAATGCGCCGCCCAACACGGCGAGCCCGACGCCACGGCTCGCACCGCGAAAGCGAGCGATAAAGGCTGCGCGTTGCGCTTCGTCCATGCGTGGCGCCTGCGTCCAGATCGGCAGTTCGGGGTAGCGCTCGCCAAGCAGCGCCGCGACACGCTCGAGATAATCGAAACTGCTAAGGAATGCTAAGTAATTGCCGGGGGTCGCCGCATACTGCGCCGCAATGAGTTCGGCGATCGGCGCAAGCGAACGCTCGCGATCGCGCCAGCGCGTCGATACATGAGCGGCCACATGCACGCTCAATTGCTCTGGCCGGAATGGACCGTCCACTTCGATATGGTCCGTCGATGCGGGCAGGCCCAGCGTGTCCCGATAAAAGTGCGCCGGGCTCAGCGTGCCGGAAAACATGACGGTCGTATGGGCTGCCGCATGTCGTTGTGCGAGGAACGCACCAGGAATGACATTACGTATGCATAGCGTGGATATCGGCTTCGAGCGCTGCGGGTGCACGTCCTCATGCGCCCCAAGCGTTACATCGAAGATCGAGTGATCGCCGAATTGCTCTGCCAACGTAACGAATTGCAGCGTATCGAAAAAAAAGCGCAGCAACGGTTCGTCGATCGCGGATGGATCCTCCGCGAGCCGATCAGTGACGGCGCTCGTCACATTCTGTGCAGCAGCAAGTAACCGCGGTTCGATTCGTTCATGCACTTGATAGCGTTGCGCTTGATCACGCGTCAGCGCACTCCATACACGTTGTAGACGTTGCAACGGTTTTCTGAGTGTGTCCGGCGCCGTCGTCAGTGCTCGCCGCAAGGCAGGCAGATCGAGCGCTGCCGTATACATTTTGCGGCCGCGATCGAGCAGGTTGTGCGCCTCGTCGACAAGCACCGCCACGCGCCATTGATTGGCCCGCGTCAACGCGTAGAGCAACGCGCTGCCATCGTAGTAATAGTTGTAGTCGCAAACGACCACGTCACTCCATCGCGCCAATTCTTGAGCGAGGTAATACGGGCAGACATCGTGGGCGAGGGCGATGTTGCGCACGGTGGGGCGATCGAGTTGTCGCTCATTCAGCGCCGCGCCGCGCGCCGCGGCCAGTCGGTCGTAAAAGCCGCGTGCAAGCGGGCACGAATCGCCGTGGCAGGCGAGTGCCGGATGCTCGCATGCCTTGTCGCGTGCTACGAGTTCGAGCGTGCGCAGCGGCAATCCGCCTCCACGCTCATGCAGTGTTTGAATGGCCTCCAACGCCAACGCGCGGCCGGGCGTTTTCGCCGTCAGAAAAAAGATGCGCTCGACATGTTGTTCGCCGCACGCTTTGAGTGCCGGGAAAATCGTCGCGAGCGTTTTGCCGATGCCGGTTGGCGCCTGTGCCAAAAGCGCTCGCCCGTCGCGTGCGGCTCGATACACTGCGACCGCCAACTCGCGCTGACCGCTGCGATAGGTCGGATGAGCAAACGCCAGTGCACGCAACGCCACTGTGCGCGCATCGCGGTGCGCTTGCTCTTGTCGCGACCAGTCGATGAATCGGTCGCACTGCTGAGTAAAAAACGATTCGAGCCATACCGCGTCGCACGTTTTTTCGATCACCGTTTCGTGATGGCTTGCCACATCGAAATACACGAGCGCAACGCAAATCCGTTCGAGCAGTCGCGTTTGACAAAGCAAATGCCCGTAGATGAATGCCTGCGCCCAATGCAACGCGCGATGATTGTCGGGCATCGCATCGAGTTCGCCGCGATAGGTCTTCACTTCTTCGAGGCGGTTTTGCGTCGCGTCGTAGCCGTCGGCACGCCCGCGCACGGTAAGCTCGCCATAGGTGCCGGTGAGTGCAATCTCGGCTTCGCGGCCGGCGCCGCGCCGGGCTGCCACAGTCGCGTGCCCGGCGATGCCTTCAAGCGCGCTCGGTGCAGGCGTGAAGCGCAAATCGAGATCGCCACGTTTCGCCGTGAACTCGCACAGCGCGCGCACCGCGACGACGTAGCTCATGCGCTCGCTCCCGTCAACGCATCTGCTGCGTCGTCAGCCCATCGCACATCGACTACCCGCGTCGGCATGCCATGCTGCGCGCAGTAAGAGAGCCAACGAATTTGATTGTCCTGCAGCCGGTCGCCCGGGCCCTTCACTTCGATCAGTTCATAGCGGCGCTCATCGGGCCAGAACCGGATCAGATCGGGGAGCCCCGATCGGTTCGATCGGATGTCGTCGAGCAAGCGAATGAACCAGAGCTTCAGGTGTGCGGCGGGCAGACACGCTAGCGCGAGTGTAACGAGCTCGTCGTTCAACACACCCCAGAAAACGAAGGGCGACTGCATGCCGGCCTTCTCGTGCAGGTGGTGAATGATCGTGTCGCGATAAGCGCCCGTATCGAGTTGCGCCAGACAGCGTTCGAAAGGTTCGGCTCGTCGCGTGTGGAAGTCGGGCGCGTGTAGATCGGCAGGGCCGCGCTGAAACGGATGAAAGAAGGCACCTTGCACCGGCTCAAACACTGCGTCCCAACACAGCAAGCCGAACAGCGAATTGATCAACGCATTTTCGACGTAATACGCCGGTGCATGTGGCGTATGCAGATGTGCGCGGACGACATGTTCGACCGACGTAGGCTCGGCCGGCCGGGCAAGCACGAGTGCGGCACGCTCGATCGCTGGCGATGGCGGACGGCGTGCGATTGGCTCGCCGAGCCGCCGCGCGAGCCGGGACAACATACGCATGACGCGCTGATGCTCGGCCTCGCTTGCCGGTTCGCCGCCCACTTGCAAGCCCAGCGTGAATGCCTCACCGTAGCGGCCGCCGCGCTCAAGCACACGTATGCGTCGATAGCGCGCCTCGGGCCATCGGCACTGCGCGTAGATCTCGAGTGCGAGGTCCCAATCCTGCTGTTGTTCGGCACGATAACCGATGCGATAGAGCAGCTTCGCACGACGCATCTCGATCCATGCATTCTCGATGCGAATCGTAACGGCGGCTTCGGAAAGTGTGCGCAGGAACGCCGATTCATCGAGCACATCGCCTGCAATCAATGCATCAAATGCTTCACGACACGCTTGCAGCGAAAGATAGGCATCGATATCCGCGCGCCGCTGAAACGCGCGGGCCGATTGCGAAAATGCGACCGTCTCGTAGCGCAACAAACCAAGATCGGCCAACACGAACTCCGACCAGTCCTGCTGCAGATTGCCGAAAAACATCAGCCGCAGTCGGTCGCAAAGCGGCGCGATCGTCACTTGCAGTACGCGTTCGGGCGTTGCGGCTGTGGTGTTCCAGCCCCGATATGGACGCGCCTCCGTCCCATACGTTGCGCGCAGCACATCGAGCAGTTCCGGCTTACGGCAATGCTTGCGTACCGCGGCGTCGCCAAATAGGGTTGACAGTTCGGCGCGCGTCACAAGCGGAAACAACTCTTCGATCGTCAAGGCAGTGTCCGCGTTCACCCAGCCTAGCGACACCAAAGGCGCCGCAGCTTGCAACGGGCAACCGATTTCGTCGTAGCGCAGTTTGCTCGCGCGAAAATGCGGGCCCTTGCGCATCAGCATACGCACGAGCAGCGCGCGTGACACTAGCGGCAGACGGCCGAATTCGATCAGAAACGCGCGCTCGAGCGCATCGAAAAGATCGTTGTAGCGTTCGGATATCCACGCGAGCGCGCGCTCGAAATTCAGCAGGTAGTAGGGGGCGTTGGGAGAAGAAATGGCGTTCGGCACGGACGTTCATTAGCTGTATATTTGTACAGTGTGCGCCGGGAGACCGGTAGAGATCAAGGGGTGAAAGTCCCCGACATTGCAAGAACTAGCGATTCACGATGTCCCCGAGTCATGCGTGGTCAGCCGCGAGGCGGGCTGCGAAGCGTTGACAGGGGTGCTGATAGGCCAGCCATCGAGCCACGAAATGGATACATTCCCGAGTGCTGACGTACTACTGTATGCGGAAGGCAATACCGCGGGGCGCGCCATCGCAAGCGCCATGCGGACTCGGCGCGGTCTTAGACCCTGGCATGTCAGTACGATCTCTATGCGGGAACCGGGAGATCTCCTATTTGGCCGCGGACGGAGGTGTCGTCGAGCGGTCCGCATCGGGAAGGTGAGGAGCCAAAGCCGATGACGAACGAATGGGAGAAGTCGGACTCGCCCATAGTAGCGAAGAAGCTGGCGAACAAATCCGGGCAACCAGACGCGGAGCCGGCGGAGCGAAGGGGCGGGGCCAAGGGGAACACGGGCTGGTCGCGCATGCGCCGGACGCAGAGCCGGATAAGCGTGTCCCAGAGGCTGGACCGTGTGCGACAAGCCGCAAGGCAAAGGAAGAAGGAGAGGTTCACGGCGTTGTTCCACCTGATCGACTTCGACCTACTGGCGACGGCGTTCTTCTGGCTGAAACGGAAGGCGGCAGCCGGGGTTGATGGCGTGACGTGGCACGACTATGAGCTAGATCTGGATCGAAATCTCGAAGACCTGCATGGCCGACTCCACCGGCAGGCTTATCGGGCGCTGCCCAGTCGCAGGCGGTACATACCGAAAGCGGATGGAAAACAGCGACCGCTGGGCATTGCCGCACTGGAAGACAAAATCGTCCAGCGCGCGCTGGTGGCGGTCCTCAATGCGATCTACGAGACGGACTTCCTGGGCTTCTCATACGGTTTTCGTCCGCGACGCAGCCAGCACGATGCGTTGGATGCACTCGCAACGGGAATCGCTCGCACGAGCGTGAGCTGGATACTGGACGCCGACATCAGCAGGTTCTTCGATACGGTCAACCACGACTGGCTGACCCGATTCGTTGAGCACCGCATAGGCGACCAGCGCGTGATTCGACTGATCCGCAAATGGCTGAAGGCGGGAGCGATGGAAGACGGGGTGATCGAGCCCACCGACGAGGGGACACCGCAAGGGTCTGTCATCTCGCCGCTGCTGGCGAATATCTACCTGCACTACGTCTTCGACCTCTGGGCAAATCAATGGCGTAAGCGCCATGCCGAGGGTAACGTCGTGATCGTCCGATACGCCGACGACGTCGTGATTGGTTTCGATAAACCACATGATGCGAAGCGGTTCAGGCGGGCCATGCAACAGCGACTGGAGCAGTTTGGGCTGTCGGTGCACCCGGAGAAAACCCGGCTGATCGAGTTCGGGCGCTTTGCGGCCCGCAACCGAGCCGGCCGAGGGCTGGGCAAACCCGAGACGTTCAACTTCCTCGGATTCACCCACATCAGCGGCCGTGCTAGAGACGGCAGGTTCATGCTCATGCGCAAAACGCGGAGCGACCGACTCCGCACGGCGCTGAAGGGGATCAAGGATGAGTTGCGGCACAGATGGCACCAGTCGATTCCCGAGCAAGGGGACTGGTTACGCCGCGTGGTCCAAGGGTACTTCAACTACCACGCGGTGCCGACCAACTTCGCTGCGCTGCGGGCCTTGCGCGCACGCGTGATTGACCTCTGGAGGTTGGCGCTACGGCGCCGCAGTCAGAAGGACGACACCACGTGGGCGAAGATGCAACGGCTTGCGAAGCAGTGGATACCCAAGGCTCGCATCCTTCACCCCTGGCCGGTCGTGCGGTTTGACGCCAACTACCCGAGGCAGGAGCCCGGTGCGCGAATCGCGCACGCCGGGATCTGTGCGGGGGGTGTCCAGTAATGGACATTCCTACCGCGACGTGCGCCGGGAGACCGGTAGAGATCAAGGGGTGAAAGTCCCCGACATTGCAAGAACTAGCGATTCACGATGTCCCCGAGTCATGCGTGGTCAGCCGCGAGGCGGGCTGCGAAGCGTTGACAGGGGTGCTGATAGGCCAGCCATCGAGCCACGAAATGGATACATTCCCGAGTGCTGACGTACTACTGTATGCGGAAGGCAATACCGCGGGGCGCGCCATCGCAAGCGCCATGCGGACTCGGCGCGGTCTTAGACCCTGGCATGTCAGTACGATCTCTATGCGGGAACCGGGAGATCTCCTATTTGGCCGCGGACGGAGGTGTCGTCGAGCGGTCCGCATCGGGAAGGTGAGGAGCCAAAGCCGATGACGAACGAATGGGAGAAGTCGGACTCGCCCATAGTAGCGAAGAAGCTGGCGAACAAATCCGGGCAACCAGACGCGGAGCCGGCGGAGCGAAGGGGCGGGGCCAAGGGGAACACGGGCTGGTCGCGCATGCGCCGGACGCAGAGCCGGATAAGCGTGTCCCAGAGGCTGGACCGTGTGCGACAAGCCGCAAGGCAAAGGAAGAAGGAGAGGTTCACGGCGTTGTTCCACCTGATCGACTTCGACCTACTGGCGACGGCGTTCTTCTGGCTGAAACGGAAGGCGGCAGCCGGGGTTGATGGCGTGACGTGGCACGACTATGAGCTAGATCTGGATCGAAATCTCGAAGACCTGCATGGCCGACTCCACCGGCAGGCTTATCGGGCGCTGCCCAGTCGCAGGCGGTACATACCGAAAGCGGATGGAAAACAGCGACCGCTGGGCATTGCCGCACTGGAAGACAAAATCGTCCAGCGCGCGCTGGTGGCGGTCCTCAATGCGATCTACGAGACGGACTTCCTGGGCTTCTCATACGGTTTTCGTCCGCGACGCAGCCAGCACGATGCGTTGGATGCACTCGCAACGGGAATCGCTCGCACGAGCGTGAGCTGGATACTGGACGCCGACATCAGCAGGTTCTTCGATACGGTCAACCACGACTGGCTGACCCGATTCGTTGAGCACCGCATAGGCGACCAGCGCGTGATTCGACTGATCCGCAAATGGCTGAAGGCGGGAGCGATGGAAGACGGGGTGATCGAGCCCACCGACGAGGGGACACCGCAAGGGTCTGTCATCTCGCCGCTGCTGGCGAATATCTACCTGCACTACGTCTTCGACCTCTGGGCAAATCAATGGCGTAAGCGCCATGCCGAGGGTAACGTCGTGATCGTCCGATACGCCGACGACGTCGTGATTGGTTTCGATAAACCACATGATGCGAAGCGGTTCAGGCGGGCCATGCAACAGCGACTGGAGCAGTTTGGGCTGTCGGTGCACCCGGAGAAAACCCGGCTGATCGAGTTCGGGCGCTTTGCGGCCCGCAACCGAGCCGGCCGAGGGCTGGGCAAACCCGAGACGTTCAACTTCCTCGGATTCACCCACATCAGCGGCCGTGCTAGAGACGGCAGGTTCATGCTCATGCGCAAAACGCGGAGCGACCGACTCCGCACGGCGCTGAAGGGGATCAAGGATGAGTTGCGGCACAGATGGCACCAGTCGATTCCCGAGCAAGGGGACTGGTTACGCCGCGTGGTCCAAGGGTACTTCAACTACCACGCGGTGCCGACCAACTTCGCTGCGCTGCGGGCCTTGCGCGCACGCGTGATTGACCTCTGGAGGTTGGCGCTACGGCGCCGCAGTCAGAAGGACGACACCACGTGGGCGAAGATGCAACGGCTTGCGAAGCAGTGGATACCCAAGGCTCGCATCCTTCACCCCTGGCCGGTCGTGCGGTTTGACGCCAACTACCCGAGGCCGGAGCCCGGTGCGCGAATCGCGCACGCCGGGATCTGTGCGGGGGGTGTCCAGTAATGGACATTCCTACCGCGACGATGATATCGGGGTTCGGGGAGCAACGGAACAGCCAACCGACGTAAGGAATACACCACCCGCCGGGAAGCCCGTGGATAGGTCATCCGTGCGGCCCGACGTGCACAAACGATCCTTTGTGCATTGCCTACGTACAGTCCGCCAACTAAGGCCGGAGCCGTTGCAAAACCCTGTTGCCATGGCATTTTCGATGGCACAGGGTTTTGCATTCCAACGAAAACCGTCTTATCTCGGTTGGCTGTTCCGTTGATCCCCAGACTCCGAGAACTGCCATGCGTGAGAAGAAAACCGTCTCGCGCGCACGCGCTGGCAAGCGCGCGGGCTAGGCGCCGGGCACATGGGGCGCAGCGGCGCGTTCGGCCGCAGCAAAAAAACAGTTGGCACCATGGCGGACGCCCCGCCCGAACTAATCGGCAAGCACGAATCGGCCAGCTTGAAGACCGAAACCGCGCCATCGAGGCCCGTCGCCTGAGCTTCGAGCGATCGCGATACTCCGGTGAGTTCCTCAACAAGCGTGGGTCGCCGATTTGCGCGATGGCGATATTGACGGGGAGGTTGAGCGCGCTGCGCCTGCTCAACCTGGTCATGCTCGACCGGCTACGACGCGGCCACGAACGATTCGTTTGACCACCGATTTATCTTCGGTTCGGCGCGATTACAGGTTTCTCCCCGCAGGCCTGCGGGGAGAAACCTCTATTGGGTCAGAATCGATCAACGCAGCCGGTACTGCTCCACGGCTTGAAGGCTTCGGATCACGTCGGGGTGGTAATGCCATGCTGGTCGATGAGCTGCTGCGCCGATGCGCCGCTGCGCCGCCGCCAACCTCGGCGAGCAGACGGCGCCCAATTGCGGGGTCTGCAAGAGACCCTGGAGACTGCTGCCTAGATCGGGCCACCCCAGGCGTAGCCGACATGGACGGCAGCCCGTCAAGCGATCCAGACGTCGGACTTCGTGTAGGACGGCCCGTGTCCGAGGACGAAGCTGCCGCATTAGGTTCTCCCGTTGGCGAATAATCGGCAGGATCAGTGGAACCCGGTCCATGAACAGGAGTTGACTTCAATTAAAAGCCCAATTTAACGCGCCTTCGCCAGGCCCGCCCCGCCACACACGAACCAGCACGTTGAACCCCGAAGTGGTTCAACGTGCTGGTACCGTGCGCGCACGGAAGCTCTTATGGTTATCGCTGAATCGCGGTGCAGAAAAATGCCTGAAAGTCCTTGCTGGACAAGGCTTCGCATTATGTTGGAATGCGTTTCTCCCCGCAGGGAAATTCATCTAATGGCTAGGGCCGGGGTAGGGACGCTCAATCGAACGCTGCTGTTCGCGCTCGATTGAGCGTTTTTGCTCCTGTAGCACGTACTCTGCATGGCGCCGATGCTCCTCCATCTCGTTGTGCCATCTCACGATCTGCCGTGCGCCGTCGATCTGCTTGGCCAACTCCGGGTGCTTCGCGCGGACCCGTGTTTCCGTTACCGTTTTCACGTAGGCCTTTTCCTCGGGCGTGTCCGGATATCGAGGCCCAATGTAGCGCGGGTCGTGCTTCAGGTTTGAGATCGCCAGCCGGTAGAACTGCAGTCGGTTCTCCAGAACCTGGCGCGCGGTATCCCATGACATGGGCTCTTGATCGCGCTCACGGATAGGGGTGGTGACCACATAGCCGCCAAATATGCCATCTGTGAGTTGAAACCCTTTACCGGCAAGGCTTTCAACTGGTTCCGCTCTCGATAGGGCTAGGTCCAGTGAGAGCGTTGCCCCGTGGCCGAAAACCCGATCAATAGACCACATTCCGAATTTCGATAGGAAGTTTCCTGGACATCAAGAAACCTATTGATCGAGGAACGCGAGCCACATGGCACATATGACGGCTATGTGGTCACTACCCCATTCTGGCTGATCTGGCCGATTCGACGCGTGTCGCTTGACATAGGAGCGTCAATGCACCGACCGAAAGCCTGTGGGGTTCGTTGAAAGTTGCACGCCTGCATGGCCGGCACTTTGCGACCCGGCGTGCGGCAATGGATGAAATCGTGGACTGGCTTGGCTTTTACAATTCGCGCCGGCTACACTCGACGCTCGACTACGTCAGCCCCATGACGTTCGAGAAAAACTGGTTTGCCGCCCAACAGAGGCGAGCCGCATAAATCTCTCAGCTATGGGATTCGCGAAACAGGGGCAAGGTCATTCCAAACATGCTCAAGCAACTTCACCCCCATGCGGGCGGGCTACGTTGGCTGGGCGTACCGTAGGTCTCGTCCCTGCGCCAGCTCTTACCCACCGGGCGTTTGCATTTGCGAAACGCCTTTTCGAACAACGGCACGAGCTTGATCACCCACCGGTGAACGCTCGAGTGATCCACCTCGATCCCTCGTTCGGACATCAAGTCCGCGCGCGGGCTGCGCGGCTGTGCGCGGCGATCTCGGGCGCTACCGTAGAGGGCCGTGTGAAGCTCGCCGTTGTGCGGTTTCGTAGTAGCCGTGCCGCCGACGCAAGGTGTGCCGCCATGATTTATCACGCGCACCGGTGCCCAAGCGCGGTGCGCCTGCGCGCGAGATCGTAGGATCGCGTGCTTTCTCGTTTGTTCACTCAGAAACGCTATGCCACGCAGTGTTGCCGCAGTGTCTAGCCTATCGATTAGGCGCATGAGCGCATGGGCTTTTCTGCCCATCGTCTACGGCGATGGCCGTGGTGCGGCGCATGCTTCCAGGCAATCGAAGGGCGCACTCATGAACACACTGACAATGTTTTCGTTTTGGCGTACGTCTGCGGCGAGATTGCTCGACCTTGCGATGCAGTTGCGACCGATTCGCTGGGTCGGGACCGACAAGATGTTGTGCGAGCATGCCAGCAGCCCGCAGCTCGTTGGATGCGAGCCCGGCTCGAGGGTTTATGGGCTCGATGCGCAAAACGTGCGCGACGTCCTTTCGAAGCCGCTGGCCCGGGTCGGGCTCTCGCGTGGCGGTCGCCGACAAAAAGACAGGAGTCCTAATGGTCAACTATCGGCTCGTTGCGATGGTGCTCTTCGTCACGATCGGAACGGCAAACGCCCGATATGGCGAGCTTCGTCCGGCGCTCGCGCACATGGTGGGGCATAGCGGGCCGCGCATGATGTCGCGTTGGCGGTTGCTGATGCCGGCGAAGTCGACGACACTGCGCGATCACTGCCACGACCATCTGACTTCGCTCAAATGGTTTGTGCGTGTGCTCGACGAACTCGCGCGCGCGAGCGAGCTCAATGCGGCGGCGATGCGCGCGCGACCGGGCAGCGAAGCGGAGGCGTTGCCGCATACGCACCATGGCGCCCTGCGTGAAATCATCTCGCGAGTCAGTCTGGCTAATATTTGATCATTGACTCCTAAGGTGGTGCTCGTGTCTCCCGATACTTCTCCCATCGTTCTTTCCGGAGCGAGCTTTGCAACCTCGGTGTTCATGGCAGCGATCGGGATAGAAACCCGATTGTTGTCCGCTTATGCCGCGGGCGTCGTGCTGGGTGCCGGTATCGGCTGCTTGTTGCTCGGCAGAATACCGGATGCCAATCTTTCGAAGCTGCTCGGTGCCTTTCACGTGGACGTCGATCCTGCGCTACCTCGGGAAGTTTATCGGAAACTTCCTGCTCCTCGGGTGTATTCAGGCGTTCTTATCGAACATTTGGCAGTGACCAATTGATCAGTCAGGAGATGGGTTCATGCACGACACGCAGAAAACTTCCTGGGAGTGGTTGGCGCACGGCATGGATCCGCGGCTCGGCCCGGTTTCCCGCGAGTACGGGTTCATGTTCGACCCGAGAGCCATGCGCGAAGCCCGCGTCGTCTTGCCAGATTCGTGGCTGAGCCTTTGGCAGGAACTGCCAGGGCATTTCATTCAGAAGCGGGTCCGCGATCTGTGCGTTCACGAGGCGGAGCCGCTGAACGTCGACGCCATTCATGCAGAGTGCGGCGATGACCCGCTGGCCTTCATGAAGACCAAGAGCATCGTCTTCTGCATCGCGCAGGCTTGCATCGACTTCGACCGCGTGATCGCCCAGGAGATGCCCGAGCCCGAGCCGCTGCCCGAGCAGGTGCAGAGCGCGATGAATCGCTTCGCCGAGTTCTGCCGTTGCCCGGACTACTGTGCGCTCGCGGACATGAGCCTCACGGCATCCATCCTGGTGAACGACGACGCCGACCTACTCGACTGCACGTTCGACGACTTCAAGTTGATCTGCCCGGTCAACAATGCACCCACGTACGAGGAAGAGGCGAGGAACGACCTCGAACCCGCACGCATCCGCGGCCAAGCCGAGAACCGCTTCCACAACACACCCACGATGATGGAGTACCGCGTCAGCGACCTGGTCGAGATCGTCGCCAACACCCAGCGCGCGATCGATGACTATCGGGCGCTGTCGTCGAGCGAGGAGCAGGACCGGCTGGTCGTCGAGATCTTGCACCAAATCGGGAGAGCCAAGGAGTCGTTCACGCGACTACGCAAAGGCTTCGCGTTGCTCTCCCGGCGAACGGTCGATCCAGTCGTCTGGCACCGCGACATCGTCAAGTACACGTCGGGTTACGGCGGGCACCTCGGGCTCTCTGGACCGCAAACCCCGTGCGTTCACCTGATCGATGCCTTCCTCGGGCGAAAGACGTTTGCCACGGAGCTGGGCAAGACGTCGCTCAAGGCGTTCCAGCAGACCCAATACAACCACCAATGCTTTATCCAGAGCGTCGCAAACGGACCGCAGCTGCGGAGCTTCGCCGAAGAATGCGCGGCTCAGCGCGCGGACCACCCCGTGGCCTTGGCGTTCAACGATCTGGTCGACTCCTATACCAAGGGTTTCCTGTCCGTGCACAAAGGCCGAGCTGTCGATTTCGCCAAGATGGGCTTCAGCGAAGCCGGCCCACGGGAGTTCACCGCCGAAACCGAGTACGAGTGGCCCGCCCCCGAAAACGTCGTCGGCAAGCTAGAACGCTTCTTCGACGAAGCGACCCGAGAGCGCGATCAGGTCAAGCTCGATTGTTCCCCGTCAGCACCTATGGCCCAGATTTGAGGTCGTGCCCTGTGGCGTTGGTGCAGGGATAGGAGTCTGGGGATCAACGGAACAGCCAACCGAGATAAGACGGTTTTCGTTGGAATGCAAAACCCTGTGCCATCGAAAACGCCATGGCAACAGGGTTTTGCAACGGCTCCGGCCTTAGTTGGCGGACTGTACGTAGGCAATGCACAAAGGATCGTTTGTGCACGTCGGGCCGCACGGATGACCTATCCACGGGCTTCCCGGCGGGTGGTGTATTCCTTACGTTGGTTGGCTGTTCCGTTGCTCCCCGAACCCCATATCAGAGAGCGGGCGCATGCTAGCGTCGTTAGGACTCCGAACTATCGTGCCCTTTTTTGCAATCCCTCCCAAATGCCGTTCAAATAGACAGCACCCAACGCGCGATCGTAGAGTCCATAACCGGGGCGCCCGGTTTCGCCCCAGATCATGCGGCCGTGATCGGGCCGCGCGTAACCTTCGAAGCCCACTTCGAAGTAAGCCTTGACGATTTCCGCCATATCGAGCGAGCCGTCGGCGGAGCGATGCGACGTTTCGTGGAAGTCGCCGGCAGCGTTGGTGCGCACATTGCGCAGATGCGCAAAATGAATGCGGCCGCGGCCGCCGAACTCGCGTACCAGCGCGGGGATGTCGTTGTGCTCGTCGGCACCGAGCGAGCCGGAACACAGGGTCAGCCCGTTTGCTGGATCGTCGACGATCGATAACAGCCGATCGAGGTCGTCACGATTTTTAACGATGCGCGGCAGTCCGAAGATGGGGCGGGGCGGATCGTCAGGATGAATCGCCATCTTGATGCCAGCTTCTTTCGCCACCGGAATGATGGCGTGCAAAAAGTACGCGAGGTTGGCCCATAACCCTGCCTCGTCGAGCGCGGCATATTCGGCCAACAGCGACTTCAGCTCATCGCGCCGATAACTCGTGTCCCAGCCCGGCAGCGCAATGCCTTCCTCGATATCGAGCGCGTCGATCGCCTGCGCATCGAAGGCGAGCGTGGTGGAGCCGTCGGGTAGGCGCATTTCAAGCGACGTGCGGGTCCAGTCGAACACCGGCATGAAGTTGTAGCAGACCACCTTGATGCCGCATGCGGCGAGGTGGCGTAAGGTCTCGCCATAATGCTCGATCAGCGAATCGCGTGTGGGCTTGCCGAGCTTGATGTCTTCGTGAACCGGCACACTTTCGATGACTTCGAGTGTGAGCCCGTGCGCTTCGACTGTTGCTTTGAGCGCTGCGATTTTTTCGATCGGCCAGGTCTCGCCGACGGGCACGTCGTAGATTGCTGAAACGATCCCGCCTACTCCGGGAATCTGGCGGATGTAGGAAAGCGGCACGGGGTCCGCCGCGCCATACCAGCGAAACGTCATTTTCATGTTGGTTCGGAGTCCTTAATACCGGATGCGGGCCTGACGCAATGACGTTACGCAATCACGCCGACTTGCCACGGCACGAATTCGTTTTGCCCGTAGCCGAGCAACTCGCTCTTCGAACGCGTGCCGGAGGCGCAATCGAGCATCATGCGAAAGATCGCTTCGCCCAGCGCGTCGATAGTCGCGGTGCCGTCGACCACGCCGCCGCAGTCGATGTCCATATCGTCTTCCTGGCGCTCCCACAAGGCTGTGTTGGTCGAGAGCTTGAGCGACGGCGCGGGCGAGCAGCCATAGGCGGAGCCACGCCCGGTGGTGAAGCAAATCAGGTTCGCGCCCGAAGCGACTTGCCCCGTCGCCGAGACGGGATCGTAGCCTGGCGAGTCCATGAAGACGAAGCCTTTGGCGGTGACAGGCTGCGCGTATTCGTACACCTCGACGAGGTTCGTCGTGCCGCCTTTCGCCACGGCGCCGAGCGATTTTTCGAGAATCGTGGTGAGGCCACCCGCCTTGTTGCCGGCAGACGGATTGTTGTCGAGCGCGGCGCCGTTGCGCACGCAGTAGTCTTGCCACCAGGCAATGCGAGCGAGCAGTTTTTCGCCGACTTCGCGGCTGACGGCACGTCGTGTCAGCAAATGCTCCGCGCCGTAGATCTCCGGTGTTTCCGACAGAATCGCGGTGCCGCCGTGCTGCACGAGCCGGTCCACCGCCGCGCCGAGCGCGGGATTGGCCGAGATGCCCGAGTAACCGTCCGAGCCGCCGCATTGCAACCCGACCACGAGGTGCGAAGCCGGAACAGGCACACGCTCCACGCGGTTGGCCTCGGCGAGCATGTCTTTCACCATCGCAATGCCGCGTTCGACGGTCTTGCGTGTGCCGCCGCTGTCCTGGATCGTGAAGCTGCGCAGCTTTGGCTGGTTGCCGTCGAGGCCGCCGGCCGCCAGCACGCCTTCGATCTGATTCGTCTCGCAGCCGAGCCCCACAAACAGCACCGATGCGAAGTTCGGGTGCACAGCGTAGCCTGCCAGCGTGCGCCGCAAAATCGCGATGCCCTCGCCGTGTGAGTCGATGCCGCAGCCGAGCCCGTGCGTGAGTGCCACCACGCCGTCCACATTCGGATAGTCGGCCAGCGCGTCGGGATGAACGTCACGCCGGAAATAATCGGCGATCGCGCGTGCGGCTGTTGCCGAGCAGTTCACGCTCGTTAGGACTCCTATGTAATTGCGCGTGGCCACGCGGCCATCGCTGCGCCGGATGCCCATGAAGTGCGCCGGCACAGGGGCGTAGGTGGTCGGGTGCACGTCGATGCCGAAAGCATGCTCGCGTTCGAACTCGGCCATGCCGAGGTTATGTACATGCACGTGTTGTCCGCGCGCGATGTTTTCGCGCGCCACCCCGATGATCTGGTTATAGCGTTTGACAGGCTCGCCTTTGCCGATCGCACGCGTCGCGATCTTGTGTCCGGGCGGAATCAGCCCCGAGACGACGAGGTCTTCGGTGTCCAGACGCGCACCCGACATCAACTGGCGCGTGGCGATGACGACATCGTCGTTCGGGTGCAGGCGGATAACGGCGTGTGCCTGAGAATCGAGGGAAGACATGAGAGGCCTCGTAACGCTAACGCTGACGCAAATGGAAAGGTAAGCCGATTTCAGATCGTCGAACGCGCGGCATTCGTTTCGCTGCGCGGTTGCGGCTCGATCGGCAGCGGCTCGATTTTGCCGACGATCACGAGATAGCTGAACGCACCGAGAAAGCAAAACCCGCCGGCAACGACGAGCGGGATCGTGAACGAGCCCTTACTCAATGCCACCATGAAGCCGGTAAACGTCGTAATGACGATGCCGGCCAGGTTCGACGCGAAGTTTTGAATGCCGCCGATCGATGCTACGTGGCGCGGGGTTGGCGCGACATCGGCAGGCAGCGACCAGATGCTGGCAGCGGCAAACGCGAGGCTGCCGTACGAGATGCCGAAAAAAGCCAGCATCCAATACACGTTGGATGTCAACGTCGAGAGTGTGATGGCCGACGACATCAGCATGCCGCCCACCATGCAGGTTTTGCGTGCGGCGGTGAGACTCCAACCGCGGCGATAGAGCGCGTCGGAGACGAGCCCGCCGATCCATCCGCCCGGAATCGCCATCAACGCGGGGATCATGCCCAGTGTGCCGAGCGATTTGAGCGAGAAACCGCGCGTTTGCACGAGGTAGCTCGGAAACCAGGTGATGAAGAAGTAGATGACGAAGTTCAGGCAGAAAAAGCCGAGCATCATGCCCCAGAGCGTGCGATGCCGAAAGAGCGATGCCCAGGTTACTTGCGTGTCCGCCGAGTGGGCGAGCGAGTCGGGAATCACATCGTGCTCGCCCGTCATGTCGCCGTGTGCGGGGCTGCGATAGATGATGAACCAACCGGCGATCCACACCGCACCGAGCGCACCTGTGATGATGAACGCGGCTTTCCATCCGAGTGTGCCGATGATCAGCGCGACAACCGGAATCGAAAGTGCCGAGCCGACGCGCGAGCCGCTGTCGAAGATGCTCGTGGCAAGGGCGCGTTCGCTTGGCTTGAACCATTGGCTGACGAGCTTTGCGCAAGAGGGGTAGGCACCGGCCTCGCCGACGCCGAGCAACAGCCGGCAGCCGAACATGCCTGCCACGCTCGATACGCCTGCCGTTGCGGCCGTAAATAACGACCACCAGCCCACGGCGAGCGGCAGCGCGATGCGGGCGCCGACGCGATCGACGAACCAGCCGAACGGAATTTGCATCAGCGCATAGGTCCAGAAGAACCCGCTCAGGATGAGCCCCATTTGTGCGGGGCCGATGCCGAGTGCCTTTTCGATTTGAGGTGCCGCGACGGCGAGGTTGGCGCGATCGATGTAGTTCACTGCTATCGCGAGGAAGCATAGGAGGATGACCACCCAGCGCATTTTTCTCATTTACACGTCTCCATTCGTTATTACTTAGTAGTGCTTACTATTTCATTACGCGGATGCCACCGTCCGCAGCGCCGTAGTAAGCCGCGGTTGATCGATCTTCAAGCCTAGCTCCACGGCCATCTCTACCACGGGCTGAAAGCGTCGCATCTTCTTTTCACTGTGATTGCGCGCGATATCGGCCAAGCGGTGATCGAGAAACGGATTTTCGAACCGCTCTCGTACATCCTGCAGATAACGGCGCGCTGTATCGCCCTGACCGAGCGCATCGAATACCGGCAGCACTTCCTGTTGCCAGACCGATTCGAGATCCGCCCGCAATGCCGTATCGCGCATCGCGTGCAGCGTGTTCTCGTCGGCTGCGCGGCCATCGCCGAGCCAGCGTTCGGCCAGATAGGTGTGACCAAGATTCAGCAGAAACAGCTTGAGCCGTTCGTATTGGATCAGATCGTCGGTGACGATCATCGCGTCATGCTCACAGGGCAGCACCATGCCGTCGCGACGCTCGATAGCCCACAACGCGTAGGGCTCTGCGATCGCACCAACGGGCTGAATCGGCTCGGACACGATACGATCGACAAGCGAATTGACCCAGACACAAGTGTCTTCGATATAACGCACAAACGCGGGGTCGCTGTGCCATTCCCGAGCGATACCGCTCACGAGCGCGCGCAGTGTGTCGCCGTTGTTGGTGATGAGTTCGCAAGGCAGCAGCGTCAATGGCGCGGCGCCCGCTGCGAACCGCGCGTGCAGCAGAACGACGAGCTTGGCCGCAAAGCCGCGCGGCACGCGCGCGCCGGGCGCGAGCAACTCGGCCGTGTCGTCGGCGAACGACAGGTAGCCGCTGTCGCTTGTATTCGAGATCACCACTTGCGCATCGTGTGCGAAGCGCTCGCATACGAGCGGCCAATCGGTGTTCGCATCGAGCGCTTCGTTGATCGCCGTGCTGTCGATCGTCGTATCGACAACCTTCTCACGCTGCACGCCGCGCACTCGCACCGGGTAACGCCGTTGCGCGCGCAGCGCTTCGATGCGCGCCCGGCTATCGGGGTTGCCCGTGGTTTGGATGACGGTGACATGACCGAGTGCCCGCCCGCTTTGCAGCGCCTCGGAAATGAAGAGATCGGCGTGAGCCTGCAAAAACCGGCTCGTGCCGAATTGGAGAATCGGATTTCCCATGACGATTTCGCGCACTCAACAATCGACGAGCGCTTTGATTACGCCGGCCTGCGGATCGAGCAGGGTGGGAAAACTCACGGGCAACTCCGCTAGCGAAAGCCTGTGCGTGTTGAGCGCGGCAGTCGGAATCTTGCCGGCGCGCATCGCTTCGAGCACCGTTTCAAAGTCGGCCGGCGTTGCATTGCGGCTTGCCAGCAGCGTCGTTTCTCGCTTATGGAACTCAGGGTCGGCAAATGAAATTCTGTCTCGCACAATGGAAATCAGCACATACTTGCCGCCGTGCGCGACGAATTCGAGGCCACGCTCCATTGCTTTGATGTTGCCGGTGGCGTCGAAAACGACATCGAAAAACTCGTCATCGGTGAGCTGCGCGAGCTGCACTTTGTCCGTCTCGGCTTCGCTCGCATCGAGCAGCACGGTATGGTCCATGTGTAATTCGGACTCGCAAACCGCGAGCCGGTCGGCACGGCCGTCGAGTACCGTCACCACGCCGCCGCGCAGCTTGGCGAAGATCGCGGCGGCCATGCCGATCGGCCCGGCGCCGACCACCAAAACACGCTGCCCGGCTGCAACCTCCGCGCGCGCCGCCGCATGTGCACCAATGGCGAGGAACTCGAGCATCGCGGCTTGATCGAGCGTCACGCCGTCGGCCTTGAAGGCGAACCCTTGCGGCACAGCGAGGTACTCGGCCATCCCGCCATCGGCATGCACGCCGAGCACGCGAATGTTGACGCAGCAGTTGGTCTTGTTCGCCCGGCACGCCACGCACTGCCCGCATGACAGATAGGGCATGACGTAGACCTGATCGCCCGCTTTGACATGTGCACCGGCAGGTGCCGACTCGACGATGCCGGCTAGCTCATGACCCATCACGCGTGGGTATGCGAGGAAGGGCTGATTGCCGGTGAAGATGTGGAGGTCGGTGCCACACACGCCGACACGCTTGATACGAATGAGGACGTCGTCAGGGCCCGCTTCGGGCATCGGGCGCTCGGCCAGGGCAAGCTTGCCCGGTTGTTCGCAAATGACTGTTTTCATCGATGATCAGGTACCTGAGGACGAGTCGCGAAAGAGTTTTGGTCTTACCGGGCATCAAAATATAAAATAACGACGAATTGGTCAAGCCAATTTTCAATTGGACTACGAAACAATCCGGCCTCGATTTACAATCGCCGCTCTCCGCCGGCCGCGACAGCAGGCCGACCGTTCATCAACAGGAACCGCCCCGTGGCTGCCAAACCCGCCGAGACGCGACGTCTTTATCTGCAAATCGCCGACAAGCTGCGCGCATTGATGGAGCAACCGGACTTCGCGCGCAACGGCAGGCTGCCGCCCGAGCGCGAACTCGCGGAGCGGCTTGGCGTATCGCGTCCTTCGGTGCGCGAGGCGCTCGTCGCATTGGAGCTCGAAGGACGCGTCGAAATTCGGATGGGTTCCGGTGTCTACGTGTGCCCGCTTGCGGATACGGATGCCGATAGTGCTGCCGCAGCGCTGCCACGCGAGGCGGAACTCGGCGCCAGTCTCGTCGATATCATGTCGGCGCGCTCTGTCATTGAAGGCGCCGTTGCGGCAAGCGTGGCGCCCTTTGCCAAGGCCCGGGCGCTGAAAGCGCTGCGTGCAATCTACGAGAAGATGGAGTCGGAGGTTCGCGCGGGTCAGGTGCCCGACGCCGCCGATCGCGCGTTTCATACGACGATCGCGCAGATGTCCGGCAACGAGGTGCTGACACGGCTCGTCGGTTCGCTATTCGACGAACGGCACAGTCCGCTTTCGACGAAGTTGCGCGGCCACTTCGAAAACGAGGGCACGTGGCTCGCAGCGCTTCGCGAGCACAGGGACATTCTCGAGGCGCTCGAAGCACACGACAGCGTGCAAGCGCAGGCGGCAATGCAACGTCATATGAAGGCGTCGCTCGAACGCGTGATGGCGCAACGCAAGCAGAGCTGATCGAATACGACACAGCGGGAATGCAGCGCAAATGCGATGAATACGGCGCGCGCGTTCGGTTTGCGAATCGCATCTTCGTGCAGCGATTTTATTCAATTGCGCGGCTCGCTATGCTTGGCACCTGTTTTAATGCCTTGGGGGCCGGTATGCCGTCAGTATCTTCTTTTGGTGGAGACGCAAATGTCGTGATGCCGCGCGTTGGCGCGACTACTCCACTGCAACCGCTTGATGAGGACGGCGCTACGCGTCCGTCGAGTGACATGGCGATACGTGCGAGGGAGGGGCTGCTCGCGTCTTTGCCCAGACTTGAGGGGGGCATGCGTGCTATTGGCATTGCCCCTCAAGCGTCGAATGTAACCGAAGGGGTTTCGCTAATCGACTATCGCAAGCTGCATGCGCAGCTTGCCAAGTGGCGCGCTCATCCCGAGAAGTCTTTTGAAGAAGATTTTCCAACGGTGTTGCAAGTGATGCGCACGGCAACGCCCGAGCAATGCGCCGAATTATTGGATATCGTTGCAAAGTGGACGATGCAGCCGGCGAAGGTTATGAGCAGCAATGTAAAGCGTGCGTTGAGCGAATGCCCTTCATTAACCGACAACGTTCGGCGACAACTTGTAAATGCCATTATCGAATGGGATCTATCGGTTATCCCGCAGGACGACAAGCTGCATTGTTTTCGTCGGATCGCACAGGAAGCCTTGATGAATCACCGAGCGGATGAGCGTGATCGTTTGGTAGGGCGCCTGATGACGATGGCTGCAAAGTGCGGTAATCGCGAAGATCAAGTCCCCGCATTGGAGGGCATCGTAAGGGTTTGTTTTCCTGAGCTACTTGTCGAGCAGCAACCGATGATCCCCGCCGCCTAATTTGTGCGAAGCACGGCTGATGAACACAGCCTTGCTTCGCACGATTACTGACTACAGGCTAGGTACCCGCCGGCTTCACGACCAAAAGTCCGACACCTCGATATTGCGCAAATCGAACACGAGTACCTCTGCGTCGTGGCCGTTGGCGAAATCGAGGCTGCGCTCGCCGCGCACCCGCATGCCATCGCCCTCGGACAATGTGTGCCCATTCACCATCACGCTGCCGCGCGCGACATGCACATAAGCGAAGCGCTCCGCAGCAAGGGTGAGGCTCGCGCGCTCGTCACCGTCGAATAGCCCCGCATAAACGCGGGCATCCTGCCGCAATTCCAGTGACTGATCGGCGCCGTCCGGCGACATAATGATCCGCAATTTGCCGCGTTTTTCTGCTGGCGAAAACATCTGTTGCTGATAGCGCGGTGTGGCGCCGCTCTTCTCGGTAGCGAGCCAGATCTGCAGAAAATGCACGGTCTCGCTGCTCGAATGGTTGAACTCGCTGTGCACGACGCCCGTACCCGCGCTCATCAATTGAACGTCGCCGGGTGTGATGACCGAACCCGTGCCCATCGAATCCTTGTGTTCGAGCGCGCCTTCCAGCACGTACGAAAAAATCTCGACGTCCCGATGCGGATGCTTGCCGAAGCCACGACCCGGCATGACCCGGTCGTCGTTGATGACGAGCAGGTCGGAAAACCCCATCTGCTTCGGATCGTAGTAATTCGCAAACGAAAACGTATGGCGGGAGTTGAGCCAGCCGTGTTCCGCATGACCTCGTTCATCAGCGCGTCTGATTTCAAACATATCGACCTCCGGTTGTTGGGTTGAGGCCGCGAGCCGTTCGCTGCCATTCACCATTCGCTCAGTGTAAGTCAACTTAAACGGCTTAAATCATGGGAGAATGCGAATCACTGTCTCAAATTAGTGGACATTCAGTAAGCACTCCTATGCAACTCGACGATCTGCGAATCTTTGTTGTTACGGTCGAAGCGCGTAATTTCACCGCCGCGGCGGATCGTCTCCAATTGTCGAAGCAGTTCGTAAGCCGCCGCGTAATGGCACTCGAGGCCGGTCTCGGTGTGCGCTTGCTCGTGCGCAATACGCGCAAGCTCACGGTAACCGACCTGGGCCAGGAGCTTTACGAGCGGGCGAAGCGAATCCTGGCCGAGGTGACGGATGCCGAGCAGGCCATGTCGCTGCGACGCTCGCAGCCGCGGGGCTTGCTGCGCGTCAGCGCGCCGATGTCGTTCGGCACGACGCATTTGTCGCCGCTCGTTGCCGACTTCATGCGTGGCAACTCGGAGGTGCGTGTCGATATCGAACTGAGTGACCGGGTCGTCGATTTGATTGGCGACGGCTTCGACATGGCGCTGCGCATCGGAACGCTGTCGGATTCGACGCTGATCGCACAAAAGCTTGCCGAGATCCGGATGGTGACCTGTTGTTCGCCGGCTTATCGCGCAGCGCGCCGGCCGCCGGCGACACCGGAGGACCTGATTCGGCACCCGTGTTTGCTCTACGGGCAGGAAGGGCGCACGGGTTGGGAGTTCGTCATCGACGGCGTAAAGCGCGCTATCGAAGTGCGGGGCCCGCTGCGTGCCAATAATGGTGAAGTGATTCGTGATGCCGCCATCGCGGGGTTGGGCGTAGCGCTACTGCCCGAATTCATCGTTTCGGCTGCGATTGCGAATGGGGAATTGATCGAATTGCTCGATGTATTCGCGGCGCCTGCGCTCGCGCTTTATGCCGTGTGCCCGCAACATCGCGAAAGCTCGCTCACTATCCGCGCGTTCACGCAATTCTTGCGACAGCGCTTCGCGCGGGCGCTAGGCATTTGATGCGTTGCGTGGGAAGCGTTGCTTGGGGCAATACCTTGCCGGCAAAGTCGAGCGACGTTGCCGGCGTGGTATCAAGGCACGAGAGACGCTTCGGGCGTCGGTGCATCTATCAGGACACTCAGTACATCTTCTTCGGCGGTTGCGAGCGGCGAACCTGCTTGCGCAACCGGGCCACTGCGGCGGCTTTCTTGCGCTTGCGCTCGGCGGTGGGCTTTTCGTAGCTCATCCGGGCGCGAAGCTCTTTCAGGAGACCAGTGCTTTCAATAGCGCGCCGAAAGCGGCGGAGTGCAACTTCGAGCGGTTCATTCAGTTTAGGCGTAACGGTTGTCAAGTCGTTCCTTGGTTGGGACTCCAGCGGCGTCGTGCTAAGCGCTTTTGAGCGCATCAACTCGCCGCCCAGGCGCATGAGTCATTCATCAGTCAAGGACAGACGCGCCAAGTGTTATATCTGTCGATGATATCGTGCCCCGTTTCCATGAGCCGTAGCCGACGGGTTGGGCCATATCGGCCTTGCAAACGGCCTGCCAACACAATCTATCGGCGAAAAAGCTCGAGCGCGCGCGGAAAAAAGAAGGGGAGCGAGGGGCTCCGGCCGGGCATCAGGGCGATGCCGATGCGATCGTTCCGCGGCAAAGGGCAAGTCACTATACACGTTATTGCCCGGTTGACCCGACGTTTTTTCATTAGTAGCGCTCGAAAAGCGAGCCGGATCATGGCTTTCCGCGTTATTTCGAGAGGCAGCGCAACAAGCTGCTTGACAGTCCGAACGGTGCCGGATACTATTCGAATCTGAAGTTTTCAAGAAGTCCGATTGCTGCTCATCAGTTCACCGCTTGTCGCGCTGTATTCGTTGTCCTCTCCCTGCTTGATACTTTGACTCTGCACCCGCGAAATTTTTCGCTGGGCGCGTATATGTTTATTTTTTGCTTTAAGGATTTTTATGGATACGGGTATCGTCAAGTGGTTCAACGACAGCAAGGGCTTCGGCTTTATTACGCCTGACGCAGGCGGCGACGATTTGTTCGCGCATTTTTCGGAGATTCGTGGCGAAGGCTTCAAAACGCTCGCCGAGAACCAACGCGTGCAGTACGAAACCAAGCGTGGCCCCAAGGGCCTGCAGGCCGCGAATATCACGGCGCTGTAATTTGAAGTGCCTGCGCCGGCCTCAGCGCCGGTGCCGTTGCACGGCATCGAATGCTCGATGTCGTGCGCTACTTTTCCAGCTTCGATTCCTTCGGCCTCGGTTTACTACGGCTCTTCAATCTGCAGGTCAGTCGCCCTGCTGCTGGTCAATCATTCCACGGATAAACGCTTTTCACGTGCGCAATGCAGCGTGAGGCAAGTTCCGTTCAAAACAAAATTAAAATGCGTAATTCACGTTCACACTCACATGTTCAGCACTACCGCGGTTATGCGGTACAGTCTTCGGCGCATCGTTTGCCCGACGGGTATTTTTCCTCGAACCTGATGATCGAGCGATCGACCCTACCGGTCTCGTCGGATCGCTACGATTTTTATGCGCTCGATTATTTTTCGAACGAAGCCGAAGCAATCGATTTTTCGAAGCGCTGGGCGCGTCATTGGATCGACTCGCGCGGTTGATCGGCTCGGTCACGCGTATGCCAGGCGATACCCGCAAGCTTGCTTGCGGTCAGAGGAAAGCCAAAAGCGCAAGCTGATGCCGCGTTTCGCCGCCTTTTACGAGCGAATAGAGACACGCCTGCTTGCGTTCTTGCTGCGTCCATCCGTTGTCGTCGATGAACCGGTCCCAGCGCGCATCTTCGAGCGAGATAGGCCGCCCACGCGTGCGCGCGAACGATTGCAGCATTCGGCTGGCCGATCGGCGCATCAACGTGCCGCTCTCGTCGAGAACATACGATTCGTGTCCGATGCGGATGACGAGATAGTGCGGATGGATGGGCGTGTTCACGTCATTGCACATCCCATAGACTGTCGCCGCCGGTGCTGGCATCGATCAATTGTTCGGCGTAGAGCGTCGAGGCACGTCGTGCGTCGCCGGTATTCTCGAACGGCTTGGGCGAGGCCAGCCGAAACACGCGGCTGCGGGCCGCAAGCGTGCCTGATGCGAGCTCGCTGATTCTGACGGCTGCGTCGAAGCCTGCCTCGTAATCGCGCGCGAGTCCCGGCTGGGTTGCCCGGTGGGGAAAGACGAGGGGATAGATCTCAAAGCCGCGATACAGGCGAAGGTTGGCGGTGATTGTCATGGACTGCTCCGTGGCCGCGCTCGCGCGCGGCGTAATGATGTAGGTGGCGTAGCGCAACGGATCAATGGACACGCTGCCGGGTTGATTGCGCAGCCGCGATGAACTGGGCGCTGCTTTTGCGTTCGCTGGCCGATAAAAAATGAAGAAGGCGCACCTTTTGGTGCGCCTTTCGTGCGCTAGGGGTAGAGCACTCGGCTTTTCGCCCGATCGTACGCGCTTTCCTCTATTTGTACAGTTAAATTTCCGCGCACGTCTGCCGCGACGGTCTATCTGGCGCCGAGCGGCAGAGGCCCCCAAACGGGGAGCCGGGCCGACGTGCGATAATGCCGGATCACTTCTTTTCCATACGGCGCGCGGACATGGCCTGATCCAAAGCTTGGCGCCGGGCACGCATTCCCCGTGAAAAATTTCGTTGTCCCAATCGATGCGCTCGCCTCGTTCGACGAGATCGTAGACGTGCGCACGCCGCTCGAGTTCGCGGAAGACCACATCCCCGGCGCAATCAATGCGCCCGTGCTCAGCAACGAGGAACGGGTGATCGTCGGCACGCTTTACAAGCGTTCGCCATTCGAAGCAACGCGCATCGGCGCCGCGATGGTCGCGCGCAATATCGCACATCACCTCGACACCTGCTTTGCCGATCGGCCCCGCAACTGGCGCCCGCTCATTTACTGCTGGCGAGGCGGCAAGCGCTCGGGTTCGATGACGGCCTGGTTCAACATGGTCGGCTGGCAGGCTCGCCAGCTCGACGGCGGGTATAAGGCGTATCGGCATCACGTGCTCGATCAACTGGAGCATCTCGCGCCGCAGTTGACGTATATCGCGCTGACGGGCCATACCGGAACGGGCAAAACCCGCTTGCTGCAGGCACTCGCCGCAGCCGGCGCCCAGGTACTCGATCTGGAAGCGCTCGCGCTGCATCGTGGCTCGCTGTTGGGCGCATTACCCGATTCGCCGCAGCCGACCCAAAAGGCGTTCGACACTGCATTGGCCACGGCGCTCTCGGCAATGCAGTTGGATCGTCCCGTGTTCATCGAGGCGGAAAGCCGCCGTATCGGCAAGATCACTGTCCCGACTTCATTGCTCGACGCGTTTCGTGCCGGCCGTTGCGTGCGCGTGAGCGCGCCGTTGCCGATGCGTGTGAAGTTTTTGCTCGAAGACTACGCGCATCTTTTCGATACGCCACAACATTTCAAGGATCAACTGGCGCGATTGATCGGGTTGCAAAGCCGCCAGACCGTCGAGCGCTGGCATACGCTGATCGATGCGAACGAGCGGACGCAACTGTTTACGGAACTCGTCGAAGCGCATTACGATCCTGCCTACGCGCGTAGCAGCGAGCGCTCGTTTGGCCGAATCGACCATGCGATGCAGTTTTCGTTTGACCCATGCGCGTGCGTGGCCAACCGCATCGACCAGGCGCGCGAACTCCTCGCTCAACTCGAAGCAAACGGCATGATGTCCATTGCTGCTCGCGCCATACCAGGTGCGCCGAGCACGGCATCTGCCGCACCGACGAACCAATCGAGCGCGCAACGCAACGGACGGCATGGCGCACCGGCTGGCATTGCGGATAGCTGAACCGAATCGCGCGAGATCAGCGACACAAACCCTGTACGACAAAACCAAGCGCACGCCTACCGGACCATGGAATCATTTGTTCAAACCCGCCGCCCGGCGGCATCGCCCATCGCCGTTGCAGTTTTTGTGCTGATTGCGGTGGCCGGGCTCTTTTACGTCAAGTGGTCGCCGTACTACGCGCGCCTCTTTGTCGCCGCGGGCACCCATTCGATCGGACATTCGATCCTCAGCGGCACGGCTTCGACACCGCCCGCCGCATCATGGCAAGCGGCGCTGCACTACGCGAGCACCTATGGTCGTGCGATTTGGCAAGCGATGGTGCTCGGCTTGCTGCTCGGCTCGGCTGTGCAGACGCTACTGCCCGCGCATTGGATTGCGCGCGTACTCGGGGGAGCGGGGTTGCGCAGTGTCGCAGCCGGTGGCGTGCTTGCCCTTCCAGGAATGATGTGCACTTGTTGTGCCGCGCCCGTCGTGGTGGGGCTGCGCAAGCGCCAGGCGTCGCAAGGCGCTGCCGTGGCATTTTGGCTCGGCAATTCCGTGCTCAATCCGGCCACGCTGGTGTTCATGGGGTTCGTGCTCGGCTGGCATTGGACCGCATTGCGCCTGGTGTTAGGTGTGCTGCTGGTGTTCGGTGGCGGGTGGCTCGTAGATGCGACGGCGAGCGCCGCCGAACGCGCGTCCGCGCGAGCGCAACTGCAATCGCTGGAGATAGCTGGCGAGTCGCCGCAGGGCAACGCGTTCGCCCGCTGGCTCAAGCTGCTTGCGCAGATGACCGTTCGGCTCGTGCCGGAATACATCGTGCTCGTATTGCTGCTGGGTGCGGCGCGCGCCTGGCTTTTCCCGCATGTCGGCCCCGAGGTCGACAACGCGATCAGTTGGATCGTCGCATTCGCCGCGGCTGGTACGCTGTTCGTCATTCCGACCGCGGGCGAGGTGCCGATCGTTCAGACGATGCTTTCGTTCGGTGTGGCGGCAGGCCCTGCCGCGGCGCTCATGATGACGTTGCCGCCCATCAGTGTTCCGTCGCTCGTGATGACTGCGCGCGCGTTGGGTACGCGCGTGGTGGTCATGATGCTGCTGATGGTGTTGGCCACGGGAATCATGGCGGGCTGCATCGCGGCGGCGTTGCACTTATGAGTGCTTTGCGGCTTTTTTTCGCGCGTTCTTTGGAGACACTGCGATGACATCGGTTTCGACTTCGACTTCGACTTCGACGACAGCTGCCGCGGTGCCGCGTTTGACTGAGCTTTCCCATGGCGGCGGGTGTGGTTGCAAGATCGCGCCGGGCGTGCTGGCCGAGTTGCTCAAGCGCACGGTGCCAATGCCGGCTTTCGCGGATCTGCTCGTCGGCTCCGATACGGCCGATGACGCCGCAGTCTATCGGCTCAACGACGAGCAGGCCATTGTCGCGACGACTGACTTCTTTATGCCGATTGTCGACGACCCGTACGACTTCGGCCGCATCGCCGCAACCAACGCGCTCTCCGATATCTATGCGATGGGCGGCAAGCCGCTGTTCGCGCTCGCGATCGTTGGCATGCCGATTAACGTGCTGCCGCGCGAGACCATCGCGAGTGTGTTGCGCGGCGGCGAAGCAATCTGTGCAGAAGCCGGCATACCTGTGGCGGGCGGGCATTCGATCGACTCGGTCGAGCCGATCTATGGGCTTGCCGCGATCGGCGTCGTGCACCCGCAGCATATCGCGCGCAATGCGAGCGCGCATGAAGGCGATCTGCTCGTGCTGGGTAAGCCGCTTGGTGTCGGCGTATTGTCGGCTGCTCTTAAGAAGGGGCAACTCGATGCTCGAGGATATGCGGCAATGATTGCCGCGACTACGCGGCTGAACCGGCCTGGCCCCGCGCTGGCCGCGCTCGATGGCGTCCATGCCATGACGGATGTGACGGGCTTCGGTGTGCTCGGGCACCTGTTGGAGCTATGCCGTGGTGCCCAACTTGCTGCACGCGTCGACTTCTCTGCGCTGCCTTGGCTGGAAGGCGTGATCGAACTGGCGCAGCGCGGCATGATCACGGGCGCGTCGGCTCGCAACTGGGCTGCCTATGGTGCCGATGTCACGCTCGCACCAGCGCTGCCGCCGTTTGCACAGGCATTGCTGACCGATCCGCAGACATCGGGCGGTCTGCTCGTGTCCTGTGCGGCGCACGCGGTGGGCGAGGTGCTTGCCTGTATGAAAGCAGGCGGCTTCGACGAAGCCGCAGTCATTGGTACGCTCGTGCAGGGCGCGCCGCATGTGGTCGTTGCCTGAGATAGCGTACCCGGCCAGGTCATATTTAGGACTCCGAAGTAACGCAACCGACGCACGCGAGACGCACAGCGAGGAAATCGATCAATGTGCGCACGCGGCGCGGGATCGTACGCCCTGAGAGCCAAACGAGGTGCATCGGCGCCGGTGCGGGCTCGAATGCATCGAGCACAGTCACGACCGCCCCGGAATCGAGCAGCGACTGCACTTGAAAGATGGGCGCGCGTCCGATGCCCGCACCGGCGAGCGCAGCCTGGTTGCAGGCCATGGCGCTCGGCGACCTGAAGCGGCCGGTCACATCGACGGAGCCGCCGGCACGGTTGAATGTCCATGTCTCGCGCTTTGTGTCCTGGCGCAGGATGCACTCGTGCGTAGCAAGGTCGGACGGATGAGCGGGCCAGCCGTGTAACTCGAAGTAGTGAGGCGCACCGAAAACCACACGTCGCAATGCGCCGATCGGCTTGGCTCGCAAGTTCGAATCGGGCAGGCGCCCCAGCCTGATAGCAATGTCGATGTCGTGATGCGCGAGGTCCACATGTCGCTCGTCGAGCAGCAATTCCACTCGAATGTTCGCATGGGCTTGCAAGAACTGCGCGATGATCGGTGCGACGAAATCGGCACCGAAAGTGGTCGGTGCTCCGACGCGAATGCTGCCGCGCAGCTCCTTGGCGAGATCTGCAACTTCCTCCCGCGCCGTTCGTATCGCATGGACGGCAGGGCGGATTTTCGCCGCGAATTTCAGGCATGCCGCAGTGGGCTCGACGCGGCGCGTCGTACGATGAAAGAGCGTCGCGTTCAGATCGCCTTCGATTGCCGCAAGGGTGCGGCTCACCGATTGCAATGTCCGCCCCAACGATTTCGCCGCGGCAGTGAGACTGCCGTCGTCGATGATGGCCAGCAATACTTCATATTCGTCTCGGCTCACGGATTCTCTCGATTTTCGGAAGAATGTTTGACGGCTCTGCGCGCTATGCGCGGCAGGGATGCAAGCGTACAGTCTACTGACGCGTTCGTTGCATTAGGGCGAATCACAGGTGTTTCACGTGACCGGAGACAAGACATGACACAAGCGAACACAACCGATACCCCGCTTACTTATAGCAGCCAATTGACGCTCGCGGATGCGCGTCGCGTCGCTCAAGCGGCGGAACAAGAAGCCGTGCGTAACGGTTGGCCGATGGTGATTGCGATTGTCGACAGCGGAGCGAACCTGATGCTCCACGAGCGGCTAGATCAAGCACAGCTTGGCAGTATCGAAGTCGCCAAACAAAAGGCCGAGACCGCAGTCAGATTTCGCCGGCCCACGCGAGTTTTCGAGGATGCCGTGGCACAAGGCGGGCTCCACTGGCGGTTGCTCGGTATGACGAATCTCGTGCCGCTGAATGGCGGCATTCCATTGATGCGCGACGGAGCAGTGGTTGGCGCAATCGGCGTATCGGGGATGAGTTCGGAGCAAGATGCGCAAGTCGCGCAGGCTGGCGCCAACGCGCTGGCCGAACACGCGCCGCAATAGAATAGCTGCGTCGAACGGTGTCAGGCCGGCAATGCGGTCGGCGTTGCTGCGCGCACTCTTGCGAGCGTGTCTGCGAGATAGGACTCGCGCGCTGCACGCCGCTTGATTTTTCCGCTCGATGTCTTCGGGATGGTGCCTGGCTCGATGAAGACAATGTCGAACAGGCTTAGCTCATATTCATCGAAAATGGCGCGGCGAAGGTGCGCGGCTAGCTCGGCAGTATCGACATTGCGCCGGCTCGCACGTTCGATCTCCTGTACGAGTACGACCCTTTCCTCGCCGTGGGGCCCGTCAACGGAAAAAGCCGCGTTGCTGCCGGCGCGCGCGGCAGGGCTTGCCTGCTCGGCGATGCGCTCGATGTCTTGCGGATAATAGTTGCGCCCACGCACGATGATGACGTCCTTCAGCCGGCCGACGACGAACAGCTCGTTGTCGCGCATCACGCCGAGATCGCCGGTGCGCAAATAGCGAGTGCGAGTTTCGTCGCCCTCGATATGCGCATGAAACGTGTCGCGAGACGCCGCTTCGTTCTCCCAATAGCGCTCGGGCACGTGTGAGCCGGTTACCCAGATTTCGCCGACCATGCCGTGCGGCAGCGCTTGCCGTGTGTGTGGCGCGACGATGGCGATCGACTCGCCGGCCAATGCGTGGCCGCATCCGACGAGCCGCGAGTTGCCGTCGGGCAGCGTGGGCGCCACGAGCCGTCCGCCGGCCAACGCGGCCTTGTCGGCGCTAATGACGACGGTGGCAGCAGCCGGGTCTTTGCCCGAGATCATCAGCGTGGCTTCCGCCATGCCGTAGCACGGGTACATCGCGGTAGCAGACAAACCGAGTGCGGCGAATCGCGCTGAGAACGTCTCGACGGTGTTCGCCCTAACGGGCTCGCCGCTGTTGAATGCCACCTCCCAACAGGACAGATCGACCTCGCAGGCGCGAATTTTTTCGAACGCCTTGATGCACAGGTCATAGGCGTAATTGGGGCCGCCGCTGACCTGCGCTCGGTATTCGCTGATCGCGCGCATCCATAGCGTCGGGTCGCGCGCGAAGTCGCCCGGCGCCATCAGCACCGAATGTCCACCCATGTACAGCGGTTGAAGGATGTTTCCGATAAGGCCCATGTCATGGTAAAAGGGCGCCCATCCAACATAAATCACCCCGGGACAGCTGCGTAACGCATCGCACTGCATCGCGAGATTGGACAATACGTTCGCTTGTCGGACGACGACCCCCTTCGGCAGTGAGGTCGAGCCCGACGTGTATTGGATGAACGCGGTGTCGTGCGCAGGATGAAAAGCACCGCCGGTGCCGCGCTCGTCGTCGACGAACGGCGTCCAATCGTTCAGCGGCCAGATCGCCATGTCTGGCGTCGCGCCATCGAGTTCATCGGCGATCGAGCGCGGCACGTCCTCCGATACCAGACAAACCGTCGCGCCGCAATCGCGCGCAATCGCCGTCGTTGCGTCGCGCAGGCGCTTGTTGCGCAACGACGGAATAGGAACGGGCACCACGCCCGCGTATTGACACGCGAAGAACGCGACGATGAACGTGAGACCGGACCCGAGCATCAGCATGACCCGCGCACCGGGACGCGTGGCCGCGGCGAGCGCGCTGCCGAGCCCGATAGCGGCGCGATCGAGTTCGCGATAGCTGATGCTATCGACGGCTTGTCCGCGCACGAGGAACGTATACGCCGTCGCATCGGGTTTCACGCTTGCCCAGTGGCGCAGCGTTTGCGCGAGCGTCGAAACGGCACCTGCGTGCCAGGTCGGGTCGCGATCGAAAGCAAGGCGCAGTGTCATCGTCATCGAGAATCGACTCGTGAATCAATGGAGTTAGTTCGTCATGCAAAGCGGTGCAATGCAATGCGGATCTGGCGTTTCGCCATCTCACCATCGCGCATCGTGCTTCCAACGGCCGGTGATCGGGCGTAGCGCCAATCGCAGCAGGCCGATTTTTCCCATATGAAAGCCGATGGCCGATTGTTTGAGATAGCGTTCATAGCGCGACGTGACCGCTTCACCCACGAGTTGCACCGCTTGCTCTCTTCGCTTCGCTAAATTGCGCGCCCAGCACTCGAGTGTGCGGGCGTAATGCAAGCGATGATTGACGACACTCGTGATCTCGAACAGGTCTTGCGTGCTTTTGACGATTTCTTCGAATGTAGGCAGGTCTGCCGATGGAAAAATTTCGTTATTGATGAAGGCACTGGCTTCGCTGCGTTTCATCGTTCCGTATGCAATCGTTTGCAGCGACAGGCGCCCGTCGGGCGTGAGCCAATCGCGGCAGCGACGAAAAAAATCGGCGTAGAGCGCGATTTTTTGGGTGTCGCTGTCCTCGGGGGAGGCGAAGTGCTCGAATGCGCCGACCGAGACGATGGAGTCATAGCGCGCCTCGGGTTCGTGATCGGCCCAATGCTCGAGTCGCACGTCGGCGTGAGGCAAGCCAAGCGCGCTGACATAGTCGAATTGATCGTGGCTTAATGTGAGCCCCGTGGCTCTCGCGGCTCGCCGTTCGAGGCACGCGAGCTGTAACAGCGCGCCCCATCCGCAGCCAATGTCGAGTACGTTCGATCCTTCTTGAACATGCGCCGCGTCGAGATGCAAGCGGATCTTCGCGAGCTGTGCGTCACGCAGTTCGCCGCCGGCACTCGCGTCGGGCCAGAGTGCACACGAGTAGGACAGCGTATCGTCGAGCCAGAGCGCGTAGAAGGCACGGCCTACGTCGTAGTGATAGGCGATCGCGGAGGCCGAACCCCCATAGTTCGTTGCGGCGGTACTCATGCAGCGTGCCTTTGCGGCAGGCGGCGCACAACGTCCGCGGCGAGCTCGGCCAGCGTTGTATTTTCGAATATCACCGACGGCGGGATTTCCTGGCGGACATATACCTCGAGATCGAGCAGCATCGAAGTCGTGATGGCTGAGTCGAGCCCGAGGCTGTCGAGCTCGGCATGTTCGTCGAGTTCAGCCTCGGAGAAGTTGAGCACCTGCGCGAGATAAGCCTTGCACCACGCGACGATCATCGCGGCATCGACGGTTGCGGGGCTGCCTTGGGCGAGTTCTGTGTGCATGTTGGCTTTCCTTATCGAGTGGCGAGCGGCCGTCGTTCGAGCGCTTGCATTTGGGCTTTCGTGGGCACGTTGACCTCCCGCGCAAGCCCGGTCAGCGCGAGCAGACAGATGAACCAATAGCCGGGATCGATGCGATACCACGCAAGGCCGAATGACGCCGACGCGGGGAACGCATGATGGTTGTTATGCCACGGCTCGCCGAAAACGAACGGCGCCAATAACGCGATGTTGCGGCTTTCGTCACGCGCGCGAAATCGTCGCGTACCGAGCATATGGCCAAACGAGTTGAGGGCCCAAATCGAGTGTTCGAGAATGAACATTCGCACAACGCCACCCCACAGCGCACCCGTTAGGAGTCCTATCCATTCACCTCGCAGCGCCGCACACAAGATGGCCGGCAAAATGACTCCCGCGATCGCGCAGTAGTAGTAGCGCCGATTGATGGCAACCAGCAGGCGTTCGCGCACGAGATCCGGCGCGTACTGAACCACATTGGGATACGGGTGCCCCGCCATCCAGGTGAAATGGGCATGAGCCAGCCCTCGCAGGCGCCCGCGCAGCGAGGCGCCATGCAAATTCGGCGAGTGGACGTCGCCGTCTCGATCGGTTAATTCGTGATGCCGCCGATGCATTGCCACCCATGAGATGACGGGGCCTTGACCGGCCATCTGCCCGACGATCGCCAACGCTGCGGCCAACACGCGATTTGCTTTGAACGAGCGATGCGTGAAGAGCCGATGGTAGCCAACCGATACGCTGAGCCCCGTCGCAGCCCACATGAGCAAGAACACTACGGCTTCTTGCATGCCGACGTGAAACGAACGTGCCGTGGCGAATGCAACCAGCGTTACCGGAATCGGCAGAATGTCGAAAATGACGAAGTGTTTGCGCTGCAGCCGGCGCAACGCGGGATCGTCGATAACCCGCCTGGCTCCAGGGCTCATAGCCGGTCCGCCGGTGCAGCCTTGCATGACGCCTCCAATGGGTTTTTTCCGACAATGGCGAACGCGGTGCTCGTCGATGGGATTTGCAATCCCAATGTTAGGAAAATTGCGTGCTTGCGCGGAGCGCGTGTTTCGGAGTCGCGTGTTTCGGCGAAGCGCACGCGCAATGTACGCAAGCCGTTGACCGGCGTGGCGTTGCGCGAAATACGATGGGCCAAACCCAAAAAACGCCTACTACGGGAATGATTAGAACCGAAACGGCAGGCAGTGCCGTCGATGCTGTTTTCGTTGAGTGCACAACTAAAAGCGGACCGATCCAGGGTGCGGCGTATCGTCGGTGCAAGTGCAAACCTGCCGTCGCTATGTCGCTTGGCCACAGTGCTTCGCGAATCGGTTACAATCTTGCGTTCGCCGTTTGAAAGGCGCTCGAGTGGAAGAAATGGCGTGAATCTTTCCACACGGCAGTCCGTCAAGCGGCCGCAGCATGAACAGCGAACACGAACGCGCATTGCATACCTATGCGCGATTCGGCTGCGAGGATGGCGAAATTGGTAGACGCACCAGGTTTAGGTCCTGACGCCAGCAATGGTGTGCGGGTTCGAGTCCCGCTCCTCGCACCACTTATTTCTCGTTTCTTTTTCCTGTCATCGAAGCGCCTGCAGTTGCAGGCGTTGCCGCGTCCCGCGCGAATTCAGACACGAACGCCATGAGCGAGCTCACCGGGAACTCAGCACGACCGCCGCGCACCGCCATCGTCGGTGCCGGTGCGATTGGCGGGTTGCTTGCCGCCGCGCTATCGCAGGCCGGCCACGTGGTCAGCGTACTTGCCCGCGGACAAACACTCGAAGCGATTCGCAACGAGGGCATTCGCGTGATCGAAACGGGTGGGCAGGTCCGCCGCTTCGACGTGCGCGTAAGCGCTGACGCGGCGGATCTTGGTGAGCAGGACTTCGTCGTGATCGCGGTCAAGGCGCAGTCCGTACCGGCGCTGGCCTCGGCCATGCAGCCGCTCATCGGCGCCGAAACCGCGGTTGTCAGCGCGACGAACGGCTTGCCGTGGTGGTTTCTCGATGGCATGCAGCGCTCGCTTGCCGACGCGCGCATCGAGGCCGTCGACCCGGGCGGCGCGGTCTCCCGCGCGCTGCCCGCTGCACGCGCGATCGGCTGCGTAGTGCATCTTTCGGCATCGACGGACGCACCGGGCATCGTGCGGCGCGGCCGCGGTAATCGGCTCATCATCGGCGCGGCACAGCGCGCGCTTGCCGACACCGCGCGAACACTCGCACAGGCATTGTCCGCGGGCGGGTTCGATGCCGTCGCCACCGACGATATTCGCACCGAAATCTGGGCCAAGCTGTGGGGCAATATGAACATGAACCCGCTCAGCGCGCTGACGGGCTCCACGGCTGACCGCCTGCTCGACGATCCGCTTACGCATGCGTTGGTGCTCCGGATGATGGAGGAGGCCGATGCCATTGGCGCTTGCCTCGGGCTGTCCACTGGCATGGCCGCGAATGCGCGCGTCGCCATCACGCGCGAGCTCGGAGCGTTCAAGACCTCGATGCTGCAAGACCTGGAAGCGGGCCGACCGCTCGAAATCGAGCCGATCCTCGGCGTCTTTCCCGAGTTGGGCCGCAAGATCGGCGTGCCGACGCCATATTGCGATGCCGTGCTGGGCCTCGTGCGCCAGCGCGCCGTCAACAGCGGGCTGTACTAGCTGCCTGCTAGCGCAGACTAGTCGGGCGCTAGCAGGTTCGTAATGACCTTGTCGAGCATCTGTCCGAGCGCGGCTTTTTCGGCGTCATCGAGGCAACCGAAAAGATCTGCATTCCATTTGCGGGCGATCGGCATCACTTTGCGATAAAGCTCGCGACCTTCCTCGGTCAGAGAGATCAACACGACACGCCCGTCGTCGCTGCAAGACTCGCGCCGCGCGAGCCCGCGTTGGATTAGCGCTTCGGCTGCGCGGCTCGCCTGGCTTTTGTCGAGGTTGGCCCGCTTGGCGAGATCCATGATCGAAAACGGCCCGAACGAGCCGACCGATGCGATGACGCGCGCCTCCGGCAGCGTGATTTCAAGCTTCGTCTGATAGCGTTCGCTGATGAAGCGATCCGAAAGCTTGTTCAAAACGTGCATACGGTAGGTCAGAAATTTGTCGAGCCCGGCTTTGGCAGCGGCCTTCATAGGAATCCCGTGGGTTGGATGGCAAAGCAAGTGGCCCGGCGTGCCGCGAAAAACGCAGTCAGGGGGGCTGCATGTGCGACTTAGTTGCCGTATTTTAGGCGAGTCAACTGCTCGGCCTCGTTAGCCAACAGCCGGGCGGCGTCGCGAATCGCCACGTCGAGCGCAATCGGACCGGGCGCGGGCGAAAAGCAGCCGGTGAAATACTCCGACAGCGCGACAAGCGCCGCGGCGTCCACTGCGCCCGATAGCAACGACGCCGGTACACCGGCCGCGCGCGCATGCCGGCAGGCGACGAAGGGCGCTTTGCCGCGCAGCGTTTGCGCATCGGAGCGGCCTTCGCCGGTAATGAGCCAATTAGCGCCGTCGAGCGCCGCATCGAGCCCGAGTTGGGCCGCTATCACCTCCGCGCCGGGCTGGAATTCGGCGCCCAGCATGTGCAAGGCGAAGCCGAGTCCACCCGCCGCGCCTGCGCCGGGCAACTCGCGCGCGCGGCGGCCAAGTGCCGCTTCGACAAGCGTCGCGAAGCGGCCGAGTACGTCGTCGAGCGAGGCGATCTGAGCCGCGCCGACGCCTTTTTGAGGGCCGAAGACGGCGGTTGCGCCATGTTCGCCGGTCAGTGGGTTGTCGACATCCGACATCGCAACGAATGAAGCTTGCGCGAGCCGTGCATCGAAGCCGGAGGCGTCGACGCGCGCAACCCGCGCGAGCGACTCGGGCGTGGGTTCGATTTCGCGGCCATCGGCATCGAACAGCGCGAGGCCGAGGCCGACGAGCAGGCCCGCGCCGCCGTCGTTGGTGCTGCTGCCGCCTAGCGCGACGAAAAAGCGCCGCACGCCCGTGTCGAGCAATGACCGGATAGCGACACCCATGCCGCGTGTGCTGCGCCGCTCGACGGGCGCGTGCATAGCTGTTTCATCAGTGATGCCGACGACTTCCGCGGTCTCGACGATGGCACTGCCGTCGGGGAGCAGCCCGACGGCGGCTTGGCGTTCGTCGTCGGCGGCGCCGGGCACGCTCAACATGCGACGCTCACCGCCGCGCGCGAGCAGGGCGTCGAGCGTCCCTTCTCCGCCGTCGGCCATCGGCACGATGCGCACGATGGCGTCCGGGCGTGCCCGCATGATGCCGGTTGCGATGGCATCAGCAACGCCTTGCGCGCTGAGCGAGCCTTTGAACGAGTCAGGGGCGATGACGACGACCGGCGAGGGCGGCGTATTCGGCATGGTGTCTCCGGATATCGAATTGGTATGTAGTAATGTATCTGCCGCTGCAATAGCGCGGTCGCCATGACTGACTGCTGACGTCCGGCCGACAGCTTATCAGCGCCGCGTCGATTAGCGATAGCATGGCCGATTTTCGCAAGTGAAGCGCAAATCCGGGCTGGGCGAACGAATAGTTTGCTAGAATATTCGATTCTTCCGATCCAGACTGTGCTCCCGGCTTGCTGATGAAAACGTAATGCGGCGACGTAATGCCGACGCAATGCGTTATCCGATGCGACGTTGTGGTGGGGAAACTGCCGGCGCGAAAAAAGTGATGCGGCGCCGTTTTCGTGTGGCGGTGCTCCGGCATGCACGGAGAAGGTGACCCGATTCGCTAGACCAATTTTAGGACGATTGAAGCCATGGCTAACGTTGTTGAAAACCTCGGCAAGCTCGAACGCCGCGTGACCATTTCACTGCCGAAGGAGGCGGTGCAAAAGGAAATCGAATCCCGTATTCGCCAGATCGCGAAGAATGTGCGCATGCCGGGCTTCCGTCCGGGCAAGGTGCCGCTCAAGATGGTGACGCAGCAGTACGCGGGGCAAGTCGAGGCCGAAGTGCTGAGCGACAAAGTGGGCAAGCAGTTCTTCGATATCAGCCGTGCGGAAAATCTGCGCGTGGCGGGCCAACCGAGCTTCAGTCCGAAAGACGACGCAACCGCTGACGCCTATGCGTTCGACGCGACGTTCGAGGTTTATCCGGAAGTGGCGCTCGGCGATTTGTCGACGGCGCAAGTGGAGCGCGCGGTGACGACGATCTCCGACGCCGAAGTCGACCGCACACTCGAAATCCTGCGCAAGCAGCGCGTGCATTATCACGCACGCGGCGAGTCGGGCGAGCATGGCGACGGCGGCGGGGATCAAGCGGTGCAAAGCGGCGATCGCGTCACGGTCGATTTCGTCGGCAAGCTCGACGGCGTGCCGTTCGAAGGCGGCAGCGCGGAAGATTTCTCGTTCGTGCTCGGCGAGGGCCGGATGTTGCCCGAATTCGAGCAGGCGGCGATGGGCTTGAAGGTTGGCGAGTCCCGCGAATTCGATCTGAAATTCCCGGACGACTACCACGGCAAGGAAGTGGCTGGCAAAACGGCGCAGTTCACGATCACGATGAAGAAGGTCGAATGGCCGCACCTGCCCGAGGTCGATGCCGAATTCGCCAAATCGCTCGGCGTGGCCGATGGCGATCTCGTGAAGATGCGCGCCGAGATCAAGGAAAACCTCGAGCGCGAGGCGAAGCGCCGCACGCAAGCAATCGTCAAGAACCAGGTGATGGACGCTATCTTGAAAATTTCCGAACTCGAAGTGCCGAAGGCGCTGATCGAGCAGGATCAGGAGCGGCTCGTCGAAATGGCGCGGCAAGACCTGACGCAACGCGGCGTACCGAACGCCGCGACCGCGCCGATCCCGGCTGAAATGTTCAAGGAACAGGCTGAGCGTCGCGTCAAACTCGGCTTGGTGGTGGCTGAGCTCGTGAAGGCTAATCAGCTCGAGGCGAAGCCCGAGCAGATCCGCGCCGAGGTCGAAGAGTTCGCGAAAAGCTATGAAGACCCGAAAGAAGTCATCCGCTGGTATTATTCCAACCAGCAGCGCCTGGCCGAAATGGAAGCCTACGTCGTGGAAAGCAACGTCGTGGAATTTGTCCTGGGCAAGGCGAATGTGACGGATAAGGAAGTCAGCTTCGAAGCATTGGCGAGCGCCTCGGCGCAAGCGTAAGGCATCGCCGCGAACGGCGTGCGAGCTGTCGAAGTGACGGCCGCACGCCGTTTTTACGTGTGCCACACTCGGCTGATGCCATCCAAGACCCATTCCGAAGAAGGAACCATTGCATGACCTTTCGCGCTCAATTGCTGGACACGTTGGCCTCCCACGCGCCGCGGGATCTGGAAGCGCAGGCGTTGGGGCTCGTTCCGATCGTCGTGGAAACGAGCGGTCGGGGCGAGCGTTCATACGATATTTATTCGCGTTTGCTGAAAGAGCGCGTTGTCTTCATGGTCGGCGAAGTCAACGATCAGACGGCGAATCTCGTGGTGGCGCAGTTGCTGTTTCTCGAGAGTGAAAACCCCGACAAGGACATCAGTCTCTATATCAACAGTCCGGGTGGCTCAGTGTCGGCCGGCATGGCGATTTACGACACGATGCAGTTCGTCAAGCCTGATGTCTCCACGCTCTGCATGGGCTTGGCGGCCAGTATGGGCGCGTTCTTACTTGCATCCGGTGCAAAGAACAAGCGGTTCGCGTTGCCGAATGCACGGGTAATGATTCACCAGCCGCTCGGCGGTGCGCGCGGGCAGGCGTCCGATATCGAGATTCAGGCGCGTGAAATTCTTTACCTGAAAGACCGCCTCAACCATCTGCTGGCGCATCACACTGGCCAGCCGGTGGAGCGTATCGCGCGCGATACCGATCGCGATAACTTTATGTCCGGGGAGGATGCCCAGGCGTACGGACTGATCGATCAAGTCCTGCAAAAGCGCCCGTAGCCACATCGCATAAGTTGGCAATCTTTCGCCGCTAGGTGTGGTTGCCGGCTCAAGCGATGCTATAAATGGTCGATAATACGATCTGGGCGCCGACGGCGGGGACGCCAACGAACGTCTCGCCGTAATCATCAGACCCTCAATAGTGGGGCGATGTACGGCGTGCCTTGTTTTTCGAGTGTCCGGAGGCTCGCATATCCATGGCGGACAAAAAAGGTTCGAACAGCGAAAAGCTGTTGTATTGCTCGTTTTGCGGCAAGAGTCAGCATGAGGTGAAAAAGCTGATTGCCGGCCCGTCGGTGTTCATCTGTGATGAATGTATCGACCTGTGCAACGAGATCATCCGCGACGAAGCCGCGGGAGCAGGCACGGACGCAGGCTTGTCGAAGTCCGACTTGCCAAGCCCGCAAGAGATTCGCGACATCCTCGATCAATACGTGATCGGGCAGGAGCGCGCGAAAAAGATTCTTGCTGTGGCGGTCTACAACCACTACAAGCGGCTTAAGCACCTCGACAAGAAGGACGAGATCGAACTCTCGAAGAGCAACATCTTGCTGATTGGCCCCACGGGTTCCGGCAAGACGCTGCTTGCGCAGACGCTCGCGCGCCTTTTGAATGTGCCGTTTGTGATCGCTGATGCAACGACACTTACCGAAGCCGGCTATGTCGGCGAGGACGTCGAAAACATCATCCAGAAGCTGCTGCAAAACTGCAACTATGAAGTTGAAAAGGCGCAGCGCGGCATTGTCTACATCGACGAAATCGACAAGATCAGTCGTAAATCGGACAATCCGTCGATCACGCGCGACGTCTCGGGCGAGGGCGTCCAGCAGGCTCTGCTCAAGCTCGTCGAGGGCACGATGGCCTCGGTGCCGCCGCAAGGGGGCCGCAAGCACCCGAACCAGGATTTTATCCAGGTCGATACGACGAACATTTTGTTCGTCTGCGGCGGTGCGTTCGATGGCCTCGAGAAAGTCATTACTGACCGTACGGAAAAGACGGGCATTGGTTTTGGCGCAACCGTCAAAAGCAAGCAGGAGCGCGACGCAGGCGAGGTATTGCGCGAAGTCGAGCCCGAGGATTTGATCAAATTCGGTCTTATCCCCGAACTGATCGGCCGTCTGCCCGTCGTGGCGACGCTCGGCAAGCTCGACGAAACGGCGCTGATGAAGATTCTCGTCGAGCCCAAGAACGCACTTGTGAAGCAGTATCACAAGCTTTTTGCGATGGAGCGCGTCGAACTCGAAATTCGGCCGGCTGCATTGCAAGCCGTGGCACGCAAGGCAATCCGCCGTAAGACGGGCGCACGCGGGCTTCGCTCGATCCTGGAACAGGCATTGCTGGACGTGATGTACGAATTGCCGACGATGAAAGGGGTCAGCAAGGTCATCATCGACGACAATGTCATCGACTCAGACGGCAAGCCGCTATTGATCTACGAGGAAGCGCCGAAAGTGGCGGGCTCTAATTGACTGATCGGCCTAAAGGTTTTCTCTGATACAGCCGTTCATGGCAACGTGAACGGCTTTTTTCGTTTATCTTGTGGGTAACACTGACTGCTTCGACACTTCCACTGAACTTTTTCCCAAACGCTAAGGCTTGCATTCTGTTTAGCGGGCCTCAACTACCAAACGTTCTGAATCCACTCATGGGGAAATGAAATGTCAGGAACCCAACTCCTCCCTTCGGAGCGCACGACGCTCCCGCTGTTGCCATTGCGAGATGTCGTCGTTTTCCCGCATATGGTAATCCCCCTCTTCGTGGGCCGACCGAAGTCGATCAAAGCGCTCGAAGTCGCGATGGAGGGCGGCAAGCACATCATGCTGGTCGCGCAAAAGACGGCGGCGAAGGACGAGCCGACCGATAAAGACATGTACGAAGTGGGATGTATCGCGAACATCCTGCAGATGCTCAAGCTGCCTGACGGTACCGTAAAGGTGCTCGTGGAAGGGCTGCAACGCGCGAAAACGCTGACGATCGAAGAGCAGGAAACACAGTTTTCGTGCGAGGTCATGCCGCTCGAACCCGATCATGCGGATAGTGCGGAGACAGAAGCGCTGCGTCGTGCGATCGTCTCTCAGTTCGATCAATACGTGAAGCTGAACAAGAAGATCCCGCCCGAAATCCTTACTTCGCTCGCGGGTATCGACGAAGCGGGCCGGCTGGCCGATACGATCGCTGCGCACTTGCCGCTCAAGCTCGATCAGAAACAGCACATTCTTGAGATGTTCCCGGTCATCGAGCGGCTCGAGCATTTGCTCGCGCAACTCGAAGCCGAGATCGACATCCTGCAGGTCGAAAAGCGCATCCGTGGGCGTGTGAAGCGTCAGATGGAAAAAAGCCAACGCGAGTACTACCTGAACGAACAGGTCAAGGCGATCCAAAAGGAGCTTGGCGAAGGCGAGGAAGGTGCGGATCTCGAGGAACTCGAAAAACGCATCGAAGCCGCTCGTATGCCGAAGGAAGCCAAGAAGAAGGCGGACTCCGAACTCAAGAAGCTCAAGCTGATGTCACCGATGTCGGCTGAGGCCACGGTCGTGCGCAACTACATCGACACATTGATCGGCTTGCCGTGGCGCAAGAAGAGCAAGGTGAATAACGACCTGTCGAATGCGGAGCACGTGCTCGACGAAGATCACTTCGGGCTCGAGAAAGTGAAGGAACGCATTCTCGAGTACCTCGCGGTGCAACAGCGTGTCGATAAGGTCAAGGCGCCGATTCTCTGCCTCGTTGGGCCTCCTGGTGTGGGTAAGACTTCGCTGGGACAGTCCATCGCCCGTGCGACGAACCGTAAGTTCGTGCGCATGGCGCTCGGTGGCGTGCGCGACGAAGCTGAAATTCGCGGTCACCGCCGTACTTACATCGGTTCGATGCCGGGCAAGATCTTGCAGAGCCTGACGAAAGTCGGCGTGCGCAATCCGCTTTTCCTGCTCGACGAAGTCGACAAGATGGGAATGGATTTCCGCGGCGATCCTTCTTCGGCGTTGCTCGAGGTGCTTGATCCGGAGCAGAACCATACGTTCGCCGATCACTACGTCGAGGTGGATTTCGACCTCTCGGACGTGATGTTCGTCGCGACTTCGAACTCGCTGAATATTCCGCCGCCGCTGCTCGACCGGATGGAAGTCATTCGCTTGTCGGGCTATACGGAAGACGAGAAGGTCAGCATCGCGCAGCGTTACTTGTTGCCCAAGCAGAAGAAGAATAACGGCTTGAAGGAAAGCGAGATTGACGTCACCGAAACGGCGATTCGCGACATCATTCGCTATTACACGCGCGAGGCGGGTGTGCGTTCGCTCGAACGCGAGGTGTCGAAAATTTGCCGCAAGGTCGTGAAGATGCTGTTGCTGAAGAAGGCTGATGGCGCGGTCAAGGTCGACGGCAGTAATCTCGATACGTTCCTCGGCGTGCGCAAGTACGACTTCGGGCTCGCGGCGAAGCAGAATCAGACTGGGCAGGTTACCGGCCTTGCCTGGACAGAAGTGGGCGGCGATTTGCTGACGATCGAAGCAGCGGCGATGCCGGGTAAGGGCAACATCATCCGAACCGGTTCGCTGGGCGATGTGATGAAGGAGTCGGTGGAAGCGGCTCGTTCGGTGGTGCGTTCGCGTTCGCGTCGTCTTGGCGTCAAGGACGAGGCGTTCGAGAAGCAAGACATCCACATTCACGTGCCGGAAGGGGCGACGCCGAAAGATGGCCCGTCTGCCGGTATTGCGATGACGACAGCGCTCGTTTCGGTGCTGACGGGTATCCCGGTGCGTGCCAATGTGGCGATGACGGGCGAGATCACGTTGCGGGGCGAAGTGCTGCCGATCGGCGGGCTGAAGGAGAAGTTGCTGGCGGCGCATCGCGGCGGCATCAAGCTCGTGCTGATCCCGGAGGAAAACGTCAAAGACTTGACGGAGATTCCGGACAACGTGAAGAACTCGATCGAGATCGTGCCGGTGCGTTGGATCGACAAGGTGCTCGAGCTCGCGCTCGAGCGTGTGCCGGAGCCGATCTTGGAAGAAGAGCCGAAGGCGGCTCCTGTTGGCGAGGCTGCGAAGGATGCGGCGACGACGGAAGTCGTCAAGCATTGAGGACGGACGGCCGCGCGCGGCCGTGAAAACCTGCGAATGGCGCAGTCCGCGCTGCTCGCAGGTTTTTTAATGCCTGGGCGTTTTTAGAAGTTAAACTGTAACGCAAAGATAAACGAGCCGGTACTATTGGCTACGGTCTTGATGTTTCCCGAATCGTCTTCTTCCCACATGACTTTGCGCTCGATGTCGCTACATGTGAACGCTCGCGGATCATCGCCGTCAATGTGGTTCAATTGGGCGTATAAAAAACCTGGGAGATCTGCCGTCGCTGCTACCCGGTTATCCGCTGTCACGGAAAGATATTTTTTACGGTCGATGTTGTAAAGTGCGTATGCGTCGATCCCGTCATAATAGTCCAGATTAAACGTCGTAGCTATACCTGGATCCGATGAAGTCGCCACCAACGATCCATCGTCGTTTGCATTGATCCATTTTTTAGATTTTTTGGATTGCAAGATAAAAGATAGCTTTTGCATGATGAATGCTCCTGAATTCCGCAATACTCGTGTGTGAAATTAGGCTAGAAGATGAACAACAAAACCAAAGTAATTATTGTCTATGTTTTGGTTTGCATTGCCAGAGTTGGTGGTGATCATGTTGTTGTTATCTACATACCATGCGTTTGACGTGTTGCTGTTGTAGCAAACGTACGATTGAATAACTGTACTCGGATCGAAGCCTGCGTTATCGAATTGAAAAAAAGTTGGCAGGCTATCGGAGGCAAATATATAGTCGTTATTTTCTGATAAATACTTGCTATCCACTGAGTTGTCGCCCGGTTTGACGCATAAAAAAACATACTTATCTGTGTTTGTATCGCTCTGATCCACCTGATCGTCCTTGTCTTGCAGCTTAAATCTCAAGGCCTCATCAACAGTCTTAGCGTTGGCCGATAACTGCCCGGTGCCGCTATCAATCGCAAGCCAGTTTCCGGTGGGGGATTGAAGGCAAAACGTAAGTTGTGGCATGTCACGATGCTCCATATGGATTGTTTGAGCGATACATAAGTCCGTGGCCGTACACGCCGCACTCTCGCGATAGGTTTGGCGCCGCGGCACGTTGCTCCAATAATGCCAAGCCGATGCCTGCTCTGTACTAACAAAATTGCTAGGTTGGTCTGCCAAGGTCGCTAACGGCGAGAGCAAAAACATGCTAATCGACGTTTAGATCATCGGTGTAGACGAAGCCTGCTATGCTGCTAAGCGATGACCCCATCGGCTCGATTCGGCGATGACGCGCGCGTTACCAGGGCGTCGCTACTATCGCTGTCGTCAACGAATCACGCGATTATCTCGATAGGTGGGATTATGCTAGCGAAACCCATGCGGCGACTTGCCTCATGGAAAGCGGTCGACTAATAATGGCCTCAAAGAAAGGGCCGGCCGCTGTAACATCTCCGCAGCCACCATACGTAAATATCGCTGGTTTATCGTTTTAACGATGGAATAAAGATGACAACCAACCCGAGCCCCCTGATCACGCGTGCCGAAGCTTTGTACAGCCTGCCCGACGCCCTAGCGTCCACCGGGTATTACTCTGTTTTTGACGTAATACGTGTGCCGCGAGATCACTTCGTCCGGCTGCATCGTGATGTATTGGGCAGAAGGGCTGGATCGATCTATGATCTATTAGTTGGATACGCCATACAAGTCACGCATAAATTCAGCAGGCGAGATGCAGTGGGTAGTCTCGGTATGGCGGCGACCGGTCCTTTCTCTGTGGCCGGCCCCGACTACGCAAATCAATTTCTTGGACCATCAGGATGGCGGGACAAAGCGCCGAGCGGTGCGCCAGAGGCAAACGACGGGCCTATCGCTTATCTCACGCATATCTACTCGCGGGCGCTGCAGTTAGAAAACGACCCGAATGTAAACGCGGGAGCCATGAATACTCTGGCAAAGCGGCGACCAGATCTCGGTGCGCTGATAGTAAACAACACGGCGATCAACGAGGAAATCCATCAGATAGAACTAGTTAACGAGGTGATGACCGCCGCAATTCAGTTGGCGCAGAACTTGAGGAATACCGAGGGCGTCAATGCATTGCTCTCGACGACGCGCTATCCGAATCTGCTCCCATTCGATTTGAGTAATCAACAGATGAGGGCGGTCGAGTCGTCACTGAACATCTCTGTATCAGATCATTTGCAGATGCAAAATATTGCTGTTGTTCAGGCATCGTGGTCGCCGACCGAAAAACTAAGCGCATCGCAAGCTGCAGACCTTAATCGGCTCCAAATTATGGCCAGCCAACTAGCGCCGGAGCAGCAAAAGATCATTGTTGAGCCTGCATTTTTTGGTAACTCCGTATCGGCGGCAACAGAAAAAGCGTTCTATGAGAATAATTTTGGCGACTCGGCCTTGACCGCAGACCGTTTTGGTTCCATGGATGTGTTGACGGCTCGAACTGGATTGATTGTGCCTGAGGTGGAAAAGATGTTTTGTGCAACGGCAGGAGGGCAAGCCGCGTTCACTGTGATGCTATCGGCCAATTGCTCACCTTTCGCCATTAGCGCTTTTTCAGAAAAATCTGGTATTAACGCGAAAGATAAAAGCGCGCCACTCATAGCTGATCCGGATCTCTTTGGTGCGAAGTTCATCAATGCAGGAACCGGTACGCACGACAGTATTTATCTCTGTAAAAAAGATAACGCCACCCCGCTTCAGGTGAATTCCGTTACCGATGATCGCATGGATCGCCTCAACAGAATCGTACGCCTTCAGCGATGGCTCGACCTCCCATTCGAGGATGTCGATCTACTCGTCACTTCCGCGATGGAAGCGGAAGGCAGCACTAATCAAAGCTTGGGGATGAACGACAATACGCTGCGTGCGCTCGGTATGTTCAAGCATTATCAGAGGACGTATGGTGTTTCTGCGAAACAGTTCTCTGCGTGGCTGCATATTGTGACGCCCTTTGCGATCACACCCGCAAACACTTTTTTGGACCAAGTTTTCAATAACTCGGGCGCGTTCGATACCCCACTGATGGTGGATGGAAGCCCGGTTCAGTACACAAGCACGACCGGTGCGGACGGCCAAGCCGTACAAAAGATCTGCGCGGCGCTAGCGCTCAACCGCACTCAGTTCTTGATGCTGGCTCAAGAGGTCGCGAAACAATACCAAGCTCAACAAAATGGTCAACTGCAACTGTCGCTGTCCAACCTATCGTCGCTTTATCGGATGGTTTCGCTCGCGCGCGCGTTAGGAATGACGCCTGACGATTTCTATGCTCTCGCGCAGGCGATGGACCAGGGCACCGGCGCTGTCTTGAGTCAACTTGCAGGTGCTGCGAGCATCTCCGCCCCGCAGAACGGCGATTCGCTCGCATCCGATTTTTTGAGTTTGCTGCAGGCCCTGAGCCATGTTGCGCGGTGGCTGCAAACCAGGAAATTATCGGCTCCTGCGGTATTGGCGATGGTCACGCCACCCGCAAACATAGCGAATGCAGGTGGCGCCAATTATCAATTCGCGCTGATTCACGAGGTTTGGCAACAAGTACCGAATACGTTGATTGACTCTATGCTGTTCAAGCGCAGCGGGGCTCCACTCGTCGACGATCACGGAATATCCATTGACTGGAAGCAAGTGCTGACGGACAAGGCGCTGATTGACGCTGCGGGCCTCGTCACTGACGTTGCCGACCATATGGTGCCGGTGCAGATAGACGGCGTAACCACACCAATCATTGAAGCGATTCGCGATGCCGTGATCAATGCCCTCGATGACGCTGACCTGGAGGCGCAAGCCATCGTTTCGTTGAACGCAGCGGTGATGCAAGCGAGACAAACGCAAACCGGTGTCGCCACTAGTCTGCTAGCAAAAACCCTCGAGGTTAGTCAATCCCTAGCTGCGGTTGCGCTCCGCTGGGCGCAGCAGACGCCATATCAGTGGATCAGCGCCACATGGGCACTGAAGGGCACCGTGCAACAAGCAGCGGATATCCCCGCCACGTACCTGAACGTGCTGCAGGATATCGCTCGACGCGTGCTCGTATCCCACCAGTTCTCGCTGAGCGTGCCCGCAGTCCAATACGTGCTCGATTGTCCGGATCAATTCGGGTTGTCGTCGGAATACGCTGGAGAGGTGACTCTCAGCGTGCTCTACATGCTCGGGCGCTACGACGATCTGCTCCATATGGCCAGCGCTACGGACAGCGGCCACGAAGACGACGTGCTGGCCTATTTGCGGGCAGTCAATAGTCAGTCGCCACCTGACGCGGCGACAGCGGCCCAGCAGCTTGCGACGCTATTGGGTTGGGAGCAGCAGCAAGTTCAGGATGCATGGACGACGATCGGCGGCACTGCGATGACCATCGCGCAGATCGATGTGGTGATGCGCTTGCGGCGAGCTCAAAGCGAAACGGGGCTCACAGTCATCCAGCAACAACAAGCTTTCTCACTCGATCGCGAAAGCGATTATGCGACATGGCAAGCAGTTGGCCGAACGATGGTCGCGGCGGCAAGTTCCATGCAACCCGTGCAATAGCGCATCGTTATTTCTATACGGTGCAAACCGTTTGATGAGAGCAAACGTCAATACTCCGGGGCGTGCTGATTTTTGCGCACCGTTTCATCGAGGTCACTTCTGATGCTGTCGACACTGGAAAAGCAATTGAGCGAGGCGCAGCGCGATGCGCTGGTTACCGGCTACCTCAAATTCGTTGGTCCCACCTTACATAATGTGGGCAGCACGCAACTTACCAATGAAGATTTATATGAATATCTGCTGCTCGATCCGCAGGTCGCGGATGAGGCAATGACGAGCAGGGTCGCGAGCGCAATTTCGAGTGTCCAAACGTATATGACGCGTATCGTCAACCGGTCGGAGCCTGGATTTCCGCCGGTGGACCCTGCCCATGCCGACGTATGGCGGGATAACGACAGCCAATACGCAATTTGGGCCGCGTCGATGGAGATTCAGAACTATGCGGAGAACTATATCTCGCCTGTAACTCGGCAGGAGAAAAGCCATTACTTCACGGACCTCGAAACGACACTTAACCAGAATCAACTAGATCCGGATCGTGTTCAGGACGCTGCACTTTCTTACCTTAATCAATTCGAGGCCGTCAGCAACTTATATGTAGTAAGTGGGTACATCGATCAAGCCGATCTCACGACGGCCACTTACTATTTTATCGGTCGAACCACTACCAAACCGTATCAATATTATTGGCGTAAGATGGACCTGAGTCTGAACGATCAGGCCAATGCGGGTGGCACACCTGTTACTCCGAATTGCTGGAGTGATTGGTTACCTGTTTCACTGCCACTGGCGCCGGATACCGTGCTTAAGCATACAGTGCGGCCAGTGTTTTATAACCAAAGATTGTACGTCGCATGGGTTGAGCGCAATCCATCACCACAAATGGATGCATACGGCAATAGCACATCCAATTATGCCTATAGATTGAATTTTGGATATAAAAGATTCGATGATACGTGGACGGCACCAAACGGTGCGATGATGCAAATTTCGACGACGCAAGGCGAAGCCGCGAGCGATACATTGGTAATTACAGAGTCTAGTGGAGTTGATTCAAGTGATGTTAATCTGTTGGCGATAACTGATTTTAGCGATGATGGAGGAGCGCAGGCTGCGAATTCGTATGGCCGTTTGATGCTGGGTGTGTTCGTTCGCGCGTGGTCAGAGGAGCTGGAACAGAACGCGCCCAGCGTTTATGGTTATCAGTACTGCGACTCCGCGTTCAATAGTCGCGAGCTCGATTCCGTTATCAGGCAAAAACTGTTCGGCAGCTTCCAGGACAAGGATGATGCAACCAATACGCTTCAGTATCCGCTTTTCACCCACAAGTACACGATTGACCACGTTGCTCCATACGCTGACAGCGACACGCCTCCTGGGCCCGACGGTTCGCTGGGGGCGGGGGATCTGAATGGTGCGGATAAGGGTGACGAGAGCTACACCGGCAGTTGGTGGGAAAAAATAAACGACCTCGTTGCTAGTGACGGCGGATCATCGTCGTATGTTTATATGAAAGACGATTTCACGTTATTCGTCGAAATGACGCTTAACGATGATTTCTTGAACGAATATGATTTTCAAAGCGGAGATACGAACTCGGGTGGAACGTCCGGATACGGATTCGGCCCACCAGACGGCAGTGCGGGGGCAACGATCCAGTACCATGATGATGATAGCCATACTTTTGTAAATACTGCCCTACGATACGATCCTACAACGTTTGGATCGGGATCCGTCTCGGATGGGACCTACGATGTTTGCGTCCTGGGCGGTAGTAATATATTTTCGGACGCACCTATTTTTACGGTAGATATCGTTAATAATAATATTGGATTCCATGGGACCGGTACAAGTAATAAATTCCTAGATTTGAGTGGAATGAAAATAGGAAAAGGTCCGATTTGGGGATCAGCTGATTCTGGAGCATTCTCTGCTTATTTTTTTGTTAATGAGAACGGATCGCCGCAGATAGCAGAAATTAAAAACTTCGGTCAAGTTGGCATGGTTCGCCCTTTTAACTGCGCAATCAGACTGGTGACGTCGCATTACGACAATGTGTCCGCTCCGCAGACACATACCTACGAGTTAGGCAAAGATTCGACGTGGACTAACAGCCTCGTGCTATCCGATTTCGCGTTGCCTCCCGGGGAGGGCTACGTTTCCGTTTGTCTGGCCGTCCAGGTGGGGCGTCTCAGGTGGCCCGACCAGTCGGACATGGGGGGGACTGCGTCGGTATGGAAGTGGTTCAAAGTATACATAACGAATGTCAACATGGGCGCGGTGGGGCCACTGCCACAGATAAAATCGAACTACGATCCGGTGCTCGGTCTCGCCCAATATCTCGACTTTTGCGATCCATCGCTTCCGGCTAACACGCGTCTGAACACGACATTCGTACGAACGCTTATCGAGAAGGCAAACCTGAGCCTCGATAGCTTGCTCGACTATACGTTGCAGACGCGGTTGCTCGAGGCCCCCTTAGTCCCGGGCGGCCAAGCCGAGCCGATGGATTTCAACGGCGCTAACGGCTTGTATTTCTGGGAATTGTTTTTCCATATGCCGTTCCTCGTCGCATGGCGCTTTGCCAACGAACAGCAATTTGGCGACGCACAAACGTGGCTACACTACATCTTCGATCCATCTGCGGCGGACAAGGATAGCGGCGCGCCTGATTATTGGAACGTGCGGCCGCTCACAACGTCAGGTCAACCGTCGCTGATGATTGCGGCACCGCTCGATCCGGACGCGTGCGCGTACGCGGACCCAGTCATTTATCAGAAAGCCGTTTTTATCGCGTACGTAAGCAATCTCGTCGCTCAGGGCGATGTTTGCTACCGGCAACTGACGCGGGACGGATTGACTCAAGCGCGGGTGTTCTACGGTCTCGCCGCTCAGTTGCTCGGGCGACGCCCGGATGTCACGTTGAGTAGTACTTGGACGCCCCAAACGCTCAATGCGCTGGCCAAAGCGCAAAACGATGCGCTGCGGGATTTCGAGGCGGCGATCGATCTCACTAAAACAAATATCGTTGCATCGTCGGGCAAGGCGGCCGGCTACCTACTGCTCGCGGACAACCCCAACTTCATCGCTCCCCTCGACACGCTTTTGCTTGGCCACTGGGATACCTTGGACTCACGCGTCTACAACCTTCGACACAGCTTGACGATCGATGGCAAGCCGATGTCGCTCGCGCTATACGAGCCCCCTGCCGATCCGATCGCGTTACTCGTGCAGCGGGCGCAGTCAGGAACAGTCGTCAATGCAATCAGGGGAGCCCAGCTGGCCGTGCCCCCGTACCGCTTCAATGCGGTCCTGGAGCGCGCCTATAACGCTGTTGCCGCACTGACGACTTTTGGCGAGAGTCTCTTGTCGCTCATCGAGCGAGGTGATAACGCCGGCCGAGAAGAACTGCAGCAGCAGCAGTTGCTCGACATGTCCAGCTATGCCATCACACTGCAGCAACAGGCAATCAGCAGCCTCGCCGCCGACCGCGAATCGTTGACGGCTAGTCAGGCGACGGCCCAGCATCGGTACGACAGCTATAGCGCTCTCTACGAGGGCAACGTATCGAGCGGTGAGCAGTTAGTCATGGATACTCATAACGTCGCGCAATCGATCCTCAAAGGTTCCGAGGGTGTGATGACTGCGAGCGGAGCACTCAAGTTGCTTCCCAATATTTTTGGATTTTCTGACGGCGGCTCGAGATTTGAGGGTGCGACAGAAGCAGTCGCGCACGGGCTCATCGCGTCGGGGCAAGGAAAGGAGGTTTCCGCCGAGCGCTTGTCAACCACCGAAGGTTACCGGCGACGTCGTGAGGATTGGCAGATCCAATACGTGCAGGCGCAGCATGAGGTCGACACGGTCGGCAAGCAACTCAATGCACATGCCGTTCGCACGAGTGCGGCAACAATGGAGCTGACACGCTTGACCGCGCAACAAGCACAAATCCAGACGATGCTTACCTTCATGCGCAACAAGCGATTTACTCAAGCGTCGCTTTATCAATGGTTGAGTGGTCAACTGGCGGCTGTCTTCTTTCAGATTTACGACGCGGTAATGTCGTTATGTCTCTCGGCACAGGCCTGCTGGCAGTATGAATTGTGCGATTTCGAGACCACGTTTGTACAGACCGGCGCGTGGAACGACCAGTATCGTGGTTTGCACGTCGGCAAGACGCTCAACCTCAATCTGCGACAAATGGAGGCAGCCTATCTGGCACGCTATGAGCGCCGGCTGGAGATTACCCGAACCGTATCGCTTTTGGATCTATACGGCGGTCAAGACAAATTCGATGCGCAAAGATCGACTGGCCAATTTGTCTTTGAGTTGACAGAAGAGCTGTTCGATCGAGACTACCCAGGGCACTACATGCGTCAGATTAAATCCATATCGATCAGTCTGCCGACGTTGCTCGGCCCGTACCAGGACGTGAAAGCTACGCTAACCCAGACGAAAAGCAGCACGCTGCTCAACACCAGCCTCGATGGCGTCAAGTACCTGGGGGGGCAGAGCAATTCGAAAGGCACGGGGAATATCGTCATGAATTTACGCGCCAGCCAGCAGATTGCGTTGTCATCGGGCTTGAACGATGCCGGCCTCTTCGAACTCAATTTCGGCGACGAGCGCTACGTGCCGTTCGAAGGAACGGGCGCGGTGTCGGGCTGGACGCTCGCTTTTCCGCGGTACACGCAGTCGGCAGACCAGCAAGCCGTCGTAAATGCGCTGACCGACGTGATTGTCCACGTGCGCTATACGGCGCTTGACGGCGGAGACACATTCGCCTCTGAGGTCGAAACGACACTGGGAAGCTGAATCGTGTCGCTCTACGGGAATAACTCAACCACGCAGCGCGACACCTCCATGTCGATCAAGGGTCTCGCGTTGCCCAAGACTGGCGGCGCCATCGTTGGACTAGGCGAGAGCCTGAGCCCGGTCGGCCCCACCGGGATGGCCCAGCTATCGTTGCCGTTGCCCATTTCGGCCGGCCGAGGCTACGCGCCGGCGTTAACACTCAGCTATAGCAGCGGCGTGGGAAACGGCGAGTTCGGCATCGGATGGCGTTTGGCCGTGTTGACCATTCAACGCCGTACGAATCGCGGCGTACCCCGCTACGACGGGGGCGCGGAAGACGAGTTCGTAGGCCCGGATGGCGAAGTGCTGGTGACCGAGCGCGATGCGAATGGACAGACGATCAACTCGACAACCGAAAAGTACGGCGACACGGATCTGGGAGGTAGCTACACCGTCACACGCTACTTCCCGCGAGTGGAAGGCGCGTTCAATCGCATCGAGCGTTGGCGGGGCGTGGCCGCAACGGACGATTTCTGGCTCGTTCACGGAGCGGACGGACAACTTCACTGCCTCGGCAAAACGCCCGCGGCGCGCGTGGCGGATTCCGCGAATCCTGAACGAATCGCACAGTGGCGCATCGAGGAATCCGTCAACCCGGAAGGCGAGCATATCTATTATCGCTATGTCGCCGAGAACGCGGATAACGTTGTCGCGGACAATGAGAACAACCGCGACCATACGTCCAATCGATATCTGGCGGAGGTTTATTACGGCAACGTAACCGCCTCCGCGGACCTGTACCTCTGGGGCAAGTCGGACGCAAGCGGCGAGGGCTGGCTATTCAGCGCGGTACTGGACTACGGCGAGCGTGGCGTCGACATCGACAAACCTCCCTCTTATGCTGTGCCGGCCAACAACAAGTGGCCGCTTCGTGCCGATAGTTTCTCCCGGTACGAGTACGGGTTCGAAGTGCGCACTCATCGACTGTGTCGGCAGGTGCTCATGTTTCATCACTTTCCGACCGAGCTCAAGGCAGACGATACCTTGGTGAGACGCTTGCTACTGACGTATCGTGAATCGCCCGTCATCAGCGAGCTTGCACTCGCGCGCACGGTCGCGTACGCAGCGGACGGCACTATGCAAAGCCTGCCGCCGCTTGAACTGAGCTACAACACCTTCGACGCAACGAAAGTTGCAAGCGATTATGAGGTGTTCGAAGGTATCGCCGAACTGAATGACGGCGTGCATTACCAGATGGTCGATCTGTATGGCGACGGTGTCCCCGGCGTGCTGTTTCGTCACGGCGATGGCTGGCGGTATCGGCAGCCTGTACGAGGCAAACCCGACACCGACGAAATCGCCTACGACGCATGGCAAGTGCTGCCCGCGGTGCCGTCCATGCAACCAACGCGTATCGCTCTTATGGACGTCGACGGCGATGGCCGCCTCGATTGGCTCGTGACGCAGCCAGGAATGGCGGGTTGCTTTTCGCTGAAGGAGGGCAATCAGTGGTCTGGCTTTACGCCCTTTAGCGCGCTGCCGCTAGAATTTCTTCATCCCCGAGCGCAATTAGCGGATCTTGTCGGTTCCGGGCTGTCCGACCTCGCGTTGATCGGCCCAAAGAGCGTGCGGCTCTACGCCAATCAGCGCGACGGCTTCTCGCCTGGAACCGACGTCGCTCACGATGTAGACGACAGCGAGATGGGCCTGCCGATTGCCGGACGCGACAAGCGCGAGGTGGTTGCCTTCAGCGACGTGTTGGGGTCCGGGCAGCCGCACCTCGTCAGAATTCGATGCGATGGGGTCACCTGCTGGCCGAATCTCGGCCGCGGGAACTTCGGCAAAGCCATCCGCATTGCGTCACTCAACCTCGATCGCGATACATTCAACCCCGACCGAATATTTCTGGCAGATGTGGATGGCAGCGGCGCTGCCGACTTGATTTATATTGAGCAGAACCAACTGATGCTGTACATGAACCAGTCTGGCAACGGTTTCGCCGCGCCGGTTGCGCTTCCGTTGCCCACCGGGCTCACATTCGATCGATTGTGTCAGGTCAGTTTTGCAGACCTTCAGGGCCTCGGCGTTGCAAGTCTGGTGATCTCTCACCGCCATATGAATCCGCGGCATTGGCGCTTCGATTTCGCCCACGTAAAGCCGTACCTGCTGACATCCATCAACAACAACATGGGCGCGGGCACGACCCTCGGCTATCGCAGCTCGGTTCAATACTGGCTGGACGACAAGGCTGCTGACCCCACGTTGATGTCGGCGTTGCCGATGCCAATACATACAGTTGCACAAGTTGCGACGATCGACGAGATCACGGGGAATTCTGTGACCTCACAGTACAGCTTCCATCGCGGCGTTTTCGACGGCATCGAGCGCGAGTTTCGCGGCTTCACGTATGTTATTGGTCAAGATGCGCAGCAAGTGGCCGCGACGGTCAAGTCAGACGTCCCGATCGCTCCGCCGTTCGTTACCAAGACGTGGTACCACTCGGGGAGGGAAACCGACGAAAGGACATTGTTCGGTTCGCCATATAAAGACGACAACGCAATCGCGGTCAAACCGACTCGACTGACGCAATATGATTCGGACAGCAACGATGACGTCGATTTAGACTCCGTCGACGTGGCCACCCGCTTTTGGATGTTTCGTGCTCTCAAGGGTGTCCCGCTGCGGCAGGAAACCTACGGTCTTGACGGTAGCGACAACGAGGCTATCCCATACACAGCGTCGACGTGGCGCCATCAGGTCCGCCTCGTCCAGCCAGCGGCCGACGATGCAAGTCCGGTCGTGCTACCAGGACTGCTCGAAAAAGTCAGCTACGATTACGAACGGATTGCTGTCGACCCGATGGTTAACCAGGAGGTTCAGCTACGACGGGATCAGTATGGCTCGGTCACTTGGCAGGTTGGCGCTAGCTATCCGCGGCGCGCCAAGCCGCAGAATAATCCTTATCCTGCCTCGTTGCCCGACTCGAGCTGGACCAGCAGTTACGACGATCAGCAAAACAAGCTGATTCTGACCGAACGACGCAGTCAGCCTATTCATCTGGACAGCGCTCAAGCGTGGCGCCTGCACTTGCCTTTCCAGCAACGCGGCGATGTCCTCGCCTATGACGGCAACGAGATTTCCGCTGGAGGGCTCAGTTTTGAAACGCTGGTGCAAACCGGCGGCTTGCTCGATGCCAGTAAATCGCGTACCTACGCTGGGCAGCAGTTGATCGTCTACGCGACGAGCCCCGTGCAGTTCACCGCCCTCGTCGACCATACAGAGATCGCCGAGTTCGATGACGACGCTCTTAAGGCGTTCGACGACGCTCTCGATAGTCAATCGCGCGATGCGCTGCTAAAGCAAGCAGGATATGCACTGGCCGACCGCGTCTTGTCGCCGAGTGAAGACAAGGAAGCTCAGGTCTGGATAGCGGCTCGCGGATATATCGTTTATCAAGCGGCGTCCGGTTTCTATCGGCCAAGCAGTCAAACGATGAGTCATCTGGTGGGGCCGACGACATATGGCTACGACGAATACATTTGCGCGCTGACGAATACCACCGACGCCCTGGGCAATCAGACCACCGCAGAGTACGACTATCGGTTCTTACATCCAACCCGCATCATCGATGCGAATGCGAACAGTCATGAGGTTCTGCTGGATGCACTCGGGCGAGTGATGGCCACGAGCTTTTACGGAACCGAGGAGGCTAAGGCCGTTGGCTTCGTTCCGGTGGCAAACTTTTCGCCGAGTGGGCTGAGCGTTGCTCAAGCGATCCAGGATGCGGATACGGCGAAGCAGCAAGTCGCGAGCATTCAGATCGAAGACCCTTTCAGTTGGATCGGACAACTCGAGCAAACATCGCTGAGTGACATCACAAGCGATGTGCCGGGGCTGTGGAGCGCGCTGCAGGACCATGGATTTATTACATCCGATGGCTGGATTTTGGCGGCGGGGCGTGCATGGGCAGCCGGCTCGGGTTCGTTGCCGGATGTCGATAAGGCTCGGCCACTGATGCAAGCTGCGGATGCGGACCGTTTGCCGGTCCAGGCGGCGACACTGGTTGCCGATCGTTATCCCTCCGACACCGCACAGCAGGTTCGTGTGAGCGTGGCCTACTTCGATGGTTTGGGCCGTACGTTGCAACATGTGATGAAGACGCCCGGGGGACTTGCCTGGGAGCGCGATCCGCATGGAGAAATCGTCGTCGATCCGCGAGGCAATCCCGTTACGGCGAATGCGACGACCCGCTGGGCGGTGTCCGGCAAGGTCGAGTACGACAATAAAGGGAAACCGGTGCGCAGCTATCAGCCGTATTACATCGACGACTGGCGATATGTCGACGATAAGGCGATGCGCAGTTGCGGGTATGCGGATACGCATTTTTATGATGCAGTGGGACGAGAAATCGAGGTCCTGACGGCGAAGGGCTACCTGCGGCGCAACAGCTATTTCCCGTGGTTTACCGTGGCCGAGGATGAGAGTGACACTTATGACCCGACTGCGCCCGCTCCGACACCGAGCGTGTCAGTCAAGGACTGACTGGACCGAGGCGGCCGGAGCGGATTGCGGCGCAAACCAACGAACGAATGGGATGTGATTCACCGAGACCGTCGTAATCATCGGCTCAAGCGTGCCGTTCCCTTCAGGCGGATCATAGATATGTCAGCGAACCTTGCTTTCGGTACTCCAACGATAACGGTGCTGAGCAATCGCAGCACAGCGGTGCGCATGCTGCGGTACAACCGGCGATCGGCCGAAGACGCGCTCGATGAGCTCATCGAATGGACGACGTATGATTCGCTGGACCGCGTCACATCCCGTGTCGATGCCCGTCTGTTCGCCTCGGGCTCACCGAACTTTGCCTATATCTCGTCGCTATCGGGTCGCGTGATTCGGACTGACAGCGTCGACGCGGGCACGCAGTGGACGCTATGCGATATAGATGGCCGTCCGGTGTGGGCGCTGGATGCGCGCCGCACGGGTACGACGCGAACATACGATGAACTGGGCCGGCCGCTGTCGCTTCAAGAGGCGCTCAAAGATCAACCACTTGCGACGCGCGAGGTATGGGTCTACGGCGAGAACCAGCCCGATGCGCAGGCACACAACCTGCGCGGACAGTGTGTCTATCGCTACGATGGCGCCGGCAAACTGAGTTGGACCGGGTTTCGATTGACGGGGCAGCCGCTTGATGAAACGCGCCAGTTATTGATCGATGCCGAAGCCGAGCCCGACTGGAAAGGCGGGGATGCGTCGGCGAATGCTGGCGCGCTGGATACGAGCGCATACACGAGTGCGTGGACGCACGATGCGACGGGTACATGGACGACGCAGACTGACGCAAAGTGCAATGTGCAGCGGCGCTATTTCGATGTGGCGGGTCGCCTTGCGAGCAGCAGCTTGATGCTGGCCGGCGGCACGGCGAAGCCGGTGCTTTCGGCGATCGACTACAGCGCGGCGGGCCAGGTGCTGAGTGAAACGGCGGGCAACGGCGCTCTCAGCACTCATGCCTACGAGCCGCAGACGCAGCGGCTGATTCGTTTGACCGTGACGCGTCCAGCCCAAGCGAGCCGCGCCACGACCGTGCAGGATCTGAGCTACACGTATGACCCGGTGGGCAACGTCGTGCAGATAAGCGATGCCGCGCAGGCGACTTCATACTGGCGCAACCAGAAGATCCAAGCGGCGCACACGTATGGTTATGACGCGCTGTACCAGTTGATCAACGCGACGGGGCGGGAGATGGCCAACCGCGTTCAGCAGTCCCAGGCGTTGCCGCCGGCGACGATACCGCTGCCTGCCGACGATTCAGTGTATGTGAACTACAGTCGCACCTACACCTACGATCGGGGGGGCAACCTCACGCAAATCCAGCACCAGGGCGCGGCCAATTACACACAGGCCATTGTGGTCTCGGACGCAAGCAACCATGCGATGTCGCAGAACGCGGCGTGCACCTTGAAGCCGGCCGACATCGACGGCAATGGCTGGTTCGACGCCGCGGGCAATGCCCAGTTCTTGTCGCCGGATCATACTCAGCCGCTTGGATGGAGCGGGCGCAATCGGCTGCAACGCGTGACGTTAGTCAAGCGGGATGGCCTTAACAACGACGACCGCGAGGCGTATCAATACGACAGCGACAACATGCGGGTGCGCAAGCGCATGACGACCCAGGCCAGAGGCGTGACGCGAACGGTCGAGGTAATTTATCTACCAGGCTTGACGCTGCGGGTGACCTCAAGCGGCGATGGTAAGACCATGACGGTGGTCGAAAGCCTGCAGGAAGTCAACAGCGAGGCGGGAAGCATCCACGCGCGTTGCCTGCATTGGGAGGTAGGACAACCGGCGAGCGCAACGGGCGACATGATGCGCTATGGAGCGAGCGATCCGATCAACTCGATCGGTTTGGAACTGGATGACCATGCGGCGCTGATCAGCCACGAGGAATACTACCCGTACGGCGGCACGGCAGTGTGGGCGGCGCGCAGCCAGATTGAAGCGGATACGAAGTTCGTGCGCTATTCGGGCAAGGAACGCGACGCGACGGGACTGTACTACTACGGTTACCGCTACTACCAGCCGTGGATCGGACGATGGCTGAACTCAGACCCGGCCGGTACTGTCGATGGGCTGAATCTCTATCGGATGGTCCGGAACAACCCTGTGACGCTGCTCGATAGTAATGGATTAACGCCGGATCAAGAGCCTGGAGTGCAGCCTCCGCTGACGCACGAGCAACGCGAGCGAGCTAAACAGAACTGGGGGCGTGTACGAAGTGTTGCTATGCGACTAACCGCCGGCAGTTTTAAAGGAGGACTGCCTCTCGATCCCGCGTACCATCTGGAGCGGCTTGATCCGCAGCATAGATACGGAAAAGCACTGGAGGGCTATCGCAAACAATGGGAAGGGTACGACACCGAGCACAATTTTTTCGATTGGTTGGAGCGGGCGCTCGCCGCAACGCCCAGAAACAGGCCGCATCTTGCTGGGGTTCGTTACTTACAGACTTCCACGGATCGAAATCAGCATAAAGTAGATTCGTTCGCCGGAAATACCGTGAGAGCTCCCTGGAATTTTCCGCGTGATCAAAGAGCAGCGATCCATAGGAGTGGGCAGGTGCGAGAGGCTATGTTTGTCATGGATAAGGACAATAACATCTACATAATGCATAAAGATAGATTTTATCGACACCACTCTTCGTTAATGGGAGGGGCGCAAGTTCGAGCCGCCGGCATGATCTCTATGGATCCTTATTGGAAAATCATCGGTGTCGAAGCGGAGAGCGGTCATTATCGACCGAAGCCCGGAAATCTCGCGATATTTTTAAAGGCGCTGCAACGTAGAGGTGCGGATTTAAATAGTATTTCAGCCAGCTACCGAGATAACGACGGCGTCCAGGTTAATGAGAATGCACATGCACTTGTCAAAAAATATGATAGTCAATTCCATGCGCATCGCGGTAATCCGCTCTGAGAGTGCGGCGAAACGATCGGAGCGGCGTGATTGCGTGACGAAAGGCGGCAAAGGCACATGAACGAGCGATCGACTGGTATCTGGTGTTTAACATCGGGCCATCGGTCCGCAATCGGAGCAGCTGCTGCGACGCCTCGGCTGCGACGATTAACACGCTTCACGAGGTCGAACCGATGAATAGGATGTGAATATGACTTCGTCGAATCCCGCTTTCGGTACTCCAACGATAACGGTGCTGAGCAACCGTGGCACAGCGGTGCGCATGCTGCGGTACAACCGGCGATCGGCCGAAAACGCGGTCGATGAGCTGATCGAATGTACGACGTATGATTCGCTGGACCATGTCGCATCCCGTATCGATGCGCGTTTGTGTGCCTCGGGCTCACCGAACTTCGCCTATATCTCGTCGCTATCGGGTCGCGTGATTCGGACTGACAGCGTCGACGCGGGCATGCAATGGACGCTGTGCGATATAGATGGCCGTCCGGTGTGGGCGCTGGATGCGCGCGGCACGGGTACGACGCGGACATACGACAAGCTTGGACGGCCGTGGACGATCGCCGAGACAGTGGAGACGGCAAGCGCGACGCGCGATGTGTGGATCTATGGTGAGCAACAAGTGGACGCCCAGGCGCACAACCTCAGAGGCCAGTGCGTGCGCCGCTATGACACCGCAGGCAAGCGAAGTTGGGGCGGATTTCGCTTGACGGGCCAGCCCCTCGACGAGACCTGTTGGTTGCTGGGCGATGCGGAGGCCGATCCTGACTGGTTCGGCCAGGACGACGAGAGTGCCTGGGTCAGCGAACTGGACGGGACGGCGTATCTGAGCACCTGGGTACACGACGCGATGGGGATGTGGGTAACGCAGACCGATGCAAAGAACAATGTCGAGCAGCGAGGTTTCGACGTTGCGGGGCGGCTCGCGAACAGCAGTTTGGCGCTGGCGGCGGGTGGGGTAGCGAAGCCAGTGCTTTCGGCGATCGATTACAGTGCGGCAGGTCGAGTACTCAGTGAAACGGCGGGCAATGGCGCTATCAGCAGCCATACCTACGAGCCACAAACGCAACGGCTGATCGGCCTCAAGGTGACGCGTGCGGCGCAGGCCAATCGCGCCACCGTCGTGCAAGATCTGAGCTATACGTATGACCCGGTGGGCAATGTTGTGCGAGTGAGTGACGCGGCGCAGGTGAACTCTTACTGGCGCAACCAGAAGATCGAGCCGGCGCGCATTTATGGCTATGACGCACTGTATCAGTTGATCAGCGCGACCGGCCGCGAGACGGCTAACCGAGGCGCGCAGACGGCGACCTTGCCCACGCCGACGATGCCGCTGCCGAGCGACGATTCGGTCTATGCGAACTACACGCGCACGTACACCTACGATACGGGTTGCAACCTCGCAACGATTCAGCACCAAGGGACGTCCAGCTACACGCAGGCGATTGTCGTATCCGACCGGAGTAACCACGCGGTATTGCAAGCTGCATCGTTGCAGTTGGGTCCTGGGGACATCGACAACGGCACATGGTTCGACGCGCGGGGCAACCAGCGGATGCTGGTGCCCGGTAGTGTGCAGCCGCTTGCGTGGGATAGCCGCAACCGGCTGCAGAAGGTGACGCTGATCAAGCGCAACGGGCCGGATGATGACCGGGAAACATATCAATACGACTGCGACGGCATGCGGGTGCGCAAACGCATGACGACCCAGGCCAAAGGCGTGATGCGAACGGTCGAGGTAATTTATCTACCAGGCTTGACGCTGCGGGTGACCTCAAGCGGCGATGGCAAGGCCATGACCGTGAGCGAGAAGCTGCAAGAGATCAGTTGCGAGGCGGGAAGCATCCACGCGCGTTGCCTACATTGGGAGGTAGGGCAACCGGCGAGCGTGACGGGCAACGTGATGCGCTATGGAACGAGCGATCCAATCAACTCGATCACGGTGGAACTCGATGCCAATGCCGAATTGATCAGCCGAGAGGAATACTACCCGTATGGCGGCACGGCGGTATGGACAGCGCGCGGTCAAGTCGAGGCGGATACCAAGTTCGTGCGGTACTCAGGCAAGGAGCGCGACGCGACGGGGTTGTATTACTACGGTTATCGATACTATCAGCCCTGGGCTGGACGATGGTTGAACACAGATCCGGCCGGCACTGTCGATGGATTGAACCTTTACCGCATGGTACGAAACAACCCTGTGACGCTGGCCGACAACGATGGGCTCGTTGCCGATGTGTCTGGGTCCAAAAAGGTGGTTTCCGACACCGTCGAAAACGACAGCGCCGAGGCAACTAAATCAGCCGATGGTTTACCCAACATGCTCGAAAGCACGTCGAATCACGGAGATGTTTCGCCGTTACCCGGTGCCCAAATTAACGATAGGCCGCTTGACCCGTCCGCCGCCACGCGCGCCGAACGCAAGCAGATCTTTCAGAATTCGTGTGGGGCGGCGAGTCTGCTATGCGTCGCGAAGGAACTCGGTATCGAGAAAATACCGGCTTACCAAGGTTCATTGAGCGAACTTGGAGGCGGTAATCTCGAGCTTAACCACGAGAGCGAGCAAGATCTCTTCACGATCACGAGCGGGATGACGACGCAGCGTCGGCAAAGCCGCAGCATACAAGAAGCCGGATACTCACTGCCGCAACATCTTTTGTTCGCAGGGCGATTGCTCGGACTTGAAATGGAAATTCACGAGCAGCCTGGACCGCTCTCATCGGCGCTCAATTGGTTATACCCCAATGTCAAGAAAGAGCTCCCTCCCGGTACCGTCGTCAAACCGGACGCGCCGGAACTGCGTCACGGCGAGGCGGAACTCAAAGCGCTGGCAGTAACGATTGCTAAAGTGCCGATAGGCCTGCATTGGGTCATGCATCGCGCCGACGGTAGTTATATGGACCCCGCAACAGGCAAGACCGCTGAAAATTTCGATGAAATGCAGCGAAACATGCGAGCGGAGTCCGCATGGTTCGCGGGTTACCAAGATACCGGTATATCGATCGTCGCTCGCAAGAACCGATGATCGGGCGCTGGATGCCATACAGCGAATCGTTATCGAATGCGACAGATCGTCGGGGCAACCCTGGTTGACACTCGTCTTTCGGCTACATTTAATGAGCGGGGGTTCAGCGCGCTCGCTGTGCTTCAATCGACTGCGCCTCGGGGGCGCTTATCGGTTACTCAACAATCATTCTCGGGGGTTTGGATGAACAAGACGGAACTGATCGACCACATCGCAGAACAAGCCGACTTATCGAAAGCGGCTGCGGGACGCGCGCTCGACGCGGTCATTGCCGGCGTCAAGAGCACGTTGAAAAAGGGTGGCTCGGTGACGTTGGTTGGCTTCGGCACATTTGCGGTGGGTAAGCGTACCGCACGTACGGGGCGCAACCCGCGCACCGGAGCGGCGATCAAGATCAAGGCGGCGAAGGTTCCGAAATTCAAGCCTGGCAAAGCGCTAAAAGATGCGCTAAACTAGCGGGCTCGTTGACTGGCATGCGCTGAAGCACTGTATCGCTGCCGGCTAGCGTGATTTGACATGATGTCGCACCGTAGCGCGAACGGGTGCTTAGCTCAGTTGGTAGAGCGGCGCCCTTACAAGGCGTAGGTCGGGAGTTCGAGCCTCTCAGCACCCACCATTCCGTTTCGCGAATCGCTTCCAGGCAGTTCCATAGTGTTCTGCAGCAGTATCCCAAAACCCGCATAGCCATAGGCTCTGCGGGTTTTTTGTTGCCGTTGGACTTGGACAGCCCAAGGGGACCGCAGTCGGCGATTAGAACTCGCACATTGATCGTTGCATTTTCCGTTTGGCGAGGGTGTCTTCGATCTCCCTCAAGCGCGCGCGATTGGCGCCGGACACCTTTCGAATTTGCGCTGTTTGATGGTCTCGGCTTCTGCTGCGTCAAGCGCATTTGCGGCGAGCGCCACGGTTAGCGCGCGTACGTCTAGTTCCCCGAGCACACTCCGATAGGTCCACCATCGCTTGAAATCGATCGGGCCAGGTTCGGTGCTGCGTCGTCGTCGTCGGTAAATTCCCTATGTCCACGTCGTTTCAACGTATGAAGCAAAGGCCTGGCGCCACTGCCGCAGCACACTCCCTGCCGTCCCGAATCCCGCGCCACTAAAAGGTTCCGCCCAGAAGAGACGATTCCGCCTAGTTTTCAACGACGCTTCGTGTATTCGGTGCATAACCGCAGGTAGGGAAAAAGGCGAAGGAAATGTATCGGGACACATTCAATTGGCTTGGTACGCTTGAATCAATGCAATAGACGGCATGACCTGCCCCGGGAATCTGAGACCAGCTTGAACTAGGATAATGGCGCATCCACGTGGAGCGCGTCATGAAGAAGAGTCGATTCAGCGATGAGCAGATTGTTCGGATTTTGCGGGAGGCAGACAGTGCGCCGATTGCCGAGGTGGCGAAGCGCCACGGCGTGAGTGACGCGTCAATCTACGCGTGGCGCAAGCGTTTCGGAGAGATGGTCAGCGACGACGTGAGGCGTCTGAAGGCCCTGGAGCTGGAGAACAATCGGCTGAAGAAGCTGGTCGCTGAGCGGGATCTCGAGATTGAGGTCATGAAGGAGATTTCGGGAAAAAAGTGGTGAGCGCACAGGTGCGCCGCGAGCAGGCCCGCTATGCGATTTCGCGCGGGTTGAGCCAGCGGCGTGCGTGTGCGCTGATCCAGGTCAGCCGCGCCAATCTCGGCTACATGAGCAGGATGCCGGGCAAGAACGCTCCAGTAGTTGAGACGATGCGGAGGCTCTCAGGAGACTATCCGCGTTTCGGCTCGCGCAGGATCCGCATCATGCTCGCTCGCGAAGGCATAGTCGTAGGCAAGGAACGCTGCAGCCGGTTGTGGGCGCAGGCAGGGCTGCAGGTGCCTCGCAAGCGGCGCCGGCGTCGTGTTGCCGGCTCGCGCCCGCGGCCACTTGTACCGGAGATGCGCAATGCCGTGTGGAGCTACGATTTTGTCTTTGACGCGTGTGCCAATGGACAGCAGCTGAAGTGTCTGACGGTCGTAGACGAATACACGCGTGAATGTCTGGCAATCGACGTTTCCGGCTCGATCCGGTCTGGACGCGTCATTGAGGTGTTGAGCCGGCTGATCAGTGTTCACGGTGCACCGCGATACATGAGAAGCGACAATGGTCCCGAGTTCGTGAGTTCTGCGTTGCTCAAGTGGATCGTGTCGGAGAAAATTGAGTCGGCGCTGATCGATCGTAAGCGTTATTTCGAGGCCGCATCGACAGCGTAGCCGCGTGAGTCCAAAGTGATGCCCATCACTTCGAGTAGTGGGGACCACTTTGATGACAGAGATCGACAGTGCAAAGAGCCGCAAAGGGCGGCCGAATTACACACCTGAATTCCGGCGTGAGGTTGCGATAGCAGCGTGCGAGTCAGGCATCTCGGTGGCGAAGCTCGCACAGTCGCGCGGCCTGAATCCGAACATGGTGTTCAAGTGGCGCAGGCAGTATCGTGCCGGTCTGCTGGACAGTAAGACGGCGAGCAAGGCGGCGGTGTTTGTTCCGGTGGCGATATCGCCGGATGAGTCGACGGCGGTTTCGTCGCTGCCGTTGCCAACGGCGCAATTGCCATTACGCGCACAGGAAGCAGCACCCTCAAGTATTGAGATCGGACTCAATGGCGCACGCGTGTGGGTGAACGGGAAGGTCGATCCGGCTCAGTTGCGACTGGTGCTGCATTGTCTGAGGTCGGCATGATCGCGCTGCCGACCGGCACCCGCATCTGGCTAGCCGCAGGCGTCACCGACATGCGCCGTGGCATGGATGGTCTGGCGGCACTGGCCCAGGTGGCGCTCGAGCAAGACCCGTTCTCGGGCCACGTGTTTGCGTTCCGTGGTCGCCGGGGTGATCTGCTCAAGCTGCTGTGGTGGAGTGGCGATGGAATGAACCTGTACGTCAAGCGGCTGGAGCACGGTCGTTTCATCTGGCCGCAAGCTGACGCGGGATGCCTCCACCTGTCGGCAGCACAATTGTCGATGCTGCTCGAAGGCATCGACTGGCGACGCCCGCAACGAACGTGGAGGCCCACATGCGCCGCGTAAATTTGCTCCCGCGTCTGCGTGTGCTTGATAAAATTCCGGGCATGCCAGCCAGCCGGTTCCCCGACGACATCGACACCCTTAAGCGCATGCTTGCCGTGCGCGAAGAAACTATCGCACGCCTGCTGGCCGAGATCTCGCGCCTGAAGCGTTGGCAGTATGGTCGGTCGTCGGAACGCATGGTGGAACTGACGGGACAACTGCAGCTCGCGCTCAGTGACTGGCCGCTGCCGCAGCCCGATGAGGTGTCTGCGCCGCCTCCTGAACCCGAGCAGGATGAACGGGTGAGCACGACAGCACCGGTGGTTCCATTGCGCCGCCGCGCACGCGCATTTCCTGCGCATCTGCCGCGCGAGACCATCGAGCACAAGCCGCAGCATTGCGACTGTCCCGAATGCGGCGGGCGGTTGCGCAAGCTGGGGGAAGACGCCTCCGAGATGCTGGATTACGTGCCAGGGTACTTCCGGGTGATTCGCCACGTGCGTCCCCGGCTAAGCTGCCGCCGCTGTGCAAAGGTGGTCCAGGAAGCGGCGCCGTCGCGCCCGATCGCACGCGGCATGGCCGGTGCGGGTCTGCTGGCACAGGTGGTGGTCGCCAAGTATGCTGACCATACGCCGTTGTACCGGCAGGCAGGAATCTATCGCCGCGCCGGCATTGACCTCGAGCGGGCTACGCTGGCCTCATGGGTTCGCGAGTGCGCCAAGCTACTGCAGCCGCTGGCCGATGCCGTTGGCCGGTATGTGCGCGAGGCGCAAAAAATCCATACGGACGATACCCCCGTTCCGGTACTCGAGCCCGGGCGTGGCAAGACCCGCACGGCACGGTTGTGGACGTATGTGCGCGATGATCGGCCGGCGGGCAGCCGGGCGCCGCCGGCCGTCTGGTACCGATACTCGCCCGACCGGAAGGGCGAGCGACCCCGTACGCATCTGCAGGGCTGGTCGGGCATCCTGCAGGCGGATGCGTACAGCGGCTACGATGCGCTGTATCGCGATGGCATGATCATCGAGGCCGCGTGCTGGGCGCATGTGCGGCGCAAGTTCTACGACCTGTACGAGCTGGAGCGTTCGCCGGTGGCACAGGAGGCACTTGGCCGCATCGCGGCTCTGTATGCCATCGAGCGCGAGATTCGCGGCCGAAAGCCGGCGTTGCGGCAGTCGGTGCGTATGGCACGGGCGCTACCGCTTGCCCGTGCGCTGAAGGACTGGTTGGAGCACACGCTCGCGCAGGTCTCGGCGAAGTCGAGCCTGGGGCGTGCCATCCGGTATGCGCTGGGGAACTGGCCTGCGCTGGTGCGCTACTGCGAAGACGGGCGCATCGAGATCGACAACAACACGGCGGAACGCGCGATCCGGCCGCTCGTGATCGGCCGGCGCAATTACCTGTTTGCCGGTTCTGACGGTGGTGGACAAAGTGCGGCGGTCATCTACAGCCTAATCGGCACGGCACGCCTGAATGGTGTCGAACCGTATGCTTACCTGCGCACAGTGTTCGAGCGCATTGCCGATCATCCCATCAACCGAATCGATCAGTTGCTGCCGTGGCGTTTGATGCCGGCGCAGCAGCCGCTCCAGCAGGCTGCGTGACGATGGCATCAACTCGCAAACCCGCGGTACGCGCGGTCAATTCACCGGCACCGGTCTATCAGTTGCACATTGAGCTGAAGTATCTGAAGCCGGCAGTCTGGAGACGGGTGCTGGTTCCCGCCTCGATCAGACTACCGAAGCTGCACGTTGTGTTGCTGCTGGCAATGGGCTGGGAGGGTGGCCACCTGCACGAATTCATGTTCGGCGACACCAACTACGGTGTACCCGATCTGGACTTCCCGAGTGACCCGCCGATGCTTAACGAGGCGCGAGTGACCTTGGACCGTGCGCTGGGTACGCGCAAGTCGTTCACTTACCTCTACGATTATGGTGACAACTGGCAACATCGTGTGAAGATCGAGAAGGTCCTGCCGACTGATCCGGAGTTGCGCTCGCCTATCTGCTTGGATGGCCGCAATGCCTGTCCGCCGGAAGATGTTGGCGGTGGACCCGGCTACATCGAGTTCCTCGATGCGATCATCGACCCCGCTCATGAGGAACACCAGCAGTTGCTCGACTGGTGTGGCGGTGGCTTCGATCCAGCAGCCTTCGACCTTCACACCGCCAACGAACGCCTCTTCGAGATCAAATTCTGATCGTCAAGACGGCCGCCAAATGTCGCTTACGATCGATCCAGGCAAGCCATGGCAGAACGGAACGAACGAAAGCTTTAACGGAAAATTCCGCGACGAGTGTCTGGCCATGGAGTGGTTTCGCAACCGAATCGAAGCGAAAATTGTGATTGACGACTGGCGCCGGCACTACAACGAAGTCAGACCCCATTCGAGCCTAAACTACGAGACGCCGCTGGCGTACCGCCAGCGGCTAGAAAGCAGTTCAACCAACGCCGTTATTGCTAGAACGGAATGGTCTTAAAAAACCGGGCAGGTCAGGCAGCTATCCATTAGCGATTGGCCACCAGCGACAACTGATGCAATCAGGCGCGTCGGAATATTCGCTGCTCGATACGGGCAGCGCTAAATACACGAACACGAGTGCCCGGTGGATTACAAAAACAGACGAGACCAAGGATGGTTGCTTCGACCGAAGGCTACCTAATCGCGGCCCTTGATTTCTTGAACTTGCCAGTTGGGAAGAAAGCATACCCCCGAATAGGATGGTTGCTTCGACCGAAGGCTACCTAATCGCGGCCCTTGATTTCTTGAACTTGCCAGTTGGGAAGAAAGCATACCCCCGAATCTGACATTCGCACCGCAGGACGTCGTCGAGTCCGGCGCGATCAATGCGAAAGCCGTCTCGCCGGTTGCGACCTCGGTTGCAGTGCCCGGTTCCGATATTCTGACGGTCCACCGCCTATCGAAAATTTTCGGTCCGAAACCGGAGCGCGCGTCCGATTTGATCAAGCAGGGTCTGGGGCGCGATGAAATCTTCAAGCGCACGGGCAATATGGTTGCTGTCAACGACGTCAGCCTCAGCGTCAAAGCGGGCGAGATTTTCGTCATCATGGGGTTGTCGGGTTCCGGTAAATCGACGCTGGTTCGTCTGCTCAACCGCCTGATCGAGCCGACCTCCGGTCAGGTCATTCTCGAAGGCCGCGATATTGCGCCGATGTCCACGGTGGAGTTGCGCGACGTGCGCCGCAAGAAGATGGCAATGGTGTTCCAGTCTTTTGCACTGCTGCCGAATCGTACGGTACTCGACAATATTTCCTACGGGCTGGAAGTCGCGGGTATGAAAAAGGCGGAGCGCTACGAGATCGCTCGTACCGCACTGACACGCGTTGGCCTCGGTTCGTACGAAAAACTCTTGCCCGATGAGCTGTCGGGCGGTATGCAGCAGCGCGTCGGTCTTGCGCGTGCGCTCGCGGTGAATCCTTCTGTGCTTCTGATGGACGAGGCATTCTCCGCTTTAGATCCACTGATTCGGCACGAGATGCAGAGTGAACTGCTGCGGCTCCAAAAGAAAGAGCAGCGCACCATCGTTTTCATCTCACACGACATCGAGGAAGCGATCAAGATCGGCGGCCGGATCGGCATCATGAAAGACGGCTGCCTGATTCAAGTCGGCACGCCGGCGGAATTGATCCAATCGCCGGCCGACGACTACGTGCGGGACTTTTTCCGCCATGTCGACGTCTCGCGCTTCCTCAAAGCTTCCAGCCTGTTGGCCGGTGTCGAGCGAGGGGTGATCGCGTGCGACGTGGGGGCGCCCGCCGATCGTTACCTCAATCAACTCATCGACAGTGGCGTCGAGTGCGGTTACGTCTGCGACGACTCGGGACGCTTCCAAGGCGGCGTAACACCTGCATCGCTGCACAAGGCCGGCGCGCGCCCCATCCGAGAAGCATTCATCCCGGACTTGAAAGCGGTTGCGCTGGATGCGGACCTGCACGATCTTGCGGCGATCGCCCTGGCCCAGCGACACGACGTACCGGTCGTCGATGCGCTCGGGAAGCTCGCGGGCGTGGTGTCGTGCCGCACGATATTGAAGCAGGTTATGGAACGGAGGGCGGGATGAATAATTCGTCAGCGATCGGCTCGTTCGCAGAGAACGCCGTCAATTTTCTCTTCCATCATTTCCGGGGCGGCTTTGATGCGTTTTCCGCCGCACTGGGCGCAGTAGTCAAGCTGTTGGAGGCAGGCCTTGGGGCGATTCCGTTCATCGTCATGCTCGTGATTTTTGTCGCGCTGGCATTGTGGCGCCGTGGCATCGTATTCGCTGTGTTCGTCGGCCTCGCGCTGCAAGCCATTCATTACATGGGGTTGTGGACGCAGACTGTGTCCACACTTGCACTCGTTATTGCTGCCACGTTTTTCAGTCTCGTCATCGGCGTGCCGCTCGGCATCTGGGGGGCTCGAAACAAACGGATCGAAATGATTCTGCGCTCGCTGCTCGATTTCATGCAGACGATGCCGGCATTTGTCTATCTGATTCCGGCCGTCATCTTATTTGGCCTGGGGCGCGTGCCCGCGGTGATCGCGACCGTGGTCTTTGCGATGCCGCCGGTGGTGCGTCTGACGACGCTAGGCATTCGGCAGGTTCGCGAAGAATTGCTGGAAGCCGGTCGCTCATTCGGAAGCACTGACTCGCAACTGCTGTGGAAGATTCAGTTGCCGAACGCGCTGCCGTCGATTATGGCGGGTGTGAATCAAACCATCATGATGGCGCTATCGATGGTCGTGATTGCGTCGATGATCGGTGCCGGCGGTCTTGGCGAGTATGTTCTCAGCGGCATTCAACGCCTGGATATCGGTATCGGATTCGAGGGCGGTTTGGGTGTCGTACTGCTCGCCATCGTGCTTGACCGGCTCACCGAAAGCTTCGGTGTGAAGGCAAAAAAGAAAACGAAATCCGTCACCCGGACGGTGAAGCCGCAGGCAAGCGGCGCGGCAAGCAACTGACAGGCAAAGGCCGTGGTTGGGCCGGCTGCTGCAGCGGTGGCCGGAGAGTCGGCGACATCCGTCGAATGGTGATCATCTCTTTGATAGCTAAGGGGTACTAAATGAAAAGCGGTTTATTAAAGTCACTTCTCGCGAAGCTGGCGATATCGACGGTCGTTGCTGTGAGGATCGGCGTCGCGCCCGCGATGGCTGCCGAACCCGTGAAGGTAGCGGTAACTAACTGGGCTGACGTGCTGGCTGTGGCAAACGTCGCCAAGTATGTGCTCGAGAACAATCTCAACCAGCCCGTTCAATTCGTGCAGGCCGATATCGGTATCCAGTATCAAGGTGTTGCACGCGGGGATCTGGACATCATGGTCGGGGGCTGGCTGCCCGTCACGCATGCGACTTACTACGCCCGATACAAGAACGACATGGACGATGTTGGCGTTATCTACACCGGCGGCAAGAACGGCTGGGCTGTCCCTGCCTATGTGCCGGAGTCCGAGCTGTCGTCGATCACCGATCTGAACAAGCCCGAGGTCAAGAGCAAGCTCAACGCGACCATTCAGGGTATTGAGCCAGGTGGTGGTTTGATGCAGGCATCGGAAAAGACGGTTAAAGCTTACAACCTGGCCGGATACAACCTGCAAGCGTCGAGCGAAGCCGGCATGCTCGCCGCGGTGTCGCGCGCCTATCAGTCCAACCAATGGGTCGTCGCAACGGTATGGAGCCCACATTGGCTCTTCCAGAAGTGGAAGATGCGCTACCTGAAGGATCCGAAGGGCACGCTCGGCGGAGAAGAGCATATCCATGCCTTTGCATCGAAGCAGTTCGCGACCAAATTCCCGCGCGTCAATGTGTTCTTCAAACACTTCAAGCTGACGCTCGCCGATGTCGAAGCGATCGAGTTCGACGGCAACACCTCGAACGACTACGCAGCGGCGGCGAAGAAGTTTGTCAATGCGCATCCTGAAAAGCTGAAGGCCTGGTTGCAGCAGTAAGCCGAAGGTCGACGCCGGTGAATGCGTACGTTGCATACATTCACGGACGGCTTCGACCTGTATTGCGGCGGGCGAGAGAGCGCCCGCCTTCCCAACGATGATTGCAGTCTCGTAAGGACTGCGTCTTGCGATTATTTTCGGGAGTTAGCAGTGAACGAACACGCGCGCTTTTTTTCTGAAACGCTACAAAGCCGTGACCCAGTCATCGCGTCTGAGATCGCGCTTGAGTTGCGCCGCCAGCAAACGCAGATCGAGTTGATCGCCTCAGAGAACATCGTCTCGGCTGCCGTGATGGAGGCGCAAGGGACGGTGCTGACGAACAAGTATGCCGAGGGTTATCCGGGCAAGCGCTACTACGGCGGCTGCGAACACGCCGACCGAATCGAGGCATTGGCCATCGATCGGGTCAAGGCGCTCTTTGAAGCCGAGTACGCAAACGTACAACCGCATTCGGGCGCACAGGCAAACGGCGCGGTCATGCTTGCGCTGGTCAAACCGGGCGACACAGTCATGGGCATGTCGCTCGACGCTGGAGGCCATCTTACGCATGGCGCGCGCCCGGCGCTGTCCGGCAAATAGTTCAACGCGGTGCAGTACGGCGTGAGTCCGGAAACATACCGCATCGATTACGACAACCTTCGCGCGCTTGCGCAAGCGCAGCGCCCGAAGCTGATCATCGCCGGCTATTCGGCGTATCCGCGCGCGCTAGATTTCGCAGCGTTGCGCGACATCGCGGACAGCGTCGGTGCGCTGTTGATGGTCGACATGGCCCACATCGCGGGTATCGTCGCCGCCGGACGGCACGAGAATCCGGTTCGCTTCGCGGACGTGGTGACCTCGACGACGCACAAGACGCTTCGTGGGCCGCGCGGGGGCTTCATCGTCACGAACAACGGCGAGATCGCCAAAAAAATCAATTCATCGGTGTTCCCTGGATTGCAGGGCGGCCCGCTGATGCACGTCATTACCGGCAAAGCAGTGGCGTTCGGCGAAGCGCTGCGCCCGGAGTTCACGGCCTATATCGATCAGGTGCTGCTCAATGCCCAGGCGCTCGGCAAAGTGCTCAAGGCGGGCGGGCTCAGCCTCGTGACCGGCGGTACAGATAACCATTTGCAGTTGGTTGATTTGCGCCCGAAGGGGCTCACGGGAACGCAGGCGGAGAAGGCGCTGGAACGCGCCGGCATTACGTGCAACAAGAACGGCATTCCGTTCGATACGCAAAGCCCGACGGTCACGTCCGGCATCCGGCTCGGCACGCCAGCCGGCACGACGCGCGGCTTCGGCACGGCTCAATTCGAGCAGATAGGCGAAATGATTCTTGAGGTCTTGTCAGCGCTGGAGCAAGAGCCAGGCGGCGACGACCAGGTCGAGCGTGCGGTGCGCGCTCGAGTGAGAGATCTCTGCGCGCAGTTCCCGATTTACTCGCACGCGGTGGACGTCGTATGACGAGCGGTCGCGTATGACCGTCGGCTCCGGTGTTTCGATTGTCGATTTGAAGATTACTGACGGGAGAAAATGAAATGAGCTTCGAGGGTGTACATACGCCTCTCGTGACGCCGTTCAAGGCGGATGGCGAGATCGATCATGACTTGCTCGGCAAGCACGCCGCCAATCTGGCCGGCCGTGTCTCGGGCCTTGGCGTTGGCGGAACGACGGGTGAGTACTATGCGCTGAGTTTCGACGAGCGCGTGGCGACGTTCAATACGGTTGCCGAGGCAGCCGGCGGCAAGACGTATTTGACCGCGGGCATCAATGCGACGACGACGCGCGAAGTCGTACTCCTCGGCCAGCAAGCAAAGCGCGCCGGAGTGCAGGCGTTGCTGGTCGCCGCCCCGTACTACGCGCAGCCGACGCAGGAAGAACTGCTCGTTCATCTGTTGAAGGTAGATGACGCGCTCGACATGCCCATCATGCTCTATAACTTTCCGGCCAGGACAGGAACGGAAATCAGCGACGGCGTGCTCGAAAAGCTGCTCGAGCGTCCGAATTTCCAAGCCATGAAGGAAAGTACCGGCGACATCGCGCACCTGCATCACCTGGCCACGCACTTCAGGGACCGGCTGACGCTCAGTTGCGGCATGGACGACCAGGCCCTCGAATTCTTCGCATGGGGCGCAAAGAGCTGGGTCGGCGGCGCCTCCAACTTCTTGCCGGAAGCGCACACGGCGCTATTCGATGCATGCGTGAACAACAGCGACTTCACGTTGGGCCGCAAACTAATGGCACAACTTCTGCCCGTCCTTGAGCTGCTCGAGCGCAGCGGCAAATTTATTCAATACGTTCGCTATGGCTGTGAACTGGCAGGTTTGCCGGTCGGTGTGGCACGTGCGCCCCTTGGTGGGCTCTCCGACGATGAGCGCGGTGCGTTTGCGAAGCTCATCAAACCGATGCTGCGTAGTGCTCGATAACTCGCATGACCTCGAAACTGGAATTTGCGCGATTTCCCTCTCCGGACGGCGTGAACGGATGGTGGGAAAGTCTGCCGCCAGCGGCGCCGCCCGAGATTGTCGTGTCCGACCAACGATACGATTGGGTCGTCATCGGCGGAGGCATTACAGGGTTGTGCGCTGCGCGCCGCCTGGCCGAACTCGCGCCCGATGCTTCGATCGCATTGGCGGAAGCTGACCGAATAGGACGCACGACTGCTGGACGTAATTCCGGTTTCTTCGTCGACTTGCCACACGCCATTAGCAGCGAAAGCTATTCGCGCAGTGTGGAAGCCGACAAGGCAGACGTGCGGCTCCAGCGGCATGGCATTGACTATGTTCGTTCGATCGTGCGTCAGCACAACATCGATTGCGATTGGCGCGACGACGGCAAATTTCATGCAGCAGTCAACAAAAAAGGGCGGAACGCGCTTGTCCACTTTGCTGATGGTTTGGGTCGCATAGGCGAGCCGTGCGAATGGCTCGATGAGGCTGCAATCGGCAGGGTCACGGGTACCGGTTTCTAAAAGAGTGCGCTTTTCACCCCCGGATGCACCACGGTTCAACCGGCTGCGTTGATGCGGGGCCTTGCAGCGACGCTACCTGCGAACGTGAAGGTCTTCGAAATGAGTGCGGTAAAGGAAATCAATGATCGCCGCGATGTGAAAACGCTGACCTTCGCTCGCGGAACGATCACAGCCAAGCGCGTCATTCTGTGTACTAACGCCTATGCGGCAAAGTTCGGCGGGCATCAGAACGGCTTGCTGCCCGTCTACACGTTTGCATCGATGACGCGCGTGATGACACCCAGCGAGATCGCCAGCCTCAGCGGCTCGCATTCATGGGCGCTCATTCCGGCGGATCCGATGGGCACCACCGTTCGGCGCCTGGCGAGCCATCGCATTTGCGTGCGCAATCATTTTGCGTTCAGGCCAAGCCTTGAAGTCACTGAATGCGATCTGGCGAAGGCTAAGAGCCTGCACCAGCGCTCGTTCGACCGGCGCTTTCCGATGCTCGAAAAATTGGAACTCGAATATACCTGGGGCGGCGGCTCGTTCCTTTATCACATCGACAACAATCAGGTGATGGTGGGCTTCGTCGTCGGGCTTGGCTACACCAATCCGTACCTCTCGCCGTTCGAGGAATTCCAGCGCTATAAAACGCACCCCGAGATCCGCAAGTTCCTCGAAGGCGGCAAGCGCATCTCGTATGGCGCGCGTGCGATGACGGCCGGCGGCGTGCTGTCGCTGCCCAAGTTCGTATTCCCGGGCGGCGCGCTTGTGGGCGACGATGCCGGCTTTTTGAACCCCGCGCGCATCAAGGGCAGCCATGCGGCCATCAAGAGCGGCATGCTCGCGGCGCAAGCGGCATTCGACGCTGTGCAGACGGGCCGCCAAAGCGACGAACTATCGGCCTACCCAGACGCGTTCAAGCAATCGTGGCTGCACACGGAGCTTTATCGCGCGCGCAACTTCAAGCAGTGGATGAGCAAGGGTCTGTACCTGGGCACGCTGATGGTGGGCATCGAGCAAAAGCTGCTCGGCGGGAACGTGCCGTGGACGCTCCATCATCGGCATCGCGATCACGAGATGCTGAAACCGGCTTCCGAATGCACGCCGATCGTCTATCCGAAGCCCGACGGCAAGCTCACGTTCGATCGGCTCTCGTCGGTGTTCCTGTCGAACACCAACCACACGGAACACCAGCCCGCGCATTTGACGCTGAAAGACCCATCGGTGCCCGTCGACGTGAACCTTCACATCTATGCGGGCCCCGAAGGGCGCTACTGCCCGGCGGCCGTGTATGAGTTCGTCAAAAGCGAGCGCGGCGGCGATCGCCTGATCATCAATGCGCAGAACTGCGTGCATTGCAAAACCTGCGATATCAAGGATCCGGCGCAGAACATCGTCTGGGTCGCTCCCGAAGGCGGCGGCGGGCCGAATTACCCGTATATGTGAGTGCCGGCGACGACGGTCCCGTTCTTCGGCTAACCGAGTACATTCAACCCATTCAACGCGCAACCGCATCCGCGTTCGCCCGGTCCGTTTGCAGCAGCGTCATGCGCGCAAACACGTCGACGACCCAGTCCGAAAACACGCGCACCTTACGCGGCAAGTGACGATTGCGCGGATACATGATCGAAACGGGGCGCGCAGGCGAGGGATAGTCTTTCAGAATTTGGCACAGCGCGCCGGTCTCGATATAGGGCGCCAGCGGAAACACCGGTCCCTTCAGTAGGCCCAGACCGTACAGGCCGCAGGTCACGTAAGCATCGACCTCGTTGACGGCAATCATGCTGCGCATGTCGATGGTTTCCACCGCATCGTCGACCAGGAAATCCCATCCCCGCACCCGGCCGGTATTGCTCGACACATAGTTGACGGCGATATGCTCGCGCAGCTCGTCGAGCGTTTTTGGTTCGCCGTACTTTTCGAGGTAAGAGGGCGCCGCGCACGTGACGCGCGGGATGTTGCCCAGACGGCGTGCCACCAAGCCCGAATCTTCGAGGTCGCCCGTGCGGATCACACAGTCCACGCCTTCTTCGATGACATCGACTTGCCGGTCGCTCAGGCCCATTTCGATTTGAATGTCCGGGTACAGGGCGAAGAATTCAGGCAACACGGGGACGATCATCGTTTTTGCAATGAGCGACGGCAAGTTCACCTTGAGCTTTCCTTTCGGGCTCAGTTTCGCGTGCGTGAGTTCGGCTTCCATCTCATCGACTTCGGCCAGCACGCGAATACAGCGCTCGTAGTACGCCTCACCGTCTTCCGTGACGCTGATGCTGCGCGTCGTGCGGTTCAGCAGCCGAGCGCCGAGATGCGCCTCGAGCGCTTGGACCATGCGCGAGACCTGCGGCGTGGCCAGCTGCAGCGATTCGCCGGCTTTGACGAAGCTGCGCGATTCGACCACGCGTGTGAAGACTTTCATTGCAGCAAAGCGGTCCATGGTAGGCCTCCGATTGTTCTTTCTGGTGCACCAGTGAATTCTGAAATCGACTATTTATCCGTTCCGGCGTGCCGCCTACACTGGTCTCACCGCTGCAGATAGACCATTGCAGCTTCGTAAAAACAGTTATTCGGAGGTCGTCATGAAATCGTTCATCAAGCCTATTGCCATCGCGGTTGCACTTGGCGCACCGGTCGTCGCGTTTGCTCAATCGAATCAGCAGCCTCTCACTCGGGCGGAAGTCCGTGCGGATCTCGAACGCGTAATGAAAGCGGGCTATAACCCTGCGGACTGGATGCATTATCCACAAAATATTCAGGCGGCCGAAGCGCGCGTCGCGGCTGAAGACGCGGCCCAGGGCACGGCGCAAGCCGCCGCGCTGCAGACCGATGCTAACGGCGTAGGGGGCGTGCAAGGTAATACCGAATCCGGTCGTCGCACCGAGCGCGCCGCGAGCGCTTATTCGCCGCCGGTTTATCAGCACAACTAATTAACGGTATGGTGAGGCTGCCTCCAAGAAGGGCAGCCTCGTGACTGCAGCGCCAAGCGGCGCGACTTTTCCCGGTGGTTTTGCCCAGACTCATGTCTGGGCTTTTTTGTATTCGTCAGCAAACGGACGTCAAACAAGCGTCAACGTGACGTCGATGTTATTGCGCGTTGCATTCGAATACGGGCAGACGATGTGCGCTTTTTCGACAAGCGATTGCGCCACGCCGTGCTCGATGCCGGGCAACGAGATCTTGAGCTCCACCTCGATTCCGAAGCCGGTGGGAATAGCGCCGATGCCGACGCTGCCTTCGATCGAGACATCAGCGGGCAGTGCAATCTTTTCGCGCGCGGCAACGAATTTCAACGCGCCGAGAAAACACGCGCTATAGCCGGCCGCGAACAATTGCTCCGGATTCGTGCCGTCTCCGCCGGCACCGCCCAACTCGCGCGGAGTCGTCAGTTTCAAATCAAGGTTGCTTGCGGGGACGACTGCCCGGCCATCGCGGCCACCAGTGGCACGGGCATGAGCGCGGTAGAGCACTTTTTCGATCGACATAGTAAAGCTCCTTTCAAGTGGCGGGGTGGGTGGTACTGCATCGAATCAATTCGTTTTATCTACTGATAGATAGATAAAACGATCAACAAAACCGCGACAACTCCTTGTTCTTTGGGCTTGGCTTGACATAGCTGAATCGGCTTACTTAGGAGTCCTCCACGATGTTTCAATGTCTTCCAGACGGCTCTTCGTATGGAACAACCGGCTCGTAATGACGCTGCCTTGGAACGCGGCAAAAAGCGCTCGGGCAGCCTGCTCCGGCTTGCCGGCCACGGCCACCGTTCCTTCGCGCAAGCCCTGTGCCAACACTTTCGCCAACCAACTTTCATTCGCTTTGAAGAACGCCTGAACTGCAAGCCGGACGCTCTGCGGCAACGAGGCGATATCGGCTGCCAGCATGCCGCACAGGCAAATCTGTTCGCCGTCGCCAAGCACGCGGCCGAACATCTTGCCGTATTTCGCAAGTTTGATGTCGGCCGGCAATGCGAGTTCCAGCGACTGAACGGCTTGCATCACTTCATTGCTATAGGCGTTGACCGCTTCGAGCACAAGATCGTCTTTCGACGGAAAGTAGTAGTGAATGCTCGACGTCTTCACGCCGATCAACGCCGATAGGTCGCGATAACTAAACCCGTTATAACCACGCACCATCATCAGTGTGATGGCATGTTCGAGAATTTGTTCGCGGACAGTCTTCGTCGTTTCCATGCAAGCATCCTATCTACCAGTAGATAGGATGTCAAGTGCTTGCCCGCGTCGTGAAGAGTCGGCTAGGAAATATCGATCAGCGGGTCATAGGTATAAAAGCCTTGTACCCGACCTTGGTTGTTGACGATCATGAAGTTGAGGTAGTACTGCACGCGTCCTTGTTCGAGTATTTCGGATTGCCAGAAGCAATCGTGGCCGTTTCCTGTTCCCAACGAAAGTCGCTTTTGCTCGGGCGCCGTCAATAACGTGCCGCCGGCAACGAAATTGAACTTGGTAATCAAGCATTGATTGTTTGAACCGAGCGATATGTCTTGCATTCGCCATCTGAGGAGGTCGACGTCCGTCTCGCCTTCTTCTTTTGCTTTCATCACAAGGTAGCCGGACGCGTTACCCTGTTCGACGCGCTCGCCTCTCACGGTCACATAGATGTTCTCGTGGAAACCGGGAACCCCCGGGTTGAGCGCGGTATTGGTTCCGTATGTATTGATTACAAACTGTGAATCGACGATCACCGCGATGTTGGCAATGGACATAGGTGCCTCTCTGAATTCTTTCGATGAACCGCATGCTCGGTGTGGCGCGGCGACATGCGCCGATCATTGGATGAGCACGGACGGTTGGGTCGCTCCGGAGCCGATTCGGTAATACCCTTGCGTGGCGCCATGATGGTCCACGATCTTGACGTCGATCTGATAGGGTGCCGTGCCCGATCCTTTCACTGCAGCTTCCCAATATTGATCGATCATCGGCTGTGCGGTCAGCTTCGACGCATCGCCGGGGTCGACCAAATCAGTGTGATAGGAATTGCAGGGTGCGCTGTTCTGCGTTGCGGCCGCCATGCAGTCCACCCCTGCGTCGAACGACACCGCGTCGATAACGCATCGGTAATCGCTGTTCATCGAAAGTGTGCGGGCTCGCCAACGAACCACCGGCCGGCTTCCTTCGCTGCCCGCCGGCGCGACGATTCGAAGGCCGAAGAGGGCGCGTCCGCCGCCATACGCCCCTGCGACGATGAGCCCACCGTAGTCTTCGGCAAGCACCGTCGGGCTGCTTTGCGTATTGTTTGTTCCGTATTTGGCTAGTACATCGTCGGCGCAGACGAGTGCCACTACGTCGATGATCACGCCCATTTTCAGCTCCCGAACGTCGCAAATGTGGAGTCGATGATAGGCGGACCGCAAGCGAGAAAACCTCGGTGAATAGCTAGTGGCGGACAGTGCAGCGGACGTATAGGGTTCCGCGTCGCACATGCTATTGCACGGCAATTCCAACTACCGTCTATGCCGCTCTCGGCGGTGCGCAGTGCTCAACTCGGCCGATACATCGACAATTTTGTTGTCGCCGCGCCGAGCATCGCCGTGACGTCGTCGAGCGATGGTGCGACATAGCTGTCGATGCGGCGCATATAAGGGCTCGTCAGCGATGCAATTGCCTGACCCGACGGCCCGAGAATCGGGAACGTGATATCCACGACACCGAACGTCTGCGTACTTTCCTTACGCAAATGTCCTTGCGTGCGAATCGTCTCGAACATCGTTGTCAATGCCGTCTCAGGTAACGCGACTTCGCCTTTCACACGCGTGTGCTCCGCAAGCATCCGCGCGCGCTCGCTCTCCGTCTGGAATGCGAGCATCACCTGTCCCGACGCCGTATCGATCAAACCCACTCGCGAGCCGAGCCGAATCGACAAGCCCCATGTGCCGGGACCGTCGACCTGCGCAATCACGAGCAGATTGCCTCGGTCGTAGACCGTCAAATGGCATGACTGCTCGGCCGTATCCGCAAACCGCTGCATTTCGGGCACGGCCTCGGTCAGAAAACGCGTCATCGGCGGATGGCGATGCGCGAGCGCAAACAGCTTCAGGCTCAGCGTATAGCGGTCGCCGCTCGGCGAGCGCATGACGTACTGCCGTGCGACGAGCCGCTCGAGCATTCGATAAATCTCGCTCGCGTTGCGCTCGAGCGCCTTCATGATCTCGGCGCGCGTCAGCCCCTCCTTTTGCTCGGACAGCAATTCGAGAATGTCGAGTCCTTTGTCGAGTGCAGGCGCGCGGTAACGCTCGGCATCGTCGGCAGAAGGGTCGTTGGCCTGATCGGCCACGTTCGCGTTTTTCGCTGGGTTCAATTGGATGCAGCCTCAGTGAATGGTCCGTTGTAAGGGCTTAAGAACTTGAGGACCAAGGACCTAGGGAAAACACGGCAATCGCGGAGCTTGACGTCCGATCATCCATATATAAATAATAGATTCATACATGAATTGATGGGTAACAAGCTCTCTCGATATCGGCACTCACCCGCAGCATAACCAAGCCGCCGCAGAGCGGGACAAAAGATCCCGGCTGCTATGGCCGGTTGTTGCGTCGCGAAGACGCATCCTCAGCTTTGCATGGGGCCCAAGTAACTGCTAAAGCACTAACTTGGGCCGACAGGAGACGGCAATGACGTTCAGCACGGATCCAGCGCATACCGGGAAGGGGACGATGCTCGCTACATTGACGGGCATGCGGTTGCTCGGCGTCGTGCAAAACCTGTTGATGCCCACACAGGCGCCGTCGTTCTGGATTCATGTGATTTATGGTGCCATTATTCCGAGGTCTCTGATGGTGACGCGACTGACCGGTGGTGACGCATGAATGCAACCCCGATGTTCGATGCACGCTTGATCCTGCTTTCGCCGGAGGATAATTGCGTGATCGCCGCGACGACGCTCGAAGCGGGCACGACGCTCGTCATCGATGGAGAGACCGTCGTACTCGGCAAAACAGTCTCACTCGCGCATAAGCTCGCGCGCCGGGCGTTGGCGATGGGTGAGAAGGTCATCCGGTACGGCGCGCCGATCGGCCATGTTACGGCGGACGTGGCGCGCGGTGAGCATTTGCATCTGCACAATCTGGTGAGCGATTACCTACCCACCTATACGCACGACGACGGCCACAGCTTCGTCGATCACGACAAACCGTGACTTTGCTTAGTGCTTGGACGGACACGCTCATGAACGACCTCCCATCCGATTCGGCGCCGCTGCGCGGCTATTTGCGCAGCGATGGGCGAAAGGGCATCCGTAACGTGATCGCCGTGGCTTATCTGGTCGAATGCGCGCATCACGTCGCGCGCGAAATCGTCACACGCTTTGGCGCGCGTTATGACAACGCAACTTTGCCCGACGACCTCGATGCCGCCGATGCGCTGGACGCCTTCGACGCCGATTTCGACGCCACGAACGCGCACGACGACGAGCCCGATGTGCATTTGATCGGCTTTCCCGGCTGCTATCCGAACGCTTACGCGGAAAAAATGCTGGCGCGCATCGCGACGCATCCGAATGTCGGCGCGGTGCTGTTCGTGTCGCTCGGTTGCGAGAGCATGAACAAGCACTATCTGGCCGATCTCGTCCGAGAGAGCGGGCGGCCGGCCGAGATTTTGACGATTCAGGAAACCGGGGGCACACGCAGCACCGTGCTGCGCGGTATCAACTGGGTCAAACGCACGCGGCAAGCGTTACGTACGCAGCTCACGGTACCGATGCACTTGAACGAACTGATCGTCGGTACCATCTGCGGCGGCTCGGACGGCACCAGCGGGATGACGGCGAACCCGGCAGTCGGACGGGCTTTTGATACCTTGATCGAACGGGGTGCGGCGTGCGTGTTCGAGGAAACGGGCGAGCTCGTGGGCTGCGAATTCCACATGCGTTCGCGCGCGGCGCGACCGGAACTCGGCGAGGAGATCGTCGCGTGCGTGGCGAAAGCGGCGCGCTATTACACGATCATGGGTCATGGCAGCTTTGCGGTTGGCAACGCCGATGGCGGACTGACCACACAGGAAGAAAAGTCGCTCGGCGCCTATGCGAAAAGCGGCGCTTCGCCGATCGTGGGCATCGTCAAGCCGGGCGATATCCCGCCGACAGGCGGCCTTTATCTGCTCGACGTGGTGCCTGACGGCGAGCCGCGCTTCGGCTTTCCGAATATCAGCGACAACGCGGAGATCGGCGAGCTGATCGCTTGCGGCTGTCACGTGATTCTTTTTACAACGGGCCGCGGGTCGGTGGTGGGTTCGGCCATCTCACCCGTCATCAAAATCTGTGCGAATCCCGCCACTTATCGCAATTTGTCGGGCGATATGGATATCGACGCGGGGCGCCTTCTCGAAGGCCGGGGCACGCTCGACGAGCTCGGCCACGAGATCGTCGATGTGACTGTGGCCGTGGCGAACGGCCAGCGCTCGAAGTCCGAGTTGCTCGGCCATCAGGAATTCATTTTGACGTACAAGACGTTCGAGCCGGTAGGCCCCGCTTGCCTGCCGATCGTTCCGATTGCTTCGGCGCGGGCGCACGCATGAGCGCTGCTGAGCGTCGAACGGTGGGCGAGCGGCGCCGGCTTGGCCGCTCGGACGTGGAAGCAACGGCGCTCGGGCTCGGTTGCGCGGCGCTCGCCGGGCTCTATAGCGAGGTCGGCGAGGCCGACGCGCGTGCGACCATCGACGCGGCATGGGACGCCGGCATGCGCCTGTTCGACACCGCGCCGTATTACGGCTACACGAAGAGCGAGCACTTTGTCGGCGCGGCGCTGCGCGAGCGCCCACGCGACGCCTTCGTGCTTTCGACGAAAGCCGGCAGGCTGATGCGGCCGCGCCGCGACGCGCAGGCACGGGCCTCGCGCGACGGTTGGGCGAATCCGCTGCCGTTCGAACCCGTCTACGACTACACGCGCGACGGCATCTTGCGTTCGTTCGACGACAGCTTGCAGCGGCTCGGGCTCGCACACATCGACGTCTTGCTGGTGCACGATATCGGCGCGCTGACGCACGGCGAACATCACGCCCATTATTGGCGGCAATTGAGCGCGAGCGGCTTTAAAGCGCTCGACGAGCTACGCGCGGCCGGCGCAGTAGGCGCGATCGGCCTGGGTGTCAACGAGGCGGCCGTCATCGAAGACGCGATGCGCGAGTTCGATCTCGACTGCGCTTTGCTGGCCGGACGTTACACGCTGATCGAGCAGGCCGCGCTCGATACGCTTTTGCCCGAGTGCCAGCGGCGCGGGGTGTCGATTATGATCGGCGGGGCGTTCAACTCTGGAATTCTCGCGCATGGCGTCCGTCACCTCAGGGCGCCGCGAGCGGCAGGGGCAGGCGACCCGAGTGCGCTCAAGTTCAACTATGCCGAAGCGCCTGCCGAGATGATCGAACGCGTGGCGCAAATCGAAGGGCTGTGCGAGGTGCACGGTGTGGCGCTGCCGAGCGCCGCGTTGCAGTTCCCGTACGCACACCCCGCAGTGGCGAGCGTGCTGACCGGCGCGCGCAGTGCCGGGGAAGTGCGCGGCAATGTCGATGCGTTCGCTGCAGCCATTCCGAGCGCGTTGTGGGCCGCGCTGCGCACGAATGGGTTGATGCGTGCGAACGCGCCTACGCCTTGAACCCGATTCGAACGCCCGCAACAAGCATCTGCCATGACTTGTGACGGCCCAGACCGATTTTCAACGGAGCATTCATGAACGCGACCGAAACACGTTTTCCGCAACCGCCGGCCGGCAGGCTCGCCGGCAAGACCGCACTCGTCACGGCAGCGGCGCAGGGCATTGGGCGCGCCTGCGCTGAGCGACTCGCTCGCGAGGGTGCGCGCGTCATTGCCACCGATGTGCGCATCGATTTGTTGGGCGACGCACCGTTCGAGACACGTCCGCTCGATGTGCGGGACGCGACGGCCATTGCCGCGCTGGCCGCCGAACTGGGCGGCGTGGACGTGCTGCTCAATTGCGCGGGTTTCGTTCACGCGGGCAGCGTGCTGGAATGCGAGGAATCCGACTGGGATTTTTCGTTCGATCTAAACGTGAAATCGATGTACCGTACGATTCGCGCGTTTTTGCCGGCGATGCTCGAGCGCGGTGGCGGCTCGATCGTCAATATGGCGTCCGCGGCCTCGAGTGTGAAGGGCGTGCCGAATCGATTCGCCTATGGTGCGTCGAAGGCTGCCGTGATCGGCCTGACGAAATCGGTGGCGGCTGATTTCGTCACACGCGGAGTGCGCTGCAACGCAATCTGCCCGGGCACGGTGGCCTCACCGTCGCTGACGGCGCGTGTCGCCGCGCAGGCGCTGGAGCAGGGCAAGTCCGTGGCCGAAATCGAGGCGGCTTTTGTCGCACGCCAGCCGATGGGCCGCATCGGCCGACCGGAAGAAATCGCCGCGCTCGCCGCTTATCTCGCATCGGACGAAGCTGGGTTTACGACGGGGCAAATCCATCTAATTGATGGCGGCTGGTCCAACTGATTGAATTGATTGAACTAATTAATTTAAGCTATCATTTTTAACGCGATTACACCTTTATGAAACTGCTTCGTTACGGGCCGAAAGGCCAGGAAAAACCAGGTCTCGTCGACGCCGACGGCAACATTCGCGACCTGTCCTCGCATATCGACGACATTGCCGGCGAGGCACTCTCCGATGCCGCGCTTGCCCGCGTACGTGCGATCGATCCGGCGACGCTGCCGCTCGTCGACGGCGAACCGCGCATCGGAGCTTGCGTTGGCCGCGTCGGCAAGATGGTGTGCATTGGCCTCAATTACGCCGATCACGCGGCGGAATCGGGCATGCCCATTCCGGGCGAACCTGTCGTCTTCAACAAGTGGACGAGCGCCATCGTCGGACCGAACGACGACATCGAGATCCCGCGCGGCTCGGTGAAGACGGATTGGGAAGTCGAGTTGGGTGTGGTGATCGGACGCGCCTGCAAAAACGTGGACGAGGCGAATGCGCTTGATTACGTTGCGGGCTATTGCGTCGTCAACGACGTGTCCGAACGCGAATGGCAGATCGAGCGGGGCGGGCAGTGGGACAAGGGCAAGGGCTTCGACACCTTCGGCCCGATCGGACCGTGGCTTGTCACGCGCGACGAAGTGACGAATCCACAGGTGCTCGACTTATGGCTCGAAGTCGATGGTCATCGCTATCAAAACGGCAATACGCGCACGATGATCTTCACCGTGGCGAAGCTCGTCTCATATTTGTCGCAGTGCATGAGCTTGCAGCCGGGCGATGTGATCTCGACCGGCACCCCGCCGGGCGTCGGGCTTGGCATCAAACCTGAGCCGGTCTATCTGAAAGCCGGGCAGTCGATACGTCTGGGCATCGCTGGCCTCGGCGAGCAGCGCCAACGTACGGTCGCGGCGGGCTGAACCGGTGTCATGCGGCGGCGCGATCGATGGGGGCGGCTTGCCTTCTATCAGACGATGTCGTCGCCTGCAAAGACGCTGTTTTCCGGCTGAACGGTATCCTCATCGACGCATTGCACATACCAATGCCCCGTCGAGTGCTTCCGTCCGCCGCGCCACAGTGCGCCGCCGGTCTCACCCTCGAACGGTCCGGTGTCCCCGTTGAGTTCGAGCCCCTCGAGCAAGAAAAGCGGCGAGCCGCCGCGTTGCGCGCAGATCTCCGTGGCGTGGGGCGCGTTGCGCAGCGTCCCCCAAGCAGGCAGATCCAAGCCGAAATGACTCTCGCGCGACCACTGACCGCGCTCGGGATCAAGCCAGAGAATCGCATAGGCACAGGCATTGAGATGATCGAATGTGCTGAGGTGGACGGTGATGCGCATCGTGCTGTTCTCCTGGTAGTGAGTACGAGGCAAGCGAGCTGCCGCTCAATGGGCGAGCACCCAATCCACGAGCGTATGCGCGTCTTGCTCGGAGAGCGGTCCGCCACGCTCCGAAGGTGGCGGCATCGGCATGTCGCCCCAATGCGCATGGCCGCCGCGCTGCAGCTTGTGCTCGAGCATCACGCGTGCGTTCGGGTCGTTCCGATAGCGCTCGGCGATCTGTTGAAACGACGGAGCGAGAAACGCGGCATCGACGGTGTGGCAGAACATGCAATGTTGCTGATCAATCAGCGCGGTGGGCTCGTTACGTTGCGCGAGCGCCTGGCTGCTAATGGCAGCCAAGCCGACGAGCGCGGCGAGTGCCGCGAGTGGCAGACGATGCGGCGCATTCATGCTTCGATACCTCAAAAGGGTCGCGTGAGCCGACGATGACCAGTGTACGTAACATCGGCACGGACATCGTTGACTCAGGTCAAGTTGCGCAGCGCGCGCATTCGACTATGCTTGGCTCATCGGAAAAGCCCGGCGTTTGGCCTTCCGTGACTGGTCGTACCCGAGTGGGGAGAACGACGATGCACGCAATGGTGTTCGATGGGCATTCGCCGCTCTTATGCGAGCGGGAGCTGCCCGAGCCGGTACCAGAAGCTGGTCAGTTGCTGATTGATGTGCATGCGTGCGGGGTATGCCGCACCGATTTGCACATCGTCGACGGCGAACTGCGCGATCCTAAGACGCCGCTGGTCCCGGGTCATGAAATCGTCGGGACCGTCGCGCGGCTTGGCGAAGGTGTGACCGATTTCATGCTTGGCGAGCGTGTCGGCGTGCCGTGGCTCGGCCATGCCTGTGGGGGGTGCCGCTATTGCCGCAGCGGTCGTGAGAATCTGTGCGACGCGCCGGCGTTCACCGGCTACACGCTCGACGGCGGATACGCGCAACGTGCGGTGGCAGATAGCCGCTACTGCCTGCGGCTGCCGGCGCGGTACTCGGACGTGCAAGCTGCGCCGCTCCTGTGCGCGGGGTTAATCGGCTACCGAACGCTCGCTATGGCTGGAGATGCCGGGCGCATCGGCATTTATGGATTTGGAGCAGCCGCGCATATCGTCGCGCAGGTGGCCCGCCATCAAGCGCGCACGGTCTACGCTTACACTCGCCCCGGCGACACGGCAGCACAGCAACTCGCACGGCGGCTCGGTGCGCACTGGGCCGGCGGCAGCGATGAACGCGCACCCGAGCGGCTCGATGCGGCGCTGATCTTCGCGCCGGTGGGCGCGCTCGTGCCCGTCGCGCTCGATGCGGTGGTGAAGGGCGGCATCGTTGTGTGCGGGGGCATTCACATGAGCGAGATCCCCGCTTTTTCTTACGATCTTCTATGGGGGGAGCGGCGTATTGTTTCGGTGGCGAACCTCACGCGCGAGGACGGCCACGCATTTATGCGCATCGCAGCCGAGATACCGCTCGAAATCGAAACGACCGTCTATTCATTGACGCAAGCCAACCGCGCGCTGGCCGATTTGCGCGAAGGGCGCCTCGCGGGCGCCGCGGTATTGACGATGACGCAGTGATGGACGCGCCGGTCATGTCCCCGCGATGCGCTTGCGCTCAAATGAGCGCGAGCGCGTCGGGGTCGACGATGCGAATCTGCTTGCCACGTGTTTCCACCAGACCGTCACGATGAAACTTGGAGAACATGCGGCTCACGGTTTCGAGTTTCATGCCGAGGTAGTTGCCCATCTCCTCGCGCGTCATACGCAAGTTGAATTCGGCTGCCGAATAGCCGCGGGCCTTCATGCGGCCCGAGAGGTTCAGCAAGAACGTAGCGACGCGCTGCTCCGCGCTCATCGTGCCGAGCAGCATCATCAGCGACGATTCGCGCACAATTTCCCCGCTCATCGTGCGCAGCATCTGTTGCTGCAACTGCGTGGATTCTGCACACATCGACTCCAGCAGCGAGTACGGGATGATGCAAACGCTGCTGTCTTCGATGGCGATCGCGCTGCTGCTGTGGCGTTCCGCGCAAACGCCATCGAGGCCAAGCACTTCGCCTGTCAGATGAAAGCCCGTGACTTGCTCACGGCCATCGCGGTGCATGACGACAGTCTTGAACGAGCCGGCGCGTACGGCGTAGATGCTCTGGAATACGTCGTTGGTACGATAAAGCGCCTCTCCGCGTTTGACGATGCGTGTTGCGCTGACGATTGCATCGAAGCGCGCGAGCTCGTGGATATTGAGATCCTTGGACATGCAAGCCCCGCGCAGGGAGCAAGTCGGGCAGTTGCCACCGGCGCGTGTCGCCGTGGATGCAGGCGCGTAGCGCGGCGTTTGCGTGAGCGCCGGCGAAGGGGAAATATCGTTGGTGCGATCGAGGTCTAGCAACATATTGGCCTCCGCCGGTGGCTCGTATCGTGCTGCACGGTCATGCGTGGCACATGGTTTTCCATGCCATGAAGTATGGCGAACCTTGCATGGGAAACCTATCGGCGGTGTACGAAAATCGGGTAAGCGTTGACGAAGCGATGTAAGAATTGTCCTACGTCGGCCGTAAAAAGCGCTGATTGTTCAGGCGCGTCGAATCCGCAGCCTCGTTGATCCCGGTCAAGCAGCCCTGCGGCGCCTGGTCGCACACTTTTATCGCTGGATTATCGCTGCACAAAAAGGGCAACGGGCGCAAGCCCCGGAGGACGATCATGTATGCACGTATTTTGGTGGCCGTCGATGGTAGTCGCGCTTCACGCCTCGCTCTCGACGAAGCGGTGAAGATTGCCCGCGCGTCGGGCGCTTCGCTCACCGCTGTAAGCGTCGTCGAGCAAGCGCCGCAGCTCGTTGAGGTTGGCGCGGTCTATCAAGGCGGGGCGAGCGCCAGCCCCGCGGCAATTGAGGCGGCTACGGCGGCCCTCGAAGAAGCCGACGCGCTTTTCGAGGCGAATGGGGTAACCGGTACGTCGCGCGCTGTCGACGCCTGCGGCGAAAGCATTGCGGCCGTGATTGCGCGTACGGCCGGTGAATGCGATGCGGACTTGATCGCGATCGGCACGCATGGACGCCGCGGCGTGCGCAGGATGATGTTAGGCAGCGTAGCCGAGTCGTTGTTGCGGGCAACTGATGTGCCCGTGCTGCTCGTTCGGCATGACGCGGAGAAGGCCGGGGTCCCTTCATCGACAACTGGCACCGCGTGACACGGATCAAGGACCGCTATGTGCAGACCGAGGGGCATTAAGACGAGTGTCGATCGGCCGCGTGCTTGCGCCAGAACGCGGCAAGCGCGGGATGGATCGTCTCGCGCCAGCGCGGGCCGGTAAAGAGGTCGTAATGATCGCAATCGTCTATTGTCAGACGCATCCGCGCTGACTCCGGCAGTGCGCCGCATGCGGCGTGCGCCGCGTGCGTTTGGCCCGCGCCGGTGATGTCGTCGCGATCTCCTTCGACTGTGCAAAGTGCTGTCGTCGCGAGCGCGGCGCAGTCCACGCGACGTCCGGCGACGTCCCACGTGCCGCGCGCGAGCCGCTGCTCCTGGAATATGACTCGCAGCGTATCGAGGAAATAGTCCTCCGTCATATCGAGCACGGCCTCGTATTCGTTGAGTGCACGCAAACTGGCGACGATTCGCGCTGCGTCGCCGCTTAGCCGGCTCGTCCAATAGTTCGATTCGAGTGCAAGCTGGCGATGCGGATAGGCCGTGACGATGGCGGCATGCTGCAGATAGCCCGGATAGATGCGCCGTCCTGCGCCTCGGTAGCCGCGCGGGACGGTGTCGATGACGGTTTCGCGAAACCAGCCGATGCTGTGCGTAGCGGCGAGCCGATCGACAGCGGTCGGGGCGAGACGCGTATCGATTGGCCCGCCCATCAGCGTCAGGCTGAGCGGCGGCGGCTCGCCGCGTGCGGCAATGAGCGCGGCCGCCGCTATGGTAGGCACGGCCGCTTGGCAAACGGCGAGCACATGCAGCGGCATGTCGGCCAAAAAACGCAGAAACCGCATAAGCGTCAAAACGTAATCGTCGAGTGCGAAGGGACCCTCGGCGGCGGGCACGTCTCGTGCGTTGGCCCAGTCGGTCACGTAGACATCGGCGTGCTTCAGCAGCGTTTCGACCGTTTCTCGCAGCATGACTGCGTGATGACCGGCAAGCGGTGCGCACAACAGAATGGCCGGACCCGCTGCTTCGCCGCGGCGCGTGAAGCGGCGCAACGCGCAAAACGGCGTTCGCTCGGCCACGGATTCGTCGATAGCCACGCGCCGCGCACCGATCAGCACCGAGCCGATCGCGAAAGGCGGCGGCGCGGGCGCAGCCTGCAACAGCCGGCCGAGCCAGTCGCAGCCAGACAGGGCGACGGCACGGTCCCGCCGCTGCTCTGGCAGCCCGCATAGCTGCCCGGCATAGTCTGTCCACGCCTGGACGGAGCCAATCAACTCGCGCTGCGCTTCCAGCCAGTTATAAAGCATGCCTGTCTCCTGTCGACCCGAGTTAGTGCTTCAGCACTTACTCGGGTCCCATGCAGAGTAGTCGACCCGAGTTAGTGCTTCAGCACTTACTCGGGTCCCATGCAGAGTAGTCGACCCGAGTTAGTGCTTCAGCACTTACTCGGGTCCCATGCAGCGTAGTCGACCCGAGTTAGTGTTTCAGCACTTACTCGGGTCCCATGCAGAGTAGTCGACCCGAGTTAGTGCTTCAGCACTTACTCGGGTCCCATGCAGAGCAGGCGGCCGGCGCGTCGTGCAGCCTGCCGGTAACCGAGGGCATCGTGCGTGCGCTTGCTTATTTTGCAGACCGAGGGCTGCGGCTGGCAAGCCCGCCAGTTGTTTTGCCACCGCCGCACGGGCGAGGTTCGGGGCAACTGGCCATCGGACTGGTCTCATTTGCCGTCCGCTGTTGTACTATTGTGCGTTTTTGTCCAACGTAACCGGTCACGCATGCTCGATTTCTTTCGCAACCACAAGCGCCTGATGATGCTCATGCTCATCCTCGTCATCGTGCCGGGGCTGGGCTTCGTCGGTATCCAGGGTTTTCGCGGTTTCTTCGACGAAAGCGCCAATGTGGCCAGTGTCAACGGGCACAAGATCGCGCGCGCCGAGTTCGATAACGCGGTGCGCCGCCAGCTCGATCAAGCCAGGCAGATTCTCGGCGCGAGATTCGATTCGAAAATGTTCGACACGCCCGAGCGGCGCCGCGAACTACTCGACAACCTGATCCAGCAACGCGCGCTTGCCGACGAGGCGCAGCGCGAGCACCTGAGCGCGTCTGACGACGCCGTACGCCGTGCGCTGCTGGCCGACCCGGTCATCACGTCGCTGCGCAAGCCGGACGGTACGATAGACGTCGAGCGATACAAGGAAATGCTGGCGATGCAGGGCATGACGCCCGAGCAATACGACGAGCGCGTGCGCTATGGTTTGTCGATGGATCAGATTCCCGACAGCATCCAGGCGACAGCATTTACGCCGAAGAGCTTGGCCGAACACCTCGCCAAGGTGGTGGAGCAGCAACGCAGCGTGCAAGCACTCGTGCTCCGCGCGAGCGACTATGCGTCGAAAGTGCAGGTGAGCGACGCGCAACTTGCGGCCTTCTACGATGCGCATCAGAGCGAATTCTCCAAGCCGCCTACCGCGACGATCCAATACGTCGTTTTCTCGCCCACGACGCTTGGCTTGTCAGCCAATCCGACCGAAACGGATGCGAAGAAGTATTACGACGACAACATCGCGCGGTTTGCGACGCCGCGCGAAGTCCGCGTGAGCCAGATCCTGATTCCTTCGCCGAGCGGCGCGAAGCCCGCGGATGACGCGGCCGCCAAAAAAGCCGCCGAGGATGTCCTCGCGCAAGTGAAGGCGCACCCCGGCCAGTTCGCGCAGATTGCTCAGAAGGAGTCGAAGGACTCGGGCTCCGCAGCAAAGGGCGGCGACCTCGGCTGGTCGACCGGCAACGTCATCACGGGCGACAAGGCGTTCGACGCGGCCGCGCTGGCGCTGAAGAAAAAGGGTGATGTGAGCGACGTCGTGCGTTCGGCGTTCGGCTATCACGTGATCATGCTGACCGATGAAAAGCCGACGGTGACCAAGCCGTTTGCCGACGTGAAGGATCAGATCGAGAAGGAACTCAAGGCACAACTGGCGGCCAAGGCATTCAGCGATGGCTCGGAAGCGTTTACGTCGCTCGTCTACGAGCAGGCAAAGAGCCTGCAGCCTGCGGCCGACAAGTTCAAACTGTCGGTCCAAACGGCGACGATCAGCAACAAGCCGACCCCAACGCTGCCGCCGGACAGCCCGCTCAACAATCCGAAGTTCCTGGCCGCCGTATTCACGGACGATTCAGTGAAGGCTCGCAACAATACGCAGGCAATCGACGTCGGGAACAACATGCTGATTTCCGCACACGTGACCGCGTATCAAGCTGCCACGACGCCGCCGTTGGCGTCGATCAAAGACGCGGTGCGCAGCCGCTACATCGCCGAGCAGTCTGCCGAACTTGCGCGCAAAGACGGTGCTGCGAAGCTGGCCGAACTCCAGAAGTCGAAGTCGACGGCCGGCTTCGCGGCGGAGACGAAGTTTTCGCGGACCGACTCTCAGGGTGCCCCGCCGGCGGTGCTGACGGCGATTTTCAAGGTCGATCCGAGCAAGCTGCCGGCTTACGTCGGCGTCGATCTCGGCGCCGCGGGCTACGGCATCTATCGCGTCAACGCGGTCCTGCCGGGCGCACCGGTAGACCCAGCCCGCTTGGCCGCGGCCCAGCAGCAAATCGCGCAGATCAGCGCGCAAGCGGAGATGCAGGCCTACGTCGACGCCTTGCTGGCTCGCTCGAAAATCAAGTTCTACGGTTCGCTCGACAGCAAGCAAAGCGGCGGCACCGAGTAAGCGGGCGCCCGAAGGCCGCCCTGGCCTTCAACGGTTTGGGCGGTCTTGCAACAGCGGTGCGAGCGTGGGCCACACGTTGCCCAGCAGCACTGGCTGCGCCTGCTGCGTCGGGTGCATCTGGTCAGCCTGGAACATCTCGGGCTTATTCTCGATTCCGGCGAGCAGGAACGGCACCAGTCGAACGTCGAGCGCTTTCGCGAGCGAACTGTAGATCTGGTGAAAGCGTTCGGTATAAGCGGGGCCGTAATTTTGCGGCACGTACATGCCGACGAGCACCACCTTCGCATGGTTTTGCTGCGCCTTTTCGATGATCGCCCGCAGATTGTCTTCGGTGGTCGCGAGCGGGACGCCGCGCAACGCGTCGTTGGCGCCCAACTCGACGATGACGATCGCAGGCTTCAAGCGCGTGATCAACTCGGGCAAACGGGCGCGGCCGCCGCTTGTCGTGTCGCCGCTGATGCTGGCGTTCGCAACGTTATAATCGATCCGCTTGTCCGCGAGCCTGCGGCGAAGCAGCGCTACCCAGCCTGTGTCGCGCGGCAGGCCATACTCGGCAGAGAGGCTGTCGCCGAGCACGACAACGACTGGCTTGCCCGTTTCGGCAGCGCTGGCCGTCTGTGAAGTCAGCGCAAGCGCAGCACTCGCGGCAGCCAGCGCGAGCACGCGCACGAGCGTGCGATGGCGCGAGCGGCCGGCCATCGCACCTATCGTATCCATCGCATCTGTTCTCGAGCGACGCCACGCCTTCATGCAAACGAATAACGATCCAATCATCGAAGTGCGGAGTTTGTGCAAGCGGGTAAAAGATGCAACCGGCGAACTGACGATACTCGAGGACGTGACGCTCGATGTCTCGCCGGGCAGCAGCGTGGCGATCGTCGGCGCATCGGGCTCGGGCAAATCGACGCTGCTCGGTCTACTCGCCGGGTTGGACAACGCGACCTCCGGATCGGTTCGGCTCTTCGGCCGCGAACTCACCGGGCTGTCGGAGGACGAACGCGCAAGCCTGCGCAGCGGCGCTGTCGGGTTCGTGTTCCAGTCTTTCCAATTGATGCCGCATTTGACCGCGCTCGAAAACGTGCGTTTGCCGCTCGAGCTGCAAGGCGGCACTAGCGAGCACGAGGCGACGCAGCGCGCCCACGCGTTGCTCGGACAGGTCGGCTTGGCTGCGCGCACAGGGCACTATCCGAAACTGCTCTCGGGCGGAGAACAGCAGCGTGTTGCGCTTGCACGCGCGTTTGCCACGCACCCGGTGGTACTTTTCGCCGATGAACCGACGGGCAGCCTCGACGCCGCCACAGGCCGCGCCGTAATCGATCTGATGTTCGAGATGAACGCGGCGCACGGCGCGACGCTCGTGCTCGTGACCCACGACATCGAGCTGGCGCGCCGCTGCACGCGCAGCGTGACGCTCGACGCGGGGCGCATCGTTCACCCGTGAAGCGAGCGGTACGCGTGCGCGCTCCGCTCGCGTACTCGTACTACGAGCCAGCGCCCGCTGCTTTGCGTGCGCGGACAATCAATGCCGAGGTCGACGAATCGTGTTTGGTGGCGTCGAAGGCTGGCGCAGTCAGATCGGCCTCCACGACCTTGCCGAGGATCTTGCCGAGCTCGACACCCCACTGATCGAACGGATTGATGTTCCACACCGCAGCCTGCACCAGCACCTTGTGTTCGTAAAGCGCGATGAGCGCACCGAGCCTGTGCGCGGTCAGCGCATCGAGGATCAATGTGGTGGACGGCCGGTTGCCGGGAAACACGAGGTGCGGCGCCAGGCTGGGTTTGTCGGGGCCCGCCACCTTGCGCGCTTCTTCGATCGTGCGACCCAACATCAGTGCTTCGCTCTGTGCGAAGCAGTTCGCGAGCAATTTGGGATGGTGGCTGACGAGCGGATGCTCGGGCGTGAGCAACGCAATGAAATCGATAGGGACGATGGTCGGGCCCTGGTGCAGCATCTGAAAAAACGCGTGCTGGCCGTTCGTGCCCGGTTCGCCCCACGTCACCGCTGATGTCGGGTAGTCGACGAACTGTCCGTCGAGCCTTGCCGATTTGCCGTTGCTCTCCATTTCGAGTTGTTGCAAATAGGCGGGCACGAAATGCAGTGCTTCGGAGTACGGGGCGACGAGATAGCTCTGCGAGCCAAAGAAATTGCGATACCAGATGCCGATTAGCCCCATCAGCACCGGCAGATTGCGTTCGAACGGCGCCGTTTTGAAATGCGTGTCCATGGCGTTGGCGCCGGCCAGCAACGCGTCGAAATGTTGCGCGCCGACGGCGATCATGATCGACAGGCCGACGGCTGACCATAACGAATAGCGCCCGCCAACCCAATCCCACATCTCGAAGACGTTGTTTGCGTCGATGCCGAATTTGACGACCTCCGACGGGTTCGCCGATACGCCTACAAAGTGCTTGGCGAGCGCCTGCTCGGGGCACCCCTTTTGCACGAACCAGTCGCGCAGTGTTTGCGCATTCGTCATCGTTTCGAGCGTCGTAAACGTCTTGGAAACGATGATGGCAAGCGTCTCTTCGGGATCGATGCGCGCCATGACGCGCGCGAGATCGGCTCCATCGACGTTCGACACGAAGTAGCTCGAAATCTCGGGGTGCGCGAGGTGATCGAGCGCGTGCACGACCATCTTCGGACCGAGATCCGAACCGCCGATACCGATATTGACCACATAGCGAATGCGTTTGCCGGTGTGGCCTGTCCATGTGCCATTGCGCACACGTTCGGCGAAGGCGGCCATCTTTGCGCGCTCGGCGACGATTTGCGCGTGGTAGGGCGCATCGGCGCCGGTGGCGCGCAAGGCTGTATGCAGCGCGGCCCGGCCTTCCGTCGGGTTCACGATTTCACCTGCGAACATCGCGTCGCGACGTTGTTCGACGCCGGCTTCGCGCGCGAGCGCCACGAGCAGATGCAAGGTGTCGTCAGTGATGCGGTTTTTCGAGAAGTCGGCGACGATGCCGCCGCCTTCGAACGTGAAGCGCTCGGCGCGTGCCGGCGCGGCGGTGTCGGCGGCGAACCAGTCGCGCAGACGGGCGTCACGGATCTCGTCGTAATGCGCTTGGAGCGCGGACCAGGAGGAAAGCGGATTCGGCGTCATAACTTCCGTCTATCGAAGAGGCTCGGACGAAGGCCACGGCGCGCGCGGCCGGCCGTCCAGCGCGTTTTTCAACGAATGTGCCACGTGAACTGCACAGCCAGGAAGGCCCGGAGGCCCGGCCAGGCGCACAAGCGGCGCGGTCGGTCAGTATAGCGGCGATAGTTGCGCGCTCGCAGCATTGTTTTGCGTGCACGGGGTCGGCCGAATGGCCAGGTCGGCGTCAAAACCGGAAGGGACGGCGTTAAGATCAGACCATTGCAGCAATGGGAAAACGAGATGAACCACATTGTGATCCGAGCCGCGCTCACCATCTGTTTAGTGGTGGCAGCCGGCAGCGCGTTCAGCCAGAGTCCCGGCCTCGATTGCTCGAATGCGGCGACGGGCGTCGAGCGCACCATTTGTGGCAAGCCAACACTCGCAGCGTTGGATGCGCGTATGGGTACGTATTACGCGCTGCTCCTTAGTGCTCGCCCGCTCGAAGCGGGCATGGCGTATCGCGAGTTTCGAGACGCGCTTCGCAATCAGCAGGCGAGTTGGCTGACGCAGGTCCGCGATGCATGCGGCCGGCGTGCAGCATGTCTGGAAACGGCGTATCGCAATCGTATCGCCGCGTTGAGCAACACCGCGCATCGGCATCTGGGGTTGACGTTCGCCGCATCGTCGGTTGGCGATGCGCAAACCGGCGATGCGGGCGATGCGGCTCAGCGGCGAGTGGACTACACCAACGCGTCGTTTCGCATCGACGATCGCGTGCTGACGCTCGCCGGCGGCGCGCATACCGAGCCCTCGGCGCCAGGTTCGGCTGCGCAGCACGTGACGAAGATAGTCGCAACACCTGCATTTGGCGTACTGGCGGGCAAGCCTGCCGCTGCCGTGTTCATCGTTGATCAACCGGGCGGCAGCGGCAGCTTTGTGTATGCAGGGGTGACGTTCGGCGATGGCGACGCGACTGTACCGGCCGCGCTTGGCGATCGCATCGTCCCGCAATCGATCACCTTCCAAGGAGACACTGTGCGTGTCCGTTATCTCGATCGAATGCCCGACGAGCCGATGTTCAAGCCGCCTTCCGTATCGAAACTGATGATTCTGCGGTTCGATTCCGCGCGCCGGGCGCTGGTCGAGGTGAAACCGCGCGCTAATCCCGCGCTGGGTAAATCAGGCGATTGAGCGACGTACGAACCGCGACTGCCAGTTCGCCCGCCGTCAGCCCGGCCGGCCCCGCGCCGTCGCCCGTGAGGGTATCGGCAGCAAGCCCGTGCAAGTAAACACCAGCAAGAGCCGCCTCGTAAGGCGGCAGCTTCTGTGCCAGAAACGCGCCGATGATCCCGCCTAGTACGTCGCCCGTGCCACCGCTTGCCAGCGCGGCGTTGCCCGTTGGATTGACGGCGGCACGGCCGTCAGGCGCAGCAATCACGGTACCGGCACCTTTGACGACGACAACGGCGCCGAACCGCCCGGCCAGTGTGCGCGCTGCCGCGAGCCGATCGCGCTGAACCGCGGCCGCATCGCAGCCGAGCAAGCGGGCCGCCTCCAGCGGATGCGGCGTCAATACACATGCGCAGTGCGTGGTGCCGTGTTGGGCGAGTGCCTGAGCCAAGTGGGGTTCGGCCGCGAGCAGGTTGAGCGCGTCGGCATCGACGAGTTTTGGCACGTCGATGGCAAGTACCTCGGCGAGCACATCGGCCGCGCGCTCGGTCCGGCCCATGCCGCAGCCCACGGCAAGCGCGTCCATCGTGTCGAGCGGCAGCGTATCGAGCGAATGCAGCATCAGTTCCGGATGGGGCGGGTCGTAAGCAGGGGCGCCGGCACCGATAAAAGCAACATGTACCTTGCCTGCGCCCGCGTGGAGCGCGGCGCGTGCCGCGAGAATCGGCGCGCCGCACATGCCGGTGTCGCCGCCGACGACGGCCAAGCTGCCGAACGTGCCCTTATGCGAGGCGAATGCGCGCGGCGGAAATGCCGCCGTAAAAAGCGCTGGCGCGTTCAACACGGCGACGGGGCTCGACATCGGCACAGCGGCCGCGTCGACGCCGAGTGGGGCGATCCATAACGCACCCGCAAGATCGCGACCGTGAGTCATGTATAGCCCGGGCTTGGCGCCGATGAACGTGACCGTGTGCGATGCGCGGGCGGCGGCGGCTGTGATCCCGCCGACGATGTTGCCCGTATCGCTGTCGAGCCCGCTTGGCACGTCGAGCGCGAGCACGCGCCCGGCTTGCCCGGCGCGCGACGCGATCTGGTGTGCGAGTTCGGCGAAGATGCCCTCGAGCGGCCGCGCGAGGCCGATGCCGAACAGCCCGTCGACGACCCAGCTATACGCGTCGAGCGAAGATGGCGGCACGTGGAAGATCGGCACACCGGCTAATCGAGCCGCCGCTAGAGCCCGGCGCGCATCGTCCGGTTTGACGTCGGCCGGCATGCAGACCTCGACCGCCACGCCGGCTTCGCGCAGCGCCGCGGCGCATACCAGCGCGTCGCCGCCGTTGTTGCCCGGGCCCGCCGCAAGCCAGACCGGGCGCCCTGATGCGAGCGAGCCGTCGTGCGCTGCGAGCTCGAGCAAGCAATGTGCGGCTGCGGCGCCGGCGCGCCCCATCAGCGTGTTATCGGGCAAATGCGCCGCCGAATGGGCTTCCAGTTCGCGCAGTTGGGCGACGGTATAAAGCGGCGCCGCACGTTCGTGCGGGCTGACCAACACCGGCCGAGACGTAGGCTGCTGAGCGGAGGAAGCGGTTTCGGTCATGGCGGGGCAACGAAACGGATGAGACGAAACGAAACAAGAAGGAACGATACGCTCACGGACCGCCCGACGCCACGCAAATGGCATCGCAGTTCGTACAGTTGGGCCGTCAAGCAGCCCAACTCAAGCAGCCAACTAAACGAGGCGCTGCAAGTTAATCCGTAAAGCGATCTGCGCGCAATGCGGCGAGCGTATCGGGCGGAACGCTCGGTGTGGCGCCGCTTACGATCTCAGCAATCACTTTAGCAGACCCGCAAGCGAGGCCCCAGCCAGCCGGCCCATGGCCGACATTGACGAAAAGTCGCGGGTGCAGGGCTTGGCCGACGACGGGCAGGCCATCGGGCGACAGTACCTGGACGCCGTCCCAGGCATGTGCCGCGGAAATCTTGGCGGCGCCGGGAATCCAGTCGTGCGTTGCTTGTGCGAGCACGGCGGTCGCGGCCTTCGCGAGCGGCTCGGTGGCCGGCTTGGCAATTTCCCGCTCGGGCTGAACGAGCGCGGCACCCGCCACGCGGACTCGCTGGTTCGCGCGCGTCATCGTGATGCGCCTTACGGTGTCGACGACCGCCAGATGCGGCGCGCATTCCTCATAAGCGATCGGCGCGGTCAACGCAAAAAAGCGAGCTGCGTGCAGCGGTAAAGTGAGCCCGGCTTGCGCGAGTAGCGGGAGGCTGCCGGCGCCGGCAGCGACGACGATTGCATCGGCCGACACGACATCGACCTCGCGCGCACTCGAGCGCGTGCCGTCGGTGAGCGCGAGTTCGACGGCGGCCCGATCATTGTCCAGCCGTATCGATTCGACTGCGCGGCCGAACATGAACCGAACGCCGCGGTCCTCTTCGAGCACTTGCTTGACGAGCTTCGTGAACAACGGGCAATTGGCAAGGCGCTCGTTTTCGAACAAGACACCGCCCGCAAACGCGGGATCTGCCGGCACCGAATGTTCGATTTGGGCGCATTCGGCCGCGGTGAGTACGTGGTGCTGGACTTCGAATTCGCGCAAAAGATCGAGCGCGCTTTGCACTTGCTCCCATTCGCGCGCGTGCCGTACGACGTGCAGAATGCCGCTACGCTGCTCGAACTCGAAATTGAAGCTTGCCTCGATCGCGGCGACGGCCTCGCGCGACGCGTCGACGAGCGGCCTGAGCCGGCGATACTGATTGCGAAAGGCGTCGGGCGGCTGCAGCTCGGCAAGCCGTTGCATGAAGCGCCGCGTACGCGAATTCAAGCCGGGCCGATAAACGACGCCGCTGCGCGGCGCTCTGGGGCTTTTAGTCAGGGTGGGGCCGAACCAGACGTCGAGCGGAGTCGGCAGGATTGCGCCGCCGTGGCCATAGGTGGCGCCCTGAGCGACCGTGGCATGACGCTCGATCACGCAGACGCGGTGGCCCGCCGAATGCAGTTGATATGCGGTGGCGACACCCACGACCCCGCCGCCTATGACGATAACATCCATGAATAATTGGTTCGGAGCCCGGCAAAAACGCGAGTAACGCGTAACGCGCATGCGACGCGCCGTGCACACGCGTCGCGGGCCGACAAGGCCACCCCGAAGCAGGCAAGGCGCGTTCGCTTCGCGCCTTCGCGCCGATGAAGCAAACCGCGCATGATAGCGCCATTCGGCGCCGGGCGCCTCGCCCGTGCGGGCGAAATGCAAAGGCGCGCAACGGCGTCTGGCATTCGCGGAGTGCACCCGCGCGAGCAGGCGGCGCGGTGCGCAGCAGGCTTATTGGGGGCCGAGTTCCGGGTATAATCTTGGTCTTCCTTACGCCTCACGTCGCCGGTAAGCGTTCGCGGTACTCGCGCTTGGCGCCACTCATCGACGCACACGTCCTTCCATGGCTCACTTCTCGTGTTTTCCCGGTGCTTCGGCGCTGTCCGATTTCCGTCAAACCCGCCTGCTCGAGACGCTTACCCGCATTGACCCGAACATCGTCGATGTGCGGGGGCAATATTTGCATTTCGTCAACGCGTTGACGCCACTGACGGCACAAGACAACGAGCGCATCGAGGCACTCGTCCATTACGGTACGCCGTTTGCTGCGCTTGACGCGCGCGGTGCCACCGAATCGTTTCTCGTGCTGCCGCGCTTCGGCACGGTGTCGCCCTGGGCCAGCAAGGCGACCGACATCGCGCATCACTGCGGTCTGACACAGGTGCGGCGCATCGAGCGCGGTATCGAGTACACGGTCACGCTTAAGGCGGGGCTGTTCGGTGTGGGAAGCAAAAGGAGCCTGGCCGACGACGTCCGCGCAGCGCTTGCCGCGGCGCTGCATGACCGCATGACCGAGAGCGTCGTACGCTCGCGCGACGACGCCGTGCATTTGTTCGACGAACTGCCGGCCAAGCCGCTCGCGACGGTCGATGTGCTGGAGCACGGACGTGCCGCGCTCGATCGCGCGAACGCGGCGCTTGGTTTGGCATTGGCGGACGATGAAATCGATTACCTCGTCGATGCCTTTGCAAAGCTCGGCCGCAATCCAAGCGATGTCGAACTGATGATGTTTGCGCAAGCGAACAGCGAACACTGCCGGCACAAGATCTTCAACGCCGAATGGACCATCGACGGCGTGCCGCAAGATATATCGCTTTTCCAGATGATCAAGAATACGGAGAAGCTGAACCCGCAAGGCACGATCGTCGCCTACTCCGACAACTCGGCGATCATGGCTGGCGGCCCGGCCGAACGCTGGTTCCCACGGCCAGCAAGCGGTACGAGCGGCATGCTCGACGAGCGCTACGGCCGTCATGTCGAACTTGCGCACACGCTGATGAAGGTCGAAACCCATAACCACCCGACCGCAATTTCACCGTTCGCCGGTGCCGCGACCGGGGCGGGCGGCGAGATTCGCGACGAAGGCGCGACGGGCCGCGGCGCGCGGCCGAAGGCCGGTTTGACGGGGTTCTCGGTCTCGAATCTCGAACTGCCTGGCGCCGTAGCCTCATGGGAGAACGCTCGCGATGCCGCCACGCCGCTTGGCTCGCGTCCAAGCGAGCAAACGGGCGAGGGCGCTTACGGCCGGCCCGAGCGCATCGCTTCGCCGCTGCAAATCATGATCGACGGGCCGTTGGGCGGCGCGGCGTTCAACAACGAGTTTGGCCGACCTAATCTGGGCGGCTATTTCCGTGTCTACGAGCAAAATGTCGGCGGCACCGTGCGCGGCTATCACAAGCCGATCATGATTGCGGGCGGCATCGGGAACATATCCGACGCCCATACGCATAAGCGTGATTTGCCGGCCGGATCGCTGCTGATTCAGATCGGCGGGCCTGGCATGCGTATCGGCATGGGCGGGGGCGCGGCAAGCTCGATGGCCACCGGCGCAAACACGGCCGAGCTCGATTTCGACTCGGTCCAACGCGGCAACCCTGAGATTGAGCGGCGCGCACAGGAAGTGATCAACGCGTGCTGGCAGCTCGGCGACGCGAACCCGATCCTCAGCATTCACGACGTGGGTGCGGGCGGCCTTTCGAACGCATTCCCTGAACTCGTCGACGGCGCCGGCAAAGGGGCGCGTTTCGAATTGCGGCAGGTACCGCTAGAGGAAAGCGGGTTGTCGCCGCGCGAGATCTGGTCGAACGAGGCGCAAGAACGCTATGTGCTGGCGATTGCACCAGCCGATCTGCCTGCCTTCGAAGCGATATGCGCGCGCGAGCGCTGCCCGCTTGCCGTGGTGGGTGTGGCCACCTCGGAGCGCCAGCTTCAATTGATTGACGCGCAAAGTGAAGGGGAGGCGGCTTATCCCGTCGATATGCCGATGGACGTGCTGCTCGGCAAGGCGCCCCGCATGCACCGCGATGTGACGCGCGCGCTGCGCGCGCATCCCGAGGTCGACGTAACGGGCCTTTCGTTGGAGGACACCGCGCTTTCGGTGCTCAAGCATCCGAGTGTCGCGAGCAAATCGTTTTTGATCACAATCGGCGACCGCTCGGTTGGCGGCACGAGTGTGAGGGACCAGCTCGTCGGCCCGTGGCAAGTGCCCGTCGCGGACTGCGCGATCACGGCCGTCGATTACGCCGGCTTTCGCGGCGAGGCCATGACGATGGCCGAGCGCGCGCCGCTTGCCGTCATCGATGCCCCGGCGTCGGGGCGCATGGCGGTGGGCGAAGCCATCACGAACATTGCAGCCGCGCCCATCGTGGCATTGGACAAGCTCAAGCTGTCGGCCAATTGGATGGCCGCTTGCGGCAGTCCTGGCGAAGACGCTGCGTTATTCGATACGGTGCGGGCCGTCGGCATGGAGCTCTGCCCGGCGCTGGGCATCAGCATCCCGGTGGGCAAGGACTCGTTGTCGATGAAGACGAAGTGGGATGAGCGCGGCGTGACGAAGGAGGTTACGTCGCCTGTATCGCTGATCATTTCAGCGTTCGCCCCCGTGGACGACGTGCGCCGCCATTTGACGCCACAATTGCGCCGCGCGGAGGACGTCGGTGCGTCGGTGCTGATCGTCATCGATCTGGGACGCGGCAAGCACCGGCTCGGCGGCAGCATCCTCGCACAAGTGACGCAGCAAGTCGGCGCAAGCGTGCCGGACGTCGACGACCCGGAAGATCTGAAGCGCTTTTTTTCGGCGATTCAAACACTCAACGCAGACGGCTTGCTGCTGGCGTACCACGACCGCTCGGACGGCGGCCTCTGGGCGAGCGTGTGCGAGATGGCATTCGCCGGGCACCTCGGTGTGTCGCTCAATATCGACATGTTGACGCTCGACGCGCAGCACGAGTCCGACCATGGCGATGCGAAGGATTGGGCGAAGCAAACGAGCGGGCGCCGCGAAGACCGTACATTGCGCGCGCTCTTTAGCGAAGAGCTTGGCGCGGTGGTGCAGGTGCGCGCGAGCGAGCGCGACACCGTCCTCGGCGTGCTGCGGGAACATGGCCTCGGCGCATGCTCGCATGTGATCGGCAAGCCGAACGAGCGCGATGCGATCGAAATCTATCGCGATGCCAAGAAGATTTACGATGCGCCGCGCGCCGAATTGCAGCGGGCGTGGGGCGAGGTCAGCTGGCGCATTGCGCGGCTGCGCGACAACCCCGCCTGTGCCGATGCGGAATATGACGCGCTGCTCGACACGGCAGACCCCGGCATTTCGCCGCATCTGACGTTCGATCCGGCCGACGACATTGCGGCACCGATGATCGCGACGGGGGCGCGTCCGCGCGTGGCGATTTTACGCGAGCAAGGCGTCAACTCGCATCTGGAAACGGCGTATGCGTTCGACCGCGCGGGCTTCGACGCCTATGACGTGCACATGAGCGATTTGCTGTCGGGCCGCGCGACGCTTGCCGATTTCGCGGGCGCGGTGGCATGTGGCGGGTTCTCTTACGGCGACGTGCTCGGCGCGGGCGAGGGTTGGGCAAAGACAGTCCGATTCAACCCGATGCTGGCGGACATGTTCGCCGCGTTCTTCGCGCGCCGCGATACGTTCGCGCTCGGCATCTGTAACGGCTGCCAGATGATGAGCAGCCTCGCGTCGATGATTCCGGGGGCCGAGGCTTGGCCGAAGTTCACGCGCAACAAGTCGGAGCAGTTCGAAGCGCGTTTCTCGCTCGTGCGCGTCGATTCATCGCCTTCACTCTTTTTCGCCGGCATGGAAGGCTCGCGTTTGCCGGTTGCCGTCGCGCATGGCGAAGGATTTGCCGACTTTTCGCAACAAGGCGACGTGCAACGCGTCAGTGTGGCAATGCGCTACGTCGATCATCGCGGCGAAGCCACTGAGCGCTATCCGTTCAACCCGAATGGTTCGCCCGCGGGCATCACGTCGGTGACCACGCCCGACGGGCGCTTCACGGTACTGATGCCGCATATGGAGCGCGTGCACCGCACCGTGCAAATGAGTTGGCATCCGGAAGGCTGGGGCGAAGCCAGCCCGTGGATGCGCGCATTTCGCAACGCACGTCGCTGGCTCGGCTGAACGCGCGCGACAAAGCGACAAAGCCGCCACAAATAACAAAGCCGCCCACAAGGGCGGCTTTGTCGCATCTTCGTTATGCGTTATTGAATCTTCGCCTGCGAGCGCAGGTTCTGCTCGAACGTTTGCAGTTTTTCCTGCTGCATTTGCTGGCTGATCTGCGCCTTGACCTGTTCGAGCGGCGGCGGCGTCATCGCGCGCGTGTCGTCGAGGCGAATGATATGCCAGCCGAATTGGGTGTGAACGGGGGCATCCGTCACTTGGCCTTTTTGCAGCTTCTCGGCCGCTTGCGCGAACTCGGGCACGTAGGCCTTCGGGTTCGACCAGTCGAGATCGCCGCCGTTTTTCGCCGAGCCTGGATCGATCGAATATTGCTTCGCCAGATCCTCGAATTTAGCACCGCCCTTGAGCTTCGCGGTCAGATCCTTTGCTTGCTGCTCGTCCTTCACGAGGATGTGATGCAAATGCAGTTCGCTGCCCGAAACTTGTTTGATGAGTTCGTCGTAGCGCGCCTTGACTTCGGCGTCGGTGGGGGCGTGCTTCTTCGTGAAGTCTTCGATCAGCGCACGCAGCACCACAGTTTGCTGAGCGACGGCAATTTGCGATTTGACATCGGGGTGGGTCGGAATGCCTTCGCGCACCGCTTCTTGCATCAGAATTTCGCGATTGATCAGTTCGTCGCGTACCGCCTGCTGCAATTGCGCGGAATCTTGCTGGCCTTGCTTGACGAGTTGGCTCACGAGCGCATCGGCGCGGGCCTTCGGAATCGGCGTGCCATTGACGACTGCAATATTCTGCGCGAAGGCAGGCGCTGCCGCAAACGCGGCCAGCAATATCCAGAGGCGGGATTTCTTATAGGTCATTGAAGGTTCCTAATGTTCCTAGCGGGAAAAGTTCGGTAAAAGGGAAAAAAGGAAAACGGCGGGCTGAGGTTGAACGAACGCGCTCAGGATGAGGCGGGCGGCGCATCGTTCGCGCGCGCGAATTCCTCTGGCGTGTAAGCCGTGATGGCGAGCGCATGGATACCGCGCTGCATCACGTCGGCCAGGGCATCATACACGAGCCGGTGCCGCGCCAGACGGGCCTTGCCGGCAAATACGGACGAAACCACCGTGACCGCGTAATGCCCCCCGTCTGATGCACCGGCATGCCCCGCGTGCAGCGCGCTGTCGTCGCGCACGTTGACCGACGAGGGCGCCAATGCGGCGTTCAGACGCGCTTCGATAAACGCGATGCGCTCTTTTTGGCCGCCCGTCGCGAACGCTTCGATAGGCGGTGTGTTGACGCTCGGTGTCACGCTCACTCCTCCTTCAGATACTTCGCGAGCCACAGGCTTTGCGCGACGATGAAAACGACCATGGCGCCAGTCGTGCCGAACAGCTTGAAGTTGACCCATTGCGTCTCGGTAAAGTTGCCGACGACGTACAGGTTGACCACCCCGAGCGCGACGAAAAACAGCGCCCACGCGAGGTTGAGCCGGTCCCATACGGCGTCGGGCAACGTCAGTTGCTTGCCCATCATCGTTTGGATCAGGTTCTTGCGAAAGGCGTACCGTGCCACGACCAGCCCGGTCGCAAAGAGCCAATAGAGTGCCGTAGGCTTCCACTGGATGAACTTCTGATCATGCAAAACAAGCGTCGCGCCGCCGAAGACGACGATGACCACCAGGCTCACCCAAAGCATCGTGTCGACCTTGCGATGGCGGAACGCAACCCAGGCCACCTGGATCAGCGTCGCGGCAATGGCGACCGCTGTGGCGTTGAAGATGCCCCAGAATTTGAACGCCACGAAGAAAAGGATGATGGGGAAAAGATCGAACAGAAATTTCATGGATGGCCGAGGGCGTCGGATTAAGGCGACAAAATGTCGGCGAAGGCGCCAGATGGCGCCGCTTCAACATCGGCGGCGCCCACAAGCGGCGCTACTTGGGCTCGAATTGTAGCGCAGCCGAATTGATGCAGTAACGCAGACCCGAAGGCGCCGGACCATCTTCGAATACGTGGCCGAGGTGCGCGCCACAGTGCTTGCAGCGGACTTCGATGCGCAGCATGCCGTGCGAGCGGTCCGTCCGCTCTTCGATCACCTCGCCGTCGAGCGGCTTGAAGTAGCTCGGCCAGCCGCAGCCGGCGTCGAATTTGGTCGACGACTCGAAAAGCGGCGTGCCGCAGCATACGCAGTCGTAAACGCCGCGCTCCCAGTGGTCCCAATAGCGCCCCGTGAAGGGTCGTTCGGTGGCGGCGTGGCGCGTCACTTCGTATTCCATCTCGGACAACTGCGAGCGCCAGGCTTCGTCCGGTTTCTGCACGGGGTAGTGCTCACCGGCCGATTCTGCCGAAGCGGGCGCGTCATGGGGATCGGTGGGACGATTCATGTCGATATGTCTCCGCGAAAAATGGGCGCCTGCCCGGTCCGCCAATTTCCATAAGCGGCGATAAGCCTCGACAAGCGCTGGGTTATACATGGCTTATACGATGTGCCGCACGGTTCGGATGCGCCAGGCGCTCACGACGAGCAGCTCACCGATAGCGTGTCCGCCCAGTCGGGCGGCAGTGCCGCGTAGCTTTCGAACGCGGGTTGTTCGTCGAATGGATGCCGCAGCACGGCAGCAAGCCGTTCGAGTTCGGAGAAGTCCTTCTCTTTCGCGCGCTGAATCGCCGTTTCGGCGAGGTGATTGCGCAGCACGTACTTCGGGTTGACGCGATTCATCGCCTCGCGCCGGGCCCCGTCGTCACGCGGATCGTGGGCGAGACGCGCGCGGTAATCCGTCGCCCAGCGATCGAACGCCTCGCGATCGACAAACATATCGCGTAAAAGGGCATCGCCGCTCGCATCGTGCTTGCACAACTGCGCGAGCCGCCGAAAAGTCAGCGTGAAATCGGCCCGGCTGGCATGCATGAGTTCCAGCAGCCGATCGGCGAGTTGATCGTCGCCAGGGAGCGCCTCCGCCAGGCCTAGCTTGTCCCGCATACGCCGCTCGAGCGCGGGCGCGAAGTGGGCTTTGAAGCCTTCGAGAACCTGCTGCGCGTCGGCGATCGAGCGTTCGCTGCGAGCGGCCTCGTCATGGTGCGCGCCGATCAGCGACAGCAAAGCCTGCGCGAGGCAAAAGCAGTTCCAATAGGCAATCTGCGGCTGCATCCGATACGCATAGCGGCCTTGCGTATCCGAGTGGTTGCAAATGTGATCGGCGTCGAAGCTATCGAGAAAGCCGAAGGGGCCGTAGTCGATCGTCAGGCCGAGAATCGACATGTTGTCGGTATTCATCACGCCATGGCAAAAGCCGACCGCCTGCCACTGAGCGACGCGCTCGGCGGTACGCTGAACCACTTCGTCGAGCAACGCGAGATAAGGGTCGCGGGCGGCACGGCAGTGCGGGTAGAAACGCTCGATCACGTGATCAGCCAATGCGCGCAGCGCGTCGGCCTGCCCGCTGGCGTAAAAATGCTCGAAGTGGCCGAAGCGCACGAAACTGGGCGCCACGCGCGTGAGCACCGCGGCCGTCTCGATTTCCTCGCGGCGCACGGGTTGATCGGAACCGATTACCGTCAGCGCGCGCGTCGTCGGAATGCCGAGATGGTGCATGGCTTCCGAGCAGAGAAATTCGCGGATCGACGAGCGCAATACCGCGCGGCCATCCCCCATGCGCGAATAGGGCGTGCGGCCGCTACCCTTGAGCTGCAACTCGTGGCGCACGCCGTCGTGTTCGAGTTCCAGTTCGCCCAGTGTCAGCGCACGGCCGTCGCCGAGTTGGCCCGCCCAGATGCCGAACTGATGTCCCGAATAGACAGATGCGTATGGCAGCGCACGGGCGGGCCATTCGCGCGTCGTATTGCCGCAGAAGAATTCGGCGAAGCCGGGGGCGAACGCAATGTCTGCGGCGAGCCCAATGCTCGTGGCGGCATCAGCGGAAAAACCGACCACATAGGGTGCGGGAAGCGGTGCTGCGGGCAAACGCGTGTAAAACGCTTCGCCCAATTGCGCGAACGATGCTTCGCGCTGGGCCCAAAGGGCCTCGGCGAGTACGGCTACCGAGCCGATCGGCTCGACGGTGCTTGGGGAAAACGACATATTGAGTTGCCTCTGAGTTACCCGATATTGTAAGGCGCCACGGCGCGGCGCGTGATCAGCGCGCCCAAACCCGCCGCTGCTGTGCCGGCCTTGCCGCGTCGGGCGCCCCCAGGAGACATTCGCGATGACCAAGCCGTTGCTGGGCCAGATGATGGATGTACCGCTGAACGTTTCAATGCTTATCCAGCATGCGGCGCGCTATGCCGGCGATACCGAAATCGTGTCGCGTCGCATCGAAGGCGATATTCATCGCTATACCTATCGCGATTGCGAAAATCGGGCCAGACGGCTTGCCCAAGCGCTGACCCGGCTCGGCGTCGAGCCGTCCGAGCGCATCGGCACGCTGGCTTGGAACGGCTACCGGCATCTCGAAGCCTACTACGGCATCCCCGGTATGGGCGCCGTCTGCCATACGATCAATCCGCGGCTTTTCCCGGAGCAGATCGCTTATATCATCAACGACGCCGATGATCGCTACGTGCTCTTCGACACGACTTTCGCACCGCTTGTGGCCGCGCTGGCGCCGCGGTGCCCGAACGTGAAGGCATGGATCGCGCTGGCCGACGCCGCGCATTTGCCGTCGATCGAGGCATCGGTGCAGGTGCCGGTGCTCTGCTACGAAACGCTCGTCGACGCCGAGGACGGCCTGTTCGAATGGCCCGTGTTGGACGAGCGGCTGGCCAGCTATTTGTGCTACACGTCGGGCACCACCGGCAACCCGAAAGGGGCACTTTATTCGCATCGCTCGGTGGTGCTGCATGCCTATGGCGCGGCCTTGCCCGATGCAATGGGCGTGTCGGCGCGCGATTCCGTGTTGCCCGTCGTGCCGATGTTCCATGTCAACGCCTGGGGCATCCCGCACGCGGCGCCTTTGAGCGGGGCGAAGCTCGTGCTGCCCGGCAAGGATCTGGACGGCAAATCGCTTTACGAACTGATGGAAGCGGAGCGTGTCACGTTCTCGGCTGGCGTCCCGACGGTCTGGATGGGGCTGCTTGCCCATCTGCACGAGTCGGGCAAGCGCTTCACCTCGCTCGCTCGCACCGTAATCGGCGGCTCCTGCTGCCCGCCCGCGATGTTGCGCAGCTTCGAGGACGACTACGGGGTGCGCGTGATCCATGCCTGGGGCATGACCGAGCTCTCACCACTCGGCACGCTGGCACGGCTCAACTGGGCGCAGTCGCAGCGGCCGGCCGAGGAGCAGAGGAGCCTGCTCGAGAAGCAGGGCACAGTGATTTTCGGCGTCGACATGAAAATCGTCGGCGAAGACGGACGCGAATTGCCGCGCGACGGCGTGGCGTTCGGCGATTTGCATGTGCGTGGCCCGTGGGTGATCGATCGCTACTTTGGCTGCGATGCGTCGCCGCTTGTCGCCGGATGGTTTCCAACCGGCGACGTGGCTACGATCGACCCCGAAGGCTTTTTGCATATTACGGATCGCAGCAAGGATGTCGTCAAATCGGGCGGGGAGTGGATCAGCTCGAGCGAAGTCGAAAACGTCGCCGTCGCGCACCCCGACGTTGCCGAAGCGGCCTGCATTGCCTGCGCGCATCCGAAGTGGGGCGAGCGGCCGTTGCTGGTTGTCGTCAAACGCGCGACGGGTGCATCGCTCACGCGCGATATGCTTCTTGCGTTCTACGAGGGCAAGGTCGCCAAGTGGTGGATCCCGGACGACGTCGTCTTCGTTTCCGAGTTGCCGCACACGGCCACGGGCAAGCTCTCGAAAATGAGACTGCGCGAAATGTTCCGTCATCACTACGAGCAGATGTTGCCAAGCGAAGCGGCTCGGGATTGAAAACGTTGAGTCTGGCTGTTATCGCAAGCTGGCCACCCAGCCGCGCAGACCGTCGATCTGGCGGAATTCGTCGACCGCGCGCACGGTGGGCATCCCGGTGCGACGACGCATCATGCGGCACAGCGCGTCGCCCGGACCCAACTCCAGCACCGCGCTCACGCCGCACTCGAGGATAGCCTGCTGGCACTCGCCCCAATGAATCGTTTGCGCGAGCTGTGCGGCCAGCTTGCGGGCGCCATCATCAACGCGTATGACGCGTTCGGCGTCGATGCCGCTGAGCAGCCGCACACCGCCGCGTGGGGCAATCGGTCGAGCGTTTTGCAACGCATCGGCAAAGGGTTGCACGGCGTGCGCAACGAGCTGCGTGTGCGACGGCACCGCGATCCGCAGCCGCTTGACGGTGCTCGCGCCAGCTTGCCGCGCGGCGTCGGCAAAAGCGTCGATATCCGCCAGCGTGCCGCCCAGTACGAAGCTTTCGACGTCATTGGCGATCGCGATATGCAAACCATGGCCTTCGGCAAGCGGCTCCAGCACGGCCGCGCGCAGACCTGTCACGCCGAGCATGCCGCAATTGCCAGGCGACGCAGCGTCCATATACTCGGCACGCCGGGCTGTCAGACGCAATGTTTCATCGACGCTCAGACAGCCGGCGCACCCCCAAGCGGCTAATTCGCCGACGCTATAACCGGCCATCACGATACGCATCGGCCATAGCGGCTGCAGCGCGGCCCACGCGGCAAGCGCTTGGGTGCAGCAAAGCAGTTGGCCCGTGCGGTTATCGAAGCATGCCGCCTCGGGGGCCGTGCGTACGAGCACACGCGGGTCCGTGCGGCCGAGATGCGTCGCAGCCGCTTCGAAGATCGCCTCCGCTTCCCGAGATTGCCCCGTCAGCGAGAACATATCGCGATGTTGCGCACCCTGGCCCGAACAGAGAATGGCGAGCACGGTTAGGCGCTCGCTGCGATGGCATCGACCTTGTGCGACTGGTCGATCGCGTCGACAAACAGGCACATGGCGAGTAAATCGGCACAACCTCCCGGCGACAGCCGCCGTGCGACGAACTCGCGATGAATGTCGGCGGCGCGCGTGCGCCAAGCGTTGTCCGCGATGCCGCCTTGCGCCAGAAATTGGCGAGCGCGCGTGCGCGCCCATCGCATGCCGGCGAGCCCGCCGCGATGCAGGAGATTCGTGTCGTCCACCTCGGATACCAGTGCAAAAAGCACCTGCACGCGCTGCGCTTGCGCGTCGTGCGCGCGGATGGCGCGCGCCCAGCGCAGCGCCGGCAACGCGATGTCGTAAAGGCTCGGAAAACCGAGGGCGGCTTCGTGGCGCGCGCCGCCCGCGCCGTAGCGGCATGCGGCCGCCGTGCCATGCGTTGCCGTCGGCAGCGGCGAGGCGAGAATGGCGCGCCCCCAGTGCGTTGCCACGATCTGCCCGAGCGGCCGATGCTCGCCGCTCGAGCGGCGCAAGCCCGCCGCCGCGCAGAGCATCCCGAGCCCGAAAATAGCGCCACGGTGCGTGTTGACCCCGCCGGTCGCATCGAGCATGTCGGCTTCCGCTGCCACGCCGAGCCGGCGCAGTTCATCCATTGGCGCCACGCGCGCCCCGGCTGCTGCGATCGCGTGGAAGTAGGCGAGCAGCCGGTCGGCGCTCGCATAAAAGGTCGCGGCAGTCATGTCGGCATGGCTGCCGGCGTCGATGTGGGACACCAGCCCCGGCTTCGGCCACGTCATCACTTCGAGGACCAGCGCCCGGTGCGCACTGGACGCAAAGAAAGCGTAGTCCGCGGGCACTGGGCGCCCGTGGAAGAGGTTGGGCCTGGGCGCCGCGCATCGCGCGACGTCATCGGCGCTTATCTCGCAGATCATGGCGCTATCGGCGCTATCGGCGCTTCGAACAGCCAACGGCGCTCGCACAGCATCACGTCGCGGTCGGTCTTCGCGAGCACGCGGTCCGTTGGCTCGCGCGCACGGGCGAGTTCCCGCCATGACACGGCTTTGTCCGCGATCAAAATTTCGCCGTCGATGCGGGGGGCGGCGCGCCGGTCAAGCCTTGCGATCAGGTCGATCAGCTCGCGCAACTGTTCTTGTTGTTGCGATCCAATCGACCATAGCAAGTCGGCGTCCGACCCCGCGCCGACATACTGCACGCCGCTGACGTACTGCCACAGCAGGCTGCCGTACACGCGCGTGACGACACCCAACGTCGCGCTGCCCCGGGCCAACTCGTGCAGCGTTGAAACCCAGGCGACAGGCAAACTTGCACTTGCTTTCGATTCGAGCAAGCGCTCGATAGGAGGCAGCGCCGTTCGTTCAACGATGCTGCTCTCCAGCACGCGCAGGCAAAGCCGCTTTTTGCCATGCGCGGGCGGCGTGGCGAGTCCGACCGGAACATAACCGTCTATCGTGTCGAAGGGGGGTATCCGCTCGTCATCCGCGTTGGGCCTGCGCACGATGAGCGGATGGCCCGCCGCGGCCCAATCGAGCACGAATGGCATCGCCGCAAGCCTCGGTGTACGCGCGAAGATCTCACGCCATCCCGGCGGCGAAATACGCACCAACGTATGGCGCCGCTGCGAGAGGGGCCACTCAGCCATCGCCAAGTGCCTCGCTGATCACCCGTTGCGCGATCGCTGCGGCTTTCGTGCGGCCGCCCCGCGACGCGCCCGTTTGATCGCGACGATCCTTCGGACGCTCGTCTGGCTCGTCGCCCAACAGCGAGCGCAGGCGTGCAGCGAAAGTAGCCGGTTCGGTCCAATGCTCGGCGAATGCGCCCGTATCGAACAGCGGACGAACGCCCGGCGCAAAGATCGGCGTAAGGCGCGACATGGTCTCGAGCGCGTCGGGCGACAGCTTCGTCACCCGGGCGATGGACGGCAGATCCATGACGCTTGGCGCGGCGCCTGGCACGGCAACGAGATAGTCGGCGGCCATCGCCGTTGCGATCATTGCTCCCGCAGCAGCCTTGCCGTACAGAATCGCTACGGTGCGGCACGCGTTGACCGAAGCCAGATGCATTGCCTGGGTCAAGTGCGCCAAATATTCGTTGAGGCCCAGCAACTCGTCGCGTCGGGACAGGCTCTGGCTGCCTGCATCGATCAACAAAAGGAGCGGCGTGCCCGCAAACCGTTCGATGTGATCGAGCACACGCACCGCCAGCGCGAGCGCGATTTCAGGGCTAAGCATGCGGCCACCGGTCATGCAGAGGATGCCTATTGCCTGCCCAGGCCCAGGCCCAGGCCCGGGCCCGGGCCCAAGCCGGCCTTCGCCTGCGACGATGCCGAGCGCATCGGGTTCGAGCGAACCGGCGCCCATATCGACACCGATGCCGACGCTCACCGACAATGCCGCGAGCAGCTCATCGTGCGTCATTGCGGATCTCCTCGGATGCCAACCAACTTGCGACAAACTGCGCGTCGCCGACTTCGGCCACGCGCTCGGGGTCCGGCAACCCGCGCTTACGCCAGAGGTCCGGCGCGTCGCGGCACTCGCCGAACGCGGCAAGGCGCTCCGCCAAACGGCGTTGTTCGGCTCGCGCACCGTTCATGTCGAACGTTGCTGGCCCGTCCAGCAACGAGATGGCCGCATTGCGAAACGCATCGATGGTATCGGCGACATAACGTTGGGCGCTGCCCATCAGCGTCCGGGTTCGGCCGCCCGTGATGCGCCAGACGAGCGCGCGATCCTTTGCGTCGAACTCCTCGACGCCTCGGTTCGTCTCGATGACCTCGGGCCCGGACACGCCCGTGCGTCCGTGACGCGAGATGACGAGCACCGTGCAACAAGCGGCGGTGATCCCGGCGCCGCCGAATGCGCCGCTGCGCCCGCCGACGAGTCCAATCACGCGTACGCCGGCGCGCCGCGCATCCAGCAGCGCGCGAATCGTTTCGGATACCGCGATTTCGCCGGCATTCGCTTCTTGCAGCCGCACGCCGCCGCTGTCGAGCGCCAGCAACACCGGATGCGGCGCGCCAAGTTGCGCACTCACGCGCGCCGCCCGCAACAAGCCGACGAGCTTGGCCCCGGACACCTCGCCAAAAGTGCCGCCCATGAAGCGGCTTTCCTGAGCCGCGAGCCACACCGCGCGCCCCGCGAGCAAGCCACGGCCAATGACGATTCCATCATCGAACGCGCAAGGCAGCTCGAAGAGGGGAAGATGCGGACTCGTCTCGCGTTGCTGCGGCCCGATGAATTCGACGAACGAGCGTTTATCGAGCAGGGCGCGCACGCGCTCGCGCGCCGTGGCTTCGAGCCAGCTCGGCACGGCGTGGGCGGCCAAGACCTGCGTCATACGTCGTCTCCCAATGCCGCGGCCGCTTGCATCAGTCGCAGCATCACCGTATCGGGACGGGCGCCGCAATCGTTGATCGAAAAGCGAACGCCGCCCGGCGCGTGGCGCTCGACAAAATCGGTCGTCACCGCGTGCCAGAGCGCCGCGAAACCTTTGACGGGCGAGCAAATCTCGATCTCGCAGACGGCGTCGTCATCGATGCGCTCGGCCAGTACCTCGAGATTGCCCGAGCCGACGACGCCCACGATGGCCTGGGCCTTGAAGCCTGGCAGACGCCGCGTCGATGCATGAGTAAAGGTCAACGTTTCCATCGTAGGCACCTCACCAGTTGCGGAACTTCGAGGGCGGCTTGTAAAGTCCGCCCGACCAGTCGACGAGATCGGCAATCGAGCGCGCAGCCAGCAATTGGCGGCTCGCATCGAGCGCATTGATGCCGAGATCCTGCGGACGCAGGATGATGCCGCGCGCGCGCAGTGCCTCGGTTGCGTTGCGATCTCGCGCGCGCCCGACGTCGGTGTAGCCCGCCACCGCGCGAATGGCCTGCTCACGCTCGGCGTGGCTGCGCGTCAGCAACAGATTCGCGATGCCTTCCTCGGTGACGATGTGCGTCACGTCATCGCCATAAATCATGACGGGCGGCAAATCGAGATCGAATTGCTTTGCCATGGCCACGCTATCAAGCGTTTCAACGAACGCGGGCGAGTTCTTGTCGCCAAAGGTTTCGACTACTTGCACGACGAGTTTGCGCCCGCGCGCGAGTGTCGCTCCGGTGCCGCGTTGACTTTGCTCACCTGCCTTGAGCCACGCGGGCGACGGATGCCGCCGGCCGCGCGCATCGGCACCCAGGTTCGGGGCGCCGCCGAAGCCGGCAATGCGATCGGATCGCACGGTCGACGAGTTGCCTTGTAAATCGATTTGCAGCGTCGAGCCGATGAACAGATCGAGTGCATAGTGGCCGGCATTATGCGCAAACATGCGATTCGAGCGCTGTGCACCGTCCTGGCCCACAAAGAAAACGTCCGGCCGCGCGGACACATAGGCGTCCATCCCGATTTCGGCGCCGGGCGAATGCACATGCTGGACCCATCCCGATTCGATTGCCGGAATCAGCGTCGGATGCGGATTGAGCATGAAGTGCGTGGCGATCTTTCCTTTCAGGCCGAGACGTTCGCCGTAGGTCGGCAACAGCAGTTCGATCGCGGCGGTTGGGAACCCCACACCGTGATTCAGGCGCACGACGCCGTATTCGGCATAGATGCCCTTGATGGCCATCATCGCCATCAGGATTTGCGTTTCGGTGATATTGGCCGGGTCGCGCGTGAACAACGGCTCCATGTAAAACGGTTCTGGCGACTGAACGACGAAATCGACTTGATCGCCAGGCAAATCGACACGCGGCAAACGCGTCACGATCTCGTTGACCTGCGCGACGACGATACCGTCTTTGAAGGCGGTGGCCTCGGCGATCGTCGGCGTGTCCTCGGTGTTGGGACCCATATAGAGGTTGCCGTCGCGATCGGCCGCGCGCGCGACAATCAACGCAACCTTCGGCGTCAGGTCGATGAAGTAGCGTGCAAAAAGTTCCGGGTAGGTGTGAATCGCCCCCAGTTCGATGCGCCCTTTGGCCAACGCTCGGGCGATCGCGCTGCCCTGCGGGCCGGAGTAGCAAAGATCCAGCTTGCGTGCGATGCCCGACTCGAACAGATCGAGATGTTCGGGCAACGTGATCCCCGATTGGACGATATGCAGGCTATGCACACGGGCAGGATCGACTTGCGTCAGCGCGCGTGCGAGAAAATCGGCCTGCTTTTGATTGTCGCCTTCCAGGCATATGCGGTCGCCAGGCCGCAGGATCGCTTCGAGCAGCGCGACGGTGTCGTCGGGCTGAAAGATTTTTCCGTCGGCATAAGGGCGCGCCGCGGAGAGTCGCGCGTTGCGATCCTTGCGCTGTTGTTGCCAGTCGGTCATGGGTGACAGCACCCTTCATGGGTTGGCGCTTTATCGTTCGTTGCGCGTTGGTCCTCATTTTAGGTATCGTGTGGCGCGCATCTGCGGGAAATTTCTCGTTTGCGCACGCGCATACAAGCTGCAGTACCATTTCTCCACTAAATGGGAAAGGCTAAGAGGTGAGCTTATGAAAGGATCGAATGAAGCGCTCGTCGTTATCGACATGCAAAACGATTTCATGCCGGGCGGCACACTTGCCGTGGCCCATGGCGACGAAATCATACCCGTTATCAATCGGCTCGCGCGCGGCTTCGAGCATGTCGTGTTCGCGCAGGATTGGCACCCGCGCGAGCACGTCTCGTTCGCCGCCAATCATGCCGGGCGCAAGCCCTTCGACGGCGTCGCGCTAGCCTATGGCGAGCAAGTGCTGTGGCCGGTGCATTGCGTACAGGGTACGACGGGCGCAGCGTTTCATGAGGGGCTCGATGTGCCGCATGCGCGACTGGTGCTGCGCAAGGGCTATCGCCGCGACATCGACAGCTACTCGGCCTTCATCGAAGCAGACCGTCATTCGACGACGGGCCTTGCTGGCTATTTGCGCGAGTCGAGCGTGACGCGCGTGTGGTGTTGCGGCGTCGCTACTGATTACTGCGTCGCGTGGACGGCACTCGATGCGCGCACGGCCGGCTTCGAGGCCGTCGTGGTCGACGATGCTTGCCGCGCCATTGATCTCGACGGCTCGCTCGAACTGGCTTGGCGCGATATGCGAGCGGCAGGTGTCGTGCGCATGCTCGCCGATGAAGCGGTTGCGTAAGCGGCGCGCCGTTCGATCGCGACAACGCGAAACGAGTATCATCCGTCGCTGCTATTTAACTCGCCAATGCATAACGAAGGAGCCCAGATTGATCCGACACATCGTGATGTGGAAATTGAAAGAAACGGCCGAGGGCGCCACGCGCGCCGAGAACGCCCGCAAGCTGAAGGAAAAACTCGAAGCGTGTCGGGACATCGTGCCGGGCATCGTGCAGATCGACGTCGGCATTGCCGCATCGGGGCTCGAATCGACCTACGATGTCGTGCTCGTTTCCGATTTCGCTGACAAGGCCGCGCTCGATGCGTACCAGGTGCATCCGACACACGAGGCGCTCAAAGCGTTCGTCGGCGCGGTGCGCGAGACACGCGCGTGCGTCGACTACGAATGCTGAAACCCGTGCTGAAAAACGGAGGGTACGATGCCCGACTCTGGCTTGACCGCTGAACGCCAACCGGCGATCGAAAGCCCCTTCGTCGATCATCTCGGCGTGCGACTGATATCGGCGGCGGACGGCGCGAGCGAGGTTGCGCTGACGCTCGCCGACGCGCACATGAACACATGGCAAGTCGTGCACGGCGGCGTGACGATGACCCTTGCCGATGTCGCGTTGGCGACCGCGGCGCGCAGTCTCGCCGATGATGGTGTGGGCGTTGTCACCATCGAAATGAAGGTCAACTTCATGCAGCCTGGGCGCGGCGAGTTGCGCGCGTTTGGGCGCGTCTTGCACCGCTCGACGACGATGGCCTATTGCGAAGGTGAAGTGCGCGACAGCGCCGGGCATTTCGTCGCCAAAGCGCTTGGCACGTTCAAGTACATGCGCAGGCTGGCCGTCGGCCGCGACATCGTCGAACAGCGAAAGCGTAGTGCACCATCGGCCCAGCCTGGGCCGAGCGACGGTTGACGCCGTTGGCGAGTGCGGCCAATTGGAACCAGGGAATTCGCCATGACGCAAATAAATCGCCAGATGCTGCTGGTCTCGCGCCCGCAACGCGCGATCTCGCAAGACAACTTCAAGTTGGTCGAGACGCCGCTTGTGCCGCTGCCGCAAGGGCATTTTCGCGTTCGCAACCATTGGCTGTCGATCGACCCGTACATGCGCGGCCGCATGAGCGACGCGAAATCGTATGCGCCGCCGCAGCCGCTCGACGAAGTGATGATGGGCGCCACCGCCGGCGAGGTAGTCGAGTCGAAGCATCCGAGCTATGCGGTGGGCGAGTGCGTGACAGGCATGTTCGGCTGGCAGGAATTCGGGCTATCGGACGGTACCGCCAATGGCGCGGCGGTGCGCAAGATCGACGTCACGAATATTGCGCTTTCCGCCTATCTGAGCGTGCTTGGCATGCCCGGGGTGACGGCGTGGTACGGGCTGAATCGCATCATCGCGCCGCGCGCCGGCCAGACGATCGTCGTCAGCGCGGCAAGCGGAGCGGTCGGCAGCGTCGTCGGTCAATTGGCCAAACTGGCCGGTTGTCGAGCCGTGGGTATTGCAGGCGGGCCGCACAAGTGCCGCTATGTTGTCCAGACACTCGGTTTTGACGCCTGTGTCGACTATCAGGCTGGTCGGCTCGAGGAAGACCTCGCGGCCGCCACGCCCGAGGGCGTGGACGGCTGCTTCGAAAATGTCGGCGGCGCACCGCTCGACGCGACGCTCGCGCGCATGAACCCGTTCGGTCGCATTGCGCTGTGCGGCATGATCGCGGGCTACGACGGTCAACCGGTGCCGTTGCAGCAGCCAGCCCGCATCTTGACGATGCGCGTGACGGTCCAGGGGTTCATCGTCACCGAGCATAAAGACGCATGGCCTCAGGCGCTTGCCGAACTCGCGCCGCTCGTGGCGGGCGGCTCGCTGCGCTATCGGGAGAGCGTCGTCGAAGGCATCGAGCACGCGCCGCAAGCGCTGATTGCGCTGCTCAAGGGTCAAAACTTCGGCAAGCAGCTCGTCAAACTCGTCTGAATCGCGCGAGGAGAGGTCATGGAGCAGTTCGAGGGCAAAGTCGCGGTGATTACCGGTGCCGCCGGCGGCTTGGGTCGCGCATTCGCCGAACGGAGCGCGGCGCTCGGCATGAACCTGGTGCTGGCCGACATCGACGCCGATGCGCTCGCCGCCACAGTCGATGCATTGACGGCCGCGGGGGCGCACGCAATCGGCGTACCGACCGATGTGGCCGATGCCACCGAGGTCGAAGCGCTCGCGGCGAAAACACTCGACGCTTACGGTGCCGTGCATCTGCTGTTCAACAATGCGGGGGTCGGCACGAGCGGCTTCGTGTGGGAAATGAGCGCGAACGATTGGGCGTGGGTGTTCGGCGTCAATGTGATGGGCGTCGCACACGGCGTGCGCGTTTTTACGCCGATCATGCTTGCGCAAAAGGAACCCGCGCACATCGTCAATACCGCGTCGGTCGCGGGGTTTCTGGCGCCGCCGATGATGGGCGTCTATAACGCTTCGAAGCATGCTGTCGTCGCGCTGACCGAAACCCTGTATCACGATTTGCGCAAAATCGATGCGCCAATCGGTTGCTCGTTGCTGAGCCCCGCGTTTGCGCCGACCGGCATTGCCGATGCCGAACGCGCGCGGCCGGCTCGATGGCGCAACGCGGCGGCGCCGAGCGCCTCGCAGGTGCTGGCCGCCCGCGAGTTGCGGCGCGCGGTACGCGCCGGGCGGCTTGGCCCGGCGCAGATTGCCGAAGCTGCATTCGACGCGGTTCGCGCTCGACGTTTCTATGTGTTCACGCATCCAGCGATTTTGCCGAGCGTGCGCCTGCGTCACGAGGATATTGAGTTGCAGCGCGCACCGACCGACCCGATGTCGCTGCGCCCCGGGATGGACGACTGAGCAAAAGCGGGCCATCGCCTTGTCGACCGGAGCCATGATGAGCGAAATCGTCTTGAAAGCGGGACGCTGGCCGGCCCTCGGCGCCGATGCCACACGCGTGCGCAACGCGGTCTTCGCGCAAGAGCAACGGATCGCTGCGCCGTTCGAATGGGACGAGACCGATCTCGCCGCGCTGCATGTCGTGGCCTTCGATATCGAAACGGATAAAAATAAAGACGAAGGTCCGCATATCCCCATAGCGGCAGGGCGACTTTTGCCCGAGGGCGCGATCGGCCGCCTTGCCGTGCTATGCGGGGCGCGTCGTCGCGGCATTGGCTCGCGCGTGTTGCAAACGCTGATTGCGCACGCTGTCCAGCGTGGCGACGCGCAAGTGAGGCTTTACGCGCAGTGCCAAGTGGTGTCGTTTTACGAGCGGCACGGCTTTGCCACGGTGGGAGACATGTTCGAAGTCGCAGGCATTCCGCACATCGAAATGGTGCGCGGTCTATCGGCTGACCGGGTTTCGACGCAAGCGTGAACAGTTTGCCGATTGCGGGGCCGTGCGCAGCACCGCTTACGTCAGCGTGCCACGTCGATCGCGAAGGCGAAAGCCCGCTCGATGTCGCCTGGCCGGCGCAGGCGATGCGAGCCGTCGTCGTCGCTGCGCTCGACGATGTCCACCCTGAGCCCCGCGCCCTCGGTACTGACGCGCAGGGCCGTCGTCCCACGCGTGCCGTAATCGGGTAGTTCGATGAAAGCGGCAGACAGTGCGCGCTCGCGTTCGATGGAAAGCCCTGTCGAAGGCAATGCGTCATCGCTTGCACGTTGCGTATCGCGCATCAGTTCGATCAACGCCGCAAGCGATGCGGGTGCCGCAGTCCGCGCCGCGAATGCCGATAATTCCGCACGCTTGCGCGCGAGCTTCGGCCAGGGCGTATCGAGCACCGCGTTCGAAATACCGTGCGCACCGGCTGGTAACAGCGCCGGAGCCATACCGCCGCGGTTGCAGTACCAGGCGAGCTCGCGCCGAACGAAATCGCCGACAAGCAGATTGAAGCCGTTGTAGCCGTCCGCTCGTTCGGCCACGCTGCGCAGGTAGGCGAGCGGCGCGATGGGTGTGCCTGTCAGGTAACCGGCGACGAGCGTGCCGCGCGTCGGCGCGTCGGCACGCACGTCATGCGGCGCTCGATAATTCGTGACTGCCGCGAAGCGCCCATCGCGCGAAAGGCCGAGCCACGTCCCACCGCCCATCAAGTCGCGCCCCGCGAGCAAGCCCGGGGCGTTATGCCACCAACCGAGCGGCTCAGTGGCGCGCGCGAAATATTCATCGCGATTTGCTGCGAGCGTGAAAAGCGGCCCGTGCGTTGCAGCAGGCTGCCAATCGAACACGATCAGGCACATGTGCCGGTCAGCCTTCGGCGGGCAATGCGTACGGCAGGGGTTCGAAAGCGAGCGCCGGGCCGTCGGCCGCGCCGAGATGCACGGTGCCGTCATCGAGCGCCGCGAGCTTGATTTCGACGAGTGCGTCGAAGCCGCCTTGTGGCGCCGCGGCTGCGTTCACCACCATGCCGCACGGCTGGCTCGGGTCGGCCGAATGAAAAAGCTCCGCACCGGCACGAACGCCGGCATTTTCGGCGATATGAGCAAGCGCGGTACGTCGCTTGATCGTGCCGCGATACTGGCTGCGCGCGACCACTTCCTGGCCTGGATAGCAGCCTTTGCGAAAGTTCACCGCACCCAGCACGTCGAAATTAACCATCTGCGGCACGAATTGCTCGGCGACGTCCGCCGTGATGCGCGGCTCGCCCGCGCGAATGTCGAGCCAGTCCCACACCGCGGGCGAGACACGTGCGAGGCGGCTTTCGAGCGCCGGCAGGCGCGCTTGCACATCGGCGCGTGGGCCGATCCAGAGATAACGTGGCCGCCCGCCGGCATCGGGCACGCGAATCAGCGAACCGGCCGGGCCTGCCAGTTGGACGTGCACGCCATCGGGCAGCGCTTCGAAGACGCTCGACAGCGCGTCGCGCACATCGCCGGCAAAGCCGACGACGGCAACGCTATCGGTGATATCGGCCAACTTCGCTTTGGCGCGCAGCACGAACATCGACAAGCGCTTTTGCAGGCTTGCGCCAAGCGTGTGCGGGACCAGCAGACGAATGGCATCGCCCGCGCGCCAAGCCAGCATGGAAGCCAGTAGCCGGCCTTTTGGCGTGCAATAGCCCGCCAGCCGGGCGCTGGCGGCATCGAGGTGCTGGATGTCGCTGGTGAGTTGACTGTGCAAGAAAGTAGGGGCGTCATCCCCGGTGGCTTCGATCACGCCGAACTGGTCTAGCAGCATAAAACCGCCGTGCGCGAGCACCGATTCGAATTCGCCTTGAGCGGGGCGGGGGATGACGAGCGGCGCAGCGGGCGTTGACGCGTTCGCTGCCGCGTTGGACGAAGCAGATGCAATGGGGGCGTTCATGGATTCAGTGTCCGGTCAATCCTGACTTGGGCGGATGCGAACAAGTATTATATGGGGTCTACCCGAGCCTTGTTTCGCATGTCCCTTCTGAAGAAATGCCTCGCCATCGGGGCAGTTGCCGTCGTTTTGGTTGCCGCTGCGCTTGCCGGCGGATACTACTGGGCCACTCGTCCCGTCGCGCTCGCCGCGCCCGCCGTCGACGTGACGATCAAGCCGCACAGCAGCGTGCGCAGCGTTGCCCAGCAGCTTGTTCGCGGTGGCGTAGGCATGGCGCCCGAGCCGTTTATTTTGATGACGCGTGCGCTCGGCGTCCAGACGCGGCTCAAGTCGGGCAACTACGAGTTCAAGCGAGGCGTCACACCGTATGAGGTCCTGCAAAAGCTGGCGCTTGGCGATACGAACGAAGATGTCGTGACGATCATCGAGGGCTGGACGTTCAAGCGCATGCGCGCCGAAATCGACGCCGATCCTTCGCTCAAACATGACACGGCCGGCATGAGCGATGCGCAGCTGCTTGCGGCGATCGGCGCGAGAGAGACGTCGCTCACGAGCGCCGAGGGGCTTTTCTTTCCGGACACCTACCTGTTCGATAAAGGCGCGAGCGATCTCGAAGTCTATCGGCGCGCTTACCGGCTCATGCAACAGCAACTCACACGCGTCTGGGCGGAGCGTTCACCGGGGTTGCCGTATCAGACGGCGTATGAAGCGTTGACTATGGCGTCGCTCGTCGAAAAAGAGACGGGCAAGGCGGCGGACCGGCCGCTTGTGGCGGCTGTATTGACAAACCGGCTGCGTGTCGGTATGCCGATGCAGACCGACCCAGCTGTAATTTATGGTCTGGGCGACGCCTACCCCGGCCGTTTGCGCAAGCGCGACCTGCAAACCGATACGCCGTATAACACCTATACCCGTCGCGGTTTGCCGCCTACGCCGATCGCGCTGCCGGGGGCGGCGTCACTGGAAGCGGCGATGAAGCCCGCGCCGACCAGCGCGCTTTATTTCGTCTCGCGCGGCGACGGCAGCAGCGTCTTTTCCGATACGCTCGACGCTCACAACAAAGCGGTCGACAAATACATCCGAGGTCAACCTTAAATGGCGCGCGGTAAATTTATTACCTTCGAAGGCATAGACGGCGCGGGCAAGACCACCCATCTCGCCTGGTTTCGCGAGCGGCTCGAACAAAAGCTGGCCCAGCAAGGGTGCGCAGTCGTAATGACGCGAGAGCCGGGCGGCACCGCGCTTGGCGAAGCGCTGCGCGAGTTGTTGCTGCATGAGCCGATGGATCTCGAAACCGAAGCGCTGCTGATGTTCGCTGCGCGCCGTGAGCATCTCGCGCGCGTGATCGAACCGGCGCTTGCGCGCGGCGACTGGGTCTTGAGCGACCGCTTCACCGATGCCACGTTCGCCTATCAGGGTGGCGGACGCGGCTTGCCGCGCGACAAGCTCGAAACGCTCGAGCGCTGGGTGCAGGGCGGGTTCGAGCCGGATCTGACGGTGCTCTTCGACGTGCCGCCCGACACGGCCAGCGCGCGGCGCGGCGCCGTGCGCGCGCCCGACAAATTCGAAAGCGAGACATTGGCGTTTTTCGAGCGCACACGCGCGGAGTACCTGCGGCGCGCGCAAGAAGCGTCGTACCGGTTCGCGCTCGTCGATGCGACGCAAGACATCGGCCAGATCCGACAATCGCTCGATCAAGTGATTTCCGCGCTTTGATCTCGCCCTGACGTAACTCGACCATGATCTATCCCTGGCAACTCGACGACTGGACCCGCCTGCAAGGCTTGCGCGCACACTGGCCGCATGCGCTTTTGTTTCATGGGCAGGCCGGCATCGGTAAGCTGCATTTTGCACAGCACCTGGCGCAGGGGCTGTTGTGCGAGGATCCCACGGGCAACGGCGAGCGCTGCGGGTCCTGCGTTGCCTGCAATTGGTTTGCACAAGGCAACCATCCCGACTACCGCGCGCTGCTGCCGGAGCTTCTTGCCGGCGAACTCGCGCTTGCGTCGGCGGCGTCGTCAGATGAAAAAGTCGAGACCGATGACGGGAAGAAAACCCGTGCGCCGAGCAAGGAAATCAAGATCGAACAGGTTCGCGCGCTGCTCGACTTTTGCGGGGTCGGCGCGCATCGGGGCGGCGCGCGCGTGGTGCTCGTGTATCCGGCTGAAGCGCTCAACGCGGCGGCGGCGAACGCGCTGTTGAAAACGCTGGAAGAACCGCCCGCGGGCGTGGTGTTCCTGCTCGTGTCGGCGCGCATGGATCGTCTGTTGCCGACCATCATCAGCCGTTGCCGCCTATGGCCGATGCCAACGCCCTCGGCCGAGCGCGCGCGCGCGTGGCTCGCCCAGCAAGGCGTGGCCGAGCCCGGCACGCTGCTGGCCGAGACGGGCGGGGCGCCGCTCGCGGCGCAGGCGCTGGCAGCCGACCCGAACCGTCCGTTGCGCGACTTTACGCTCAAGCAGCTCGCGGCCGGCGCGCAATGCGACGCGTTCGCTTGTGCCGAAGCGCTGCAAAAGCTGCCGGTGCCCGTCGTGCTCGGCTGGCTGCAGCGCTGGCTTTACGATGTGCTCGCGCAGCGCACGGCGGACCGACCGCGCTATTTTCCGGCAGCCGCGCGAGAATTGACCCAATGCGCTCGACAAATCGATGCGAACGCATTTGCCCGGTACCTGAAGACCGTGACACGCGAGCGTGCGGTCGAAAACCATCCGCTCAATGCACGCCTTGTATTCGAGGCGTTGTTTCTCGGCTACCGAGCGCTTTTTGTTTGACGTTCGTTTGCTCGACGAGAGAAATCGTCCATGTCCGTTCGTTATCGCGATGCCACGCTAGTCGATTTACCGGCGATCGTCGCTATTTACAATTCGACCGTCGCATCCCGGATGGTGACGGCCGATCTCGAGCCCGTGACCGTCGAAAGCCGTGTGCACTGGTTTCACGCGCATGGTCCGCAAACGCGGCCGTTATGGGTGGTTGAAGACGACGACGGGCAGGGCGACGCGAACGCCAACGCCAACGCCAACGCGAACAAAAACAGCCGCGTCATAGCGTGGCTCAGCTTCTCGGACTTCTACGGGCGCCCGGCCTATGTACGCACGGCCGAACTCAGCATTTACCTTGACGCTGCGGCAAGAGGGCGGGGCCTTGGTACCCAGCTTCTTTCAGCGGCGCTCGAAGCGGCGCCACGGCTTGGCATCGATACGGTGCTCGGTTTTATTTTCGGCCATAACGTGCCGAGCCTCGCGTTGTTCAGACGCTCCGGCTTTGACGACTGGGGACGGCTGCCGCGTGTTGCCGTGCTCGACGGCGCCGAGCGGGACCTCGTCATTCTCGGCAAACGCATTAACCGCGACCCTGCATAACGAAAGAGGCGCACGCCAACCGATTCACACAGGAACCCACGATGTTCGTCGATTCGCACTGCCATATCAATTTCGAAGGACTGGCCGAACGCTTGCCGGAACTGCTCGAGAACATGCGCGAGCATCAGGTGACGCACGCGCTTTGTGTGAGCGTCGATCTCGAGACGCTGCCCTCCGTGCTCGACGTTGCCGCCGCCTATGACAACGTCTTCGCTTCGGTCGGTGTGCACCCCGATCACGAAGCGGCGCGCGAGCCGAGCGTAGCGGAGCTCGTCGAGCTGGCCATGCATCCGAAAGTGGTGGCCATCGGTGAGACGGGCCTCGACTACTACCGCCTCGAAGGCCGTTCGATTGCCGATATGGAGTGGCAGCGCGAGCGCTTTCGCACGCATATTCGCGCCGCTCGCGCGGCGATGAAGCCGCTCATCGTCCATACGCGCGCATCGGCCGACGATACGCTGAGCATCATGGCGCAGGAGGGTGCCGAGATTCCGGGCGGTGTGATGCACTGCTTTACGGAGCCGTGGGCGGTGGCTGAACGTGCACTCGCGCAGAACTTCCATATTTCGCTCTCGGGCATCGTGACCTTCAAAAGCGCCACCGACGTACAGGACGTGGCGCGCCGCGTTCCGACAGATCGTTTGCTGATCGAAACGGATTCCCCCTACCTCGCGCCGGTGCCGTATCGGGGCAAGCCCAATGAACCTGCCTACGTCAGTTATGTCGGACGTTTCATCGCGCAGTTGCGCGAGATGCCCGAGGCGGAGTTAGCGGCGGCGACCACCCGGAACTTCTTTCGGCTGTTCGCCTCGGCAGTGCCGCCCGCGCGTTGACCGAGCCGCTGGCTCCTACATTCACGCTCTATTAGTCAGACAATATAAGGGAAATGACAGTGTCCACCAACACGACCAAGCGCCGATCACCCGATCGCGCGATCGCCCACCATCCCCGCTTGCGCCGGCCGACCGGTGCTCATCGCGCACTGCTTGCCTGTTTTATGGCGGCATTCGCCGCGCTGACGATGGCCGAGCAGGCCTTTGCAGCCGATACGGACAGCGTCATCAAAGCGGTCAAGTTCGACGATGAAGCCCGTGTCGCCAAGCTGCTCAAAGCGGGCATGGACCCGAACACGACGACGCCCGACAAACTGCAAATGCCGCTCGTCGTCCTCGCGGCGCGCGAGAAATCGGAGAATGTAGCGAAACTGCTGGCCGAAAACCCGAATACCGATCTCGAAAAGCTCGACAGCGCCGGCGAAAATGCGATGATGCTGGCGGCGCTGAACGGCGACATCGCGCTGGTCAAGCTGCTCATCGATAAAGGCGCGGAGGTCAACAAGAAGGGTTGGGCACCGTTACATTACGCAGCGGCTAACGGCCACGACGATATCGTGCAATTGCTGGTGGCCCATTCGGCCTATCTCGACGCGGCGTCGCCGAACGGCACCACGCCGCTGATGATGGCCGCGCGCGCCAACCGCATCTCGACCATGAAGGTGCTGCTCGATGCGGGCGCGGACCCGCGGCTGAAAAACCAGATCGGCATGACCGCACTCGACTTCGCCAAGCGGTATAACGCCAAGGACGCAACGGAGGGGCTCGAGGCCATGTTCGCCCGCGCGGGGGCCTCAGCCTCCGGCGGCGCCCCTACAACAGGGCAAAACGGTGCAAAATGAGCGTTTTTTGGCACGGTCGCCTCATTGCGGCTGGACGGCCAGACGGCTACTCGGTTAGACGGTGACTCGGCGCGGTAGCGCCGAGGCCGCAGATTCACCGCTCGGAGAAAAGGAAAACTATGTTGCGGGCTTTGATATGCCTCGGTGTCACCCTGGGTGCGATTGCTACGCCGGTTGCGGCGTTCGCCTTTACCGGTGCCGATCTCATTAAGCTATGCGCCCGAACCGACGTCGCGTCACGCAACTATTGCGGGGGCTACGTGCTAGGCGCAGTGGACGGGGTCTACAACACGATCGAGGCGATCGGCGGCACGACGGGGCCGCGCGTGGGGCAGTTTTTTTGCTTGCCGGCGAGCGCGAAGCCACCGCAACTCGTCGATGCCGTTCGGAAGTACGTTGCCGAGAATCCGAATGCGGCCAGTTATAACGCGAGCACGATTGTCTCGCTGGGTCTCGGCAAGGCGTTCCCCTGTAAAGGACCCGAATAAGGCTTGAGCGCTGCGCCGCCTCATTTTCGCTTTGCTGGCGGCAAATTCGCACTCTGAATGTCTTTACACGGATGTTTCGCGACTGTAACAGCCCGGAATAAGTGAAAATGGCGCGTTCCATTCCGAGGGACGTGCCTAATAATGCAGAATCGAGCGCCGGCTATATAGGCGCAGTCGCCGCCCCCTACCGTCCTGGAGAGGGCCGATGCGCGGTACCGCATATACCGTAGCGGCGAAAAAGCGAACGTTGCCCTGCTTGCCTGGAGTTCATCCGATGAAAATTGCGCAGATTGCACCGCTGACTGAATCGGTGCCGCCGAAGCTGTATGGCGGCACCGAGCGTGTCGTGTCGTACATTACCGAGGCGCTTGTCGAACTCGGTCACGACGTCACGCTATTCGCTAGCGGCGATTCGAAAACGAACGCGAAGCTCGAAGCGGTGTGGCCACGTGCGCTGCGGCTCGACCCCGCAATTCGCGATCGTATCGCACCGCATATGCTGTTGATGGAACTCGTGCGCCGCCGTGCCGAAGAGTTCGATGTGCTCCATTTTCATATGGACTATTACTCTTTTTCGCTTTTCAAGCGGCAAGAGACGCCGTTCGTCACCACACTGCATGGCCGACTCGATCTTCCCGAGCAGCAGCCTGTGTTCGATACCTTCGATACCGCACCGGTCATTTCGATTTCGAACGCGCAACGTCATCCGCTGCCGCAGGCCAAGTGGTTGACGACCGTCTATCACGGGTTACCCGAAATGCTTTATACGCCGCAGCCGGTAGAGCAGAAGTACCTGGCGTTTCTCGGTCGGATTTCGCCCGAAAAGCGCGTCGATATCGCGATACGAATTGCCGCGCACTGCGGTTTGCCGATCCGCATTGCCGCAAAAATCGACTCGGCTGACCGAGAATATTTCGAGCGAGACATCAAACCGCTCTTCGATTTGCCGCATGTCGAATACATCGGCGAGATCGCAGACGATCAGAAGGCCGAATTTCTGTCAGGCGCCCATGCGTTGCTGTTTCCGGTGGACTGGCCGGAACCGTTCGGACTCGTAATGATTGAATCGATGGCATGCGGCACGCCGGTTATCGCATTCAATCGCGGCTCGGTGTCGGAGGTGGTCGACGAGGGCATTTCCGGCTTTATCGTCGAGGACGAAATCAGCGCGGTGGCGGCTGTGAACCGCCTGCATACAGTATCGCGCGAGCAGGTACGGCGGCGTTTCGAAACGCGTTTCACGTCGCATTTCATGGCCAAGCAGTACATAGGCGCGTATCAGTCCGTAATTCGGGCGCAAAAACGGTCCCGCTTCAAGGTGATCGATTCCACCTCGAACTGAAAACCGAACGTTATACGAAGCGGTGCGCGCGAAGCGCCGCGCACCGCACGGCGGAACTCAGATCAAGGCTTGATCTTCGAGATCTTCATGCCTTGCAGCGAGAGATCGCCCATCAGACCCGCGTTCGTCATGACAATGACCTGAACCGGTTTGGTAATGCTCGTCGTGTCGACTGCGCCGTTGGCACCCATTTTCAGCAGCGCGACGGAAGCGTCGCCGCCGGCCGACCAGCCATCGCGAGACTTGAACGCGTTGAGCGCATCGTCGGTCATGAACAGGAAGATGATCGCCTTCGATTGGGCGCCGGCCTGCAGCCCGAAGGACCCTGACACGAGGTTGTAGTAGCCCTGCGTCACGCCGCCGACACGCAACGCGCCTTCGCCATATTCACCGCCGACGATGAAGCCCGCCTGCAAGACCTTCGGAAAGACGAGTATGCCGCGCGCCCGGGAAGCCAAATCGCGTGAACCCCGTACCTGCGCATACATCTTCGAGAGTGTCGCGTCGACCCCCGCGTTGATTTCCTGCTGTTTGGACGACGTGCTGCCGGGGCTTTGTCCAACCGGGTTGCCGTTGTTCGGTGTGGTCGTGCACCCCAGCAGGATCAGACTGCCTGCCACGGCCGCAGTCGCCGCTTTCAGCATCAGACTTCGTTTTTTCATGGCTTTTCTCCGTTTTGATCCGTCGGTCAAGCCTGCGACAGCAGGTTTGGACGAAGCGTGGATCTCACACAACGCGTTAAGCGCAAAGCACAGGGCATGCCCGGACCTGTCCCGATTTCGTCAAAAAAGATGCAAGCTAATGCGGGACGGGCCGCTTCGGCACAGGCGGCCGGCGCAGCGCGCGCCGCACGCCGGCCACGAGCACGCCGAAGCCTAACAGAAATGCGGCGGGAACCACCCAGTATCCGACGAACGCGTGCCAAAGGTAGCTGGCGAGCGTATTTCGGCGCATGACGTACTCATCGAGCGCCGCTTGCTGGCGCGGTGCATTGGCTGCGAGAACGTCAGCAGGGCAGCCAGCGGCACGGGCCTCGGCGGATGTGCCGTGACAACGCGCAGCCGCGCCCGCGGCGCGCTGGCTATCGGTAAATGTCCAGCTTGTCAGTGCGCGGTCGCGATCGACGACGTTGTACGCCATCTCCTCCCGGATCTCATGTATCGCAACCAAAATCACCGGCACGGCCCACACGAGGATCGCGATGATCCAGCGCCTGACCCACCGGTTTTGTCTCCATGCCATTCGTGCCTCCGCTTGTGCGCTGCGCAACAACGACGGGACGGCGGCCCATGGCGTCTGATTAGATATAAGAGTGGGCCGGCCTGGCAGTCATCATAGAAGAAATGCGACCAATCGTCGCGCCTGCTGCTACAGTGCAGCAAGCGGCGAGTAAATTCTTCAATCTTTCCTGCATTCCCGGCCAGCAAGTCGGGAAAATCAGGATGCGAGGCGTTGGCGCCTGCAATTAAAGAGGGAACGGCTCTTGCATCTGACTGTTGCACCGAGCCGCCCCGCCCGCATGGGGCCCCGAAGGAGGCTTGGCTTCGCACGGAGGTTCGATCCATGCCGGAACCATTCACCGAGCAATACAAAGGCTTTTCGATCGGGGTGCAGGCCCTGCGCCGAGCGAAAGAGCCGGGCGAGCCGCCGCAAGCGCTGCGGCGCTTCGATATTGTCGTGACGATTGCGCGCAAGGCCAGCGGCGAGCGCGGCAAATCCGAAATGTTCGGCGTGCCCGAGCACGATCCGCTCGACGATCAAATCGCAGCGCATAAGGTCGGCTTGCAATACGCGCACGACATCATCGACGGCAAGGTCGACGGCACCTCCGTCGACCACCTGTAGCCCGTCATGTAACCGCCGCCATTTCCTTCGTTGTTCTCCTGCCGCGTGTCAGCACAAACCCGAGTTGCGCGCGTAGGCTCCTTGCGCACCTTGCCGGAACAGTCCAGCATAAGCGGTCCGGATCACGCGGGGCATGGTTGTCTTTCGTCTCAACGTGTGAAACGGCCGTCGCTGAAGCTGCCGGCCGCGGCGACGCAGGTGTCGTGTCAACCCATTCAATTCGAACAATCAAGGCTTTGCGAAGCCTGGCTAAAAAGGAAAAAGGAGAATCTCATGACTCACCGCACCCGTCGTCGCCTGGTCACCACGGCCGCCATGTTGCTGGCCGTTGCCGTCGCCCCGTTCAGCGTAACGGACGCGGCCGCGCAAGCGGCCAAAAAGCCGAAGGTGGCGCTCGTGATGAAGTCGCTCGCCAACGAGTTCTTCCTGACGATGGAAACCGGCGCCAAGGACTATCAAAAGCACAACACCGACAAGTTCGACCTGATCACGAACGGAATCAAGAACGAGACTGATACGGCGGCGCAGATCAACATCGTCGAACAGATGATCGGCTCGAAAGTCGATGCAATCGTGCTCGCTCCGGCTGATTCCAAAGCGCTCGTGCCGGTGGTCAAAAAGGCAGTTGACGCCGGCATCATCGTCGTCAACATCGATAATCGGCTCGATACCGACGTGCTCAAGGCGAAGAACCTGAATGTGCCCTTTGTCGGGCCGGACAATCGCAAGGGGGCCGAATTGGTCGGCAACGAGCTGGCGAAAAAGCTCAAGGCGGGCGACGAGGTCGGCATCGTCGAGGGCGTGTCGACGACCACCAACGCGCAGCAACGTACGGCAGGCTTCAAGGATGCGATGGAGAAAGTCGGTGCGAAAGTCGTTTCCATGCAGTCGGGTGAATGGGAAATCGACAAAGGTAATGCGATTGCCGCGCAGATGCTGACCAGCTACCCGAATCTGCGCGCTCTGCTGTGCGGCAATGACAACATGGCGCTCGGCGCCGTGTCGGCCGTACGGGCGGCGGGCAAGACGGGCAAGGTCTATGTGGTCGGCTACGACAACATCGGCGCGATCAAACCGATGCTCAAGGACCACCGCGTACTGGCGACCGCCGATCAATACGCCGCCAAGCAGGCGGTGTTCGGTATCGATACCGCGCTCAAGGCGATCAGCGAGCATAAGAAGCAAGCCGAGTTGTCCAGCGTGGTCGAGACGCCGGTCGTGCTCGTCACGAAGTAAGCCCGCCCTCGGCCGCCCGTCGTGGCGGCCGCGAGAGGCGTGCACGCGGGGAGGGCATTCCTCTGCCGACATTCAAGAAAACCCTCGCCGATGCCGTTATCTGCGGGATAGGCGTCATGCTGCAAGGCGGAGCGCCGCCCGCGAAGTCGCCAAGCGCAACGGCGGCCGCGAGAACAGGATCGCGATGGATTTCACCGACCCAGACGAAAAGAACGCGGTGCTCAGCGTGCACGGCCTCGGCAAGACGTACGCCGGGCCCGTGCTGGCTGACGTGACACTGGCGCTTCATGCAGGCGAGGTGCTGGCGCTGACAGGCGAAAACGGCGCCGGTAAAAGCACGCTCTCGAAAATTATCGGCGGCCTTGTCGCGCCGACGACAGGCACGATGCGCTTAGCCGGCCAGCCCTATGTGCCGACGAGCCGTCGCGACGCCGAAGCGCATGGCGTGCGCATGGTCATGCAAGAGCTGAACCTGCTGCCGACGCTGACGGTCGCCGAGAACCTCTTTTTCGACCATCTGCCGCGGCGCGGGCCGCGCTCGCTCGGGTGGATCGATCGCCGGCGGCTGGCAAACGATGCACGGGCAGCCATGGCACGCGTCGGACTTGATTCGATCGACCCCGATACGCCGGTAGGCGCGCTCGGCATCGGCCATCAGCAGATGGTTGAGATTGCACGCAATTTGATCGGGGAGACGCAAGTCCTGATCTTCGACGAGCCCACGGCGATGTTGACGGCCCGCGAAGTCGATCTGCTGTTCGATCAGATTGCGCGGCTCAAGGCCAAGGGCGTCGCGATCGTCTACATTTCGCATAGGCTCGAGGAGCTTGCGCGTATTGCCGAGCGCGTCGCCGTGCTGCGCGATGGCCGGCTCGTCGAGGTCGCGAAGATGTCGGAGGTGACCAGCGAGCGCCTCGTTACGTTGATGGTCGGGCGCGAGATCGGCGAACATATCGATCTCGGCGCGCGCCGCATCGGCGAACCGCGCTTGAAGGTCGATGCGCTTGGGCGCGGCAATGTCGTGCGCGATGTCTCGTTCGACGTGCGCGAGGGCGAGATTTTCGGCATCAGCGGTCTGATTGGCGCGGGGCGCACGGAGCTGCTGCGGCTCATCTATGGCGCTGACCAGGCCGATCGCGGCACGATCTCGGTCGGCCGCCCGCCCGTGGCCGTGCGCATCGCGTCGCCCGTCGACGCTGTGCGGCATGGCATCGCGCTGATCACCGAGGACCGCAAGGGCGAGGGCCTGCTGCTGCCGCATTCCATTGCGGCCAACGTGTCGCTCGGCAACATTGCGCGGGTGGCGCGTTGGGGGCTCGTCGACGCACGCCGCGAAAGCGCGCTCGCGCGCAAGCAGATGGACGCGCTGCGGGTGCGGGCGAGCGGCCCTGCGCAACCGGTGAGCGAGCTGTCGGGAGGCAATCAGCAGAAGGTGGTCATTGGCCGCTGGCTCGCACGTGAGGCCGACGTGCTGCTGTTCGACGAGCCGACTCGCGGCATCGATGTCGGCGCGAAGTTCGATATCTACGGCCTGATGGGCGCGTTGGCGCGCGAGGGCCGGGCGCTCGTCGTCGTGTCGAGCGAACTGCGCGAGCTGATGCTGATCTGCGACCGCATCGCCGTGATGTCGGCCGGGCGCATGACAGGCATGTTCGAACGCGGCGCGTGGACACAAGACGCGCTGCTTGCCGCGGCTTTTGCAGGACATATGAACGGCGCATCCGAGGGTGTTCGCCGCAACGAAAACGAGGCACGGAGTCTGCCATGACCGATCGATCCGCGCCCCCCGACGGGGCCCCGGTTCTTCCCGCCGAAGCATCCCCGACCAAGCGGGTGGGCACCCGGCTTGGCGCGTCGACCTATCTCGGTCTGGCAGGCGCGCTCGCCGCGCTGATCGCGCTTTTTTCGGTGCTGAGTTCGCATTTTCTGACCTACGAAACCTTTAGCACGATCGCCAATCAAATTCCCGACCTGGTGGTGATGTCGGTGGGCATGACGTTCGTGCTGATCGTAGCCGGCATCGATCTATCGGTCGGCTCAGTGCTCGCGCTTGCGGCATCGGTCGTCAGCGTGGCCGCGCTGAAATGGAATTGGCCGCCGATACCGGCCGCATTGCTCGGCATGGCTGCGGCCGGTGCCACGGGCATGGTCACCGGCGCCGTCACCGTCGGCTGGCGCATTCCCTCGTTCATCGTTTCGCTTGGGGTACTGGAGGCCGCACGTGGCCTGGCTTACCAGATGACGAACTCGCGCACGTCCTATATCGGCGACGCCTTTGATTTTCTGTCGAACCCGATCGCCGTCGGCATTTCCCCGGCGTTTCTGATCGCTGTCGCGGTGATGGTAGCCGCACAATTCGTGCTGACGCGCACGGTATTCGGCCGGCATCTGGTCGGCATCGGGACGAACGAGGAAGCCGTGCGGCTGGCAGGCGTCGATCCGCGCCCCTACAAGGTGGCCGTATTCGCGTTGATGGGGGCACTGGCCGGACTCGCCGCACTTTTCCAGGTGTCGCGCCTCGAAGCGGCGGACCCGAATGCCGGCGTCGGCCTGGAGCTGCAAGTCATCGCGGCGGTGGTCATTGGTGGCACGAGTCTGATGGGCGGCCGCGGTTCGGTCATCAGCAGCTTCTTCGGCGTGCTGATCATTTCGGTGCTGGCGGCCGGATTGGCGCAAGTGGGAGCGAACGAGCCAACGAAGCGGATCATCACGGGGGCTGTTATCGTCGTCGCGGTGGTGCTGGATACGTATCGAAGCCGCAAGCGCGCGTGAACGAATCAACAGGGTGAGGGCGGTCCGATTGCGGGCGCACAAAAACGAGAGAGAAATGAGTTATGGCGACGATCAAAGATGTAGCGGCCATGGCAGGCGTGTCGTTCACCACGGTGTCGCATGTGGTCAACAACACGCGGCCCGTATCGGCCGATGTCCGCGCCAAAGTGGAACGCGCAATCATCCACCTCAACTACGTACCTTCGGCCGTCGCACGTTCGTTGAAGGCGAAGACGACTGCCACGATCGGGGTGGTCGTGCCCAACAGCAGCGATCCTTATTTCGCCGAGTTGGCGCGCGGCATCGAGGACGAATGCGCGCGCGAGCGGTATTGCATGTTCTTTTGCAATTCCGACGACGATCCGGCCAAGCAGCGCAATTATCTACGCGTGTTACAGGAAAAACGTATCGACGGCTTGATCATCGCGTCGGCGGGTGAGGATGCGGTGCTCGCGAAGAGTTTGGCGGATGCCCGCGAGCCGCTCGTCATCGTTGATCGGAATATCGAGGGGCTGGCCGCCGATCTCGTGCAGATCGACCACGAACGGGGCGCTTGTCTCGCCACGCGCCACCTGCTCGAGCTCGGACATGTGAGGATCGGGTGCATTACCGGGCCGGTATCGATGGCGGTCAGCGCGATGCGCGTGCATGGCTTCATTCACGCGATGGCGGAACGCGGTATCGAAATCGAGCCCGAGGCGATCGTTGAAAGCGATTTTTCGGGTCGCGGCGGCTACGAAGCGGCGGGCCGCCTGTTCGACACCATCAGACCCACTGCCATCTTCGCCTGCAACGACATGATGGGAATCGGCGCGTTGCGTGCCGCCGCCGAGCGGGGCATTCGCGTACCGCATCAGTGTTCGATCATTGGCTTTGACGACATCGAACTCGCCGCGGTCACGTATCCGGCGCTATCGACGGTCGGCCAGTCGGTCCGCGCGCTCGGCGAACGGGCGGCGCAGTTGCTGATCGCGCGCATCAACGGCTCCGTGTCAGGTCCATCTCAGCGGCGCGTCGTGTCGCCGCGCCTCGTCATGCGGGAGTCCACCGCGGTGTACGCCGGCAGCGCGCAGCACGCCGAGAAGGAGAACACCGTATGACAGCAGCCATAACGCCGGCGTCGGGACGCGTGGCCGTGGTCGGCAGTCTCAACATGGATCTGGTCGCGCGCGTGCCGCGCATGCCGGTTGCGGGCGAGACGCTGGCAGGCCAGACGTTCGCCCAGGTGCCAGGCGGCAAGGGCGGCAATCAGGCCGTCGCCGCGGCGCGGCTTGGTGCGAGCGTGACGATGATTGGGCGGATTGGCGACGACGCGAACGGCGTGACGTTGCGCCACGGCCTCGAAGCCGAGCGCATCGATTGCCACGCTCTTTCCGTGACGAGCGCCGCGCCGACGGGCGTCGCCTTGATTTTTGTTGACGATGACGGCCGCAATTCGATCGTCATCGTAGCGGGCAGTAACGGCGAGTTGACGCCAAATGATATCGTTTCTCACGAAGCTGTGCTGGCCGCGGCCGACGTGCTCGTTTGCCAGCTCGAGACGCCGCTCGAGACAGTTGCCGCGGCACTGGCGGCGGGCCGACGGCTCGGCAAGACTGTCATTTTGAATCCCGCGCCGGCCACGGGTCCGTTGCCGGCGCACTGGCTGCCGCTGATCGATTACCTGATTCCGAATGAAATCGAGGCAGCCGCCCTGACGGGGCAGCCGATCCGCTCTCCCGCCGACGCGGTGGCCGCTGCCAGCGCGCTGATGGACCAGGGCGTGCGCAACGTGCTTATTACGCTTGGCTCAGCGGGCGTGCTGGCCGCGGTCGGCGGCAAAACCGTGCACGTGCCGGCACCGCTCGTGAAGGCGGTCGATACGACGGCTGCCGGGGACACATTCATCGGCGCATTCGCCGCGCAGCTTGCTCTGGGCGCGCCACGCGAGCTGGCATTGCGCTTTGCACAGCGCGCCGCCGCGATATCGGTGACGCGCTCGGGCGCGCAGCCGTCGATTCCCACGCGCGCCGAAGTCGACGCCGCCACGCGCTGACTGCCTCCTTCCTTCCCGAGCGCCCGCGGGTTTCCTCGGGGGGCTCGCGTTTCCCAACCCTCTCAAGCGCCGCGCCGCGCCGCCGTTAATCGGTATAGGGGCGCTTGCACGTCGCGCGCCGTATGCCAATTGAAATGGGGCGCAAAGCAGCGATGCGAAGTTGTAACGAATGCCTACATGCGTCGACGAAAATGCGGCGTGATGCGTATAGAGGAAAAAGGCGTGCAAAGCGAGTTGATGTCGCGGTGATTCCTCAGCCGTGAACTCGCGATGCGGTCGGCGCGAAGCGAGGCCGAGCGCACGATATGTGGGATTTGAACGGCGATTTGCGGTGCGTTTTTGCAGTGCGCCCATCGATCGATGTAAGACGGCGCATGCGAGGGTATGCGACGCACCTGCACGCTGCGGACGAAGATTGTATGCGAGTGTCGGCGCATCTCCAAGTTAGTAGTCACGCGAACAAAGGAAGCCGTGAAAAATAATTTAAAAGGGTTTAGGATGAATTCGAGCGAGGTCGTTTCGGGATAGGGCACCGGACACGGCATCGATCCTTACTTCGGCGAGGAGGTAGCATGGATATTTACAGCAGCTTCGCGAGTCGCTTCGAAAAGACGCGAGAAGAGGAGTTCTCGCTCGAGGAGTACCTCGCGCTCTGCAAAGACGACCCCGCCGCGTACGCCACTGCGAGCGAACGCATGTTGACGGCTATCGGCGAGCCGGAGCCGGTTGATACACGCCACGAACCACGCTTATCGCGAATCTTCGCGAATAAGGTCATCAAGGTGTACCCGGCGTTCCGCGAGTTCTACGGAATGGAAGACGTGATCGAGCAGGTGGTCTCGTACTTTCGTCATGCCGCACAGGGTCTCGAAGAAAGAAAGCAAATTCTGTATTTGCTCGGCCCGGTTGGCGGCGGCAAGTCGTCGATCGCGGAGCGCTTGAAGCAGTTGATGGAGCACGTAGCGTTCTATTCGATCAAGGGCTCGCCCGTCAACGAATCGCCGCTGGGTCTTTTCGACTACGACGAAGACGGGCCGATTCTCGAAGAGCAATACGGCATTCCGCGGCGATACCTCAAGAGCATTTTGAGCCCGTGGGCGGTCAAGCGCCTGCACGAATATAACGGCGACATCCGCAAGTTCCGCGTCGTGCGCAGATATCCGTCGATTCTTCGCCAGATCGGGATCGCGAAGACCGAGCCCGGCGACGAAAACAACCAGGACATTTCCTCGCTGGTCGGTAAAGTCGATATCCGCAAGCTCGAGCAATACGCGCAAGATGATGCCGACGCCTACAGCTACTCGGGCGGCCTGTGTCTGGCGAACCAGGGCTTGCTTGAGTTCGTCGAAATGTTCAAAGCGCCGATCAAGGTGCTGCATCCGTTGTTGACGGCCACGCAGGAAGGCAACTTCAAGGGCACGGAAGGGTTTGGCGCAATACCGTTCGACGGCATCATCCTCGCTCACTCGAACGAGTCCGAATGGAAGACGTTCAAGAACAACCGCAACAACGAGGCGTTGCTCGATCGGATCTTCGTCGTGAAGGTGCCGTACTGCCTGCGGGTATCCGAAGAGATCAAGATCTACGAGAAGCTGATCCGCAACTCGTCACTTGCCGATGCGGTATGCGCACCAGGCACGCTGAAAATGATGGCGCAGTTTTCCGTGCTCACGCGCTTGCAGGAACCGGAGAATTCGAGCCTGTTCTCGAAGATGCAGGTGTATGACGGCGAAAACCTGAAAGACACTGATCCGAAAGCGAAGTCATACCAGGAGTATCGCGATTACGCGGGTGTCGACGAAGGCATGACCGGCATCTCCACGCGCTTTGCGTTCAAGATCATGTCGCGCGTGTTCAACTTCGATTCGATGGAAGTAGCCGCCAACCCGGTGCATTTGATGTACGTGCTCGAGCAGCAGATCGAGCGCGAGCAGTTCCCACCGGAAACGGAGCAGAAATACCTGTCGTTCATCAAGGACGTGCTGGCTTCGCGTTACGCCGAATTCATCGGCAAGGAAATCCAGACGGCCTACCTGGAGTCGTACTCGGAATACGGGCAGAACATTTTCGACCGTTACGTCACGTACGCCGATTTCTGGATTCAGGATCAGGAATTCCGGGACCACGACACAGGCGAGAGCTTCGACCGCGCAGCGCTGAACGCAGAGCTCGAGAAGATCGAAAAGCCGGCGGGCATCAGCAACCCGAAGGATTTCCGCAACGAGATCGTCAATTTCGTGCTGCGGGCACGGGCGGCGAACGGCGGCAAGAATCCGGCATGGGTCAGCTACGAGAAGCTGCGTGTGGTGATCGAGAAGAAAATGTTCTCGAATACCGAGGAACTGTTGCCGGTTATTTCGTTCAATGCCAAAGGTTCGGCAGAGGAGCAACGCAAGCACGAAGATTTCGTCAATCGGATGGTTGCAAAAGGTTATACGCCGAAACAAGTACGCCTGCTGTGCGACTGGTACTTGCGCGTGCGTAAGTCGTCGTAACGTAAGGCAGTGCGTTCGTCCTGCCGGAAAGCAGGGCGAACGCTTCGCGAGATGCGTTCAGGCGCGGGCACGATGCCTGCGAACTGGCTACGCATGTCGCTTTCAGGAATCAAAGCGGGAGACTGGATGTGCTTCATCAAATCATCGACCGCAGGCTGGCAGGGAAGAACAAGAGCATTGCGAATCGTGAACGTTTTTTACGTCGCGTAAAGAATTACATTCGGCGTGCCGTCTCCGAGGCGGTGCGAGATCGGAGCATCAAGGACATTCAAAGCACGCAGAGCATCACGATTCCTCGCAAGGATATCGCTGAGCCGCTGTTCCGGCATGGTCCCGGCGGCAAGCGGGAAATTGTCCATCCGGGTAATGAGGATTACATCCGCGGCGATAAAATCCCACGCCCGAACGGCGGTGGTGGAGGCGGTGGCAGCCAGGCCAGCAACGACGGAGAGGGGCAGGACGACTTCGTCTTCGAGTTGAGTCGCGAAGAATTCATGCAGTATTTTTTCGACGATCTCGAGTTGCCCCGGCTCGTGAAGACGCATCTGCTTGCCGTGCCCACCTGGAAGAATATCCGGGCCGGCTGGGCCGCCGAAGGCACGCCGAACAATATCGACGTCGTGCGTTCATTGCGCAGCGCGCTGGGACGCCGCATTGCGCTCGGCGCGCCGCTCGTCAATCAGTTGCGCGAACTCGAACGCCAGTTGGAGGACCTCAAGAACGAGCCGGGCGACACGGGCGACGAAATCAAACGCCGCGAAGAGGAAATTCACCACTTGCGCGGACGCATCTGGCGCATTCCGTTCATCGACCCGTTCGACTTGCGCTACATCAACCGCGTCAAGCAGCCACAGCCTTCGAGCCAAGCTGTGATGTTTTGCCTGATGGACGTCTCTGGTTCGATGGACGAGCAGCGCAAGGATTTGGCCAAGCGCTTCTTTATCCTGCTCTATCTGTTTTTGCGACGGAATTACGAAAAGATCGAGGTCGTCTTCATCCGCCATCACACACGTGCTGAGGAAGTCGACGAAGATACGTTCTTTCACTCGACGGAAAGTGGCGGAACGGTCGTTTCGAGCGCGCTTGAACTGATGCGCAAAGTGATGACCGAGCGTTATTCACCGACGGAATGGAACATTTATGGCGCGCAGGCATCGGACGGCGACAATTGGACCGACGATTCGCCGAAATGCCGCCGCATTTTGCTCGACGACATCCTCCCCATGGTGCGCTACTTCGCGTATATTCAGGTCGCACCGGAAGAGCAGAATCTTTGGCTCGAGTACGCGCAATTGGCATTGACGCAACCGCATTTGGCAATGAAGAAGGTGGATGCCGCGGCTGATATCTACCCTGTTTTCAGGGAGTTATTCGAGAAGCAGGTGGCAAGTCATGAGTACTAAGCATCTGCATAACGAATCGCGTGGATATCAGCCGGAGCGTCGCCGTAAGGGCTCACATGGGAACGGGCCGCACGGACAGGGCAAGCACGGCGATATCGAGCCGACGCCAAGCCGTGTCGAAGTGCCGCCCGCGCCGCAAGGGGAACGCCGCATGAACGTTGCCAACCGCAGACCGCTGCCGTGGCCCTCAGACTGGACGTTCGAGCTGATCGAGGAATACGACACGCATATCGCGCAAGTCGCCGAGCAATACCAGCTCGACGTCTATCCGATTCAACTCGAACTCATCAGCGCGGAACAGATGATGGACGCTTATGCGTCTGTCGGCATGCCCGTGAACTACCGTCACTGGTCGTTCGGCAAGCACTTTTTGTCGACGGAAAAGAGCTACCGCCGCGGGCAAATGGGGCTCGCTTATGAAATCGTCATTAATTCGAATCCTTGCATCGCGTATTTGATGGAAGAGAACACGATGACGATGCAGGCCCTGGTCATTGCGCATGCCGCATACGGGCACAACTCGTTTTTCAAGGGCAATTATCTATTCAAGCTTTGGACGGATGCCCATGCGATTGTCGATTACCTCGTCTATGCGAAGAATTACATCGCCGAATGCGAAGAGCGCTTTGGCCTTGATCGCGTCGAAGAACTGCTCGACTCATGCCATGCGTTGATGAACTACGGAGTCGATCGCTACAAGCGGCCGCAGAGACCTTCGCTTGCGAAGGAGTCCGAATTGCGCCGCGACCGCGAGGCCTATCTGCAATCACAGGTCAATGAACTCTGGCGTACGCTGCCGGCGCGCAACGAGCCCGCAGCGACGGAAGAGGAGGAGCGGTATCCGCCTGAGCCTCAGGAAAATCTGCTGTACTTTGCCGAGAAGAACGCCCCGTTGCTCGAGCCGTGGGAGCGCGAAGTGATCCGCATCGTGCGCAAGATCGGCCAGTATTTCTATCCGCAGCGGCAAACGCAGGTCATGAACGAAGGCTGGGCCACCTTCTGGCACTACACGTTGCTCAATACGATGTACAACCAGGGGTTGCTCGAAGACGGTTTTATGATGGAGTTCCTGCACTCGCACAGCAACGTCATCTACCAGCCGCCGGTCACCAAGCCTTATTACAGCGGCATCAATCCGTATGCGCTCGGGTTCTCGATGATGAGCGACATCCGCCGTATTTGCGAGTCGCCCACTGACGAAGACCGCAAGTGGTTTCCGGAGATTGCCGACTCGCCGTGGCTGGACACGCTGCATTACGCGATGCGCAATTTCAAGGACGAAAGTTTCATCGCGCAGTATTTATCGCCGCATCTGATTCGCGATATGCGGCTTTTCTCGGTGCTCGATGACGATACGCGCGAGGCCCTCGAAGTCTCTGCCATTCATGACGATAGCGGTTATCAGCACGTGCGGCAGTCCTTGTCGCGGCAGTACGACATGCATCACCGCGAACCGAACATCCAGGTATGGTCAGTCAATACGCGCGGGGATCGGAGTTTGACGCTGCGGCATTTCATGAGCGATAACCGGCATCTGCATGGCGATACCGAGGAAGTGCTCAAGCATATGGCGCGGCTGTGGCAGTTCGACGTCTTTCTGGAGAGCGTCGACGAGAACGGCACCGTTAGAAAACGCTACGAGTGTCGGTATGTGGCGCCTGAGCTGAGGCTTTGACGGCGCGCGGGCAGGGCTGAGTCACAAATCGATCGTTCATTGGCGGCGCGAGCGTGAGAGCAGGTCGAGGACTTCGCCGTCGCTCGTCTGTGCGAATTCATCGTAGTGTTGACCGACGCTGAGAAAAAGCGTCGGTTGGGCTACGCAGACGAACTCGTCGACGATGTCCTCAAACGCTGCTTGCACGCCGGCGGGCGCGACGGGCACGGCGACGATGACGTGTGCCGGGTGCCTTTCGCGCAGCGCGTGCGCGGCTGCTTGCATCGTGGCGCCGGTCGCAATACCGTCGTCGACGACGATGACCGTCTTGCTTTCGACTTCGAGCGAGGTGTTGTCTGCGTGGTACAGCTTCTCCTGCCTTGCGAGTTCCGCCGTCTGCTGCGCGAGCACCGATTCGAATTGCGCCTGCGATACGTGCGCCGAGCGGACGATGTCGCGATCCACGAATTGAGCGCCGGCGGACGCAATCGCCCCCATTGCCAGCTCGGGTTGTCCTGGCACCCCCAGCTTTCGAACCAGCAACACATCGAGTTTCGCACCGAGCGCCGCGGCGAGTTCGAACGCCACCGGCACGCCGCCGCGCGGCAGCGCGAGCACCACGGTGTCGGGGCTGCGGTAGTCCTTTAGGCGCTCGGCGAGCATGCGGCCCGCCTCGGCCCGATCCTTGAACAATGCGTGCATCATCGTCGCGATCAGCCGGTGCTTGCGCGTTACAGCGCGTCGTGAAAAATAATGCCGACCGTATGCCGGTGTCCTGATCGCACGCGGCTTACGCCGTGCCGCAGATTGACCCGATAGGTTCCGCGCGTGCCTTGTGCCGGCCGATGACTGACAGCGAATACGACGGCATCCCCCCGAGCGAGCGGCACGACTTCTACACGCGATTGCATCCGCGGCCGCTGCTCGGTCAATACAAACTCTCCGCCGGTGAAGTCTTCTCCCGGCTGCGAAAGCAGGATCGCCACTTGCAATGGAAACACATGCTCGCCGTATAGATCCTGGTGCAGACAATTGTAGTCGCCGTCTTCGTATTGGAGTAGCAGTGGAGTGGGGCGCGTTTGTCCCGCCGCGTGACAACGGTGGATAAACGCGGCGTGTGTGCGTGGATACCTGACGTCCGAGCCGAGCGACTCGTTCCAATGATTGGCGATCGGAACGAGAAACGGATAAATCGCTTCTCGTAATGCTGCGACGAGATCGGGCAGCGGGTAGGCAAAGTACTTGTACTCGCCTTGGCCGAAACCGTGGCGGGTCATGACGACTCGGCTGCGAAAGCAGGTGTCGTCCGCGTACAAGGCCGCTATAGCGCGACATTGCTCCTTGGATAAAAGGTGCGGGATCACCGCAACGCCTGATTCGTCTAGCGCACGGCCGAGCGTTTGCCAATCCAGTGTTTGGACGAGATCGGTGCCGTAGGCGGGCGTACTCACGATGAACTCCGGGACAGATCGATGTCCTTCAAAGTACCTCGCGTTGAATGGGCGTGCACTCCGAACCTTGCGGTTTTGTTCGAGCTAACGATTGAACAACGATCGCCGCCTGCTGGACGGAGTGACGCAATGCGCAACGCAACATCGCGCGCGTAGAAGAGGCGAGGTTGCTACGATCGGCGGTGTCGGTATTTCGGCTAGAGTGATTGCGGCCGCCGCCGCTTCGGATACAACGGCGGCGGCGGCATTGCGATCTGCACGGCTGTGTCCGCGTACGCCGTTTCGCCCTTGACGAAGCGCGAGTGCATATTGTTTTCGACATGAAAGCCGTGCGTATCGAATTCAGTCAGCTCCAATGTCAAACCGAGGTAGCGCCGCGCGAAGACGTCGGCGAGGTGAGCACGCAACGCCATAAACAATTCGGCGCAAATCGGCCCTGTGACCGCTTTTGGCCGGCCCGCCTTGACGCGGAAGGCGACGTGGATAAAGGCGCCATCTGCGGCGCCGTCCGCCATGCGGTACTGGTCCAACCGCAGCGCGCGCGTACGGACGCCTCCTGGCGGGAATACATCCGCATGCCGAATCAACACATCACTCAGCACTCGCATGAGCTCCGCGATCCGAGCATCGGCTTCGACGTTTGCGGTGTATTCGATAATGATATGCGGCATGAGAAGCCCCCCGGAGCCTACGGCGGCTCCACGATCGTCCCGGACGACGCAACTTAATGATTCCAGGGAAAACCGTGTCCAAAACAACCACGTTGCGTAGGAAGCGGTAGCCGTAGCGGGCGATTGTCACTGACCTGTGAGCAGAGGAATTGGAAACGATGCCGCAGTCCGAAGACGACGTTGGGGCGTGCCTCATCAATTTGACATAATGCGAATTATCACTGAAACGAATGTGGGCGCTTTTTAGATGGAATGGTCGCCTCCCGCCTTAACGCGTCGCCCGACGCCACAGGCACTGCGTTTTGCAGCATGCGACATTGCTGTTCGGCAGTCCTGCCGACAAGGAGAACCAAACAGCGCATTCTCGAATGGCGCAGCAACGATGAAAATGCGTTTCACTCAGCACGGGAGTTTGCCGCCTATCTTGGCCTCGTGCCGCGTCAGAACGGCTCGGGCGGCAAGGTGAAGCTCGGCGGCATCAGCAAGCGCGGTGATTGATGTGTATTTGCGCACGCTGCTGATCCACGGCGCGCGATCAGTCATCTCCAGCGCAAGGCACTTGCCCGAGCATTTGCGTCAGATGCTATCCCGACGTCCAACGAATGTTGTCGCTGTAGCACTCGCCAACAAGATGGCGCGAACGATCTGGGCGCTGCTCGCCTATGGTCGAACGTATCAGGTGACGCCAGCGCAGTGAATGACGCATTGAAGCCCTTTAACCCATCCAAGGTTGCACAGGTGTATTGAGCGATGGCAAGACAGGTTGGACCGCGCAAAGGCAAACCTGAGACATTACTCGGACTTCGAGTCCGCTATTTAGATTAGGACCTTTGCGGCGAAATCCATCGGGGCCGGCGAGCATGCCCGCGATCGAGTCCGGATATAAGTCCGCAACCACCCTCCTCGCCATGAACAATTGCCTTGCAAATGGGAGGCGACCATATAAGTAATGTCCGCTTTTATCTGGCCGCGACCCGTGCCAGGCGGACTTGATGCAGTCGCAGAACGACTTGATGCCTTTTTATTAGTAGCGCGCCTCCCGTGCGCGCCGTACAGTCGCGCCAGCAAAGACGGAACGACGAGGAGTCCTTCAGGCTACCCGTGCGCCAAAACAATAAACAGGAGACACGCAACATGGTTACGACAATTCTAAGCAGATTTCTAGGGTTTACGATCGGCGCGAGCGTTGCCCTTACCGCGATCAATGCTCAGGCGGGCGCAACACTGGACCGGGTCATGAAGAACGGCAACATGGTGGTGGCAACGAGCGGCAAATGGCCTCCACAGGCGTTCCTGAACGACAAACACGAATTCGACGGTTTCGATATCGACGTCGCAAAGGAAATCGCGCGCCGTCTCGGCGTCAAGGTATCGTTCGATACGCCTCAGTTCAGTCTGATGACCGGTGGGCATTGGCACGGCCGCTGGGATCTCTCGGTTCTTTCCGTAACTCCGACTAAACCGCGCGCCCTACTGCTTGATTTCCCCGCTGTCTATTACTACAGCCCATACGTGTTCGTTGTAAACAAAGACTCGAAAGCCACGACACGTGCGGATCTGAACAATAAGATCATCGGCGTGGAAGCGGGCACTACTTCGGAAGACTACGCGCAAGGGCACCTTGAAATCGCGGGTCCCGATGTCCCCCCGTTCAAGTACATGTCGCAGAAACCGAAGGAAATAAAGACGTATACGGACTCCATGCTCCCCTACGACGACCTGCGTCTCGGCGACGGCAAGCGTCTGGACGGCATCATCACGCCGGAGCAGACCGCGATCGCGGCGATCAAGAGCGGTTATCCAGTGAAGATCATCCCGGGTGACTACGCGTATCGTGAACCGCTTGCCATCGTTGCCGACAAGGGCGATGCGCAATGGGACAAGAAAGTCGGCGACGTGGTCCACCAGATGAAGCAGGACGGCACATTGACCAAAATAAGCATGAAGTGGTTCGGTCGCGATTACACACAATGAGCGATAGCGGCGGCTTGCGCTGTCGCGTAGCCTGACCGACAAGCACAACAACTGGTGCGACTCACAAGATGGCTTCTTACCCGGACACGTATTACACGCGAACCCTTCGAACCTCCGAGTCAAGACCGCGGCTAAGCGGGGCCAAAGAGGTCGACGTCTGCATCGTTGGCGCCGGCCTGGCAGGCATTACCGCTGCATTGGAGTTGCTCCGGCGTGGCCGCTCGGTCATTTTGCTGGAGGCGCAACGTGTATCGTGGGGCGCGTCGGGGCGCAACGGGGGCGTCGTCAGCCCCGGCTATTCAACGAGCTTTGCTCGAATCGCCCAGCGTACGGGCATCGACGATGCCAAATCCATCTACCGCATGTCGATAGAAGGCGTCAACATCGTGGCCGGCAATATTGCGCAACTCGATATTCGCGAGGCACAGCAGGTTCACGGCGTGCTTCGCACAACCCGTCATGAGAACGCCGCCGAAATGCGTGCCCATCAATCGTGGATGGCGCATGAGTTTCAGTACGACCTTGCGTTCAAATCAACTGAAGAAGTACGCGAATTGCTGGTATCGAGCAAATACCGTCAGGCGCTATACGACGGGCGAGCTTTCCACTTTCATCCACTGAACTACGCGCGTGCGCTGGTTGCAGAGATCGATCGCCTGGGTGGGCAGGTATTCGAAGACTCGGAAGTCATATCGTTCGACTCGACTTCAGCCATTAAACGGATGAAGACCGCTAGAGGCACCGTTAGCGCTCGTGACGTCATTTTCGCCTGCGGCGGCTATACCGGTGGCCTGGTTCCTGAACTGGCTCGCAGCTATCTGCCGATCTCGACCTATATGCTTTTGACCGAACCGGCCAAAGACCAGATCGCTACAGCGATTCGCACGACGGCATCCGTAGGGGACAGCCGTCGAGCCAGCGATTATTACCGCCTGGTGGACGGCGGCGAGCGCGTTCTGTGGGGCGGCACGATCACGACGCGCACCTCGGAGCCGGATCGGCTGGCCGAAATCCTTCGCAATCGAATGGTCGACACCTATCCCCAGTTGAGCGATATGAAAGTGGCGATCGCGTGGTCTGGACGGATGTCGTATGCAAGGCATCTGATGCCGCTTATCGGTCAACTACAAACGGGCGTGTGGTACTGCATGGGCTTCGGCGGCCACGGGATGAATACGACGGCAATCGGCGGCCGGCTGATAGCGCAAGGCATTACGGGTGAGACCGATCGATACAGGATATTCGCGCCTTTTGGTTTGCAATGGAATGGCGGCCCAGCCGGCACCGCAGCCGTGCAACTCACGTACTGGTACTACCAGTTAATGGATTTCATGCGAGAACGCGCGGCGTAAAAAAAGCGCGTCGGCTTATCTGGAGGCAGACATGTTTGCGGAAGATGTTGCCGGAGCCCCGAAGCACAATCCGGGTGTCGTTCTGACCTTGCTGGGTTTGTTACTGATCGTCGGCTATTACGCCGTGCACGTCGTGCCGGACTGGCTTGCCGGTGCAGCGCACGGCTTTCCAGCGGCTAGTCTGGATGCAGATCTGGTCAGAAAATTAATAGGCGGCACGATGGTTGTCGCGGCGTTTGTCGCGAATTGCTATCTGCTGTTGCGTCTGTCGGTGCGACTGCAAATCATCGTCGTGTGGATTGAACTGGCGCTGCTAGGGAACATCTGATCTATTGACGTTTTGAACGTTGACGTTCATGCCAGCAATTTTCTGCGAGCTTCGATGATCGATTTTTCCGGCCATCACGCTACCAATCGAGGCCATATCGGCCCCGAGCGCCGATTTTCCGAGGCAGCGGACGGATTTTTCCCATCAAGCCATCAGCTTTCGCCTCGCTAGATAAAGATTCGTCAGGCCGATCAGCGAGAACACCTGCGCCGCGTTCTTCGCCAGCCCTTTGTAGCGCACCTTCGCGTAGCCAAATTGCCGCTTGATCACCCGAAACACGTGCTCGACCCGGGCCCGGATCGAGGACATCCGGTGATTGAAGCGCTTGTTTGCGCTCGTCAGCGGATACGGCTTGCTGCCCTTGAGCGCAACACCCCAGAACACACCGGCTTCACGCGCCAGACGCTTGAACGCGTTGTTCACGTAGCCCTTGTCGCCGAACACCGCCCGATCGCTCTCTCGCAGCAGCACCGGCAACTCGCTCACGTCCGCCGTGTTGGCCGGCGTCACCGATACCGTATGCACCAGGCCGCTATCGACGTCCGCCCCAACGTGGATCTTCATGCCAAAGAACCACTGGTTCCCCTTCTTCGTCTGATGCATCTCCGGGTCGCGCTGCTTGCCCTCGTTCTTCGTCGACGGCGGCGCATGGATGATCGTCGCGTCTACCATCGTGCCGCCCTTGAGCAGCATGCCCCGTGCTTCCAGCGTCTCGTTGATGACGTTCATCATCTTCGAGGTCAACCCGTGCTGCTCCAGCAGATGTCGGAACTTGAGGATCGTCGTCTCATCGGGCAGCGCATCGTCCGACAGTTCAAGCTGCGCGAACCGGCGCATCGATTCGATCTCGTAGAGCGCGTCTTCCATCGCCGGGTCCGACAACGCGTACCACTGCTGCATGAAGTAAATCCGCAGCATCGTGGCCAACGGCATCGGCGGTCGGCCACGCCGGCCCGACTTCGGATAGTGCGGCTCGATCACCGCCAGCAACGCCGTCCACGGCACCACCGCTTCCATTTCCGTCAGGAAACGCTCCCGGCGCGTCTGCTTCTTCTTTCCATCAAACGCCAGCGAGGCGAACGTCGTTTGTTTCATGGCTCGGAGGCAAGTGGCAACGGATCAATCTTAACGGCTCGAATAGATCAGATGCTCCCTAGTGGTGCTGTTTTTCTCCACCTTCAACCTGAGCTTCGAGTTCATCGAGCGAAAAATCGGCTATCTGCTGATGCAGGGCGCGACGACGACGCTCTACATCTCCGCGATCTCGATTGCGATTGCATTTGTGCTTGCATTGATCGGTGCGCTTGCAAAACTGTCGTCGAATGGTATCGCGATTGGTATTGCGACGTTCTATACGTCGTTGTTTCGGGGCTTGCCGTTGCTGATGCAAATCTTCATTTTGTACCTGGGTTTGCCGCAGTTGGGTTACATCGTCAACCCGATACCCGCCGGCGTCGCTGCGTTGTCGCTCTGCTACGGCGCTTACATGACTGAAATTTTTCGGGCCGGCATTCAAAGCATTCCAAGAGGACAATGGGACGCAGCCCGCGCTCTCGGTCTGAGTCACGGCATGATGATGCGGCTGGTCATTCTTCCTCAGGCGTTGCGGATCATTATTCCGCCGACAGGGAATCAATTTATCGCGATGCTTAAGGACAGTTCTCTGGTGTCGGTCGTCGGCGTATGGGAATTGACGTACGTGGCGACTACCGAGGGGCAGCGTGAATTCCGGCATATGGAAATGCTGATTACCGCCGCCTTGGTCTACTGGGTGCTATCCATGATGCTGGAGGTGATCCAGTCCCGCATTGAACGCAGATACAGGAAATCTACGCGATGACGCTCGTCGCCGATCTTTCTCAAGGATGCGGAATGGAAGTTGGGGTTCGGGGAGCAATGGAACAGCCAACCGACTTGGGGTTGTCAGAATTTCTGTGTTCAAGGCGGGGCTAAGATTCACACGGATGGTCGCACGAATCGGTCGGCGTAAAGGATAGCGAATTGGTTCATGGCCTGCTTCCAATCGTGAGCAGAGCGACTCCAGCCGGCCGTGATGTTGCGCAGTGCAAGCCAGATGAGTTTCGTGGCGGCATCATCGGTGGGGAAGTGGCCTCGCGTTTTGATGATCTTGCGCAGTTGCGCGTTGATGTTCTCAATGGCATTCGTTGTGTAGATCACCTTGCGCACCGCTGGCGGGAACGCAAAGAACGGAATCACGCGATCCCAAGCGTTGCGCCAGGCGGCGCTGACGGTCGGGAACCGTTGCCCCCAAGGCCCTTGGGCGAAGGCATCGAGTTCGGCCTGCGCTGCCTCGACGCTCGGGGCTGTGTAGATCGGTCGAATCGCCGCAGCCAACGCCTTACGGTCCTTCCAGCTCGCGTACTCAAGGCTGTTGCGAATCAGGTGGACGATGCAAGTCTGTAGCGTGGTTGCCGGAAATACGACCGCCAATGCCTCGGGCATGCCCTTCAGGCCGTCGGTCACGGCGATCAAGATGTCGTGGACGCCTCGGGTCTTGAGATCGTTGAACACCTTCATCCAGAACTTGGCACCCTCGGTGTTCTCGATCCACAGGCCCAGAATATCGCGCGTGCCGTCGGGCAGCACGCCAAGTGCAAGGTAGACGGCCTTATTTCGCACGACCGCGTCTTCGCGAATCTTGACCCGCAGCGCATCGAAGAACACCACGGGATACATCGGTTCGAGCGGCCGGGATTGCCATGCGGTGACTTCCGCCATCACCTCGTCGGTCACCGAACTGATGAAATCGGGCGAGACCTCCGTGCCGTACTGCTCCTGCAAAAAGCCCTGAATCTCGCGTACGGTCATGCCGCGGGCGTACATGGCGACGATCTTCTCGTCGAAGCCCGTGAAGCGTCGTCCGTGCTTCGGAATCAGCAGCGGCTCGAAGCTGCCATCGCGATCGCGTGGCACTTCGATGCGCATTGGACCGTCTTCGGTCAGCACCGTCTTGGCGCCAGTGCCGTTGCGCTGGTTCGTCACAGCAGCGGGCTTGGCCGCGCCAGACGGATAGCCGAGATGATGATTCATCTCGCCACCCAGCGCCCGCTCTATCAACGCCTTTTTCAGAGCCATCGTCGCGGCGTTAATCGATTCGGCTGTCATCGGGCCGCTGCCGAATTGCTCAAGCAGCTCGGCGGGGATCGCCGGCAGGTCTGCAGGTAGGGCTTTCAGTTTGCGAGGCATATATTCTCCTGGGGAGCATCATATGCCTTGAACACGAAATTGCTGACAGACCCACCGACTTAAGCGTCATTTGGGCGCCGGAGCGGTCGTAGTTCGCCGCGAGCGCCGGCATCAGGCACCGCAAACGAATATCGCCCCAGTAGGTTGATATGGTCGTGGCCAAACGAGTTGACGCGCGTCATCGAACAGCTACGCGAGGGCGATGTGCTCATCGTCTGGAAACTGGATCGACTCTCGCGGTCCCTGAAAGATGTGCTGATCCTGATGGAACACATCGAGCAGGCCGGAGCCGGCTTCCGAAGCCTGACCGAGGCGATCGATACCACCTCGCCAGCGGGTCGGATGATGATGCAGATCGTCGGCTCATTTGCGGAATTCGAACGAGAGATGCTGCGCGAACGGACCCTGTTTGGCGTCCATCCCTCTACCGTGGCACGCCTTCTTGCCCGACAACGTCTTGAAGAATAGTCGTAACTCCGTAGTCGTCCTGACTTCGTGCCGCAATCAGATCATCTCCTATGATTGCGCACTCCAGCGGTGTTATAAGTTGAGCGGCTGCTCCATTGCCCCCGAACCCCGTGATCAAGCACAAGCACCACACAAGTCCCCCGTCGGTCTGCGAGCGCCCTCACCTGAAGCGTGATCGCCCTGCTCGTTCAGGTGCGTGCCTGCTTGCTTTCTACGCTGCCTTGGATCAAACAGCCTCCACGAAACCCGCCGTCAAATTGCCAATCCATCTGGCTTGACTTTAGCTCCTTTTCCTCTTCAGTTCGTATTTCTGCCACCGCTGCAGTGTTTTCACAAAGTACCGATCGCCAGTTTTCACTCCGTGCTCGGCCATTTCGATGATCGCCATTGGGCGCTGAATAGCCCGATGGGCCCCTGCCCAGTATAAGTCGCGGTGACGCTCAAACATAAAGACCGCATCGCGTGCATCGCTTCCGGATCACAGTGCCGAAGGACGCTCAAAACCGCGTCGCGAGAGAAGCCGCGCTGGTGCAGTCCGCTACCGAGCATTAAAGCGCTTTGCAATGCAAGGTGGCCATTATCATGGTTCGCTATGCGGACAATCTGCTCCATTGACAAGCCCACATACTCGAGCGGCACATGAAGCTGCGTCATCTCGCGCAGCGCTTCGGCGCCCGCTTTCTTGGTCGCGATATCCGTGATGTCGCGCGGCGACAGGCCGGCAGTTATCAAGTCAGCATAATATGTCTTGACCGCCTGCAATGCGTCGATTCCGCCCGTCTCAGCGATCCGTGCAACGTCGCTTTCATCGATCGAGTAGGGCGGCTCGACGAGAATGGATGAGACGGTTGCCATCAGTTCCACATCGACTGAAGCGTGGTTTTCTCTAGCTGACCGATGAGCTTGCGTGGCCCAAACTAGCGAAGGTTTAGTGCTCAATACCGAGCTAGGCCTCGGCTTCAGGTTTGCTGGATTGGTTCTCGATCTCCATTCCAACGGGTCAAACGTCCTTTTTTCCAGCTGCTTGAGCGTGCGACGCACCTCGCGGGGATTTTTGGCAATCTCGACCAGTTGGGGCAGAGTGGTGTAACTCTGCTGGGCAAAGCGCTCCAATAACAAAACGAGGTTTCGTAGCACATCGTCATGCGAAGGATCTTCCGCCAGGCGAAGCATCTCGCGCATCGTAGGCACATCGCTGTAGTGAAGGGCGGTTGTAATGGTGTCTGAGGAAAATTCGCGGTCTCTCAGTGCGCCATACAACACGACCGTTTGCCGCAGTCTCCAGGCGCCTGCGCCGTCGCCGTCGCTCGCCACGCGCACGATTTCGTACCTTGGGAACCCCATATCGCTTAACAAGCCGCAAAGTTCGACTACCACTGGCAGCGTTTCGGCAGCTCCTTTGTTGCTGGCCATGAATGTTATGTCGGCTGGAGAAAAGCCCGACATAGCGAGGCTGAGCCAATTGAGCATCACCGCTTGCAGCGCTTCGATCCCGCCATATTTAGCGATCTGGGCAACGTCGGATTCGTCCATCTCATACGGTCGCTGAATGAGCGCAGATTTAGCGTCTTGTACGGACAGGGCCTTGATATCTCGCACAGCGGGATCGGGCCGTTTCTCTTGTTCTCCGTCCGTTCCATGGGAAGCACCATGTATGTCGGGAAACGATGCGCTTCGGATCCTACCAACTGGCGCTTGAGCTGGGGGCGCATGATGTGCGATGGATGGTTCGTCTTCACAATTATTGCGCATCGGACGGGGCTGCAACAGCTCCTGGAGAACGGGGTTCGTTCCCGGGGATGAGCCAATGTGGGGTGAGCTTGCTAGCGGCGGGCTTTCGTGCCCAGGATCATGATCAGACGCGGCATCGACAGCCGTGCGAGAGAACGGTCGACGAGGAATCAGGGACATGAGAGCCTCCTTTACTCAGAGAGCCGCCGCTCATAGGCCTTTAATTGCTCCTTGAGCTCCAGCTTTTCTCGGCAACCCAACGCAGAGTTGCCAGCCAGAGGTCGTGACCACGGTGCATCAGCCCTTCATCGTTCTTGCGAAGGTCGGCAGCATCGGGGCCATTACCTACTTCATCGGTCACAACTTGGCAGCCGTTGCCACGAGGTATGAGGTACCACGTGTGATAGAAGGCCGGCTTGGTGCCCGGCGCGTAGCCGAACCAGCTAATGCGCGAGAACGGTACGAACTCGTCGATCTTGCTCTCGATGGGCAGACCGAACGTGGTCCAGCGGAACGTGCTCTCTTCCTTGAGCACAGAACCCGCGTCACTGATGATGTGGACATCTTTGGAGTTGGGGTACCACTGAGGCCACTTCGGCGCCTCGATGATGTGCTGCCAGACGCGTTCACACGTTGCGTTGATGAACAACTCATTGTGCGAAAAGAGGTCAGCCTTGCGCGGATCGAAGCCGGCCGGCCAGTGGATGTCCGGTGAGCGGTTGGCGAGATCGTCTTTCATGGACATGGTGCCGCTCCTTTGATGATTGGCGGTTTGTGAGAACGCTGGACTTGTTGCCGCCAATGCCACGATGGACACGAAGGCGACGGCCAGACGTGAAAGTCCTTGGCGAACGACGAATTTGTTTGCTTTGAGCATGGGCTCCCCTTTCTAGATTGCCGAGCGGTCGACGGAGATGGGTCGCGTGACGTTCCTCGTAGTCGGTTGACGCCTCGTCGTGACATGCATTCTGGTGACAAGGCCAACAAAAGGCGATAGCATGGATGGCATTTAAATTATGCTTGGAGCGCATCAATGGGTGGGCTCGACCAGCGCGTATTGGACGGAATTCGGGTAATGGCGGCGGTGGTGGACAGCAGGAGCTTCGGACGCGCGGGCGAGGCGCTCGACATGTCGCAGTCCGGTGTCAGTCGCGCGATCGCGCGGCTCGAAGAGCAGCTTGGCTTGCGACTCTTCGACCGCACTACGCGCTCCGTTCGGATGACAGACGAAGGGCGATCCTTCTACGAGCAGGTCATGCCTCTGATCGCAAGCCTCGACGCCATCACTGCGTCAGCAAGCGGAAATGCGAAGACCATCAACGGACGCCTTCGCGTCAACGTCGACCCGTTCTTCTCTCGACTGATACTGGGTCCGCGGCTTGGAGCGTTTCTGCAAAGCCACCCGGGCTTGCAGCTCGAGCTGATTACACGCGACGAGCTGGGCGACATGATCACGGATGGCTTCGATGTGGCTATCCGATTCGGCCACCCTCGCAATTCGGCGCTCGTAGCAAGAAAGCTCCTGGAGACGAGGATCATCACCGCGGCGGCGCCCGCCTACATTCAGCGATACGGACTGCCCAAGGAACCGAGGGATCTGGAGTCGGGCAGTCATGTCTGCATCCAGTTCCGGGACCCCGAGACCGGACGGCCGTTTCCGTGGGAGTTTCACCAGCGGCGCAAGAAGATCGTGTTCAACTCGCGCGGTCAATTGACTGTCAATGAGGCCGGCACGATGCAAAGTGTCTGCGTTGCTGGCCATGGCATTGGGCAAATCTTGGAACTCGGGGCTGAGCAGTTTTTTGCGGAGCGCAAGCTCGTGAACCTCTTTCCAGACTGGTCCGATGAGCGGTTCCCGCTATACGCCTACTATCCGTCGCGTCACCATGTTCCGGCCAAGACACGAGCCCTGCTCGACTTCGTAGCAAACCTGGTTCAGTGAGCGTCGACGTCTGCCTACGGCACATCTGTGGCCGGGCATCGCGAACTACCGTGAGTGTCCGGTCTTCCCCATTGCTTGACGGCGGAGTGCGCCGGGACTGACAGACGTCGCAGACCCGTCTGCGTCGGCCGTAGGACACGTTTCGTCTCAACGTTGTCCGGCCGCGGCGTCAGGTTCAGGCGCGCCAGCATGTTAATCACTTACTGCTCGTTGAGGCCCGGCGTTGGGCGTCCTCGCGAACAGGTGCTTGCTTTCGTAGCTAGGATGGCGGCTAACCCTGAGGCTTGCCGCGCGTATTAGCCACTCGGGTGGCGCGACGCCGGCCTTCGTTCGCTTTTCGTTTGACCAGTTCGTGAGCGCCATCCCATGGCGCACGCGCGCTTGCTATAAAGCCCACTGAGAATACGGGCGCGTCCGCCCCATGGAGAGAAAGATATGCGAGCCAGCTTTGGGCCACACCGTGACTTTAACGGTGATCATCGATTACCCGCGACGGACGGCGACGGCGTATCCGTCGCTTCGACGCCGCCCCCACAGGTACCTGCTGCTTTCAGCGGTCCGCCGGGTCTCCCCCAGCGGCCGGCTGAACCTGCCCCTGCAGGCAGCCGGCCGGCCCAAGCTCGCCCTGCGAGCGAGGCGGAGAAGTTCCGTAGAGGATTGCTAACTACCGCGTTGGAAGATCTGAGGCACTGCAGCGTGCGAGCTTATCGATTGGACGGTACCCGAGTTGTCACCAGCTTTGAAGATGTGGTGGCCCAGCTTGCAATGGAGGACACCCGACATGTGGCCATCGCCAGCCGATTCGCCGTGCAATCGACGCGTGACGAAGGCAACGGGTTGAAATCGATATTTGATGACCATGGCCCTGCGCCCGTTAGCCACGTTGAACGGGCGATTGATGCGTTGGTTGATGCGCTGCCGAGATGCGGAAAGGATTTCTCGTTCGTCACAGCTGAGCGATGGGCCGATGCGTCGCCTCTCGTGCAGGCCTCTGAACGCAAACCTGATCTCGTCCTCGTGCTCAACGATATCAACGATAGCCGTCGCATTGGTTGGCCGTGACAGTGGCCGGCTCGGAACGAAACCGCAAGAATCGGGGCGCACGCGCCTAACTGTATTGCGATCATGAGGCTCGTCAACCGAGCCCAGAGATCGCACGATGAATGTCCGAGCCGCCCCTTCCCGTTCCGTCGCAGGCCTGACGCCCGCTTTCCATCGACTCGCGTGGTCCAACCTAGCCGCCCAGTCAGCCGAGCAGATCGGCCTTGCTGCGGCGCCGATGGTTGCTGTGTTCACGCTTGGCGCAGGTGCCGGTCAAACAGGTTGGCTGCAGACGGCTCAGACGCTGCCCTTTCTGTTGCTATCGGTGCCGCTGGGCGTGTGGGCCGACAAGTCCTCGCGCCGAAAGCTGATGTATCGAGCGGAAGCCGTCCGTGCGCTTGCACTGCTCGTCGTGCTCGCCGCACTCGCAACGGCGACTGTCTCGTTACCATTGCTGGCCATATGCGGTTTTATCGGCGCATGCGGTACGGTCGCCTATAACGTCGCGGCGCCATCGCTGATCACCGGGCTGGTGCCCCGCGATGCCTGGGCCGCTGCCAACGGACGCACCGAGCTCGCACGCAGCGTCGCCTATGCGGCAGGCCCCGCGCTCGGCGGTCTGCTCGTCGGTGAAATCGGTGCGGCCGCCGCGTTCATCGTGGCGGCAATCCTCTCCGCCATCGCGGCGCTGCTGCTGGGGCGAATCGCGGAACCGCCGCGCAAACCCGCGCCGCGGCGGCAATTCTTCGCCGACTTGCGCGACGGGGCAAGCTTCGTGGCGCTGAACCCGCTGCTGCGGGCCATCGTCCTGACGGCAGTGTTTTTCAACGTCGGCTTCTTCACGATTCAAGCCGTCTATGTGCCGTATGCAAGTAGAGCGCTCGGCTTGTCCCCTGCCGGTGTCGGCGCCACCTTGGCCGCCTACGGCGCCGGCATGGTGGCGGGCGCATTGGTTGCGCCACGCCTGGCAACCGCCATACGGTTTGGCCAGATGATCATCATCGGCCCGTTATGCGGGCTCGCGGCATCGTTGACGATCTGCGCGACGCTGGTCGTTCCGTCACCGTGGCTTGCGGCAGCCGCCTATTTTCAACTCGGTGCCGGGCCAATACTCTGGACCATCAGCTCGACGACCCTCCGGCAGGCAATTACGCCGGAATCGATGTTGGGACGCGTGTCGGCACTGATCAGTACCGCGACCTATGGCGCGCGGCCGCTCGGTGCATTGATCGGCGCGGTGCTCGGCGGTTTCGCCGGACCCGCGCCGTGTCTGATCGCCGCGGTATTCGCCTTCGTCATACAGGCATGCGTGATTCTGCGCTCGCCTGCTGCACGCTTGGCGACAATACCGGACGCTCACAACTAAAAAGCCCGCGCCCTGCCGCCGCTGCGCGCGCTAAGCGGCGCGGCGGCGGCAGCGTTCTCGTTACCGTCTTTGCAAACGAATATCACGCGAGGACGCACCGACATACACCGCACTGCCCGGCACGAATTTCCAATCGCTGCGCGACGTGTCCCACACGCTTTGCATCCGCTCGGAAATCGGAACTTCCACTTGCCGCGCTTCGCCCGGGTTCAGATAGACCTTCCTCCATCCCACCAACCGCTTGGGCGGCTCGCCGTTATAGTTCACGCCGAGATAAACCTGCGGTACATCGGCGCCGCCCATTTTGCCGTCGTTCTTCACCGTGAAGCTCGCCATCAGCATGTGTCCGGGACCACGACGCACCGAGAGGTTCGAATAGGTGAAGTGCGTATACGACAAGCCGTGGCCGAACTCGAAAAGCGGTGCGATATTTTTCGCGTCGTACCAGCGATACCCCATGTCAAGCTTTTCGGAGTACACAGGATCGGTCTGCAACGTGCCGTCGGCACCCCAGGTCGGCGTGTCCTGGTCGCGCGCCGGGAACGTGATGGGCAGCTTGCCCGACGGATTGACCTTGCCGAACAGAACGTTGGCAATTGCCTGCCCGCCGCCCTCGCCTGGCATCCACGCTTCGACGATCGCCGAGACGCGGTCTTTCCATGGCATCAGTACCGGATTGCCGCTTTCGACGACGACGATCGTATGCGAGTTGGCAGCCGCGACTGCCTCCACGAGTTGATCCTGATTCGTCGGATTCGCAAGGCTCAGGCTCTTCAGTTCGCCGAAATCTTCGCCCGACGCCTGCGCAACCACGACCACGGCGACGTCCGACTGTTTCGCGAGCGCTACAGCCTGGTCGATCTCCTGTTGCGTATAGGCCCTGAACGGAGCCTGCTGGTCGCTGTTGCCTGCAAAGCTTACTTGCGCAGTGGGCGCGAGCGTCTGAATCGCTTTGGCGATCGGCACATCGAGTTTGAGCCAAGGATTGGTCCACCAGCTGCAACCGGTTGCGGTGCCAAACGTTAAACCGCCGCAGCCAGCAAAATTGCCGCTGTAAGGGGCCCGTGTATTACCCGAGCCACCCCCTGTGAGCACCGCTGTATCGGCATGCCCGCCAATCACGGCGACACGCCGGAGCGCTTGCGCGGCAAGCGGCAATTGCCCGTTGTCGTTCTTCAGCAAGACGATCGACTGTTCCGCGGCCGCCTGGGCAAACGCGCGCCCAGCCGCGAAATCGATTGCGCCGCCTTTGGGCGGGTCATCGAATACGCCGGTGCGAATCATGACGTAGAGCTTGCGGCGCACCATGTCGTCGAGCCGCGCCTCGGTGATCTGGTGATTCGCGAGCGCCTGCTTCACGGCGTCGGGCGTGAGGAACACGGTCGGACCGACATCTTCTTCTTCGTCAAGCCCGGCGTTGATCGACGCGGCAGTGCTATGCGCCGCCCCCCAATCGGACTGGACCTGCCCTTCGAAACCCCAGTCGTGCTTGAGCACATCGGTCAACACGTGCGTGTTTTCACACGCATAGGTGCCGTTGAGCCGGTTGTAGCTGCACATCACGCTGCCCGGGCGGGCTTGTCGCGCGGCGATTTCGAACGGCAGCAGATAGATTTCGCGCAGCGTGCGCTCGTCGATCTGGCTGTTGCCGCCCATACGGCCGGTTTCCTGTTCGTTGCCGACGAAATGCTTGATCGTTGCAATGACCTTCTGGTTTTGCGTACCGACGGTGCGTGCAGCCAACATCTCGCCGGCCAGCACCGGGTCTTCGCCTAGGTATTCGAAAAGGCGTCCGCCACGCGGCTCACGCGCGAGATTGGTCCCGCCGCCAAGCCCCATGCCGAAGCGCTGAGCGCGCAATTGTTTGGCAATTCGCGCGCCGAAGTCATACGACAAGTGACGGTCCCAACTTGCGGCCAGCGCGATCGTCGCCGGGAATGTGGTGCTGGGCTGCGAGGTGCTGCCCGAGCCCGTCGCCGAATCGACCATGTTGAGATCGGGAATGCCAAGGCGCGGCACGCCTTGAATGTAGCCGGCTCCGCCACCCGGCACGTCACTCATTTGATATTTCGAATGGATCAACTGCAGCTTCTCATCGAGCGTCATTTGCCTCACGAGCGCGTCGGCGCGGCGATGCGCGGTGAAGTCGATGCCGGGGGCGATAAACGATGGGGCGGGGATGATGGCTGTATCGCTCTCGCTCGCATGAGCGGTCGCGAACGCAGCCGTCAACAGCAATGCCATTGGCCAACGATAAACCTGCATGTATGTTTCTCCGTGAACGTTGGGGGATGCTACGGAACAACACCGGCTGTCATGATTTTCCGAAACATGTGGCTCCGGGACACCAGACAGGCACCGGCAATCTTGATGCAAGGCGAACGCGCCATGGCGACATAGGGACCAGCGAGCCACTCTCGTAAAGGGACCGGTACCATCGACGTAAGCAGATTGCATAACTACTGATGTTATGGAAGTAGTCTGACTACAGGCTCACTACAGGCTCAGTGTTTTCCCGAGGCGCCAGACCACCGCGGAGCGCCATGCATGCCCTCACGCCACAGACCCGTACTGTCGATTAACCCTTCATCTGTACCGGTACCGTATCGGTAAGACCGGATAGACTGTCCCTCGTATCACGTCCAGTCGGGTCGAGATTATCGAGATGTCGAGATGAGATGAGGAGCTTTGCAATGCTTGCTTTGCCTTATGGCGTTGTGTCCGCCGCGATGACTTTTGCGCTCGTGATGTCGATCACGCCTGGTCCGAACAACGCGATGCTGCTGGCCTCGGGTGTCAACTTTGGTTTTCGCCGAACATTGCCGCATATGGCCGGCATTACGTTCGGTTGCATGGTGATGATGATCGCGATCGGCCTGGGCTTGGGTCAGTTGTTCGCGCGTGTGCCGGCACTCTATACGGCGCTCGAAGCAGTGAGCGTCGCTTATCTGTTGTATCTCGCTTGGAAGATTGCCGCCTCGCGGTCGTTGTCGCTCGGCACCGCTGACGGGCGGCCGATGACGTTCGTGCAGGCAGCGGCGTTTCAGTGGGTGAATCCAAAGGCGTGGATGATGGCCGTGACTGGCGTCACCGCATTTCATCTACACGCTAATTTGCTCGTGAACGCAGTGCTGCTTGCCGTCGCGTTCGCGATCGTGAATCTGCCCAGCATCTCGGTTTGGGCTGCTTGCGGTCTCGGCGTGCGACGTTTGTTATCGAAGCCGATCGTGCTGCGCGGGTTCAATTGGACGATGGCCGTGCTGCTCGTCGCGTCGATCGTGCCCGCACTGGGGCACGGCTTGTCTTGACTGCAACGGCGGAAAAAATAGCCCGGCACCGCGAAGGTCCGGGCTTGTGTTCATCCGTCTACTCGCTCTCTCAACGCACCTCACTAAGCTGATCGAGAATAGCGGGGTTTTCGAGCGTGGAGACGTCTTGCGTAATCGCCTCGCCTTTGGCCAGCGAGCGCAGCAATCGCCGCATGATCTTGCCCGAGCGCGTTTTCGGCAGATTCTCGCCGAAACGGATATCGCGCGGCTTGGCGATCGGCCCGATCTCCTTGCCCACCCAGGCGCGCAGCTCGTTGGCCAGTTTCACCGCCTCCTCGCCTTGCGGACGCGTGCGCTTGAGCACCACGAACGCCACCACCGCTTCGCCCGTCGTCTCGTCAGGCCGCCCCACCACCGCCGCCTCCGCCACCAACGGGTTCGAGACCAGCGCCGATTCGATCTCCATCGTCCCCAAGCGGTGCCCCGACACGTTCAACACGTCATCGATGCGGCCCATGATCGTGAAGTAGCCCGTCTCGTTGTCGCGCACCGCGCCGTCGCCCGCCAGATAGAGCCGACCGCCCAACTCGTCGGGAAAGTAACTCTTCTTGTAGCGCTCCGGGTCGCCCCAGATCGTGCGGATCATCGCGGGCCAAGGCCGCTTGACGACTAAAATGCCGCCCTGCCCGTGCGGCACGTCCTGCCCGGTCTCGTCGACAATCGCCGCCTCGATGCCCGGCAGCGGCAGCGTGCACGAGCCCGGCACCAGCGGCGTGGCGCCCGGCAGCGGCGTGATCATGTGCCCGCCCGTCTCCGTTTGCCACCAGGTGTCAATGACCGGACACCGCGACCCGCCCACGTTCTCGTGATACCAGACCCACGCCTCGGGGTTGATCGGCTCGCCCACCGTGCCGATCACCCGCAGCGTCGACAAGTCGTAGCGTTTCGGATGAACTTGCGGGTTAGCATCGGCAAGCTTGATCAGCGAGCGGATGGCCGTGGGCGCCGTATAGAAAATGCTCACCTTGTGCTTGGCGATCATGTTCCAAAAACGCCCGCCGTCCGGATAGGTCGGCACGCCTTCGAACATGACCTGCGTCGCGCCGCACGCGAGCGGCCCGTACGCGATGTAAGTGTGGCCCGTCACCCAGCCGATGTCGGCCGTGCACCAGAACACGTCCGCGGGCTTGCAGTCGAACGTCCACTTCATCGTCTGTGCGGCCCACAGCAAATAGCCGCCCGTGCTGTGCTGCACGCCCTTGGGCTTGCCCGTGGAGCCCGACGTGTACAGCACGAACAGCGGATGCTCGGCGCTCACCCACTCGGGCTCGCACGTGTCGGCCTCACCCTGCGTGATCTCGTGCAGCCACACATCGCGCCCGGCTTGCCACGGCACCGCGCCGCCCGTGCGCCGATAGACAATCACGCTGTTGACCGCCTCGCACCCGCCCAGACTCAGTGCTTCGTCGGCAATGCTCTTGAGCGGCAGTGCCTTGCCGCCGCGCATTTGCTCGTCGGCCGTGACGAGCGCCACGGCGCCCACATCGACGAGCCGCTCGTTGAGCGACTTCGACGAGAAGCCGCCGAACACCACCGAGTGCGTGGCGCCAATGCGCGCGCACGCTTGCATCGCCACCACGCCCTCGACCGACATCGGCATGTAGATGACCACGCGCTCGCCCTTGCCCACACCGCGCGCTCTCAATGCATTGGCCAGCCGGCACACGCGCTGCAGCAGCTCGCCATAGCTGACCGACGTGACGGTGCCGTCATCGGCTTCGAAAATGATCGCTGCTTTGTCGGCATGACCATTGGCCACTTGGCGATCGAGGCAGTTGTACGACGCGTTCAGCTGGCCGTCTTCGAACCAGCGGTAAAACGGCGCGTTCGACTCGTCGAGCACCTTCGTGAACGGCTGGTGCCAGCTCAGCGTTTCACGAGCGAGCTTTGCCCAGAAACCTTCGTAGTCGCGCGCCGCGTGCTCGACCAGCGCGCGGTACGCGTCCACGCCCGAAATCGTCGCGTTGGCCACAAGCTCAGCGGGCGGAGCGAATACGCGGCCCTCGCGCAGGACCGATTCGATAGGACTCACTATCTTCTCCATACATGGACGTTGAACACGCGGGCTCAAGGGCGACGCATCGAGGTCGCCTTAAGCCCGGACGAGGATCAGGTCGCGCGATGTTCTCTCGCATGCGCTTTCGAGTGCCTAAGCTAATCGGCTTCACTTACCCGGAGCTTACTCACCGCGCATTTCTCGCTCTTCTTCGGGGATACCCCGATGCGCCGCATGCGACGACGTCAGGCCCTCATAGACCGACACGTACTCGGCCGCCATACGTTCGGCCGTGAAGTGTGCCTCGAAGCGCTCGCGGCAGCGTCGGCGGGAAAGCGTCGGAACGCGCTCAAGAGCCGCTACTGCTTCGTCAACGTCGTCGACGATGAATCCGGTCGTTCCGTCTTCGATGATCTCCGGCACCGCGCCCGCGCGAAATGCCACTGTGGGCGTGTCGCACGCCATCGCCTCGATGATCACCATCCCGAACGGCTCTGGCCATTCGATCGGAAATACCAGCGCGCGCATGCGAGAGCAGATCGACGCGCTCGCTGCCGCCGACTTCGCCGAGATAGTCGACAAAATGTTTATTCGCGTCGATGAGCGGCATGATCCGGCTGCGGAAATAATCGGTCTCGCTTGGATGCACCTTTGCTGCCATCTTGAGCGGCAGCCCCGCGCGACGGGCGATCTCGATCGCGAGATCGGGCCGCTTTTGCGGCATCATGCGGCCCAGAGACAACAGGTAGTCGTCCGGCGCATCGTTAAACGGCAGCGCGGCGCGCGCCAAGCCGTGATGAATCGTGGCGCGCCAGTTCGCCCACGGAAGCGGCCGGCGCTGATCGCCGGAGATCGAAACGAGCGGCGCTTCGGCGAACTCGCGAAAGAGCGGCCCGTGATCGGCCGTCAGCAATTGGCCGTGCATCGTCGTCAGATGTGCGCAACGCAAGCGCCGCGCAAGCGGAAAATGCAGCGGGTCGCCATGAAAATGCACGACGTCGAAACGTTCCGCGCGCTGCATGACGGCCTCGAGTTGCCGCACATGATGAGTCAGCGTGTCCCACACCTCGGCGTCGCGCCATAGCCCGCGCGCGCAGAGCGGGATGAGTTCCGCGCAGGTCGTCGAATCGGCCGTGGCAAAAAGCGTGGCCTCGTGGCCGAGGCGTACCAATTCTTCCGTCAAATAATGAATCACGCGCTTGGTAGCGCCATACGCCTGTGGCGGGACGGCTTCGTACAACGGGGCAACTTGAGCAATGCGCATCTGAATTGAGTGTCAGTGTGTTCCCCCTGGCGGCCGGCCATTTGTTCGCCGGCGCAGCCGATGCGATCGAGAGTGATTCAGCATCGAGCGTGCCTGTGCGCGTTCACGGCGATTTTCACGCCGCCTGCTAAGATGAGCGTCGCTGCTCGAGCCCTGATGTTCACTAATCAAAAGGAGACTGACCATGCACTTTCTGCTCTTTTACGACGTTGCGCCCGACTATCTGCAACGGCGCGCCGAGTTTCGCGCTGCACATCTGAGTTACGCATGGCAGGCCGTTGAACGCGGTGAGCTCGTGCTGGGCGGCGCGCTTGGCGACCCCGTCGATCGGTCGGTGCTGCTGTTCCAATGCGAGAGCAAGGAAATCGTCGACGCCTTCGCGAAGAAAGATCCCTACGTGCTCAACGGCGTGGTCACAGGCTGGCAGATCAGGCCTTGGACGACCGTCGTCGGTGAATCTGCCGACAATCCGCTTCACTAGCTCGCGGTAGCCGGCCGCGGGCCGCCCGGCGCGAGCCGTTGCAGCAGCGCAGCGTGGAACGGATGAGCGGCAACGAGCGCTGGCGTGTCGGCCAACTCGAAGGCCGAGAACTCGAACCCGGGCGCCACCGTGCATCCGACCAGCGCGAACGAGGCGCTTTCATCCGTCGAACGAACGCACTCGGCCGCGAACCAGCAGCCCGCCGGCACCCGCACCTGAAACGCGGCGTCCGGATGCACGAGCGCGTTGCCGAGCCGCTGGGTGGTCAACTGCCCCGCTTCATCGAGCATATGGATGTCGAGTGGATTGCCCGCGTAGAAGTGCCACAGTTCGTCCGCGTCTATTCGGTGCCACGCTGAATAAGCGCCATCGGCCAACAGGTAATAGATGGCCGTCGATGCGCAGCGAGGCGGCGCGCCGAGGGCGGCGCCGTCGGCCCCAAGGCGGGCGACATGCGCGGCATCGCGATGCGTTTCGCGGTAATAGCCGCCCTCCGGGTGTGCAGCAAGGCCTAGCCGGTCGATCAACAAACGAGCAGCATCGTGCGGAACAGTCATGAGCGGGTCCTTGCGAATGGTGGACGAATGAAAGCCATGACAGTTTAACGGCCCCGTTGCGCCGCCATCGCGGCGAGAACCCTAGCCGTCCCCCTTGCGCGATGCGAGCTTCGTGCGGATGATCGAGTGCATACGTACGGGAGCACCCTTTCCCGCTGATTTCGCGCTGAATTCGAAGGATATCGATTCGTGACCCACCTCGTTTTTTTCTGCGGCCATGCCGGCACGGGCAAAACCACGCTCGCGAAGCGGCTCATTGGCCCACTCATGCGAGCGACGAGCGAAGCGTTTTGCTTGCTCGACAAAGACACGCTCTACGGCAACTACAGCGCCGCGGCCATGCGTGCGCTGACCGGCGACCCGAACGATCGCGATAGTCCACTGTACTTGCAGCACTTGCGCGAGCCCGAATATCGGGGGCTCCTCGATACCGCGCGCGAGAATCTGGAGCTTGGTATTAGCGCTGTCGTGGTTGGCCCGCTGTCGCGCGAGATCCGCGACCGCCGGCTCTTCGATCGAAAATGGCTTGGCATCAACGACGACATCGCGATCCGGATCGTGTGGGTATCGACCTCCGAGGAGACCGCTCATGCGCGCATCGTCGCGCGCCGCAATCCGAACGATGCCTACAAGCTGGCTCATTGGGACGAGTATCGTCAGCGCCGCTTTGTGCCGAGCGGCGCCGCGCGCGAGGGCCTGCTGATGTTCGACAACACTGCACCGACCACCACCGATTTCGATGCGCTCTTGCGCGCCATCGTGGCCGAAAGCCCCACGTGAATCGGGGGCACGCCGTTCGCCCGCTGCGCTTTTCGCGTTCGGGTGCGTTGCTTCGTATCGTACCGTTTAGTCCGCCAGGCAATCGCGTATAGCTGGCCTTCCAACAACTGAAAGGAAGCCTGCGAACATGACGCCTCGCATTGGCGGCGGAGATGGCGTACGGGGTGGCGATGACGCCGAGCCCGGTCCCGAGCCCGGCCATACGGACGACATCGATGGTCGACCCACAAACCCGTTTGCCGACGCACGGCTGCGACCGTTGCAGCACGCGCAGCCGGAGCCGGACCGCCGAGCATCATTCGAACACTCGCGGGCGGCGTACATCGCGCGCATCAACGACCACCTGACGGCCAAAGCGATTGGCGCGAAACATCTAGCCGATGTGCTGGACATACTCCGCCGTGACGCGCCTGTGCGAAAGGACGACAGCGTATCGATCCGCAACCTGCCTGATTCGCACAAGAGCGAGCTTCTCAAAGTGCTGGCAGATCGAATTCCGAGTCTGCAGGAGAGTGAACGCGCGCCCGCGTTGCATGCGACAGTCAAAGCGATTCAAGCGCTGCCGGTCGAACAAGATCGGTTCGGGCCATTGCTCGAGCTTGTGAGCAGCATTTTCGACTTGCCTCGCGGCAAACACGAAGCAGCGTTCAGAGCCGTCTTCGGTGCCGTCACGAGTCTGCCCGCTGCTCTCCAAGCCGCGCCGCTAACGGCGCTTACCGAATGCATGAGCAGCTTGGCGGTCGGCGAGCAGCGGCTGACGGCGGATGCGTTTCGCAATGTATTCCTGGATTTATTCGACGCCGTGATGGCCCTGCCACAGCAACAAGTCGAGCCGTTGACGGAGCTCGCAGCCAGCACGCGTTACCTGTCGACCGATGAACAGCGGTTAGCGGCATTCCAGCTCACTTTCGCCGCCGTCATACGCTTGCCACGCGAACGCCAAATCAGGCCGTTGAACGCGCTGATATCCTGCGTTCCGGCACTGCCGCCCGGCGAGCCGTGGATGACGATATTTAAAACGCTCGTCGATGCCGTCACGCAACTGCCCCCTGAACATCAGGATGGACCACTGACCACGCTGGTATACCGTCTGGTTGGCCTGCGGACCCCGGGGCACAAGATGACGGCATGGCGGCTGGCCTACCGTGCGATCACGCGCCTGCCCCCCGAGCATCAGGCCCAGCCGATGATGGTGCTTGCAAACAACGTCTTGCGCTTTGCTGCCGCCGAGGAGAAGACGGCGGCGTTTGCGGACGTGCTCGGCGCGGCCAGACAGCTGCTACCCCTAGATCAGGTCGAGCCATTGACCGCGCTGGCGGCCTGCTTCGCCGATGTGCCGGGCAGCCGCGCCGAGAAGGTCGCGCAATTCCAGGACCTCCAGGACGCAATCACGCAACTACCAGCTGAATTTCAGGCCGAGCCGTTGATCGAGCTCGCAACCTGCTCGCGTTATCTGCGGGGCAAGGAGCAGCGCGAGGCTGCGTTCGAGGATGCTTACCTTGCGCTTGATGACCTCGTACCCGAATACGCCGACGCCAGTGTGCTGAGCGATGTCAACGCGATTAAAGACCGCCTCCCGTGACGCTTATCGGTTCTACGCCGTTGTCAGCGCTTGCAGCGTTTCTCCCTCATACAGCCGACCGAAACGGTTGGCGAGAAACGCTTTGAGCGGGACCTGCTCCTGGCGGATGAATCCGCGTTGCGGCAACTCGCCCGCGCGGAACAGGTCGAGCACGGCGCACATTGCACCCGCCGTCGTGATCTGGATGGCACTCATCGGCACACCGCAGACCTCCTTCGCGAAAATCTTGCGCGTGAAGACGTCCTGCACCAGTTGACCATCGCGCGTGCCGGTGACAGTCACAAAAATCAGTACCACGTCTTGCGATGTCGATGGGACGGCACGCCGCATGATCGATTTCAATGTATCCCGGTCGCTCGCGAGCCGCAGATCTTCGAGCAGGAACTGGATCAAATTCCGATGGCCCGGATAACGGACCGACTTGTAATCGAGCGACTCGACGCGCCCCCCTAGTGTTTCGCACAACGTGCCCAAGCCACCGGAGGTATTGAACGCCTCGTACTCGGTGCCGTCGAGCGAGAAATGCTCGAGGCCTTCGAGCGGCTGCACCCACTGCGTGCGCGAGTCGCGAATTGCCTCGCAAGGTTGACAGTACTCGTTGATGAGGCCGTCGACGCTCCAGGTCAAGTTGTATTTCAGCGCATTGGTCGGAAATTCGGGCAACGCGCCCACGCGCATTTTCACTTCGCGCACTTGCGAGAATCGATTCGCGAGTTCATGTGCAGCGATGCCGATGAAGCCGGGCGCCAAACCGCATTGCGGCATGAACGCGTGCGATGCGTCATCAGCGAGCGCGCGAATCGCATGCGTCGCACGCACGTCTTCCGTTAAATCGAAGTAATGAACGCCCGCTGCTTTCGCCGCGGCGGCCACGTTGACTGCCAGGTAGTAAGGCAATGCGTTGATCAGCGCATCGAAACCAGGCAGGGCGGCCTTGAGCGCATTGGCGTCGGCGGAATCGACGCGTTGAGTCACCATCCCGCTTGCCGCGAGTTTTGCCAGGGCCTGCGGGTCGCGATCGAATGCGACCACTTCATAATCGCCCGTTTCGCGCAACATATGGGCGATGGTGTGACCAATCAGCCCAGCTCCGACGATGGCAACTCTCATGCGCTTCTCCTTCATGTTCTGTTTTCTGGATGTGCTGGCTCGTCGCTTCGCAAGCGGCGTTCAGCGCTTCCAAACAGTGTAGAGAGGCGCAGAAACAGAAAACAGACGCAAAGTGCCGTGCAATGCGGGCGCCTTCGTCGGAACGACGATCGAACACGCCATTTCGTCGAACGCCGTCCGCTTCACCGTGATTCGTGGCGTCAACCCATCGTGCCGCGATCGATTTTGCGGGCGAGGATGATCGAGGTCGTCGTGCGCTCGACGCCATCGAGCGCACCGATCTGATCGAGCAACTCGTTCAGGCGTTCGGGCGAATCGGCCCGCAGCCAGGCGACGTAATCGTATTCACCGCTCACCGCGCAAAGCAGCTGTACCTCGGGCATCTTCGCCAAGCGCTTTTGCACGTCTGGTCCGTTCTTCGGCGCAAGGATGATGCCGACGTAAGCGTTGATGCTCGCATCGAGCACGTCTTGCCCAAGGCGCACGCCGTAGCCTGCAATGACCTGCGTGCGCTCGAGCCGCTCGATTCGCGCGAGGATCGTCGTGCGCGCAACGCCCAACCGGCGCGCGAGATTGGCAACGCTTTCGCGCGCGTTCGCCTGCAGCAATGCAACGAGATTGCGGTCGAGGTCGTCCAGTTGGTCGAGGCGCGGAGGTCTCATCGATGAAGGGCTCGGGGCCGCTTATGAAGGGATACGCGGCGCATTATCGCCGATCGCGCGGCGCAAGGCATGCCCTTACCGGGTCGTTTCATTTGTAAGCGCGTATCTCATTTGCGAACGCATTGGTTGCCGCGGTGGTACAAATACCGTTGTCCACACGACAAAAGGAGTTTCCATGAAAAGACTCGTCTTTATACTTGCATGCGCGGTGGCCGCAAATGGGGCATTCGCCCAAGCGTCGGCGCCGGTTGCAGTTCCCGGTGCGTCGATGCCTGCCACATCAGCCATGCCCGCCACGCCCGCTTCGAAGCACGAGGCACGCATCGAAGAGCGCATCGCCTATCTGCACAAGCAGCTCAAGATCACCCCGGCGCAAGAAACGCAGTGGAAAGCATTCGCTGATGCGATGCGCGAAGACGGCGAAACCATGGGCAAGCGCTACGAGCAGCGGATGAAGGACGCCTCGTCGCAATCAGCGCTCGACAACATGCGCAACTACGCCGAGATCACGCAGGCGCATGCCGACGGCGCGAAAAAGCTCGTTGCGGCGTTCGAGCCGCTATATAACAGCCTGTCCGCTGAGCAAAAACGGGCAGCGGACACGACGTTCCGCGAGCGCATGGGGCAGCATCATCATCGCGGGCCGATGCCGAAACTGCAAAAGCCGGCGCAGCAGCCATAGCACTATCCGCATCCATTCATCACTTGCACAATGAAGGCGTGCGCCGCGCCGGCTTTCCGGCTACGCTCACGCCTTTGGCCCTGTGGCCTGCTCCCGAGCTTTTGTGATGATCCAACTGAAGGACCTCGATCTGCGCAGCGACGATGCCGCCGGCCGATATGTGAAAGACGAAACCGTCACTGTGGAATTTGCGTCGGCTTCCGGCGAACTGATGAGCCTCGAAGGACCGAACCGCTACGCGAACGGCGATGCGCTGATCACCGGAACGGGCGGCGCACGCTGGGTGGTCGAACGCGAGCGTTTCGATGCGAAGTATGTCCCAGCCGCTCAGACCGCGGCGCATGGAGAAGCCGGTTCTTATCACAACCAACCCGTCGTGGTCCTCGCCAAGTGCATGACCGTTCCGTTTTCGATCGCTCGCTCGGCAAACGGTGACGTGCTAAACGGTGATGCCGGCGACTGGGTCGTGCAATACGCGCCCGGCGATTACGGCGTCGTGCGGGCCGAGCGCTTTGCTGCCGTTTATCGGCGTGCGCGCTGAACGGGCCTTCGCAATTCACATTGATATCAAGCGAATTCGTCCGCCAACTCGATCTCGACCTCCCGCGGCACGGGCTCGCCGTTGGCATACTGTTCCTCGAGCGAGCCCAGTGCCGCTTCGACATACGCACGCAGCACGGCATAGCTGCGCGCCCGGCCGTGCGCTGGCATCGCGCGGTAGCGCGCATACACCAGCGGCGCAAAGCTCACGGCCAGCGTCATGCGCCGTGCGCTCGGCCCAAAACGCATCGCGACCCATTGAACGGCGAGTTGCGTCGTGCCACCGGCGGCGGTGCGCTCGACGAACAGCGTCTGCTCCGGAAAGAGATCGCAGATGACGCGCGCGAGCGCCTCGAGTTCGGCGTCCGCGAATTCGTATCGATTGGCTTCCATCGTGGCGTTCTCTTTCCCGGGTTCTCGGGCTGTCTATCTATATCTGTGTGGTATCTGGCGGCAAGCGCGGCGCTTCAAGGTCGCAGCGTCGACGTTCTCGCCACGAGCTCGCCAGGCAGGATCGCCTCGCGCGCGGGCTCGGTCATCCCTTCGATGCGCTCGTTCAGGAATTCAACAGTCCGGTAGCCAATGGCATAGGTGGGCTGCCGGATCGTCGTGACGCCGACGAGCTCGGCCCACTCCGAATCGTCGATCGCCATCAGCGCCGCGTGCTCCTGCCAATGCGCGCCGTAGCACGCATGCAAATGCAGCGCGAGCGACAGCGCGACGGGCCCGTTCGCAGCAAAGTAAGCAATGCGCTTGCCGCTGCTGGCGGACGACGTCCGACGGTGGGCGTCGAGTTCGGCCTGCGTGCGGCTCACCGCCTCGGCGTCGGCAAGATCGAGCACGATGGTACGCCCTTGCGGCGCACGTTCGGGACGCTCGTGCTGCTCTTGATCGAGGGCCGCGCGAAACGCGGCTTGGCGCAAGCGCCGCGAACTGACGTGTTCGTAGGGCTGGACGACGAAGCTGATATCGTCGAACCCTTGTGCAATCAGATGCCGCATACCCAGTTGGACGGCCGCGTCGTTATCGAGCCCGACCATGTCGGCAGCAAGGCCGGTTACGGTGCGATCGACGAGCACCGCAGGGGTGCCGCCCGCGCCCAGCGCCTGCAGCGTTTCCTCGGTCACCCCGAGCGCGTTGACGATCACCCCTTCGACGCGATAGGTCGTCATCAATTGGAGATAACGACGCTCCATTTCCAATTCGTTCGCGGCATTGCATACGAGCGGCATGAGCCCGAGTGCGTGACATGCGGCTTCGACGCCGCGCAGCACTTCGACGGTATACGGATTCGTCAGATCGGCCACGAGCATACCGACCAATCTGTTTCGGCCGCGCTTGAGCCCGCGGGCCATTTGGTTTGGCTGATAGTTGAGGCGCGCGATGGCGGCTTCGATACGTGCGCGCAGTTCGGCCGACAACACATTTGTTTCGCCATTCAGGAACCGCGAGACACTCGTTTTACCCGTGCCGGCTTCGCGCGCGACGTCGCTGATCGTCGCGCGACGCGGCACGCCTGGCGGCCGCACGTTCATCGGGCGACCTCCGCTTGACGCGACGAATTCGGAAATGCGTGTACCAACGGTAATCTCCTCGTGGGAAATAGAGCTCAATAAGAGCCCCGTAGTGGCCAGTAGGGACAGTAGAGGCCCGTCAAGCGGCAAACAATAGAAAAAGCGCGCCGTGGCGCGCTTTCCGACTCGGACGGTGGCGGCATCATAGCGCAGCGTTGCACGCGGCACCACCCGCGTAGCGCGCGGGCGACCTAGCTGGTTTGAGAGGTGACGAACGGCCGATATTCGGCGTGGCGAAGCGCTAGCGCGCGAGCACGCCGGGATTTGCAATATTGCGCGCAAGCCGGCCGGCGAGTGCTTCGATCAAGTTTTGCGCCGCTGCGCACGCCATTGCATGCCGTGTTTCATGCGTTGCCGAACCGATGTGGGGCAGCGCGACGACATGATGCATTTGCAGCAGTGGCGAATCGGCGGAAAGTGGCTCGTGCTCGAATACGTCGAGCCCGGCGCCTGCGATCGTGCCGTTTGCCAACGCGTCGACCAGCGCTGCTTCATCGACAACTGCGCCACGCGAGGCGTTGATCAGAATCGCGCTGCGTTTCATCGACGCGAGTTCGTTGGCGCCGATGAGCCGCTGCGTTTCATGCGTGAGCGGCACTTGCAGGCAGACGAAATCAGCTTCGGCGAGCAACTGCGCGAACGGCACGCGGCGCGCGCCATAGGCTTGCTCAGCAGCGTCGTTGGCGTGTCGGTTCGTATAGAGCACGCGCATGTCGAAGCCGAGCGCGGCGCGGCGCGCAACCGCCCCGCCAATGCGTCCGAGTCCGATGATACCGATCGTCTTGCCATGTACTTCCAGGCCGTATTGCGCCTCGCCAATGCTGCCGCGCCAATGCCCTGCCCGCACCCATTGCGCGAGTTCGACCACGCGGCGCGCGGTTGCCAAAATGAGAGCGAACACGGTATCGGCCGTCGATTCCGTCAGGATGTCGGGCGTATGCGTCAGCACGATGCCGCGCCGCGTCAGATCGGGGACATCGAAGTGATCGACTCCAACGGAAATCGTCGACAGCACGCGCAGCCGCTTCGCGCCCTCGAGCATCGCGGGCGTTATCTTGACGCTCGCACCGATGGCGCCGTCGGCTTCGGAAAATGCGTGTGCAAGCGCTGCAGAGAATGCGTCGCGCGAGGCAAACGCCGCCGGGTCGATCAACTCCACTTGCGCTTGCTCGCGCAGCGAAGCTAGCACATCGGAAGGCAAGGTCTTGTAGACAACGATTCGAGGCAGCATCGGGTCATTTTCCTGGCGCGTGAGCGCGAGCGTGCTGAGCGAGCGTCGCGTCGTTTTCAGGTTGCGCCTTCACTGCAAGCGTGAAGAGGACCGACGCAACGAGCGCCGCGCTCATGAAGGCATAAGAGGCGGCGGGCGAGCCCGTGGCACCGTTCAGATAGCCGACCACATAGGAGCCGACGAACGAACCGAGCGCGCCCATGCTGTTGATTAGCGCCATCGCGCCGCCTGCCACGTTCTTGGGCAGCAGTTCGGGCACGATGGCGAAGAACGGACCGTAGGGCGCGTACATTGCCGCGCCCGCCACGACCAGCAACGCGTACGAAAGCCAGAAGTGGGTCGTGCCGAGACCGTACGATGCGGCGAACGCCGCGGCGCCCACGAGCAGGCACGGCCAGACGAAGCCCTTACGGATATGAAGCTTATCGGACGCCCACGAGACGGCCAGCATGGCGATGGTCGCCATCAGATAGGGCAGTGCCGAGAGCCATCCGGTTGCGACCATGCCTAGGGCCGAGCCGTTTTTCAGAATGGAGGGTAACCAGAGGACGAAGCCGTAGACGCCGATACTCCAGCAAAAATACTGCGCTGAGAGCTTGATGACGGCTGGCGAACGAAACGCCTCGCGATAGTTGCGCACCGGCTTGATGGTGGCTTGTTCCGCCGCGAGGACGGCTTCGAGATCGCGTTTTTCGTCGTCCGCTAGCCACTGTACTTCGTGCGGCTTGTCGCGCGCCAGTTTCCACCAGCAGAGCGCCCACACGATGGCGGGCAGCCCTTCGGCGACGAACATTTCGCGCCAGCCGAAGGCGTGGACGAGATAGCCCGAGACGATTGACATCCACAGCACCGTCACCGGGTTGCCTAGAATCAGGAACGTGTTTGCGCGAGAGCGTTCGGCTCGGGTGAACCAGTTGCTGATGAAGATCAGCATGGCTGGCATGACTGCCGCTTCGACCACGCCTAGCAGAAAGCGAATGGCGATGAGCGATGGGATGTTGGTCACGATACCTGTGAGCGCAGCGCAGCCTCCCCACAGCACCAGGCTCACGAACACTAGTTTTCTGACGCTGCGTCGTTCGGCGTAGATCGCGCCGGGGATCTGAAAGAAAAAGTAGCCTAGAAAGAACAGTGCGCCGATCAGTGATGACAGCCCTGGGCTTACGCCTAGGTCCTTGTTGATGCCCGCGGCGGAGGCGAAGCCGTAGTTCGCGCGGTCCAGATAAGCGAGGCTGTAGGTGATGAAGACGATCGGCATGATCGTCCACCAGCGGCGGGCGGCGAGTGGCGTTGGTAGCATCAGTGTCTCCTTAGGCGGTCGTTATTCGCGTGTTCCACGGCGTAGCCGTCACGCTCGAAGTACGCTTCAAGCAGGCGCAGCGAGCCGCTCCAGACGATCAAGTTCCTCGCGGGTCGGAAAACCTTCCGAATCGCCAATGACCTGAATGGCCAGTGCGCCGATCCGATTACCGCGCGCGACGGCGTCCGGGACATCGCGACCTTCTAACAAGGCGCTCACCACCCCGACAGCGAACCCATCGCCGGCGCCAACTGTGTCCACAACATTAGCCACCGGCTGTGCCGCCACGTAACCTGACCGATCGGCTGTCCGATAATAGGCGCCGCTCGCCCCCAGCTTGATGACGACGCCACGCGCACCGGCGTCGAGGTAGTACGCCCCAATGTCTTCTGGTGAATCCAGCCCCGTCAAAATCGCACCCTCGCTGAGACCGGGCAGCACCCAATCCGCGAGCGCGGCGAGCCGGTTCAGCGATTCAACCATCGCCGCGCGCGAGGACCACAGCGTCGGGCGCAGGTTCGGATCGAACGAAATCGTCTTGCCCGCCGCCTTCATCTCGCGGGCGAGATGAAATGCGAGTTCGTGCGACGACGCGGAAATGGCGGGCGCCACGCCGGTCAGATGCAAATGCCGGGCCGCGAGCACGTAGTCGGCCACATAGTCCTCTACCGACAGGTGGCTTGCAGCCGACCCTTTGCGAAAGTATTCGATGCTCGGGTCGCGCTCGTCGTCTTGCTTCGACTTGAGCTGAAAGCCGGTCGGATAGCGGCCGTCGATCGTGACGCGCGTCGCGTCTATGCCCTCTTTGGCAAGCGTATCGAGCACGAAGCGGCCGAACGAATCATCGCCGACGCGGCTCATCCAGCCGACTTTGAAGCCTAGCCGCGCAAGCCCAATGGCCACGTTCAGATCGGCCCCCGAGACGCGCTTCGTGAATCGGCTGACTTCGGCGAGCGGCCCGGGCTCGTCGGCGACGAACAGCGCCATTGCTTCGCCGTAGGTGAGGACATCAATTGCAGAGGGCATCTCAAAGGGCTCCTTGGTTCAAACGGCAGCGAGCCAGGCAACACGTCGCACGGCATCCTCGGCGAGCGCCCGGTCATCGAGCGGAAATTCGATTGCGCGCGGCACGGCGCGCGGCAACAACGCGAAGATAGCGGGAAACGATGGATCGTCGAGCGCCGGTGCGCAGGCGAAGCGGCGCCCGCCCTCGCCGGCGACATCCTTGCAATGGATGTACTCGACGTGAGCCGCGAGCGCGCTCGCCGCGGCGAGCGGGGCTTGCCCCGTCCACTGCCAATTTCCGATGTCGAAGGTCATGCCGATGAGATCGCGTGCGCCCTCTCCCGCCCGTTCGAGCGCGTGAAACAATGCCACGAACTGCTCGAGCGCGCCATCTTCCGGACGTTGCCCGTTCTCGACGAGAAGCCGCGCCCGCCCGCCTTCGGTCGCGCGTCTTATGCCGTCGGCATCGGCATCGCCTGCAAATTCGCCCAACTGCAGCTTGAGAAAGCGCGCACCGAGCGCATCGGCTTCGGCTTGCGCTGCCGCAAGCGTGTGGGCGGCTAGACGGCCATCGGCGTAAAGGCTCATCGGTGCCGAGTAGACGGTCCATAGGCCGCGTGCCCGCGCGTCAGCGCCCAGTCGCGCCAGCGCGGCGTGCGACGCGTCGGCGTCTGTGGCGAACAGTTCGCGGCGAACCTCGATGCCATGCGCACCCGCTGCAGCCGTCGTGCTCAGCCTGGCGCCATGACCTTCGCGTCGAATCGAGTCGACGCCGAAGGCGCTGGCGACAATCACCACTTCTGCCATCGGTGGCTTCTCCTTTTCGTCCGCCGGTTACGGGCACCTCTCAAATGGAACCGGTTCCATTTAATGTTTAAAAAATCGACCGCCGCAGCGCTCGATGTCGCAATGATGCCGTCGAAGACACGACGTTGCCATAGAGGAAATCCCGACATGCAGAAACAGCCGCTTCGCGAGCTTGGCCGCACATTCGCGCAGCCGCGCATATGGGAACCGATAAAGCCGTATCGTCCAATGTCATCGCCGCGCGTTTTGTCGGCCATCTCCATATTCCAGACACAGTGCGCCGCAACACCCTTTTCGGCGCGCAACCTTCTGCCATGACATCACCAATCGAAGGAGCCGGCTCCGCCGCGCGCAGCAACCCTACACCGGAAATCCCAGAAGTCGAGGCGCGACCACCCGAGCCGGCACAACGACCAAAGCCAACTGGGCCATTGAGCGGAATTGCTGACTTGCGCCGGGACGCTACGCCCCGCGTCCGGCTGGGCGGCAGCCCTGAATCAGCCAGCGAGCCGCAGGAGCCGGACGGCCTCGCGGGCGCCGCGAGCCAATTCGTCGGCGCCGCGTTGGCCGAACCGCGGCGAATGTGGAAGATGTGGCCGGAGGTGACCTCTATGCTTCCGTTGCTGCCGCCAACTGAGCGCGACCGTGTCATCGACGCTGCGATCGGCATTGAGTCCAAGAACGAGAAAGCGGCGGCAATCGCCCATCTTGCGTGCGGCGTGAGTTGCTTGACCGAGACGCAGCGCGGTCGGCTCATCGATGCAGTCGTTTCGGTCGACATGGTGTACAGCCCGACTCCTTTCGCCGAACTCGTACGCCGCGCGTACGCTCTAAGCGAGACTCAACGCGGTCGCCTCGTCGACCATGCGCGAAAAGTTCATTTCACCTTTATTCGGGCAGGTGCTCTTTCCATACTCGCGTCGAACATGGTGATGTTCAGTAAGCCGCACCGTGCGCAGATCGTCGACGCTGTGCTTGATATCGACGACGACGAACAGGCGAAAGCGGATGGCATCGCCGGCCTGGGACCGCACTTGGCCGAACTGGACATCAAGCAGCACGAACGCATCGTGACCGCAACAACCGGGCTTCAAAACCACTGGGCCAAGGGAACAGCAATCGCCGGTCTGACGCCCGGGCTACCGGCTTTGAGCAAAGAGTTGCGCGGGCTTCTCGTCGATGCCGCTGTGGACCTTCACGACCAAGAGGGCTCGGCGCGTGCAATCGCCGCGCTTGGCGACGAAATGGCTTTGTTGGACGAAGCACAGCGCGAGCGCCTCGTTGATGCCGCAGGCGGCATGACAGACAAGCGGAAGATGGCCGCGGCGCTGAAAGGGCTTGCAGATGGGGCCCCCGTGATGAGCAAGGAAACGCTTGCACGCGTCGTGAAACTGGCGACGCAACTGCCAGACGATGAACTAAAGGCACAGGTGCTTGCCCGACTTATCGCTAATACCCCGCAAGCGGAGTAGACAGACCTAACGCCCCCTTGACGCAACCCGCGCGCCGCCGTCAGCCAGCCGCCCGTGCGCCGCATCGGACAACAAACACATTTCGAGAAACGACGCCGCCACGCGCGATGGCGCGCCTTCGTGCGGTACCAGAATCGAAAACTGACGCGTCAACGGCTTGGGAGCAAGCGAGAGGCGCGTCAACGCATCGTCCTCGTGGCGCATTGCCATAAGCGAGACGAAACCGACCCCCATGCCCGCGCGGACCGCCTCCTTGACCCCTTCCACGCCAGCCACGACGAGCGCAACCTGCGGCGACGTGCGCGCCGCAGCGAACGCCTGTTCCACCAACTGGCGCACCCCTGAGCCCTCTTCCCGTAGCACCAACGAAAAGCCGCCAAGCTGAGCGAACGTTACAGTGCCGGCTCCGGCGCGCTCGTGCCCGGCGAGCGGATGGCCGCGCGGAACGATGGCGACGATCTCGTCTTCGTGCCAACGATGTACCCCCGTGCCCTGCGGCAACCCGAGGTTGACCGGCCCCTCGATCATCGCGATATCGAGCGAATCCAGCGAGCCGACGATGTCAGCCGTGTTACCGCCCGCTGTCTGGATCGCAACTTCGGGAAAGCGTTGCTGAAATGCCGCGATCAAATAGGGCAGCAGATAGCTTGCCGGCGTCGTACTGGCGCCGATGCGCAGCGCGCCCCGAGCGAAACCGCGCAGCGCGTCGCGATAGCCATGGGCTTGTCGATATGTTTCGCGCAAGCGCTGAGCATATTCGGCGAGCTGCTTCCCGCTCGGGGTCAGCAATACCCCGCGGCCGTTTCGTCGATAGAGCGGCTCGCCAAATTCGTCTTGCAATTGGCGCAGCTGCCCGGACACCGCCGGCTGCGAGAGGTAAAGTGCAAGCGCGGCACGACTGATATTCAGATGCTCGGCGACGGCCGCGAAGGTTATAAGTTGGTCAGGGGTCATGAGAAGGAATCATCGGATATACCGATATATTACGTCGCAAATAACGATTTTTCATAAGCTTATTCGAGTAATAGCATAAGCCCATCACCACATTTGCTAGGTCAGGCAGCTTCGATGCATTCCTCAACTCTTCCCCACCCGGCGCCGGCCGCTGCCAGCGCCGGGTCGCACGGCCATCTCAACGGTCTGCTGTTTGTGGCGCTCTTTGCCGCCGCCGTCACCCAGCTTGCGGCGTTACGGCCCGTCGCGGCACTGGGCGTGAGCCCGCTGATCGTCGGCATCGTGGCGGGGGCGCTCTACGGCAACACGCTGCGGGCCGGCATGCCCGCGCATTGGGACATCGGCGTGAACTTCGCGGCGCGGCGGCTGCTGCGCATCGCCGTGGCTTTCTTTGGCTTGCGGGTCAGCTTGCAAGAGATTGCTCAGGTCGGCTTGCCCGGCCTGAGTATCTCGGTGCTCATGGTCGTCAGCACGCTTGTGATCGGCGTCTTGGTTGGCAAGCTCTTCAAACTCGATCGCGACACGGCGCTGCTCACCGCGGCCGGCAGCGCTATTTGCGGCGCGGCTGCCGTGCTCGCGTTCGAATCGACGCTGCAATCGAAGCCCGAGAAAAGCGCTGTCGCGGTGGGTACGGTCGTGCTGTTCGGCACGTTGTCGATGCTGCTTTACCCGCTTGCCTACCATGCCGGATGGCTACATCTCGATACGACGGGCGTGGGCCTTTTCTTCGGCGGTACGATTCATGAAGTCGCACAGGTCGTCGGCGCCGCGAGCGACGTCAGTGCCGAGGCAACACACGTCGCCACCATCGTCAAAATGACGCGCGTCATGCTGCTGGTACCGGTATTGCTGGCTTTGGGAGCATGGCTGGCTGCGAGCCGCCGCTCCGGCGGGCGCGGCACGCATGGCTCGGGCAAGCTCGCCATGCCCTGGTTCGCGCTCGGCTTTCTCGGCTGCGTGATGATCGACTCGCTGCACGTGTTGCCGCAGGCCGTCACACACGCGGTGAATGTCGCCGACACGTTCGCGCTGACCATGGCCATGACGGCGCTCGGCATTGAAACGCGCCTCTCGCAGGTGCGCGTTGCCGGCCCCCGCGCGCTGGCAACCGGTCTGGTCCTTTACATATGGCTGGGCGTAGGTGGCCTCGCGATGACGTACGCCGTCGAGCGTTTCGTCGCCTGAGCGAACCGAAGGCGAACAGGGTGCCTTCGGCCGCGGATTGTTTTCGTGATGAGGGACCAAGCGATGGCATATGAACTGCATTATTGGGACGGCTTGCAGGGGCGCGGTGAATTCGTGCGACTCGCGCTCGAAGAAGCCCGCGCGCCGTATATCGACGTGGCGCGCGAACGAGCGCAAGACGGGCACGGAGAAGACGCGATGCTCGCGCTGATCAATAGCCGCACCGAGCCGCACATTCCGTTTGCACCGCCCTTTTTGAAAGACGGCGACCTTATCGTTGCGCAGACCGCCAACATTTTGCTGTATCTCGGCTCAAAATTACATCTGGCGCCGCAAGACGACCTGCGTTACGTCGTGCACGGCCTTCAGTTGACTATCGCCGATCTCGTCACCGAAGTGCACGACACGCACCACCCCATCGCCAGCGGTCTTTATTACGAAGATCAAAAGGAAGCGGCGGAGGCCCGCGCGGGCGATTTCATCGACCATCGTCTGCCGAAGTTCCTCGGCTATTTCGAGCGCGTGCTCGAGCAGAATCCGCACGGCCCTCGGCACATGGTCGGCAAGACGCTGACTTACGTTGATCTGTCGATGTTCCAGGTGGTTGCCGGGCTCCACTATGCGTTTTCCCGTGCGATGAAACGCTTTGCCGCGCGCTATCCGCATCTGGCCGCGCTGCATGACGCCGTCGCCGCCCGTCCGAACATCGCCGACTATCTCGCTTCGGAACGGCGTTTGCCGTTCAACGAAACAGGCATCTTCCGGCACTATCCGGAACTCGACCGGGCAGCACACTGAACATATCGCCCCGCCCATCTGCCTGTACCGCATAAAATCGGGGCGCGATGCGAAAGCGCGGTGCTATCCTTGCGCTCGACTGCCACTCGCCGATGCCGCCGTGCTTTCCTTCCTGCTCCGTGCGCGTACCCGCGCCCAGAACCTGTTCCGCTTGTCCGAAGCGCATACGATGCTGCTGTGGGCGATCGTCACCGGCGTGCTCGGTGCGTTCGCCACGGTTGCGTTTCGGCGCTGCATCGATTTCTTCCAATGGAGCTTCACCGGGCGTGCGGGCAGCTTCGTCGAAATGGCGCGGGATTTGCCGTGGACCGTGCGCTTCTGGCTACCCGCCGCGGGCGGCTTGATCGCGGGATGCCTGCTGTTGATCGCGCAACGCCATGCCGACAAGCAGGCCAACTCCGACTACATGGAAGCCATTGCGATCGGCGACGGCGTCGTCCCCATTTGGCAAAGCGTCTGGCGCAGCATCTCGTCGCTCTTCACGATCGGCTTTGGCGGCTCGATCGGCCGCGAAGGACCGATGGTTCAACTCGCCGCGCTGGCCGGCTCGGTCATCGGCCGCGTCGTGCACTTCGATCCGCAACGGCTGCGCCTGCTGGTTGCTTGCGGCGCGGCAGCCGGCATCACGTCCGCCTACAACGCCCCCATTGCCGGCGCCTTTTTCGTGACGGAGATCGTGCTCGGGTCGATTGCGATGGAGAACTTCGGGCCAGTCGTCGTTGCCTCCGTGGTCGCCAATATCACGATGCGCGAATTCGCCGGGTATAGACCGCCGTATGAAATGCCGGTGTTCCCGCCCGTTGCCGGCGTGGAGGTGCTGCTTTTTGTCGCGCTTGGCTTCCTGTGCGGCGCGACGGCACCCCAGTTCCTGCGCGTGATCGACCTTTCCCGAGCGCAATTCAGGCGATTGCCATGGCCGTTGCCGCTGCGGCTTGCGCTGGGCGGGCTGATCGTCGGCATCGTTTCGGTATGGGTGCCGGAGGTGTGGGGTAATGGCTACAGCGTCGTGAACTCCATTTTGCATTCCCCCTGGACATGGACCGCGCTCATCGTCGTGCTGATTTCAAAGCTCGTCGCCACTGCGGCGACGGTTGGCTCGGGCGCCGTGGGCGGCGTGTTCACGCCGACGCTGTTCGTCGGCGCCGCGCTGGGCTCGCTGTTCGGCCTGGCGTCGCACGCCGTCTGGCCGCACGGCACATCGGGTTCATTCGCTTATGCCATCGTCGGCATGGGTGCATTTTTGGCGGGCGCCACGCAAGCGCCGCTGATGGCCATTCTGATGATCTTCGAGATGACGCTCAGCTATCAGGTGGTGTTGCCGCTGATGCTCTCATGCGTGGTTGCCTATTTCGTGGCCCGCGCGAGCGGCAAGGCGTCGATGTACGAAATCACGTTGCGCCGGCATGCCGATGACGAAGAGCGCATACGGCTGCGCGCCACGCAAATGCGCGAGTTCATCAAGCCTGCCGACACTGTCGTGCCGCTCACGGCAACGGTACATGACATGACGCGGGTCTTCCTCGAATATCCGGTCAAGTACCTCTATGTGACCGATGACGACGGCCATTTTGTTGGCGTCGTCGCCCTCAAGGACATCACGTCCGACCTGCTCGAGAAGCGCGACACGGCCTCGCGAACGGCGGGCGACTATCTTCAGCCGGAATTCACCACGCTCACGCCCGATATGCCGATCGGGGTGGCATTGCAGCGTTTTTTGGCGTTTCAAGGCGAACGGTTGCCGGTTATCGTCAGTGTGGACAAACCAAAATTGCTGGGTGCCGTCTATAAAACGGCGCTGCTCGACGCATACCGTCGGATGAATCCCGCACTTTGAGCATGGCCGACCGCCGCCGGGCGGGGCGTGTAGGTCTGCATAGCAAAGCGCAGCAATTTTTCTACAATGAAAACACTTGCTAAGGAGCATCTGATCTATTCGAGCCGTTAAGATTGATCCGTTGCCACTTGCCTCCGAGCCATGAAACAAACGACGTTCGCCTCGCTGGCGTTTGATGGAAAGAAGAAGCAGACGCGCCGGGAGCGTTTCCTGACGGAAATGGAAGCGGTGGTGCCGTGGACGGCGTTGCTGGCGGTGATCGAGCCGCACTATCCGAAGTCGGGCCGGCGTGGCCGACCGCCGATGCCGTTGGCCACGATGCTGCGGATTTACTTCATGCAGCAGTGGTACGCGTTGTCGGACCCGGCGATGGAAGACGCGCTCTACGAGATCGAATCGATGCGCCGGTTCGCGCAGCTTGAACTGTCGGACGATGCGCTGCCCGATGAGACGACGATCCTCAAGTTCCGACATCTGCTGGAGCAGCACGGGTTGACCTCGAAGATGATGAACGTCATCAACGAGACGCTGGAAGCACGGGGCATGCTGCTCAAGGGCGGCACGATGGTAGACGCGACGATCATCCATGCGCCGCCGTCGACGAAGAACGAGGGCAAGCAGCGCGACCCGGAGATGCATCAGACGAAGAAGGGGAACCAGTGGTTCTTTGGCATGAAGATCCACGTTGGGGCGGACGTCGATAGCGGCCTGGTGCATACGGTATCGGTGACGCCGGCCAACACGGCGGACGTGAGCGAGTTGCCGGTGCTGCTGCGAGAGAGCGATCGGGCGGTGTTCGGCGACAAGGGCTACGTGAACAACGCGTTCAAGCGTCTGGCGCGTGAAGCCGGTGTGTTCTGGGGTGTTGCGCTCAAGGGCAGCAAGCCGTATCCGCTGACGAGCGCAAACAAGCGCTTCAATCACCGGATGTCCTCGATCCGGGCCCGGGTCGAGCACGTGTTTCGGGTGATCAAGCGGCAATTTGGCTACGCGAAGGTGCGCTACAAAGGGCTGGCGAAGAACGCGGCGCAGGTGTTCTCGCTGATCGGCCTGACGAATCTTTATCTAGCGAGGCGAAAGCTGATGGCTTGATGGGAAAAATCCGTCCGCTGCCTCGGAAAATCGGCGCTCGGGGCCGATATGGCCTCGATTGGTAGCGTGATGGCCGGAAAAATCGATCATCGAAGCTCGCAGAAAATTGCTGGCATGAACGTCAACGTTCAAAACGTCAATAGATCAGATGTTCCCTAAGTGCGCTCAAGGCTCAGCGCCCGCGCTGTGACGCCAGCGTTCTTTCGGTCGAGTCATCCCTTGCGGAGCGAAGATGAGCGAACCGTCCCTCGATGCCGCGCGCCGCGATCACGCGGGTTGGATCTTTGTTCACCTCGAAGGCGAGCCGTACGACCGCGGCGAGCAGCATGGCAAGGTGCTGGCCTCCGAAATTCAAAACGCCATCCGGACAGCGAAGTACCTGGCCCGCTGGGACACGGGCGAAGACTTTGCAACCTTCACCCGCGCCGCGCTCGAGCAGTTTTCCCACCGGCTCGACACTGAGTTTCTCGATGAAATCCAGGGCATCGCCGACGGTGCACAAGTACCGTTCGCCGAAGTCTTGGCCTGGAACGGCTATATGGATTTGCTGCAAAGCTGGTGGCCGGCGCAAGTGGCCGCGCGCGAGCCGCGGCTTGGCGTCAGACCGTGGCGCGGCCGCCGCGGCCATCATTGCAGCGCATTTATCGCGACCGGCAGTGCGACGCGCGACGGGCGTATCGTCATGGCGCATAACTCGTGGGACCGCTACGCGGCTGGCGACGCGTTCAACGTCGTGTTCGACATCGTGCCCGACGCGGGGCACCGCATTCTGATGCAAGGCTTGCCCGGCTGCATTTCGAGCTTGACCGACTTCTGGCTGACGTCAGCCGGGCTGATGGTCACGGAGACGACCATTTCGAACTTCGCCGGCTACAACGCTTCCGGCGCGCCCGAGTTCTACCGGTCCAGACGAGCGACGCAATACGCCAACTCCATTAGCGAGTGGTGCGATATGTTTTCGCTGTCGAACAATGGGGGATACGCGAACAGCTGGCTGCTCGGCGACCGCAAGACGGGCGAGATCGCCCGCTATGAGTTGGGCCTGCACTATCGCGGCTTCGAGATCACGAAAGATGGCTTTTATAGCGGCTACAACACGGCCACCGATCTTAAGATCCGCAACCAGGAGTGCGTTGGAGAAGGCGAGGACTACACCGACGTGCGCAAAAACGGCGCGCGCCGCTTGCGCTTCATGCAACTCGCCGACCTGCACCACGGCAAGATCGACGTGGAGCTGGCCAAGGAAATGATCGCGGACCATCACGATGTCTACCTCGATCGCAGCGACAACCCCTGCTCGCGCACGATCTGCGGACACCTTGAACTCGACGATGCGCGTTTCGGCGGTTCGGATCACGGGCCGTTCAATCCATGGGGGGCGAACGACGGCAAAGTCGTCGATAGCGAGATGGCGCGCGATTTATCGTTCTGGGCGCGCTGGGGGCATCCGTGCGGCAGGCCGTTCGACGCGCAAGCGTTCATGAAGCGGCATCCGCAGTGGAATTGGCTGAATGGCTATATGCGCGACCGGCCGTCCTGGCCGTGGACACGCTTCGAGGTGCTGCGCTAGCGCGGGCACGTGGCATGCGGCCCGATGGCTCGAAACCGCGGCCCATCGGCAGGATGCACGCATCGAAAAGGAGGTCGAGTCATGAAAGTCTCGACAGTGACAACGATGGCATTGCTTTCGGCATCGTGCTTCGCGGCGCCGACTCATATGACAGCGCTCGATAGCCTGACGGCGCGCGCCGCGCTTGCCACTGCCCGCGCAGACGCGCCGCCCGTCGCCCCCGCGGCCCCGCGCGTGCTGGCCGGCAGCGGCCCCGGTCCGGAGCACTGGCGACGCATCGAGCTACCGAAAGCACGAGGCTTGGCCAGCCATTTTGCGCCGCACGAGCGACAGGCCCAGACTTGATCGGGCACAACGCAGCCCGTTCGCAAACCCGCCCACCAACGACAGGAGCCGCGCCATGACGACATCGGCCATCCCCGATGAACCCATCGATCTGCAGATGACAGATGTACTGAGTAACGTGGCGTTTCCGGCGAATAAAGACCAGATCGTCGATATTGCGCGCGAGGCGGGTGCGAGCAACGAACTACTGGCGATTCTCGATGGTCTGCCCGAACAGGACTACGCGGACATCAACGCGGTGATGCCGCTGATCGGCAGCAACTACGGGCCCGGTGTCAGTTCGTGACCGGCTCGTGACCGGCACTTGAGCGCGCCCGACGGTGGCTGGCGCTGCCGCTAGCCCACCAGAGCCTTGATCTTTTCCACCGCGCTGGCCCGATTCGCGATGATCGCGGCCACGGCCTTCGGCGCGCCCTCGACACAATTCCCTTCGCCGAAAAGCGTAGCCAGGATCAGCATGGCGAGCGGGCAGCGCGCATCGTGTCCGAGGACATCGGGATATCGATGCTGAAACACCTCATGCTCCGACGGATTCGCCTGAGCAGCGTCCCATAGCGCACAAGCGATGTAGTACGCGTCGCGATGAACTTCCTTGCCCTGGGGCGTCGCCCGCATTTTCCCGATGCGGTGCGAGAGCTTATCGTATGCGCGATATCCGGAAAGTCCGACAGCCGCGATCGGATTGAGCGAAGCGGCCGATGCCGCCGCCGCATCCATCCATCCCTGTGCGATCTTCGCCGCCCGATCGCAGCAACTGCACGTACCGCGGTACCGTTCTTCGAGCGCCAGCATGGGGTCGAGCCTGTTGTTGATCACAAGAACCGAAATGATGGTGGAGATGTGGCTCAGCACGCCGAGATATCCGCTCGCAAGCGTTGTCGCGTTCGCCGCAGCGTTAGCGCTCATCCACCATGTCATACATTGCTGCACGAGCGCGCTGTTGCTGGTACTCAACACGGTGCTTGCCATCGGCGGGATGGTCGATACGAACGTTCCTGCCGCGCTCACCAGACCGTCGGTTGCGTCGTGAACTTCTTTGGCCCCTTCGACGATCTTGCCGACCGTCTCGCTACCGGTCGCTTTCGCGACGAATTGCCCCACTGCATTGATTGCCGCGGGCACAGGCGACGCCACGAGTTGAGCGAAGGTATCCGCCGCGGCGCCCAGTTTGGCGTGCGGGAACTTCGGCCGCGTCTCGATCAGTGTATAGACGAGCTTCTTGCACTCCTCGTAGCTCGTACCCAACGCGCACGCCTGCATTGCGCGAACGTCCTGCGCGCCTTTTACCAGCAGCGACATCGCCCGCAGAGCTTGAAGATCCTGCGGCAGATTCTCGCTTCGATTTCGCGGCGAGGTCGCCCGGCTTTGCTGCATAGCCATCAGTCGCAGTCTGGCGTTGTCTTCGCGTGAGTAACCCGGCATAGTCGACGCCTTTATCCGTTAGGGATCGAGCACATTCGCTCGATACGTCCCAGATAGTTTTAATCAGAGTCGATGCACAAATCGTTGCGAAATATCTTGATAACGCCGCGTTCCCGCCCTTTCAGTCGATCATGACCTTCCGGAAGAAACCGGCGAGAACAGACTCCGTAATCTCATCGGTGAACTGCTGCGGATCGGACATGCGGAAAAACTGCACGCCGTCGCACAGGCTCACCAGCCCCAACGCGAGCGTATCGGCCGGCAGCGGCAACGGCGTGCCAAGTTGCTCGGAAAACGCCCGAATATAGGCTGCGATTCGATCGAGCTTTTCATTTCTGAACGCATTGAAGAGAACGCGGAACTTGGCGTCTCGGCTGGCCAGCAGCTTCGCCTCCACCCATAGCGGAAAGTAGTCGTCCTGGCGAAACATCTGGCTGTAGTACACCATCGCGCGCTTTTGCATTTCTTCGCGCGTGCCGCCCTCGGTCATGATTGCTTCGAAGGCTTCGTGTATGCGGTCATGATCGCGCCGAAGCAGCTCGATCATCAGTTCCGACTTGCCGCCAAAATTTGAATAGAACGCGCCGCGCGTATAGCCCGCGGCCGCGGCAATGTCCTCGACGCTCGTCGAGACATATCCCTTTTTCATGAACATCGTCCGAGCCGCTTCGATCAGGCGCTCGCGCGTCTGGTCCTTGCTCTGCTCGCGGGTCAGGCGGTTTCTTTTCATGGTGCGAAGTGTAGCATCGCTTGTCATAAAAATTCATCTTTGCATTCAAATACAGATCCGTATTAGAATGCATGACCAAATTTGAGATAAGCATGCCTGGATCCGCGCTCAAGCACGGCTTCCAATGCTTTCCGGCGGACGATCCGCCGTCCTTCCATCACTTTTTCTGCCACGGGGGCACCGTGAATTGTCCCGCTTCTGACGCGCCGAACCCCGCGCGCACCGTTTCGCTTAGGCCCGCCGGTCGGCCGCGCCGATACGTTCTTTGGGCTGCCGCGTGCTGCACGTTGGCGCTGGCAGCTTGTCATTCGCGCGAAGCCGCCGCGCCAGCACCGAAGCCTGTCGTCGCCGTGGCGGTTCATCCTGACGGACGTGCGCCGGTGGCGTCGTTGCCGGGTCAGGTCGAGGCGCGCTACAGCACGCCGCTCTCGTTTCGCGTCGGCGGGAAGATCGTCGACCGGCTGGTTCGGCTGGGCGACACCGTGAAAGCAGGTCAGATCGTTGCCCGGCTCGATCCGGCGGACGCGCAAAAGAACGTTTCGAATGCGCAGGCTCAGCTCGATGCCGCACAACATCGGTTCGTCTATGCGAAGCAGCAGCTCGAGCGTGATCGAGCACAGGCGCAGGAAAACCTGATCGCACCCACGCAGTGGGAGCAGACGCAGGACGCCTACGCGGCGGCCGCGGCTCAGCGCGATTCCGCGCGGGCGCAGTTGGCGCTGGCGGCGGACCAGTTGCGCTACGCCGTATTGACGGCCGACCACGCCGGGCTCATCACGGCGGAAGACGCGGACACGGGGCAAAACGTGGCAGTTGGGCAGGCCGTCTACCATCTGGCGTGGAGCGGCGACGTCGATGTCGTCTGCGACGCCCCTGAGCGTCTGCTGAGCGCCTTGAGCGTCGGCCACACCGCACAGGTGAGCCTGCCTGCCTTGCCGGGCAAAACGTTCGCCGCACGCGTGCGCGAAGTGGCGCCCGCGGCGGACCCGCAAAGCCGCACTTACCGTGTGAAGCTCACGCTGCAGTCGCCGCCGGGCGCCGTGCGGCTTGGCATGACTGCCGACGTCGCATTCAATGTGGCCAATGGCGGCTCGGCCGCCCATCCGTTCACATTGCCCGCTACAGCGCTGTTTCACACCAGCGAGCGGCCGGCGGTGTGGGTCGTCCGAGCCGGCAGCGACACGCTCGAATTGCGTCCGATCGAAGTCGTGCGCTATGACGAGCGCACGGTTTCTGTCGCAACGGGCTTAAACGACGGCGAGCGCGTCGTGCTGCAAGGCGTCCATGCCGTGAGCGCCGGCGAGCACGTTCGCGTCATTGCGCCGCTGCACCCCGAGGACTTCGCGTCATGAGCGCTTCCGATCGCGAATCCGAACGCGGCGCCGCATTGCCGCACGCCGCGTCCCCGCCCGGACATCCCGCGGAAGGCGGCTTCAATCTGTCGGCCTGGGCGTTGCGCCACCAGGCGCTGGTGGTGTTTCTGATCACGCTTGCCACGCTGGCCGGCATTCTTGCCTATACAAAGCTCGCGCAGTCCGAAGACCCGCCCTTCACTTTCCGTGTGATGGTGATCCGAACGCTGTGGCCAGGCGCCACGGCACGGCAGGTGCAAGAGGAAATCACCGACCGCATCGGCCGCAAGCTGCAAGAAGCACCGCACATCGATTTTCAGCGCAGCTATTCGCGCCCCGGCGAATCGATGATCTTCTTCACGATGAAGGATTCGGCGCCGGTTAAAGACGTCCCGGAAACCTGGTATCAAGTGCGCAAGAAAGTCGGCGACATTGCTGCCACGCTGCCTCCGGGAACCATAGGGCCGTTCTTCAATGATGAGTTCGGCGATGTTTACACGAACATCTATACGCTCGAAGGAGACGGCTTCTCGCCGGCGCAACTGCACGATTACGCCGATCAATTGCGCACCGTACTGCTGCGGGTGCCGGGTGTGGCGAAGGTCGACTATTTTGGCGACCCCGATCAACACGTCTTTATCGAAATCTCGAATTCAGCATTGACGCGACTCGGCATTTCGCCGCAGCAACTCGCGCAAGCGATCAATGCGCAAAATACGGTGTCGTCGGCCGGCACCGTGACGACCAGCGTCGATCGCGTATTCATTCGTCCGAGTGGGCAATTCCAGGACGTACGCGCACTGGCGGACACGTTGATTACGATTAATCAGCGCAGTTTCCGCCTCGGCGACATCGCGAAGATCGAGCGCGGCTACGATGACCCGCTGATCACGCAGATGCGTGCAAGCGGCCACGCCGTGCTCGGCATCGGCGTGACAATGCAGCCGGGCGGCGACGTCATCCAACTCGGAAAGGCGCTCGACGAAAAACGCGCCGAGCTTCGCATGCACCTGCCGGCCGGCCTCAAGCTCGTCGAAGTATCGAGCATGCCGCACGCCGTCTCGCATTCGGTGAACGACTTCCTCGAAGCCGTCGGTGAAGCGGTGGCAATCGTGCTGATCGTGAGCCTCGTCTCGCTCGGTTTGCGCACCGGCATGGTGGTCGCCATCTCGATTCCAATCGTGCTGGCCGTCACCGCGCTTTGCATGTACATCTTCGATATCGGACTGCACAAGGTTTCGCTCGGCACGCTCGTGCTCGCGCTGGGGCTGCTCGTCGACGATGCGATCATCGCCGTCGAAATGATGGCGGTGAAACTCGAACAGGGCTGGAGCCGCACGCGCGCGGCGGCCTATGCCTATACGAGCACGGCGTTTCCAATGCTGACCGGCACGCTCGTCACCGTCTCGGGCTTCTTGCCGATTGCACTGGCGAAGTCGAGCACCGGCGAGTACACGCGCTCCATTTTCGAGGTCTCGGCGATCGCGCTGATCGCCTCATGGTTTGCCGCCGTCGTATTGATCCCGCTGCTCGGCTTTCACCTGCTGCCCGAGCGCAAACGCGAGGCCGGGCTGCCGCACGACCACGAGCACGACATCTACGACACCCGCTTTTACCGGCGTTTGTCGGTATGGGTGACGTGGTGCGTGGAGCGCCGTGCGATCGTGCTCGTCATCACCGTGGTGCTGTTCGTCATCGCGCTCGCAGGGTTTTCGCTCGTACCGCAACAGTTTTTCCCGAGCTCCGACCGGCCCGAACTGCTGATCGATATCCGGCTGCCCGAAGGCGCCTCGTTCGAGGCCACGTTGCGCGAAGCGAAGCGTCTCGAGAAAACGCTGGACGGGCGGCCCGAGGTCGATCATCTGGTCGATTTCGTCGGCACCGGTGCGCCCCGCTTCTACTTGCCGCTCGATCAGCAATTGCAGCAGCCGAATTTCGCGCAGTTCGTCGTCACCGCGAAGAGCGTCGAAGCGCGCGACAAGCTCGCGCAATGGCTCGATACCAAGCTGGAGAACGAGTACCCAGGCGTTCGCACCCGACTCACGCGGCTCGAAAACGGGCCGCCCGTCGGCTTTCCGGTGCAATTCCGCGTGAGCGGCGACGACATCGCAACCGTGCGTGCGATCGCCGAAAAAGTCTCGGCGAAAATGCGCGCCGACGCCCGCACGCGTAACGTCCAGTTCGATTGGGACGAACCGGCCGAGCGTTCGCTTTCGTTCGAAGTCGATCAGATCAAAGCCCGACAGTTGGGCGTGAGCTCGCAAGACGTCTCCAACTTTCTCGCCATGACGCTATCGGGCTATACGGTGACGCAGTTTCGCGAGCGCGACAAGTTGATCGGCGTCGAGCTGCGCGCCCCCAAGCGCGAGCGTGTCGACCCGCAGCGGATCGGGAGCCTTGCCATGCCGACGCCGAATGGCCCCGTGCCGCTGAGTTCGCTCGGACATATGCGTCCGTCGCTGGAATACGGCGTCATTTGGGAGCGCGACCGCCAGCCGACCATCACCGTGCAGTCCGATGTACGCGGCAATGCGCAGGGTATCGACGTCACGCACGACATCGACCGCGCCCTTGCCTCCGAGCGCGCCCAAATGCCGCTCGGTTACCGGATCGAAGTCGGCGGCTCGGTCGAAGAAAGCGCGAAGGGGCAAAACTCGATCAACGCGCAAATGCCGCTGATGGCCATCGCGGTATTTACGTTGCTGATGATTCAGTTGCAGAGTTTCGCTCGCGTGTTGATGGTCGTGCTGACCGCACCGCTCGGCATGATCGGCGTGGTCGTCGCCCTGCTGCTCTTTGGCAAGCCGTTCGGGTTCGTCGCGATGCTCGGTGTCATTGCGATGTTCGGCATCATCATGCGTAACTCGGTGATTCTCGTTGACCAGATCGAGCAGGACATCGCAGCGGGCCACCGGCGTGTCGATGCGATCATCGGCGCCACCGTCCGGCGCTTCCGGCCAATCACGTTGACCGCGGCGGCCGCCGTACTCGCGCTGATACCGCTTTTGCGCTCCAACTTCTTCGGACCGATGGCAACCGCGCTGATGGGCGGCATTACGAGCGCGACCGTGCTGACCTTGTTCTATCTGCCGGCGCTTTACGCGACATGGTTCAGAGTCAAGCGCGACGAACGCGATCCGTCACCCGCTGACGCCGCGCATTCCGGGAATTGATCATGAGCCTCGTGCATTACAAATCGGCTTTCGCCGGCGCTGCGGCGCTGGCCCTCGCGGCCTGCTCGTTCGGCCCGTCCGGTGCGCCGCCCGCGATGCCCTCGCCCGCGCACTACGGTGAAGCACCTCAACCTGCGCAAACCGTTGCCGCCGCCGGCGTCATGCAGCAATTCGACGTTGGCGCGCAACCAGTGCCGCAATGGTGGCAGCTCTATCACTCAGACGCACTGGATACGCTCGTCGAGGAAGGGTTGCGCAACAGCCTGACGCTGGCCGCGGCCGAAAAATCCCTCGCAGCGGCGCACGAGCAATACCGTGCTCAGGTGGGCTCTTCATTACTGCCGAGCATCGATGCCGGCGCGCAGGCCACCCGCGAGCGTGCGCTCGGCATTCCAGGGATGCGCAACACCGTGCTCTATAACGTGTTCGTCGGCGAGCTGCGCGCGAGCTATACGTTCGATATTTTCGGCGCGGCGCGCTACGCCAACGCCGTCTTGGGCGCACGCGTGAACCAGCAGGCGTTCCAACTGAATGCCGCACGTCGCGCGCTTGCCGCCAACATCGTCGGGGCGGTGATCAACGTCTCCTCGCTCGAGCGGCAAATCGCGCTGACCGAGCGTCTTGTCGCGCTGTCCAACGATAGCGCGCACGACGACGAGCGCCGCTACGCACTCGGCGCCGCCCCGCATGCGCAGGCGCTCGCGTCGAAGCAAAGCGCGGCATCGCTGGCCGCCACGCTGCCGGGCTTGCGCCAGCAGCGCACGGCGGCCCTGCACGCGCTAGCCGTACTGCTGGGGCGCACACCGGATGCCGCGCCAGCCGTGCCCCCGTTCGAAAGCCTGGCGTTGCCCGAACGCGTGCCCGTCGTGGTGCCTTCGGACTTGCTGCGTTCGCGGCCTGACATTCGCGCCGCCGAAGCCACGCTGAAAGCCGCTGCCGCGCAGGTCGGCGTGGCGACCGCGCAGCTCTTTCCGAGCCTTTCGCTGTCGGCGTCGATGGGGCAAAGCGGATTCAGCTGGCCCGTCGCATTGTCTGGCGCGGGCGCGGTATGGAGCATCGGTGCCGGACTCACGCAGCCGATTTTTCATGGCGGCGCCCTGCTCGCACAGCGGCGCGCGGCTGTCGATTCATATGATGCAGCGGTAGCGCAGTACAAAACCGCGGTGTTATCGGCGTTTCAGGATGTGGCGGACAGCTTGGCGTCGCTCGAGCACGATGCGCAGGCGTTGGAATCGGCCGATACGGCTAGTGGCGCTGCCCACACCTCGTTCGATGAGACGGCGGCGCGAAGACGCCTCGGGGCGTTGCCACCATCGGCCGAGCGTGCGAGCGAGCAGCAATATCTGAACGCTCAGCTCGACGCCATTCGAGCGACAAGCCGACGTTTGGCGGATACGGCGGGGCTTTTTCAGGCGATGGGCGAATGGCCACACGATGATGGTCATTCATGAGCCGAGTATGAAGGCGAGCCGATCTCGATCGGCTCGCCTTCACGCAACCGCCTGCAATTTTTTCTTTTCCGCTCTGAGCATGAAATAGTTGATCACGACCACGCCGACCGTCACGACGGCGATGAAAAGCGTGGCGAGCGCATTCATCTCCGGGTTCAGGCCGAGCCGCACACGCGAGAATACGACGAGCGGCAACGTGGTCGAGCCGGGACCGGACAAGAATGCAGACAACACCAGGTCGTCGATCGACAGCGTGAACGACAGCAGCCACCCTGCCATCAATGCTTGCGAAATCAACGGCAACGTAATCGTAAAAAAGACCTTGAACGGTGTTGCACCGAGATCGAGCGCGGCTTCTTCCAGCGAAGGGTTGAGATCGCGTACACGTGACTGCACGATGATCGCGACGTAGGACATGCAGAGCATGACGTGCCCGATCCAGATCGTGACGAGACCGCGCCCTTCCGGCCAGCCGAGCCACTTCCCCATTTCGATGAAAAGCAGCAGCAGCGAAATGCCCTGAATGACTTCGGGGATGACGAGCGGCGCGTTGATCAAGCCGGTAAATAACGTAAAGCCGCGGAACCGGCCCATACGGGCGAGCACGAACCCGGCCCAGGTGCCGATAAACACCGAAGCAAACGCCGTCAGCAACGCGATGCGCAACGACAGCCAAAAGGCCGTGATCAGTTCGTCGTCGCGTGCAAGCGCGGTGTACCAGCGTGTCGAAAAACGCGTCCAGACAGTGACGAGTTGCGACTCGTTGAACGAATAGACGACGAGACTCAGAATCGGAATATAAAGAAACGCGAAGCCGATGCCGAGCGCAATCAGTCGCAACGTGCGATTCGGTTTGATCATCGACGCGCTTCGAGTTGTTTAGCCTGGTAATGTTGAAACACGGCCATCGGTACAAGGAGCAACAAGACCATTGCGCATGTCACCGCGGAAGCCATCGGCCAGTCTGCGTTGTTGAAGAACTCGTTCCACATCACGCGGCCGATCATCAGCGTGTTGGCTCCGCCGAGCAACTCGGGAATCACATATTCGCCTACCGCCGGGATGAATACGAGCAGGCATCCAGCGATGATCCCATTCTTCGACAGCGGCAACGTGATTTGGACGAACGCTTTCCACGGCTTCGCACCGAGATCATAGGCCGCCTCGAGCAGTGTCAGATCCATTTTCACGAGGTGAGCATAAAGCGGCATGACGAGAAACGGCAGATACGAATAGACCATGCCGATATAAACGGCCACGTTCGTTCGATAAAGCTCGATCGGCGTATGAATGAAGCCAATCGTCATCAAAAAGTTATTGAGCAGGCCGTTGTTCTTCAGAATGCCGACCCACGCGTAGACGCGAATCAGAAACGACGTCCAAAACGGCAGCATGACAGCCATCATCAGCAGATTGCGAGACTGTTCGCTGGAGCGGGCGATGTAATACGCCATCGGATAGCCAAGCAGCAAACACAGCAGCGTCGTTACCGCGGCCACGACGAGCGAATTGACGTAAGTCGCGAAATAAAGGCTGTCGCTAAAGAGAAAAGCGTAATGCCCAATATTGAGCGCGATCTGAACGACGCCATCCTTGAAGCTGACAAGTTCCGAATACGGCGGGATGCCGAGTTCGAGTTCCGCGAAGCTGATCTTTACGACAAGCACGAACGGCACGAAGAAAAACAGCAACAGCCAAATGAATGGCCCGGCGACGACGGCCGTGCCGCCAGTGAGTTTGAAACGCCGCGCCGGCCACGCGGCGAACGTTGCGAGTGCGCTTTTCAAGCCGGTTCTCACGCCGGATCTCATGCTGGTTCTCATGCCGTCAGCACCACGCCGGCCGACGCACTCCAGCGCACGTAGATCTCGTCGCCCCACGTCGGGGAGTCGATCTCCGAAAGCGCGAGGCTCGAGATATTGGCGATCACGGTCTTGCCCGAGTCGAGTTTGACGTGATACAGAGAATAGCCGCCAAGGTAAGCGATATTCGATATCACGCCGTGCCCCCAGTTGTAGGCCCCCTCGGGCGGCTTGCGCGTGAGCGCAATACGCTCGGGCCGCACCGAAATCGTCACCGGCATGCCGAGCGGGCCGGTGATGCCGTGGTTCACATACATCTTGCTTGGCAGTAGCGGTGTTTCGACGAAGACGTGATCGGGTTCGTCCTCAACGACATGACCATCGAAGAGATTCGTCGAGCCGATGAATTCCGCCGAAAATCGGGTGTTCGGATACTCGTACACCTCGTGCGGCGTGCCGAGCTGCACGATCTGGCCTTCGCTCATGACGGCCAGGCGGCTTGCCATCGTCATCGCCTCTTCCTGGTCGTGCGTCACCATGATGCAGGTAACACCAACCCGTTCGAGAATATTGACGAGTTCGATTTGCGTGCGTTGGCGAATCTGTTTGTCGAGTGCCGACATCGGTTCGTCGAGCAACAGCAGCTTGGGCCGCTTGACGAGCGAACGGGCCAGTGCGACGCGCTGCTGTTGCCCGCCCGAGAGCTGATGCGGCTTGCGTTTCGCGAATCGGCCCATTTGGACGAGATCGAGCACCGCCTGCACCCGTTCCTTGCGTTCGGTCGTCGGCACGCCTTCCTGCTTGAGGCCGAACGCGACATTCGTCTCCACCGTCATATGCGGAAAAAGTGCATACGACTGAAACATCATGTTGACCGGCCGCCGATAAGGCGGCATCAGCGCGAGGTCTTCGCCGTCGATCAGGATCTTGCCGGAGGTCACCGGCTCGAGCCCGGCCAACATCCGCAGCAGTGTGGACTTGCCGCACCCGGAACTGCCAAGCAGCGCAAAGAGTTCGCCCTTCGCGACCGATAAGCTGACGTTGCGCACCGCCACCGATTCGCCGAATTTCTTGACGACGTCTACGATTTCGACGAAGTTCGCGGCCCCGGCCGGTTTTGTCGACAAAGGGGGCATGCCGTTTACGGCAGGGTCTGCACCATTTGCGCTCTTGGCGCCGGTCATGCCGTTTGCGGCCTGCGAGCTCGACTGATCGCTCATGATGTGCTGCTTGACTCCAATCGTTTGACGTACAAAGCCCCCGGCACGGTCCGGGGGCTTGCGGGCTGCCTATCGGCTAAGACATACGGAGAGCGACTACCGGCCCGACTTGAATTCGGTCCACAGGCGCGTTTGCAAACGCTGAATGTCGGACGGCAGCGGTTTTAGCAGGAAGAGCGTTTTGACGACATCGGCGGGCGGGTATACCGCCGGATCGTTGGCGATATCCTTGTCGACATACTTACGTGCCTCGGCGTTCGCGCTCGGGTAGTAGACCGCATTCGTGATAGCGGCATGCACTTGCGGCGTTTCGATATAGTTGATCCACTCGAGGGCCGCTTCCTTGTGCTTGGCGTCTTTCGGGATCGCCATCACGTCGAACCAAATCGGCGCACCGCCCTTCGGAATGTAGTACTCGACCTTGTACGGCTTTTTCGCCTCGAGCGCACGATGCTTGGCGATGACGACATCGCCCGACCAACCGTAGGCGAAACAGATATCGCCGCCGACGAGGTCGTTGATGTAGCCCGATGAGTTGAACTGCGTGATGTAGGGGCGAATTTTCTTGAGCATCGTCAGCGCGGCTTTGTAATCGGCCGGGTTAGCGCTCATCGGGTCCTTGCCAAGGTAATGCAGTGCGGCCGCGAAGACTTGATCGGGCGCATCGAGCACGGACACCCCACATTTCTTCAACTTCGAAATGTTCTCGGGCTTGAAGAGAATGTCCCAGTTGTCCAGCGGCGTATTGGCGCCCAGAATTTGCTGCGCTTTGGTCACGTTGTAGCCAAGGCCCGTCGTGCCGTACGCCCAGGGCACCACGTATTTGTTGCCAGGGTCGGCGCCGGCCACGAGCTTCATCAGCGCGGGGTCGAGGTACTTCAGATTCGGCAGCTTCGAACTGTCGAGCGGCGAGAAAATGCCGGCTGCAATTTGCTTGCCCGCGTAGTTGCTCGTCGGCACGACGATGTCGTAGCCCGAATTGCCGGTGAGCAGCTTGGCTTGCAGCGTGTCGTCGCTGTCGTAGTTGTCGTATTTGACCTGAACGCCGGTTTGCTTCGTGAAGTTGGAAATCGTGTCCTTGGCGATGTAGTCGGACCAGTTATAGACGTTGAGCTGCGTGTCTTTGGCTTGCGACACGGTCCAAGGTGCGACACACAACGCCAACGCGGCGAGTCCGCTCATTACCTGCTTGTTCATTCCACTCTCCCGGTCCATCCGGCCAGCGCCGGCGCTCATCCCCGCCCGATGCCGCAGCGCTTGGCGTGCGGCCCTTGAAAAATTCGAAAACTACCATCAATTGCAACCAACGACAAAAAAATGCCGGCCAATCAGCCCGGCTGTCGCGCAAACGGTACAGCAGCATTGGCTACACGTCGCTGCACGTCGTTGCGTCCCGTTGCAAGTCGCGCGTCAAGCGCGTCAAGCGCGTCAAGCGCGTCAAGCGCGTCAAGCGCGTCAAATCGCGCGCAATTTTAGCGGGTTATGCGTCCTTGTCCAGCGTACAAAAAAGACGTTCGGACGTGACACCCATGTTCGCCCGCTCGCGCTGCGGGCCGCCTGCCCTAATCGGCTACCATAGCGCTTGATCCAGCATTGTCCCAAGGTTTTTTGATGGCATCCAACCTCCACGACGTCCCCGATAGCCCCTGCATCGGCGTCTGCTCCACGCTTTTCGATGAAGTCTGCAAGGGATGCGGACGAACAGCGGTCGAGGTGTCCAATTGGGTCTTTATGACCGACGGCGAAAAACGCGCTGTTTGGGTCCGCATCGAACGAGAGGGGACGGCGATGCGCTTTGCGCGCGACAAGCTCTAACGCGTTTTTTTGTTTTTGTCAGACCGCCGTCGTCGCAATCTACATCATCCGTGTGCTGGCATGCCCTGTGGGTCCATCCAAACCGCTTCCCAGACGTGGCCGTCCGGGTCCTGAAAGCTGCGGTTGAGCATAAATCCATAGTCTTGTAGCGGGTTGCAGTCGGCAATGCCTCCAGCCTTACCCGCGGCATCAACCATCGCATCAACGGCATCGCGACTGTCGCATGACAGCGCGAGCATCACCTCACCCGCCTTGTGCGCGTCTGAAATCGGCTTCGTCGTGAATGTGGCCCATTTGGCGTGCGTCAGCAGCATGACGTTGATCGTTTCCGAGAAAACCATGCACGCGGCAGTTTCGTCGGTGAACTGTGGGTTATTGGTTGCTCCAACCGCCTCGTAGAAAGTTCGCGCGACGGGTAGGTCGCGAACGGGCAGATTCACAAAAATCATCTTCGTCATCAGATCTCCTTTAGGTTGACCGCGGGCTATATGGTGAATGAGGAATGGCTATTTTCGTTGCTCCGCCGACCTGGCAGGAAGGGCCAGCGTGCTCGCAAAGAAACCAATTGCAGGACGATATGCCGATTGCTGGAGCCCCGCAACCGTCTATCCCCCCTTAGGTAGATGCCGCCCGCCTTTGCGCGGCGGCTTCGTTTTGTGTGGCGCAGGCCAGGTGGCCATCGCCATTCGTACAACGCCTTCCAGGGCCTGTCGCGTGACGCCGTCGCGCGCCTGCAGCGACATGCCGTGCAATACGGTCACAAAATAGGCAGTCATCTGCTCGATGTCGGAGTCAGGCGGTAATTCGGCGTTGGCAACGGCGTCCGCCAGCCGCGCGCGGATGTCCCGTACCGATGCCATCCGCACGTCGTGCAGGAACACGTCCACAGGTCGACTCGACGGCGAGCAATTCGTAGCGCCCAACACCACCAAGCACCCGTTCGGTTTGTCCGGCAGCGTGAGCGTGTGCGCGGCCATCATCAACATGCCCTCCACTGCTTCGCGCGCGGTGGGCGCTTCGCGCAACGCCTTACCGGTCAAGCTGCCATCCGCCGCGCGGTAGTGCGCTACGGCTTCGCGGAAAAGCGCTTCCTTGTCGCCAAAAGCGGCGTACAGGCTCGGCGGGTTGATATTCATTGCCGCCGCGAGCGCCGCCACCGACGTGCTTTCGTAGCCGCGCTCCCAAAACACTTCCATCGCTTGCTGCAGCGCCGCTTCGCGATTGAATCCGCGCGGTCGTCCTCGTTCGGCCTTCATCGATCAAATTTTGTAGCAATCGTTAAAAAAATACTTGACGACATCGGGTGCTGTCGATCACGATTCTATAACGATCACTACTGAATTAGAAGGCGTTATGTCTCGACTGACTGGAAAGGTAGCTTTGGTAACGGGCGCAAGCCGTGGCATCGGCGCGGCGATTGCAATACGACTGGCACAGGAGGGCGCGGATGTGGCCATCACTTACGTCAATTCGCGCGACAAGGCCAATGGCGTGGTGCATGGAATCCGCGAACTGGGTCGGCGCGGGTTGGCGCTGGCCGCCGACAGCGCCAACCCGCATGCCACCATCGAAGCGGTGGACCACACGGTGGCCGAACTAGGCCGCATCGACATCCTGGTCAGCAACGCCGGCATCGGCTACTGGAAGCCCTTCGACGAATTCAGCCTCGACGAGTTCGACCGTGTTACCGCCGTCAACGTGCGCGCCGTGTTCACCGGTGCGCAAGCTGCGGCGCGGCACATGGTGAAAGGCGGCCGCATCATCACCATCGGCAGTTGCAACGCCGAGCGCGTCCCGATGCCGGGCAGCACGCTGTATGCGATGAGCAAGTCGGCGCTGATCGGGCTGACCAAGGGCATGGCACGCGATCTCGGCCCGCGGGGCATCACGGCGAATCTCGTGCAGCCCGGGCCCGTCGATACCGACATGAACCCCGCCGACGGCGCCCGCGCCGATTCGTTGCGCGCGTTGATGGCGCTGGGTCATTACGGTACCGGAGACGACATCGGCGGCTTCGTCGCCTATCTCGCCAGCGACGAAAGCCGCTTCATCACCGGCGCAGCGCTGACGATCGACGGCGGCTACAACATCTGAGGATCTCGGCATGGAATCGGCCACGAAAACCGAAATAAATATTCGCCGCACTGACGTCGCGCGGAACAAGACGATCATCCTCGCCGCGGTGTGCCTGGCAGGGCTGATGATGCCGCTCAGCTTCACCGGGCCGGCGGTCGCCACACCCGCCATCGCACGCGAGCTGGGCGGCGCTCCGGTGGCATTGGCCTGGGTGGTGAACGCGTTTGTGCTGGCTTTCGGCAGTTGCGTGATGGCGGCAGGCGCATTGGCCGACCAACTGGGGCGCAAGCGCATCTTTCGCAGCGGCTTGATCGGCTTCACCGCGTTGTCGTTGGTGACCGCGCTGGCGCCGAACCTTGTCGTGCTCGACTTGCTGCGCGGCGTGCAGGGCGTAGCCGCTGCCCTCACGATGGCGGGTGGCGCCGCGTCGCTGGCGCAGAAGTTCGAGGGCGCCGCGCGCACGCGCGCGTTCAGCTTGTTGGGCACGACCTTTGGCGTAGGATTGGCGTTCGGGCCTGTGTGGTCGGGGTTCCTGATCGAATGGCTGGGCTGGCGCGCGATCTTTTTGACCGGCACCGTGGTTGGCCTGTTGGTGCTCGTTGGCGGCGTACCGCATATGCACGAAACGCGCGACCCCAATGCACGCGGCATTGACTGGTGGGGCACGCTGAGTTTTACCGTCGCCCTGTCCTTGTTGATCTTCGGCATCACACTGGCACCGCACTCAGGCTGGGCTAGCGCACCCGTGCTGGCGTTGTTGTTGGGCGCAGCGGCGTTGCTGATCGCTTTCGTCTGGATCGAATTGCGTCAAGTGCGGCCAATGCTCGATTTGTCGCTGTTCCTTCTCCCCCGTTTCATAGGGGTGCAGTTGTTGCCGCTGGCCACCGCGGTGTGTTTTGTGGTGCTGCTGATCGTGATGCCGATCGGCTTTATCGGCGCTGAAGGCTACAGCGAGATCAAAGCCGGCATGATGATGATCCCGCTCTCCGCGCCGATGGCCATCGTGCCATTCGTTGCCAGCGTGCTCGCGCCGCGCTTCTCGTCGGGCGGGCTGTCGGCAGCGGGTCTGATGATTGCGGCGCTCGGGCTCGTATGGCTTGCGGCCGTGCCGATGGGGCAACAGTCGATGGCGGTGATCTGGCCGATGCTGTTGATCGGCATCGGCACGGGCCTGCCGTGGGGGTTGATGGACGACCTGTCGGTCAGCGTCGTGTCGAGAGAACGCGCCGGCATGGCCACCGGCATCTTCTCGACGATGCGGCTAGCGGGTGAGGCGATTGCCTTGGCTGCGGTCGGCGCTGCCTTGATGGCACAACTGCAGTCCGGCCTGCATCGTCACGCATCGGCAGCGGGCGATGCGACTCCCTTCATCGCCGCTGATATGGCCGCCGGCAATTTCACACATGCGGCCGCGCTCGCGCCACAAGTTGGCCGCACGTCACTGACAACTGTGTACGCCGATGCCTTTCATACCACGTTGCTCGCGCTGGCGGGTTGTACCATGCTCGTTGCGATCGTCTCGTTCGCCATGTTGGGGGCGAGTCGGAAAACGGATCGCAACCAGCACTAATCAGGCATCGGCTAGCCAGCGAGTCTGGCTACCGCCCTGCTTCGCTCCTCACTCAGTTGGCTGCCTTCGCCGCCTGAAATTGGAGCGACTTGTACTCGAGATACTCCTCGAGCCCATACACCCCGTTTTCGCGGCCATAACCCGACTGCTTGAAGCCGCCGAACGGCGCTTGCATGTTCCAGGCCCCGCCGTTGATGTCGATCTGGCCCGTGCGGATGCGTCGCGCGACGCGCAACGCATGCTCGTCGTCGCCGGCCCATACGGCGCCGGCAAGGCCATAGAGTGAATCGTTGGCGATGCGCACGGCCTCTTCCTCGTCCTTGTACGTCAGGATCGAGAGCACCGGACCGAAGATTTCTTCTTGCGCGGTGCTCGCTTTCGGATGCACGCGGCCGAACACCGTCGGCTTGATGAAGAAGCCCCGCATGAGCCCGTCGGGCATATCGGGGCCACCGGTGACAAGCTCCGCACCTTCGGCGATACCGCGTTTGATGTAGTCACGCACGCGTGCTTGCTGCGCGGCTGAGGCGAGCGGACCAAGACGCGTCGTGTCACTGCGCGGGTCCCCCGCCACGTAGGCCTCGGCCGCCGCTTTCGCGAGCGCACGCGCTTCGTCGTAGCGCGCTTCGGGCACCAGCAAGCGCGTATGTGCCGAGCAGGTCTGCCCGGCATTCAGATAGCAGGCGGACACCGTGCTTTTGACGGCCGCAGCAAAGTCGGCATCGTCGAGAATGATGGACGCCGATTTGCCGCCGAGTTCGAGCGCCACGCGCTTGACCGTTGCTGCGGCGAGTTCCGACACGCGCTTACCTGCGCGTGTCGAACCGGTGAACGACACCATATCGACGAACGGATGGCTCGCGACAATTTCCCCAACCACCGAACCGTAGCCGCTCACGAGATTGAAGACGCCGGCCGGCAAGCCCGCATCATCGATTGCTTGCGCGAGCACGAAAGCGCTGAGCGGTGCGACCTCCGACGGTTTGAGCACGACCGTGCACCCGGCCGCGAGCGCCGCCGCTACTTTCAATGTGATTTGATTGAGCGGGTAGTTCCACGGTGTGATCGCCGCAACCACGCCAACCGGCTCGCGCACGACGAGCGAATTGCCGACGCGCGCCTCGAACGCGAATTCGCGCGCAAGCTTAGCGTAAGCGTTCCAATTGTAGACGGGCGCGCCGACTTGGATGGCCCGGGCAAGCTTGATCGGCATGCCGACTTCGCCGCAAATGAGTTGCGCGAGTTCTTCGGTGCGCGCCTTGAGGCCGTCCGCGATTTTTTGGAGGTAATCGGCGCGCACAGCGGCGGGCGTTGCCGCCCAGCCGTCGAACGCGAGCTTCGCCGCTTCGACGGCGGCCTCCGCGTCAGCCGCCGCACCCTCGGGCACGCGCCCGATGACCGCTTCAGTGCCCGAATCGATCACGTCGATCATGCCGCTCGCCGACGGCTGCAGCCACTTGCCGCCGATGTATAAATGCTCGTACGTTTTCATCGTGAGAATCCGTCGTTGCCGATTGAGTGCGCTATTTTACGCGGCTCGCTTGACGCCGTTACTGCACGCCCTGGCTCGTCAGGAATTCTTCGTAATTTCCACCGAAGTCGTAGAGCGTGCCGTCCGTACGCACCTCGATGATGCGGTTGGCCAGCCCGCTCACGAACTCGCGGTCGTGCGAGACGAAAATCAGCGTGCCTTCGTATTTGTCGAGCGCGATCTGCAGCGACTCGATCGACTCCATGTCCATATGGTTCGTCGGCTCGTCCATCAGCAGCACGTTATGGCGGCCCAGCATCAGCTTGCCCCAGATCATGCGGCCCTTTTCGCCTCCCGATAGGACCTTGACCGACTTTCTGATGTCGTCAGCGTTAAACAGCAACCGTCCCAGCGTGCCGCGCACCATCTGGTCGTCATCGCCTTCCTTGCGATAGTCGTCGATCCACTCCATCAGCGTGGCGTCGCGCGGAAACTCTTCGTACGTATCCTGCGGCATGTAGCCGATATTTGCGTTCTCAGCCCACTTGATGGTGCCGCCGTCGAGCGCCAGATTGCTCTGCAGCGCACGCAGCAACGTGGTCTTACCTGCCCCGTTTTCGCCGATGATCGCAATACGTTCGCCCGGCTGCACGCTCAAATCGAAGTGCTCGAAAATGGTGCGCTCGTAGCGCTTCGTGATGTTCTCCGCCACGACGACGATGTTATGCAGCTTCTTCTCGAATTCGAAACGGATGAACGGGTTCTGTCGCGACGACGGCTTGAATTCCTCGATTTTGATCTTGTCGATCTGCTTCAAGCGGCTCGTCGCCTGGCGGGCCTTCGACTTGTTGGCCGAAAAGCGCCGCACGAAGTCCTGCAAATCGGCAATGCGCTCTTTCGCCTTGGCATTGGCGTTCGCTTGACGCTCGCGGGCCTGCGTCGATGCAAGCATGTAGTCGTCGTAATTGCCCGGATAGACCTTGAGCGTGCCAAAGTCCATGTCCGCCATGTGCGTGCAGACCTGATTCAGAAAGTGCCGATCGTGCGAGATGATGATCATCGTCGAGTTGTACTCGTTGAGCACGTCTTCGAGCCAGCGAATCGAGTTGATGTCGAGGTTGTTGGTCGGCTCGTCGAGCAGCAGCACATCGGGGTTCGAAAACAGCGCCTGTGCCAGCAGCACGCGCAGCTTCCAACCCGGCGCAACGTTGCTCATCGGACCGGCGTGGTCCCCGATATGAATGCCGATACCGAGCAGCAGTTCGCCTGCGCGCGCTTCGGCCGTATAGCCGCCATATTCGGCGAACTTCGCTTCGAGTTCGGCCGCGTGCATGTAGTCGTCGTCCGTCGCGTCGGGGTTCGCGTAGATTGCATCGCGCTCCGTCATCGCGGCCCACATCTCGGTGTGCCCCATCATCACGACGTCGAGCACCCGCATATCCTCATACGCGAATTGATCCTGGCGCAGCTTGCCGAGGCGAACATTGGGCTCGAGCATGACTGTGCCGGCGCTCGGATCGAGATCGCCGCCGAGAATCTTCATGAACGTCGATTTGCCGCAGCCGTTCGCGCCGATCAGACCGTACCGGTTGCCCTCCCCGAACTTGACCGAGATATTCTCGAAGAGCGGCTTCGGCCCGAATTGCATGGTGATATTGGCGGTAGACAGCACGGCGCGGCCCTCAGAATGATGTTCGACGAAAAACTCGCAATTTTAGCAAGTTTCCGCGACATCACCCACCTCCTTTCCCGTTGACGGGCGCATTTTGGGCCGGCAGCGCACTACTGGTGCCGGCCGCCGCGTCAGGCGGCTTCGGTCGCGCGGACGGCGGCGGTGCATGCGGCGCCTCGCGCATGCGCGCAATCAGCGTCTCGCAGGGGGCCGGCTGGTTGTGGCTCGGCGCCATCAGCGGAAGCAACGCGGCGAACGGATTCAACAGCCCGAGCCCCACTGCCGCGCCGGCCCGCAAGGCGAGCGCCTCCTTACTCACGCCGACGTCGGGGTGTTTGAACGTGCCCTTCACGTAAAGCGGGGAACGCAGCGAAAACACGCGGAAACCTTTGGTCTGCGGATGGATCGTCAGGTTCATCGTCTCATTGCGCAAATCGATGCGTCCGTCCATCGCAATCAGCGCATCTTCGGTATCGAGCGCAAACGTCCGCGAGTCAAGCACCCCGTCGCTGGCCGTGAAATCGGCTACGCCGCAGCGGATATTCACGTCGCGATGCCCGAACAGCTTTTCGTACACGATATTGGCCACGTTGAGTCCTGCCTCTTCCATCAACAAGCGGCTGACTGTGCCGTGCGTCACCAGCGCCTTCACCTCGCCATCGAGCGTCGCTGCGAGCGCCGCCGGCGAGTTGCCGGTGGCCGACAACGCGGCGTCACCGTTGATCTCGCCAAGCGCGGATTGCATCGTCTTGTGCGACGGGAAAAGCTGCTTGAGTTTCAAATGACGAGCCGACATCGACATGCGTGCGTTGAGCGGAACCCGGCTGCCGTCGAGCCCGGTATCCATCGCGAGCGTGCCCCCGGCGACACCGAAGCGAAGCGGCTTGAGGCTCAGCACGCCGTCTTTGAGCAGCACGTGCGTGTGCAGATCGGAGATCGGCAGCGCAGGGTCTTTCAGAATGCGTTTGCCCGTAAACGTCACGTCGGCATTGATCGCGCGCCAGCGATCGGTCCTGAACGGCTCGACCGGCAGCGCGCGCGTCTCCGGCTGCTTGACCGGGTCGCCGCGCCGCGCTTTGCTGCGGTTGGTGTCGGCGCCGACAATCGGCGCCAGGTCGGCAAAGCGCAGTAGGTTCGACACCACTTGGCCATGCAGGAACGGGCGCGGCTGCGGCCGCTCGTAGGTGAGCGTGCCCTCGAGATCGCTGTCGCCCACGCGCCCTGTGAAGCCGCTGTAAATGAACTTCGTCTCGGCGTCCTCGGTGCCGAACTGGCCGCTCAGGTGGCCATCGGTCGCATAGGGCGGCGTATCAGGCAGCGTCACGCCGAGAATCGGATAAAGGTGCGACAGACTCGCGCCTTGCAGCCAAAGCCGCAGGTCGAGCGCGGCCAAGTGCAGCGGGTCGGTCAGCGTACCGACAAGCGCCAAGCGCGTGTCGCCGATCTTGACGTCGGCTTGCATCGGAAACGGCCGCGTCGTATCGCGCAAAGCCAGCACGCCGCCGATCTTGCCGCTGCCCGAGACCGCTGTCGTGCGGTAGGTCCCCTTCGCGTTGAAGGCCAGCGCGTAAAGATCGCGCGGGTTTGGCGACGCCGATGGCGAGGATGCCGAACTCGCCGCGCCCGGCGCAGCGGTTGACGCCGCCGACGCACCTGAGGCAGTTGATGCACCTGCGGCACCGGAGGCGCCCAAAGCGGCGCGCTCTTGCGCCGACAACGCGCGGGCGCCGTGCTTGCCCACCACTTGCGCGGCCGTCTCGCGTGACGCGCTTTCCTGTTGTTTCAGTACATCGCCGATCGCAAGCGGCTTGCCAAGCGTGTCGATGCCAATTTGCAGATCGACTTTCTTGAGCGCGTCGGCCAGCGCGATGCTGCCGTTTGCGAACCCGAGATTGGCGAGTTCGAGCCGCCAGCGTGTTGGCTGCTGCGGATGCGGCAACTGGAATACCCAATTCGCACGGCCGTCGACCAGCCGCTCCAAATCGATCGACGGATTCGTCAAATCGATCGACGGCACGATGATCCTATGCGCAAAAAGCGGCAAAACCTCGACCGTGAAAGCGATCTCGTCGGCTGTCGCGAAATGTGGTGTTTTGGTCCAGGGCGGATTACCGACGCTGATACGGTAGGCCGAAAAGCGCGGCCACGGTATCCACGCTCGCCACCCGCGCTCGCTCACCGGGTGCTGCCAGTTCACACGCAGATCGCCATTGATTGCAAAGGGGCGCCCGATCGCTTGCGATACCTTGTCGTCCACCCAAGGGCGGGCACGATTCCAGTCGAATGTGATGGCAAAAACGGCACAGGCGGCGATCAGCACGATGACGGCAACGAGTGCCCAGGCGACAATCAGGCCCGCGGTGCGCGGAAGGGTTCGAGCAAGCGGCATAAGGACTCCGGCGTGCGCGACGCAGTGACGATCCCGCCAAAATGCCGCATGCGCGATAGTCATGCTCGCATAGTCTGTGCACCCTATGTAGCAAACCTCGTGCCGAGCCGTGGGTTGCGGCTGATCGCATATGATGTCGGAGCATAACCGGCGACGCAGCCACTTTCTCTATCCCGATCGACCTCAACGCATGGCTGCCCCTCCTCTCGTCCAGACGCATGGCATCGTCCGCCGCGATTTGCGCTCGGGCACCACACTGCTGGCCGCAACCGATTTCTCGCTGACGGCAGGCGAACGCGTGAGTCTCACAGGCCCCTCCGGCGCCGGAAAAAGCGTATTGCTGCGCGCGCTGGCCTTGCTCGATCCGCTCGATACCGGGCACATCGAATGGCATGGGCAACTTGTCGAACGCAAGCACATTCCGCGTTATCGCGCGGCCGTTGCTTATATCCGGCAACGGCCGGCCTTACTCGAAGGCACAGTGGAGGACAACCTGCGCTACCCCTACTCGCTCCACACGTATCGCGGCCGTCGTTTCGACCGCAGCGGTGCCGAGCGGCTCGCAGCACGCGCAGGCCGGCCACGCGGCTTTCTCGACAAACGCGCGAGCGAACTGTCTGGGGGCGAGGCGCAAGTGTGCGCATTGATCCGCACGCTGCAACTCGAACCTGAAATACTGCTGCTGGATGAGCCGACATCCTCGCTCGATCCGCAAACGGCGCAAGCGGTCGAGGCGCTCGTCGACGACTGGTTCGCCGCAGGCGACGGCGCTCGGGCATCGATATGGGTCTCACACGATCCGGCGCAGGCGCACCGTGTCGGCTTGCGCGCCGTCGCGATGCTCGCGGGGCGCATCGAGCCGGTGACCGAGACCCTCCGATGAACACGGCGCTACACCAGTTGAGCCTTGTCGATGTCGCAATCGCGGCGCTGCTCATCGTCGTCAACGGGGCCGTCTCGGCCGCGCTCTCGCTTGGCCTGGGCCGCAAGCTCGCGCTTGCCGCATTGCGCACGGTCGTCCAGTTGCTCGCGATCGGCTACGTACTCGGCTGGGTGTTCCGATTCGATCGCTGGTATGTCGTCTTGCCGTTGATGGCATTGATGACCGTGGTCGCAGGGTTGGCGGGCGCCTCGCGCGGCGAGCACGGCTATCGCGGCCAGCGCATCGACAGCATCGTGTCGATTTGGCTAAGTGCGTGGCTGGTCGCCGCCGTGGGGCTTTTCGCCGTCATTCGCATTCATCCGTGGTACGCACCGCAATACGCCATCCCCATCCTCGGGATGATTCTTGGTAACACGCTGACCGGTGTCTCGCTTGCCATCGAGCGCATAACTGAAGCGCTGACCGCACGACGCGATCGCCTCGAGATGGCATTGGCATTGGGGGCCACGCGCTGGGAGGCAGCGCAGGGGCCCGCCCGTCAAGCCGTGCGCGCGGGCATGATCCCGACGCTCAATCAGATGGCCGTGGTCGGTGTCGTCAGCCTGCCCGGCATGATGACCGGGCAGGTCTTGGCGGGGCAGTCTCCGTTGCAAGCCGTCCGGTATCAGATCGTCATCATGTTCCTGATCGCGGCGGCGTCTGCGCTCGGGACCGTGGGAGCCGTCTTGCTCACCTATCGACGGCTCTTCTCACCCGAGCACAGATTCCTGGCCGCGCGTCTCGTCGAGCGGGGCGGTACGAACTAGGGCTTGCGTCTCTTTTTAACGCTGCGCCGACACCGTTACCTTGCTGCCGTCGCTCAAGCTGACGGTCTTCGCGCTGCCGGTGGTGGGCATCGTGAAGCGCAGGACCTGGCTAACCGTCACCATCTGCGGACATTGCGCTTTACCGGCCGCTTTGGCCGACGCCTTGGCCTTGGGTGCGGCAGCTTGCACGCTCAACTGGACAGTAGCCGTGCCGTCCGGCGCGACGATTGGCGCCAGGCGAACGCTAATCGAGCGCATGGCGGCGCCATTGACGTCCACCGCGAGACCCGAGCTATTCGGGCAGTGTTCAGGCATGGGTACCGCGCCGCCGGGAGGGACTGTCTTCCAGTTGAAATCGTCGCTTTGGCCGGAGCGGATGGTACGCGTTTCCTGGACGTTGCCGAACGACTTCGATGCAACTTTCACGGTGTATTTGATCGGCCCATCAGCGGCTGTCTTCGAGGTCACGGTGATGGGGGGCGCAGCGTACGCGGCAGCGCCAAGCGCACCGAGCGAACATGCGGCGACGTAAGCCAGAGCGACGAACGATCTGCGGCAAACACTCATGCTGTCACCTCCTTTTTTTAGCGGCGCACGACGGCATGTCGCGGCGTGTTGTACAGCGGATGCAATTTCTGTGACCGGATGGGCGATGCGTTGTCAGTCTAACGCCAACTCGCGCGCGCTGTTGCGCTCTGGAAATTGGGAGTTGTCCCGCTTGCGTTCGGTGCTGACTTGCGGATGGGCGGGTAATGCTCGCTGTCGACACGTGACTCGAAGCTGATACCGGGCAGCCGTCGCTCAGCCGCTACAATACGCGGATTTCCTGCTCCCAAACGCTGTCGGCGCACCGACGGCATGAAACCCACGCAAGCGTCGCCATGAACCTCGTCATTCAGAGCCCAAAGCCCTTAGCGGCCGCCCATGCCAAGCCGCTTCTCGCACTCGCCCGCGGCGTGAGCGTCCAGCATATCGACGCGCATGCGATACGCATCACCGAGACCGATCCGACGCAGCGCGGCAATGTGGACGCCTACTGCGAGACCCACGCACTCGATTACGCGTTCGTGCGGCCGGATCTCGCATGGCGCGACTTCGGTCTGGTCGCGATGGATATGGATTCGACGCTCATCACGATCGAATGCATCGATGAAATCGCCGATTTTTGTGGTTTGAAAGCCGAGGTTTCGGCCATCACCGAAGCGGCGATGCGCGGCGAAATCAAGAATTTCGACGAAAGCTTGATCGCGCGCGTGTCCTTGCTCAAGGGGCTCGACGCACACGCGCTCGACCATGTTTATGCCGAGCGGCTGCAGTTATCGCCGGGTGCCGAAACCATGCTCGCAGCGGCACAATCGGTAGGGCTGCGCACGCTGCTCGTCTCGGGCGGGTTCAACTTTTTTACGGACCGGCTCAAAGCGCGGCTGCAGCTCGACTTCACGCGCGCAAATACGCTCGATATCGTCGATGGCAAACTGACCGGCTGCGTGCTGGGTGAGATCGTCAACGCGAGCGTCAAGGCGCGCACCGTACGCGAAACCTGTGCCGCGCTCGGCATTGCGCCCGCTCAGGCCATCGTGCTCGGCGACGGCTCGAACGACCTCGAGATGATGGCCGAAGCGGGGCTGTCGGTGGCGTTTCGCGCGAAACCCGTCGTGCGGGCGGCGGCCGACGTGGCGTTCAACCACGTCGGCCTCGATGGCCTCTTACGGCTTTTACAGTAGCGCAGATTAGCGAAGCGACGCCCGTCAGGCCAACGTGATCGCCATCGCGCGTTCGATGTCCGCGCGCAAATCGGCCTCGTCCTCCAAGCCCATATAGAAGCGCACCAACGTGCCGCGATGCGGCCACGGCGAGGCGGTGCGCGCCGACGCCACATCGTAAGGCATGACAAGACTGTGGGCCCCGCCCCAGCTCCAGCCGATCGCAAACAGTTCGAGCGCTTCGACGAACGCGTCGATCTGACGCGCACTGTATCGTTCGTCGAAAATCACGGAGAAGAGGCCACCCGCGCCCGTGAAGTCGCGCTCGAATTGCGCGTGCCCGGGGCAGTCACTCAGCGCCGGATGCAACACCGTGGCAATTTCGGCGCGGGTTTTCAGCCAGTGCGCCAGGTTCAGCGCCGTCCGGTCGTGGGCCTCGAAGCGTGCCTTCATATTCGGCAAACTACGCAGGACGAGCGAGCAGTCGTCGGCCGACACACCGATCCCCATGCGCATTCTGGCCCGCTTGAGCTTGAGGTGCAGATCGTGATCGACTGTAATCGTCGCGCCCATCAGTACGTCGCTACCACCCGACTGATACTTCGTCAGCGCTTGTACCGAAATATCGACGCCCAGCTCGAGCGGTCGAAACGCCAGCCCGGCCGAATAAGTATTATCGATCGCCGTGACGATGTTGCGCTCGCGCGCCGCTTTCACGATTGCACGCACATCCGGCACTTCCATCGTCACCGAACCTGGTGCTTCGATCCAGATCAGGCGGGTATTCGGCGCAATGAGATCGGCGATACCCGCCCCGACAAGCGGATCGTAATAGCTGACCTCCAGGCCAAAATCCTGTGCGAGCCACTCGCCGTGCTCGCGGTTCGGCGAGTAGACGTTATCGGGAATCAGCACGCCATCGCCTGACTTCACGATGCCGAAATAGACGTTCGAGATTGCCGACAATCCCGACGGCTGCAGCAACGCATATCGTCCGCCTTCAATCGCGGCAATGCGCTGCGCGAGCGCCGCGGAGGTCGGCGTGGCGTGCAAGCCATAGCGCCATTGCGCATCATCGCGCCAATCGGCCGCGCGCACCGTCGCGAGATCGGGAAAGATCACCGTCGATGCGCGCGCCACAGGCGTGGTGAACGCGGCGAAGCCCGGTGTGAGATCGGTATCGGCATGCACGATGCACGTTTGGCGCCCGCGCGTGGAAGTGGAGTCGGTCATGGCAAGTCAGTCGACAGCAGATGGAACGGGTTGAATGCAATAGGTTGATCGGCGCTCAAATGCGTTCGAACACGACGGCAATGCCCTGCCCTCCGCCGATGCACATCGTGGTGAGACCGTAGCGGCCCTCGCTGCGCGCGAGCTCGTACAGCGTCTTGACCGCGATGATCGCACCGGTCGCGCCGATCGGGTGACCAAGCGAGATGCCGGAGCCATTCGGATTGACCTTGGCGGGATCGAGCTGCAACTCGGACGTCACCGCGCAGGCTTGCGCCGCGAACGCTTCGTTTGCCTCGATCACGTCGAGTTGGTCAGTGCGAAGGCCGGCGCGCGCGAGCGCATTGCGCGTGGCCGGCACGGGGCCGATGCCCATATAAGCGGGATCGACACCCGCATGTCCGTACGAAACGAGGCGCGCGAGCGGCTGCAGCCCGCGCGCTTGCGCCACGCTGCGCTCCATCAGCACCACGGCGCCGGCGCCATCATTGAGCCCGGACGCATTGCCCGCTGTCACCGTGCCATCCTCTTTCTGATAGACGGGCTTAAGGCGCGTCAAATCCGCAAGCGAGGCGTCATGCCGAACGTGTTCATCGGTATCGAAGACCACTTCGCCCTTTTTCGAAGGAATCGATATCGGCAGGATTTGATCTTTGAACCAGCCGGCGCGAATCGCCTGCGATGCACGGCGATGCGACTCGAGTGCAAGCTCATCTTGCATCGCGCGCGTAATCCCGTACTTGCGCGCGACGTTTTCGGCGGTCACGCCCATATGAAACGCTTCGAACGGGTCGTGCAGTGCGCCGAGCATCATGTCGACGAGGCGCGCATCGCCCATGCGCTGGCCGAACCTGGCCGTCGGCGCGATATAAGGCGCACGGCTCATACTTTCCGCGCCACCCGCGACAGCGATGTCGGTGTCCCCGAGCAAAATACTTTGCGCAGCCGAAACGATGGCCTGCAACCCCGAGCCGCAAAGACGGTTGACCGTCATGGCGGGCGCGTGCTGCGTGACACCCGCGTTCAGTGCGGCAACGCGCGCCAGATACATGTCTTTCGGCTCGGTCTGAATCACATTGCCGAACACCACATGCCCCACTTCATCGCCACTCACCTTCGCACGCGCGAGGGCCTCGCGTACGACCCGTGCGCCAAGCTCGGTCGGTGCAAGATCCTTGAGGCTGCCGCCAAAGTCGCCGATTGCCGTGCGCACCCCGCTCACCACCACCACTTCTCGTTGCATTGCTTTTCTCCTGTGTCGACCGGAGTTAGCGCTTTAGCGCTTACTCCGGTCCCATGCAAAGCTGTTCAGAGTTATCGAGTTAGCGCTTTAGCGCTTACTCCGGTCCCATGCAAAGCTGTTCAGAATTGTCGACATTGCGTTGACGCGTCAAAGTAGCTGCACCACGCGAGCAACGGGTGGCCACGGGCCTGGGGCCTGGACTCAGACTTCGCCCCACAGATCATGGCCATCCGCGCCGGTAATCCGCACGGAAACGAAGTCACCGACCTTGTAGCGCTTCGACGCTTTGGACGCGGGCGCGACATAGACAACACCGTCGATCTCGGGCGCATCGGCGGCTGTGCGGCCAATGCCGCCGTCGGCGTTGACTTCATCGACGAGCACCTTGAGCGTCTTGCCTACTTTGCGTGCCATGCGCTTGGCCGACACCTCTTCGGCCACTTCCATGAAGCGCGCGCGACGCGCTTCGCGCACTTCGTCCGGCAGCGCGCCGTCGAGTTCATTGGCGCTCGCGCCTTCGACAGGAGAGTACGCGAAGCAGCCCACGCGATCGAGCTCCGCAGCCCGAATGAATTCGAGGAGCGTCTCGAATTGCGCCTCGGTCTCGCCCGGAAAGCCGGCGATAAAGGTGCTGCGTATCGTCAGATCGGGGCACATGCGTCGCCAGGCGGCAACCCGTTCGAGCGTGCGCTCGGCGTTGGCCGGACGCTTCATGCGCTTGAGCACTTGCGGATCGGCGTGCTGAAACGGCACGTCGAGATATGGCAGGATATGGCCCTTGAGCGGGCCCTGCGCCATCATCGGAATGATTTCGTCAACGTGCGGATACGGATACACGTAATGCAGACGCACCCAGGCCCCGAACCCGGCGGCCAGTTCGCCGAGCGCGCCGACGAGTTCGGTCATGCGCGTCTTGAGCGGACGGCCGTTCCAGAAGCCGGTGCGGTACTTGACATCGACGCCGTAAGCACTCGTGTCCTGCGAGATCACGAGCAACTCTTTGACACCGGACTTGAAGAGATTCTCGGCCTCGAGCATGACCTCGGCCACCGGCCGCGACACGAGATCGCCGCGCATCGACGGAATGATGCAGAACGTGCAACGGTGGTTGCAGCCTTCGGAGATCTTGAGATAGGCGTAATGGCGCGGCGTGAGTTTGATGCCCGCTGCGGGGACGAGGTCGACGAATGGATCGTGCGGCTTCGGCAAATGGCTGTGCACGGCCTGCATGACTTCGCCGAGTGCATGTGGGCCGGTGACGGCCAGCACCTTCGGATGCACTTCCTCGATCAGCCCGGAGCCGCTTGCGCTTTTCTTGGCGCCAAGGCAACCGGTCACGATGACCTTGCCGTTCTCGGTGAGTGCCTCGCCGATGGCGTCGAGGCTTTCCTGCACCGCTTCGTCGATGAACCCGCAGGTGTTGACGACCACCAGATCGGCGCCGTCGTAGCTACCCGAGATCTCGTAACCCTCTGCGCGCAACTGGGTAATGATTTGCTCGGAGTCGACGAGCGCTTTGGGGCAGCCTAGGGACACGAAACCCACGCGGGGCGCGGATTGAACGGGGAACGTTGATTCTGCGGGATTTTTCACGAATACATCCGGAAGTGAGGCAACCACGCCGGGCAGCGCGGCCGAGCGACAAATTCGAATTTTACCTGACAGATGGAGATGCGAGGCGGCGCGGGGCGGTGTGATGTCCAGCACGTTGCGCCGGCCGTTGCAAAGAAGCACCGGATGGGTCACTCACCGCTTACTTGAGTCTCACGAGCGGCTTGGGGGCTGTATTGAAAGGTCATGGTTTCCGGTCCCTCCCCAAATAGTTTTTCAGTGGCCTGCTAATCTGTTTTATGTTTCACCTTGAAAAATCGCCAGAGTTTTATAAGCAAAGCATAAGCAGCGATAGCGACGACGAGATCTATAGATGCCATCGAGCCAATATAGAACATCTCATAATCGCGCACTCCGAATGCTTCAGATATCACGATTAACTGATGTTGCTGCTCCATCGTCATTGGAATCGGATAAGTGTGAACATACCTCCCCGCCAGGAAAAACAATCCACAAAATAAAAGTGTTTTGAAAACCCTACGAACAAGTGTTTCCATATGCAATGACCTCAATCCATCCATATGCGCTTAGCGCTGAATTACCCGCAGGAATAGTGGTTGTATGTCGCAATGCTTGCCGGAGAGTCTGAAATTGAGAACGACTTTGCAGTGTGATACATCCAAACGAGGATCCACCGCCGCCGATCGGATGCAGCCGGAAATTGCCGCGCTCTACTCCATTTATCCATGTGCGATCGTCAATCTTGGCATCATCACGATACAGAGCAAACCATTCCGAATGATTGGACGGTGCGTCCAAAAAGATGGTGTTCCATGCGTCTTTAACCCAAGTTTGCGCCTCCGAGCGAATGCCACCGGTGGGCCGGTCAACTACCCAATACTTCCCGGCGGGTAGAGGCCCCTTGTCCTTCACAGCCGTACATCCACCTCGATTGCGATAAACACCATCGCCGGAGAAAGCCATGAATGTGCCTACTCCAAAAATAGACAATGGAGACAGAGGTGCGTTGTTTACAACAAATTTTCCCTGCAAAGCCATCGACGTCTCTCCCGATAATTAGCGTTCGCTCCACGCATCGGTGAACTTGATATTGCCGTCCGTGTAATGCCACGTGATGCGCTCATACATCATCGAAACGGACTCAATATGGTTGAGCGCCGACATTTCTGCCAACTTCGTGTTAGCCATTCCGGGATTGATACCCGTGATTTTCACGCCTTCCAGCAGCATGATGAAGTAGACCTGCTCTTGCCCTGCGTCGTTAATTCTGTACCACCTTAGTTCCGCGGATTCGAGCGTCTGCCCTTTGGCGACCGCCTTGTACAGGTAGGGGCTGGCAGCATCGAATTCCTTTTCGATGCTCATCGGAGAGTGCAAGCGGGTACCGGTAATTTTCCCGGAGCTACTATCGACGGGAAGATTCAGCCCGTGACTAAAGCCAATCACCTCGATGCTTCCGTCACGCCCCTGTACCGTTACGGAACCCTTGATATCTGCTCCGCCATCGTCTTTGAGCCACATATAGGCTGGAATCGGCATACTGGTTTCTGCTCCCTTTCGAGTTAAGGACCATGTTTCCGAGCAGAATCGTCTAAGGAATCGGCCCGGCCAGCACGATACACCATGCGCGAGAATATTTGAAATGAATTTGTAAGAATTGCCGCGTTGGCCTATCGAGAGGCTCGTTGCCTGCGTCGGTAGACCGAGCAGCGGCCGTTACGGCCCGGCATGTCTGTTAATCCGCCTTCGGTGCGCTAACCTATCGTCGTCTTTCCCAAACCAGGAGAACCGCGATGCAAGCTTCGCTTCGCCACGCTCGCACAGCAAAGCTCGATATCGCCTATTCCGATTCGGGCCCGCCCGCTGGCCAACCGGTACTGTTGCTGCACGGCTGGCCCGATTCGGCGCGGGCCTGGGCAAGCGTCGCTGCGCGCTTGAACGCAGCCGGATTTCGAACCATCGTCCCCGACTTACGAGGATTCGGCGCAACACGCTTCGTGCGCGACGACATCATGCGCGACGGCACCGGCGTTGCGCTGGCGCACGATGCCGCGGACCTCGCCGCAGCGATCGGCCTCGAACACTTCGACGTTGTCGGCCACGACTGGGGCGCTCGCGCGGCCTATACGCTGGCCGCCCTCTTCCCCGAGCGCGTGAGGCGCATCTCGGCACTCGCGCTCGCGTTCCAGCCCCATGGCGCATTCATCCTACCGACAAACTTCGAGCAAGCGCGACGTTTTTGGTATCAGTGGTTTATGACCCTCGACGACGGCCCGGCCGCGGTCCGGCGAGATCCAAAAGGATTCGCGCGGATTCAATGGGAAACGTGGTCGCCGCCGGGCTGGTACGACGACGACGAATTCGAGGCGACGGCTCGCGCATTCGACAACCCCGACTGGGCCGAAGTCACGCTCAATGGCTATCGCACACGCTGGTGCGCAGACACGCTGAGCGACCCCGATTACGACCGATCGCGCATCACCCTGCGCACAATCGATGTCATCGATGTGCCGACACTGATGATCCAGGGGGGCGCCGACCAATGCGACGAACCCGAGCTTTCGCAGGGCCAGGAAAAGCACTTCTCGGCGGGCTATCGCCGCCTCGTGCTCGACGGAGTAGGGCATTTCCCGCCGCGAGAAGCGCCCGAGCAGGTCGCACGAGCGCTGATCGAGCACCTGCGCTGACGCCGCTTGCGGCCTGCGATGCAAACGCTGGTGCCGATCGCGTCGATTACTTCTTCTCCGGCTCCGATCCCGTCGGCGGCTTGTTGAACGGGAACGTGCCGAACATGCTCTTCGCCTGATTTTGCATTTGCTCTTGCAATTGCACGAACATGTTCTTCGATTGCTCGATATAGCTCGTCATCATGCCTTGCATCATCGGCGCTTGCATGTTCATGAACTGCGACCAGACCTCGGGGTTGAGCGCGTTACCTTCGTAGAGATTCTTCGATTGCTCGGTAAGCTTGTTCTGAATATCGATGAACGCCTGAATATTCTTCTCGAGATACGTGCCCATCATCCCTTGCATCGCATGGCCGTAAAAACGGATGATCTGCGAAAGCATCGACGACGAAAACATCGGCACGCCGCCGCTTTCCTCTTCGAGAATGATTTGAAGCAGGATACTGCGTGTCAGGTCTTCATTGCTCTTCGCATCGATGACCTTGAATTCCTCTTGATTGAGCACGAGTTGCTTCACGTCGGCCAACGTGATGTACGTGCTCGTCTCCGTGTCATAGAGCCGACGGTTCGGATATTTTTTGATGAATCGTTCGGCTGTTTTCTTTGTAGTCGACATGTAACGCCTTCTCTTATGAACGCCAACGCAGCGCTGTGATGGCGCCCGTGAGTCCGCTCGTTGCTGTGCTGCACGGCCCACGGGCTCCCCGAAACCGAAACGCCCTGATGCGGGTGCGGCCGCCTCGCACACCAACTCATGCTGCGAGGCGAGTCGCACGCGGATCAGCCCATATGCAAACCGCCGTTCAACGAGAAATCCGCCCCCGTCGAGAACCCGGACTCGTCCGATGCGAGCCATGCAACGATCGATGCGATCTCCTCCGGCGCGCCGAGCCGGCGCACCGGAATCGTGGCGATGATTTTCTCGAGTACGTCGGCACGAATCGACTTGACCATGTCCGTACCGATATAACCCGGGGAGACGGTATTGACTGTCACACCCTTGGTCGCCACTTCTTGCGCAAGCGCCATCGTGAAGCCGTGAATGCCTGCCTTCGCCGTCGAATAGTTGGTCTGGCCGAATTGCCCCTTCTGACCGTTGACCGACGAAATATTGATGACGCGTCCGAAGCCTCGCTCGACCATGCCGTCGATGACCTGCTTCGTGACGTTGAAAAGGCTCGTGAGATTCGTATCGATGACGGCGGTCCAGTCTTCGTGCGTCATCTTGCGAAACACGACGTCGCGCGTGATACCGGCATTGTTGACGAGCACATCGACTTCACCGACCTCGGCCTTGACCTTGTCGAACGCCGTTTTGGTCGACTCCCAATCGCCAACGTTGCCCTCGGATGCGACGAAATCGTACCCCATCGCATTTTGCTGCTCGAGCCAAGTCGTGCGGCGCGGCGAATTTGGCCCGCAACCGGCAACCACGCGAAAGCCCTGCTTGAAGAGGCGCTGGCAAATAGCGGTACCGATGCCGCCCATTCCGCCCGTTACGTATGCAACACGTTGACTCATGAATCACGCTCCATTTTCGTTTTCAGAGGGCGTCTTGCCGACGCCCCCTTTTTGCTTGCCGCAAACCAGACGGCTCACGGACGGCCCTCGCTGCGCTCCACCTGGCGTCAAATGCGCTCGAGCGCCAGTGCCACTCCCATGCCGCCGCCGATACACAACGACGCGAGCCCGCGCTTGGCATCGCGCTTTTGCATCTCGTGCAACAGCGTGACGAGAATACGGCACCCGGAGGCGCCGATCGGATGGCCAATCGCAATCGCCCCGCCGTTCACGTTGATCTTCGACGTGTCCCAGCCCATTTGCTTGTGAACCGCAAGCGCCTGCGCCGCGAACGCCTCGTTGATCTCCATCAGATCCAAGTCGCCTACCGACCAGCCAGCACGCTCCAGACAGCGGCTCGACGCCGGCACAGGCCCCATGCCCATCACTTTTGGATCGACGCCCGCATTCGCATACGCCTTGATGCGCGCAAGCGGCGTCAGTCCAAGCGCTTCCGCCTTCTTCGCCGACATGACGAGTACGGCCGCGGCGCCATCGTTGAGGCCCGACGCGTTGGCCGCCGTCACCGTGCCTTCTTTCGAGAAAGCCGGCTTGAGGCCTGCGAGCGACTCCGCCGTGATCCCGTGCCGCACGAATTCGTCGGTCGCAAAGCGCAGCGGCTCACCCTTTCTCTGCGGAATCTCGATCGGGACGATTTCGTCGTCAAAACGCCCGGCCTTTTGCGCAGCCTCAGCCTTGTTTTGCGACAATGCCGCGAACTTGTCCTGCTCCTCCCGCGTAATGCTGTATTCCTTCGCGACGTTCTCCGCAGTGATACCCATGTGGTACTGGTTATACACGTCCCAGAGGCCGTCGACGATCATGGAATCCACGAGTTTGGCGTCGCCCATCCGAAAGCCGTCGCGCGAGCCCGGCAGCACATGCGGTGCAGCGCTCATGTTTTCCTGACCGCCTGCGACGACGATGTCCGCGTCGCCCGCGATCACCGCATTGGCGGCCAGCATGACTGCCTTGAGGCCCGAACCGCAAACCTTGTTGATCGTCATGCCCGGGACAGCCGAGGGCAACCCGGCCTTGATCAGCGATTGACGCGCGGGGTTCTGGCCCGAAGCGGCCGTGAGCACCTGTCCCATGATTACCTCGCTGACCTGCTCGGGCTTGACGCCCGCGCGCTCGAGTACTGCGCGAATCACCGCCGCGCCGAGCTCGGGCGCCGCGATTTTGGCCAGCGAGCCGCCAAATTTGCCGACCGCGGTGCGGGCGGCCGATACGATCACTACGTCTGTCATTTGTCACTCCTCTGAGCTCTGCGCGATGCGGCCACACTCAGCCACAACTCGTACAGTTAAAAATCGTTTCGCACGCGGTTAGTCGCGCTGCTGCACATAACGTCCCGGCGCCGGCTCGATGATCGGATATTCGGCCGAACCGAGCTGCGCGCGAGGCTTCACCTTTTTGCCGCCGTATTGATCAAGCCAGGAGATCCAATCGGGCCACCAGCTACCGGGTTTCTCGACAGCGTCCGCCAGCCATGCGTCCGGGTCTTCCGGCAGCGCCTTCTCGCTGCCTTCATGCGACCAATAACTGCGTTTGCCCTTTGCCGGCGGGTTGATCACGCCCGCGATATGGCCCGATGCACCGAGCACGAAGCGCTGCGGCCCCGTCAACAACGGCGCGGAGGCATACGCCGTGCGCCATGGCACGATGTGGTCGTCGCGCGAGCCATAGATGAAGGTCGGCACATCGATGCGCGAGAGGTCGACTGACTCGCCGCACACGGTGAGCGCGCCCGGCTCGCGCAAGCGGTTTTCCAGATACGTGTTCCGCAGATACCAGACGTACATCGGCCCGGGCAGATTGGTCGAATCGCTGTTCCAATAGAGCAGGTCGAACGGCGCGGGGGTGCGGCCCTTTAGATAATTATCGACGACATAGTTCCACACAAGATCGTTCGGCCGCAAAAACGAGAATGCGTTGGCGAATTCAACCCCCTGCATGAGCCCCGGCGCCGTGCCGTTCGCGCCACCGATCGTCTGCTCTCGCATGCGCACGTGCGCTTCGTCGACAAACACATCGAGCACGCCGGTATCGGTGAAGTCGAGCATCGCAGTCAGCAGCGTCATGGACGCCGCCGGGTGCTCGCCGCGCGCGGCCAGCACCGAAAGCGCCGTCGCGATCATCGTGCCGCCGATGCAAAAGCCGAACGTGTTGATCTGCTCTCGCCCGCTCACGGCCTTGACGACCTCGATGGCGGCAAGCACGCCATCGCTCGTGTAGTCGTCCCACGTCTTGGCCGCGAGCGAAGCGTCCGGATTGCGCCAGGAGATCATGTAGACCTGGTGCCCGCACGCCAGTGCATGCGCCACGAGCGAGCTCTGCGGCTGCAAGTCGAGAATGTAGTACTTGTTGATGCAAGGCGGCACCATCAATAGCGGCCGTTCGAATACGGTTGCCGTTTGCGGCTTGTACTGAATGAGCTGCATCAGCTCGTTTTCGAAGATGACGGCGCCTTCGGTCGTTGCGATATTCTTGCCGACCACGAAGCCAGATTCGTCGCTCTGCGAGATTTTGCCGCGCCGCATGTCGGCAAGCATATTGAGCACGCCCTGGCGCAGGCTTTCACCGTGGCTCTCGAGCAGCGCCTTTTGCGCCTCCGGGTTCAGCGCGAGGAAGTTGCTGGGAGAGGTGGCCGCCGCCCACTGCTGGACGGAGAAGCGAATGCGCTCGCGGGTCTTGGCGTCGGTGTCCAGCGCATCGGCCAATTCCTGCAGGTAGCGCGTGTTGAGCAGATACCACGCCGCCATGTACCCGAAGGCAGGGGCAGATGTCCAGGCGTCTGACGAAAAGCGCCGGTCAGGCAACTCGGGGGCGGCCGTACCTGCCGCGCCAAACTGCTTGACGAGTTCCATGCATTCACGCGAGTAGTCGGCCTGCAACTGCTGCAAGCGGGCCGGTGGCACCGATGCAATCGGCATCTTCAGCGATTGAAACGCCTGTGCCGCCGCTTGCGCACCATCGGACTCGCCTGGCATTGGGGGCATCGAAGGCATCGCCGACATCGCGAATGGAAACGGAAATGGCGCAGCGGCCGCCGACGCGCCTGTCGGCAGGCCCGGCATCTGTTCGGCGAACGCTCGCCAGGCCTGCGTCCAGGCATCGAACATCTGACGGGCGTCGGGGATGCCCATACTGGCTTGCTGCTCGTTGCTCGAGGAACGATCGGTTTGAGAGGAAGTCGATGGACGTTTTGATGCAGTCATACCCGCTTGTTACCGGTAAGTCTCGGAAGACTGGTTAAAAGGCGGGTGTCGAGCGCACTCGGGCGAACCCTCATGACTTTCATGCGCTCACCCTTGAGAGCGGCCATTCTTGCTCCCGGGCGCAAAACATGTCAATGCTTGAACCGATTTTGCCGCACCGCGATAGCTTTTTTATTATCGTTTTCCCGATGTCGATCGGATGGCGCACGCCCGCTTGCGCCCTTAGCCGGCTTGATCCGCCACACCGGGGGCGTGGCGCGCGCGGCCCGGCGCGCCGACTGGCCGCAACGTCTGAGCGGTACGTTCTTGTGCGGTGCATGGCGCCCCGGCTCTCAGCCCGCGAGCCAGATCAAAGCCGCCATCCGGCCCGTTACGCCATCGCGGCGATACGAGTAGAAGCGTTCGCGCTCGGTGAACGTGCAAGCCTGGCCGCCCGTCACCTGCGTAATCTCGTGGCGGCCCAGTCGTAACCGAGCCAGCGCATAAAGATCGGCGAAGTATTTGCCCGGCGTTGCCGCGCTAGCAACGAACGCGGACGCGGTCCGCTCGCGCTCCTTGGGTCCATCGGCCTGTCCGAGAAACGTCTCGCGTACTTCCGGGCCGACTTCGAACGCACGCGGACCGATCGCCGGGCCCAGATAGGCATGCAGCGAATGAGCGGGCACGCCGGCCGCGGCCGCCACCCGCAACGCCGCCTTTTCCACGATGCCAGCCGCCAACCCCCGCCAGCCCGCATGGGCCGCGCCGACCGCGCGGCCGGCCGGATCGCACAGCAAAACCGGCAGGCAATCGGCGACCATCACGACGCAAGCAACACCCGGCGCCGACGTGACGCTCGCGTCAGCTTGCGGTACAGCGTCGCAAGCAAGCGCCTGCTCGGCGTCCACAATCGTGTCGCCGTGAATTTGCTCGAGCCATGCTGCGTGGGCGGCCGTCAGCGCTGCGACACGCGCACGGTTCTGTTCAACCCGACTGGCGTCGTCCCCGGTATGCGGGCCCAGGTTCAGCCCGCCGGGCAATTCGGTGCCGTCGCCAAAGCGGCCGTAAGGCGGCAGGCTGACGCCGCCCGCACGCGTCGTGACGAGCGCGCGCACACGCGGGGAGACCCGCCACGACGGCTGCAGGCAATCGGCCAGCGTCAGGTCACGATGATTCATTGGCCAGGTTTCCTTTCTGATTCGCGATAGTCAGCGTTGCCGCAAGCCGTGCCGGACGTTGTTTCACTCGAGATCGTCATCGGCGTCATAGCCGGCCTCGTCTTCGGCCTCGTCTCCAGCCTCCAGTCCCTCGAACGTGTCCTCGAGCGCGGCCTCGTCGTCCTCGTGCAGCCCGGACGCGGCGCCGAAGCCCAGCGCCGCGGCCAGTTCTGCCATATCGTCGGGCAGGTCGGCCCGCCAGCGCATCGAGCGCCCAGACTCGGGGTGAACCAGGCCGAGGCGCCACGCGTGCAACGCCTGGCGCGCAAAGCCGCCCGGCAACGGGATACTTGAGCGCCTGCCGCGCAGCCCACCGTATAACGGATCGCCAAGCAGCGGGTGTCCGATATGCGCGCAATGCACGCGAATCTGGTGCGTCCGCCCGGTCTCCAGATCGCAGTGAATCGCCGAAATCGGCTGCCGCTGCCAGAGCGTTTCGTCGACCGTGCGAAAGTGCGTCCGAGCCGGTTTGCCCGAGGCGCCGGCCACGACCGCCATGCGCATGCGCTCGCGCGGATCGCGCCCGAGCGGCGCGTCGATCGTGCCATCAGCGGGCGTGGCGCCCCAGACGAGCGCGACGTAGCGCCGCTTGACCGTACGCGCCTGCAGTTGGCGCACGAGATCCGTCTGCGCTTCGAGCGTGCGCGCCACCACCATGAGCCCCGAGGTGTCCTTGTCGAGCCGATGGACGATGCCCGCTCGCGGCAACCCGGCTGCCGCTTCGCCATAGCGATAAAGCAAGCCGTTGAGAATCGTACCGCTCCAATTGCCGGCTGCCGGATGCACGACGAGGCCAGCCGGCTTGTTGATGACGACGAGTGCCGCATCTTCATAGACGACGTCGAGCGGCACCGGTTCGGGCGTAAACGCCAGTTGCTCGGGCAGCAGATCCGGGACGAGTTCGATGTGCGCATCGAGCGGCACCGCCTGACGCACCTTCGACGGCATGCCGTTGACGCGCACGCGCCCTGCCTCCACCCAGCTTTGCAAGCGGCTGCGCGAGAACTCCGGAAAGAGCTTGGCGAGCACCTTGTCGAGCCGTTCACCCGCGAGTTCCGCCGGCGCGCGGGCGCTGCGCGCAGCCTGCGGATCGAGCGAGGTACGGACGCCCGCTTCTCCGACGGGCATGGCAGCGCTTGCTTCGCCGATGCATTCAAGGCTTGCTGACGCATCGGCGCGCGTATTGGTTCGGCTATAATCGGCGCTTCGATCTTTGGGGCTGGGAACGGCGCTTGAAGGACTTTTGCGGGTCATCAAAACAGGGTCATCGAGTGAGACTGAAAGCTAAGAAGCATGGAGAAATGCGGCAAGCCTGGAATACCGTGATGCGATCGGCCTTTCGCGCGGCCGCGTCCGCACTTCGGCGCGCAGCCAGATGCGCTGCCCGCCCCGTGGCGGCGAGCCTGTCGCTGGCGGCTGCCGCGTTGATCGTGACGGGCTGTCACGGCCTGCCGCAAAAGACCGATGAGACAGTAACCTGGCCGAACAGCAAATTATACTCGGAGGCTCAGGACGCCCTCTCCGGTGGAGACTGGGGCAAATGCGCGAAATACTTTGAGGCACTGCAAGGACGCGACCCGTTCGGCCACTTTGCGCAGCAAGCGCAGATCAACGTGGCCTACTGCAACTGGAAAGACAGCGAACCGGCCGCGGCCGACCAGGCCATCGACCGTTTCATCAAGCTGCATCCGGACCATCCCGATATCGCCTACGCCTACTACTTGAAGGGGATGATCCACTTCAACGACGACCTCGGCCTGTTCGGACGATTCTCCGGCCAGGATATGAGCGAGCGCGATCCTAAATCGCTGCGGGAGTCGTATGACGCGTTCAAGGTAGTCGTCGATAAATACCCGAACAGCAAATACGCGCCGGACGCCGCGGCCCGTATGCGTTATATCGTGAACGCCCTCGCCTCATACGAGGTGCATGCGGCCGATTATTACTATCGGCGCGGGGCCTACGTGGCTTCGATCAATCGGGCGCAACGCGCGATCAAGGAATACAAGAACGCGCCGGCCATCGAAGATGCGCTGCACTTGATGATACTGTCGTACACCAAGCTCAACGAGCAGAAGCTTGCCGACGACGCCCGGCGCGTGCTTGCCGCAACGTTCCCGGACAGCCCCTACGTTACCGGCCATCCGCGCCCGGGTGCTCGCAAGTCGTGGTGGCAATTCTGAGTCGACCACGATCAGCGTCAAAAAAAACCCGGTTCCGCGAGATTTGCAGCCGGGTTTTTCTTTGCCTGTAGGGCTGCCCCCCCGAGTTCGTCAGTCGGAGTCGGACAGGCTAGACCGTTTGCGCGGCGCCCGTCCCGTCTTCCCGCTCGCTCGCAAAAAATTCGCGCACCACCTCGATTTCGCGCGTGCGTTTGAACGGCGGCAAGCTTTGCCAGATACGGCGACCATACGGCTTATCGACCAGACGCGTATCGCAAATCATCAGCACGCCGCGGTCCGTCTCGGCGCGAATCAGCCGCCCCGCCCCTTGTTTCAATGCAATGACAGCCTGCGGCACCTGATGCACCGCGAAAGGACTCAAGCCTTTTTTCGCCAGCACGTCGAGTCGGGCTGACAGCACCGGGTCGTCGGGCGGCGCGAACGGCAGCTTATCGATGACGACGAGTGAAAGCGCATCGCCCCGGACGTCGACGCCCTCCCAAAAACTCTGGCTGCCCACGAGGATCGCATTGCCATAAGCGCGAAACCGGTCGAGCAACTCGGTGCGGCTCGCATCGCCTTGCGTGAGTAACGGCATCTGCCAGCCGCGCGCTTCGATTACATCGCGTAGCTTCGTCGCGATGCGCTCGACCGCGCGTAACGTCGTGCACAACACGAAGACGCCGCCACCCGCGGCTTCGATTGCCGGCAGTGCCGCGTCGAAGACCGCATCGGTAAAGGCCGGCGACGACGGCTGCGGCAAGTTGCGCGGCACGTAAAGAAGCCCCTGCATCGCGTAGTCGAACGGGCTTGGCAGCGCCATCGAACGGCGCGCATCAAGGCCCATCTGCGCGGCATAGTGCGTGAAATCGCCGCGCACGGAAAGCGTCGCCGACGTGAAGATCCATGCCCGCGGCACCCCCGCGCGCTGCTTCGCAAAAATCGGCGCGACCGACAACGGCGTTTCATGCAGTTGCACGGTATGCGAGAAAACCTCGATCCAGCGAATGCGCTCGTTTGCATCGGTCAACGCTGCGGCAGCCGTTGCTGCGGCAGCCGTTGCGGCCGCATCGCTCGCTGTGGGCTCCGGGTGGGCGGGCGCCGCCGTCCAGCGGGCGAGCTGATCTTGAAGCTCGCGTGCACGCCGCAAACAGGCAGCCAACGATTCCGCACGTTCGGCCTGGCCCGCGAGCGCACTCGCAAGCAGATCCAGTGCGGCCTCGAGCGCATCGAGTGCAGGAAAAAGCGGATGGTCATCGGCAAGCTGCGCAGCCGATAAGCGCAACGAATCTTCACGGAATACGAGCCGGATATCGCGCGCCGCGCGCTCGAGCCCGGCGCCGAGCTTGACCCACTCCACCGCCTCGCGCGCATTTCCCAACCCTTCCGCTACTGCGTCGCGCGCCAATTCGAGCAGTTGCGTCGTCGAAAGCGTTTCGCCAAAAAAGAGCGTCGCCGTTTCCGGCAACTGATGCGCCTCGTCGAACACAATCGTATTGGCTGTCGGCAACAACTCGGCCATCCCTGTATCGCGCAGCATGATATCGGCGAAAAAGAGATGGTGATTGACGACGACGATGTCGGCCTGCTGCGCTTCGCGACGCGCGTGCATCACAAAGCAGTCCTTGTAGTGCGGACACTCCTGACCGAGGCAGTTCTCGCGCGTCGACGTCACCATTGACCAGACGGGCGCCGTTTCCGGCACACTCGCGAGTTCCGCTTTGTCGCCCGTGCGCGTCAGCTTCGCGAATCGCACGATGTCTTGCAGATAAGCCGAATCCTGCCGGGACGGCAACCGCCCGTTGTCCGCCGTCCGTTGCAGGTAGTAATGGCAAAGATAATTCGCACGGCCCTTGAGCATCGCCACGCTGACGGGCACCGCGAGCGCATCGCGCACCGTGGGGATATCGCGCTGAAAGAGCTGATCCTGGAGGTGCTTGGTGCCGGTCGAGATAATGACTTTCCCGCCCCATAGCATTGCCGGGACGAGATACGCATAGGTCTTGCCCGTGCCGGTGCCGGCCTCGACGATGAGCGTATTTTCGCCGCCGTCGCTTGCTTCTGGCGCAGCTGCCGGGGGCTGGGCGTGCGCCGCGCCCTGCTGCGACGGCGCATCGGCAGAACGCAGGCGTCTTGCGGGACGCTGCTGCAGTTCGAACATCGAGGGCTCGGGCAGCCCGCGTGCCGAGGCCTCCATCGTCGCAGCAACGGCTCGCGCCATCTCGATTTGCGACGCGCGCGCCCGGTATCCGTCGATCGCTCGCGCGAGCAAGCCGCCGGACGCAAAAATGGCGTCGAGCTCGGCACCGTGCTTCGCACTGAGGGCGAACGCAGCACCCGTTTCGCGCGGACCTGCGCGCGCTTCGATGGAGGATGCGTCTGGCGATGTATTCACGGCAAGCGGTTCCTAAGCAAAGACCGGCGCCAGCCCGCTGCGCCGGCGCCTGCCTGTGCGCCGCTCATGCGTGCTTGTCCGGTTCCAGCTGCAGTTGCAGCAAGATGATGTTGTCTTTGACCTTGAGCTTGCGCTTTTTCAAGCGCCGCAACTCGAGATCGGAGATATCCGACGAGTCCGACAATCGGTCGATCATGCGATCGAGCTCGCTATGCTCCGACTCCAACTGCACGATACGGTCGCGCAAAACGTTCGGGTCGATCGTGTCATGGCCGCGCATGGTCGCTCCTCGGTTCGATAAGCGCTTTCCCGCCTGGGTGACGGTATTCGCCTGAGGTTACCGTCCAGCAAAAATCGGTGCGTCAGTCGCTTTCTTGCTGCTCCTTTTGCAACTGTTTTTGCTGCTCGTCCTGCTGAAGCTGCTCTTGTTGCTTTTCCTGTGCCTTTTGCGCCGCCTGCTTTTGGCGGGCTTCGACATCGGCCTTGTGCTGCGCGGCGCCCGCCTGCTTCTCGGAGAACCGCTGAGCGCGCTGGGCCCGCTCTTGCGCATCTTGGGCAGCCTGACGGCGCGCGTCGTCGAGCTTGCGTTGGAAATCGGCCTGCTTTCTGTCGTAAGCCGCTTGATTCGCCGCGCGCTGTGGTGCTTCGGCGCCGCGCCGCGCTTCGTCGAGCGCATGTTGGCGCTGCTTTTGTTCGAACGATTCGGCGTTACGTGCATCGGCAGCCGCCCGCTCGGGGGCCTCCGACGCCTCGCTCGCCGCCTTGATGGCCTGCCGCTCGTCGCGCTGCTGGGCGCGGGCGGCCCGCTTCTCATCATCGAGCGCCAGTTGCTCGGCACGAATCTTCGCCTGCGCCTTACGCATCTTATTTTGCGCTCGGCCAATGCACGCGTTGACGAAAAACTTCGCGTAGCAGTTGTGCGCCGCCACGCCGTATTCGTAGTTATTCTCGGCCGAGCGTTGGTTCAGCGCTTTCTGACGCACGTCGAAATCATCCGCGACCTCATCGGAACGCACGCTTTGCGGCATCTGCCGCGTCTGCGCGGCACCGGACGCTGCTGCGGGCAAACCTTGCGCCGCGGCCGCCAACGGGCACGCAAAAAGCGCCGCCGCAGCGAGTCGGGTCGCGCACCAAATCATCGAAAAACGGGAGATCGGCAACGTCATGAGCGGGGATCGGAACATGCGCGAAATTCTAACACCGGGGGCTGAGCGCCGAGCATTTATGGCAAAATGCGCCGCTCCAGCAACCCGGCTTCGCGCCCGCGTCTCGCCCTTTTCGCGCCCCATTTCGCTACGGCTTGGTGCGGCCCGCGCAGCCCCGCAGTCAAATGCCTTCTCTATGACGGAAACCGTAGCACTCAAGATCGTACAGCGCATTGCCGCCGAATTGACCGTAGCGCCGCGCCAGGTGGCAGCAGCCGTGCAACTCCTCGACGAAGGCGCGACCGTTCCGTTCATCGCGCGCTATCGCAAGGAAGTCACCGGCAACCTCGACGACACGCAGTTACGCCACCTCGAAGAGCGCCTGCTTTACCTGCGCGAGATGGAAGAGCGCCGCGCCACGATTCTCGCCAGCATTGAGGAACAAGGCAAGCTCACCGAGGAACTGCGCACGGCGATCATCGCGGCCGACAGCAAACAGGTTCTCGAAGACCTCTACCTGCCATATAAGCCCAAGCGCCGCACGCGCGCGCAGATCGCTCGCGAAGCCGGGCTCGAGCCGCTGGCGCACACGCTGCTCGCCGACCCAAGCCTGGATCCGCAAACGGAAGCGCTACGGTATGTCGACGCGGAAAAAGGCGTGGCCGATATAAAGGCCGCGCTCGACGGCGCGCGCGATATCCTTTCGGAGCAGTTCGGCGAAACGGCCGACCTGCTGGGCAGACTGCGCGAGTACCTGTACGAGCGAGGCGTCGTTTCGTCGACGGTCATCGAGGGCAAGGAGCACGAAGAGGGCGAGAAATTCCGCGATTACTACGATTACGCCGAAACCTTGAAGACTGTGCCATCGCATCGCGCGCTGGCGCTTTTTCGCGCGCGTAATGCTGGCGTGCTGATGATCAAGCTCGGCCTGGGCGCCGAACTCGACGCCGAAGTCCCGCACCCCTGCGAAGCGATGATCGCCCGCCACGTCGGCATCGCGAACCAGGGCCGCCCTGCGGACAAATGGCTCGGCGACGTCTGCCGTTGGTGCTGGCGCGTCAAGGTGCAGCCACATCTCGAAAACGAACTGTTGACGCAACTACGCGAAACCGCTGAACACGAAGCCATCCGCGTCTTTGCGCGCAATCTGAAAGACTTGCTGCTGGCGGCGCCGGCCGGCCCGAAGGCCGTGATCGGTCTGGATCCGGGGCTGCGCACGGGCGTGAAAGTCGCAGTCGTCGACCGTACCGGGAAGGTGCTCGCCACCGACACCATCTACCCGCACGAGCCGCGGCGCGACTGGGACGGCTCGCTTGCCAAGCTCGCCCGCATCGCGGCGCAGACCAAGGCCGAGCTCATCAGCATCGGCAACGGCACCGCATCGCGCGAGACCGACAAGCTCGCGAGCGAACTCATCGCGCGCCATCCCGAGCTCAAATTGCAGAAAATCGTTGTCTCCGAAGCGGGTGCGTCGGTGTATTCGGCGTCCGAACTCGCTGCGAAGGAATTTCCCGATCTCGACGTCTCGCTGCGCGGCGCCGTATCGATCGCACGGCGGCTGCAAGATCCGCTCGCCGAGCTCGTCAAGATCGAACCGAAAGCGATCGGCGTCGGCCAGTACCAGCATGATGTGAACCAACGCGAGTTGGCACGTTCACTCGATGCCGTCGTCGAAGATTGCGTGAATGCAGTGGGTGTCGATGCGAACACCGCGTCCGTTGCGTTGCTCGCCCGCGTTTCGGGTCTGAACGCGACGCTCGCACGCAACATCGTCGAATACCGCGACGCCAACGGCCCCTTCCGGTCGCGCGAATACCTGCGCAAAGTGCCGCGCCTCGGAGACAAGACCTTCGAGCAAGCCGCCGGCTTTTTGCGGATCAATGGCGGCGAAAATCCGCTCGATCGCTCATCGGTGCACCCCGAGGCGTATCCGGTGGTCGAGCGCATTCTTGCGGCGATTCGCAAGGATATCGGCGCGGTGCTGGGCAACCGCGACGCGCTGGCCGGCATCTCCCCGACCGCCTTCGTCGACGAACGCTTCGGCCTGCCGACGGTCCGCGACATCCTGACCGAACTCGAGAAGCCCGGCCGCGATCCACGCCCCGAATTCAAAACGGCGACGTTCCGCGAAGGCGTCGAGAAGATTTCCGACCTGATGCCGGGCATGGTGCTCGAAGGTGTCGTGACCAACGTCGCCGCATTCGGCGCATTCGTCGACATCGGCGTGCATCAGGACGGTCTCGTCCACGTTTCCGCGATGTCGACGAAGTTCATCAAAGACCCACACGAAGTCGTCAAGGCGGGGCAAGTCGTCAAGGTGAAGGTAGTCGACGTCGACGTGAAACGCCAGCGCATCGCATTGACGATGCGCCTGGCGGACGACGCCGCACCGGCTGCACGCACCGGCGCTCAATCATCCGAACGCAGCAACGGCAATGGCAATCATGGCAATCGCGCAGGCGGTACGCGCGGCGGCCAGCGCTCGCATGACGATCAGCCGGGCGGCGCGATGGCTGCGGCGTTCGCCAAACTAAAGCAACGCTGACGCACGTAGCCATTCGCTACACGCAGAAAAAAACCCGTGGCGGTCTGAACTGAACCGCACACGGGTTTTTTTCGCGCTGCCCTCGGTTGGCTCCGGCAGCGCAGCGGCGATTAAATCTCTATCTTCGTGCCGAGCTCTACGACGCGGTTTGCCGGAATGCTGAAAAAATCGGTTGGCTTGGCAGCGTTCTGGTGCATCCAGGCGAACACGCGCTCGCGCAGTATCGACATGCCTGGCAACTGAGTCGGCACCACCGTTTCGCGTGCGAGGAAAAACGACGTATCCATCAATTCGAACGTCATGCCGTAAGTGCGGCTGATTTCCGCCAGCACGGCCTTGACATCGGGCGTTTCGTTAAAGCCATAGGCCGCCTTCACGATAAACAGCCCGCCGGCGACGTCCTTGATCGTCACGCGCTCGCTTTCATTGACGTAGGGAATATCGCGCGTGATGAACGTCAGAAACAGCGTCCGCTCGTGCAGCACTTTGTTGTGCTTCAGGTTATGGAGCAAGCTCACCGGCACGAGCGTATCGCTACCAGTCAAGTAGATCGCGGTTCCCGAAACGCGGTGCGGCGGATGCGCAAGCAAACTTTGCAGGAACGGAGCGAGCGGTATGCCATCGGCCGCGGTTCGCTCCTTTACCAGCAGGCGCCCCTTGTGCCATGTCATCAGCAGGAAAAACAGCAGTGCACCGATGCCGAGCGGCAGCCAACCACCCTCCGCCACCTTCAACAGATTCGCGCCAAAAAATGCAAGATCCACGATGATGAATGCCGCAATGATGCATGCAACGAGCAGCTTGTTCCAATTCCAGACCTTGACCATCACGACGCATGCCAGGATGGTCGTAATGACCATTGTCGTCGTAACCGCAATGCCGTAAGCGGCCGCCAGATTATCAGAGCTTTTGAAGCCGATCACGACCAACAAAATAATGAAGAGCAGCAACCAGTTCACAACGGGCACATAGATCTGGCCGATGGCAAGATCCGACGTATGCAGGATCTTCATGCGCGGCACATAGCCGAGTTGAATCGCCTGGCTCGTCAACGAGTAGGCCCCCGAGATCACTGCTTGCGAGGCGATCACCGTTGCGACCGTCGATAACACGACGAGCGGCAGCGTCGCCCACTCGGGCGCCATCAGGAAAAACGGGTTCGCAAGCGCTTTGGGGTTATGCATCAACAGCGCGCCCTGACCGAAATAGTTGATCACAAGCGCGGGCATCACCACGCAGTACCAACCCGCACGAATCGGCTTCGCACCGAAATGGCCCATATCGGCGTAAAGCGCTTCGGCGCCGGTCAGCACGAGAAAAACAGAACCGAGCACCACATAAGCCTGCAACATGTGGCGGCTCAGGAACGAGATCGCATAGTACGGATTGAGCGCTGCGATGATCCCCGGCTCGCGAACGACATGAAGGGCGCCAAGAACAGCGAGCGTCGCGAACCAGACGATCATGATCGGGCCGAACAGCTTGCCGACCAGCGAGGTGCCGTGCCGCTGAATCCAGAAAAGCACTATCAGAATGACGATCGTGATCGGGATAACGAGGTGGGACAGTTCCGGTGTGGCCACTTGTAGGCCTTCGACGGCAGACATCACGGAGATCGCCGGCGTAATCACGGCATCGCCATAAAACATACAGGCGCCGAAGATGCCGAGCATCATCAATGTTCCGGACAAACGCCCCCTATTGGCGAACGGCCGTAGCGAGAGCGCCATCAATGCAAGCACGCCGCCCTCGCCGTTGTTGTCGGCCCGCATGACGAACAGCACATACTTGACCGACACCACAACGATGATCGCCCAGAACAGCAAGGAAATGACGCCGAGAATCGACGCCTCTGTCAATGGAATGCCATGCGATTCGCTGAACGCTTCCTTCAATGCATAAAGCGGGCTCGTGCCGATGTCACCGAACACCACGCCAATTGCGGCCAGCGCGAGCGAAGACAGGGGCTGCTGGCGAGGATTCTCGTGGCCATTGTTTGTCATAAAGGAAAAAATCCGGTCCGGATAAGCGGAGAGCGAGCGCTATTCTAGCGGTGCTCGCATGCTCCGCACAAAAGAAAAAGCGGAGCCAGCCGACTCCGCCTCTTGCACAGGGTCCTCATATGGCCGAGCTGCGCCACGCGGGCAACTTATGCGCCGGAACACGTGTCTTGCGCAACGCCACGCTTGATCCATGCCCCAAGATTATGCGGGCGCACGGTATCCCACTCTTCGAAGGGTTGGTGAATCCACGGGTTGGTCGGCAGATGCTCGACAAAATAGTCAGGTTTGACCTTCGAGCAGCCCTTATACCAAAGCACGGCAGAGCGCACCGCCGTCACCGCCGGGTAACGCTCTTTCATATGCTGCTGCACGCGCGCGAGCGTCACACCCGAATCGACGAGATCGTCGACGAGCAGCACGTTGCCGGAGAGTTCCCCGCGCGTCATCGTGATGTACTGCGCGATATCGAGTTCGCCCTGCTGCGTTCCCGCTGCTTCGCGGTACGAGCTCGTGGCAAGAATGGCGAGCGGAAGATCGTAGATGCGTGAGAGCTGGTCCCCCACGCGCAAGCCGCCGCGTGCGAGACACAGAATCTTCTCAAACTTCCAACCGGAATCGTGTACCGCGAGCGCGAGCAATTCGATCAGCCGGTGGTATTCGTCCCAGTTGATCCAGAGGTTCTTGTCGTCGTTACGCGGATCGGTCATCGCGATCATCGTCATGTTTTACATCGCCCTCTTACGCTTTTGCCCTCTTACACCTTGAACGGATGACGCAACAAGATGGTTTCGTCGCGATCGGGGCCGGTCGACACCATATCGATCGGCACGCCGGCCACTTCTTGCACCCGCGTGAGGTAGGCTTGCGCGTTGGCCGGCAGCCGGTCCCATTGCGTGATGCCGATCGTGCTTTCCTGCCAGCCGCCGAAGCACTCGTAGACGGGCTCGCAGCGCGCCACTTCCGGTGCACCGCGCGGCAGCAAGTCTACGTCTTTGCCGTCTATCTTGTAGCCAACGCACAGCTTGACCTCATCGAGGCCGTCAAGCACGTCGAGCTTCGTGATACACAGGCCCGAAATGCCGTTGATTTGGATCGAACGACGCAGCGCGGCGGCATCCAGCCAACCCGTGCGACGGGGACGCCCCGTGACGGAGCCGAACTCCTTGCCGACGTTGGCCAACGTCACGCCAATCGCTTCTTGCCGTTTCGGATTGTCCGCATCGTATAGCTCGCTCGGGAACGGCCCCGCACCGACGCGCGTGCAATAGGCCTTCGTGATGCCGAGGATGTAATGAAGTTTCTGCGGCCCCACGCCAGCACCCGCTGCTGCCGCGCCGGCGACGCAATTGCTCGATGTGACGAACGGATAGGTGCCGTGATCGATGTCGAGCAGCGTGCCCTGCGCGCCTTCGAACAACAGATTGCGGCCCGCGGCGTTTTCGTCGTACAGACGACGCGACACGTCGGCCACCATCGGTGCGAGGCGCTCGGCGTAGCTGAGCATTGTGTCGAGCGTCTGCTGGAAGTCGACAGCGGCTGCCCCAAGATATTGGGTCAGCACGAAATTATCGAAATCGAGGTTCTCTCGCAGGCGCTCCGCGAATGCGGACGGCGCGAACAAGTCCTGTACGCGTAGCGCGCGCCTGCCCACTTTATCTTCGTACGCGGGGCCGATACCACGGCCCGTGGTACCGATCTTGCCCGCGCCGCGGCGCGCTTCACGCGCTTGGTCGATGGCAATATGCTGTGGCAGGATCAACGTGGCTGCTTCGGAAATAAACAGGCGCCGGCAAACGTCGAGACCGGCCGTTTCGAGTTCCGCGATTTCCTTGAAGAGGGCCTCGGGCGATAAAACGACACCGTTACCGATATAGCACGCCACGTCTGCGCGCATGATGCCGGACGGGATCAAGCGCAAGATGGTTTTCTTGCCACCGATGATGAGCGTATGGCCGGCGTTATGGCCGCCCTGGAAACGCACGACGCCTTGCGCGTGGTCCGTCAGCCAGTCGACGATCTTGCCTTTGCCTTCATCACCCCACTGAGTCCCGACGACGACAACGTTGCGCCCCTGGGCTACGTTCACTGCACTGGCAGACATGTTGATTCTTGAGCTGGTTAAAAACGTATTCTACCCATCTTCGCCGCGCGTTCCGAATTTTTCCATTTCGTTTCAACGGCATGGGCTCATTGGATCGCGGCCGGCAAGCGGTATAAAAGATTCGCCTTGGCCTTATCCCGAGTGCGTGCGTGTTTGCACCACCCAGGCGCCGTCGCGTTCGACTAGCACCCGGTCGCACGCGAACTCGTCGAGATCGTGATCGTGACCCGGCAGCGCCTGAATGACGACTTCGCCGGCATTCCTCAACGCGGCGACGCTCGCACGCAACGCGTCGTCGTGCTTCCACGGCGCGAGAATTGCGTTGCTGCGCACTTCGATAGACGAGATTCGCCCGATTTCCCGCAAGTCGAGCGAAAACCCGGTAGCCGCGCGCGCGCGTCCGTACGCCTGCCCCACGTGATCGTAACGACCGCCGCGCGCCACCGCACTCGGCACCCCATCGACATAAGCCGAAAACATCGCGCCGCTGTGATAGGCGTAGCCGCGAAGATCGGCGAGATCGATCGTCACTTCAGCCGTGTCGACCTGTGACGCGAGAAATGCTAGATCGTCTAGCGCTTGCGTGATCTCCGGCCATTGCGGCAGGCGCGCACGCGCTTCGACGATTACAGACGCGTCGCCGTATAGCGAAGGCAGCGTGCGCAGTGCATCGGCCACGGGCGCACTAAGCTCGCGCGTCAGCTCGCTCAAGTGCGCCACATCCTTACCCGCCAGCGCCTCGTAAAGCGTCTCGCCCATTTTCGCGGCCGCCGCGTCGCGCGCGAAGAGCGCGGAAAGCACCCCCGCGTGGCAAAGATCGAGCCGCACCTTGTCCAAGCGCGCAAGGCGCAGAGAATCGAGCAGCAGTTGCTGGATCTCGACGTCGGCCTCGAGGCCTGCATGGCCGTAGATTTCCGCGCCGACCTGGATCTGTTCGCGCGTCGCATGCAGCCCGCGGGGGCGCGTATGCAACACGCTGCCCGCGTAGCAAAGACGCGTGACACCCTGCCGGTTGAGCAAGTGCGCATCGATGCGCGCGACCTGCGGCGTGGTATCGGCCCGCAGCCCCAGCGTACGGCCCGATAGCTGGTCAACGAGCTTGAAGGTGCGCAGGTTCAGATCACTGCCCCCGCTGGTAAGCAGCGACTCGAGATACTCGAGCAGCGGCGGCATCACCATTTCGTACCCATAGGCACGAAAGCGATCGAGCAGCGCGCGGCGCAGCTCCTCGATCTTGCGCGCCTCCGAGGGCAACACGTCGGCGATATTCTCAGGCAGCAGCCAGGTCGACATCGGTACAGTCCTACAACGTGGTGAGCGGCGCGCGTTGGCGCGGCCGAAATGAAATGCTTGAGCGGGGCCCCCGCATCGGGCCGTCGCCTACGTGGCGACGAGCAGCAGAATCAGGCCCAGCGCCATGACAATCAGCCCTCCGACGCGGATATGATGCGTCGGACGCGCCGCCATTTTACGAAACGTTTCGCGCCAAGCCGTCGGAAACACGAACGGAAACATGCCCTCGATGATAAGCATCAACGCAACCGCGAGCAGTAGTGAGCCGGCTATATCCATACGCATCCTGCCGCACCCGCACGGGCGCGGTGTCCCCTGTTGTCAGTGTTTTTTTGGCGCCGCGGCGGCACGCGACGCCGGATCGCCATTGCCTTCGGGCCCACGCATGAAACGGAAAAAGTCGCTGTCCGGATCGACGACGATTACGTCATTCGGCTTAAATACGGCACGGTACGCCTGCAGGCTCTGGTAGAACTGATAGAAGCCCGGGTCGCGGCCGAATGCATCGGCGGCAATCTCGGCCGCTTTCGCATCGCCCTGGCCCTTGATTGTCTGCGCTTGCTTGTAGGCATCGCCGAGTACGGCCTGACGTTGGCGCTCGGCGTCACCCTTGATTTGCTCCACATCGGCGCCGCCTTGGGCGCGCGTCTCGCTGGCGATCTGTTCTCGCGCTGCCGCCATCCGCTTGTAGGTTGCGTCCGCCAGATTGGCCGGCAAATCGACGCGCACAAGCTGCACATCGACCACCTCGATTCCCAACGCCTGCGCTTTCGCCTCCATTGCCGCACGCGCTGCCGACGCAATCTCGGCTTGCTGCGCAAGCGCATCCGTCAGCGTGCGCTGCTTCAAAGCATCGCCGAGGGCGCTGCGCATCAATGCGGCGAGCCGATCGGGCGCACTTGGCAGATCACCGCTGGTTGCTTCGAAGAGCTTGAGTGGGTCGGCAACGCGGTATTTCACCAGCGGGCTCACCAGCAAATCGCTCTGGTTCGACGTGGCGTAGCGATCGGCCGCGGAAGGCTCGACCGCCTGAATGCGCGTATCGATCCGCGCCGCGCTCTGAACCGGCGTGGGAAGCTTGAAATGCAAACCGGGGCCGACCACGCGCGGATCCGCCCCGCCGCGCGAAGAAACGACGGCGACGTGACGCTGATCGACGACGACAAGCATCGACGCCCCCGCAAACAGAACAACGACAACAGCAATAACGAGCGCAATGATGCGATTCATATCCGGGCGCCCCTCACTGTGGCTGGTCGTATTCGCGCGAGCGGCTGCGCAGGGAATCGCGCGAGCGCAATGGGTCGCTTGCACCGGCGGCGGCGCTCGCCTGGCTCGCCTGGCTCGCCTGGCTCGCCTGGCTCGCTGCGGACGCGGACGCGGCTGTGGCTGTCGCGGCAGGCGCAGGCGTCGAAGCAGGAGCAGAAGCGGCTTCTGGTGCAGACGCTCCGGAAGCCGGCTGTGGGGCGGCGGCAGCTTGCCCGGCCGCGCGGCGGTTCGTTTCAAGCAGCTTGTCGAGTGAGACGTTGATCACGCTCGACGCCGTCTTCCCACCGACGAATATCTTGGTGGCATTCGAATAAATGTCGCGCATGGTGTCGAGATAGAGCCGCTCGCGCACTACGGCCGGGGCCTTCTGATATTGCGCGTAGACCTGGTCGAAACGCTGCGCGTCGCCTTGCGCCTGCGCCACGACACGCTCCGCGTAGGTCTTCGCATCGTCGATCGTGCGGGACGCTTCACCCTGCGCTCTCGGCAGCAAATCGTTGGCATACGCCTGGGCATCGCGTTTCATGCGCTCGCGATCTTGCTTGGCGCGCGCCACAGCGTCGAAAGCGGATTGCACCTGCTGCGGGGGATCGATGCTTTGAATCGCCACACCGGCGACAGCCAACCCGGTGCGGTAGCGCTCGAGCGATGTTTGAATCGCCGCTACGAGTTTTTGGCTCAACGCATCGCGGTTTTCGGCGAACACCGCATCGGTGCTTTGCGCGCCGACGATTGCCCGCACAGCCGTCTGTGCCGCTTGTGTCACGCTGCGATCCGGGTCGACCGCGTGAAAAAGGTAGTCGGTAGCCGATTTGATCCTGTATTGCACGACAAACCGCACGTCGACGATATCGCCATCGTGCGTGAGCATCGATGCATCCGCCACATTGGCGTCCGCGACTGCATTGCGCCGACCGATCTCGACCGAACGCGTTTCCGAGACGTTGACGATTTCGTTTGTTTCGAACGGGTAGGGCGAGCGCAGATGGATGCCGGGATCAACCGTGCGCAGATATTTGCCAAACTGAAGCACGACGCCCTTTTGTCCTTCCTGCACCACGAACACACCGCTGCCGACGTAGATCGCGATCAGCACGCCGATGACGATGCCGACCCCGACGCGGGCGGCTCGCCCATTATCTGGGCGGCGCTCGCCGGGGCCCGAGCCGCGCCCTTTCGTGCCGAACAGACGCCCGAGCCGCTGATTGAAATCGCGCCACATTTGGTCGAGATCGGGCGGACCGTCGACGTCTCCCTTTGGCTGCTTGGGTTCATTGGGACGCTGCTGGTTGCCATTGCTGTCGCCGCGCCCCCAGCGGGGATCGCTGATCGAAAGGACAGCGCGCGCGCGCGCCCAGAAACTCCGCTCGTTGTATTCGTTCACCTGTGTTCGTTCGCTCGAGTTGGGAGAGCCGGTCAATGCAGATCCGAACGGGGCAACGGCCATGTGTCGGCAATCCGCGATACGTCGGATACGTCGAAGTCTTTGCGCTCGTCTGCCGCCGGCGAATGCTCCGGCATGGCCCGCCCGGTGTCTGGAAGATGTTCTGAGGTGGCGATTTCCGCGATGGCAGCGCGCAGAGAATCAAGCCCCTGACCCGTGCGCGCGCTCAAAAAGACGCGCGAAATATTACCATACTCGTCCCGCTCGACGGCCTCCTTGCGGGCGGCCAATTCAGGAACGGAGTCGATCTTGTTGAAGACGAGCACCTGCCGCACGGTATCGGCACCGATTTCCCGCAGGACCTCGTTCACTTGATCGATTTGGTCGAGGCGCACCGCGCTCGAAGCATCGACGACATGCAGCAGCACGTCCGCATGGATCGTCTCTTCAAGCGTTGCGCGGAAGGCCGCCACGAGTTGGTGTGGCAGCTCCCGAATAAACCCGACCGTATCGGAGATCACGACCTGCCCCGCTTCGTCGCCGAGAAAAACACGGCGCGAGGTCGTATCGAGCGTGGCGAAGAGCTGGTTTGCCGCATACGCTTGTGCCTTCGTCAACGCATTGAAGAGTGTCGATTTCCCGGCATTGGTATAACCGACGAGCGACACCGACAGGGCCCGATTGCGCTGGCGCTGCCGCCGCTGCGTGCCGTGCTGCCGTTTGAGTTTCTCGAGCCGCACCTTGAGCATCTTGATGCGCTCGCCGATGAGGCGGCGGTCCGTTTCGAGCTGCGTTTCACCAGGACCGCGCAGCCCGATACCGCCTTTTTGACGCTCGAGGTGAGTCCACGCGCGCACGAGCCGCGTGGCAATGTATTGCAGCTGCGCGAGTTCCACCTGAAGCTTGCCTTCATGGCTACGGGCGCGCTGCGCGAAAATGTCGAGGATGAGGCTGGTGCGGTCGACGACGCGCCGGTTAAGCGTTCGCTCCAGATTGCGCTGCTGCGCGGGCGCCAGCGCGTGATTGAAGATGACGATGTCGACGTCATTCGCTTCACAGGCTAGACGCAATTCCTCAGCCTTGCCGCTGCCGACAAACAGCGCGGCGTCGGGGCTCGAGCGGCGCCCAGTGAGGGTCACGGCGGGATGAGCGCCCGCACTTTGTGCGAGCAGACTGAGTTCTTCGAGACTGGCTTCGAAGTCGATTTTGCCGAAGTCGATGCCGACAAGCGCTGCGTTGATCAAATTGGTGAGTGTCAAATTGAAGCGGCCGGCATGACGGCGAGCCAAGCGCCGTCATGCCGGCCGCGATAATGGGTCAGGACGTTTCAGCGTCGGGATGGAAATTGACCGGGCGAGCTGGCACGACCGTCGAGATTGCGTGCTTATAAACCATCTGAGTAACGGTGTTCCGGAGCAACACGACGTACTGGTCGAACGATTCGATGTTTCCTTGGAGCTTGATGCCGTTGACCAAATAGATCGAGACTGGCACATGCTCTTTACGCAGTGCGTTCAAAAACGGGTCTTGTAACAATTGCCCTTTGTTGCTCATAGCAAACTCCGTCGTTTTTTTGCAGGTTGGGTCCAGACTGACGCCGAGGAAAAAGAAATCCGACGCCAATCGCTACACTATAGCCGATTTTGGTTGTGGTACGCGCCGCCTGGCCAAGCGGCCGACCCCTCGCGTACCGGGCTCAGCCTTTGTCCGCATAGGGGTTCGCCGACGAGCGAAACTCAATGCGCAATGGAGTGCCGGTGAGCGAGAAAGTTTCTCGAAAGCGGTTTTCGAGATAGCGCTTATAGGTCTCGGTAACGGCATCGAGCGCGTTGCCGTGAATGACGATAATCGGCGGATTCTGACCGCCCTGGTGGGCGTAGCGAAGCTTCGGACGAACCGGGCCTCGGCGCCTGGGCTGCTGGAATTCGACGGCTTCGATCAGCGCGCGCGTGAGTTTCGGTGTCGGCAACTTTGCCATTGCGGCGGCATAAGCGTCGTCGACAGAGCGCATCAGCGGGCCGATGCCCGTCTTTTGCGTGGCGGAAACGAAATGGAATTTGGCGAATTCGAGAAACTTGAGCTTGCGCATCAGGTCCGCTTTGGTGCGCTCGCGAACGTGCTCGTCCAGCCCATCCCATTTGTTCACGCCGACCACCAGCGCGCGCCCCTGCTCCACCACGAACCCCGCGATATGCGCGTCCTGCTCGGAAATATCCTGGCGTGCGTCGAGCAGCAAAATGACAACGTTAGCGTCGGCAATGGACTGCAAAGTCTTGACGACCGAAAATTTCTCGATTGCTTCGAACACTTTTCCACGTCGCCGCAGTCCGGCTGTATCGATTAGCGTGTATTTGCGGCCCTGCCGCTCGAAATCGACGTAGATGGAGTCGCGCGTGGTGCCCGGCATGTCGAACGCGATCACGCGTTCTTCACCGATGAGCGTATTGACGAGCGTCGATTTGCCGACGTTCGGCCGGCCCACGATTGCAATCTTGGTCCCGCGGGACGCCTTTTCTTCCTCGCTCTCTTCCGGCTGGCCCGCATATGCGATCTCGAGGGCGTCGTTGATCATCTCGGTCACGCCGTCGCCATGTGCCGACGAAATCGCACGGGGGTCGCCGAGCCCGAGCTCGTAAAAATCGGCGGCAACGGCCGTGTACTTCATGCCTTCGGCTTTGTTGACAACCAGCATGATCGGCCGGCCGGTCTTGCGCAGATAGTCGGCAATCGCCTTGTCTTGCGGCGCGAGGCCGTTGCGCCCGTCGACGATGAAAACGACGACATCGGACTCTTCGACGGCTTGGCGTGTTTGCCGCGCCATTTCGTGCAGGATGCCGTCTTTCGCCACGGGTTCGAAGCCACCCGTATCCACGACGAGATAGGGCCGCTCACCCACGCGCCCCTCGCCATAGTGGCGATCGCGCGTGAGGCCCGGCAAGTCGGCGACGAGCGCGTCACGCGAGCGCGTCAACCGGTTAAACAGCGTGGATTTCCCCACATTGGGGCGCCCAACAAGGGCAATTACGGGTTTCATCTAATGTCGTCTAAGTAAAGCGCTGGTGCTGGTGCCGCTGCCGGGCGCAACGTCGGGCACACCGGCCAAGCAAGACCGGCGCATGACAGCGCAATGAGGCTGCGAAAGGCACGCGGCCTTGCTGCACGTTATCACGATCATGCCGCACCGGCGCATGCTTGGCGACAGCGCGGCCGCCCGGCCGAAGTGCGTGCGAAAGCGGTCTGCCGCTAGCTGTCAGCGTGGGCGGAAGCCGAACAATTCGCCATCGCGCGTTTGCACGATCAGCGTGTCGCCAGCGACCACGGGCGCCGCCGTGATCCGGCTACCATCGGTGGGAACGCGCGCGACGAACGAACCGTCATCGCGCGAAAGGAAATGCACGAAACCTTTGTAGTCGCCGAACACGACCGACGGCCCGAGCAGCAGCGGCACGCTCAAGTCGCGGTTTTTCAGCTTGTCGTTGCGCCAAAGCTGCCGGCCATCGTCGGCGCTGAATGCGATGGCAACCGACCAGTCGTCGCTCGACACGACGGTGTTGTTGTCTTGCGCGACGCCGCTGGCGCTCGAAAACGGCTTTTCCCAGACTGCACGCCCCGAATTTGCGTCAAAGCAACCGATGCGTCCCTGGAACGTCACCGCGCATGCCTGCGACCCGATGAGCGTCGGCGCACCCGTGACATCGTTGATGCGCTCCACCTCGGTGACACCCTTCGGGAAAGACACCGGCGCTTGCCAGTAGTCGTCGCCCGTCTTCACGTTGATCGCAGCAAGCCCGCCACCGGGAAAACCGGCGAGCACGGCCGCGTCACCGGCGAAGATCATGCCGGCCGACACACGCAGGTTCAGCGGCACAGCGCGATTATGGTAGACCCACTGGAGTTCGCCGGTTTGCGCGTTGAAGGCGTTGATCTGCCCGTCGATCGTCCGCACGACTACCAGACCGTTGCCTACGAGCGGCGGCGACACGATGGCGCCCGCCACGTCGCCCTTCCACAGCAGTTTGCCGTTTGCATCCAGCACGATCACGCCACCGCGTACGGCACCCACCGCCGTCAGCGTACCGTCACTGCCCACGCCGGCCGAGAGGTCGGTATGCACTTTGGTCCGCCAGATTTCCTTGCCGGTTTTGGCATCGATCTTCGCAACGGTGCCACTCTCGCCGGCTGCGTAGACGGCGTCTCCAACAGCGATCGGGGAGAAGAGATAACGGCCGGCCTTGCCGACGCTCGTCTTCCAGACCCGCTCGACATTGAGACTGGACTTGAACTCGGTAAGCGGCGTTGGCACGCGGCGGGCGTCCTTGGAGGACGAGCAAGCCGCCACCGTCAGAACAGCCACTGCACAAACAACGGGCACCACGAAACGTTTCAGCAAATTCATCGGTGGGCGAAGCATCGTCAAAAAGTTGATCAAATGAGGCAAACCGGGCAACGCTTGCGCGGCCGCTCAGCTGCCAAGTGCATCGAGCTTGAATTGAATCAGCTGACGCCCGGATGTATCGTTTTTCGCCAACGTGTCAAGTGCGAGTTGATAAGCCGCACGCGCGTCGTCACGCTTACCCGCCGCCGCTAGAAGATCGCCCCGGCGATCGGCGACGACGCCCTTGAACCCATCGGGTGGCGTGCCGGCAAGCAGCGCAAGGCCCGCATCGTACGATTTCTCATCGAGCAAGACGGCCGCGAGCCGCACCTTAGCGAGCTCCTTGTATTCGTCGTCCTTCGCATGATCGATTGCCCATTGCAACTGGGCTTTCGCAGCAGCCACATCGCCGGCTTCGTAAAGCGTCTTGGCCGCGGCGAGCGCGCTCATCTGCGCGTAGGCCGTACTGCCATAGCGCGATTCCATTTCCGCTGCGTCACGCGCGACGACTGCCTTGTTCTTCGACGAGACCGCCTGCTGCACCTGTTCGTACAATACGGCGGCCTGCGCGGCCTCGCGACGTTGCCAGAAATTCCAGCCGTTCCATGCTGCCGCGGCGAGGAGCGCCACGAGTACGACCCAGGTCGCCGCGTTGCCCCACTGTGCCCACCAGGCTTTGAAGCTCTCTATCGATTCTTGTTCGTCGTGATAACTCATCGGCAAGCGATTCCTTCGTTCCTGCGTCTTGTGATTGTCGAACCATTGCCGCGCGGCACCAGCGCCCAGGGCCGGTTGGCGCACCGGTACGTCAGTCGTCGCCCTCTTCGGCGGTTGCAACCATCGCATTGATTAGAAATTCGGTCAAGTTCTCGACCGGCACACTGCGTTGTTCGTTCTTGTCGGCTGATCCGCTCGATCCGTCGGGCCCGCCCGCCTGACGTAACGGTTTGACGCCTACCGTACCGTTCGCCATTTCGTCTTCCCCGAGGATGACGGCGAAAGCCGCGCCGCTCGCGTCGGCACGTTTCATCTGCGACTTGAAGCTCGCGGCTGCTCCGTCGGCGCTGCAATGCAAGACGACGTCGAGGCCGGTATCGCGCAGCCGTTCCGCAATGATGAAGGCCTGCTCGCGCGCGGGCTCGCCCTGATGAACGACGTAGACGTCGCACCCCTCAGGCTGCGGCACGAGATCGTCCTCTTTCAGCAGTTCCAAGATACGTTCGACGCCGATCGCCCAACCGCACGCCGCCGTTGCCTTGCCACCCAATTGCTCGATGAGCGGGTCGTAGCGGCCGCCCGCTGCAACGGTGCCTTGCGCGCCGAGCTTGTCCGTTACCCACTCGAACACGGTGAGGTTGTAATAATCGAGCCCGCGCACCAGCCGCGGATTGATCTTGAACGGCAGGTTATTGGCCTTCAAAAGCCGCTGCAGGCCATCGAAATGCGCGCGTGACGCATCGCCGAGAAAATCGATCAGCTTGGGGGCCTGCTCCGCGATCTCTTGCAGCGCCGGGTTCTTCGTATCGAGCACGCGCAGCGGATTCGTATAGAGGCGCCGCTTCGCGTCGTCGTCGAGTACGTCGACGTGCTTCTCCAAATATTGAATCAGCTCCACACGGTGCGCCGCGCGCTCTTCCACCCGTCCGAGCGAGTTGATCTCGAGGCGAATACCGGTGAGCCCAAGGTCATCCCACAGCCGCTGGCACATCAGAATGATTTCGGCGTCGGCATCGGGGCCCGCGAAACCGAGCGCCTCCACTCCGACCTGGTGGAACTGCCGGTAACGCCCGCGCTGCGGCCGCTCATGGCGGAACATCGGGCCGACATACCAAAGCCGCTTCGGGCCGTCGTAAAGCAAATTGTGCTCGATAGCCGCGCGCACGACCGACGCGGTACTTTCGGGGCGAAGCGTCAGATTCTCGCCGTTGAGCGCATCGACGAAGCTATACATCTCTTTCTCGACGATGTCGGTAACCTCGCCAATGCCGCGTGTGAACAACTGCGTGTGCTCGACGATCGGCGTCCGGATGTTTTGATAGCCGTAAGCACGCAGCATCGACTTCACGGTGGACTCGAAAAACTCCCACAGCGCCGCCTCTTGCGGCAGCACGTCGTTCATGCCTTTGACGCCCGTGAGCTTCTCGAGCTTTCTTTTTGATTCTGTCATCTGTATTCGGTTGGCGGTTGGCGGTTGGCGCTCAGTTCGCGACACGCTCGCGGCCATAGCGGCGCTCGACATACTCGCTCACGATTTGCTGAAACTCTTCGGCGATGCGCTCGCCGCGCAACGTCTTGACCTTTTCGCCATCGACAAAAACCGGTGCGGCCGGATTTTCGCCAGAGCCCGGCAAGCTGATGCCGATGTTCGCTTGCTTCGATTCGCCTGGACCGTTGACGATGCAGCCCATCACCGCGACGTGCATTTTCTCCACGCCCGGGTATTGCTCCCGCCATACCGGCATCTGCCCGCGCAGATACGATTGAATCTGCGACGCCAGTTCCTGGAACAGCGTGCTCGTGGTTCGGCCACATCCGGGGCACGCAATCACCATCGGCGTGAACGAGCGCAGACCCATGGTCTGCAAAATCTCCTGGCCGACGATCACTTCACCGGTACGCGACGCGCCCGGCTCGGGCGTCAGCGAAATGCGGATCGTGTCGCCGATGCCCTCTTGCAGCAAGACGCCGAGTGCCGCCGTCGAGGCGACGATGCCTTTGGAGCCCATGCCCGCCTCGGTAAGGCCGAGGTGCAGCGCGAAGCGGCAACGGCGCGCGAGCTCGCGATAAACGGCAATCAGATCTTGTACGCCGCTCACCTTGCACGAAAGGATGATCTTCTCGCGTGGGAGCCCGAGTTCAACAGCGCGCTCAGCCGAGCCGATAGCCGATTGAATCAGCGCCTCGTACATCACGCTTTGCGCCTCCCATGGCACCGGGCGAGCACCGTTCTCGTCCATCATCTTCGCGAGCAGATCCTGATCGAGGCTGCCCCAGTTCACGCCAATGCGCACGGGCTTGTCGTAGCGGATCGCCGCTTCGATCATCTGTGCGAACTGCGTGTCGCGTTTGGCGCCTTGCCCGACATTGCCCGGGTTGATACGGTATTTCGACAGCGCCTCTGCGCAGGCGGGATGGTCGCGCAGCAACAGGTGTCCGTTGTAATGGAAGTCCCCCACGAGCGGGACGAATACCCCCATGCGGTCGAGCTGCTCGCGAATGGCGGGAACGGCCTGCGCGGCCTCGGGTGTATTCACCGTTATGCGCACGAGCTCGGAGCCCGCTTGCGCGAGCTCTTTGACCTGGATAGCCGTGCCGATCGCATCGGCCGTATCCGTATTCGTCATCGACTGAATGCGCACAGGCGCATCCCCGCCGATCGTGACGAGCTGACCGCCCCAGCGAACGTCGACGGCGTGCGACGCTCTGCGTAGAAGCGGTCCGCCGGAAATCGGCACAGAAGAACAAATCTGGCTGCTGCTGTCGGATTGCATCGAAAGGCCTGTTAGTCCTGTTAGTCCTGTTTGTGCTCAAAGCACCGCTAAAACCATTGCGGCCACACCGGTGCGGCGCGAGGCGTCATGGCAACGAGAAACGCGACACGTTGCCTTTAGCCGCGCTGTACTTCGCCACGTCCACCGCTTTGCCGTCGAGCGTGACCGATTGCAGCCCGGCCCGATTGCCCGCAACGACCTTGAACGGCTGCTCGCCCGCTATTTCCTTCGTTTCCCCGGGATGCACGATGCCGGAGAACACTTCCTTGCCGCTCTTGTCGCGCACGCTGAACCAGCTGTCCTGCATCACCTTCAGTCCAATTGTTGCCGAGCCGGCCGCAACTGCGGCTGGCGCCGCACTGCTTGCCACGGCAGCCGGCGCCGGCGTGTTGGCCGCAGCGAGCGGTTCGATTGCCGCAGGTCCGGTCTGCGCCGGCTGCACCGGTTGCTGAACCGCAGACGCGGGCGCATTGGCCAGAACCGAGGATGATGCCATCGCTGCCGCCCCTTGCTCGCCGGAAGCCGCCAGAGCGGGCGGATTTGCCGTCACCGCACCTTCCTCGACGCCAGCCGCCGCACCTGACGCGCCAGCCTGACCGGACACCGTCGTCGATGTCCCGCTCGAATTGGCGGCCGCGCCATTTGCGCTCGCTTTCAGGCGCGCGAGCCAAGCGGGCGATTCCCCGCCCCCGCTGTGCCACATGACCAGCGCGATCAAGCCGACGACGACCGCTGCGGCGCCCCACCACCACGATCGATGCCGCGGCGCGCCGCCGAGCGACACGGACACCCGCCCGCGCGGCAGGTCGGTGCCCGTCGAAGCCGGCATGGACAGATCGGGCTCAGGCTCACCCTTCTCGCGACGCAGCGCGCTCACGAATGGCGCCGCATCCACCCCGAGCATCTTCGCGTAACTGCGCACGACGCCGAGTGCGAAGGTCGTTCCCGGCAGGTGGCTGATGTCGCCCGCTTCAAGCGCACGCATCTTCGGGGGCGGCACCTTGAGACGAGCGGAGACATCGTCGACCGACCACCCTTTTGCTTCGCGCAGCTGCGCCAGCCGCGCCCCTGCGGCGGCCAGCGATTCGAACGAAGCCGGACGCGCCGGCCCACCCGGCTGCGGCGCGGCGTTGCGCGCGGCAGAAGGGGGCCCCGATTGCCCGATGTTCGTCTGAGTGCCCTCTGTGTCCGGATGCTGCGGCTCACTCATCCCTGATCCTCGCGTCGATTCTTTTTCACTGTGCGCTCCAGCCGTAGCCGGATTCGCAGACCGTTTATAACAAAATGCGCGGCAACGCGTACCGCTTTTGTGCTTCTTTTCGCTTTGCGTGCCGCCGGGTGCCGCCAAGCGTCGCGCTCAATCGGCGCGCCGCAATTCGATGATTCTTTCCGCCCGCTCCATGCGCTGCGCGATGCGCGTGCGATCCTGGACCGCGCCCGCCAACTGCCCGCAGGCGGCGTCGATGTCGTCTCCGCGCGTCTTGCGTACGGTGGTGATAATGCCTGCGTCCATCAGAATCTGGGCAAACCGCTTGATGCGCTCCGGTTTCGATCGCACGAGCCCCGACTCCGGAAACGGATTGAACGGAATCAAGTTGAATTTACACGGCACGTCCGCGGTGAGCGCGAGCAATTCGCGCGCGTGCGCATCGGTGTCGTTCCTGCCATCCAGCATGCAATATTCGAACGTGATGAAATCGCGCGGTGCCACGCGCAAGTAGCGCTGGCAGGCCGCCATCAGTTCGGCGAGCGGATATTTTCGATTCAGCGGCACAAGTTCGTCGCGCAGCGCATCGTTGGGCGCGTGCAACGATACCGCGAGCGCCACCGGCAAATCGGCCCCGAGCCGGTCCATCATCGGCACGACGCCGGAGGTCGATACGGTCACGCGGCGACGCGACAGGCCGTAAGCGTTATCGTCCAGCATCAGCCGCAGCGCGGGCACCAACGCGTCGTAGTTCAGTAGCGGCTCGCCCATCCCCATCATGACGACGTTCGTGATCACACGCTCGCCCTTTGCGTCCGGCCGCGCATCGGCACCGGCCGGGGCACGTGCGGCGCGCAAAGCGAACTCCGCCATGCGCAACTGGCTGATAATTTCCGCCGTGCTCAGATTCCGCGAAAAACCCTGCTTGCCGGTGGAGCAAAACCGGCAGTTCACCGCGCAGCCGGCCTGCGACGATACGCATAAGGTTCCGCGTGTTTCTTCCGGGATGAAAACGGTTTCTACCGCGTTGCCGTTGCCAACATCGACGAGCCATTTGCGCGTGCCGTCAGTGGACACGTGATCGCTGACGACACCAGGCATCACGATCGCCGCGCGGCCTTTCAGCTTTTCGCGCAGCGATTTCGCGAGATCGGTCATGCCGTCGAAATCGGCGGCATTGTATTGATGGATCCAGCGCTGTAGTTGCTTGGCGCGAAACGGCTTCTCACCGAGGCTGTCGCAATAGGCGACGAGGCCAGCGGCGTCGAGGTCGAGAAGGTTGACGGTTGAACTGCTCGTCATATCGAATCCTGCTGTTTCACTGCAGCACCGTTCGTGCCACCGCGCCCGTATTGCGAGGCGATGGCCGGCCCCGTGCCGTTCGCACCATCCCGGGCCTTGCGCCCGGCTCGGCGATCAGCGCGAATAAACGTTGATTTCCGGGAAGAAAAAGGCGATTTCGACGCGCGCCGTTTCCGCGCCATCCGAACCGTGCACGGCGTTGGCATCGATGCTGTCCGCGAAATCTGCGCGGATCGTGCCCTTTTCCGCCTTTTTCGGATCCGTCGCGCCCATCAGGTCGCGGTGCTTCAGAATGGCGTTTTCGCCTTCGAGCGCTTGCACCATCACCGGGCCCGAGATCATGAATTCAACAAGATCATTGAAAAAAGGGCGCGCGGCATGCACGGCGTAGAATTTCTCTGCGTCGGCGCGCGACAATTGCGCCATACGCGCCGCAATGATCTTCAAGCCGGCGTTCTCGAACCGGCTATAAATCTGGCCAATCACGTTTTTCGCCACTGCATCAGGCTTGATAATCGACAGGGTGCGCTCAATCGCCATAAAAACTCCAAAGAATTAAGGGGTTAGGATTTCTAACGAATCTGCAATTGTAGCACGTTCCAGTGTATGATTGCGATGGAACCCTTACGAGGGTGAAAGGTTCAAAAGCGATTGGAAGTGCCGCGCCGGCATGCGTTGAAACTCCAGCCGCCGGTACCTATCTTAGTGTCGGGACGTGTCGAAACGGAGCCGCTCATACTGACGGCAATTCCGATGATGGCACCCCAATGTCACTGCGTTTTACGCAAGGAGAAAGCATGAACGACTACCCGTACAACTTCGGCCGCGGCGGGGCGCTCACCACGGCGGAGACCCGCAACCGCGTGCTGAGGAACACTTACTGGCTGCTCGCGCTGTCAATGGTGCCCACGGTGCTCGGCGCGTGGATCGGCGTCGTCACCGGTTTCTCGCTCTTTGCCGCAACAAGCCCGGCCATGAGCATGCTCGCGTTCTTCGCCATCGCGTTCGGCTTCATGTTTGCAATAGAGCGCACCAAGAACAGCAGCATCGGCATTGTCGTCCTGCTCGGCTTCACGTTCTTCATGGGGCTGATGCTCTCGCGGCTGTTGAGCTTCATCCTCGGGTTCTCGAACGGGCCCTCGCTCATCATGCTCGCGTTCGGCGGCACCGGGGTTATCTTCGCGGCCATGGCGACGATCGCCACCATCAGCAAGCGCGACTTCTCGGGCCTCGGCAAATGGCTGTTCGTCGGCGTGATCGTGCTGCTGCTGGCCATGGTCGCGAACATGTTCCTGCACCTGCCGGCACTGATGCTGACGGTTTCCGTTCTCGCCATCGTGATTTTTTCGGCCTACATGCTCTTTGACGTGCAGCGCGTGGTCAACGGCGGCGAAACCAACTACATCACGGCCACGCTAGCCATCTACCTCGACCTGTACAACGTGTTCGTCAATCTGCTGTCGCTGCTCGGCATTTTTGGCGGCAACCGCAACTGATCGCAACAGGTTGCAAGCGGCCGCATGCAGCATCGCGTGAGAAAAAAACCGGCCACTCGGCCGGTTTTTTATTGCCGCAACCCCGGTGGCAAATCAACCGCGCTCGAACAGCGCGATCGACTCCACGTGCGACGTGTGCGGGAACATGTTGACGACACCAGCACCCTTTAACCGATATCCCGCTTCGTGTACCAGCAAGCCGGCGTCCCGCGCAAGCGTCGCGGGATTGCACGAGACGTAGACAATGCGCTGCGGTAACGGCCCTGCGCCGCTTTGAGCGATTTCCGCCAGCGCTTTGGCGACGGCGAGTGCGCCCTCGCGCGGCGGATCGACGAGAAACTTGTCAAACGCGCCCAGCGCGCGCAAGTCGTCCGCCGTGACTTCGAACAAGTTGCGGCATGCGAACGACGTATGCGCGTCCACGCCGTTTTCCTTCGCATTGCCCAGCGCGCGCGCGGTCAACACCTCGCTGCCCTCGATGCCCATCACCTCACCCGCCAGTTTCGCCAGCGGCAACGTGAAGTTGCCCAGGCCGCAAAATAGATCGAGCACGCGGTCGCTTCGTGCAGGCGCAAGGAGTCGAATAGCACGCGCCACGAGAACACGGTTGATCGCGTGGTTGACCTGAGTGAAATCGGTCGGCTTGAACGGCATACGTATGCCGAACTCGGGCAACGTGTAATCGAGCGCAACGTCCAGCGGATAAAATGGCACCGCGGTATCCGGCCCTTTGGGCTGAAGCCAGAACTGTATGCCTGCGTGCTGGTCGGCAAATGCGCGCACCTCATTTTCGTCATCGGCAGTCAGCGGCTCGAGCACACGCAGCACAAGGGCCGTGACACTCGCACCCACGGCCACTTCGATCTGCGGTAGCCGGTCGCGAATCGACAAGCGCTCGACCAACCGCCGAAGCGGCACAAGCAACGCCGAGACATGCGGCGGCAGCACTTCGCAACTCGTCATGTCGGCCACGTAGCTGCTCTTTTTTTCGTGGAAACCGACGAGCACGCCCCCCTTTTTCGCGACGTGCCGCACTGTGAGCCTGGCGCGGTAGCGGTATCCCCACGACGGGCCGTGAATCGGGCGAAACACCGTTTCGGGTCGAAGCTTGGCCAAATGCCACAAATTGTCTTCCAGCACGCGCTGCTTTACCGCAACTTGCGCGCGGGCGTCGAGGTGCTGCATCGAGCACCCTCCGCAAGTTCCGAAAAACGCGCATTTTGGCTGCGTGCGCATGACGCTTTCGCGCAACACGTCGACGACTTGAGCCTGCTCGAAACTCGCCTTCTTTCGGTAACTCGAATACGTCACGCGCTCGCCCGGCAACGCCCCTTCGACGAAGATGACTTTGCCCGGCTCGCCATTTTCATCGACGAGCCGGCCGACACCGCGCGCCTCCATATCGAGCGAATCGATTTCGAGAATCGGGGCGGGAGCGGTTGAGGTAGCCGGCGTAGTGTGCGTGACGTGTTTGATTGGCAAAATAGTATGGCGGGAAGATTCGGACACCGGCTTTTTCCTGACGAGCATAAAACGACAGGCGAGATTGTAGACGAACGGAGCGCTGTGGCAGCGCGATGGAGGACGCGACGATGCGGTTACTCAACTGGAATATCCAATGGGGGCGCGATGCGCAAGGGAGCGTCGATCTCGCGCGCACTGTCGACGAAGCGCAACGGCTCGTCGATTTCGACGTGCTCGCGCTACAAGAAGTGACCCGCGGGTTTCATGCGCTGCCAGGCGGCCCCGCCGACGACCAGTTCGAACAGCTCGCCACCGCCCTTCCCGGCTTCACCGTGCTCGATGCGATCGGCGTGGATCTGCCCCCGCTCGAACACGGCCGCCCGCGTCGGCAGTTCGGCAACGCGCTGGCGACGCGGCTGCCGGTTGAGCGCGTCATTCGCCATACGCTGCCCTGGCCCGCGGACGCGGGATCGCCGTCCATGCAACGCGTCGCGCTCGAAGCGGTATTGCAGGCACCGAGCGGGCCACTTCGCGTCATCGTCACGCATCTGGAATTTTATTCGCTCGCCCAGCGGCTCGCGCAGGTCGAAGCATTGCGGCAGATGCATCGGGAAGCCGCTGATCACGCGGCACACCCCGCGCCCGCGGAAAACGCGATTGGCCCGTTTGCCGCAACCGATCGGCCCGCCAGTGCGATCGTGTGCGGCGATTTCAATAGCGAATTCGGGTCGCAGGCCTATCAGCGGTTCCTGGCGCCGTTCGACGATGCACCGTCGTTCATCGACGCGTGGGTGGCGCTACACCCTGGCCGGAAACCGCCGCCGACAGCAGGCGTCTACGACAAGGTGCAGTGGTCGACGGGCCCCATCGCATGCGATTTCGTCTTCGTGACGGACGATTTGCGTGCACGGTTGCGCCGATGCGAGATCAATGGTGCCACCCGTGCCTCCGATCACCAACCTGTTCTGTTGGAGTTGGCGTAGGGGTATGCGTAGGCGTTAAGCGCAGTGCTCAGACGTCGAAGGCCGCCAGGTACTCGGCCCAATGCGTGGCGGGCTCCTGCGCCAGCGATTGCTTCACGAAAGCGATTTCATCGTCGTATTCGGCGGACGAAAACCCGCCGCGCATCAGCTGAAACCGGCAGTAAAGCAAATAGGTATTGAGCACGTCAGTTTCGCAATAATTGCGAATTTCCTCGATGCGCCCTTCCTGAAACGCCGCCCAGACGCGCGCACCGTCCATCCCTAGTTTGCCCGGAAAGCCGCAAAGCTTCGCCAGCGCATCGAGTGGCGCATTCGCGCGTGATTGGTACATCGCAAGGACGTCCATCAAATCGGTGTGGCGGGCATGGTAACGACTAATGTAGTTATTCCATTTGAATTCACGATCGTCGCCACCCAAGTCCCAGTAACGCGACGCGGCAATGCCGTGTACGAGCGCCCGATAGTGCAGGACCGGCAGGTCGAAACCGCCGCCGTTCCACGAGACGAGTTGCGGCGTGTACTTTTCGATCACGCGGTAAAAGGATTGAACCAGCGCGGCCTCGCCATCCTCCGGCGTGCCGAGCGAACGCACGCGCAGACCGCTGCGATCGCGAAAAACGCAGGAGATCGCAGCGACGCGCTGCAAATAGTGCGGCAGAAATTCACTGCCCGTCTTTTCGCGGCGCGCAGCGAATGCGTGATCCGCAACCTGTGCGTCAGTCATCGACGCAGGCAGCGCATCGAGCCGGCGAATGCCGTCGACATCGGGAATCGTCTCGATGTCGAAAACGAGAATGGGTGTCATCCAGGACCTGCGGACGTGGGACTAAAAAGGCTAATCGGCTAGAGCACAGCGTCTTTGCGCACGCCGTTGGAGGCGAAAAAACGCTTTAACCGGACAAGCGCTTCTTGTTGAATCTGCCGCACGCGCTCACGCGTGAGCCCCATTTCGTCCGCCAACTCTTCAAGCGTGGCTGGCTCGATGTGGTTCAGGCCGAAACGACGTTCGATTACGTGCCGATGCTTGTCCGACAACCGCGACAGCCACGCGCGCGTCAACGTCTCGAGTTCGCGGTGCTGCACTTCGGCGTCGGGCGATTGGCTTTGTTCGTCCGAAAGCAGATCGAGCAAACTGCTGGCCGGATCGAGATCGAGCGGCGCGTCGAGCGACGCTGTGTGCTCGTTGAGCGCCAGAATATCGGTGACCTCATCGGTCGTTTTGCCGGTGAGGTAGGCGATATCATCGATGCTAGCGTCGCGGCGCTCGTTCGCTTCGCCCGAGTTCATCGAATTTTTCTCGAGATGACGCTTCGCGCGGAGCACTTGATTCAACTCGCGGATCACGTGCACAGGCAGCCGCACCGTGCGCGCCTGATTCATGATCGCCCGTTCTATGCTTTGCCGAATCCACCATGTAGCGTATGTTGAAAACCGGAAGCCGCGCGTCGGATCGAATTTTTCGATTGCGTGCATCAACCCGAGATTGCCTTCTTCAATCAAGTCGAGCAACGGCACGCCGCGGTTCAGATAACCCTTGGCGATGCTGACGACGAGCCGCAGATTCCGCTCGATCATCACCTGCCGCGCCTCGAATTCGCCGGCCTTCGCAAGCCGCGAGTAGCGTTGCTCCTCCTCGACCGTCAAAAGCGGCTTCACGCTGATGCGATTGAGGTAATGCTGGATCGTGTCGGCCGTCAGCTCAGCTTGCAGCAACGCACGAAAATCGTCGGGATCGGGTGCGGCCTCGGCCGCGGCTTCCCGCGGCTCCGCGTCCTCGCCGGCGTCCGCCGGCTCCCGCGCCTCGAATTCGGTGTCCGCGTCGGCTGAGTCGTCGTCACGCTCGGTCGTCGAAGCGCCCGCGTCCTGCGCCGGCTCTTCCTGCGCAACACTCGTTAGCGTTTCCGTATCGGCTTGCTGCTTGGGGCGCTTCGATTTCGGCATGATCGTATCGCTTAGTGCGACGGCAAGTATTTCATCGGGTCCACGGGTTTGCCTTGCAGGCGAACTTCAAAGTGCAACATCACGCGACTCGCATCGCTTTTCCCCATCTCGGCGATCTTTTGACCTCTCGTCACCGAGTCCCCCTCTTTTACCATCAAAGCGCTGTTGTGTGCATATGCGGTCAGATACGTTGCGTCGTGTTTGATGATAATGAGATTGCCGTATCCGCGCAGCCCATTTCCTGCGTAGACGACGCGCCCATCAGCTCCGGCCTTGATCGGATCGCCAACCGAGCCGCCAATATTGATGCCTTTGTTCGTCGAATCGTTGAACGTCTCGATGATCGGACCGCTCGCAGGCCACGAGAACTTGATCGCTCCGCCTGCCTGTGCCGGCGCGCTCGCGCCGTTGGCCGCGACAGGCGGCTGCGGTGCAATGGTCGTGGCCGTCGAGCCGCCCACCATGGGCGGCATCGAACCGTTCGTGGCCGGTGCAGGTGCAGGTGCAGGCGCCGGTGTCGGTGTCGGCGCGGATGCCGCGTTGCCCGCAAGCGGCGCGCTTTGCCCAGCGCCCCCGTTGACGACGGGCGCCGTGGCAACACCCGGCACCGTCGCGGCGGCATTGGCACCCGGCGGCACGACGCGCAGGAGCTGATCGACTTCGATCTGATTGGGATTCGTGAGATTGTTCCACGCCGCGATATCGCGATAGTTCTGCCCGTTTTCGAGCGCTATGCGGTAAAGCGTGTCGCCAGGCTTGACGCGGTAGTAGCCAGGCGGAGGCGGACCGAGCGGCGCAGCCGGCGGTGTGCCCGAGGCCGACGGCGTAGCCAGCACGCCCGTGCGATCGACGACAGGCGCCTGATCGAGGCGCGTCGCGCAAGCCGCAAGTGCCGATAGGGCTACCGCACAGATGACGCGTTGGGCGGCGGCGAGCCGGCCGTTCATGTTATTTCTTCGCATCGCGCGCAACGTAAACATCGGTGTCAAATCACTCCGGATTTTAAGGGGACAAAAAAAACGCGATCAAGCTGCGACTCCCGCCACTGGTTCGGCCCCACACGCTCGACCAGCGTCAGCACCTGAGCCTGGCCGCCGAGCGCCGCAACGGGCGCAATGAGCCGCCCGCCCACGGCGAGTTGCTCCAGCAACGCTTGCGGTACATCGAAACCCGCCGCGGCGATCACCACTGCGTCGAACGGTGCTGCTGCCGGCAAGCCAATGCGCCCATCACCGTAATGCAGTCGAATATTGGGCACGCGCAGCGGCCGCAAGTTGAGCTTGGCGCGCTCGTAAAGCGGTTTGATTCGTTCAATCGAATAAACATCGCGCGCAATCTGACTCAACACAGCCGCCTGATAGCCACAGCCGGTACCGATCTCGAGCACGCGATCCAGCGTGCGCCCGGTTGCAGCCAGCTCGAGCATGCGGGCAACCACCGATGGCTTCGAAATCGTCTGCTGGTGGCCGATCGGCAGCGCCGAGTCTTCATAGGCCTGGGTTGCGAGGCCGGGGTCGACAAACATGTGACGCGGCATCACAGCCATCGCATTCAGCACCCGCGTGTCGCGGATTCCATTTGCCCGAAGCCGTTCGACCATTCGCTCGCGAACCCGTTCCGATGTCAGCGCGTGCGACGCCGCTAGCGGTACAGCCGGTGCGGCCATTTTGTCGGCCGCTTGCGACGCGAGCATGTCAGACCGACGCCCGGCCGCGTCGCGCGCACCCATGCGGGCGTCGTTGCCCGCGCGCGCGCGCGGCTTACGCTCGAGGTCGGCGAGCCCGAGCGGGAAACGCCTGGCGCGCTCGCTCGTCATGAAGCGCGGCGCCCAGTGCGCGTCCATTCGCGTGTCGCGGCAAGCATTTGCGTGTGGGTAAGGTCGAGTTGCAACGGCGTAATCGACACGCGGCCCGCTGCAAGCGCATGAAAATCGGTGCCCTCGCTTGCATCGAGCGCCGCACCGGACGGGCCGATCCAGTAGATCGGCTCGCCGCGCGGATTCGTTTGGCGAATCACGGGCTGCGACGGGTGGCGTTTGCCGAGCCGCGTCACTTCCCAGCCCTGCATCTCGTCATACGGCAGGTTCGGAATGTTGACGTTCAAGAGCGGATGACCAGGTAACGGATGCGACAGAAAATGCTCGACGATTTCGCGCGCAACGCGCGCTGCATCCTCGAGATGCGCCCAATCCTTTTCGACCAGCGACAAAGCGATTGCTGGCACACCGAACATCACGCCCTCGGTGGCCGCCGCAACGGTACCCGAGTAAAGCGTGTCCTCGCCGACGTTCTGGCCGTTGTTGATCCCCGAGACGACGAGATCGGGTTTGTGATCGAGCATGCCCGTCAGCGCAATGTGCACCGAATCCGTCGGCGTGCCGTTCACATAATAAAAACCATCGGCCGAACGCAGCACCGACAGCGGCCGCGACAGCGTCAGAGAGTTCGAAGCCCCGCTGCAATTTTGTTCTGGCGCCATCACCGTGACGTCGCCAAGCGGCTTCAAGGCGTGATAAAGCGCGGCCAAGCCAGGCGCCAGATAACCGTCGTCGTTACTCAGTAAGATTCGCATTCGGCGATTGTAACCGAGGACGTCGCGCCGCTGATCGCTTACGCCAGCCCATTCTGATCGGCAGAGGGCCGCACGAAATGCACGGTCGTTCGCGCCGGATTACACTGCCTCGCATCGGTCACCATCCGTCGCAATCCGTCTCACCCTAAGAGGAGAAACCATGCGCGCCATTCGCTGCCATCGATATGGGCCGCCCGCCACGCTCGTCGTTGAAACATTGCCCGATCTCGTGCCCGGGCCCGGAGAGGTCGTGATCGACGTGAAAGCTGCGGGCGTCAATTACCCCGACGTGCTCGTCATCGAAAACAAATATCAATTCAAGCCGGCGCTACCGTTTACGCCCGGCTCGGAGATCGCAGGTATCGTGCGCGCCATCGGCGAAGGCGTAACCCGTTTGCAGGTCGGCATGCCAGTTGCCGCGTTCGTACGAATAGGCGGATTCGCCGAGCAGGTGGCGGCACCGGTCGACGCCTGCGCGCCGCTACCCGAAGACGCCGATCTTGCCGTGGCCGCGGCATTCACGCTCGCGTATGGAACCTCTCATCACGCGCTGGCCGATCGCGCAGCGCTGCGGCCCGGAGAAACCGTGCTGGTGCTGGGCGCGGCAGGCGGCGTAGGTCTTGCCGCAATCGAGATCGCCAAGGCGCTCGGCGCGCATGTCATCGCGGCTGCGTCGAGCGATCAGAAGCTCGCTGTCTGCCGCGCGCACGGTGCCGACGCGACAATCCAGTACGACCGTGAGAACCTGCGCGAACGCATTGCCGCGTTGACCGACGGGCGCGGGCCCGATGTCGTCTATGATCCGGTCGGCGGGGCCTATGCAGAGCCCGCGTTCCGCAGCATTGCTTGGCGGGGACGCTATCTGGTGGTCGGCTTTGCGGCCGGCGACATTCCGCGCTTGCCGCTCAACCTCGCGCTTCTGAAAGGCGCCAGTCTCGTTGGCGTGTTCTGGGGCGAGTTTGCCCAACGCGAGCCGCAACGCAATCATGCGGCGTTCGAGACGCTCATGCGCTGGCTGCGCGAGGGCAAGCTGCGCCCGCATATCAGCGCGCGCTATACGCTCGACGAAACGCCGCAAGCGCTTGAAGCGATGGCAAGCCGGCGCGTGACGGGCAAAGTGATCATCACGCCGTGACACGCAGCCAGCACAACGCCGTTGCAGTGCTCCGCTCCGCTCCGACTCAGACGATCTTGCGCTCGCGCAGCGCGGCAATCGCTTCGTCAGCGTAGCCCAGCGTGCGCAGGACCTCGTTGGTATGCTCGCCCAACGCTGGGCCGAGCCAGCGTGTGCCGCCGGGCGTGTCGGAGAGCTTCGGCGTCACGTTCGGCAGCGGCACGTCCACCTCGCCCTGCCATTTGAACCGCTGAATCATTTCTCGCGCCGCGTATTGCGGATCGTCGAACATATCGGCGACGCTATAGATGCGCCCGACCGGCACGTCGACGGCATTGAGCCATTCGAGCGCTTCGTCGATCGTGCGCTCGGCCAGCCACGCTCCGATTGCATCGTCGATTTCCTGCGTGCGCGGCACGCGGCCATCGTTGTGCGCGAGCGTAGGGTCGTCCGCCAGATCCCTGCGGCCGATCGCGGTCATCAAACGCTTGAAGATCGGATCGCTATTGCCCCCGATGACAATTTGGCCGTCCTTGCAGGAATAGGTATTCGACGGCACGATGCCGGGCAGCGCCGCGCCCGTGCGTTCGCGCACCGCGCCATAGACGCCATATTCCGGAACGATCGCTTCCATCATGTTGAACACGGCTTCGTAAAGCGCAACATCGACGACCTGGCCTTTGCCGCCGTTCACCTGCCGGTGATGCAGCGCCATCATCGCCCCGATTACAGCGTGCAGCGCTGCAATCGAATCGCCGATTGAAATGCCGATGCGCGGAGGCGGCAAGTCCGGATAACCGGTGATATGTCGCAGCCCGCCCATCGCCTCGGCCGTCGAACCGAAGCCCGGTCGATCGCGATAAGGCCCGGTTTGGCCGTAACCCGACAGACGCACGAGCACGAGCCCCGGGTTCTCCGCGCTCAGCACGTCGTAGCCGAGGCCCAGCTTTTCGAGTAGGCCTGGGCGAAAATTCTCGACCACGATGTCGGCTTCGCGTACGAGCCGGCGCACGATTTCCTTGCCCTCGGGCGCCTTCAAATTGATCGTGACGGATTTCTTGTTGCGCGCCTGCACCGCCCACCAGAGCGATGTGCCGCCCTCCCGCGGATGCAGCAGGCGCCATTTGCGCAGCGGGTCCCCGCCATTCGGATCTTCGATTTTGATGACTTCGGCACCGAATTCGCCGAGAAAACGCGCGGCAAATGGCCCTGCGATCAACGTGCCGAGTTCGAGCACTTTGATACCCGCTAACGGGCCGGCAGTTGCGGTCATGTTTTTCCTTTCATCAACAAATGGCGTACCCAAACGGCTTAGAGTGATCGTCTGTCCAGCATCGCACGGGCGATCGTCCCCGCGTCGACGTATTCAAGCTCGCCACCCACCGGAACGCCGCGCGCGAGCCGCGTCACCGAAAGCGCCCGCGCCTTGAGCGTCTGCGCGAGGTAGTGCGCAGTCGCCTCCCCTTCGTTCGTGAAATTCGTTGCCAGCACAACTTCTTTGACGATTCCGTCGCAGGCGCGCTTGACGAGGCGGTCGAAATGGATTTCCTTCGGCCCGATGCCGTCAAGCGGACTCAAGCGGCCCATCAGCACGAAATAGAGCCCGCGATAAGTCATCGTCTGCTCGAGCATGATTTGATCGGCGGGCGTTTCGACGACACACAACAACGATGCATCGCGCGACTCGTCGCTGCACACGTCGCAAATGTGCGCCTCCGTGAAGGTATTGCACTTTTCGCAGTGATGCAGATGGGTCGTCGCAAAAAGCAACGAGCGGCCAAGCCGCTCAGCGCCCTCGCGATCATGCTGCATCAGGTGATACGCCATACGCTGCGCGGATTTCGGACCGACGCCGGGCAGCGCACGCAGCGCTTCGACGAGTGCAGCAAGAGCGGACGGCTGTTTCATGGAGATGGCGACGAAAGGCGGCGCCGCGCCTGGGCAGGCACAGCGCGCCAACGATTGGTGAGGGGGCGCGCGCTCAGAACGGCAGCTTGAAGCCCGGCGGCAACGGCAAACCTGCCGTCATGCCGCCCATCTTTTCCTGAGCCGTTGCTTCGGCCTTGCGTGAGGCATCGTTGAATGCCGCGACAAGGAGATCCTCGAGCATGTCTTTGTCGTCGGCCAGCAGGCTCGGATCGATCGTGATGCGCCGCACCTCGTTCTTGCAGGTCATCGTCACCTTGACGAGTCCTGCGCCGGATTGCCCTTCGACCTCGATCTGCGCAAGTTGCTCTTGCATCTTCTTCATGTTTTCCTGCATCTGCTGCGCCTGCTTCATCAGCCCGGCAAGTTGGCCTTTCATCATGGACGTGCTCCTTGATCGATGTGAATAGTGAATACGTAGCGTGCGGCACCCGGTCTTGCCGGATGCCAGGCATCAGGCAGCCGCGATTGCGGACAAGCCGGTTCGCTCAGGACGCCGCGGCCCCGGCGTCGGGCGTCACTGGCTTGATCGAGTTCGGCACGATGCTCGCCCCGAATTCCCGAATCAGCGACTGGACGAACGGATCTGCGCCAATTTCGCGTTCCGCCTCGTGCTGCCTTTGAGCCCGAGCGGCGGCGGCCAATGCTGCGGCCGTGCGGCGCGCCGGCCCGACTTCGACGGATACCTCCAAGCCCTTACCGAGCCGCTCCTCGAGCGCGTCTCGCAACTTCGCCACCTGTGCGGCTTCCGCATATTGCGGCACAGGCACGCTCAGCGTCAGCTTCTTGCGGTCGAGTGCGATCAATTCACTGTTGAAGGCGAGTTGATGCGCAACGCCCTTGAGCGAAAGCCCTTCGGCGAGCGCCGGCCAATCGCCCGCGAACCCGATCGCATCGAGCATGACGGCGGGAGGCAGCGTGCTCAGATCGATCACGGGCGCCGCTTGTGAACCCGTCATCGACACCGCGCCGCGCCGCGCGGTGTCGTCCGCATTGTCGGCATTCGAGGTGGAGAAGTAAGCGTCTTCCGCAAACGAAGATGGGCCATCGTCGAACGCGCTGTCGAAAGCTTGTGCGTCGTCCCACGGCGGCGGCGATTGCGGTGCGGCAGCGGGTGCTGCGGCGGCGCCGCCAGCTTGCCGCGCACGCGGCGCCGGAACGACCACCGGTTTGCGCGGCACCGCTTCTTTGCGAGCAGGCGCGGCAGCCGGCTTGGCCGCGCTTGCGACCCGGTTGCGGTCCGTCGACACGCGCATGCCGGCGCTGCGCAGCACTTCGAGCGCGGCGCTGGCGCCGGCGTTGCGCCCCGCGGCGGGCAATGGCTCGGCCGACTGCGGCACCGGCCGTTCGTCCTGGGGCTTGACTGCTTGCTCGCCACTGCGCACGGGCGGCACGGGGGCCGGGTTGTCCATTGCATGCGGCTGAGAATGTTCGGTCAACCCGACACTTGCGGGAGCATCAGCATCGGACGCGCCGACGCGATCGCTCGATACTGGCGTCGAATCGGATACACGCGGCGTGGCTGTGAACTCGGGACCTGCGTTGGAAGCTCGACGCGGCAGTGCGGGAACTTCGGCTCGCGGCGCAGGCATTGGCTGCTCGGCGCGAGGCGCAACCGTCTGCGCGACCTCGCGCGCGGGGACGGGCGACACGCCGGCCGAAGCGTCTTGCGCTACACCACCTTCGCTCGATTGCGCCGACACCGGGCTCGAACTACGCCGGCTGGCCGCGCCGGCAACCGGCGCCGTGGCGCGTGGGGCCGGCCCGGCCGGGCCGCCTGCGCCTGGCGCCGCCGGCTCGAATGCCAGCATGCGCAGCAGTGTCATCGTAAAGCCGGCGTACTCGTCGGGCGCCAGTGCCAACTCGTTTCGGCCGATCGTTGCAATTTGGTAGTAAAGCTGGACCTGCTCGGGTGTCAGCATCTGCGCGAAGCGGCGCACGTCGTTCGCCTCCGGCCAGTCGTCGAGCACCGACGACTGCGCGAATTGCGCCCAGCCGATACGGTGAAACAGGCTGGCAAGATCTTGCAGCGCGGTCGAAAACGACAGGCTGCGCAAGGCCATTTCGTCGGCGATATCGAGTACGCGCGGGCCGTCGCCTTCGACGAGCACTTCGACGAGCCTAATCAGATAACTTTGGTCGAGTGCGCCCAGCATGCCGCGCACCGCCTCTTCGCTCACTTGGTTGGCCGAATAGGCGATGGCCTGATCGGTCAGCGAAAGCGCGTCGCGCATGCTGCCTTCTGCGGCACGCGCCAGCAAACGCAGCGCCTGTGGTTCGAACGCGATCCCTTCGGCGCCGAGGATATGTTCGAGATGCCCGACGATATGTCCGGCCGGCATCTGTTTCAAATTGAATTGCAGACAGCGCGACAGCACCGTCACCGGAATCTTTTGCGGGTCCGTCGTCGCGAGAATGAATTTGACGTGCGGCGGCGGCTCTTCCAGCGTCTTCAACATCGCGTTAAACGCGTGGTTCGAGAGCATGTGCACTTCGTCGATCATGTAGACCTTGAAGCGCGCGTCGACCGGCGCATAGACCGCACGTTCGAGCAGTGCCGCCATTTCGTCCACGCCGCGATTGCTGGCCGCATCCATCTCGACGTAGTCGATAAAGCGCCCCTCATCGATTTCGCGGCAGGCGCGACACACACCGCAAGGCGTCGACGTAATGCCCTTTTCGCAGTTGAGCGCTTTCGAAAAGATGCGCGACAGCGTCGTCTTGCCGACACCGCGGGTGCCGGTAAAGAGATAGGCGTGGTGCAGGCGTGCGCCGTCGAGTGCGTGCGTGAGCGCACGCACGACATGTTCCTGGCCTACGAGGGAAGCGAAATCCTTCGGCCGCCACTTGCGTGCGAGAACTTGATAGGTCATCGGGCAATTGTATCAGCAACGATGCGGCGCACGACCCCCGAACGCGGAGCCGAAAACCCGAGCGCAACCGATGGAAAAACGGCGGAAAACAGGAAGAGGAAAACGGAAGAAAAGGAGCGGAGAAAAACAGAAGCGAAGGTGACGAGCCTGACCCTCGGCACTGGCGGAAAACGGCTGTGGCTGCTTCGTTCCCGACCTGACCAGGTTGACCGCACCTCCATGCGAGGAGGCCCGTCACTTCGCATTCTATCACCGCCACACGCGTTACGCGATTCCCTTTTTATCGCCGTCGAATGCGTGCGCGTGCGCAACGTCCCAACGTTGGAACACTCCGCGACGCAGCCACTCACCCGCGCCGCTATCGGCTTCGTACGACGCATAGCAAATTGGGCTAAGATGGCAGCCAGCCGATTTCTAACCGGCGAGCCGCGGCAAAAACGCAGCAGGCTCGCGCCGCCTCCCCGCTGCCGTTGCGTTTCAGCGCACCACCCCGGGGCAGCACCGCCGGAACGTTTTCCCGTTTTGGTGTATCTTGGCGGGCAATTCAGTCTCGGGCGCGAAACCCCAAGAGGTACATTTACATGAGCGAACAAATCAAGCACATCAGCGATGCATCGTTCGAGCAGGACGTCGTCAAATCCGACAAGCCCGTATTGCTCGACTTCTGGGCCGAATGGTGCGGCCCCTGCAAAATGATTGCCCCCATCCTCGACGAAGTGGCCAAGGATTACGGCGAACGCCTGCAGATTGCCAAGATCAACGTCGACGAGAACCAATCGACGCCGGCGAAATTCGGCGTGCGCGGCATTCCGACGCTGATCCTGTTCAAGAACGGCGCAGTGTCGGCGCAGAAGGTCGGCGCGTTGTCGAAGTCGCAATTGACCGCGTTCCTCGACAGCCACCTGTAACCGAACCGGCGGGCTTGTTGTCCCCATGCAACAAGCCCGTGCAACGCCTGATCGGCCGAATAAACGGCACTTGGCGTATGCTATGCTAGAATCATAAGACTTCCAGAAAACGTATAAGTCCTTGAGCGGTTCCGCTCATTCTCTTCCCAATCCTTTCGTCGCACCTTCTCTCCCCGGCGGGATCTCCGTATGCATTTATCCGAGCTTAAGTCTCAGCACGTGTCTCAATTGATCGAGATGGCGAATGGCCTCGAGATCGAAAGCGCGAACCGACTGCGCAAGCAGGAATTGATGTTCGCGATTCTCAAAAAACGCGCCAAGACCGGCGAGACGATTTTCGGCGACGGCACGCTCGAAGTGCTGCCCGACGGGTTCGGCTTCCTGCGCTCCCCGGAAATGTCGTATCTCGCAAGCACCGACGACATCTATATCAGCCCGTCGCAGATCCGCCGCTTCAATCTGCACACGGGCGACACGATCGAAGGCGAAGTCCGCACACCGAAAGACGGCGAGCGCTACTTCGCACTCGTGAAGGTCGACAAAGTCAACGGGCAGCCGCCCGAGGCCTCGAAACACAAGATCATGTTCGAGAACCTCACGCCGCTGCATCCGAACAAGCCGCTTTTGCTCGAGCGCGAAATGCGCGGCGAAGAAAATGTGACCGGGCGCATCATCGACATGATCGCGCCTATCGGCAAAGGCCAGCGCGGCTTGCTCGTCGCTTCGCCGAAGTCGGGCAAGACGGTCATGCTTCAGCACATCGCGCATGCAATCAAGCAGAACCACCCCGACGTCGTCCTGTTCGTGCTGCTGATCGACGAGCGCCCGGAAGAAGTGACGGAAATGCAGCGCTCGGTGACGGGTGAAGTAATCGCCTCCACGTTCGACGAACCGGCCACGCGCCACGTACAGGTCGCCGAAATGGTGATCGAGAAGGCCAAGCGGCTCGTCGAAATGAAGCACGATGTCGTGATTCTGCTCGACTCGATCACGCGTCTCGCTCGCGCCTACAACACGGTCATTCCCGCCTCGGGCAAAGTGCTGACGGGCGGTGTCGATGCCAACGCGCTGCAACGTCCGAAGCGCTTTTTTGGCGCCGCGCGCAATATCGAGGAAGGCGGTTCGCTGACCATCATCGGCACGGCGCTGATCGAAACAGGCAGCCGGATGGACGACGTGATCTACGAAGAGTTCAAGGGCACCGGCAACATGGAAGTGCACCTCGAGCGGCGTCTGGCGGAAAAGCGTGTCTACCCTTCGCTCAATCTCAATAAGTCGGGTACGCGCCGCGAAGAGTTGCTGATCAAGCCCGAGATCCTTCAGAAGGTCTGGGTGCTGCGCAAGTTCATCCACGACATGGACGAAGTCGAAGCGATGGAATTCCTGCTCGACAAGGTTCGCCAGACGAAGAGCAATTCCGAGTTCTTCGACATGATGCGCCGCGGCGGCTAACACCAACGGCGCAAAAGAGGCCGGCGGTTGATGCCGGCCGCTGACCGATCCTCATCGCTCCATGCTTTCCAAGATCACGCGCTGGCTCGGCACGCGCCGCCGCGAGCGCGCGTTGCGCGAGCACCCGATCGCCGATGATGTCTGGCAAGCCACCCTCGCCGGCCTGCCGTTCCTATCGCATCTCGATACAGCCGATCTCGGTCGGCTGCGAGAGATGACGAGTCTTTTTGTCGCTCAAAAATCGTTTTCGACCGCGCACGGGCTCGAGTTGACCGACGAAATGATCGTCGCCATCGCGGTTCAAGCCAGCCTGCCGGTGCTCAATCTTGGTCTCGATCTCTATCGCGGCTGGGTGGGCATCGTCGTCTATCCGGGCGAGTTCGTCATTCGCAAGACCGTCGAAGACGAAGACGGCGTCGTGCACGAGATCGAGCACGACGCGAGCGGAGAGGCATGGGAGGGCGGCCCCGTCATTCTGTCGTGGGAAGACGCGCAAATGACCGACGAGCACGACGCCTACAACGTCGTCATTCACGAGTTCGCCCACAAGATCGATATGCGAACGGGCGAAGCGGATGGCCATCCTCCGCTTTTCCGGCGCTGGCATGCGCCGCTCGACGCGCAGCAATGGTCGGATGTCTTCGATCATGCTTACGATCGCTTTTGCGATCAGGTCGACGCCGTGCCGAAAAGACGCTGGACGCGTTTTGAGCGCGAATCGCTCATTGACCCCTACGCCGCCGACCATCCGTCGGAGTTCTTCGCGGTCTGTAGCGAGGCGCTCTTCGTACAGCCGCACGCGTTCGAAGCGGCGTACCCGGAGCTTTACCGCTTGCTCGCCCGTTACTATCGTCAAGATCCGGCCCGCACGGGCGTGCTCGGCGCCGGCGAAGCAAAGCTTTCGCCAACAGACTGATTTTCTGGCATAATCGCCGTTTTTCGACCTTGGGCAAGTGGCTCGCGGTGAAAAGCAGACGCGGGTTGGCTACCGGCAGACTAAAGGAAACACCATGAAAGAGAATACGCACCCCAATTATCGCGAAGTCGTTTTCCAAGACATGTCGAACGGCTTCACGTTCATGACGCGCTCGACGATCAACACACGCGAAACGATCGAATTCGAAGGCAAGACGTACCCGCTGGCGAAGATCGAAGTATCGTCGGAATCGCATCCGTTCTACACGGGTCAGCAAAAGATCATGGACACGGCAGGCCGTGTCGAGAAGTTCAACAAGAAGTTCGGCGCGCGCGCCGCCGGCAAGGCAACAACCGGCCAATAAGGCAGCACGCCCGCGCGGGCGAGCGGCAACGCGCCGTAGCAAAAAAAGGGCAGCCGGGGCTGCCCTTTTTTTGTCCCAACGCATTTGCCCAATATGAAGCGCTGACGGCCCGTTGCAGGCCCGTCTACAATGCCGATTCGCTCGCGCCGATCGTACGCCGCACGGCACGCGCCAAACAACTACAACGACCGCTGTCCATCTGCATGAAACCAGTCGTCCGTCTCACTGCCTCTGCCACGCGCGCCCTGCCGCGCTGGCTCTTGCTGACAATCTGCATCGTTTATGCGGCGTTCGGCCTGTTCGGCCGCGACCCGTGGAAGAACGAAGACGCCGCGGGGTTCGGCGTCATGTGGACCATGGCGAACGGCGGAGGCCACGACTGGCTGCTGCCGAACCTCGTCGGCAAGTTCATCACCGATAACGGTCCGCTCGGGTACTGGCTCGGTGCCATTTGCATCCGCCTGCTGGCGCCGTGGGTCGACGCCGCTAACGCTTCACGGGTGTCGACAGGCATCCTTTTTTGCGCGACCTGCGCGCTCGTCTGGTATACGGCTTATCTGCTCGGGCGCCGTCCCGAAGTGCAACCGTTCAAATACGCGTTCGGCGGCGAGCCGCAGCCGCGCGACTATGGCCGGGTACTCGGCGACGGTGCGCTGCTGATCCTGCTCGCCGCGTTCGGCCTGGCCGAACGCGGCCACGAAACGACGCCGCAGCTCGCTCAATTCATGAGCATTGCGCTGGCCGGCTATGGTCTCGTGCGTGGTCTCGACAAGCCAGTGCAAGGTGCGCTCTATTGGGGGCTCGCGCTCGGGCTCGTCGCGCTTTCGGCTAACCCGCTGCTTGCCGCGGTGTTGTTCGTCGGTACGCTCGCCATGACGGCGTTCGTGCCCGAGGCGCGTTCAGTCTGGCTTTTTGTCATCGGTGTACCGCTTGCGCTCGTGCTCTCGCTCGTGTGGCCGGTCACCATACTGAAGCTGTATAGCGACGACGCCCGATGGTTCATCGAACAGTGGATCAACGGCAGTATCAATCGATTCTCGGCGCCGCCGGGACACGTCGTGCGCTACGCACTCAAAAACCTGCCGCTGTTCACCTGGCCGGCTTGGCCGCTGGCGATGTGGGCCTGGTTCAGTTGGGGCGGGTTGCGCCGTAAGCCGCACATCGCCGTGCCGTTGGCCGTGATTGCACCGGTGCTGATACTGGCCGTGCTGCAAAGCCATCAAACGAACCGGCTTTACATGTTGCTGTTGCCGCCGCTTGCCGTGTTGGCCACGTTCGCATTGCCAACGCTCAAGCGCGGGGCCATCAACGCCATCGACTGGTTCGCCCTGCTCAGCTTCACCATCCTGAGCACATTCGTTTGGCTGGTTTGGCTGGCGTCGCAAACCGGGTTTCCGCACGCCCTCGCCCGCAATCTGGCGCGGCTCGTGCCCGGTTATACCCCGCACTTCGACCCGCTTTCGTTCGTCTGCGCGATCTGCGTCACGGCGTGCTGGCTCGTGCTCGCGCGCTGGCGGCTGGCGCGCCATCCGAAGGTGCTCTGGCGCAGCGTCGTGCTCTCGAGTGCCGGCACGACGTTGATGTGGGTCCTGTTGATGACGCTGTGGCTGCCGATCGTCAACTACAGCCGGACCTATCGCGATGTCGCCATGCAGATCGCCGAACATCTGCCCGACGACTATACCTGCATCTCTCCGGTGCGCCTGGGGGATGCGCAGTTGGCCTCGTTCGCCTACTTCGCCGACATGCAGTTTTCGTTCAGGAACGATTGCGATGTATTGCTGCGTCAAGACCCGCAGGACTTCATTGCGCCGAGCCCGATGCCGAGCTACATCTGGAAGCTCGTCTGGGAAGGCCGCCGGGCGGCTGACCGTGACGAACGCTTCCGGCTTTACGTCCGGGTCGATCGCCCGAAGCCGCCGGCGATACGGCGGAAACATCCGCTGCCGCACCGGCGTTGACGCGCGATGTTTGCTGACATCCGCAGGATCGCCAGCCTCGCTTGGCCCGTGCTGATCGGGCAACTCGCCATCATCGCGTTCGGCGTGATCGACACTGTGATGGTGGGCCGCTATTCGGCGGTCGATCTCGCCGCGCTGGGGCTCGGCTCGTCGATCTATGTGTCAGTCTATGTCGGCCTCACCGGCGTCGTGCTCGCTTTGCAGCCCATTGCCGGCCAGCTCTTCGGCTCGCGGCATCATGCGCAAATCGGCGAAGAAGTGCGGCAAGCGCTGTGGCTCGCCGCAGGGCTTTCGGTGCTCGGCTTTGCCGTGATGTTCTTCCCCGGCCCGCTACTAACGATCGCGCACGTGCCGCCTGCGCTTTACGAGCGCACCGAGCTTTATTTGCGCATCGCGGCGTTCGGCCTGCCTGCGAGCCTGCTCTTTCGCGTCTATTCCGCGCTTGCGAACGCCGTCGGAAAACCGCGCCTTGTGATGATCCTACAAATTGGCGCGCTCTTCGTCAAAGTCGCACTGAATCTGTGGTTCATTTTCGGAGGCTTGGGCCTGCCACCGTCCGGCGGCCCGGGCTGCGCGCTCGCCAGCACGATCATCAACATCGGGCTTGCGGCGATTGGCTTGCTGCTGCTTGCAAGGTTCGAAGAGTTCGCGCCGTTCGGCATCTTCGCGCGTTTTTGCTGGCCCGACCTGTCGCGACAGGCGGCGCTGCTCAAGCTCGGCGTGCCAATGGGGCTCTCGTATCTAATCGAAGTCACGTCTTACACGTTCATGGCGCTTTTCATCGCACGCTTCGGCACGACGACGCTGGCAGGACATCAGATCACCGGTAACTTCGGCGCGGTACTTTATATGACGCCGATGTCGATCGGGATCGCCACGTCGACGCTGGTCGCGCACGCGCTTGGCGCCAATCAGCACGACGCGGCGCGCACGCTCGCGCGGCACGGCATCGTGATGGCTTGTGCTGTAGGGTGCGTGTACGCGTTGGTGGCGCTGTTGCTGCGCCCCGCCATCCTCGCCGGCTACACGACCGACGCGGCTGTCATCGCAGCAGCGATGCCGCTGATGCCGATCATGCTCGTCTATCACATTTTCGACACGTTCCAGACGGCGAGCGCATTCGTGCTGCGCGCCTACAAAGTCGCCGTCGTGCCGACGGTGATCTATGCGATCGCGCTGTGGGGCGTCGGGCTCGGTGGCGGCTACCTACTCGGTTTCAACATCGGCGGCGGTGTTCCGCAGTGGCTCACCGGCGCACGCGGCTTTTGGGCCGCGAACGCGGCGAGCCTGGCGGCCGCCGGCGCGGGCCTCTTCCTGCACTGGCGCACGATCAGCGTGCGCCGCGAGCGGGCGTATCAGGCCTCGCAAGCAGCGGCGGTCGATTCCGCCTGATGTGCCTGTTCACGCGCGGCGAAAACCTCCCGCGCCGCGAAAAGCGCATTGAGCGCGGCCGGGAAACCCGCGTAGACGGCCATCTGAATGAAGACTTCGACAATCTCCTCTTGCGTGCACCCCACGTTCAGCGCCGCGACGATGTGCACTTTCAATTGGGGCTGAGCATTGCCGAGGGCCGCGAGCGCGGCGATCGTCGCAATCTCGCGTGATTTGAGGTCAAGCCCCGGGCGGCTGTAAATATCGCCGAACGGGAATTCGACTACAAGCCGAGCGAAATCCGGTGCAATCGGCGCGAGTGCCGCAATAACTTGCTCGCCGGCCTCGCCGTCGATCTCTTTCAGCTTGTCCCATCCCCGCGCGTAGCGTTGGTTTTCGAGAGCGTTCGTGTCGGTGTGTTCCATCGCAAGTCCTTGGTCGGGTTCGGTTTCGATTCGGTTGTTTCCACTCGATTCGTCATGTCAGCGGCAAGCGTCTCGTAATGATCGATCTTGTCTTCGATCACCTTCAGATTCGCCTTCAATTGCGCGAGTTCGTCGAGCACGCCTTTGCGATGCTCGACAAGCAACGCCAGCCGCTCGCCCACCGTCTCGTTGCCTCGGGCCCGCAAGGCGGCGAACGCCTGCATCCCCGCAATCGACATCCCGGTTGCCTTCAGACGCATCACGAAACGCAGCCATTCGATGTCCGCCCGCGCATAAAGCCGGTGGCCGGCATCCGTGCGCGCAACGGGCAAAATCAAGCCCGCCTGCTCGTAATAACGCAACGTATGCGTCGTGACGCCGAGCTCGGTAGCCATGCGGCCAATCGTGAGCGCTTCTGACATGACACCCCCAACGTTAAGACTTCGAGTGCACACGAAGTCAAGCAATTTGTACATGCGATGCAAAAAAAGGCGACCGGATCGGCCGCCCGTCGAGTGTCGTTCCAATCAGTGAACGACGCGTTCAAACACTAATTCGCCATCCTCCACTTCCACAGGAATGACATCTTTAGGTCCGAACTTGCCGGCCAGGATCAGCTTGGCGACCGGATTTTCGATCTCCTGCTGAATCGCGCGCTTGAGCGGCCGCGCACCGAAAAGCGGATCGTAGCCGACCTTCGCAATCCGCTCGAGCGCCTCGTCCGAAATCACCAGTTGCATTTCGAGCTTCGCGAGCCTGTCTTGCAAGCGCGCGAGTTGGATCTTCGCAATCGATTCGATGTTCTTCCGATCGAGCGAATGGAACACGACCACCTCATCGATTCGATTCAGGAACTCGGGACGGAAATGCTCCTTGACCTCGGTCCAGACCGCATCCCTGATCATTTCTTGCGGGTCGCCGGACATGGCCTGAATCATCTGCGAGCCGAGATTCGACGTCATCACGATCACCGTGTTCTTGAAATCGACGGTGCGCCCCTGCCCGTCGGTCATACGGCCGTCGTCGAGCACCTGCAGCAAGACGTTGAACACGTCCGGATGCGCTTTTTCGACTTCGTCCAGCAGAATCACGCTATACGGCTTGCGGCGCACGGCCTCGGTCAAATAGCCGCCTTCTTCATAGCCGATATAGCCCGGCGGCGCGCCAATCAAACGTGCCACGCTGTGCTTTTCCATAAATTCGCTCATGTCGATGCGGATAAGATGCTCTTCCGAATCGAACAGGAACGAGGCCAGCGCCTTGCAGAGTTCCGTCTTGCCCACCCCGGTCGGGCCGAGGAACAGGAACGAGCCGTACGGGCGATTCGGATCGGCAAGCCCGGCGCGCGAACGACGAATGGCGTCAGCGACGGCACTGATCGCTTCGTCCTGACCGACGACGCGCTCATGCAGTTTGGTTTCGATCTGCAATAGTTTTTCGCGCTCGCCCTGCATCATCCGCGAAACCGGTATACCGGTTGCCCGCGAGACGACCTCCGCGATTTCCTCCGCGCCGACTTGCGTACGCAAAAGCCGCGGGCGTTCGACATTGTGCTGTTCGTAAGCCTCGGCTTGCGTGACCTGCTTGAGGCGCGCCTCGAGCCCCGGCAACGTGCCGTATTGCAATTCCGCGACCTTCTCGAGCTTGCCTTCGCGCTGCAGACGGGCAATCTCGGCACGCGTCTTTTCGATCTCTTCCTTCAGTTGCGCGCTGCCCTGCACCGCCGCTTTTTCGGCAGTCCAGATTTCGTCGAGATCGGAGTACTCGCGATTGAGCCGTTCAATTTCCTCTTCGATCAATTGCAAACGCTTTTGCGACGCTTCGTCCTTTTCCTTTTTCACCGCTTCGCGTTCGATCTTGAGCTGAATCAGCCGCCGATCGAGACGGTCCATCTCCTCGGGCTTCGAATCGATTTCCATCTTGATCTTCGACGCAGCCTCGTCGATCAAATCGATTGCCTTGTCCGGCAAAAAGCGGTCGGTAATGTAGCGATGTGAAAGCTCAGCCGCAGCGACAATCGCCGGGTCAGTAATTTCGACGCCGTGGTGAAGCTCATAGCGCTCCTGCAGCCCGCGCAGAATGGCAATGGTCGCCTCGACCGAAGGTTCGTCGACGAGGACCTTCTGAAAGCGCCGCTCGAGCGCCGCGTCCTTTTCGATGTACTTGCGATATTCGTCGAGCGTCGTCGCGCCGATGCAATGCAGCTCGCCCCGCGAGAGCGCGGGCTTGAGCATGTTGCCCGCATCTATCGCGCCTTCCGCCTTGCCGGCACCGACCATCGTATGAATTTCGTCGATGAAAACAATGGTCTGCCCTTCATCGCGGGCAATATCGTGCAACACGGCTTTGAGCCGCTCTTCAAATTCGCCGCGATATTTCGCGCCAGCGAGCAAGCCGGCCATATCGAGCGACAGCACACGCTTGCTCTTGAGCGATTCGGGCACCTCACCGTTCACGATCCGCTGCGCAAGCCCTTCGACGATGGCAGTCTTGCCCACGCCCGGCTCGCCGATCAACACTGGGTTGTTCTTTGTGCGCCGCTGCAGGATTTGGATCGCACGGCGAATTTCGTCGTCACGGCCGATCACCGGATCGAGTTTGCCGGCACGCGCGCGTTCGGTCAGATCGATCGTATATTTCTTCAGCGCCTCGCGCTGGCTCTCGGCTTCGGCGCTATGCACCTGCGCGCCGCCGCGTACCGCGGCCACCGCGGCTTCGATCGCACGCCGCGTCAGGCCATGTTGGCGCACGAGCTTGCCGGCGTCACCCTTGTCGTCGGCTATCGCGAGCAGAAACATTTCGCTCGCGATGTAGGTGTCGTTGAGCTGCTGCGCTTCCTTGTCGGCCTGGTTTAACAGGCCGTTGAGCTCGCGGCTCACTTGAATGTTGCCGTCCGTGCCCTGCACTTGTGGCAAACGCGAAATCGCCTCGTTGACTGCCGTCTGCAGCGCCTGAGTATGCACGCCGGCGCGCGAGAGCAGCGAACGCGACGAACCGTCCTCCTGCGCAATCAGCGCGCCCAGCACGTGCACCGGCTCCAGGTATTGATTGCCGCGGCCGACAGCGATGCTCTGTGCGTCGGCCAGCGCTTCCTGAAATTTGGTGGTGAATTTGTCGATTCTCATGAAGAGACCTCCAATTTTGACTACCACCAACATGAGGGGCGAGCCGCTCGTTTCAAGCGTGCCAGATCAACTATCGTCGGCCGCCGCAGCAGTAATCGGAATGGTGCCCGTTTTGCGCTCGCCGGGTGGTAGCCGAAGCTGAACCGGCGGCGCCAGCAGCGCGGCCAGTTGCGCGGCCGGTTCGACGAGTTCAGCGAGCGTGTGCCGATCGAGTTCCGCAAGGAACGCGCCGCGCGCAGCTTCGAACACGTGCCGCAGCTGACATTGCGGCTCGATGACGCACTTGCGTTCGTGGCTGCCTTCGCGTTCGAGACAGCCGACGAGCGCAAAGTCGGTCTCCGTGGCACGGACGACCTCGCCGATCGTCAGCCGCAGCGACTTGTCGTTGAGCCGCAAACCGCCGTGTCGTCCGCGAATGGTGTCGATCCAGCCGAGCTCACCCAGTTGCTGCACCACTTTCATCAGATGGTTCTTCGAGATGCCGTAGGCCTCGGAGATGTCTTGGATCGTCGCCAATCCTTCCCGGCGCACGGCCAAAAACAGCATGACGCGCAGTGCATAGTCGGTGTAGTCGGTCAGTCTCATGGCTGTGCTCGTGTTGGCCTGCCCGGCAAGGCCATCTTATACAGTGTGAAAAACCCCGCCCTGCAAAGGGTTGTGTATCCAGCGACTTGACCATAATGTGCATTCAGAATGCGTGATTATGCAATGAATGCTGCATTACGGTTGCCCGGCGTTTTTCCCGACGTTTCCCGCATGGCCGATTGGTTGATTTGGTTGGTATGGCGCGCCATTTCGGTCCAAAACCGCGAGTCCCTAGCACCGCCGCTTCACGCCAGAGGTAGCGGTGAGGGTTCGCAGTAATTCCGTGCGGCTGCTGCGGATACAGACATTCGTTTTGCTGACCACTTCCACCCGCTGCTCGACCGCGCGAATCTGGTTTCGGGCATAGGTGCCATCCTCATGCCGCAGCTTGCGGCGAACGGCTCGGGCGAAGGTGCCGAGCGTTTGTGGCGTGATCTCTGGACCGATCCGCTCGACATGCGTCACCGCCCGCTCGGCGTCACCGCGCGCCTGATCGCGGATGGTGGTCAGTTCTGCGATCCGCGTGTTGAGCAATGCGTCGCCCATATCCACCGAGCCGATCTCGATCGCTTCGTAAAGCCGCGCCGGCTTGGCCTCTGCCTCGGTCGCGCGACGCTCCTTCTCGGTGGCATGCAAGCGGCGTTCTGCCGCCCATTCTTCGCGCCGGTTCAGAAGCTGATCCATCAGCTTTTCAAGGCGCGCCGGATTGCTCTCCCATCGGCCGCCGATCACCTCGAGCGACAGATTGATAAGGCTGACCTGCCTGATTTCTTCGGGCCATTTTAAAACCACTTTACTATTGACATCATTACAATCGGGCGTCAACGGCTCCAATTGTAAAGCGTTGGCAGGGCCGAGTTGGTCCGCATCGCATCGCATCACGGCACACCGCCTGAATTGGCAACCATCTATAGAGCGGAAGGATTCCGAAAATGAGAAAGCTCATTCTTCAGATGCAGATGTCGGTCGACGGCTTTGTTGGCGCCGACGGCGACCACGACTGGCAGGTTTGGGGCTGGGGTGATGACAACCGTTGGGACGAGGCGCTCAAGAGGGATTTCAACGCTCACTTCCAGTCCATTGACACCATATTGTTGAGCCGCAAGATGGCGGAGGAAGGCTATCTGTCCCATTGGGGCAATGCGGCGAAGAGATATCCGCAGGACCCGTTCTATGCCTTCGCGCAGCGTATCATCGATGTGCAAAAGGTGGTGCCGAGCGACAGGCTGGAAGAGTCCCGATGGGAACGTACAGTGGTCACAAGCGGAGACCTCCCGCGTGAAGTTGGCACGTTGAAGGCTAAGGAGGGCGGCAACATCGCTGTCTTCGGTGGGGCGGGTTTTGCCTCGGCATTGATTGCGGCCGGGCTGGTGGACGAGCTCCAGTTCTACATCAATCCGGCAGTCCTTGGCGGCGGAACCCGCATCTTCGACCAAGCTGGCTTCCGCAAGCTCCGCCTGCTTGGCTCAAAGGCCTATGAATGCGGCATCGTGGTGAGCCGTTACGCTCCGGCTGCCTAGGTGCGGTTCAAAATCGCCTGCTGCAAGAGGCTAGCTCCGAGGTCGAAGTGCCCGCCATCGTCTCGGAGGCGGAGTTCGAGGCGGTGCAGCGCTCGCGCAAGGCGCACAGTCCGAAGATGATGCCGCCAATGGCCGTAGGCGGGCCGACATTGGTCACCGGCATCTGCTTTTGCGCCCGCTGCTGCGGGGCGATGACGCTGCGCACCGGCACCCGCATCGTGGCCGCGAGTGCACCGTCGCCAGCGGCCTTTGCACCTCGGCGCCCGCGCCGACGCTGAACGCCATCAACTCGAAGCCAAGGCTTGCAATTCTACGGCGTATGTCTACGGTGTATATATAGTCGACCCTTCGAAAATCGGCTCAAGTTGGATGCTCACAATCCTTTCCGTGATAGCGCTCTTCCTCGTGGCAGTGACAATGGGTTTGTCGTTGGCGCACGCGTTGGAATTTCCAGGCAAGCTCCGGCTCGATGAGCCGACATGTCGGGCGGTGCAGGCGATCTACTATCCTGGCTTCACAACAGGTGGCCTCATCGGCGAGTTTGGCGGGATGGTGGCGCTTGCCGCTCTGATCGCCATGACGCCCACGACAATCGAGCGATTCTGGTGGTCCGCCGCGGCATTCGGCTTCGTCCTGATCGGTCACGCTACGTACTGGATGGTCACGCACCCCATTAATGCCGCTTGGCTGAAAGACACGAATCTGACCGGCATGAGCAAGATGTTCTTCGGCATGTTTTCTGCGCCAGATGCAGATTGGAAGCACATGCGAAACATATGGGAGTATTCCCATGTGGCGCGCGCGGGCCTCCATATCCTCGCATTTTTATCCATGACTCTGGTCCTGATTCGTTGGAGGCGGACGGACGTGCCATCCGCTCGTAAACCAGGAAATCGTGACGCGGCCCCCTCACCACGAAAGCCTCGCGATCTCACGCGGCAGAAGGTGGTGGACGCGGCCTTGGCGCTCATCGACAAGAGCGGCGCAGATGCGATCAGCATGTGGAGCTTGGCTGATGCCCTCCACGTCACGCCAATGGCACTTTACAATCATTTCAGCAGCAAGCTGCGACCTCCTTTTAGCCGTTGCGGACACCGTCATAAGCACTGTCAAATTCGATGGGGGACAGGCAGACTGGCGTGATCGCGTTCAGCATTGCTTCGAAGCGCTTCGAAGCGCTTCGAAGACTTTGCCTCCAGCATCCGGGGCTGCCACGCCTCCTCGAGTTTGATGGCGCTGCGCCGGAAAGCGTTTTCGCCCCCATGGAAGTCACGTTGCGGGCGCTTCATGAGGCCGGGCTCGATGACGTTGATAGCCTGCGAACTTACTTCCTTTTGACCGGGTTCACGCTTGCGCAGGCAGCCTATCAAACCCGTCCAATTCCAGATCTCGAACCTTCGGAAACGATCCGAACGGAGCGCATCGCCGGCCGCGGCTATACGACCACCGAGCGGCTTGAGCTGCCTTTGACGTGGGATTTCGACGCGAGCTTCGCCTTCGGCGTTTCGTTGATCCTGAACGGCGTCGAGGCAACCGTTTCGCAAAAAATCGCAGTGCCACGCATTGATCGCACAGGAGGTTAGCATGGTGGAAAAGGGGTGGACTGGCTGGCGCCGCGTAATTGCCGATCAACGCCCCGGCCAGCTAACTTCACCCGCGAAGCTGACCCACGGCAATAATGTTCAATGGCAATTGTCCAGGAGGAACTGACATGTCTTTCGATGTGAATGTCCGCGAGAGAATTCTCCGCCCCGTCGACGAGGTTTTCGATGCAGTCGTTGATCCCGCCAAATTGTCCGAGTACTTCATCAGCAGCGCGAGCGGACCGATCGAAGAGGGGCGCCGGATAACCTGGTCGTTCGACGACGTTGGCACGAAGGTGGAGATCGACGTGATCAGCGTGAAGACGGGAAAGGAGATCGTCTACGAGTCTTCCGCCCTCGGTCACAAGCTGCGCACGACGATCACTTTCGAACCGGACGGCGCCGATGCAACCGTCGTCACGATAAAGGATTCCAGCTTTGAGATGACCGAGGACGGCGTCAAACGTGCTTTGGGTCAGAACGCGGGCTGGACCTACACGCTGTGCGGGCTAAAGGCCTACGTCCAATTCGGCATCAATCTGCGAAGCGGCCTGAACAAGCGGCTGACAGACGTTTAGGTTTGGCCGTGCACGCGCTCGACCGCCAACCGCTCTTCCTCCGGCGTCACGTGCCGGCGTGCTCCCCGGCGGTCTTCAGATCGCCCGCAGACCGTAGTGCGAAAGACGAAATGTATACGTTACATTTACGCTGCGCGGGACGCCATTTTGCAGCGCGCCTCATTTGGATTCACGATGAAAACCCCACCGCCCTCTGACGCTCGAGCGTTCATTCCCTACGTCGAGCCGACAGAAACGAACATTCGCGAACTTGTCTACGCTTTTTACGACCGCATTCGCGGCGATGCAGTGCTGGGCCCCGTATTCGACGCCGTACTCGCAGGGCGCTGGGATCAGCATATGCCGAAAATGTGTCTATTCTGGTGCAGCCTGGTGCTAGGCGACAAGGGCTACCGTGGTAACGTGCAGCAGGCGCACCAGCCAATCGAAGGCCTCGAACCGCGCCACTTCAGCCGCTGGCTGCACTTGTTCCTCGACACCGTCTGCGAGCGTTTCGAGCCAGCCGCCGCCGTCCGCTTCATGGAGCCGGCCCTGCGAATCGCCCAAAGCCTGCAACTGAGCCGTTTCGGCTGGGATTACACGGCGCCGCCCGAGCAGCAGGCCCTACTCCAAAGTATCGTTCCAGCGCGCAACACGCCTCAAACGGTAATACGCGGCAAGCGCTTTGCATGAATCGGGGCGCCAGCGCCCTTTGATCTAACGCTGCGTCTGATGCGTCTCGGCGTTACCGGCTGCGATGCCCCAGCGCGCCAACGCCTCGTCGTCGGCTACGCGGGCGTCAACCCAGCGGGCGCCGGTGGGCGTGGTTTCTTTTTTCCAGAATGGTGCCTGCGTCTTGAGATAGTCCATCACGAACTCGCAGGCGGCGAAGGCTTCATGCCGGTGCGACGCGCTCGCCGCTGCCAGCACGATCTGATCGAGCGGATACAGTTTGCCCACGCGGTGGACAATGAGCACCTCGGAGCCGGGCCAACGCTGCTGCGCCTCCATCGCGATCGCTTCAAGCGATTTTTCGGTCATCCCCGGATAATGCTCGAGCTCCATCGCGGCGACCATGTCGCCTTCATTCAGATCGCGCACGGTGCCGACGAAACAGGCAACAGCGCCAACCTTCGGGTTGCGCGCCCGTAACGCCGACACCTCGGCGGTCAAATCAAAATCGGCGGTTTGGACACGGACGATCATCTGCGGCTCCTGTCATCTACCGAGGCAATAGCGTTCATCCGCCCGTCACGGGCGGGAAAAATGCGACCTCGCAGCCTTCTGTCAGGCGCGTCGCGGCATCGGTCATCGCGTGGTTGCAGGCCATGCGCAGCACACGCCCCTCGGCGAGCGTGTCGCTCCACGCGCCGCCACGGGCGCGCAGCCAGACGCGGACGTCGCCGACGGTACGCACGTCCGCCGGCAACTCCACCGATTCCTGCGCGAGCCCCAACGACTCGCGCACGCTTGCGAAATATCTGAGTTCGATCTTCATTCGATGGCGGCTCTTCGTCGTTCGGTGCCCGTCAACCGAGCAACTCGGGAAAAGGCAAAAAGCGCACCGTTTCGCCGGCGCTGATTGCGTGGTTCGGTGGGTTATCGATGAGGCCGTCGCCCCATACGGTCGAAGTCAACACGGCCGAGCTCTGGTTCGGGAACAGTTCGAGGCCGCCCGCGGCGTTCACGCGGGCGCGCAGGAATTCGTTGCGCCGGTCGGCTTTGGACTGCGTAAAGTCGGCACGCAGCGACAGTGCCCGGGGCGCCACATCGCGCACACCGGCCAAGCGCAGCAGGAACGGCCGGACAAACAGCAAAAACGTCACGAAGCTCGATACCGGGTTGCCCGGGAGTCCGATGAAAAACGCCTCCGCGTCAGCAGACTCCGCTTTTGCCCCGGCCGGCCGGCGCGGCCGGCGTATTGCACCGAACGCGAGCGGCTTGCCCGGTTTCATCGCGATCTGCCACAAATCCAGCCGGCCCAGTGCCTCGACGGCCGGCCGAACATGGTCTTCCTCGCCCACCGACACGCCGCCCGACGTCAAAATGAGATCATGAGCGCCGGCTGCGTCGGCAAGCGCGGCGCGCGTCGCGTCGAACCGGTCCGGCACGATGCCGTAATCGGTCACCTCGCAGCCGAAGCGTTCGAGCAGTCCCCGCAACGTAAAGCGGTTCGAATTGTAAATGCCGCCCGGCGCCAGCGGTTCGCCCGGCATCGTCAGCTCGTCGCCTGTGAAAAACACCGCTACCTTGACGCGCCGCGTTACCGATAGCTGCGCGCAGCCGATGGACGCAGCCAAGCCCAGCGCCTGCGGCATCAAGCGCGTGCCCGCCGGCAGGATCACCGAGCCGCGTCGGATGTCGGCCCCTTGCACGGTCACCCATTCGCCGGGCTTCGGCGTATGCAGAATCTGCACCGTTTCGCCGACGGCTTGCGTCTGCTCTTGCATCACCACCGCGTCGGCACCTTCCGGCACCGCCGCGCCGGTGAAAATGCGAGCCGCCGTGCCCGGCGTAAGCGGCAGACAAGGATGCCCGGCCGCAATGCGCTGCGAAACCGGCAAACACCGGTCGCCATGCAGCAACTCTGCACTGCGAACGGCATAGCCATCCATCGCGCTCGTGTTCATCGGTGGAACGTCTAAACCGGAGACGACGTCGGCGGCAAGCACGCGGTTCAGCGCCTCGACCGTCGGCACCGTTTCGCTGCCCGTTACGGGCCGGGCGGCGGCAAGCAGCAGCGCAAGCGCATCCGCGGTCGACAGCAGCGGCGCGCGCGGGGGTGAAGGGGGTGACGCGTGTGAGGTCGACATCGGGATGGTTGACATCTCTGGCGGCGAGACTGTCATTGTAACGACGCTGGGCGGCAACGCGTGCGAGAAGCAGCGGCACGACGTCTGGACACGCCGCCCTCTCGCGAATCGAATCCTGCCGCGCCTTTGCCGCGTTACTGCGCGATGTGCGCAGTGATGAAATCTTTCACGCGCTGCACGTCGGCGGGCAGGACTTCGAAGCGCTGCGGCAGCGCCTCCAAGCCTTCAAACGCCGCCGGCCGCTCCGGCTCGCGGCCGAGCGCCTCGCGTATCGTTTCGCCGAATTTGACCGGCTGCGCCGTCTCGAGCACGATCATCGGCACACCCGGTTCGAGATGCTCCCGGGCCACCTTCACGCCGTCCGCCGTGTGCGTATCGATCATCGTGCCGTAGCGGGCGAACACATCGCGGATCGCCTCGACCCGATCATCGTGCGTGCTGCGTCCCGAGACGAAGCCGAATTCACGCACACGCGCGAAATCGCCGCTCGCCACGAGATCGAAGCCGCCTTTTTCGTCGACATCCCGAAAAAGCTGGAGCACGCGCGCCGGATCGCGGCCGAGCAAATCGAAGACGAACCGCTCGAAGTTCGACGCCTTCGAAATATCCATGCTTGGGCTGCTCGTATGGTAAGTCTGAGCCGCACCGCGCACCCGATATGCCCCCGTACGAAAGAATTCGTCGAGCACGTCGTTTTCGTTGGTTGCCACGACGAGCTTGTTGATCGGCAGCCCCATCATCCGCGCGATATGGCCCGCGCAGACATTGCCGAAGTTGCCCGACGGTACGGTGAAGGACACGCGTTCGTCGTTCGAGCGCGTTGCCGCGAAATAGCCCTTGAAGTAGTAGACGACCTGCGCGACGACGCGCGCCCAGTTGATCGAGTTGACCGTCCCGATGCGATGCCGGGCCTTGAACGCGTGATCGTTCGAGACCGCTTTGACAATGTCCTGGCAATCGTCGAACACGCCTTCGACGGCGAGATTGAAAACGTTCGGCTCTTGCAGGCTGAACATCTGCGCGGTTTGAAACGCGCTCATCTTGCGATGCGGCGAGAGCATGAACACACTAACGCCCGCCTTGCCGCGCATCGCGTACTCCGCGGCGCTGCCGGTGTCGCCCGACGTCGCGCCGAGGATGTTCAGCGTTTCGCCATGCTTGCCAAGCGCGTATTCGAACAGATTGCCGAGCAACTGCATCGCCATGTCTTTGAATGCAAGCGTCGGGCCGTTCGACAGTTCCAGCAACGCCAGCGGTGCGCCGCTTTCCACGCCGAGCGGGCGCAGCGGCGTGATTGCCGCGGCGTCTTCGCCCGCGCGCACATTGCAGTAGACGTCGGCGCGGTATGTGCGGCGCGTCAGCCCGCGCAGATCCTCCGCCGGAATATCGTCGCTGAACTTCGAGAGAATCTCGAATGCGAGATCCGCGTAAGGCAGCGTGCGCCAGCGCGCGAGTTCCGCGGCGCTCACGTGTGGGTACTCGGCCGGCAAATAAAGGCCGCCGTCTTTCGCGAGACCGCCCAGCAGAATGTCGGAGAACGTATGACGCTCACCGATGCCGGCGCCGCGGGTGGAAATATAGTTCATGGCCTTTCGCTCAGTTCAGCGCTTCGATGCGAAGCTTGGTGACATCCGAGACGACGGTCGAGAGCGCCTCGATACGGGCAATCGCTGCATTGACATGCTTTTCGCGCGTCACGTGCGTGACGATGACGACGTCGGTCTGTCCGTTCGCGTCGATCTGCTCCGATTCGAGTTGCAGCATCGCGTCGATCGAGATACCGGCGTCGGCCAGCAAGCGCGTGATGTCGGCCAGCACGCCCGTCACATCGGCCACGCGCAGGCGCAGGTAATAGCCGCTCGTTACTTCGTCGATCGGCAATATCGGCGTATCGGACAGACTTTGCGGCTGGAACGCGAGATGCGGCACACGGTGCCCCGGGTCGGCGGTATGCAGCCGGGTGACGTCGACGAGATCCGCCACTACAGCCGATGCCGTGGGCTCCGCGCCCGCGCCCTTGCCGTAGTAAAGGGTCACACCCACCGCATCGCCATGCACTTCGACCGCGTTCATCGCCCCTTCGACATTTGCGAGCAGCCGCTTGGCGGAAATGAGCGTCGGGTGCACGCGCAATTCGATGCCCTGCTCGGTACGCCGCGTAATGCCGAGCAGTTTGACGCGGTAGCCGAGATCTTCCGCATATTTGATGTCGGTCGAATCGAGCTTGGAGATGCCTTCGATGTAAGCCCGATCAAATTGCATCGGCACGCCGAATGCGATCGCGCTCATGATCGTGAGTTTGTGGGCCGCGTCGATGCCCTCGACGTCGAACGTCGGGTCCGTTTCGGCGTAGCCAAGCGCCTGCGCGGCCGCCAACGCGGTCGCGAAGTCGAGCCCGCGCGCGCGCATCTCGGACAAGATGTAGTTGGTCGTGCCGTTGATGATGCCCGCGATAGTTTGAATCCGGTTGGCCGTGAGCCCCTCTCGCAGCGCCTTGATGATCGGGATTCCGCCCGCCACGGCCGCCTCGAACGCCACCATCACGCCTTTGTCGCGCGCGGCCGCGAAGATCTCAGTGCCATGCACGGCGAGCAGCGCCTTGTTCGCCGTCACGACATGCTTGCCGTTCGCAATGGCGCGCAGCACGAGCTCGCGGGCGATGCCCGTGCCGCCGATCATCTCGGCCACGATGCCGATCGCCGGATCGTCCACCACGTCATTGAAGTCCGAGCCTACGTCCACGCTGCTGGCAGCGTCGCCCAACGCAGCATGCGCTTTGGACGGGCTGCGAACGGCGATGCGGGCGATTTCGATACCGCGGCCCGCACGACGTTTGATTTCTTCCTGGTTGCGTCGCAGCACCGTGAAGGTGCCGCTACCCACCGTGCCGAAGCCCAAAAGTCCAACTTTGATCGGTTCCATGCAGCGTCTTTCTAGATTTTGATAAAGCGTTGATGAGTGCGTCTTCTGGCCGAGCGCGCCGAGCGCGTCAGGCGTTTCACGTGCCGTGTTGCTTGCGGTAGTTCTCGAGAAAGCGCGCAATGCGGTTCAGCGAATCGGTCAGGTCGTCGGCGTTCGGCAGAAATACGATGCGCAGGTGATCAGGGCGCGGCCAGTTGAAACCCGTGCCCTGCACGAGCAGCACGCGTTCCTCGAGCAGCAAGTCGAGCACGAACTGCTGATCGTCTTCGATCGGGTAGATCTTCGGGTCGAGCCGCGGGAACATGTAGAGCGCGGCTTCTGGCTTCACGCAGCTGACGCCCGGAATGGCATTGAGCATTTCATAGGCAATTTCGCGCTGCTTGTGAAGCCGCCCGCCCGGCGCGATCAGATCGTTGATGCTCTGATAGCCGCCAAGCGCCGTCTGAACCGCGTACTGCCCCGGCACATTTGGGCAAAGCCGCATCGACGAAAGAATCCCGAGGCCTTCGAAATAGTCCTTCGCGCGGCGCCGGTTCTCGCCGCTCAAGCCTGACAGAAACATCCACCCTGCCCGATAGCCGCACGAGCGGTAGCTCTTCGACAGGCTGTTGAACGTGACCGTCAGCACGTCTTCTGACAGCGCCGCAACCGACGTATGCTTTTTGCCGTCATAGACGATCTTGTCGTACACCTCGTCTGCGAAGACGACCAGACCATGCTGGCGCGCGAGTTCGATCAAGCCAAGCAGCAATTCGTCCGAGTAGAGCGCGCCGGTCGGATTGTTCGGGTTGATGATGACGAGCGCGCGCGTGTTCGGGGTGATTTTTGCGCGTACGTCGTCGAGATCGGGCATCCACCCATTCGATTCGTCACATAGATAATGCACGGGCGTGCCGCCCGACAGGCTGACCGCGGCCGTCCAGAGCGGATAGTCGGGTGCCGGCAACAACACTTCGTCGCCGTCGTTCAGCAGGCCTTGCATGGCCATCACGATCAGCTCGGACGCGCCGTTGCCAAGGTAGATATCGTCGAGCTCCACCCCGAGCACGCCCTTTTGCTGCGTGTAATGCATGATCGCCTTGCGCGCGGCGAACACGCCTTTCGAATCCGAATAGCCTGACGAACTCGGCAAATTGCGGATCATGTCCTGGATGATTTCTTCCGGCGCGTCGAAACCGAACGGGGCGAGATTGCCGATGTTGAGCTTGATGATCCGATGGCCTTCGTCCTCGAGACGCTTGGCGTGCTCGAGCACCGGCCCGCGGATGTCATAGCAGACGTTCAACAGCTTGTTCGATTTCAGAATGGGTTTCACGACGGACACGATTCCTCGGGGAAAACCGAAAAGTAAAAAAGGATGATGGGCGCGGGCAGCCGAGACACCGGGCGCGCGGCGGGTGCCCCGGCGCGGCGGCGAATTTCACCGGGTGGGAAAGGCGCGAACCTGGTCAGCACTTGGAAGCGCTTTTGACGCTCTTTCGGCACTTGCTGCGCGTCGGTCACGACGCAAAGGCGCCGCTGAGCGGCTAAAAAGTTATAATTTAGCGGATTTCGGCCAACTTTCGCAATGCACAACCGCTGCCCTAGCCTCGACGGCCTCGATTCGGCACGTCGCGAATGGGCTGCGCCGCCGCGCGATGGGCGCGGAAGAACTACGGAACAACCGATTTGAAACTACATCAGGATTCGAACGGCGCCTTGAATACGGTTACCGGTTACGGCGCAAATTATGTCGATATCAATCTCGAACGCCACGAAACCAGCATCGTCGTCGTGCCCGATGCGCCGGTCATCGACTGGCCCGTTGCGTCGTTCGAGGCGCTTGCACCCGAGCATTTCGAACTGGTGCTCGCCACTGCCCCGGAACTCGTCGTATTCGGCAGCGGCGCGCGGCTGCGCTTTGCTCACCCCCGGCTCACGGCAGCGCTGACCGCGCGACGCATCGGCGTCGAGTCGATGGATTTTATGGCGGCGTGCCGTACCTACAACATTCTGATGGCCGAAGGCCGCCGGGTCGTCGCAGCGCTCTTGATCGAACAATGAGCGAACCATGCGCGCTGGCCGCTCGCCAAGCACGCGCTTTTGCCGCTTTTTGCCGCGTCACGCGGCTTCGCTAGACGGATTCCGACACATGTCGCTTCAACGTTACTCCCGCGCCGCCAGCGCCGCGCCGGCCGACCGCCTGCCTCCCTTGGATGCGCCGGCATCGCCGTTGCTCGCCAGCCGCGTCGCGATCGTGCTGCTGATCATTGCGCTGGCGCTGATCTGGTTCCTGCCGCTTGGATGGCGGCATCTCGTGCCAAGCGATGAAGGCCGCTACGCCGAAATGGCGCGCGAGATGCTGCTCACCGGTGACTGGATCACGCCGCGCTACAACGGCTACAAATATTTTGAGAAGCCGCCGCTCGAAACCTGGGCCAACGCGCTGACGTTCGCGTGGTTCGGCATCGGCGAATGGCAAGCGCGGCTTTACACGGCGCTCGCGGGCTTCGCGGGCGTGCTGCTCGCAGGCTACACGGCCAAGCGCCTCGTCAGCCCGGCTGCCGGCTTCGCGAGCGCCCTTGTGCTGGCCAGCGCGCCTTACTGGAACCTGATGGGCCACTTCAACACGCTCGACATGGGGCTGGCGTTTTGGATGGAGTGCTCGCTGTGCGCGTTGCTGCTCGCACAACGCGGCGCGGCTACGCCGCGCGAAACGCGGGCCTGGATGTGGGCCAGCTGGGCATCGATGGCGCTCGCGCTGCTCTCCAAGGGGCTGATCGGGCTGCTGCTGCCGGGCGCCACGCTCGTGATCTATACGTTGATCGAACGTGATTGGGCGCTCTGGAAGCGCCTTCATCTGGTGACAGGGCTCGTCATTTTCTTCGCGATTGCCACGCCCTGGTTCGTGCTCGTTCAGGCCCGCAACCCTGAATTTCTCAATTTCTTTTTCATCGTCCAGCAGTTCGAACGGTATCTGACACCCGACCAGCACCGGCCGGGCCCGTTTCATTACTTCGTTTGGGTCATCCTGGTCGGCTTCTTGCCGTGGCTGTCGGTTGCGGTTCAGAGCCTGCGCCACGTGAGCCGCATGCCGCGCGAAGCAAACGGCTTTCGGCCTGCAATGCTGCTCATCGTATGGTCAGTGTTTATCTTTTTGTTCTTCAGCGTGTCGCACTCGAAGCTCATCTCGTACGTGCTGCCGATCGCGCCGGCACTCGCCTTGATGCTCGGCGCATATTTACCATACGTTTCGCGCGCAGCGTGGCATCGCCATCTGCTTGGCTATCTTGCGCTTTTGGCTGTACTAGCGATCGGTGCGATCTTTATCGGCCGCTTCGGCGATGCCCGCACGCCCAATGCGCTCTATGTTGCATTTCGAACCTGGGTGTTTGTCGGAATCGGCGTCGCGGCAGCGCTCACGGGGCTTGCACTGTGGCTGAACCGGCGCCCGAACGTATCCGTCTGGCCGTCCGCGACCGCCTTCGGTGCCGCCTGGCTGCTACTGGGGACGATTGCCGGCACCGGCCACGACGTATTCGGTAAACAAAGCTCGGGAGCTTTGCTCGCACCCGCAATCAAAACCGCACTCGCGCGCCTGCCGGCCGATGCCCCGTTCTACTCGGTTGCGCTGCTCGATCACACGCTTCCTTTTTACGTCGGCCATACGACGATCATGGTCGAAGACGCCAATGAGCTCACGTTCGGCGTGCAACGGGAACCGCAAAAATGGGTGCCGACAGTCGACGAATGGATCAAACGCTGGGATGCCGAGCGCTATGGCCTAGCCCTGATGACAACGTCGCGCTACGAGGATCTCGCTCGCGAGCATGTGCCGATGCGCGTGATCGCGCGCGACACGCGTCGCGTCGTAGTCGAAAAACCTTGATTGCTCGCTACCAGAAATATGCATAGATACGCAAAAGCGCATAAGAACATCACATCATTTGATCCGATTAGATGAACCCGATCTCCCTCTTTTGCATCCTCGCCGGTGTGAGCCTCAATGCCTGCGCGCAACTGCTGCTCAAAGCCGGTGTGAACGCCGTTGGACACTTCGAATTCACCCGTGCGAATATTCTGCCCATTGGCTTAAAGCTCGCGACTCAAATGCCGATCATCGGCGGGCTCGCCTGCTATGTCATCAGCGTCGGCGTATGGGTCGTCGGATTGTCGCGTGTCGACGTCTCGATTGCCTACCCCATGCTGTCTCTGGGTTATGTCGTCAACGCTTTTGCCGCCTGGTATCTGTTCGGCGAGGTATTGTCGGTGCAGCGGCTCGTGGGCATCGGCATCATCCTTGTTGGCGTCGTCGTGCTGGCGCGCAGTTGAACGGGCGAGCGCGCACCTCTCATTTCTATTCATGCGAAGCGTTCATTCATGACCCAGGAACCTCTTCCCTTCTTGCCGTTCGTGCGGCCCGAAATCGATGAAGCCACGATAGAAGGCGTCGTCGAGGTGCTGCGCTCGGGCTGGATCACCACCGGGCCGCAGAACCAGGCCTTCGAAAAGGCCCTGTCCGAATTCTGCGGAGGCCGCCCAGTGCGCACATTCAACTCGGGCACGGCAACGCTCGAGATCGGCTTGCGGATCGCCGGCGTCGGGCCTGGAGACGAAGTCATCACATCGCCCGCTTCGTGGGTTGCCACAGCCAATGTCATCCTCGAAGTCGGTGCAACACCCGTGTTCGTCGATATCGACCCGCTCACGCGCAACCTCGACCTGAACTTGCTCGAGCAAGCCATCACACCGCGCACGAAGGCAATCATTCCGGTGTATCTGGCCGGGCTGCCCGTCGACATGGACCGGCTCTACGATATCGCTCGCGCCCATCGGCTGCGCGTCGTTGAAGATGCGGCGCAAGCGCTGGGCTCACGCTGGCGGGGCGAGCGCATCGGCAAGCTCGGCGACATCGTCTCATTCAGCTTTCATGCGAACAAGAATTTGACGACGATCGAAGGCGGCGCGCTGGTGCTGAACAACGAAGACGAAGCGGAGCTGGCACGCAAGTATCGGCTGCAGGGCGTCACCCGCACCGGCTACGACGGCATGGATTGTGATCTGCTCGGCGGCAAGTACAACCTGACCGACGTCGCGGCACGCGTCGGGCTCGGGCAGCTCGCGCAATTGGAACGCTTCCTGCAAAAGCGCAAAACGCTGGCCCGTGCCTATTTCGAAGGGTTCGCCACCAGTGCCGCGCGCGAACTCGGCGTCGAGCTGCCTGTGGCCGATTTCGAAAACAGCAACTGGCACATGTTCCAGATCGTGCTGCCGCTCGAGAAGCTCGCAATCGACCGAGCGGGGTTCATGCAAAAACTGCATGACACCTACCACATCGGGACGGGCGTGCATTACCCTGCCATCCATTTGTTCACGCTTTATCGCGCACGCGGCTTTGCGGCTGGCATGTTTCCGCACGCCGAACGATTCGGCGCATCGACGCTCACGCTGCCGCTTTTCACATTGATGACCGAACGCGATGTGGCGCGCGTCACGGCGGCAGTCAACGAAATTTGCGAACACTACGGGAAATAAGCGGATATGAGCTACACGCAACACCGCTCGACATCTCCAGAAGTCTCGGTCATCGTTCCGGTCTATAACGAAGAGGCCGGGCTCGACGCGCTTTTCGCGCGCCTCTATCCGGCCCTCGACGCGCTCGATGCGACCTACGAGGTGATCTTCATCAACGACGGCAGTCGTGACAAATCGGCGGCGATTTTGGCCCAACAGTTTCGCGCGCGCCCCGACACGACCCGGGTCGTACTGCTGAACGGCAACTACGGCCAGCACATGGCCATCCTCGCCGGCTTCGAGCAATCGCGCGGCGCAATCGTGCTGACGCTCGACGCCGATCTGCAAAACCCGCCCGAGGAAATCGGCAAACTCGTGCACAAGATGCGCGAGGGCTACGACTACGTCGGCTCGGTCCGGCGCGAGCGCCAGGACACGCTTTGGCGGCGCAAGGCGTCGCGTGCGATGAACCGGCTGCGCGAGCGCATCACGCATATCCAGATGACCGATCAAGGCTGCATGCTGCGTGCTTATAGCCGGCAGATCATCGACACCATCAACCGCTGCGGCGAAGTCAACACGTTCATTCCGGCGCTCGCCTATACGTTCGCGCAAAACCCGATCGAAGTGGAAGTGGCGCACGAGGAGCGCTTCGCCGGGGAATCGAAATACTCGCTTTACAGCCTGATTCGCCTCAATTTCGATCTCGTCACCGGCTTCTCCGTCGTGCCGCTGCAGTGGCTGTCGTTCATCGGTGTGATCTTGTCGATGGGTTCGGCTGGCCTGTTCCTGCTGCTCGTCATTCGCCGCTTCGTGATCGGCGCGGAAGTGCAAGGCGTATTCACGCTCTTCGCCATTACGTTCTTCATGCTCGGCGTGATCATCTTCGCGCTCGGTCTGCTCGGCGAATATATCGGCCGCATCTATCAGCAGGTCCGCGCCCGGCCGCGATATCTCGTGCAAGCCGTGCTGGAGCCGCGCGAGGGCGACCTGATGCAGCCAGTCAAGTCACCGTCTTCGAGCGCTGTCCACACTGATCGCATCACCCAAGGGAACCCGCAACCATGAAGCCACGTGCCGTCGTCTTCGCGTACCACAATGTCGGCGTACGCTGCCTGCAGGTACTGCTCGCACGCGGCGTCGATGTCGCGCTAGTCGTCTCGCACGAGGACAACCCGAGCGAAACAATCTGGTTTGGCAGCGTAGCCAGCGTAGCCGCCGAGCACGGCATCCCGGTGATCACACCTGCGGATCCGACGAGCGAAGCGTTGCGCGAAGCCGTCCGCCGTGTGCAGCCCGAGTTCATTTTCTCGTTTTATTATCGGCACATGCTGCCGGTTGGTGTGCTCGCGCTGGCCCCGCGCGGAGCCTACAACATGCATGGTTCGCTGCTGCCCAAGTACCGGGGCCGCGTGCCGACGAATTGGGCCGTGCTGCACGGCGAAACCGAAACGGGCGCGACGCTGCACGAGATGAGCGCCAAACCCGATGCGGGCGCGATCGTCGGCCAAACGAGCGTGCCGATCCTGCCCGACGATACGGCGCAGCAAGTATTCGACAAGGTGACCGTCGCTGCCGAGCAAACGCTGTGGCGCGTGCTGCCGGCGCTGCTCGCTGGCGAGGCGCCGCATTTGCCCAACGATCTCGCGCACGGCAGCTATTTCGGCGGACGCAAGCCCGAGGACGGCCGCATCGATTGGACGCAGCCCGCCCAGCGCATCTATAACCTCGTGCGAGCCGTAGCGCCCCCCTACCCCGGCGCATTCACGGAACAGGAAGGCGAGCGGTTCATCGTCGCGCGAGCGCGCCTGGCGCCGCTCGGCTCGGAAGCGGCGTCGGGTTTGGCAAATTTGCCCCCAGGTCTGCACGTAAGCGATAATGCGTTTTTTGGCGTGTGCGGCGACGCGCGCGCCATCGCCATCTCCGAATTGTGGCACGTGCGCGACGGCAACAGCGTCGCCGTGGCACCCGCCCAATTCGCCCAGCTCACTCATTGTCCCCGTCATTCATGAAAACCGAAGGTTCCGCGAAAAAAGTTCTGATTCTTGGCGTGAATGGTTTTATCGGCCATCACTTGTCCAAGCGAATCCTCGAGACGACCGATTGGGAAGTCTTCGGCATGGATATGCAAAGAGATCGCCTCGGCGAGCTTGCGAACCATGAGCGCATGCACTTCTTCGAAGGCGACATCACGATCAACAAGGAGTGGGTCGAGTATCACGTGAAAAAATGCGACGTGATCCTGCCGCTCGTGGCGATCGCCACGCCCGCGACGTACGTGCAGCAGCCACTGCGCGTGTTCGAGCTCGATTTCGAGGCGAACCTCCCGATCGTTCGCTCGGCCGTGAAGTACCGCAAACACCTCGTGTTTCCGTCGACTTCCGAGGTCTACGGCATGTGCGCCGACGAAGCATTCGATCCCGAAGCATCGCAGCTGATCTACGGCCCGATCAACAAGCCGCGCTGGATCTACGCCTGCTCGAAGCAACTGATGGACCGCGTGATCTGGGGCTACGGGATGCAAGAAGGGCTCAACTTCACGCTGTTTCGCCCGTTCAACTGGATCGGGCCCGGCCTCGATTCGATCTACACGCCGAAAGAAGGCAGCTCGCGCGTGGTGACGCAATTCCTCGGCCATATCGTGCGCGGTGAGAACATCAGTCTCGTCGATGGCGGATCGCAAAAGCGTGCCTTCACCGATGTGGATGACGGCATCAGCGCGCTGATGAAGATCATCGATAACGTCGACGGCGTCGCCTCGGGCAAGATCTACAACATCGGCAATCCGAAGAACAACTTCTCAGTGCGCGAACTGGCGCACAAGATGCTTGCGCTGGCGGCCGAGTACCCCGAGTACGCCGAATCGGCAAAGGCGGTGCAGCTCGTCGAAACGTCGTCGGGAGCCTACTACGGTAACGGCTATCAGGACGTGCAAAACCGCGTGCCGAAGATCGACAACACCGTCGCCGAACTGGGCTGGGCGCCGAGCGCAACGTTCGACGAAGCGCTGCGCAAGATTTTCGAAGCGTATCGCGGCCATGTGGCCGACGCGCGCGCGCTCGTCGAACAGCAGCACTAAGGAACGAAGGACCGCATTGGCCCGCATCGTTCTTAAAATCGACGTCGATACGCTGCGCGGCACGCGCGAGGGCGTGCCAAACCTCGCGCGTCTGCTCGATCGCTACAAAGCGCGCGCCACCTTCCTTTTCAGCCTCGGCCCCGACCACACGGGCTGGGCGTTACGCCGCGTGTTTCGGCCGGGGTTCTTGAAGAAGGTGTCGCGTACGTCCGTCGTCGAGCATTACGGCGTGCGGCAGCTCATGTACGGCGTGGTGCTGCCCGGCCCCGACATCGGCGTGCGGGCAGCCGGCGAAATGCGCGCGGTGCACGAGGCCGGCTTCGAATGCGGCATCCATACGTGGGACCACGTCTACTGGCAGGACCATGTGCGCGCCCAGTCGCGCGAATGGACCGAGCGTGAGATGGCGAAGAGCCATGCGCGGTTCGTGCAGATATTCGGCACCGCACCTGCGACGCACGGCGCCGCAGGCTGGCAAATGAACCCGCACGCGTTCGCGCAGATCGACGCGTGGGGCATGCGCTACGCCTCGGACGGTCGGGGCCATGGGCCTTACCGCCCGGTCGTGGCAGGCCGAACGCTTGCACATGTGCAACTGCCGACCACGCTGCCGACCCTCGACGAATTACTCGGCGTGGACGGGCTCGACGCATCGAACGTAGCGGCGCGCCTGCTGAGCGGTACGGCGCACAACCCGCACGACCAAGTCTTTACGCTGCATGCCGAACTCGAAGGCCAGAAGCTCGCACCGGTGTTCGAGCAATTGCTGGCGGGCTGGCACGCACAGGGTCATACATTTGCGACGATGGGCGATTACCATGCGACGCTGGACCACGTTTCGCTACCATCGTACCCTGTGACTTGGGGAGAAATTCCAGGCCGTTCGGGCGAGTTGATCGTCGAGCCTGACTGAGCGGACCGCCTGCTTGAACATGTTCGAAAGCCTTGCGCGATAACCGATAACAATAGCAAACGAAAAGGAGAAACCACGTGCCCGTCGCAGTCGACCAACGCGTCCCCGATTTCACCGCCCCCGCAACCGGGGGCGATTTCACGTTGTCCAGCTTGGCGGGCAAAAAGGTCGTCCTTTATTTCTATCCGAAGGACAACACGCCGGGCTGCACGACGGAAGGCCTGCAGTTTCGCGACCTTTATCCCAAATTCAAGAAGGCGGGCGCCGAGATCGTCGGCGTGTCGCGCGACAGCGTCCGTTCGCACGATAATTTCAAGGCGAAGCTGGAGTTGCCGTTCACGCTCGTCTCGGACGCGGACGAAGCGCTGTGCAGTCTCTTTAACGTCATCAAGATGAAAAAGATGTATGGCAAGGAAGTGCGCGGCATCGAGCGCTCGACGTTCCTCATTGACGCCAACGGCGTGCTGCGTCGCGAATGGCGTGGCGTAAAAGTGCCAGGGCACGTCGACGACATCCTCGAAGCTGTACAAGGACTTTGACGCGCGTTATATTGCGTTGCAATGAGTGCCCGTTCACCACGTTTTCGCCGTTGCTGCGCCAGCCTGTCGAACGTCGTTGCCGTTCCACTCGCGAGGCGCTGCCCGGCGCTCGAAGTCGAGCCGCTTGCTCCGTTGCTACCGGAGCGGCGGCTTTTTTATTTTGATTCGGCCGGATGTTGCGCTCGGCCGCGCTTACCCGTGAAGGAGCCGATCGAAATCTAGGCGAACTGGCGTTTCGAAACTGACAGCGCGCCGCGGCGGCGGCCATCGAGCCGGCCCACGCGGCGTACGATATGCGACCCGATTCATTGAGGGAAACCATGCCTTTGCCTACCCCGCCCAGCAAACTCGGCAACCTGTTGCCGCCGGATGAATTCAAGGCCAAAGCCCGGCCTGCAAGAAACGCCAAGAAACAGGGCACCGTCGGGGAGCAAGCGGAAACGGCCGAGTACGGCGCCGCCAGTGCTCCGGCAAACGTCGCTGCCGAGCCCTCGGCGCGCGCAGCCCACACCGCGCCGACGCTGCGGTCCGTCCATTCGCCCTCAGCTTTTACGCCTACCGCCGACGACACAACGCCGCCTGCACGCGGCAAAAAACCGAAGCAGACAGCAGCCTTGCTGCAGCCAGTGGCGGTTCCGGCTCCCGTGGGCCGCCGCGAAGAACCCACGCCGATTGCCCAGACCGCTGCTACGCCGCGCGCCGCCGCCAAGGAAGGCCCGCGCAGCACGCGCAAACGGACAGCCGAGACCGAAACGCGCAAGCTCTTCGTGCTCGACACAAACGTGCTGATGCACGATCCGACCTGCCTCTTCCGTTTCGAGGAACACGACGTCTATCTGCCGATGATGACGCTCGAGGAACTCGATAACCATAAAAAGGGGATGTCGGAGGTGGCGCGTAACGCGCGCCAGGTCAGCCGCACGCTCGATGCGCTGGTGGCCAATGCAGGCGCCATTGGCGACGGTCTGCCGCTTTCACGGTTGGGCAGCCGCGAGGCGCTCGGTCAGCTCTATTTCCAGACGACGCTCGCCGAAATCGCGCCCGTCGAAGGGCTGCCGCAGGGGAAGGCCGACAATCAGATTCTCGGCGTTGTGCGTGCGTTGCAGCGCGATCGGGAGGATCGCCAGGTCGTCCTGGTGTCGAAAGACATCAACATGCGCATCAAGGCCCATGCACTGGGCCTGCCTGCCGAAGACTACTTCAACGACCAGGTTCTCGAAGACAAGGATCTGCTGTTTTCGGGCGTCCGGGCACTGCCGCAAGACTTTTGGACGAAGCACGCCAAAGGCATGGAAAGCTGGCAGGAAACGAAAACGGGGACGACCTACTATCGTGTGACTGGCCCGCTTTGCGCCGCATTGCTCGTGAACGAATTCGTGCATCTCGAGCCGACCAATGGCGAGCCGACATTCCACGCGATCGTGCGCGAGCTGAACGGCAAAACGGCCTTGTTGCAGACGCTGCGTGATTACAGTCATCACAAAAACAACGTCTGGGGCATCACGGCACGCAACCGCGAGCAAAACTTCGCGCTTAACTTGCTGATGAACCCCGATATCGATTTCGTGACGCTGCTCGGGCAAGCAGGCACCGGCAAGACGCTCGTGGCGCTGGCGGCCGGCTTGGCGCAAGTGCTCGACGAAAAGCGCTACAACGAGATCATCGTGACGCGTGCCACCGTACCTGTCGGCGAAGATATCGGCTTCTTGCCCGGCACCGAGGAAGAGAAGATGCAGCCATGGATGGGCGCATTCGACGATAACCTCGAAGTGCTGCAAAAGACCGATGACAACACCGGTGAATGGGGGCGCGCGGCCACGCAAGAGCTAATCCGTTCGCGCCTCAAGATCAAGAGCATGAGTTTCATGCGCGGGCGAACCTTCGTCGATAAATATCTGATCATCGACGAAGCACAAAATCTGACGCCCAAGCAGATGAAGACGCTCGTCACGCGCGCGGGCCCGGGTACGAAAATCGTCTGTCTCGGTAATATCGCGCAGATCGACACGCCCTATCTCACCGAGGGCAGTTCGGGGCTTACCTACGTCGTCGACCGCTTCAAAGGCTGGGCGCACAGCGGGCATGTGACGCTCGCGCGCGGAGAACGCTCGCGGCTTGCCGATTACGCGTCCGATATTCTCTAAGTCTCTTAACGTCGCCACCGAGCGCCTGGTGTCTGTCTGCACCAGGCGCTTTTTTTCGCTGCACCGCGCGTGCATCGATAGCGCCACGAGATTCCGTAGACCATCGATGCGCATAGGCTCGATCGTCGACGGAGCGCCACAGTTTTACTCGACAAGTTCAAGTACTTTCTGAGCAATCCCTTGCGAACGCCCCGTCCGTAAGGCTACTATCGGTCGCACCCATGCATTTGTCTGCGCAACGAGCAAAGCAGGCGAGCAGTGCTTTCCCGTTCATTCTTTGATGTGATGCGCCAATTTCCGCTTCTCGCATTGATCGTGCTGTCGCTAGCCGCTTGTTCGAGCGCTCCACCGAACACGGCACGCTCGAACGCGTCTACGTCGGACGCGTTTCGGACGAAGCCGCGCGGGCTGCCGAATTTCGTCGATCACAGCGTTGGGCGGGAAGAGATTTCAGTTCAGGCAATGAGCCTGGTGGGTGTTCCGTACCGATGGGCCGGCAATACGCCCACGACGGGTTTCGATTGCAGCGGGCTCGTCCAGTATGTGGTCGCACGCGCAGCCGACGTCAAATTGCCCCGCACGACCGCCGAGATCAGCCAGCGCGGTTCGCCGGTCGATCCCGGTCAAATCGCGCCGGGCGACCTGGTTTTCTTCAACACGATGGGCAGACCGCATTCTCACGTCGGTATCTACGTGGGCAAGCTCCGATTCGTGAATGCGCCATCGACGGGCGGCATCGTGCGGGTCGACTATCTGACCAATCCGTACTGGGCGAAGCGGTTCGACGGCATTCGGCGCGTGGCGCCGCCGTTGCAACCCACGCCTTTCGATTCGCCGACTTATCTCGCGGCGCCGCGTGAAGTGCCAGTTCCTGCGCCCGCCACCGCGCAGACAAACGCCGCACGCGCGGAGACAGCCCGTGGGCCGATCGCCGAATCGGCGGCTCAAGCCTTGGCACGGGCCGAACGTTATCAACCGCTATCGGAGCGGAGCGACCCGTGGGCTGACATCGATACAAGCACACGTGCGGGGACGAGTGCTCAGCCCGCATCCGCTTCTGCGAACGACGACGACCCGATCGGCCACTTTGCGACCAGCGACAAGTAGGTTAGTAGGTAATTAGGCTATCAGCTCAGAACAACCTGCGCCCCACCCACCAGCCAACGGCGGCAAGCAGCGCCGAGGCTGGAATGGTCAGTATCCACGCCCACACGATATTGCCGGCAACGCCCCACCGCACCGCGGAAAGCTTGCGTGTGGCGCCCACACCGACGATTGCACCGGTGATCGTGTGGGTGGTGGACACCGGCACGCCCATCGCCGAAGCGACGAAAAGCGTGATCGCCCCGCCCGCCTCCGCACAAAAACCGCCGACCGGCTTGAGCTTCGTGATTTTCTGGCCCATCGTACGCACGATGCGCCAACCGCCGAAGAGCGTGCCCAACCCCATCGATAAATAGCAGAGACCAATTACCCAGATCGGTGGCGCGTCGGCTGTTGCTGACGCAAAACCTGTGGCAATCAGCAACATCCAAATGATGCCGATGGTTTTTTGCGCATCGTTGCCACCGTGGCCGAGGCTATAAAGGCCCGCCGACAGCAGCTGCAAGCGCCGGAAGCGGCGATCGACCTTACTGGGCGCCGTTCGAAAGTAGATCCACGACACGCTCAGCATGAAGAACGATCCGAGTACGAAGCCCAGCAGCGGCGAGATAAAAATAAAGGCCACCGTCTTGAGCAGCCCGTCGAGATTGAGCGCCCACCATCCCGACTTCGCGAGCGCAGCGCCCACCAAGCCGCCGATCAGTGCGTGCGACGAACTCGACGGAATACCGAACCGCCACGTCAGCACGTTCCAGACGATGGCGCCCGCCAGCGCACCGAACACGACATAGTGATCGACGATGTCAGGGTCGATCGTGCCTTTGCCGACGGTCTGCGCGACCTTCAGATGGAAAATGAAATAAGCAATGACGTTGCAGGCCGCGGCAAACGCCACCGCCTGCTGCGGCTTGAGCACGCCGGTCGACACGACGGTAGCGATTGAATTCGCCGCGTCGTGAAAGCCGTTCATGAAGTCGAAGATAAGCGCGACGCCGATCAGCGTCGCGAGCACCCATAGGGCGATCTGTATCGAATGCATCAGTCGAAGTCCGGTCGTGGCTCAGGCGTTTTCGAGCACAATGCCTTCGATGATGTTCGCGACATCCTCGCACTTGTCGGTCACCGTTTCGAGCAACTCATAGACCGCCTTGAGCTTGATCAGGGTCTTCACGTCGTCTTCTTCACGAAAGAGTTTCGACAGCGCGGAGCGCAGCACGCGGTCCGCTTCCGATTCGAGCCGGTCAATTTCTTCGCAGGCGTTGAGGATCGCGCGCGCCTGGCTCATGTCCGAGAGCATGTTAACCGCACGCTGGACCTGCTCGGCCGTGCTGGTGCAGATATGCGCAAGCTGGCGAGCCTCGTCCGTAAGCGACTGCACGTCGTAAAGCGAGATTGCCGTGGCGACGTCCTCCATCAGATCGAGGATGTCGTCCATCGTCGTGATCAGCTTGTGGATTTCGTCGCGATCGAGCGGTGTAATGAACGTTTTATGCAACAGATCGATCGTTTCGTGCGTCAGTTTGTCCGCGGCTTTTTCGTTTGCCTGCACGCGCTGCTTATGCACTTCTGCGTCGGCGAGATTGTCGATCAAGAGCTCGAGCTCTTGGCTTGCGGTAACGATGCATTTGGCGTGCGCGTCGAAGATTTCAAAGAATTTGCCCTCGGTGGGCATGAAGCGACCGAACATGGGTATCCCGATGGAGAGACGTCTGTGACTGGCTGACACAAAACCGCAACATTGTACCGGGTCGCGCCGCTGCGCCCAATGTTTGCAACACGTCGCTTGCCAATCCGCAACGGACGAACTTGACGTGAGGCGCGAGCCCTATTCGCCGCCGTAAAAAGTCTGCGCACCCGCGAAGTTATCAAATTTCGTGTATTGCCCGTGGAAAGTAAGCCGAATAGGACCGATCGGGCCATTACGCTGCTTGCCGATAATGATTTCGGCGGTGCCTTTGTCTTGGCTATCGGGGTTGTACACTTCGTCGCGGTAAATGAAGAGAATCACGTCGGCGTCCTGCTCGATGGCGCCCGATTCGCGCAAGTCCGACATCACGGGCCGCTTGTTCGGGCGCTGCTCGAGACTCCGGTTCAACTGCGATAGCGCAATCACCGGTACGTCGAGTTCCTTTGCAAGACCCTTGAGCGAGCGCGAGATTTCCGAAATTTCGGTGGCGCGGTTCTCGCCCGTCGAGCTGCCCGACATCAATTGCAGATAGTCAACGATGATCAGGCCCAGCTTGCCGCATTGACGGGCGAGCCGCCGTGCGCGCGAACGCAGTTCCATCGGGTTGAGACCGCCCGTTTCGTCGATGAAAAGCTGCGCCTCGCTCATTTTCTGCACCGCGTGCGTGAGCTTCGGCCAATCTTCATCGGTCAGGCGCCCGGTGCGCATGCGGTGCTGGTCGAGCCGGCCGACCGAGCCCAGCATCCGCATCACGAGTTGGGTGCCCGGCATTTCCATCGAAAAGACGGCAACGGGCAGCCCATATTCCACGGCGACATATTCGCCGATGTTCATCGAGAAGGCCGTGTTGTGCGTCACCACGTAGTCGTCGGTAATGTAGAGCCGCAATGGATGGGACACCGAGATGCACTGCGTGGGCGCGCGCCGGGTCGGTTCGATCGCCGCGATGGTCAGACTTTGCTTGTGCGTTAGCGCTTGCGGCGAACACGCCGTTTTGCCTTTGAACAGAAAGAGGCTTTGCGGATTTGGATGACTGATGGCGCACTGGTAGGCTGATTCGGCTGCGGTTCCGTTTTCTGCGACCGAACACCAGCCACCCAACGAGCGCACCAACTCGCAAACGTCGCGTGCGAGTTTCGCACTGGGGGTGGAAAAACGCACGCGGCCATCCGCATCGATTCGTCCACCGGCATCGAGCAGCCCGCGCAGCACATCGAGCCGCACCGACTTTTCGGCATCGAGATAGATTCGCGGAATAAACGCATCGCAACCGGCTCCCGTCAGCGCGATGAGCTGCGTCAGCGATGGTTCGAGCGGCTTGATGAGCGACTCCGGTTGCCCGGTGGCGGCAACATGCTCGAGTTCGACTGTTCGAGTGACGCGCGCGCGTATCCGCGCCGGCGTCTCGTGGCGGTTGACGGCCGCACCGCCGTCGCCGCCCACCAACGCACCGAGCATCCATGGATCGATCGGAAGCGCCTCGCTGCGACCGAAATCGCCACTGGGCATATCGATCCACAAACGCCCCTGATAACGCTGCTGCGCCAGCAACGCGCGAATCTCACCCGTGCTGATCACGCGCGGCTGCGGCCACTCGGGAGCATGCACGCGCCACAAGTGTTCGTCGCAGCATTCGGCCGATCTGCCGTCCGAGAACCGAACGCGATAGACCTGTCGTTCGCCCTGCGGATAAATGCCGGTGACGATCGACGGTGCGCCGTCGACGGATGCCAACGCGTCGCCAACCTCCAGCTCGCCCATCGGCTTCCAGCCACCGAGCGTTTTCACACGGGCGTCGAGCGGCTGGGCCTTGCCCATCGACGGCCGTCCCGCCACGATGATGAGTTCGCCGCCGTGCATGCCTGAGGTCATGCGGTCGAGGTCGGCGAACCCGGTCGGCGTACCGGTAACGTCGCTCGGATTGGCGGTGTGATAAAGCGTGTCGATGCGCTCGACGACCTGCGTGAGCAGCGGGCCGATTTCGAGGAACCCTTGCGTGCCGCGCGCGCCATCTTCGGCGATCGAAAAAACTTTCGACTCCGCCTCGTCCAACAGTTGCCGGACTTCCTTGCCCTGTGGATTGAAAGCATCGGCCGAAATCTCGTCGGCCACCGAAACCAACCGGCGCAGCACCGCGCGATCGCGCACGATTTCCGCATAGCGGCGAATATTGGCCGCGCTCGGCGTGTTTTGCGCGAGCGCGTTCAGATAGGCCAGCCCGCCGACGTCCTCGGCTTTGCCCGAACTCGTCAGCGCTTCGTAAACGGTCACGACGTCGGCCGGGCGCGTCGTCGAGATCAGCCGGCCGATGTGCTCGTAAATGACGCGGTGGTCGTACCGGTAAAAATCGCCCTGGGAGAGGAAATCCGCAATGCGGTCCCAGGCGGCGTTATCGAGCAGCAAACCACCCAGCACCGATTGCTCGGCCTCGATCGAATGCGGCGGAACTTTCAGCGACTCGAGCTGAGGGTCTTTGGACGGTGCGTTCATGGGGAGGAATTATCGCGAAATGGCTGGCCGTCCGCCAGAGACCCAAGCAAAAAAGGCAGAAACCGGTGCCCCGGCTCCTGCCCTTGTTCAGCTTAGTCCCGCGACCGCGACCGGCGGGGCAACACGGCCCTGCACGGCTGGCACGGGTGCGCTGACGTATTACGCGTGTTCGCCGAGCACCGATACCGTAACGTCAACGAGGACGTCCGTGTGCAACGACACCTGAACCGGATGGTCGCCGACCATCTTGAGCGGCCCCGTCGGCATGCGCACTTGCGACTTCTCGACCGAGAAACCTTGCTTCGACAGCGTTTCGGCGACATCCGCGTTGGTGACGGAACCGAACAGACGGCCGTCGACGCCGGCCTTCTGCGCGATCTGGACCGTCAGACCCGACATTTTCTCGCCCAGCGCTTGCGCGGTGGAGAGCTTTTCGGCGGCGATCTTCTCAAGCTCGGCACGACGCACTTCGAATTCGGCGATGGCGTCCTTCGTGGCACGGCGCGCAAGCTTTTGCGGAATCAGGAAGTTGCGCGCGTAGCCGTCTTTGACCTTGACGATATCGCCGAGATTGCCGACGTTGACGACTTTTTCCAAAAGAATAATTTGCATTCGGATTCTCCTTGTAGCGTCGTCTGATTAGGCCTTGTGCAGATCGGTGTACGGCAGCAGCGCGAGAAAGCGTGCGCGCTTGATTGCCGAGTCGAGCTGGCGTTGATAGTGGGCCTTCGTTCCCGTCAGACGAGCCGGCGTGATCTTGCCGTTTTCGCCGATGAAATCCTTCAGCGTGTCGATGTCTTTGTAATCGATGTACTCGACGTTAGCTGCCGTGAAACGGCAGAACTTCTTGCGCTTGAACAGCGGGTTTTGTTGCTGACGGCGCTTGTCGAATTTCTTACCAGTGGGGCGGGCCATGTTCAGTCCTTTCCAATGTCCTGCAATTCTGTGATGTGAAACACCAAGGTTCTCGCATTACGGCTCTTTTTCGCCAAAAAGCCGGTGAAGAGCGTCTCTACGCCCATCTCGCAACTTTCCAGCTTACCGCTCGCCGCGCCCGCGGCAACCGCGGGTATCGTCAATTCGACTTGGCGGGCAATGCCTGCTTCGACGACTTCCGTGCGGTGATGCAACGTGCAGCTCGCGATCGGCACGCCGGCTGGCGTGTAACGCAGCGCATCGCGCTCGATCACGCTGGCCGTGAGTTGCAGCCTGTTCACGAGAGCGGCGACAAACCTGTGAGACCTCGGTGGCTTTTAACGGGGTATCGTTAAGCCTGCGCTTCGGACGGCTGCGACGAGGCGGCCGCCTTCTTGGCTTCTTCGCGCTGCACTTCCTTCATCATCGGCGACGGGCCGGTTTCGGCCTTTTTCATCTTGACGATCAGGTGACGCAACACAGCGTCGTTGAACTTGAACGCGTGCTCGAGTTCTTCGAGCGTGGCTTGATCGCATTCGATGTTCATGCAGACGTAGTGAGCCTTCGCGAGTTTCTCGATCATGTAGGCCAGTTGACGACGGCCCCAGTCTTCGATGCGGTGGATTTGGCCCGCGCGCGCGGTAATCGTGGATTTGTACCGCTCGATCATCGCGGGCACCTGCTCGCTCTGGTCGGGGTGCACGACAAAGACGATTTCATAATGACGCATACACACTCCTTGTGGATTAAAGCCACCCGGGCGTCAGTTTGGTTTTCGTAAAAACCAACCGGTGTGGCAAGTGAGAAGCCCGAAAGTGTAACCGATTCAGGCTTGGCGCGCAATCGCCAGCTTAAAGCCCTCAGTGTGCCGCCGTGGCGCTTAGGCCGCTCCGGTCCAATAGCCGGGCCGGGCGTAGACCGCCTTCAGGTAATCGATGAAGTACCTGACCTTCGCCGGCACGTAGCGCTGCTGCGGGTAGACCGCGAGGATGTCGTAGTCGGGCAGCGCAAATTCGTCGAGCACCGTTTCGAGTTCCCCACGCGCCAGCTGCTCCGCGATTTCCCAGGTCGAGCGCCAGCCGAGGCCGAGCCCCTCGCTGGCCCAGCGGTGCAGCAGCTCGCCGTCGTTACAATCGAGCGAGCCGGCCACGCGCACGGTCGCAAGCTTGCCGTTGCGGCGAAAGTACCAGCCGCGGTTCTGTCCGCCTTGCAGGTTGAAAGCGAGGCAGTTGTGCCGGGGAAGGTCGTCAAGCGATTTGGGCCGACCGTGCCGGGCAAAATAGGCCGGCGTGCCGCACACCACACGCCGGTTCGCCGCCAGCTTCACGGCGACGAAGCTCGGATCGACCACGCCGCCAATCCGGATCGACAAGTCGTAGCCCTCGCGCACGAGATCGACGACGCGGTCGGTCAGGTTGAACGACATCCGCAGATCGGGCTTGTCGGCCATGAAGGCCGGCGCAAGCGGCGCCACGTGCTTGCGCCCGAATGCGGCAGGTGCCGAAACGATCAGATGCCCGCCAACCGAACGGCGGCCCGCGGCCATCTCGTTTTCGGCCTGCTCCCATTCGGTGAGCAAGCCGCGACACCGCTCGAGAAACGCGGCGCCCTCCTCGCTGATCACGAGCCGGCGCGTGGATCGGTACATCAGCTTCACGCCAAGCCGCTTTTCGAGCGCATCGATGCGCCGCCCGAGGATCACCGGCGAGACGCCCTCTTCGAGCGCCGCTGCAGCCAGGCTCCCGGCGTCCGCCACCCGGACAAACGTTTCGATCTGCTTGAAGCGGTCCATCGTTCCTCCCGGCGCTGCCGATGGCGCCGCAATTCGATACTTTTTGTATCGTATCAACCAACCCGAAGCGATCTTATCAAACCTTTGCGGTGCTCCTAAAGTGATCGTCAACGTAAAACACATCGCTATCAGGAATCAGGAGACAGTCATGCCGAAAATGAGAGCCATCGACGCCGCCGTGCTCGTTTTAGAGAAAGAGGGCATCGATACGGCGTTCGGCGTGCCCGGCGCTGCTATCAATCCGCTTTACTCGGCATTGAAGAAGGCCGGCGGCATCAGCCACGTGCTCGCGCGTCATGTCGAAGGCGCCTCGCATATGGCCGAGGGCTACACGCGTGCGGCACCAGGCAATATCGGCGTATGCATCGGCACATCGGGCCCGGCTGGCACAGACATGATCACGGGGCTCTATTCCGCCTCAGCCGATTCGATTCCGATTCTCGCCATCACGGGGCAGGCGGCGCGTGCGCGGCTTTACAAGGAAGATTTCCAGGCCGTCGACATCGAATCGATCGCCAAACCGGTGACAAAATGGGCCGTCACCGTGCGCGAGCCGGCACTCGTGCCGCGCGTGTTCCAACAGGCATTTCATTTGATGCGCTCCGGTCGGCCCGGCCCGGTTTTGGTCGATCTGCCGATCGACGTGCAGCTCGCCGAGATCGAATTCGACATCGATACCTATGAGCCGCTGCCCATCTATAAGCCGCGCGCCACCCGCGCTCAGATCGAAGCCGCGCTCGCGATGCTCAACGAGGCCGAGCGCCCACTCATCGTCTCGGGTGGCGGCGTGATCAACGCCGCGGCCGAGGACTTGCTCGTCGAATTCGCGCAAACGGTGGGCGTGCCCGTCATTCCAACGCTGATGTCGTGGGGCGCCATCGCCGACGATCATCCGCTGATGGCGGGCATGGTCGGACTGCAGACGTCGCACCGCTACGGCAACGCCACGCTGCTGGCGTCGGACTTCGTGCTCGGTATCGGCAATCGCTGGGCGAACCGGCATACGGGAAGCGTCGAGGTCTATACCAAGGGCCGCAAGTTCGTGCATATCGACATCGAGCCCACGCAGATCGGCCGCGTCTTCGGGCCGGACCTCGGGATCGTCTCGGATGCGAAAGCGGCGCTCGAACTGTTCGTCGAGATCGCGCGCGAGTGGCGTGCGCAGGGCCGCCTGAAAGACCGTACTGCCTGGGCCGAAGCGTGCCGCGAGCGCAAACGCACACTGCATCGCAAGACGCACTTCGACGACGTGCCCGTGAAGCCGCAGCGCGTCTACGAAGAGATGAACAAGGTATTCGGCCGCGATACGTGCTATGTCAGCACGATCGGCCTTTCGCAGATCGCCGCTGCGCAGTTCCTCCATGTCTACAAGGCGCGCAATTGGATCAACTGCGGCCAGGCCGGCCCGCTCGGCTGGACCATTTCGGCTGCGCTCGGCGTGCGGGCGGCCGACCCGCAGCGCCCGATCGTGGCGCTCTCGGGTGACTATGATTTCCAGTTCATGATCGAAGAACTCGCGGTGGGTGCGCAGTTCAACCTGCCGTATGTGCATGTCGTCGTGAACAATTCGTATCTCGGGCTCATCCGGCAGGCGCAGCGCGCCTTCGACATGGATTATTGCGTGCAGCTGGCCTTCGAAAACATCAACGCGCCGGAGTTGAACGGCTACGGCGTCGATCACGTCGCGGTGGCCGAAGGGCTCGGCTGCAAGGCACTGCGCGTGTTCCGTCCGGAAGACATTCAGCCGGCCCTGAAAAAAGCGCAATCGATGCTCACCGAGTTCAACGTGCCGGTTGTCGTGGAAGTGATTCTCGAGCGCGTGACGAATATCGCCATGGGCGCCGAAATTGATGCAGTCAACGAATTCGAGCCGCTCGCCGAGACGATCGAGGATGCGCCCACGGCGATCCCCGCCTTCGATTGATGCAGCTTGTTTCCGGCTTTCTTTTTCGCTTTGTTTGACCTTGACCGACCAACGAGACACCTGATCATGCCGAAATTTGCAGCCAACCTGACCATGCTGTTCAACGAAGTGCCGTTTGTCGAGCGCTTCGCGGCGGCGGCACAAGCGGGCTTCGAAGCCGTCGAATTCCTGTTCCCCTACCCGTACTCCGCAGCCGAGCTGGCCGAGCAGCTTGACGCGCATGGGCTGCGCCTCGTCCTGCATAACCTGCCCGCCGGCGACTGGGCAGCCGGCGAGCGCGGCATTGCCTGTCTGCCCGATCGTGTCGGCGAGTTTCAGGAAGGCGTCGGCCAGGCAATCGAATACGCGAAGGCGCTCGGCGTGCCGCAACTGAACTGCCTGGTGGGCATACGCCCCAAACCCGTCGATATCGAGCGCGCGCGCGGCACGATCGTCGACAACCTGCGCTTCGCCGCGACGGCGCTCAAGCGTGAGGGCATCAAGCTGCTCGTCGAGCCGTGCAACGCCTACGACATTCCCGGCTTCGCGCTGAACCGCTCAAAAGAAGCGCTCGACGTCATTGCCGCCGTGGATTCGGACAATCTCTTCCTGCAGTACGACATCTACCACATGCAACGGATGGAAGGCGAGCTCGCGGCGACGATCGAGCGCAACTTGCCGCGCATCGCGCATATCCAGCTGGCTGACAACCCCGGGCGTCATGAGCCCGGCACCGGAGAGATCAACTACGCGTTCCTGTTCGCGCTGCTTGACCGGCTCGGCTACGAAGGCCATATCGGCTGCGAATACAAACCACGCACGACGACACTCGACGGACTTGGCTGGCTCGCGCGCGTGAGCCGCGCGCCTGCCGCCTAGCGCCGCATCGCAAGCCCCTACTGATCATCACTGCGTGACGTCCCTGCAACCCCAGACGAACGGAAATATCGACATGACAAAGATCGGCTTTATCGGCCTTGGCATCATGGGCTCGCACATGGCCCGCAATCTGTTGAAAGGCGGTCATACACTCGTCGTCAACGGCAAATTCCCGGTGCCCGACGACCTGCGCGAGCGCACGAGCGTGGCTGCGGATTCCACCGCGGTGGCGCGCGAAGCGGACATCATCATCTCGATGGTGCCCGACACGCCTGACGTCGAGAACGTGCTGTTCGCCGACGATGGCGTGGCCGCGGGCCTCAGCGCCGGCAAGCTCGTCATCGACATGAGTTCCATCTCGCCGCTCGACACGCAAGCCTTCGCGAAGCGTATCAACGCGCTCAGCTGCGACTATCTCGATGCGCCCGTCTCGGGCGGCGAAGTGGGCGCGCGCGACGCCACGCTGACCATCATGGTAGGCGGCCCGCAAAGCGCATTCGAGCGCGCTCACCCGCTGTTCGATCTGATGGGCAAGAACGTCTCGTTGATCGGCGACAACGGCGCTGGACAAACCTGCAAGGTGGCCAATCAGATCATCGTCGCGCTCAACATCGAAGCTGTCGCCGAGGCGTTGCTGTTCGCCGCGCGCTCGGGCGCGGACCCGGAGCGCGTGCGACGCGCGCTGATGGGCGGTTTCGCGTCCTCGCGCATCCTCGAAGTGCATGGCGAACGGATGACGAAGCGCACGTTCAAGCCCGGATTTCGCATCGAACTCCATCGCAAAGATCTGAACCTCGCGCTCGATGGGGCGCGCAAGCTCGGCATCTCCTTGCCTCATACGGCCAGCGCGCAGCAGCTCTTTAGCGTCTGTGCGGCGCACGGTGGCAATGGCTGGGATCATTCGGCGATGCTGCGGGCACTCGAGATCATGGCCGGCTTCGAAATCGCGCAAGCGCAAGACAGTCCGGCACTGGCGGCCTGAGTACCACACACGCAGCAAAACAGTCAAAGGCGCCGCTATCAGGCTTTGGAGCTGAGCGCCGCGTCAAGCGAGATCCGCCAGCGGCACCCGGCCACGACGGGGAAGCCTTGGTCGGTCAGACGTTGCGGTCGGGTGTCCGGCTGTCGGATCTATGCGTGGCGGTTGGTAAAAAACCGCTCGCTCAGTACGTATCGAACGCGAGTTGCAATACGGCTCGCTCGGTCATGCCAGCGGCAAGCGCGAGCATCAACAGCACACGCGCCTTGTATGGATTAAGCGAGCCGGCGCTGACGAAGCCGAGCGCATCATCGGGCGCCGCACCGTTGTGCATGACATGGCCCGAGCCCACGCGCGACGCGCGCACCACGGCGACGCCATGCTGCACGGCCTCGGCCAGCGCGACTTGCACGGCCGCGTGCAAAGATCCGTTGCCGGTGCCGGCCACGACAATGCCGCGCACGCCGGCCGCGACGAGCGCATCGATCGCAATTCGCGACACCCCCGCATAGCTCGACACGATCTCGACAACGGGCCACGCGCTGCCCGCGCTGAACGGCGTCGCGGCCGTGTGCGGCCGCACGATGGTGCGCTGGAATTCGACACGTCCGTCCTGCACCCAGCCGAGCGCGCCGACCTCGTGCGACTGGAACGCATCGACCGCATAAGTGCTCGTCTTGGCGATGTCGCGCGCACAGTGGATGCGGTTGTTGAACACCACGAGTACGCCTTGGCCATGCGCTGCGTGCGCGCTCGCGACCGTGACAGCACCAAGCAGATTCAGCGGCCCGTCGGCCGATAACGCGGACGCGGGGCGCATCGCCGCGGTCAGCACGACAGGCTTGGCTGTCTTGACGACGAGATGCAGCAAATAGGCCGTCTCCTCGAGTGTATCGGTGCCATGCGTGACGACGATGCCGTCGATGTCGTCGCGCGCGGCCAGTGCATCGATGCGCGCGGCTAGCGCATGCCATAAGGCGAGATCGAGATCCTTGCTGTCGATGCTCGCGACTTGCTCGGCATGAATGGACGCGACCGATGCCAGGGCCGGCACGGCGGCCAGCAACGCGTCGACGCCGACGACACCGGCTTGGTAGCCAGCCGTTTGCGCCGCGTCGGGGGCCGATCCGGCAATGGTGCCGCCCGTCGCCAGTACAGCGACGCGCGGCAGCATGCCAGCGGAAATGGAATGGGAAGGAGCGGTAGCGATGGGGTTCATGGCCGCCATTCTATACGCGGCGCGAGCCCCATTGGCGCTCGCGTGCGGCGCGCCGACCTGATGCGCACGAGCCGGTTACTTCAAGCCGCCTCGCGCAGACGGCCCGTGATGTCGGTTCCCGCCAGTTGCGGCGCAAGCATCTCGATCAGCCGATAGGCGTACGCCCGCAAGATCGCGCCCTTGCGCAGTCCGACGCGCGTCGTGCTGGCCTCGAACAGATGCGCCGTATCGAGCGCGACGAGTTCGCTGTCGCGCTTCGGATCGTAGGCCATCGCCGCGACGATCCCGATACCCATGCCAAGCTCGACGTAGGTTTTGATCACATCGGCGTCGATGGCGGTCAGCACGACGTCGGGCAGCCTGCCGGTCTTCTCGAAAGCTTCATCGATATGCGAACGGCCGGTGATATCGCGCTCGTAAGTAATGATCGGAAATTCAGCGACATCCTCGAGCGTGACATTTGCGCGCTCGACGAGCGGGTGCCCTTTCGGCACCACGACCACGTGATGCCACGTGTAGCATGGAAACGTCACGATGTCGGTATAGCGGTCGAGGCCCTCTGTTGCGATCGCGATATCGGCCTCGCCTTCGGCCAGCATTTGTCCGATCTGCCGCGGGCTGCCCTGGCGCAATGCCAGGTGGACCTTCGGAAACGCTTCCTTGAACTGACGAATGACGGGCGGCAATGCGTAGCGCGCCTGCGTATGCGTCGTGGCGACGACGAGGTGCCCGGTGTCTTCATCCGCATATTGGCGCGCGACCCGCCGAAGGTTTTCCGCATCGAGCAGCATGCGTTCAATCAACCGATGAACGGCCTTGCCCGGTTCCGTCAGACCGGTGAGGCGCTTGCCGCGGCGCACGAAAATATCGACGCCGAGTTCGTCTTCGAGGTCTTTGATTTGCTTCGACACGCCCGACTGCGACGCGAACAGAACATTCGCCACCTCGGTCAGATTCAAATTGCGGCGGACCGCTTCGCGCACGTAACGCAGTTGCTGGAAGTTCATGGACACCTCTTGGGTTCGATAAGCGCTACGCGCGTGCTCGGTGGTCAGCGTGACGATTGTGCGCCAAATACGCGGGCGGTGCGGGGCACGACTGTCACGCGATCGCCTTCGGCGAGTGCCAGCGCGCGCCAATCGTTGCGAGTCAATTCCGCCTCGAGCGGTCCCCAGGCGAGCGCGAGCTCCACGCGCACCGATGCACCGCGCACAGTGACACGGCGCACGTCGGCCTGCGCGCCGTCGCCGCGCTGGGCCTGGGCCACCCCCGGATAGAGGCGCAGATCATGCGGCCGAATATAAGCGAGCGCCGCGCCCTGAGCCGGCGACGCACCCGCCAGCGCCCCCGGTGCCACGAACGGCAGCGTGTCGCCGTTGGCCACGAAGCCGTGCGGTTCGATGCTGCCCGGTACCCGGTTCGCGCCGCCGAGAAACGCGTAGACGAACGGCGTGGCCGGGTGCTCGTAGACTTCCTCGGCGCTGCCCTCCTGCTCGATGCGTCCGTGATTCAGCACGACGATCCGATCGGCCACATCCAACGCCTCGTCCTGATCGTGCGTGACGAAGATCGTGGTGATCGCGAGTTCGTCGTGAAGACGTCTGAGCCAATCGCGCAGTTCTTTGCGCACCTTCGCATCGAGTGCGCCGAACGGCTCGTCGAGCAGCAGCACGGAAGGCTCCACCGCCAGCGCACGCGCCAGCGCCACGCGCTGCCGTTGCCCGCCCGACAGTTCGACCGGATAGCGCCCGCCCAACTGCGGAAGCTGGATGAGTTCGAGCAACTCGTGCACCTTCGCGCGAATGGCGGTTGCCGACGGACGTTCGCGACGCGACTTCACGCGCAGCCCGAAGGCAATGTTCTCGAACACCGTCATGTGCCGAAACAGCGCGTAGTGCTGGAACACGAAGCCGACTTGCCGCTCGCGTGCGTCGAGCGCGGCCACATTGCGGCCGTTCAGCACGATATCGCCCGCGTCTGCGGCCTCCAGCCCGGCGATGACACGCAGCAAAGTGGTCTTGCCGCAACCGGACGGGCCGATCAGCGCGGCCAGTTCGCCGCGCTCGAATTGCAACGATATGCCGTCGAGGGCGGTGAAGGCGCCAAAGCGTTTTTGCAGATTGCGAACGGTGATACCCATGAGCGTCCCTTGTTATCGAAGCACATCGCTTGCGGCGGCGGCAGCGGTGGCCGAGGCCAGACGGCGCTCGGCGAAAAATTTCACGGCGAGCGTCGCCAACGCGATGAGCGCCAGCAGCGATGCCACGGCGAACGCGGCAGCGAAGTTGTAGTCGTTGTACAGAATTTCGACGTGTAGCGGCATCGTGTCCGTCATGCCCCGGATGTGGCCCGAGACAACCGACACCGCACCGAACTCGCCCATGGCCCGCGCGTTGCAAAGAATCACGCCGTAGAGCACGCCCCATTTGATGTTCGGCAGCGTCACGCGACGCCAGATCTGCCAGCCGGAGGCGCCGAGCACGCGCGCGGCCTCTTCTTCCTCCTTGCCTTGCGCCTGCATCAGCGGGATCAACTCGCGCGCCACGAATGGGAATGTGACGAAGAGAGTGGCGAGCACGATGCCGGGCACCGCGAACACAATCTGCACGTCGTGTTGCGCAAGCCAGGGACCGAGCCAGCCCTGCGCGCCAAAGAGCAGCACGTAGATCACGCCGGAAATCACCGGCGAAACAGAAAACGGCAGATCGATCAATGTCGTGAGCAACGCACGGCCTCGAAATTCGAACTTTGCGATGGCCCAGGACGCCGCGAGGCCAAAAACGAGATTGAGCGGCACCGCGATGGCCGCCACGCCGAGCGTGAGTGCCATCGCGGCCCGGGCATCGGGTTGCGCGAGCGCATCGAAGTAAAAGTCGACGCCCTTGCTCAGCGCTTGCGCAAACACCGCGACGAGCGGCACCACCAGAAAGAGCCCAAGAAACAGCAGCGCGATGGCGATCAGCGTCCAGCGCACGGCGAGCGCCGGGATGCCGGTGCGGCGCCGTTCGAGCGCAAGCGCGCGCGTATCAGGCGTAGCTCGAGTGTGATGGCGCCGCACACGGAGCGGCTCGACAACGGCAGCGAGTCGGTTCATCGCGACGCTCCTGGCGCGATTACATGCGACACCGACGCAGCGGCCGGCCTCGCGCGGCCGCGCCCCGAACCACTCGTTCGACGCTGCCAATGCCACTGCAGCACGTTGATGGCCAAGAGGATCGCAAACGACGCAACGAGCATCGCGACAGCAAGCGCGGTTGCACCGGCATAGTCGTATTGCTCGAGCTTGGTGATGATGATCAGCGAAGTGACTTCGGACTTCATCGGGATATTGCCGGCGATGAAAATGATGGAACCGTATTCGCCAAGCGCGCGCGCAAACGCCAGCGCGATGCCGGTCAGCAGTGCCGGCACGAGCGCCGGGAGCACCACGCGCACGAACGTCTGCACGCGCGAGGCGCCCAGGCAAGCGGCGGCCTCTTCCTGAGCGGCTTCGAACTCCGCGAGCACCGGCTGAACGGTTCGCACGACGAAGGGCAAGCTGATGAACGTCATCGCAACCAACACGCCGAGCGGCGTGAATGCCACCTTCATGCCGAGAGGTACGAGCCACTGCCCGATCCAGCCGTTTTCGGCGTAGACAGCGGCGAGCGCTATGCCCGCCACGGCTGTCGGCAGCGCGAACGGCAGATCGACGATCGCATCGACGATCTGCTTGCCGGGAAACCGATAACGCACGAGCACCCACGCCACGAGCATGCCGAACCCGCCGTTGATCAGCGCAGCGAGGCCGGCGGCGCCGAACGTCAGCCGATACGAGGCCACCACGCGCGGTGACGCGACGGCCGCGAAAAACCGTGCGCTATCGAGCGTGGCCGCCTTGAAAAAAACGGCGGCAAGCGGGATCAGCACGATCAGGCTCAGATAAGTCAGCGTGAGGCCCAGCGTCATGCCGAAGCCTGGCAACGCGCCGGGCTTGCGAAAAGCGAACGTCGTCATGATTCAGTCCGGGTTGGGTGGCGCTACGGCGCGAATGTCAAACCGCTAGTTCAATGCGGCTGATAGATCGAATCGAAAACGCCGCCATCGGCAAAATGCGTCTTTTGCGCTTGCGTCCACCCGCCGAAGGTTGCATCGACGGTATAGAGCTTGAGCTTTGGAAACCGCGCCGTCAGTTCAGCGGGTACCTTCGTCGAACGCGGGCGATAGAAGTTGCGAGCGGCAATCCGTTGCCCCTCATCGCTATAAAGGAACCGCAAATAGGCTTCGGACAGCTTGCGCGTGCCGCGTTTGGCAACCACTTGGTCGACGACGGCAACCGGCGGCTCGGCGAGAATGCTGGCCGACGGCACGACGATGTCGAACTTGTCGGCGCCGAACTCTTTTTGCACGAGGAACGCCTCGTTTTCCCATGCGATCAGCACATCGCCCAAACCTCGCTGGACAAAGCTGGTTGTCGCGCCGCGCGCGCCTGAATCGAGCACTCCGGCGTTGCGATAAAGCTGGGTGACGAATGCCTTGGCCTGCGCCGCGTCGCCGCCGGGCCGATTGAGCGCAAAGGCCCAAGCCGCCAGGTAGTTCCAGCGCGCGCCACCCGAGGTCTTGGGGTTCGGCGTGACGATCGACACGCCAGGCTTGACCAGATCGTCCCAGTCCTTGATGTGCTTCGGGTTGCCATGGCGCACGAGGAATACGATTGTCGACGTATAAGGCGTCGCGTTATCGGGCAGACGTTTTTGCCAATCGGGCGCAATAAGGCCGCGCGCGGCGAGCACGTCGATGTCGTAGGCGAGCCCGAGGGTCACCACATCGGCTTGCAGACCATCGAGCACCGAGCGCGCCTGTGCGCCCGAGCCACCGTGCGATTGCCGGATTGCGACCGACTCGCCTGTCTGCGCCTTCCACTGCGCGGCAAACGCTTTGTCTATTTCCTGGTAGAGCTCGCGCGTCGGGTCGTACGAGACATTTAGAAGCGTCGTCTGCGCGAGCGCCGGCACAGCCACAGTCGCCCCCAGCACCAGCACCGCTGCGGCGCTCATCTCCCACACGCGCAATGCCCAGCGACGCGCGCCGGACCAACCCGTTCCCCATTTGCTCATTCGAGCCCCTTCGCCGTTCGGCGTTTCTATCCAAGATCGGGCGAGTCTAGCCAATAGGCCTTATATCTGAAACGAATGATTATTCATTTTTTTATACGAAAAACTGCTAAGAGCAACTAGACGGCTAGGGTCGCAACGTTTACTTGAAATCGCGGCGATACTGTATAAAAATACAGCCACCTGTTCATTCATACAGTGAGCCCATGATCAAACTGACAGCACGACAGCAGCAGGTTTTCGACTTGATCCGGCAATCGATCGAGCACAGCGGCTTTCCGCCTACCCGCGCGGAGATCGCGGCCGCGCTTGGCTTCAGCTCGGCCAATTCAGCGGAGGAACACCTGCGCGCGCTGGCGCGTAAAGGGGCGATTGAGCTTGCGGCCGGCGCATCGCGCGGCATTCGGCTTCTGGCGGGTGAGGACGCGCCACGACAATTGACATTGCCGCACGCGGCGCTGATGCAGTTGTCGCTGCCGCTGGTCGGGCGCGTCGCAGCGGGTAGCCCGATCCTGGCTCAGGAGCATATCTCGCAGCACTACGCGTGCGACCCGGCGCTTTTTTCGAGCAAACCGGACTACCTGCTGAAGGTGCGCGGGCTGTCGATGCGTGACGCAGGCATCTTCGATGGCGATCTGCTCGCGGTGCAAAAGCGTAGCGAGGCGAAGGACGGGCAAATCATCGTCGCGCGCATCGGGGACGACGTCACCGTCAAGCGTCTGAAGCGTCGGTCCGACGGCATCGAGTTGATCGCCGAAAACCCTGATTACGAGAACATCTTTGTGAAGGCCGGCACTGCGGATTTCGCGCTCGAAGGCATTGCCGTCGGCCTCATTCGCCCAACCGAATTTTGAATATCACGGGAGTCGTCATGGATCGCCTTGCCCGCCTCATGCCTTTTCGTCGCTTCGGCCGGCTGCGGCATCTGCGCAGCCTCATCGCTTGCCCGCCAATCGATGCATTCCCGTCGGAACCCGCGCTGCCTGCACAACCGGCGACGATGCCCGCGTTTGCGCGCGTATCACTCAACAGCGCCTTGCATGCCGAGGCGGCACGCCGTGCACCGGTACGCGTGTACCATGGCGCTTCGCGCGTCATTTTGGTCGGAACCATCGATGCGGTATGCAGGATGATAGATCGCTGTATCGACGAGGAAAAAGCGGGTTTGCGGCCCGCCACCCTTGGCTAAAGCCGGGGTGCTAGCCCCTATCGGAATAAGCCTCTGGTCCATGATAAAAAACGACAACCCACGTGCCGGACGCCGCCATCCCTTCGCCCTCGTGGCAGGGGTGTTGGTGGCCGTCGTCATTTTTGCCATCGTGGCGTACGCCTATGCGTCGCCCTATCTTGTGCTCGATCGGCTCAAGCGTGCGGCCGATGCGCGCGATGCCGATACGGTCAATCGATATGTCGATTACCCTGCGTTGCAGATCAGCTTAAAACAACAAGTGACCGAACTGTTGGCCCGGCGCATCGATGCCCAAAAGCGGGACCATCCGTTCGCTGCATTAGGTGCGCTCGTCGGCATGGCGCTGATCGGGCCGCTCGTCGACGCATATGCGACACCCGACGGCGTAGCGGCACTGCTCGACGGCATGCCGCCTCGCGGAGAACCTGGCGAGACACCCCCGGCGCCGCCATCTGCACAGCAGGCGCCGGCTGATACAGCACAGTCTAGCTCGGAAGGCGCCCCGCCTGCGCAAGCCGAATCCCAAGCACCGGCACAGCCTCCGCGCGCTGCCGCGGGTTATCGCGCAATCGACGAGTTTGTCGTGACCTACCGCCGTGACGCTGCAAGCCGCCCGTATAGCGTGATCCTGCACCGCGACGGCTGGTTCTCATGGAAGCTCGTTGGCGTCAATTTGAACCAGTGAGCCGAAAGCAAGGCATCGTCGGCAAAACGCGCGGTCAGCTCTCTGTGCCGGCCCCTGCCCCAGCTTGAGCGGGCACTGCCGCTACCGGTTCCTGCTCGTGCGCCGCCGATACAGCGACCAAAATGCTGCATGACACACGGTCGAGCAACAGCGTATTGCCTGACCCCATCCACCACCGCGACAAGCCGCTACGCGTACGGTGCCCCACCACGACAAGATCGACTTTCAAGTCGGCTGCCAGCCGAGCGATCTCATCGATCGGATGTCCGAACGCGAAATGCCCGTGGGCACTCACACCGCGTTCGGCGAGCCAATCCACGCCTTCTTGCAGTATTTCACGCGCCGCATCTTCAAAGCGGCCGCAGGCCACGTCGGTCAGCAGCCCGGCGCTTTGCGCAATGCTCGTTCGCATATCGACGACTGACAGTAAATGCGTCTCGGCCTTGAGATCGAGGGCGAGATCGGCACCGCAGCGCAGTGCCTTGCGGCCTTCGCGCGTGCCGTCATAACAGAGCAGAATCTTGTTGTAACTTGCCATGGTGGCCTCCCTTTTCCGCGTCAACCGCAGACATTCGTTTGAATCATGGTGCGCCGCGATTCGACTTGCAAGAGATGGAAAACGCCTAGTGCGGTCGCGCGAACGCACTCACAAATGGCATGGCGGAACGAGATGCACCGCTTCGATACCATAGAATGAGGTGCCGCGCGTTTGGCATGGCCCTTTCGTCCATCGCTTGTCCATCGTTGTCGCTCCCATGTCGAATAACGCTATCGAATTTTCCGAAGTCAAAAAGCATTACGGTGACAAAACCGTGGTCGATGGCTTGACGTTTCACGTGCGCACCGGCGAATGCTACGGCTTGCTCGGGCCAAATGGCGCAGGTAAAACCACGACGCTCAAGATGCTGCTCGGCATCACCGAGCCGGACACGGGCGCTATCGTGCTGTGCGGCGAAGCAATACCGGCCCGCGCTCGCTTTGCCCGATTGCGGGTGGGCGTGGTCCCGCAGTTCGATAATCTCGATCCCGATTTCACCGTGCGCGAGAATCTGCTCGTGTTTGGCCGCTACTTCGGCTTATCGACCAGCAAGACGCGGGCCATTGTTCCCGATCTGCTCGAATTCGCCCGACTCGAGAGCAAGGCTGACGCACGCGTTGCGGAGTTGTCGGGCGGCATGAAGCGGCGTCTGACACTCGCGCGTGCGCTGATCAACGATCCCGATGTATTGATCATGGATGAGCCGACCACTGGCCTCGACCCGCAGGCGCGGCATTTGATCTGGGAACGGCTACGTTCACTGCTGTCGCGCGGCAAAACCATTTTGCTGACGACCCACTTCATGGAAGAGGCCGAACGTCTTTGCGATCGCCTGTGCATTATCGAAGAAGGGCGCAAGATTGCGGAAGGTGCGCCGGATGCGCTCATTTCAGCCGAGATCGGCTGCGACGTGATCGAGATATACGGGCCGTCCCCCGAGGCGCTGCGCGAGGAACTTGCGCCTTTCGCGGAACGTACCGAAATCAGCGGTGAAACGCTCTTTTGCTACGTGCGCGAGCCAGGCGCAGTCAACACGCGCATCGCTGGGCGGCCCGGGTTGCGCTATTTGCACCGCCCCGCCAACCTTGAAGACGTGTTCCTCCGTTTAACCGGCCGCGAGATGCAAGATGACTGAAAAGCACGCGCAGCGAAGAGACAGCCTGACGATGAGCAGTGCTTCCACCGGCCGCACCACCGCCACGGCAGCCCAGGCAAACCCGCCGCAGCGCACGGGCCGCCGCTTGCGCGTTGCATTGCCGGCGAACGCAACGAATTGGATGGCCGTGTGGCGCCGCAATTATCTTGTCTGGCGCAAACTGGCGCTGGCATCGATGTTCGGCAATCTCGCCGACCCGATGATCTACCTGTTCGGCCTTGGCTTTGGGCTCGGCCTGATGGTCGGAGAAGTCGGTGGTGTGCCTTATATCGCTTTTCTGGCAGCGGGCACCGTGGCCTCGAGCGTGATGATGTCGGCCAGCTTCGAAGCCATGTATTCGAGCTTCTCGCGCATGCATGTTCAGCGTACTTGGGAGGCCATCATGCACACGCCGTTGACGCTTGGCGACATCGTCGTCGGTGAAGTCGCATGGGCGGGCAGCAAGGCCGTGCTGTCCGGCGCCGCCATCATGCTTGTGGCGGGCGTGCTTGGTTACGCAAGGTTTCCATCGATGTTGTGGGCGCTGCCCGTCATCGCGCTGGCGGGCGTTGCGTTCGCGAGCCTCGCGATGGTGGTGACAGCGCTCGCACCGTCGTACGACTTCTTTATGTTCTATCAAACGCTTGTTATTACGCCGATGCTGCTGCTCTCGGGCGTCTTTTTTCCGCTCACGCAACTGCCGGCCCCGGTCCGCCATGCGGCGCTCGCGCTGCCGCTGGCCCATGCCGTCGAACTCATCCGCCCCGTGATGCTGGGGCAGCCGCCTTCGAATATCGTGCTTCATCTTGCCGTGCTGGCGGTCTACGCCATTGCGCCGTTTCTGCTCTGTGCCGCGCTCTTTCGCCGCAGGATGATGCGTTAAGCACCGGCGTTGTGCATCGGAGCAAGTGCAAGGTGCGACGTCCGGCTCCCGGCGTACGCGTTATTGCTCGTCGTCGCCCCATGGAATTTCGACGTCGCTGAGAAAGGCAACCGTCGCAAGCGGACGCGCTTCATGCCGACCGACCCTGCCGTCGGCGCGTTGCCATTCGACGCGAAATACCACTTCGGGCCGGTCGGCGAGCAGCCAGACTTTGCGCAGTTCGTCGGGGTCGGAGGTTTCGACGGGTCCGTCGAGCGAGACGAGCAACACTTGTGGCCAGACGCCGTTGTGCGGGTCATAGACGCGGTCGCCGTCAGGAATGGACGTCGAGGCTTCGACGCCGATCGTCGCACACGCTTCGACGACCATTTTCGACAGTGCGCGAAGCAGCGCGGTGGCACGCGCGGAGTTTGCCTGCCGGATGGCGAGGTCGCCACGGGTCAACGCCTGTTCGAGTTTCGGATTGGTCTTTTGCTTGCTCATTTCATTTTTCCAATAGATTTGTCCACGACAGCCGGCGGTGCCATCGGCCCGCGCGCCCGGCAGTCCGACGCATCGCCATCGTACCACCGGCGCCCGGTCATCCGGCCCCGCGCCGCGCGCAGCGTACACCGATCACGCGTTATCCGGCGCAGCGCGGCGCCCCATCGACTCTTATAAGAATCAGCAATGCACATTCCCTGTGCGCTTTTCATTCGCAAATACATGACAAGCGTTTGAAAAACAGAACGGTATCGCACCGGGATGCACCGAATGACGCGGCTAGGGACAATCCCGTAAGTTTGCGGTTTTGTTCGATACCGCATCTACAGGTTTCGGCGAGCCAGCTGGAAAACGGCGCTTCTATACTGGAGTTACAGCAAGTAACAACTGATTCAAAGCGTTAATCGCGGATAACAACAATATTTGAACATCGGCCAGAAACGGGAAAGCCTCTGACACCGAGGGATTAAATTGAAACTGCTCGCCCGCCTCGCATTCGTTTCGGTTCGCGCAATGCTTCGTCCCAATCTGCCGGCGCTCGATGTTTCGGAATGTCATTTCCGAGTTCTGCCGACCGATCTCGACGTTCAATTGCATATGAATAACGGTCGGTTTCTCCAGATCATGGATCTGGGCCGAATCGACCTTCTGCTTCGCAATGGCGTGTTGCAAAATGCGCTTTCGAAGGGTTGGCGATTGCTTTTGAGCGGCGTGATGATCCGGTACGTTCACGAATTACGGCCGTTCGAGCGATATACACTGCGCACGCGCATCCTCGGGTGGGATCGACGGTTTTTCTACCTCGAACATCGTTTCGAAAACAGCAAGGAGAAGCTCGTTGCGCTTGGCGTCGTGCGGGCTGCGATCGCGGATAAAGCGCGCCGGGCGATTGTCTCCGCTGACCATGTGGCGGCCGATCATGGTTATGCGAAGTCTCCGCCGCTGCCGTTTTTTGTGCGGAGTTGGAATGAGTCCGACAGCCAAATGCGCAAGGAATCGGAAGCGAACGAACGTTATGCCCGCGCGGCAGCGGATACGGGCGATCTCGATTGGCGCAGGTGGGGTTTGCATCCACGGTCGAACGAACGCATGCCGCTACCCGAGGAGGCAGCCGGGCCGCACGGCGCGATCGACGAGTTGCAAACGCCATTGAGCCCGCTCGAAGGAACGGCGTCGACGTAGCACTTGTTCAGCTCGCTGCCATTACGAAGGCGCGAAGGCGCGACTACGAAGCTGCGCCTTCGTCGAGCACCAGCAAGTTCTCGTGCGAAAAGCCCAACACGACGGGTTGCCCACGCGCCGGCATGTCGCGGTTCGGATCGTTGAAGACATCAAGCGAAATCACCGCATCCTTCACCCTTGTCTTGATCCGCACCACCGCGCCAAGAAAGCTGACCTCTTCGACTATCGCCGATAGCGTGTTGCGCCCGGGTGCCGGCGGCTCCAGCACGATGGCCTCGGGGCGCAGCGCCAGCAGACGTTTTTTACCGGCGTCTTCCGCTGCCAACGGCTGCGATGTGACGATCTGTTGCCCGTCGACGGCCATCGTGCCGCTCGCCGGATCGACGACGTGCCCCGACAACAAGTTCAGCGTGCCCACAAACGATGCGACAAAGCGCGTGCGCGGATAGTTGTAAATCTGCGCCGCGCCGCCGATTTGCTCGACCCGACCTTCGTTCATGACCACAATGCGATCCGAAATGGATAGCGCTTCTTCTTGATCGTGCGTCACAAAAATCGACGTGATCCGCAGTTCGCGCTGCAACGCGCGAATTTCGTCGCGCAGTGATACTCGGGTTTTCGCATCGAGTGCCGACAACGGTTCGTCCAGCAACAATACTTCTGGCTTGCCGGCCAGTGCCCGCGCAAGCGCGACACGCTGCTGCTGCCCGCCCGACAGTTGCCACGGGTAGCGCCCGCTGAGCTGCGGCAGCTTGATCAGTTCCAGCATTTCGCCGACACGTCGTCGGATGTCCGCTTGCGGCTGGTTGGCCACGCGCAGGCCGAAGCCGATGTTCTCGGCCACGGTCATATTGGGAAACAACGCGTACGATTGGAACACCATGCCGACTTTACGCTGGCGCACCTGCAGATGCGTGACGTCGCGGCCATCGATGCGAATGGTGCCGCGCGTCGGCGTTTCGAAGCCTGCAATCATGCGCAGCAATGTCGTCTTGCCGCAGCCCGATGGCCCGAGGAACGTGATGAACTCGCCGCGCTCGATTTGCATGTCGAACTGATGCAAAGCAATGTTTGCCCCGAACGACTTATGCAGATTCTCGATCTCAAGGAATGCCATGATGTGACGCCTCGCTTCGGTCCTCAAGGGTTGGGGGCAGCAAGCGTGCGAGCCGAGCCGAATACTTGAATCAGCCCCATCGACGCCCACGTGATGACGAATGCGATGATCGCGAGCGCCGACGGCTCATACGCGCGGTTCGCTCCAATCAGTTGCAAATAAGGACCGAACGCGGGCCTGTCGAGCAAACTCGCCAACGTGAATTCGCCGATCACCACAGCAAAAGTCAGGAACGCGCCCGATAGGATGGCCGAGCGGATGTTCGGGAAAATCACTTTGAACAGAATGGTTGGCCAGCGCGCGCCGAGGCACTCGGCGGCCTCGGTCAGCGAGCGGATGTCGACCGCGCGCAGCCCTGTGTCTACCGCGCGATACATGTAGGGAAGCGCAAGCGTCACATAGCCGAATACGAGCAGCAAATCGGTCGTGCGTTCGTTGGCCGTAAACGGGAGAATGCTGCTGCTGTTATAGATGCGCAGATAACCGAACACAATGACGATGGCCGGAATGACAAGCGGCAGCAGCGTCACGAATTCGATGACCGGGCGCAGCTTCGGCAAGCGCAGTTGGACCCAATAAGCGGTCGGCACAACCAACAAAATGCCGACCACGATCGTCAGCACCGCCATCAAAATCGAATAGCTGAACGATGCCTGAAAATGCGAGTCGACGAGCACCACCTTGTAGGCATCGAAGCTGTACTCACCGCGCCTCATCCGCAAGCTGAATTCGAATGTCGCAAGCAGCGGAATCAGGAAGTACAGCGAGCCGACGATCATCGCGGTCCATGCGCCCGCGCGGCTTTGTTTTTTCATCGACGCCCTCTTTCAGCACGTGCGCGCAGCCAAATGTAGCCGCCATTCGAAAGCCCCGTCACCACGATCATGCCGAGAGCCAACGCGTAGCCCAGATTCTGGTTATGCAAAACATCGCCGCGAATCTGCGCATAAAGCAGGATCGTCACCATGTTGAGCGAGCTGCCCGTCAGCGCGTATGCCGTCGCGACAGCGCCGAACGAATTGGCAAACAGCAGCAAGGCCGCCCCAAGCACGCTCGGCCAAAGCACCGGCAGCGCCACGTAGCGCCAGTACTGCGAGGGTGTGCCGCCGAGGCACTCGCAGGCTTCGCGCCATTCGCGCTTCAATCCGTCGAGCGCGGGCGTGACGATCAGCACCATCAGCGGCACCTGGAAGTAGAGGTAGGTCAGCGTCAGCCCCGTGAAGCTCAGAACGCTAAAGCCCGTCGAATAGAGATTGACGTCGAAATACTTCTTGAGCAGCACGGTGACGAGGCCAACGCGTCCCAACGTACAGATGAACGCGAATGCCAGCGGCACGCCGGCGAAATTCGAAGCCACGCCGGAGAACGTCATCAGCGTCGGGCGAATCCAGCTTGGCAGATGCCCCTTGACGGCCGCCCAGGCCAGCAACGAGCCAATCGCCGCGCCGCCAATCGCCGACGCCGCGCTGACTTTGAAGCTGATCCAATAGGCTTCGAGCACGCTCGGCTCGAGCAACTGATGAAAGTTCGCTAGCGTGAAATGACCTTGAGCGTCTTGGAACGCACCGATAATCAGAAAGGCGGTCGGGAGAAACAGAAACAGCAGGGCAAAGATCAGAAACGGCGCAACGCCTAGCCACGTGAGAAACGACGTGGCGCGGCGCGCGCGAGGCAGGCCAGGCGCGCCGGCCAAACCATGGTGAGTCGGCCCCAAAACCGGCGGAGCCTGAACATCCGGCTCGGCCTGACTGATTTCCGATGAAGCGCTCATAGGCCACCCATTTGAACTGCGCCACTACTTCACGTTTGCACCAACCGACTGATCCCATTGCTTCGTAATCGTGTTCTTGTACGCGTCTTGCTGAGACAGCGTGGGGAACACGACGCCCTTGTAGGCATCGCTCGGCGGCAACTTGGCGAGCAGCGCGGGCGGCACTTTGTTCGCCGCGCTCAGCGCGTGATAGCGAATCGGGTGGCAATAGCCGGCCAGCCAGCCGAGCTGTCCTTCATCGGAATAGAGGAATTCCATCCAGAGCTTGGCCGCGTTCGGATGGGGTGCGTAGGCGCTGATCGCTTGGGCATAGACGCCCGCCACGACGCCCGTCTTCGGCACGACGACCTTCAGCTTCGGGTTGCCCTTGAGCGTGTCGCGATCAGCCAGCGCGTTGTAATCCCAGCGGACGATAATCGGTGTGGTGCCCTGTGCCAGCGACGCGGCCTTGCCGATCACAGGCACGAAGTTGCCGCTCTTGTTCAGCTCGGCAAAGAACTTGAGGCCGGCTTTGTCGGCCGTTGCCACGTCGCCGTGGTTCGTCGACAGGCCCGCGGCGAACACGCCTTGGATGGCCTGATTCGCCGAGCGCGGATCTCCTGCCAGCGACACCGCATTCTTGTATTGCGGCTTGAGCAAATCGCTCCAGTCGGCAGGCGCCTTGTCGATCATGTCCTCGTTGACTTCGAAGGCCAACACGCCGTAGTAATCGCCGTACCAATACCCGTCGGGGTCCTTCGATGCATCGGGAATATCTGCCCAGGTCGACACCTTGTACGGCTGCAGCAGGCCCTGCGCCTTCGCGGTAGGACCAAACGACAGGCCGACGTCGATCACATCGGGCGCCTGTGGCCCTTTGTTGCCCTTGTTCGCCTTGATCGCCTCGACCTCGTCGCCCGAGCCGGCATCCGGATTGAGTTCATTGATCTTGATGCCATATTTCTTTTGGAAGGCGCTGATCTGTGCGCCATAGCCGCACCAATCGTGTGGCAGCGCAATCACGCTCAACTGCCCTTCCTGCTTGGCGGCTGCCACGAGCGCGTCCGGCGCGGCGGCATGCACGCTGCCCACGCCCACTGCACTTGCGCCTGCCATTGCGAACGTCGACACAAAACGGCTCAACCCGGTGCGGTTCATAGTGCTTCCTCGTTCTTCGAAAAACGCTGCGTTGAGAAAAACGGCATCCGCCTACAACGCACCGCCGAGTATGCTGGCGGTGCCTGGACGTCAAAATGACAAAAGCGACATGGAATGTGCGAAATCGGACATTAGAATTCGTTTGTGAAAATTCGATGTTCGAAAAGGACAGCGCGTCTGATCTGCGAAGGCTAAGATCAAATACACAAATTTGCAAGTCGCCTCAAAAATACAACAGCGCTGGACTAAAATAAGCCGACGGACATACTGCCGACGCAAACATGTGACTGCCGGCGTCAGATGGCCCGAGCGCCGAGCCCATCAACATCGAGAGATTGAGAGGAAACGCCCCTATGTGGCAGAAAGATCGTCATCAGAGGATTCGCGCCCTGCTATCGACGCTGAACCGCGTGTCGACCGAACGGATCATGGCTGATCTCGGCGTGTCGCGCGAAACCGTACGGCGCGACCTGCTCGACCTCGAAGCGCTCGGCGCGTTGCGGCGCGTGCACGGGGGCGCGATCAAGCCGGACGACGAAGCACCGATCGCCGAGCGCGCGCAGACCCGCGTGAAGGCCAAGGTAGCGATTGCAAAAGCGGCCACCGGCGTCATCGCGAGCGGACAGACGCTCTTTATCGACGCCGGCACGACTACCGCGGCACTCGCGGAAGAACTCGCCAAGTTGGCCAACCTCACCGTGGTGACGAATTCGATCGATGTCGCGCTCAAGATGCGCGGTGCGGAACGGCCTGCCGAGGCAGCCAACGAAGTGATCTTGCTCGGCGGCTCGATCAGCGACCGGGCGATGGCCACGGCGGGCGGCGCGACGGTGCTCGAGATCCAGCGATATCGCGCCGACGTCGCGCTGCTCTCGCCTGTCGGCGTCGATCATCGTCACGGGGCGACCAATTTCGATCGCGACGAGACGGATGTGGCCCGTGCGATGGTCGAGAATGCGAGCCGCGTCGTCATTCTGGCCGATCACAGCAAGCTTGGCCAACGCAGCCGGATGTCGTATTGCCCGCCCGAGCGCATCGACGTGCTGATCACCAATCGAAAAGCAACGGAGTCTGCCGAGTTCGCGGCGCTGAAAAAGAAGCTGCCGAAGATCATCCTCGCGTGAAAGGAATGCGCCGCCCGCGGTACCTGCTTCGGTACCCGCGTTGTTACCTGCCGTGCTACTGCTGAGCGTGAAGCGCATCGAGTGTGCGCTTGCGCAATCGCGTGTCGTGCAGTGCGCCGGCCGCATCGAGCACCGGGTACGCGGTCGAGCAAAAGAGCGAATTGAGCCGCTTCATATCGCTCAACATATCCAGATGCAGCGCGCTCGTTTCGATGCTGCGCAGGGTTTGTCCGGCCAGACGGTCTAAATGAGCGTACGAGTAGGCGCGCTCGAGATCGCGGAAACGTTCCTTCTCGGCCAGTAGCTGTTCCGCGCAATGCAGGTCGTTGTTGAGAAACACCGAGAGCCCCAGTTGCAGGTTGGCGGCCAGGCGCGCTTGGAGGTCATCGAGTTCGCCCAATCCCTCTGCGGAAAATTCCAGACGGTGAACGATCTTTTTTTCTTCGATATCGCTGGCAATGCGCTCGATGATGTCGCCCGCGTGTTCGAGATTAATCGTGAGCGCGATGATGTCGGTCCAGCGCCGGCTGTCCACATCGTCGAGCTGCTCGCGCGAGATATGCGCCAGGTAGGTCTTGAGTGCGGTGTAGAGCTGATCGACGTCGTCGTCCATACGGATCGTTTCGCGCGCCTTTGCCACATCGTTGTGGTGGATTAGTCCACCGATGTTGTCGAGCATGCGGCGAATGATATCGCCAATACGCAGTACTTCGCGCGCCGCGTTCGCGAGCGCAAGCGTCGGCGTGGCCAACGCGGCCTCATCCAAATGCAGCGGCCGCAGTTCTTCGGTCGACACCGGACGCTCGCGCAACAGGCGGGTGCAAATGCGCGCCATCGGGTCGATCAGCGCAAGACATGCGCAGCAGCGCAGCGTGTTGTAGAGCACATGAAACGTCACCACCGCCTCGCGAGGGTTGGCAATCAACGCCGGCAGCCACTGCGCGAGCAGCGGCGCGAATGGCAGGATCAGCAACGCGCCGGCCAGCTTGAACGCAAGGCTACCGAGCGCCAGCCGCCGAGCGGCCGCGTTTTGCGCCAGCGTCCCAAAAAACGCCAGTGTTCCGCTACCGAGATTCGCGCCGATCACCAGGCACAACGCCACTTTCAGCGAAATCACACCGGAGGACGCGAGCGTCGCGGTCAGCAATACGGACGCCAGGCTCGAATAGGAAATGATCGCGAAGGCTGCGCCGACCAACGCATCGAGCACCGTGTCGCCGGTCAGCGCGCCGAACATCACGCGTACACCCGCGGCCCGCATCATCGGCTGCGCGGCCTCGACGATCAAATGCAACGCAAGCAGAATCAACCCGAGACCGATGATGGTGCGCCCGATCTGCCCGCCACGGGTCTGCTTGCGCGACAGGAAAAGCGGCACGCCGGTTGCAATCAGAATCGGCGAAACCCAGGACAGATCGAGCGTCAGAATGCGCGCCATCAGCGCCGTGCCGACGTCCGCGCCGAGCATCATCGCGAGCCCGCTCGTGAGCAGCAGCAATCCTTGCGCGGCGAAGGACGTGACGATGACCGCTGTCGCATTGCTGCTTTGAACGAGGCTCGTCACGCCGATTCCGGCGGCGAACGCCTTGAGCCGGCTGCCCGTGCTGCGGCTCAGGATATTGCGTAAATCAGCGCCCAGCACCCGCAGGATACCGGTACGCACAATGTGAGAGCCCCAGACGAGGAGCGCGACCCCTGACAGGAGATTGAGCAAAACGAGCATGCGGCACGCTCCTTCCAGTCGAGTTCAGTTCAGTGATTCGTTTGCGCTCGAACGGCCGGCCTTTTCGCTGGGCGTTCGGTACATCTGTCCGTTAGTGTTGCACAAATTTGCATTATTGTAATTTTGTGGATTTAAATATACGATCGGCCAACACACGTCACCATGGGTCGAAGCCACGTCGGCCGGACTCAGAGCGATGGGCGAGTGCTGGGGAAACCGCTGATGAGTATCAACCTCGCGTTATTCGATTTGGACCATACGCTGCTGCCGCTCGATAGCGATCAGGCGTGGGCGCATTTCATTGCCAAGCTTGGCGTGCAGGGTGCGCTAACGCATGCACGGAACATCGACCTTTATTACCGGCAGTACGTGGCGGGCACGCTCGACATGACCGAGTATCTGCGCCACACGCTCGCCCCGCTTGCACAGCATTCGCGTGAGCAACTCGACGCGTGGCATCAGCTGTTCATGAAGGAAGTGATTGTTCCGGCAATCCTTCCGGCGGCGCAGGCGCTGGTGCGGCAGCATCGCGAAGCGGGCGATCTATGCTGCATTGTCACCGCAACCAACGTTTTCGTCACTGCACCGATCGGAAAGGCGCTCGGATTCGATCATCTGCTTGGCATCGAACTGGGCACCGAGGGGGGCGACCCACTGGCCCGCTATACCGGAACGGCGGTTGGCACGCCGACCTTTCGCGAAGGCAAGATCGTGCGGACCGAGGAATGGCTCGCGTCACTCGGCATGCGTTGGCAGGACTTCGACAAGCGCTATTTCTACAGCGATTCGATTAATGATGTGCCGTTGCTGGAATATGTCACGCATCCGGTCGCGACGAATCCCGATGAGCGGTTACGCGAGCTTGCTCGCGAACGCGCGTGGCCGATTGTCGATTTGTTTAGATGAGGTTTTGAAACGGAAGGAATTTGGGGTGGCTGATGAAAGACCATTGGTTACCTGAAACCCCAGCGTTTTCAATGCATTACAGCCGATCCGACACGATTCTGTGTCGCAGATTGTGTAGCAGACCGCAGGCGTCTGCAACGCCCGAGACGCGCGCATGCCAACGGCCGCCGGGTCGTGCAGAGCTCGCGAGCCGCCCCATTAGCCACCGCCCTTTCCGGCCTCGGACGACGACCGCTGTTTAGCGCGCAGAGTCTCATAGGTCTCCTTCAGCAACGTCGAACCTCGTTCCGCGTAGGCGTTGCATATCAGCTCGGCTTCTTCGACCTCACCCGCCTCCGCCAACCGATTGACGCATCCAATCACGTCCTCCTTGCGGTAGTCAGGCAAGAAGCCTGAAATCGCCGCGCGGAAGATAGCGGCCACCTCTTTTGGATATTGATTCGCAAGACGTGCAAGGTTCTCGACCAGCATGTAGCCATGATGCCTAACCTGCGCGTGAGGCGCCGCCTCGACCAATGCCTCGACGGCGGCCGGCGTAAGGTCGTGAACGAAGACCGCTAGCTGGCTGAGGGCCGACTGCAGTTCAGGCACGTCGGCTCGGTTTGTCCGAACATGCTCTGCCACCCTCATCCAGAACGTGAGTATTTTGGACGGGCGGGCGGAAAGTTCGTCCTTCCCTCGAAGCGTCCAAAAAAACCAGCACAACTGCGATAGCTCCTTGACCCGCAGCTCCGCAACGAGTTCGCTGAGCAGCCCACTTCCATCGAGGCTCTCCATGTCTTCAAGATAGGCAAGCCCCAGGAACTGCAGAGCTCTTTCCGCCACCTGGCCAGGGAGCCCTTCCGAGTAAACCATCCTCCTCAGGTGCCCGCCTGTGACAAGGCGCTCGAATAGCCAGTCGTATAGGTGGCGTTGATACGCGAAACCCTGTGCCGCACACTTCCAAGCTGCTTCGCTGGTGGACGAGAAGAGCCTGTCAAAGTTGGCTTCCGTCCACTCCGCGTTTAGATAGTGAAAGTTCGCGCAGTACATCCCAACCATCGCCGAGAAGTCAGCATTTAGCCCGGACTCGCTAGTCGCCAGTTCAGCATCGAACACCGGCCCGACGGCGGCCCAGGTCTCACCTGAACGCAACTTTGCTGCAGCCTCCTCGCGCCGCATTGCTAGCGCAAGGTTAATGAAAGATTCTAGAGCCCGGCCCCTTGGGGAATTGATTGCATGCGAAACGGCATCGTTCGTCTGCCCGGCCTCCGTAGGTGTCGCGTCGAGAACAAGACGCAGAACTTGAAGGCACGGCTTATAGAGCTCCGACGGCATGTGGCGCGCCATTCCTGATGCCTCCTTGAAGAGGTCGGCAATATCCCTTACAACCCAATGCACGGATGGCTCCCACCCTTCTGGCGGGTCTGCAGCCAAATCGGCTCTGAAGGCCCGTGAAGAAACGATTGTCTGTACAAGCGACAACGTCGCTGGCCAACTGATGTCTCGCTTGTCGTCAGACCACCGTTCCTTGAGACCCCGAAGCAGGCCATGTTGGTATGGGCGCGCCAAGTCAGCGAAGAAGCTGATTCGTTGCGCAAAGCCATCCTCGCTGGCCCGCACTGCTTCAGAGATTGAGGAGGCAAGTCCACGGTATGTCGGGCCATCCCAATTTCTGGCATCTGGCACAAAGCTCTTGAGATAAGCCACCAGCTCGGCGTCAGACATGCCAACTAGCGCATCGGGTGCGACGGGGCTTCGGTCCCCGACCCACCCGCTGGTTGAATACGTATGGAAATCGGGGTGATCTCGCGCTGGTCCCCAACGCCGCACCAGGGCTTGATACTTCTCATCTACCTCTACGTCGCCCAGCCCGAATGCCGGATGCAAGAGGTCGCGCTTGTGGGTTTCGTCCCACTCCTCCTGCTGCGACTCATCTGCCCAATCCCCCTTGAGTTGCTCCACGAGGCGCAGAAACTGAGCTCTTTGGGCCGCGGAGAATCTGGGGAAGGCCTTGTTGATGAGCCAATAGAGTTCATGCCAGTAGAGAACGTCGAGAAACCAGCTCTCCTTGGCACATTCCCAAAAGACTGCTCCGACGGTGCCGTAGTGCTCGCCACATACATAGATTCCCACGCGAGCAAGCGTCGGATAGGGAGATTGTAGAAGCAACTTCACAACTGCCAGCGCTGCACGAGAACTGGTGCTCGTAGCACCTAGGGCAGCATCACGGACGGCATCAACGAGTACAGCGCGCGTGTCCTCTTTGTGAGCGTCCTGTTCGTGGTCTTCAATCGCCGAGCGCCAGATGTACGAATACTTGTCGTCTTCGGCAGAGCCAATATACTCGGCCAAGCGGCGAGCCAACATGTCAACAGCAGCGGCGTCACAGCGTTCGCCGAGCTTCCTAGCTGACGTCTTCAGCACTTCACCCAGATGGTAGCTGTCCAACACGCCAACTTTGTCGCTCATCATGACTCCCCAGTGCGACGCGCCATCGACAGTGCATCGACCAGCATCATTGCCCTATGCCAATTCTCCGGCTCTGAGCTGTCGAGGAGTCGCGGCAGCAACTTCTCGCCTAACTCTTGACCGACCATGTTTGACTCGAACCGGCCCGCCAGCCAAGAGCGAATCATGTCAACGTCCTGGTCCGTCACTACGTCGAGTGGCAACTGCGACAGGATTGTGGCAAGGGACCACCAAGTCCTCCAATTGTCCAAACCGCGCTGCTGAGCATCCGAACTAATCGCCCTAACAATGCCGGCAATTCGAGTAGCCTGGTCGCCCCGCGCAGACGCGGCGATTTGCTCAAGGTAGCGCAGGGCGGGCCACCCCTCAGCTTGGTACATGGTGCCACGTTCACTCTCGACGACCTTCACCTTGGGGCTGTGTTCCACGTTGAAGAAGCCGGCGCGGTCAAAGTGCTTTCGCAGGTAGTGCTTCGGCCTTTTGCTGGGCCCCTTGACGGGCTCCGATTCGCCACCAGCCTTCACCTCCGCCGAAAGTCCTTCCTGGCCAGCATTGTCGAGCCACTTGTCGTAGTTTGTCGTCACGAATACGGGTCGCAAGCTCGAAAGCAGCTGGTATAGCTCTGCACCAATCGCCGCAGGCTTGGTAGGGTGAAGGATTCTGTCGAAGTCGATTGCGACGTCCTTCTCCTTGGCAAGAGCCATCGCGATTGAGAGAGTGCGTCGGGAGTCGCCGAGACCACGCAGTTGTTCGGCCTCCAAGAAGCCGAGTGCGCCACTCTTCTCGAGGGCGCTCACGACTTGGTTTGCGAACTCTCGCCAGTCAGGACTGCCGCAAAGCATGGACGCACCCGCGCCGACGAAAACGACAAGTTCACCGTGCTTCGCCGCATCTTTGATTAGCTGGTCAGGCATGTAAAGCTGAGCCTCACTCATCGCTCGCCCCTGTTTGGGTCAACTGCGGCACCGGTTCGGGGGCGCGGCTTCAATCGACGCTTGCCAAACACATCCGCATCTCCGCGTGACACAAGGGAATACCCCTGGTGCGCCGGCTCGTCGTTAGGCGAGTTGATGACGGGGGCTTGAACTGCGTTGATTTGGCTCATTGGCGCACGGTAATCCCCCGCTTTTAACGGCGGTCAGAAGTAGAGGTCAGGCCGCGATGGGCAACTTCTATTTTGGTGGCACACCGCCGATGGCTGTGTTGGGCCGTTCGTGATTGTATGACCAGAGCCACTTGGTCGCATACGCCTGAACTTCAGATACCGTCTCGAAGGAGTAATGGGCGAACCAGTCGTACCGAACGGATTTGTTGTAGCGCTCGATGTAGGCATTCTGTTGCGGCTTGCCAAGCTGGATAAACTGCAGAACGATGCCGCGTCGGATCGCCCAGTCCCTGAGCGCATCGCTGACATATTCGGGCCCGTTGTCACAGGGGATCTTCAGCGGCTTGCCGCGCCATTCGATTACCTGTTCCAGTGACCGAATAACGCGTAGCGCCGGCAACGCGAAATCCACTTCGATGCACAGGCCCTCGCGGTTAGTGTCGTCGATGACGTTAAACAGCCTGATGCTACGGCCGTCGGCGAGCTGATCATGCATGAAGTCCATTGACCAGCATTTGTTCAGCGCCAGCGGCACGGCTAGCGGTTCCGGTTGCTCACGTACTAGCCGTTTGCGCGGCCTGATGCGCAGATTCAATTCCAGCTCGCGATAGCGCAAGTACAGGGGGGACAGTAGCCAATCCCGCACACGCAACCTTGACGGCGGCGGCGTAGTCCATTCAATCTCCGGGAAATCAAAGGCCCCTTCGCGGCCAGTTTGCAAATTTGTAACAACGGTTGTTGTATATCTCAACCTGAGATAACGTTTGCTTCCATGCGAGTCATCTCCAATAGAGCCCTAGTAGAGTTCACCGCCAAGCATCAGGATGCGGGTATCCCTCTACTGAATTGGCGCAAGACAATCGAGGCCGGCTTTTTCGCGAACTTCTCGGAGCTGAAGCGGGCCTTCAATGCGGTAGACAAAGTTGGAGCGTTTTGTGTGTTTGATATCGGTGGCAACAAGTTTCGCGTGATCGCCGCTGTGCACTTCAATGTGCAGAAGCTATATGTGCGTCATGTGCTCACGCACAGGGAGTACGACAAATGGAAGCCCTGAAATTTTCGCGGAATGACATCGATGAGTTGGCCGGGCACTTCGAGGCCATCTCCCAGAAGGTTCCGCTGCATCCGATCATGACGAATCGCGATTACGACTTCGCAGTGCGAGCGCTGAACGCCTTGCTTGATGCGGGCGCCGCAGACGAAGGGCATAAGCTCGCCCCTCTCGCTGATGCGCTTGGCGAGTTCGTTGGTGACTACGACGAAGCGCACTATCGCCTACCGGACGCGGCCCCGGCGGATGTTCTCAAGTACCTCATGATGGAGAACGACGTAAAGCAATCCGATCTTCCCGAGATCGGAAGCCAAGGTGTCGTGTCGGAAATCCTCAATGGCAAGCGCGAACTGAACACACGTCAAATCGCCGCATTGTCGAAGCGCTTCAATGTGAGTCCGGCGGTGTTCTTTCCAGCCTAAAGTCCCACGCCATTGTCTAAGCCGCCCAGCGAAAGCTCGGCGGCTTTTTCTTTGGAGCGAGAGTGTATATGTTTTTGGCAATACGGCTGGCCAAGACGCACAGCGGCTGGAATACGATCAGGGCCCGATTGAGACTACTGTGAACGAAGCCGCGCGACGCGTTGATGATCTTCCAAAAAATGGGATCTTACTGCTGTAGCTGCTTGACTTGATTGGGGTGGCTGATGGGACTCGAACCCACGACGACAGGAATCACAATCCTGGACTCTACCAACTGAGCTACAGCCACCACTGAGACTTGCTGCCTGGTGCGCCAAGAACTGGCCCACCGACGAAGAAGCGAGATTATACAAACCTGGAAGCAGCTTGCCTAGCCCCTCATCCGATAAATTCGACCGGCTCGCGTAAATGCGTGCGTGCCTCGTCGAAAATCGAGAGGTCGGCGGCCGCCAGCCGTTTATTGTCCGACAGCACGCGCCGCCAGCCCCGCGCGCCCGCCACACCGCGATAAAGCCCGAGCAAATGGCGCGTGATCGCACCGAGGAACGTGCCGCGCGCCAGTTCCGTCGCGCAATAGCCGACAAGCGCGGCTTCGATTTCTTCGCGCGAAGGCGCCGCGGCGGTCGCGCCGTAAAAGCGCGCATCGACGTCGGCCAGGACATACGGGTTGTGATAAGCCTCCCGCCCGAGCATCACGCCATCGACATGTGCAAGGTGCGTTTGAACTTCGTCAAGCGTCTTGATCCCGCCGTTGATGATGAACTCGAGCGCCGGAAATTCGCGCTTCAATCGATACGCATACTCGTATTTAAGCGGCGGAATCTCGCGATTTTCCTTCGGCGAGAGCCCTTTCAGAATCGCATTGCGCGCATGAACGATGAACACGCTGCAGCCCGCGTCCGCCACCGTACCGACAAAATCGCGTACGAACGCGTAGTCTTCCACCGCATCGACGCCGATCCGATGCTTGACTGTCACGGGCACCGTCACCGCGTCGCGCATGGCCTTCACGCAATCGGCGACGAGCGCCGGTTCGTTCATCAGGCACGCCCCGAAAGCCCCACGCTGCACGCGCTCGGACGGACAGCCGCAATTCAGATTGATTTCGTCATAGCCCCATTGCTCGCCGAGCTTGGCCGCACGCGCCAGGTCACCCGGCTCGCTGCCGCCCAACTGCAGCGCGACGGGCGCCTCCTGAGCCGTAAAAGCCAGGTGGCGCGCCACATCGCCGAAAAGCAGTGCACCTGTCGTCACCATTTCCGTATAAAGCCATGTATGGCGAGAAATGAGGCGATGAAAATAGCGACAATGGCGATCAGTCCAGTCCATCATCGGCGCGACCGAAACGCGGCGTGGACTGGCAACGGTTAGTAACGACATGGCGGAGCAATCGGCGAGAAGACCGTAATTTTACCGTAATGCCTTCACCGGGTGTCGGCCGCACGCAATTCGCCCGCTAGAATGGAGCCCGCACGCGGGCAGGCAGCCGCCTTTCGCGTAACGGTCCCGCATCAAAGGAGTGTTGATCGATGAGCGGCGGTTTTTCCCCTCGCGGCTTGAGCCGGTACGTCTTCATATGGGTGCTGCTAACGATGCTGGCGGGGTGCAGCGCGCTTTTCGGCCCGAAGCCGCCCCCGGTCGCGGAGCAGCCGGCGCCCGCGCCCGAACCGGAACCCGAGCCGCCCGCACAACCTGAACCCGAGGCTTCCGCGCCGGTCGCCGCTTCCGCACCAGCCGTAGCCGAAGTCAAAAAGGCGCCGCCAAGACCGGTACATCGACACCCTGCCCCACCCCGCCCCACGCCGACCGAGCCGCCGCCGCCCGCGCCGGTCGTACCCGTGCCGGTCATCTCGACACGTCTTCTGTCGTCGAACGACACCCGCGGCCTGCTCGACGCGCGCGTGCAGCGTCCAGACGGGAAGACCGTCGGCCGTGCCATCGACATGTTCGTCGATAAAAACGGTAAGCCGCAGGCATTGCTCGTCAATCTGTCAGGCTTCATGGGCATTGGCGATCGCAAGGTCCGCTTTCCGTGGAGCGCGTTCATGTTCAACATGGCCGCTAAAAAGATGGCGGTCACACTCGCCGTGCCGCAGGGACAGCCCCCCGCTTCGGAGGCGCTCAAGAAACCGGCCGCGGCGCCAAGCGGCAACACCGATGATCCCGGCCTGCTGCACATCATCGATGCGACGGTCGAGCGCAGCAACGGCTCGCGCGTGGGCCGCGTCATCGACGTGTTGATCGATAACCACGCGGCGCCGCAAGCCGCCATTCTCGACGTCGGACGGCTGATGCATGATCGACGCAGCATCGCGGCCGATTGGTCGGCGCTCCATTTCGTCCGCAAGGACGGCGCGCTCGAGGTCGAGGCCGAGCTCACCGACAAGCAACTCGACGCGGCGCCAAATTACGAACTCGATCGCCCTATCCGCGCCGTTTCTCCGGCGCCGGTGGCCAAGCCGACAGCCGAAGCACGGCCTACGGAACCGGGCTCCAGCCCTTCACGGTGACGCACGCGCAGATGGTCAACTCACGAAGTCTTCGCGCGCTCGACTGGCTGAACTTCTTCCTTGCCAACGTCCAGACGGGCTTCGGTCCGTTCATTGCATCGTATCTGACCTCGCATAAATGGACGCAGGGGGAAATCGGCGTTGCGCTGAGCGTCGGAACCGCGACCGCGATGTTGAGTCAGGTGCCGGCCGGCGCGTTGATCGACGCGTTGCGCAACAAAAAGGGCGCAGCCGTCGTCGCCATCATCTCGATCGCCGCCTGTGCTCTGCTGCTCGCCGCCAGCCCAACGCTACTGCCCGTGCTGACCGCCGAGATCTTTCACGGCTTCGCGAGCTGCATGCTGACACCGGCCATCGCTGCGATTTCGTTCGCGCTCGTCGGGCGCCACGGACTCGGCGACCGGCTCGGCCGCAACGCCCGCTTTGCTTCGATCGGCAGTGCGGTGGCCGCTGCGGCGATGGGCGCATTCGGGGAATATTTCTCGGCGCGCTCGGTGTTCTGGCTGACGGCGGCGCTCTCGGTGCCGGCTCTGCTCGCACTGTCGATGATCGAAAACACGGGACGCATCGCGCCGCCGCCGGGCGCGCCGCCCGTTGCGCACAAGCGCGGCAGCATGAGCGAGCTGCTGCACGACAAGCGCGTCCTCATATTCGCAGCGTGTATTGCGCTCTTTCACCTGTCGAATGCGGCGATGCTCAATCTCGCGGCCGGCGAAGTCACCACGCATATGAGCGATAACGTGCAACTGGTTATTGCCGCGTGCATCATCGTTCCGCAAGCCGTGGTAGCCGCGCTGTCGCCATGGGTGGGACGCTCGGCCGAGCGTTGGGGCCGGCGCCCGCTGCTGCTTTTCGGCTTTGCCGCACTGCCGCTGCGCGCGCTGCTATTCGCGGGAGTATCGAGCCCTTACCTGCTTGTACCGGTGCAAATGCTCGATGGAATCAGTGCCGCTGTGTTCGGCGTCATGCTGCCGCTGATTGCGGCCGACGTGGCGGGCGAGAAGGGGCACTACAATCTTTGCATCGGTTTCTTCGGTCTCACAGCCGGCATTGGGGCGACGCTTTCGACACTGCTCGCCGGGTTCATTTCAGACCATTTTGGCAACACGATCAGCTTCTTTGGCCTGGCCGCGGCTGGCGCGCTTGCCGTCGTGCTTGTATGGGCGGCGTTGCCCGAAACACGCGATCCGCCGCAAGACGCCCAAGACGGATGGCCAGGCCCGAGCGCCACACTGACGGGCGAAGGTGAGTGATTGCGCGCAGCTCAAAGCAGCAAGCGGGAAGTGCTCACCGTTCAGCCGTCGAGATTCCCGTCGATGAGCGTGCGCGCCGCATCGAGCGCGGCGCGCGCCGCGTCCCGCTCGGTCGTCCATAGCTTGTCGATATGGACGAGCTGCCAGTCGTGCACCACCGTGCCGTCCTTGCGCACGCGAAAGTGGGATTTCACGCCGGTCAACACCTGCTCAACCGCGACTTCGAGCTTGAACCCCCGATAATCTTCCTCGTAGTCGCCCATATCGATGCCTATCGGTTTCATCGTCGCTTATATGAACGCCTCCCGTTTGCGAAGGTTTTTCGTGTGTTGCGACTACGACAGGATGGGTTGCAGCTTTATATCCGGGCTTGTTGCAGCCCGATGCGCTGCGGCCCACCATGAAATCCGCTGACCCGCACCTCATTTCTCCGGCGAGCTTGAAGCTCGAGCGATGATTCAGGTTTAGCGAGTCCCGGTCCGACCTGTCTTGTCATTACATACGATTGCCAGCGCAACCTTTCGACGTGTCATCCTGTAAAAGTTGATCTTTCTGCGCGTCGTTCGCCATTCAAATCGGCTTCACGCTCACGTAACCTTTTTCATATGGCCGGTCATGTGCCAGGATTGCCCAGATCGTGCGGGCCATCTTGTTGGCCTGCGCCACGACCACTACATTCATCGGCCTGCGTGTCCTGATCTGCTCAAGCCACGGCCCCGGCTCCTTCGAGTGGAAGAGCACGCTGCGCGCACCGTGGATCAGCAGCTTGCGCAGATATGTATCGCCTCGCTTGCTGATGCCCAGCAACTGAACCTTGCCGCCCGACCCCGTTTGCCTCGGGACCAGCCCAATCCAGGCTGCGAACTCACGCCCGGATCTGAACGTCTTCGCGTCCCCCATCGTCGCGATCGCCGCAGTCGCCGTCAGCAGACCGACACCCGGTATCGCAACGATTGCCTTGCACGCCTTGTCCTCTTTCAGCCATGTCTGCAGGCGCCGTTCGATTTCGGCAATCTGCCGGTCCAGATCCGTCAAGCCGTTCCATTGCTCGCGCAGCGTGTCGATCAGAATCGTCGGCAGACGGTCCACCAGTCGCGCCAATACATCTGGTATCGCCTTGTCCAGCGCAGCTCGACCCTTGCCCATCACTTCACCGTATTCGGTCAGCAGGCCGCGCAGACTGTTGATCTGCATCGTGCGAAACTTCACCAGCTGTTCGCGCATCCGGTGCAGCCCCAGCACTGCCTGCTGCGTCTCGGTCTTCACCGCAACTGACTTGCCCGGTTGCTGCGCGGCCATCCAGATCGCTCGCGCATCAGCCGCATCATTCTTGTTACCCATCACGAACGCCTTGACGAACTTCGCCGGCATCAGCTTCACCTGGTGGCCCATCGCCGTGAGCTTGCGGGCCCAGTGCTGCGAACCGCCACACGCCTCCATCCCGACCAGGCACGGCGGCAGGTTCGCAAAATGCTCGAGAAACGCCGCCCGCTTTATCGGTTTGTTCACAATCTCGCCTGTCTCAGCGTCGATGTAATGGAGCTGGATCACGTTCTTTGCAATGTCCACACCAACTGTCGTAAGCTTCATTTCGGACCCTCCGGTTTGCCTGTGAAGACCTTGATGATCTTCCACCTTGGGCACTTCGATGCCGTCGGCCCGTGAGGGTCCACCCTCCTTCTTCGCTTCCACCTCTCACGGGTGGGAGGCGTTCATATCATTTCTCCCAAACAGCATCTACCCATCGTAGCACTTTCGTGGTGCAGCGCCCGCCCCTGCGGTGACCCTATAATGACGCTCGTTTCGTCCGAAGCGCGCCTGCCGAAAGTGGGCGGCGCCCCCCCCCTTTTTTTTGCCGCCGCCTGCGAAGCGCTACATGCAAAAAATCATCCTGCCGTTTGTTTCGGGTTTTTTAGCCGCGCTGTTCTTCCATGAGTCGACGCTTGCGCTGTTGCATGCGGCCGGACTCATCGATACAGCAGGGTTTTCGACCGCCCCGTTCGCGCCGCTCGGCATTCCCGAATTCGTGGCCAACGCGCTATGGTGCGCGGCGTGGGCCGTCCTGATGGCATGGCTGCTGCGCGTCTCACCCGAGCGCGTGGCCCCTTGGGTGCATGCATTCGTCTTCGGCGGCATCGTTCTGACAGCAGCACGCGTGTTCGTCGTCGATCCGATACGAGGGCTTTGGCCGAGCGGCAACATGCTGCCGCGCCTCGCGCTCGGGTTTGCCGCAAACGCGATGTGGGGCTGGGGTGCGCTCGTGTTCATGCGAGCGTTCATGGCAGAAACCGCCGACGAAGACTAACCACCCGCGCGGCGTCGTTCAACCGTGTAACCGTTCAATCGTTCAGCTCTTCAGCCGTGCAGGCCCCGCAGCGGATGATCGTCGGCCGACCACGGGCTCACGAACATCCGTTCGACGTCCTCACGCGAGACGTCCTCGATATGGGCGATGCGCCAAACCGGACGGTTGTCTTTGTCGACGATGTGCGCCCGCACGCCTTCCATCACATCGCCGAACTCGAACATCGAGCGCGTCAGGTCCAGATCGCGGCGCAGACATTGGCTCATCGAGCCTTCGCCACGCGCGACCGCTTCGAGCGCGACCGCCATCGATAGCGGCGAGCGCGCGCGCATCATGCCGATGGTGTCTTCCGCCCAGTCGCGCGCGCCGTCCTCCTCTTCCATCTGAAGCGAAGCGACGATGCGCGCCACATCGGACTGGCCGAAATGCTTGTCGATCCAGCCGCGCGTGGCGGCAAGCGACGTGTCGGCACATTCGTCAGCGGGCACGCAAGGCGCCAACAGCGCGACACGCTTCACACAGGCCGCAACATCGGCCCCCGTCGCAAACGACTCACGATGCAATGCGTCGAGCAGCGCTGGGATAGCGTTGGCACGAATGCCGACGTCAGCGAGCCCGGCATACAACGCGTCAGTGGCTCCGATCGTCGCGCCCGTCACGGCCAAATAGCGCCCGATGGCGCCGGGCGTACGCGCGAGAAACCAACCCGAGCCGACATCGGGGAACAGCCCGATGCGTGTCTCGGGCATGGCCATCTGCGTGGCGTCCGTCACCACGCGCAAACCGCCGGTGCGATGCGCGCCTTGCGAAATGCCCATCCCGCCGCCCATCACGATGCCGTCCATCAAGGCAATATAGGGCTTCGGGTAGACGAAAATCGCATGATCGAGCGAATATTCCTCGATGAAGAACCGGTCGCGCGCGGCGAGGTCGTTTCGTTGCGAAACCTCATAGAAATAGCGCACGTCGCCGCCCGCGCAGAACGCCCGCTCGTGCGGGCTGTAGACGACGACCGCCAACACCCCCGCGTCGGTGCGCCATTCGTCGAGCCGCGCATGCATCGTGCGAATCATCGCCAGCGAAAGCGCGTTCAGCGCCTTGGGGCGGTTCAGCTCGATGAAACCAATCCGATTGTCGACATAAGCGCGCACCTCGTCGGAGGCAGCGACCGAGACCGATTCAGTAGTAGCCATGAAGGTGTCGAAACGGCAATTTGATATTCATCAACGGTAGCACGGGCTCGCTCTGACAGCGAGTGCGTCCGCACACAACGTTACAGTGCCGGGTCAATGCGCCTGCATTCGTGAAAACAAGTTAAGGACGACGACGCCGGCGACAATCAGCGAGAGACCGGCGACCGCCGGCAGATCGGGCACTTGCCGGTAAAGAACGATGGCGACGAGCGTAATCAGCACGATCCCGACGCCGGACCAAATCGCATAGACGATGCCGACGGGCATCGTCTTGAGCGTCAGGGACAGGCAGTAAAACGCCACGCCATAGCCCGCCACGACGACTAGTGTTGGCACGAGGCGCGTGAATCCCGCGGACGCGCGCAACGCCGACGTGCCGATCACCTCCGCAACGATCGCGACGGCAAGCCAAAGGTAACTGGAGCCACGCATGTCGTCAGCCCTTGGCAAGCGCGAGCTTGGCGTAGTCGTGGCCGAGTTCGGCGCATAGCGCCTCGACGGCGAGTTCGTGATCGGCGCGCTGCGCCAACCCCGAGACGGTGAGCGAGCCGATCACCCCGGCGCCCGCCAGCGTAATGGGGAAGGCCCCGCCATGCGGCGCATATTCGGCGATGGGCAAGCCGTGTTTGTCGGCGAGCGTAGTGCCGGCGCGCTGCATGCTCAAGCCGACCGCGTAGGAACTGCGCCGAAAGTGCGCAACGACGTTGCGCTTGCGGCGGACCCAGTTGACATGGTCGGGCGTTGCGCCATCGAGCGCGTTAAAGAAAAGAGGCTGACCAAATGTGCAAATGTCGATTGCGAGCGCAAGCGAGCGCGCCGTCGCCACTTCGTGAAGATGGACGCCGAGCTTCCAGGCGCGGGCCGCGTCGAAACGAGGAAAAACGAGCGCCTGCTCTTGTGCGGCGATCATGTGCAAATCATGCTCGATATCCATTGGATAAGCCGGTGCGAAATGAGGGCGAAGGGGAGATGCCGCATCGGGCATCCAGCGTACGCTACCGCGTCACGATTTTAGCGCACGCCCGAATGGCGCCGGCGGCGACGCTAACGTCGCGACAACGGTTGCCCGCTCGGCTCACCTATAACCAAACGCGAATCTTTCCTTGCACGAGCCTCGCGTTTTCCCTATAATCGTTTTTTCGACGGACGCGGGGTGGAGCAGTCTGGCAGCTCGTCGGGCTCATAACCCGAAGGTCGTAGGTTCAAATCCTACCCCCGCAACCAGCAACGCAACGATCGAGCATTGGTTGCCACGGTCCGCATTCTGATTTCCTCGAATTTCCTAAAAAGCCTGGTCCAAGACCAGGCTTTTTTATTGCGCTTTTCATTTCGCGCGATGTACCACTATTTGGCACACCAATTCAACTTAGTCCTACACGACTTTATGTAGTGCTCCCTCCTATTGCGCATTATTTGACGGCCCCCTATCGTTGTCGGCGCAACACGAACGATCGGTCGCGGATAACCAGAAACACCTTGCGCGAAACCGTCATCTTGATGACGTGCCTGGAGACCTAAAAAATATGAGCAGCACTCACCCGGCGCGGGGCGGCACCGGCTCGCCCCCGTTTTTTTCAAAGCAGGCAACCGTCGCACAGGCGAGATTTTCACGCTGGATGGTGCCACCGGCCGCGTTAGCCGTCCATTTGTGCATCGGGCAAGCCTACGCGTTTTCAGTATTCAACGGCCCGCTCACCAAGGTGATCGGGATTACCCAATCCGCGCCCGATGATTGGTCGCTCACGACGCTCGGCTGGATCTTTTCCATCGCCATCGTGTTTCTTGGCCTGTCCGCCGCGTTCGCGGGCAAGTGGCTCGAGCATGTCGGCCCGCGCCGAACCATGTTTACTGCTGCGTGCTGCTTCGGCGGTGGCTTTCTCGTATCGGCGGTAGGTGTCTGGCTGCATCAGATCGCGCTGCTCTATCTGGGCTATGGGGTCATTGGCGGCATCGGTCTCGGGCTTGGCTATGTGTCGCCCGTGTCGACGCTGATCCGGTGGTTTCCCGACCGCCGCGGCATGGCGACAGGTATGGCGATCATGGGCTTCGGTGGAGGCGCGATGATCGCGGCGCCGCTGTCGGTCGCGCTAATGAATCACTTCAAGAGCGCGACCAGCATCGGCGTCGCCGAAACATTCGTCGTGCTGGGCATCGCTTATTTCATTTCGATGTCGATCGGGGCGCTCGCCATCCGCGTGCCGCCCGCGGACTGGAAGCCGGCCGGCTGGACGCCGCCCGACACGTCGCACAAGCTGATCACGCGCAATCACGTCGATATCGACGAGGCGCAGAAGACGCCCCAGTTCTACCTGATCTGGCTCGTCCTGTTTTTGAACGTGACGGCCGGCATCGGCATCCTCGGCCAAGCGTCGGTGATGATTCAAGAGAGCTTCAAGAACACGGTGACACCCGCTGCCGCCGCGGGCTTCGTCGGCTTGCTATCGCTTTTCAACATGGGCGGGCGATTCGTCTGGGCATCGGCGTCGGACTGGCTCGGCCGCAAGGTCACCTACTTCATCTTCTTCGTGTTGGGCGCCGTACTCTACTACCTCGTACCCGGCTTTGCGACCACTGGCAACATCGCGCTGTTCGTGCTCGCCTACTGCGTGATTCTGTCGATGTACGGTGGCGGATTCTCGACCGTTCCGGCGTATCTGGCTGACATGTTCGGTACCGCTTTCGTCGGCGGCATCCACGGCCGGCTACTGACCGCATGGGCTGCGGCAGGCGTCGCGGGCCCGGTGCTCGTGAACTACATCCGCGCCTATGAGGTCGCGCACGGCGTGGCGAAAGCCGACGCCTATACGATGACGGTGCATATCATGGCGGTCCTGCTCGTCGTCGGGTTCGTCTGCAACCTGCTCGTCTCGCGCGTGAACGAAAAGCATCACATGAGCGACGCCCAACTCGCCAACGAACAGTAAGGAGTCCGCCATGAGCCAGTCGACAACATCCACCGTCCCGCAAGTGAGCCGCGTGGGCCTCGCACTTTTTTGGGCGTATGTGCTGATTCCCCTCGCTTGGGGCGTCGTCAACACGCTGCGCCAGGCGATGAAGCTCTTTAGGGAACATCTGATCTATTGACGTTTTGAACGTTGACGTTCATGCCAGCAATTTTCTGCGAGCTTCGATGATCGATTTCTCCGCCTTTCACGCTACCAATCGAGGCCATATCGGCCCAGAGCGCCGATTTTCCGAGGCAGCGGACGGATTTTTCCCATCAAGCCATCAGCTTTCGCCTCGCCAGATAAAGATTCGTCAGCCCGATCAGCGAGAACACCTGCGCCGCGTTCTTCGCCAGCCCTTTGTAGCGCACCTTCGCGTAGCCAAATTGCCGCTTGATCACCCGAAACACGTGCTCGACCCGGGCCCGGATCGAGGACATCCGGTGATTGAAGCGCTTGTTTGCGCTCGTCAGCGGATACGGCTTGCTGCCCTTGAGCGCAACACCCCAGAACACACCGGCTTCACGCGCCAGACGCTTGAACGCGTTGTTCACGTAGCCCTTGTCGCCGAACACCGCCCGATCGCTCTCTCGCAGCAGCACCGGCAACTCGCTCACGTCCGCCGTGTTGGCCGGCGTCACCGATACCGTATGCACCAGGCCGCTATCGACGTCCGCCCCAACGTGGATCTTCATGCCAAAGAACCACTGGTTCCCCTTCTTCGTCTGATGCATCTCCGGGTCGCGCTGCTTGCCCTCGTTCTTCGTCGACGGCGGCGCATGGATGATCGTCGCGTCTACCATCGTGCCGCCCTTGAGCAGCATGCCCCGTGCTTCCAGCGTCTCGTTGATGACGTTCATCATCTTCGAGGTCAACCCGTGCTGCTCCAGCAGATGTCGGAACTTGAGGATCGTCGTCTCATCGGGCAGCGCATCGTCCGACAGTTCAAGCTGCGCGAACCGGCGCATCGATTCGATCTCGTAGAGCGCGTCTTCCATCGCCGGGTCCGACAACGCGTACCACTGCTGCATGAAGTAAATCCGCAGCATCGTGGCCAACGGCATCGGCGGTCGGCCCCGCCGGCCCGACTTCGGATAATGCGGCTCGATCACCGCCAGCAACGCCGTCCACGGCACCACCGCTTCCATTTCCGTCAGGAAACGCTCCCGGCGCGTCTGTTTCTTCTTTCCATCAAACGCCAGCGAGGCGAACGTGGTTTGTTTCATGGCTCGGAGGTAAGTGGCAATGGCTCAATCTTAACGGCTCGAATAGATCAGATGTTCCTTAGCTGACGAAGCGAGCATCGCGCACCAGACAAGCCGGGCCAAACGCCCGGCTTTTTCGTTGTATGGCGTACGGCGCGCGGCGTGGGAGGTAGCCGGTGATAAACTCGCATCACTTCGTGCCCCCAACCTTCTCGCCTGGCTATGAAATTCTGCTCGACCTGCGGCCAATCCGTTAGCTTGCGTATCCCGCCCGGGGACAATCGCGAGCGTTTCGTTTGCGAAAGCTGTGGGGCCGTGCACTATCAGAACCCGCGCAATGTAGTCGGCACCGTGCCCGTTTGGGAGGACAAAGTATTGCTGTGCCGCCGTGCGATCGAGCCGCGCTACGGTTATTGGACGCTGCCCGCCGGCTTCATGGAGATGGGCGAGACGACCGCCGAAGCCGCCGCACGCGAAACGCTTGAAGAAGCCGGGGCGCGCGTCGAGGTCCAGCATCTTTTCTCGCTGTTGAATGTTCCGCATGTGCACCAAGTGCATCTTTTCTATCTCGCGCGGCTGCTCGATATCGACATCGAAGCCGGCGAGGAAAGCATCGAGGTGCGCCTGTTTGACGAGGGCGAGATCCCTTGGGACGACATCGCGTTTCCGACCGTCGGTCAGACGTTGCGCTTTTTCTTTGCCGATCGTTCGGCCGGCAGCTACGGCCTGCATACGGGCGACGTGTTCCGCTCGTTGCGCGAAGGCTGAACGGCGGGCCGCCGATGGTTCCCTGGCTGGGTCCTGACGATCCGTTTCCACCCGTCGAGCATGCGCTAGGTATCACGAGCGGCGCGCCGGGCCTGCTTGCGGCAAGCTCCGACCTGCTGCCATGGCGGCTCGTCGATGCTTATCGGCGCGGCATCTTTCCGTGGTATTCCGACGGACAGCCGGTACTCTGGTGGAGTCCCGATCCGCGCATGATTCTGAAGCCGGACGAATTCAAAGTGTCGCCGTCGTTCAGAAAAACACTCAAGCGCGTGCTGCGCGACGAACGTTGGGAAATTCGCGTCGATGCCGATTTTCCCGGCGTCATGCGCGCCTGCGCGCAAGCGCCGCGGCGCGGCCAGCGCGGAACGTGGATCACGGCCGAAATCATCGACGCCTACTCGGTACTGCATCGAGCGGGCGAAGCGCACAGCGTCGAGACCTGGTTCGAGGGAAAGCGTGCGGGCGGCCTTTACGGTGTATCGCTTGGGCGGATGTTCTTCGGCGAATCGATGTTCGCCGACGTGACCGATGCATCGAAAATCGCACTCGCCGGCCTGATCGGACACCTGCGCCACCACGAGGTAGAAATGATAGACTGCCAGCAGAATACGTCGCACCTGGCGTCCCTCGGCGGCCGAGAGATCGCACGCAAGGCTTTTATTACCCACATTCGCACGGCCACCGTTCAAGCGCCGGTTCCGTGGCAGTTCGATAAACAAGCCCTGCTCGATGTCCTGCCGAACGGGTTGCCGAGCGAGCAAGCGCGCTGACCTGGCATCGGCGGCGGCTTGCGAGAACGACAGACGATGCTTCGAGAGCCGCCGATGACTCACCAGAATGAGCTGCCGCTTTCACCGCTTTCCGCGCTGCAATTCTATGCAACGGCCCCCTATCCTTGCAGCTATCTGGAAGGGCGCATCGCGCGCTCGCAAGTGGCAACGCCAAGCCATCTGATCAATTCCGACGTCTATACCGAACTCGTGAAAGCGGGCTTTCGCCGCTCCGGCGTCTTCACGTATCGTCCTTATTGCGAGGGATGCCGTGCGTGTGTGCCAGTGCGCGTACCAGTCGTTGCCTTTGCGCCCAACCGGACGCAGCGCCGCGTCTGGAAACGTCATGCCGCCCTCACCGCCTCCGTCGCGCCGCTGCATTACGACGAAGAACACTATGCGCTCTATATGCGCTATCAGACGGCGCGGCATGCAGGCGGCGGCATGGACCGCGATAGCCGCGACCAGTACGAGCAGTTCCTGCTGCACAGTCGGATCAACTCTCGCCTCGTCGAATTCCGCGAGCCCGCGCCGCTTTGCGAAGGGCCCCAACCGCAGGGCGGCGCGAACGGCATATTGCGCATGGTCAGCATGATCGACATCCTCGGCGACGGCCTTTCGTCGGTCTATACGTTCTTCGAACCCGAGATGCAGGGCGTCAGCTATGGCACCTACAACATCCTCTGGCAGATCGAGCAGGCGCGAAGCCTCGGGTTGCCCTACGTCTATCTCGGCTATTGGATTCGCCAAAGCGCCAAAATGGCTTATAAATCGAATTTCCGGCCGCTCGAAGGGCTCGTCGACGGCCAGTGGGGATTGCTCGAACCTACGACGGTCGAACCCCGGCGGCACCTGCCAATGCCGGTAAAATAGCCAGCTCTTCCATACTGCAAGCCCACTCCTACGTGCTCAGTTCCCTTTACCCGCTCGCCCGCGCCCAGCTCTTTCGCATGGATGCGGAAGACGCCCATCATCTGACGCTGCGCGCGCTCAGTGTCGCCGGCCGCGCCGGGCTCGCGAAGCTGCTCGCGCGGCACGTTCCCGATTTGCCGCGCACCGTCATGGGCATTGCATTTCGTAACCCGGTGGGGCTCGCCGCCGGGCTCGACAAGGACGGCGCCTGCATCGATGGGCTCGCCGCGCTCGGCTTCGGCTTCATCGAAATCGGCACCGTGACGCCGCGGGCGCAACCGGGCAACCCGCGCCCGCGCATGTTCCGGCTTCCGCAGGCTGAGGCGCTCGTCAATCGGATGGGCTTTAACAATGGCGGCGTCGATCAATTCGTTCGAAACGTTCAGGCCGCGCGCTATCGCGGCCCGCTCGGTTTGAATATCGGCAAGAACGCCGATACGCCGATCGAGCGCGCGGCCGACGACTACCTCTACTGCCTGGAGCGTGTCTATCCGTTCGCGAGCTATGTGACCATCAACATTTCGTCGCCCAACACGAAGAACCTGCGCCAGTTGCAAGGCGCGAACGAACTCGATGCACTGATCGGCGCGTTGAAGGACAAGCAACAGCGTCTTGCGGATCTGCATGGCAAGCTCGTGCCGCTCGCATTGAAGATCGCCCCCGATCTCGACGACGAGCAGATCAAGGCAATCGCCGATACGCTGCTGCGGCATCGCGTCGAAGGCGTCATCGCGACGAATACGACGCTGTCGCGCGCCGCCGTGGCAGGCCTGCCACATGCTGACGAAGCAGGCGGCCTCTCGGGCAAACCCGTATTCGAAGCATCGAACGCCGTGATTGCCAAACTGCGCACCGAGCTCGGTGACGCGGTGGCCATCATTGGCGTCGGCGGGATCGCGTCGGGAGCGGATGCGCTGGCCAAGCTCGCTGCCGGTGCATCGCTCGTGCAGCTTTACACTGGGTTCGTCTATCGAGGGCCCGCACTGGTCGGCGAATGCGTCGACGCCATTGCGCACGCATCAGGCGGCGCTTTCATATAGACATAAACAAACGATATTTCGAGGTCGATTAACTTTTCGCTATCATGGCGACACGTCAACGCCCGCGCGGCAAGGAGAGTACAAAAATGAAATTTGCGATGTTCAAAAAGATCCTAATGGCCGGCCTGATTGGGGTAACGTGCGTCGCGACGGCCGCACACGCCGCTGACTTGCTCGATGAAGCGAAAGCGCGCGGCACGTTGCGCATCGGCCTGGAAGGGACGTTCCCGCCGTTCGATTCGAAAAATGACAAGGGCGAGCTCGTCGGTTTCGACGTCGATGTGGCGAAGGCCGTTGCCGCCAAGCTGGGACTGAAGCCGGAGTTCATCACGACGGAATGGAGCGGCATCATCGCCGGCTTGCAGGCAGGCAAGTTCGACGTGATCGTCAATCAGGTCGGTGCCACCGACGCGCGCAAGAAGGTCCTCGACTTTTCGCCGGCCTACACCTACTCGGCGGCTCAACTGATTCAGCGCAACGACGATACGCGCGAGTTCAAGTCGCTCGCCGAATTGAAAGGCAAGAAGCTGGGCGTCGGCCTGGGTTCCAACTACGAGACGATGGCGAAGTCGGTGCCCGGCATCGATGTGAAAACCTATCCGGGCGCACCTGAATATCTTAACGACCTGGCATCGAAGCGGCTCGATGCGGCGCTCAACGATCGGCTGATGCTCGCATATCTGCTCAAGAATTCGAAACTGCCGCTGCGCCAAGGTGCCACGCTCGAGGGCGGTACGCCTTCTGCCATCCCGTTCAAGCAGGGCAATCCGAAGTTCGCCAAGGCAATCGACGACGCGATGACGCAACTCGAAGCCGACGGCACGCTGACGAAGATTTCCGAGAAGTGGTTTGGCATCGATGTGACGAAGCCGATCAAGAAATAAACGCAGGCTCCAGCCTTGCGCAATACCCGAGGGGCGGCATCGTCGCGATGCCGCCCTTTGCTTTTCGTGCGTATATCATGTGCGCTCGCACGCGTTTTCGCGTTCGAGCCAATCCGAACCGAATTACTTAGTACCCCTCACTATCTCCGGTCATGTCCACCACGTCCCTGCTTGCTCAATCCATGCCGGTGCTCGCGCAAGGCGCGGTTCTGACGGTTAAGTTCGCCGTGCTGTCGATGGTCTTCGGGCTCGTCGTGGCTGTCGTATTGGCATTGATGAGCATCAGCCACAGCAGAGCGCTGAACCGGATCGCGCGCATCTATGTGAGTCTGATGCGCGGCACGCCGCTGCTCGTGCAGATCTTCGTGGTTTATTACGGACTGCCAAGTATCGGCATTTCGCTCGAGCCGACTCCAGCCGGCGTTATTGCGCTGTCGGCCAATGTCGCCGCGTACTTGTCCGAAAGCATGCGCGGCGCGATCAACGGCATTCACAGCGGCCAGTGGCTGGCTGCTTATAGCCTCGGCCTGTCGAAGCGCCAGACGCTGCGCTATGTGATCGCGCCGCAGGCGTTGCGCATCGCCGTGCCGAGCCTGTCGAACAGCCTGATCAGCCTGATCAAAGACACGTCACTGGTGTCGGTGATCACGGTCACCGAGTTGCTGCGTAGTGCGCAGGAAATCATCGCGTCCACCTATCAGCCGCTGCCGCTGTATCTCGCAGCCGCAGCCGTGTATTGGGTGTTGTGCCAGGTGCTCGAATGGCTGCAGCACTGGTACGAGCGGCGGCTCGCACTGCCGACTCGCCATTGAAAACGCGGAAGTGCCGCGCGCGACACCGGCACGTCGGCGCGATCGAAATTCGCTCGTCAAGCGGTCGGTTCGCTTTACAGCAGCGAAGCCGAGTGAAGGCCTGTTAAATCGGCGCTTTTCCTGCGACGCGGAGCGCCAGAATGTCGACACCACCAATCGGCGGCGGAGGGTCTCTTGACCCGACGTTCTCTCATCCAGACACGGGCGAGCCCCCACGCGCTGCCACATCATCCTCGAACGCGCCCCCGCGAACGCCGGGTCCGGAGGTGTTCGCAGGGCTTCGACGTCCTCGTATCGAACGGCCGCAGAGACCGTCCTCCGAGACGCCTGGCCGCGCCCCCGGTGCCGCCATGAATACCCGTTTCATCAGGACGGAACTCGCCTATTTCGACATGATGGACGGAACGTCGGCCACGGACGCTGCCGCAAAGCACGGTATTTCCGATGCGCAAGACATCGCGTGGCTGACGGCCGGGAGGGGCGCCGCTCGAGCGCTGGGACGTGCGATGAAAGCAATGCAGGCAGGCGCCACGGCTAACGAGGTCATCGCCAGGTTCGGCGTAAAGCGCGCGCGCGATATCGACTTGCTCAGAGCAGGTTCTGGACGAGGAAATAGCTCAGCCGCCAAGCAGCGGTGACCCCCCGCCCGGCAGCCGACGCAGACAGCCGCCGCCCGCCCGGGCGTGTCATCATCGACGGCTTGGCATTTCGACTGCGAACTCGCGGCTGACCTCGTCGGCAGCGAACTCGATCAGCGCTAACGCCGCGGCTTCCGCCTCCTTTGGATCACGCCGTTCGATCGCGTCCACGAGACGTTCGTGCGTACTCACCGAGATTTCCCAGCCGCCGGCTTTCCCGACCAACATCGGCTGGGTGGCAGCGAGTGCGCCTCGAATGATGGCGGCCATCTGCATAAAAAATTGATTGCCGCTCGCGGAAACGATGCGCGTATGCAACGCTTCGTTCGCTGCCGCATAGCCGGTGTCGCTGGGCGCCAGTGTCTTGAACACGTCAAACGCTTCGCGTATGGCCGCCACCTCCGCCACGCTTGCTCTTGCCGCTGCCTGCGCGGCCGCGCGCGGTTCGATCAGCATGCGAAATTCGATGACGTCGCGCATGAACAGCGGATCGGGTTTGGCCCGAAAACGCCAGTTCACCACGTCCTCATCGATCATTCGCCAATCCCGCATAGCGCGAATACGCGTGCCCACCTTCGGCCGCACATCGAGCATGTGTCGCGCGAGCAACATCGACAGCGCTTCGCGCATGACTGTGCGACTGACGTCGAACTCCTTCGACAGGACATCCTGCGGCGGCAGAATCGCGCCGTATTTTTCCTCGACGATGCCTGTGACGAGCCCATCCATTACTTTGCTGACCAGTGAACGGTCCTTGCCCTGCTCCATACCCCCCCCGATGCGCCCATCGACGCCGATCTATTGCTGTTCCGCTGCCACCCACGCATCGCGCTTCATAGGCAAACGACACGTTGCTTTGATCAAATTAGGCACGCTATTGGGAAACGCCTGAACAGGGTTATCCCTCTGACGATTCAAAGCCGCTTGTGCTGGAGCCTTAAGCGAGCCGCACGGCTGTTAAAAAAAATTAGTTAGGACAACTGCGTAGTTCGCTTGCCGTTTCGCTGCAACGCGCAGGTAAGACGAATTGCCATGCTGCACGGTACTTCTCATACAAGCGGCGTTCCGTTCGCAATCGCACTCACCTGGCGGAGTTTGCATGGTGTACGGGAAAGCCCGCGGGAGATTGCATCGCACACACATGTCTCAACATTGAGTCATTCGCGACACCACACACGTTTTTACAAGGACGGCACGGCACCGTTGGGACCAACGAGGCATTCGCTGTCAATCGGGCATGCAGACAACCGATCTTCCCGAACGTTGAGTGCGTGCCGCAACCCTTTGCCCGCAGGGCTTGCATCTGTTCCGCGCAACGTATGCGACGCAACAATCAATGCGGTCCATGCAACATAAGTGAATCAAATTCCGCCTCGACCGCTGTCGTCTGCATGGACCCTCGAACGCCCGCCGGTTAGCGTCCGCTATTCGGCTATTCGCATCGAAAACCCGCGCGATCAAAGCGTTAGCCGATGAACGCGAAGCGGGTTATGAGGAGCGCCGAAACGCCGCGCGATCGTGCAGATTTGAAACAAATTGGCTTGGCGGCGCGCCGGCGCCGCGTCGCAGCAAGTAGCGAGTACCGTGCGATAGGGCCGGCAAGCGCATGGCACGATCTTCGCTGAACCAGGCTCGCAACTGAGCGCTGCCGCACAGACGGTGGCACGGCCAGGGAGAAAGGCCAACGATGCCGGAACGGAAGTGGTGCGAAGGATAGATAGTTTGGACTCCTACGCAATGCTGCCTTAACCGGCCCAAAGTAACAAAGAGCCGCACAAGCAAATGCGCTCCGCGCATGACGTGGCTTTTATTCGAGGACCGATCATGTTGACATTGCAATCCGATCTACACGGCAATCATCTGCTGGGAGCACTGCCCTCGCATGAGTGGCAAGCACTGACGCCGCATCTCGAATTGGTCCATCTGCGTACCGAGCAACTGCTTTGCGATTGCGGGCACAAGATTCACCATGTCTATTTCCCGACCACGGCCATCATCTCGATGTTGTCGATGATGGAAGACGGCGGTTCAGTCGAACTAGCCGCCGTGGGCCGCGAAGGCATGACCGGCGTTCAGGTGCTGACCGGCGGCGAGACCATGCCGAGCCGCGTGCAGGTGCAATGCGCCGGCTTCGCCTATCGCATGAGCGCGCAACAGTTGAAACTGGAGATCAGTCGATCTGATTTGCTGCGCCGGCTGATGCTGCTCTACATGCAAGCGCTGCTCACGCAGGTTGCACAGACTGCCGCCTGCAATCGCCATCATTCGCTGAGCAAACAACTTTGCCGCTGGCTCTTGATCGAGATAGATCGGGCTGCGACGAACGAGCTGGCCGTCACGCAGCAGATGATCGCCGACATGCTGGGGGTACGCCGCGAAGGCATTACGGAGGCGGCCGGCAAGCTGCATGACCAAGGCCTCATTCATCACAGCCGCGGACATATCAAGGTGCTCGACCGCAGCGGGCTGGAATCGCGCGCGTGCGAGTGCTACGGGCTCGTGAAGCGTGAGTTCGATCGGCTGCTGCCGAACCTTCATCAGACGAATGCGGTGAGCTAAGCGGTATGCGGCGACGCGAGAAACAGACGAAGCGCGCGACGCATACGACCGGCCGCAATTATTGCGCGCTGAGATCGCTGCGCACGCGGGCGCGCGCTTCGTAAAGCGCCGCGAGCATGGCAAGCCGTGCTCGCTCGTAAGCTGCCTCGACTTCCGTCATGCCGCCGCACGTCTGCCCGCCCACGACGATGCCAAGCCCGAGTGCGTAATTGCCTGCAAACGTCGTTGGCGACGCTTCGTCATCCCGCAGTCGCGCGTACGCGGTATCGAGTGCGCACCGTAGTTCGCGTTGCATGATTGCATCCTTCGCTTATCTGATGGTCTCTCCCGGCGTGCCGGGCGTTTGTGCCTATTGCACCACATTCTTCGCGCCCACCCCAGGGCGTTTCGCGCAGACACGGCGTTTAATTGCTCGTTTATGGCGCTTGAAGAAGGGCACGCAAACACCGCTCCGCTCATTATTCCAGTTTTTTCTCCCCCGGCACTTCACCCTTTATCGCGGCGGTTACACGTCGTACGAAACCATCTCGACACCCTGATCCGAGCCAAGCAGGCATAAATCAGCGCCGCGACTCGCGAAGAGCCCCACCGTCACGACGCCCGGCCACGCATTGATAAGGGCTTCGAGCCCGCGCGGATCGTCGATGTGCAGCCCTTTTACGTCGATAATCTCGTTGCCGTTATCGGTGACATAGGGCGAGCCATCATTGCGCACGCGCAACACCGGCACGCCGGAAAGCGCCATGACCTGACGTCCGATTGCGGTACGCGCCATCGGCACGACCTCGATCGGCAGCGGGAACGTGCCGAGCACGTCGACGCGTTTGGACCGATCCGCAATGCAGACAAATACTTCGGACACCGAAGCAACGATCTTTTCACGCGTCAGCGCGCCTCCGCCACCTTTGATCATCGCCCCGCTCGCATCGATCTCGTCGGCACCGTCGACGTAGACGGGCAGCGACTCGATTTCGTTCAGATCGAATACGCGAATGCCGTGTTGCTCGAGGCGCGCCGTTGTCGCAACGGAGCTCGATACAGCGCCGCGAAAGCGCGACTTGTGCGGGGCCAGTGCATCGATGAAACAGTTCACCGTCGAACCGGTGCCGACGCCGAGCACGGCACCGTCCGGGACATGCGTGTTCACATAATCGGCGGCGGCCTGGCCGACCAGGCGCTTGAGTTCGTCTTGGGTCATCGGGAGGAAAGAGAAAGGGAAAGCGAATGTGAAAGGCGCGATTTTACCGGAGTTGCAACGCGTCATAGCGCGCGCGGATGCGCCGCGAGTTCGGCCAAGTCATGCGTCGGGCGGCGTCGCAGCGCGACATCGAACGGATTGGCGAGCGGCCCAACGGCACTGGCCTGACGCTTGAGCAGCTCGACCACCATCGGCAGCCGTTCGTTGTCGAGCCGCGATGCGAGCGTGCCCACGCTCAGTGCCGCGACGGCCGTGCCGGTGCGATCGAGGATAGGCACGGCCACGCCGGCCATGCCGTCGAGCACGCCGCTATTGCGACCCGCATAGCCCAACTGGCGCACCCGTTCGATTTCCGTGCGCAAATAGACCTCATCGAGTACGCCATAGCCGCGAATGCGCGGCACGTTGAAGCGAATGATTTCTTCGCGTTCGGCCTCGGGCAAAAATGCGAGAATCGCAAGGCTGCCCTGACCGACGCCGAGCGCGATACGCCCGCCGATATCGTTCGTAAAGGAGCGAATTGGAAAGGGGCCTTCGCAGATGTCGAGGCAAACGGCATCGAAGCCGCTTTTGGCGAGCAAAAAGACCGTCTCGCCGAGGCTCGCGCAGAGCCTCAACAACGAAGGACGGCTGAGCGCGCGCAACCCGCCCGGGTTGCCTGCCTGCGCGGCCAGCGCAAAGAAATCGAGGCCGAGCCGATAGCGCTTCGAACGCTCCTCCTGCTCGACCACCCCTTGCGCAATCAGCGCATGCAAGATGCGATGCGTCGTGCCCTGTGTGAGGCCCACTGCGCGGGCGAGTTGTGTGACACGCGCGCCTTCCGCTCGCGCCGCAGCAAGCGCGCGAATCAAAGCGAATGCCCGAGGCAACATGCCGCTGCCAGCCGTGTCCGCGGTTTCTTCGCCTGATGCACTCGCCAGAGCGTGCGTACCGTCCGATGTACTCGATGTACTCGATGTACTCGATGTGCTCGGCTTACCCGATTTACCCATTTACCAGCCCGTCATTCCGTTCAATGGAATTACCCATGACGCATCGTTCGCCGCCGCAGTATCGCAGTTTTTAGGACTCCTATGCAATTCGGCCTGCTTCTACAGGGCAAACCCTGAATTCGGACAACGAAACAAATCGCTGATCGATTTTGTGTTTTCTTCCATTGAATGGAATATTTTCTCTTTTCATCTCGAAGAGCGGAATTGCAAATTGACGCTTCAAATCTGGCTGGACAGAATCCGCCATGCCGTCATGCCTGCTCGCCGTCTTCTGATTCGAAGCTGTCGCAACGCCCAAGCCAACGAGGAGCCATCATGTCGTTTCTCACCCTTACTGATCTGTCGAAATCGTTCGGCGATCTGCCCGCGGTGCGCAATCTGAATCTGTCTGTCGAACAAGGCGAATTCGTCTCGCTGCTCGGGCCGTCAGGATGCGGCAAGACCACGACGCTGCAGATGATCGCCGGCTTCGTCGAAGCAACGAGCGGGCAGATTGCGCTGGATGGGCGCGATATCACGCATTTGCGGCCGAACCGGCGCGGGCTCGGGGTCGTATTTCAGAGCTACGCGCTTTTTCCGCACATGAGCGTCGCCCAGAACGTGCGCTTCGGCCTCGAAATGCGCGGCATCAAACGCGAGTCGGGCGACCAACGCGTACGCGAAGCACTCTCGCTCGTGCGGCTCGACGCTTTTGCACACCGCTTTCCGCGCGAGCTCTCCGGCGGGCAGCGTCAGCGTGTGGCGCTGGCCCGCGCAATCGTCATCGCGCCACCGGTGCTCTTGCTGGACGAACCAATGTCCAACCTCGACGCGAAACTACGTGAGGAAATGCAGTTCGAGCTGCGTGCGATTCAGCGCCGTATCGGCACCACGACGATCATGGTGACGCACGACCAGTCGGAGGCGCTGTCCATCAGCGACCGGGTCGTCGTCATGGAGGCCGGGCGCATCACACAAATCGATACGCCCTATCGCGCCTATGAACGCCCCGAAAACCGCTTCGTGTCGCAATTCATCGGTAAAGCCAACCTGCTGGAGGGCAAGGTGCTTGCCTACGAGGACGCGCTCGGCGAAATTCGCGTCGACCTCGGCCACGATATCGTCACGACGGGGCGGCTAGCGCAACGGGCGGCCGGACAGCGCGCGCTCAACATCGGCGACGCCGTCACGATCTGCATCCGCCCTGAAAAGCTCAAGCTGTGCGTATCGGGCAATGGACGCCTGCCCGCCACGGTGACGAGCCGTTTCTTCCTCGGCAGTCAGTGGCTCTACCGTGTGCAATGCAGCCTCGGCGACGTGCTCGTCTGCTGTCAGAACGAAGGTGACGAACCCGTCGCCGAAGGGCAAGCGGTCGGCGTGGACTGGGCAAACGACGCCATTCGCCTTGTCGAAATGGAGCGCGCAGCATGACGAGCATTGCCTCCAAGCCTACGCCGCGCTCACTCGATGAAGCTTCGATGCCGCGCGTGCAGGCCGCACCGGCTCGCGCCCACTGGCGAGCCTATTTGCCGTTGTGGCTGCTGAGCGCGCCCGCGTTCGCGCTCTTTGCGACGCTGATGCTCGTGCCGCTGACTATGACGCTCGTATTGACGTTCTATCGCTTCTCACCCGAAAGCGGGTCCATCGCCGCATTCCAGTTCGGCAACTATGTCGAGGTAGTTAGTTCTCCTTACTATCAGATTATCTTCCTGCGCACGTTCGGCATCGCCTTGCTGACCACCGTGCTGTGCGCCGCGATCGGTGCGCCGGAAGCCTATGTTCTCTCGCGCATGCGCGACCCATGGCGTTCGCTCTTCCTGCTTGTGATCCTCGCGCCGCTGCTCGTTTCGGTCGTCGTGCGCGCGTTCGGCTGGAGCATGCTGCTCAACACGAACGGGCTCATTAATCAGGCGCTTGGCGCGCTGGGCCTCGGCGGCCCATACAAACTCGAATACACGACGTTTGCCATCGTCATTGCGCTCGTGCACGTCATGCTGCCTTTCATGGTGATCCCGGTCTGGACTGCGTTGCAAAAACTCGATCCACAAACCGAGCAGGCCGCGCTTTCGCTGATGGCGTCACCTGCCACTACGCTTTATCGGATCGTGTTGCCGCAGCTGATGCCGGGCATCTTGTCGGGCAGCCTGATGGTGTTCGGGCTGTCTGCAAGCGCATTCGCGATTCCCGGCCTGCTCGGCGGGCGCCGCCTGAAGGTCGCGGCAACTGCGGTCTACGATCAATTCCTGAGCTCGCTCGATTGGCCGCTCGGCGCCACCATCGCCGTACTGCTGCTCATAGCCAACTTCATTGTCATGCTCACGTACTACCGCGTGCTTGAGCGTCGCTATGCGCGCAGCATGGGCTAAGGGAACATCATGAGAAAAAATGGCCCGCTCGCGCTTGCATTCCATGCCATCGTGATGCTGTTCGTGCTCGCGCCGCTTGCTGTCGTGGTGCTGGTTGCTTTCACACCCGACGAGACGCTGACACTGCCGACGCACGGACTCTCTGTGCGCTGGTTTCGCGCCATCCTCGCCTATCCCGACTTCATCGCGGCCTTCGTCAACAGCCTCAAGCTGGCCGTTCTATCGGCCACACTGTCGCTCGCGATCGCACTGCCAGCCGGCTTGGCGATCGGACGCGCCCGCTTTCCCGGACGCGATCTGCTCAATGCGTTGATGTTGTCGCCGCTCGTCATTCCAGGGCTCGTGCTCGGCATCGCGTTCTTGCGCTTTTTCGCTGTGATCGGCGCCACAGGTTCATTTGCCTGGCTCGTCGTCGCGCATATGGTCATCGTCACGCCATTCGTGCTGCGCCTTGTGCTGGCCGCCACAACCGGGCTCGAGCGCAGCGTCGAACACGCCGCGCAATCGTTGGGCGCCAGCGCCTGGACGACCTTCCGGCGTGTCACGCTGCCGCTGATCCTGCCCGGCATCACGGGCGGCTGGTTACTCGCGTTCATCAACAGCTTCGACGAACTGACCATGTCGATCTTCGTCACTTCACCGCAGACGGTCACGCTACCGGTACGCATGTACATGTACGCGACGGAATCGATCGACCCGATGATGGCGTCCGTTTCCACATTGGTGATTGCCGTGACGGCGGGCGCAATGCTGTTGCTCGATCGCATCTACGGACTGAACCGCATACTGATCGGCAATCATTGATGATTAGTACACCTAAACGATTCGCTGTGGCCCCGCACCTTTGCGACCCACAATTCGTGCGACTGGCCGACACGGGCCGCGCGTCTGTCACATTCACCCTCGACGGCCGCGAAGCATGCGCGCTCGAAGGTGACACCGTGCTGAGCGCCATTCTCTCGCATCAACGTTTCGTACGCCTAAGCGAATTCAGCGGTGAGCCGCGAGCCGGCTTTTGTCTGATCGGGGCATGCCAGGACTGCTGGGTACACACAGAAGACGGCACGCGCATTCGCGCCTGCACCACGCCGATCGCGCGTGGCATGAAGATCGTCACGCGCGCACGTGCCGATACAGCGAGCGCGGCGTCATGACAGTGAGCGCTCGAATCGTGGTTGTCGGTGCGGGGCCTGCGGGCATACGCGCGGCACAAACGCTTGTTGCCGCAGGCCACCATCCCGTCGTGCTCGACGAAAACCCGCGCTGCGGTGGGCAGATTTATCGGCAACCTCCCGCGCAAGCGGGCTTCGCTCGGAGCAAACGTGCGCTCTATGGCTTCGAAGCTGGCAAGGCCCATGCATTGCATTCGACGATGGCGTCGTTACTGACGGATATCGACTATCGCCCCGACACGCTCGTCTGGGCCTGCGACATGCAAGCGAGCCGACCCGATGCCGAACGGCCCATCGGCACACTCGCCACCCTGCAAGGCGGCCGGGAAAAAAGCGTTCCATTCACACATCTCGTCCTCGCACCGGGCGCGACCGACCGCATATTGCCGATTCCGGGATGGACACTGCCGGGTGTCTATACGCTGGGCGGCGCGCAAACAGCGCTCAAAGCGCAAGGTTGCGCCATCGGATCTCGCGTCGTACTCGCGGGGACGGGTCCGCTGCTCTATCTCGTCGCCTATCAATATGCGAAAGCCGGTGCGCGGATCGCCACGGTGCTCGACACGAGTTCGCTCGCCATGCAAACGCGCGCACTGCCAAAACTCGCACGCGTGCCTTCCGCATTGGCCAAGGGGCTCTATTACGTGGGATGGCTGCAAGCGCACGGCGTGCGAATCGAGCGCGGCGTAAGCCTGATCGATGTGCGCGGCGAGCGCTGCGTCACGGGCATCGCGTGGCGCCGCGGCGGCGAATCAACGGATGCGTATACCGGCCTTGAAGTCACCGAATGCAACGCGATCGGGCTAGGTTTCGGCTTGCGTCCCGAAACGCAACTGGCGGATCTGGCCGGCTGCCGTTTCCGTTTCGATGCCACGCACGGCTCGTGGCTGCCCGAGCGGGATGCGGCCGGTCGCACCTCGGTGGCGGGCATCTATGTCGCTGGCGACGGTGCCGGCATAGCGGGCGCTGATGCAGCGGAATGCGCCGGGCGCCGCGCCGCGTTAGCGGTCATCGAAGACCTGAGCGCGAAAGCCATGCCGTCCGCGCACACGCGCCAAGCGTTCGCACTCGAACGTACATTACGGCGCATCTCGATCTTTCGTGAAGGTCTCGAAGCCGCGTTCGCAGCGCCTGCCGGAGCGGCGAATGCCTGGCCTGATGCGATGACGGTCTGTCGCTGCGAGGAGGTCGATGCAGGGGCGTTGCGAGATTGCATTCGCTCGGGGGCAGCGACGGAGATCAATCGTCTCAAGGCGCTCACTCGCGTCGGCATGGGCCGCTGCCAAGGCCGCATGTGCGCCGACGCGGCGCTCGCGCTTTGTGCTGCGGAGACAGGCCGTTCGCTCGAAAGCCTGGGCCGCTTACGCGCTCAGGCGCCGGTCAAGCCGATTCCGCTCGCGCATTCGCTAGACGATGACGCCGTGTGCGCCGTTCCCGAGGATGCCCGCGATGAGTGAGCTGCATCACTATGATGTCGCGATTGCAGGCGGTGGGCTGGTCGGCGCGTCGGCTGCGCTTGCATTGGCAAGTTCGGGGTTGCGGGTCGGCCTTTTCGAGCGCCGGTATTGCGGTGCGCAGGCCAGCGGCGTCAACTACGGCGGCGTGCGTTGCCAGGGTCGCCCCGCCGAGCAACTGCCGCTCGCGATGCGTGCGCGGCAGGTGTGGGGCCGCTTGCCAGACTTGATTGGCAGCGACGGCGAATTCGTCGTCTCGGGTCATTTACGGCTGGCACGCAGCGAGGCCGATCTTGCAGCGCTCGAACACTATGCGGCTATGGCCGCCGAGCATGGGCTCGCGTTGCAACTCGTCGCCGGCCGCGTGTTTCGCGAACGCTATCCGTGGCTCGGCGCGGCGGCGCTTGGCGGGTCGCTGTGCGCGAGCGACGGCCACGCCAACCCTCGGCTCGTCTCGCCTGCCTTCGCTCGCGCCGCGCGCCGCGCGGGCGCTGATGTGCGCGAGCTCACGCCGCTGACAGCGATCGACCACGATGGCACACGCTTTCGCCTGCGTGCGGGCGAACAGGCGTTCAGCGCCGACTGGCTCATTAACGCCGCGGGCGCGTGGGCCAATACCATCGCCGAACGTTTCGGCGAAGGAGTGCCGATGCAGCCGATCTATCCGAACATGTGGGTCACCGAGCCATTGCCGCTTTTCGTCACGCATAACCTCGGTGTCTATGGCGGCGGCATCTATGCCCGGCAAGTGTCGCGCGGCAATTGCATCATTGGCGGCGGGCGCGGACACGGTGACGGCGAATATGCGCAACCCTCTTCCGACACCACGCGCGCCGTCATGCGCGATGCTTGCGCACTGTTGCCGATGCTGCGCGACGCACTGCTGATTCGCACCTGGAGCGGCGTCGAGGGATGCACGCCCGATCACAATCCGATCATCGGAGCGAGCCGCCGTGTGCCGCGTCTGTTGCATGCATTCGGCTTTTCGGGCGGGGGATTTTTGCTCGCGCCCGGCGTCGGAGAGGTACTTGCCGAACTCGTCACCAAAGGCGCGACGAATATACCGCTCGCCGCATTCGACATCGATCGTTTCGCACTACTAAGTAATCGGTCAACCACTTCCATTTCATCCTGAGGAGACCCGTCATGAAATCGTTCCGCTTGCTGTCGGCCGCCGCGCTTGTTGCCTCGTGCGCGGCGGTTGCCGTATCGCCCGCTCATGCGCAATCCAAAACGATCTATATCGGCATGAACGGCGGGCCGATGGAAAAAGCCTATACAAGCCAAGTCTTGCCGATGTTCGAGCAAGCCAACAACGTGAAGGTCGTGGTCGTCCCGGGCACGTCGTCCGACATTCTTGCGAAGCTGCTCGCGAACCGCGACAAGCCGCAAATTCACGTGGTGTTTCTCGACGATGGCGTGATGGCACGCGCGCTCAGCATGGGTATTTGCCAAAAGCTCGATGATTCGCCGACACTCAAAGAGCTTTATCCGTTCGCCCGCATGAAAGACGACATCGGCGCAGGCGTGCAGCTCGGCATGACGGGCATTGCCTACAACACGAAGCTCTTTACGCAAAAGGGATGGGCCGCACCGACCTCATGGCTCGATTTTGCCGATCCGAAATACAAAGGCAAAGTCGTCTTCCAGTCGGAATCGAGCAGCACCTTCGGCCTGCATGGCTTCCTTGCCCTCAACCGTCTCTGGGGCGGTAGCGAGAAAAATGTCGAGCCCGGTTTTAGCAAATGGCCTAATACAGTCGGCCCCAATGTCGTTGAATACGTGCCCAATTCGGCGAAGATTTCGGAGATGGTGCAAACGGGCGAAGCCGGCCTCTTTCCATTGACGCCGACCGCCGTCGCCGACTTGCAGGACAAGGGTATGCCCGTCGCCTATGCTTCGCCGAAGGAAGGTCCGGTGTTGTTGCTCGTCGACGTATGCGTCGTCAAAAACAACCCCGATCCGCAGCTTGCGCAAAAGCTCGCGCAATTCCTGCTGTCAAAACCCGCGCAGGAAAAAGCAGCCGTAGCGGGCAAGCAGATTCCGACGAACCGGCTGGCAGCGATGCCCGCATCGATGCAAAAGAGCCTCGGCAATGTCGAGGGGCTCCTGAGCAAGGCCACTGTCGTCGATTGGGAAACGATCAACGCGCATCGCGCTGAATGGGACAAGCGTTGGAATCAGCAGATCGAGCGATAAGCAGTGAGCGCCGACGTATGGGATGGGTGCTGATGCACCCGTTCATTAGCGCTTGGCCGATCGCTGTCTAACCGCTTCGAACAGACACACGCCGCTTGCCACTGAAACATTGAGGCTCTCGATCGTTCCGGCCATCGGGATCTGCATGACCTCGTCGCAGGTATCGCGTGTCAGGCGGCGCATGCCCTCTCCTTCCGCGCCCATCACCAATGCGACGGGGCCATCGAGCTTCGTTTGGTAAAGACTCGCGGCAGCATCGCCCGCTGTCCCGACGATCCATACCCCCGCATCCTTAAGTTCACGCAATGCGCGCGCGAGGTTGGTCACCGTGATGTAAGGCACCGTCTCCGCAGCCCCGCTCGCGACCTTCGCAGCGGTGGCGTTGAGCCCAACGGCACGATCACGCGGTGCGATGACCGCATGTGCACCGGCCGCATCAGCCACGCGCAGGCACGCACCGAGGTTGTGCGGGTCCGTCACGCCATCGAGCACGAGCAGCAGTGCGGGCCCCTGAATGCCGTCGAGCAATTCGGCGAGGTTCTGCGCGAGCGGTACATCGCCGGCGCGAGCAACCACGCCTTGATGGCGCTCGGTATGCGCCAAGCCCCACAGTCGCGTCTCGTCGGCCGCGATCAAGCGCACGCCTGCTTCCTTCGCCGTATGCAGAAAGTCCTGCATGCGGCGGTCACGCCGCGTCGCGTCGTAAAACACTTCTTCGACCGTCGACGCATCGTGACGCAAACGCGCGGTCACGGCATGAAACCCGTAAAGAACTTTGAGACGTGCCATAGCTGAATAGAAAAAATCCGTGAATATGCAAAATCGCCCGCGCGGCCAGTGAAGTACGGCGGCGGTCGACGGCCTTTCAGCCGGGACGGTGCGCGAGCCATCGAAGGCCCGCGCCCGTTTGCATGGGTTGGTCTTACTTCTTACGCAAGCGCGTCTTGGCAGCCGGCTTCGATGCCGCGCCATGCTTCTTGTCAGTCTGCCCGTGAGCGGCGCGCGCTTCCTTGACTGCCGCGGTCTTGCCAGGCGCAGACCGTTTGCGCGCCGCCCCCTCGTCGTTCGGAAGTACCCGCACGCGCGGGCCGGCCTTCGGTTCACTTGCCGAATGCTCTACTGGCGACGGTCGCTGTGCGGTGACCGTCTTCGCTGGCGTATCGCGCACGAGCCGAAAATCGATCTTGCGTGCATCGAGATCGACGCGGCTCACCTGCACACGCACGCGGTCCGACAACCGATAGCGAATACCGGTGCGCTCGCCACGCAACTCGTTTTTGATCTCGTCGTATTGGAAATAATCTGCGCCGAGTTCCGTCACATGCACGAGCCCCTCGATGAAAAGCGCGTCGAGCTGGACGAAAATGCCGAACGACGTCACGCCGCTCACCATTCCGCCGTATTCCTCGCCAAGCTTGTCGCGCATGAAATAGCACTTGAGCCAGGTTTCGACATCGCGCGATGCTTCATCTGCGCGGCGCTCATTCGATGAGCAATGCAGGCCGAGTTCTTCCCAGATCGCCGTATTGGGGCCACCGGTTGCGCGCGGGCTCGACTCATCGGCTTGCTGCAACGCACGAGCGCGCGCGGAAAGCGCGGTGTTCAGTACCACGCCGAGCGGCGGCTGCGGCCGATATTTGCGCCCGGCCAAAATCGCATAGATCGCGCGATGCGTCAGCAAATCCGGATAGCGGCGGATTGGGCTCGTGAAGTGCGCATAGGCGTCGTAGGCGAGACCGAAGTGACCGATATTGTCTGGGCTATAGACAGCCTGCTGCATCGAACGGAGCAACATCGTTTGCAGCATCTGCGCATCGGGCCGGTCGCGGATTTGCGCCATGATGGCCGCGTAATCGCTCGCATGTGGCGTTTCTCCGCCACCGAGCGAAAGCCCCATGCCGCGCAGGAACGTCCGCAGGTTTTCGAGCTTTTCCGCAGTCGGCCCCGCGTGCACGCGGTAGAGCCCCGGGTGCTTGTTGCGCTTGAGGAAATCGGCCGCGCAGACGTTGGCGGCCAGCATGCATTCCTCGATCAGCTTATGCGCCTCGTTGCGCTGGCGCGGCAGAATCTGTTCGATTTTGCCCTGCGCGTTGCAGACGATATAGGTCTCGGTCGTATCGAAGTCGATGGCGCCACGCTTTTGGCGCGCGGTGAAAAGGGCCTTGAAAACACCGTGCAGATTCTGCAATTGCGGCACGAGCGCCGCACGCCGCGCAGCCTCGGGGCCCTTCGTATTGGTGAGCACCGCCGCGACTTCGGTATAGGTCAGACGCGCCGCCGAATGCATGACACCGGGGTAGAACTGATAGCCCTTGATTTCACCGCGGGTCGTGATGACCATGTCGCATACGAGCACACATCGGTCGACATCGGGATTGAGCGAGCACAGCCCGTTCGAGAGCTTCTCGGGCAGCATCGGAATGACCCGGCGAGGGAAATACACCGAGGTGCTGCGCCCCAGCGCGTCGGCGTCGAGCGCGGTTTCCGATTGCACGTAGTGCGAAACATCGGCGATTGCGACGATGAGCCGGAAGCCATCGCCACGGCCCACCTGCATTGGCTCGCAATAGACAGCGTCGTCGAAATCGCGCGCGTCTTCGCCGTCGATGGTAACGAGCGGCACGTCGCGCAGATCGACACGGTGGCGGATATCCACGGGCCGGACCTCGTCGGGCAGCTTCGCGGCTTCGGCAAGGGCGTCAGGACTGAATTCGTGCGGCACACCGTACTTGCGCACGGCGATTTCGATTTCCATGCCCGGATCGTCGATGTCACCGAGGACTTCGGCGACGCGTCCGAGCGGTTGCGAATGGCGGCTCGGGAAGTCGGTCAAGTCGACGACAACGACCTGCCCTGGCTTGGCCTTCTTCGTGTTCTGCGTGATCAGGATGTCGTGGCCGATGCGCTTGTCTTCCGGCGCGACGATCAGCGCGCCGTTTTCACTCAGCAGCCGGCCGATCACGCGTTTATTCGCGCGCTCTGTCACCTCGACGATATGGCCCTCGGGCCGGCCGCGCCGATCGTAGCCGACCACGCGCGCGAGCACGCGGTCGGCGTGCATGACCTTTTGCATCTCGGCATTGGGCAGGAATAGATCGTCTTGGCCGTCATCGCGCAGCACGAAGCCGTAGCCATCGCGATGCCCTTGTACGCGGCCCGCAACGAAATTCGACGGGTGAGCCAATTGGTAGTAGCCGCGTTTGTCCAAGCGGATCTGGCCATCGCGCTCCATCGCGCCGAGGCGCTTGAAGTAGCCTTCGCGCTCTTGGCGCTTGATCGACAGGGTCTCGGCGATGTCGTTCGCGCTGAGCGGGGTTTCGCTTGTACGCAGCACGCCGAGAATTTCTTCGCGGCTTGGGATCGGATACGAATATTTGCTCAAGGGGCGCTTGTCGATGGATTGTTTTTGTTTCAGGACATTAATCATTAGACACGGCAATGTCGGCGATTCTAACACTCGCGCCCGGCCACCCGGGGCCAGCCTGCGGCCCGTCGATATGAGTGGCAAGCGGCCGGCGAAGTGGCCGACAAAGCAGTTGACAGCGGCAATCGGACCGATATAATGGCGGTCTTAGTTGTACGCACACCTGCCCAGGTGGCGGAATTGGTAGACGCACTAGGTTCAGGTCCTAGCGGTGGCAACATCGTGGAGGTTCGAGTCCTCTCCTGGGCACCAATGATTCAAATGAAAAGCCCAGCCCGCAAGGCTGGGCTTTTTGTTTGGCGTAAATCTGGCGTAACGCCAGTAGATGCGTGGGAAATTTTCTCGGCAAGCCCATCGGCAAAGTCATAGCAACGAAGAGCCGATCACACGCCAATTGTCGGCCAGACAGCATGGAAATCACGCTGACGCTATGACTGCAGTCAGCCAGGAGCGGCCGATGGCTCAGGCTTTCATACGGCATTCGAACATCGCATCCACTCAGATTGCGGCCGTGAACACTCGCTCGAGCGTCGTTCGAAATGCATTGAACAAGCCCTCGATCACACCGGTTCCTTCCCCTTCGAGGTGTAGCATACGGTGTCCGCCTCCCAGCATTTGGTTAAGCAATAGTGGGTAGGCTTCTCCAGGTGCCAACGCCTGCAGAATCAGCGGCCGGATTGCTGGTGCGACGAGAGCAGCCATGTCCCGCGCAAGCAGTGCAGCCCCAGCGACGTCCGGATCGAATCCGTGGGCTTCCAGAAGGTCCAGACCGTCGCCGTCGTAGAGGCGATGGTGGTTACCAGCGTCTGCATATCTCGACATCAAGAACCGCAGATCTGTCGCGTCCCTTGCATGCGCGGTGTGCCTGTCTCGCCACGCGAGGATCTTGAGCATCGCCAGCGCCGAAAGGGACGCAACGAGAACAACGAGGTCGTCTGCCAGCTCAACCGCGACAGCCGCTTTCAGCGCTTCGCCAAAGCCTGCGACGTTCATCCGAAATGCGCCACCTGGCCATTCAATCTCGCGGTCGCCCTCGCGCTCGAGTCCACCGAAGGGAACGATATCTAGCCACATCCTTTCACCTGAACCGGGCGCGGTGTAATGGAGCCGCTGAGCCTCCCCACTGGGCTCAAACCTTCCTGTCCCAATGAGCGCGTCGCGCAGTTCCCGGTCCCCTTGCCAGCTTTCGATGCACACACCAATGTCGACGTCGGCGGTCGCCCGCAACTGCTCTAATCCGAAACGGTGTGTGGTCAGAATATCGCGGGCCGTCGCCCCGCCCACAAACCATGCTGCGCCAGCTTGATTCGCCGCGATCGAGACGTCACGCAGGACGGCGACGGACATCTCGGGGAAAGGATGGGCTGCATGCAGCTTAATTGCCATGTTGGATGTACTGCTCACGAATCATCTGCGCGGTTTCGATGTTGCGCGAGTCGCCGCTCGCAACGAGATCGGCGTACACGAGCACGGGAGAGACGACGCTGTCGACCAACCCCGGGGTGCGGTTCAACTCGAAGGGCGCCTTGAGAAACTCGACATTTCCCGTAGGGTCCGGCCGCAGCCGCCCGCGACTGATCATTTGAGTGGGAATCCCGTTGGTGCAGTACACCGTCACGATCGCCGGCTTCAGATAATTCGTGATGAGCGCAGCGGCCGACTCACCACCCAACATCCATTCTTCGTTCGGCGCCAGCATGTCGGTCCACCAGTTCGGCTCCGTCGCGCGATATCGCCCGAGTTTCAGTGACTCCCTTAGGAGCGAGGGATACAGGGTGACCCATTCATCGAGCAACCGGTCGAAGTTGGTGAAAGCCAGCCCGTCCCCGCGCTCGATCAGGTCCTTACGCTGCAGTAGCGTTTGCACGGTGGTGTGTGCGGTGCCGGTGCTCACGCCGGCGAACATTGCGATCGTGCGTCTGCTTTCGTGGAGCAGCGCTGGCCTAACGAGCAGCGCGAGGATGACCTGAAGTGATCGCTTGGACCAGAGGCTGGGTCGACGGAGTTCGGTGGTGCGCGGACGACCGGAAATCAGGACCAGCGTATTACCGTCTTTCACGAATGCGTTGCCAGCCTCGTCGATCGCGTTCACGCCGAGGCTGCGGCAGGTGTTAATAAGGGCGGGTGAAAGATACGATGTCACGAGAAGAACATGCTGGGCGTCATTCAGGCCGGTGGTGGCAGCAAGAGCGGAGAGCCGCTCCTGGCGGTCGATTGAAGGTACTACGACGGCCATGCGGCGCACCGGTGGGTCTAGCTCGAACTCGACCGTGCTGTCGTAGCCGGTACCTCGCGGCATCGGTATGACCGACGTCGCAACGCCCGCGCTGACGCTGAATGCCTGCGTCGCGGATGTGACGAGTGGATCGGGGGCGGCGACTGATACGCGCATCTGCAACTCCGTTCAATTTTATGTAGTGTACACGATCCGTGAACGATCACAAAAATTGAACACCCCAAGGCACACGCTCAGATCCGCTGCGCGTTCACGGCCCCTGAACACGGCGTAAAAATGGATGCGCGGGTCTCAGATCGTCGGCGACCTATACGCCAAACGGGGGCAAAGTCATTTTGATGTTGAAGAAGTCGTCCTTTGCCGCGACATCCGACACGGGAACGAGCTGAATGCCATCTTTCTTCTCGTTCGGCGCGTACATGAATACGCTCCGAAAGTTGGCCGGCCCCTTCGAACTCTGCCGAGACCTGACAGCCTATGCGACACCCGCCCGCGCGGACATTCTCCCTCGATTAGCAAGTTGCTTGGAAAGCGCCACCGCTCGTCGGTCCACGAAGATCTCGAACAAACTCGCCACTATGAATGTGAGCGCGCCGGTAACTACAGTGGTCAAAAGAACAGCTACGCCATAGGAAACACGCGCAGCGAGCGCGACGAAGAGGCTGCACCCGACCGTGAATAAAATCGGGAAGTGAATCAGATATAGGCTAAACGAAATCTTGCCAAGCAAAAGCGCGAAGGGTTTCTCCAACATGCTGCGTACCCAAGGGATCGTCACGATCGCAAAAAGCAGCAATATTGCGGCGATTTCTCCTTGGAGCTGCCCGCCGTTTAACGCGCTGAGCCACGTGCCTTTTCGCAGAAACGCGGCGATCGCAGCGAACGAAGATGAGCCCGATGCATAGCATAGGTAAATGCCTGATGTCATCGCGAGAACACCTCCGATCACCCATATGATCCCTATCCGTGTCAATACGCGGTTTCGGGCTATATAAGCTGCGAACCCAACAAGAAAAAGAGAAAACTGGCTTGTTCCGCTTAAGGCAAAAACGATGGCGTATACACACCAAAATGCTTTGCGTGGCAACTTACGGTAGCTGGCGGACAGCGCAATGACGAGCATCGACCCCCAAAATTCTCCGTGTAATGACCACAGCGGAATATTTGCCGCTTGTGGTACCGGAAGAAGCGGGACGGCGTAAGAACCGATAAAAGCATGATCGAAGATCGACGCACCACTGTAGCCAAGGATCATAGAGTCCAGAAGGGACTCCTTCAGAATCGAATAAATCGTTAGCGGGCTAGCGGATAAAATTGCAAGCCAGGAGGAGCTGGAGATCTTCGCGGCCGATTCGTGGCTCACCGGCATTGCCGATAGTAGGACGCTCGCAATAACTACGGAGGCAGCTACCGGTACGATTAGCCTTATCAGGCGCTTCATAACCTTGAACACAATGCCAAGATCGGAATTGATAAACGAGCCGGCCAGTACGAAGCCGCTCATAATGTAGAAAATAAAGACGGCAACGCCGCCGTTTATTGCCGCAAATACCGGTGTGCGAGTGAGGATGGACTCCCAGCCGAAATGTTGAGTCGCTCCTTGGACGCGAGCGAGCACGGGTAGAAAAGCCGAGCAATAGTGAGTCAGAAAAACCATCATCGCGGCGACGCCCCTAGTGCCTTCGACAAAATCAAACCTCCCCGTGTCACGAGGCAGTCGTCTCATCTCTTGCTCTCCTTTTTAGAAGGCGTTGTCTTCGGTTCGAGATCGGCCCGCAAACTGCCCGGTTTCAGCCATCGGTCGAACTTAGTGCTCCGCAGTTTATACGGCCATTCGTGAATAGCATCGAGAGAATGACTTCATAAATGCCAAAACGATCGCAGATGCGTATTGGGTCCGCGGCGGACCGTGTGGCGAATGCATCCCACCACATCGAGTACCGCCGCCACAGCGCCCAACACGCCAGGCCCTATGCGCGCGCACGCACTGAATTACGTCGTCGTCTTAGGACTTGGCAGTGGCCTCCCTGACAAAATCGGCGTACTTGCGCAAAGGTCGCCCGAGAATGGCCTGCAAGCGATCCACAGCGCCTTGCCCCCCATGCATGCCGAACTTCTGGATGCCGCTCATCATCAAGCGCATGTCGTACGCCAGCCAGGCAGGCCCCAACGAGGCCATCTGCGCCTCGAACGCTGCCACGTCATCGCCCCCATAGGCCACTTTGCGTCCTAGCGCGGAACCCCAGATCTTCGCCGCTGATAACCCCGTCAGCGCATCCGGACCGACCAGCTCCAACATGGTTTGCAGGAGCGGCGCGGGAGCCCGGTCACGGCGCAAGAGTTCAGCGGCGGCGATGTCCGCGATGTCTCGCGTATCGACCATCGCGACACCAGCCGAGCCGATCGGCATCGGGTAGATGCCATAGTTCTCGATCACCTGCTGGACCATCTGTTCGTTCTGCATGAAATAGGCGGGACGCAGGATCGTCGCCGGAATGTCGAGACTCTCGATCATCCGCTCGACCGTATGCTTGCTCGTGAAGTGCGGCACGTTCGTGTACTTGTCCGCATGGATCACCGACAGGTACACGATGCGCTCGATGCCGGCCTCGCGAGCCAGGTTCAGCGCGATAAGGCCTTGTGTCAACTCGTCGGGCGTGACGGCGTTCAGCAGGAATAGCGTTCGCACCGACGACAGCGCAGCGCGCATCGAGGGCACGTCCGTCAGATCACCGACTACCTCTATGACGCCAGCGGGGAAGTTCCGCTTGCCCTGCTGGCGAACGAGCGCCTTGACCTCGGCGCCCGCGTCGGCAAGGCGTTGAACGATGAGTGAACCAATGGTGCCATTCGCACCGGTAACGAGAATGCTCATGTGAATCTCCAGAAGTTGCCGTGAGGAGAAGATAAGCTATTGCACTTCTAAAACGAAGACGTGAAGATAGAGACACCTCGTTTCAAAAGTGGAACACCATGGATATGAACGCGCTGGCTGATTTCGCGCTCGTTGCAACATATGGAGGACTGGGCAAGGCAAGCCGCGCAAGTGGCAAGTCGAAGGCGACGCTGTCACGGCGGATTTCCGACCTGGAAGAGGAACTCGGCGTGCGGCTCATCGAACGCGGTGCCCGCGGACTGAAACTCACGGAAGCGGGCGAAATGCTGATGGCCCGGACAGAAGGGCCGATGCACGAGGTGGCCGAAGCCCTGACCTCGGTCAGGGAGGGGTTGTCGGTGCCGCGCGGACGCTTGCGTGTCGCGTCGCCCGTGCTGTTCTCGCAACTCGCGATGGGGCAGCTTTGCGCCCGGTTTTGCGCGATCTACCCGGAGGTCACGATCGAAGCGGTGGCCGAAGATCGCATCGTCGACCTCGTCGAAGAGCAGTTCGATGTCGCTATCCGAATCAATCCGAGCCCGGATAGCAGTCTGGTGGGTCGGTGCTTCGCCAGAGACCGGCTCATTGTCGTGGCCGCGCCCTCGATAGCCATCCCGGATTCAGGCATGGCTAGAACAGTTCCCGCTGTCGTGTCTTCAAATTTTGAACCGACCAACTGGATCGTCGACGACGGACACTTGGTTCTGCAACCCGTCCCAAGGCTCAGTTTTTCCTCGTTCCTGATGATCCGCGATGCTGCTGTCGCGGGCGCAGGCGCGGCCCTGCTTCCACAGTCCATCGCGTGGAACCAGCTTAGTCAGGGACAGTTGGTCCGGTGGGGAACGGTCTCGGGCGTTGAACCGGCGCTATGGGTCTTGCACACCTCGCGGCGTCTGCCTTCGCCGAAGGTTCGCGCTTTTGTCGAATTCATCTGCCATCAATTTCCGGAAGGGTCTCTCGTGCTGAAGGGGTAGCCTGTCTGATTTCGATACGGCGATATCACGCTTGCATGGCCTAACGCTTGTATCGCGTATAGTCGCTCGCCATCGGTGTTTTCCGATTGCGAAATATTGAGGACCGCTCATGGGTGTGAACTTCGACCTGAACGATTTGCAGGCATTTCGAGCCGTCGTCGAATTAGGCAGCTTCCGCAAAGCGGCGGAGGCAGTCAATATTTCGCAACCGGCGTTAAGCCGGCGTATCGAGAAACTCGAAACGGCACTCGGCGTTCGGCTTTTCGAGCGGACCACCCGCAGCGTGACGCTCACCACCATCGGCCGCGTGTTCGCCCCAAGCGCGGAACAACTTCTCGACGATCTCGATGTCGCCTTGCTCGGTATCCGCGATGTGTCCACCAGCCGTCTGGGTCATGTGACCATCGCGTGCGTGCCGTCGGTGGCCTACTATTTCCTGCCGAACGTCATTGCCGCCTATCACAGCCGCTATCCGCGAATTCGAGTCAAGCTGCTCGACTCGAGCGCCAACGAGGTGCTTGGTTCGGTCATCAGCGGCGAGGCCGATTTCGGCGTGAGCTTCATCGGAAGCCAGGAGACAGAGATCGAATTCAAGGTCTTGCTGCAGGAGCGGTTCGTCGCTGCCTGCCGCCGCGATCATCCGCTCGCCCGAAAGACGCGCGTGTCCTGGGATGAGCTTTATAGACACGAGTACGTTTCGGTCGACAAAACATCCGGAAACCGCCTGCTGCTCGACCAGGCGTTGACCGCTATCGCGCCGGGTATGCCCAGCGTCTGCGAGACGCGCCATGTCACCACCATGCTCGGCCTGGTCGAAGCCGGGCTCGGTGTGGCCGCCGTGCCTTCAATGGCGATGCCGTTGCGTGATCATCCTGTTCTGACAAGCGTTCCGCTCGTCGAACCGGTTGTGACAAGACGCGTAGGTATCGTCAGGCGCCGAGGGCGTCCGCTCGCACCAGCCGCGCAGCAGTTTTATCAGATGATCCTCGAGACCAAGCGCGGTGGGACGCGCGGTGCAGCGAAGAAGACCCCGAAATAAGGCGTTATCTTATCTTGGCCTCAGTGGCCGACCACGGAGTCGAGCCCGGTCGATGTGACCTCCGGCTGCACGGCAGGCGACGCAAGATAATCGAGCAGCGCCTTCGCCTCCTTCGGATGCTGCGCGCCGACAGGTATACCGGCTGCATAGCGCGTGACGGACTGCATCGACTCGGGAATCTTGCCGACGTACGCCGCGCCTTTCACGGGAAGCAACTCGCTCACCTGCTGAAATCCGACTTCGTAGTCGCCGGTCGCCACCACGGACGCAACGGGAATCCTCGGGATCATCTTCGCCTTGCTCTTCACCTGTTCCTCGATGCCAAGCCGCTTGAACAACTCGCGCTCGATATAGACGCCGCTCGCGCTGTCCGAGTAGGCGATCGACCGGGCATGCACCAACGTTTCCTTTAGTGCCGCCACGGACGCGATATCGGGCTTCGGCGCACCGTCGCGCACAACCATGCCGATGCGTGAATCTGCCAACTCGACGCGAGAATCGGGAATCACCTTCCCCTGTTTGATCAGATCGTCGAGTGCATAGCCGACCATGATCACCACGTCCGCAGGCTCCCCACGCTGGAGCCGGTTCGGAATGGCCTCGGGCGATTTACCCATCGACGGGCCTAATGCGGTATCGAGCGTATTGCCGGTCGACGCCGTGAACTTCGGGCCGAGCAGCTTGTACGCTGCGGTGAATCCACCCGAGCTCATCACATGCAGATCGGCGGCCTGCACGTTCGCTGCTGCGGCGATGCCGAGCAGCGTCGCAGTGCAGAGTTTCAGAAAAAAGGATCTCATGATCAAAGAAATATCAGTCGAAAGGTCGCGGTGCGCAGCACGCGTTCAGGAAGCAGCAGCCAACGAAACGCCGCGTCGCCGATACAGTGCGAGCGTGGCACCAAGCCCGCACACGGCGGCGAAGCTCATCCAGTAGCCTGGCGCGGCCTTGTCGCCGGTCACGTGAATAAGTGCGGTCGAGATGACGGGTGTGAAGCCGCCGAAGACTGCCGTCGCGAGGCTGTAGGCCAGCGAGAATCCGGCGACGCGGACCTCGACTGGCATCACCTCCGTGAGCGCGACGATCATCGCGCCGTTGTACATGCCGTACATGAATGAAAGCCATAACAGCACGAGCAGCATGTTGACGAAGCTCGGGGCATGGGCGAGCAGCGACAGCGCGGGGTAGGCGGTCGCAATCGCCAGGATTGTCATCGTGAGCAAGAGCGGACGGCGTCCGACGCGATCCGACAGCGCGCCACCGATCGGCAGCCAGATGAAGTTGGAGATACCGACGCACAGCGTGACAAGAAGGCTGTCGGCGGTGCTCAGATGAAGGACCGTCTTGCCGAAGGTCGGTGCATAGACCGTGATCAGATAAAAGCTCGTGGTGGTCATCGCGACCAGCAGCACGCCCGCGATTACGACAGTCCAGTTCTGCACGAGCGTGGCAAATACCTCCCTCATGCTCGGACGATGTTGGCGCTGCTTGAATTCCCGCGTTTCTTGCAGATTACGCCGAAGCATGAAAATGAAAGGCACGATCATGCAGCCGACAAAAAATGGCGCCCGCCATCCCCACGCGGCGATTGCGGCCGTATCGAGCCATTGATTCAGCGCGAAGCCGAGTGCCGCTGCCACTACGATCGCCACCTGCTGGCTGGCGGACTGCCAGCTCGTGAAGAAACCTTTGCGGCCGGGTGTCGCCATCTCGGCGAGATAGACCGATACGCCGCCCAGTTCCGCGCCTGCGGAGAAGCCTTGCAGCAGGCGGCCAATAAGCACCAGGGCCGGAGCGAAAAGCCCGATCGTCGCATAGCCCGGTACGAACGCGATCAGGATGGTGCCGCTCGCCATGATCGACAGTGTGACGATCAGGCCTTTGCGGCGGCCGACATCATCGATATACGCGCCGAGAATGATCGCGCCGAGCGGCCGCATCAGAAAGCCTGCGCCGAAGACGGTGAACGTCATCATCAGTGAAGCAAACTCGTTTGCCGCCGGAAAAAAAACAGCGGCGATCTGCGTCGCATAAAAGCCGAACAAAAAGAAGTCGAACTGTTCCAGGAAATTACCTGCTGTCACGCGCAGTACCGCGGACATCTTGGACTGCCCGGGCGGGTGGGTGCCTGTCGAAGGATGCATCGAGTTGTCTCCTGGAAATTTTGATTTCCGATGTACGGCGGACCGGTGTTTGGCGAATATTGGCCCGAGCAACTCGAAACGATAAGTGCAATTTTTGGAATGATTGATGTTCTTACGTTATCAACGGCGTTTTAACCAGCCTGCGCATTCGCGGTGTAGCCCGTTCGTCATAGGGCTGTGTCCACTGGTTGCCGGACAGGTAGAATCCGATGCTTGTGCTGAATGTGCCCCACGAACGTCAATCAAACTGCAATGACCGATACCGCTTTCTCATCGCCCGAGACCCCCGAAACACTGCACGAAGACCGCCTATGGCGCGATGATGGTTGGACCGCACGCGTGATCAAGAACGAGGACGACGACGGCTGGGCCGTCGAGATGATCAAGGACGGCGAGGCGGAACCCGCGCTCGTCGGACCTTGGACGATGGGCCGCAACAAGAAGGACCCGAAGCCGCTCGATACGTCGGCATTCAATACGCTCGTGAAAACAGCGTCGGAAGTACTGCGCCGGCACGAGCAGCAACTACGTGCGCAGTTGCATAAGAGCGTGACAGTCGAAGCGCCGACGGGCGATGGAGAATTGGATATCACGCTGGATATCATTCCCGACGAAGATGATCCATACGCGCTGCTAACCGCATTGGATTCCCTCGGCGAACAACTTGCTCAGGTGAAGGTAGCAGCCAGCTTCAAGCTGAATAAGGCGAGCGCCGAGGCTTGGGTGGAAAATGAATTCCGTCGGCCGGGTTGACGGTGCCATCTACTCAACCTAACGTGCGCACCAAACGCGTAACGTCTCGCGGCGAAGCACTGCCATAAAGCGCCGGCACCTCGTCTTTTGCAATCCGCTCACCGATTTGCGGCAAATCGATTGGTGCGTCCTTCGACACCAGCTTCGACATCATTGCCTCTGAAATAAACTCGTCGCAATCCATCCCGGATCGGTCGCGATTCCGCGGACCTGAAGACCCTGAAGGTCAACCACAATGTCCTGATGCTCCACCTGCGTACCAGACGCGGTCGTAGATGTGACCGTCAGCGTGCCAGTGCAATCAGAGTTCACCGCATAGGTTCCTGTAATCGTTTGTGCCTTGATTTCCAGTTCCTTAAGTGCAAGCATGATCGTGTGGCAGTTATGGAAGATCACGAGATTGGCGATCTGATGGTTGTACTTTATGCTCTGCAGTTGATCGCGTGTGCGGTGGCACGGCACTGATGTGAGATCGAACGACAACGAGTGGTGCGAGGCTATCGAACCTACGGTATGGAAACCGCGCATCGGCAGGTATCTGAACGCCGTTGCCACGAATGTGATGTGTCTCCTCTACGACTTCTTCCTCAGAGCGTCCAGATCAACGTCCTCATCCACCTGGAGCTCATCTACGGCGATAATGAAGTCCCAAGGCGTTTCCAGCTTCGATTCTCCCTCGCCCGGTACATTCGACAAACCAAACACCACTTTACGGAGTCTATCTCGCCGGTCCGCCTGCCTCGGACCGGCGAAAAGGACACAGGCGCCTTCCCACACCAAGGTGCGGCCAAATGGATTGTAGTCGTACGCGCTCTCGGCGAGGTTCGGCAAGATGCTATTAAACGTGCGGGAATTGGGTTCCGCTTCGCCGCGCTCTACCATCTGGAGATTGGGCAGGCACAGCCCGGTATATACCTTGTCCGCCATGAAGCTTCCCAGATTGCGCCCCTGGGGAAGGGTGATCTCGGCCACCACATCGAGCAGCAGATTCATATCGGCGGGAGAGTGTTTAGACGTGCTGATCGCCGCACGAAGATCGTGCTCGACCGCCGCAAGTTGCGTGGCGCTGAGTCCCGTGTTACGAATCGATTCGATCGCCTGCAAGTCTCGCCAGACGCTCGGCACTGGGGCCCACGGCTCGCCGGCCTCTGGAACGACGACTGCCCCGACCGCCAGTTGTTGCGCGATACCTTGAATTTTCTCCTGGAGGTCTGCGGAAAGTGCGCTGCCCTCGGGCCTTATGTCGGCGTGCATGGTTTCGCGCCCAATGGCTACGGCGTTCTCCTCGTGAGTCCGACTGCTGTCGACCTGTGCGTCAGGCCCGGCTTGAGCCGAAGCCGGCATATCTGTGTCAACTACCTGCTTCTTCGTATTCGAGCACCGAATCGACTTCAATCCGTCAATTTGAGCGTTGCCCGTGCAAAGGGAGTTGGCAGAATCGCCACCTAGCCGTTGCGGCGGCACTTCATCTTGATCATCAGGTTCCGGTAAAGGCAAGTTCCCGGTACCGTGCACTCCATCCATCATTATTCCCTCCGGCAAAACTCGATTTAGCTTGCTCAATCAGATCCATTGCGATCGCGGAGCCTCCTCCGTTTCTCTTCAAGTACTTACCCGCCTCTTCTCCCCCATGCTGGCTTAAGTAACGTTCGGACGATCGGGGCCACCCACGCCCGAGCCACTGCGTTGAATGCGAGTCTCGTCAACGTCGTGCTGTGCCTTAGCGCACAAATAATGCCGCGCCGCGTCCCGATCGCTGGAAAACGACGCTTGCCCCGTGCCTTCTTTCAGTACAGAAAAACCGTCGCCGCCGCCCGCCAAAAATTCCGAAACCACGATGTTCAATACCTGGTCATCCTCGATCGGTACGCCGTGAAGTGTCAACGATCCCTTCTCGATGCGCTGCCCTTTCGGCTGGCGCGGGTCCCAGCGGTGGCGCAGACCATTGGATGGCTGAAGCACATAGCGCAGCAGACTTTTTTCACTACGGCTTTCATACTCGTCGTGCGGCCACTGCTGCTCCAGCGCTTGCTTCAGCTGGGCGCCGGTCAGTGACATCCGAACCAGCTCGTTCGACACCGGCATGACAGCAAGCAGATCGCCGAACCGTAATGGCTTGTCGCCATCGGCGTTGAGATCGGCACGCAAGCCCCCGCGATTGAAGAACGCGAGGTCGGCTGGTTGCCCGAGGCGCATGGCCTCCTCCAAAATCGCATCGGCCATGAAGCAGCCGAGACGGGATTGTCCATCGCGATTCACGTGCCTCTTCAGCACCGGGGCTGCTTCGCAAACTATCTCTTTCAGTATGACTTCCGCGTCCTTTTCCGCACGCTCGATAATCGCTGTCTGCACCTCGTTTGCGACGTGCTCCTCGGGATAGATCGGGTACATTTGCGCATCGACTGCAACGCGTTCATGCGAAACGCGATCGAATGCCAGTCGATAAGCAATCGTGTGGCTGAAGTGCGCACCCGCACTCCCGACGATCCGCCCGTCGAACAGGTAGAGATAAGGCGGGTGCGTGTGTCCGGTATGAACGATCACCACGTCCTTGTCCAGGCTCCGAATCAGCGATGCAATCGGCTCCTCCAACTCGCCCGGAACCGGATGCGATACATCGTTGAGAAGCCGGCTGCCATCATGCAACAGCGCGACGAACGTTTTCACGCCACGGGCTTTCATTTCCTCGACAGCTGCATTGATGCTCTGAGCCTCGTCAAGCACCGTCAGCCCCGCGAGCAGTGACGCGCGTACCATGCGCGGCAACGCCTTCGTTGTCGCGCCCACGAAGCCGACCGGAATACCGCCAAAGTCGACCACACGATACCGCTCGAATACGCGGCGTCCGTCCGCGGTCACCACATTGGAAACGAGGTACTCTATGCCCTCCAGGCCGACTCCCGCAGCCAGTTTCGCGATTCCATACGCGGCATCGTGGTTCCCCAAAGCCGAAAGCTTCAGGCCCAGCGCCCTCAATGACTCGATGGCCGGTCGGCTGTCAAGCACGCTGACGGACGGCGGATCCTTGGTCCCCCAATTGTCGCCGGAGCTGATGACGAGCGAGTGCGCTTCTTCGTGCGTCAGTTCCTCGACCACCGTCGCGAGCTGCGCCGCTCCACCCATCAACCTGGCGGGCTGCCCTGTCGGCGGGGGAAAATCGGCGATCGAGGGTCGCAGGTGTCCTTCGGGATCGCCGATCGCAACCACAACTGCTTTCACGATGTCGGGATGTTGCTCCCGATTCGCCTGTGCCGGTATCGAAGATGTGCCGATGTCCGATGACGCCGCCGCATCATTGGGCTTGCGTTCAGTGCTTCGATGATCGCGCCTCGGCTGCCGCTTATTCCGTTGCTTAGGCGAACCTTGCCTTTCTGCCAGACGCGGCAGCCCAACGACCACGGTTGAATGGGAAAGATGAGGCTCATGCTCGCCAGCCAGTTCGACTTCCTGAAAAGTGTGGCTTTCCGCATCAACCTCGATGAGTTTCGTCGTGCAGTTGCTCGCGCATCGGTTCATCTTTCTATTGGAAACAATAACGTTCTGCGATTGTGTATATTCGAGCCCAGCTCCTCCACCGATAAGACCGAAATTCCTGCTCAAACACGCGAACTAAAACCACCGAAAATGCTGTGCCGTTTTGCCCGCGGTGTCGCGGAGCCTGCTTCGCGGCACACCGATATGAATTCGTGGCTCCGCGTTGCATTCGATGCCGCACCGTTCACAAACTCATGGCGGTGAAAGCATGGCCACTCGAAAGTCAGGCAAGACCCTAGCCTAGCCCCATCGAAGGATGTATCGTGAATGACACGCACCGGAACTTGAGCCGCGTCACTACCATCGACCCACCAGAAGAATCGGATGACGGATACCCGCTCTCGCCAGGCATCATGCCGAACCCGGACACCGGTAGCGTTGCTCAATGCGATGCCGTCCTCGACCATCAAGCGTTCGCTGGCACGTCACCGTCACCGCATCTAGCCCGCCTAGGCGGGTTCAAAGCGCGTCGCAGCGAACGCGGACGTGCATACGCCGAAAACGTCGATCTCGCGTCAATCAAGCAACAACGCGACGGCAATCATGGTGATAAACCGCTCGAGGCGGGATCGGCGCAACGGCCGATAGATGAGCCCGAATCAATCACCTTGCCGCTGGACTCGATTCGCCTCACCGCGCGCGAAACGGGCTGCATCGATTTATCTCAATGCGATGTTTCTCAGCTATGCGTGCTCCCGGCCGATCTCACCATCGCGATACCGCCGTTCGTCCAGTCGATCCTTCTCCCGAAAGGAGCGGATTCGTGGCCACCGCGACGCTCGAACGCACCGCCCTTTTACTGTCGCATCGAACGCGCAGAGCGCTCGCTTTCTGCAACGCTTTGTATCGACGGTCCCTCTCTACGCCACGTCCATGTCGAAGATGGCACGACGGTCTACTGCCGCAATACTGAGCACTACCGGAAAATCCATGTACATCTTTACACCGCGAGCGGCGCTCTGCTGCTCTCGAGCGGCACGGCACTCGGTCATGCCTATCTTACGGAAATAGACGGTCACATTGATGCCGCCAATCTGAACGGCATGGCGACCTCCAAGTCACGCAAGCCACACCTTCTCTTTTGTCGACATCTCATCCTCGATGAAGCACTCCGACAGCATCGATATCGACGCGATAAGCAGCGCCGTGGGTCCCTGAATGAGCGGCTGGTACAACGGCGTATCCAACGCATTCCAACCGCCGGTGCCTTGAGCTACTTGGCACGCACCGATCTCGAACTGCGTTGGAATGAGTTGCAATACTATGCGGCAGAAGAAAACGCTGTCGTCGAACATCCACTGTGGGGCGGCTTTTGCGCCGAACGCTTTGCCTCGATGACTGCTGGTGAAACAGAGTATTGGACCGTATCGTCTGCCGGACATGCCATGTTGCTGACCCTCGAGGTGAAGACAACAGAAGATGGCCAAACGCATTACGTCGCAAAGTTCTTCGACCCCAACTTGTCGCACACGCATGCGCGAATCGTTGAGGACAGGCTCGACGCGGTAGCAGCTTGGACCCTTTCGACCTTCGTGCTTTTGGAGCAGCAACGCTCCGCCTATTACAACCCGGGCCAACGACAAACCGCTCAGACCGCATCTCTCTTTCAACTCGTCCCTTCGAAAGGACTTACCTCGGCCCCTGGCCATCGCTGGCGAGAAACCGCCAATACGGCACGCAGAGTCGCTCACTACGCAGCCAGCGGAAATATGGGTAGCCCCAACGCGCTCTTCCACTTACTCGCCACCGGCTTGCCGATCGATGTGATCGAAACGGCGCTCGAACGATGCCAATCCGCCGATGAAGTCTTCCGCGTATTTCAGGCGAGCACCGAAGGCTGCAGCGGGCTTTTCGTCGCGATGCAGGAGGGACACGTCACACGCATCGATCAATTTTTCAACTATTTGCTGACGCATCCTAAAGCAGCAGACTTGTCGAACGAACAAGTCGAACGTCTGATTTCGGCCTCCCGGCAGCGCTTCAGAATCACCGACCAGGGCGTTGCGGTTGCGGTCTCGAAAGATCAGGCGGATGCGATTGGCGCCTGGAAGCACGGCATGCTTAAACTGTTCGCGGCCTGCCGGTTGAACAACAATCAGGTCATGGGATTGCTCAACCAAACGCGAGAATTCTCTGAATCCGTCTTCGGACGGGCGGCGTCCTTTCAGCGGAAGAAGACCATTTGGGCGCTCGCGGACCTCGCGTTCGCGGCGCGGTCCGCAGGCGCGTTGACCGCAGATCAGTTGACGGCGTTCCTCGAGGCCGTCGACGATCGCGGCCAAACAGTATTGGCGAGGCTGATGGAAAGCGGCTCCGGTGAACGGGTGCGCACCTACGGCAAAATCATTCTTGCCGCGCGCCAACGTGGCGCGATAGACAACGATCAACTTAAGCGGCTGCTAATGCGGAAGAACCGCTACGCTTTTATGGGCATGCCTCTCTCGCTTACCACTCAGGCAACGGAGGAGGCACACGAAGCAATCGTCAAGATGGCTCAGCACGCCGGCTATCTATCGAATGCGGATGCAAAGGCAATCAACGCCTCGGCTTCCGATGGACGCTGACTCCGCGCTCGCGACACCGAACCTGCGTTGTTTCCGAAACATGTATTTCCCGTAGCCGAGGACCGCTGGCGTTCAATTGACGGAGGTATCTGTTATTAATGACGATGCACTCACCCTGGTAACCTTCCAGCGTTATGTCTTCGATTTCAAATAATAATTCAATCCATGTCGGCACGCTCTTCATTCCATGAGGAAACTTCACGCATTTCGCGAATTCCTTGATGGGGCCGGACACATAAGGGCACGCTTCGCTTATTTCCGTTCCGAAAAGATTATGGAGAACCTCACTTTCCGGGTCGCATCGTGTGAAATCGAGCAACCCGATTTCCTTATTGCGAAGGAAGTCTCCCACGGCCGCTGTGACCGCCCACTTTTCGGCGGGTAAATTCGCGCTGCAGGACGCAGGCGCATTGTGCGATCTTTCGGCGGCGGCGATAGCGCCGATCTCACGCATCGGCAGCGTCAGCTTATAGAGTCTTCCTGCAATGACGATCGGTTTGTCACCACCATCTTCGCCTGTACCACGCGGTTCAGTTGGTAAACCAGATCGCCGCATGCCACTTAGCCAATGGTTTCTGTGATTGCGATCGACCTTCAGCGTGAGCCTGTTCAGCCCCCGCAGCACTGCGTCCCCGTCGGGAAAATCGTCCGTTACGAGCGTCGCGTCTTCTGGACCGATTGCGTCTCGAGACGCGCACGCACCTGATGCGCCATCGGGAACTTCCGGCTCTGAGAACCGGTCGCCCAATCCTCGAAATGTGTTAGCGCTTTCCACCATCGCCATATCCTTTACGTCAGCCCTTCGCCGCGACACGAATTCCGACGCACGGCTATACAAAGGAAAACAGCGGGGAGCCAGCGATATGCCCTACTGAACAGTTAGTTTTGTGATAATTTATTAAGTCTTCATATAATATTAAGTTTCAGCTAACAAGATTGAAAATCACTACGTCGCTTTTCAGTCATTCCCCCTTTCAACTCCAGAGCTCCCATCCAGGATAGAAACGCTATGGCTGCACAGTACTCATGCCATTTGCATACGAGCATGACTCCATCAGACGCATCAGACGGTCTCCTATTTCACAAATACGAAATTCGGCACTCGGATTGCGAAGTGGCGATAAATTCGCACTCGAACGGTATTGACGCTTGCGATTGGTAATTCCTATGATCAATCAACGAGATAATTTGATGTGACGGAGACAAAAAAATGGAGCAAACGATTAATTCTTTAATATAATTTCGCCCCGAATTTTCCAGATTAGCCCCTCAATTCAGCAGCAATCATGATTCTTGGCTCGCCTATAACGGTGAGCTACGAATTCGATATTTCTCGTCAAGAAAAAGTTTGACTCTGCCGAGTTCGCATGCGGACTTGGCAGGTTAACCAATGCGGTCGTGATAAGGCTGCATTGATCTGGGACGGCGATCGAGCCTAGCTCGAAAGCCTGTACATTTTTATCGAAGGCGGTTCGGAATTTCAGGAGATGCAAAATGATTAGCATTACAAAGCGTTTATTGCCTGTTCTGATCAGCGCCACAATGGTAACTACGGCACAAGCGCAGCAGATACGAACGTTAGGCTCGGTAACTCATCTCGAGGCGCCCGCACAAAGTTCGCAGACGAGCGGCATCGACTTCGCAAACGCGCACGCTCTGCCTGTGCCCACTCCGGCGGTGAGCCCACCCACTCCATCGGACGCCTTGTTACGCACTCCGGTTCTCGGGGCACCGGGCAGTGTGTCCGGCGGCATGGGTGATGGCAAGCAGCATGCGGTCCGGCTGGCAATGCCGGCAACCATCGAATCCAAGGATGCGGTCACGCCGGAAGAGTTTGGTTCCTCTGGTCAACCATTCACGACTAATCGAGTGGATGCGCAAGGCAACAACACGCAGTTTTATTACGCTTTCCGCCCCGCAGGGAAGTTGTTTTTCAATATCGGTTCGAACACGTATGTATGTTCCGCCTCTTTGATCAAACCGGGCGTGGTTGCCACCGCGGCTCACTGCGTTGCGAATTTCGGTCAAAGTCAGTTCTATTCGAACTGGATGTTCGTTCCGGCCTATAGCAATGGCACTGCGCCCTACGGTGTCTGGTCAGCCGCATCCGCAACAGTCATGACCTCCTACTACAACGGAACCGACTCGTGCGCTGTACGCGGCATCGTTTGCCAGGATGACGTTGCAGTTCTGACACTGCGGCCGCAAGGCGGCACCTATGCCGGTAACAGTGCGGGCTGGTACGGATACGGGTGGAACGGCTATGGCTTCAATGGCTCGGCGCAGGCCTTGGTCGATCAACTCGGATACCCGGTGGCGTTAGATGGCGGCCTGCTCATGCAGCGCAACGATTCGCAAGGCTATGTCGCCTCTTCGTTCTCGAACAACACCATCATCGGCTCGTTGATGACCGGGGGGTCGAGCGGTGGCCCGTGGCTTGTCAATCTCGGAATCGCGCCTGGCTTGTCGGGTATAAGCTTTGGCAACGCAGCGGGTCGCAATGTCGTGGTCGGCGTCACGAGCTGGGGGTATTCCGATGCGTCCGTCAAGCAAGAGGGGGCCTCGCCCTTCACGAGCGGCAACATTGTTCCGCTTGTGGGTGCGGCATGTGGAGCAACCCCGGGAGCGTGCTGACGACGCAATGAAAAGTAGACAAGCGGGTGCATAAGCAATCGCCCATCCGCAGCTATGCGGACGACTCCTCCCGGTGTTGATGTCAGCTGCGCAGCATAGGCAGTTGCGTCCGGATTGGCCGGTTGTAGCGCTTGCTTGTCTGATGCAGATCTCGGCCCCCTGTCGTATTGGGGGTGCCGAGAGTCTTTTCGTTACGCACGTGCTCCGGCAATGTGGACCCTCGCTGAATAAGTGGCGGCTCTACGGATCCGGCAGTTAGTCCGCTCGCTCCATAGTTGCGTGGAAGCCGCCGTCGCAAGATTGAAGGAATGCCGTTCAGTTGAGGCTGTCGCGGCCTCCTCGGGCAACAGCAGTTCTCTGGGTGGCCTCAACCCTGTCGGCGTGACGTCTCTGGAAGTACGGAATGACGGGGACAGGTGGCGTCGTGACGCGCTCCGCAAGCGCGCTATCCTGCACGTAGACGACGGTCTTGCCGCGATCCCAACTGCCCGCGTAATTGAGCACTTCAAATAGCGCGGCTTGATATTCGCCAATGCGGGTTTCAATATCCCCGTTCGATTGTCCGGCACGGCGTGTGGCGGTAAGCGTCTGAATGGCCTGTTGAATCGTACGCACCTCTGCCGCCGCCTCTGGCGTCAACGGTGTCTCGACGCGAACCTCACGTTGCCCACTCGCCGCCGCATTCTCAGCGGAAGGTCGATTCGAATCGAGTTCATCGAGCGATATGCGCTGGTCGGCCGGCAACGCCTCCTTTTGCCAAGCATTGAACCCCTTCAGGTCGAAAACGTGGGTTCGGTAGAACGCGTTATCGGCGTCGTCAGGCCCGCCGAGATGGACAAGCGTCGTGACCGGCAGCCGCGGTGCCGAGCTCGCGCTTCCCGGAATGCCGGTGGATGCCATGCCCACCGAGTCGAGAAACGTGCCGACGCCGAACCACGAACCCGGAATGCCAGGGAGCCAGCCGAGCAGGCCGAGTTTGTTCGTTCCGCTTGCCTCGGCCCGTCTCTGGGACACCGTGGTTTGTCCACCGATGTTCTCCTGAGAACCCACGCTGTTGAGAAACTCGAATACAGCCTGGCGCGTAAGCGGACCGTTCCAGGCGTTGTATCCGGTTGGCAGGTGCTGGAAGACGGTGGCAATGCCTGCCGTTGCCGTCAGCACCAGGGGTCTGATTTTTCCGTTCTCCTCGCGATGCACGTCGCGAACAGTAACGCTTGGGTCCGCGTAATACGCTTGGGGAATGGCGGCCCATTGATCAGCCATGCCCGAGCGCTGAATTCGACCAAGCAATTCGATCGCCTTCGCTTTCGATTGCTCGACATCGCCGCAATCGATCGTAATCTCGACGCCCTCGAATGTCCTCGCGATCTTGCGCAAGTGAAACTCAGCGGCACCGCGCGCCACCCACGGGCCCGCCAGTGGTTGCGCAGAAATTGCCGCCCCAATACCCTTGCCTTTGATCGATCCATCCGCCGTGCCCAAGCGAATCTTCACCGCTGCTCCCTTGGCTCCGTCGTCGACCTCCAGCAGGATCATCATTTCGCGGTCGCGAACGTTAGTATAGGTTGGCAAAATCGTAGCCGAAACGCCAAGCACCGGCACCGCAGGGGAATTAATCGCCGCCGTCCCGTCGGGGCCGTTGATCGCATGCGCTGACACCAGGAGTTGGCCACCGGGCTCAATCGACGACAGCATGCGTGTCAGATCCTCGAGCGACGCAGCAGTATCCTCCGGCAACAGCGACGGTTTCGGAAGATAAGGATCGATCGGTGAATCTTCGATCGTGCGCACGTCGTGCGATAACGGCTCGTCCGGTGGTTCGAGTTTGCGAAGCCGTGCCAGAAAACGTGATGTGCGATGCGTGCGTGCGATTGCCGTCAGATCGAGCGGCGTCTCAGCGGCCCATCTACGCCAATCGTCAGCGCTTCCGTAGGTAACGGATACGTCTACCTCGCTTTGATCGCTCTGCAAGCCAGCGGCGTCGATTGTAAGGTCTTGCGAAGTAATCGGAAGCCACGCCGAATTCTGCATGATCTCCTGCTTTGCGCCAGGGCGACGCATGCCCAATAGTCCTGCTGCGAGTCGTGCGATTCGATTGGCCTTGGAGCCCGTCAGGCCGCCAGGAACGAACTGCAGTAATTCGCTACGCTTGCCTTTGTTCGTCGCTGATTCGATCATGTCGAGTTCGACTGACAACTTCGCGCACATGATTGCTGCTTCGACCGCATCCTGGCTTTGCGCGATGTGCTCAAATGTTCGCGGGGGAAGATGAATTCGCAAGAGGTCGAGTCGATTCGAAAGCGCCTCGCGCGCATCGATCATGCCCTTTTCCAACTCGCCAACCGAGTTGTCGCGCATCGGTTCGCTGGCATCGTTCACCCACACCCGGAGCGATTTAGCTGTGAGGTCGGCTGTTGTCGCAGCCCATCCCGGATTGTCGAGCTTGAGCCGTGTCCCCGCGCTGAAGAGAAAGCGTCGTTTCATCCCAAGCAGCTTTGCGGCATCTTCTGCGATGCTGTTCGCCTCGTCGAGCTTGAAGTCCATCCCGCCCTCGGTCCATTGCCCAATTTTCTTTTGAGCTGCGATTAGTGTCGCGATGCGTACGGCAACTTCCACCGCTTTGGGGTTCTTCGCGAGCCGCTCAGGTTCGCGAAAGCGGTTGCGCAGATCGCTCAGATTCCGGCTCAGAGCAGGCAGCGCCGCAGAGATGCTCCGCATCATCTCCCACTGCTCGACTGTGCCCTTCGTAAGGACAGCCCCCTCGCCGCCGTCCGACTTCATACGCTCCTTGAACGACAGGACCTCGATTTCGTCGTCCGTATTGGCCGGCAGACACCGGTTGGTACGTGTCCGGATCGCCGATGCGGTCGCCGCGCTCGTCACACCGCTGCGGTAAAGCAGGTATGCATTGGCCTCCTCAGCGCTCACGTTCTGTGAGTCGAGGATCTTATGCGCGCAAACGAGCGCATACGCCGCCATGCCGGCATCGTCCGGGCCCACCATCGTTTGAGCTAACGCAAGTGCCGTGGTGCGGCTGGTGGGTGCTCGGGTATTCTGAGGCAGTGCCGCTATCAACTCACCCGCCGCCATGTATGCGACAACGTGCGCTTCGCGTTGCCGTGGGTCGCTCGTGGCGGCCGCCGGCGGCACACCAAGCATGTTGCGGCCGATTTCCGTGTGCGCGAGTCGACACTTGACTTTGAATGCAGTGGCAGCAATGCGGTCGGTAGGAGGCGGCTGGAACATTGCTCGCAACACCAGCGCCGCTCCACGGAGATTGCCATTGCACTCTGACGCCAACGCCTCGACCAGGATGGCCGCCGCACCTTGCCCGGGCGCGATTGAATCGGGCGGAGCCACGCGCAATATTTCCCGGGTCAGTTGCTCCTGATCCGCTACGGTCCCGTTGAACCGATTAGCGACGATCGTACGGACGAGGTCTGGATTATCGGTAAATGCTATGTCGGGGGTTGGCGCTGTACTGCTAACCGTTCTGCCCGTTATCGGCGACGTGCTTTTCGCAGCCTGAGCAGTCAGAACTTGGCGTTGCTCCTCAATCGTCGCCATCAGTCGCTGTGCGATTTTGCGCTCGCTCTGTAGCGGACGACGTGGTGTCACCGGCTGCTGAGCCTGTGAATCCGGTGTTACAGCAACTCGCATCGATTCGACCCGCGGCAGTTTCTGCGTTGGCTGATCCGGGATGTTGGATTCGATTGGCGGAATCGACGAGCGCGACGGCAGTAGAGCACTCTTCTGTTCGAGAGCGTTGAGATGAGGCCCTTTGTGGATCTGAGCACCGTTGAAAAGTGGAGTCCCTGGCGCTCTATTTTGTGGGCGTACGTTAGCCGAAAGATCGACTACCGCGGGATTGTCAGTTGGGCTGTTCCCAATCGGCTCGCTTTCCGACCGTTCACCAAATCCCTGGATGTTGCCCATTTTTTCCTCCGTGCTGTTCAGTCAGAGTCGTATCGTGCGATGCCAACAACCGGCCCCATCGCCTCCCGATATCACTACAAGAATCGCACGCTATGTAGCTGATTAAAATTCATATGCGAAATTGCACAACACATGGCGAATTTGTCCCTTTCAATGTAATCATCATTGTATAAATCCGTGATATATATGAATTCATGCAAATCTTCGCCGAATTGCACGCGCCAATCGTTCGCCATATGCCATCCATATTTCGCATTTGCGAAGATAACTTTTGGCCTGGGCGTTTAATCTCGCCGGTAAAAGCAACATTCCGTTTCAATTGATTAAACATCGCAGTACGCTGCCTGCTCGACAGTTCGTGCAGCAGCCCGCTTGTTCATATTGGCTTTGGCTCGAAGCAGAGCACTTCGGCCATGTCTGTCGGGAGCATCGATTATGGGTTTGGGCGTAAATCTACTGGCCTATCTAAGGTCTGACCCAACAACCGAGGAACTGCTGGCGCAGTTTTTTTCGCCGCAGTCGCAAAACGTACAGGCAAAGGCGAAGCCCTCCACGCCACCGAGCAGTCCCATCGATGGTCTGAATGCGGCGCCGGGCCGGCCGAATCCCAATCAAAAACAATCCCACTCGTCGAATGGAAGCGTACAGGGCAATGTCAGCGGGCAAATGAAACAATGGCCGCCTGAACTGGTTGAGGGTCTGAGAGTAGCACTCGGCCCGGCGCCGGATGGAAGTTTGCGCGACCCCGATACGTTCGCCGAACTTCCACGAATACTTTGTCAAATGAGTCCCGCATCCATTCAAGCTGCCATCGACATTGATAGATGGGCAAAACAAGAGGTGCTTCGGGTTCCGGAAAGTGACCCCCAGAAATCGGATCAATTGGATCAGCAGTTGTGGGAGACGGTCACGAATCGCATTCGCGACTGTGCACCGAAGCAGCTTAGCGTCACTGACATCGGGTTACTCGCGCACTCTCTGGCTCGGGCGCAGCAGCCGCAAAAGTTCCGTGACATCGCAGTACAGCTTCAGGCGGTCGCCGTCGCCCCGCCCAAGGCCCAAGCTCGACACGTTTCCGCATCGCCTATAAAAGCCACTCCAATGCCGCAGGTGATGGGCAAGCCATTGAGCAAAGCGGATCATCTCGCCACGTCAATCACGAAGAATGTGCTGGCGGCGGGTACCTTTGAACAAGTTCTGCCCCTCGCGCGGGCGCTCGAGCACGTCGACCGCGACACCTTCACCAACTCGGTCGTCCTGGGGCTCATCGCACGAAAGGTTCCGGCGGGCCATGGCACGCTGCAAGAGCTCGCTTCCATATCGCCATGGGCCGCTCACGAGCTAGTGCCGCACATCGCCCGAACATTGAATCTCGACATACGAACCGTAGAAACAGCTGTGCGCGATCTGCGGAAATTCATTCACTTCAACAGGGTACCCACACGGGAACAACAAATCGGTCCGACCCGTGCCGATGCAAATGCGTTAATCATCGATCAATATCTGGCCGCAGCGAATAGTCGGGCATTTGACAGACAAAGCGTCGGCACCGCCCTGCGAATATTGCCCTATCCCGAGCAACTGATCGGCATTAACATGATGCGCCCCGGCCACACGCCTGCGTCGGCCCAAATGCATCGAAATGCCGCGCATCCCGGACGGCCGCGCCCGGACATCCGTGTCGATCCGAAGACGCGCAAACGCTGCAGTAGCTGGATACAGTCGCAGATCGATTCGATGGCTGCCTTGGGGGCTTCCATGTACAGACGACATCCTTGAGCAGGCAACTCGCATAACTCAAAAAAAACCGGGTTTCGAACCACACCGATTCTGCTCTGCATATCGCTGATTTTTTGAGGTCTTTTAGACTCAGCAGGTTACACGTTACTTTCGGGCGGCAAAGTATTCGAAATACGGTTCTGCTTGCCAAGCGTTGTATCCCATGACGGCACGCGGGTCGTGAACAGCCTTGGCAAAATCATCGGCGCCGTACATGATGCGGTGCACGCCCAGCCTGTCGTCGTAGCCGTTGAACCCGTCCAACGCATTCGAACCGGCGCGATAGGCTTCAAAGAGCGTACTCATCCGCGTCGGCGACAGGCTACTACTCATAAACTCGGAAAACCGAAACGGTGTTTTCGTATCGGGCTGCTTCCATCCTGCCGACCACATCTGATGCGCGAGCGATAGCGATATGATCGCTGCGGCCTCCGTCTCATGGTACGTGGCGAAATCGTCGAGGTTGTAACCGTTCGTTTGAGGGTTGGTTACGTAGTCCGTCAATACGGAAAAGTCGATCCGCGACGTCTGACCGACATCCAGCAGGTCCGTTGGCACGACCACGTCGCGCAAATATTCGCAGGAGGCAAATAGCGTTTCAGAATGCAATCGGAAGGCGCCTACGCCGCGCCCAAGGTGAAACCAGCCCTGGACAAATGAATCGTGAACTCTCCATCGAGTATCAAAGTTGACCTCTGAAGCGAGCAAGCCCTCAAGCAGAGCCTGGGGAACTCCATACTTGCGCGACTGTCGGTCAATTCCCTCCTGATAGCAGCGAACCACTTGCAGCGCATCTGCCGGGCCGTTGACACGAGTCGACCGCTCGGGGGCGTAGTAGCCGGATTGATCGATCGCGTGAGCGCGCCGGGCAAGCTGCGCAAACAATCGCCGCTCCCCGGGACCGATGTCGCGAGGACCTAATGGAGCCAGATCACGGATAGATTCGGGTTGCGAAGGCCGACTCAATGCAAGGGACTTTTTCGACCGGATCGCTGGGGGCTTGGCGGCGTCGCTGCCCGTGAATGCATTCACGCCTATCGCGGTTGCGACTGCGCCCCGCAGGCAGTTCAGCGCGAACCGGCGCGGCACACGGCGTTCCGTTGGTTGTCCGCTTTGTGCCATCCGCTGTGGCATGTCGTTCAGCGGACCAGTCGGCGTGGCGTTGCTGCTGGCGGCACCGGAAGTGGGAAGGTTGGAGGCTGCTTGCGGGAGCAATTCCGATCCGGTCTCTTCGGGAAAACCGGGTTTGCCGTTTTCGCCTGCCCTATCGATACCCACTTGCCCCTCCCATCAGTAATGGAAGCGTATCCGATTAATCCAGTCGGTCGGCACAACAACGCGAAACTGGCGGCCTACGATGCGAAAAGAATTCGCTCGCGGAACTACGAGAAATTAACAACCCTGGCTCCACGGACGCAGGCACGTCGCCCGGGGATTCGGCTGGAACGAACAAGCGCTACTTCTGGCGGTAGAAGCATTTCGATCGGAAAGCCCTTCTCGCGCCGGATTACAGCGTCCTGAGATTCGACTATCTCGACGCTTTCGAAAAGGTTCGCTTTGGTAATGAGGTAGCCGTCGTACCGACCATTGCAGTGATCACGGCACGCCGCCTGCAGCATGGTTCTAGTCGCGTCCCATCGTATGCGCACTCGAAAACTTGCGATGTTCCGCCCATGCACGCGATGGAAAACGGGGCCTCGGCTCGGTGCTCGTACCGCGCTCGAAGCCGCGTGAATTCACTTGGCGTGAACTTTGATCGTCTGGCTCCACTCCGGTCCATATGAGCGATGTGCGCCGTCGGCGAACTGCAACGTGAGCGTATGGTCACCCGGAGGCAGCGTCACGTCGGCCTCCGTTTGGCCCTTGCCATAATGGATGGCGTGATCGTTTGCCGGCACGACCTCCCCTTTCGGAAGCGGCTTACCGTCGATCAGGATATGGTGATGCCCTGCTCCATCGATCAAGTCGCCCGCCGGCTTAACGCTCATACCGCTCACCGCAAATTTGAGGTGCACAGGATTGGTTACCGTCGCGCCATCGGTAGGCTCGATAAAACTGACGCCGGCAGCCGCGTGTGCTGGCATCCAACTGGCAGACAAGCCCGCGCAGATCGCCAAACTGAAAAGAGGTTTTGCGAATCGTCGAATCATGTGGATTGAGCTCCTGGAATGATAAAAACTACGTAAATTAGTGCGAACGGATCAAGATTTTTTCTGCCGCCGTCCGTCTTCGACGGCACCCCGGTCTAATTGGAGAGGCCATTTCTCATTTCGAATAAGCGTCTTGAATCATACACTGGCGGTATCTACTCAACGCCTCGGGCAATCAGAAGGCGAGCTATTTCGCGCAACAGATGCTCTGTAAGGGTGCCGTGCGGCGTTGGAAGTGCCAACAACGTGATGAGATTTTCGGCTAGTGTGCTCATGATCCGCGACCTTCTTTCCCGGGCGGCAGAATGTCTGTCGCATCATCGGAAGTCACCGCCGCTCCGCCAGCTCCGATGGTCTCGCATCTGCCCTCGCGACATAGCGCCTGGAATCGCTCAAGGGTAGAAAGCGATCCTATGACGGAATGATAGGTCTCCCGGCCAATCTTTCCGTCGAGCAGGATCACGAATCCTGCTGCGCGGGCCATCTCAAGCGTGTTCATGCGGCAACCTCCCACCGGCAAACGGCACGCTCATGTCTGAGCGTCGCCGCAACCCGGATTCTCAAGCTCACTTCATATTCGTAAAACACGGCCGACGGTGGCTTTATTCCGCGGCGACTTCGCACGCGATCGGCAGACTTGTGCTATCGCCGCTCATCCTTATCGCCCATAGCGTGGTGCGGCGCACCTATGGATCTTCTGGTGCATCACACGGGTGCGCGTGCACAGAGCTGCATGCGTGCGCAGGCCGCTTACCACTCAGCGCGTCTCTGGTTCGTTCCGCCGACGCAGTTTTTCGCTAGCTGAAACGCATATTGCAGCGTCATTCCATAACATTCCCTCGACGCAAAAACCACCAATTATTTTTCCATTCATGCGTTCACTTTAATGGTGGCCATCCACTGAAATTAGCTATTTGTCCGACGACCGGAACCGCACCTGGAATCCTGATAGATCCACCTGTGCCGATTAAAGCTACGCAATATCAACATATCAATTCATGGATTAACGAGGCAAAAGTGAAGACGAATAAAATTTTTCTGGCGATCCAGACCTGCGCCAGTCTCACGTTAGCTGCAAGCACAGCTTGGCCGCTGTTGGCCAATGCGGGCTCTCTATCCTCTTCCGCCGATGACGACCGTGTATGCGACTTCGAGCGACAGGGACAGTGCGAACAGTTTGCACCGGCGGCACGCGATGGAGCTAGCACGGCGGACGGCAACGCTCGAAGTTCCTCTGCCGGAAAAAGAGGTCCGGCGGTAGGGGCGATCGCAGCAGTAGGCGGTGTCGCAGCGCTATCCGGTTCGGGAAACGTCGGTGCGAAAAGTTCCGGTGCAACGGGCAGCAGCTCCGGAAATACCAGCCAAAGCGGTGGTACGCGAGGTGGTGGGGCCGAAGGCCATGGCGGTGGTGAAGGGCACGGCGGTGGCGAAGGTCATGGCGGCGGCGAAGGTCATGGCGGTGGCGAAGGTCACGGCGGTGGCGAAGGTCACGGCGGTGGCGAAGGTCATGGCGGTGGTGAAGGTCACGGCGGTGGTGAAGGTCACGGCGGTGGTGAAGGTCACGGCGGTGGCGAAGGCCATGGCGGTGGCGAAGGCCATGGCGGTGGCGAAGGTCACGGCGGTGGCGAAGGTCATGGCGGTGGCGAAGGTCATGGCGGTGGCGAAGGTCACGGCGGTGGCGAAGGTCACGGCGGTGGCGCGGGACACGGCGGCGGCGAAGGCCATGGCGGCGGCGAAGGCCATGGCGGTGGCGAAGGTCACGGCGGCGGCGAAGGTCATGGCGGTGGCGAAGGTCATGGCGGTGGCGAAGGTCATGGCGGTGGCGCGGGACACGGCGGCGGCGAAGGCCATGGCGGTGGCGAAGGTCATGGCGGTGGCGCGGGACACGGCGGCGGCGAAGGCCATGGCGGTGGCGAAGGTCACGGCGGTGGCGCGGGACACGGCGGCGGCGAAGGCCATGGCGGTGGCGAAGGTCACGGCGGTGGCGCGGGACACGGCGGCGGCGAAGGTCATGGCGGTGGCGAGGGACATGGCGGTGGTCAAGGCCATGGAGGAAGCGGAGGCCACGGTGGATACGGTGGTCAGGGCAGCAGTGGAGGAAACGGCAGCGGTTGTGGCGGTGGACACGGACATTGAGAAAGCGCCCTACACTTCTCTCTTCGCTGAACGCTAGGTTTCGAAGTTAAAACCGGAGACGAATCGGCGTGGCGTCTCCGTTCGATGCACTCGGATCGAACGGGCACGCGGAGCCTGTCATATTTTCTGTGTGCCGAGGTCATGAGACGATAACGGAAATTACGTCCTATGACCGAAGCAACTGTGACGAAGAAGAGCAAGATCCCGAAGGCGCCGAAGCTGTTCCCCGATGATCTAATCGATCAACTGCTCGCGCAGGTGCAGAACAAGGATGCCGAGTCGGTTCTGGGCAAGTCGGGCTTAGCCGGGCAATTGAAGAAGCAACTGGCTGAACGCATGCTGGCGGCGGAGCTGACACACCATCTGGAGAGCGAGGCTGAGCAAGGCAAGGCCGGCAACCACCGTAACGGCGCCAGCCGCAAGACGGTCATCACGCCCAACGGCAAGCTGAATCTGGACATTCCGCGCGACCGGCAGGCGCGTTCGAGCCGCAGTTGGTGGGCAAATATCAGCGCCGTCTACTGGGCTTCGACGATCACGTCATCAGCATGTATGCGCGCGGCATGAGCGTGCGCGAGATCCAAGGCCATTTGCTGGAGTTGTATGGCTTGTAGGTGTAGCCCGACCTGATTTCGACCGTCGCCGATGAGGTGCTGGCCGAAGTCGAACAGTGGCAACAACGCCCATTGGAGGCGATGTATCCGATCGTGTATTTCGACGCGCCGCGGCTGAAGATTCGCGACGAAGGTACGGTCAAGAACAAGGCGGTGTACCTCGCGATGGGCATTCGGCCGACGGCCGTAAGGAAGTGCTAGGTCTGTGGATCGAGCAAACCGCGGGTGCGAAGTTCTGGCTAAAGGTCTTCAACGAACTGAAGAACCGCGGCTTGCACGACATCCTGATCGCCGTCGTCGATGGTTTGCGCGGTTTCCCCGAGGCGATCGAAGCGGTGTATCCGGCCGCGCAGATCCAGATGTGCATCGTGCACCTGATCCGCAATTCGCTGAATCTGGCGAGCTTGAAGGAACGAAAGCCGTTGGCACCAGCGCTCAAGCCGATCTATCAGGCCGCTATCGCCGAAGCAGCCGAGGCGGCGATGTGGCAGCGCCAATGAGAGCAAGGCCGGAAGTACGAAAGATCATATACACGACCAACGCGATCGAGAGCATGCACATGCAGTTGCGTAAGATCGTCAAGAACCGCGGTCATTTCCCCAGCGACGAAGGCGCCAGCAAATTGCTGTACTTGGCCTTGCGCAACATCGAAAAGGATTGGAAGATGCCGCCTATCACTTGGTGGCAAGCAGTCAATCAGTTCGCCATTCTATTCGGCGAGCGATTCACCGCCGCCATCAGCTGAGACTTTTTAACCGATCTCAGCACACAAAATTCGTGACACCTTCCATTCACGCGTGTCGCATCACCAGAATCCACTGCCTCCCCGGTTTTATATCGCGAACTGCGACGCTCTGTTGGCACGCAAACGAATGCGCCATCCGGTATCGCGACACGCGAGCGGTGTTGCTCGGGCCACTCGACAACGTACTGCAATTGACGTCGACGAATCGAGACAGGCCGATTTGGACCTGCATCGCAAAAACCACGCCCTAAGACAAACCCATTGCGCTCCGTGACAACAGGGAGCAGCAACGGCGACGCTCACACCAGACCTTTGAAGATCAAGTTCGCAACACAGCACATCGGCTTCGCATATCCATATTGCGGCACAGCTTTACATTTGGGAAATTACCGTCTTAGATATATTCAAATGGCACCATAAAATTTAAAATTGCCACATTAAATTTCACAAAAAACGTTACATCTATTTTAAATGTCGTCATTAAGGCCAAGAAGAAAATACGGGGCTGCCAGATCGTCCAATACCTCAATCGATGCATCACTTTCGGCAAGGTGGTACCCGTGTCTCCTGTCACGTCCCTTATCGTTCTGTCAGGCGCGAGCTTCACAACCTCCGTGTTTACGGCAGCAGTAGGCATCGGAGGCGGGATAGGTCTGCTGGCCGTCATGTGCTCCTTCCTGCCTTTTGCCGCTGTAGTTCCTGTTCACGGACTCATTCAGCTTGTAAGCAACGGAAGCCGGTTCTACTTGAACCGCGAACTTGCCGAAACACGATTACTCCCCGCCTACGCAGCGGGCGTCCTGCTGGGTGCGGGCGTCGGCTGCCTGCTGCTCGGAAATGTGCCGAATGCCAACCTCTCGAAGCTGCTCGGCGTTTTCATCCTCCTCTACACGTGGACCTCGGTTCTGCGCTGCGTAGGGAAATTCATTGGAAACTTCATGATCCTCGGATGCATTCAGGCATTCCTGTCGCTCTTCGTTGCAAGCGTTGGGACGATCTCTCAACCGGTCCTCATCAAGCAAGGGCTGCCGAAAGACCGTGTAATCGTGACCCACGCCATGCAAATGACCGTGCTCCATTCAGCAAAGGTCGCGGCCTTCGTCATAAGCGGATTTTCCTTCTATCACTACTGGAAGGTTGCATTGGCAATGACCCTGACATCAGCGCTCGGTTCGTATGTGGGAGGCAGCTTGATGAAAATAATTCCCGAACGCATTGGCACGTTGCTGCTCAAGCTCGGTATCTCGGCCTTCGCCGCGCTCATGATCGCCGGCGTATCGGCGTGAAAGCGGAGACACCATGACGACCGATAGCTTGGGTGCACGCATCTTCTGGCGCATGACGCTGCTGTTTGCTCTACTTGCGCTCGCCGAAAACGCGATCGCGTTTCAAATAGCGGCAGCGCCTTGGTATTGTCGGTTGGCCATCCAGGGCGTGATGTTCACCTTCACGGCCGCCCTTGCATTCCTCATCTTGACAAGCGAGCTTCGCCCGCTGCTCCGGATGAAGGATTACATTGCCGAGCGCAAGCCGACGCAGCTCGAGCCCATTCGCTTCGAGGACCTCCATTCGGAGCTGCGTCCTATCGCTGATGCGCTCAATCAGTGCGCTGCGCGTCTGAGGCTCGATGTAACCCGCCGACGCGAATTCATTGCCGATGCTGCGCATCAACTACGTACCCCGCTTGCATTGCTTGAACTCCAGGTTCAATGCGCCTTTCGATGCGAACACGATGACCCGGAGATCCGCGAGGCGATTGCCGGTATTCGCTGCACCGGCAGGAAAATGACCGGCATCGTCAACCAGTTGTTGCTGCTTGCGCAAGCTGACGAGACGATTCCACCCGCCGCGCGAGCGGCTGTGGACATGAAAGGCATTGTCACGACAGCAATCGAGGAGCTTGCAACAGCCGCACAACATCGCAATGTCGATTTGGGAGCCGAACTCGCGGGAGAGCTTTTCGTATCCGGCAGCGCTAACCTGCTTATGGCACTCGTGAAGAATGTCATCGAGAATGCGATTCGCCATATCCAGGAAGGTGGGCGCGTAACAGCCTCTTGTCGCCTCGATGCTAAAGAAGTCATTTTCGAGGTGGAGGACAACGGCCCCGGAATCGCGGCTGAGGAGCGCCCGCGCGTCTTCGATCTCTTCTATCGCGGTAGATCCTCCGCGGAAGGTACAGGCCTGGGTCTAGCAATCGTTCGTCGCGTTGCGGAAGCTCATGGTGGATCGGTCACGTTGGCCTCAGGTCCAGAGCGAGTCGGCTTGCAGGTAACGGTACGTCTGCCTGGGTGGCCGACGGATATGGCGATGGGGGCATGATCGTGAGAAAAGCATGCGGCGTACTAGCCGTACTGACTGGCGCTATGGCTGCGGGCAACGCTAATGCACAATCAAGCGTGCAGCTTTACGGCCTGCTGGATTTGAGCTTTCCAAGTTATCAATCGCATGCCGCAGCCAACGGCGGTCATGTGATTGGCGTGGGCTTCCATGGAGAGCCCTGGTTCAGCGGCAGCCGCTGGGGCTTGAAAGGAGAGGAAGATATTGGCGGCGGATCAAGGATCATCTTCCGGCTGGAAAGCGAATACGTCGTAGCCAACGGCACGATGGACGACCCTGGCCAGATCTTCGATCGCGATGCATGGGTGGGAATCCAAAACGATGTGCTCGGCAAGCTGACGGCGGGCTTCCAGAACACCATCGCTCGCGACGCAGCTGCCATTTATGGCGATCCGTACGGAAGCGCCGCGCTGGGCACCGAAGAGGGAGGTTGGACGAACTCGAACAACTTCAAACAGATGATCTTCTACGCCGGGAGCGCGACCGGAACGCGGTACGACAATGGGATCGCGTGGAAGAAGTTGTTCGGCAGCGGTCTTTACGCGAGCGCTGGCTACGCATTCAGTAACTCGACATCGTTTGCATCGGGTAGCACCTCTCAGGTCGCGCTCGGATACAACGGTGGCGCATTCAACCTCGCGGGATTCTATAGTCACGTGAACAACGCAGGCTTGGCCAATCAGACATTCTCCTTCGGCGGGAACTACTCCATTGATGTCGTTCGCATGAACGCCGGCTACTTTCACTACACCGGCGGTCAGGGCACGCTTGGAAAGCGACACGATGACGCATGGACGGTTTCATTCAAGCTCTCTCCGAGAGGATCACTGGACTATGAGCTGGGGTACCAACAGATGCGCGTGCACCACGCTGCCTATGGCATCGACGGGAACGTTCCGAACGCGAACCTCGGCAGTGAGTTCAACAGCTCAACAGGACTGCATGACGGTTTTAAAGAAACGCTCTACGGCTCGGTCTTCTATCACTTGTCAAAACGCACGGAACTTTATCTGGCTGGCGACTATATGCGATTGCATGGCGGATATACCGTTGCCTCGACTTTCGGTGCAAAGAACCAGATTGAGTTGACGTCGGGAATACGAACGCGCTTTTGATCTCGATGTCAGGCCGCGGTCACCCCGTACCCTCGAGGTGGCCAAGAGCCATTGGCTCAGTCATCGAAACTCATTGATGGCGAACGTGAGTGCGAACCCACGATAGCAACACATCCGCTACTTTCTCGTTGTTCAGATCCTGCATCATCTGTGGCTATTACCTTCGAGGCTCACATCGGGCAGTTGAAGAACCGGCGCTAACAGTTTCGGCTGCCGCCGGGTTCTACTCGGTCTGGATGTTCGCCCCAGGCATACCGGCGTCTCGCGTACGAAGGCAAGTTGCCCAATCATCTCAAGCTCGATCTTGAGATCATCGCGAGACTAGAGGGATTGCCAAGTGAACACCCATCCGATGCGGACGTCGAGACCGCCATCGCGTCAGCCATGACGGCGCATCGTTCGCATGAGAGCCAGATCGCCTTCGTTCGTTCATGGATAAGCCGATCGAATGCCGAAAACGTCGTCGGCGCGCTGCTGGACATTAGCGAACCGCACCGATGGGCTGAAGCCGTGGGCTCATCGTTCAAAGAATCGATAGCCATCAATACGACCGTCGGTTAAATCGCACATCGATCGCTACCGCAGATTTGTCCGTCGAAGCGGGGCAACTTCAACATTCGCTTTCTGAATGACGACTTTCGCGCACGCGTCGAGATTTTGTTTTAGTGACGCGCGAATATACACACAGCACCGTTTCGCCTCACAACGCTGAGGCGAAACGGTGCTGCCGAGATTCGGCCACATCGTCGGTATCTCGCCGTCACTCACGAACGCACTCGATCTCCGAGGACGCACGCATGCGCGATTATTCACACAATAGGCGTCTCTGCGCCACACTGACGGCTTTGATACTGAGTGGTCCCGCGCTTGCCGCTGACGAAGTGACCATAGGGGCATCCCTGCCTCTATCGGGACCACTGGCCGGCTTCGGCGCGTATCAGAAATGGGGCTACGAAACGGCGGTTCTCGACATCAACAAGAACGGTGGACTCAATGTCGACGGCCGCAAGTACAAAGTCAAACTCATCATTCGCGACGATAAAACAGACCCCAACGCTACGGCAAGTAACACGGAAACGTTGATCTCCCGGGACGGCGTCGTCGCAATGCTCGGATCGTGTACACCGGCGCTGGTGAATGCAGGCGCCCTGGCAGCAGAGCGTAGAAAGGTGCCTCTCGTAACGGGTTGCGATCCGCTTGAGAATTTTAAATCGGTTCGAAAATGGACGTATGCATGGGACATCTTCTTCGACGAACGCGATCTGGGCACCGCGACATTTCGAATGATGTCCGACTATGGACTCGTTACGAATAAAAAGGTGGCTGTCTTCTCGGACAATGGTCCCGATGGCCAGCAATTGCGGCAACATATCTGGGCCGAGGCCTCCAGCACCGGCGGATACACAATCTCTCAGTCGAGCGGCTTCCCTGTCGACAGCCAGCAGTTCACGTCAATGATCGAGGAAGCGAAAGCCGCTGACGCGCAGATCGTGCTGGTAGATGCCATTCCTCCGCAGGCTATCGCGATGCGCAAGCAGATCGCGTCGGCCGAGTATTATCCCAAAATCCTCGACATCGAAAAAGGCGCCGAACCGGAGCAGTTCGCTCGCGCTCTAGGGAAGTTGGCAGACGGCGTCCTGGTAGGGGGATATTGGGATCCCACTTTTCCCTATCCCGGCGCGGCACAACTAGCCGAGCGTTTTGAATCAGAAACCAGGCAGACGCAAAGCCAGCACATCGCCGATTCGTACGCCGCGGCACAAGTCCTCCTCGATGCCATCGCGAGCGCCGGCAGCCTTGATCGCGAAAAGATCAATGCAGCAATCGGCAGCACGAACAAGACCTACGTTGTCGGTCCGGTAAAGTTCGATTCCGAGCACACCTCACGCATTCCCATCGCGATGATGCAATGGCAAAACGGGGTTGCCGTACCGGTATGGCCGAGGAATCTGGCGAAGGGAAAGCTGCTTTTTCCTTTCCCGCCAACCCGTGACACCCGGTGAGATGCGGCAATGCTTGCGCTTGAGTTTGCAAACAGTACTGTCATAGTCAACAGCATGGTGTCAGGCCTGCTGCTGGGCAGCATGCTGGCGCTGATCGCTCTAGGTCTGTCCATCATATTGGGCGTCATGCGGTTGCTCAATCTCGCCCACGGAGAACTGCTGATCGCGGGCGCCTATCTTGAATATTTTTTGTTGCTTCTGACAGGATGCGACCCGCTACTTTCGTTGCCGGTAGTCGGTGGCGCCACTGCAGGGCTCGCGTTGCTGCTGCATCGAGTACTCATCCGGCCGTTATCAAGCAAAGGGGCCGATGCAACGATGATGACGATGCTCGGCGTTTCCATCATTCTCCAAAATTTCTATGTGCTCGCTTTCCACGCCGACACACGGGCAATTGACACGGCATACGCCGCACAATCGGTGCACTGGGGATCGATCACTGTCGCAAAAATTTATGTCATCGGCTTTGGCCTCTCTGTCATTTCAATATCAGCCGTCCATCAACTCATCATGCGCACGGCGTTCGGTCGTGACCTGCGGGCCGCCTCGAGCGACCCTTTTGCGGCCGCGGTAGTCGGCGTCGACGTCGACCGTGTACGCGCACTGACATTCGCGCTGGGTGCTGCATGTGCGGCTATGGGAGGCGTACTCATTGGCACCGCGTTTGCGTTCTCCCCGAGTAGCGGTACGTCATATTTGCTGAGTAGCTTCACCGTCGTTGCAATGGGCGGCATTGGCAACGTCTTCGGAACGCTCCTTGCCGGCATGGTTCTGGGTCTTGTACAAAGCACTGCAGCACTGACGTTTGGTGACGGCTACCGCGATTTCGCCGGGCTCATTCTTCTACTCGTCTTCCTGACTTTGCGACCACGCGGCTTTGCCGCAGCGGGAGCATCATAATGCCGCCGTTGATCAACCGACCGTTGCCCCCACTGTCGCCACAGTCGCCAACTGCCGAAAAACCGTATCGAAGAACTTCCTGTTTCCGCTCAACCCCGTTCATGCGGGCAGTCCTCGGACTGGTTGTTTTCGCGACAATAGCAACGGCAAGCATCGTCGCCAATGACTATATCCTGGAGGTTGGGTTTCAGCTATTGCTGGCCATCGCGCTGGCCGAAGCCTGGAACTTGATGGCGGGATACGGTGGTATGGTGTCGCTCGGGACCGCGGCGTTTTTTGGCATTGGCGCATATGCGTTTACCGTGTTGACCAACCGGGCAAACGCACCGCTCCTCCTTGCACTTCCACTTGCCGGTATCGTCGGTGCGGTTATCGCATTACTGTTGGCCGGCGCGGTATTCCGACTGCGGGGTTTGTATTTCGCCGTAGCCACGCTGGCATTCAGCGAAGCGCTTCGGCTCTTCATGGTCAACTACAGCGGCTTCGGCGGCGCAACAGGCCTGTTTCTTTCCAAGGATCCTCCGGGACCGCATGCGCTTTTCACGCTGGCACTCGAGTTGTTGGCTATAACCACGCTCATCATATCGGTGGCTACCCGCTCACGCTTTTCAATTTTTTTGCGCGCAGTTCGCGATGATGAAGACGCCGCCGCTCAAATCGGCGTCCGGACATTCCTGGTCAAACTCGTAACCTTTCTCATAGCGAGCTTCGTGACAAGCATTGCAGGGGCACTGCAAGCAGTGAAAGTCGGTGCGGTCGAGCCCTACGGATCGTTCGGACTGCCATGGACCTTCGGCACCCTGTCGATTGTAATGATTGGCGGAAAAGGTACGCGCACTGGCCCACTACTGGGAGCCTTGTTCGTCACCTTACTTGGGGAGTTACTCGCCAACTGGCCCGCATTGCATCTAATGATTACCGGTGCCGTTCTCGTTATGGTCCTCCGCTTCGCTCCTGACGGGTTAGCGGGACTATGGAAGCAACGTTTCGAGCAGGGAGACAGCTCGTGAGCAACACCGCTGCACTGCTCGAGACAGAGCGTCTTTCAAAACGCTACGGCGGCATCGTTGCCGCCGATCATATGTCATTGACGCTGAGACGCGGCGAGGTGTTAGGTGTCATCGGACCTAATGGAGCTGGCAAATCGACCCTGGTAGGTCTGATCGGAGGTGCGATCAAGCCCGACTCGGGCAAAATCCACTTCGATGGACGCGACGTGAGCAGCCTGAACGCGAGTCAGCGTGCGCGGCTCGGCATTGGGCGCACTTGCCAGATTCCGCGCCCTTTTCTCCACATGACAGTACGCGAGAACCTGCTCGCTGCACGCTATAGTCGCCATCCTTTTTCGCCAAAGAAGACGGCCGAAGGTGTCTGCGATCGACTTCTCGATCGCACAGGATTGCTTGACGCCGCTGATACTCGCGCTCGGCATTTGCCACTATTGCGGCGCAAGCGGCTCGAGTTGGCGAGAGCACTGGCACTCGATCCGGTTCTCCTATTGCTCGATGAGGTGGGTGCGGGCCTCGTCGATAGCGAAATCTCAGAGTTGGTCACGTTGATTCGATCTCTGCGCGTCGACGTGCAAGGGATCGTGATTATCGAGCATGTCCTACGTGTAGTTCGTGAAACATGCGAACGATTAATCGTGATGAACTTCGGCAAGCCGTTCGCGGAAGGCCCCACGTCCACGGTGTTGGCGAGTGATGAAGTCGCCACCATCTACCTCGGCACCGCACGCATACGATCTGCGCCAATCGGCATCGCCGCCCCGACGCGTGTAGATGTCGCGGCCGTGAAGCCGTCCAGAGCGCCGCATCCTGTCGATCCAATTCCGTTGCTAGAGCTCGCCGGCGTTCACGCCGGCTACGGTCAAGCGCGCGTCTTGAACGGTATCGACATGAAGATATATCAGGGCGAGGTTTTAGCGATACTGGGAACCAATGGCGCAGGTAAAACGACGCTTGCAAACGTAATCTGCGGCGGCCTTCGACCGAGCGAAGGAACCATTCGGATCAACGGACAATTGGTAACCCCAACGTCACCACATCAGATTGCCCGGCTCGGCGTAGCGCATTGCATGGAAGGTCGGCGCATTTTCGGTTCACTCACCGTTCAAGAGAACCTTATGCTTGCCGCTCGCGGAGTCGGGCGCGCTGAGATGTCAAGTCGACTCAAGCATGTCTACGACATCTTTCCGGACTTGCGGGAACGTCGAGCCAACTTCGGAACTGCGTTGTCGGGCGGTCAACAACAAATGCTGGCGATCGGTCGGGCCGTCATGGCGCGGCCGCGCGTGATCATATTCGACGAAATCAGCCTCGGCCTGTCACCGCTAACGATGGATCGGTTGTATCAAACATTGGGCGAACTAAAGCATACGGGGATGACCATGTTCATTGTCGAACAGGACGTCCAACGGGTGATCGACCTCGCCGATCGAACTTACGTCATGGAACGCGGAAGATTTGCGCTTTCTGGGCCCGCGATGGTGGTGAAAGATAGCCCACTACTGCGACGCCTCTATATTGCCGCCGATTGACTCGCCCATAGCTCATGCAGATGAAGTATTCGCCTTTGTATCGCATGATTAGGAGTCCTAAGTGAAAAATATCGTTTGTGGTCTTACCCTTTTCGTTGTTGTGCCCCTCGCCCAAGCTCAAAGCAACGTAACGCTCTTCGGATTCCTCGATGCGGGTGTAACGTATGTCAGCAATGAGGGAGGGCACGGCAATACCTTTCTTGACACGGGTGTCTGGGCACCCAATGTATTCGGATTGAGAGGCGTCGAAGATATCGGTGGGGGCACGAAGGCCATATTCATGCTCGAGGGCCAATTCGACCTGTCGAATGGCACAACGATTCCAAACGAGGGGGCGATATTCGGGCGGCAAGCCTGGGTCGGGCTTGCCAACGACCATCTCGGAAACTTGACGTTCGGCAATCAGCAGGACTTCATGTGGGAGTCTTTGCTGTTCGGCGGCTTGCACGACCAAAATGGCGGATTCGACGGCGCCCTCGCGTATGGGGGCTTATATAACTTCCGCCAGGGTCCGTTCTCCGCCCTCGGAATTCCGAACAATCCGACGGGCTCCTTCGATTTCGATCGTGTCGCCGGGTCGAGCCGCGTGACCAATTCTGTGAAGTACAAAACGCCCGACATCAGCGGTTTCACGTTCGGTGTGCTTTACGGCTTCGGCGGCGTGGCCGGTGATTTTGCGTCAGGCAACACCGTAAGTTTTGGAGCAAATTATTCGATCGGTACTTTCGGGATAGGCGCCGCCTACACGGAAGTGAAGTATCCGCAAATGAACAACGGCCACGACGGCATACGCAACTTCGGGGCAGGTGCGCACTATACATTCGGAACGGTGCAAACAACGGTGCTCTACACCAACACGAAGAACACGCTGACCGATGCACGAATCGATGTCGGACAGATCGGCGCTAACTGGATCATCACGCCCGCCTGGACGCTCGGAGCAAATTACGAATACATGCGAGGCAATGCCGTCTTGCAGCACAACAAGGCACATCAGGTGACGGCGGCCTTGATGCATTGGCTGTCCAAGCGGACTGCAATATATCTCGAGGGTGCCTACCAGCACGCCTGCGGCGATGGCCCGACCACCGGCGCCTGGATCAACGGCGTTTTCGGTCCGACGGCTGCTTCGAGCACCGGCTCGCAGACACTCCTGCGACTGGGCGTAACCACGTCTTTTTGATCGATCCGGTTTGGACCGGCGAACGGAGCAGAAAATGAAACTCGATGAAGTGGATCTGTTACTCGACGCAGCGCCGCTGCAGCTGGAAACGGGCTACGAGCGCCTTTCGAGTGGGGTATTGCACGTTGGATGCCGCACGCATATGCAGGGCTGCACCGGCGAAATGTTCGAATGGTGGTTTCGCTCGCGCCCGAACACACAACAATATCGATGGTGGCATCCAGTAGACCACGTGAGCAGTGAATGGGCCGGAGGAGAAACGCAAACCCACGTCGGCTCCGTTCATCTCGTGGAAGAACGGTTTACAGATTTACCTGCTGCAAGGCTCGCGATTCATTTTCGCGATGCCACCGAGTTCTTCAATTCAGACAGGTACCGCACCGCGCGGTCTGAAAAACGCGTCACAGCCGCCGTATGCGCATGCGTTGCCATGGGACACGATCCGGAGTCCGTACGTGGCGGCCATATTTCGGGAAGCCGTCTGCTTCACATCGGCAGAGACACACCCGGCGGCCTGGTCTTACGTAGCCACTTCTACCTCGGCCAGGACCTTCCCGCCACAGGGAAAAAGCCAGACGAGATCATCGCGATGTTTTCGGACGAATTCGGGCGCGCTCTGCTAATGCATTGCTACAACGAGTTCACGTTCCTCTCCCGGTTCCTTCCAGCGCTGTATCTCGGCGACAATCGAGACAAAGTGAATGTCCCCCTGCCCTGGTAGGTTTGCTCGATGTGTCGACCCAGCACTGCAAGGTAGCGCACACACAGCGTGGAAAAAACACTTCTGACCTGCACCCCTACGTCCTTACTCGCCTCATTACGTTTTGCGTTCAAGTTCACCCTTTCATGAATCGAAGCCGCGAAAGCGCTGATGCGCACCACCGATCATCCGCTCTCGGACATTGCGCTGATGTGCGGCTTCTCGGATCAAGGCCATTTCAGCCGAGCCTCCCTTCGCGGCGCCGATGACGAATCAATGTCACAAGCAGCGAACACCGGTCTGCATAGCGCATTGATCCGCGGGTATATTGAGGCCGACCACTTCTCGCTGAAAAACAGGCTAGCCGGACACTGGCGAGATGGTCTCACCGATTCCAGAAACGACGCCGTAACGGACCTTGAACATGCCAACGATTGACGGAAATTCAAATGGCACCGAACCGCTGCGTTCACCGGATGAGTTTGGACCGGAGGCACACGTGACGCTTCCCGATGAGAGCCAATCGGCGTCAGGCTCGGACCAGAAATTCACGGAAAATCCCGCTATTCTCGCGGAACTGAGGCTTTTCGTGAAGAAGCCTTCTCGGAACAGCGACAAGGTTGCACTCTACAGACTTCTTTGCGCCAGAGACGCGTTGCGCCACGTGCGCAATAGCTACTATACGAGCGCCAGCTTGAAATCGACGAATAAGCTACATTCATTCGCGGAGCCATCGTCAGAGATACGAAGGATTGTCTCGGCCTCCACTGAAGTTTCCACAGCGCGGCAGGCTTTCGCGAAGGGTCTTGGGATTGAGGCATTCAAACGATCGCAGGCACACAATTGCGGAGAGTTGGCAGCGTTGGCGGCCGATTATCTGGCGAACACCTTGGATATCGAAGTTCGCAGGTTGCGCTTCGGTCCTCAGGGAACCGGCTACCTCCATGGAGTCGTTCTTCTCGCGGATGATGTCTTGCCGGAGCTCGAAACAGATTTTGCATCGTGGCCATCCAACGCAACCATCTGCGATCCTTGGGCAAACATCGCGTGCCTTGCGCAAGACTACCCTGCAGCTTTCATCGCAAAAATGCAGAAATGGGAGGCCGCGGGCAAGCTGATCAGGCCGTTCGTCAATCACAACCAGGAATGGATTCCGGCGACCGCACCTGAATGGATCGATGCGGTCTTGCATGGAAAAAGAGAAGTCGTTGCCGTCCCTTCCTCCTGAGCCGGCGGCCTACCCCAGTGACATAACCTCGGAGTACGAACGCCTCCGCACCCGCCTCACCATGCGATCAATGAAGCAATGGCGAGCCGTCAGGCCGAACGTGAACCGGCGAATAAGCACGCTCGAGCATGCGGCAGGCGAGATCGACAAGCGGCCCAACCTGAAGTTCGAAGGGCATACCCTCCACCGCGGCAACGAAAATGCGAAGCGCGCAGGCTTGATCCGCCACAGGTAAATCGGCGACCTTCACGGCCAGTTCATTCAGCGGTTCCACCTGTTCGACGCATGGAAGCTGCTGGACGGCCTTCAAGAGGCAGACAAACGCCGATGTCCGCTCGTCGTCTGGCACTACGCCGAGCCGAGTGGCCAAAGCCCACAACATACAGGCCCGCTGCTCCGACGGACACTGCGCCATCGCACGGATCACAGGCTCAAGGCGACACGGAGCACCGTTGCCCGGTTGCCTGCCATGCTGGTTTGTTGCTTTCATCCGGCGCCTCCGCAACGACAGTCCTCCATACGCCAAAAACTTTGCACGGGAATGTGGGGAAATGCACCTGCATGATCTGACAGGACCGACGCGGCGCATTCGCTTTTCGAACGAAGAGTTTCGCGTATCGATAGGCCTGCCGATCGTACCAAGCACCTTTATGCCGCAGCCAAAGCTTGTACGATCAAGTGCACACCGGCGATAAAAAGGCAGCCTTGGCTGATAAGGTAAAACATCCGTACGCTGACGTGCCGCTGCAGCCAGATCCCACTCCATACTCCAATCGGAACAAGTGGTGCGAGAAGCAGGCTCATGCGGAGATTGGCTGGTTGAAACTGTCCCATCCACGCATACGGCACCAGCTTGATTGCATTCACGATCAGAAAAAATGCGTTGGTCGTTCCGATCATCACATCCTTGTCCAAACGCTGCGGCAAAAGATGGATCATCGCCGGCGGTCCTCCGGCGTGAGCAACGAAACTTGCAAAGCCCGACATACAGGACCACACGAATCCGCTCTTCGCGGAACAGGATTTGGGCTGGACCGCTTTGACGAGCGAACAAGCATCCACGAGTACAAAACAGATCGACAACGTGCCGATGACGAGCCGAATCCATCTATCGCCAAAGCAACCGGCACCTATCGCGCCCGCCGCTATGCCCACGACCGCCCCCGGTAGCATCACGCGCAGATTACCTTTATCCCATTTGCCAAAATAGGCTCGAAAACCAACGAGATCCATCATGCAAAGAACCGGAAGCATGACGGCGGCCGCCTGAATGGGCGACATGATGAGCGCCATCAGCGGCACGCCCAGCGCACCGAGCCCCGCGCCGAAACCGCCCTTGGAAATGCCGGCCAGCAACACGGCGCCAGCCGCGACGATGCACACCCGTGGATCGGAGAACAGCATCGGCTCGTCTCAAGGGTTAGGCGTCTTGTACGGGCCGAAACGGGCGGCCCGATACGCTGCTGTATCGCCACCGAATAATTCCGGGACGGCAAATCCCTCCGGCCTGAAGAGCGGATCGGGATACGATGCGGTGCGAGTCATCGAGTGCCTGCGCGGCAACGCGCTGTTGACATAGGCAGCGATGTCGTACGCTTCATCCACGCTGAGCACGGGTGCCGCAGCGGAGGACCCGAACGGCATGTTGGCGTGAATAAAGCGAGTCAGCAGCGGCACCATGTACATATGGCCGCCGTCATCGTAGGTGTCATCGCCCGCAAGCGGAGGGAACACGTAGCCGCCCCCGTTTGCAAAGTCGGGTTTGCGTATGCCGGTGCCGGACGACGAATGGCATGCAGCACATTTCGCATCGAATAACTGCCCGCCGATATGTGCATCGGCGGCGCGCGCAGGCATTGGCACAGCCTCTAGTCCGATCCCCCTCATGCTCATGCCGGGCGTCGCCTTACTGCCAAGCCAGGTCATGTAGGCAACTATCGATTTCATCTCTTTCGAATCACGGGCAAACGGAACGGCTCCGTGGCCGCACATCTGTGCGATGCGGTCTTCGAGCGAAATGATCCGCATCGATTTCACATCAAGCTTAGGGTAGTCGTTGACAACATTCACGAACGGCAATGCGAACGCCTTGGTGCCGGGCATGCCGCTCGCGCCGGCTTCGTGGCAGTTGACGCAATTCAGATTGTTTCCGGAATAACGATGTGCTGGATCAGGCGCATTGGGACCGATGTGACTCGACGTATCTCGAAGAATTTCCATGCCGTAGCGAATCGCATCGCCGCGCGCACCGGGCGGAATCTCATCGGGTCGCGGCATCATCCATCGCTGCTGCGGCCTGCCATCATAGCGTTCGATAAGTTTCCTGGCGGCGTCGGTGTCGACATGGTCACCGGGCTTGAGTGGCGCCACATCGAATGCGTGCGCCGGGCACGTCAATGCCAGACATGCCGACCCGACCAGCAACGTGATGAACGATCGAAATGTCATGATCCCGTCTCCCCTTGTATGAGACGCCCGCTCAGTCGCCCAGCACCGAGCATAGATGCGGATTCGCAAACAAGCGGTCCCGATCAAAAATGTTTCGGACTGCGATGAATTGATCCCATTTCGGATAGCGCACGCGCAATGTCTGCGCTTCGAGCGAATGGATTTTCCCCCAGTGCGGCCGTCCGGCGTGACGTGCAAATACGGCTTCGAGTTCGGCGAATAACGACTCGTATGAAATGGCACGATTGAACGGTTGGGCCACCGCGACTCCGATATAGCATGTCTGCCGCCCGAAAGACGGGCTCAACCATGCTTCGTCGGCGGCGCCGAACCGCACGTCTATCGGGGCGTGAACCACGTGCCGCGAAAAAACGTCCTTCAGCTCGTCGAGAACGAATGTGATCGCACTCAACGGAACCGCGTACTCCATCGCCATCTGTCGAATCGGGGTGGGACATGAAAACACTTCGTACCACGGACCCCGCCGCAAACGTCGATGCCCAAAGCAAACCGCGCGCTCTGCCGCGTTGAGCCATGGTGTGGCTCGACTTCGATGACCAGCAAACCAAAGTGCGGCTTCACGCAGCGTGTCTCGCAAAGCGGCGCGCTTACCTTTCGTCGAGGGCGGCGTTGTCCTCGCACTTCGCGGCTCACGCCACGCCCTTCTCAGTACGGCCCAACGTGTTTGGGGAAACCACCAGAAGCCGAAGTAATGAGCCTTATGAAGCTCGGGCAATCTTCTGACCGCCTCACTCAACGTGATAGGTTCGGTGACAAGGGCAAGGTCGAAGCTCTGTACACAGGCGAACGTCACCGAGGAAAGAACGCCCAGGCTACCGAGCCCGACGCGCGCCGCGTTGAGCAAAGCCGGGTCTCGTTCCGTCGAAAGCTCGACCACGCAGCCGCTGCCATCGACGAGGCGCATTGCCGTTACCGCATCGGACAAGCTGTGCACCCGCAGACCGGTCCCGTGCGTAGCGGTACTGATCAATCCCGCAATGGTCTGATCCTGAATGGCGCCGAGCACCGGCAATGCCAGCCCCGCTTCCTCAAGCGCCCTGCAAAAATCATCGAGCCGCATCCCCGCCCATACGGTGACATGATTCGTCTCGCGATCAATGCTTTCTATACCTCGGCTCGCGGCGAGAGACAGATGGATGGCTCCCGTCGCATCCGCGATCGGGTTGTAGGAATGCCCGCTTCCAACCGCCTTGATGCGCAGCGCCCGCCGCCGAGCGCTGTCCACCGCCGAGACAATGTCCTCTTCGCAGGCGGCCACGATTGTTGCCACAGGATTCGCCACAACGTTGCCCGCCCAATTGCGCCAAGGCGGCGACTCTGATTCGCGAGCAGCGTAGCTCACATCGGCAACCAGCTGTCCGCTATTCATGCTGCGATACAGGATGCGAAAGCGTCTCCAGTTGAGAGACGTTCGGATCGCCTTGAACGAGATCAGGCAGCAAGCCACGCACATGACGAACCGCGGCGCCGCTCTGGTGCGCTGCGAACGCCGACTCATCACTCCATTGCTCAAAGAGCACAAATCGCTCAGGCGCGTGAACTTCACGAAGCGCGACAAACGTCTCGCACCCGGACTCCTCGCGGGAGTCCCGAGCGAGCGTAACGAGCGCCTGCTCGAGTTCGTCCGGCTTGCCCGGTTTAGCCGTAAGCCTAACAATCAACGCAATCATCATGCGGTCCTCTTCATCAGAAGTTCGTCGAACTTGCGGCCCAGTTCGTCGCGCTGGCTTTCGTGTTCCTTGAAGTACCAGTCGATCGTCCTGGCTAGGCCATCTTTGAACGTTACCTGCGGGCGCCAACCGGTCAGCTCCGTCGCGAGCTCGTGACTTGCGACTCGATTGAGGGGACCGGTCGGCATATCAGGACGCAGCTTGATCGATGCAAGATGCCCCGTGTGATCGAGAATCATCTGCATCGCATCTTTAACGCGAATGGGTTCCTCGGTGCCCAGATTGATCGCGGTTGCGTCAGAGATCTTCTCCGCGGCCGCGACAAGGCCCCTGACGATGTCGCCCACGTACGTCCAATTCCGAATTTGCATACCGTCGCCCCACACCTCGACGGGCTGGTGCTGGAGAAATGCCCGCCCGATCATTGCAATGACGGCATGGGATTCTAGGCAGCGCTCGCCGTATGCCGTAAAGAGTCGGCACGATACCGAACGGAGTCCGTATTCAAGGTAATAGCTGCGCAACGTCAGCTCCGCCATCAACTTTGCCCAACCATATATTCCATCGGATTCGTAAGGAGGCCCCACCATATCCTCACGGAGGTAAACCGGCCGGGTCGTGTCCGATTGAAGGCTGACGGGGTAGACGCACCCCGAAGAGGTAAAGACGATTTTCTCGATGTTGGCGCGGTGCGCCGCATCGATCACCATTCCGTCCAGCGTGAAATTGCGCGAACATTGCGCCTGATAGGAATCGATGTAGCCGCGTCCGCCATGTATCGCGGCGAGATGAAAGACGATGTCGATATCCTCCATCGCAGAGCGGGCAACGCCGGCGCAAAGCAGGTCCGCCTGCACCAACTCGACCGTGTTTTCCGATAAATGCTTTTCAATGTTTTCTCTGCGGCCGGTGCTCAAATCGTCTACGACCAGCAATCGCTTCACCCCTCGCTCGACCAGAAGGTCAACCAGATGGGAGCCGATGAATGAAGCACCTCCAGTGACGAGCACCGCTTTCTCTGACCAATTGAACATATTTCCTCCGTAAGAAGCTCAAGCATCGACCAGCGCGCGCGCGAAGTCGTCCCAGGTTGAATGACTTGCCAGATAGGCGTCGAAGCGGCCGCCCGCGCGCGTAGTCGGGTCTCCGATCGCTTTGTCGATGGTTCGCGCGAGGTCCCATTCGTCGTTACAACGAAACGAGACCCCGAGCCCGTACTGTTCGACCGTCTCCCGAAACGGTGCGAAATTCGGCACGATCATCGGCCGATGGGCGAGGCATGACTGAACGAATACCCCGCTCGTGTCGCATTCGTAAAAGCGCCGGTAGGGCAGCACAATCCAGTCTGCGCTTCGAAAGTAGAGGCCCGCGTCCTCTTCGTCGACGATGCGGTCGTCAAGCCTCACGTTGGGCCAATCGAAATCGGCGCGCCCGAGATAGCCGCTTTCGGCTGTCGCCAGGCTGCCGGCAAACAAGAAGCGAACCTCGCGAGTCTTGCAATGGTGAGCCGCCCGAATAAGCAAGTCGGCGCCTTTTTTGCGCGGAAAGGTTCCGAAATACAAGACGATCTTTTCTTCCGCGCCGATACCAAGCGACATCCGCGCAGCATACTTCTCATGTGAGAACAGATCGGGACTGTCATAGATTGGGTCGTGCAGATAGCGGACCGCTCCGTTGTTCAACACTCCCATGGCGCGAGCGCTCGAACATGCCACGTCGGGATGGTTCGAATGCATGAGCGTGAGTGCAACCGCACCGCGAAAGACAAGCTCGTTATATGCCGCTTCATACGCGTCGTTGCGAAATGCGCCCAGGCCGAATACCGATATCGACAGACGAGGAGGTGAGTCCTCCCGCAGGTCGCCGATGCCGGCGGCAAGCGCGGACACATCGTCGACGAAGCAAAGATGTACCCGCTCCGCTCTCGATTGCCTTGAAATTTCCAGCATTCGCGCAAAGCGTTGTGTCGAGCGGGAACGGCAAAGATCGGCAAAGCATTCGTCCGCTATGACGTTCTCACTCATCCGGTCGTCCAGGCCAGCAACGGCGGGCGCCAATATCAGTGGCTCGTGGCCCATTGCACGGAGTGCAGCCCAGACGTGATGCAAGTACTTGGAAAGAAAGAACTGAGATCCATCCGCCGCGAGCATAAGTCTCATTGTTGGATCTCTCCCAAAGCGCGTGAAGCAACGCTGGGCGCCGACGGATGCTTGTCCACACGCCCATAGGCGTCCTCGAGTCTCACGATGTCGTCCTCGCCAAGATAGGATCCCGATTGAATCTCGATGACTTGGAGCGGCACCATGCCGGGGTTTTCGAGGCGATGCGGCGTCCCGACGGGCAGGTGGACGGTTTCCCCTTCTGTCAGCAGCGAGACGTCGTTGCCCCTTGTGACACGCGCGGTGCCGGCCACCACGATCCAATGTTCAGCGCGATGGTGATGAAATTGCAATGACAGACGCTCGCCCGGCATCACCACGATGCGCTTGACGTGAAAACGCTCACCCCTGTCCAAAGAATCGAAGTATCCCCACGGCCTGAAGACTTTGCGGTGTTCGGATGCCTCTTGCGCATTTCCTGCCTTGAGGCGATTCACGAGTTGCTTGACGCTCTGAGCATGAGATCGGGTCGCAACGAGCACCGCGTCGGGCGTTTCCACCACCACGAGGTCTTCGGTGCCGACACACGCCACGAGCCGATGATCTGCGCGAACGAACGTATTGCTGCAGCGCTCGAACACGGCTCGTCCGCGCCCAGAATTTCCTTCGTTGTCCTTATCGGCCAGATCGCAAAGCTCGCTCCACGATCCGACATCGGACCAACCGGCATCCAATTGCACCACAACCGCGCGAAACGCGGCAGGCGCACCGGCGCCTGCATCGATGTGACGCGTGCCGATCCGCTCCATGACAGCGTAGTCGATGGAATCGGAGCGGCAGTCTGCGAATCGGCCGACATCGAGTTCGAGCGCAGCGCCTACAAAACTGCGAGCACCAACCGCCGCCACCGCTGCGCTATAAATATCCGGGGCATAGGTCTGAATGGCGGCGATCCACACGGAAGCACGCACAATAAAGATGCCGCTGTTCCACAGGTATCGGCCCGACGCAACGTACTGATGTGCTCGTTCCCTATCGGGTTTTTCGACGAATCCGTCGATCGCAAACGCGTCGCCCGGCGCCCCCCCTTCGCATGGCTCCCGTTCGCCCATCGCCATATAGCCGAAGGCCGTTTCGGCGCGCGCCGGAACGATGCCCAGCGTAGCAATGGCTCCGCGCCTTGCGTGGTCGATCGCACATGCGATGCTTGCATGAAAGGCGGCAGAATCTCCGATCACGTGATCGGCCGGCATCGCCACCAGAATCGGATCGTCCTCGCCTGGACCCGATGTGCGTGCAGCAAGCGCCGCCACCGTCATCGCCGGTGCGGTGTTGCGTCCGACCGGCTCGACAATGAAACGCGCGCGATACCGCGCTTCGCGCAATTGTTCCTGCATCATCGATCGATGCGACTCGCCGCATACAACCAAAGTATGGTCGGCCATACGAAGCGCTTGCGATCCCGATACGAACCCGGCCAGACCGTCAAGGCGACTAACGGTCGTCTGCAGCAGCGTACCTGTGCCGAAAAGATCCAACAGCTGTTTCGGGTAGCGCTCGCGCGATAGCGGCCACAATCGGGTACCTGCTCCGCCCGCGAAAACCACCGGTTGCACCAGCGTGCAAATATCCGCATTCATTGGCACGATATCGGAAACGTGGGCCGATGCCCGCGTATGTACCTCTTGCACCATCAGTGCTTCATGGTCTGCCATCTTCATCGCGACACTCCTATCCGGAGAAGCTCACCGGAATCGATGACTTTCGGCTAACTCGAGTGGCTACTGCATGGTGTTATCTATAAGGTGCCAAATTGCGTGGCGCAGCGCATAGGCGAAATGATTGAATAGAACGCGAATGACGAATGGAAATGACGGAATAAACAAGTTTCGTATGACTAATTGATGTTAAATCCTTCTCATGCCTTTCGCGGATGCACATCTTTGCCATCCCGAAAATCTTCCAAAGCATTCGCTATTTGCTAACAGATTTCGCGGTTTCGTCGCGTGAAGGGCTCGCCGCTCATTGCGCAAATGCGCATATCCGCCCTTTTTTCTCGATCAACCACAGTGAGGCATTTCCACATTTCGGCACCGCGCCGAGGGCGACACCGAATTGACAGCGCATGCATATTTCAGGGAGGCTCTCGGACATGGCCAGATAACTTGCACAGTCACGCACCGGAGACGGAGAAATGAGCAGCGGCCTCGACTTTCCTCGCATGGGTGAAGTGGTACGGATACCCGACACGCCGATGATGACGCTGCAGCCCGTGGAGGGTTCGTTCTGCGCAGTCAGTCGAACGCGCACCCAGAAATTCGGTCATGGTCAAAACGCTCCTTACGCGCAACTCGACGGGTACCTCGTCGGCGTCCATATGCAGCGCTTGGACGCTTATGAGATCTGGTTGAAGGGGCGGTACGCCGAATCCCGCCCCCTCGACGCGGGCGCGCTATGGTTCCACCACATGGAACTCGAAGCACAGGTCGATTTCGGCAGTCCGTTCGATATCCTCTGCACCTACGTACCACACTTGGCAATATCAGAATGGGCAGCGGCGGAAGGTCTGAAAGGAGCGGCTGGACATTTGTGCTGCCCTGCTTTGGGGGCGCGCGACCCGATCATTGAGCAGCTGAGTCATTGCCTGTCCGGCGCACTCAGTAAGGATCAACGAGCGAATACGCTGTTCGCGGAATCGGTCCTCCAGGCGCTTATCGTTCATCTGGCGCTCAACTACGGAAGCGGCTTGAAGCCCTCATGTTCTGCGAAAGCGGCCCTGGCCTCGTGGCAGGAGAACCGAGCAAAAGAGTTTATCGACGCCAACCTCGGCGGAAAATGCTCACTCATCGATATGGCGAATCAGTGCGGCTTGTCGCCATCGCATTTCGTGCGCGCCTTCAAGGCCACAGTGGGTATGCCGCCACATCGCTGGCTCATGCTCAGACGCATCGAAATGGCCAAGGGCATGTTGCGCGAGTCGGATAAATCCTTGACGGAAATAGCGGGTGAGGTCGGATTCGCTAACCAGAGCCATTTCACGCATGCGTTTGCGCGCGAGAACGGCTGTACGCCAAGCGATTGGAGACGCTTCGTTCGATGCCGCGCAACCGATGTAAAAAAGGTTAGCGAGCGAGACCCTCGGTTGTTCGTTATCGAGCGCCGGAGAGCAATGGAACAGCCAACCGACTTAAGCGTCATTTGGGCGCCGGAGCGATCGTAGTTCGCCGCGAGCGACGACATTCGGTACCGCAAACGAATATCGCCCCAGCAGGCTAAGCACGCACGCTGGCCGGCCCGCTATTCGCCGTCACGCAACGACCGCACCCGGTGGAAGTCATTCAAGATCCCGTCGCGATACGCCTTGTCCCCGAGTCTTGAAGGCTCAAGACGCGACAGTTGCAGTGCCCATTGCAGGGTTGCGCGGTAACCAGCGTCATCCATTCGATCGGGCTCCAGGCCAATTTTGTGACGAAGCGTTTCAATGGCGTTGTGAGAGGCGGCACGCCGAGACCGCATGTGCCCGCCGTCAACCGAGTCAAGCACGTCCTCCAGCGCGTGCCGCAGCGATTCGTCGCTCAGCAGCGGGAGCACGCTTAATGTGCGTGCTTCGCCAGAGTCCGCAAGGGGGAGCAGCCATTGCCGGAGATTCGCAATGAGTTCCTGGGCAACAGGCAATTCAAAGCTGTCTTGGAGCGATGTGATCGCCCGCCCGAGTATGACTTTTCTTTCCGCGATGTTCGCCGGCCTTAGCTCGCTGAACGAATCAGCAGTTCCTCCTGGACGCTTATCCGACATCAGCTGTCTTGCCCGAGATGAGATTGCCGCCACAATGCCGCCGTTCAGCACTTCAAGCAGTGACCGGCCGCCAGGCGTGGGACGCAGAGAGGCTACTCCCTCAAACACTCTGTTCAGAATTGGGAAGGTGATGGTTTCGTACCCGTCCCCGTCTGGATCCAAGCGCCCCTGGAGCGCCTGTAGAACCAGCTCGGCACCGTCGCTGTGGCCCTGTCGGCGCAGCGCGTTGACGACAACACTCGTTGGCTGCCAGCCTCCGATAAAGGGCCCGCGCTCGACAATAGCTGCCATCGTGGCGAGCAAGTGCTCGGTCGCATCGCTTGGCGGCAGATTTCTCAGCAGTCGAGGAATGCTGAAAAGAAAGAAGCCGGCCAGTCCATGTACCGTTTCCGCGTGCGGGAGGGTCAGGATCCGTTGCCCGACCGAGTCCGCTACGCGGGCTGCCCCCTCACAGGGCACTGTTTTCTCAACCCAGTCGACGAGTGTGAAGAGTTTGGAGCGTGCCTGGGAAGGATCCGCCGGCAGTTCGGCAGTATCGACGTGGCGTGCCAGCGCGCGAAGCAATTCGTCAGTACCGATGCCCGGTCGGCCCACGAAACCGACCCGCGCCACGACCATCCGGACGGTATCAAGGCCGAGTTGCGGGATTGCTTCAACATGAAGCGCCAATTCCCTGCGCGCCGCGTTGATCCCGGCGTTGTCCCACTTCCATGTGCCTTGTGTGATGGCGCTGATCGCATGCTCGCTGAGTTGGGACGCGCGGCCGATGTGCGGTGCCAGCGCTAGCCAGACCGTGGACACGGCCTTGTCCATGGCCACCCGCACCTCTTTTGAGAAGAGGTAACTGTCGGGCGTTCTGTCGGCGATGGCGAGAATCTCCGCCTCGCTCAGTTCGGGCTGCTTCTCAATGAGCCGCTGAAGGTCCATCAAATTCGGGACCCAGGTTTCGGCGGGAGCGTCGTATGAGAGGCTTCGCAGGGCTCCCAGCGCGGCGGCCAATTCTGGATTCAGCGGCGGGCCGCCATCGCCCGGCATCTTGGCAGTCGGTCTCCGTCCCCCCGGCGGAAGATCTCCTGCTCCATCTCCGCGAAGAGTGAAATCGAGACCGTCCCGGGATCCATATTCACCCGGTCCGCCAGATTGTTTGAAGAGCCTTTTCAGAAACTCGTCATCAGATCCGCGCTCCGCGCGGGGCAAAGACAAGCCCGACTCGGTTGCTGCGGGTGGTAGGCCTGTCTGGCGCGGCAACAACGCTTTGGCGGTGCGCGGCTGCCGGAGGTGCGGCGCGCGTGTCGGAAAACCCCCAACGACCGGATCGCCCGTCGGCGCCATTTCAGTGGGCACGGGAGTCAACGCGTTGGCGGGCGCTTGCGCCTCAGATGCCTCGCTTGCATGGGTGGTCGGCTCACTTCCCGTTCTCCGAAGTTGGTCCACAATTTCCTCCAGTGCAGTCGGCCAATGGATAGACAGCATACGTTCCCTGATATGGGCCGGTCCCCGGAAGGGCGAACCAACGCCCGCAGCCCGCGAAACAATCAGGCGGCGATCCCAGCGACCAACGATTTACCGGCGCCAAATCGATCCCACATATAAATCCCACATTAAAAAATAATTCACAGCAGGATTTGACAAATACGGCGCGAATAAGCAAGCACAACCACGGCGCAACGACGACGATAAAACTCGAGTAAATCCCGGTTATCGCCTTTCCTCCCCGGGGATCTCCGCTCAGTGTGGCCGAGCATGGTGCGGAGGCGAGCGTAAGCATTACCACTTGTTTTTACTGAAAGCCATGTAAGGTCGGGAGCTTTGTTGAAATTCGCCCCAATACGCTGCTTTACCATCAGCTCAGGTTACACAGCTTCACATCGTCATCTGTAAAAAGCTCGAATGGCAAGGAGATGCAAATGTTCTGGGCAGTCTATCTTCCTCTGATTTCGACTATGGTCACCGATGACGGAGGCTGCGGAATAAGCGCGCTCGTGCGCGAAGGAAACATCAGAGAAGCGGCGGCGCGCGCATGCACGCTCGCAGAGCAAGCCCAAGGCAGCGATAGGATAGCCGTGCTCGCTTTGAATGGTGACCTTCATCTGGCGATCGGCGCTAACGAGGAAGCGGAAGAAAGCCTGCGCAAGTCACAAAGCCTGGTCAAAGGAACGATCGGCCAGGTCCGCTTGCACGCCAGCCGTAATGGCGCATGGCAAGCGCTTTCACGCGGGCGTATCAGCACGGCGCTAAAGTGCTTTTCGAGCATCCTTGCTGACGACGCCGTCGCACCGGAGCGGCGTCTCGAGTCGCTCGCGGGCGAATGCTTTGCGCTCCATCAGCTCGGCTATTTCGATGATGCCATTCGCAAGCTCGACGAAATGAACGCGTTGTCGGTGACAATGCCGGACGCGTCCTGGCTACGTCTCGCGCAAGCGATCCGCGCCGATCTCACACTGCAGGCCGAGATTCGTCGCTCTCCACAACTGGGCGATCACATCTTCTGGACCGCTGCGACGTTCCTCTCGCGAGGATGGCAATGGGACGGCGACGCCACAATCGACGGACTCGCACCGCTAGTAGCGAAGCGCCTTCACTATCTGCAGCAAGTGCGCGCGTTGTCCGAAGGCGATGCCCTTTCGATCGGCAACATCAAACGCTATCTGGATTGGTCCGCAACGGCACTACCCGGACATCAACGCTTCTTCAAAGTCGAAGCCGCCCTTGCAGCACTCGCCTCGGGTCAAACCTCCTTTGCCGATGCACTGCTCGACGCACGGCGAGCCAAAGGCGACCACCTGGGCAGTAGTTCAGCGCCGGGCCGCTGGGAGTTCGAGTACCTCTATTGCCTCGCCAAATTACACAAGCAGTTAGGTCGCGCACATGAATCGATGCTTCAGTTCGAACAATATGCCCTCTGCGCCATGCAATGCATACGAGTCGAAGTGCTGCCTGCCGCGCAGCATTCGAGCGTTGCGAGCGCCGACGGAAGCAATGTGCTCGACGATATAGGCGTATTGTTGCCACCGCGTTACCGGCGTGCATACGCCTATATGCTCGACAACCTCGGCAACCCCAATCTCTCGGTACGCGAAATCGCAGCGCATATCGGCGTGACGCAGCGTTCCCTGCAAATCGCGTTCAAAGCATATGTCGGCGTATCTCCGAAAGACGTCTTGCAGAAAAAGCGCCTCGACCGCATCGATAGCGAGTTGAGCGCGGATCAGCGAACCAATCTTTCGATCCTGGAGGTTGCCCGGAAATGGGGCGTGCCCAATCGGTCGAAACTGGCAAACTGGTACCGCCGCCAGCATCGGGGCAAGCCCTCCGATGTGCTGACGGTCTGAGAAAAGCTTTACGGCAATGCAACGATAACAATAAGCCAGCACGCCGTTAAACGATCGACGGAGGGTCGGTCCAATTCCTCCCCGGCCCTCGACAACTTGGCGCGCTTTAAGCCAGCTTCGCCATCAACGAGCCGAATTGCTCAATCTCGCTGAGCGATCGCGAACACACGCTGTCTCGCAACCGTGACGCAATCGAATCCCGGGAGCGCTCTCGGGCATTCGCCCGCAGCGAACAGAATTTCGCGTTTGACGACCGTGTACGAACGGACAGACCTTACCCTCTTGTCCGATGCCACCGGCTGCCTGCCAGAAACGGTAGGCGAATCTATTCACCGCACTCGCAAACTGCCACTCGATGTCTACGATCACGCATTCACCCGAGCGCGCCTCCGATGTCAAAGGAATTGACGCAGATATCGAATGTCCGGTGGATGCGGCTGCTCCATCTGGTCCAACGCAAAGCGGATTGTCTGCGTCGTCGCCCCCGCTATGGCCAGCCGTGCTTCGTGGTATCGAAGACCTGAGACGCACCCCCCGACGATCGAAGGTAGGTCAACAGCATCCAGCATCCTCGTCTACCGATGCGATCGAATCAACGAGGTTAAACTCGACCCACGCCCCCGATGGGATTGGCCCACCTGACTCAGTGGGAAGGGTCGCAGGCGATTTCGGCGACGATCGAAAGATCATCGAGACTTACGCGAATATGCTTCTCGGCGCCAACGCTACTCTGCTAAAACCGGATCATCTCGACACGTTGTCCCGGTTGCGGACCGATGCACCGGTTCAACATGTGCTCTCCGCCAGACAAGTGGCGCGGATGCTGGCGGCGCACGGCACGTCGTTTGCGCGGTATTTTTCTTACCCCAAGCGGGTACGTGCGGAAATGGCGCTCCTGGACGATATGAGCACCTACATCGACGAACTCCCAAGGTTCATGACATCGAGCAAGGAAACGTTGGACGAGACACTGCGCGTATTTCGATCGGCCTATACACATTTCCGTGGCTCGGCACCTCCCGACGATCAACTAATGGTCGCAAGCTACCTGCGTCACAAGTTTCCAGCAACACCTGGTCCCGAAGCGCTCGAGCGGTTGGCAAAGGCTATCGTGGACATCCCCAATCCGGCCGCGTTGCGGCGAATCGCACATTTGTCCCACCTGTCGACGCGACTATCCTCCAAGCGTTACAGCCTCGCGCAGCTATTACAAATGTCCTTCGGCGACGCTTACGAGATGGCGTGGACAGAACTTGGCGTAACGGACCATGGCGGGTCCGCCGCCATCGAAACGTTCAAAGACTGGTTCACTCGGATATCGCCCAATGCGGTACCCCCCCATTCCACGGGCCGGTTAGTCCTCGACCTCGACGAGGCCGCAAAAGAGAGGGCGCGTAAATTTGCGAAACGCAATCTCGGCAAAAGCCTGCCCGACTTGACCGAGGCGAGCGAGCAGGAGTGGGGCCGAGCTGCACGCGACAGCGTAACGGCGTTCTACGACGCACGCATCGATGACGTGCTGGACGGCATCGTTTCGGCGGCAAGCCAACTCGTGCGTAGTCAGGATGAAGCGGTCTGGTATATCGAGTTCGATGTAATCAATCTTGGTGGTTTGAATAAACACTTCAAGGACGATCAGCCGCAGGCGAACGTCCACGTTCGCCGAGTTTGTTCGATTCTGCTGGATGTCCTTTCGCCCCACGCCAAGGAAATCGTGCCCTTTCGCATTGCCGGCGATGAATTCGGTCTCACCGTCACAGGCCTTTCCGAGGAACGACTCCGGGAGCTGCTCAGTGAGGTGCGGCGTGCCATCACCGACTATACAGAGAGTGTTCAGTTGACCGCCACCCTCAGGCTCTCGGATATCGAAACGCCCAAAAAGGCGGGCCAGTCAGGTTTCGGCTTGCACGTGGGTTATAAGCGTGTCGGGCCGACATCCCACGTCAATGAGGTTCGAGCGGGGGCAGCCCAGATGATCGACCTGAGCAAAAAAGGAGAGCTCCATTGGTGAACACCTGCGGAGCATCCGAGCCGCCAAGCCGCTGACATTCGCATTTGCCAGAATGAACTTCGTGATGAGATCAACCGCCCATGACGGTACCCTCGCGCCGGCCGTCAGCGCCGCCAATGAGCTTTCCGTTTTGCTCACGCACGATCGCGTGGACGCCGCTGTTCTTGTCGGTGACACTGACGCGGTACCCTTTCCGTTTCAGCTCGGGTGCCAATTCAACAATCGGCGTCTCCTTTTCAAGCTCGATGACGCCGCCCGGAAGGCCCCGAAAATTGGGCTTGCCGATTGCTTCCGCAGGATCGAGTCCCATCCAGATTCCGGCGAGGGTCTTGAACGTGTAGGCCGGGATTGACGGCCCCCCCGGCGAGCCGAGCGCCGCGTAAAACGCTTCGTTGCCACGGCGACGATCACGCCTCATCACGATCGTTGGGGCCATCGACGATGGCGGTCGCGCCCCACCCTGCACATGCCCGGCCACCAGCCGATCTTGCTCGAAGGCCTGCAGCTTGAAGTCAGTCATGTGATTGTTGAGCACGTACCCGTACTCGGCAGACTGCAGTCGCGAACCGTTCATGTCCTCGATTGATGAGGTGCACGACGCGACGTTCCCTTGAGCGTCGACGACGGTGATGTGCGTCGTGGAGGGAAATTCGGGTGCCGATGCGCCGGGTAACTCATCACCGCGCACTCGCCCTGGAAGCGCTTTGTCCATCACCCGATCGCCCTTCACGAGCGCCGCCCGTTCGCGCAAATATGCGGGGTTGGTCAGGAAAGACGGCTGCTCGCGGAATGACGGGTCATTCAAATAGTAGGCCTTGTCGGCCAACGCCAGTTCCTGAGCCTGAGCAACCGCATGCACGAACTCCGCAGACCACGCCTGCTCCTTCGACCAGTTTGGCAGCAGGGTCTGCAAACCAATGTGATCGAGTACGCCCACGACCTCGATCAACGATGTCCCGCCGCCCGGCGGGGGCATGCTGTAGAGTTCGTACTCGTTCCCATCGTCGCCGTGGAACGTGTATGAAACGGGCTCGCGCACTTGTGCGCGATATACCAGAAGGTCCTCTTTGGTGACGTCACTCGGATATGGCGTCGAAGCGCGCGCGGTCGATACCAAGTCGAGCCCGATCGGCCCTTCGTAGAACGCCCGCCGAGGACCATCCGCACCGATCATTCGCAAGGCCTTCGCGAGTGCAGCGTTCTTGAGTTTGAAACCCGCTGGCAGCGGTTCGCCGGTCGGCCCATAGAAGTATCGCCTCATCACGCTCGACGCAGGCTCGCTTTTGAGGATGGGGTCGTGCGCGATGGTCGCTGCCAGGCGCGGCGATACCTCGAAGCCCTCCTCGGCCAGCTCGACAGTATCTTGCAATAATGTACCCCACGGCAATTTGCCAAAACGCTGATGAGCAAGCTCCAAGGCGGCCAAACATCCCGGCACCCCGACGGCCCGACCTCCGCGCACCGCGTCGTCAAAATCCGCGGCGTTGCCGTTGGCATCCAGGAAGCGATCTGGTTTCGCTGCCATGGGAGCGGTCTCCCGCCCATCGATCACGATCGTCTTGCCAGAGTTCCGGTCAAAATAGGTGATTGCCGCACCTCCGCCGATCAGCGACGATGACTGAGGTTCGGTCAAGGTGAGCATGGCCTGCACGGCGATAAGCGCGTCGATCGCGCTGCCCCCGCGTTCGAGTACCCGGTACCCCGCGCGCGTCGCATGTGGATTGGCGGATGCAACCATGAAGTGGTCGCTTTCCACGGCAACGTTCTGCTTAACGTCAAAGGTCAACTCCGGTGGTCGCTGAACCGCAGCCGCCTGTTGCGATGCGGATTCCTTCGCCCCGAGTCTGGCGGCCTCCTTTCGGGCTCGCTTTCGATTCGCGATGCTGTTCCATGTTTGCGACGAGCCAATTAACTCATGAAGGCCACCGGATACGACATCGGACGATGCAGCCATGGCCCGGTGGGCTGTACTCGCAGGCTCGGCCGACTGCCCAAGACGGGCTTCCAACGACGCATCGTCTTGCCACTCGGCATCCGGGCTCGCCTCGTTCCGGCCGACTTCGTTCACCATCGCGTTTCTCCCTTCGCATTCGCTGGACATTCGCCCGGCATTCATCTGATGTGTAAAAAGAATATTACTTATATCAGTCACACTCGAAGTGCCGCGCATTAAATCGCGAACATTCATTGCTAAAAGGCGAATCGCCAAATACCAATCGGTAACACTTTTAATTTTTTTCACGCAACCTTCGTTCGAAGGCATCGCTTAGGGAATAACTTGGCACGCCAAGCTGTTCACCATAGTGATGGTTGTGGAGTGACTCACATACGGATCTATCGGGTCGGTCGATCCGACTCGAGCAAGTGCATGAGACAGTTGACTTGTACCTTGGTAAAGGAACGGCAGCCATGATCATTTGGCTTCATAAGCATGTCCGTTCGGTTGCAGCCCGTCTTCTTGCCGCGGGCAGTGCAGTCAGCTTCGCGCTGATGCCCGGAGTTCGTGCAGAGGTACCGACGGTGACGCTGACGTTGATACCGGAGGCGCCGGTGACACTGGTTCGAGGGACTTCCACGTTTGTTGTCGAAGCACCGCTCTCCCTACACCCCGGTGATTTGATTTCAACCGCCTTAACGGCAGGCGGCGCACGACTGGAAGACAGTGCGGGTACGGTAGCAGCGTTGGGGCCTCAAACACGTCTTGCCGTCAATCCTTGGCCACGCCCGCGTCGACATGGCAAACCCGATCCCGAATCGTTAGCGCTACTCTCGGGCTGGTTAAAGGTCTCTCATGACGACACCAAGTCAATCAATACAATCGGCGTAGACACTCCCGCCTTGCTCGTCAGGACGGAAGACGGCGCGGTTGTCATCCACGCGAGCAGCAATGAAACGGCGTTGTTCGTCGAAACGGGCCACGCATCGACGCGCCCGCCAGATGGCAGCACCCAGCCGATGATCGTCGATAACAATGCCTTCTTGCGACGCACACTGGGGCAGGCCATGCATGAACCGTCGCGACCCGATGCCGAATTCATCCGTCAACTGCCACTGACGTTTCGGGATCCCCTCGGCGTTTTGCCAAAACGAGCGCCTACGCACGAGCCGGGCGCAACCGAAGCGCACCAGACGACGTATGGAGATGTCGCAGATTGGTTGACCACCCGTTTGCCGATACGGCGGACATTCGTATCGCGGTTTCAGGTGCTGGCGCGGCGGGAACCGTTCCGTTCCCTGGTTAGAAGCGAACTGAAAGCACTACCGGAATGGCGAAAGGTGCTTTACCCACCGCATTTACCAGAGCCGCAGCGGCCATCTTCGACACCCCCGGCCGAGGACAGCATATGAGAATCTCTTTAAGTGTCAAATTCAACCTGACTTTTATCACCATCTTTGCGGTCGGCTTTGCCTCTCTCAGCTGGCTCGCACATGAGCTTCTACAAAAAACGGCCGTTGAAGAAACGTTGCAGAACGCCCGGGAACTGATGGCATCGGCAAATGCCGCGCAAAACTATACCGCAACTCAGATTACCCCTCTATTGCAAACCCAGATGAAGTACAGCTTCGTTCCCCAGTCCGTTCCCGCGTTCTCTGCCATCGAGATGTTGACGTCGCTTGAAGAGCGGCTTCCCGGCTACTCTTTCCGATCAACCGTGCTTGACCCGACCAACCCACGCGATCGCCCAACGGAATGGGAAGCCGCGGCAATCCGGAAATTGCACGACAAACCAGAGCTGGAGGAGTTGATCGAAGTTCGAAATACAAGTAACGGCCCCAGTCTTTCCGTTGCGCACCCGATACGGATTGACGACGCAGCCTGCATGGCATGTCACGGCTCAGCGTCGCAAGCGCCTAAAACGTTGACCGACAAATATGGACCGAACAACGGATTCAACTGGCCTAAACACGATGTAATCGGCGCAGACATTGTCTCGGTGCCGATGGCCGTTCCAATCGCCCGCGGGGAAGCACTGTTCAAGATGTTTACGCTTTCGCTTATCGGCGTATTCGGCGTCGCTCTGCTCGCACTGAACGTCCTGGTTCATCGACTCGTCACACGTCGTATCTGCGCATTGGCACATGTTGCGGACGAAATTAGCCTGGGCAAGCTCGACGGCACACAATTCGTGGAACGCGGCGGAGACGAGATCGCCTTGCTGGCTGTATCGTTCGGCCGCATGAAAACAAGTCTTGTCGAGGCATTCAAGATGTTGGATGCCGAACAATCCCGCCAACCATGACGCAATAGCCATAAGGAATCTCCAACGCGAAGATCTTGAGGAGTGAAGCATGTTGCGTCGAAACCTTCGAGTCAGGATCTGGTCACCCGATAGTTGTCCCGCCGCACCTCCCGAATCAGCGCCATCAGACGGCGAATCGAACACATTCGACCGCTTGACGGATTCGCCGTCGTCTTTCGGATGGAACAGCGAAGGTGCGGCCGAATGCCAAACCGACCCTCCGTGCTCCAGCGAGGCGCCCGATTCGGCGGAGGGCGACGATATATTCGACATTCCCGGTATCCCCCCACGCAGCACCCTTGACACGGTTGACTCGGGTGAGGATCGAGCACTCGTAAATTGCGATGACGATCGACAGCACCCGGCCGCTGCCGATCTCGAAACCGTCGACGTCCAAGCGGAAGCGGAAGGGCTGAGCGCAAGTGAAGCACCAGCATCGACACCTTCGATCCACGCCGTGTTGTCGTCCACCATGCTCGCAGCGATAGAAGCCATGTTTGCCGCGCACGTTGGGCCCGTAGCGCGCTTCCTGCTAACGAAGTACGCGAAGCAAGCTGCAGATGCGTCTGTGTTGGGAACCTTGCTGGTGCAGCATATTCCGTTACCGAAAGATCGCAAAAAATTCTCACGCGCTCTGGCAGCTATCATGAGTAGCGCTGACCACAACACCGCGGTCTCCGATACAGGCGCTTCATCGATGCGTCGGGACCCTGCCTCCGTGCCAAACGACGACAGCATCGAACACTGCTCGACGGAGAACGTCGACGCGGCGGCGACGCAATTGGCTCGCTATGTCGGTCCCGTTGCCCGCGTAATCGCCCGTCGCGAAGCTGCCGTGGCAATCAATTCCACGGAATTTCACGAGAGGCTCGCAAAATCGATTCATGACGAAGCGGATCGTGCCGATTTTCTTCGGGCGGTCACTTTGCCTCAGCGATAAACAAGATCACTCAAGAAACATCGGTGACACAGTGAGAATCGATCCTGCCGGGAATGGAAGCACGCCGGATCCCAAGCGGCCCGACGAAGATGAATCGTTGAAGCAGCCGTTACAGGAGGACGTGCTGCGATCCAGCTTCCCGTATGATCTTCCGGAGCGAAAACAACCCCGTACCGCAAAACAGCCAGCCGCAGACCCGGGACAAGTCGTGTCATCTGCCGGCGCGCCGGACATATCCTGCGCTCCCCCGAGCAATATCATTTCTCCCGTTCTTTTCGCATCCCATCCATACCGCGCGCTTGCGCAAGCGAACGGGCCGACGACCGGCGCGTTCCTCGTCCCTCGGTTGCAGAACTATGAGCCGAAGCCGGAGTTCATCCGGCAGATGGCTGCGGCCGGAGAGCGCACGGCGGGAGCTTTAAGCGACCTCATTGCACGCGAAAGCGCGACTCCGGCGACTGTACAGGAAGCACTACGCAAGCTCGGAGATGAACGGCGTGCCATCGCATTCGCGCTGACGCCTCACGAGGACGGCGTGAGCGACTACGGTCGAATTGTCAGGCCGGACGAGTGGACAGAGGACTTGGTTACCAACAAACCGACAGACCGGCATTTTGTGCATTTTGCACGTGCCATACAGTGGGCCCGCACGAATATGGACCACCAACGGACGACCGGGAAGACCCCAAAGCAGTACATAGACGTCGTCATAGGAAGTGCACAGCATGTTGTGCCACTGGCTTTTCCGATCGAATTCTATGGACGCACGGTGCGAATCATTCATCCGAATGGTCGCGAAGCGCTTCCTCTGGTCAATCGCGCATATGAGCTCTTCTCACAAGTTCTCACGAACCCCGCCTTGAGCGAAGAGGATGCGATGCTGCGTCTCGGAGAAGCGCATTACCTGTTGATGCATGCGCAGCCATTCCGGCGCGGAACGCCATCGATCGTCGAGACCTTTATCGACGCCACGTTACACGCGCGCTTCCAGGCGGAGCTGCCACCCAAGCGTGAGCAGATTGAACCGTTTTGGGAGGCCATCTTTACCCCCGGTTCGATGTTGCGCGACTATGCGACGAATTTTCGCTACTTTTTCGATTAGCTGCATGCACGGCGGAAGTCGGCCACGGGAAATTCAGGTCGGCCATCGCCGGCCGCAGATTTTTCCTCGGGTGCCGATGACGTGCACCGTGGAATATCCTGGCCGCCGAACTGTTATGCATTATGTGTTGCGTGTAGGCAGTCGCCTTGCGACACACTCTCTGATAGGTTGAAAACATGCCGATTGATTCGTTCCTCAAACAACTTGGCGTCCTTTACCTGCCTTGCAAAACATCTGAGGCCGACGACGATGACACCGTTAAAACCCCCATCATCCAGCGTCAGATAGCGAAGCAGACCGCAATCGAATCGAAGCCGGCACTGCTGGAAGCACTCGCGCAGCGAAGGCGCATCGACTCGCATGCTGACATAAGCGTGGCGGCCTGCGTTTCGAAACCGCCACGCGCCATGCGGCTGGTGAAACTCGATTCAACTGTAAAGCTCCGGGTAGTACCCCGTGCTGAGCGCGTCGTGCAAAACCGCGCTCTGCCTGAACCGGTCCACTTGCAATCGCAAGTCGTTACTGCGCGGCCGGCTCAGATGGAATTCCATGCTCCGGTTCAGCCGGAAGCATCGGTTGACGCGCGAACCCAGCACCTGAGCCCGCTACTACCCGCTGATGTACCGTTCGAATGGGATGGTTCAACCCCTGATCAAGCTACGATCCAACGCGCACTGACCGATGCGGTAGCGCTGCTCGCGCGCACAGAAGACCCGAGCGAAGCGCGCCGACGCTCCGGCGGGCAAGCTCCGGGCAGACCCGAGCCGGATGACTACGACGCGGACCCAGATCGCATGATGGTCAAGCGATACATCGCGCTCATCAAACACTGGGACTCCATCGATGAGACGACCCGTGTCGAGATCGAAGACCCCGAGCTGCTGCCCCTCGGCAAAGCGGTAACTTATCTGAACTATGTCATCCATACTTGGGACGACGTGAAAGGCAAAGAACCAAAGCATGCTCCGCCTCCGAGGCCTCCTGCGATGCTCGAGCGGACCCGGCGTGAAATCTACTGGCAGGAGTGCGTCGATTGCATCACCGTTTATAGCATGGTGGAAAAGGACCTGAAGCAGAAACTCTCCAGCCGCAGCGGCGTCTTGTAAGCGGGCATTCCTGCAACAGCGTCGAATCATCTCTGGCCGCTGCGCAGAAACAGCATTCGTGTGACGACACCAACACTTCGCGACTCACAGATAGTCGAGGGCGGCGTGCGGCACTAAGGTATGTGCCTTTAACGCTTAGCCATCGCTATGGACAGCCTGATTCCGCCGCAGAGCAATTGCAGTCGAGACGCCGGCGAACCCCCAGCCCGAACTCGAATCCGCTCCGTCTCGCACTATGGATGGACACACATCCGTCACGCGTACGATCGCACCGGCACCGACTGCCCGCGACGCGATGCCCGGCGATTTTCCGCCGGCATTAACGCGTGCCCGTTACCTGCGAGCGATGAGATCGATGCGCAAAGGCAATCCGCACGTCACCCTACTTCGCTTCGCAACTGCAACGGACGATGGGGACGTTGGTGGGCACTCGACGCCGTTAAACGAAGTTGTCAGAGTGAAATGGTCCACGGCAACAGACTACCGATCCTCTTCAGCCGCCGCGTTCTCGCCGTCGCTGCCTTGCGTGGTGGAAATCGATTCGGATGACGGAGACACCACTCGGTTCTTCGATATTCCGCTCGACCGTGCGTTGAGAATCCTGAACGACCCGCTTTGTGCAGATGAACCACTGCTCAATGAGAACGAAGCGGCTTTCGCACAAATGCTGGTTCTCAAGCTTGAACAAACGAAAGCCAACGCTTTCACGCCGCGAGTCGTGACATCGCGACCAAGACGGACGTCATTGAGAGGCGAAGTCGCCGCCAGGGAGCTGGGGCAACGCGAGCCCGATCCCGACGTCAGCACCCATGCCAATCGCGTCGTCGAGCAAACGACACTTTCGTTCAACGATTTCCATGGACGACTGAGACCTGGCCCCGGGCTGTCGATCACATGCCGCGATGTCACGGCCGAAAAAACATTAGCCACGCCGTCGGGCGGTGTCGAATACCTCACCTCGATGGTCCGTCAGGCGAAGCGCAAATATCGCAATTTAGTAGTGGCCGGCGTCGGCGATCAGACCGGCAGCAGTCAGAGCGAGTCGGCCGAACTGGATGAAGAGCCGACGATATATGCGCTAAACGCCGTACCGGTCGACATTGCGGTCCCAGGTAACCATGAATGGGACAAGGGAACGGACGCATTCCTTCGAATACAGCATGGGGGGCCTCGTCCATCCGATTCGTTACCCGGCCGAAAGGACTTTGTGGGTGCGCAATTTCCTTACGTGGCGGCGAACGTGCATGAGATCGCCTCCGGAAAACCGCTGTTGCAGCCCTACGCGATCTTTGAGTTCGAGGGCGTCAAAATTGCCTATGTCGGGGCAGTCACCAAGACACTGCCGCTGCTCGTAACACCTGATCATCTGGCGGGACTCGAAGTGCTCGACGAGGCCCAGGCCATCGGGCAATACCTTCCGGAGCTCGAAGCCTCAGGCGTGCGCACGGTCATCGTCCTGCTGCATGAAGGGGCGCACCCGCGCGATGTCGATGAAATGCAGGCCAGCGGAAAACTGACGGGCCGGCTCGGCGAAATACATGACAAACTGGCGCCGTCCATTCGCGACGTACTGTGCGGCCATACCCATCTCGTGCATATGCTCCTCGCCGACGGCCGGCTTTTCACGCAGGCGGGCGCCTATGGGCAGTATGTGATTCAACTCACACGCATCCTCGATCAGCAATCGGGAGAAACCGCCTTCCGGTTCGCAAGAGCAATTGCCATCGATCGCAGCCGCTTCGATCCGGACCCGCGCCAAAGAGCCATCATTTCGGAAAGCCAGACGCTCCTGTCGTCGGTATTGTCGCGCCCGATCGTCGACGTCCACCTCCGCTTTCCGATCCGATGGCAAAACAAAGCCGACATTGAAGCCGCGATCATGGAAGGCAGGCCGGTCAGCGGCGAAACGCTGATCGGCAACGTGTTCGCCGACGCGCTTTGCCAAGCCACCGATGCCGACATGGCATTCATTAATCTCGGGGCAATGCGCGCGGGCTTGCCGGCTGGCGCGCTCACGTATGGTGACCTCGTCGATATGCTTCCCAACCGCGGCCGTGTGGTGTCTATGGATCTGACGGGAGAGCAGGTCTTCCGGCTGCTCGAAGACCAATGGCTCGAGCACGCGGTGCCCAAAATTCTCCAGATATCAGACGAACTGAGCTATCGGTGGGACCCGTCCTTGCCCAGGCGGGTGGTTCGCAGCTCGGTCAAGCTGCACGGACACACGTTGGATCCGGATGCAACATACCGGGTCACCACATCGGAGCACCTCGCGAAGGGCGGCGCAGGGCACCGGGTGTTTCTCGAGGGCACACGCCGTGTGACCGGCATGCTCGACATCGAAGCGCTCGAACGACATCTGCCGACATTGTCGAACAGACATCGGCCTTCGCTCGGGCGAATTGCGCGCATCGACTCCGCCGAGCCTTGGACACAAGAATCGCTCGAGTTTCAGCAAGCCGCTCACAAGCTCGATCCGGCCGAACACGATCTCGTTTTTCGATCGACGATGTCTCTCCTGCTCGACAGTACAGTACCGGCTGCCCTGCCGCTTGCAATCGTGCTCGGAGGGCAGCCCGGATCAGGTAAGTCAACTCTCGCACGAAAGCTCGCGCCCAGATTTCCGGCGGAGGAGCGCTTTGTCAAGATCGACCCCGATCCGATCCGCGCACTGCATCCTGACTATCGGCACCTGCTATACCACTATAACGAGCACGCGGCCGACATCGTTCACCCCGATTCCGCTCAATGGGCCGACGAATTGGTCGAAGCATCGCTCCAGGCAAGGCGAAACCTGCTGATAGACAGAGCGGCATGGGATGTACACAAGTTATCCGAGCTCGTCCGGCAATTGCATGAGGCTGGCTATCGAGTTGAATTTCACGTCGCCTCGGTGCCGATCGAAATGAGCAAAGCGCGGAGCAAGCGGCGATTCGAAGAGCAAAACACCCGTCATGGCTTCGGCCGTCTGATCTCCGATCGCTATCACGAGCAGGCGTCCGAAGGGCTGGCAACGAGTGTTGCCGAAATGGAGCGCCACATGCACGTTGACGCGATTCACATCTACGATTTCGATCAAGCCGAGGTCTATTCGAACGCGGTAGTCGAGGGAAAGTGGCAGCAAGACCCACGCGCAACGGAGGTCTTTTCTCGGTATCGTCAAGGCGATTGATGCAATCATCAAAGCTATGCGCACCGGTACGAACGATATGCGAACTGTCACCGTCGCCGTTTGCGCCACGCTCGCTTGGCGCGTTGTCGGGTGAAGGTATCGAATGCCCCGAGCTTGAATGAATCGAGCAAATCGAATGGTACGAGTACGACTCGACGTCGAACTCGTGGATCGATCGAGGCGAAGTGGCAAAAGACATATATGCCGCAAACCTGACTTCGCATACGTTCGAGCACTGAGGAACAAATTTCGCTATATCTTTGCGACGAGCGCCCCGCACGCGCCGCCGGAACCGGTCGGCATCGTCGAGATCCATCACAATCTGCTCGCGCGTTCGGACCGACCGTGCTCAACAATCAGTCCGCTCATTGTTTCGCCACCTATGTGCCCGAGGTCAACATGGCCTCATCAATTTCAAGGTCTCTCCGCGCAACCGCTATAACGTTGGACGGTGACGAAGACGCGATCAAGAAGTTGATTTGGGCGTTTGCTCTTGCGAGCCTGGCATCGTGAATCGATTTCGGCTCCGTCAACTTTGCATCTCGAACAGCGTCGCGATAGCGCTCGAGCAGCAAAGCCAGCATGCCAAGCGTCGTGCCTTCATGCCGGGCCTTCGCAAGATTTTCGTATGCGCGTTTCACTCGTGGATCGGATGGCGCAGGCTGAGCCAAAATGAGTTTTGTTTCTTCTAAGCAAGTACTCTTGAGAACAGCAGCGGCCTGAGTGATATTGGCATCGGCCGTTGCAGTTGCCGCTATGGGAGACGGTCCCGATGCCGATTCCTCGTCTCCACATGCTGCGAGCAAAGTCGCTGCCCCGGCTCCGCACGCCAGACTGCCCATTCTTTTGAGCAGCGCTCGGCGACCGATCTCACCAGTCCGCCGCGGCTGTTCCGATGCCGGCAGCCCCAACACGAGTGCAGACCCTAAATCAGGAATAGCCTCTTGCTCGGACTCTGCTGTCTGCTTCGTATCCGAATCGTTATGGTTCAGAAATGATAGCTCATCGAGCGCTTGGCCTGTGTTGTTACCGATACTGAATTTCATAAGCACTGTAAAACCTTTTTTGACGTCGAAATCGCGCAAAGATCGCGCGGCATTTTATGAGTCTAGTCATATTCATACGATGCAAATTGCCGAAAGCGAAATTCACCGTTGGTGCCGCGAATTTAATACGCGCTCATGTTCAACGCGCCAGCGGAGCAATCGATTTTTAACTGATGCCGCAACACATTCGCAAATCGACCAAACACATTCGCGCCTCCGATTACGTTAAAGATTGTGCAAAGTACGCTTGCAACACTCGATTGCCATCAGAAAATCGGCACTCGCCCTGCATTACGGTGCGTTTTATATCGAATCTCAATCCGCCATCTTCAGAATGAGGCAATGCAAATGGTGACTATCGGCGGAGCCGATCTGACCATCGCTGATATCGCGGCTGTGGCCCAGGGTGAAAAGGTTCAAATAACCCGTGAAAGACCAGTGCTCGATCGCATGTCTCGCGCTCGCCAGATCGTTCGAGATGCTGTTGAAGCAGGCCAGCAGATCTATGGTGTAACCACGCTATTCGGTGGCATGGCCAGTCAACAGGTGCCAGCCGGGCAACTCGCCACGCTCCAGAAAGTCGCGATCTGGCAGCACAAGAGCACGACCGGTCGCCGTTTGCCTAAGACCGAGGTCCGTGCAGCAATGCTGCTGCGAGCGAACTCGCTCATGAAAGGGGTTTCGGGTATCCGGCTGGAGATCGTCCAACGTTATGTCACATTCCTGAACGGCGGTGCCAGTCCCCATGTCTATCAGCACGGTTCCATCGGCGCCAGTGGCGACCTCGTCCCGCTGTCGTACATCGCCGGGGCCGTGACCGGGCTCGATCCTGCGTTCAAGGTCGATATCGACGGCGAGACACTCGATTCCCACCGCGCACTGGCCCGGCTCAACCTCGCACCCATCACCCTGGAGCCCAAGGAGGGCCTCGCGCTCAACAACGGCACCGCTGCCTGCACCGGCGTTGCGGCAGTCTGCATTCATCGAGCCTTCGACCTGGCGACATTAAGCCTCGGCGTTCATGCGTTGCTCGCACAGGCGCTCTGTGCGACGAATCAGTCGTTTCACCCGTTTATCCATCGCCAGAAACCGCACGCCGGACAGATCTGGAGCGCGCAGACGATGACTGCCTTGCTCCAAGGCTCCCGCCTGATTCGCGTCGAAGCAGCCGGCAACCGCTCGCATCGAAACGGTCAGCTGATCCAAGACCGCTACTCGCTGCGATGTTTGCCGCAGTATGTGGGACCGATCGTCGATGCACTGACGCATGCGGCAAAGCAAATCGAAATCGAGGCAAACTCGGCGACAGATAATCCGCTGATCGACCCCGACACCGGCGAGATCTATCACAACGGCAACTTCCTCGCGCAATATGTGGGTGTCGCGATGGATCAGGCTCGGCACCACATTGGTTTAATCGCCAAGCATCTCGACGCTCAAATCGCGTTGTTGATGAGTCCCGAGTTCAGCCATGGCTTGGCTCCATCGCTCACTGGTAACCCTGATGCGGGAATCAACGTCGGATTCAAATCGTTGCAGATCGTCTGCAATGCGCTGATGCCGCTGATCACCTTTTACGGTCAGCCTATCGTCGACCGTTTTCCGACCCATGCGGAGCAATTCAATCAGAACATCAACAGTCAGGCGATGAATGCGGCAAACCTCGCGCGCGAATCGTTGGACTTGCTGGAGCACTACCTCGCGAACGCATTGGTGCTCGCGACTCAAGCGCTCGAGCTGAGAGCGATGGATACCGCAGGCACCTACGACCCCCGCGAATTGCTCTCGCCGTCGACGCGTGAGTTGTACTTGAGCGTGCGCCGCGCCGCGGGTGGGGAGCCAAACGCTGACAGGCCGCTGCTCTATGACGATCTCGATTCGTTCATACAACCCATGATCGAAAACGTGCTCGCGGCCATGTCAAACGGAGTGATCCAACAATCGCTAGCAAAGTGGCGATGGGATCTCCAGGATCGCGTCCGTTAGATCCCGACAATCCCGATGCAAGCGCAAAGCGACATCAGAAAAGCAACCGAAACATCGCCGCTCGTGGGGGAGCATGCGCTGGGCGTTGCCACGTTCGCTTTTCCGTGCACCATATCGGCGGTTCATCCCCAGCGAGCGTCAAACGAGGTCCGGCACCTTCTCGCGCGCGCCTTGGCGCTTTGTCAGCCTTTCGCGCCGTCCTCGCCTTTCTACTCGATCGGCGATGCCAAACTGAGCGCGCTCGCGGCGCAATGCATCGCACTCAGCGGAGCTGGCACGTCCTCCATTGAATGCGCATCGATGCTGACGGACGACGAAGCGTGTTTCGATCACTTTTTTGGCATTTCCCGGAGTACGTCGCATGATGCATTCGCACTCGGCATTGTGTGGGGCTTGTTGGCGATGCTCTATGAAGTGGGCCGACCGCACTCACTAACGCCCACGGAGCTTGCGGCCCTGGTATCGGGCTTTTATCTATTGGCGGAAGCATTCCCGCTCCCGACGACAAGCGAGGACGGGGTTGTGCCGGCTAATGCCGACGGAGGCGGCCTTCCATCCCCCTGTGCAATCGATCGTTGGCGAAACGGGCACCTGATGTTTGTCGCACTGACAGATGGTTTGATTCTTTCGCATGCGCGTGCGATCGCTTCGATCGAGCGCAAGGACGCTGACGCGCTTGGCGAATCGCTGCGCGGCGCGAGCCGCTTGTTTTTGGCCAGCGGAGCAGCGATGCGCCTGACGGGAGACATGGCGGCTCAGGACTACGATGACATACGTCGGGCGATGGCGCCGCCGCATGTCCCCGAAGCGTTCTCCGGGCTGTTCAATGCGGATCATCGGCAATTGCTCCGCATGACCAAGACCTTGAACGGATTGCTCGAGCGCGATTGGCCGGAAGCGGTCAATTCCCGTGACGAATACTGGCGTGCTCTCAACGATGCCTACTGCGCTCATCGTTGGGTATGCCAGAAGCTGGTTGGCTCGGCTCCCAGTCTGGCAAGTTCCTCTCGTCACTCTGAACAACCCGCTCCCAAAAAACTTCGCGGATTTGCCAAGCGCGCGCTGATGTTCAGCGGTTGTCCAAGCGTGTCAAAAGATAGACCGCCACGGTGAGAAGAATCCAAAAACCGCGCAATCCTCGCGCAATAACCGAACAATGATTTGACGGAGAACATCTATGAGCGATCAAGCAATATTCGATACCCTGCTCTCCAGGATTCGCGGACATCAACTCGCAGCGCTCATCCATCTGGCGGTCCGGTGGGACCTCGCAGATCGAATTGGCAACGGCCGTCATCTCGACGATCTTGCTCACGAGCTACTGGCTGATGCGGGCCCACTGCGTCGCGCCCTATGCGCGCTGGCAGCGTTCGACATTTTCACGGTCGGGTACGACGGCCTTGTCGAACAAACTGCTGCATCACGCCTTCTCATGCGCAGTTCGTCTCCATCGCTGCACGCGGCTGCCAGATTTTGGGCGATGCCCGCCGCGTGGGCGGCATGGGGAGAGCTGGAAGATGCCGTACGCACGGGCGAATGCGCGTTTGAAAGAACCTTCCATCAAAGCCTCTTCGACTACCTCGAAGAGAACGCGGAGGATCGGTCGAGCTTTCAGCAATTCATGTCGGCGAGCCCCGACGACCGTCATCGCGCCGTGGCTCGTGCATATGACTTCGCGCGGTTTGAACAGATCGTCGATATTGGCGGGGGAAACGGCATGCAGCTCGCCATGATCCTCGCCGCATGTCCGGCAAGCCGCGGAATTCTTTGCGATCGGGAAAGCGTGGTCGAACATGCGACACGCGAGATCGTCGAACTGGCCCGCGCCGAGCGTTGCGAAATCGTCGCATGCGACTTCTTCGATCACGTGCCTCGCGGCGCCGACGCTTACGTGCTTTCGCAGATCGTCCACGACTGGGATGACACGTCCGCATTAAAAATATTGCGAAAGTGCCGCGAGGCAGCGCGAAGCGATTCAGTATTGCTCGTCATCGAAAGATTTTTCGAATCAAACGGCGGCACAACGCACCCCAACAGTTTTCTTTCCGATATCGAGATGTTGGTCTTACATGGTGCGGCCGAACGATCGGCAAACGAGTATCGGACGCTCATCAACAAAAGTGGGTTCCGCATTGAGCGTGTGGTGCAGACGGATTCGCCATTTTCGGTGATTGAGTGCGTGCCGATACAGGCGTGACTGGCGTCATTAACACGGGGCATCGTCGCAATGCCCCGTATGTTACGCCATGCTCGACAGCCGCCACGCATACATCAGGAAGCGTTCTCCTTCTCAACAACGCGGGCAGAGGCAAGAGCGTACGGAAATGACGCGGACTTCATCACTTTCACGTCATGAAACCCCGTATCGTTCAGCAACTGCACAAGCTCGGTCTCGGTAAACCGGTGCGAATTGAGCACCTGCGCTTTCTGCCCTCGCCTGAACGAGAGGGCGGTTCCGGCGACCGTCACGTCTTGATCAAACGTAAAGTGACCTACAACGGTGTTGCTCGCATCGTCCCAGACGATATCAAGCTTGCCCGCATCCGCTACGCCCAGGTGCTCTAAGGCAATGAGACTCTGTCTCTGCTGGCTCTCCGCGCGATACGCCGTGAGTGTCTGCTCAATTGTCTTTTGATCGTCGGGTACGAGGGCAACGCCAATGAGCAGTTGTCCGTTCTCCGGCAATCTTGCATGTATATTTCGCAACATATTGACGCGACCCTCGTTGGTCGGGTTCCCGAGCGTTTGCCCAAGCAACATTCCCACGGTCTCACCATCGCCCCGAGATGGCCTTTTGGTCGATGCGATTGCGGTGGGGTCCTCCAGGTCGAGCGTGAGGAACTCCAACTGAAGGTTCAACTCGCCCTTCTTGTCTCTTACCTCACTAAGCGTAAGCCGCGCGGCGTCGAGCAACTCATTGCTCGAATCGAATGCCGTATATCGCAAATCATGCTGTGCGAGGCGACCCACAATTTGTGCTGCCTTGTACCCGTCTCCCGGGCCGAACTCGATGATTTCATCCACGTCCGCCCGCAGTTCGCTGAAGAACCCTTCAACAAGATGCAGTTCCGCCTCGCGCAATACGTAGTCCGGGTCTTGGGCAGCTGCAATCCATTCCCGCGCCCCTTGTGCTCCCGCATACGTGAGCTTGACCGGAACGTCGAACGTTCCGTCGGGACGAAGTACGACCGACGCAGCCATTTGCTGAATAAGAGCGCTTCTGTCTGCCGACGGTTGGCGAACCGAGGCATCCGAAATTTCGTCGGGTTTATCGAGTCGATCCGGGAAAGTTGGAAGTGGCCGTCTGGAGCCAAGGCCCCCGGATGCACGTAGCCTTTCGGGGCGCTCGGGGATATCGCCCAATACGCCGCTCTCCGGTACGGACGAATGTTGATCGTGCTGCTCGTCACCTTCGACCGGCTCGGGACCTCCCGCCATATCGTTCGGTGGACTGTAAAAGCGAAATGTCGATCTCATAAATGTTTTAGAAATTTCCCGATGGCGGACCGTAAGGAGATAATGATCTGATGATTAAAGAAGACTTACTTATATCAGTCACAACCACAAGAAGGTTCGCGACATCGCGAACCTTCTTACCGCAAAGGCGAATGGCGATAAAAGACGGCATCGATGCGGGTTTTGCACACGATATTCCCCAGCGGACTTCAGAAAAAAGATTCGCTTTACGCGATTCCCTCTATTCCGGGGAGCACGTTATCTTGGTCGAACCTAGCCCCAAACGCATCGCGCACGCATCATCGGTATTCGCTGCTGGCGAGCCGACGTTACCTTCGACGTCGATCGCGCATATGCAATGCGTCACTTTCGGAAGAAAGTAATGACATCGTTTGATCGACTTTCTGGCGGCGTTTGTCAGTTCCCGCCGGATTCGGAAGAGCAATCCGTCGCGGACAGTCCCTATGAAAACACTGACTGCTCCGCCAGTTCACCTTCGCGCATCGAACGCAAGATGCGCACGACGTCGGCTGAGAGCGGAAGCGGCAACGCCATGCTCTTACAGTTGAAGGAACGCCCGAGCCACACCGGCACAACGCAAGTTCAAAACAGTTCCCGCGGTGGAGACGAAGAGCGCAAGACTCGCGCACGGAAGAAAGCGGTCACGAACCTCCATGAGCCACCCGAACTGCCATCGATAGACCTCGCCGGATCGGGCGGCGGAGGCCGGCGGTCCGACCGACGGCGCACCGCGGGCGGATCATGGGAGCGTCCCGACCCAGCGGCGCTCCGTTTGCAGCCGCTCACGAAGGAGGATGAGGCGTTTCTTGCCACCCGAAAAGCGGCGGCATACCGAATGGAGCGCAGAGCACTCGAAGAAATTGCAAGCCGACTCGATCTCGACCGATATCCACCAGGCGATTTGCGTCCTAACGAAGTAAAGAAAATTCAGAAGTATGTCGACGCGAACGCAAGCGGATGGGCATGCGGACTGGCCGTGGTCGGTTCCGCGGCGCGCGGCGAACGCCGTGGCCTTGACACGCCTCGGGCCCCAATCCACAAAGACGAAGGAGGAAGAAGCGACATCGATTACACGGTGCCGGAGAAGTACTGGCAGGATCTCGTCATCGACGATGAGATGCAAGATCGATGGCTTGGCAAACTCCCTGACATTGAAACCGACCCGGATTTGCTCCCCGGTCCATTTATGGGTGCCCCTGAATTTGGTAATCAACCGGCCATCGTTTTTTTCAAGGATCGGTCAAAGCCTCTCTATCTGCCGGCAGGACTGTTGCCGGAAACACACGCCTGATGTTGCTAAGAAGCCATCCTCAATGAGATCGCCTCCGATGCGACAAAGTTGATCGCCGACATCACAAAGCTGACCGTGAGTAGCAGGAAAGTGGCGCGTCCGCACGCCCCGTGGGCACGTATCACCCATGCGGGAACTGGCGGGCGCAATTTCAGCGCACCACTGAAGCATTGAAAAATCCCGGTCAGAATCCCCAGGGTGCCCGCTAAATCATGGACCACCTGGAAGGCAAAGTACCGTCCGGCAACGTGATGCGCCGTTTCGGGAAAGAGTGTGACTCGCATTGCGACCCACAGAAACAGCAGGACTTGCGATACGAACGCCCCAGGCGCAAGCCACATATGCTGTTTTGAACGACGGGCAAGCAGGTAGCCCACTGCAAAACAGCCGTAGAGCAATACGTACACAATCATTTCCGGGAGCATGAATCTTATCCCTGCAAGCACCATCGATGCGCGAAGCATAGCGGCGCTGCATGCTGCATCCCGTCGCAGGAGCGAACTATAGTGCGTGTTACGCGAAGAGTCGACAGCATCCGCTGAATACCCTCGGCCCAGCGCAATTGGCGAAAACACGTTGCGAGCGGGCTCTATTGCAACTGATATCCGCCAGGCGCTTTGCGAGTCTCAGTCGTCCCTGGACATTTCGCATACCGATGCAAGGTCGATCAGCTTTTGCCAGTGATGCTCGCGCGGGCTGAATGCCGGCCGCGGTTCGCCTTCCCCAAGCCGGCGCCCGTACTCGGCCTGCTCGGCTCGCACCATGTGCCATGTTGCGAGAACTTGCTTCAGGTTTGTGAAAGCTTGCGTCAGCGACACCCGCTTCGATACATGCAACGGTACGCGAGCACGGTTCTCGATATACCAGACATAGGCGTCGACCATCTGCCGATCGGGATCTGTCTTTCCTCCCGGCTCGGCATCGATGCTTTCGATCAAAGCGTGTGCTTCGGCCAACAACGCATTGATCGCTTCGGCATCGGGTTCGTCACCGCAGGAATCAGATGCGCCAGTTGCCGTCGTTTCGCCCGGCGGCCTGCCCGGCGGCCCGCCGGGCGGTCCCACGGGTGAAATGGCCGCTTGACGCGACCTGTGTCCGGTATTCCGCCGAGCGGGACGGTTGCGCCGCACCGTCTTACCGATCCGCTCCGCGTCGGTAGCGGCATCGGGAGACAACGCGGCATCGGTAGACAACTTGTCATCGATAGACGGCTCCGTGCCGTTATCGAACCACGAATCCTCGTCCGACCCTGGATTCGTTGGCGGAATCTTCGTCATCGGGTGTTCTGTGAAATCCGGTCAGCCGAGCGCAATTACCGAATGCGTCAAGTTGTGCTCGAAAGCGCTGCCGTAAAGCGTTGACGCTTCACCTTTCGCGATACGTGCGCCAATTCCCGGCAGGTCAACGGGCGCGTCTTTCGATACGAGCACATACCCGATATTCGCCTTGCGCCATACGATCGTTTTCATGTCCCCGACTTGCTGCGCGTGCAGCGACGCATCGGGCCCTGCGTCGACGATCGCGCACAGCGCGACGGGCGCGCCGCGATCAGCTAGGTACACGATCTGCACGATCGGGTGCCCTTTGTAATTCAGCCGTTGTACGCGCTTGAACGTCAGGCCCGCGTTGCGCAGGTCGGGCACACGAATCGACATCCCATCCACCCGGCGGATATCGTTCACGACGCGAGCCGTCGCTTCACGGTTCTCGGTCAAGCCGGCCACCGTATCGCGGGAATAGAGATCCTGATAGTCGACAACGGCTCGCGCCCAACGCGGCATGCCCTCCGATGGAGAAACCAGCGCGGCCACTCGCGAGAAAGCCGGCTGACTATCGTCGCCGATCAATGAAAAGAATTTGAAAGCAAAACCGGTGCTCAATACACCCGCAAAAAAAGCTGCCGCCAGCCACGGCGTCGGAATGCGCCGTCGCGCGGGTTGCAGCGTCATGGTGGTAACGCGCGCCGCCAATCGCTCGGGGATCGCCGGCACAACTTGTCGATCGAACAGATCGCCGAACGGCAGTGCAGAAGCCTTCATGGCCGCAAGCCGCTCCGCCACCTCCGACGACTGCGCCGCCGCGCGCTCGACCAACGCGCTTACGTCGGGATCGGCCGTACCGTCGACGTATTCCATCAACATCACGTCATCGACGGTCATGATTGGCATTCCTTCCCTAAAATCTTGCATATCACGTTCACCCAGCCAGTCAGGCTCTCACGCTGGCGTATTCCAGAATAGCACTGTCGATCGGAATCGCAACTGTCCACAGCGGCAGCTCCTCAGGCCTGTCCCCCGAAAGAGGCCAATGTTTCCATTTACCTCGCTCCCGCGTCAGGAATTTGACCGCTTGCTATTCGCCTGGCACCCCGTGCCGTGCGGCGGCGAACGTCATTGAACCGCTGGCCGATCGTCAAGCGAGCTCGCGCGAGGCGGCTCATGATGGTGCCGATCGGAATACCGAGCGTATCCGCCGCTTCCTGGTAGCTGAGCCCCTCGCCGGCAATCAGCAGCATCACCACGCGCTGCGCGTCGGGCAATTCGTCGACGGCAGCAAGCACTTCAGCGTAAAGCGCACTCGATTCGGGATTCGCGCCATCGGGGGATGCGATGGTCTCAGCCAGTTCGTCGTGCCATTCGATGCTTGCGCGGCTGCGAATCTGCCGCGCGCGTACCTCGTTCAACCACACAGAGTGCATGATCGAGAACGTCCAACTCAAAGCCGAGGTACCGGGCTGAAGCTGATGACGGCGCTCGAGCGCACGCACGCAGGCGCGCTGCACGAGATCCTCGGCGTCCTCCTTGTTGCGGGCAAGACGCAACCCGAAGCGCCATAGCCTCGGCAACAAGCTAGGTAAGGTTTCCGCTAAATCTTCACCGTGGTTCATCGATTACGTGCCATCCGCAGGTATGGTTGTGTTGCCTTCCACCCGTCTGATCCATGGGCTCTTGACCCAACGATCGGCCCCGTGACCGCCCTATCGAAGTACTGCGGCCGCCACGTTTGCCATCGCAATCAGTGTTGCACGGCTCAATGCGAAAAACGCTCCACGATTGCGAAACGGCGCATCGAAAAAACGAAGTGCAATCGAAGCTCGCGCCCGTCACCCGTCACCCGTCCCCTTTCGCCTCGACCATAACATTCTCGCTACAGGGCAACTACACGCTCACTGCAGGTCCACGATGCGCGGCGACAACAGAAACAACTGCTCCATATGAGACCTGTTTTTGTCATGCGTTCGGAAAAGCCCGCCAATCAAAGGAATCTTGGACAAAACGGGAATCCCTGAAACGCCGAACGAATTTTGATCGCTCCGATAGCCGGCGATCAATAGGCTTTGTCCCTCGGGTACGAACGCCTGCGTGTTGATCTGGCTCGTTTGCACGACCGGAATGGCATCGACCGTCTGCGTCGCCGAAAACGCGCCGTTTTCGATCGACACTTCGAGCTTGATCTGGGTCTGGCCGTTTTCTTCGACCACCATCGGCAAGACCCGCAACGACACACCCGTCGAAATGCTGTAAAGATCGCCAGCCGTATAGCCCTGGACGCGCACGAATACTTGCTGTTTGGCGTCCATCACGGCCTGGATGTTGTCGAGTGTCGTCACTTTCGGGCTCGCGTCGATTTTTGCCTGATTCGTCTGGGCAAGCGCGTTGATCCGCGAAAGCAGATAGCGGCCCGCATCGCCCAGAACCGCCGTCATGGCCAACCCGGCTGGCGTCGCGGCAACCGCCGTGCTGTTCGTGCCGATGTTGGTCGTACCGAACGTGGGGTTAAGCGTGCCCGTATAGCCATTCTGTCCGGTCGTTCCGGTGCCGGTCTGCAGATCGAAATGACTGTTATGCAGCCGCCAGTCGACCCCGAGCTGCTCGAGCGCCGTATCGTCGATTTCGATGATGTGCGCCTCGATCTCGATCAGCCGCGGCTTGACGTCGAGCTGCTCGATGATGTCGGCATACTGCGCCATCCGCTCCGGCACATCGCGAATCAGCACTGAATTCGTGCGTGCGTCGGCGCGAATGACCGGCTGAATCTCCGTGCCGGCTCCCGAACTCATTGGAGAATCGGTCAGCATGGATGGCGCCGGGTTTCGCGTAGCTCCATCGTTCGCCCCGCCGCCGAGCAGCGTGCGTAACGGGTCCGGCGAGCGTGCGGATGTGGGCATCAGCCCTGCGGCGCCCGGGCCCGAATAGACACCTTGCGAATAACCCGGCAAGGGCGGCATCAGCGGGCTGCCTCCGTTGGTCGAACCCGCCACGTCTTTCATCGGCGCGACCTTCGACAGATCAGGTGAAACGAGCGTCTGCGACGGCGAGCTGCCCTCCTGCTGAGAGTACATGCTGCGCAGCACGTTCGCGACGCCCGGGATCGTCACCGTTTTGTCGCCGATGTTGACGTCGTGGTCCGCAGCCCAGGCGTGATGAAGCTTGAAAAGCTTAATTTGAGTGCCCACTGACAACGCGGCCCGATCGTCGAGATGCTGAGCGACGCTCGAGACGAGCTGGATATAGTGCGGCGTACCGCTCACGACGGCCGTGCGCGCCGCATCGTCGAACTGGATCGGAAAGCGTCGATCCGTCACACCAAGCCTGTCCAACGCATCGCGCAGCTGATCGGGGCTCGCATGGGCCAACTTGAGCGTGCTGGTTCTCACATTGGCCGAGCCGGTAACTTCCAGCGTTGAGCCGTCAAAATACCAGGTGAATCCAAATGAAGACGCGAGCGAGTCGAGAAACGCCTGCGGACTCATATCGAATGTGCCCGACACTTTGCCGTCGACGTCCTGCGCAATCATCGCGGGAATCCCTTCGCTCGAAGCGAAATCATGCAACACTTCCTTGATCGGCTTACCTTCCACCGCGATATGAACACGCGATGTCCCCCAGGGAATGGGCTTGGCGTGTGCCACATGGATCGTCGTGCACGCGACGAAGGCAGGAACGAGAAGACGTGCAACACCAGCCAAGTTCATATTGAGCCCACCACGGGTTGATTCGACACGTAGACGCTGGAAATCTGGACCATTCTTCAATGCTTATGTTTGTTGTCCCGATTCCTTCGGCTGCACAAAACAGAACACGCGACACCGCCGATTTGTTCCATCGATCGATGCATGATTCATCGCTTATGCGGAGTTGCCTGCGGCGTCGAACCTTGCGCGAACGCATGGAACCGGGCCGTGAGATCGGAAAGCGATAACTCGCTGCGCACGCTGTCGACGAAAACACCGGCAAACACCGCGAGCATCAAGACCGTTACCACGCCCTTGACCGGCTGACTCAGCTCCATCGGCTCGAGCTTTTCCGCGCCCTTGGCACCGAATCCGAACGCCAGATCGATCAACACCAGAATGAGCATCATCGGCGTGGCGATCTTCACGGACGTTTGCATGAGCGTATCGGTCTGGTGCAATACAAACGACTCCAAAATATTTCCGGGCACGGGCGAGAAGCTCGCAAGCGGCATCCAGACAAACGATTGGTATAGGGTGCCCAGCAGGAACGTCATTCCCCCCAAGACCCAGAACGACGCGATCACCAACTGACTGAGCAGCGAGGAAGTCAGCGTGCTGGAGTCGCTGCGCTGAGGATTGCTCACCTGGACGTTGTTGTAGCCGGAAAGGTCGTCGATCATCAGACCCACGTTTTCCGCCACCCAGAAGACCGTCCCCGCGAGAAATCCCAGCGCGATACCGATCAACAGCTCCTTGCCTGCGATGGCTACCAGCATGGAAGCACCCATTCCGTTGAGTACACTTGCCTGGCCGATTGCGACGAAGCTGCCGAACAGCAATACCACGCCATTGCGTATCACCCCTTGCAGAACGTCGTCGCTCATCGGCGGGATGATCAGAAACACGGCCATGATCCGTATGCTGCAGATCGCATACGTCGTCATCAATTCAATCGACGACGAGCCCAATTGGCCGAGTGAGAGCAGCGCGTCGCTATTCATCTTCAACACCTGAGGATTGCTGCTGCGTCCGCGATCTGATAAACATGCGCCCAGCCCGGGATTCTTCGGCTTCCTCCTCTGCCGCCTCGTCGATGCGTGTTTCTGCCTCCTTGGCCATCGCATCGAGCCGATCCCGATAGACGTCCATCGAGCGCTCGTTGCGTAAGATGTTTTGCCGCGTTTGAGCCATTTCAGATTCCATTTTTAAAACCGCGTCATGCCGCTCGCGCAGCTGCCGCGCCAACTGCGCACGTCGAGCTTCGAGCGTTTCGCGGTATTGACGCTGCGCATTGATCTCGGGCAGCCGTATCGAGTCTGAGCGCGTCATTTCATCGATCCGGGCGTCGCATGCTCGCTGATCGGCAAGCGCGCGATCTGCCTCGCCTTGCGCCGTTTCCATTTCTGCAAGGAGCCGTGCATGTTGCTCACGCTGCGCGCGGAGCTGCGTCTGTAGCTTTTCGGCCAGCCGGCCCCGACGAGTCAACAGCGCACGAAATGCGCGCATTCGAGCGTTTTTCACCGGACGCTCCGCGTTCGCGCCGAGCGGCGCTTCAGTGGTCGCCGGCCAGCCATAGCAGTTGCTCGATGACCTCGCTCGGCTGGCTCAACTCATCGACGCGTTGACCCAGCAGCGCACAGATCTGCTCATATTTTTCGATTGCCTCGTCGGCGATCGGCTCCTGTCCGCGTTGATACTCACCGACCTGAAGCAGCGTCTCGACATCGCGATACTTCGCAAGCAGGCGTCTGACATGCCCTGCCGCGCGGCGATGCCCTTCGTCGGTGACGAGCTGCATCACGCGCGACAGGCTGCCAAGCACGTCGATCGCGGGATATTGATTGCGCGCGGCGACCTCGCGCGAGAGGATCAGATGGCCGTCCAGGATGCTGCGGACCTCCTCTGCGATAGGGTCGCCCGACGATTCGTCTTCGGCCAATATGGTGTAGAAGGCCGTGATCGATCCTGTGCGAGCCGGACCGGCACGCTCGAGCAGCCGCGGCAGCTCGGCGAACACCGATGGCGGGAAGCCCCGTCGCGTCGGCGGCTCGCCGGCGGACAATCCAATCTCCCGTTGCGCGCGTGCGAAGCGCGTCACCGAATCCATCATCAGCAGTACACGCGAGCCGCGATCGCGAAAATACTCGGCAATCGTGGTTGCGACATACGCCGCTTTTGCCCGCTCGATCGAGCAGCGATCGGACGTAGCACAGACCACAACCGAACGCGCCATGCCTTCGTCACCGAGCGTAAGCTCTATAAACTCGCGCACTTCGCGGCCGCGCTCGCCGATCAATGCAATCACATTGATGTCCGATTGCGCACCCCGTGCAAACATTCCCATCAAGGTGCTTTTCCCGACACCGGCGGGCGCAAAGATTCCCATGCGCTGCCCTTCACCCAACGTGGTCAGTGCGTCAACCGCGCGCACCCCCGTGTAGAACGGCGCATCGATCAGCGAGCGGCTCATGGGGCTCGGCGGATCGTTGAAGATCGGACGCGACGTACCACAATCGAGTGGCCCTCCCTCGTCGATCGGCGTACCCAGTGCGTCGATCACCCTGCCGAGCAAGGCGTCGCCAACCGGAACGCACAACGGACGGCGCAGCCCGACGACGCGAGTGGCACGAGAGACGTTCGCAATACTGCCGAACGGCGACAGCAGCGCCGTACTCTGAGAAAGCCCGACCACCTCGGCTTGCTGAATCAGCCCCCCTTGCGCATCGCGGAGCTCGCAAAGCTCGCCCATCTTGACTTCGAGTCCCGCGGCGCGAATGAGCGTTCCGGTCACTTCGACGACCTTTCCCGCCTGATGAGCCAGCGGATTCGCGCCCAATTCGTGTGCGATCGAATCGGCCAGGCCAGTGAGGTCGATCGTGGACAGCGCGACGGGCTCCGCTTCCGACGGGTCAGATCGCATGATCGCCCCGCGCTTCGTCGAAGTCGGACAACGTGAGTGACTCCATCTCTTCATGGACGCCATCGACATCATCGACGTCATCGGTGTTGTCCGGCAGCGGGTCGCGATCGATACCTCGCCTCTCATCCCCGGCCGGCTCACCTGGGCCCACGCCCGCCAGTGCACGTTCAGTCGCCGCTTTCAAAGCGCGTATCTGAGTCTCGAGGCTCGCATCGACGAGGCCAACGTCGGTTTCGCACACGCAGCTGCCTGCGGCGAGACGCTTGTCGGCCGTGACGGTCAACTTGATCGTGCGGCCTCTGCCACCCCATTCCTCGACGAATTGACCGAACACGTCCGACGCTTGCTTGTAATCGTCAGGACAAACCGAAACGGTCAAGTAGCTCGCCTTCTCCGTAATGCGGTCCACCGAAGCCAGGGCGCGCTTGAACAAAGTCCGGGCGTTCTCGCTGACGACGATTTGCTCGACTGCCTGTGTGACAAGCTCCGCGAGTCGCTCGCGCATGCGTTGCCGCACGCGTTGATATTCCGCGTCGGTATGCATCGCGCGGGCGTGCCACTCGGCGAGCGCCTTTGCCATGCCGGCGCGAAATCCCTCGTCGTGCGCACCGGCTCGGACGCGCTCGGCCTCCGCCTCGATGCCCTCTGCTGCCTTGCGGGCTTCCTCTACCATCTGCTGCGCTTGCGAACGCGCTTCATCGATAATATTTTCCCGCTCACGTTCCAGCTCGAGAAATCCTTCATCGAGCGAAACGAGCCTGCCCACGTCCTCTCGCCGCACCACCTCGCTCGCGGCTCCTGCACCCCCTTGCTCGGTCAACGCTGAGGACTGCCTTCTCAACCAGATCACCATGGCCACTCCGGATACAGTCGGGGCAAAAGCGTGAAAAGCGCGTCGCTTCCTCGCTGATCGAACCGCGGATCGACGCCGGTCTTCGGATCGATGGTCTTCGCAATCCATTTCGGCGTGCGCTGCCCTCGCGGAAAAATCAGTCGCATCAACGCAAGCGGCCCGCGCGATTGCCACTCGCCGTCGCGGCGCAACAGATTCAGCCCCTCCCACGCGACGTCATGATCGGAAAGCGACTCGAGCTCCGGTACGCTCACGCCTTGCAATCGATCCCACTGCGGCGCATCAGCCAGCGTCATGATCGCTTCGAGGGCATCGGCCCCAACCCATTCGATCAACTTCATCCGGCGCTCTTTGTCGACACAGCGACGGACCATCATGCGACGCGCAATGAGCCCGCGCATGCGCAGAATGTGCTGTCCATCCACGAGCGGAAGCGCCGCTATCGAACTGGCACGGGCAGAGAAATCGTCGAGATCCGGCCATCCGATTCCGCTTTCCGACATCAACGCGTGCGAGCACAGGCGCACATCGTTTTCCGGCGACTGCGCGACAAGCGGCGCGATGGCGGCAAGGTCTTTCCACCAGGACGCATGGGCGAATCGCGCAAGCACGGCACAATTGGCCGCGTAGCCACGCAGCAGCCTCTCCAGCCTGAGCACCGCAATAGCCCCTCCTCCCGCCGCGCTTCGGTCAGGTCCGTGAACGCATCGATCCAGCATATTTCCGCACTTGCGTGATGACGCTTTGAATGCCTGCACGCGCCCGGCCCGTCCAGCGCGACATCTCATCTTTCAGCGTCGCGGCGAACCCTTGGCTCGCGCGCAAATACGCCAGCGCGGCCCCCACCAAAAAGATTGGGACCAGCGCAGCCATTAGCCACGAGCCATAGTCGGGGCTCGCCTGCGTAAGCGCGCCCACATCGATCGAATCGGCTGGTACGGTGATGACGCTCACCTGGTCATAGATCAATCCTTCAACGCTATGGACAACTAAATTTTTGATCTGTGGAACTAGCCCGGCGACGTTGACATCGGGCCGGTACTTGATGAAGACCGAAGCCGACGATGGCTTGACCGTTTGAGCAAGCGGATCGTTGTTCGGCAGCACGATCTGCACGCGGGCCGAAACAACACCGTCGATCCGCGATAAGGTTCTTGAGAGCTCTTGCGACATGCCATAGATGAACCGCACGCGCTCTTCCGTCGGCGTCGAAACCAGCCCATCGCTTTTGAACATTTCACCGAGCGAAGCGAACTTTTCCTCGGGCAGCCCGCGTGCGCGTAAAAGCTCGGTTGCGCGTACGACCTTGCCGCTGTCCACCATAACGCCCCAGCTCTTGCCGCCGTCCGCCGTTGTCTTGTCAGCTTCGACGCCACCTTCCATCAAGGCCGCGACCATTTCGTTCGCCTGACGCTCGTCGACGTTGCTGTAGAGCTCCTTCTTGCAAGCCGTGAGCGTCAGGCACAGCGACGCCAGAACCACCAAGGTGGCCGTACGGGGTCCGAAAAACCGAGGATTACTCATCGTCCACTCGACTATTGATTCTTCATCAACGTCTCGACAGACGACTTCACGCCGTTGGCCACGTTGACATTGACCGTCATCTGAAAGTTGGCGACAGCTACCTCGGTTGCCACCTGCGTCGTTGCGTTCATATTTTCCATGACGCTCATGAAGGGCGCGGATTCCCGCAACTGCAAAACGTCCTCAAACGCGTTTTTCATGATCGAGTCCTGCGACTCGATGATCCGTGCCACCGGAGAGCCTGCGATGGCCCCCGATGACTCGACCGGCGCGGTCGGCACACCGGCCCCGTCCGCGCCACTCATCAGCGCCTGAAATTTGGCCGCAAGCGCAGCGTCCGGCTGCGCGCCAGGCTGCTCGATGATCGGTACTTCTGCGTGCGCCTCATTTGCGGTGCCCATCGGCATTTGTGTCTGCAGCGTCGCCAACGTCGGATCCATATCGCCTCCCCCCTTGCATCATGTGCTCGAAATAACCGTTACCGGCATCGTGCCGCACTCATGCCCGCATGACGCCCGATAAACCAGCGCTTGAAACCAAAGCGTCAGGCGCCGCGTCGACCGCTTGCGCGTCCGCGCCCAAACCCTGCCCCACCGCACCCACCGAAGCCGCCAGCGGCGGGACGCCATCTCGAACACTGATGTACTCGTCGAATGCGCGAACAAAGCGCACCGCATCGGGGGAGTCTCCGCTCGCCAATACTTCCTGCGCAACGGGACGCCACGCCGAATCGTTTTGCTGGGAAAGGCAGAATGCGAGCATGGCCTTACCGTATTGAAAGTCCGGCCGCAATGTCACAGCTTCGTAGAGCGTTTGCGTGGCCTCTCGCCACTGGCCTCGGACGATATGCATCAGCGCATCGAAAATCGACAGCTCGATCACCCTGGGCCGCAGGACATGCAATGCATCGATAACCGATTCGATGTCGCCCAGTGCGACACCGGGAGGCACCACTGCGCACAACTCGTCGTTCGCGTCGAACGAAATCGAACAGGCCACTTGCGCGGTAGTGACAAGGTCGATCAGTCCATCCACTAGTTCCGCGTCGCAATCCATGTAGTTCATCGCAATCCCACCACTGATGTTCGTTAGCATGAAAACCGGATCGCATCCGGTCCGCCGATCATCAAACAATAGGCCTTGCGCCGCCCGCAAGATCACACGGACGCGAACGCACATCGCGAAACGGCGAATGCCAGGCAATAACTGTCTTGTGCACGCTTACCACCGCCGCTATCGTTGCGCTCACCTGGACGTGCTGCCAGCAGCGATTGGATTTGCCATGAGCGACGAAAAAACTGAAGAACCGACCGACAAGCGACTGCGCGACAGCCGCGAAGAGGGCGAAGTCGCGCAAAGCGTCGATCTGGTCGGCGCCGTCGTGTTGTGCGCGTCGTTCGGCGTGCTCGCAGGCATGCGCGGCCCCCTTGTCCAGGCGCTCCAGTCCCTTGTGCGTGATTCGCTGGCCTTCCTCGATACCGATCGAAGCATGGCGTCGCTGACGAGTGCGCTGTTGACGCTCGGATTCGATGCACTTCGTGTCGTCGCCCCGTTTGCGCTCGTGGCGGTCGTTGCAGCGATCCTGGCATCGCTGCCGCAGGTAGGCTTCACGATTTCATTTGAACCGGTCGCGCCGAAGCTTGACGCTATCAGCCCCGACAAGGGATTCAAACGAATCTTTTCCTTGAAATCCTGCTTCGATCTCGGCCGAACGATCGTCAAGGCCATCATCATCGGCATAACGCTCTACAAGGCGGTCGTGCTGCTGCTGCCTCTCGTGGTGAACGCGATTGGGCAACCGCTCGATACGATTACGCAGGTTTCATGGACCGCCCTTATCCGTGTCGTCGGCATCGCGGTCGGCATCTTCCTTTTAATCGGATTTGCCGATTTTCAGTTCCAGCGCTGGAATTTCATACGCGAACATCGCATGAGTAAGGATGAGGTTAAGCGCGAGCATAAGGAAAGCGAGGGCGACCCGCATATCAAGCAGAAGCGTAAAAAGCTGGCCAAAGAAATCGCGTTTTCCTCCGACGGCGGAAAAGCGGTCAAGAAAGCCAATGTGCTGGTGGTGAATCCGACGCACTATGCCGTCGCAATCCGCTACGTACCCGCCGAAAATCCTCTGCCCGTCGTTATCGCAAAAGGCACGGACGAGCTCGCAGCACGGCTGCGCCGGATGGCGCACGAAGCGGGCATTCCGATCGTCGGCAACCCGCCCGTTGCACGCGCACTCTTCAAAACCGAGCTCTATCAGCCCATACCCGAACCGTTGTTCGAGGCGGTCGCCGCGATCTTGCGCTGGGTCGACGACATCGGCGCACGAAAACTGGCTGCCGCCGATGTTTCGGCGCCGCCGTCATAGGCGGGCGCCATCGTTTCTTATTGTTGGAGCGCAGCATGATGCCACGCATGTCAAAACTACCAGCGGCCGGCGAGATCGGCATCGCCTTGCTCGTCGTCACGATCATCTCGTTGATGATCCTGCCGCTGCCCACTGAGGTCATCGACGCCCTGCTCGCATTCAATATCACGATCAGCGTGACGCTTCTGATGGTGACGATCTACGTCTCCGATATCGTGCATTTGTCGTCATTTCCGTCGCTGTTGCTATTCACCACGCTCTACCGGCTCTCGCTCAACATCGCCTCGACGAAGTCGATCCTGCTGCATGCCGATGCGGGCACCATCATCGAGAGCTTCGGCGAGCTCGTCGTCGGGGGCAACCTGGTGGTCGGCCTCGTGGTATTCGCCATCATCACCACCGTTCAATTCATCGTCATCGCCAAAGGATCGGAACGCGTGGCGGAGGTCGGAGCGCGCTTCACGCTCGATGCGTTGCCGGGCAAGCAAATGAGCATCGATGCGGATCTGCGGGCCAATGCCATTACAGCGGACGAAGCGCGCAAACGGCGCGGCGCGCTGGGCATGGAAAGCAAGCTGCATGGCGGCATGGATGGCGCGATGAAGTTCGTAAAGGGCGACGCCATCGCCGGGTTACTCATCACACTGATCAATATTGTTGCGGGCATCGCGGTTGGCATGATGTATCACGGAATGAGCTCGGGAGAAGCAGCCAATCGGTTTTCGATTCTCTCGATCGGCGACGCGATGGTGTCGCAAATCCCGTCCCTGCTGATTTCGGTCTCCGCGGGCGTCATCATTACCCGTGTAGCCGACGATATGAACCCGAGGGGAAACGAATCGCTCGGCGACGAAATCGGGCGGCAATTAAGCGCCAATGGGCGTGCGCTGTATCTCTCGGCGGTCTTGCTTGTCGGCTTTGCACTGGTGCCAGGATTTCCGACCGTGCTGTTTCTCGCGATCGCTGCCTGTCTTGCGCTCGGCGCATACAAGCTGACCAAGCGCGAAAAAAAACCGGAAACCACTTCAGCTAAGCCGCTGCTCGACGACGCTGTCACAGCGCTGCAGCGCGCGGGATCGAAACGCTCCGCTCCTGCTATCCTCTCGCGCGCGCCGGAGCTGACCTGCCCGATCGGCGTACGCCTCGGACACGATCTCGCCTCGCTGCTCGCGGCCGATAGTCTGCACAAGGCTTTCGATACACGCCGTGCCGCGCTCACCGAAGAACTCGGGTTGCCGTTTCCGGGTATCACCATGTGGAGCGCCGACTCACTCGAGCCATGCGCTTACGAAATCCTCATCCACGATGTGCCCTACGCGAAGCGCGAGCTCGCTGCCGACAAGCCGACGCTGATCGACGGCTCCGCTGCCGATTGCCCCGAAGCAGCGATCGCCGCACATACGATGGACGTCATGCGCGATCATGCATCGCTATTTATCGGCATTCAGGAAACGCAATGGGTGCTCGACAAGCTGAATGACGAATATCCGGGTCTCGTGACCGAGGTGCAAAAAGTTGTCCCCGCTCAGCGCATTGCGGAAGTATTGAGACGCCTGCTCGAGGAATACGTCTCCATTCGAAATGCACGTAACATCATGGAAAGTCTGATCCATTGGGGGCCCAAGGAAAAAGACACGCTGCTATTGACCGAATATGTGCGCGGCGATCTGAGCCGCTTCATGGCATACCGCGCAGCGCGGGGTTCGAGCAAATTACCCGTCGTGCTGTTCGATATCGCCGTGGAGCAGCATTTGCGCCAATTGATCAAACAGACGCCGACAGGCAACTACCTCGCGCTTTCGCCCGATCAATCTGCCTCCTTCATCGCAAAAATTGCTCAGATCGCGGGTAGCACACCACGCGAGGATCGAGCGGTCGTCACGTCCATGGACATCCGCCGCTACGTCCGTCGCATGATCGAGAGCGACCTGCGCTGGCTGCCCGTGTACTCGTATCAGGAGCTCGGCAACCTGATCGAGCTTCAGCCGCTCGGTAAGGTCACGCTGTAGCGCGATTGATGATCTCGAATCATGGCTCGCATCGATAACAGCCCAGTACGCATTCTCGCGTCCGGCGATCAAGACCAGGATCGGCGCGCACGCACGCGAAGTACATCGGTCGACTATGCCGCCCTGATTCGCCGTGGCCGTTCGCGCGATCGAATCACATTCGGCCGGGAGGGCTCCCACGACGGCACCGAACAGCGCCCTTCCATTTCACATCGGTCAACCCGCGAGCAAGGCGAAAGCGATGACGAACATCGAAGCGCAGATGCGACCTACACTGCCGACGAGCGCGAGCTCGTAGACCGACTGCCATCGATGGTCCACGGGCTCCTTAAAGCGATCGTCAGCCGCGCCATCGGGGGCGATCGCATCGTCGCTGAGATTGCTCATACGATCGAGCGATTCTGCATGGATCCCGCAGTCGCGGACGCCGGGCAATGGGATATCGAACTCGATCTCGATCCTGCCGTGCTGCGCAACACCACATTGCTATTGCATCTTTCGCCGTTTGTGGTTCGGATTCGCTTTCTTGTGCGCGATCCGCATGCCAAACAACTAATCTCCGATCACGTGTACGCGTTGAAGACCCGTCTTGAAAAAGCAATGAGTGCAAACGGCGCTTTGAGAGATATCAATATCGAAATCGATTAAACGGTCTGTCAATTCAAGTCGTTGCATGGCCCCGGATATGCGATCAACAGATTCACGCGTGATTTCATGGAGCAAATCTTCTTGGACTCTCAGCAGCAAGCCGAGCATCGCCCACTGAGCGAATGCCTGGCACGCGTATCCCGCTGTGGTGCCGCACTCTCACGACTTGCCGGCTCTACCGCGTTTATCGACGCGCTGACGCGCAATGCGTGCGTGAACGCGATGTCAGTCACGCCGCCACGCGCGCAGATCGTGAGATCTGGAACCGCCGAAATCGCACACGATTGCGGAACCGCACGCATCGCTTTCGATCTCTCACGACATGCAGCGGTTGCGATCGTCGCCAAGCCGGCGAGCGCTCCATCTTCGATGGCGTTGCGTGAGGCGGTCTCTGCCTTGTTGCTCGCTCCATTGCTCAGGCAATTGAACACGCTTGGATTCAGTGGTCTGAGAATCATGTCGCTTCAGCACATCGAACCGACGAAGCAAGTCCGGTCGCTGCCACCCCTTGCGAGCGTGGCACTCCACACCGGCGGCCAGACCATCGAGTTCGATGTCGTCACGGCAAGCGACCAGTTTCTCTCGCCCCTCGACGTTTACTTGCGGGCGGATTCGCCGCTACGTGCCCCACTGCCGCCGACGCTGGCCGATCTCAACTTGCCCGGCAGCGCACGGTTAGGTACGCAACGGATCAAGACATCCACGCTCAACACATTGCGAACTGGCGACGTCCTGCTCGGCGGGGTACCTGCGCATTACCGCGCGTGCCTCGATAGCACGCGCGCCCCTCTCTCGCTCGAGCTCGCCTGGGGCGGCGCCGGCTCATCGCGCGTTGCCGCAATCGGCACGCTTGTTCACACCACACTTTCGATCAAGGAGGGACCCAACATGCGCAACGATACGCAAGACACCGACATCAATACGATGACCGCGGAAGACTTTATCGACATGTCCGACTTCGAGCTCCCCGTTCACCTCGAAGTGGAAACGGTCCATCTGACACTCGGCCAGATCTCGACACTGTCTGCCGGCTATGTGATGGAACTGCCGGTACCCCTCGCCGAATCGCGTGTTCGGCTGGTCGCATATGGCCAAACCATCGGTCACGGAGAACTCGTGGCGGTCGGAGAGCATCTCGGTCTTCGCATCATCCAAATGGGAGCTTCTCCCGATGCAACCCACTGACATTACCGGCTTACTCGTCGTTGTCATCGCGATCAGCATTTTGCCGTTCGTCGCGATGGTGGTGACGTCGTATACGAAGATCGTCGTTGTGCTTGGCCTCGTACGCAATGCGCTTGGCGTGCAGCAGGTGCCGCCCAACATGGTACTCAACGGCATTGCTATCATCGTTTCTTGCTACGTTCTTCTGCCTGTCGGCCAAGCGGCAATGCAGAACATGCGTAACGGCGACAACTCCGCGCAGGGCGTCACCGCCATGCTCCAAGCGGCGGACGCGGCGCGTGAGCCGTTCCGGCAGTTTCTGATCAAGCACACGCACGAGCGCGAAAGAGCGTTCTTCGTGCGCTCCGCAAGCGCACTCTGGCCCAAGGAAGTCGCCAGTGCCGTTAAATCGGACGATCTCATCATACTGGCGCCTTCATTCACGCTGACCGAACTGAATGACGCATTCAAGATCGGTTTTTTGCTTTACATCGCATTCATCATCGTGGACATCGTCATTGCCAACGTGCTGATGGCGATGGGCCTGAACCAGGTCAATCCGACCAACGTCGCCATTCCGTTCAAGTTGCTGTTGTTCGTTGCGACGGACGGCTGGTCGATGCTGATTCACGGCCTTGTATTGACCTATAAATAGCGAGCGGAACATGGATGTTCAGATGCTCACCCGCATGACCACACAGGCATTGCTGCTGTGCATGTATATCTCGCTGCCCGTCGTGCTCGTGGCCGCGGCTGTCGGCCTCGTTGTTTCCTTTCTCCAGGCGATCACGTCGATACAGGACGCGAGCATTCCCCATGGCGTCAAGCTTCTGGCCGTGGTCGTGGCACTTGCGATCGCGGCCCCTTGGGCCTCGGCAGCGCTGGTGCGATTCATGCGGGAAGTTATTACGACGGCGATCCCATCATGAGTGCAACACGCGTCGATTCCTCCACTGACCGATATGCTTCCGAGCTCGATCCGGCGAATGACGTCGATGAAGAACAGGACGATGAAGATAGCCTTGGTGAAGGCTCCGATTCCGGCGAAGTGACGCGCCAAACGGCTTACGGCAGATATGTCTATCGCACTCGCCCTCAGAACTCGCGTGCGAATAGCGGGGGCAGCGGCAAAAAGGGACTGCGCGGGCTTTCCTCGCTCAGGTCACGCTTGTGCGCCGAGGAGGATGCGGTGGAGGCCGATGACGCGGTAACACCTAACTCCCCGTCGATCGCCCGCAAACAGGTACGTGAAAAGCATGAGGACGGGGGCTCAGGCCAGCATGGAAACTCCGACGGGCAATCGCGCCGTGGCAACGGCTTAGCGAATCCACGCCTGTCTTCGCTCGATGTGAAAGCGGGCTCACCAGTGGCACCGATCGATCCGGCGTTAGCTCCCTTTTTGGCACCGCTCCGCGATGCCGTGGCGAGCGCGGACCCGCAATCGGGGCCATCGACGGAAACACTGATCCGATGCATGGTCGCCATGTACGATTATCTCCGCACGCATCCGACAATCAACGCACGCGCGGCATTTCAACAGTTTCATCTCGTTGCGCGCGCGGCTCGCAATGAACACGTGCCAACCCGGCGTGGCGCGGGGCTCGACGAGATCGAGGAAGCCATGGCACGGCTCCCTACGATACCGCACCTCGAGGGCAGCGACCCATTACCGGAGCTGGAAAAGACACTGAATCTGTTGGCTGCGCTACTCATGCTTTCATCGCTCGGGCCTCAGTCGCGGGATCACAAGCGCATGTTGGAACCAAGAACGCGTGCCATCGCCATGCATGCGAATAAAGTCGCGTAGTCACGTGTTAAAGAGCTAGGCATTGAACAATTGCAAAGCCGAGAGCTGATAATGAAAATCCTTCGAATTCTCACGGGTGTCCATGCAGGCGCGCAACTGAAGTTGGAGGCGGCGACATCGCATCGGCTAGGCGCGACGCATGACGCAGATATTCGCGTAAGCGACAGCGGTGATGCCAGTGCAATGCTTATCGTCGACGCTCGCGGCATTGTCTCTCTCGTCGAACTGGCCACGCGGGATGATGAGAATCGGGATGTTCCGCCGGGTGCGGTGTCAGTAGACGCAACTGACAGCCCGCATGGCGCAGGACAAAGCAAGGAAGCGGAGGCCGCCCCCGCACCCGTACCGGTTCTTCTTCCCGACTTTGTCCCGTTCAAGCTTGGTGAGATTGTGATCTGCGTTGGCGATGAAGCGGCCAAATGGCCTGCCGATATCGAGTTGCTCAATACCCTGTTTTCCGCAGGTCGAAACAAGACCAATCCCCAGCAGCCCATTTCACGGCGACGAAAGGTTATGGCATACGCGGTGTGCAGCGTTCTTCTTCTCTTGGGTTCATCGATGCTCATGCTGCTCCTCAGCAGCGGCAGCGGCGAAGCTGCGCAAGTTCGCGACAGCCGGGCGCTTGCACAAAAAGCGGCCACGGCGCTCGTGTCGGCAGGTTTAACCGAGTTGCAGACGAGTGCGCGCGGCCCCGTCGTCGTGATCACCGGCATGGTACGCACGACGGGAGACGACGCGATCGCACGCTCGATCATCAAGCGGCTCTCAAAACGCCGCGGCGTGATCGAGCAGCATTACGACGTCGCCACCACGATCGTGCAGGACATCGAGGAGGGCCCGGGCATGCGCGGCGCGCACGCGGAGTATGTCGGCAAGGGCGTTTTCAGGGTGACGGGAACGGTGGACGACCTCACCCGTGCGCGCGATGCGCTGACCCGACTGGGACCGAGCTTCGACAGCAATGTTCGACGCATCGACAACCAGTTGACGCAATCGGCTGAAGCAGCACAGCCCACACCTTATTCCGAAATTATTTCGAACGGCAATGTCAGATTCCTGCAATCGCCCGACGGCACTAAGCACCTTTACCTTGCAAAGTAGTCGTCGCCTACCAGGGTATTGTCGAGACCTGAATCTACCTAGTCAGGAGATGGATCATGTATGAAGCACTCAAACGTGTTGCCGCGGACATGAAGTTTAAATCACCGGATTCGCCAATAGGACACAAGGACCGGGTTCAAGCCGTGTGCGCGGCGCTCGCCGACACAGCGGCGGTAATGGAAGACGAGATCCCCCGTGCCGCGTCCGAGATCGACATCGCGAACCTCAAGACACTCAGCCAAGGCTTCCGCGCTGCGCACCGGCTGGTGGAAGGACTGCACGACAACGTGGACGAGTAGACCACGCTTGTTGGCATAACCAACTCACTCCGAAGTCAGAGTGCCTCTCCGACTCTGGCAGTGGGTATTTTTCTTATCTTTTTATGGAGGCTGTTATGGGACTCTTAAGCAGCGGTTTTTCTCTTTTGCAAAACGGGAAAGATATGGGGGCGGCCGGCGCTGAAGGCGGTGGATACGATGCAGGAACGCGGGCATTGAGCGGGTTCGCGCAGAATCAGATCAACGAGAATGCGAGGACTGGCTTGATTTATTCAATGATGCAATCCGGCAACGACCTCTTGAACAAGGTACGCTGATTCCAGGCTCGTACCAGGCACCATATTGAAGGGACCGTCCCGACAAGTCGTATGCGGGACGGCCCTTTTTTGCTATGAGCGCTCAACTCTACGAACAGCTTGTCACGCAACTATGCGACGTGCTCGGGTTTCACAACCCGCGGCATGTACTGGATTCAGGCGCGCTCGAAATAGAGGATTTCGAAGTCCGTCTTGCCCATCTCGAGGCAGACAACGACGCGATGTACATGAACTTCCATTTCGGCACGGTGACGGCGGGACGCACGCTCACGGTATTTCGCCTGATGCTCGAGGCGAATTTGCTTATCTATGCCCAGGAGCAGGCTCAGCTCGGCCTCGATAGCAATACGGGTGGCATCGTCTTGATCGTGCGCGTCGTGATGGACTACGACATCGATGGCGATTGGCTGGCCGATCTGCTGGAACATTACGCCGATCACGGCCGCTATTGGCGCAAGAACATCATCGAGTCGGCCGACGAAATGTTCGACGGTATCGCCTCAGGCATGTTTATCTGGTTGCGCGCGTAACGCGCGCAACCGTCTAAGCCGCTCACACCGGAAGAGATCAGGCCGCGAGCGGCTTTTCCGGCACGGGCCTGGGCGGCATGGGGCGATCGAGAATGTCGGCGACTTCGGGATAAATCGATGCCAGCCACTGCAACGTCTCGTTGGTCATGGTCATGTCCGCTTCGACGCGATATTCACCGCCGCTCGCGGGCTGACCGTTGCGGCCGAATTTCTCGAACGTATGACCTGTATTGACATAGGTCTGCCACGCGTTTTCGGCAAATGCGATCGCGACTTTTTTGGCTTCCTCGTTTTTGCCGTACCGTCGCAGTCCCTCTACCGCCTTCATGGTCGGGAGCGCCCAGAAACGCTCGCCGTCCCATTGCTCCTTGCTGTCCCACGCCGCCGAGGCGGCAAGCCCCCACTCGGTCAGCAGTTCCTCCATGATCATCTTGACGACAGCGTCGACGGCGTCTGGAGGTACGGTGCCGGCCCACAGCGCATTGGCGATTTCGGAGGTGACGAGCGGATGGAGCTTGCCTTCGCGCGTGCGGTAGTGGGCACCGATTTCCCAGGTACCATCGGGCTTCTTCTTGAAGAATGTCGACTGAATGCTCGCTGTACGCCGCTCCCGCACCGCATCCATCTGGTCTGCCATCTCGGCATACCCTCCCGCCCTGAGCGCGCGAACAAGGGCCTGCTCTGCCATCACGAGGTGCGCGTTCTCCTGCAATGGAATCGAGAAATTGAGTTCGCCGCGACCGGTTTCGGGGTTGACCTGCGCTTTGCTGAAATCAATGCCCGATCGAGCGCCCTGGCGTTTCACCTCGTAAACATTGGCAGGATTGACCGGCGCGTCCGCTGAGCGCTCTTTGAGCTCCTCGTTGGCCACCTCGACTTCTTCAGCCCACCCTTCCGGGCGCGGTCCCGTCGCGAAGTCGTGATAGACGTTCAGCATCTGACCGTCGGGCAGCATCGCCACACTACCGAAGATCTGCCCAGGCCCGACCGTATCGGCGCCGAACATATAGTTGCGCCATTCCGCCATCAGCTCTGGAAGGTATTGAACGAGGATGTCTTCGTTGCCCGTGTAGTCCGCGACCCTATTGCACAATATCGCGAACGTCGCCACCTGAGTACGCGTGTAGTAGTCTCGGTTTCCGTTGCTGACCCTTCCGGTCACGCGGATCTGATGTGCCATATTTTCAAGCGTATTGAGCGCCAACTCCACGTTGCCCGCAGCCAGTTCGCCCATCACGCTCGGCAGCATGTCCCAGCAGTACCCTTCGGCAAAGCGATTTGAAGGAATCGCTTGCTCTTTAGGCACCGCAATCAACGAGGAACCGGCGGGCGGATGACTCATGTCCAGCGTGTTTTCCACCCGCTTATAGTGGATGTGCTCCGCCAGCGTCTTTTGCGGATACGGCTCGATCGTCCATTCTCCGCCCGGCCTGTCTGGCCGCTCGAAGTTCTCTTCGATAAACGAGGCGAGGTCGAAACCCGCCCACATTTGGTACGGGGTCGCATTGCCGGTCGCTCGTCCCTGCAATCGCAAAGCCTTTTGCTGGTGGTACGCCGCAAGCTTGGCTTCGAAAGCCTTCATGATTTCTTCGGGGGGTCTTTTTGGCCGACAATCGACAAACGCTTTGCTGTCGGCGCCACCGAAAAACGCGGTCAGGCGTTCCCCTATCTCATTGCCTTCGGGAAATATCGTGCCGCGCAGTTGCACGAACATGAACAACGTGCCGAAGCGTTGCGCGTGCGAAGGCATGACGACAGGCTCGACAATCCAGTTGTCAGGCATTTCGTCGAACATCTGCACCAGGATTTGTTGGGTCGGAGAGCCCTTAAAGTCAGGGGCGGCCTGCGCAAAACGAACGGGAGTGTTGCGTTCGCGTTGCCGTCGGTTGGCGCCGGGCGTTTGCGTGGCCTCGGTGAAACGCCCTCCCCATAGGCGGTTTCGGCGTGTTTGTCGACCTGCTCCCACCTCGATGGAGGAATGGGAGTTCGGCGCCTCGAGGCGCCCCCAGTTAGCATCGTCGGCGAGAATATGGCCTATCGCCGCTCGCAACGTTTCGCGACCCTGTTGATCGTAACGCGTGAGGTTTGCACCTGCTGTCTCGATGGCACTCAGCATCGCCAAGCAATGCCGAACCCGCTCGGCGGCTGCGGGACGCAGATACTGACGTCGGGTCACCGGATGACCGTCATGCCCTCCCGCTTTTTCGAACGAGGAGCGCGTCTTTTGATCGAGCTTGCGCGTATCGATCGAGAACTCGCGAAATACATCGCCATCGGGATTTCCGGCCGGCATCACAAGATGCGCCGTGCGGGACGCGGCCACGACCTCGGCATCCAGCGGATCGGGGCTGAATGCACCCATCGCTTCACGCTCGTCACCGGTCAGCGTTGCTTCTCGCTCGGCTCGGGACGGACCACCTGGCAGCACACTCGGCATGGCTTTGCACACGCCAAGAAACGCATTCGCGGCTGTTTGCATGCGCGAATCGTTCAGATCGATCCACCGTGGCAACAACCGCGTAACGCCAGCAAGCAAGCTGACTTCTTCAAGTGTGGTCGGCCGAACAATACCAGCTTGCACACTTGCGTTATGTGGCAGGAGGTACGCGGCGGCCGCGAGAGCTATGCGTGTATATTCCCGCCTTTCCGTGGAATCGGACCTGCGCACGAAGGCAGACGGCGCAAGGGCATCCAGCACCTCAAAACCGAGATCGCTGCCAGCCAAAGCGCAATGGGCCATCAAGACAGCATGCCGAACATCCCTCGACCCTCGTTGCGGCTTATGCCAGTTGTCCAGCACTTCGATGGCGAGATCCGCATCGTGGTTAGTCGCGCTGGCCAGCGCCTGAGCCAGGAGGATCGCATGTCCGCAGCGCGGCCCGCCGTCCGGACGGATATTCAGGAGCCGCTCAGCGAAGCGCTGAGAATCGGGCGAGTCTAGCCGAGTGCTCGTAAATAGTGACGCGATAAATCGGGCTGCGCTTGCCTCATTTTCATAAACGCCCGTCGTCGAAAATATCCTCGAGGCGGTTTGGGCTATCTCCGGCGGCGCGGTGAACTGTTTGGCGACCTGCTGGTTGAGTTCGCACGCGAGTTCAGACGCCAGCGTGCGTCGCGCGCCCGGGACAGAGGTGCGATTCTCCAGCGCGCTCAATTGACCGGGCTGTTCGTAGGCACGGCCTGTAGTTTTGCCGCCTGCCGCTCGCGTTTTCGCGTTTGCCGTCTCGTCTGCTGCTACGTCAGGCGTCTCGACGCGCACAAGATTGATACGTCCAGGCATCATCGTTGTCTCCCTCCTTGTCATGGGTCTGGGGACGACGCCGGAATGCGCCTGCCCTGGTCCCTATGAGGCGAGGCTACCGGCCCATTTGTCCGATTTCTTCCCATGCGAGCGAACCCGTTGTTACAGCGGGCGAATACTTCATCGGAAATCTATCGACAAAACGTGACTTGTCTCCGGAATCATGCGCATCGCATCAGTATTCGCGCGATACGCATATCCATTCGCCGTTCCGGTTTATCGCGGCACTGTTTGCGCTTACGCTCTCTGACACCCTGTGTGCATTTCGCGCCAACGCTTACAAGAGCGAGAAAGCGCGCATCGAACGACGTACGAGCATGGACACTAATCGCCTACCTGACGATCGCGCGCTACCGGCCGGATATGAAAGCGATCTCCCCGCGTCTTCGACCGCGAGCAACGAGCCAACGCCGGCCCAGCGGAAAGAAAACGCCGATCATTCGCAGCAATCCCTAGGCTTCGCCTCCGGGCAGTTGGCGGCGTTGATCGAGAAGAAGGTCAAGCCGTTTATCAGGAATTTCACCCATCTGCCGGGCGATGAGTTGCGAAGCCGGCAACGAACGGCGCCCCTCGAGACACGGACGCTCTATCAGTCCGGCGACATCGATGGTCGACTCTTCGAGCCTCCGTCTGACCGAGGCGGTAGCGCTTTTCTAGAATCGCTGCGCCTCGCCTTCGCAAGCGATGAGGCAGAACTTTCCGGCCCTGACACGGCGCCCTCGGCCGGTTTGTTCGACGTTGCTTCGTACGAACGAAAAAGCGCGCAAGCGCAAAACGTAGCGCGCAAGCTGGCTGAGCAGGAAAAAACGCTGTTTGGCAGAACGCATCGCTTGGAAGCCATGGCGAATCATGGAACGCCCGAAGACCTGTCCCTGGTCTATATAGCATTGTTTCGGCACCCCGATCATTTGATGACCGCCGAGACGCTTGAAGCGATAACGATTGGTGGATCGCTGAACATGCGAGCCGCGGCACTACTCGCCCTCGGCCAGAGTTTATCCGAGACCGCTTCAACCACCCGCCAAAAACCCGACTTCAAGCCGCTGATGCGCCAGCTATCCTTTCCCGACGTTCGTCCAGAGGCGATCGACGCTATTTTCTCCGTCTATGCCGCGCAAGCACGCATCGGCGATGGCCTAGATTGGTCGTCCATCCGTACGCTGCTTTATCGATGGAAAGACGCGCTGTCGTTTCAGACTGCGGCCAATAATTTGACGTCGCTTTGCAGGACCTGCGCCGACATAGCGCTTGAAGTGCCGGCGGAGTTTCTCGCTGGGCTGAGCAATGAGGTGGAGGACCATCAGATCGCCGCATTGGGACGATCCCTTACACGGATCGTCAACCAGGTGCCGGATCGCACAGACTGGGTGACGGATCCGCCTGCTCCGGCAAGCACCTCACTCCCCGGCGCTCGTCCAAGCGCACGGAGCAGAAAGATTACATCGCTCATCGCGATAAGGAACGACAAGGCACGTCGGGCTGCTTATGGAAAGCTGGCGCAACAGCACGCCATGCGAATATCCGCAGGCGAACTTGCGGCCGAGGAATGGGAGACAGGACTCTGGTATCGCGATGTCTTACCGAGCGCGGCTCCATTGGGATTATCGGTCGATGATCTCAAGCAACGATATCGAGCGACTCAGTCATCGAAGACCGCCTTCGCCTTTAACGCAAGGTTCGGCGCATATCTCGTAAAGAACTTCGAGATGACTCCCGAATGGCGGCAATTCCTCGCTTCGGACAATTTTCTTAATGGGCCATTACTCGAAATCGCCCTGAGGAATCAATTGCGAGCAAAGATGCCATCGTGGTCCGGCAGCGGAGGCGAAAAGCTTGTGCTCTCGATGCCTTGGCAGGTGGTAGACAAGGAGGCTCCCAACGTTCTGATGGCTGACGATTTCGCCTCCTTGGATACGCCTTTATGGCCATCGCCAATGCTTTTTGCTGAAGGCTCACTTGATGCGCGAGCGAACTTCATTCTGGTTCAGCCGCCGATATCCGATATCGCAAGCGAAGAAATCGATGGGCAACCAGAGCTTACAGCGCCGGCGGGATATGTTCTGCGCGACTGGAAATGGCACTTGACCGCTTTCATCGATCGTTCGATAGCGTTCGATTACGTCATCAATCCCCTGCCAAGCAGTCCGCAACACCGTACGTCTCGGGCCGAAGCGCTTGATCCGCCCTTGCCGGAAATGGGGCTGCTGGCGATCCCGCATATGGCATCGTCGGATATCGTCGTCAACAAGGGGCTCGCGCTTGGGCAAATCGCGCGCGACCTGAGTTCAATCGATGAAGACGTCATTCCCCCGACGTTATGGCTGTGGACGGCGCGGGAATCGCTGCAAGACGGTGCGCGCAATTTTCGCAGCGAGCTTGTTACCGCTTCCACTAACGGCTCGACCGGCAAATTTTCTTCACTGCAGCTCGATGGCCTGTCGCGAGCAAAGGGCGTCAAGGAAATCACGCAGTTCATGCAACGGTTTGGCATTACGCATTTCGTCTTCAAGCCCACTGACGAATTAGGAGGAAAGGGAGTCTGGATGCAGCGTGTCGATGCACCTGACGCAAGCCCCACCGTCGAGAAACTTCCTCGAACCGAAGAGACGCCCAAGCAGATTGCAACGCAGGCGTGGGAGCTGTTATCAGAAAACCGCAGCGGGGTGCTTCAGGCCATGGTGGAAAGTATTCCGCTGATCATAGACGGTGAAGTGAAGGGTTGGGACGTACGCGCGTATGTGGCCCGCGATGCCAATGGTAAAACGTCCTTTTCCGGTTGTTTTGCCCGCATCGCCGATCGTTGGAAACGCACCAATTTATCCCAAGGCGCAAAGGCGATGCCCATCGAGCAGGTGATTCAATTGCTCACGGAACAACTTGGCCAAGATAATCCCGCGTTGACAGCGGAGCTTCTCTCGCTCGAGAACTCCCTGGCGCAACGGAGTTTGGCCATTGTCAACAGCACAGTCGATGCCAGTGACAGGGCTGGCGTCGCGAAGAATGGTGAGGATATGACCGCGTTCGTCGGAATTGATTTTATCGTCACCCTTGCAAAGGAGGCTGATTCGCCGCCTGGCGGAAAGCGAATCAAGTTTCCGGCGATTGAAGAGAACGGCGCGAGGTCGGGTGGAATGGGATCGATCGAAGAGGCGCTGCGAGATCTCCCCGACGATCACGAACTTCGCGAAAAGTACCGAAGCAGCAATGGCGGCTTCGCGCTGCTCGAAGGCTACACGAATGCGATTGTCAGCCGAGCCGTCGAGAATCGGCGTCACCGGATCGACAAGCGCGGAGGAAATCGTGCGGAGAAAGATCAATAGGCGTTTGATCGAGACCACTGCCCAGACGATGCACGAGATATAAACCGGCGCTGCCGCTGAGGGCTCGGAGAGTGCACCGGCGAACGCCTGATTCGCTTCCGCACCCCTTTTGATCCCCTCAGAAACTTTCCAGTTATCGAGCAAACATATGCTTCCTGGGCGCCCGCACCTGTACTATGTCGAGACTCCAAGCCAGGGATGGGAGTCTCGCGCGTAGCAGTCGCCTCCGCATTCAAGCTGGCGGTTTCGTGCTCGGGCTCGAATCGACTTCGGTGGGCGTCGTGCAACCGTCGGACATGTCAACCGGATTTTTCGGCAGCGGATCGACGTTCATTCATATCCCGCTGCAATGGCGAATTATCACAACGCGCATTCGAAATTCATACACCGAGCGGGTGGCCATGCGCCGCCGCTTGCGGTGCCCGTCCGGCGTTATTCTTCCGATATCGCGCCTCGACATGGCTCGCGAAATCTTCGATCTCTTTGTTTACGCCTCCCAACTGCGCTCGTTGGTCGGGATCCCACATCATCTTCACCAGAACCTCGACCGCCTTTGCCGCATCCGGCCACGCAGCCAATGGCTGCCCCGCAGCCGCTAGCCCTATAGCTTTCGCCGCATGCCCAACGAATTTGCCAACATTCTCGGGAGCCGATCCGTCGGTTTGACCACCCATCCAAGCCGCTTTCAAACCATTCGCGATCTTGCCAAGATGTGCGCAAACATCCTTCGCCATCTCAGGGGCCGTACCTAGTGCTTCCGCGTCTTTGAAGGCGTCGATCACAGAGTGAATCGTGTCAGCAGTTTCGTTGACGAATGCGCTTATATCGCCCGATGTCGCAGCGCGGCCCATCGCGCCGATCCCACCGCCGACGTTCGCCGCATGACGCAACAGACGTTTCTTTGCAGGGCTTTCCCCGACCGCGTCCTGCAACCAATGCACGTTCTCATCGACGGTCGCCCTTGCACGGTGCGCTTCTTGATCACCCTCGGCTTTGTCCGTGACGCTACCGCCCTCGCTTTGCGAGTCCAGGACGTTCTGCGTATAGTCCGCTTCACCAGTCTGATTGACCTTCATTTATTTTCCTTTGCTACAGGCTCGGGGGCCACCACGGTCGAACTCTCTCGCACGACACTTGCACTGAGCGCATACACGCGGCGGTTACGCATCCATCGTAGCGGCGCCCGCATCTTTGAGTAACGCGTAAAGGCGAAAAGCGGTGACATGCCGCGAGAAGCCATTCTGATTCGCTCGTCGCAGCGCCACAGTCGGATTCCCATTTCAGCATTCATAGCGTTCACCCCAGGGGACTCAATTCGATTTCCGGCTCTTGCGCACTGAGCGGTGCCAGTCCGTCCGCCAACGGCAAAGCCAGTGGAACGGCAGGCGGCGATACCCGATGTTCTTCACGCACATCGAGCACGTACCCGCGCGCATATACAGTCCGCAACCTGAGCCCCGCCCCACCATCGAGCAGCAGCTTCTTGCGCAATCGATAAATGTGCTGTTCGAGCGGCCGCGCAACGATGTCTTCCGCGCAGCCCCAAACCGCACCCGCAATCTGCTTTCTACTCAGACATTCACCGACCTTGGAAAACAAGAGCCAAGCCATCGTAAATTCGTTGCAGGTGAGTCTGACGGGTTCGCCATTCAGCGACCCGGCACGCGTGGCTTTGTCCAACACGCACTGCCCGAGTTGAATCTGTCGGCGGTGGTGTCCGAGCGCGCCCGAGCGCCATAACAGCGCGTGCGTGCGGGCGTGCAGTTCGCTGAGGTCGAACGGGTGCAGCACTACATCGTCCGCGCCCGCCCGAAAAATCTGCTGAATGTCCCGCGCACGAAGCCGCACCATGACGACAAGCGGCAACGATCGATCGGCATGGCATGCCCGCCATTCGAACAGAGCATCGGCCGGATCGAATGAATGCCCGATGTCGTAAAGCACCGCACTATATGTGTCGCGCTGCAGGTCGCGAATGACGGACTCTCTTTCCGGATCGATCCGCCGGCAGGCGATACCATCACCGGCAAAGCACGCTTCGATACGTCGATACAGGTCCTCATTACCAGTGAGGACAGCCAGCTTCAACGATGAACCGACACAAAATGACGCGTCCCGCGACGAGGCGGCTGCAAGTTGCCAGCCCGGCATCTCCTTCGAAAAACGTCTGGACAGCATAAGCCCTCCCTCAGTGCTAACAATTTGCAGCGAAATCACGAACATTGCGACGTAGCAACGCGTTTTTTGCGTCATAACTTCGCGATGCTTTCACCCCCACAACATCCGTAGACATCGATTTATTCCGCGCCTGCAACGACAAAAAATAACGGGAATAAAGCGCGAGCTCAGCTGTTATTGCATGAGGGGACCCACAGCTTTGCCGGGTCCCTCCTGGGAATCACGACGGGCGGGATGATAGAGGGCCTGACTGCACGTGACACGATTACGCGTGCGCGCGCCAGTGCCGCCGATCAGTGGATCGCGGCCGATGCGACGCACTCGCTTCGAACCGGAAAAGGACCGAACCGAGATGGATGTGGACGACCGCCTTCTGATGTCGTACGTCGACGGTGAACTCTCTCCCGATGAGCGCGTGGCAACCGAAGCCGCCGTCGCCGCATCGAGGGAAGTCGCCGAGCGCGTGGCAGCGTTGCGAGCATCGTGCCTGCCCTATCGGGCGGCCTTCGAGCACGTGCAGCAGGCGCCACTGCCCGCATCGCTCGCCGATCGGGTGGACGAGCTGGTCAGCGTTAGCCGTCATCCGCTCGAGCGAGCCGGACGGAAATCGCCTTATCTGATGTTTGCCGCGCTCGCGGCAGGCATCGTGCTTTGCGCCGTGACACTCAGCCTCGTTCCCAGCACTTGGCCCATTTCATCGACAGTGGAGCCATGGGTCAAGGCCGTCGCAGGATATCAAAGTCTGTATGCGCGCGAAACGATCGCGGCACTCCAGGAAGACTCCAGTGCGACAGAAAACGCGCTCTCCAAGTTGCGCCGAACGATGGACCCCAAGCTTAACGTGCCGAACCTCCTTCCACAGGGTCTGTTATTCAAGCGATTACAACAGCTCGATTTCCGGGGCCAACCGCTCGTGCAACTTGTCTATTTGCCGCAGACAGGCAAGCCTGTCGCCTTGTGCATGCTCAAGGAAGCCAAGCCGGACGAAGGCGTGCGTGTGCAAACAATCGACGGCATGCAGGCCGCTACTTGGCGACGCGATCATCTCGCCTATGTCCTGTTGACGCCCAATTCCCAGATCGATGTGGATAGCCTGGCCCGGGAGATTGCCTCGGGAAAGGTGGCCAACGTTTATGCCGATCTGCCACAGGGTTGAAGTCAGGGCGTGAATGCGCGATACGGGACTCCACCGTCGGCAGTGCGACACCAATGGGCGTCGCATCCGATGCCGGACCAACAGCTAAGCAATGCAACGTCCAATGCAGCTCCGCCGAAGATCAGCCCAGCTTCGCCTACGAGCCGGCGTCAAAAGCAATGAGCGCGCGCGTAGATGAATGGATGACGTGCCCGACACCGCATTCCGCAGCGGCGTTCGCTGCCCGCTCGCATCGGTTCGCTCTTTGGCACGACATTCCCGATGAATGCACATACCCTGCTCAATTACCACCGCCTGCGGACGCAAGGCGCACGCATCCTCACAGCCGCTGGCATTCCTCGATCAACCATCCCTCGGTAACATCACCGCCATGGACTTGTTCATCCACCCCGCATCGCCAAACTGTATAGCCGTGCTCGCCGCGGCTCGAATCGTGCAACAACCGCTCAATGTCGAACACGTCGATCTGTTCGCGGGCGAGCAGTACCGTCCGTCATTCCTCGCAGTGAATCCGAACGGTCTCGTGCCCGTGTTGCGAGACGGCGATTTCGTCCTGTGGGAAACAATCGCCATCCTGCAGTACATCGCAGCACTCGACCCTGAAGCGCGCTTACTGCCATCTGCTCCGAAGCAACGCGCCGACATATCTCGATGGCTTGCGTGGGGTGTAGCGCATTGGAACCCTTCGCTGCGGCCGTTTGTCATGGAGCGACTGATCAACAAGCGCATGCAAGGAAGCAAAGCACCTGACGAAGCTCTGCTCGAACGGTCTCAGTCGACCTTGGATAAGACGACGTCAATCTTGGAACAACAGTTGTCGCGTTCCGCGTTTGTATGTGGAGACCAGGTTTCCATCGCCGACCTTCATCTCGCCGCGGTCCCGATCTATGCGCCCCACGCGCGAATCGACTTCACACGTTATCCTCGTCTGCAACGCTGGTTGGAGAGCGTGCACAGCCTGCCCGAGTGGCAAGTTTCCAGCGGCGGCTCGATGAAAATGAATCCGTAGGCGTTCGCGACTTGACCAGTTCTATTCCTTCGCACGACAACCGTACGCCTTCGCAAATTTGCAACCATCGACTCCCGCGCTGGATATCCTCGTAACCATTCATTCTTCGAACTAACGTTACAGAGCAACAAGCACCGCGTCGGCTTGCCTTCGCATCCTAATGCAGTCGCCTTTTATAGGTGAGTCGGGATGAATAGTGTCGCTTCATTCGGCGAACTGACGCCGATATCTGCACCTCGGACGACGCCAGCGAGCAGCGCTCAAATTCACGATTGGGCGTCCGAGGTGGTGGCGCGAACCGAGCGCGCTTTACTGGGTTGTCTGCCGCACCACGTATCCGACGCTCATCCGCTTGTTGACGGCATGCGATACGTCACGCTCGGAGGCGGCAAGCGACTCCGGGCAATGCTCTGCCACGCCGCAGGCGAGCTCAATTCGGCCCCCCTCGAAACGCTCGACGAAGCGGCTGCCGCCATCGAAATGATCCATGCATGCACGCTCGTTCACGACGACCTGCCGGCAATGGACAACGACGTCATGCGCCGCGGCAAGCCGACCGCTCACGTCAGATTCGGAGAGGCAAACGCCATTCTGATCGGCGACGTGCTGCAGACTCAAGCATTCTTGACGCTGGCGGGAATGAACCTGCCGAACTCTCGCCGGATTGCGCTGGTTCGCGAGCTTGCTCGTGCAATCGGCACGGAAGGCGCCGCGGGCGGCCAGGCAATCGATCTCGCCTGCGTCGGTGGTCAGATGACGCTCGCACAACTGATCGAGATGCATCGACTGAAGACCGGTGCGCTCATACGGGCCGCGGTACGCATGGGGGCATTGTGCGCCGTGCCTGACGAATCCGAGCATTCGATGCTTTTTCAGGCTCTCGATGAATACGGTTTTTCAGTTGGCCTGGCATTCCAGGTCGTCGACGACATTATCGACGTCACATCCAATTCAATGACGCTCGGAAAGACGGCAGGAAAAGACACGGTAGCAGGTAAGCCAACGAGCGTATCGATTCTGGGCGTCGAAGCATCGCGACGCTTTGCACTCAAGCTGTATCAAGACGCGGAGGCGGCGCTCGAACCGCTGGGCGCACGCGCTGCCCGCCTCTCCCAAATTGCCGAGTTCGCCATACATCGCGTACGTTAAATTTCAGATGCGTTCAACATTCATCGACAGCGAAACTCGCGCTCGGAGACGTCCATGTATGACCTGCTGAAAACCATCGACGATCCGTATACGCTGAGGCAACTCGATATCAGGGAGCTTCCGATTCTGGCAGCCGAGCTGCGCGCCTTCCTTCTCGAAACCGTGTCCCGTACCGGCGGACATCTATCTTCGAACCTCGGCTCTGTCGAACTCACGATCGCGCTGCATTACGTCTTCGAAACCCCACACGATCGGCTCGTCTGGGACGTGGGACACCAGAGCTATGCACACAAAATTCTGACGGGGCGACGCGAGGGCATGAAAGCGCTACGCCAGTCCGGGGGCCTCTCAGGTTTTCCTCGTCGCTGCGAGTCCGAATACGACACCTTCGGCACGGCGCATTCAAGTACTTCCATTTCCGCTGCGCTTGGCATGGCCATCGCCAGCCGGTTAAAGCGTGAACGTCGCGCGTCAGTCGCGGTTATCGGCGACGGCGCGATATCGGCTGGCGAAGCGTTCGAGGCATTAAACAACGTCGGCGTGCATGACGACCTTCCCCTCATCGTCATACTCAACGACAATGAGATGTCCATATCGCCACCCGTCGGCGCACTTCATCGATATTTGACCAAGCTGATGGACGGGCAATTCTATGCGAGCGAAGAAAGACGCGCCCGCGGCATTCCGTCGAAGCGAGTACGGGAGGGGGCGCATAACCCCGAAGCCCATGCCAAAGCGATACGATCCACGGCGACCGTTTTCGAGGAATTTGGCTTCTACTACGCAGGTCCGATAGACGGACATGATCTCGCCACACTCGTCCCAGCACTCGAACGCTTAAAGCAGCAGCAACGCCCGCAATTAATTCATGTCGTGACGGAGAAAGGTCATGGATACAAACTCGCGGAAGATGATCCGGTTCTCTACCATGGTCCCGGCAAGTTCGATCCGGGCGAGGGAATCAAATCAGGTGCTGGAGCGAAAGCGACTTATACACAGGTATTCGGCGAATGGCTATGCGATGCGGCGATGCTCGATCACCGGGTGGTGGGCATTACGCCGGCGATGCGCGAAGGCTCCGGCCTGGTCGAATTCGAGCGGCGTTTTCCGGACCGCTACTTCGATGTCGGCATCGCCGAGCAGCATGCGTTGACATTTGCGGGTGGGCTGGCTTCCGAGGGGCTAAAACCCGTCGTCGCCATCTACTCGACGTTCCTTCAACGCGCATATGACCAACTGATTCACGACATTGCGCTCCAAAACCTTCCCGTGCTTTTCGCACTCGATCGCGCCGGCCTAGTAGGTGCAGACGGCCCTACACACGCGGGAGCTTATGACATCGCATTTCTGCGGTGCATTCCGAATATGACGATCATGGCCGCTTCAGACGAAAACGAATGCAGGCAAATGTTGCATACGGGGCTGCAAATCGATGGCCCGTGTGCCGTTCGTTATCCGCGCGGCAGCGGCCCCGGCGCAACCGTCGAAAGGCGACTCGACATGCTGCCGGTGGGCAAAGGAGAGATTCGTCGGCAAACCACCTCACCCAAGGGGCGACGCATCGCGCTGCTCGCGTTTGGCTCGATGGTCGCGCCTAGTCTGCAAGCCGCGGAAAAACTGAATGCGACGGTTGTCAATATGCGATTCGTGAAGCCAATCGATACACAGCTCATCACGGAAACAGCGCGCACGCACGATGCGCTGGTTACGGTCGAGGAAGGCGTTGTGATGGGTGGCGCGGGATCCGCAGCCGCCGAAGTATTGGCCGCGCAAGGGCTGTCCGTTCCACTGCTTCAGCTTGGTCTGCCTGATGCGTTTGTTCCACACGGCGATTGCGCGGCGTTGCTCGCCCAATGCGGTCTTGACGGCGACGGGATCGCTCGCGCGATAACCGATCGGTTCGCTGCCCTGTTGATCGGCACGCGTTCCGATACCCACGAACTGAGCGCGCAAGCTGCATGAGTGCCCTATGCACGGAGAGAATAATGCAAGTCATTCTGGCTCGACCTCGCGGTTTTTGCGCTGGTGTGGTCCGTGCGATCGAAATCGTCGAACGGGCACTGGCGATCCACGGCGCGCCAGTCTATGTGCGGCATGAGATTGTGCATAACCAGCACGTCGTGGGCGAACTCAGAGCAAAAGGCGCCGTGTTCGTTGACGAACTGACTGACGTGCCCACTGGCGCGGTGACGATCTTCAGCGCTCATGGGGTGGGACGGAACGTAGAGGCCGAGGCCAATGCGCGCGGACTGCGAGTGTTGGACGGAACTTGCCCACTCGTTACGAAGGTTCATAGTCAAGGGCGGCAATACGTCGCGCGCGGCTATGCGTTGATCCTGATTGGTCATGCAGGACATCCCGAGGTAATCGGAACGATGGGGCAAATCGACGGTTCCGTGCTACTCGTGCAAACCGTGGACGACATTGACAAGCTGCCGCTCGCGCCCGATGCGCGCGTGGCCTACGTCACGCAAACGACGCTGAGCGTCGACGATACGCGGTCAATCATCGAGGCTTTACGCCGCCGATTTCCCCAAATCATCGGACCGGACACGAGCGACATCTGTTACGCCACCCAGAACCGCCAAGCCGCCGTCCGCAACTTGTGTAAGCGTGTCGATGCGGTCATCGTCGTCGGCGCGCCTAATAGCTCGAACTCGTTGCGCCTGCGCGAGATTGCCGAGCAGTCCGGCGTGCCGAGCTACCTCGTGGAAAACGGCAGCGGGTTGCGCGCGGAATGGCTACACGGCGTGCAGATATTGGGCATGACCGCGAGCGCGTCGGCGCCCGAAGCGATGGTCGATGACGTGATAAGCGCACTTCGTGGCCTGACCCAAGTGAGTATCGAAACGATGCCCGGCATCGAGGAAACGCTGGTCTTTCGTGTGCCGGCGCAGTTCCGGGACACGATGGCAGCGCATTCTCACCAAACCTGACGGAAAGCCAATTGATTCAATTCGAAGACCTGATCGTTACCCAGCTCCGCAGTCTGCTCACGGAAATTGGCGATGGCGGTAGAGTCAGCGCGTCAGTGTATGACACGGCACAGCTGCTGCGTCATTCGGCTGCCGGTAGCAATCGTGACGATGCTTACCTGTGGCTCATCGAGCAGCAACAGCCAGACGGCGGTTGGGGACACCCGGACCATCCGCTCTTTCGGACGATGTCCACTGCCGCGGCGATACTGGCGCTGCACGGCATCCCCTTGCGCAGCGCCTCTCGCGATGCTGCTATCGCGGCAGGGCTTGAATTCTTCGCCTGCGAACCGGCACGCTATCGCGATAGCGTGCCCGACGAAGCTCCCATCGGCATCGAGTTGATTCTGCCCCGGCTTTGCCGCGATGCGGCCGCGGCGGGCCTGACGCTCGCTCCCGACGCGTTTCACGCGCTCGAACGGCTAGCCGAATCGCGCCTCGCTGCGTTGACCTCGATGACGCCGCTGCCAGTCGGTCACCCGGCGCTGCACTCCTGGGAAAGCTGGGGCGCGGCGCCCGACACCGTGGAACTCGATCGATACGGCAGTGTCGGCATCAGTCCGTCAGCCACTGCTGCATGGCTGCATCACGCACGTCGTATCGGGGTCGGCGAGGAAAGGCAGAAAGCGGCCCTGGCCTATTTGGAGAACGCCGCACGTGCGACGGGGACCGGCGTCGCCGGCGTGGTGCCTAACGTCTGGCCGATCGATGTGTTCGAGCCATGCTGGGTGCTGCATTGCCTCGCCGCGGCTGGGCTCATCGATCACCCCGCACTGAGCGATCTGGTGTTGCCGATCGCCAATACACTCGCTGCGCAAATGACGGAGCACGGCCTGGGTCCGGCGGTCGGATTTGCAGCCGATGCCGACGACACTGGCGTTGCATTGGCTGTGCTGGCGATGACCGGTCATCGCTTCGACTTCGATCCGCTCGAGCGCTTTCAGCGAGGCAATCTCTTCGTGACGTTCCCCGGAGAACGCAATCCCGCCCTATCGACGACCATCCACGCCTTTCATGCGATGCGTTTGCTGGAAAAGGCGGCTCCGCAGGCGCGCGCCTATATTGATTCGAGCCGTGATGTCAGCGGTGTTTGGCGCCACGAGAAATGGCACGCATCGTGGCTTTATCCAACATCGCACGCGTTATTGGCACTGGCAGAGGGCGACGCACGATGGCACGACGAACGTGCGCTCGCGACATTGCTCGATGCGCAGCACGCCTGCGGCGGCTGGGGCTGCGGCTCGACGGCATCGCGCGAAGAGACGGCGTATGCGTTGTTCGGGCTGCGCTTGCTGGCAGACGGAGCGACGAAGACCGCGGCGCAATCGATCACCCATGCGGTCTCCGCTGCATTGCGGTGGCTGCTCGATCAGCAAACCACCGCGCGCGAATCGGACAGGGCGCTCTGGATTGGCAAGGAACTCTATTGCCCGTCACGTGTCGTGCGCGCCGCGGAACTCGCTGCGATTCTTCTTGCCATCCGGTGGCCCGCCGGCCGCGGTGCTTCACGCGAGGGGTGATGAGCATGATAGACGACGAAATCATCCTCGAGCGCGTAAGCGCATGGGGGCAAACGATCAAGGGCTTTCGGCACGAACACGCGATCGAAGCCATTCAAGGCGGAAAGCTCATTTTGCAGGGACTGCGGGGCAAAGGCGGTGACTGGGCTCACATGCCTGCCCGCTGCAGTACACAGGATGCCGCCTTCGCGTTCGTCGCCGAGATGGCACTCCTTTTCTGGCTCGACGATTGTTACGATCTTGCGCTGCTTGCCGACGACGAGCTTGCACTAGCGGTAGCGGTTCTCACGGGGCGTGAGCACGCGGCCCCCGCGCACTTGAAGGGATGCGAGGTCATCCGCCAAACACTGGCGGAGTACGCGGCCAGCGCCGCCGAATATCAGAATCTGCTCGAGCATACGGCAGCGTACGCTCATGCACTCGCCACCGAGCGTGAGCGGAGCGCGGACAACTGCTCATATAGCGAGTACCTCGAAAACGGTATTGCATCGATCGGCTATCACAACGTTCTTGGGTGCCTTTCGCTGCTATGGGGACTCGGTATGCCCGAACAGATGAGAAGCACGGCGTTCCGTGCAACGTTGAGGCGCGTCTGCATTATCGGCAGGCTTCAGAACGACCTGCACACGGCAGCTGAGGAATGCGTCGGGCCGTTGGTTGCAAACGCCGCATCGGTGGTCGCTCGAATGACAAGCGCGTTCCCCGTCGCATTCGTCGAGCAAGAATTGGCCGGGCATGGCCGGTTGCTCGACCGTCATCTGGCGACCCAACCGCTCGATGAAACGTGGCAGCCACTCGTTACCATCCTGCGCTCGATTCGCGAGTCGTATTACGAAAAGTCAGTTCAGCGATATCGCCGGTCATCGCAGGACGCCTAAGGAACCCGCATGAAAGCTCGTCAATTGCGTCTGGACTTCTCGGCCGCGCGTGCGCACTGGGCGCCGAATCTGGAGTTCGCCCAGACACAGAATGCCTCGTCATTAATGCCTGCCCATGTCGAACCGTTCCTGATCAAGGTCATGAAGGAAGCGCGCGGCCGCCTTTGCGCTGAGCACAGCGATCTTTTACGCGATATCGATACGCTGATTCGCCAGGAAACCCAGCACTATGTCCAGCATCAACGCTTCAACGAGGCGCTGCGCGCCGCTGGGTATCCCAGGCTGGCAGAATTCGAGCGTCAATTAGCAAACGATTACGCGCAATTTCTTCATAGCCGCTCGCTACGATTCAATTGCGCGTACTGCGTAGGATTCGAGTCGCTGGGCCCTGCCATTGGCTACTGCTACTTTGAAGGCTTCGGTGGCTTGCTGGAGGGCGCTGACGAATTGCCAGTCTTATTATGGAAGTGGCACCTCGCCGAAGAATTCGAGCATCGCGAAGTGTGCTTTCGTGTCTATTCGGTGTTATTCGGTAAGCGCTTCATCGAGCGATACGTATGGAGGCTGGTTGGGCTCGTCACAGTGCTGCGGCATCTGAAGCGATGGGGCGATCGGGTCGGCCGATACATGATCGATGTCGATCGGGAACGGATGAACGACGCACAGCGCGCCGCCTCTCGCCGGCGTGAGTTCGTTTGCCGTTGGAAAATGTTGTGGCACCTCGCACCGCGGATCCTGCGCATTTTTCTCCCCTCTTACCACCCACGACGAGACGCCCCGCCGTCCGGCCTGCACGCATTCGTCGCACACGTTGAGGCGCTTTACGGCGATCAGGAGACGTTGCCATGAGTTCCGCGTCCGATAAGGATCGACAGAGCGGCGATGACATCGCCATTCGGCCCTATCGCCTCGACATTGCGCCGTCTATCGTCGACGATATGCGGTATCGGATCGCCCATGCGAGATGGCCAGACGACATCGACGGCGACGCGCGTGACGATGGCGTGCCCGCCAATTTTCTGCGTGCGCTGACCCACTACTGGCAAAACCGGTTTGACTGGTACGCCGCGCAGGAATCGATCAATGTCCATGAGCAATTCGTCGCCACGATCGATGGCCTCGACCTCCACTTTGTTCACGTGCGCGCGCGAAATCCCGATGCGATGCCACTGCTGATCACCCATGGCTGGCCCGGCTCGATCATCGAATTCCTGGACGCTATCGCGCATTTGACTGATCCCGAACGCTTCGGCGGCAATTCGCGCGACGCGTTCCACGTAGTTGCACCGTCGCTTCAGGGCGTTGGCGCTTCCCCCCCCGCGGGTCACTCAGGGATGACCACGCGCGCGATGGCAAGCCGGCACGCCAGGTTGATGGCCGCACTCGGGTACAGGCATTACATCGCTCAGGGCGGAGACTGGGGAAGCCTCATCACGCATTGGACGGCTGCATTGGACCCAGGGCACTGCGTCGGCGTCCATTTCAATTTGCTGGCGCCAGTTGCGCCGAACGGCGTCGCCGATCCGCTTGCGCTCGTGCAGGCGCACGAACGCGGATATCTGGCCGCCGCTCGCGACTACGCGCAAGAGGGATGCGGCTATCGGGAACAGCAGCGCACGAGGCCTCGGACGCTCGCTTACGCCCTGCATGACTCGCCGGTCGGCTGGTGCGCATGGGTCACTGAGAAATTCCTTGCATGGTGCGATTGCGAACGTCAGGGACAGCGCGACATCCGCCACGCGGTCTCGTGGGACAGACTGCTAGCCAATGTTTCGCTCTATTGGCTGACCGGCAGCATCGGATCGTCGCTGCGACTCTACCGGGAGCACGACATTGCGACGAAAAACGGAGAAGTGGCCCCTACTATCAAGACGCCCGCTGGTGTCGCTTGCTACCCCGCCGAAATACTCCGATCGCCGAAAGCATGGGCACAGGCGCGATATCGCATCGTGCACTGGTATGAGGCGCCGCGCGGCGGACACTTTCCGGCGATGGAGCAACCCGAGTTATTCGCTGAAGATATGCGCCGCTTCAGAGGCACGCTGGTACGCGGCAGTCAAACTGCCGCGCAAAGTTGACCCTGCATCATCGCGAATACGGGTAAGACAACATGCTGCTCAATCCATTGAATGGCCGCTTGCGCCAACACGACGGCTTCCCTGTTCTGCCAGGTGGGTTTCCGCTGATTGGCCACCTGCCCGCGATCGTGACGGCACTGCCACACTTGCTTAGATGCGCCGAACGGGAGGTCGGCGATCATTTCTGGCTAGACTTCGGCCCGGGAGGGCTTGCTCTCACCTGTGTACACCCCGACGCCTTCACGCTGTTCAAGAATAAAGTCACCACGTCTCAGTTGATAGAGGAAGTCGCGCCAGAGATCATGATGGGTTCGCTCGTCGCTCAGGACGGAGATCTTCACCGGCAAGTGCGTTCGGCGATGAACGGCGCCTTTATTCCCAAGGGCCTGGCTGCGGCGGAAATCGGCCCGCTTTTCGCCTCGATCATCGAAAAAAGAGTCGCGCAATGGGTGGCACGACGTTCGATACCTCTGCTGGAAGAAACGCGAGACCTGATGCTGTCGCTCGTATTTCGACTGATGGGGATTGACGCGTCGGACGTGCCGCAATGGCGCAAAAAATACGGCACGTTCCTGCAGTTGATCATTGCGCCACGCATCGCATGGCCCGGCACGCCGTTGTGGCGCGGACGCCGAGCGCGCGCATGGATTGACACGCAGCTACGCGGATTCATAAGCGACGCACGCGCGCAGGCCGACTCTCGTGGCCTCCTGAGCCTGCTCGTCCGATCGTTCGACGAGAGCGACGATCCGCTAGCCGACGCGAATCTGATCGCGAACCTCAGATTGTTGATATTGGCGGGCCACGATACGACTGCATCAACGATGGCCTGGATCCTGATAGAGCTGGCGCGACGCCCAGCGATATGGGCCGCGCTCACTGAAGAGGCGTTGCGGATGGGCGCCGTGCCGACGACGCCATCCGAACTTGGTTCGTACCCGATCGCTGAAGCGTTGTTCCGGGAAACACTGCGTTACCATCCCGCGACCACCATGACTCCGAGAAAGGCATTGGCCGACTTCGAATTGGCAGGCCGCGCAATCGCTGCGAACACGCGTCTATGCATACCTATCATCCATTTGTCGCGTCACGCCCAAATTTACGAGCGCAGCGATGAATTCCTGCCGGAGCGCTGGCTTGGACGGAAAGAGCCGATTCGTCCGCCGGATATGCTGCAGTTCGGCGCCGGTCCGCATGTCTGCATCGGCTACCACCTCGTCTGGATGGAGTTGGTGCAATTCTCCGTAGCGGTCGCGCTTACGCTGCGCAAGGCAGGATTGCGGCCGCAGATTGTCGGGAATATCGACAAGGGAATTCGATACTACCCGACTGCGCATCCTACGAGCCGACTGCAGATCCGCTTCGCCTGACGTGCGAAAAACGCGCACTGTTTGCGAATCAGTTGATACGGAAAGCGAATCTGCTTTGTCCGAATTCGCTCGGACGCATTGGATGACACGTTACTGTCACGGAAGAACTGCTCAATAGACCCGCAACCCTCCGAGCACTTCAACCGAGGCAAACGCAATGAACTTACGCGCCATCCGCCTTGTGAAACCGGAACAGGCGGAGCCTGAAGCTGCACATCCGCCCGCATCGCACGGGCAACCTGCTGCTGCAACACCAACGTCAACACACGTACGCACGCCTAACGGTCGTGCCGCGGGCGACGCCGCGTATGCGGCAGAAAGAATTCGCTTCATACCGCCAAGGAGGCCTCGAGCGATTCAACGGCTTGCGACGATGTTCGACGATCCGGCAAGCGCACGAATGCAGATCGAGCAGCTATATAAGGCAAGCGCCGGGAATGCTGAGGATGCCATCGCATACAAAACAGTCGTCGACACCCTGATTGCGATCGGTTCGAAGGATCCGCTACCGGCTGAAAAACCGCTACTCGTCAAACAAGCGCTGCAGGACACTTGCGGGGCGGATCCACGTAGGGCGTCCGCAGTACTAGCTCGCTTGCAAGGCTGGCCTTCCGGCGTTCAGGCTAAATTCGATGCGTTCACTTTCGCGCGCCGCCTCGCGAAATCCGGGCCGGGATTTGAAGCGCTGATGGCATTGCATGCGCCATTCACCGGACCGCAAGCGGGACCGCTCGAAACAGCCATCCATGACGAGGCCATGCGTCAATCTCTCTTGTTGGTCAACGAAGGAGTCGAACGGCTGCAGTCCGCAGCAAGGCGGGAAGCGTGCCCGATTTCCGAATATGAGGCGATCGAGTGGCTTGACGAGCTGGCGCAATCGATCGCGCACAATCCCGCGGAATCGTCGTCTGTTCCACAGGAACTCCGGGTGATCGTGCCGGCGCTGGTCTGTGCGCGCATGCTGATAGCAAACCCGCATGCACAGCCGCATGACGAGCTGCGCTCGGCGTATTTCGCCGCGCGCAGCGGATTGATCGACTCGGGCCCGGGTTCAGATCTCGAGCGTATGCAAGAGGGTCTGCACAAACTAGTCGTATATGCGAAACGCTCCATACGAGTCGAGCACAAACCTCTGAAACGCCTGTCACACTGGCGTGAACGTGTGTTCGGCAGCGATAGCCAGTCGCCGCTTTCCGTGCTGCAATCCCCCGCTCACGCGGGCAAGCTGATGGCGTCGCCGACCGATGAGCAGGCGACCGAAGCGATCGATACCGCAATCGACGGCATCAAGCATCTCATTCGCTTGACGGACCGGGAGGGAAGTCCTGACCGTGCAGTAAACGCACGGCGTGCGATACGTGCCGCGGCTCTGCAATATTGGCGAGCGAAGCTCGCTGAGCCGGGTGACAACGTTCATGTGCTAATCAACGATCGTGCGCGGGAGCAGATTGCCGCAATGGCAGCCAACATGCTGGGTGTCGATGTCGGCAACCCTCATATAAGGGGCTCGCGGCTCAGGCAACTTTGCCGGGTCGGCCCCGAGGAACTGCAGACATGGGCGACCGAAGAGAACTTGACGACGACACCGGACGCTCGGGCACTTACGGCACAGCTGCGCTTGAGCGAGGCGCATCAGACTTTGAAGGCGCTGGATGCGGCGGCCATCGCCTCTCCACCCGGTTCGTCTTTTGAGTTAAGCGATGTCGGGACATTTGTACTCCTCGATACCTATCAGAAGTTAACGACGCGCCACAAGTTAATTCTTTTTCCGCACCTTCCTCCTGATTCGCCATGGCAGCCTAATGGCGCGATTGCTCCCGCGTTTCGTCCGAAACGCGAACGCGGTGCATCGGTAGAAATGCGTCACTCGAACGATGATGTTGAAAGCGAGCTTTCGGTGCAGATGCGCGCGAACGATGCATGGACGGCCGAGGCGACGGGTTTTCTCATTTGGACGCCACTGATCTTTCAGATCTACGGCTCGTTGCGGATTAGCGGCGGTCATGGCAAGCACCGATCGAGCGACGTTACGATCCGGACTCGCTCCGACGAGGCGGGTTCCGCGCGGAACAAGCTGTCGAACCTCATCAATGCCATGGCGCAACGCGTATCGGCCAATCCGGACATAGCTCCGCCCGCACTGTGGAGAACGATCGCGTCGCAGATGTTCGCGGTACCCGGTGTTTCGCTGGCTTGGGCAGAAGAAGCAGGGAACAGCAATACTGTCGACTCTCGCTTAGGCGCTACGTTTCGAATCGATCCATTTGCGCCAGTACCGAATGCCCTCGCTCGCTGGAAAGCGGGACCGGCTTTAGAAATCGGCGGCTCGACGAGCGGTGGAAATCTCAATCGTACCGAGCGCAACGGGGCAACGCGCATGACGGAGACCGTGCGTCGCCGAGAGAGCGACTTGACAGCCTCTGTCGCGCCGAAGGTCTGGGCGCCATCCATTCCAATACCCGAGTTGCCCGGCGCGCCCGCTCCCATCGCCTGGTTTACCGACGAATTCCAGGGTCTTTCGTTTTCCGGGGCACAGTTGCCAGACCACCCACCCTTCGATCGTATAAACGCAAGCTCGACTTGGATGACCGCGACCGATCATACAAGAACGCGCATCGCCATGCGAGGCGACCGCATCGAGGCGCGGCGCTGCGCGCGCGAGGTGGAATGCAACCATGTGGATGCACTATTGAGAGAAATCGAGCGCCTGAGGAAGCAAAGCGGCGATGCCAGCATTCCACCGTCCCAAGAACTGGCCGACGAACTTGGTCGAGCGCAGCAAAAAGGGGCTGTCTACGGCTTGCGGCAAAGCATGCGAGCCGATGTCGCAGCGCGTATCGATGCACTGCGCGCGTTGCAAGTGGCGCTTTCGCCGCCAAGCCCGACGGCCGACCTCGAGCGTGCCAAGTTGCTGAAAGCGCTGCCTGACGAGATCGATCGATTGATGCGTAGCCCGGAAAGCTGGACCTTCGATGGAATCTACCTACGGACAACCTCGAAGCCGCTCGGCGAGCCGGTCGGATGGAGCTGGCTGATTAAAGCCGAAGCACATTCGTATGTCCGTGTCAGCCGGACCGAAGACATCGCGCGATGGCAAGCCGGCGCGCCGTCACTTCGGCCATAGCGCTCACCTCCGATATTCGGCAATATTGATAAGGCCATAGAGTTTCTCCAATTCTTTTCGTTCCGGACGTGCATTCTCAGCCACTTCACCCGGGTCGAAAATGAGCACAGAACCGTCGAACCTGACACCAATCTGCAAGTCTTTAATTCTCAATTTTTCGACCTTCATTGTTTTTATAACGTATTTAATATCCATAACGCTCAAGTCGTTCAGATATTGACTGGTGGGTTACACACGACGTTTATGCCGCAGCAAGATATCCTTCGACCCCTCGGCAAAACGCTCGCAAAGCATGCCAATCTGATTGTTGGAATGCACGATGCCATAGATGTTGAGTACCGGCAGATTATGGCTAGCGATCAGACTGTACCGCCGCAGCTCCCGGTAAAGCAGATCGTGCTGAAACTGCGGCCCCAACATAACGATCGCCAAATCAGGCCGAGGCGCATAAACGTACGCTTTTTTGAAGAGTGCGGCGGCGGGCCCTTGCAATGAATCGCCCCAGTCTTGAATCGGAATGTCGTAGGTCGGCAAATTGCCGTACTGCCCAATGTTTTGCTCTCCCGACGCGAAGGCAATCCGCCAGGACGGGACGCGCTTGCCGGCTTTATTCGTTATCGTCTCCGCTGGAGACGGCGCGCCCACAGGCTCGACGTCAGGCGACGTCCATGCGGCAGAACGCGACGAAATACGCGAATCCGCCACACCTCGGCTCAGCGTAGACGGGACAAGTGACGGTCGCAACCGCAACGATAACGGGTTCAGCCCTGCAAGTTCACGTGCAACGGCCGGCCCGCCACGGTCTTTGGCTGTACCTCGTACAACGGGAGTCGACACCGATTCCGCAGCATCGCAAGCCGACGTGTTATCGGCAGATAAGCCACCATTGAAAGAAGTTTTAGAGACTGACATCTTGCATCCTCGGCATGCCGCTTTACTCGCGTGAATCGGGGGTAACCGCACAGTTGATAATTCTTATCTCTTTCGCATCATCGTTACTGACAGGATTGCGAAGCTAGACCGCGGGTTCGCGCAGCTCGGGGCTCGCAATTCGCCGGTGAGCGAATCACACGGCATTAGGCGCCACCGGCGCTAGTCTGATCAAATTGACATGGTCAAGGCTGTGCCTGGTCCGCCATCCCTCTCTATTCGCCCATCGAACGCATCACTTCGCAAGCAAGCCACGCATTCCACATGAAGCAGGTATCTTGAATCACAAAGTTCCGGAGCAAATAGCAGTCGGACATCAGGAATCGATATTGATGTTCCGCCTGCGAGCGCCCGTTTCTCACCTCGATCTGGACAGTGTGATGAAGGTGACAGCCCTAGCGACTTTGGTGATCGGCATCACATGCCTCGCGGCGTGTACAACCGCGCCGCCGGTTGTAAGCGAAGTGCCTGATATCGTTCGCGCCAATTCGAACGAAACGCTTGTTCTGACGCTTCGCGCACACGGCGACGAGCTTTACGAATGCCGACGCGCTCACGATGGTTCGTACTCCTGGGTCGCTCGCGGTCCAGAAGGTCGGCTTTACGACGAGCACGGACAGGAAACCGGCGTCGCGTTTCCCGGACCCGGCTGGCAGCTCTTCGACGGCAGCTGGGTGATCGGCGAAACAGATACCGAGGTATACGAAAACGCCGCGGCGTTGCCATGGACGCGATTTACGACGCTACGCGCATCTCGACACGGCAAGCTGGGCAAGGTCTCATCGATTCAGAGCATCGACACTCAAGGCGGACATGCGCCGACGGCCGAATGCGAGGCCGAATCCGCCGGCTCTGAAAGGCTTGTCCCCTACTCCGCGCAATTGCGCTTTTTCACCACGATTTCGGCCCCGGTCCGGAACAGAAGCTCGTCTCAACCACAAGCAATGCCATTACCTGAGGAGTTCGATCATGAGCGATTACAAAACCTCAAACCACCACACAGCCGAGACGCATCACACGAGCGAATCCGGCAAGAGCAAGAAGCAGGAGTCAGCGCAGACCGGGCAGAACGAGCAGGAATTGCTCAAGGAGTTGAAGAATCTGATGGCGATGCTTCAGCAGTACTTCGCTAATCAATCCAGTCAGGGTAATGGGCAATCTACCAGCACCGCGAGTACTGGCAAGCATCATCACAAACACTCGCATCACGGCAGCGTCACGAAAGCCGCATGAAGTAGCGCCGACCAGCATCCGCTGGCCGGCATTCAACAAAATCTGATCGGTATGTAGTGGAGGAACTTCCATGAGCAGCATGACCTTGACGCAGAATGACCTTTCATCTGTCGACATGGATCTTCACTTCCGGGACGGCTCGGACGTGAAGATTCAGTGGCAAAGCCCTAACGGGAAACCCAAGCACCATCACGTGCGAACCTATCAAACAGGCGGCCAGGACGGGTTGAACGGGTCGAACACAACGGCCGACAATGATTTCGGCGACATGCAAGCAGTGCTGTTGGATACGCTCGAGCAGATGCTGGAGTCGATGCAAAATTCGATGGCGGATTCGACGAAATTCGATGAGAACAACGGAAATCAACAGACAACCGGGCATCACCGTCACCATCGCGGCAAACACCATCATCAAAGCTCGTCCACGACGACCAATCAGACCACCACCAGTCAAAACCAGGGTAGCGACACATGGCGTAACGGCGCCACCATCAACGCCAATTATTTCCCTTCCGGTCAATGCACATGGGGTGCGCAAAACCTTTTCAATCAGGCAACGGGGTCGTATCTGAACGTGTCGGGCAATGCAGATCAATGGGCCGATCAGGCCAAGCAGGCCGGTTGGACTGTCGATAAAACACCGTCGCCGCAAAGCATCGCCGTCTTCCCGGACAACGTGGAAGGCGCAAGTAGCAAGTACGGGCATGTCGCTTATGTCGTGAAAGTCAACAAAGACGGGTCATACGTGATCCGTGAGATGAACAACTCGGTTCTCGGCGGGAACGGCATCTATAACGACCGCACCGTGCCTGCCGACTCCCGGGTCAGCTTTATCCATATCCCGACGTCGATGATCAAGCAGCCGATTTCGGAAGGTCCAACGGTCGCCGCATAGCGATTGGCGGTCAATACCGATCGCTATCGCCGACACTCATATCGAAAACGTCGCAAAAGACGCTCGAAGGAGACTGCCTTGTTACCCAATGACTACGACAACGCCAACGACGATGCGGGTCCCGCCCGGCCGGCATTCGAGCGCCGCGGCGCGCTCAAATGGATGGGAGGCGGTCTGATTGCCGCGCTGGCCGCCTCCGCAGGCGCCGCGCGCGCATCGGAGCACGACGGCCATGACCACGATGCCAAGGCGCACCGAATCTATGGATCGTGGCATGTGCAGGTAGCATTTCTCGCGGGCCCGAACCAAGGCAAGACGGAGCATACGCTGCTGTGTTTCGCGCCGGGCGGTATCGTCGTCGAGTCGGACGGCACCGGTCCTACCGCACACTTTGGACATTGGACGCGAAAGGAAGAAGGTAGCTTCGTCTACCATCTCGTCGAATTCAACTACGACAGCGCATCGCAGAAGCTCGCGCAGGTCGTTGTGCCACACATCGAATTCACAGTAGACGCTGATAATGACAGGATTGTCTCCGTGGCGACACTAACGACGATTTACCAATATGACGTCTCGACCGGCGCGCTCATCGATACGCTTGCGATCCCCAATGTATCGCTCGTCACCGGGGATCGAATTACGCAGCATTGGAAGCCGGCCACGCAGCTATGAGGTCGTCACAATTGCGGGGGCAGTCGTAACGGGGAGCTAAAACTGCGACGGCGGCGCCCACGTGCTTGTGATCCGCTGTCCGGTTACTTGGGCGACGTTAGGAATCGGCACGGTTTGCGCTAACGCGCCGCTCGGGTCATATAAGTAAAGGGTCGTCAGCGTACTCGTGGACTGAAACTGATCCGCGCCGCTCATGGCGAACTCGACATTTGGCACGACGACCTGCGAAATCATTTGCGTCGTCGGATCGTAGTTAAATTCAACCATGTGATAAACAAACGAGCCGCGCGACGTTGGCTGCCAGACGCCAAAGCGCGCCTGTGGTCCAGTCGCATCAGATTCCACCATGATTCCGCCGGGTGCAAAACACGCCAACGTGAACTCGTTGGCACCTGCTCGAGGCCCGGCGAGAAAATGCACGTGTATATACCATGACCCGCAAGGCGCCATCGCGCTGCTTACGTTAGACGTCGCAGACGTCGTAGTGCTCTGCGCTTGCGCGCTTTTCGTCAAACCGGTCAAGGCGAGCGCCATGCCCGCCCCCATCCATTTCATCAAATGCCGGCGCCCAGCAGCATCAGCAGACTGTCCACCGGCGAATTCGTTGCCAGCAGCTTTTATGCGCGTGTCGAGATCGAGCCAATCCATATCCCCTCCTGTCGTGAAGTCCTCACCAAATGAGCGCGCTTGCGGATCGAGCCAACTGACTTGGTCCGGGCGCGCCGCATTGTCGAAACGCGACCATTAAAGTTCGGTGTGCGGTTCGAAGCCAGTGTGCTTTCCGGCAAATTGGTTCGCATCTCCCATTTGGCAGATGCGAACCAATTTTTCGCATCCGATACTTCGCTGCAGCAATGCGTAAAAAAGACAGCGACACCGAACCCCCGTCAGCCCGCTTCAGCCGCGCTGAAGCACCACATGCGCGGGTACGTCACGACGCTTCGCTTCCCAGGAGGAACGTGGCATGTTTGATACAGGCACAGCGTCACGCCCGCCCGCGGTGGCTGAGCCGATGCTGCCGAGAATCTGGCGCTTCGCGTTATGGCTCGTGCACGAAGAGGCGCAAGCGGAAGCCCTCGTTTACCGAAGCTGCGTCAAGGCCCGCCATGAAGGTTTGACGATGCATGGCGGCAGCGAGCAAGCATTGTGCGAAATGTTCGCGATCGTGTGCCAGCAATGGCACAGCCATTCCGCCCCGAAGCATCGCCTGCGCGAAGCGACAGCAAGGCGATCGCCCCCACCCCGTAGCACGAACCATCCGGCGACGACACCTTTGGATCAGGCGTTCGAAGCCACTCATGCGCTGCCCGACCGCCATCGGGTTGTCGTATTGCTCGTGTTGGTCGAGGGGTTCACTTGCGAACAGGCGGCAGCAATCCTCGGGATATCCGTTCAAACGCTCGAACTCCGGCTCGCCCAGGCTCGAATCGAAGTGGGGCGCTTTTTGCTTCGCGCACCGGAGCAGGAACGCAGCGCAGGCATCAGTGAATCCCGCTGATACGTTGCGCGCCATCTCCCAATTTCACCCCTTATCGACCGTACGTTTTTGACGAGCGCCGTGTTTACCCGATCACTTCGCAATCTGTGAGTCACATTCGCGTCCGTGTAGCGATCGAGGGGGGGGCATTACGCAAAGATACGTTCAGCATATCCGATCACGTTAGGCACCCATCGAAGGAGCCAGCCAATGTGCGTAGTGATTGTCAGTGGCGGCATGGATAGCGTGACGCTTCTTCATGAAGTCGTCCGAGATGCGTCGCAGCCGGTGCTTGCTCTCTCGTTCGCGTATGGACAACGGCATCAGCGCGAATTGCAGTGCGCGAGCACACAGACACGCAGGCTTGGCTGTGATCACCGTATTCTCGATCTCGCTGCGCTGGCGCCAGCGCTCGCCGACTCTGCACTAACCGATGAGCAGCGCGCAATCCCGAAGATATCAGAAGCGATGGGTGATCCACAGCCGCCGACTTATGTACCGAACCGCAATATGCTTTTTTTGGCCATCGCCGTCGCATTGGCCGAAACAACCAATCGGGATACCGTCTATTACGGCGCCCAGAAACATGATCTCTACGGCTACTGGGACACCACACCGGAATTTATCGCGCGCCTCAATGCGGTATATGGACTGAATCGCAAGCAACCCGTCCGCATCGTCGCGCCGTTCATGCATCTAAGCAAATCTGAAGTTCTCAAGCGCGGGCTGGCGCTGGGTGTCGACTATGACGAGACCTGGAGTTGCTATGCCGGGGGCGAGCGCGCATGCGGCGTGTGCCCCACCTGCGCTGAGCGTCTTGCCGCATTCAAGGAAGTCGGGCTGAGCGACCCTCTCGTCTATAACCACTAGGAAACATGATGATGTGTGGTCTCTTCGGTAGCCTCGCGTCGTACGTGGAGCGCGATAAGCTCGTCGACGAATTAGCGAAGGCCAACACAGTTCGAGGTAATCGCGGATTTGGCATCGTACGCTGGTCGCCCATGCACTGCGAGGTGATACGGCACATCGGCCCTTGGCAACACGACCACCTCGAGCCGGCACCGGTCATACTCGGGCACGTTCGCGCCCCCACCGGCGGAGAAGACGGCCTGCAAAGCACGCACCCATTCGAAACCCCTGAGTTTCTCCTCGCCCATAACGGCATTTTGCTCAACGCCGACAACATCGCTCCATCGATGGCGTATAGCGGTAACCCTGTCGATTCGATGGCGCTCGTGCATGGCATCGACCGCGCACTGCGCAGCGGATCAAGCGTTCCCGATGCCATCGCCGGCACGGCAGCCTCGCTGGACGGGCAACAAGCCTGCTGGCTTTGGCACAAGCGGGAAGCGGCACTCTACTTGTGGCGTGTGATGAGCACGCTCTTCTGGGCCGAATCAGACCGCTCGCGCTTCGTTTTCAGCAGTGTGTCGTATGGACCGGCAAACAAGCCTGTCGATCAAGGAAAAGTATTTCGCATTACACCGGACGTTCCCCGACCCGTCGTTGTTGCTGACTTCGAATTCTATTCCCCGTACATGGAGTGACCTCCGATGGAAATGGCAGACACCGTGGCCGCGCTTTGCGCCACAGAACTACCGGCAAGTCCTGACATCGATATCGATATTGCATCCACTATCAGGCGGCGCCTCGAAGCGTCGGGCACGCCTTATATGGCTAACGACAATATCGCCTCGGCGATCAAGGACGAAAGCGAACTCGCACTTCTGGTTGACGGCGTGGAAAAAGCGGCCGAAAAGTTACTCGATGCCCTCGTCATCGACACGAAACGCGATCACAACACACGCGAAACCGCGCGGCGGATAGCCAAGATGTACGTCAAGGAAGTGTTTTCCGGGCGATATCAGCCGGCGCCCGCATGCACCGAATTCCCCAACACCCGGCAGTTGGAGGAAATCTATACGCTGGGCCCCATTTCAGTGCGGTCGGCGTGTTCGCATCATCTGGTGCCGATCGTCGGCAAGCTGTGGATCGGGGTGCTTCCCGCGGAACGGATCATGGGCATATCCAAGTTTTCGCGGCTCGCCAACTGGGTGCTCTGCCGGCCTCACATTCAGGAGGAGTCGGTCCTCATCCTGGCCGACGAGCTCGAAAAGCGCCTCGCTCCGCGCGGGCTTGCCGTCATGATGCGGGCACAACACATGTGCATGAGTTGGCGTGGCGTGCGCGAGGAGAGTACCTCGATGATCAATTCCGTATTGCGCGGCGCATTTTTGGACAACGTCGCAGCCCGGGACGAATTCATGAAAATCATTTCCGCGCAGGGGTTCTAAATGCGATACGCCGCACAACGCTATCACGACATTAGTTGCGGTCATCGTGTTGCCGGGCATGAGAGCAAATGCCGGCATCTGCATGGTCATAACTATCGCGTGCACTTTACTTGCGAAGCGGAATTGGACGACATTGGCCGAGTGATCGATTTTTCCGTGATCAAATCGAAGCTCTGCATGTGGCTCGAAGACAACTGGGATCATCGTTTCATCCTCTGGGAACAGGATCCGATGGCTGACAGACTCTGCGCGTTGGATGATTCGGTGGTGCTCGTCCCCTTCAATCCGACCGCGGAAAACATGGCAGGCCACCTCGTTCACCATATCGGCCCTCAGCAATTGGAAGGTACGAGTGTGGTGCTGGTGCGCTGCACGGTCGAAGAAACGCGCAAGTGCGCAGCCAGTTGCGACCTGTGAGCACAGGCCATGAGAACGAATGATCCGTTGCCGGTCAACGAAATGTTCTACACGCTGCAAGGCGAAGCGCGGTGGGCAGGTACGCCAGCCGTGTTCGTCAGGTTGCAGGGCTGCAATGTCGGCTGCCCGTTCTGCGATACCAAACATACTTGGCGCGTCGAGCAGGAGAACGAAGTCGCCTTGTGGGCGATGCTTCAAAAAGACGCCGATAACGAGCGCTATGCGTCGATGCTGCCTGAAGACATCGGACAAACGATACGGGACCAATGGCCAACCGTGCGTCACATTGTCCTGACCGGCGGCGAGCCTGCCGACTATGACCTGCGCGGCTTATGCGCCGTCCTGGAACGCGACGGACGCTCGGTTCAAATCGAAACCAGCGGAACCGCACCCATTCGGGCAAGTGACACCGCGTGGGTGACCGTATCGCCCAAAATCGATATGCCCGGCGGGCGCGAGGTTATTGAACAACCGGTTGCACGCGCCAACGAAATCAAGCATCCGACGTCGACGGAGCGTCACTTGAAGCAGCTTCAGGCGTTGCTTGCCCGCGGCTGGCACGCACCGGGCACGGACATCTGGCTGCAACCTCTGTCCCAGCACCCGCTGGCGACGCAGCGGTGCATTGAGTGGTGCAAGCAGTATGGATACCGTCTTTCGTTGCAAACCCACAAGTACGTCATGATTCGCTGACCGATCCATAAACGGTCTACTCAGGAGATCTCAGAATGACCACGTTGCCTTCGCGTGAACTCGAAACCTTCGACAACCCGGCGCCGGAGCGCGACTTCCATATCCATATGGAAGTACCCGAGTTTACGTGTCTTTGTCCGAAGACCGGGCAGCCGGACTTTGCAACCATCGTGCTCGATTACATTGCCGATCGAAAGTGCGTGGAATTGAAAAGCCTGAAACTCTATATGTGGTCTTATCGAAATGAAGGGGCTTTTCACGAAGCAGTGACCAATAAAATCCTCGGCGACCTCGTGAAGGCAACCGACCCTCGATTTATGCGTCTGACCGCAAAGTTCTATGTGCGCGGCGGCGTCTTTACCAACGTCGTGGCCGAGCATCGACGAGCAGGCTGGCAACCTCAGCCTCACGTCGAGCTTTCGGCATTTGCGAGCCAGTCGAACATAAGGGACTAAGGCAACGTATTCGTCGAACGGCTCGGAGACAGGCTCCATGCATTGGCTCTTTCTGGTGTTCGCGATTCTGTCGGAGGTGATCGCAACGTCCTCGTTGAAGGCCGCCGCGGGTTTCACCCGTGCGGCGCCGACCGCGATCGTCCTGATCGGATATCTTTCGTCCTATTACCTGCTGTCGCGTGCGCTGGAAACCATCCCGCTCGCGATCGCTTACTCGGTATGGTCGGGTGTCGGCGCTGTCTGCATTGCGCTGATCGGCAGGTTCTTTTATCACCAGCCCGTGACGCTTTCTCTTGTCGCCGGCGTGGCACTGGTTCTGGCCGGTGTACTCGTATTGCAAGCATCGGTGGGTTCACATCCTGCTTAGATCATGACCTGCGCCGCGGCCGATCTTCACACGCAAAGCGCACGGGCGCAGAAGCGCGCAGCGTAAGCGCCCGCCATTCAGCGCAAGACGTTGGCGGTCGCGTGGTGTTTCGGGAACTGCCGCACTGCCTCCGCAGCGAGTTCCGAGCGCCGGGCCACACCTAGCTTGCTGAAAATATGGGCGAGATGCGTCTTCACCGTACCGGCTGAAACGGCGAGATGCGCGGCAATCTCGCGCGTGGTCATTCCTTTCGCGATCAACTCTGCGATCACGAGTTCGGACGGCGTCAGGCTGCTCCATCCGATCAACGATCGCTGACGCTTTCCCGGCGTCCATACGAGCAAGGCGATCGCATCATCGATCGACATCGCCGAGCCGCGGTCCATCGCCTGGTGCTGCTTCTTGTCATCGAAGGTCTCCCTCAAACGCTGCAGGTTGAGCCGGTCGGCCTGCGCCTCCGCATACCGTGCCTTCACTCCCATCCGCTTCCACGTCGCGTTCCTGAGACCCATCAACTCACACGCAACGGCATGACGGCCAAGCTCGATCATCAGCCCGATCGTCAGGCTGAGTGTGCGCGTCTGTTCGAGCACGTAACCGTGATCGCGCTGGAGCGTAAGCGCTTCACGACTCAGCTGCACGGCTCGCTCGTTGTCTATACCCACGCTTAGGCGAGCCCGTTGCGCGTGAATGACGGAGATATGTCGCATATCTTCGAGCGCCTGCGCACATTGCATCGCACGCTCCAGAATCGTTTCGGCCTCCGCTTTTCGCCCCAGCAGCCATACCACCTCGGCAAGCTCGACGAGACAGACCACCAGCACCGGCACGTAATCAGCCTCCGTCGAGAACCGTTCGGCGCGTCGCAAATGCGTCTCGGCCAGATCAAGCCGGCCGGTAGCCAGCGCACACATGCCGCGGGACGTATCGATGAAAAGCGCAGCCACCGGCGAACGCGCCGACACCCATTCGCGCGCTTCCAATGTCTCGATGTCGCGCAACGATTCCTCAGCATGGCCTCGCCAGCATTGCGCCGTCGCTTGCCACATCGCACAGCAGCCGATGCACAATGGATTGCCGATTTCTTTCGCAATCACGCGCCCACGACGTGCCGCATTGACCGCGGCCGACAGATTGCCGCACAAAAACTCGAGCGTGGAGACACGCACCCAATGCCATGCCTCGAGGCTCGGATTGGAGCGGATCTGCATCGCATCGTGTGCGAGCGCAGACCACTTGCGCAACCCGGGAATATTGCTTTGCAGCTTCCACGAAGCAGCGATGAATCCGAGTGCATTCGTGATGCACCATTGATCTCCCACCGTTTTCGCGAGATCGATGCTTTTTTCAAGCAGGACGCGCGAGCGCTGCGGATGGCGAACCGCATCTATGCTGCCAAGCGTGCAGAACGCACGACATTGCGTTTGCACGTCACCGACTTCACGCGCCATGTCGAGCGCGAGCTGCACATTTTCGGATCTCATCCCAGCCGTAAACGCCTGGTATCCAGCGGCCCACAAAACGCGCGCGCGTTCGATCGAACACTCGGCGCTGCCGACGCGCAGCGCGTCGTCGAACCACCGCTGACCTTCGCTGACATCGACTCGGATATTGAAGTAGAAAGTCAGCGCCGCGGCCAGGCGCAACACCTCCTTTCCTCCATGCCAATGCTCGATCGCCCAGTCCATCGCTGTGCGGGCATTCGCCCGCTCGATGTCGAACACATCGAGCAGCAGTGGCTGGTTGGCGCATTCCAGACGTTGGGACAGTTCATTCAGAGACGTCGTGAAGTAGAACAAATGCCGATCACACAGCCACACCGCTTCGCCCGACGCCATCAATTGCTCGTGCGCGTATTGGCGTACGATTTCCAACAACCGATAGCGGTAACCCGTGCCGAACGGCTCCACCATAACGAGCGACTTGTTCACCAGTCGAACGAGCGCGGTCAGCACATCGACCTCACGGAACGCGCCTTTCGCGCAGACTTCCTGCGCCGCCTCGCGCGTGAATCCACCGACGAATACTGCGAGGCGCCTCAACAACGTCCGCTCGGCATCGCTCAGCAGCGCATAGCTCCAATCCATCGACGCGCGCAACGTTCGATGTCGCGGCAACCGCGATTGATCGCGCGTATCGGAAACAGCGAGGCCCGAATGAAGCGTCCCGGCAATTTCGGCGGGACTCAGCGCACCGATCAACCCCGCCGCAAGTTCGATCGCGAGCGGAATGCCGTCGAGCTGGCGGCAGATCCTGGCGACCGCTGCAACGTTTTCGACATCGAGTTTGAAGGTCGGCTGGGCGTAGGCGGCACGATCGGCAAACAATTGAACCGATTCGTAACGCGCACATGAGGCAAAGTCCGAGTACTCCTGGCGCTGCGGAACTGGCAACGACGGAACGCGCCAGACCGTCTCGCCGTCGACACCGATCGGCTCGCGACTCGTCGCGAGCACGCGCAACTTCGGACAGTCGATCAGCAATTGATGCAGCGTATCTGCACAGTCTGCAAGAACATGCTCGCAATTGTCGAATACCACGAACGCTGCCCGCGCTGACAGGTGTTTCCTCAGCGCATAGAGCGGGTCGAAGGTCCGGGTGCATGACAGGCCGAAAATGTCAGCCACGGCCGCAGCCACGGAGCGCCCCGAAGAGGATTGCGCCAGATCGACCCAGCGGAGGTCCCCGATTTCATCGGATGATTGGGATTCGATGTCACGCGCGAACTGCAATGCCAGTCGCGTCTTGCCGCAGCCACCGGCACCGGTCAACGTCAACAGGCGGTTGACTCTAATCAGGCTCGATAGCCGTTCGAGATCCCCGCGCCTTCCAATAAACCGTGTCAATCGGACAGGCAGTTTGTCCATGTGGCAGCCCAGAAAGCATGTCGTCGATATCTTAACTCGGCCGTGCTCTTCACTACGATATTTAGTGGGCCTGAATAAATCGCGAAGCCGTCCACTCGTCTCACGTCTACGCCACCAGCAGAACGACGATTGCCGTTGCGATGCTGTCTCATGCATTCGCGTTGTGACGATGTGGTTTCCGTTCCCCGAATCCTCTTATTCCCGAACTCTGGTTATCTTGATCGGATCAGGAACTCCCGGCTTGACGCCTGAACGCATTTCGCTCCGAGACAATCGCCTTGCGAATCGATAACAAACTGTTCGGCATGGCTGATGACGATGGCGACGAGAGGCAACACACCGCGCACTCGCAACAGCAGAACTCGAATCGATCTCCCGTTCCGTCTGCAGAGCAAGGCCTGCCTTCGGAACTCGCCGGCGCACCCCAGCGACGGCGTGCACAACTGCGCACCGGTGGCATTCATGAGCCGCAAAGATCAGGCGACGCTCCGCTTACTTCCCATAAAGCGACGCTGCCGCAACTCGTGTCGGGCATGCAGGTAGATCCGTGTACTCGTGCGACGAACGCCATCCGGGAACAATTGAGCGAGCTGGCACGTGGCGAAAACATTGAGCCCTCTGGCATTCCAGACAATTTTTTCCGGCGACTCTCTTCGAACCGTTCCGACTCGTCCGCAACATATATCGTAGAGAACGCCTCGTTGTTGGCCGATATTGGCGAATCGCTGATGCTCTTGCACCGACATGGCATCGCGCCTGGTTCGTTTTCCAGCATGTTCGAGCAAGCATTTACGCTTGCTGGAATCGAACGACTGCGGAGAATGGGACCGATACGTAAACAGATGGAGGGGTTGTTGCAGCGTTGCTGGAATGACGAGGCATTTTCGCCAACCGTCTTCCGGCACCTCGCGAGCATGCTTAGCGGTAAAGGGCTGCCGCCGATGGACCGCTTGGATGCGCTCAGAGCGTGGTGCACCAATGTCGACGGGCATTGGGACCTTGGTCTGCTGAAGCCCATTGCAAGGCTGCACAGCCGCAGAGGCTTACCCGAACAAGCAGGTCTCGATCGGCTCACAGTGCATTTCAGCCAGAGCGGTAAATGGGATTACGCACAACTCGACAAATTCTCCAAAGCGCATCAAAAGGCTGGCATTCCTGGCGAAGCCGGTATCGCCGAATGGGTATCGGGCAGGATTTCGCCCCATAGGTTGGCGTATCTCCAGGCGACCGAGTTGATCCGCGCACGTCTCGATCTTCTATCGGCGTCAGAAGGGATATCTGCCCCCGAGGTCGGCGATAACTTTGTAGATTTGATCGCCGGTAGCAACTCCATGAGCGGAGCCAAGATGCTGTCCGCCGATGCAGACCTCATCAACGATATCGCCGCAACGTTAATGCTGCTCTATCGCCACGGCATTGAACCAAGCTCTTTTTCGAGTATGTTTGAACGATTTTTCACTCATGCGTGGCTGCGTCGTCGAGCGCCTGACTTCGATATTTATGCTCGAATGGGGCAATTCTTGACGTACTGCAAAATCGACGGTTCGGTAAGCAAGAGAGTATTTCGCTCGTTTTCCTCGATGCAAAGCGGAAGAGGACTGCCCGAAATGAGCGATGTCGATGTGGTCGCACAATATTGCACCGACGAGCAATCGCACTGGAACATTCAAGTGCTGTCGTCCATCGCAAGCGTGTATTCACGCAAGGGGACGCCCGACAGACGAGCACTCGAAGTAATCAAGAACCGCTTCCACGACGGACGGGACTGGGATGAAAAGGCGCTTGCGTCATTCGCTCATGTTTATAGCGCAAAGGGCCTTCCTGACGAATCGGAGCTCGCTGCGTTCGACGACATCTCGAACAGAATCGATCGATTGCTTCAATCGCCGCCTTCCGACATGACCGGGGAGACACGAAACGACGGCAGATATCGATACAGCTCAGGACAGATACGGTTTGCAAGCGAGGCGGTGCGGGAGACAGCGATCATAGGCAAAAATGTCAGCCTGATTTTCGCTGCAGGACGGCCGGCCTCGCTGAGAGCACTTGGCTGGTGCAGATTACGTGGTTCGCTGTCGAACGCTCGAGCGGTCGAAACGGAGCTTATCCGACAGATTAACGAAGCGGAGCATGCTGGGCGCCCCCTCATACCATCGATCGATGGCGTGATTTACCAGGTAGCGATCGATCCTTCCGGCAATCTTGCCGACTGGTTCATCGGGCGCTTTCCAGGTCGTTTGCTGGACTTCACTGGGCGCATCGCGGGCTACCACTCCGACATCGGATTGAAACGCGTACGTATTTCCAAATGGGAATTTTCGGTGACTCAAAACGATGGGTCTGTGCACGATGTCGAGATAAGGCTCGAGTGTGGACAGCCCACGATGTTGGGCTTGTCGGGCAAAGGTGGCCACAATACCGTTTCCGCTGTCAGCCGCGCCTGGACTACGGATGTCCACCACCATGCCGGGATTGAGCCTGTTGACAGCAACCCGGGGCCGGAAGAACTCGCATTGCAGCAGGTGGTGGCCACCTCCGTGCGCGAAACGCTCTGTCAAAAGTACAGTCCGGAGGAGGTCGATCTCATCGTTCGAATTCTTGCCGAATGGTATGACCTCCAGACGACCGACGGTAAGTCGGACGAGCAGGCCTACGATGCGATCGAAGCCTTATTCGATATCCCGCCGACAAAACTCAAGCGCTATATGACAGCGGTGTCAGAGCTGCTTCGCCGAGCCGGGATTGGCGTGAACGGCCCAGATGACGATTGAACTCGCCTATCGCGGCAACCCGCGGCTCGGTGTGGCGTATAACGTGTCCGCCCGTGATGCTGCTGGCCGCCAACGAGCGATTTTCATAATAGCTAAAACGTAGTGCCCCGATCGCCGGTGCGCGTAGCGCGCGGCCCCGCGCGCGTATATCGGCTACGTTCGACTTGGCGCCGAAGAATGCGCCAAACCTTTATCATCGTTCGCGACAAATTGTGCTGCGGCAGCGGGTTGCATGTCGCACGCCCCTAGAACAATCACGGATATAGCAGGAGTGGTTCATGACACATGGCATCGATGAACGCAAGCGCTGGCTTGCTCTTACTCTGCTTTGTTTCGGAGTCCTGATGATCGTGCTCGACACGACCATCGTGAACGTCGCGCTGCCGTCCATTCGCGCCGATCTCCGCTTTACTGAAACGTCGCTCGTATGGGTGGTCAACGCCTACATGCTGACGTTCGGTGGCTTCTTGCTGCTGGGCGGGCGGCTTGGGGATCTGTTCGGGCATAGGAAACTATTTCTGCTGGGCATCACGCTTTTTACAATGGCATCCGCCGCTTGCGGGCTGGCAAATTCGCAAGCATTGCTGATTGTCGCGCGTGCAATACAGGGGCTTGCCGGTGCCGTGGTGTCCGCTGTATCGCTGTCTCTGATCATGAATCTGTTCACCTCGCCGGCCGAGCGCGCCAAGGCGATGGGCGTCTACGGTTTCGTATGCGCGAGCGGCGGCAGCATCGGCGTGCTGCTTGGCGGCTTGTTGACCAGCACGCTTAGCTGGCACTGGATCTTTCTCGTGAATGTGCCGATTGGAATCGGCGTGTATGTGGCTTGCCTCGCGCTTTTACCGGCCGGACGGCCACTGGCTCAGCGCACCAAGCTCGATGTGGCCGGCGCCTTCAGCGTCACGGCGTCGCTGATGCTGGCGGTCTATGCAATCGTGCACGGCAACGAAGCGGGCTGGACGTCGCCACAGACGCTTTCTCAGCTTGGCATAGCGATTGCGTTGATGCTCGCTTTTCTGGTCGTCGAATCGCGGGTGGCACATCCGCTGATGCCGCTGCGCATGTTCGCGCTGCGCAACGTCGCGACCGCCAATGTGGTGGGCGTGTTGTGGGCGGCTGCGATGTTCGCATGGTTCTTCATTTCTGCACTTTATCTGCAGCGCGTGCTGAACTATAGCGCGATGAAAGTGGGCTTGGCGTTCTTGCCAGCCAACATCATCATGGCCGTGTTCTCGCTCGGGTTATCGGCGAAGCTCGTCATGCGTTTCGGCATTCGTGCGCCGCTGTCGGTCGGCCTTTTGATCGCAGCGCTGGGGCTTGCATCGTTTGTGCGCGCCCCCGTCGATGGCAGTTTCGCGATGCATGTGCTGCCAGGCATGCTGTTGCTTGGCCTTGGCGCCGGCGTGGCGTTCAACCCGGTCCTGCTGGCCGCCATGAGCGATGTCGCGCCCGATGAATCGGGCCTCGCGTCGGGCGTGGTCAATACCTCGTTCATGATGGGCGGCGCGCTGGGCTTGGCGATTCTCGCGAGCTTGGCAGCAGCGCGCACCGATCGGCTTGCCTCGACGGGCGCGACACTCAATGCTGCCCTCAATGGCGGATATCATCTTGCGTTCCTGCTCGGTGCGATCGCCGCTACGATCGCGGCAGTGCTGGCAGGCGTGTTTATGCGAACACGCGCACCGCAGGCGGCACATCATTCTGACAAGGCCGAGCAATCGGTTTCGAGTGCAAGCCGGTAGCCGCTCAGGACTCGTTAGGAGTCAGAATTAACAGGTTGCGAGCGGCGGCAAGCGGGCTTCACTTGACATGAACCTTGACGGTCTGGCTCCAATCGGGGCCATATGACCGATGTGCGCCGTCGGCGAACTGCAGCGTAAGGGTATGGTCGCCCGACGGAAGCGTCACGTCGGCTTCGGTTTGGCCCTTGCCATAGTGAATCGCGTGGTCATTCGCCGGCACGACCTCGCCTTTCGGAAGCGGCTTGGCGTCGATCAGAATGTGGTGATGTCCCGTTCCGTCAATCAAATTCCCCGCGGGGGCGACCTTCATGTCGCTCACGGCAAACTTGAGGTGCACGGGGTTGGTTACGGTGGAACCGTCGGCAGGCTCGATGAAACTGACGCCCGCAGCCGCCTGCGCGGGCCGCCAACCCGCAGCCAAGACTGTGCAGATCGTCAGACTGAAAAGAAGCTTTACGAGTCTCCGATTCATGAGGATTGATCTCCTTGAAAGATAAAAACTACTTAAATTGACACGAACGCATCGCGCGTTTCTTGCGCGCAACGTTCGTGACCGAATTCATCTGCACCGTCCACGCCTCGCGCGATCAGAAGCCCAGCGATTTCACGCAGAAGGTGTTCGGTAAGCGTCCCGCGCGGCGCCGGCAGCCCTAACAGCGCGATCAGATCTTCGGCCAAGATGCTCATGACCGACACGCCTCTTCCAATGGCAAGCGGGCATCGGCCGAGCCGTCTGGTGCCCTTCCCTCATTAGCGTGCGACGTTTTGCATCTTGTCTCGCGGCATAACGCTTCGAATCGTTCGAGCGCGCGAAGCGATCCCGTTACTGAGTGATAGGCCTCCTGGCCGATCTTTCCGTCAAGCAAAATCACGAAACCCGCTGCACGGGCCATCTCGAGAGTGTTCACGCGGCAACCTCCTTCCGATAAGCGACGTCTCGATGCCTGAACGCAACGCGGCTCAGATTTCAACGTCGTTCCATGCTCTTTAAAACACGGCACCGACGGTTTTATTCCGCTTGGCTCAACGAGATTTTTGGCGTGCTTTGCATTGCGCTCATTGCTACGGATTTCCGTAAGCATCAGGCAACACGATCGGGCGTTGTCTAGCCGGCGACTATCTACGATTGCATGCCGGCTAGGGCGTAAGCGCGACTGTGATTACCGGTGAACGTGGCCGTCGATCCATCGCAACAGCACATCCGCCACTTTGTCGTTATTCCGGTCTTGCATCATCATGTGGCTGTTGCCCTTGAGACCGGCATCGGGCAATTGAAGCACCGTTGCATCGCCGCCTAGCGCCCTTACACTCGCGGCAAACGTTTGGCATTGCGATAGTGCGGGTATCCAGAACGAAGCGAAAGCGTCGGTTAAATGATCGCCGAATACGATCAGGATTGGAATTTTTGCGAGCGTTTGAAGTTGCTGCTGGCTCAACGACGTCGAGCACGTCTGCGCGGGTTCGAGCGAGATTATCGCTTTGATTCCAGTCGGATCGACAAGCGCGGCTTGCTCCGGAAAAAATCCCGACTCCGAGTGCCCCATGACGACGGCGCCGCCGATCTGCTTGGACAACGTAGCGAGATGATTCAACGTTGGGTTCGCATCGGCCGGTAGCAGTCCGTTCAGATCGGGAATCATCTGTTTATAAAGGTCGTCGACGGCCGCAATCGGGAATTGTTCGTCGGCAAACGCTTGATTAGGCTTCGCGCCAAACCGGAAGCCAACCCACGCAAATTCGTGACTTCCCATGATGATGTACGGGAGTGCATCGGGTGGCAGCATGCCGAGCTTCACCTCGTTAATGGAGGTGGCGTCGAAGCCCGAACGAGCGCGGGAAACCTGCTCAGCAAGGTAGACGGGGCGGCTGTGTCGAGTAAAGTAGTCGTCCCAGCCTGTCCGGCCGTCAGGCGTCGTTTCCCACGTCTTCGAGCTCAGGCAACAGCCGTGAACCATGACGACAGGCAAGCGGGCCGGCCCCACCGGAATCTGATATCTGACGTACATCTGATCGACGGTGATATCGCCTTGGTTCGAAGAACCAGCGAGGCCTGCCGCGCTGCCCGTAACGGCTGCGGATGTTACGGTGCGCCCTCCGACGTAAAAGCTGCCGTGGTCCTTAAGAACGATAGGATCGGCTTTTGCGTACGCACCAGGTATAACGATAAGCAGCGCAGATATAAATACAGACATCGTATTCCGTATATCGCGTATCCAATGATTGATAGCCTTCATGTCCATTCCTTGATCATGAGATAAGAGAACGTCATACAGCCGTCTACTGTGGTCGATTAGTTAGGAGTACTACAGATGTTCGTGGTGGGGGGCGTATGTGTGTTTGCGTGAGGTCCTCCATACATTGATACGGCGTGCGAAGAAGCGCCTGCGGATGATATGCGAAATTTATCCGGTGTATTGTGAATCCCAGCATCCGCATCAGTACCGATCCCGCTCGCCTCTCAGGAGCATCAACCGGGTCTTTCCATCCGGCTGGAAATGTGTGCCGAAGCGCACAAGGCCAGTCTGATGGAGATGGCATGTCATGGTGAAACTCAGGAGCATGCCCGGTTGCGTGTCGTCGATCTCGATGTCGATGGCTTTTAACCGCGGCTCGTATTTCAACAACGTGTGCTCCATCACGCGCTTCAGACGCAGCGTCGAGGCCGGCAGGTCACGGTAGATTTCGGTGAGATCGTCGAGACCGTAATCGGGCAAATGCAGCAACCCGTTACGACGACTATTAAGGATGCGCTGAATGTTGTCCTGCACGGAGAGAAACGCCTGCGTGGCCGCATCGAAGTCATCCGTCGAGGCACCATTTGCAAAGTGACCCGTCACCTTCTCGAACAACCCCGGCCCGGCCCGGCTCATACTGCACGCCCCACCAACGCGCCCAGCCATTGGTCAAGCAGTGCCCATAGAGCGCCAGCCGTGACGATCGCCAGCAGCGTGCACACCGGCAGAGATAAATGCGCGAACCAACGCCGCTGCACGCCAGGAGGCAAGACCATGCCGTTCTTCGGCGCATCGGGCACGCCCAGCCGTTCACCGAGTGCTTGAATCATCAGCGCTCGCACATTCTGACCTTCGAGTGCAAATCGGCCCTCGAATCCTAGGGCGAGTACCGCATGGAAAATCGCCAACAACATCGGCTCCGCTTCTGATTGATGTAAGCGCAGTCGCATGCGTGTGATTAGCGCCTCGCCCGCGTCGTGCGAGCCGAATTCAGAGACTTGCAGCGGTTCGCGTTCCCAGGCCTCCCTGTCGTGCGGCTCTAGATAGCTCAGCGCGGCCTCGTCCAACAACGCGCACTGTGCGTAGACCGCGTCCTGAATCACATCGTTCGCTTGGCCACTCGCCTTCAAATCCGCTCGCAGACGATCCACCTGCTCGTGACAGCGTTGGCGCATCGTCTCGAACGATAAGTGGGCTTTATGCCAGCCCAGCTCGGCAACCATCAATGCCGTATCGCGAAAGGCGACTGGCAACGCGTTGATACTCAGCGATGTAGTAAGCGTCATGCGGGCAGCACCGCGTAAAGTTCAACGGATACCTCGGGGATGGAAGTGGGCACATAGATCTGACAGCCATGCGCAGCGGTCATCCGCTTGAACGCCGGGTGGGCTCCATCGAGCGCGAAATAGTGATTTTCGATGCGGACCGGAATGGCTGCTGGCAAGCGCGATGCCGCCCGCAATGGAATGCCAGGCAACGCCGCGCTGACGATGTGTTGCACGTCGTCAGGCGCACCGATCTTGCACAAGCGCGGAAACTGCTCCAACAAATCATGCGCCGGCATGGCTGCACGCACCGCGAGGTAATAGTCGGTATTCTCGATCAATCGAGAGTCGTTGAACTGGCCCGACCACAGCGTTGCGCGCGGATGATCGAGCGTGATCGGCACCACACTCGAAGGAATCACTGTATCGAGCAACGTGCGAATCAGCGCCTCGAGTGCGGCGAAGACAGGCTCCGGTGCGCGATGGTCGTATGGGGGAATCGAGTGCAGCGTCTCGGTCATCGAGAACGTCAGCAGCGAGCCGGCCAGTCGCGCGAGCACCGCGTATAGCCGCTCCGGGTGCTGATTTGGCGCCTGGCACAATCGGGCCAACTCTGGCCACGTCGCGTTCACGCTGTGCAGCAACCAGAACAACGATACGTCGGCCACCGCGTAATCGGCGATCTGATCGGAGCGCTCCTTGCGACGATGCGCGAGACTCGCGCTCTTAGCGGCGAGAATCTCGAGAAGGCGCTGCATGCGCGCTATCAAATGGGGGCTTGCCGATAACAGCAAGCATGGCGGGACAAACGCAGCGTCAGGCTCGAAGCATCCCGAGGTATTTCGGACGAATCGTCCGATCGCACAAGTCACGTAGTCGTCGTGCTGCTCAAAGTCGAACAGCAGTGCGAGCGCATGTCGCTCGACGCTGAGCTCTTCGTTCGTGTCGCCATGAAGATCGGCCACGTGAACATATTCGCGTAGGAAGCGACGCGGACGAGCCGGCTTGTGTCCATCGTCGGCATAGTTGGCGCCCTGCGGGTCCATCAGCGGCAAGCCAACCAGTACTGTCACGGCACTGACGTGTTTTGGTACATCGTTGAGGCTGCGCGCGGGGGGCAACCTATCGACGACGTCGGTATCCACCCATGTTCCATCCGGCAAGCGGATGGTCAATGCATCGACCTGCAAACGCTCGGCTGAAAGCCCCTGCTTATCGAAGCCGACACGTTGCACGCCCCACGGATCGGGGCTTGCGATCCGCGCGACCTGCTCGTCGCAAAAACTGCTCCATAGCCCCTGCTGCTGGAAATGCTGCGGCGACATGAAGATGCCTTTCGTCCACAGTGGTCTTGTGATTTTCATGGTGTCTCGTTGAGTTGCCTCTATAAGGCGGTGGGCCGGACGTGTGCTGCGTAAGGAGGTATGCGTTCGTGCGAGTAGTACCACGCTTTTCGCGCTGGGCGTATCGGACTATTCCGAATTGATATCTCGATATTAAAAATTAATTTGAGATGTCTTATCTCATTTAGAACGGCTTCACGTTCGCGTGAAAAGCGTTTATGTTCGATCCCTCGCTGCGGTGCTGATTCGTTTGATGATGCGTGTTGTCATACGTCGTCAACGTCGTCTCGCCACCCAAAACAAGGGATAAACGCATGTCTACCTACTTCGACGACATCGTCGCCTCGAGATGCATTCCGGGACGGCAGTCGTACTTTGTTGATGTCCCGGGCGTGGAAAGCGCCGATGAGTTGTCGGCCGTATCGTTTCGCATTGTTGAGCGCATCGGTGAGCCATGGCGTATTACTGCAGAGCTTACGCATCCTGATGCGCTATTGCGTGCGGACTATCTCGGCAAGCACGCCACTTTCGCACTTATTCCCGAGCGCAATGAGCCGCGCGCGTTTCATGGCTGCATCACGGCCTTTAGCAAACTTAGGACAACGAAGGATCTCAGTACCTACCGCTTCGTCATCGAAGCGCATGCCTCACGCCTTCGCCTGACGAGCGCCAGCCGCATCTTCCAGCATCAAAGCGCGCCGCAGATCATCGAGGCGATATTGCGCCGGCACGAGTTCAAAGGGCATCAGTTCGCGTTTAAGCTGCGTCGCGTGTATCCCGAACACGCCTTTCGTCTGCAATACGCGCTTAGCGATTGGGATTACCTGCGCGTTCTGATGGAGCAGGAAGGCATTTACTGCTATTTCATGCCGGCCGAGCATGGCGACATCCTGGTATTCGCCGATGACATCGATCATTACCTCTATCAGCCCACGCTCACGCTGCCCTATCGCGAGCCGGCTGGCTTGGAAACCAGCGACGACGCGATCCTTTCTTTGCATACGCATGCGACGACGGTGGCGCAGTCGTTCGTCGTCGCGGACTACAACCCTGATCAGGCGTGGGAGCGCGTGAAGGCCGACGCAAACGTCGCGAGCAAGGATGAGACGACGTATGGACAGCCGTATGTGTACGGCACCGGTCATCTGGATCAAACGCAGGCGAAGTGGGAAGCGCAACTGCGGCATGAAGCCGCCATCTGCTGGCAGGTTGTGTACGACGGCGAGAGCACGCATGCCGACCTGCGCTGCGCGCGCATCGTGCATACCGACGACGATTTGCCCGACGCGCCGAACGGCATGGTGATTGTGGAGGTCATTCACACTGGAGCACGTGACAAGGGGTATCGCAATGCCTTCAAGGCGATTCCGGCTGACCGGCGGTTTCGTCTACCGATCAATGAGACGTCTTGGCCTCGCATCCATGGGACGCTGTCCGCGCGGGTGACCTCGCCTAGCAAGTACAAATACGCCTATGTGACGAAGGCTGGGTTCTATGTCGTGCGCTTCGATTTGGACTTCGACGCGTGGAACCCGGGTGGAGAAAGCGTGCCGTTGCGGCTAGCCAAACCGTTCGCAGGGAAGCTGCAGACCGGTATGCATTTTCCGGCGCTCGATGGTGACGAAGCCGTTATCGAATTCCGTGACGGCGATCCGAATAAGCCGTACATCGCGGCGTTTCATCATCATAGTCAAGCCACCGATCTGATTACGAATCAAGATCGGTGGATGTCGCGCAACGTGATCCGCACGCAAAGTGACAACAAGCTCGAGATGGAGGACTGGGAAGGTCAGGAGCACGTCAAGCTGTCGACGGAGCATTCCGGTAAGAGCCAGCTCACGCTCGGGCATATGGTCGACGGGCAGCGCCAGAAACGTGGCGAGGGGTTCGAGTTGCGGACTTCGGGTAAGGGGGCTGTTAGGGCGGGGGGCGGGTTGTTCATGACGACGTATGACCGCCCTGGTGCCAAAGGCATGCAACTCGACATGCAGGAAGCCATCGATCAACTTGGTGCCTCGCACGCTAGGCTGGATAGTCTGGCCGCAGCCGCCGCGCAAGCACAAGCGGACGCCGCCGACGTCAAGGCGATAAATGACATCTTGCAAAATCAACTCGTGGACCTGCAACAACAGGTCATGCTACTGTCCGCCCGTGCGTCCATCGCATTCACCACGCCCGACGCGATCCAACATAACGCGGGCCGCAGCCTTACCTTCACCGCCGGCGAGAACGCCGACGTCGGCGTGACGCGTAAATTCACCGTCGCGGCAGGTGAGAGGATCAGCCTTTTCGCGCAGAAGCTTGGGATGAAGCTGTTCGCGGCTCGCGGAAAAATCGAAGTTCAGGCGCAAAGCGATGCCATGGCCCTTGCAGCCGACAAGGATCTCACAATCACCAGCGCCAACGGCAAGGTACACATCGCTGCCAAGAATGAACTGCTGCTGATGTGCGGTGGGTCTTACCTGCGTTTGACCAGTACCGGCATCGAGGACGGCACACGCGGCGAACGAGAGTTCAAGGCAGCGTCCTTTGGACGGCAGGGCCCCAACACCGTCTACGCTTCCATACCAGACCTCCCCCACTCTCAGCTTGGCCCCTTCAGTCAAAAACTCAGCTTTCGCGACATCAACAACGGTGTGTCGCTGAAGGACGTTCAATACAAGTTATTCACGGAGGGCGAAGCTGCCGGAGAAGTTCGCGTCGCCCAACGCGCAGTCAGCGTCGCTAGCGGCTCAGCTCGCGCCGAAGATCAGAACACGTGTACCGCAATGACCGCGCTGTTCGGTCATGGCCAATGGGCCGTGCTCAATGAGCTTGATATCGACCGCGATCCGATCCTTCGCAGTTTCGAAATCGCAATGGATACTGACGACGAGCCGGAGAACGCATGAGGGAATACGACATCTATCAAGTCGCTCGCGGCGATACGCTCAGCAAGATCGCACAGCAGCACGACGTGAACGCGGATGAGTTGGCTTCGCTCAACCAAATCCGTGAACCCAACTTCATTTACGTCGGCCAACGCATCAAGATTCCACATAAGCCGACACAGCGCGAGCAAGGCGACTCGTTCTACAGTGAGCTCTGGCTTCGGTTTGTGGATGCCATCGGCAATCCCATCGCAAACCTGGGGACGCGAGTCGCTTCGGCGCTGGGCGAGTATCGATTCACCACGGACGAACTCGGGCTGCTTCCACCCGTTCAGACCGCGGGTAAAGACGACCAACCGCGCGTGTTCGTTCAAAAGATCGAGGGCGGCGAAAAGGAAGTTGCCAGCTTACGGCTGCCTCCGGGAACGCACCAGGTCACCTTGCGCAGCCCCAAACAAAAGCTTGAGTTCGCCATGAGGCGCCACCATGGACTGCCCGATCTCAATACGCACAAGCCTTTGAAATTGGAGCATGGCCAGGTGAGTCACAATCGTGACCTCGGTGGCAATCCCGTTGTGAATGTCGGAGTGGAATGCCCAAACAAGGACAACTTGCGCTTGGGGCCTAACGACAAATACCGCAAATGTATTATTGATGCCGCCAAACGGGCAGGCATAGAGCCTCAAGCGGTTGCCGCCATAATCAATGCCGAGGCCGGAAAGATACGCGTGCCGCAAACCAAGCAGGTCTACGCTAATGGAAAGCCGCTGAAGAACAAAGACGGTACGCCAAAAACCGTCAAGAGGCTGGTAAGCACCGGAGAATGGGATCCAACATCGGCCGCAAACACTTCGTCCGCTCGCGGGCTAACTCAGTTTCTCGACGGAACGTGGATAACCATGGCCGCAACTGACGGAGCGTTCCTAAACGAACGAGCCAAATCAGAAAACTGGATCATCACTAGCCCGGAAAATAAATTCCTGTTCGTCCTGGCAGATAAAAAACCAATCCCCCTGAATGCAGTCCGGTTGATGAAGAACGTCGTCGCCCGCACCCAGGCGAACGATGCAAATATCCAGGCACTACTGGATCTTCGAAATGATCCGGAATGCGCAATTCATACAGCGGTCGACTATGCAAATGGAAATGCAAAATCGATTGAACGATCAGGGTATGCCCTCCAGTCATTGAATTCGACAGAGCGCGCCAAGGTAATGTATGCAAGTCATCATCTTGGGCTCAAGGATGTACTGCTATTCATTCAGCAAAATCTACCCGAAGAGCGGGCCGAACGTTTGTTAATCACGCAAATCGGCAAAGTTAGAGCCGAAATAATCGTAAACGAACACGGATCGTATGTAGCCGCTCATCGCAACTGGCTAAACGATTTTGTAGAAATCAACATTAAACCACAATTGTTCTCATGCGACCCTAGCTCCATGTCTCCGGGTCGAACGCTGCTTGAGATCACATCATCACTGCGGAAGCAACGCTCATGATCTGCCCGTGTAAGAGCACTATTTGCGTCATTATATTTGCACTTGTATCGGCGAGTTCAAAGGCCAGCGAACAGGGATGGGAATGCACTTCAACAAAACTAGGAATCAAAAATGAGTTTACGCTGTACTTGCGAGACGACAAAATCGCCGGCTTTGATTATTTTACCTCGACAGTAGGAAAAGATGCCAACGATGAATCATCGACCTGTTCGTTTTCGACGAATCTTTATAAATTTCCATCACGAATCGACGGAAATAAGACGACATTCCAATTGTCGGAATATGGTTATTCTGATATGGCTTCGATTACAACGTTAAACGACAGCTTCACGCTCGATCTGTCTGGCGCAATGATAAGCCATTGTGGGAAATTCGGAGACTACGCAAGAACGTTAACCCTCAAAATTCGGTCAAGTCGATGCAACATCAAAGACTACAGAATATCCCACTAGAGGGAGCGAGAAACATATGACTGGATATTTTATGTCGATAACCGATAACGCTAAGCGCTGACACATGGCCGTCAACTTCTCACTTTTACCTGATGAGGAACCGCTCGCGGACCACGGCCCGTCCCACTTCCTTTGGTCCGTCGTATTCGTCCTTATGGCACTGGGGCTGAGCCTCATCGTGCTGTGGCTATGGCCTACGAGCCTGTCTGCGCACACGTGGAAGTTTTGGGCGACGCTCGTTCTGGTCCCTGCGGGCATCCCTGCTCTACTGATTCTGCGTCACTGGAGTCACTATGAGGGCTACAGGCTCGACGTCGAAATGCGCAACGAAGCCGTGCGCCATTACCGCGAGCGCGTTTTTGAGGCGGCGAGCCGTCCCCTGATCTTGCTGGGAGCAGCCTACCGGTTTTCCGCCTCCGCGGAGGACAACGACGCCGCGGATTTGCGCAGTGGCACCACGGTTCTGAAGACGCGGGAACTGATCGTTCCCGACCATGAACCCGCGAAAGTGCGGTGGCTAGACGTACCCGGCTCCGCTCTGACGCCGGGCGAAAAAGCAGATGATATGGAACGGCACCGAAAAGCCACCGCTTGGTTGTTCGATGAGCTACTAAACGACCTCGGTACCAAAATCAAAGCAGTTCCGAGCCGCCTGAATCTTCGCGTTTGTCTGTTGGTATCGAACCAGCTTCCTCGCTCTGACAACGAGAGCATATGGCGAACATGCTGGGAGCGCCGTTCACTGCCTTCGGCGCCCCTAATGGAACTGCCATCAAACTTCGATCTGTACGCATTGGACACGTGGCTCGATGAGATTATCGGGGAAAGACGCCATGACTCGCGATTGATCATCGCTGTTCAATTGCATCCTCTTTTGTACAATTCGCCGCCAACAGGCAGCGCCGAAACGGGCGCCGCCGTATTGCTCGCGCCACCATCGATCGCACTGCAAACCGGTGGGCCGCACTGCCGGCATCTCTTCCGCCCGGTCCGGTGTGAGCTGCACTCGCTCGGTGATGCTGTTCCGTCTGCGCTCCTATGGGCCGCTACTGAGGCGCGTGCGGTTCAGCACCTATGGCAGACAGGCCTCCCCGCCGACGTGACGACGCTGTTGAAAGATTCCAGCGCATCCGCACAATTTTATGCATCGTCCACGAACCTGGACGATGCCGTTGGCGACGCTGGCGTCGCGGCTCCCTGGCTCGCTTTAGCTTGCGCGAATGCAACGTTATCAAACGTTGTTACGCCTCAAGCCGTTTTCGTTGGCAATGGCAAGAACGTCGACTGCTGCATCGTCCGATGTCTGGAAGAAACGCCGACACAGGCACGAGCTGCGGTTCCGATTGCATTATGAACACCAAGCCATGAAAACCGCCTAGAAGCTCTTTATTTCTCGAAAACGAGCATGTGATGACCAAACGCTACGACATCTTCAAAGGCGACTACACGACGGCTGGTGGCAAGGTCGAAGGTGGCGCGACCAACGATAAGTCCAACGGACGTGAGCAGGCATATGAGAACGATCAAGTCTGGTGCCCGATCTGCAAGACGATGGGCAAAATCGGCTGCGCGGGCACTCGACTTACGACCAAGGGGCCGGACGGACGCGAAGCGGCGCTGAGCGGCGATCTGTGCATCTGTCATTGTCACCCGAGCCCCCGCCTTGTGCCGTCCCAATACGCTTCATATGTGGACGTCTAGTCGATCGCAACGTTGCCGCGCGAGATGCGAGCGTTGATATGCAAAAAGTAAAGGCATGAAAAAAGTACGCCCCGACCTGCTCTCTATCCTTATGCTGGCGATACTCGCGGCTAGCGCTATCGTCCTTTGGAGTGACCATATCGGTATCGAGACACCGCAGCAGCAAGGCCACTGGCTTGTTGCGCTCGCGTTCTGTGCGCTGCTACTTGCGCTCGTCGCGTCCTTTGATCGCCTCGGCCGGTGGTCTGATGCTGCACGTGTCTTGCGACAGCGGCTGCACTCTCAGAGCGCCGCAATCGCCGGCGCCACCCAGGCTTGGTTATCAACATCTTCTGATAAGCAATCGCTGCCGACAAACGGGCTCAATGCGTTTCGCCGTGAACTGGTGCAACGCCAAGGCTGGAGCTCCCACCAACCCCGGCTGCTCCTAACAGGCAATGACAAAACCATCGCGCGGCTCCTGCCCGACTTGGTCGATCACGGCTACCTGATCACCGACGAAGCGATACTGTTGTGGCGCGCCAGCGATGCCAGCGGACACCCTGACGATGCTTGGCTCAAGCAGCTCTATAACCTTCGTCGTCGACCGGTAGACGGCATCGTCCTCGTCGTCGACGGCGACGAGGACAAACTCGCCCCAACACGCAGCTCATTCGGCCCGAACATCAACCTCGCCCGCATCACGCAGATGTTGCGCTGGTCCGCGCCTGTCTATGTGCTCGACGTCGCGCAGGTCGACGAATTCAGAGACGGCCACACGACCGTCGCGGGATGCGAATTCTCCTCTCGCAACGATAGCAATGAGCCCATCGATTCGAAGCTGCTAGCGCTGCGCGATCAACTCGCCCGGCTCGGCGTGCAACGCCTCTGCACCGAGCCGCGTGACATTTACACCGCCCGACTATCCGAACGGCTGGACGAACGAGCGACACCCGCTGCTGCATGGATCGCCACCCTCCGCGCACGCCGGCTACCGGTGCGAGGCATTTTCTTCACGCCATTCCCCGCCGCATTCGCCGATGACACGCCCATCGCTGCCACCACGCTCACACCAACCTTGTCGCATGTAAGCGAGCTCGCCCGCCGTACACGCGGCAGACGCACAGGGCGCCACCCGATCACCGTATCCACTGTCGCCGCGCTCGCGCTGGTCAGCGTGTGGTCCATCGGAATGTTGATCTCCGCATTCGCCAATGCCACCGCAATCCATCAATCACAAGCGGTGATGCACGCACTCGACAACGGCGATGACGCCGCACGCGTACGCTCACTGCTCGCCTTGCAGCAACGCATCGAAATGTACGAGCAACGCTTGCAACATCGCATGCCGGGTACGCGCAGCTTCGGCCTCAATCGCGACCGTGCAACGCTCGATGCGCTGTGGGCTCGTTACGCTGCAGCCAGCCGCGGGCTGCTCGGCGCACCCGTGCAACTCACGCTCGAAAGCGCGCTCGCGGACCTCGGGAAACTGCGCGCCGATACGCTGCAAGACCACGATGCACAGCGCCGCAATTACAACCTGCTCAAGACCTATCTCATGCTGGCGGACCCGCCGCATATCGACGCCGAATTCCTGGCCACGCAGATCGCGTCCGTGTGGCCGATGGCGGCGAGCATGCCGTCCGGCGAATGGCACGACACTTCACAACGTCTAGCGAGCTTCTTCTCGAATCATCTAAAGGCCCGTCCCGCGTGGCGCATCGAGCCCTCGGAGCCGCTCATTGCCGCAGCACGCGCGACCTTGATCAATCAAATCGGTCTCGCGAACGCGGATGACACGGTGTATCAATCGATCCTCGTCGGCGTACGCGGCAAGTATGCCGATATGTCGCTGCCCGCGCTGCTCAACGGCACCAGCGCGCAAGGCCTCTTCGCCACGTCTGCGACCGTGCCCGGCGTGTACACGCGTGCCGCGTGGGATAGCGTAATCGCCGACGCCATCGACAAGGCCGCTGGCGAACGGCGCGTCGAAGGCGATTGGGTGCTCGGCGACAACGCCGCGCAAACCATCGACACCACAGCTGCGAACAGCATGACCGCCACCGGCGCTACCGCACTAAAGCAACGGCTCACCGCCCGCTATTTCGCCGAATACACCGCAGCGTGGCAGCACATGCTCAATAGCCTCCAATGGCAGCCAGCCGCCAACCTCAACACAGCCATCGACCAACTCACGCGCTTGACCGACGCGCAGACCTCCCCGCTGATCGCGCTGGTCAAATCGGTACAGGCTCAGGCACAGGCGGGCCGTCCATCTCAAGCGCTCGCTGACACACTGGTGCGTCGCGCGCAAGACCTGCTCGGCCGCGACGACAAAGCCAGTGGTCGGCCGGTGAATCCGCTCGATCAATCGTTTGGCCCCCTGCTCGCCCTGATAGGCGACAGTGGGGCAACGGTAAACAGCGGCGCGAACCACGCGATGAACGGCAATGCTCCCGCCACGCTAAACGGCGTCAGTCTGCAAAGCTACCTGACTGCCGCCACCACGATGCGCCTCAAGCTCCAGCAAATCAGCGGCAGCCCTGACGCGCAAGCTATGGCGCGCTCGCTCGCGCAAGCCGTCTTCCAAGGCAAGCTATCGGACTTGGCGCAGGTGCGCGAGCAAGCGGCGCTGACCGCCGCCAGCCTGGGCGCCGCCTGGGCTGGCTTCGGCGATGCACTCTTCGCTCGCCCGCTCGACGGTGCATGGCAGACGATTGTCCAACCAGCTGCGGCCAGCATCAATGACATCTGGCGCACCAGCATCGCAGTGCCTTTCAACAGCGCATTCGATGGCCGCTACCCGTTCCACGACACTCACGCGGATGCCTCTTTCGCGGAACTCGGACGTTACATGCGCCCAACCAGCGGGTTGATTACGCACTTCCTCGAATCGGAACTCGCCGGCGTGCTGAGCCGACAAGGCGACCAATGGGCGCCCAACGGCTTGGCACCGCAAACGCTCGCGTTCGACCCGGCGTTCCTCAAGGCGATTCAGCAAATCTCCGTGCTGGGCGCACGCCTTTATGCACAAGGCGATGCGGGCTATCGCTTCGAGCTGATGGCGCAGCCCACGCCCACCGTCACGCGCTCGGAACTCGCGATCGACAAACAGCGGATCGTGTACTTCAACCAACAGGAGACCTGGACTCCGATCATTTGGCCCGGCGACGGGCTACACGGCCACGCCGCGCTGACGTGGCACACGCTCGATGCGGGCCTGCGGCAAGCGTTCGATGCAACAGGCGATTGGGCATTTCTGCGTTTGCTTGCCATCGCCGAGATCAAGCCGCTCGATAGCACGCGTTACCAACTCGCCTGGCAGCAACCGCATGCGCAAACGCTGCGTTATGTGCTGCGCTCGCAAATCGGCGCGGGGCCCCTCGATCTGTTGATGCTGCGCGGCTTCAAGCTACCGGAGCGAATTTTTATCATCGGCAAAGGCGACATCGCCCACGTCATGCCGCCGCTGCCGCCCGAGCTGATCCCATCATGACGAAAGCGAGCGCTTTAACGCTGCGCACCGGCGCGGCCGTCCTGCTAACCATCTTGCTAATGACCGGCTGCGGGACGTGGCAATCCGTTAAAGAAACATCTTCGGGCGCGGCTCGCGCGATCTTCGCCACCAAGGTCAAGCAGATGAATCTCATCTTCGAAAGCCGCACGGAACTGAATCGCGACGACACCGGAGTTTCACTGCCGGTCGCGATGCAGGTCTACCAATTGAAAGACGCCAAAGCCTTCGGAATGGCGACCTACGCGCAACTACTGACCGATGCGGGCAGCGTACTCAAGGCTGAAGCAGTGAGCCGAACAGACATCGTCCTAGGCCCGGACTCGGCTGTCGCGTTGAACGCGCCGATGGCCGACGACGCCCAGTACATCGGCATCGCAGCGTTCTTCCGCGATAGAGAAAACGCCGAATGGCAACTGACGATTCCGAAAGCGCAATGGAAAAAAGCCGATCCTGTACGCATCAGTGTCATCGGCAACCGGCTCGAATTAGCGCCGTAAATGACTGCCAACCAACTCAAGTCCGTAGCGCATATGCACCTTTATTTCCAGTCGCAGCCCTTATGACCAGTCCGACCAAAGACAACGATATTCTTCGCTACTACGACGCGGAAATGCGCTACCTGCGCGAGGGCGGCAAGGAATTCGCTCAAGCCTTCCCCGACCGCGCCCGAGCCCTCGGGCTTGATGGCCTCGGCGAACGCGATCCACATGTCGAGCGCTTGTTCGAAGGCTTCGCCTTCCTGATGGGCCGCTTACGCCATAAGCTGGACGACGAGTTGCCAGAACTGACCGAAGGTCTCGTCAGCATGCTCTGGCCGCACTACCTGCGCATGATTCCATCACTATCGATTCTCGAATTGCAGCCAGACAGCGGAACGCTGCAACGGCATCAACGGCTTGAATCAGGTCTCGAAGCGGTGTCCAATCCGATTGTGCTCGACACTGGCGCCAGTGACCGGGCCGCTGTTGAATGTGTCTATCGCACTACCCAACCCGTCGATCTTTATCCGTTGCGCCTGACCGAAGCGCAGGCCACCACACGGGACGACGGACGTTCGGTACTGCGCTTGCGTTTCTCGATCGAGCCGCAGGCACAACGCGCGCAACTCGATGTGCCGCGCCTGCGGCTATACCTGCATGCCGACCGGCCTGTGGCACTCGCTCTGTACGCGGCATTGACGGCAAAACCCTTGGCGATGCAGACGCGCATACCGGGGCATCCACAAGATCATCTGGGAGCGCCGCAAGCCATGCCCGGCTTGCGCCTCGAAGCGGCCGGCTTTGCCCCCGATGAACGGCTCTGGCCCAAGGCAGACAACGCTTTCGGCGGATATCAGCTTCTGCTCGAATATTTCACGTTTCCCGAGAAGTTCATGTTCGTGGATATGCTGGGGTTCGATATCCAGGCGATTCCGAACGACGTGACGTTCTTCGATGTCGAGGTGGTACTGCAAAAGCCGTATCCCCACGACATGCGTTTTTCTGCCGACAACTTGCGGCTCTATTGCACGCCGATCATCAATTTATTCGACCTGGAAGCCGATCCGATCACTACGGCTCAGTTTGACACCGACTACCGTGTGTTGGCCAACGAACGGCATGGCGTACACGTGGACGTCTATTCAGTGGACGCCGTGCAGGGCTTCGAGATCGGCGCGGGCACGCGCTTCGAATACGCGCCCTTCGCGGCATTCCGCCACCGCGGGGGCATGCTGCGCCACGAGATGCCCGAACGTTACTTCCACACTCGCGTGCGGCGCGGCCCTTCCGGACGCTTCGACACGTGGGTCGTGCTTGGCGGCCATGCATGGGAACGCGCGACGACGTTGCCGCGTGAAACACTGTCGCTGTCGGTGACCGGGACAAACGGCATGCTGCCGCGCAAGGGCCTGCGCGAAGCCGGAATCATGCGCATGCGCGCTGGGTTCACCGACGTGGCCGCCGTGCGCAATCTGATCGCACCGACCTTGCCCGTCCACCCACCCAACGGGGATCGCTTCCACTGGCGTGTGTTGTCGCACCTGACGCCCAATTATCTTTCGCTGCTCGACGCACAGCTGCTGCGCGGCGCGTTGGCCTTGTACGACTGGACCGACGGGGAACTCAATCGTCGCAGGATCGAAGCAATCGTCGAGGTGCGGCATCGGCCAGTACAGAAGCTCGTCAAAGGTGGACTGCTGCGCGGCGTGGAGATCGAGGTCACGCTCGATAGCCATCAGTTCGCTGGCGATGGCGATATCGAACTGTTCGGCGCCATGCTCAACCGCTTTCTCGGGCTGTATGCCACGCTGAATTTGTACACGCGGCTCATCATCATCGCGCAACCGACCGGGCAGCGCCTCGTCTGGCCCGATACCAAAGGCGAAGGGGCGCCGTTTTGAACGCGACCGAAGCGCATCGCATGCTCGATATCGATACACCGCCTTTGTGGCGGGAACTCTTCTCGCACGCGACCGAAATGCACTTTTTCCGGTTCTGCGAACTGCTGGAACGCAGTGCGCCGGAGCGTCCGCTGTTGGGGGCCACCGAGTCACCGGCAGACGATCCGATCCGCTTTCGTTCGAAAGCCCGACTGAGCTTTCCCAGTCGTGAAATCGACGCAGTGGAATGCGAGCCCGGTCAAACCGCACTGCCGCCGACCGTGCGAACCACGTTCCTCGGCTTGTACGGCGTCGATGCGCGAATGCCGTCGTACTTCTTTGATCAGATCGCGCAGAACCATGAGGGCGCCGAGCCGCTGGCGGCGTTTCTGGATCTGTTCCATCACCGCGTGGTCACGCAGTATTACCGCATTTGGCGCAAGTATCGGTATCCGGTGGGCTTTCAGCGCGGCGGGCGCGATGCCGTATCGACATATCTGCTGAGCTTCGCCGGTTTAGGGCTGGGTGCACCCGATATCGAAACATCGGTCGGCACACGCAAGCTGCTGTCGATGCTTGCGTTGATGGGCCAGAAAACGCGCACGGCGGAAGGTGTTGCCGGTGTGCTGCGACACGCGGTGCCGGACGCGACGATCACGGTGGAGGAATTTCATCCGGTTTGGGTGGCCGTCGCCGCTACCGAGCCGATGCCGCTGGGCGAACACTACGTGCTGGGCGGAGGTTTTTTCGACCGCGGCAACTGCGTGAAGATTGTGATCGCGCCGATTACGCCTTCGTCTGTTCGCGGCTTGATGCCTGGGCAGCCGATGTATCAGGATGTCGTGCAAATGTTGCGATTGTATCTGGGCTATGAAGCGCAAGCAGTGCTGCATATGCATGTGCAGCCAGCGCTGATGCCCTCGCCGGTGCTCGAACCGCAGTCGATGAGCCTCGGGTACACGGCTATGCTGCCGTTCGACAAGGCGTGTGGCGGCGATCGAGAGCCGGTGCGGGTGCAGCTTGGCGTGTGGAATAGGCCGTGTGGGGGCTAGCTTACCCGCTGACCGTTTCATATGCTATTTGACTTGTCAGCACGATAAGGAGCGTTGCCCACCGCAAGTCCCCACAATCGAATAATCGTCTACACCCCTGTAACCATCGGCCATCTCCAAACGAATTACCTTTTCAGATCGTGTCTTGTGCGATCGAAACCGTGATAACCGTTCCTTTAAGGAGAAATCAAATGGCCACACAAGCTCTGAGCGTCGCATCGCTGTCCGCCGCCGTCGGCATCGCACTCGCCATGCAAGGCGGGCTCGCACAGGCTCAAGGGATGGGCAAGATGGATAACGCGCCCCCGATCGTCAAAGAAAACATGGAAAAAATGGCGAAAAACCATCTCGAGAAATGCTACGGCATCAACGCCGCAGCGAAAAACGACTGCGCCGAAGGTGCGCACTCATGCGCCGGCCAAGCGACGCAGGCACGCGACGCGAAGTCGTTCGTGCTGCTGCCCGCCGGCGATTGCAGCAAGATCGCCGGCGGCAAAGCCAGCGCGAGCTAAAGGTCGCGACGATGAGCGCCGCAGCCTTGACACCCTTGCCCGGCATCGCCGCCGCTACGCGTGATGCATACGATGCGTGCGGCGCCATTCCCCCGCGAGCGGGTGTCGGGCTGCGCTTTCGTCATCATCGCGAGGCGCTCGAAACACATCCCGCCGTCGCCTGGTTCGAGGTGCATACCGAGAACTACATGGGCGGCGGCGCGGCACCCGACTATCTCGACCGTATCCGGTGCGATTATCCGCTCTCGCTCCACGGCGTGGGGCTCTCGCTCGGCAGCGCCGACGGCCTCGATGCCGCACATCTTGCGCGTATCGCCGCGGTGATCAAACGCGTGGAGCCAGGCCTCGTCTCCGAGCACTTGTCGTGGAGCGCGATCGGCGGCTCCTATCTCGGCGACCTCCTTCCGTTGCCTATGACAGAAGAAGCGCTTGGCATCGTCTGTCGTCACGTCGATGAAGTTCAGACCACGCTCGGACGGCGCATTCTTGTCGAAAACCCATCGACATACCTGCGCTTCGCACACTCGACGATTCCCGAATGGGAATTCCTCGCGGAGCTTGCCCGTCGCAGCGGCTGCGGAATCCTCTGCGACGTCAACAATCTCTATGTCAGTGCCTGTAATCACGGCTGGGACGCCGCCACCTATCTCGAAACTTTGCCGCCAGCGGCCATCGGCGAAATCCATCTGGCGGGCCATAGCGTGCGACATCTCGACGGCGGGCAGATTCTGCGAATCGACGACCACGGTTCGCGCGTCAGCACTGAAGTATGGGCGCTCTATCGCGACGCGCTCGCACACTTCGGCCCGGTCCCGACGTTGATCGAATGGGATACCGACGTGCCGCCAATCGAGACGCTGATGGAAGAGGCTGCCCTTGCCGACACAGCACTGGAGACGATTCGCCATGAATCTGCAGTCACCTTCGCTCGCTGAGCTGCAACAGGCGTTCTGCCGGAGCCTCTTTCCGTCCGCAACAGCGGGCGACTTAGGCGGTGAGAACGCCGACGCAACGGCCTGGGTACTGGCCGACGGCCTTGCGCCAAGCGCGCGTCTGAACGTCTACCGCAATACAGCGACGAGCGTGCTCGCCACGGCGTTATGCCTCGCGTTTCCCGCGGTCAAGCGACTCGTAGGAGCGGATTTTCTCGAGGGTGCCGCACGGCTCTTTTCGGAGCAGGTATTGCCGACGACCGCGTGGCTCGACGCGTATGGAGCAGCCTTCCCCGCGTTTCTCGAGACGCTGCCGCAAGCTGCATCGGTGCCGTACCTGGCCGACGTGGCGAGACTCGAGTGGCAAGTGAACGTCGTGCTGCACGCGAGCGATGTCGACCCGCTCGATCTCTCGATGCTTGCTGGTCTTACCGAAGACGCACTCGGCAGCTTGCGTCTTGCGGCTCACCCGGCTGCGCGCCTTCAGCGCTGCACGTTTGCGTCCGACGCGATCTGGCGTGCGGTACTCGAGGAAGACGACGCCGCGCTCGCTGCGATTTCGCTCGACGAGGGCCCGGTGAGGCTGCTCGTGCAGCGTACGAACGCAGGCGTGGATCTGCTGCGGCTTTCCGACGGCGAATGGTTGATCAGCGAGGCGCTTTTTGCCGGCGAACCGCTGCGCCCAGCGCTCGCGCTTGCGCCCGACGCCGACGGCTATGCACTTTTCGCGGCGTATCTCGCGCGCGGATGTTTTGTTAAGGGCTCCCCTTTAGAGGTTCAAGGGCAGTGATCTGATCGAAAGCGACGAGAAAAGACGAAGGAGATATCCAGCCATGACTCACTTTTTACGAACATCGGACCATAGCGTGCCCGCCACCCCTGCGCGCATTTTCTTGCGGTTAATACAGCAGCTCGAGCGCGTCCCTTACTGGTTGCTCGCCATCCCGCTGCGGCTCGCGATTGCAACCGTGTTCTGGGCATCCGCTACGGCCAAACTCGCCAACTGGGACGCCGCGCTTTATCTTTTTCAAACCGACTACAAGCTGCCGTTCGTGCCGCCCGAGGTGGCCGCCTACCTCGGAACGTCGATTGAACTCTGTGCTCCGGTGCTGCTGGTGCTCGGCCTCGCCACCCGGCCCGCTGCGCTCGCGCTGCTCGGCATGACCGCGGTCATCGAAATTTTCGTATATCCGCAAGCGTGGCCGACTCACATTCAATGGTTTGCGATGCTGCTCGTGTTGCTTTGTCGCGGCGCCGGCGCACTGTCACTCGATCATTTGTTGCAGCGCTTCTGGGCGCGCCGGGCTGACACATGATGCACCTCGGTACAACTGCTAACAAAATCCAATCAATTCGTCGAGCAACCGGCCGTAAAATCGAGGCGCTCAATCTCAATTAGGCAGTCGGAGAATTCAAATGAAAACGAATCGATTGATGTTGATCGCCACGACGAGCCTCGGCATGATGCTGTCGTCTGCCGCATTTGCAGCTGCGGGCGGCGGCGGGAATGGCGGCGGAGGCGGCGGAGGCGCCGGCGGTAGTGGTGGTGGCGGACATGGTTCCATGGGCGGCCAGGGCTCGCTCGGCGGTGCGGGCGGCGTCTCGGCGAGCCATATGAGTACTCGCGGCATGACGAACACCAATGGCTTCGAGTCAGGCGATCGCGACAAGGGGCTCGCTCGTGCCGCTGATCGCGCATCGCCCAATGCAAATCTCGGCGTTGGATCGACGCACGCACGTACGAATACGCATACCTCGCTCAAAGCGCATCACCATCGTGCCGCGCAACAACTGCAACAACATAGCGCGATGCCGAGCGCCTCGCCCCGAGATGTTTAGTAGGACTAAGTATTTTGTTTAGGTCTGCTAACTTTTGAGCCTTCCTTGTTCTGCGCACTGCAAGAGAAACGCAGTGGCCTCCTCGAGGCGGTCCGTCCGTTGCCGATGGCCACCCGCGGTTTCGACATAAATAACGGGTGGAGCAGGTTGCGCGCTGACTAGCGCGTATCGAGCGGCAGCATTTCCGAGTGCGGCTGCGAAACGACGTTGCCCTTCGGGGGGTACTCGGACATCCCTACGGCCCGTCAAAACGTAGGTGGGCGCGACGGGCGCAGCACCCTGCCGCAGCGCGAGCGCCGCATGAAGCGGTCCGCGCTAACGGTTGGATCAGCGATGCCCATATGGACGACTACGCCAGCAAAGACGTCCGAATAACGCACCGATGCCATCCCCGCGTGAAGCCCACCCATACTAAATGACCGCGCCGTCACGGCACCTGGGCGGGCAAGCCCTTTCGTCACAAGCGCTTTGCCGACCGCAGCCATGTGCGCTGTCCCCGTCGGCCGCTGGTCTCTCACACCGGCCTCGTGCCAGCTCCGACCTTTACCGGAACCGCCTGCAATATAGCCGTAGGCCAGTGTCACGTTTCGCTTGAGCACGAGAGCCTCCAGTTCTGCGCGGGTCGGAAGCCGAGGGATGGACGGCGCTCCGTATGCGCCAAACCGTAAGAACGGTGCCCCCCTTCGCCCCATTCTTGCGAACAACGTTTGTCAACCGTCGTGTTGATCGTTGACGGCTGCTGCGCGACCAGGAAGCGTCGATTGTCGATCCATTCGATGTTCCCGGCACGCGGATTATCGACCTTCAGCGACAACGGTGTCGGGCCGTCCAAATCGATCACATGCAGCACCGAGCGTTCACCCTCCGGCGCCTCGCGCAAAACGCCGAATCGGCATCGAGTTGACGGTCCGTATGGAGGTAGCGCTTGTAGTCTCTACTGTTATCTATCTAATCGATAGGAGCAAAAACATAAGAATGCGGGTCGCAACAAAAGCGTGAGTGCGGCAGCGAACTGAAGGCAATGCCCTTTTACGCCGGCTCGCCAGCTGACCATGGGGCCAACACGATCAACGTTGCACAAAAACGAAGGGCGTTGGCCGTTTCGATTCCTTTTGCATTTCGCAGGTCTGCGTTATCGAAACGCCGGTTGGCTACGAATACCCGCGCGTGTGCGACAGCTCGCGCGGCAGATAATCGATTTCACGCGGCACGGCAAGCGCCGTCGCCCAAGCATCCTCGTCGACACGGAGGTCGCTGTGCGCAATCGCTGGCTCGTGCTCTGCGCTGGAACGTTTTTGATGGCGATACTCGGCGCACTTTATTCGTGGAGCGTCGTCGGCGACGCCCTCGCGGCTGGCCTCAAGTGGTCGCATACGCAAGCGACCCAGGCGTTCGCATGGGCGGTATTCTTCGTCGGTGTCGGCGCACTGGTCGGCGGCCGCTGGCAAGATCGCGCCGGCCCCCGCGTCGTTGCGCTGACCGGTGTCGTACTGTGGGGGATGGCCAACGTGCTGGCCGGCGTCGGCACGAGCAGCTTGGGCGCGCTTTGGCTATATTCGACCTACGGCGTGATCGGCGGCTTCGGCGTCGGGCTCGGCTATACGAGCACCGTCGCTATCGCAATTAAATGGTTCCCCGATCGCCCCGGGCTTGCTGGCGGAATCGTGGCGATGGGCTTCGGCGTCGGCTCGATCGTCTACAACCTCGCCCTCGGCATCGTCCTACCGGTGCTTGCATCGCTTGCCGGACATCGTGCCGGCAACCCACCGCAAGAACAGGCCCGCGCCGCACTGGCCGCACTGATGTACTCCGGCGCGGTGTTCGTCGTGCTGGGTCTGGTCTGCGCATGTTTTCTGAAAAAAGCGCCAGCACCAGTCGCGTCCGCGTCTCGATCCGTTTTGCGTAGCACGTCGTTCACCACAGCCGAAATGCTTAGGACTCCTCAATTCTTTTTGCTGTGGTCGATGTTCTTCGCAAATATCTGCGGCGGCATGCTTGTGATTGCAAACGCGGTGCCGATCATCGAGGAATTGACACACGTCGGCGCGCCATTGGCAGCTAAGGCATATGCTGCCGCGGCACTGGCCAATGCGTTCGGACGCTGCTTCTGGGGCGCGGTCTCCGATCGCATCGGACACAATCGCACTTACGCTGCGCTCTTCGGCATACAGGCAGCCACTTTTATCGCGATGAGCAGTATCCACAACGTGCAATGGCTCGCAGTTGGCGTTGCGATCATTTTGTTGTGCTTCGGAGGCGGCTTCGGCGTGATGCCGTCGTTCAACACGCGCTACTTCGGCACCGCGCATATGGGCTCGAATTACGGTGTGCTGCTGACCGCATGGGGATGCGCTGGCCTTGCCGCCCCGCTCTTGGCCGCGCGCATCGCCGACACCGCGGGTTCGTTCGCCCATGCGCTTACGAGTACCGGCCTGCTGCTCGTCACCGCGCTGATGCTGCCCGCGCTGAGCCGAGCCCCCCGGCGGCGTGACATCGCTACGTTTGATCTCGATCGTTACGTTTAATCGTCATCGTCATCGTCGTGATGATGCTTCCAATGTTTGTGATGCCAACGATGACGATCCCAATCACCATCACGGTAAGGGTAGCCATAGACAACCGGAGGTGCATACACGGGGGGCGGTGCGTCATAGACGACGGCAGGCGCCGCCTCGACGACCGGCCCCGGAATGCCCACGAAGACACCGATATCCGCGTGAGCCGACGCGCTACTGGCCGCGCAAATGGCAACCAGCGCGACGGCCGGCAAGATGATGGCGCGCTTCATGACGATCAAGATTGATTCTCCCTGTTCATATTGCCTGTCGTATCGATAAACAGCGCCGAAAGACAAATTGGATGCTAGTGCGGACGGCAAGCGGCAGGTGAAACGGCGTTGTCGCTTGTGTAACGGGGGGTAACGTTTAAGCGCCACTCACTCGGAGCCCACGAACTCCTGCGCCACCGCAGCGATCAACGCTTGCACCCGCGCCGTTTTATAAAGATCCGCGTGCGCCACCAGCCAGACGTCGAAACGATCTCGGCGCCCTCGCATGACCCGTCTCAACTCGGGCTCGTCATCGGCGCGAAAGCACGGCAACTCCGCGATGCCGAGGCCCGCGATCGTGGCCTCGATAAGCATCATCGTCGATGACGTTTGAAACACCACCCGGCCGCGCGAAGTCGGCTCGCCGCATAGCGCATCCCACATCGACGGCACGACGGGCTGCTGATACATCACGAGATCGTGGTCTTTGAAGGCCTCGCCTTCGCGTGGCTCGCCGCGCGCCGCAAGATAGGCGCGCGAAGCGTAAATACCCGCTTCAAGCTGGCCGAGCCGCCGAACAATGAGATCGGGCGCGTCCGGCCGCACCGTCCGAATCGCGAGATCGGCTTCGCGCCGCGTAAGGTTCGCAAGGCCCGCCGACGTCACGCAGACGATGTCGATGCCGCTGTGCCGTGCGCGCAGTTTGGCGATCGCCGGAATGACGAAGCGCTTGCCGAGCGAATCGGTCGTGGCAACGCGGATCGTGCCGCACAACTGATCGTCGAGGCCCGCCACGCGCCGCTCGATTTGCAACGCGGCCTGCTCCATGGCTTCGGCAGGTGTAACCAGCGCCTCGCCGGCAGGCGTCAACACATACATCGTCGGCGTGCGCAGAAAAAGGCGCGCAGCCAGCGCATCTTCAAGCGCCGCGATCCGCCGGCCCACCGTGGCCTGATCGACCAACAGTTGCGCCGCCGCGCCGCGCAGCGTTCCCGTTCTGGCCACCGCCAGAAAAAAGCGTGCATTGTCCCAATTGGTCATGGTCGTGTTCAAAGCCTCAAAGCTGGCGGTGCCCGCGCATGATGCAAATTTGCATCATGCCGATGCGATATTACTGCTTTATTGCAGCGCCTTGCGTTTGTAGACTTTGAGCTAACCAGTTCACGCGGAGTTCATGATGACCGATATGGTTGCTCGCATCGTCGCGGCACCGGCACGCCGCGGCAGTGCTGCCCGCAAACAACTGACGCTCGCGTTTGTTGCGGGCGGCATGTTTATGGCAGTGCTCGATACGACGATCGTCAACGTCGCGCTGCCGGCCTTGCGCGCGCACCTCGGCGCAACAGTCGGCGGCCTTGCGTGGATCGTCGACGCTTATACGCTTGCATTCGCCGCGTTGATTCTCGCCGGCGGCGTGGCATCGGATCGCTTCGGCGCCAAGACCGTTTATCTCGCCGGCCTCGCATCGTTTGTCGCAGCGTCCGCGGCCTGCGGTTTGGCTACGTCGGTAGGCGCGCTGATCGTTGCACGCTTGGCGCAAGGCGCCGGCGCGGCGCTTTTCCTGCCCGCCTCGTTGGCGATCGTGCGCGCCACATTCGATGACCCCACAGCGCGCGCACGTGCGATTGCCACGTGGGCGCTGCTTGCATCGGCTGCCGCTGCGATCGGCCCGGTCGTGGGCGGACTGCTCATTGACAGTTTTGGCTGGCGCAGCGCATTTTTGATCAACGTTCCAACGGGCACAGCCGCCTTCGTCGGGGCCGCTATCGTCGTGCGCCAAACAGCACGAACCGGTACACGCTCGTTTGATTGGATCGGACAACTGTCGAGCACGGCCGCGCTCGCCGCGCTATGTTTTGCGGCCATCGAAGTGCCGGCGCGCGGCATCCGCTCGATTGAAGTCGTCGCTGCCCTGCTCTTCGCGGCGGCAGCCATGATCATGCTCGTGGCTCATGAAAGGCGCGCGCACGAACCGATGGTGCCGCTCGCATGGTTGCGCAACCGCGTCTTCGTTGCGATGAACGCGGCAGGTAGCCTCGTGTACGTAGGATATTTCGGACTCCTCTTTATTTTGAGCCTTTACCTGCATGGCGCACTCGGCATGGATGCGCGCGCAACCGGTCTCGCACTGCTGCCGTTGGCCGCGAGCCTGCCGTTCGGCAACATGATTGCGGGCCGGCTGCATGCGCGCGTGAGCGGCGCCCGGCTCATGGCGCTCGGGCTAGCCACGGCCGCCGTCGCGGCACCCTTGGTCGCGGCGCTGCTGACTTGGCACGCGCCGCGTGTGCTCGCCGATGCCGCGATGATCGCATTTGGCGGGGGGACGGCACTGTCGGTGCCGCCGATGATCTCGACCGTGCTCGAGCAAGTGCCCGGTGAACTCGCCGGCGTGGCGTCGGGCCTGCTCAACGCGCTGCGGCAAGCAGGCAGCCTGCTCGGCGTTGCCTTCGCCGGTGCGGCGACAATGCTGTCATCCAATCTCGCGGCATCGTTGTGGATAGTCGGCACCGTCACGTTCGCGACCTATGCGTTCGCCGCTTGGCTTGCACATCGGTTCGGAACGAAACGCGCCTAGCGAAGAACGAATTCAATAGCCGAGGATCGGGTCCCACAGCGATACGCTATTACGCGCCTGTCATGAACCCCGCCCATGATGCTCGGGTTGTCAGCGCCTGCCAGTTCGCTTCGCGAGGGCTTTCACGTCCGCGCCGTTGCTCGTCGGGCAAATGGCTATAGGCTTCTTGTGCATGCTTCACGTCGTGCCAGGTTTGAAGCAGCGTGCGCAAGTCGCTACGTGCCTGCGCATAGTTCAAAAACTGATCGCCCTCCTGCGAGATGTCGCCCCTCTCGACAGCATTGAGGTACTTCACATAGTTTTCGAGCATCAATCGATCTCGATCGTTCACAGGTGTCTCGTCAAGCAGCGCGCGTGCTCGCTGAATCAGCCCCGGCGTATCGTCAGGGTCCCGCGTCGTGCCGGCTGCGGATGTCGGCGGCACGATAGGCGGTTCAGAGCTACCCACTCCCGGGCCCGGCCCGTGCGAACGCAATCTTCCACCGGGCGGCAGGTCTTGGCGCGAGCGTCGTCCGCTCCTGCTCGACCCATCGACATCGAGCTTAACGGCGAGCGCAGCAGCTTTGAAAGCGCCGCGCGATTGTAATTTGTTGTCAACACGAAGTCCGGCGAGCAGAACATTGGTGGCCGGCACTGGAGCGCCTTTCAACGCGCTGACTGTTTCGTTTTCACCGGCTTGATCGAACTTGATCGGCCCGAACGAGCGCAATGCATTTATGCTAGAAGTTGTCACCAACGAACTCCAAAGGCCGGTTACGTAATGGTACGCAGCGGGATGGCGCACGCTAGCGCGGATGAAGCTCATGCCGACAGCCCTACGCGAAACCGCAGCATCTGGAACGAATACTCGGAAATGCGCGCACGCTCTCCACCGCAAATCATCGCCCGAAATCCAGATCATCCCGCTCCAAGCGAAACCGCACATAGCTGACGCCATCGCGGTCGTCCTCCCGCACTCGCCGCATGCCAAGCTTCGTCGCCACGCGCTGCGAGCTCAAATTGTTCGGCGCGATATCAGCGATCACACGAGGCAACCGAACGGTGCCGAACGCATGGGCGACGAGGGCGCGCGCGGCCTCCGTCGCTATGCCGCGCCTCCATGCATCGCGCACGAGCCGCCAGCCGATTTCTACATCGGGGCCCACGCCATGATCGGGAATCAGCAGCACCCAGCCGACGAACCGATCGGGCAAAGCGCGTTCGCGAATCGACCAATAGCCGAGACCCGGCGGATACGGTCGCGTCGTGCGCAACTCGACGAATTGCCGATGCGCGACAGGATCATGCCAAGGTCCAGCGATATAGCGGGTGACCTCCGGGTCGCGATCCATCGCAAGACATGCGTCGACATCCGCAAGCGTGCGCTGCCGAATCAGAAGGCGGGGCGTATCGAGCGGAGGCAATATCGCAATTGACTGTGGCATATCAAACAACTTTCGCTTTTATGACACTTTATTTACTACCATGAGTATTTGCATACACACGGTAGGGATTAATACCAATGCGCACGTCGCCTACCATGCAACCGCTTAAAGGTGCGCGTACACTCCTCGTGCCAATACGCGCTGCCCGCACCTGCGTGATCCGCGATGCGGAACGATATGGAGCCTAAAGGAGAACAAGCAATGGCATGGACTCGCGAACAACGAAACGTAACGATTGCGGCCTATTTAGGTTGGACGCTCGACGCATTCGATTTTTTCTTGATGGTTTTCATCCTGAAAGATATTGCAGCGGAATTCAATACCAAAATCCCGGCTGTCGCCGTGGCGATTACGCTGACGCTGGCCATGCGACCCATCGGCGCGCTGATTTTCGGCCGGCTCGCCGACCGGTTCGGCCGACGCCCGACGCTGATGGTCAACATCGCGTGTTACTCATTGCTCGAACTGCTGTCAGGCTTTTCGCCCAATCTCACCACCTTGATCGTATTGCGTGCGCTGTTCGGCATTGCGATGGGCGGCGAATGGGGTGTGGGCTCCGCGTTGACGATGGAGACCATTCCGGCGCGCTCGCGCGGCGCAGTCTCGGGACTGCTCCAAGCGGGTTATCCGAGCGGCTATCTGCTGGCGTCGGTTGTATTCGGGCTGCTTTACGAGCATGTCGGCTGGCGCGGCATGTTTTTCGTGGGCGTGGTCCCGGCCCTGCTCGTGCTGTATATCCGCAAGAGCGTGCCGGAATCGCCGGCGTGGCGCGTCATGGAAACGCACGAGCGTCCCGGTCTCATCGACACATTGAAGAAGAATTGGGTCCTTTCTGTCTATGCAATCGTTCTCATGACAGCGTTCAATTTCTTCTCGCATGGCACCCAGGATCTTTACCCGACCTTCTTGCGCGAACAACATGCGTTCGATCCGCATATGGTCTCGCGCATTGCCATCGTGCTGAATGTCGGTGCGATCATCGGCGGCCTTTTCTTCGGTTCAATGTCGGAAAGAATCGGCCGTCGCCGCGCGATCTGCATTGCAGCATTGATCGCAATACCTGTGCTGCCGCTGTGGGCCTTCTCAAATGGCGCATTGGCGCTCGCAATCGGTGCCTTTCTGATGCAGATTTCGGTGCAAGGTGCATGGGGTGTGGTGCCGGCCTATCTGAATGAAATCTCTCCTGACGAAATACGCGCAACGTTTCCGGGCTTCGTTTATCAGCTCGGTAATTTGATTGCCTCCGTGAACGCGACCCTGCAGGCCTCGTTCGCGGTCAGCCACAACAACAACTACGCGCTCGCGCTCGCGGTTGTCGCGGGTGCCGCTTCCGTTGTGATCGCCGTGCTGATCCTCTTTGGCCGCGAGCGGCGCGGCATCGATATGCTGAGTTCTGCTCAACGCGTCGGGGAGTAGGCTTGACATTGACGTGACGGTTCGCCGGCCTTTGCACCACAGAGACGACGCAAGGGCCGGCCCCGACTAGAGGAGTCTCCCCACAAACAATGCTTGCTGCCGAATCGATCCGTTTTTATCGTTGCAAAAATAACAAATTTCAATCGCAGACTTGAATCGCTTGTTCGCGGCCGGGCGACCGGCATGGGAGGCGCACATGGCAGTTCGCACACCGAACCGGGCAACCGGCGATACCAAGGCGCGCATCCTCGATGCAGCCGAAGACATCTTTATCGAATACGGCTTCGAAGCGATGTCGCTGCGGCAAATCACGTCACGAGCCGACGTTAATCTTGCCGCCGTCAACTATCACTTCGGCAGCAAGGAAGCGCTGATTCACGCGATGCTATCGCGGCGTCTCGACCGCCTTAACGAGGAGCGGCTCAAGCTGCTTGAGCGCTTCGATACGCAGCTGGGCGAGCGGCTCACGTGCGAACACGTACTCGGCGCGATGTTCATCCCTGCGCTGCGGCTATCACGCGATCCGCGCGCAGGCGGGCGCGCATTCCTCAAGCTGCTCGGTCGCGCCTATACGGACCCGTCGACATTCATTCACAACTTCCTCAACGGGCATTACGCCTCGGTGGCCGAGCGTTTCTTCGATGCGTTTCAGCGCGCGCTACCGCATCTGCCGCGCGAGGAGTTGGGTTGGCGGCTGCACTTCGCAATCGGCGCGCTGTCCGGAGTGCTCGCCGGAGGAGACACCGACAATCTGATCGCCGAGTTCTCGCAAGGACAATCGATGAGCGACCTTCAATTGATTGCGCGGTTAGCATCGTTGATGGTCGCAGCGCTGAAGGCACCGCTACCGGATGCGACGCAATTGGCGGCTTTCGCCGCCGTGCTTGGCGACGCTGCCGACGGCACCGACGCCACCGACGGAATCAGCGCCTGCGGCTCGCTCGATCGTCACGCGGAAACGGTCGGTGTCGGCCATGCGCCAAAGAGCGCGCAAGACGATATGTCGTCGATCGCTGCCGCCCCCTCTTCGCATCCGCTTGGCGCCGCAGAACACTTGAGCGCCGGACGTGGCGCGCCAAGTGCTTTGAGCTGAGGCAGCGTACCCGCCACCTGCAGCCCAAGGAGAACCGGTCATGGTCTGGCTCTTCGTAGCGCTCGCCGTTGTGGCGGGCGCTGTATTGCTCGTGTATCAAGCCTCCGCGCGCGTGTGGTTAGCCATATGCGCGCTCTGGCTCGCCGCCGCCGCGAGCGCCCTTTCCTGGCATTCGGCCACCGTGGCCGTGCTCGCGTTACTGCTGCTGGGTCCGGCCTGTCTGCTCTCGATCAAGCCGCTACGCCGGCGCGTGCTGTCCGCGCCCGTGCTCGCCGTCATGCGCCGCGCGCTGCCGCGGATGTCGCCGACCGAGCGCGATGCCATCGAAGCCGGCACCGTCTGGTGGGAAGCCGAACTCTTCTGCGGCCGTCCGCGCTGGGACACGTTGCTCGCGCTCGGGCCGCCGATGCTCAGCGATGAAGAGCGAAGCTTCATTGATAAGGAGTGCGAACGACTTGCCGAGCTCGTCGACGATTGGGAGATCACCACTGTCTTGCAGGATCTCTCTCAGCCCGCGTGGCAGTACATCAAAACGCAGGGCTTTCTTGGCATGATCATCGGCAAGGACGACGGCGGTCGCGCATTCAGCGCCTATGCGCATTCGCAGGTGATCATGAAGCTTGCATCGCGCTCGTCGACGGCGGCAGTGTCGGTCATGGTCCCAAATTCCCTTGGCCCGGCCGAGTTGCTGCTCCATTACGGCACGCCGGAACAAAAAGCGCATTACCTGCCGCGGCTCGCATGCGGCGACGATATTCCGTGCTTCGCTTTGACGAGCCCCTACGCGGGCTCGGATGCGGCCGCCATTCCCGATATCGGCATCATATGCAAGGGCATGTTCGAACAACGCGAGACGCTCGGCTTTCGCATCACCTGGGAAAAACGCTACATCACGCTCGGCCCGATTGCGACGGTGCTGGGCCTGGCGTTTCGCGCGCGCGACCCTGATCACCTGCTGGGACCGAACACGGAGCCCGGTATCACCTGCGCGTTGATCCCGGTCACGCACGCGGGCGTCGAGATCGGGCGGCGCCATTGGCCGCTCAATGCGGCCTTTCAAAACGGCCCGAACGCCGGGCGCGACGTCTTTATTCCGATCGATTGGGTCATCGGCGGCCGGGCGGAAATCGGTAATGGCTGGCGCATGCTGATGGAATGTCTCGCGGCCGGACGCGCCATTTCCCTGCCATCGGCCAGCGTCGGCTTCGCGAAGACCGCCGTGCGAGGCGCGAGCGCCTATGCGGCCGCGCGCCGGCAGTTCAAGATGCCGATCGGCAAATTCGAAGGCATTCACGAACCGCTCGCGCGCATGGGCGGGAATCTCTACGTGATGGATGCGATGCGGCGGCTATGCGCACAAGCGGTCGATCTCGGCGAGAAGCCCGCTGTGCTGTCAGCCATCGCGAAATATCACGTGACCGAGCGCGGGCGACGCGTCGTCAACGACGGCATGGATATCCTTGGCGGCAAAGGTATCTGTCTCGGTCCGTCGAATTTTCTCGCGCGCATTTATCAGCAGTTGCCAATCTCGATCACCGTGGAAGGCGCGAACATCCTCACGCGTTCGTTGATCATCTTTGGCCAAGGCGCGATTCGCTGTCATCCGTATCTGCTGAGGGAAATGGCCGCGGCACGCGAGCCCGATTCGAACGCGGCGCTCGTCGCTTTCGACGACACGGTGTTTCGTCATGCCGCGTTCGCCGCGTCGAATGCATTGCGCAGTTTCTTGCATGGTTTGAGCGCCGGCTTTTTCATTGCCCGTCCGCGTCGCGCGAGCCCGGCACTGCACCGGTACTACCGCGCAACGACGCGTCTTTGCATCGCCTTTTCATTCGTGGCCGAGGTATCCCTGCTCTCGCTGGGCAGCGCACTCAAACGCCGCGAGCGGTTATCGGCACGGCTCGGCGACGTCCTCGCGCAGCTCGTGTTGATTTCGGCCACGCTCAAGCGCTTCGAGGACGAGGGACGTCTTGCTGAAGATCTGCCGCTCGTGCAGTGGGGCGTCGAAGATGCGCTCGATGCGGCAAGCGATGCGCTCGATGGTCTCTTCGCCAATCATCCCAATCGCTTTATCGCGGTCTTTATGCGCCTCGTGGCGTTTCCATGGGGCTTGCGCCGACGCAAACCCGCCGACGCGCTCGCCAGTGCCGTCGCAACGCTTTTGCAAACACCGTCGCTTGCGCGCGAGAGGCTGCTAGCCGATTCGTACCTCTCGCTCGATGAAAGCGACGCGCTCGGATGCGGGGAGCGGCTCTTTGCGCTGATTCCGAGCGTTGCCGCCATCGAAGACAAGCTGCGCGATGCCATCGACGCCGGGCGGATCGCGCCGATGCCGCAAAGCCTGCCCGAGATCTCCGCGTGGGCGGCACACTTGCGAGCCGAACGCCATCTCGAGCCGAACGAGCAGGCCACACTCGATGCCTACGCGCGGTACGGCAAGCAATTCATCGCCGTGGACGACTTCGCGCCCGATCTTCGTTAGCGCGGCGCTCGCGCATGCACACGCGCATCGACAATCGTCAATGCGACCGCGCGTTCATTGCTGATCGTTTCGATCACACTGCGGCCGGCGCCTTTCACGAGCCGCTTCAATACAAACGCATCCGATGGGCGAAGCACACCCAAGATCATTGCGGGCTCGCTGGCCAATTCGGTATACCAAAGCGCGGCAATATCGCATCGCAGTTCGACTGCATGCGCACCCGCCAGTATCGCCTTGCGTGCAAGCGCCACGCTCTCTTCGAGCGCCGCATCCACCACCACCCGCACCGCATTCGTCGAGCAATGCGCCCGCATAGGCGAATTGCCGATGGCTACCGCGGCGCTCGGCAGCGCTGCCGCGCTCCCTGCGATTTTGATGAAGGTGCGCCTATTCATGTCGTCGATTGCTCGTCTTACGTATAGCCGCGTCGCGAGCGCCACACACGCGGCCAGATACCGGATTTGCCGGGCGCCAATACACCGTCCGGATCGAGCGCATCCTTGATCGCTTCCGAAAAACGCAGCAGTGCGCCGTCGTTGAAATCGTACTGCGCCGCTGCGAGGTCCATGTAGGCCAGATGCGTGCGGTATTCGCCATAGCCCGCCGCGCGCGCGTCGCTGATGAGCACACGTAAAAGATCGTAGGCCGCCTCGGTCTGCTGCGGGTTGCCGCGATCGAAGATCATCGCCACGATGTGATGCAAATGACGTGTGCCGGCCGTGAAGCCACCGTAATAATCGAAACCGTATTCCGCCATGCGTGCCTTGGCAACTGAGTATTGCCGCATGGCGTCACTCCCCGTGAACGGGCAGATCGGCGAAAAATCCACGTGTGCTCCCGCACCGCCGCGCCAGTCGAGCATTCGAAATGCGCTCATCGCCGGCACGCCCGCCATGTTGCGATCGGCGCCGCCCTCGGGCACTTCGCCGCCCGCATAGCGTACCGCTTCGATCCGCATGCCTTTCACGCCAGAAAAAGCGCGCTTGGTGATCGCGAACTGCGCATCGACGATTTCCTCTGCCCCATAGAGCCCGAAACGCAGGTTCCAGCGCCCGATATCGAGCCGCTTCACCATCGCGGCAATCGCCGACTCGGGCATCGCCCCCTCGCCTTCATACCATTGCGCGCGCGACGAAACGCCCGCGGCGAAGCGAACCGCCCCCTCCACGACAGCATGATTACGTATCGTCTCGTCGAGCTTCAAAGGCCGCAAGGTGTCGATGATCGCTGCGAGGTCCGCCTCTTCGCGAAACCGCAGATGGGCGAGCCGGTACGCCTGCGGGCGCGGCATCAGTGCAATGCCAAGCTTCGTGACAATGCCGAAATTCGACTGCATGAACATCGCATCGTACGACGGACCGAAACCAGGCTTGTAGAGCTGCCACGATTTGCCGATCTCGATGCCGCCCATGCCTGTGCGCACCACATCGCCACTTGCCAGCACGACTTCCATGCCGCACTGCATCGCGGCGTGATCGCCATAAGGCGTATAGCCAAAGCCGCGCTCGAGCGTATTGCCGACGACGCTGCCCCAGCCCGCCGCGGGCGGATCGATCCACAGCTTGATCCCGTGTTCCCGCAAATGTTGGTATAGGTCGAAATAAGTCACGCCGGGCTCGACGAGCGCGTACGCAAGCGTCTCATCCACCTCCAGCACGCGATTCATCCGCTTGAGATCGACCACGATCGAGCCCGACAAACGCGGGGCCGCACCACCGTACGCGAAGTTTCGTCCGGTCGAAACCGGCCATAACGGCAAGTGATAGCGACGGGCAACGCGCAAAATTTCCCGAATGTGGTCGACGGAAGCCGGCAATATCGCCGCACTCGCGCTGAATCGTTGGGCTCGAGGGCCGCTTTGCGGGCCCGGCCCGAAAGGGTCGGCGTAGTCATTCAGTTCGTTGTCCGAACTGATGACATTAGACTCGCCGACGATCGATGCAAGCTCGCGCAATGCATTGCGAAATTGGGCATAAGAAAGATTGGGCGGCAGCATGCTCAGCGCGCTCCGCGCAAAAACGGGTTCGTTTTTAATTTCAATTGGCGCTCCCCGGAATGCGGCGTAAGGTATGTCCCAATGAGCCGGCATTGTCCCATGACCTGGCCGCATTGCGTGACGCCACCCTGTATTGCGCGGGCACCATGGATGCCACGCGAGCTTAATTGGAAAATTCGCGGAACTCGAATCGGTTATGCGCCTCTATGGAACATTTCGTTACGCGCGGATATGTCCAATGCGGGTTCGAACGAACCCACGCCGGCGCGCACGGGGTAAAATCCCCGCCAGCCAAGAATCGCGCGCGCACCGTCGCGCATCACTAACCAACCTGGAGCAGCCTGAGCTGCCATCCTTGCAATGCCGAATCCCGCAGAATCGCACCCGCAGAATGACTTCATGAACGCCGCTCGCAAAGAACGCAAGCGCGTCGAGATCTATCTCGTTAATGGCATTCGTCTGACGGGATGCATCGAGTCGTTCGACCAATATTTGGTCATGCTGCGCACGCCCGTCGGGCTGCAAGGCATTTATAAGCGCGCCATTTCCACCATTCAACTCGATACCGGCACGCGTCCGGGGCCGCGCGGCCCGCGTACCGGCGGGTACGGCGAGCGCCACGGTTCAGGTGGGCCTCGTGAGTCGCGCGAACCGCGCGAGCCGCGTGAAGCGCACAGCAATCACAGCACGCACGTCACACCCGGAACGTCGGAGCGCTCGAGTGACGGCCCCGTTGTCGTCACGCGCCGGCGCAGGCCCTTTAGCACCGGGCCTCATAACGAACCGGGGCACAGCAACGGCAACGGCAACAATAGCGGCGACGAAGGCAGCAACGATAGCGAGTAAATAAGCCCGCGCGAGAGTCCGCTCGGGTCAGGCATCAAGCGTGGATCTGGATTGCCCGGCACGCAACTCGGCTCGTGAGCAGCCGTTCTCACGTTGTGCGAGCCGATCGAGCAACGCCTCGGAACGCGCACGCTGCTCGCGCGTCAGTTCGAACTGGCGCCGCATGGTCAATACGCGCCGCTGCCAATACTCGACAGTGAGCATGCGGTTCTCGGGCTCGCGTATTGCCCGCTCCAGATGATCGAGGTCCGCATCGACCAAATGAAGCGCATACGTTCGGGGGCTTCGTTCCGTCTGCTCTATCGCCTCGATGTGCTCAATTTGCTCGATTTGCTCTGTAGTCATTGCTGTTCCGTTCAAAGAATTCAGCGATGAAGTGGCAAGATGGATGCCAGCTTTGAGCGGAAAAACGCTAAGCGCATGGCGGACGGCGCTACCGGGACGGATGGGGCGCGTCGTTTTCGCTTCGGACGAATAGGTTCTGACTGGCAACGATTACATCGCCGCTGCAGTTTGTGCATGATTGTCGGCAGGCGGCCTTCCCGCCCGCCGAATCATCAGATGGAAGGTTCGGCAAGGCCGCTTACACCGCCGAAAAGTCGTAATCGCGTTCGACCTTGCAAATGCGCGTCTTGTACGACGCATACCACTGCGAGCGCCCGAGCTTTTGTGCGATCAAATGTTCGCTGTTGCGCTTCCAGGCCGCGATCGCATCGAGGCTCTCCCAATACGACACCGTAATGCCAAGCTCTTCGCGCGCCGACTCGACGCCGAGAAAACCCGGCTGCTGCGCGGCTAGCGCTGCCATGGTTTGTGCCATTTCCCCGTAGCCGTTATCTCCCTCGGTTCGCGTCGATGTGAAAATGACAGCGTAATATGGCGTGACTTTAGTGTCGGCAATTGGCATGCTATTCCCCTCGATAGGCTGGTCAAATGGTATACCATTGTTCCAAAAAACCATGGATTTGTCAGATATGCAAACACGAGTGGACTCGACAGGCGAAGCGATCGCCGAATCATTGCGCGAGCTGATCGCGAGCGGTGAACTGGCGGACGGTATGCGCCTGGTCGAGCGCGATCTGGCCGAACGCTTCGCGGTCAGCCGTGTTCCGTTGCGCGAAGCATTGAAGAAGCTGGAGGCCGACGGTCTAGTGGAGATCCACAGAAACCGCGGCGCCACAGTATGTACGCTCACGCCGCGCGATATCCAAGAGATCTATGACTTGCGGATGCTGCTCGAGGGCAACGCCATTTTTCGGGCCGTCAAGCGCATGGACGACGAGACGCTCGGCCGCGCAACGCTCGTTCATCGTCTGCTCGGCAAGGCCCGTACGCACGCCAAGCAGGGCGAGCTCAATCGCGAATTTCACGCGTTGCTTTACGCACCATGCAACAATGCGCGACTGATCGAGGCAATCTGGGGGTTGCGCGCGCAAGTGGAGCGTTACGAACGCCTGCAAACGACGCTGCTCGCCGACACGCCCGCCTTCCAACACGAGCATGCCGAGATTCTCAAAGCTTGCCGCGAGCGCAACGCAAGGCTTGCGCGCGCAGCGACGCTCGCGCATTTGGCGTCGGCCAAGCGGATTGCGCAACAGGTGGCGATGCAAACGCCCGTGCCGCGCTGACGACGCGAGCCGCATTGCCCGCATTGCCCTTTTTCACGCGCGATTATTCGTGGTTAGTCGTGACCTTTGCGTAAAGACGCGTGTTGCGCAGCTTGCCGTCGGGGTCGGCTCGTTCGGCTCGCAACACACCTTCGAGTTGCATCCCTACGCGCTCGCAGACACGAGCGCTCCTGTGATTGTATTCGTCGACAAACGCGGCAATCCGGCGCGCGCGCATGTGGATTGTCGCGAAGTCGATCAACCCTTGCACCGCTTCGGTCACGAGCCCTCGACCGAGTAACGATGTGCGGCCCCACCAGCCGGCGAAAAATGCGGGCACCGACCACTCCGGGTCATGCAAGCCGCAGCAACCAGCGACCGAATTGTCACTACGCAACATGATCAGAAAACGGAAATCGCGTCGGCTGACGAACGCGTCAAGGCCCTCGCGACAGAAGCGTTCAGAGCGCTCGACCGAAGGCACATCGAGCGCCCACGGTAAAGACGCGGGAAATTGCCGTAGGCCGTCGAGCGATTCCCGCACCGCTTCATAAACACGCCCGCCATCGCCCGCTTGCGGGCAGCGGACGATCAAACGCTCGGTTTCGAATGCGTCAGGAAGGTCGGGAAGGAGCGGCTGCATATGTGCACCACGGCGAGCAACGTTGCGGCGCGATCAGTGGACGCGCCGCGGCAAGCCTTGATCCGCTTGACGTTGCAGCACTTGCACCTGACGCCGCATCGCACGCAACTGCTCTTGAGCGTTATGCTTTTGTGCATCGAGTGCAAGCGTCTCGTCACGCGCCTGCTTCTGGCGGCCCGCAACGAGCGCCTGTTGCTGGCTTGCAACATCGATATCGGCCTGGAGCCGGTCAGCCCGGGCCTGCGCAAGCGCGATTAAATGTTCCGTGTACGCCTTTTGGGCGGTGAGCTTCGTGCGACGCAATTCGACGTCCGCGAACTGCGCGCTTTTGCGCACAAATTCTGTATAGATAGCCTCCGCTCGCGCCTCGTCCTGCGTCTTGATCACGCGCCAGAAGTTCTTTTGCTGAAAAAGCGCGACGTAATAGGTCAGTTCCTGGCTGTGCAGCAACAGGCTCGCGCCGTAGGTGCCGTTGTAGCTGGTACGCAATTCCGCGAGTTCGTTATCTTGCACGAGGCGCTGCAATTCGGCCACGTTTCCCTGCGCTTGCTTCGCGTCACCGGCTGCCTGGACAGCGGCCGGTTGCTGTTCTTGCGCACTGAGCGCGGGCGCGGCAGCGGCGTTCGCGGGCGCGACATCTGACGCCGGCGTCTGGGTCAACGCCGAGACTGTTGGCGCGGGCGCCGCCATGCCACCGTTCGATTGCGCCCCTGCACAGCCGAACATGCCCATTCCCCCGACTACGACGAGCGCCGCCAGCGCCGTCCCCCGCAAATGCGAAAAGTGCCTCATTGTCAATTCCTGCGCGAGTAGTTCTATTTTTTTGGAGCGGCCTGACCCACTGACTCAGGCGCGTCATTATTGCCTACTTTTTCGGATTTCGGGCCTTTGATCAAATATTTGGTGGTTACGCATCGTTTCTCGCAACACTTTCCGTCGACACAATGTGCACGCTGCCGCAGATTGCGCAGCCGGGCGCGCCTGACTAGAGGGTCCACTATCAACGGGGCGGTTTTTTTCGCGCGTAACCTGCGCACATTCCTATAAAGCGCAGCGCGTGCCACGACAACGCCGCTCCGCGAGCAAGCGATAGACGATTAACTCAAGGAGGACGACATGACGCACTTCTCGCGCAACGCCGCAATAACCGCCCTGCGCACTGGCGGCGAACTAGCAGGACGAGCGACAAAACGAGCGCTATTGGCGAGTGTTCTGCTGGCGAGCGCCGCTGGAGCGTTTGCGCAGAACGCAGACACGCCAGTCGGAGTATGGCAAACGGTGGATGACCATACCCGTCAACCGAAAGCGCTCGTGCAAATCACGCAAAATTCGGATGGCACACTAAGCGGCAAGGTCATCAAGGGGCTCAACCCTGCTGATTCGCCGGAGCGCCGATGCACCGAATGCACGGACGACCGCAAGGACCAGAAGATCCTCGGCATGACCATCATTCGCGACATGAAGCAAGACGGCGAAGGATGGGATGGCGGCAACATTCTCGACCCCGAGAACGGCAAAGTTTACAAATGCAAGATGAAGGTCGAGGACGGTGGCCAGAAGCTGCTCGTTCGCGGCTATATCGGCATCTCGTTGCTCGGCCGTTCACAAACATGGGTACGCCAAGCGAACGCCGCTTCTGCACAAGCACAAAACTGAACGGCGAGTGCGCATAACGAGAGGCGAGCAAGCATGTGATATGCGCCCGCTCACCTCTCGCATTCAACCTTCAGCCCGCAGCGCTTCCCGCATGGCGGAGATGGCAATGCGCCAGCTCTCACGCAGCGCGCCTCAACGCCGCCAGGTAAGCCAGGGTCGGCGCGTCCACGCTTGCGAAAACCGGAATAGCCATCTTTCGCGGCTTGTGCGTAGCCCGCATGCGCGCTTTGATCGACTCGCAAAGCTCCTTCGCGGCGTCACCATAAAGCGCCTCAAGCACGCATTTGAACACACCCGCGTCGTACCACATCTTGAAGCGCCGATGACAGGTTTGATACGACGGGTAGCGACGCGGCATCGACGACCACGCCGCCCCGCTGTAAATCACCCACAGTACGCCGTTGAGAACGGCACGCGTATCCGTGAGCGGGCGACCACGCATGGGCTCGCTTACTTGCAGTTCAGGAAACAGCGTGACCACGCGGTGCCATTGCTGGTCAGTTATTTCGCGATAAGGGGTCATGTGCGGCTCCTTCGTGAGAATGGATGCACAATAGGCCCCGAACGCGCGGGCGAACATCAGATTAATCCGAATATTGCGTGCTACTTTCAGGTCAGCGACGTATCGACCAATCTGCGCGGCGCCTCGAGGTACTCTTTCGATTGCATCTCGACCAGACGTGACACCGTTCGGCTGAATTCGTTAGCCATCGGCCCTTCCAGATAGAGCGCCTCGGGCGCCACGGCCGCCGACATCAGCAGCTTGACCTTGTGGTCATAGAACACGTCCACAAGCCACGTGAAGCGGCGCGCCTCGGACGCCATGCGCAGTGTCATCTGCGGAACGTCCGAGACAATCACCGTGTGAAAGCGCGACGCCAATTCGAGATAGTCGTTTTGCGAGCGCGGCCCGCCGCATAGCGTGGCGAAATCGAACCATACGACGCCATCGGCACGCCGCAACGCGCGCAGTTCCCGTTTCTCGATGTGCAGCAGCGGGCTTTCGTCCGGCACGGCGGCCAGTTGAACGAACGCGGCACGCAATTCGCTGTTTGCCTGCGCGCCAAGCGGAGTGTGATAAACCGCCACTTGCGCAAGCGTGCGCCGGCGATAGTCGACCCCCGCGTCGACATTCAGGATATCGAGCCGTGCCTTGATAAGTTCGATCGCCGGCAGCACACGGTCGCGATGCAAGCCATCCGGGTACAGCGTGTCGGGATCGTAGTTCGACGTCATCACGAACTGCACCCCGTTGTCGAAAAGCCGGGAAAGCAGGCGATGAAGAATCATCGCGTCAGCAATGTCGGAGACGTGGAACTCATCGAAGCAAATCAGCCGATACCGTTTGGCCACACGGCGCGCAAGCTCGTCGAGCGGGTCCGCCTGCCCCTTGAGTTCATCGAGTTGGCGATGCACCTCGCGCATGAACTCGTGAAAATGCAAACGCGTTTTTCGCTGCACCGGCACGACCGCATAAAAGCTATCCATCAGGAAGCTCTTGCCGCGCCCGACACCGCCCCACAGGTAAACGCCGCGCGGCAGATCGGGATGAACGAGCAGCTTTCGCCATGCATTGGAGCGCCGGGCCTTGTAATCGACCCACTCCGCATAGCAATGTTGCAAACGGTTCACCGCCAGGAGCTGCGCATCATCGGATAGGTAGCCGCGTGTGCGAAGCTCGTGTTCGTAATATTCGATGACGTTCATCGTGAAAGACAAAAAAAGCGGGGGGGTGCAGCCCCGCCCGCTTTCGTCGCAGCAAGATCAGTGAGATCCGATCCGTGCCCGACGTGAGCACCCAAACCGCGACGGCGCCCTACTTGTTGAGCGAGCGCTTGTCGACGGCGAGCGCCGCTTCGCGCATGACTTCCGATAACGAGGGATGCGGATGGCAAATGCGGCCGATGTCTTCGGAGGCCGCCTTGAATTCCATCGCGACCACCGCTTCGGCGATCAAGTCGGAGGCGTTCGCCGAAATCACGTGCACGCCGAGCAACTCATCCGTCTTTGCATCGGCAATCATCTTCACAAAGCCATCCGGCTTGGCTATGCCGAGCGCGCGGCCATTGATCGAAAACGGGAACTGCCCCGTCTTCACTTCGCGCCCTTCCGCTTTCAGTTGCTGCTCGGTCTTGCCGACCCACGCAATTTCCGGCTCCGTGTAGATCACCCACGGGATGCAGTTGTAATCGATGTGCGGCTTCTGCCCATCGATGACCTCGGCCACGAGCGAGCCTTCGTCTTCGGCTTTGTGCGCGAGCATCGGGCCGCGCACCACGTCGCCGATTGCGTAGACGTTCGGCACCGACGTGCGGCAATGATCGTCGACATCGATAAAACCGCGCTCGTTCGCCTTGAGACCAATCGCTTCGAGGCCGAGGTTATCGGTGTTAGGCACGCGGCCGACCGAGACGATCAGCCGATCGGTTTCGAGCGTTTGATCCTTGCCGTCCTTGTCCTTATAGGCGATCGTGACGCCCTTGTCGGTCGCCTTGATTTCGCCGATGCTCACGCCGAGATGGATATCGAGGCCCTGCTTCTTGAAGAGTTTGGCTGCCTCTTTCGCGAGCGATTCGTCGGCCGCGCCGAGAAATTGCGGCAGCGCCTCGAGCACGGTCACTTGCGCACCGAGCCGGCGCCATACCGAACCAAGTTCGAGCCCGATCACGCCAGCACCGATTACAGCAAGCTTGGCCGGCACCGTGTCGAAGGCCAGCGCGCCTTCGTTGTCGGCGACGATTTTGTTGTCCACCGGTACGTTCGGCAAGTGACGAGCCTTCGAGCCCGTGGCGATGATCACATTCTTCGCCAGCACGACTTCGTTCGCGCCCTCACCGCTTACTTCGATCTGCACGCCGGCGTCGCTCTTGCCGACGAACTTGCCATGGCCTTTGAGCCACGTGATCTTGTTCTTCTTGAAGAGAAACTCGATGCCGCTCGTCATTTTCTCGACAATGCCGTCCTTGCGCGCCAGCATCTTCGTGATGTCGATCTTCACATCGCCGGCAACGATGCCGTGCTCTGCCAAGTGATGCGAGGCGTTCTCGAATTCCTCCGACGACGCGAGCAGCGCCTTCGACGGAATGCAGCCAACGTTCAGACACGTGCCGCCGAGCTTGAGCACTCCGGCCGGGTTCGTCCATTTCTCGATGCAGGCGACGCTTTTACCGAGCTGCGCGGCGCGGATGGCGGCGATATAACCGCCAGGCCCTGCGCCGATCACAACGACGTCAAATTCTTGAGACATTACAAATCCTTTCTATGACGCGAACGCACGCGGCCGTACGCCGCGTGCGTTCGCAACGAAGCGCAGCGAATTACAGGTCGAGCAGCAAGCGCGCCGGGTCCTCGAGCGCATCTTTCATCGCGACGAGCGACAGGACGGCTTCCCGGCCATCGATGATGCGGTGGTCATACGACAACGCCAGGTAGTTCATCGGCCGGATGACGATCTGGCCGTTTTCAACCACCGCGCGTTCCTTCGTCGCGTGCACACCGAGGATGGCCGACTGTGGCGGGTTGATGATCGGCGTCGAAAGCATCGAACCAAACACGCCGCCGTTCGAAATCGAAAACGTGCCACCCGTCATTTCTTCGATCGAAAGCTTGCCGTCCTTCGCCTTCTGGCCAAACTCGGCGATTTTCTTTTCAATCTCGGCGAGGCTCAGTTGATCCGCATTGCGCAGGATCGGCACGACGAGACCGCGCGGCGAACCGACCGCAATACCGATATCGAAATAGCCGTGATAGACGACATCGGTCCCGTCGATCGATGCGTTCACCAGCGGGAACTTCTTGAGCGCATGAACGGCAGCCTTCACGAAGAACGACATGAAGCCGAGCTTCACGCCATGTTCCTTCTCGAACTTGTCCTTGTACTTGTTGCGCAGCTCCATGACGGGCGCCATGTTCACTTCGTTGAACGTCGTGAGAATAGCGTTGGTCTGCTGCGATTCGAGCAAGCGCTCGGCAATACGCTGGCGCAGGCGCGACATCGGCACCCGCTGCTCGGGGCGGTCGTTGAGCCACGTTTCAGCCGAAGCCGGCGCCTTCACGCCCGGCAGCGCAGGCTTCGCGGCGCGAGCCGGTGCGGCGGCCGGTGCCTTCGCCGCGGCGGCTGGCGCCGGTGCGCCGGCGGTCAGCACGTCGCCCTTGGTGATGCGGCCATCGCGCCCTGTGCCCTGGACCTGATCGGCCGAGAGGTTTTTCTCGGCCATCAGCTTGCCGGCACTCGGCGATGCAGGGCCACTCGACGTTGCAGCAGGTGCAGGTGCAGGTGCAGGTGCAGGTGCTGGTGCCGGTGCCGGTGCTTGTGCCGCGGCGGGCGCGGCAACCGGCGCCGCTGCGGCGCCCGCTGCGGCTTTGCCTTCCGTATCGATCTTCGCAAGCAGTTGCTCGGACTCAACCGTCTCGCCATCGCCCACGAGCACATCGGCCAGCACGCCCGATTCGGGGGCCGGCACTTCGAGCACAACCTTATCGGTTTCGATCTCAACGAGCGTTTCGTCGCGCGAGACCGCTTCACCGGGCTTTTTCTTCCAATTCAGCATCGTGCCTTCCGAAACCGACTCGGAAAACTGCGGAACCTTGACTTCAACAATAGCCATTTGATTTTTCCTGAACTCTATTCTGGTGTGGAGCGCGAACCGCACGGGAAAGCGTCGTTGCGCTTTCCCGGTCCGCTGTCATCTGGTTATTTTGCGATCGACGCGCTCTTGAGACGGCCGAAAGCACCTTCGATGAGGGCCTTTTGCTGTTCATAGTGCTTCGCGTAGTAGCCAACCGCGGGCGAGGCCGACGCAGGACGTCCGCTGTAAGCCAGCTTCTGCCCTTCGCGCAGGCCTTCCTTCAGATGGTGCTCGACATAGAACCAAGGCCCTTGGTTTTGCGGCTCGTCCTGCACCCAGACCACTTCGGTCGCACGGTCGAACTTCTTCATTTCCGCTTCGAACTGCTTGTGCGCGAACGGATAGATCTGCTCAATCCGAAGAATCGCCACGTCGGTCACCTTCGCCTCGCGACGATGCGCGATGAGGTCGTAGTAGACGCGCCCCGAACAGATCACCACACGCTTGACCTTTTTCGCATCGATGGCGGCATCGACTTCGCCGATCACTGGCTGGAATGCGCCGCTCGCAAGTTCCGATAGATCCGAGATGGCTTCCTTGTGGCGCAGCAGCGACTTCGGCGTGAAGACGATGAGCGGCTTGCGGAACAGGCGAATCATCTGGCGGCGCAGCAGATGGAAGATCTGCGCGGGCGTGGTCGGCTGCACCACTTGCATGTTGTGCTCGGCGCACAGTTGCAAATAGCGCTCGATACGCGCCGACGAGTGCTCCGGGCCCTGCCCTTCGTACCCGTGCGGCAGCAGCATCGTCAGACCGGAGACGCGGCCCCACTTCACTTCGCCAGACGAGATGAATTGATCGATGACCACTTGCGCACCATTGGCGAAATCGCCGAATTGCGCTTCCCAGGCCACCAGCGTGTTCGGTTCGGCAGTTGAATAGCCATATTCGAAGCCGAGCACGGCCTCTTCCGACAGCACCGAGTCGATTACCTTGAACGATGCTTGCCCTTCGGCGACGTTTTGCAGCGGGATGTACGTGCCGTCGTTCCAGCGCTCGCGGTTTTGATCGTGCAACACCGCATGGCGGTGCGTGAACGTGCCGCGGCCCGAGTCCTGACCGGTCAACCGCACCGCATAACCCGATGCCACGAGCGACGCATAGGCAAGATGCTCGCCCATACCCCAATCGAGCGCCGCATCGCCACGGGCCATCGCGCGGCGGTCATTCACGACGCGCTCGACGAGCGGATGCAGCTTGAAGTTCTGCGGAACGGTCGTGATGCGCTCGCCGAGCCGCTTGAGTTCCGCGAGCGGGACGGCCGTATCGGCCGCATCAGTCCACTTGCGGTTCAGGAACGGCACCCAATCGACCGCATACTTGCTCTTGTAGTTTGAGAGCACCGGGTCGACCGTATGGTGGCCCGCGTCCATCGCTTCACGGTAGGCCTTGACGAACGCATCGGCGTCTTGCGGGCCGATCACGCCCTGCTGCACGAGCTTTTCCGCATACAGCGCGCGCGTGCCCGGATGCTGAGCGATCTTCTTGTACATCAACGGCTGTGTGACCGCCGGCGTGTCCTGCTCATTGTGACCGAGCTTGCGGAAACAAACGATGTCGATCACGACATCCTTGTGGAACTGCGTACGGAAGTCGATTGCCAGTTGCGTCGCGAGCACGACCGCTTCGGGATCGTCGCCATTCACGTGCAGCACCGGCGCCTCGATCATCTTGACGACGTCCGAGCAATAAAGCGTCGAGCGCGCGTCGCGCGGGTCGGAGGTCGTGAAGCCGATCTGGTTGTTGATGACGATGTGCAGCGTGCCGTGCGTGCCGTAACCGCGCGTTTGCGCGAGGTTCAACGTTTCCATCACGACGCCTTGGCCGGCAAAAGCCGCGTCGCCGTGAATTTGCACCGGCAACACTTGCAGGCCGTTGTCGTCGCCGCGGCGGTCCATACGTGCCTTCGCCGAACCCTCTACCACCGGATTGACGATTTCGAGGTGCGACGGGTTGAACGCGAGCGAGAGGTGCACGGGGCCGCCCTCGGTCGACACATCCGACGAGAAGCCCTTGTGATACTTGACATCGCCCGCGGGCAGGTCGTCGACGTGCTTGCCTTCGAATTCGGCAAAGAGATCCGACGGCATCTTCCCGAGCGTGTTGACCAGCACGTTTAGACGGCCGCGGTGCGCCATGCCGATCACGATTTCCTGCACGCCGTTCGCACCGCCGTGGCGCACGACTTCATCCATGGCTGCGATGAAGCTCTCGCCGCCTTCGAGCGAAAAGCGCTTTTGGCCGACATAGCGGGTATGCAGATAACGCTCGAGGCCTTCCCCGGCCGTGAGCCGGTTCAGAATGTGTTTTTTCTTCTCAGCCGTGAAGTTGGGTGTCGCGCGAGTCGATTCGAGGCGCTCTTGCCACCAGCGCTTCTGCTCGGGGTCGCTCACATACATGAACTCGGCGCCGATCGTGCCGCAGTAGGTATCGCGCAGCGCTTTCACGATGTCGCGCAGCGATGCCTGTTCGAATCCGAAATACAGATTGCCGGCACTGAACGTCTGGTCCATATCGGCTTCGGTGAAGTCGTAAAAACCAGGCTCGAGCTCAGGAATGGAAGGACGCTCGCGGCGCTTGAGCGGATCGAGATTCGCCCATTGCGAGCCGAGGAAACGATAGGCGCTGATCAGCGACTGAACGTGAACCTGCTTGCGTGCGGTAGAGAGATTCTCGCCGGCTCCGCGTGGGATGAAAGCATTGGCTTTCGCGCGCTGGGCGAACGATTCGACGATCGGACCGTGGGCGACATCGTTCGCGCTCGTGCCGTCCGAGGCGGGAACATTTTGCAATGCGTCGAAATACTCGCGCCAGTTGTCGGGAACCGACGCCGGGTTGTCGAGATATTGCTCGTACAGTTCTTCGACGTACGGAGCATTGCCGCCGAACAGGTACGAGTTCAGCTGGAATTGCTTCATCATATTTACGCTCACCTTTCTTCGAGTTTCTCGAGAAATAGCGGGTTACGAAACCTTCCGCGACACGGCCTGACCGTTTAGCGGATTGCGCGAATCAAGTCTTGCTTGGAAGGACCTAAAACTAGCAACGGGAGCATATCACAGAACGAATATTCGAGATTGCTGGGAATCGGCCTCCGCTTAACGAAAAAGCCGCCTTTTTTAGGGGCGGCTTCTTTTTTTCATTAGCGGATTTGCGCCAATTTGCGCAACTAAAGAGCAAAACCGACGCGCGATTTAATCGACCGAGGTTTCGCGGCTCGCGCGGCGACGCTCGTGCTCTTTCAGATAGCGTTTGCGCAGGCGAATCGACTGCGGCGTCACTTCGACGAGCTCGTCGTCGTCGATAAACTCGACCGCGTACTCGAGCGACATTTGGATCGGCGGAACGAGGCGAACGGCTTCATCTGTGCCCGACGCGCGCACGTTGGTAAGCTGCTTGCCCTTGATCGGGTTGACGACGAGATCGTTGTCGCGGCTATGAATGCCGATGACCATGCCCTCATAAAGCGCATCGCCCGGTTTCACGAACATGCGGCCCCGATCCTGCAGTTTCCACAACGCGTAAGCAACGGCTGCGCCGTCGTCCTGCGAGATCAGCACGCCGTTGCGCCGCTCGCCGAGCGAGCCGTCTTTAACCGGCGCGTATTCGTCGAACACGTGGCTCATCAGGCCCGTGCCGCGCGTAAGCGTCATAAATTCGCCTTGGAAGCCGATCAGCCCGCGCGCCGGAATGCGGTACTCGAGGCGCGTGCGGCCGCGGCCGTCCGACGCCATATCGAGCAACTCGCCCTTGCGGCGGCCCAACTCTTCCATCACGCCGCCCTGGTGCGAATCTTCCAGATCGACCGTCAGCAGCTCGTAGGGCTCATGCTTGACGCCATCGACTTCGTGCATCACGACGCGCGGACGCGAGACCGCAAGTTCGTAGCCTTCGCGACGCATGTTCTCGACCAAAATCGTCAGGTGCAGTTCGCCACGCCCGGAGACTTCGAACACGGTTTCGTCGCCAGTGTCGCGCACGCGCAACGCCACGTTATGGTTGAGCTCTTTCATCAGGCGGTCGCGAATCTGGCGGCTCGTGACGAATTTACCCTCTTTGCCCGCGAGCGGCGACGAATTCACGAGGAAGTTCATCGTGAGCGTCGGCTCGTCCACCGTGATCATCGGCAGTGCCTCGGGCGTATCGGGCGAGCAGATCGTGGCGCCGATGCCAATATCTTCGATGCCGTTGATCAGCACGATATCGCCGGCTTGCGCCTCTTCGACCTGCACACGCTCGAGGCCGTGAAACGACAGCACTTGATTGATCTTGCGGTTCAGGATCTCGCTGTCGGGACCGAAGCGCACCGCGACGGGCTGGCCGGGCCGAATGCGCCCGCGCGTGATACGGCCCACGCCGATACGGCCGACATACGTCGAGTAATCGAGCGAAGTGATCTGCAATTGCAGCGGGGCATCGGGATCGGCCGGGCGGACCGGCACGTGCTGGAGAATGGCCTCGAACAGCGGCCGCATATCGCCTTCGCGCGCAGCCGCGTCGAGCGACGCGTAGCCATTCAGGCCCGATGCATAGACGATCGGGAAATCGAGCTGTTCTTCGGTTGCACCGAGCTTGTCGAACAAGTCGAACGTTTGATTGATGACCCAGTCGATACGCGCGCCGGGGCGGTCCACCTTGTTGACGACGACGATCGGCTTGAGCCCGAGCGCAAGCGCCTTTTTCGTCACGAAGCGCGTTTGCGGCATCGGACCTTCGACGGCATCGACGAGCAGCAGCACGGAATCGACCATCGACAGCACGCGCTCCACTTCGCCGCCGAAGTCGGCGTGGCCCGGCGTGTCGACGATGTTGATGTGCGTGCCTTCGTATTCGACGGCGCAGTTCTTCGCCAGAATCGTGATACCGCGCTCGCGCTCGATATCGTTCGAATCCATCACGCGTTCGGCGATCTGCTGGTTCTCGCGGAACGTGCCCGACTGACGGAGCAGTTGATCGACGAGCGTCGTCTTGCCGTGGTCGACGTGGGCAATGATGGCAATGTTGCGAAGGGCGCGAGTCATAGTTCTGGACGGTTGCGTACGCCGCACACCGTGCCGGATACATTGCCCGCATCGGCAATGCTCCCCGCAAGCGGCGCAAAAAGACGCACTTTGAGTAGCCAAAGAGTATATCACGTGCGCTTGACAAAAGCTCCCGCTGCCTCATATCTCGGCTCGCTGCACGTTCGCCGGGAACCGGTCAGAATTGGTGCGGCATCGTGCACCGCCATCGCCCGAAGATACTTGCCATGACAATCTTTGCAAACTAAAATCATGCCTAGTCAACTATTGTAGAGTCATGAAATAACGCCATGAGCCACCCGTCCGACATGCCGCCCCCGCAAATCCGTGACTTCCAACTCGACGAAGCGGTGGGCTACTTGATCGGGCGAGCCAAATCGAGCTTATCGAACCTGGTCACGCAGCGCACGCTCAGCGAACTCGGCATTACGAGCACGCAAGCCAGCATGCTGTTCATGATCGGTTCGGGCCGCTGCCAGCTCGCCGCCGATCTGGCGCGTCATTACGGCATCGACGCCAGCGCGGTGACGCGCCTCGTAGATCGGCTCGAAAAGCGGCAGTTGCTTTCTCGCGTTCGCAGCAGCGAAGACCGGCGGGCCGTTCATCTGGAGTTGACATCGGACGGCTATGCGATCGCTGCGCGGCTGCCGGAGATTTTCTGCGGGGTCGGAGACGAAGCGTTGGCCGGGTTCACGCCCGAGGAAGTCGGCTTCCTGAAAAGCATGTTGCGGCGCATTCTCGCGAATACCGGCGAGCCTATCGACGGTTCGCCTCGGCGGTAGCGAGAGGAGTCGTTTCAGTTTCCCAGCGCTTCAAGCAAAACTTTCAAGAAAAACAAGTTGCAATGTCCACTATCAAACTTGAGTCGAAAGGCCGTGCAATGACATCTCTTTCAGCGCCACGCCGCGCGTTCGGGCCGAAAAGCGCCGCCGCCATGACAATCGCCGCGTTCGTGCTCGCCGGTTGTGCAAACTACGCCGGAATCAAGAGCGACAAGGCGCCCGAGCGCGTCGCGAACCTCGATACGGCGCAAAGCCTGCAGGCCGAGGGCGGACAGTGGCCGACGCTCGAGTGGGCAAGCCAGTTCGGCGACCCGCAACTGCCGAAGCTCGTCGCGGAGGCGCTCGAGGGCAATCCGTCCGTCGCACAAGCGCAGGCGCGGCTTGCCAAGGCGCAGTCGTACATCGAAAGCACGCATTCGAATCTGTTGCCCAAAGTCACGGGAAGCTACACCATCACGCGCGAGCGATTCTCGGGCAACGGCCTTTATCCGCCTCCCTTCGGCGGCAACTGGTTCACCGAGCACAATGCGCTTGCCAGCGCGTCGTGGGAACTCGACCTTTGGGGCAAAAACCGAGCTCGCCTCGCGTCCGCTGTCTCGCAACAGCGGGGCGCGCAAGCCGAGATGCAGCAAACGCGGCTCGCGCTGGCATCGTCGGTGGCGCGAACCTATAACCAGCTGGCGCAGCTTTACGCGATGCGCGATATCGCCGCGCGTGAAGTCGCCAATCGTCGGGAAGTCAGCTCAATTACGAATGGCCGCGTCGTCGCGGGGCTCGACACCAGCGTCGAAAAACAAACGGCACTCGGCAACATCGCCGCGACGCAAACCACACTTTCCGATCTCGACGGTCAGATCACGGCCGTGCGATATCAGTTGGCCGCGTTGCTCGGCAAGGGCCCGGATCGCGGGCTGCAAATCGCCGAGCCGGTGCTCGCGCCGAGCGGCGCAGTGACATTGCCCGATAACTTGCCAGCCGATCTCGTGGCGCGCCGCCCCGACCTCGTCGCGGCGCGTTGGCAGATCGAAGCTGCGTTGCACGACGTGAAAGAAGCGAAGGCCGAGTTCTTCCCCGATATCAATCTGGCGGCGGCGGCGGGCTTCGACGCGTTCGGATGGAGCCGCTTTTTGCGAGCGAGCAGCCGCCAGTTGCAGGCAGGGCCGGCCGTTCATCTGCCGATTTTCGATGCGGGCGCGCTACGCGCGCAACTCAAAGGCCGCTATGCCGATTTCGATCTCGATGTCGCGAACTACAACCAGGCATTGATCGGCGCGCTGTCCGATGTCGCCACGCAAGTGACGTCGATTCGAGCGATCGATCGGGAAATGGCCGATGCGCAGCGTGCGCTCGACGCGTCGAGCGAAGCCTACCGGCTTGCCGTTATTCGCTATAAGGCGGGCCTCTCGCCCCAGTTGCAAGTGTTGACAGCCGATATCAACCGGTTATCGGCCGAGCAAACCCTGACGAACCTCAAGATGCGTCGGCGCGATTTGCAATTCGCGCTCATCAAGGCACTCGGCGGCGGATTCGATGCGAACACGGCTGGAATCGGCATGCCCGACGCGCCGGCGCAGACGGATGCAGCGGCCACAGCCCCATCGAGCTGATGCGCAGGAACGCAGCTGACGAATAACGCATAACGACGCTTACGCAACGGAAGTTTCAAAGCTACAGAATCGAGAACCGGAGAGTATTTCCATGAGCGACACTCAACAATCTGCCGCGAATACACAGACGCGGACCAACGGAAAACGCAAGCTGCTGATGACGCTGCTCGGCGTCGTGATCCTGATCGCGGCCGTCGGGTACGGTCTTTACTACTTCCTCGTAGCGCGCTTTCACGAGGACACCGACGACGCGTACGTCAACGGTAATGTCGTTCAGATCACCCCCCAAGTGACGGGGACGGTCATCGCGGTGAACGCCGATGACACGCAAACGGTCAAGGCCGGAGACCCGCTCGTCGTGCTCGACGGCGCCGACGCCCGGGTCGCCTTGCAGCAAGCCGAAGCGAATCTCGCTCAAACGGTTCGTCAAGTCCGAGGCCTCTTCGTCAACAACGATCAGTACCTCGCACAAATCGCGCAGCGGCAATCCGACCTCTCGCGTGCGCAAGACGATTTGCGCCGGCGCATGACGGTGGCGCAAACAGGTGCCGTATCGCAGGAAGAAATCTCCCATTCGCGCGACGCCGTCAAGGCCGCACAGGCCGCGTTGGACGCAGCCGAGCAACAGCTTGCTTCCAGCCGGGCCTTGACCTCGAACACGACGATTTCGACGCACCCGAACGTGATCGCCGTCGCGGCGAAAGTGCGCGACGCGTATCTGAACAACGCGCGCAATACGTTGCCCGCACCTGTGACGGGCTATGTGGCACGGCGTTCGGTCCAGGTCGGCCAGCGCGTGTCGCCCGGCAACCCGTTGATGGCGATCGTGCCGCTGGAATCGGTATGGGTCGATGCCAACTTCAAGGAAGTGCAGTTGAGGCATATGCGTATCGGCCAGCCCGTCGAGTTGACTGCCGACGTCTATGGCTCGTCGGTGGTCTATCACGGCAAGGTCGTCGGTTTCTCGGCCGGCACCGGTTCCGCGTTCTCGCTGCTGCCCGCGCAAAACGCCACGGGCAACTGGATCAAGGTCGTGCAGCGCCTGCCCGTTCGCATCGAACTCGATCCGCAAGAACTGCACGCGCATCCGCTGCGTATCGGCCTGTCGATGCAAGCCAACGTCGACATCAAGAACGAGAACGGCACGCAGCTCGCGAATGCGAAAAACACCGTCTATCAAACGAACGTGTTCGACAAATATGGTGACGAAGCCGATGCGGAAATTGCGCGGATCATCGCCGCGAACGCCGGGCCGAGCGGGAATGCGGCTGTCGCCAGTGCCGCTCGATCGAAGCCGGCGATGCCGCGCGCCGCGCACGGCGCGAAAGTCGCGAGCAATGCAGCCAAGCTGATGTAAGCGCGAAGCAGCAAGCATGTAGCCCTCTATCACGACACTCCGAGGTTTTCGCGTAATGGCTCAATCCCAAGCAGCTCCGCACGCGCCGCTCACGGGCGCGTCGCTTGTGATCGGCACAATCGCCGTATCGCTCGCTGTGTTCATGAACGTGCTCGACACGTCCATTGCAAACGTGTCGATCCCGACCATCTCCGGTGACCTCGGCGTCTCGTCCGACCAGGGCACCTGGGTCATCACGTCGTTCGCCGTCGCCAATGCAATCTCGGTGCCGCTCACGGGCTGGCTCACCGATCGCATCGGGCAAGTCCGCCTGTTCCTGGCGTCGATCGTGCTCTTCGTTCTATCGTCGTGGATGTGCGGGCTCTCGCCGACGTTGCCGCTTCTGCTTCTTTCGCGCGTGATCCAAGGCGCCGTCGCGGGGCCGATGATTCCGCTTTCGCAAACGTTGCTGCTGGCGAGCTACCCGCGTGCGAAGGCGCCGGTGGCGCTCGCCATGTGGTCGATGACCACACTGATCGCGCCGGTGGCGGGGCCGATTCTCGGCGGTTGGATCTCGGACAACATTTCATGGCCGTGGATCTTCTACGTCAACATCCCGGTCGGCATCGCCGCCGCGGCGGCCACCTGGGCGATCTTCCGCACGCGGGACTCGACCATCAAGAAAGCGCCCATCGACACGGTCGGCCTGGCATTGCTGATGATCTGGGTGGGTTCGCTACAGGTGATGCTGGACAAGGGCAAAGATCTCGACTGGTTCTCGTCCACGACGATCGTCATCCTCGCCCTCGTCGCGCTGATCGGGTTTGCGTTTTTTGTCATCTGGGAATTGACGGCCGAACATCCGGTCGTCGATCTCTCGCTATTCAAGAAGCGCAATTTCACCGGAGGGACCGTCGCGCTTTCGATCGGCTATGGACTTTATTTCGGCAATCTCGTCTTGCTGCCGCTTTGGCTCCAGACCGACATCGGCTATACAGCAACGGATGCCGGCCTCGTGATGGCGCCCGTCGGCGTGTTCGCCATCTTGCTCTCGCCCGTGACGGGCAAATTCTTGCCGCGCACCGATCCACGGAAAATCGCCACGGCCGCCTTTCTCGTGTTCGCCCTTTGCTTTTGGATGCGCTCGCGCTACACAACCGGTGTCGATACCTGGTCGCTTGCTTTGCCCACACTAGTGCAAGGCATCGCAATGGCCGGCTTTTTTATTCCGCTCGTGTCGATCACGCTTTCGGGGCTGCCGGGCAATCGGATTGCCGCAGCGTCGGGGCTGTCGAATTTTGTACGGATCATGTGCGGCGGCATCGGCACCTCGATTTTCACGACCGCGTGGGATCACCGCACGACGTTCCATCATGCACAACTGACCGAACGCGCCAGTGCTTTCGATCCGACCTTCACGCAATCGATGGCACAAATGGGCGCAAACACCGGGCTCAACGCATCTCAGCAGTATGGGCTCTTCGATCGGCTGGTGACGCAGCAGGCGGCGCAACTCGGCGTCAACGACCTCTTTTACGTGTCGTCGATCATCTTCGTGCTGCTGATCGCGTTGATCTGGATTACCCGGCCGGAACGCGCGGGCGGCGATGCCGGCGCTGCGGCCTCGGCCGCGCATTGATGCGATGATCGGCGTAGCGGCTCAAGCCGCTACGCTGCTTACAATGAGCCGCTCGGGAGCCAACAAGCCATCGGTCAGACGAGCGACGCCAAGTAATGTGCCGTCTTCTTCGCGGTACACGCGTACGCGAACCCCTTCGGTGCTATCGGCAGCCGCCGTGCTCTGCGTCACCGGCTCGGCCAATCGCAAGCGTTGCCCATGCTGGAACCGACGCGCCGCGTCGCCCGCGAGATGCACAGATGCGAACGTCGAAAGCAGCGCATCGACGGGTTGCAGCAGCTTGTCGCGCGCGTCGATGTCGAGTGATGAAAGCGCGTCGAGCGTCACCGCATGTTCGAGCGTCAACGCACCGACGCCCGTGCGCCGCAGCATCACGAGGTGCGCGCCACAATCCAGCGCCGCGCCGATATCTTCGGCCAGCGTCCGCACATAGGTGCCCTTGGTGCAAGTCACGCGAAACGTGACGTCAGGTAACGCGACGTCGAGCACCTCGAGTGCGCGGATGATGACGGTGCGGCTCTCCCGCTCAACGACCTCGCCCGCGCGCGCGTATTCGTATAACGGTTTGCCGTCGCGCTTGAGCGCCGAATACATCGGCGGCACCTGTTCGATCTCGCCGATAAAACGCTGGCATACCGCACGGATCGCCGCATCATCGACATTCACGCAACGTGTTTCGAGCGCCTCGCCTTCGGCATCGCCCGTTGCCGTGCGAATGCCGAGGCGCAGGGTGGCCTCATAGGTCTTGTCCGCATCGAGCAAGTCTTGCGAAAACTTCGTGGCCTCGCCAAAGCAAAGCGGCAAAAGCCCCGACGCCAGCGGGTCGAGCGTCCCCGTGTGCCCCGCCTTTTTCGCGAGATAAAGGCGTTTCGCGCAAATCAGTGCGTCGTTACTCGACAAGCCAAGGGGCTTGTCGAGCAGCAGTACACCATCGAGTGCGCGGCGCGGCACGCGTGGCCGTTGTGTCTGAATCATCTGCGTGGGTAAATGCCAAGTCCGAAAACGAGTTCAATCGTCCTTTGCGCGAGTCGCGTTCGCCTCGTCGATCAGACGTGACATCTCTACCGCTCGCTCGATCGTCTTGTCGTAGTGGAAATGCAGCGTCGGCACAGTGTGGATGTGCAGCCGCTTGAACAGCAGATTATGCAAATGGCCCGCGGCATGATTGAGCGCATGCTGCGTTGCTTGCGCATCACCCGTCAACGTCGTGAAAAAAACCTTCGCGTGCGCATAGTCGGGCGTCAGTTCGACGCTCTGGATCGTCACGAGCCCGATGCGCGGGTCTTTCACCTCGCGCATGATGAGCTCGGACAGATCGCGCTGGATCTGATCGGCGATCTGTACGTTGCGGTTCGGGGAACTGCGTTTCTTCGGCATGGCGAATTCCTGATGCAATAGTTGCGCACAGCGCCCGGGCGTAGGTCGCCACAAAAACAACGGGCGGGACAGGCTGCCCGCCCGTCCCGCCCCGTGTCGTACGCGCGGTGTTTAGAGCGTACGCGCGACTTCGGTGACTTCGAAGACTTCGAACTGATCGCCTTCGACGATATCGTTGAAGTTCTTCACCGACATACCGCACTCGAAGCCCTGCTTCACTTCCTTGACATCGTCCTTGAAGCGCTTGAGCGAATCGAGTTCACCGGTGTGAATCACCACGTTGTTGCGCAGCACGCGCACCGACGACGAGCGCTTGACGATACCTTCCGTCACCATACAGCCGGCAACCGCGCCAACCTTCGGCACACGGAATACTTGGCGCACCTCGACCATCCCGGTGATCACCTCGCGCTTCTCCGGCGAGAGCATGCCCGACATCGCCGCCTTCACCTCATCCACTGCGTCGTAGATGATGTTGTAGTAGCGAATATCGATGCCGTTCGTCTCGGCAAGGCGGCGCGCTTGCGCATCGGCACGTGTGTTGAAGCCAATGATGACGGCCTTCGACGCCGTGGCGAGGTTGACGTCCGATTCGCTGATGCCACCCACCGCACCGTGCACGATCTGCACGCGCACTTCGTCGGTCGACAGCTTTTGCAGTGCTTGAACCAGCGCTTCCTGCGAGCCCTGCACATCGGCCTTGACGATAAGCGGCAGGTTCTTGACTTCGCCCTCGCCCATCTGCTCCAGCATGCTTTCGAGCTTCGCCGCCTGCTGCTTTGCAAGCTTTACGTCACGGAACTTGCCCTGGCGGAAGAGCGCGATTTCGCGCGCCTTGCGCTCGTCTTGCAGCACCATGACTTCCTCGCCCGCCGCCGGCACCTCGGACAAGCCCTGGATTTCGACCGGAATCGATGGCCCCGCCGACTTCGTCGCCTTGCTGGTCTCGTCGAGCATTGCCCGTACGCGGCCATAGGCGCTGCCAGCCAGCACGACGTCGCCGCGCGAGAGCGTGCCCGACTGCACGAGAATCGTGGCAACCGGACCCTTACCCTTGTCGAGCTTGGCTTCGATCACGAGACCCTTCGCAGGCGCTTCCACCGGCGCCGTCAATTCGAGCACTTCGGCCTGCAGCAATACGTTCTCGAGCAAATCGTCGATACCCGCACCCGTCTTCGCGGACACCGAGACGAACGGCGAATCGCCGCCGTACTCTTCGGGCACGACGCCTTCCGCAACGAGTTCCTGCTTCACGCGCTCGGGGTTCGCGTCCGGCTTGTCGATCTTGTTGATTGCAACGACGATCGGCACGCCGCCCGCCTTTGCATGCGCAATCGCTTCCTTCGTTTGCGGCATCACGCCGTCGTCGGCTGCCACCACGAGAATAACGATGTCGGTTGCTTTCGCACCGCGTGCACGCATGGCCGTGAACGCCTCGTGACCCGGCGTATCAAGGAACGTGATAACGCCACGCGGCGTTTCGACGTGATACGCGCCGATATGCTGCGTGATACCGCCCGCTTCGCCGGCCGCGACCTTCGCACGACGGATGTAGTCGAGCAACGACGTCTTGCCGTGATCAACGTGACCCATGACCGTGACGACAGGCGGACGCGGCAGTTGCTCGGCATCGCTCGACTCGCCTTCGACCAGCAGCGCTTCTGGATCGTCCAACTTGGCCGCGACGGCCCGATGCCCGAGTTCCTCGACGATGATCATCGCCGTTTCCTGGTCGAGCATTTGGTTGATCGTCACCATCTGGCCGAGCTTCATCATCACCTTGATGACTTCCGAAGCCTTCACCGACATCTTGTGCGCGAGATCAGCAACCGTAATGGTTTCCGGCACGTGCACTTCACGCACGATCGGCTCGATCGGCGCCTGGAAGTTCGCAGCTGCGTCCTGATGCTTGCCGCGCCCCTTGGGGCCGCCACGCCAGCCGCGATCGACACCACCGCTGGAGTCCCCGCGCGTCTTGATGCCACGACGCTTTGCTGCATCGTCTTGCCAGCCGCCCTTGCCGGGCTTCTTCTTGTCGGCCGACGGCGCAGGCGTCGTGCTCGGCGTTGCTGCCGGCGTGGCCTTGCGCGCAACTGCCGGCCGCGGTGCCTCGCCCGGCGGGCGAGCCGGCTTGTGCAGCGTGCCCTTCGCCTCGGCCGCCTTCGCCGCTTCGACAACAGGCTTGGCTGCGGCGGGCGCCGGCTCGGGCGCCTTCACCTGTGCCTTGCGCGGCGTGTTCATCATTTCGCGAATCGCACGCGCTTCGGCCTCGGCCGCTTGGCGGCGCTTGGCGATCTCTTCCTGCTCGGCGCGCGCTTTTTCGGAAGCCGCTCGCGCGGCGTCCTCGGCCCGTTTGGCCGCTTCGCGCTGCGCAGCGCGTTCGGCAGCGGCGCGCTCGTCGTCCGAGGCATCACGCTCGGCCTGCACCCGCGCAGCCACCTCGGCATGCTTGTTCGCAGCTTCTGCCTCGGCACGACGGCGCTCGGCTTCAGCCGCCTGTTCGCGTGCCTGCCGCTCGGCCTCTTCGCGTTCGAGTTGCTCCTGACGCGCCTTCAGCTCCTGCGCCTGCCGCTCGAGCAGTTCAGCCTCGCGACGCGCTTCTTCTTCGCGGCGCTGCAACTCTGCGCTCTCGGCCGACGATGCCTCGTTCGCCGTTTCGGTGGCCGCTTCGCTCGCTTCATCGCGTTTCACGAAGACGCGCTTTTTGCGCACTTCGACCTGAATGGTTCGAGCCTTGCCCGTCGCGTCGGACTGCTTGATCTCCGACGTGTGCCGGCGGGTGAGCGTGATCTTGCGCTTGTCAGCGTCGGCCGAGCCGTGGGCTTTGCGCAAGTGATCGAGCAGACGCGCCTTGTCCGATTCAGACAAGGCGTCGTCCTCATTCGCTTTCTGGACACCCGCTGCCTGGAGCTGCTCGAGCAGTACTCCAGCAGGCATTTTCAATTCCGCGGCAAATTGGGCTACGTTGTTACTCGCCATTCATTCCTCTTAATGCAAGGACCAATTCCTTGCGGTTAGCATCGGGTCATGCGGCCAGTCGGCCGCGTTCGTTTCAGTGCGCCATGGTCGTTCACTCACTGGAACCAATGTTCACGTGCTTTCATAATCAACGCTTTCGCGGCTTCCTCTTCCACTCCGGTCAATTCGACCAATTCATCGACAGCCAACTCCGCCAGCTCGTCACGTGTCTGGATCTTGTGAGCGGCTAGCTTCGCGAGCAGATCGGCGTCCACGCCTTCGACACTCTTTAAATCGAGCGCGGCGTTTTCGACTTTTTCCTCGTTAGCGATCGCCATCGTCAACAGCGCATCACGGGAGCGGTTACGCAGCTCGTGAACGGTGTCTTCGTCGAACGCTTCGATCTCGAGCATCTCGTTGAGCGGCACATAGGCGATCTCTTCAAGGCTGGTAAAGCCTTCGTCGATCAGGATGTCGGCGACTTCCTCGTCGACATCGAGTCGGGCCATGAACAGATCGCGCAGAACCCCACGCTCCTGATTCTGCTTTTGCGCAGATTCGTCCGGCGTCATGATGTTGATCTGCCAACCGGTCAGTTCACTGGCAAGACGCACATTCTGGCCGCTACGGCCGATGGCAACCGCTAGCTCGTTCTCGTCCACAACGACGTCCATCGAGTGCTTTTCTTCATCGACGACGATCGACTGAACTGCGGCCGGCGCGAGCGCGCCGATCACGAACTGAGCGGGATCTTCCGACCATAGCACGATGTCGACGTTCTCGCCACCGAGCTCATTGCGCACCGCCTGCACGCGCGAGCCGCGAATGCCGACGCAGGTACCGATCGGATCGATGCGCTTGTCGTAAGCGATCACGCCAATTTTGGCGCGCACGCCCGGGTCGCGCGCCGCCGCCTTGATCTCGAGCAGACCCTGCTCGATTTCCGGGACTTCCATTTCGAACAGCTTCATCAGGAACTCGGGCGCCGTGCGCGAGAGTTCGATCTGCGGGCCGCGCGCGGTACGGTCGACCTTTGCGATGTAGGCCCGCACTCGGTCGCCCACGCGCAGGTTTTCCTTCGGAATGAGCTGGTCACGGCGCAGCAGCGCTTCGACGCGCCCTGATTCGACAATGAAGTTGCCCTTGTCGAGCCGCTTCACCGCGCCGGTCATGATCTTTTCGCCGCGCTCGAGAAAATCGTTCAGGATCTGCTCGCGCTCTGCATCGCGCACTTTTTGCAAAATGACTTGCTTGGCCGCTTGTGCGCCGATGCGCCCGAACTCGATCGAGGGAATCGGCTCTTCGATGTACTCGTCGAGCTGAATCTCCGGGTCCTGTTCGCGGGCTTCGAACAGCAGAATTTCCTGGTCCGGCTCTTGCAGGCCGGCTTCGTCGGGCACGACGTGCCAGCGGCGATAGGTTTCATGCTCGCCCGATTCACGGTCGATGTGCACGCGAATATCGACGTCTTCTTCGAAGAGTTTCTTGGTGGCCGAAGCAAGAGCGGCTTCGAGCGCAGCGAACACGACATCCTTGTTGACGTTCTTCTCGCGCGCCAGCGCATCCACCAGCATCAATACTTCGCGACTCATTGTTTGCGGCTCCTAAAGTCTACTTTCGGGATGAGGCGTGCACGGTCCATATCCGCGAGCGTGAAATCCAACATCGCCGCGCCTTCTTTCCCTTCAAATTCCAAACCGATCGTTTCGCCCTGCGGTGCATGAATAATGCCGCGGTACGATTTGCGCCCATTCAACGGCTTTTTCAATGTAACGGTCACTTCGCTGCCAGCAAAGCGCGCGAAGTCCGTCAATTTCTTGAGCGGACGGTCGAGCCCCGGCGACGAAACCTCGAGCCGTTCGTAGTCGATGTTTTCAACTGTCAAAACGTGCTGGAGCTGACGCGTGACCTTTTCGCAGTCTTCTATTGCTATGCCGGCCGGCTGGTCGATATAGACACAAAGCATGCCGCGACCGGTACGCTCTAAGTCGACCAGTTCGTAGCCCATGCCCGAGACCGTGGTTTCTATCAGTTCCGTCAGTTGCACAATGCCCTCTAAGGTGTTCGCGCGCGACGCAAACGCCTTGCGGGCCGCACGCCTTGCCAGCGCACGAAGGGTCAGTGCTACCCGAGATGCCGAACCCAGATGCGAAACCCCGGATGCGCAAGGCCCAACGCCGCGGACCCAAAAAAAAATGGGCTAAACGCCCATCTTCTTACTACCGGTGGTCGCACCTGGGCTGCACTGATAAAGCCGCACGCCCAGCGACTTTTGGAGTTTAGCATTTTTAAAAGACGCTTGCAAAGAAGCGCCTTGCCCGGCGTCGTGTAAAACGGCCGTTTTCAGCGTCCTCGCGGCCGGTTACGCGACACGCCGCGCGGCGCGCCAGGGCCGCCACCGGTGCGATTGCCACCACCCGGCGCGCGATTGCCGTTCGGCGTGCGATTGCCTCCCGCATTGGCATTGCTGCCGGAAAAACCGCGCTTGGCACCGGCCGCCGGTGCGGCGCGATTGCCGTCGACATCGCCGCGAGGCGCCTGCCCCTTTTTGCCGCCACGATTGGGCCCGCCGCGTCCGCCCATTCCACCCATGCCGCCGCCGAGAGCATCGCCGAAGCCGCCGCCGGTGCCCGTACCGCGGAAGCCGCCACCCGGCCCGCGCCGGCCAGCGCCAGGGCCACGGCCTTGCTGCTCGAAACGGCCGTGCGCCGTCAGCACAGGCTCGCGACTAATGAAGCCCATCGACGTCTGCATCGGATCGGGTTGGCGACGCTCGGGCGTTGCCCGTTGTCCGCCTTTTTCATCGGACGGAGCCTTAAGGCCCACAGCGCTCATCAGAGCGCGCACCTGGTTGTCTTCGAGCTCTTCCCATCGCCCGCGACGCAAGCCGCGCGGCAACAAAATCGGGCCGTGGCGCGTGCGAATGAGCCGACTCACCATGAGCCCAACGGCCTCGAACATTCGGCGCACTTCGCGGTTACGCCCTTCGGCCAAGGCGACGTGGTACCAATGATTCGTTCCCTCACCGCCACCGTCGCGAATACGCAAAAAGTTGGCGGAACCGTCTTCCAGCTCCACACCTTGCAGCAGCTTTTGCCGCGAACTTTCGCTGAGCTCGCCGACGACACGTACCGCATATTCGCGCTCGACGCTATAGCGCGGATGCATGAACCGATTCGCCAGATCGCCCGAGGTGGTCAGCAACAGCAGACCTTCGGTATTGAAATCCAGACGGCCGACTGCGAGCCACTTGGCCGTCTTCATCGGCGGCAGTTTGTCGAACACCGACGGGCGCCCTTCCGGATCAGCATGGCTGACGATTTCGCCAGCCGGCTTGTGATAGACGAGCACACGCGGCGGCTTTGTTTGCACACGGCGCTTGACCGGCTTGCCGTTGATGCGGACCTGATCGGTCGGCATGATGCGCTGGCCGATATGCGCCGGCTCGCCGTTGACCGATACCCGGCCGGCAACGATCAATTCCTCCATCTCGCGACGGGAGCCCATGCCGGCCTCGGCGAGCACTTTATGCAGCTTGGGCGCGTCGTCGTCGGGCGACAGCACGCGCTTTTGCTGCGGCGGGCCGCCGCGACGAAGCATCGGTGCGCGTACCCCGCCGGTCGTGCTGTTGTCGGCATCGAAGGCTGGCGAACTCACGTAGGAGAACAAGTCCTCCTGAGCGGCGGCCGGCGTTTCGCCAGCACGCTTGTCGTCACCGGCCGAGCGTTCGCGCCGCGGCCCGCCTGCGGGCTTGCGCGGGCCTTTGCCGGCAGCCGCTTTTTTCGGAGGTCGGGCTGCCGGCGCGGCGTCACCGCCTTCGGCCGGCACCTCTTGCCCCGGTGCGGCCGGCTCCGCTGCGGAGCCGGGTTCGCCCTTCGTCTTGGCCGCGGCCCGGCGCCGCGCGATCAAACTGCGCGGCCCGCGTCGCAGTCCGCGGCGAGGACGTTCCTGGTCCCCCGCTTCTGCGTCCTGGGTCTGCGCTTGCCGCTGCGGCTCACCGTCGGCCGGTGTTTGTCGCGCGTGGGGCACCTCGTCGCGGCCAGCGGCCTCTATGGCATGCCCGGATGCGGACAAATCGTTGTCGTGGGTATCTGTCAAAACAACCTCGAATGTCAGATGGCTCGCACCCGTCGTGAGTGCGGCAAAGTTCGGTTACGTCAGGCGCGGCGTGATGCCGCCTCATCGTCGGAGAATGCGTCGTCGTCAAACGCATCCGGGCAATCTTTCTGTTTCGTGTTTCCAGCTACCGGCTCGATCGCATGCAGCGTCTGCCGCGCAGCACCCGAAGGCAGCATATCGGACTGCTGCCCGTTGTCGTCGCTCGCGTCGTCAGCTTGATCCGTTGGATCAGCTTGATCGATTCCGTCGGCAGATGGTGCCGCATCAGCACCGCCCTGCGCTGAAACGATGTCAGAACCAACTTCAGCTCCAATTTCGGCTTGCCCGGCAGCAGGGGTGGAATCGGCGTCGCACGAAACGTGCTCGGCGCCGCCGCCATCGCCATTGCCGTTATCCGAAAATTCGATCGCATGCTGAGCGAGCGGGCTCGCCTCCAATTGCGCTGCTGGGTCTTCCAGGGGCGGCAGCTCGTCGAGCGCTTTCAGCGAGAGATCGTCGAGAAACTGCTTCGTCGTCGCATAGAGCGCAGGCCGCCCCGGCACGTCGCGATGGCCAATGACCTCGATCCAATTGCGATCCTCGAGTTGCTTCACCACCTGTGTGTTGACGGTGACGCCGCGAATCTCTTCGATGTCGCCGCGCGTGACCGGCTGCCGATAGGCAATGATCGCGAGCGTCTCCAGAACCGCGCGCGAATACTTCGGCGGCTTTTCGGGATTCAAGCGATCCAGGTAATTGCGCATGGCCGGCTTGCTTTGGAAGCGCCAGCCCGTCGCCAACGCAACGAGCTCGACACCGCGACCGGACCAGTCGCTTCTCAAATCCTCAAGTAACGCGCGGACTGTATCCGCCGACACGCCATCGGCGAAAAGCTTACGCAAATCACCGGTTTTCAGCGGTTCTTGTGCGCAAATCAAAGCAGTCTCGAGGACGATCTTCGCCTCTTGGGTATTCATGCAGCTAGACCAGACCCTGTGTGGTCAACGAACCGGATCAACCAGACGATATGGAACAGAAGACGCGCTCGCCCGATTTTGATCGGTCATATTGATGGGAGCACGAACCGGGGGGTGGCGAATCGGACAGCTATCGAGCCAAGCCCAGCCGGACGAAGCGGCGGCCTTCCAGGAAGACGCCGCGTGACTGAACGCCATCTTACGCAAAAACACCGAATGCGTAAACACAGGTAAGCAAACCAGGACGAATGCAATCCGATATTCGCGCGGACGTTGGGGCGGATACGACAAAACTTCGTCCGTTCTCCGTAAAGCAGACATATTGCGCGAGCCTATCGAACCGCCGACCTAGGTTCCGGATGCTGCAACTGCAAAGCCCGCGCAGCGGCCCACCTTGCATGTTGATGCAATGCGCCAGCAGACGGTTGCGGCGTTGCAATAATCGAGCGTAAGCGCACTGCCGGCGAGCCCGACTGCACAAGATTGGTGATTGTCCCGATTTTCCCGCCCACGGTTTTGGCGTCTTATACGCCCCTGGCTGACCTCCCGGTAAGCCCGCCGTGGCGCGGCTTCTGTATGTCGCGACCCGGGTGGCACGTTTCATGCGTTGCTGGGCCGCCGAGGTTGGTGGGGCCCGCGCCTGATAGCTTGGCTATCGCTCGCGGCCCACACCGGCGTACTCGGCATTCGTTTCCCGAGTGTTTCGAGAGTGCGCGGCGCGGGGCAGCGCACCGGGGTCAGTTTTGCTGAGGTGAGGACATGATGCTGTTCGACGATTTGAGAGATAACGAATGGGCGCTGGTCGAGACGTTGTTCTGCGCGGAGCCAGCGCGGAGCGAACGGCGCGGGCGCCCTCGGGTGGAAGCCCGCGCAGTCGTCAACGCCGTACTCTGGGTATTGTCGACGGGCGAAGGGTGGTCGAAGTTGCCGGGCCGCTATCCGTCCCCGCCGACATGCCGGCGTCGCTTCGATGAATGGCAGGCCGACGGCACACTCGCCGAAATCGTCAAACGCCTTTCGACCTGCGGCCGCCAGATTTCGTTGCGCGGACGCATCGGCGCATCGGCAGCGAAGCCGCCCACTCCGCAGAGCCGGGACCGCCTGCGGGGCGCGTTCTGGACCAACCCCGAATCGTGGCGCGCGCCCGTGAAGATGGCTTAGTGCGTCGCGGGCCAGGCGGCGATGAAAGCCGCCTGCGCCGATCTCCGCAAGGCCTGGCTACAAGCTGCAAACTGCATGCGTGTTGCACGTGACAGCGGCGTCGAGCCGAATCGCGCGAAGATTGCCGTAGCTGTCACGCCTTGGCGGCACGAAACATCCATTTACTAATATTTACAGCGCCCTTTCGCCGCGCCGCGTACCTTCGAAGGTATGCAGACAAGCCAATTGTGCGCCCTGCCCGCAAGCGCCATCCTCAAGCGAGCCCCCTTGCTGATCGGCGGCGCGATCGTTTCGTTCATCATTGCGGCGGTCGTGCAGCCGGCCCGAGGCGGTGACCCGCGGGCCAACCTACCCACGCAGGTACGCAGCCAAGCTGCCGTACGCGCCCCGCAACCGACCCCGGTCGTGGCGATCCCGCGTGGCGACTTACGCAGCGACATCGTCCGCAACACCTATACGCGTCCCGAGCCAAGCAAAGCGCCGCCGGGGCCGCGCCCGAGAAACAGCCGGTCCGAGCGATAGCGCCAGCAGGAATATGCCGCACGCCCCATATGCAGGTCTGCTTGTCAAATGCGCGTCGCTCGGGAACCGAGAGACGCGCGGGCGGTCTCATCAGTGCCATGAACACAGCGTGGCAGCAGAAGTACATCCGGTAGCCCGTATCCTCGCGATACGGGCTTTTTTTGCGAGCGGCGCAATCGGGTTGTGGATGTGGGGAACGCTGCGGGAAAGCTGCGAGAAAATAGCGGACCGCTGACGGGTCAGCGCCAGTGCTGCGGGCATTCAAAAGGCTCGTGTTTGCCGCTCTCGACCGTCGACCTTCTACCGTTCTACATCGACGGCCGCGCCCACAGCCTTTAGCGCGTAGTCGTCCATGCGCCGCTCAGCCCAATCAAGCGAACGCTCCTCGCGCGCGAGGCGATTGAATTCGGCACGCCCTTTGTCGGTGAGGACGGCGATGTCGACCGGCGCATGAAAACCGGCACCGGGCGCGACAGTACGCTGCCGCACTGTCTCCATCATGCCGAGCCCTCGCAAATACTCGAAAACGCCTGGGCGTCTAGCCCACGGCACCTGACGGTATTGGACCCGCCTCAGCGCTTCGAGCACAGCTTCATTCGAAAACGTGGTCATCTCGACTCTTTTTCAAATCCGGCCATCGCGCGGTTCGCCCTTGGCTTGTGCCGCACGGCGGTTGGCACCTGCAGCGCCAACTGCCGATTCGGGGGCGATGGTCCGAAACATCCGGCGTCGCCGTATCATCGATACTCTGCGTGATTCCGAGCCCCTCGACGGGCCGGCGCCCCATTTCATCGACCGTGCTCGATGCGCCGCAGCCAGCTTGTGGGCCGACTCGCTCGTAGATCCCGAACCGATACGTTACCGCATTCGAATTGATCATATTCACTTTATTCGCGCTTTTTTTGGCAGTTTTCCTACTGTGGCGCCGCGCCCGCCTCGCTGTCGGCTTGTCGGCAGCCCTGCTGCTGTGGTCACTTGCGGCTGGATGGCTGGCCGCGCCGCTCGTCGATTGGGTGCAACGCGGGGCGCGCACCACATCCCCCGTTCGCATCGCACCTCGGACGGTGATCGTCGTGCTCGGCAGTGGCACCGAGTATCGCGCCAACGGCGGCCTGGTGCCGAAAAAGGACGGGCTCGCGCGCATCGTCAAGGCAGCGTCGATTTACGCCGCATGCAGGCGCCAGCAACCGCCGGCCGAATGCACAGTCATCGTCAGCGGCGGTAATCCGCAGCGACACCCCGCGAGTGAAGCCGATACTTATGCGCCCTATCTATTACGGCTTGATGTCCCAAGCCGCGATCTCATCCTCGAAAACACGAGTCGCACGACTTATGAGAACGCCAAACATGTGGCACGGATACTGCGCGATCGACACTATGATTCGCTAATAGTCGTGACATCGGCTTATCACGTGCCGCGCTCGCTGCTCGATTTCAACCGCTTTGGGTTATCGCCGCAATCAGCGGTGGCCAATACGCGCGAGGCCGCACGTGGTCTGCTGCCGAACTGGTCGAATCTGGTCGCGGCAAATATCGCCTTGCATGAGCTAATCGGCATTGCGCAATTCCATGTCTACCGAGCATTAGGATGGTTTTGAGAACCGATCTAGAATGGATGCGGACCACATCGAATGTAACGAGACGTAACGACGCGTCGCTTTTGCTTCACAAAAAGGGCTGATGCAGGAATCTGCCCGTTAGAATGCGATGTCTGCAAGACGGGCAACATCTTGGGCCATTACCTATCCAACTTTTTCGCACGGAGGCAATAATGAAGAAAGCGTCCCTATCTGTCTTGGTCTCTCTTTCCATGCTGGCCGGCGCTGCCTACGCGCAAACCGAGGGCAGCGTAAACATGAGCACCGATCCGGCGAAGGCTGCCGAAATCGAGCAGCGGGCTCAAGCGCTGCAGGCACAGCAGGAAATGCAGCCGCAGATGCCGGCGAAAGAGCATATGCCGATGCATCACGGCAAAGCGATGAAGCACAAGAAGAAGTCCGCAGCCGCCCCGACAGCAGCCAGCGAGTAGCCACTTGGTGCGCGCGAGGAACTCGCGCGAGCTGCGACTATCGAGCCGAATCCGGTCAAGCCGGCTTCGGCTTTTTTGTTGCGGAAGCGGCCCGCCGTTATGCTAAAGTCGCGCTCCGAAATTCCTTCCATCTAATCTGTGCGCACTTCGTGCGGAGAAAAGCATGAGCAATATCCAGCTCGATATCGAATGGACCGAGGCGGCGTCGCGCAAAATCGAAAAGTTGATGCCGCGCGGCTCGCAAGAGGCATTTATGGCCCTGCCTCCCGTCGAATGCATGCCAATGGAAGGGGACGTCCTCTTTCTCGGCCCGGCCGGCAAGCAGCATCCGTTCATCGTGGCCGAGCGTCAGTATCACCACGACGGTGACGCCGACTGGACCATCATTCTCATTCTCGACGTGCCCGATACCACGCATTGATGCACCTGGCCGCGGTGCGGTCCGGTCCGCTAAACGCATCCGCGGCGCGCCATCAGAAAAAACCCGCCTCGCGGCGGGTTTCGTATACATCGAGCTTGGGGACCGCTCAGTGCAACTGTGATGCCACGAGTGCCATGATCTGTTTCGCCGGCCCCGTCGCATCGACGTCGCCTTTGTCGTTCACGACCGCGACGCGTGTCTCGCTTGGCGTCATTGCGCGCACGTTGAGTCGGTACTGCTTAACCACTTTGTCCTTCTTGCCGTGGAAGACCTGACTCCAGAAGCCTTGCTGGTCCGCGCTCAGGTCGTTCGGGTCGACATAGCGGATGAAGTAGAGCCCTTGCGAACGGTCCTTCTCGTCCACCGTGAAATTGCCGCGATCGAGCGCCATGCCGACATGGTTCCACGCATCGTCGTAAGACTCGTTCAGCGTCACCTCGGGAGCGGCTGACTGCGAGGCCGGTGCGCTCGATGCCTTATCCGATTGCGTTGTCATTGCGGCATTGCGCGCGGCAATCGCTGCGGCATCCGTTTTCGCGGTCTTGTCCGCTTTGGCAGCATCCACGTCATCTGCCGGCTCCTCACCTGCTTGCGGCGCACCTGCCGCACCGCGCGATTCGGCGAGCGCAAGCGTCGCCATCAGCCGCTTCAGGTATTCGGTTTCCAGCGCCGGATCGTTCGGCTTCGGCTCCCAGGTGGTCGTCTCGTTATGCACACCCGAGAGCGCCTCGCGCATGCCCTTTTGGCTCACGAACACATAGGTGCCGCCGTTCGGTGCGCTCTCCAGACGCGTGCGATATTTGTTGCGCTCGGCCGCCACGTAGGAATTGCCCATCGCCTTGGACAGCGTGTTGCGAATAAGACCTTGGTTCACTTGCGGGCGTGTCTCATTCCAGTCGGTCTCCATCACACGCTTGTCGCGCTGATCGAGTACGAGCAGGAAACCCTGTTGCTGCCAGAACCGCCTCACTTGCGCCCAGACTTCGTCAGGCGTCTTGCGATCGATAACGAGCCAACTGGCCGTGCCGTCGCGCTGAATGTGCATGCCCTCGACGCGAGGGATCACCGCGTTTTCGGGCGGGGCGGCCTGTTGTACCTGCTGCAGCGTTGAAAGCGAAGCCTGTCCGCCTTGCGGGGGCAGCGAGCGCTGATCAGGCGCTTCCTCGAGCAAGTTCGGCGGAACGGCAAGCGACGCCTGCTTGGACTTCGAATCGCTTTTGTAATCGATCTGCGTCGGCGACGGCGAACTGCAACCGGCGATAAGGCCGCCGGCCAAAACGAGAGCTGCGAACCGCGAAGTAAAACGAAGATCAGTCATGTTCGGGGAATCCTTGCGCTTTCGCCACGGCAATATTTCCGTGGATCAACCGCGCATTTTACCGGTCCCGGACCGCTGTGTGTAAAACCGGGTACTCCGCGCCGACCCGCCGCCTCTTATGAGGTGTTCAACGATGTCTTCAGGCCGAGGCGTCCCGGCGTTCACCCCGCGCGAGAATCTGCGCAAGCGCGGCCGATTTCGCTGCTTCCTCGGCTTGCTGCTCGGTGTCGAACGGGCCATCAGTCACATGAACGACATGCCAACCCGGTGCATCGCCCGCATCGCCGAAGACCCTGAAACGCGCGGTGAACGCATGCGACGCCACCGCAACCACTTCGATATCGACCGGCACGCCCTCTATCCGATGCGTCACGAATCCGTCCATTTCAGCCTCCTTTCTCGCGCACTCACAGCTTACATCCGCACGCGCCTACTCGTGCAGCGAGCCGCTTTGCGCAGCGACGTCGGCGTCTTCGGTCATTTCGGCGGGTTTCAACCAATGATGCGCAATCAGCTTGTCGCCGTCGAACGTGCATTCGAGTGCTGCCGGGCGGCTGGTCAGCTTCGGCGTGGCATGCGTTGCCGAGGCCGCGCGGCGCGACGCGGCAGCCGGGCGCTTCAGCGTGCCTTCCACCACCACGCGCGCGCCCCCGATTCCAACGCCCATGTGGTCAATCGACAAGCGATCGGCCGGCAATGCACCGGCAAGTTCGCTGCGCATCTGCGTCTCGCAAGCGCTGGGGTTCTGATAAAGGGCGCAGCCGGACATCGCGAAGGCGGCAAAGAGCGAACCGGTGATCGGTGCGAATCGAATGGTCTTCATCGGCAGGTCGTGTTTTTCGGCCTGCCATTGTAGCGCGGGGCGCCAGGCCCGGCTCGTGAACGATGTGTTTTAACGAGGAATAGCGGAGAGTGCGAGCGCGAACGCAAAGATGCCGAGGATGCCTGCGGCAATGCGCGAAACGAGGTGATCGCGCCGCGCCCGGCGCGCCATGTTGCCGAGCACTGTTCCCAATGCGATCCACAGCGCCGATATAGGCACAACGAGACACGCGAACAGCAGCATATAGCGTCCCGCATCAGCTGTTCCGAACGGAATGAGCGCAAGGGCGAAGATCAAAGCCTTGGGATTCAGCAACGTAGTGAGAAACACGCGCCGCCACGTCACCGCACCACCCGCTGACGGCATCGCCCATCTCCAATGAAACAAATGCCAAGCCAAATAAACAAGGTACGCGGCTGCGATCAGTCGCACGCCGATGGCTACAGCCGGCACTTGTAACGCAAGCGGTCTGAGGACCACGCCGATAGCAGTGATAGAGATGCAATACCCCAGTAACTCGGCCAGCATCAACGGCCATGCGCGATACATTCCGGTCATCGCACCGCCCGTAGCCAGCAAGGTATTGGTCGGGCCTGGCGTGAGCAAAATGGCCATCGTGATCAGTGCGAAGAATAAGAGACTATGCATGGATAAGTTTTAAAGATCGATACCTAGTCATATGAAGCTATGGCGTGGTCGCGACATACAAACCGTTGGTCGGCGCGCCGCAAATCCGCCGGGGCTGCGGCCAAAAGCGCACTATACATCGCAAGGCGGACGCCGCAAGAAATCGATGAGCACGTCCTCACCGGCGCGATTGCACATCAAGAGGACTTCAGGAATGTCGCGATTAGTTCGGCGATTTCTTCGGGCGCGTCTTCAAGGCTGTAATGGCCTACTCCCACAAGCCTGTGAATCGGTGCCTGCGGAAACAGTTCGCTGAATAGCGGCAGGAAGTGTTCTGCGGCCAGTGTGCGGTCGGCGTCGCCCCAAATTGCAAGTGCCGGCGTCGACCGGATCGCCGCGAGCGCAGCGGCATCAGGAACTTCGAAGCGATGCGCCCCGATCGCGAAACCTTTGGCCCAGCCGATCGCACCCGCGCTATCGGCGGGCCCAGCGAAGCGTGAACCATAGGCACGCAACCACGTATCGTTGATACGTGTATGGTTTTCGAAGCCATTGAGCTTCAGCGTACTCAGGATATTGAAGCCGAGTTCGCTCAGCACGGGCTCGAGACGGCCGTGCGATTCTGCGTGAATGATCCACTGGAACCATGGCGAGATTGCGGCATTCGCGTTTATCCGGTCGAATAACGTCCTCTGACCGAAAGGAGTCGGGCCATTCGTGGCTATGATTCGACGAATGCGGCCGGGATGCCGCGCTGCGAGTCCCATACCGACCGGGCCGCCGAAGTCGTGCATGACGAGCGTAATGTCGCTCAAATCCAAAGCGAGCACAAATTGCTCGATGTTGTCGATATGATCTTGCAACCAGTACGTGCGATGTCCCGGCGTTTCGCTTTTGCCGAACCCCATGTGGTCCGGCGCTATCACGCGGTAGTTTCGCGACAGTGCCAAGATCAGCTCGCGAAACAGATAGCTCCAGGTCGGTTCTCCATGAAGACACAGGATGACCTCCCCGGAAGTGGGCCCTTCATCGGCGTAATGCATGCGAAAGCCGGCGGCATCGCTAAAGTGCGGTGCAAACGGAAACGTTCCGTCAAAGGTGTCATTCAAAGACATCATCAGCAAGTCTCCTCACGAATGGTGCGGCGGGACATTCCGCCGGTCGAAGAAGGCTAAACTGTGACAGCGGTGTCAAGGTCAAGCGTATCGGTCAGGAGACGTCATGCGTATCGGAGAACTGGCTCGCCACACCGGCGTGAGCGAGCGGATGCTGCGGTATTACGAACAGGAAGGTTTGCTCAAGCCGAGGAGGACCGATTCAGGCTATCGCGATTACGGCCCCGAGGAAATAGACACGGCGCGCCATATTCGCTTGCTTAGCGCGGCGGGATTGAAAATCAGTAGCATCCGCATATTGCTACCGTGTGTGCTCGGCACTAAGCCAGTCTTTCATCCATGCGCCGAAGCCCGTTCGGCGTTGCGGCGCGAAGTCGAAAAGCTTGACGCCAAGCTGCGTCACCTCGGAGAGAGCCGACGCGTTATCGCGAGTTTGCTTCGGGCGATTGATGTCAACCAGGTGTTGCGGCTGGAGGCGGATGTCGCTGCTCGACCCTGAGCGAGTCGTGGGCTAGCGCTCCAGCGTGTCGGACGGCGCTTCGTTGAACTGCCGTTTATACGCGTTCAATAGCGTCGAACGGTTCGGCACGCCCCAGCGGTTGCCCGCGTCGAGCACCCGCTGCCCCGGCCCGTCCTGGTCGCTCTCCAATTCGAGCCGAATCCGCTCCATGCGCTGCTGTCGAATGATCTCGGACGGCGTCGCCCCAAGATGCGACTTGAACATATTCTGTAGCGCGCGCACTGTTACGCCGATCTCAGTCGCGATTTCATGGATCGACAGGTCGCTCCGCCCAAGGTTGTTCAGCAGGTACTGATAGGCGCGCCGGTATTTGGCGGGCAGGCGCGCGGCGACATCGTCAGCAGCAGGCGCGCCGCGCCGCTTGTGGCCGTTATGCGCCAACTCGCTCGTGCCTTCGCGTGCGCAGCGAATGGCAGCCATCGCATACCGGCTGTAAAACTGTCGCGAATGATGACTGCGCCCTTGCGCCTGGTTGATCTTCGCCATGCAATAGAGGATCTCCAGATGCCGGTGGTCCAATCCGATATGAAGCTCGTTCACGAGCGGTCCCAGCACCATGTCGGCCAGTTGCGGCATATCGGCGACCAGACTCGCCAGCGCGACCTCCTGGCGCACACTGCTCTGGTAGATCGTCAAGCCGTTCGCATCTGCCCAATCCAAATGCGCGAGCAACGGGTTGATTGCCTCTCGTTGCCCCCGCACCAGTTGCCTCAGCGATTCCTGGCATTTGTGCCGGCCACGCAGCACGCCCAGACGGATATTTTGTTCGCACACCTGATGCTCGGCGCCAAGCTCCGGCTTCGTCTGCAGTGCCGCGAGGTTACTCAGATTTCCGGAGTGCCAGTAAACGTGATCGGACAGGTGCGGCGAAAAGCGCAACACGCGCTGGAGCGAAAGGTCTGCGCGCATGGTCTGCACGATCTCACGCCACTCGCTTGTCTCTTCGTCTTGCGCCAGTAGTTTGTCGACCGCGAGTTCGATTTCATCGAGCACGTCGCCGGCTTCGCTCAGATAACCGAGCTCGAAGCGCACGCTCATTGTGCCAAACAGCGCTTCGATGCGACGCTGCGGCTCGACACCTGGCTCGTTCGCCACGCGCTGGAAGCATGCCATCGCTGTGCCAAAGCGTCTGCGGTAGAGGGCCTGCCAGCCAGTATTGCGCGCTGACTGCACGCGAATTCCGTCTTTCGACGCCTGACTGATCTTATGCGCCTGCAGATACGACTCCTCGGCATTGCATTCCAATCCCATCACAAGCTGCAGATCAGCATGCAACTGCACCCAGTGCGCTGTCCCGCTTTTGCTGCCGTAATTCTGCACGAGACGCGCGAGGTCCATCGACGCCGACAGGATTTTCGCGTCCCGAATTTTCGGCCACATGCCAGGCGGCTTTGACGGAGAAGCAAGAAACGCAACCAGCGGAAAGTAGAAATCACAGAACATGGGAATTCGGCGACCCTGAATAACTACAAAATGAAATGACGACATACCCCGGACAGCCATTTCTCAGCGATCACGCCTTGTGTCCGTCGTTTTTTCTCAAGTCACACCCAGTGACCAACGATTCATCGGTCAGCTGACGAATAATAGTTCATTTGAAAATCGTGGCAATGACAATCTTAATAGCTACATAAACGCGAGTTCTCCTTTCTCAATCTACAAAACGCATAAAACGCAGCGAAAGTGTCTTCATGTGCCTGAAAATGCAAACAATAATATGTTAAAACTTCACTTCATTCGGCGTGACGTGCTTTTCGCGAGACGTGCGCCTGCAAACGTGCACCATGCGAGGCACACAAAAAAAGACGGGAGCCGCCAGTCGCAGCCTCCGTCTTTTCGTAGTACTCAAGCGAACTGCATCACTGCGTCTTGAACATCAGCGCGGACGAAATATGCGTGAGCATCTTCCCGAATTGCTCCAGAGCGCCGCCGGCTTTCTTCTTGACCAACGCGACCGGATCCCCGAGCGCCTGGAGCTCACTCAGGTCCTGGATGGCAGCAAACCAGTACCACGTCGGCGCGCCTGTGGTGCTGGCATAGATATAGTCAGTAAGGCCCAGAGCGTCGGGCTTAGTCACGTCCCGCAGCTTACCGGAGTCTGTCAGAGGGGTCGACGGCGCAAGTGTTGCCTGTACATACAGCAGATAAGGAGGGTCCCCATCTTGGCCGGGGTGCGAAACATCCGGCATGAGGCTGAGCACACTGGTCGAGACGGATTGGACGGTTCCAGAAAGGGCGGCTGATGCGCCAGAACCGCCCGATGCGTCGGAAAGGATACTGAGCGTTAATATGTTCGGTTCACCAAAAAGGCCGCGATAAGTCACACTCCCCTGAGGATCCACGCCCGTGCGCGGGCCGTCAATTCCGAGGCCGCCGGCGAATGCGCTGGCGGACGCCGTGATCGCAGTTGCGGACAGCTTGTTGTTTCCAAGCACTTTCGAACCCATGTCGAACTCCATTCAGCAAGGATTTAAAAATAACGGAATTTTCATGAATTTGTAATCACGATCATCCGCCGCTCTCACACCATTACAAGAAGCCTACTGATAAAAACCAAAACTACGGGCCGCTTATGCGTTTTATTACGCACTTTTTTAAAAGCAAAGATGCCTCCTCCGCCGATTTTAAGAATCGGTCAAATCATTCGTGAGCCGCGTTTCAAATTATTCGGGCCGCATTAAATCCAGTACCGGCCGCCTTCATGTCGCCTGATTGGTGTTGAGCGCCGCCAGCGCGGATGGTGTACGGCACCCGACAATCGCAGGCGCCTTTTGAATCAATGCGTCGTTCTCGAGCGCCTCAACCATGAACAGCGCAAAATCGATGCGATGCGTGAGGTTGCTGCTCAGCTTCGCATCGCCGACATGCTCGCTCCAAACCGGCAGGCCCTCGCTTTCGCCCTCCTTGATACGGCTACCTCGCACTACCGTCCAAAGTGTGTGACTCGCGAAGACGCGGCGGCAGGCCTCGATTTGATCGTCGACGTCGCCGATGCGCAACAATCGCGCGACCCAGCCACCGAAGTGAACCGCCAGTTTGATCGACAGCGGATAAACGTCCTTGCCGTCACGCGTGATGTGCCATCCGCACGAAAAGATGAGACGCGCGCTTTCGGGCGCATAGTCGAGCACGGCCTGGGCGGTACCCGACGAATAATGATTCATGCCCCACGGCACCAATACGGTCAGCACGCCATCACATCCGGCAACCGCTCGTTTGATGACGTCACGGTCATTGGTCTCGCCCGGAACAATTGTTATGCGATCCTTGAAAGCATCAAGCTTTGTCACGCTACGCTCGCGGCACACCGCGACAATCTGATAGCCGCGCTTTAACGCATGTTCCACCATGTATCGTCCGAGTTTCCCGGAAGCGCCGACAATGCAGATTTTTTTCATGCGCTTCGCGTCCGTGAGAACGCGCGGTGCTCGTGCGGCGGCTCAACCCGTTCCTGCATCAATGCCTCCTGCGACTTCGTCAAACACCCATTCAATATAGCGTCGGTTTATCCGTTTCCCGCCGTTCGAGCGAACCCTCTATGTCGCGCGCGAACTGTTCAATGTTCGCCTCCATTCGCCATGGTTCGCGTGCCACGCATGCCGCGCATGTCTTTCGGAGTAGCGTTGATATCGTGCAGCCTGCTATGCCTTGACAATTCGCTCGCCTAAAGCGAGGCCGTGTGCAAACAGGTCTGCGCACCGGTTCGCACCGCGGCCTCGCTGTCGGCCGCTGTTGAGCGCTACGTTGCCACCAGCTCACCGAGATCGAAGTAGCCGTTGTAACCCTTAAGGTAGACCGCGGCCCGATGGCCAAACAGCACCATCGCTTCAGTGCGGGTCTCGAGATCGGCGTAGTCGAATACGAGCGACTTCACTCTCGTGCCAACGGCATAGCGTCGGTTCCACTCGGCCACCCGGGCCGCCGCATCGGTCGGCTGCGCACTGTGCGTCTTTGTATCGTATGGTTGCGCCGTTTCGGAGGCCGCTTTATCGACGGCGGCCCCGGGCGTCTGTACACGGATCGCTTGAACGAGCCGGGTCAGCACATCGTCCGGGCCCAGTTCGTCGAACGTGATCTCCTCGCCGCGTTGCGCTGCAAGCTCGAGCAGGTACTGAATACTCTCGCACCAATGCACGGCGCCCGTGATCTGTTTCGCGAGGCCGTCGGCGATTTTTCTGTTTCCGTATGGTTTCGCCGAAACGTTCGAGATCACCGGAATGGTCGGATCCGCGAACTTGAACGACTTGAGAAACTTTGTAAACGCTTCTCTCGCCGGCTGCATGAAGCGCGAATGAAATGCACCACTCGTATTGAGCGGATAAAAGCGCATCGTGCCAAATTGAAACAGCGGTTGCGCTTTTTCGATTTCGTCGGCGAGGCCGGAGATGACGATCTGCGTCGGCGTGTTGTAATTCGCCACGTCGATATGGGTCAGCTCATGCTCGGCAAGCATTTTCTCTACCTGTTCGCGGTTCGCATTGGTAATGGCCGCCATCGCGCCGCTTTCCATCTGCCCCATCAATTCGCCGCGTTTTTTCACGAGCTTGACGCCCGTTGCGAAATCAAAGCAGCCAGCCGCCAGCAACGCATTGAATTCGCCGAGGCTATGTCCGACGAGGAAGTCCGGACGCTCGCCGGTATCTTCGAGCCTCGCATAGCCGGTCAACGCATTGACCACGAAAAGCGCAGGCTGTGTGAAGCGCGTTTGGTTCAGTTCGTTACGCGGATCTTCCACGCACAATTGCCGGATCGAGTAGCCGAGCACCTCGTCAGCTTCATCGGTCAGTTTTTTGAACCGCTCGAACAACGACTCGCCCATGCCTTTTGCCTGCGAACCCTGCCCCGGAAACATGAATACCTTCATCGCCGCACCTCCATGTCAGTCATCAGTACGATTAGTATTGGCTTACGCATACGGCTGTATTGAGCCCGCCAAAACCGATGCTCACGTTCAACGCGTGTTCGATTGGGGCTGAGCACTCACCGTCACGCACCCAATCGAATCCGGTGTCGATCGGCTCATCGAGATTGCGGCTCGGGTGCAATCGCCCGACTCGCATCTGCACCAGTACCGCGATCAGTTCGAGTGCGCCCGCGGCGCTCAGCCCATGTCCGGTGATGGACTTTGTCGCGTTCATGCGCACACCGCTCAGGCCGCACTCGTGCAGCGCCTGTAGCTCAGTGGCGTCGCCCAGCACGGAGCCGCTGCCGTGCGGGTTCACGTAGTCGATCTGCGCCGGGCGCAGGCCGGCTCGATCGAGCGCACCGCGAATCGCCGACATTTCGCCGGCGACAGACGGGTTCGGCTGGCGGTTTCCATCGACCCCGATCGCCCAGCCAGCGAGCCGCGCATAGGGGCAAACGCCCGCGCGCGGCCGCCCATTCGTGCGCTCGACGACGAGCGCACCGCACGCTTCGCCGAAGATGAAACCGTCCCGCTCGCTGTCGAATGGGCGGCAGGCGCGTTCGGGATGCCGCGTATGGCGATCGGTACCCATCGCGCCGAGCGAACGAAAGCCCTGGCACTCCCAGTAGCTCAGGTCCATCAGCGCGCCGAGCGCAATGCAGGCGTCGACGCGCCCGCTTCGCACTGCCTCGATCGCCTCCAGCACCGCGACTTGTCCGCTCGCCGACGCCCCACCGACCGTGCATGCGAAGCCTCGAATGCCGAACGCTTCGGTGCACAGGCCACAGACATCGCTGTCCATGAACGACAGCGCATAGCTGGGGCGTAAAAACGGCACCCGGCTGCGATAAGCGTCGTGGATCAGCGCCAGCTCCCGCTGCTGGAAGTTCGAGCCGCCGATGACGAGACCGATGCGCGCCGGATCGACATCGGCCAGGTGCGCGTCGCGCCATGCTTCGTCCAGGACCGCGAGCGCCGCCTGACCCGACAGCGTCGCCGTGCGCAGCAGCGACGGCGAGACGGTCGCGGTCTCAGGCAGCGCCATCGCGGCGAGTTCGGCGCCAATGAACGGTTCATGGGGCGGGCTGTCCATCCGCGCTGCATCGCCGTAGCCCGGCCGCTGGCGGCCTGGCCGCTGCATCACGCCGAAACGGTGCCGGCCTTCGAGCAAGGCAGCCGTGAACGCGGCCTGCCCCTGGCCAATCGCCGACAGCACGCCGATGCCGCTGACGATGAGGGGCCCGTTGCGCTCAGGATCGCGCATGGATGATCCCGACCAGCTCGCCGACGTTTTGCGCTTTCGCGAGCTCGGTCAGCGGGATGTTCAGCGACAAGGAGTCCAGCGTCATCATGATGATGTCGACGCGGTCGAGCGAATTGGCGCCCAGCGTACGCAGCGAATCGGTCGGCGCGAACACGTGGGCATGCAGACTGGGCAGTACCTGGCGGATATTTCGGACAACCAGGTCGAACACTTCGTCTTGACTCATGATGGTGTTTCCTCGGGTACGGTGGGAGGCGTGGTGGTAGCTACATTCGCTACGACCCAAACCGGGTTTCGATCCGTTCTTTTACTCCTGGCTGCCGAAACGTCAGCCCATGCAGCGCCACTTCCTGCTCGATCACTTCGGGCAACCGCTGCTTGAGCGGCGCGATGAGATGGCGCTTGAGCGCGGCCAACGAGGCGCGCGGCCGACCAGCCAGGTCTCGGGCCAGCGCCAGCGCATGGGGCACGACCTGCGCGCGCGGCAGCACAGGGAACGGGACGCCACGGCGCTGCAGTTCCTCGCCGCGGTAGGTGGCGGCGCTCAGCATCATTTCGTGCGCGAGCGCTGTACCGAGCTTCTCCGGCAAGATGAGCGTCGACCCCATGCCGGGCGTGAAACCGTATTTCATGAAATTCGCGGTATAGACACTTTCGCGCGACAGCACGACCAGGTCCGCGAACAAGCCCATCACAAAGCCGCCGCCGATGCTGTGCCCCTGCATCGCCGCGACCACTGGGATAGGACAATTCAGCGCAAGGGAGTAGAGGTCGCGATCGACGAATGTGAACTTGCCATCGAACAGGTCGCGCAGGCCGTCTTGCGTGCCGCCGCTCGAGAAGTAGTTGTCGTAGCCGGTGAGCACCACCGCCTTGAGGTCAGCACGTGCGCCGAGCGAGGCGAACGTACCGGTCAGGTCGTCGATCAACGCATCCGTGAACGCGTTCTTGTGCACTCGGTCTTGCATCGTGACGAGCGCGATTCCCGCAGCGGGTTCTGTGACGGTGACGATAGGGCTCATGCTGCCTCCTGCCGGGCCGCCCCAAAGGGGGCAGCAGCCCCCTCGGGGGGCAGCGAACGAATGTGAGCGTGGGGGCTTATGCTCATGCTGCCTCCCACGGAAACCGGCCCGTGGTCACGAAGCGGACGATGTTGCTCAAATTGTGCGGGTCTGAAAACACTTCGACATTGGCGGCTAGCGCATGCGGCTTCGCTTGTGCAAGCGAGCGATCAAGCACAGCGGCATAACGCTTGTAGCGGGCGATCGCAACAGGCTCGAGCCGGCGCAGCCGCAGCAGATGCATACGCAACACGCTCTCGCTGTTGGCATCGCATACGTCGGCGAGCCCCCAAGCCGTTGCTTGCATGGCGGAGATCGGTTGTGTGGTCAACGTCATATAGTTCGCTTTTGCAACCCCGATGCGCCGCACAAGGAACGGCTGCACGCAAGCCGGCATCACGCCGAACAGCAGCTCCGACAAGCTGAAAGTCGCGCCTTCGTCACACACAACGAGGTCGCACGCGGCGACAAAGCCAACCCCGCCCGCGTTCGCCCGGCCGCGCACGTGTGCAATCGTTACGTACGGCCCGTGCGCCAAACGCAGCCATAGCTCGTAAAGCGGACCCGGATGCCGGGTGTCGGGCGCGAGGCCGCCGTCTGCGTGCGCTTGAAGTTCGCGGAAATCGGCGCCGCTGCAAAACACGTCGGGCAACCCTTCGAGCACGACCACCTTCGCATCGGCCTCGCACTCACGCAGCACGGCGCCAAGCTCTTCGATCAGACGCGCATCAATAGCGTTCGCAGCATCTGGACGGTAGATCTGGACGAAGCAGACCGCTTCGTCGAAGCGCACGCGCAGCGTCGCGTAAAAACGGTTTAGCCAATCCATTCGTACTCCCGATGAAACTCGGTGATCTGCTTGAGGAACAACGTTGGTGTGCCGAGTGCACCCCGCACCTCGGACATGAAGTCGGTGTCGACGACCAGGTTGCGCGTGCCGAACTTGAGTTGGCGGCTGCGTTCGAGCAGCGTGTCGTATTGCGCCATCGTCAGTTGATGACGCAGGTCGAGCCGCCCGCCGATATTCATCGCGCGCAGCCGTTCGCGACTCTCGCGGCTCGCAACACCGCTAAAGAACTCGGAGCAACAACCCGAGCCGTATGAGAAGACACCAATGCGCTGCGGCGTGTCGAATACACCGTGTTCAATCGTGCTCGCGAGCGACAGCGCGGCCGTCGCGCCCATGATGTTGCCCACCCGCTGGCAATGTGCGAGCCCGGGCGTCACGCGCCGCGTAAAGTCAGCCTCGATGTCGCTCGGGCTGGCCTGCGCCAACCGGCGCATCATGTGCCGGTGAGCGCCTTTCACCATGCCGCCGAACGGCGTGTGATAGGCAAGGTACGCGAACGTTTGTGCGAAATCGGCGCCCGCAACGCGCTTGCCATATTCGAGGTACGCGTGCTCGCAGCACTCCAGGTAGGCGATCAACGACAAGTCGGTATTGCCGGCGTCGGTGTCCGGCGACGGACGGCACGTGTCCATCACCTCGTAGCCGTAGTAGCCGTTTGCCCCCGCGTCGATGCGAAACACGTGCGGCCGGTCGCTGATGAGCATTGCGACCGCGCCCGATCCGCCGCTTGGCTCGGCGAACGACCAGTCGGCGGACAGCGCATCGCCGCCCTCCTCGATCATGAAGCGTGAAACGTCGGACGCGAGCACCAGTGCCTTGCCGCCCGGCGAGGTCTGCGACAGCACGAAATTGACTGCCATCTGCAAACCGGCGACGCCCGAGTAGCATGCGCTCTTGAGCTCGAACAGCCGGCAGTTGCGGTTCAGCCCGAGCAGATCGTGGCAGTAGGTACTCATCGATTTGCCGAAGTCGAACGCGGACTCCGTGCAGGTGATCACCATCTCGATGCGGTCTCGGTCCTCGGGTGTCATCGCATCGACGATCGGCTTGGCTGCATTGACGGCGAAGCTGACCGGGTCCTCATACGGCAGCGCAACCGACTTCTCCTTCATCATCAGGTTCTCGAACCGGCTCATATCGAGACCGCGATGCATCGCCAGCGCGGTCACGTCGACATACGCCGTGCCTGCAAATACGTTCATCGCTTCTATTCCCACCATGCCCACCATGCTCACGTCGTTCCCCCCAAGAGTGATACGCGATGCAAACTGTAAAGCGTGAAAGCGACCCGCGACGACTAACGAAAATCGAATAGCTTGCGCATGTCCTGCCCTTTGCGCAGACGGTACGCAGCAAAACTGTGACGGTCGCGGAACTGCAAATAGATGTTGCCCGAGAGCACCGCTTCGAACGTCTGGCCAGGCGGCGCGTGATAGGTATGCCCGGGATAGATGCGCGTGTTAGGCGCAATGCGTGCCTTCAGCAGCGCCAGGCTGTCGTACATCGCGTGCGCGCCAGCAAGGTCCGGACACAGGCCGCAACCTTCGTTGAACAGCACATCCCCGCTAAAGAGATGCGAGCCGATCCGGTAGCACACGCAGCCAGGCGTGTGCCCCGGCGTGAAAAACGGCTCGATCCGCAAACGGCCCATCTGCCAGGACGCGCCGTCGAACGGGTCGAATGCGACGAGCCGCTCCGCATGAAAGCCCGATGCGGCGATCTCCTGCGCCGACATCCAGACCGGGCAGCGATGGCGGCCGGAGAGCGGCTGCGCGAGATGCACGTGATCGAAATGCGCGTGCGTGAGCAAGATGCCGCATAGCCGTGCGTCCGCGTCGGCGAGCGCTGCTTCGATCACATCGGCTTGCCACGCAGGATCGATCAGCAACGCGTCACGCGTGAGCGGATCGACCACCAGATAGTTGTTGTTCTTCATCGTCAGGTGGGCAACACGCAGTAGGGTGACGTCCGGCTCGACCTGCGCTGCGGCGCTCGCACTCGTGTTCCAGTTCATGCTTCACTCCGCTTCGCCAAGCTCGTCTGCGCAAAGCGCTCGTCGCCCGCGGCCGAATGCCCCGCTTGCGCTGCGTCGGGCACCAGCGCACGCATGTACAGGCGCTCGAGCGAGACCAGTACATCGCCGTGCGGGCCGAGCAGTTGGATGTCGAATTGATGGACGGTGTCGGATGCCCCCGCTGTCGCATCGCACAGGCGCACGTATGCATAGCAGGCAGGCTTGAGCGGCTGCATGCGTTCGATACTGCCGAGCGCGAATGGCACCAGCGGCGCCATCGGCACCAGCGGCACCTGCGGCGAACGAAGCGCTTGCAGCACCGCCGCCTCGCCTGCGCTCGCGATACCCAGCACGGTTTGCAGCGCACCGTCGATCAGCGCTGGATGCAGCAAGTACTGCCCGAACGTTGCAATGCTCGCATCAGCGATGCGCAACGCCGATAGCGCGAAGCCGTCGCCGATATAGAGGTTCCGGATGGTCCGCAGGCTTGGCCCATAGGCGAAGCCAGCGCGTGCGAGCGCCTCGTAGCACTGCTCGCCTGTCAGCGTCGTCACGGTCTGTGCGCGTAGTGCGTCGATCAGCACGACCGGCTGGGGGAGCGCGCCGCGCCGCGTGTGCGCGCCAGACGCCGCGTACACCACGCGCCCCTCCGCATGCACGACGCGCTCGTTATCATCGTCGAACGATACCGTCACGAAATCCGCGCCGTCGTCGCTCGCCTTGAAAATCGTCTTGACCAGATGCTCGCCCGCGGTCAGCGGCAGCGGACGGTGCCAGACGACGTCTTCGAGCGCACCGACGGTCCGCTCGCCGGCCAGCGTTCCGGCCGCGCATGCAATTTCGACAAAGCCCGCGCCAGGAAAGAGCGGCACGCCGCCGATGCGATGGTCGAGCGCGTACCATGCACCGGCACTGAGGCGCGACGCGAACGATACCTCTCTCAACGTCGACACATTTCCGGCAACCAGCGGATGCAGCCGTGCCGGCTGCGACGCGGCGGGCGTGCGCGGCGCATTATCGGAGAGCCGGTAGCGCGTATTCTCGAACGGGTAACCCGGCAGCGATACACGCGTGGGCTTGGGGTTAGCGACGAAATCGTCCCAATTGAGCGCCGCGCCTTCGATCCAGTACCGAGCAAGCAGTTGCAGTTCGCCGCTCGCATACTGCGCTCGCAAACGCTCACGCTCGTGTGGCGGCAATTCCGTTGTGCCATCACGCGGGTCGGTTCGGCCACGCAGTGCGCGAGCCGATGCCGTGCCGGCACGCGCAAGCGCAAGCTCTTGCGCCAACGCAGCACGATCAGCCGCGATGATTGCCAGTCGCTCGTCCAACGCCTCGCGACCGGTTTGCAGCGTGTAGGCGAGCGCGTCGAGCGATACATCCGGCGCGGCGACCAGCGAATCGTGAAGGCGCCCGGCATATTCGCGCAACTGCGCGTCGCTACGCGCGGATAGCACGATCAATTGCGGCGTGCCGGAGCAGACCCGCGTGTCGTGCGCCGGCACATGTTCCTCGACGATCAGGCATGCGTTGACGCCGCCCGCGCCGAACGCGTTGATCAGCGCGCGGCGCGGTGCGCCGTCCGGTGCGGGCCACGCGGCGAGATCGTGCTGGAGATAAAACGGCGACGCCTCGAGATCGAGGTCCGGATTCGGATCACGCGCATGAAGCGTCGGCACGAACTGGCCATGCCGGAACTGGAGCAGCACCTTCGCGAGGCTGGCCATGCCGGCTGCCGACTCGGCGTGGCCGACGTTCGACTTCACCGACCCGAGCGCGCAAAACCGTCTTCGGGTTGGGCTTGGGGTTAGCTTCGAGTTCGCGGCGCCGCTGAATGCATTCGTCAACGCCGCCACTTCCAGGCAGTCGCCGAGCTGGGTGCCTGTGCCGTGGCCTTCGACGTAGCCAATCGCATCGGGCGGCAAACCGGCCGCGTTCAGCGCGCGTGCGATCAACCTTGCCTGGGCATTCGGGTTCGGTGCCGCATAGCCATTTGCACGACCGCCATGCTCGTACGCGCTGGCGGCGATGACGCCGTGAATGCAGTCGCCGTCGGCAAGCGCGCGCGACAGCGGCTTGAGCACGACTGAGCCGACCCCCTCGCCCGGCACGAAACCGTCGTCGCCCGCACCATAGCTGCGGCACTGCGGCCCGCGCGCAAGCATGCGTCGACGGCACAGCGAGTAATACTTCGACGGATGCAGATAAAGATTCACGCCGCCGGCCACCGCGACTTGGCACTCGCCGCGTCTGAGGCTTTCAGCCGCGAGATGGATCGCAACGAGCGATGACGAACACGCGGTATCGACAGGCATGCTCGGCCCTTGAAAGTCGAACACATAAGACACGCGGTTGGCAATCGACCACGGCATCGACGCCGGCGCGGCCATGTTGCCGCGTTGCCATTCTTCCTGCGCAAGCATTTGGTACGAGTGCGTCGTTACACCGCAGAACACGCCTACGTCCGCGCTACGTTCCTTCGGGTAGCGGCGCTTGAGCGTGTCGCGCGTGTAGCCGGCGTCCTCGAACGCGTGCCATACCGACTGCAGGAACAGGCGCTCTTGCGGGTCGATCAGCGCGGCATCGTCAGGCGCGATGCCGAAGAACGCTGCGTCGAACGCGTCGATGTCGTCGAGAAAGCCACCCCAGCGGTGGTAGAGGCAGCCGTGCTCGGCGTGGTCCGGGTCCGGGTCGAACGATGCCGATGCGTCCCAGCGGTCGGCAGGCACGTCCCGGATCAAGTCGCGGCCGGCGCGCAGGTTGTCCCAGAGCGCATCGAGATGCGCTGAGCCGGGCAACCGAGTGTGGATGCCGATAATCGCGATCTTCTCGTCAACTCGGATGGGCGGTGCGTTCAGGTTTGCTGCACGGTGCGCCGCATGGCCGTCAGCGTCTTTTGGCGCGTCGGCCACCGCACCCGCACTCGGTGCGAGCAGGCGCCGCAGCGCGGGACGCGCGCGATCGAGCAGATGAGCTGCCAGCTCGCCGATCGACGGATACTCATAGAGCAGCGTTTTCGGCAGCGCGCCGATGTCTTGTTCCAATGCTGCATTGAGCTGGCTTGCAATGATCGAATCCACGCCGAACGTATCGAAATGCGCGTGCGTATCGATCCGTTCGGCCGGCAGTTTGATCTGTTCGGACAGCAGCCGTTTCAAGTATTGCGCGACGGCACATTCGAGCGCCGCATCGGAGGGTAGCGGCGCGGTGCCTGCGATATCGTCCGGGCTTGCAGATGCCTCCCTTTCAGGCGGTGTCGCGAGGAACGCTTCGATGCGTGCAGGCTCGCCGTATAGCGGGATGACCTGCGTGGCGGCACTGCTGATGCACTGCTCCCAGCTCAGGAGGCCAAGCGCTGTCGGCAACGGATGGAGGCCGGTACGCGCGCGCATCCGTTCGATTTCGTCCGTCGCGATAGACATGCCGCCCGCTTCCCAAAACGGCCAGCCGATCGACAACGTCTTGCCGCGACGCGTGCCGGCGCGCGCGCGAGCAACGCGTTCGTCGGCGTACGCGTCGACAAAGCGGTTTGCATACGCGTAGTCCGTCTGCCCTACGCTGCCTGCGATGCCCGCAACCGACGAGAACAACACGAACAGATCGAGCGGCTCGTCGCGCGTCGCGAGATCGAGGTGGATCGTACCGGCGATCTTTGCTGCGAATACCGCCTTCATCTCGGCACGCGTCTTGTTCCGTGCCAGCGAATCGCGGTGCACACCCGCGCAATGAATCACACCGTCGAGCCGCGCAAATCGCTGCTTCGCAGCAGCGACGAGCGCTTCGGCTTGCATGGAATCCGCTACGTCGGCCTGCACGTAGATGGCGTCGCCGCCATGCTCGCGCAGTTGTGCGAGCCTGCGCTCGCGCGTCGCATCGAGTGCCGAGCGCCCGCTCAGCACGAGGCACGCCCGGCAGGTTTTCGCCAAATGCTCGCTCAATGCATATCCGACGCCGCCGAGTCCGCCCGTTATCAGGTAGACGCCGCCGTGACGGATCGCGGCGCCGGCATCGGCGCTGATGGCTGCTATCGATGAGGCCGCCGCCGGCTCGATGCGCCGGACTTCGCGCCGCGTGATCGCAGCGGCGCTCGCATCGTCAGACGCGGTGTAGCGGACTTCGCCGTCGCGCCACGCCGCATCGTCCAGTTCCGCAGCTACGTGCCGCGCCGCCACGTCGTGCGTCATCGATGACGAAAGCGCCAGCGTCTTGCCGGCCAAGCGCGGCGTTTCCAGCGCGAGACTGCGCAGGTAGCCGCTCGTCGCGTCGTGCAGCGGCGCATGCGCGTCGCTGATGCGCAAGGACACGATACGAACACCATCGCGCGCGCTATTGCGCAACAGCGCACGACACAATGCATGCAGCGTGAAGATTCCACGTTCGAGCTGTTGTTCGGTGTCGCCGTCTGCGCGTATGCAATGAACGATCGCTTGCGGAATCTGTGAACGCTGCCGCAACGTGTCCAGCAGGCGGTCCACGTCGGCCTCGTTCATGGGATCGAACGTGAATCGATCGACGTTCAACTCGCGATATGCGTCGCCGCTCGCAGCGACGACGATGGGCACAGGCGCTGCGCGCGCAAACGCAGCCGCGAACGCATCGGTCGCATCGACAAGCAGCACCACGCCGGGGAGCGCCGGCGCACCGCCTACCGAGGTGGCAAGCGGGGGCAATTCCGCTATGCGCCACGCCGGGGCGTAGTGCGTCAGTTGCGGTGCGGGAGTGCCTACCGGCGAGACGGAGGACATCCCAGCCGGCGTGATCCAATAACGTTCTTTCGCAAACGGATAGGTCGGCAACGACACGCGGCGCACCGTGCCGGCCGCATGCAGCCGAGCCCAATCGATCTCGACACCCGCAACCCACAGCTTCGCAAGCTTCGTCAGGTCGCGCTGCTGCAGCGCGACGCGCACCAACGCCGCGCCCGCCTCGCCTTCGATCAGCGCGCTCGCGCCGCTGCGCCCATCGCGCGCGCTGCCCACGTGGACGTCGTGCGGCGCCGCAGCGCCGCTGCCCGTGTGGTCAAGCCATTGCGCAAGCTTGTCGCGCAATGCATCGGCGTCGGCGGCAATCATCGCGACGCGTTCGTCCAGCGACGTGCGTCCGACCTGCAACGTGTAGGCAATATCGGCCAATTGCAACGCGCCGCCCCCTTGCTCGACGAACGCGAGCAGCTTATACGCGTATGCGCGCAACGATGTGCGATCACGCGCCGACAGCAGGAACACCTCGGGGCGTGGCTCGTGCGACGACATGCGCGCGTCGTCAAATGCCTCCAGGATCAGATGCGCGTTGGCCCCGCCCGCGCCGAACGAACTGACACAGGCGCGCGGCGGCCGGCCGGCATGCTGTGGCCAGTCGGCGAGCGAGGTTTGAACGCGAAACGGCGTCGCGCCGAAGTCGATGTGCGGATTAAGCACCTCGGCATGCAGCGAAGGCGCGAATTGCCGGTGCCGAAACTGAAGCAGCACTTTCGTCACCGCTGCTATACCGGCCGCCGATTCGAGATGACCGATGTTCGATTTCACCGAGCCGATCGCGCACGCCGCAGGCGGTAGCGGCGTAGCCCCCGCTGCTTGCACGAACGCGCGGGTGAGGCCGGCGATTTCGATCGGATCGCCAAGCGACGTGCCGGTTCCGTGCGTCTCGACATAGTCGATGTCGTGCGGTGCGACGCCCGCCTGGGCGAGGGTGTCGCGAATCAGTTCTGCCTGCGCGACAGGGTTCGGCACGGTGTAGCCGTTCGTTTTGCCGCCGTGATTGAGCGCGCTCGCTTTGACGACGGCGTAAATCTGATCGCCATCGGCTAGCGCGCGCGAAAGCGGCTTGAGCAGCACTGCACCCACGCCTTCGCCCGGCACATATCCGTCGCCGCCTGCGCCGAAGCTGCGGCAGCGGCCGTCGCTCGAGACGAAACCGCCCTGGCTCAGCAGCAGATATTTGTCCGGATGCACCGTCACGTTGACGCCGCCGGCGAGCGCGGCGTCGAGCGTGCCGTTGCGCACGGCCTCGATCGCCAAGTGCAACGCGCTTAGCGACGACGAACACATCGAGTCGAGCGCCAAGCTCGGGCCGTGAAAATCGAAGAAATAAGATACGCGGTTCGCAATCGACGCAAACGACGAACTCGGTATGGACGTCTGCCCAGGCTGCGCGCCGTACAGTTCGTACTGCCCCCACATCGCGCCGACATAAACGCCCACGCGCTGTCCGGCGAAGCTGGCTTTGCTGTGGCCCGCGTCTTCGAGCGTCTCCCATGCGACTTCGAGGAAGAGACGTTCTTGTGGGTCCATCAGCTCGGCCTCCCGTGGCGAGATGCCGAACAATAGCGGATCGAATAGATCGACGCCGTTCAGAAAGCCGCCCCAGCGGCTGTAGGTCTTGCCCGGCCGATTGCGCTGCGGATCGAAGATACGCGCATGGTCCCAACGCTGCGGCGGCACCTCGGAGATACAGTCGCGCCCATCGCGCAGGTTGCGCCAGAACGACTGCAAGTCGTCGGCCTCGGGATAGCGACCGGCCACGCCGACGATCGCCACGGCGTCGCCTTGCGCCGCGCGCGGCGCTGGCAACCCTGGGCGCGGTGGTGGCAGCGGCCATCGGCCGGCCCGTTGCAGCGCGAGGTGGGATTCGTTTTGCGATGCGTTTTGCGATGCGTTTTGCGGCGCCGAGGCAGGCGCGCTGCCCGCTCGCACGCGGACGTGCTGCGGGAACGCGTCGGCAAGATAGTGTGCGAGCGCGGCGAGCGTTTGATATTCGAACAGCAGCGTTTTCGATAGCGTGCCGAAGCGCTGCTCGAGGCGCTGTATGAACTGCATCGCAAGCACCGAATCGATGCCGTATCGCTCGAGCGGCGCGTGGCGATCGATGTCGTCCGGCCGCAGTCTGAGCAGCGCGGCGAACTCGTCGGCGACGAAGCGCGCTGCCTGCTCGCGCAATGCGTCACCGGCGGGATCGGGTTCGATGGTGCGATCGGGTTCGAAGACGGGTTCGACCGGTGCGGCGGCGCCATGGGTGTCCAGCACGCGCAGCAGCCGCTCGACATCCCCCGCTGCGACGACGATATGGGCCGCGTCACCCGCCAACGCCGCGGCGAACGCATGCATGCCGGTCGCGGTTTGCATCGGCTCCATCCCCGAGACGCTGGCAAGCCGCACCGCCGCATCAGCATCGATGCGCATACCCCCCTCCTGCCATAACGGCCAGCCGATCGATCGCGTGCGACCACGCCGCTCGCCCGCCGCGACGAGCGCGTTGCGCTGCGCCGCGAAACGATCCATAAAGCCGTTGGCGGCAGCATAGTCAGCCTGACCGACATTGCCAAACGATGCCGCAATCGACGAAAACAGCACGAAAAACGCGAGATCGAACTCGCGCGTCGCGCGATCGAGATGGACAGTGCCGCACACCTTCGGCTCAAGCACGTCGGCAAAAGCCGCGTCGGTCTTGTTGACGATCAGGCTGTCGTTCAGCGTGCCCGCGCTATGCAGCACGCCGTCAAGCGTGCCATATGCTTCGACAATGTCGGCAACGAGCGCATCGACTTCGGTTGCGCTTGCGAGATCGACGCGCCGGTAGACGAGCCGCCGTGCATCGACCGACCACGCGTCAGTCCAGACACGCATCCGTGTGCGGCGGGGGTCGTCCAGTTCCGCGCGGCCGGTCAGGATGACGGTGGCATGCATGGTGCGGCTCAGGATCTCGCGAGCGAAGCATTGGCCAAGACCGCCCAGGCCGCCTGTGATCAGATAGACGCCGCCGTCGCGAAAAGCATGCGATGGCGCGCCGTCGATTCGTTGTGCGCGCCAACGCCGCACGTAGGGGACCGCGCCCTCGGTGGGCGAGCCAAAGCGCAGCAGCCGTTCGCCGGCGCAACGGCGCGCATCTGAAAGTTGGGCGGCAAGCGTCGAAGTGTCGACAGCGTCGTCGGTCAGCACAAGCTGCGCGCGCACGTGCGGCAGCTCGCTGCATGCCGTGTCGATCAGACCCGACAGCCCCGCGAGCAACGCGTCGTCGCGGCCGCCGATCACCAGTTGATAAAGCAGCAGCGTACCCGCAGCGTCGGCGTCAGCAGCATGGGCGGCCAGCGTGCGCAAGTGCGCGACGCAAGCGAGCGCGGCGGCGCGGTAGCGTTCGGCGTCGAACACTTGAGCCGGCAACGCGAGCGGCGCAGCGACGATGCTATTGGCCTGCCCTAGCTGCCCGGCGAGCTGCCCAGCGTCGACGTTCGGCAAGTCGCACAGCACCACCTGCCAATCCGCCAGGCCCCCCGGCGACGCCGTTGTTTCATCGAGGGTGATCGACTCCCATACGGGCTGCGCGATCAACGCAGGCTGCGCGGCGGCGGCACGCCACGCGCGCAACGCAAGGCCGCTCGCGCGTACCCGGACCCGGCCGTCGGCATCGCATAGATCGATGTCGAGCCTCGTCACAGGTTGGCCGTGACCGTGACCACTCTGCGCGCCAGCCGCATGGCGCACCCATGCGAACATGCGCGGCGCGCACTCGCCGAGCACCACTAGCGAATCGAGCGCAAACGGCATCGCGGGCGTATCCGGCAGGCGAGCCCAGTCTGCCACGAGGCCGAGCGACGCCTGTAGCGCGCCGTCGAGCAAGCCCGGAGGCAACGGCAAAGCGCGTTCGGGCACATCGGCGAGCGCGAGTTCCGCAAGCACCTCATCGACCCCGCAAGCGAGCGTGCGGACGGTGCGAAACGACGACCCATAATGGATGCCCATCGCCGCGAACGCGCCATAGACTTCATCAGCGCTGCATGCGCGAGCCGTGATCCGCCCACGCAGCGCGGCAAGATCGACTGCGGACGCGGACGCCGGCTCGCCGGCGCCTGCGCCGGCGAGCGGCAGTGCATGCCCCTGGCAATGCTCGATCCGCGCGTCGCCGTCGTTGCTGTACACGGCGAAATCGATGCGACTGTTAGCGCCGGCCGTCAACTCGATCGCAACGTGCACCGGCGCATCGACGACGAGCGGCCGCACCCATGCGACGTCGCGGATATCCCACGCCACCGGCCTCATGTCCGCAGGCAGCGCAAATTCGACCGCCGCGCGCGCCATTTCCAGATACGCGGCCGCCGGCAACACTTTATGCGCGCCAGCTGCGCCGACATCGACTCGATGATCGGCAAGGAACGCTTCGTCGCCGGTGAAACATGCCGTGTAACGCTGCTGGAATAGATCCGATGCGTTTGCGTGCAGCAGCGGATGCAGGTGCACGGCGTCCGTTGTACGCCGTCTATCTGCCGCGTTGCGAGCAATCCAGTAGCGCTCCTTCGCGAACGGATAGGCCGGCAGTGACAGCAACCGCGGCACGTGCGCGCCGTAAAATCCGCGCCAGTCGAACGTGAAGCCGTTCACCCACAACCGGGCGAGCCGCTCAAGTTTTCCTCGCGCGATCCAGCGCTCGACCGTCGACAGCATGTCCTCGTCGTGACTGAGCGCGGCAAACTCGTCTTGCGCGCGCGCATCGGAGGCGTCGAAGCAGCCATCGATGCCGTGCTTTCCATTGCAATACGCGCGCAACTTCTCAAGCAGCGTGTCGCGCGAATCGACGAGGAACGCAACGCGCGCGTCCATCCCTTCGCGGCCGACCTGCAGCGTGTAAGCCAATGCCGAAAGGTCCACGCCCGCGTCAGCAGACGCGGACGCCCGTTCGAGAAACGCCAGCAGGTCGCGCGCCTTGTGCAACAGTTGCGCATGGGTGCGCGCGGATAGCGGCACGATCACCTCGCGGCGCCCGGCGTGGACTGCAGCCGGCTCCGGTCGGGCAGGCACGTATTCCTCGACGATGACGTGAGCGTTCGAGCCGCCCGCGCCGAACGACGATACCCCCGCGACTCGCGGCAAAGCGCGCCCGTCGACCAACGGCGCGGCCCATTCGGCCAGCGTCTGGTTCACGACGAACGGCGTCGTAGCGAAGTCGATGTGCGGATTGAGCACCGCCGAATGCAGCGATGGCGCGATCTGCCGATGCCGCATCTGGAGCAGGACCTTCGTCAGTCCGGCAATGCCCGCGGCCGACTCGCAATGACCGATATTCGATTTCACCGAGCCAATCGCACACGCTGTGCGCGCATCGGCGACGTCGCGAAATACCTCGGCGAGTGCGGCGATTTCGATCGGATCGCCGAGCTTCGTGCCGGTGCCGTGCGCCTCGATGTAGCTGACGCGGCGCGGATCGACGCCGGCACGCCGCAGTGCCGCGCGCACGACGCTCGTCTGCGCCTTGGGGTTCGGCACCGAGTAGCCGTTGGTCTTGCCGCCATGGTTCACCGCGCTGCCGCGGATCAGACCGTAGATCGGGTTGCCGTCACGCTCGGCATCGGCGAGACGCTTGAGCACGGCGACGCCGACACCTTCGCCGGGGATATAGCCGTCGCTGCCCTCGCCGAAACTTTGACAATGTCCGTCGCTCGAGATGTATTGGCCCGCGCTCAGGATCAGATACTTGTTCGGGTGAATCGTGACGTTGACCCCGCCCGCGAGCGCGAGCGAGGTGCGGCCCGACCGGAGATCCTCGCACGCGAGGTGCATGGCGGTGAGCGACGACGAGCACATCGAGTCGAGCGTCAAACTCGGACCGTGCAGGTTCAGAAAATACGACACGCGGTTCGCGATGCTTGCGTAGCTGACCGGCACCGCAATGCGGCGATCCGCCGCGCCCGCCTCGACACCGAACAACTGGTACTCGCCATACATCACGCCAACGTACACGCCAACCTGCCCTGGCAAATCGAACGCATGCGGAATCTGGAGGCTCGCGCGCGTGTAGCCGGCGTCTTCGATCGCCATCCACGCGTGCTGAAGGAAGAGGCGCTCTTGCGGGTCGATCCGCTCGGCATCGACCGGAGGGATATGAAAGAACAGTGGATCGAATTCGTCGACGCCATCGATGAAACCGCCCCAGCGGCTATAGTGCGCGCCGACGCGGGTGCGCTCGGCGCTGTAGTATTCGCGCCAATCCCAGCGCTCGCGCGGAATCTCGACGATGCAGTCCCGCCCCTCGCTCAGATTGCGCCAATACGCGTCGAGGTCCGGCGCTTGTGGATAACGGCCGCTGAGGCCGACGATCGCGATCGGTTCGGCTGCTTCGGCTGCTTCGGCCGCTTCGAACGCTTCGTGGCCTGGAAGATCCGCGGCCGGCGAACGGCGCGCGCCGCGGCGGACATGCACGGCACGACTGGCACCCGCGACGACGGGAGCCACGGCAGCCATGGGGGCGATGGCCTGAGTCCGCCGCGGCAGTGCAAAAAGCGCCTCCAGCGTCGTGCTGTGAGCGCGCAAGAAGTACTGGGTCAGCTCGTCGATACTCTGATGCTCGAAAAACAGCGTCTTCGAAAGCGGCCCGAATGTCTTTTCGAGCTGCCTGGTCAGATCCACCGCAACAATCGAGTCGATTCCGTACTGTTCGAGCGGCGCGTGCGCATCGATCTGGTGATACGGCATGCCGAATTGTTCCGCAAACCGCTTGCGCAGGTAGTCGCGCGTCGCGTCGGCCAGCGCGGGAGCGTCGGTGACGTGGCGCGCATCGGATGGCACGAACGGAGCATGCAATGCGTCAGCGGTAGTCGTGCCGAAAAGCGCTCGGCGCATGCGTGCGAGCTCGCCTTCGATGACAACGGTGCGCGCATGCGGTGACGCCAGGCTGCGCGCGAAAGCCGTCATCCCAGAGCGGGTTTGCAGCGGGACCATGCCGCTTACCTCGCGCAGTGCCGCCGCGGTTCGCGACGGCATGCGCATGCCGCCATCCGCCCACAGCGCCCAGTCGATTGCGAGCGTCTTACCGTGCCGTGCGCCCGAGGCGACAAGATCTTCGCGGTAGCTGGCGAACTCGTCGAGAAAGCCATTCGCCGCAGCGTAGTCCCCCTGTCCGGCGTTGCCGGCCACCGATACCGCGGACGAAAAAAGCACGAAGAAGTCGAGTTCCGTATGCGCGGTCGCCTGATCGAGGTTCATCGTGCCGTGCACCTTAGGCGCGAGCACATCTTCGAATGTCCGCACCGATTTATGCGTAAGCAATCCGTCGCAAATCATGCCGGCAGCATGCAGCACACCATGCAATCGGCCGTACTGCGCTAGCGTTTCGTCGATCGTTCGCCGCACGTCGTCCGCGTCGAGCAAGTTCATGCTCCGGTATGCGACGCGTGCGCGCATTGCCGCGTCCGGGGCAAGCGCATCCAGCTTCGCATCGATTTGAGCGGACGGTTGAGCGCGGCCGGTCAGCACGACGCGCGCCGCATGGGTCCGCGCGAGGATCTCGCAGGCGAACAACGTGCCTAGCCCGCCGAGGCCGCCCGTGATCAGATACGTGCCGTGCTCGGCGAACGCGGGCAACCGGTCGCCGGATTCGAAGTCGGACTCCGGATCGTCGGCAAGCGGTGCCCAACTGCGCGTCTCGCAGGTGTCGCGCAGACAACGCACGACGGGTGGCGCATCGGGCCAAGCGCTGGCGCTGAGTTGCGCGGCCAACCGCTCGGCGTCGAGCTCGGCGCAAACGAGCATCACCTGCGCAGCGAGACGCCCGGGTGCTTCGCGTACCGCCGAGCGCAGCAGACCGGACAGCCCGGCCAGCAGCCGCTCGTCGGCCGTATCGGCGATAACGAGGTGCACGAACGTCGTACGCTCGGCCCGGGCGTCGATCACCGCGCGCAGTGCATCGAAGCAGGCGAGCGCCGCCGCGGCGTAGCGCTCGGCGACGGACTGACCCTCGGCTGGCAACGCCTGGCATACGGCACCGGGAAGCGCGGCTTGCAGCGCGTCGAGCGGCACAGGCAACCGAGCCCCCGCCAGCACGAGATGCCGCATATCGTGCGGCGCCTCCCCGCGCGCTTGGCGCGGCGCGGCATGCCATACCGGTCGTGCAATAACGACGCCATTACCAGCCGTGGTCGTGCCGCCCGTCTTCGCGAGCGTGCGCGTCGCAAAGCCACGCAGCGTCGCGCAGACGTCGCCCGCTTCGTCGCACAGATCAATATCGAACCGGTCGGCCGTTTCGTCGTCGGCATAGCGAATCCACGCGTACATACGAGGCGTACACTCGGCGAACACCCGCAGCGAATCAAGCGAGAACGGCAGCGACAGCTCGCGCGGCAGCGTGTCGAGCGCATCGAGCAGACCGATCGACGCTTGCAGCGCACCATCCAACATGCTCGGATGCAGCCGGAACGCGCCGAGCGACCGGTGCGCGGCACCGGCCATGTCGTGCGCCTGCCTCGCACCCGCGTGCGCAGGCAATGCAAGCCGGGCAAGTGCTTCGCGCGGCGCGCGCAACACGCATTCGATCGCCTGGTGCGCGGGACCGAAACGCATGCCCATCGTTCGGTAAGCCGCATAGATCGCTGCCGCGTCGAGCCGCGTCCCACGCATCCTGGCTTCGAGCGAAGCGATATCGAGACGCGCGGGCCGCGGCGCGCGCGCGACGCGTGCGATGCCGCAACAATGCACGTCGGCGTCGGCCGCTGCGCCGAGCACTTCGAAGCGGACCACTGGATCGTCGGCTTCGTCAGCGTCGGCCCCGGCATCGACGGAAAGCGCGATACGCACGTCCGCTCGAGGCGCTGCGATGACCGGCCTTGACCAGACGACGTCATCGAGCTGCACCGGCGCATCGGCGTCGAGGCCAGGCAGCGCATCGACGAGCGCGGCCCGCGCCATTTCCAGATAGACGACCGCCGGAAGCATCCTGACCGGAGGCTCACCACCCGTCGCGATCTGATGATCGTCGAGAAAAAATTCGGTCCCGTCGAAGATCGATCGATAGCACTGTCGAGACAGGTCGGACTCATTCCGATGCAGCAGCGGATGCCCTATTTGCGGGTGGTTGTGCGCAATGGCCGGTGCCTGGTGCGAAAACTGCCCGAGTAGATCGAGTGCATCGGCCTTCGACAGCCGTCTACGCTGAAACTCCGCTACAACGTATTCGATGAAATCCATCATTAATCGCTCTGTTTTGCATGAGGCTTACCGCCGCATACACCCACGATCCACTGCTGTGCCAGGCGCCCGGTTGGGCGTACGGCACACCCATTCAAACCAGACGCCTTATTCGACGAGCCGCGTCGCCCACGTCGATTTCGGCGCGGTCGATCTGCGTGAGCACCGCTTCGAGTTGCGCGAGATCGAGCGCCGCTGCTGTCGCGGTCGCGGTCGCGGTCGCTGTCGTTGACGCCGACGCATACGCAGCGGCGGGCGATGCGGACGCGGCCTCGGGCCAGTATTCGTCCTTCGCGAACGGATACCCCGGCAGCCCGATGCGCCGCGGCCGTACACCGCTGCGATAGAGCCACCGCCAATCGATGTCGGTGCCCTGCACCCACTGCTCGGCCAGCTGCTCGTACTGCTCTGGCGCAAACGCCTGCGGCTCGGCCCCGAGCGCCGCGCCTGCGTGCCGCGCGCAACCGCGAAACACGCCCTGCGCCAGACGTTCATCGTTTGCATAGGCGGCAAGCTGCGCGGCCAATGCATCGGCACCCGCCGCGACGCAGCCGAGTCGTTCCTCCATCGCTTCACGGCCCACCTGCAACGTGTATGCGAGCGCGATCAAATCGGCCTCGCCGCGATGCGCCCGCAAGTAGGCGAGCAAATCAGCTGCCCTGCGCCGCAACTGCCCGGCGGTGCGCGCCGACAGCGGCACGATGACCGGGCCACTGTCTGGGCACACGCTCGGCGGATGGGCGCCCCGATGCTCCGCTACGATCACATGCGCGTTTGCACCGCCCGCGCCGAACGATGAGATGCCGGCAATCCGCGGACGCACCGCACCGTCGACAATTGGCGGCGTCCACTCGCACAGCGTCTGGTTGACACGAAAAGGCGTCTCGTCGAAGCGGATGTGCGGATTGACGGCTTCGGCGTGCAGCGACGGCGCAATCTGCCCATGCCGAAACTGCAATAACACCTTGGTCAGGGCCGCGATGCCAGCCGCCGCTTCGAGGTGCCCGATATTCGATTTCACCGAGCCAATCGCGCAAAAGCCGGTGTCCTCCGTGTCGTGCGAAAAGGCCTGCTTAAGACCTGCGATTTCGATCGGATCGCCGAGCTCGGTGCCGGTACCGTGCGCCTCGATGTAGCTGACGTCGCGCGCATCGATGCCGGCCTTGTCGAGCGCCGCGCGCACCAGTTCCGCTTGCGCGACCGGGTTCGGCACGGTATAGCCGTTCGTCCTGCCGCCATGGTTCAGCTGAGTGGCGAGAATCACGCCGTGGATCGGATCACCGTGTTCGAGCGCGCTGGCCAGCGGCCTGAGCAGCACGACGCCCACGCCCTCGCCTGGCACGAAGCCGTTGGCGCCAACACCGAAGCTCTTGCAGCGGCCGTCGGGCGCGAGCATGTGCTGCGACGACATGTCGACATAGCCGCTCGGATGCAGATGCAAATTGACGCCGCCTGCGAGCGCAAGATCGCACTCGCCGTGGTGGATGTGCTCGCACGCTTCATGGATCGCGGTGAGGGACGACGAGCACATCGTATCGACAGGCAGGCTCGGGCCGGTCACGTCGAGGAAGTACGACAGCCGATTCGCGACCGAAGCGAACGACATGCGCGGGCGGAACTTTGCGGCGTCGCCAGCGGGCGGGCGGTGCAGTTGATAGCCAGCGCGGGTAATGCCGGCGAATATGCCGACACGCCGCGCGCAGGCGTCGCGCAACGCGGCGCGTGTGTAGCCGGCGTCTTCGAGTGCGTGCCATGCGGCCTGAAGGAAAAGCCGCTCCTGCGGATCCATGTTCAGCGCCTCGCGTGGCGGGATGCCGAAGAACAAGCAATCGAACTCGGCAAACGAATCGACGAAGCCGCCCCACTTGCAGTAGCTAAGACCCTCGTCGACGGCACGCTGTTCGTCCGCTTCGTAAAAACCGTCGAGCGGCCAGCGCCGCGCCGGAACCTCGCGGATCGAATCGCGGCCCGCTTGGAGGTTGTGCCAGAACGCGTCGAGATCGGGCGCGTCTGGATAGACACCACTGATGCCGATGATCGCGATCGGTTCGCGCAGCGCGCCGCGGCGTACGGCGGACGTTGCCGACAATGACGCACGCGCGGTCACCGGCACGATGCGTGGCACAGAAGCCGACGCGCTCGCCGCACGCTCGCGCTCGGCCGATATGGCCGGCGACGGCTGCTGCGACGCGGCGCCGGCAATGCGCACCAACGTGCCGCGCTGCGTCCTCAGCAAATGCCCGGCCAACGCGTCGATCGTGCGGCACTCGAATAACAGCGTGCTGTCGATATCGACAAAATACTGCCGCAACTGCTGATTGACGAGACTCACGACAATCGAATCGAAGCCGTATCGCTCGAGCGGCTCGAACGGGTCGACTTGATCGGCGTCGAGCTTCATGGCTCGAGCAAATAGCTGCGCGCACAAGCGCACTGCCACGTCGCGCAGCCGCGTGTCGTCGATTTCATCGGGGGAGGCCATCGGCTGTTCGCGGCGATCTACGGGTGGCGAGGCCTCGACCGTTGTCGCAACAGGCGAACGCGCCGAAGCTGCGCGCTGCCGCACAATGCCGTCGCTGATCGCAACGACGATTTGCTGGCCGGCAGCATGGGTATCCGGGTGCAACATCAACACCGGCGAGAAACCCTCCGCGTCGAGCACGCGACGCCATACGTCGGGCTCGAGCCCTGGCGACCCGGGGATGCGCAGCGCTTCGTCCTCGTTGCGCCACCAGCCTTCGAGCAAGCCGAACGTCACGTGGGCACAGACCGAATGGCAACTGATCTCGTTCATCAGCAGCATCCCGCCGCGACACAGCAACGCCTTGGCATTACGCAGCGCATGACGAACGTCGCGTGTGGCGTGCAGCACGTTGGCCGCGATCACGAAATCGTAGCCGCCCACGTCGATGCGCTGCGCAGCGAGCGGCTGCTCGACGTCGAACAGCTGCGTGCGCAAGAACGGCGCCCGCGGTGCGTAAGCTTGTTCGGCGTGGAACAAAAACGCCTTCGAGATATCGGTGTAGCAATACTCGTCGATATGGGCGCGATACGCGTCGAGTCTCGCGAGGATGCCAGCCGTCGTAGCCCCCGTGCCCGCGCCGATTTCGATCAGGCGCAGCCGCGCGCCCGGGTTCGCCTCGATGCGCGCGCGTAGCGCGGCAACCAACGCCTGCTGCAAGGCGGCGTTGAATGCGAGCGAATGCGCATCGGTCTTGTAGACCTGCTCGACCTGTTCGAGCGAAGCATCCGGGAAGATCACATCGGTAGCCTTGCACGCGCCGCGCAGGATATCGGGCAATGCGCGCACGCAGCGATCGACGAGCCGCACAAGCGCGCATTGCCCGCTGTCTCGCAGCCACTCCGGCAGCGCGGCGTCCCAGGCGCGCCACGCGGCGTCGAGATCGGTCATATCGTCAGGCGTGCCTGCATCGGCGTGCATGGCGATGATTCGGCGGCTCTCGGCCAGCCAGCGCGCGAACGCTGGCGCCGGCCGGTCCGTCGTCGCCACCAGAGCGCCGAGCAAGCGCGCGAGCAGCGGCTCCATCGGCTGACCGGCTCGGCCGCGCAGCGCATCGAACGCGGCCGGCACCGGCAAGCGCGCGAGCGCCGCCAGCGGCGGCGGCCGGCCGGCGGCCGCACTGCGCGAGGCCTGCACGCTCAACCACTCGCTACCGTCGGCAAGGCGCCCCGCCGCACCGGGTGCGAGCCGCGAAATCGACAGTTGCCGCAACGGGCTTGCGAGCAACGCATCCAGCGCGCGCATGCCCTCCTCCGGCTCGATCGGCCGGTAACCGCTGACATCGAAGAACCGCTTCATCGCGTCCGAAATCGCATCGCCCGCACCGACGTTCCAGTAGCCCCAATTCACGACTTTGGCGGCCCCACGCCATACGCGGTCAAGCTGCAGCGCAAACGCGTCCTTGAACGCGCAGCCGGCCGAATACGCAGCCATTCCGGCACCGCGCACGAACGACGCGTTCGACGAGAAGAACAACGCGAAATCGAGCATCTCGGGCGCAAACACCTGAGCGAGCCGCACGCTCACGTCGAGCTTCGCGGCAAGCACCGCACGAAAGTCCGCTTCGCAGACCGTTTTCAGGCTTTGGTCAAACGCGCCCACCGCCGCGTGGACGATGCCGTGAATCGCGCCGTGGCAACGCTTGATCTGCTGATATGCATGCTCGAGCGCCGCGCGCTCGGAGGCATCCGCCTGCAGATACTCGGGCCGCCGGCCCAGCACCGACGCCCGGTCGAGTTGCGCGCTCACGGCTGCGTCGAGCGGCCGGCGGCCAATCCACACCACATGCGCATGACATGTCGCCAGCACGTGCCGGGTCCAGACGCCGCCTAGGCCGCCGGCGCCGCCGATCACGACATAGACGCCACGCGTCCGGTACGGCGACAGCGCTCGCACGTCGGCTACCGGCGCACAAACGCCGACGAGCCGCTGGCCGAACCATTCGCCATCGCGCCAGGCGTAGCAGGCGCCGTTCGCTGCCGCGGGCGGTGTGCCGAGCACGGCGAGCGCTGCGTCCGGCACCGCGGGCAGATCGCAAAGCCGCAACGCCCAGTGAGGATAGGTCTGCGCAAGGCTGCCGCACAGCCCGTGCAAGCCTGCGTGGGTCGGATCGGCAACCTCCCCGCGGCGAACCGCGATTGAGCCGAACGTAATCCAATCCCATGCCAACGGACGATTCTCGAAGCCGGCTTCGACAAGCGCCTGCGCGATGCGCAGCGCGAACATCACGCCGCGCGACTGAGCCGCGATGATTGCCTCGCCCGTCAGGTCAAACCTGAGCCCATCCTGCCCCTCGTCCGCGCTCACGACCCAGACGAGCCGATCGAATGTCGTGCGCGCCAAAAGCTCGGCAACCGGGGCTTGCATGTCAACATCTGCGAAAACCGCCTGTGGCAGGCACCGCGACAAGGCTGCCGCATGCTGGGCGCTCGCGCCGAGTACCAGCACGCGTGCGCCGGCATCGGAGTTGACGTCGCGGCTCGCCGCGGGCGCGGCCGGCAGCTCATCCCAAACCGGCGCCGCGAGTGCGAGGGCGGTGTCTGGCGTCGCAGCGGTTTCGGCAGGCGCGATCTCGGCCTCCGCGGCCGTCGCCGGCGTCAACGTCAGGCCGCGCAGTGCCACGACGACAACGCCTTGCGCGTCGAGCAGGTCGATATCGAGCGCGAGCGCGGCACCTGTTTGGCGACGCACCCAGGCGTAGCGGATGGGTGCGCGCTCGGCTACGGGGAGCGTCAGTATCCCGAGTTGGTCCGGCAGCATGAGCCCTAACGCCGCGCCGTCGTCCAGCGCAGCGAGCCAGCCTGCCTGCCACGCGGCGTCGACGATGCCCGGCTGCAGTATGCAACCGCGTGCGGCGTCTTGCTCGTCCATGCGCGTGTCGAACGACGCAAAGCATTCGCCCTCGCCGAAAGAGAGCGTATCAAGCACGCGCAGCGCGGGGCCGACTGCAAGCCCGGCGCGCGCGAGACGCGCATAGATGCCGTCCGCTCCGCCAGCGGAAAGTGGCTCACGCGGGCATCGCGCGCGCAGTGTCGCGGGCGTGAACTGTTGCGGTGTTTGATCATCGTCGCGAAGCCACGCCGCGCCGTGCGCCAGTGGTGGCGCAGCGGCTCCGCCGCCGTCCGTATCGAGCAGATCGAAGCGGATACCGCCGTCATCGCGTGCCGCAAGATCAAGCGTGATTTCGAGACTGCCGCCCGCCGGCACCGTGCAGCGCGCAGCCTGCATCCAACGCACGTCGCGCAGCGTCAGGGCATGATGCGGGCCAAGGTCCGCCGTCGCGTTGGCAACCGCACAGCGCACCATTTCGAGCAACGCCCCCGGCGCGAGTACGACAGCATCGGCCAAGCGCAGATCGCAGCAAAACTCGTCGCCGTGGAAACACGACTGATAGCGCTGGCGGCTCAACACCGAGACGTTGCGATGCACGAGCGGATGCAACACCCCACGTTGCACGGGCGCGCGCGGCAGCCAGTAACGCTCGGTAGCGAACGGGTAATTCGGCAGCGCGACGGAGCGCGGCTTCGCGTCGCCATACAGCAGGTTCCAGTCGAAATCGAAACCCTTCACCCACAGATCCAACAGCCTGTCGAGCCGCCCCTGTTCCAACCATTTGCCGATCAGCGTCTGGCCAACCTCGGCATCGTCGCTCAACAATCTGATGCTGTCGCGATGCGCCCGCAGTTGCCCCGCGTAGATGCGGTGAAGGCCGTGCACGCCGTCAGGCAGTGCTCCGTGCGCATCGGCGGCGGCCAAATAGGCATCGAGCCGTTCAGCGAGTTCGTCCGTCGACGCTGCGAGAAACGCTACGCGCTCCTCCATCGCATCGCGGCCCACTTGCAGCGTGTAGGCGATCTCGGCCAGACCCGGTGTTTCGTGCTGGGGATACGCATTGCGCTCGTCCTGGCCGGCGCGCACAAAGGCCAGCAAGTCGCGCGCTTTATGTCGCAATTGCGCGCCGCTACGCGCCGACAGCGGGATCGCCATCCGCCCCGCGCGATCAAGCACGACATCGGGCCGGTGCGTGCGTGCGCGAGCGCCGTCGCGCTCGATATATTCGCCAAGCACGATGTGTGCGTTCGTTCCGCTAAACCCGAACGCGCTGATCGCCGCGCGCCGCTCGCGGCCCGCATCGACGCCCCATGGCCGGAGCCGATCGTTCACGTAAAACGGGCTGCCATCGAGCCGGATGTGCTCGTTGCACACGCGATAGTGAAGCGTCGGCGGCAATTGGCGGTGTCGCAACGCCTGCACCAACTTGATGATGCCCGCCGCACCCGCCGCCGTCAGGCAGTGGCCAATATTGCTCTTGACCGAGCCCAGCGCACAGTATCCGGCACGCTGCGTGAACGGCTCGAACGCGGTCTTCAAACCCGCGACCTCGATCGGATCACCGAGCTTCGTGCCAGTGCCGTGCGCTTCGATCAACTCGATGCCGTCCGGATCGATGCCAAAGCGCCGATACACCGACTGCAGCAATTGGCTCTGCGCCTGCTCGTTCGGTGCGGTAATGCCGTTGGTTTTGCCGTCCTGATTCACGCCCCAGCCGTGCAGTACCGCCAGGATGCGATCTGCGTCGCGCTCGGCATCGGCTAGGCGCTTGAGCATCAGCACGCCGACTGCCTCGCCAGGTACGAAGCCGTTTGCGCGACTGTCGAAACTGTAGCAGCGGCCGTCGGGCGACAACATGCCGGCCTGCGAGGTCATCACATGCATCGACGGGCCCGCCATGACATAGACGCCGCCTGCGAGCGCCACGTCGCAGTGGCCTGCGTTGAGGCTGTCGCATGCGTGAGCGAGCGCAACGAGCGACGACGAGCACGCGGTATCGATGGCCAGACTCGGTCCGTGCAGATCGAGGAAATACGCAATACGAGCGGCCAAGATCGACGTCGCCGCGCCGGTGAAGCCTTGCGCACTCAGACGTGCTTCGTCAGCGCCCTGATGGTAGTCACTCGTTGCGCATCCGACGAACACACCGCACGCGCTACCGGATAACCGCTGCGCGGCGTAGCCCGCGTTTTCGATGCAATGCCACACGCATTGCATGAACAAGCGCTGCTGCGGCTCCATGCACTCGGCTTCGGCCGGCGAAAGATTGAAGAAAAGCGGATCGAAGCAGTCGTACCCATCGAGCGCGCCGAGCCAGCGGCTATAGGTCTTGCCAGGCGTCGGCGCACCCGGTTGGAAATAGTCGCGCACGCGCCAGCGCGCGTTTGGTACCTCTTCGATGCAATCGAGGCCCGCCGCGACGTTGCGCCAGAATGTCTCGACATCGGGGGCCTTCGGGAACTGGCCTGCCATTCCGATTACCGCGACCGGCTCGAGCAAGCCAGTGCGGCCCGGCTCGCGCGCGGCGGCACGGCGCCATGAGCTCAATGCCGTACGGGCGTGGGGCGGCGGCGCAAAGGCGGTTTTGGACGCGGCGGCAGGTGGCGTACTCGGCACCATGCTCGGCGTAGCGCGCGGCGCGGTACGCAACGCGCCCGCAGCGAGTGCGGCCTGCATGACGGCTTCGGCGATCTCGGCAAGCGTCGGATGACTGTAGATGCGGGTTGCCTCGATATTGATGCTGTAGTGCTCGTTGATCCTGCGCACCCAAGTCACACCGCTCACCGAGTCGAGCCCGAGACTGACGAACGACGTGCGCTCGCCGATTTCCCCGGGTTCCAAATGAAGCTCCCGCGCGAGCAACATGCGCAACGTGGTAACGACGTCGGCAGCGGTTGTCTCGGTTGTGTTGCCGTTGCTTGCCGTTGCATCGGCGGCCGGCGCCGGCGCATTGGCCGCCGCGGAGGACTTTTGCGCAGGCCCGCTGCCGGGTGCGAAGCGTTCGTCGATCCGCGCGAGAACTTCCGGATTGCGTACGAAGGTAGCCTCGTGCATCTCCAATTCGCGCGCGTAAGCGCCATCGCGCGCGTGCCGCAACGCATGCGTGAACAGACGCTTGAGCTGCACCAGCCGCACGCGCGGCTGCCGCGCGATCCGATGCGCGAGTTCGAATGCGAACGCGAGCACGTCGCGACTCGGCAATATCGGCAACGCGACGCCGCGTGCGCGCAGCGCCGCACCGGATAGCCCCACCCCGGCAAGCAATGTCTCGCGCGCGAGATCCAGCCCTATGCGATCGGGAAACACCAACGTCGAACCAGCACCGGGCGTGAAGCCGTAGTCGATGTACGGGCTGACGTACTGGCTTTCTTCGCTCAGTATCGCCAAGTCGCCAAACATGCCGAACGACCAGCCCGCGCCGATCGCGTGCCCTTGCATGGCAGTGATCACCGGTACGGGGCAATCCATCGGCAACTGAAACACGCGCTCGTCGGTAAAGCGTGCGTCGCCCGCGTGAAGCGCAATGAGTGTGTCGCGCGTGCCGCCAGTGGCGAAATAGCTGTCGAAGCCGGTCAACACGACTGCTTTGCATGCCGGATGCGCGCCAGCATAGGCGAACGCCTCGTGCAGTCCATCGACAAGCGCCGTCGTGAACAGATTCTTCGCGTCGCGCTCGTGCATCGTGACGAGGATTACGCCATCCGCGTGCTCGCTCGCCGAGACTACGGTCGAGCGAAGCGGCACCTGCACTTGCACGGCGGCATCGGTGAGCGCGGCAAGATCCGCATCGGCCGACTGGGTCGTCGAGCGCGCAGCAGCACGTGCTGCATCCAGCAGCGCGCGCAGACGAGCGGCCTGCCCTGCCTTCCATGCGCGCACGCGCGCCGCGGGCCACTGGCGCCAGCAATCGGCAAGCATCAACGCACACGGGAGGACTTCTCCAGATGCGGCCACTGGCAGGGCGTGATTGCGCGCATGCAGTTCGCCACCCGACCAGCGCTCGGCCGCAAAGCTCAGCTGCCGGCTCAATTCGGCGCCGATGCGCATTACGCCGAGGGCGGCGGCGTCCTGCGCGAGTAGCGGCCACGCGTCGAGTCCTGCTACCCCGTAGCACGCATCCGCGCGATAGACAGTCGTGTCGCACGCCAGTGACAGCACCCAGGCGATGCCCTCAGCGCCGGCCTCGAACGCCGCCACCAGCGGCAGCGGGCAACTGAGCAATGTGTCCAGCAGTGCGCGGACCGAGGCTTCATCAGACGCACGGGCAGCCGTGTTCAAGCGGTCCACGTCCACACTCGTCAACACAATCGAGCGACAGTCCGGCAACCCGCGAGCATGCTCGAACGCAGTCTTCAGTTCGACGTTCAGCGTGGCGATATCGTATGCAAGCGAGCCTGCGCCCAGTTCGACTACCCATGCGCCGTGCGCAAGCGCGCTTGCATCGATGGCATCGTTTGTGAGGACGACGGGAGCTGCCGCTTCGGCTATCGGCCCCGCAATCGGCATCGCAATCGCATCAAAGCTTGCCGCAGCGGGCGCCAACGCAGCCACAGCAGCCGTCACGTTGCGCCGAAGATGTCCGGCGAGGAGCCGCGCGGCGAGCGGCGCCTTGCGTGCGAGCAGGCGCGCAAGCTGCATCGCGTCTTGCGGTGCCTCGCCGGACGGCGCGACCCGGCAGGTCCAGCCCCGTTCGCGCAGTTGCCGGCCGCGGAGCGTGCCGGCCCGGTACAGGCAATCGTCCGCCAGCACGTCGCCCAGCCGTGCGCGAAACAGCTGGTCCTCGGCGAGTTCCGGTATCAGGCCGGACGCGGCATCCGTATAGCCATAGCTGGATTCGTCGCCGAGCACCATGAAATCGCCGACCAGGCTCAGCAGCCAGCCCGCCCCGGCTGCGCCGAACGGCGCGAGCACGACAACCGGGCAGGCAAACGCGCAGAGCGCGGCCAGCACACGTTGTTCGACAAGCGCGTCGCAGACGGCTCGTGCGCCGTACCACCCCTGCCCCGACGCATCGGCGAGCAGCAGCGTGCGCAGCGATGCCTCGCGTTGCACGAAATCGAGCGCACGCGCCAACGACCCGACACTGGTGGAGAGCGCGGCCGTTCGGATATCGATGCGAAAGACGCCGCCACCGAGATCGAATAGCGCGACCGCCGTCGGCTCCGGGTTAGCTGACGCAGGATCGGCCGGCGTCAAAGCAATCTTGGCAGGCGTTATCGTTGTCGGTTCGGCCACTGTCACTGCGGCAGCCGCAGCCGGCGCCAGCACGACATCGACGGGTTTGCCACGGAACACCGGCTTGGCAGGCACGTGCGACGGTTCGAACCTCAGCTCGCGCGGCGCAGCCGTACTTCCGGTTTCGGCCACCGTAACGGACGCCTCATCGCCGAGCGATACGCGATCGTCATCAGGCACCGCCGCGGCGGCCTGCCGTTCGGCTATCTGCAAGCACAACCCGCGCAACTGCAGGCAAACGTTGCCGTGAATGTCGGATACATCGACATCGAAGCGCGAGTCCATGTCCGTGCGTAGCCGGATCATCGCAGCGCTCGCGCGGTCGCGGTCGCGGTCGCCCTCGCCCTCGCCCTCGCCCTCGCGCGCGATGTAGACGCTGTCGAGCGCCACGGGCGCAACCGGCGCGCCGATCGACATCACGAGCAACGCGTTCAACTGCTTCATCAGATCCGGGTGTAGCCCCCAGCGCGCGGCCTCCTCACCGGGCCGCGGCCGCGGGCGCGCGGCGAGCTCGGCGAGCAGCCAATGCCCATCGCCGTCGCGGTAGCAGGCACGCGTGACCCCCTCCGGCAGGGCACCCGCGTATGGCGAGCGGTGATCCACACGCAGATGCGCGGAATCAATCGCCACCGGTATGCGTGCCGCGCGTGCATGCGCCTGCGCATGAACGTGCTCGCGGCCCGCGTCGTCGACACTGTAGATTTCGATATCGATCCTGTCGCCCTCGCGTGCGAACAGCACCGTATGCAACGTGCGCTCTTGCGCTGCGATGACCGCCTCACCCCATCGCAAGTCAATGATGTCCCAGCCGGGGCCATCAGCATGCGCCGCCGATGCAAGCGCGAAGCGCATCTGCTCCAGCACCAACAGTGCGGGCATCTCGGCACCGGCATCGGCATCGATGAACGCTTCGCCACCGGTAAAGCGCGACGTGTACCGCTGCGCGTGCAGATCCGACGTGTTCGTGTGCACCAGCGGGTGCAGCGTGGCCGGCGTCTGCGCAGCCCGCACGGGGGCGATCCAGTGCCGCTCGCGCGCGAACGGATAAGTCGGCAGGCTGATCAACCCCGGCCGGCTGTCGGGCGCGTACAGACGCCCCCAATCCACGGCCGCCCCGGCGGCCCAGCTTCGAGCGAGCGCCGGCAACGCGCGCGCGGCGAGCTCACGCTCGACGTCGGCAACGCGCGCGCTGTCTGCGGGCCCGTCGTACTGGTGCGGTTGTCCGCGATAGCTTTGCCCAGGCAGCTCGCCGCCCGCAGCGAACGCGTGCAGTTGGGCCCGTAGCCCGCCAAGCGTATCGCTCACGAAAGCGATGCGTTCGTCCATCGCTTCGCGGCCGACCTGCAGCGTGTATGCGAACGCAACGGGGTCCACATCCGCATGACCTTCGAGAAAGACAAGCAGATCGCGAGCGCGTTGGAGCAACTGCTCGGCGGTGCGCGCCGACAGCGGCACGATGATCGGTTCATGGGACAGTTGATCGGACACCCCGCGGGCCACCGGAAGTGGCCGCATCGGTGCGTCATATTCCTCGATGATCAGGTGCGCATTCGACCCACCCGCGCCGAACGACGACACCCCTGCCATACGCGGCACGCGCCGCCCATCGTCGACGAGCTGCGTCCATTCGGTCAGTGTCTGATTGACGACGAACGGCGTCGCGTCGAAATCGATATGCGGATTGAGCCGGCGCGAATGCAGCGACGGAACGATCACGCGATGCTTCATCTGCAGCAGCACCTTCGTCACACCCGCGATCCCGGCCGCAGACTCGCAATGGCCGATGTTCGATTTCGCTGACCCGATCCGGCAAACGCCGATGCGCCGTGCCGCCGCATTCTCAAACGCCTTCGCAAGGGCCGCAATCTCGATTGGGTCGCCAAGCCTGGTGCCCGTGCCATGCGCCTCGACGTAGCTGACGTGACGCGGATCGACGCCCGCTTGCGCCATCGCCGTACGGATCACGTCCGCCTGCGCGCGCGGGTTCGGCACCGTATAGCCGTTGGTCTTGCCGCCGTGGTTCAACGCGCTGCCGCGAATCACGCCATAGATGTGATTGCCGTCGCGCTCAGCGTCGGCCAAGCGCTTCAATACCGCCACGCCGACCCCTTCGCCGGGAATGTAGCCGTCGCCGCCCTCTCCGAAGCTTTGGCAATGGCCGTCGCCGGAAAGAAACTGGCCCGCGCTCAGCGCCGTGTACTTGTTCGGGTGGATGCTGACATTCACGCCGCCCGCGATCGCGAGGCTCGTGCGGCCGCTGCGCAGATCCTGGCTCGCCAGATGCAGCGCGGTGAGCGACGACGAGCACATCGAATCGAGCGTCAGACTCGGACCGTGCAGATTCAAAAAATACGATACCCGGTTCGCGATACCGGCGAGGCTGCCCGACAGGTTGTACTCGCCGTACATGACGCCCGCATAGACACCCACCTGGCCCGGAAGATCGAAAGCGTGCGGAATCTGCAGGCTCGCGCGCGTGTAGCCGGCGTCTTCGATCGCCATCCATGCGTGCTGAAGGAAGAGGCGCTCCTGTGGGTCGATGGCAGCTGCGTCGCGCGGCGCGATGTTGAAAAAGCGCGGATCGAATTCATCAACGCCGTCGATGAAACCGCCCCAACGGCTGTGATGTGCGCCGTCGCGCGGGCGTGGCGCCTGGTAGTACTCGCGCCAGTCCCAGCGCTCGCGCGGAATCTCGACGATACAATCCCGCCCTTCGGTTAGATTGCGCCAGTAGGCGTTCAGATCCGGCGCCTGCGGATAACGGCCGCTCAGACCGACGATCGCAATCGGCTCTATCGCCTCTATCGCTTCAATCGGTTCATCGTATGGACGGGGCTCGCCGCGCAGCGGCTTGGCCGGCATGCGCCGCCGCGCCCGGCGTGCGTTCGGTGTGGCGAGCGGCGCCGCCGGCTCGGCAGACGGCGTGCCATCGTGCTGCGAAGCAGTGGGAGCAGCCGCGGCTGCAAAATGTTCGGCGAGCGTCGCCGCGTGCGCCTGCACGAAGTAGCCGGTTAGCTCGTCGAGCGTTTGATATTCGAAAAAGAGCGTCTTCGCAAGCGTGCCGAACGTCGCTTCAAGCCGGCTCGTCAAACTCATTGCGACGATCGAATCGATCCCGTACTGTTCGAGCGGCGCGCGTGGATCGATGCGTTCAGCGGGAAGTTTCAGCACCGGCGCGAGTTCGTCGCGCAAAAAGACGCGGGTCAGCACGTGCAGATCGTGCAGATCATCGCGCGAGGCAGCGGTTGTGATCTGCGGGACTGTGCCGGGGCGTGCGTCAAGCACCGGCAGCAATGCGCGTTCGAGCGCAGCGCGCTCGCCGTGCATCACCATCCACTGTGCCCGATCGCCCACCATCACGCGGCGGCTCGCCCGCATCCCGGTTTCGGTCGGCAGCGAGCGCAAGCCGGTGCGCCGGTGCAACGCTTCCATGCTGGCGGCGTCGATCTGCATCCCGCCATCGAGCCAGTGCGGCCATGCAATCGCGAGCGTTTGTCCGCGCCGCTCGCCCGCCGCAACAAGCCGGCTCCGGTAGCCGGCAAACTGCTCGACGAAGCCATTCGCGGCCGCATAATCCGCCTGTCCGACGTTACCCGCCCAGGCGGCAACCGACGAAAACAGCAACATGAAATCGAGGTCCAGCGTCTGCGTGGCCCGATCGAGATTGACAGTGCCGGCGACCTTCGGTGCGAGCACCTCAGCGAACGCGTCCGCTTGCTTCCTAACGATGAAGTCGTCGCGCAGCAGCCCGGCGCTGTGCACGACACCGTTCAGTTGACCGTGCTCACGCAGCACCGTCCTCACGAGCGCATCGACCTGCGCGAAATCCGTGACGTCGAGCGCGCAACATTCAACGTGACCCAGCGCACGCAAGGCTGCAAGCGAGGCTTCGTCGGGCGTGCGACGGCTGGCAAGGATCACGCGCGCGCCTGCGTCATCGGCAAGCATCTGTTGCGCGAACAGGCGCCCGAGGCCGCCAGCGCCGCCTACGATCAGATAAACGCCGCGCTCTTTTAACGGTATGGGCACGTCGGTGCGGTGCGGCTGTTCGGCAAGGCCTAAGCCGGCGTCCGCTGATGCAGCCGGCACTGCGTCAATCACCTGCCAGCGCCGCACGAAGCGCCCGCCGTCTGCGTAACGCACCACCGTGTCGCGCGACGTATGCCACTCGTCGCGGATGCGCTGCGCGATGTCGGCGGGCTGCGCTAGGCTGCCGACGAACAGGATTTGCCCAAGCAGCAATGGGTTTTCAACCCGCGCCGTTTCCATCAGGCCGGCGAGCCCGGCGCACCAATGCGCCTCGTCGTCGCCGGCTACGACCAATTGCACGAGCATCGGCATGCGCGGCTTCGCGGCAAGCAACCGCTGCACCGTTCCGAAAAGTGCCAGCGCAAGCTGTCGGTACGCAGTGCCGACATCGTCGCCCGCCGTTGACCGCAGCACGGCGCACGTGTGCGCCGCGGGGTGCGCCAATATATGCGCCGCCACGGCCTCGGCGTCGCAGGCCCGGAATCCGCATAGCAACACGTGCCGCGTTTCGCCCGCGGTCGACGCATCGCGAACGATCCCCTCCGGCTCCCATTCAGCCGACGCGAGCAGCGTATCGGCTCGCGCCGCACCCCGCAGCGCGCTGATCCGCTGCAACGCCGCTTCTTTCGAAATACGTCCGTCGGCCAGCGCCCGATAGATTTCCTCCAGCTCTTGTTTCATAGCTTTAGCCTGGTCAGTTCTGCTGCTTCGCTCGAGGAAAGGTCGTGGTTGAGCACACGCTCGAGAATCTGCTGGAGTTCGAGGTCAGCGTCTTCTTGTGCCGTGGTGCCGTCCATCGGACGCGAAGCAAAGCCGCGCAGCCGCGCACAGAGCACACCGTCGCGATCGCACAGATCGATGTCGACCCTGCGCCGCGCCGCGCCGCGATCCACGTGCTCATCCGCGCGCTCATTCGTATAGCGCACCCATGCGCGCATCTGCGCCGTACAGGGCGACATCACGTCGAGCGCCTCCAATGCGAACGGCAACGCAGGTCGGCCGTCGACGGCTGTGACGAGCCCGATCGTGCCCTGCAGCGCGCTGTCCAGCACGAGCGGGTGCAGCACACAAGCGCACAGTTCGTCGTTCGCCGCCATCGGCACGCTCAGCTCGACGAGCGCTTCGCCGTCGCCTTGATGAAGCGCGACCACGCCCCGGTATGCAGGACCGTATTCGAGACCCAGCGCCGCAAAGCGCGGATACAGCTCGGCCGGGTCGAGCCGTCCCGCGTTCATGCGCTGGCCGAGCCGTGCGAGATCGAGCGGCTGCGCACTCGGCAAGCTGTGCACACGGCATCGTCCACGGCAATGCAGCGTCATGCCGCTGTCGGGCGCGACGCTTGCGAATTCGAAGTCGATCCAACCGTCGTCGCCGCCCGCTTCGTATAACGAGACCGTGATGCAGCCTTCGCCTATCGCAACGAACGGCCTCGTCCATACGACGTCACGCAGTTGCGCGCACCGGCCTTCGAGCCCGCCGGGCAGCGCGTCGGCCAGCGCCGCGCGCACCATCTCGAGATAGGCCGCGGCGGGCAGCACCGGCTGACCGTTCACGCGATGCTCGGCCAGTAGGCGCTCGCGGCCGGTAAAGCGGCTGGTGTAGCGCTGCCCGTCGAGATTGGACGTGTTCCGATGCAGCAGCGGGTGCAGCGCCGAATCGGCTGCATCGGCGCGTGCCGGCGAACTGCGCGGCGCGTTGCCAGCGCTGCCCGCCCAGTACCGTTCCGGCGCAAACGGATAGGTGGGCAGCGCAAGCGGTCGCGGCCGAGTGCGCCCATAAAGCGCCCGCCAGTCGAGGTCGACGCCGCGCACCCACAAGTTCAGCACCTTCGGCAAGTTGCGCTGCGCAAGCCATTCGTCGAGCAGGCGCCGTAGCCCATCATCCGCGAACAGTCCCTGCGTGTGCGCGTCCGGCGTGGGCGGACCACAATAGACCTCGAACTCACGCGACCTGCCATCGAGGTACGCGCGCAGCTGGTCCTCGAGTTGAGCGGCCGACGCCGCGATGAAACCGACCCGGTGCGCCATTGCGTCGCGGCCGACCTGCAGCGTGTACGCGATGCGCCGCAAGTCGACCGGCTGCGCTGCGGCACTCAAGTAGGCGAGCAGCCGAGCCGCCTGCTCGCGTAACTGCGACTCGCTGCGCGCCGACAGCGGCACGGCATAGCGGCATGGCGCTGCGGCGCGCGACGCGGACGCAGGCACAGGTGCAAGCGCAGGTAATACCGGAGCATCGTCCGCGTGCACATACTCCGAAACCACCACATGCGCATTCGTACCGCTGAAACCGAACGCGCTGACCGCTGCGACGCGCGTGGTGTCGCTGGCCCAGTCGCCATACGCGGTATTGACGAAAAACGGGGACGACGCGAAATCAATATGCGGATTCGGCTTGCGATAGTGCAGCGACGGCGCGAGCTTGCGATGCCGCAAGCACAACAGCACCTTGATGAGCCCGGCGACGCCCGCGGCAAAACCGGTATGGCCGATGTTGCTCTTCACCGAGCCCAGCGCGCACGGTTGCGCGGCGGCGCCGAACGCAGAACCAAGTGCTGCGACCTCGATCGGGTCGCCAAGCGGCGTGCCGGTGCCATGTGCCTCGACATAGCCGATGCATCCCGGATCGATGCCGAAGCGGCGATAGACTTGCCGCAGCAGTTGCTCCTGCGCCGTTGTACTGGGCGCGGTGATGCCGTTGGTCCTGCCATCCTGGTTCGTGCCGGACGCATCGATCACACCGAGAATTTCGTCGTTATCGGCCAGCGCCTTCGACAACGCTTTCAGCACGAGCACGCCGCAGCCCTCGGCGAATACGATGCCGTTCGCGCTCGCGTCGAACGCGGCGCAGCGGCCGTCGGGCGACGGCATGCCGACCTGCGAGGTCAGAATATGACCAATCGGCGTTGCGAGCACATTGACGCCGCCCGCCAGCGCAACGTCGTTCTCGCCGCTGCGAATACTCTCGCAGGCAAGATGCACCGCGACCAGCGACGACGAACAGGCGGTATCGATCGCAACCGCTGGCCCTTTCAGGTTCAACAGATACGAAATACGCGCGGCGAGGATCGCATTCGACGTACCCATGAATGCCGGGCCCGCGGTATCTTCGCCTGCGCGCTGCAAGACGCGGCCGTAGTCGCCCGTCGAACAGCCGACATACACACCGCAGGTGCTTGTCGATAGCGCACTCGGCGCGTATCCGGCGTGCTCGATGGCTTTCCAACACTCCTCGAGAAAGATGCGCTGCTGCGGGTCCATCAACTCGGCTTCGGCGGGCGAAATTCCAAAGAACAGTGGGTCGAACGTGTCGATGCGTTCGAGCAGGCCCGCCCATTTCGAATACGAGGTGCCGCGATGGCGGGGGTCGGCATGGAACCAGTCGTCGTCCGGCCAGCGGTCCGCAGGGACCTCGACCACGCAATCGACCCCCTGCGCAAGATTGCGCCAGAACGCCTCGACATCAGGGCTTTGCGGATAGCGGCACGCCATGCCGATCACGGCGACTTTTTCAGCCGCTTTGCCGCTTTCGCGCTCGCGCTGCGGCCAGCGGGCCAGTGTCGCTTGCGCAGACAACGCCTGAGCGCTGACCCGGCGCAGGCTGATCCTCTCGACCGATAGTGCGAGCGCACCGGTCTCGTCGACGATGTCGAAATCGAACTCGGCCACGTCGCGCTCGAGCGCACGCATGCGCGCGTGAACCCGGTAAGCACGGCCATCAAGCACGTGCCGCGCAGCAAGCGCGCCGATCCGATGCGGCAAAAATGCGTCGTCGCACGCGCCGTACTGTCGTTCGACGAGCCACGTCGCATAGTTGATTACGGTGCACAGGCCGCCGTAGAGCGCGAACGGGCCGATCGTAAAGCCGAACGAATGCGACGCTGGCCGGATTTCCGCTGTTGCATACGACGCGCCGAACGCGAGCGACTCCAACGGCGCATAACAAGTGCCGGTGTTGGTCGGAATATCGGCGCGCGCGAGCGTATGTTCGACATCGAACGCGGGTAGGAGTGCCGGTTGCGACAACTGATCCGGCGCGGCTGCGATGAAGCCTTGCATGTGCAGCCGCTCGCCGGCGCCATCGGGCGCGATGCTCGAGCGCACAAAGAATTGCAACATGTCGCCGCTGCGCCGGAATTCGACGGTGACGTGGCAGTCGCGGCCCGGCGTGCCGAACAGCGGACTGGCGAGGGCGATACGTTCGATGCTGACGGCGCCCGCCTCGAAATAGGTGCGAAACGCGCTGTTCACGAGTTCGACGAACGCGTCCGTCGGCAGGAGATGATGGCCGGCCACGACGTGCTCGCGCAGGCAGACGTTGCGCTGCGGCCCAATCACGAAGCGCACCGTGCATTGGCCGTCGGACTCGAAATCGCCTTCGCAGTGCGGGCTGTAGAAGTACAGATCGCAATTGGGACTGACATGCCTCGGTGCGAACGAAAACGCGGCGCCGGCCGTTGCACGCGAGGCGAAGCGGCCGGTGGCGCGTCTCGCCGGTGCTGGCTGCGGCGGCACCTGCCGCTGCATCGGTGCGGCGTCGCTCGCCGAGCCGTGCGGCTCAGGCTCGGCCGAACGCTGCGCGGCGATGAACGTGGCAAGCCGCTCAAGGTTCGGGTGGTCGTAAATGCGCGTCGCGTTAAGCGCAAGCTCGTACTGCCGGTTGAGCGCATTCACCCACTCGACGGCCAAAATAGAATCGAGACCGAGTTCGACGAACGACCGACCGATATCGATGTCGCCAGGCTCGATCAGCAGCGCCTGCGCAAGACTCGCTCGCAACTGCATACGCAATGTAGCGAGCGATGTGGATGGCTCAGCCGCACGCGCCGATGTTGCCACAGCCTCCGTTGCCTCAGCCGTTGCACTCGCCGGAATACGAGAGGCGAGCGCAGCATTCTGATCCGTCCCGCCATGCACGAGACCCACCATCGCCACGCAGACCGTCCCATCCGCGTCGCAGATATCGATGTCGATGCCAACTCCGCTCGCAGCCGCGCGCACCCATGCGAACGCGCGGTGTCCACCGCGCGCGAAGACGCTCAACGCCTCGCAGGTCACTTCCCGCAGCGCGTCGCCATCGAAACCGCCAACGCACTGCAACGCGCTGCGGATCGCGCTGTCCACGCAGTGCGGCGGCAGCACGAAAGCATCGCTGATGCCGTCTTCGCTATCGGCCCAGTCCAGCAACAGCAGCGCCTCGCCGTTGCCGGGCGCCAGTTCCCGGCGCCGCTGCTCCAGATCGTGCACGACACGCCGCCCGGGCACTGGAGCGGGTTCGGCCGTGCCACGACACAGCACCGCACGATCCGCTTGCTCCGCATGAATCTCGAATTCGATCTGGCCGTCATGCAACGGTGCAAGCTCAGTGGTTAGCTGCCCAACCCCGTCTACCGCGCGCCATTCGATATCGCGCAGCACGAATGGCTGGCGCTCGTGGCCCGCATTGAGCCGCCCGTGTTCGTCGTCGGCACGCGCATCATCGATGGCCGCGCGTGCCATCTCCAGGCAAAGTGCCAGCGACACACGACCCGCGCCACCGTCCGCGCTTGCGTCGCGCAAGAAGGCCTCGTCGCCGTTGAACTCCGTGCGATACCGCTGGCGGCTCAGATTTGACGTATTCGCATGCAGCAACGGGTGCGCGATGCGGGCCGCGCCGTGCTGCACAGCGACGTCGCCGCTGAGCCAATAGCGTTCGCCCGCGAACGGATAAAGCGGCAGGCCGATGCGCTGCGGTGTGCCGTCCGGATAAAAACGCGTCCAGTCGAGCACGAGCCCTTTCGTCCACAGATCGGCCAGCTTGGGCAGCGCACGTTGCGCGATCCACTTGTCGATCATTTGCCGGAAGTCCGCATCGTCGCCGAGCGTTTGCAACGTTTCGCGGTTCGTCGCAACGTCAGCACGATAAACACCGTCGGGCATCGAGGCAGCACCGTGCTCACATTCGACGAACGACAACAGTTTTGTTTGCAGATCGTCGAGCGATGCTGCAACGAACGCGACGCGCTCACTCATCGCATGGCGTCCGACCTGAAGCGTATAAGCCGTCCGGGCGAGCAGATCCGGCGCTGCCGACGTATGCAAGTGCTCGCCCAAGAAGGCCAGCAGCGCGCGCGCCTGCTGCGCAAGCTGCTCGTGCGTGCGCGCGGACAACGGGACGAGCACGGCGCGCCCCTGTTCGTCGAGTGTCGCTCGCCGTTGCATCGGCCCCGCAGCCGCACGGCTTCGGCCCGTGTATTCGGCAACGACCGCATGCGCGTTGGTGCCGCCAAAGCCAAATGCGTTGATGGCCGCGCGACGCGGCGCGGCACCGTCACGCGGCCATGCTTGCAGGGTGTCGTTGATGAAGAACGGCGAGCCTTGCAGCACGATGTGTCGGTTGAGGCTGCGCAATTGCGCACTCGGCGGCAGTTGTCCATGTCCGATCGCAAGCAACGCCTTGATGAACCCGGACACGCCCGCCGCAGCGAGGCAATGACCAATGTTGCTTTTAACCGAGCCGAGCGCGCAGAAATGTGTGCGCTGCGTGTAATGCGTGAACGATGTTTTTAACGCCGCGACCTCGATCGGATCGCCGAGCGCTGTGCCCGTGCCGTGTGTTTCGACGAGGCCGATTGCGGCTGGATCGATGCCGAAGCGCTCATACACCTGCTGCTGCAAGCGCGCCTGCGCGTTGGCGTTCGGTGCGGTAATGCCGTTGGTTTTGCCGTCTTGATTGACGCCCCAGCCTTCCACGACGCCATAGATGCAGTCGCCGTCGCGCTCGGCATCAGCCAGGCGTTTGAGCACGACGACGCCCGCGCCCTCGCCAAGCGCGATGCCATCCGCGCGGTCATCGAACGTGTAGCACCGGCCATGGGGCGACAGCATGCCCATCTGCGACGTCATGATGTGCATGGCCGGCCCCGATAGCACGTTCACGCCGCCCGCCAGTGCGAGGTCGCTCGCTCCGGTCGCGAGGCTGTCGCAGGCGCTCGCGATCGCCACGAGCGACGACGAGCAGGCCGTATCGATCGCGACACTCGGCCCCGCCAAATCGAGCAGATAGGCGATGCGCGCGGCCAGTATCGACGGTGCCGCGCCGGTGAAGCCGGGGCCGCTCAACTGCTCGTGCGGCGACAGCCGGTGATAGTCGCTTGCCGCGCAGCCGACGAACACGCCGCATTGGCGGCCCGCGAGCGACATCGGATCGTACCCGGCATGTTCGATCGCATGCCAGCAGACCTCGAGGAAGACGCGCTGTTGCGGGTCCATCGCGCGCGCCTCGCGCGGCGGGATGCGGAAGAACGCCGCATCGAAGCGGTCGTGACCCTCGAGCACGCCCAGCCATTTGCTGCAAGTCTTGCCCGGTGCCGGGTCGCCTGGCTGGTAATAACGCGCAACGTCCCAGCGGCCGCGCGGCACTTCGTCGATGCAGTCGCGCCCCGCTGCGAGGTTGCGCCAGAACGCGTCGAGCGTGTTCGCATGGGCAAAGCGGCCGGCCATGCCGACCACCGCGATTGCCTCGGTTGTGAAGAGGTTCGCGCGTGCGGCGCGGGCGGCTGGACCGTCTTTCGCGGCGGTGCTATCGGCGCCGCGCCTGCGTCGTGACGACAGCACGGTCGGCGCCTGCGGCGCGGGCACGGCATGGCTATCGTTCTGTGCGTTACGTTCGTTGCGTTCGTTGCGTTCGTTGTTCTGGTTCGCAACGCGCTGCGTGGGCGCCGCAGCGTCAGCGGTCTGGGCACGGACTTGGTCCGCGACGAAGCCGGCGAGCGTGCTCAGAGTCGGATAGCTGTAGACCTTGACCGCTTCGATCGAGGTCCCGCAGGTCTCGTTGATCTTGCGCACCCACGTGACGCCGATGACCGAATCGAGGCCGAGTTCGACGAACGGCGTATCGTCTGCGATGTCGGCTTCGTTCATCCGCAGTTCTTGCGCGAGCAGCTTGCGCAGATGTGCCGCCAACGAGCGTGCGTTTGCCGGCGCGGCACCGACCAGCCCGGGATGCGGCGCCGGCGCGGGCACCGCGCCGAAGCTGTGTTCGATACGCGCGAGTGTGTCTCGCTGTCCGACGAAGGTCTGCGCGTGCATCGCCAACTCGCGTTCGAGCGCCGTCTCGAGTTGTCGCCGCAGATCGAACGCCCAGCGCCGCTTGAGCGCGACGAGCACCGCACGGTCGGCGCGTGCTAGCGTGCCGGCCAGTGCCAGCGCCGCAGCGCGAACATCATCGCGCGCCAGCACCGCATGCCGCAAGCCGCGCGCTGCAAGATCGACACCGCTATACTCGCGCGCACTCAGCAGCGATTCGCGCGCGAGATCGAGACCGACGACGTGCGGAAAAATCAGCGTCGCCCCCGCGCCGGGCGTAAAACCGTAGTCCAAATATGGGCTGCGAAACCGGCTTGCATCACCGACGAGCGCAATGTCCGCGAACATGCCGAGCGCCCAGCCGGCGCCCATGGCGTGCCCCTGCATCCCCGCGATCACCGGTATCGTGCAATCGAGCGGCAATCGGAACAGCGGGTTGTCGATGAAGCGCGCGCGGCCCGCGTGAATCGCGGTTAGTGTCTCGCGCGTGGCGCCCGACGAGAAATACATGTCATAGCCGGTCAGCACGACGACCTTGTACCCCCGGCTCGCCGCGACGTGTTCGAATGCCTGCGCGAGCCCGTACGAAAGCGCGTCGGAGAACATGTTCTTCGCATCGCGATCGGCCATCCCGATTTCGAGCACGCCATCTGGATGGACGAATGCGGTAACGACATCCGAGTCGAGCTTGAGCGGCCCTAGCGCCGCCGGCGGCTGTGCACCGGCCCGCGGGTCCGTGCTCACCGGCACCGCTTGGTCCGCGTACGCGTACGCGTCCGCGTTCGTGTTCGCCTCAGGCTCGACATGCCTAAGCGCGGCGAGCGCGCCGCGTGGCCATGCGGCGAGCGCGACGGCGAGTCGCATCCCCTCCGCGTGCGCCTGCGCGCGGTCCACCACCAAAGGCGCGCCGAATGATTGCATTAGTGCAGCGCCGCTGTGCTCGCCGCCCGCCATGAGACGCTTCGCGGCGCCGGCATCGAAATGACGCGCGAATGCCATAGCCGCGCCGTCGGCAAGCTGCGCGTCGACAAGCAGCTCGTCGGCCGAATAACCACCTTGCGCCGCATACACGCACACAGACGCGCCAAGCGCGGCGAACCAGGCGAGCCCTCGCGCATCGTTGTCGAGCACCGCGACAAGCGGTGCTTCGAAGCGCCGCAGCACGTCGTGCAGCGCAATAGCAGCGGCTGCACGGTCGCACGCGGGGTCGAGCGGGAAAAAGCCCGGGTGTTCGCTTGCCAGCACCACGCAACGCGGCGCTGATTCAGCAGATTGCGCCGCGAGATTGGCGCGTAGCGCCTCCAACTCCGCAACCAGCGTCTGCGCGTCGAAAGCGCTGACGTTGACGCCCGCATGCAGCGTAACGACGAGCACGCCGGACTCATCGCGCCGCACCTGCATCTGTGCGAACGCCATCGCATCGAGCGCCAGCTCCGCGCCTCGCATCGACGCCGGCGCCGTAACGGCGCCCGGCTCGCACGCTGCGTCGTCCAGTGCCTCGAGCGCATCGAGCATCGTTCGAGCAAGCTCGCGCTTGAGGAGTTGCAGTGCGTGTCGCGGCTTGCTCGCGAGGTCGGCGGCCAGCGCAAACGCGCAGTCATCGACGCCGCCAGCGCCCTGCAGCAGGCCACGCCAGCCCATCTGACGCAGTTGCGCACCGGTCGCGAGCGGCCTCAGATAGAGCAGAGCCGTCGCGCAGGCGCGGCCGAAGCGCGCATCGAACAGCGCGCGCAGGCCGGCCGGAAACAGTTGCTCGGCGGGGATCGTAAAGCCATAGCACGCCGTTTCGCTGCAAACCATCAAGTCGCACAGCGCCGCGACGAGCAAGCCCGGCCCGCGCGCGTCGCCGCGCAGCGACGCAATGGTCGGGTACGGGAACGCGGCAATCGCGCGATATAACCCTTGTGCAAGCGCGCCAGCATGCGCGGCGCACGCGCCACGCAAAAACACCTCGCCGCCTGTCAGCACCAGCACCTTGAGATCGGGCGCGGCCTCGGCCGCGCGCAGCGCGCCTAACAGCGCTTCGATCGTGCGCGGCGCGAGCTCGGGAGTATCAATCCGGATCGCGTAGATGCCGTCACCGTGATCGAACAGCATCACCTGCGCATCGTCCTCGCACGGTTGAAGCGCCGTCGCCTGATGCATGCCATCGCTGTCCTGCTGGCTCGCGGCATCGGCACAGGTCAGTGTGACGAGCGGCCGGTCCTGCCGTTGGCCAAGCGCCTCTGCATACGTCGAGTACGACGATGGCGTGGATAGCGCGATTGCCGCCGGCCGCGCGTGAGCTGCGACTAAGGCCGATCGAGCGCGTGCAGGCTCGACGATCGGTACGCGACGCGGCGCCTGTGGCTCGGCCTGCGTCCGGCCAGCCGCTACGACGGTGAGTGCCTGCGTCGGAAAGCGAAGCCCACGTAGCTGCGCGTACGGGTTTCCATCGCGCTCGCAAAGATCGATATCGAAAGCGGCATACTCTGGCGAACGCCTGCCGGATGCCGCGGATGCCGGCCGCACCCATGCGAACGCTGGCTGTGCACCCGGCAGCACCGGCAACACGATATGAATCGCGTCGAGCGCGACCGGCTGCGCGAGCGCGCCGGCAAGCTCCGCCGCGACCTGCAACGCGTCGGCGACGAGCGCAGGATGCAGCACGTAATCGGCGTGGTGGTCTGCGAGCCCGGCTGGCAGCCGCAGTTCTGCGAGCCGCTCCCCTGCTTGAGCGTGAAGCGCCGCAAGATCGAGCCGCGGCGGCGCTGGCAGGTCGAGGTGCGCCACCCGTCCCTGGCAGTGGACGGCCTCATCATCGTCATCATCGTCGGCGCGATAGATTTCGAAGCGCGCTGCGTCGCGTTGCCGGTCGAACAGCGCGATCGCGAGCGAGTGCCCATCCGCGACCACGCCGGGCTGTGCCCATTCGATATCGGTCAGCGCGAGCACGCCTGCAGTCCGCCTACCGGGTAGCGACGCATCGAATGCTGCGCGTGCCATCTCCAGCGTGGCGGCAGCGGACAAGCTTCGCGCGCCGGGCGTGCCAGTCAGAAAGAATTCGGCGCCGTCGAAGCGCGACGTAAATCGCTGCTCGTCGAAGTCGGACGTGTTGCGCTGTAACAGCGGATGCGGCCCAGGCAGATCGGCATGCGCCGTGTCTAGCCGCGGCAGCGGCAAAGGATCAATGTCGATATCGACATCGACCCAATGGCGTTGCCTCGCAAACGGGTAGGCCGGCAGACTGACGAGTGGCGGCGCGCTCCGATGCAGCCGGCGCCAATTCAGCTCGACGCCCGCAACCCATTGTTCGAGCACCCGTGCAAGCGCATCGGCGTCCATCCCGGGCGCCATCTCCGGTGCCGCCGCCGCACGCTCATCCGGTATCCGCTCCGACACGCGGCCGCGATAAACGAACGCGGTATGCGTGTTGCCATCGACGAACGCTTGCAGCCGTTTGCACAGACACTCGAGCGAATCCGCAAGCACGCCGACGCGCTCCGGCATCGCCTCCCTGCCCACTTGCAGCGTGTACGCAATCGACGCCAACGTCGCGCGCGGCTCGGTTGGCGTCGCGTTCAGCATCGCCAACAGATCACACGCCTTTTGCTGCAATTGCTCGGGCGTGCGCGCCGACAGCGGCACGATCGACAGCGCATCGGACACCGCTGCCCGCTCGGGTGCGACGTATTCCTCGACGATCAAATGGGCGTTCGACCCGCCCGCGCCGAACGACGAAATGCCCGCGATGCGCGGCAGTGCGCGCGCGTCGACGATGGGCGTCTCCCAAGCACGTAGCGTCTGATTGACGACAAACGGCGTCGCAGCGAAATCGATGTGCGGATTGAGTACGGCCGAATGCAACGAAGGCGCGATTGCCCGGTGCCGCATCTGCAGCAGCACCTTGGTCAGCCCAGCAATGCCGGCCGCCGCCTCGCAGTGGCCGATGTTCGATTTCGCCGAGCCGATCGCGCAAAAGCCCGCATCGGCAGTGTGTGCACGAAACACGCTGCTCAGCGCGGCGATCTCGATCGGATCGCCGAGCTTCGTGCCGGTGCCATGCGCCTCGACATAGCTGATGTGACGCGGCTCGACCCTCGCGTCCTCGAGTGCGTCGCGAATCGCGCTCGCCTGCGCGTGAGGGTTCGGCACCGTGTAGCCGTTGGTCTTGCCGCCGTGGCTCAGGCCGCTACCGCGAATCGTCGCGTAGATGCGGTCGCCATCGCGCATGGCGTCGGCAAGCCGTTTGAGCACGACAACGCCAACCCCCTCGCCCGGAATGTAGCCATCGCCGCCCACGCCGAAGCTTTGGCAACGGCCGTCGCCGGAAATGAACTGACCTGCGCTCAGCATCAGGTACTTGTTCGGGTGGATCGTCACGTTCACGCCGCCCGCGAGCGCGAGCGCGGTGCGCTTGAGCCGCAGATCCTGGCACGCCAGATGGATCGCGCTCAGCGACGACGAGCACATCGTATCGACGACCATGCTCGGCCCGTGCAGATCGAGAAAGTACGAGACGCGGTTCGCGATGCTCGCCGGATTACTCGCGAAGCCGGTGGGCCGGCCATGCAGGCTGGCTTGTGCGCCGAACAGTTGGTACTCGTTGTACATCACGCCGGCATACACGCCGACTGGCCCCCCGAGTGCCGTTCCATCCGGCAGGCGCAAACGTTCGCGCGTGTAGCCGGCATCTTCGATGGCAAGCCACGCCTGCTCGAGAAACAGCCGTTCCTGCGGGTCGAGCGTCTGCGCTTCGCGCGGCGAAATATTGAAAAAGCGCGCATCGAATTCGTCGACGCCGTCGATGAAGCCGCCCCAGCGGCTGTAGTGCCGGCCTGGCTGCGTGCGGTCCTCGCTGTAATACTCGCGCCAGTCCCAACGCGATTTCGGTACTTCCTCGATGCAATCGCGGCCGTCGCGCAGGACATCCCAGAATGCGTCGACCGAGCGCGCTCCGGGATAGCGGCCGGCAAGCCCGATGATCGCGATCGGCTCGCAAGCGTCGCTGCGCGCTGGCACTGCGCGAACACGATGCACACGATGCATGCGCAGACTCGCGACCGGTTCGGCGGCCGCGGGCCCGACGGGCGAGGACGGCGCTGAACTCGATGCCGGTGCCGACGCCGATGCCGATGCCGTCGAAGCGACCAGCGACGCCAGTGTCGCGGCGTGCGCCTCGACGAAATAGCCGGCCAGATCGCGCAGGTTCAGATACTCGAAAAACAGCGTCTTCGGCAATGGACCGAACGCCTGCTCCAGCATGCGCGTCAGATCGAGCGCGACGATCGAGTCGATGCCATAGTTTTCGAGCGGAGCGCGCGGATCGATCCGCTCGGCCGGCAGCTTGAGCCGCGCGGCCAGCTGCCCGCACAGGTAGTCCTCGGCGTACGCCGCATGGGCCGACGTCGCCACGCCTTTCGCAGATGCGGCAGACGCGGCCGAGGCTGCGGATGTTGCCTGTGCCGCCAATATCTGGTGGGACTGTCCGTGCTCGGCCACGCCGAGCGCGCGCCGCATCGCAAGCGGATCACCCTCCATCACCAGCGTCTGATCAGCGCCGTCGGCGAGGCTGTGGTCGAACATCCGCAGCCCGGTCGCGCGGCGCATCGGCCGGATGCCGATGGACCGCGCGAGCTGCGTTTGGTCCGCGGCGGACGGCTGCATGCCGCCGTCGCGCCAGAGCGGCCAGCGGATCGAGAGCGTGCGGCCGCGGCATTGGCCCATCGCCACGAGCGCATTGCGGTAGCTGGCGAACCGATCCATGAAACCGTTGGCCGCGGCGTAGTCTCCCTGGCCCGGGTTGCCGAGCGCCGCGGTGAGCGACGAAAACAGGACAAAGAAGTCCAGATCGATATCGCGCACTGCTTCGTGCAGATACAGCGTCCCTGCGACCTTGGGTGCCAGCACCGCGAGAAACGCTTCGGCGGACTGTTTGAGCAAGAACGCATCCGCGGTCATCCCCGCACAATGAAAAATGCCGTCGAGCCGTCCGTGTGCTTGCACCACACTGGTCACGACGCGCTGCACTTGATGCGCATCGTCCAGCTGCAGCTGCTGATACTCGGCTACCGCGCCCAGCGTGCGCAGATCGTCGCACAACGCATCGAGGCGTCCGGCGGCGGCTGCGTCGTCGGCGCTCGCGCGGCCTGTCATCACCACGCGCGCGCCCGTCGCGCGGCGGGCGATGTCACGCGCGAACAGCGCGCCGAGCCCGCCCAGGCCCCCGGTAATCAGATAGACCCCGCCCGCTCGGTAGGGGCTGCCGGAGCACGGACCGAAGCCGCAGGCGGCGGCCATGGCGCCATCCGCTCGAGCGTCCCGAGCGCCCCCGCGGCGCGTGGCGTCGAAAGTCGCGTCCCGCACGACCCACTGTGCGATACGTCGCGTCCTGCCCGTCCGGTCGATCAGCGTCTGCTGCGGCTCGCGCGCATCTTCGTCGAGCCACACAGCGAGCGTTGCCTCGCCGACATCCGCCTCTATGAAGATCAGTTGCGCCGCGAGTTGCGGATTTTCGAGCGCAGCCGTCTTCAACAGTCCGGACAATCCGGCGAACAGCCGGTTGTCTTGTGCGTCGGGCACGACGAACTGAATCAGCACCTGCGTAACGGGTGTCGAGCGCAGCAGCGACTGCACGATGCCAAAGCATTCGAGCGCGAACTGCGTATAGCGGCGCGCGACATCGCCGCTTTCGAACGATACGCTCGAGACCGTGCCGCCAAGCCGGCTCAGTTCGCCGAATTTGACCGGTTCGACGGCCGGCAGCCCGCACAGCACAACATGACGAACCTGCGTGCGGGCCATCTCGTGTCGGGCACCCAAAGCGCGCGCGGCCGCCGGTTCCCACATTTCGGATGCCAGCAGCGCAGCGCGCGGCGCACCGTTGAGCGCGCGGGCCGTGAACCCGCGCAATTGGACGCATAGCTTGCCGTCGCGGTCGTATAAATCGATATCGACTTTCGCAAAGTCCGCGTGCGCGCGCTGCGGCGTGGCAAGGCGCGCATGCACGTCGAACTCCGCAGGACAAGCGGACAGCGCATGCAGCACATACACGGCGTCCAGCGCAAACGGCACAACTGGCTCGCATGGCGGATCGGCAAGATTGACGAGCAACGCCGTGGCCGCTTGCAGCGCGCCGTCCAGCAGGCTCGGATGCAGCGCGAAGTCCTGCGCGCCGTCTTGCGCCGAAGCCGGCAGCACGAGCTGCGCACGTGCTTCACCGCCATCGACCCATAGCGTGCGAATGGCCCGGTGCGCCGCGCCGTAGCGCAGCCCCATCGACGCGAACGCCTCGTAGACACGCGCCGCGTCCCATCCCGGCCCGCGCGGCGGGGGGCCGGACGACGCCGTCGCACGCGGGGCTTCGCGCCACCGCGCGTGCCCCTGGCAGTGCACGGTCTGATCGGCACCGAAAACTTCGAAGGCCACGCCATCGTGTTCGGCAAGCAAAGCGATGTCGACCTGCGTGGGCGCTTCGACCTCGATCGGCCGTACCCAGACGACATCGCCTAGCACCACGACGCACTCGTCCCCATGCGGGTGGCCGGCGCGTTCGAACGCGGCACGCGCCATTTCCAGGTAAGCGGCGCCCGGCAGGATGCTGCGTACGGCGTCGGTATCCTGCCCGTCATCCGGGGTACAGAGTTGATGATCCTTCAAGAAACACTCGCTGCCGCAAAAAAGCGAGCTATAGCGGAGTTCGTGCAGATCGGACGTGTTCGCATGCAGCAGCGGATGTAACAGCGTGCGCGGGACCGGCAGCGGCGCGGCATCGATCCAGCAACGCTCGCTGGCAAACACGTAGGTCGGCAAGTTCACGCGCCGCGGCCGTGTGCCGCGATAGCGGGCGAGCCAGTCGATTGCGTCGCCTGCCATCCACGCAGAAGCGAGCGCACCCGCTTCGCCGTCGCCGATCGCGATTTCACCGCGCTCGACGTAAGCGCGCAATGCCGCGTGCAGCGCGTCGATCGACGCGACGACGAATACCGCGCGGCATGCCATCGCATCGCGGCCGGTTTGCAGCGTGTACGCGATGTCGGCAAGCTCGAGTTCGGTGCCGCCGCCGCGTTCATTCCGTTCATCGCGTTCGAGAAACGCTGCGAGCCGCGCCGCATAGGCGTGCAGGCTCGCCTGCGTACGCGCCGAAAGCGGCACGGCAACCGGCTGGCCGGGTTGTCCCTGTCCCGACGGCTGGGCGCGCGAGCGTCGCGCCCGCCCTCGCGCATACTGCTCGAGCACGACAAATGCATTCGTGCCGCCGACACCGAGGCTGTTGACGCCCGCACGGCGCAGCGCTTTGCCCGTCTGCCATGACGTCGGCGCGGCATCGATCCGAAACGGAGTGGCCTCGAAGCGAATACGCGGATTGGGCGTCGCGTAGTGCAGCGCAGGCGGGATCACGCCATGCTTGAGTACGAGCACCGCCTTGATGAGACCCACGATGCCCGCCGCGGCTTCAAGATGGCCGACGTTGGCTTTCACCGCGCCCAATACGCAATAACCGGTGCGGTCGGTGTCGGCGCGAAACGCGGCAGACAGCGCCTTGACCTCTTCCGGATCGCCCATCGCGGTGCCCGTGCCATGCGCCTCGACGAAGCCGATCGAGCCCGCATCGACCCCCGCGTTATCGAGTGCCGCGCGGATGCACGCAACCTGTCCTTTCGCGCTGCTTGCCGCGTAGCTCATCTTGCCCTTGCCATCGTTGCCAAGCGCGGAGCCCTTGATGACCGCATGGATGGCGTCACCGTCGCGCACCGCATCGGCGAGGCGCTTTAACAGCACGAGGCCGAGGCCGCTGCCGAACACGATGCCGTCGGCTTGCGCGTCGAATGGCCGGACGCGGCCACTGCGCGAGAAGATGTAGCCTTCCCGGTAGTGATAGCCGTGTTCGTGCGGCACGCGAACGCTCACGCCACCCGCGAGCGCCATTTCGCATTCGCCGTTCAGCACGCTCATGCGCGCCTGGTGCACGGCGACGAGCGACGTCGAGCACGCGGTCTGAACCGTCATGCTGGGGCCCGTGAGGTTCAGCCGGTACGAGATGCAAGTGGCGAGGAAATCTTTGTCGTTGCCGAGTTGGACCGCGCCTGCGGTGGTCTTCTCGAAGCGCTCGTGCAGATTGACAAAGTTCGCGAAATAGCTGGTCGTCACACCGCCCGCCCCGGCGAACACGCCGATGCGCTGCGGCCCCTTGCCCGCGTAGCCGGCGTCTTCGAGCGTCTCCCACGCGCATTGCAGCAGCAACCGGATCTGCGGGTCCATCAACTCGGCTTCTTGCGGTGAAATTCGGAAAAAGGCCGGATCGAAGCGATCGACGCCGTTGAGCGGCGCGGCGACCTTCACGTAGCGTGCGTCCGCGAGCACGTCATCGCGCACGCCGACGCGCCGTAGTTCGTCGTCGGACAACGCGCGCAACCCGTCGCGCCCCGCGCACAGGTTGGCCCAGAATTCAGACACGTTATCAGCGCCCGGCACTTTCCCCGCCATGCCGATGATGGCGATATCGCGGTCCTCGATCGTCATCGGCCCGGTCTCCTCCAGTTCAGCCATTGCGCCACCCGCGGCGCGACGGCGAGGTTTAAGCGACGCGCGCATAGACACCACACAGGTCCGCGAGCGTGCGAATATCGGCGATCGTTACATCGTCGCGCTGAAACGGGTCGAAGCCAAAGGCCTCCTCCAGGCTCGCGATCAATGCGGCGACGCTCAGCGACGTGAAGCCCATTTCGTCGACGATCTCCGTCGAGCCCGTCAATGGCGGCAGATTCAGGCCGCGCTGAGCCGCGACGGCGCGGATGGTTTTCACGATGGTGTCCTGTACAGCGTCGTTCACGGGTGACCTCGGGGGATCGGTTGGTTGAGTGGGCTCGTTCATGCCATCAGGTCGCCGGCCATCAAGCCGTCAGCCCGCCGTCGACCACGACGGTCTGGCCAGTGATGAAACGCGCGGCATCGGAAAGCAGGAACGCCACGACCGAGGAAACATCGTCGACGGTGCCGAGCCGCCCGAGCGGCGTAAGCCGCGCGAGCCGGCCGCGCTGCACCTCGGTGAGGCCTGCGGCCATCGCCGTTTCCATGAAACCCGGCGCGACCGAATTCACGCGTATGCCGAGCGGCCCGAGCTCCTTCGAGAGACTGCGCGTCAGACCGTCGAGCGCGGCCTTGGTCGCGCTGTACGCGCCAACGCCCTCGTAGCCGCGCACGCCGACCACCGACGACACGTTGACGATCGCCCCGCACCCGCCGACCATCATCTGCTTCACGCATTGCTGCGCGACGCGAATCGCGCCACCGAGGTTGACCGCGAGCATGCGCGAGATGTCGTCGCCCTTCATCAGTGTCAGGAGCCCCTCGTGCGCCACGCCCGCGCTGTTCACGAGGTAGCCGATGCGGCCGACGCGCGCACGCACGCGCTGCAAATAGCCCGCGAGCTGTGTGTCGTCGGCAAGGTCGAGCGGCTCCCAATAGAGCGTGCCGTCATGCGCGGCGCGCGCTTGCTCGAGCTCGGCGCTGGACCGGCGGCTGAACGTCGCGACGCGGTAGCCGTCGGCCACGAGTGCTTCGCAGATGGCCAAGCCAAGGCCCCGGCTGCCGCCGCTGACGACGGCCACGCGCGCGCCTGGTTCGCTCGCTTCGCGCGATTCGTTCACGATGAAGTCCGCGTCGCAGTGCGGGAAAGCGGCGCGACGGTGTCTGCATCGCCGCTGCTGCCGCGGATTTTCTTGAAACGCGATCCGACGAGGCTGTCGCGTGACGCGATCGTGATGTGGCCCGGCACCTTGAACGGGCTTAGATGGGCTTCACACTGCTCGATCACGCGCCGTCTCAATTCGGCGGGGTCTTCGTCGTGTTCGAGTACAAATTCGGCCCATACCATCTGGCCGACGACGGGGCTGCGCTTTTGCCGGACCACCACGTCCTTCACGTTATCGAGCGTCAGCAAGAAGCTCTCGATTTCGCCCGGAAAGACTTTTTCGCCGGCCACGTTGATCACTTCTGATGCACGGCCGAGTATCCGGTAGTAGTCGCCCTCGACTTCGACGCGGTCCCCGGTGTTGTACCAGCCCTGTGCGTCGAAAGGGCTCGGCGCATTCAGGTACCCGAGCATCGCGGTGTCGGTGCGAACCCACAGCACGCCTTCGCGCACGGCAAGCTCGACGCCCGCACCGCCGATCTTCATCCATGTCGACGATGAATCCTTCGATTGCGTCGACAAAATGCCCAGTTCGGAAAGCCCGTAGGTTTGCTTCAGCGTCACGCTGGGAAGCGCCCGGTGCAGACTCGCGAGCGTCGACGCCGGCATCACTTCCGTGCCGTAAGTAACCGTCTTGAGCGACGACAAGTCGTACTCGCCGGCGGCACGCGACATCAGCAACATCGTCAGGAACGACGGCGTGGTGGGCAGCAGCTCCACCGCGTGTGCTTCGATGCATGCGCAGATCGCACGCACGTCGCGCGCGGCGCAGGTGACGATCGTGCCGCCATTGAACAGCACCGAAAAGAGCGTGTTCAGGCCGCCGATGTGATCGAGCTTCAAGAACAACAGCGTGCGGCAGCCGCCGCGTGCGCGCTCGCCGCTGCGATGCCTGCGGGTCATCCGTTCGAAGTCGAGCAGCACAGCCTTGCTGCTGCCGGTGCTGCCGGACGTGAAAATCACGAAGCCCGCGCGGCCTTGCTCGACGAGCGGCGCGAGTAACGCATGCGGCGTCCCGCTCACGGGCAGTATCGTGCACTGCGTCGTCTCCGGCGTCACCGCTTCGCTGGCGGCAACGGTGATAAGCCGGCTCGCGCAGCCGGTCGCGAGCCGTTCATCGAAACACCCTCGATCCTCATCGGCAAGCGGCACGACGATGCAACCGGCGTCGACCAGCGCCATCAACAATGCCAGCGCATCGACGTGATGGTCGCAACGGCCGGTCACGAGGCCGACGCGTTCGCCGGGCGCGATGCCCCAAGCCTCGAGCGCAGCGCGCCAGCGAGCGATCCGCCCGACCAGCGCCGCATAGGTCATGTCGCCCGCTTCCGCGCTGTCGCCCAGCCGGCCGGCGACAGCCTGCCGCGCTCCAAACGACGCCAGCCGTTCAACGATCCAGCCCATTGCGTTTGTCTCCCCGTGTGCCCGAACCAATCGCCCATGCGCTGATTGCGCTCATTGCGCTCATTGCGTATCGACGCCGCGCTCGTCGAGAAAATCCAGATGTGCGTCGCGATATCGCTCGGCGCGCAGCTTGGCCGGATTGCTTTGCGTCACTTCGGTGAACAACTGCTCGGGTGCGCCGATGTTGAGCAGCAATTGCGGAAACGCGCCGCCCATGTCGAGGTCGTACAGCACGTCCTGCTGGATAACGCCATTGGGCAGCGGCGTGTAACGCCAGATGTTGTGCAGATGCTCGACACGCACGCAGCACCTGTCCGGCGGCAGCCGGTTCGGCACCGCAAAGCTTTCGAGCGTGACGACCTTCGTGCGCGGGTCCTGCGTGACTTGGTTCTGGATCAGCAGCTCGCGTGGTGCGAACGGTGCAAACAACGACAACGTCCACATCGCGACGTTGCTCTGCGTACGCGCGTCCCACGGTTGCACAATCCGGTAGTGCAAACACCCCGTCACCCACTTCGCGCAGTCTTGCTGGATGCTTTCGTCGAGTACGGGGGCGATGAGCGTGCTCAGGCGAAACGCATTCGAGCGCGAGACCACGCGCACTTTGAGCGCCGCCGAGCCCGGGGTCTTCATCGTGTAGACCTGTGTGCCATCGCGGTTGATCTTGAGCACCCACTTGTCGGAGCCGCTGATCAGCCATAGCCAGTTCGCGGCAGCGGCGAGCGTGACCAGGACGCAAACCGCAACCGTAAAACGTTTCAGCCATCGCACGAGCCGCGCCCGCTTCGTCTCACGCGCAGCTGTCGCGGCGGCGGGCGGCGTCTGCGGGTTCGCGTTTAATGTGTTCATCTGTGTGCTCCCATGTCCGTCCTTATTCAGTCAGTTCGTACGACTCGCCTCGGCTGCGCCACGCCCACCTTCGTCAAGAAACGTCAGATGCGCGTTGCGATACCTCGGCTGGTTTAATAGCTTCGGAATGTCTTTCGACAGCAACCCGAACACGATGTCGGGCGCATGCAGGTTTTGCAGCAATTGCGGAAATGCACCGCCCATATCGAGGTCGTACAGCACGTCGACCTCGATCGAGCCATCGGGCAGCGGCGTATAGCGCCACAGGTTGTCCAAATGTTCGAGCCGCACACAGCACGGGTTGGGCGGCAGCGCATTGGGCGCGGCGAAGTTCTCGAGCGTGACGACGCGCGTCTTAGGGTCCTGGCGCACCTGTCCCTGCAGCAGCATTTCGCGTGGAGAAAACGGCGCAAACAGCGAGACGGTCCACATCGTCGTATTGCGCTGCGTGCGCGCACTCCAGTGTTCAAGTATTCGGTAGCCAAGGCAGCCCGTGACCCACTTCGCGCAGTCGGCCGGATTCTGAATGCTCTCGTCGAGCAACGGTGCGATATGGTTGCTCAGGCTGAATTGCTTGAAGCGCGCCACGCCGCGCACCTTCAGCACAGGCGAGCCGGGCGTTTTCATCGTGTAAATCCGCACGCCGTCCCGGTCGACTTTCGGCACCCATTTGCCGGAGCCGCCAATCAGCCACAGCCAGTTCGCGATCACGACCAGCGTCACCAGTACGGGCACCGTGAGCGCGATGCCGCGGGCAAGCCGCCCTAGCCGCGCGCGGCGTTTGGTTTGGAAGGATTGCAGGGTTTGCGCCACGGCGATGGCGTCCTGGCTCGGGTTCGTTCCGGAAGTGTTCACGTGTGGTCTCGTTCGGTCAGTTCTGTGTTCGACTCGCAGCCGGTTGCCAGATGGAATCGATCTTGGCGTCACGGTATCGGGGCAGGTTCATCAAGCCCTGCATGCCGTCCAGAATCCGGTACGTGCCCTCAGCCAGCGCAAGATCGGCCAGCACGCTCGGCAATCCACCGAGGTCGGTGTCTTGCGTGAACTCGATATCGAGTACGCCGTCGGGCAGCGGCGTCAGGCGCCATGTGTTGTCGAGGTGCGCGATGCGCACGCAACAAGGGTCCCGCGGCACCCGATCGGGTGCCGCGAGCATATGAATGACGAGCTGCCCGGTATGCGGATCCTGATAGTGCTGCTGAAACAGCACGTATTCGCGGGTCCGAAGACCGGCGATATCGAACTTGAACGACACATACGCGGCATAGCGGTTTGGCACCGTCGGCAACGACTCGATCATCGCGCCGCCGTAGCAGTGCGCATCGACGCAACTGCTCGGGTCTTCGAGCAGTTTCACCATGCCCGCGAGACTCGACTTGATCCGCGTGTGCGCCTTCACCTGCACAAGACCTGAGCCCGGCGTCTTCAGCGTCCAGACCTGCACGCCGTTCTCGTCCCTCACTAGCCTCCACTGATTCGAGCCTGCGAAGCCCGCCCACGCCCAATATGCGACGACCGCGAGCACGGCCGCGAACAGCCCGCCAAACAGCAACATGCGGATTTTCCGGCGCAGTCCACCCGGCACCGACGGCTTGGCAGCGATGTTGATCTCTGTTTCAGGCGTCATATTCGAGTATCCATGTAGTTCGGATCATTCCGATGGTCAAAGGCACACAACAGCGGCTCAAAGCGCCGCCAGCAGATGCCGGGCCGCATATCGGGCCAGGCAGACCAGCGTGAGGGTCGGCGTGCCACGCATCTCGTCGGGCAGCACCGAGCCGTCGCACACGTGCAGATCGCGCAGCCGGGTCTCGAGCCGCGCATCGACGTGCTCGCCAATGCGCAGCAGCCCACCAACCCGACCCGCCGAGGTCAGGCCGAAATCGACGATATGTTTCGCGCCGGCCGCTCTCAGCACCGCGACGGCCGCTTGCCTGCCTTTGTCGAGTTTGAGTTGGTCGTCGCGGCCAAAGCGCTTGTGAAAATGTCCGTCAGCGCGCAGCTGGCCACCTGGCGCGTCGCTGACTTTCACGCCGATGCCGAGCGTCTCCGGAAATGCACGCAGATGCCGCCAATGCAGGCCGCCGAGCATCATCGGCCGGTGCAGCGCGCGCGCGACGTTGGCGTCGCCGAGTTCGATGCCGTCACCCGACTCGCCAAGCACACAGCCCATGCTGCCGACAAAGCCGTCCGTGCCCCGCATACCCGGCACAACCCCATAAAGCGCGTAACCAGGGTGGCAGTAAAAGCCGCGCGCACCGACATCGCGGATGCCGCACTCGCGCACCATTTGCGGCGACGCGAGTTCGCCGGCCGCAAGCACGACCTTGCGCGCGCGCGCTTCGCGCACGACGCGCTGAATCGGCGAGCGTCGCTCGCGATACACGACACCCACCGCGCGCGTGCCGTCGACCACAATTCGCTCGACCGTGGCATGCGTCACGAGCGTCGCGCCGTCGTGAACGGCGTCCTCAACATAGCGTCGCGCCTTCCATTTCGCCTCGTACGCGTAGCCCGAGGCGCAGCGCGAAACATCGACGAGCATCTCGTGTTTTCGCCAGTCGTGGCCGAGCGCCACTGCGCCTTCGCGCAGACGGCACGCCTGCGGGCTGAGCAGCGTATCGGGCAGCTGCCCCATCGGCAACTCGGCTCGCACGGCTGCGAGTTCGTCGGCAAGCTCGATGCCGTGCGTGCGGAACAGATCGAGCGGAGGCTCGGTGGCCACGCCGAAATACAGTGCGGTCGAGCCACCGGCTGTCAGCGCACGAACGGTCGAGAGCCCGCCCGCGCCGAGCTTGACCGTGTCGGCAATCGCAACGATGCCGCCCAACGTTTCCTTGAGCGGCGCATTGCCACCGCGCTCGAGCAGCAGCACGCGCTTTCCGGCGCGGCTTAGCTCGCGCGCGATAGTCGCGCCACAGGTGCCGGAGCCGACGACAATCGCGTCGAATTCGCGCACCTCGCGGCCCGGGTCTGCGCTAGCGTGGGTCAGGTGTTTCATATGTTCACCGCCCGTTCGCCCTCGGACGCGAGGTGCCCACCCGGCCCGCTTCCACTCGTGCCCACCAGCTTTGCGATCTGTGCTGCCGGCCCCGCATCGAGCATCGTGAAATGATCGGCGTCGATCTCGCGGATTTGCAGCGCACCGCCGACGAACGCACTCCACCCGTAGTCCTGCGGCGCACCGGCAAAGCCGTTGCGCGCGCGCACCAGCAGCACTGCGGTGCCGAACGGCAGCGCCTGCGGCGCATAGGCGCGGCAAGCGCGCTCGCTGGCGGTCGCAGCATCGAAGCGGGCCGTGAATTGTGCGCGAGAAATGGCCACCCCGCGTGCGGCGATCCGTTCGTACAGATAGCTGCTGCGAGCATGCTCGGGCACTTGCCGCAACTCGCGCGCGTCGAGCTCGACGCTTGCGCCGAGCAAGCTCGCGAAGCGTCGGAATACCGCCGCCGTCGGCTCGCTGATATCGTCGTCGCGCAGCATCGGGCAAAGCGTATCGAGCAGCACCAGCGACGACACCGGGGTGCCGAACACCGCCAGTTGCCGCGCCATCTCGAACGCGACCACGCCGCCATTCGAATAGCCAAGCAGCCGATACGGCCCGAACGGCCGCATCGCGCGCAGCAGCGCCACATTCAGCCCGGCGATCGCTTCAATCAGCGTCATCGGCGGCTCCTTGCCGTCAAAGCCGACCGCCTCGATACAGTAAAACGGCTGGCGGGCACCGAGCGCGTGACTGAGCTGGTGCAGCGACAGCGCACTGCCGCCCGCGCCCGGCAGTGCAAAGATCGGCGCAACGTCGCCATCGGTCTGCACGGGGACCAGCAAGCTGGCGCTCGCCGGCGTGCGGACTGGCGGCGCGGCAGCGGCCGTGTTGGTCGTGTTGGTTGTTTCGGCTGCCAATGGGGCAGTCGGTTCGACAGCGGGCGCGGCAATGGTCGCAAGCTCGGCCAGATGCGCGGCCAATGCGTCGATGCGCGGATGCCGGAAAATCGTACTGGGCGCGACGCTCACGCCGAGCAGCACATCGATGCGCTCGATCAGCCGCGCAATCGCCATCGAATTCATGCCAAGTTCGATGAATTCCTGATCGGTCGGCACCGCATCGGCCGCCCGCCCGACGTGGCGCGCGACCTCCCGCTGCAACAGGTGCGCAATCGCATGAATCGGCGTTTGCTCCGGGCGAACGCCGTCGCCTGACGCATGCGGGCCGCGCGTGGCGTCATTGCGATCAACCGAGTCATCGGGCGCGTCCGGCATCGCGCTGGCCACGTCATGCGCGCCGATCCAGTACCGCTGCCGCTCGAATGGATAACCGGGCAGCGTGACCGGCTGCGCGGGCGATGCGGTCCAGAGCGTGTCCCACGGTATGGCCACGCCGTTCACCCATAATCGTGCGACGGCGTCCCACTGGCCTGTGAGCGCCGCTTGCTCCAACTGCACGCGCGCGATGTCCGGGCCGATTACCCCGGCGAGCAGGTTGGCGCGCGCTGCGCCCGACGAGCCGTAAAAGACACCAAGCGCATCGAGCCCGAGCGGCTCGCGCAGGCCCATCGAGAGGACCTGCGCAAGCTTGTCACGCAACACCTCACGCGACGCGGCCACGACCGCGAGCCGCGCATCGAACAGCGCGCGGCCGGTCTGCGCCGTGTAGATCAGATCGTCGAAGATCACTGGCGCATCGTCGCTGGACAGGAAGTCCAGATAGCGCTGCACGTAGTCGGCAAGACGCGCGGGCTCCCGTGCCGACAGCACGAAAAGCCGCTCGGCTGGCGCGGCCGCGTGTGGCTGCGAGCGCACCGCTCCATGCTCTTCGAGCAGGATATGCACGTTGGTGCCGCTGTCCGCAAACGAATTGACGCCGGCGCGCACCGGCATACCGGCCTCGCGGATCTCGTCGAACCCGATCGCGCGAGCCGCGACGTAGAGCGGATGCGTGTCGCTGTCGATATCGATGAAGCGGCTGATCGAGCGCGTCGACAGCGTCGCCGGAAAGCGCTGATGGTGTAGCGACAACGCGACCTTGATGACATTGACTACGCCGCTCGCCGCTTCGACATTGCCGATATTGCCCTTGACGCTGCCGAGCGCGCAGCGCTTCGCGCCGGGCACGCGCTGCGACGGCGCACCCAGCGCACCCTTCACGCCTTCGAACTCGAATGCGTCGGCCCATTTGGTCGCATAGCCGTCGACCTCGATATAGCGCACTGACTCCGCCGCGACCGACGCGCTGCGATAGCAACTCGCAAGGACGTCGGCGATCGGCTCGTGGCGCACTTCGGACAGGCTGCGCGCCGTGCCCCGGTAGTTCTGGCAACAGCCTTTGATCAGCGCATAGATACGGCGGCGTTCGCGCTGCGCGTTCGCTGTGCGCATCATCACGAGCACACCGACACCCTCGCCGCGCGTGAAACCGCACGCCGCATCGTCGAATACGCCGCTCGTGCCGTCCGGCGACAGCAGCCCATACTGCGATGAGGCGATGTAGTCCTGCGCGAACAGGTTCAGCGACACACCCGCGGCGAGCGCAATGTCGCACTCGCCGTTCGCCAGCGCTTGCCAGGCCCGGTTGATCGCGACTGCCGACGACGCGCAGTTCACGTTGATGGCCTCGCTCGGCCCGCGCAAGTCGAACGCGAACGAGATGCGGTTGGCAAGATAGTAGGTCGGGCTCGACGAGCTGAAAAGCGGGCCATCCGCGAGCCGCTGAAAATCGAAACGACGCAGATACTGCTCATACTCCGCATACTGATAGCCAACGAACACCCCCGTGCGCGAGCCCGCAAGCGAACGCGGGTCGAGGCCCGCGTCTTCGAACGCATGCCAGGTCTGCTCGAGCAGCAGACGCATTTGTGGGTCCATCGCGTCAGCTTCGACCGGCGTCACGCCGAACAACGGCGCGTCGAAGCAGTCGACGCCGTCGAGCAGCGCGCCCCACTTCGATACCGTCTTGCCCGGCGTTGGCGTGTTGGCGTAGTGATCTTCCCAGCGCCAGCGCGATGCGGGAATCTCGCGCACGCTGTTTCTACCAGCCAGCAAGTTCGACCAGAACGTGCGAGCGTCGGGCGCGTCGGGCAGCCGGCAGCTCAGGCCAATGATCGCGATCCCATCCGCGCCGGCGCCCCCCCACTCGCGCCCGCCTTCGCTTTCAACTTCGCCCGCCTGCAGCGCCAGGCCATAGTGACGGGCCAAGTCACCCGCGTGGTCGGCCATTAGTGCATCGGCCACTTCGTCGATCGAATCGAATCGGTCGCCCGACAGCTCCAGCGAATATGTGCGGCGCACGAACTCGCGCAGCGCATCGAGCGGTATCGCGGCGGCGCCCGCAGCCAGCTGCGGGGCCGGCACGACCAGCACACTCGCGAGCTCGCGCAGCGTCGTGGCAGCGGCGAACTGCGCGGGCGCGACGCTCACCGCGAACGCACGTTCGATCGATTCGATCAGCTCCATCGCGATGATCGAATCGATGCCGAGCCCGGGCATGTCCGCATCGACGTCCACGTTGCCTGGCGGCAGCCCGAGCGTCGCCGCGACGATGCCGGTCAGTCGGTCGAGCACTTCCATCTGCATGCCGTTCGACATCTCAGCCCCTCCCCATCTGAAACGCATGCAGGTCCTCCAGCACACGTTGCCGCAATCGGGCAGCGACCGGATCGGCAGGCGGCCCGACCTGTCCCATCGCGGCACGCTTGGCGGGCTGCGACCCGGCAGCCCCAGCCCCGCCGCCTGACAGCATGTGCCGCAGCCGCTCGGTCTGGCCTTCCATCACGAGCAACTGGCTGTGCTGGGTCGTGAGTCCCTGGCGCCAGGCAAAAAGACCGGTGGGCGTACGCATCGGCAGCAACCCGGTGCGGGCGAGCAGCCGTGCGCGCGCGTTCGCATCGAGCCGCATTCCGCCTTCCTCCCATAACGGCCAATTGAACGAGAGCGCGTGACCGCGCCGCTCGCCGGCGCGGGCGAGTGCGTTGCGCATGTGCGCGTAGGCATCCATGAAGCCGTTCGCCGTCGCGTAGTCGGCTTGCCCGATGTTGCCAAGCGCCGCGCTGACCGACGAAAACATCACAAAGAAATCGAGGTCGATCTCGCGCGTCGCGATGTCGAGGTTGAACGTTCCCGTCACCTTCGGCCCCAGCACGCGCTCGAACGTTTCGGTCTCCTTGTTGACGATCAGGCTATCGCTCGTCGTGCCCGCGCCATGCAGCAGCCCGTGCAATGCGCCGTAGCGGGCAACAACCGCCGCGACGGCGTCGCGCACGGCGTCGCGCCGTTCAAGGTCGAGCGCACGGTACGTGAGCTGGCTGGGCTCGACTGACAGCGTTGACACAAGGCTGCGCAGCCGATCCCGCTGTTCGTCGCTCAGCTCGGCCCACTGGGCACGCCCCGTCAACACGAGTTGCGCGCGCGGCACCTGGCGCAAGATGTCGGCGGCGAATAGCTGTCCGAGCGCGCCGAGACCACCGGTAATCAGGTAGACGCCGCGTTCGCGCAATGCCAGCGGCGTGTCGGAGGACGCATCCGCATGCGTCTCCCGCCACCGCGCGACGCTCGCGCGCACCCCTTCGTAGCGAAATACCGCTTCGCGTGGCGCGGCACGACACTCGCGCAGCCGCTGGGCAAGAGTCGCTTCGTCGCATGAGTCGTCCACCAATACGAGTTGCACGACGAGCTTCGGCTGTTCGATCCGCGCACTGCGCACCAGCCCCGCGAGGCCAGCGAACAGCGCATTCGCGCCGCTATGTGCGGCTACGATCTGGAACACAGCCGATTCATCCTGCCCCGCCCTCATGCGCTGTCGAAGCCGCTCGAACGACATCAGCGCTGCGACGCGATACTGTTCGGCCGGGTCCGAGCCGTCTGGCGCGCGCGCTTGCACAACATCGACATCGGACAGACCCGGTAGAAAGGCTCGCAACTGCGCACGCACGCGCACCGCGTCGAGATGAGGTAGCCCGCAAAGCACGACCTCGTGCGCACCCGCCGCACGCTGCAGCGGCGCGAGTCGCATTGCAGCAGCAGCGTCCTCCCAGACTGGCGCGGCGAGCACGCTGCCGACCGCGGCGCCGTGCAGCACCGTGACCGTCGCCGCAGGCGTAGCTGGCGCGGCGGGCGCGGACAGCTGCGCGTCGCTGACCCAATAACGCTGGCGTGCGAACGGATAGGTCGGCACGCTGAGCCGGCGTCGCGGCATTGAATGCAGCTGCCTCCAATCGATTCGCTGGCCCGTCACCCAGCGGCGCGCGAGCTCATCGAGCGCAAATGCATCGCCAGCGGTCGGCCTCGCTGCATCGCTATCAACGGTTCGCCCGCGTTCGACGCGCGCGCACCACCAGCGGCTGTCGCTCGCCTCGCCGGCGATGAATGCGTCGAGCCGGGCAATCAGGTCCTCGCGCGAATGCGTAACAATCGCAAGCCGCTCGTCCATTTCGTCGCGACCGACCTGCAACGTATACGCGAGATCGCCGAGGTCCCGGACGTCGCACGGCTCCTCAACATCGTCCTCTTGCGCGCGAAGATATGCAGCAAGCGCAAACGCATAGGCGCGCAGACGTTCGCCGTCGCGCGCTGACAGCACGACGATCTGCTCACCCTCAACGCCGGATGTCACGCCCGGCGCGACGTATTCCTCGATCACTGCATGCGCATTGGCGCCGCCCCAGCCGAACGCACTGACGCCCGCGCGGCGAGGCAGCGTCACACCGCCCGGGCCGCGTGACGCCTCCCACCGCGCCGTGCGCGCGGTGAGATAAAACGGTGAGCCGGCAAGATCGATGTGTGGATTGGGTGAGTCGCAATGCAGCGTCGCCGGAATCTGTCGATGCCGAATCGCGAGCAGCACTTTGAGCAGACCCGCGATGCCGGCAGCTGGCTCGAGGTGCCCGATGTTGGTCTTCACCGAGCCAAGCCCGCAATGAGGCGTGCTCGGCATCGGCTTGCCGTGGCGCGTGTAGAGTTCCGCGAACGCTTTTTTCAGCGCTTCGATCTCGATCGGATCGCCAAGGCGGGTGCCTGTCCCATGGCATTCGATATAGCCGACCGTCGCCGGATCGATTTGCGCGCGCTCGTATGCTTCGATCAGCAGCTCGGCCTGTGCCGCCGGGTTTGGCGCGGTCAGGTTCGTCACGCGTCCGCCGTGATTCTCCGCGGTGGCCCGAATCACCGCGCAAATCGGATTACCGTCCGCCTGCGCGTCCGACAGCCGCTTGATGAAAATCGCACCGACCCCTTCGCCGCGCACATAGCCGTCCGCATCCTGCGCAAAGGTCTTGCACTTTCCGTCGCGGCTCAGCATGCCAGCCGCGCTGAGCGAGATGTGCCCGGCCGGCGTCAGCATCACGTGCACGCCGCCGACGATTGCCATGTCGCTGCTGCCGCTATGAATCGATTCGACCGCGCGATGCAGTGCGACGAGCGAACTCGAACAGGCCGTGTCGAGCGGCGCGCTCGGGCCGCGCAGATTGAACAGGAACGAAATTCGATTAGCGAGAATCGAGTGCGCGTTGCCGGCGGCCGAATAGCCGTCGAGCGCGCAGCGGTGTTCGGCCAGAACGTCGACGTAATCCTGCGACGACACACCGACGAAGAGCCCCGTGCGCGTGCCTGCGAGGTCTGACACGCGCTGCCCCGAGTCCTCGATCGCGGACCAGACAGTTTCGATGAACAAACGCTGCTGCGGGTCCATCATTGCCGCCTCGCGTGGCGTGATGCCGAAGAGCAGCGGGTCGAACTTGTCGACTTCCCTCATGAAGCCGCCCCAGCGCGAGTACGACCGGTTCACGTCCTTGACCGGGTCGCCGTGCACCGCCTCCCAGATCCAGCGCTCGCGCGGAATTTCCGTCACCAGGTCGCGCCCGTCGCGCAGATTTCGCCAATACTCGTGCATGTCGTCGGACTGCGGCATGATGCCGGCCATGCCGACAATGGCAATCGGCTCGTCGTCGCGTCGCCCCCGTGCCACCACGGGCTTGCGAGCACCTGTGGCGCCCACCTGAGGCAACGGCACGGTGGCCGGCTTCGGCTGCGACGTTGCCGACCCCGCGCCATGCACCGCGAGCATGGCCGCGCCATGCTCGCGCACGAGCAGATCGGCAATCGCGTTGATCGACGGATATTCGAAGAACAGCGCTGGGTTCAGCTCCAGCTTGTAAGTCGCGTTCAGCGCGTTGGCAAAGCTCGTGAGGCCAAGCGAATCGAAGCCCAGATCGAGCAGAATGCTGTCGCGCGATAAATCGTCGGCTTCGAGCTTCAACAGATCGACGACCGTCCGTCCCAGCTGGTCAGCAACGGCCTGCAGCAACGTGTCCGGCGCGCGCGCGCCGGACGGCGCCGCAGCGCGCACGGCCGACGGCACCGTGAGGCCCAATGCCCGCTCGACCAACGCCCGCGTGCCGTTTAGCACCGCCAGTTGCGGCGGCGCTGCCAAGAGGCCAGCGTCGAACGCCGCCAGCCCTGCGTCGCGCGACAACGGCTCGATGCCGAGGGTATCCCGGAAGAATCGCTCAGTCGGCGCATCCAGCTTCATGCCGCCGTCGGCCCATAGCGACCAGTTGAAGCTGACGCTCCGGCCACGACGTGCGCCGGCTGCGCGCTGCGCCTCGCGACGCACAGCGAAGCTGTCGAGATAGTGATTCGCGTACGCGTAGTCGCACTGGCCGATGTTGCCGCCCACCGCTGCCAGCGACGAAAACAGCGCGAAGAAGTCCAAGTCGGCCTCGGCGGTCAGTACGTCAAGGTGATGCGCACCGAAGATCTTCGGTGCGCACACCGCGCTGATGTCGGCGCGCGTTTTGTTACGCAGCAAGGAATCACACAGCACGCCGGCGCCATGCAGCACGCCGTCTATCCGACCGAAGTGCTCACGGCAGGTGTCCACGACGCGGCGCGCATCGTCGCTATACGCGATATCCGCTTGCACATACAACACATCCGCGGCGTGCGAGCGCAATGCGACGAGCTTCGCCTCTTGGTCGCGCGACAACACGGAACGGCCCGTCAGCACCAGGTTCGCGCGGCAACTACGCGCGAGATGCTCCGCGAACAGCAGGCCCAGCCCGCCCGCGCCCCCGGTGATCAGATAGACGCCGCCGTGCCGCAGCGGGACCCCGTCTGTGCCCAAGCCCTCGAGCCCGGGCAACTGCTGCAGCGTACGAATCTCGCGCGTGGTGGCGTCGCGACGGATCGTGCGCGCCGCCTGCGCGCCCGCGTCGAGTTCGGTAAGCAGCGCGCGGGCGGTCACATCGGCATCCAGCACGCGGGAGCGGATCTCCAGCACCTTGCAAGCGAGCCGTGGATGTTCGAGCTCGAGCGTGCGGGCGAAACCATTGATCGCATCGTGATGCGGTTGCGGACCGGCCGACGCATTGCCGTAGAGGTACACCAGTTGCGCGCCGTCCGGCGCACCTATGGCAACGCATGCCTGACAGAGCGACAAAAACCCGTATACGCCGCGCTCGAACGCCTGTTCGAGTGCAAGCGCCGCATCGGGCGCATCGTTTTTGCCCCACGCATAGCAGATCCGCTCGAGCGGCCAACCGTCTGCCCGTAGCGCGGCGAACACGCGGGCGTAGTCGTCTGGATTGGCCGCGTCGATCGAGTAGACGCCGCCGCCTTGCGCCTCGAAACGCGGGCCTGGCTGCACCAGTGCGGTTGTCCGACCTTGCCGAACGCAGGCGTCGCGCAGTTGTGCATCGACGTCGAACAGCACCAGTGCGCCGCCCTCCGTGGCCATTTCGAGTGGGGCTGGCTGCCATGCGGGCGCGTAATACAGCATCCCGCGCGCATCGCCGCTCACCCGCGGTGGCGCGAGTTGCCGATGCAGGCTGGCGAGCGGCACACCGAGCGCATCGCGAATGCGCACAAGGACCTTGCCCGTCTCGTCGACGATCGCAACGTCCTCATGCGACACCGCTCCGCGCGCACTGGCGCGCGTCGTTACATAGCTGTAGCAACGCTGTGTGAGCGGATGCAGGATTTCCACCTCGCCAAGCGAATACGGCACTTTCATTTCACGCGCGCCGCTGCAAAGCTGCGCGGCAATGCCGGCTTGCATCGCCGCATCGAGCAGCATCGGATGCAACACGAAATGCTCCTGCGGTGCGTCGCCAGTCAGCGGCAACTCGATGCGGCCGAGCACTTCCCCCTCTCCCGAGTGGACCTCGCGCAACGCCTGGAAACACGCGCCGTAACGCATGCCAGCCGTGTCGAAGTGCGGATAGATCGATGCCGCAAACGCATCGGGCAACGGCTTGCAGCGTACTCGCACTGCCGCCAAGTCGACGCGCTCGCCGTCGTCGTCGTGCGATGCATCCTGCGAACCACCTCCGGCATTGCCATACACGAGCCGGCCTTGTGCATGAAGCCGTCGCTCGCCGGCTGCATCGTTGCTGAACACTTCGAACGACGCCGTCTCGCCGTTTGGCGTGAGCTCGATATAGGCGTCGGTCATGCCATCGCTCTCGACGGTCAGCGGACTGACCCACGTGATGTTGCGAAGGCTGCGCACCGGCCTCGCCGCCGCCAGCTCGCCCGCTTTGCGGGCCAGTTCGAGATACGCGGTACCCGGAAGCGTCGGCAACCCGGAGACGACATGGTCGCGTACGAAGCACTCGCGCGAATGGAACGTTTTCTTGAAGAGCTGGCGCTCGAACGTCGACTCGTTGCTGTCGAGCAGTGGATGCAGCACCACTGCGGATTGGCGCTGCGCCAAGGCTGTAAGGGACGTATTGATCGCCCGCCCGATCCAATGACGCCGGTCGGCGAACGGATAGGTCGGCAGCGGCGTACGCCGTCCGCTTTGCACGAAGGCCCGGCCATCACAGAGCAGCCCGCTCACCCACAACTGAGCGAGCTTGCGCACGTCGCCGCTGCGCGAGATCAACGCGACGAACTGCTCCGCCTCGGTGCGGCTCAACAGTTTCGTCAGCGACCCGGCATCGGCCGCCTGGCCGCTCAACGTGTTTGCGTCGATCCGCCCCTCGGCGAAGGCCGTGAGCCTGTCCGCCAACTGGGTCAGGTCACTCGCAACGACGACGAGCCGATGATCGAACGGTTTGCGGCCGTTTTGCAACGTATACGCGACATCGGCCAGGCGCGGGGCAACGCCCCCGCGTCGCAGGTGTGCGCTCAGCCGTGCCGCCATCTCGCGTAGCTGCGCCGCGTTGCGCGCCGACAGCGGGAAAGCCAACTCACGTTGGGCGCCCTCACCGTCACCGTCGCCCTGGGCGCCGTTCAGTCCCGCGTTCGGCTCCGCCTCCGGCAGATACTGCGCGAGCACGACATGCGCATTGGCGCCGCCTGCGCCGAATGAACTGACACCGGCGTACAGCGGCTCTCCGGTGCGCCGGGACCGCCACGGCGTGCGCGCTTGCTGGACACGAAACGGCGTGTCCGCGAAATCGATATGCGCGTTGGGCCGCTGCGCATGCAGCGACGGCACCAGTTCGCCGTGTCGCATCTGCAACAGCACTTTCATGACCCCGACGATGCCGGCCGCAGCTTCGAGATGCCCGATATTGGTTTTGACCGAACCGATCGCACACGATTGCGCCGGCAGTTGCGCCGAAGCGAATGCGTTGCACAGTCCGGCAATTTCGATCGGATCGCCTAGCTCGGTGCCGGTGCCGTGTGCTTCGACATAGCCGATCATGTCGGGGGTCACGCCAGCGCGCGTAAGGGATGCCGCAATCAGCTCACCCTGTGCTTGCGGGCTCGGCACCGTGTAGCCCGCGGTGCGCCCACCATGATTGAGCGCGACGCCCTTGATAATGCCGTACACGTGATCCCGGTCTCGCAACGCATCGTCGAGCGGCTTGATGAACAGCGCGCCAACGCCCTCGCCCGCCACATAGCCGTTGGCGCCCGCACCGAACGCACGGCACACCCCGTCATCCGACAACGCACCACCGGCCCGGTTGACGTCGAACTTATGCTGATGCGAATCGAGATTGACGCCGCCGACGATCGCGCTCGCGCAGTCACCGCGACGAATCGCCTCGCAAGCGAGATAAAGCGCCGTGAGACTCGACGAACAGGCGGTATCGACGCTCAGGCTCGGCCCGCCGAGATTCATCCAGTACGACACCCGGTTCGCGATGCTCCACAGAAAAGAATTCGGGTTCGCGTCATCACCAGCGAATTTGGCCTCCACGCCCGCCATCTGGTACATGGCCCAGACGGCGCCGACAAACACCCCCACATCGCCCGCCGCGCCGTTGGCGCCGAGGAGTTCGGGATAGTAGCCGGCGTCCTCGAGCGCCTCCCAGGCGACCTCGAGAAACAAGCGTTCCTGCGGATCGAGTAGTTCGGCCTCACGTGGCGAGATGTTGAAGAACAGCGAGTCGAAGCGGTCGATGCCATCGATGAAGCCGCCGCGGTACGCTCGCGAGAACGCGGTATGCGCGCGCAGCGCGAGCCGCTCGGCCGGCATTTCGGTCACGCAGTCGCGACCGGCGCACAGGTTGTCCCAGAACTGCGCAAGCGAGTCCGCCATCGGGTAACGCCCCGCCATGCCGACGACCGCAATGGCGCGGTCAGCCTGACCGGGTACGCATATCGACGGCGCCGTCGATCCATCCATCGTCGGGACGGCAGACGCGCTGGCGGCCGCAGCGCTGGCGTCCCCGGTCACGAGTGCATTTGACGCCAGGCGGTGATACCGAACCAGCCGATACGCCGCATGCGGATTGCCGATCACGTCGTTCGCGCCGCCCGCTGGCACGACCTCAGGGATATTGCATCGCGTGTCGAACGCGCAGGTCAAACGCGCGATCAGCTCGTCGACTTCGGCGGTCTTGAGGCCGGTCGGAACAGCAAGCCGGACCATGCCGCCGAGCGGTCCGTCCTTATGCATACCGGTGCTGTGCGCGCCGCCGCGGATGCCGGTGCGCGCATAGAGCCACGCCAGAAACGACGGCACCGGATACGCGAAGCCCGCGAAGTCTGGCAACTGCTTGACGTCGATCAGGATGCAATGGGCGCCTGCCGGCGCGACGAGTGGCACGCCCACCGCTTGCAGCGCGTCCCACGTGCGCGCGGCCGCCTGCACACGGCGCGCAACCCGCTCAGCAATGCGCTCGCGCGCTGCAAGTGCCTGACCGACAAGCGTGCGGCCGATCGCGTCGAGGCCGCCACCGTCGCACTGCTGCCGCTCTTTCAACGCACTGATGAGCGTATGGTCGTTGGTCGCGATTACACCGCCGCGATCGACACCGAAGTCTTTGGCCAGCGACCCCGTCACGACATCCGCGCACGCGAGGAGCTCATGCGCCATCGCCCAGAGCGTCTTTCCGGCGTGAGCAGCGTCGTGCTCGATCAGGTAGTGCGCGTTTTCGAGTACCCGCGTGGCGTCGATCACGAGCGCGATCCGGTGCGGCGTCAACAACGCCTTGATCGCACGCAGATGGTCGAGCGAAACCGGGTGGCCACCAGTGGCGTTGTTGCACAACTCGACCCAGACGCACGCGATGTTATCCGCGTGACGATTCACCTCATCGGTGAGCGCGTCCCAGTCGAGGTCGGCCTTATACGGCGTGCGCCCGGCCACGCGCAGCGCATCGCGATGCGGCAGCTCGCACGGCGTGAAGCCCGCGTCGATCTGCGCATACAGTCCGGACGGAAATAGCAGGTTCTGAGGCACGCGTCCGCGCTTCGGCCATACGCTGCACAGGAGCGCCTCGGCTGTGCGCCCGGTGTCGGTCAATAGATGGTGAGCGAACCCGAACGCGCGTCGCAGCGTCGCGTCGACATCGACCGGCGCATCGAGTTGCGCGTGCACTCGGCTCATCGCGCGCCGTACGTAGTCCGTATCGAGTTGCGCCCAAGAGTCCGTTTTCAGATCGAAGTCGATCTGCTCGGCAGGCAGATTGAGCGGATTGAAGCCGTGCGCGGCGAGCGTGCGCGAACGCGTGTCGCCATCGATCCAGGTTTGCGGGCCAGCCGGGTCCCGGCTCGCATCGGTCGGCTCCCGGCCTGCCGCGAGCGTATGGTTCTCATTGTCGGGCGTTTGCATCCGCGCGGGATCGGCGATCATCAGAATGATGTCGATCACATTATCGGCACAGCCGCTGCCCGCCGGCCGGCACAAATAGATCGTGCGATTCTCCGGCCTGAATTTGTTCTTGAATTGGAGATTGCCGTCGTCGTTGAAGAGCTTCTGTGCACGAAGTTCGTCGAGCATGCGCTCCACGTCATGATCCGCGTCCGGCCCCTCTCCGGCGTCGAGACGACAACCATATGTGCCGCCGAGGCTCAACAGATCGCAGCCTTCGCTCGCAAGCACGCTGATGATATTGACGATCGCGTACTCCAGCCCACCCGACGGCATCTCAGGCGGATAGAACTCGAGATCCATCAGGTAGCCGTCGTATCCCGCTGCGGTCATACGCGAGATCAGGATCGCGTTTTGCAATACGTCGTCGACATAGGTCAAAAAGAGCCGATGTTGCTTGTCGATCCGACCGGTCAAAATCTCGTCGCGAACGATATGAATCAATGGATTGACCATCGATTTCGTGTCGCACCAACGATCGATCAGGCGAGCGATATCCCGGTCCACGTCGGGTACGCTGCCGCATCGATATTCAACGGTTCGGCATATTCCGGCCTTCTCGAATTTTGACACCTGATAGCGCAGCCGACGCATCGCGCCGCCTTCGAGCGAGAACGCTTGGAGATTGCGCACTCGTTGCACGACACCGAATGGCGTCGACGAGAACTTCACGTCACCGATCTGCCCGATGACTTCGTCCGTCAGGATGTTGAGCTGATACTGCCGCGCGTCGCAGTAGCGATGAAACTCCGCCGCCGCCTCGGAAAAATAATCGGCTGGCCCTGTGTACGCATAGGCGATGACGACGTTTTTGCTGCGGCCGTAGTGAAAATAGCCGCGGCGCGCACCGCCGATAAAGAGGTTCGGCGCGATACTGCGTGTGCCGCGCGACACGCTGCCTTCATTGCGATGAGCCGCGCATAATGCATCGATCTGAGCGTGCAGTTCGGGAAATGCGGGCAGATCCTTTTCGAGCATGAGGATGCTTGCCGGGCTTGCCTCGATCGCCAACGGCGCAGGATCCGAGCTGACCACCACGCGCGGCGCGTCGACCGCTATGGGTTGAATGCCAGGTTGGATGCGATGCACTGCACCGAACTTCGTGCTCACTGCCTCGCGATGCCGGTCCACGAAATAGCTGGCCAACAAATCGATATTGAAATACTCGAACACCAACGTCTTGGGTAGCCGGCCGAAATTGGCTTCGAGTTGCTTGATCAGCTTTAAAATGCGGAACGAATCAAGTCCGAGTTCGCCGAATGGCGTTGCCGCATCGAGCTCGACGAGCGCGGTGCCGGGATCGGCCACGAGTTCGGCCACCAGCGATTTCAGCCAGGACCGGATTGAAGCCAGGCCATGTTCTCGATCGAATCGTTCATATTCAGTCATTGCAGCAGGCACTGCATGCACAGTAGTCACCGCATCCAATAGGAAGGCGCGCAACAGCCGAAACGGCATGCGCGGCTATTCGACAGCGCAGTTGCTGGAAACTGGGGCGAGGCATGAATCAATGCGCGTTCCGATTACCCGGCGACGTCATTACGACACCTACTGCGTCAGCTGATTGCACTGCCGGTTCGTCGTCGCCGCACGCGGCTTTTCGGCGCACTTGAATTCACTGAAACAACTATATCAAGGCGATCTCGAGCATCATTCGTGCGGAGCGCATCGTAGCGGGACAACACGAATAAGAAATTTTTCGCATTGATCCGCCTTTCTTCGCCCACCTCGTCGACGCGTGTTCGTACGGCCGTGAAGACAGGCTCGACACCGCCGTTGCGGCGAAGCGGCGTTATGCTGAGTGGATGCTGGGCAGACGTTTGTGTATAACGACATACCCTCAGCTAGGTTATCCGTAACGCCCGAGATCCGGAACCTTCGGTACGTTCCACGACAAGTCATCATTGTCGGGCACCACCTTCAATTGATCACGCGGAACATCGTCGGCCGAAACCTCGATTTCCATCAACGGCATCTGATTTTTTCTCGCTCGCCACTCGAGCGAACTGAATCTGGGCGGATTGGGCCAGCCCTTCGGAAGCGTGGTCGAATCGCGGGCGAACGCTTCAAATCCGTCTGGATGTAGCACGTAAACTTTTGCCGTTACGTGAGCCATGGCCTGCCATAGCGACTCGGTCACAGCAAATCGATTCTCTGCCATCGGTGTCGCAGATACCCAGAGGCGGTGTCCCGGATTCTTGTGGTTGTATGCGCTGCGCTTGAGCCCCCAGATCACCGCATGAGCGGTATCGTGTGTCGCCGATATCGCCGGGAAGCCATATTTAAAGGCTTTCCCGTTCGCTCTAAGATGCGGCTGGCGGATCTCGAGTTCCGTCAATCCGGACTGGTCTGTTCCATGGTAGAGAATTTCTGGGTTAATCGTCCGCATTCCCGAGGGACGTTGCGCCGCAATCCAATTCAAAGCCGCCCGCCCTTTTATCCTTCCTTCCTCGATCTGAGTAAAGACCGGATCCGTAATGTCAACCAACTGAGCGAGCTTGAACAATCGCCAAACCTCCGCTGCCGACGATTCCCGCGTCGGAAGCGGAGCGCGCCGTTGCCGGAAAGATTCAGGCAACGCGGTCGATATTTCAGCATCTCGTCGCAGAGCGTCGAACTTGGGATTGAGAGGTTGCGTAGACGGGTCGGGTGGATTCTCTTTCTGCCCTACAGGTTTATCCGATGCATCCGCATAAGCATGTTGCGAAACGTCGTCGCGCGGTCGAATAGGGTCGTTCATGTGCAAGACTGAGATTGATGGGGTTCGCCATGTGCCGTCACCTTCAAGATAAACCCTCCGATAATTCTGAAACGATAGGAGGAGGAGAAGATAGGCCGATGCGTGGGACGGGGTAGAACGCGCGCCGAAGGCGGCAACATTCGGGCGAACAACCGGTCGGGTTTTCCGCGCTCTTAACGTTCGTTTTGATAGGCGATTATTCGGTTGGCATAGATGAAAAGGCGATCGGACGGGTACGATGGCCGGTTTCCCTCCTTGATCGCAAAGCGAATGAGTATCAATCCTGCCGGTTCCAATCCAGATAGATCTTCCGCCGAGAGGTTGCCTGAAGGCGAGCAGCCGCCGTCCGATTCCACGATGCCAGCCGATACTGCACCCGGCAGTTCGCGCGCGAGCTTCGGATTGGATTTGCCCACGCGAGAGCCCTCCGATGTGACGAGACCGACATCGACGCGAGCTACCTTTCGGGAAAAGCCGCGCGATGAAAAGCTGCTCGAATTCCTTGATGAGCTTGCTCGTGGCCCAGTCGTATCTTCGATGCCGGGCCGCCCCATTACGCATCTGAAATCGCTCGAAACGATTGCCCGTGATAGCGGTGTATCCGTCGAAGAATTGGAGGGTTACATTCGGAGCGAGATGAGCGCGTTCTGCGAAAGAGTTGGAACCGGTGCGTCGATCAATTCAGTCGAATATCAGAGCTTGGTCGATAAGCTCTACAACTTGTTCGTGCTTGTCGGCAATGCTGAGTCGTCGGCCTGGCTTGGCCATATGCGAAATTTTGATTCGTTCGTCGACCACTTTTGTCCTCAGGCAGACCTGGATTCGAAGCGAAGATTGGTTGACTGTGTAACATCGTTCGTTCAAATTTGCGTGCTGCCCATGGAGTTGTATCGACCGGACTTGCGCCTTAGGGGTGGTGATGCGGCCATGCCGGCTTATGCTGATCCGGGAAACTGGGTAAGGCTGCAATTTGAAGCGGCCTGGGTGAATCTGAGTGTGATTGAAGAGGCTCAGCGGTGGGCCGGTGAAGGTTTGGCGAAATACGAGAACCTGCTAGTCCACGGTACCGGTTCGGCTGCGATGCAGAACTTCGCAAAGAATGGTGCTATTTGGTCAGCCGCGATAGCGATCCAACATGGCGACAAGCTGGTGACGGGGGAATACGCGTATTCCCCCTCCCAGCAATCTGAGGCGTCGCGCGTGGACAGGCGCAGAGATCGGCATGTGTATACCGCGAGAGACGGCATGAATTCGCGACGATATACGACCCAGCGCTGGTTCGACGAAGCGCCGGTCACCTTCGGAATCAGTGAAAAAGCACAGCGCGAATACAATCGCGCTCAAGGCTTGGACCGCGTGCACACCGATAAGGGTGACGAGGTCTTGATCGGGCCTGCGGTTCCACTCGAGAACGTCGTTGCAATAGCGGCACCGAAAGCCAGAGAGGAAACGATGCGCTCGTGGATCGAAGCGCATTGCCGAAACGCGCAATTCATATCCTACGAGGCGGCTGATTTACTGAAATATGCCGGCAAACATCATGGCGAGCAAGGGACGACAACGCAGCGGCGCGGTGGGTTTGGCGGGGACGCTCACTTACTGTAGCCACTGCAGCCGCGACCTTGTAAAGGGGAGTTAATAACGGATAGTCGCGTCCGCAACCAAATGGACGCCTACGCTGTCGAACAACGCGATGTCCAGGCAACAATGTCGCGGAACCGCCGATGGCTTCGCATAGAGTGGCGCACCGATTCCCCACGGTGATCAACAATGCCGAACTTGGTTATTTTCGTGGGGTAACATCATGAGCGATCTCTCTGTCAACGGTGGCGCAGCAATCCCTGCCGCTTCCGAGCATTCGGATAGCCGCACTACATCGGAATCTGCAAAGCAGTCAACGTCCGCGCTTCCAACCAATGCGTTTTTGGGAGGGCTTCCGCGTTTGTCTAAACCTGGACAGTCCGACGAGGGCGGAAACAATTCCGACTTGGATGATCCGCTTAGGTCGCGCTACCAGCGTATGTTGGACTACATGCCGGTTGACGTAGAAGCAGGTCTCCGCGCGGCCCTGGCCAAATCGTCACAGCAAGACGACGACACCGGTGCCTAAACAAAAACAGCGCCTCGCGTGAGGGATGCAATCTGCTGCTGTGCGACAGCTTTATCTTTTCCGGGACGTTGATACGGCGCCAAGTTTTCTCGGCTTCCTCGATCAGCTTGAAGGAAGGTCGGCCGCGACACGCTGTTACGCGTGCGTCGCGCACCGTCGCGAACGTCGATTCAATCGCATTGGTGGTGCGCAGTTCGAGATGAGCGCGAAATCCATCGCGCATTCTTCGAAGTTCGGACGTTCGCACGTGAATTCGCCTCAGCCCTGCTTGGGATGATGCATTGCGGTATCTTTATAAACGCGAATGCTTCTCATTCGCATAAAAGATTCGATACAGCGACCGTGCAAACCGCGGGGACAACCTGCGCAAACACGCCATGCCCCAATCTGGATAAGAGGATAGATAACCCGTGTCATTTCCCCTTGGCTGGCCCAGCTCGTCTCACTTGGAAAAAACGTTGGATGACAAAATCCGCGAGCGGAGTGTGACTCCGCTGCGCGATATCGTCGCCCGAACAGAATGCCACCCTGTCTTGGAGGGCCTACCGGATCGCACCTCGATTTCGGCTTCGACGTCCCGGAGTTCGTGCACACCGACCTTGCTTCCGGCGTTGCTCAGCGCCTGGAAAGAACAATTCGATGCTCGCCAGGGCACTTATCGTGAAATGAAGCGGATCCTCGATGATGTCAAGTCTGCATCGAGTGCGAGCTGGCCAGCCGGCAACGTCGAATTGGCGACGGACGAAGCATCCGTTCTCGGGTTTTCGCGCGTGGTGAATTCCCTCTTCTCTCGCCTGGGCGAGCTCGGCGAAGTGTCGAGCGCTGGTTTGCCGCCGGGACTGATCGAAGGATGCGAGAAACTCGCAGCGGCGATAGAAGAGTGGGAAAACTGCCTCCCGAGGACACCGGCCGACGAGGCCGAAGACCATCACGATCGCGGCGGTGGTGCGGTCGTCGTTGACCTGGATGAGGCGGTACATGGCGTCTACGCATCCATCGCGTATCTGGTGCAGGCCCTGAAAGGCGGCGGCAGCATCACGAAGGAATTTTCCGACAATGCCCAGCTACTCATCCATTCACCGATCGGCTGGGTCAAGGACACGGGCGTGCCGCGTGGGGTCGCTGATTCCAGCATCGCGATCAGCGTGGCGGCCGCACTACTGCCGCTCGCTTTTCTGGCAATGAAGGCAGGCGTGGAAGAAATGCGAGGGGCGGCTCATACGCGCAAGGAAATAAGCGCAAAACTCACGCTGATCGAACGCGACATCCGAGGCATCGACCGGCTGCTTACCGCATCAGCCCAGCATGCAACGGGAGCGGGCCTACCCGCGAATGCGCGCGGGCTGTTGAGCTCATTGCGGGCCGCCAGCGAGGAGCGCGAGCGCGCATTGACGTTCTTACTCGACCAAAACAAAGCGGATGGACGGATCGGGCTTTTCTCGGCCGGTGCAGGCGTGTCGATCGCCACGAAAGCCGCAACCGACGTCGTAACCAAGACAGCTTTTGTCGCCACCGGCGCTCATCCCGCAGCGCTTTCGGCAGCCGGTGCAGCCGGTGTCGCGGGAACATTCGTCTTGGGGCCGGCAGCCGCGGCGGGCGCTATCGGGCTGGGTACCTATATGGTTCGGAAGTCGGACCAAAAACGCGACGCCTTTCGGCTCGACAAAAATGCGACCGAACAACACATCGCAGATTTGCTCGGGAAAGCCGATTCGACACCGGCAATCACTGCGTACCGTGAATTCCTGACGCAAGAACTCGGCCAGCACGATGCCTTCCTTGGTTATTACACGAAGTGGAACAAGCGTTTCCTGGCCGGAAGCACGCTGTATGGCGGCAGCGTGCTGGCGAAAGTCGCGACGGTCAGCGCCGTGGCGGCAGGCGCGACCCCCGTGGCCCATCCGGCCACGCTGGCAACGCTGCTGGCGTTGGGTACCGCTGGGGGTGTCGTGATGGGTGCGTCATCGCATCAGTTCCTCACGGGCCATGGACGTTTGCATCGGTATCAGGGGTACTACATCGACGATGATCCCGAACTGGATCGTGAATTTCTCGCGTCGCTCGATCTGCTCTTGGCTAATGGAGCCGATTCCGATCCGCTTGCCGGGCTCGAGCTTCGATCGGCGTTCCTATGGCAGATGTTGATGTGCGAAGACGAGCGGCAGACGCTGCTACAAAGCGTGTCGGACGATCTCGGCAAGCGCTACGCGGACCGACACACGTATCCCGCAGATCCCGACTTCATTCAGGAGAGGCGCGGCCCCCGGAGAACCGGAGCGCAACGGGCAAGGGACGTAGCGAAACGCGCAGTTGGCGACACGCGGGGGCGGCTGCGCGCTGCGATGCACTATGCGGGCCACACGATGCGAATGCACGGAACTGCAACGGCCAGGCAGGCCGCTCGAAGCGCTTGGAATGATTCGCGGGACTATTTGACGCGCGCGAGCTTGAAATCGTGGCTCGCCAACCCAGGGAACATCTCCGCGCAGATCGATATGATGACCGCCGTGTTGGATACGCAGCTCGGCTACATGGAAGCCAAGCTCGACGCCAAAACCGCTGCTTATGGCCATTTTGTTTCGCACGGTTCGAGGCAGCATGTCGGATCCAACGCCAATGTGCTCGACGCGCCCGACGGCATGAAGATGAAGAAAATTCTGGTCGCGCTTGACAAGGACCTGGAACACGACCATTTGCGCTACGCGCAGGCCATTGCAGTTCGAGCCAACCTGGGCGCTATCGCTGAACTCTCCCGTTCGGGAGCACTGATCGCCGAATCCGGGTGGTCAACGGCAATCGACCGATTCGTGACTTTGCAAAAAGGCGAAACGTATGACCCGCATGCCCGCATTCGCTCTCTCGACGCGAGTCGGCACGACCTTGCCACCTATTGGATGAAAGACGCGCCCAAGCGCTATCGGGATTTGCGCGGAAAATTGATCGAAACTGAGCTGCAAGCCACGCGGCTGCGGGAGCAAGTTGCGTTGACTTCTGCTTGAAGTCGATTGGGGGTGTCCCCCCGGGTCCTGGTACCGGGCGTGTTAGCAGCGCCATACCGAGATATGGCAAACCTCAGGCCCGACAGAGCGGGGGGTACGCCTCGGCGACTCAAAGCCCCAGAGTCGGTGTGCAAGCGGGCTGATCCCCGGCGGCAGGTGTCGCCGATCGACCCACTGCGGCCGGTCAATCCAGCGCGACATATAGGGCAGCTTTCAACGTACGTTCGGCTAGTCGCACTGTAAGACGGGAGTTCAGGCGGCGCCGCCAAGCTTTGCCAGGATTCTCCCGGCTCAAGGATTGGGATGTGCAGTACTGCTTCGCTACATGATGATCGTGACTTGATGGCATATTCTGCTCAAAATCAATACGTTAGATTGGAATGATGCCGAACTCGATGACCGGAGATTGTCATGTACCTGGAAGACCGGCTCAAGATATCGATCGCCAAACGGATGGCCGACGTGTTCTTGCGGACAGACTTCGCGCGCTTTGGCAGCGAAGCCCAGGTTAGTCGCGCGTTGCGCAAACTCGTTGAGGGTGGCGTTATCGTGAGGCTTGGGGTGGGCGTGTACGCGAAAGCAAAGCGTAGCGCCTTGTCCGGTCAGCCCATTCCTACGCAACCGGTGGAAGTCCTGGCCGAGCAAGCACTGACGAGGATGGGGGTGACGATCTACCCGTCCAGGCAGGCGGAACGGTATAACTCCGGCAGGACGACCCAACGGCCGGCGGGAGTAGTGATCAACACAGGGAATCGCCGCATCGGCAGGAAACTAGGTTTCGGTAAGAACACTATTCAATATGAAAACAATCTCAAGCGAGCAGAAAGAGCTTGTTGATGCTCTCGTTGCAGAGGGGCTTGCCGGAAGCGTCTCTGCGGCTATCCTTGAGAAGGATGTTCACGTTACTGACGCGTTACGTGCACTGGCTAAACTGCGGCATCCGAACATCACATTCGTGTTCTGCGGAGGAACGAGCCTTTCGAAGGCGTACGGGCTGATCGAGCGGATGTCAGAAGACATCGACCTGAAGGTGGTGCTAGATGCGGACCATGGATTGTCGAAGAATGGTTTGAGAACGCATCTTGGCAAGCTGAAAGACGCCGTCGTCGGTGTAATGATTGCGTTGGGCTTCGCTGTCGTCGAGGAAGAGAGGCGGGCGCTGAACGAAAATCGCTATTTCGCATCAGGGTGGCTCTACGAGACGCGATACGCCACGCACAACAGCTTGCGCCCGCATTTGAGTCTCGAGTTTACGGTGCGATCCACGCGTTTCGCGACCGAGCAGAAGCCTATCGGTTATCTGATCGATTAGTTCGCCAATCGGCAGCGAGGTGGATCGTTTGAGATGGCGTGTATTGCAATCGAAGAAACGCTGGCGGAAAAGGCGTTGTCCTTCCTACGTCGCATGCCGAACACCGGGCCGGCGTGCGAGAAAAGTGGGATAGCGCCCTCGTTCGCCATATCTACGACACTTACTGCATGGTTCGATCGGATCCTGGGTTGGTTGACCGAGCCGCTCTCCATTTCAGCGATCTCGTCGATTTTGACCGGAAGGAATTCCGCCTTCATCAGACATTCGTCGAAGACCCGAAACGATGCTTGATGGCTGCATTGACAGTCGCAGAATCCGAAGAGAAGACGCACCAGGAATATCAGGAAGTACTGATGCCGCTGATTTACGGGCACACACGACCAACGTTTGTTGAAGCGTTCAGCGTGTTCAAGCCGGCGGCATTGGCATTTCTAGGAACAACGCTCTGACGGGCCGGTCCAGATCGCCTGATATGACCGCGAATACCGGTCTTTGCTTCGCGCGGGTCCAGCTCATGGCGTGCCGCTCCCGGATGAACTTCGTCTGTTTGTAGACCGATCCGAGTTTGTCAGGAACCGCGTGCGCGAGCTGATGCTCGATCGCTTCCGGTTTGTGCTCGAGTCGCCCCGCAAGACCTTGATCTAGCGGGGTGCTTAGGAACACATCGGCATAAGCCGGAACATCTTTTGGTGCCCGGGACCGGACTCGAACCGGCAAGCCGTTAGGCGGCGGATTTTCGTCACACTACATCTTTCGATGCCAGCGATGCATCGCCGTTCGTGCGCTGGACTATGCCTTCGCCATCGCAACCGCACACTCACTCGCATGCAGTGTTGCATTAGGCGCCCCCCGTCTAGTCTCTACACCTTCCGCGACGCGTGATGCAACGTGTCGTGCACTTCTCGTCGGGCTTGGCTCGGCGTTGCCTCGGCACGTATTGAACGTATTGCGCCAGGGGTTTCACCGAATTTGAAGGGTTCTGCACCGACCGTTTCCAACCGGGCACTCAATGACTTAAGTCCGCTATGTTTACCAATTTCATCACCCGGGCAGGGCGGACGCGATTCTACCATTGGTACGGCGCCGAGGCACCCACCAAGCACTTCGCAATGGCTTCCCGGCCGTTTCGGCGTGCGTCATCGAATCGCACCGTCAAAACTACGAAGAAATCGACCAATGACCGCGCCTGGCATTCCACAATACAACTGCGTTGTGGAAAGCGTTCGGCCTACGGAAATGCTTAGTAGTCCTTAATTCACGAACCGACGCTCCTGCAACACCCGATCGCGGACTGTTCGGAGGCGCATACGTGGACGCTCTATCCCGCCCTTTCACGCTCAAACTGTCAGGCCCCGACAAGATTGGAATTGCCGCCACAATAGGCGAATTCCTGGCGCGCCATCATTGTGAAATAGTCGCTTCCATTTGCTACATCGACCGCGGCCGCAAACGCTTCTTTGCCCGCTACGAAGTCGTGCCCGACGCCCCGCTTGGCCGCGTCGAATCGTTTCGCGACCATTTCGCACCGGTAGCGCGGGACTTCGGCATGGAGTGGTCAATTACCGATCAAGCAAGAAAGAAACGCGTGGTCATTCTCGTCTCGCGCGTTCTCCATTGTCTGAATGAATTACTCGATCAATGGAACACGGGCCGCCTGGCCGTCAATATCGGTTGTGTCATATCCAACCATGAGGTCGGCCGCCAGCGGGTCGAACAACATGGGATTCCGTTTCACTACGTCCCCACGCATCAAGAACGCAAAGAGAAAACAAACGAACGGCTGCTCCGCTTGTTCGACGACGCGCGCGCAGAGGTGCTGGTGCTCGCGCGGTATATGCAGGTATTACCCGCTGAGATCTGCAACGCCTATGCGGGCGGCATTCTCAATGTGCACCATTCGCTGTTGCCGAGTTTCCCGGGCGCGAAGCCCTATCACCAAGCGTTTGCGCGCGGCGTCAAGCTGATCGGCGCAACCTGTCATTACGTAACCAGCGAACTCGATGACGGCCCGATCATCGACCAGGATGTCGTTCGCATCAATCACGCCGATCAGCTTGATGATTTCATCCGCCTCGGGCAAGGCGTCGAGCGAAACGTGCTGCTCCGTGGGCTGCGCTACCACTTGGAAGATCGCGTGCTCATTCATGATCGGCAAACGGTCGTCCTGTCGTAGCGCAGCGCTGGCAATGGCCCGCTCGACTACCAATACGGTCGGCCTTGCCATCTCGTTGATAAAGAACGGCTACTTTGCCGATGCAATCAACGCGATCGAAGAAGAATGCGCGTCGATCGGCATGATGGTCACGACTGCCGTCGAGCGGGCAGAAGGCTTTCGCGACAGCTTGCGCGAGCGTGGGCTGCCGGTAGCGCGTTCGAGCCTCCCCTCACCTCGATGGCGCAGTCGTATCATTCGATTGGCAAAGCCGCCGCGACGCTCCTCAAGAGCCGCATCGAGCTTGCAAGCGAAGCACCGCGGATTGTCCGACTCAATCCGAGCTTCATCATCCGTAATTCGTGCGGCTGCAAGTGATGCGAACAGCTTGAGCTAGCGAATAAAAATCTCTTTCGCCAAAGCCCTATGAAACTCACCGCTGCCGACCTCGAAAAAATCAGCGCCGTCACCTTGCAGCACTACAACGTCCATGCGGTGTCGTTTCGCGAAGGCACGCGCGAGCACGACGTCGCGCAGAACATCGCAGCGCTACTGCGTCATATCGACGTCGAGCCCCCTTTTACGATTCTCGATTTTGGCTGCGGACCGGGACGCGATCTCAAGGTCTTCACCGCACTGGGCCATCAAGCCGTGGGGCTAGACGGAGCCGAGTGCTTCGTGTCGATGGCACGTGAAGAGACCGGCTGCGATGTCTGGCAGCAGGACTTCTTGCAACTCGACCTGCCGGCAGCTCGGTTCGATGGCGTTTTCGCGAACGCCAGCCTCTTTCATGTGCCGAATCAGGCCCTGCCAACGGTCTTGCGGCAACTGCACGCAACGCTCAAGCCTGGCGGCGTGCTGTTCAGCTCGAATCCGCGCGGCGCGAATCAAGAAGGCTGGAGTCAAGGTCGCTACGGCGTGTTCCACGACCTCGAAGCATGGCGTCGATATATGACGGCCGCGGGCTTCGCCGAACTCGAGCACTATTACCGCCCCGCCGGCCTGCCGCGCGAACAACAGCCGTGGCTTGCCAGTGTATGGCGCAAGGTGGCGAGCGTTTGAAACTATACTTGGCCCTTGGAGGTTTCAATGGCCGATCATGACAAGTTGCATCCGCTGCGTCCGTTTCTAAAAAATTGGGTTTGGGAGCATGGCCGAATTGGTACGCGTTATTTGGATTGCGTCGACGGCCAGATCAAGTTTGACGATGGAAAAAAATCGCATTTCGCGTCCGAGGAATACATCTACGTTCCACTCGGCAACGATGTCGATATCGCCAATAGTGCGGCCACAGAAGGGCCAGCCATTCACGAGGCCGGGCTTGCCCGGTTCCTGAGAGCCGCACAATTGGGCAAGCCCGAAGAGGCGGGCTCCGCTTCGGAAGTGCAGCGCGCGGTGGCTGACTGCCTCGAACTCGGCCTTTTCAGCGCCTATCAGCGCGAGGCCCGTGCGGCCTTGGCTCGATACGCATTAGAGCCGATGTTCGACGACGAAATTCGCGCGGCCGTCGTCGATGATGTTCGGCGGCTTTACGCTGGCGGGCGGGAGCAATTGGCGCTCTATGATTTCAGTGTGCTTTATGGTTTGCCTCAACCGCTAGCCATCAGCGACGCACCGTTCATCGACTGGCGTGTGCGCACGAGTCCCGCGCTTCCATTCGTATCGCTTCCGCTCGGACCATACTGCCTGCTCGTAGGCGCTGCATCCGGAAGAAAAAGCCGAGTCGGCCCCGTGGCCTGGAAAGCGGTGTCGTCTTTGGGGCCGTTGAAAGACCACAACCGTCTGATCGTCGAACAAGCGCGTTTATGGCTGGTCGCCACCACCGACGAGCAGCTCGTTGCCGTGCAAAGCCGTTTCGCCGCGGACAAGGACGCAGAAGGCGGATCAGCATAGCGCCCGCTTCGTCCGCGCGCCCATTGCTTCGTGGCCCATTCGATGTCCGCAAACGGGCATCATAAAATGCGACGCATGCTAACTCCCGCATGACGATGCATGCCTCGCAGAATCGGTGACGCCGCTAGTCGATCCGGCCGACATTTCTCCCCGCGCGACGGCCAGGCACCGCTATCGGTCGGACCCTCGGCCGATAAGCACACTTCGGTCCCGCTGACATTGGCGCCGCTCTCCCGTGCACCGAAGGGCCGCGATGCCGATCCCACAACAAAAGACACGCGCCGCCAGTTCGATCATTCCCACCATCGCGAGCATCCGTCGGAAACGATCGAGCGGCTTTACACGCGCGCATCCGATGCATTGATCCGCAACCGTTTCACGGGCGACTTCACCGAAGCCAGCGCACTGCTCGACGATATCGTGCGACAGGTTCCCGGGGACTTCCGGGCACATGCATGCCGGGCGTTCATCGCTTGGAGCGCCGGCAAGATCGACCGCGATTCGATGTCCGCCATGCAGAACATTTCTGCCGAGGCCACCCGGGATCTGCTGCATGTTCACGATCTGATCGAACAAACGCTTGCCGCATCCTCATTCGAAAGCGGAAACACCAAACCAGATGAGCGCCCAGCGATAGTCGTCCCGGGAAAAGAACTCACCGCCGATGGCTCGATGGACGAAGCGTTGCTCGAGCGGATGCAAACCGCCCTCGATATCGTTAAACGACACCCCGATGCACCGATCATCGTGAGTGGTGCGCCAACCGTGACGCAGATCGCCGAATGCGATGTCATGGCGGACTGGCTCGTTGCCCGCGGTGTTTCGCGTAGCCGCCTGCTGCTCGATCGCCTTTCGACCGTCACGACAGCGAACGCGTTAAGAGCGGTATCGCTGCTGCGCGCGCATCCGGACATCAACGTCATGCGACTCGTGACCTCGGACGAGCATATGAGGCGCTCGCGCGTCGTGTTCGACATCACTTTGATGCAAAGCGGCTTACCGATAGACCTGCAACCCGTCATCGCCGGCGGCAAGCAACTCGGCGCCGCGACCCATGTCGAGCGCATGCGTTTATATTGCGACGCGATGCGCGCCTACGGGCTCATCGCTTACCGTGCGCGGCCAGGATTTTATAAAGATTCGAACGGCATTGGAGACGAGATTCCGGGCGATCGCGATGCTCATGTCAAAGTCGAGCTGTCGGAGCCTGACGAGGTGGGCGATACGCCCGTCGAACGCGATGTGATAGAAGTGACGAGCCTCGCACGCGGCGACCTCGTCAGGCGTTCCGAAGGCGCACTGCTGGCACGCTTGCTAAAGGCGTATCAGGTGCTGCCGACGCAAAAGATCGTCATCTATAAGAACGTGGAAGCCGATAACCCACTCAACGCGGTGACGGACGCGCTCGCCGAACTCGGTCTTAGACATTCGGCTATCAAGCAGGAAGGCGATCGCCTGTCGGTCTATATCGCCCGCGACTCGGTCGATGCGGCACGCAGCAGGCGCATGCATCCGAATAAAACGGGCACGGTGGAGACGACGGGCGCGCGTTTGCCTGTGATAGCGGCTGCAACCGATGGCGATCGCGATACCAGCATCATTGTCCGCAAGCGCGAACTTGTCGTAGGCGGCGCGCGATTCGCGGTCTCGGGCAAGGGCGACACGACGCTCAACGGTTCGGTACACGCGGCCCATCTTGATGACGTGCATCAGTTTGCTGACGCTTCGTTCGATGCGGTGCGCATCAAGCTCGACGATTGGCGTTACGTCGATTGGGAACAGCTCGGCCGCGATGCCGCACGTGTGCTGCGCACGCGCGGCCAGATTACGGTGTCGACCCGACGAGCGCTCGTTCCACGTGGGCCAATCGTCGATGTTCTGAGCGCATGCGGTTTCGAGAATGTGTCAACGCGTGTCGCATTTTTGGTGGAAACGCCGTTTTACCCGGTGCATTCGGATCCGTCGGCCGGCGGCGTGGCGTTCGAGGGCGTGAAGTCGCGCTAGTGCGTGGCCTAATATCACCGACCGAGTGTGGACGAAAAAACCGCCGCGCGAGCTGACGCTCGGACGCGGCGGCTGCGCTTTCGGCTCAGCGCCCCTCGACGGTTCCCTCCCGTCTGCCGTCCGCTCCACCGATTAACCTACCATCGCGCGTTCGCACGACGGCATGAATGCCGCTATTCATGTTGGCGATGCTTACCCGATGGCCACGGCGCTCCAATTCCGGTGCCAATTCCACTACCGGCGTGTCTTCCTCAAGCTCGATTAGCCCACCTGGCAGCCCGCGAAAATTCGGCATGGCAGCTGCTTCGGCAGGATCGAGCCCCAACAACAGGCCGGTGATCGTTTTGAACGCGTACGCAGGAATAGACGGTCCGCCCGGCGAACCCAGCCCGGCATAGAACTGACGCACGCTCCGCGCACCGCGCGTCAGGACGATCGTCGGTGCCATCGACGAAGGCGGCCTCGCGCCCGGCTGCACGTGACCCGCAACGAGCCGACCGTTCTCGAGAGGGTCGAGCTTGAAGTCGCTCATGTGATTGTTGAGCGTGTATCCGAACGCGGCCGACATCAATCTCGATCCGTTCATGTCTTCTATCGACGAAGTGCAAGAGGCAGCGTTGCCATATTTATCGACGATAGTGATATGCGTCGTGGACGGGAATTCCGGCGGCAAGCCGCGCGCATCGTGCCGAGCCGCCGCGCCGCCGGGCAGCACTTTGTCCATCGTGCGATCGAGTCGAATCAAATCGGCACGTTGACGCAAATAGCTGCGCTCGGTCAGAAATTTTCGCGGCCTCCGAAATGCCGGATCATGCAGATAGTGCGTCTTATCGGCCAGCGCCAGCTCCTGAGCTTGCGCGACGACATGCACGAAATCGGCCGTCCACTGCTGCTGTTTCGACCAGTTGGGCAGCAACGTCGAGACACCGATGTGGTCCAGCACCCCCACGACTTCGATCAGGGAAGTGCCGCCCCCCGGAGGCGGCATGCTGCAGAGTTCATACTTCGTTCCGTCCGGGCCATGAAACCGGTATGACACCGGCATTCGCAGCTTCGCTTGGTAAACGTGCAAGTCTTCTTCTGTGATGTCGCTCGGATGCCTGTGGGCCGCTCGCGCGGTCTCGACAAAATCCTTGCCGATCGGGCCTTCATAAAAGGCTCTTCTGGGACCCACTTCGCCAATCATCTCCAATGCCTCGGCGAGCTGCGGGTTCTTGAGCACGAAGCCCGCCGGCAACGGCTCGCCTCGTCCGCCGTCACCATAAAAGTATTGCTTCATCACAGTCGAACTCGGCTCCGCGCGCAGGATCGGGTCGTACGCGATCATCGCGGCCAAACGCGGCGAGATTTCGAAGCCCCGTTTTGCGAGTGCTATCGTCGGCTCGAGCAACGCGCTCCAAGGCAGCTTGCCGTTGATCTGGTGCGCTACGGCAAGCGCAGCGAGATTGCCCGGCACGCCCACTGCACGACCGCCATGAACGGCATCGTCGAAGGTGACCGGCCGACCATCGGGGCCTAGGAAACGATCGGGCTGGGCGGCCATCGGCGCCGTCTCCCTGCCGTCGATCACCACCGCTTGGCCGATCTTATGATCGAAGTACGTGATAGCGGCTCCCCCACCAATCAGCGACGAAGACTGCGGCTCCGTCAGCGTCAACATGGCTTGAACCGCAATGAGCGCGTCGATTGCCGTGCCGCCCGCTTCGAGCACGCGATAGCCGACGGACGTGGCATGCGCGTTGGCCGAAGCCACCATAAAGTCACGGCCTTCCACGGCAACGTTGTGCCTCACGTCGAATGTCAATTCGGGTGGGCGCTGAACTTCCTCTTGCTCGGGGCGATCGATCTCCTTCGTACGAAACTGCGTTGTCGCGCGCAGTGAAGCGGATGACGCGTTTTTGGGCTGGCCCACTACCGTGTCAGTGGTGACGCGTGAGATGGGTTTGAGTAAGCTCAGCGGTCCTGCGTTGCTTTGGCGATTCGGGGTGGCCGATTCGCCGGCACTCAATACGTGCTGCGCGACGGGTATAAGTCGCGAGTCCGATGAGCCCGTTAGGTTTGATAGACCTTCGTTTCGAATCATTGATTGTTCTCCGGTCAGGATGATCGACTCATTGCCGCATGAATGCGCACAAGGAATCGGGACGCCGTTTTTATCGCGCCGCTTGCTGCGGGAAAGACATCGCTGCGAAGCGACGGCGGCAGATCCGCAAAGGCACGATGCTCAATGGATTGACGACCGGCTGGTACCGGTTCGTCGTTGGCCGCGAGTGCGCCGCGACGCAAGAAAACATGAATCCACCACTCAAGTTCGATATGCAATTGCCGTATACGAGTGATGGTCTGCTGCATTTTTATTATTCATCCCCAACATCCGGAGTGATTCGATGACCGTTTCACGTATGCGCAGCTTGAGCATCGGCGCCCGGCTTGCCGCCTTCTCGTGCGTGCTGGTGACGCTGATCTTCGTTGCCTTTTCATGGGCGCTCACGCAAGCAGCGGGTGCACAGGTGCGCGAACAAGTTCTCAAACGCATCGACGAAAAAGATCGATCGATTGCCGAAATGATCTCGTTGTTCGATGAGGCCTTATCAGCCGAAGTGGGCCGTTCGATGGCGCTCTTTGGAAGCTTCCTGCCCGGCGGGTTCACCATCGACGATACGCAAAAGGTCGACATCAACGGCACAGCCACGCCGACGTTCAAAGCGGGCGAGCGCGTACTCAACCTCGACTTCTCGATCCCCGATCAATTCCTCGATCGCAGCGGCGCGATCGCCACGGTGTTCGCGCGTAACGGCGACGACTTCGTACGCGTCACGACTTCGTTAAAGAAGCAAGACGGCTCGCGCGCGATCGGCACCTTGCTCGACCGCAAAGGCCCGGCCTATGCCCTGGTGCTCGCGGGCCAAACCTACACCGGACTCGCTTCGCTTTTTGGCAAGCAATACATCACACAATATCGCCCCGTCACCGACGCATCGAAACGCGTCATCGGTGCGCTTTTTGTCGGCGTCGATGTCGGAGGGCAAATTCGGGCGTTACAAGACCAGATCCACAACTTGAAGATCGGCGAAACCGGCCATTACTTCGTTATCGACGCGTCGAATGGTCCCAACCGCGGCAAGTTCATCGTGCACCCTGCGACGGCAAGGCTCGCTGCCGACGACAAGAACGCGCCGTACAGCCGCATGCTCGAAGCGAAGGAAGGTCGCCTCGACTACACATCGGCTGATGCGTCGCTTGGCGAGACCACTGCGCGCGACAAGACAGTTTCGTTCGTCACCGCGCCGACATGGCATTGGTTGATCGGCGGCATCGCCATTAACGACGAGGTCATGGCCGAAGTCAACGCAACACGCAACCGCTTTGCGGCAATCGCCGCTGCGCTGCTGCTCGCGTTTGCAGTGCTCTTTCTGATCGTCGTGCGGCGCCTCGTCACGCGCCCGCTCGATGAAGTCACCGTCGCGGCTGTGCGTCTCGCCGCGGGCGACCTGACCGTACGCCTGAGCCATAGCGCGAAGGCCGGCGTACGCGCTCCCGTGCGCGATGACGAGATCGGCAGGCTGCGCCGTGCCATCGACGGCATCGGCGAAGGGCTGGCCCACATCGTGGCGCAAGTTCGCGAAGCATCCGCCGGCGTAACCGACGGCACTACGCGCATTAGCGCGAGCAGCGGCGACATCGCCTCACGTATCGCGACGCAAGCCTCGAGCGTCGAGCAAACCGCCGCCAGCATGGAAGAGATCACCTCGACGGTGCAGCAAAACGCCGATCACACGGCGCGCGCCCATGCCGTCGTGGGCAGCGCGGCCGACGCGGCAGTCGACGGCGGACGCGCGGTCGAGCAAGTCGTATCGACGATGAACGATATCAATGGGTCGTCACAGAAGATCGCGGATATCACGAGCGTTATCGAAGGCATCGCATTTCAGACCAACATCCTCGCGTTGAATGCGGCCGTCGAAGCCGCTCGCGCCGGCGAGCACGGCAAAGGCTTCGCGGTCGTCGCCTCCGAAGTGCGCGCACTCGCGCAACGCAGCGCGGCTGCAGCCAAGGAAATTGCAGCGGTGATTGCCGAATCGACGTCTGCCGTACAAGGCGGCTACCGAACGGCGGAACAGGCAAGCTCCACGATGCGGGGGATCGTCGCGCGGGTCGACGAAGTGCGAACGATCATCGCCGATATCGCGGTCGCGTCACGCCAACAATCAGCAGGCATCGAGCAGGTCAACATTGCGATTACCCACATCGGCGCAGTGACACAGCAAAACGCGACATTGGTCGAACAGGCGGCCGAGATTGCGCGCGCGCTCGAGACGCAAGCGAGCAGCCTCGACGGCGCGGTATCCACATTCAAGCTCGCCGATAACGCAGCGTAAGCGCGCCGCTTCGTTTGCGCGAATTCATGTGGAAAGCGGAACGCGCTCCGGTTCGTCCGGATCGAACCAATCGGGATTGCGTGCGGCGACCGGGCCCAGCGAAACAAGAATTTCGCGCAAATGCGCACGCATCGCCTGCTCGGCCGCTGCCGGATCGTGGGCGCGTAATGCGGCGACGATCTTCGTATGCTGGCGAATCAGCAAATCGAGCGGCGACACGTCCGGCAAGCTCAAATAGCGCACGCGATCCATCTGCGCCTTGATGTCCTGAATCGTTTCCCATGCGGCAATACAGTCGATCGACTGGGCAATCGAATAATGAAAGGCCTCGTCGAGCGCGAGAAACGCGGCCGTATCGTTCGCCTTGGCCGCGAGCTTTTGGTCGCGAATGTTTTCGCTGAGCAAACGCAGTTGATCGTCCGTGATCGAAACGGCGGCCTTGCGCGCGACAGCCGTTTCGATTGCCTCGCGAATAAAGCGTCCTTCGCGCACCTTGCGCGGCGAGATCTTGCGCACGAAGGTGCCGCGCTGCGGCAGCACCTGGAGCACGCCAGCCTCGGCCAATTTGATGAACGCCTCGCGCACCGGTTGCCGCGACACGTGAAATATTTCAGAGACTTCCTTCTCCGACAGCGGCGTGCCCGGCGACATCTGCCCAACGAAAATCGCCTGGCGCAGCACCCGAAAAATCTGGCTGCCGATTGGCTCGTGGGAATCGATCGAGACGAGCGCGGCGAGATCGGGTAAAGCGCCGCGCGGCGCCACCGCAGTTTTCGCCGCGGTGCGCCGCCTCACCGGTGTGGAGGAACGAAGCAAAGTCTTCATGTTGATCGATCAGAACAAACGCTGCGCCATACTACCATGCACGCCCGATCGAAACCGCTTGTGAACGTGGCTCGCGGATGCCGATGACAGAACAAATCGCACCACCGATCGCAATCGCACCGGCCAATACGAACGCGCTCTTATACGAGCCGTGGGCGGCCTGCACAATGAACCCCGTTGCGGCAGGCCCGATCACGCCCGCAAGGTTGGCGAGAAAGTGCACGAAGCCGCCCACACCGCCGACATGTCGACGCGGCACCGTATCCTGAATCACGGCCCAATAGACCGAGCCCGTCATGTAGAGAAAAAAGATTGCCACGGACATCAGCGCGACAGCACCCGGCGCGCTTGCCACGCGGCCGGCGAAGCCCACGCATAGCGCCGAAATGCCAAGGCAAACACCGAGCACAATCTTGCGCGAAAGCAGCGCCTTGCCGGTTGCTTTCAAGATCGCATCCGACACGAAGCCCCCCAACGCAAGGCCAATGCTACCAAGGACCCACGGAATGACGGTGGCGAAGCTCATGTCGCGCAGGCTCAGATGGTGCGCTTCGGTCAGATAGGTCGGGAACCACGACAGGAAGAAAAAGAGCACGTAGTTGTAGGCGAAAAACGCACCCGCCGTAGCAAGAACGAGGGGCTGCCGCAAAAAGTGCAGCAACGGGGCGTGTTCCGCATCGGCTCCGTTTTGATATTCGCCGCCATGCGCGTTGCGATGCATGTCGCGCTGGCCATTGGTGATCAATTCGAGTTCGGCGCGCGTAATGCGCGGATGGTCGCGCGGCTCGTCGGTTGTCGTCGTCACCCACGCGACGAGCCATAGCAGGCCAAGCAGCATGATGCCAACGAATGCCCAGCGCCAACCGAACTGCACGGCGAGATAACCGACGACCGGCCCGGCGAGTGCGCCTCCAAGCGGCGTGCCCGAGCTGATCACGCCGATTGCGCTTGCCACCTCGCGTTTCGGGAACCAGTTGTTGACCATCTTGCTGTTCGACGAACTGAATGGCCCTTCGCCCATGCCGAACAGCACGCGTAGGATGATCAACGAGACAATGCCGCCAGCGAGCGCCGTGGCGCCGCAAAAGACCGACCATACCGCCATCGCAACACCGAATACGCGCTTGGCACCGTATCGGTCCGACAACACGCCGCCCACGAAGTTGAAGATCGCGTATCCGATGAAAAAACTGCTGAACACCACGCCGAGTTCGGCGTGCGTGAAGTGAAGATCTTGTTGGATCAGCGGTGCGGCAATCGACAGCGCCGCCCGATCCAGGTAATTGACGACGCCGGCCAGAAAGAACAATGCGACGACGAACCACCGTTGACTCTTGAACATGAGGGATGTCTCCTGATTTGTTTTGTCGCCTCTTGACGGGCTTGTCGAAAGCAAAAAAAAACGAATCGATTCACTCGAAGTTCAAGTGCACCTTCATCGACTGCGAGCGATCGAGCGCTACTTCGAACGCGCGGTTCGCTTGCGCCAGCGCAAAGGAATGCGTCATCAGCGCAAGCAAATCGACCTTGCCCGCGGCGATCTCGTTCGCCGCCAGTGCATATTCGTCCGCAAAACGAAACGACCCGATATAGCGGATTTCCTTCGCCATCACGAGATTGGCGGCGACGGGCGACTGCCCTGCCGGCAGGTTGCCGACCTGTACCACGGTGCCGCCCGCCCTCACCGCTCGCAGCGCGGTATCGAGCCCCGCGGGGCTGCCCGATGCCTCGATCACCACATCGAACGTGCCTCGTGCTTGTGCCCAGTGCGAAACACGCTCGGCGTCGGCCACGTTCGCGGTTTCGTCGGCGCCCAATTCGCGGGCGATCGCCAATGCGTTGTCTGACAGGTCTGCTGCCACGAGGCGATGGGCACCGGCGCGCCTGGCCGTCGCAACGAGCAGGCAGCCGATCGGTCCGCATCCCACGACAAGCACCTGGGCGCCGACGAGCGAGCCCGCGCGCTTCACGGCATGCAGCGCCACCGCGAGCGGCTCGGCCATCGACGCCTGTGCGAACTCGAGCACATCGGGTACAGGCACGCACTGCTCTTGCGTCACAACGATGTACTGCCGGAACATACCCTGGCTGTGCGGAAACGTCGATGCGCTGCCCATGAACCGCATGTTCAGGCAATGATTGCGCATGCCGGCCACGCAATAGCGGCACGTGCCGCAAGCGCGGCTCGGATTGACCGCGACGTGCTGGCCGACCGCCAGCTCCGACACGCCGGCGCCAAGCGAATCGATCTCACCCGCCACCTCATGCCCGAGGATGAACGGCTCGCGCACGGTGAAATCACCGCTTTTGCCCTTGAAGTAATACGACAGATCGGAGCCGCAGATGCCGCCTGCGCGTACACGCACGCGCACCTCGTTCGGCCCTGGCGTGGGCAACTCGACGTCGTCGATCCGGATAAGCTTGGGCTCGTGAAGAACGGCTGCGAACATGTAGGACTCCTTACCAATTCCAAAGCGTGCCGTCTTCCAGCCGCGCGACCGGGAGATAAGCGCTTTCGTAGGGATAGCAGGCGGCCAGCGCTTCGTCGATATCGACGCCGTGGCCCGGGGCCTCGCCAGGGTGCATCGTGCCGCGTTCGAAACGCCACGCATGCGGAAACACTTCGAGCGCGGGCTCGGGAAAGCCCATGTATTCCTGCACGCCGAAATTCGGCGCCCACAAATCGAAATGCAACGCGGCGCCCATACAAACCGGCGAGAGATCGGATGCGCCATGACACCCGGTGCGAACCTGGTAGAGCGAGGCAAATTCCGCCACACGCTTTAAGTGCGTGATGCCGCCGGCATGCGTGAGCGTGGCGCGAATGTAGTCGATCAATTGCTCTTCGATAAGCTGCTTGCAGTCCCAGATGCTATTGAACACTTCGCCGACGGCAATCGGTGTCACGGTGTGCTCGCGAATCAACCGAAAACCGGCTTGATTCTCCGCAGGTGTCGGATCTTCGAGCCAGAAGAGCCGATACGGCTCCACCGCTTTGCCAAGGCGAGCGGCTTCGATCGGCGTGAGTCGATGATGGACGTCATGCAGCAAATGTGTGTCGAAGCCGAATTTCTCGCGCACCGCTGCAAAAAGCGTCGGCACGAAATCCAGATACTTTTCGGTGGACCAGCGCTGTTCCTCGACGGCGCCCTTGGTTGCCGGCTCGTAACTGCCACCGCTTTTGGCCACGCCGTAAACCGAGCGCATGTTGGGAATGCCGCATTGCACGCGAATCGCCTGGTACCCGGCCTCGATATGCTCGGCGTAGCGCTCGAGCGCCTCGCCAAGATCGCGCCCCGTCGCATGTCCATAGACCATTACCGCGTCACGCGAAGCGCCGCCAAGCAGCCGATAAAGCGGCAGACCCGCCACCTTGCCGAGAATATCCCACAGCGCCATATCCACAGCCGCGATAGCCGTCATCGTGACCGGCCCGCGCCGCCAGTACGCACCGCGATAAAGCAGCTGCCAAGTATCTTCGATGCGACCGGGATCGCGCCCGATCAACATTGGGCAAACGTGATCTCGCAGGTACGACGCGACAGCGAGTTCGCGGCCGTTCAGCGTGGCGTCGCCAATGCCGTACACGCCTTCGTCGGTGACGATTTTCAATGTCACGAAGTTACGGCCCGGACACGTGACGATTACATCGGCACGAACGATTTTCATAGTCATCCTTACGACATCGTCAACGGTTCGCCCATGCTACCATACAAGTATGTTTTGATAGATGCCAGGGATTACCCGACCATGACTCGCTCCTCATCGCCTCGCCTTACCCGTCATGCATTGCCCGAGTTGCACGCGCATCTGCTGTCGCCCGAATGGCGCGACCCGGCAATCGGCATCGTGCACCTCGGCATCGGCAACTTTCATCGTGCACATCAGGCGCTCTATACAGAGGAAGCCATCGTTGCGGCCGGTGGCGAATGGGGCATTTGCGGCGTGACGCTGCAAGCGGATACGAGCAAGCGCGACGCATTGGCCGCGCAGCAGGGGCTCTATAGCGTTGTCGAGCGCGGCCCGGCGGGCGCGCGCGTCATCGTGCCGCGTGTGCTGCGCAAGGTGCTCGCCATGCCTGGCGATGGTGCCCGGTTGTTTCACCGGCTCGCCGACGCGCGCGTGCGCATCGTGTCGCTAACCGTGACCGAAAAGGGATACTGCCGGGACACCGCAACGGCAGAGGTCGACTTCGCGCATCCCGGCATCGCTCGTGATCTCGTGCACCCCGATACGCCTCGCACCGTGCCGGGCATCCTCGTGGCGGCGCTGCGTCAACGCCGCAACAATCCGTTCGCCGTGCTCTCATGCGACAACCTCTCGCACAACGGCGAGGTGCTTCGTCGAGTCGTCTGCAGTTATGCCCGAGCGCTCGATGCGTCGCTTGCCGATTGGATCGCGGAGCACGTGCCATTTCCTTCAACGATGGTCGACCGGATCGTGCCTGCCACGACCGACGCTGATCGTGCCACCGCACTGGCCGCCTTGCGTTGTGAAGACACGATGCCTGTGCCCTGCGAACCGTTTCGGCAGTGGGTGATCGAAGACTGCTTCCCGGCGGGGCGACCCGCGTGGGAAGCGGCCGGCGCCCAGATGGTCGACGACGTGACGCCGTTCGAGTTGGCGAAGCTGCGGATGCTGAACGGCACGCACTCGACGATGGCTTATCTCGCCATGCTCGGTGGAATCGAGACCGTCGATGCGGCGATCGGCGAACCATCGATGCGCGCCCTCATTCACGCGATGATGACCGAGGAAATCGCACCGACGCTGAGCGTGCCCGACTCGTTCGACGTCTTTGCCTATCGTGATGCGCTGCTGCACCGCTACGCGAATCCGGCGCTCAAGCACCGCTGCGCGCAGATCGCGATGGACGGCAGCCAGAAAATACCGCAACGCCTGCTCGCCCCGATCGCCGAGCGTCTTGCCGCTCAGCAGCCGTTCGCACGTCTCGCGCTCGCGGTCGCAGCATGGATGCAGTTCCTGCGCGGGCAAGCCGACGACGGCACGCGCTTCGAGATCAACGACCCGCTTGCCGCCAGACTGAGCGCGTGCGCAGCGACGGCCGGCACCGCCGACGCCCTCGTCGACACACTGCTGCCGATACGCGAGATCTTCCCTGTGGCACTTGCCGGCAGTGCGGTGTTTCGCCGCGCGCTGATCGACGCGCTATCAGTGCTTCGCCACGGCGCGCGACACGCTATCGAGGTCTATGCATAAGCCGGCTTTCTGGCGGCGCTCATGCGAGCGCTGCCGCCGCCTCATCGATCACGGTCGGATTGGCCGGGCGCACGACGCGCGCGACCTCGACCCCATCACGTAAAAAGACCAGCGTCGGCCACAGCTTGACCTTGAACGAGCGTCCGAGCGGCCGGCCTTGGCCGTCCTCGATCTTCAGATGACGAATCTGAGGCAACCGTGCGAGCGACTGCGTGATCGCCGCTTGCGCACGCTGACAATAACCGCACCAATCGGTGCCGAATTCGAGGATGGAGGGCCCAATCAGCGCATCGACCTCCTCGCGGGTCGGTGCGCTCTTCGAATAGGTGGCGACGTGGTTCATCAGGACTCCTGATAGTTCGCACTCCGATACATTTGCACGATCAAGTGGAACCGCGATTGTGCCTGATGCACTCGCCATCCACACGTGCACGTTGCATGCTAATGATGGGCGCGCGCCGCTCGGGTATGCGCTGCCTTCTTTGCCGCGGCCGAACGCCCCTGAGCACCCTTGGTCGCGGCGGCCTTCTTCGCCGCATTCGAACGAGTGCTTGCGCTCATCGTATGCGAGGCTTGTTTAGCGGCTGCCGAGCGGCTGGCCGCGGGCCGCTTGGCGGCCGCCGACTTCGCCTGCTTCGAAAGGGCACCGCCCGACGCGCCTTGTCCGCCTTCGCGCTCGAGCACCGAGCGTGTAGTCCGGGAACGCTTCGCCTTCGTCTCCGTGCTGGCCGACTTGCGGGCGGTTGACGTGTGCTGGCCGGCCTCGCGATCTTTCTCGGCTTTCTTGCGCGTCGACTCGCTCACTGCGCCCTTTTTGGGCGCTTTCAGATCGACGCCGCTGCGGCGCGCCTTGGACAAGCCGATCGCCACCGCCTGCTTCGCGGACTTTACGCCGTGCTTGCCACTACGGACGTGGTCGATTGCTTCCTTGACGAACTCGCCGGCCTGCGTGGTCGGCGCCTTGCCGGCGCGCTTATCGGCGCGCGCGCGGGATACGGTCTTTTTTTCGGGCATGGTGGCCTCCCCTTCGGATGGTTTCACTCTAAGGGGTGTCGCAAGGGCCGTGCCTCGTTTGGATGGAGAGCGAATCTCGACGCGCGGATCGTCAATGCGTGCGATGCTTAGGAGGCCTAATCGTTGGCTCAAGAGAACCGCACCGACTTGGTCCGAAGCAATTGGTTCAGCGTGGCCGCGATGGGGGCATGCCCGGCTGTAGTCGTTCGAACGGGCGGCCTTCTGGCGAAGCGACGAAGAGCCGGCCGTACTAGTTGAACCCGGATTTCGTTGACGGCATCCGCGTATCGCTGTGCGGCCTCGGCGTCAGGAATGAAGCCGTCGTCGAGTTTAGCGTATTCGTTTCTGACAAGCGCTATTTACCCTATTTGCTGCGTCGAAGCCACGCTCAATGCTTGCCATAAAGAGACCTCCTGGAACAAGATGAATATGAGCGCAAAGTAGCATGCAGCCTCCCTGGGAAGCGGGTTGGGCGCGAAGCATCGTCACTACCCCCGAATGCCTCCAAACCATTCCCAGCATACGGCCCGCGTCAGCAGATCGGCAACCATCTGACAGTAAATCCCTACAAAACAGCTAACCTAACCCTACTCAACAATCCGCTCCGGCCTATCGAAGAAGCGAACCGGCGCGAGTAGCATGGTTCTTGAGCGGCGGGTTTGCATTTCCCGCCGCGCGCGTGCCACAAGGCGTGCGCCGCACTACCCGCCAAATCAAACGAGGAGCCGCGACATGAACACGTCCTACGTCAGCAGCCACGACGCACGGGAATTGCCGTCCGAGGAAGCCGCACTGCGCAAATGGATCACCGCGTGGTATCAGGCCGCGGTGCTACATGGCTATATCGAGCCACCGTACGAGCTCGATAACGAAATGGCCGAGCGCCTCGAGGACTACTTTCATTTTGGCCTTACGCCCGCCGAAGGCGCCGGCGTCGTTTTCGGCAAACTGCACTGAGCCCGCCCGACCCGCCGCCGGCGCGGCGGGGTTCAAACGCGACCCGTTCGCATTGTCGCTATAAAGATTTCAATTGAATCTGCCGTTAATCAGCCAACAATGATTTCCGCAAGCACCTGCGCGCCGGCTGAAGCGCGGCTCGCGACCACCCGCCGTGGCCAAGAGGGCGGACTCACCTAGCCCGCTTTAAAAAGCGCGCACCCGACGCGTCATGATCGACAACCTGCTGCTTCGAATGCCGATGGGCCGACGCTTCAATATCGGCGTAGCATGCGCGCTCGCGCCGGTGCTCGTGTTGTCGTACTTTCTGTTGACGCACGAATGGGCCACCTTTCGAAAAGCCGACGACGCATTGCAAAGGTTCCACGCGTTTCAATCCACGCTGATCGCGATGGAGAAGATTTCGGCCGAGCGCGGACCGACGAACGGGGTCCTCGGCGAGGAATCGCCCGCTCCTGCGGCCCGCTCCGTGATGCTGAGGCGCGCGCGCATCGCAAGCGACGAACGGCTTGCACAGCTTTTCGCCGCGCTGAACCCCGAGCGATGTCCCGCATGCGCGAACGACTATGCGATCGCCAAGAAGTTGCAGCGAGATCTTGCCGCGAGCCGCGCGCAAATCGATAAGCTGGCCGCAACACCGCGCGCGCAACGCGGCGATCGTGCGCTACATGACGCCCTCGATCACATGTTCGCGGTCGTGACCGGGTTCGGTCCGATCGCGGTCTCGCAAACGACGATGGTCGCGCGCGGCGACCCGAGCACCTTCCGTTGCCTCGTCATCGCCCGCCTCGCGGCCGACCTTCGCGAACATGCCGGCAGGCTTGGATCGCGCTTCACGAGCGCACTCGCCATGCAACGGCCTTTGACGCTCGACGAAAAAATGATGATCGCGCGCACCCGAGGCCGCATCGATCAGCTACGCGAGTTCATTAATGCGCGCATGTTCGACCATCCGATGCGGAGCACGGAAACGTTTGCCGCCGTCAATACGATCTACTTCGGCGACGGCATGCGATATGTGCAAACGATCGAAACGCTGGCCAGCGAACCGGGCGGCGCGCACATTTCGACCGGTCAATTTGCGGAGCAGTATGTCCCTTTGATGACGCCGATCATCAGCTTTCGCAATACCGTGCTCGATCAGGCGCAAGCGGAATTGCAACTGAACCGCAAGACCACTTTCATCGCGGCGGCGATTACGGCGCTCGGTGAGCTACTGCTGTTAGTCGCATTGATACTGATCATTCTCGGCTTCAAGCGTGGCGTGTTGCGTCCCCTTGTGCAAGCGACCGAAGCGATCCAAGCGATCGCAGCAGGCGATCTTGCCCGCGAGATTCCCGCGTCGTTCGCGCGGCCAGAGATACGCGCCATGTTCGACGCGCTGCGTATTTTGAAGGCGAACAGCGTGGCGCGCGCGCAACTCGAGACCGAACGGGCGCGCCTGATCGAAGAGCTCGAAACCATGGCAGAGACGGACTCGCTCACTCGTCTTTTGAACCGGCGCGCATTCGAAAGCCGCGCACGCAGTTGGTGTCAACAGGCCGAAGCACAATCGTCGCGCATCGCGTTGATCATGCTCGATATCGACTTTTTCAAGCGCGTCAACGACACTTACGGCCATGCCGTCGGCGACGACGCGTTGCGAATGGTGGCGCGGCTGTGCCAGACCCACTGCACGCGCACCGATATCATCGCGCGCATCGGCGGCGAAGAATTCGCGATCATGACGCGCGTGGACAGCATTGAGGCCGCGCACGCGCTTGCCGAACGGATGCGACAAGATATTGCGGCATCGACGGTACACGCCGATTCCGGAGCGCTCTGCCGGATCACAGCGAGCTTCGGCGTCGCGTTCTCGCCCGAGGGTACGCCCGATCTCGCACAGTTGCTCAAAGAAGCCGACCAAATGCTGTACGGGGCAAAGCTGGCGGGGCGCGATCGTGTGATGGCGCGCTTGAGTGCGCCATCGGACAAGTCCGCCGATGCTCAAGCGAGCTTGTAACCGGTTGCCAAGCGCACTCGCTCAATTCGCCGACGCCAGTTCGATCCGCGCGAGCGGCTCACCCACCACTGTCCCGTTAGGTCCCATTTTGTAGACCGATGCGTATTTGAGCCGGCCACCGCCTTCGCTTGCAGGCCGCATGGCGCGCAGCGCTGCGGTGCGATGCCGCTCATGCAGCAACGTTGGCCAGAGTTTGCCGTAGGTGGAATGCGCGTTGAACCGGCTGCCGCTTCGCAACAGCATGCCGATACCGCCCTCGTGTGCGCCGGGGATTTCCGCGAAGCCAGCGAACGATAAATTGATCAAGATATCGGGATTGCCCGCGTCCATTTGCTTCTGTATGAACGCGTCGTTGATGATTGCGCCAGGCGGCGTCGTCAGCGGCATCTGTGCATACTCGCGCAGTCCCACGATGATCGGATTGGCGCAACTCAGCCATGCGGGGCGCCCGTCGTAGAAGATCTCGGCCATGCCCTCATCGTTGATCCCATGACGAACGCCACGCGTTTCGAATTGGCACATGCCCGTCTGCCTGACGATCGAGACGGTACGGTCAACAACCTCGTTCAGATTGTCGGTGCTCATGTCTGTCGCAATCTGATACAAGGTCTGATGCGCCTTGTTGCCGCGCTCGTTGATTAAAAATTCGGATTGATGCGAGAGCGATTGGCTGCACTGGTGTAAGTAAGCATTTGGCGCATCTTCGAACTCCAGGCAGATATTTAGGACTCCGTATCGAAAGCCGAGGTGATCATTGATTCCGCTTTCCTGCGCAATCTCCTCGATCGTCCTGTATTCGGGGCAGGCACCGCGGTCGGGGTACCGCTCCAGGTCATATGCCAGCTGAAATCCCCTGGCCACCCGTGGTGGCACTTCGAATTGTGTAAACAGCGATGGGACTACATCGGAAGCCCGACGTACCTGATGCAATCGGACGTTGAGATGGTAAAGCTGATCAACGATTTCGTCATCAGCAGGCGCCGCTAACGGACGCATTGCGCGACCACCGCTGGCTGTAGTTGCGTCCGGCGTGCGCGGCGCCCCCGCAGCACTTAAGCCGCCAAGCAGCCCTGACGGCCGCGGTTGTTGCTGAGGCGGCGGCAAAGCAGGAACGTTGCCGCCATGCTCAGGCACCGCTTCATGTGAAAGCCCGCGCCGGTCGTCCGGGCGCCCAACGTTGGAAGGCGGAAACATAGTTCCTATGCGGCTCGCGCATTGACAGGTTGTGATGCACATAACCATGCCGCGCCAAAGCCGATCCGTCTTCAAAAACGCGAACTCTGATTCGCTCGAACGAATTCGCAGAGATCCACTACGCGAACGGCGGATCGGTCAAAATCCGCGCTTCAAGGATATCGAACCACAGATCTTGCTCGACGCGACGCTGTTCCCATGCAGGGTCTTGCGCGCGCGCCGCCAGCGCACGCCGGTACGCGCCCCACGCGGCTTCATCGTCGAACGTGACGAAATGCTCGAGCGCGTGGACGTCCACACCGATCGTTCGGACGAACCAGCGCAAGTCCTTGACCATATCGAGCCCTTCGTAAAACCACGTTTGTCGGCACCTTATCCATTCCCAGAACGCGCGTAAATCGCCGCGCGCATGCGCGCTCGGGCGTAGCACATAAACGAGATGCAGCACGATTGCCTCCTCATCGATTCAATGACCGATTAATGACCACTCGTTGCCAAGCCGTGGGCCGAAACGCGCACGCATCGTGCTCGCGAATGCGCCATTGTGGCGCGCCACGGCGTTGCGATCCAATAATCGGCGCTCCGGAAAAGCAACCACGGCGGCGAGCGCATCGATCGTGGCGCCACGACGCGCTTTCGCTTCGAGCGCCGATATCGACAACTGACAGTGCGTGATGCCCGCCGTCGCCGCGTAGTCGAGCGGGGCGTAGTACGACAACACGAAATAGCGGAAATCGTTGTCGGATATTTCGTAGTCCGAACCAAAATATCGACCGTACAACACACGCCCGAACCGATAGTAGATCGCCATTGCCGATATGCCATTCGGCCTCCTGGCGAGCGCGGCTACCGCTTGCCCGGCGACACCCGAGCGCCGTTGCGCGGCGAACATCCGCTTCATCCACGCCTGCCCTTGTGCGTTGCCGTACTTGCCGCGGTTGAGCGCAACCAACCTTGCTGCCTCTTGTTCGAGCGCTTCGTCGAACGGATGCCATTCGAGACGATTGCCGAACCGCTCGAACGCCGCGAGTTCGGCCAACGCCCGCCGCCTTGCAGGTGCGCGCCAGCGCGCGAGTACGGCGCAAAGCCCGCCTGGCGGCACCGCGAGAGACGCTTGCGCCGAATGCAGCAACACGTGTGCGCCCGCATGCGCCGACGCGATTTCCATCGCGTGCGCGAGCGGTACGTACGGGAACACGACGCCCACGCAAGCGCGTTCGCGCGCCAGTTCCAATGCGGCATCGAGCAGGCTTGCATGGACGGCGGGCCGATCGCCTCCTTGCACACTGGGCATTTCGTTGTGTGTGGCGCGGCGCGCACCGAGCCACAGCAACGGATCGGACCACGGCCCAGGCAACTGCGCAAAAAGTGTCGGCGCGTGAAACAGATCCACGTCGCTCGCCGGGTCCCATAACGCGACACCACCCATCAGGCCAGCCGGCCCATCCACCACGAGGTATTCCCCTTCACCGAGTGCGTCGTCCAATGCGCTCAACCAACGGTGCGAGTGAAAAAAACCGGTTTCTCCGACAAGCGCATCCCACTGCTCGCGGTCAACGGCATCGATAGACGAGATCACCCGCACCGCGAGGCGTGGGCATGTATCGCTTTCAGGTAGCGCATCACTCATCGACCGATTCCTGTTCCATTGCAGCAGTACGGTGTCAATTGCTTAGTTCTCCTTAGCTTCGCTTGCGTTAGGTTAGTGGGCGGCCGTGGCTGGCGGGGACCGCACATGCGTAGAGCGCGTTCCACGCGCCAAACATGACTACAGAATTCTGTAGTTGAGCTTGCCAAGCTGCCGCCGTGGCCGAGCAGGCACCACACCAATACGAAACCTCGACATCGAATGCGAAGCTTTTGATGGGCAATGCCGCCGCGCTGTCATTTGCTTTTCACGAACGGACACATGAAACGAAGTGCATTGCATTGGCACGAACGAGTGCAATTCGCATAGCTCAGGTCTCCCGCACAATGCAAACCGTCATCCGGCGATTCGTTCGGACGAAAACGTATCTAACCGCTCAGCTTTCGCTGATGAGGTTGTTCTCGACAGGCTCACACGTGCTGCATCGCAAAACCTCCGCAAACGCCGCAACGGCCGCGCATCAATACCCTGGCAGCAACGCGTCGCATCACAACGCGTTGCATGAGCAGCCTATTGCCAACCGCGCGCAACCGCAGCTTGGGGGGCTCGCGCCACTCCAACAAAGCGACCCCTCGAGCAACGTTGCGGCGCCGGCCAAGCGCATGCGGCGCGGCCCGTTTGGCGCTGGAAGATCCAACCGTCGAGATACCGGCAAGCCCGCTGCAGACGCAGCCCAGTCAACGGCAGCGCAGTCGCCCGATGCCGGCGCCACGCCGCCCGTCGCGAACGCAAGCCCGCGCCTGCCGACGAAAGCGCCGGGTATCAACGCGGCAGAACATGAATCAGCCGAAAAGCCGGCCTCGGCTGACGGACCTGTGCGCGCGGACACAATTCACCCCGCCTTGCGTGAACTGCTCGATCGCTTCGTTCCGGGATGGAAACTGGGCAGCGTGTTCGTTTTCCTCGCTCATCCCGACGACGAATCAATGATGATCAAAATCATCTTGATACTGCTGGCGATGGGCGTTCAAGTGCATGTTGGCTACGTCACGCAGTCGAACGGCGGCACCGCTTATACAAGCGAATCGGGCATTCAACGGCCCACGTTCGCGGCGACCGGAAAGGAAGCTTTGTTCTCGGAGTTGTATGGCAAGCTGCGCATTGCTCAATCGCTTGGCCTTCTCGCCGACATTGCGTTGAATCCGGATCTGCTGAGCGTCGACGTACTCCGCTATCCAGACCGCAGCCCCTATAACGCGCCGGCCGAGCGCAGCGTCCGGTACAGCGAGATCGCCGATTGGAATCGTCCGCACATCGTCGAGTTCATCACCGAGGTCATCGCGAGGGTAAAGCCGGCATCCGTATTGAGCCTCCGAGACGAAGAGGTGGTCCATGCCGCGCATCGGGAAAGTGCGACCTTGCTGCAAACCGCACTTGAGCGGATGCGGGCAAACACGCCACCCGATCAACAACACGCGATTCCGGTTCACCTGTCAGCCATCGAATCGGGCTGGTACGAGCAGCGGCATCTGCGCCCCATCGAAGCCGAGCGTGAAATCACGAGCCACTACACCGACGAAGAACGCGTAATGATTCGCGCGTTCCTGGCCAAGTGGTTTGGTCAGCACCACGACGGGGCATCCTCCGCGCAAGACGAATCATTGCCGGCATGCGAGCAGCCACCGGGCCGCAAGCTGCAGTGGGACGCCGAGGTACTCTTCGAACGACTGGAAGCGGCACCCGGCACCGATGAACGCATCATCCAATTTTTCAACGTATTGTTGAACACACCGTTGCCGTCCGATATAACAGCGGCGCTCGCGGCCAAGGCCGCAAGTTCGGAAGCGCCCGCACGCCTGTCCAATGTCAAGATCCACGAACCGCAGATTCCGCCCCACGCATCGTCAGAGGGACGTCGCGCCGAAGGTGTCGCGCTCCTGCCGGCCACGACGTTTACCGATCACGTCGGCCCGCAGACCGACGCATGGCTCGCGACGTTGCCGCAGCGCGTGCTGCGCGCACGGCGTGGCGAGGGCCCGCAACCCTATCAGATGACCGAGCACGAGCGGGAAGGATTGAACGCATTCAAAGCACCGCCGCGGCATGTCGACGCACACGTCCCGTTGAAAACGCGGCTGCGCACGCTCAAGCCGAACCTGCGATCGAAACACGACCCCGAGCCCTACATCTTGCAACAGGAGTCCCTGAATTGGCGTGAAGCGCCGGCGGAGCATGGGACGGCGCGCATGTCCTTGGCCGCGCGAATGCGTGCGCTAACGCCCAGTGCACGACGCGACGGAGACCGCTTCATCGCCGGACCTAGGCGCGATTCGGTGCTATACGTGCTTTCAACCGATCAGATGCCGGATCAGGTTATCGGCAAAAACGGCGACGATCTGACGCTTGACGCCCATACGCGGCCATTTTCAAGCCTCGACAGTGCGAGAGAACGTGCCGCTCGCCTGATCGCACAAAATCCTGACAGCAACGTTGCGATCTACCGGCTCGACGGCCCGGCACGCGAACTTCACGCAGGTCTGAGGCGCAATCGCCTCGATAAAGCGCTGGTTGGCCGCGCCGCAATGGTGCTCGATGCTCAAGGCACGCTATATCAGACGACCGTTGCCAACACAGCGGCCCGCTACCGCCCAACACCCGGCGAGCCGTACGGCCCACCACCCGTGCATGGCATGCCGAAAAAGCGCATGCGTGCAGCCGCGGCGCTCGCGCTGGGCAAAATCGGCGTGACGGCCACGAGCGCTTACTTCGGACTTCGTTATGGTCTCGAAGTGCCAACTGAAACGGCGATGGAAATCATGCTCGAAGGTGGACGAGCGATGTTTGCCGCACGTGCAGGACTGAATGCGGCAAAGAGCATCACGGGCATTCGCATCGCACAGCTTTCGGATGCGCTCGGCGCGCAACGCGAGGCATACTCGGACCAGGTCGACCTGCTGGGCGGCGGCCAGGCCGCCGAGCGCTTCGATCTCCCGGCGCTCGACACGCTCGAGCGCCGCACGATGGGTCTGCGCGGCATCATGCGCGGCTTCGCGCGACACGATCGCGCCGAGGCTGCGCTACTCGCCGAGACACTGCGCATCAGCCCCGGCGACGTCGACGCGTACCGCCAGCTCGACAGCTTGGTCAACGAGAAGCTTTTCTCGGCGGACACGCCGATCGAACGCGCGCGACGCGTGTTTTGGGGTGCGAGCTATGCGCCGAGCGACATCGCTGCGGCAGGTATCTGGCTTGCGCCGCAAGTCATGCTGAGCGGCCTGGATTCGGTCGAAGGCACGGCGCTGTGGCTCGCGAACCTCGCCACGCTGATGTTCGTGCCGGTGCACTTGAGCGGCAATGGAGGCCAACGGCTCGCACGTTCGCTCGACGTCAGTGCGAAGAAACACCACCTGGACCCGAGCGTACCCGCACCCGGCGACAAGCTGCCCAACTTTCTACCGGGCACCGAACGGCTGCCGCGCTTCGCGCGTGCAGCGCTAGGAGATTTGTTCACCTACTCGCGTCTGCGTCCCGATGACGGAAGAATGTATAAGCGGCCGTTCCACCAGCGCCTGCCCGAATTCCAGATGCTCGGCGCGACAATCGCATCGGCACCGTTCGCAGCGGCCAATGCGCTAGCTGCCTGGCATTCTATCATGACTGGCGACGTGGGGGCAGCCGCGATGCAAGCAGGTATGGTCGCAGCCGACGCGACGTTTTTGCGCGGCTTTTGGCATGCCTACGAAGATACATCTGGCGCGAATCGCGGCCGCGGTCCGTTCGTGCGTCGCGGGTTCGTTCCAGCGATTCGCCCGCCGTTGCGGGGGGCAGAGACGAAGCCCGACGACATCACGCAACCGCACCTCGTCAACCATGGTGTACTTCGGCGCATCGATCCGAACATCGTCATCGCGGCAGGCATGAGCACGCAAGTGGCACTTCAATTCATGCTGGCAATCTGACCTGTTCAATGTGTGACGTTAATCACCACGCTGAAAATCGAAAAACGGATCGTCTATCGCCACCAATGCCGTGGGCGTGCCGCGCTGCACGATACGCCCCTCGTTCATCACGAGCACCTCGTCGACGAGCTCGGTCAGTGCGGAAAGCCGGTGCGTAATCAGCAAGACGCTGCGCCCTTGCATCAAACGCATGATCGCTTCCAGCAGCGCGTGTTCGGTGATTGCGTCGAGCCCTTCCGTCGGCTCATCGAGCAGCAGAATCGGCGCATCGAGCAACAGCGCGCGGGCAATGGCCAGACGTCGCGCCTGTCCACCGGACAAGCCAATGCCCGCCTCCCCGATTTCGGTGTCGTAGCCGTGCGGCAAGCCATCGATAAAATCGTGTAACTGCGCATGGCGGCATGCTGTCTCGATCACTGCCTGATCGGCGTCCGGCCGCGCGATCAACAGATTGTCGCGAATCGTCGCATTGAACAGATAGGTGTCTTGCGAAACCACCGCGATGCGCGCACGGATGGCCTCACCCGCACAGGCGCGCAACTCCGCGCCGCCGAGACGAATGCTGCCCCGCTGATAGTCCCAAAAGCGCAGCAACACATTTGCAAGGCTGCTCTTGCCCGCACCGCTTGCACCGATCACGGCAATGCTCGCGCTCGCATGCAAATCGAATGACACATCTTGCAGCGCCCATCGCGCGTCGTCGCGATAGCGCATCGAAACATGCCGCAACGAGAGCGAATTACCGGAAGCAACGAGCGGCGCCGCAGGATCGACCACTGCCGGCGCCGCATCGACAAGCGTAAAAATGCGGCGCGCCGCAGCAAGGCTTTCGCCCAACATCTGCATTGCAAGCGGCAGCGGCAGCACCGCCTCGAAGCTTGCCAGCACCAGTAGCGCCAGCATCGCGACGTCAGCCGGCGACAGAGTGGCGATGCCGACACGCGGAATCGAAACGATCAACGTTGCCCACACCGCAAGCGACGCCAATGCGAGCAACGTCGCCTGAGCAACCCCGCTTAACCGGCTTACTGCCGACTGCGTCTCTATCAGTTCGCGGCTGACTGAGTCGATACGTGTTGCATAGGACTCCTTAGCATCGTAGACATGCAGCTCGGCGAGGCCCTGCATGCTATCGACGATCGTCTCGCGCATGCGGGCACGCAACGCGACACCGGCGCGCGTCGGTGCATTCGCGCGTGCCAGCAACCATGCCGGCAATGCGAGACCGGCTGCAAGCAGGAACACAAGCAGCACCGCCGCGGCGGGCACACTGAACGCGGCGGTTGCGACGACGATGACCAGCGCCCCCACCAAACCAACGACGACAGGCACGAAAACGCGCAAATAAACATGATTGAGACTGTCGATGTCGGCCTGAATACGGCCGAGCAGATCGGCGCTGCGCGAGTCAACCAGTCCTGCGGGTGCAAGCGGTTCGATGCTGGTGTAAAACGCGACGCGCAATTGCGCGAGCAGACGCAGCGTAGCTTCGTGCGTGACGAGGCGCTCGACATAACGCCCCAACGTACGCACGATCGCGCAGGCGCGGATCGTCGCCGCAGGCGTGAAGTAATCGAACGCAGCGCGTGTGACGCCGGCAAGCGCCATCGACGCGATAAACCAGCCAGCAATCGCCATCAACGCGACGTTCGCGAGCAAAGTCGCGAGCGAGACGCCGGCACCTAGCGCCATCCACCGCCAATATGGGCGAAAGAGCGCTAACAGGCGAATCAGATCAGCATACGCCTGGCGCACTGCCGGGTTTGAACGAGGCAACAGCGTGCGTAGCGGCTTCATACGGTACTCGATCGCAACGAAGATGCATCGACTACATCAGCCACATGTTCATGTGTACGAACTAGACGCCGATAGAGCCCATCGCGCGCCATCAGCGTATCGTGCGTGCCGCTTTCAACAGCCCGTCCGCGTTGGAGCACGACGATATGATCGGCAAGCCGAGCCGTGGCCGGCCGGTGTGCGACGACAAGCACCGTCCGGCCCACGGCAAGCCGACGCAACACCGCATGAACGCGTGCCTGATTCATTGCGTCGAGATGCGCCGTCGGTTCATCGAGCAAGACAACGGGGGCGTCCTTCAAAAACGCGCGCGCAAGCGCTAGCCGTTGAATCTGTCCCCCCGACAGGCCCACACCGCGCTCGCCGACCGGCGTGTGGTAGCTGCCCGGCAGCCTAGCGATAAATTCATGCGCACCGGCCAATTCGGCAGCTTCGCGAACTTGATCGAGTGTGGCATCGGGTCGCGCCAAACGCAGATTGTCCAGTATCGTGCCGACGAACAGATGCGCGCGTTGCGGCACCCACGCTACGTTGGCAAGCCAGCTCCGCTCATCGATCGAAGCAAGCGCCTGATCGCCGACAGAAATCGTGCCGCCCTGCTCGGCCGCAAAACCAAGCAGCAAGTTCAGCACCGTGCTCTTGCCTGCTCCACTCGGCCCGACGAGCGCCGTCACAGTGCCTGCGCGCGCCGTAAAACTCAGCGCGTCGAGCGCGACGCGGCCGGCTTCATAGCTGAACGCGACGCGATCGAAGCGAATGTCGTAGGCCCCGCGCTCGCTTAGCATCACCGTCGGCGTCGTGCGCGGCGGCAGCGGCGTAGCGAGAATTTCGGCAATGCGTTCGGCCGCACCGATTGCCTCCATACGCGCGTGATAATGCGCGCCGAGCGTGCGTAGCGGCAAATAAAATTCAGGCGCCAGCAGCAACACGAAGAAGGCCGGCTGAAATTGCATCTTTGCATACAGCAGATTGAAACCGATCAGCACCGCTACGATCGCAATGCTGATCGTCGACAGAAACTCGAGCGCAACCGACGATAAAAACGCGATGCGCAGCACCTGCATCGTGCTTTGCCGATAAGCGTCCGATATCTGCGCGACCATGTGTGCCTCGCGTCGGCTCGCATTAAACAGCTTGAGCGTCGTCAGACCCGCTAGCGCATCGAGAAAGCGCGCGCTCAGCCGTGCGAGCCCCTGCCATTGGCGTTGATTCGCCTCGAGCGCATCCTTGCCGAGCAAGATCATGAAAACAGGAATGAGCGGGGCCGTCAGCACGAGCACGAGCGCCGATATCCAATCGACCGGAAACACGACGACGAGAATCGCGAACGGCAAAAGTGCACTCAGCGCACGATTAGGCAGCCACCGTGAGTAATAGCCCTCTAGCGCGTCCACCCCTGCGACAAGATGACTCGATAGCGCACCGCTCGACTCGCGCTGAAGCCACGCTGGGCCGAGCGCCTGAACCTTGCGCACGAGCTCCGCTCGCAGCATCGTGCGAACGGCAGCGGCACCGATGAACGCGTAATGCTCCGACGCGCGCACCAGCACGGCGCGCAGCGCAATCAGCGGCAACATTGCCGCAAGTGCGGGCGCAACGCCCGCGAGTGTCGCGCCTTTCATTACCACGGCGTCGATGATCCACGCGAGCAGCGCAGCCTGAACAATGGTCGCCACACCGCCGAGCAAGCCGATTGCCACCGCCATCCTGAGCGGCGAGCGAATGGTGCTCGCGCGTTTCGAAAGCCATGCGTCGAGCGTCTTCTTGAGTTGCGGATCGGGATTCATGCTTGATACGACCGACGAAACACCAAATATCAAATGTCGAAAGGAAGATTCACACCTTAACAGCCGAGACCGTATTTAAGCCCTGCTTTTAGGGGTCTTGCGACGGTATGCCGCAAAGGAAACGCATCGCACTTCACTAAAATTCAGGATCGGCGCAACGCTGTTCATGCAGGCATTAAAGAAATTTGCTTTGACTGGAGTCACCAAATGATTAGCGATACCGTGGTCGAGTTGTCGCGGCTTCAATTTGCCGCCACCGCGCTCTACCACTTTCTCTTCGTCCCGCTGACATTGGGGCTGTCATTCCTGCTGGCCGTGATGGAAACGGTCTACGTCATCACCGGCAAAACAATCTATCGCGATATCACGCAATTCTGGGGCAAGCTCTTTTTGATCAACTTTGCGCTCGGCGTCGCGACCGGGCTCACGATGGAATTCGAGTTCGGCACAAATTGGTCGTTCTATTCAGGGTTTGTCGGCGACATCTTCGGTGCGCCGCTGGCCATCGAGGGCTTGATGGCGTTCTTCATGGAATCGACATTCGTTGGCCTGATGGCGTTCGGCTGGGGCCGACTCTCCAAAACCAAGCATCTGCTTGTCACCTATCTCGTGGCACTCGGCTCGAACCTGTCGGCGCTGTGGATTCTCGTTGCCAACGGGTTCATGCAAAACCCGCAGGGCGCGGCGTTCAACCCCGTCACGATGCGCATGGAATTAACCAGCCTCGGTGCGCTGATCTTTAGCGACGATGCGCAAACGAAGTTCGTTCATACGAGCATCGCGGGCTATGTGACGGCCGCCGTGTTCGTCACCGGCATCAGCGCCTACTACATGTTGCGCGGCCGTCATATGGAGCTTGCCAAGCGCTCGTTTCGAATGGCGAGCCTGTTCGGCGTGTTATCGGTGGCCGGCGTCATTACGCTCGGCGATGCGCTCGGCTTCGTCGGCGGACACGCGCAGCCGTCCAAGCTTGCCGCCATGGAGGCGATGTGGCAAACCGAGCGGGCCCCCGCGCCGTTCAACCTTGCCACATGGCCGATTCAAAGCGAACATCGCAATGCATGGAGTATTCAGATCCCGTACGTGCTGACGCCGCTGCTCACGCATACGCTCGATACGACCGTGCCGGGCGTCGACCAAATCGAAGCCGATGCGCTCAAACGAATCCGCAACGGCATTCCAGCCGTTGCTGCGCTGAAGATATTGAGTGCCGAGCCGACGAACGCGTCTGCACTCGCGCAGTTCGAAGCCCATCGGGCCGATCTCGGCTACGGCTTCCTCGTCAAGCGCTACGCGGCCGATCAGGACGTCGAAAAGGCAACCGAAGCCGATATCGTTAAGGCGTCGAAGGATACGATCCCGAACGTTTTTCTGATGTTCTGGGTATTTCGAGTGATGGTGGCATGCGGCTTGTTGATGCTCGCCTACTTCGTGATTTCGGTCATTCTCTCGCTGCGTGGCGATGTGCATCTTCGGCGCAGGTTCCTGAGATTCGCACCGTGGATGATTCCGGTGCCGTTCATCGCGTGCGAGACGGGCTGGATCACGGCGGAGGTCGGCCGCCAGCCTTGGTCGGTGTTCGGCGTGTTGCCGACCTGGATGTCCGCGTCGACCCACAGCGTCGCGTATATGGTGTTTTCGCTCGCCGGGTTCGTCGTGCTCTATTCGCTGTTCATTGCCGTCGAAATTTTTCTGATGGTCAAGTTCATCCGCAAAGGGCCGGACGAGAGTCACGGCGGCGATACGCCGATGCATGAAAAGCCGGCACCTGTGTTGGCGGGCGATCTTGCGGTGGCCGCGCTGACGATGCGCAAGGAACGGTGAAATGGAACTCTATCTTGTATTCAAAGTGCTCTGGTGGATATTGCTTGGCGTCTTGCTGATGGGTCTTGCCATTATGGTCGGAATGGACATGGGCGTTGGCGCGTTGCTGCGCTTCGTGGGCCGCACCGATACCGAGCGCCGTGTGGCGCTCAATACAATTGCGCCGCACTGGGACGGCAATCAAGTTTGGTTCGTCCTGGGCGGCGGCGCAATTTTCGCGGCGTTCCCACTGCTTTATGCCACTGCGTTTTCGGGGCTGTACATCGTCATGCTGCTGCTCTTATGGACGATGATCTTGCGGCCGCTCGGTTTCGAATATCGCAGCAAGGTGGCCTCGTCTGCATGGCGGGGCGCGTGGGACTGGGCACTCGTCATCAGCGGTGCCGTGCCGATGATCATCTACGGCGCGGGCATCGGTAACTTGCTGCTCGGCGTGCCGTTTCATTTCGAATGGGACTTGCGCTCGTATTACACCGGCAGCTTCCTGAGCCTGTTCAATCCATTCGCGCTGTTGTGCGGCTTGCTGGCACTTTCGCTTGCAATTTATATGGGCGGCGTAATGCTGATGGGCCGCGTCGAGTCCGGGCCGCTGCAACAGCGCGCGCGCCGGGCCGCCACCGTCGGCGTGCTGGTTGCGGTCGCGCTGTTTACGGTCGGTGGTCTATGTGTCAGCCATCTGCCTGGCTATCGTCTGTTGTCTGCGCCGGCGCCGGGCCTTGCTCAAACGCCGTTACAGCAGGTAGTGACGCTCGGTGAAGGCGCGTGGTTCGACAACTATCGCGCGTGGCCTGCATTGTGGCTGGTGCCCGCGCTCGGTTACGTCGGCATGGTGCTCGGCTGTGTCGCCGTGCGAGCGCGCTGCTCGACGGTGGCTTGGTGGCTCGGGGCGCTCGCCTGGATCGGCGTGATCGGTACGGCTGGCGTCAGTCTCTTTCCGTTCCTGATGCCGTCGTCGAGCCATCCTTCGCACAGCCTGACTTTATGGAATTCGACGTCGAGCCGCGCGACGCTGATCTGGATGACGGGCTGGACGGCCATCTTTATGCCCGCCATTGTCGCCTACACGAGTTGGGCGTTTTATGTGATGCGCGGTACGGTGAAAGCTAAGCGGGTTGAATCCGATCCGCATGCTTATTGAATGATGGATTGACGGTTGATTAGTTGGTGGAGCGAGCAATGAAGACGTTTTTGCATTTCGTAATGTTGCTGATTGCTGCTATGGTGGCGATCGTCATTGGTGTTGTCATTGGCAACTATGGCGCCTGGTATTTTTCCTGGGTGATCGGCACGATCATGATCGTTCTCTTCGCGGCCGCGGGCGGTGTGCTGCTCGATACACAGGAGCGCGAAGTAGCCGCAAAGGGGCGCTGAGCGCGAGGTATGCGGGGGCTAAGCGCGGCGCCGCGCCAGCAGCCTATTGGCGACCCAGACGAGAAGCGCGGCTATTACTAAAGCAGCGAGCAGACTAGCGACCATGTAGACGTCATCGATTTGTTCATCGCCGTACGCACCGAACCATGCGGCAAAGCGGATCAATGCGTCCGTCGCCGATGGCCCAAATGGAATAGCGCCGAGAATGCGCGCGATGCCGAGCGCAATAACGACTGTCGCTATGCCATTAACCGCGATACGTGAAAGGCGTTTCATCGAACATCCACCGTGCCGTATGCGCGCATCGCTGTTCCGGGAACTGAAATCGTTGAAGCTGATTTGAAACGATCGTGCAACATGTTGAACTGGCGTGGATCGACAAGCGCAATACAACCATCGCTCAGCCGGCGCGGCCCGATGGGATGAAGCCTGAAGTTGCCCCGACGTATGCCATTTATGCTCGTCCAGTCATCAATCACGCCATCGTTACGGTACAACGCGAACCAGGTAGTCCGGTCGGTGCCATAGAGATGCTTAAGTGCGAAATCACGAATGCTGCCCATCAGCCCCCCCGATTCGCGATCGACGACGTAATACCTACCGGGTGGGAGTGGACCAACGTCGGGCTTATCCACAGCGGCTGGATTGTCGCGCCCCGTCCCGTTGCCGGAAAAAGCAGTGAACGTACCGACGCCCAAACAGGAAAGCGTTGAGAATCGGTCGTTATTCAATATGAATTGGCACGAAATCGGCATCGCTTGCACACTGTAGGAGGTCGCAGCACGCAAGATATAACAAACATCGGAGGGATTCGCAACGCCCCCCTTCGGCCTTAGAACTGGGCTGCGGGAAGCGGGCCTGGTTCGACGGCGTATCGGGCATCGAGATCCCCGGTGCCGTCAACCAGCTTGACCGGGCGCCCGCGCCACTTCCAGGCCGGCATGGCCCGCTCGTGCAGTTGACGTCCTATCTCGCGCGTCAACTCCCGCACCATCGTCAGCGGCAGCCTCTGGCGAGCGCGGCAGTAGCCTCCTGTACGCACACTCATGGGCCGCAGCCCGTCGGCAGCTCGCTGCGCGGCCCACCCGTTGACCGCCTTCTGACAGGAGGCGTCCTCTTCCGGCGCCTGGCGCATGAACATCGACAGCGTCACCGTCGGCGGATACAGCCGTTCCCGATGTGCTGGCAAATGCGCTTCCGTTATGTCCAACAGCCCAGGGCTCGTCGTATGTTGAAGTAGTCAACCGCCTGGGCTCTGCGCTCCCGGCTTTGAACGCTGTTTCGTGTTTGCCTGTGATGACTTCGTGCATTACGATTCATGGGGGCTGTTCTTTGGAAAGAGACGGGTGTTTGCCTGGTAACAACCATCCTATCAATCCCTGGATCAGCCTCTCCGTTTCTCTTCAAGTAATTACCCGCGTCTTCTCCTCCATGCTGGCTTAAGTAAGTGCCATTCCCCCTAGAAAGCGGTCGAACGGCATCTGCAAAAAATTATCGCTCTCGCTTCTTCGCTACCGCAGCTCGAAGGTCTTTCTCGCTGACAGCACCAAGCTTATCGCGCATAGTCTTCAGAGTCGTATTTGGCCCGAAGCCTTCGATGGGCTTCGGCAGATTCTTGTTCATCGTATTGCCGTGCTTCTGGTCAATCTTTCCGTCCTTGTCGCGATGGCGACCATCGAGTCCGGGCTGCTTCATGTTTGCTCTCCAGTTGATTCTGACATGGGAACTGCAGGACGACCCAATTTCCCCCGCAAATGCTCAGGTAGTGAGGCAACTGCAGGCGACACAAAACGTTTTTGAGACTGTCAACACGATGAGGAGACTTACCCTTTCGAACGGACCGACGAAGCATCGGTTTTCCAAAATTGACCGCTAGAACCTACTCGTTCCCGCTTGGACCAGCGCCTAGCAATCGACGCATGCCTACGAATACTCGTTTGGTGAAACGTCATGACTTTGTCGAGCTCCTTTACTGTTGAGCAACCTTACCGGTCGCGGCTATCGCTGCAAGCGCAACATTCTGGTCGGCATACCACCGGATAAGGCATTCGCGCTCATGGCATTGCTGCTCGCGGTAATTCCATTGAACCCGAGTCCGCTCTTTGAATGCTACTGGGTCATCTGCAACGGCCTTGGCCTTGGCGTAGATTGCAGCCAATTGAACGTCATCTAAGGCCAGTTCAGCGTCGCTACAAATGATGTGCTCTGCGTCGGAATGAGCCTTCGAACAATCAAAGCTGGTCTGCTGAAATGAAGCCGTTTGAGCCGAAGGCGCGGCGTCTGTACCTGCAGCCTCCTGCGCCCAGCTTGATAGTGGTGTCGCACCGACGGGCAAGTCAGACCACTGGAATATCTTTATCGAGGCGTTCCCCGAAGGGTTTGAGGTTTGCTTGACGAGCATCACGCCTTTGCCGGATGTTGCATTGACGGCAAACGCGGCTTGCTCCGTACTGCACTCATGTTCTTTGCACCCTTGCGCGACCAGATAACCGTCTTGCATCTGAATCCCGGAAGAGTTGACCATAGCAAGCCGCTCCGAGATTTTTTTCCAGTCCGCTCGCGAGACGCCGTTGAAAGCAGAATGGAATCGTTTGTCATTCACGACATCAGACGGGTACTTACCCGCTAGCCAGCTAAAGTCCGGAACCGGATGAACTGTATTCAGTGTCGTGGCAGTAGCCGCAGCCGGCACAGCGCCATTCGAACCGACTGCGGTTGTGTCGGATTGAAGCGTCGCCTGTGCACCATTGCCATTCGACGCGGCGTGGTGAGGATAGATGATGATGGTGTAGATGACCGCCGCCGCAGTGACCGTTGCGGATGCCGCCGCCTTGAGGGCAACATAGTCATTACTCGAACGGATGGTTGGACGCGGCGTGACCTCCACAGTTAGTTTGGACTGAAACCACTCGTTCGCCTCCTTGATGGCTTGGGACGAAACGGCCTTCTTACGCATGAAACTGAAGGTCTTGTATCCACCGTAGGCGAGCGCGAATCCAGTTAAAGCCAGCCCCACGGGCACGCTAAGCACAGCCATGAGGAAACAACCCAACAGCGCAGCAAACAGAGGACCAACAAATCCAGGAACACTCGGCCAAGCCCGCACCTTAGCCATTAGAGCGCTCGCGGCTGTCTGCAGCTCACCGCGGGGTCCTTGCGCCGAAGCACACTTGTGCTCCATCTCGTAGACCGCCAGCATCGCCTTTTCTTTTTCTGCGAGCGAGACCGTACCGATATCTACGGCTAACTTGATAGCTTTCGTTGTGAGCGCCAGGTCGTGCGCGAGCGTATTGAGAAACGGTTGAAACGCTTCGAGCTTGACCGCTTCGCTGATGTCATCATCTTCGACATAAACACCATGGGAGATAAAATACTGTCGTAGGGCATTCGTTGTGCGTGACTGCACCTTGTAGACGAAGTCCTGCGTTGCCTGCTCTCTCTTTGATAGGTTCTCAGTATTCATATGTTCAGTACCGGTGCTCTCAGACGTGCCGTGACTGTCCCGACGGATCGAGTCCCTGCCCTTCAAATTGTTCGTATATCTGATTCCGGTCCCCCGAATGCTTGTGGTGATGTGGCCACGGGTGTTGTACGTGAAGCCCTTTCCACCAATGGATGTGCTGATTCCGCTCTTGCTGAGATTTATTCGGATACCGGGCGCAATTTTTATGCTTTTCCTGAAGCTCAAACCCATGCTGTCCTCCCAATACCTTCGCCAGCGAACTAATGTCGCCTGTACGGCAAGGAAAAATGTTGCCAGTTGTGCAGACGGCCGACGCCTGTCGTGCCGACCGTCGCACTGTTTCAGTCTTTGCTGTCAACTTTCCGAAAAGCGGTCTTCGTCGCATCCGACCAAGCCATTTCAAGACGCGTTCTGCTGCCTGCGTTGAGTTTGCGAAGACCCACTTCACGGGCCATCGCCGGCACCCCAGACGCTTCGTCATGCCCTGCCTGCATCATGGCGAACGCGAGTGCTCGGAGTTCGGCAAGAGAGATTTCATCGACTGACCGTGCAGTGCCATCAATGGGCCGCCGGAATTGAATCTGCATATCAGCAGATTCACCTTTAGCTCGGAAAAACGTACCCACATCCTCTGGGTCACCGCTGAAGTGTTCCGACGCCAGCCGTACGACCCGGTCCTGGATTTTTGCGCCTGTCCGAACCCAGCCATGCGCCCGCGCAATACGACGCGCCAGCACTTCGTCCCGAACCGGTCCTTCCACACGTACGACGTGCTCAATCAATCGAAGAAGTGTTGGGTTATAGACGACGTCGAAGAACGAATTGGCATCGACCGCGTATCCCTCAACCGTCAAATCGACCTCCGTAAAGCGTCCCTCCACTTGGTCGCTAGAATGAGCAACGGCGGCGTTCCGAGCGTAGGTAACGGGAAGCGTGGTAGTGTCCGCCACCACTTTCACCTCGCTCGACGGGTCGGTTGTCGTATCTACCGACTGGCCCAACTGCTCATCCGGCATCGCCATTACGTCCGCGATAGCCTGCTCCGCAAGGTCTGTCGCCTCCCGCTCCGTCTGCGCTCGCTTCGCCCGCCGTTCGGCGAGCAACTCCTCAAGCTGACGGTGAATGTTCTCGACGGTCCCGTGCATGTCAATCCACCAATCGGTTGACCAGATGCGCAGGATGTCCCAACCGAGGCCGCGCAAGACCTGCTCACGCAACTTGTCGCGGTCGCGGGCTGTTGCAGAACGATGATAGGTCGCGCCATCACATTCAACGCCGGCAAGGTAACGTCCAGGTGCGTCCGGGTCGACTACACCGAGGTCAATGCGGAAAGCCGACACACCGACCTGCGGATGCAAAGTCCAGCCTCTCTCGGCGAGCGCGTTCGATGCGGCTTTTTCAAACGGGCTCTCGAAGTCTCCGACGCTACCTGTAACCGCCTCGCCAAGCGCGCGTGCGCCGCGGTCCGCAAACTCCAGGAAGTGCTTCAAGTCACGCACTCCAAGCGCCTGAGTTCTCGCCAAGTCCATCTGCTCTGGACGGAAGCTACCGAAGACTCGAAGCTCCTGCCTCGCACGGGTAATGGCAACATTCAGACGACGCTCCCCACCCTGCTGGTTCATCGGGCCGAAATTCATCGGCATGGTGCCGTCAACCCCCGGGCCATAGGTGGTTGAAAAATACATGATGTCCCGCTCATCACCCTGCACGCTCTCCAGGTTCTTTACAAACACGGGTTCAAGCTGCGTTTCCAGGAAAAAGTGCTCAATGGATGGGTCTTTACGGCGTTCTTCGTCGAGCAAGTCTTCGATGAGGGATTGCTGTTCAGAGTTGAACGTCACCACGCCAATGGTCAACCCACTTTCGCGGAAGCCGGGCGTTTTCATTTTGCCGACCAGGTCGGCTACCAGCGCTTTCGCTTCTGGCTTATTTGTTCGCGCCCCACCGCGCTCGTATTGGCCATTCGCAACGTGATTAAAGCTGACGGCACGGTCGTTCGTGACAGGACTTGGGAACGTCACCAGGTCCCCGTCGTAGTAGCGATGATTCGAAAATGCAATCAGGCTTTCATGGCGGCTACGATAGTGCCACGATAGCTTCATCGTCGGCAGGTTCGCGCCGATACACTCCTCTAGAATGCTCTCGAGCTCAGTCTCAACATCAGTGTCATCAATGTCCGATTCCGCGCGGTCAAAGAAACTTGTCGGTGGCAACTGTTTCGGGTCACCAACCATGATGACCTGTTTCGCACGCGCCATTGCGCCAATGGCGTCCCACACTGGAATCTGTGATGCCTCGTCGAAGATGACGACATCAAAGTTCTCCGTCTCGGCCGGCAGATATTGTGCAATCGACAGCGGGCTCATCAGAAGGCACGGCGTCAGGCGCATCACGGCGCTCGAAGCTTGAGACATCAACTTGCGAAGAGGCAGATGGCGATTCTTTTTTTGCATTTCGTATCGCAGCAGGCCCCATTCAGAGCCTCGTGAGACACGGTCAGGCGAGGGGTGCCCGGCCGAAAGCTGCGCGCGCACCCAGGCTTGTGTCAAGCCGATGAACCGTTCGTCAAGCTCCCGGAAATCTCGAATGCGTTTCTCGTGCTCTGCGGAAACAAAGGTGCGCAACACGTCGTCCACATCGACAACTGCATTCAACCACCAGCGACAGTAGTCGGTCTCGAACGCTTCTTTTACGCGTCCGAGCCGAATTGCGCCCTGCTCAACGCCAACGACGACGGGAGCAAGCCCCAACGCAAGAGCCGCCGCGCGGGTCTTGCGCCACGCACACCAGGCATTCAACCGATTCGAGCTAGCCAGGACGTCGCTTGCACGTGCGGCCAGTGCGGCGGGGAGAAGTGCACCCAGAGTCGCGACATCAGAGCTCGGCAAGCCGCTCGCGACCGTGAATTGCGTCACTGCCTGATTAAATGCCTGTAGTGCCTCGGCATACATACGCCCGGAACCCGCAATCGCGCCCGTCGGCTCAAGCAAAACATTGCTATCGCCCAGCAGCAAAGCAATCGGGCCCTTTACTGCCGCCAGCGCCTCAGGCGAATTTGCCATCAATGCGAGCGCGCCCGACAGCGCCTCGAAGAAATCAAGCGCTGGTTCGATTGCCTCCAGTTTTGTCTGCAAACCGTTCCAGAGTCCGCCGGTCTTCGCGGGGAGGTCGTCGAATTCCTTTAGACGACCACAAAGCGCAACCAGTTCGCGCATCTTCTTGAGGTCCGCCGACGCGACGGCTCCCGCGCTGCCACGCTCGATAACGCTGAAACCCCCGTCCTGCCAATAGCTGCCAGCCACTGCTGCTGCCAGCGCACCCTGAAAGACGACGTATGTCTTCGCGACAGCCAAATCCGTTTTATATCCAACCCATACGGCGTCTGTCTCTTCTTCGAGTCCGGAAAGGCGATTGATAACCTGGTCAATCTGACGAAGTTCTCTGATGCGCGCGAGGTCTTCACGCGCCGTCTCGCCACACTGCCCCCGGCTAACCGGGTCAAGTCCAACATCTTCCCAAACCGCCCGTTCGCGAGCCTGTTCGAGGGCGGTTTGGAAACCAAGGAAAGCCCGCGCGACATCAAGCTCCGTCTTCAATCCCAGCCACGCGTTCGATGTCGGCAACGATAGGTCGTCGAGCGCTTTGATTTCCTCCTGAAGTGATTCAATCTGCTTGAGACGTTCGATGTCACCGCCAATGTCTGGCTCGCCTCCGTCGGTCGACAGCTCCACGAGCTTCTTCGAAAGCGAGCGGCGGCGCATCATGCTCATCGGCCAAAACGAATCTTGCAGCGCCCGCCAATCGAGCTGGAGTTGCTGAACCGTTGCCGTCGAAATACCGTGCTTGTATTTGAGCGACAGTTGGTTAACCAGGTTCTGGCGCTTTCGCAGCAGCTCAATGCCAGCGGAAAGCCGAGACCTTAGCGGTTCGTTCCATGGTTGGGAAAGCTGCGAATGAAGTTCGTGATAACGAGTGAGCTGAACGATACCTTGTCGCACATCCTCCAAGACCTGGTTGCCCCGCGGCGCTGAAAGCAAAGCGTGCAGCTCGCGGTGTCGTTCGACTAATGGTTTCGCGGCGCGCAGGTTATCTGCAATTGTTTTTGCATCCGGACGCAGAACGAACTGCCAATCGTGCCCAGACGCAGACGGCAAAGTCGCAGCCAGGAGACGCAGGCCTTCCCTAACACGCGTGTCGGAAACAGATGACGGCAGACCGACGGCCGCACGCAGTTGCTCAGTTGTCGCTTCAAAACGGGCTACCACTGGGCCAATAGCGCGGGCCGAATCGAGCAACGCGGCTTGCCACAGCGGCGACCATTCGGTTTGAACCACGTGGGCGAGCGGGCTGGACGTCAGTTGCCCTTCTCCGATCACTTTCGCGTGAACATCCAGAAGCTCGGCCGTCTCGCGCAGCGTTCGCATAGCGACTGAACCGTGAACCCGAGCGGACGGCCATGACAGCTGCAGGACGGGCAAGTCATGCCCGGCGACAACGCGGCCGATTGCCTCATATACGCTGAGCCCGTTCGGGTATCTCAAATGCAGACGTTCAACATACCCATTCAACTGATTGCGCAATCCCTCCAGTCGAGCGGCTTCTGCATGCCATTCATCGGGTTCCATGGCCGCAGCGGAATCCCACGAAGTATGTAGCTGCTCGAGCACTTCCGTCTTACGTGCCTTGCTGGAATGCAATTCGAGGCAGAAGTTGCCGAGACCAACATCGGCGAGGCGCCGGTACACGACATCAAGCGCCGCCATCTTCTCTGAGACGAATAGCACACGCTTTCTTTCCGCCAGACACTGCGCAATCAGATTCGAGATGGTTTGGCTCTTCCCGGTTCCCGGAGGCCCAATTAAGACGAAGTCTTTTCCTTTGCTTCCCGCCACGACCGCGGAAAGCTGCGACGAATCGGCAGGCAACGGGCAGAAGGTGTTCTTCACCGGCAGTTCTGCGTCGAGCCTTCTGGCGTCAGGAAACTCGATCGTGCTCTCGTAGGAATCGCGCGGCGTTTCAATGAGGTGCCGTACGACCACGTTCTGTTTGAGCTGCTCGGTTCGCTCGGTCAAGTCCTTCCACATCAAATACTTCGCGAACGAGAACGTCGCGAGAACGACTTCTTCGACTACCTCCCAACCCTTGATGTCCTTGACTGCACTCGATACGGCTTTCCAGATTCCCGCGACATCCAAGCCCGAATCATCCTTCGGCAGCTCGGTGTCCTGGATACCCAGCTCTAGTTCAAAATCCTGGCGAAGCATTTCAATCAGCGTCGGATTGAAGCGCGGTTCGTCATCGTGCAAAGTCAGGCTGAACCCTGAGCGCGCGCTTCGCCGCTCAAGCGACACAGGAACAAGAATGAGTGGCGCGCGATACTTCTTGTCGTCCTTCGCTTCACGTGTCCAGGAAAGAAAGCCCAGCGCCAGATACAAGGTGTTGGAACCACCCTCCTGCAAGTTTGTGCGTGAGGTCCGAAAGAGCTCGACCAGACGAGTATCCATCTCGTCTTGCGAGAGCCCGACGAAAACTTCTTTTCGCTTCAATGCGTCAATCGCATGGGAACGACGAATGTTTTCGCGCTCCCGAGCTTCATGGATTGGCTGGCTACGTGGGTCGTTGCCGTCCATCAGGTCGGGACGCGTGAGCAGCTTGATGGCGTGCCCCGCTGCCAGAATATCTTCCAGTTGGCCGGGGTCTGGCGCTTCTAGCTTCAGAGATTTCTTGCCGGCCTTGAAACTGAGCAGATTATTGCGAAGTGACAGGTCAAGCAGCTTCCGTTGCCAACGAGTCAGCCGGTCCTCCGGGCGCTCGACAGCCTTGTCTTCCAAGGAGCGTTCCAGTTCTTCTGGCAGTTCCGGAGCGACCTCGAACCCTCTTTCGAGATTGACTTCTTCCGTCCCGACAGTCCCACGTTCAATCGCCTGCTCGCTGGCAAGCGGCTTGATACGCTGCATTCGCGCGCGGCGGATGTCGATAGCCAAATGGAATTTTCGCCCCGTCTCTTCGGAAATCTGCCCCTCGCCGTTCGCAATAGCAAAGCTGAATGCCGGATGGGGGCGATGCGTGAGCATCGTCGACTCAAACAGCACCATCTCCTTCAATTTCACGCGTTTCCGGAGCGCCGTAACATCGTCGATAACGGACGTCGAGAATTCTTCGGGTTTCAGCCAGACGCCTGGGAATGCGTGTCCATCCGTGAAAATGAGCACAGCGTTGAGACCGGCCTGTTCGAGCGCGGCACACACAAACAAAGCGAGGTCGAGACAGGTCCCAAGGCCTGAGTCGGCTATCTGGCTGGGGCTACGCACCTTCTGGCCAGAGTGTTCGAAGCTTGCCGGCGGCACCGCATAGTCAATGCCCATCGAGCCGATGGCATTCCAGATAGCGGATGCCAATTCCCAAGCTCGCTTTGCACCTTCGTGATACCCGTTGATAGCGCCTGACTTGCCTGCTTTGTGAAGGACGTCCGCGGCCTTCTTCAAGACCCGCTCCACCGCCTGTTCGTTCGGCTGAACGAATGCCGCGACCATATCGGGGAGAGCCGATAGGCCGCCCCACTGGTTACGTGGCAATAATTCGACGGTTGTCTCAAACGAAGCAAGCTCGACAGGACTTTCCGACCCCGCGGTCAGCTTGAAAGTGATGTGTGCCTTTTCCGACTCGGTCAGCCGGCCGAGAAGCGCTCCATCCAGCGAGAGGTCGAGGTCGCTGATACGCACACCTTTTCCAGGAGCGACATGGTCAAAGTGCCATGTCTTCGGCTTGAAAAATGACGGCTCGGAGGACGCGGTAAGCCTCAACTCCTTGATGTCATCGGTGGTCTCGTTGGCAAGCGAGAGTTCGTGGACAACCGGAATGGCATTCTGGAAATCGGCCAGATTTATTTTGCCAGCGAGCGTGGCTCTAATCTGCACGCAACGTGGCTCCTCCGGCGTTTCTGCCGGCTCAACAATAGTCTCATCCATCTGGCCCCCAAAGCTTTCCGCTTGTACGTCTTCTCTCAATTTGATTATGCCGTCGCCCCGTCGCGCCCCATATGCCGAACAGACATACAGAATATGGGCTTTTTATGGAATCGAGTAACACTCCTCCGGCGGGATGCGCGCCCCATAGCATAATCTCATGTGGGTGGAGACACTAGCTATGGCGTATACCGAAAAAACCCCGTTTGCTCATCCACATGACAGTCGGTAAAACGAATCGGTTCAGTTAGACGAGCTCAGAAATACGGAATAGAAGCAAAACGCAAACGATTGCGAAGCGCTGAAAAGGTATTCCTCAACGTATTCGGGACATACTCCAAGCTGCTCGTCGGTGTTCATAGAAGGTCGCTCCCTGGCATCCAGCACGGCATATGAGGCGATGCCGGCTGAGCCGCTCGGGCGCTCAACTGGGACTGGTCGTGGATGCCACACAGATGCATGCTGAGGGAGACTGCATTCGCTCGTTCGGATAGCGGCATTTGGCCTATTGTGCCGGTCGGCGCATTGCAGAAACCTCCATGCGTCGCCGCGACTCACAATCGTCACGCGGCGTTAACTCCGTGACACCTCCGTCTGTGATTCGGTCGGCGCTAAATCCCAAATGCCGCAAGCCGCAAACCGCAAACCGCAAACCGCAAACCGCAAACCGCAAACCGCAAACCGCAAACCGCAAACCGCAAACCGCAAACCGCAAACCGCGACAAAATGGTCGAATATATAGGGAACGTTGGCGATTAAAAATTTTAGCAACGGCACAATCTATTGCATATATTGTGAATTGATGCGCTACATTTAGTGCAAAAACGAAATACTCGCTCGAGGTCCCACATGCAAGAAGTCGACAAAATGGCCATCGCGGCTGAAGTTCGACGCTTCCAGTATGAAATCTGGCAGCGTGCTGGGACCACCCACAACACTATCCCCCATCTGCTCCAGCTTTTCCGGCCGGACCATGCGGCAACGGTCCATGGAGTCGAATACGAAGTTGCGGCAGGTTCGCTGGGCGTGCATGGCGTTGGCGAAGCACAGTATCAAGTCGCAGGCTTAGTCGATGTCCAACGTTCATCAATTCGTATCGCCGGCAACCTTCCTTATGAGGTTCAGCGTTTCACTGGGGCACATGAACTGGGACATATCGTGCTCCACCCGGGTCTCTCGCTTTATCGTGACCGCCCTCTCCTTGGCGACGGTCCTGTTTCAGACCGCCGTGAGCGGGAAGCCAATCACTTTGCCGCGTGCGTCCTCGCTCCAGAAAAGTTGGTCAGACGCGCGTTTCAAGAACGATTCGGCTGCGAGATTCTTCATCTCGACGACCGCGTTGCGTTCGCTATCGCAGGCAATGGCGCTCAGGACCTCTACGGTCGAAAACCGGCTCACTCGAGTTCCCGCGTGCAGTGGCAAACGCGCGGAAATTCGGTATCGGCAACTACTTTAAATCGCTCGTGGAAGAGTTCGGTATGTCACCGACAGCAATGGCGATTCGCATCCGGGAACTTGACCTAGTCAGCTACTGATGATGGTCGTGCTGACAGACACCTCATTCGGCTACACGCGGTCGCGCGGACGCCACGCCCGGTGCTATCGTGACAGTGGCTTTTGCGGCTGCAACAAATGACCTGAATTCTTCGGCCGGACACGAGATGGCATCGGTTTTCTTTTCATACACGCATGTAGACGAGTCGCTGCGCGACCAGCTCGAAATCCACCTGTCGCTTATGAAACGCGAGGGCCTGATTTCGGCGTGGCACGATAGGCGCATCGTCGCGGGCGACAACCTCGACGACAGTATCGATGAGCAACTCGAGAAGGCCGACATCATCTTGCTGCTGGTCAGCGCAAACTTCATCGCGTCAGAATATTGCTTTGCGACCGAGATGACGCGTGCCTTGGAGCGGCATAAAGCTGGCGAGGCGCGCGTCATCCCCGTCATCCTGCGGGCATGTGACTGGCACAGTGCTCCGTTCGGCAAACTGAATGCGGTCCCGACGGACGGTCGGCCGGTAACGTCCTGGTCCAACCAGGACGAGGCGTTCGCCGACATTGCGAAGTCGATTCGTAAAGCCGTGGCTGCGACAGCCTCGTCGGCCGCACCCAAGGGGGGCGCGGCATCGGCAGCGAGGAACTCGGTGCCCCGGCCCGCAGCAGTCGAGCCTTCCGCGGTCATGCAACTGCCGCGGTCGAGCAACCTTCGCGTCAAGCATGAGTTCTCGGACCTCGACAAGGACACGTTCGTTTCGGAGACATTCGACTTCATCGCCCGCTTCTTCGAGGGTTCGCTCCAGGAGCTGGAGAAGCGGCACGGCCAGTTCCAAGGACGCTTTTCGCGCATCGATGCGCGCCGCTTCACCGCGAGCATCTATAAGGACGGAAAGAGCGTGTCGCAGTGCACCGTTACGCACGGCGGCGCCTTCGGCGGACACAGCAGTCGCGAGATAACGTATTCGAACCAGATTTCCTCGCACGCGAACAGCTACAACGAGGCGCTCACGCTCACAGAAGATAGACAGACACTTTATCTGAAGCCGATGATGAGCATGGCCAGAGGAGTTTCCGAGAAGCTGTCTGACACTGGGGCGGCTGAGTATCTGTGGTCGATGCTTATCGAGCCGATACAACGGTGATTCACCGCAGCCGACCGCGACAATAGCGCGCAGGCCGCCGCTTCAAGACCGACGGCGGCGCAGCTTCACCCACCTCCCGACGAAGTTCAACAGCTTACAGAGCGGCTCTTTCGCCGCTTCTTCTAGCGCTTCACGGGATGCGCTGGATGAGGCGCCGTGCGCGTGATCACAACAACGCTCCTGCACGCGAAGTCTTACCCATGGCTGAAACAGCCTCGTCACATCGCACGCGAGCACGTCCGAAAATATGGGCACGCGCCACGGGCTTAAGTAAGTGCCATTCCTCCTAACGTTTATTTATCGTCGTCGTAGTACCGCGCTTTCGTCGTTGCGCGAATGGGACATTGGACATTCGGACACGGCGGTCATATTTCGTTGATATGCCGCATGAAAAACGCCCTCGCGAGTGGTGGGTCGTATCGAGTGTCGGCGCCGCTAGCGGCGCCTGACGTTTATTCGCTCCATTGCGCATCAATTCGGCCTCGCCCCAGATCGAAAGCCTGCAAGGCGTTAACCTTGCGCGCATTCGACCTCTTTGCGAGAACACGACAATGTCTACTTCTTCGTCGTCCCCTATCGGCAGGCGTGGCACGCCGAACGACGCGACACCACCGGCCGATCCCACCCGCGAAGCGGAAGAGGCCACCGTAGAGCCGACGCAAGCTCCAGCAGCCGGAGCAGCGCTCGAGGGGTTGCAGGGGTCACGGGCGCCTCGCCGCGCCATCATACAACCCGCGGCGCGCTATGGTGCCGCTGACGCATTAACCCGACAGGTGCCGTTCGGCAAGCCTCCTCAGATCGGTCGCGCTCCATCGCCCGAGCCCAAGTATGGAGGCCTGATGGACGCCGTTACTCCGCTTTGGGATTTGCCGCAAGCGCAACTCCTGAGCGACCTGGACGACCTCCTGGGGCAGGCCCACGACCTCCCGCCAGCGCACAATGCCGCATTGCTGACAAAGATAGCGCTGCAGTGTGGCAGCGCTGATGAGGAAAAAACAGCGTTCGCCGTTCTCGACCGTGTCGTGACGCAGGCGACTCATCTCCCCGTTTCGTACCGTGTCGCCGTGCTTGAGGCCGTCGCCCAGCAGATGGCGTACCTCGGGGAGGACCAGTCACTTGAGCCGCAGCGGCTCGCGTTGTTTAAGCGGCTGACAGATCAATGCGCCCAGATGGACGGCAACGCGATTCCAAAGTTGATTGATTTTCTCGCTCAAGCCCGGCGGTGGCTTGGCCAAAGCGAAGCGAGCGACGCCACTTTTTTCACCGTATGTGAACTCGTCGTCAAATTGCAGGAACAGCATCGGCCGGAACCATTGACTGTGCTCGCGGAATACCTGTTGTCAGTTAGCGAACGGCAACAGTGGCTAGCGTTTCAGGCCATTGCCGATATGCCCGCCTCCGACGGCGATGCGCTCGTGGAACTGACGGCAAAGGTCCGGTATATGCCGCTCGGCGTGCGAGCAGCAGCGTTCGACAAGGCACTGACCACCGTCACGCGTTGGCATCCTGACGACTTGGCCGACGCATCCTTCGAACTGAGCAAAGCGATCCCATCTTTTAAGGGAGCGCTCGCGCAGCAAAAGTTCGACAAGATCGCTGAGCACCTGGACCAACTGTCCCCACCCGATGCCGCTCGGGTGGCGTCGGCGCTGCTTGTGCCGATCACAATGGCTTTACCTAAGGACGCAGCGCCCGCTGCCTTCGATCGGGTTGAACCCTATCTCGCTCATCTGTCGGACGACGAGGAAGATCGCGGAAACGCGGTGATTGCGCTAAGCAACGTTGCCGCGGCCATGCCGACACGCCAGGCTGACGTTGCCAGAAGGTGGATCAGGCAGTTCCAAACGGACTGATAGCAGGCGGCGCCGTGGTGCAGCGCAAATGCGGTCTTCGACAAAGCAGGAACGCGCAATGCTGATACGGTCGTTGAGCAAGCGGCACAACCGCGCCGCGCTGAGTGCAGGAGGCGTCGCTCATGTCCTATACGTTATCGCACCCACCGATTCCCGATCAGCCTGTCATCCCTGACGCGCCGAGCCCCGGCAAGCCCGAGGACGTGCCCGATATCGGCACGCCCGAGCCGCAACCCGCCGACGAGCCAAGTCCGAACCCCGCGCCCCCGACGCAGCCAAGCGGCGTTTCGAGTTGAGCATCTAAAAGAGCACCCGGCCTCGCAAGCCTCAACGCGCGTCCGTTTCCTCGTAGAGTTCGAGCGGCAAACCGTCGGGATCGCTAAAAAATACGAACCGTTTGCCGGTGAGTGCATCGAGCCGCACCGGTTCGACCCTCACGCCCGATCGGCGCAAGGCAGCGATACATTGCTCCAACGCCCCCGTGGCGAATGCGAGGTGCCGCAGACCTTGTGCTTCCGGGTACGAAGGCCTCGGTGGTGCATCGGGAAATGAAAACAACTCGATTTGACAGTGCGCGCCAACCGCCAAATCGAGCTTCCACGAGCGACGCTCTGCGCGCCACGTCTCGCGAATGACAGGCAGCCCGAGCGTTTCGGTATAAAACCGGCGCGAGCGGTCGTAGTCCGAGCAAATGATGGCGACGTGATGCACACCGTCGAGCCGCATCTCGCCTTCTCCCATAGCCCCTCCTTTTGCCCGCATTTATCGAGTCAGGATAGCGTCCAATTCTCGAGGATGTCGCTGCAGATATTTCGGAAATAACAGCGAGCTGCCGGCAACACTCAGATGATGATAATCGTCAAAGCGGTAGATCGGTAGGCCATTGAAATCGAGAGAACAAACCGACGCCGTGCAAGGTACGTCATATGTATGCATGACACTCACCCCACGATTATCGTCTTGCAGACGCTGCAGTATCGCCTTGATCGGCGCATGCTGTTCGCGCGCTATCGAGGCGTCGAACTGACAAACGTGCTGATTAATAACGAAAAAAAGATCGTTATTGAAGTTGCAATTGATCAGATCCTTCGGAATCATCGGCACATCGTCGATCAGGACAACGTGCTTACCGACGGCTGTCAGTTTGACGATAGTGTCCCGCAGTTCGCGTTCGAACTGACCGGGTAGAAACCCATGACCGCTCGGGCCGGCGTTCAAGTCCGTTGAAAGGTTCAAATAGTTTTGCCATGCAGCGGCCATAAAGACCGTCTTGATGTCTGGTCGCGACATCACGTAGCGCGTGACAGCCTTGTCGTGTTCGACGCACTTCAGGTGGTCCGCCAGATAAGACATCTCTCCGGGCTTCGCTGGCTCGTTCTCGATGGGCGGGCACAGGGTCAGCGCGACGTCATGAATCGCAACGCGTTTTGCCCGACCCAACTGATCGAAAAAGTAAATGAGGTGGTACGCATGCGAATCGCCCCACAAGATGGCTTTATCTTTCGCGGTTACGTCGCCGAGCGTGCACGTCGCTTCATCGGTCACCCCAACTTGCGACCAGCACTTCTTTCCGCGCGGCATGTCGAACAGCGCCTCGCCCGACCAACGCACATCGCCCTGTATCTTTGTCGGATACGCGAACAGGAACCCGTTCGTCAGTTTTCCGGTGCCCGCAAGCGCCCCGGACGCAACCAGCGGCAGCATCAGAAAACCGAGCAGTGCGCGCTTGCCGCCCACTCGCCGTGCTGGACGCTCAATGTAGGCAAACGTCACGATAGACAGCGCCAACGTGAACACTATTGCGACGGCATACCCGGTTGCCGACGCAAGCTCAAACCTGCGCAGCGCGAAATAGACGGGCCAATGCCAAAGATACAGCGGGTAGGAAATCCGGCCGATAAACACTGCTCCGTTGTTTGAAAGGACGCGATCGAGCGTCACAGAACGGCGGCCAGCATAAATGATCAACAGCGCGCCGCCACAAGGCACGATGGCGCCGACGCCAGGAAATTGCGCGGTAGCGCTGAACCCGGACATTCCGAATAAAACCAGGGCGATGCCTGTGACGAACACGAGGTCGAATATCGGGGACTTGCCAGGCTCCTTCTTATACTCCTGAATCGCGAGCAGCGTCCCGACGACAAACTCGAACGCGCGGTACTGCGCGAAGTAATAGGCGCCCGGCGTCGCGTGGACTGCAGCGCCGATTGCCCACAGGAAAGACGCGGCTGCCAACAGCGTCAGCGCCGGCAGCATCCAGCGTTGCGCCTTCCGATGCAGCCAGAACAGCAACAACGGCAAGACGACATAGAATTGCTCCTCGACCGACAACGACCACGTGTGCAATAAAGGTTGATCGACCGCCTTCACATCGAAGTATCCGGTTTGCTTCGACAAATAAATATTCGATGTCATCGTGGCGACAGCAAGGATGTTCTTCGCCAAATGAAACGAGTCGTCCGGAAACGAAAAAAGTAAGCTAAAGACGAACGTTGCAGCGAGCACCACGTAAAGCGCTGGCGCAAGCCGCTTTGCTCGTCGTGCATAAAACCCGCGGAATGAGAAAGTGTTAGTGCGCAGGTCGCCAAGAATCGACGTGGCAACAACAAAACCCGAAATGGTAAAGAACACGTCCACACCGGTAAAACCGCCTGCAAAGGCAGAGAAACCGGCATGCGCAAGCATGACGCCGAACACGGCTACGGCGCGTAATCCGTCAATGTCGGGACGATAGCGGGGGGAGAGATGTCGGGATCGAGGTTCGTTCATGCAGGCGTTTTTTCATCGTGCGGCGCAAATGATAGCAGCCTGCCGCGACCTGCCCGCTGGCACATTCGTTGCGCGCCCGCCGCGTAACAGCATGCCGCGTGACGGCATAAACTCGCTGAACCGAACGCTGAAAGGACCCGTCATGTCCACACACGAAATCGAACTGAAGCAGCGCGTTGCGCTGGTCACCGGCGGCTCGCGTGGAATCGGCCGCGCGATTGCGCTCGCGCTGGCCACAGCGGGCGCTGCGGTAGCTGTCAACTACCGACAACGCGAAGAGGATGCGGCGCAGGTGGTGGACCAAATCGAACGCGCCGGCGGTCGTGCAATTTCGGTGCGCGCAGACGTGTCGAAGCAGGCCGATGTTCAAGCGCTCGTTGCCGAAGTTCAAACGCGTCTCGGTGCCATCGACGTGCTCGTCAACAATGCGGGCACAGCGACGATTGTCGATATCGATGCGCTGACCGAGGAAGAATTCGATCGCACGCTGACCATCAATCTGAAGTCCGCGTTTCTATGCACGCAAGCCGTCATTCCCGCTATGCGCGCCAAGCATTGGGGCCGCATCGTCAACATCTCGTCGGTTGCCGCACGCGGCCCCGGGCTCGTTGGGGTGCATTACAACGCGTCGAAAGCCGGGCTCGAAGGGTTGACGCGTGGATATGCCGCGCGGCTGGCGCGCGAAGGCATTACAGTCAACGCGGTTGCGCCGGGCCCGATCGATACCGAAATGGCCGGGCCGCTCAAGCAATCGAACGTTGCGGCGCGGCTACCGGTCGGCCGATTGGGCGAAGCGAAAGAAGTGGCGGACGTGGTGCTAATGGTGGTTTGCAACGCGTTCATCACCGGGCAGACGCTTGCGGTCAACGGCGGCGCCGGGTTTATTTGACTTGAACGTTACGATTGCTGTTCGTAAGACGCAGGAGGTTCGGCGGCACGCGTAACGACGTGCATGCTGACACGGCCGGTGTTGGCGGGCATGTGCCACTCGAATCGCTCTACCTCGAGGTGCTGACCACGCACAATCGCAGCACCCACTTTGCCGTGCAGGGTCTCGAGTGCGCGCGTCGCATCCGTGATGCCTGAGATGTTACCGGCGGCGACATCGCTTGCGAACACTTCAAGTGTGTGCGTCGTCTGGATATTCTCGAGTACCAAGACACCACCGGGGCGCAACTGAACGCCGAAACGATCGAGCAACGAGAGGACCAGCGCGACGCCGCTGCCCTTTTCCATTCCTTCGTCGCGAAAGATCTCAGTCACCGTAATGCTGTCCTGCTCCGTCGCCGCAGGGTCCGGATTGCCGACGGCTAGCTGGATATTCACGCCGCGCGCCGAATCGATGATGGTGTAGTGCCCGGGACTCGGATTCGCATAAGGGGGGTCGTAGGGCCTATCGCTTGCTCGCATTGCAGGCTCGTGCTCCCGCACGAATCGCTGTACCGACGCCCCTTGTGGCTTGGCCGGAAGCTTCGCGAGCGCATCCCGAAGTCTTGCGATCGCGGCATTCGCTTGACCCGCCGGAAGCTTTCGGAGTCCGGCGAGCGTTGGATGGGGCACAGAGGGAGTCGACGCAGCAGGCGGCGGCGCCGAGTCTCGCTCCGTTGGCTGCGCTGACTCGTTCGCCTGCGGCTCAATCGGCTCGCCCGGGCCTGAAACAGGTGTAGGCATGATAGCTACTGTGATTAGGACTACTCAGCATTTTTATCCGGCCCCGACGCCTGAGGCGACAAGTGTTGCGCAGCCACATTGGTGACTGCAATTTTCCTCAGTTCTTTCAAGACCTTCTTCGTTTGTGCATGCCATTCCGGGGGCGTCGGCCTCTCAAGATCGGAAGCGACGTCTTCCGCAGGAGGTGCAAAACGCAAGCGGCCATCACGGTCGAACACGATCTCTGGACCGTAGAAATTGTGGTCCCTATGAAACGGGCGCTGCTCCATGAGCAGTGAGTGAATCCGGTCGAGATCCTCGATTGTTTTCTCGTTGAACATCCACGCACGCTCGTGGCGGATCGTGAAAAGCCCATCTATTGGAAGCCTGCCTTGTGCCTCGCTCTCCGAAAGGGTCCGGGTCAATATGTCGGTATCGCTAACCACGAACTGATCGAAACACTGCATGACCAGCCCCGCCGGCGTAAGGATCGCCTCCCCAAGGTGTTGCACGACGGGAAAGCCCTCACTCTCGAGAAGCGCGAGCACGGTCTTGCCATGCGCGATCTGGCTATCCACATTGAATTCTGGGAAATAAATCTTGGCGGTCCACTTCCCTGCGAGGTCGAAAGCAACGCCATTCGATTGGGTGGTGACGCGTTCCCGCAGGTACCGCAATGGCGGCACTACGCGCACGCGATTACGGTCGTCAATTAAAACGAGCTTACCGTCTTGCATCTCGAGCCCTGCGGGCAGTTCCGGCAGCTCACCCGGCGTAAAACGATAGATCTGGCCGCTTCCGTGCACGAGGGTCCGGTCAACGTCGCTTCGCTTCACAAAGGGCTGCTGCACGAGCACCTCGCACCCCGCTAACGTAGCCCATTGCTGGCCGACAGATGCAGACCCACCGCGCTCAGCGCCTTCGACGGCGAGATAAAAAGGTAAGGACTCATCACCAGGTGCGAGGGACAGCAAAATTGCTTCGGGTACTGACAGGGGCTTGCCACGCGCATCCAGCAGATGGCCTGTGTCGGTCGTTTCGCCCACCACACTGGTGTAACCCGGCGGCGCCACCACGCGCGATTGTTGGACGGGGACGGGCATCAGCCAGCCCGACGGTTCGACCTCATCCCATTCGCGTTGGTCTGGCAGACCCTCGACGGGTATCGGTCTATTGGCAGCAGCCGTGCGGCCTTTGGAGCTCGCAAAGACCGCCGACGCTGGCGGGCGGCGAGTCGGCTCCGCGCCGGCAGCACGTTCGGGCAAGCCACCAAATCGAGGATGCGCCGCGAACCCGCTCGGTGCGCCAGGGGGCGTCGACGTCCCCGGCTCCTGCGGCACCGGATGTTGATTGGGCGGAACGGAACCGCTGCTACCACCCACCGGCGGAGTATTCATGGGCATGGCAAATCGAATGAGCAATTGGGAACTGAGCTTTTACCAAGGCGGAGCCCTTCGCGCCGCATCCGGCGCGAAGCACGGCATGTGCGGGCGAAAAAGCGGCCCTGCCGTGCGCGACGATCTGACGTCTCGCGGCGTGTGCGGCGGCGCGCGCAAGCATGCAAGCACGCTTGCAACGTTAATCCATGCGTTGTGCGCAAGCATCGACATCGCTCACTCCGGCGCAGCCACCTCGCTTGGCGTGTGCTGATGGTTAGGACTATTAAGCATTTTTACCGGGCCTCGACGCCTGCGCCGACGAGCGTTGCGCCGCCACATTGGTGGCTGCAATTTTCCTCAGTTCTTTCACGACCTGCTTCGTTTGTGCATGCCATTGCGAGGGCGTCGGCATCTTGAGATCGAGAAAGAAATCTTCCGCAGGAGGTGCAAAACGTGCGCGGCCATCGCGGTCGAACACGATCTTGGGATTGTAGAAACCGCGGTCCTTATGAAACGGGCGCCGCTTCACGAGCAGTGACTGAATCGCGTCGAGATCCTCGATTGTTTTCTCGTTGAACATCCACGCACGCGCGTGGTTTATCGTGAAATACCCATTTAGTGGAAGCCAGCCTTGCGCCTCGCGCTCCAAACTGGTCCGGGTCAATATGTCGTGGTCGCTGACCACGAACTGATCGAAACACTGCATGACCATCCCTACCGGCGTAAGGATCGGCTCGCCAAAGTGTTGCACGACAGGAAAGCCTTCACGCTCCAGACGCGCAAGCACGGTCGAGCCATGCTCGATCTGGCTCTCAGCATCGACACCCGGGAAATAAATCTTCGCGGTCCACTTCCCGGCCAGATCGAAAGCGGTGCCATCCGCTTGCGTGGTGACGCGTTCCCGCAGGTACTGCAGGTACCGCGAAGGCGGCACTAAGCGCGCGCAATCACGGTCGTCGATTAAAACTAGCTTACCGTCTTGCATTTCGAGCCCTGCGGGCATTTCCGGCAGCTCACCCGGCGTGAACCGATAGATCGGGCCGCGTCCGTGCAGGAGAGTCGGGTCGTCGTCGCTTCGGCGCACCATGGGCTGCACGAGCACCTCGCATCCCGATAACGTAGCCCATTGCTGGCCAACAGAGTCGGACCCACCGCGCTCAGCGCCTTCGATAGCGAGATAAAAAGGTATGGACTCCTCACCAGGCAGGAACGACAGCAAAATTGCTTCGGGTACTGACAGGACTTTGCCACGCGCATCCAGCAGGCGGCCCATGTCCGTTGTTTTACCCACCACACTGTTGTAACCCTCCGGCGCCCGCACGCGAAGTTGTCGGGCGGACACGGGCATCAGCCAGCCCGACGGTTCGGTCTCATCCCAATCGAGTTGTTCCGACAGCCCCTCGACGGGTATCAGTCTATTGGCAGCAGCGATGCGGCTTTTCGCGCTCGCAAACACCACCGGCGCGCGGCGAGTCGGGGCCGCGCCAGCCGCACGCGCTGACAAGCCACCAATTTGGGGATGCGCCGCGGACCCGCTCGGCGTGCCAGCGGGCGTTGGCATCCCCGGCTCGGGCGGCGTCGGCGGTTGATTGGACGGAACGGAACCGCTGCTACCACCAACCGCCGGAGTATTCATGGACATGGCTAATCGAATGAGCAATTGAGAACTGAGCTTTTACCAAGGCGAAGCCTGCCGCAACGCCTCTGGCACGAAGCACCGCCTGCACGGGCGAAAAAGCTGCCACGCCGGCGACTTTTGCCGATTTTCGATAACGCCCTGGTTTATGGCCCACTACCATCGAGCGACATTCCCGTTCGGGCGGCGGCGCGCGACGAAACCACGGAGATTCCGATGGATAGCACAACGAACAACCGGCAAGCAGCGGCGACAGGCTCGGTCACGCACCACGAATTGAAGCAAACACTGGGAACGTGGCAGCTCTGGGGCATCGCGGTCGGACTCGTGATCTCCGGCGAATATTTCGGCTGGAGCTATGGCTGGGCCAGCGCCGGCACACTCGGCTTCGTGGTCACCGCAATCTTCATCGCTGCGATGTACACGACGTTTATCTTCAGCTTCACCGAACTCACGACATCGATTCCGCATGCAGGCGGCCCGTTCGCCTACGCACGTCATGCATTCGGCCCGGTAGGCGGCTACCTGGCCGGCGTTGCAACGCTGGTCGAATTCGTTTTTGCACCGCCCGCCATCGCACTCGCCATCGGCGCCTATTTGCATGTGCAATTCCCCGGGCTCGAACCGAAACACGCGGCCATGGGCGCGTATCTGCTGTTCATGGCGCTGAACATCGCAGGTGTGCAGATCGCCGCGGCATTCGAATTGTTCGTCACACTACTGGCGATTTTTGAACTGCTTGTTTTCATGGGCGTCGTGTCGCCCGGCTTTCAATGGTCGAACTTCGCCAAAGGCGGCTGGTCCGGTGCCGATCATTTCACGCTCGGCTCGGTTCACGGCATCTTTACGGCCATTCCATTCGCGATCTGGTTCTTCCTCGCAATCGAAGGCGTAGCCATGGCCGCCGAAGAGGCAAAGAACCCGAAGCGGTCTGTGCCAATCGCCTACGTGACCGGCATCCTGACGCTCGTTGCGCTCGCCATCGGCGTGATGGTATTCGCAGGCGGCGCCGGCGACTGGACGAAGCTCGCGAACATCAACGACCCATTACCGCAAGCAATGAAATACATCGTGGGCGAACATAGCGGCTGGATGCATATGCTCGTATGGCTCGGGCTGTTCGGGCTCGTCGCGTCGTTCCATGGGATTATCCTGGGATATTCTCGTCAAATCTTCGCGCTTGCTCGCGCAGGGTATCTGCCCGAATGGCTCGCCAAGGTTCATCCCCGCTTCAAAACACCGCATCGTGCCATCCTCGCTGGCGGGGTAATCGGCATTGCCGCCATCTACAGCGACGAACTGGTTCAGTTCGCCGGCCAAACCCTGACCGCGAATATCGTGACGATGTCGGTCTTCGGCGCGATTCTGATGTACATCATCAGCATGCTGGCGCTGTTCAAGCTGCGCCGTACCGAGCCGCAGATGGAACGCCCGTTTCGTGCACCGCTCTTTCCGTACTTTCCCGCGTTCGCGCTCGTTTCCGCATTCGTTTGCCTTGCGACAATGATTTATTTCAACCGGGAGGTGGCCGCGGTATTCGCAGTATTCGTCGGTTTGGGCTATATCTACTTTCTGATGACAGGCCACCAGCGCGAACTGGCCCCATCCGATGCGTTGCTCGAAGAGTGAATGCGATGCAGTGGAGGTAAACGAATGAACTACGCGGAGACAATCGGCGTTAGCACCTACCGCTTCGCCGATCTCGCGACGCTGCTGGCCAAGGCGAGCCCGCTGCGCGCGGGCGATCAACTCGCGGGCATTGCGGCATCGAGCGAGCAAGAGCGGGTAGCCGCCCAAATGACGCTCGCTCGCCTGCCGCTACGCACGTTTCTCGACGAAGCGGTCATTCCGTATGAAAGCGATGAAGTCACGCGGCTGATCATCGACAGCCATGACGCGGACGCGTTCGCCGAAATTGCTCATCTGAGCGTCGGCGACTTCCGCAATTGGCTGCTCTCGCACGCCGCACATAGCGACGCGCTCACGCGCATTACCGCGGGCCTCACGCCCGAGATGGTCGCCGCGGTGTCGAAGCTGATGCGCAACCAAGACCTGATCGCCGTAGCCCGCAAGCGTCCTGTCGTCACGCGCTTTCGCAATACCATCGGGTTGCCGGGACGCATGTCGGTGCGGCTCCAGCCGAATCATCCAACCGACGACGTCAAAGGCATCGCCGCATCGATGCTGGACGGGCTGCTCTACGGCTGCGGCGACGCCGTAATCGGCATCAATCCCGCGACTGACAATTTGCAAGCCATCGTCACGCTGCTCTCGATGATCGACGAATTTCGCGTCCGCTATGACGTGCCAACGCAATCGTGTGTGCTGACGCACGTCACGAATACCATTGCCGCGATCGAAAAAGGCGCGCCGGTCGACTTGGTGTTTCAGTCGATCGCGGGTACGGAAAAGGCCAACACGAGTTTCGGCGTTTCGCTTGCGCTGCTCGACGAAGCGCATCAAGCGGCGCTTTCGTTGCAGCGTGGCACCGTAGGCAACAATGTGATGTACTTCGAAACGGGTCAAGGCAGCGCGCTCTCGGCGAACGCACATCATGGCATCGACCAGCAGACCTGCGAGGCGCGAGCCTACGCGGTGGCACGCCGCTTCGAGCCGCTCTTGACGAATACGGTCGTCGGCTTCATCGGCCCCGAGTATCTTTACGACGGCAAGCAGATCACGCGCGCGGGCCTCGAAGATCACTTTTGCGGCAAGCTGCTCGGCGTGCCGATGGGTTGCGATATCTGCTACACCAACCACGCAGAAGCCGATCAGGACGACATGGACAACCTGCTCACGCTGCTCGGGGTCGCCGGCGTCAATTTCATCATGGGCATTCCCGGCGCTGACGACGTCATGCTCAACTATCAAAGCACGTCGTTTCACGACGCACTCTACGTACGCGAAGTGCTGGGCCTGCGCCGCGCCCCCGAGTTCGAAGCATGGCTGCAGTCGATGCAGATCGTCGACGCACGCGGTGCTCTGCTCCCGGCCACGATGCGGCAGCCGCTGCTCGAGGGCGCCCGCGAATGGATGAACAACTGATGCGCGAGTTCATCGACGACAATCCGTGGCAAGCGTTGCGCCGCTTCACGCAGGCGCGCATCGCGCTCGGCCGCGCTGGTAACAGCGTACCGACCGAGCCGTTGCTGGCGTTCAAGCTCGCTCACGCGCAAGCGCGCGACGCCGTGCATCAACCGCTCGACGCTGATGCATTGCATCAGCAGTTACGCGCGCAAGGCTTTGCGTCGATCGATGTTCATAGCGCCGCGTCCGACCGCGCACAGTATCTGCGCCGGCCGGATCTCGGACGCCGGCTGTCGGATGAGAGCCGCAGCGCGCTTGCGAGCATCGATGCACAGAGCCCTGATATCGTCTTCGTGATTGCCGACGGATTATCGGCCTTCGCCGCAGCCAAACAAGCCGTTCCATTGCTGCTCGCGCTGCGGCCACAGCTTGCGCAATGGAACGTGGGCCCGGTGGTCGTCGCGCGGCAAGCCCGGGTGGCGCTCGGCGACGAAATCGGCCAAGCGCTCGGCGCGCGTTTTGTGGCGATGCTAATCGGCGAGCGTCCGGGGCTCAGCTCGCCCGACAGTCTCGGTATTTATCTGACGTTTGAGCCGCGCATCGGCAGAAGCGATGCGCAGCGCAACTGCATCTCTAACGTACGGCCCGAGGGGCTCGCTTATGCGCACGCCGCGCATAAGCTTCTTTATCTGCTCACGCAGGCGCGCCGCCTGGGCCTCACCGGCGTCGCGCTAAAAGACGACAGTGCCCCCAGACTCGCGGCCGCAGACGACGCGTGATACGTCACGGTGCGTGCCGCACGGCTTCGGCGCATAGATCGACGCGTCACGTTCTCGTAAGCGCAGCGGCTCCTGCTTGCCATGCGCCGTCAAAGCGCTGATGATGCCGATGAAATAGGCCTTCGCCGCCGTGCGTCGCCGCAACCGGCACAGTAATTGCGTCAACGCATCGCGAACTTCCGAGCGCGCCCTTTTCTGCCGAGCTGGCCATGACGAACGAATCTTCCCGCCCTGCCCCTTTCGGCGAAGCCCTGCCTGAGCAACCCGACGTTCGCGTGGCCATCGCACATGACGCTGATGAGCAGGCGCGCAACCTGCATGGCTGGCGGCAGAGCTACGACCAACTCGGCGCAGGCCGATTTACCGGAACCCTCGCCGAACTGTTTCTCGATCACATGACCGTGTTTCGAGAGGTTACGAGCCACGCCTTGCGGCAAACATGCGAGATCGATTCGGATGCTTACTGGTTCGGTGTGCCGCAGCGCTGTGATGGTGTCGGACGGATCGATGGGCAAACGATCGGTCGCGATGCAGTCGCCTTCCGACCCGGCTCACTCGAATTCGAGTTGTTGACGCCGGCGTGCTACGAGTTTTTTGGCATTGTGGTCAAAGGCGATGTCTTGCGCGAGTATGCGGTGCGCGTCGAACATCTGGAGTTGACCGAACGCGCGCCCGCTACCGAAGTGATCGATACCGGCGCTGCGCGCAAAGCCCGTTTATCTGCGCTGCTACGTCCGCTTCTCGATCATGAATGCGATTGCGTCACGCGCATCGTCCTTTCCGGCGCCGCTCGCAATCATTTGGAGTCCTCAATACTTGCGGGGCTCTTCGACCTGTGCGCGGTAGACCATCCGCAGCGAGCGAACGCAACGGGCACCCCCTGCCGCCGCCAGGCTGTGGTCTCGCAAGCGCGCGATTACGTGCTCGCGAACCGGGAGCGGCCCGTCTCGGTGCCCGAACTGTGCGAACGGCTGCATGTGAGCCGCCGCACACTTCAATACTGCTTTCAGGACGCGCTTGGCATGTCGCCGGCCGCGTACTTGCGGATGATTCGGCTCAATGGCGTCCGACGCTCGCTGTCGAACGCGGCGCGCGAACCAGTCGAAGTGCGGGGCGTGCGAACGGTACAGGACATCGCCGCAGCCTGGGGGTTCTGGCATTTGAGTCAATTCGCGACCGACTATCGACGGCTCTTCGGTATGCGGCCATCCGACACGCTCAAGGCCAGCATCAGACTTCATTAAGCTGAACGCCTCGCGCGTTCGTTCCGTTCGCTCTTGTCTGCATTGTTGTATCTTCTTTCATCAAGTCCGATCTGATCCGATTCGGCTTTGCAACGGAGAACAGCATGGAGATGATCGTCAAGAGCGTGGCTTACCGAGCCGGCAAGTACCTGCGCGACGTGAACGTCGAAGACATCCACGAAGCCGCTCAGGAGCCCGATACCTTTGTTTGGGTTGGCGTGCGCCAGCCCGATGAAGCCTTACTGCGCAAGATTCAGCAGAAATTTCATTTGCACGACCTCGCGATCGAAGATGCGCTCAAGGCCCATCAACGGCCAAAGCTCGAAGTCTATGGCGATTCGATGTTCATCGTCGTGAAGACCGCGCAGTTGATCGACGGCGAAGTGCATTACGGCGAGACCCATCTGTTCGTCGGGCGAAACTTCCTGGTGACGGTTCGCCATGGCGCCTCGTCGAGCTATACGGAAGTGCGCACGCGCGTGGAAAGCAGTCCCGCATTGCTCGCGAAAGGGCCCGGGTTCGCGCTCTACGCGGTGCTCGATTTCATCGTCGACAATTACCAGCCGATCATGAGCAGCTACGAAGCGCAGTTCGATCGTATCGAGGCACAAATGTTCAAAGCCGATTTCGATGAAGCCGCCCTCGCCGAATCGTACGCGCTTCGCCGCGATCTGATGGCGCTCAGAAATGCCGCGGAGCCGGTGAGCGATATCAGCAATCAACTGATCCGGTTTCATGAAGATGTCGTTCCGAAAGAGTTGCGCGCTTACCTGCGGGACGTGCAGGACCATGCACATCGCATCATCGAGGCGTCGGACGACCTGCGCGAAATGCTGACGAATGCGATGCACGTGAATCTCGCTCTCGTCTCGGTTCGGCAAAACGAGATCGTCAAGCAACTGGCCGGCTGGGGTGCGGTGCTCGCTGTGCCGACCGTCGTGTTCAGCCTGTACGGCATGAATTTTCAGAGCATGCCCGAATTGAAATGGGCATGGGGTTATCCAGCGACGCTCGCGCTAACCGTCGCCGGGTGCGTGCTGCTTTATCGAAAGCTGAAGAAAGCCGGTTGGGTATGAGTTCGGTATGCGTTGAATGTTCGCGCCGTTGATCGTCCTACATCGCCACGGCCGCGCTATGCGCCAAGATGCGAAATTCATCGAACTGCGAGGCAAGCGCAAAGCTCAAGACGAACGACACCCCGTAAAAAGGTCCTGGCCATCGCTCTGCGACGAACAACACCGGTTTCGCCACACGCACTCGAATCGGATCTATACACATCACGCAAGCAATGGCGATACCGAGCACACCGCCCGCCAACACGTCGCTCGGATAATGCAACCCGAGATAAATGCGCGGCAAGCCGATCAGCACGACTGTGTGAATCAATGCGTAGATGCCGAGCCATCGCGAAGCGAAAAAGATCGTCATCGCGATGGCGCCCCAGAGCATCGCATGATCGCTTGGAAACGCGCTCCAGGTGCGCGGCAACAACCCGTCGACGGCCGTCGTCGGATAAATGCCCTTTAATTGCGGCTCATAGACCGGCCGCAGGCGAAACGGCAGATAGTGCGCCAACAATCGCCCCGCTGCGAACGCAATGAACCCGCCGACAATTGCAACGACGACGAGTTCGCGCTCGCGCCTTCGTATGGCCGCGAGCTCGGCGCTCGCCGGATCGAGACGGCCCGGTTTGTGTCCGAACGCCTCCCCGAATTCGTGCCGAAACCAGATGACCCACAACAAGGCGACCAGTATCGTTCCCTTGAACAGGTACATCCTCGAAACCGCTTCGACGGCATGTGTTACCGACGGCGCGTGAATGGCGGTGCGACTCATCGCTTCGATCAGCCGCTGATCGAATAGGTTCATGTCTGATCCATCAGTGAAAAGCGCACCGCACCCCGCGGCGTTTTCGCGCAAGAGGTCCAGGCTACCGCGCTTGTGCAGGCTGTTAAGCGCGGTACCGATCATTCGCACCGCATTTGCGCGCAGTCCATCTACCGCGACCAGGCGCAAGGTATGCACCTTGCTGCATCACGCTCATGCCCGTGCATCGGGCGTCGAGGTGGGCGGCCGCGGCCGGCTGAATGCATGTTGAAAGCATGCCGAAGGAGAAATTTGATGGCGATGAGTGAGAACCTGAGCGCTCAACCTGTCACGCCGGACGAGGCTCGGGCAGTCGAACGCATTTATCGGGAGTGGGACCGTACCTGGTCGAATGACGAGCTCGACGCGATGATCGAGCTTTACGCACCAGACGCCGTGCTGGAAAGTCCGCTCGTTCCATACATTCTGGGTACAAAGAACGGCGTCGCGAAAGGACGCGAGGCAATTCGTGAAGTGCTGGAAAAAGCGGCGCCGCGCAAACCCCGCAAGCGCACGTTCCACCGCATCGGCTACTTCACTAACGGCACCTTGCTGATGTGGGAATATCCGCGCGCCACGCCCGATGGCGATCAAATGGATTTCGTCGAAACGATGGAAGTCGTCGATGGATTGATCCGTGCACACCGCGTCTATTGGGGCTTGCGCGGCGTCGAGGTCATCAAGGCGCGCTTACCTTAAGGACACCGAACTATCCTTACTGTGTCACAACAGTCCGTCACTGCGAAAACTCCTCGAACACCAGTTGCCTGAGCCATTGATTGCTGGGCTCGCGATGATTCCTCGCGTGCCAGAGCACATTGATCGTGATATCGGGGATCTTGACCGGGCACGATGCGCTATCGAGATCGAAGGGCGTAAGCGTGCGCTCAGCGTAGGCCTGGGGAACCACCGCGATCAGATCGGTCGTCTGAAGAATATGGCCGACGGCGACGAAGTGCGGCACCCGCAGACGAACGCGACGCGGCACGCCGGCGCGCTGGATCGCGGTATCGACCATCCCGTGCCCCGTCCCCTCGGCGACGATCGAAACGTGCTCCGCTTCGAGAAACGCCTTCATGGTCATCCCCCCCTTCGCGAGCGGGTGCCCCTTGCGAAACAAACACACGTATCTCTGTTTGAACAATCGGCGCTGGAAGAAGCCAGTCTTCAGGTCCGGCAAAAAGCCGATGGCGAGATCGACCTGGCCTGTCTCCATGGCATCGCACAGCGCATCGGCCTGATTGCGCACCGTGCTGATCGTGACCCCGGGTGAAGCCTCGGCCAGCCGTTTCATGAGAGCCGGCAAAAAGTAGATCTCGCCGATATCGGTCATGGCAACCGTAAACGACCGATTGCTCACGGCCGGCTCGAAACTCGACGTCGCATTGAGCGTGTTGTAAATCGCGCCTAGCGCGTAGCCGATCGGCTCGGCAAGCGATTCGGCAAACGGCGTCGGCATCATGCCCTTGGATGTCCGAAGAAAAAGCTCATCCCCGAGCAACTTGCGCAATCGGTTCAGCGCGTTGCTGATCGCCGGCTGCGAGATGCCTAGCGTAGTGGCAACGGTCGACACGCGCCGCTGGCGAAGCAGCTCGTTGAATACCACGAGCAGATTCAGATCGATGTCCTGAAGCTCCATTTCCTTGTCTTCCTCCTGGCCGGCCTCGCGAGCTTCGCGTTTCTGTGCCCGCATTATCACTATCGATGATGTGGATTATCAAGCAGTTTCTATTTATCAATAGTGCAGCCGGCGGCATCATGACGTCGTGAATTGACCAGCCTCGGAGACACTGGCGCCATGGATGTTTCGATTTTGCCGTTGCAGCGCACGCTCAATGCGCGCGCCGGCGAAAACCTGCTCGACGTGCTGCGCACGCACGAGATCCCCGTTTCATACAGTTGCATGGCCGGCCGCTGCGGCACCTGCCGTTGCCGCGTTGTTTCCGGCAACGTGCTCGTGACGGGGTCTCCCGAGACAAACGCTCCGGCGGCGACGGGCCAATCGGTGCTGGCCTGTCAGACGACGATCGTCGAGGACTGCACGATCGAACTCCCCGAAGTCGACGAGATCGTCGTGCATCCTGCGAAGATCATCAAGACGACCGTCATAGGCATCGAAGACGTGACGCATGACATCAAGCGCGTTCGTCTCGCATTGTCGAAGCCGTTTGAATTTTCGCCGGGCCAGTATGCGACGTTGCAGTTCACGCCGCAGCATATCCGGCCGTATTCAATGGCCGTCACCCAGAATCCGAACGAAGTGGAGTTTCATATCCGCCTGGTGCCGGACGGGCGTGTGACCTCTTATGTGGCGAATCACCTCAAGTTGGGCGACGCCGTACGTCTAAGCGGCCCGCTCGGCACCGCTTACCTGCGTCGCAAGACGACCGATCCGGTCGTATGCATTGCCGGCGGGACTGGCTTGGCGCCCATCCTTTCGATTTTGCGCGGCATGGCCGAAGCAGGCATGGCCACTCCCGTGCATGTGTATTTCGGCGTGCGCTCGCCGCTCGACGTCTACGGCACGCATTGGCTCGACGAACTGCAGGAGCGGCTTCCGCACTTGACCGCGCACGTCGTCGTGGCTTCGTGGGACACGTCAGAAAAGTACCGCAGGGGTGTGGTGACGGAGGCCGTCGGCGCGGACTGGTCGAATCTCAAGGGCTGGAGGGCCTATCTAGCCGGCGCGCCGGTCATGGTAGACGCCGCTTCGATCCTGCTTCGGCAAAAAGGCGTCGTCAACGAGCACATCTACGCCGATGCGTTTTATGCGAGCGGCGTTTGACCGTATCCCCGAGCTTTTCGAAACAGCTACCGCACACTCAGGAGACAGCGCATGAACGACGCTCCGATTGCTTTTACAACGCCGCAATGGAAGCGAGCAGGCTCAAGTCGAATTCCGTTTTGGGCATATACCGATGCCGACATCTACCGTCGCGAGCTCGAGCGCTTCTTTTATTCGGGCCATTGGTGCTATGTCGGCCTCGAAGCCGAGATTCCAAATGCGGGGGACTTCAAGCGGACGGCCGTTGGCGAGCGCTCCATCATCGTTGCGCGCACGCAGGACGGCGACATCAGCGTCGTCGAAAATGTCTGCGCGCATCGCGGCGTTCGCTTTTGCAGGGAGAAGTTCGGCAACCGTAAGGACTTCACCTGCCCCTACCATCAATGGAATTACGACCTGAATGGCAACCTCGTCGGCGTTCCGTTCCGGCGCGGCGTCAAGCTCGACGGCAAGATCAACGGCGGCATGCCCGCGGATTTCGACCCGAAGGAGAACGGGCTCACGAAGCTCAATGTGGCGACGCGAAACGGCGTCATCTTCGCGTCGTTCGATCATGATCTTCCGTCACTCGAAGCGTTCCTCGGCCCGACCATACTGCGCTACTTCGACCGCGTATTCGACGGGCGCAAGCTGACGATCCTCGGGTACAACCGTCAGCGTATTCCCGGCAACTGGAAGCTGATGCAGGAAAACATCAAGGATCCGTACCATCCGGGCCTGCTCCATACGTGGTTCGTCACGTTCGGCCTTTGGCGTGCCGACAACAAGTCCGAGTTGAGGATGGACGAGCATTTTAGGCATGCCGCGATGATTTCCACGCGCGGCTCCGGCGGCAAGGGAGAAGTAACGAGCGGCGTATCGAGCTTCAAGGATCAGATGACGCTGAACGACAACCGCTTTCTCGATGTGGCCCATGAGCCCTGGTGGGGTACGCCCACGGCGGTCATGATGACCGTCTTCCCGAGCGTCATCATCCAGCAACAGGTGAATTCCGTGTCGACGCGGCACATTCAGCCCAATGGAGAGGGCTCGTTCGATTTCGTCTGGACGCACTTCGGCTTCGAAGAAGACAACGAGGACATGACGCGCCGCCGGTTGCGCCAAGCGAACTTGTTCGGGCCTGCGGGCTTCGTCTCCGCGGACGACGGCGAAGTCATCGAATTCTCTCAGGAAGGGTTCGAGCAAAAGCCGTTTCATCAAACGATCGCGGAACTTGGAGGGCGCGAGATTGGCGACACCGATCACATGGTGACCGAGACACTGATTCGCGGAATGTACGACTACTGGCGACGCGTCATGGAGATCTGACATGCTCGATTTCGATACCTACCAGCAACTCCTCGCGCTCTATGCGGACTACGCGGCTGTCGTGAATAACAACGAGTGGGACAAGTGGCCCGAATTCTTTACCGACCAGTGCGTCTACAAGGTCCAGCCGCGCGAGAACTACGATCGCGGACTTCCCCTCGCGACGCTTTCGTTCGAAAGCAAGGGCATGTTGAAGGACCGCGTCTACGGCATGACCGAGACGATCTTCCACGACCCCTACTACCAACGGCATGTCGTGGGCGTGCCGCGCATTCACCACGCCGATGACGAGCGCATCGAGGCGCAGGCGAACTATGCCGTGTTCCGTACCAAGCCCGATGAGATGTCGACGGTCTTCAACGTCGGCCGATACATCGATACGATTCGCCGCACGAAAGACGGCTTGAAGTTCGAGTCGCGTCTGTGCGTGTTCGACAGCGAGATGATCGCTAACTCGCTCATTTACCCGATTTGAGGTCAATCATGTCAAAGCAGTGGACAAAGGTCATCGATTGGGCGGCGGTGCCGAGCGCCGATGTGGTGGCCGTCGAAGCCGCCGGGCGCGAACTCGCCCTCTATGGCGTGGACGGAGAAGTGTATGCAACTGACAACCTTTGCACGCATGGTCACGCGCGGCTGTGCGACGGATTCCTCGAGGGGCACGAAATCGAATGTCCTTTGCACCAGGGCCGCTTCGACGTTCGTAGCGGAAAGGCGCTGTGTGAGCCCCTCGCTGCCGATATCCGCACCTATCCCATCAAGATTGAAGATGGAAGCGTGTACGTCGAGATCTGAGCATTGATGAACCAAAGGAGACGCCGATGACGATGGATTCGACGCGCGAAGCACGCTCGACCTACTACGACAAACTTCGAGCGCAGCGGCTCTCTGCGCTGTGGGAATCGCTGCACCACCTCGTGCCGCGGGTGCCTCAGCCGCAAGCCGTCGCGGCGATCTGGAAATATTCGCAGATTCGCGACCTTGTCATCGAGGCGGGCGCCGTGATCAGCGCCGAAGAAGCGGTCCGGCGCGTGCTCGTTCTGGAAAACCCTGGGTTGCCCGGAAAAGCGAGCATCACGTCGACGCTTTACGCCGGTCTGCAGCTCATCTTGCCGGGAGAGATTGCGCCGAGCCACCGGCACACGCAATCCGCGCTGCGATTCATCGTGGAAGGCAGCGGTGCATGGACCGCTGTCAACGGCGAGCGCACCACCATGCGCCCGGGCGATTTCATCATCACGCCAACTTGGACCTGGCACGATCACGGTAACCCTTCGCTGGACGAGGGCGGGGAACCCGTCATCTGGCTCGATGGACTCGATATTCCGTTGATTGCGAGCCTCAACGCGGGGTTCGCGGAAAATTATCCGGAGTCGACTCAACCGATCTCGCGCCCAGAGGGCAACAGCTTCGCGCGTTTCGGCCACAACATGTTGCCGGTTCGTCATCGAGTCACCGATCCGACTTCTCCGATCTTCAGCTATCCCTACGAACGAAGCCGGGAAGCGCTCGACGTGCTTTACAGGAACGGCGAGCTCGACGAATGGGACGGCGTGAAGCTGCGCTACGTCAATCCGGCGACGGGCGGATGGCCAATGCCCACCATCGCTGCCTTCATGCAGTTTTTGCCCACCGGCTTCTCCGGCAGAACGTATCGCAGCACGGATGCGACCGTTTTCTGTGTCGTGCAAGGGCATGGCAGTGCTTTGATCGGCGACACGTCGTTCGCGTTCGAACCGCACGACGTGTTCGTCGTTCCTGCATGGCGGCCAGTTAGTCTCGCCGCTTCCACGGACTGCGTGCTGTTCAGTTACTCGGACCGGCCCGTGTTGTCCGCGCTCAACCTGCTACGTGAAGAACGCATATAGCGTCAGCCATCCCAATCTCCTCACTCAAACATCGAGACCTACCGTTATGTCATTCGTCTTTCCTCCCGAACCGGTCGTCGCCGTCCCCGTCGTCGGCACTCAGGACAAGTTCGCCGTCCGGCGCGTTTACTGTGTGGGTCGAAACTACGCTGCTCACGCACGCGAGATGGGCTTTGATCCCGATCGCGAGCCGCCGTTCTTTTTTTGCAAGCCCGCCGATGCGGTGGTACCCGTCGCCTATGAGGACACGCTCGAGTTGCCGTATCCCGCGCAGACAATCAACTATCACTTCGAAGCCGAGCTGGTAGCCGCGATCGGCAAGGGCGGCTCGGATATCGCGCCTGCCGATGCGCTCGATCATGTCTGGGGTTATGCCGTGGGACTCGACATGACGCGCCGCGACCTGCAAATGAAGATGCGCGAAATGGGACGGCCGTGGGAAATCGGCAAGGCCTTCGATCGTTCGGCGCCGATCGGTCCGATTCACGTCGCGAGCGAGGTCGGGCATTTCGAGCGCGGTGAATTGTGGCTGGACGTGAACGACATTCCGAAGCAGAAAAGTGACGTCTCGCACTTGATCTGGTCCGTTGCCGAGACGGTCGCCGATCTCTCGAAGTTCTTCCGTCTCGAGCCTGGCGATCTTATCTATACGGGAACACCGGAAGGCGTAGGTGCAGTGGTCAAAGGAGATTTGATGACCGTCGGCGTCGAACGTCTTGGCAAGCTGAACGTGCGCGTCGTCTGAGCCGGAGTCCGCATGGATCTTCATAGCTTCTTCAATAGCTCGGCCTCGTATCGGGTAAGAATTGCGCTCGCACTCAAAGGGGTGCCTTTCGATTACGTTTCCGTGAACATTCGCAACGGCGAGCATCGCGAGGCGGAATACGTCGAGCGAATCAGTGCGTCGGCGAGCGTCCCCGCACTGGTCGACGGCGAACTCGCCCTCGGCCAATCGCTGGATATCCTCGACTATCTCGATGCGCGTTACCCCGAGCCTCGCCTGATCCCGGTCGAGACAACGCGGCGCGCGCGCGTCCTCGAGTTGTCATATTTGATCGCGTGCGACATCCATCCGGTCAACAATTTGCGCATTCTCAAGTACCTCGACACGGTGCTCCACGTTACGCCCGACCAAAAGGGCACCTGGTACAAGCATTGGATCGCCGAGGGGATGAGCGCCGTCGAACGGATGCTGGCGAAACACCGCGACGGGCCATGGTGCTTTGGCGACACGCCGACGCTCGCCGATTGCTGCCTCGTGCCGCAAATGGCGAACGCGCAGCGGATGGGGTGCGAGCTAGGTCACTATCCGTTGAGTCTTGCCGTCTATCGCCATGCCATGGCGCATCCGGCGTTCGACGCCGCACAACCGAACCGGCAGCCCGATTTCGTCGGAGCATAACGATCGAGTTCTACCGGCGCTTTGACAGTTGGATCGCCCGCGGCCGGTTCGGCAGGCGGGCAATTCGCGTCGCTTGGAACCTTAGAATTTATGGCGTATGCCGATACGCATGCCGATCTGCTTGTCAGTCGAAGAAGGCGTGAAGCCGCTGACGTTAGCCACAGCGGGCTGCCCCAGCGAATCGCGTCCCGTGGCACGCTGGAGCACGGCGAGCGCGTAAAGATCCGTTCGCTTCGAAAGGCTATAGATAGCGCCGAGATCGAGTTGCAGATACTTTGCGCCGCCGTCTCCGTTGACAGAATTGCGCCTCGTGTAGTCGAAGGCAACGCCGGTCAGCAACGAGGGCGTCCATCGATATCGCACGCCCAGTTCAGCGCTCGTGAAGGCTGCGCGGCCTGTGTAGCCGCGCGGATTCGGACCCGAGGAAGAGCCCAGCGAGTCGAACCGCGTGTTCGTCACGACAGCCGACACCGTTGCCGCGCCGAGCGTATAGGACGCGCCGCCGCCAAATATCTCCGTCGTATGGGCGGATGCGTATCCCGCAATCGCCGGTGACGACTCGGGCGTCGTCGCTGATCCGAACGATCCCAAGTTGTTTGCCGACGCCAGGCCCTTGTTCGGCGTGTTGCCGTAGAACGAGACGTTCGGATTGCGCGCGTTCAGATAGCCGATGCCGGTCGCAAACGTGTCACTGCTGTAGCTCGCGCCCACCGACCAGATCTGGTTCTGGCTCTGGTTGCCCGCGACGCCGCCGAAGCTATACAGGGCGCCCGCGCGGAGCCCATGAAAAGTCGGCGTAGTGAACTTGATCGAGTTATTGATCCGATTCGTGTTGCTGAGATTGTCGACGTCGTTCAGGTGCGACGACATGTAGCCGCCCCACGCACCCGAGGCGCCGAATGGCTGTACCGATTCGACCAAGGGATCGTATTGGCGCCCGAGCGTGACAGTGCCGACATTCGTTGACACCAGGCCCACGTATGCCTGCCTGCCGAACTCAGCGCCGCCTTGCGCGAAGGCGCCGCTATTCGTCATAAATCCGTTTTCGAGGACGAAGATGGCGCGGAGACCGCCACCGAGATCCTCTGCGCCCCGCAATCCCCATCGGCTTCCCGAGAGCCCCGTCGTATGCGCATCGGAAATCGCGAACTGTGAACCTCCGCGCGGCGCACCGCCCGTCACCCCCGTTTGTGCGTTGTTCGTGTATGTCAGTCCGATATCGATGATGCCGTAGAGCGTCACGCTGCTCTGGGCGTGCGAGGCGGTGGCCGCGACTGCGAGGCCGCAAGCGGCGAGTTGCTTCTTCATCAAGTGTCTCCGCAATTTCGTTAGGACTGCTTAGGGTTGGCGGCCGATGGCGGTCTGCGACGCACGATGAATTGCAAACCGCTCGGCCGTTTCTCTTGGGAATGCGTATGGTGTGGATGAAGGCCAAGCGCCGACGGCGCGGCCCTCACGACACATCGACGGGGACCAGTGCCGCAGGGGCTATCCGTGCCGCGCGGCGCCGCGCTTGCAGACCGCACAGGTAGATGGCGGCCGCCGCGATGGCCGCCGGGGCGGCAACGATCAGGAACAGCGCCGGCAGGCGGATATTGGCCGCGAGTAATGCGCCGCCGAAGAACGCACCGCATACGGAGCCGAGGCGGCCGATGCCCAGTGCCCAACTGAGGCCGGTTACGCGACTGCCTGTGGGGTAGTAACGCGCGGCGAATGCGTTCGCGCCGATTTGCGAACCGCTAATGCAAAAGCCGATACCGGTTATCGCCAGGCCGAGCGCGGCGCCGTGCGCAAAGCCTGTGAACCCTAGAAAGACGGCGCCGAATGCATAGGCGAAGGCGAGCACCACAGTGGCGGAAAATCTATCCATGAGCCGGCCAATAACCAGTGCGCCAAGGGTGCCGCCGACCTGATAGAGAACGGCGATTCTGGATGCGGCGACCAGAGACAGGCCCGACGCATGAATGAGCATCGGCAGCCAGTTGGTCATCAGGTAGACGATGAGAAGGCTCATGAAGAAGACGCACCACAAGAGCAGCGTTCCGGCACGAAAAGGCTCGGCGAATAGCTGCTTTACGGGTGATCCTGCGGTCTTTACCTCGTGCAGCACGAAGCGTGTGTCCGCTTCAATCGGCAGCGGAGCAATACGATTGAGCAACGCGCGGACTTTTTTCGGATCTGCGCCGCTGACGACCAGGTAGCGGACCGATTCGGGCAGCCATGCCACCATCGCGGCTACGACAGCGAGCGGTGCCACGCCGCCAAAGACGAACACGCCGCGCCACCCGTAGTCAGGAATCAGCTGCGCTGCGGCCATACCACCCAACCCCGAGCCGATCGTAAATCCGCAAAACATGACGGTCGTCAAAAATGCCCGGCGGCGCTCGGGACAGTATTCTGACGTCAGCGCGATAGCGTTCGGCATCGCGGCGCCGAGCCCAAGCCCGGTGGCAAAGCGCAGCGCAACGAGCACCGACACGCTCGGAGCGAAAGCGGTGGCAAGGCTGGCTATGCCGAAGAAGCCGACCGTGATGATCAGCGTCTTTCTACGCCCGATGCGGTCAGCGAGGGGCCCGAGCAGCAACGCGCCGATCATCAAGCCGCCGAGTCCAGCACCGAACAACACGCCGAGAATCTGCGGGCCGACGTGCCAGTCACGCATGAGAACGGGGGCAATGAACCCCACGCACGCCGTATCGAAACCATCCACGGCGACGATGCAAAAGCACAGGAAAAGGATTCGCCATTGAAACAACGAGAACGGGCGCTCGTCGAGCCAGGCTCGGACGTCGATAACGGATACCGGGGATTGCTGCATTGACGTGTCTCCTTTCATGTCGGCCTGTGTGGCCTTCGTTATGGAAGGAAACTAACCGCGTCGCGCGCCCCCGTCGACATAGGAACGTGAATGCGCCGCATTCACCGCATCAATATTGCTGAAGCTTGGGGCACAACGCGGTCTTTTAGATAAGGAGTCCTAACTATATGAACTAACGTAGGAAGCATAGTGATCGAACGCCGGTGTCGCCGCCGGCAGCCGTTTATGCCGCGGCCGTTTCGGCGACCGGCCGCGTGCTTTGCAATGCGCGGCCATCGTCGGCAAACAAATGCACATGCCTGACGTTAAAGCCGGCCGCGATACGCTGGCCTTCCGCCGCCTTCGACTCGCCCGAGCCTTTGAGCTGAACCGTCCGGTCGTCCGGCAAACGCAGATGCAACAGCGTTTCGCCGCCCAGGTGCTCGATGACCATCACCTCGCCGATCAATGCGCCCTCGGCTTCAGCTCCGCCCTCTTCCATCAGGTGCTCCGGACGAATGCCAAGCGTAAGCGTGCCTCCCGCTGTGATCGCGCGCGCATCGAACGGCAACGCAAGCGACGCGCCGCCCGGAAGCTCGACGCTCAGGCTGCGCGCGTCGACGCTCAGCACCGGCACATCGATGAAGTTCATCTTCGGCGAACCGATAAAGCCCGCGACAAAACGGTTACACGGCTGGCGATAGAGTTCGAGCGGCGAGCCGATCTGCTCGACCTTGCCATGATTGAGCACGACGATTCGATCGGCCATCGTCATCGCTTCGGTCTGGTCGTGCGTCACGTAGATCATCGTCGCATTCAACTGCTTGTGCAGTTTGATCAATTCGAGCCGCATCTGCACGCGCAGCGCCGCATCGAGATTCGATAGCGGCTCGTCGAACAGGAACACCTTCGGCTCGCGCACGATGGCGCGACCAATGGCCACACGCTGCCGCTGCCCGCCCGATAACGCGCGCGGGCGCCGCTCGAGCAACTGGCCGATCTGCAGGATATCGGCCGCACGGCGCACACGGCGTTCGATCTCATCATTCGGCAGTTTCAGCATGCGCAGCCCGAACGCGATGTTCTCGTGCACCGACATATGCGGATAAAGCGCATAGGACTGAAACACCATCGCGACGCCGCGCTGTGAAGGCTCGAGGTCGGTCACGTCTTCATCGCCGATCTGTACGCGACCGGAATCGACACGCTCCAGTCCCGCGATGGTGCGTAGCAGCGTTGACTTGCCACAACCCGACGGGCCGACAAAAACGAGGAATTCGTGATCCGCTACGCCGATGTCCACACCCTTGAGTACTTCGGTGCCGGCGAAGGTCTTGCGGATCTGCTGCAAATGTACTGCGCTCATGCATGTCTCCTGCATGTCTGCTGCATGCTGTGATCGGCCGCACCGCGGCATCGCCGCAGTGCATCAAGGACTCCTAATCAATTTCCGCTTGACAAGCAGCGTGGGGCCCAATATACATTTGTAAAACTGAAATTACAAGTGAAACGGAAACCGTGAAAACCCTCTTCCCCAGGGTACGGTCGATCAAAAACAAACCGCTCTACATAGGAGACAGGCAATGAAAAAACGCTTCCTTCAGCCGAAGGCTTTGACGTTGTTGATGGCAACCGCATCGCTCTTCGCCGCGGCTAACACCTACGCATGGACGTTGAAGGAGGCGGCCGCGCCGTACTCGGGTACGACGATCAATGCGATCTTTCTCGACCGTCCCGGCTACAAGGCCGCGGCCAAATTGATTCCGCAGTTCGAAAAAGAAACCGGCATCAAGATCAAGTTCGATACGATCCCGTACGAAAGCACGCGCGAACGCGAGGTGCTGAATTTCGCCAGCGGCGGTGCGCAAGACGTGGTGCTCGTCGACGTGGTGTGGATCGGCGAATTCGCGAGCAACAAGTGGCTCGTGCCGATCAAGAAATTCACGGACGATCCGAAGCTTGCCGATCCGAACCTGAACCTCAAGGGCTTCTTCCCGATTCTGCTCGATTCGTTCGGCACTTGGGACAAGGTGACCTACGGCCTGCCGTTCGATAACTACTCGGGCCTGATGTTCTACAACAAGTGCATGCTCAAAGATGCGGGCTTCAACGAGCCGCCCAAGACTTGGGACGATCTGCTCAAAGTCTATGCGCCGAAGCTGACGAACAAAGAGAAGAATCAATACGCGTTCGCGCTGCAGTCGCGCCGCGGTGAAACGCAGTCCGCCGACAGCTTCATGCGCGTGCTCTGGCCAAACGGCGGCTCGCTGCTCGATGCGAAGTTCAAGTCCAATTTGATGTCGCCACAATCGCAAGCAGGGCTCGAATACAGGCAAGCGTTGATGAAGTACATGCCGCCTGGCATCGTCGATTTCGATCACGCCGAGGCGGTCAACGCGCTCGCGCAAGGGCAAGTTGCGATGATTACCGAATGGTCGGCGTTCTATCCGACGCTGACCGACCCATCGAAGTCGAAGATCGGCAACTGTCTTGCAATTTCAACGGAGCCGCGTGGCTCGGCAGGTCTCAAGCCTGCGCTGGGCGGGTTCTCGCTTGCCGTCAACGCGAAATCGAATGCAAAGAAACAAGCGGCTGCGTGGCTGTTTATTCAATGGATCACGTCCGAGCAAATGGCCAAACCGTATTTGGAAGCGGGCGGCGTGCCCGCTCGTACAGCCGTCTATCAAGACGCCGCCGTGCAGGCCAAATACCCGTTCGTGAAACCGATGGTGGAATCATGGCAAGGCGGCGTGCCCGACTATCGCCCGCGCTTTCCTGAGTGGCCTGCCATCTCCGAGATCATCGCCGAATGGGGCACCAAGATGATGTTGGGCCAAGTGTCGGTCAAGGACGGAGCGAAGACCATCGGCGATAAAACCGAAGCCATCCTGAGCAAGGCGGGCTATTACGACGGCAAGAAGGCTTTGCTCAAGTGAAGCAATCGGAAACTGGAGACGCGCAACGATGAATAGCTCGATGCCACCAGCGGCAGGCGCGAGGCCCGGGCTCGCGCGCGTGACGGCGCGCGCGGGTCTGTTACTGCGCGCGCCCGCATTTTGGTTTTTGTTTCCCGCGATCTTCGCGCTTGCCGTCATTGGCGTTTATCCGTTATTGGTCGCGTTTTACAACTCGTTTCATCAGGTCAAGCTAGCCGATGTCGAATCCGGCACGCCGTTCGTCGGGTTCGACAACTATCTGGCAACGCTTGCCGACCCGTCGTTCTGGCAAGCATTGGGCCGCACCGTGCTGTTTCTTTGCCTCACGCTGCCGATCGAAGTTGCGCTCGGTCTTTTCGCCGCGCTGATGTTGCATCGCACCGGGCTGGCATGGATGCGGGCCGCCGCGCGTGTGAGCCTCGTCATTCCGATGGCGACGACATACGCGGTAGTCGGTCTGATCGGACGCCTCGTGTTCAACCGCCAGTTCGGTGTCGCCAACTATCTGCTTGGCCTTGTCGGCATCGCGCCACTCGACTGGCTCGCCGATCCGACGCTTGCTTACGTCTCCGTGATGATCATGGATGTGTGGCAATGGACACCGTTTTGCGCCCTCATCTTCCTTGCCGGGCTCGCGATGGTGCCGAAGGAGGCCGAGGAAGCGGCGCGGCTCGAAACGCCCAAGTGGATGATGATCCTCTGGCATCTTCAGCGCCCGTACCTGCTGCCTGGCCTCACGGCCATCATGATCCTGCGCTCGGCCGACATGCTGAAGATGTTCGATGCCGTCTTCACGATGACGCGCGGCGGCCCAGGCTCGGCGACGGAATTCATCAGCGTCTATATCCAGCGCATCGGCTTTCGGCTCTTCGATCAGGGCATGGCATCGGCACAGGCCGTCTTGCTGCTGATACTGACAATCGTCTTGTCGCGTCTGTATATCCGTTTCGTTTATCGGGAAGCCGCATGAACACATCGACATCATCGACGACGCTCGCGGCCGGCGGCACAACATTACGTTCGCGCCGCGCCCGCGTCGCACGGCAGCGCGCTACGCTCGCCCATTGCTTAGGTCTGCTAATCGTTTTCGTATCGTCGGTGTTTCCGTTCTACTGGATGGTGACGACGAGCTTGAAGAGCCAAGCCGACGCGCTCGCGTACCCGCCGCGCTGGCTCTTCACCCCCACGCTGTCGCACTACATCGACGCGCTCTTTCAGCACGACGTGGCAGGCAGTCTCGTCAACTCGCTGATCATCGCGAGCAGTACCACGGCGCTCGCCATTTTGCTCGGCACGCCCGCAGCCTATGCGCTTGCGCGCTATGAGTTCCGCGGCAAGGAAGACCTCTGGTTCTGGTTCATCTCGAACCGAATGGTGAGCCCGGTCGTGTTGGCGGTGCCGTTCTTCCTGATCGCAACGAAGCTCGATCTCGTCGATACGCATATCGTGCTGATCCTTCTTTATCTGACGTTCTCGCTGCCGATCGTCGTCTGGATTTGCACCGACCAGTTTCGCAACATCCCCGTTGAGCTCGATGAAGCGGCGCGGCTCGACGGCGCGTCGCCATGGCGCGTCTTCTGGCGAATCAACCTGCCGCTCGCGATGCCCGGCATCGTGGTGTCGGCCATCTTCGCATTCATCTTTTCGTGGAACGATTTGCTCTATGCGCTCGTGCTGACACGGTCTGATGCGATCACCTCGCCCGTTGCGGCCACGAGCTACATGAGCGGCTATGAGTTGCCGTGGGGAGAAATCATGGCGACCGGCACGTTGATCGTGCTGCCGATGGTGGTGTTCGCGCTGCTCGTGTCGGGCCGGCTCGTGCAAGGTCTTACGATGGGAGCCGTCAAGTGAGCGCGAGCAGCACGCCTTCGGTCGAACAAGACGAGTCGATCGATGCCGAAGAGGAGCTGCAAGCACGCGTCGCATGGCACTACTACGTCGGCAACCTGACTCAGCAGGAAATCGCACAGCGCATCGGCAGCAATCGGGTCCGCGTGAACCGGCTGCTCGCGGCAAGCCGCGAGTCCGGGCTCGTTCAGATCACGATCAACAGCCGCATCGCGCCATGCATCGCGCTCGAAGAAGCGCTAACCGCGCGTTTCGGCTTGTCCGAGGCCGTCGTCGTGCCGGCAGGCGTCACGCCCGAGGCAAACATGGCGGCCCTCGGCATCGGCGCCGCTGCGTATTTTTCGAAACAGATCGAGCCCGGCTACACGGTCGGGCTGGGCTGGGGGCGCACGATCCGCGCGGTGCTGCGTGCGTTGCCGCAGCGCTCGTATGGTGCGATCTCCGCAGTTTCGCTGCAAGGCGGCCTTTCACATTGCCCAAGCATCAACACGTTCGACATCGTCTCCGACTTCGCCAACCTCTGTCATGCGGACGGCTACTTGTTCGCCGCACCGATCTACGTCAGCAGCCAGAAAGCACGCGACGTGATCTTGCAAGAGGGGACCGTGCGCGAGACGTATGAGTTGGCCCGCAGCGCCGATCTCGCACTGTTGACCGCCGGCGATTTAACGGAATCGCTCGTCATTACATACGGCATCAACAACCCCGACGATCTGCGCACACTGCGCAAAGCGGGCGCCGTCGGCGACATGCTCGGCCATTTCATGGACGAAGACGGCAAGCTGATCGATCACCCGCTCAATCGCCGTACTGTCGCTGTTGCACTCGACGATCTGCATCAGATCAAGCGCGTCGTGCTTGTCTCGGGTGGAGCGAAGAAATTTTTCGTCACGCGCGCAGCGCTGCGCGGCGGCTATGTTTCCGTGCTCGTGACGGACGAAGACACCGCACGCCGGCTGTGTGACGAGCCTTGAGGACATCGCAATGACAGCGTCGAATACGTTGGCTGGGCACGGCGAATTCGCCGGCAAGACGGTGCTGATCACCGGTGCCGGCAAAGGTATCGGCCACGCGACGGCGCGCGTGATGGCTGCGCGCGGTGCACGTGTGATTGCCGCAAGCCGCACGCAGCGCGATCTCGATATGCTCGCGGAGGAAATCGGCTGTGAGACGTTGTGCGTCGATCTTGCCGATCCGCATGCGACCCGCAAGATGGCAGAGGCTGCTCAGCCGGTCGATCTGCTCGTGAACAACGCAGGCATCGTGCAATTGCAGCCGTTTCTCGACACAACAGTCGAAGCATTCGATACGACGATGGCCGTCAACGTGCGCGCGGCCATGATCGTCGCGCAGGTTTCGGCCCGCAGCATGATCGAGCGCGGCGTGGCGGGCGCGATCGTCAATGTGTCGAGCATCTCCGCTGCAATCGGCTTGCCGCTGCACGCTTCGTATTGTGCGTCGAAGGCCGCGCTGGACGGCTTGACGCGCGTGATGGCCGTCGAGCTCGGCGCGCACGGCATTCGTGCGAACGCGGTCAACCCGGTGGTCACACTCACACCGATGGCAGAAAAAGCGTGGAGCGACCCGTCCAAAGCAAGACCGATGCTCGCACGTATTCCGCTCAATCGATTCGTGCAGCCCGAGGAAGTCGCGCGAACGATCGCCTATTTGTTGGGTGCTGATTCGGCAATGATCACCGGCGCGAGCCTCGCCGTCGACGGCGGGTTTCTTGCCGGATAACCCGATTCACCGCCGATTCGATCAGCGTGACCAAAACATGATGGAAGGGACGACCATGGAAGCACTTGTTCTCGAGGAAGCGGGCCGCATCCGCCTGCGCCCGTTCACGCTGCCGCAAACGCTCGGGGCCCATGACGTGCGCATTCGGATTCATACGGTCGGCATCTGCGGCAGCGACATCCACTACTACCAGCACGGGCGGATTGGCCCATTCGTGGTCAACGAGCCGATGGTGCTCGGGCATGAGGCTTCGGGCACGATCGTCGAAGTCGGCGAAGCGGTGCGGCATCTGCATATCGGCGACCGCGTTGCGATGGAGCCGGGCGTGCCGGATATGCAATCGCGCGCAACGCGCGAGGGTATCTACAACCTCGACCCATCGGTGCGGTTTTGGGCGACGCCGCCCGTGCATGGATGCCTGACGCCCTACGTCGTGCATCCTGCCGCATTCACGCACAAGCTGCCTGATAACGTCAGCTTCGCCGAGGGTGCGATTGTCGAGCCGCTGTCGATTGGGCTGCAGGCCGCGAAAAAAGCCGCGATCAAGCCCGGCGACGTCGCCGTCGTACTGGGCGCCGGCACGATCGGAATGATGTGCGCGCTCGCGGCACTCGCAAGCGGCTGCAGCCGCGCGATCGTTTGCGATCTCGTACCGGAAAAGCTCGCGCTGATCCGCGCGACGACGGGCGTGACCTGCGTCGACATTCGCACCACGCGCGTGCAGGACGTCGTCGCGGAGTTGACCGAAGGCTGGGGGGCGAACATCGTGTTCGAAGCGAGCGGCAGCGAAAAAGCGTTCGAGGGCGCAGTCGACCTGCTCTGCCCCGGCGGCACACTCGTCCTTGTCGGCATGCCGCAAAAAGCGGTGCCGCTCGATGTGGTCGCGCTGCAAATCAAGGAAGCGCGGATCGAATCGGTATTTCGATACGCGAACATGTTCCCGCGCGCGATCCAACTGATTGCCTCGGGGCGCCTCGACGTCAAGCCTTTCATCTCGCGCTCGTTCGCGTTCGCCGAAGGCGTCAAGGCGTTCGAGGAAGCGGCGAGCGGCAAGCCGACCGATGTGAAAGTGCAGATCGTCCTCGAGTAGGTATTCATTCCTGCCTGCCGTCTCGACTTGCTTCGGACTCCTAATCATTTCAGCCCTAACCTAATCAACGTTGCCATCAGCGAGAACACCATGAGCGCACCCAACGAAACCGCTGCGATGACAGCCATCGTCTGTCATGCGCCGCTTGATTATCGCGTCGAACGCGTCGCGCGGCCAAAGGCCGGCCGCAATGAACTCGTCATCCGCATTGCCGCATGCGGTGTATGCGCGAGTGACTGCAAGTGCTATACGGGCGCGAAAATGTTTTGGGGAGGGCCAAGCCCTTGGGTCAAGGCCCCCGTCATTCCCGGGCACGAATTCTTTGGCTATGTGGAGGAACTCGGTGACGGCGCCGCGGAGCATTTTGGTGTGCGCGTAGGCGAACGGGTCATCGCCGAACAAATCGTGCCGTGCGGCAAGTGCCGCTACTGCAAGTCGGGCCAATACTGGATGTGCGAGGTGCATAACATCTTCGGCTTTCAGCGTGAGGTGGCGGACGGCGGCATGGCCGAATACATGCGCATCCCGCCAACCGCCATCGTGCACAAGATTCCCGACGGCATTTCGATCGAGGATGCAGCGATCATCGAGCCGCTTGCCTGCGCGATCCACACCGTGAACCGCGGCGACATTCAACTCGACGATGTGGTCGTCATCGCAGGAGCCGGGCCGCTTGGGTTGATGATGACGCAAGTTGCCCATCTGAAAACGCCGAAAAAACTCGTCGTCATCGATCTTGTCGAAGAGCGCTTGGCACTCGCGCGTGAATACGGCGCCGATGTCACGATCAATCCGAAGCAGGACGATGCGCTCGCCGTCATTCGCTCGCTCACCGATCAATATGGGTGCGATGTTTACATCGAAACGACCGGTTCGCCTTCGGGCGTTACGCAAGGGCTTGATTTGATCCGCAAGCTCGGGCGCTTCGTCGAATTCTCGGTGTTCGGTGCTCAGGCGAGTGTCGATTGGTCGATCATCGGCGATCGTAAGGAACTCGATGTTCGCGGCGCGCATCTCGGGCCGTATTGCTACCCCATCGCCATCGATCTGCTCGCGCGTGGGCTCGTAACGTCGAAAGGCATCGTGACGCATGGCTTCGCACTCGAGGAATGGGAGGAAGCAATCAAAGTAGCCAACTCGCTGGATTCGATTAAAGTACTGATGCGGCCCGGACACGGCGCAACGGCGTAACTCCGTAATGCCGTAGCGCGGGCCGAGTACTTTTTACCGAATTTACACAGAAAGCGGGCCTCGCCATGCATATCGCCATCCTCACTTTTGAAGGCTTTAACGAACTTGACTCGCTGATCGCATTCGGCATCCTCAATCGGATCAAGAAGCCGAACTGGCGCGTGTCGATCGCAAGCCCGATTGAGCGAGTCCGCTCGATGAACGGCCTCGTGCTCGAATCGCAAATATCCCTGCGCGAAGCAAGCGCTGCCGACGCGGTCATCGTGGGCAGCGGCATGCAAACGCGCGAGGTCGTCGCCGACCCGGCGTTGATGGCGCAACTGCAGCTAGACCCGTCGAGGCAGTTGCTGGCGGCTCAATGCTCCGGCACGCTCGTTCTGGCAAAGCTCGGTCTGCTCGATGGCGTGCCGGCATGTACCGATCTGACGACGAAGCCGTGGGTGCAGGAAGCCGGTGTAGAGGTCTTGAATCAGCCGTTTTTTGCCAACGGCAATATCGCCACCGCGGGCGGATGCCTTGCATCACACTATCTTGCGGCGTGGATCATCGCGCGTTTGGAAGGTATCGAGGCGGCCCAAAGCGCACTCCATTACGTCGCGCCGGTAGGCGAAAAAGAGGAATACGTAGCCCGGGCGATGCGAAACATCGCGGCGTTTTTGCCCGATGCGCCGGCACTACAATCGCTTTCGTAAAGGCCGCCGTTTCGTCGCCGCGAGGGTTTTCCGCCAAGGCCCTGCCTGTTCGCGCAAATAGCGCCACAAGCGTTGCGCGACCGGGCCATGCGGTCGATCCTGCCGGCGCGCTGCCACCATGTCCTCGATGCTGCCCGGTAAATAGCGGCCGGCAATCGAGCGCAGCCGGCCGTCACGCAACTCCGTTTCGATCAGAAACGTTGGCAGATGCCCCCAGCCGAGGCCTTGCAAGATGATTTCCTTTTTCATTGATTGATCGGCAACGGTGCACTGGCGTGCACCATCGATCACGAAGTAATCCAGCATAGGGGTATGTCGCGCGGTATCGCGCATCACGCATTGCGTCAGATCCCGTAGTTGCTCGGGCCGAAGCGTTCGCGATACAGGCTCCTCGATGAGGCCCGGTGCGGCGACGGGCACGAATTTCACCTTGCACAAGTCGATCCAGTCGAGGCGCGCGTCTGTTTTGTCGACGCGATGAAATATCAGATCCGCCTCGCCATCCAGCAGCCGTTCGACAGGGCCGCCAACGGTTTCGAAATGCAGATTCAGCCGCGTACCCGGGCAGGTCGCAAAAAAGCGGCTCAGCAGGGCAAGCGTTTGCTCTCGCGGGCAGATATCGCCGATCACCACATCGAGTTCACTCTCCTCGCCCATCGCGAGTTGCGCCGCATGCGCGCGCAGTGCTTCAGACTCCCTCAGCAGCGGCTGCGAACGACGAAGCAACGCACGTCCTTCCGGCGTCAGGCGGACGCGGTACCCGCTGCGGTCGAGCAGGTACAAGCCTAGCTGACGTTCGAGCCGGGCAACGGCGGCAAACACGGCAGGATGGGAGCGATGAAGCTCGGCGGCGGCTGCTTGAAAGCCCCCGGCGCGAACTACCGCGTCGAAGCATTGCAGGTCATGCAGCGTGAAGTCGTTCATTTTTTTGGATGCATTCAAGCACGGCGTTTTTGACATTACAAAGATAGTCCAAACTTTGTAATATCTTTTTAGATCGGTGGCAACTACGATTTTTTCTGCGGCGCTTTGCCGCGTTAATCTGCGAGGCCGAAGATCATGCAAGAACGTTCCTTTCTGATGCTGGGAGATGGCGCACGCGTCGCCTACCGTTTCGACGGCGCGGCACACTTGCCCACGCTCGTGCTGTCCAATTCGATCGGCACGACACTCGAAATGTGGGACGGTGAGGTGCCGGAACTTGCCAAACACTTTCGAGTGCTGCGCTATGACATGCGCGGGCACGGCGCGTCGGATGCGCCGCCCGGCGCTTATTCGATCGCTCGGCTCGGTAGGGACGTTGTCGAGTTGCTCGATGCACTCGGCATCGAGCAAGCGCATTTTCTCGGGCTTTCGCTGGGCGGCTTCGTCGGTCAATGGCTCGGCATTCACGCGCCTGAACACATTGATCGGCTGATTCTGAGCAACACGTCGGCATATCTCGGCCCGGCCAAGGACTTCGACCAGCGTATTCAAGCGGTGCTGCAAGCGACCGATATGTCCGAGACGGCCGAGATGTTTCTGCGCAACTGGTTTCCGGAGGCGATGTTGCGCGACCGCGTGCCGGTGGTCGACACGTTTCGTGCGATGCTGCTTGGGATGGATCGGCAGGGCCTCGCGGGTGCGTATGCTGCCGTGCGCGATGCCGACTTGCGCAGGACCATTGCGCTGATCGAGCGCCCGACGCTTGTCATTGCGGGACGCGACGATACCGTTACGGCAGCGAGCCACAGCGAACAAATTGCCGCGACTATTCCGAATGCGCAGCTCGTGGTACTGCCAACCGTGCATCTATCGAATGTCGAGCTGCCGCGAGAATTCGTCGACGCGGTGGTGGGGTTTTTGCGGGGCTAGCGTACCGCCATCCCTCGCATATAGGAACTCGCAGCCGGCCCTTATAAACTACGGGTTCTCGGACCGCTGGCATGGGTCCGTCGACTCGTAGTGCTGGACGGTTTCCGGACGAGTGAGCAAGTACTGATCGTCTTCCGGGTAATACCGCGCGCGCGAAATATCCTCGCCCGCAAAGGCTTTGATGGAAGCTTCATCTGTCCACCAACTGAGCGTGACGATCTCCGATCGATCGGCGTCCAAATCCCGCACCGCTATCGCCGCCCCCAAATTTCCTTCTGCGCGCCTGTATCCGGCTAGCCCGGTTGCGGTGACGTACTCGACGTAGTCGTGCTTTAAGGCGCGGCGAATTTCCGCGCGCCACTCTCGCATGATTGCCATGTTTCCTCCTTTGGGCAGGTGGTCAGCCGATCGATGGTTTCGCTATCGTAGCGCGTCATGACTTTCCGATGGGCGCATCTAGCCGCGTAAGGCCTTCACGCCGGCGCCCAGGCGCTTGCGTAAATGCGTGCGTAACGTTGCGCCATCTGAGTATCCGACCATTTCGGCGATCCGGTCGACGCTTGTGTCCGTCGTCCGCAATAGATGCACTGCGCGCGCTCCGCATAGATCCCGAAGGTACTCGAGTGACCGATGGTCACGATCGAGAGCGGATGATTCTCATCGCGAGCACGTTCGTTTTACCGGCTAAATGCTCGCGTGCAGCAGTGAGATGATCGTTTGCCCCGGCGTATTGTCGTCCGGTCATTCTCAGCGGGAATCGGAACGTCATGCCGCTACCACCTGTCGACGGACCACAATTCGGTCAACCAGAGTCGGCGATGCCGCCGGCCCTGACAGGTCCTTCAGCCACTGCCGCGGAACCCGCTCATTCCACCACACCCAACACTACGCGCGGGCCGCTCGCAGGGCTCACGCCTCGGGCGACGCGGACGAGTGCACCCGACAAGCATGCCGACGCGAAATCGGCAGGACAGACGACAACGGTCGATTCACGAAGTGGTGTCGCGCCCATCGGCTCGTTTCGTCCACGCACACGCGCACGCCGCAGCGACGAATCGAGCGCCGAAAGTCCCAGCGAGCCGCCTGCGCTCGATAAAACGCCAGGCATATCCGACCTGCCCCCGGGCAACCTGTCGGCGCTCAGAGGTGCAGACGGACGCACGCTCGACTTGACGCATTACTTTGCACTCTCGAACGTCACGCCCCGCGACATCACCAGAGCGACGCTCGACGGCATCACGGCGGTGCGTTTGCCGCCCAACCTGTTGTCGATTCCTCAATGGCTCTCGACATTGCCAAACTTGAAACGTCTCGATGTGCCTGATTTTCGAGGCGTGGTGGCGAAGGTAAGCAATCCGGCGCTCGAGGAACTGCACGTAAGCGGAAAGGCAGTCGCCACAGTGGATGTTCCACACACGGTTCGCGTGTATGGCCGCGGTGCGTACGACTTAAGGGTCTTGTATCGCGATTTGAGCACAGGCCGCGTGATGCGCGAAGGGGCCGGCATCGGCCATCTTTATTTCGCGGGCAGAGTCAACAGCCCAATCAATTATCAAAAGAGGCTGAACGCGAAAGCAAGGTTCGATGGAACCGGCAAGAAGATTGTGTGCCGCCATCTATCGACAGATTGGGTGCACAAGATACAGGCTCATCGGGCTCGGCGCACGACCGAGCGTTTTGCCGACTGGTGGGCACAACAACGTTCGGACGAGGCGAAAATCGAGCAGTCGGTAAGCGTGCACACCGATCAGCGCTTTGACGAAATATTGCGTCATAGCCCTGAGGAGGCGCACGTCGGACTCGAACAGTGGGGCAAGTTTCTTCGCGATGAATTCGATCGTCTGAAAGTCGGGACACGCAAGCAGTGCATGGTGGTCACCAAAACCCACGTGATGGCAATCGAACTGCTGGTGACGCGTGACGCCGTTGGAAAGCGCTATACCGTGACGTTCTATGACCCGAACAACACATTGAACCGGGCACGCATCGTCGAAGACAGTCTCGACGAAATCGAGCGTTGGAGCGCACGTACGTTCCTGACGGATTCCAATGTCTCAGCCTATTTCGGCGCGTCCAGCAGGCGCAAGATCTCGCAGTTTGTGACCGTGCCGGCGGATTTTCACACGCGGCCGATGTCGGAACGCGTGTTCGAACACGAGCCCGCCTCGCGCGTATTGCGCGAGTTCTTATCTGACGCGGAGCTTGCCAGCGCCGACTCGACCAGTCTGTTGTTCGAGTCGGGTCATGTGACGGCAGCAGCGCTCCGCGCAAGACTTGCCGCTTGCCGTACTCGGCAGCAAAAGGCCAGCGTATTGTCGGGCCGGCAAACTGGTGGGTGGCAGGGTCTGCGGTGGGCGGTCCGCTTCAATGATGCGAATGCGATCCGTGCACTCGGCGAAGTGCTCGCCGAAGCGTTTACAGCGGGCGACTTGACCGATACACAGGTTTTCGAAATCGCCGCTGCACGCCGAACGAATGGCGAATCGGCGTTCGCGACGGCGATTTGTTATGCCGACGCGGACGTTGTTCGCGCCTACGGCGAAATGTTCGATCGCCTCTATGCGGTCGGCGCGCTAACCCGTGAGCAGACCGACGACTTGCTTGAGGCACGCACAAAATCCATGGGCTCGGGATTCAGCGGGGCGCTTTTGTACGGCAGGCTCGATGTGTTCCGGTTGCTCGGCGAAATGGTGCTGCGTGCGAGGGCGGCGGGACGACTCACCGCGGAGCAGCTCGCAAAAAAGCTGGCCTCGCCCGACTGTGGGGCATCGCTGGTGCACGCGGCGTTGAGTCTTGAGCCGGATTGGACTGAAGCAGTGGGCAACATCATTGTCGGTGCAGCCGCTGCGGGCGGGCTGACAAACCAACAGGTTCTCGATGTATTTCTCGCGCCGACGGATGAAAGCCAATCGAGTATCGCCGACGAAATCCGTTACGTCGACGCAGCATCGGTCCATCGTTATGACGTGCTGATTGGACGCCTCTGGTCACTCGGCGCACTGACGAACAAGCAGGTGTTCATGCTGATGGAGGGGCCCAGATCTATTGGCAGATCCGCGCTGCATGTGGCGCTGCTCGGCGGCGAAGCCGATGCGGTGGCTGCGCTTTGTCAGATGTTTCGTCACCATCACGCGGCGGGCGCGCTCACGAACGACGAGCTGTTCGCGTTACTTGAGGCGCGTACGGACGATGGCCTCACCGGGCTGCAGGAATTGAAAAACGCGTCCAATCAGAACGATGCCGTCAATGTGTCTGATGTCATCGATGCATTCACCAAAGCAGTGAACGGCGCGCGGGTGCAAAGCCAGTTGACCGATGCGCAGGTGCAGCATCTGCTTGCTGAAGCTTCTTGATGGCGTCAACGTTGTTTATGTGGCTTTGCTTGGCAGGGTTTGCGATCGGGGCTTGCGCGACGGGGCCCCGCAAATGGGCTTGGCGGCTCGCTTCGTCGGAAAAGGCAATCGCGCCGCGCAGATTGCTTTTTTGCGCTGAGTAGCTGCAACCTGCTCTGCCTTTCAACGGAGCAATCGAAGTCACGGGGAGGAGCCGGCTTACCGAGGAGCAAATGGTAACGATCGAGAGCGGGCGATTCTTATCGCGAGCACGTTCGTTTTGCCGGCTCGGTGCTCGCGTGCAACAGGGCGCTGATGGTTTGCCTGGCGTATTGTCGTCCGGTTAATCTCAGCGGGGAATCGGAGCGTCATGCCGCTACCACCTGTCCACGGCCCCCAATTCGGTCGGCCGGAGTCGGCGACGCCACCGGCCGCGAAAGGTCCCTCAGCCACTGCCGCGGAAGCCGCTCATTCCACCGCGCGCAACACTACGCGCGGGCCGCTCGCAGGGCTCACGCCTCGGGCGACGCGGGCAGGCGCCGACGACGAGCATGCCGACGCGAAATCGGCAGGACAGACGACACCGGCCGATTCGCCAAGTGGCCCTGCTCCCGCTCCCAGCGGTTCGCTTCGTCCGCGCACACGCCGCAGCGACGAACCAAACGCCGAAAGTCCCATCGAGCCGCCTGTGCCCGATAAGACGCCAGGCATATCCGACCTGCCGCCGGGCGGCCTGTCGGCGCTCGCAGGCCAGATCGACAAACTCCTGTCGCTCACGGATTTCGATAGGACCACCGACATGGTAGCGCTGGCGCTTAGGCTGCCGCCGCCGCGGCGCGACCCCGGTCCGGCACCGTCGCATCTCAGCGCGGACGGACGCATACTCGACTTGACGCATTACTTTGCACGCTCGAACGCCACGCCCCCCGACGTCACCAGCGCGACGCGTGACGACATCACGGCGGTGCGTTTGCCGTCCGACCTATGGTCGATTCCTCAATGGGTCTCGACATTGCCGAACTTGAAACGTCTAGATGTGCCTAATTTTCGAGGCGTGGTAGTGAAGGTGAGTAATCCGACGCTCGAGGAACTGCACGTAAGCGGAAAGGCGGTCGCCATAGCGGACGTTCCGCACACGGCTCGTGTGTATGGCAGGGGTACGCATGCGCTGAGTGTCCGGTATCGCGACTTGAGCACGAGCCACGTGATACGCGAAGGGGCTGGTGTCGGTCATCTTTATTTCGCGGCCGGAGTCAACGGCTCAATCAATTATCGAAAGATGCTGAACGCGAAGGCAAGGTTCGACGGAACCGGCGACGAGATCGTGTGCCGCCACCTAGCGACAGATTGGGTGCATAAGATACAGGCTCATCGGGCTCGGCGCACGACCGAGCGCTTTGTCGACTGGTGGGCACAACAGCGTTCGGACGAGGCGAAAATCGAGCAGTCGGTCAGCGTGCACACCGATCAGCGCTTTGACGAAATATTGCGTCATAGCCCTGAGGAGGCGCACGTCGGACTCGAGCAGTGGGGCAAGTTTTTTCGCGATGAATTCGATCGTCTGAAAGTCGGGGCACGCAAGCAATGCATTTTGGTCACGAAAACCCACGCAATGGCAGTCGAACTGCTGGTGACCCGAGACGCCCGTGGAAAGCGCTATACGGCGACGCTCTATGACCCGAACAACACATTGAACCGGGCACGCATCGTCGAGGACAGCCTCAACGAAGTCGAGCGCTGGAGCGCAGGCACATTCCTGACCGACTCCAATGTCTCACTCTATTTCGGTGCATCCAGTAGGCGACAGATCTCGCAGTTTGTGACCGTGCCGGCGGACTTTTACACGCGGCCGATGTCGGAACGCGTGTTCGAACACAAGCCCGCCTCGCGTGTATTGCGCGAGTTCCTGTCTGACGCGGAGCTTGCCAGCGCCGACTCCACCGGTCTGTTGTTCAGGTCGGGCCATGTGACGGCAGCAGCGCTGCGCGCAAGACTTGCCGCTTGCCGTACCCGGCAGCAAAAGGCCAGCGTGTTGTTGGGCCGGCAAACTCGTGCGTGGCCCGGTCTGCGGTGGGCGGTCCACGTCAATGATGCGAATGCGATCCGTGCACTCGGCGAAGTGCTCGCCGAAACGTTCACGGCGGGCGACTTGACCGATAAACAGGTCTTCGAAATCGCCGGTGCAGGCCGCACGAATGCCGAGTCGGCGTTCGCGATGGCGATTCGGCGTGCCGATACGGACGTTGTCCGCGCCTTCGGCGAAATGTTCGATCGCCTCTATGCGGTCGGTGCACTCACCAGTGAGCAGACCGACGACCTGCTCGATGCACGCGCGAAATCCATGGGCTCGGGATTCAAAGCGGCGCGTTTGTTCGGGAAGCTCGATGCGTTTCAGTTGCTCGGCGAAATGGTGCTGCGTGCGAGGGCGGCGGGACGACTCACAGCGGACCAGCTCGTAAAAAAGCTAGCCGCGGGCTACGATGAATTTTCGCTGGTGCACACGACATTAACGGAAGGGCCGGATTGGACTGAAGCAATGGGCGACATCATCTTCGGAGCAGTTACCGCGGGCGGCCTGACGAATCAGCAGGTTTTCGATATATTTCTCGCGCCGAAGGCTGAACGACAATCGAGTGTCGTCAACGTTATCAGTCACGTTAGCGCAGCATCGGTCCATCGTTATGACGCGTTGATCGGACGCCTCTGGTCACTCGGCGCACTGACGAACGAGCAGGTGTTCACGCTGATGGAGGGGCCCAGATCTGTTGGCAAACCCGCGCTGCATGCGGCACTACTCGGCGGCGAAGCCAAGACGGTGGCTGCACTTTGTCAGATGTTCCGGAACCAACACGCGGCCGGTGCGCTGACGAACGACGAACTGTTCGCGTTACTTGAGGCGCGCACAGACGATGGCCTCACCGGACCGCAGGCACTGACAAACGCGTCCAATCAGAACGATGCCGTCTATGTGTCCAATGTCATCGATGCATTCACCAAAGCAGTGAACGACGCGCGGGCGTATGGTCAGTTGACCGATACGCAGGCGCAGCATCTGCTTGCTGAAGCTTCTTGATGTCGCCAACGAAAAACAGCCGGCAATATCTTCTGTTATTGCCGGCCGTTAATTGCTAAAGCCATTGGTGCCGCATTCGGGTATTACCGGCGATGCGCCGCCCGCATCATCGCAACATAGAGCACGCAACCCGCGAGCGCGCCGATGACCCAGCCCAGGTTGTTCTCGGGCAGCACGTGCAACAGCTGCGTACAGATTTCCCAGCCGATCGAGATCGCACCGGCGAGGCCCAGTGCTGTCAGTCCAACCCGGTTCCATCCGCCGTCATAGTGAAACTGCCCAGTCGGTGACATCGTGTAAAGCTGCGCGGCATCGACTTGCTGCTTCTTGATCAAATAGAAGTCGGCCATCATCACACCGTAAAGCGGCGCCAGTACCGCGCCGAACACGCTGACAAAAATCGTGATCGCTTTCGGGCTGTCGACGAAGATCCACGGGCATACAAGCACGGCGAGAATCGACGCAATCAGTCCGCCTCGTTTGAAATCGACATGCTTCGGAAAAAGATTGGCGATGTCGTAAGCCGGCGAGACAAAGTTGGCGACGATATTAATGCCCATCGTTGCGACGATGAACGTAAGACTGCCGATTACCACGGCGACCTTATTGTCGAGCCGCGCCACGATAGCCACCGGGTCCATGATCATCTGCCCGAACACCTTCGCGCTTCCCGACGTCACGATAACGGTCACGATGGCAAAGACAATGAAGTTGACCGGCAACCCGAGGAAATTGCCCACCCGCATCTGCCGCTCGCTTTTGGCGAAGCGCGAAAAGTCACCGAAATTGAGCAGCAATGCGGCGAAGTAGCTTACGACGAGCAATACCGCATTGCCCATACCGATAAACTGCGCCGCACCCGATAGCGGCTTATCGCCCAACGTCAGGCTTAGGCTGGACAGACCGGTTTGCGAAACGATCCATGCCGTCAGCGCAAACATCACCACATACACTGCCGGCCCGCAAAAATCGATGAATTTGCGGATGGCCTCCATGCCTCGCTGAAAGATGACGAGCTGGAACAGCCACATGAAGAGAAACGAGACCCACCCAAGGCCGTCGAGATGCAAAAAGCTTGTCTGCTGCAACGCGGCTGCGGACGGCACGGCAAGCAGGAGCAGCGTCGCGACGGCTTTCGAGGCGAAATAGGTCTGCACGCCATACCAAACGATGCCGACCACGCCGCGAATAACGGCGGCAAGGTTCGCCCCCATGACGCCCATGCTGACGCGCGCGGCGACTGGAAACGGAATGCCATGCACGTAGCTCGGCTTTCCGACCCAATTCATCAGCACGTACACCGCCAAAATGCCAACGGTAAGCGACGCCAATACCTGCCACCCAGAGATGCCGAGCAGGAAAAGACTGGCCGCAAACGTGTAACCACCCACACTGTGGACATCCGACATCCACATGGCGAAGATGCTGTAGCCCGTCCATGTGCGCTTGTCGTGCGGCACGGGTGCGAGATCGTCGTTGTAAAGACGGCTGTCGTCCTGCGTGGCCGGCGCAACAGCGGGGTGCGGCACGGCGTCTGGCGTCGAAGGCGAACTGGACATGGCTCCCCCCTTATGGGTTGACGCCCGGCACTATCGGGTCTGACAAAGCCCTGGTCATCCGAGCCCAGCCTGACGCGACAAGCGAGCGGAAATCGAACAGGAAATGACTGGCTGGAACGGCTGATACGGACAGCGCGACGCGCGAGCCGCCCGTGGCATTGTGCACCGGACAAAAATGACGGCGGCAGCGGATTGATCAGGATACCTAAACGATTGCTTATCCCCGGCGTCGAAAATCGCAGCAACTCTGTTGCTTGCCAAGCGTAAACCCCCGTACGCCGCCCTCCCCCCACCGGCCGTAAATACGAGCAACGGCAACCGTGCCAATGCATCGAGGCAACGATGATCAAACTATCGAATTACCGCCTGACGACTCGTATCGCGGCAGGCTTCACGCTGATGATCGCACTCGTGTTGTGCATCAGCGGCACCACAATCTGGGCCATTCAGACCGCGTCGGCCGACGCGGGCGGTGCTGCGCGGACATTCGTGCCGATCGTAGCGACGGCAACAGCGGTAGCCGTCGCCGTCGGCATGCTGCTCGGCTGGGGCATTCGCCGCAGCATTCGCGTACCGGTCGAAAAGGTGGTGGCAACGGTTGGGCGCATCGCGGGCGGCGACCTCGCCACCAAGATCGAATCGCCCGGGCGCGATGAAATCTCCTGGCTCAATTACGAGCTCAATCAGATGCGCAAGAAGTTGCAGACGACCATCGCCGAGGTTCGCCAGTCGGCAGAAGCGGTCGCGCAGGCATCATATGAAATCGCCGCCGGCAACAACGACCTCAGCTCGCGTACCGAGCAGCAGGCATTGAGCCTGCAACGCACCGCGCATTCGGTCGCGGCACTGACAAGCGCAGTGAAGGACAACGCCGAGCACGCGAAGCAGGCCAACGAGTTCGTGGCGCAAGCAAGCACCGTTGCAACGGAAGGCGGACGCACGATGAACGAAGTCGTCGCGACGATGAGCGACATCAACGCGAGCGCCACGAAGATCGGCGACATCATCAGCGTCATCGACAGCATCGCGTTTCAGACCAACATCCTTGCATTGAATGCCGCCGTCGAGGCGGCGCGCGCCGGCGAACAAGGCCGCGGGTTCGCGGTGGTGGCAACCGAAGTGCGTGCGCTCGCACAGCGCAGCGCGACGGCGGCCAAGGAAATCAACGAGCTGATCAGCAAATCGGTCGAGCGAATCGAAGCCGGCGTTCGGCTCGTCGACGTGGCCGGCCGCACGATGCAGGAAATCGTGACGAGCGTAAAGCAAGCAGCGACGATCATGGGCGAGATCAGCACAGCTAGTGCCGCACAACACAGCGGCATCGAGCAGATTCACGTCGAGATCGCCCACATCGACAACGCAACGCAGCAAAATGCGGCGCTCGTGGAGCAGGCATCCGCTGCGGCCGGCTCGTTGCAGGAGCAATCGCAAACGCTCGCCGATGCGGTGCGAATCTTTCAGTTGAAAAAAGCCGGTTAACTCGGGCTAACGCAGCCGCATGAGCGCGGAGCCTGCGGGCGACTTGATGCGCCGTCGTGAGATTCGAAGTCCACGGCATTGCCGCGAGCCCATGCTCGCTATCGTTAGCAGTCCTTACAATCGCTCTTGGTCACTACTCATCCCGGCACCGCTTCGGCAAGTACGGCAGCGCGAAATTTTTCCGGCAGCGCATTCGGCGTAAGCACATCCACCGGCACACCCAGTAGCTGAAGCAACTCGTGCCGGATTGCACCGATGTCGAGCAGTGTCGTTTCCGCGTCGGGTCAATCAGAATGTCGAGATCGCTATCCTCGGAGTCGCCGCCATGAACAACTCAGCCAAATACGCGGACATTAGCTGCAGATGAGATGCGACCACTCGCCGAATCGCTTCCCGGTGGCTCGCGAGCGCGAGAGACGGCTTCATAGCCTTGCTCCTTTTGGTAGTTATGGCCCACATTTTCACCCGCGAATCGGCGGGATTAACGCAGCCGCACGAGCGTCGATTTGAGTTCCGTGTACTTTTGACATCCTCCCCGCCCTGAGGGACGCGGATTCCTACTGCGCTTAGGCCGCGATGGCCTGAGTCACATCGGCGGGTTCCTGCTTCTTCGAGCGGCCTGACTGCACCGTCTCTCCACAGGCTAACAAGCGCTGTCCGCGCTCTAAAACATTGATCGCGCCGACGTGATCGGCGTTTGCTTCGTGGCCGCAGCGCACGCACGCAAAAAGCGCTTGTGTCTTGCGGTTTTCCGCTGAAATATGGCCGCATGACGGGCACGTGCGGCTTGTGTTCTGCGGCGGGACGGCGACGAAAAAGCCGCCGCGCCACGCCGTCTTGTACTCCAACTGGCGGCGAAACTCGAACCAGCCTTGGTCGAGAATCGACTTATTGAGCCCGGACTTCGCGCGGACATTGCACCCCTGCGCGTCGGCCGCACCGGCTGCCGATTTGCTCATATTGCGCACCTGCAAATCCTCGACGGCGATCATTGCGTGGTTTTTGCTGATCGTGTTCGATGCTTTGTGCAGGAAGTCGTTGCGCGCGTTCGCGATGTGCGCATGGATGCGCTGAACGCGGGCCTTCGACTTTTTCCAGTTCGACGAACCTTTGACCTTGCGGGCCATGCGCCGCTGATACTTCGCGGGGCGCTGTTCGTGCTTTTTGAAGCTCGCCAGCGGCACGATATACGTGCCGTCGCTCAGCGTTGCGAGGCGGGTCACGCCGACGTCGATACCAACCGCCGGGCCGTGCGGAACCGGTTGCTCGACTTCGCGCTTCGTCAGGATCGAGACGTACCACTTGCCCGCGCGCAGCGATACGCTCGCGCTGCGCACTTCGCCGAGTACATCGCGGCTATGTCGGTAACGCAGCCAGCCGAGTTTCGGAACCTTGATGCGGCCATTGCCGCTATCGAGCGCAATCTGATTCTTGTCGGGGAATTGGAAGCCGTCGTGCTCGCCCTTGCGCTTGAAACGCGGGAACTCTGCACGCTTGGCAAAGAAGTTTTGGAATGCGCGATCGCAATCCTGCGTCGCCATCATAAGCGCATGGCGCGGCGCTTCAGCGAGCCACGGCGTATCAGCGCTGTTGCGCCACGCCGTCAGGTGCTTGCCAATCGCGAACTTTCCGACGAACTTCCCGCCCGCCGCGTGGTTTTCCTTCTGCAACGCCAGCGCCTTGTTATAGACGAACCGGCATGCGCCCGCGAACTGGCGCATCTTACGCGCTTGTTCGCCGGTCGGCATGAGTACGAATTTGAAGGCTTGGAGTCGTTCCATAGGTCAGAGTATACTTTGGTCTATGACCATCGACAACGACATTCGACGCGGGCGCCACTGCGTTTTCTTGATCCACGCACATTTGGTCTTCGTAACCAAGTACCGGCGTGGCGTGTTCACAAAAGAGATCATCGACGATCTGCACGTCGTGTTCGCCAGCGTGTGTGCCGACTTCGAGGCTGAACTGGTGGAGTTCGACGGCGAGGACGACCACGTACACCTTCTGGTGAACTATCCGCCCAAAGTCGCGGTTTCGGCACTTGTGAATAGCCTAAAGGGCGTCTCCAGTCCCATGATCTGCAAGAAGAACTACCCGAGCATTCGCAAAAAACAATGGGGCGGTGCGCTTTGGTCCCCGTCCTATTTCGCCGGTAGCTGCGGCGGGGCGCCTATCTCAGTGATACGCCAGTACATCGAGCAACAGCGAACGCCGCACTGAGCGCCCTGGAAGGACGGCTAGGGCCGTCCGCGCCATCCTTCCTCCCCCTGGAACGGGGAGGATTGCCGCGCACTTGTTCAATGACTAGCTTCGCCGCTTCGTTTTGCCAATCGTTCAGCATCATTTCTGTCATCGTCGTTCCCGAAAGGAATTTTGTGCAGTGCAAGCTATTAGATATAGCAATCGCTTGACGGCGACTGTGGGTCGTATATGCTGATCAAAGGTCTTTGCCAATATTTTGCTTAAGCATACTTTTATAGCGTGTTTTAAGCCGCGTATTGCGGCAATGTAGCCCTCGCTGCAATCGACACAGGCCGAGACTTCGCTTCGCTTCGTTGAACGCGGCGACATTCGATGAAGCAATGCGCTCAATGCCCCTAACGTCGCCCAATCGAGTGTCATCGTGAGAGTCCGAGGCCCTTTGGTTAGATGGGATCGTGCTCAGCTTGCGAGGTATCTCCGCGCTGCGTGCCCCACCGCCGACGGCAGCAACGGCAAGCTTGCGTTCAGCCGTTTCCTGTCCGTCTTCACGACTATTTCGTGCCGTTGCGTTCGGCGTCACAACGCCACCTCCGCGCGCGCATTCATCGCCGTCCACACCGACGACGCCGCGTCGCTGCTGCCGTAGCACCTCTCACCGACCCGCTATTCACCGCTGCGCCCATCGTCCGACGTTCGCGTGCATTCGCACGCGGCGGGCCTCGTTGCGCCCGCCAATGCGCCAAGCGTCTGGCTTTTCGCCACACGCGGCACCGGTTACTGATAACGGCCTGACAGTCTGCCCTTCTAAATTTTGTTCGTTTCTATCGTTTGCTTTTCGAAGATGACGAAAACTATCAGAGACAAACCATTGGTTGGCGTGACAGCCGACTCGATCATGATAGGCCGGCATCCGGCTCATGCGACCATCGACAAATATCTCGGCGCTGTGATCGACGGATGCGATGCGCTCGTCGTCATCGTGCCGGCGCTCGGTGCGCGGCAGATCAACGAGGCGCTCGTCGAGTGCGTCGATGGCCTCGTGTTTACCGGCAGCTATTCGAATATCGAACCGCATCGCTACCGCGGCGCGGCGAGCGTGCCGGGCACGCAACACGACCCAGCTCGCGATGCAACGACGTTGCCGCTGATGCGCGCCGCGATCGACGCAGGCCTGCCGGTGCTCGGCATCTGCCGCGGCTTTCAGGAAATGAACGTCGTCTTCGGCGGCACGCTGCATCAGAACGTGCACGCGGTCGCAGGCTATGACGATCACCGCGAGAACGAAGACGCACCGCTCGATGCGCAGTACGGGCCGTCGCACTGCGTTCGGCTCGTGTCGGGCGGGCTGCTCGAACAGCTGGCGAACGGTGCGCATGAAGCGCGCGTGAATTCGCTGCATGCACAAGGTGTGGCGCAGCTCGGCGCGGGACTGATAGCCGAAGCTTATGCGCCCGACGGCCTGATCGAGGCGGCGCGGGTAGCCGATGCAAGTGCGTTCGCACTCGGTGTGCAGTGGCACCCCGAATGGAAACATGCCGCCGACCCGCTTTCAAGCGCTATTTTCCAGGCCTTCGGCGCAGCCTGCCGCGCACATATGCATGCGGGTGCAAGCGCCGCTGCATGCGGCTGAGTTCAACCCACACCGACTACCGCAAGACCCGAGATTACAGAGCACCGCCGAACACAACAGAGAACGATCATGCAAGTCATCGACGAATTCCTCAGAAAGCATCGCATCACCGAGATCGAAGCCATCATCCCTGACATGGCCGGCATCGCGCGCGGGAAGATCATTCCGCGCAGCAAGTTCGAAGCGGGCGAAAACATGCGCTTGCCGCAAGCGGTCATGATCCAGACGGTCACGGGTGAGTACCCCGAAGGCGGCCTCACCGGTGTGACCGATCCCGACATGGTCTGCGTGCCCGACCCATCGACGATCCGCATCATCCCTTGGGCCGTCGACCCGACCGCTCAGGTCATCCACGATTGTGTGCACTTCGACGGCACGCCGGTGGAGATCTCGCCGCGACGTGTATTGCGGCGCGTGCTCGAGTTGTACGCGGCCAAGGGCTGGAAGCCCGTTGTCGCGCCCGAGCTCGAGTTTTATCTTGTCGACATGAATAAAGACCCGGACTTGCCGCTGCGCCCGCCTGTCGGGCGCACGGGGCGTGCCGAAACGGGACGGCAGGCGTATTCGATCGAAGCGGTCAACGAATTCGATCCGCTATTCGAAGACATCTACGAATATTGCGACATTCAAGAGCTCGAAGTCGATACGTTGATCCATGAAGTCGGCGCCGCGCAAATGGAAATCAATTTTCTGCATGGCGATCCGCTTAATTTGGCCGACCGCGTTTTTCTGTTCAAACGCACGGTGCGCGAGGCCGCGTTGCGTCATCACATGTATGCCACTTTCATGGCCAAGCCGATGGAAGGCGAGCCGGGCTCGGCCATGCACGTGCATCAAAGCATCCTCGATGAGGAGACCGGACGCAATCTCTTCACCGGCAGCGACGGCGAACCGACCGCGCGGTTTTATAGCTACCTTGCGGGCCTACAAAAATATACGCCCGCGTTGATGCCGATTTTTGCACCGTACATCAATTCGTATCGGCGCCTCTCGCGCTTCATGGCCGCGCCGATCAACGTGCAATGGGGCTATGACAACCGCACCGTCGGATTTCGTATTCCGCACTCGTCGCCCGCCGCACGTCGCATCGAAAACCGCATTCCCGGCGTGGACTGCAACCCGTATCTCGCCATCGCCGCGACGCTCGCGGCCGGCTATCTCGGCATGGCCCAAGAGTTGAGCCCGACCGAGCCGCTCGCAAGCGACGGCTATCAACTGCCCTATCAACTGCCGCGCAATCTGGAAGAAGGGCTCACGCTGATGGGCGCCTGCGAGCCGCTCGGCGGCATGTTCGGCGAGGCGTTCGTCAAGGCGTACCTCGCGCTGAAGGAAACCGAATACGACGCGTTCTTTCGCGTCATCAGTTCATGGGAACGCCGGCATTTGCTGCTGCATGTGTGAAACAAGTGACATGTGTGCCGCGAATTCACGCACGTTCCCGCTAGCGAGTAACCTGATTGGAGGCGATATGAGCCACCGCAGCACCGCCGAATACCGAGCGCTCGATGCGGCGCATCATCTGCATCCGTTCTCGGATATGGGCACCCTCAACCGCATGGGCAGCCGCGTCATCGTCAAAGCGAAAGGCGTTTATCTATGGGACTCCGACGGCCATCAAATCATCGACGGCATGGCGGGCTTATGGTGCGTCAACGTCGGCTACGGACGCCGCGAACTCGCCGATGCAGCGTACCGGCAAATGTTAGAACTGCCCTACTACAATACTTTCTTCAAAACGACGCATCCGCCGGTGGTCGAGCTGTCGGCCCTGCTCGCCAAACTCGCGCCTGCGCCGTTCAATCACTTTTTCTATTGCAACAGCGGCTCGGAAGGCAACGATACGGTATTGCGCATCGTCTATCACTATTGGGCTACGCAAGGCCAGCCACAGAAGAAGTATGTGATCTCGCGTAAAAACAGCTATCACGGGTCGACGATTGCAGGCGCTACGTTGGGCGGCATGGACTACATGCATGCGCAGATGCCCTCGCACGTCGAGCATATCGTGCATATCGATCAACCGTATTTTTATGGCGAAGGCACGCTTTCGCCGGAAGCCTTTGGCCTCGCGCGTGCGCAGCAGCTCGAAGCAAAAATTCTCGAACTCGGCGCGCACAACGTGGCCGCTTTCATCGGCGAGCCGTTTCAAGGGGCCGGCGGCGTGATCTTTCCACCGTCGACCTACTGGCCCGAAATCCAGCGCATCTGCCGCAAATACGACGTTCTGCTCGTTGCCGATGAAGTCATCGGCGGGTTCGGCCGCACAGGCGAATGGTTCGCGCATCAGCACTTCGGCTTCGAACCCGATCTGATGACGCTCGCTAAAGGGCTGACGAGCGGCTATGTGCCGATGGGCGCCGTGGCGCTGCATGACCGGATAGCACGGGCAATCATCGATCACGGCGAGTTCAATCATGGCCTCACCTACTCCGGCCATCCGGTTGCCGCGGCCGTCGCCGTCGCAAATCTGGCGCTGCTTCGCGATGAGAAAATCGTGGAGCGCGTCAAGCACGATACCGGCCCTTACTTTCAAGCGTGCCTGCGCGAGACGTTCGGCAACCATCCGATCATCGGCGAGGTCGATGGCGCGGGGCTCGTCGCCGCGTTGCAATTAGCCGAAGAACCCGCCTCGCGCAAACGCTTTGCCAACGGTGCGGACGTCGGCGCGCTGTGTAGGGACTTCTGCTTCAACGCCAATCTGATCATGCGGGCAAGCGGCGACCGAATGCTGCTGTCGCCCCCGCTTGTCATCACGCGGCAGGAGATCGACGAGATCATCGACAAAGCGAAAACAGCCCTCGACGCGACCGCGCGCGCGCTCCGGCTTGTATAAGGGCTAAGCGCACGCTGATGAATCAAAATCGTTCCACGCAAACCTGTTCGAATCAACCTCATGCCACGTCGTATTACGCCGCCACCGCAAACGACAATACGCGCCATCCTTCGCTCGACGAGACGCTCGACGCCGACGTCTGTGTGATCGGCGCGGGGCTCACGGGCCTGACGGCCGCGCTTGAACTCGCCGAGCGCGGATGGTCGGTAGCGGTGCTCGAGGCGTCGAGGGTCGGCTGGGCCGCGAGTGGCCGCAACGGCGGCCAATTGATCAGCGGCTTCGCCTGCGGCGTCGACACGTTCGACAAGTCGCTCGGCGCTGACGACGTGCGACGAGTCACCAGCATGGGACATCAAGCTCTTGAGCTGGTAAAGCAGCGTATCGACAAACATCGCATCGATTGCGATTACCGGCCCGGCTATCTCACCGTGGCGAACCGGCCGCGCCACGCCGACGCACTGCAACGGCTGCGCGACGAGGCCGCTGCCCGCTCGGACGGTGCGCGACTCAGCTATGTCGATGCCAGCGAGCTGCCGCGTTTTCTTCAATCGTCGCGCTACCTTGGTGGACTCTACGACCGTGACAGTGGTCATCTGCATCCGCTTAATTACACATTGGGTCTCGCGCGTGCGGCTTGCGAAACCGGTGTGCGCATTTTCGAGGACAGTTGCGCCACCGCCATCACGCGCACGGCCACAAGTACAGGCAGCAAGCGGCACTATGTATCGACCGCCCGCGGCGGCGTGCGCGCCTCGTTCGTCGTGCTCGCGTGCAATGCTTACATCGGTGAACTGGCGCCTGCGCTCGCTCGCAAGATCATGTCGGTCGGCACCTACATCGTTGCAACGGAGCCGCTAGGCGAAGCACGCGTGCAAGCGCTGATGCCAGCGCTTGCCGCCGTGTGCGACAGCCGCTTCGTGCTCGACTACTTCCGCCCATCGGTCGACAGTCGGCTGCTATGGGGCGGCAAAGTCAGCTATTCGACGCGCATGCCCCGCAATCTCGCACAAGCCATGCGCCGCGACATGTTGATCACGTTCCCGCAACTCGCCGATGCGAAGATCGACTATGCATGGGGCGGCTTCGTCGATATCACCATGAGCCGGGCACCGCATTTCGGCAGGCTCGGCAATACCGTTTACTTTGCGCAAGGCTTTTCCGGCCACGGGCTGAACACGACGGCGCTGGCGGGAGCCCTGATTGCGGAAGCGATCAACGGTCAAGGGACTCGCCTCGATCTGTTCGCTCGCGTCTCCCACCGCGACTTCCCCGGCGGAACGCTGCTCAGAACACCGATGCTGGTGCTTGCGATGGCATGGCATCGGCTGAAAGACCTCATTTGATCGGACCGGCTGCGAGCGCCCGTCTACTGCATTTACGTTTTCCAGTTGACCGGTTCGCTCCCCTCCCGCGATGCGTCCCCGCGCTGCGGTATATCTACGCCGCTTTCCCGCGCGGCGCGCGAGCGCGGGCGATCCGTGAGGCGCTGCTCGCAGGCGACAAAACGAAGCTGCTGGCGCTCGAAAAGGAGCAAGCCAAAAAGGACCGCAGCTTGCTCTACGCAAAGATCCTCGGCGTGGAGTTGACCGATATCGATCAAGCCGGCGTGAACGGCCAGCCGGCCCCGATCGAGTGGAAGCCGCTCGACGTCTTCGCTCCACCGGAGGAACTCTTCGAATCGCTCGATATCGCGACCGATTTCTACGGGAGCTGCTCGTATACCGATAGCGCGACGCGCTTCGCCGCGACGTTGATCACAAAAATGCGCATGCTCAAGCCCGGCGGAGTACTAATCGGCGTGAACGAGGCAGTAACGGGTTTTTGGAAAGGCTATGGCGCGGCGTTGCCTGGCGCAAACGTGCCACCGCATCTGATGCGCGCGATCATGCGCATTCTCGATCCCAATGCGGAGCTTGAATCTCTCGCGCTCGACACCTCCACGACCGACGATCATGTACCCGCCGTCGTCGTGATGTCGGTCTTGCAGAAATCGGCCGACTTCGAAAAACGCTTGCCGGAAATCCGTCAACAGCTGGTCGATCTGCTCTCGCTGCCCGACTCGATCAACCTCGAAGGCATGGCACCGCCGAGAGCCTTCGCCCAAACGCGGGACGAGATGGCGAACAATGCAATCATCCCGATCGGTTCGGTATGTGTATCGGAGGACGGGCCGCCGACGCTGCTGGCGCTGATGCGCGACAAGTACGGCCTGCGTCAGGTGCATGCGTTCGAGAACTACGCTGGCCATCTCGATCCCACCGACGCCACCCCGGTCACCATACGTCCGTCAAGCGTCGTTCATGCCGAATGCGAGCCGAGCGGCAGCGGATGGGGCAGCACTGTGGACCACCGCGGCGTCGTTACGCTCCACGATTTCTTCGTCGGCGACGAAATCGCGATCGAGCCGTTCAGTCAGAAAGGTGATCGTCAACTCGGACCCTGGTCGCCCGATGGAAAGCACTTTATCGTCACGTCGAGGAGCGTCGACGAAGACACCGACCTGCCCGTGACGGAGATCTACGTCGTCGATGTGGACCATCCCGATCAGCCACGGCTGCTGGTGCGCGAAAACGATGCGGACTGGACACAGACGACCAATCATGGCGACGGCACGTTCATTCCAAGCCTTGAAGGTGCCCAGCGAGGCCGGTCCTTGCTTTGGACCGAGCAGGGGTCGCTGCTCGCTGTGCGTAGACGCGAAGGTCAATCCGACGAAATATGGGAAATCGATCCGAGCACGGGTGAGCGCCGTTGCCTCGTCGGGCCTGATGTGGCGCACGCGCGTTTGCGTTGGAACCAGTACCCCGACGACGACCGGAACACCCCCGATGCGCCCGCCCCTGACGCCCGCTATGAACCGCTCGACCCGGACGCATTGCTGCGCATCGATCAGCTCTATGCGTCGCCGGAACAGCCGGGCTTTGGTCTGTCCGTTTTGTTGCCCGGCGAACGGCAAGCGCATGCTTCATGGTTCGTGCCGGCGAGCAACGACGAGACACCGGAACCGGCGAAACTCCTGCTTCAATACCAAAGCACGACTGTCGGTCGTGTGACGCGCGACGACGGCTCGACGCTCCTCGTTCCTGCGACGGGCATACCGTCACTGATTACCGGCGGCAAGTCCATCCGGCTTAATAACCCGTACGCGGGACCCTATGCGTCAAATAGTTTTCGAGGCTATGGCGACCCCACTCATCTGGGCCGGCCCGTTTCCCTCGGCGATACGTTCGTGCTCCCGATCGTATCGCCATCGCGCGGCCCCTCGGTGGCACGGGTAGACGTCGAGCGGGTGGTAAAGACGCAAAAAACGAGCAGCACGTACGAACTCCTGCAGCCCACCGACGAGACTGCGGTCGAAACCTGGCGCGTCAGCTATCCGGATCCTGACGGCCGAGTGGCCTTCGCTGGCCCGGACATCGGCCGGCTTCTGCTGCCATCGGCGAAGGCGCGTAAGACCATGACCGGGCCGCTACCAGTGCTCGTCTGGCTCGACGGCAGGGGTGCGACCTTCCATCCCGGCTGGATGCAGCGCCTCGTCGAACGCTGTGGTGTGGCGGTGCTTGTCCCGCATCTCGATGGTGCTGGCGAGGGCGACGACTCGACGTCGACACGGCAGCGCCGGGAAGACGCCGTAGCGCAGTTGCACCGACACATCGAGGCGCTGCGCACGCCGAGCGCCCGAGATGATGACCCGATCCGGCTCCTCGACGGCACACGCATGATGGTGGCCGGTGGCCCGCTCGTCATGGACCTGCTCGCGGCGCACCCCGACGATGCGATCGCAGCGGCCGTCGTCGCCCAACGTGACGAGCCGGTACTGCGCGACGCGGACGATCTCGCTTACCAGGGGCCGCTGCTCGTGGCCGGCAATAATCAGCAAATCAACGCCATTGCACCCGCCGCTGAGCAATTGCGCGCGAACGGCAGACAGGTCGTCACCGTCCGGGCAGCCAATGAACGCGGGACGGGTCGTTTCGAGTCGACCGACAACGAAAGCGCGTTACGCCTCATCATCAGCACCTTCTTTCAGAAGGCCGCCGGCGCTCGCAGCGCAGGCGACCCGAAGGAGATCATTCCCGGTAACGCATGGACGCTCGAAAAGCCGACTCAATGGGACCGGCTTCGCGTCAATCCGCTGGAGCCGCACCCAAAGCAGCCACGTTTGCGACCGCTTTCCGGCAAGGTGGCGCCACGGCTCACGCGCGGCGTTGTTGCAAGCGTCGAACCGAAATCCGATACGACCGGCACCGCTCACGAGATCAAGGTCAAGACGCGAAAGCCTCTGTATTCTTCGATGACCGTGGACGTCGACATGACGAACAAGCGTGCGGTCGTCGTCGACATCACGAACCCGCCCGATCTGAATAGTGTGGGGATATGGTCGGAGATGATCGCCGCAGCGATCGCCCAATATGACATCAAAGAAATCGAGTTTCAGCCTGTCCCGACGGTGGCCTTTACCACGCTGCACACGCCGAAGGAGTACTTCATCACCGAGGTACTCGCTAGCGCATTCAACCGCAGAGGCGTAAATCGCGCCAATTTGTGGCAGCAGATAAAGCCGACGCCGGGTGACCTCAATCGCCGCTTGACGGTCGCCGTGCGCACCGGGCCGGCGCGCAAGAAGGAATAGCCGGCCGCACCGGGGGCCGCTCAGCCCTTAGTGCTGGTCAGTGCTGAGCGTCTGCCATGCGTGCGAGGCAATGAGCTTGCCCGCACGGCGCGCGGCATCCCACCAGACGACGCGCAGCTGCGGCGCGTGTTGCGCGATGAAAATCGCCTGCACAGGGTCGCTCTCGATGAAATGCGTGCAGGCCAGCGTAACGGCGGCTTGCGCCTTGTGCGCCGCGACCTGCTCGGGTAGCTCGCCATGCGTGGCGGGGTCGCGCATCATCAGGCACAGGCCGCCGTAGCCGTGGCGGCGCAGCCAATCGCTCGTGCGAGGACGGTCGATTTCCGGCCGGCCTGTGACGATCGCCTTCGTGCGCGCAAAGTCGACATCGGGCAGATGCTGATACGGCGCGAGCAAGTCGCGCTCCTTGAGCGCGGCTTCGAGGTCCGCCTCGTAGCGGTGCGGCGGCACATCGGGCAGCAATATGCCGTCGAGATCGATCGCATACACGGCGAACTCGTGATCTTCGCCGACGGGGCCAAGCGAGCCCGCCTGAGTGGAGCGCCATCGAGCCTGGTGCTCTTGCGTATGGACATGCCGCTCCCACGGCAGCAACGGACGATAGCCGCAGCAGTCGATGCCGTAATCGGGGCGGCTACGGCTCAGATCGTCGAAAACCACCGTCAACGTCTTGACGACCAGGCCATGCTCGCGCAAATACGCAACGCAGTCGGCCAACGTGTGGCCGCTGCCCGCGAAGTCCTCGCAGAGCAGCACTTTGCTGCCCTTGGCCGGCAACGGAATCGACGCGTCCCAACTAACCGTGCGTGTCGCACGCTGATAGCGCAAGAACGCGGGCACGACGCCGGTGGCATGCGAAACCAGCGTGGCGGGCAGCGTGCCGCCGCGCAAAATACCCACTACGCAAGCAAAACCCTCGCGCGCCAGCACGGGCTGCAGCGAGGCAATCCATTGATCGATTTGGTCGTACGTGATCGGCAGTATCGGCTGGTTCGGCTGGTCCATGGCGCACGCGGGAAAAACGCTGACGGAGGTGACGAGGTGCACAGTCTAGCGCAGCGCGAGCGAGACGCGCTTTGTCACGCGAAGCAGCGTTCAGCCCTCAGCGCGCAGCGAGGTCTTCGCGTTTTCCCGTGGCGATGTATTGGCTGTACTCGCGATCGAGATGAGGCGCGGTATGTTCGAGCAAAAAACGCCGGAACAGCGCGCAAGTCGGCGAGAGCTGCTTGGTCCGCATATGAACGATCTGCCAAGTCCGCTCGATCGGCGTGCCATTCACGTCGAGCAGCGCAAGCTCGCCGGCGCGCAGTTCGAGGTGCAGCGTGTGCAGCGAAATCAGGCTCACGCCCATGCCGGCGATCACAGCCTGCTTGATGGTCTCGTTACTGCCAAGCGTGACCACCTTCGCCGGCTTGAACAGATGCTGCTTGAACATTTCCTCGGCCGCCGTGCGGGTGCCGGAGCCTGCTTCGCGCAGCAAGAACGTTTCGCCACGCAGTTCGTGCAAATCGATGCGCCGCGCGCCAACGAGCGGATGCGTAACCGGCGCGATCACAACCTGCGGATGATAGGCGAGCGGCTCGATCGTGGTATCGAGTTCGGCTGGAGGCCGGCCCATCAACGCGAGATCGATCGCGTTATCCTGCAACAAGCGCAGCAGCGACTCGCGGTTGCCCACCGAAAAATGCACGTCGACCTTCGGATACTGATGCGAGTAAAGTGCCAGCAGTTTCGGTGCGAAATACGTCGCCGAACTGACGATGCCCACGGTAATCGAGCCGCTGTCCGCCAATTGCAGCGACATCATGGCATCCTCGGCGTCCTTGATTTCGCCGAGAATGCGGCTCGCGTGATGCGTGAGGCGCTCGCCCGCTTCCGTTAGCGCGAGCCGGCGCGCGACGCGCTCGAACAGCGCCAAGCCGATCGCATCTTCGAGTTGGCGGATTTGCATCGAGATCGCGGGCTGCGTCAAGTGCAGCTCCTCGGCCGCACGCGCAAAGCTTGCATGGCGGCTCGCGACGATGAAGATTTGCAACTGACGCAACGTCAGCGAGCGAATGAAATTCACGGTAGCGGCTTGGTCGTTCAGCGTCATCCCACCGCACCGCTGCGCGCTAACGGCTGGCGCGTGGTGCGTCGGAGGGCTTCGCAGGATGGGTGGGTCCGGGCTGCGGCAACGTGTGCACCGCGGCCTGGAAAGTCAGCGTAACGGACGCCACCGGATGGGTAAAATCGTTGTTCGATCCGGGTATTTCCGTGCGAATCAGCGCGACTTTGCCCGGCAAGGTATCGGCGACGTCGAACGTATAACGCTTGCCGATATAGCGCGTGAAGCGCTCGGCGTTCGGGTCGTGCAAGTACGGCTGAATGACGATCTGCCGCACGGCAACCGGTTTGCCGCCAATCTGTACCGTGGTCGATACGATGCTCGGCCCTTGCGCCAGCGCCAATCGCACGCGCTTTTGGAAATAGCGCCGCTGGCCGCCGGTCAGTGCCTCCATCTCCGCAATATCGCGTTCCAGAAAATAGATGATCGCCGGATTGCACGGCAGGCCCGTCGGCGGCAACGTGACCTCCCCGCTGTGATCGGACACGCGCGCATCGCCGTTCGCATTGCCCTGGCTCGTGACGAGCACGCGCACGATATCGGGGGCCGCGGCCTTCTCGCCCGCGGCAGTCATCGCATAGTCGAGCTCGGTCTGCGCAGCAACGCCATGCAAATGCTCCGAGGTAAAAATCAGGTGCTCGGCCGGCGTGATCTCGCTCGAGGGCTTGGGCTCGGCCGCCCCGGCAGCGCCTGCGGTACTGGCCGCCGACGCGGCGTGCGCACCGGTTGATACGCTTAGCGCGAGGCCGACACCGATACCAAGACCAAGGCTGCATGAGCAAACGAGCGCACCAGCATGCAACGCCATATGGCGCATAGCGCGCATTCGACTCATTGCGCGCTACCCGTCTGCTTAGGCACCTCGGCATCGACTGGCTTGAGCAACGGCACGCTGTAGCTCGTCAGAATCTGATCGATCTTGTCCTGGTTCGTCGAGATCCACTGGTCGACTTTGTCATGCCAGGCTTTCTCGCCGTGGCGCACGCCCATCGAAATCTGGTAGTCGAACCGAATGCCCTTTTGCGGCGGGAACGGTACGATCTTCACCGCATCGCCCGAGCGTTTCGCGAAATACCCCGCAATCGGCCCCCAGACGAATGCGACATCGACATTGCCGCTGGCAAGATCGTGTTCGATCATTTCTCCAGGGTACGCTTGCGGATCGCCGCTTTGCACCTGATACGACATGGCCTGGTCGATCAGACCGTGTGCAAGCAGCCAATCGACTGCCGGTGTTTGCGCAAAGATGCCGAAGCGCAGCTTCTTCAGTTCGGCGGGCGGCAGCTTCAACAAATCATCGGGCGTCTTGACAGTGGCGAACTCGGGTTTGTTCGGCAGCACCATCGCATAGGTCGAGTGCAGATACGCATGGGTGGTCGAAGTCAGGTCGTATCCCTTCGGCACGCCTACGATCAAATCGCATTTAAAGCGCTCGCTGCTGGCCTCTTTCTCGCGCAGCGTGTGACGCACGAAACCGATGCGCTGCGGAAAATAGGTGTACTCGACCTTGTAGCCGAAATCGTGCGCCATTTGCTCGGCGATCTTGTTCTCGTAGCCTTCGCCCTTGTCGTTCGACAGCGGCATGTTGTGCGGATCGGCACAGACTCTGAGCACGCCGTCCGCTCCGTCGTTATTGGGAAGCGCGGCACCGTCCGCATGCACCGCGGCGCTTGCGAGCGCCGCGCAGCAACATGCAATAAGTGAAAGCGCAATATGCGCGGACAACCGTTTGCTATCACGCATCGATGACCTCCGGGAAACTCGCGGCGTACGGGTCAATTCAATTTCCGGCCATCGGGCTCAGATCGCCCGGCTTGATATTGCCGTCCGAACGCCCTTTCAGGTAAGCGTACAAATCCTCCCAATGCTTCTGCATTCTCGGGCTCGCGCTGAAGTCCGGCATACCCTTGCCGATCCGGCCGCCAAACACGGTCCGCTTGAATTCGTCTTTGTCGATCTGTTTGAGCGCATCGACGAGCGACGGGCCGACGAGCCCCTGCTGCTGCGCGCCGTGACAACGTTCGCAGTCGAGCGCACGCCACGTTTTCCAGCCTTGCAGCGTGTTGTCGTCGACCTTGTTGCCGTCGACCACCTTGTACGCCACTTGCTGCGCCAGCGCGGGCTTGTTCTGCGCATAGACGACAGGCAATGCGAGGACCACGGCGGTGATTGTCGTCAGCAACAAGATAGAGCGGCCTTTCATACAACGTCTCCTTCGACATAGTGATGCCCCGGGCACGCTGCGTTGGCGTGCCCTTGTCGCGGGCGAGTGAAAATCGATACGTATTACGTGTTTGCATCAAGTCGCCGCGTGTCCCGTCGCCCGCTTGCGGCGCTGATCGGTGGCACGCGGCTTATTACGGACTCCTAACTAATTACTTGCCGCACCTCAGCTCGGCAATGCGAAGATGAACAGCGTGCCGCCGAGTGCCGTGTACTTGGCAAGCTCGCGATAACCGCCCACCGCGCCCAGGCCTTCAGTCGACTTCTTCAAGCCCGCAGCGAGGCCAATACCAGCCCAGCCGCCGATACCCGAGTACACGCCGACGTATTGCTTGCCGTTGTACTGATAGGTAAACACGTTGCCGATGATGCCGGAAGGGGTCTTGAACTTCCAAAGCTCCTTGCCCGTCTTGATGTCGACGGCCTTCAGGTAGCCTTCGAGCGTGCCGTAGAAAGCGATGTTGCCGGCCGTGGCCAATGCGCCGGACCACACCGAGAACTTCTCCGGCTTCGACCAGGCGATCTTGCCTTTCGCCGCGTCCCACGCGATGAAGTTACCCATCGCGTTCTCAACCATCTTGCCGCCATTCGCGCCGCCGACGCCCGGGGCCTTCGGGCCGGGATACATCGACAACGTGGCGCCGACATACGGCTGACCGGCCGTGTAGTCGACTTCGAACGGCTCGTAGTCCATGCAAACGTGGTTGGTCGGGACGAGGAAGAGACCGGAGGTCGGATCGAACGAGGCCGGTTGTTCGTCTTTCGAGCCGAGTGCCGACGGGCAAATGCTCTTCACGTTGTGATCCGCACCTGCGGCTTGCGTGGAGTAAGCCACATTGCGAATCGGCAGGCCGCTCTTCATATCGACGCGATCAGCCCAGTTGACGGCCGGATCGTACTTCTGCGCGACGAGCAGCTCGCCAGTGGCACGATTGAGCGTATAGGCGAAGCCGTTGCGGTCGAAGTGCACGACCGTCGGCACTTTCTTGCCGTTGATGTTCAGATCCGACAGGATCATTTCATTCACGCCGTCGTAGTCCCACTCGTCATGCGGCGTCATCTGATAGACCCACTTCGCTTCACCCGTGTTCAGATCGCGCGCGAAGATCGTCATCGACCATTTGTTGTCGCCCGGACGTTGCGTCGGGTTCCATGTGCCGGGGTTACCCGAGCCATAGTAGACAAGGTTGAGCTTCGGGTCCCACGCGTACCAGCCCCACGTGGTGCCGCCGCCGAGCTTCCATTGGTCGCCCTTCCAAGTCTTGATCGACGAATCTTTGCCAACGGGCATCATCTTGCCGTCGGTCCACGTCATCGTCTTGTCCGGGTTAAACAGAATTTCGTTGTCGGGACCCACACTGAACGCCGTCCACGCAGGCTTGCCCGTCTTGATGTCATACGCGATGATGCGCCCGCGCACACCGAACTCGCCGCCCGAGATGCCGGTCAGCACCTTGTCGCCGAATACGTGAGGCGCGTTCGTATTAGTCTCGCCCTTTTTCGGATCGCCATTTTTCGCGGTCCAGACGACATCGCCTTTTTTGGCATCGAGTGCCACGAGCGTGGTATCAGCTTGCTGCAGAAAAATCTTGCCGTCGCCATAAGCGAGGCCCCGATTGACCGTGTCGCAACACATCACCGACACGACCTGATCTTCTTGCTTCGGCTGATACTGCCAGAGGAAAGTCTGATCCTTGAGACTGATGGCCGTCACATTGTTGGGGAACGGCGTATGCATGTACATCGTGTCGCCGATGACGAGCGGCGAGCCTTCGTGACCGCGCAGCACGCCGGTGGACATCGTCCATGCCACCTGCAGTTTGCCGACGTTACTCGCATTGATCTGCTTGAGCGTACTGTAACGGTGATTCGCGTAGTCCCCTGCTTGCGAAGCCCAATTCGCATTGTTTTTCATTGCCGAATCAAGCCCGGAATCCGCTTGCGCCGCGAGTGTCGTAAAGCCCGCAGATGCGAGGATCGCGAGCCCAAGAACCATGGTGCGTAAGTTCATGTCTCCTCCAGAATTGTCTTGCCGTTCAACTCACGAATGACCCACGCTACCTCATCGCACCGGGCGCGCCATCTCGAATGCGGGTAACGATCTACGCTCTTATCCCGCTCGACGGCGGGCTTCAAGGCGTGCGAGGGGGAACGCATAATCTATGCCGACGCCAACATCGGGCTTCTCGGCAAACACGCCAATCAGCCGCTCAGCCCTTTGGGGTAACCTTTCAACGCACATGTAAGCACGGTGGCGGATAGCCGCTGCCAGCCGTTCGGCATCGGCTTGCCCGCGGCCGCGCAACGATTCGTGCGGGACGCTGCGCGTGGCGCGAGACATACTGTGTCAATTCCGCGATAGGCTAGGGGCTGTTCACAGTGCACAGCGATTGCAGCTGTGCGTTCATTCCTGTTTGCAGACCGGAGACAACCACCATGACTCAAGCCGAGAAGGTCTATTCGGACGACGAGGTCCGCGCCCGTCTCGTTGGCCCGCTCGAACACTGGTATCTCGAAGACGGCTGGCTGCGCCGCAAATATAAAACCGAAAGCTGGAAAGGCACGCTGATGGTCGTCAACACGATCGGGCACCTCGCCGAGGCCGCATGGCATCACCCCGACCTCACCGTCTCGTATGCATTCGTGATCGTGAAACTGATGACGCATAGCGCCAAAGGCATCTCCGACAAAGATTTCGCACTGGCGACGAAGATCGAGGAAGTCATTCAGTGGCAACCCGCGCGCGAGGGCGGGCCGCTCGAAGGCACGCCGTCCGACGACCAGCGCTTTCGCTACATCAAGTACGACGCGGCGAAGGGGTGAGGCCGCGAGGCAGCCAGGCGGTGCAGCCGGGAGCCCGTCAGGCCGGCGCAAGACGCACCGCGAGTTGTGACACAGTGCGTCTCGCGCGGCACAAAGCGCTGAAAAACTGCGCCGCGGCCTGACTTGCGGTACACGCGGGCGGCGCCCGTCTTCGCTTGCTGCGCCAAGGCGGAAGGCCCTTGGTACGCGTCCTGCTTGGCATCGCCGAGCCCGATGCACGCGGATTGACAGCACACGCCGCTGAACGTTCGCGTTGCGTTCGCATCGAGGCCCGGCCAATCGAGGCCCCGGCCCATCGAGGCCCGGCCAGCTCGCCCATACGAGGACTCTAGCGATGCCGCTGCACTTTCGCCGCTCTTCCCCGCGCAGTACGGTGACCGTCGACGCGCCCGCCCGGCTCCATCTCGGCTTTCTCGATCCGAGTGCATCGCTGGGACGCGCGTTCGGCAGTCTCGGGCTCGTGATCGACGGTGCCGAAACGCAACTCGAAGCACGCGTGGCCGACACCGATTCGATCGAAGGGGCGTTGAGCGATAGCGACCGTGCACGCGCGGCCGACTATCTGGTGCGCCTTCATGCCGCTTATGGTCCGACGCGCATCAAGCTCGACGTATTACGCACGCCGCGTGCGCATAGCGGGCTCGGCTCGGGCACCCAGCTCGCGCTGGCGATCGGCACGGCCTATGTGCGGCTCGCCGGCAAGGCCGCGTCGACGGCGGAACTGGCGGTGCTGCTCGGACGCGGCGGCCGCTCGGGCATCGGCATGCTCGGCTTCGATTCAGGCGGGCTGCTGCTCGATTGCGGCGCGAGCCGGCATACGGCGACGCGTGGTGCACCGCCGCTAATCGCGCGGCAGTCGTTTCCCGATGCCTGGCGCGTGCTGCTCGTATCCGACACGTCACGCGAAGGGCTTTCGGGCGACGCCGAACGGCGCGGTCTTGCCGCGCTCGAACCCTTTCCGCAGGCGCTCGCCGCGCATCTGTGCCATCTAGCCTTGATGAGAATTCTGCCCGGCGCCGCCGACGGCGAGTTCGACACGTTCGCCCGCGGCATCACCGACATGCAGCAAACCATCGGCGAGTATTTCGCGCCGGTGCAAGGCGGCGTATTCGCCAGCGCCGATGTCGAAGCCGCGTTGTGCGCAGTGGCGGCACAACGGCTCGCCGGCATCGGACAGACGTCGTGGGGGCCGACCGGCTTTGCGTTCCTGCCCAGCGAGCGCGACGCACACGAGGCTCTCGCGGTGGCGCGCGCCGCCGCAGCCGGCAAACCCCATATCGAATGCACGATCGTCAGCTCGCGCAATCGCGGCGCGGTCATTCGTCTAGCCGGTGCGCACGAGACGCGCATCGATGCCGCGTAAGCCCCCCAAACACCGAGCGCACGCATGCCGCGCCTAACTTTGCCCACGATACGAGTCGCCTGCCATGTCAGAAGCCACTGAAAGGCCGTATATCCTGCATATGCTCACGGCCACGCCGCAAATGAGCCCGTTCGACGTCAATATGGCGGCCGATGCGGGCTACCAGATCATCGTTCCGTATTGCGGCGTGGATGCCGGCATGGTCACGAACCTCACGCAGGATGCGATCTTTTCGCGCGGGCCGAAAGGCGTCTCGCGCACGGGCATCTTCATCGGCGGGCGCGATGTGATGCTCGCCGCCGACATGCTCGAGACGGCGCGCAAAGCGATGGTGCCGCCGTTCGAGGTGTCTGTGTTTGCTGACCCGAGCGGCTCTTATACGACGGCGGCTGCACTCGTCGCGCTTGTCGAGCGGCATTTGAAGCGCACGCACGAAATGGAGCTCGGCGGCAAGCGCGTGTTGATCCTCGGCGGCACAGGCGCCGTGGGCCGGATCGCCGCTGCGATGGCGGCCTCGCTGGGCGCCGATGTCACGATTGCAAGCCACGGCACGTTGGCGCGCGCTCAAGAGGTCAGCCACGAAGTCAACCAGCGTTTCGGCATCGCCACGACGGCTGTCAGCACGGCCTCGCCGGATGCACTGCGGGCGGCGCTCGCCGATACCGAGATTCTGATGGCCTGCGCCACGGCCGGCGTGCAGGTGGCGAGCGCCATTGACCTGGCCCACGCGCGGCGGCTGCTGATCGCGGCCGACGTCAACGCGGTGCCGCCCGAAGGCATCGCCGGCGTCAACGTGATGAACGACGGCAAGCCGATCGGCCCGAACGGCGACGCAAGCCCGCTTGGCATCGGCGCGCTCGCGATCGGCAACGTCAAGTATCAAGTCGAGCATCGCCTGTTCGTCCAGATGCGCACAAGCAGCAAGCCTGTCTATCTCGGCTTTCCGCAAGCGTTCGACGAAGCCCGCGCCGTGGCCGCCGGACTCGGCTGAACGCAGCGTCATGGCTTCGCTTTCGCCTGTTTGCTCCGCGCCGCTCGTCGCCGTTGTCGGCCTGTCGGCACGCATGCTCGCACAGTCGGCCAACCGGGCCGGGCTGCGCGTGGCAGCGCTCGATATCTTCGGCGATCGCGACACGCGAGCGGCGTCCGCGCTTTGGTTCGACGTGGCCGGCGCGGGACTCGCCATCGACCGCGCGCGAGTCGTCGACGCGTTGCGTCGCATCGCGCGGCTGCCGCGCGTGATCGGCTGGGTTGCCGGCAGCGGCACGGAACCGCTTATCGACGAATTGAGCGAAACACGCGGGCTACCGCCGCTGATCGGCAACGGTGCGCAGGCGTGCTCGGCCGTGCGCGAGCCACGCCGCTTTTTCGCGCTGCTCGATGCACTCGGCATCGCTCATCCGGATGTTTCGTTCGTGCGTCCGTCGAGTCTCGCCGGGTGGCTCTTCAAGCGCGCTGACGGCTGCGGCGGCACGCATATCGTGGCCGCCGACGCGGCCGGTGCGCACGACATCGCCCGTGGCTATTTTCAACGCGAAGCGGGCGGCCGTTCGTGCTCGGCGCTCTTCGTGGCCTCGCCGCACGCGGTCGCAATCGTCGGTTTTGCCGAGCAAACGCGTACTGCGATCGGCACGCATCGGTTCGTGCATACCGGCGCCATTGGGCCCATCGCGCCGCCTGCCGGCGTTGTCGCGCGCCTGCACGAGGCCATCTGCGCAATCAGCCGGAATGCCGGGTTGACCGGGATCAATAGCTGCGATTTCCTGCTCGATGGCGACGCGTTCTCACTGCTCGAGATCAACGCAAGGCCTTCGGCCACGATGGCGCTTTACGAGGCCGCGCAGCCACAGCATTGGCCGCTCGGATTGCTCGCCTGCCATATCGACGCCTGCACACGCGAGCGCATGCCCAGCACACGCACACCAAGCGCCAGCGCCAGCGCCAGCTGTGCAGGGCAGCAAGTCGTATTTGCGCCGCACGCGTTCGTTTGTTCGAGCGCGTTCAGCGACGCCTGCCATGCTGACCCGGGCTGCCGCGATGTGCCGATGCCGGGCGTGCATATTGCTGCTGGGCAGCCGCTATGCACCGTCGTCGCCACCGCGCCGACGCCTCACGCCGTGCGCCGTGCGCTCGATCGCCAACGCGAGCGTCTCGTCGAACGAATCGAAACCCTCTATCGTGGCCTCGACTATGTCCGAACCGCTTACCACGCCTGAGCCGGTCCCCCGGCAGCTCAGCGTCAACGCCCTGAGCGAGCGCCTCGTCACACGGCTCGTCGACGATGCCGCGCAATTCGCCGTCGACGTCACGCGCACCGAAGGCGGCACAGTGCTCGTCGATGCCGGCGTCGTCGCGCCCGGCAGCATCGAAGCGGGCGCGCTCGTCGCGCGCATTTGCATGGGCGGGCTCGGCCGCGTTGCCGTGCGCTCGAACTTCGAGGCCGCGCCGCTTTGGCCGACGATGATCGACGTGCAGACTTCGGCGCCCGTGCTAGCTTGCCTGGCCAGCCAATACGCGGGCTGGAGCTTGTCCGCGACCAAGGAGCAAACGGGCGGCAAGCGCTTTTTCTCGCTCGGCTCGGGGCCGGCCCGCGCGCTCGCCGGCAAGGAGCCGCTCTTCGCCGAATTGGGCTATCGCGATCGGCACACGCGCGGCGTACTCGTGCTCGAAGTGGATCGGCTGCCGCCGCAAGTCGTCATCGACAAGGTACTCAACGACTGCGCGCTCGCCCCCGAGCAATTGACCATCGTCGTCACGCCGACACATGCGCTGGCCGGTACGGTGCAGGTTGTCGCGCGCGTCGTTGAAGTGGCGCTGCACAAGACCCACGTGCTCGGCGTGGAACTAGACGAAGTGGTGGAAGGCACCGGCTGCGCCCCGCTGCCGCCGCCCGCGCCCGACGGCATTCAGGCAATGGGCCGCACCAACGACGCGATTCTTTATGGCGGGCGCGTTCACCTCACGGTCCGGCATGACGACGTGGCCAAACGGCTCGCCGCCGAGTTGCCGGCGTCGAACTCGCGCGATTATGGACGCCCGTTCGCCGACATCTTCACATCATTCAATTACGACTTCTATCAAATCGATCCCGCGCTGTTCGCCCCAGCCGAAGTCTGGGTCAGCAGCCTCGAAAGCGGCGCCACCTGGCATGGCGGCGGCGTCAATGCCGCTCTGCTCAACCAACAGTGGAGCGGCACGGCCGGTCGAACATGACGAGCGAGCGCGCAGCCCTTCCCGCCCAGCGCGCCACTCACCACGGCGTGCGGATCGCGATCATGACCGACGAGATAGGCTGGCATACCGGCCGGCTCAAGAAAGCGTTTCGTGCGCGCGGCGCCGAGGCGCGCTGCGTAGACCTTGCCGATTGCCGCATCGATACCACCTGGATGCCGCACGGGCTCGCCATTCCGGGTTTCGGGCACGGGCTGCCCGACGCGGTGTTCGTGCGCGGCATCGCCGGGGGCACCTTCGAGCAGGTGACGCTGCGCCTCGGCATTCTGCATGCGCTGCGCTCGCTCGGCGTGCCCGTCTATAACGACGCGCGCGCCATCGAGCGCAGCGTCGACAAGTCGATGACGAGCTTTCTGCTGCACCGGCATGGGGTGCAGACGCCGCCCACCTGGGCCACCGAATCGACGGCTTTCGCCCAGCGCCTTCTGATGCGGGAAACGGCGGCCCAGCGCGCACTCGTGCTCAAGCCGCTCTTTGGCTCGCAAGGCCACGGACTCAAGCGGCTTGGCGCCGCACGACGCGCTACCGGCGCGCCGGGCCACGCCGCTTTGCCGCCGCTCGCGGCTTATCGTCAAGTCGCCTACTTGCAGCGCTATATCGAAGGCGGTCGGCCCGGGTTCGACTGGCGCGTGCTCGTGATCGGCGGGCGCGCCGTGGCGGCGATGCGGCGCGTCGGCGGCAAAGGGTGGATTCACAACTTTGCGCAAGGCGCTCGCTGCGAAGATGCCGAACTCGGTGCATCGCTCGCGCAAACCGCCGTGCGCGCCACGCAGGCGCTCGAACTCGACTATGCCGGCGTCGATCTGATTCCCAACCCCGACGACGCAAGCCGCCCGCTCGTGCTCGAAGTGAACGGCGTGGCGGCGTGGCGGGGGCTGCAGTCCGTCACGGCAATCGACATCGCCGCCGCGCTCGCCGACGATTTGCTCGATCGCAAGCTGGCCGCGGCGCACGCCGACAATGCGCACGATGGCGCGAGCGTCGTCGCGCTGCCCAAACGCCATGCGTGAGAACGCGACGAACGCCGTCGACGCGCGGATTGCCGACGCGCGCAACGCGTTTATCACCGCCTGCCGGCTCGATATCGAGGTGGCCAAACCGGGCAATGTCAGTATCGCCAGTGCCGGACACGGCATGGTGGCCGCGCAATTCGTGGCGAGCGCCGAGGCGGCCGCCGCGCCGCTTTTCAGGCACGGCGCGCGCGTCGGCACGCGAATCTTCGACGCCGTGACAGCAACGCGGGCCGCCGTGGACTGCAACACGAATCTCGGCATCGTGCTGCTTGTCGCGCCACTTGCTGCCGCATTAGAGCATTGCGGCGCCGCACCGGATGCAAGCACGTGGCGCGCAGCCACCGAGCAGGTGTTGGCAACGCTCGACATCGACGACGCCCGCTCAGCCTTTCGCGCCATTGCGCTCGCGAACCCGGGTGGGCTCGGCGACGCGCCCGAACAGTCGGTTCACGCGCCGCCAACGATGGGCCTGCGTGCGGCGATGCAGCTGGCAGCCGAGCGCGACAGCATTGCGCGCCAATACGCGACAGGGTTTGCCGACATCTTCGAAGCCGGCCTTACCGCCGCCGCAGCCACGACATCGCCGCGCGGACGCGAGATCGCCACGCTCGAGGTGTATTTCGCGTTTTTAACGGGCTGGCTCGATTCGCACATTGTGCGCAAACACGGCGCTGCGCTGGCGCAGAGTGTCACTGCCGCGGCACGCCAAACGCACGCCGCCTGGCGCGATTGCATGACGACTTCACCCGACGAGTCCCACGCCACGCTCGCGCAATGGGACGCACGGCTCAAGCGCGACGGACTGAACCCCGGTACCAGCGCGGACCTGACGGTTGCCACGCTCTTCGTCGCGCTTAGCCTCGATGGCAAGCACCGCCCCCGCTGAGCCAACCCGCGGCCAACTGGCATGAAACCTGTTAGGTAGGGCCACCGTGCATCGGTTACCCACCGCGCGCCCAGCATGCGCCCTCGCGTGAATGGCGCGCCGCACGCTTCTCATGAGGGCGCCCATCAGAAAGTCCATATCCACCCATCGGAGGAACAGCATGGCCAAGATTAATCGCGTCCTGGTAGGAGAATCGCTTGTCGGAGACGGCAACGAGGTCGCGCATATCGATTTGCTCATGGGGCCGCGAGGCTCCGCCGCCGAGACCGCATTTTGCAATGCGCTCACCAACAACAAGGACGGCTTCACGTCACTGCTTGCCGTCGTTGCACCGAACCTCGCGACAAAACCGAACACGGTGATGTTCAACAAGGTCACGATCAAGGGCGCGAAACAGGCTGTGCAGATGTTCGGGCCGGCGCAGCACGGCGTTGCGCTCGCGGTGGCCGATAGCGTCGAAGACGGCACCATTCCGAAAGACGAAGCCGATGATCTGTTCGTCTGCGTGGGCGTCTTCATTCACTGGGAAGCCGACGACGACAAGAAGATTCAGGAATTCAACTACAAGGCCACCCGGGAAGCCATTCAGCGCGCGGTAGCCGGCTGGCCGAGCGCGGCCGAAGTCGTGGAGAAAAAGGCCACGGCCGCCCATCCGTTCGCACCGAACTGAGGATAGTGCCTGTGCCGCGCACGGGCCTCGTATCAGGACCGCGCGCGGTATTTGTCGACAATAGGTGCGCGAAGCGTGCCGAAGCGTGTATCGTTTGACGCCAGCAGACGTTTGAAGAGAGGCGACCAGCATGACAACGAGATGTCGCATGATGCTTGCCGGCGCCGCACTTGCGCTGGCGCCGGCATTGGCGAGCGAGGTGTGGGCGGCGGGCGGCGCAGGATCCGCGTCCGGTGATAGTGGTGGTGGTTATGACTACCCCACGCAGGGGCGCGTCGAATACGTGTTGAGCTGCATGGACGATAACGGTCACGATTTCGCGAACGTCTACAAATGCTCATGCGTAGTCGACAAAATGGCCGCCGTGCTTCCCTACGACGAATTCGTCGATCAATCGACCTTCGCCAAGTACGCATCGCTCGGCGGACAAGGCGGTGCGGAGTTCAGAGTGGATCACGCCAAGCAGCAGACGAAGTCGTTTCGAACGTTGCAGACGAACGCCTATCGCACATGCGGCTTGACAAGCGATACGACCACGACAAAGAAGTAATCGCAGCATCCGCCGTCGGTGCTTAACGTGGAATCGGAATCAACCCGGCACCGAGCGATGCCCATGTGGGCTCTGCGCTGCGATATGCGCCGCGGCGCCGCTCGATGACGACACCCACCGCTTTCACGTCGTCGAATTTGCCCGGCTTCGCGATCGACACGCGCACCCAATAGGCGCCGAAATCGCGAATCAGCAGTTGCGCGACTGTCTCCGCGAGTGCCTCCAGCAGCCTGACGCCGTGCGAAGCCAGTAGCGCGTGAAGCGCCGCACGCACCGCGGCGTAGTTGATCGTATCTTCGATTCGATCGGTGGTGCAAGCCCGCAACGCGGGCACACCGATCGTCAAATTCATACGCAACGGCTGCGGAACATGCTGCTCGCTGCTGTCGATACCGATCACCGTTTCGCCAACGAAATCTTCGATGAAAACGATATCGAGCGCTTCCCCGACAGCCGGCCGCGCACTTGCAGCCTCCCCGAAGACGCTGGGTTCGGCGCGAAGCGGGGCAAGGCTGATGGTGTCGATACGATCCATGATGAACTCCGCCGCCATGCGGCCCGAAGAGAAAGAAAGCGAGGGCAGTGCACACTCGCACGCAACAAGCTGTACCAGGGCCGCAGCAATGAGCGCGGGCGGCGCTGACGTTTGGCACTTTCCGAAAGTAAAGCAAGAACCGCGCACAGATATACCTACATAATGCGACTCCTTATTGAACGCAAGCGCCATCAAGGGTAGAGTTTTCCCACATCGATGGTGCGGTGACCAAAATGGTCCAACCGGTGAATTAGCCGCAGCGCACGTGAACGCAAGAATTCGCGGCGTGAAAGGGGCAACGTTAATTAGAGCGGCAATCGCAGCGGCCAGCACGTCGCGCGACCTGCACGCCATGGAGACAAACCCCATGTCATTGCTCGCTGACAGCAGCTCGCATGTCCGTGAAGTGTTAAACGTCGTCAATCATCATCTGCCGTCCCGGCCGACGAGCGAATCCGTGGCTCAATCGTGGACGCGCTGCGTCAACGACTTCAAACTCGACCCGGGCCGCTTCGTCACGCCGCCGATACTGACCGATTACGAGCTCACGACGCGGCGCGAGGCAGTGGGTGATTTGATTGCCTGCGCCAAGCTCGAGATGACCACGCTGTATCAGCAACTCGCGGACCCCGAACTGGCCGTCGTGCTCGTCGATTCGGATGGCGTTATCGTTCATCAAGTATCGTCGGTGCCATTCGCGGAAACGGTGGCCGCGGACGGCTTTCGCATCGGCGCGGTCTGGAGCGAGCGCGAAGCCGGCACCAACGGCATGGGCACCTGTATCGCGGAACGCGACTGCATCGCCGTCTGCCAGCACGAACATTTCTATGCGCGCTATACGTCGCTCACCTGCTCCGCCGCGCCGATCTTTGACGATCGCGGCGAGATTGCCGGCGTGCTCGATGTCACGAGCCGCTCGCGGCTATTGCAGCAGCATTCGCTCGTGCTGGTGGGCATGTCCCGGCAGATGATTGAAAACCGGTTGCTGAGTGCGCGCTTTCGCCATGTGAATATGATCCAGTTTCACAGCAGGCCCGAATTCGTCGGCACATTGCATGGCGGCAAGCTCGCCGTCGACGACGCGGGAATGATTCTCGCCGCGAACCGCAGTGCCGCGTTCCAGCTCGGCTGCCGCACATTCGACGAGTTGCGCGGCAAGCGCATCGACGAGGCCTTTAACGCGTCGATCGACGACATGATCGCGCGCAGCATCCGCGGCTCGTTTCACCCGATCACCGTTTACAGCGCGAGCGGCACGAACCGCTTTTTCCTCGTCGCGCAAACGCCGCAAAGCAGCAGCACCGCGCGCAGCAGTACCGGCAGCGGCACCAGCGTCCTCGCGCCCGAACCCGCTACGCGCCGGCCGGCAGCACGCGACACGGCCCCCGCGCCGAGCCGCCTCGACAAGCTTTCGCATCTCGAATTCGGCGACCCGCGTATGGCCTCGCAAATTCAACTGGCCGCCCGCGTGATCCAGCGCAAGATCCCGATTGTGGTGCGCGGCCAAACCGGCTCCGGCAAAGAGGTGTTCGCACAGGCGCTGCACAGCATCAGCCCGCTTGCCACCGGCCCGTTCGTGCCGGTGAACTGTGCGTCGCTGCCGGAGAACCTGATCGAAAGCGAACTGTTCGGCTATCGTGCCGGCGCGTTCACCGGCGCTCAGCGTGAAGGCCGACGCGGCAAGATCGTGCAGGCCAACGGCGGCACGCTGTTTCTCGACGAGATCGGCGACATGCCGCTCGCGTTGCAAGCGCGTCTGCTGCGCGTGATCGAAGAACACGAGGTGACGCCGCTGGGCGCCGAAACCATCGTCAAGGTCGATTTCCAGTTGATCAGTGCGAGCCACCGGAATTTGCTCGAGCTCGTGCAAAGCGGGCAGTTTCGCGAAGATCTTTACTACCGGCTCAAAGGCATCGAAATCAACTTGCCGTCGCTCGCGGAGCGCATCGACAAACTGCCGCTCATTCATCACCTGCTCGAAACGGAGACCGACGATCCGCCCGAGCTCACCGTCGACGCGCAGCGTGTGCTGCTGAACTACACGTGGCCCGGTAACATCCGCCAGTTGCGTCACGTGCTGCAAATGGCGCTTGCGCTGTCGGACGGCCAGCCGATCCAGTGCGCGCATCTGCCCTCGGAAGTGTTGCAAGGTCAGCCGGCGAGCGCCCCGAGCACAAGTGCCGCGGCGCCGGCCTCAGCCTCAGCCTCAGCGGCCACGCGTGCCGCAGTGTCGCCCGAGTTGCCGCATTTAACGGATGACGCCGACATCGCATCGCTCAACGCGATTCAGCTCAACGAACGCGAAACCGTGCTGTCGATGCTCGACGAGCATCGCTGGAACGTGAGCAACGTCGCGAAGGCGCTTGGCATCAGCCGCAACACGCTGTATCGAAAGATGCATCGTCTGCATATTCGCTTGTCGCATGACGGCGCCCCGATTGCGCTTGACGCATGAGTGTCGAGCCCGCCCGCCAACTCACCGATTTCAAGCCTGATGCGCGCTTCGCCTGGTGCGTGACCGGCTCCGGCCATCTGATCGAGGAGTCGATCGCGCTTGCGCTGCAACTGCCGCGCACCGATCTATTGTTGTCCCGCGCCGGCGAAGAAGTGCTGCCGCTTTATGGTTGGCCGCTCGCGCGCCTGCGCGAACACTTTCGCGTGATTCGCGACAACAGTGCGAGCGGCGTGCCGGTCGGCATGCTGTATCACGGCATGTATCACACCGTCGTCATCGCACCGGCCACGAGTAACACCGTCGCCAAATGCGCGTTCGGCATTTCCGATACCCTGCCGACCAACATGTATGCGCAGGCGGGCAAGCAATGCATCCCCGGCATCGTCTTTGCGTGCGACACCGAGCCCACGGTGATCACGCAAAGCCCGGACGAATGGGTCGAGTTGCGGCCGCGCGCAATCGAGCTCGAGAACGTGGCTCGCCTTGCGCGCTTCGAGCACACGACGCTCGTTTCGTCGCTCGACGATCTCAAGGCGGCACTCGACGACCGACTGGCGACGCTCGACCTCGCATGGACCACATCCTCTTCCTGACCGGCCGTCTCGCTGAACCCAGCTTGCTGCGCGTGCTGCAAGGCATGGCGCCCACCGCGTTTTCGTGGGAGATTCGCGAGCTCGGCTTGCAAGTCGCCGCGCTGATGACGGCCGATATGATTCGGCGGCGACTGCCCTCGCCTGTCGCCGCGCAGCGCGTGATCGTGCCGGGGCGTTGCCGTGGCGACCTCGATGCGTTGTCGGCGCATTACGGCGTGCCGGTCGAGCGCGGGCCCGAGGAAGTCAAGGACCTGCCGCAGTTCTTCGGACGCGAGGCCAAGCCGGTCGATCTGTCGCGCTACGACACGGACATCTTTGCGGAAATCGTGGATGCGCCGCGGCTCGACATCGAGGGTATTGTCGCGCGGGCGCGCGAGTATGCCGCGCAAGGCGCCGATGTCATCGATGTCGGCTGCCTGCCCGAAACGGCGTTCCCTCATCTCGAAGACGCGGTTCTCGCATTGAAGCACGAAGGGTTTCGCGTCAGCGTCGATTCAATGCGGACCGAGGAGCTCTTGCGCGGGGGACGTGCGGGTGCCGATTATCTGATGAGCCTGAACATCGATACGCTTTGGGTCGCCGATCAGGTGGCATCGACACCGATCATCGTCGCACGCGAGCCAGGCGACATGGCATCGCTCGACACGGCCATCGATGCGATGCGCGCACGCGGGCGGGCGTTTCTCGCCGATCCGATTCTCGATCCTCTTCCGTTCGGGCTGGCTACTTCGATCGCGCGTTATGTCGGCTTGCGCGAGCGTTATCCCGATGTATCGATGATGATGGGTGTCGGCAATGTGACCGAATTGACGGAAGCCGATACGAGCGGGATCAATGCGGTGTTGCTTGGCATGGCTGCGGAGCTACATGTGTCGGCGATTCTGACGACCTCGGTGAGCCGTCATGCGCGCCGCGCAGTGTGTGAAGCCGATGTTGCCCGGCGTGTCATGTATGCGGCGCGCGAGGCGCAGGTATTGCCAAAGGGGATGGGCGGCGAACTGGCGACGGTTCATGAGAAGCGTCCTTTTCCGTATAGCGCTACCGAGATCGACGAACTCGCACAAGGCGTGCGGGATCCCAACTTCCGCGTGCAGGTGGCCGAGGACGGCTTACATGTTTATAACCGCGCCGGTCATTGGCGCGGTGTCGATCCGTTCGCGCTTTATCCTGAGCTCGATTTTGGGACGGATGCCGGCCATGCGTTTTATATGGGCGTGCAGCTGGCGCGCGCGGAGATTGCTTGGCAGTTGGGCAAGCGGTTCAACCAGGATGAGGCGCTCGATTGGGGCTGCGCGGTGGAGCGGGCTGCGGAGGATTTCGGCGTGTGGTGTGCGCCCGGGGCAACGATGAAGAAGTGAGGGGTTTGGAGCAAGGAATCATGCCAGGTTAGTCGCCACTAGACTCGCCACAATCCTCTATCGAATTTCACACTCCGCTGAAAACAAAGGATTTTTTGTTGTACAATTGGCTTCCATTCTCGCCAAAATAGTCGCCACAGGACTCGCCACATCGTGTCCAGCCCATCGTGCTCATGAGTGAAACCGCCGGTTCATACCATTACGACAGCCCGCATCAGATGCTGCCCATGGTGCCATGGCGAACACAAGCTCGACGACCTGCGGTTACTCGCGGCCGAAGTCATTGCTGGCGCTGGCGGCCTGGCGGCCCACGGCATGCCACGGTTGCGCGCACTGCTGCGCGAAGCACTTCGGCCGATGAATTCCTACTACACGAACAAGATCGAGGGCCAACATACCGAGCCGCTACTGATCGAGCGGGCTATGCGGCAAGACTTTTCGGGCAGTCCGGACGAAGCACGCCGCCAGCGCATCGCCATCGCGCATATCGACACTGAGCGCTGGAGCGAGACGGTCTGGACGTCGTTCGATTCCGCGCGCTTTTTTACGCCGGAAACGGTGCGAGAAATTCACCGACATCTGCACGCCCAACTTCTGCCCGAAGATCTGGCACAGCAGGGGGAAGATGGCGAGACTGCGGTGGTAACGCCCGGCGAATGGCGCACCCGCGGTGGACGTGTGCACCGTCACGTCCCTCCCGATCCCGCCAGCATTCCGGAGTTCATGCAGAAGTGGCATGAAGGATATCGATATGCCCACGCCGGCGAAACGGCGCTTATCGCACTTGCCGCGGCACATCACCGTCTCGCCTGGATTCACCCGTTCCTTGACGGAAACGGTCGCAGCGCACGGTTGCACACACATATTGGACTCAGCGCACTCGGGCTGACTCACGGGCTGTGGTCACCTATGCGTGGGCTGGCTCGGTCGCAGTCGCAATACTATGAGCGACTGATTGCGGCGGATCAGCCGCGTCACGGTGACCTCGATGGCCGCGGCAACCTGACTGAGCGCGGCTTGATCGAGTTCATCGAATACTTCCTTGGAATTTGCCTCGATCAAATCCGGTTCATGGGCAGCATGCTCGATCTCCATGCGTTCGAAACGCGTCTAACACAAATGCTTGCAGCGCTCGGCCAGGACGAGGACACCCGGTTTTTGCGGATAGAAGCAGCCATGCCACTCTCCTATCTTGCTACAGTCGACTCGCTCGACCGGTCGCGTTTCAAGGCGATGACAGGGCTCGCGGCGCGCACAGCTGATAGAGTGCTCGCCGATCTCTTCAAGATCGGCGTCTTGAACTCGCCCAGTCCCCGTGGGCCAGTGGCACTGGCGATACCGTTATCGCTTTTTCGGTGGCTTTTCCCGCGGCTTTGGCCGGAGGCGGAGGGGACCGGCGTTTGATCTCGCCCGGTGCCATCTCTGCACCGTACGATGAGAAAACAACCGCGACGGACATTGGCGCAATGCCGATCCGTTTGCGCTCTATCCGCACCTCGCATTCGGTGACTATGCCGGGCACGCGTTTTATATGGGTGTTCAGTTAGCGCGCGCTGAAATTGCATGGCAGCTCGGCAAGGGTTCAATCAGGATCAGCAGCTCGATTGGGGCTACGCCGTCGAGCGCGAGGAAGCTGATTTGGGCGCCTATTGCGCGCCGGGAACGACGATGAAGAAGTGATCCGTTCCGATGTATCGCGCGCCGCAATGCTGGAAAGGGAAACGAGGAAATGACGAAAAGAACTCGTCCATCTTCTCTTCCGTCAAGTATTAATGGTTGTTCACATCGAACAGCGTCACATGCACAGACCTCTCCGGGTGAAACGGAAACATCGTAGGTGCTCCTGCCACACGCACAGTAATATAAATACCGGGCTCATTAGTTGATGACGCAGCGGAAAACCAAGGTGAATTCCGCAGCGGAAAAATCTGCGCCTGTGGATTGTTCTCCGGGAGCGTCCATTTCACAATACCGGGAACTCGGCGTCGGTTTTCGTAGCGATAGCCGAAAACGACGATAGAGCCGTCTGGCAAGCCGTATGTCTGGCTGGAATATTGGGGCGGCCCGCATACGTAGCCATCTGGAAACTGGAGTCTGCGATCCGTTTCTATGCGTAGATCATCATTAAGCTCAACTAGCCGGCCTCGATTATCGCCACCATAGCAATTAAGGAGTTGGATGTTTGATCGCTCATCAGTTGGCCGGACAAGCCGTAAGCGACCAACGGGTACAGATCGCGCCTTCAACTCGCCTTGCGGATCGATCGAGATCACCTCTCCCGTAAATATTAGCAGTCTTCCATTTATCGTCGTGCGTGCTTGGCTGCGCTCCACATCATCGCTCATAGGAATTAGCTTATTCCATCGAACATCCCCACTTGACGACATTCTTACAATCCAATGAAAATTCGCACGAATCCCATGGTAATCTGTAGTTGAGAATCGCCCAATCAATGCCACACCACCATTCCAATTAATGCATTGATCTAAATATATGGTGTGCGCAAATTCATATTCTGGAAGATTGGGCGAAATATATTGCTCACTTAGCTGCTTACCATTGCGGTCTAGTCGCACAATCAACCCTTTGACATCACGACTGCCGTTCCTGCCTGAGTCGATCATTCCGCAAAGCAAAGTGGCCGCATCCGCCAGCGGCACCGCTCCCGTAAAGTATGGAAATTGCGCCCTATACGCCGGGTCCGCAGCGGTCATGGTGTATCGCCATTGAACTGCACCGGACCCTTTCAAACGCGTTGCCCAAGCGAATCCACCATCATTGAGGCGACCTCCTACTACAAATTCTCCGGTGTTCGTAGATCTAATAAACAATGGATCTGTGTAAGAACTCTCCTCGAGCGCGAAATCACTAACGAGGGCGACTCTGTCACCCTCCATGCTCGCTGAGCAAACGGCGAGCGATACAAAAAAAAGCGGAGCCAAAATAAGTGCGAGGGATATTTTCTTCATTTTTTGATGCTCAGGGCGACGATCAACGCCCGGCCGGCATCGAAACGTCGTGCGCGCAATGTCATCGAACAGATGATGGGCAACAGAGTCGGAAAGGCAGTAACTACCCGCAAGGTCTCAAAATTGAGAATATCGGTTGGACTCTCCTCCTTGTCTAACGCGGAGTACAGATGCCACGTTGCACGTCGAAAACGCTAGCGTTGCCTTGTATCGTCTTTGCACCGCTTCACGTGTCTGCAGGAACTTCACCTCAGCACACGAGGGATGTTACTGGGGAGATTTTCGTTTCGCACGACATTGAAGTCGCGTTACGTTCGGCGCCCAACAATTCCATCTCTGCGGGCAGCGATTTTCCGGGCTGATCAGGGCCTGAGTTCGATTGGCCATCAGCCCACCTTGCCCCCGTTCTCTGGACGCTGTTCACCGAGACCTCGATGCCAAGCGAGGCTGGTTGGCCGCAGCCGAAAGCAAGCGCATCGCGACGGACAAGGTTGATGCCCGTCTGCGGCGTTTGGACGATCTTCGGCGCACCGAGCCAAAAGCGCGCGACGGGCGAATTTTCCCGGGGCACTATGCGCCGGTGCTGGTCATGGAAGACGGCGAACGCATCGTCAAGCCGATGCACTACCAGTGTCGGCCCACCGGCAAGCCGGCATTCTACGACCGGAAATCTCCGGGCACCTACAACGCTTTGGGAACCGTGCTAACCGTTAGAACTGCATAACCCCTTCGCCGTCAACCACATGGCGGTGTTAACTATTTTTCTCCGACGCGACTGGCGCAATTGGCTCGGCGGAGCGCGTTACGTTCCGCGTGTGGCCCAAGACGGACGTTCCCCAAAGCAGCGGTGACCGCGCTGAGGGTCATGGAACGCTGGGCCGTCTTGTAACGCTCCGGCGGCAGACTCAGCAGTTCCCGGGCTCGTCGGTGCTTTCGTTTACGGGATTTCGTTGTTTGTGTGCTCCTTTACGATGAGCTCATTCCCCGGTCGTGTCGATCAGCGAGTCCACCATGTCTTCTTCGTCACCAATTGGCAGCCAGAGGCCAGCCGATTCCACATCTAGAGCACAGAGCGTCGATACTCCCGCCGAGCAGGTAGTCCATCGCGCGCCAAAGCAAGCTGACGCCTCGGCCGTGCTCGACTCGCTTCAACGTGCCCGGACGGTCAGGGCCCGATCACATCAGTTTCGCGCCGGCAGCGAGGACCCAAGGCAGTTGTCCGCCGCTCAGCAGGCCACGCGGTTGAAGATGCATGCCAACAATCTCGGTCGACAGACTAAAGAACGTGCGTCGATCGAATTCGACGGAGTGCTCGACGGGATCCGGCAACTAAATGCAGAACTGCGTCCACAGCCGCTCGAACGCTTGGTCCCGCAAGTCGGTGCTTTGCGCGAGAACACGCGAACTGCAGCGTTCAATGAACTTCTCGCTGAAATTCGGCGGCTCCCTGCTCTGCAGGGTGCACCGTTACTAGAGGGCTTGGTGAGACAAATCCAGAAGTTGCCGATCGGCACGCGGAAAGCTTCTTTCGAAAGCGTGTCTCGCGCCGTGGCGGAGCTGAGCCCAACTGACCGGATCGGGACGCTCGAGGCGCTGGCCGAACAGGTGGGCAAGCTCGAGCAAGACGAACGCGTGCTGGCTGTCGAAAGCGTGATTGGCCAAGCCGAGCAGTTGTCGGGCGATCAAAAGGCTCAAGTGCTGATCGCGCTAGCTCGTCAATGCGACAAGCCACCCAAATATGCGTCGGCCGTCTTTCAATGTTTGCGCCCCGCAGTTGCGGCGCTTCCTCCCGAACATCGTGCGGAGGTTGCGGTTGAGCTTGCCGTACGGCTGCCGAAGCTGCTGAGATCGGACCGCCTGGCGGCAACAGTAAGCATTATCGAAATGACAAACGGGCTGCCCGGCACGCTCGCGTCTCGCGTATTGGCCACCGTCGCTACAAATCTCTCGACGGTACCCGAAAGCAAGAGATCGGAAGTCTTCGGCCGCGTGGTTCATAAGGTCGCGCAATTGTCTGCTTCGGAGCGCCGCGCGCCGATCTCCGCTCTGGAACGCAGGCTGGAGTACCTTCCTCCAGGCGAACGATTGGCGGCTTTCAGAACGCTCGCCGATCCGATGATCGGCCTTGCCACGAGGCACTTACTATGGAGACTTAGCTTCAAAATAAAGTACCTGCCGGACGTAGCGCGTGGCGATGCCTTTGACTGCCTGTTTGATGCAACCAGGCTGCTGACTGGAGAGGAAGCTGGTTGGCCGCGGCCGTTAGACGGCTTATGTGGCTCGATTCGAAATCTCCTTCCAGATGCACGGTCTGCGGCATTTGATAGAGTAATCGGTTGGGTGGGTCAGTTGCCTGACGACAGCGCGGGTAGTCTCCTGTATGCGCTGATTCACGAGGTACACGAATTACGGGAAACCGAACAGTCGCAAGCGCTCGATCGGATCGTCGCGAATTTCGAGCGCTTGCCCCCGAGCCATCGCATTGAAGCTGACCAAGCATTTCGCGGGGCAGTTGCGACATTGCGCGCAGAAGATCGGCAAGTCGGGTATGCATTGCTGAGAAGGTTCAGCTGGTAGTGTGGTCGGCCGCTCATGTCTCGGTTTGGCTTGGACATCTGGGTAATTTGCCTTGCATCGCTCGCCGGTCGCTGGCACACCCTTTCGTTTTCGATCCTTCGAATTCGATCTAAAGCGCGTAATCGGGAGACGCACATACGCCAACCAATTCATCGTCGGTATATCGACAGCCGCGGGCGATGGCTCATCGAAATCGCTGCATCATTCCGATCCAACCTGCACAAATCGGCGCTTAGTTGAATCCGGACGCCGGCGAACTCGACCCGCAATACGCGACTCTCGATTCGCGAGAGCGGCCGTACTATGAGCATCAGATGGCAGCATGAGAGATCTGGTCGATGTAAGCGCGCTGCAAAGAGGTGAAGCGCCGACAGAGGTGTATCGGTTATGATCGGCGCTGGCGACAGGCCGGTCGCCGCAGTCCCGGTAAATCAAAGCATGGAATAAAAATGCCGATCACCTGCCTCTACACGCTCAACAAGAAACAAAACTCGTTTCTACAATGCCCTGGACTGGGCAGCATTCCGGCGTTTTCCGGAAAAGACCAATACGTGAACGACCCGGCCGCGACGGCAGTCGCGAAGAAAGGCCCAATCCCGGCCGGCACCTACTACATCATCGATCGCCAGACCGGCGGACGTTACCCCGAGATCGAGGATGCGATTCACGACCTCGTCACGAACACGCATCGGCGCGAGTGGTTTTCGCTATACAGCACGACCCCGCCAATCGGCGACTACATGAACGTGAAGGGCGTAATTCGCGGGAATTTCCGTATTCACCCGGTCGGCCGGTTTGGCGAAAGCGACGGCTGCATCACCCTCACGCATCCGACGCAGTTTGAGCAATTGCGAGCCTTCCTGCACTCGCAGAAGACGGAGAAAATCCCGGGTACGGAGCTTCTCTATTACGGAAAGGTGGTCGTCGAATGAAACGATTTCTCGTCTCGTTGATCGCGGCGCTCGTGCTCGCGTTTCCCATAGCCATCGCGATCGGCCGCAGTCCGTGGTTCGGGCATTGGATGGCGAACGGTCACGGATGGGATGCGTTCGATCCGCTGCTCAACTTCTTTGGCGTGATCGGTGTCGAGGGCGAAGGCGATGTCGTCGTCAATGCGTTGTTGGTCGTGTCGTTCGTTCTGTCGTTCGCGCTTACATGGTTCGTGTTCGGCGCCGTCACGCGAGCTCGGAGGCACGGAGCAAAGTGATCATGGTTTGCCTTATATCGCAATGACGATGTAATCGACGACTACATTTTAATAAACGGCATTCAACGCGGAAGTTTCCGGCTTCATCCGGTTGGCCGGTTCGGCCGCAGCGACGGATGTATTACGCTGCTAAACGTCGACCAGTTCAACAAGCTGGCCACCTATCTTCGCAAACAGGCGAAGAACCGAATTCCCGGCACGGCAACCGACTATTACGGAACGGTGACAGTGCAATGAGAAAGCTGATCGTCTTCGGCGCCGCACTGGTCCTGACATTCCTCCTCTACCTCGGCATCACCGCCACCCCATGGCTCGCTGCCTGGTTCGAACACGGCTCGGGTTGGGATGTCTTCTCACCAATTTTCCGCACGCTGGGCTCGGTAGGCGGTGAACAGGACGAGAGCGTGTTGTTTGCAATGCTGCTGCTCGCCAGCTTTCTGATCTCCTTGGCGGCATCCGCATTCGCCGCGTGGGTCATCGAACGACGGCGGCGCAACCGCAGCCACAGTCGCAGCCGAACATCCCCATGACCCGCGCGCGAAGCGCAACCACACAAGTAAATTGGCAGCCCCGTAGGGCTGCCGCCGCGGCAGTCCGCGTATTCGGGCCGCCCGACGCCGAAAACGGCAAACCTTGCGCCGCGGCAGGCAGTCAGTGATAGCGCACAGCCATCGCGTCGAGCGACATCGGCTTGATGCGCGCAGCATGCCCTGCGCAGCCAAACGCCTCAAAACGCTCGATGCACACGCTCTTTGCCGCGGCCGTCGCCGCTTTCAACGCCGCACGCGGATCGAATTCCGAACGCGAAAGCGCGAACGATTTGCGCATCGCGCCTGTCATCGCGAGCCGGATGTCCGTATCGATGTTGATCTTGCGCACGCCGTGCGCAATCCCACGGCGGATTTCTTCGACAGGCACGCCGAACGTCGTCGGCATATCGCCGCCATATTCGCGAATGATGTCAAGCCACTGCTGCGGCACCGACGACGAACCATGCATGACCAGATGCGTGTTCGGCACGCACTCGTGGATCGCGGCGATACGATCGATGGCGAGGATATCGCCGGTCGGCTCGCGCGTGAACTTGTACGCTCCGTGGGACGTGCCGATGGCAATCGCCAATGCATCGACGCCGGTGGCTTCGACAAACGCCCGCGCCTCGTCGGGGTCGGTCAGCAACTCGTCGTGCGACAAGGTGCCTTCGGCGCCTACGCCGTCCTCGTCGCCCGCCTGCCCGGTTTCGAGCGAGCCAAGGCAGCCGAGCTCGCCTTCCACCGACACGCCCACCGCATGCGCCGCATCCACCACGCGCCGGCTCACCTCGACGTTGTAGGCATAACTGGCGGGCGTCTTCTGATCGGGCATCAGCGAGCCGTCCATCATCACCGAAGTGAACCCCGAGCGAATCGCCTGCTGGCATACCGCGGGGCTCGCTCCATGGTCCTGATGCAGTACGACCGGGATGTCAGGATGCGCCTCCAAGGCCGCGAGCACGAGATGCCGCAGATACGGCTCGCCCGCATACTTGCGCGCACCGGCCGACGCCTGCAGGATCACCGGGCTTTGCGTGGCCTCGGCTGCCTGCATGATCGCGTGAATCTGCTCCATGTTGTTGACGTTGAATGCGGGAACGCCGTAGCCGTGCTCGGCCGCGTGGTCCAGCAACTGGCGCAATGCGATGAATGCCATGACGGCCTCCTTATCGATCGAAAATGATGGGCGCAGCAACTAATGCTCGACGCGCGCGACGCGGCTAGCCGCATCAACGACGGCTTGCGCCGTCAAGTTGAAATGCGCGAACAGCGCCGGCGCCGGGGCGGATTCGCCGAATGTATCGATGCCGACCACCGCGCCTTCGAGCCCGACGTACTGCCGCCAAATCGCCGTCACACCGGCTTCGACGGCCACACGCGGCACGCCGGGCGGCAGCACCGCGTCTCGCCAAGCGAGCGGCTGCCGGTCGAACGCGTTCGTGCACGGCATCGAAACCACGCGCGCCCGAATACCCTTTTGCGCGAGCGGCTCGAGTGCGGCCAATGCAAGCGCCACTTCGGAGCCGGTTGCGATCAGCACCACACGCTTGTCTGAATCGCTCGCATTGCTGTCGTCACCGCTATCGTCCCAATCGCGCAGCACATACCCGCCGCGTGAGACGGCATCGAGCTGCGCCTCGCTGCGCGTGACGAACGGCAGCGTCTGACGGCTCAATAGCAAACACGACGGCCCTTGCCGCTCGACCGCGCTGACCCACGCCTGCGCGGTCTCGACCGTATCGCAAGGCCGCCAGACGTCGAGCCCCGGCACGAGCCGTAAGCTCGCGGCGTGTTCGACTGCCTGATGCGTCGGCCCGTCTTCGCCGAGACCAATCGAATCATGCGTGAACACGAAGATCGCACGTGTCTTCATCAACGCCGCCATACGCAGCGCGTTGCGCGCGTAGTCGGAGAACGTGAGGAAGGTACCGCCGAACGGCAGATAACCGCGATGCAGCGCCACGCCATTCATCAGCGCGCTCATGCCGAACTCACGCACGCCGAAATGCAGATAGTTGCCGCCGTGCATACCACGCTCGTCGACACGTACTGCCACCGAGGCAGGCCAATCGGTCAGATTCGAACCGGTCAGGTCAGCCGAACCGCCAAGCAGCTCAGGCAAGGCCGCCGCCAGTGCCTCGATGGTCAACTGCGACGCTTTGCGCGTGGCCACCGACTGCGCAGCGCCGTCGGCGGTGTGCACGATCATCCGCGCCGCGTCGCGCCAACTGGACGGCAGCGCACCTGCCATACGCCGCGTGAATTCCGCCGCCTCGCGCGGATACTGCTGCCCGTATGCAGCGAACCGCTGTGACCATTCGGCCTCGGCGCGCGCACCGCGAGCCGTCGCGTCCCACAACGCTCGCACTTCATGCGGAATCTCGAACGGTGGATGCGGCCAATCGAGCGCGCTACGTGTCGCAGCAATCTCGGCGGCGCCAAGCGGCGCACCATGCACGTCGTGCGTGCCCGCCTTCGTAGGCGAGCCGCGTCCGATCACGGTTTTGCAGCAGATCAGCGTCGGCTGACGCGTGTCGTGCGCGCCGGCAATGGCGCGGTCGACGGCTTCGACATCGTGCCCATCCACGTTCCGCACGACATGCCAACCGTAGGCGGCAAAGCGCGCAGGCGTATCGTCGGCGAACCATCCTTGCACGTGGCCGTCGATCGAGATGCCGTTGTCGTCATACAGCACGACGAGCTTGTCCAATTTGAGCGTGCCCGCAAGCGAAGCGACCTCGTGCGAGATGCCCTCCATCAAGCACCCGTCACCGACGAACACGTAAGTGCGGTGATCGACGATGCAATGTCCAGGACGGTTGAATTCGCGGGCCAGCAACGCCTCGGCGAGCGCCATTCCGACTGCGTTGGCAAGACCCTGCCCAAGCGGGCCTGTCGTCGTTTCGACGCCGGGTGTCACGCCAACCTCGGGATGTCCCGGTGTTTTGCTGTTCAATTGCCGAAAGCGCTTCAGTTCACCGAGCGGCAACGCATACCCGGTCAAATGCAGCAGCGCGTAGAGCAACATCGAACCATGTCCATTCGACAGCACGAACCGGTCGCGGTCGACCCAATGCGGATTGCCCGGATTGTGCTTCAGATGGCGATCCCACAGCGCGAGCGCGATCTCGGCCATGCCGAGCGGCATACCCGGGTGGCCCGAGTTCGCCTGTTGAACAGCGTCGATCGCAAGCATACGCAAGGCGTTGGCCATAAGCGCGGTTGCGGACGCGGACGACATAAGCGGTTGTGCAGCGGCATTCATCGGCTTGCCTCCTTCTCGTCGGTAGTGCGCGATGCCGCGCTAGGCGCGTGCGCGCCGATCCATCAATTGAAGAATCATCGGCGTGAAAATGAGCTGCATCGCCAAGCCCATCTTGCCGCCCGGCACCACGATCACATTCGGCCTCGACATGAACGAGTCGTGCAGCATCGTGAGCAGGTATTGAAAGTCGATGCCCTTCGGCCGCGCGAAGCGGATCACGACGAAGCTTTCATCGGGCTGAGGAATCTCGCGTGCAATGAACGGGTTCGAGGTATCGACGGTCGGCACGCGCTGAAAATTGACGTGCGTGCGCGAGAACTGCGGGCAGATGTAATTCACATAGTCAGGCATGCGGCGCAAGATGGTGTCGACCACGGCCTCGTGCGAATAGCCGCGCATCGTCTGGTCGCGATGCAGTTTTTGAATCCATTCGAGGTTGATGGTCGGCACAACACCGATCAGCAGATCGGCATGGCGCGCGACATCGACCTTATCAGTCACAGCCGCGCCGTGCAGCCCTTCGTAAAAGAGCAGATCGCTGTCGCTCGCCACATCCTCCCACGGGGTGAACGTGCCCGCGGGCTGGCCAAATCGTGCCGCTTCGCCGTCGTCATGCACGTAATGACGATAGCGCCCCGTGCCGGACGTACCGTAGCGCTCGAACAGACCTTCGAGCTCTTCGAGCAAGTTGGCCTCGGGGCCGAAATGGCTGAAGTCACGGAAGCCGTCGCGCTCGTGCTGCTGCATCGCGTCGCGCATGCCGGCGCGATCGTAGCGATGAAACGCATCGCCCTCGACCACCTGCGCATTGATGCGCTCGCGTCGAAAGATATGGGTGAAGCTTTTCATGACGGTCGTCGTGCCAGCGCCGCTCGAGCCGGTTACCGCGATGATCGGATGCTTGGTGGACATGCCTGTGTCTCCGGAGTGTCGTTTTCAGATCGGTACGGGCGTGGCCTTTATCGCAGGCCCTCGCTAAACCGGCGTCTCCGGCAAGAACAGCGAGCGCGGCTGGAATAGCGGCGAGCTGAACGGCTTGTCCTCGCCGCGATCGAAATCGCCGTGATAACGGCCAATGCGTTCGACTTCGCTGCGCGAGCCGAGGATCACCGGCACACGCTCGTGCAGCGCGTGCGGCATCACGTCGAGAATCGGCTCGCGCCCGGTGATCGCCAGGCCGCCCGCCTGCTCGATCAGGAAGCTCATCGGGTTCGCTTCATAAAGCAACCGCAGCCGCCCCGCGACGCCCGGCGTTTTGAAATCGCGCGGATACATGAAGACGCCGCCGCGCATCAAGATGCGATGCACCTCCGCGACCATCGACGCGATCCACCGCATGTTGAAATCGCGCCCACGGCAGCCGGTGCGTCCGTCCTTGCATTCCTGGACATAGCGGCGCACCGGGTCCTCCCAGAAGCGCTCGTTCGACGCGTTGATCGCGAACTCGCTCGTCTCATGCGGAATGCGGATATCCGAATGCGTAAGCACGAAGTTGCCCACGTCGCGCTCGAGCGTGAAGCCATGCGTGCCGTTGCCGACGGAGAGGACCAGCATGGTCGAGGGTCCGTAGACGGCATAACCCGCGGCAACCTGTTCACGACCTGGCCGCAGGAAAGCGGCTTCGCTGCCGTCCCCGTCCGTTGTGCGCAGCACCGAGAAGATCGAACCCACGACCCCGTTGATGTCGATATTCGACGACCCGTCGAGCGGATCGAACGCGAGAAGGTATTCACCGCGCGGATACTCGGATGGGATGGCATAGACGGTCTCCATTTCCTCCGAGACCATCGCCGCGAGCAGGCCATCCCACTCGCAATGCTGGACGAAAATCTCATTGGTCGCGATATCGAGCTTTTTCTGCTCTTCGCCGTGTGTGTTGACGGACTGCGCGGAACCGTAATTGCCGCCGAGCGCACCGCGTGTCAATGCCGACGAAATCGTCTTGATCGCCGCCGCCACATCGATCAGCAGCGCCGAGAGGCCCGCGGCTGCCACCGGCGAACGCTGCCGATCGAGCGTGTCAATCAAGAACTTCGAAAGGGTCGTACGTCCGTCCTGCATCGCGCTCTCCTAAGTTTGACTTCCGGTGCCTGGCGGTGACGAGTCTGCAAAGACACGGCTACCCAAGATGTCCTCGGCGGCGATGCCCATCAGCGCCGACGTATCGATCGGCTCGCCGTGTGCGAGCGCCGCGGCGAAAAGGCGCCGCGCCTGACGCAGCCGCGCCCGATCGAGCGCATTGCGCACTGAACGCGCATTCGCGAAGTTCGGCTGCCGCATGCGGCGCGCGAGGTACTCGACAAACGCTGCGCGCGCATCGGCATCGAACGCGTAATGCATCGAATCGAGCATGCGCTCGGCGATCTGCAACAGTTCGCTTTCCTCGTAATCGGGGAACACGATGTGATGGGCAATCCGCGAACGAAACCCGGGATTGCTCTGAAAGAAGGTCTCCATACGTTCGCTATAGCCGGCCAGAATCACGACAAGATCGTCACGCTGGTTTTCCATCGTCTGCAGCAGGATTTCGATGGCCTCCTGCCCGTAGTCGCGTTCGTTCTCGGGGCGATACAGGTAATACGCTTCGTCGATGAACAGCACACCGCCCATCGCGCGCTTGAGCACGTCGCGCGTTTTCGGCGCGGTGTGGCCGATATACTGGCCGACGAGGTCGTCGCGCGTGACCGAAACCAAATGATTGCGTCGGATATAGCCAAGCCGGTGCAGCACCTCAGCCATGCGCAACGCAACAGTCGTCTTGCCGGTGCCGGGGTTGCCCGAAAAGCACATGTGCAACGTGGGCGGGCCGCTGGCGAGATCGAGCTGCGTTCGCGCGCGCTCGACGATCAGCAACGCCGCAATCTCGCGGATGCGGGTTTTCACCGGCAGGAGACCCACGAGATCGCGATCGAGTTCGTCGAGCACTTCGGCGATGCCGGAATCGCGATAGAGCCCGGCCAGATCGACGGTTGGCGCTTGATGCACCGGCGCGCTCGCGCTCGCCGGCTGCATGGCAACGGCTGTCATCGAAACCTCCCTATCGTTTTTTCATGGGGCGCTGCTGGGACACTTCTGGAGCACTTCAACCCTTTGCGCCGTAGCGCTCGCCTGCGGGCTGATTGCTTGCGTAGCCCGTCACGCTGTAGTGCTGGCTGCGGCCTTTGCCCTCGGTGCGCATCAGACGGAAGCCGGGTTCCTCGGCTGGCCGGTTGACGATGAACGACATGCGCATCGTTTCGAATGTGCGCGTCGAGTCGAACGCGTTGACCTTGATGTAATGATTCGGATAAGTGGTACGGCATGCGCGCACCTCTTGCATCACGCCGGCCTGATCGCGCAGGTCGAACATCGGCAGGCCCCACATCTCCCAATAGGTGTTGCGCGGATGCGGGTCATCGGTGAATTCGACAGAGCAGGCCCAGCCCTGGCGTAATGCGTAGTCAATTTGGAGACCGATTTCCTCATCGGTCAGATCAGGCAGAAAAGAAAACGTCCCTTGCGTGATTCGCATGACAAACCTCTCGTTGGCTTTCTATCGGTGGGCAACTGCTTCGGTCATTAGGTCATTACGTCGTGAGGTCAGGCCACACTCGGCGTAGCCGCGTAATCGGGTGTATCGGTCGATTCGTAGTTGAACGTCACGTCCTTCCATATTTCCAGTGCTTGCTTGAGCGGCGTGCACGTGCGCGCCGCGGCCTCGAGGATGTCCGGCCCCTCGCCCACAATGTCGCGGTTTTCGTTGCGGGCTTTCACCATCGCTTCGAGCGCCACGCGGTTCGCCACCGCACCCGCCTGAATCCCGGCCGGGTGCCCGATCGTGCCGCCGCCGAACTGCAAAATCGCGTCGTCGCCGAACAAATCGAGCAGTTGATGCATCTGCCCCGCATGGATGCCGCCCGAGGCCACCGGCATCACTTTGCGCAGCCCGGCCCACGGCTGATCGAAGAAAATCCCGCGTGACAGATCGACCTCATTGCGCGCTTCGCGACACACGTTGTAATACCCCTGTACCGAAAGCGGATCGCCTTCGAGCTTGCCGACTGCCGTGCCCGCGTGCGCATGATCGACGCCCGCCATGCGCAGCCACTTGGCGATCACGCGAAACGAAATGCCGTGATTGCGTTGCCGCGTGTAGGTCCCATGTCCTGCACGATGCAAGTGCAGGATCATGTCGTTGCGTCGCGCCCATTTCGACATCGATTGAATCGCGGTCCAGCCGATCACGAGATCGATCATCACAATGCAAGAACCGAGCTCTTTCGCAAATTCAGCGCGCTCGTACATGTCTTCCATCGTGCCCGCGGTCACATTCAGGTAATGCCCCTTCACCTCGCCCGTTTCAGCTTGCGCGCGGTTGACGGCTTCCATCGAGAAGAGGAAGCGGTCGCGCCAGTGCATGAAAGCCTGCGAGTTGATGTTTTCGTCGTCTTTCAGAAAATCGAGACCGCCTTTGAGGCCTTCATAGACCACCCGCCCATAGTTTCTGCCCGACAAGCCCAGCTTCGGCTTGACGGTCGCGCCGAGCAGCGGGCGGCCGTATTTGTCGAGGCGCTCGCGTTCGACGACGATGCCCGTCGGCGGACCCTGAAACGTCTTCAGATAAGCAACGGGTATGCGCATGTCTTCGAGACGCAGCGCCTTCAACGGTTTGAAGCCGAACACATTGCCGATGATCGACGCCGTCAGATTCGCCACCGAGCCCTCTTCGAACAAATCAAGTTCGTAGGCGATGTAGGCGAAGTACTGCGCCTCGTTGCCCGGCACGGGGTCGACACGATATGCCTTGGCCCGGTACATGTCGCATGCGCTCAGGCGGTCCGTCCAGACGACGGTCCAGGTGGCCGTCGACGATTCGCCGGCCACCGCAGCCGCCGCTTCTTCGGGCTCGACGCCGTCTTGCGGCGTGATGCGGAACAGCGCGATGACGTCGGTGTCCTTCGGTACGTAGTCGGGTTGCCAATAGCCCATCTCCCGATACTTCATCACGCCGGCGGCATAACGTTCGCGCGGGGTGCGTGCGGGCTCGACCGCTGCCTTGCTGAAATCGTTCATGACGTGTCCTCTGGTTTGCGAAAGCGCGCTTTGCGAGGCGTCAGGCGAAGCGCTTGAGTTGCACTGTAGGGGAGCGCGACACTATTGAAAAATCACGATTTCATTCCCGTGAGTTAAGCAATGCGTTATCGATTGCGGATGGCGGAGTGTGGTTGCGGGATGTGCGAACATGGTTTGGTTGTTCTGCGCGCGCGTTCGCGAACTACCAATCTTGCAGAGGATATTGAAATGGAAAAGCCACCGCGGGCCACGATTGTTTTCTATGACGAGGATTTGGAACAGATCCGAACGTGCACGGTCTTCCGAAAGGACGTACAGGCCGTACTCGACCGCGAAATCGCCCGCAGTGGCGGCATGACCATCCCGCCGGGCGCACAGGTGCATGACGCGAGCGCACTGACCGACGAGGACGCCCGCCAGCTCGGTGGATTGGCCATTCTCACGCAGGCGGGGGCGCATCCCGAGTTGAGAGCGCGGCTACAAATCACGACGGCCGCACCTGTCAGTTGGGAGCCTGTTCGCCCACCGGGGAAGTGACAGACAAACCCGCTGCGCACGCGGGTGACACACTTTGCTGCGTTTTAGCGACACTGGCACCGGCGCGCTCGGCGGGCAGCAACAGCATGCGCGCCGCACAGGCCGGCGCTTGCGACGCCAAGCGTGTGCATTTGCGATTCGTCTGCCATACTGTTTTCGGCGCTGCACCGGCAGGTTGCACACCGATGCGTGCGCCGCCCGGCAACGCGTGCCCCGGCACGAACATTGCGTCGCAGGGCACGCCGCCCGACAGCCGACGAACTGCCGGACCCAGCGGGCGGCATATTTCTCGGCACACTGATGGAGGGACAATCGATGCAATGGACGACACCTAGCTATACCGACATGCGTTTCGGCTTCGAAATCACGATGTACATCGCAACGCGATAAGTCGATGCGGGCCGCGCGGGCTACGCGCTACGCGGCCCTTCTTCACAGCAAGCTGTTCCTTCGTCTTTCGTAACACGCGTGCGGCCGGCCGACGGCGCCGTGACGACCAGCGGTACCGACATGATCTTCGAAACGATCGTTACCACATCGACGCTCGACGGCCGGCCTCATATCGCTCCGATGGGTGTGCGCTACGAGGACGGCTTCGCGCTGCTCTCCCCTTTCCGGCCATCCGTCACGCTCGATAACATCGTCGCGACACGCTCGGCTGTGCTGAACTTCACGACCGACGTGCGCATCTTCGCGGGCTGTGTCACGCATTGCGCCACCGATTGGCCGACAACGGCCGCGAGCCGCGTAGCCAGCGTGAGGCTCGCCGAATCGATCGCACATACCGAACTCGAACTCGAACGCATGGAAGACGACGCCCAGCGCCCGCTGCTGCGCATGAAGCCCGTGTATCGCGAAGAGCATCAGCCGTTCGCTGGATTTAACCGCGCGCAATCGGCGGTGCTCGAAGGCGCCATTCTCGTAAGCCGCCTTTTCATGCTCCCCGCCGAGAAGGTCGACCGCGAAATGGGCTATCTGCAGATCGCTATCGATAAAACCGCCGGTGAACGCGAGCGAACCGCATGGGGTTGGCTCATTGCGGCCATTGCGCGCCACCGGGCGAGCTCAAGCACGAATGCGAGCATGTCCACCGCAGGCATACCCAGCTCGCCTGCGCGCCGAGGCACCGCCCACTGAAACGTCCGGAGAATTCGTATGACCGCATTGCTTGCGAGCGTTCGCTCGGAACAAGAGGCGCTCGCCGCTGCACGAGCCGGTGCCGAGTTGATCGATCTGAAGGAGCCGCGCGCGGGTGCGCTCGGTGGGTTGCCGCTTGCCGACATCAACAAGATCGCCGCCGCGTTGCGCGCGCAGTACGCCGTCAAACCGATCAGCGCGACGATCGGCGATGTGGATAGCGATGACATCGACGAAATCGTCGCACGTGTGATCGATGTCGGCGCGGCCGGGGTCGATTATGTGAAAGTGGGCATTACGCCGGGCCCGAACGCAATGCGTTGTCTCGATGCGCTCGCCAGTCTGCCCGCGGCGGTCGTGCCGGTGATGCTGTGCGATGCCGGCGTCGATGCGGAGCTCGTCGCGCATGCGGCGTCGCTTGGCTTCGTCGGCGTCATGTTCGATACGATCGGCAAGGACGGCAAAACCTTATTCGACCATGTCGACGAAAACACGCTCGGCAGTTGGCTCAGGCTTGCACGCAAGCACGGTGCGATGTGCGGCATTGCCGGCTCACTCGGGTGGTCGCAACTCGCGCAGATTCGGACGCTCGCCCCCGATGTGGCAGGGTTTCGCGGTGCGCTGTGCGTCGATGGCAGAAGCTCGGCGCTCGACCCTGCCCGCGTCGCGCACTTGGCCAACGCGCTGCATCGCCCCGCCGATACCCCCGCCGATCACGCGCGCAGCGAGCCGGCACAAGCGGCATCGCGGGCGTAGTGTGCGTTAAGGCGGATTTGCGCTTTGACGCTTACGCGGTATCGCCCGCGCGATCGGCCCCGCCCCACGCGGTGGGCACGTTCAACAAACGCTCGCGCATCAACGCGATATCGTCCTTGTTGAAAAATTCAACCAAATAGTTGGCGTCGTTGACGTAGCTCGCAAACCGCGCATCGACGACACCGTCGGCCGCGAGCGACGCGACCGACGCACCGATTTCGATCGGGCATGATTTCACCACCATCAAGCGCTCGGCGTTCAGCATCGACGATAGCCATGCCGCCAGGCTGTCCGAGGTGGTGTCCCAATTGCTCATTGCATCGGACGTATCACGCATCAGCGCAGTCGGCACCCATATCGCCACGCGGCCATCGCGCAGCGCGCGGCGGACTTTCGCCTCGCTCGACGCCAGCACCAAATCAGGCAGCAGGCCTTGCATCAACAGCGCGTATTGCGTCATCGCGAGCAAACACATGTTGTGCGCGGCCAAATCGTTGAAACCCCATTCCGCTTGATATTGCCGCACTTTGTCGGCGAAATCGCCGCCGCCCGGCACGATCACGACACGTCCGCCGCCCATCTCGCAGAGCTCGGTCAGCCAACTACGCAACGCCCGATCATGACTCAGGCTGCCCCCGATCTTGACCACCCACATAATCGTCGCCCCTCGTATCTCGTACCGATTGCCCCGTCTTTTATGCGTGTGCTGCCGGCATCGGCGCCGCTTGCCGGCGCGACGCCGCCAGTAGCGCGACGGAGACGCTCGGTGCGCAAATCGCTGCCCATCTTCGCCACAGTGCGTCTGCTTTTCCTGCGCCGATCAACGTGTCGAAGTCGATATAGGAGCGCGCGCATTCGCTCGCGAGCGCCGCTGCCAAAAATCGGCCACACCCGGCACCGACGAGCGGTGCCGCAGCCAACACGGCGTCAGCAGCCTCGACACGCCGGAGGTTTTCGGTCATCTCGCGCAACTGCAGCGTGCGCCAGGCAAGCGCAAAGCGGTGCCAGTCGGCGTCGCTCGCGCCCCGCGCGTCGCGCCCGATCATTCGCGCGATCCGCACACGGCTGCCCGCTTCCGTCTTCGGGCCGTCGTCCGCGCTCGGATGCAAGTCGCAATCGGCGTCGAGTTCGCCGCTCAAGCGATAGACGTCGGCCGTCGTCGCGAACCATTCGTTCATCACGTTCACAAGCGCGCCGTTAAATTCAATGCGCTGCGCAAGGCCGCATAGCGGTGTGCGCACGACGCCCTGATAGACGAGTTCGCCGGTGGCAAGGCGCCCTGCGTCGTCGGTTGCGCGGGCACGCACGGCGCCTTGCGCAATCGGGACGATATCGGTCGTCGTGCTGCCGATGTCGATCAAAACCGCATTGGGCACGCGCGTCGCAATCAAGCTGGCCGTCGCGAGCCAGTTCGCCGACGCAATGCTGTGCCATGCCGCCGCACATTGGGCGGGGGTAAGCCAGCCGGCTGCACCGCCGAAAAAATGCAGCCGCGGTGCGAGGCGCTCGGCGAGCACTTCGACCAAGCGCTGCACCCCTTGCTCACGGCTTGGAAACAGATCGACCATCTCGCCCGTCATCGTCACGGCATGATGCGCGTGCGCGCCGCGGGCGGCCGGCCAGCGCGCGAACACCTGATCGATCGCACGGTGCAGGTGATCGAGGCCCTGCCACAGCGGACACGCCCACTGCCCAACGTCGAGCACGTTACCGGCGGCATCGGCCGCGCACACCTTCAGATGCGCGCCGCCCACGTCCCAGCCGAACGTCGGCGCGCCCTCGACAGCAACGGCGTGCGCCGCGCTCATAGGCGTGCCTCGCACTCCGCCTGCGCACCGCACGAACGACGCCGCGCATGATGCGCCAGCGTCACGCCGTGCGCCGCGAGCACGGCCTGTGTCAGACGCCCGCCGCTCGTCGCCGCGAGCCCCGCGTAAGCGAGCGTCAAACGCGGATTCACTTCGATGACGACCGGACCGCGCGCCGGATGCCACACGAGATCGACACCGACAAACCCGCGCAACCCGTCGAGCGCCGACGCGACACGCCGCGCGAGTGAGGCAAGCGTTTGGCCGCGCATGCTGCCAAGGCCGATCTGGTCGATGCGCACACCGTCGCATTCCACGATGCCCATATGCGCGCCCGGCGCATGCCGCTCGATGATGCTGATCTGCTGGCGATTGATGCTGACGAGTTCGGCCCCTGCTTCGGCGCCGCCGTCGCGACAGATCAGTGACAAGCTCAACGGCTCGCCCTCGACCCATTCCTGCAAGACCGACCGGCGGCCGGCGGCCGCGCGCGAGTCGTATTCGGCGCACGCAGCCGCATACGACTCGAAAACGAAAGTATCGAGACTGCCGGCGCCATCGTCCGGCTTGACGACCCACGGCCCGGGCCCAGGCGGCGCGACGCTTGCCGGGTCGAGCGCCGGCGTCGTCGCGATGCCGTGTGCGGCGAGGCACGCCGCACTCGCGCGCTTGCTCGACGCGACACGAATCGCTTCGCGAGAGCAGCCGAGCCAGCGTGCGTCGCCGACGGCGTCGTGCAGCTGCAGCAGCAAGTCGTCGCATTCTGGCGCGATCACCCAAACGTAATCGTGCTCGCGCGCGAGCCGCGCCACGAACGCCTGGATCGATTCACCATCAACAGGCCGACAATGTCCGTGGCTGCGGCCCGGCGCTTCGAAACGCGAAGTGGCATAGGTGACGCGCACACCGTCGAGCTCGCGCAATTCGTCAACAAGCGCCTCGCGCATGGCCCGCCCTTCGCCAATCAGCGCGCTGAGGTCGGCCAAGCTGCCCGCGCGCGCCAACGCCGGATCGATGCCGCCGCCGGTGAGATACTCGTACACGAAAATCTTGATCGTCTTGGTCATCGTTGTCATCTTGGTCAAAGGACACAACCCATGCAGGTCATACCCGTACTCGATTTGCTCGACAGCCATGCCGTGCGAGCCATGCGCGGCCAACGCGACGACTACCGGCCCATTCGGTCGTCGCTGGCCGGCACGAGCGAACCGGTTACGCTCGCGCGTGCGCTCGTCGACGCGAGCGGCGCACGCACGCTTTATGTTGCCGACCTCGACGCCATTCTCGGTCGAGGCGATCACGCGCACGTCGTGGCCGAGCTGTGCTCCGCGCTGCCCCGCTGCGAGATCTGGCTCGACGCCGGCTTCGCCGATTACGCTGCAATGCGGGCGTTGTTCGAGCGCATCGCAGCCGCCCGTAGCGTGTCTTCGGCTACAACATCGGCATCGGCACCCGCGCGGCGTCCGACGCTCGTTCCGGTGTTCGGCTCCGAATCGCTGCGCGAGCCCGGTGCGCTTGCCGCCGCGCGTGCCGATGGCCTGGCGCCGATCCTCTCGCTCGACTATCGCGCCGGGCAGCTCATCGCCGACGCTTCACTCGTCCATACCCTCAGAGACGCACAAGCCACTTGGCCCGCGCGTGTCATCGCGATGACGCTCGACCAAGTCGGCAGCTACGCCGGTCCCGATCTGTCCACGTTTGCTCGCCTCGTCGCCGCTGCGCCGCCCGGCACGACGGTGATCGGCGCGGGCGGCATTCGCACGCAAGACGACCTGCTCGCCGCGGCCGCAGCAAGCGCCGCGGGCTGGCTCGTCGCCTCGGCACTGCATGACGGGCGGCTGGACATCGCCGCACTGCAACAGCACATGCCCTAATGACACCTCGGATACACAAGTTCCATGCCATCTGCGCGCACGCTGGCGCGCTGTAAACCAACGGCAAGCTCCGCGACGCCGCGCGAGCCAGACGCGTGACACTCTGCACCAAATCGCAACAACCTGTGCGTCGCATGCCGTCGGCGCGACGGCGGGGTAAAAGAGAAATGGAAACGCTCGGGTGTATCGGTTGCGCGAGCTTGCCGTTCTTTGACACGGCGACACAGCGACACAGTGACATGGCACCGGCATCGGTATCGATCACATTGCGTTCGCGGCAGTCGCTAAACCGCCGCCCGCTGCGCGTCGGCATAGAGCTTGCTCGTGGCCCCCGCATGCCTTATTCGTCTATCGATCCATCGAATGGTGGCGCCCCCGGCGCCCTCAGCCCCGACGCACCGTCCACAGTGCGATACTGGACTTGTCCGTTTTGCCCATTGCTGTGCGACGACATCGCCCTCACTGTCGATGCAAACGGCACGCTAGAGGCGACGGAGGTTAGTTGTCCACGGCTCGCTCGCGCGCTCGACAGTTACGGTCCGAACGACGCACACTGCCCGGCCTCGGTCGACGCGCTGCCCGCCTCATTCGACGGCGCACTCGCGCACGCGGCACGCATTCTCGCCGCCGCCCGCCGCCCGTTATTCGGTGGCCTCGCCACCGACGTGGCCGGCACCCGCGCGCTCTACACGCTGGCGGCGTCGTGCGGGGCGACGCTCGATCACGTGCACGGGGAGTCAATGAGCGCAGCGACCCGCGTGATGCAAGACCGCGGAGCATGCTTTACGACGCTCTCCGAAGTCCGTTCGCGCGCCGACTTGCTGATCTTTTTCGGCTGCCGGCCCTCCGAGCGCTACCCGCGTTTTTATACGCGCGCGCTGGGCGTGGACGGCATCGCGCGCGAGCTCGTATTCGTCGGCACCGAGGTGGACCCCGCTGCGAAGGGGCTGCCGAAAGTGCTGACCGAAACGATGCTGCCGCAGCGCGACGCGCTCGACACGGTGGCGCTTTGGTCCGCCCTTGCCGAAGGGCGCCCGCCGGCATCGCTCAACACGTTGCGCGCCGACGGGCGAGCGGCAGTCGATGTGCTTGCCTCGCTCGTCGCGCGCATCGCCGCGGCACGGTACACGGTGCTCGTCTACGAACCCGCTGCCCTGCCCGGCGATCAAGCCGCGCTCGTCATCGAAGGACTGCAGCGCATCGTGAAAGCGATCAATCGCACGACGCGCGCGGGCGCACTCGCGCTGGCAGGCGACGACGGTGCGCTGACGGTCAATCAAGCTGTGACGTGGCTCTCGGGTTTGCCGCTGCCGCTCAAGGTGCCGCATGTCGCACGCGCGGCACGGGTGCGTGAAGCGGGCGGCATATCGAACGCTGCGCCCCCGCTCGAGCATGACGCGCGTCGGCTCGCCGCCGCACGTCTTATCGCTGACGGAGGTATCGATGCGCTGCTCTGGGTTGCCTCGTTCGGCCCCACGCCTTGGCCCGAAACGCTCGCGGCCGAGGTGCCGGTGATCGTGATCGGACATCCGGCGCTCGCCGAGGCGGCCGTCGCGCGCGGCCCGCACACGGTGTTCATCCCGGCCGCGACGCCCGCGATCGACGCACCAGGCCATTTGTTCCGTCTCGACGGATCAGTCGTCGCGCGGCTCACGCCCGCGCGCTCTGTGGGGCTGCAATCAGTGGCCGAAATCGTCGAGCGCGTGGCCGAGCAACTCGCCGCATGCCCTGGGACAGCGCAGCCATGACGACGATCCGATTAAAAGGCGGCACTGTCTACGATCCGACCAACGGCGTGAACGGCGAACGGCGCGACATCGTGTTCCGCGACGGACGCATCGTCACGCTGCCCGCAGGCGCACCCGTCGATCGCGAATACGATGCGGCGGGCATGGTCGTGATGGCGGGCGGCATCGACTTGCATTCGCATATCGGCGGCGGCAAAACGAATCTGTCACGGCTGCTGTTGCCCGAAGACCATCGCAGCCGCGAGATCGCCACTGATGTTCCTCACGCGGCACTCGACGATGCCGAAAGCAACGCCGGCCGCTATCTGCGTTTGCCGTCGTGCGGCACGTGCACGCCCGGCACGCTCGCGACCGGCTACCGTTACGCCGAAATGGGCTATACGGCCGCGTTCGAGCCGGCGATGATGCCGAGCAACGCCCGGCATTCGCACCTGGAGATGGGCGACACGCCGATCATCGATCACGGTGCATACGTGATGCTCGGCAACGACGAATTGTTCTTGCAGTTGCTCTCGGCAGGTGAAGACTTCGAGCGCCTGCGCGACTACGTCGGTTGGACGATTCAGGCGAGCAAGGCGCTCGGTGTGAAGGTCGTCAACCCGGGCGGCATCTCCGCTTTCAAATTCAACCAGCGCGCGCTGAACGTGGACGAAGCGCATACGCATTACGGCGTGACGCCGCGCGACGTGCTGCGCACACTCACGCGTGCGCTGACCGAATTGCGCGTGCCGCATCCGTTGCATGTGCATGCGAGCAACCTCGGCGTGCCGGGCAATGTCGAATCGACGATCGCGACCATGGACGCTGCGGAAGGCCTGCCGATCCATCTCACGCACCTCCAATTTCATAGCTACGGCGTGCAAGGGCCGCGCAAGTTTTCGTCGGGCTCGCGGGCCATTGCCGAGGCCGTCAACGCGCGGCCCAACGTCACGATAGACGTCGGACAGGTGATCTTCGGCCAGACTGTCACCGCGTCGGGCGACACGATGATGCAGTTTCGCAATACGCCGTTCGCGCAGCCGCGAAAATGGATTGTGGGCGACATCGAATGCGACGCGGGTTGCGGCGTTGTGCCGTTTCGCTATCGCGAGCAAAGCTACGTCAACGCATTGCAATGGATCATCGGGCTGGAGCTCTTTTTACTCGTCGACGATCCGTGGCGTGTGTCGCTCACAACTGATCACCCGAACGGCGGCCCGTTCACCAGCTATCCGCATTTGATCCGCCTGCTGATGGACAAGAACTTCCGCGCGGAGCAACTCGCCACGCTTCATCCCGAAGCGCAGGTCGCGAGCGCGCTGCCCACTTTGCAGCGCGAATTCTCGCTCTACGAGATTGCCGTCGTCACGCGCGCCGGCCCAGCGCGGCTGCTCGGCCTGACCGATCGCGGCCATCTGGGCGAAGGCGCGGCGGCGGATATCGCCGTCTATCGCGACGAAGCCGATCGCGAGCGCATGTTCTCGCGCGCCGCTTACGTCTTCAAAGACGGCGAGTTGATTGCACGCGACGGTACGCTCCTCGCGGCACCAACGGGTGGCATTCACTTCGTCACACCTGAGTTCGATCGCGGCATCGAGAAAACGCTGCGCGCGTACAGCGAGCGCCATCTCACCACGCAGTTCGCGCACACAGCCATCAGCGACGACGAAGTCTGCCACTGCTGCCGCGGCGGGCGGCTGTTGCCGGTCGAGTGCCTGGCGCATCCGCGCGCGACGCACGCTGCTTCATCCCCTTCAACCTGACGGGCCGCGAGCGACGATGAGCCAACCAATCGAGATCAACGGCACCGTCATCGACGACACGTTTGCCGAAGCGTTCCCGATGAAAGCGACGCGCCTCGTGATCACGGCCCATACGCCCGTTTGGGCGCGCCATGCGGCGAATGCGCTGACGGGGTTCGCCACGTCGGTGATCGGCTGCGGCTGCGAAGCCGGCATCGAACGCGATTGCGCCGCCGACGAAACGCCCGACGGGCGCCCCGGCGTGTCGGTTTTGCTGTTCGCGGTGTCGTCGAAAGAACTCGCCAAGCAGCTCGAACGGCGCGTCGGTCAGTGCGTGCTGACCTGCCCGACCACAGCTGTCTATGCGGGCATCGACCCGGCCACGAGCGCCGCGCCGTTATCGGATGCAGCCGGTGTCGGCAGCCGGCTGCGATTTTTTGGCGACGGATGGCAAATCTCCAAGGTCATGGAAGGCCGGCGTTATTGGCGCGTGCCCGTGATGGACGGCGAATTCGTCTGCGAAGACACGGTGCCGACAGTCAAGGCCGTGGGCGGCGGCAACCTGCTTTTGCTCGCGAGCGATATCGACGCGGCGCTCGCGGCAACCGAGGCCGCCGTCGCGGCAATGCGCGCGCTGCCGAACGTGATCATGCCGTTCCCAGGCGGCATCGTGCGTTCGGGCTCGAAGGTCGGCTCGAAATACGCCGGGGCCACCGCATCGACGAACGATGCGTTTTGTCCCTCGCTCGCGGGGCTTTCGTTGCGCAGCGAGTTGACGCAGGACGTCGGCAACGTGCTCGAAATCGTCATCGACGGGTTGACCGAAGCCGATGTCGGCGCCGCCATGACCGCTGGCATTGCCGCGGCGACCGCGCTCGGTCGGGCCGCCGGTGTCGTGCGCATTTCGGCCGGCAACTATGGCGGCAAGCTCGGGCCTTATCACTTTGCGCTGCATCGCCTTTCGGCAGGCATCGAAGGAAGCCACACGAGATGACGACAATCACTTTGCGCGTCAAGGCGCCGCCAGGCTTTGCGATCGACGGCTCGCCGCTCAAGCCGGCCACGCTTGCCTCGATGCCGTTCGCGACGATCGAGCACCTCGCGCTGCGAGCCGGCGACGAGACGGTTGCTGTCAGCGATCTTTTCGACGTCTCGCGCACCGAAGCCGCTACGGATAGCGAGCAAGCGCCCACGCTGATCATCGAAGGCGACGCGCGGTGGCTGATCCGGCTCGGCGCCGGCATGGAGGCGGGCACGTTGCACGTGCACGGTGCCGTAGGCGACTACGCCGGCGCGCAAATGCGCGGCGGCTTGCTCGCGATCGATGGCGACGCCGGCGAATTCACGGCCTGCGAAATGCGTGGCGGGCGCTTGACGGTCAGCGGCAACTGCGGCGCGTTCGCTGCATCGGCACGCGCGGGCGAAATGGAGGGCATGACGGGCGGCACGCTCGCGATCGGCGGTAACGCGGGCGAGCGGCTCGCGGACCGGATGCGGCGCGGGCTCGTGCTGGTCGGCGGCGACTGCGCAGACTATGCGGCTTCGCGCCTCGTCGCGGGCACGATCTGCGTGGCTGGCCGCGTCGGCGCGCATTACGGCTACGGCATGCGGCGCGGCACGCTTTTGCTGAACACTGCCCCCGCGACGCTGCCGACGACGTTCGTCGACGGCGGCCGCGGTTTCGATGTCTTCTGGTCGCTTTTCGTGCGCAGCCTCGCGAACGAAATGGCGCCGTTCTCGCGCTTGGCGCCGCACCGTTTGCCGCGGCGCTATGCCGGCGACGTCGCGGTCGACGGCCGAGGGGAAATACTGATCCCTGTATGACGAATGCGAGCGAACTTGCGAGCGCCGCGACGCTCAATGAACAGATAGCCGACGAATTCAGGACATGGCCATGACGCGCCCCACGCTCTGCGCTACATCGCACGTACGCCCCGCTGGCGTGCCGCCGGAAGAAACGCGCTTCGCGCCGTCGTTGATGGCGCTGCACTGGATGATCGCGCTAGGCATCATCGCGCTTCTCGCGCTCGGTCTTTATATGGTTGGTTTGCCCAAAGGTCTGCCCGTCAAAGCGACATTGATCAATCTTCACAAGTCGCTCGGGCTAACGGTTTTCCTGCTTGTGCTTTTCCGCATCATGGTGCGCGTGGCCGTTCATCGTCCGCCGCTGCCACCGATGCGACCGTGGCAACGCGCCGCCGCGCGCACGACGCAGGTTTTTTTATACGTGGGCATGATCGCGCTGCCGCTGACGGGCTATCTGGGCTCGTCTTTCAACACCTACGGCACGCGCTTTTGGGGCCTGGCGCTGCCGAAATGGGGCTGGGACGACCCCGCGCTGCGCAAGCTCTTTTTCGGCACGCATCAAGCGCTGGCCTATGCGATGATCGGACTCGTTGCGCTGCATGTTCTCGGCGCACTCAAGCATCAATTCATCGACCGCGACGGGCTGCTCGCGACGATGCTGCCGCGGCGTGGCAAGCCAAAAATCACCGCTGGAAGGAACAACCTATGAGGCACGGCGCCCTATGAAAATCAAGGTACTCGGCTCATCGGCGGGCGGCGGTTTTCCGCAGTGGAATTGCAACTGCGCGAACTGCGACGGCGTGCGCCGCGGCACGGTGAAGGCGAAGCGCCGCACGCAGTCGTCGATCGCCATCAGCACGAACGGCGAGGATTGGCTGCTCGTCAACGCGTCGCCCGATTTGCTCGCGCAGATCGCAGCGAACCCGGAGTTGCAGCCGGCGCGGCACGTGCGCGACACAGGCATTGTCGGCGTGCTCGTGATGGACGCGCAAATCGATCACGTCACTGGTCTCCTGATGCTGCGCGAGCGCGACACACCGCTGCCGCTTTATGCGACGGCCGCCGTCTGGCAGGATCTCAGCACCGGCTTTCCGATCGGCCCGATGCTGTCGCATTACTGCGGCGTCGAGCATCGCCCGATTGCACTCGACGACACGCCGCTCGAGTTGGCCGCGCTGCCGCGTGTGCGGATCGATCCGCTGCCGCTCACAAGCAAGGCACCGCCTTACTCGCCGCACCGCGACGCACCGGAGCGCGGTGACAACATCGGCCTGATAATCACGAATCTCGATACCGGCAAGCGCTCGTTTTACGCACCGGGGCTCGGTTCGATGGAGCCGCACGTATTGGCGGCGATGCGCACAGCGGACCTGCTGCTCGTCGACGGTACGACGTGGACCGACGACGAAATGATCCGCCTCGGTTTTTCGAAGAAAACCGCGGCGGACATGGGGCATTTGCCACAGTCAGGCGCAGGCGGCATGATCGAGGTACTCGATTCGATCGATTCGGAGGCCAAACGGCGCGTGCGCAAGGTGCTCATTCATATCAACAATACGAACCCGATTCTGATCGAAGATGGGTCGGAGCGACGCGTGTTGACCGAGCACGGCATCGAGGTGGCTCAAGACGGCATGACATTCGAGCTGTAGCACACAGCCGGAGCGAGGAGACAAAGGCGAATGAACGTGAACGACACTTTCGGCACGGCACCCGTGCGCGCGGTCGATCCCGCGCTGCCCGCCTGGTCGCGCGCCGATTTCGAGGCGCAGTTGCGAGCCAAGGGCGCCGGTTATCACATCCATCATCCGTTCAACGTTCGCATGACGGCGGGCGATGCCTCGCGCGAGCAAATTCGCGTCTGGGTGGCGAATCGCTTTTATTACCAGATCAACATTCCGATCAAGGACGCCGCGATCCTCTCGAACTGCCCTGATCGGGAAACGCGCCGCCAGTGGGTCATGCGGATTCTCGATCACGACGGTTATGGCGACAACGCAGGCGGCATCGAAGCGTGGTCGCGCTTAGGCGTTGCGGTCGGGCTCACGCGCGATGAGCTGTGGTCGCTCGAACACGTGACACCCGGCGTGCGCTTCGCTGTCGACGCGTACGTCAACTTCGCACGGCGCGCGCCGTGGCAGGAGGCCGTTTGCTCGTCGCTGACCGAGATGTTCGCGCCGCAGATCCATCGCGATCGGCTCGCGACCTGGCCGCAGCATTATCCGTGGATCGAATCGGACGGGCTCGCCTACTTCCGCTCGCGCATTCCGCTCGCACAGCGTGACGTCGAACACGGGCTCAAGGTCACGCTCGATCACTTCACGCGGCGCGATCAACAAGAACGCGCGCTCGCCATTCTTCAATTCAAGCTCGACATTCTCTGGTCGATGCTCGATTCGATCGAAAAGGCTTTTCCATCATGAGCGCAACCTCGCACGAGCCGGGCGCCACACCGCCGGCATCCGGGCGGCCGCACATCAAGCCGCTCTTTCGCTTGCAATGGGAGCCGGCACAAAACGCGTACGTGCTGCTCTATCCCGAGGGAATGGTCAAGCTCAATCAAAGCGCGGCCGAGATTCTGAAACGCTGCGACGGCACGCGAGAGGTCGATGCGCTCATTGCCGAGCTCGAAACCGAGTTCAGCGCAACCGGTATTGCCGACGAAGTGCACGCATTCATTGCCGAGGCGCGCTCGCGCGGCTGGCTGGAGTAGCAACGTGACCGACCCATCCTCTACCGTCGCGCCGCCGCTTTGGCTGCTGGCCGAGCTGACCTACCGCTGCCCGCTGCACTGCGTGTTTTGCTACAACCCCGTGAATTACACGGCGAACCCGCGCGAACTCGACACCGCGCAATGGCTTGCGGTGCTAAGCGAGGCGCGCGCGCTCGGTGCGGCTCAGCTGGGCTTCTCGGGTGGCGAACCGCTGTTGCGCGACGACCTCGAAGTGCTCGTTGCGCACGCGCGCGAACTGGGCTTTTACACGAACCTGATCACCTCGGGCATCGGCCTCACCGACCAACGCCTCGATGCGCTGAAAACCGCCGGGCTCGATCACATCCAGCTTTCGTTTCAGGATTCGACGCAGCAGCTCAACGACTTTTTGAGCAGCACGCGCACGTTCGATCTGAAGCGCCGCGTTGCCGAATCGATCAAGGCGCACGGCTTCCCGATGGTGCTGAACTGCGTGCTGCATCGCTACAACCTGCCGCACGTCGACAAGATCATCGAAATGGCGCTCGCGATGGGCGCCGAGTATCTCGAACTGGCCAATACGCAGTACTACGGCTGGGCATACGCGAACCGCGCGCAATTGCTGCCGACGCAAGAACAGCTCGAAGACGCCGAAGCGGTCGTCGAGCGCTATCGCGCCTCGCACGGCGAGCGCTGCCGGATTTTCTTCGTCGTGCCCGATTACTTCGAACGGCGCCCGAAGCGTTGTATGAACGGCTGGGGCTCGGTGTTTCTCGGCATTGCGCCAGACGGGGCGGCCTTGCCTTGCCATGCCGCGCGCAGCCTGCCCGGGCTCACGTTCCCGAACGTCACCGAGACGCCTTTGTCGGAAATCTGGTACGAAAGCGACGCCTTCAATCGCTTTCGCGGCTTCGAATGGATGAAGGAGCCTTGCCGCAGCTGCGACGAAAAAGCCAACGACCTGGGCGGCTGCCGCTGCCAGGCCTATCTGCTCACCGGCGACGCGGCCAACGCCGACCCGGTATGCGACAAGTCGCCGGCCCACGAGCAAGTCGTGCGGTTCGTGAACGAGGCCCGGCACACAACAACCGATGCGGGCGCAGCCCACACTACCGAACAGCCGATCCTTTTTCGCAACGACGCGAACTCGCGCAAGCTGGCATCGGCGACAGGCAACGCGAACGAACGCGAAGTTAGCGAGCCAACACCAAAATGACCGGCCCCGAGATTTCCGTGCTGCTGGTCGACGATCACGCGGTCGTGCGCGAGGGCTACCGGCGCCTGCTTGAAGTCAACGCAAGCTTGCACGTGTGCGGCGAAGCCGCGAACGCAGCCGTCGCCTATCAGCAGTTTTGCGCGTTGCGGCCCGACGTGGTCGTGATGGACCTCTCGCTGCCCGGCGCGAGCGGCATTGAAGCGATGCGCCGCATCCTGGCACGCGAACGCGCGGCACGCGTGCTCATTTTCAGCGTGCACGAAGATGCGCTCTATGTGCGCCGCGCGCTCGATGCCGGCGCGCTCGGCTACGTGACGAAGGCGAGCGCACCCGACGTGCTCGTGCAAGCCGTGCGGACCGTCGCGCTGGGCACACGCTATCTGAGCCCCGATGTGTCGCATTCGCTTGCGATGCGCACTGCGTTGAGCGCAGGGCCGCCAGGGCGTCAACTATCGCCGCGCGAATTCGAAGTGCTGCGCATGCTCGTGCAGGGCTATCCGTTGCCTACCATCGCCGAGAAGCTCGGCCTCTCGCAAAAGACAGTGGCGAATCATCAGTCCGCTATCCGGCAAAAGTTCGGGGTCGACAACGGCGTACAGCTCGCACAAATCGCGAGCCGTCTCGGGCTTCACGCAAGCGGCTCGGCTGCGCCCGCCTGAGCCGGCACGCGCGCGCAAAAGACAAAGCCCTCGCCGGGCCGGCTGGCGATATGAAATTCGCCGCCCAGCGCTTCGACGCGCTCGCGCATACCGACGAGGCCGAGCCCGCTGCGAGGCTGCGTGAGGTCGGTGCCGGGGCCATCGTCGAGCATCGTGACGACGATCTCGTCGACGGCGGCACGAACCGGTGGTTGGGCATTCGGCGCACGCACGACGAAAATCTCCACCCGCGATGCCCGTGCGAATTTCGACACATTCGTGAGCCCTTCTTGCACGAGCCGATAGAGCGCCACGTTGAGTGCGTCGCTCAAGCCGTCGAAGTCGCCTTCGATCGTCAGCGCGAACGACGCATTCGGCAATCGCTCTCGCCAGCCGCCGACGCAATGTTCGAGTGCGCTCGGCAAGCCGAATTCATCGAGGCCGATGGGCCGCAAGCGGCGAATCATGTCACCGATTTGCCGATACACGTGGCCTGCGCTCGCGATCAGCCCAAGCGCGGCGCGATGAATCTCGGGCTCATGGGGCGCCGCCAGGTCGCGAATACGTGCGGCGTCGAGCGAGACGGCGTTCAGATACTGGCCGAGTTCATCATGCAACTCGCGCGCGAGATGGCGGCGCTCGCGCTCCTGGGCCTGTAATGCCTGATGCCCGAGCCGACGATTTTCGGCAAGCAGGCCTGCGGCACGCGTTTCTAGCGCACGCCGCCGTACCAATTCGCGTTGCGCGTCGCGATAGCGCCGCCACGCAAACCACGCGAGTCCGATCGCAAGCACGCACAGCACGCCGGGCAGCTCGTCGAGTTGAAACCGCTCGGCGCCGCCGCGCGTCGAGCGGTAAAGACGTTCGCCTAAGTCGAAGGCCGTGCTGCACGCGAACGCGAGCGCCGTGGCAGCGGCCACCCATGCAAGGTCGCGCCAGACACGCGCCTGCGATGGCAGCGACGGCTGCGTCAGGTCTGCGGATTGGGGATGGACGCTTTCGCGCTCGGGCGTGTTCACGCGTTCGATTGTACCGAGTACGGTGGCCAGAATCGCTCCCGAGCGAATTCGGGAAATGCTCCCGGGTGCTCCAGCCGATTGGCATGCCATGCTTCGACCAAATATCGAAAACGATACGATCGGCAGGAGTGGAGACGATGAGGACGATAAAGCGCAAGCCGCGGATGCGGATGCGGATGCGGATGCCACCCGGCTGGTTCACTAGCAGTGTGCTCGCGGGGCTACCCATCGCCGGGTTCGCACAAACGCCGCCGCCCGGCGCGAGCGCGACAGTGCTCGCGCCGATCGTCGTGATCGGCACCACGCCGCTGCTCGGTCTGGGCACGCCGCTCGCGCAAGTTCCGGCCAATGTGCAGACCGTTCGCGCACGCGATCTCGAACGACAGCATCGCAGCACGCTGACCGATTATTTCGAGAAAAACCTGCCGAGTGTCGACATCAACGAAGCGCAGGGCAACCCGTATCAGACCGATGTGAACTACCGGGGCTTCTCCGCTTCGCCGCTGCTCGGCACGCCGCAAGGCTTATCGGTATTCGTCGACGGCGTGCGCGTCAACGAGCCGTTCGGCGACGTCGTCAACTGGGACCTGATCCCCGCAGCGGCTATCGACACGATGCAGTTGATTCCCGGTTCGAACCCGACCTACGGTCTCAATACGCTCGGCGGCGCATTGGCGATCACCACCCGCAACGGCAAAACGAGCCCCGGGGGCGAGGCCGAAATAACGGTGGGCTCGTGGGGCCGCAAGACCGCGCAGATCGAGCAAGGCGGCACCGTCGGCGCGAATCTCGATTATTACTTCACGGCGAACGCGGCGAACGAAAACGGCTGGGCCGACCACAACGCCAGCCGCGTGCGGCAGGCATTCGGCAAACTGCGCTATACGGACGCCGATACGACGCTCTCCATTTCGGCTGGCGGCGCAGACAACACGTTAGAAGGCTCGCAAACGCTGCCGCGCTCGTTCCTTGGCAATGCGAGTCAGGCTTATACGTTTCCGGATCGCAATCACAATAGCGTCGGCTACCTGACGCTTTCGGGCGAGCGTGCGCTCAACGATCAACTGCAACTAAGCGGCAACGCCTACTACCGGCATTATCGCAACAGCAATCTGAGCAGCAACACGAACGGTGAGTTCGGCACGCTCAACGACGATGGCACGCTTGATACGCTGCAAGGCACGAATCAGCAATCCGTCGTCATCACCGACAGCTACGGCGCGAGCCTGCAGCTAACGATGCTGGGCACGCTCGCGGGCCACGACAATCAATTCGTCGCGGGCGTGGCGGCGGATCTCTCGAATTCGCGCTATCAAGCCCGGTCACAAGATGCCTACTTCACGGCTTCTCGCGCGACAGTCGGCATCGGTGACTTCGCGTTGCAAACAGATGCGAAAACGCGTAGCGCCAATTACGGCTTTTACTTCACCGATACGCTCGCGCTGACGAAGCAATGGGCGCTGACACTGTCAGGACGCTACAACTGGTCGAGCGCGCAGATCGGTGATGCGAGCGGCACGCAGCCGCAACTCGACGGGCGCCATGTGTTTTCGCGGTTCAATCCGGCTATCGGCGTGAACTGGAATCCGACGCCCGCGTTCACGGCCTACGCCAGCTACAACGAAGGCATGCGCGCGCCCACCGCCATCGAGCTCGCCTGCGCGGACCCGAACGCGCCCTGCTCGTTACCCAACGACTTCCTGGCCGATCCGGCATTGAAGCCCGTCGTCTCGAAGACGTTCGAAATCGGCGCACGGGGCCGGCTTGGCGAAGCGACGACATGGAGCGCCGCGCTCTACAGCACGACGCTTGCCGACGACATTCAATTCATCGGCAGTGCCGGCAGCTCGCAAGGCTACTTCCAGAACGTCGGCAAGACGCGCCGGCAGGGCGTCGAGCTGGCTGGCCGCACGAAGTTCGGCCCAGTGACGCTCGGCGCGAGCTACAGCTACCTCGACGCAACCTACCGCACTGCATGGACCGAACACAGCGGCAGCAACTCAAGCGCCGATGCCGAGCGCAACATCGTCGTGAAGCCCGGCAACCATCTGCCCGGCATTCCCGCTCATACGGCCAAGCTGCGCATCGATTACAGCGCCACGCCACAATGGGATCTCGGCGCGAATCTGACCTATCGCGGCAGCATCTTCGCGCGCGGCGACGAAAACAATCAGGACGTGAACGGCAAGCTCGCGGGGTACTTCCTTGTCGATCTCGATACGACCTACCACGTGACGAAGCAACTGCAACTCTTCGCACGCGTAACAAACCTGCTCGACAAGCGCTATGCGAGCTTCGGCGTGCTCGGCGCGAACGTCTTCACCGGACCGGACCATACGTTCGACGGGGCCAACCCCGTCAACGAGCAATTCGTCGGCGTGGGGGCGCCCCGCGGCGTATGGGTGGGGCTGCGTTACGCGTGGGACTGAACGCTGCGCTATGTCCTATGTCGTTATGTCAGGTCAGATCAGCGCGATTCGATCGAGCCGTCGCTGGGTGGGTACGTGACAATACCCCACGCGAGCGGCAAATTGCCGATTTGCGTAATCGGCGCATAGGTCTTCGCATCGAGCACATAGACCGCGTTCGAGCGGCCGCATGCCAACAGCAGCCGGTTGCCGTCGGGCGTGAAGCTAAAGTGCCAGCAGCGTTGCCCGATCGCCGCATCGGCGATGTGCTCGTAGCTGTGTGCATCGAATACCTGCAATGTTTTATCGCGCCCAGCGGCCACGAAAATGCGCTGGCCGGATGGCCCATAGGCCACCCCGTACGGGCCGAGTTTCGTATCGACGGTCTTGATGACGTGGTAATCGCTCGCATCGAGCACGACGAACTTGTTCAGCGATTCGAGTGTGACGACATAGGCTTTGCCGTCGGGCGACGCCTTGATGCCGCGCGGGCGTCCGCCTGCGGCGAGCTTGACGGTCGTGACTGGCTCAGCCGTATCGGTCCGGTAGATCGACACGGTGTCGTCGCCTTCGTTCGTCACGAGCATCAGGCTGCCGTCGCGCGAGAATTCGACGCCCTCGGTCTCGTGTCCGCTTTTGACCGAGCGGATCACGCGCCACGTTTTCAGATCGACAACCGCAATCTCGGCGGGCGGCTTGTTCGCATCGTCATCATCACTCGCGCCGGGCTTGGCCGAGGGTTCCGGCTTGCCGGTATCGCCCGGCTCGTACGTGACATAAGCGCGGCCGCCGTGCACGCGGACATATTCCGGGTTCTTGCCGATTTTCACGCGCGCCGTCACTTTGCCGGTTTGAGTGTCGATAGCGACAAGCTCGCCCGTCGTTTTATCGGCGACCATCAGACGCGAGCCGTCCTCATTGAGCCCGAGACCGCGCGGGCCACTTGCGCCAATCGAAAAGGTCTTTTCGAGCGTCATCTTGTCGAGGTCGATCACACCCACCCCGGCCTTCTCGCTCGTCACGTAGGCCACCGGCGCGGCTTGCGCCGCACTGACGGCGGCAAGCGCCGCAACGGCAGCTGCTGTGGCCGCGAGCGCCGAACGCCAGCGCGCAGGCCCGCTCCGAAGTTGTCGCGGTGATGTTCGAGTCGTTAGCATGTCGTTCGATCTCCGTCTTGGCATGGTGAATTTCGTCGTCCTGATTGCATTAGACATCCCCCGTCAAGGTAGCTCATTGCGCACGCGGGTAGCAACGCGCGAAGCCGGGAGGATTTCCCGAATCGCCGCGTGGCGGCGGCGCGGCCTGAGCGGCAACCACAAGTAACGCCACGCGAGCAACAGCAGAGCGAGCAACGCTGGAATGCGGCGCACGTCCGTCGGCAGTTGAGCGCGGTGTGCGAAGCGCGGGCTTTGCAAGGCATTCGCAAGCGATGCTCCATCGGTCAAGCGCTGATAGCCGAGCCCGAGGCGCGCCGCGACATCGGTAAGATACTGCCCGCGCAACGCCGACAGTTCTTCGTGGCTTTCGGCCGTGGCCGACGCGCGCGCGGCGGGCGGCACCTGAATCACATCGGACGCGCCCCAAAAACCGATCCGGTTGCCGTTCAGATCGGATTTTGGAATCGCCGCCGGTTGATCGCCGCCGACGCCGATCAGCCAGCCGCTCACGCCCGACACACCAATGTCGCGCTCGGGCGAATTCGACGGCAAGAGCGGCGGCGCCTCCTGGCCGTCGGTGACCAAAACGATATCGATACCGCGTCCCAACTCGCGCGCCACCCGCACCGCCGAATAAATGCCGCCTTCGGCGATACGGCTCCAGTTCGTCCAACGCATACGGCCGTCGATACCGTTGAGCGAGGCCAGCAGCCCGTCGAAGTTGCTGCAAACCTCGATGGGGGGAATGAGCGGCAGCGTGCTTTGTCCGGTGAAGATGCCCCAGCCGATTTTCGAGCCGCATGGCAGATGCGCGAGCGCCTCACGCATCGTCGCTTTGGCAAACGCGAGCCGACTCGCCGGCGCGCCACCTAGGCTCATGTCCTCGGTGTCCATGCTCTGCGTGATGTCGAACGTGACCATGTAGCTGAACGTATCGCGCGGCAGTTCGACGCGCGGAAACGCGAGCGCCGCGACCAGCAGCGACGTCGCGGCCCCGAGCGCCCACTGACGCTCCGCTGCGAGCGAGCGTGCCAAGCGCACGTGCTTCACGGCAGGTCCTCGCTTTTCGCGCCGCGCAGCCGGATATCCTGCCGCGTAGCGGTTTGCTCCGATTCGAGATCGGCCGGATTCTCGGGCGCGACCCGCAGCGCGCGCTCGAGGTTGTAGCGCGCATCCCAATCGTCGGGGGCTGCGCGCAACAGCGTCCGATAGCGCGCCTTCGCCTGTTCGACCAACTGCGGCGAGCGTAACGCATCAGCCGCGTCGCCCGCACCTTGGCGCAAGGCCATGTTGGCGAGATCGAATAGCGCAGCGCGTCCGATTTCGTCGAGCGGGCCATCGCCGATTAGCGCTTCGTACGCGCTGGTTGCAGCCGCATACTGGCCGGCGCGCGATAGCGCAATCGCATGGGCAAGCTGCACCGGACGCGCGTCATGCGATCGAGCCGCATCGTCTTCGACGGTGGTCTGCGCGTGCGATGCGGATACCGATGCGGACGTCGATGTGGGCAGCCTGGCAGCGATCGCCGCCAACTCGCCATCGACACGCTTCGCTTGTACAAGCCGCACCGCGTCGTAGCCAGCGAATACCGCGCAAACGAGCGTCACGACTGCGAACGCGGCATGAATCGGCAGACGTCTCATGTCCAGCTCCGCACTTGAACCACGCGCAGCGCAACGAGCATCGCACAGCACGCGAGCGCCACCGCAAAACACCAAGCGCTGCGGTCTTGCCGCGGCAGCCGTTCGACGAACGACACCGGATGGTTCTGCTGCCGGTTGATCTCGCTCATCGCCGCAGCCATTGCGCCGGCGTCGCCCGCCTGAAAGAGCCGATACGGTGTCGTCAGCGTTAGAAAATAGCGATGCAGCTGTGCTTCCGGCGAAGCATCGCCCGAACGCGCAGCCGAACCGAGCTCGGGACTGAACACGCTGCTACGCAGATAAACGAAGTAAAGCGCAATACGGTTGCGCGCGAGTCCGCTGGCGATGCGCTGGCGCTCAGCCGCATCGAGCACCGCGCCGCCGTCGGTCACCATCACAATGGCACGATGGCCGGTGAACGGCCGCGCGTCGAACAGCGCAATCGCGGCAATGAGCCCGCGGCCGAGCTGCGTGTCGGGCATGCCGCGACCGATCCGCGTGCCCGCGATCGCATCCTGGATGATCGGGTGATCGTAAGTGAACGGCATCGCAAGCACGGGGCTGATGCCGAACATCATGAAGGCGAGCCGGTCGTTCGGGCGTGCATCGACGAATTGAGCGAGAGCGGCCCGCGCTACGTTGTTCTTCGATTCGCCGGAGCTGTTGACGCCCTTGCTTGCCATCGTGTCGTGCATGCTGCCGCTGCGGTCCATCAGAATCAGGATTTCGGCGCCGCGGCCCGCACGTTGCACTTCGAGGTGCGAGCGGCCCGGCCCGGCGAGCCCAACGATAATCGCCAGCATCGCGAGCGAGGCCGCGCCGCGTGCCACGGCGCCGATCGCGCGTCCGATGCGATCCTCGGGCAGCCACGCAGACCACGAGAACGGCAGCGTATCGCCGCGCCGCGCGACAAGCGGCGCGAGCGCAAGCGGCAGCAGCAACAGCATCCAGGGCGACGCGAAATCGACGGGCGCGCTCATCAGCGATGGCTCCGTTCCGCGCGGTAAAGTGCGCGCGTCAACGAGACGAGCAAGCCGCGCATCGCAGCGTCATCGCGCGAGGCATTGGCGTGACAGTCGGCGTGACTGTCGACCTGCGCCTGCGATTCAGACACGCACGCAAAAAACCGCGATTCGGAGAGCTGATAAAACTGCTCGAGTTGCGGCCGCAACGGCTGCAGCCACGGTGCGTGCGAAAAGAGCCGCGGCAGCGTGTGTGAATGCACGACGTGCCCGGCCGTCTCGTTCAACGCGCGATGCACGATCCGCCAAAGCGCCGCGCCGTCGCCCGCACTGTCGTTTTCCGCGGCAAGCCGGCGCATCTGCTGCCACGCCGACGCGAACGGCAGCCGTGCGGCCTCCCGGCGATTACGCCAGAACCACCAGCCGAACCAAACCGCCAGCGTCGCCGCAAGGCAGCCGACCGAAAAGCTCAAGCGCCGCTTGATCGCCGCATAGTCGGCATTTGGCGCTGCGCGGTCCGGCTGCAAAGCGCTCAGTCCGCCCGTGCCCAACGCCATGTCCGGCGCGAGCGGACCGATGCTGATCGGCCATTCGCGCACCTGCAGCACGTCGCCCGCACGCGTGTGCAGCGCGAGCGACGGCAACACGGTTTGCGTCAGCGTGCGCGGCGCGTTGGTCAGCTGATAGTCGAGCACGAGCCAGCGTCGACCCTGGTCATCGGGTTCGACGCGCGGCGCGCGGCGTTCGAACCATATGCCGATGCCCCCGCTCGACGGCATCGGCGCATCGAGCGCGTCGTGGCCGCTTGCGCCGAGCAACACGCGCTGCGTGAGCACATCGCCAATCGTATGGCCGAACGCACGCGGCTGCGTAACCGTCGCTACGATTTGCGCGGCGGCGGCCGGCTGGAACGACACCAGAAGCGGGAGCAGGAACACGGGGAGGAGCCGCGATAACCCCACCAACGCCCGGGCAAGCGTCACTCGCATCAGTCCGTCGGCGAGCCGCCGCTTCATGCCGTCCTCTCCAGAAAGTAACGCGAGAGTGCATCGGCATCGAAAGCGCCTTCGACGTAAAACGGCTGCATGCCGCGCCGCGAGAAAAGCGCATCGATTTCGGCGCGACGCCGCGCCACGGCAGCATGCCAGTCGCGGCGCACGCGCGAGGAAAGCCATACCGTGCGGGGTGCACCCGATTCGACATCGTGCGTGGCCAGCCACGTGCCCGCGGACGGCGGCGCCAACTCGGCGGCATCCCACACGACGATCGGCACGACATAGGCATGCGAGAGCGTATCGAGCAGCGCGGGCAGTGCATCGAGCGGCCAGTGAAAGTCGGAGGCGATGAAGACCAGCCCCGCGCGCCCGGCGAGCCGCGCGCTGGCCTGCGCCAGCCCGCGAGCGCCGTCGCCGTCATGGCCCAAACGCGCGCCGCGCAAAGCCGCTGCCATGATGTCGCCGCTGCCGCGCGCGTGCCGCGGAGCGACGAACAGATCCTCGCGCTCGCTTGCATCGAAAGCGGACATCCCCACTCGGTCGCCGGCCCGAAACGCACTATGGCCGAGCGCCTGAACGAAGTCGGCCACGATGTCGAGCTTCGTCCTCGTGCCGCCGAAGCGCATCGACGAAGAAACATCGACGATCACCTGCACCGGCACGGCCACACGTTGCAGATGCAGCCGCACGAGCCACTCGCCCCGTACCGATTGAATGCTGGCACGCAAATCGAGCCGCCTCGGGTCCGGATAGTCGACGAGCCGCGCGTGCATCGCGAACTCCTGCCCCGCGCCGAAGCTCGTGCCCGGATGCGCGCCAGGACGAAAGCCGCTTGCGCGCCCCGGCAGGCGGTAGTGGAATTCGCTCGGTCCGTTGTTCATCGCGGTGTCCCGATATCGCGGGCGGCGCGTCAGGGCACGGCCAGCCGGGTGATGATCGCGTCGATGAGGGCCTGCGCCAGTTCCTGTCGCCGCAATTCGTAGATCGGCGTGAAGAAGACGCGATGACCAAGCGCCGGCGGCAACACCGCATGAATATCCTCGGGGTTCAGATGCGAACGGCCGTCGAGCCACGCGCTGACGCGTGCCGCACGCATCAGCGCGCTCATGCCGCGCGGGCTCACCCCGGCCAATATGAGCCGGTCCATATCGACGCCATCGAGCGCGATGCCGAAGCGCTGCGGCGTTTCGGTCGCGCGCCAGATGTCGAGCACATAACGTTCGATTTCGCCGCTCGCATGAACGCCGGACTGAATCGCCGCACCCATCGCATTGAGCCGCTCCCATGCGACCACGCCCGGGCGCACCCGCTCGATCAAGGCATCGGCGTCGTGAAACGTCGTATCGAACACAAGGGCGCGCCGGACATCGTCGTCGTCGGGCGTCGGCATGTTGAGTTCGAACAGAAAGCGATCGCGCGCCGCCGACGCCAGCTCGAACGTTTCCTCCTTCTCCACCTTGTTGCGATCGGCGAAAACGGTCATGTGCGCAAACCGGTACTCGCGATCAAATGCCGAGACCGAGCGCTCGGCCATCGCCCTCAGCAGCAGCGATTGCACTTGCGGACGCGCGCGATTGATCTCGTTGAAAAAGAACGTCGTGAGTTGTTCGCCGTGCCGCAAAAGCGGCCCCGGATCGATGCGCGGCTTGCCTTGCGCATCGACATAGGTGCGATAGACAAGATCGCCCGGCATCAAGTCAATCGTGCCTTCGACGCGCTCGAACGCGCCGCCCACAGCACGCGCGAACGCGCGGAGCACCGTCGTCTTGCCGACCCCGACGCCGCCTTCGAGCAGCACGTGACCGCGCGCGAACAGCGCCACGTTGATCAGGCGAATCGTCTGCCGCTGGCCGATCACGATCTTGCCGACTTCGTCTTCGAGCCGCAACGCATCGCTGCGCCAATCGTGAAGCTGTTCGTCGAATGCCATCGGTCAGTCCTCTGTCGCGCTGCTTTGCGCTGTGCCAACACGTCTGCGAATCGGGACGCGTGGAAGCAGAGTTCATGCCCGGCGCAGCGCGCTTAAGGCAACAAGCAGGCAACAAACCGTTGGCGAACGGGCCGACAGACTGGAGAAAGGTCCGGGAAAAGCGGACGGGCGAGTGAAGCGTCGTGACGAACGACGCCATGTGTCACGGCGCGCCGGGACAGTCTGTCACCGAGCGAGTGATCAGCCGAGCCCGCCAGCGCCAGCGCCGGCCACGCTCAGGCAACGCGAGCGGGCACCCGCGGGCTTAGCGAGCGATGCGGTAAAAGAAGAGCACCGTGCTGCCGGCGAACATGCCGAACAGTGCGAGCCCCATTGCCATGGCGAGATCCATGCGTTCTCCAGTGAAGCGATGATGCGGGTAGCGAGCGGTGTCTGGTCGGCACCGGTCAGGCACGAATGGGCATTATGGTCAACTGTGAACGCCACACACAGTCGCGATTTCCCGAGCAAGGGTTTGTCCCAAGACGATCCTGGCGCACAATTACGGTTTTGCCGCACGTTGCGGCGCAGCGCTTACCCCTGTATCCGTCGACCATGAGCCGCTTCCAAAATCAAGAGATCGTAGAACTTCGCCACGGCGATGCCCTCGTGCGCGTCGCCCCTCAATTCGGCGCACGCCTGCTGTCGTGGAGCATCGGCCCCGAGCCTGTCATCTATTGGCCCGATCAGGCCGATTGGAGTCAGCTCGGCCGCGTGCGCGGCGGCAACCCGCTGCTCTTTCCGTTTCTCGGCCGGCATCGCGTGGATGGCCAGCTCGGCGAATGGCGCGACACCCGCGGCACGGTTCGCGCGCTGCCGATGCACGGCTTCGCGCGAGACCTGCCGTTTGCAGCCGATGTGGACGCCGACGGGCGCGGCATTCGGATGACCTTGAGCGACACCGACTACACCCGCGAGGCCTACCCGTTCGCATTCCGTTTCGAGGCTCAGTACCGGCTTGTCGACGCGCATACGCTCGAGGTCTCGCTCACGACCGCCAATACTGGGGAAGAGCCGCTGCCCTACTACAGCGGCCATCATTTCTATTTCGCGCTGCCGCACACGTTGCGTGCGCAGACCACGCTTACGCTGCCGCCCAGCGAGCGCCGGCGCCAGCTCGACGACGGCACGATCAGCGCGCCCGAGCCCGGCGATGCGCAATACACGCTCGACGACGCCCGCATTCACGACCGCTTCCACTGTCTGCAGAGCATTCCTTCGACCGCGGTGCAGATCAATTGCCCGCCGATTGGCAAGCGCATCGAAATCGACTTGCAGCGGCCCGGGTCGATCCCGTGGTATGCGGTAACCACATGGACCGAAAAAGACACCTCCGACTTTTACTGCGTCGAGCCGTGGCTGGGCTTGCCTGATGCCATCCATAACGGGCTCGGCGTGCACTGGCTCGCCCCGGGGCATGGCGAGACAGCGGTACTACGAATTAACGTGGTGCCCGCCGGCCGTTAAAATCTTTCCTTTTTGCGCCGACGACGCAGTTCAAGCGAGGTTGAATGTCGAGAACAATAATGATGCGACTGGCCGCCATGCTGCTCGTGGCTGTGCTGGCCGCATGCGGCACCGCGAGTGTCGCACCGGGGTACTACCGCGTGGAGCGCGGCGATACGGTCAACAAAATCGCTCGCAGCCATCGTCAATCGGTACAGAGCATTGTCCGTTGGAACGATCTGAAGAACCCCGACGCCATCGAAGTCGGTCAACTGCTGCGCGTCACGCCGCCCGGCAAAACCGCGAGCGTGCCGACGAATAGCGGACCAGCCGCTGCGGCGGGCGCCGGTTCATCCGGCAGCGCAGCGGCGCCTGCTCCGGCGACGCGGATCGCGCTGATATGGCCCACGCAGGGCACGATCGTGCGCGGCTTCAACGGCGCGAATTCGAAGGGCATCGACATTGCGAACGCGCCGGGCACGCCCGTCGTAGCCGCCGCTGAAGGCGTCGTGGTCTATGCGGGCAACGGCTTGCGCGGCTACGGCAACCTGCTGATCGTCAAGCATAACGCCGATTACCTGAGCGCCTACGCCCACAACCGCAAGCTGCTGGTGAACGAAGGCCAACGGGTCACAGCGGGTCAGCAAATCGCGGAGATGGGCGACAGCGACAACGATCGCGTGGCGCTGCACTTCGAGCTACGCTACGAAGGCCAGTCGATCGACCCAACGCGCTATCTTCCAAAACGTTGAGCGCGCAACATTCAGTTATCCTAACTATCAGGGTATTCGGGCGCCCCAAAAAAAGAGCCCGGCAGTGCCGGGCAAACGGGGTTTGACGCAGCAGTAAAGGACCGGCTCACCGAGCGCCAATTGCAATCTAATCGGTCAATTGGTACTCCGGTCCTAATTGGCTGCTAAAGCCGAGGTAATGGCATTAAAAATATGGCAAGGAAATTTGACTGACCAATGATCAAAATCGATGTGATGTAATTCAATCGAAATGATGATGAGCTTCGGTCTCGGTGTTGTCTGCTATGCGCCGCACACGCGGCACCGGAACGCAGGCAATCGGCAATTCCCCCGATTTATTAAAATCGGCATTGCGCTTATTGAACGTTTCAGTGCGATTTAAATCAGCTTAATTCAAACATCTGACCACCGATAAACGGGAGAGACATCGTCATGCTGACTCGGACCAGTACTTACGAAACGCTCGCGCGAACGTTCTCCTGGCAGATTCCGCCACGCTATAACATTGGCGTCGATGCATGCGACAAATGGGCCGACGGCAGCGGCCGGCTCGCGCTGATCTACGAACGACGCGACGGCACGGTCTCCCGCTACAGCTTCGACGAATTGAAAGCGCTGTCGAACCGGCTTGCACGCAGCTTCGCTGCGCGAGGCATTACGCGCGGCGAGCGCATCGGCATCTTTTTGCCGCAGGCACCTGAAACCGCACTGGCGCATCTTGCAGCCTATAAGCTCGGTGCGATCGCCGTGCCGCTGTTTGCGCTGTTCGGCACCGAAGCGCTCGAATACCGGCTCGCCAATAGCGGCGCGGCGGCGCTTATCACTGACGCCGCCGGCATGGCGAAGATCGCCGCCATTCGTGCCGCGCTGCCGGAGCTCAAAACGATCTACTGCATCGATGGCGACGAGGCCAGGAAAGCCGCCGTGCCCAATGCACCGGCCACGCTCGCCTTCTGGCCGGAACTCGAGCGGCATGCGCCCGACTTCGAACCCGCCGATACGACGCCCGACGACCCCGCCGTCATCATCTACACCTCGGGCACGACCGGCAAACCGAAGGGGGCGCTGCATGCGCACCGTGTGCTGCTCGGACACTTGCCGGGCGTCGAAATGCCGCTGGCGTTCTTCCCGGACAACGCGAAGCTGATGTGGACGCCTGCCGATTGGGCGTGGATCGGCGGGTTGCTCGACGTGCTGCTGCCGGCATGGCACCACGGGGTGCCAGTGCTCGCGCGGCGCTTCGAGAAGTTCGATCCCGAAGCCGCGTTCGATCTGATGGCACGCCATGGCGTCACCCACGCCTTTGTGCCGCCCACCGCGCTCAAAATGATGCGTACCGTGGAAGCGCCAAACGAGCGGTATCGGCTCTCGCTCGTGGCCGTCTCGAGTGGCGGCGAATCGCTCGGCGAGGAACTGCTCGAATGGGGGCGCACGGTGCTCGGCGTGACGCTCAACGAGTTCTACGGCCAGACCGAGTGCAACGTGGTGCTGAGCGCGTGCAGCATCCTCTTCGAGCCACGCATCGGCTCGATTGGCCGGGCGGTGCCAGGTCATCGGGTTGCCATCGTCGACGACAGCGGGCGCGAACTGCCGCCGGGCGCCGAAGGCAACATCGGCATCCGTGCACCGGACCCGGTGATGTTCCTCGGCTACTGGCGCAATGCCGAGGCCACGCGCGAAAAATTCGCCGGTGACTATCTGCTGACGGGCGATGTCGGCGTCATGGATGAAGACGGCTTTTTTCGCTTCGTGGGCCGCAACGACGACGTCATCACCAGCGCCGGCTACCGCATCGGCCCCGGGCCGATCGAAGATTGCCTGTTAGGGCATCCGGCCGTCAGGCTCGCGGCCGTGGTGGGCATACCCGACGCCGCGCGCACAGAAATCGTCAAGGCGTTCATCGTGCTGAATGCGGGCTTTGACCCGAGCGATGCGCTTGTGCGAGAGATCCAAGCGCACGTGAGGACACGGTTGGCCGCACACGAATATCCGCGCGCGGTCGAATTTGTGGATAGCCTGCCGATGACAGCGACCGGCAAGATCGTTCGCCGCGCGCTGCGCGATGGCACCTCGGGCGCGCCATGATCAGACGCACGGCTGGCGTCGGCTAATCGGTTATAGTGACGCCCGCTTGGATTGAACGGCCCTTTCTTTTTTCATGACATCCGAACCCACCGCTGCCGGCACCGGCGAGCACAGCCCGCTTTATCTGAAACTGCTTGGTGAAACCGCGCAGATCGCGTGGCCCGAACTCGAGCGCTTTTTCGCGCGCGGCATGCTGCTGCGCGTGGCGCGCGATCTCGACCTCGTCAGCGTCGCGGAGGCGCTCGCTGCCGACAACGCGCAGCAAGTCGCGCAATGGTTGGCGGCGGGCTTGGTCGAGCGCCTACAAGCGAACACGGCGGCGGACTTCGCGGCGCGCGAGCCGCAACTGTGGGCCGTCGTGGTCTCGCCATGGGTCTGCGTTCAGGAGCGCGGCTGATACCGCGTAACTACTTCGGCGAGGCCGGCGGCGCCTCCAGCATCGCAGGCGGCCGGTCGTCCGTCGGCACGCCGTGATAATCAGACGGATCGCGCGGCGGGCGGCCGCGATGGGCGCCGTCGTCTGCGCATCCAGACAACAACCCAGCCAGCAACGCGGCCACGAAACCAATAGTGGCAACCAAGCGGTTCATACTCTCTCCCGAAAAAACAAAAGACGGGCAGTCTAACGGAATCTGCAAAGCGCCTTCGTCAAACGATCCTCGCGGAGTGTCCTAATATGTACATGCGCACGCATTGCCGCTACCACATGGCGAAACGGAGGCTTACATGGACGCTGAATCGATTGCCGGCCTGGTTGGACTTGGTGTGGGCCTGCTCGTACTAGTCGGGCTGACGGTTTTCGAATCGCGCTCGTATAAGCGCGAGCATGGCGAAGGGGCCATTCATCACTGGCTCGCCACGCATCACATGCTCGACTGGCGCCACCCGAAGCACTAATGCAGGGCCGCGCCATAGCGCGCGCCCACCTGACGGCGACACACCGATGCCCCGCGCGCTCGGCCGCAAGGCCGGCGCGCGGGGCGCCTATATGCGCGCGAACTGCCTGAGCGCAGTTTGCTCGGCGCTCAATGTGGCGGGCAATGCTTCGCGCATAAAATCGACCCACGTCCTGATCTTCGCGTCGAGGTATTGTCGCGACGAATAAAGCGCATAAATATTGATCGGCTGCGACGTATATTCGGGCATCACCCACACCAAATCGCCGTTTCTGAGCCAGCGCACGGCCGTATAAGTCGGCAAGACGGCAACTCCCATTCCTTCGCGCACAGCGATAGCCATCGCCTCCGCACCGTTGACCTGAAACCGCGCAGGCGGCAACGCGAAGGTCTCGGCGCCGTCGGGGCCATCGAAATTCCATCTGTCGAATATCGAGCCGGGCGTGACGAGGCGCAGACAAATATGGTTGGCCAGATCGGCAGGTGTCGTCGGTACGCCGTGCTGCTCCAGATAAGCCGGTGACGCGCAGGCGATACTGAACGCCGTGCCCAGCCGTTGCGAGACGAGGCCCGAGTCGGGAAGGTCGTAACCGAGCGAGAGAGAGACGTCGAACCCCTCGTCGAGCAGATCGGGAATGCGCTGAGCCAACGTGAGTTCGACCGATACGTCCGGGTAGCGTTGCTGATAGCGGCCAATGGCCGGCACCACGTAATGCCCGCCGAAGCTTGCCATCGCATGCATGCGCAACGTGCCTGACGGGCGAGCGTGGGCGTCGCCTGCCTCCGCCTCCGCTTCTTCGACGTACGCGAGAATCTGCTGGCAGCGCTGTAAATAGCGCTGACCCGCCTCCGTCAATGCGATGCGCCGTGTCGTCCGGTTCAATAGGCGCGTACGCAGATGCGCTTCCAGATCGGAGACGGCGCGCGATGCGTAGGCGGTCGTCGTGTCCAAATGGTGGGCCGCCGCCGTAAAACTGCCCGACTCCACCACGCGCACGAAGACCCGCATGTTCTGTAGCGTGTCCATATCATTCCCCGTTCATTGACGCGAGCCATTGTTACATAGCGCGCAACGACGATTATCTCAGCATCGGTAAGGATCTCTTGCATCGTTACCGCTTATTCGATAATCCAACGAAAAATATAATCGATTCCAGTCCTTAACACCGCTCAGGGGAAAGAATCGTGCAGTTGTTCAACTTGAAACGACGTGCTGCACTCGCGTTTCTTGCACTGCCGATAATAATCGCCGGTTGCGCGAGCACCCACGACATCGGTCCGCAGACGCACGTCGCCGAGGCGGCATCGTTCGATGTAGGAGACGCCGTCCGCGCGGCCGACGCCAGTGCGCATTGGCCCGCGACTGACTGGTGGCGCATGTTCGGCGATCCGCAACTCGATGCGCTCGTCAGCACCGCAATCACCGACAGCCCCTCTCTTGCGATGGCCGCCGCACGCGTACGCGAGGCGCAATCGCTGGCAGGCGCCGCTGCCGCCGAGGAAGCGCCGCAACTGACGGGGAGCCTTTCGGTCACGCGCGAGCACTGGCCAGACAACCTCTATTACGGCCCCGGACCGCTCGCCGAGCGCAATACCTGGAACAACACGGGCGTGTTGCGTCTGTCATATCACCTCGATGTCTGGGGGCGCGACAAACACGAAACCGCGCGCGCGCTCGACGTCGCGCATCAACGGGCGGCGGGTGCCCGCGCGGCCCAGCTCGAGCTGGAAGTCAACGTCGTGCGCGCCTATGTCGATTTCGCCAAGCAGTACATGCAGTTGGACATCGCGAACGAGATGCTCGCACGCCAGCGCCAACTGACCGACCTGGCTCGCCGACGTCTGGCGAGCGGCATCGGCACCGAGCTCGAACTGAGCCAGGCGCAAGCGTCGCAGCCGGAATACGAGCGGCAAATCGATGCACGGCGCGAGGCAATCGAACTCGATCGCGACCGACTGGCAGCGCTCATCGGTAAAGGCCCTGGTGCCGGCGCGGCGCTACGGCGGCCGGCGCTCGCACTGAGCGCGCGTGCCTCGTTGCCGACGACGGTGCCGGCGGAGCTGATCGGCCACCGACCCGATGTCGTCACGGCGCGTTGGGCCGTCGCAACCGAGGCGCGCGGCATCGACGTGGCGCATGCAGCGTTTTATCCGAACATCGATCTGATTGCGTCGCTCGGCGGCTATGCGGCCGCGGGCCCGCTGTTTCAATTCCTGCACGCCGCGAACGGCGGTTGGAGCGGCGGCCCCGCCCTTTCGCTGCCGATCTTCGACGGCGGTGCGCTGCGCGCACGTCTGGGCGCCGCATCGGCCGGTTACGACGAAGCCGTCGCGCATTACAACCAGTCAGTCGTCGGTGCGCTCAAGGAAATTGCCGATGCAATCGTGCGCGTGCGCTCGCTCGAACGCCAGCAACACGATGCCGAGCGTTCGGCCGACGCCGCGCAGCGCAGCTATCGCCTGGCCGATCGCGGCTTCGAGCGCGGGCTTACCGACTATGTCAACGTCATCGTCGAACAAACGCGCTGGCTGAACGCGCAAGAACGCGTGGCCGAAGCGGATGCGGCGCGCCTTACCGCTTATGCGTCGCTGATGGCGGCACTCGGCGGCGGGCTTGCTGTGCCCGCCGACGGCCCGGGGCGCGCCAGCCTCGAACCGTCTCACGCGGCGCAACGTGAGCCGCAGCCGGCCTACTCCGGCGCGCATGCGGCACGCTAAGAGAGAGCTGCCATGTCCGATAAAGCAAGCCTTCCCTTCTCCTTTAACGCGGCGTTTTCCGATTGGTGGTTGACCGAGGGGCGCACCTGGGCCCATATCGCCAAAGCGCTGTTAGCGGCATTTCTCGCGCTCGCCATCGCGCTGCGGCTCGATTTGCCGCAACCGCGCACGGCCATGACGACGGTATTCATCGTCATGCAGCCTCAAAGCGGCGCGGTGCTGGCGAAGAGCTTCTACCGGATTGCCGGCACGTTCGTCGGGCTTGTGGCCACGCTGACACTGGTGGGGCTTTTCGCGCAGCAGCCCGAACTTTTTCTCGCGGCGCTCGCGCTATGGACCGGCATTTGCACGGCCGGCGCGGCCCGCAACCGCAACTTCCGCTCATATGGCTTTTTGCTCGCCGGCTACACTGCAGCACTGATCGGCGTGCCGGCCGCGCAGCACCCCGACGGCGCGTTTCTCGCGGCGCTCACGCGCGCGGCCGAAGTCACGCTCGGCGTGCTGTGCGCGGGCTTCGTCAGTGCGTTGATCCTGCCCGAGCATGCCAGCGAGCAAATGCGCAGCGCAGTGCGCGCGCGTTTTTCGCGCTTCGTCGAATATGTGGCAGCGGCGTTGGGCGGCACGCTGGCGCGCGAGCAAATCGAGCGGACGAATGCACGTTTTCTTGCCGAAATCGTCGGCTTCGAAGCGATGCGCAGCATCGCCGTCTTCGAGAGCCACGATGCTCGCGCGCGCAGCGGCCGCCTCGCGCGGCTGAACAGCGAGTTCATGAGCGCATCGACGCGCTTTCATACCCTGCATCAACTGATGAATCGTCTGCGCGAAGCCGCCGCACAGGCGAGCGTCGCCGCGCTCGAGCCGTATTTCGCCGAACTTGCACCGCTCGTCTATACGCCTGGCGCGCCGATCTTACGCGCGCACGACGCCGAGCGCGCGGCTGATCGGCTCGCCGCTTACAAGGCCGCATTGCCGGACCGCGTGCGGGCCACGCGCGCCGATCTCGCGCAACAACCCGACGCGGCGCTGCTCGATTTCGATACCGCCTCCGAGCTGTTCTATCGGTTCGTCGACGACATGCATGCCTACGCGCTCACCTATGCGTCGCTCGCTTCGACCACGCACGGGCGCGAGCGCACGCCCGAGCGCTACGAACCGAAGGCGAGCGCGATCGTCACAATCGTCGCTGGCGTACGCGGGGCCATCGTGATGGCGGTGCTAAGCGCATTCTGGATCGCGACGGCGTGGCCGAGCGGCGCCACGCTCGTACTCAATGCCGCGGCCGTTTGCGCGCTTGCGTCGTCTTCGCCGAAACCGGCCCGTAGGGCCATGCAGATGACGATCGGCACCGTGCTCGCAACCGTTTTCGGCTTTGCTGTCGTGTTCGGCGTCTATCCGCACATCGATGGGCTTGCGCTGCTATGCGTGGTACTCGCGCCGCCGCTCGCGCTCGGTGTGTTCATCGCGACGCGGCGCAAGTGGGCCGGCATCGGTGCCGGTTATTGCATTTTCTTTTGCGTGCTGGCCGGCCCCGACAATCTGATGCATTACGATCCGGCAGGCTTCGCCGACACCGCGCTCGCACTGATTCTCTCGATGCTTGCCTGCGCACTCGCATTCGCGGTGCTGCTGCCGCCGTCGACGCGATGGCTGCGCGAGCACCTGATTGCTGACTTGCGCCGCCAAGTCGTGCTCGCTTGTCGCGCGCCGTTGGCCCGCGTGCGTGCACGCTTCGAAAGCCGCGCCCGCGACATCGCATTTCAGGCCTACGCGGTGGCCGAAGGCGAACCCGCCGCGCGCCAACAAACGCTGGCGTGGCTATTTGCCGTGCTCGAAACCGGGCATGCCGTCATCGATTTGCGGCGCGAGTTGCAAGCATTGCCGGCTGATCCTCGCTATGCGCCGACGATGCCGTGGCGACGCAGCATCGCGACAGTCGAGCGCGAGCTTGCCGCACTTTTTTCGCGACCGGGCGAAGCGCGGCTCGACGCTGCGCTGGCAGCCTGCGTGGACGCCACCGCCGCGACCCGACAAACGCTCGCCGCGTTTGCGCCGCCACGCGACGAGCGGCATCGGTTGCAGCGAATCATCAGCTATCTGCATTTCATGCGCACGGCGCTGATCGACCCGCATTCCCCGCTCGCCGCGGGCCAAGGAGCAACGCATGCCACGTGAGCTTGTCATTTTTGGGGCCTACGTGCCCGCAATGGTGCCGCTTTGCATCGCTTCCGCGGCGCTCGCCTGGATCGCCGACCGCCTGCTTGCGACAACGGGCCTGTATCGCTTCGTCTGGCATCCGTCGCTGTTCAGAGCAAGTGTGCTGGTCGGCATCTGCGGCGCGCTTGGGCTTGCCGTCTACCGTTGATACTTCCGTTGCCCATCACGCTTTGCCGTTTGTTTACCCTTTATCGATCGAGCCGAACCATGACAACGAGAAAATTGATTGGCTTTGTTGCGACGGCGGCCATCTTTATCGCCGCGCTGGCGACCGGCCGCACTCTGTGGGTCCATTACATGGACGAGCCGTGGACACGCGACGCGCGCGTGCGAGCCGAAATCGTCAATATTGCACCGGACGTCTCGGGCGCCGTGCTCGCGCTGCCGGTGACTGACAACGCCCACGTCCGCAAAGGCGAGGTGTTGATGCGCATCGATCCATCGCACTATCAAGTGGCCGTGGAGCAAGCCGCGGCAACGGTGGCCGCGCGTCGTGCCGAGTGGCAAATGCGCCGCGCCGACGCGTTGCGGCGCGCCGACCTGGACAACCTCGTCGTGTCGAAGGAAAGCCGCGAAAACGCGTTGCAATCGGCGGCAAGCGCCGAGGCGCAATACCGGCAGGCGCTTGCGACACTCGATGCGGCGAAGCTCAATCTGGCGCGCACGACGGTCTTCTCGCCAATCGACGGATACGTGACGAATCTCTCGGTCTATCGCGGCGATTACGCGACGGCCGGCACGCCGAAGCTCGCCATCGTCGGAAGCGATTCATTCTGGGTCAATGGCTATTTCGAAGAAACGAAGCTGCCGCGCTTGAAAGTCGGCGACAAGGCGCGCATCCGCCTGATGAGCGGCGGCACGCTTGAAGGCCATGTCGAGAGCATCTCGCGCGGCATTTACGATCGCGACAATCCGGTCAGCCGCGAACTCGTTGCGGATGTGAACCCCACGTTCAATTGGGTGCGGCTGGCACAACGCGTGCCGGTACGCATCCATATCGACCGGGTGCCGGCCGGCGTCGTGCTCGCCGCGGGTATTACGTGCACGGTTGTCGTGTCGCCGAGTTGAGGATCGCCACTGCCTGCTTGCCGTAACGCACGACGTACCCGCCGTGCTCTCGTTGCCATGCGCGTGCCTCGACTTCGCCCGCGAACCAGTTCGTTGCGAAGTCGCCGAAGAGTCCTGCGTCGAACCGTAGCGCATCGAGTCGTGCGGTCTCGAGGGTATCGACATCGCGTTTGCAAGCCGCCCAATCTGCGTAGCCCAGCTCGGCGGCCAGCATATTGAGGATGTGTTTGAGCCGCACGGCGTCGCGGGCAACGTAAAGCGCTGCGAGTGTGTGAGCGGGGATGACGTCTGCTGCCTGGATCCGCCGCAAGACAGGCAGCGCACGGCTCGCGTCGGCGCGAACTGCCCGCAGCAGACGGCGCGCATGGCGGCGCAAGAATTCGACGTGCGAAAGATCCGAACGGATCGGGGAAACGGTGGACCACATAAACGTTCTCCTTTAGCTGCGCCGCTCTCGCTACGGCTCAAAGGTTCGACGTTGCTATGCGTCCGACAGGAATAGCTGATTGCTAGGACCGCTGATGACAGGTGCGGATGGCTTTTGCGAGAACGGGCGCCCTGCCGCGCCCGCTTCGCATTGTAGCGTGTGTTTTGCGGACGTGCAGTGGTTGCTGATTTGCAACGCGTTCGAATGTCACCGGCACGAACGGAACTGCAGTTGGTGCGAATTCTCAGGTCACGGCGAACAAGTCGATTGCCTTGGGTGCAAGTTCAGTCGCAGACCGGAACAACACGTTTCGGTCGGTGCGCCGGGTGCTGAGCGTCAGATCACCAACGTTGCAGACGGTACGGCTTCGACCGACGCCGTGAACGTGCGCCAATTGAATAGCACAGCCAACTGGGTTCGAGACGATATGCAGAAGTATCGCCGCGACGCGAACGCTGGCTCGGCGAGCGCCATTGCAATGGCGAATCTGCCGCAAGCCGTGTTGCCGGAGAGAAGGTCGTAGCACTCGGTGCGGGAACCTACGGCGGACAGAGCGCGATGGCAGTCGGGTATGTTGTGAAGCCGCTGCGATGTCCCGCGTTACGCAGACTTCGCAATGGACTTATTGTTGTCACATTCAATTGGCCATTGACGGACGAGTGGTCTGCACATACAAAGACAGCCGCTTGGATGATTGCCGTCAATTAGCGCCCCCTTTCCGTGAGCAGAGTCTGCTGTAAAGATTACTGCTTGGATTCGCGCGAAATAGCAACAAAAAGAGCATTGGTCGGCCTGAATGATTTAGCGAGAAATACATTAAAAAATGTATACGAGCCCAATGAACCGGTCTGGCAGGAGGGCGCGCAATGACCCGCACGCTCCCCCCTGCTGCTTCAGACTTGCGATCGTCCCCCGCTCTTCAGGCTGCAACTGCTGACACTTGCTGGAACACATGCACAACACCAGAGCAGATCAAGTGTTGGACTTCAGACTTGCGCATTGTTAAATATTGCAATAACGGAAGTAGTCACGGGCTTTCTGTGGACAAATGAAAAGCCTTATGAGAAAGTTCCCGTGAGCAACAACTTTCTTTTTCTTCCGCAGTACGTCGTGCGAGCCACCATATCTAACGCGAGTAGGTCGACCCTCGTCTCACATAGTGGTCGCATGGCATAAGACCATTGAGCCATTAAGCGCCGGCGAAACGAAATGATGCGACATCAAGGGCAGGCAACTATGAGTATCCGAGCCGGAAAGCGTCCGGGCGCATGCTTGGCAAAACAACAATCTCAGGGCGGGCAATTGGCCCTCCTCCGCCCAATTGCTGTCGCTATTCCGTGTCCGTTTGGGCCTTCATAGCTCGGCAATCCATCGATTGCCTCAGCGGTCAGCTCGTCGGAAAGCCGGATATCTGATTGAGGTTCGCTTTTCATTTAAAGCACGCGAATTCATCGTGCGCGAAGCGCTCTTTGCTCGCGCTGACCGTTCGTCGTGCATCAAGGTCATAAGCGACTTCGGCAACTCCAGCGCTAAAGAAGTTCGCCCCTGACAGACGTTCTAAACGCAGTAGTTAGGCATCCTAAATAACGGGAGGCGGGCGCACGCTCGTGCTTACGAACTTCGCATTTCAATAATTCAGAGATAACGACATGAACAGGGCATATCGGACCATCTGGAACAACGCGCTGCGCGCATTCGTCGCGGCGTCGGAGTTGGACACGTCGGGCGGCAAGGGAAAGTCAGGGGCGGCTGCCTCAGTGTGCGATGGACGCAACGGTGAACGCGGCGAGTGCCGGTCTCTCGCGCCGCATGGTGCGAATCCGCGCGTGCTGACGGTGCTGCTCGCAATGGGTGTGGGCGGATGGAGCGCGCAGGCGCAGGCCCAGGTGAGCTGCTCCACGGCGCCCTACAATTTTTATAGCGGCAGCAACACGTGCGTGGGATTTCAGTCGGCAGCCAGTGGGGGCGGAGCCACTGCGGTAGGTTATGGCGCCAACAGTACGGGAATCAATGCGTTGTCGGTCGGTTTTCAGGCCATTGCGGCTGCTACCAACGCCATTTACATGGGCGCCCGCACTGCTGCCGGTACGGGCGCGACCGCGTCGGCGGCGATTGGCATCGGTACGGATGTCACCGCTAGCGGAACGTCGGCCATTGGTATCGGCCTTGACGCAGTTTCCAGCGGTAACGTCTCGACCGCGGTCGGCCCCCTAGCGAAGGCGACTGGGGACAACGGCGTCGCGATGGGCGCGAGTTCACGCGCTGCCGCTTCGGGCGCGGTGGCCGTGGGCAGTGGAGCCATCGGTTCGCAAACCAACGGAGTAGCGGTGGGTGCGGGAGCCAGTGCCGCCGGTGTCAACGCGATCTATCTGGGCGCGCGCACCGGCGCGGGCACCGGTTCGACCGGACTGTCGTCCGTTGCGATTGGCACTGACGTTACTTCTACCGGCGACTATGCCACTGCCTTCGGCTTCCAGGCGGTGGGGAGCGGAGCAGCAGCGGTCGCGATGGGTTATATCGCCAGCGGCTCCGGGACGCATGCCGTTGCTGTCGGCTTCCAGTCTATCGCCAGCGGCCTCAACGCCGTGTATCTGGGGGCGCGTAACACTGCGGGCACGGGCGCAACCGCGGCGGGGGCCATTGCCGTCGGCACGGATGTGAAGTCAACCGGCCCCTCTTCGCTGGCGGCGGGTACAGTGGCTGCGGCCACTGCGCAGAACGCAGTGGCACTAGGGGCGGGAGCTACCGCCTCGGGACTCAATTCGCTCGGGATGATGAACGGCTCGAGCGCCAGCGGTGCCAACGCAATAGCACTCGGTGCGTCGGACTCCGTCGCGCAGGGCGGTTCGTCTGCGCCGGCGGCCGTCGGCGGCGCCGCGGCCTCAGGCATTCGCGCGATTGCGATCGGCTCCGGCGCGAGTTCGGCGGGTTCCTCGTCGATTGCGATAGGCGATTCAGCCGGCACGGGCGCCAATGCAAACGCCATCGCGATGGGCACCAATGCATCGGCGTCGGGAAGCAGTGCTGTTGCGTTGGGCAACCAGGCGGCGGCAAGCAACGGTAATGCGACGGCTATCGGCTTTACGTCGCAAGCCCTGGCCGCGTCGACCGTAGCCATTGGCGACAGCAACACAGTATCGGCGAGCGCGGGTGCCGGTTCGATTGCCGGCGGCCACAACTCTCAAGTGTTGAGCGGCACCGGTGCTGTCGCGCTCGGTCAAGCGCAGACAGTCAGCGGCAACGGCGCGGTTGCCATCGGCGATCCGAATAGCGCAACGGGCAATGGCGCAATCGCGGTAGGCGCCGACAACACGGCAACCGGCAACGGCGCGCTCGCGCAAGGCAACGGCAACACGGCGAGCGGCCAGGGCGCCGTCGCGCTCGGCAACGCGAGCAACGCAACGGGCGCGAGTGCGCTCGCGCTCGGCGACTCAGCAGTGGCGAACCTGGGCGGCGCGATTGCGTTAGGCGCGGGCGCGTCGGCGACCAATGCGAACGCAGTGGCGCTCGGCTCCGGCAGCACCACTGCGGCAGCGGTCGACACGGCGACCGTCACCGTGGGCGGCGTCACACGCGCAGTGCAAGGCACGACGCCCGGCAGCACGGTGAGCATCGGCTCGGTGGGCAATGAGCGCACGCTCACGAATCTCGCCGCGGGCCGCGTGAACGCGACGAGCACGGACGCAGTGAACGGCAGCGAACTGTATGCGACCAACCAGGCGGTCGACAGTCTGACGAGCGGCACCGTAGGCCCGTTCGTGTCCAACAACTCCGTCACGTCGACGCAGCCGGTTTCCTCCGGTGCGAATGCCGCAGCCGGCGGCTTCGGCGCTTCCGCGACCGGCGCGGCCTCGCTCGTCGTCGGCAATCAGTCCACCGATAACGGCGTGGCAAATTCCACCGTGCTGGGCCAGGGCGCGAGCATCGCGAGCGGCGTCACCGGTTCCAATGTGGCGCTGGGCCAAGGGTCGACGGTCACGTCGGCCGCGGTGCCCACCGCCAGCGGCACCATCAACGGCACGAGCGTCATCTACGCGGGCGGAGCGCCCGCGGGCGTGGTCAGCGTCGGCACCTCGGCCGCGCCGCGTCAGCTGACCAACGTCGCGGCCGGGCGCGTGAGTGGGTCGAGCACGGACGCCGTGAACGGCTCGCAGCTTTTCGCCGCCGATACCGCCATCAACACGATAGGCAGCCAGGTGACGAACCTGGGTAACAGCGTGGCCTCGAGCTTCGGCGGCGGCACCACGTACAACAGCACGACCGGGGCGCTGACCACCAGCCTCAGCTACGGCGGCAACACCTATACCTCGGTGCAGAATCTCATCACCGCCATCACCGGCGGCGGCAGCGCGCTCGGCATCAAGTACTTCCACGCGAACTCGACGGCGCCGGACAGCCAGGCACTCGGAACCGACAGCGTCGCGATAGGCCCGAACGCGGTCGCCAACAACACGGGCGATGTCGCGCTCGGGTCCGGCTCGCAGACCGGCACCGCCACGCCGACGGGCAGCGCGACGATCAACGGGACCGTATACAGCTTCGCGGGCGCCAATCCGACCAGCGTCGTAAGCGTGGGCGCGGTAGGTGCCGAGCGGCAAATCCAGAACGTGGCGGCGGGCAGCCTGAGCGCAAGCAGCACGGACGCCGTGAACGGCTCGCAGTTGTATCAGAGCAATCAGGCGATCGACGCGCTCGCGACCACTGTCGCCGCCGACAAAACGCACTACTACAGCGTCAACGACGGCGGCACGCAAGGCGGCAACTACAACAATAACGGCGCCACTGGTCTGAACGCGCTGGCGGCGGGCGTGGCAGCGACGGCGAGCGGCGCGAGCAGCTTCGCCGGCGGCAACGGCGCTTCCGCGCTCGCGGACAACGCGGTTGCGCTTGGCGCGCTGTCGAGTGCATCGGTGGCGGGCGGCGTCGCGATTGGCTCGGGCTCAGTGTCCGACCGCGCGGTGCTGTCGGGCGTCGGCTCGATTGCCAATGGCACGCATTCGATCCCGTTTAACACCGCGGACCAGACGCTGCTCGGCGCCGTGTCGTTCGGCAGCGCAAGCGGCAATACGTATCGACAGTTGACGAATGTCGCCGACGGCACGCAGGCGCACGACGCCGTAACTGTCCGGCAGTTGGCCGGCGCACTCTCGTCCTTTGCGGTGACCGGGCAGATGTACTTCCACGCGAACTCGACGGCAGCGGACTCGCTTGCGGTCGGCGCCGAGTCGATTGCCGTTGGCCCGACGACAGTGGTCAACGGCGACAACGGCGTGGGCATGGGAAACGGCGCAATCGTCGACTCGACCGCGCCGGGCGGCGTTGCAATCGGTCAGGCTGCGAATTCCGCGCAGGCTGATGCGATTGCTGTGGGCAGCGGCTCGGTGGCAAGCGGCGCACAGTCTATTGCTCAAGGCGCGAATGCCAGCGCAGCGAACGCCGGTTCCATCGCAATCGGCTCAGGCTCGCACAGCACCGCAATCGACGCACTCGCGTTGGGCGCCGGTGCGAGCGCGTCGTTCGCGAACAGCGTCGCCCTCGGAGCCGGTTCGCTTACAACGGTCGGCGCTTTGAGCAATTACATCGCGTACGGACTGAGCAGCCCGCAGTCGTCGGCGGGCGAAGTGAATGTTGGCAACCGGCAGATCACCGGCCTCGCGGCCGGCAAGGCCGGCACCGACGCCGTCAATGTATCGCAGCTCGATGCGGTGGCAAACCGATTGACCACACTCATCACGCAGCAGACGACCAACAACGGCGGCAGTTTCTCGTCGTCGCCCGGCACGCCGACGCCGCCTGCGTCGTCAGGGTCGAACTCCTCGGCGGGTGGACAGGGTGCTGTGGCGTCCGGCACCAACAGTTCAGCGGTGGGCAACGGCTCGAACGCGTCGGGCAACAATTCGACCGCGCTGGGGGCCGGGGCCACGTCGACGGGCGCCGGATCGACGGCGGTCGGCGCGAATAGCAACGACGGCGGCCGCACGAATGTGGTAGCAGTCGGCTCCGCTGAAACCAATCGGCAGGTCATCAATGTTGCAGCCGGCACCGCGCCTACGGATGCAGTCAACGTCCAACAGTTGAATGCCACGCTGTCTCAGGCCAACGCCTATACCGATGCGCGCATGAACGACCTGCAGAACGGCATCAACTCGACCGCGCGCAATGCGTATTCGGGTATTGCGGCGGCGACCGCGCTCACGATGATTCCGGAAGTGGACAAGGACAAAACACTGTCGCTCGGTATCGGCACGGCGGGCTTTCGCGGATATCAGGCGGTGGCGATCGGCGGCACGGCACGCCTGACGGAGAACCTGAAGATGAAAGCCGGTGTTGGCATGAGCCCCGGAGGCACGACGGTCGGCGTCGGCGCGGCCATGCAATGGTAAGTCGTAGAGGCGGGGCCGCAGGGGCGCGTCCCGCATTCTTCGCCACACACAGTCTATGGAGTACCGGATGAACCGACTCTTTTTCGCAAGCCTTCTATCTGCCGCCGTGCTTCTCGTGACCGGATGCACGGCAGCGAGTGGTCCGACCTTCAACGCCTATTCGGTCGATTCGAGCAACAGCGCGAGAACATACCGTGCCGAGTGCCACGGACTGTTCGAGAGTGCGTCGACCTGCATGGACGTCGCGCGACGTATCTGCGGCGACAAGCCGGTTCAACCGATCGACAAAATCGATGTGGTTCGCGCTGCCAACGACACACGGAGCGACCCGCGCGTTCTGCTCTTCCAATGCGGCCAGGAGGTCAGCAGTACGACGCCCGCCGAAACCGGTGCGGTCGCTACTGAAGCAGCCACGCTGGAGAATTTCGCGCTGGAAAGCGATGCGCTGTTCCCGTTCGGCAAGTCGGCGCCTGAGTCCATGTTGCCGTCCGCAAAAGCCAAACTCGACGAGATCGCCGTGCGCATCCGCCAGCACGAGCAGGTGAGCGCAATCACGGTCGTGGGCCATACCGATAGGCTCGGTCCCGAGTCGCTCAACGCGCCGTTGTCGCAAGCGCGGGCCAACACCGTACGCGACTATCTCGTTGCACACGGGTTGGACGGCAGCATCATTCACGCGAAGGGCGTGGGCTCGAGCCAGCCGAGGACGCACTGCGCGAATGGCGACGCTCGCGCGCTGATTACGTGTCTGCAACAGGATCGCTATGTATCGATCACAGTTCAGCGGCGCAAGTGATGTGAGCCGCCCTGAGATCTGGGTCGTAAAACGTCCTTGATCAAGCGCATGTTCATCCAATGCAAGGGCATGCTCTCTCCCTCAAGGGACGGCGAGCATCACCCATGTAGTTGATGCCACGCGAACCTGATGGACACCACTTTGGTGCTTGTATCAGTCACCGCCTACGACGGTCGGCACAATTCGCTTATCGCCGACGTGCCGGCACCGCTCCTGCGATAGTGTTCACGCGTCCGCTTGTTTGGCTACTCGCGCACCGCCAAAGGCGTCGAGAAGACACACAAGGCGATTAGCGAAACGCCTGAATTTATGACGGTCAGCGTCATGCGTTCGAGTGCGCCGGGACGCGGGAAGGGGCCGGCACGCGATAACGGCCAAGCGCAGCAGCACGGACATCAATCAGCCCGCGCAAACCACCTCAATCACGCAACCTGAAATGCCCCACGAGCGCCTTGAGCGCTTTCGCCTGATCGTCGAGCGAGCGCGCCGCGGCAGTCGCTTCCTCGACCAGCGCCGCATTTTGCTGCGTGCCCTCGTCCATCTGCGTCACAGCCTGATTGATTTCCTCGATGCCGGCGCTTTGCTCCGACGACGCAGCCGAAATTTCGCCCATGATGTCAGTCACGCGCTTGACCGCCTTCACGACCTCGTCCATCGTGCGGCCGGCATCGCCCGCAAGGCTCGAGCCATTGCCCACCCGCTCGAGCGACGTATTGACGAGCGTCTTGATTTCCTTCGCGGCTGCGGCGCTGCGCTGCGCGAGCGAGCGGACCTCCCCGGCGACGACGGCGAACCCGCGCCCCTGCTCTCCCGCGCGCGCCGCTTCCACCGCCGCGTTGAGCGCGAGGATGTTCGTCTGGAATGCAATGCCGTCGATCACGCCGATGATGTCGCCGATGTTCCGCGCGCTTTCGTTGATCTCGCCCATCGTCGTGACAACACGCGACACAACGGAGCCGCACGTCGACGCAATCTCGGACGCATTGTTGGCGAGCGTGCTCGCCTGCTTGGCGTTATCGGCGTTCTGGCGCACCGTCGACGTCAGCTCCTCCATGCTGGAAGCGGTACGCTCGAGCGAGAGCGCTTGTTGCTCGGTGCGCCGCGACAGGTCGAGGTTGCCCATCGAGATCTCACCGGCCGCCGACGCAATCGCTTCGGCACTGCTGGCGATCTCGCCCACCGTCGAGGCAAGCCCGGTCTGCATATCGGAGAGCGCGAACAACAGACTCGAGCTGTCTTTCCTGCCCAGCGCGATCGGATGCGAAAGGTCGCCGGCGGCAATCTTGCTGGCAATATCCTTCGCGTATCCGGGCTCCCCGCCGAGTTGACGCGTGAGGCGCCGCACCACCCATTCGCTAACGACCATCGCCACGCCGATCAATGCGGCCGTCATGGCTGCCATCATCACGAACGACGATTTGAAGATGAACGCGGACGCCGCAATCGTCGCCTTGGCCTGCGCGCCGCGCTCGGCGACGAGCGCATCGACGAGCTTTTCGAGCTTGCCGGTCTCGACGAGCAACGAGACGTCCTGCATGCCGACTTGCCAATTCATCTGGGAAAGATCGAGCGATTGCGCCTTCACGAGCGTGACAAAATCGCGCAGATGAGCGCTCCATGCCGAGACCGCCGCCGCCAGCGCCTTTTGCTGCGCCAGCTCGACGTTATCTGCACCGTCGGTATATTGCTTGAGGGTATCGAGTTGGCCTGTGATGGCAGCAAGCCCTTTGTCGATCTCGGTGCCGAGTTCGTCGCGCTCCTTGGCCGTCGTAGCCGTGAGCAGCATTTTCTGGGCGCGGCTGGCACGCAGCAGATTACCGCGGATCTCCTCGGCCGCCCGGCTGGCGACATGTCCTTGGTCGTAAATCGATTGTGAGGAATCGTTGAGCCGGCTGATTTGCGTCAACGCGAAAATGCCGATTGCCAGCGTGCCGAGCAAAAGCACGGCAAAGGCGAGCCGCAACGATGCCTTCACAGACAAACCGCTGAGCCTCGTAAGTGCAGCCCTCTTTTGCGACCGGCCGCCGGTCCCTTCGCTGTCTGATACAAACCCCGCGCCCGGATGCTTGCGCAGCGAGACTGCCTTCATTCGAACCCCCTTCTTATGACGCACCCGCCTCGTGGGCAGTGCGAGCAGCCGATGCAGCTGCCTCCCGCAGTTCAACGGCATCGCACCGATCTTTCTTTAGGGCCAAGATGCCCGGGGAAACCCGGCCTGCATGCTTTTCTTCACAACAGATGTCTCAAACACGACAAATAATGTCCGAACACTCTATTTGAGACAAATTACACTGGCGGGTATCGATTCGCCGCTTCGCCGTAGCTTCGTCGTAGCTCCGTCGTACTTTGCACGTGCCATCGCCGGCCGAAAGCTGGCGGCCCTTCTTTTTTTCAGGATGTCCCGCATGCAGAAAAATGCTCTTGCGACGCAAGCCGCGGCCGCGATGCCGTCCTCGGTCGCCGCCGGCGGCGCGCCTGTGCGCACCGCCTATTCGGTGCTCGGTGCGATCAGCTTCTCGCATCTGATGAACGACATGATCCAATCGCTGATTCTGGCGATCTATCCGATGCTCAAGGCGAGCTTCTCGCTGTCGTTCATGCAGATCGGCCTGATCACGCTCGCCTATCAGATCACCGCGTCGCTACTGCAGCCGCTCGTGGGCTATTACACGGACAAGCGTCCGATGCCCTATTCGCTGCCGGTCGGCATGGGCTTCACGCTCACGGGCCTGCTGCTGATGTCGGTCGCGCCGAACTTTCCGATGTTGCTTTTAGCGGCAGCGCTCGTCGGCTGCGGTTCGTCGGTGTTCCACCCGGAATCCTCGCGCGTGGCGCGCATGGCCTCGGGCGGCCGCTATGGGCTCGCGCAGTCGCTGTTCCAGGTGGGCGGCAACGTCGGGAGCTCGCTCGGGCCGCTGCTGGCGGCGCTGATCATCATTCCGCACGGGCAGCGCAGCATCGCCTGGTTTTCGGTCGCCGCGCTCGTCGCCATCGTCGTGCTGGCGAACATCGGCCGCTGGTACAGCCGGCACCCCGCCACCAAGAAAAAAGGCGGCGCCCGCGTGGGCCATCCGGAGTTGTCTCGTCAGCGCGTGGCGTTCGCCATCGGCGTGCTCGTGCTGCTCGTGTTCTCGAAGTATTTCTATCTCGCGAGTATCAACAGCTACTTCACGTTCTATCTGATCGACAAGTTCCATCTGAGCGTGCAGGCCGCGCAGATCCACCTGTTCGTATTCCTCGCAGCCGTGGCGGCCGGCACGATCATCGGCGGGCCGATCGGAGACCGCATCGGGCGAAAATATGTGATCTGGGCTTCGATTCTCGGCGTGGCGCCGTTCACGTTGCTGCTGCCGTACGCGAATCTCTTTTGGACCAACGTGCTCGTCGTCATCATCGGCGTCGTGCTGGCCTCGGCATTCTCGGCCATCCTCGTCTATGCGCAGGAGCTGATTCCCGGCAAGGTCGGCATGGTCGCGGGGCTGTTCTTCGGCTTCGCCTTCGGCCTCGGCGGCGTCGGCGCGGCGGTACTCGGCAATCTGGCCGACGCCACCAGCATTGCCTACGTCTACAAGGTCTGCTCGTTCTTGCCGCTGATCGGCGTGCTGACGATTCTACTGCCGGACCTCGAATCCAAACGCGCCAAGGCGTGATGCGTAGCGGCCCACCGGGGCCGCTTTTTTTGGGGGGGATTATCCGTATTTCGCGGTTGAAGCCCTACGCTAAATGCCCCGACGCCCGATGCGATCGTTCGGCCCAAACGGCTTTCCGTGCTTCGGCGCCGAGATACAAGCAGTTGTCGTCCATCCACGCGTAAATCTCATCAATGACCCCCGTGTCCTTACCGGCGGAGAGTAACTTCTTGATTCGCTTAAAGGCGCCCTGGTGAGCCTCCAAGCGTTTGTCGGCCACGAGTGTTCGCAGAGCAAGTTTTTGCTTTGACTCTTCGATCAGCACATTGAATTGGTGTCTGATATCTTCTTGTGCCTGCGTGATTCCAGCGATGTCTTCACGAGTTGCGAGATTCTGCCCCTTCGTGACAAAGTAGCTGCGCAGAAACGCGCCAACAGCACTGCCAAATGCACTGCAAAGAAGCACGAGGAGGAATGCGTTCAGGCTCATGTTTTCCTATCTTGCTTCCGTTGAATACTGCACCTGTTCGTCGATATTTGCGACCAGAGAACTACAACTCTTAATGAGTTCGACGATCGCCGCCTCGTCCACGCCGGTGGGCTTGCTCCAATTTTTAGCATGCGATACCGCAGTTACGTCCTTTCCCGTGTGTCGGCACCGACGGCGTTTTCCTTTAGTCAAAGGGATTCAACAACCTAACCCCTGTTCCTGCAAAATCCTCGACGTTGCGCGTCACAACGGTCAGGTCATGAATCAAAGCCGTGGCCGCAATCAGTTTGTCCAAGGCATGCTCTGGATGAGCCACCCGGAGCCGTCCCCATAGCTGGCCGATTTCTTCGTCTACAGACAGAACATTTTGGGCAAAGTCAGCCATGATTGCCCCGAGCCACGTTTCGAGGATTGTCGCCTGCTGCGTGTCGCCCCGGTGTCGGATCAACTCGACCCCACGGCGCAATTCCGCAACAGTAACCACAGACAAATAAATATCGCTGTCCTCTCGCATTGCTCGGCGGAAGAAAGCACGCACCCCTTTGTTCGCGCGGTCCCGTTTTCTGACCTCGCTGATAACGTTCGTATCAACCAAATACACGCGATGCCTCGCCGTCATCGACGCGCTCAAAATCCGAATCCGCACCGACGTTTGGAATCCCCCTCAACACTTCCGCGAAGCTTTTACGCTTGGGCTTGCGCAAAGCCTTTGCGAGTATTTCGCGATGCTCGGCTTCGGCGCTGCGGCCATGAGCAGCGGCCAGCTCGCGCAAACTCTGGACCAAGCTGTCGTCCACGTTGCGCACCAAAAGATTTGCCATTGCAGTAACTCCTGTGATGTTGCTATCAATGATAGCAATAGGACGGAGGAATGCAAGCATTGATATCATCGAATACGCAATGCGGTTCTTAACTGATATCGGCTCATTGCGGAGTTTTTTTCAGTCCCATTCCAAGTGATTGAAGTCGGATAGCGCGTCTAGTTGCTCGCGCACCGTGACGTCCAGATTGGGTGAGACGTGATCCAGGTGCGAATGCCCGAGCAATAATTGAACGGTGTCCAGCGAGTCCTTGCGCGACAAGGCGAGCTCGCAAAGGTTCGGCGGCCACTATGGCTGCTATGACCGGCACTGAGGCCTGCTGCGCGGTACAGACTGGTGACATAGCTCTGTAGGCTGTCTGCCGCGAGGTATTCGACCGTCTCACCATCGAAGTCGACTCGGCGCTTGACGCTTAGCTCGAACGCGCTGCCTTTCTGTGTGAGCCCCGCGCCCTCCGGTGGCGGTGGCCCGGCTACGCGACGGCGGCGTATGCCTCCAGAAAGCGCCGCAACACTCCCGACGAATAAGCGCCGGCAATATCTGTCAGAAACGAGGTGAACGACGCAGTTGCGTGGTCATCGGCCGTATCGGAAATCGTTCTGACGATCGCGCAAGCCACGTCGTGCTCGTAGCAGACCTGCGCAATGGCCGCGCCCTCCATTTCAACCGCAAGCGCGTCCGGCAGCGCCTCGGCAAGCGCGCGCACTTCGGCGGCGCTCGACACGAACCGGTCACCGCTCGCAACCAGCCCGCGGTGCACGCATATGCCGGCAAGGCCAAAGCGCTCTGCAAGCGCTGCGCCCTCGTCGGCGACAAACCGCTCGCAAGCGGCCGCCAGCCGGTCGGTCAGCGCGGTATCGGCTTCGAAGCGCGACCGTTCGAGCAACGGCACTTCATAGCGCGGAAATAGCGGAGACGCGTCGAGATCGTGTTGGATCAGCGCATCGGCCACCACGATGTCACCCACGCGGACTTGCCGGCCCACACCACCCGCCACGCCGGTAAACACCATTTTTTCGACGCCGAACGCATGGATCAACGCACTGGCGCTGGCGGCAGCCGCCACCTTGCCGACGCGCGCCAGCGTCACGACACAGCGCACGCCGTGCACGCTGCCTGTGTGGTAATCGCGCCGACCGAGCGTCACGGTGCGCATCGTGCCTTGTGCGCGCATCGCATCGACGAGATCGCCAAGCTCTTGCGGCAAAGCGGCCAGTACACCGAGCGCACCGGGCATACGCAACGCGCGCTCGCGCTTGTCGTGATTGTTTTTATCGTCGTACATGCTCAATCGACCAATTGCAGTTTAGCCACGGCCAGCGCGAGCCATTTCTCGCCATGCCGCTTGAACCGAACCTGCGCTCGCGCATCGGCACCACTGCCCTCGAGCGCGGTAATAGCCCCCTCGCCGAATTTCGTGTGAAACACTTGCTGGCCGACACGGAAACCCGTGTCCGCGGCCCGCTGCTCATTGGCGAACGCCGGCAACGGCGTCGGCGCCGCCGCCCCGCCCGCATAGCCCGCCTGGCGATCGGGGCGCGCGAACCAGTCGCGCCCCCAGGCCGCATTGTCCGAGCGCCCGCCCCAGCGCGAGCCGGGCTCCGCCTTCGGCGTCAGCCATTTGAGCGTTGCCTGCGGCAGTTCGTCGAAAAAGCGCGAACGCACGTTGTAACGCGTCTGGCCATGCAGCATGCGGCTTTGCGCCAACGACAGATACAGCCGCTCTTTCGCACGCGTAATGGCCACATACATCAGGCGACGCTCTTCCTCGAGCCCGTCCGGGTCCACCGCGCTGTTCTCGTGCGGAAACAGACCCTCTTCGAGTCCCGTGATGAAAACGGCCGTGAACTCGAGACCTTTGGCCGCGTGCACCGTCATCAGCTGCACGGCGTCCTGGCCCGCTTGCGCCTGGCTGTCGCCGGCTTCGAGCGACGCGTGCGAGAGAAAGCCGGCAAGCGGCGTCATCGTGTCGGGGTTTTGTGCCGGCTCGGCCAGCCCCGGCGCATCGAGCACCGTGGTGACACCGTCACCGGCGTCGAAAGCAAGGCCTGTCGCGGCGCTTGCGCCCGGCGCCAGCGGTATCGAACGCGCTGGCGTGTCGAGGCCATAGCCCTCTTCGCTGACGAACGCCGTGGCCGCGTTGACGAGTTCCTGCAAGTTCTCGAGCCGATCCTGCCCTTCGCGCTCACCTTCGTAGAAGTCGGCCAGGCCGCTCGTGCGCACGACGTGCTCGACGGTCTCGGGCAGACTCATGCGTTCGGTTTGCCCACGCATTTTTGCAATCAGATTGGCGAACGCCGCGAGACTCGAGCCGGCCTTGCCCGCCACATAGGGGATCGCCGCGGCCATCGATACGTCGTAAAGCCGCGCCGCGTCGGCCAATTGCTCGATCGACCGCGCGCCGATGCCTCGCGTCGGAAAATTGACGACGCGTGCGAAAGCGGTGTCGTCGTTCGGGTTGTCGATGAGCCGCAGGTAAGCCAGCGCATGCTTGATTTCCTGCCGCTCGAAAAAGCGCAGCCCGCCGTAGACGCGATACGGCACGCTCGCGTTGACGAGCGAATGTTCGATCGTACGCGACTGGGCATTGCTGCGATAAAGCACGGCAATCTCGCTGCGCGCGAGCCCATTGTTCATCAGCGCCCGGATTTCTTCGACGATCCAGGCGGCTTCCTGCATATCGGTTGCCGCCTCGTAGACGCGCACCGGTTCGCCATGACCCGCGTCCGTACGCAGGTTCTTGCCGAGCCGGCGTGCGTTATTGGCAATCAGCTCGTTGGCGGCATCGAGAATATGTCCGTGCGAACGATAGTTCTGCTCGAGCTTGATCAAATGCCGAACGTTGAATTCGCGCTCGAAATCGCGCATGTTGCCGACGTTCGCACCGCGGAATGCGTAAATCGATTGGTCGTCGTCGCCAACCGCGAAAATCGCGCTCGACTGCCCCGCGAGCAGCTTGAGCCACGCGTATTGGAGCTTGTTCGTATCCTGGAATTCGTCGACGAGAATGTGCCGAAAACGCGCCTGATAGTGCGCGCGCAGCGGAGCGTGATGCGCGAGCAACTCATAGCAGCGCAACAGCAGCTCGGGAAAATCGACGACACCTTCGCGCTGACATTGCTGTTCATAAGCGCGGTAGAGTTCGACGAATTTCAGATTGAAGTTGTCGGTGGCATCCACCTGATCCGGACGCAGCCCTTGCTCTTTTGCGTTGTTGATGAAGTACTGCAGATTCTTCGGCGGATACTTCTCGTCATCGACGTTCAGGCCCTTCATGAGCCGCTTGATGGCCGAAAGTTGATCGGCCGTATCGAGAATCTGGAACGTCGCGGGCAACCCGGCATCGCGATGGTGTGCGCGCAGCATCCGGTTGCACAGGCCGTGGAAGGTGCCGATCCACATGCCGCGCGTATTGATCGGCAACAGCGCCGTCAGACGCGCCGTCATTTCGCGCGCCGCCTTGTTCGTGAACGTGACGGCCAGCACGGTTGCGGGCGAGGCGAGTCCTTGCTGGATGAGCCAGGCGATACGCGTAATCAGCACCCGCGTCTTGCCGCTGCCGGCGCCGGCCAAAATCAGCGCCGGCTCGTTCGGCAGCGTGACGGCCGCAAGTTGTTCGGGGTTCAGGTTGGCAAGCAGATCGGGCATGGAAGAAGCGGTCAAGACAGCGAGGAAAGCAACGAGGAAACGGGCGGCGGATGTGGTGCGGCGTCCATTATAAGGTGCGAATAAGACGGCAAGCCGGCTCAAAGCGGTCGTCCGATCGGTCAAGCCTTTATAATTCAAGGTTTGCAACGATCTTTTCACGCATTTTTCGGCGGATTTCCAACCATGAGCGACACCACGCTGGCGAAGAGTTTCGAGCCCCAGACGATCGAGGCCCAATGGGGCCCCGAATGGGAAAGACGCGGCTATGCCGCGCCGTCGTTCGAGCCCGGCCGCCCCAATTTTTCGATTCAGTTGCCGCCGCCGAACGTCACGGGCACCTTGCATATGGGGCACGCGTTCAATCAGACCATCATGGATGGCTTGACGCGCTATCACCGCATGCTCGGTCATAACACGCTCTGGCTGCCGGGCACCGATCACGCGGGCATCGCCACGCAGATCGTGGTCGAGCGCCAGCTCGATCAGCAAGGCGTGTCGCGCCACGATCTCGGGCGCGAGCAATTCGTCGAACGCGTATGGGCCTGGAAACGGCAATCGGGCTCGACCATCACGCAGCAAGTGCGCCGCCTGGGCGCCTCGATCGACTGGTCGCGCGAATACTTCACGATGGACGACAAGATGTCGAAAGTCGTCTCCGAAGTATTCGTGCGCCTTCATGAACAAGGGCTGATTTACCGCGGCAAGCGCCTCGTGAACTGGGACCCGGTGTTGATGACGGCCGTATCCGATCTGGAAGTGGCAAGCGAAGAGGAAAACGGCCATCTTTGGCACATCCGCTATCCGCTGGCCGACGGCAGCGGCCATCTGTGCGTCGCCACCACGCGCCCCGAGACGATGCTCGGCGACGTCGCGCTGATGGTGCACCCGGAAGACGAGCGCTACGCCGCGCTGATCGGCAAACACGTGAAGCTGCCGTTGACCGAGCGCGAGATTCCGATCATTGCCGACGATTACGTCGATCGCGAATTCGGCACCGGCGTCGTGAAAGTCACGCCGGCGCACGATTTCAACGATTATCAAGTAGGCCAGCGCCACGGCCTGCCGCAAATCGAGATCCTCACGCTCGACGCGAAGATCAACGACAACGCGCCCGCCGCCTATCGCGGCCTCGAACGCTTCGAAGCGAGAAAACAGGTCGTTGCCGACCTGGACGCCGCGGGCCTGCTCGATTCAGTGAAGCCGCACAAGCTGATGGTGCCGCGCGGCGACCGCACCGGCGTCGTGCTCGAGCCGATGCTGACGGACCAGTGGTTCGTCGCGATGAGCAAGCCGGCACCCGAAGGCACGTTCCATCCGGGCAAATCGATCGCCCACGCGGCGCTCGACGTCGTGCGCGGCGGCCAGATCAAATTCGTCCCTGAGAATTGGACGAGCACTTACTATCAGTGGCTCGAAAACATCCAGGATTGGTGCATCTCGCGCCAACTCTGGTGGGGACACCAAATTCCAGCCTGGTACGGCGACAACGGCGAGATTTTCGTCGCTCGCAGCGAGGACGAAGCACGCGCCCAGGCGGCCGTGCGCGGTTACGCGGGCGCCTTGAAGCGCGATGAAGACGTGCTCGACACCTGGTTCTCGTCGGCGCTCGTGCCGTTCTCGTCGCTGGGCTGGCCGAACGAGACGAAGGAGCTGCAGTGCTTCTTGCCGTCTTCCGTACTCGTGACCGGCTTCGACATCATCTTCTTCTGGGTCGCGCGCATGATCATGATGACGACCCACTTCACGGGGAAGGTGCCGTTCGAAACCGTCTACGTCCACGGCCTCGTGCGCGATCACGAAGGCCAGAAGATGTCCAAGAGCAAGGGCAACACGCTCGACCCGATCGATATCGTCGACGGCATCGATATCGAAACACTGGTCGCCAAGCGTACAACGGGCCTGATGAACCCGAAGCAGGCCAGCTCGATCGAAAAGAAAACGCGCAAGGAGTTCCCGGAAGGCATTCAGGCCTTCGGCACCGATGCGCTGCGCTTCACGATGGCATCGATGGCCACGCTCGGGCGCAACGTCAACTTCGATCTGGCCCGCTGCGAGGGCTACCGAAACTTCTGCAACAAGCTTTGGAACGCCACACGCTTCGTGCTGATGAATTGCGAAGGCAACGACTGCGGCTTTGCGAAGCCCAAACCCTGCGCGCCCGGCGACTGCGGCGCGGGCGGCTATACGGACTATTCGCAGGCCGACCGCTGGATCGTTTCGCTGCTGCAGCGTGTCGAATCGGAAGTCGAAAAGGGTTTTGCCGATTACCGGTTCGATAACGTCGCCAACACGATCTACAAGTTCGTCTGGGACGAATACTGCGACTGGTATCTCGAACTCGCGAAGGTGCAGATTCAAACCGGTACGCCGGCGCAGCAACGCGCCACGCGCCGCACGCTGTTGCGCGTGCTGGAGACCGTCCTGCGTCTTGCGCATCCGATCATTCCGTTCATTACCGAAGCGCTCTGGCAAAAGGTCGCACCGCTCACCGACAGCTATCCGGAAGGCGTGGCCGCCGGTGCAGCGTCCATCATGGTGCAGCCGTATCCGCGCGCGCGCGAAGCGAAGCTCGACGAAGCCGCCGAACGCTGGGCGAGCGATTTGAAAGCCGCCGTCGATGCTTGCCGCAACCTGCGGGGCGAAATGAACTTGTCGCCGGCCACGAAAGTGCCGCTGCTCGTGCAGGGCAGTGTCGCGCAATGGGAAAGCTTCGCCGGCTACGCCCAGGCGCTCGCACGCTTGTCGGAAGTGCGAATCATGCCGGACGAAGCCACGCTCGATCGCGAAGCGCACGGCGCACCGATCGCAATCGTCGGGGGTGACAAGCTGGTGCTGAAGGTGGAAATCGACGTTGCGGCAGAGCGGGAGCGGCTCGGCAAGGAAATTGCTCGGCTCGATGGTGAAATTGCCAAGTGCGCTGCGAAACTCGGCAACGAATCTTTTGTCGCAAAAGCACCAGCAGCCGTCGTGGAGCAAGAGCAGAAAAGGCTGTCACAATACCGTGACACCGTAGCCAAGCTGAGCGCGCAGCTGGCACGGCTGCCTCTATGACGCACCAAGGCGACGCGTGCTGGACGAGTCGTTTCGACACAGCCAATCGATAAAACCAGGGTAATGCCATGCTAAAAGTCACCAAGGCAGTCTTTCCGGTCGCCGGTCTCGGCACACGGTTTCTCCCCGCCACGAAGGCGAGCCCCAAGGAGATGCTGCCGATCGTCGATAAACCGCTGATCCAATACGCGGTTGAAGAGGCGATGTCAGCCGGCATCACCGAAATGATTTTCGTCACGGGCCGCAGCAAGCGCGCCATCGAGGACCACTTCGATAAATCGTACGAGATCGAAGCCGAGCTCGAAGCGCGCGGCAAGCAACATCTGCTCGAGCTCGTGCGCAGCATCAAGCCGAGCCATGTCGATTGCTTCTACGTGCGCCAACCCGAGGCGCTCGGCTTGGGCCACGCCGTGTTGTGCGCCGAGAAGCTCGTAGGCGAAAATCCGTTCGCCGTCATCCTCGCCGACGACTTGCTCTACGCCGTGCCGAGCGTGATGAAGCAGATGGTCGACGTGTTCGACCACTATCACAGCTCGGTCATCGGGGTCGAGGAAATCCCTCCGCAGGAGACGAAGTCGTACGGGATCGTCGACGGCAAGGAATGGGAAGACGCGATCATCAAAATGTCGGGCATCGTCGAAAAGCCGGCGCCCGAAGTCGCACCGTCGAATCTCGGCGTCGTGGGCCGCTATGTGCTCAAGCCGCGCATCTTCGAGCACTTGCGTGCAATCAAACCGGGTACGGGCGGCGAAATTCAACTGACCGATGCTATTCAGTCGCTGCTCGCCGACGAGCAAGTGCTCGCCTACAAGTACCACGGCACGCGTTTCGATTGCGGCAGCAAGCTCGGTTATCTGAAAGCGACGGTCGAGTTCGCGCTGCGCCACCCGGAAGTGGCCGAAGATTTCGAGCGCTACTTGCGCACGCGCTCGCCTGTGATGGATAGCTAAGCGCGCTGACAATCAAAAGCGGTAGGTAGGTCGCACCGATTTTGATGATCAGATAAAAGCGATATCGGTCGATTTTGTCGCGCAGCTGCTGCTGCTCCTCCGCGTTGACGTTGGCCTGCCCCCGCCTCTGCCACGATGGCGGGCGGAACGTCGAAGTCCAGATGCGGGCGTCCATAGGCGACGCCCGCGTCGAAAAAAAGCCCCCACCCTTTGGTTGCACGCGGCGAATGGCCAAAGCCGATGCCGACATAGGGCCGCAGCGCCGGATAGGTCGCCTTCGCATAAATTTGCTGGCCGAGCGCCGGGTACGTCGGTTCACACATGGCTTGTGCAATCAAAAGCTAGTCGAACAGATCGCTGAATACTTGCGCTGCTGACCAATTTGGTCGGCATCTGAAATGAGTCTGCGTGCGGCTTGAGAAATTGATCAAGAAATACGTTGATTCATTCGAATCGACGAGCGGACCGATAATGACTGTTCTGCTCTATCGCTATTGTTGAAACGTCATTGCGAAACCCGTACTATTTAACGCGATTTCATCACCGAGCTCCAAAATGTGGCGATATGCCCGCGCTGTTTGCGAGGCTTCAACAACAGGATCGATCATGACTGACGAGACACCTGAACAAACCGGTTTGACAAGGTGGAAAGCCGCGCTCGACAAAGCCGTGAGCGATGCAAAGTGGAACGAGTATGACTGCGAGATCCGAACAGCGGTTGGCGAATTCAATACCCACCTCGCCGGTTCCGCCGGCTATTTGCCATTGGACTGGCGACTCGTCAAAGCGATGCTATGGACTGAAACCGGTGCAGAACGCAAGGAATGGAAGACGAAGCCGATGCAAATCGGCGTGCCCGGCGACCCGGGGCTCGCTTCGCTCCTGTCCGGGACGGAGGGTGGTGAATTGATCTTGCCACCGCGATGGAAAGGCCGCCTAAGCGCAGTGTCGGCGCAAACCATGCCGAGCCAGAACATCCGCGCTGGCATTGGTTATCTGTTGATGCGCATGGCCGACTTCGGATACAAGAGCGTCCTCGCCGCAGACACGAAAGCCTATGAAGTCACGGTCAAAGCGGGCGATAACCTGGACAGAATCGCCAAGGTAAAAGGTACAACTATTGAACTACTGAAAAAGCTCAATCCGGCCGCAAACGTGCTCAGACCGGGTCAACTGCTGAAATATCAGAAGGCGTCGATACAGCGCGTGATCACTGGATGGCGCACTATTTCAACGGCATCGATCGCCCAGCGGTACAACGGCGGCGGCGATCCTAACTACGCAAAGAAGCTCGATTACGCTTTAAGTCTCATTCAAAAAACTAAGGACGTCGCATGCACGCAATAAAATGGCTCGTGCTATTCGCGGCGCTGTCTTTTTCGGCCGCGGCCAATTCGTCGCGCGCGGCTACGCTTCAAGATGAGCGTGCCATTCGCGAGCAATGCAGCGAATACGCTGAAGCAGGCATGCGCGACTGCCTCGACAAAAGCGTCCGGGAAAGCGAAAAGGCACTGAATGACGCCGAACGAAAAACGCTCGACGCGATTTCCAAGTGGGATGAAGATGCCAAGTTCATCGGACTCGCCAAAAATAAACTGCGATCTTCGGGCAAAGCTTTTACCGAGTATCGCGCGGCGCAATGCGCATTTGCGGCATCGCTGGGCGGCGGCGCTATCGGCAATGCCCTCGACATGCGGCGCGCCGCATGCGTGGCCGAGCTGAACAATCGCAGAGCCGAGCAATTGCGCTCCGCAGCCGGCAACCTACCTCAACGGTAGGCGCGTCCTTCGCGCCGCTGCGCGTCAGCGACGGCGCATCAGGAAAACGAAGGTTTTATCCTGCGCACTGCTTTCGACGATTTCGTTGCCCGTCTGTTTGGCAAACGCTGCGAAATCGCGCTGCGAGCCCGGGTCTGTCGCGAGCACCTTCAAGATCTGGCCGCTTTGCATATCGGCCAATGCCTTTTTTGCGCGCAAAATCGGCAGCGGGCAATTCAGCCCCCGGGCATCGACTTCCTTGTGAATTTCCATCGGTAATCGACCTTCGTTGCGAGAACGCCGAATTTTACCGCACGACACCCATTTGCCGCTTGGCGCTTTTCCGGCTAAAGCACCACCGGCGTCCCCGTCTCCAGCGCTTCGCGCAACGCCAGACCGATACGCGTGGCCTCGAGCGCATCGGCAAGCGTCGCACCAGCCGATTCCGATCCCGATGCCCCCCGCTCTCCTCGAGCGCCGATCGACGCAGCAAACGCCTGCGCCTCGTGCAAGAACGCCTCTTCGAAGCGATCGAAGAACGTCGGCGTGCATTCGTTGCGCACGCCGCTCTCGTCGTAAATCTCGACGCGACTCGCACGCGGGTTATGCCCGACCGACAACGCACCCGCCGTTCCTATGATTTCGCTGTGCGTATCGTTACCATGCGCCATCGTGCGCGAAGCATAGAAAACGGCGAGCCGACCGCCTTCGAATTCGACGACGCCCACACCGTTATCCACATCGCCGCATTCGCGCAAACCCTCGTGCAAAGCGACCGTGCCCGCAGCATAGGCACGCGTCGCACGCGCATGACCGAAAAACCATCGCGCAATATCGATGTCGTGCACCGTGCAGTCGAGAAAGATGCCGCCCGAGTTCGGTGCAAATCGCACGAAAAAGCCCTCAGGGTCGTTCTTGTCGGTCGTTTGCGAACGAATCATGAACGGACGGCCGATCTTGCCTGCCATCACCTTCTCGTAAGCATCTCGATAGCTCGGATCGAAACGCCTCATGAAGCCGATCGTCGCTTGCAGTTCAGGATGCTCGCGCGCGAATGCGAGCACATGCTCGCATTGTGCAACGTCGAGCGACAAAGGCTTCTCGCAGAATACATGCTTGCCCGCAGCCAACGCGGCCACGATCTGCTCGGCATGCAACGACGATGGCGTGACAAGCCAGATCGCGTCGATGTCGCCATCGGCCAGCATCGCGTCGTACTCGGCATAAAGGCGCGGCTCGGGCAACGCGTCGCGCGCCCAGGCCAATTCGTCGTCGAGCGGACTGCAAACAGCCAGCAGCGCAGCCCCCGGTACGCGGTAAGCCAAATTCGTCGCATGCCGCTTGCCAAGGCGGCCGAGCCCTACGACGCCAACCCTGACCGGCGCGCGCTTGGCGGAAATCGTCATCGTTTTGCTCCCCGTCAGGCGCTGACTTCATCGATCCGCACGGCGCGACCCTCGCGCCACGAAAGCGTGGCCGCGTGCGCCAACTCGAGCGCTTTCACGCCGTCGGCGATCGTCGTGCGCACGGGCGTGCCGCGCGTGAGCGCGTCGAAGAAATGCGCGATCTCGCTCGCATACGCGGCGCGGTAGCGTTCGAGAAAAAACGCTTCGGGCACGTCGGTCGACACAGCGCGGGCCGTGTAGGCCGCAACCTCGGTTGGCCGCACGTTCCCGGCTTGCAGCATGCCCTGGCTACCCAGTACCTCGAAGCGCTGGTCGTATCCGTACGCGGCACGCCGCGTCGTGTTGATCTGGCACAGCCGGCCCCGTTTCGTGCGAATTGTGACCGCCGTCGAATCGACGTCGCCGGCCTCGGCGATGGCCGGGTCGGTCAGGCAACTGCCCGTTGCGTGCAACGTCTCAGCCTCGTCGTCCAGCAACCAGCGAAAGATATCGAAGTCGTGAATCAGCATGTCCTTGAAGATGCCGCCCGAGCGCCGGATGTAATCGACGGGCGGCGCACCCGGGTCGCGGCTCGTCACCACCAACATTTCGGGTATGCCGATCTCGCCGGCATCGAGCCGCGCCTTGACGGCAGCGAAGGTCGGATCGAAGCGCCGCTGAAAACCGATCATGCAGATGACGCCGGCTCGTTCGACAGCCTGCGCACACACACGCGCACGTTCGAGCGCCAGATCGACAGGCTTTTCGCAAAACACATGCTTGCCCTCGGCAACCGAACGCTCGATCAGGTCCGCATGCGTATCGGTGCTCGAACAGATTACCGTGGCACCAATCGACCGATCGGCAAACGCCGCGTCGAGATCGACAGCCTGCGCGCCATGCTCGCTGGCCAGCGCGGCGGCCGCCTCGCGATTGACATCGACCACATACTTCAACCGCACGCCGGGCTGACGCGCGAGATTGGCCGCATGAATGCGGCCGATGCGGCCCGCCCCCAATACCGCGACATCGATTTCATCGCGCGAGTGATCAGTCATCGTATCCTCCAGTGTCTTTCGATTCTTCGACTTTCAATTCCAGCCTGTATGCCAGCGCGACAAAGAGCGCCTGGCATAAGCAAATCGTGCTCGTCAGCGCGCGAAATGCGAACGCGCTGCCTTCCTTCACAAATAGTTGTGCGCTCGCATAACGCGCGAGCGGTGACATACGGCTGTCGGTGATGACAAGCGTCTGCGCCTGATGATGATGGGCAAGACGCAAGCAGTACTGCGTTTCCCGCCCATACGGCTCGAAGCTGATCGCCACCACCACGTCGCCCTTTTTCACGCTGCGGATCTGCTCTCGATACATGCCGCCGAAACCCGAGATCAAATGCACGCGCTTGGCCGTATGCTGCAACGCATAGACGATGTAGGTAGCCACGGCGAACGAGCGCCTCACGCCCACCACATAAATGTTTTCGGCGCGCTCGAGCATCGTGACCGCAGCGTCGAACTGCTCGTCATCGAGCGCGGTGTCGAGCTCGTCCAACCCATTGCGGCACGCCACGATGAACTCGCGCGCCACGGCGCGACCGGACAAGCGCCCCGGCTTGTCGTCGATCAGCTTGCGAATGCGCTGTTTGTACGTCTGCCCCGAGGGGCTTTGGTTCGTATAGGCCTGCTTGAAGACTTCTTGCAGATCGGAAAACCCCGAAAAGCCAAAGCGCTGCGCAAAGCGCACAACCGCCGACGGATGCACGCCGCAACTCGCGGCAATGTCGCTCGTGCGGTCCACCATCACGCTCGAGCGATGCTGCTCCAGGTAAGTCGCCACGCTTTTCAATTGACGCGGCAGCGAATCATACGAATCAGCCACGCGCTGCATCAACTCATCGACGCTGGGCAGTTCGTCTGCGCTCGGTTCGGACATGCCGTGGTTTCCTTTTGCAATTGCCGTCGATGCGGATTATAGGCGGGCCGAATTGGAAATGGAACATATTTTCCATTTTCATCAACAATGAAATTTTCTTTGCAATCGGTCGCGAGTTGGCCTACTCTTTTCGGTGAGCGACACGATCCGTTAGCGCCGGGTTAGCGCCCGTTGGTGGCTTCGCTCGAGACCATATAACTTCGAACAGGTGGAGACAAATGAGACAAGGCAACCGCAAGGCTGCGTTAAAGACGCTCGCCGCGACGCTCGCATCGGGGCTCGCGTTCGCGTTCACGCCGCTTGCCATACCCACTGCGCACGCGGCCGATGCGAAGTTCGTGCTGATCAGCCACGCGCCCGATTCGGACTCCTGGTGGAACACGATCAAAAACGCGATCAAGCAGGCCGACGAGGACTTCAACGTTAAGACGGATTACCGCAATCCGCCGAACGGGGAATTGTCGGACATGGCACGACTCGTCGAGCAGGCCGCCGCGCGCAACTATGACGGCGTGATCGCGACGATTGCCGATTACGACGTGCTCAAAGGGTCGCTGAAGAAAGTCACCGAAAAGCACATTCCGCTCGTGACGATCAATTCCGGCACGGAAAAGCAAAGCGAGGAACTGGGCGCGATCATGCATATCGGCCAGCCCGAATACGAGGCCGGCAAGGCCGCCGGCAAAAAGGCGAAGGCCGCCGGCGTCAAATCGTTCCTCTGCGTGAACCACTACGCCACGAACCCGGCTTCGTTCGAGCGCTGCCGCGGCTTTGCAGAGGCAATCGGTGTCGACTTCAAGACCTCGACGCTCGACGCGGGGCAAGACCCCACTGGCATTCAGACGAAAGTAAGCGCGTATTTGCGCAACCATCCGAATACCGGGGGGGTGTTGGCTCTCGGCCCGGACTCGGCCGCACCGACGATCAAGGCGCTGCAACAGATGGGGCTCGCCGGCAAGATCTGGTTTGCGACGTTTGATTTCTCGGACGATATCGCCAAAGCAATCGATGACGGCACGATCCAGTTCGCGATCGATCAACAGCCGTATCTGCAAGGCTATATCCCTGTGGCGGTGCTTGCGATCGCCAAAAAAGATCACGTGACCGATCCGGCCAAGATCGAAAAGATCCTGCAGGAGAATCCCAAGTTCCAGGCGCGGCTCAAGGCCTATGGGCTGCAACCAGTCTACGATCCGAAGACGATCCGCTCGGGCCCGGGATTCATCACGAAAGCGAATCTCGACAAGGTCAAGAAATACGCAGGCCAATTCCGCTGACGCGGGCACGCACGCTTGGCAAGGCTACCCGCCGCGCAAGCGCACGCCGTGCAAACACCCGCTGTACAGCGCGGTTTGCACCTGAACCAGGTTTAATCGCGCAGCGCGAAGGGCTCGCCTTGGGGGGGCGCCCTTCCCGCACGCGTCAAGGAGATATTCGATGGGCGTCGTCGATCAATTCCACGGTAACCTCCCCAACAAACCCGAAGAGCCCGGCACGGCCTCGCCATCTGCCGCAACAACAGCCGCAGCCGCGGCCGGCGATGAACGCTTACGCGGCGAATCATGGCTCAAGCATCTGCTGAGCCGCCCCGAGTTCGCAGCGCTGGCAGGCACCGTGATGGTGTTCATCGTCTTCGCGGTCGGCGCGGGCGATTCAGGCATGTTCAATCTGGATGGGATCATGAACTGGTCGCAAGTCGCGGCCTATCTCGGCATTCTGTCCGTCGGTGCATGTCTGCTGATGATTGCCGGCGAGTTCGATTTGTCGATCGGCTCGATGATCGGCTTCGCGGGGATGATGGTTGCGCTGCCGACCATGTACTTTCATTGGCCGATCGAATTGTCGATCGTGTTCGCATTCGTCGGTTCGATGGCGCTGGGCGCGCTCAACGGCTATCTCGTGATGCGTACGCGTCTGCCGTCGTTCATCGTCACGCTTGCATTCCTGTTCATCCTGCGCGGCTTGACGCTCGCGCTCTCGGTGATGTTCGCCGATCGCACGATTATTTCGGGCGTGGGCGATGTCGCCGCGCATAGTGCGCTCGCCCATACCCTCTTTCAGGGCGTTGCATTCCACGACTTCTTCCGCTGGCTTGCTCACATCGGCATCGTGCGTCTGCTCGATAACGGCGAGCCGCTCGTGCCGGGCGTACCGAAAGTGATCGTCTGGTGGCTCGCGCTGACCGCGCTCGGCGCGTTCACGTTGGCCAAGACGCGTTTCGGCAACTGGATCTTCGCCGTCGGCGGCGATGCGAACGCGGCCAAGAATGTCGGCGTGCCCGTTCGGCGCGTGAAAATTCGCCTGTTCGTGCTGACCGCCTTTTGCGCCTGCCTGTTCGCGGTACTGCAAGTCTGCGACATCGGCTCGGCCGCCGCTGACCGCGGCCTACAAAAGGAATTCGAAGCCATCATCGCGGCCGTGATCGGCGGCTCGCTGCTCACGGGCGGCTACGGCTCGGTGGTGGGCGCGGCATTCGGCGCGTTGATCTTCGGCGTCGTGCAAATCGGCATCAGCTACACCAACATCGATTCCGACTGGTTCCGCGTATTCCTCGGCATCATGTTGCTCTTCGCGGTGCTCTTCAATCACTACGTGCGCAGCCGCGTCGCGAATTCGCGCTGATCAACGGAGAACAAGATGGACACCATCGAATCTCAAGCACAATCTCAGGCCCAAGCACGCGACGACGACTTCATCCTCGCGCTCGAAAACGTCAGCCGTTACTTCGGCAATGTGATCGCGCTCAAGGATGTGACGCTCAAGCTCCGACGCGGCGAAGTGCACTGCCTGCTCGGCGACAACGGTGCCGGTAAATCCACGCTGATCAAAACGCTCGCCGGCGTGCATGCGCCGAGCGACGGCGTTTATCGCGTCGACGGCAACCCCGTGCATTTTACGTCGCCCAAAGACGCGCTCGATCTCGGCATAGCAACGGTGTATCAGGATCTCGCACTCGTACCGCTGCTTTCGGTTGCGCGCAACTTCTTCATGGGACGCGAGCCGCAGCGCAAGTTGTTCGGCCTTGTCAACGTGATGGATATCGAGACCGCGGCGACGACGGCGCGCAACAAGCTCGCCGAAATGGGCATTCACGTGCGCGATGCGAATCAGCCTATCGGCACGATGTCGGGCGGCGAGCGGCAATGCCTCGCCATCGCGCGCGCGATTCATTTCGGCGCACGCGTGTTGATTCTCGACGAGCCGACGGCCGCACTCGGCGTCAAGCAAAGCTTCAACGTGCTGCGGTTGATTCACAAGGCGCGCGAGCGCGGCATCTCCGTTATTTTCATCACGCATAACGTGCATCACGCCTACCCGATCGGAGATTCGTTCACGCTGCTCAATCGCGGCCGCTCGATGGGCACATTCACGAAGGACACGATCAGCAAGGAGGCCGTGCTCGACATGATGGCCGGTGGGGCCGAAATGCAAAAAATGATCGCTGAACTCGACGGCGCCACGATCTGACGCGCGCTCGCATTCCAAGACGATTCCAGCACCATTCCAGGACTTTTCATGGCTGCTTCTGACAATACTTCCGGCGACGCGCTCGCCGATCCGAGCCGCTTCGCACTGGGCCGCGCGCGCGATATCATCTGCCTCGGCCGGCTCGCCGTGGATCTCTACGCACAGCAGATCGGCGCACGGCTCGAAGACGTCTCGAGCTTCGCTCGGTATCTGGGTGGCTCGTCCGCCAATATCGCCTTCGGCTGCGCGCGGCTGGGCCTCGCCTCAGCGATGCTCTCGCGCGTGGGAAACGATCACATGGGCCGCTTTCTGACTGAAACGCTCGTGCAAGAAGGCTGCGACACCAGTCACACGCGCGTCGACATGGAGCGCCTGACCGCGCTCGTGCTGCTCGGCATCAAAGACCGCGATACGTTTCCGCTGATCTTCTACCGCGAAAACTGCGCGGACATGGCGCTCGACGAAAACGACTTCGACGAGGCGTTCATCGCGTCGAGCAAGGCGCTGCTGATCACGGGAACGCACTTCTCGACCGAGCGCGTGAACCGCGCGAGCCGGCGTGCACTCGATTACGCACGCCGCAATCAAGTGCGCACGGTGCTCGACATCGACTATCGGCCCGTGCTGTGGGGCCTCACCGGCAAGGCTGACGGCGAGACGCGTTTCATTGCCGATGAAAGCGTGACAGCGCACTTGCAACGGATCTTGCCGTTGTTCGATCTCGTCATCGGCACGGAAGAAGAATTCCGCATTGCAGGCGGCAAGCACGAGCTTATCGACGCGTTGGCCATGGTGCGCGCCGTTACCAGCGCGACGCTCGTCGTCAAACGCGGCGCGCTTGGCGCGACGGTAATCGACGGCACGGTGCCGGCATCCATCGACGATGCGCCGACTTACCGTGGCGTTGAAGTCGAAGTGTTGAACGTGCTCGGTGCCGGCGACGCATTCGCTTCGGGCTTCCTCTCGGAATGGCTGCGCGATGCGCCGCTCGAGCGCTGCGTGAACACGGCCAATATCTGCGGCGCACTCGTCGTTTCGCGCCACGCGTGCGCGCCGGCGATGCCGACACCCGCCGAGCTCGATTACTTCCGCGCGGCAGCCAAACGCGATCCGGCCTCCATGCGCCGGCCCGATCGCGATGCGGCCCTGGCGCGCTTGCATCGCGTCAGCGTCAAACGCACACCTCGCGACGAGGTGCTGGGCTTCGCCTTCGATCACCGCAATCAGTTCTTCGAGCTTGCGCAGCAAACGGGCGCAAGCGAGGCACGCATCGCCCAACTGAAGCAGCGCTTCGTCGACGCAGTGTCCGTCACGGAGCGCGAGCTTGGTTTGTCCGGCCGCATCGGCGTGTTGATCGACGACCGCTACGGCCAGGACGCGCTCAATGCCGCCACCGGTCGCGGCTGGTGGATCGGCCGCCCGGTCGAATTGCCTGGCTCAATGCCGCTCGTGTTCGAGCATGGTCGTTCGATCGGCACCACGCTCGCGAGCTGGCCGCGCGAGCATGTCGTCAAGTGCCTCGTTCATTACCATCCCGACGCGCCGATAGAAGAGCGCGTCGAGCAAGAAGCGCAATTGCGCGCGCTTTACGATGCCACGCAGGCGAGCGGTCACGAACTGCTGCTCGAAGTGATACCGCCCAAGCGAGCGTCGCTGCCCGACGCGCCCGACACCGTTCATCGCGCACTGAAGCGTCTTTACAACCTCGGCATTCAGCCCGAATGGTGGAAGCTTGCGCCGCTTACGGCGCAGCAATGGAAGGCGATCGATGCGCTGATCGCCGAGCGTGATCCGTACTGCCGAGGGGTGGTATTGCTGGGCCTATCGGCGACAGTGGAGTTGCTCATCGACGGCTTTCGCGCCGCGGCAGCTTCGACGACTTGCAAAGGCTTCACCGTTGGGCGAACCATCTTTCATGAGCCGAGCCGCGCATGGCTGGCCGGCGAAATCGACGACGATCAATTGATTACCGGCGTACGCAGCACGTTCGAGACGTTGATCGGCGCATGGCGAGCGGCACGCGAAGGCGTGGCACCGCAGCCGTCGAACACAAGGCGGGAGGCTGCCTGATGAACGCACCCGACACCACCACAGCGGTTCAATCCGGCACGGCCACGACTGTGCGTCTTACCGCGGCGCAAGCGCTCGTGCGCTTTTTGGCCGCGCAGCGTGTCGTGATCGAAGATGACAACGGCCGGCCCGAAACCGTACCATTGTTCGGCGGCGTATTCGCGATCTTCGGCCACGGCAATGTCGCCGGCATCGGCGAAGCGCTCTATCAGCATCGCGAGGCGCTGCCGACTTATCGAGCCCATAACGAACAGGCGATGGCGTTGAGCGCCATCGCTTACGCCAAGGCGCACTTCCGGCGACGCATGATGGCCGTTACGACATCGATTGGGCCCGGTGCTACGAACCTCGTCACGGCGGCCGCGCTCGCGCACGTGAATCGTCTGCCGGTGCTGCTGCTTCCGGGCGACATCTTCGTCTCGCGCGCGCCCGATCCGGTCTTGCAGCAGCTCGAAGATTTTCACGACGGCGGCATCTCGGCAAACGACACGCTCAAGCCTGTGTCGCGCTATTTCGATCGCATCGTCCACCCTGCGCAATTGCTCGTCGCGTTGCCGCGCGCGCTGCGCGTGCTGACCGATGGCGCGCTGTGCGGCCCCGTCACGCTCGCGATGCCGCAAGACGTGCAGGCGATGGCCTATGATTTTCCGATCGAATTTTTTGCACCGCGCGTCGCGACGTTTCATGCTTCGCCGCCGAGCCCGATCGAGCTCGACGCCGCGCTCACCTGCTTGCAGCACGCCACACGGCCGATCATCGTTGCCGGCGGCGGGGTGCTCTACAGCCACGGCGCCGCAGCCGCGCTGCGTACCTTCGCCGAACGTCATGGCATCCCTGTCAGCGAGACGCAGGCCGGCAAAGGTGCGCTGCCATGGGACCATCCGCTCAATGTGGGCGCCATCGGTGTTACAGGGTCAAGTGCAGCGAATGCACTCGCGCACGACGCCGATTGCGTGCTGGCCCTGGGTACACGCCTGCAGGATTTCACGACCGGCTCGAACACGCTTTTCACACAAGCCGACGTGGTCTGCGTCAATGCGAATCTATTCGACGGCATCAAGCACCGCGCGACACCCGTGGTCGCCGATACCTGCTCCGCGCTCGACGCGCTTGGCGCGTGCCTCGGCGATTGGCAGGCCAGCGACGCGTGGACCGAGCGCGCGCGCACCCTCGCGGTCGGTTGGCGCGATATCGTCACGCGGCGCACACATGCGGCGCAAGACGCCGGCATGCCATACGATGCCGACGTCATTGGCGCCGTCCAACGCACGGCCGCGCGCTCGGCCGAAGACGACATCGCCGTGTGCGCAGCCGGCACGCTGCCGGCCGAGCTGCACAAGCTCTGGCGCGCAGCGCGCCCCGGTGCGTATCACGTCGAATACGGCTATTCATGCATGGGATACGAAATCGCCGGTGGCCTCGGTGTAAAGCTCGCCAAGCCGCAGCGCGAAGTGATCGTGTTTGTCGGTGACGGCAGCTATCTGATGATGAACAGCGAGATCGCGACGTCGGTCATGCTCGGCGCCAAGCTGATCATCGTCGTACTCGACAATCGCGGCTACGGCTGTATCAACCGGCTGCAGCAAGCGTGCGGCGGTGCGCCGTTCAACAACATGCTCGAAGACTGCCTGCAAGGGCCGCATGGCGCGCCGGCCATCGACTTCGCCGCGCACGCGCGTTCGCTCGGCGCTGATGCGGAGCATGTCGCGAACATCGCCGAACTCGAAACCGCGCTCACCCGCGCGCGGGCGGCCGATCGCACGTCGGTGCTCGTCATCGATACGGACCCGGCACGCACGACCGACGACGGCGGCTGGTGGTGGGAGGTGGCCGTGCCGGCTGTATCGACACGCGAAGCGGTGCGCAACGCACGTGTCGACTACGAGGCGCAGGTCGCCGCGCGCGACAAGTTCGATAAGCTCGATTAACCGCTGATGCTATTAACGTGCGCTATACCACAATATCAAGCCATAGAGGACAAGCATGACCGCTTTCGAAGTGCGCATCGGCATCAACCCGCTGTCGTGGATGAACGACGATCTGCCCTCGCTCGGTGGCGAGACGCCGCTCGAAGTCGCCCTTACCGAAGGGCGTCAGATCGGCTATCAGGGGTTCGAACTCGGCAACAAATTTCCGCGTGAGCCGCAGGCATTGAAAGCCTTGCTGGCTCAATACGATCTCGCGCTCGTCTCCGGCTGGTATTCGGGCCGGCTTGCCGAGCGCAGCGCCGAGGAGGAAATCGAGGCCGTCGGGCCGCATTTGGAACTGCTCGCACGCAACGGCGCCACGGCGATGGTGTACGGCGAAGTTGCCGGCACGATTCAGGGTGCGCCGCTGCCGCTCTTTCAACGGCCTCGGTTTTTTAGCGACGCGCAATGGGACGCCTATGCCGAGCGGCTCGACCGCTTCGCCCGCTACACATTGTCGAAAGGTGTGCGCGTGGCTTATCACCACCATATGGGCGCTTACGTCGAAACGCCGACGGACGTCGACGAGTTGATGCGGCGCACGAGCGAGGCGGTCGGCCTGCTGCTCGATACCGGACACATCACGTTTGCCGGCGGTGACCCGCTCGCGCTGATCGATCAATACGCGTCGCGCATTTGCCATGTCCATTGCAAGGATGTGCGGCCCGCTATCATCAAACTCGCGCGCAACGGCGATTGGAGCTTTTTGGAAGCGGTGATCAATGGCGCGTTCACGGTGCCCGGCGATGGTGCGGTCGATTTTGCCGCAGTCATCGATAAGCTCAAGCGCGTCGGTTATCGCGGCTGGCTCGTCGTGGAAGCCGAGCAGGACCCAGCCGTCGCGCCAAGCTTCGAATACGCGCAAAAAGGCTATCGAACGCTGCGTACGCTCGTCGATGCGCCGCTCATCGAACAACCCGCTCAGGAGGTGAGCTGATGAGCCTGCTTGTGAAAGCCCAACGCGAGGGCTCGACGATCGCGCGCGTGACGCCCGAGTCGGCCGGCTGGCGCCATGTCGGTTTTTCAGCGCACCGGCTGGCGCGCGACCAGGTCCTGCACGTTCACGATGCGGCGCGCGAATCGTGCATCGTCGTGCTGACGGGCGTGGTATCGATCGAGGTCGGCGGCCAGCGTTTTTCGAGCATCGGCGCGCGCAACAGCGTCTTCGAAGATGCCGCTCCCTACGCGCTCTATCTGCCGCCGAATTTACGCGCCACCGTTCACGCCGAGCGCGATGCGGAAATCGGCGTGGCGAGCGCGCCTGCCAACGGACGCTACGGCATGCGGCTCATCGAGCCGTCCCAGATGAAACGATCGGTGCGTGGCAAAGGACTCAACACGCGCTACGTCTGCGATATTCTTCCGCAGACCGAGCCGGCCGAATCATTGCTTGTGGTCGAAGTCAGAACGCCGGGCGGGCATGCGTCGAGCTATCCGCCGCACAAGCATGACGCCGATAATATTCCACTCGAAAGCGCGCTCGAAGAGACGTACTACCATCGGCTGAATCCGCCGCAAGGCTTTGCGTTTCAGCGCGTTTATACCGATTCGCGCGACATCGACGAATCGATGGCCGTCGAGGACCACGATGTGGTGATGGTACCGCGCGGCTATCACCCGGTCGTCGTGCCGTACGGCTACGACTCGTATTACCTGAATGTGATGGCCGGACCGCAGCGCGTGTGGCACTTCAAAAATGATCCCGCGCACGAATGGATCATGACGCGGGATGCCTAGCGTATACGTTCAGTAAGAAGCAGCGCCGGCGGGCGGAATATCGGCGAAATACATCGTCATCGACGTCGGGGTCTCGTGGGAAATCGCGTAGCAAATCACCGGTTGTCTGAGTGTGCTTTCGCTCGTCACATTGAGAAGCCCCGTCTCGGCGCTTTGGCCGATCGTCGTTTGATAGCCACCGGCTGGCCCGTACTCGTAGCGCCGGCCTTCGGCGAAGATCACGCCCATCATGTTTTCGTCCGCTGCATCGTATGACCCGCTCGGCACGCTCACCTCGGCAGATTTATTGGGCGCAAGACGATGCATGCCATTAAGGCGCTTGCCGTTGACTGTCAATACTTGATCGTCCCAATTCGGATCTCGATCGATGAAGATGTCGCGGCTCGCGCCGTTGGTGACACGAATGACCGGGCTATCCATGGTGCGGTTCTCCTTGATGTGAAGGCGGCGACGCGCCGCCAAAATGAATGTGCCTGTTGCCTGTAACAAGCTCGGAGATCGTAGAGCGCGCACGCCTGGCCGCGCGTGGCATGCATCAGAGTTCGGACCGACGGAAATACGTCCGTCAAGCGAAGCAGAGCTGAGTTCGGTTAAATTCAGTTCGGTCAGTTGCCGATGGACAGCCAATCGTCGATCGTTTGCGCGTCGAGATCGGCCAAGGCACCGTCGTAGACGATCCGCCCGTGCCCCATCACTGCGACGCGGCTAACCAGCGAGCGCGCCATCGCGAGACGCTGTTCAATCAACAGCACCGCCCGCCCTTCATCGCGCAGCTCGCGCAAGCACTGTGTCACTTGCGCGATAGCCAGCGGGGCGAGCCCCTCGGTCGGCTCGTCGACGATCAGCAAGCGTGGCTCGCCCATCAACGCGCGCGCGAGCGCGAGGATTTGCCGCTCGCCGCCCGACAGCACGCCGGCACGCGTCTTTCGCCGCGCCGCCAGAAGCGGAAAGCGCGCGAGCATCGCGTCGATGGCGCGCGACGAGGAGCGGCGTCCTAACCCCCGCTTCAAACCGAGCCGCAGGTTCTGCTCGACCGTCAGCGCGGGAAACACATCGCGCGTCTCGGCCACATAGCCGATTCCCAGCCGCGCGATCGCGAACGTCGGCCGGCCTAGCGTTTCCTCGCCGGCGAAGCGCACCGAGCCTGCGCGCGATACCAGCCCGATCAGCGCCTTGGCCAGCGTCGAGCGCCCCGAGCCGTTGCGTCCGGCGAGCGCAACGATCTCGCCCGCGTCGATCCGCAAATCCACGTCGTGCAGCACTTGGGCTTCATCGTATCCAGCGCATAGGCCGCTCGCGACAAGCAAGGGCATCTTCATCGTCATGTGCCGGCCTCGCCGAGATAAGCGGTGCGAACCGCCTGATGCACGCGAATCTCGGCTGGCGTGCCCGTGGCGAGGATGCGCCCTTGCACGAGCACCGAAATGCGATCGGCGAACCGAAACACCACATCCATGTCGTGCTCGATCATCAAAAGCGTTTTGCCTTCGCTCAACTCACCCAGCAGCGCAATGGCACGGCCGGCTTCCTCGCGGTTCATGCCGGCGGTCGGCTCGTCGACGAGCAGCATCTGCGCACCGCTCGCCAGCGCCATGCCAAGATCGAGCGCACGTTGTTCGCCATACCCAAGCCAGTCCGCGGGTGAAGCGATGCACTGTGCGAGCCCCAGCGCTTCGGCAATGCGCCTTACCTGGTCTTCGGTCCGCGACGTCCGGCGCAAGAAACACCGCCATCCGCGCGGATGCGCACTGCCGCACAGTGCGGCGCAGCGCAGGTTGTCGAGCACGCTCAGGCGAGCGAAAACCCGCGTGGTCTGGTAGCTGCGACCGAGCCCGAGCCGAGCCAGCGCATAAGGCGCGCGCCCGGTGATATCGACGCCCGCGAGCAAGATGCGTCCCGCATCAGGACGCATCGCACCGCCGATCAGGTTAAAGAGCGTCGACTTGCCGGCACCGTTCGGGCCGATCAGCGCATGACGCTCGCCGGTTGCAATCGATAGATCGATGCCCGCCAGCACCTGCGTCGAACCGAAACGCCGCGCGACACCGCGCAACTCGAGTGCGGGAGTGGTCATCGCTGGGCGGCCTCCTCGTCGCGGGCCTGCGTGCGCCGCCGCCGGTAGACTGCGCCGATCCCGATGCAGCCCAGCGCAACGACCGCAATCCAAGTAGAAGGCGCCGACGCGCCGATAGTCAGCAGGCCGAGATGCCAGATGCCACCCGCATCGCCGGAAAACTGGCGCGCGTAGAGCGACTCGATCGAGATGATCAGCGCGAGCCCCAGAGCAAGCGCGGCGATGCCCGCGAGCATATTTTCGCGCCAAGCGCGCCATCCACGTCGTCGCTGTCCGCCGCGATATGCAGGCCGCGACAGACGGCGCGCGAGCGCACCAGCGATACCATCCGGCGCGAACATCACGACGCCGACGAAGATCAGCCCAAGATACAACGGCCAAGCACGGCTCACGCCGGCCACTGCCGTGCTGAGGAACGTCAGCAGGACGGCACCCGTCACCGGCCCAAAGAACGTCGCCGCGCCGCCGATCACCGTTGCGATCAGCGCAGCGCCGGAGCGGGCCATGCCGACGCCCTCCGCCGACGCCACCTCGACGTTGATCAGGCCCAACGTACCTGCCACGCCCGCGAAGCAGGCGGACGCCACGAACATCGCATAGCGAATGCGCCGCGGGTCCATGCCAAGCGATGCGACACGCGGCGCGTTGTCGCGCACCGCATTCGCCAACCGCGCGAGCGGCGTGCGCGTGAGCACGAACATGGCCGCAATAGATAGCAGCGCCCAGACGACGATCACCAGATAGGCCTCGCGAACCGGGCCGAACGTCCACCACAGCAACGGCGGGCCAGCGGCCCGATCGATCGCGATACCGCTCGCACCGCCGAGGCCTTCGGGCAACGCCCATGCGGCTGCGGCGGCGAGTTCTCCAATGCCGAGCGTGATCATCGCAAACGCCGTTTTGCTTCGCTGGGTGGCCACGATACCGAACAACGCACCGAGCACCGCCCCCGCCGCCGCGCCCACGAGCGGCAGCAACGGCAACGGAAAACCGCCGCGATTGAACACGTGCGCGGCGACGAAAGCGGCGCCTCCCGCGTAGGCCGCATGACCGAACGAGAGCAGGCCGGTTTCGCCGAGCAGCAGGTTGTACGACAGCGCGAAGACGGCCATGACCGCCGTTTGAGCCACGAAGGTAAACAGCCAACTGTCGCGCACGACCACGAGCGGTGCCGCGAAAAAGAGCGCCATTGCAAGCCACGGCAGCGCCGCGATGGCGGTTGCCGTGCGCGTGCCGCGCGGTGACGCAAGGGCAACGCCGCGCTCGTCAAGCATCGTCGTCACGCACGCCGAGCAGCCCCTCGGGGCGGCACGCCAGCATCGCGATCAGCAGCACATAAGGCAGCAACGGCGCGAGTTGTGCGATCGTGATCCGGCCCCACGCTGGCGCAAGCGGCACGCCCATTGCCGCGGCAACACCACCGAGCGAAAGCGTGCTGCCAACGGCAAAGGTCTGGGCGCAACCGATCAGCAGCGACGCCGCGAACGCCCCGGCAAGCGAGCCCAGGCCGCCGACGATGACCACGACGAAAACGATCGAGCCGAGCGCCTCGGCCATGCCGGGCTCGACGACGGCCAGCGGTGCGCCGATCACGCCCGCGAGTGCCGCGAGCGCGGTGCCGACGCCGAAGATAAGCGTACCGATGCGCGGCACATCGTGGCCCAGCGCTTCGACGGCCGAGCGCTGCGTCAGCGCCGCGCGCAATACAAGGCCCGTTCGCGAGACGCGCAGCACAACGAACATCAGCGCGAGCGTTGCAATTGCGATCGCGGCCATAAACGCGCGATAGCGCGAGAACGCGGCGTCGTGCAACACGAGCAGTGGACCATCCAGCAACGCGGGAACGGGCGCGGATAACGAACCGAGGCCCCACACGAGCTTGGCGATCTCGGCGATCAGATAGGCCAACCCGAACGTCAGCAGCAATTCGTGCAACGGCCCGTGCGGCCGCACACGCCGCAGCAGCACGCGCTCGACGACAGCTCCGCTCGCGCCGAGCACCACGGGCGCTACGAACAGCGCGGCCCAGAACCCAGCGCGCGCCGCCACGGCCAAACCGACATACGCGCCGAGCATGTAAAAACTCGCATGCGCGAAATTGAGCACGCCGAGAAAGCTGAAGATCAACGTCAGCCCTGCCGACAGCATGAAAAGGAGAAGGCCATAGCTGAGGCCGTTCAGCAGCTCGACGACAAACGTCTGCATTCGCTAGGTCCTACTGCGCGTCGACATCGTTATCGTTGTCACGATTGGCCTCTGCCTCAACGACGACGAGCGGTGCCAGCGCGGCCCGCAACGCTTCATTGAGTACCGCAGGCCTGCGCGTCGCACGATCGACGTACACGTGCACGAAATGGCCCTGCGCCGACGGCGTATCGCAGCCTTCCTTGAAGAGCCCTACTTCATAGCGCACGCTCGACGACCCGACGCGTGCCACACGCAGCCCCGCATCGACACGCTCGGGAAAAGCCAGCGGCGAAAAGTAGTGGCACTGCGTCTCGACGACGAGACCGATCGTCGCACCGTGTTCGATGTCGAGCGCACCGCAGCGAATCAGGTACTCGTTGACGACCGTGTCGAAGTAGCTGTAGTAGACGACGTTATTGACGTGACCGTAGGCGTCGTTGTCCATCCAACGCGTGGTAATCGGCAGGAAGTGCGCGTAGGCTTGGCGCAGCAAGGTGCGGGGCTTGCTCATGCGTCACTGTCCTGGCTTGTCGACGAATTCGAACGGCAGGCCACGCCGACGCATCCATTCGCCGAGCGCTTGGCCGGTGCCCGCACGCCAAGGCCGCAGTTTGGCTGGCTCGACAAGCCGGTATTCGAGCAATTCGGGCGAAAGCGAAATGGCCCCATGCGCGCGCACATGATAGGCAATGATCAGCTCGTTCTTGCGGATGAACTCGTACACGCCGATCAGTTCGGTCGTTTCAGCGTGCAGCGAAGTCTCCTCGAGCACTTCGCGCGCGATACCTTCTTCGGGTGTCTCGCCATGCTCGAGGAAGCCTGTGATCAGCGCGAACACGCCTTCGGCCCACGCCGCGTTACGGGCCAGCAAAATCTTGCCTTCGTATTCGACGATGGCTGCCACCACCGGAATGGGGTTGTTCCAATGCACGAAACCGCAGCCGTCGTCGGGGCAAAGCCGCCGCAAGCGGCCGTCGGCGGCCGGATCGGCGCGCTCGACGAGCGGCGCCGCGCAATGCGGACAGTATTGATAGTCGCTCATAGGTGATGAGTGGGGGGCGAAGCGTTGCCGTCCGAGGCCTGAACGCGCACATTCTAGCGGCTTTGGCCAATTGTGGCCGCGGGCCGGTGCGCTGGCACGCAGCGCTCGTCGGAGCACCCGCCCTATTGCCCCGACTGCTTGGCGTGTGACGCGGCGGCTCCCAACTCACGGCCAGCGAGCCCATGCCAGTCGGGCAAGACGAGATGGACAGTGTCTCGATTTTGGACAGATCGCCCGTGTCGAGCGTGGTGTCGATATGGCGCAGGACGAATGCCTTCAGCGAGGGATGACGCCGAACCAGCGCCTCAAGTTGCGCTAAGGTCTGCCAATGGTCGACCAACAACCGGGCGATGACCTCGGAGTTGCCCTCTGCGATCCCGCCGTCATCACAGTGTCCGTAGCGGGTAAACGCAGTATTCACCTTGGACCAGCTATCTACACGATCGATCATCGCATCGGCTGCGATTGCATCGCGCTCCGAGCAGGTCGTGCCTTGTGCGAAGGGCGTCCACGTCAGAGCAAGCGCGGCGACTGCGCAGCAACGGTCGTTAACGTGCGGATGCAGCCCATCGGCTGATGCGCCATACCATCGAACTTCAATTTCGACATTGGAGGCACCCCGTTGACCATTAATCGTATGGTCCGGGAGATTACTGCGACCGCGGCCTGATTGCCACTATCCAACGCTCCGGGTGCGCGAAACGACAAATCGGACGGCACTCAACATGCGTCGACGCTGATTGGCTAGAGACCACGCATCAGCGCACGCGCGCCGCCAGCGCAATCAGGCCGACCGCGCCGAGAACCAGCACCGCCGCCGCGAGCCACAGCGCCGGCCCGAACGAGCCGACGTGCGCTGCGATCGGCGCCGCCACGAGCGGCCCCGCGATTTGTCCGACACCGTACGCGGCCGTCGCATAGCCCATCAACCCGGCGGCACGCTCGCCGCGCAGCCGGCGTGCCTCGCGCATCGCAAACAACGTGATGGCCGTAAACGGCAGCCCGATCAGCACGCTGCCGAACGCAAACCCGAGCGCATTGGGAAACACAATGCCGAGCGCGATGCCGAATGCCTGCAGCAAATAGCAGCCGGCTAACAGCATGCGGTTGTCCCAGTTGGTCGGCAAGCGCGCGGCGAAGAGCGCTCCCGGGATCAGCGCGGCGCCGAACATCGGCCAAAAGAGATCGGGCCACGCGGAACCTGGCAGCGCCTGCCGCGCGATGACCGGCAAGAAGGTTGCCGTAATGATGTAGCCGAAACCCGGAAAACCGTAGAGCAGCACGAGCCAAGCGCCTTGTAATCGATGCGCTGCATCGGCCACCCCGGGCGGCATGCTTGCACTGCGGTGATCTCCAGACGCGGACGCTGACGCGGCCGTCTGAGTGCCCCCGTGCAACGGTGCGCTCGGCGGCGCGAAAGTCCGCCAAACGAGCGCGGTAAGCAACGTGGCAAGCACGCCGAAGCCGAGCCAGCCAAATGCGGGGCCGTGCCGCGCAAGCACGCTGGCGAGCAACCCGGTCACGACGATACCTATGCCGGGACCGGTATAAATCACACCGCCCCACGCATGCGCGCGTTGCCGCGCGAGCGCGGCCAGCCCCCACTGTGACGCGAAGACGAACGTCCAGGCACTGACGACGCCCGCAGCGAAGCGAATGACGACCCAGGCCCAAAACGCGTGAACAACACCCATTGCCAGCGTCAGCACGATCGTCGCCGCGAGGCCGACGCGCACCACGCGCCCGGGCGACACGCGCAATGCCGCGCAAGTCATTGCGCCGACAAAATAACCGGCGTAGTTGGCGGACGCGAGCCAGCCGCCACCGCGCAAATCGAGCCCTCCGGCGTGGAGCATCAACGGCAGCAGCGGCGTGAATGCGAAACGTCCGATACCGAGTGCGGCCGCCAACGCAATCATGCAAGCCACCGCCGCCCGCGCAGGGCTCGGCGCGGGTAAGGCGAAAGTGGCGAAAGCACGGCGCATCGCATCGCTCATCATCAGGGTCCCGAATCGTTCGGATGGAAGTCGAACACCGAAAGCATAGTAGCTTGACCGACAATTCTTGGAAAATGAATAATAGTGATTCAATCCATCACATGAAGAGAACTATGGACTTGGCCGCGTTGACCGTATTCAGAGCCGTCGTCCGCGAAAATGGCGTGACACGGGCGGCGGCGAAACTGAACCGCGTGCAGTCGAACGTGACGACACGCATCAAGCAACTCGAAGCGCAGCTCGGCACGCCGCTTTTCGTCCGAGACGGGCGCCGGCTTGTGCTCACGCCGGCCGGCGAAACGTTGCTGCCTTATGCCGAACGGCTTTTAGCGCTGGCCGACGAAGCGAGGCAGGCACTTTGCGACGATCGTCCGCATGGCCGGCTCGCGCTCGGCACAATGGAGAGCACCGCGGCCAGCCGGCTGCCCGCGCGGCTCGCCCGCTATCACCGGCGATGGCCCGAGGTGGCGCTCGAACTCACGACGGGCACGACGGGTTGCCTGATCGAACGGCTGCGCAAGTTCGAGATTGATGCCGCATTAGTCGCGCGACCGCCTGAGGCCGATTCGCTCGAAGAAGCATTCGAAACGATGACGGTTTTTCGCGAAGAACTGGTCATGCTGACGCCGCGCGATCATCGTCCGATCCGCGTCGCCAGTGATATCGCACTCGACACGCTCGTGGCCTTTGAGCGCGGCTGCACGTACCGGGCACATATCGAGCAGTGGTATACCGCGCACGGCATTCGCCCGGCACGTGTGCTCGAGCTAGGTTCTTATCATGCGATGGTCGCTTGCGTCGCGGCGGGGGCCGGCGTGGCCGTGGCGCCGCGCTCCGTGTTCGAGGTACTGCCGCGCGGTGCAACCGATGTGGCACTGCACCCGCTCAAGGAACTGGGCTTAATCGATACGCTGCTAGTCTGGCGCCGCGGGCAGTGCTCGGCGGCGCTGCGCGCACTGGGCGGTATGCTGGTCGAGGCGCCGGATGCACCGGATGCATCCGGCGCATTGATCGCGGACAAATCCGACGCCGGTGGTCCTTCGCGGCGGCAAGCGCCCGCTCCCACACCCAATTAAAAACGCGACGTGATTTTGCGGGCCGAGCGCACCGTTGAAGATGCTCAGGCTTCAGATAAGCAACCCCGCCATCGTTACATTCGCGGCGGGGTTTCTCGTCAGCCAACCAGTGCGGCTTACAACTGCCCCCGCACCCATTCCGTCACAGCGGCCAACGCGCCCGGCAGTTTGCCCGGTTCCGTTCCGCCAGCCTGTGCCATATCGGGCCGACCGCCGCCTTTGCCGCCGACTTGCTGCGCAACGAAATTGACGAGTTCGCCCGCCTTCACCTTCTTGCTCGCCTCGGGCGTCACGCCAGCAATCAGACTCACCTTGCCGCCTTCCACCGCAGCGAGCACGATGGCGGCGTGCCCGAACTTGTTCTTCAGCTTGTCCACGGTCTCGCGCAGCGTCTTGACGTCGGCGCCGTCGAGCGTCGCCGCAAGCACCCGCACGCCGGCCACGTCGACTGCCTGCGCCGCCAACTCGTCGCCCTGGCTCGAAGCGAGCTTCGACTTTAGCGCCGCCAATTCCTTTTCGAGCGATTTCACCTGCTCCTGCACCTGACCAATACGCTGTCCCAGTTCCGCCGGCGGTGTCTTGAGCGCCGTCGCCGCCGCGTTCAATTGGCTTTCGAGCCCCTGCACGTAACGCACCGCGTTATCGCCGGTAATGGCCTCGACGCGTCGAATGCCGGCCGCCACGCCCGTTTCCCCAACGATCTTGAAAAGTCCGATGTCCCCGGTGCGATGCACATGCGTGCCGCCGCAAAGCTCGCGCGAGAAGCCGAGATCGAGCACACGCACTTCGTCGCCGTACTTCTCGCCGAAGAGCGCCATCGCGCCCACCTTGACGGCCTCGTCGAACGGCATCACGCGCACGATGCCCGGTGAATTCGCGAGCACCTCCGCATTGACGATGGCCTCGACACGCCGAATCTCGTCGTCCGACATCGGCGCGTTGTGCACGAAGTCGAAGCGCGTCTTGTCGGCGTCGACGAGCGAGCCCTTTTGCTGAACGTGCGCGCCCAGCACCTCGCGCAGCGCCTTGTGCATCAAGTGCGTAGCCGAATGGTTGCGGGCCGTGCGGGCACGGCGCACAGCGTCGATCTCGGCCTTCACCACGTCGCCGATTTTCAGCGTGCCTTGCTCGAGCGCACCATGGTGGCCGATCACGTCGGCCTGCACCTTCACCGTGTCGAGCACGGCGAAGCGCACGCTCGCGTTGGCGAGCACGCCGATATCGCCGACCTGACCGCCCGACTCCGCATAAAACGGTGTGTGATCGAGTACGACGACTGCCTGCTGCCCTTTCTCCACTTGCACGACGGCCGCGCCGTCGACATAAAGCGCAATCACCTTGGCGTCGTCGAAAATCTGCTCGTCGTAGCCGTGGAAAGTCGTCTTCGCACCCGAGTATTCGAGCCCGTGCGCCATCTTGAACTTGCCTGCTGCGCGAGCCTGTTCGCGCTGGCGCGACATCGCTTCGTCGAACGCGGGTTCGTCGACCGCCACCTCGCGCTCGCGGCAAACGTCGGCCGTCAAATCGAGCGGAAAGCCATAGGTGTCATGCAGCTTGAAAGCGACTTCGCCGTCGAGCATCTTGCCGCCGCGACGCGCAAGATCCGTCAACGCCGATTCGAGAATCGACATGCCGTGCTCGATGGTCTCGAAAAAGCGCTCCTCCTCCTGACGCAGGATGTCGGTGACACGCGTCTTCGCATCGGCCAGTTCGGAATATGCGCCGCCCATTTCCGCCACGAGATCGGCTACGAGCTTATGGAAAAACGGCCGCTTGCAGCCGAGCTTGTAACCGTGACGGATCGCGCGGCGAACGATGCGGCGCAGGACATAGCCGCGCCCTTCGTTGCCGGGAATGATGCCGTCGACGATCAGGAACGAGCAGGCGCGGATGTGATCAGCGATGACCTTGAGCGAGTTGTTCGCGAGGTCGGCGATGCCCGTCTCGCGCGCGGCCGCTCGAATCAGCGTCTGGAACAAGTCGATCTCGTAGTTGCTGTGCACGTGCTGCAAGACGGCAGCGATGCGCTCGAGGCCCATGCCGGTGTCCACGCACGGCTTGGGCAACGGCGTCATGTTGCCCTGCGCATCGCGGTTGAACTGCATGAACACGAGGTTCCAAATTTCGATGTAGCGGTCGCCGTCTTCCTCAGGGGAGCCCGGCGGGCCGCCCCATACGTCCGGACCGTGGTCGTAGAAGATTTCCGAGCACGGGCCGCACGGCCCTGTATCGCCCATCTGCCAGAAGTTGTCCGACGCGTAGCGTGCACCTTTGTTGTCGCCGATGCGAATGATGCGCTCGGTCGGCACGCCCACTTCGTTGGCCCAGATGCCGTAAGCCTCGTCATCGTCGTGATAGACGGTGACCCAGAGCTTGTCCTTTGGCAACTGATAGACGGCCGTCAGCAATTCCCAGGCGTAGCGGATGGCGTCGCGCTTGAAATAATCGCCGAACGAAAAGTTGCCGAGCATTTCGAAGAACGTATGATGCCGCGCCGTGTAGCCGACGTTCTCCAGATCGTTGTGCTTGCCGCCCGCACGCACGCTGCGTTGGGCTGTCGTGGCCCGCGTGTAGGGGCGCGATTCCGCACCGAGAAATACGTCTTTGAACTGCACCATGCCCGAATTGGTGAAGAGCAGCGTCGGGTCGTTACCGGGCACGAGGCTCGACGAACGGACGATCGTATGGCCCTTCGATTCGAAGAATTTGAGGAACTTCTCGCGGATTTCGGCGGCTTTCATAAAGGACTGGGGACGGTCTCGACTGGAATCCGGCACGCGCGACGCGCGGGCGGTAAATTTCGCTTAAACGACCAATTATACGGAAATGTCGCCCGAACGCGGCCACATCGACGCGCTAACGAAAGAGGCGATTGACCTCACCCTCCGTCAATCCGCTCTCATGCAGCGCCGCCTTGAGCGTATCGTCAAACTGACCAATCGAGTACGAATCGGGCGACGCCAAGATGACGCGCATGAAAGCTCTCAGTGCGTCAACGCCCCCACGGTGGGCCAGTACGCCCAACGGAGGGACGCGACGCCGCTGGCTCTCTTCGCCCACGAGCGCAATCAACAGCTCATGGGTATCGCGTAGCTCCCGCAATACCCCGAAGTTGCTGCGGGCGATGCTCGTCAATTGTCTGTACGGATGGCCGAAAGTCGCGCCGAGCCTTTGCAAAAGCTCGCACAGCTCGGCGAACTCCTCAGGGCGTGCAGGCGGTTCGTAAGAGAATGCAACGTCCAACAAGATCAGACCGTCGGCGCCGGCCGCTTTTGCGAAGCTTACGAGTTGCGCGCGGACTGCGTCTTGCTCCTTGCCTACCTCTGGATCGTCATACTGTGTGTTAAGACCAAAATCGTCGCAGAGAAACGGCAGCATGCTAAAGACGCGGCCGGCATCCCCTGTTCGGCTGCGGGCGCTGATAATTTCGGCGAGTTGGTCAGATGAGAAGCCCATTTGCACAAGGTGTTGTTGAGCTTTCGGCATAGCGTCGGCCGCCTCCGCTCCGCTCGCCCCGAATGCCCCCCACTCGCTACTATCCGACCGTTTCCAGCTGGATCCCACGTAGCCCTGGAGGCCCTGCTTTCCGGGAAGCGCATCGAGCGCGGGGTGCGACGACGGCGTGGCCGGTCTTACAGGTGGGCCGCCGCTCGCGCCTGACGACGCGCCAGTCGTGTTGCCCGTGCTCGTCGGATCGCCCGAGCCCGAAGTAGGTCCTTGAATGATGCCGCTCATGATCACCACGCTCCCATCTGACGTAACGAGAAGGCTCGAATCTATGGCAAATCAAGGAGGGCTTTGCAATTGCATGCGAAGCAGATGCACGTCACACGTACCCATTGGGCTGGAGCGACATGCAAAATCGCGCAGACTTCGCATGAGCGGGCACCGGCTCGCACTGCACTCCTCCCGCCCCTGTCCGTCCGCGAAAGTGGTATTGAATCTCGTGGCAGAGCGCGCCGCTTGCTCGACCTGATGTACCAAAAAGCGCTTAAGATGCTCGCGACACCGGCCGTTCGCCCGGCGGCTGATTCGAGGAGACATCGACCAATATGGGAGCGCTCAGTCATATCCGCGTGCTGGATCTCACCCGCGTGCTCGCCGGCCCTTGGTGCGCGCAGACGCTCGCCGACCTGGGCGCCGACGTCATCAAGATCGAACGCCCGGGCGCCGGCGACGACACCCGTCATTGGGGGCCGCCCTACCTGAAGGCCGCCGACGGCACCGACACGCACGAGGCTGCCTACTACCTTTGCGCGAACCGCAACAAGCGCTCGGTCACGGTCGATATCGGCACGCCAGCGGGGCAGCAGATCGTGCGCTCGCTCGCCGCCGCAAGCGATGTCGTGCTCGAAAACTACAAGGTGGGCCAGCTGAAGAAATACGGGCTCGATTACGCGTCGCTGGCGCAGGTGAAGCCCGATCTCGTCTACTGCTCCGTCACGGGCTTCGGGCAGACGGGGCCGTTGGCCGAGCGCGCCGGTTACGACTTCATCGTGCAGGGCATGGGGGGCTTCATGAGCGTGACAGGCGAGCGCGACGGCCTGCCGGGCGGCGGGCCGCAAAAGGCCGGCGTGGCCATCGCCGATCTGATGACGGGGATGTACGCGAGCGTGGCCGTGCTCGCGGCACTGGCGCACCGGGACCGCACGGGCATCGGCCAATGCATCGATATGGCCTTACTCGACGTGCAGGTTGCGATGCTCGCGAATATGGGCGGCAACTATCTGGCGAGCGGCAAGCCGCCGGTGCGCTGGGGTAACGCGCATCAGAACATCGTGCCTTATCAGACGTTTCAGACAGCGGATGGATGGATTATCGTCGCCGTCGGCAACGACGCGCAGTTCCGCAAGTTCGTTGAAACGGGCGGGCGGAGCGAGTTGGCCGACGATCCGCGCTTTGCGACGAACCCCGAGCGCGTGCGGCATCGCGAAACCCTCGTGCCAATGCTGGCTGAGATGGTGAGCACGCGCAGCAAACATGCGTGGATCGACGCACTGGAAGCGGCCGGCGTGCCGTGCGGGCCGATCAACGACCTCGGCGAAGTATTCGAGCACGAACAGGTGCGCGCGCGCGGCATGCGCGTCGAGGTGCCCCATTCGAGCGGCGCGACGGCTGCGCTCGTGCGCAACCCGATCGTCATGAGCGAAACGCCGCCGCAACTGCGCGCCGCTCCGCCGATGCTTGGGGAGCATACAGATGCGGTGTTGCGTGAGTTGCTCGGCTATGACGACGCGATGATCGCCGACCTGCGCGCGCGTTCGATTATTTAGCGGGGAGCTTCGGAATTAGAAGAGCCAGTGGCACTTGCCATGGTCTTTTTTCCGGTAACGCATCATTGCGTCAATCAGTGACGATCCAAGACTGCATTTTCGGGTGCATAAAACGCCCCGCCCACCGGGCTCTCGACGATGTGCCAGATCAGGCGATCGCCACTCATTCCCAATATTGCTTTTCCGCCATGCCCTCCAAAAAAAGACGAAAACCCAACGACTGCGGATCGCCCCGACTCGTTAGTAACGCCGGTTATGTTTCTATTCCGTTCATCGTCGCAGTCAATCTTATTTCCATTTTGGGCGACAGCGCAATACTGGCCACTAAGTCTCTGCTCGCTCTGCTCAATGTCAATCGAAAACGTTCTCGTACCCGGAGATTCGTTCCACTCCCACGAACCGGCGAGAGAATGCGCAGCGGCGACACCGCTGGAAGTCAGAGCAAAAATAATCTTGCAAAGAAGTATGCAGGCTCTCTCTTTTATCATGATCATTTTATGTCATATAACTCAAGCATCGATCGACTCGGCTCAACCACCCTTTTAAAAATTTGCTATTTTTATTTGGTGTTCCATCCAAGTTTATGGCAATCGACTCATAATATTTTTTTCGCCTCTCTCCAATTTTTCTTGCAAATTCGCCTTGATCAGTGATGGAGTTTATTTGATCGATTAAATTTTTTGATATTCTGTTATCAATAACAATTTCCATGGAAAATTCCTGCGCAAGCATTTCCTGAATTTTTGCAATAGCACGTCCGGATGTTATCGTCCAATCATATATATTGAGAGCGGTTTTTTCATTTACTATCCCGCAAAATCCGCGAGACTCCCAGTATCGCTTGAAGTAAATTATCTTTGCTTGCTCGCTGGACAAAGCCTTTAGATTTTCTAACGTTGGCTCTACCCCAAGATCCTCTGCAGCATATGCCTGCCATGTCGGCCACGCGATTCCATGATTTGTAGCCCCTCCGGAATCGCTCGGGTCGTTTACAAATCCTCCTTCATTGCATAGAACGATCTCGGACACCTTTTCAAACCGTGCTTTGCAGTCGCAGTCGATGGCGAAATTCCCCACCATCGCGATCGGATGAATATGAAAAACCTCGGGCCCAGGAAACCCCGGCACGCCAGCCTTGACCTCCTCCCACCACGCCAGCTTCTCGATTCGCTTTAGCTCCTGCGCATGCTGCGGCTTCACTTCCGTCTGCTTTTCAAGCGCGTCGATCAGCTGCTTCCACTTGCCCGGATTCGCCCACTCGCTTTCATGCTTTACGATCAGCCGCGACGCTGCCTGCATCCGCCACGGGTAACATCCCGGCCGGGCCTTGCCGATATTGCATAGATCGTCCGCCGCACGACGGCCATCGCCCTTCGCGAACAGCGCCCGATAAACGCGTTGCTGCATCAAGGGGCCCAGCTTGGCAAGCGCGGCAGCCTCCGGCACATCGGCTCGAGTGGCGTAGTCCACCCATGCCTTCGCACTCGCGAATATCGTATGGGCCGGGTCGTGCGCGCTCTCCAAACACTGAAAGTCCTCCCACTTCTGCGCAAATTCGCGCGTCACCCGCCCGCCCGCGAAGTTTTCCTCGCGCACCCAACCGTGAATCGGGTTGCCCTGCGCGTTCGCACTCTCGACGTGCCACCAGCTCACCTTGCGACCGCTTCGGTCCGGCTGCGCCTCCGTGAATTGCCGGCTCTTATCGCGCGACAGCTCCGCGAGCGAATAGCGCTGAACGACATCGGTCATCGACGCATCGGCGCCCTCTTCATTCGGCCCGCGGTACAGCTTCGTTTTTGCGCCGACGCGCAGCATCGTCGGCTCAGCCGGCAAACCCAAGGCCGCCCGGGCCTCTTTGTGCGGGCCGTGCTCTTCAACCCACGCGCGTCCCTGCTCGATAAAGGACTGGATGCCGCTATCGCAAAAGACCTCGATGTGAACCATCCGCGTGCCCGCGGTGCCCTGATTCAACGAGTCGTAGCGGCCCAGATGACCGATCAGCTCGCCGGCCTTGATTGGGATGCCCGCGTCGGGCGCGTCCGATGCCGTGATCACCACCCGGTCAAAGGCCGATTCCGGCATGACTTCACGCACGAGCAGGGCGCCGTTTTCCTGGCCAAGCGAGATCCATCCCCCCATCGCCGCCGACGGATCGATAAACACGCCGGCGGCCGGCGGGTATAGAGACGCCCCATGCAGTTTCTCGATCCGCCCCCAGCCATTCTGTCGCTGATCGAGGCTCACCGTTGAGCCCTGCGGCAAGATGCCGATGATCCCGCCATCGCGAGGACTTCGGCGAACCCGCAACCCTTGTTGTCCAGCGTCGGGCTTTTGGCCATTGCGGCCAGCGTTCGGTTTGTCCTTTGCGAACTCGCTCACCTGCCAGCGCGTCGACCAATATGCCGGTCTTTTCCGCGCCGGCGCTTTCTTATAATCGTCGTACGCCAAGAGATGCATATAGAGGCTATAAAAGGTCAGCGTCGTGCCTTTCGGGAACTCCATCGAATGGCGCACCAGCGCGAAGCTTGTGCTGTACGGCGCTTGGGCTCCCGTCGGACCATCGCTAACCGAATGCGTCCGCTCAAGTCGATATGCAATCACGTACCCGTCAGCGATGCAGCGCACGCCCGCTTCGAGGTCGAACGCCTGACCCGCGCCCGCCTGATTTTCGAGGCGCAAATCAGAACAGTAACTGATTGAATATAATCACATTTTAACGAAGAAAACGTTTTCTAAAGCACCGCATGCATTGTCAATTTGATCTGATTTTTTGCGCAGCCATCATCAACGCTCGATATCGGACATAGACTGACGCGCCCGCGGATTTATCTTAAAATTAAGAGCCTATCGGTTCAGCATGTTCGAACCCAGTTCTCGCGAAGATAAATGCAACCGATAGATACAACCGAAAAATGCAAGATAGAGAAAAACGCATCCAACAGCAGCGGCAAGAATGCGGACAGGCCTCACACGGCGGGAGTCCGCCGCGACCGTGCTCGCAGTAGAGTTTGACGACGAAACGCCGGCCCATCTTGAGCGACGACGCCCCATACACGACGTCGAGTAGGTGCCGTGCCGCTACGGCACCAGCGACGCAAGCCAGTCACGCCCTTCATCCCAATCGCCCAACCCGCTCTCGGCGTTGATATGCCCGCGCGGGCCGATGTTGGTGAAACGCGCCCCCCATGCCTGCGCGCAGCGTTGAGTGAAATCGAGGCTGCCGTAGGGGTCGTCGCTGCTGGCCACAACGATGGCCGGAAACGGCAACGGCTCCATCGGCACCTCATCGTATCCGCTCGCATCGGCAGGAAAGCCCGGCCCCCGCGGATCGGGCACCGCGACCAGCAATGCGCCCGCCACCTTCGCCCGCACGTCCTGCCCGGCGCGTTGCGCGGTCGCGGCCCACATGACCGCAGTCAGGCTGCCGAGGCTGTGCGCGGCGAGCAGCAGCGGCGACGTGCCATGCGCGGCCACAGTTCGGTCGAGCGCATCGCGCCAGTCGGCGCACACGGGATGATCCCAGTCGGGCATCGCCACACGCTCGAACGCGGCATCGCGCGCTTCCCAGCGCGTTTGCCAATGACCGTCGCCGGAATTTCCGTAACCGGGCAAGACTAATGTTTTCGTCAAAGACATGATCGGGGCACTTATTGAACCGTTGCTGAATGGCGAACGCCATCCGCTCATCGCGCGTTAGTATAAGTGGCGAAAAATCCAACGCGCACCGGAGCCTACGTGATGAATGAGGAAGCCCAATGGTCCGCCGTCGACGCCTACCTGTGCGACACCCTCGTGCCCAGCGACACAGCGCTCGACGCAGCCCTCGAAGCCAGCGCACGCGCAGGTCTGCCGAACATCAACGTCTCCCCGAACCAGGGCAAGTTGCTGCACTTGCTTGCCCGCATGCAGGAGGCGCGAACGGTACTCGAGATCGGCACGCTCGGCGGCTACAGCACGATCTGGCTCGCCCGCGCGCTGCCGCCAGGCGGTTCGTTGACCACGCTCGAAATCAACCCCGATTACGCGCGGCTCGCCGGTGAAAACATCGAGCGCGCCGGGCTGGCCGCAACCGCGACAGTGCGCGTGGGCGACGCCGTCCACACACTGCGGCGGCTCGCAGAGGAACGCGCCGGACCATTCGATTTCGTCTTCATCGATGCGAAGAAGGAGTACAACCCGCAGTATCTGGAAGGCGTGCTCGCACTCTCGCGGCCCGGCACGATCATTGTCTGCGACAACGTCATCCGCGGCGGGCGCGTGACGGATTCGGCAACGGACGACCCCGACGTGCAGGGCGTGCGCCGCTACTTCGAACTCGTCGCGGGCAACCCGCGCTTGTCGAGCACCGCGATACAGACAGTCGGCAGCAAAGGGTGGGACGGCTTCGCGATTTCGCGCGTCGAACGCTGAGCGCGTCGAAAGCGGAGGCCGGCAACAGCACAGCGCTTGTGCCGCTCAGAGTAGAATGGCCGGATCACGCGGGCGCAGCCCGCCTCGTTTAAGCCGACTTCCACTTTCCGCATGACTACCGAACGCAACGACAACGATGCCGGGGCGGCAGCACCGTCCAACTTCATCCGCCACATCATCGACGAAGACAACCGCACGGCCAAATGGGGCGGACGCGTCGAGACGCGCTTCCCGCCCGAGCCGAACGGCTATCTGCATGTCGGCCACGCCAAGAGCATTTGCCTGAACTTCGGCATCGCACGCGATTACAGCGGCGTGTGCCACTTGCGCTTTGACGATACCAACCCCGAAAAGGAAAGCGTCGAATATGTCGACTCGATCGTCGACGCCGTGCGCTGGCTCGGCTTCGATTGGGAAAAAGACGGCAAGGCGCACCGCTATTACGCGAGCGACTACTACGACGACCTGTACCGGTTCGCCGAACTGCTGATCGAACGCGGTAAAGCCTACGTGGACAGCCAGTCCGCCGAGGAAATGCGGCTTGCGCGCGGCTCGCTCACTGAACCGGGCAAGCCGTCGCCCTACCGTGAACGCTCGCCCGAGGAAAACCTCGCGCTCTTTCGCCGCATGAAGGCGGGCGAATTCAAGGAAGGCGAGCATGTGCTGCGCGCGAAGATCGACATGAGTTCGCCGAACGTCAACATGCGCGACCCGGTGCTTTATCGCATCCGGTTTGCACACCATTACCGCACGGCCGATCAGTGGTGCATCTATCCGATGTACGACTACACGCATTGCATTTCGGACGCACTCGAGCAGATCACGCATTCGCTGTGCACGCTCGAATTCGAAGACCATCGCCCGCTTTACGACTGGATCCTGAACGAACTGGCCGACGCCGGCGTCTTCACGCGTCCGCTGCCGCAGCAAATCGAGTTCTCGCGGCTCAATCTCACCTATGCGATCACGAGCAAGCGCAAGCTGCTGCAACTCGTGACCGAAGGTCATGTCGACGGCTGGGACGACCCGCGGATGCCGACGATCGTCGGCCTGCGCCGGCGCGGTTTCACGCCCGAAGGTATTCGGCTTTTTTGCGAACGCATCGGCGTGACGAAGGTCGATTCGTGGATCGACATGAGCGTGTTCGAAGGTGCGCTTCGCGACGACCTCGACGATAAAGCGCCACGTACGGCAGCGGTGCTCGACCCGCTCAAGCTCATCATCGACAATTTCCCCGCCGATCTGATCGAGCACTGCACGGCGCCAGTCCATCCGCATCATCCCGAGCGCGGCGTGCGAACGTTTCCGATCTCGCGCGAGCTGTGGATCGAACGCGACGATTTCGTCGAAACGCCGCCGAAGGGCTATTTCCGGCTCTATCCCGGCAACAAGGTGCGGCTGCGCTATGGCTACGTCGTCGAATGCACCGGGGCGGACAAAGACGAGCACGGCAATGTCGTCGCCGTTCACTGCAATTACTATCCGGACAGCAAGTCGGGCACGGAAGGCGCGAACACTTACAAGGTGAAGGGCAATATTCACTGGCTGAGCGCGGCGCACGCCGTGCCGGCCGAGGTGCGTCTTTACGATCGCCTCTTCAAGGAAGCCCAGCCCGACGCGGGCGGCCGCGATTTCCTCGAAGCCCTGAACCCCGAATCGAAGCGCGTCGTGAATGCCTATCTGGAGCCCGGCGCGCACGCGCTGCAACCGGAAGACCGCTACCAGTTCGAGCGCCACGGCTACTTCGTGGTCGATCACTACGATTCGAAGCCCGGCAAGCCGGTATTCAATCGCATCGTGAGCCTGCGCGACAGCTGGGGCAAGCCGGGCTAAGAACGTACCTTAGCCACAAGCACGACGAACTAAAGCGTGCGATGCAGTTCGCCAAGCGAGAGCGTCGTGTCGAACAGACGCGCGAGCGAGCGGCTCGCGTAACGTTCAAGTTCGGCGGGCGCCACCCAGCAAAAGGCATCCATCTCGGGGATCATCGAGCCGTCCCGGCGGCTCGGAAACATCGACGTGCAGGTGCAGCTCGCCAAGTCGACTTCTCCCTCGTCGATGCGCGCCGCAAATAAATGCAGGTCCTTGTCGCGTCGATAAACAAAACGCCCGAGGTCTTTCAGACGCTCGGGCGCAAGCACAATGTTGGTCTCCTCGCGCAGTTCGCGCAGCGCCGCATCGATCGGCGCCTCTCCCGTTTCGCCTTGTCCTTTTGGAATGTCCCAATGCGACGTATCGGTCGCGTGAGCGAGCAGCACGCGGCCTTGCGGATCAAGCAAGACCACGCCACAAGATACCGTGCGCTTGCTCATCCCTGCCCCGGACCGATCATGTCGTAGCAGCCCTCCCGCCCGCCGCCATTGCCGCTCGCCGCTCGTCCAGCAACCATCGATAAACGGCACCCCCCGCCAACCCGCCGATCAATGGCACAACCCAGAAAACCCACAATTGCGCTATTGCCCAACCGCCCTGAAATAAAGCCACGCCGGTGCTGCGGGCCGGATTAACCGATGTATTGGTAACCGGAATACTGATGAGGTGAATGAGCGTCAATGCAAGGCCAATGGCGATTGGCGCAAAGCCGGCGACTGCCCGCTTGTCGGTCGCGCCGAGAATGATGATCACGAAAAACGCCGTCAATACGAACTCCGTGACAATAGCGGCCGTCAGCGAATATCCGCCCGGCGAATGCTCGCCATAGCCGTTGGAAGCGAACCCGCTCGCCGCGGCATCGAAACCGGGTTTGCCGCTCGCAATGCAATAAAGCACGGCTGCGGCCGCAATCGCGCCAATCACCTGCGCTACGATGTACTGCACCACCTCACGCGCCGGGAAACGCCCGCCGGCAAAGAGCCCAACCGTCACAGCCGGATTGAAGTGCGCCCCGGAAACGTGGCCGAGCGCGAAAGCCATGGTCAACACGGAGAGGCCGAATGCCAATGCCACGCCGACAAAGCCTATGCCTAATTGCGGAAAAGCTGCCGCGAGTACGGCGCTGCCGCAACCGCCCAAAACGAGCCAAAATGTGCCCAACGTTTCTGCTGCGAGCCGCTTGATCATTAGAGCCTCGCTACGGTGATCAGGTGTGTGAATACTAGGCCAGGCAAATAGGCAACTCAAGCGTATCAAGGTTAATAGACGTCATTTTGACAATATTTGATATTTGAACGCAGCATGCATCGAATGCGAATACCGAAAGGTGATCATTTATGTGATTCGTAGCCATCAGTCAACGTCTGTAAAAAGGCAATCACGTCGCGAATCTCGGCTTCATTGAGCGCGGGCTTGTCGCCCGGGCCACGATCGAAAGGCGGCTCCGTGTTGACGTTATCCCGGTAACGAGCCGGCAGATCGTCGAACTTGCGCGCCCGGCCAGCGGCGACACGATAAAAGCGCTCGGGGTGAATATCGCGTTCGACGTAAAAACGCAGTACGTCCTCGAGCGAGCGATAGATGCCGTTGTGAAAAAACGCGTGGCGCGTCGCAACATTACGCAGCGTGGGCGTGCGAAACAGACCGCAGAAGGTATCGCGCCCTGCCAGATCGGTGCGCCACGGCCCACAGGCGCCGAGATCGAAAAAGCGCGGGTCGCGGTTGGCCGCGAGTACACGATTGCGCGGCACGCCGAGCGCGATTAAACCGAAATCGGTCAGTAAAGGCGGCGAGCCGTCTTTTGCGCGCGCGCTTGGATGGCAGCTTGCGCAGTTGCCCTTTCGTTCGTCCTCGAAAAGCCGCAAGCCCCGTAACTCCGCTGCGGTGAGCGAAGCGCGGCCGGCGAGGTAAGCGTCGTACTTGCTCGTGTAAGGCGAAAAGCGCGCCGGCTCTTCCTGAAAAGCGGCAAGCGCTTCGAGCACCGCATCGAATACGGCTTGATCGTCGTCCAGCTTGCGCGCGCCGAACGCAGCATGGAACGCATCGGCATAAGGCGCCGCCCGCACCGCCGCGGCAACGCGTGCCGGCGTGCTGTCCATCTCGAACGACGACAACAGCGGAATCGCGGCCTGCGCACCGCGCGCATCGACTCGTCCGTCCCACGTGAGGCCGCCCGTCGGCCCGGCGTCGACGCTTTCGTCGCCTTCGTCGTCCGAATCGTGATAGTGCTCGGTAAAGGCAGGCACCGACTGCAAGTACATCAGCGAGGGCACGGCGCGGTAGCCAGGCTGATGCAGATCGCGCCCGCCCAGTTGAACCGGCAATGCGTTGGGCGGCCCGAACGCATGTGCCGGACTATGGCACGACGCGCATGCGAGTTTGCCGGAGCCGGATAGCGAAGGGTCGGAAAAGAGCCGCTCGCCAACAGCCGCTTGCTTGCGCACCGAGGCATAAACCGCGGCGCGCGTCACACCGCCCTGCTCGGCCGCGGCGGTGGCCAGCGGGCGAGGCGCGTCGACCGCAGGCGGCGAGCACGCAATCAGCAGACAGGCCGCGAGCGCGGCCGCGCATCGGTCGTACCATCGGCCCAGCAGCAAAGGGGCGCGCGTACCTCGAGTGGCGGCCACGTGCGGCCCTCCCGTGTCTATGTCAGCAAAACGACTCATTGTCGCGATAAACTGCTCCCGCCAGCGCTGCGACATATCGGGCTATCGAAGCATCGAAATGCGAACCGCGCGGCCAAGAGGAGAATAAAGATGCGCAAGAATACGAGAAAATTCCTGGCTGTGCCGCTCTCGCTGGCCGCTTTTCTGACGGTCGTCGGCTGCGCAAGCAGCGCCGGCGACGGCAAGCCGAACCTGTCGGCGGTGCGCAACATCGTCGTGATCTACGCCGAGAACCGCAGTTTCGATAACCTGTACGGTCACTTCCCCGGTGCGAACGGCTTGCAAAACCTGCCGGCGCAACAGGCGCGACAGCTCGATCGCGACGGCACCGTGTTACCAACGTTGCCGCCGATCTGGAACGGACTGACGCAGCGCGGCGTCACGCCGGCTGTCACGCAAGCCATGACGACGGCCTTGCCGAATGCCCCGTTCGCCATCGACGACCCCGACGGTTTCAATACGTCGCGCCAAGTGGCCACGCGCGACCTCTGGCACAGGTTCTACGAGAACCAGATGCAGATCGACGGTGGCAAGAACGACAAGTTCGCTGCCTGGGCCGACTCCGGCGGCCTGACCATGGGCCACTACGCGGCCGATACTTCGACGTTGCCGCTTTGGCATGTCGCGCAACGCTATACCCTTGCCGATAACTTTTTCATGAGCGCATTCGGCGGCTCGTTCCTCAATCACCAATGGCTTGCGTGCGCCTGCACCCCCGTTTATCCGCATGCTGACCAAAGCCCCGCGGCCGGCCTCGTTTCGGCTGTCGAGCCCGACGGTGTCACGCTGAAAGTGGCCGCGAACTCGCCACGCTCGGCGCTCGCGGGGCCGCCGAAGTTCGTCAACTCGAGCAACCTCACACCCGACTTTTACGCAGTGAACACGATGCAGCCGCCCTATCAGCCAAGCGGCAACGCATCGGCCGCGCAAGGCGACCCGCGCTTGGCCGACCCATCGAATCCGACGACGCTGCCGCCGCAGACGCAACGTCACATCGGCGACGCGCTCGACGACGCGCATGTCTCGTGGGCCTGGTACAGCGGCGCATGGGACGCGGCGCTTGCGGCGATGAACCGCAAGGCCGTCATCTATGGCCCCGAGCGTTCTGCGCCGAACTTTCAGCCGCATCATCAGCCGTTCAACTACTTCGCCGACCTCGCGCCCGGTACCGAAAAACGCGCGCAACATCTGCTCGACGGCGGGGTGGATGGCAAGAAGTTCATCGAGGCAATCGATGCCGGCAAGCTGCCGCAAGTCGCGTTCTACAAGCCGCAGGGCAATTTGAACGAGCACCCGGGCTATACCGACGTCGAATCGGGAGACCGCCACATTGCCGAGGTCATCAACCATTTGGAACGGAGCCCGCAGTGGCCGCATATGGTTGTTGTCGTCGCCTACGACGAAAACGGCGGTTTCTGGGATCACGTCGCGCCGCCGAAGGGCGACCGCTTCGGGCCGGGTACACGCATCCCCGCGTTGATCGTCTCCCCGTTCGCCAAAAAAGGCTACGTCGATCACACGCAATACGATACAACGTCGATTCTGCGGTTCATCACACACCGCTTTGAACTCGAAACGCTGCCCGGGCTCAAAACGCGTAACGACGGGCTCATTGCGCACGGCAATACGCCAATGGGCGATCTGACAAACGCGCTTGACCTGTCGGCGGATCAGTAGCCGCGGTAGTCGGTGAGCGCCGACTTAGCCGTCGGCGCTGTCGGTCATCTCCGCCGTCGCGCGCGCGATGGCGGCCTGCAGATCGAACAGTGCAGCATGCGGCGGCTCGGCGCTTTCGAAGCAGGCTTCGAGCCGCGCGGCCGTCTGCGCGACCTCGTTCAAATGAAACCACGACGCCGCACCGACGATGCGATGCACGATCTCTCGCGCCCGCGCCACGTCTTCTTCGAGCGGCAGCGATAACAGCGCCGCGAGTTCCGCCGCCAGCGTGCGCCGCAACTTTTCCCATAGATCGGTATGCCGATCCGACGGAATGCCGGCTTTTTCGAGCTCGACGATCGGCGGTGCAGTGATGCCGTGGCGCTCAAGCAATTTCTGAAGTTGCTCGACGCTCACAGGCTTCACGAACACCTCGTTGGCACCGGCTGCGAGGCATGCCTCCTTTTGCTGCACCATGGCATTTGCCGTGAGCGCAACGATCACCGTGCGCGGCGCGCCGGCATCGCGCTCGTGTGCGCGAACGCGTTTGATCAGTGTGACGCCATCCATCACCGGCATCGCACAATCGGTAATCACCATGGCGTACTCGCGACGCTCGATCAGCTTGAGCGCCTGCGCGCCGTTCGCGGCCGTATCGCATTCGGTGATGCGCAGCGTCGCCAACTGCCGCTTGAGCACCTCGCGATTGATGTCCTGATCTTCGACGAGCAAGATCTGGCGCTCGGGGGCACTCGCTCCAGATACGTTTGACGATTCCGCCGCTGAACTCCGACCTTCTCCGCGCCGGCGAACGCTCGCGTCGCGATCGACAGGCAACGGCAGCTCGATCGTAATCGTGGTGCCGCAACCCGGCTCGCTCTCGAGCGCGATGACGCCGCCCATCGATTCCACGAGCCGTTTGCAGATGACAAGCCCGAGCCCCGTGCCGCCGGGGCGCGCGACAGCGTGCGAGCGCGCCTGTACGAACGGCGAGAAGAGCCGCGCCTGATCGTCGCCCGCTATGCCGATGCCCGTATCGGAGACAGCAATGACGATGCGCTCGATATTGATGTCGCCGTGCGCCTCACGCGCTTTCACGCCCACCGATAACGACACCACGCCATAGTCGGTGAACTTGGTGGCATTGCCGAGCAGATTCAGCAGCACCTGCCCAATCCGTTGCGCGTCACCGAGATAGCGCGGCGCGAGTTCGCGCGAAGTCTCGACGTCGAAACGCAAACCTTTTCGCTCGATTTCCGGCCTGACGATGCCCGCCGTCCTGTCGACCAGATCCGCCACGCTCATCGGCGCCGATTCGAGCGTCAGATCGCCGTTTTCGCTTTTGGCGAAGTCGAGGATGTCGTTCAGTACGCGCAGCAGGATTTCTGCGGCATTGCGCGCCATATCGAGCAAATGCTGGTCGTCGGCCGGCAAGCGCCCATGATCGAGCAACTGCAAAATGCCGACGACGCCGCTCATCGGCGTGCGAATCTCGTGGCTCACGGTCGCCAGAAAAGCGTCGCGTGCGCGGGCGGCCTCCTCGGCATCATGCTTCGCGGTCACGAGCGCCGTCTGGATCTGTTGGGCCTGCGTCACGTCGTAAACGTAGCCGGTCCAAACGATATCGCCGCCATCGCGCAACTGCGGCGCCGCTTCGAGATTGGCCCAGGCGCGACGCGCTCCCCCGAGCGACAGCGCAAATCCGGCACGTACCGTCTCGCGCGAGCGCACCGAGCGCAAAAACCGGCGTGTCAGACCAAAGCGAGCGTCGCCGTCGAGCGCCGCGAGAAAGCGATCGAACATTTCGCGCGTGGCGTCGGCGCGCACGCCAAGCCAGTCATATGCGCACCGGTTGACGAACACGAGCGCGAACGGCGCATGGCCGTCGCCACGCACGAGCCGCAACTGAAAGACAACTGCAGGCAGCGCCCGTGTCAGCTCCACCAGTTGCTGCTCGGTCGAGCGCCGCTGGCGCACCTCCTTGCGAAGGCGAAGCATGTAAATGCAAAGCACCGTCAGAAACAGCAGCGTGATCGCAATGACAGGAGTCAGGACAATCCACAGCGTGCGCTCCGCAATGCCGAACGTGAACCGTGTGGACAGCCAGCTGTTCTGGATGTGCTCGCGTTCGCTTTCGGGAATGGCGGCCAGCACACGGTCGATCAGCGAAAGCAACCGCGCGTATTGGGGCGAGATCGCAAATGAAAGATCTTCGATGTGTCCCGCGGGCGCCGCGACACGCAAGATGCCGGTGTATTTTTCTCTGACAAGCCGATCGACGACCCCAAGGTTGCCGATATACGCGAACGCTCTGCCGCTTGCCACGGCATCGAGACCCTCCTCGGCCGACGATACGACCATCGTGTGGGTGTTGTGCATTCCGGGTAGTTGCGCGCGCAACATTTCGGAGTCCTTGACGATAGCAATTTCGGAACCCGAAATATCTTCCGCCCCGCCGATGAACGGCGCCGTTTCGCGCGTGACGACGACGAGCGGGTAGCTCACATACGGCCGCGAGTATTGAAATGCCTGGTTAAGACCATCAAGCGGTGAAGCGGCGACGACGACATCGAGGCCGCCATTGTTGGCCACTTGTATCGTTTCAGCCCAGGAATGCGTCGGCACGACACGAAACCGCACGCCCAGCGTCTGATGGATGAAGCCGAGGTAGTCGGCCGAGATACCGCCCACTTCGCCGGTTTCTTTCTGGACGAAGGCCATCGGCGCCCATCCCGGGTCGGTGCCGATCCGCAGCACCGGCAACGAATCGAGATAAGCGCGGTCCTCGGCCGACAGCGGGATGTGCAAATCCCAGGAGATGTGTGGCGGTTGCGCCTCCGCGTGTCTGTTGCGGCATCCGGCCAAGATGGTTGAAGCGATCAAAAGCGCGCCGCAAACGCCGAGCAAAAAGGCTCGGCGCACGCGCACGACGCGCCCGCCACTGCTCAGCGATGCGTTCATGCGGACGATAAATCGTTCTTGCGGCAATACTCGAGCAATTCCTGGTTGGTGCCGACCCCAAGTTTGCGTTGCGCGTTCATCTTATGGCGGCTGATCGTCTTGACGCTGCGGTTGAGCCGCTGCGAAATCTGATTCGGCGTGAGGCCGCCGTATGCAAATAGCCGAATGACTTCGAGCTCGGCCGTTGTCAGCGTGACTTCCTTTCCAACCTTCGATCCAACGATGCTCGCGCTGGCGAGCATCGATTCGAGCCCCGGGCTCAGGTAAGAGCGGCCTTGCGCAATGGCGTGCAACGCGACTTGCAGCTCCTGCACGCTGCCCGCTTTTTCGACGACGCCCTTCACCCCTTTGGCGATCAGTTTGTTGATGATGGCGGCATTGCGCATTGCCGTCACGACAATGATAGGCACGCCGGGGCGCATTCGCATCAGGCGGTCGATCAACGCGAGGCCGTCTTGCGTTTGCTCACCCGGCATCGAATAGTCCGTCACGATCGCATCGCACGTTTGCGCCTGCACCGCGGCAATCAACTCGTCTGAGTTCGATGCCTCGGCGACCACCTCGGCCACGTGATTCGCCTCGACGGCGAGCCGGATCCCGTAGCGAACGATCGTGTGATCATCGCCCAAAATGATGCGCAACTGAAAGCTCATGGTGTCCTCGCATCCGGCGCTCGCCGTGGTTTAAAAATCGGCTTTGTGCGCGATAAAATCTGGAATAGTAAGCAGTTTGGCGTGACTCGATAATACGAAATATCGTGCAAATTGAAGTGGTCGGAGCGGGTTCCTAAATGCGTTTGGTCAAGTAACCGCGGAAAGGCCAACATGTGGGAATAAGCGCCTGTTTTCGTATTTATGCGCCGCCGAGCAAGCATTGCAAAATGGAATCAAACGACGTTGTCCACTCGGCCTCTCCGACCGTCAGCCGGCATGCGCCGGGCTCCAACGAGCCGTCGACTTGCACGACCCATGGCAGCGCGACGCCATTCGAACGCAGCGCCGCTTCATCGGCCGCATGCAGGTGCAAGCAGCCGCTCGGGACAATGCCGACCTGTCTTTCCAACTCGGCGACGACCGCACGCATACGCTCCGCGGGCGACAATGCGGCAGCCAGCCGGCGCAACGCGGCGTCCAGTGCAGCATCGAGCACCGTTTCGAGCCGGCCCACCAGTGTCTCGCGTCCGTTGCGATACGCGGACTCCAACGCTATCGCGCGTTTCAACAGCGCGGTGTCCGCATCGCGCAGACGGCGCGCGTATTCGCCCACTACCCGCTCGTCAAGCGCAGCGGCTTCGCTGCGGGCATGTTGCAGCACGGCGTTAGCCGTCTCGCGCGCGGCTTGCACGTAGGCTGCGGCATCGCGCAGGCAACCGAGCTCGTCGGCCCGATAGATGAGTTTGGTGGACGGCTGCGCATCTGCCGGGGGCATGACAAACCGCCGCGAAACAAAACTCATGATGCTGTTGGCAGCGTGCGCGCAGCCGATAACCAACGCGTCGCGGCCAGCCAGACGCTCAGGCAGCGCGCAACGTCGATACGCTCAAACGCGACGCATGCGCTCGCTGCGGATGCCCGCGGCGGCGCCATCATCGCGATGCGCCCGGCAACATCGCGCCAATCGGCGAGCGCCATCCGTTGCAGCAGATCGAGGCCGCACGCCCGCGCGTCAGCACATTGGCCGGCCGGCGCGGCAAACTGCGCGTCGAAACAGTTGACGTCGCGGTAACGAAGCGCACGCGCCAATCGACGATCGTCGCGATGACCGCGCGTCTGGGCGATGCCGCCCGGTGCTCGCACGATCGCGAGCCATCCCATCAATGCGGCGGCGTCTTGCAGCGCCGTAGGCGACGCCGCAAGCAACTGCTGCCAACGCCTGTCGGCAGGCTGCGCCCAACTCGAAGAAAGACCGAAGGCGTCAAACCAGCCGGCAAAAAGCAGCCGTTGCGCGTGCCGATCAGTGACGTTCGCCAGCACACCGTACTGTCGATGCCATGCCGGATCGGCCCATCGCCATGGTTCGAGCCAGAACGTTGGCCAATTGTCATCGATGCTGCTGCCCATCGGGCCTGCCTCCATTTATGCGCGCCAGAGCCGTTCGGGCGTGCCATCCGGCGCAAGCCCCGACGCCCGACGCCACCAGTACCAACGCAATAGTCGCTGCCGCGAAGAGGCCGCCCCGCGAATCGGTCGGTGCCAATGGCATCGCGGCCGCATTGATTTCCTGCTCGGGCACCACCACCACCGCGACGCGCCGATCGTCTTCGCCGGCGAGCCCCGGCACGCCGTTTTTGACGAGTTGCACGATGCCCGGCACGAGCGGCGAAAGATCGACGTCGCGCCGATGCTTGATCAATAGCGAAGCCGAGGCGGGAATCGACGGTGCGCCCGGCGCAGCGCGCTCTTGCGCAACCACCCGCGAGCGCACCGATACCACGCCGTCGATCTCGAGCAGGGTGCTCTCGATGGCTTGCTCGAGTGCCTGTGCGTAGCGGGCACGCTCCTCGGTCGGTGTGGGCAGCATGCCCTTCTTGCCGAATGCATCGCCTACGCGAGCGCGCGCTTGCCTTGGCAAGCCTGCAGCGTGCAATGCGGATATCGCGCGGGAGAAATCACCGTCGGCAACGGACAGCACGACACCGTCTTTCCCACCAACGCGTTGCACGCCGATGCCGCGTTGTCGCAACACTGACTCGATTTCGTTGGCGCTTTGCGCGTCGGATGCGCGATACAACTCGATGCGCGTGCCGCAGCCGGCCAGCAACAGCAGCAACATAAGCGCCGCGCCAAGCCCGGCCATAATGCGCCGGGATGCTGCCGGCGCAGCCCGAGCGATCATGTCGCCGTGACAAGTTGCTTGAGCGCGGCACCCGCCACGCCCACGAGCCTCGCGCTCCACAACACATCGAGGTTGTAGGCCGCCGTGACACGCGCCTGGCGATGCATCGCGAGCGCAATGGCCGCCCCGCCAACGCCGCTTTGATGTGCATGGGCGATCTGGCCGGGCAGCAGCGTCGCCTCGATGCGATTGCGTTCGATGTCGTCGAGACGGCGCGCCAGATCGCGCAGCGCCGGCAATGCCTGGGACGCGACGGGCGTCGATGGCGCAACGGTTTCGAGCGCCGTTGGCGGCACCGCGGTCGATGCGAGCAGCTGCGCAAAGGCAGCCCCCCCGGCAGCTTCGTTACCCGCGAGCCGCGAAGGCACCTGGGCCGCCTGTGAAGCAAAAATGTGCAGTGTGTCCACGCCGCCTCTTTATTCGTATGGCTAACACTAAGACTAAGGCTTGAGCTGGAGCGTCAATTGACGGAGTGAATTGATCAGCTCGGTCTCCATGCGCGTGTGAGCGGCGTGCAACGCGGTTTGCGCGTCGACGCGGTGCTTTGCGGCCGCAAAAGCGGCTGCAGCATCGGAAGTCGTTTGCGCGACAAGGACTTGCTCGTGCATCAGCGCCGTTGCCGCAGCCGAAAAATCAATTGACGGATCGATCATCGAAAGACTCAGGGCTTGCTAGAAATGGATGCCTTGCGCCGCTTTATGCGCAGCGTTTTGCAACTTGTTGCCTGAATCGAGATGTCCGCTCGCAATGCTGTTCGCCGTGTCGGCCAGCATCTTTTGAATATTGGCCTCCGTTTGCATTTGCATCGTCGTGAGCTGCGTTGCTTCCTGCCGCTTCAACACGCCCTGCATCTGATCGAAGTTGCCCGAGCCGCCGGCCGGACCAGACGTGCCCGAGAACGCAGACGATGCAAACGTGGCTAACGACCCCAGCGCGCCGAGTGCCGGGATAACCGCTGCAATGCTCATGACGAAGCCTCCATTAATGTCAACGTGAGTGGACCTTAGTAACGGAAATGACCCTACCGGTTCCGCATACGTCACGGCTATTTCACGATGTTGGAGGCAAGGCAATGGATCGGATACGCGTTGCGCGTAATGTCGTCCGATTTTTGTATCGAAATCGCTGACGCCAAACCCGCTGCGCAATCATTTCGAATTCCGGTCCAAGCAAGAAATAACAACGTTATGAATTCGAGGCCTTCGGACTTGATGGCGCCTTACGCCGACGCTGACGTGTCCGTCGTATTCGACGACTGGTATCGCGCCCATGCTCAAGCTATCCAACGGTTCATCATGCGCCGCGTGCGCAGCGCCGACGATGCCGAAGACATCCTTCAGGCAACCTATTTAGGCGCATGGGAAAACCGTGCTTCCTATCGCGGCACGGCGCACCCCAAAACCTGGCTGACCGCCATCGCACTCAATGTCGTCCGCAATCACGTCAGCCGCGCCTCCGATTACCGGTTCATCGTCGAGCGCATCGACGATCACGAAGAAGCGCTCGTCGATACGCTCGCGCCCGAGCGCTGTCTGTCGGTCAAACAGCATTTCGCCCAGTTCGTCGAATTCGCGAACTCGCTGCCGGAGGATCAGCAACGCATGATCGAGCTGCTGTTTGTCGACAACATCAGCTATGTGGATGTCGCGCTCGCGTTGGGCATACCGGTCGGCACCGTGCGCTCCCGGCTTTCTCGGTTGCGCGCCAAGCTCGAAAAGTATTGCGCATAGCTGCGTTTGTCGATGTTGGCCCCCATCTCGATCTCTTCGATACGAACCTGACCGTTATTGCATTGCTATGAATACGAACATGAACACGAACATCACCGAAGCCCGATTGATGCACGCGATCGAACACGCCGACCGCGTGCGCGATACATTGCCGGCGGCCGACCCGGCTCAATGGCAGCGCTACGTCGAAGCGCTGCGCAGCGTCTCGCTCGCCAACTGGAGCGCCACCACCGATCTGCAAATGAAATTCGCGCTGTTGCGAACCGTGCTGAACGAAGTACGTTGACGGCACGGCGAATGACAAACCAGGTTATACGTTGGCGTCGCGGGTTATGCCTGCTGTTGCTGTGTGTTGCGCTTGTGCCCTGCGCGATGCAAAGCACCGCGCGGGCAAGCGAGCCGCAGCGCGACGAACTCGCGGCGCCCTACGCCTGCCAGGCCGCCGATCGATCCCCGCTCGACGTGCTCGCGCTTTTTGCCGACGACCACGGTCTGCGCCTTCGCGTCGCGCCCTCCGGTGTCAATCGTAGCCCCAAGACGTGGCGCACGGCGCGATTGACCGGATGGCTGCGCGCACAGACCGGGCGCGACTTTCTCGATCAGCTCGCCAGTACGCACCATTTCGATTGGTTCGTCGCGAATCGGATCCTGCATATCAGCTCGCGCAGCGAATCGACGATCGCACGCATCGGTCTGAACGGCGTCGACGCCGAGGCTGCCCGCACCGCACTGTCAGCCATCAGGCTCTACGAGGCGCGTTTCGGATGGGGCGTGTTGCCGGGGCAGGATGCCGTGCTCGTCAGCGCACCGCGCGAGTATGTTTCGCTGGTTCGCCGGTTCCTGGCCAAGCAGCCGGCGGCAGTGGTGGCACGCTCCGGCGACGCATCGCGCGAGCCGATGATCTTTGCGTTGCGTCATGCACAAGCTGCCGACGGCGGTCCGTTCGGGCCACGCGGTCCTGTGCGCCGCGGCGTCGCATCGCTGCTGCGCGAGTTGATCGGGCAGCAGCGGGCCAACGAGGCGCAGCGCTTCGTCCTGCCGTCGGCCGCGCAGTTGGCAGGCAGCGTTCGCGGCACGTCGTCGCTTCCCTCGCCTTTGCCGGCCACGGGGCCGACGAGTTGGCTCGGGGTTCGTCATGACGCACCCCCGCTGCCGAACACACTCCCCCCGACGCTGTCGGATTGGGGCGTCGACGCTGGTGCGCTGCCCGTGCATCACAAGGGCGACGTCGTTATCGTCGGCGACGAGCGCACCAACAGCATCCTCGTTTGGGGCGATCCGGCGCTGCGTGCGCCGCTCGCGCGCATCATCGCCGCGCTCGACCAGCAGCAGCCGATGGTGTCGCTCGAGGTACTGGTGCTCGAATCGGACGATGCAGCGCTAACTCAGGTCGCCCCACGCGACGCCCCCGATCTCGCCGCGCGTGACCCCGCTTCTGAATGGCTGCAAGCGTTAGGCGAACGGCGGGTGCGTCTGTTGAACCGCCAGCGCATCGTCGGCTTTGCGAATCGGCATCTGACATTGACGATTGGTGCCCAAACGGCGAACGTTGCGGCCGCATCATCCGAGCCAAGCGCCGACAACGATGCCGGCCGCGCCGGGCGGCGCGGCGATGCGCTGGACCTGGTCGCACGCGTGCTGCCCGCACGCGCTACGGGGCGCGCTGTCATCGCCGTCGATGTCGGGCTGGCGATGGCACAACCCACGGGCCTGCCGGGCCAAGCGTGGGCGTCCACAAGCAGCGTCGAGCTAACGAGTGGCGTCGCGCTCGAAGCGGGGGCCGCGCCACAGCTAGTCGCCATCTACGCGGTGGCCACGTCGCGCGATCACCAACGCGCCATTCTGCTTAGCGCCGATACCCACGCCGATGCCGATGCCGATGCGCTTTGAACCAACGGACGCCGAACGAAGCGAGCCGCCCATGCTTGAACTTCGCATTCTGAACGGCTTGCACCGCGGCGCGGCTTTTCCGCTTGATACCCATCCAATACGTCTGGGTAACGCCCCCGACAACGACTTCGTTCTGTCCGATGCCGGCATGCCGGCGCACGGGGCCATGCTGACAAAAGACGAGCACGGCGCCTGGGTATGCCGCACGAACGCAAGCGGCGGTCAGATTGCGATGGTCGTCGGCGCACGCATCGAGGTCGGCCCGATCCATATGTGCGTGGCGGATGAGGCCGAAGCATGGCAAGACGACACTGCGCAGCGAGCCTCAGGCGCGGCACCGCGGATGGGGCGCACCCCGCGTGCATGGGTGATCGGCAGTTGTGCCCTCGCGGCAGTTTGCGCGCTGATGTTGTTGGTGCAAGTGTCGACACGCGCATCAGCGAAGGCGCCGGCAACCGAAGGCAAGCAGGCCGCGGACGCCCCACGCATTGCCGTGCCGTTGACAGCAGTCGTATATCCCGCGCCGGCAAACCGGGTGTCGCCACCGTTTTCGCTTCGGAGCGTGCGCGCCGGCGCACATGGCTTCGTCGTCACAAGCGACGGCCAAACCCTGATGCCGGGAATGCAATGGCGCGCGTACACGCTCGAGCGCATCGAGCCGGGTCGAATCGTGTTCTCCGGGCCGGTTCAGGCCGAACTGTCATGGTAATGTCCGCGACCCGGTTCGGGTGCCCCGACGAGGTAACGGCACGCCTCACGACATGGGCCAGCGCGGCGCAGACCCGCGCCGCGGCCGCAATCGCAGATGCCGTGCTGCTCTATGGGCGCGTCGAGCAGGTCGGCGCCTCGCTGATCACCGCCGCCGTACCACGCTGTCAGATCGGCGACCTTTGCGAGTTGCAATGTCTCGACAACGAGCGCAAACCCTTGCTGGCGGAGGCAATCGGCTTCGAGCGCATGCACTTCGTGCTCGCGCCGCTCGGGCCGACCGGCGGGCTCGCGCCCGGCACGCTGGTCCGCTCGCTGGGCCGCGCGCATGACATCGCAGTGAGCGAGCATCTATTCGGTCAAGTGCTCGACGGTCTCGGGCGACCGCTGAGCGCGGCACCCGCTAAACCAGACCATGATTGCAAACGCTTCGCCGTGTTGGGCGGTCCGCCTGTCGCGCTGTCGCGGCCTCGCATCGTCGAAGCGGTGCCAACCGGTGTGCGCGCGATCGATGCATTACTGACGCTCGGCCTCGGTCAGCGCGTTGGCATCTTCGCCGGGCCGGGCTGCGGAAAGACGACACTGCTCGGCGCGCTCGCCCGCAGCGTGGCGGCCGATGCGGTCGTGCTCGCACTCGTCGGCGAACGCGGCCGCGAGCTCAACGAGTTTCTCGAACGCGAGTTCGATCCTGCACTCGCGGCGAGGGCTGTCGTTGTAAGTGCAGGCGCCGAGCGGCCCGCCATGGAACGTGTGCGCGCCGCCTTCACCGCCACCGCGATCGCCGAGGGGCTATGCGAGGACGGCAAACACGTGTTGTTGCTCGTCGATTCCCTCACGCGTGTGGCGCGCGCGCAGCGCGAGATCGGTTTTGCCAACGGCGAGCCGCCCAGCCGCGGCGGCTTTCCACCTTCTGTTTATGCCATGCTGCCACGCCTGACTGAACGAGCCGGAGCGCTGCCTCGCGGCTCGATCACCGCCGTCTATACCGTGCTGACAGAAGCGGGCCCGGGCGACGCAATCGCCGAAGAGGCGCGCTCGCTGCTCGACGGCCACATCGTGCTGTCGGACGAACTCGCGCAGCGAGGCCATTTCCCGGCTATCGACCTGCTCGCAAGCTTGAGCCGCACGATGGACGCAACCGTCGCGCCCCCGCACCGAAGCGATGCCGCGCAGGTTCGCGCACTCCTGTCGCGCTATCGCGATCTGCAATTACTGCTGACGCTCGGCGAATACGAGCCTGGGCACGATGCGCACAACGATGACGCCGTTGCCCGCTATCCGGGTCTAATGGCGTTCCTGCGTCAAGACCTGCGCACACCGTGCTCATGGCACAACACATTGGAGCGCCTGCATGCCGTCTGTTTCGAATGACGCATGCCAATGGCGTGCGCTGATAGCGCGCGCCGAGGCGCGTCTAGCGCGCACACAAGTGACGCTCACCGAAGCGGTGCGCGCGGAGCATCGCGCATTGGTCACGCTCGACGACGCTCACGCCCGGCTGCGCACGGTCGAATGCGCGGTGCGCGAGGGTCACGACGCGTTGCACCTGCGCACAAGGACGCTGGTTGAGCATGAACTGCGGCGCTACGACATCGAGCAATTGCGCTTCGATGAAACGCGTCTTGCGAGACTACACGCAACGGCGATCGCCGCGGTCACCGCGGCGGTCCGGCAGCATGATGAAACAAAGCGCGCGGTGTTGGCGGCGCGCCGCGCGCATGCATCGCTGATACGCCAACGCGAAAAATATCGGTTTGCGGCTGCTACCGCCGCGAGTCATTCTGACGACAAAGATGATTGCTGACAAAGCCTTGTCGCTCTTGTTCCCTTTTGCACCGGGAACCGTACGCGTCGACGACATCGCCGGCGCTTGCCCCTACGCAGACGCAGCCACGCAGGCATCGCTTGCGGGCCGCTTGCTGACCGACATCAAAAGTGCGCTGTCCACGCACGCGACCACGCTCGATGTCACGGTCGAATTGCCGGGCCTCGGCTGCATCGATATCGCCATTCATGCACGCGACGACGCAATCGATGTCTATGCGCATTGCCACACCCCGCATGGTCAACGCTGGCTCGACCGACAGCAGTTGGCGCTCGAAACACGCATCGCACGATGGATCGGGCTACCCGTTCGATTGTCCGTATTCGCTCGATGACGGCCGATCCGCGCAAACCGCTCGTACTCAGAGCTGCAAGCATCGTCGACGATATGACGAGCCGACTTGGCGATGCACGCTGCACGGCCCTCGCGTTTGCCGACGGCACGCCCGCAACGCTGCGCTTGCAGCATGCCGCGCCGGCCAACCTCGCCGGCTGCGAAGGCCTGCCGGTTTCGACCGAATTCGGGCCCGCGCGGTGGTTCGATTACGAAACACTGTTGTTGACGTGTACCGGCATCGATTGCTCGCACGCATCGACGTCCTCTGCGCGTGACGCATTCGTGCGTTACGCCCTGGCGGCGCTGCCGCGTGCGCTGCGCATCGTGCTGGGCGAGCCGGCCCCCGCTGCAATCGCGGATACCGGCTTCGCCGATGCCGGCACGTCTGTCGCCGTGCGCATCTCGCTCGAGTTGCCCGCGCTTCGCGTGGCCATGTATTGCGCGATGCCGCACACCGCGCTAGCAGCACTGCTCTCGCGCGGCGACTGGCAGCGCATGCCCGTTGCCGTGGCACCGTGGCTGCTGGCGTTGCCGAGCCGACATCGCCTCGTCGCCGGCTGCCTTCTGATGTCACCCGCCGAGATCGGCAGGTTCGCGCCCGGCGACATGATCCGCCTGCCTGCTCCTGCGTTCGATGTCACCGGCATTGGCCGCTTCGTCGTCGAACGGCAACAGCTCACGCTGCGCTGGGACGATGCGCTTTCATGTTTCGAGGTTCAACACGTGTCGACCGATCCTACCCCTACGTTTCAACACCCCAACGCCTCGGCTACTCAGCAGTCGGAGGCCGTCGGCCCCATCGAGCATAGGCGTTTGCCTGTCACGCTGTCGTTCGTGATCGGAACGTTGACGATGCCATTGGGCGACGTTGCGGCCATCCGCACCGGCTCGCTGATACGCCTCACCGAAGGCATGCCCCCAACGGTGCGAGTTGAAGCCAACGGTGTGCATGTAGGCTACGGCGAGCTGATCGACTGCGACGGCCGGCTGGCCGTCGAGATCACGCAATGGCCCGGCGACATGTCGGGCACCACCGGCCTATGATGCTCGATCAACATCCGCTCGGCATGCTCGTGCTGCTGGGCCTCGTCTCGTTGCTGCCGCTCGTGGCGATTACGACGACGTCGTACCTGAAAATCTCGGTCGTACTCGTGCTGTTGCGCAACGCACTCGGTGTGCAACAGGCCCCTCCGACAATCGCGCTGAACGCGATCGCGCTCGCGGCAACGATGTTTGTTATGGCGCCGACATTGAGCGCGTGCATCGACGAAGCTCAACGCCACTCCCAGTCCTCCGCCACGTTCGACGCCACACCAGGGGCAATCCAAATCGAGCGGGCGCTCGCCATTGCCGAGCCGCTGCGGCAGTTCATGCTTCGCAACAGCCGGCCCGCCGAGCGCGAGCGTTTTGTCGACGCGGCGCGGCAGGGCTGGCCCGAACAGCAACGCGCGCCAGTGGCCACCGACGATTGGCGCATCGTCGTGCCTGCCTTCGTCGTCTCGGAACTGCAAGCGGCATTTGAAATCGGCCTGCTGCTTTTCATTCCGTTTCTCGTCATCGATCTGCTCGTCTCCAACATTCTGCTCGCGCTTGGCATGCAAATGGTGCCGCCAACGATGGTCTCCCTTCCGCTCAAGCTGCTGCTCGTCGTCGCGGCGAACGGATGGGGTCGATTGCTGCACGCGCTAGTCCTCTCCTATCAGGGATGATTTCGATGCCCGAATCGCTCGGCTTGCTTCAGTATGCGCTGCTGCTCGCGTTCAAGACCTCGCTGGTACTGGCGCTCGTCGCCGCCTGCGCGGGCGTAGCAACGTCAATCGTGCTGTCCGCGTTTCAGATCCAGGACCAGGCATTGCCTTTCGCCATCAAGCTCGTCGTGGTCTGCGCGGCGCTCGTCGCCTACGCGCGCTCGATCGCCGTCGAGCTGCTCGGCATCGTCGATCAGGTGTTGGCCCTGACGGCACGCGCCGGCGTTTGATGACGATTGACATGTCCACGCAAGCGCAGATTGTTGCCGCCCCATTGTTGCCATTGCTGCCGTCCGTCCTCGCGCTTGGCCTCGCTGCGATACGTTGGGCACCCACGCTGATGCTCGTGCCGCTTTTCGGCGCCCATGCGCTATCGGGCATGGCCCGCGCGGCTGTGGCGCTCGCGCTTGCGCTGCCGATCGCGCCGTCGCTGCTGCCGGTGCTGCAAACCGCTCCCCCGAGCCTGACCGCGATCATCGGGCTCGCGGGTAAAGAACTGGCAGCGGGCTTCGTCGTAGCCCTCCTGCTCGCCATACCGTTCTGGGCCGTCGAAGCGGCCGGCACCTGCATCGACTACCAGCGCGGCGCCAATCCGCAAGCGCTCGATCCGGCAGCCTCGGCCGACGCATCCGTCTTCGGCACGATGCTGCGCCAAGCGTCATGTGTCTATCTGATGCACGCGGGCGCGCTGCATGCGCTGTGCGCCGTAATCTACACGAGCTTCACGATCTGGCCCGTACTGGAATGGCTACCGCTGACCAATGCGCGCGCCGGCGAAGCGATCGTCCCGCTGCTCGCCGCATTGATGCGCTTCACGGCGCTGCTGGCGCTGCCCTTCATGCTGGCACTCGGTTTGATCGAGGCGTGCTTTGCCGTGCTTTCGAAGGCCAGCCCACGGCTGCCGGCCTATGTCGCGGCCTTGCCTTTCAAAAGCATCGTGGCGTTGCTGGTCGTCGCGCTGAGCCTGCCGGCGTTGCTCGAAGCGATGCACACGGTCGTCCTCACGCACGTCGACACGGCGACGCAATGGATGCGCCACGCGATCGACGCGGCCCAGCCCCAGCGATGACTGAGAAGGCTCTTCCTCCCACTGCCAAGCGCTTACGCGACGCGCGTGCGCGAGGTGAAGTCCCGCGTAGCGAGCAGCTCGTCGCGCTGGTCGTCATGGCTGCCTGCGTCGAGCTTGTGTTCTGGGGTGGCGGCACCGTATGCGGTGTATGGCTCGACATTCTGGAGCATGCCGTGACGGCAATCGAATCCAAACCGCTACTGGTTGCGGCGATCAGTGTTGCGCAGGCGTCGTTATCGCTCGCGCTCGGCGTGCTCGCGTGCGTCAGCGCGACAGCCGTTGCAGCCGCCATCTTCGGCTCATGGATATCGGGCACGCTATGCTTCGCGCCAAAAGCGCTCGCGCCGTCGCTCAAACGCCTCGACCCATTCGCGCAGTTGAAACAGCGCGTATCAGCGCAAAACCTTCTCGTGACAGCCATTGCAATCTTGACTGCCTGTGTCATCGGCGTGGCCGGTGTGGGCATATTCGTGCAGCGGCTGCCCGTCGTCGTCGAGCTGCTCAGGCTGCAATCGCTCGAACTGACGTGGCAGGCATGCATCGATACGCTGCATTTCGCGTTGCGCGCGCTGCTTGCGGCGCTTATCGCGCCGGCCGTGCTCAGCGTTGTGATTGCCAAGCGACAATATCGGCAGAAGCTTCGCATGTCGCATCGTGAAGCGAAAGATGAAACCAAACAGAGCACCGGCGACCCGTTCGTGCGCGCCCGACAACGTGCCGCGCTGTTGGAGGCGGCCCTGACACCGCTTGCACCCGCTACAGCCGCTCAGCAGCGCCCGGCTACGCGCGTGCTCGTCACCAACCCGGAGCATTTTGCTGTCCTGCTTTACTACGACGGCGAGGCGAACCAGGCGCCAATCATTCTCGCCAAAGGTGCCGACGAGCTGGCCTGGCAAATGAGCGACGACGCTCAGCTCGGCGACGTTCCGGTGTTCCGGTTTCGCAAGCTTGCGCGGCGTCTATTCGCCGAGGGCCAACCACACGCTCCGATCCCACCCGATTGCTATCGGGCCGTGGCCATCGTGTACCGTCTCGTCGAAGAAATGCAGGCGTTGGGCGCGCGACACTCGGCGCCCATCAACATCGACGACACGTTCTTCGACTAATCGTTGGTCACACTGTGGCCGGCTCGCGCCCATTACGTTGCTCGGCGCAGGCTTGAAGCGAAAGGCTGCCGATCGCGCGAACGCGCTGGCTCACCGTCAACTCCATAAAGGAAAGCACGTGCAGATCGAAGCATTCGTCGCGCAATAGCAGCCTCAATGGCCGACGCAGATCCTGAGCCGTCAACACGACGGCCGACGCAACGTTTTCGCCACGACGCGCACAAAGCGTTTTTGCTTGCGCCAGCGTCGCTTGCATCGTTTCATGGTCGAGTGCGAGCGACCAGCCGAAGTGCGTTTGTTGCAGCGAAGCACGCAGCTTGTCTTCTAGATCGCGCTCGAGCAACACAGCATGGAGCACGCCGTCTTGCGAAAACTCCTGGCAAATCTGCGCCTGCAGCGCAAGGCGAACCTGGTCCGCCAACATCGTGGTTTCCTTCTCGCGCGGCGCCCACGTCACGAGCGCCTCGACGATCCGCCGCACATTCCGAATCGACACCCGTTCGCCAACCAGCAACCGCAGCACTTCGGCGAAACGCGGTAGCGGCACCACTTGCGCGAGTTCCTTCGCCGTGGCCGGCATCTCGCGTTGCAGCCAGCCGAACAACAACTGCGCTTCGTGAATGCCGACAAATTGCTCCGCGTGACGATGCAGCAGTTGCGCGAAGAGCTGTGCGAAATAGTCGATAGGCGCATAGGATTGCGGCTGAACGTCGTCGCCCAAGCCGTGATCCGGTTGCGGCCCAGGCGGCACGCACAAGCAATCCCAGTGAAAATGCCCCACGGCGACCACCACTTCGTGAAACGCTACTTCGTAGGCATCGCCATCGAGCCGATTCGTGCCCTGCATGTCGATGTTCGGCACCGTCACGCCGTAACGCAGCACAATTTCGTTACGCACTCGCCGCACGGCGCGCATCAGATCGGCGAAGCGGGGCTCGCTTATCGTGTCTTGCGACACCAATACAACGATTGGCCGTATTGGCACGATCTGACGCACATCGCAATCGTCGGGCACGGGCAGTTCCGGGCCGAGCGCCGGCAACGTACGCCCACGCGCGGCCGACGCGTCGCCTCGCAAGCGGTAGACGCCGAACGCCAGCATCAAGCCGGCGAGCACGAGGAACGCCGGCCATGGCATGCCCGGCACCGCGGCGAAGCTCGCGGCGACTGCTCCGGCAACGAGCCATGCCGCCGGTGCCGCACGCAGTTGGCCTATGATTTCCTTGCCCACCGTTACATCGCGCGACGCGCCATCGTCGCTGCCGCGCGTAATCAGCACGGCCGCGGCAATCGAGATCAACAGTGCCGGGATTTGCGCGATCAGACCATTGCCGATCGTGAGCACCGCATAACGTTGCAACGCGTCGGCGAACGCCATATCGTTTTGCACGACACCGATGGCCATGCCGGCCGTTAGATTGACGAGGACGATCACGAACCCGGCGATCGCATCGCCCTTCACGAATTTCATTGCACCGTCCATCGCGCCGTGCATTTTGCTTTCCCGCGCCAGTTCCCCTCGCTGATACTGGACCGTTTCGGGACGTGCGAGACCGGCACGCAAATCGGCGTCGATTGCCATTTGCCGTCCCGGCATCGAATCGAGCGAAAACCGTGCGGCGACCTCGGCCACGCGCTCGGCCCCCTTCGTAATCACGAGAAACTGCACGACCGCGACGATGAAAAAGACAATTCCGCCGACCACCACGTTGTCGCCGGCCACGAACCGGCCGAACGTATCGACGATGGCGCCCGCGTCGGCATGCATCAGAATCGATCGGCTCGTGCTGATTTCGATGCCGAGGCGAAACAACGTGGTGAACAGCAGCACGACCGGGAAACTCGAAAAGGCGGTCGCGTTCGGCAAGTAGACCGCCAACGCGATCAGCAACACGGCGATGCTGATATTGACGGCGATCAGGATGTCGATGGCGAGCGTGGGCAACGGCAGCACCATCATGAAGACCACGAGCGCAATCAGGACGGCCGCCGCAGCATCGCTGCGCTCGCCGACGCACCGCAGCCATCGAAGCGCGTGCGTGACGAACCGTTGGAGCAATATCGCAGATGAATTCATACCGCATGAGTAACGTATGGCGGCTGACAGTTCCGCACTACAACGTCTGGACGCATCGGAAATGCGCAAGCGCATCGAGCGCGAACGGATTGACGACGCTGGCCGCGTCGAGTTTCAACGTGATTGCCCGTCCGCCTAATTCGAACGTCAGTTGAAAGGTCGTCGAACTGTCCGGCGTCAGCTTGCCTTGACCCAGCAAGCGGAAAATCCGCCACGGACCGCGAGCCTGGAATGCGCTACGGCCATCGGGGCCCGCGGGCGCGTAGCCGATTCGCGCGAGTTCGTCCGACGGGTTGCCCGGCCAGTCGAATGTCACCGTGCGGCGCGGATCATGCGCGTATTCGAGCGTTGTGTCGCCGCGTGTGAGGACAAAGCGCGTCAACTTCGGGTCCATCGATTCGGGCGTCAGCGTGAAGTGCACGCTCGGCTTGCTGCTCGCGCCGCTGCTGTCCGACTCGAAGTAGGCGTCGCGAATCGCCGCCGCCTGTCTGAACATCGTGAGCGTGGCCTTCGACATACCGAGCCCCGCGGCGTCGGGCCGCCATTGCCACGGCGTCGTCGAGGTATCGACATATTGCTGAAGGTTCTGTTTGAAGAACTGGTCGAACAAACCGTTGGGTGCAAAAAGGCGAGCGAAGTCGTCAAGTGTGACGTCTTCATTCGACGTCTTGACGAACGGATAGCGGCCCGCTGTCGCAGCGCGAAAAAACGAGGCGACATCGGCACGCCATAATGCATTCAAACGCTGATGCTCGCCGCTGAGCGTCGCCGCCATGCCGCTCGCGGACAATCCCTGCAGCATGCCGGCAACCGGCTCCGGCTGCCCGAGTGCAGCCTGCTTCAATTGAGTCAGGGCGTCACCTGCCGGCGCCGGCAATCCGTTCGCGTGCGCCGTATTGACCGCATCGAGGAAACTCCCCGCCGCGATCAACGTCTGCTGCACCTGGTCAAGCGATGTCGGCTTGCCCGCACCCTCCGGCTCGACGAACCGATGCAGCGCTTCGAAGCGTCGGTCGACTGGGGTCGTCTCCGACGACGTCGCCGTCGACGCGTGCTGCGATGATGCCTTGCCACCCGCCCCGCGCATGCGCGCCAGAAATGCACCGAGCCACGTGGGCGCCGCATGCGCAGACGGCGGCGCTATGGCGACGCCCGCGAGCGTCGTCTGCTTGGCCGCCGCGAGCAGAAACATCCGCATCGGCGAGTCCGGCCGCGCCAGCAGCTTGACGATCGCCGCGCCGTCAGCAGTCTTCGGCAACGGACGCAGCGTGACATCGTCCAGCAACGCATTCCATGCCGCAATGTAATGGTCGAAGTAATAGCGGTCGACATCGGCCGCCAGCGCGCTGCGTTCGACCGGACCGTCGGGGCGTTCGGACACGTTCATGACCCAACGCTCGTCGTTGAGCGGGCGCAGCGCAGCATCGCGCAGCGCGAGATAGTGCCGATAGCCGTTGAGTGTGTAGCTGCCCGGCACGCCGCCCGTCAGCGGCTTGCCGCTCTTGCGCAGCAGCACGAGCGCTGCATCGTCCCCGGCCATGCCGGCCACGGAAAGCGGTTCGGGACACGCCGACGCTAGCGCAGGCTCGATCGACTCGAAGATCCGCTCGGCGCGCGGCGTGGCCGCGATACTCGCGCGCGCGCGCTCGACCAGCGCAGCGTCGGGTTCGGCATCGGCGTCGGCATTGGCATCGGCATCGGGCTTGTCCGCATCAGGGGCCGCGCCGTTCAACAACGCGTCGGCATGGCTCAGCCAGTCCGCCCGTTGCGCCGCCGTCAGCGGCAGCGCGTGCGCGTCGCGCGTGACCCAATCGAGGACAGTGGCGGCATCGTAGTGCGAGTGTTCCGTCAGCATCAGATAGACACGCAGCAACGCATAACGCGCGGCCGCGTTCGCGCCGGGTTCGGCGAGCTCCGTTGCGGCCCGCGCGACGATGAAAGGCTCGATTGTCCGGCGCAATAGCAGTTGATATTGCGCGCGGGCGGCCGCGCCGAGACGCTCATCCTGAGACAAGCCAAAGCGCAACAGCAACGGCGTGCCGACACTGCGCTGCGCGTAACCGTACGGCACGTCGCGCGCGGCATCGAGCACGGCCAGCATCGACACGGGCTCGCTGCGGCGAACGCCGGCGCGCGCCAAATCGTCCAGTTGGATGCTCGCATGCCGCACGGCCGCGATCGATGCGAGGTTGTTTTGATAGCTGATGATGAAGCATGCCGCTGCAGCCAGCGTCAGGAGCACGGCGGCGCCCCATCCGATGCGCCTCATGAGGGCGCGTCGCCGCGGCGAAGCGAAGCGCGTGCCGGCCAACGCCGACTCCTTGAAGATCACCTCGCGCAGTAGGCGAGCAATGAAATAGCTGCGCGATGACGGCACATTGTCCGGACCGGCAGGCGTGGCGGCGGTGAAATAGACGCCCCGCACGAACGTATCCGGTAGATACGGCGACGTGCCGAGGGCAGCTTGCAAAAATGCCTGCAACGGATCGCCCACCGCTGCGAATTCGATCGGAAAACGGCAGATCGCCGCGCTGCGCGCCGCATCCTCGAATGTCGGCATCTGCTCGACTACGCGCGCCTGCACTCGAGCGCACAGTGCGTCGAACTCGGTCGGAAACGACGCGATGATGCCGTCGGGCGAGCGCGCATCGACGGGAAACGTCATGCCCCACACCTGCGCCTTCGCGTGCTCGCTGCATCCTTCGAAGAAGCGCTCGAAGCCCGGCAGGCGGTCACAGCGCGTGACAGCGACATAGACAGGCACGCGCACGCCAAACACGTCATGCAGCGCGTCGAGCCGCTCGCGTATCGTGGCGGCATACGATGCGCGCGCGGCAGCATTCGCGTCGCTCAGCAAGTCGACGTCGACGACTACCACTGCGCCTTGGATGGTTCGCCCGCGCGCGCGCCGCAGCCTGCGCAAAAAGTCCCACCAAGGCTCGCGCGGGCCGTCGCCGTTCACCGATGCCTCGACGAGAACGCCTTCGTCGGCCAACCACCAGCGATGCGGCTGAGCCGTGCTGCTCGCGATCGCCGCCAGCGCCTTTTCGTGCGAAAACCCGAGCCCGCTCGCTTGGAGCAACGCGCTCTTGCCAGTGCCAGGCGCGCCCAGCACGAGATACCACGGCAGCGCGCGCACGCGGCGTGTCCATCGTCCGAACCAGCCGCGGCCCCGAATCAGGCCGAGCGCCGTTTTGAAGCCGTGCGCCAGTGCAACGCGCTCGCGCCGGGCCTGCTCGTTCGCATCGGCCTCCATCGCGCGCTGCGGGTTCTGAGCCGCGTCGTCTTGCTCGGCCTGCGACGGCTGCCACACGATGCGGACGCCACGCGACGTGCGCACGAGCCAGCGAACGACAAAAAACAGCGCCCACGCTGCGAATAGCGCAATGACGAGCCATGCGCGCGCCCACGGGCTCGCAAATAGCGAGTGTCCGTCGTAGCTCAGGCGCGGTGCTTGATGCCAAATCAGCGTGAGCCCAAGAAGCAAGGCGAGCGCCGTCAAGAAAGCACGCCAGGTCACGCGTCCAAATATGCGTCGGTTCACTTTACGTACCTCCAGGAAAATAAGAACGGCTGCGCGCTACGGTCATCGGTCATAGCGGCACACTCGATTCCCGCACCGTAATCACGACACGCCGATTGCGGGCCCGATTGGCGGGCGAATCGTTCGGTGCGATCGGGTCGAGCGCGCCGCGCCCTTGTGCGAGGAAGCGTTCGGACTGGCCGGCCTCTTCGCGCAGGAGGCCCACGACGCTCGTTGCACGGGCGAGCGACAGTTGCCAGTTCGACGTCGCGGCGCGCAGCGGCGGTTGATCGTCCGTATGCCCGACGACAATCACGTTGCCCGACGTGCTTGCAAGCGCCGCACCGATGCGCCGGATCAGCGCCACGTCGGCGGGCCGCACCGTGGCGCTGCCCGACGCGAACACGCCATCGGTGCGCAAGGTGATGACGGCCTGATCCGCCGTGCCGCCGATACTGACGAGGCCCTCCTCGACTTCGCGCGCGAGCAGTGACGCCATCCGATGCTGCAGCGCGCCCGCGGTTTCGTCGGGCGATACCGCGGACGCACCACCGCCATCGGCCGCCGGCAAATGCACCGCGGCGAGCGCGTTCATTGCCGCATCGGCATCCGTGCGCAAGCGGTAATCGAGCACGATGAAAAGCGATGCGAGCGTCAACAACGCGACCAGTAACGTTGCGCCGAGCACTTTGCCGCGCCACCATGGCCGCTGCGATGCGGGCGGCACTTGCCAATTCATCGACAACTCGCTCGGCGGTGCGCCGCGCTCCGAGCGGATCAGTTGCCGCAGTTTTTCGCGCACTCGTTCGAGCTCCATGCTGCCGCCTTCGATCAGCCGATAACGGCCTGCCATGCCCAGCGAGAGAATCAGGTAAAGCAGCTCGAGTGCGTCGAGATGGCCTCGCGGCTCTTGCGAGAGCCCATGCAGGATCGTAAAAAACCGTGCACCGCCCGAGGCCTCCTCATGAAAAATCACCAGCAAGCTCTTGGCCGCCCACGCACCGCCGCCCCAAGCCGTCGCACCGACGGTCTCGTCGACGAACGTGCAAAGGCAGTAGCGCGCGAGCGCCACGGTTTGCGCATCGACGCCGCCGCGCGTGGCATCATCGACAAACGCTTCGATCATCGTGCGCAGATGGCGACGCAGCGGTTCGAGCGGCAACGCCGCCGACATGCCTCGCAGCGCCACGCCGATCTCCAGCAGCGGCTGCGCGGCGCCGACCAGCACATTGGCGCCATATCCGCGTGCGCCCGCACGACGACGCCAAGGCAGCGCCTGCATTCGCGCATCGAAATCGGCCTTCTCATGCGCCGCGCGCTCGGCGTCGGTCACGCTCTCACTCAATGACGAATCGCCCATAATTCCATCTCCAGTCCGGGGAATTCACCCGCGACGTGCAATGCGACGCCGGCTGAGGCAGCGATCTGCATCCACAGTTCGTCGCCGGCATCAAGTGCGAAGTAGCAGTAGCCCGCGTGAAACGGCAACTGCCGCGGGGCAACCGGTAGCCTGCGCAGCGCAAGGCCCGGCAGTTGCAGATTCACGAGGTCGTGAATCTTTTCGACAGGCCCTACTTTCATTTGGGCCGGCAAGCTCGCGAACAGCGTCTCGGCCGGCATGTCGGCTTTGACGGCCAGCACGAAATCGGCGGCGCTGAAAAGGCCCGCATCAGGCACACGCCCAACGCGCACGCCGAATGAAGATTGCTCGAGCATGATGGCCACCGCCTGCGGGTCCATTACCATGCTCAAGGCACGACGCAGCTCGTCGGCAAGCGGCTCGAAGCAGCTCGCCAACGCGTCGTGGCGATACGGCTCAGCCGCGGCGGGCCGCCTTGCGGACTTGACGAACCCGGCCAACTCGCCCGACAACTGCAGCAGCTCGCGATAGAGCAGCTCGGGGTGCAAGCCGTCGACGGTCGAGAAATGCTTGATGAGCGGCTCCGCGCGATTGATCGCCTGCAGCAGCAAAAAATCGGCTATCTCGGCGGTACCTGTCACACCCGGCAACCCAAGCCGTGCGGCGAGCACATCGCCGCGCTGCTCGAGCAGGCCGGCCAACTCGGCCACCAATCCGGCAAGCCTCGGCGCCACGCGATAATCGAGGCACGGGGGCGAATATCTGCGCTCGAGCACGAGCGCACCGCCAACATTGCGCTCGACGACACACGCCACGCCAAGCGTCGCATAGCCTTGCGCGACATCCTGTGCCAACGCCAGCTTCAAGCGAAGCTGGCCGAGCTCCATGACTGCGCTGTCGCTCGCGTCCTCGTTTGCATCGAACACGGTGCTTTGCGCGCGGCCATAGCGTGCGTAGCTGTCCTCGCGCACGCAAGTAGCGCTCGCCATTTCGGACACGCCAGGGCGCCGCAGCGGCAACGCCAGCACGACCAAGCCGTCGCGCACGGTTTCGGCAATATCGAGCGGCAGCGGTAACGCATCGTCGGCCGGCAAGACGAACGGCGTGCCGTCAGGCATGATGCCTTCGCATGCCAGCAAACCGAGCTTGCCCAGCGCCAACAGCTTCTCGTCGATCACGAGCTTCGAGAAGCCCCATCCGTAATTGCGCTGCGCGCCATAGCGCGCGTCGAGTTGGCTCATCCAATAGCGGTCTTGCTGCTGCAAATGCTGCTGTTGCAACAGCATTCCCTCCGACCAGATCACTCGATTATTCCAAAGCATGGCGACTCCCACAGGCGTGGCACGGTGCGTACTGCACGAACAAATTCGGCTACTTCAACGATTGAGACTTACTTTCCTAATGCTCCCTTCAGCAAGGTCCACGCGGGCTTGATCCAACGCATCAGCAGCCCTTGATGCGCGTGCTCCTCGGGGACGTCGGCACGCGCGAGCGCGATCGTCGATGCATCGAGCGTGGCGCGCAAATACGTCGGGCCGGCAGCAGGTATATCGATCGACGCACGCCATTTCGCCGCATCGATGTTTTGGTAGGCGGCCATGACAGCCACCACGCGTGTCATCGGATCAAGCGGACGATTCACACGCAGTTGCTCGCCGGGGTGAACAATCAGTTCCGCACGCGCGAGTGCAGCTTTGCCGAGCGTGCGGCCATCGTGGTCGTAGAGTTCAAAAAACGTCGCGCGGCCGAACGCATCGCGTGCCTGCAATTCGTAAATGCGCATCACGACGGGCGTCGAACGGCCCTTCGCGTCGACGTTCAGCGTAGGCGCCGCATCGATCGTCAATGTAAGCTCGCGCGGCGGCTGCCGCACTTCGCTCGCACAGCCAGCAACGAGCGGCAACAGCGCCGCCAGAATCGCCGCATGCAATATCCGCTTAAACACGATCGGTCTCCTCGTCGGCGAAACGCGCGGGCGGTGCGTAAATCGGAAGCTGATTCGCAATGGGAACTGGCAGGCGAAACGCCGCCCGTTGCGGTAAGGCGTGATCGTGTTGCGCCTCGCCCGTGGAGGCAGCAAAGCGAACGTCGCGGTGAATGACACTCGCGCCCAGCCCGAGCGGGTCCGGCTCGCCTACGACCGGTACCCCTGGCGCGAGCACCGGCGACCCCGATAACAGCGGCGAGACAGCGCCTCGCGCGACCGCGATCGTTTCTTGCTTCGTCATCGTCATTGCGTTACTTGGTTGCCGTGCCATTTTTGGACCTCACTTGATAGACGAGCCATCGTCTGCTTTCTCGGGCTCGCTGGGCGACGCGGGCGAGCCCCCCGGCCCCGCGCCGGCCGCGCCGCCGCTGTTGATCGCGACTATCGGGCCAGAAATCTGCACACCGGCCGCGTTGATCGTGACGAAGCTGTCGCCGACTTTGAGCGTCAACATCGCGCTCGCCTCAATGACAACTTGGGCATCGCCCTTGATGTGGACGATTTCCGCACCGAGCGCGTAAGTCATGCCGGCGCGATGAATGACGTTCGCCTGAGCGTGCAGCGATGCACTCGCATCGACCTTGATGTTCTGCGCTCCGGAGATCGTCAGATGCTGTGCGCCGACCTTCATGAGCTGCTTGCCCTGAACGATCGTGTGCTGATCCTCGCCGATCCACGTCAGCTCTTTTTTCTTCACATAGGTGTCGTGCCGCCCGCCCGTATAAAGCAGCAGTTGCAAATCCTTGTCATTGAACCGCAGCTCGTTGTGCTCGCTGCCCTCGATGGCCTTCGTGCGAATCGCTGCAACGGCACCGTGTGCCGGCAACGCATAAGGCGTCTCGTTCGCGCTGTTGTAGACGCTGCCGACGATGATCGGACGGTCTGGGTCGCCGTCGAGGAACGCAACGACCACCTCTTGCCCTGCGCGCGGCACGAACACCGCGCCCCAGTTCTTGCCTGCCCAGTTCTGTGCCACGCGCACCCATGAGCGCTGCATACGCTCGCTTGACGAAGGCGGATTGAACTGCTCCCAATGAAACTGCACCTTGACTTGCAAGTACGCGCTGACGGCCAATTCATCGCTGTCGGGCGCAATGACGAGCGCCGTTTGCAGACCCGCACGCGGACGCGGCGTGCACCGCCGCGAGCGGTATGCGCGGCTCTTTGGAATGACGGTGAAGCGGCATTCGAAGACTGGCTCCGCAGCGCTCTGGGTGTCGCCGCTGGCGGGGTCGTCGGCGCGCCCGAGCGTGTAGTCGGCGTCGACCACGAGATACTCGCGGTTCTGATCGCGTCGCGGATGGCCCCTCAGGGCGAAGGTGCCGCCGGCACGCATGCCGCGTGCCGAGGCCCGCCCTTCGGCGCACGCCGCCAACGCCTGGTGTGCTTCGATATGCACCTGCGCGTAACGGTGTCCGTCGCCTTGCGCGTGGTAATCGAGCGAGTAATCGGAGAGCACGTAGGCGCGACGGCCATCGTCTGATGTGGCGCGCGCGAGCAAGCCCTGATGCTCACTCGAACTGACGTTCTTGAAGTCGAACGCATTGACCTCGCTCGTGCCCGCGACGAGTTCGTCTTCGAAAGTCCACTCGCCGATCGATTCGATCAGCGGCGCGTCGTCAGTCAACCACGGCTGAAACGAAATTGCGCCGTAATTCGGCAGCGGCTTGTGCGCGGTCGGCGAGTCGGTCAGTACCAGTACATCCTTGCCGCCTGTGTGTTCGAAGAAATAGTAGATGCCCTCGCGCTCGAGCAACCGGCTGAAAAAATCGAAATCGGCCTCGCGATACTGCGCGCAGTGATCGAGTCTCTCGTAGTGGGCCGTGCATTCGCTGCGATAGTCGACGCTGTAATCGTTCAACAGCTTCTCGACGATCTCCAACACCGTACGGTCATGAAAGAACCGGCAATGCGAGCCGCGCGTGAGCAGCCAAAGCCGCGGTCGAACGATGGCGCGGTAGGTGACTCGCTTCACACCGCCGTCGTTCAGCCCGTAGTCGTCGATCTTCACACGCGTGACGATGCCGTTGAACTCGCGCTGGCCACCCGCGGCCTCGAGCGACACGGAAACACCGGCGCCGAGCAGGTCTTTCGTACTGATGCTCGTCGCGTCGCTCAGCAAATCGAGCGTGAACTCGAACGGCTGCGCCAGCCTCTCGCGTCCGCGCATACGGCGAAAGCGCAGCGCGCCGCCGCCCACGCCGTGTTCGAGCGTGACTTGAATCTCCGTTGGCTTGGCCGTTCCCATATCGATCGGTGCGTTAAGTGGTGGCAGTGGCGGTTAAGGGACCATCGTTCGCGCGCTGCCGGCGAGGTCGATAGTGATGACGCCGAGCCAATCACACATGCAGGCCGAGGCATTGGACAACGCGGGAAATCCGCCGACGAGCACGTTGGGTGCACCGGGTTCCCACGGCGTCATCGTCATCGGAATGCAGGCCGCTGGCGTCGGCACGCCCAGCGCCGCCGCCGTGGCCGCCTCCACCTCTGGGTTGGCCAGCGACGTGCACATGCCGAAGGTGGGGATGTTGACGATCGGCTCGTGGTCCATGATCGACGCGGCCGGGCGGCCCTCGACCATCACACGTGCCTCGGGCAATACGACGAGCGCGGTGGGCGCAACACCGAACGAACATTGCAATAGAGCGCCTGCGACGACTTGCTGTGGCATAACACGAACTCCTTTAACAACGTTAATGGAACGATGCACGTTCGTTACGCGTTTCAATGAAAGGCGCAACGAATCAGGTCGTCTTCGATACTGACTTCGACGCGCTCGATGCGCGCGCCCGCCTTTTGCCGCTCAAGCAGCGCCTGTCCGATTTCGGGCAGCAGGCGCTGCGCAATGACGGCATCGACGAGTCGCGCACCACTGTCTCTTTCGTCGCATCGGCCAACGATCCACGTGATAACGGGCTCGTTGAATATCAGTGCCATGTCGTGCTGCTCGCGCATTTGGTCCTGCACGCGTGCGAGCTGCAAATGCACGATCGCACGCAGCGTCTCGTCGTTGAGCGGGCAATACGGAATGGGCGTCATGCGGCCGAGCAAGGCCGGCGCGAATACGCGCAGCAACGGCTCATGTAGCGCGGCCGACAGTTCGTCGGCCGACGGCATACGCGCCGCGTCGCCACATGCGCGCGCGACGAGCTCGCCGCCGACGTTGGTGGTCAGCAGAATCAGCGTGTTGCGAAAGTCGATCACGCGACCCTCACCGTCTTCCATCCAACCTTTGTCGAAGACCTGATAGAAGAGCTCGTGCACGTCGCGGTGCGCTTTCTCGACCTCGTCGAGCAACACGACGCTGTGCGGCCGGCGGCGCACGGCCTCGGTCAGCACGCCGCCTTCGCCGTATCCGACATAGCCCGGCGGCGCACCCTTGAGCGTCGAGACCGAGTGCGACTCCTGGTACTCGCTCATGTTGATGGTGATCAGGTTCTGCTCGCCGCCGTAGAGCTCGTTGGCCAGGGCGAGCGCCGTCTCGGTCTTGCCAACGCCCGAAGGCCCCGCCAGCAGGAAGACGCCGAGTGGACGCCCCGGCCGGTTGAGGCCCGAGCGCGCGGTCTGGATGCACCTGGCGATGCGCGCCGTCGCGTGCGGTTGCCCAACGATGCGCGCATCGAGCCGCTGCGCGAGGCTCAGCAACGTGTCCAACTCGTCGCTCACCATTTTGCCGACGGGAATGCCGGTCCAATCCTGCACGACCGAAGCGATGGCATGCCGATCGACGCTCGCGATGACAAGCGGGGTGTCATTCTGCGATGCGCGCAGGTCGCGTTCGAGCATTGCCAGCTCGGCAAGGATGGCTTCGTCGCTCTGCTTGATGGTGATGGCGGTGGCGTCGGTGGCGTCGGTGGCGTCGGTGGCATCCTCCACGCTCGGCTCGCATAGGCGTCGGCGCAGCACGCGCATCGCTTCGACGATTTCGGTTTCCGTCGTCCATTGCGCCTCGAGCGCCGCGGCGCGCGCACGCTCGGTGGCCAATTGCTCGGCGACCCCGCTCGCCCGATCCTTCGTATCGAGACCAAGCGCCGTCTCGCGTTCGATCAACGCAAGCTCCGCTTCGAGCGCGCCGATCGACTCGCGCGCCAGCTCGAGTGCGGGCGGCGTCGCATGCTGGCTCGCCGCGACGCGCGCACACACCGTGTCCAGCAGGCTCACGGCCTTGTCGGGCAACTGGCGCTCCGCGATATATCGATGGCTAAGCGCCACGGCCGCATCGAGCGCCTCTTCGAGCACCAGCACGCCGTGATGCGCCTCCATCGCGGGCACGAGCCCGCGCAGCATGCGCAACGCGCGAGCCTCATCCGGCTCGCGTACGACGACCGGTTGGAAGCGGCGCACCAGCGCCGGGTCCTTTTCGATATATCGTTTGTATTCGGCCCAGGTCGTCGCGGCCACCGTGCGCAGCGTGCCGCGCGCCAGTGCGGGCTTGAGCAGATTGGCGGCGTCGCCGGTGCCGGCCGCACCGCCTGCGCCGATCAGCGTATGGGCTTCGTCGATGAACAGAATCACCGGCCGTTCAGCCGTTTGCGCTTCTTCGATCACCTGCCTCAGACGCTGTTCGAATTCGCCTTTCATGCTGGCACCCGCCTGCAGCAGGCCAACATCGAGTGAGCGCAAGCTGACGTCGCGCAGCGACGGCGGCACCTGCCCCGCCACGATCCGTTGCGCGAGACCTTCGACAACGGCGGTTTTCCCCACGCCGGCCTCGCCTGTCAAAATCGGATTGTTCTGCCGGCGCCGCATCAAGATATCGATGACCTGGCGAATCTCGTCGCTGCGCCCGACGATTGGATCGAGCTTGCCTTCACGCGCAAGCTCGGTGAAATCGATCGTGTAGCGTACGAGCGCCTCCTGTTTGCCGAGCAACGCAGGCGCCATCGCCCCGCTCGCTTCGCCGGGCACGGCCGCGTCGCAACTACTTGGGCGCACGCCGCTGCGCGCCTCGGGCGAATGACCGACGATCGCGTCGAAGTCTTCGGCGAACGCGTCATGCTCGATTCGCAGAAACTGCCGCGAAATGCCGGCTACCTGACGATGCAGCGATGGCGTTTTGAGTAGACCGATCAACAGATGGCCGGTACGCACCTCGCTCGCCCCATAAAGCAGCGACGCATAAACCCAACCGCGCTCGACCGCCTCTTCCACGTACATCGAAAAGTCGATGGCACCATCGGCACCGCGCGGCAGTGCTTCCAGTGCGTCGGTCACATCGCGCGCCAACGCGGCCGCATCGAGTTCGAAGTGACGCACGATGCGGTGTAAATCGGAATCCTGGCCCTGCAAGATCTGATGCAGCCAGTGCGCGAGTTCCACCTTGGGGTTGCCCCGCAATTTGCAAAACACGGTGCCGCTTTCGATCGTTCGATAGCCGATCTCACTGAGTTTTCCAAAGAGCGTCACCCGACGAATGTCTGCCATTTCGATATATCCTTTTTCAGTGTGGCTGCCCAACACCGGCGACACCGACGCTGCCGGCGTCGCCCGCATCACCGCGAAAACGCAGTGAAGGTGCGGTGTTCGGTGATACGGCACGCCCCTCGCCCAGCCACGTGTCGCGCGCGAGACGCGTGTTCGCACCGAGGCGCATGGGGCTTGCCGCTGCCTGTGTCAAACGGAGTTCGATTTCCCACTCCAGCATGCCGCCCGTATAGGCGCGCACCCACTCGCCCAAGCGCCGAAACGCCAACGTGCCAGGCTGCAAGCGCCGGCTGTCGGCTGCGTCGAGCGGACCGATGACGATCCGAAATGCGTGCGAGCGGTCCCAGATGCGCCGGCCCAACGTGCGTCCTTGCCCGAGCGGCGCGCAATGCATTGCGCCCAAGCGCGTGCACGCGTCGTCGGGCACGGCTAGCCACCGGCCAACGAACGGCTCGATGGTGACTGGCACGCCGAACGAGGCGCACAGCAGCGTACGAAGCCCGCTTGCATGCCGCGTTTTGCCGCCCGCAAGCGCCGCGAAGTGAAGCCTCGACGTGCCGTCGACGGCGCCTCCATTGCGGCGCGCGGTGTGTCCGATGCCGCCCAGACTGCCGAGCCAGCGCGCGAAGCTGTCGTCATCGGGGCGCTCGCGCGCAACAACCGGCTCGCCGGCAACACGCGCGCGGTACAGCAGGCTCAACATGCGGTGATGGAACAAATCGAGAAACGTGCCCCACGTGGCGTCGGCAACGCGCATCCAGCGCTCGCGCACGTATTCAGTGAAGTGCAGCGGCATCGCACCTTGCGGCCCGAGCAGGCCGTCGTTCACGGCAAGGCGCGGCGGGCCGCCCGTCGACGATGCGGTGTAGCCGGCGATCTGCCTGCCCCGAAACGCGAGCTCCGCGTTTTGCCCGAGCCGCACGGGCTCGTCGTCGGGTCGCAGCGCGCGACCGATGCGCGGTTTATCGCGGTGCGCAGATTCGATCAGCCGCATCGCCGCGACCAGATCGAAGCGGGCCGCGTCGGCAACCATGCGCCGTTCGAGTGTCAGAGGATCGCGCATTGCCCGATCCTCGGTTGCCACCGTGCGACTTCGCCGCGCACCGGGGTGCGTATCGCCGTCTCGGTAAAGTGATTGATCGCGACGTAAGCCGAAAAAAACGCTTGCAACACCGCGCCCAGCAAAAATCCGCCTTCGTACGTGAACGCCGCATCGGCGAATTCGAGCGTGACTTCGAGGCCGCGGCCGAAACACACCGGGCCCGGCAGCGGCAAGCGGCGCGTAACCGGCCGCGCCCGCAGACCCTGCAACGCGGCGATCTGCCGTAGCGCGACGTCGTCGTTTTGTGCACAGTACGAACTCAACAAGCTGCGCAACGCGCGCGCGCTCGCATCCGATTGCGCCGCGGCACCGTCGCCGCTCATGCCTTCGGTGAGCGGCAGAAAATTGCGCGAAAGCCCATCGATCAGTCGCCACGCCGAATCGCCGCCTTGCGCGAGCGGCGGCCTTGGCTCGCTCGGGCCAGCCACGCACCGCACGCCTGCAACCGGCAACTCCGCCGCGAACGTGAAATCGGTCGCGCCGCCGCCCACGCGCATGCGCAGCGGCAAATCGCGGTTGGTGCAAAGCGCACTCACGCCCAATTGGTGAATATCGGCCGACACCGGCAGTTCCGCCGAATCGACGAGTGCGATAAACGCTTCGCTGCCGACGTAGCGCGAGCGCGCACCCACTCGGCGTTCGCGCTCGGACAAAAGACGCGTGTCACGGCGCATCTGAAAAAACGCCGTGCCGGCACCCGCTTCGCCATCGCGCACGCGGTAAAACGGCGCGAATTGTCGCGGCTCGCGCTCGCCGCTTCGATAGCCGTCAACGCCGAGTATCGAGTGAATTTCGAAATCGAGCGGACGTGTCCGGTCCGCAACGACGTGATATTCGAACCGCTTGTCGGTCACGGCAATGCGGTCCGCTCGCTTCGGAAACAGGTTGATGGCCGGCGTGCAATAGAGCGCAAACTGCGTCGCATCGACGCTCGACTCGAGCGCGGTATCGTGATTGTCGAGCAGCAGCACGACGTCGAACGAGCGCGCGTTGCATGCTTGCAGCGCGCGGCGCAAACCGCGCAGTTCGACAAACAGATAACGCTCTGAAAACGCGAAGTACTCCTGAATCAAACGAAACCCTTCGAACGACTGGGTTGCATTTGGCAGCAGCGCTTCATCGTCGGCAAAGCCGATCGGCGCGATGCAATCGGCCGGCAACACGGCATGGTGAAGCGGGACGCCGTCACCCGATACGACGAGCGCGCCCACCACATGCGTCGTCAGGTGCTCATACAAGCGCACGGGCGCATTGCCGCTGCCGGGCAGGTACACAGGCAGCCTATCAAGCGCCAACGCACCCACCGTGTCGATGCCATGTGTCTCGAAGCGCAAGCGCAGCGTCGCACGCGCGGGCCGCGGCAACGACAACGGCAACGGCACAGCGACATCGCCAATCGCGCCACTAAACGCGCTGTAGCGCGCCTCGACGAGTTCGAGCGGCCATAACGTCAATTGATGCCCGGTGCGATATTCGCAGCGTGTGGTATCGGCCTTGTCGAGATGCCCGACGAGCGCTGTCTGGCGCGGCACATCCACGCCCTTGGCCAGACGCGGATGCGTGAAGTCCGGCATAAAGCGCGCCACCACCATCGACGGAATAGGCGCAAGCAAGTGCGGGAAAACGATCTCCGTCAAATGCTGCGTAAAGCGCGGGAATTGCGCGTCGAGCTGCATCTGCACGCGTGCCGCCAAAAAACTGAATCCTTCGAGCAAGCGTTCGACGTACGGGTCCGCACATTCGAATTTCTCCAAGCCGAGCCGGCCCGCGATCTTCGGAAATGCCGCGGCAAACTCAGCGCCCATTTCACGCAGATGCGAGAGCTCCTGGCTGTAGTATTTGACGAACGCGGGATTCATTGCACGCTCGGATAGTCGAGCCCGCTGACACTGACGTCGCCGGCTTCCAGGTCCAAATCGGTTCTGAAATAGAGCCGCTCCGGGTAGGGCTGCATCCACAGGTCGCCTTCGATCAGAAATGCGATCGACGTCGCATTACGCCGTTGCCCGGCCGGCAACACGCTCACGCGGACGGTTTCGCTGACGATGCGCGGCTCGAAGCTCCGAATCGCGCGCGCGATCCATTCGGACATGCGTCGCGGGTCGAGCGTGGAAAGCGGCTTGCCCGTGAAGTCAGGCAGGCCGTAGTTCAATACGGAGTGTTCGACGGCGGAAACAGGCCGCGCTTCGTCATAGCTGAATCGGCCGGTCGCATTGAGCAGATTGCTCAGGTCGCGCAAGACACTGCGGCGCAATTGCTGCGCCGATACCACGCGTCGTTCGCGTGCTTCGTATCGGCTCGACGGTGCGTCGTCGCTGAGACGATCCAGCAATGCCGGCTGCAGACGATCTTTCGAAGTAAGTTCAGCCATGACGTCGCGCTCCGCACCGAGAGGTGAATGAAGTGAGTAAAACGAGTGAGGGGACGATCAAGCGCGGCTCGCACGCGAGCCGCGCGTCCCGGGTGGCGGAGGAAATACGCCCGCTGCATGCGCGCATGCCTGCACGCCGCACACAGCAGGAGGATTCCCGTTGTTACTTGCCGGTGGTGGTTTTGGTCGTGCGGTTGTACTCGAACTCGATAGCGGGATCGAGTGCGCCGTTGGCCGTTTGCTGCGGGCGGTAATCGAACTTGAGCGCTTCGAATACGAGCGAGACGTTTTCGACCATCTCGTCAGTGGCGGACTCGCTGCCCGTCGTGTAAGTTGCCACGTACACATTCGTCAGCGTCGCAGTCAAGAACACTTCGGGGTTGGGCTTGCCGGTCGACTTGCGCATTTCCAGTACCGCCGTGCCGAAATGCTGGCCCGTCGTCAGGTACTTCATGATGATCGGCGAGCCCTTGCAGAATTGCTTCTGGAAGTTGATGCCGCTGATCTGGGCCGTGCCTGCGGACAGGCCGCCGCCGGAACGGTCCTGCGGGTAGTTGCTCATCCCCCAGTTCCAGTTCATGACGTTGAGCGCTGCCTTCTCGACGCCCGCTTCACCGTCGATGCCTTTCAGGCTAATCGTGATGCCGTTATCCATATCGATTCAACTCCTATAGGTCTTGCGACCAGTTATCCAACGCCCGCCGATCCGAACACGCGGGCGCCACGAAAGGGCATGCGGCAGATGCCGCACGCCTGATCAAGCGCCTTCCACCGAAGGCAGCTTGCTGACCAATCGCAACGAGACGGTCAAACCCTCGAGCTGGTAATGCGGACGCAAATAGAACTTTGCGTTGTAGTACCCGGCATTGCCTTCCACTTCATCCACGACCACGCTCGCTTCGGCCAGCGGCCGGCGCGCCTTGGTCTCGGTCGTCGAATGTTCGGGTGCACCGTCGATGTAGTGGACGATCCAATCCCACAGCCAGCGCTCCATATCCTCCTTGCTCTTGAACGAGCCGATCTTGTCGCGCACGATGCACTTGAGGTAGTGCGCAAAGCGATTGCAGGCGAACAGATACGGCAGGCGCGCGGCAAGACTTGCATTGGCCGTTGCGACGGGGTCGTCGAATTCGGTGGGCTTATGAAGCGCCTGGGCGCCGATAAAGGCAGCCGTCCCCGAGTTCTTCATATGCACGAGCGGCAAAAAGCCGGCTCTCGACAACTCCGCTTCACGTCGATCGCTGATCGCGATTTCGGTCGGGCACGTGGCGGCGATGCCACCGTCGTCCGACGGAAAGATGTGCACGGGAAGGTTGTCTACCGCACCACCGGACTCGATGCCGCGAATCTGCGAACACCAGCCGTACTGCTTGAACGAGCGGTTGATGTTGACGGCCATCGCATAGGCGGAATTGGCCCACACGTAGCGTTCGCTGTCGCCCTCGGCCATGTCTTCCTCGAAATCGAACGCTTCGACCGGGTTCGACTTCGCACCATACGGTGCACGTGCGAGAAAGCGCGGCAACGTAAGCCCGATGTAGCGCGAATCCTCCGACTCGCGCAACGCGCGCCACGCAGCATGCTCGGGCGTCTCGAACAGCTTCGCGATGTCGCGCGGATTGGCGAGTTCACGCCACGATTCCATCAACATCACCGACGGCGAGGCTGCCGAGATGAACGGTGCATGTGCAGCAGCGCAGATCTTCGCCATCTGATTCAGCAGGTCCACATCGGGGCCGCTGTTGTCGAAGTAGTAATCAGCAACGATGGCGCCGTACGGTTGACCGCCGAACTGCCCGTATTCCTCCTCGTACAGTTTCTTGAAGAGCGGGCTTTGATCCCATGCCGAGCCCTTGAACTTGCGCAAGGTCCGGTACAGGTCAGTCTTGTTCACGTTCATCACGCGCACCTTGAGCTGTTCGTCGCTTTCGGTGTTGCTGATCAGGTAATGCAAGCCGCGCCATGCGCTTTCGACTTTCTGAAACGCTTCGCAGTGAAGAATCTCGTTGATCTGCTCGGACAGCTTCTTGTCGATCGCCGCAATGAGCGACTCGATCGTTGCAAGCACATCCGAGGAAACCAACGCGGTATCGGCGAGCGCTTGCTCAGCGAGCGTACGCACGGCGTTGTCGATGGCTTCCTGTGCCTTGTCGGTCTTCGGCTTGAACTCTTGCTGCAGCAAGCGGGAAAAATCGCCTGCTTCCAGCGTCTCGAGCGTTTCGCCGACGGCCTCGGCTGCGGCGTGGTCCGCCGCGGTGCTGACGTCTGTCATGACTGAATTCCTTTCAATGATTCGGTTATTCGGCCGCGGCGGCGTCGCCTTCCGGCTTGGCCTCTTCGGATGTCGCGGCAAGCGAGCGCATCAAGCTCGGATCGGCCAGCAGCTTGCCCACCAGATCCTCGGCGCCGACCTTGCCGTCCATGTAGCGCAGCAAGTTCGCCAGGTGAGCACGTGCTTCGAGCAGGCGTTGCAGCGGCTCGACGTTGCGGGCCAGCGCCTCGGGCGTGAAGTCATCCATCGATTGAAAGGTCAGATCGATGCCGAGCTGTCCTTCGCCGGTCAACGTATTCGGTATGCTCGCGGCGACGCGCGGGCCAATCGCCTTCATGCGATCGTCGAAATTGTCGTGATCGAACTCGAGAAACTCGCGCTCGGCCAGCGACGGCAGCGGCTCGAGCGCATGCCCCGACAAATCAGCCAACACGCCCATGACAAACGGCAGGTTGACCTTCTTTTCGGCGCCATTGACCTCGACGTCGTATTCGATTTGCACGCGCGGCGCGCGAGTACGTCCAATAAACTTTTGACTGCTTTCGTTGGCCATTGAAGCGATCTCCATAAAGAAAAGGTGAGGCAGGCAATGAGTCCTCATTGAGCCGGCTCGATGCCGGCTATATGCTTGACCTCCCCGAGACTTCCCGGTGAAAGGTCGCTTACGATTTCGATGAAACTCAGGTTCACCAGACGACGGGCACGTTGCAGCAGCAACGGCACCGGGCTGCCCGGTTCATGACGCTCGTAATAGGCGCAAAGACGATCGATCTCGCGCACGACATCGACGCGATTGACGATGTCGTGCGTTTCGGCGTGCGAAGCGGAACCGGTGCGCTCGCCTTCGGCGGACGCGGCGACCAGCATCGGGCGCCCCGGGTGCCGTTCGAGTCGTTCGCGCAACAGGGTGGCGGCCCGGCGCAGCAATTGATGCAGTGCCGTCAGGCTGATCGCGCGGCTGTGCCCGGCGAATTCGGTCAGCATGGCGTCGATGCGGGCCATATGCTCGCAAGCGGCTTCGATCAATTGCGCGCGTGCGTCGAGTTCGCCGAACGCGCAGGATGCGAAGGCCGCATCGATCGCGGCGGCATCGGGTTCGGCGGCACCGGGCAGTGCGGCCCATTCCCCGGCGACGATATCGAGATCGCGCAATGAAAACGCGCCATGTAGCGGGGACTGCACGAGCCAAGCGGTATGGACTTGGCGAACCAGCCCCGCTTGCTCGTCGAGGCCGGCGAGGATGTTGATCCGCGCGGTGGGATCGTTGTCGTCGGCGGCGTCGAGTTGCGGATGCAGCGGCTCCCAATAGCGCGCGAGCAAGCCTTCGATCAGGGCCAGCCCATCGGCGAGCCCGGCAAAGCCGTGCAACGCCTGCCATGCACGCGTGAGCCACACCGCCAGACGCAAATCATGACTTTGCGCAAAGAGCTTCGGCGCCAGTGCGTTGATTGCCTTCCAATCGGGCTCGACAGCGGCCACGCAGGTCTGGCCGTACTGCACTTCCGGCGAACCTTCCACGAGCCGCGCGAGTTCGACGTAGTCCTGCGAATATTCGAGTTCCGGGCCGCAGGGTACGTCCGTGGAAACTACCGACAACATCGCTTCGACGTCGAAAATGGGCATGGGGGTCCCCGTAAAGGTGGAGCACGGGTGCTATTCGAATTGCGTCTTGTGCGTCGAATATCACTGTGCTGCGAGTGAGGAAATTGTCGTTCTATCGCCGCACTGATGCCCCATGAAACTTCTCAATAATGAGACTGTCGTTCATCGATTCGCGAGGCTCACTTCCAAAGGGAAATAGCCCACGACGGATTGACCTCGACGATGAAACCCAGCTTTCGAATCAGTCGCAGCGTGTCCGTCAGTTCGGTCACGTTTCGCACGAGCGCGGTTTCGGCCGCGCGAAAGCCGCGTTCGGGAAGCGGAATAAAGAAGATCAGCGGATAGTCGATTTCGCCAAGCGCAAACCCGCCGTAATCGCCATGCAGCACGACATCGTTGCCGGGGCGGCAGGCGCGGTTCAACTGTCGGCGCACGCGATCAACCGCCCACGAGATGTTGCCGAGCTGTTTGTTGCCCATGGTTTTCGCCGCGTGCTCACGTTCCCGGGCATCGGCGTAGACAAGGCCCGCTTGATGCGCGCGGCGTGCGACGCCCGCACCGACTTTCGGGACGACGAAGCTCCCCCGCGGCATCGCGCGATCGTGAATGCCTGCACCTTGCTCGCTTGTGTGAGCGAACAGGCACCACAGATCGTAGTCGCCGCAAACGGCTGCTTTGAACCCGGCACCCGTTGCGGCGGCGCCAGGGTTGGTGAGGCCGCATAGCGGCCGCCATCCGGCAGCGACGATACGCTGGCCAAACGTATCGGGGCGCGCAGCCGGCCGCGGCGCCCCAGCGCTGCCGCGAGGCTTATACCAGATCGCCCAATGTTCGCTCGCTGCCGATCGAAGCAGCAAAAACCGATGCGCCTCACCGGTATCGCTCGAATGCGCGACAACCTCGACCCCCCTGCGCCCCACATCGACAGACGAAGCGGTGCGCGCCATCATGCCGCGCACCATCAACGCGCGAACCCGGCTGTCGGAGATGACGAGCGGCACTGCGCCGGCCCCCGCAGCGATTGCGGCGGCCACCGCGGCTTGTTGCTTGGCGAAGCTCTGGCGGGCTTTGGTAAAGCGTGGATCGAGCAGCACAAAGCCGGCCATCGGCCCCCAGTCACACGTCTTGGCTTTGATGTGAAGCCCTTTGGCCGCGTACCCGTCCATCATCAGGTCCGTGCAAAACGGGTTCAGCTCACGCGAGGCAATGACCATGCGCGTGTCCATGCAGACGTCCTTGAAGGCCGCGACGTGTCGGGCATGAAACCCCGCCGTCGGCTCGTATTCATTGAAGGCTCTCGCCGATAACATGACTTCTCCGTCCGATTGAAAAGTACGAATTACAATCAGACGGAGTTACATCGTCGATAGGAAAGTTCTCGACTCGGCTACAGCCGGCGCGCTAGCTACCTCAGGTAGCCGAGATAGCCGAGGTAGCGGTCCTCCACGGCAGCGCTGCGCTGCGCCGCGGTTTGATACGACAGCAACTGCGCTTGCGCGTCGACATCGGTCGATGGCGCCAATGCCGCCGCCAATTGCTTCGGATAGTGGAAGCCCGCTTCAACAAGGATGGCGTCCGTCAGATAAACGGCAGCTCCGCGATTGGCATAGACGTCTTGCGCGTCGAGCGTATCGAAATGCTTCGTCGCGCGAACCATTTCATAGGTCAGATTGCGCTCGTACTCGATATCGCGCAGACCATACTCGGTCAAATAGCGCGTGCCTTCGTCGAGCAAATAAATCTCCCGTGCGTCGGCGCGTGTGCCGTGCAAACCTGCGCCTTGCGGCACGGCGCCCGCGGGCGGGCTTTTATCGAGCACGAACCGCCATGCCGGCTCGCCCGCCGGCATCTGGTCGAACAACCGCCGAAAAATGGGGCTCTTGGCGTAAAGGCGTCGATAAAAGTTGGCAACGACCTTCGCGTCCGCGGCGACGAGTTCCGTCAACCCGCCCTCGCCCACGAAAAAGCCGAAGTTATCGTTGAACTTGGTCTCGAAATCGCGCCACGACAGGAAAACATCGTCCTCGATGCTTTGCGCGTCGATCACGATGTCCTTCGCATCGCGCACAGTGACCCGCGACGCCACCGGCGTGTTTTCGATGAGCGTGGTATCAGCTATGTCGCCGCGCCTGATATCGACGAGTCGATCCAGATAGCGGTTTTCTGCCTGCGCCACACGCGCGGCTTCTTCCCTGCGGTAAGCAACCGTCTCGAACTCCGGCGTATCGGTGCCTACATCTGCGCGCCGGTACATGACCTGCTCCGACACGCGATATCCACCCTCGCTCAAGATCTTGTCGGTCAAGTAGACCACGGGGCCGCGGTTGAGCATATCGACGTTGCGAGCCGGATCTCTCGCGCCCGTCAGCGCATGAATCATCTCGTGCAAATAGACCTGCTCGGACATGTAGGTTTGCTGGCCTTGCGCAGTCATGTACGTCATCGCATCGAGGTCCACATCGTTCGGAATATAAATGCGCTTGAAGTCGAAATCCGTATAGGCGATGCGCGGGGAGCCGAGCGGGCCGGTCTCTCCGACATGCAGCTTCCATTTTCCCTGACCATTCGCCGTGCTGTTGATCGCGCGCCCCTCCACATCGTCGAACTGGTTCACGACACGCCGGAAGGTATGGCTGTTTCGGTAGAGCTTCTTGAAAAAGGCCGAGGCGTCGAACGCCGATGCGGCGCCGCCCGCCTTCGTCAAATCGAACGCCGATGCGAGAATCGTGTCGATGTCGCGCAACGACGTATCGTTGGCACTCGCGAGAAGCCGCTTCACCTCGGCGACGGTAAAGCGCGATTCAACGTCCATGCCCCGGACGTCGCGACTATCCGCAACCGCAGGCGGGCTGAGGCTATCGCTCGTGTGAAAGCTGCCGGTGAGCGGATCACGCTCGATCGGCGACGCACTGCGCAGTCGGCGGCCGGAACGCCAGTCCACCTCGAAGTAGTAGTCGCCACTGTTGGCGTGGGCGACGGGCACGACCCGGTCCTCGTTGTCCAGATGCACGAGGTCATAATCGCGCCATCGGACATGCTTCTCCCCCGCTCGCACGCGCTCGGCAAGCGTGCGATAGGGGCTGGGCACGTTGCTGTCGCGCTTGCCGATGCGCACGTCGTCGGCCGCGGCATGCACCATGTCCGGATGCACAGCGATGTCGCCCAGCGACGGATCGAGACGCAAGGCAACACGTCGAAAACGCACGGCGACAGGATGCGTGGCGCGCGTAGCGCCACCGCCGCCGCTCATCGAAATGTCGAAGCAGTCAAGCCCGAGAAAGAGCAATCCAAACGCGGCACGTGAAGCGTCGTGATGGCGCACACCTTCTTCGATGTTATAGAGCGGTCCGGCGACGGGCACCGTGCCGATCCAGGTTTCGAACCCGCCCACCGCGGAGCGATGCTTTTCGGTCTCGGTTGCCAGCCCCGCCGCCAAAGTCGCGACCTCGGTGCGCAACGCCTCTTTCGTCAGTGGCGCCGAGCGCGTGCGCAACTTCTCCTTCGCCGTCGCCACGACCCATGGATGCGTGGCGAGACTTTCGTTAAAGCGCTGCTCGACTCGCTGCAGTTCGTCGCGCGGAATGATCTGGCGCTGGCCCGCAAGCGTCATGCGCGCACCGGCGAGCCCGCTCCAATCGGCACGTTGCAGAAACTCGTCGACGCGCGTTCCGAAATCGCTCTTCGATAGATTCGGGTTGTCTCCAGCAATCACATAGGCACGCTCGTTTTCGAGGTCGTCGTCGCTTAACCCGTAGCCGCGCAAAATGGCAGTTGCGGCATCGTAGCGGTCGAAGCGAGGCGGCTCGCCGAATCTCGCGATCAACCGTTCGTTCGCGTATGTCAACAGCGCGTCCATGCGGGCCGCGCGGCTGGTGCCGACGATCCGATTTTCGATCAGTGCGCCCTGGTCGCGCAGCGATCTCGCGAATTCGGAGATCGGCTCGTTGCCTTTGGCGGCATCTCGCAACGCGTCGAACAGCGATTCGACGGCCAACGTGCTGACTTCGACAGATTGCGCGTGCCAAGCCTTGCCGCCCACCTGAAATTTCGCAAGATGCGCCGTGATCCATTCGAGCGGCAGCGCATTACCCTGGGCCAACGCCGCACGGGCGGGGTCCGCCACCCGATTTTGAAAGATCAGCATCACATCTTCGGGACTCAGCAGCTGGATGCCATCGGTTCGCGCCAAATGTGCCGCGAACGCAAGATGCGGATGGTACGGATACCCGCCCTCGTCGGCCCAGCTTTGCTCGACCTGTTGAAATGTCGCGATCAGTGCCTCGCCGTTGCGCGGCTGCGTTGGCGTCAACCCGCGGTAGCTTTGAATGCGCATCAGCGTCGTGGCGAGCGAGTGCTCGGGCGTGCCGAACGGATAGATCGTACTTTCGCTCATCTGCTCGAATTTCGCTTCGAGCAATGCACGCCTGCGCTGCGGGTCGGCCGACGCAAGCCGACTGTCGCGCCATACGTCGGGTGATGTAAGCAGGTCTTCGAACGACCTGCCCCGCACATTGCGAAGCGCAAAGCCGTCGAAGTACGGCGCACTTTGCCCGCGCTCGCCCGACGGCGCAAAAAGCGCATCGAGCGCCGCCTCTTTTGCGTAATCTTCGCGAAGCGCCGCAAGAAACGCCGGGCGCAGTTCCGACAGCGCCGTCGATAACGTTTGCTCTGGATCTGCCGGCTGCGCCTCGTTCGAGGCAGCATCGCCGATTAGCCGGCGATGCAAGACGGCCGCCGCGTCGAGCACGCCTTCGTCTTCGAGCAGCGCAACGTCGGGCCAGGTTTCGAAGTCGAACGGGATTGTTCGCCGCTGATGGTCCGCTACCGCCTGCAACAGCCGGCTCGGGCTGTTCGCATAGTGCTTGGCTTTATCGAAATCGACCCAATCGCACAACGCGGCGTCGATCTGCGCGAACTCCAATGCATCGTTCGTCGCCGCTGACGCTGACGCGAGCGGCCGCGCCTGCTTGGCGGCCGATAATGCAACGCCATCCTGATCCGCCAGCGAGGCAATCGCGCGCCGCACGCGGTGTCGCGCCGCGGCCTCGTCAAAACGCGGTGTCGAAGTCTCGGCTGGCGCCGCTGGCGGCTCAAGCGGCTCAAGCGGCTCAGGCGGCTCAGGCGGCGGAGCGGGTGACAGTTCAGGTGAAAGTGCGAGCGGTGGTGCGTGATAACCGGCGGCAAGATGCGTCGGCGCCATCGTGTCGGACGGCAATGCGAGCGCGGGTTGTCGGGTCACGGGGTACGGCATGACAGTGGGCCTCCAATTAGATCCGCATAAGCGGTATCGAAAAAGAGGCAACACTGTTTTCAAATGGTCTCGATATGGGGCCGGCGCCCCGAATGTCGGACCACGTTACCGCTTACGGCTCGGGCAACTCGGTGCGCTTGCGTTGCAGCGCGCGAATCAGCGCCGCGAGCATGCGCCGCGCCTGGGGCAGCGTCGCCACGACGAGTTCGGCGCACGGCGGATTCAGACGCAACGCGCACTCGGCGCGATGCAGCGTATCGAGCATCGGTTCATCGCCGCAGAAAAAAGCGGCCGTGCCCTTGATCCGATGCAGCGTGTGCGCCGCCTCGCAGCACGCGCCGGCCGCAATACGGGTCTCGAATTCGGCTTCGTCTTGCTCGAGCTGAAGGAGCGCGCGCGCAATCAGTTCGCGCAGCGCGCTGGCTTCGTATATCACCTCGAGTTCGGTCAGTGCGAGTGCACGCGCCCATGCTTGGTCATCAGAGCCGATCGGCATGGGTATCCTCCTTCCATTTCTCGAAGATCGCCTGGAGCTTCGCGCGCGTAATCGGCTTCGACAGGTAGTCATCCATCCCCGCGGCAAGACACGCCTCGATGTCGTCGTGCGTGGCATTCGCGCTGATCGCAACGATCGTCGTGCGCGCGCCCGCGTCGGCTGCCTCGCTTGCGCGTATGCGCCGCGCGAGCGTGTAGCCGTCCATGCCCGGCATATGACAATCGAGCAACAGGAAGCTCGGGCGCAGCCGCGCCCAGCATGCGTAGCCTTCGAGGCCATCGACGGCTTGATGCGCGCTCGCCCCGAGCGCTGCTAACTGCCGCACGATGATGTCGCGATTGATGTCGTTGTCCTCTACCACGAGGATCGCACCGCGGGGGGAAGCGGCAGGTAATGGCGGCGCCAGCGCGTGCGGGGCTGGCACTTCAACGGTGCTAGTTGTTGGTGTTGTTGGCGAGGTTCGCGCCGCGTTCGCACGTGGGCGCGCTGCACGCGTCAGCGTGCCGACCAACTCGCTCATTGCGCGCACGCGCTCGCCCGGCAATACACCGCAGGTCACGACTAGCGCACCCGTCGCGTCGACTGCGATATCCACGTCGGCCGGCTCGTTCTCCCCCACAGCGCGCCGCACACGCAGTTTCATCAGCACGGCGCGCACCGACGCCGCCACTGCGTGCACCGGCACGCGCACGCGTGCGCACATCGGCGAAAGATCGGGCCAGCACGCGCGCGGCTCGCCCCAAACGAGCGGCAGCAGCACGCTCACGCGCGTACCCGCGCCGATCGCGCTGCGCACATCGATCGTGCCGCCCATCGAATCGACGAGATGCTTGACGATCGACAGCCCGAGACCCGTGCCGCCATAGCGCCGCGTGGTCGAGTTGTCCTGCTGCGTGAATGGCGTGAAAAGGCGTGGCCGATATTCGTCTGAGATGCCTGTGCCGGTATCAGTCACCACGAGCTGCAGTTTGCTTCGCCCATATTCGATTCGGTGCCGCACTTCGAGCAGCACGTAGCCGCATTGTGTAAAGCGAATGGCGTTGCTGAGCAAGTTGCCGAGCACTTGGTTGATACGCGCTTCGTCGCCGACGAGCGGCCGGTCGAAATGCGGCATCGCCGCTAGAAAAAGCGGCAAGCCCTTGCGGTTCGCGAGCGGCGCGTTAAGCTCGATAGCCGATGCGGCGAGGCAGTGGATGTCGAATGGCACAGCTTCGAGCGTCAGCGCACCTTGCGCCATTTTCAGATAGTCGAGTGTGTCGTCGATCACGCGCAGTGTAAGACGTCCGGAACGCTGAGCGATGTCGAGATAGCGTCGCTGTTCCGGCGTGAACGGCATCGTATCGAAGAGATCAAGCACGCCGATGATGCCGTTCATCGGCGTTCGAATTTCGTGACTCATCATTGCGACGAACGTCGATTTGGCGCGATCGGCCGCCTCGGCGCGCTCGCGCGAAGCGATGGCTTCGAGGCGCGCCGAATCGGCTGCACGCCGTGCCGAACGGGTTCTCCAGTAGGCCAGCAGCAGTACCGAAACAATGGCGATCACCATCGCGGCCGCGCCGAGCGCGAGCCCGATGACGGTTGCCTTGTCGTATCCGAGCAGCACCGACACCGGCCGCGAGCGGCTTGCCAGCCGCGCGAGCTCACGCGGGTCGTACGCGGCGAGATAGCGGTCGAGCATCGATATGAGCATCGCATTCTCGCGTGCCGCGGCAAAGCCGATCCGCTCGATGCCCGCGACGCTCGCATCGACCCGCAATCGACCGTGGGCATAGCGTTCGCCCAGTTCCTCGGCCGCCAGCGTGTTGACGAGCGCCGCGTCGGCGTTGCCGGCCAGCACCGCGCGCAGCGCGTCGGCGGCCAGTTCGCGCGGCACGAGGGTGGCGCCGCGCAAATCGGCCGGAGGCTGTAGCCGCCCTGCGCGCCACGCATTCGCCGCGACGAGGTTTGCGCGCGACGCACCGTCGCCGGCATTGACAAAGGCCCAGGGGAAGCTGTCGTAGGGCCGCGTGAGCAGCAGGTTTTCGTGCGCGCGCGTGGAGGGAACCGGGTAGGAAGTCGCGAGATCGACGCTACCGCTCAGGACTGCATCGGCAAGCGTGCGGGCATCGTCGATCAAAACGGGCTCGAAATCGATTTGCGCCAGCGACGCGAATTGCCGCAGCAGCGACGCGCCCACCCCCTGCCATTGGCCTTGATCGTCCAGAAAATCGTAAGGCCGGTTGAGCCGCTCGATGCCGACGCGAACGGTCGGATGTCTGCTTGCCCAACGCCGCTCTTCGTCGGTCAACGCGAATCGTTCAGGCAGCGCGTCGCGCGCGGCATTGGGCAACGGCTGCAGCGCCAGCTCCCGGCGACGCGGCGCCGAAAGACGAGCCAGGCCTTTTTCGATCATGCCGATGGTTGCCGTGTCGCGCGCGTTCGCCGCCAGGCAAAGGGGAACCGCCAGCGGCAATGGCCGGGACTCGAGCGAGCCGAAGCCGAGCATGTCGATGGCCGCGGCATTGCCGTCTTGCAAGCCGACGAAGACGTCCGCCTTGCCTCGCGCGACGGCGTCGAGCCCCGAGCGCACGTCGTCCACCTCGATGAAGTGCGCGGCGGGCAGCCAGGTCCGCAACACGCCCCCGCCTTCTCGCGCCCGTTCGAGCGCGATGCGCCGCGCGCTCAGGTCATTTAGCTGATGCGGCTTTCGGCTGCCGCGCCTCGTAACGGCGCCGGCTGATGGAACGGCATAGGGCTCCGAGACCCAGTGGCGCCCATCCGCATTGCGCTGCGAACAGGGCACCGATAGCACATCGATTGCACGCGCGTCGAGCGCGGCGCCCGCCGCGGCCATGGAGGGAAAGCGCCGATGCACGAGCGCAAGGCCGAGAGGAGCGGTGATTGCATGCAGCGCGCTCGCGCCGTATCCGTGCCGCGTACCCGAATAGTCGACGTAATCGACGGTACCCACTCCCTGCGGATAGACACCCACGCGCAGGTTCGCCATCGCGCCGGTAGCCGTTGGGGCCGGCGTGGACGCGGGCTTGGGCGCGTCGCCGGCATGCACTGCGCCAGCCGGCACACACACGAGTGCTGCGCAGCAGATTGCAGCCCGGACGCTCGCGCAAATCATCGGCGCTTCGCCTTGCGTTCAGCCACGAAACTTTTCTTTCAGATATAACGCGAGCCCGAGGTCGTCCGCCACTTGCAGCTTGCGCATCGCACTGCGTTTATGGGTGCTGACCGTCTTTTTGCTGCGACGCAGGCGCGCGGCCGTCTGCGAGACCGACAGACCTTCGGCGATGTACCGGAGGATTTCGACTTCGGCTGACGAAAGCGCGTCTTCGCGGGGGATCGGCACCAGGCAATCGATGCAGCCGTCACGCACTGCGAAGAACTTGCGTGGCGAGCCGACGGCTTCGCGAATCGTGTCGGCGATCAGCGAGAGCGGCGTCGCCTTTTCGAGAAACGCATTGGCGCCTGCGCGATGGCAAATGCATTCGGCATCGGCGGCACGCGCGGCCGACAGTACGACGATGACGAGCGATGGCGCGCAGGTACGCAAACGCCGAATAAAAGCAGCACCGTCCACGCGATCGTCGGGCAAATAGTAGTCGACCAATGCGACGTCGTAGGTATTGCGCTCGAGTTCGGCTAGCAGGTCATCTGCCGTGCTGACGGTCGCACCCACCTCGAAATCCGCATAGTCGTGCAAATAAGTGGCGACCCCGAGCGCGACAATCGGATGATCGTCGAGCAGCACGACATTAATGCGATGCTTCGGTCGGGATAACAACAGGATTTTCCGGGAATTCATGCCCTTGCGCCCTCGGTAGCTTCTATTCGTTTATTGGAATAAGTGATCTGCCTGAATTCAGTCGCCCATCGTTTCATAACTAGCCGAATCGATATCTAGATCGTGAATCGCTGAAACAGCCGATATACAGGTATATGGCAGATTAATCGCGATACGTGCTTGAGAAATTTCTGATTTAGCTTGTTTTTTTACGATGCTGCCGCTGTAATGCCGCGATGGGCGATCGATTCTAGCCGATGTCATTTCGTCAAACAACCGATTCGGGTGAGATTTTATTATCTCAATAATAGCGGCGAGATGAGTGCCTTCCGTTTGTCTGAAAATATTGCCGTCATCGATATTTATTGTTTGGAGTGTGGTGGCGATTTTTAAATCGATAAAGTCACGAAGGGGAGCTTATATCAATATGTGGGGAGTGGTGTTGAAAGGCTCAGCACCTAGAAAATTGAGATGTGCGGCTGTGGTCGAATGCCGCGAGCACGGCATCTCGGAAGCCGCGTCCTACAACTCGAAGGAGAAGTTTGGTGGCATGACTGTTTTGGACGCGAAGCGTTTGAAAGAGTTGGAGCTCAAACGCCGGCTCGCCGAATCGATGCTCGACAACTCCGCTCTGAAGGACCGATGGCGTGATGTGAAGCTAGCGTTGGTGCGCCGGGCTTGCCGATGCCACGGTTAGCGAAAGCGCAAATATTAAAAGCCCGCACGGGGCAACTTGGGCGGCGATGTTTGGTCAGCTGCCGACAAGTCGAGGGCAGGAGCCGGACCAGGGATGGCAAGACGAAATCCAGCAGGCGCTTCGACGACTTGAACGCCGCGGGGCAGATGCTGTGGAATTTCGTCGGCTTCGACGGCTCGTCAACTGGCCGGTGCTATGGATCGGGGAAACGATCCGGGTGCCGATCGTGCCGGCGGTGCAGATGTGAGAAAGCCCGCGCGAGGCTCGATGTTCAGGCCGGGGGACTAGATTGACTCTGTGCTGAGCCACAGCGCGCTCAGATAGCTCGCGAACATTTCGTGATCTACAGTGCCGCGCGCCACTTTCACCACCACGTGCTCCAACTCAGCCGTGCGAGGGATTGTGAAACCTTCCTGTTTTAGATACGCCAAGGCGCAAGCAAGGCCGGTCCGCTTGTTCGCATCGTTGAAGACGTGCCCGCGAGCGATCGCCACGGTGTACATCGCGGCGATACCGAAGACGTCATCGATGCCATTGTAGTGAGCGTGATTGTCGACGCGAGCAAGTGCGGAATCTACGCCACCTCGACCGCCGCTAGCGAAGCCCGCCAAGCCACCAAGCTCCAAAAGGATCTCGTCATGCGTCGTGATGACGTAATCAAGATCCAGCACTCACCGATCCTTCAGCGCAACCATTACGTCGCGATGCTCGGCAATAACCGCGCGGATCGCTTTCAGAACTTCGGATTTTTGGGCGGGCGTAGCGACGCTGACCGAACCCTTCGGACGAACGATCACACGCGGCTTCAGTTCGACGCCGTACAGCTTGGTGATGCGCTCTTTCTGGTTCACGGGATACCTCCGGTCAACTCGTTGCGGCGACTACGTGACTATCAAACCGCAGCTCAACTATCTATGCTTTGACGGCAGAATCCCTGGAAAGCTGAGGGCCAGACCGTTACTAACGATAAAGACCATTCTAACTGAAGATAGTAGGCCTTTGGAAACTACGGTAACGTGCGCTGCCGAACGCCCTGCACTGTCGGTACCTCCTGATTGGCCACTACCAGCAGACGCCCCTTTTGACGCTGGAGTCGCCGACGCCTTGTCCAAATATTATTGCGCGCGGTTATACGCAGCGCGCACGTCGTTGCGCTCGCTGTGCGCCGACTGCCGCTCGATCCAGTCGGTCGCAAAGCCCTTTTCGTTGAGGATCGTCGACACCAGCCCGCAGAAGCCATGCCCCGTCACCCAGAGTGGTAATCCGTCCGACATAGGGCGAACAGCACCGTGTTTTCGCTGATCGGCTTCTGCATGTTGGACTGGCTCACGAAGACCCACGTCCGCCGGGCGTTGAGTTCCCTAAGCTTGCGAATGACGTCGAGTGCCTGCGTGGATAGCGGAACAATGTCTGAGCTCGGCATTTTTCATCTTCTCGGCCCGGATCCGCGATCGCCCGCGCACCGGAAGCAGTTCCTTCTCGAGCAGGCCTATCACGCCGTCCGCATACGCGGACTTCTACGTTTGGCGCCGTGCCGTTCGCGCGCAATTGGCTCAAAGGAATTCGTCCGACGCAGCCCCGCTTCGAGCTTCACGCGGCGCTCGTCATGCGACGGGTCCAGAGGCCGGCGCGGATCTGGCCTTGATGGCGTCCCGCGCCTTCGCGGTGCCAGCAGTGACACGGTTGGATAGACACCAACGGCATGCACCCTCTGCTGGGAACTCAGGCAAGAACGGAACATAAACTGCCGCAAACCCTTGACGAGCCGGGGATTTTGGTAGGCGAAGAAAAACGTTAGGCGCCCAAATGGCCCCCCCACGAGGAATCGAACCTCGATTTCAGGTTTAGAAGACCCGTGTTCTATCCGTTGAACTATGGGGAGGGGGCAAGCCATGTTACTGCACCGAACGCAAGACCTCTTGCACCGGGGGCCGCATTATAACCGACACGCCCCGTCGCACTCACAGCGGCTGTGGATGAGTCATGAACCAGGCAAAGCACAGCACACCCGCCGCGACGCAATAAACACCGAACGCCGCGAGCCGGCCCCGTCCCTCAAAGTAGCGCATTAAAAAACGCACGCTCAAATAAGCCGCAATCGCCGTCAGCACGCCACCCAGTAATGCGTCCGCAAGCTGCCCGGGTGCATGAAAAAGCTTCGGCAATTCGAGAATGCCGGCCGCAAAAATAATCGGCGTGCCAAGCAGAAACGAAAACTCGGCGGCGCTTTCAGCCGTCAGCCCCGCAGCATTGCCTGCGATCATCGTGAGACCGCTGCGCGAAAAACCAGGCACGAGCGCACCGATCTGCGCGAGCCCCACAAGAAATGCGTGCCTGAACATCAGCTTCTCGGGCGGACGATGCGCCCGCGTGCGCTGCAGCCTGTCGCCCAGCCACAAAAGCAAACCATTGACAACCAACGCGAGTGCGACGATGCGCAAATCGTGAAATACCCGCTCGAGCCGCTTTTCGAGCACCAGCCCGACCAGCCCCGCCGGAATCGTGCCGATGATGACAGCCCACATCATATGGCCGTCATCACTGCGCCGGCCCGCAAGCGAGCCGAACCAGCCCTTCACGAGCGCCACCCAACGTGCCCGGAAGTACCAGAGCAACGCGAACGCCGTGCCAAGGTGCAGCGCGACCAGAAATGGAATCAGCTGCGACGCATGCTTATCGATATGCATGCCGACAAGCGCGGGGGCAAGCAGCGTATGGCCAAGGCTGCTGACAGGAAAAAGTTCGGTCACGCCCTGCAGGACGCTCAAAAAAATCAAAAAGCCAAGAGTCACGCGTCATTCCTTTTTTTCTTAAATACCGATTCGATAGTAGCGGGCCGCGCCTTGGCCGTCAGGCGGCCCCGCCGGGGCGGAAGCGATTATGCCAATCAGGTAAAACCACGCCAAGCTTCAACCTCGATTTTTTACGATCAAAATGCGAGCAAAAACGTCACGTGTCAGTCATAATCGACCCCGATAATGGTCTGACCAAAAACGTTTTCAGTGTTTTTTTGGCCTCTGATACCGGGACTGTACCGACTGCGATGAGACATACCATCAAAGATGTGGCCGCTTACGCGGGCTTTTCGATCGCCACGGTGTCGCGCGCCATCAACGCGCCGCACACGGTCAACCGCGTGACGCTGGCAAAAATACGCGAAGCGATCGACGCACTGCAGTTTAGCCCGAGCCCGCTCGGGCGCCAGTTGCGCGGCGAGCGCACGCGGCTGATCGGCGTCGTGCTGCCGACGCTCGCGAACCCCGTCTTCGCCGAATGTCTGCAGGGCATCGACGAGCTAGCGTCGAATCAAGGTTATCGGCTCATGCTGATGACAACCCAATACGACGCAGCGCGCGAGCGCCACGCGATCGAGACGTTGCTCGCACAGCGCGTCGAAGGGCTGATTCTGACCGTGGCCGATGCGGACACCCATCCGTTGCTTGATGACCTCGACCGCGATGGCACGCTCTACGTGCTGATGCACAACGACACGGTGCGGCGGCCGTCGGTGTCCGTCGACAACCGCCGTGCCGCGTTCGACGGCGTGCGCATGCTGATCGAGCATGGTCACGAGCACGTCGTCATGCTGGCCGGCACGCTCGCCGAATCAGATCGAGCACGGCTGCGCTACCGCGGCTACGAAGACGCGATGCGCCAAGCGGGTCTCACGCCGGCACCGGCGCTCGAAGTCGACTTCAACGCGGACGAGCTCGCACCCTCGGTCCTCGCGCATCTCACATCCGGCCCTGCCCGCCCGACCGCGCTTTTTTGCAGCAACGACCTGCTGGCGATGGTCGTCATGCGCGGGCTGCGCCGGGCGTCATATATGGTGCCCGAGTACATGTCCATTCTCGGTTTCGACGGGCTTCCGATTGGTGAGCTGCTTTCACCACCGCTTGCAAGCATCTGCACGCCAAACCGCGGAATCGGCTGCGCCGCGTGGGAGCGCCTGATGGCGCGCATCGCAGGCGCGGACGACGGCGATTCGCTGTCGCTCACGCTGCCGCACACGCTGCGCAAAGGCGCAACGGTGCACGCGCTTTCGGGCGCGGCCGGCTCGGCTCATTCTGCCCAACCGATCGCCTGATCGTACGCTTCGGTAGCCGATAATCGTTAGTCGGTAGCTGACGCTTAACCATCGGCCACCGACATCGGCCCTCGGCAGCAGCGGCGCGCCCGTCGCACCTAGTGCGAAAGGCGCTTTCTATCGGCGGCCCCCTTCCCCTTAGCCTGCAAGGAGACCACACGTGACACGTCGTTTCTCTTTCATTCGCCAGCGGCTCGCGCGTTCAACCTTGGCAAGTCTCGCGCTCGTCGGTGCTTTTGCGTTGCCGCTCGCCGGCGCGGCACACGCTGAACAAACCGCCATCTGCTACAACTGCCCGCCGGAATGGGCCGATTGGAAAAGCCAGTTGCAAGCGATTCAAGAGAAAACCGGCATTCAGGTGCCGACCGACAACAAGAATTCGGGCCAAGCCATTGCGCAACTCATGGCCGAAAAAGCGAGCCCCGTCGCCGATGTCGTCTATCTCGGCGTGTCGTCGGCGTTTCAGGCGAAGGACAAGGGCGTCGTGCAACCCTACAAGCCGGAGCATTGGGATGACATCCCTGCCGGGCTCAAAGACCCGCAAGGCTACTGGTTCGCGATTCATTCGGGCACGCTCGGCTTTTTCGTCAATAAAGACGCGCTTGAAGGAAAACCCGTTCCCACCTCGTGGGCCGATTTGCTCAAGCCCGAGTACAAGGGAATGGTCGGCTATCTCGATCCGTCCAGCGCGTTCGTCGGTTACGCCGGCGCCGTTGCCGTCAATCAAGCCCTTGGCGGCACACTCGATAATTTCGAGCCGGGGCTGAAATGGTTCGAGAAGTTAAAGAAAAATAATCCGATCGTGCCGAAGCAAACGGCCTATGCACGCGTGCTCGCGGGCGAAATTCCGATTCTCATCGATTACGATTTCGATTCCTATCGCGCGGAGTATAAAGATCACGCAAATGTGGCATTCGTGATTCCGAAAGAAGGCACGATCACGGTGCCGTATGTCATGAGCCTCGTAAAAGGCGCACCCCATGAGGCAAACGGCAAAAAAGTGCTGGATTTTGTCCTGTCCGACGAAGGGCAAAAGCTGTGGGCTAACGCTTACTTGCGTCCGGTACGCGCAAGCGCAATGAGCCAGGAGGCCGCCGCCAAGTTTCTGCCCGCGAGCGAATACGCACGAGCGAAACCGGTGGATTTCGCTGCGATGGCCGAAAAACAGCAGCAATTCGGACAGGATTATTTGAAGCGCATGCATTGACGTGCCTGTTGATGCGGCAGCGGTAGCTGCATCAACAGCGCGCTTCGCGGCTTTCACCATGCATGACATTACTTTCCCTCTGCGCTGGCGGCTCGCGCTGATGGCCCCGGCGCTCGCCATCTTCGCCGCATTCTGGCTGCTGCCGATGGGCGTGCTTGTTCAAGTCAGCGCCAACGGTCGCGCCTTCGACACCTATCGTGCGCTCGTCACGAACGCGCGCTATATGGGCAGTCTCGGCGCGACAGTAGCGCTGTCGGCGGCTGTCACGCTCACCACGCTCGTGCTATCGGTCATCGCCGGACTCTTTCTCGCACGGCGCAGCTTCGCGGGCAAACGCGCGCTCGTCGCGCTACTGACCTTTCCGCTCGCATTCCCGGGCGTGGTGGTGGGCTTCATGGTGATCATGCTGGCCGGCCGGCAAGGGCTGATCGGCGCCATCACCGAAAAGCTCACCGGCGATAAATGGGTCTTCGCTTATTCGATGGCGGGCCTTTTTTGCGGATATCTCTATTTCTCGATTCCGCGCGTGATCGTCACCGTCATGGCATCGGCGACCAAGCTCGACCCACTGCTCGAAGAAGCGGCGCGCTCGCTCGGCGCTTCGCCGTGGCAAATCATGCGCGATGTCGTGTTGCCGGGCCTTGCGCCCGGGCTCGTGGCGGCCGGCGCGATCTGCTTCGCGACGGCGATGGGCGCCTTCGGTACAGCATTCACGCTGGCCACCGACATCGACGTGCTGCCCATGACGATCTATACCGAGTTCACGCTCAACGCCAACATGGTGACGGCGGCGGGCTTGTCCATCATCCTCGGCCTCGTGACTTGGCTCGTGCTCGCGCTCGCGCGCAGCATGACCGGCTCGGCCGTCGCGGCGACGGCGTGAGGCTCACGGTGAACAACGTCATCATCGACGACAAAGCACCGAGCGTACGTCACGTGCCGCGGCCGTCCCCCTCGCACCGGCATGCGGCGCGGCGTCTCATTGCCTTCGGACAATGGGCCGTCACGCTCGCGCTGTGCGCCTTTCTGATCGTGCCCGTCGGCATGTCGATCATGGCGGGCCTGACGGTCAACTATTTTCGCGGGATCTCGAGCGGGCTCACGCTGCGCTGGCTCGTCGAGGTATGGACGCAATATCACGGGTCGGTCTTTCTCTCGCTCGGCATCGCCGCCGCCACGCTGGCGATCACGCTCGTCACCGGCGTGCCGGCAGGCTACGCAATCGCACGCAGCAAAACGCGCGCGGCTCGCTTCGTCGAGGAACTGCTCGTCTTGCCGATCGCGCTGCCCGGCCTGGCCTCGGCACTCGCGCTGATCATCGTGTACGGCGGCTTCTCGGCGTTTCGCACGAGTGCCGCGTTCATCGTCGCGGGCCATGTCGTCTTCACGTTGCCGTTCATGGTGCGCGCCGTCGCCGCCGTCGCCGCGAGCGTCGATCTTCGTACGCTCGAAGAAGGCGCCGCGAGCCTCGGCGCCGGTTTCCGGCAGCGCTTCGTCACGATCGTACTGCCCAACCTGCGCCCTGGCATCATCGCAGGCGCACTCGCCGTGCTCACGCTGTCGATTGGCGAATTCAACCTCACGTGGATGCTGCACACGCCCGCCACGAAGACGCTGCCGGTCGGCTTGGCCGATACGTATGCGTCGCTGCGCATCGAAATAGGCAGCGCCTACACGATCCTCTTTTTCGCGATGACGATGCCGTTGCTCATCGCAATGCAGTGGCTCGGCGTAGATGTCACCGGTCAGCGCGCCCTGCGCGATCGCGCCCGTTCGCCCCGTTAGTCCGTCCTTTTTTCGCTCCCCGCCAATGAAACTCAATCCGGTCCCGATCACGCTGAAGCAGTGTGCGAAAACGTTTCAAGTCACGCGCGTGCTCGAGCCGATCGACCTGACGGTCGCTGCCGGCGAGACCGTAGTGCTGCTCGGGCCGTCGGGATGCGGCAAGACGACGACGCTGCGCATCGTCGCCGGTCTCGAGATGCCCGACGCGGGCGGCACTGTCGCATTCGGCGACGAGGACGTCACCCGTTTGCCAATCGAGCGTCGGCAAGTTGGCATGGTCTTTCAGAGCTATGCGCTGTTTCCGAATCTGAATGTAAGAGAAAACGTCGGCTACGGCCTGCGGATCGCGAAGGTCGAACCCGCGCAGGCGCGGCGGCGCGTCGACGAGTTGCTCGCGATGATGCGGCTCGAAGCGCACGCAGCCAAGCCGATCGACCAGCTCTCGGGCGGCCAGCGTCAGCGCGTCGCGCTGGCCCGTGCGCTCGCGCGCGAGCCGCGCGTTCTGCTGCTCGACGAGCCGCTGACCGCGCTCGACGCACGGCTGCGCGATACGTTGCGCCGCGAGATGAATGCGCTGTTGCGCGGGCTCGGCGTCACGACGATCTACGTGACTCACGATCAGGCCGAGGCGATGGAGCTGGGCGACCGCATCGTCGTGATGAGTGCCGGGCGCATCGAACAGATCGGCTCGCCGCGCGAGATCTACTACCGCCCCGCGAACCGTCATGTGGCGCAGTTCGTCGGCACCATCAACCGCGTCGCGGGCCACTACGATGGCGATGGCGATACGTTCACGACCGCGGGCGGCAAGCTTGCGGTGTCTGCGGCACAGTTCGGCCACGTGCGCGGCGTGTCGCCGGCCGGTGAGACGGAACTTTTCTTTCGCCCAGAAGATGCCCGCTTGGTCGATGCCGCGAGCGCACCGCTTCGCGGCATCGTCGAAGCGGTGGCATTCCTCGGTGAACGCACGCGCATCACGGTGACGGGCGCCGCTCCCGATCCGCTCGTAATCGATGCCCCCGGGCGCGTCGCGCTTTCGCCCGGCGACGCGATCGGTGTCGAGATCGCGGCCGAAGGGCTCATCGCGCTCGCGTGAGCGCGCCGCCGCTCACCATTTTTTTCGACCACGGAATTCGGACCTCATATGCTGTTGGCTCAAATCAGCGATCTGCACGTCAAGCGACCGGGCGCCCTGGCCTACCGGCGCGTGGACACCGGCGCGGCGCTCACGCGCTGCATCGAGCGGCTCAATGCGCTCGCTCCACGGCCCGACGCAGTGGTCATCACAGGCGATCTCGTGGACGTCGGCAGCGTCGAGGAATACCAGCATCTGCACGCGCGGCTAGCCTCACTTGAGCTGCCGTTTTATCTGCTCGTCGGTAATCACGACGAGCGCAATGCGCTGCGCCAGGTATTTCCCGAGTACGCTTACTTGCAGCAAAATGCCCCGTTCGTGCAGTACACCGTCGACGTGGGGCCGCTGCGGCTCGTCGCGCTCGACTCGCAAACGCCAGGGCAAAGCGGCGGCACGCTTTGCGAGGCTCGCCTTGTGTGGCTCGAAGTGCAGTTGGAAGCGGCGCGCGGCATGCCGGTGGTCATCGCCTTGCATCATCCGCCGTTTGCCTCGGGCATCGGCCATATGGACCGGCAGGGACTCGACTCGGGCTCGACCGAGCGGCTCGCCGCCATCGTGCGCCGCTTCGATAACATCGAGCGCGTGATCTGCGGGCACGTGCATCGACCGATCTTCACGCGTTTTGCCGGCACGATTGCATCTTCTGCGCCGTCGCCCGCTCATCAGGTCGAACTCGACTTGCGTGAGAACGCGCCGCCCGCGTTTCGGCTGGAGCCGCCCGCATTCGCGTTACATCAGTTCCATCCGGCGACCGGCCTCGTCACACATCATGCGTATATCGATGCAAGCGAAGGCCCGTATCCGTTTTACGAGCCCGATGGCAAGCTCATCGAATGACCTCCCCTGTGTCCGATTCGGCTGGCGCCGCTCCGTCCGCATTGCCCTCTTCACCGTATTCGCGCGGGCTTTTGTTACTGCTGGCGACGATTGCCGGCGTGTCGGTCGCCAACATCTATTACAACCAACCGCTGCTCGAGAGCTTGCGCGTCTCTTATAAGCACGACGCAGCCTGGGTTGGCGTGGTGCCGGCGGCCACGCAACTCGGCTATGCCGTCGGCATGCTGCTGCTCGCGCCGCTCGGCGATCGCTTCGATCGTCGCCGTCTCATCCTGCTGCAAATCGCCGGCCTCGGGCTCGCGCTGTGCGTCGCCGCCCTCGCGCCTAGCCTCGCCGTCCTCGCCGTGGCCAGCCTCGTGATCGGCGTGCTTGCCACGATCGCCCAACAGGCCGTGCCGTTCGCCGCGGAGCTTGCACCGCCGGCCGAGCGCGGTCACGCGGTCGGCACGGTCATGAGCGGGCTGTTGCTGGGCATTTTGCTCGCGCGCACCGCGGCGGGATTCATCGCCCAGTACTTCGGCTGGCGCGCCGTGTTCGCCGCTTCGGTGGCGGCACTCGTCGCGCTCGCCATCGTCGTCGCGACGCGCTTGCCGAACAGTCGGCCCACGTCGACTTTGCGCTACGGCAAGCTGCTGGGCTCGATGTGGCATCTTGCGTGCGACCTGCCCGGCCTACGCGAGGCGTCATTGACGGGCGCCGCGCTCTTCGCGGCTTTCAGCGCGTTCTGGTCGGTGCTTACGCTGCTGCTCGCAGGCGCGCCGTTTGACCTCGGACCGCAGGCCGCGGGCCTTTTCGGCATCGTGGGCGCAGCCGGCGCGCTGGCCGCACCGGTCGCCGGCCGCTCAGCGGACAAGCGCGGACCGCGCGCCGTGATCTCGCTATCGATCGGTCTCATTGCGCTGTCCTTCGTGGTATTCGGTTTGTCGGCGACGCATCTCGCGGGGCTCGTATTGGGCGTGATTTTGCTCGATGTCGGCGTGCAGGCCGCGCAGATCTCCAATCAATCGCGTATCTATGCGTTGAAGCCCGAAGCGCGCAGCCGCGTGAATACGGTATTCATGGTCTGCTATTTCATCGGCGGCGCAACCGGATCCGCCGTCGGCGCGCTGGCCTGGCGCCACTTCGGTTGGAGTGGCGTGTGCGCAGCGGGCCTTGCGTTCACGCTCGCGGCGGCGGTTCGGCACATGCCGTGGCGCACCGCTGCGAGCTGACGCGTCAAGCGCTGTCCGATACGCTTGCGGCAACGGTGAGCGGTGGTAATCAGCCAGTCGGCGTTGTTGGCCATGTCGTTACTTAGGCCGGAGGTACTTGGAAGAAGCTAACGACATGCCCCGCAGCGATGGCATACGGGAATTCAGCAGACAAATTGGCGTGCGCAGCGACGTCCATCACCCAACACGCCGCCTGTCGAACCAGAACGACAGCGCTACGCTCGCCAGGATCGCGACCGTAGCGGCAACCGTCCCGATGGTCACCGGTTCCCCCAGCATCAGCGCGCCAAGCGAAACGGCGACGATCGGATTCACGTACATGCAACTGCTCGCAACGATAGGGCTCGTGTGCCGAATCAAGAACGCATAGGCCACGTAAGCGGCCATCGTCGCCACTACCGTCAGATAGATGAACGCCACGATCGGCAGCAGCTCCACGTGGGTTATTCGTTCGCCGCCAAGCCAGGCAACGCATGTCGAAATGGCCCCGCCGAGCCCGATTTGCAAAGCAGTCGACATGAACAGATCGGCCGGCAACACGAGGCGACTCGCGAGATGCGCGCCGGCCGCCCAGCACAACGCGGCGACGACGATGACGATACTGCCGCTCACCGACGCGGCCGATGCGTGGCCGTAATTCAACACGACGATACCGGCCAAGCCCAGCCCGACTGCCACCCACTCGCCCCTCGCGACGCGATACCCGGCCACGGCCGAAATCATCGTGGCGAAAAGCGGCACCGTGGCGATGATGATCGCGGCCGCCCCCGTGCTGACGCTGCGCATGCCAGAGACGAGCAGCCCGCTCGACAAACCCACCAGCATGGCCCCGACGATACCCGCATTGCGGACCTCAGCCGGCGTCGGCCACGCGGACAGGCGATGTGCCGAACGCGCGGCGAAGACGAAGAGGCCGATCCCGGCCAGCAGGTTGCGCAAACCGGAAAGCAACAGCGGCGGAAAAGATTCGAGCGCGACATGCAGCGCGAGATAGGCCGAACCCCACGCGAAATAAACCACCGCCAGCGCGAGCACGATGCGCGCACTGCGCGGTCGCAGCATCGGCGGACTTTCGCTTATGCGAGTTTCACTCATGCGTTGGCCGTTGTGTATGGGCCATGGCGGCGCCCAGCCCAAACGGGCACGCGGCAAACGTGCGGAACAAGACCAAACGGCATAGCGACAGGGGCGGAAATGAAACGACGGCGAGGCGAATGCCGGCGGCGACGCTTATGCGCAACGGCGTCAGCAGCAGGTCGACTGCATTATGCGCGCCACGCCCGTACCGGTGCTGCGAAGCCGGCATATCGCCACAGGCACGGTGTCGCGCAGGTTGCAAAGCCCGGCGTCCCGTTGTATCTTCTGCCCTGCTAACGCGGGGGTCCTGCGTTGCGCCTCGAATCGACCGATTGACGGTAATTGGGTGATAAGTGGCGCTGCGTGGGTGAGAAACACCCTTTGAACCTGATCTGGATAATGCCAGCGCAGGGAAGCGTACGGGTTTGATGGCATAGGCACCGGCACCACCAGTTCACGCTTTACGCCGCCTTGCATGCCCGACCTCCCTTCCGTCTCCTGCTCCTGCCTTAGCGCCCCCATGCTCGCTCAGGAGATATGCATGAACGCCAATCCCAAATTTATTTCAGCGGACGCGCGCGTCGACGCCGCCGCCGTCGCCCCGCTGCCGAATTCGCGCAAAGTCTATGTGAGCGGCTCGCAGCCCGATATCCGCGTGCCGATGCGCGAAATCACGCAGGCCGACACCCCTAGCGGTTTCGGCGGCGAGAAAAACCCGCCGATCTATGTCTACGATACGTCGGGCCCGTACACCGACCCCGACGCCAACATCGATATTCGTCAGGGCCTGCCGGCGCCGCGTCAGCGCTGGATCGAGGCGCGCGGCGACACCGAACAACTGGCTGCGCTCACGAGCGAATTCGGGCGCGAGCGCGCGGCCGATCCGGCCACCGCGCAACTGCGCTTTCCGGGTTTGCACCGCCATCCGCGTCGGGCCAAGGCCGGCGCGAACGTGACGCAGATGCACTATGCACGCCGCGGCGTCATTACGCCGGAGATGGAGTACATCGCGATCCGCGAGAATCAGCGCCGCGCCGAGTATCTCGAAAGCCTGCGCACGAGCGGCCCGACCGGCGCCAAGCTGGCCGACATGATGGGCCGTCAGCACCCGGGACAGGCGTTCGGCGCTGCCGCCTTCGGCGCGAACGCATTGCGGGAGATCACCCCCGAATTCGTGCGTGACGAAGTGGCTCGCGGCCGCGCGATCATTCCCGCGAACATCAACCACCCGGAAAGCGAGCCGATGATCATCGGCCGTAATTTCCTCGTGAAGATCAACGCGAATATCGGCAATTCGGCCGTGACGTCGTCGATCGGCGAGGAAGTCGACAAAATGACGTGGGCCATCCGCTGGGGCGGCGACACGGTCATGGATCTGTCGACCGGCAAGCACATCCATGAAACGCGCGAGTGGATCATTCGCAACAGCCCGGTGCCGATCGGCACGGTGCCGATCTATCAAGCGCTCGAGAAGGTCAACGGCAAAGCCGAAGACCTGACCTGGGAAATTTTCCGCGACACGTTGATCGAGCAAGCCGAACAAGGCGTCGACTACTTCACGATCCATGCGGGCGTGCTGCTGCGCTACGTGCCGATGACGGCGAACCGGATGACGGGCATCGTCTCGCGCGGCGGCTCGATCATGGCGAAATGGTGTCTCGCCCATCACAAGGAAAGCTTCCTTTACGAGCACTTCGAAGACATCTGCGAAATCATGAAGGCCTACGACGTGAGCTTCTCGCTCGGCGACGGCCTGCGCCCCGGCTCGATCTATGACGCCAACGACGAAGCGCAGCTCGGCGAACTCAAGACGCTGGGCGAGCTCACGCAAATAGCGTGGAAGCATGACGTCCAAGTGATGATCGAAGGCCCGGGCCATGTGCCGATGCAGTTGATCAAGGAAAACATGGACTTGCAGTTGCAATGGTGCGACGAAGCCCCGTTTTATACGCTCGGACCGCTGACGACCGACATCGCGCCGGGCTACGATCACATCACCTCGGGTATCGGCGCGGCGATGATCGGCTGGTTCGGCACGGCGATGCTCTGCTACGTGACGCCGAAGGAGCATCTCGGCTTGCCGAACAAGGACGACGTCAAGGAAGGCATCATCACGTACAAGCTCGCGGCGCATGCGGCGGACTTGGCCAAGGGCCATCCGGGTGCCCAGGTGCGCGATAACGCACTGTCGAAAGCACGCTTCGAGTTTCGCTGGGAAGATCAGTTCAATCTTGGCCTCGACCCGGACAAGGCGCGCGAATTCCACGACGAAACGCTGCCGAAGGATTCGGCCAAGGTCGCGCATTTTTGCTCGATGTGCGGGCCGCACTTCTGCTCGATGAAAATCACGCAAGACGTGCGCGAGTTCGCGGCGGCCCAAGGTGTATCCGAGCAAGCGGCGTTGCAAAAAGGCATGGAAGTGAAGGCGGTCGAGTTCGTGAAAAACGGCGCCGAGATTTATCAGCGGCAATAAGTACTGCACGCCGCACTTCGGTAAATTCTGACGAAAAGGGGGCGTTCGCGCCCCCTTCGCATGGGTGCGCTGCACCGGTTTTTATCGTTTCTTGTCGTTTCTTGTCGTTTCTTGTCATTTCATCGCACGCCGAAACACTGTCTTGCGCGCCGGGTGTACCATGCGCAACTTCTGTGTGAACGCGTACGCCACAAGCGTCTTCTCTATCGATGAAAACCCGTCATCTAATCCAACTCATCGTACTCGCTGCCCTTTGGGGCGCGTCGTTTCTATTTATTCGCGTCGGCGTCGCGGAATTCGGCGTGACGCCGCTGATGGCGCTGCGCGTGTCGATCGGCGCGCTGTTCCTCGTGGCAATGATGTTCGCGCGCGGCGCGCCGCGCGAGGCGCTCGCAACGCTGCGCGCACAGGCCGTGCCGCTTTTCATCGTCGGTGCACTCAACTCGGCGGTGCCGTTTTGTCTTTTCGCGTTCGCTGAACTGACGCTGTCGGCCGGCACGACCTCGGTCATCAACGCGACGACCCCGCTGTGGGGCGCACTCGTCGCTTACCTCTGGCTGCGCGACCGCCTCACGTGGCTGCGCACGCTGGGAATGGCCATCGGCTTTGCCGGCGTGGTGACGCTGGTATGGGACCAAGTTGCGTCGGCACACGGCGCGAGCGCGCCGGCACCGGCGGCAACCGTACTCGCCGCCGCTGCGGCAATGGGCGCGGCGTTGCTCTACGGTATTGCAGCGAGCTACACGAAGCAGCGGTTAAACGGCGTCGATGCGTTGACAGTCGCCACGGGCAGCATGCTCGGATCGAGCATCGCGCTCATTCCGTTCGCGCTTGCCTACTGGCCCGCCCATTATGTGTCGGCCAGCGCGTGGGGCGCAGTGCTGAGCCTCGGCGTGGCCTGCACGGGCGTCGCCTACTTCATCTATTTTCATCTGCTCAATGTCGCCGGCCCTGCGCGCGCCATGTCGGTTACGTTCGTCATTCCGGTTTTCGGCATTCTGTGGGGCGCGCTGTTTCTCGGGGAGCAGGTCTCGACGCCGATGCTGCTTGGCTGCGCGATCGTGCTGGTCGGTACGGCGCTTGCCACCGGCGCCGTCAAGCGGTTGCCCGGCTTCGGCCGGCGGGCCGAACAGACCTGACAAGCGTCGACATAGCCCCGATACAAGTGGATACGCGCCAAGCCCTGCCAAGACCCGCCAATACGCGCTGAGAACGGCCGCCAATGTTCGGCGGCCTACACCGAACGCCGCCGGAAGCACAACGACTTTCCACCCACCGTACCCGATCGAACATAGCCCGCGACGCCGACGGACTTACGCTGACCTCATCGTTAATGCGTTCGTTTGTTACACTGGCTTTTCCTCATATGGGCACAGTCCGGCATGGTCGGTTTTCTGGTTCACCTCACCCGGCTCGACTGCCGGCGCGTGACACGCGTGACGCTTCCGACCCTTTCCCGCGCCTCGCGCGCCGCCGGGCCGGTTCGGCCACGCTCTTTCGCGCCGAACGCGCGCTGGCCATGGCATCGAAACGCGAACTGACGCTCTCCGACATCCTCCCCCACTTGAAGCTCGATGACACAGGCTGGTACATCGACTATCAAGGCGTCACGCTGCGCAGCGCGTTTCAGCCCGTGGTGTCGATTACGCATAAGCGCGTGGTCGGCTATGAGGCGCTCTTGCGCGCCACGGACAGCATCGGGCAACCGATTCACCCGCATACCCTGTTCGCCAGTGCGCCGGGCAAAAACATTGCGCTCGCACTCGAACGGCTCACGCGTTGCGTGCATTTCGCCAATTTCGCGCAGGCCGGGCTCGACCAGGGCTGGCTCTTCGTCAACGCGTTGCCGCGCCTTTTTCGCAGCGGCTGGCCCTATGGCACGTTCATCGACGAGCTGTGCGCCCATTTCGAGCTGCCGCACCGGCGCGTGGTCATCGAACTGCTCGAGGAGCCCGCGACCGACGAGGCGCTCTTTGAACGCACAGTCGCGGCACTGCGCGAGCGGGAACTGCTGATCGCGATCGATGACTTCGGCACCGGTTTTTCGAACTTCGATCGCATCTGGCGCGTGCGGCCCGACATCGTCAAACTCGACCGCTCGCTGGTGGCGCGCATGGCGATACCGGGCGCCGACCATCAATTCGCGACGCAACTCGTGACGATGCTGCATCAAGCCGGCACCATGGTCCTCGGCGAAGGGGTTGAAACCGATGACGAGCTGTTGATGCTGATGCAAGCCGACGTGGACTTCGTGCAAGGCTTCTGGTTGGGCCAGCCGCATGCGTCGCCGCGCACGGCGGCCGCGGCCGCTCCCGCGCTGATCGATGCGATGTGGGCACGGTATCGCACACGCGCGAGCGGCACGCCCGGTCTGCCGGTCGACTTCAGCGAGTTCGAAGAGGCGGTGCTGGCCGGCGCGCGAATCTTTCGGGCAACGGGCGATCTCGCGATGGCGGCGCAGCCGACGTTGGCAAGACCGTTTGCGCGCCGCGTGTTTGTCGTCGATGCCGAAGGCAATCAGCATCAGCATTCGATTGCGGCCGATACCGCCACCGAAGCCGAACGGCTCTCGCCGCTGTTCCCCGATACGCACAGCAATTGGTCACGCCGCGCTTACTTCAAGCAAGCGGTGGCCGCACCAGGACGGGTGGCGCTCATGGGTCCACACTATTCGTTGACCGAGGGCAAGGATTGCTACACGGCCGCCGTCGCCGTCGAAGCCGGCTCGCAATTGCACGTCTTTTGCGTTGATTTCATACTCGACGTGCCACACCCCGACGACGGCGAACGGATCGACTGAGTGCTTCGCTGCCCACGCTCAATCGGCCACGCGCGAGCGCGCCGCTTTGATGTCGGCGCGATGCGCCTTGCTGTCGAGCCGTCGCATCTTCGATGCGCGCGTGGGCTTCGTCGGAATTCGCGCGCGCCGTGTCATGCACACGCTCGCAACGAGTTCGTTCAATCGCGCAAGCGCCGCCGCGCGGTTCATCTCCTGCGTCCGATACTCCTGCGCTTTGATGACGACGATGCCGTCACGCGTCACGCGATGATCCGACAGCGCGAGCAGGCGCAGCTTGATCGGCTCGGGCAGCGACGACGCACGAATGTCGAAACGAAGGTGGATCGCGCTCGACACCTTGTTGACGTTCTGGCCACCGGCGCCTTGGGCGCGCACGGCCGTGAGCTCGACTTCGGCAGGGGACACAGTATGGCGAATAGTCATGGCAAACGATAACGGTGATACAGGGCGATACAGGGCGATACAGGGCGATGCGATACCCGACACAGACAAAACGCAGCAAACGCCGCTCACTTCGCTGTCAGTGTGGCATAAGTCGGGCCACGGGCGTCATCCATCGCGCGCGGCCGCAAACGCCGCCTGCATGCGCGCGGCGAGGCCCGAATCGCGGCGCGTCGGCGCCGAGATCGCATCGGCGAGCACGGCGCGCGCACCCACGATCCGCACGGCGGCGCGAGCCCGCGTGACGGCTGTATAGACCAGCTCGCGCGACATCACGCGGCTGGCTGACGCCGGCAGCACCAGCGCGGCCGCGTCGAATTCGGAGCCCTGCGACTTGTGCACCGTCAGCGCGAACGCCGTGTCGTGCGGCGGCAGTGCGGCAGGCGCCACGGCGCGCACGCCCCCCTCAGCGGTCCGAAAATAGACGCGCAGTGCCCCTCCGGCGCCTGGTAACGCGATGCCAACATCCCCGTTGAAGAGTCCAAGCGCATAGTCATTGCGCGCAATCATGACCGGGCGGCCAGGGAACCAGGTCGCGCCGGGCGCGAGCGGCACATGTGCAGCGTGCCGCACATGCGCTGCCATCAGCCCGTTGAGCGTATCGGCGCCGCGCGCCCCAACTCGTGTCGCGCACAGTATCCGGTAGGCATTGAGCGCCTCGAAGAGCGGCTGCGGATCGGGCAGTGGCTGCATCAAAGCCGCTTCGAGCAGTGCGCCGTAGTGCGCGAACCCTTGAGCAAGACGCTCGACCGTGCGCGCGCCAAGGGCCGGCCCTATGTCTTCGTCGAGCCATGCACCGGCTGTCGTTGCCGCATAGTCGGCCGCTTCGTCGTGCGTCACGGTAAGCGCGGCCAGCGCCGCGTCGATATCGGCGCCCCGGATGGCAAGCGACAAGCGGCCGATCGGCGATTCGAGCCCAAACCGATAGTTACGTTCGAGCCAAACGACGCAATCGACCAGCGCAGCTGCGTGCACCGCGTCACGTTCTTCGATCGGCTGCTCAGCCGTCATGCTTTCTAACACCGGGGCAGTGGCGAGCGAAGCAGACAGCGATGCGTCCTCCTGCATCGTCCACTCGCGTTCGATCTCGGTCGCGCTCGACAGAAACGCATCGTCGTCGAACGGTGTATCGAATAGCGCGCCGTCCCCGGGCATCAATGTGCCGCGGGTCGACGCATCAGGCAACGCGCTCGCCACCTGCGCATCGGAGACGCCAGCCGCCCGGGCGATCCGCGCGATGCCCCGCGCGCTGAAAGCAGGCACGGCGCTCAATTCGGCAAATACCGCTCCCGCTTCGACGGCGGCAAGCTGGTCTTTGTCGCCGAGCATCACGAGCCTCGTCTCGGGCGCGAGTGCGTCGAACAACTGAGCCGCCATCGCGACGTCGATCATCGACGCTTCATCGATGACGAGCACATCGAACGGCAGCGGGTTGTCACGGTGATAGCGCATCCGGCCGCCCTGCCCCGCGCCGAGCAGCCGATGCAGGGTCAGCGCGCGCGTAGGCAGCCGTGCCGCGATATCGGGCGGCAGTGCGGCCGCGCGCGCCGCCAGCGCCTCTTGCATGCGCTGCGCTGCCTTGCCCGTCGGAGCAGCCAGTGCAATCGAGAGCGTCGGATCGGCATCGACGAGACAAGCGAGCATACCCACGACCGTTGTCGTTTTGCCCGTGCCCGGACCGCCGCTCACGATGGTCAGCCGGCCCGCGAGCGCGAGCGCCGCGGCCGCGCGCTGCCAGTCGATGGCATCGGCCGGCGGCGGGCCGAAATAGCGCATCAGGCGCGCGTCGAGCGCGGTTTCGTCGATGCCGACGTCGGCCCCGACGCCAACGCTCGCGTGCGAAGCATGGGCGACGATGGCGGCCGCGAGCCGGCGCTCGTAGTCGAAATATCGCGCGAGATAGAGCCGCCCGGCGGTGTCGACGACGAGCGGCCGCAACGCCGCCGCATGCTCGCTGCCGTCGGAGACCACGCCGCTTGCCGCAAGCGCCCTGCGCACCGATGTCGGCTCCGCACCGTAGCGATGCGCGAGTCGCGCGATCGGCACGCATACATGGCCTGCGTTCGTCGCGCGGCTCGCGGCGAACGCGGCGCGGCGCGCCCAGCTGACGCAAGTCGAATTGGCACCGAGCTGCTCGGCCAGCATGCCGATGCGGCGAGCGAAACCCTCGGCGAGCACGGTCGCGAAATCGTTAGAGGGCGTCGCGTTCGAGATTGCGCTCAGCTGTTTCATACCGCTCCAATCAACTCGTCGAGCGCTTGCACCAACGCGCGCGCCGGCCTCCGTCGGTGAACGCCCGCGGGGCCGTCGCCGTCGCGCCAATCCGGACGAACGCCACGCAGGAATACGTAGAGGTAACCACCCATGTGGGCGTCGTAGTCATAACCACGCTTGCGCGTGCGCAAGTAGCGATGCAGCGCAACCGTATAAAGCAGCGCCTGCAGATGGTAAGCGTGCGCCGTCATGGCAGCATCGAGCGAGGCTGCGTGGTAATCGCCCGCCTGCATGCCGAGATGGTTCGATTTCCAATCGATGATCCAATAGCGGCCATCATGTTCGATGAGCATGTCGACAAATCCTTTCACGAACCCGCTCAGCGTGCCTGGATCGAGCGCGACATCCGCATATCCTTCGCGCACGAGCAGCCGCCGCAACGCCGGCAAATCAAGCGACGGCGCAGCGAAAAGAAACGGCCACTCGACAAGCTTGCGCTGCGGATCGACCGCGCTCAGCGTGAAACCCGGCGCCAGCTCGGTGGCCGTAACGTCCGCCAGCATCCGCGCCATCATCGCCGGCATTCGACGGGCCGTATCCGCATCGCCCGGCACCGGCCGCTCGGCGCGCGCACGCGTAATCGCCTGCGGCCACGTGGCCGGGGCCGTGAAGTCGGCCAGTTCCAACAGCCGATGCAAACACTCGCCAGCCGCCGCCCCGCGCGGAAAACCGAGGATGTCGTCGTCAGCGACGTCAATCCGTGGCGGCGCCTCCGGCACGCCCGGCGTTTCCGATGTCTGCGCCGACAGCGCAGCCAGCGCATCGTGGTCCGGCCGCGGTTCGTCTTCGACGAGCGCTTGCGCCCTGCGCAACGCTGCCGACGCAAGCGAGCTGAAACTCGCGATACGCCACGTTTCGCTCAGCCCGCGACGAGCCGTGCGCGCGGCGAGCCCGCTGCCCTGCCGCCGCTCGCGCTCGAGCGGCATGCGCCGTCCCGGCGCCGGCAGCGGCTCGAACGACAGCGGAGCGACAGCAAGCGAGCGCCATCGCTTCATCAGCACGGCGTCGTCGGGCGGCTCGTCATACCAGGCACCGAATTCGCCGTCGCCAGCCACCAGCCAGTTCAGCACGCTGCGGCGCGACTCCTTGGTCGAGCGCGACGACAAATAAGGGCCGGCCACGACATAGCAGCGGTGCACCGCGCGCGTAAGCGCGACATAGACAAGCCGTGCGCGCTCGGCCGCCTCCTCGCGCAACGCTTCGCGCTCGGCTCGCTCGGCATCCTCGCCCTCGCAGCCGTAATGCAGCACCGCCACCGCGCCGCCGTCTTGTGCCTCGTGGTACTCGCACGCGCGAGGCAGCGCGGCGCTGGCGCTCGGCTGGCGCGCACCGTCGTTCAAGAACGGACAGAAGACGACGGCATACTCGAGCCCCTTCGCCTTGTGCACGGTGACGATCTGCACGAGATCGCGATCGGACTCGAGCCGCAACTGCGCCTCGTCGTCGCCGCCTTGCTCGCGTTGCGCCGCGAGCCAGCGCAGCGTCGGCGCAATGCCGGGATAAAGCGCGGTGCGCGAGGCGACGAGTTCGGCCAAGTGATTGACGTCGGTCAGCCGTCGCTCGCCCTGTGCGCCCACGATCAAGCGCAAACCCACGCCAAGCTCGCGCATCAGCGTGCGCCACATGGCCGCGAACCCGCGTTCGTGCCACAGCGCGCGATAGCGCGAAAAGCGCTCGACCCAGGCCGTGGCGTCGTCCGAACGGTCCGCTGGATCCGAATGGCTCGTGCCTTGCGCGTCCGCAAGAGCCTCCAAGCGTGCTAGCGCCGCCGCATCGAAGCCGAACCAATCCGCTGCCAACGCTGCACGCAAACGGCGCAGATCGCCAGGCGTGTCGATGGCCACCAGCACGCGTTCGAGCTGCTCGGCATCGCGTGTCGCGAACACCGACGCCTGCGCAAGCTCGACGCTGCCCACGCCCCAGGCGGCCAGTACACGTTTGATGAGGCTGCCCTGCCTGTGCGTGCGCACGAGCACAGCGATGTCGGCAGGCGCGAGCGGTGTCTCGGCGAGCCTGACGGCGCCATCACGCGCGCCGCGCAAAAGCCGCGCGATTTCGGCGGCACACGCTTCGGCCGCCTGCCGTTGAGCGTCGCGTTTGGCAAGGACACCTTCGCCCGAAGGCAGCATCCACATGCGAAAGTCGCCGGGATTGTCTGTCGACGTCGATGTCGATGTCGACGTCGATTCATCGATGAACGGCGGCCGTTCGCGCGTGCCGGCGCGCACGGGCAAATAGTCGAGCCCATCGAGCACGAAAGCCCGCGGGTTCGCGCTAAATATGCGATTGCACGCCTCGACCAGCGCGCCCGTCGAACGCTGATTGACCGCCAATGTATAGCGCGCGTTTGCGGCATGGCGCGCGGCCAGATAGGTATGCAGATCGGCCGCGCGAAAACTGTAGATGGCCTGCTTCGGATCACCGACGAGAAAAAGTGGCCCCGGCTCGCCGTCGTTCCCGCTTCCACTTCCGCTGCGCGCGAAAATCCGCTCGAAGATTGCAAACTGCAGCGGGTCGGTATCCTGGAATTCGTCGATCAACGCAGCCGGATAACGCGCGCGCAGCACTTGTGCGAGCCATGGATGCGCGACGAGTGCGCCATACAGGTTCGATAGCAAATCGTCGAACGACGCGATGCGACGCGCACGCTTGGCGGCCGCGAGCGTCGCCGGCCCCTCGTCCAGCCAACGCGCGAGCACCGCAAGCCAGCGCGAGCGATTCGCCGCCTCGGCCGCATCGCTCGCGGCCGCGAGCATTCCGGCCAGCGTGAAAAAAGGATGAGCAGGCGGCACAAACTTCGCCTTCGTGGCCTTCGCGAGCGCCGCGGCCGTCAGCTTCAGCGCTGCGCGCGGCGGCGGCGCGTGGCAATCGTCCTCCGCAAAATAGCGACGCCAGGCGGCGAGCGCCGCGGCGACAGCCTCGGGCTTGTGCGTCGTTCGGTTAAGGCCTGCCTGCGCGTCGTCGAGCAATTGCGCGATCCGCTCGCGTTCCTCGTGCCAAAGCGCACAGGCTTCACGAAAGCGCTGGCGCGCGTCGGCGTCGCCCACCAGTTCGGTCAGCCCCGCCGGCCCGGCCAGCGTTCGCATCGGCGGCATGCCAGCCCCGCCGGCCCCCCAGCGCAGCAGCGCGAGCGGCTTCTTGAGCCGACGCGCAAGCTCCGCATCGAGCGCCGCAGGGCCCGCCGCATGCGCCACCAGCCAGGCCGCAAAGGCCGGGTCCGCAGCCGCGAGCGGCTCGACGCGCGTGCGCCAAAAATCGGCTGCGAGCTGGAATCGCAGACTGGCATCGTCTGCTTCCATCGCGAATGCGAACGGCATCGCCGCGGCGAAAGGTGCCTCTTGCAACGCCCGCTGGCAAAACGCGTGAATCGTGTGGATCGCCGCCTGATCGAACGTCGACAACGCGCGCCGGATGCGTTTGGCGGCCAGCGCAAGCGTTGCTTCATCTGCCTGCGCCAATACCGTTTCGGACAGCCGCGCGACGAACGGGTCACCACCGTCGTCGCCGGTTTCGATCGCACGCGCCAGTTCGGCGAGACGCGTGCGGATCCGCTCGTGCAGCTCAGCCGTCGCCGCTTTCGTGAACGTCACAACGAGTATCTGGTCGGCGCGCAGATCGCGTTCGAGCAGAAGACGCACGTAAAGCGCACAAATATTCCAGGTCTTGCCAGTGCCCGCTGACGCTTCGATCTGGTTGACGCCGCCGAGGGCACACGTGAAGACGTCGAGTTCGTCGGACGCCGGCAACGCGGTGCGGTCGAAGGCATGCGTTTCGCTCATGCCGGCCCCGCTTCGAGATGCTGCAGCAGCGGACCAAACACGATGCGGGCAAGCACGGCAAACGGCTCGTCGAGCGCGAGGCTCGCGCCGCGCCAGGCAATCTCGAGTGCCGGGTCCTCCGCTTCGCCGCGCACGCGCTCGCTGATCCAGACGCCGAGTGCGTCGGCGTCGCTGCCGTTCATCTTCGCCCATGCGCTCTTCGGAAAAAACCGCAACGGAAGACGGCGCCCCGCAATGAAAAGCGCAACGAGCGGCGCAAGCGCCTCGTGCGGTGCCGCCACGGGCGCAAAGGCAAAACGTTCGCCGCCGCCGTGCCAGACCGTGTGCCGCGCACCGTCGGGCTGCGCCGCGCAATAAACGAGATGGGCGAGCCACGCGCTCAAGTAGTCGCGCGCGCCCGGCCGCGCATAGCGATAAAGCACGAGCCCGTTCGGCGTGACATTGGCGAGCGAGCCATGCAACTCGAGCGACGGCGCATCGGCCAGCGCGCGCGCAAGCGCCGCGTCATATTCGCCGAAGAGCGCCACGCCGCCTGTGTCGGGCCAGCGCGGCGCAAGCGGCAATGCGAATGACAGACGCGTCGCGCCGAGCGCGAGATCGGCGCGCACCTCGTCGGCCAAGCGCGTCAGCGCGGCGACCTCGTGGCGCTTGAGCACATCGCCGGTTGCCCCTATCGGCAGCTCGGGACTCGCCTGCGCGATACGCGCGGCGCTGGCCGCGGCTGCACCGCCTTCAGCCACGAGACGCGGCAGCAAACGCGCGGCCAGTGCATCGCGCGCCGCGTAGTCGAGCTCGAACGGCTCGGTGTCGATCAACTCGCCTGCCGCGCCGTCAAGCACGACGCCAAGCCGCTCGCGCAAAAGCTCGCGAGCCGGATGCCGCCAAAAACGCGCAAAGTCGGCAAACGCAATCGGTGCAGGCGGTTCGGGCGGCAGCGGTTCTCTGAAAAACGGCCTAGGCACCTGTGTTTCGTCCGCTGCCAGCCGCTCGGCCAGTTGCGCGCGCTCGGCATCGTAGGTGAAAAGTCTCGTCGAAGGTTCGAAGTAGGCGCCCGAGAACGGCTGCAGCGGATGTTCGACGATGAACGCCCGCCGCGCCGACTCCACTTCGGCCGGGCTGGCGTCCGGCCCGGCCGAAGCACGGGCAAGATGGTCGAGCAACTCGTCGACGAGCGCGGCTGGCGGCAACGGCGCGTTGTCGCGGATGCTGCGCCCCGTGTAAGCGATGACGAAGCGCTCGCGCGCCGCCAGCAGCAAATCGAGAAAGAGGTTGCGCTCGTCGGCGCGCCGCTGGCGGTCGCCGAGCATCGGTCGCGCGCTCATCAAATCGAACTCGTCGGCGCGCGCAAGCGTGGGCAGTGCGCCGTCGTCCATGCCGATCAGACAGATGACGCGATACGGCAAGCCCCTCAAGCTCGTCAGCGAGGAGAACGTCACGCCGCCCCACGGCACGCCGCCTTTCGCGCTGTCGTCGAACGCCGCCGCCAGCGCCGCGCGCAGCACGTCGGCCGGCACCTCGGCCGCACCGACGCTCTCACGCATCGCATCGAGCATCGCATCGAGCGTGTCGCGCACGTTCGAGACCGCATCGGCAAACGCCGGCCCTGCGTCGAAAAAGCGCTGCAGCGCGTCGCCGAGCAGCACCGTCCACGCTTCGCAGGTCAGCGTCTCGCCGAGACGCGCGACGAAATTTTCGAGATCGTCGATAAACCGCGCGAGGCGTCCCAGCAGCTCGCCTTCGGCGCCGAGCGGGCCGGCCACCGGCAGCCACGCATCGACAGGCTCGCTGTCGTCAGGCATCGCGTAGCCAAGGAAAAGCCGCGTCAGCGCATCAGAAAACGTGTTGCGAGCCAGCGGCACCGCCTGCTCGGCTTCGCCCGCTTCGTTTGCATGATCCGCATCATTCGCTGGCACCCGTGGTGCGAGCCCCCGGCGAGCGCCAGCCGCCGCGAGCCAGCTTTGCGCGGTGTCGAGCGCGGCCGCGTCGATGCCATAACGCGCCGCGATGGCGTCCACGCGCAGCCACTCGACAAGCTCCGGCGCGCCCACGCTGCGATCGGCCAGCGCGAGCCATTCGAGCAGCACACGCGCAATCGGGTTGGCCTGCGACGCCGGTAAGCCCGTCACACGGTACGGAATGCGGCGACGATCATCACTCGGCATCGTACCGAATACGGCATCGATCAGCGGTGCGGCCGTGGCCAAGTCCGGGCAGACGACGAGCACATCCGACGGTGTCAGCGGCGCGTGCACCCCACCGCCGCCGTCGCCGTGCGCACGCGCGTGCGCGTCGAGCCAGCCGAGCAGCCGATCATGCAATACCTCCAGTTGACGAGAAAGGCTATGGCAAACGTGCACTTCGATACCGAGCGTGTCGGCCAGCGCCCGTTGATCGAGCGCGCTCGGCATCGCCGCCTTTTCCGGCTCGAGATCGAGCATCGCGTTTTGCAGCTTCGCGAGCCAGGTCGAACCCGGATTTTCGAGGTAGCGCGTGGCCTCGGCCGAGGCGGCACCCTCCGTCAGTTCGTGCAGCAAATGGAGCTGCGCCTGCGTCTGACGCCCCCAGTCCGCAAGCAGCGGATGACCGACCTCATGGAAGTCGAGCGTACCGGCCGCATCGAGCGCGAGCGCCGTCCCTTCGCTTACGATGTCGAACCAGAATTGGCGACACGGATTCATCACGTAAAGGCGCACGTCGATCCAGCGCGAAAGCTCGCGCAACAGGGCGATGTGAAGCGGCGCGATGGTCGGCAGCGCGAACACACTGACCGACGCAGGCCAACGCGCGCGCATCACGGCATCGAGATCGAGCGTGCGCACGACATCGAGAAACCGGTGCGCGGGCGGTGTCGCATCGGCTAGCGCATGCGGGTCATTGGAGCCTGCCAACTCGGCCAGCACCGCGCGCCACAGCACGGCCTGCCAGTGCTCGTCCTCGCGCAGCACCGGTGGCGCGAGAGCGGAGCCGTCGGCCCCGGCGGTGTCGAAAATCGATTGCCCTTGCTGCCAGCGACGCAGCCACTCGGGCCGGTAAGCCAGATAGTGATCGAAAAGCGTCGCCACGCGCCGGGCCAGCTCGTAGCGCATCGGCGCGTCCGCTGCCGCCAGATAGCTCGCCAGCCGAGGCGACGCGCGCCACGCGTTGGCCATTTCCCGTGCAGCGCCATCCCCATCGGGCTCGCCAAAGAGACGATAGCAGCGCCACTGCAAGCGTTCGAGCGCGAGCGGGGAATGCGCCGGCACGGCAAGCACGCCGCCGATCTGCGCCCACAGCCATTGCGCCAGATAAGCGAAATTGACATTCGCGCAAATTCCTCGCCGCCGCGCCAGTTCGAGTTCGATGTGCCGCCGCACCGCAGCGCTCGGCACGACGATCTCCTCGCTCGACCAAGGGTCGGCAGGCATGGCCGACAGGTCGTCGCACATGGCGTCGACGAGCGTCTCGTGGCGGTTCGAATAAAGGAGCTGAAGCATGAGGCTCGATGGCGGCGTCGCGCTTGTCGGCCAAGCGCGTTCGGCGAAAACCGCCAGCATAACAAACGTGCCCGGCCGTGCCCGCGCGCCGCAACGCGCGGCGCCCTGTTTGACGACGGCGGCAAGGACAAATACGTTAGACTCGACGCCGCACCCCGCTAACCGGCCCGTCCCGGCTGACAGCCTCAACATCGATGCGCTATTCGATAGAAATCAAGAAGTTTCTCTACAGCCAATATTTCTTCGGTGGCATGCGCATGGCGATCGGCGTATCGCTGCCGGCCGTGCTCTGCCTAATCGTCTTTCACAAGGCCGATTTGGGCTTCACGATTGCGACCGGCGCGCTCGGCGCCTGTGTCGTCGATATGCCGGGGCCGCTCAAGTACAAACACAAGGAGATGCTGATTTGCAGCGTGCTCGGCGCGTTATCGGCGCTGGCCACGGGCCTGGCGACGTTCAATGTGTTGGCGCTGTGGGCCACCGTGGTCACGCTGACGTTCGTGCTGTCGCTGGCCGTCGTGTATGGCAACCGCTGGCCGCAAATCGGCTTTGCCACGCTTTTCATGATGGTCGTCACGCTCGAAGACCAGCTCGCGCCGCTGCAAGCACTGCAAAACGCCGCGTGGATTCTCGCCGGCGGCCTTTGGTACACCTACTGGGCCACGCTGTTGCTGCAATGGCAGGCGTACCGTGTCGAAAAACAGGCGCTGGCCGAGAGCGTCTTTGCGTGCGCCGAGTATCTGCTCGCACGAGCGGATTTTTACGATGTCGATGCCGATCTCGACGCCTGCTATCGCACGCTCGTCGAAAAGCAAATTGCCGCCGTCGAAATGCAAGACGCCGCGCGGGCCATCGTCTTGCGCAACCTGCGCAAACTGCGGCGCAACAAGCTCGAAGCGCGCCGCGTGATGCTTTTCAACCTGTTCATCAATTCAGTCGATCTGCACGAACTGTTCGTCGGTGCGCATACCGACTACCCGCTGCTGCGGCGCACGTTCGGCAACGCCGATGTGATGATGTTCTACCGCGACCTGATCCGCAAAGCGGCGCGCAACCTCGAAGCGATCGGCCTTGCCGTGCTGCAGGACCGGCGCGCCGACTCGCGCGTGAACGTGAAAGCGGAGCTGCGCGCCATCGAATACGAGCTCGAATTGATGCGCAGGCAAGCGCTGCCGCAGACGCAGGCCGAAGCGTACGCCGCGGCATCGGCTTCGTTCCGACGCATCTGGAGCGGCATTCGGCTCATCGACAAAATGAAGAAAAGCCTGGCCGACGAGGCGCCAGCCGTGCATGCTGAAGTTCGCCCCGACGCCAGCCTCACCCGCTTTCTCTCGAACCGGCAGGTGCCGCTGCGCCAAATTTTTTCGAATTTGACGATAGCGTCTCCGAGCTTTCGCCACGCGTCGCGCGTGACGGTAGCGGTGGCGGTCGGCTTCTGGCTCGGGCGCCTGTTGCCGCTGACGAACGCATACTGGATCGTGATGACGACGCTGATCATCATGAAGCCCGGCTACTCGCTGACGAAGCAACGCAACACGCAGCGTATCGTCGGCACGGCGATCGGCTGTGCGCTCAGCATCGCGCTGATTCTGACGGTCCATTCGCCGCATCTGCTGCTGGCCATCATGTTCGCGTCGATGGTCATGAGCTACAGCCTGCTGCTGTTCAATTACGGCGCGAGCGTCGTTTTCACGTCGTCATACGTGCTGCTGCTTTTTCATCTGCTGGCACCGGGCAGCCTGCATATCATCGGCGAGCGCGCCATCGATACCATCATTGGCTGTGCGCTCGGCATTGGGGCAAGCCGGCTCTTTCCGTACTGGGAATATCGGGCCATCGGCAAGCTCGTCACCGAGATGCTCTCGACCTCCCGCCAGTATCTCGATACCGCATGGTGGTGGGGCAGCAACCCGGCCGCCGCGGCGGCAAACGCAGGCCCGGCCGTGGCCACTGCGCCCGAAGCCGGCACGGCTGCCGACCGCGATTTCCGTTATCGGCTGGCCCGCAAGGACGTCCACGTCGCATTCGCCAATTTGGGGCAAGCATTCCGGCGCATGATGATCGAACCGAAATCGCAACAAAAGTTTGTGCCGGAATTAAACGACCTGCTGGTGCAAAGCCATGTGCTGGCTGCGCAAATCGCGGTGGCGGCGCCGCTCATGCGCAGCGTCGCCGAACAGGGGATCGAAGGGATGCAGCCGCTGCAGCGCGCGTTGTCAACGGTGCGCGCGAACCTGACCCGCGCGCAGGCCGGCGAGCCGCCGCCCGCCGAGCAAACGGAAACGACAAAGCAACTCACGCGCGAACTCGACGCGATGGTGGTCGAGATCGAACGTTCGGACGCGCGTTCAGTTGAATTCGTGCAGGAGATGAAGCTGCTGGTGCACCAGTGCAAACAGTTGTTGGCCGCGTCGTTTCTGATCAACAAAGACGCCGGGGCGATCCATCTGCCACAGTAGTTGCGCCGCTTGCATCATTCCGAGGCTTACGACAACAGCATTGCGGTTGTTAGTGCGAAGCCGCTGACGCGGCCACGGCCGCGGCCGAACGGCTCGGGTTGATCGCGCCGGCTTGCTCGTCGTATTCCCGCTTGCCCTTGATGGCGTTATAGACAAGCGTTCCAATCACGATCAGCATGGCGACGACGATCACCACGGCGACGCGCGTAGTGGGGTTCGACTTCTTGCGAGGATCGTTCATGGTGCGGGCAGTTTGCGAAGCCGCGCAGGGCTCCGGATGGTGTGGCGAAGGTCGCATTTTACGCGCTTTAGCCGTCTGCCCCGATGCCAATACGCAGTCGCGGCCGCGCCGTTAGAAATTTTTTGCACGCCAGGCGGCATTCGCGCAAATCTTTGCAAGCTCTTTTTCGGCGCAACCTGATACAAATGAAGGCTCCGACGTCACGGCCCCACGCCCATTTTGGTCATGCAGTCAAATCCCGAATCGAGCCTCTTCAAGTCCGTGCATGCGCCGCTCGAGCGACGCTTCACAACCGATGCCGATGCCGACGCCCGGCTTGCAAGGCCTACGCCCACGGCCGACGCCATCAGACAGTTCACCGACGCGCTGGATGCCGCGTATGAAGCCGTTGCCGGCGTCAGTCGGGATCAAACCGCCCAACAAGCCGAGTTCGCCCGGCGCGTGCGAGCGGCGCTCGTGCAAGCAGCCGCGAACCCTGAGCTGCTCGGCCCGGCACAGCGCGAAGGCGCGCACGACAGCTACTGCCGCCATTTGATCGCGGCCGACCCGCGCGGCCGCTATGCGCTCGTGTCGCTGGTCTGGCGCCCGGGGCAGACGAGCCCCGTGCACGGTCATCGCACGTGGTGCGGCTATGCGGTGGTCGACGGGGTGCTGACGGAAACGCTCTATGAATGGAGCGACGCGCACGCATGCGCGTTGCCGGTTCGTACACACGCGCGCGAGCCCGGCGCCGTCTCGTACGTGCGCGCGGGCCGCACCGCCATTCACCGGCTATCCAATACCGCAGCGGGGCCGGCCGTCTCGCTTCACCTTTACGGCGTCCCCGGCGAGCGGATCGCCACGCACGTCAACGATCTCGTCGACGTGGCCGCCTAGAGCGGGCCGCCGTTCAGTAAGCCACCGTCGCAACCCGGTGCACGAACCGCCCGGCTTCGAGTTCGTCGACAAACGCAACCGCGTAGTCTTCCGCTGAAATCGCGCTGTTGCCGCTCGCGTCGGTAATCAACGTGTCCGCACCGGTGCGAAACTGGCCCGTCTTCGTCCCGGGCGAGATCATCGCGGCCGGCGCAAAGAACGTCCAATCGAGGTCGGTTACCGTGCGATAAAACCCGAGTGCGTCGCGATGCGCGAGCGCATAAGCCTTGTATGCGGCGGGAAACCCTTCGGTATCGACGAGTTGCTTGCCCGGCGCCACTTCAAGCGAACCGGCCCCGCCCACGACCACCAGCCGCTTCACGCCCGCCGCGCGCGCGATGGCCACCAGTGCACGCGATGCATCGATCACTTTCGCTGCGTCATCGTGCGGCGGCGCGTAGGCACTGGCGATGACATCGTGCCCGGCGACCGCTGCTGCCATCGCCGTTTCGTCGAAAATATCGCCCGAGTGGGCCACGACGTTCGCCGCACTTTCGATACGTTCAGGACGGCGCGCGAACGCGCTGACCCGATGACCGCGCGCCGCGGCTTCTGCTGCAATGCGCGAACCGATCATGCCGGTTGCGCCAAAAAGCGCGATTTTTAAAACTGTTTGCATTTGAATTTCTCCGATTTTTGTAACCATAATAGTTACATATAACTGCAAAAAAACGCCTGCTTATCGCCTCATCCTTTGCGGGGCTTGCGCGAACGCTGGCGCTCGGCCCTCAGTACGCCGTCGGTCACATCGGCAAGCGAACGGGAACCCAATGACGCCTCCATCGCGCGCGCAGCATCATCGACGACTTCCTCCAGCACTGCCTGAATATGCCGCCCGACCACGCAGGCCGGGTTGGGTGTATCGCGATGCAAACCGAAGAGTTGCCCATCGTCAACGGCGCGATAGACATCGACCAGCGCAATGGCCTTCGGCTCCCGAGCGAGCAATGCCCCGCCACCCGCGCCGAGCTGAGCGCTCGTCAAGCCCGCTGCGGCCAGCATCGACAACAACCGCCTGATCAACGCGGGATTCGTATTGACGCTGCCCGCGATGATTTCCGACGAAAGCGGCACGCCCTCTTGCAGCGACAACAATGCCAGGATATGGACGGCGTAGGCAAAACGACTGCTTGTGTTCATTCCTTGTTTCGATGTTTCGATAGGCTAGGCGTCTGCCCCAATGTGTAACCAGTGTAATTACATTTCGGACGAGGCACAAGCGTTCGTTCGTCTCTGATTCGTCAAACATCGGGAGTACACTGCCTGAACCGTTCAACCGTGCGTCCCTGATACAGGAGAAGGACATGGCAGCAAAAAAAATTCTTTTTTTGACTGGCGATTTCGCTGAGGACTACGAAACGATGGTGCCGTTCCAGGCACTGCAGGCCATCGGCCATACGGTCGATGCGGTGTGCCCCGGCAAGAAGGCCGGCGAAAAGGTGAAGACGGCCATTCATGACTTCGAGGGCGATCAGACCTACACCGAAAAGCCCGGCCATCAGTTCGCGCTCAATGCGACCTTCGACGATATCGACGCCAGCCGATACGATGCACTGGCCATCGCAGGCGGCCGTGCGCCCGAATATTTGCGACTGAACGCCAAGGTGATCGCGCTCGTGCGGACCTTCGCCGAAGCAAACAAACCGATCGCCGCCATTTGCCACGCCGCGCAACTGCTGGCAGCGGCCGATGTAATTCGCGGCAAGCGGATTTCGGCTTATCCGGCCTGCGCCCCCGAAGTGCGTATGGCCGGCGGCGAATATGCGGACATCCCGGTCGACGCAGCCGTCACCGATGCGCCGTTCGTGACCGCTCCGGCGTGGCCCGCCCATCCCGAATGGCTGCGCCAGTTTCTCGTTCTGCTCGGCACGCGCATCGAACTTTAAGCTTTGAGACGTGGCCGCGGCCTTTAGCGCGCAAACGTGGCGGTGCGCCCGGCCAGCGCCGCCACCACCACCACGAGTTCGAGCGGGTCAACGGGTTTGGCCAGGTGTGTTTGGAAACCGGCCAGCAGCGCGCGGCGACGATCCTCGCTGCGCGCGAATGCGCTCAGCGCGGCGGCCGGCGTCGCGCGGCCATGCGCCGCTTCGAACGTGCGTAGCCGTCGAATGAACTCGTAGCCGTCCACGCCCGGCATGCCGATGTCGCTGACGATCACGTCGGGCGGCAGGCTCATGCATGATTCGAGCGCCTCGAACGCATTCCCGAACACGCGCGCCGTGGCGCCACGCTCTTCGAGCACGCTGCGCACGAGTTCGCGCGCATCGGGCTCGTCCTCGACGATGACCACATGCAAGCCGGCGAGCGCAGGCGGCAGGACCTGCACAAGCGGCTCGTCGGGCGAGGTGGATGGCAACGCCGCAGCCCCGACCATGGCCGGCAATCGCACGATAAACGCGGCGCCTTTGCCGGAGCCTTCGCTGCGTGCCTCGATATGTCCGCCGTGCATTTCGACGAGTTGGCGAGCAATCGAGAGCCCCAGGCCCAGTCCGCCATGTTGGCGCGCAATGCCGCCATCTTCCTGGCAAAAGCGTTCGAACACGTGCGGCAGGAAGTCCGGCTTGATGCCCTGCCCGTTATCGGCGACGGTCAACTCGACGTCGGCGCTGCCGCGGCGCAATGCAACCGTGACGGTGCCGCCCTTGCCCGTGAACTTGACAGCGTTCGCAAGCAGATTCCAGACGATTTGCTGCAACCGGGACGGATCGGCCAGGATCACGCCACCGGGCTCGAGCGCCGGCTCGATGACGATCTCTTTTGCCAGCGCCGCGGGGCTCACGGAGCGAATCACGTATTCGACGATATCGACGAGATCGACGCGCTCGGCATCGAGCCTCAGCTTGCCGGCGAGGATGCGCGAAAAGTCGAGCAGATCGTCGACCATGCGGGTTTGCGCGCGCGCATTGCGATCGATGACTTCGAGCCCCTTGCGGATCGATTCGGATGCGCTCGTGTCGCGCAGCAGAAACTGCGTCCAGCCGACGATCGCGTTGAGCGGCGTGCGCAACTCGTGCGAGAGCGTGGCCACGAACTCGTCCTTCATACGCGAGACCCGCTCGGCTTCGGCACGCGCGGCCCGTTCGGAGGCGAGCAGCGCCTCGCGTTCCTCGGCCAGCGCGCGAAAATGCGCTTCGCGCTCGTGCGAGCGCTGCGCCTCGACCAGTTCGCGTTCGATGCGCCGCTCGCGCAGCACGCGTTCAATGGCTTCGGGCAAATATGCCAGATAGTTTTCGCTTTTTGGCACGACATCGGCCACACCCGAGCGCAGCGCCTCGATGACGCGCGCTTCATCGGCAAAACCCGTGCAGAGAATGGCCGGTAACACGAGCCCGTCCGCACGCAGCGCGCGCAGGAACTCGAGGCCGTTTTCAGGGCCGCCGAGCGCGTAGTCGACGATCAGCACATCGGGCAACGCGTGCGCCATTTCAACGCGCGCGGCCGCCGTGGTCGACGCGGTGCTGACACGGTAGCCCGCACGCCCGAGCGAGCGCGCCGCGAGGTGCAGCAGCCCCGCATCGTCATCGACGAACAGCACCTGCGAATTCATCGCCCGCACGCCGGCAGCTTCACCACCTGCAAGAAGAAGCCGAGCCGACGCACGGCCTCGATGAACGCGTCGTATTCCACCGGCTTCGTCACATAGACGTTACAGCCAAGCTCATAGCAGCGCTCGATTTCGCGCGGATCATCGGTCGTCGTCAGCACGATGACCGGCAGCGAAGCCGTGCGCTTGTCGGCTTTGAGCCGTCGCAGCACTTCCAGACCGTCGATGCGCGGCATTTTCAGATCGAGCAGGATGACGGAGGCCGGCGTCGGATCGCGCATGAAAGGCGCGGATTCGCCAAAGAAAAAATCGAGCGCCTCCTGGCCGTCCGATAAACGCGTGAAGCCGTTGGTGAGGCCCGCGCGGCGCAGATTGCGTTCGATTAGCGTGGCATGGCCGTCATCGTCCTCGATCAGGATGATGCTGACTGACTGCCCCGTTGCTGGTCCTTGTGCGTTATGCATGGTGGAACCCTCGTAAATCAAGCGGCAACCTGCTCGGTCGCCTCCGGTAGCGATAAATAAAACGTCGTGCCCTCGCCTTCCTGCGATTCGGCCCACACGCGTCCGCCGTGGCGCTCGACCATGCGGCGCACCAGCGCAAGCCCGATACCTTCGCCTGTCGCGACATTGCCATGCAGCCGCTGAAAAGCATTGAAAAGACGCGGCATCGCGACCGCCGGTATCCCTAGGCCATTGTCCTTCACATAAAAAATGCGCAACGTATGCTCGCCGGCGGGCGCCGGCAGCACACCGATCTTGATGCGCCCCACACGCGTGGAGTCGAGGTAGTTCACCGCATTTCCGATCAAATTGGCGAAGATCTGCTCAAGCGCAGTCGGGTCTCCCCAGACGCCAGGCAGGTCCTCGACCATCATCTCGACACCGCACGCCTTGATCGACGCCTGCATCGCATCGAGCACATGGCGCACGAGCGCCGCGACATCGACCACCTGGCGGCGATATTCCACCCGTCCCACACGCGAGAGGCGCAGCAGCGAATCGATGATATGCGCGGCGCGCAGCACCGCGCTTTGCAAGAAGCGCAGCGCCTCGCCGATATCCTCGTCGATGAGCCGCTCGACCCGCGCGCGTTCGGCGGGTGCGAGCGACGACGCCCCCACGGCCACGCGCAGGTCGTCGCACGCGTGCGTGAGTTCCTTCGAAAAGCCTTGCAGATTGACGAGCGGCGCGCGCAGGTCATGCGACACGCTGTAGATGAACATTTCGTTTTCCTGCGTCTGCTGATGCAGCGTCTCGTTCGTGCGGGCGAGTTCTTCGGCGCGGCGCGAGAGGTCATGCTGGCCACGCGCTTGCAGCCGTTCGGATTCACGCAGACGGCGGCTCGTCTCGTGCAAGATCGCATCGAGGTGGGCCATTTCGTCGTCGCCCGGGGCCGGGAGCCCGAGCGGCGCGTTCTCGGCCAGCCGCGAGGCATTGTCCGAAAGCTGCGCCACACGCCCGCGCAAGCCGCGCGTGAACAGAAACATGGCCAGCACGGCAAGCACCAAGGAGCCGACGACCGCCACCGTCGTCAGCCGTTGCTGCTGAGCGAGCGCCGCGGCGGCCTCCTCCGAGCGACGCGAGTCGAGCCTGAGTTCCTCGGCCTGAAAAACCGACACTTGCGCGCGAAACCGATCGATCACGTCGACGTTCGACTGACTCTTGAACCGCTGCAGCACGTCGTCGGTGCGGCCGTTGCGCAATAAATCCTGCACGCGATCCGACCACTGGCGATACGCCTGCACCGTCTGCCGAATTCGCGCCGCGCGCTCGACTTGCATCGGATTGTCGGCAATCAGATCGACCAGTCTGTCGATATTACGATCGAGCGCGATCCAAAGCGACACCGGCGTGACCGATGTGCGATCGTTCCGGAGCACGGCACCGCGCATCCGAACCGCCTCGATCAACACAGGCTCGAGGATGGCGTTCGTCTGACGCAGTACGTCCTTGCCGTGGAGCGCCCATTGCTCCGCCTGCTCGGCATTGGCCTGCGCCTTGACGAGCCCCGACAGCAGCACGAGTTCGAACAGTGTCGGGATTGCAATCAGCAACAGCCCTTTGGTCGTCAGTCTCATGCTCGATGAAATGGGGTCGCGAGCCGAACGCCGTTGCGCTTGGCAATTCGAGCATTATGTCGACGTTTGGCCAAATGACAAAGCGCCGTACGGGCCACACGGGTCAGTTCTTGAGCCGATAGCCGGTCTTGAAGATCCACGCGATGATCGCCATGAATACCGCGAGAAACACCGCTGTCATCGCAATGCTCACGCCGACATGGACGTCGGCCACACCGTAGAAGCTCCAGCGAAACCCGCTGATCAGATAGACGACTGGATTGGCGAGTGCAATCGTGCGCCAAAGCGGGGGCAAAATGCCGATTGAGTAAAAACTGCCCCCGAGAAATGTGAGCGGTGTCACGATCAACAACGGTATCACTTGCAGCTTTTCGAAACCGTCCGCCCAGATGCCGATGATAAAACCGAACAGGCTAAAGGTGATCGCCGTCAGCACCAGAAAAAGCAGCATCCAGGCTGGATGTTCGATTCTGAGCGGCACGAACAACGCCGCGGTCGCCATGATGATGAGCCCGAGCATGATCGACTTCGTCGCCGCGGCGCCGACGAAGCTAATCACCAGTTCGAAATAGGAGACAGGCGCCGCGAGCAACTCGTAGACGGTGCCCGTGAACTTCGGGAAGTAGATGCCGAACGACGCGTTCGTGATGCTTTGCGTCAGCAGCGAGAGCATGACGAGGCCCGGCACGATAAACGCGCCGTAGCTGATGCCGTCGATCTCGCGGATGCGCGAGCCGATCGCCGCGCCAAAGACCACGAAGTACAGCGAGGTGGAAATGACGGGCGAAATGATGCTTTGCATCAACGTGCGCCAGGTCCGCGCCATCTCGAAGAGGTAAATCGCGCGGATTGCGTAAAAATTCATGAAGTCTCCCGGACGAGGTCGACGAAGATGTCTTCGAGCGAGCTTTGCGATGTCTGCAGATCCTTGAAGCGAATCTGCGCATCGGCCAAGGCGCCGAGCAGCCGGACAATGCCGGCCCGCTCGGATTGCGTGTCGTCGTAGGTATAGGTGAGCGCGCAACCATTGCGCGAGAGTTCGAGCCCGTAATCCGCCAGCGCGGGCGGCACGGCCGTGAGCGGTGCATCGAGATCGAGCGTCAGTTGCTTTTTGCCGAGCTTGCGCAGCAAATGCGCTTTCTCTTCGACAAGGATGATTTCGCCGCGATTGATGACACCGATGCGATCGGCCATCTCCTCGGCCTCGTCGATATAGTGCGTGGTGAGGATGATCGTGACGCCCTTTTCCTTGAGCCCGCGCATCAGTTGCCACATGTCGCGCCGCAGCTCGACGTCGACGCCGGCAGTCGGTTCGTCGAGAAACAGCAGCGTGGGCTCGTGCGCGAGCGCCTTGGCGATCAGCACGCGCCGTTTCATGCCGCCCGACAGCGTCATGATGCGGCTGTCCTTTTTGTCCCAGAGCGACAACGCGCGCAGCACCAGCTCGATGTGCGCCGGGTTGGCCGGCTTGCCGTACAGCCCGCGGGTGAAGGAGACCGTGTCCCAGACCGACTCGAACGCGTTGGTCGTCAGTTCCTGCGGCACGAGGCCGATCATCTGTCGTGCGCGGCGGTAGTCGCGCACGATATCGTGGCCGTCCACGACGACGGTGCCGCCGGTGGCGTTGACGATGCCGCAGACAATGCCGATCAGCGTCGTTTTGCCGGCGCCATTCGGCCCGAGCAGCGCGAAAATCTCGCCGCGCTGCACTTCCAGGCTGACGTTTTTAAGCGCCACGAAGCCCGAAGCGTAGGTCTTCGACAGTTGGGTGATAGTGAGGATAGGTTGCATGATGCGCGACGATAGCAGAACTGCGAAAAAACCGCCGCGAGCTCACGCGAGGGGTTGTCGAAAACAGCCTCATGGTGCGCCGCACCATCAACGACGGTCATAGCGGAACGGCAAAAGGACGTTCACGGCACGATCGGTGACCGGTACCATCTTCACAAAATGCCGTTATCCAAACCAATTGCACGCACCGTCGAATGATCCTTTGCACAAGGATGACAACGATATTGCCGCCTTGATTCAGAAAATGTGATGTCAGAAACCGATGAAGCGTCCGCGCTGAAAAGCCACGCCGCTGATGAACCAGCGGAACCAGCGGAACCGGCGAGTTCGGACAACGCGCGCACCGGCCCACTATCGGAGGCGGCGCTCCTCGGAAGAAAAACGCCCGCTGCGGCGTCCGACATGGCCGTCTCGACAGGCGTGCCGGCGCCCAGCGAATATCAGGCGTTAGCCGGCCTGCTTGGGGGCTATGCGCTGTTGATCGTCGGCAATGGGTTGTTTCAAACACTGATACCACTGCGTATGCTCAATGCCGGCGCCACGACATTTGCCGTCGGCATGATTCAATCCTGCTACTACGCGGGGTTCATATTCGGCGCCGTCTTCAACCGCCGGCTCATCGACCGTATCGGACAGCATCGAACGTTCGTCGCGTTCTCGTCGGTCGTCGCCATTCTCGCGCTGGCCTTCGGCCGCTTCGAGTCACTATCGGCGCTCGCGCTGATACGGTTCATGACGGGCTTCGCTTTCATGGGCTTATATACGTCGATCGAAAGCTGGCTGAATGGCGTGGTCCGAAACGAGCGGCGCGGCCGGGTCTTCGGCTCATATGCCGCGATCAACTATCTCGCCGTCGGCTCGGGCCAATTCTTGCTCAACGCCGGTGACGCCTCCGGCAACGCACAGTTATCCATCGTGGCCGCACTGTTCACTGCCGCGATATTGCCCGTGACGCTGCTCGAAGGGTGGCCGCTCAGGGTCTCCGATGCCGCGCTCGACCGAATGCCTTCCCGAACGTGGTGGGAAGGCGTCCAGGCCATGAAGGCATCCACACCGCTTGCGATCCCGGGATGCGTTCTTGCAGGCTTTCTCTATAGCTGCTTTTATTCGATGACCCCGGTTTATCTCGCCCGCACGGGCTTTTCAACGGCTGATCTGTCGGCACTGATGGGCACAGCCCTCTTTGGTGCGTTGTTACCGCAATGGCCAATGGGTCGCCTTTCCGACACGATCGACCGGCGGCGATTGGTCTATCACATCGCATTGATTTCAACCTGCCTGAGCGCCGCACTCGCGGTCTTTCACGCGCGAAGTTTCGTGTGGGTCGCAACACTGGCGTACGTGGCCGTTACCTTCACGCAATATGGACTCATCGTCTCCCACGTCAACGACCGGACCGAGCCGCATCACCGCGTCGCCATCACAGCAACGCTTTTACTGATGTTTTCTTTTGGCGGAATGGTGGGACCCGTTGTTGCGTCGCTATTGATGAGCGTCATCGGGCCGAGCGGGTTGTTCGTCTTCAACGGTGTTTCCGCCGCGATGCTGGCCATCAGTGCCGCGCGAGCGATGGGAAAGACGCCGTGGCGCGTCGGATCGTAGCCCCCAGCCTCGGGCCGATGCATTTACCGGGCGCAAAAAAAAGGGCGCCACGGAGACCGTGGCGCCACAAATAAGTTCTAGCCATTCCGAGGGCCGTGCTAGAACCTGAGAGACGGTATTGCGGACCGAACCGGGCGATGCCTCGGCTACCTCGTTCCGAAATGAGGTTCCATTTTTTCTCTTTCGGACGACGAAGTCAAGATAATTATTTCCGAATTATTGACAGGTAACCCCTAATGGAAAACGATTACATCATCCATATGGCGTATTTTTTACCGGTTAAATGGCAAACGATATGCGCACTTGCAAGCTATGAAATCGAAACATGAAATAAAGTTTCGAAAAATATCATCGGAAGACGATTGTGGCTAACTTCACGTCAAAACCCATACCGGAGCGCACGGCGTCTCAAAAAGACAGCTCGCCGGAGGAAGTTGCCGCCCTCGCTCGCGGCCTGACCGTCCTGCGGCGCGTGGCGATGGCCGATGCGCCGGTCAGCAATCGGGAATTAGCCGAACTGACGGGCATCCCAAAGCCGAGCGTCTCGCGCATTACCGCCACGCTCGTGAGCGCCGGCTTCCTGTTTCAGTTGCCGGATAGCGAGCGCTTCGTGCTGACGGCGTCCGTGCTCGAACTGTCGAACGGCTTCCTGCGTAATTTCGACATTCGGGGTCGCGCGCGGCCGTTTCTCGTCGAACTGGCGGAGCGAACCTCGCTGTCGGTGCACCTCGCGACGCGCGACCGGCTCGAGATGGTGGTCATCGAAACAATCCGTCCGAGCTCGGCCGTCCTTGTTTCGAGGCTCGAAATCGGCTCGCGCATGGATCTGACCCGCACCGCCGTGGGGCGCGCCTATCTCGCCGTGCTCGCCGACGCGGAACGACAAGCCGTCGAAGCAGGGTTGCGCGTGGCCACGGGCGACGATTGGCCACATCTGCACGCGCGTCTTGCGAATGCGCTCGCCGATACGCGCGCCAACGGTTACGCGATTGCCACCGGCGAATGGTACGAAGGCCTCAACGCCATTGCGGCCGGCTTTGTCGCCCCATCGGGCGAGCGCTACGCTGTGAACTGCGGCGGCGCCGCCCATTTGTGCCCGCGCGAATGGCTGATCGAGCATGCGGCGCCTGCGCTCATCGCATGCGTCGAGAAAATCGTGCGCGAGATCGGCGGCTCTCCCCGGTTGCGGCTGCACGATTGACGGGAGCCCCGGTTGTCTTAGGGCCTGTTCACGCTAATTACAGGCCCTAAGCTGCACGTTTGCTTTCGTTAGCCGATCGGTCGAGGTGTAACGACGGTAATCGGGTGAAAAATACACAACTGGACGATCAACGAGCACGCAACGTAGCATCATTCATCCGCCGTGGCGCCTTCGCGCCCATTTTCGCCTGCGCGAGCGACGCCACGCTACTACGCTACGCTATGCCGCAATGCGGCTGGTCTCGTTTCGCGCATCGGCTCGCGCTCTTTTTTGCGCAAGACGTCTTTCGCTTTACAACGCTTTGCTCAATACCGATGGCCGAACAAGAAAATAAACCCGATTCGCCCGAACCGCATCCGAACGCCGAACCCGCCCGCCAAGCGCCGCCCCGGGCACGGCGGCGCCGCGTGGGCGTGGCGGCCGCCGTACTGCTCGTCGTCGCGCTCGTGCTTGCCTGGTGGCACCCATGGAGCCGGCCGAGCCCTTCCAGCAAGGGACCGGCAGCGGCCAGCGGGGTGCCGGGCAGCCATCGCGGCGCAGGGCGGGCAGCGGCCAACATGCCGCAGCCGGTGCATGTGGCAACAGCGGTGCACGGCGATATGCCGATCGTGTTGACCGCGCTCGGCACAGTGACCCCGCTTGCGACCGTCACCGTCAAGACGCAACTGGCGGGCATTTTGCAAAGCGTCGCGTTTCGCGAGGGGCAGATGGTCAAACAAGGCGAGCTGCTCGCGCAGATCGACCCGCGACCTTATCAGATCTCGCTCGAAAACGCGCAAGGCGTGTTGGCTAAAGATACCGCGCTGCTGCAAACGGCCCGGCTCGACCTCGAACGCTACCGGACACTGCTCGCGCAAGACTCCATCGCACGCCAGCAGGTCGACACGCAAGCGTCGCTCGTCAAGCAATACGAAGGGCAAGTGCGCTCCGATCAGGCCAACGTCGACACCTACAAGCTGGATCTCGTCTATGCGCGGATCACGGCGCCGGTGTCAGGCCGCGTCGGCTTGCGGCAAGTCGACCCAGGCAACTATGTGACGCCGTCAGACACCAACGGCATCGTCGTCATCACGCAACTGCAGCCGATCAGCGTCATGTTCACGACATCGGAAGATAACCTGCCCGCGATCATGAAGCGCTTGCACGCGGGTGCGAAGCTGTCGACGACGGCCTACGACCGCAACAACGCCACGCCGCTCGAAGGAGGGCATCTCGATACGGTGGACAACCAGATCGACACAGCAACCGGCACCATCAAGCTGCGCGCGCTCTTTCAAAACGACGAGCAACTGTTGTTTCCGAATCAATTCGTCAACGCAAGGCTGCTGATCGATACCATTCGAAACGCCGTGATCGTGCCAACCGCGGCGGTGCTCAACGGCGCATCCGGCCAATTCGTCTATGTCGTCAAGCCCGACAACACGGTGACCGTGCGCAACGTGAAGATAGGCCCCGTCGACGGCGAACGCACGAGCATCGCGTCGGGGCTGGCCGTCGGCGAGCGGGTCGTGATCGACGGCTCCGATCGCTTGCGCGAAGGCGCGAAAATCACGATTCCGGCCGAGGCGCCGCCGGCCAGCGCACATGCTGGCTCGGGCGTCGCGGCAACGCCCGCAGGCGCACATCGGCGCCGCCCGGCATCGTCCCCCGAGGCGGCGTCCTCGGCCGCGCCGCGATAACGTTCCGACCGCATGAACCCATCCCGCGCTTTTATTTTGCGCCCTGTCGGCACGGCGCTCCTGATGGCAGCGATCTTGCTCGTCGGCCTCGTGGCGCTGCGCTTTCTGCCCATTTCGGCGCTGCCCGAAGTCGACTATCCGACCATCCAGGTGCAAACGTTCTACCCTGGCGCGAGCCCGGATGTCATGACGTCCTCGGTTACGGCGCCGCTCGAGCGTCAATTCGGGCAGATGCCGTCGCTGAACCAGATGGCCTCGCAAAGCTCGGCGGGCTCGTCGATCATCACGCTGCAGTTCAGCCTCGACTTGCCGCTCGATGTGGCCGAGCAGGAAGTGCAGGCCGCCATCAACGCGGCCGGCAACCTGCTGCCGTCCGACCTGCCGGCGCCCCCGATCTACGCCAAGGTCAATCCGGCCGATGCGCCGATCCTGACGCTGGCCATCACCTCGAAGACGATGCCGCTCACCGGCGTGCAGAACATCGCTGACACGCGGCTCGCGCAAAAGATTTCGCAGGTGGCGGGCGTGGGGCTCGTGAGCCTCGCGGGCGGCCAGCGGCCAGCGGTGCGCATTCAAGCGAACCCGCGTGCGCTCGCGTCGTACGGGCTCAATCTCGACGACCTGCGCACGACGATCGCCAACCTGAACGTCAATACGCCCAAGGGCAACTTCGACGGCCCGACACGCAATTACGCGATCAACGCCAACGATCAGCTTACCGACGCGAACGCCTACCAAAGCGCGGTGGTCGCTTATAAGAGCGGCCGCCCCGTGATGCTGACCGACGTCGCGAAAATCGTCGACGGAGCCGAGAACACGCGGCTCGGCGCCTGGGTGGGCACGCAGCAGGGCGTGACGCCGGCGATCTTGCTCAACGTGCAGCGGCAGCCGGGCGCGAACGTGATTCAGGTAGTGGACAGCGTGAAAGCGATCCTGCCGCAGTTGCGCCAGTCGCTGCCGGCCGCGCTCGACGTGGCCATCGTGACTGATCGAACCACGACCATCCGCGCTTCGGTGCGCGACGTACAGTACGAGCTTGCCGCCTCGGTCGCACTCGTCGTGCTCGTGATGTACCTCTTTTTGGCGAACGTCTACGCCACCATTATTCCGAGCTTGTCGGTGCCCCTCTCGCTGATCGGCACGCTCGCCGTCATGTATTTGTGCGGGTTTTCGCTCGACAATCTCTCGCTGATGGCGCTGACGATCGCAACGGGCTTCGTCGTCGACGACGCCATCGTCATGATCGAAAACATCGCGCGCTATGTCGAGGCCGGCGATACGCCGCTCGAAGCGGCGCTCAAAGGCTCGAAGCAGATCGGCTTCACGATCATTTCGCTGACGGTCTCGTTGATCGCCGTCCTGATTCCTCTGCTCTTCATGGGCGATGTCGTCGGACGGCTTTTTCACGAGTTCGCCATTACGCTGGCAGTCACCATCGTCATATCGGCCATCGTCTCGCTCACGCTCGTGCCGATGATGTGCGCCAAATTCTTGCGCCATACGCCGCCGCTCGCGAGCCATCGCTTCGAGGCGAAGGCCCACGCGACAATCGACGCAGTCATCGCGCGCTACGGCGTCGCGCTCGATTGGGTGCTCGAACGGCAAAGTGCCACGCTCGTGGTGGCGGTGCTCACGCTGGTGCTGACGGGCGTGCTCTATGTGGTTATCCCGAAGGGCTTCTTTCCGGTGCAAGATACGGGCGTGATCCAGGCCATCACGCAAGCGCCGCAATCGGTCTCGTACGGCTCGATGGCCGAGCGGCAGCGCGCGCTTGCCACCGAAATTCTGCGCAACCCGAATGTCGAAAGCCTGACGTCGTTCATCGGCGTGGACGGCACGAACGTGACGCTCAACAGCGGGCGCATGCTGATCAACTTGAAGCCGGCCAGCGAGCGTAGCGACAATGCAAGCAGCATCATCCGCGACATTTCGTCCGCCGTGTCCAACGTGCCCGACATCTCGCTCTACATGCAGCCGGTGCAGGATCTGGCGATCGACTCGACGGTCAGCCCCACGCAGTATCAGTTCATGCTCACGGACCCGAACCCGGACGAGTTCGCCACCTGGGTGCCGAAGCTCGTCGAGCGCTTGAAGCGCGCGCCGGAACTTGCCGATGTCGCTACCGATCTGCAACAAAGCGGCCGCTCGGTCTACGTCGAAATCGATCGCGCGAGTGCCGCGCGCTTCGGCATCACACCGGCCACCGTCGATAACGCGCTTTACGACGCGTTCGGCCAGCGCATCATTTCGACGATCTTCACGCAGTCGAACCAGTACCGCGTGATCCTCGAGGCCGAGCCACAAATGCAGCACTATATCGACTCGCTCAAATCGATCTACCTGCCCTCGTCGACGGCCTCGGGCGGACAAGTGCCGCTGACGGCAATTGCCACCTTCACCGAGCGCGAAGCGCCATTGCTGATCACGCACCTCGGCCAGTTTCCGGCCACGACCGTCTCGTTCAACCTTGCGCCGGGCGCCTCGCTTGGCGCAGCCGTCAACGCCATTCGCGCGGCCGAGCGGGATGTCGGGCTGCCGGCATCGTTCCAGACGCGGTTTCAAGGCGCGGCGCTCGCATTCCAGGCGTCGCTTGCGAACGAGCTGTTTCTGATTCTCGCCGCCATCGTCACGATGTATATCGTGCTCGGCGTGCTTTACGAGAGCTTCATCCACCCGATCACGATTTTGTCGACGCTGCCCTCGGCCGGCGTCGGCGCGCTGCTGGCGCTGATGATCTCCGGGCACGACCTCGACATCATCGGCATCATCGGCATCGTGCTGCTGATCGGCATCGTCAAAAAGAACGCGATCATGATGATCGACTTCGCACTCGAAGCCGAGCGCGAAGAGGGCAAATCACCGCGCGATGCGATCTATCAAGCTTGCTTGCTGCGTTTCAGGCCGATTCTGATGACCACGCTGGCGGCCTTGCTCGGTGCGCTGCCGCTGATGCTCGGGACGGGGGTCGGCTCGGAGCTGCGCCATCCGCTGGGCATTGCCATCGCGGGCGGGCTGCTCGTGAGCCAGTTGCTCACGCTCTTTACGACGCCTGTGATCTATCTCGGCTTCGATGCGCTCGCGCGGCGCGTGCGCGCACGCTTTGGCGCAGGCGCGCGCGGCGCGGATGCGGGCGCGGCCGGTGCCGGCGGCGATGACGCAAGCTAAAGACAGATGAAATGAGCCGCTCATGAACCTCTCGCGTCCATTCATCGCCCGCCCTGTCGCTACGACGCTGCTTGCCATTGGCATCGCGCTGGCGGGATGCTTCGCGTTCGTCAAGCTGCCGGTGGCGCCGCTGCCGCAAATCGACTTTCCGACCATCACCGTGATGGCGCAAATGGCGGGGGCGAGCCCGGACACGATGGCCACGAGCGTGGCCAGCCCGCTCGAGCGCCATCTCGGGCAAATCGCCGATGTCAGCGAAATGACGTCGCAAAGCTCGCTCGGCTATACGCGCATCACGCTGCAGTTCGGCTTGAACCGCGACATCGATGGCGCTGCGCGCGACGTGCAGGCGGCGATCAACGCGGCACGCGCCGATTTGCCGACGAGCCTGCGCAGCAACCCGACCTATCACAAGTACAACCCGTCCGATGCGCCGATTCTCGTGCTCGCGCTGAATTCGCCGACCATGCCGCCGGGGCAGCTCTACGATGCCGCGTCGACGGTCTTGCAACAGGCGCTGTCGCAAGTCGACGGCGTGGGCGAAGTCGACGTCAGCGGCTCGGCCAACCCGGCCGTGCGCGTCGAACTGGAGCCGCAGGCGCTCTTTCACTACGGCATCGGGCTCGAAGACGTGCGCGCGGCGCTGGCGGCGGCCAACGCGCACAGCCCCAAAGGTTCGATCGACTTCGGCGCGCACACCATCCAGCTTTACACCAACGATCAGGCGACAAAGGCCGCGCAATACAAGGACCTGGTCATCGCCTATCGCAACGGCGCGGCCGTCAAACTCTCGGACATCGCGCAAGTCGTCGATTCGGTTGAGGATCTGCGCAATCTCGCGTTGTCGAACGGCAAGCGCTCGGTGCTCGTGATTCTTTACCGGCAGCCAGGAGCCAATATCGTCGAGACGGTAGACCGCGTGATCGGCATGATTCCGCAGTTGAAGATGTCATTGCCGGCCGCTGTCGACTTGACCCCTGTCGTCGACCGCGCGACGACGATCCGCGCCTCGCTCAAAGACACCGAGCGCACGCTGCTGATCGCGATGACGCTCGTCGTGACCGTCGTGTTCCTGTTTTTGCGAAATTGGCGCGCGACGCTGATTCCAAGCGTCGCCGTGCCGATTTCGGTTATCGGCACGTTCTCGGCCATGTATCTGCTCGGCTATTCGATCGACAACCTCTCGCTGATGGCGCTGATCGTCGCGACCGGCTTCGTCGTCGACGACGCGATCGTCGTGCTCGAAAACATCTCGCGCCATATCGAGGAGGGCGTGCCGCCGATGCGCGCCGCCTATCGCGGGGCGCGCGAAGTGGGCTTCACGGTGATGTCGATCAGCGTCTCGCTCGTGGCCGTGTTCCTGCCGATCCTGCTGATGGGCGGCATCGTCGGCCGGATCTTTCGCGAGTTCGCCGTCACGCTCTCGCTTGCGATCGGTGTATCGCTCGCGGTCTCGCTGACGGTCACGCCAATGATGTGCTCGCGCCTGTTGCGTCCTGCGAGCAAGCAAAAGGCGCCGGGGCGCCTGGCGCGCACACTCGGAAGCGGCTTCGAGCGGCTTGCGAACGGCTACGCGCGCACGCTCGGCTGGGCGCTCGCGCATCCCACGCTCGTGTTGCTCACGCTCGCCGCCACGGTGACGCTCAACGTCTATCTCTACGTGGTCGTGCCGAAGGGCTTTTTCCCGCAGCAAGACACGGGCCGCTTGGTGGGCGGCATCATGGCCGATCAAAGCACGTCGTTTCAGCTGATGAAAACGAAGTTCGCGGAGATGATGGAAATCGTGCAAAAGAACCCGGCCGTCGATACCGCCACGGGCTTCACGGGTGGCCGGCAGACGAACTCGGGCTTCATGTTCATTTCGCTGAAACCGAAAAGCGAGCGCAAGCTCTCGGCCGATCAGGTCATCGCGCAGTTGCGCGGCCCGCTCTCGCACGTGGCGGGCGCGCAGACATTCTTGCAGGCGATGCAGGACATTCGGGTGGGTGGGCGCATGTCGAATGCGCAGTATCAGTTCACGCTGCTCGCCGATTCGACACCCGATCTCTTCGAATGGGGGCCCAAGCTGACCGAGGCACTCAAGCACCGCCCGGAACTGGCCGACGTCAACTCCGATCAGCAGCAAGGCGGGCTTCAATCGATGGTGACGATCGACCGGGCGAGCGCGGCGCGCTTCAAGATCACGCCCTCGCAGATCGACAACACGCTTTACGACGCGTTCGGGCAGCGCCAGGTATCGACGATCTACAATCCGCTCAACCAATATCACGTCGTGATGGAGGTCGCGCCGCGGTATTGGCAAAGCCCTGAGATGCTCGAGCAGATCTACATCAGCACGGCTGGCGGCAGCGCCGGCGGTTCGCAGTCGACCAACGCGGTGGCCGGGACTGTCACCACGTCGACCAGTGCGCGTACGAGCACGAACACCAGCACCGGCACGAGCACTGCCACATCGGTCGCGACCGACGCGGCTCGCAATCTCGCCAATAACGCGATCGCCGCGAGCGGCAAGTCGAGCGCGTCAACCGGTTCGGCCGTCTCCATCGCACGCGAGACGATGATTCCACTGTCGGCCATCGCCTCGTTCGGCCCGGGCAACACGCCGCTCTCGGTCAATCACCAGGGCTCGTTCGTCTCGTCCACGATTTCGTTCAACCTGCCGCCGGGCCGGTCGCTTTCCGATGCAACGAAGGCCATCAACGAAACGATGGCGCAAATCGGCATGCCGGGAACGATTCACGGCAGCTTCTCGGGTACCGCGCAAGCGTTCCAACAATCGACCACCACGTTGCCGCTCTTGACGCTTGCAGCGCTGGCGGCCGTCTATATCGTGCTCGGGGTGCTTTACGAGAGCTATATCCATCCGATCACGATTCTCTCCACGCTGCCGTCGGCCGGTGTCGGCGCGCTGTTGGCGCTCATCTTGTTTCGTACCGAGTTCACCATCATGGCGTTCATCGGCGTCATCTTGCTGATCGGCATCGTCAAGAAGAACGCAATCATGATGGTCGATTTCGCGATCGAGGCGTCGCGCCAGGGCATGTCGTCGACCGAGGCAATCCGGCGCGCCTGTGCGTTGCGCTTCCGCCCGATTCTGATGACCACTTGCGCGGCCCTGCTCGGCGCGCTGCCGCTCGCGTTCGGCACAGGCGAAGGCGCGGAGTTGCGTTCGCCGCTCGGTATTTCGATTGTGGGCGGGCTCATCGTCAGCCAAGTGCTGACGCTTTACACGACGCCGGTCGTTTATCTGTGTATGGACCGGTTGCGCGTGAGATGGGAAAAGCGACGGGCGGGGCCGGCATTGAGGCCACGCGAACAATAAGAAAGTTCGCCTGTCGCCCGCTGTAAGCGGACGCAAGAATGATCGGTAACGTAAAACGATTTTTAACTCATGCTTAATTCGGCGAATCAGGAAGTCAACATCGGCATTTTCGATGGCGTGCATTGGGGCCGCCTGCTGATCGGGCTTATCCTGACGGTTATTCTGTCGCTCAGTGTTCATGCAGTCATGCTGCAGGTTTTGCATGTTCCGTTTCCGTCCGCGCAAGTAAAAACCTGGATTCCCTTCCAGGTTTTTACCAATGTAGCCTTGGTTGCGGCAGCGATCTGGCTGTATGGCTGCATCCGCGCGAGTCTCGGGCGGCGCGCGCGAGCATTTCCGGCCCTCGTTCTTTTTGTTTTGATGTGCGGTTTTGATGAGACCTTGCGCGCATGGGTCATGAATGCTTACTGCACATTACCGCCGTTGAAATCCTCGATTTTCTTCGGCTTGATTGCGCTGTCCGGCGCTTTGTCTCCTGCCGCTGCCGCTGTGCTAATTGCGCTTGCAGCACCCTACATGCGCACGCGATGGCAGCAAGGTGTCGGTGCTCTGTTGCTCGGACTCTTATTGACGTTCGCTGTTGCGCCATTGGTATCGGCAGCTCAGCAGGCAGTTGCGGCATATTTCATTGATCTTGCCCCTTCGCAAGGCTGGTGCAAGCTGCCTTATGGTCCGAATGTGCTGGTGCCCGCGTATCTGACTTTCATTGAACCGGTTCTCGCTTGCGGGTTCTCCGTTGCATTGAGTTGGAAATGTATTCCACGAGGTTTCTGGATAAAGATATCGGTCTTCATGCTGCTTGCGCTCGCCCTCAAGAAACAGCTCTTCGCAGCGTTCTTTTACGCAGCTTATGCAGATCTGCCGTTCTGGACCGCATTGAGCAGTATGGGTCAATTCTCGTTGGAGGCAGTGGTACTCGGTCTTACCACTGCGTTGAGTTGGGCATGGGCGAATAAAGGTACAGGAAACGCAAGCATGTTTATGAGCCGGTGATCAGTCGGCGCTGACCATCAATGTTGCGCGCCGTTCTGGCGCACGCATGACGTATGGCATAGCCTGTTGTTAGGCGCCGGTTGCGGCTGCGGCCGCTTATTTCGACGAAGGAGAAACATCGTGCGATGGCAAAAGACTGGGTTCGCGCTCTTTGCCGTAACGGCCGTCTGCCTGAGCAGTACGGCACACGCGGCGCATTGGAACGTCGGCGTATTCCTGGGGCCGCAGCCCTATTACTACCCCGCTGCGCCGGCGCCATACGTGCCGTATTCGCCGTACCCGCCCTACTACTACGCGCCTTATCCGCCCCCCGTCGTGCAGCCCTATTATCCACCGGCTTACTATGCCCCGCCGCCAGTCGTGATCCAGCCGGCCGAGCCCGACGTTTATATCGAACGCTCGCAAGTCACGCCGGGGCAAGGGCAAGCAGCGGCACCCGCGCAGAAGTCGTCTTCGGGCGGCACCTGGTGGTATTGCGACGCATCGAAATCGTACTACCCGTATGCGAAAGACTGCTCGAGCGGATGGCGGGAGGTGCCCTCTGCGCCGCCCGGGCGGAACCGGTGATGGAACAACGCTCACGGAGAGATTGAAATGAAAGCGTTGCATGTGCGCACTGCGGCGGCCGGCGTCGTACTCGCGGCGCTCGGCGGCTGCGTTGTCATGCCGTCGGGCCCAAGCGTGATGGCGCTGCCCGGAACCGGCAAGTCGTTCGACCAGTTCCGCGCTGACGACGCCTCGTGCCGCCAATACGCGTTCGTCCAAGTGGGCGGCGTCAACGCTGGCCAGGCCGCCAACACCAGCGCCATCGGCAGTGCCGCGCTGGGCACGGCAGTAGGCGCCGCGGCGGGTGCCGCTTTCGGCGGCGGACAGGGCGCCGCCATCGGCGCCGGCGCCGGCTTGCTGGCGGGCGGAGTTGTGGGCGCGGGCACGGCGCAGACTTCGGGCTACGGCGTACAGCAACGCTACGACTACGCGTACATTCAATGCATGTACGCGGCCGGCGAGCGCGTGCCCGTGCCGGCCAGCATGGTCAACGCCTTTCGCCAGCAATACGATGCACCGGCGCCGCGCGAGAACGCACCACCACCACCACCGCCGCGCTATTGAGCGGTCGCGGCAGCACCGTTCGCGCGGTGCTCCGCCGCCCACCGCTTCAGCGCATTGAGCGTGTTTTGCACGTGCTGATCGGGTGACAACGAGGTGTACTCATAGATGATCCTGCCGTCCGGTGCGATTACGTACGACACGCGCATGGCCATCTTTTTGACGAGCGGCATGGCGGCGTCATAGGCATCGATGATGTGGCCGCTCTCGTCGGCCGCAACCGGAAACTTGCTGCGGCATTCGCTGACCGAAAAACGCTTGAGGGTGGCGATGTCGTCGTGCGAAACGCCGATCACGGCTGCACCATATTGCGGCCGGAGTTAGCGCTTCAGCGCTTACTCCGGTCCCACGCAGCGCGCCTGTATTCGTCGACCGCGTCGGCAAACTCGTGCGCCTCGATCGTGCAGCCCTTCGTGAACGCTGCCGGATAAAAATACAGTACGACTGGGCCATGTTTTAACGCATCGGCCAGCGAGTATCGGTAGCTCGCACCGGCAAGCGAAGCTTGCGTCGTAAAATCCGGGGCTTTGTCGCCGGGCTTGAGAACAGCCGCTGCATCGGCCGACCATACGCCGGTTGCAAGCGTGACGGCCAAAGCCGTAGCCACGCGGGACAGGCTTGCTTTCATATCGCTTCCTCCGTTGCGTTGCGTTGCGTTGCGGCGCGCGCTTCGCTCATGCGTGCGCCCAAATTCTACGAAACGGCGCGCGCACTGAACCACGTGGCAGCACTGAGATTGAGCTCGGCCAGCAGCGCTGGCTCGAGCACCGCAAGCTCGCCGTGAACAGCGGCCGCAGTACGCACCGCCGCCTCCGCGCTGCCGCATTCGGCGGCTTTTGCCACGGCGAGCAAGGCGCCGAGCGGGCCTGCGCCGTGCGTGATCGCATCGGCAATCTCGGCAACGAGCCCAAGGCGCATCAGCACGTCGGCCGACGCGGCGTCGCCCAGCAGCGCCGGCACGAGCGAAAAAATGCCGGTCATGAAGGCCGTGTCGACGAAGCGTTCGTCACGGGGCCGCACGTGGCTTGCCGCGAGTTCCATGAAGCGCGAACGCGTACCGGCCAGTTGCACGAGCGGATCGGATTGCCACGGCAGGCCGGAATCGGACGCGTACAGCAACAACTGCACCCAGCGCGCGACTTGCCGCGTACCGGTGGCGATGATCGCCTCACGCACCGACGCAATGCGACGCCCCAGCCCGTAAGCGCTCGAATTCACGAGCCGCAGCAGTTGCACCACGACCTCGGGGTTGCGCTTGAGTTCGCTTTCGAGCTCGACAAGCGCCGCATCGGCCGCGATCAGCGCCAGCACGCGCAACAGCGACTGCCGCGACGGTTCGGCGCGACGCGCGCTCAGCACTTGCGGCCGCGCGAAAAAGTAGCCTTGAAACAGCTCGAAGCCCAATTCGCGCGCGAGCGCGAAGTCCTCGCGCGTCTCGATTTTCTCCGCGACAAGCGTCTTGCCGCGCGCGCGCACCAACTCGGCAAGCGCGCCAAGGCTGGCGCGGCGGGCCTGCACGAAATCGACTTTGACGATGTCGATATGCGGTAACGCGGCGCAAAACGGCTCGCTGACATCGCCTATGTCGTCGAGCGCAATGCGAAAGCCGGCCCGGCGCAATGCGTCCACGCGAGCAAGCAGCGCGTCGTCGATCGTCACCGTCTCGAGCACCTCGAGCACGAAGCGCTCAGGCGGCAGAAGCAGCAGGGCATCGTCAAAAAGAAGCGTCGCCCCCACATTGACGTACCCCTGATGCACGCCAAGCGCCGCGGCCACGCCGACGCTGCCGATGGTATGGGCCACGACGTGCGCGGTTGCTTGCGCGTCGTCGGTAACCAACGCTTGATTGTGCCCGCTGCTGCGAAACAAAAGCTCGTAAGCCTTCAGCGCCCCGTTACCCCCCACGATCGGCTGTCGCCCGAGATACACGCATGCGGCGTCGCACCGGTCTTGCGCGGCGCCCTCCAAGCGCCCTTTTGCGCAAGCGGTTGAGTTGTCAGCCATGGCTTCCTTTGGCTCGCTTCTAGCTTCTGTTGTGCTGATGTGCTGCTTGAATCGGCGCGCGCAGCCGGTGCCGGCCGATTCGCTCGGTCCGCAACACCGCCCATCGGTCAGACATTATCGGCGCACTTTGCCGCATTCTCTCAAAAACGACGCAAATTGACTTGGATCCCCTCGTTCGATGATAAATCGCTCAAAATCCGCTAAAGAAATCGGTTCCGATGCCGATAATCAGCCTGATGGGAGGTATAGCATGCGGACGCAAACTGCATGCCGTGTCCTTTATCGGGTGCCGTTCGCGGCTGCCCGGCACCCGGTCGTCAACGAGAAACAATGGAAGCAAAATCATTCAGCGCACCGCGTCGGCGCACCTGGCATGCCGCGATCGACTGGCTCTGGCGCCGCACCGGCGATGCGAACGGCAGCGTAACCGACACGCCCACCGGCAACGACAGCGACCGCCATGCGCTAACCGCGCAGCTCGAGCGGCTCGTAGGCACGGTCGACTTTCTGGCTCACGTCGACGCCAATCTGCGCTTTCTCTACGTCTCGGATGCCAGCCTGCAGTTCGTCGGCTGCCGGCGCGAATATCTGCAAGCGATCAGCTTGCACGAACTCGTCACGGCGCACGAAACGGCCGCGCTCGATACGCTGATCGCTCGCGCAGCGGCGAGCGGGGGCGTCGAATGCGCCACGCTGCATTTGATGAAGTCGCTCACCTACCCGATTCCGGTCGAAATGCGCGCCGTGCCGAGCACCCACGAAGGCACAGCGGGCTTCGCGATCTCGGCGTTCGACATCACCGGTTGGCGCGAAACCGAAAAGCAGCTTGCGTACGCGCTGCACAACGACCACCTGACGGGGCTCGCCAACGCTGCCGCACTCGTCGCGGCCCTGCGGCACACGCAAGAAGGCGTCGATGCCGACGGCACGGGCGCCGCCCTGCTGCTGATCGACCTCGACGACTACCAACGCGTGAACCGCGCACTCGGCTACGATGCAGGCGACGCCCTCTTGCGCGAAACGGCGCAGCGCCTGTCGAGCCTGGTCTCGCCCGACGAGACGCTCGCGCGTGTGACGAGCGACGAATTCGCCGTGCTGGTGCGCGCCCGCACGCGCGACCAGGCAGCGGCGGCGGCCGAAGCGCTCGCACGGCGCTGCATGACGGCCGTGCACCAGCCCTACGCGTTCGACGGGCAGCCAGTGCACCTGTCAGCAAGCGTTGGCATTGCCCTCTATCCGGACCCGGGCGAGGACGGTGCGCGGCCCGGCCATCACGAACAATTCCTGCGGCGTGCCGATCACGCACTTGTCCAGGCGAAGGCATCGGGCAGCAATACGATTGCTTTTCATACGCCGAACGCCGACCCGTCCGACGCCGAGCGCCTGAAACTCGAGGCGGACTTGTACGATGGCGTGCGCAACGGCGAGTTCGCGCTGCACTTTCAGCCCATCACGAGCAGCCACACGGGCGGCGTCGTCGGCGTCGAGGCGCTGATCCGCTGGCATCACCCGGTACACGGGCTCGTGCCGCCATCGACGTTCGTTCCGCTTGCCGAATCGATCGGGCTCATCAATTACCTCGGCAACTGGGTGTTGAAGATCGCGTGCATGCAATTGATGCAATGGGACGCGCAGGGTATCGGGCTGCAATACGTGGCCGTCAACGTCTCGCCGCAGCAATTCCGCGACCCGCGCTTCACCCGAAATGTGCGCGACGCGCTGACGCTGACCGGGCTCGACGCGCGCCGGCTCGTGCTCGAAATCACCGAAAGCCTGCTGATGCAGGACCCGCTGCATGCCAAAGCGCTGCTCGAGGAATTGACCTCGCTCGGTATCCGCTTCGCAATAGACGATTTCGGCACAGGCTATTCGAGTCTTGCGTACTTGCAACGGTTTCCGCTTGCCAAGCTCAAGATCGACCGCAGTTTCGTCGAGAACCTGCTAACCTCTCGCAACGATCAGGCGATCGTATCGGCCGTGGTCGGGCTGGCGCAAACGCTCGACCTCGAACTCGTTGCCGAAGGCGTCGAAACCGAAGCGCAACGGCAACTGCTGACGAAAATGGGCTGCAACCATATCCAAGGCTGGCTGATTTGCAAGGCACTCCCTTGCGAAGAGCTTGCGCAGCGCTTCGCGGCCCGCACTCTTCGCTTACACGAAATAGAACCGGTTGCCTGAATGTGAGCGCGCGAGCGCTGGCTGCAAAACGACGCCCCACAATATTGTTGACATGCATATGGTTTTGACGAGATTCACATGGTAAAGGGCGCGCTGCTCGACAAGCTTTGGACGCAAATGAGCGAGCGCGGCGACTTTCCGATGCTCTCGCAATCGCTGCGAACCACCGTGGCAGCGATGAAAAACGACGATCTCGATTTCACGGCGCTCGTGCAGATCGTGCTGTCGGACTTCGCGCTGACGCAAAAAGTGCTGCGGCTCGCGAACTCGGCGATGTACATGGCGTTCGGCGGCAATATCACCACGGTCACGCGGGCGCTGATGGTGCTCGGCATGGACGCCGTCGGCCATCTCGTCGTCGGCCTCAAGCTCGTCGATCACTTCCACCAGAGCGCACCGCATCGAATCGACGCCAAGCTCGAATTGAGCCGTACGCTGTTGTCGGGCTCGGTCGCGCGCAAGCTGACCGCGCACGCTGACTTCGGCGCGGGCGAAGAAGCTGTCGTCTGTACGCTGATGCGACAAGTGGGCAAGCTGCTGGTCGTCTGTTACCTTGAGGCCGAATGGCAAGCCATTTGCGCGCAAATCGAGCGGGACGGCGTGGACGAGGCAACGGCCAGCATCAAGGTGCTCGGCGTGAACTTCGAGGAAATCGGCCTCGAGGCCGCCGCGCGTTGGCGCTTGCCCGAGACGATTCGCGCCGGCATGGCCACTTATGCGCCCGAGGCCAGCGAGCCCCAGCACGTGCAATGGCTGCGGGCCGTCACTAACTTCTCGACCGAAGTGGCGGACGTGCTCAGTGCCCCGGGCACGCCCGGGCCGGCCACCGATGCCAAGCTCGCCGAACTTGCCCAGCACTACTGCCACGCGCTCGCCACTGACGCCGACGCACTGGTAGAGATGAGCACCACGCTTGCCCGCGAGGAAGCCGGCGAAGGCGTGATGCGCGAGATCGTCGAGTTGCGCGCAAGCGCCGATGCAATGGCACGCTCGAGCGTGTCGGCCGAGACGCGAATCGCGGCCGGGCTGGAAGATCTTCGCGCGCTGCCGTCGGAAAGCGCGTTGGCCCCTGTGCTCGCGCTGGCCTCGGAGACCGTGCTCGCCGGGCTCGGCTTCGCCCATACGGCCGTGTTCGTGCGTCAGACGTCAGGCGTTTTCAAGGCGCGGCTGGGTTTCGGGCGCGACATCGAGCGCATCTTGCCGACGCTGCGCTTTGACGAGGCATTCGAGCCCGATGTTTTTCATCTGGCCATCGCCAATTCGGTCGGCATCTTTATCGAGAACGCACGCGACGCAAAAATGATCGCGCGCCTACCGGCATGGTTTCGCGATGCCTTCGCCGATGCGCGTTCGTTCGTGTTGCTGCCGGTGCTCACCGACCGATCGACGGTCGCGCTGCTTTATGGCGATTGGTCGGATGAGCAAGCGCCGCGCAAGATCTCGCAGGCCGAGATGAGCGCACTGAACGAGCTGGCGCGAGAGCTCGGCCGCTTCTTCGCCAACGCGCCGTCCCGGGAAGTCGAAACGCTCTGAGCGGATGGGCGGTGGAAGCGGCGGGGCATTAGCTTCGCACCCTCACCCCTATTCCTCGATGCGCGCGAGGCCGGCGTTGTCGTCTTGTTCGTCCGCCGAACTCGCCCAGGCCGCCGCCGTGATGGCTAACTCGGCCAGTTCGGCCGGCGCGAGCGGCGCCAGCGTCGCACTCGTTCGATCCAGTGCGGCCCAATCGCCGCGCTCCAGCGCCTCGATCACATCGAGCAGTGTCCCCAGCTCGCCCTCTCGACGCAAGATCGCCGCGCGAATATGGCTGGCCAGCGTCAACGCGTCGAGCGTCGCTTCCAGCGTGTCACCGAACACGGCATCGACGAGCGAAAAAACGCCAGTCAGGAACGCCGCATCGACAATCTTCCGATTGGCATGCGGCAGACGCGTCGCCGCCATCTCCATGAAGCGCGCACGCGTAGCGACAAGCTGCACGAGCGGGTCGTCCTCGAGACGGACCTTGCGAGCGTCGGCGTAAAGCAGCAACTGCGTCCAACGTGCGATGCGATTCGTGCCCGTCGCGTTGATCGCGTCGCGCAACGTTGCTACCTTGCGGCCAATACTCGCCTCGCCGGAATTGGCGAGCCGCATCAGATGCATGACGAGCACCGGGTTCAGCTTCAGTTCGCCTTCGAGCTGCGCCACGCTCGGGTCGGACGCGAGCAGACGCAGCAGGTTCAACAGTGCTTGACGGGGCGCACTGGCGCGACGCGTCGTCTCTTGCTGGCCGCGCGCAAAGAAATAGCCCTGGAATACATCGAAGCGCGCCGCCTTTGCTCGTTCGAACATCTGGTGCGAATCGACGCCGAGCGCGATCAAGATCTTGCCGGCCGACTTGAGCGCGTCGGCAAGCTTGACGAGCACCTCGGGTGCCACGCGGCCGACCTCAATTTTTACCGCATAGGCGTAAGGCAGCAGCTTGGCAAACGTGGCATCGGGCACGCTTACATGATCAAGCACGAAACGATAACGTTTCGCGTGCAGCGCGACGAGGCGTGCGATCAGGTCGAGATCGACGATGATGTCGGGCGGCAACTCGAAGAAAAAACGTTCGGGCGAGATGCGCGCGAGATCATCGGCAAACAGCAACGCGCGCTCGACGTTCAAATAACCTCGGTGACCGCCCAGCGCCGCATGCATGCCGCTCGTGCCGAGCATGGCCAACATCCGGTGCAACGCCGCGTCCGCTTGCTGTCGAACGGCGGCCGCGTCCGGCGCTTGCGCGTCATCGGCATCCGGGTCGGGCGCCGGGGGTTCGGGAGCCTCGCGCACCACCAGTTCGAAGCCGCATAGGAGGCCGTCGGCATCGACGAGCGGCTGTCGTGCGAATTGCATCATGTCCGCCGTTTCGTGGGTCATGCCCGTGCGCCCCTGTTCTTTTTGTCTGCTGTTTGTTGCCTTTTCCAGCGCTTCGCTTCGAAAGCACCGGCCCCTGGCAAAACTGCGCGAATTATACGATGGGGTCGAAACGGGCGATAGGCCGGCAGCCGATAGCACTATTTCAGCACGACATCGACGTCGAAATACTTCGCGGCGATCCGATCGATCGTGCCATCGGCCTTCAGTGCGTCGAGCGCCGCGTCCAGCGCACTTTTCAACGCCTTGTCGCCTTTGCGTACGCCATAGCCGACACCCGAGCCGAGCAGTTTCTCGTCAGCGACCGCCGGCCCGGCGAACGCGAAACCCGCCCCTTGCGCGCGTTTCAAAAAGCCCTTCGATGCCGCCTCCGAATCCTGGAACGCAGCGTCGAGTCGGCCCGCCGCCAAGTCGGCATAGACCTGATCTTGCGTCTGGTAGGAGACGACATCGACACCTGCGGCCGTCCATTTCGCCTTCGCATAGGCCTCTTGGATCGTGCCTTGCAGCACACCGACATGCTTGCCGTTGAGCTAGGCGGCCGTCGGCAGCAAGCCGCTGCCCTTTTTCGCATTGACATCCACCCCGCCCTAAAGAGGCTGTCGCAAAACGTTTCTGCAGCGCGTCCAATTGAAGCCCTGGCGTGGATGTGATTGCTTTGGCGCGAACCAACAAATCGAGGAATCTGTTCAAAAAACGGTGCGCAACCTCATGGAAGCCGCGTACAAGAGGGTAAGTAACGCCCTCGACAGGGCCACTGCTCTGGACAGGTTGTGCGCCAGGACATGCAAGGCGAATTCGCGTTTGACCGCCTGCAGCCCACGGCGCCGAAAACGGTTAAGCCCCTGCTGGGAACGCAAGCTGCCGAACACCGGTTCGACGATCGCCTTGCGATGGCTGAAAATGCGGCGCGCCTGAGGATGCTGCATCACGAGACGAAGCGCCTCACGCTGTTCATCCTCGGGGTAGCGTTTGATGCGTCGTCCTTGCGCCGCTTTCGTACAGTTCGCGCGCAGATGACAATCCCCACAGGTCGTGGCCCCATACACGCGATGCTCTCGTGTGCGCAGCGTTGCTGCGCTTCTGGCCAGCAGAATCAGGGTTTGACCGGCCGGGCAATGATAGGTGTCAGTTTGCGGGTGATAGTCAAAGGCGCTTTTATGAAACAGTCCTTCTTCCCGGGTCTTTGCAGGCCACTGTCCTTCCGGGCATAACAGGCTGACATCGCGCGCAAGCGTCGCTTCGATCACCTCATCGTCGAAGTATCCTGCATCGAGCAACACTTCTTCTGCGTGTGCCTCCGTCACTCGTGCGCTTTGATCCAGCATTGGCGCGATGACCTCTGTTTCACTCGACGCGTCCAGCGCGAGGGCCGTGATGATCCGATCTTCGTTGGCCAGAACCGACGGTTTGTACGATGCCGCAAACCCCCGTGCGCGCTTGAGGCGCTGTACCATTGCCTCCGGCTCGCTGCCGCTGATGCGCAAGGTTTCACTGCTCTTGCCATGGCTGTGGCGAGCGGCTTGACGCGCCTCGAAGATCGCCTGGCATTGCGTGCTGCGTTGCTGCTCCTGTTGCGCCGCCAGATCATCAGGCGTCCGCTCAACCGCCTTGATAGCAGCTTCTGCGCGCGCTTTGACGGCCTCTTCCTTGAGCAGATTGTAGTGCGAGCAAGCCGCTTCAATGACGGTGCCGTCACCGGCTAAACGCGTGCTGTTCGAACCACTGGCTTTCAATATCGTGCGCGTGAGCGATTCAAAAAAATCCTGGGTCAGCGAGTCCTCGTGCAATACGATGAAGCGGCCGATATTGGCATGATCCGGCGCAATGCCGCCTGTCACCCACATACACCCCAAATCGAGTCGCGCCAGCCGCTCCAGCTCACGTAGCGAATGAACACCCTGCATGACGCCATACAGGATCAGACCCATCATCAGGCGCGGCGCGTAAGGCGCGCGCCCGGTGGCAGCATAGCGCTGCTCGAAAGGTAGCCAGTCCTGCTGCGCGAGCAAATGCGCTATGACAAATGGTGCTTGTTGACCGGCCTGCTTCAGATAGTCCTCCAGGCGTGTCGTGCCCAGGACAATCTCGTGCGGGTTGCCTGTTACAAACCGGCGCCCCGTATCCGACGCCTTTGGCCTGGGTCTGGCATCTTGAGCCGGCACTCCACCAAACAGATCGTGTTGCTTACTGTCCGGTGACGGTACTTTGCGAGCCGTGCTCATCGCTCATCTCTTCATCAAGGGTTGCGTTACCGGATTTTATCGGCAATGGGCTTTCGCGACAGCCTCGGAAGGACGGGGTTTGCCGCGCTTCCGATCACCCTTTTCAAATGCCGCTCGTCGATCTAATGCATTGCACAAGAAGCGCATGCGGCACGGTGGGCCGCTTGCGAACACGATGGAAGAAGCAAGCCCGCGGGCGAAGATGCAATTCGATGTCGCCGCGCGGCAAATGCAGTCTGGATAACGGCGGTGGCGCCGGCTAAGCCGGCTCGTGCGCGGTGTCGCTGCGCCCCGGCAACCGGGCAAACACACCGGCCAGATACGCGAGCTGGGCACGATTGCGCACGCCGAGAGACCGCTCGATGCCTGCGAGTTGGTAGCAGACCCGGTCCGCCGATAGCGAAAGCTGCGCGCCGATCTCCCGATCGGACAGGCCTTGCGTCATCAAGTCGAGCATGCGCTTTTGCTGGTCGGTCAACGTGTGGGCGCCAATCACCGGCATCAGCGCGCCGAGGCGCAGCTCGAGCGCGGCGTGTAATGCTCCGGCAAGTGCATACGCGTGGCCGAGCGTCGCGTCCGAGATCCATGCGCGGCCGGCACGGGCACTCGAGAAAGTGACGACCGTGCGCTCGAGCGCACGATCAGCAGGAAAGCCGACGCTCACGCCCGAGCGCACGCCCGCGTCGGCTGCAAGCGCAGCCAGCCGCTCGGCGCCGGCAACCAAGTTGCCTTTGCTCGCACCACGGGTCAAATCGTCGGCTTCCCATGCAAACGCCCAGCCGAGCTCGCACGCGCTTGTAATCCGTATATCGCTGTCGAAACTCTCAGCGGCACAGTACGCTTGCGCCCACCCGAGCGGCGAGTATTCGGCATACCACACGGCGCGACTCACCCCGCCCCCCACGCGCATGATCCGGCAATAGCAAAGCCAATCAAACCCGGCTTCGGCCAGACACGCGCGGATCAGCGCGCGGCTCGCGGCGTCGCCCGCATGCACGACGAGAAAATCCGACAGCGTCGCCAGGCGCGTAGGCGACGGCGCGGCGCTATCGTGCGCGTCGTCGCAGCCGTCGGCCATGCCGAACTCGGCATCCGTGACGATGCGATAGACGAGTTGCCTGGTGTCGCGACCAACATGCGGCGAATAGGAGGACATAAGCTCTCTCGACGAATGAATCGGCTCGCGGCCACGCCGCACGCGCAAACGCATTTCATGGCCGGATGCGGGCCAACGCCTCGGCAGTGGCACACGCTTCGCGGCGCGCCGCCGCATCGACCTCGGACCCGAAGAGCGTCTTTTCGACGATGACCGTTTCGACATCGTCAATGCCGACAAAGCGTAGCCATGCTTCGATAAACGGCTTTTGGAAATCGAACCGTTCGGCGGGCGTGATCGATTGCGCGCTGTAATCGAGCCCGCGCGCATAGACGACCACGGCCCGCTTGCCGCGCAGCAGCCCGCCGAAGCCGGTGTCGTCGAACGAGAACAACACGTCCTTCTGCGACACGGCGTCGATGAAGTGCTTCAGCTTGTAGGGGATCGAGAAGTTCCAAAGCGGCACGGACAGCAGCAGCGTATCGGCTTCGTGCAGCGGCCTCGCCAGCGCGCGGATGGCGTCCCACGCTTCACGCTGAGCCTCGGTCAGCGGTGCGCCCGACAAGCCGGCGTACTTCGCGTCGAGCGCCGCACCGTCGAACTCGGGCAACGGCGTTTGCCATAGATCGAGCGTGTCGATCGACGCATTCGGGTGTGCCTGCCGATAGGTTTCGACGAAAGCCTGCGCCACTTCCAGCGAGGCCGAGCGCGTTTTGCGCGGGGAGGATTCGATATGTAAGAGTCTGGCCATCTAGTGGTCTCCAGGGAAGGCGGGCATGCGCCGATGCCGGTCATGGCGCGCAACACCATCTGACCACATTGCAAATCCAAATGAAAACAAAGTATTCTTTAGCAATTCAACACGAATCGCACTAAATTGCCATGTTCGATACTGTGCTGCTGCGCTCGTTCGTCACCGTGGCGCAAGAGGGCAGCTTTACGCGGGCCGCGGCGCGGCTGCATCTGACGCAATCGGCCATCAGCGCGCATTTGCGGCGACTCGAAGAGCAAGCCGCCAAGCCGCTTTTTCTGCGCACGACGCGCTCGGTTTCGCTCACGCCCGATGGCGAACTGCTGTTGGGCTATGCGCGCGCCATCCTCGCGCTAAACCGCGACGCGCGGGCGCGACTGCGTCATGCGTCGACAGACGGGATGCTGCGCATCGGCATGTCGGAAGATTTCGCGCACGCTCGCATCATGGAACGACTCCATGCATTCGGGCTGCGCAACCCCGGCGTCACGTTCGACCTCACCATCGGCGTGCCGGGCAACCTCTTACAGGCGATGGATCGAGGCGAACTCGATTTCGTGCTCGGCGGACGCTGTCACGACGACCGCCCGGGCCGGCCGCTCTGGCGCGAACCGCTCGTATGGGCCGCGGCGGAATGGATGACGATCGATGCGGCGCTGCCGTTGCCGATCGCCGTATTTCCCGAGCCCTGCCCTTACCGCGAAGCCGCGCTGGCCGCGCTGGCCCAGGCGGGCATCGAAAGCCGGATCGCGGTGGTCTGCTCGAGCAGCGGTGGCGTGCTCGCAGCGGTGCGCGCCGGGCTCGCCGTCACACCGATGCTGGAAAGCCGGCTCGAAGGCGGTCTGCGCCCAGTCAAGCTGGAGACGGAGTTGCCCAGGTTACCGGATGTGGAATTCGCGTTGTTCGGTCACGCCTCCGTCAGCGCCCTCGTCGAGGAGTTGTGCGCCGAAGCCCGGCGCGATCTTGCTGCGTGAGACGAGTCTGAAAGTTCGAAGGCGGCGCCTTCACGCGCGCTCAGCGCGCGGCGGCGAACGCCCAGTGCATTGCCGGACGGGCGTCGGTCGGGGGGAAGACGCGCCAGCAGCCGTCGTCGTGGCGGAACAGGAAGATCGAGAGCGGGCCGCGTGCAACGCGCGTTTCGACGCAGACGTAGCGGCGTCCTGTCACGGGCACGCGGCCGATGCGGGTGACGCGTGCCGGCGCATCTTTGGTCGGGGCGAGCCACTTGTCCACCAGCGCGTGCAGGGAAATCTTCTCGGTGTTCATCATGGCTTCCAGTTCCTTCGACTGTCTGTCGCTGGCGCCAGCTGTTATCGGTGACCGACGCCCTTGACAACAGTATCGGCAATAAGGCTGCCGATCGAAATCAGCGCGCGCCGAGATTCGCGTCAAGCGCCACCGGCGCTTGTCAGTAACGGATGACAACGCATACGGGCGAAGGACGGCGAACGTATTGACTTAGCGCATACGGGAGGCCGCTCGCAGGCCTATGCTGGCACTAATGAGGCCTAGCCACGCGGCGAGTTGGGAGGTGTGCCATGTCGGTTTCAATCAAACGAATCGCGGCGCTTGCCGGGGCCGGAGCACTGGTCGCCGGCTGCTTCACTGCAGTGTCGGCGCAGCCACACAGTCCGGAGCATGGGGCAGCCGTGGCGCCCGGCGCCGAGCCCGCGCTTCGGCAAGGGCAAGGCAGCCCGGGGCCGCACGGGCCGGCGATGGCGCCCGGCGCCGGGCCAGTGACGCAGCAGGGCGGCCCAGCGCCACGTGCGCCGGCCACCGCTATCGCACCGAGTGGACAACTGCCGCGCGCGGGCGGCCCTCAAATGGGCGCCGCGCCGCACCCTCCCGGTCAGCCGCACGCGCCCGGTGCGGCGCCGCCGGCAACGCGCGCGCAAGGTCCCGCACCGGCTGCGCCTGGCGCGCAACCGCAGACACCGGTCGAGCGCCGCGCAGCGCCGCTGTGGCACGGCGACATCGGACGCTTTCGGGACCACGATATCCGCATCTGGCAAACAGGCCACTGGCGACACGGCCATCACGATGGCCGCATGGGCTGGTGGTGGGTGATCGGTGGGCTCTGGTACTTCTATCCCGCCCCCGTCTATCCGTACCCCGACCCATTTGCACCGCCGCTTGCAGAACCCGCCCCGGCTGGCACTGACTATTGGTACTACTGCCCTTCTTATCAGCAGTACTACCCTTATGTCGCGACGTGCCCCGGCGGCTGGCAGGCGGTCCCTGCGCAGCCTTAGGCGATGGGACATGTTATGCAAAGCTCGAGCGCATGACGCCTTGCGCATCAACGATACGTATGCCGCATCCCCACTTTCGCAACGCGCTCAGAACGCGCGCGGCGGCAGTGCTATCGTTGCGAAGCTCGATCTATTTGGAGAAAGAATCGCATGAAGTTCTACTACGCGCCGGGCGCCTGCTCGATGGCCGTGCATATCGCGCTCATCGAGGCGGGAGTCGATTTCGAAGCGATCAAAGTCGACCTCAAGACGCACACGCTGACCAATGGGGACGACTTTCAGCGTATCTCGCCGCGCGGCTACGTCCCGCTCATCGAACTCGATGACGGCTCGCGTCACACCGAGGTCGCCGCGCTGCTGCAGTACGTCGGCGATCTCGCCCCCAACGGCAGGCTCATTGCGCCGGCGGGCACGCTCGAACGCTTGCGCGTCGTCGAATGGCTCGCGTTCGTGGGCACCGAGCTGCATAAGACGTTCAGCCCGTGGCTCTTTCACGACGACATTCACGAATCAGCGCGCCAGCTTGCGCGCGAACGCCTCGCCAAGCGGTTCGCGGAACTCGACGACACGCTCGCTTCACGTGACTATCTGAGTGGCGGCCTGTTCACGGTGGCGGACGCGTATTGCTACACGGTCGTCAACTGGAGCCGCCCGTTGAAGATCGACCTCGCGGCATACCCTCAGCTCAAGGCTTATATGACGCGGATCTCGAAGCGGCCCAAGGTGCGCGAAACGCTGATCGCGGAAGGGCTCGTCAAAACACTTTAGCCGAACCAGCCGAGCCGTCAGGCACCCAGCGCGGCGAGCGTCTCGCTCGTTGTCTCGATGACCAAAAGGGCCGCACGCAAGCCCGGCTTTACCGCCGGGTTCGGAAAGACGATGCGCTCTTCGTCGCGCTCAACCACGTAGCGATAGGTGCCGTCGCGCGCCAGCATCGTGCCCTTCGCAAACGGCGTGAAGTTCGGTACATCGGCCCCCATGGCCAATAGTTCGAATGCGTCGCTGTGTTTGGTGATTTGATCGACGACCGTAAACACGCGTGGCATCGCGGCGCCGTCGCGCGGCGGCAATGCGCCGGCAACCAGCGCGCGCGCGGCGTTGTCCGCGGCGGTGAACCGCGATAAATCGTTATCGCCAAAGGGCCGCACTTTGCCCAGTTCGAGCGTGCAAGCCAAAGCGCCGAACGTTTCGGCCGTGAATTGCGTGTAAGTCGTGCCCTTCGCGGTATGCAGCAATACGGCGGCGATATGCGCGAAGGCCAGCCAGTCGAACATTGCGCGCGATGGCCCCGCTGCCGTATGCGGCAACAACGCGAACTGTTCGAAGACCGATGATCGAATGGCCGTGTGCATATCGACGTGCCAGCGGGCCGCCGCGCCAAGCGTCGCGGCCTGCGCAAAAAATTGCGCCGTGAGCGCTTCGAGCCGCTCGGCGCGGGCTTTTTCGCGCCCACCGGCTAGTTGTGCATGTCTGCCGCAAAAGAGCCGGTTCAAATCGTCATCCACATAGCGCTGCGCGGCGCGCATCGCCGCAGGATTCCCGAGCACGACGAGCACGCGGCACGCTAGCCGCAGCGTCCCTTGCGCGATGTCAGCCACCAACCGCGAAAGCAGCTCGATTGGGGCTGTCTCGTCACCGTGCACGCCGGCCGAAAGCAGCACGCTCGCCACCGAAGCCGAAGCCTCAGTTGGCGCTTCGCCCGCTGCGGCTGGCTCCAATTGCAACACCCCAAGCTCGAGCCACGTATAGCACACGCCGTTCGCAAGCTCGCCGCGCGCCTGCGCCACGGCAGGCGGGTCGCCCGCCAGCGTGAACGCCAGGAAATCGGCCAGCATCGGCGGCAAGTACCGCTCAGCGTTGGAAGTCATAGAGCGAACCAAGGCCGAGAATCTGTGTGAGTTCGTCGAGCGCTGCGTGCGACTGAGCTAGCAACGCCGGATCGGCCAGATCAGCCGGCGTGAGACGGTCGCGATAGTGCTTGCCGATCCATGCATCGAGCCGCTTAAAAAGCGCATCGTCGATCCACACACCGCGCGCAACGGCCGCTTGTTCGGCTTCGTTGAGCACGACACGCAAGCGCAAGCACGCCGGCCCGCCACCGTTCTTCATGCTTTCGCGCAAATCGAATACGAGCATTTCCTCGATCGGCCCGCCCGCACTCACCAGATCGTCGAGATACGCCGCCACGCTCGGATTCTCGCGACACTCGCGCGGCACCACGAGCACGTCGTGCCCATCGGGCTTCGTCAGCAGTTGGCTGTTGAACAGATAGGACGAGACGGCATCGCCGACGCTCACGCGCGCATCCGGCACTTCGATCACGTTCAACCCCGCGCCGAGCACCGATAGTTGTGCCTTCAACCGGTCATAAACGGCCGACTGATCGACAAACGCACGCTCGTGACAAAAAAGCGTCTCGCGGTTACCGACCGCAATCACATCGTTGTGGAACACGCCGGCGTCGATGACCTCGGGGTTCTGCTGCGCGTAGACCGTCGCCTCGTCGGCTAAGCCGTGACGCTGGGCCACGGCGCGGCTCGCCTCGAACGTCTGCCGCGCCGGGTAGCGCACGGGCTCCTGCCCGCGTCGATATTCGCTGCGCCCATAGACGAAAAACTCCACGCCGCGGCGCGCGTAGTCATTGCAAAACCGCGTATGGTTTGCGGCGCCTTCGTCGCCGAGCGCCGGCGTACCGGGCAACGCCTCATGCACGACGAAGCGCCGCTCGTCGGCAAAGATCGCGCTGAGCGTGCGGCGCGTCGCCTCGTGTTCGATCGCGCGATGCAGCTTGCTCGTCAGATTGGCCGGCGTGAAATGCACGCGTGCATCGGCCGTATCGGCAGACGGGCTGACCGTCGCCGCATTGGCCGTCCACATCGCCGAAGCCGAACTCGCGGCGGCAAGCAGCTCCGGCGCCTCCTTGGCGGCACGCTCCATCACGCGCGCGTCCGAGCCCGTGAAGCCGAGTTCGCGCAACAGCCGCAACGACGGCCGTTCCTGCGGCGGCAGCACGGCCTGAAGAAAGCCGAGATCGGCGAGTTGCTTCATCTTGCGCAGCCCTTGCTTGGCGGCCGCGAGCGGATTGGCGATCGACTTTTCGTTCGTTTGCGACGCCACGTTGCCGAACGACAGCCCCGCGTAGTTATGCGTCGGACCCACGAGTCCGTCGAAATTGGCTTCCCGTGCTTGCATCGTCGATCCCTTCTTCATTCGGTCATACGTCTCGTTCAGTGTTTCAGTCGCTCAGCTTTTCCCGGGCGCCGGGAAATGCAGGCCCGGCGACACGCTTGCCGGCATCCGCAGTTGCGCGCTTTCAACGGAGGCCATCGGATACGCGCAGTAATCGGCCGCGTAATACGCGCTCGGCCGATGATTGCCCGAGCGTCCAGTGCCGCCGAAAGGCGCTGCCGACGACGCGCCGTTGGTCGGCCGGTTCCAGTTCACAATGCCGGCGCGAATGGTCCGGCTAAAGTGCGCCCAGGCCGCCTCGTCGTCGGCGAGCAGGCCAGCCGATAAACCATAGACGGTGTCGTTCGCGCGCTCGATCGCGTCGTTGAGACTCGTATAACGGATGATCTGCGCCAGCGGGCCGAAATGCTCCTCGTCGGGCAGATCGAGCACGTCGGTCACATCGAGTATCGCGGGGCTCACGAACCCGAGCGCGGGGTCGCGCTGCGTCATCGCGACGACCGGTTTCGCGCCGGCGGCCACGAGCCGCGTTTGGGCCGCGACGAGCCGTGCCGCCGCGCGCGCCGAGACGACGGCGCCCATGAACGGCTGCGGATCGGCGTCGTAAAGCCCGTAGACGATCTGCGACGTCACCTCGGCGAAACGCGCGATAAAGCGTTCGCCGAATGCGCCATGCGGCACGAAGATACGGCGCGCACAAGTGCAGCGCTGGCCCGCCGACAGATAGGCCGATTGAATCGTGTGGTGAACCGCCGCATCGAGATCGTCAACCTCGGCCACGACGAGCGGATTGTTGCCGCCCATTTCGAGCGCGAGGACGATCTCGGGCCGCCCGCCGAACTGTTGGTGCAGCAGCGTGCCGGTGTCGGAGCTGCCAGTGAAAAACAGCCCGTCGATTTGGCGATGATTCGCGAGCGCGATGCCCGTTTCCTTTTCGCCTTGCACGAGATTGAGTACGCCGGCCGGCAGCCCGGCCGCTTGCCAGATCTCGACCGTGGCCTGCGCCACCGCAGGTGCTAACTCCGAGGGTTTAAAGACGACAGTGTTGCCCGCGATCAACGCCGGCACGATATGGCCGTTCGGCAAATGCCCCGGAAAATTATAAGGCCCGAAGACGGCCACTACGCCATGCGGGCGATGCCGTAGCACCGCGACGCCGTCGGCCATCGGCATGCGCTTTTCGCCGGTACGTTCTTGATAGGCCGTAATCGAGATGTCGATCTTGGCAGCCATCGCAGCCACTTCCGTGCGCGCTTCCCAAAGCGGCTTGCCGGTCTCGCGGCCGATGGCGTCCGCTAGCGCCTCTTTGCGCTCGTTCAAGCATGCGGCGAAGCGGCGCATGATCTGGCAACGCTCATCGAACGGCAGCGCCGACCACGAAGCGAACGCGCGTCGCGCGCTGGCCACCGCCCGATCGACATCACCAGGCGAGGCACCCTTTCCCTGCCATACGACAGCCCCCGTGCCGGGGTTATGCGATGTGAAGCGAGACCCGCTTGCCGTGGCCCATTCGCCTTCGATAAAAAGTTCGGTCATATCGGTTGTCATTCAACTCGGATGGGTGCGAACGGCGGCGAGCACGCGCACCGGGTCGCCTTCGCTCACGAGCAACGCGGCTGCGTGATCGGGTGCCAAGTGCATCGCGCCATTAGCGACGAAGCCCTGCGGCATGCCCACGCGGAAATCGGCCAAATGCGTGTTCGCGACGAGCAGGCGCCGCGTGTCCTCGTCCGCCTGCGCCGCGGCGGCATCGACGACGACCGGCATCACCACGCTTTCGCGCACGGTGCGCAAGTCCTTGATATGGCACTCGAGCACCGGGCCAGCATCAAAGATATCGACATGGTTCTCATAGCGCAGCCCCTCGGCTTCGAGCATCTTGCGAGCCGGCGCCGTGTCGTGATGGGTCTTGCCGATGACAGCCTGCGCCTCTTCGGGCAGCAAATCGGCATAGACGGGATAGCGCGGCATCAGTTCGGCGAGAAACGACTTGCGGCCGTGCGAGCTCAAATAATCGGCCGCGTTGAAATCGATCTGATAAAAATGCGACCCGACCGCTCGCCAGAACGGCGAGGTGCCGTCGGCGTCGAAATGGCCACGCAATTCGGCACACAAACGCTCCGGGAAATGGTCGCGAAACTGCGCGATGAACATGAAGCGCGAGCGCGACAACAAGCCGCCCACGCCATGCGCGCGATAACGCGGCGAAAGAAACAGCGAACAGACCTCGGCGTAACCGGTCAGATCGTGTGCGATGTTCAGCAGCGACATCTTCGTCCACACGTCGAACTCCTGGCTCGCATGCACGACCGTGCTGACACGGTAGTTGTAAAACGGCTGCTCGAGGCCCACCTGCACCTCGATGCCGCATACACCGGCGATGTCGTTCGTCGCCGTGTCTTCCATCACGAAGAAATAGCCCGCCTCATGAGGCGCAGCGCGCCCATCGATCGTGCGCTTGGCCCGTTCGATGCGCGCAGTGAGTGCATCGACATCTGGCTTGAAGGTGGTCAGGCCCGGCCCCGTCTCTTGCGCGAGCGCAACGAGGGCATCGATGTCCTGCGTCTTGACGGCACGAACGACGATCATCGCGGAGCTCCCGAGTGATCGGCGCCGAACGTGTGCGCGCCGCTTTTGCTTGCATTTCGATTCGCATATGGGCTAACGCCCCCGCGTTTGGCTTCGTCGTCGAGCGCACCACCTGGCACAGCGGCCGGCGGACGATGTAGCGGCACGCAACGCACCAGGTCACCGGCAACGACGCCCAGCACCGCTCGCGTCGACGATGTCAATGGCGCCAGCTGTTCGCGCTCACGTTCGCGCTCACGGGGAAGCTCGGCCAGCGTACAACGAAACTCGCCGGCCCGATTGCTGGCGACGAGGTAGGTCGTCGTATCGTCGTCATGCGGCAGCGCTTCCGTCGACGTTTCATGCACCGTGCGTATCTCGTTATGCACGACACAGGCACTGCGGTCGATCTGCGCCGTCAGCACCGGGCCGGCATCGAAGATATCGACGAAACGGTCCGGCTCGAAGCCTTCTTCGAGATGGATGTCGTAAGCCAGCAGGCTTTTCGCGTTGGGCTCGCCGAGTACGCGCTGCGCGGCTTCCGGCAGCAGCGGAACGTAAAGCGGATAGCTCGGCATGACTTCGGCGATGAACGTGCGGCTGCGTCCGCCCGAGACCTTCTCGACTTCGGCGAAATCGCGCCCGAAAAATTTGCGTCCGACGGCCTCCCAGAACGGCGACGTGCCCACCTCGTCCGTCACGCCGAGCAGCAACGAAAACACCTCGGGTGTAAAGCGTGCGCGGTTCGCTGCGATGTACATCATCCGCGCACGCGACAGCATGTGTGCCGCGGCGTCGCCCGGCAGCGACGGGTCGATGTAGAAGCCGGCGAGCCGGGTCAGGCCCGTCAACTCGTGCGACATCGTCAGCGCGTGGATCTTGCGGTTCACATGCAGTTCGCGCGAGGCGTGGATCAGCGCGTCGTTGCGAAAGACGTAAAAAGGTTCGGCATAGCCTGCCGACGCGACGACGCTCGACGTGCCGAGCAGTGTGCCGCTTGAGCCGTCCTCCAGCACGAACAAATAGAACTCTTCGCCCGGGAAATCGACTTCGGCGCGAAACGAATCCTCCGACAGCGCGATGCGCGCCTCGAGCGCGTGCCGATCGTGCGGCAGCGAATGCAGCACCGGCTGCGCGCTGCGGGCCATTTGCTCGAGCGCATCGAGGTCCGACAGTCTGCCTGGGCGTACGAAGAGCATCATCGTTCCAGTATGGGTGGCGAAGCGTTATGGAGTTTTATCTACTCAACGGGCCTGAGCGCCAGCGGCCGCCGTCACCACTTCCTCGATGGCTTTCTCTAAACGCGCGAGGCCTTCCTCGAACTCGGCATCGTCGATCACGAGCGAAGGAGCAAAGCGCAGCACATTCGGCCCAGCGATCAGCAGCATCAGCCCGGCTTTCGCGGCTGCGTTGACGAAATCCTTGGCCCGGCCCTCGAAGCCGGTAATGAGTTCGGCGCCGATCAAAAGCCCTTTGCCGCGAATCTCCTTGAAGAGGCCAAAGCGCTGACCAATCGATTCGAGGCGAGCGCAAAGCGTCGCGCTGCGGCGCTTGACGCCGTCGAGCAGCGCCGGCGCGCTGATGAGTTCGATCACTTTGTCAGCAATCGCGGCGCCGAGCGGATTGCCGCCGTACGTCGTACCATGCACGCCCACTTTGAAATGCGCGGCGATGTCGCTCGTCGTCAGCATCGCGCCGATCGGAAAGCCGTTGCCGAGCGCTTTGGCCGACGTGAGGATATCGGGCGTGACGCCGGTATCCATGTAAGCGTAGAGATGGCCGGTGCGGCCGACCCCCGTTTGGACTTCATCGAAAATAAGCAAAGCATCGTGAGCGTCGCACGCTTCGCGCAGCGCCCGCAGGAACGCGGGGTCCGCGGGAATGACACCGCCCTCGCCCTGGATCGGCTCGACGATGACGGCGCAGGTTTTCGGCCCGATGGTACGCCGCGCGGCGTCGATATCGTTGTAGGGCAGATGGACGATGCCGGCCGGCACGGGGCCGAAGCCTTCCGCGTATTTCGGCTGGCCGCCGACACTGACTGTAAACAACGTGCGCCCATGGAACGACTGAGCAAACGAAACAATCTCGATCTTGTCGGTGCCGTGGCGTTCCAGCGCCGCGCGGCGCGCCAGCTTCAACGCGGCTTCGTTGGCCTCGGCGCCCGAGTTCGCGAAGAACGCGCGATCGGCGAACGTCAGCGCTTCCAGACGTTTCGCCAGACGCAGCACCGGCTCATTCGTGTAGGCATTGCTGACATGCCAAAGCGTCTCGCCCTGCTCGCGCAATACGCGCACAAGCTCGGGATGCGCATGGCCGAGCGCTGTCACCGCGATGCCACCCGTGAAATCGATGTATTCGCGCCCGTCGGCGTCCCACACGCGCGAGCCGCGGCCGCGCACAGGCACGAAGGGAGCGGGCGAGAACACGGGCACCATGACGTCGTCGAACGTCTGGCGGTTCACAGCGAATTCGTTCATGACAGATCCTCGTTGAGCTGATTCGAACCGATAACTGATAACACTAGGTAGTGTAGGAAACGTTCGCGCCGCCGTCTTGCGTACGAGCGACGCGATTTATCGGGGTTCGGCCTCGGGGGGCTCGATCAGCGCGCCCACACGAGGCTCGCCCGCAAACGGCGCGCCTGCGCCATGCTGCTTGGCGATCCAGTTGCGGCGTTCCTCGCGCGGCGTCACGCCAAAACGCTCGCGATAAGCGTTCGAAAAATGCGCCGCCGATGAAAACCCGCACGCCAGACTGACCTGCACGATCGACTTGCTGGTGCGCTGCAACTGCACGCGTGCTTTCGATAGTCGCAAACCGAGGTAGTACTTCGACGGCATCGCGCCGAGATATTGCCGGAAAAGGCGTTCGAGCTGCCGCCGCGAGAGCCCGATCAGTTCGGCGATTTCATCGGTCGTGAGCGGATCTTCGACGTTCGCTTCCATCAACTGCAGCGCATTGTTCAGACGCGGATGACGCTCGCCCGGCGCCGTAACATACGGAATGCGCTGACGCTCCTCGCCCGCGCGCAGCTTGCCGAGGCCGAGCGCATCGGCAATGCGCTCGGCAAGCTGTGCGCCGTGCTCGCGCGCGATCATGGCCAGCATGAACTCCGCGCTGGCCTGTCCGCCCGAGCAGGTCGCGCGATCGCGGTCGATCTCGAAAATTTGCTGCGTGACGATCGAGCGTTCGAACTGTTCGGCGAATTGCTGGTAAGCCTCCCAATTGACGCTCACGCGATAACCCGAAAGCTGCCCTGCCATCGCGAGCCACCACACGCCATGATGAATACCGGTGACGAGCGGCGTACGCTGCCCCACTCGTGCAAGCGAGGCGAGAAAGAGCCGATAGTCGGCGAATTGCTGATAGCGCTCGGTGAGGACGATGAGCCAATCGCACGCGATGCCGTCACCGAATGCTGCGTCCGCCGGCAGCGCGGCCCCCCCCGCGAGCGGTACGGCCCGGCCATCCCACGAGCAGATCCGCCACCGGTAGAGCAGCCGTCCGTCAATCTCGTTCGCAAGCCTCAGCGCATCGACGATCGGACCGACGCCCGACATCGAAACAGGCGGCAGCGCGACGATCGCGACTTCGGTGGCGCGCACGATGCCGGCGTTACTTGAGGCTGCCCGACAGAAACTGCCGCAGCCGTTCGCTTTGCGGTTGGGCCAGCACAATCGACGGATCGCCCTCTTCTTCGGTGCGCCCCTGATGCAGGAACATCACGTGATTTGATACGTTGCGCGCAAAGCCCATCTCGTGCGTCACCACGACCATCGTGCGGCCTTCCTCGGCGAGCTTTTGCATCACCTTCAGCACTTCGCCGACAAGCTCCGGATCGAGCGCGGAAGTCGGCTCGTCGAACAGCATGACGTCGGGGTCCATTGCGAGTGCACGGGCAATCGCGACGCGCTGCTGCTGGCCACCCGACAGATGCGACGGATATTGCTTCTCGAGGCGCGGCGCGAGGCCCACCTTTTCAAGGTACATCCGCGCGCGCTCCTCGGCTTCGCGACGAGAGAGCCCGAGCACATGCCGCGGCGCCTCGACGACGTTCTCGAGCGCGGTCATGTGCGCCCAAAGATTGAAGTGCTGAAACACCATCGCGAGCTTGGTGCGCATGCGCTGCAACTGCTTGTGGTCGGCCACTTCCAGGTTGCCGGCGCGATCGGCCTGGGTCCGCACGGCTTCGCCGTCGACGACGATCTGGCCGGCATTCGGCCGCTCGAGAAAGTTGATGCAGCGCAAGAACGTGCTCTTGCCCGAGCCGCTCGCCCCGATGATGCTGATGACGTCGCCAGCCTTGGCTTGGAGCGTGACGCCCTTCAAGACCTCGTTGTCGCCGTAGCGCTTATGGATATCGAGCGCCGCGAGCTTGACGGCGGTGGAAGGGGAAGTCGCTTGGAGCACCGTGCTCTCCTCGAATGAATCAGTGGCGGCTGACAGCCAGATGGGCCAACCAGTGCCGTTCCGCCCGTCGAAACACCGCGACGAGTGCGAACGATACCGCAAGATAAATCAGCGCGGCGATGCCGAACGCCTGAAACGACATGTAGGTGGCCGAATTCGCATCGCGTGCAACCTTGAGTATGTCGGGCACCGTCGCGGTGAACGCTACGGTTGTCGCATGCAGCATCAGGATGACCTCGTTGCTGTAAAGCGGCAGTGCGCGGCGCAAGGCTGACGGCAAAATCACGCGCCAGTACATCGTGAAGCGGCTCATGCCATAGGCGCGCGCCGCCTCGACTTCGCCATGGCTGATCGAGCGAATGGCGCCGGCAAAAATCTCGGTGGTATAGGCGCCCGTATTCAGGCCAAACGCAAGAATCGCGCAATTGAGGCCGCTGCGGAAAAAATCGTTGAACATCGGATGCGCCCGCACGGCTTCGAGACTGTAGATGCCGGTGTAAATCAGCAGCAGTTGCACGTAAAGCGGCGTGCCGCGAAAGACATAGGTATAGCAGCGCACGGGCATCGACAGCCATCGATTCGGCGACACGCGCGCCACCGCAAGCGGCACGGCCATCACGAAGCCCATCGCAAGCGAAACGACCAGCAGCCACAGCGTCATCGCCAAGCCCGACACGTTATGCCCGTCCCAATATAGGAACGCCCGGCCGAATTCAGACAGGATTTCGATCATAGTTCCGCCTGCCGCACGCCAATGGAATAGCGCTTGTCGAGCCAGATCAGCACGAGATTCGACACCGACGTGATCGCCAGATAAATGAGCGCCGCCACCAGGATGAAGAAGAACATGTTGAAGGTGCTCTTGCCGGCGTCCTGCGCGGCTTTGACGACATCGGCAAGGCCGATGATCGATACGAGCGCGGTGGCCTTCACGAGCACCTGCCAGTTATTGCCGATACCGGGCAGCGCGAAACGCATCATCTGCGGAAAAAGAATGCGCGCGAAAACGCGGGCACCGCTCATGCCGTACGCCATGCCGGCCTCCAACTGGCCGCGGGGCACCGCTAAAAATGCGCCGCGGAACGTCTCGGTGAAATACGCGCCGTAGATAAAGCCGAGCGTCAGCACACCGGCCGCGAATGGATCGATATCGATCTGCGACAGGCCAAGCGCATCGGTGAGCTGGTTCACGCCGATCTGAATGCTGTAAAAAAGCAGCAGCATCAGTACGAGATCGGGCACCGAGCGAATCAACGTCGTATAGGCAGTGGCAAGCCCCGCTGTGACCCGGTTGCGCGAGAGTTTTGCCAACGCGCCGGCGAGTCCGAGTAATACCGATACGACGAGCGAGAGCACCGACAATTCGATCGTCCGTATCGCGCCCGCAAGCAGAACCGGGCCGAAACCGTAAAGAAACACGGGCGTCTCCGTCAGAATGAATGACTGCGATGATTGCCTGCTTCGGGGTAGCGTTGGCCGCTTGCCCGCTTCTGCCGAGCGGGTCGGGCGGCATCGCTCGGGACGCATCGTCGCAAGCCGAGCACGATTCGGCAATGCGCCGACGCACGTTTGCCGCATCGCAACACAAGGCGCGCATCGACCCGCTGACGTGCTGTGCGGCCGTTGCCGGGCGGTACGCCCAGCGCGGCCGTCGCGGCGATACCACGCGATTGCGAAAATTTTGCGTCGCTTTTGCGATAGTCGGGTGGGAGGCGAAAGCCGGTTGATTAGGCAGACAAAATCAGACGAACGCCCAGTCGCGGCCCACGAAAACGGCCGAAGAACGAGCGCGCGGAGGGCTTTGCCTAACGGTAACGGCGTGGCTCGTGAGCGCTTTCGGACACGGCAACGCCGCGTTTGCGGGTCTGTGCGCTTGCCCCTGCCCCTGCCCCTGCCCCTGCCTTTGCCGCAGGCGCGGCTGCCGGCTCGTTCACGGGCGGGCGTAGGCGCGCGCGCGCAAGCTCGGCCCATTGCCAGGAGGCCAGCGCGATACAGCCAAAGATGACCTCGCGCATCCGTTTGACGAGCGCGAGCGAGAGCGCGACGTTGCGATCGACGCCGAACATCTGCGCGAGCAGCACGACTGCCGCTTCCTGCACGCCGAGGCCCGCCGGCACCATGAACGCCGCATGCCGCACGGCCTGTGTGAGTGCTTCGATCGCGAGCGCGCCGCCCACCGAGACAGGGTGACCAAGCAGCTTCAGCGCCCAATAGGTCTCGAGCGCGCCGAGCATGTAACCGCCCAACTGCCACGCGAAAGCGCGTACCAACAAGCCGGTGCGTCGCATCAACGCGTCGATTTCCGCGTCGAGACGCTTGCCGTCGATGCCCTGCAGCAGCCGGTGCTCACTGCCGAGCGCGCGCGCGGCGAACCGCTCGATGGCATGAAAAACGCCGCCGCGGCGCAGCAGCGCCACGGTGATGATCGGCAGCGGCAGCGAGACGGCCAGCGCCAGCGCGATCGTCCTGCCGCCGCCGTTATCGGAAGAAGCCAGAATCAACACGAGGCCGAGCGCCGAAAAGGCGTACTGGACGGCAATGGTAACGAGCACTTCCACGATGACCGAAGCGCTCACGCGACTGGCGTCGTTCACACGCCAGCGCGCGAGGCGGATGCCGATGATCTCCCCACCTACCGCCACGACGGGCAGCAGGCGGCTCACCGCCTCGCGCACGGCCGCGACCCACCAGAGGAAGGCGAGCGGCGCGCGCTTAAGCAGCAGCAGATGCCAGGCATAGGCGTCGAGCAGCAGCGGCAACGCGTGAAACGGCACGAGCCAAAGCAACGCAAAGCCGGCCTGGCCGATGACGTGTACGACGTCGCCCGCGCCATCGTGCACGACGAGCGCGATCAGAATCGCAATGCCGATGGGCCAGCCGGCCCACTTCAGCCATTTCGTCATCGCGGGCCGGCCTCCCGTGAAACCTCGTCCCGAACGTCGCTTTGTCGCGCAACGCGCGTGCCGGCGAAATCCGCGAAGCCGCCCGTTGGAATGCCGGCCATGGCAGCCGCCACGCGCGGCGAGAGCAGCGCGGCCAACTCGTCGGCATGGCGATAGGCGTGCATGGAAGCCGTGAGCGGCCCCTGACCGGGCGCGGCAGGCTCAGCAGGATGGCAATAGAGCTCGCCCAGACCGGGCGGCAGCGCGGCAAGCGCCGCGAGCACGGCCGCCTCGTCCATCGCGCCGCTTTGCGCGATGCCGACGACATAGTCGTTATGGACGACACCCGCACGTGCAAGACGCCAGCGCATCAGCGCGATCCACGGTGCGAGCCACCAGGGCGCGTTCGCCTCGAACGGCAGCCGGATCGCACGCAGGCCATACTCGCGGCCAATGGAGAGCATCAGCGAAAGCACACTCGGATGCAGATGAAAGTGCTTGTGCGCGTTGACGTGATCGAGCGGCAGCCCGGTTGCGGCAAACGCGGCGAACTGCGCGCGGATTTCGCGCGCAAGCTGCGCGCGCACCGCGGGCAGAAAAAAGAAACGAAATCCGTCGCGCACCATCGCATCGCCGAAGCGGCCGTCGGTGCCGACGAGCGCCGGAATTTCGGCTGACGAAAGCGTCGACGCACCGTCGGCGAGCACCAGATGCAAGCCCACTCGCAAGGTCGGCAAGCGCCGCGCGCGCTCGACGGCATCGGCGGCGGCCGGTGCGCTGACCATCAGGCTTGCGCTGGTGAGCACGCCCTCGCGATGGGCGCGCTCGACGGCCGCATTCACGCGCACGTCGAGACCGAAGTCGTCGGCTGTGACGATCAGCGCGCGATCGGCCGAGCGAGGCACGCTCACGCTGCTCAGGCCTCGTGCGCGCGCAGGAATCGGAAGAACTCGACGCCTTCGCGCAGACGCCGCTTCATCATCTCCCAGCTCGTCAGCATTTCGCGCACGATTTCCCAGATCTTCGACGGGCGGAAATAGAACTCCTTGTAAAACTTTTCGAGGTGGTGATAAATCTCCTCGCGCCCCAGATGCGGGTAGCCGATGGCCGCCAGTTGCACACCTGCCGAGCTGACGAGATTGATGACCTTGTTCTCTTCGAGCCAGCCGTTTTCGATCGCCTGGTTGTAAAGCGTCGTGCCCGGATAAGGCGCGGCGAGCGACACCTGGATCGTATGCGGGTTGATTTCTTTCGCGTAGTCGATCGTCTTGCGGATCGTCTCTTGCGTTTCGCCGGGCAGCCCGAGAATGAACGTGCCGTGAATCTTGATGCCGAGCTTGCGGCAATCCTCGTTGAAGCGGCGCGCGATGTCGGTACGCAAGCCCTTCTTGATGTTCAACAAGATCTGATCGTCGCCTGATTCATAGCCGACCAGCAAAAGCCGCAGCCCGTTTTCCTTCATGACCTTGAGCGTCGCGTACGGCACGTTCGCCTTCGCGTTGCACGACCAGGTGACGCCGAGCTTGCCGAGCCCGCGCGCAATTTCCTCGACGCGCGGTTTGAAGTCGGTGAAGGTGTCGTCGTCGAACATGATCTCCTTGACCTCGGGCATGTTGTCGCGAATCCACTTCACTTCTTCGAGCACGTTCTCGACCGAGCGGGTGCGATAACGATGCCCGCCGACCGTTTGCGGCCACAAGCAGAACGTGCAGCGCGAACGGCAGCCACGGCCCGTGTAAATCGACACGTACGGGTAGTTCAGATAGCCGATGAAGTAATTCTCGATCTTCAGATCGCGCTTGTAGACCGGCGCGACGAACGGCAGCTCGTCCATGTTCTCGAGAATCGGCCGCGCTTCGTTGTGCTCGATCGAGCCGTCGGGCAACCGATACGACAGGCCGAGGATCTCCGCAAACGGCTTGCCTTGCGCCACTTCCTGGCAGGTGAAGTCGAATTCCTCGCGGCACACGAAATCGATCGCTTCTGTCGCCGCCAACGAATTGTGAGGATCGACGGCGACCTTCGCGCCCACCATGCCGACGAGTACCGACGGCTTGCGCTTTTTCAGGTCCTCGGCGAAATGCGCGTCCGTCGGGAACGACGGGGTGCTCGTGTGAATGATGACGAGATCGTAGCCGGCCGCGATATCGAGCGTCGCTTGAACCGACAGGCCATCGGCCGGTGCGTCGAGCACGCGGCTGTCGGGCACTAGCGCCGCGGGCTGCGCGAGCCACGTGGGATACCAGAACGAGCGAATTTCGCGCTTCGCCTGATAGCGCGAACCGGCTCCGCCGTCGAAGCCGTCGTAGGACGGGGCCTGCAAGAACAGGGTTTTCATGAATGCTCCGGCAACCTGCGTGAATACGGATGACAAAGAAAAAAGCTCGAAGGGAAATACCGCTTCGGAAATACTGCGCGCGCTCAAGGGCTGTCGGAACCCTCCGCCACGCGTGCGACGACGCGCACACGCGCGCCGCGCCACGTGACATGCGAGCCGAACGCGGCGGCAAGCCACTGCAAAACGAGCAACGTATCGCGCAATGGCACCAGCGGCAGATCGCGCCAGAACGTGCGGACATCGCGCGAACCGCGCGCATGCACGCCGAGGCGCGCGAGCACGCCGAACGCTGCGGCAGCGCCCAGCGCCGCCGCGCTCGCGTGCGCCTCGTGGCCCGACAAACCGTAGGCTCGCAGCGCGGCCGCCATCAGCCACGGCGTCGTGAATGTGACGAAAAGGAACGCGAAGCCAACCGGATTGATCGAGCGGATCGTGCGCAGCCAGCGCGTCTCGCGCAGCCATAGGGAGGCGAAATCGGGCTCGATGACGTCTGTTGCCACCACGACGTCGGAAAGAACCGTCTTCAAGCCGAGTGCGCGCGTGCGTTCGGCGAGCCAGTAATCGTCGGCCAAGCAGTCTTTGAGCGCCTCGAAGCCGCCCGTCGCTTCGAGTGTCGCGGCGCGCAGCGCCAGCGTCGCGCCGAAGCCGAAGCGACGCGAGCCGGCTCCATGGGCGATGTGCACCGACGGCACAAACCATTCGTTGATGAAGAGCGCGCCGACACGGGTCCAGAACCCACCGACGCTGCTCGCGTGATAAAGACAGGTGACGATGCCAACGCCGGGATCGGCAAGCGGCGCGATGATGGCCTGCAAATAGCCGGGTTCGACCGCGATGTCGCTATCGGCAACCACGATGAGCGGGTGCACCGCGTGCGAGGCCAGATTGATCAGATTGCTGACTTTGAGGTTGCGGCCATGCACGCGTGAATCGACGACGAGCTCGATGTGATGCCGCGGATACGCGGCTTGCAGCCGCCGCACCACGCCGATGGCCGGGTCGTTTGGCGAAGAAACGCCGAACAGCAACTGGTAGCGCGGGTGCGTTTGTTCGCAAAAAGTCGACAGATTTTCGAAGAGCCGTGGCTCAGCGCCGCACAGCGGTTTGAGCACGCTGACGGTCGGCGGCGCCATGCCGAAACCGCGCGCCGGGCGGCGCGGCTGCGCGCGCGCAGAAGGCATGGCCAGCGCCGCCATCAGCACATAGACCACGGCGGCGCAACTGAGCGCCACGACAACCCAATCGGACAGAAACGATACCGTCACTGCATTCACCGCTTGGTGTGAGCCAACGCCGGGGCGCCATGCGCTGCCGGGCACGCCGCCGATCGCCCGGGTGAAAAAACGCTCGCTCGCACGTTGCGTAGCTCCTTGGTGCCTTGTTGTAATGGCCGCCGGGCGCGCTTTGCCGCGCCAGGGCTGTCTGAGACTGCTGACCCCGCGTGAGCCTGCCTGACTCATTTTGCGCACGCGCGAGGAGTCGAAAACACGTTATCGCAAACTCGTAATTGTAGCAGCGCGCAAGCCCGAACCCTTGTGATACGGCGAGAACCGACGGCTTTCGTGGCGCGAGGAGTACGGACGCGGCGGGGTATCGGTCGGAATGCCCGTCCGAAGGAATACGATAAACAGAGAGTGAGCGCACGCTACGTGCGTTTCGGACGATGACGCGACGCAGCAACTGTTGTATCGTGTCCGATCGGACGCCGTTTTACAGGCCATAACGGCCATCTACTGACTGCGCCCGGCCGGTTGTTCCGTCGACCTCGAAACGCGCTTGCCGCGCGAAGCGAAGCCATCATGAAAAACGTCCTCAGCATCCAGCCGCATGTCGTCTTCGGCCATGCGGGCAACAGTGCGGCGGTATTTCCGATGCAGCGGCTCGGTGTGAACGTGTGGTCGCTCAACACGATGCAGTTTTCGAACCACATGCAGTACGGTCACTGGGCCGGCAGCGCGATCGATGCGCCGCAAATGACCGAACTCGTAGAAGGCATCGGCACGATCGGCATGCTAAGGCGCTGCGACGCCGTGCTATCCGGCTATCTGGGCTCCACTTCGCAGATACAGGCCGTCGTCGAAATCGTCCGGGCGATCAAGGCCACCAACCCCGATGCATGGCACTTCGCCACGCCGGTGATCGGCGCGGGCGCGGGCGCCCAGGTGGACGACTACCTGCTTGCGACGATTCCCGAAGCGGCCGATGGGCTCGCGCCGGCGCATGACGCGTTGCAAAAGCTCGTTGGCCGTTCGATCGAGACGGTGGACGAAGCGGTGCTCGCTTGCCGTGAGGTGATCCGACGCGGCCCGAAGGTGATGCTCGTCAAACAGTTGCGCGACCGCAACAGCCCCGCCGATCGCATCAATTTGCTTGCCGTCACCGCGAGCGAAGCGTGGATGAGCCAGTACCCGCGTTATCCGTTTGCGCGCCAGCCCGTGGGCGTCGCCGAGTTGACGGGCGCGGTGTTCGTCGCGCGGCGGCTGGCCGGCGAGTCGGTGCGCATGGCGCTCGAGCATACCGTCGCCGCCGTGCACGCCGTGCTGAAGGCGACCTACGAGGCAGGCCGCTACGAGCTCGAACTGATCGCCGCACAAGACGACATCGCACGCCCGCGCGAGTGGCTCGGCGCGTGGTTCGTCGACGTGGCGTAAGCGGCGGCCGCCGGTTCCGTGCGGATTCAATCCAGCTTAAAGCGCGCCACCGTACTTGCCAGTTGCAGCGCCTGCGTCTGCAACGCCGAGGCCGCCGCCGCGGACTCTTCGACGAGTGCCGCGTTTTGCTGAACCATCTCATCGAGCTGCGTCACCGCGCGATTGACCTCCTGAATGCCGCGCGTCTGCTCGTCGGCCGCATGGGTGATCTCGGCCATGATCGTCGTCACGCTCGACACATTGCCGACGATCTCCGTCATCGTTTCGCCCGCACAGCGCACTTGCGTCGAGCCCGACGATACGCTCGAGATAGTCGATTCGATGAGCGACTTGATCTCCTTGGCCGCTTGCGCGCTGCGCTGCGCCAGCGAGCGGACCTCGCCCGCGACGACCGCGAAACCGCGCCCCTGCTCGCCCGCGCGCGCCGCCTCGACGGCCGCATTGAGCGCCAGAATATTGGTCTGGAACGCGATGCCGTCGATGACGCCGATGATGTCGCCCACTTTGCCCGACGCCGTCTCGATCGTGCCCATCGTGCTGACGACCTCGGCCACGACTTCGCCGCCACGCGACGCAACGCTCGAGGCCGATGCCGCCATCTCGTTGGCCTGGCGCGCTGCACTGGCCGATTGCGTGACGGTCGACGTGATCTCTTCCATGGAAGCCGCCGTTTGCTGCAGGCTCGCCGCCGCGGATTCGGTGCGCCCCGACAAATCGAGGTTGCCGGCTGCGATCTCGTCGGCCGCGGTGCGCACGGAGTCGCTCGTGGCGCGGATCTGCAGCATGACGTCGCGCAGTTTGTCCACAAACGTGTTGAATGCGCGGGCGATCTGCGCGACTTCGTCGCGGCCATCGGCCGGCAGACGTGTCGTCAGGTCGCCGGCACCGGAGCCGATCGCGTCCATCGCGTCGCGCACGAGCGAAAGCCGCTTGAACGCGTGCGCCGTGATGGCCGAGACGACCGCCGCGGCAAGCGCGACGATCACGAGCAGCGCCAGCGCAGACGTCGTCACGAACGAACGTATCCCCGCCTTGGCTTCGTTTTCATCGAGCGCAACGATCACCGTCCAGTCTGTGCCGGGCACATTCACGCCGCGCAGCAGCGCCGTACGGCCGCCGATGGCGGCTTCGAGCGGCTTCTCTGCGCCGGCCAGCGATGCGACGCGCGCGGCGCTTAACGTTGGGGCGATCGACGAAACAGGTTTGAGCGTGAGCTTCGCATCGGGGTGCGCGACGATATCGCCGGCGCCGTCCACCAGCATGCCGAAGCTGGCCGGCGTGGGGTGAATCGACTTCACATTGTTGATCACGCTGTCCATGCTGACGTCGCCCGACACGACCGCTTTGAGAACACCATCGCGTACGATCGGCACCGCGAACGCCACGACGAGCTTGCCCGTGCCGACATCGACGTAAGGCGGCGTAACGACGGGCTTACCCGCCGCGGCCGCCTGCTTGTACCACGGGCGAACGATGGGATCGTAGGTGGGCGGAACGCCTGTGGGGTCACCAAACTTGGCGGACTTGTCCGCGTAGCCGACATAGACATTGACGAAACCGCCCGCGGCCATGATCTGCTTGAACACGGGCACAGGGTCGCCGCTCGCAAGCGCCACGTCCTGCAGCGAAGCGATGGCGGCCGTCTTGGAGGCAACCCAATCCGCGATGCCCGCGTCGTGGCCGTTGGCGAGCGCGATCAGATTATTGTTGATGGCGTCGTTTTCATGTGAATCGACGACGAAGTAGTTGAGTGTGGCGTTGACAGCGAGAGCACAAACGACGATGGCGATGCAAGCGGCGACAACGCGCGCGCGGATTGACGCAAACATTGAAAACAATTCCTTTCCGACGAATGAGCGTTTTGCAAAAGCAGCAAGGGCATACGCCCTCATTCGCGTATACGGCATTTCGCCGCCCGCGCTTGACCGCGGATAATCAGGTGTCCTGAATAATTCGTCGGCGCAATCGATCGAGGCGCGTTCGATCCGCCATAAAAATGGGCTTGCAGGATGAATCCTTCCACGAAGACCGGTTCCAGCGAGAAGAACGTTGCGATTCGATCAAAGCGGTGACGCCACGCCCAGGGAAAACCCGACAAGGGCGGCTCTATACTCGTCACGCGAATCAGAAAACTCAGGAATCCGTATGAATATGAATGTGAATGTGCAACTTGTTGCGGCGGCCCTCGCGCTCGCCGTCCTGACCACACCCTGCGCGGTTCGCGCGGACACCGGCCATCGTTTTGCATTCGGTGCCCCGGCTAATGCGGCGCAGGTAACGAAGACGATTCACGTGCAGGCCACCGATCAGATGCGGCTTGTGTTCGATAGCGAAGACATTCACCGTGGCGACGTCGTTAAATTCGTCGTCATGAACAGCGGCGCGGCACCGCATGAATTTGGCATTGCCGACGAGGCGGGCGCCGCCGCCCATCGGCAAGAAATGGCGGCCATGCCCGACATGAAACACGATGACCCGAACGTGATCAGTCTCGCACCGGGCGAAACGAAAACGTTGATCTGGCGGTTTTCGGGCCCACGCGGCGAAAAGCTCGTATTCTCCTGCAATGTGCCGGGCCACTATGAAGCCGGCATGGCCACGCGGCTGACGCTGAAATAGCGAGGCATTCCGAGCGCGGCGCCGTCAGGGCCTGTTCACGCGTTTGCCCTGATTGCGCAGCTTGCCAAGCTATGCCGAAATCCGCATGCGGAATGACGCGAAAGGCCAAGACGCTCACATATTGGCTTTCTATATTCCCATCGAATCGATGCCGTGGCGCCAAGACGCCGCCGGCCCATTAACGACAACTACGAATACCAGGAGGCCTCTCGCTACACGCCGTTTCATCGAACAAGAATCGTGCGCCGGCAACCGGCACGCACGCCATCGCCGTTTTCCTATGTTTGCCGCTCAAAGGAAAGAACATGCATTTTGCGAAAACCATCACCCCGATCGCAGTTGCTGTTGGAACGCTTCTCGCCCTCGCACCGTTTTCCGCGTCCGCGGATGTCGAAGTCAAAGTCGGCTTTGCCGCGCCGCTAACGGGGCCGAATGCGAGCTACGGGAAGGATTTGCAGTACGGCGTGCAAATGGCGCTCGATGACGCCAAAGCCCAAGGCATCAAGATCAACGGTCAGGCCGCAACGTTCAAGCTGATCGCCGAAGATGACGGCGCCGACCCGCGCACGGGCGTGCAAGTCGCGCAAAAGCTCGTTGATGAGAATGTGAACGTCGTCGTCGGCCACTTCAATTCGGGCACGACGATCCCCGCCTCGCAGCTGTACGAGAAAGCCGGCATTCCCGATATCGACCCTGCTGCGACGAACCCGACCATCAGCAGCCGCGGCTTCGCCAACATCTTCATGGTGATTTCGAGCGACGCGCAAAACGCAGGCACGGCAGGCACCTATGCGGTTCAAGTGACCAAGGCGAAACGCATTGCGATCATCGACGACCGCACGGCCTTCGGCCAGGGCGAAGCCGACGAATTCGACAAGGCGGTGAAAGCAGCTGGCGGCAAAATCATCGAACGCGAGTACACGACGAACCAAGCGACTGACTTCAAGACGCAGCTCACGAAGATGAAGGGCAGCAACCCCGATCTGATCTTCGTCGCCGCGCTCAATCCGCAGGCAGCCGGCATCATGAAGCAGATGCGTCAGCTAGGCATCAATGCGCAGTTCGTGGGCGGCGGCGGTGTGAAGGATGTCGACTTCGTCAAGCTGGCCGGCGATTCAGCCGAAGGCGCAATGGCTTGGGAGTATGGGCGCCCGCTCGAGAGCACGCCCGTCGGCAAGGACTTTGCGGGCAAATTCAAAGCAAAGTTCGGCGTGGACGTGCTGTCTTATGCACCGTTCGGCTACGACGCTGCGTGGGCGGCGATCAAGGCGATGCAGGCGGCCAACTCGACATCGCCCGAGACCTACCGCCCGAAGCTGAAGGCGATCGAGTTTGACGGCATCACCGGCCATATCGCGTTCAACGCGAACGGCTCGCTCAAGCACGGCTCGTCGACGATGTACCAGGTCAAAAATGGTCAGTGGGTAACGGTCACCACGAAAGCGGGTCTCTAAAAAGCGCGCAGAACGCGTTCTCTCGTGAATACGGCGCCCCCGTTGGCAGGGGCGCCGTGTTTCTTTGAACGTGAGAACGTCAGCCGGCCAATGCGCCTTGCGCCATCGCGGCGCCATGCGTCGCAAGCCAATGTTCAATCAGCGGCCACGTCTCGCGCGCGGCATTGCGCGAGAGAATCAAGCGCTCGTGCGTGTAGTCCTCGCGAAAGCCATGCAGACGCCCGCATAGACGAAACGTGCGGTCCGCACTGCCGAATGCCGAAGCAAGCGCCTCGCACCCTTGCTCCGGTGCGATGAACGTGTCGCCCACGCCCGCAAGCGCAAGTACGGGCACCTCGACCGAGCGCAGCGCACGCATATAGTCGAAGGTGTCGATACCGACAAACGCGCCACGCAGATTCCACTGGCACCACTGGCGCATCACCCCGCCCGCTTCCGACTCCGGGCCGACGCCTAACAGCGGCCCGGGCAACCGCCCGCCACAGGCGATCCAACAGGCCATCGCACGCACGCGTAAGCGATTGCGCCAGGACACCGCCGCCGCCGTCGCCTGGCTCGCCAGCAGCACGACGCCGCTCAGTGCCCGCGCTGCGTGTGCCGGGTTGCGCGCCATCCACATCGCGGCCACGAGCCCGCCTCCGCTGTGGCCGACCCAGAAGATTCGCTGGCCGGCGCTGCGTGCGCGCACGGCGTCGATCACAGCAGGCACATCCTCCATGGCCACGGTATCGAACGTATAGGGTGCGCGAGGCTGCGCGCTGCGACCGTGCCCGCGCCAATCGAACACCCAGCACGCGAGCCCGCGGGCCGCGAGAAACGCTGCAAGCGCCATGCAACTGCGGTGATTCGAAAACGTGCCATGCGTGAGCACGACCGGTGCCCCGCGGCCATTGCCCACGCGAATCAAGGCAAGCCGCACGCCATCGCGCGTAGTGATGCAATCGGCCAGGTCGGTCATGTCACGAACGTGAGATTACGTCATCTCATGAATAGGAACGATGCGGCGCGAGCCCGGCGCGCCTGCCGGCTCTTCGCGCAGTTCGCGCAATCTCGTCTGGCTCAGCAACGCTTGCAGCATCGGAATATGAAAAGCGCCGATATCGACAAAACGTATAGACCCGTTCGCGAGTTCGATCCATTCGCGCGCGGCAAGTTCTTCCCACACAGGCGCGAATTCGACGAGCGCATCGCTTTCGAACACCATCCGATAGGCTTCGAGATCGATCGTCATCGCCTGCATCTGCTGGAAGAGCCATGCGAGCTTCATATCCGGCAGCGCCTGGACGAACTGCTTCTCGACCGGGAAGACACCGCTGTCGATTGCGCCATAGTAGCCGCCGAGCGAACGATGGTTCATTTGCATCCAGTTCAGTCCATCGTCGCCGGCCCACGTCGACGGCGGCAGGCTGATCGCCGCGTAGCCTACGCCGATCATATGCTGCAGCACCATGCCGTCGTCGCCGGCCTCCAATAGCCGGCGCAAATGCGTTTCGTATTGATATTGCTCCGCGCCTTCGAACCGGAACCGGCCATTCGTATCGGGTTCGACGCGTTCCCAATCGTAGACGGTCGCCTGCCGAAAGCCATTTGCCGTCAGAAAACGCACCGATTCGCGATACATGTCGATCGTCTCATCGAGCGACGGCAGTACATCGCGTTGCGACTTGCTAAAGTCGCTGCGACCGGCGATGTTCAACTGATAGTGGGTAATGTGGCGCACGCCAGAGCGCACGAGTTCGCCGAGATCGAAGAGCATGTCGTCGACCGTCTGCTCCGGCCAGCCGTAGATCAGATCGACATTGCAGGCCAGTTGCGCTTCGTTGAAGAACGACAGCGCATCCATGACCTGTTGGCGCGTCTGCTTGCGGCCGCTGTAACGGATCAACCGGTCGCTCAGTTGCTGCACGCCCATGCTGACGCGGTTGAACCCGGCGCGGCTAATCGCATCAACCTTGTCGCGCGTGAAAAGCTGTGGGATACCCTCGAGCGTCTTTTCGATCGTCGGCGCGACGTCGCCGTAGAGCTTGGCGGCTATCGAAATTAACCGCGCATATTCGCCATCGCGCAACAGGTTGGGCGTGCCGCCGCCGACATAAATCGATGCCAGCCTATCATGCGCCAGCATGCCGTCGAACATATCGGCTTCGCGCTCGAGATAATCGAGGTAATCGGTAATCTGCGACCTGCCCCGATAATCCTGCGTAGGAAAAAGACAAAACCCGCAGTGCGCCGGATCGGTGGGAATACAAAATGGCACGCCTAAATAAAGGTTATCGCTGAATTTGTTTTGTTTTGCGAGTTCGGCACGCTTTTTCCAGCGCTTCTCGGTATGACCGTCATTAGCACGCCAGTACATCGGACTCGGATGGGTATGCAGCACTTTGTTGCTTTGCGGCCGCGCGTACTCGCGCTCGATGAACGCGGCAACTTCGGCGCGCGTCATAGCGATTTCTGCCATGGGGATTCTCCGTGTTGGCTACGGTCGTAGCTGTGCGCGCTGGACGAGCGATGTGCCAGCGTCGGATGATTGCGGTAGTGCAGTGATTTGTTTCGCCGATTTTCGCTGCTTCGGTCGAGTGGCCTTAGTCTAATTCTCTTTTCAGCACTTTCACGATACTGCATCCCGTAGTTCATAGCGATTGTTTCGGCCGATCTCTCGTTTATGCAAAATGGTTTTTTCACTCGACGCACTTTCGTTTGCCAATATTTCTTCCTACCATGGCTGAAAATGTACTGGCTCTCGCTTGGTTTGCGCACATGCGGTTTGCGCACATGCGCGACCGGAACTGCCGATCTATAACCATTGTCATGGTGGATGACATGCCCTTTCCCATTTCCGCTGCACGGCGCAAGCCGTTATTCCCACGGCGGCTTTCATTAACATTAACGTTGACATCGGCATTGACAGCCTTCGTTACCGTGGCCTGCACCCCAATGCAGCCGCGCACCAGCAGCACCCCCTCGCCGAATGCGCCGGAGGCCGCGTGTCCGGGTTCGATCGAGGCGCCTTACGGTCTCGTGGAAGTGAACGATCCAGCGTTATTGAACGCTGCGTTAGGACAACCGGGAAAAGGCGGCCTTTGCAAGGCAAAAGTGTTCAAGGTGAAGCAGCCGCTCACCGTGTACCGCGTCTGGGATTCAACCAAGCCGCGTGCGCAATACGGCCGCTGGTGGTCGTTCGAGCCGCCCGCGGGGCCCGTCGATGCCTATCGCGCCAAGCACGAGATTTGCACGAGCTGGAGCCGGCTTAACCGAGTCACGCAATGTCACTTGAAAGTCGGCACCGAGATCGTCATCGGGCCAGGGCAAAGCGCGCAATGCACCGGAGGCGATGATGATCTGAGCTATCCGCCGTCCGCGGCAACTCAGGTCTACATTGCCAACGATTCCACTCCCGCTGGCAAAGCCGGCGTACACGATTGCCTGCATAACGCCTCATGGCCGCAGTAACGCAGGCGCCCGCTACCCGCTACCTGGAGAATGCGATGAAGCTCGTCCCGCAAACACGTGCACCGCTGCGACACTTGTTTCCGGCCCTGACGTCGACGTTCACCGACGTCCGGCCCGGCACAGGTTGGCTCGTCGCGTTCACCAACTACGAATTCCCGGTGCACGGCCAAGGCACCATCTCGTTCACGTTCAAGACCGCTCAACCCTTTCGCATTGTGTTGGGCTCGCAAAAGAATGTGGAGGGCACGCTATTGGTGCTCGAAGTCGGGCTGGAAAAAACGGCGTTACGCCGCGATAACGGCAACGACCCAAGCGGCGTGATCGCGCAGACCACAGCGAAGAAGGCGCTGCTCGAACCCGACGCCGCGATCTCATACTGGGTGAGCCTCGACTATCTGAATGCGCGCGTGCGCTTCGGCAAGGGGGAGATGCTGCCCCAACTCGTCGCGTTCGAAGCGCCTTTGCCCGTCACGCCCACACCACCCGCGGCGCTGCCCGTCGGTGCGACGGCAAAGGCACGTCGCGAGGCGCACAAGCAGGCTGCAACCGAAGCCGCTGGCGACTATAAAAACCTGCGCTACATCGGGCTTGCGACGCAAGCGGGCACCCCGCTGCCGGTCGCGCTAAGCCATCTGCTATGGCCTGCGCCCGTTGTACTCGCGCCGCCCCCGGTGCTGGTGTCGAGCGAGCGCATCACGCTCGACATGATCGCGCGCAACGAGGCGACGGTCGTAGCCAGCCTGCCCGACGCATGCAAAGTGCTGTACGGCAACGTCGCGGGGCCGGCGATTGCACTCGATACGCCCGAGTTTCCCGATTTCTCGACGGCGATCAACCACAGCATCGTCACGCCAGGCTGCATCTGCTACGAGAAGCTGAAGCAAAAAGCGAACGAATTCGGCAAGAGCGAGCCGGACGAAACCTATCTGCGGATCACGATCGGCCCGAACCAGGGAGACTCGCCTGGCTCGCCTTATGTCCTCGAAATCTGGCCCGGCAACCACTACTCGCCGATCCACGACCACGGCGAAGCATGCGCGGTAATCAAGGTACTGCACGGCGACATTTGGGTGGAGCTGTACCCGGAACTGAGTCCCGCCATCACGCAGTATTTCACCGAAGCAGTGTTCCACAAGGGCGAAGTGACGTACCTGACGCCCGAGTACTATCAGGTGCATAAGCTCGTGAACCGCAACCCGCCGGGCAACATGACGGCGACCATTCAGTGCTACCGGTACCCCGATAACGACACCGTTCACTGGGAGTACTTCGACTATATCGACGGGGACGAGACCAAGCGGTTCACGCCGAATTCGGACTGGGAATTCCTGGAGTTCCGCGCACTGATCCGCGCGGAATGGGCCAAAGTGAATTAGGGCCTCACGCTAATTACAGGCTTGCGCTGGCCCTAGCGTGACCTTGCCGCGTTGGCCGCGGCCGCCTCGTCGTGAAGCCATCGGCGCAGCGCATCGATGGCTTCGCGTTTGCCGCTGTCAGGGCGCCATACAACGAAGTGCGCGTAAATATCCTTGACGCTTTTGCGCCATAGGCGAACCAGTCGGCCGGCCGCAAGATCGGCCTCGACGAGCGTTGCCCTCCCGAGCGCAATGCCCTGCCCGTTGGCCGCTGCTTCGAGCAGCGCGCCCGCCTCCTTGAAAAGCGGCCCGTCGCGCGGCTCCGTCAGATCGACCCTCGCCGCCTGGAACCACGGCTCCCATGGCTGCGACGCGTGGCGCAACAGCGTGCATCGAGCTAGGTCGGCAAAACGCCGAGGCAAGCGACCCGCCCGGTAATTCGGGCTTGCCACCGGAAACACTTCTTCGTCCATCATCCATTCCGATTGCAGCCCCGGCCATCCACCGGGACCGTAGCGCAATGCGACATCTACTCCATCGCGCCGATCGAGACGCGCGAGCGCAACCTCGGGGCGCAGTACGAGCGCGATGTCGGGGTGCCGACGCGCAAACGCACCGAGCCGAGGCGCCAGCCAGCGCGCCGAAAATGCCGGCAGCACGCTCAACGCGAGCGTCGTGCGCGGACGTCGCCGCACAGAACGCGCACCGCCCAAGCCGCGTGCGACAGGACCCGCGAAAGCGCGTGCGAGCACTTCGAGCCCTTGCCTGACTTGCAACGCAAGCGCGTGCGCCTCCAGAGTCGGCACGACGCCCAAGCGCTCACGCACGAACAGTGTTGTGCCAACGCGCGCCTCCAGCGCGCGCACGTGCTGGCTGATGGCGCCTTGCGTCAGCGCGAGTTCGTTGCCCGCCAGCGTGAAGCTGCCCAAGCGCACCGCGGCTTCGAATGCGCGCAACGTTTGCAACGGCGGCAACGACGGCACATGCGGGCCAATCATGGTTGGCGCGCGCGCAGCGCTTGTTGCATCACGGCGCCGGCCGCTGCGATGTGCGCTTTGGTCAGCCGTTTGGCAACGCGGCGATCGCGCGCGATCACCGCCTCGAGAATCGCTCCATGTTCGGCCAGCGACGTGTCCTGGTACTGCTCGATCTGCCAGACCAACCGCAGGTAGCGATCAGCCTTGAGCCACAAACCTTCCAGCGTATCGAGCAGATGACGCTTGCCCCCGGCGCGGTAGATAGCCCGATGAAACGCCCAGTTGTCTTTCGACCATTCGTCGACATCGCGCGCGCGTCTGTCGCGCGCGAGCATTTCACGCGCGGCGCGCTCGTCGTCCGCACTGAACCCGTCGATCGCGGCATCCAGCGCGAGCAGTTCGAGCGCGACGCGCATTTGCTGGAGTTCCTCGGCTTCGGCCGCCGTCATGGCGGAGACGAACGCCCCACGGTTCGGCACGATCGTGACGAAGCCGCTGGCCTGCAGTTGGGCAAACGCCTCGCGCACCGGAATATGGCTCGTGCCGAATTCCGTCGCGATGCGCTCCTGCCTCAATTGCGTGCCCGGCGCCAGCTCGCCGCTCGCGATGCGCTCGCGAATGCGCTCGGCCATCGACGCCGAAGAAACCGTTGCATCCACCGATCTTTTCATTTTAATATATTAAAACTGATAGGAGGCCCATATGACCGTTACTCGATTGGCAAGTATTCCAGGCATCGGCGTCGACCGGGTGGGCGACGCAGCAGATTCGATGCGCGATGCAGACATTTTACGGCTCGAGAATCTGGATACCGATCTGCGGCCCCCGGCTGCGGCGCTGCGCGCCACGCACCAGGCGATCGATGACGACGCCGCAAACAGCTATCTGCCGTTTCTCGGGCTGCCGGCGCTGCGGCAAGCCGCGGTGGAACGTGTCGGCCGCGCGGCCGGCTGTGTGTACGACGCCGCTAGCGAGTGCATCGTCTCGGCGGGTGGGCTCGCGGGCATCCTCAACGTGTTGCTGTCGATCCTCGAACCGGGCGACGAAGTGGTGCTGACTTCCCCAACTTATGCCGGGCTTATCAACCGGGTTCGTCTGGCCGGCGGTGTGCCGAAGTTCGCACGGTTGATTCCCGGTGCCGACGGCTGGCGCCTCGATCTCGACAGTCTCGCCGACGCCATCGGCCCCCGCACGAAGGCGTTTCTGATGATGTCGCCGTCGATGCCGAGCGGCTACGTCGCCTCTGTCGACGAATGGCGCGCCGTGGCCGCACATTGCGAACGGATTGGTGCCTGGCTCGTGTATGACGCCGCCATGGAGCGAATTTTGTTCGACGATCGCAAGGTCGTGCACCCGGCGAGCCTGCCCGGCATGCGCGAGCGCACCATCACGGTCGGCGCCGTGTCGAAGGAATATCGCATGATCGGCTGGCGCGTCGGGTGGATCGTCGGCCCCGCCGAGATCATGAACGACGTCCGCTTGGCGAGCTTGTCCAACGTCGTGTGTCAGGTCGGCATTGCGATGCCGGGGGCCGCCGCGGCGCTGAGCAGTGGCGACGACGGCGTGGCCGAAGCCGTCGCCGAATGGCAGCGCCGGCGCGACTTCCTGCTCAGCGAGTTGGCAGATTTGCCGGTCGTGCGCCCGCACGGCGGCTGGTCGCTGCTGATCGATACGCGTTCGCTCGGCATCGAGCCGCCAGAGGCGTCGCAGCGGCTGCTCGCACACGGCAAGATCGCGGCTACCCCGATGACGAACTGGGGACCGGGCGCCGAGCGCTATTTGCGTTTTGTATTTGCGAATGAGCCCGTGGCGCGGCTTCGCGATGTACGCGAGCGTGTGCGTCACGCATTGCAGTTGTGACGAGGATAGGCATTAATTTGGCTAATGCCATTCATGCATTCGTCTTCGTTTGTGGCGCGCAATCCACTTCGCTAGACTCGTCAGCAGTCCTAAGCTTTTCCTAAACTTAGCTTCACGAGATCTAGCGATATGAGTTACCGGCTCTATTACTCTCCCGGCGCGTGCTCGCTGGCCGTTCACATCGTGCTCGAAGAGATCGGCGTGCCGTTCGAACGGCATGAAGTCTCCGTCGCGCGCGGCGAGAACCTTGCGGCTGCCTTTGTCGCGATCAACCCGAAAGCGCGCGTGCCCGCGCTCGGCGTCCCCGGCGAGACGCACGTGTTGACCGAGCTGCCCGCGATCGTCACGTTCCTTGCTCGGCAGCATCCCGAAGCCCGCTTGCTGCCCGCGTCGAATGCACTCGAGGAGGCTCGCTGCCATGAATGGCTCGCGTGGCTCGCGGGCTCGGTACACGGCACAGGTTACGGTGCGCTCTGGCGCCCCGCACGCTTTGCCGCCGATACGGCGTTGCATGAGGCGATCAGCGCCCACGGCAGGCACACGATCATCGAGTCCTATGTATCGATCGAAGCGAAGCTCGCCGATGCACCACGCGAATGGGCACTGGCAAGCGGTTATTCGATCGTCGATCCGTTCCTGCTCGTGCTCTACCGGTGGGGCAACCGGATCGGGCTGCCGATGCAGCTGGACTATCCCGCATGGACCGCACTCACCGAACGCATGCTCAAACGCCCGGCAGTTCAGCGCGCGATGGCAAGCGAACAGGTGCGCATCGACCGTTGACCGTTGACAAGGGAACCGAAAACCGCGCTCACGCGTCGCCGGTAGGTACGATCCCGACGCCCTCCACCATCAGAATGACGGTCTTGCGCGGCGCGCGCGGACGATGCAGCACGCCGTTTGGCACGACAAACGCTTGCCCCTCGCCGAGCTCGACGAGACGATCTTCCAAATCGATCAAAAAACGGCCACTGACGACGTAGAAGAATTCGTCGAGCGCGTCGTGCTTGTGCCAGTGATATTCACCCTCGACCACGCCCAGCCGCACCACCGAGTCGTTGACCCGGCACAACGTCTGGTTGAACCAGGGGTGACGGTTCGCTGCGACGAGCGAAGGAATGTCGATGACTTCGCCTGCGGCATGCGCAATATCGAGCTTGGTCAGGTAAGGGTAGCCTTCGGTGCTCACGATGTTCTCCGCTTCCGATCAAGGTCGGTGTGTCACGCCACTATAGGAGCAGCGTGCACGCGTCGTCTTGAACGGAAACGTCAATCGTTGGAACGCAAGCGGCCTGCGTCCCCAAGTAAGCGATAAGCGCCGGGCGTGAGTCCGAACCTGCGTCTGAACAAGCGTGTGAAATGGCTTTGATCGGCGAAGCCAGCCGCCTCGGCAACAGCCGCGATCGGCATGTCCGCGCGCTCCAATTGCTCGCGCGCGAACTCGAGTCGCAATGCGCGCAGGCGCGCACCGATCGTGCAGCTGTAGCGCTTGCGAAATGCGCGCGCGAGATGGTCGGCCGAAACATGGCATTCGGCTGCGATATCGGCGAGCGACAACGGTTCGCAGCAGTGCTCGCGCAGTATCGCCTCAGCGCGCTCGAGCCAACGGTGCGCGCCGTTGCCTGATGTGCGGATCGATGCTTCGATCGAACTCCGCTCGCATGCCGCCAGCAATTCGAGCACAAGCCCCTCGATGGCGAGCGGCGTTGCACAGTCGTGCACCGCGCATTCGTGAACGAGCCGCCGCATCACCGACATCGGTGCACCGCCCGAAAAATCGGCCGCACGATGCAACACCGCAGTGCGATCACGCAACCGTTCAAGCCATGCACTGTCGAACTCGACATGCATGACGCGCCCGCCCGCGCCGTACCAGCAGTTCTGATGCGGCATCGCGGCAGGGAAAAATGTCAGTGACATCGGCGCCTCGCCGCCCTCGCCTGCTGCCCGCCCGGGCCACGCACGCGTGCCGCGTCCGCCGAGCACGTAACAGAAAAACGCATTGACATGCTCGTGACGCGGAATGACGAGATCGGCGACGAAGTTGGTTTCGGCAATCGCGAGCCCCGCGCCTGTATAGCGTGCAACCGTGTTGCCAAAATAGTCACCGGGTTCGAGCACTTTGAGCATGGTCTTCGCTCCTTTTTGCGTGGCTGCAGAGGTTGCAGGCGGTACCCCGTGCAATCAGCTGCGACCATGTCGAATTCTACGCGCGAGGCCTCACGCCGGTCAGATCGAACGGGCTTGGTTCCAATCGACAAATTAGCGTTGACTAATTAATTAGTCGTGGCTAATATAAGCCCATCATGCACACCACCGCTCTCGACACCGTCATGCGTACGCTCGCCGACCCCACGCGGCGCGCCGTTTTCGAACGCATCGTGCACGCGCACGAAATCAGCGTCGCGGAGTTGACCGAAGGCAGCGGCGTCACGCAGTCGGCCGTCTCGCAGCACTTGGGCTCGCTCAAACGCGCGGGCTTGGTCATCGACCGCGCGCAGGGCCGCAACGTCTTCTACCGTGCCGACCCGAAAGGTCTCGCGCCGCTTGCCGATTGGATGAACCACTACGGCGTGTTCTGGCGCGAGCGCTTTGCCGACCTCCGAACCCTCTTGAAGGAAATCGACCCATGACCGCCACAGCCACGACAGCCGCTACATCGGCTACCGCCGCCACACAAGACATCGTCGTTGAAGAAGTCTTTCCCCACGCGCCCGAGACGATCTGGAAAATCCTCACCACCGGCGCGTTGATCGCTCGCTGGCTGATGGAGCCACGCGGCTTTGCGCCCGTCGAGGGCACGCGCTTCACTTACCAGACGAAGCCTGCCGGCGCATGGGACGGCACCATCCATTGCGAAGTGCTCGAAGTCGTGCCGAACGAGCGCTTTGTCTACGCGTGGCAAGGCGGCCACGAGAGCAACGACGGATACGGTTCGCGACTGAATACAGTCGTGACGTTCACGCTGACCCAAGTGCCGGAAGGCACGCGATTGAAGCTTGTGCATTCAGGCTTCGTGACACCGACCAACGACACCGCGTTCCAGAATATGAGCGACGGTTGGCACAAGGTCATCCATGGCTTGGGCAGTTTTGCCAATGGGCCGCACTGAGGGAGGAAATAACATGAGCGAGACCTACACCGGCGGATGCGCCTGCGGCGCGATCCGATACGAGATCCCCGGCGAGCCGTTTTTCATGAACCACTGTCAGTGCCGCGATTGCCAGCGCAAAAGCGGTACTGGGCACGGCTCCTATCTGACTTTCGCCGCCGCCGGCGTCACACTTACCGGCGACGCAACGCAGTGGGACATGGTCGCCGACAGCGGCAACGTAAAGACACGCGGTTTTTGTCCGCGCTGCGGTTCGCCGGTCTACCTGCGCTTTGCGGCCATGCCGCAGATTTTTACGATCCACGCAGCGAGCTTGGACGACCCGAGCCGCTTTAAACCGCAGATCACGACTTATCACGCGCGAGCCCTGGCGTGGGACCATCTCGCCCCCGAACTGCCGACAGTCGACAAAATGCCGCCGGGATAATGGAACCGGTTGCGCAGGTGATGCCATAGGGCTATCGTGACGGCTCCCGAACATAGCCCGCGGCCGCAGGTCACTGCCTTGCACGCTTCCAACGCCCCCTTGCCTTTTCGCCACGCACTGTTTGCGATGCTTGGCATCGGCCTCGTGAACATGCTGGTCGCACTTGATCAGACCGTGGTCAGCACAGCCTTGCCGTCGATCGTCGCCGAGCTCCAGGGCTTCGAGTTTTATGCCTGGATCGCCAGCGCCTATCTGCTCGCATCGGTTGTTACCGTCCCTGTGTTTGGTCGGTTGGGCGATTATTTCGGCCGCAAGCGTTTCGTGATCGCGGCAGTCATCGTATTCACCGGCGCCTCCGTGCTCTGCGGCCTCGCCACCAGCATGCGGATGCTCGCCGCTGCCCGCGCGCTGCAAGGCGTCGGCGGCGGCATGATGGTCGGCACCGCGTTCGCCTCCATCCCCGATCTGTTTCCCGATCCGCGCTCGCGGGTGCGGTGGCAGGTAATCATGGCAGCCGCATACGGCATCGGCACCGCTGCCGGCCCATCGCTCGGCGGCTGGCTCAGTCAGCATTTCGGCTGGCGTTCGACGTTCTTCGTCAATCTTCCGGTCGGCGCATTGGCGCTGTACTTTATCTGGCGTCACCTGCCCTACTATCGCCGCGAGCGCCAAGGCGCAGTCAAGCTCGACTGGAGCGGCGCGCTGCTCGTAGCGCTGGTGCTCGGCGGTTTCCAGACGCTGATCGAAGCCCTTCCAGCGCATGGGATGACAACGGGCAATCTCGCGTTGAGCGCCGCGGTAATCGTGCTCGCGGCAGCGCTCTTTCTTTGCGAACGTCGTGCGACCCATCCCATCGTGCCGCTCGATCTCTTTCGCGATCCGCAACTGGTCACGTTGTTCGCGCTGTCGACGCTTTCGGGCTTCGTGATGTTCTCGTTGATCTTTTTCGCGCCGCTGCTGCTGCAAGGCGGGTTCGGGCTCTCGCCGCAGGAAGCAGGGCTATTGGCCACGCCAATTGCCGCGTGCATCGCGATCGGAAGTGTGATCAATACGCGGATCGTCATCCGTCTGCCGCGCCCGACGCTCGTGTTGTCGATCGGGTTCGGCCTGCTGGTGGCGGCGTCCGCCGCACTCGCGTTCGCCACGCTGAGCACGCCGCATCTGTTGCTCGAGATCGCGATGTCGGCCGTCGGCATCGGGCTCGGGTTCATTCTGAACAACCTGAACATCTTTGCTCAGGAAATCGCCGGACGCGAGCGTTTCGGCATCACGACCGCGCTGCTGCAATCGACGCGCATGGTAGGCGGCATGCTTGGCACGAGCATGCTGGCGACGATCGTCAATCACCGCTATGCGTCCGGTGTCGGCGACGCACTGCAAACGCTTGCCCCAAAACTCGCGTCGCAGTGGCTGCCGCGTCTCGCGGACCCACGCATCCTCGTCGACGAAAGCCTGCGAAACACAATGCTCGGCGAGTTGCGCGCGGCCGGGCTGAACGGCCACGCGATTGTCGACGCCGCACGCCGCGTGCTCGTGGATGCCATCCACATCGGCATTGCGATCGCCGGCTGCGCTGCGTTATGCGCGACCTATCTCGTGAGACGCATTGCTGATATCCGGTTCCGCGGAGCGGGGGCGGTGCCTGGTCATCGGTCTGCTTGAAGGCTTACGGATCGAACGCGATAACGCGCCGATAGCTCACTTTACTCAGCGCGTCGCGTCAAAGGTGATCGCCGCATCCAATCCGCCGCCGTTTCGGTTGCTCAACACAAGCGTCGCATCCATCGCCCGCGCGAGTTGCCGCGCGATCGCAAGGCCCAGACCCGTGCCCCCGGTGCCTCGGTTGCGCGACGTCTCGAGCCGGTAAAACGGCTCGAACACCGCGTCGAGCAATTCATCGGGAATACCGGGACCGCGGTCCAACACCGAAATCACCACGCCGCCATCGGCACGCATGGCGACATCGATCTGGGCAGACCCGGCAAACTTCAAAGCATTGTCGACGAGGTTGCCAACGACGCGTCGCAGCGCCTGCGGCCGCGTCACAACCGACGCGGCTAGCCGACGCGCAAATGCCACATCCTTGCCGGCATCGACATAGTCGCAAACGAGGCTATCGAGCAATGCGTCGAGATCGACGCGGCAGACTGGCTCACTCGCGCTGTGCAGCGTGCGCGCGTAGGCCACGCCTTCTTTCACGAGTGCCTCCATCTCCGCGAGGTCCTGTCTCAGCTTGCCGGATTCGGCACGTTCGTCCATCACATCGAGGCGCAAGCGCATACGCGTGATCGGCGTTTGCAGGTCATGCGAGATAGAGGCGAGAATCTGCATGCGCTCGGTCGTATAAGTGGCAATTCGGTCTTGCATCGCGTTGAAGGCCCGCGCGGCGCGTGCAACCTCCGATGGTCCGTCCTCCGGCAATCGGCTCGCCCGCAGATCGGGACCGAGCGTATCGGCTGCGCGCGCGAGCAAATGAAGCGGCCGAGTGGCAAGCCGCACCGCAAACCAGCAGCATCCCGCCAGCACGGCGAGCTGTAACGCGAGCACCACGGGTAGCCAACCCGAAAGCGGCACCCCCGACATCGGATGAATATCGATCGTCAGTGGGGTGCCATCGGTGAGCCTCAAGTGAACCTGCAAATGCTCGCCATCGCCCGGTACTGCGTTCGCCGAAACGGGATAGGCGTGGCCGACTCCTTGCGCAATCGACCGTTCGATTCGCGCGGAAAGCCGAGCGTCAACAGGGCCACCTGCCACGCCGGAGCTCAGCTCGAACTGATAGCTGCGCCGCGCGAGCCGCGGCAACCATTGCGCCCGTTCATCGGCCCGCAAATGATCGAGCAGCGCAACCGAGCTCGCGACTTCGCGCTCGATATAGCCCATCATCAGGTTCGTCGTCGCTTGATCGCGCTCGGTCATGGTCAGCCAGAACGACAGGACCTGTGCGACCGCAATGCCAACGCACAGTATCAACGCGAGCCTTGCGAACAAGGTGCGCGGCCACCCCCAGGCGCGCCACCGCTTCATCGCGCGTCACCCACTACGGCTACCGATGCCGAAAACACGTAACCTTCGCTGCGCAGCGTCTTGATGTATCTCGGCTCGCGCGCAACGTCGCGCAAGCGCTGGCGCAAACGGCTCACAAGCAGATCGATCGAGCGATCGAACGGATCGGCCTGCCGTCTTTGCGTCAAATTGAGCAGTTGATCGCGCGTCAACACGCGTTGCGGATGGTCGAGAAACACGCGCAACAATCGATATTCGGCACCGCTCAATGCCACCATCGTACCGTCCCCATCGAGCAAATGACGCGCTGTGGTATCGAGCCGCCAATCTCCAAAAGCGAGGATCTGTGCGCCTTCGGTAATTTGCATGCCGGGCGGCAGCATCCGCGTTCGGCGCAATACCGAGCGAACCCGCGCCAGCAACTCACGCACGGCGAACGGCTTGGGCAGGTAATCGTCAGCGCCCATTTCCAGCCCGAGGATCCGATCCGCTTCCTCGTCGCGCGCGGTCAACATGACAACCGGCACCGCGTGGAACTTTCCGGCTCGCAATTCGCGGCATAACGTGAGCCCGTCCTCGCCGGGCAGCATCAAATCGAGCACGATCAGATCCGGCGCGCCCGAATCGAGCCTCGCCCGCATCTCACGGCCATTGGCTGCAAGCGACACCCGCATGCCTTGTTTCTCGAGATACGTCCCGACCAACTCGCGAATGCCGCGGTCGTCGTCGACGATCAGAACATGATCGATCTTATCCACCATAGACGCGTCACCTCATGGCATTTCGTTGGCGCCAGTCACGGACAGGCTGGCGCCGTCCCCAACCGATGCTTCGAGCGAGTACGGATCGACACCTTCGAGGCAGCCGATGTTGACACGCCACCGCGTCGGATCCATGCGGGTTTGATGAAACGGATAGATACCGCAATGTCGGCAGAAATAGTGTTTCGCCACGCGCGCATTGAATTGATAGAGCGTCAGGTCTTGCTCGCCTGACAGGATGGTGAGGTCTTCGCGCGCAAAGCCCTGGGACATCAACGCGCCCTTTCGGCGACACAGGCTGCAATTACATCGCAAAGCGGGCTCGACGGCGGTACGCACCGTGAACTTCACAGCCCCGCAGTGGCAGGACCCATGAAACACATTGGTAACCATGTGGTTCTCCTTGGTGATGAACGGATGGTGCCTTTGTAACGCATAGCGGAGCAAGAATTGTGTCGCAATGTATCTGCCTTTGCAGCGGATACAAAACATTGCGTTCGAGCGCTTCATCAGACACAAGCCAGATACGCGCAGGCGTTCCAATTCGCCCAGACGCCGCTCATCTACTGAACCCGGAGGGTACCGCATGTCCTACGCATCGAAAACGCTCGCCGCATCGCTGTTGTGCGCCGCTGCTGCCACGAGCCGCATAACCTTTGCCGAAGCGCCGGTTGCGCCGCCTCTCGCACCGGAATTCACCCACCTCGATAAATGGTTGAACAGCCAACCGCTTACGCTACACGCGCTGCGCGGGAAAGTCGTATTGATCGATTTTTGGACCTATACCTGTATCAACTGTATTCATACGTTGCCGTATGTGGAACGTTGGCATGAGCAGTACAAGGACCAGGGGCTCGTCGTAATCGGCGTGCATACGCCCGAGTATCCATTCGAGCGCAGCACCGAAAACGTTGAGGCGGCCATTCGGCGTTTCGGCCTTCGCTACCCCGTGGCCCAAGACAACGACTATGCCACCTGGAACGCTTATCAGAACCGCTATTGGCCCGCGTTCTATCTGGTCGACAAGCGCGGGCATGTCGTCTATCGCCATTTTGGCGAAGGCAGTTACGCCGAAACCGAAGCGCAGATTCAACGCGCGCTCGGGAAGAACCCGACATCATCCAACTGAAAAGGAGTACGCATCTTGTCTGATATGACGAACCCCGGACGCCGAAAGCTGCTCGGTGCAACCGCTGCGGCAATCGCGGCAATCGAGCTTGGCCTCACGAAGCACACCTTCGCACAATCGCACGCCTCATTTGGCGCACTGAAACAAGTTCATGCAGGCGTGCTCGACATAGGCTACGCGGACATCGGCCCGCTCGACGGGCCGCCGGTCGTTCTGCTGCATGGCTGGCCCTACGACATCCATAGTTTCGTCGACGTTGCGCCACTATTGGCGTCGAGCGGAATGCGCGTGCTGATCCCGCATCTGCGGGGCTATGGCACTACACGATTCCTGTCGAGCAACACCGCCAGAAACGCACAGCAAGCCGCGCTCGCAGCCGACGTCATCGCATTCATGGATGCCCTCGGCATTGCGTCGGCCGTCATCGGCGGATTCGACTGGGGCGCGAGAACGGCGAATATCGTCGCCGCGCTGTGGCCACAGCGATGTCGTGCACTCGTCTCCGTGAGCGGCTATCTGATCGGCAGCCAACAGGCCAATCGCACGCCGTTGCCACCTCAGGCCGAACTCGCGTGGTGGTATCAGTTTTATTTCGCCACCGAGCGCGGCCAACGCGGGTATCAAACGAACGTACATGATTTCGCCAAGCTCATTTGGCGCACGGCCTCGCCGAAATGGAATTTCGACGACGCTACTTTCGATCGCTCCGCGCAATCCTTGTTGAACCCCGATCACGTCGCGATCACGATTCACAACTACCGCTGGCGATTGGGCTTGACGCAGGGAGAGCCGCAATTCGACACCCTCGAGACGCGCCTGGCCGCTGCGCCGCCGATCGATGTACCGACCATTACGCTCGAAGGCGACGCCAATGGCGCCCCGCACCCGGAGCCGTCCGCCTATGCACGCAAGTTTACGGGCAAGTATCTTCATAGGACGATCACCGGCGGCGTCGGACACAATCTGCCGCAGGAAGCGCCGAAGGCTTTTGCGAATGCGATCGTCGATGTCACTCGGTTGTGATCGCACTTGGACACGGCCGTGAGTTCGCCACTCTAACGCCGTGCCCTCGCGCGCTTGACGTTGTAGAGCATCAGCTTGAGCCGCGGATCGTCATTTGCCTGGAACGTCGCGAAGTCGACACTGACCGTGCCGAAGCGCGGATGTCTAAGCAGCTTGCGGCCCGCGGCCGAGCGGCCGACGTCGTGGGTTTGCCACCATCCGTCGAACTCGGGGCAGCCGCTCGACAAGCGCGCGAGCAAACTCACGAAGGCCGGGTCGCCCGCCCAGAGGTCGTGGGCCGCACGAAATTGCGCGACCAGCCGCTGCGCCTCGCGCGCCCAGCCCGTGCCAAACAAGCGCCGCGCGTCGGGATGGGTGAGTGCATAGACCAGGATGTTTCGATCGGCTTTCGGCATCGCGCCGAAATCGGTGAACAGCTCGACGGCCGCCGCGTTCCAGGCCAGCACATCCCATCGACGGCCTGTCACGTAGGCTGGCTGGGCGAGATTCTCCACGACGCGGCGCACGCTGTCCGGAACGGTCTCCCGCACGAACGGCTCGCGCAGATCCACGCGCGCGAGCGCCCGTAGATGCGCATGCTCGACCGATGAAAGACACAACGCACGGGCCAATGCATCGATGGTCGCGGAAGACGGATTGACATCGCGCCCCTGCTCGAGCCGGATATACCAGTCGACCCCGATACCGGCCCGCTCGGCCACCTCCTCGCGCCGCAAGCCGGATGTGCGGCGCCGTCGTATCGTCTCGATACCAAGCGCGGCGGGTTCGAGCCGCTCGCGGCGTGCGCGCAAAAAATTGCCCAGTTCGGCTCGGCTTGCGTGAACGGGCTTGCGCGTCGGCGTGTTCATCAGTGCGCTCATCGGCACGCTGGGTAGGCTTTTTCGATCCCAGGATAATACCAGCCCTGAATATCGATGCGCGGCTGCCTTATGATGCGCTTCTGATCCCACAACCCTCGAAGAGGAACGCGTATGAAAGCCGCTGTCATGCATTCGTTCGGCTCGCCGCTCGTCATCCAGACGTTGCCTGATCCGCAGCCGGGCGCAGGAGAAATTGTGGTCGATGTGATCGCGACGCGCGTGCTGCCCTATATGAACGAAGTCATCAGCGGCGCGCGGCAATATTCGCTGAACTTGCCGCTCGCCCCGGGCGTCGGCGCGATTGGCCGCGTTCGCTCGATCGGCCCCGACGCCACGCGTATCGCGCCCGGCGACTGGGTGTTTTGCGATCCGACCGTCCGCTCGCGTGACGATGCCGACTCGCCCGACATCATGTTGCAAGGGTTGACGGCACCGAGCGAGGGTGCGCAGCGGCTGCAAGCGCATTTTCGGCATGGCTCGTTCGCCGAACGTATGTTGATGCCGCTCGAAAACGCCGTGCGCCTCGGCGAGCTCGACGAAGCGCAAGCCGCGCGATGGTGTGCGCTCAGTACGCTGCTCGTGCCCTATGGCGGTTTGCTCGCGGCTGGGCTGCAGCCGGGACAAACGGCGCTCATCAGCGGCGCCACCGGGAATTTTGGCAGCGCGGGCGTAGCCGTCGCGCTCGCGATGGGCGCCAGCCGCGTGGTGGCACCGGGCCGCAATCGCGCGGCGCTGGCGGCGCTCGAACACCGTTTCGGGTCCCGCATCGTCACCGTGGCGCTCGGAGAAGATGACAGCGAAAACACGGCACGCATGCGCGCGGCGGCCGGCGCGCCGATCGACGTCGTGCTCGACCTGCTGCCGCCGCTGCCCGATTCGCGAGCGGTGCGTGCTGCGGCCATGGCAGTGCGCGCGCATGGCACCGTGGTACTGATGGGCGGGCTGCGCGTGGGGCTCGAGCTGCCCTACGACCACCTGATGCGCAACTGCATCACCGTGCGCGGTCAGTTCATGTATCCGCGCAACGCGCCGGCGCGGCTCGCCGCGCTGATTCGGTCGGGCATGCTGTCGCTCGATCATTTCGAACCAGTGCGGTTCGCGCTCGATGACATCGACGCAGCCATCGCCCATGCGGCGGATAACAGCGGCCCGTTTCGGTTGACCGTTGTGACGCCTTCATCGATCGCATCGACTTGATCGAGTAGTGCTGACCCTTCGAACGTCTCGCCTGCGGGACGTTCGCCCGCCGTTCATCCGTTCACGAGCCGCCGCTGCGCGCGAGGCCTGTTAATATCGCACGCGCAGAGGCTCGCAACGCTCATCGAACGCCGGATCACGATCGTCATGTATTTCATCAGTCTGCTCGAACCATGGGAGCCGTCTCCCGTACTCGTCGCCCTTTTCGTCGCAACGGCACTGCTCTATGCGCGCGGCGCGCGCCGCATTCCGGTGACGTTTGCACGACAAGCCGCGTTCTGGACCGGGCTCGTGTTGTTTTACGCCGCGCTGCACACACGCCTCGATTACTACGCCGAGCATCAATTCTTCATCCACCGGCTGCAGCACTTGGTACTGCACCATCTCGCGCCGCTCGTACTGATGTCGTCGTATCCCGGTAACGTCTTGCGCGCCGGCCTCGGGCTCAACGCGCGCCGCGTATTGCGGCGTCAACAGCGCACGCGAGCCGCGCGTATAGCCGCAGCGGTCTTGCTCAACCCGAGCGTGATCTCGCTCGCGTTCGTCGTCTCGGTCGTGTTCTGGCTCATTCCGTCAGTACAATTCGTGGCGATGCTCGACTGGCGTCTCTATACGCTGATGAATTGGACGGTGGCCGCGAGCGGCCTGCTCTATTGGTGGATGTTGCTCGATCACCGCCGCAGCCCGCCTAGCCGCACGCGGCCCGGCGTGCGCGTGCTCTCGCCGGTGATCACGATGACCCCGCAAATTCTGGTCGGCGCCATCATCGCGTTTTCGTCGCAAGACCTCTATCCGATCTTCACGCTTTGCGGCCGCGCATTTACATCGATACCGCCGGTGCTCGATCAAAGTCTCGGCGGGCTGATCATGTGGGTGCCCGCGGCCGTGCTCGAGGCGATTGGCGCGATGATGGCGCTGCGTCACATGATGAGGCTATCGGCAAGCGCTCCGCGTCGCAATGTAGTTGCCGTTACCGCGAGCACCGGCTCCGCAACGGTGTAGGTCGGAAGTCGGAAGTCGGGCTCAACCAGCAAGCCATGCCCCATAGCGCGCCAGATCGACATTGCCGCCGCTCACGATGATGCCCACACGTTTGCCTGCGATGTCGGCACGGCGCGCCGCCGCGAACGACAAGCAGCCGGTAGGCTCCACGACCATCTTCATCCGCTCTGCAAAGAAGCGCATGCATTCGATGAGTTCGTCATCGGACGCGGTCACGATGTCGTCGACATCGCGGCGAATGATTTCGAACGTGTATTGCCCGAGGTGCTGCGTCTGTGCGCCGTCGGCGATCGTCGCCGGGGTGTCGATGCTGACGAGCGTGCCTGAACGCAGCGAGCGCTGCCCGTCGTTGCCCGCTTCCGGCTCGACACCGTAGACCTTGCACGCGGGCGCAAGCGCACGCGCCGCGAGCGCGGAGCCGGACAGTAGCCCGCCGCCGCCGAGACAGACATAAAGTGCATCGAGCTCGCCCACTTCCTCGATCAGTTCTTTCGCCGCAGTGCCCTGCCCGGCGATGACATGCGGATGATCGTAAGGCGGAATCAGCGTGAGGCCCCGCTGTTGTGCCAGTTCGCGGCCGATTTGCTCACGGTCTTCACGATAGCGGTCGTAGGTGACGATAGTGGCACCGTAGCCCCTGGTTGCCGCGACCTTCGCGGCCGGCGCATCCAGTGGCATGACGATAGTGGCCGGGATGCCGAGCAGCCGCGCGGACAGTGCCACAGCCTGAGCGTGATTGCCCGAGGAAAACGTGACGACGCCCGCTTGGCGTTGCCGTTCATCGAATTGCGAAAGCGCATTGAACGCACCGCGAAACTTGAACGCACCCATGCGCTGAAAGTTCTCGCACTTGAAGAACACCTGCGCACCCGTTGCTTCGTCGACGGTACGCGAGCGCAGCACGGGCGTCTTATGGGCAACTGTGGCAATGCGCCCGGCCGCCGCGGCAACGTCGGCATAAACAGGAAGTGTCAGCATCGGATCATCATCCATTCGGTGAATCGAATTTCGCGTCGTTATAGACCGTTGCGCGCGAGACGCCGAGATGCAAAGCGGCGACTTCCATCGCGCGGCGTATCTCCATGCTTCCCGACTCCTTGAGCTCGCGCATCAGCGCACGGCGGTCCTCGGCTTTCAGTGCGCGCGGCGTGGTGGCAAGGCGCGCGGCGAATGCGTCGATGCGTGCACGAAGGGCACTGGCGCCGCCGCCCTCCAGCGACTCGCTGATGTTCGCCCCGGCATTCGTCGCGCCAAACTGATGCAACACGTTTTCGAGCGCGCTAAAAAGCGTCAAGTCGATGTTCAGGCACAGTGCAGCAACGTAATGGCCTTTCGAATCGCGCAGCCCGATTGAAGTGCTTTTTGCCTGCCTGCCGTCGGGCAAACGGTTCGCGTAGTTGGCGACGATCTCGGGGAAGTGCGCATCGTCGATGCGGGCCAGCCCAACTTCCGTTGGCGGGTCGCCCAACTCGCGCGCTGAAAGATTGTTGTGAATCGCAACGACCGTGTGTTCGGGATCGCGCAAATCGTGCACGACGACTTCGCAAAACGGCGCGAACGTCTCGCCCAACGCGCCTGCGATCTGCTTCAAATGCGCGATCAGCGTTTTGTGCTCTTGCCTCAGATTTGCCATTTACACATATTATCTAGCCTTAGACATTTCGTCAATTTCGGATCGCGACATGCCTTGCACGATGATCTGCGCGAGCGCGTCGCGTTCAATCCGTTCAAGCGCGCCGCGCATCGCCGCAAATTCCTTAGGACTGCAAACTTGTTTGCCGAACGTCGCGCGCAACGATCGTTCAACTTGCACCACGTGCGTAACGGGATCGAATACATAGTGCGACACGTAATGCACGCCGCTGGCGTCGAGCGTGATCCCGCTTGGTACGAAAGCCACACGCAGCGTGGCCGGCAATGCAATCTCGCCTGCTTCGTCGAAGCGGCCACCGATGCAGACGAACGGTTGCGTGCGTACCCCCGCCGCGAGCCAGTCCTGTACTTGCGTCGCAATGCCGCCCGCAAGACTCGATATGGCGGGGACCCCCGTCATTCCGTCAGGCCACGTGAGGTGATCGAACGTGCCTGTCGTCGATACGGCAAACGGCCCCTGAGTCAGCCGCACGTCGTCCGTCGCAATCGTCGCGGTGCCACGCATGCCGCTGTTGCGCAGCCGCTCGTAGGCGATTTGCTGCACGCGCTCGCGCGTTGCGCGGCGAAATACATTGCGCTCGATCTCTGCTGGCCAACCGCTGTCTTCCACGCGATAAGCGTAGTGCCCTGCCCCGTCGGCGTCGACGTCGATCTGCAGACGCGCGGCCCGTTCGCGCGGCTCGACGGCCGGCGTGCGCGTCAGCACCCCTTCGTCGACGAGCAATGCGGGGCGATCCATCACACCCGGTGGCAAGTATCCGAATGCGATGCCGCCTGCCGTCGTATCGGCAAACCGCTTGAGCTCGGGAATCCAGACGATCACGTGATTAATCGCGCTCGCGCCATAGCCGGGCACCTCAGGCAAGTTATAGACGGCACCGAGCCCGATCAACGCGGGCTCGCTGCGAATGCCGACGGCCGCGAGCAGCGCCGCGAAGAGCGCGACGTGGTCCTTGCAATCGCCGTAGCGGTTGCGCAGCACGTCAATCACGCGGTGCGGCCGTGCCGCTGTTTCGCCGACAAACAGCGCCACGTAGCGAATGTTCATGCGCATCCAGTCGTACAACACGCGCGCTTTCGATGATGCGTCCGGCGCCGCGGCGGTCAACGTGCGCGCGAGCGCGATGACCGCCGGGTCGCTTGCGCTCGCGTCACGCGCACCGTCGCGATAGCGTTTCGCGAAAGCGGCAAAGCTCGACACGGTGGTCACCATCAGCCGATCGCCATCCTGCGCGTAGCCAACGGCACCGTGCTCGATCGGTGGGTAAGGGCCATGGCGATAGTCGAACACATAGCGCGTGCGGCCGCCCTCCGTAACGGGCGGCTCGCCCTCGTAGCCGCGGGCGTCGGCCGCCAGCGGCATGTCGGCGGGCAGATCGAAAACGAGCGATTGATGCTCGACAGGCTCGCGGGTGGGCTCGACGTAGTAACTGAACATGTCCCGTTGAACGGGCACGGCACGCACCTTATGAAACACGACGTGGATGCGCCAACCCGGTTCGACGCCAGGAAAGATCAGCGTGCGAAGCACGCCGTCCTCAAACATCGGTGCGCCGGCCGCACGCGGCTGCTGAACGTCGCGAATGGCCTCAGGCCCCACCGGATGCACGCCGCCTTCGGGGTCGATCGATTCAGCTTTCAGGACTACTAACTTTTCGGAGTCCTTATCAAACCAGACGTAGTGCTGCGCGATGGCATCGACGCCGCTCGCAGTGTTCGCGCGCAATGTCGTGTCGTCGTATTCCTCGACGGTGCCATCGCGCTGGACGATGAAGCGATGGACGTCGGATTCGATTGTCGCCGGGGCCTCCAGCGGTTGCTCGGCATGCGCGCGCACGGCAATCGATGGCAGCAGTATGAACAGGACGAAAGCAAGCGCAGTGATTCGGCCGGCGCTCCGTTTTAATCCACGCATCAAAGTCACAGTCACCGTCACGGTCGATCAGCTCAGCAGCCGTGCACGGTAGGCGCGGGGGCTCGTGCCGAATTCCGCGCGGAACGCCCGATTGAAGTTCGATACATCGTCGAAGCCGCTTTCGAGCGCGACATCGATGATTTTCGCCGGGTGCTCGACCAGACGTTGCGCCGCGGCCCTTAGTCGCGCACGCACGATGTATTGATGCGGCGTGGTGCCGGTGGCGCGTTCGAACGTGCGCAGAAAATGGTAAGGGCTCAGGCCCGCCAGTCTGGCCAATCGTTCGAGGTCGAGTGCCGCATCGGGCGCGTCGTCGATCACGCGGAGCACATCGACCACGCGCGCGAGCATCGCAGCGGGAATAGCGCGCATATCGTGCGCGGGCAGCCCACTCGCCTGACGCAGCATATGCGCCGCTAACGCCAACGCGAACGTGTCCCAGCCCTGCGTGCTCTCGCGCGCGACACGCGCACAAGCGCTGGCAACAAACGGTGCGAGCGCGCGCGACGGTGCAACACGCGCCAGTCGAAAACGCGCGCCTTGCGTGCGGACACCGGCGTCCGCGGCAGTGCGCTCGAAAAACTCAGGGGTAAAACGGAAGGCGATGCAGCGATCGCCCTCACGGTGCCGGTGGCCACATTCGAAGCAATCGTGCGCATTGCCGAGCATCAGCGAGCCGGGCGTCATCAGGCCGCGGCCCGTCGACGTCCGGTATTCGAACGCGCCGGCCACGACAAGCGCAATCACCACCCGCGCGTGCCGCTCCTCGAACGGCGCATCGCCCGGGCCGTGCGTGCATAGCACGTCGGCCGCTTCCCAGCCGCCACCGGCAGCAAGCCTGCGCGGGGCCGTGCCGGAAGGCTCCCCCGCCTCGCGCCGCCGAATCAATGCCACATCGAGATCGACCGCAATTTTTACCAAGATTTGCCTCCGGCGCTTGCATAACATCGTTATAGAACATGCGCCGCCAGGCAGCGCGTCGGTCAAACGATGAGCCAATGAATCAATGAGTCAACGAATAGGAGCAATCTCATGCATCGTATCGAATCCGAGCCATTTCATGCGTCAAACGAAGCATCGCACGCATTTCTGAGCGCGCTGGCCGCGCCGGGCCGCGCGGCCGATATCGACGAGGCCGATGACGTCTATGGCTGGCTCGTCGGCAGTTGGTCGCTGGAGGTGTTGCGTTATCGCGGTGTCGATTTGGCCGGCCAGGGCATGACGGCCGAGACACACTTTAGCTGGATTCTCGAAGGCCGCGCGATCGGCGACGTCTGGATCATGCCTGCACGCGGCGCGCGGCCTCCGCAAGATCCAGCGATGAACATGTACGGCATCACGCTGCGCCACTGGGACCCGCAATTACGAGCGTGGCGCATCGAGTGGTGCAATCCGGCAAGAGATCATCGCGAGACACAGATCGGCCGGCGCGTGGGCACCGATATCGTTCAAACGGGCGCGCGCCCCAACGGACAGGCAACGCGCTGGCGCTTTACCGAAATCGAACAGGATCGCTTTCATTGGATCGGTGAAGCGCTCGATATCGATGGAGACACGTGGCGGGTTGAAGGCGAATTCCTCGCCACGCGTGTTGCGCGTTGAAGGGGTTCAAGCGCCGAACGTGTCAGGCGTTTCAATCGCCCGCAGCAGTCGTATTGCTCGCAGCACTTATGACGAATGATCGTAAGCGCGCAGAAATGGGCGCCTCGCACTTAGCGACCTCGAAGTCCGCGAACGTGCTGTGCGCATGATGCAAGAGCATCACGGCGGGTATTCGTCATTCATCGTCGTGCGCCGTGGAAAACGCGTGAGTCGGTCGAATTGGCGACGCTGGAATGGGTCACTTGGTTCAACCATCATCGGCTCATGGGACCGCTGGGCTATATCCCTCCTGCCGCGGCGATAGCGCCACCGCATCAATTCGAACTCGAAGCGCATCAATTCGTGCGGTGCAACGCTGTTTCGCTCGTCAAGCGCGGGGTTCGCATCGCTCATTCCGGCACTATCTCGTCCATGCCAAATTGCAGGCTTACACGTGTCGAACTGACGGAGCTCGCATGAAAAACCCATTCGTGTCCGGTAGCGGGGACGCCGGCCGCGCAGCGTCTGGTGGTTCCGAGCAAGCCGGCGCCGGAACGCCAGCGAACGCTGCGATGCCGACGAAGCGACATATCGTGGGAGGGCTGGGAGACTTCCTGGTGGGCTTGCGAACAAGCTCAGCGGTGCGTCGATTCGATAAAACCATGGGTGATAGGTTGAAGTACGCACGCGCGGAAGCAATCGCGCAATTCGCCAACACGATGCCCCGCCTCCCGGACAAGGCTCAACGCTCAAAAATCGAGGAAGTCTTCACCAAACTGGCCGATCCTGATGCGCCGTTCCCGGGTTCAATCGACGCCGAGCTGCGTAGCAGACCGCTCGCCGCCTTGGCGAACCAAGTCGGGAGGATGAACGCGGGGGGTCGCTTTTTTATGTTTGAGAAAACTGCGGAAGCGGCCCGGGGCGTAATCGACTTTTACTGGCTTTGCCCCGAAAAGGCGTTCTGTGATCATGTGATGGACCTTGCCAATGTTCACGCCGCGCTGTCCGCGCAGATTGGGACGCTTCCCGAGGGCGAGCAAGCAGCCGCGCGCGAATTGCTCACCCAGATCAACGTCGACGAGGAACTCGGAGGAAGCGCCCTGAGACTGCCACCGGATACGCGAATATGGCTAGACGCAAGGCGTAAGCAAAACGGCACATAGCGACCAGCAGTCGGGCAGTGGCCTTTGAGTTGCCCGCGCGATTTCATCGTCTCACTGTGCCAGTGTTTCGCTCGTGAGGCTCGGGTTTCGCATCGCTTTTCGCGACGCTATCGCATTCATGCCGAATTGCAGGCCGATTTGCAGATGAGCAGCTGCTTCACCCCGGTGGAGCTGCCGCGCTCGAGCGAATGTGACGAGCTTCGGGCGTCGCTTGGCGCCTTCGAACAAGTGTTGCCACTGCGGCACAGTTCTAACTTGCAGCAGCTTCGACAGCGGTTTACTCCAGACCCAAAATCAAAACCGACTGCTTGCGGCAGCGCGTGTCACGTTTTTGACTTCGCTCAACGTCTGTCGCGTTGTGGCACGCCATCTCCACGAAAGCGTTATTCACGCGTTTCAATCGCCCGCAGCAACGCGAGCGCGATACCCTCAGCAGCGAGTTCGATTTCCGCCAAGGTCGGAAAACTCGGCGCAATGCGCAAATGGCTGTCCTCGGGGTCGACACGATACGGAAACGCCGCACCTGCCGGCGTCAAAACGATGCCGGCAAGCTGCGCCAGCGCGACGGTGCGCCGCGCCAACCCCTTGGGTGTGTAAAGACTGATGAAATAGCCGCCTGCGGGCCGGGTCCACCAGACATCGGGCACACCGCCCAGCAGTGCATCGAAGGTCGTCAGCACCGCTTCGAACTTCGGACGCAGCAACGCGCGGTGCCGGTCCATCAACCGCGCGAGATTCGCCTGATCGCGTATAAAGCGCACGTGTCTGAGTTGATTGAGCTTGTCCGGCCCAATCGTACGAACCGACAAATGACGCTGCCACCAATCGATGTTGCGCGGCGACGCGGCGAGAAAAGCGATTCCACCCCCGGCAAACGTCGCCTTCGACAGCGAAGCAAACACCAATGCACGTTCGGGGTGGCCTGCCGCCACGCACGCGGCGACGACATCGGCGCTCGCATGGCGGCGTTCCGTCAAATGATGGAAGCGGTACGCATCGTCACAGAACACGCGGAAGTCGGGCGCGGCAGTCGGCATCGACGCCAATCGGTTGATGACGGCGTCCGAATAAATCGTCCCGGTGGGATTGCTGTAAAGCGGCGTGCACCAGATGCCCTTGATCGCAGCGTCCGACGCGGCTTGCGCGGCCACGAAATCCATATCGGGGCCGTCCTCGCGCATCGGCACCGCGATCATGCGAATGCCGAGCGCTTCGCAAATTGCAAAGTGCCGATCGTAGCCGGGCACCGAGCAAAGAAAGGCGACGTCATCAAGCTTGCGCCACGGTTCGCCATCGGGCACGCCAAACAACATGGCGAACGCCATTGCGTCGTGCATCAGCTCGAGACTCGAATTGCCGGCCACCACCACCTGCGATGCCGGCAACCCGAGCAGCACTCCGCCCAATTCGCGCGCCTCGGGTAGCCCGAGCAAATGCCCGTAATTACGGCAATCGATGCCATCGCGCGAGCGGTATCCGGCTGTGCCGGCCTCGTCGATCAGCGCTTGCGAAAGATCGAGCTGGTCGGGTGCGGGCTTGCCTCGGGTCATGTCGATCGAAACGCGCTTCGCGACAAACGCGTCGTAGCGTGCAGATTGCGTCATTGGCATGGTAGGTAGATTAGTAGGTCTCGGGGTTTGCCGATTTTTAGTATGCCCACCGACGTCCATTCAGACAAACGCGTTATATTGATTCAATCAATCAGCTTTTCTGATGGGTCATTTAACGATGAAAACACTCGATCTCGACGTTCTTTCGATGGTGGTTGCCGTGGCCGATGCAGGAAGCTTCGTGCGCGGCGCAGTGCTCGTGCATCGCTCGCAATCGGCGCTCAGCATGCAGGTGAAATCGCTCGAAGCGGCGCTCGGCAAATCGCTTTTCGTGCGGCGCGCGCGTAGCGTCGTGCCGACTCAGGAGGGGCAAGTGCTAGTCGAATACGCACGGCGTATGCTCGCCTTGCGCGACGAGGCATGGGCCGCGCTCGTACATCCCGACGTCAAAGGGCGCGTCGTGATCGGCGTGCCCGATGACTACGCGTCGTCACTGTTGCCGGGCGTGTTGCGCAAGTTCTCCGCGACCTATCCGAAGGTGGAAATACAGGTGATCGGGCTGCCGAGCCATGCGCTCGTTTCGCTCGTGAAGGAAAACAAGATCGACCTTGCGTGCATGACACGCGTCAAAGGCGTGCGCGGCGAATTCATTCGCCTCGAGCCAACGGTCTGGGCCGGTGCCGCGCGCGGCGACGCCTTATGGAAGGAGCGCCCGTTGCCGATCGCCGTGTTCGCCACGGGCAGCGTGGCCCGCGCCAACGCCATTCGCGCGCTCAAGCGCGCACGTATCGCCTATCGCACATCCTATGAAAGCCCGAGCTTGCTGGGTTTGCTGAGCATGGTCGAGGCCGGGCTGGCTATCGCGCCGATCGCGCGGTGCGCGCTGCCCGAACGCCTGGTGCAGTTGGGCCGGGCGCAAGGGTTGCCGGCACTGCCGCCGCTCGAAATCGTACTCGCGCGCAGCGCGGGGTCCAAGCGCCCGGAATGCGAATTTCTCGCCGGACAAATTTTGAGCGAGCTGCGCGCGTGAGTAGTGCAGCGCCTCACTCAGAACAGCGAGCGTTGACGCTGCTGAGCCATCGACATCACGTTCAATTCGTCGAGCCGCTCGCGTGCCTTGGCCAGGTCATGGACCAATTGCCGTTGCAACCAGGTCTCCGCGCCCCCGCCGAACGCTTTGTCGAGCCGCAGCGCCATTTCGGGTGAAATGCCGGCCTTACCGCTCAGCAAATTGGTCAACGCCTGCCGGCTCACGCCCAAAACGGCGGCCCCCTCGGTCACGCTCAGATTGAAGCGCTCAAGGCAGTTCTGGCGCACCAGCGCCCCAGGATGATTGAAATCGGAATCGGCCATGGGGCGACACATTATCGGGGAACGTTCAAATCGTCAAGCGACAATCGCTGCTTGTCATCGATGGCCTATGCCGAATCCGCCACCCGCACGAGCGCCTCTTCGATCAGTGTTTCCAGCAGCGGCTCGATGCGCGCGGCGCGTTCGTCGTCGTACGCATACGGCCGTGTCTCATGCATGTAGGTAATCTGCGACAGTTCGAGCTGCAGCGCATGTACCCCGGCGCCCGGCCTGCCGTACTGGCGCGTGATATAGCCCCCCTTGAACCGCCCGTTCGCCACCGCGGTATAACCGCCGTGGCGCAACACCGTCGCCGCCAGCGCGTCGGCGAGTGTCGCAGCGGCACTCGTGCCGTTCGCGGTGCCGAAGTTGAAATCGGGCAGGCGGCCCTCGAAAAAACGCGGCACCGTCGAGCGAATCGAGTGTGCCTCCCACAGCAGCACCTTGCCATGCAAGGCCTTGAGCCGCGCGAGTTCCTGCGCCAACGCATCGTGATAGGGTTGCCAGTAGCGGGCGCGGCGCCGTTCGATTTCGCCCGGCGTCGGTTCGCCTCCGGGATGGTAAAGCGGCGTTTTGTCGAACGTGTCGACCGGCAGCAAGCCTGTCGTGTCCTGCCCTGGATAGAGATTCGCGTTATCGGGCGGCCGGTTCAAATCGATCACATAGCGCGCATGCGTCGGCACCAACATCGAAGCGCCGCGGCTAGCGGCAAAAGCGTAAAGACGTTCGAGGTGCCAATCGCAGTCGTCGAGCGCGTTCGCCACATCGGTCATCGTGGCCGCGACGTCGCCAGGAATATGCGTGCCCACGTGCGGCATCGAAATCAGAAGCGGCAGGTTGCCGCGACGCAAAGCGAAGATTGCTGGTTCGGTCAATGTGTTCATGGTCGGCTCGGTTGCGTTGCGCAGCGCCCAGCATGCTCAGTCGTTCATTAATGCCGCGACGGCCGCCCGGTAGGCTGCATAGGCTTGCGCTTCATCCACGTGCCGGCGCGCCCGGACCACGCAGCGCCCTCCCACATGGACGTCGCTGATCGGCGTCTCGCCGTGCTCGCCGAAGACGATGCCGGAAAGCCAACTCCCAGGCGGGCGTCCGTCGATACTCGGATGATACGCATCGAGCACGAGCCAGTCAGCACGGCAGCCCGCGCGCAGCGCGCCCGTTGCGCGCCCAGTCGCCTGCGCGCCACCAGCCAACGCGGCATCGACGAGCCGCTCGCCCACTTGTCTGCGGCGCTCACTGGCCAGCACGTTGCGCACGCGCCGCACGAGGCGCTGACCGTATTCGGCAAGACGCAGTTCCGCTCGCCAATCAACGGCAACATGACTGTCCGAGCCGATGCCGATACGTCCGTGACCGTCGAGATACGCTTGCGCCGGGAACACGCCGTCGCCAAGGTTCGCCTCGGTCGTCGGGCACAGCCCCGCCACGGCCGCGGAGCGCGCAAGCGCCGCCGTTTCCGCGTCATCGAGATGCGTGGCGTGCACAAGACACCAGCGCTCGTCGACATCGACATGATCGAAAAGCCACGCAACAGGCCGCGCACCCGTGGCGGTCAGGCATTCGTCGACCTCGCCCGTTTGCTCGGCGATGTGAATGTGGATCGGCGCATGCGGCAAGCGCGCGCTGAATCCATCGAGCAACGCACGTAGCCCCTCGGGCGACACCGCGCGCAGCGAATGCGGCGCGACGCCATAGGTCAGCCCGCCATGTTCGGGCCGCGCGCGGCGCAATGCATCGAGCAGATCGAGCAACGCCTCGGGCGTGTTCACGAAACGGCACTGATCCGCGCGCGGCGCGCGCGCACCGAAGCCGCTGTGTTGATAGAGCACCGGCAGCATCGTGAGCCCGATGCCCGCGCGCGCCGCCGCATCGGTCACGCGCTCGGCCAACTCTGCCCGGTTCGCGTAAGGCGCACCGTCAGGCGCATGGTGCAGATAATGAAACTCGCAGACCGACGTGTAGCCCGCTTTCAGCATCTCGATATAAAGCCAGCAGGCGATCGCATCGAGCATCTCGGGCGTGATGCGCGCGGCGAAGCGATACATCAGATCGCGCCAACTCCAGAAGGAATCGCGGGCGTCGCCCCGATATTCGGTCAAGCCGGCCATCGCGCGCTGAAACGCGTGCGAATGGACGTTCGGCATGCCCGGCATGATGGGCCCCGACGCATGGGCAGCATCTGGCGGTGGCATCGCGTCGGCGAGCACGCTCGTCAATGCGCCCGCGTCGTTCCATCGCAACAGCACGTTGCGCCGCCAGCCATCAGGCAGATAAGCATGCATCGCGAAAAGTGCGTGCGAGCTGCCATGCAATGCCTCGGTCGTGCTCATGCGCGGCTCCCGGCGTCTCGCTGTTGCTGCGGCTGCCCTGTCGCATCGAAGCTGCTTCGCTCGGTGTGGACGGTCACACCGGCGTGTACGACGCGCGCCGCGAGCGGACGGCCGATCCAGTAGGCGAGCTCGGCCAGCGTATCGACAGACCACGCAACGAAGTCCGCCTGGCGTCCAACCTCGAGCGCACCATGGCGCGCGCTCTGTCCGAGCGCGCGCGCGGCGTGACAGGTGACGCCTTGCAAGACCTCCGCCACCGTCAAGCGATAAAGCGTGCAGGCCATGCCGAGCATGGCAACGAGCGATGTCACGGGCGCCGTGCCGGGGTTGCAGTCAGTGGCAAGCGCGATCGGTACGCCGTAACGGCGCAGCAAATCGATGGGCGGCAACTGCGTTTCGCGAATGAAGTAGTAGGCCCCGGGCAACAGCACCGCGACTGTGCCGGCTGCTTTCATCGCCGCCACGCCGGCTTCGTCCAGATACTCGAGATGATCGGCCGATAGCGCACCATAACGCGCGGCGAGCGCCGCGGCGCCCATCATGCTCAGTTGCTCGGCATGCATTTTTACAGGCAGGCCGCGACGCACCGCCGCTTCGAGCACGCGATCGCTTTGCGCGGATGTGAAACCGATGCGGTCGCAAAACACGTCGACAGCATCGACGAGCCCCTCGTCGGCGAGCGCCGGCAGCATGCGTTCGCAGACTTCATCGATGTAGTCATCAGCGCGCCCGGCGAATTCGGGCGGCAATGCATGCGCGCCGAGAAACGTCGTATAGACCGCCACCGGATAGCCCCGGCCCAACTCGCGCGCCACGCGCAGCATCTTGCGCTCGCTGGCCAGATCGAGGCCATAGCCCGATTTGATCTCAACGGCACCAACGCCTTGCGCGATCATCGCTTCAAGCCGTGAGCCCGCGGCATGCAGCAGCGAAGCGTCGTCGGCAGCACGCGTGGCGCGCACGCTCGACATGATGCCCCCACCGCTTCGCGCGATGGCTTCGTAGCTGACGCCCGCGAGCCGCTGCGCGAACTCGTCGGCACGATGCCCGCCAAATACCAGATGCGTGTGGCAATCGACGAGACTGGGCGTCACCCACGCGCCGCCGAGGTCCTCGCGCGGCCATGCGACGAACGCCGCCGGCAACTCGCTGCGCGCGCCGACCCAGGCGAGCGTGCCGTCGCGCACGGCAAGTGCCGCATCGGCAATCGTCTCGTCGGGGTTGCCGTGCGGGCAAAGATCGAGGTGCTGCCAGACCAGATCGTTCATCGTAAGGACCCGAGAAAAACAAGCGCCAACGCGCGTATCCAAATCACGAAACGTCGTCGGCGCGCTCGACGCAGATGCCAACGCCGATCGCTGTTCCCTCGCCTGCTATCAAGCACGGCAGAGCCGTTGGCGCATCGATGCGCAGCATGTCCATCGCATCGAGCCGCATCGGTGCGATGCCCGAGATCGTCACGTCGAGCGTGCCTTGCGCGCAAAAGATCAACGCAACGTCGGCGTCGAGAACGTGGGCACCCGCGCCGTACCACAACTCGCATGCGCTGCATGCCTGGCCGCGTCGCACCATCAGGTTGAAGTCGCGCGTCGGGCCGTCCGTGAGTTCGGCCTGCAACTCGAGTTCGCCCGGAAAGCGAGCGTAGGTATAGGGCGCGGGCAGCGTCGCGTGAGACACGCCGCGCCGATCGATGAGTTGCATGCCGGCGCCGCGTAACAGCACAAGCGTCCGGTCGACACCCGCAAAACGGGAAAACGGCCCCGAGCGTTCGATATCGGCCACGCTCAGGCGCCAGATGAAGTCGTCGAAGCCGGCGCCCGGCGGAAAAACGGCGAGCTCCCGTGTGGTGCCGCCGCCGTTCCGCCAGGGCGTGGCATCGAGTTGCGCACCGCGCGCGAGCGAAGTCGCGGCAAAGGCTCCGCATGCTTGCATGACGGCGGCCATGCTCGTCAGCGCCCAAGCATCGGCAAATTCAGGCCGACTTCGCGCGCGGTGCGCTGCGCGAGCGCGTAGCCCGCATCGGCATGGCGCATCACGCCGGTCGCCGGGTCGTTGAACAGTACGCGCTCGATGCGGCGCGCGGCCGCCTCGCTGCCGTCGCAGACAATCACAACGCCCGCATGCTGGCTAAACCCCATCCCCACCCCACCGCCATGATGCAGCGACACCCACGTCGCTCCACCGGCCGTATTGAGCAGCGCGTTCAGCAGCGGCCAGTCGCTCACGGCGTCGGAGCCGTCTTGCATGGCTTCGGTCTCGCGGTTCGGGCTGGCGACGGAGCCGGTATCGAGGTGATCGCGGCCGATGACGATCGGCGCTTTCAGTTCGCCGCGCGCGACCATCTCATTGAACGCCAGCCCGAGCCGGTAGCGATCTTTGACGCCCGCCCAGCAAATGCGCGCGGGCAGCCCTTGAAACGCGATGCGCTCGCGCGCCATGTCGAGCCACCGATGCAGGTGCGAGTCGTCGGCGATCAGCTCCTTCACCTTGGCGTCGGTCTTGTAGATATCCTCCGGGTCGCCCGACAGCGCGACCCACCGGAACGGCCCCTTACCCTCGCAGAAAAGCGGACGAATGTAGGCCGGCACGAACCCCGGAAAATCGAACGCGTTCTCGACGCCCATGTCCTGCGCCATCTGGCGAATGTTGTTGCCATAGTCGAGCGTCGCGGCCCCGCGCGTTTGCAGCGTAAGCATCGAGCGAACCTGCGCAGCCATCGATTGCTTGGCCGGCGTCACAATGCTTTGCGGATCGGCATGGCGCGCCTCGCGCCATTGCTCGATCGTCCAGCCCTGCGGCAGGTAGCCGTTGATCGGGTCGTGCGCGCTGGTTTGATCCGTGACGCAATCGGGCGTGATGCCCCGCGCCACGCATTCGCCGAACACATCGGCGGCATTGCCGAGCAGACCGACCGAAACCGGCTGGCCGCTCGCCTTTGCCGCTTCGAGCATCGAGAGCGCTTCGTCGAGTGTCTTGGCTTTGCGATCGACATAGCGCGTCTTCAACCGCATATCGATACGCGTTTCATCGCACTCGACCGCAATCATCGAAAAGCCCGCCATCGTTGCGGCCAGCGGCTGCGCGCCGCCCATGCCGCCGAGCCCCCCCGTCAGAATCCAACGGCCTTTCGCGTTGCCGCCGAAGTGCTGATTAGCGACCGCGTAAAACGTCTCGTACGTGCCTTGCACGATGCCCTGAGAACCGATGTAGATCCAACTGCCCGCCGTCATCTGCCCGTACATCATCAAGCCCTTGCGATCGAGCTCATGAAAGTGATCCCAGGTCGCCCAATGCGGCACGAGATTGGAATTGGCCAACAACACGCGCGGTGCATCGACATGCGTGCGAAATACGCCAACGGGCTTGCCCGATTGAATCAGCAGCGTCTCGTCATCGTTCAGCGTTTTAAGCGAGGCGAGGATCTGATCGAACGACGCCCAATTGCGCGCGGCGCGCCCGATCCCGCCATAGACGACGAGCGCATGCGGATGCTCGGCCACTTCAGGGTCGAGGTTGTTCTGGATCATCCGGTAAGCCGCTTCGGTCAGCCAGCTCTTGCAGGTCTTGTTCGGCCCGCGCGGCGCACGCACCGTGCGCGACGCGTCGAAGCGCGGATCGGCGAATTCTTGATCGTTCATGAGCGGCGCTCTCCTTGCTTAGCGTTCGATGGGTTCGGTTCGGTACGAGTTCAGGTTCAAGTTCAAGTTCAAGTTCAGAAATGGCCGGTGAAACGGTAGCGTTCACCCGGGTGCCAGAGATTGGCGACGGAGGCCACGAGCTTGCGCGTCCATGTACGCCGATGCAGCACGAGGCACGGTTCACCGTCTGCCATCGCCAGATGCGCGCGCGTCTCGGGTTCGGGCCGCGCCGCTTCGATGCGGTACTCGACGCGCGAAAGCGGCGCCACCCGCACGAGATATTGATTCGGCGTGATCTGCGTGAAATCCTGCAGCGCGTAATCGGGTGCAGTGGCCGGGTTCACCCAACGCTCTTCGAGCTGCACCGGTTCATCATTTTCGAAATGCAGCAGCCGCGAATGAAAGATCGGGCTGCCCGCTTTCACTTGGATCTCCTCAGCCAGTGCGGCATCGGCCACGGTCGCGCCGAGTGCGAGCACGCTCGCGCGATGACGATGCCCGCGCGCCGCGATTTCGTCGGAAATACTGCGAATGGCAACGAGCGTGGATTCATACTTCGGCCGCGCGACGAAGGTACCCGCCCCCTGCACGCGCGTGAGCACCTGCTCAGCCGTCAACTCGCGCAACGCGCGGTTGACCGTCATGCGCGCGACTTTGAATTCGCGAGCAAGCTCGTTCTCCGACGGCACCTGGTCGCCTTCGCCCCATTCGCCCGCATGAATGCGCGCAAGGATGAAGTCCTTGATGCCTTGATACGCGGGGGAATTCATCTCGATGCGGCTTCGCAGTCGGCTTCGGCCTGCACGGTGGATTCGAACGAAAACGGACACGCGGCACCAATCGCGCCGTCTCGCACGAGCTTCGCGATTGCCGCGATATCGGGGGCGAAGTAGCGGTCAAGTTCGTAATGCGGCACTTCAGCGCGCACGACCTCCATCACGCGCTGCAGTGCCGGGCTCGTGCGGTTCGGCGCGCGCAAGTCGACCCCTTGCGCGGCCGCAAGCAATTCGATCGCGAGAATGTGAGCGGTGTTGTCGGCGATATCGGCGAGCTTGCGCGCGGCGAATGTCGCCATCGATACGTGATCTTCCTGATTGGCCGAAGTCGGCAGCGAATCGACCGATGCTGGATGGGCCAACGTCTTGTTCTCGGAGGCGAGCGCGGCGGCCGTCACATGCGCGATCATGAAGCCGGAGTTCACACCGCCATCTCTCACCAGAAACGGCGGCAGGCCAGACAGCGTCGCATCGATCAGCAACGCGATGCGACGCTCGGCAAGCGCGCCGATCTCGGCCGCCGCCAGCGCCAGGTTGTCGGCGGCAAACGCCACCGGCTCCGCGTGGAAGTTGCCGCCCGAGAGCACTTCGTGCGTGTCCGGAAAAATCAGCGGGTTGTCGGACACCGCATTCGCTTCGATCAACAGCACACCCGCCGCGTGACGCATCTGGTCGAGACAGGCACCCATCACCTGCGGCTGACAACGCAAACTGTACGGATCTTGCACCTTGCCGCAATCGCGATGCGACAAGTTGATGCCGGAGCCGTCGAGTATCGCGCGATACGCGGCGGCCGCATCGATCTGGCCGCGATGGCCCCGCAACGCATGAATGCGGGCGTCGAACGGTTTGACGGAACCAGCCGCGGCATCGACGGACAGCGCGCCGGAGACGAGCGCCGTGCAAAAAAGATCTTCGATCGCGAAGAGGTTGTAAAGCGCAAGCGCGGTGGAGGCCTGCGTGCCGTTGAGCAACGCCAGCCCTTCCTTGGCCTGCAGTGTGAGCGGCGCGAGCCCGGCAAGCGCGAGGCCTGCCGAAGCGCTGATGCGCTCGCCGCGCACATGTACTTCGCCGATGCCGAGCAGCGCGGCCGATAAATGCGCCAGCGGTGCGAGATCGCCCGAGGCGCCGACCGAGCCCTTCATGGGAATGACAGGCAGCACGTCGGCGTTGAAAAGGGCGATCAGCGCGTCCATCACTTCGCGCCGGATGCCTGAATGCGCGCGCCCGAGACTCGATAGTTTGAGCGCGATCAAAAGGCGCACGACCGGCGCTGGCATCGGCTCGCCTACGCCAACCGCATGCGAGAGCACCAAATTACGCTGGAGCAGTTCGAGCTGATCGTGAGGAATATGGGTATTGGCAAGACGGCCGAACCCGGTATTGATTCCATAGGCCGGTGCACCTTCGGCAGCAATTTCGGCCACGGCGTTCGCGCACGCGTCGATGGCGGCATGGCTCGCCGGGTCGAGCGCGAGCGTCACGGGTTCGCGGGCGAGGCGGCGCAATTGTGCGAGGCTCAGGTGGCCCGGCGTGAGCATCATCATGAAAAATCCTGTCGCATCTATCAATGACGTAGCAGTCTAGTCTCGCCATCTTGTATAGACAACTCGTTTTTACAAATTCGTCGTCGGGGATTTCCACGATGGTGCAACGTACTTTTCTCTTTCGCTTTCTTGCCCTTTCCATATGAGGTTTTGGTTTTTATCCATCTCATGTCCTGCGAACGCCTCGCTCATCGACTGTAAATTAGGTCAACCCGCTGGGTCGATAGTTGTCTAGATAAGATCGGGTCGGTCGCATAAGCAAATCGGCGGCCCCGGTCCCACCTCAAGTAGGACGAATGCACCGATTCGGCGCGTTTGAAGCGGCTTCAGACGGCCGACTCATGCACCCGCTCAGGGCCTTCCCATGCGAAAAGCCGCACCGACGCGGAGCATCGATCATCGATGCCAACGCGTGGGCGTCGCGGGTACGAGGTGTGCTTAATCGAGGGCGGGACGAAAAGTTGGAAAGACGAGCGACCGCATTCATGCACTCATTCATGAAGAAAACGCAAGGACAGCGACAGATGGACCTCATTGAATTGGCAAGGGAATCCGGCATGGCCGTGCTGCTCGAGGCGAAAATCGGCCACGAGGAATATGTGAGCGTAAGTGGCTCGCTGGCCGCGCTGGAGCGCTTCGCCGACGCCGTGCGCAACACGCCAACCGCTGATGAGTCCGGCAACGGCAACAGGTAGGTAGCGGTAGGTAGCACAGGCACGACCGCACGCGCGGCGCGGCGCCGCGTTCAAACGGCGGTGGCCCGCACGACGTGCGACCACGCTACGCAGGCCGCGTAGCCCTGCGGCGCCGCGCACCAGACGGCGTCAAACCGCTCGACTCCTTCGGCCGCGTGAATAGTGGCATGGGCGGCGTCGGCATTCGCGTCGGCTACGCGCACGCCGACCCGCACCTGTGGCGTACACCCTTCGCCATGCTCGGGGCCGAGTACCGAGAACCCGGGCATCCCGCCCGCGATGGCAATGCCCACGCCCAGCGCTTTGAGGAGCGCCTCCTTGGCGGCCCAAGCGTCGTAAAACGCAGCCTGGCGCGAGGCTTCGGGCAGCGACTCGACATAGCGGGACTCGGCCGACGTGAAGACGCTGCGCGCTACTGAACGCCAGTCGAAAGCCTCGCGCCGCAGCTCGATATCGACACCGACACGCCGCGTGGCAGAAATCGCGATCAGCGCGTATTGCCCTGTGTGCGAAACGTTGAAATCGAGCGCTTGCGCCAACGGCCCGGCAAGCCGAGGCCGGCCCGCCTCGTCGCGTTCCAGTTGCAACGCATGCGCCGGCTGCGCAAGGCGCTCGGCCAGCGCTTCGCGCAACGCCGCTCGCGTCGCGGCATGGCGCACTGCATCTTCATGACGCAAGAAGCGCGCGGCACGCGCGCGTTCGCTCTCGTCTAGTGCGGCCAGTTGCGGCGCGTCGAGCGGCGCGCTCAGATCGAGCGCGACGCACAGCACTTCGACGCCGGCCGCATTGGCGCGCGGCACATCGACGAGCGCCGTCTCGTAAGCGCGGGTTGGGTCCGATCGAAATTGAACGCCTTTCATGGTCGAGCCAGCAAGACGGCGCAATCGCTTGCGTCGTGCACAGAGTGAGGATTGGCAGCGAGTGCATCGCCGCGCTGCGAAACAATCGTATCGGCCCAGTCCGAGCTCAACGAGCCGTTTGTCAACCATTGCAGCGCGAGCGGCCACAGCGCGGATTCGAAACGACGGTGAAAGAACGCGAAATGCCCGATGTCATCGACGCCTATGCGCTCGGGCGCCAATCGCATATGCGTGCAGGCCGCGCTGCCGGTGAAATAGGCCAGCAGCCGTTCGATTGCCGGGACGGTTCCGAACGGATCGTCGGTCACGCTCAACGCCAACAGCGGCGCACGCAATTGCGCGAACTGCTGGACGTGACGCGCGCGCTGTTGTTCGGTCAGCGCGAGCGGCCCACGACGATAGGCTTCGTCGAAGCGCGCCGTGCTGCGGCTCCACGAAAGCGCCACGCCGTGTGGCGTATCCTCCATCCAGCCAAGCCGCGCCGCGGGCACGTAGCCGAACAGCGCACCGAGCGCCGGCATGACGACATGCCATTTGAGCCACATCGCAAGCCGAGCGCGGGCCGCGTAGTCGCGCCAGTAGGCATACTGTGCTCCCATCGTGAACACGCGCCGGATCACATGATTGGACGGGGCGAGCCCGAGCACGAAGCCTCCGATGCTATGCGCGACCACATCGATGGGCCTGCCGGGAAATGCGCCGCGCGCGAACTGCAACACCGCTTCGAAGTCGAGCTGGCCCCAGTCGAGCCACGTGGCGCGAAAGCCGGCAAGCTGAGCGGGCCGCGATTCGCCTATACCGCGATAGTCGTAAAGAATAACGTCGACGCCGCGCTCGGCAAGGTAGGCCGCGAACCGAAAGTAATAACGGCAGCGCACGGAAGTCGCAGGGTTCACGATCGCGACCGAGCGCTCACCCGCCGTTTGCCTGCCGCGCCAAATAAAGCCGCCGATCGTGCTGCCGTCTTGCGTGCCGAGTCTCAACGGCGCGGGCTCGAGCGGCGCCGCTTGCGCGCGAGCCGGCATCTCGAGTTCCTTGAGTTCCTCCCTCTCCCGCATCGACTCTCCTTTACCTTGCGCCCACGCCAATGCGAGGACGATACGCTTTTTTGCCGCTAGCCAGCGATTTCTAGTAGTTGTTAAGAAACGTTGCGTCGGGTGAAATCGCCGCTACCGCGCGCTGCCGAATCCCAAGAACGACGCGCTTGACTGGAGGTGACGCTTGATCTGCCCGCCGCTGTTACATATCGAAGCGCTCTGCGCCGCACACGGAAAACACGATGTGCTGGACGACATCTCGCTCTCGCTCGCCGCAGGCTCGACTGCTTGCGTGCTCGGGCCGCCCGGCGCCGGCAAAACCACATTGCTGATGACCGTCGCCGGCATCTTGCGTCCGAAGCGCGGTTCGATCCGTTTCGCGGGCGAAGAAATCAGGCGCAAGCGCGCCAACGAGATCGTCGCACGCGGCATCGCGTTCGTGCCGCATAACCGCCTGCTGTTTCGCAATCTGTCCGTGCGCGACAACTTGCTCGCAGGCGTGTGGCGTGAGCCGGATCGCCCGCGCGTGGAAGCCGACGCCTCGCAACTCTTCGAACGCTTTCCGCGCCTCAAGTCGCTCGCCGCGCAAAGTGCCGGCAAGCTGTCCGGCGGCGAACAGCAACTGCTGGCCATCGCGCGCGCGTTGATGTTCCGTCCGACGCTGCTGCTGATCGACGAACCCACCGCGGGGCTGCCGCCCGATATCGCGGAGGACATCGTCGAACTGATTGCGCAGTTGAACGAGCAAGGGCTCGCCGTACTGATCGCGGCACAGCACGATAGCGGGCGGGACGCCATGCGCGTCGCCGGGCATGCGTATTTGCTCGAACAAGGGCGGATTGCACCGGGCGCTCCGGCGCACGTGCACGCGCAGAAAGTGTCAACCCACCGTCGCAGTACAGCCCAACCCTGAGCGAGCCTTAACTCAAACCGACGAACCCGGCTAGTGCAGCAGCCCCAACATGGCTGCGCGCACGGCCGCCTCGGTCTTGTTGGCGCTCTTGAGCTTCGTCACCGCGTTCTTGACGTGGAAATTGACGGTGTCGACCGAGATCACGAGAATTTTCGATATCTCGCCGGACGTCTTGCCATCGGCCGCCCACCTGAGCACCTCGACCTCGCGCTCGGTCAGCCCACGCACGGGGTCGTCCATCAGCGTCGGCATCAGCACACGCTTGAGCGCAAGGTGCGCGGTATTGACGAGCCAACGCATGCGCGTTTCCTTGTGCGCGAGTTCGGCCGGGCTCAACGGCTCGCTCGAGCGCGCGAGCGTCAGCATGCCGCCCACCCCGCAACTGTCGAACGCCGATTGCGTCCAGCCCACGCGCAAGCCCGCGGCGCGCGCCTCTTGCCACAGCTGCGGCACGTCGGCAAAAAACGAATCGCTCCAGATAACCGGCAATTGCGAGCGCCGCGTATGTCGTATGGTCGGATCGATTTCGATATAGCCCGCCTCTTCGTAGCGCTTTTGCCACCACGCGGGATAATTGTTGACGAGGCGGGTTTTCGGTTTCGATAGTGGCCACGGCGCACGCAAACCGTAAGCGCAATACTCGAAGCCCAGGCTTGACGCTGCCGCTTCGATCTTGCCAAACACTTCATGATCGGAATGCGCATCGCTCAATTCATCGAACAATGCTTCGGCCCAACTAGTCATTTATGCCTCCATGTCGTCGCGCTGGCGCGCGAACGGTATGCGATATAAAACGGCCGCACAAAGCGACCGAAGTATCGACATCCCGGCGCGGCCTCACCACGCCTGCAAACCACAGACATGGCTCTCGAATGAGGTAACGCGCCAAAGGCTCTTTATTTCGACGTTGATTATCGCGGTGAAAAAAACGCACCGGACTGCGGCCGTATGCTACTCCACCGTGCGCGCGATGTATGAGATCAGACAGGTCGGTATTAATCCTGAATTGCCGGCTGCCACGTTCGAGAATTACCGGAAGAATCGGTTTCAACTCTTTGAAAAAGAGCGCGGTAAGGATTTCATCAAACCGTGCCGATAATATTAAAAAGGCAGTTCGTTCGTCGAATTTGTCAGACGGCAGCCGCGCGCCCCGCGCGAGCATCCTGTTTGCATAACACTTAATTCCTACTAATTGCAAGACATCGCGCCCAGCTTGGCGATTCGTGCGGAATGCAACACCTGGTGCGCAGAACATCCCGCATGATTAAACTACTAGTGCAGTGTTCGACGGCAACCGGCGCAGATTGTGGCCGAACACCGTAGGAGTACCCAGTGGCGGCGTTTGAGGCTCCGTCACGCGCGGCACCTAAGAATGAATGAGGAGCCAAAATGAATCGTCCGCTCGCCCGAATGCCGCTCCGCGCCATCGCCACATTGTCACCGGGCGCGCGATGGAAGTGGTTTTTCGGGCTGGCAGCGGCGGCCTTGGTGGGCGTCCTCGCTTATTTCGTGTCGCTGGAAATGCAGAGTTCGCGCCTGCAGGCACGCTATCTGACGCGGCTCGATCGCAACGTTTCTTTTTCCGTCTCACCAGGCGCCAGCGACAGCATCCGCTTTCCGACCCAGGGCGGCCCTTACGACATCCGCCTCGGCTATGCACGCCTGCCTGACTTCGAAAAGCGGCTCGCCGCGCGTGGCTACACCGTGACGCAACAGGCGCGCGACTCATCGACGATGATCTCGATCGCCGATCGCGGCCTTTTCCTGCCCTACGCCGAAAAAGACCAAGGCGGCCTGCAGCTGTTCGATATGAACGGCCAGCCGCTATTCAGCGCGCGATACCCCGCCCTCGCCTATGGCGATTTCGACTCGATTCCGCCTGTCATCGTCAGCGCGCTCACGTTCATCGAGGATCGCTACCTGCTCGATCCAAGCGAGCCCTATCGCAACCCCGCCGTTGACTGGGGCCGGCTGTCGCGGGCGATCTCCGACCAGGCGCTGCGGCTCGTCAACCGACATCAGGCGACACCAGGCGGCAGCACACTCGCCACACAGATCGAAAAATTCCGTCATTCGCCGGGCGGACGCACCGCCACGCCACCCGAAAAGCTGCGTCAGGTCGCGTCGGCGTCCGTGCGCGCCTACCTCGGCGGCGAAGAAACGATGGCCGCGCGCCGGGCTGTCGTCGTCCATTACTTGAACACCGTGCCACTCGCCGCACAGCCGGGCGCAGGAGAGATCGAAGGCCTCGGCGACGGTCTCGCTGCGTGGTACGGCCGCGATTTCGCCGACGTGAACCGGCTTCTCACACAAGCGAGCATGCGCCGCGCCGATGCCAATTCCGATGCCGATGCCGACCCGCTCGCAGATGAAGCGCTGACCCTCAAGCAGGCGTTATCGCTGTTGATCGCCCAGCGTGCGCCTTCATATTTCCTCGTGCGCCATCCCGCTGCGCTCGAGCGGCTGACCGACAGCTATTTGCGGGTCATCGCGGCAAACGGCGTGATTTCGCCGAAGCTGCGCGATGCCGCGCTTGCGCAGCAGTTGGAGCTGCACCGCGCGGCACCGCCGCCGTCCGCCACGTCGTACGTCGCGCGCAAAGCCGTTACCTCGCTGCGCGCACAGTTGATGAGCGCACTCGGCGTCTCGAACGTGTATGACCTCGACCGCCTCGACCTGACCGCCCGCTCGACATTGAACAAGGCCGTGCAAGCCGACGTCAGTGACCGCCTGGCGCGCGCGAGCACCATCGAAGGCGCCAAAGCCGCGGGCCTATACGGGTTCGAAATGCTGCGCCCCGGCGACGATCCGTCGAAGATCGCATTCAGCTTCACACTGTTCGAGCGCCGCGACGGCCAGAATCTTGTACGCGTGCAGACCGACAGCGTGAATCAGCCATTCGATATCAACCGCGGCGCCCGTCTGAATCTCGGCTCCACGGCCAAGCTGCGCACAGTGATCACCTACTTGCAGATCGTGTCGGCGCTGCATGCACGCTACGGCACGATGTCGAACGCCGAACTCAAACGCGTGGTGCCCGATCCCAGCGACGCGCTCACGCGTTGGGCCATCGACTATCTCTCGCACACGAGCGAGCGCTCATTGCCCGCGATGCTCGATGCGGCCGTCGCGCGCAAGTATTCGGCAAGCCCGGGCGAACTGTTCTCGACCGGCGGCGGCATGCAATCCTTCACGAATTTCGACAAGTCGGATAACGGCCGCATCCTCACCGTTCACGACGCCTTCCAGCATTCGGTCAACCTGGTATTCGTGCGGATCATGCGCGATATCGTCCGCTACGAGATGGTCGAGGCGGCCGGCCCATCGCAGCATTGGCTCGACGATCCACAATTGCGCGAACGCTATCTGACGCGCTTCGCCGATCAGGAGAGCCTTGTCTACCTGCATCGTTTCTATACGAAATACCAGGGCAAAACCGCGGAGCCCGCACTCGATACGTTGATCAGCAGCATGCGCAGCAAGACGCCGCCCAAGCTCGCCACTGCGCTTCGCAGCGTCGCACCCGACGCACCGCGCAGTTGGTTCGACACGCGCATGCGTGCGGCGTTGAAGGGCACAGTGAACGCGAAGCTTTCCGATGACGCGCTCGACACGCTTTACACGAAGTACGGGCCGGACAAATTCAATTTGAATGATCGCGGCTATATCGCGCGCGTCCATCCCGTCGAGTTGTGGATGCTGAACTACTTGCGCGCGCATCCAAAGGCATCGGAGAGCGAACTCAAAACGGCGAGCAAGGATGCGCGGCTCACGTCGTACGCATGGCTTTTCAAAACACGGCGCCGCGGCGCGCAGGATCGGCGCATTCGGCACATGGTCGAGCTCGAGGCGTACGTCCGAATCACGAAGGCATGGCGTGCGCTCGGCTATCCGTTCGACGCGGTGACGCCCTCCTATGCCGCAGCCGTTGGCGCATCGGGCGACCGTCCCGACGCGCTTGCGCAGTTGATCGGCATGATCGCGAACGATGGCAGGATGCTGCCGCCTCACAGCCTCACTTCGCTGAGGTTCGCCGCGGGCACACCTTACGAGACCGAGTTCGCCCATGTGCCGGCCGGCAACGATGCGGCCGTCTCGCCCGAGATCGTCGATGTCGTGCATCGGCTCTTGCATGATGTCGTACAAGGGGGCACGGGCGCGCGGCTCGCGAGCGGCCTGCCGCTGCCCAATGGCCGTGCGCTCGACGTGTACGGCAAGACGGGCACCGGCGATCAGCGCTTCGAGGTGTACGCTCCCGGCGCGCGGCTCATCGAATCGCGCAAGGTCAATCGGACCGCGACGTTCGTCTTCGTCATCGACAATCGCTTTTTCGGCACGTTGACGGCCTATGCGCACGAGCCCTACGCCGCGCGCTACGCCTACACGAGTGCGATGGCCGTGCAACTGCTCAAATCGATGAGCCCCGTGCTTGCGCCGCTGTTCGCCGCACCGACGCCTGCGCACACCCGTGCGGGCGCTGCGCGGCTTGATTCGAGTCCGTCCTGAAGGCTGGCGCCCGCTCCGGGGCGGCCGGGTACGAATGTTGCGGGATCCTTGTTGCCGCACGTGCGGCGAATCCAAAGGAGGGTCGCATGAACAAGGATCAAGTGAAGGGTACTGCGGAAAAGGTCAAGGGCAAGGTCAACGAAGCCGTCGGCAAGGCCACCAACAATCCCGCCCGCGAAGCGAAGGGCGATCTGCAGCAAGGCGCCGGTGAGATCCGCAAGAGCTACGGCGACGTCAAAGAGCAAGTTAAAAAAAGCAATCCTCCTCACTAGGCTTCGCAGACTCGCGAGGCGGCTGAGGTAGAGCCGGCTCGCTCTTCGAGCGCGGCCCCGGCATGTTCAGCGGGACCGCCTCACTTTCTCGTTCTCGTTCTCGTTCGCGTTCGCGTTCGCGTTCGCCGCTTGCGCGAGAACGAACTCGATGAACACAGCGGCCGCACGTGTTTGATGGCGATCGGGCATATAAAGCAGGTACATGCGCGTGCCAAATATGCTCAAGCGCCAGGCATCGAGCGTCGTGACTACCTCACCTCGCCGAATATCTGCTTGCACCACATAGTCGGGCACGATGCCGACGCCGAGGCTCGCCAACACGGCTTGGCGCAGAAACAGAAAATTCTCCGAAACGATCGTCGGCTCGAGCAGCACCTCCTGACGCTCGTTGTCGAGATATGCCGCGACGCGCAATTGTCGCCCCACCACCGCAGCTGTCACGAGCGGCGTCGCAGCCAATGCGTCGAGCGTGGTCGGCAGCCCATGTGCTTGCGCGTACTGCGCCGATGCGCACGCCACATAGCGCACGGCGCCCATATCGCGTGCGATGAGATTCTGGGGCGGCTCGGACATCACACGCACAGCAATATCCACTTCATCGCGCAGCAAATCTTCGACGCGGTTTTCGAACATGACATCGAGCACGATGCCGGGATGCAGCCGCTTGAACGCGATGAGCCATTCGGCCATCACAAGTTGCCCATAGCCGCTCGGCACCGACAGCCGCACGCGTCCTTGCAAGGTCCGCCCGAGCGTTTCCATCGATTCCTGTGCCGCGCGCAGTGCGTTGCGAATGGCGCGCCCGTGCTCAGCGAGCCGCAGCCCCGCCTCCGTGGCCTCGAGGCGCCGCGTCGTGCGCCGCACCAGTTGCAGCCCGAGCGTGCGCTCCAATTGATTCAGGTGATAGCTCATGTTGGCGCGCGTCATCTTGAGCCTGCGCGCAGCTTCGCTCAAATTGCCGGCATCGAGAATATCGACGAGCAGCGACAGCGAATTGGGGTCTAGAGACATCGATCGAAAGCAAAGCTCGTCAAATGTATTTTGACAGTCTGTCAATGTTGCCTTCCATTGTCAATTTTGCTTATCCGCTCGACAATCACGTACTGAGCCAACGCGCCGAACCTCTGCGAGCCCCGCTTATGAACGCAACGCCCGTCGTGACCTCAAGCCTTGCCGGCAACATTCTCGTGCTCGCGATTGATCACCCGCCTGTGAACGCTCTCAACGTCGACGTGCGCCGCGAGCTCACCGCGGCGATCGATTCGGCTGAGGAAAACGCGGCTGTCGCGGCCGTGCTGATTGTCGGCGCGGGCCGCAATTTCATCGCAGGCGCAGACCTTCGCGAGTTCGGCAAGCCGCCCGCGCCGCCTTCTTTACCGGCCGTGTGCAACCGCATCGAGGCCTGCGCTAAACCGGTCGTCGCGGCGATCCACGGCGCCGCGCTCGGCGGCGGCCTCGAGATCGCGCTTGCCGCGCACTACCGCATTGCCGTCGCGCTCGCCAAGCTCGGGCTGCCAGAAGTGAAACTGGGCCTGATGCCCGGCGCCGGCGGCACGCAACGCGCGCCGCGTCTGATCGGCGCCGCCGCGGCGCTCGACCTGATGCTCTCCGGCCGCCATGTCGGTGCGCAAGAGGCGCTTGCATTGGGACTCGTCGACCGCCTGGGCCATAGCGACGACGTCCTCGGCGAGGGGCTCGCCTATACGCGCGAACTGCTTGCCGCCCGCGCCGGCACCCGCCCCACGCGCGCCGCGCGCGCGCTCGTTGCGGACGCAAGCGCCGCTCGCCGCGCCGTCGAGGCCGCACGCGAGCAAACGGCGGCTCGCTCGCGCGGCCTCTTTTCGCCGTTAAAGATCGTGGACGCGGTCCAAGCCGCACTGGATCTGCCCTTCGAGGAAGGGCTCGCCTTCGAGCGCAAATCGTTCCTCGAATGTCTCGACAGCCCCCAACGCAGCGGGCTCGTCCATGCGTTTTTCGCAGAACGCGAAGCCGCCAAGGCGCCTGAGACGCAGGCGGCAAAGGTCCGCCCGATCAACTCCGTCGGCGTGGTGGGCGGCGGCACCATGGGGGCCGGCATCGCCGTTGCGATCCTCCAGGCCGGCTTGCCAGTCGTCATGATCGAGCGCGACGAAGCGGCGCTCGCGCGTGGACGTGGTCATATCGAACGCGTCTACGAAGGGCTCGTCGCCAAAGGCCGCCTGAACGGGCAACACAAAGATGCCGCGCTCGCGCGCTTCACGGGCGGTACCGATTACGCGGCGCTCTCGCAAGCCGAGCTCGTCATCGAGGCCGTGTTCGAGGATATGGCGGTGAAAAAGGCCGTCTTCGCCGAACTGGATCGCGTTGCCAAGCCCGGCGCCGTACTCGCCACCAACACGTCCTACCTCGATATCGATGAAATCGCGGCAAGCACTGCGCGGGTATCGGATGTGATCGGCCTGCACTTCTTTTCGCCGGCCCACGTGATGAAGCTGCTCGAAATCGTCGTCCCGGCACGCGTCGCACCGGACGTCGTCGCGACCGCATTCGAGTTCGCCAAGCGGCTCGGCAAAGTGCCGGTGCGCGCGGGCGTGTGCGACGGGTTCATCGGCAACCGGCTGCTCGCCGTCTATCGCACGGCGGCCGACTATTTGATGGAAGACGGCGCATCGCCTTATCAAATCGATCGCGCGATGCGCGATTTCGGCTACCCGATGGGCCCTTATCAGGTCGTCGATCTGGCGGGCGGCGACATCGGCTGGGCCGCGCGCAAGCGCCGAGCGCCGACGCGCGACCCGCGCGCGCGCTATGTCGAGATCGCCGATCGCCTGTGCGAGCGCGGCTGGTTCGGGCAAAAGACGGGACGCGGCTTTTACCGCTATGCCGACGGCGCTCGCGTGGGCAGCCCTGACCCGGAAGTGGAGTCGATCATCGATGCGGAGCGCGAGCGCCACGGGATTGTGCCGCGCCACTTTAGCGACGACGAGATCGTGCGGCGTCTTCTGGCCGCGATCATCAACGAAGCGGCCAATGTAGTGCGCGAGCGCATCGCGCTGCGCCCGCTCGATGTCGATGTCGCGCTCGTACACGGCTACGGTTTCCCGCGCTATCGCGGCGGCCCGATGCACTATGCCGATACGGTGGGCCTCGAGCAGATCCTGGCCGACCTGCGCCGGTTCGAAGCGGAGGACCCGCTCTTCTGGCAGCCCTCGCCGCTCATCATCGAACTGGTGCTTCGCGGCGCAGGCTTTTCGAGCTTGAATGGCGGCGTGAGCTAATGCCGATGTCCACGCCGATGCCGATGACGGAAGTCGGGGTAATGCGCATGCGTGTGCGTGACGCGAACGGCCGATCCATCGGAACTTCGCATTAACGTCCGCCATTGCGTTTTGAGATGATTCAACGCAAAAAAATGTGCATCACTTCGGAATATTCGTAGTTTTTTCGGGTGGCCGGAGCAATCCGCGCAGTCCGAACGCTATGCTTTTCGCATTTTTTATTCGCTTAGCCACAGCACGACGCCCGCTTAGGGTCACCGGCGATTTGGCGCGCGAGGTCTTCGGGACATCTATCATGGGTGTAGGCAAGGTTCAGCGCGAATCGCAAGCGGAACAGGCGAACAGCAAAGATGCAGATCCGACAAACGTCGGCCGTGACAAAAGCTACTTGTCGCAGGCCGCGCCAACCGCATCCACGTTGCTTGCGGGGCTACCGACCATCCAGAGTCCGCTTGTCACGCGGCACCTGAATCAACAGTACGAGACTCACTGGCGCGCGGTCCCGGTCGAACAGCCGCCCTCTCCCACCCTTTACGGAAAGGGAGCGACGCCGCGCAGTGGCATCGAAGACCCGGACGCCGCCGAGCGCAGGAAATTCGCGGCGCGTGCAGCACCTTTTGACCTGCCCGAGGCGGCAATCATCGACCTCTCGCCGCTCGCGCCGCGCGACCATGTCACGCGGTCCTTCGATGCCCGCCTCGACCGAATGAAAGGCGAGGTTGTCGCGCGTGGTCAAGAACACGCCGACCGCACCGGCGACAACGTGTTCTATATCTCGTGGGACGTATCGAACCTCGGCGGACTCAACAACGCCTGCGGCACCGAGAAAGCCAACGTTCATTACCGTGTTTTCGCAAATATCCTCGCGCAAGAACTGGCGGCCCTGGGCGCACAAGTCATTCCAATGAGAACGGGCGGCGACGAGGGCGGCATGACGGTGACCGGACGCTTCGACGCTCAGCAATTACAAGCGGCACTGCAACGCGCCCGACAACGCATCCACGCGTATGCCAAGCAGCAAGACCTCGCCGAAATCCCGCATCGCAAAGGCGACGGCCGAAAGGGCGTCGGCATGCATCTGGGCTCCGCACCAGTGCTCAAACAGCTCACGCTATGGCAGGTTTTCACGCTTGCCGATCTGCGCATGAACGCCAGCAAGAAGAAAAAAACGCAACACGATCCGGCCGCCCGCGACGCTGATCTCGGCGTATCGGAGCAAGAACTCGCTGCCCTCGACGCGATGGGCCTCGACGCGGAAGACGCGCTCGACGAGGAAGTGCGTTTCCCGTTGCAACGCGCCAGCGCGTTTTTCAAGGCACACGACATCACGGCGTTCCCCGATCCGGATGCTGTGGCCAAAATCAACTTCACGCTACGGGCCGCAAGACATAATTTATCGCGCGAGGCCATCGAGGAGCTTGCCTGGCGCGCCGCGCGCGACTATGTCACGGGCCACTTCGAGGGCCGCGTGGATCGAGCCAAATCCGACTTGGTACGCCATGGGCAAGCGTATGCACTGAATACGGGCCAACCCGTGTTTTTTGTCGTCGGGGAACTCGTCAACCTCGGCCCGTTGAACGCAGCGATGGACAACATCGCCGATCGTGCGAACGTGCACTACCGCAACATGACGTCGATGGCCGTCGAGGAATTGCTGGCGACAGGCGGGGCCGTGGTTCCGATGCGCATCGAGGGCGACAAAGTGGGCTACCTGATCATCGCGCCGCATAACGAATTGCTGGTCGAATCCGCCATGGGGCGCGCTAACAAACGGACCAAAGCGTACGCCGACAAGTACGGCCTGGGCGGACTTGTCAATCCGCAAAATAAGGACCTCGTCGGCGTTCGCATGAATTTCGGGCGGACCGCGGTGGGGCCGGAGATGACGCTCGCGAACATTTTCAATCAGGTCGAGCGGAACCTTAAGCACAGCAAAAGCGAAGACGAAAAGGCAGTGCGCGCTTTGCGTGAGCGCAACAGTTAATACGCAGTCCTAACGATTTATTGCGCCGCGCGTTCGCTGGCATGCGCGCGCAGCGCGTCGGCCGTTTCGGCATCGGCAGGAAAGAACGCCTCGATCGCGAGCTCCGAAAGCGTGATATCCACGGGCGTGCCGAACACCGTCGTCGTGCTAAAAAACGAGAGCACGCCCCACTCTGTACGCAGTATCAACGGCACGACGATATCGGTGGTGTGCACGAGCGCGTCGCTTGCCTCATTCGCGCCATGCCGCTTTGCGGATGGCTCCGCCGACGGCGCCGGATAAGCGGCGAGTTCCTCGGCGAGCGCAGCCAATACGCCATCGCCGCTCGTCTGTGCCTGCCGTTCGACGCGTTGCAAAATATGCGCGCGCCACGCTGCCCAATTCACGATCTGCGGCGCCAACCCTTGCGGATGCAGCGACAACCGCAACACGTTGACGGGCGCTGCAAGCAGGCTCGGCGCCACGCGCGCGAGAAGCGGCGCCACCGCGCCGTTGGCGGCAATCATCGTCCAGTGCCGATCAATCGCCAACGCCGGATAAGGCTCGTGCGCGCGCAGCACGAGTTCGACCGCTTCGCGCGCGGCGGCGAGTTGCGGATCAGCCAGCGGCCGTTCCCGATAAAGCGGAGCGTAGCCGGCCGCGACGAGCAGCGCGTTACGCGAGCGCAGCGGCACGTCGAGCCGCTCGGCCAGATGCATGACCATCTCGCGGCTCGGCAGCGCGCGGCCTGATTCGACGAAGCTCAGATGCCGCGTGGAGATTTGCGCCTCGTTGGCGAGCAGCAACTGGCTCAACCGGCGGCGCTGGCGCCATTCGCGCAGCATCTCGCCGACCGTGCGGCTGGTGGTTGGCGCGGCCGGCGCGGCCGGCGCGGCCGGGCTTCGGGGGGCTGAGGTAGTAAGCGTCGTGTCCATGCCGGCGATCATAGCGAATCGACGACGCGTTTCCATTACCTCTCACGTAATCGACGCGCATCCGGCCTTCGACGATGCTTCGTTCCAGGCAAAACGCGCTGTACCGCAGCCGCAGCCGCCCGCCGATCGCCGGCTCACCAGTCGAGCCGCATATCGACTTCTTCCACCTTCCTTGTCAGGAGCCAGCAGCCATGAGCACTTACACCGATCTCGTCGAACGCTACTTCGCCGCCTGGAACGAAACGGACGCGGCAGCACGCCGCCGCTTGATCGCCGCGACGTACGTAGAAGACGCCGCCTATCAGGACCCGCTGCTCGCGGGCAACGGCCACGATGGCATCGACGCGATGATCGCCGCCGTGCACGAGCGCTTTCCGAATCATGTCTTTCGGCGCAGCACGGCGATCGACAGCTTCGGCTCCTACCTGCGATTTTCGTGGCATCTGAGCGCACCGGACGGCACCGTGATCGTGAAAGGCTCCGACTTCGCCGTGGTCGACGAATCCGGGCGCTTCACATCCGTCACAGGATTCCTCGACGAAGCGCCGCAGCCCGCGTAAGCGGCGACGAGTAGGCCGAAGGCTAAGGACTAAAGACCGTCGGCCTACTCGCCAACCGGAATCGCCAGCGTCTCCTTGATTTCCTCCATCACGACGTAGCTTTTCGACTGCACGGCGCCGGGCAGTTGCAGCAGGATATCGCCGAGCAGTTTCCGGTAGTCGGCCATTTCACCGATGCGCGCTTTGATCAGATAGTCGAATTCGCCGGAGACCAGATGGCATTCGAGCACTTCCGGAATCTTCTGCACCTCGCGGCGAAACTGATCGAACATGTTGCCGCTTTTGTGATCGAGCGTGATCTCGACGAACACGAGCAGCGCCGCGCCAAGCTGTGTGGGATCGACGCGCGCGTAATAACCGGTGATGACGCCGTCGCGCTCCATGCGCTTCACGCGCTCGATACAAGGCGTCACCGTCAGGCCGACGCGTTCGGCGAGGTCCTTCATCGCGATGCGGCCGTCTTCCTGCAGGACTTTCAGGATATGGAGGTCGAGCTTGTCGAGCTTGCGGATCGGCTGACGCTGCGTTCTCATTGTTTTCACCAAAAATCAAAAAACTACAGAAACAAAAACTGCTTTTGTAGCAATAGTATAGCGTTCAACACTAGGTGAATCGGTTTCGGGAGCGGGTATGCGAGTTATCGTGCTGGGTAGCGGCGTAGTGGGCGTCACGAGCGCCTATTATCTTGCGCGCGCGGGCCATGAAGTCACCGTGGTCGACCGCGCCGCAGGGCCCGCGCTCGAAACCAGCTTTGGCAATGCCGGGCAGATTTCGCCCGGCTATGCGGCGCCGTGGGCTGCGCCGGGCGTGCCGCTCAAGGCCGTCAAATGGATGTTCCAAAGGCACGCACCCCTTGCCATCCGTCTTGATGGCACGCGGTTCCAGCTGAGCTGGATGTGGCAGATGCTGCAAAACTGCACTGCCGAGCGTTATGCCGTCAACAAGGGCCGCATGGTGCGGCTGGCCGAGTACAGCCGGGATTGCCTGCAAGCGCTGCGCGCCGAGACGGGAATCCAATACGAAGGCCGCACGGGCGGCACGCTGCAAGTGTTTCGCACCCAACAGCAACTGGACGGCGCGCAAAAGGACATCGCGGTACTCAAGGAAGCGAACGTCGCTTACGAGTTGCTCAGTTCAGCCGAACTTGCACGCGCAGAGCCGGCGCTCGCCGCCGTATCGCACAAGCTGACGGGCGGCCTGCGGCTGCCCGGGGACGAAACGGGCGACTGCCAACTGTTCACGACGCGCCTTGCAGCACTGGCCGAAACGCTCGGCGTGACGTTCCGCTACGGCACGCCGGTCGACGCACTCGAGACGACCGGTAGCCGGATTGTCGGCGTGCGCAGTGGCGGGCAAACGCTGCGCGCCGATGCCTTCGTCGTGGCGCTCGGTGCGGAGTCCACGAAGTTCGTGGCGGACATCGTCAAGATTCCGGTGTATCCATTGAAGGGTTATTCGATCACGGCACCGATCGTCGATGCCGCAGCGGCACCGGTGTCTACCGTGCTCGACGAAACCTACAAGATCGCGATCACACGGTTTGACGACCGCATTCGCGTGGGCGGCATGGCCGAGATCGTCGGCTTCGACCGGACGCTGCGCGACGCACGCCGCGAAACGCTCGAAATGTGCGTCAACGATCTGTTCCCCGGTGGGGGCGATACCGCCAAATCAACGTTTTGGACGGGCCTGCGCCCGATGACGCCGGACGGCACGCCGGTCGTCGGCCGGACGCCCGTTGCCAACCTCTTCCTCAACACGGGCCATGGCACGTTGGGCTGGACCATGTCGTGCGGCTCGGGTCAATTGCTTGCCGATCTGATCTCCGGTCGCCGGCCCGCGATCCAGGCAGACGACCTTTCCGTACACCGCTATCTCGGCGAGATCTCCAACTCGCCGCGCCCCGCTTACGCGTAACGCGGCTCACGCTACCCCAAGAGCCGTGCGTGGCACAGACGGCGCCCCACCCGGGCGCCGTTTGCATCTTGCATCCGTATTTTTTCAGAATTGATCTTCCGACAGCGCAAGCACGCCTTCGTCGCCTTTGTTGCTGACAATGGCCACTTCGAGCGCACCGGCTCGCGGCAAGATATGCTCCGCGAAAAAACGCGCCGTCGCGATCTTCGCGCCGAAAAATGACGGGTCGGTTGCTTCGTCACGCGCCGCCACGAGCATCGCGCGCGCCATCTGCCAACCGCTGAGCACCACGCCGGCCAATTCGAGATACGGCACGCTGCCCGCGAACACGGCGTTCGGGTCGCGCTTCGCATTGGCGAGCATGAAATCGACAGCAGCCGCAAACGCGCGCCGCCCTGCCCCGAGTTGTTCGCGCATCGACGCGAATGCCGCGCCGTCGCGTGTCGCAAGCGCTTTGATTGTCTCGTCGATCCGAGCGATCAATTGCCTGGCCACAGCGCCACCATCGCGCAACGTCTTGCGGCCAACAAGGTCGTTGGCTTGAATGGCGGTCGTGCCTTCGTAGATCGTCAGAATGCGCGCGTCGCGATAGTACTGCGCGGCGCCCGTTTCCTCGATGAAGCCCATACCGCCGTGCACCTGCACACCGAGGCTCGCGACGTCGATCGAACGCTCGGTGCTCCATCCTTTCACGATCGGCACGAGAAATTCGTAGATGGCTTGATGTTCGCGACGCGCGTCGGCATCGGCGTGACGATGTGCGATATCGCTCTCGGCGGCTGCTACATAGGCCAGCGCCCGTGCCCCTTCGGTCAGCGCGCGCATCGTGGCCAGCATGCGACGCACGTCGGGATGATGAATGATCGAGACTGCTTGTTTGGCGGAGCCGTCCACGGGCCGGCTCTGCACGCGTTCCTTCGCGTAGGCGAGCGCTTTCTGATAGGCACGGTCCGCGATCGCCACCCCTTGCATGCCGACCGCGAAGCGCGCAGCGTTCATCATGATGAACATATATTCGAGGCCGCGATTCGCTTGCCCGACCAAATCGCCGATCGCGCCGCCGTGATCGCCGAATTGCAGCACGGTCGTCGGACTGGCTTTGATGCCGAGCTTGTGTTCGATCGATACGCACTGCACGTCGTTGCGCGCACCAAGCGAACCGTCCTCCCCTACTAGATACTTCGGCACGATGAAAAGCGAGATGCCTTTCACGCCTTCCGGTGCATCGGGCAGCCGGGCAAGAACGAGATGGACGATATTCGTGGCCATATCGTGCTCGCCCCAGGTGATAAAAATCTTGGTGCCGAAAATGCGATAGGTGCCGTCTTGCTGCGGCTCGGCGCGCGTGCGCACGAGCGCCAGATCGGAGCCGGCCTGCGGCTCGGTCAAATTCATCGTACCAGTCCATTCGCCCGATAGCAGCTTGGGGACGAAGCGCTGCTTTTGCGCGTCGGTGCCGGCAGTCAACAGCGCTTCGATGGCGCCGTCCGTCAAAAGCGGGCACAGCGCGAACGAAAGATTCGACGCGTTCAGCATCTCGACGCAAGGCGTTGCGATTAGCTTGGGCAAACCCTGACCGTCGTACTCGACGGGGTGCTGCACACCCTGCCAACCGCCTTCCGAAAACTGGCGGAACGCCTCCTTGAACCCTGGCGTGGCCGTGACGGTACCGTCCTTGAACTCGCTCGGATGACGATCGCCCTCGACATTCAGCGGCGCGAGCACATCCTCGCAAAGCTTCGCGGACTCATCGAGCACGGCACGAGCTGTGTCGGCTGTCGCGTCTTCGCAGCCCGGCAAGGTAGCGATCTGATCGAGACCGGCCAGTTCCTGCATCACGAACAGCATGTCCTTGATCGGCGCGGTATAGCTCATCGTATTCTCCTCCGAGATGTGAAAAAGGGGCGCGTCGCGCCCCTCCGTGTACGGTCAGGCGCCTTTTCGAGCGGCGCTTCGTTGATTCGTCGGTTCGTCGTTTCCGCGGTTCTTTTCAGACTTCAGCTTAGTCCAGTGCCGCAACCAGTTCGGGCACGAGCGTGAACAGATCACCGACGAGGCCATAATCGGCCACGCTGAAGATCGGTGCTTCCGGGTCCTTGTTGATCGCCACGATAACTTTCGAATCTTTCATGCCGGCCAAGTGCTGAATCGCACCCGAAATGCCAACCGCCACATACAGTTGCGGCGCGACGATCTTGCCCGTTTGCCCGACCTGGTAGTCGTTCGGCACGTAGCCCGCATCGACCGCCGCGCGCGACGCGCCGAGTGCCGCACCGAGCTTGTCCGCGAGCGGCACGAGCACGCTCTGATAGTTCTCGCCGCTGCCCAGTCCGCGCCCGCCCGACACGATCACCTGCGCGCTCGTCAGCTCAGGACGGTCGAGCTTGGTCACCTCGCGGCTCACGAACTGCGAAATGCCGCGATCGGCCGCTGCCTCGATCTGCTCGATCGGCGCATTACCGCCCTCGGCGGCGACGGCGTCGAAGCCGGTCGCCCGTACCGTGATCACCTTGATCGGATCGTTCGATTGCACCGTTGCAATAGCATTGCCCGCGTAGATCGGCCGCTCGAATGTATCGGCCGACACCACCGCGGTAATTTCGCTGACCTGCGCAACATCGAGCTTGGCCGCAATGCGCGGCGCCACATTCTTGCCATAAGCTGTGGCCGGCAACACGATATGCGAGTAGTCCTTGGCGATGTTCAGCGCGGTGGCCTCGACGTTCTCCGCGAGGCCCGCGGCCAGTTGCGGCGCATCAGCCAACAGCACTTTCGTCACGCCTGCGATCTTGGCGGCGGCAGCGGCGGCGCCCTGCGCGTCGTGACCGGCCACCAGCAGATGGATGTCGCCGCCGATCTTCTGCGCAGCGGCCACCGTGTTCAAAGTCGCGCCCTTGATGGTCGCGTTGTCGTGTTCGGCAATTACCAGAATCGTCATTGTCTCGCTCCCCTCACAGCACCTTGGCTTCGGACTTCAGCTTCTCTACCAGCGATTTCACATCCGGCACCTTCACGCCGGCACTGCGCTTGGGCGGCTCTTCGACCCTCAAGGTCTTCAATCGCGGCGTCACGTCCACGCCGAGCGCGTCGGGCGTCAGCGTTTCGAGCGGCTTTTTCTTCGCCTTCATGATGTTCGGCAACGTCACGTAGCGCGGCTCGTTGAGCCGCAGATCCGTCGTCACCACGGCCGGCAGCGTCAGCGTGAGTGTTTCCGCGCCGCCGTCGACTTCGCGCGAGACCGTCGCATGGCCGTCGGCCACCACGACTTTCGATGCGAACGTCGCTTGCGGCAGGTTCGCCAGCGCGGCCAGCATCTGGCCCGTCTGATTCGAATCGTCGTCGATGGCCTGCTTGCCGAGGATCACGAGCTGCGGCTGCTCTTTGTCGACGAGCGCCTTGAGCAGCTTGGCCACCGCCAACGGCTGCAATTCCTCGTTGGATTCGATCAAAATCGCCCGGTCCGCACCGATTGCCAACGCCGTGCGCAGCGTTTCCTGGGCCTGCGCCACGCCCGCCGACACCGCCACGACCTCGGTGGCCACGCCCGCTTCGCGCAAACGCACCGCTTCTTCCACGGCGATTTCGTCGAACGGATTCATCGACATCTTCACATTCGCAATGTCGACGCCCGTGCCGTCCGACTTGACCCGGACCTTCACGTTGTAGTCAACCACACGCTTGACTGGCACCAGAATTTTCATGCACACGCTCCAAAGTTACGAATACGTCAACCCAGCGGACATTATAAGGGCCCTGGAAAGGGTTCCCGGAAGGCGCCCGCATAGGGCCGGGTCGACCGCACGCTTTAGATAACGAACGATCGTTTTATTTTAATGAGATGAGCGCCGAGTGCCAAGCCCGGCGTCTCGATCAACGCCTCTAACCGTTGGCGCTCAGCGATGGCTGAGCCGCCGCACCAGCCAATCGCCGAACGACTGCACGATCTGCACGAAGACGATAAGGATGGCGACGACCACGAGCATCACCTCGGGCAAAAACCGCTGATAGCCATACCGAATGCCGAGGTCGCCGAGCCCGCCGCCGCCGATGGCGCCGGCCATCGCCGAGTAGCCAACGAGCGAGACGAAGGTGATCGTGAGCCCCGCCACGATGCCGGGCAGCGCCTCGGGCAGCAATATCTTGAATACGATCTGACGCGTCGTTGCACCGAGCGCCTCGGCGGTTTCGATCAAGCCGCGGTCGACTTCGCGCAACGCCGTCTCGACCAGGCGCGCGATGAAAGGCGCTGCCGCGATCGTCAACGGCACGACGGCGGCCCCCGTGCCGATCGAAGTGCCCACGATCAGGCGCGTGAACGGAATGACGGCCACGAGCAAAATGATGAACGGCGTCGAGCGCACCGCGTTCACCGTCAAGCCCATCGCGCGATTGGCTGCAACGTTTTCGAGTACACCGCCGCGGTCCGTCAGAAACAGCAAGATGCCGAGCGGCAAGCCGGCCAGCGCGCCGAGTACGCCCGAGATGACGACCATCACGAGCGTCTCCCAGAACGACGCAACAAACATCGGGATCATTTCGTCAAACATGCGAGAGCGCCTCCACGATCACGCCTTGTTCGCGCAAGAACGCGAGCGCGGCGTCGAGTTGCTGCGGTTCGCCGTCGGCCAATACGGCCAGCGAGCCGAAAGCGCGGCCTTGAATCTCGTCGATCTGACCGTGCAAGATGTTCACATCGAGCGCATAGCGTCGAATGGCCTCCGACAGCACGGGCCGATCGACACTGCCCCCGGCGAATGCCAGCCGCAACAATTGCCCGGCGCCGGTCTCCAGATGCTTCGCCACGCGCGCCTTGACGGCGCCGGGCAACTCGTGCGCGATGACGTCGCCCAGCAGCGCACGCGTGACGTCATGCCGCGGCCGAAGGAAGACATCGATGACGCCCCCTGCTTCGACGATACGCCCCGCATCGAGCACCGCCACGCGATCGCACACTTGCTTGATGACTTCCATCTGATGCGTAATCAGCACAATCGTGAGCCCGAGTTCGCGATTGATCTGCTTGAGCAGATCGAGAATCGAGCGCGTCGTCTCCGGGTCCAGCGCTGAGGTCGCTTCATCGGAAAGCAGCACTTTGGGCCGACTGGCAAGTGCGCGGGCAATGCCGACCCGTTGTTTTTGTCCGCCGCTGATCTGCGCGGGGTAACGATCGCGTTGCGCACTCAGCCCGACAAGCTCGATGAGCGGCATCACGGCTGCCTCGATCGCCTGGCGCTTGATGCCGGCCAATTCGAGCGGCAGCGCGATATTGCCGAAGACCGTGCGCGAGCTGAGCAAATTGAAGTGCTGAAAGATCATGCCGATCTCGCGGCGTGCTTCGCGCAGCGGTCCCGGCGACAAACCGGTCAGCGTGCGCCCGGCCACGACGACCTCACCCGCAGTGGGCCGCGCCAACAGGTTGATCGTGCGCACGAGCGTACTTTTGCCCGCGCCGCTGCGCCCGATGATGCCGAAAATCTCGCCCGCGGCAATCGTCAAGTCGATGTCGTGAAGCGCATCCACCCAGCCATGCGGGCCGGCAAAGCGCTGTGAAACGTTGCGTAGTTCGATCATGAAAAGAAACGATGCGAGCGGCCGGGCACCATGTGGCCGCAGCACAGAGGACGCTCGCTTGAAAATAAGCTGGCCATTTTATCGCGTCGCACAAATAAGCTTTAATAATTAATCGTCGCGAGGTAATAACGGAAGGGCATTAGAGCGGCGCACCTCGGCGGGGTACGCACCGGTTGGTCGGCGCGGCGCTACCATGACGCACCCGACCCGGCCTTCCTTCGATTTTATGATCACCAACGAAACGAGCGAAACAATGGATGGGCAGGCCGCGTATCGCGCATCACCGGTGCGCGAGGCCGTGCGCACGGCCGACGGACTCGAGCTTGCTTGCTATCGCTGGGCGAGCGTCGCCCAGCGCAGCGCCCCGCTTGCAACCGTGGCGCTCGTGCATGGGCTCGCCGAGCACGCCGGCCGCTATGCACCGCTTGGCGAGGCCCTGAATGCCGCCGGCATCGAACTCGTTGCGCTCGATTTGCGCGGCCATGGCCTTTCGCCAGGGCCACGCGCCTGGGTCGAGCGCATCGATGATTACCTGCTCGACGTGCAAGCGCTGCTCAATGCAAGCGAGCACGCCGACCGACCGCTTTTTCTGATGGGCCACAGTATGGGCGGCGCGCTCGCTGCACTATTCGCGATCGAGCAACGTGAGCGGTTGGCGCATCCGGGCCAGTCCGTCGCTGGCCTCATCCTTTCGAGCCCGGCGCTGATGCCCGGCCATCACGTGCCGCGTTGGATGATCGCCGCGAGCCGCATCGTCAGCCGCGTGTGGCCGCGTTATCCAGCCATGAAAATCGACGCGGCATTGCTGGCCCGTGACCCGGCCGTCGTCGCGGCCAATCGGCTTGACCCGCTCGTGCACCACGGATACGTGCCCGCCCGCACAGGCGCAGCGCTGCTTGCAGCGATGGCACGGATCGAAGCGGGACGAGCTTCGCTGACGCTACCGGTGCTCGTCTTTCACGGCAGCGAGGACAAGCTCACCGAGCCCGACGGAAGCCGCGCTTTCGCCGAGCACGTCGGCGTGCCCGATCGGACGCTCACGATCTACGAGGGCAGCTATCACGAGACGCTGAACGACTTCGGGCGAGAGGGCGTCATCGGCATGTTGATCGAATGGATCGTCAAACGTTCATGACGAGAGCGCGCATGCATGGCTACATGCGCACGGGCTAGCCGTTCCAGTTCGGCTTGCGCTTGTCCAGGAATGCCTGCATGCCCTCGAGCGTCGCGTCGTCCATTGCGTTGCAGGCCATCGTCTGCCCGGCCAGTTGATAAGCGGCCTCGATGTCCGTCTCGAGTTGGCGGTAAAAGAGCGCTTTGCCTGCACGCACGGCGGCCGCCGGTTTCGCGCAAATGCTCGCCGCGAGCGCGGCCACTTCCGCGTCGAGTGCATCGACCGGCGCCATGCGGTTGATCAGGCCTTGCTCGCGCGCCTGGGCCGCATCGATGAAGTCCCCGGTCATCAGCATCTCGAACGCGGCCTTGCGCCCGATGTTGCGAGAGAGCGGAACCGCCGGCGTCGCACAAAAAAGGCCGATGTTGATACCCGAGACCGCGAAGTGGGCGATATCGGCCGCCACCGCCAGATCGCACATCGCCACGAGTTGGCACCCTGCCGCCGTTGCCATGCCTTGCACGCGCGCAATAACTGGTTGGGGCATGCGCGCGATGGTCAGCATCAGTGCGGAACAGCGCGCAAACAGCGCCTGATAGTAGTCGAGCGTGGGCGTCTGGCGCATTTCCTTCAGATCGTGCCCTGCGCAAAAAGCACGCCCCGCTGCGGCGAGCACGACGACGCGCGCATCCGACTCCGCCACGGTGCGAAGCGCCGCATGCAGTTCCGCGATCAGTTGTTCCGACAGCGCGTTGAATGCGTCGGGCCGATTCAGCGTCAGGCGCACAACGCCCGGGATGTCATAGGCATCGTGCTCGACGAGCAAGATGCCGCCGCCGTTCGTCGCAGCCGACGATGCGCCAGTGTCTGGATTCATGACTCGTGCCTCCTATTTCCGCCTACGATCGATCAACGCGTGTGCGCTATGGATCAGAGCCCCGCCAGCGCGCGCACATGCGCGACGACACTGCGCCCGAGCGCCGACAGGTTATAGCCGCCTTCGAGACTACTGACGATACGCCCGCGCGCATGCCGTTGCGCGACGCGCTTGATTTGATCGGTGATCCACACGTAGTCGTCCTCGACGAGCCCCATGTTGCCGAGATCGTCTTCGCGATGGGCGTCGAAGCCCGCCGACACGAAGATCATCTCGGGTTTGAATGCGTCAAGACGCGGCAGCCAGACAAGATCGATCGCTTCCCTGACGACATCGCCCTTCGTACGCGCCGGCATCGGCAGATTGACCATATTGGGCGCCGGATGATCGGCCCCGCTGAACGGATAGAACGGATGTTGAAAGAAGCTGCACATCAGCACGCGCTCGTCGCCCGCGAAAGCGGCTTCCGTCCCGTTGCCGTGATGAACATCGAAGTCGATGATGGCGACACGCGTCAGGCCATGCACCTCGAGCGCATGACGGGTGGCGATGGCCACATTATTAAAAAAGCAGAAACCCATCGCACGTGCAGGCTCGGCGTGGTGCCCGGGCGGACGCACACTGCAAAACGCGTTGTCATAGCGGCCCTCGAGCACGGCGTCGGTGGCCGCCACAGCCGCACCTGCGGCGCGCAGCGCCGCTTGCCATGTGTGGGGGTTCATCGCCGTATCGGGATCGATCCGCACATAGCCCTCGCTCGGCGCCTGGCTATACAGGTAATCGATATGTGATTGCGTATGTACGCGCGCGAGGTCCTCGATATCTGCAAGCGGCGCTGTTTCGCGTTGGAGGAGCGGCGCAATGCGGCTCGCGATCAGTTGGTCTTCGATTGCCTGCAGGCGCGCCGGACATTCAGGATGGCCTGGCGCCATTTCGTGCAGTTGGCAATCGGGATGTGAATAAAAAGCGGTCGCCATGTTTGTTCACTCATCCGGTTCGCGTGTCCGTCTCACGCCTAAGTTACCATACGCGGCGCGACGCATCCGGGCGCGCTGCCAAGCCACGAGCGAGCCCGTTTCGCGGGCCGCCACCGTTCGCTATACTGCGCCGAACCATTCACGCACCGTGCCGCCGCCCGCCCTCCGATCGAACATGACCGTTACCCTCGCTTCACACGCCGCCAAACGTCTTGCAGCACGCCTCGCCATAGCCGCTTTCACCGCCGCCGCCAGCACCGGGGTCTGGGCGCAGACGAGCTCGGCCAAACATGCGACGAAGCTCGCCCAGGGTCAGCCGCAAACGCAGCCCGCTTCGTCGGGCCAGACATTCGAAGAGGAAATCATCCCGCAGCGCTACGCACATAACATCGATGTCGATTCGTTTATCGACGACATGGTCGCGCGCTACGACTTCGACCCCAACGCGCTGCACGCGCTGTTCGCCAGCGCTGTCTACTCAGCAACCGTCGTCAAGCTCGTCACGCCGGCACCCACGCTTGCGACAAAAAACTGGCACGTCTATGAATCGCGCTTTCTCGACCCCGTGCGCATCAACGCGGGGGTGAAGTTCTGGCGCGAAAACCGTGCAACGCTGCAACGCGCTTACGAGCAATACGGCGTCCCCCCGGAGATCGTCGTCGGCATCATCGGCGTTGAAACGATCTACGGGCGGTTTATGGGCAACTTCCGAGTGCTTGATGCCCTGACGACGCTCGCGTTCGATTACCCGAACACGCCGAATCGCGCGACGCGCGAAATGACGTTTCGCAAAAATCTCGAGGACTATCTCGTCTGGACGCGCAACGCTCAGCTCGACCCCAGCAGCGTACGGGGCTCGTACACAGGCGCCATTGGCATCCCGCAGTTCCTGCCGAGCAGCATCGTCCAATACGCCGTCGATTACGAGGGCAACAACCATATCGATCTGCGAACGAGCGTCGCGGATGCAATCGGCAGCGTGGCCCACTATTTGAGCGAGAACGGTTGGAACACTGGCCGCCCCGTCGTATGGAAGATCGCGCACGACGCCGGCAGCATCGGCATCGCTCAGGCAGCCGCCGATGGGCGGCCCGAGCCACATTGGCCGCTGTCGCAAATGCTGCGTGCCGGCATGGCCGTCGACGAACCGGGCTTCGACGCGAACGCCGAAGCCAGCACCCCGGTGCTCGTCATCGATCTGCCCACACCGGGCCAGCCGACCCAATACATGCTCGGCTTGCAAAACTTTTACGTGCTCACGCGCTACAACCGCAGCTTCTTTTACGCACTCGCAGTCTATGAACTTGGCGAGCGCGTCAAAGCGCGCATGCAGGCGGACACCGCAAGCGCGAACTGAGGCGAGGCCGTAAGGTCAGCAGATCAGCACGTTCGCCTCGAGCCATGCTCAGGCCGGAAGCCATGCTCAGGCCGGAAACACACCTGTGGACAGGTAACGGTCGCCGCGATCGCAGACGATGAAGACGATCGTTGCATTCTCGAGTTGCCGGGCAAGGCGCAGCGCCACTTCGCAAGCCCCGCCGGAAGAAATTCCGCCGAAAATGCCCTCGGTCGCCGCAAGACGCCGCGCCATGGCCTCGGCGGCCGATTGCGAGACGTTCTCGATGCGGTCGATTCGGCTGCGATCGAAGATTTTCGGCAAATAGGCCTCGGGCCATTTGCGAATGCCGGGAATTCGCGAGCCTTCCTCCGGCTGTGCACCGACGATCTCGATGGCGCTGTTTTGCTCTTTCAGATAGCGCGAAACGCCCATGATCGTGCCCGTGGTGCCCATCGACGAAACAAAGTGCGTAATGCGCCCTTCCGTGTCGCGCCACAGTTCGGGGCCCGTGCCCTCGTAATGCGCGAGCGGGTTATCAGGATTGGCGAATTGATCGAGGATGACGCCCTTGCCTTCGCGCTGCATCTGTTCGGCCAGATCGCGCGCGTACTCCATCCCGCCCTTGACCGGCGTAAGCACGATCTCCGCACCATAGGCCGCCATGCTTTGGCGCCGCTCAGCCGACAAGTCCTCCGGCATCACGAGCACCATCTTGTAGCCGCGTACGGCGGCCGCCATCGCCAACGCGATGCCGGTGTTGCCGCTGGTCGATTCGATCAGCGTGTCGCCGGGCTTGATGCGGCCGCGCGCTTCGGCGCGCTTGATCATCGACAAGGCCGGGCGGTCCTTGACCGAGCCCGCCGGATTGTTGCCTTCGAGCTTCGCGAGAATGACGTTGTTGCGTCTGCGGATCTCGTCGTCAGGCAAGCGCACGAGCTGCACGAGGGGCGTATTCCCGACCGTGTCTTCGATCGTTTTGTAGGGCATAGGAGTGGCGCGCCAAGGCGCTGTAGCTAAATAAACAGGCGTCAATCGTAGCGATTGTAAAGCACCGCGCTCGGGCGCGTCGGCGCGTACGGGAAACCTGCAAAAAGCCCGCGGCGAAGCCGCGGGAAGCCGTCAACGAATTGACGGGAAGGAGCACTTGCCGAGGCGCCGAGGCGGGTATGCCGGCGCCTTGAGCCGCATCACCGCTTGACAGCCATTGCGGCGGCACGCGCCGGCGAACCTGGAGCCGGGCGTGTCGCTTCGTCGGACATCGCAAAAGAGGAACCCGCTGTGCCGACAGCCAAGCCGTCGGCTTGCAGGCGCTCGACCAAGTGCCCGCCGAGTCCCTTGACGCGCGCACCGAGGTCCGCGACATCCTTGAAGGGGCCGTACATGGCGCGTTCGTCGAGGATCGCGCGCGCTTTCGCGGGCCCGATGCCGTTGAGGCTGCGCAACGCCGCTTCATCAGCAGAATTGACATCGACAGCCGCGGCTGTGTGGCCGCAGACGGCGGCCAACAACGCAGCGGCGAGAAATCGTTTGAACATGGGACCTCCGTTGAACAAGCGGCCGGCTTCGAAAACGGAGCCGAAACGCGAGATCCCAGTGTAGAGAGACGGGCCGGTTGCTTACAGTTGGCCGAACAGCCAACGCACGTAGCGGTCGACACCTTCTTGCACCGTCAGGAACGGCGCGTCGTAGCCCGCGGCGCGCAAGCGCGTCAAATCGGCCTGCGTGAAGCATTGATACTTGCCGCGCAGCGCATCGGGAAATGGAACGTACTCGATCAACCCACGCTGAACCTGCTCGGCCAGCGACAATGGCGGCTGATTGTCCAGTGCACGCAGCGTGTTGACGACGCTCGAAGCGATATCGTTGAATGGTTGCGCGCGGCCCGTGCCGAGATTGAAGATGCCCGATTTCTCCGGGTGATCGAAGAAAAACAAGTTGACCTTGGCCACGTCATCAACAGAGACGAAATCGCGGGTCTGCTCGCCTGCGTGATAACCGAGATACTCGCCAAAGAGCTTGACCTTGCCCACGGCGCGAAACTGATTGAAGTTGTGAAACGCCACGGATGCCATGCGTCCCTTGTGCGATTCGCGCGGACCGTAGACGTTGAAGTAGCGAAAGCCGGCGATCTGGCTCGTTGCCGTCGGCATCACGCGACGAATCAACTGATCGAACAGGAACTTCGAATAGCCGTACACATTGAGCGGCGCCTCGACCTCTCGATCTTCGACGAAGCGCGTCGAGCCACCGTAAATCGCCGCCGACGACGCATAGAGAAACTGCGCCCCCTGCGCGAGGCACGCCTCGAGTACCGCACGGCTATAGCGGAAGTTGTTGTCCATCATGTAGCGGCCGTCGGTTTCCATCGTGTCCGAGCAGGCGCCCTCGTGGAATACCGCACGCACCTTGCCGAACTCGCCGCGCGCAAAGCGTTCGACGAACTCGCGCTTATCGAGATAGTCGTCGATCTCGCAATCGACGAGGTTCTTGAACTTGTCGGCGTGCGTCAGATTGTCGACGGCGATGATGCGCGTCTCGCCGCGCTCGTTGAGCGCCTTGACGAGGTTGCTGCCGATAAAACCAGCCGCGCCGGTAACGATGAGAGTCATAGTCGTGTCGCGATGAAAAGAATGATTCGATCAGTAACGCAAAGCAAAGCGGCTCAATGCGCGGGCGCGAACAGCTCGTCGTAGTCGACGGTTGCCGTCCCGAGCTTGCCGACCACGATGCCAGCCGCACGGTTGGCCAACGCCACCGCGTCGACGAGCGACACGCGTGCACCGAGCATGACCGCAAGCGTCGCAATGACGGTGTCGCCCGCGCCCGATACATCGTAGACCTCGCGCGCAACGGCCGGCGCTGTCCGAACCCCGTCTTGCGCGAACAGCGTCATGCCCTCTTCGGAACGCGTGAGCAACAGCGCTTCGATGTCGAGCGTCGCACGCAGCGCCGACACACGCGCGAGCAAATCGCTTTCGGACTTCCATTGTCCGACCACTTCGCGCAGCTCCGCCCGGTTCGGCGTGATCAGCGTTGCGCCGCGATAGCGCTCCCAGTCGTCGCCCTTCGGATCGACGAGCACCGGTTTGCCGGCCGCGCGCGCTTTCGCAATCATCTGCGTCACATGCGTGAGGCCACCCTTCGCGTAGTCGGAAAGCAACACGACGTCGTGCGAAGCCAACAACGCGTCGAAACGCGCCAGCCCCGCCAGCAACGCCTCATGCGCCGGCATATTCTCGAAATCCATTCGCAGCAGTTGCTGCTGGCGCGAGAGCACACGCAGCTTGATCGTCGTGGACAACTCCGGGTCCCGCTCCAGATGCGGCAGCACGCCGCTATCGTTGAGCAGCTCGACGATTCGCTCACCCGGTTCGTCGCGCCCTACCACGCACAACAGCCCCGCTTGCGCGCCAAGCGCCGCGGCGTTGCGTGCCACATTCGCAGCGCCCCCAAGCCGGTCCTCCTGCCGCTGCACGTGCACGACGGGCACGGGTGCCTCGGGCGAAATGCGGTTGACGTCGCCGAACCAGTAGCGGTCGAGCATCACATCGCCGACCACCAATACGCGGGCGTTGGCAAGCTGTTCGCGCGGCACGGCGGCCGGCACCGGCATCAGCGAGGCCGGCGCGCTCGCCGCACGAGCGGGCTCGCCAAGCTCAGGCGTTCGCATCGGTTGCGGTGTGGTATTGGACATAGGGGCGCCCGATTGCGTGATACGCGATGCCGAGTTCGGCCATCGCTTCAGGTTCGTAAAGGTTGCGCCCGTCGAAAATGACAGGCGCCTTCAGCTCTGACTTCATCTGCGCGAAGTCGGGACTCTTGAATTCCTTCCATTCGGTGAGCACGACAAGCGCATCGGCGCCTGCCAGCGTGTCGTCTTGCGAGGCAACGAAGGAAAGCCGAGCGCGCGCGCCGGGTTGATCAGCAAGGTCGAGCGAGAACACACGGCGTGCCTCATCCAACGCCACCGGATCATACGCGCGAACGGCCGCACCACGCGCGAGCAACGCGGCGATCACGCGGCGACTCGGCGCCTCGCGCATGTCGTCCGTGTTCGGCTTGAAGGACAGCCCCCAAATGGCGAACGTGCGGCCCGTCAAATCCCCGCCGAACACGCTCTCGATTTTGCGCACGAGCACTTCCTTCTGCTCGTCGTTGACCTTCTCCACGGCTTCCAAAATGCGCACACGCTGGCCGTTTTCGTCAGCCGTGCGCACGAGCGCCTGGACGTCTTTTGGAAAGCAAGAGCCGCCGTAGCCCACGCCCGCGTAGAGAAAATGATAGCCAATACGCGGATCGGAGCCGATGCCGCGGCGCACGGCCTCGATATCGGCGCCGACGCGATCGGCCAGATTGGACATTTCGTTCATGAACGAAATACGCGTCGCCAGCATCGCGTTGGCCGCGTATTTCGTGAACTCGGCCGAGCGCACATCCATGTAAAGCGTGCGCTCGTGGTTGCGGTTAAACGGCGCGTAAAGACGCTTCATCTTCTCGCGCGCGAGACGGCCCGCGTCGTCGTCGTCGCTGCCGAGCACGATACGGTCAGGCCGCATGAAATCGTCGACCGCCGCGCCCTCTTTCAAAAACTCGGGATTCGATACCACCGAAAACCGATGCGCCGCACTACCGGCCAAATGCCGCGCCTCGAGCGCTTCGTTCACCACGGCCCGCACGCGTTGAGCCGTTCCCACCGGCACCGTCGATTTGTCGACGATCACCTTGAAACCGTTCATATAGCGGCCGATATTGCGCGCCGCCTCCAGCACGTATTGCAAGTCGGCGGAGCCGTCTTCGTCGGGCGGTGTGCCTACCGCGATGAACTGGATGTCGCCATGCTCGACACTTGCTTTGACGTCGGTCGAAAATCTGATGCGTCCGTGAGCGCGTGTACGCGCGATGATCTCGCGCAACCCCGGTTCGTGAATCGGCACGCCGCCGCTGTTCAGAATGTCGATCTTGCGGGCATCGACGTCGAGACAAAAAACGTCGTTGCCTATTTCGGCGAGGCACGCGCCCGTGACAAGGCCAACGTAGCCCGTGCCGATGATGGTGATTTTCATGCGCGTTCCGTTAGTAAGTGCCGAGTGAGTGCGTAATGCCACCCAGGCGCCGGCTTCCAGCCAGCACGCGACGGATGACGACAAGTAGCTGCCTGCCCGCTAGCCGCGTGTTCGGAAATTTCGATCGATCGTTTGGACATCGCCAAAGCCCGCGTTACTGCGGCGTCACGATCGGTTCGACGCGACGCGGTGCATAGGTTTCCCAGCCGCTGCAGCCAGGGCATTGCCAATAAAAGAGGCGCGCCCGGAAACCACAGCTCTGGCACGTGTAGCGCGGCAGATTCTTGGTGCGCTGCTTGACGAGCGTCCGAATCAACTCGAGCTCGCCGCGCCGCGGCTCCTCGGCCGTCGCCATTTGCGCTTCGATCAGACGCGTCATCCCGGCAAGGTTCGGCGCAGCCTGCATCTGTGTGCGTGCGAGCGCATGCGCCGTCTCGGCGCCACGCAGCTCGGCCACGTACGGATAAACGATATCGAGCAGATCGCTGGAGCCATAGCGCTCCACATAGCTCGTCAGCAACGTCGCGCCCTCCTCGGCTCGCTCCAGTGCCTGATATGCCTTCATCAGCTTTTCGGCGACCAGCGGCAAGTAGGACGGATTTTGCGCCTCCACGCGACGCCAAGCCGAGATGGCGGCCTCGTGCTGGCCGGCTGCCGCAGCCACGTCACCCGCGAGAATCGTCGCGCGCACGTTTTGCTCGTTGGCTTTGAGCGCCAATGCCAGTTCGTCGGCCGCCTCAGCCGGATTCTTGCGGCCGAGCGCGTCTTGCGCGAGTTCGCAATGAAACTGCGCGATCTCTTTGGCCAGCGGCGGCACGCCCATCGTCTCGAGCTTTTCGGCCACCTGAATGGCCTTCGGCCAATCTTTCTCGATCTCATAGATCGTGAGCAGCGCGCGCTGCGCGCCGATCGCATGCTCGCCGCTATCCAGACGCGCGAGCGTCTCTTCCGCGCGATCGAGCAACCCCGCCTTTAGAAAATCCTGCCCGAGTTCGAACAGCGCATGGTCCCGCTCGCGCTCGGGCAAATCGGCGCGGCTCAGCAGGTTTTGATGAATACGGATGGCGCGGTCGGTCTCGCCGCGCCGGCGAAACAGATTGCCAAGCGCGAAATGCAGTTCGACCGTCTCCGGGTCCAGCTTGACGACTTCGATAAAGGCATCGATGGCCTGATCAGGCTGCTCGTTCAACAGAAAATTGAGGCCGCGAAAATACGACCGCGGCAAGTTCGCGCTCTCGGAAAGCAGCGTCTTCAAGTCGTAGCGTGCCGCAATCCAGCCGAGCGCGAACGCCACGGGGACAATCAGCAACCACCAGAAATCGAGATCCATGCGAAGGTCGGCGATGCGAGAAAAAATGCGTATTGGGTGCTTGCGTTGAAAGTCGAGCGCTAAACGTCAAACGTCAAACGACAGGCGGCAGCGGCGGCTCGCTTGCGGCGGGCAGCGTGTCGCGCGCGGCACGCAACTCGCGCTTGAGGCGGCCGTTTTCGAACTTCATCCGAACCATCGCTGGAACCGCCGACACGAGCCCCGCCACCAAGCCCACGCCGAAAAACGCGAGCCCGATCAGAATCAGCGGCGCCTGCCAGGCATAGCCTGCCAGGAAGTTCAGCGTGGCACCTTGTGTGTTGGCCAAGGCAAGCACGAGCAGCAGCACGAAGACGAGCGCACGAACCAACCAGACGATCAATTTCATAAAGGCTCTCTCTCGAGTCGAGTGGGGCTGCAAAGTGCCCGTATTGTAAAGGAAAGCTCCACTCGCCCGGTACAGGCGGCAGCGCGAGCTGTCGATCACGCGTTGGCATCTCGAAGCACGGCTCACTCACCATAAAAAAAGCGCCCGAAGGCGCTTTTCGATTGCTTTGCCGGACGGCTGCCGGCGACCGGAGCCGCCCGCACCCACCCGCCCACGCGTATCGCGCGAGAACCGGCACGGTGTTCAGCGCTAGAGGACGTCGCCCTCATCGCTTTCGTCGACTTTCAGCGGTTCACCCGCACGGCGATCGACCCGCTCGCGCAATTCCTTGCCAGGCTTGAAATGCGGCACGTGCTTTTCGGGCACCAGCACCTTCTCGCCAGACTTGGGATTACGCCCCACACGGGAGGGACGCCGGTTCAGGCCAAAGCTGCCGAAACCTCGAATTTCGATGCGATGGCCTTTGGCTAGCGCCTCCGACATCGCATCGAGCATCGTCTTCACCGCGAAATCCGCATCTTTGAGAACAAGTTGCGGAAATCGCGCTGCCAGTTGGGCGACCAATTCCGATTTGGTCATGCTGCGGCAAACCTCTCAGGCTTATTGATTCTGGCCGTCGAGCTTGGCTTTGAGCAGAGCACCGAGGTTCGTCGTTCCCGACGCCGCGGAGTTCGTATCGGCAGCCAGGCCACGCATGGCTTCTTGCTGCTCAGCCGAGTCCTTCGCCTTGATCGACAAGTTGATGCCACGCGACTTGCGATCGATGTTGATGATCATCGCGTTGACCTTGTCGCCTTCCTTGAGCACGTTGCGCGCATCTTCGACGCGATCTTGTGCGATTTCCGAAGCACGCAGGTAGCCTTCGACTTCGGTCGACAGCGCGATCACCGCACCCTTGGCGTCCACCGTCTTGACCGTGCCGTCGACAATCGCGCCCTTGTCGTTCATCGCAACGAAGTTGTTGAACGGATCGCCTTCGAGTTGCTTGATGCCAAGCGAAATGCGTTCTTTCTCGACGTCGATGCCGAGCACGACCGCTTCCACTTCGTCGCCCTTCTTGTACTTGCGAACCGCTTCTTCGCCCGTCTCGGTCCACGACAAGTCCGACAAGTGGACCAGACCGTCGATGCCGCCCGGCAAGCCGATGAAGACGCCGAAATCGGTAATCGACTTGATCCCACCGCTGATCTTGTCGCCCTTCTTGAAGTTACGGCTGAAGTCGTCCCACGGATTCGGCTTGCACTGCTTCATGCCGAGGCTGATACGACGGCGGTCTTCGTCGATCTCGAGCACCATGACTTCGACTTCGTCGCCGAGCTGAACCACCTTCGACGGCGCAACGTTCTTGTTGGTCCAGTCCATTTCCGAGACGTGGACGAGGCCTTCGATACCCGACTCGACTTCGACGAATGCGCCGTAGTCAGTGATGTTCGTGACCTTGCCGAAAAGACGCGTGCCCGACGGGTAACGGCGCGAAATGCCTTCCCACGGGTCGTCACCCAATTGCTTGATGCCGAGCGAAACGCGGTTCTTCTCTTGGTCGAACTTGAGGATCTTCGCGGTAACTTCCTGGCCGACCGACAATACTTCGCTCGGATGACGCACGCGGCGCCATGCGATGTCGGTGATATGCAGCAGGCCGTCGATGCCGCCCAGATCCACGAATGCACCGTAGTCGGTGATGTTCTTGACCACGCCGTTGACGATCGCGCCCTCTTTGAGCGTCTCGAGCAGCTTCGCGCGCTCTTCGCCTTGCGTCGCTTCGATCACCGCGCGGCGCGACAGCACCACGTTGTTGCGCTTGCGATCAAGCTTGATGACGCGGAATTCGAGGGTTTTGCCTTCGTACGGGGTCGTGTCCTTGACCGGGCGCGTGTCGACGAGCGAGCCGGGCAGGAACGCGCGGATGCCGTTGACCATGACCGTCATGCCGCCCTTGACCTTGCCGGTGATCGTGCCGGTCACGAGTTCGTTGTTGTCGAGCGCTTTTTCCAGCGACAGCCACGAAGCGAGACGCTTCGCCTTGTCGCGCGACAGGATGGTATCGCCATAGCCGTTTTCGAGCGCGTCGATCGCGACCGAAACGAAGTCGCCCGCCTGCACTTCTACCTCGCCCGCGTCGTTCAGAAATTCTTCGAGCGGAATATAGGCTTCGGACTTGAGACCCGCGTTCACGACCACGAAGTTGTGGTCGACGCGCACGACTTCGGCGGAGATCACTTCGCCCGCGCGCATGTCTTGCTTGGTCAGCGACTCTTCGAACAGAGCCGCGAAAGATTCGGTATTCGGGTTGGAGGTTTGCAGGTCGGACATAAAAATGGTGTTGGCATGAATTCGCACTGCCTGTGCAGCCTTTTCTCAAAGACCGTCACGCTGCGGCACGGCGAAGCTCACACGGGGTTAAGGGTTGGAACAACGTCTCGCGCCGCCGCGGCCCTCGTTACCTAGGTGAGCCGGCATGCACGCGAAACACCTGCTACAGCGCCCGGTACCACTGCACGACTTGGCCGACCGCTTGGTCGACCGAGAGCGCCGAAGTATCGAGCAGCTTCGCATCTGCTGCGGGCTTGAGCGGCGCGGCCGCGCGGTTGGCATCGCGCGCATCGCGCTCACGCAAATCCCGGAGCAAGTCATCTATATTAGCAGAAAACCCTTTTTGGATCAATTGCTTATGCCGGCGCGCGGCGCGCGCCTCCACACTTGCCGTCAGAAAGACCTTGAGCACCGCGTCGGGAAAGATGACGGTGCCCATGTCGCGGCCATCGGCGACGAGACCCGGCTCCTTGCGAAAGGCGCGCTGACGCGCCACCAGCGCGGCACGCACGGGCTGATGCACGGCGATCGCCGATGCTCGGTTACCGATTTCCTCGGCTCGAATGTCGTTCGAGACATCGACGCCGTCGAGTTGCGCGCAGCCCTCGCGAAACGTGATGTGCAAGCCGTCGACGAGTGCCGCCAGCGCTTCGGGCATCTCGGGCGACACGTTGTAGCGCACGCTCGCAAGCGCCGCGAGCCGGTAAAGCGCGCCGCTGTCGAGCAGGTGAAAGCCGAGCTGCGCCGCGACGAGTGCGGCGACCGTCCCCTTGCCCGAAGCGGTAGGCCCGTCGATCGCAATGACTGGGGTCTGGTGAAAGGGACGTGTCGGTTTCATCTATCGATCTATCAATTAGCGAGCAACGAGCGTCTTGAAACGATCGAAGTAATCAGGAAAGGTCTTGGCGACGCATTTTGGATCGTTGATGCGCACCGGCACGCCGAGCAAGCTCGCGAGCGAGAAGCACATCGCCATGCGGTGATCGTCGTAGGTGTCGATGGCGGCATTCGGCACCAATTGGGCAGCCGCCCCGCGCACCCCGGGAGGCGTCAGCGCCAGCCAGTCCGGCCCCTCTTCCACCGTCGCGCCGAGTTTGCGTAATTCGGTCGCCATGGCGGCGATGCGGTCGGTTTCCTTCACGCGCCAACTGCCGATATTCGTCAGGCGCGTCGTGCCATCGGCGGCGAGCGCAGCCACCGCGATCGTCATCGCCGCATCGGGAATCAGATTGCAATCCATTTCGATCGCTTCCAGCCGGCCGTGGTCGTGGCCAATGCCGCGCACTTCGATCCAGTCCTCGCCCATCGCCACGTTCGCGCCCATACGGCCCAGCGCCTCCGCAAACGCGACGTCGCCCTGAATGCTCGCGCGGCCGACGCCCTCGACACGCACCGGCCCGCCGCCCAACGCGCCCGCGGCGAGAAAGTAGGAGGCCGAGGACGCATCGCCTTCGACCCTGATCGAGCCCGGCGATTGGTAGCGCGCGCCGGCCGGCACCGTGAAGCGCTGCCAGCCTTCGTCTTCGCGTTCGACCATCACGCCGAAGCGCGCCATCAACCGAATCGTTATCTCGATATAGGGCTTCGAGATCAGTTCGCCGTCGACTTCGATCACGGTCGTCCCGCTTTGCGTGCGCACGAGCGGCAGCGCCATCAGCAGCGCGGTCAGAAACTGGCTGGAAACGTCGCCGCGCACGCGAATCGGCGCGTCCACGGCCAGCGTGCCGGGCCGGATTCTGAGCGGCGGATAGCCTTCGTTCGCTTCGTAATCGATGCGCGCGCCGATTTGGCGCAGCCCGTCGACGAGGTCGCCGATCGGCCGCTCATGCATGCGCGGCACGCCATGCACGCGGTAGTTGCCGCCGTTGACGGCCAGGGCCGCCGTGAGCGGGCGCACCGCTGTGCCGGCGTTGCCGAGGAAAAGATCGGCGGTCTTGGCCGTAAATGCGCCGCGCGTGCCCGAAACAATGCAGCGCTCGCCATCGCGCGCCACTTTCACGCCGAGCGCGGCGAGCGCATCGAGCATCACGCGCGTATCGTCCGAATCGAGCAGATTCGAAATCGCGGTATCGCCTTCGGCCAGCGCCGCAAGCAGCAGCACGCGGTTGGAGATGCTCTTCGAGCCGGGCAGACGGATCGTGCCCTGCGCGTGACCATAGGGTCCGAGGTCGAGATAGTCCATATCGGTTCCTGTTTATTCCGGGGCGAGGTCGCCAGGCACGCGCGGCGCGACGCCATTTGCCCCCCGCTCCTGCCATTCGGTACGCGCCTCGCGCGAGCGGGCAAACACCGCTTCGATCGTCGCGCCGTCGCCCGCCACGATCGCCGCGCGCAAGCGCGCGAGCACGCCCGTATAGGCGTCCAGTTCGTCGACGAGCGCGCCGCGGTTCGCCAAGCAGACATCGCGCCACATTTCAGGGCTCGACGCCGCGATGCGCGTGAAGTCGCGAAAGCCGCCCGCCGCGAACGAAAACTTGAGCGCAGCATCGGCCTCGCTGACGATCTGCTCGACCAGCGCAAACGAAAGCAGATGCGGCAAATGACTGACCGACGCGAGCACGCGGTCGTGTTGTTCGGCGTCCATCGTGCGCACGTCGGCGCCGGCTGCGCGCCACAACGCCTCGATCCGCGCGACGTGCTCCGGCCGATTCTCCGGCAGCGGGCACAGGACGACGTTGCGCCCGACGTAGAGATCGGGCAGCGCGGCTTCGACGCCGCTCGACTCGCGGCCCGCAATCGGGTGGCCCGGCACGAACTGCGACACACGTGCGCCCAGCGCGGCCCGGGCAGCAGCGACGACGTCGCCCTTCGTGCTGCCCGCGTCCGTGACAAGCGTCGCTTCGCCGAGAAACGGCTCGATTCGCGCAAGCAACGCCGCGGTTTGCGCAACCGGTGCGGCGATCAGCACGAGATCGGCGCCGGCTAACGCGTGCGCGAGTTGCCGATCGTCATCGAGCGCGGCCACCTCGTCGACGACGCCCAGCGCAAGCGCACGTTCGGCCGAAGCAATCGAACGGCTGACGCCGACGATCACACCGCCGCGCCGCGCGCCGCCGCGCTCGCGTAACGCACGCGCGAGCGAGCCGCCGATGAGGCCCACGCCGAAGATCACCAGCCGGTCAAAAGAGAACGTGTCCACGACGGTCTTGAAAAAAAGTGAAGCGTAAAAAGCACGGCAGGCGACGAGCGCGCTAAAAGCGTGTGCCAACTGCGAACGAATCAAACCGTCGCGAGCGTCTTCTCGAGCGCGGCGACGAACGCCTCGTTTTCCTCCGGCAAGCCGATCGTCACGCGCAGCCACTGCGGCAACCCATAATTGCCCACCGGCCGCACGATGATGCCGGCCTTGAGCAACGCGAGATTCACGCGCGCACCTGCGGCATCGTCATCGCCGACGCGCACGAGCACGAAGTTGCCATACGAGGGCACGTACTCGAGGCCGAGCTTGTCGAACGCTTGCGTGAGCTGCCGATAACCGGCCGCGTTGAGCGCCGCGCTCTTTTCGAGAAACGCCGTATCGCCCAGCGCCGCGATCGCCGCGGCCTGTGCGATCGTATTGACGTTGAACGGCTGACGCAACCGGTTGACGAGATCGATCAGCGCCGGCTGCGCGATGGCAAGGCCGATGCGCAACCCGGCCAAGCCGTACGCCTTCGAAAACGTGCGCGAGACAAGCAGGTTCGGATAGCGACGCACCCAACCGATCGAGTCGTAGCGCCGCGCTGCCGGCAGATATTCGGTGTACGCCTCGTCGAGCACGACCACCACATTTTTCGGTGCACGCTCGAGAAACGCCTCGAGCGCGGCGCCGTCGACAAACGTGCCGGTCGGGTTGTTCGGATTGGCGATAAAAACCAGCCGCGTATCGGGTTCGATCGCCTGCAGCATCGCTTCGAGATCGTGACCGTATTTCACGGCCGGCACGACGATCGCGCGAGCGCCGAGCCCCTGCGTCGCGAGCGCGTAAACGGCGAACGAGTATTGCGAATAGACAATCGACTGACCTTTTTCGACGAACGCGTGCGCGGCAAGCTCGAGAATATCGTTGCTGCCGTTGCCGAACGTGATCCACTCGGCCGGCACGCCATAGCGGGCGCTGATCGCAGCCTTGAGTTCGAACGCGTTGGAATCCGGGTACCGGCCCAGGTCGGCCACGACTTTCGCCATTGCCGTCTTGGCCGACTCGGGCATACCCAACGGGTTCTCGTTAGACGCAAGCTTCACAATGCTCGCTTCGTCGAGCCCGAACTCGCGCGCCACTTCGGAAATAGGCTTGCCCGCGATATAGGGGGCAATTTCGCGTACGTAGAAAGGGCCGTATTGCATGGTCATCAGTATCTCCTGAGCGGGCGGTGCGTAAATGCGCGAAGGCGGGCGGCTCTGCGCACGGAAAGCAGAACAACAAAAGGGGCCGAGTGACGCAGCATCAACGTGCGCGCGGGTAGGACCCGAGAATCTTCAAGAACGCGGCCTTCTTGCCGAGTTCCGCGAGCGCCGCCGCGACCGGTTCGGCTTCCCGATGCCCTTCGAGATCGATGTAAAAGTAGTACTCCCACGTCCCGACGCGGGCCGGCCGCGATTCGAAGCGCGTCAGCGATACGCCATGCCGCGCGAGCGGCTCGAGTAGCTTGACCATCGCGCCCGGCTCGTTTTTCACCGAGACGATCAACGACGTCTGATCATGCCCGCTCGGGCTTGCCGGCGCGCGGCCGATCATCACGAAGCGCGTGCGGTTGTGCGGATCGTCTTGAATCAGCGCGTAGGCGAGCCGCAGCCCGTAATGCGCTGCCGCGCGATCGCCGGCGATTGCGGCAACGGTCGCGTCGGCAGCCGCGATGCGCGCGGCCTCGGCATTACTCGACACGGCCTGCCGCTCGACATTGGGCAAGTGCGTGGCAAGCCAGCGCTGACATTGCGCTAGCGCTTGGGCGTGCGCGTAGACGCGCGTGATGCCCGTCACCGAGCCGCTTTGCGTCAGCAGATTGTGATGAATCGGCAGCGCGATCTCTCCACCGATCAAAAGCCGTGTTTGCAGCAGCAAATCGAGCGTGCGCGAAACGGCGCCCTCGCTCGAGTTCTCCACAGGAACGACACCGAACTCGGCCGCCCCCGCCTCGACGGCCCGAAACACTTCGTCGATCGACAAGCACGGCAGCCCTTCGATGGAGTGACCGAAGTACTCGTGCACCGCTTCTTCGCTATAGGTGCCGACAGGCCCGAGAAAAGCGGCTGTGGTCGGCCGCTCGAGCGAGCGGCTCGCGGCCATGATCTCGCGCCAGATCGCGCTGATATGTTCGTCGACGAGCGGGCCTGCACTCATCTCCTGCAGCCGCGTGATGACCTGCTGTTCGCGCTCGGGGCGAAACACCGGCGCGTTGTAGTGCTTCTTCACCTCGCCTACTTCGAGCGCCACTGCCGCGCGCTGATTGAGCAGCGAGATCAGTTGCGCGTCGATCGCGTCGATGCGGTCGCGAAGCGGCTTCAATCTTGAATTGAGTTCGTCGTCCATGCGTAAAAAACTGCCGTATCGAAAGTCGACGCGCCGACACCGGCAGCGCGCCCGATCTCGCGCATCATGCGCGGTACTGTTCGAATTCCTTCATATACTCGACGAGCGCTTGGACGCCTTCGAGCGGCACCGCGTTGTAGATGGACGCCCGCATGCCGCCGACGGACTTGTGGCCCTTTAGCTGCGTCAGCCCCCGCGCTTTCGCGCCGGCCAGGAAATCTTCATTGCGCGACTCGTCGGCGAGGAAAAACGGTACGTTCATTCTCGAGCGCGAGCCGGGCTCCACTTTGTTGAGATAAAAGCTGCTCGCATCGATGGTCTCGTAAAGCAGTTTCGATTTCGCGACGTTGCGCGCCTCGATCGCCCTGACACCGCCTTGGCGCTTGAGCCATTTGAACACGAGCCCCGCGACATAGATGGCATACGTGGGCGGCGTGTTGTACATCGAATTATTCTCGGCGACGGTTTTCCATTCGAATGCCGACGGGCAAATCGGCAATGAGCGGTCGAGCAAATCCTCGCGCACCACGACAAGCGTCACGCCCGACATCCCGATGTTCTTTTGCGCGCCGCCGTACATGACGCCAAATTTGGCGACGTCGAGCGGGCGCGACAGCACGTGTGACGAAACATCGGCAACGAGCGGGATATCGCCGAGCTCGGGAATATCGAACGTCTCGACGCCGTGGATCGTCTCGTTCGTGCACAGATGCACATAAGCCGGGTCGTCGGAAAGTTGCCACTCGCTGCGCCGCGGCGCGCGCGTGTAGCCAAGCGGTGTCTCGCCGCTGGCGGCCAGATGCGGTACGCAGTACTTGGCCGCTTCCTTGAACGACTTTTGCGACCACGAGCCGGTGATCACGTAATCGGCCGTCTTGCGCGAGCCAAGCAGGTTCATCGGCACAATCGCGTTTTCGGCCAGACCGCCGCCTTGCAAAAAGAGGATACGGTGGCTCGCCGGCACTTCGAGCAGTTCGCGCAAATCGAGCAGCGCCTCTTCGTGGATCGACATGAATTCGCGCCCGCGATGGCTCATTTCCATCACGCCCATGCCGCTGCCATGCCAATCGAGCATTTCCTCGGCCGCCTGACGCAACACTTCCTCGGGCAAAGCCGCGGGACCGGCAGCGAAGTTGAAGACGCGCATGATGAAAACCCCCGGGGAGAAAAAGACTGCGACGCGGCGGCAAAAAATATTCTGTTCAAGCCATATGGCTCAAAAATAAATAATGGCCGTTCACGCGTCCTGCGCAAACGACCATTATCGCACCGTCGCCGAAAAGCCGCCAATGCGCGCCGGATCAACTCGGCGCCGCGGGCGCTCGGCGAAGGGAAGACCGACGGCGCAAGCCGGCGGCTAAATCGCCTTGCTTACTTGCCCGGCTTGACCGACGCCACTTCCTTGTCAGCCTGATCGCGCGTGGCTTTGATCGATTGCGGCATGTACTTTTGCATCAAGCCGTTCACGACATCGCGGCCAACCTGGTCTTGGACTTCGATGAACTTGCGGCCCGTCGGGCTCTTGTAGAACGTCGTCAGATCCTTGATTTCCTGCGTCGAGTAGTACTTGCCGTACGCGTCGTACTGCGCTTGCATCGCGTCCTGACGGAACGAATCGGTCGCAAAGACCTGACCCGCGGAATCAGCCAGCTTCGGCACCGCATTCTTTTGCAAGGCCGGCACGGATGCTTGCTTTTGCTTGTCCGTCAGCGACTTGTTTTCCGACAGGGCGTCCGACAGGATGGCCGGCACGAGTTGCTTGGCCTGCATTTGCGCGCTGTTGGCGATAGCGCCGACGAGCTTTTGCGCATCGATTGCGGCCAAGAGCTCCTTGATCGCGGCCTGCTTGGCCGGATCAGGTGCTGCCGTCGTGGCTGCAGCAGCCGGTGTCTGACTCTGGAGTGCCTGCGCCATCGCGAAGGTCGGCACGAAGGCGGCCAGCAGCATCCATTGTTTGAATCGTTGTTGCATCGTCACTCCCTCTAAAAAATTAGTCGGTTTGGCGAGCGCAGCGCGGCGAAGTGCCCACGCCGGCCGGCCGTGATCAGGCTTCGCCATCCTCGCCGTTCGCATCATCGGCAAGCGGCTCGTCGATCGGGCCATCGATCGGGCCATCAACCGCGCCGTCAATATCGAGATCGACATCGGCATCCGCTTCGGCAATCTGCTGCAGTCCAGAGAGCTTGGTGCCATCGTCAAGGCTGATGAGTGTAACACCCTGCGTTGCCCGGCCCATCTCGCGAATCTCGGCCACCCGTGTGCGGATCAGCACACCCGTGTTCGTGATCAACATGATCTGATCTTCGGCGTCCACCAGCGTCGCAGCAACCACGCGGCCGTTTCGCTCGGACGTCTGAATCGCGATCATGCCCTTCGTGCCGCGGCCATGCCGCGTGTACTCGGTGATCGGCGTGCGCTTGCCATACCCGTTTTCGGTCGCCGTCAATACCGATTGCTCTTCGCTGCCCGCCACGAGCATTGCAATGACATGCTGCCCTTCGTCGAGTTGCATGCCGCGCACGCCGCGCGCCTCGCGGCCCATCGGACGCACGTCGTTCTCGTCGAAGCGCACCGCCTTGCCCGCGTCGGAAAAGAGCATGACGTCATGCTGACCGTCGGTGATCGACGCGCCGATCAGGTAGTCGCCATCATCGAGACCGACGGCAATGATACCCTTGCGCAATGGTCTGCTGAAAGCCTCGAGCGGCGTCTTTTTGACCGTACCGAGCGCCGTTGCCATAAAGACGTACTTGTCCGCCGAAAATTCCTTGACCGGCAAAACCACGTTGATTTTTTCGCCTTCTTGCAGCGGGAACATATTGACGATCGGTCGCCCGCGCGAATTGCGTGAACCTTGCGGCACTTCGTAGACCTTGACCCAATAAACACGCCCGCGATTCGAGAAGCACAACATGTGGTCGTGCGTGTTGGCGATGAAAAGCGTGTCAATCCAGTCGTCTTCCTTCATCTGCGTAGCTTGCTTGCCACGCCCGCCGCGCTTTTGCGCCCGATATTCGGACAGCGGCTGCGACTTCACGTAGCCCGTGTGCGACATCGTGACGACCATGTCTTGCGGCGTAATCAGGTCTTCGGTGTTCAACTCCGTCGCATTGAGCTCGATACGCGAGCGGCGTGCGTCGCCAAATTCGGCCTTCACCGCGACCAGTTCGTCGCCGATGATCGCCGTAATCCGCTCCGGGCGCGCGAGGATATCGAGCAAATCGGCGATCTGCGCCATGACCTCGCGATACTCCCCGATGATCTTGTCCTGCTCGAGGCCTGTCAGCCGTTGCAGGCGCATCTGCAGGATTTCCTGGGCCTGCGTATCGGACAACTTGTACAGGCCGTCGCCTTGCATACCGAAGGCCGGGTTCAAGCCATCCGGCCGGTAGGCCTCGCGCCCGCCCGCGGCTGCGTTATCGGTCTGCGCGCGCGCGAGCATGTCGCGCACGAGCGACGAATCCCACGCGCGCGCCATCAATTCCTGCTTGGCGATCGGCGGCGTCGGAGCGGCCTTGATGATGGCGATGAACTCGTCGATGTTCGCGAGCGCGACGGCCAGGCCTTCGAGCACATGGCCGCGCTCGCGCGCCTTGCGCAATTCGTATACGGTGCGCCGCGTCAGGACTTCCCGTCGATGCGACAAGAACGCCTCGAGCATCTGCTGCAGATTGAGCAGCTTCGGCTGGCCGTCGACGAGCGCCACCATATTGACGCCGAACGTATCTTGCAGCTGCGTGGCTTTATACAGATTGTTGAGGACGACCTCGGGTACTTCACCACGCTTGAGCTCGATCACGACGCGCATGCCGCTTTTGTCGGACTCGTCGCGGATATCCGAGATGCCGTCGAGCTTCTTTTCGTTGACGAGCTCGGCGATCCGCTCGAGCAAGGAGCGCTTGTTCACCTGATACGGAAGTTCATCGACGATGATCGCCATGCGCTGGCCGCGGTCGATTTCCTCGAAATGCGTTTGCGCGCGCATCACGACGCGCCCGCGCCCCGTGCGGTAGCCATCGCGCACGCCGGCCACGCCGTAGATGATGCCGCCGGTCGGGAAGTCCGGCGCCGGAATGATTTCGAGCAGTTCGTCGACTGTTGCGGCCGGGTTCTTCAGCAGATGCTGGCAGGCGTCGACTACCTCGCCCAGGTTGTGCGGCGGGATGTTCGTGGCCATCCCGACCGCGATGCCCGACGAGCCGTTGATCAGCAGGTTCGGAATGCGCGCGGGCAGAATCAGCGGCTCGTTCTCGCTGCCGTCATAGTTCGGCCCGAAATCGACCGTTTCCTTGTCGATGTCGGCCAGCAGTTCATGGCCGATCTTGGCCATGCGGATTTCGGTGTAGCGCATCGCCGCAGCGTTGTCGCCATCCACCGAACCGAAGTTGCCCTGCCCGTCGACGAGCATGTAGCGCAGCGAGAAATGCTGCGCCATGCGGACGATCGTGTCGTAGACCGCCTGATCGCCATGCGGATGGTATTTACCGATGACATCGCCGACAATACGCGCCGACTTCTTGTAAGCTCGATTCCAGTCGTTATTGAGCTCGTGCATGGCATAAAGGACGCGCCGATGCACGGGTTTGAGGCCGTCACGGACATCGGGAAGCGCACGTCCGACGATTACGCTCATCGCGTACTCGATATACGAACGGCGCATTTCCTCCTCAAGGGAGATGGGCAGAGTCTCTTTGGCGAATTGATCCATTATCCGTATCTTTTTCAGGCGAAACCGAAGCGGGACGGCTTGCTACCGCTCACCACCACCTTGCACCGCTTGACGCTTGCGCTTAACGCTTGGTAACTGACCGCTATCCGCTGTTCGCCTCACATCGCCCCGCCACCGAAAGCCGGGCATCCGGCGATTCTAGCACGCTGGCGCCGGCCGCCCGAGATGGGGACGTACTCCCCCATCGGGACATTGTCAAACGGCCCAATGCGCCGTTTTTGGCAGCACTTGAGTCGATTCTTCTTTACAGGCTGGCATGTATCGTGCGGAGCGCGGCCGGGCGGAGAAGCCCGTCCCGCTTAGTGTTGCGGGCGCACCACAATCGAAACGGACGGTTACAAGCGGCGGGATTTTTTTTTCGTAAGAAGGGAACGATATGGCAAAATGCCAACGCACTTGGTTAGACGCAGCTCGCAGGGTCGACATGGGCACGAATTTTTTGTACTGCACCAATGCTATACTTCGCGCAATGTTTGACTTGTCTTCGTCATCCAGGCTCGCAGTAAACCTGCGGTAATCTCAAATTCGAGAGGAGAAATATGAATAAACTTTCAAAGCTCGCGTTCATTGCAGCTACCGCAGTAATGGCTGCATCCGCTTCGGCACAGTCGGTGCCGGCGTCGCGACAAGCCACGAATGACAACTGGGTCAACGGCACCGGCGAATACGTGTGGATGAACGGCACGAACGAGCTTTGCTGGCGCGATGCATTCTGGACGCCGGCAACGGCGAACGCGAAGTGCGACGGCGCCCTCGTCGCGCAAGCCCCGACGCCGCCGGCACCCGAAGCCCCGGCAGCTCCGGCCATCACGAGCCAGAAGGTCACCTATTCGGCCGATGCGCTGTTCGACTTCGACAAAGCAGTTCTGAAGCCGGCCGGCAAGCAACAGCTCGACGATCTGTCGACGAAGATTCAAGGGATGGACACGGAAGTGATCGTCGCCACGGGCCACACCGACAAGATCGGTTCGGACAAGTACAACGATCGTCTGTCGCTGCGCCGTGCGCAAGCTGTCAAGGCGTACTTGGTCAGCAAGGGTGTCCCTGCCAACAAGATCTACACGGAAGGCAAGGGCAAGCGCAACCCGGTCAAGACCGATTGCGTGGGCAAGGGCCGCAGCAAGTCGCTCATCGCCTGCCTCGCGCCGAACCGTCGCGTGGAAGTGGAAGTGGTCGGTACACAGAAAACCAGCCAGTAAGCACCGCTTACCGCAGTTCAAGAAACCCCGCTCAGGCGGGGTTTTTTTCTGCTCTTTCGCGCCGCACTTCGAAGGTGTGGCCATTCGGCCGGCTTTTACCTATGCACGAGGCCCGATATACTCGGGCTTACTCGTAGGACATTTATTTATTAATTTATTATTTTGTTATCCCGATTCGCTATGACGAATGCCGATCCCCACGAGCTTCAGAAGTTCAGCGATCTCGCCCATCGCTGGTGGGACCCCAATGCCGAGTTCAAGCCGTTGCACGAGCTGAACCCGGTGCGACTCGGATGGATCGATGCGCACGCTCACCTTTCGGTCAAGCGGGTGCTCGACATCGGTTGCGGCGGCGGCATCTTGTCGGAGTCGATGGCGGGGCTCGGCGCGCAGGTGAAGGGGATCGATCTGTCCTCGCAAGCGCTGGGCGTGGCCGACCTGCACAGCCTTGAAAGCGGCATCGCCGTCGAGTACGAGGAAGTCTCGGCCGAGGCACTGGCAGCGCGTGAACCCGCCAGTTACGACGTCGTCACCTGTATGGAGATGCTCGAGCACGTGCCCGATCCCGCCGCGATCGTCACAGCCTGCGCGACGCTCGTGAAACCGGGCGGTTGGGTATTTTTCTCCACGTTGAACCGCAATGTGAAGTCGTACCTGTTCGCGGTCGTTGGCGCGGAGTACATCGCGCGGATGCTGCCGAAGGGCACGCACGAGTATGCGCGTTTCATTCGCCCGTCCGAGTTGGCGTCGTTCGTGCGCGCAGCGTCGCTTCGCAGCGTGGATATCAAAGGCATCACCTATCGCCCGCTCGGCAAACGCTTTGCGTTGTCGGACGACACCAGCGTCAACTACCTTTTCGCCTGCCGCCGCGAAAGCTGACGCTCGCGCTTAGCCTTTAATACAGCGTTTACTCTTCTTCGTTATGAGCCAGCCGACCTCCCTGCCCGAGCACGAAAACGCCACCGCGTCGATATGCCTGTGTCACGCAGTGCTTTTCGATCTGGACGGCACGCTCGCCGATACCGCGCCTGATCTGGTTGCCGCAGTCAATAAAATGCGAGCGGATCGGCGCCTCGACATGCTGCCGCTCGAGCAACTCAGGCCCCTCGCTTCGGCAGGTGCGCGCGGCCTCATCGGCGGCGCATTCGAAATTGGCCCGGAACATCACGAATATGCGGCGATGCGAGAGGAGTTCCTGGCCAACTACGAAGCGGACCTGTGCATCGAAAGCACGCTCTTTCCCGGCATAGGCGAACTGCTCGACGAACTCGACGCACGCGAGGTACGCTGGGGCATCGTCACGAATAAAGTGGCGCGGCTCACCATGCCGCTCGTGGAGCAGCTAGGCCTTGCCGCGCGCGCAAGCTGCGTGGTGGCGGGCGACACCACGCCGCACGCGAAGCCGCACCCGGCCCCGCTTTTGCACGCGGCGAACGAACTGGCGATCCGCCCGAAGCAGATCGTCTATATCGGCGACGACCTGCGTGACGTACAGGCCGGCTTTGCGGCAGGCATGATGACAGTCGCCGCCGCCTACGGTTATTGCGGCACTGACCTGCCCCCGGCGTTGTGGCACGCGCAGCACATCGTCGATTCGCCGATGCAGCTCCGGCAGCTACTGGCCGAGCTGCGTCGATGAATGCCATCCGGTGCCCTTGAAAAACGCGCCGGCCGCACCATCTTCTGTTCTGTGAGATAATTCACAGCTTGTCAGGGGCCGACCTGGTTTCGACAGGGGTAACGAAGCAGTTCAGGGCATACCGAGGACCCGTCCCTCGTAAATCAATGGGAAATCTGTAAATGCAAACCTCGATAAGCGCTTTGGCGCGGCGTCTAACGACGCTCTCCTGGTACAAGCCGCCTAAAAACCGGCTTTCCTCGCACTGGTTCGCTGACGGGCCAGGGTCGCAAGACCGGTAGCAATACCGCGCGAGGTCATTTACGTCAGCTAATCCTTCGCGGTGTCACGACGTGAAGGCCGACGATCTAGTGACTCGCTGCAAAGGAGCGTGTCCGTCCGCGCTGATGCAGTTAAATCAAATGATCGGACTAAGTATGTAGAACTGGCTGTGGAGTATTTCTGGACGCGGGTTCGATTCCCGCCGGCTCCACCACATATCAAAAACCCAACCCTTATCGGTTGGGTTTTTTTCTGCCCGGAACGCCAGTGTTGGCGCGGTTCCCGGCACTGGCCTCGCAAACGCCAGCCATGACAACGCTGTTCGCCACAGAAGCCAAGTCTTACGGCGCAATGGTCGCAGCGAATCGCTGCAACCGTTGCCCCTCGACACGTGCTTCGGCCAACAACCGATTCCAGTCGTCCGGTGGGTGGCCGCTTTCGAGCATCTTGCGAAACATGCGATAGGCGTCATCACTGCTTTCGTAAGCCCGGTTGGTTTCCTCGTCGTTGACCCACGCGAACACGATTACTTTGCTGGGTGCGTGGTAACGGAAGAACAGCCGGTACTGCTGGAAGAACTTGGCCCGGAACCAGTGCTTGTGCTCGTCACCAAGGGTGTTGCCTTGCCGGTACTCGGGCCGGGTCGGATCTTGCGGGATGACATCGAACGCGAGTTTGGTAATCGCGGCCAGTCGCTTACTGGCGTTCCTCTTCTCGTATCCGACTGGGTCCTTTTGCTTAAGGGCCTCGACCTGCAGGGCTAAAGCTTCAATCTGAGCCAGGAACAGGGGGGGAGCAAAAACCGTCCAGCCGAGAATGGCCAGGGGAGCGGACTTGCGCGTGCTCATTCATCGTCTGCCGACAGGGCAGCATCGAGATCGACGTCAATACCGCCAATCAGCGACTGGAGCCGGTGGACAAGGTCGGCGTTCACGGCCTGCAGGCGCTCTGGGTGGCTGGCGATATCACGAGCCAGGAAACCCAAGAATTGGCCGAGCACCGGATCGTCACCTTCGGAGGCCTCGGCCCGCGTCAGCACGACCTCGCCGCTCGGGCGGATCGTGTAGTGGATCTTGTCGCGCTTACCCAGTCGGAGAGCACGGCGCACGGTTTCCGGCACTGTCGTCTGGTAGCGGTCGGTCAGTGTGGATTCGACTTCGAGGGGGGCAGGCATGGCGCTTTCCAGTCAAAGAAGGAATATCTGCACAGTAATGCGATCGCCTTACCATGACAATGCGATTGAATTGTCTGGCTTGCGGAACGGACGCCTCTGCAGACAATGGACGCGGGTTCGGTTCCGTGTTCCACCACCACATATCGGCAGCCCAACCGTCATCCTCAGGCTGACGCTAGATTTCTTTGCTAGATTCCTCTGTTGCTTTCGCACGGCTTCATTTATCGTATGAAATGCTTTCATTCGACATTGGGCCGCACATGAACCGGCGCATCGATATTGTCACGGCCGGCAGAGAGCCGCAGTCATGACGGAACGCGGCGCACATCAGCCAACGGTGCTGCTGCCCATCCGCGACGAGTCGGACGTGGCAATGGCACGTCGGCAAGCTCGCGAATGGGGCACGCTCGAAGGGCTGCACGAAGATAGAACCGCCGCGCTGGCCACGGCGGTCAGCGAGATCGCGCGAAACATTGTCGTCCACGCGGGCCACGGCGAACTGTCATTCGCCGCTGCGCTCAGCGGCCGGCGCCGTGGCGTTGTCGTCGTCGCACAGGATTGGGGGGCCGGTATCGCCGATATCGCACGGGCGATGCAAGACGGATATTCAACCGGTGGCGGGCTAGGCCTGGGTCTCGCCGGCGCGCAGCGCCTCGTAGACGAGTTCGAGATCGAGTCAACCACCGGCGCTGGCGTGAAGGTCACGCTAAGACAATGGGCATCTCCCGTCGGCGCTGAGGAATTCATGCGTCGATATGGAGTGACGCCCCGAAGCTGACGCGCGTCACGGCAGCTTGCTTCGGGTCATTCCGGTGGTGCTTTGTCTTCCACGGCTGAGAGCGGCAACGTTGCCGTCAACGCAAACCCAGCGCCGGGCGCGGTGCGGATCTCGAGTTCGCCGCCAAGCAGCATGGCGCGCTCGCGCATGCCTAGCAGGCCAAACGAGTGCCGGCCCCTGCGCCCTTCACGGGCGGCGCCGCGGCCATTGTCGACGATCCGCAAGATGCAGTTGGGCTCGTCGCGAATGATGTCGAGCACGACTTCGGTCGCGCCGGAATGGCGTGCGACGTTCGTCAGTGCTTCCTGCACCATTCGAAACACCTCGATACGGCTTGCCTGATTGAATGTGATCGTCTCCGCATCGATATGGCGGATCACCCGCACGTTGTAGCGCGCGGAGAACTCGTTGGCCAGCCATTCGATCGCAGGAATCGGGCCGAGATCGTCGAGCATCACCGGGCGCAGATCCGACGCGATCCGCCGCACCGAATCGATCAACTGATCGATCAACCCGTAGATACCATCGAGTTCGTCACGCGACAAGGCAGGCGCGCTCGGGTCCGGCTTCCTGTGCTCCAGCAACGTCACCGCCATCTTGAGCGCGGTCAGTTGCTGCCCGAGATCGTCGTGCAACTCGCGCGCGATACGGGCTTTCTCTTCTTCGCGTATCTGCTGAATATGCGCCGACAGGCGCCGCAATTCTTCGCGCGAAATTCGCAGCGCCTCTTCATCGCGCTTGCGATCGGTGATGTCCATGATCCAGCCGACCATTCGATACGGCGCGCCAGATGGGCTCCATAATGCCTGCCCGCGTGACTGAATCCACCGGAACTCGCCCGACTTGGTGCGGATACGATATTCCACGTTGTAAGTGTCGCGCCGCTCCAGATGCGCATCGAGGCTTTGCGTCACCCGAGCGACATCGTCCGGGTGAATCGCATTCACGTGTCCGAGCCGTTCATTCGCCAGCTCGTGATCCGCATAACCCATGATTCCTTTGAAATGCGGCGAAAAGTACATCTCGTCGGTCTGCGGGTTCCAGTCCCACAGTCCGGCGGTCGAGCCGCTCACGGCAAGTTGAAACCGCTCCTCGCTGGCAGCCAGCGCCGCGCGATACCCGTGCAGCGAGATCTCGAACGGCGCCAGCAATTCATTGAAGCAGGTCAGCAACGCATCGGCGAAGCGGGGTTGGTCGACCGGGGGGGCCGGCAAAACGAGCGCACCGACTGCTGCACGGTGCAAAGCGGCCATATCGAGCACGCCGAGCCCCTCGGACAAGGCCCGTCTTCCCAGTTCGTAGGCGAACGTGAGCGCCGCCTCGTCGTGCGTGTCGAAATACGAGATCAGCACCGATATGTATTCGTCGGTCAGCTCCTCGAGCCGCGTTGTCATGAGCTCGCTCCGACATAGCGCGCAACGACGACGTGAGCATCGTCGGTCCGCCTCCCGTATCGGACCAGGATCGATTCGGCAATCTCCTGCGGGCTGTATTCGATTGACACGCCCGCCGAAAAGCTGTTTTTGATGCCGTCCGTTGCCATGACGAGCGTGTCGCCGCGCGACACCGCAAAGCTGTCGGTACGCAATCGCGGCAGCCGGTAGCCAACCACCCCGCCACGCGTTGAAATCGCTTCATCGCGCCGCGCGTGAATGTCGCTCGCGCGAACGAGGATGCCGTCGACATTGCCGACGCCCGTCCATGTCACGCAGGAATCAAGCGCGTTGAACGACGCAACACTCATGACAGCCCCACGCGTGGCACGCAGCGCCTCGTGACATCGCTGCACGAGTGTCTCCACGGGCTCGCCGGCATGGGCTTCGAGCAGTGGCACCGCCGCCTGGGCGGCCGCGGCCGCTTCGGGGCCGTGCCCGAGCCCATCGAGCAGCGCGACGAGCGCACCCCCATCGAATTCGACGACCACATGCAGGTCCCCCGACTCCGTCTCCAGCGCGTGGCCCGCCCATCCCCATTCGATGACCGGTCTCGCGAGTGGCGTGGCGCTCGTCATCGCAACCACCGCTTCATCGTGATCGTCGTGCCAAGGCCCAGCACCGAGCTCAGATGGAACTCGTCCATGATCCGCTTGGTGCCGGGCAGGCCCACGCCCAAACTTTTTCCGGTGGAATAGCCATCGCGCATCGCGAGGTCGATGTCCGCGATGCCTGGCCCTTCATCGCGCGCGACGATGAGTATGCCGCGGCGTGCGCCATCGTCAAGCGGCGTCAGCACAATTTCGCCGGTACCCGCGTAGCTGATGATATTTCGCGCCATTTCCGAGATGGCGAGCGCGATGATCGTCTGGTCCGTATTCGAGAATCCTGTCGACGCGGCGAGTTCGCGGCCTTTCTGGCGAGCCACCACGATGTCCGCCTCCCGCTCGATGGGCACACGAACTTCAGTCGACATGGCGACGGCCCCGGTTCGCCGCGCCGCGAAGATAGGCCAGGCCCTCTTCGAGATCGAGCGCGGTGGCCACGCCGTCGAGCGCAAGCCCGAGCTGCACCATCGCGAAGGCCACCTCGGGCTGGATACCGACGACGACCGTGGTGGCACCGCGCAGCTTCACGACCTCCGCGATACCGCGCAGCGTGCGGGTCGCAAACGAATCCAGGACATCGAGCGCCATCACGTCGATAATCACGCCCTTGGTACGAAAGCGCCCTACCCGCTCTGCGAAGTCATCGCGCAGTTGAACGAGCTCCTGGTCCGACAGGGCGGATTGGATCGACGCGATCAGCACGTCGCCTTGCTTGAGGATGGGGACGGACACGGCGTCAGCTCGCTCCGTTCAGTCGCGCATCGATGGGCTCCGACTGGAGCACGATGCGATAGCCGATGGCCCGCTCGGCCAGCTCGATACCGCCTTGCAGGTCGCCGACCGTGTCCAGTCTGCCAAGCTCGATGCCCAGCGCGACAAGCGATTGCGCCACGGGCGCGCGGATACCGGTGACGATCACTTGCGCGCCCATCAGGCGCGCGGCCTCCACGGTTTGCAAAATATGATTGGCCACTTTCGAGTCGATGGTGGCAACACCGGTGATATCCATCACCACGACCTTGGCACGGTTGCTTCGAATAGCTTCGAGCAGGCTTTCGGTAATGAGCCGCGCACGGTAAGTGTCGATGACGCCGATGATCGGAAGCAGAAGCAAACGATCGCGCAGTTGCAAAACGGGTGTGGAAAGCTCGCGAATCGCGTCTTGCTGCTGGCGGATGACACGCTCCCGCTCGAACACCATGACGTCGACAATCAGGCAGATGTCGAAAAAAGCGAGCTTTTTCAGCGACATGAAATTCTCGAAGGCATCCGCTTGTGTTTGACCGCTTTGCCTCACGATGTCCGCGCCGATGCTTGCCAGCAGATGATGAAACGCGCCGAGGAAAACGCGTGTGTCAAGGCCGGCAGCCGAGTAGAGCAGGCCGAGTTCGAGACGCTGTTCGACGTACTTCGCGCCGTATTCGCCGGACACCATCGCGTGCAGGTGTTCGCGTTTGAGCCGCTTCGCTTTATCGGCGAGCGCCCGATTATTGATCAGCGGTCGGGCTTCATCGAGGCTCGCTAGATGCTCGAAGAATACGTCTGCATAGTGATCCAATCTATCAAGTACCAACTGCCTGACGGCTGCAATGCGATCGACATCGACGGGCTCCAGTCCGACCACTTGCTTGCGCCGCTCGATGGTCACATCGTTGAGCCCCATTTGGTGCATCAACCCCCGCGCTTCACGCTGCTGGAGTGGTTCCCCCATGCACGCCTCCTGTGAATGTCCAGTTGGCCCAACCGCTTTGGGCTTTTGCTCCAATTACGGGTACGGTACGCCAAGGATTTAAGGTGCAGCGCTTTCGTCTAATTGATGCAGTATAAACAGGATTTGCGAAGTGGCAAGACGCAGGGCGGGCAGGTATTGCGGATGAAAGCCCTTATCAGGCGGGACCAAGGAGGGCGTCACGCATGACGGTTCTCCCATGCGGCGAGGGTGAGGAAGGGATCTTCGAATTCGCCTTTTTCGGATGTCGGCTCTAAGCCAAGCGGCAGGTTGAGGGGGAATCTTGCGCAACGCTGCGCGAAGCGTGTTCGTCCGCTTCGGTACCGTTAAATCAAGTGGCTGAACCCGCCAACACTAAGGGTTCGGATAGTCTCCGGACTTTGTTTCTTTCCGAGACTGCGGCAGCGTGCAGCTTTGTTCCCATCAGTGCCCGACTCCAATCGGGCACTACGGGCAGAACGTCATGTCGATAGAGCCAATGAGCGTATGCGTCGACGCTCGCGTGACGAATGACGCCCCATTGTCCATGCAGCGCCCAGGTTGGCGCGATCTTGTCGAGTGATGACGCGATCTGGGTGCGCGGGAAATAGGGAATCACGCGCTCGTAGATAGGCGCGGCTATCGCAGGCTGACACATAACCGCACGATATCCGCGATGAACAACGGCAAGAAACCGCTGAAGCACCCCGCCGCTGCGTTCAGCCCATTCGCGCGACGTGCAGAGCAAATAGCTGTGGAAGTCCGGAGCACCCCACTCGCGAATCGGCAGAACGATCTTCTCGTGTTCGCCGATATTCGACGGCATGACCGACTCCCATGGCCAGTAGCTTCCGAAGCTTGCGTCGGCCGCACCGCATGCAAGCTCATCGAACGTTAATTCCCGCTTGCCGTTATCGACGACAATTACGTCGTTCGGATCTGCGCCGTCCGTTTCGATCAAATGCCGCAGCATGGCTATCCCGCGAGGTGTCGGATTCATGGAGACGCGCCTTCCGCAGAGGTCCCTTGGCCGTGCAATATTGTTTCCGCGAACGGAGTGGATCGCCTCCAGGCTGCACTGATTGACGGCGCCAACGGCGACCAGCGCTTCGGCTTCGCAGACACTTGCCAGAAATCGCTTGGTTGGGACAACGCCGAACTCGACTTCACCCCTCGACAGATGCTCGCGCGCATCGCCCCGATGAACATCGGGGACACGAATTTCCAGCTCGATGCCCTGATCGGCAAACCACCCCATCGCTCGCGCGAAAAAAAACCCCGCTGAATTGGGCCACGGATGAAAGTATTCGAGCATTAAGCGCACGTGGGTCATCATGTCGCTCACGAGTACGAACAAATCGCGGCTTACATCGATTGCCTGCAGCAAAACTGTACCCGAGCGCACTCCCGCGCTTCGGCGCCTTCGCGTAGAAACGCTGCTGCACACGCTGTTACGTCTACGTAACGAGTCCGGTCGCACCCGCCAGCGACCACCACGAGTGACGGGGCGACGACGGTAATGGGCGTTTTTGGCTTTTTTTCGACGAATTATTCGCACTGCCCTGCGGTTAGACTACGTTGCCTGCGCGCACCCTTCACCCTTGTCTCGCCGCAATGTTTTCTCTGGACCGCGTTCACATGACCAAGATTTTTGCCTTTCTCGCCGTATTCCCGCTTCTCGGATTGGCCGCGTGCGGCTCGTCTCCCTCCGCGTCGAACGGCGCGGGCACTTCGGCGGCTCTCGCCGCGCACTCGTCCGATTCGGCGATGGCCTTCACGTCGCGCCGTGCACCTACCGCCATCGCGAGCTGCCTCTCGAGCCGTTTGCATAGCGTGCACCGCGCCAGCGCCAGCGGCGGAACCGAACTCGCGATCGGCAACGGCGCACGTGCCGACACGTGGCGTATCACACTTGTCCCCGCAGGTAGCGGCAGCGCCGTCAACGTGCGCAAGCCATCATCCGACGACGGCTCCGTTTCCGAACCCGAACTGCGTTATCACATCGCGCGCTGTGTCGTTTGATACTTCCCGCTTAAGCGCTAAGCGCTAGCGCTCATTGATCTTGCGGGCATTTGAGGTTGCAGCCGTCCGGGTCGCCGAGATCGCCGCGCTTACGCAACTCCGAGCGTCCCGACTGATATTTCTTGGCCCTCGCGGCGGCGTCGGAAGCCGCGAATTGCATCTGCGGATGCTCCTGCAAGCGAAATTCGTCGTTGAGAATGCCGCCCGGCACGCCCGGCGAGTTTTGCGCGAAAGCGCAAACCGCCGTCGCGCCGAGGAGCGCGCCAGCAACGATAAAGGCGGCGCCTCTATGGATGAACAATTTCATAGCAATAGCAGCGCCCGTCGGCGCGTGGTGTATGGATCAGAACAAAGGCTGCAAGCGTAACGCAGAACCATCGTTCTGTGCAGCGACGCGTGTTACGCGCCAATACCTTTTTCAGCGCAGTTGCTGCAAGATGCCGCCGCGCAGCCCGCTCGCGATGTCGACAAGCGTGCCGCAATCGGCCGGATCGTACCCTTCGAGGCGCGAAACGCCGGCCAGGAATCCCTCGCTGCGCAGGATGGTCACGGCGGTGGCCAGCGGCCCCGCCGCGAGGCGTGAACGCTCGCAGGCGAAGTAATAATCTTCATCGACGATCGGGATGAAGTCCAGCCCGAAATGGTGCGCCGCGGGCGCAACGCCGAAGCCGACATCCGCCATGCCGCTTGCCACGAACGCCGCGATTGCCGTGTGCGTCAATTCCGTCGATGCGTAGCCTGTGATCCGCTCGGGATCGACGCCGACACGGCGCAGCTCGAGATCGATCAAAAGACGCGTGCCCGAGCCCGGCTGGCGATTGACGAAGCGCACGTCGCCGCGCGCCAGATCGTCCAGACCCCGCACCCCCTTCGGGTTGCCCTTTTGCAAAAAGAGACCCTGTTTGCGCCGCGTCAGATAGATGAGCATGTGCCGGCGTGGGTCAAGCCAGCTTCGGTAGATGTCGGCGCACTGCTCGCGAAATGCGCCGCGCGGCAGATGAAAGCCCGCGAAGTCGCACTCGCCCCTTGCCAGCGACGCCACGGCCTCGGCGCTCTCGCGGTATTTGATATCGACCGCGTCCGCATGCCGACGCTGCAATTCGGTCACGAGCGCCGCGACGGCATAGCCGTGCGACGCGTGAATACGCACAGCGCCCACGCGCCCAAGGTGACGATTGAGTTCGTCGGCCACTTCACTCGCCAGCATCTGCACCGAGCCGTCCAGCCGCTCGGCGCAAAGACGTTGCGCGCGCACGACCGCGTGCCCGAGATCCGACAACGCCGAGCCCTTGCCGCGCTCCTTGGCGATCAAGTCGCCGCCGAGCCGCGCCTCGAACTGACGCAGCAGCCCCCAGGCATGGCGATACGACAGCCGATGCTGCTCGGCAGCCTGCGCGATGCTGCCCGTCTCGTCGACGAGTACCAGCAACGGCACGATGTCGGTGAGGCTTGCTTCACGGCCTGCGCTGTCTCGTACGACCAATTCAGTGACGCAGCGAATGTCGATCATTTATGCAGTCCAATTTCCTATTGCATGTCGTGGTACACGAGCCTATTGTTCGATAACAAACGGCACAGCCTGAGCATATATGGGCTCCATATGAGGAGCAAGTACATATATCGAGCTGGAAGGAGACCCCCACTGTGGAACACGCAAGCCCCCTGGCGCCGGATGCGCTCGTCCGCCAACACGTGAAGCCGGGCAGATCGCTGCTCGCGGTGCTGCATCAGATACAAGACGAAGTCGGGTTTATTCCGGCCGAGACGTTGGCGCCGCTGGCGCGCGCGATGAACTTGTCGCGCGCCGAGGTGCATGGCGTGCTGACTTACTACCACCACTTTCGCACGAGAGCGCCGGCGCGCGTGAGCGTAGCGCTGTGCCGCGCCGAAGCGTGTCGCAGCATGGGCACCGAAGCGCTCGCGCAGCATATCGAATCGCACACGGGCTGCCGGTTCGATGCCCAGCATGCTCAAGGCGGGGCTCAAACGCATGTCGCCGACGTCGAACTCGAATCGGTGTACTGCCTGGGCCAGTGCGCGCTGTCGCCGGCCATGACGATCAACGGCACGCTGTACGCGAAGATCAGCGCCGCGCGCTTCGATGCGCTATTCGATGCCGCCTGCGAACAAGCGGGCGTCGCATGTGAATCGAATACGAATGCGAAGGCGAGTGCAAATAATCAGGAGTCCTTATGAATTCGGCTGCGCTTGCGGCGCGCATCTTCGTGCCGTGCGATTCGTCGGCCCTCGCGCTGGGCGCCGACGCGGTGGCGCAGGCCATTGCCGATGAAGCGGCCGCGCGCGGCTTGGCAATCGAGATCGTGCGCAACGGCTCGCGCGGGCTGCTGTGGCTCGAGCCGCTCGTCGAAGTGCAAACGCCTCAAGGACGCACAGGCTACGCCAATGTGCAGGTGTCGGACATCGCGTCGCTGTTCGATGGGCAGTGGCTCACGAGCGAAGGTACAGGCATTGCCCATGCACGCGCAGTCGGTCTGGTTGACGAATTGCCCTACCTCAAGCGCCAGCAGCGGCTCACGTTCGCGCGACTGGGCCTGAGCGACCCGCTATCGATCGACGATTACCTCGCGCACGAAGGCTTGGCCGGTCTCAAGGCGGCACTGGCGATGAGCGGCGAAGCGGCGTGCGATGCGCTGCTCGAATCGGGCTTGCGCGGGCGCGGCGGTGCGGCCTTTCCAGCCGGCATCAAATGGCGCACGGTGCGTGCAGCACCTGCCGCGCAAAAGTACATCGTGTGTAACGCCGACGAAGGCGACTCGGGCACGTTCTCGGACCGCCTGTCGATGGAAGGCGACCCGTTCGGGCTGATCGAAGGGATGATCATCGCCGGGGTGGCTACAGGCGCCACGCAAGGCTACATCTACGTGCGCAGCGAATACCCGTATGCGATTGCCACGCTGAACGCGGCCATCGCGAAGGCGCGCAGCGCGGGCTGGCTCGGCGCGAGCGTGCTGGGCAGTGCCCACGCGTTCGAGCTGGAAGTGGCCAAGGGCGCGGGCTCGTACGTGTGCGGTGAGGAAACGGCGCTGCTCGAGTCGCTCGAAGGCAAGCGCGGCATCGTGCGCGCCAAGCCGCCCGTGCCCGCGCTCTCGGGCCTGCACGGTCAGCCCACGGTGATCAACAACGTCATCACGCTCGCCACGGTGCCGATCATCTTCGCGCGCGGCGCGGCGTTTTATCGCGACTTCGGCATGGGCCGCTCACGCGGCACGCTGCCGTTTCAGCTGGCCGGCAACATCTTGCACGGCGGGCTCGTGGAGCTGGCCTTCGGCGTGACGCTGCGCGAGCTGATCGAGACGTACGGCGGGGGCACCGCGAGTGGGCGTCCGGTGCGCGCGGTGCAGGTGGGTGGGCCGCTGGGCACCTATTTACCCGAAAGCCAGTGGGACATTCCGCTGGACTACGAAGCGTATGCGGCGGTGGGCGCGGTGGTGGGTCACGGCGGCATCGTGGTGCACGACGACACGTCCAATCTCGCGGAACTGGCGCAATACGCGATGCACTTTTGTGCGCTCGAATCGTGCGGCAAGTGCACGCCGTGCCGGATCGGCTCGACGCGCGGCGTCGAAGTCATCCAGCGCATGCGCGGCGGTGACACCTCGGTCAAGCAAGTGCAGTTGCTGCGCGATCTGTGCGACACGATGGTGTCGGGCTCGCTGTGCGCGATGGGCGGCATGACACCGTACCCGGTGCTCTCGGCGCTCGAACATTTTCCTGAGGACTTCGGTCTTCGCCCCGTTCAGCCCCACGCGGCTGCGGCTTGATGGAGTTGTGATTCATGTCTGAGGCACTCGCTCACCCCTCGAAGGCACTCGCCGCGCCAACCGGCGGCTGCGGCTCGGGCCAATGCGCCTGCAAAAGCGCGGCCCTGCGCAACCCGCTCGACGAGACCGACTACGGCACGCCGCAGCGTCACGCCGACACCGATGTGACGCTGACGATCGACGAGCGCGAAGTGACGGTGCCCGCGGGCACCTCGGTCATGCGCGCGGCCGCGGTGGCGGGCGTGAACGTGCCGAAGCTGTGCGCCACCGATTCGCTCGAACCGTTTGGCTCGTGCCGGCTGTGCCTGGTGGAAATCGACGGCAAGCGCGGCTACCCGGCCTCGTGCACGACGCCGGTCGAAGCAGGCATGCGCGTGTCCACGCAAACGGAGCGGCTGCAAGCGTTGCGGCGCAACGTGATGGAGCTCTATATCTCCGATCACCCGCTCGATTGCCTGACGTGCCCGGCCAACGGCAACTGCGAGCTGCAGGACATGGCGGGCGTGGTGGGTCTGCGCGAGGTGCGCTACGGCTTTGACGGCGCGAACCATCTGAGCGAGGCCAAAGACGAGTCGAACCCGTACTTCACGTATGACCCGTCCAAGTGCATCGTGTGCAACCGGTGCGTGCGCGCGTGCGAGGAAACGCAAGGCACGTTCGCGCTGACGATCATGGCGCGCGGGTTCGAGTCTCGCGTGGCGGCCAGCGAGAACGTGCCGTTCATGGACTCGGAATGTGTGTCGTGCGGCGCGTGCGTGGCGGCGTGCCCGACGGCCACGCTGATGGAAAAAAGCGTGGTGGAGCTGGGTCAGCGCGAGCATTCGGTGATCACGACGTGCGCCTATTGCGGCGTCGGGTGCTCGCTCAAGGCCGAGATGAAGGGCAGCCAGGTCGTGCGCATGGTGCCGCACAAGAATGGCCAGGCCAACGAGGGGCATGCGTGCGTGAAGGGGCGCTTTGCGTGGGGCTATGCGACGCATAAGGACCGCATCACCAAGCCGATGATTCGCGCGAAGATCACCGATGCGTGGCGCGAAGTGAGCTGGGAAGAAGCGATCGCCTATGCGGCGGCCGAATTCCGGCGCATTCAGGCCCGTCACGGTCGCGATTCGATCGGCGGTATTACCTCGTCGCGCTGCACCAACGAGGAGACGTACCTCGTGCAAAAGCTCGTGCGTGCGGCGTTCGGCAACAACAACGTGGACACCTGCGCGCGGGTGTGTCATTCGCCCACCGGCTATGGGCTCAAGACGACGCTGGGCGAATCGGCCGGCACGCAGACGTTCGCCTCGATCGAGCAGTGTGATGTGATCGTAGTGATTGGCGCGAACCCGACCGACGGGCACCCAGTGTTCGCCTCGCGGCTCAAGCGGCGCGTGCGCGAGGGGGCCAAGCTGATCGTGGCCGATCCGCGGCGCATCGACTTGGTGGACGGCCCGCACGTGAAGGCCGATTATCACTTGCAGTTGCGCCCGGGCACGAACGTGGCGCTGATCAATGCGCTCGCGCATGTGGTGGTGACCGAGGGGCTCGTGAACGAAGCGTTTGTGGCCGAGCGCTGCGAGCCGGTGGCGTTCGCGCAGTGGCGCGAGTTCATCGCGCGCGAGGAGAACGCGCCCGAGCAGACACAAGCGATCACAGGCGTGCCGGCCGAGCAAGTGCGCGCCGCGGCGCGCCTGTACGCGACGGGCGGCAACGCGGCGATTTACTACGGGCTGGGCGTGACCGAGCATGCGCAGGGCTCGACGATGGTGATGGGCATCGCGAATCTGGCGATGGCCACCGGCAACATCGGGCGCGAGGGCGTGGGGGTCAATCCGCTGCGCGGGCAAAACAACGTGCAGGGCTCGTGCGACATGGGCTCGTTTCCGCACGAGCTGCCCGGGTACCGGCATGTGAGCGGCGCCGAGGTGCGCGAGCAGTTCGAAGCGGCGTGGCACGTGTCGTTGCAGCCGGAGCCGGGCTTGCGCATTCCGAACATGTTCGATGCGGCGCTCGACGGCAGCTTCATGGGGCTGTACTGCCAGGGCGAGGACATCGTGCAGTCGGACCCCGATACGCAGCATGTGACGGCGGCGCTTTCGGCGATGGAGTGCATCGTCGTGCAGGACATCTTCCTGAACGAGACGGCCAAGTATGCGCATGTGTTCCTGCCGGGTTCGTCGTTCCTCGAGAAAGACGGCACGTTCACGAACGCGGAGCGGCGCATCTCGCGGGTGCGGCGCGTGATGTCGCCGCTGGCGCGCTACGCGGACTGGGAGGTCACGGCGTTGCTCTCGCGCGCACTCGGCTACGAGATGGATTATGCGCATCCGTCGGAGATCATGGACGAGATTGCGCGGCTCACGCCGACGTTTCATGGTGTGTCGTATGCGCTGATCGACGAGTTGGGCAGCGTGCAATGGCCGTGCAACGAGGCCGCGCCGCAGGGCACGCCGACGATGCACGTGGACGAGTTCGTCCGCGGCAAGGGCAAGTTCGTGATCACGAAGTTCGTGGCGAGCGACGAGAAGGTGACCAAGCGCTTCCCGTTGTTGCTGACGACCGGGCGGATTCTGTCGCAGTACAACGTGGGCGCACAAACGCGGCGCACGGCGAACGTGCAGTGGCACGAAGAGGATCGGCTGGAGCTGCATCCGCACGACGCCGAGGAGCGTGGCATCAAGACGGGCGACTGGGTGGGCATCGAATCGCGCGCGGGGCAAACGGTGTTGCGTGCGTTGGTGACCGAGCGCATGCAGCCGGGCGTGGTGTACACGACGTTTCACTTCCCGGAGTCGGGCGCGAACGTGATCACGACGGACAGCTCGGATTGGGCGACGAACTGCCCCGAGTACAAAGTGACGGCCGTGCAGGTGCAGCCGGTGCAACAGCCTTCGCAGTGGCAGCGCGCGTACACGCGCTTTAGCGATACGCAATTGACGCTGTTGCGCGAGCGCACGCTGGCTAATGCAAACGTGGAAAGTAACAAGTGAGCCCGCTGCGATGAACGAACACCACCTGATCGAGATGGCCAACCGGATCGGCGAATTCTTCGAGTCGATGCCTGATCGCAATGAGGCGATGGCCGGCATCGCTGACCATATTCATCGCTTTTGGGAGCCGCGTATGCGCCGTGCGATTTTGGCAGCGCTGGATAATAATACCGACGCCTGTGCGTCGATGCTTCCGATCGTCAAAGACGCATTGATACAGGCTCGCGCTCAACTCGCGCCGGCACAGGCCGCGTGATGTCGATAAGCCTTACTTGCGGTGCGCGTCAGCCATGCTCGCGCGTCCCGGCAAACCACGTCTCGCAATGTCGCGCGAGCGCGCTCGCATCGGAGACCGGGCGACCGCGCGCACAGATATACCCATCGGGCCGCACCAAATAAAACGCCGGCCGCGTCCTGCCGTACGCCTGAGTCAGCGATGCTCGCTTGCCGTCCATTGCATCGGTCACGCGCCATATACGGACGGCGCCGCGCAACGTTGCCTCGATCGTTGACGCAAGCTGATCGAGCTGCGGATCGGATGCAACCGACGACGCCGTCAGCACACCTGTCGGATCGAGGCCGGCGTCGCTGTCGCTGGGGAAGCCGACCAGCAGGAACAGCGAGAAAAACGCGGGATCGTGCAGATCGAAAATGCATCCGGTGCCCGGCGCGCGCCCCAGCGGACCATCGATCACGCGTACGAGCGCGTCGGGCGCCCGCTCGCCGGCGCGTGGGCCGCCGTCGAGCACACGTTCGAGCGTAAGCGGGCTGCGCCGGTATTGAATCGAGAGCTCGCTCACCATCAACCGTGCCGCATCGCGCAGCGGCCCGAAGGCAGCCAGCATCGGCATCGCCCGCTCGCGCAGCAACTTGAGCGGGCCGCGCTCCGCTTCGGCCAATTGCGTAATGAAGCTCGTTTGCCGCAGCACGTCACGCTCGATCGGATGGCGCTCCCGCTGATAGCTGTCGAGCAGCTGCTCCGGCCCTCGGCCGGCGAGCGCGCGTGCGAGCTTCCAGCCCAGGTTGAACGCTTCCTGCATCCCCGTATTCATTCCCTGCGCGCCAGCCGGGCTGTGCACATGCGCCGCGTCGCCGGCAAGGAACACGCGCTGCACTCTGAGCCGCTCGACCATGCGGCTGTTGAGCCGAAAATATGAAGACCATTCGAGCCCCGACAACGTCAAACGACGATGAATACGCTGTTCAGCCACTTGGCGGAACAACGCAAGCGGTGGATCGGGCAGCGCATCGAGCGGCGTCTCGTCCGAAGCCTGCGCATTGTCGACTGCGCTGCTTGCATCGCGCTGCGGCGCCTGCTCGCCGTCGACGGGGCTCGGATGGTCGGCAATAAATCGATGCCGGCCGTCACCCATCGACAAAATAGCGGCCAACCCATCGCCCGAAGCGAAGAGATGAAATTCGTCGTCGGGCAAGTCTGAATCGATACGCAAGTCCGCGAGCATGAACGTCTGCTCGAAAGTCTTGCCGGCGAAACTCAGTCCAAGCAAATGACGCACGGTGCTGTGCGCACCGTCGGCGGCGACGACGAACGAGGTATGAATGGTCTCTTCACGGCCGTCGGCATGACGCAGATCAACCTCGACGCGCGATGCGCCCTGCGTCAAACGCACGAGTTCGACGCCGCGCTCCGGCTCGACACCGAACGTGGCAAGGTGCTCGGTCAGAATGCGCTCGGTCACCGTCTGATCGAGACAGAGCAAATAGGGATAGCGCGTTTGCAGCGGGTCGAAATCGAGCCGCGCAAGCCGATGGCCGTTGGAAAAGAGGCTCACCGCTCGCAATCGATGACCATGCGCCAAGAAAGGTTCGACCACGCGGTGCTGCTCGAACAATTCCAGCGTGCGGGCCTGGATGCCGATTGCGCGCGAACTCCTCGCGGGTCGCGGCGCACGGTCGATCAAGCGCACGGCAACCCGTGCGCGCGCCAGGCTCATCGCAGCCGCAAGCCCTGTCGGCCCCGCGCCGACAATCAGCACCGGCTGCTCGTTCGAAACGGCGGCAGACATGCTTTCCCTCCAGCGAACATCGCGTTAGTGTACGCCGGCCGACTACAGCCGGACACCGGATGCCACGCAACGATGCGTCCTCGCACCGAACCGTTTTATCGCCCGAGGCGGCGAGTATGGGAAAATGCGCCGTTTGCCGCTTCCCCGCCGTCATGGATTCCATCTTTACCCGCGCCTATGCGGCCCACCGTGACGGGAGACTGGCCGACGCCGAGCGCGATTACCGCGCGGCACTCGATGCCGATCCCGCCCACGCTGACGCCTGGCACCTTCTGGGCGTATTGCGCCACCAGCAAGGAGATCACGCCGCAGCGGCCGAACTCGTCGGCCGCGCGGTGCAGTTGCGACCGGAAGATCCTGGTCTGCAGCTCAATCTGGGCAACGCGCTGAAAGCCCTCGGGCAGCTCGACGGCGCCATCGAACGATTCCGCAACGCGCTCACGCTCGCACCCGAGTTTGCGTTGGCGCACTACAACCTCGGCAACGCTTATACCGCTGCGGGCCGGCACGAAGATGCCGTCGATGCGTTTCGCCGGTCGTTGCACCTGCAGCCCGGGGACGCCCCGACCTGGAACAATCTCGGCAACGCGCTGCATGCGTGCGAGCGTCACGACGAAGCGCTCGATGCCTTTGCGCGCGCGCTGGCACTGCACCCCGGCCACGCTGGCGCGCATAACAACCTCGGTATGACGCTCGCGGCGCTCGGCCGTGCAGATGAGGCCATTGCGCATTTTCGCGAAGCGCTCTCGCTCGAGCCGCGCTTCATCGCCGCGCACTTCAACCTCGGCAATACGCTCGACGCGATCGGCAAGCATGCGCAAGCCGTCGCCGCGTTTGAAGCGGCGCTGGCGCTGCATGCGCTCTTTCCCCCGGCGCTTCTCGGCCTGGGCAATGCGCTCGCCGCGCTGGGCCGCCATGCCGAGGCGATCGCCCCGCTCGAGCGCGCCGTCGGCCTCGACCCGAAGCTGAGCCTTGCGTGGCTCAGCCTCGGCAACGCGCATCATGCGCAACGCGCGCACGAGGCCGCGCTGCGCGCCTATGACGAGGCGCTGCGGCTGCGCCCGGAGCTCGCGTCGGCACGACTGAACCGTGCGTTGACGCGGCTCACGCTTGGGGACTTCACGCGCGGTCTGCCGGAGTACGAAGCACGTCTTGAATTCGCCGCGGCCGGTGATGCATCGCACACGGCCCCACAAGAACGAGCAATCGACGCATCACCACGCTGGCGCGGCGAACCCATTGACGCGCGCACGTTGCTCGTCATCGCGGAACAAGGTTTCGGCGATACGTTGCAGTTCATGCGTTTCGTGCCGCTTGCGTGCGCGCGTGCGGCACGTGTCGTATTCGCGGTGCAACGCGAGCTGATGCCGCTCGTCGAGCCACTAGGCGCGACGTGGCGCGTTCAGGTGGTGGAGCGTGGCGCGGCGCGCATCGAAGCGGATGTCCAGTGCCCGCTATTGAGCCTGCCGCTTGCGCTCGGCACCACTCGCGATGCCCTTCCGGCTGCGCGCCGCTACGTCGAGGTGCCGGCCGCTTACCGGCGCCGCTGGCGCGGCTCGGTCGGCGGACATGCACCGTTGAAAGTTGGGCTTGCATGGTCGGGACGGATCCTCGCGCACGAAACACGAGCCATGCCGCTTAACGAACTCGAACCGCTTTTTGCGCTGGGCGGCATCGATTGGATCGTGCTGCAGCAAAATCTCAGTGACGATGAAAAGCGTGCGCTTCGTTCGCACCCTCGCGCGCATTCGATTCACTGTTTCGGCGAACGCATTCGCGACTTTGCCGATACGGCTGCGATCATCGATCGACTCGATGCGGTGGTATCGATCGACACATCGATTGCTCACCTCGCAGGGGCGCTAGGCAAACCGCTTTTTCTGATGCTGCCGTTCGCCGCCGACTGGCGTTGGTTCGTGCCGAACAACACAGCAGGCGCGACCGACGACAGCCCGTGGTACCGAAGCGCCCGGCTCATTCGCCAGCCCGCGCCGGGCGCATGGGGCGAAGTGGCACGCGAGGCTGCGCGTCTGCTCGCGCACGAGCTCGGCGTAGGTTCGACGTAAAACCCCGCAGCGTCAGTTCACACGACGCCGCCGCGTTCACGAATTTGCGGCCAGGCGAGCTTCATGTAGTAAAGCATCGACCAGATCGTCAGCACCGCGGCCAGATAGATGAGCCACAGCCCCCAGACATGCGTGTGCACGACAACGCCGCCAAAATGCAGCGGCAGGTTGTAAAGGAGCATCGGAATAGCAATCATCTGGCATGCTGTCTTGAATTTGCCGAGTTGATTCACCGCTACGCTCTTCGATGCGCCGATTTGCGCCATCCATTCACGCAGTGCCGAAATGGCGATTTCGCGCCCGACGATCACGAGCGCGATCGCTGCCTCGATGCGGGCGAGCTGCACGAGAATCAGCAATGCCGCCGTGACCATCAGCTTGTCGGCCACGGGGTCGAGGAACGCGCCGAATGCCGACGTCTGATTCCACTTGCGCGCGAGATAGCCGTCGAACCAATCGGTCAGCGCAGCGAGCACGAAGATGGCCGCGGCGGCCGCGTTCCGGTGGGGCTCGCTCATCATCGCATCGGGCACATAGAACACGCCGACGACAAGCGGGATCAACACGATTCGCAGCCACGTCAGAAAAATCGGAAAGTTGAACGGCATGAGCGAATGGCCGGCGTTGAACGACGTTGACGGAATAAGAGAGACGCCATTGTGCCGTGTCGACGAACTCGCCACAAGCCAAGGCGCTCCAGCACGTTTTGCGCGCGTCGGGCGCGTGCGCTGGCCCTAATGCAATTGGCGGTAGATCTGCTCGGCCAGCGCATGCGAGATGCCCTCCACGCTCGCCAGATCGTCGACGCTTGCCGCCACGACGCCGCGCAGCCCGCCGAACCGCGCGAGCAAGCGCTGACGCCGCTTGGCGCCGATGCCGTCGAGTTCTTCCAGCCGCGATGTCTGCCGCGCCTTCGCGCGCTTCGCTCGCATGCCTGTAATGGCAAACCGGTGCGCCTCGTCGCGAATCTGGGCAACGAGCATCAACGCGGCGCTCTCCTTGCCCAGCTCGAGCGGTGCGCGCCCATCGGCGAATACGAGCGTTTCGAGACCGACCTTGCGCCCCTCCCCCTTGGCCACGCCCACCAGGATCGAGCGGTCGATGCCGAGCTCGGCGAAGACTTGCCGCGCAATTTCCACCTGGCCCTTGCCGCCATCGATCAGCACGATGGTCGGTAACGTAGCCCCGGCCGCAACCGGCTCGGCCGCGTCGGCCGTGCGCTCCGGGGCCGCGGCCGCCTCGGGCTGCAGCTCGGCGGCGCGGTCCTCGGCGTTGCCGGCCGCCGACTGCACCATCTTTTCGTAGCGGCGCGTCAGCACTTGACGCATGGCGGCGTAATCGTCGCCGGGCGTGATCCCGGTGATGTTGTAACGCCGATATTCGCCGGGCTGCATCTTGTGGTCCCGATAAACGACACATGAAGCCTGCGTTGCTTCGCCCATCGTATGGCTGATGTCGAAGCATTCGACGCGCACGTGCGCAAGATCGTCGCACTCGAGCGAGAGCGTTTCGGCAAGCGCACGCGTACGCGCCTGTTGCGAGCCCTGCTCCGAAAGCAGCCGCGCCAGTGCGAGCCGCGCATTTTGCTCGGCCATGCCGAGCCAAACACGCTTTTGGCCTTGTGGCTGCCGGACGATCGCCACTTTGTGTCCGGCTTGTTCGCTAAGCAGTTCAACGAGTTCGCGGCTCACCGGCGCGTGATTCGCGACGAGCACAGGCGGCACACGGTTGCCGAGATAGTGCTGTGCGATGAAGGCCTCGAGCACCTCGCTTTCGACACTCGCCCTGATTTCAGCGGCTTGCGGCGTATCGGCATCGGTATTCGCGCCCGCGCCGGCGTCCGCATCCGCGTCGATCTCGATAAGCGCCACCTGCGCATCGGCGAGCGCGGCCTCGGCGTGTGCCGGAAAATACGCCTTGTCGCCGAGATGCCGCCCGCCGCGCACCATCGCGAGATTGACGCAGACCCGCCCGCCCTGCGCGACGACCGCGAGAATATCGACATCACTTTCGCCGCCGACTTCGATCGCCTGCTGGTGCAATACGGTGGACAACGAGCTCATTTGATTGCGCACCGCCGCCGCCTGCTCGAATTTCAACTCGGCCGCGAACGCATGCATTTTCGCTTCGAGTTCGTCCATGACCTCGTTTTGCCGGCCGAGCAAAAAGCGCGACGCGTTTTCGACATCGTGCGCGTAGTCCGCTTCACTGATCGCCCCGACGCACGGTGCGGTGCAGCGCCCGATCTGGTGCAGCAGACACGGCCGCGTGCGGTTGCTGAAAACCGAGTCCTCGCAGGTGCGCAGTTGAAACACCCGCTGCAGGATCTGGATGCTTTCGCGCACGGCCCATGCACTCGGAAACGGCCCAAAGTACTGGTTTTTCTTGTCGACGGCCCCGCGGTAGTACGCCATGCGCGGGAACTTGTGCCCCGTGAGCTTCAAAAACGGATAGGACTTGTCGTCGCGAAAAAGAATGTTGTAGCGCGGCGCCAGCGCTTTGATCAGGTTGTTTTCGAGCAGTAGCGCTTCGGCCTCGGAGCGAGTCGCCGTCGTTTCGATCCGCGCAATGCGCGTGATCATCATCGCGATACGCGGCGACAACTGCGTCTTCGTGAAATAGCTCGACACGCGCTTTTTGAGATCGCGTGCTTTGCCGACATAGAGCACGGCGCCAAGCTTGTCGTAATACCGGTAGACGCCCGGCAGATGCGGCAATTGAGCGAGCACGAGCTTGGGCTCGAAAACGGGTTCGGGAACGTGCGGTTCGGTCATGCGGATGTTCAGGGCGGAGCAACGCAAGGCAAAGCTTAAGCAACACACGGGCACGGCGCACCGGGCGACGCTGCGTGCTTTAGAATCGCCAGTTTAGAGCATTTGCGCATGCGCCCTTCGCACAGGCGCCCCGCTTCATGTCCAATCCGCCTCTCCCGCCCGTCCCCGCGCCGGTCCCACCCACGTCGGCGACGGCACCGACGATCGCGTGCGATATCTTTTGCGCCGTCATCGACAATTTCGGCGATGTCGGTGTCTGCTGGCGGCTCGCTCGCCAACTTGCCGCCGAGCATCGCTGGCAGGTGCGCCTGATTGTCGACGATCTTCATACCTTCGCCCGCCTCGAACCCGCGCTCGACACCGAGCTGGCGCGCCAGACGCTTGCCGGCGTGACCATCGAGCACTGGCGCGAGCCGCTGCACGCGGGCGTTGCGCTGCAAGTGGCCGATATCGTAATCGAGGCATTCGCGTGCGAATTGCCGCCAGCCTACATCGCGGCGATGGCCCGGCGCACGCCGCCCCCGATCTGGTTCAACCTCGAGTATCTGAGCGCCGAGGACTGGGTGGCGGACGTTCACCTCAAACCGTCCCCGCATCCGCGCCACGCGCTGACGAAGACGTTCTTCTTCCCCGGGCTCGGCCCCGGCACGGGCGGTGTCATCAAAGAACAGGGGCTCGATGCGGCGCGCAGTACGTTCAGCGCCTCGGCGCCCGCCCGGCAAGCATGGTGGGAGCGCGCCACGCTCGGCCCCCCGCCCAGCCCCGACGCCACCGTCATTTCGCTCTTCGCGTACGAAAATCCGGCCATCGACGCCCTGCTCGCGCAGTGGCGCGACGGCGACGAGCCGATTGTGCTGCTCGTGCCGCAAGGCCGCATTTCGGGTGCTGTCGCCCGCTTTTTCGGCCTGCCCGCGTTTGCGGCGCCGACCCATGCCGAGCGCGGCAATCTGCGCGCGCACGCGCTGCCGTTTGTGCCCCAAACCGCCTTCGACGAGTTGCTGTGGGTCAGCCATCTCAATTTCGTGCGCGGCGAAGACTCGTTCGTGCGCGCGCAGTGGGCGCGGCGCCCATTCGTCTGGCACATTTATCCGCAAGCCGATGCCGCGCATCTGCCCAAGCTGGACGCGGCGCTGGGCCATTACGCCGCGCCGCTCGCCGAGCGCGCGCGTACAGCGATGGACCGATTCTGGCATGCCTGGAACGGGGCCGGCACGCCTGATTGGGCGGACTTCTGGTCGCACCGCCGCGCCTTTGAAACGCGCGCCGCGACCTGGGGTGACGAGCTCGCGACAGTGGGCGATCTCGCATCAAACCTAGCACGATTCGCAAAAAGCCAGTTAAAATAAGCGGTTATCTCCAACGGCTATTCATTCCTTTGCGATCGATGCCGTTGAGCAACATGAAAATCTCATTCGCAAGGACAGTGTTTTTATGAAGATTGCACAGGAACTCCGCACGGGCAACGTCGTGATGATCGGTAGCGATGCCATGGTCGTGCAGAAAGCCGAATACAACAAATCGGGCCGTAACGCGGCCGTCGTGAAGATGAAGTTCAAGAATCTTCTGACCGGCGCGGGCATGGAAACGGTCTACAAGGCCGACGACAAATTCGACGTCGTCGTGCTCGATCGCCGGGAAGTGACCTACTCGTACTTCGCCGATCCGATGTACGTGTTCATGGACGCCGATTACAACCAATACGAAGTCGAGCAAGAGATGATGGGCGACGCGCTCAACTACCTCGAAGACGGCATGCAATGCGAGGTCGTGTTCTATAACGACAAAGCCATTTCCGTCGAGTTGCCGACTACGCTCGTGCGCGAGATCACCTACACCGAACCGGCCGTCAAGGGCGATACCTCGTCGGGCAAGGTGCTCAAGACAGCAAAAATCAACACCGGTTTCGAACTGCAGGTGCCGCTCTTTTGCAGCATCGGCGACAAAATCGAAATCGATACGCGCACGCACGAATACCGCAGCCGCGCCTAGCCGGCCGCACTTGGCAGCCCTGGGCTGCAGGTCCACTCGGAATAAGCGCCCCCTCGGGGCGCTTTTTTTTTCGTACGACTCGTGTATCGTTGGGAAAACTTTACCGGTCGTTTTTCCCGTTCTGACCGGCCAAACTTGCGCCTGGCCCGCACAATAAACGCTAAGCGCTTGTTTCGGAAAAGGAATCAGAAATGGCGCGGAACGTGCTTGCTGTCCCGATCGGCCGTTCCGCTTGAAACGTTTTCGCCCGCGCGTGTCGCTCCTCGTCAGGGCGTCGGCCGGTTCTTTGAATGGATTGATTGCCCTTTATGCCACACGCTCTGATTGTCGAAGACGATCCCAATAGCCTGTCCGGCCTCTCCGCCATCGTCGCAGCTGACGGTTTCTCCGTCGATACCGCGGTTTCCCTTGCCGAAGCGCGCGCCGCGCTGAGCCGCTTCATCCCCGATGTCGTACTCATCGATTTGAATTTGCCCGACGGCAGCGGCCTCGATCTCCTGTCTCACCTGCCGGCACAGCCGGACGGCGTGCTGCCCGTCATCGTGATGACTGGCAACGCCACCGTGGAAAGCGCTATCGAAGGCCTGCGCCATGGCATTTGGGACTACCTGCTCAAGCCCGTGAACATCCCGCGCCTGCGCAGCCTGTTGGCCCGCATCCCGCGGCCGTACGAGCTGACCGAGGAAGTGCAAACGTTGCGCACGAAGCTGCGAAGGCTGGGCCGCTTCGGGCCGATGATCGGACGCAGCGATGCCATTCAGCATGTCTACGATTCCCTCGAACGCCTGGCGCCCACCGAGTCCGCGGTGCTGATCGGCGGCGAAGCAGGCACGGGCAAGGAAGTGGTCGCCCGCACGCTGCATGAGATGAGCCGGCGGCGCAAAGGCCCGTTCATCACCTTCGATTGCCGTACGTTCGCACGCGAAGCCGGTGCCGAGCGCCCGCTGGACACCCTGCTCTTCGGACACGAACCCGGCACCGTACCAGGCGCGGAGCGGCGCGAACCGGGGCTGTTGGAGCAGGCAAGCGGCGGGACGCTCTTTCTCGACGAGATCGCCGAACTGCCGCTCAGCCAGCAAGAGGCGCTCGTCAGAGCGCTTGATTCGCAGACGTACATGCGGGTCGGCGGAACGAGCTTGGTCAGCCTCGATTGCCGCATCGTCGCGACAATGCGCAAGCCGCCGCGCGATGCCGTCAACGAGGGCGCGCTACGCGAAGATCTGTGGCTGCGGCTCGACGCGGCATCGATTGCGCTGCCGCCGCTGCGCGAACGCGGCGATGATGCCGTGCTGCTCGCCGAGGCGCTGGTCGACGATCTCAATCGGGAAGTCAATGCAAGCGGGCTTGCCACCGTCAACAAGCGCGTGGGGCCCAACCTGATACGCGAGTGCCTGAGCTACGATTGGCCGGGCAACGTCCGCGAACTGCATGAGCGCGTGCGGCGCGCGTATAACGTGTCGGACGACATCGTGGACACCTTGCGCGCCGAGGAAGCCACGACGGTCGGCGGACGCCGCCTGAACGGCGGCAGCGTGCAAGTGACGGTCGGGACGCCGCTCTCGGACGTCGAGGATTTGCTGATTCGTGCCACGCTGGACGCGGTCGGCGGCACGCGGCACCGCGCAGCGACGTTGCTCGGCATCAGCCCCAAGACGCTTTACAACAAGCTGCAACGCATGAAGTTGTCGTAGCGGCTAACGACGCGCGCGCCGCCATCGGTACCTCAAGGCAACGCGCTGCGCAACAAGGCGTGCGCTTCTTGGTAGTCGGCGCGCGCGACGAGCTTCGCCCAACGCGGCGCCCGCCCGCGCCCTTGCAATTGCCTGATGCGCCGCGCCGACGCCTTCGAAGGCGCGTGGCGCAGTTCGTTCAATACGACTTCCGCCGCCTGCGGCTGATTGCAGATCAATACCATGTCACAGCCGGCCGCGAGCGCCGCGGCCGCTGCCTCGGTCAACGTGCCGCCGGCGCGCGCAGCCTCCATCGAGAGATCGTCGCTAAAAATAGCGCCGGTAAAACGCAGCTTGCCGCGCAGTACCTCTTGGAGCCAGATCTGCGAAAATCCGGCAGGCTTGTCGTCGACCTGCGCATAAATGACATGTGCCGGGATGACTGACGCAAGCGACATCCCAAGCCAGTCGTACGGCGCAACGTCGTCGCGCAGAATCGCTTCGAGCGGCCGCTCGTCGACAGGCAGTGCCACGTGCGAATCGGCGGCCGCAAAACCATGCCCTGGAAAATGCTTGCCGCAATTGCTCATGCCGGCGAGCGCCAGCCCATGACTGAGGCTCTTCGCGAGCAGCGTGACGACGCGCGCGTCGCCGTGAAACGCGCGATCGCCGATCACCTGCGAGTGCCCGTAGTCGAGATCGAGCACAGGCGTAAAGCTCATGTCGATGCCGCACGCTCTCAGTTCCGAAGCCAGGATATAGCCGGTTGCGGTCGCGACCTTGGTGGCGAGCAACGCGTCCTTATCCCATAGCTCACCGAGCCGGCGCATCGGCGGCAAGACAGTGAAGCCGTCGGTTCTGAATCGTTGAACGCGGCCGCCCTCGTGGTCCACGGCGATGAGCAGATCGTCGCGTACCGAACGAATCGCATCGGTCAGCGCAACGAGCTGCGCACGGCTTTGAAAATGGCGGGCGAACAAGATGACGCCGCCCGTCATCGGATGCGAAAGGCGCCGCACGTCGTCTGCGTTCAGTGCCGTGCCTTCTACATCGAGCATGACCGGTCCGGGAATCTGCTTCATCGGTTCGAAATGGGTAAGTAAGGAAGGAAGAACAGAAAAGAAGAATTGTGCAGCTTCAGTCAGATGCGCCGAATGCTTCCGACGCCCCTGCAGGTGTTTCGGCGACGACGAACGTCACCGCATAATCGCGTTCGTCGCTGACCGTCACGTTCGCGGTAATGCCGCGCTTGGCGAGCCACTCGGCCAACTCGCCCGAGGCGACGACGAAGGGCTTGCCGCTCGGCTCGTTCAGTGTTTGCAGCGCACGCCACGTCATCGGCCAGTGCATGCCGAGTCCGATCGCCTTGGAGAACGACTCTTTCGCCGAAAAACGGGTGGCAAGATAAGCCAGCCCACGCGCCTCGGAGCGGGCGCGGCGCGCATGATAGACGCGCAGCTCGTCGGCGCCCAGCACCTTTTCAGCGAAGCGTCCGTTCGTGCGCGTCATGACCGCCGCAATGCGGCTTACCTGAACAAGATCGGTACCGATGCCGTAAATCGCCATGAGCAATGCCGCCGTTCAATGCGTCGCCGCGAGGCGCGCGGCAACCATGATCGCCTTCATTTCGCGCACAGCGTTATCCCAGCCGGTGAAGATCGCCTGCGCAACGATCGCATGGCCGATGTTGAGTTCGACGATGCCCTCGATCGCCGCGATCGCCTGAACGTTCGTGTAATGGAGCCCATGCCCCGCGTTGACTTTCAGCCCGAGCGAGGCGCCGAATGCCACTGCCCGCACGATGCGATCGTACTCGTCGCGCTGTTCGCGCTCGTCGTGCGCATCGGCGTAGCGGCCGGTATGCAGTTCGACAACCGGCGCACCGGCTTCTTGCGCGGCACGAATCTGCGCTTCATCGGCGTCGATGAACAGCGACACACGCGCCCCCGCATCGGCCAGTTGCCGGCAGGCTGCACGCACGGCCTCGAAATGCCCCGCTACGTCGAGCCCGCCTTCGGTCGTCAACTCCGCCCGTTTCTCGGGCACGAGGCAGACGTCGTGCGGGCGCACCTCGCACGCGATATCAAGCATCTCTTGCGTGACGGCGCATTCGAGGTTCATCCGCGTGCGCAACTGCGAACGCAACGCGTAGACGTCGGCATCGATAATGTGGCGGCGATCTTCGCGCAGATGCAGCGTGATGGCGTCCGCTCCGGCGTCCTCGGCGAGAAGCGCCGCGCGAATCGGATCGGGGTAGGCGGTGCCGCGCACATTGCGCAGCGTGGCGACGTGATCGATATTCACGCCGAGGTCGATGACGTTGGGTGACGTAAGAAAGAAGCTCATAGGTTCTGCAAGTCGATCAAGATCTGGCGCGTCGCAAGAGGCACGCCGCCAAGGTAAGTGTTGAGCAAAAAGCGCATCAGCGTCTTGCTTTGCGCGACCGTCTGCGTCCGACGGTAATCGTCGTTTTCCATGTCGAGCAAGGTCTGGCCCGATACCACGGGCCAGACCGACGGCCACTCAGGTGACGCCTCGCGCACGCCGCGCTCCGGGTCGAAGACGTAGCGGCCATCGGGCGTCACGGCCTGGCGTGCAGCGGTGCGATCGAGCGCCATGGCGTAACCGGTCTCGCGCAGCAAGACGCGCTCGAACGAGCGCAGCACTTGCACGGCGGGCTCCTCGTGCGCCAAGCGCGTCAACGTCACGACATAGTGATTGAACAATTGCGGATGCGCGTCTTCGCGAGCGCAGAACTTCACGAGCAACTCGTTGACATAAAAGCCGCATAGCAGCGCGTCACCCGAAAGCGGCAACATGCCGCCAACCCACTCCGCGCCCGTCAGCGTACGCATCTCCGATTTACCGGACCACGACATCGAAAGCGGCTGGAACGTTTGCAGCACGCCGCGCAAAGCCGAGTGCGGGCGCTTGGCACCTTTCGCCACCAGCGCCACGCGACCATGGTCGCGCGAAAACACATCGATGACGAGGCTCGTTTCGCGATAGGGATAGCTGTGCAGCACGAAGGCGGGCTGCTCCGCGATGCGCGATTCAGATGCACGCACACCCGCCGCCCCGGCGCGACGCTCCGCGCTTGGACGCCGCACCGTCTTGCGCCGCCGTTCGTCGTTAGGCGGTTCGGTGATGGGCAGCTCGCCGCTCGTTGCGGCCGGCTCGTGATCATGCTCGCCGACCGGTGCGCTCATCATCAGCGCGTCATTCGTACCCATAGGCGCGCAGCCCGGCTTCGTTATCGGCCCAGCCGCTTTTTACCTTGATGAAGGTTTCGAGATAAACGGGACCGTCGAAGAGTTTTTCCATGTCGAGGCGCGCTTCGGTGCTGATTTGTTTCAGCTTCGCGCCCTTTTGGCCGATGATCATTGCCTTGTGCGTGTCGCGCTCGACGAGAATCGTCGCAAACACACGACGCAGCCGTCCTTCGGTCTCGAATTTTTCGATCAGCACCGTACTCGTGTAGGGCAACTCATCGCCCGTCCAGCGGAACACTTTCTCGCGCAGGATCTCGGCGGCAAGAAAACGCTCGCTGCGATCGGTCAGATCGTCTTCGCCATAGATGGGCGTACCCTCGGGCAGGTTCGGCTTGACGATCTCGAGCAAACGCTTGATGTCATCGGGGTTCTTGGCCGACAGCGGCACGATCTCCTTGAAATCGCGCAACGCGCCCATCTTTTGAAAAAACGGAAAGAGCGTGTTTTTATCGCTGACACGATCGAGCTTGTTCGCGATAAGAAGCGTCGGCACCGTCGGCGGAATCAGATCGAGCACCTTTTGATCGTCGGGACCAAACCGCCCTGCTTCGATGACGAACAAAATCGCATCCACGGACGTGAGCGTCGACGTGACCGCACGATTGAGCGAACGATTGAGCGCACCGCTATGCTGGGTCTGAAAGCCCGGTGTATCGACGAAGATGTACTGCGCATCGTCGAACGTATGGATACCGGTGATTCGATGGCGCGTGGTCTGCGCCTTGCGCGACGTGATGCTGATTTTCTGGCCGACGAGCGCGTTCATCAGCGTCGATTTGCCAACGTTCGGACGGCCGACGATCGCGACCATGCCGCAGCGAAAACCGGTGGAAGAAAGTTCATTCATTATGCTGGCTACCGGTTCAAAAAGAAGCGCGCGCCCGCCGCCGGCGGCCGCCACGCTGTGTCGCTCATGAAAGATCGGGCTCGGGCGCGTGCGGCCGAGCCGTGCCGGCGATGTCGGAAACGAGTTCGGCGTGACCGCCCGAAGCCGAGGGTGCCCCGCTGCGCGCGGAGGGATCGGCTTTGCCCGACGCCGCCTCGCCCTTGCCTGCCACAGGGTCCGCCTTGGGCGCAGCCTCCGCCTTTGGCGCAGCATCCGGCGTGCGCAAGGCCGGTTTGTGCTCGACATGCACGGCGCGAATCATGGCGGGGGGCACCGTTGTAGGACGCTCGGCGGCAACATCCGGCGCGACCGGTTTCGATTCGCCGCGCACGGCTTTGTCCTTGTCCGATTTGCGCTCAGGCGCACGCAAATCGAGCGCCGCTTGGATGCCTTTGACACCGGGCACCACCTCGGGCTCGGCATGCTGGCCGGCTCGCGTGCCGCGCGAACGCTTGCCCTTCACCTGCATGGCGGGCGCCAGCGCCATCACCTCGTCGAGTGCCTTCTTGGCGGCGGCCTGCTCGGCTGCCCGCCGGCTCGCACCGGAGCCGGAGACTTTGATCTCGAGCTTCGGCACGGTGCATTCGACTTCGAACTGTTGATTGTGCGCGGCGCCGTGCGTGGCGACGACAGTGTAGGTGGGCAGCGCGATCTTGTGCCCCTGCAGATATTCCTGCAGCAGCGTTTTCGAATCTTTGCCGAGCGTTCGCGGGTCGATGTGATCGAGAATCGGCACATAGAGCCGCTTGACGACGGTCTGCGCCGCGTCGAAACCGCCGTCGAGAAAGACCGCGCCCAGCACCGCCTCGAACGCGTCAGCGAGAATCGACGGACGCCGGAACCCGCCGCTGCGCAACTCGCCTTCGCCGAGACGCAAGCCTTCGGCAATATTAAGGGCCTGAGCAATCTCGTAAAGCGACTGCTGTTTGACGAGATTGGCACGTACGCGCGACAAGTCGCCTTCGTCCAATTTGCCGAATCGCTGAAACAATAAAGCAGCCACCGCGCAATTTAGAACGGAATCGCCGAGAAATTCGAGCCGTTCGTTGTGCGAGGCACTATGACTGCGGTGAGTTAACGCCTGGCGCAATAATTCCGCATTGCGAAATTCATAGCGCAACCGGCTTTCCAGCGGAGATAGCGGCATGTGCAGAGTATAACGCGCGCATCAGCCGCGTCGATCGGGCGGGGCTGATGCGAAAAAAGCGGCTTGACATCAGGGGGAAGCGCAAGGTGACGCGCGACGTGGAGCGACGACACGCGCCGCCGGCCCCGCTCTCACTGAAACGAGCCGATGCGCTTGAGGTTGCTGAAGTTCATCCAGATGAAGAACGCGCGCCCCACGATGTTCTGGTCGGGCACGAAGCCCCAATAGCGGCTATCTGCGCTGTTATCGCGGTTGTCTCCCATCATGAAGTAGTGGCCGGGCGGCACCTTGCAGACCACGCCGCGGCTGTTGTACGAGCAATTGTCGCGATTCGGATAATCTTCGGCGCCGATGATAAAAGGCGGCACCGCGGGGTTGTTCAGAATCGCGTTCTTGCGCCCCTCGAGCGACTCTTCGAATTGCTTTGCGTAACCGATGCGCTCTTCGTCGAAGTAATCGGGCAATGCCACCTCGGGCACCGGCTTGCCATTGATCGTCAGTTGCTTGTCTTCATAGGCCACGACATCCCCGGGCAATCCGATCGCACGCTTGATATAGTCGACCGATTCGTCCTTCGGGTAGCGAAACACGACGACGTCGCCACGCTTCACCGGCCGCCCTTCGGTGATCTTCGTGTTGATAATCGGCAGACGCAGACCGTAGTCGTACTTGTTCACGAGGATGAAGTCGCCCACCAGCAGCGTGGGGACCATCGAGCCAGACGGAATCTTGAACGGCTCGACGACGAACGAGCGCACGAGGAATACGACGAGAATGACCGGGAAAAAGCTGGCGGTGTACTCGAGCCACCATGGCTGGCGCAACTGTTCGTCGCGCAGCCGGGCCCGTGTTTGCGGCGCGTTTTCGTCGGCAAAACGTTCACCGACGCGCGCTTGCTGACGATCGAACTCGGCCACCGCGGCGTCCGCCGCACGCCGCCGTTGCGGCAGGAAAACGAGCTTGTCGGCCACCCATGCCATGCCCGTCAAAATGACGAGCACGAAAAGAATCAGCGCAAAATTCATGAAAGTCGGGGTCCTTTGTTATTTGTCTTCGACGCGCAAGATGGCGAGGAAAGCTTCTTGCGGAATCTCGACAGACCCGACCTGCTTCATTCGCTTCTTGCCTGCTTTTTGCTTTTCGAGGAGCTTCTTTTTGCGTGTGATGTCGCCGCCGTAGCACTTGGCCAGCACGTTCTTGCGCAGCGCCTTGATGTTTTCGCGCGAGATGATGTGCGCGCCGATGGCCGCTTGAATCGCGACATCGTACATCTGGCGCGGAATGATCTCGCGCATCTTGGCGGCCACTTCGCGACCGCGGTGCTGCGACTGCGAGCGATGGACGATGACCGACAACGCATCGACCTTGTCGCCGTTGATCAGCATGTCCACCTTGACGACGTCCGACGCGCGATACTCTTTGAACTCGTAATCCATCGACGCATAGCCGCGCGAGACGGATTTCAAGCGATCGAAGAAGTCGAGCACGATCTCGGCCATCGGAATTTCGTAGGTCAGCTGCACTTGCCGGCCGTGGTACTGCATGTTGATCTGCGAGCCGCGCTTTTGCGTGCAAAGCGTAATGACCGAGCCCACGTAGTCCTGCGGCATATAAAGATTGACCGTGACGATCGGTTCGCGAATCTCTTCGATCTTCGACGGGTCAGGCATCTTGGCCGGGTTCTCGACTCTGATCGTGTTGCCGTCGCCGAGCACGACTTCGTAGACCACCGTCGGTGCGGTGGTGATCAGATCCATGTCGAACTCGCGCTCGAGCCGCTCCTGCACGATCTCCATATGCAGCAGGCCGAGAAAGCCGCAGCGGAAACCGAAGCCGAGAGCCTGCGAGACTTCGGGCTCGTATTGCAGCGAGGAGTCGTTGAGCTTGAGCTTTTCGAGTGACTCGCGCAGCGCATCGTACTGATTCGCTTCGACCGGATAAAGCCCGGCGAACACCTGCGGCTTGACCTCCTTGAAGCCCGGCAGCGGCTCGGCAGCCGGCGTGGCCGCGAGCGTGACGGTGTCTCCCACCTTCGCGGCCGTGAGTTCCTTGATGCCCGCGATGATGAAGCCGACCTGGCCCGCCGAAAGCGATTCGAGATCCTTCGATTTGGGCGTAAACACGCCGATGTGCTCGACCGGGAACTGCGCGCCGGTGGCCATCAGCTTGATCTTGTCCTTCGGGCGCAGCGTGCCGTTGACGATACGCACGAGCATGACGACGCCGACATAATTGTCGAACCAGGAATCGATGACGAGCGCCTGCAACGGCGCTTGCGGATCGCCCTTCGGCGGCGGCACGTTGGCGATCAACGACTCGAGCACGTCTTCGACGCCGAGACCCGTTTTGGCGCTGCAACGCACCGCGTCGGTTGCGTCGATGCCGATGACGTCTTCAATCTCGGAAATCGCGTTCTCGGGGTCCGCGGCCGGTAGGTCGATCTTGTTGAGCACCGGCACGACTTCGACGCCAAGCTCGATCGCCGTGTAGCAGTTGGCCACCGTCTGCGCTTCCACACCCTGACTGGCATCGACAACGAGCAGCGCGCCTTCGCAAGCGGAAAGCGAGCGGCTCACCTCGTACGAAAAATCGACGTGCCCCGGGGTATCGATCAGATTGAGGTTGTACAGCTTGCCATCGCGCGCCCGGTAGCTGAGCGCAGCGGTCTGAGCCTTGATGGTGATGCCGCGTTCGCGCTCGAGATCCATCGAATCGAGCACTTGCGATTCCATTTCACGGTCGGACAAGCCGCCGCAGAGTTGGATGATGCGATCGGCGAGCGTCGACTTGCCATGGTCGATGTGCGCAATGATCGAAAAGTTACGAATATGATCCATTCAGTGCCGATCAAGCGAAAAAGGCGCGCTCGGACAACCGCGGAGCACGCCTTGTAAGTACGTGAAAAACCGCGCCATTTTAGCCGAAATGGCCTTCGGACGGCGGATTTTGGCTATTCGGACGTCCGCTTTTCGTCACTTTCGGCGGCGGCGCGATGGTGCTGTTCAGATTGCGCTGACGGGCGAGGCTCGAGCGCGGCCCGCACGCGTGCCACGTCGAGCCGGTAGTGGCACAACTCGAGGCCTTCATATACCAATACGGGCACCAGTTCGTTGTAGCGCGCCTCGAGTTCCGGGTCGGCATCGACATCGATCACCTCGATGTGCGCGCCGTATTCGGCAGCAAGTGGCGTAAGCGCGGCCAGCATGTCTTCGCACAGGTGACACCATGCGCGCCCGTAAAGTATCAGCACCGGCGTAAGCCGCGCAGCTTGCGAGGGCGCCGTCGCGCTCACTTCGTTGGGGCCGCGCGCGGACGCATCGGCACGAACTGCGTGTTGTCGCCGCGTCGCACGAGTACCGCGACAGGCTTTTGCGGATCGAGATGAGCCACCGCTTGGTCAAATTCTTTCGCGCTCGCGATATCGGTGTCACCGATGCGCAAAATGATGTCCCCCTTTTGCAGCCCCACGCGCGCCGCTGGCCCTTCGACCGCCTGCACCTCCACGCCCCCGCGCGGCAGCTTCAACGCTTTTAGCTGCTCCGGCGAGAGGTCGCCAACCGCCACGCCAAGCGGGTTGCGCGGCTGCGCTTTCGGTCGAGGCGCCTGACGTTCGGCCGCTTTGGCCGTCTTGTCCGTCGGCGTTTGTGCAACGGTGATCGGCAGCTCGCTGGTGCGGCCCTTGCGCCAAATCGTTACCGTGGCTTTCGTTCCCGGCTTGGCGTCGCCTACCATGCGCGGCAAATCGGTCTCGGCGTCCACAGGCGTGCCGTTGAACTTCAAGATGATATCGCCCGGTTGAATGCCCGCCTTGTCTGCCGGGCCGCCCGGCTCGACGCTGCTCACGAGCGCACCGCCCGCTTTGGGCAGCCCCAGCGAGTCAGCCACGTCCTTGGTCACCTGGCCGATTGCGACCGCAATGCGCCCACGCACCACCTTGCCCGTGGCCTTCAGCTGCTCGGCCACGCGCATCGCTTCGTCGATCGGAATGGCGAACGAGATGCCCATGAAGCCGCCCGTCCGGCTGTAGATCTGCGAGTTGATACCGATGACCCGGCCTTGCATGTCGATGAGCGGTCCACCTGAATTGCCCGGGTTGACGGCGACATCCGTCTGGATGAACGGCAGATAGTCGCCCGTGTCGCGCCCTTTTGCGCTGACGATGCCGGCCGTCACCGTGTTGTCGAGCCCGAACGGGGAGCCGATGGCCACGACCCATTCGCCGACGCGGACCTTGTTCGAATCGCCGATCGTCACCGTCGGCAGGTTCGCGGCGTTGATCTTGACGATGGCCACGTCAGTGCGGTCGTCAGCGCCGATCAGCTTTGCCTTGAACTCCCGCTTGTCGGTCAGCGTGACATAGATGGTGTCGGCATCGTCGACGACGTGCGCGTTCGTCATCACGTAGCCGTCCGCCGAAATGACGAAGCCGGAACCCACGCCCGCGTTCTGCTCGGAATCGGAATTGTCCTGACCGTCCTGGCCGCCGCCATTGTCACCACCCCGTGGAGCGTTCGGGCTGTTGGGACTATTCGGGCGATTCGGATTGTTCGGGTTGTTCGGCGTATTCGGATTCGGCAACGGAATACCGAAAAAGCGACGGAAGAACTCCGACATGTCGCCTTCGTCGGCGCCAGGAGGCAGCCCGCGCTGCGTCGGCGAACTCGATACATGCGCCGTCGTGCGGATATTGACGACAGCGGGCCCCACCTTGTCGACGAGATCGGTGAAATCAGGCAGGTTGGCGGCTGGCGAAGCGGCTGCCGACGTCAACGGCAGGCATACGAGCACTGCCGCGGCCGCGAGGAAGTGGCGCACCGAGTAATTCGTCATAAGGGGATGGACCAAAGCGTGACCGGGTTACCTGGAAGCCTTGTATTTTATGGCAGAGGCAAAGAGTTGCAGTGTGCCTTGCGGAACTTCCCCTAGCAAGGTAATCCAGTAGTCGCCATGGCGCGTGACGAGCACGTGCGTCGCACCGCTTGCACCGGCGCCTTCCTTGCGCGAATTCTTTTCGGCCGGCTCGACGAAAACCGACACCGTCGCGAGCCCGTCGGAAAACACCGCCTGATCGACGGGAATCGGCGGGTCCTCGGCGCGGCGCGCCGCCATCGGCCGGCGCAGTTCGCGAATCTTGCGAAAACCGGGTATCTCGGGCGCGAACTGCCACCCTTGCGCTTGCATATCAACCGGTTGCACGGGCGGGCGCACGAGCGTCCAGCCCGCCGTATTGCGGATGCCGTTGGCGATCGGCGCCTGATCGACGGGCACGCCGATGCGCAGTTGCGTGAACGACGTTTGCTCGAGCACCTGCGCGCTTGCATCGAGTGTCTGCGTGCGCAACAGCAGGCCAGTTTTTGCATCGGCCCAGAGCTTGTAGCTAAAGCGGTAGGCGTCTTTCGGCACGAGCTCGATCACCTGAGCATCGATACCCGCCACGCGATCGGGGCCGAGCAACTTCGGTTCATAGACGGCAAGCACCTGCTGGCCGCTGTCGCTCAGCAAAGCCGGAAATGCGTCGCGGTTTTGACGCTTTTCGACAATGCACAGGTGCCGTTCCGGGACGAAGGTGTAAAGACTGTCGTCGTGGCGCAGCATCTTGCGAGGCTTGCCATCAAGGCTTTCGAGGGATTCGAATTCGCCCTCGCCGCGCTTCGCGTAGTGCGCGATGCGCGATGACTGAACGAACGTGCCGCGTTGATATACGAAGACGCCTTCGTAGTTCTCCTGCTGCGCCGCGCGAGGAATCCGTTCGAGCCAATCGGCTGCGCTTTGGGCGGCATGCGCCGATAAGGCGCCGCTCGCCTCCGAATGCGCGGGCTGTGCGCGCGCTTGCGACGCTGTGACGAGCAACGCGGCCATCAAAAGCCGCGCAAGCGGCAACCGCCCCCTTCCGGCGACACGCCTCACCTGCAATGTCGGCATCAGTTTATTGACCTTGCGCAGTCAGCGCTGCAGCGCGGATAAACGGTGCCGAGCCGGGGACCATCGGTTGCTGCGCGAACTGCTGATGCGCTTCCAGGTATTGATCGAGTCGAGCGTCGCGGATGATGTTGCCATCGGCGCCATCCAACGGAGCGGCCATCGCGACCGACTGGGTCGGGGCGTCGCCGTGCTGGATGACAGCGGCCGCTTGCATCGTCGCCCGCGGGGCACCGATATGCTGCAGTTGTGGCAAGACGATCCAACTCAGCGTAGCCGCGGCTGCGGCAACCGCCAAGCCCGGCAGCACGCGGCGACGCACGGCCCGCATCGGCAACAGCGACGAAAGACCACGCGTGCGGCTGCCCGCACTCGGTGCGAGCACGAACGGCTCCGCTTCGAGCCGTTGCGCGAACCCGCGCAAAAACGCCGAACTTGCAGCAGGATGCATCGCGAGATCGTCCGAACGCAGCGCGTCGCCAATCAAGTGATACTCCGACCACATGGCGCATTCCGCGCCGCTCAGCTCGGCAAGCAGATCTCCGGGTGACCCGGACCCGCCGCTTCGCCACTCACTGTCGACACAAGCGGAAATACGCTCGCCTCGCGAGCACACCTGCGATTGCTTCGAGACCGACCCCATGACGCTCCCCATCTCCGCTCCCATCTCACAAATACCCCGTAATCCACCACCCTTGCCGTGCCCTTTGCCGCGGTGGGCCCTACCAGCCAATCAGGTGTCCGATCAGGCAGCCGTCGGCCAGTTAACCAGTTAGCGCCCGACTACCAGCGTTTGCCCTCGGGCGTGTCCAGCAATGGACGCAATTTTGTTGCAATCGCCTCACGCGCGCGAAAAATCCGCGAGCGCACGGTGCCGATCGGGCACCCCATCATTTCCGCGATTTCCTCGTAGCTCAAGCCTTCGATTTCGCGAAGCGTAATGGCCACCCGCAGTTCCTCCGGCAACAGCGCCATTGCCGCGTTGACCGTCTGGGCGATCTGCTTGCTCATCAACATCGACTCAGGCGTGTTGATATCCCTTAGTTGATCGGCGTCCGAGAAAGTTTCCGCTTCTTCCGCATCGGCTTCGGTGGAAGTCGGTGCGCGGCGGCTTTGGGTCGCCAGATAGTTCTTGGCCGTGTTGACGGCAATCCGATACAACCACGTATAAAAAGCCGATTCGCCGCGAAACTGCGGCAACGCCCGGTAGGCCTTGATGAATGCGTCTTGAGCGACATCCTCGACCTCGGCCGGATCGCGCACGAGGCGTGAAATCAGCCGAATGATCTTGCGATGATACTTGGCAACCAGGAGTTCGAACGCAGCCTTATCACCTTTTTGCACGCGTTCGACCAGCACCTGGTCAATTTCTTTTTCGCTCACTGATTGGGTCCGTTTGCCTGAAAGGCGCAGGGTACGATGACAGGAGCGCTATTGTAGCGTCCCCATCACTGCGCGATGCGCCGCCTTGTGTAACCGCGGTTACCGCCGTTACAGATAACGGTGCGCAGCATGCCGCGCCCTTACCGCGAGTACGCGAAACGACTCGGCGTCGAGCGCATCGGCCGCAATGACGAGCGGCACGACGCGCCTATCGCCGTCCGGCTTGACGGCAATGACAATGACGCTGTTTGCCCACTGCGCGCAGCTCACGATCGACCCGCGCACGAGCATGTCGCCCGCGGCGCCGTACGCGACGATCCCGCCGGGATCGAGCCCCAGCGCGACAGGCTGGCGCCGCTCGTGCGCGCACGCCGCAAGCCACAACGCGGCAAACGCCGCGACGGCGAACGAGAACGCGCTCGACACACCGATGCGAGACGCGAGCGTAACGTAGACGTTAAACGCTGCGATGCTGATGAACGCGAGCATCGCCAAGCGCATCGCGACCGAGCGCCGCAGCGCGATGAGTGGCGGCAGCGTGAGGGCCGCCGCAGCGGGGGTACGATCGTTGACCAAGCGTTTTAGAAGCGTTTGAACACAAGCGTGCCGTTGGTTCCGCCGAATCCGAACGAATTCTTCAACGCGACATCGATCTTCGCGTCCCGTGCCGTGTTGGCGCAGTAGTCGAGGTCACATTCGGCGTCTTGATTGAAGATGTTGATCGTCGGAGGGGAAACCTGATGATGCACGGCAAGCACCGTGAAGACCGATTCCAGGCCGCCCGAGCCGCCCAGCAGGTGCCCTGTCATCGACTTCGTCGAATTGACGATCAGCCGCCGGGCCTGGTCCCCGAGCGCCCGCTTGATGCCGACCGTCTCGGCGAGGTCGCCCAGCGGCGTCGACGTGCCGTGCGCGTTGACGTAGTTCACCTCGTCAGCATTCACGTGCGCGTTGCGCAATGCGGCCAGCATACAGCGGCGTGCGCCGTCGCCGTCTTCGAGCGGAGCCGTCATATGGTAGGCGTCCGCGCTCATCCCATAGCCGGCGATCTCGGCATAAATCTTCGCGCCGCGCGCCTTGGCGTGCTCGTACTCTTCGAGCACCATCACACCAGCACCCTCGCCCAGGACGAAGCCGTCGCGGTCTTTGTCCCACGGGCGGCTCGCCGTTGCCGGATCATCATTACGCTGGGACAGCGCACGCGCCGCCGCAAACCCGCCAATGCCGAGCGGCGAGACCGTCGCTTCAGCGCCGCCCGCCACCATCACGTCCGCATCGCCGTACTCGATCAAACGCGAGGCTTCGCCGATGCAATGCAGGCCCGTCGTGCATGCCGTGACGATCGCGAGATTCGGCCCTTTCAAGCCGAACTTCATCGAAAGATGGCCGGAGATCATGTTGATGATCGACGCGGGAACGAAAAACGGCGAGATACGCCGCGGGCCACGATTGAGCAATTCGGTTTGCGTTGTCTCGATTAGCGGCAGGCCGCCGATGCCGGAGCCGACGATAACGCCGATACGCTCGGCATTGGCTTCGGTGACGACCAGCCCGCTGTCTTGCACCGCCTGCATCCCGGCCGCCATGCCGTAATGGATGAACGTATCCATATGGCGTGCTTCCTTAGCCGGAAGGTAGTCCTCGATGTTGAAGCCCTTCACTTCGCCAGCAAAGCGCGTCGAAAAGCTCGTTGCATCGAATTTGGTGATATTGGCGATGCCGGATTGGCCGGCCACCAGATTGGCCCAGCCGTCGGCAACATTATTGCCGACAGGCGATACCAGCCCTAGGCCTGTCACAACAACACGACGACGACTCACGGTAACCTCTTCTTCATAGGATGACAAAAGCAAAAGCCACAGCGGCCACAGGGACTTGCCCTGTGCGCCCTGTGGCTATGAATTCAGCGCTGGCGTCGACATCAAACGGAACACACGCGTCGAAGGCGACCGGCGCGAAAAGACGTGCGCGCCAGGCCTTATGCCTTGACGTTCGCGCGAGCGTAATCGATGGCTTGCTGAACCGTCGTGATTTTCTCGGCTTCTTCGTCGGGAATTTCCATGCCGAACTCGTCTTCGAGCGCCATCACGAGTTCAACCGTGTCGAGCGAGTCCGCGCCGAGGTCGTTCACAAACGAGGCCTCGTTTTTGATTTCGGCTTCCGCGACGCCCAGTTGTTCCGCGACGATCTTCTTGACGCGCTGTTCGATGTTGTCCATTACCCCTCCGAGGGAAAGAAGTTCAAAAATGCAAGTGCGCGCATTTTATCAGGTTTGGTTCCGCAAAAAAGCGCACGCAAGACTAGTACGGTGTTCGGTGCTGAGCGGCGCTGATGGGCCTGCGGATTCGCCCTCGTGGAAAGGCGCAAACCGCAGCGATGCCCGGTGGCATCGCGAGGATTTGCAACGCCGCCACGGGGGTGAAGCCGCGGCTCCATCGGTGCCGCTCAGCGCCGAACACTGTACCAACGGTAAGGCAGACGCAGTGGCTCGTTTTTCGGAGAAAAACATACCAAGGCGCGGATGGTACCTGAATTCGGTTACGACATGTACATGCCGCCGTTCACGTGCAACGTCGTACCCGTGACATAGCCGGCAAAGGGCGACGCGAGAAATGCCACCGCGTGCGCAATATCTTCCGGGCTGCCGAGCCGGCCGAGCGGAATCTGTGTCTTGAGGGCTGCCTGCTGCTCTTGCGCGAGCGCTTTCGTCATGTCGGTATCGATAAAGCCCGGTGCGACGCAATTGACGGTGATCCCGCGGCTGCCGATTTCCCGCGCAAGCGCGCGCGTCATGCCGGCCACGCCGGCTTTGGCTGCGGCGTAGTTGACCTGGCCCGCGTTGCCGGCCGAGCCCACCACTGACGTAATGTTGATGATGCGCCCGCCACGGGCCTTCATCATTGGGCGCAACACCGCGCGCGAAAGCCGGAAAACGGCCTTGAGATTGGTATCGATGACGTCATCCCACTCGTCGTCCTTCATCCGCATCGCGAGCTGGTCCTGCGTGATGCCGGCGTTGTTGACAAGCACGTTGAGCGCACCGAATTCCTTGATTATCGTTTCGATCAGGGTATCGACGGCGGCCGCATCGCGCACATCCAGCACGGCCCCACGGCCCGCGAGCCCTTCCGTCCCCAACGCTTCGTCGATGCCGTGGGCGCCGGCCTCGCTCGTTGCGGTACCGATAACCGTGGCGCCTTGCCGTGCAAGCTCGAGCGCGATCGCACGGCCGATGCCGCGCGAGGCGCCCGTCACGAGCGCAATCTGTTTATCGAGTGCTTTTTGCATGATCTGTCCGTGTAATACGCCGCCGTTCCCAGCCCGCTTTCGAGGCCGCAACGGTGCGCCGATGATCTCAATATCGGCGAAAAGCCGATGGCTACGTCGTGAGGTGGTGTCAGTCGGCGAGAAGCTTGAGCGTTTCGTCGAGCGAGGCCGGGTCGGTAATCGAGCCGACGACGAGCGTGCCGTCGATACGCTTCGTGAGCCCGGCAAGCACCTTGCCCGGGCCGCACTCGACGACATGCGTGGCACCCGTCTTGGCAATCGCCTGGATGCACTCGACCCAGCGCACCGGGCCCGCCGCCTGGCGCACGAGTGCGTCTTTGATGGCGGCCGGCTCCATCGCGGTAGCCACGTCGATGTTGTTGACGATAGGAATTTGCGGCACGCTGATTTCCACGCTGGCCAGATATTCGCGCAGACGGTCCGACGCAGGCTTGAGCAGCGACGAGTGAAACGGCGCCGACACCGGCAGCGGCAACGCGCGCTTCGCACCTTTGGCCTTCGCAAGCTCACATGCCTTCTCGACGGCCGCCTTGTGGCCCGCGATCACGACTTGCGCCGGCGCGTTGAAGTTTACCGCCTCCACAATGCCCCCGCCCTCGCGCGCCGCTTCGGTGCATACGGTGCGAACGGCGTCGTCGTCAAGGCCCAGGATGGCCGCCATGCCGCCCACCCCCACCGGCACCGCCGTTTGCATCGCTTGCGCGCGAAAGCGTACGAGCGGCACGGCGTCGCGAAAGGCCAGCGCGCCGGCGGCGACCAGCGCCGTGTATTCGCCGAGACTGTGGCCCGCGACGATGGACGGCGTCGCACCACCCGCCTCGCGCCATGCGCGAAAGAGCGCGTATGCCGCGCTCAGCATGACGGGCTGCGTGTTCGTCGTCAGATTCAGTTCGTCGGCAGGGCCCTCCGCAATCAGTTTGCCGAGATCTTGACCGAGCGCGTCGGACGCTTCCTGAAGCGTCTCGCGCACGATCACGCGATCGGCAAACGCATTCAGCATACCGACCGCCTGCGAGCCCTGCCCCGGAAAAACGAACGCAAATTTCATATCGCCCTCAAAGTGCTCAAATACCAAAGCCAATAGCTGAAACCCGTGGAATACGCGCGCGGCAGCGATGGCAGCCCTGTCAGGCCGCCACGCCGGCACACCGTGCCGAGCTCACCGTCGCATCAAAAACGAATGACGGACGCACCCCAGGTGAAGCCGCCGCCAACACCTTCGAGCAACACATTCTGGCCACGCTTGATGCGCCCGTCGCGCACGGCGATATCGAGCGCAAGCGGAATGGACGCTGCCGACGTGTTGCCATGCTCACCGACCGTCACGACCATGCGCTCCTGCGGCAACCCAAGCTTGCGGCAGGTGCTTGTCATGATACGGATATTGGCTTGGTGCGGAATTAGCCAATCGACCTGGCCGGATGTCAGATGCGCCTTCTCGAGCGCCTCGACGGCCACTTTCTCGAGCACATGTACGGCAAGCTTGAAGACGGCTTGACCATCCATATGAAGGAACGCATTGCCGGCAATCACGCCACCGTTCACATGCCCCGGCACGCAGAGAATGCCGGCATGGTTGCCGTCGGCGTGCAGTGCGCTCGCGAGCACGCCCGGCTCCTCGGATGCGGACAGCACGATGGCGCCAGCACCGTCGCCGAACAGCACGCACGTCGTGCGATCGTCGAAATCGAGGATACGCGAGAAGGTCTCCGCGCCAACGACGAGCGCGGTGCGATGCTGGCCGCTGCGGATCAGCGCATCGGCCATCGAAAGCGCATAGACGAAACCGGAGCAAACGGCTTGCACATCGAATGCCGCGCCTGCGTTTTTGATCTGCAGCTTGCTTTGCAGCAGGCACGCCGTGCTCGGGAAGACGAAGTCAGGCGTCGACGTGGCAACAATGATCAGATCGATCGATTGAGGATCGATGCCCGCGGCCTCGATCGCCCGCTGCGATGCGGCGAGCGCCAGATCGCTCGTTGACTCGTCGGGCGCCGCGAAATGACGCGCATGAATGCCTGTGCGCGCGACGATCCATTCGTCGCTCGTTTCGACGCCGCGCGTCGCGAGACGATCCGCCAGCGCTTGATTCGTGACACGGTTGGACGGCAGGTAGCCGCCTGTGCCGAGCACGCGGGAATAGAGTTTCGATTGGACCATTATGCTTTCGAGGATACCGCAGCGTAGGGCTCGTCGGGACGCCCGGTCGGATTCGCGTGACCCGCGCCCCCCGCCGCGCGTGCCGCTTGCTCGAGCGGGTAGGCGTTTTCTTCCATGGCGCGCGCAAGGCGCTCGAGGACGCCATTTTTGACGGCATCATACCCGCGTTTGATAGCCCACTCAAACCCATAAGCGTCCGCGGAGCCGTGACTCTTGATGACAAGGCCGCGCAACCCGAGCAGCGCTGCTCCGTTGTACTGCCGATGATCGACACGCTTTTTGAAGCGCATCAGAACAGGCAGTGCCAAGAGCGCCATCAGCTTCGTGATCGGCGAGCGGCCAAACTCTTCGCGAATGAAATCGGAGAGCATCTGCGCCAAGCCTTCCGACGTCTTCAAGGCCACGTTGCCGACGAAACCGTCGCAGACGATGACGTCCGTCGTGCCCTTGTAGATGTCGTTGCCTTCCACATTACCGTAAAAGTTGAGCGTGCTCGCGCGTAGCAGTTCGCCCGCGCGTTTGATCGTCTCGTTGCCCTTGATGACTTCTTCGCCGATATTGAGCAAGCCGATCGTCGGCCGCTCCTTGCCCTCAAGCGCCGATACCAGCGCATGCCCCATTTCGGCGAATTGAAGCAAGTGCTGCGGCTCGCAATCGACGTTGGCGCCGAGGTCAAGCATCATCGTATAGCCGTGCGGGTTCGGCAGAGCCGAGGCAATGGCCGGACGCTCGATACCGACCAGCGTCTTGAGCACGTAACGCGACACGGCCATCAAGGCGCCGGTGTTGCCCGCCGATACACAGGCTTGCGCCTGCGCCTCTTTCACCAACGTGAGCGCCACGCGCATCGACGAATCTTTCTTCTTGCGCAGCGCCACTTCCACCGAGTCGTCCATCGCAACGACCTCTGACGCCGCCACCACGCTAAGCGCAGCAAGGTTTTGCGCCTTATGCTTTTTCAGTTGCGCGCGAATCGGGGCTTCGAGGCCGACGAGCACCAGATGGGCGTCCGCGTGCGAGCGAACGAAGCTGACGGCGGCGGGCACCGTCACGGCGGGCCCGTGGTCGCCACCCATGCAATCGATCGTGAGCTTTATAGTCATGGACTGCGACGAATTTCAGGCACAAAAAAGCGGCAGTTGAATGCCGCCTTCTCGTTGCGCCGGGAAAATGTCAGACAAGCCGCCGGCCATGCGAGACACGGCCAAGCCAAGCAAGCATCGCACTTGATGCGATTAGTCGTTTTTCGTCTTGACGACTTTCTTGCCGCGATAGTAGCCATTCGGGCTGACGTGGTGACGCAAATGCACTTCGCCGGTGCTCGGCTCGACGGCCAGCGGCGCTGCACTCAGGAAATCGTGCGAGCGGTGCATGCCGCGCTTCGACGGCGACTTCTTGTTCTGTTGGACTGCCATGGTAACTCCTAAAAATTTTCGGGATTCTAACACAGCCCGACCGGCGAAACGCCACTGGCCATCCGGCCTGCGCGCCGCATCGCGCTACGACTCATGCGACGATTCAGTGCTTTTTACCGCCTGCACCGTCGCCGCGCTTTAACGCTTCGAGAGCCTTGAACGGGTTAGGCTTGCCGCCCGCGTCATCGCTTTCGCCGCTTTCGCTACCTTCACCATCTGCTTCACCGTCATCAGCCGAACCGTCCGACTCAGCCAACTCGCCCGCCGCACCCGACGCCAGGCTTTCGTGCACCTGGGGACAGACTTCGTGCTTCGGCACGAGCGGCAGCGAGAGCAGCAGTTCTTCTTCGATTAGATCGATCAGATCGAACTGTTGCGAGCCGACGATCACGTCAAGTTCTTCGTCGTCGAGCGGGTAGGCCTCGGCTTGCTCTTCCGTCGCAACCAGCCGGTACGTGGCGTTGACATCGAACGCTTGCTCAAACGGCGTCAGACAGCGCTGACACTCGAGCCACGTCGTGCCATGCACCGCCAGCCGCAAATACGGCTGCGCGGCTTCGCTTCCGTCGTCTTGCAACTCCGGCTGAGTACTGCCCTCGGCTTGCCACGTAAAGACGGCATCGCGCTCTGGCGCGTCGGCCGGCACTTCGTTTAACATGCGCGGCAGTTGCGAGAGGCGCACCGCGCCGGCAGCCTGCCGTGCACTGCGGGCGAACTCGAAGACATCGAACTCGCGAGGACGAATGGCACTGACAGCACCGTGCCGCTCGTCGTTATGCTTACCGACATCTTGACTCATGAGCCCGCTCCTCGCGTCTTGCAGCCTTGCACGGTGTTCCAGGGCTTGGCACACGCAAACCGTGAAAAGTCGGCAACTATATCCGTTTTACCGTTTCGAGTCAAACACTTAAGCCGCATTCGTTTTAGCGGTTCAGCGACCCACATCCTCGACCATGCCCGCCACTCCCTCCCAACCGCCGCGCCTGATTCTCGCCTCCAGCTCGCCCTACCGGCGCGCGCTGCTCGAACGGCTGCGCATACCGTTCGACGTCATTGCGCCCTCGCTCGACGAAACGCCACACGCCGGCGAAAGCCCGGCCGCCACTGCGTTGCGGCTAGCCGAAGCCAAGGCCCGCGCCGTCGCCACGCGTGCCGGCGCGCTGCTCGTCATCGGCTCCGACCAGGTGGCAACATTCGACGGACGCCAGATCGGCAAGCCGGGCAATCACGACAACGCCCTCGCGCAATTGCAGGCGATGCGTGGGCGCACCGTCGAATTTCATAGCGCGCTTTGTCTTTTCGACAGCGCGCGCGGCATCGCTCAGACCGAAGACGTCGTCACGCGCGTGCGCTTTCGCGAGCTGCCCGACGCCGAGCTCGACGCCTATTTGCGCGCCGAGATGCCCTATGACGTCGCCGGCAGCGCGAAATCGGAAGGCGCCGGCATTGCCCTGCTCGATGCGATAGATTCGGACGACCCCACCGCGCTTGTCGGCCTGCCGCTGATCGCGTTGACGCGAATGCTGCGGAGCGCCGGTTTCCCGCTCTTTGGCATCGACGCGAAAGGCGGTGCGCAATGAGCGGCGTCCTTTATCTGATCCCGAATGCACTCGGCGACGGCGACGCTGCCGCGCTCGCGACGGTGCTGCCCGCGAGTGTGATCGCACGCGCGGCAACGCTTGGCTACTACATCGGGGAGAACGCGAAAACCACGCGCGCGTTCTTGAAACGCGTAGGTGCCGAGCAGCCGATACAGGACATCGAGATTCGCGAGCTGAACGTGAAGACGCCGGCGGGCGAAATCGACCGTCTGCTCGCCCCGGTGCTGGCCGGCCGCGATGCGGGCCTCGTCTCGGAAGCGGGCTGCCCGGCCGTCGCCGACCCGGGCGCACTGCTCGTGCGGCGTGCGCACGAGCGCGGCATCAAGGTGGTGCCGCTCGTCGGGCCGAGCTCGATTTTGCTCGCGCTGATGGCCTCGGGACTCAACGGGCAGCACTTCGCGTTTCACGGCTATTTGCCGGTCGACGCGGCGCAGCGCACCAAAAAGCTGCGCGAACTCGAAGCCCACTCTCGTCAGGCCAACGAGACGCAGATTTTCATCGAGACGCCCTATCGCAATCGGGCTTTGCTCGACGCACTGCTGGCCGGTTGCGCGCCATCGACGCTCGTCGCCGTCGCCGTCGACCTCACGCTCGAGACGGAAACCATCGTCAGCCGGCCGATCTCGGCTTGGAAAAAAAGCACGGCCACCCTGGAGTTGCACAAGCGGCCCGCCATCTTTCTGATGCTGGCAAACTGAGCGCGCAGGTCAGCGGGCAACGCCTGTTCGTCAATGCAGGCGCACGCCAGCCGCCGCGATCGAGCGAACGGCCGCCGTACCCATCGCAGTGCCGAATTTACGGGCAATACGATCCGGAATGCTTTCTTTCACAGTGAAGTCGACGACGTGCGGCGCCTTGATGATGTCGCGCGCGACATGACCGGTGTCGCCAAAGCCGTCCGCAAGACCCAGTTCGACGCTCTTTTCGCCGGTCCAGAAAAGCCCGGAAAAGACGTCCGGCGTCTCGTGCAGCCGCTTCCCACGCCCCTCGCGCACGGCATCGATGAATTGCTGATGAATCTGGTCGAGCATTGCCTTCGCGTGCTCGTTCATGGCCGGTGTCTCTGGCGAAAACGGGTCGTAAAAGCCCTTGTTCGCGCCCGACGTGTGCAAGCGCCGCTGGATGCCCAACTTATCCATCAATCCGGTAAAGCCGAAACCATCCATCAGCACGCCAATCGAGCCAACGATGCTCCCGCGGTCGACATAGATCTTGTCGCCCGCCGCGGCAATGTAGTAGCCGCCCGACGCGCAGATGTCGCCCACGACGACGTAAAGCGGCGTCGACGGATACTTCGCCCGCAAACGGTGAATCTCGCGATAGATCATGCCCGCCTGCACCGGGCTGCCGCCCGGGCTATTGATTTGCAGCACGACACCGGCAGTATCGGTGTCCGCGAAGGCGCGACGCAATGCCGTGCCGACATCGTCCGCGTTCGCGCTGGTGTCCGAGGCAATTTCGCCGTCGATGGTGACGAGCGCCGTATGCCGGCCCGTCACGGCCACTTTGTCGCCCGAGACGTCCATCAGTTGGAAAGCGATGAACAGCAGTACCGCTAAAAACGCCAGTCGAAAGAAGATCTTCCACCGACGCGCGGCACGCTGCTCCTTGACGGCGGCGAGCGCCACCCGTTCGAGAACGGCGCGCTCCCAATTGGGCTCGCGGCTGCTCAAAGCGGCGGACGTGGTTGACGGCGGGTGGAGTTCGGCGCGCTCGCCGGATTCAGGGGTAGGGTTATCGGCCATGCATCAATGGTCAAACGATTAACAAGAAGTGGAAGCGGCTAAAAGCCAAAGCAAAGAGCTTCGCCGCAGCAGGCGACCCGTGAGCAACGCGCATTTGTAATTCAGACGCCGGCGGGGCGCAAGATATCGTCAGGCAGCCAGAAAACGGCGCGGCCCTCGGGCGTATCGCGCTCTTCGACGCCAACCGGCCGCAAGCGTGCGCCACGGCACGGGCCGCCCACGCAGTGCCCGGTGTCAGGCGCGTAGATCGCGCCATGCGTCGCGCACATCAAGTATAAGCCTGATGAATCGAAGAACTGGCCCTCCATCCAATCAAGCTCCATCGGTACGTGGGCACAACGGTTCAGGTACCCATGCACGCCGCCGTCATAGCGCACGAAGAAGACAACGACGTCCTGATCGGCATAGCGGGCCGCGATCCGTACGCCCGGCCCGCCGTCGATCAGCGCATCCGATGCGCACACGCGCACCGCCTCTCGTTCGCCGCTCATCATGCGTGCTGCCTGAGCCAACCGGCAAGTGTGCCGACGCTGTCCGCGACGAAACAGGGCTCGAGTGCGCTCAACGCCCCGGCCGCATGCGCGCCGTAGCTCACGGCCACGCCAGCAGCACCCGCGTTTTGCGCCATTTGCAGATCATGCGTCGTATCGCCGATCATCACTGTGCGCATCAGATCCTGCCCCAATTCGCGTGTCAACTCATGCAGCATGGCCGGATGAGGCTTGGAAAACGTCTCGTCCGCACAGCGCGTGCCGGCGAACACGCTCCCAAGGCCCGCCACGTCGAGCGCCCGGTTCAGCCCGACCCGGCTCTTGCCGGTCGCCACCGCCAGCAAGTAGCCAAGCTCGCGCAGCTCGGCGAGCATTTCGCGTACGCCATCGAACAGTTCGATTTGCGCGTCTTTGAGCAAGAAATGGAAGCGATAGCGCTCGGCGAGGCGCGGATAGTCGCTCGGATCGAGCGTCGGGGCGGCAATCTGCAGCGCGTCGCGCAGACCGAGGCCAATCACGTAGCTGGCGGCCTCGTCGGTCGGCACCGGCAGGCCCAGGTCGCGGCACGCCGACTGAATGCTGCGCGTGATGTGCCGGGTCGAATCCATCAATGTGCCGTCCCAATCGAAGACGATCAGGTCAAATTGCTGCTGGGCCATCGGCTTGCGCCTCGTTCGTCAATTCGTTTAACTGGTCGATAAAACGCCGGCACTCGTCCGGTAGGGGCGCCTCGAAAGTCAGCGGCTCGCCGGTGACCGGGTGGACCAGGCTCAGCCGGTACGCATGCAGGAACATACGCTTGATGCTTGGTCGCGAATTGGCCCGAGCCAACGCCTTGTTGAGCGCGAAATCGCCATATTTGGCATCGCCGACGATCGGCAACCCAAGATGCGCCAGATGCACGCGGATCTGGTGCGTGCGTCCGGTCTTGAGCTCGGCCTCGATCAGCGCGTAATGCGGCCAGCGCTCGACGAGGTTGAACACCGTGTGCGACGCGAGGCCTTCCGGGTCGATGCGCACACGGCGCTCGCCGTCCGCGGTCAGATATTTCGTGAGCGCCGCCTTTACGGCGCGGCGACGCCCCCAGTCACCCGCCCATTCGCCGTGCGCGCAAGCGTAATAGCGCTTGTCCATCCGGTTTTCGCGAATCTGCTCGTGCAGGCCGACGAGCGCTGCACGCTTTTTGGCCAGCATCAGGACACCCGACGTCTCGCGATCGAGCCGATGCACGAGCTCGAGGAACTTGCCGAGCGGGCGTGCTTCGCGCATCTGCTCGATCACCCCGAACGCGATGCCGCTGCCGCCGTGCACGGCCACGCCCGCAGGCTTGTCGATCACGAGCAGGTATTCATCCTCGAAAATCACCCGAAAGTCGGCGGGCGGGGCGGCCATAGCCGGCTCACTCTGCCCGCTTTGCGCGGTACGTATTGGCGGCACCCGCACGATGTCGCCGGTCACGAGCCGATATTTCGCGTCGACGCGCCCTTTGTTGACCCGCACTTCCCCGCTGCGCAAAATTCGATAAATATGGCTTTTGGGCACACCTTTACAGACACGCAACAAAAAATTGTCAATGCGCTGTCCAGCGACACCGTCGTCAACCTGTATCATCGACACTTGGTCGGCTGCGACCGATTTCTGGGATATTTTGCCTAACTCATTCATTCTGAATATAATTTGCCCCAGCAGCTTGCGGCTGCCGGCGTATTGGCCGGCGAATCCGGCAGGATGTGAGGGGCGAAGCGAGCAGTTTCTATTTTACTTGCTTGGCTGTACCCAAGGGTCGGTTGCTCGCCCTGTCAAGAGTAGCAACGAGTTGCACGCACGGAATCCGTCGCGGCAAGGACGGCGCCCACAGGCGCGTTCGGTCGCAACCGATCCCGACGGTAACGGAATGTTGGTAAAAAAGAATTCATCTGGCGAGCTCGAGCGTCACTTTAGCTCCCGGATTGCGAAAACTACGGCGAGCGCCCTGAGCGTCCCGCGTTAAGCGGCGTTTGAGGCGACGTCAAAATTGGCGAGACACCCCGCGTGGCTGTCGAGCGTCTTACGGGCTTCGCGCCGCGTCGTAGACGATGCGGCTTTGCCCCGGCCGGCAAGCGTGCACCGCACGATGCGAGCCGTGGTTTTCGAAGTGCGGCGACGCGAAGCGCGCCCTGTGCGACGCCGTTATTTGAAGCCGTGTTCGCATGCGCCCGGCGGCTCGCGAGTCCATCCGATTTGCAGCGAGCCCCTTCAAGGCAATTCTCCCCGCCATCGTTCCCGCTCCAGCGTGTTTGTGACAACAAAACGAAGACGCGGCGCGCCCCAACGCGTACGGCCTAGGCTGCTCTAGCCGGTCGTGCACGTCGGCCAAGCCGCTCTGGAGCCGTTCAATGAAACGCATGCTGTTCAATGCGACGCAGCAGGAAGAACTGCGCGTCGCCATCGTCGATGGGCAAAAACTCATCGATATCGATATCGAAACCGCCGGGCGCGAACAGCGCAAAGGCAATATCTACAAGGGCATCGTCACGCGCATCGAGCCGTCGCTCGAAGCCTGCTTTGTCAACTACGGTGAGGACCGGCACGGCTTTTTGCCGTTCAAGGAAGTCGCCCGCCAGTATTTCCGTGATGGCGTCGACATGCGCTCCGCGCGCATTCAGGACGCGCTGCGCGAGGGTCAGGAGATCATCGTGCAGGTCGAGAAGGAAGAACGCGGCAACAAGGGCGCCGCGCTCACGACCTTCATTTCGCTCGCCGGCCGCTACCTCGTCCTGATGCCGAACAACCCGCGTGGCGGCGGCGTGTCGCGTCGGATCGAGGGCGACGACCGGCAGGAACTGCGCGAAACGATGGGGCAGCTGGAGCTGCCGGATGGCATGAGCATCATCGCGCGCACGGCCGGCATCGGCCGCAGCGCCGAAGAACTGCAGTGGGACCTGAACTACCTGATGCAGTTATGGCGCGCGATCGAGGCCGCCTCGCAAAGCGGCCAGCCGGGTCAGCCGATGCTGATCTATCTCGAATCGAGCCTCGTGATTCGCGCCATTCGCGATTACTTCCAGCCCGATATCGGCGAAATCCTGATCGACACGACCGAAATCCATGACCAGGCACGCGCCTTCATGGACATCGTCATGCCGGACAACGTCGGCAAGGTGAAGCGCTACCACGACGACGTGCCGCTCTTTTCCCGCTTTCAGATCGAGCATCAGATCGAAACGGCCTACTCGCGTACGGTGCCGCTGCCTTCCGGCGGCGCGATCGTGATCGATCACACCGAGGCGCTCGTCGCCATCGACGTCAATTCGGCGCGCGCCACCAAGGGTGCCGATATCGAAGAAACGGCCACGCGCACGAACCTTGAAGCCGCCGACGAAGTCGCCCGCCAATTGCGCTTGCGCGATCTGGGCGGCCTGATCGTCATCGACTTCATCGATATGGAATCGGCCAAGAGCCAGCGCGAAGTCGAGCAGCGCCTCAAAGATGCGCTCAAGCACGATCGCGCCCGCGTGCAGATGGGCAAGATCTCGCGCTTCGGCCTGATGGAACTGTCGCGCCAGCGGCTGCGCCCGGCGCTCTCCGAAGGCAGCCACGTCACGTGTCCGCGCTGCAACGGCACGGGCCACATCCGCGATACTGAATCGTCCGCCTTGCAAGTGCTGCGGATCATTCAGGAAGAGGCGATGAAGGAAAACACCGCGGCAATTCATTGCCAGGTGCCGGTCGAAGTCACGGCCTTCCTGCTCAACGAAAAGCGTCAGGAAATCAACAAGATCGAATCGCGCTTCAAGGTCAATGTCGTCCTGATCCCGAACAAGCACCTCGACACGCCGCATTACAAGCTCGAGCGCCTGCGTCACGACGACGCGCGCCTCGATGATCCGCGCGCGTCATGGAAGATGGCGGAAGAAGCGGCCCACGAACTCGAGTCGGAAACGGGCTACAGCAAGCGCCCGGAAGAGACGAAGCCGAAGCAGGAAGCCGCCGTCAAAGGCATCACGCCCGAGAAACCAGCACCGAGCGCACCGTCCGCCCCGCAAGCGGCTGCGACAGTCGCTGCTCCGGCCCGCACAGGGGGTGGGTTCATCGGCTGGCTCAAGGGTCTTTTTGGTGGCCAACCGGCCACCCCGGTCGTCGCGCCCGAACCGGTGCAACCGGCGAAGCCGGCACGCGAGCGCGGCGGTGAACAGTCGCGCAACCGCAATCGGCGCGGCGGCGCGGCCAGCCGCGAAGGCGCCGCGCGTGGCGAAGGCGCCGGCGCACGCCAGGGCCAGCAGCCCTCGCAGCGGCGCGACGAGCAGCCATCGCGCGAGCCTCGCGAAGCACGCGGCGGTCGCGAAACGCGCGAGGGACGGGAGCCGCGTGAACCACGTGAAGCACGCGAGCCGCGCGAGGGACGCGAGCGCATGCAGGAGCGCGGCGAGCGCGTCGCCGAAACGGGCGGTGCGACGGCCCGCGGCGAGCGTCGCGAACGAGGCGAGCGCCCTGAACGCGGCGAACGTCGCAAGCCGCTGACCGACATCGCACCAGAAACGGTGAACCGTCCAGAAGCCGCCATTCTCGATACCGAGACGGCCGCAGCCGCCGCTATGGCAGCGCCGGGCGCGACGACGGGCCCCGATCAGGAAACCACGGCACGGGATGGAGAAGAGCGTCGTCGTCGCCGGCGTGGCCGCCGCGGCGGTCGTCGCGAGCGTGAAGAAGACGGCGTCAATGTCACGCATGCTGCGGACGTAGCCGAAGCGGAAGGCGCGGTTGCCGAAGTGGCCCCGCAAGCGGCGCCAGTGCAGCCAGGTCAGCCGGTGCAAGCCGCAACGCAAGCCGAGCGCTCCGTCGCGCCGAGCGAAGCAGCCGAGGCAGCGCCGGTCGCAACCGTTACACCGGTCGCGACTCAGGCGCCTGTAACAGCGCCTTTGCCCGAAGCCGAGATGCCAGCGGCCGCCCAAGCGCGGGAACCGGCGCCCACCGTGGCCGCGCTGACAGCAGGCGCGCCGCCCGTCGAGCCCGCTGCATCGCGGCCCGCGCCTGAGCTCGCCCCCCACGCGGAGCCGCTGCCGGCCGCAATGCAGACGGCGCTCGAGCACCCGGCCGCCGCGCCGGCAGCTGCACCTGCAGCTGCACCTGCAGCTGCACCTGCCGAGTTGACTGTGAGCGAATTCGCGCCGGCCGCCGAACCCGTCGCCACCGAGCCGGTCGTTCAACAAGCGTCCCCGACCGAGCCGCCAGAGCAACCGGTACAACCCGCGCAAGCTGTGCAAGCCGCACCGGTAGCCGAGTCGGCCCACGTCGAGCAAGCACATGTGCCTGCGACGCCTGTCGGCGCGGAAACGACGGCGCCGTCCGCCGCCCCCGCCAAGCGCGCAAACGGCCTTTCGACCGCCGACTTGCAGCCGATGCTCGAATCGGCCGGGCTGGTCTGGGTCAATACCGACGCCGAAAAGCTGCGCACCGCGCAAGAAGCGGCCGCGCAGGCCGCGCCGCAACAGCGTGTGGTGCGCGAGCGCAAACCGCTGCCGCCCGCGGATGCCGCGCCGATGCAGCAAGTGGAGACGCGCAAAGCCGACTGACCCAGCCGCAGTAGCACGCTTCTCTCTCTCAAAGCCCGCCTCCCCTCGGAGGCGGGCTTTTTATTGCCGGCACGGTAATATGATCGAAACCCGCAAGCCCGGAACACAAAGCCGATCGAATGTTGCGTATTCGGCTAGAATGGCCTTCTGACCGTTTCTTGATTCGATCATGTCCCGCCGCATCATTCCCGTCGCCGATATCAGCGCCGTGCCCGATATCGCTGGCGCTGCGTTCACGCCCCGCGGGATCTTGACCGACGCATATGCGCGGCCAATGCGAGATCTGCGCATATCGATCACAGACCGCTGTAATTTCCGCTGTGTCTATTGCATGCCGCGCGCGGTCTTTAACAAAGACTATCCGTTCCTGCCCCACAGCGCGCTGCTGTCGTTCGAGGAAATCGAAAGACTCGCCCGGATTTTCGTCGCGCATGGCGTCAGCAAAATCCGGCTGACGGGCGGCGAACCGCTGTTGCGCAAGAATATCGAACGGCTCATCGAGCGTCTGGCGCGCATGACGACGGCCGATGGCCTACCGCTCGATGTCACATTGACCACCAACGGCTCGCTGCTCGAGCGCAAGGCGCGCGCGCTGAAGGACGCCGGGCTAAACCGCGTCACGGTCAGCCTGGACGCACTCGACGACGCCCTGTTCAGGCGAATGAACGATGCTGACTTCGCGCCAGCAAGCGTGCTCGACGGCATCGCGGCCGCGCAGGCGGCAGGTCTTGCGCCGCTCAAGGTCAATATGGTGGTCAAGCGCGGTACCAACGACCGTGAGATCGTGCCGATGGCGCGTCACTTCAAAGGTTCCAGCATCGTACTGCGCTTCATCGAATACATGGACGTCGGCACATCGAACGGCTGGAACATGACCGAAGTGTTGCCGTCGGCCGAGGTCGTCGCGCGCATTGCCGAGGCCTTCCCGCTCGAGCCGCTCGAGCCGCATAGCACGGCCGAAACCGCGCAACGCTGGGGCTATGCGGACGGCAGCGGCGAAATCGGCGTGATCTCGAGCGTCACGCGCGCATTTTGCGGAACCTGCACGCGTGCCCGGCTTTCCACCGAAGGCAAACTTTATCTGTGCCTTTTCGCGTCGTCGGGGCATGATCTACGTGCGCTTGTACGCAACGGCTCCTCCGATGCCGACATCGCGGCGGCCATCGCCGGGATCTGGCAAAAGCGCGCAGATCGCTACTCGCAGTTGCGCGGCAGCGGCGCGCCCATCGGTCAGGATGACGGCGCCCCACGCGTCGAAATGTCCTACATCGGCGGATAAGGTCGCAGCGAAGCCATGCCATTCGATACGCCTTCGCGCACGACAGGCCTGATTCTCGCCGGCGGACGCGGCTCACGCATGGGTGGGCTCGATAAAGGCCTCCAGTTGCTGGGTGGCGAACCGCTCGCACTCCACGTCGCAAGACAGCTCGGCCGCCAAGTCGACGCTTTGCTCATCAGCGCAAATCGCAACCTCGAGACGTATGTCGCACTCGGCGCGCCAATGCATGCCAGCGTCGTGAGCGATGCGTCGAGCGATTTCGCGGGTCCGCTCGCGGGCATTCTCGCCGGGTTGCGCGCGGCCGACACCGAATTCGTGCTGTGCGCCCCATGCGACGCACCGAACCTTCCGTCGGATCTGGCCAGCCGGCTCGCTGCCGCACTCGCACAAGCACGCGCCGATATCGCGACGGTCGCCACCGTCGACGCGAACGGACTCCCCACGCTGCACCCTGTGTTCGCCTTGCTGCGCGCTTCACTCGCCGATGACCTCGCCGCTTTTCTGGCCGACGGCGGGCGCAAGGTACGGGCGTGGTACGCGCGCCACATCAGCGTCGAAGTCGCCTTTGTCGACGAGCGTGCGTTTTACAATGCCAACTCCTTGCGAGAGCTCGCCGATCTCGAGCGCTCGTGGTCACCGGGCGTGTCGTAAACACGAGCCGCAAGCGAGCGCGCCTCTGATGCGGCGGGCCGAGGCAAAAAGCGCTCGCGGCCCCCAGTAGACGAACCGCGACGTCCAATCATCGATGACCCTCTCCGACTCCGACGACATCTCCCATAGCGTCTCGGCGCAAGACTCGCAAGCCTTGCCGGTTGCCGCGGCGCTTGCGATCGTGCGCCGCTGGGCGCTGCCCGTCGCGGGGGTCGAGCGAGTGGCATTACACGCGTCGCTTGACCGCGTGCTGGCAGAAGACGTGATCTCGCCCATCGATGTGCCGGCGCACGACAATTCCGCCATGGACGGCTACGCGTTCGACGGTGCGATGCTCGCCGCCGATGCACCCGTCTTGCCGGCCGAACCGGCCGGCTCCGCGACGCGGTTGACGCTCCTCGTTGCCGGCGAGGCGCGCGCAGGCCATCCGTTTTCCGGCCAAATCCGCCAGCAGGAGTGCGTGCGCGTGATGACGGGCGCGCCGATGCCGGCGGATTGCGATACCGTCGTCCCGCAGGAGCTTGTCACGTGCGTCGAAGCGCGCATTGCGTTCGACGCGGGGCGGCTTGCGCGTGGGGCGAATCGTCGGCGCGCGGGCGAAGATCTTGCGCGCGGCCGCCCGGCGCTCGCCGCCGGGCGCGTCGTTCGCCCGGCCGATATCGGGCTCGTCGCCTCGCTAGGTGTCGCCGAGGTGGCCGTGCGCCGACGTCTGCGGGTGGCGTTTTTCTCGACGGGCGACGAATTGCGCTCGGTCGGGGAACCGCTCGACGCAGGCTGCATCTATGACAGCAATCGCTACACGATCGCAGCCATGCTCTCGCGGCTCAACGTGCAAGCGTGTGATCTCGGCATCGTGCGCGACGACCCGGACGCGCTCGAAGCCGCCTTTCGCACGGCCGCACACAGTGCCGATGTCGTGCTGAGTTCGGGTGGCGTCTCGGTGGGCGACGCCGACTTCACTCGCCGCATGTTCGAGAAGCTCGGCGACGTGGCGATCTGGCAACTCGCGATGCGCCCCGGCAGGCCGCTCGCATTCGGCCGCCTCTGGCCTGGCGCCCGCAACAACGGCGATTGCCCAGCGCTCTTTTTCGGTCTTCCCGGCAACCCCGTTGCGGTCATGGTGACGTTCTATCAGATCGTGCGCGAGGCGCTGCTGGCTATGTCGGGCGCGCAGCGCGGCGCACCGTGGCAATTCACCGCTACCGCAACGAGTCCGATCAAAAAACGAGCGGGCCGCACCGAATATCAGCGCGGCATCGCTGTGCGCGAGTCCGACGGCACATGGCGTGTCAGCCCGACGCGCTCGCAGGGCTCGGGGGTGCTTAGCTCGATGAGCGAGGCCAACTGTCTGATTGTGCTGGCACACGAACAAGGCGACGTCGCAGCGGGCGCGCCCGTCGAGATCATGCCCTTCGAAGGTCTGATCTGATCAACGAATCGAGTACATCGTCTCTTACGGGACTTCTTGCATATGAAAAAACAAATCTTATCGATCGCGCCCGGTCAGACCGCCAAGGCGCTCATCCTCGTCTATTTGACGTTCAGCGTTCCGATTGTGCTTCTCGGCATGCTCGTCGCGTTCATCAAGTACGGCTCGGTGGAACTGAGCACCATCTTGAGCGCACTGCTGCTCAATGCCATTCTCGGCTTCGTGCTGCTGTGGATTGCCTGTCACGCCTATAACTGGGTGGCCTCTCGCTTTGGCGGCATTGAAATCGTCCTCGCGGATGCACCGGAGGAAGCCTGATGGACGGCACTATTCGCGCCGCATCGCCAGACGACGTACCAGCGATGCTCGCGCTGATGCGTGAACTCGCGGAATTCGAAAAGCTCACGCATCTGTTCGTTGCCAGCGACGAAAGCCTGCATGAGGCACTGTTCGGCGTGCGGCCCGCGGCGGAGGCGCTCGTTGCCGAACAAGATGCACGCGTCGTGGGCTACGCCCTCTTCTTCCACAACTTCTCGACGTTTTTGAGCCGTCGCGGGCTCTATCTCGAAGACATCTACGTGCAGCCCGGCCTGCGTGGCAGCGGACTAGGCACGGCGCTTTTGCAACGCGTTGCGGCCATTGCTGTCGAGCGGCAATGCGGACGCTTCGAATGGTCGGTACTCGACTGGAATCAGCGGGCGATCGACTTCTACGCCAAAATGGGCGCGAGCGTGCTACCCGAATGGCGCATCGTGCGCATTACCAACGACGCGCTGATGCGTCTTGCAAAGGCCGAATAACGCCAAAGCAACGAGGCAACGATCAAGCCACGGCTGCTCGTTCGCCTACTCGCCTACGGGCTCGGTGTCCTGCGGGCCTAAATCGGCCTCGCCAAGCAGCCCTTCCGTCTGCTCGCCTGGCAATGCCTCCACTTCGCGCAGCTTCGTGTTCATCACGCGCGTGCGCTGCTCGGCGGCGGCAATCGAGCGTGTCACCGTTTCGAGTTGGGACTTGGTTTTTGCGAGCACAGCGCCGAATTTGCCGAATTCGGTCTTCACGGCGCCCAGCACCTGCCACACCTCGCTTGACCGCTTCTCGATCGCGAGCGTACGGAACCCCATCTGCAAGCTGTTCAGCAGCGCGGTGAGCGTAGTCGGCCCCGCGATCGTCACGCGGTAATCGCGCTGCAATTGGTCCGTCAGCCCGGGCCGGCGCAGCACCTCGGCATAGAGCCCCTCGGTCGGCAAAAACAGCAGCGCGAAGTCTGTCGTATGGGGCGGCGCCACATACTTCTCGGCAATCGTGCGCGCTTCATTGCGTACCCGCGTTTCCAGTGCGCGCGACGCCTCTTCGACCGCCACGACGTCGCCGCGATCCTGCGCATCGATGAGCCGTTCGTAATCCTCGCGCGGAAACTTGGCGTCGATCGGCAACCAGACTGGGGTGGCCACACCGTCTCCATTGCCGCGCTCGATGCGCCCCGGCAGCTTGATCGCGAATTCCACGCGCTCGCCGCTCCTCGGCACCGTCGCAACGTTTTTCGCGTACTGGTCGGGTGTCAGCACCTGTTCGAGCAGTGACTGGAGCTGCACCTCGCCCCACGTCCCGCGCGTTTTGACGTTTGTCAGCACCCTCTTGAGATCGCCCACCCCCGCTGCGAGCGTTTGCATTTCGCCAAGCCCGCGATGCACCTGCTCGAGCCGATCCGAGACAAGCTTGAATGATTCGCCAAGACGCTGCTCGAGCGTCGCGTGAAGCTTCTCGTCGACCGTGCGACGCATCTCTTCCAGCTTCGTCGAGTTGTTCGCCTCGATATCCTTCAAACGCTGTTCGAGCGTGGCACGCACCTCAGCGAAGCGCCGGTCGTTCGCTTCGATCAATTGCGCGAGTTGCTGGGCGAGCGTGTCGCCGAAGCGCTTGAGCGTTGTGCTCTGCTCTTCACGCGACGTCAGCGCCTGGCTGTGCAGGCTCTCGCGCATCGCATCGAGCTGTTTCGCATTCGTTTCGGTCAGTTGCGAAAGCCGCGCGGCGAAGCCCTCCATCTGCTGGTTTTGCACGGTGGCGGCGCTCGCCTGATGCGCCGCAAGTGTTTGCTGGAACTGCGCAAAACTGCCGCCGAGTTCGGCACGCGACAAGCGCGATGTCTCGGCGATTTCGCCCCGCAATTCGCGCTCGAGGCGCTCGTACGCACGCGTTTGCGTCTCGCCGGACGTTTCGATACGCTCGCCAAGCGCCTCCACGGCAGCGCGATCGCCCTCGCGCGCGAGGCCTCTTAACGCGAGCGCCAGCGCGAACGCCAGAACGACGACAGCGACCGCAAGCGCCAGCGTGAAAACCGTGATCATCAGCGTGTTCTCTCCAATACCTGCGGGTTGATCGGATTCGGGACCCTGCCGGCAAGCGGACCTTCGCTCAGCGCGGCCATCAGGTTATCAGCCGCCAAGTTGGCCATCGCGCGACGCGTTGTTTCACTGGCGCTGGCGATGTGCGGCGTGAGCACGACATTGGGCACCGCGAGCAGGCCAGGATGCACGCCCGGCTCGCCTTCGAAGACATCGAGCCCGGCCGCCGCGATGCGCTTGTCGCGCAACGCTTCGGCAAGCGCGGCATCGTCGACAATACCGCCGCGCGCGATATTGGTCAGCGTGGCCGTTGGCTTCATCAGTGCGAGCTCGGCTGCGCCGATCGTGTGGTGATTTTCGCGGGAATAAGGCAGCACGAGCACGACATGATCGGCTTGCTGCAGCAGCATCTGCTTCGACAGATACTCGGCGCCGAGTTCGGCTTCGATCTGATGCGCCACACGCGAGCGGTTATGGTAGACGACACGCATGCCGAAGCCGCGCGCACGCCGCGCGAGCGCTTGGCCGATGCGTCCCATGCCGATGATGCCAAGCGTCGAGCCGTAAATGTCGACGCCGAGAAAGCCGTCGTGGCGCCACCCTTTCCATTCGCCCGCGCGCAACCACCGTTCGCTTTCGGAGATACGGCGCGCCGCCGCCATCATCAACGCCCAACCGAAGTCGGCCGTCGATTCGTTCAGCACGTCGGGCGTATTCGTCGCGAGCACATTGGCCGCGTTGAAAGCGGGAATATCGAAGTTGTTATAGCCGACCGCCATGTTCGCAACGACGCGCAGCCGCGGCGCGGCTGCCAACACGGCGGCGCCGATCGGGTCACCCGCCGTGAGTGCGCCGTCCTTATCCGCGAGACGTCGTGCGAGCTCATCGGGACCGAGCGGAGGACCATTGTTCCAGTCCACCTCGAAGTGCGCGCGGAGCCTGTCGACGACATCGGGGAAAATCGGGCGCGCGACGAGAATCTTTTGCATCGGGGTCTCCGTAGTGCGGGCAGTGACGTTACGGCTTGTTCGGCGAGCCGCTCACTGCCCCGAAAAAAACAGCCATGTCGTCAACAGGAAGACCGGCACGAGAATCGCGCCAGACCATCCGAGATAGGCGAAGAAGCTCGGCATGCGCACGCCGCGCGACTCGGCCATCGACTTCACCATGAAATTGGGCGCGTTGCCAATATAGCTGTTCGCGCCCATGAAGACAGCGCCGGCCGAGATCGCCGCGAGCGTCGTGGCGCCCGATGTCATCAGCGTGGGCGCATCGCCGCCGACGAGATTGAAGAACACGAGGTAGGTCGGCGCATTGTCGAGAAACGACGACAACAGCCCCGTCGCCCAGAAATACATCGCGTCTACCGGTGCGCCGCGCTCGTTCGTGACCAGATCGACCACGGATGCGAACGGCCCGTGCGCGCCCGCTCGCAACATCATGATGACTGGCGCAATCGTGATGAAGATGCCGGCAAAAAGCTTCGCGACTTCTTCGATCGGTGCCCAATTAAATGCATTGCCGACACGCGCCGAGCGCGGTGTGATGACAAGCGAGATCAGCGCGAGCGCGACGAGCAGGACATCGCGTACCGCGTTTTGTAGTTCGAGCGCGGTGCCGAACACGGTCAACGACAGACCCGGCTTCCACAGCCCGCTCATCAAGACGAGTGCGACAACCAGCGCAAGCAACACCACGTTCGCTTTGCCTTCGATGCTGAAGCGTCGCGTATCGGGCGTTGGGTCCAACGCTGCTGCGCGCTCTTCCTCACGGTGATGATAGAAGTACCAATCGAGCGCGTAAAAGAGCGCGAGCAGCAGCGAACAGACAAAAAGCATCGGCAGCAACAGATGCACCGTCGTCCAGAAAAAACTGACGCCGTTCAGAAAGCCGAGAAAAAGCGGTGGATCCCCGAGGGGCGTGAGCGAGCCGCCGGCATTGGCCACGAGAAAAATGAAGAACACCACGACGTGCACGACGTGCTTGCGATTATCGTTCGCGCGTAACAGCGGCCGGATCAACAGCATGGCCGCGCCCGTCGTGCCCATGACGCTCGCGAGCACCGTGCCGAGCGCGAGTATCGCGGTGTTGACCTTGGGCGAGCCATGCAGGTTACCGCGCACGCAGATTCCGCCGGCGATCGTGTAAAGCGCCGTCAGCAGCACGATGAAAGGGATGTACTCCTCGACGAGCGCATGCGCGAGTGTGCCAAGCGCAGTATCGAAGCCAAACGCGTACGCGAACGGCGCAAGGAAGACGACTGCCCAGGCGGCGGCAATCTTCCCGAAATGACGATGCCACAAATGTGGCATGACGAGCGGTAAAACGGCAATCGACAGCAAAATCCCGGCGAATGGCAGCGCCCACAGCACCGAGAGCGACGCCCCTTCGAGCGTGGCAGCCGATGCTGCCGGGGACCACAGCGCAGCCGCCAGCACGAGCGCAAACGCGGCCGAAACCGGCATGCCCGCGAACGCGGCATGTCGTTTTTTCATGTACTTCCTCAAAAGGTTCGAGAAGCGCGCCGCATGCGGCGCGCGATGATCAAGCGCATCGATGGATTACCGGCGCGGCACCCGCATGGCACCCATTAAGCGCCGCGCACGACGATGGCATGGACGCGATAAGGGCCGTGTGCGCCGAGCACGATGGTCTGCTCGATATCGCCGGTGCGCGAGGGCCCCGACACAAAGTTGACCGCGCGCGGCAACTCGCCGCGTTCGGTGCGCATCAGCGCGAAGGCCTCTTCATAAGCCGCCACCACGCGCGAGGCCGGCACGATGGCAATGTGCGTCTCGGGCAGCAGTGCCGCGCCGACATCGGTGCCCGGGCCCGAAAGCAATACGAGCGAACCGGTTTCGGCCGTGGCGCAAAAGCAGCCGGTGATTCCGACCAGATCGGTACCCTGCGGCGCGCGCGATTCGACCACCAGACCCGCATCAGCCCACGCAAGCGATTCGAGCGTGCGCCAGATAACCGCGCGAGCCGCCAGCCCCGCGTCCGCCAGGTAACGGACAGCCGCGGCTGGGGCATCGGCGAGCGAATCGACTTCGTCAACCGTCGTGCCCATCAGCCGCGCCTGCTCGACGAAGCGTACGACGCGCGCAACCGGATCGGCCGGCAACGCAGGACGCGGCCCCGCGGGATGATGCGCGAGGTAATCGGCCACGGCCCCGCGTTCGGCCGGCTCCGGCTGTGCCGCGCGGCCGCTCGCCGCGCGTATGCGCGCGAGGATGTTGCGGCGTGCCGCCGATGTGTCCATGAGCTATTCCTTCTTTGCGGGCAATGTCGGATCGCCGATTATACCGGCGCTCTTTTTCAAGACACACTTGGCCGAATGGATAAGACGCCACGCTATTCGTCGCGGTCTTCGGCGGGCGTTGTGATGCCGAACACTTGTCGCAAGTAGGCGAGATAGGCCTTGTCGTCGCACATGTTCTTGCCGGGTGAATCGGAGAGCTTGGCCACCGGTTGCCCGTTGCAGCGCACCATCTTGATGACGATCTGCAGCGGACTGTAGCCGAGATCGTTGGTCAGATTCGTACCGACGCCGAATGCGAGCCGGCAGCGCCCGCGAAAGCGCTCGTATAGCTGCAGCACTTTCGGGATATCGAGCGCGTCCGAAAATACGAGAACTTTCGTGCGCGGGTCGCAGCGGTTCTCCTCGTAATGACGCAACAGCTGCTCGCCCCATTCGAACGGGTCGCCGGAATCATGGCGCGCGCCATCGAAGAGCTTGCAGAAATACATGTCGAAGTCATTCAAGAACGCCTGCATGCCGTAGACATCGGACAAGGCGATGCCGAGGTCGCCGCGATACTCTTTCGCCCACATTTCGAAGCCGTAGGTTTGCGAATCGCGCAGCCGGGGCCCGAGCGACTGACAGGCCTGCAAGTACTCGTGCGCCATCGTGCCCAGCGGTGTGAGGTCGTGCTTTTTCGCGTAATAGACGTTGCTCGTGCCGGCCAGTTGCTCGCCGATGCCGCTCATCAACGTGAGGATCACCTCTTCGTGCCAGCGCTTCGAGAAGCGCCGCCGCGTGCCGTAATCGGCGATCTTGCAATCGGCGAACTCGGGCCGCGCGCCCAGCAGCGTGATCTTCTCGCGCAGCCGTTCGCGCCCGATGTCGTAGTCCGGCTGGCGTTGGGTGTTCCGGAAATAGACTTCGTTGACGATCGCCAGCACAGGAATTTCGAACAGAATCGTGTGCAGCCACGGGCCGACGATTTCGATGTCGATCTCGCCATTGCGTTTTGGCGAGGGCGTGATCGAGATGTATTTTTCATTCAGATGAAAGAGCGCCAGAAAATCGACAAAATCGCTCTTGATGAAGCGCATGCTGCGCAGATAATCGAGTTCATCTTCGGTGAATCGAAGCTGACAGAGATCGCGCACTTCATTGCGAATCTCATCGATATAAGGCGTGAGATCGATATTCGGCGTGCGACAGCGAAACCGATACTCCACGTTCGCCGCGGGGAATTGATGCAGCACCACCTGCATCATCGTGAACTTGTAAAGATCGGTATCGATCAGCGATGTAATGATCATGAGTCTTAACCGGTGACGGGCGTCGCGCCGACGGCGGCCGCCATAAACTAATCACGAATCAATCTAAAGCCGGCACGAGGCCTATGGCCGCTCCGGCGTGCGCGTTACGCTACAATACCCCGTTTGCTGGTCCGGTATCCGCTTCCCCCGATATTCCGTATGCAGGAGTTTGAATGACTCACGTTGTGACCGAAAGCTGCATCAAGTGCAAGTACACCGACTGCGTGGACGTGTGTCCGGTCGACTGCTTTCGCGAAGGTCCCAACTTCCTCGCGATTGATCCCGACGAGTGTATCGACTGCGCCGTGTGCGTAGCCGAGTGCCCGGTGAACGCAATCTATGCGGAGGAAGACGTCCCCGGCGATCAGCAGCAGTTCGTCGCGCTTAATGCCGAACTCGTCAAAGACTGGCCCAGCATCACGAAGACGAAAGTGCCGCTGCCCGAAGCAGATCAGTGGAAAGACGTCAAAGACAAGCTGAACCAACTCGAACGCTAAAGCGCACAAGCCGCGCAAAAGCAGCGCGAGCGTCAAATCATGTTGCCCGCTCGCGGCCGAATCCGGGCAAGGGTCTTGACACGCCGCGCGCCACTTCATAGAATCTCGCTTCTCTGCTGTTTGTTGTTCCCCGATAGCTCAGTCGGTAGAGCGCCGGACTGTTAATCCGTAGGTCCCTGGTTCGAGCCCAGGTCGGGGAGCCAAAGAATATGTGCAAGAGCCCGTTACCCAAACGGGCTCTTTTGCATAACGAGATGCAATTTTTTGCAGCGGCGCCACCTTCCCATCGCTGCAACAACTGCTGCAATACCACTGCAAGTCCCCGATAGCTCAGTCGGTAGAGCGCCGGACTGTTAATCCGTAGGTCCCTGGTTCGAGCCCAGGTCGGGGAGCCAAACACGTGAAAGGCCCGTCAGCATTGACGGGCCTTCTGTTTTATCGGCCGCTTTTTTCGATCGGCGTATCGACCAGATGACCGGGCCCTGCCTATGGTACCGTTTAGGTCGGTCTCGTCGTTCCTGCCAGGTTTTCGCCCCCATCCACACGATCATGAACGCGCCACGCTTTCGCGATTGCGCCCGCTACTGGCGCACGCCGCTCCTACCGGACGCCGATATGCTGACGGCCGAGTATCGCGAGCACGCGTTCGCGCCGCACTGGCACGAGGCCTATACCGTCCCCATGATCGAAGCGGGTGCGGAAGCCTACACGTACCGGGGCGGGCGCCATGTTGCCGAGCCAGGCTCGGTACCGATCATCAATCCCGGCGAAGTCCATACGGGCTCACGCGCGATCGAAGCAGGCTGGCGCTACCGCGTGCTCTACGTCCCCGTCGACTACGTCCATCGGCTGGCCGCCGATATGGCCGGCAAGCCGCAGGCGATGCCATGGTTCCCCGTGGAACCCATTTCCGACCCCGATCTCTCCGAACGTATCGGCCGCGCGCATCGACTGCTCGAAACAGGCGCCGACGTGCCGGGCGCCGATGCGCCGGGCGCCGACGCGCTGATGGCAGAAACAGCGCTCGTCGAAGCGCTTTCACTGCTGATCGCGCGTCACGCACGGGTGCAGCCGGCCGGCGTCCAGCGCGCGGCCGATCCGCCGCGTGTGGCGGCTATGAAAGCGCGCTTGGGTGCAGACCTCGCCGAACCTGTCACGCTGACCGAGCTCGCTAGCGTCGTTGGCCTCTCGGCCTTCCACGCCGCACGGCTGTTCGCGCGCACGACCGGCCTGCCCCCGCACGCCTGGCGTAACCAGCTGCGCTTGCAGCGTGCGCTGGGCCCGCTGCGGGCGGGCGTACCCGTTACCGACGTCGCAGCCGCGAGCGGCTTTACCGATCAAAGCCATTTCACGCGGCACTTTCGCCGCATGTTCGGCGTGCCGCCTGGCCGCTGGCAGACCAGCTAACCGGTTCGCACGCCTCGCGCGCTTCGCTCGGCAGCATCCGCTTTCCACATTCGTCCTTGTTCGTCCTCTCCACGCGCAAGAACGTACAAGCCCGTTGCGCACACGCGCCGGTATCCTCGTCTGCCATAGGAGGAACCTGCCTTGAATTCGCGCACTTCGCTCAACGAATTTGCCGACGGCGCACGCGACACGATCCCGATGATGGTGGGCGGCGCGCCGTTCGGTGTCATCTTCGGCACGCTCGTCACGTCGGGCCCGCTCCATCTCTGGCAGGGCCAGTTGATGTCGCTCGCGGTGTTCGCCGGCTCGGCCCAGTTCATTGCGCTCGGGCTCATCGCAGGGCACGCCGGGTTCGTCGTCGTATGGGCCACGACTTGCGTCGTCAACGTTCGTCATCTGCTCTACAGCGCCACGCTCGCGCCGTACGTCGCGCACCTGCCCGCCCGCTGGCGATGGACGCTGGCCGCACTCTTGACCGACGAGGTGTTCGCCGTGGCCTATTCGCACTACCGCCACGCACCACCCGGCGCCATCGGCCCCCACTATTTTCTCGGTTCGGGTGTGGCGATGTACGTCAACTGGCAGATCTGGACGCTTGCCGGCCTCGTTTTCGGCGCGGCTTTTCCGAGTTTGCAGTCGCTGGGGCTCGACTTCGCCATGGTGGCGACGTTCATCGCGATCGTTGTGCCGCAACTCGTCGCACTGCGCTACGTCGCCGCAGCCGCGACGGCAGGCCTGCTCGCGATGCTCTGCGCCGCGTGGCCCTACAAGCTCGGCTTGCTGGCAGCCGTGGCGGGCGGCGTGGCCGTCGGCCTTGTCCTTTCCAAGCCCTGGGCAGCCCGCCGGGAGCAAGCGAGGGCCACGCAATGAACTACGTCGTTCTGATCGTGGGCATGGCGCTGATTACCTGCCTCATTCGCGCGGCAGTCTTTGTGCTGGGCGAGCGCGTCGTCTTCCCGCCGCTCGTGCGTATGGCGCTCGGCTTCGTACCCGTCACCGTGCTCACGGCAATCATCGTTCCGATGGCCGTGGCCCCTCACGGCGGCGGGCCTGAGCTGACTTGGCGCAACCCGCAGCTCATCGGCGCGCTCGCCGCGTGTGCCGTTTCCGCTCTCACACGCCGGCCGCTGTTGACCATCGCGGCCGGGATGGCCGTCTTCTTCACCTGGCAGTGGCTCGTCGCGCACTGACGCGGTGCAAAAATCGTCCTCAAGTTCCGCCCCGCGCAGCCGATAAACAGACGAAATGCATGGGCTGGCCAGCGAGGTTAGCGACGCGATATAAGATCGCCACCGCCGTCGCCGCCCCCATCCGAGACATCGACGCGATGCCTTTTCATGCATCGCGAAGCGCCACCTGGCTGCCTGATTGGTCGCCGGCGGGTGCTGCCGCTGCTCCGCGCGTCGCCTTACGCGGCGCGGCGAGCGCATGCACGAGCCATCAGGACACGCCATGGGCCAGATCACCCTTTCTCTTCGAGATGAGACCGTCGCCTCGCTGCACAAGGACTTCGAAGCCTTCGTGCGCGTATCGCTCAAGCTCGATCCGCAGTTCGCGACGCCCTCGTTCGAAGACTTCCTGCGCGCCAAGCTGCTCGACAACATGGTGCCGCTCACCGAGCACGCGGTACAGCGCATGCTGCAAGGCGGCCAGTACGCGTGGGCCAAGCGCACGCTGGACAAGGAGTTTCCCGATGTCGTGGCGATCCTCGTGCAACAGGCCGAGGAGCACGGGTTCGCGTTCGCGTACCGGTCGCAGTGGACCTCCGACGAACTCGCGAAGGCGTGCCGCGACTGGGCTGCTGCCATCGTCAAGGAAGCCGGTGGCGACGCCGCCCTTCTCGACCCGCTGGCGGCACAATTCAAGTCGTCAGCGCGAGACATTCAAGCGCTAGAGGAAAAGATGCAAACGCCGGCCTGGCGTCTTGCCGAATCGCTGCGCCAGCGCGTCTACGAAGCGAAGATCGCCTGCGAAACGAGCGTCGGCAGCACCGCGCGCGAGAAGCTCGGCGAGCTGCGCGGCTTGCTCAAGCTCGGGCTCGCCCATGGCTCGTTTCAAAAGCAGGAAGCCCAGCAGATCATGGAGTTCTTGCGGCTGCTCAAGCCCGAAATTTTCGTCGAAGAACCCTACGACATCTTCTCTCGCCTCGCCACGTGGCTGCGCAGCATCTTCATGGTGCCCGCCACGGCATCGCAGCCGCGCCCCGAGCAACGCAGGCAACGGTGAGGCTCGATGCGGCCCGCCGTATAGCTTCGTTCGTCAATCCCACATTTTCTTGAGTTGCGCGGCGATATCGACGCGCGCCTTGGCCGCCGCAGCGCGGCCGGCCTCGCTCGGCGCAGCGGGCGGCACAGCGGCGGGCCAAGCTTCAATCTGAAAATGCGGCAGCAATTGCGCGGGGATAAAACGCGTGCGCGATGCGAACACATGGCGATCGCCATGCTGCGCCTGGTTATGCACGTAAAAACGCTGCGGCACAACGATGTGCAGATCGTCCTTCGCACGCGTCATCGCGACGTAAAGGAGCCGACGCTCTTCATCGAGTTCGCTTTGCGTGCCCGCCCCGAGATCGGAAGGAATGCAGCCGTCCACGCCGTTCAATACGAACACGTTGCGCCATTCCTGGCCCTTCGCCGAATGGATCGTCGAAAGGATCAGGTAGTCCTCGTCGACGAGCGGCGCGCCCGCTTCGCCGCTCGTCGCATCGGGCGGATCGAGCGTCAGTTCAGTCAAAAAGCGCTCTCGCGACGCATACGTCGCAGCTAGGCTCTCCATTTGCAAGATATCGGCATGGCGCATCGCCGCATCGTCGTGCTCGCGCTCGAGATGCGGCTCGTACCAGCGCCGCACCTGCTCGAATTCGGCGGGCCAAGGCGTGCGGGCGCCAGCCAGATCGGCCATCAGCGCGACGAATGACGCCCAGTCGGCCGCAGCCCGCGCCGGCGGCGCGAAGGCAGCCAGAGCATGCGCGAAATCGGGCGCCGGCGCGGCTTCGTCGAGCAGCCGCGCGGCCGTCGCGGGCCCCACGCCCGGCAGCAATTGCGCGACGCGGAATCCCGCCATGCGGTCGCGCCGGTTCTGCGCCCAGCGCAGCACGGCCAGCACGTCCTTCACGTGGCTCGAATCGAGAAACTTCAGCCCCCCGAATTTCACGAAGGGCACGTTACGTCGCGTCAGCTCGATTTCGAGCGCTGCGCTATGGTGAGCCGCCCGAAAAAGCGCGGCCTGCGCTTTGAGCTTGACCCCGGCCTCCCGCGCCGACAACACCTGCTCGACGACGTAACGCGCCTGCTCCAACTCGTCAGCGACATTCACCAGATGCGGGCGCTGGTGCGACGCCCGATCGCTCCATAGGTCTTTGGTGAAGCGCTCCGATGCAAGCCCGATCACCGCGTTCGAGGCAGCCAGGATCGGCACCGTCGAGCGGTAGTTGCGCTCGAGCGTCACGCGGTGCGCTTGCGGCGTGAAGTGCGCCGGAAAATCGAGAATATTGCGCACCGTCGCGCCGCGAAACGAGTAGATGGACTGCGCGTCGTCCCCGACAACCGTCAGCCCCTGCCCATCCGGCTTCATGGCGAGCAGGATCGACGCCTGCAAGCGGTTGGTGTCCTGATACTCGTCGACTAGCACGTGATCGAAACGCGCCGAGAGGTCGGCGGCAATGGCCGGCTCCGCAGCCATGCGCGCCCAATACAGCAGCAGATCGTCGTAATCGAGCACGTTTTGCGTTTGCTTCGCAGCCACGTAGCCGCTAAACAGACGCCGCAATTCTGCCTCCCATTCGCGGCACCACGGGAACGCCGCATCCAGCACATCGGCCAGTGCGTCGCCGGTGTTGACGACGCGCGAATAGACCGCAAGACACGTCCCCTTGGTCGGAAACCGGCGCGCTTTTGCCGATAGGCCCAAGTCATGCCGGACGACGTTAATCAAGTCGGCGCAATCCTCGCGATCGTGGATCGTAAAGGCAGGCGTCAGGCCGATGCGCTCCGCATACTCGCGCAGCAGGCGCGCGCCAATGCCGTGAAACGTGCCCGACCACGTGAGCGCCTGGGCGAAATCCGCGCGCGACGCCAGCGCCGCGCCGGCAATGCGCGTTGCGCGCCGGGTCATTTCCTGCGCCGCTCGGCGCGAGAATGTCAGCAACATGATGCGCCGCGGATCGACGCCCTTGACCACGAGATGGGCCACCCGGTGCGCGAGCGTATTCGTTTTGCCGGAGCCGGCACCGGCAATCACAAGCAGCGGCCCGCTGCGGCCGATGTTTTCGCCCACGCCGTATTCCACGGCCGCGCGCTGCGCGTCGTTGAGTTTGTCGAGATAGGTGGCGTCCGGCGATGGACGTTTAAGCGCAACAGGGGACGAAAGCACGACAAATCCGAACTGAAAATCGAGAGTTCACGCGGGTGGCGCGGCGATGCATACTGTATATCCATACACTGTCTGCCCGCAAGTAAAGCGTTCGGCCTATTCCCGCGGCCGGCCGCATGGCTTAAGATGCGTGCCCTCCTTCGTTCAACCGCCTCGCACATCTGGCCATGGCCAATCTCAATTTCACGCTGACGGGCGAGTACGTCGAATTGCACAATCTGCTCAAGCTGACCGGCCTCGCCGACAGCGGCGGGTCAGCCAAAGCGCTCGTCGCCGGAGGTGCCGTTACCGTCGATGGGCATGTCGAGCTGCGCAAGACCTGCAAAGTCCGCGCGGGCCAGGTGGTGATGTTCGGTGACACCCGCATCGCGGTTCACGAAGCCGTCTGAGCATCGCACCGCGGTCGCGGACAAAGCCGTCCATCGACAGGCGCGCCGCCAGGCAATAAGCTGCTCCTCTTGCTTTCCGATAAAAAGGGCCATCGCGCAGGCATCGTCCTGTCGCACTGGCGCCAAACACCCTACGCGAGGCCTCCGCTTCGTTCAGCCATGCCACAACCCGGTCTCTCGCACGCGGCGAATGCGCCGCCTACCTTCTCGCGCCACGCCGCCGAAACGGCGAGGCTCGCTGCGCCGCTCGCCATCTCGCAGCTTTCGCAAATGGCGATGGGCGTAACCGATACGATCCTGCTCGGCTCGCTGGGCGCCGATGCGCTCGCAGCGGGCGGCCTCGGCGCGGGCCTCTTCTTCGTCATCGTCACACTGCTGCAAGGCATCCTGAGCTCGGTCAGCGTCACGGTCGCGAACGCGCGCGGCGCACAGGCCGAACACCGTGTGCCGCACATTTACTGGACCGGGCTGCTGCTCTCCGCACTGCTCGCCGTGCCGGCGTTCGCGGTACTGTCATTCTCGCAGCCGATCCTGCTCGCATTCGGTGAACCCAGTGCCCTCGCGCGCGACGTCGGCGCCTATACCGGCGTGCTGCGCTGGGCCGCGCTCGGCAGCCTGATCGGCATCGGCATGATGCGTGCGTTCTTGCCGGCCATCGGCGCGGCGAAGCGGCTGCTGTGGATCTCGATTGCGAGCGTCGGCGTCAACGCGGTACTCAACTACGGACTGATTCACGGTGCCTACGGCCTGCCCAGGCTCGGGCTCCTCGGATCTGCCACCGCGACCACGATCACGGTCTGGCTCACGGCCATCGCCCTGGTCGCGCTCTTGCATGGCCGCAAGCGCTATCGGCATTTCGTTGCGGCAGCCCGCCCGAACGTCCCGCTGATCAGCGAGCTGTTTGGCATCGGTTGGCCGGTTGCAATCACATACGGCGTCGAGTCGACGCTCTTTCTCGGCACCGGCCTGATGATCGGCCTGCTCGGCGAAGCCCAGCTTGCCGCGCACCAGATCGCATTGAACGTCGCATCGGTCTCGTTCATGGTCCCGCTCGCGATCGGACAAGCCGCCAACGTGCGCGTGGGCTATTGGATGGGCGCCGGGCAACCGCTGGCGGCGCGCCATGCCGGCTTCGTCGCGCTCGGGCTCGGCGTCGCCTTCATGTCGCTGTCCGGCCTCGTACTCGTCGTCGCGCCGCACGCGATCGTCGGGATCTATCTGCATCTGGACGATCCAGCCAATGCGCAGACCATCCGTATCGCCGCATCGTTGCTCGGCGTAGCGGCGGTATTTCAAATCGTCGACGGAATGCAGGCGGTCGGCTCCGGCTGCCTGCGTGGCCTGAAAGACACGCGCATTCCGATGCTGGCCGCGGCGTTTGGTTATTGGGGCGTGGGTTTTCCGACCGGCTATCTGTTGGCGTTTCATGCCGGTCTCGGCGCGCGCGGGCTTTGGTGGGGGCTTGCAACTGGGCTCGCGAGCGTGGCGCTTTTGATGACCCTGCGGTTCGAACGGATGACTCGGCGAAGCCGACATTCGTAGCGGAGGATCGAAAGCCGGATCGCACGTCGTACACCGCCCGCATTTTTCGCGAGGCTTCTTTTTGCCACCCCGGACAAGCCCCAGCCCCCGCTGCGGGCCACCTTCCCCTAGAATGAGTTTTTCGTGGCAGAGCAAACGACTTCGCTGTGACGCAAAAAACCCTTCCAGCACAACGGAGTCCGCAACGTGGCATCTGAGGCACGGGCGGCTGGCACGCGGCGCACCTGGCATCCGCTGCGCTCGATACAGCGCGTCACGCGTCGCACGCTGGCACGTGCAGGTGCGGTCGCAGTCACCGTCACCGTCACACTCGGGCTGCTAGGGCTGAGCGCTTGCTCGACGCTGCCGCCGGCCACCTCGCTCGATCGACCTGCGACGCACGCGTTGGCGGACCCGCAAGCCACACCGCTCGGCACAGCGCTTACGCCCCTCGTAGCCGCGCATGCGGGCCAATCCGGCTTTCGCCTGCTGACAAACGGCACAGACGCGCTGCAAGCGCGCATTGCACTTGCGCGCGCGGCAACGAAGACCCTCGATCTGCAGTACTACATCGCCGCCGAAGACACGACGGGGCGCCTCTTGCTCGCCGCCGCGCTTTACGCGGCCGAGCGGGGCGTGCGCGTGCGCATGCTCGTCGACGACCTCAATTTCAAGGACAACCGGCGCTTGATGGCCGCGCTCGCGACGCATCCGCTGATCGAAGTGCGCGTCTTCAACCCGTTCGGCGGCACGCGTGGCAGCGTATTTGCGCGCACTGAAGACCTGCTCACGCGCCTCGACCGCTTCACGCGCCGCATGCATAACAAGGCGATGATCGCCGACGGCGCCGTGGCAATCGTCGGCGGACGCAATCTCGGCGATGAATACTTCAGCGCGAGCCCCACCTTGCAGTTTCGCGATCTCGATGCGTTTGCAGCGGGGCCGATCGTGCGCGATGTCTCCCGAAGCTTCGATCTTTTCTGGAACAGCGCGCTCGCTTATCCGATCAGCGCGCTCGACAAACGGCATTACGCTGCCGACGACCTGCGCACCGCCCGCGAAGCGCTGCGCGCGCACTGGCGCGCGCAAGCGGAAACGGTCGGCGCAAAGCCGCTCACGAGCGAGCCGTTGGCCGTCCGGATATCGAAAGAAGAACTCGGTCTTGTGTGGGCGCACGCGCAGTTTCTCGTCGATTCACCGCGCAAAGTCACCGATCCGAACGACACCTACCGCAGCCCGCCGATGCAGCGGCTCGCCGAACTCGTGCGCGGCGCACAGCATGAGGTGCTGATCCTCTCACCTTACGTCGTGCCCCATACTGCCGGCGTGCAGATGCTCGGCGCGCTGACGCGGCGAGGCGTGCATATCACCATCGTCACCAACTCGATGGCGTCGACCGACGCAGTCGCCGTTCACGCAGGCTATGCTCCATATCGCATTCCGTTGCTCCAAAACGGGGTCGAACTCTACGAGTTCCAGCCGCTGCAACAGGAGCATTCGCGCTTGTTTTCCGGCTCCGGTTCTGGCTCGCGCTCGAGCTTGCATGCGAAGGCCTATGTGATCGACCGGCGCATGCTCGTGATCGGTTCGCTGAATTTCGATCCGCGCTCGGCTCACCTGAACACCGAGCTGGCGCTCTTTATCGACAGTCCCGCGCTGGCCGAAGCCGTCGCGTCGCAGATACTGCGCGCCACATCGCCCGATGCGAGCTATCACGTCACGCTCGCCACGCCGGAGGAAAACGCGCGGCTGCGCGCAGAAGGTGCGCCTGTGTCGGGCCTCGTGTGGAGCGCCAACGAAACGGTGGACCACGTGTCGTATCACCGCACCTGGTCGCTCGATCCGCAGGCCGGTTTCCTGCGCAACTTGCTGACGGGGCTATTCTTGTGGCTGCCGATCGATTCGCAACTGTGAACGCCGTTACCGATTCGATCCTTCCTACCGGAGCCGATCATGACCGACGATGTACGCATGGAACGCGATGCGTTCGGCGAAATCGCTGTGCCGAATGCCCGTCTGTGGGGTGCCCAAACGCAGCGTTCACTGGAAAATTTCAAGATTTCGAGCGAAAAGCAATCACCGGAACTCATTAACGCGCTCGCGCTCGTCAAGCGCGCCGCCGCCGAAGTCAACCTGGAGTTGGGTGTGCTCGCCGAAGACAAAGCGCGCGCGATCGTTCTGGCCGCGGATGAAATCATTACCGGCCGTCATGCCGGCGAATTTCCGCTGGCCGTCTGGCAAACGGGCTCGGGCACGCAAACCAACATGAACCTGAACGAGGTCATCGCGAACCGCGCGAGCGAAATTCTCGGTGGCCAGCGCGGCGAAGCACGCCTCGTTCATCCGAACGACGATGCCAACCGCAGCCAGTCATCGAACGATGTATTTCCGACCGCCATGCACATCGCCGCCGCGCAAGGCATCGTCAAGCACTTGCTGCCCGCGCTGTCGGCCTTGCGCGCCACGCTCGACGCCAAAGCGCGCGCGTTCGCCGATGTCGTCAAGATCGGCCGCACGCATTTGCAGGACGCCACGCCGCTGACGCTCGGGCAGGAATTCTCGGGTTATGTCGCACAGATCGAGCAGGGCATACGGCACGTCGAATCGGCGTTGCCGCATTTATACGAACTCGCGCAAGGCGGCACCGCCGTGGGCACCGGGCTCAACGCGCCGGCGCAGTTCGCCACGCGCGTGGCCGCCGTCATTGCGCGGCTGACGGGGCTGCCGTTTGTCAGCGCGGCCAACAAATTCGAGGTGATGGCCGCGGCTGACGCGCTCGTCTTCGCGCACGGCGCGTTGAAGACGGTTGCCGCCAGTCTGATGAAGATCGCCAACGACATACGCTGGCTCGCGAGCGGCCCGCGCTGCGGTCTAGGCGAGCTGACCATTCCCGAGAACGAGCCGGGCAGCTCGATCATGCCGGGCAAGGTCAATCCGACGCAGTCCGAGGCGTTGACCATGCTCTGCTGCCAAGTATTCGGCAATGACGTCGCGGTCAATATCGGCGGCGCGAGCGGTAACTTCGAGCTCAACGTGTTTCGCCCGATGATCGCGCACAACGTGCTGCAATCGATCCGCCTGCTCGCCGATGGCGTCCGCAGCTTCAACGATCATTGCGCGGTCGGCATCGAGCCGAACCATGCTCGCATCGACGCGCTGCTGAACGAATCGCTGATGCTCGTCACGGCGCTCAATCCGCACATCGGCTACGACAAGGCGTCGCGGATCGCCAAGAAAGCGCACAAGGAAGGCACCACGCTCAAAGCCGCGGCGCTTGCGCTGGGCTACATGAGCGAGGCGCAGTTCGACGAATGGGTGCGGCCGGGCGACATGGTCGGCCGGCGCGGCGTCTAACCCCCCTCAGGCACCCGTGGGGTGGCGTGGCGGGTCAGATTCTGCCCTGCGCCATTTCCTCGGGCTTGAGTTCGACGATCGCATCGAGCGCGCTCTTGACGTCCATCGCATACTTCGCCACGCGCTTTTGTTCGTCGGTGGCGGGCACGAACGGCGGCACGGGAATTGGTGTGCCGTTTTCATCGACGGCCACGAACACGACGAGGCAGTCCGTCGTGAGGCGCAGTTGCCCGCTCTTCGGGTCGCCCGCATGAACGCTCACGTGAATGTGCATGCTGGTGCGGCCCGTGGCAACGACGCGTGCACGCAACTCGACGAGATTGCCGACCAGAATCGGGCGCCGAAAGCGGATATTGCCGACGCTGACGGTCACGCAATATCGTCCTGACCAAACGGCCGCGCAAGCATAGGCGGTCTCGTCGATCCACTTCATCAGTGCACCGCCATGCACTTTGCCGCCGAAGTTGACGGAGGTCGGCTCGGCCAGGAAACGAAACGTCGTTTCCGAGCGATCCAGCGGGGCGATCGGGGTTTGCATCGGGGCTCCGTAGTGCGACAAATACGCGCGTAAAAGCAGCCGATTATACGGGCGCAATATTCCGGCAGACGCGCGCGACCCGGCGCATCAATCTACCTACGTATCCATGCGCTATTTGCGAAAAGTGACACCCCTGTCGATCGTGCCGTACATCGTGATGCCGCTGGGGTGCTCGTCTGCGCTCGCCGACGCGCCGCCCTGCGCGCAGGCGGCGCAAAGCCAGACAACCGCAAGCGCCGCTAGCCACGCTTTCATTCGAACCTCGCTTTTCCGCGCTGCATGAATTCGACATTCTAGCTGGCGCGCCAGACGCATTCGACGTTTCATGACAAACGGAAACGTCGAATACCGAAGACGATTAAAGTAGACGTTTCTTATCGGTTTTTTGGAGACGGTTATGTCTGCCCTCTTTGACGGCGATCCACGCGAAAGCGGCCATTTCCCGGGCTTGAGCCGGATCGGCGCACTGCTTGCCGACCCGGGACGCGCGGCCATGCTGTGGGCGTTGATGGACGGCAGCGCGCGCCCGGCCGGCGAACTCACAATGATTGCCGGTCTTTCGCCATCCGCTGCAAGCGCTCATCTCGCGCGCCTCACGGAAGGCGGCCTGCTCTCGCTCGAAGTGCGTGGGCGCCACCGCTATTATCGAATCGCAAGCGCTGAGGTCGCGACCGCGGTGGAAGCACTCGCGAACCTTGCGCAAGCAAGCGCGCCGCAGCGCATGTCGCCGCGTCCCGCACGGACCGTTCCTCTCGATTTGCGCTATGCGCGCACTTGCTACGACCATATGGCTGGCGAATTGGCGGTACGTGTGTTCGATCGGTTGCTGACGCGCGATTGGCTCATCGAACGCGATGGCCTCGTCGAGACAACCGACGCCGGCACGCAAGCGCTCGCACGTTGGGGTATCGATCTCGCGCAGCCTCGCGCACGCAGGCGGCGTTTCGCCTGCACCTGCCTCGACTGGAGCGAACGACGCGCGCATTTGGGCGGCGCACTGGGCGCTGCGCTCCTTGAACACTGGTGTGCGCAAGGTTGCGTCGAGCGAGCGGAAAAACCGCGTGTGCTGCGTATCACGCCCGCCGGACGGAAGCATTTCGAGGCACTGCTCGCGCCTTGAGCTGCTTCCTACGAACCTCCGGCGTCGAGCAGCACACGCGGACATGTTTGGTTACACGCGGCGATGGCGAATTTACAAAAGACAGAGCCTTGATACAGGGGATGGCGATACATTGATCTCACAGATGCGCACCATTCGCATTTGCCTTCGAGATCGGATCATTATGACAACGCGGACCACCACCTCCCCCCTCGTTACATTCCGCTGCCTGACCAGTTGCATGCTTATCGCCGCCGCACCGTTTGTGCTCGGCGCGAACGGCGCTTACGCGCAAGCCGCGCCGTCGCCCGAGGCGCAAAGCGCCGGGCAAAGCGTCGATCCGCCCGGCCGGGTGGCACGGCTGAACTATATGGCGGGCACGGTGACGACCGAGCCTGCGGGCGCAAGTGATTGGTCCTATGCGTCGCTGAACCGTCCGCTGACGACCGGCGATCAGCTCTGGAACGACGCCAACGCACGCTCGGAACTGCACATCGGCTCGACTGCCGTGCGGCTCGGTGCATCGACCAATCTCGACGTCCTCAACCTCGACGACACCAACGCGCAGCTGAAGGTCACGCAAGGTACGCTGTCGACTCGCGTGCGCGAACTCGCACCGGGCTCGTCATACGAAATCGATACGCCGAACGTCGCGTTGGCGGCTACGCAAGCGGGCGACTATCGAATCGATGTCGCCCCGGACGGCAGCACCACCACGGTCACCGTGCGGCGCGGTCAACTGAATGCCTATGGCGACAACGGCCAAATGCCGCTTGCTGCGGGCCAGCAGATCACCTTTTCAGGCACCAATTTGCAGACGGCCGCGAGCACGGAAGCCCCGCCGCCCGATGCGTTCGATCAATGGGCGGCAGCGCGCGACGCAGCTGCGGACCGCTCGGCTTCGGCGCGCTATGTGTCGCGCGAAATGCCGGGCTACGAGGACCTCGACGCCAACGGCACCTGGCGCAACGATCCGCAGTACGGTTCCGTATGGGTGCCGAGCGCCGTGCCGACGGGCTGGGCGCCCTATCACGACGGCCATTGGGCCTGGGTGGCTCCGTGGGGCTGGACGTGGGTCGACGATGCGCCGTGGGGCTTCGCGCCCTATCACTATGGCCGGTGGGCGTACGTCCAGTCGTCATGGTGCTGGGTGCCGGGCCCCATGGCCAGCGCGCCGCCCGTCTACGCGCCCGCGCTGGTTGCGTTCGTCGGCGGCGGAGGCGGCGGATCGAGCTGGAGCGTCGGGCTGACGATAGGCGGTGCGGCGGCGCCGGGCGTTGCCTGGTTTCCGCTCGGCCCCGGAGAAGTCTGGCGGCCCCGATACGGCGGCTGGAGCCCCCGTTATTTTGAGCGAGTCAATCAGACCGTCATTAACAATCGGAACGTCAACGTCACGAATATCAACATCAACAACATCCATAACACGTATGTGAACTATCGCGCGCCGGGTGCCGTCACCGCTGTGCCGGCCACCGCGTTCGTGCAAGGCCGCCCAGTCGCTCACGCCGCTCAGCGCGTCGACCCGCAACAGTGGCGCAATGCTCAGATCCACCCGGGCGCGCCAGGAATCGCGCCGGTGCGCGAGAGTTATGCACCGGGGCAGCGCTCAGCGGCGATTCGCCCGCCGACCGATCTGGCTCAGCGCCGCGTCGTCGCCACGCGAGCGCCGGCGATACCGGCCGTCTATCACGACCCGCTCGCGCAGCGCCTCGCGCAAAGCGGAGCGCTCGTGCCCGGCGCCGGCCGCGCGGTCGTCAGAATGACGCCGCCAAGCAGCGTGGCGGCGCAAATGGCGCATCCGACGGCGGCCAATCCTGCGGCAGCGCGCAATGTCCGCCTCGTCGAGCGCCAGTCTCCAATCGTCACGCCACGCGCGGGGGCCGAGCCGGCAGCGGGACGCCCTCGCCCTGCTGCCGCCGGCCCGGTGACGCCGGGCGGCGGCGCGCCGCGGCCCGGGCCGGAGCAACAGTCGCGTGCATTGGTGGGCGAAGCGCCAATCCGCCCGCAGACGAATGGCGTGCCTCGGCCGCCAGCCGAGCGCGGCGCCGCGCCGGCCGCGCAAGCCGCGCAGACTGCGCCAGCGGCGGGCGCAGCAAGGCACGAGCCGTCGTGGACGCAACCGCACGCGCCGATTGCTCAGCAGCGCGAGCCCGCGGCGCAACCTGGCGTACGGGGCGGCGCGCCTGCCGCGCAGCAGCCCGGAGCAGCCCTATCGCACCAGCCGGAACGCTCACCGCAGGTGACGCAGTCCCCGCCCGCGGCGAACGCCGGCATCGAACGGCAGCCGACACCGCACGTGCCGCAACCAGCCGCTCGCGAACCGGCGCAATCGACACGAGTGCCGGCCGAAGCGCGCCCGCAGCCGCAGGAACGAATCGAGCCGAGGGTGCCGGCCCAGCAGCCAATGCAACCGCGGATCGAGCCCCGTGCGCAACCGCAGCCGCAACCGCAACCGCGCTTCGAACAACCGAGACCGCAGCCGCAACCACAGCCTCATTTCGAACAACCGAGGCCGCAGCCGCAACCACAGCCTCATTTCGAACAACCGAGACCGCAGCCGCAACCGCAACCGCAACCGCATGTCGAACAGCCTAGGCCACAACCACAGCAGCATGAACCGCGTCCGCAGGCTCAGCAGAGTCGCGAAGGACATCATCAAGGGTAGCCGATAGGTACCAGCGCCCAATCAAAAAGCCCGCCGGTGTTTTTTACACGGCGGGCTTTTACTTGCTCGGCGCAAGATCCGGTGAATCGGAGACGTTTTTCTCAGACGGCCATAGGCGCCGTCAACGGCTCGTGATGACGGTAGCCGATCAGCGAAAAATCCGACGGCTCGATTTTTTCCAGCCACTCCGGCTCATAGCGGCCCGTCTCGGCGTACGCCGGCACCCGTTCGTCAATGACAAGTTTCGGGCTTTCATATGGCGTGCGTTCGAGTTGCCGCTGCAGCATGTCGAGCTGGTTTTCGTAGATGTGAGCGTCGCCGATGAAATAGGTGAACCAGCGCGGTGTGTAGCCCGTCAATCGCCCGGCGAGCGCAAGCAGCGCCGCACCTTCCGCGAGATTGAAAGGCGTACCAAGGCCGACATCGTTGCTGCGAATGAACAAGCACAGCGAAATCTCGCGACGCGTCACGTTCGGCAAAAACTGGTACAGCAAATGGCACGCGGGCAGCGCGATCTCCTCGAGCACTGCCGGGTTCCAGCCGTGAAACAGAATGCGTCGGTCAGTGGGGTTCTGGATGATCGTATCCAGGCACTGACGCAGTTGATCGATCGCCTTGTAGAGCAGCACCTTCTCAATGCCGCTCTCCTCGAACTGCGTGACGATGCGGTAACCGCGAGCGAGCGCGTCGTCGATCCGGGCCGATGCGCCGATGTCGAGCACCTTGTACGCCGGCCACTGGCGCCACTGGACACCGTAGACGCTGCCGAGGTCGTCCGGTCCTTCGCGATAGGGATTAGCGAGCCATTGCGGATTGTCATTGGCGTTCGCATCCCATACCTTGCAGCCGAGGTCGCGAAAATCAGCGGCACTGCGCGAAGCGCGCAAAAAACCGACCAACTCGCCGATCGCCGATTTGAACGCAAGCTTTTTGGTCGTCACCGCTGGAAAACCATCTTGCATATCGAAACGCAGCATCGCGCCCGGCATGCTGATCGTTCGAATGCCCGTGCGGTTCTCCTGCCACGTACCCGTCTCGAGAATCGTGCGGACCAGGTCGAGATACTGTTTCATTGGTTTCCTCAAGCGGGGAGCAAGCACCGCATGCATCGGTTCGCGGTAATACGCGATTCTACCAAGGCATCGACGGTAAGCGCTTCGTGCGAGGCGAGCGAAGGTTCGCTCGTTATCAGCTCGTCATTTGCTGCGAGCCTTGATGGACTTCGATATGGCGCATGCCATGCGAGCCGAGCAGCCGGTACAGCGTAACGCGCGAAATGCCGAGCTCCTGCGCCGCATCGCCGAGGCGCCCGCGATGACGCAGCAACGCCAACTCGATCGCCTGTCGCTCCGCCGCCTCGCGCGCTTGCGCGAGCGACACCGGCACGATATCGACATAATCCGCCAACTCGAGATCGCGCGCCGTAATGAGCCGGCCCTCAGTCATCACGATGGCGCGGCGCACGCGATTGATGAGTTCGCGCACATTGCCCGGCCAGCGGTAGTTATGAAGCGCGGCAATCGCATCCGCCGAGAAGCCGCGCAAGCGCCTGCTCGCATCTTTTTTGAAGCGCTCGAACATATGCTGGGCGAGTAATTCGATGTCCTTGCTACGCGCGCGCAGCGGCGGCTCATCGATTTGCAGTACGCACAGCCGGTGATAAAGGTCGGCACGAAAGCGGCCATCCGCCATCGCGCGATGCATATCCACGTGCGTTGCCGAAATCACCCGCACATCGACGTCTACCGCTTCGTGACCGCCCAGCCGCTCGGCCTTGCCCTCCTGCAAAAACCGCAGCAGGCTCGCTTGGGATTCGAGCGGCAAGTCGCCGATTTCGTCGAGAAAAAGCGTACCGCCGTGCGCCGCTTCGATGCGCCCGATCTTGCGTTGACTCGCGCCCGTAAACGCGCCGCGCTCGTAGCCGAACAATTCCGATTGCAGCAGATGCGGTGGAATCGCTCCGCAATTGATTGCGACGAATGGCGCATCGCGCCGCGTCGAGCGCTCATGAATCGCGATTGCCGTCAACTCCTTGCCGGTACCCGATTCGCCCGAAATAAACACCGGGGCATCGGTCATGGCCACTTTCCGGATCGAACGAAAGAGCGTGAGCATCGCCTCGCAGGAGCCGACCATTTGGCCCTCGCCTACCCGCGTCGAAAACGCATCCTCGGTTTCGGACAGCACGACCATGCCATAAGCGTGGCCGACCGAATCGACAATGCGCCGCCCTTCGTAGGGCATCGTCACATAATCGAAACAATAGTCGCGCACGATGCGGCGCAACGCGGCGTCCTGCATTTGCCCTGGCGCAGTGACGGCGACCCAGCCGACGTGCGGTGCGGTAAGGCAGGCTTCCAGTGCACCGATTTCCTCTTCGTCGAACCGGCTCTCTAAATCGAGCAGACCGCCCGCCGTTATCTCGCCGCGCATGGCACGGCGCGCATCGCGGGCATTGGTGACCACTTCGACCTGCCAGCCGCGTTGATGGAATTGCGCACTCAATTGCGCATTTGCCTCTCGCGTGACATAAATCAATTGTCGTGCAGCGGGTTCCATTGATCTGACCTCTTACTATGACGAACTTGGCGACGGCGATACGCTCGCTACGCCAATACCCCATATGAACGGAGTATTGGCCGCTCTGTCTTTCTCCCGTGAAAAACCAAGACCCTCGAAAGAATTGCTAATAGCAATGGCCGCAACGATGCTGATTTCCCAGCCTCAAAAACCAGAGAGATAGCTTACTATAGCGCCCGCAACGAGTGACCCAGACGGGTGTAACAAATTGGCAGCGCGCGCACGAAGCTCGCTGCAAAAGGCTCCGCGAGCCGGAGCGCTTCGCGCGGAGACAACGACGTGGCTCTTTTGCGACAAGCGTTTTTTTACGCGCAAACAATCGGCATTTGTCATATTTTGCTTATCCGTTTCAAGACTGAAACACTTTCCCTCATTCCTCGTTGTTCTATTGCAGTCAATGCAAAGCAAAGGCAATTGCCGCAATGTTCTCGCGGCGATGGCATGCCTTTCGCTCTTATCGCCATGCGAGAATGGAGGCACGGCCATGCAACGGCGTCGCTTTTTTCGTAGGGACGAACGCATGCGCCAGAGGGTGTCCAAGCTCTCGATTGCTGCGCTGCTCGCGGCGCCATGCAGAGGCCCGCGCATTGTTTGCGTGACGTTGTGGGACGAATTCGCGCGATCGGTGCCGGTCCCGCTTCCAGCGCCGGACAGCGCGCCCCGCACAGTGAACAGCTTCATCCGTGGTCCGTATCTATGCGCGTCGCGATTGGCGACAGACAGCTAGCGTCTGTCGCGGCGTGCCTGACCGGTTGTGCTCCGTCCCCCGGCGGGCACTTTTTTTCAACGTCGCGCAACTTTGCAGGCCAAGCGACTGGACGAACCAACGAACGGGCGACTGCCGCACGATATGTCGGCAGTCGCACATTCGCACGCAGTTATGCGTCGCACCGATCAACGCATGCTGCGCGAACTGTGCGCCAAGTAACGCGCGAGCGCCTGCGATCCCTCTATCGTGCAGACATGCGACCGGTGTGAACAAACGATGCGGCCCATCCAATGCCGCACAGCCGAGCAGTAGCAGTAGCGGTAACAATCGCCGTCGCGATGCGAGAAAGGTAGCGAAACGCAGTTGAAAGCGCGCTCGCGAAAGCGGCGCCGCAAAACCGGGGGAAGAAAAATGTCCTGCATGTCACCACGGGACGTGCCCAATCGTCGCGACGCAACCGTTGTTACGTCAGACGGACGGCATGCATCCGCATCGTTCGCTGCCATTCTCGTCACGATAGACGCGCGATTTCGCCAGCGCTCGCATCGGCTCGCCACGGTAGTAGCCGCTCGCCGGGCGTCCGGCGCCGCGGGTTTCGGAAACGATGAAGGTACGACGTTCGGACAGGCGGGGGCAACGTGCGCGAATCCACTACTCTGAGTGCAGTGGCTGCGGTGGCGACGTTTGTACCTGGCACGCCGCGTTTGCCGAGCGCGCGCTCGAAAGGCGACGGGATCAGCGATATCAACGACCGCGAGTTGATCTATGTCGCGCACGCGCCGGACAACACGCTCGTCGCACACCTTGCCGAGCGCGGCTGGAACGTGTTGATCGCGCGCTCGCCAAGCGAAGCCGCACGGCTGACGCGCACGGACCGCGCGTACGCTGGCATCATCGATATCACGCGGCTCGATGCACGCGATTTCGCGGCGCTTGAACCGAGCCTGCGCCAGCCGCAGATCGGGTGGATCGCACTGGCGAGCCCGGTGCGGCTCGATGAGCCCGACATCCGGCGGCTCATCCGCAATTACTGTTTCGACTACGTCAAGCTGCCGGTCGAGCACGCAATGATTGACTACCTGGTGACTCACGCGTTCGGGATGGTCACGCTGTGCGACCTCGATATGGTGGCGGGCGTCGCGGCAGCGGGCGAAGACGAGATGGTCGGCACCTGCGAGGCGATGCAGCAGCTTTTTCGCACGATTCGCAAAGTCGCCAACACCGACGCCGCCGTATTCGTCTCGGGCGAATCCGGTACCGGTAAAGAATTGACCGCGCTTGCGATACACGAGCGCTCCCCACGCCGCAAAGCGCCGTTCATTGCGATCAATTGCGGCGCCATTCCGCATCACTTGTTGCAGTCGGAATTGTTTGGCTACGAGCGTGGCGCATTTACGGGCGCGAGCCAACGCAAGATCGGGCGCGTCGAAGCCGCGCACGGCGGCACCCTTTTTCTTGACGAAATCGGCGATTTACCGCTTGAGAGCCAGGCAAGTCTGCTGCGCTTTTTGCAAGAAGGGAGGATTGAGCGGCTCGGCGGGCGCGAATCAATATCGGTGGACGTGCGCGTAATTTCGGCCACGCATATCGATATCGAACGAGCGATGTGCGAGGGTGGCTTTCGTGCGGACCTCTTTCATCGCCTGTGCGTATTGCGTATCGACGAACCCCCGTTACGTGCACGCGGCAAAGACATCGAGATCCTCGCGCATCACATGTTGCACAAGTTCAAGACTGACAGTTCGCGCAAGATTAGAGGGTTCGCGCCCTCGGCGATCGAGGCAATGCACAGCTACAGTTGGCCGGGCAACGTGCGAGAGATGATCAACCGGGTGCGGCGGGCGATCGTCATGGCAGATGGCAAGCTCGTGTCGGCTCAGGACCTCGGGCTTGCGCAGTTCACGGCGCAAGAGACCATGACGCTTGCCCAAGCGCGCGACAGTGCGGAAAAACTCGCGATCGAGGCGGCCCTGCTGCGCCATCGGCATCGGCTCAACGAAGCGGCGATGGACCTCGGTATTTCGCGCGTGACGCTTTACCGCCTGATGGGCGCACATGGGCTACGCGACGTCACAGCCCATGAAAAAAGCGAATGAAGTACGCGCGTCGCGTAAAATCGGCGCACTCTCGCTTTCACATTCATTTCGCTTTTAGATGACGACGCTGACGCTAATCGTCGCGCGCGCCCGCAACGGCGTGATCGGCCGCGACAACCAACTTCCCTGGCATCTGCCCGAGGATCTCGGCTTTTTCAAGCGCACGACAATGGGCGCACCGATCATCATGGGCCGCAAGACGCATGAGTCGATCGGCCGCCCCCTCCCGGGGCGGCGCAACATCGTGGTGACGCGCGACGGCTCGCGGCGCTTCGATGGTTGCGAGACCGCGACGAGCATGCGGGAGGCGCTGACGGCGGCAGGCGATGCACCGGAAGCCTTCCTGATCGGCGGAACGGCGCTGTACCAGGAAGGCATCGCTTACGCGGACAAACTCATCGTCACCGAAATCGCGGCCGACTTCGACGGCGACGCCACGTTCCCCGCGCCCGACCCAGCGCACTGGCAAGCCGTCTCGCGAGAGCCGCATCGCAAGGAAGGGCCAGACGGGTTCGATTACGTTCGAGTGGTGTACAAGCGCATCGCTCCCGGCAGCGCATAAAGCCGCATAAACGCCGCACCGAACACGTCGACGTGCATTGCATTGCAACGGGGTTAAGCGTTAGGCGTGAGTCGTTACTGCCCCGCCACCGTCATCTGCTCGATCAGCACGGAGCCCGTCTGCTTCGTGCCGCGCACGATGGTGTCGGCGCCGATTGCGGCGATATGCCGAAACATTTCCTGGAGCGTGCTCGCCACAGTAATCTCTTCCACGGCGTACTGAATCTTGCCGTTTTCGACCCAAAAACCCGAGGCACCGCGCGAATAGTCGCCCGTCACGTAGTTGACGCCCTGCCCCATCAGCTCGGTCAGCAACAGGCCGGTCCCCAGCTTCTTCAGCATCGCTTCGAAATCGTCCTCGGGACGCGTCTCCGAACTCGCGAGCGACAGGTTATGTGAACCGCCCGCATTGCCCGTCGTCTGCATGCCGAGCTTGCGCGCCGAGTAAGTCGAAAGAAAGTAACCCTCCACCACGCCATCTTTGACAACGGCGCGCTGCTTCGTGCGCACCCCTTCTTCATCGAAAGGCGCGCTGCCCATCGCGCGCGGCACATGTGGATCTTCGACGATCTGCACGTGAGGCGCGAACACCGGTTTGCCGAGGCTGTCGACCAAAAACGACGTCTTCCGATAAAGCGCCCCGCCACTCGTCGCCTGCACAAAGGCACCGAGCAGTCCTGCTGCAAGAGGCGCCTCGAACAAAACCGGCACCTTTCGCGTATCGAGACGCCGCGCGTTGAGCCGCGCCAATGCACGCTGGGCCGCATACCGGCCCACTGCCTCAGGTGCCGCGAGCTCGCCGGCGCTGCGTTTGGACGAATACCAATCGTCGCGCTGCATGTGACGGCCGCTGCCGGCAATGGGCGCGCAGGCGATGTAGTGACGCGAGTACGGATAGCCGGCAAGAAAGCCGCGCGTGGTCGCCAGCACGAATTGCGAATGCTGCGCCGATACGCTTGCGCCTTCGGAATTGCGGATTTGGCTGTCGGTTGCGAAGGCGGCGTCTTCGGCACGGCGGGCAATCTCGACTGCTTCGTCAGCGCTCAGCTGCCACGGATGATAAAGATCGAGCTCAGGCGGTTGATGTTCGAGCAACTCAGCCTCGGCCAAGCCGGCGCACGGGTCTTCTGCGGTAAAACGCGCGATGTTATAGGCGGCCGCGACGGTATCGCGCAACGCTGCCTTCGAAAAATCCGACGTGCTGGCGTTGCCGCGCTTCGCGCCGATAAAGACGGTAACGCCGACCATCTTGTCGCGATTGTGCTCGATGGTCTCGACTTCGCCGCGCCGCACCGAGACGGACAAGCCATCGCCTTCGGAAATTTCGGTGGCGGCGTCAGTCGCCCCAAGCGATTTCGCATGGCGAAGAATGTCGGACGCGATCTCCTGCAGTGCGTCTTGCGTATGCGGGAAAAAGCGTTGCGCGCTATCGGTGTCCGCTGCCATCGTCGTTGCCATTTGGTGTCGATCCTTCGGTTGAGGCGCCGTTGTATCCCGCGATCATAGCAAGGTCCGCGGCGAAACATATCGCCGTTGTCGGAATGGGCAAGACGCGCCCGCATGGCGGCTACCTCACCAGCCGCAGGCGGCGCGCTACAATGGCGCGCATGACACGCAAAACCCGCATTCAACCCATGTCGCCGGCCGAGCCCGAGCTCGACGAAGAGACCGGCTACGACCGCCCGAGCAAATCGCAGATGAAGCGCGACATGCTCGCGCTGCAAACGCTGGGCGTCGAGCTCGTCGAACTTCCGAAGGATGCGCTAAAACGCATGCCGATGCCCGAAGCGCTCGCGGACGCCGTGCGCGATGCGCGGCGCATTACCGATCACGAAGGCAAGCGCCGCCAGCTGCAGTACGTCGGCCGCGTCATGCGATCGTTGACCGATGTGGAAACGGCCGCCTTGCGCACCGCATTGGATACGCACCGCGGCGTGAACAAGGCCGAGACAGCACGGCTGCACTGGATCGAGCGCACCCGCGAGCAACTGCTGGCCGACGACGAAGCACTGACTGCCTTCCTGCGCGCGCACCCGCAGGCCGATGCGCAAATGGGCCGCACGCTGATACGCAACGCAAGGAAAGAGGCGCAGCAGGACAAACCGCCGCGTTATTTCCGCGAGTTGTTCCAGTGGGTCAAAGAAGCCGGCGCCGCGAGCGGCAAGACGGCTATCGACGAGCACGCCGATGAAAACGACGACGAAGGCCATGACGATGACGAGCGCCACGCGTAGCCACCCTGACGAGATCGTCATCGGCCTGGTGTCGGTCAGCGATCGCGCAACGAGCGGCGTCTACGAAGACAAGGGCATTCCCGCGCTGCAAAGCTGGCTGCAAAAGGCGCTCGCCTCGCCTTGGCAAACGGTGAATCGGCTCGTGGCGGACGACGCCACGACGATTTCGGCCACGCTTTGCGAGCTCGTCGATGAAATCGGCTGCGACCTCGTGCTGACGACGGGCGGGACAGGCCCCGCGCGGCGCGACGTGACCCCGGAGGCCACGCTGGCGGTTGCAACGAAAGAGATGCCCGGCTTTGGCGAGCAAATGCGCCAGATCAGCCTCCATTTCGTGCCGACAGCGATCCTTTCCCGCCAAGTCGCCGTCATACGCGAAACTGCGCAGCATGCCGCATTGATCGTCAACCTGCCGGGCCAGCCCAAGTCGATCGAGGAAACGCTCGAAGGGCTGCGCGACGAGTCGGGCGCTGTCAGCGTGCCCGGTATTTTCGCGGCGGTGCCGTACTGTATCGACCTCATTGGCGGCCCCTACATCAGCACCCGCGAGGAAGTAGTCGCTGCGTTCCGGCCGAAGAGCGCACGGCGCGCCGCGCCCACCTGACACACCTGACACGCCGATACGCCGCCGGACGCGGGCACTGGCGCTGGATCAGTTGCCTTCGACGGGCGCGGCCGGGGCGGCGACGAGGAAATGCTGGCGGTAATATTTGAGTTCGTCGATGGACTCGTGGATATCGGCAAGCGCCGTGTGCATCGCACGTTTTTGGAAGCCTTTGTAGATCGTCGGCTGCCAGCGCCGGCACAGTTCTTTGAGCGTGCTCACATCGAGGTTGCGGTAGTGGAAAAAGCGTTCGAGCTCAGGCATCCAGCGCGCCATGAAACGCCGGTCCTGACAGATCGAATTACCGCACATCGGCGATTTGCCGGGCGGCACGTAGGCGCCCAGGAACGCGCGGATCTGCTCCGTGGCGTCGGCTTCGGTGACGCTCGAGGCGCGCACCCGTTCGATGAGCCCCGAGCGGCCGTGCGTGTTCTTGTTCCAATCGTCCATTTTGTCGAGCGTCGCGTCGCTCTGGTGAATCGCGAGCACGGGGCCTTCAACGATCTTGTCGAGCGTGGAATTCGTCACGACAACGGCGATTTCGATAATACGGTCGGTATCCGGCTCGAGCCCCGTCATTTCCATGTCGAGCCACACCAGGTTCATGTCGCTGCGCGCGAGTGCCGGCTCGCCGACGAGAGGTTCGAGAATGTCAGTCATGAAGGTGATCCAAAAGACGAAGTGATTCAAGGCGCACAGCCGCATGCCGGCGGGCGCACTCGCCGATGCGGCGAAACTCTATAATTCTCGCATAGATACAACGGACTCCCCGATGCCCTCCTTTTACTTCACTGTCCTGTTCGCCGCCGCCGTGCTTGCCATGGTCGGCACGAAACTGTGGCTCGCCTCGCGCCAGATCCGCTTTGTGGCCGCGCATCGGGGCGAAGTGCCGAAACAATTCGCGGGCACGATTGCGCTCAGCGGACACCAGCGCGCGGCGGACTACACCGTCGAGCGTACGCGGCTCGGCATGTTCGAAGTCGTCGTCGGCGCGGCGCTCACCATCGGCCTCACGCTGTTGGGCGGCGTCCAGGCGCTCAACGTTGCGGTGGCTGGGCTGCTTGGCAACGGCTACGCGGCGCAGATCGCGCTGGTCGCGCTCGTCGTCGGCATCACGAGCGCGGTCGATCTGCCGTTTGACTACTACCGGCAATTTGTCGTCGAAGAGCGGTTTGGCTTCAACCGCATGACGAAGGGCATTTTCTTCGCCGATCTGGCAAAGAGCACAGCACTCGGCGCCGTCTTCGGGCTGCCGCTCGTGTTCGTCGTGCTGTGGCTCATGAAGCAGGCAGGCGGCCTATGGTGGCTATGGGCGTGGGTCGTGATTGTCTTTTTCCAGTTGCTCGTCCTCGTGCTCTATCCCACACTGATCGCGCCGCTTTTCAACAAGTTCGAGCCACTCACCGACCAAGCCCTTGTGGACCGGATCGAAGCACTGATGCGGCGCTGCGGCTTCGCGGCGAAAGGTCTTTTCGTGATGGATGGCAGCCGCCGCTCTGCACACGGCAATGCGTATTTCACCGGTTTCGGCGCCGCCAAGCGCATCGTCTTTTTCGACACGCTGCTCGCGCGTCTGACCGGCGGCGAGATCGAGGCCGTGCTTGCCCACGAACTCGGCCATTTCAAGCGCCGTCACGTCATCAAACGCATGATTGTGACGTTCGCGGTCAGCCTCGTGCTGTTCGCGTTGCTCGGGTGGCTCTCGCAGCGCACCTGGTTCTACCAGGGCCTCGGCGTCGAGCCCTCGCTATCGGCCAGCAACGACGGGCTGGCGCTCGTGCTCTTTTTCCTGGCCTTGCCCGTGTTTCTCTTTTTCGTCACGCCCCTTGGCAGTCTCAGTTCGCGCAAGCACGAGTTCGAAGCCGATGCGTTCGCGGCGAGCCAAACCGACGCGCAAGAGCTCGTCAATGCGCTGGTGAAGCTCTACGAGGACAACGCGTCCACGCTCACGCCCGATCCGCTCTATACCGCCTTCTACTATTCGCATCCGCCGGCATCCCAGCGGATCGACCGATTGCTGCGCCAAGCATGACGAGTCGCGCCGTCAAGGCAGCCAGGCGCCCCGCTGCGGCCGGGCGCATCGAGGGGCTCGTCGTTGCAGCGCATGGGCGCCACTACCTCGTCGCTCCGGGCGGCGACACGCGCATGCTCGTGCAGTGCTTTCCGCGCGGCAAGAAAAGCGAAGTGGCCGTCGGCGACCGCGTCACCTACGAGCCGAGTTCCGCCGACCAGGGCGTCATCGTCGAGATCGGCCAGCGGCGCAATCTGCTTTATCGATCCGACCAATACAAATCGAAGCTCTTCGCGGCCAACCTCGACCAATTACTGATTGTGCTGGCGACCGAACCGCATTTCAGCGAAGACTTGCTGGGCCGGGCGCTCGTGGCTGCGGAGGCAAACGTGCTGACCCCGCTCATCGTGCTGAACAAGACCGACCTGCAGGCAGCCCTGCCGGCCACGCGAGCGCGGCTGGCGCCATACCGCGCGCTCGGCTACGACGTGTTGGAGCTATCGATCAAGACCGATCCGGATGCCGCGCGCGACCTTCTCGGCGCGCGGCTCACGGGCCACGCAACGCTGCTGCTCGGTCAATCGGGGATGGGCAAATCGACGCTCGTGAATCTGCTCGTGCCCGACGCCGAGGTGGCCACGCGCGAGATCTCGACGGCTTTGAATAGCGGCCGCCATACGACCACCTTTACGCGCCTTTATTCGCTGCCTAGCGGCGGCGCGCTGATCGACTCGCCCGGGTTCCAGGAGTTCGGGCTGCACCATCTGACAGAAGGCCGGCTCGAACGCGCGTTCCCCGAGTTTCGTCCGTTGCTTGGGCAATGCCGCTTCTACAATTGCCATCACTTGCATGAGCCCGGGTGCGCGATCCTGCAAGCGCGTGACGACGGTCGCATCGGACACGGGCGGCACGCGCTTTATGCGCAACTCGTGCACGAGGCCAGCCAGATCGTGCGTTGAATTATCCAAAGCCCGAAAGGCTGGCCCATGCTGAAACTGATGCTCGCCCCGAACACCGTGACCGGACAACACTGGGTCAACCTGTTGGCGGTCGCCGGCATTCACTGCGAGCTGCATAACCGCTACTTGAACGGCGCGCTCGGAGAGATCCCTGCGGAACAGTGCGCGCCGGAGCTTTGGCTCGTCGACGAGCGCGACGAGGCGATCGCAAGAAAGGTGATTGAAGCGGCGGTGCACGGGCCGCCCGCGGGCAGCCCGCTTTGGCGATGCGCGCATTGCGGCGAGATGCTGGAAGCGCAATTCACTGTCTGCTGGCAGTGCGGCACCGCGCGTGACCCGCTCGATGACTGACTAGGCGAACGCGGAAGGCCGCGGCGCCGTTCGTTCAGGCTCAGCCGAGCCACACAGCGATAGTCAGCATCAACAGCAGGATCATCCACAGAATAACGGCTCGCCAGACCAATCCGACCGCGGATTGGAGCGTGCGGGGCGTGCAGTCGTCGCCAACGGAAATGGGGCCGCCGTCAGATGCGCCCAAGGCGTCGAGACTCGACGGCTCGGCGAGCGGGCCGGCAAGGCGGGCTCCGAGGGCACCGCTGCCCGCCGCGAGCAACACGCCATCGTTGGCATCGGGCCACTGGCGCGAGTGATTGCGCCACGCATAGATCGCATCTTCGAAATTACCGACGATGGCAAAGCCGAGCGAGGTCAGCCGGGCCGGCACCCAGTCCATGACAAAGAAAGCGCGTTGAGCGAATGTGCCAAAAGCGACGGTCCGGTCCGCCGCCGGGGTCGACCACGTTCGTGCGAGGTACTCCGAAATCCGATAAAGCACCGCGCCCGCCGGGCCGATCGGCACGAGAAACCAGAAGAACACGCCAAACACGTGCCGATGCGAGGCCACGACTGCGTGAATCAATGTATGGCGAACGATTTCGACAACCGGCATATCGACCGTATCGAGGCCTGTCCATTCATTGAGAATTTCCCTGGCGCGCGGTACATCGTCATTATTGAGCGCTAGGTGAATATCGGTGAAGTAATGGCTGAATTGCCGGAAGCCGAGCGTGAAATAAACGATCACGACGTTCCAGAGAAACGCCAACACGAAGCTAACTCGAAAAAGGAGGTAATAGATTATCGCGACGGCAAGCGTCCAAGGCACCGTAACGACGAGCCAGGCAAGTATGCCGTGTTTTTTCTTGCCTGCATCGAAGCCTTGCGCTGCCCATTGCGCATGATGCTGAAGCAGCGCGAACACCGGATTGTTCGGCGAAAGCGCACGTAACTGTTCGATAACGAGAGCCAGCAATACTGAGAAAAAGGTCATGCGACGCGCCGTACCAATTCGAGTTTTTTACATTTGTCGCGTAACGATAGCACAGGGCCGCAGCGCCGGAACGTGTACGACACGAAGATAAGCGGAATGGCCAAGGTCACACGTGTGTCATGCCACAAGAAACCGATACAGGTTGCGCAACATGCCTGCCGTTGCGCCCCAAACGAAATAATGGCCGCCCGTTCCCGGGCGCGGATAGGGCATCGCGAAAAAACGGCGCTCCCGGCCTTCCCATTGCAGCACCCGGACCTCATGATTCGCTGGATTCATGACGAAGGCGAGTGGCACTTCGAATATCTCAGCTACCTCCAACGTATCCGCTGCTACCGTGAAGGGCGGATGCACCAGGCCCACGACGGGCGTCACCCGAAAACCGGTGCCGGTGAGGTAATCCGGCAGCGCACCGAGAATCTCGACGTGCTCGGGCGCGAGCGAAACTTCCTCGTGCGCTTCGCGCAATGCCGTCGCAATCGCATTGGCGTCATCGGGTTCACGTCGCCCTCCAGGAAAGCTGACTTGTCCTGCATGGTCGCTCAGGTGATCGGCTCGCTGCGTAAGCAAAACTGAGAGCCCCTCGGCTCGTACCACGAGCGGCATCAGCACCGCTGCGGCGCGCGGGTCACCGGGCTCTTGCCAATAGATGTCGGTAGGCTCGGGCGCCCAGACCAGGCGCTGTGTGAATCGTGCGCGCAGCCCGGCGGGAGTTAGGCGTGAAGCTGCAACAGCCGGCAGGTCGGCGCCGGTAGACTCGACGGGTAGCACCTCGGGTTCAAAAACGGGGCGGATCAACTGAGCTCTCGCAGCACTAGACGGATACCGTTATTGTGGCATTGTGGCCCGGCAAACAAAAAAGCACCCGGATGGGTGCTTTTTTTTTACAACTTTCAGGCAAACGCCGGGTTGCCCCACGTTTGCCGCCCCGTGGCCGAAGGCCGACTTCTTCGGGGCTGCTTGCCTTGCGCTCAGGAAGCTTTGCGGTCTTTGAAAACCAGCTTTTCCTTGATACGCGCCGACTTGCCCGAACGCTCGCGCAGGTAGTACAACTTCGCGCGACGCACGTCGCCGCGACGCTTCACCACGATGCTCGCCAGCAGCGGCGAGTAAGTCTGGAACGTACGCTCGACACCTTCGCCCGACGAGATCTTGCGAACGATGAACGACGAGTTCAGACCGCGGTTGCGCTTCGCGATCACGACGCCTTCGTAGGCCTGAACGCGCTTGCGGGTACCTTCGACCACGTTCACGTTGACGATCACGGTATCGCCAGGGGCGAATTCCGGAATGGTCTTGCCTGCGAGCACGCGCTCGATTTCTTCCTGCTCGAGTTTTGCAATCAAATCCATCATTGACTCCTAATGCCATCTTGTCGGCGTTCTGCCTGCCCTGACGCGTTATCCGATTGCGCTGGCGTGGCCCCGATAGAGGATGGGTTCACGTCTGACGCCGCACACCTGCGTGCGACGCCTCCTCGTCTTGCCTGCTGCCTCGAAAGCTCGTCGACGTTGCGATCAAGCCTTTGATGCTTCCTTGGCAAGACTTGCGAGCCAGGCCTCGTCGGCCCGGCTCAACATCTTGTTGCGCCTCGCGCGCGCGATCAGATCGGGCCGCTTGGCTGCTGTGTTTCTCAGCGCCTCGCGGCGCCGCCACTGCTCGATTTCGGCGTGATGGCCACCGAGCAGCACATCCGGCACACGCATTCCCTCGTACTCCTCGGGGCGCGTGTAGTGCGGGCAATCGAGCAAGCCATCGACAAAGCTGTCTTGAACGGCCGATTGCGCATCGTTCAGTACACCGGGCAACTGGCGGACCACTGCGTCCATCAGCGCCATCGCGGGCAACTCTCCGCCGGACAGAACGAAGTCTCCCAGACTCACCTCTTCATCGACGCAGCGCTCGACAAGCCGCTGATCGATCGCCTCGTAGCGCCCGCATAGCAGCACGAGCCCGGGTTGCTGGCAGAACTGCATGACGCGCTCATGATCGAGCTTGTCGCCCTGCGGCGACATCATCACCACGCGTGTGCTCGCAATGCCTTGCTGTGCCTGTGACGCTTTAGCCGCGTCGATGGCAGCTTCGAGCGGTTTGGCCAGCATCACCATACCGGGACCACCGCCGTAGGGGCGATCGTCGACCGTACGGTAATTGTCCGTTGTGAAATCTCGCGGATTCCACGTACGCAGCCCGAAGCGCTGTTGTTTCGCCGCGCGGCTCGTAATGCCCCACTCGGTCAACGCGCGGAACATCTCGGGAAAGAGCGTGATGACATCGAACTGCATCGCGCGCTCCGTTGTCTCGCTCGCTCGAACTCAGTAATCGGCTTCCCAGTCGACGATGATCCGCTTCGCCGCCTGGTCCACCGTTTTCACATATACGCCGACAAACGGAATCAACCGTTCGCCGCTAGCTGGCTGACCATCCTTGCCAACCGACGGATATTCGACGCGCAACACGGCATGCGCGCCGTTGTCGATCAAGTCGGCGACGCGGCCGAGCGCGATACCCGCCTCGTTGACGACATCGAGGCCGACCAGGTCGACCCAGTAAAACTCGTCGGCGCCGAGCGCCGGGAAATCGGCGCGGCGCACGGACACGGCGGTACCGCGCAACGCGAGCGCAGCGTCGCGGTCGGTTACACCGGCCAACTGCGCAACGACGTGATCGGCATGCACTTTCGCCTGCTTCACCACCGCTGATTTGCGGTCCTGCCCTTTGACCAACCACCATCGCTTGGTATGCACCAGGGCGTCGCCGCCTTGGCCGGCGTTCGCATGGGCCGCAATCTTGACCCACCCTTTGAGGCCGTAGGCATCAACAATTGCGCCGACTTCCACCGCATCCTCGGGCCAGGCTTGGGCCGCATCACCGGACTCGGACGCATCCGATGCCGTAGTATCGGCTTCGGCTACCCGCGGTTGGGCGGGCTTGCGAACGAACGCCCCGAATGAGGGTGCTACGCGCGAACTGGACTTGGCTCGACTCGCGCCGTCCGTATCATCAACTGACATCGGCGGACCTCAGCGCGTTAGACAATGCCGTGCATATCGATGGCAAGCCACCGACACCACGCAGACAGCACTCAAGCAACCGGCTGCGCCTTTTGCGCTTGCTTCACGAGACGCTCGACCGTCGGCGACAGTTGTGCGCCAACGCCTTGCCAATAGGTCAGGCGATCTTGTGCGATGCGCAGCGATTCGCCTTTGGTCGCGACCGGATTATAAAAACCGACGCGCTCAATGAAGCGACCATCGCGGCGGCTACGCGAATCCGTTGCAACGATGTTGTAAAACGGGCGCTTCTTCGAGCCGCCACGTGCCAAGCGGATGATGACCATGCTGTAATCCTTGAAAACCGGGGTTCGGAACCACTGAAACGCTCGATTATAGCGGGAAACTGAAACCATAACAAACACTTACGTCGGTCCGAAAAGCGCCGTCCCGAATCAGACGGCGTAGAATGCGCGCTTCGGCACACCGGCCCTCGCCTCGCCATCTGGTACGAGACGAAGCCAGGCCCACGAAGCCAGAACCTTTTTTGCCTTATGTCCGCCCATTCCTTAACAAACGCACCGCGCTTCCGATCCAAAACGCTTACGGCGACGTTTGCTTTTCTGTTTGGCAGCCTCGGCCTACATCGCTTCTATCTCTACGGAATGCGTGACCTCTTCGGCTGGGCGCACGTCGTCGGAACGTTGATGGGTGTTCCCGGCGCGTTGCTGCTGATAGCAACCGCCCGCACATCGGCATTGGGCTGGGGGCTCGCTGTGCCGGGCGCACTTTCCTTGCTGATCGGCCTATTGACTGCCATCGTCTACGGCCTGCGCCCCGACCCAAAGTGGGATGCGCAATTCAATGCCGGGTCGAACAAACAGAGCCGCTCTGGCTGGGCGGTCGTGTTCGTCGTCATTTTTTCGCTCTTTATTGGCGCACTGCTGCTGATGGCGGGCCTTGCGGTGACGTTTCAGACTTACTTCGAGTCGCAGGGCGATGTCGCGAGATCGCTTGGCCAGTAGCCGGCAGCCGCCCGTTACAGCCACACGCCGGACTCAGAAAAGGCTCAACTGCGGGTTCGACGCCGCGGGCGGCCTGAAATGCGACATGTCGAGTATGCCGTGCCGCCGCTCGTTGAGCCCGAACCGTTTGGCTGCTTTGTCGAAACGCTGTTTGAGCAACTGGGCCCACGCGCCCTCGCCCTTCATTCGATGAGCAAATGAAGCGTCGTAGTCTTTGCCGCCGCGCATATCGTGGATTCGCGCCATGACGCGCTCGGCTCGCTGCGGAAAATGCGCAAGGAGCCAGTCCTTGAAAAGCGGCGCGACCTCCCATGGCAGCCGCAGCACGATATAGCTGGCGCTTGTCGCGCCGGCCTCCGCACATGCTTGCAACAGCCGTTCAAGGTCGGGTTCTGTCACGAAAGGGATGACAGGCGCGATGCTGACGCCGACGTTCACGCCCGCCTCGCTCAATGCGCGAATCGTGCGCAGCCGGCGGGCGGGGGCGGCAGCTCTGGGCTCCAGAGTGCGTGCGATCTCCGTATCGAGCGTGGTCAATGTGACTGCTGCCATGACTTGCCCGCGTGCGGCCATGGGCGCGAGCAGATCGAGATCGCGTTCGATCAACGATGATTTGGTAATCGCCGCGAAGGGGTGTCCGTGCTTGTGCAGGATTTCGATTACCCGGCGCGTGATGCGCAGCTCGCGCTCGACGGGTTGATATGCATCGGTGTTCACGCCGAGTGCGATGGGCTCGGGCACGTAGCCTTTTTTCGACAGCGCTTGCTCAAGCAATTCAGGCGCATTGATCTTTGCGTAAATGCGGCTTTCAAAATCAAGACCCGGCGAGAGACCAAGATAACTATGCGTTGGACGGGCAAAACAATAGATGCACCCGTGCTCGCAACCGCGATATGGGTTGAGTGAAACGCTGAAAGGAATATCGGGCGATGCATTGCGCGTCAGGATGCTCTTCGCGCGCTCTTCGAAGACCTCGGTTCGTAAAACTGTGGAGCCATCGTCTTCGAGCGGCACCCCCCAGCCATCGTCAGCTGTCTCGCGCACCTCGCGCTCATAGCGGCCTTGAAGATTGGTAACGGCGCCCCGTCCCTTTCGGGGCGCAGGGGGCGCAATGGGATATTCGGCGTCGAGATCGTCCATTGTCCAGCTCTCTTGGCACGCGCAATTCGCCTTTTCTCAAGGCAAGAAAGCATCAATTGACGCGTGCGGGTCCAACGTTCTTCATTTGCTCTTTTACTGTATATACATACAGCAGTCAAGGGAACGGCGAACCAGCTTTTGCGCCCAAAAGCAACAACCCCCCGTGAGCGCTGTGGCTGAACGGGGGGTTGGATACGGCATAGGGAGCCTGACGATTACCTACTTTCACACGGGCAATCCGCACTATCATTGGCGTGGAGTCGTTTCACGGTCCTGTTCGGGATGGGAAGGGGTGGGACCGACTCGCTATGGTCATCAGGCATGACTTGTAGCTGGGTGCTTGGGTGAGCACGGGCCAGCCAATCTGGGAAGAAGAGTAATGGTTACAGCGGGGTGGTGATTGTGGTTGGCAAACGCGCCTCAAACCTGGGTTGGCGTGTGGCCCCCTGACGGGGGTGAGCCCAGAGTAATCGCTAAAGCGATAACTCTGAGCGCAAAACGCTCCGGTTATAGGATCAAGCCTTACGGGCAATTAGTATCGGTTAGCTGAACGCATTACTGCGTGTACACACCCGACCTATCAACGTTCTGGTCTGGAACGACCCTTCAAGGGGCTCGAAGCCCCGGGGATATCTCATCTTAAGGCGAGTTTCCCGCTTAGATGCTTTCAGCGGTTATCTCTTCCGAACATAGCTACCCGGCGATGCCACTGGCGTGACAACCGGTACACCAGAGGTTCGTCCACTCCGGTCCTCTCGTACTAGGAGCAGCCCCCTTCAAATATCCAACGCCCACGGCAGATAGGGACCAAACTGTCTCACGACGTTTTAAACCCAGCTCACGTACCTCTTTAAATGGCGAACAGCCATACCCTTGGGACCGGCTACAGCCCCAGGATGAGATGAGCCGACATCGAGGTGCCAAACACCGCCGTCGATATGAACTCTTGGGCGGTATCAGCCTGTTATCCCCAGAGTACCTTTTATCCGTTGAGCGATGGCCCTTCCATACAGAACCACCGGATCACTATGACCTGCTTTCGCACCTGCTCGACTTGTCGGTCTCGCAGTTAAGCACGCTTATGCCATTGCACTATCAGCACGATTTCCGACCGTACCTAGCGTACCTTCGTACTCCTCCGTTACGCTTTGGGAGGAGACCGCCCCAGTCAAACTGCCTACCATGCACGGTCCCCGAGCCCGATTCAGGGCCCAAGGTTAGAACCTCAAACAAACCAGGGTGGTATTTCAAGGACGGCTCCACGCAAACTAGCGTTCACGCTTCATAGCCTCCCACCTATCCTACACAGATCGGTTCAAAGTCCAATGCAAAGCTACAGTAAAGGTTCATGGGGTCTTTCCGTCTAGCCGCGGGGAGATTGCATCATCACAAACACTTCAACTTCGCTGAGTCTCGGGAGGAGACAGTGTGGCCATCGTTACGCCATTCGTGCAGGTCGGAACTTACCCGACAAGGAATTTCGCTACCTTAGGACCGTTATAGTTACGGCCGCCGTTTACCGGGACTTCAATCAAGAGCTTGCACCCCATCATTTAATCTTCCGGCACCGGGCAGGCGTCACACCCTATACGTCCACTTTCGTGTTTGCAGAGTGCTGTGTTTTTATTAAACAGTCGCAGCCACCAGTTTATTGCAACCCCTTCACCCTTCTGGCGCAGGCCAGTCAAGCTACAGGGGCGTACCTTATCCCGAAGTTACGGTACCAATTTGCCGAGTTCCTTCTCCCGAGTTCTCTCAAGCGCCTTAGAATACTCATCTCGCCCACCTGTGTCGGTTTGCGGTACGGTCATTGTGAGACTGAAGCTTAGAGGCTTTTCTTGGGACCCCTTCCGATTGCTTCGCAGCTTAAAGCCGCTCGCGCCACACCCTTGAATTACGCGCCCGGATTTGCCTAAGCGCCTTCTCCAATGCAGCGACCGGGACGTCCAACACCCGGACAACCTTCCGCGATCCGTCCCCCCATCGCATCTCACAATGGTGCAGGAATATTGACCTGCTTCCCATCAGCTACGCATTTCTGCCTCGCCTTAGGGGCCGACTCACCCTACGCCGATGAACGTTGCGTAGGAAACCTTGGGCTTACGGCGAGGGGGCCTTTCACCCCCTTTATCGCTACTCATGTCAGCATTCGCACTTCCGATACCTCCAGCACACCTTTCGGTGCACCTTCGCAGGCTTACGGAACGCTCTCCTACCATGCGCACTTGCGTGCGCATCCGCAGCTTCGGTATATAGCTTAGCCCCGTTACATCTTCCGCGCAGGACGACTCGATCAGTGAGCTATTACGCTTTCTTTAAAGGGTGGCTGCTTCTAAGCCAACCTCCTGACTGTTTTAGCCTTCCCACTTCGTTTCCCACTTAGCTATATTTCGGGACCTTAGCTGGCGGTCTGGGTTGTTTCCCTCTTGACACCGGACGTTAGCACCCGATGTCTGTCTCCCGTGATTGCACTCTTCGGTATTCGGAGTTTGCTATGGCGAAGTAATCCGCAATGGACCCTTCAACCATGACAGTGCTCTACCCCCGAAGGTGACACACGAGGCACTACCTAAATAGTTTTCGGAGAGAACCAGCTATTTCCAAGTTTGTTTAGCCTTTCACCCCTATCCACAGCTCATCCCCTAACTTTTCAACGTTAGTGGGTTCGGTCCTCCAGTACGTGTTACCGCACCTTCAACCTGGCCATGGATAGATCACTTGGTTTCGGGTCTACGCCCAGCAACTGAACGCCCTATTCGGACTCGCTTTCGCTACGCCTGCCCTATTCGGTTAAGCTTGCTACTGAACGTAAGTCGCTGACCCATTATACAAAAGGTACGCCGTCACCCGTTTCCAGGCTCCGACTGTTTGTATGCATGCGGTTTCAGGATCTATTTCACTCCCCTCCCGGGGTTCTTTTCGCCTTTCCCTCACGGTACTGGTTCACTATCGGTCGATCACGAGTATTTAGCCTTGGAGGATGGTCCCCCCATCTTCAGACAGGATTTCACGTGTCCCGCCCTACTTGTCGTACACCTAGTCCTTCCTCGTCGTTTTCGCCTACAGGGCTATCACCTGCTATGGCCGCACTTTCCAGAGCGTTCGGCTAACGTCGAAGATAACGTGTACCGGCTGATCCCATTTCGCTCGCCACTACTCTGGGAATCTCGGTTGATTTCTTTTCCTGCGGCTACTTAGATGTTTCAGTTCGCCGCGTTCGCTTCTCATGACCTATGGATTCAGTCATGGATACTCCATTCGGAGTGGGTTTCCCCATTCGGACATCTTCGGATCAATGCTCGTTTGCCAGCTCCCCGAAGCTTTTCGCAGGCTACCGCGTCCTTCATCGCCTGTGATCGCCAAGGCATCCACCACATGCACTTGTTCGCTTGACCCTATAACGAGAGCGTTTCGCGCTCAGCGTTAGCGCTTTAGCGCTTACGCTGAGCCCGCCCCCTTGCGGGGCACCTATGAGGTACCACCTGCGGGGTGAGAACCACTTCGCTACAGGTTTGAGTTTTGCGTTTGCCGTATTCCAAGCCATCTTTCGATAACTTTTCATACTGATACAATCACTACCCTGATATCTTTCGCATCCATCTCATAGATGCGTCCAATATCCATTACTTCTTCTTCCAGATTGTTAAAGATCGACAGTCGACACTCGCGTGCCGTACTCAATGGCTCAATCGCCAATGACAAAGACTCGGGCCGCACTTGGCACAAACACTTGTCATTGGAGACGCCCCATCCCCTTCGGGGACCGCGCTCTCGTAAGCGCTAAAGCGCTAACGATAGAGGGGGTGGTGGAGGCAGACGGGATCGAACCGACGACCCCCTGCTTGCAAAGCAGGTGCTCTCCCAGCTGAGCTATGCCCCCGCATAACCAATGCATTCCCAGGGCATCCGCCGCACCCCCTACGGGGATGGGATGCTCGCAAGTGCTAAAGCACTAACGATCATCGACATGGTGGGTCTGGTTGGATTCGAACCAACGACCCCCGCCTTATCAAGACGGTGCTCTAACCGACTGAGCTACAGACCCCTGAGTCTGTCTATCTTCACAGTCGATAAGCGTGAGCGCTCAACTTTAAGCGCACTTCGCTCGAGAAAGGAGGTGATCCAGCCGCACCTTCCGATACGGCTACCTTGTTACGACTTCACCCCAGTCATGAATCCTACCGTGGTGACCGTCCTCCCGAAGGTTAGACTAGCCACTTCTGGTAAAACCCACTCCCATGGTGTGACGGGCGGTGTGTACAAGACCCGGGAACGTATTCACCGCGGCATGCTGATCCGCGATTACTAGCGATTCCAGCTTCATGCACTCGAGTTGCAGAGTGCAATCCGGACTACGATCGGTTTTCTGGGATTAGCTCCCCCTCGCGGGTTGGCAACCCTCTGTTCCGACCATTGTATGACGTGTGAAGCCCTACCCATAAGGGCCATGAGGACTTGACGTCATCCCCACCTTCCTCCGGTTTGTCACCGGCAGTCTCCTTAGAGTGCTCTTGCGTAGCAACTAAGGACAAGGGTTGCGCTCGTTGCGGGACTTAACCCAACATCTCACGACACGAGCTGACGACAGCCATGCAGCACCTGTGCGACGGTTCTCTTTCGAGCACTCCCACTTCTCAGCAGGATTCCGTCCATGTCAAGGGTAGGTAAGGTTTTTCGCGTTGCATCGAATTAATCCACATCATCCACCGCTTGTGCGGGTCCCCGTCAATTCCTTTGAGTTTTAATCTTGCGACCGTACTCCCCAGGCGGTCAACTTCACGCGTTAGCTTCGTTACTAAGGAAATGAATCCCCAACAACTAGTTGACATCGTTTAGGGCGTGGACTACCAGGGTATCTAATCCTGTTTGCTCCCCACGCTTTCGTGCATGAGCGTCAGTATTGGCCCAGGGGGCTGCCTTCGCCATCGGTATTCCTCCACATCTCTACGCATTTCACTGCTACACGTGGAATTCTACCCCCCTCTGCCATACTCTAGCCTGCCAGTCACCAATGCAGTTCCCAGGTTAAGCCCGGGGATTTCACATCGGTCTTAGCAAACCGCCTGCGCACGCTTTACGCCCAGTAATTCCGATTAACGCTTGCACCCTACGTATTACCGCGGCTGCTGGCACGTAGTTAGCCGGTGCTTATTCTTCCGGTACCGTCATCCCTCCACCGTATTAGGGCAAAGGTTTTCTTTCCGGACAAAAGTGCTTTACAACCCGAAGGCCTTCTTCACACACGCGGCATTGCTGGATCAGGGTTGCCCCCATTGTCCAAAATTCCCCACTGCTGCCTCCCGTAGGAGTCTGGGCCGTGTCTCAGTCCCAGTGTGGCTGGTCGTCCTCTCAGACCAGCTACGGATCGTCGCCTTGGTAGGCCTTTACCCTACCAACTAGCTAATCCGCCATCGGCCGCCCCTTGAGCGCGAGGTCCGAAGATCCCCCGCTTTCCTCCTCAGAGCGTATGCGGTATTAATCCGGCTTTCGCCGGGCTATCCCCCACTCCAGGACACGTTCCGATGTATTACTCACCCGTTCGCCACTCGCCACCAGGGTTGCCCCCGTGCTGCCGTTCGACTTGCATGTGTAAGGCATGCCGCCAGCGTTCAATCTGAGCCAGGATCAAACTCTTCAGTTCAATACCTGTTACTGTTTTCGATTCTTCTCAGAATCGGTCGCTCACTCAACGTACTGACAGTTCTCGAACCGTCTTTCAACGGCTCTAAACCTTCCTCAATACTGTGTGAGACTTGATGCTTTCGCTTTACCGTCGAACCCCGAAAGGCCCAACTGCGCACTCGCCATCAAGCGCCCACACTTATCGACTGTGAATTGTTAAAGATCGCACCGCTTAACCAGCCCAGCCCTCCTTCGGGTTGCCCCTCCAGCGCCTTGCCTGTCTTGCGTCGCTGCGTTTGCAGCACAGAAGCGAGATTATGCGGCCCGTTACTACTATCGTCAACTGGTTTTTAGCGCTTCCTGAACTCTCGCGCTCCCCACCCGACAACTATCCAACACGCACCGCAGCCTCGCTTCCCTTCTTCCCCCGCGCCCTGACGAACGCGCGAAAGGGCGCAATTCTAGTGCCCTTCCCGCAGCCGCGCAAGTGAAAAACGCGGGCGCGCATCGGGGTTTGGCGCTGCCGTCGACGCCCGGCTGCACGCCTGAATTAAAAGCGCGGCGGAAGCGTCTAGAATGGAGGGTTCATCGAATCCAACCACGTGTTTCCAGCCCCCTTATGCGCTCGCGAATCGCCAAACGCCTTCCCCCCGATGCCGATAAGCTCGTCGGTCTGTCCCTGGCACTTTTTGCGTCGGGCAGCCGCGTCGAAGACCGTTTTTGGGAAGTGAAGCTCGATACCTTGCTGGCGAAAATCGTCCGCAACGGTAACCAGACCACGCTCGACGCCGCGCTCGATCACCTCCAGCAGAACCATCCCGACGCTTATGGCGCGCTGGCCGACATGGCCGAAACACACAGCGAATCGTTCGTCATAGAACACGAAGGCACGCCATACGAAGCGCTGCTAATCGCCGCGCCCGTATTGGCCTGGACTCGCTACGCGATACCGTCCGGCCCGCTCAAGGCGGATTCGGTCGACGCGCTGCGCGCCCACCTTCAAGCGCATGTGCTCGCCGCCGATACGCGTGTCGCGCTCGCGCCATTTCTCTACAGCATCGATCAGTTGCCACGGCATCACGTCGAAACCTATCGTGTCGCCCAGCAACTCATTCAAGCCGCCGTCAACGGTGCCGCCGCTAAAATCAATTTTGGCGATCTACCCGAAACATCGCCAATCCTCGCCGATCCGCGCTTTTTGCTGGCAGTGGTGCTGGCGCCTGTGGGCGCGCCGCTTTTTCGCTGGCAAGAAGAAGAAAACGGCACGCGTATCGAGCGCGGTCAGTGCCTCGAGCAATGGGCCGAGCAAGGCGGCGCCAATCTGGCGCTCGTGCTGCCCGGTTGCGAATTCGAATCGCTGTTGCCCGACGCGTACTATTCGGCCTGTCGTGACGCCGACGAGCGCGTGCGCCCGCATACCGTGCGCACGGCCATCCGCTATCTGTTCGACACCACAGGCGCAGCACCGCAGGAACTGCGGGCTGTCGTGGCCGGCTTCGGCGAGCGGCGCGTTGACGAATACCGGATCGGATTCACGCGTCGCGGCAGCAATGACGTCATCTACGGCGTCGTGTGGCCGCTTTACGGGCGAGAAAACGGCGAACTCGCAATGGACGAGGACGCCGAAGAAATCGACGGCCCGCTCGAAGAGATCATCGCGCTGCTCAAGGAAGTAGGCGTGACGGAGATTCGGCGCCACGCGGGACGCTTCGAACCGGAATATTGCGACGATTGCGGCGTGCCGCTATACGCCGATCCGCTCGGCGAAATCGTTCACGCCGAGATGCCCGAAGACGCCGAGCCGGCGCAACCGCACTTTCATTGATTCACGGCCGCGTCTGCTTTTGAACGCGCCTCCGCCTCGCGCGGCGGCAGTCGCCGTCCGTCCTATGCCATCAGGCTAGCCGCCTCGACGTAAGGAATTTGTCATTATTGCGTCGGCGGTGCGCCAAGCCCAGCCGGCTTATCCGGCATGCTGCACCCGCACCGCCTCATCGGACTATACGGAGGCAAGCATGCGGTTCGCAGTTCTCAGTGCAGAAGCAGAACGACGCGATGGCCTTAAGGCGTTGTTGCGACAAATCAATCGGCAGGCGCGTTTTTGTGAAGCAAGGGATTGGGCACAGTCGTGCCGAGCATTGCGGCGCATGCCCGCAGAGCTGCTGGTCATCGACTGGCACGACGGAATGCGCGTGTCAGACGTTCGCGCGGTAATCGTGGAGCACCCCGGGATGCGGGTGGCGATATTCGTCGACGACGCCTCACCCGGCCGCGTGCGCCCGCTCATGGACGAAGGTCGCGCACATGGCGTCATTCCGCGCACGACCAACCCGAAGCTGATCGTACGGCTGCTCGAACTCGTCTTGGCCGGCGGCTCTTACGCGCCGCATACCGCGTTCTTGCGCGAGCACAATCCGAACTCGGCGCCAGTACCGGTGCCCACCCCGGCACGCGTGCGGGAGCTCACACCGCCGGCACGTCGTATGCGACTTTCATCAATGCTGTCGCCACGTCAGGAGCAAATTATGCGTTGCGTTCACATGGGCAGCACCAACAAGATGATCGCGCGCACGCTCGGCATCAGCGAAGGCACGGTCAAGATTCATCTGGCTAGCATCTTCCAACAACTGGGCGCACCCAATCGCGCAGCCGCAGTGGCGATTTACAACGGCTGGCTGACGCCACACCTGGAGGTGCTACGCCGCGAGGGCGAGCGCGCGCCAAGGCCCGCGCTCGGACAAAGCGGACCGGTTCCGCTGCGCCCGGGCGCGACGTACCCATATGCAATGCCGGGGACCGAGGAGGCGAGCGCTTTGCCAATCGCCGCCGAACCGGAGACGCCGTTTCGCAAGACGATATCGCGTGCCGGCTGACGGCAACGCGGTCATCCGCGCGCAGCGTTCCCACGTTCGGCATTCCAACGAGTAATATGGACGATATGGGTTTCCTTTATACGCCGCTTCCGATATGGGTTGCCGTCGGTGCCTGGATCACCGCGGCGGGGTTGCTCGCGCTCGCACTGATGCGCAGGCCGTTCAGGCGTCTGCAGGATGCGACGCTTCAGCACGTATGGCTCGCCATTACCGTCGCCATCTCGGTGCTTTGGGCAACCAACGCCTGGCTGGACGACGGGCCGGTCATGCATCTGCTCGGCGCAACGCTGTTCGTCACGCTGTTCGACTGGGCGCTCGCGCTTATCGCGATGGCGGTCATTTCGGGAATCGCCGCCGTTGTGTTCGATGCGGCTTGGCTCGGGGTCGCGCTGACGTTCCTCATCTACGGCGCAATGCCCGTGGGCATTTCCGCGCTTTTTCAGCGTGCCTCGAGCGCATGGCTACCGCGCAATTTGTTCGTCTTCATCGGTGCGCAAGGCTTCGTATCACCGACTATCGCCGTGGCGCTTGCATCGGGCGCCGCGGCCGGAGCACACATCGCGCTTGCGGGTGGCTCCGACTCAGTCGTGCCGGCCGGCTATGCTTTCAGCGTGCTTCTGCTGGCGTTGGGCGAAGCATGGTTTACCGGTATGGCCACTGCGCTGATCGCCGTCTACCGGCCGGCGTGGGTGACGACCAATGATGTGCGACGCTACCGCCTCGGCGGACCGCGCACCTGAGCGAGCCGCTCGCACGCAACATGTGTCCCATTGCTCCGCTGGCCGCATCCGATCGGCCGAAATATTTACGCGCCGATTGAACTCCGCAACGGAATACGGCATCTTACGTGCCTGATGTCTCGTTTAATAACATTTGGATGGATAGCTCCAACACCTCGCGCCGCCTGCGGCAGCTCGTTCGCTGGCTGACGGCAGCGGTGGCCAGCCTGCCCCTCGCCCTTCCGGCCCGAGCAGATCTCATCGACGATCGCAACGAAATGGTCGCCAAATTCATCAACGAAATGCACGCCGATCCGCTCGTCGCGGATTGCGCGGCGCATGGCCAATTCGTCGCAAGCACTTCGAGCGTGATCGAACGCGTCGAATTCCCGCCCGACGCCTTCGATAGCGCCCACGCCTCAATCAAGCCATGGAACGAGCCGTTCGACGAAGGCAAGCAGCGCGTGAAAGTGGACAACGTCGTCACGGTCGACGGCCAGGGCATCGCGCGCGATAAAAACCGTGCGCCTTATGCGCTCACGTTTCGCTGCGGCTATGTGGGCTCGCAAATGCTCGCGTTCAACTGGAACGATCCAGTTCCATCCGCTAAACCGCGCGCCGAGCGCTCGACCAAGAAAGGCAAGACGAAGCACGGCGCTAAGACGCGCGCCGTGAAGAAGTCGACAAACCAATAGGCGCTGCGATGGAAACGGCAACCCGCCGCAAACGGGAAGCCGCCATCGAATTCGCCTGCGCCTACGAGGTCAGCTGCGCCGCGAAACGCAACCTCGCAGCGCCCTCCGCTTTCGGGCCTCCTGGGTCTCAGGGAAACGCTTCGAGATGATGCAGCACGGCACCGAGCATCGCCGCACCGAGCGCAGCGCTGCGCTCGCCGCTCCATCCAACGCGCTCGTCTGGCAGGTTCGCGTTGTCCTTGAACGGCATCTCGAGCGTCAGCGACAGACACCCAAACGCGTGGCCCACGTACTTTGACGCGAGCTTGAGCGCGTCTTCCCGGTATTTCCCGGACTCGTAGCCGTACGTATCCTGGAAGTCCGGGCTTGCGAGCTTGAACGCGTCGATAAACGCTTTTTGCTCGGCCGCTTGGCGTGGCGTGAAGCCCGGCAACATCTCGCAACCGGCGACGAACACATACGGCAATGCCTCGTCTCCGTGAATATCGAAGAACAGGTCGCAGCCGCTCGCGTGAATCGCATTGCGCACGGCCAGCACTTCGGGACTGCGCCCGGCGTCGAGCTCCATCCATTCGCGGTTCAGATTGGCACCAGCAGCATTGGTCCGCAGATTGCCGTGAACGCTACCGTCCGGATTCATATTGGGCACGATGTAAAACGCCGCGTGCTCGTACAGCTTGCGCGCCACCGGGTCGCCCGCCCAGTCGCCCCATCCAAGAAGCCGTTTCACGAGCCCCTCGACAAACCATTCGGCCATCGTTTCGCCCGGATGCTGGCGTGCGATGATCCACACCTTCTTTTTTGGCGGTAACCCGCTTTCAGCTTGCTCTGTTGTGCCCAGCGTCAGCAGCGAAACGGGGCGCCCCTCGACCGTCGTACCGAGCTCGACCAGCGTGGCATGCGGCATTTGCTGAACCGTGCCGAGAAACTCCGCGTGTCTTTGCTCCGAGTAGGGCTCGAAGTAAGCGTAGTACACCGCATCGAACTCCGGCGTGTGCTCGATGGTCAGCACATGCCCATCGTAGCGAGTGGGCACGCGGAACCAATGCACGCGGTCGTAGCTCGCCACCGCGCGATAGTCGACCCAGCCCTGCTCGAACGCACATTGGGACGCATTCTCGAACGTCATCGAGCAAAGCTCGTCACGCGCGCCCGAAAGCCTGAAATAGAACCACTGCGCGAAATCGCTGTGGCTGTCGGGGCGAATGCGCAAGCGGATATCGGCAGCCTGCTCGCAGGCCAGCACCTCGATGGCACCACCGTCAAAATTGCTCGTAATCGAAAGCGTCATGGTTTTCCTCGGCCCGGTGTGCAGGGCAATAACCGTGTTACGGCTTCAACCGCCGACTCGGCGGCGAAATACATAGGTGGCATCGTTCGATGCGGCTTTGTCGAAGGTATAACCTTCGACGGCAAACGCCTTCAGCGCTTCGGGAGTATCGAGCCGATGCTCGACCGCAAAGCGCGCCATCAGCCCGCGTGCGCGTTTGGCGTAAAAGCTGATGATCTTGTAGCGCCCGCCCTTCCAGTCTTGGAACACGGGCGTAATCACCGAGCCGTCCAGTTGACGGACCTTCACCGACTTGAAATATTCGCCCGACGCGCAGTTGACGAGCACGCGCGCGGCGTGCTCGTTTTTTCGCAACTGCGCGTTGAGCGCGTCGGTGATACGCCCGCCCCAAAACGCGTAGAGATCCTTACCGCGCGCATTCGGCAGGCGCGTGCCCATTTCGAGGCGGTACGGCTGCAGCAAATCGAGCGGCCTCAAGACGCCATATAGCCCCGACAGCACGCGAACGTGATGTTGCGCGTACTCGAGTTCGGCCGCACCAAGCGACTTCGCGTCAAATCCTTCGTACACGTCACCGTTGAATGCCAGTACGGCTTGCTTCGCGTTGTGCTTGCCAAAACGGGGCGACCAATCGACGTAACGCTGAAAATTCAAGCGGGCGAGTGAGTCCGAAATGCCCATTAGCGACGCCAATTGCTGCGGCGATAGACGACGCAAATCGTCGATGAGTTCGCTGGCATCGTCGATAAAATGGGGAATCGTGTGATGTTCGATGTGAGGTGGCGTCTCGTAGTCGAGCGACTTCGCCGGAGACAAAACAATTATCATGGAGCCTTGACGGCACGCCGTGCCGAACGTTGAAAGCGAAAACCCCGATTGTAGCGAATGCCTAGTGTTCCTGATTCCCGTAGTGCGCGCGGCGCGCAGCGCGTGGTGCTCGACTCCAATGTGTGGATCGACATCCTCGTCTTCGACGACCCTGCCACGCGGCCCATCCATGCGGCATTGACCGGCGGTGCGCTTGATGCCGTCATCAACGCGCGCTGTCTGGCTGAGCTTTCACGTGTGCTCGATTACCCGCAATTCGCCTCTCGGGTGCTCGACAAGGCTGCCTTGCTCGCGTCGGTCGGGCAGCTTTGCTCGATGACCGAGCTCGCCGCGTCGCCGGAAGGCGCCGCAATGCTGCCCAAATGCAAGGACCGCGACGATCAGAAATTCCTCGAACTCGCCTACGCCAGCGGCGCAAGCTGGCTCGTCTCAAAGGACCGCGCGTTGCTCAAGCTCGACAAGCGCACCTCACGTGATTTCGGCTTCAGGATCACGCCACCCGAGCCGTTCACCGTGGCCTGTGTCCTGCAGCAGCAGCCATCGCCTCTTTTTCCGATCGCGCCATGAACGCTCTCCCCGAATCGACGAACCCCGCGCCCTTCGCGCTTGCCTCGCGTCTGCCGAATGTCGGCACGACGATCTTCACCGTGATGAGCGCGCTGGCTGCACAACATGGTGCGGTCAATCTCGGCCAGGGGTTTCCCGATTTCGAGTGTGACGCCCGCATCATCGACGCCGTGACCAAGGCCATGCGCGACGGCCACAATCAATATCCGCCGATGGCGGGCACGCTCGCGCTGCGCGAGGCCATCGCCGGCAAGATCGAGGCAGTCCACGGGCGCCGCTACGACGCGCAAGCCGAGATCACCGTCACGGCAGGCGCGACGCAAGCGCTGCTGACGGCAATTCTCTCGACCGTGCACCCCGGCGACGAGGTCATCGTTCTGGAGCCGACCTACGACAGCTATGTGCCCTCGATCGAGTTGGCGGGCGGCAAACCCGTGTTCGTCACGCTCAACGCGCCCGACTACGCGATTCCATTCGACGCGCTTGCGGCCGCCATCACGCCCCGCACACGGCTCTTGATCATCAACTCGCCGCACAATCCGACCGGCAGAGTCTGGCACGCCGACGACATGCGCAAGCTCGAAGCCATCGTGCGCGATACGCGCGTGTTGATCGTCGCGGATGAAGTCTACGAGCATATGGTCTATGACGGCGCCCCGCACGAAAGCGTCGCGCGTTATTCGGAACTCGCCGCGCGCAGCTTCGTGGTATCGAGCTTTGGCAAGACGTTTCACGTCACGGGATGGAAAGTCGGCTATGTCGCCGCCCCCGCCGCGCTCACGGAGGAATTCCGCAAAGTCCATCAATTCAATGTGTTCACGGTAAACACGCCGATGCAGATCGGGCTTGCCAATTATCTCCAAGACCCGGCGCCTTACCTCGAGCTTGCTGCCTTCTATCAGCGCAAACGTGACTTTTTTCGGGCAGGCTTGGCGCACACCCGCTTCAAGTTGCTGCCGTGCGAGGGGACGTATTTCCAGTGCGTCGATTATTCGGCCATCAGCGACTTGCCCGAAGCCGAGTTTTCGACTTGGTTGACACGTGAGATCGGCGTTGCGGCGATCCCGGTTTCGGCCTTCTATCACGAACCGCACGAGTCGGGCATCGTGCGATTTTGCTTCGCCAAGCGCGAGACGACGCTCGCGACCGCCCTCGAGCGCTTGGCGCGCCTTTAGCGCTGCCACGCAAAGGTCTTGTCTTGGCGATGGGTTGAACCACCCGCGCCGGCGTACCGTTGGATCCGTTCAAAGGAGACTTCATGAGCGCAGAATTGCTGGCGTCGCGGCCGCCCGAAAGCGAGTCGACGCTCGTTCTCACCTTGTCGAATCCCGGCGCCCGCAACGCGCTGCACCCCGATATGTACGCGGCCGGCATCGTTGCACTCGAGACTGCCGAGCGCGACACGTCGATCCGCGCTGTCGTGCTGACCGGCGCTGACGATTTCTTCTGCGCAGGCGGCAATCTGCACCGGTTGCTCGAAAACCGCGCGAAGGATGCGTCAGTCCAGGCGCAGAGCATCGACCTGCTGGCCCAGTGGATTGTCGCGCTGCGCACGTGCACGAAGCCGGTTATCGCCGCGGTCGAAGGCGCGGCTGCCGGCGCCGGCTTTTCGCTGGCGCTCGCCTGCGACCTGATCGTCGCGGCCGAGGATGCGAAATTCGTGATGTCGTATGCGCGCGTGGGGCTCACGCCCGACGGCGGTGGCTCGTGGTTTCTCGCGCAAGCGCTGCCGCGGCAGCTGGCCACCGAAATGCTGCTGGAGGCAAAGCCGATCGCCGCTGAGCGCCTGCACGCGCTGGGTGTCGTCAACCGGCTCGTCAAGCCGGGCAAGGCGCGCGACACGGCGCTTGCCTGGGCCGACGAACTCGGCCGAGGCTCTCCCAACGCGTTCGCACGCATTAAAACACTCGTCGCTGCCGCTCGCGAACAGCCGCTTGCCGATCATCTGAGCGACGAGCGCGATCATTTCATCGCATCGCTGCAGCACAGCGATGCGCTCGAAGGCATCCATGCCTTCCTGGAAAAGCGCGCGCCGCGCTATCGATAAGCGAGCACCACGATGGCCGAATTCGCGCTGCCCAAACGTCGACGCATCTTCCTGATGCGCCATGGCGACGTGACCTATTTCGACGACACCGCGCGTGCGATCGACCCCGACACGGTGCCTCTCAACGAGCACGGCCGTGCGCAGGCTGGCGCGGCGGGTGAAGCATTTGCAGCGGACGCCGTCCGGTTCGATCGTGTGATCGTAAGCGGCCTGCCGCGCACGATCGAAACCGCGCAATGCGTGCTCGAGAGAACGGGCCAGCGAGTCGAGATCGAAGCCTGGCCCGAATGGCGCGAGATTCGTTCGGGACGTCTGCCCGATCTTGCGCCGGCCGAACTCGAACGCGCCTTTCTCAGCATCTTCGACGGCGTTGTGCCCGAGCAAACGCGCTTTCTAGGCGGCGAGACGATAGGCGAGCTGCTCGACCGCGTGCTCCCCGCACTCGCCCGGCTGCGCGCCGACACGTCGTGGGATACGGTACTGCTCGTCTTGCACGGCGGCGTGAATCGCGCGCTGCTCTCGCATGCCATCACCGCGGGCGGCCGCCCTTTTTTCGGCCATCTTGCCCAGGCAACGGGCTGCATCAACGCGCTCGATGTCGGCAGCGAGCCGCGCGATTGGGTTATTCGCGCACTCAACTACTCGCCGCCCACGCCGCTTTTTCGAGAGGTACGGCATACGACGATGGAAATGCTCTACGCGCAGTATTTGCGCTATCGATCAAGCGACTAAGCCGACCCGGCAGCGCGAAGCGAAGCGCGGTGCCCACCGATCGAAGGAGAGGGAAAGGGAGACAGAGATGGAAACCAGCCCGCAACATGAGCGCTCCACTCAACAACAGGACTATTCGGCCTTCACCGGCACACACGAGGTCGCCGAGCGTCAGCGTTTCGATATCGATGCCCTCGCCGCGTGGCTGCGCGCACATCTGGACGGCTTTAGCGGCCCCCTTTCAGTCGAACAATTCGCTGGCGGGCAATCGAATCCGACCTTTAGGCTCGTGACGCCCGGGCGAAGCTATGTCATGCGTGCGAAACCCGGCCCCTCCGCGAAGCTGCTGCCTTCCGCACATGCAATCGAGCGGGAGTACCGCGTGATGCACGCGCTTGTTGAGCACGGTGTGCCCGTTGCCCGAATGCTCGCGCTGTGCGAGGACGAAGCGGTGATCGGCCGGGCTTTTTATGTGATGGAGTATGTTGAAGGCCGCGTGCTGTGGGACCCATCGCTGCCTGGCATGTCTGCCGCGCAGCGAGGTGCGATCTACGACGAGATGAACCGAGTGATTGCCACGCTGCACAAGGTCGATATAGACGCCGCCGGGCTGGCCGATTTCGGCAAGGCCGGCAACTATCTCGCCCGTCAGATCGCGCGTTGGAGCAAGCAGTACCAGGCGTCGGAGACGGTTCCGATTGCGGCGATGCATCGGCTCATCGAATGGCTGCCGCTTCACATACCGGCCGGCGGCGGCAGTGAAGCGCCGCTCGCAATCGTGCATGGCGACTACCGGCTCGATAACCTGATCTTCCACCCGAGCGAACCGCGCGTGCTGGCTGTGCTCGACTGGGAGCTGTCGACACTCGGCGACCCGATCGTCGACTTCGCCTATCACGTCATGACCTGGCACGTGGACCCGCACGCATTTCGCGGCATCGCGGGACTGGACTGGGCGGCGCTCGGCATCCCCGACGAGCGCAGCTACGTCGAACGCTACTGTGAACGAACAGGTTTTTCGATTGCCGGCGACTGGAACTTCTATCTCGCCTTCAACATGTTCCGCATTGCGGCAATCCTGCAGGGCATCATGAAACGCGTGGCGCTCGGCACAGCCGCGAGCGCGCAGGCCATCGACGCCGGCCGGCGAGCACAGCCAATGGCCGAGTTGGCCTGGTCATACGCACAGAAGGTCCGTTAACTGATGATTTACGCGAGGTCTTGATGAACTTCGACTACTCCCCGAAAGTTCAAGCGTTGCGCGCGAAGCTGCTCGCGTTCTTCGACGCTCATATCTATCCGAATGAGCAAGCGTTTCTCGACGAAGTGGCGCAAAACCGCCTCAACGGCGACCCATGGGTGCCGACGCGGCTCATCGAAACGTTAAAGGGACATGCGCGTGACGCCGGACTGTGGAACCTCTTTCTTCCCGCCTCCGCGCGCGGCGCCGGGCTCACTAATCTCGAATACGCACCGCTCGCCGAAATCATGGGGCGCGTGCCCTGGGCACCGGAAGCATTCAACTGCAATGCGCCCGATACCGGCAACATGGAAACGCTCGAGCGCTATGGCACGGACGACCACAAACGTACATGGCTCGAGCCGCTGCTCGCCGGCGAGATCCGCTCGGCGTTTCTGATGACCGAGCCCGAAGTGGCTTCCTCGGACGCAACCAATATCCGCACGCGCATCGTGCGTGACGGGGACGACTACGTCATCGATGGCCGCAAATGGTGGTCTTCGGGCGCGGGGGACCCGCGCTGCAAGCTCTATATCGTAATGGGCAAGACGAACCCGGACGCGGACCGGCACGCGCAGCAATCAATGGTGCTTGTGCCCGCCGATACACCGGGTGTCACCGTCCATCGACCGCTCAGCGTGTTCGGCTACGACGACGCCCCGCATGGCCATATGGAGATCTCGCTCGACAACGTGCGGGTACCGGCGAGCAACGTCCTGCTCGGAGAAGGCCGCGGCTTCGAGATCGCGCAAGGGCGTCTCGGGCCAGGCCGCATTCATCACTGCATGCGTCTCGTCGGGCTGGCAGAGCGCGCGCTCGAACTAATGTGCCGGCGCACGGCCGAACGCGTCGCATTCGGCAAGCCGATCGCTGCACAAACCATCACGCAAGAGCGCATCGCCGACGCCCGTTGCGCGATCGAACAGGCGCGCCTGCTCACGCTCAAAGCGGCGTACATGATGGATACCGTCGGCAACAAGGCAGCGCGCGCTGAAATCGCGATGATCAAGGTCATCGCGCCGAATATGGCGTGCCAGGTCATCGATTGGGCGATTCAAGCTCATGGCGGCGGCGGTGTGAGCGGCGACTTTCCACTCGCCTACGCCTATGCCTGCGCCCGCACGCTGCGTTTCGCGGACGGGCCGGACGAGGTACATCGCAACGCCATCGCCAAGCTCGAGCTGGCTCGCCACGCGCCACGGCCACGTGAGTCGGCATGAATGCGCGCGCCAACGCTCAACGCCGAGATCCGCGTTGGCGTTATGGGCAATGCCCGGCGCCCTGCGACGCTGCGGGTTCTATGCTAATTTGCCGCAGTCCGGTGCCGCTTGTTGCGGCGCCAGCCTCATGAAGGAGCGGCAATGATCGACGTGTACAGCTGGGCCACCCCGAACGGCCATAAAGTTCACATCATGCTCGAGGAGACGGGCCTCGAGTATCGTGTCCATCCGGTCAACATCGGCGCCGGAGATCAATTTAAACCCGATTTTCTCGGTATCAGTCCGAACAACAAGATTCCCGCCATCGTCGATTCCGACGGCCCCGGTGGAAAGCCGCTGTCACTGTTCGAATCAGGCGCGATCCTGATCTACCTCGCCGAGAAAACGGCTAAGTTCTTGCCGACCGAGGCCGGCGCACGCTATGCGACCTTGCAGTGGCTGATGTTCCAGATGGGCGGGCTAGGCCCGATGCTCGGCCAGACGCATCATTTTCGTATTTATGCGCCCGAGAAGATCGACTACGCCATCAACCGCTATACGAACGAAGCAAAGCGGCTTTATGGCGTGATGGACACGCAACTCGGCAAAACACAGTACATGGCAGGCAACGACTACACGATTGCCGATATCGCGAGCTTCCCGTGGACGCGCTCGTGGCAAAACCAAGGCATCGAGCTTGCCGAATTCCCGAACGTCAAGCGCTGGCACGAGGCGATCGCGGCGCGCCCGGCTGTGATACGCGGCGTCGACGTCCTTGCATCGGCGCGGCAAGCGCTGACGGACGACAAGGCGAGAGAGATGCTGTTCGGCGCGACCCAATACGCCAAGCATTGAGTCGCGAGCAGGGCGCGGCTAGAAGCTAGAAGTAATGCCGGGTGATGAACTCGGCAACGCATGCGGGTTTGGCCGCCCCTTCAATCGTCAGCGCGACGTCCCACGTCACTTGCACACCGCCGTCCGGCAGATCATTCGTCTGCGCAACGCGAAAACATGCTTGCACGCGTGAGCCGGCCGGCACGGGCGCCGTGAATCGGACGCGATTCATGCCGTAGTTGAGCCCCAAGCGCTGGCGAATATCCACGGTAGCCATCAGCAGCGCCGGTATCAGCGATAGGGTCAGGAAGCCATGTGCGATCGGCCCGCCGAAAGGCGATTCGCGACGCGCGCGCTCGGGGTCGACGTGAATCCATTGATGATCGCCCGTCGCTTCGGCGAATGCGTCGATGCGTGTTTGATCGACGGTGAACGCTGCGCTGACGAAGGGCTCGCCACCAACGAGCGCGCGCAGTTGCTCCGCGTTGGTAATTCCCACGGCGCCTGTCACGTCGCCGCTCCAGACGACGCCTGATCGACATCGCGCAAACCGAACAACACCTTTGAACGAACGGTGACCACCGTTTCCCCGTTCTGGTTAATGCCCTCCCACAGCAGCGTCGCGATGCCGCAGTCAGCACGGCTTGACAAGATGCGCTTGTCGACCACCGAGTTGAACAGATGGAGCGTGTCGCCGGGGCGGACCGGCTTGAGCCATCGAATTTCGTCGATGCCGGGCGAGCCCATCGATGTGGACCCCGCCAGCATCTTGCGCACAAATATGCCCATCAGCACCGAGCACGTGTGCCATCCACTCGCGATCAGTCCGCAAAACGGTGACGCGCGCGCGGCAATTTCGTCGAGATGAAACGGTTGGGGATCGTACTGCGTGGCAAATTCGACGATTTCTTCGGCCGTGAACGTATGCGCGCCGACTTCGGCGCGCGAGCCGACTTCCAAATCTTCAAAGCTGAAGCCCATTTCTTTTGTCTCCCGTGGCCGAAGGCTCACTGCCAATATCGGGAAACAGTATGGAACAGGGCTGCGCTAATGCGCAACATACCGAACGGCCTACTGCAGCGACTCTTTGGGCACCCACGGCCCTGGCAGCGGCAAGACATCGATGCCTTCTTCCGCCAGCGAACGCGCATCGTCAGGCGATGCCACGCCGCGGATGCTGCGAGCCGGTGCCTCGTTATAGTGAATCCGTCGTGCCTCTTCGGCAAAGCGCTCGCCGACGTTCTCCGTCTTTTCGAGCACCTCGCGCAACGCGCGGAGTGCCTTCGCCTCGATCTCGCGCATTCGCTCGGCGGGCATCCCGCGCGGGTCCGCTGGTGCGCCAGATTCGTCGGTCCTCCGCCGCGCCTCGTTAGGTGCACTGGTCGCACCGGACAAGTTCAACCGTGGTGCGGACGGCACACGGCTCACCGCAGTAGCCGCGCAAATCGGGCATTCGATCAATTTGCGCGACAACTGAGATTCGAAGTCATCGACGGAGGCAAACCAGCCTTCGAACCGATGGCAATGCGGGCATTGCAAATCGAGGACCTTCATACGGAATCGTGAGCGAATATCGGGCTAAGTGTAGCGCGAAATCGTTATCGGCGAATAACGTTCACGGGACGGCCGACGGCAGCGCCTCGTCGGGCTGCCACGCCCCCGAGAGCAACTTGTCGAGCCACATCGTGCCAATGATCGTTTTCACGTCACTAATGGCGCCCGTGCGGACCCATTCGAGCATCTGCGGCACGTCAGTCACGAACGTATCGAGAAACTCGCCTTCATCGAGCGTCGCCTCGCCGGCCGTCAACCCGCGCGCCAAATAAAGGTCGATGAATTCGGTGGAATACGAAATGATCGGATGGATGCGGGTGAGGAACAGGAAATCGCGCGCCGTATAGCCGGTTTCCTCCTGCAGTTCGCGCTTGGCGCAAGCGAGGGAACCCTCTTCAGGATCGAGCTTGCCGGCTGGATACTCGATCATCACGCGGCCGATCGGGTAGCGATACTGGCGTTCGAGCAACACGCGCCCATCGTCGAACATTGGAATGACCATCACGGCGCCGGGATGCTCGATGTACTCGCGCGTCGCTGTCTTGCCGTCGGGCAAGCGCACCGTGTCGCGTTTGACGAGTAAAAACGAGCCCTCGTGGATGGTTTGACTGGCGATGCGTGCTTCCGTCAGCGATGCATCGTGATCGTGATCGGGCAATTGGGCCATCTGCGGTCCTCCGGAAACCGGCCGCAGTACGGCCATGAGGGCCGTCAGCGGCGCTTGACGAGATATTGAAACGTGAAGCCGGGAAACGCGAACACGAGAAACAGGCAAAACGTGATCGCGTAGAACTGCCAGCCCTGGTCGAAGCGGTTGCCGGCGCGCGCTTCCAGCATAAAGCCGAGCGCGCCCACGACAAAATAAAGGACGATCAATTCGCCGATGCGAATCCAGCCGCCCTTTCTCGCCGCGCCGAGCGGCACGAGCGCAAAGAGCCGCTGATTCAGAAACGGCAGGTTGGCGGACACGAACGCCAACAGCACGATGAACCAACCGGCTGCGGACATCAGAGCGCCGGCAGCGTATGCGCGACTGCGTTCAGGCAGAGCGTCATCAGCGGGCCCGGGATGATACCGAGCATCAGCACCACGACACCATTGGCGGTCAGCAGCCAGCGGTTCGCAATCGGGCTTGCGATCGGCGTGTTGTCCTGCGGTGCATCGAAATACATCAGCTTGACGATACGCAGGTAGTAAAACGCGCCGAACAGCGAGGTAATGACGGCCAGCACCGTCAGCCACGTCAGACCGGCGTTCATCGTCGCCTCGAGCACGGCGAGCTTCGCGTAAAAGCCGACCGTCGGCGGAATACCGGCGAGCGAGAACATCATCGCCATCATCACGAACGCAAACACCGGGCTGCGCTTGTTCAAGCCTTTGAAGTCGTCCAGCGTTTCGGCTTCGAAGTCGCGCCGGGCGAGCAGCATCACGATGCCGAACGAGCCTAGCGTCGTGAGGAAGTAGATGATGCTGTAGAACATGGCCGCGCTGTAAGCGTTGGCCATCCCCTCGGCCTTGCCGTCGACGACGCCCGCCAACAAGCCGAGCAATACAAAGCCCATATTCGAGATTGCCGAGTAGGCAAGCATGCGCTTCACGTTGCGCTGCGCAATACCGGTAATGTTGCCGACGATCAGCGAAAGCGCCGCCAGAATCACGAGCATTTCCTGCCAGTCGACTGCGAGCGGCAGGAGTCCCATCACGAGAAAGCGCACACCCCACGCGAACGCCGCCACCTTCGGCCCGCCGCCGACGAGCAGCGTCATGGCGGTCGGCGCGCCGTGATACACGTCCGGCACCCACATATGAAACGGCACGGCGCCCATCTTGAACGCGATACCCGCCACGACGAAGATCACCCCGAACAACAGCACCGCATCGTTGATGCGCCCGGTGGCCACGGCCTTGAGCACCTCGCCGAGATCGAGCGAGCCGGTCGCACCATACAGCATCGAGATGCCGTACAGCAGGAAACCCGAGGCCAGCGCGCCCAGCACGTAATACTTCATCGCCGCCTCGTTCGACTGCGAGGCATCGCGACGCAGCGCGATTGCCGCGTACAGCGACAGCGACATCAGCTCGAGGCCGAGATAGAGCGTCAGGAAGTTGTTGCCCGAGATCATCACGAGCTGGCCGAGCAACGCGAACATCCCGAGCAGCATGTAATCGCCGCGAAACAGGTCGCGATCTTCGAGATACTTGCGCGAGTAGATCATCGTCACGGCGTAGCCGAGCGAGACCACCGCCTTCATCGCGCTGGCAAAGCCGTCGACGACGAACATGCGCGAGAAGAAGTACTGCGACTGCGCGGCCGGATTGAAGACGAGCGTCGCGAACCAGATGCCCGAGACGAGCGACGCGAGCACCGCAATCAGATACGTGACGCGGCGGCCGCGATCGCCGACGAACGTTTCGTTCAGCCACGCCAAAACGGCGGCGGCCATGATCAGCGCGTCGGGCAACAGGAGTGACATAGAGGCGTTTTGCATGATCGTTTCGTTCCTCCGCTCTGCGTTACTGTGCCAGCGGCAGCTTCGAGGCCGCGACGTGGGAGAGGAGGTTTTGCACGGACACGTGCATCACATCGGTAAAGGGCTTCGGATACAGGCCCATGAACAGCGTCAGTGCCGCAAGCACGCCAAGAATCAGAAACTCGCGGCTGTTGATATCGGTCAGCGACTTCACGTGATCGTTCGTCACTGCGCCGAAGTACACCCGCTTATACATCCAGAGCGTGTATGCGGCGCCCAGAATCAGCGTGAACGCCGCGCCGAACGCAATCCAAAAGTTGTATTGAACGGTGGCCAGAATCACCATGAATTCGCCGACGAAACCGGATGTGCCCGGCAAGCCGCAATTGGCCATCGAGAACAGCATCACCAGCGCGGCGAACTTCGGCATGACGTTGACCACGCCGCCGTAATCGGCGATCTGACGCGAATGCATCCGGTCGTAGAGCACACCGATGCAAAGGAACATGGCGCCTGAAACGAAACCGTGCGAGATCATCTGCACAATCGCGCCTTCCATGCCGAGGTCGTTGAAGATGAAAAAGCCTAGCGTGACGAAACCCATGTGCGCGATCGACGAATAGGCGACGAGCTTTTTCATGTCAGCCTGCACCATCGCAACGAGCCCGATGTAGATCACCGCCGTCAGCGACAGCGCGATGATGACCGGTGCAAGTGCATGGCTCGCGTCCGGCGCGATCGGCAACGAAAAGCGCAGAAAACCGTACGCACCGAGCTTGAGCATGATCGCGGCCAGTACCACGGAGCCGCCCGTCGGCGCCTCAACGTGCGCATCAGGCAACCACGTGTGAACCGGCCACATCGGCACCTTCACCGCGAACGCGAGGAAAAATGCAATGAAGATAAGCACCTGTGGCGTCATCGCGATCGGCGCCTTTTGCCACGTGGCGAGATCGAACGTGCCGGTGTGAACGTAGAGGTAAATCAGCGCCACCAGCATCAACAGCGAGCCGGCCAGCGTATAGAGGAAGAACTTGAACGCCGCGTAAATCCGGTTGGGTCCGCCCCACACGCCGATGATCAGGTACATCGGAATCAGCGTCGCTTCGAAGAAGACGTAAAAGAGCAAACCATCGGCCGATGAGAACACGCCGACCATGATTCCCGAAAGAATCAGGAACGCGGCCATATATTGCGCCACGTGCTCGGTAATGACCTCCCAGCCGGCGATGACGACGATCACGGTGATCAGCGCCGTCAGCACGACGAACCACATCGAGATGCCGTCCACGCCGAGGTGGTAGGTGATATGAAAGCGTTCGATCCAGTTCGCTTGTTCGACGAACTGCAATTCGCCGCTCGATGAATCGAAGCCGCTGATCAGCGGCAGCGTCACGAGCAAACTGAGAATCGAACCGATCAGCGAAAGCCACCGCGCAGGGGCGGGGTTCTTGTCGGAACCGATAGCGAGAACGGCCAAGCCGAAGACGATCGGCAACCAGATCGCTGTGCTAAGAATCGGAAAAGAGTGCATTAAGTGTCCCCGCCTTATTTGCCGCCGAGCGTTACAAACAGGGTAAGGAGCCCCAGCATGCCGATGATCATGGCGAACGCGTAGTGATAGATATAACCCGATTGCAAGAAGCGGATGACGCTCGCGAACCAGCCGATGAAGCGCGCGCTTCCGTTGACGATACCGTCGATGACCACGACGTCGCCTTCCTTCCAGAGCCCGCGGCCAAGCAGCACCGCGCCCTTCGCGAAGACGACTTCGTTGATCTTGTCCATGTAGTACTTGTTATCGAGCAGCGTGTAGATCGGGCCGAACGCCCGCTTGATCGTTTCGGCCAAGTCAGGACGCTTCAGATACAAGAACCAAGCGGTCACGATGCCGGCGAGCGCCAGCCACAACGGCAGCGCGGAGACCGAATGCAGCCCCATCGCGAACCATCCTTGGAACTCCTTGCCCATTTCCTCGAGGCCCGGGTGATTCGCGCCGATGAAGATCACCTTCTCGAACGCCACGCCATGCTCGAAAAAGTCGCCGAACTGCATCGGGCCGATTGCGATTGCGCCGATGACGACCGACGGAATGGCCAACAGCACGAGCGGCAACCAGACAACCCACGGCGTTTCATGCGGCTCGTGCGCGTGAGCATGGTCACCGTGCTCGTCGCCGTGTGCGGCCGACTCCGCGCCGTGGCCATTGCCAAAATCGCGCGGATGACGGAAGCGCTCTTCGCCGTGGAAGACGAGGAAGTACATCCGGAACGAATAGAGTGCCGTCACGAAGACACTCGCGACCACCGCGAAGTACGCGAAGCCCGCTCCCGGCAGATGCGAGAGGCCCACGACGTCGATAATCGAATCCTTCGAGTAAAAGCCCGAGAAAAACGGCGTGCCGATCAGCGCGAGCGAACCGACGAGCGACGTGATCCAGGTGATCGGCATGTACTTGCGCAACCCGCCCATGTTGCGCATGTCCTGATCGTGATGCATGCCGATGATGACCGAGCCCGCGCCCAAAAAGAGCAGCGCCTTGAAGAACGCGTGCGTCATCAAATGGAAGACCGCGACCGGATAGGCCGACGCGCCGAGTGCCACGGTCATGTAGCCCAACTGAGAGAGCGTCGAGTAAGCAACCACGCGCTTGATGTCGTTCTGGACGATGCCGAGAAAGCCCATGAAGAGCGCCGTGATCGCGCCGATCACCATGACGAACGAGAGCGCCGCATCCGACAATTCGAACAGCGGCGACATGCGCGTGACCATGAAGATGCCGGCCGTCACCATCGTCGCCGCGTGAATCAGTGCGGAAATCGGCGTCGGGCCTTCCATCGAATCGGGCAGCCAAACATGTAGCGGGAACTGCGCCGACTTACCCATCGCGCCGATGAACAGGCAAATGCAGGCCACCGTCAAGAGCCCCCAGTGCGTACCCGGAAAGCTCAGCGCGGCGAGTTCGGCGCGCTTGGCGAAGACGTCGCCGTAGTTCATCGAACCGGCGAACGCGAGCAACAGGCCAATGCCGAGCAGGAAGCCGAAGTCGCCTACGCGGTTCACGAGGAACGCCTTCATGTTCGCGTAGATCGCGCTTTCACGGGTGAAGTAAAAGCCGATCAGCAGATACGACACGAGACCCACCGCTTCCCAACCGAAAAAGAGCTGCAAGAAGTTGTTGCTCATTACGAGCATCAGCATCGAGAACGTGAAGAGCGAAATGTACGAGAAGAAGCGCTCGTAGCCGTCGTCGTCGGCCATGTAGCCGATCGTGTAGATGTGCACCATCAGCGACACGAAGGTCACGACGCACATCATCATCGCCGTGAGCGAATCGACGAGAAAGCCGACTTCGAACTTGAGCGTGCCGACGCGCATCCATTCGTAAATGGTCGCGTTGAAGCTTGCGCCCTTCATCACATCGACCAGAACGATCGACGAGAGGATGAACGAGATCAGCACGCCGAGAATCGTGACCCGGTGGCTTCCCTTGCGCCCGACCGCCTTGCCCGCGAGCCCGGCAATCAGCGAGCCGGCGAGCGGTGCGAGCGGGATGGCCAGCAGCAGGTTTTCATTGAGTGTCGTGGACATAACCGCAGTGCCTGAATTTAACCTTTGAGCTGATCGAGATCCTCGACATTGATCGTGTCGAGGGTACGGAACAGAGTCACCAGAATCGCAAGGCCGATCGCCGCTTCGGCTGCCGCCACGGTCAGCACGAAGAACACGAAAATCTGCCCATGCACGTCGCCGAGGTAATGCGAGAACGCGATGAAGTTCGTGTTCACGGCGAGCAGTATCAGTTCGATCGCCATCAGAATGATGATGACGTTGCGACGATTCAGGAAAATGCCGACGACGCCGATCGAAAAAAGGATCGCGCCGAGCACGAGATAATGAGCCAGGGTCAACATATTTTTCTCCTCGACGCTCAAACGTTGTTGCCGACAGAGCCGGCGCCGACGTTCGCGCCCACCTCGCCGGGCGCGTCGGCGCCCTTGCCGGTTTCGAGCGCCTTTTCGGACGGCATCTTCACAAGACGCACGCGATCTTTGGCGCGCACCTTGACTTGATCGGACACGCGCTGGCGCTTGCTGTCCTTGCCCTTGCGCGCGGTGAGCGCAATCGCCGCGATGATCGCCACCAGCAACACAAGGCCGGCCACTTCGAATGCAAAGATGTACTCGGTATAGATGGCCTTGCCGATCAGGTAGGTGTTCGGCATGGCCGCCGCTGCCCCTACTCTGCCGGCAGCGGTTGCTTCGTGCAGGGGCGTCGTCGTCGCGCCGTAGCCGCGCCAGAGAATCAGCGCCGTCTCGATCACGATGATCGCGCCGACGATCGTCGCCATCGGCACGAAGCGGCGGAAGTCGCGGCGCAGGACGTCGAGATTGATGTCGAGCATCATCACGACGAACAGGAACAGCACCATCACCGCGCCGACATAAAGCAGCACCAGCAGGATCGCGAGGAATTCAGCCTCGAGCAGCATCCAGATGGCCGCGGCGTTGAAAAACGCGAGCACGAGAAAGAGCGCGGACCCAACCGGGTTGCGCGACGTGATCACCTTCAGCGCGGACACTGTCAGAAGCAGCGCGAAGACATAAAACAGTACGGTCGTGAATTCCATGATTACCGGTTCATCGTTAGCCCATCGTCAGGCATCGGGTTACTGAGACGGCACGTTGCGTTGCATGGCGTTGCATCAGACCAACAAAACAACGGCCAACCTCAATGCGTATTACCGATACGGCGCGTCTGCCGCCTTCGAAGCAGCGATTTGTGCCTCGTAGCGATCGCCCACCGCGAGCAGCATGTCCTTCGTGAAATAGAGGTCGCCGCGCTTTTCGCCGTGATACTCAAGGATGTGCGTCTCGACGATCGAATCGACGGGGCAGCTTTCCTCGCAAAAACCGCAAAAGATGCACTTCGTGAGATCGATGTCGTAGCGCGTCGTGCGGCGCGTGTTGTCCGCGCGCGTTTCGGACTCAATCGTAATGGCCAGCGCCGGGCACACGGCTTCGCACAGTTTGCAGGCGATGCAGCGCTCCTCACCGTTTTCGTAACGGCGCAGCGCATGCAGGCCACGAAAGCGCGGCGAAATCGGTGTCTTTTCTTCGGGGAACTGCACGGTGAACTTGCGCTTGAACGTGTAACGGCCCGTCAGCGCGAGCCCTTTTAGCAGCTCGATCAGAAAAAACGTCTTGAAGAAGTTTTGGATTGCGTTCATGTTCGCTCGCCCATTATTTCCAGATGTTCAGAGGCGACATGATCCAGAACCCGACCACGACGACCCACAAAATGCACACGGGCAGGAAGATCTTCCAACCGAGACGCATGATCTGGTCGTAGCGGTAACGCGGGAACGTGGCGCGCGCCCAAATGAACACCGACAACAGGAAAAACACCTTCAGAACGAGCCAGAAGATGCCCGGGATGAAGGACAAGAAGCCGAACGGCGCGCTCCAGCCGCCGAGAAACAGCGTCGCCGCCAGTGCCGAAATCACGATCATGTTGATGTACTCGGCGAGGAAAAAGAGCGCGAACCCCATCCCCGAGTAATCGATCATGTGGCCCGCGACGATCTCCGATTCGCCTTCCACGACGTCGAACGGGTGGCGGTTCGTTTCGGCAATGCCCGAAATGAAATAAACGACGAACACAGGCAAGAGCGGCAACCAATTCCACGAAAGAAAGTTGATACCGTAGCCCGCGAAAAAGCCGCGCTCTTGCGAGCCGACGATGTCGGACAGATTCAAACTGCCCGAGGTCATCAGCACGACGACGAGCGCGAAGCCCATCGACACTTCGTAAGACACCATTTGCGCCGCCGCGCGCATCGCACCGAGAAACGCGTATTTCGAATTCGACGCCCAGCCCGCGAGAATCACGCCGTATACACCGACCGACGAAATGGCGATCGCATAGAGCAGCCCCGCGTTGATGTCGCCGAGCACCGCCTTCGCCTGGAATGGAATTACCGCCCACACAGCGAAGGCCGGCACGACCGTCATGATTGGCGCGATGACATAAAGCCAGCGGCTCGCGGCGCTCGGTTGAATGACTTCCTTGAGCAGCAGCTTGAGCACGTCGGCAATCGGCTGCAGCAAACCCGCGGGGCCGACGCGGTTCGGCCCGAGACGTACGTGCATCCAGCCGATGAGCTTGCGCTCCCAGAGAATCAGATAAGCCACGCACAGCAAGATGGCAACGGAGACCACGACAATGCGCACGAGCGCCCATACCGTCGGCCATGCCGCACCGAGCACCTGAGTGCCGCCCGCGTTGATCGTATCGAACAAGCTCATTTACGCCTTCTCCACCACCAGTTCACCGAACAGGCCGCCGAGTGCCGCGCCGGCGGGCGTTGCCGCCGAAACGCGCACCACCGTCGGCGCCAGATCCGCATCGCGCGTTGCCGCAGCGAGCATCACGCGCTCGCCTTGCCGCACACGCACCGCGTCGCCTTCTTTCAATCCGAGCGTATCGAAAAGCGTGGCCGGCAAGCCGACCGAGTTCGCCACGCGTGCTGCCGACGTCAGATGCAGCGACGGCGCACGGCGCACGAGCGGATCAGCGTGGTAGATCGGCACATCGGCGACGCGCTCGAGCGCGCCCGCGCGTGTTGCCAACGCGCGCGCAGCGCGCTTCGGCGTGCCGCCCGTGTAATTCGACAGCCGCGCCGAGAGCGCGCCTTCAGGGCCGCTCAGCCCTTCGGGCAATGCCGCGCGACGCACATCTTCGACCGTGTCGTATTCGAAGCCGGGCAGGCCAAGCACATTGCCGAGTACACGCAGCACTTTCCACGCAGGGCGCGCTTCGCCAAGCGGGCGCACCACGCCGTTAAATGCTTGCACCGTGCCTTCGGCATTCACGAATGCGCCGGCAGTCTCGCTGAACGGCGCAATCGGCAGCAGCACGTCCGCGTACTCCATGCCCGTCTTGAACGCCGACAACATGACGACCGTCTCCGCCTGCGTCAGCGCAGCCAGTGCTCGGATCGGGTCGGCCGTATCGAACTCGGCCTCGACGTTGAGCAGCACATAGCCCTTGCGCGGTTGCGCGAATACCTCGCGTGCATTCAGACCACCCGCGTCGGGCAATGCGCCGACAACGTGCGCGCCAACCGTGTTGGCCGCTTCCGTCAAAAAGCCGAGTGTCGCGCCGGTGTGTTCGGCGATCCATTGGGCCAGCGCATGAATGCTGGCGAAATCAGGATGCTGCACGGCCGCGTTGCCCAGCAGCACCGCACGGCGCTCGCCATTCGTCAGCGCGGCAGCAACCGCTTGCGCCTCGGCCGAGGCTTCGACGCCGCCGAAGCCCTCGGGCAGTGCGACGCCACGTGCTTGCGAAACCGCAGCGGCCACGCCGGCGAGCGCATCGAGCCATGCCGACGGCGCGGCGACGATCGTCTTCGCGGTGGGAATCAACGAATTGTCGGCGCTCGCTTGCAGCAAATGCAGTTGCGCGCCCGTCTTCGCAGCGAAGCGCAAACGAGCCGCCAGCAGCGGATGATCACGACGCAGGAACGAACCGATCACGAACGCAGCGTCGAGCGTCGAAAGCGCGGCGATCGGCATGCCGAGCCACGGCGCGCCCGCGGGCGCCTCCGAAAAGTCGGACTGGCGCAAACGGAAATCGACGTTCGGCGTACCGAGCGATTTTCCGAGCTGCTTGAGCAGGAACAGTTCTTCGACCGAACTGTGCGGGCTGCCCAGCATGGCGAGCGCATTCGCCCCGTGATCGGCGGCGATACCCTTCATCGCCTTGGCGACGTATTCGAGCGCCGTTTGCCAATCCGTTTCGATCCACTCCCCGCCTTGCTTGATCATCGGCTGCGTGAGGCGCTCTTCGCTGTTGAGCCCTTCGTACGAAAAGCGATCCTTATCGGAAATCCAGCACTCGTTGACCGCTTCGTTTTCGAGCGGCAGCACGCGCATCACGCGATTGTTTTTGACCTGCACGATGAGGTTGGCACCGACCGAGTCATGCGGGCTCACCGATTTACTCCGCGAGAGCTCCCAGGTGCGGGCGCTGTAGCGAAACGGCTTGCTCGTCAACGCGCCAACCGGGCACAGGTCGATCATATTGCCCGACAGTTCGGAATCGACCGTCTTGCCGACGAACGTCGTGATCTCCGCATGCTCGCCGCGGCCCAGCATGCCGAGCTCCATGACACCCGCCACTTCCTGGCCGAACCGCACGCAACGCGTGCAGTGAATGCAGCGCGTCATCTCTTCCATCGAGATCAGCGGGCCGACATTCTTATGGAATACCACCCGCTTTTCCTCGCTGTAGCGCGAGGCCGATTTACCGTAGCCGACAGCCAAATCCTGCAACTGGCATTCGCCGCCCTGGTCGCAAATCGGACAATCCAGCGGATGATTGATGAGCAGGAATTCCATCACCGATTGCTGCGCCTTGACAGCTTTGTCGGACGTCGTGCGCACGACCATGCCGGACGACACCGGCGTCGCGCAGGCGGGAACGGCCTTCGGCATTTTTTCGACTTCGACGAGGCACATCCGGCAGTTGGCCGCGATCGAAAGCTTCTTGTGATAGCAGAAGTGAGGAATGTACGTGTCGACCTTATGCGCAGCCTGGATCACCATGCTGCCTTCGGGCACTTCGACCTTCTTCCCGTCTATTTCAAGTTCAACCATGATGGTGAATGGTCCTTAACCTATTACCGCTCGATTACCGCTCTATTACCGCTCGATCGTTCGCTCGCGTTCGATGAGGCGATGAAATACTTGGCGCTGTCGCGCCGCGTCAGGCGAGCACCGCATCGGCCCCCGCCAGCGCACCCGCGTGCGGGCCGACCAGACAGTGCTTGTGCTCGACGTGATAGGCGAATTCGTCCCAGTAGTGCTTGAGCATGCCGCGCACCGGCATAGCCGCTGCGTCGCCCAGCGCGCAGATGGTTCGGCCCATGATGTTCTCGGCAACCGAATTCAGCAGATCCAGATCTTCCTGGCGCCCTTCTCCATGCTCGATGCGGTTCACGACGCGCCACAGCCACCCGGTGCCTTCGCGGCATGGCGTGCATTGACCGCAGGACTCTTCATAGTAGAAATACGACAGACGCAACAGCGAGCGCACCATGCAGCGCGTCTCGTCCATCACGATGACCGCACCCGAGCCGAGCATCGAGCCGGCCTTCGCGATCGAATCGTAGTCGAGATCGGTTTGCATCATGATGTCTCCCGGCACGACAGGCGCCGATGAGCCGCCCGGAATGACGGCCTTGAGCTTCTTGCCGCCGCGCATGCCTCCGGCGAGTTCCATCAGTGTGGGGAACGGCGTACCGAGCGGCACTTCGTAATTGCCGGGACGCTCGACGTCACCGGAGATCGAGAAAATCTTCGTGCCGCCGTTGTTCGGTTTGCCGAGTTCGAGGTAAGCCTGCGGCCCGATCTCGAGCAGGAACGGCACCGCTGCGAATGTTTCGGTGTTGTTGATCGTCGTCGGCTTGCCGTACACACCGAAGCTCGCCGGGAACGGCGGCTTGAAGCGCGGCTGACCTTTCTTGCCTTCGAGAGACTCGAGCAACGCCGTTTCTTCGCCGCAGATATAGGCGCCGTAGCCGTGATGCGCGTACAGCTCGAACGAGAAACCGGTACCGAGAATGTTCGCGCCCAACAAGCCCGCACGGCGCGCTTCGTCGAGCGCCTCTTCGAAACGCTTGTAGACTTCCCAGATCTCGCCGTGGATGTAGTTGTAGCCGACCGTAATGCCCATCGCGTAAGCGCCGATAGCCATGCCCTCGATCAGCGAGTGTGGGTTCCAGCGCAGGATATCGCGGTCTTTGAACGTGCCCGGTTCGCCTTCGTCCGAGTTGCAGACCAGATACTTCTGGCCCGGGAACTGGCGCGGCATGAAGCTCCATTTAAGACCGGTCGGAAAGCCCGCGCCGCCACGGCCGCGCAGCCCCGACGCTTTTACATCGGCAATAACCTGTTCGGGGGGAATTTTCTCTTCGAGAATGCGCCGCAACTGCTTGTAGCCGCCGCGCGCGACGTAATCTTCGAGATGCCAGTTCTCGCCGGTGAGGCCCGCGAGAATCAACGGTTTGATGTGACGATCGTGCAATGACGTCATTTCGAAAGCTCCTCGAGCAGCTGGTCGATCTTCTCGCGACTCATGAAGCTGCACATGCGGTGATTGTTCACGAGCATGACGGGGGCATCTCCGCACGCGCCCATGCATTCGCCTTCCTTCAGCGTGAATCTGCCGTCGGACGTCGTTTCGCCGAAGTCGATGCCGAGCTTTTGCTTCAAGTATTCGGCCGCGCTATCGGCGCCGCCGGCGGGGCCGAGCTGGCACGGCAAATTGGTGCAGAGCGTGATCTTGTGCTTGCCGACGGGCCGGGTCTCGTACATCGTGTAGAACGTCGCGACCTCCTGCACGGCCACTGCCGGCATGCCGAGGTAGTCGGCGACGAACTGCATGAGCTCGGGCGACAGCCAGCCATGCTCTTCTTGAGCGACGGCCAACGCCGACATCACGGCGGACTGTTTCTGATCGGCGGGATACTTCGCGACCGCGCGATCGATTTCTTTCAGGCCTTCAGCTGAGATCATTTTCAGACACGACTCTTTCAATACCTACCGAACGAAAACCCACCACCCATGTTCAGGGCGGCAGGCACGGCGCTTGACGCTAGCGGTCGACTTCACCGAACACGATGTCCTGCGTGCCGATGATCGTGACCGCGTCGGCAATCATGTGGCCACGCGCCATCTCGTCGAGCGAGGCGAGGTGCGCATAGCCGGGCGCACGAATCTTGAGGCGATACGGCTTGTTCGCACCGTCCGAAATCAAGTAGATGCCGAACTCCCCTTTCGGGTGCTCGACGGCTGCATACGCCTCGCCTTCCGGCACATGGAAACCTTCGGTGAAGAGCTTGAAGTGGTGAATCAGCTCTTCCATGTTCGACTTCATCGATACCCGCGAGGGCGGCGCAATCTTGTGATTGTCGATCATCACCGGCCCCGGATTCTTGCGCAGCCACTCGATGCACTGCTTCACGATCAGCGTCGACTGCCGCATCTCTTCGACGCGCACCAGGTAACGATCGTAGCAATCGCCGTTCACGCCAACGGGGATATCGAAATCGAGTTGATCGTAGACTTCATACGGCTGCTTCTTGCGCAAATCCCACTCGACGCCCGAGCCACGCAGCATCGGCCCCGTCATCCCCAATTGCAGCGCGCGCTCGGGGCTGACTACGCCAATACCGACAAGACGCTGCTTCCAGATGCGGTTATCAGTGAGCAGCGTTTCATACTCGTCGACACAGCCCGGAAAACGCGTGAAAAAATCGTCGAGGAAGTCGAGCAGCGAGCCTTGGCGCGCCTCGTTCATCCGTTCGAGCGCTTTCGCATTGCGAATCTTCGACGCTTTGTATTGCGGCATTGCGTCAGGCAAGTCGCGATAGACACCGCCCGGCCGATAGTAAGCCGCATGCATGCGTGCGCCCGAAACGGCTTCGTAGACGTCCATCAGGTCTTCGCGCTCACGAAACGCATAGAGAAACACAGCCATCGCACCGACGTCGAGTGCATGCGCGCCAATCCACATCAAGTGATTCAGCACGCGCGTGACTTCGTCGAACAGCACACGGATGTATTTCGCGCGGATCGGCACGTCGACGCCGAGCAGTTTTTCGATTGCGAGCACATAGCCGTGCTCGTTGACCATCATCGACACATAGTCGAGACGGTCCATATACGGCACGGATTGGATGAACGTCTTGCTCTCGGCCAGTTTCTCGGTGGCGCGATGCAGAAGGCCGATGTGCGGATCGGCGCGCTGGATGACTTCGCCGTCGAGCTCGAGCACGAGGCGCAGCACGCCGTGCGCTGCCGGATGCTGCGGGCCGAAATTCAGCGTGTAGTTTTTGATTTCTGCCATGGCGCCCTCTTAGTGTTTCAAACCGCCGTAGCGATCCTCGCGAATCACGCGAGGCGTGATCTCGCGCGGCTCGATCGTCACCGGCTGGTAGACGACGCGCTTTTCGTCCGGGTCGTAACGCATTTCGACGTAACCGGAGACGGGGAAATCCTTGCGGAACGGATGGCCAATAAAGCCGTAATCGGTAAGGATGCGACGCAAATCGGGGTGACCGTCGAAGACGATGCCATAAAGATCGAACGCCTCGCGCTCGTACCAATTCGCGGAGTTCCAGATCTCGACCACGGACGGAACCATCGGCATGTCGTCCTCGGGGGCGAACACGCGCACGCGCAAACGCCAGTTGTTCGACACCGAAAGCAGATGCAGCACGGCTGCGAAGCGCGGGCCGTCATAGGCGCCGTCGCCATAGGTTTGATAGTCGACGCCGGCGAGGTCGATCAACTGTTCGAAACCGAGCGAGCGCTCGTCGCGCAGGCGTTGTGCGACTTCGAGGTAATCGCTCGCTTTCACGACGATCGTCAATTCACCGACCGATTCGGTGATGCTCGACAGACGGCCGCCGAAGGCCGTCTCGAGGGTCGCTTTGAGGGTCTCGAGTTTGCTTGCCATATTGTGGGGAAGCCTCTGGCTTATTGACGGGCGATGGTGTTGGTGCGGCGAATCTTCGCTTGCAGCTGGATCACACCGTAGACCAACGCCTCGGCGGTCGGCGGGCAGCCGGGCACGTAGACGTCGACCGGCACAATGCGATCGCACCCGCGCACGACGGAATACGAGTAGTGGTAATAGCCGCCGCCATTGGCGCACGAACCCATCGAAATCACCCAGCGCGGCTCGGCCATCTGGTCATAAACCTTGCGCAGTGCCGGCGCCATCTTGTTGCACAGCGTGCCGGCCACGATCATCACATCCGACTGACGCGGACTCGGGCGAAACACCACGCCGAACCGGTCGAGATCATAGCGGGCCGCGCCCGCATGCATCATTTCGACCGCGCAGCAGGCGAGACCGAACGTCATGGGCCAGAGCGAACCCGTGCGCGTCCAGTTGATCAGCTTGTCAGCCGTGGTGGTGACAAACCCTTCCTTCAAGACCCCTTCGATACTCATTTGCTTTGCACTCCAAACGGAACGGCATGCGCTTGGCCGCCCGCGAGAAACCGGCGATTAACCCATCACTCCCACTCGAGTCCGCCCTTCCTCCAGATATAGGCAAAGCCCAACAGGAGTTCGAGCAGGAAAATCATCATCGCCATGAAGCCGACCCAGCCGATGTCGCGCAGGGCAACACCCCACGGAAACAAGAAGGCGGTCTCGATATCGAAAATGATGAAGAGGATAGCCACGAGGTAGTAACGCACATCGAACTTCATGCGCGCGTCTTCGAAGGCCTCGAAGCCGCACTCGTAAGGCGAATTCTTTTGACTGTCGGGCTTGTTCGGACCGAGAATCTTGCCAATGCTGACAAGTGCGATGCCTAAACCCAGGCCCACGAGAAGGAACAGGAAAACAGGGAAGTAGGCTGCGAGGTTCACAACTATCCTCTATCGGTTGGTTCTCAGTGCCACGGAGACTGGCGCATCCCCGTTGAAAAATCACCTCGACTTCAATTGCATTTCGGCATTGCAAGGATGCCGCAAGCTGAAGTCCAGAAGTGACAATGCCAGCCGAAGCGATGCAAGCGGCTGGCATTGGATAACGTTGGTGCCGACGGCGAGACTCGAACTCGCACAGCTTTCGCCACTACCCCCTCAAGATAGCGTGTCTACCAATTTCACCACGTCGGCACTGTCTGCAACCCGGGACAACTCATACAACCAGTTTGAAAGACCCGCGAATCGCTTCAAGACTTAAATTTTAACCTGCCCGCAAAAATTGTTCAACGCACAAACGCACGGTGGAACTAAAATTATTTCGGCACCGTCTGGCCCGGCGCGCTTTGGATAGCCGACGCGGGGCTCGCCGGCGCTGCCGCCGCCGAAGCGGGAGCCGTCACCGCGGGCGCGGCGCCGAGCAGGCCTGCCGAAGGCCTCGATTTGTACGAACCGAGGTAGGTCAGCGCAAGCGTCGTGACAAAGAATACGGCCGCCAGCACCGCCGTCGTGCGCGACAGAAAGTTGGCAGAGCCGGTTGCGCCAAAGAGGCTGCCCGACGCACCGCTGCCGAATGCCGCACCCATGTCCGCGCCCTTGCCGTGCTGCAGCAGCACGAGGCCGATGATACCGAGCGCCGACAGCAGCTGCACGACAATGATCAACGTTTTCAAATACAGCATCACACCCACCCGAGTTATGGTTTAGGCACCAGGCGCCACCCGCCCGATGCTTAGCGCGATCTATCGGAGCAACCGCTTTATTAGCGAGCCGCCGCGCAGATCGCGAGGAAATCCTGGCTTTTCAACGACGCGCCGCCGATCAGGCCGCCGTCGATGTCCTTTTGCCCGAACAGCGTTTGAGCGTTGTCCGGCTTGACACTGCCGCCATACAAAAGCGGCACGTCGGCAAGCGCTGCATCCTTGCTCGCGAGCCGAGCGCGCAAAAATGCGTGCATTTCCTGCGCCTGCTCGGCCGTGGCGCTCTTACCAGTGCCGATCGCCCACACCGGTTCGTAGGCCACGACGATCCGCGCAAGCCCGGCCACAGGTAACGCGGCCAGCACCGCATCGATCTGCGCACCGACAACCGCCTGCGTCGCGCCGCTCTCGCGCTGCTCGAGCGTTTCGCCCACGCAGACGATGGGCGTCAGACCCGCGTCCAGCGCCCGCTGCGCTTTCAGCGCAACGACCTCCGAGCGCTCGCCGTGATAGGCGCGCCGTTCGGAATGACCGACGATGGCGAGCGTGGCGCCGAAGTCGGCCGCCATTCCAGCTGCCACTTCACCGGTGTACGCGCCCTCGGCATAAGCCGATACGTCTTGCACGCCCCACACGAGCGGCGCCTCCCGAAGCAGTGCCTCGGCTTGCGCCAGGTACGGGGCCGGGACGCACACGCCAACGCGCACCGTGCCAGTAGCCGCCGTGCCGGCGCCATCGACGAGCGCACGCAAAAGCACCTCGTTTTCGGCGAGCCGCCCATGCATCTTCCAGTTACCGACCACCCACTTCGCTCGTTGCTTGGACATGTTTCGCCTTGAGTTGCTACCTCGTGCCGCTACCCCGCGTTGCGACCGCGGCGCCCTTGCCAACTACGGTGGCATTGCGCAAAACACGCAATTTTACTGCGGGCAACCGGACCGGGTCAAACCGTCAGCGACCAGTCGAGCACGATTTTGCCGATGTGCTCGCCACTTTCCATCAACGCATGCGCGTCTTTCGCCTCGTGCGCGGGCAGCACGCGGTAGAGGATCGGCTTGATCCGCCCCGCTTCGATATGCGGCCATACGTGCGTCTTGAGCTGTGCCGCGACCTTCGCCTTGAAGTCGACCGAACGCGCGCGCAGCGTGGAGCCTGTGATCGTCAGGCGTCGGCGCAGAACCTCGCCGAGATTGACCTCGGCCTTCGCACCGCCCAAGAGCGCGATGATCACGAGCCGCCCACCGTCGGCCAGGGCAGACAACTCGCGCGGCACGTATCCGCCCGCCACCATATCGAGAATGACGTCCACACCGCGATCGTTCGTCAGCGATTTCACCACTTCGACGAAATCTTCCGACTTGTAGTTGATCGCCCGCTCCGCGCCGAGCGCCTCGCATGCCTGGCACTTTTCGGCTGTGCCCGCCGTTGCGAAAACACGAAACCCCGCCGCGTGGGCAAGCTGGATAGCTGCCACGCCGATGCCGCTCGAGCCGCCTTGCACGAGCAGCGTCTCATTGGCGCCGCCTTCTCCGGCACCCAGCGCACCGCGCTCGAACACGTTGCTCCACACCGTGAAAAAAGTCTCCGGCAACGACGCCGCTTCGACGTCCGTCAGCCCGGCCGGCACCGGCAAGCATTGTTCAAGCGGCACCGTCACGTACTGCGCGTAACCGCCGCCAGCCAGCAATGCACAAACGCGGTCGCCGAGTTTCAGCCCGAACGGGTTGTGCTTTTCATCGAACGTGCCGCCGACGATCTCGCCCGCCACCTCGAGGCCCGGCAGATCCGATGCGCCGGGCGGCGGCGCATACGACCCCTTGCGCTGAAACACGTCGGGGCGATTGACGCCCGATGCGGCGACCTTGACCAGCACCTCGCCGGTTTTCGGCTCGGGCATCGGCCGTTCGGTCAGCGCGAGCACCTCGGGGCCGCCGAACTCGGTGATTTCGATTGCTTTCATGGGTGCGACCTCCTGGCAACGGACATAACGGTCATCGATCGGCTCACGCTCAACTCACGCAAAAGCACATTTTCATAAAAAAAACGGCCGGCTCGCACGAAGCATAGCCGGCCGTTTTTGGCGACTCATCACATTATTGCTGCGGAGCCGGTTCCGGCTGCGCCGAGCCCGATGCGGGATCGTTCAGGAGCGCCTTGGACGACAGACGCACGCGACCCTTCTCGTCCGTCTGAATGACCTTGACCTTCACCTGCTGACCTTCGCTCAGATAGTCCTTGATGTCCTTGATGCGCTCGTTCGCAATCTCGGAAATGTGCAGCAGACCGTCCTTGCCCGGCAGAATATTGACGATTGCACCGAACTCGAGCAGCTTGAGTACCGTGCCCTCGTACACTTGGCCGACCTCGACTTCCATCGTGATTGCCTCGATGCGGCGCTTCGCTTCGGCCATGCCTTCGCTGCTCGTGCTCGCGATCGTCACGACACCGTCGTCGGAGATATCGATCGTCGTACCCGTTTCCTCGGTCAGCGCGCGAATCACCGAACCACCCTTGCCGATCACGTCGCGGATCTTCTCGGGGTTGATTTTCACCGTGATCATGCGCGGCGCGAACTCGGAAAGCTGCGTGTTCACGCCGGCCACCGCTTCCTTCATCTTGCCGAGAATGTGCAGACGGCCTTCCTTCGCCTGTGCGAGCGCGACCTGCATGATTTCCTTCGTGATGCCCTGGATCTTGATGTCCATCTGCAAGGCGGTGATGCCGTCAGCCGTACCGGCCACCTTGAAGTCCATGTCGCCGAGGTGGTCCTCGTCGCCGAGGATGTCGGTCAGCACCGCGAACTTGTTGCCATCGAGAATGAGGCCCATCGCGATGCCGGCCACGTGCGCCTTCATCGGCACGCCGGCGTCCATCAACGCGAGGCAGCCGCCGCACACCGACGCCATCGACGACGAACCGTTCGACTCGGTGATTTCCGACACGACGCGGATCGAATAGCCGAACTCTTCGGCGCTCGGCAGGCACGCCACCAGCGCGCGCTTGGCGAGCCTGCCATGGCCGATCTCGCGACGCTTCGGCGAACCGACGCGGCCCGTCTCGCCCGTGGCGAACGGCGGCATGTTGTAGTGAAGCATGAAGCGCTCGCGATATTCGCCTTCGAGCGCGTCGATGATCTGCTCGTCGCCCCGCGTGCCGAGCGTGGCCACGACGAGCGCTTGCGTCTCGCCGCGCGTAAAGAGCGCCGAGCCGTGCGTACGCGGCAGCACGCCCGTGCGGATTTCGATCGGGCGCACGGTGCGCGTGTCGCGTCCGTCGATGCGCGGCTCGCCGTTCAAAATCTGGCTGCGGACAATCTTCGCTTCGATATCGAACAGCACGTTGCCGAGGGTGGCTTTGTCGATCGGCATTTTGCCGGCCGCAAGCGCTTGCTCATCGAGCTTCACGCCGGTGGCGGCGTAAATTTCCTTCAGCTTCGCCGAGCGCGCCTGCTTGTTGCGCAACAGATACGCTGCCGCGAGATCGGCGTGCGCGAGTTCCGTCACGCGGGCAATCAGCGCTTCGTCCTTGGCCGCCGGCTGCCAGTCCCATTCAGGCTTGCCGCCTTCACGCACGAGTTCGTGAATGGCGTCGATGGCGACTTGCATCTGGTCGTGTCCGAATACGACCGCGCCGAGCATGACGTCCTCGGGCAGTTGATCGGCCTCGGATTCGACCATCAGCACGGCACGCTCGGTTCCGGCGACGATCAGGTCGAGTTGCGACGCTTTGCTTTGCGTACGGGTGGGGTTCAGCACGTACTGATTGTCGACGTAGGCGACGCGCGCGGCACCGACGGGACCGTTGAACGGCAGGCCCGACACTGCGAGCGCGGCCGACGCGCCGATCAATGCGGGAATATCGGCGGGCACTTCGGGGTTCACCGACAGCACGTGCACGACGACCTGCACTTCGTTGTAGAAACCTTCCGGAAAAAGCGGGCGCAGCGGCCGGTCGATCAGGCGCGAAGTCAGCGTCTCGTGCTCGGACGGACGGCCTTCGCGGCGGAAAAACCCGCCCGGAATCTTACCGGCGGAGTAGGTTTTTTCGAGGTAATCGACCGTCAGCGGGAAGAAATCCTGACCCGGCTTGGCGGTTTTCGCACCGACCACGGTGGCGAGTACGACGGTGTCTTCGATGTCGACGATGACGGCGCCGCTTGCTTGACGGGCGACTTCACCCGTCTCGAGGCGAACGTTGTGCTGCCCCCACTTAAATTCTTTGACGACTTTATTGAATATGGACATGGTCACTCCTTCTCACTTTTTGTGCTGCTTCATCGCTCGAATCGCAACGCTTGCCTTCGATCAGGCAAACACTGCGCCGGCGGCCGACACGTCGGCGGGAAGAGAAGTGTTATGCCATTCCAGCGCCATGCTCGCGAAATACGCGTGCGTCGTACTGGAATGACACAAAGCTCTGCCCGCTACGGGACGGCCTTGAGGTGAAACCCGGCGCGCCATTCGGCGCTGGCGGGTTCGTGGCACGCTGGATGGCGTGCCGGTTTGTTTCGTCGGGCGGCAGGAAGTGCTTTGGGTAAGGCTGGGGTGCACTGCCTGCGGCGCCGACTTCCAGCGCGGGATCGGACTAAGCGCTAAAGCCCTAAGGCCGGTCCCGCACTGGATGGGACAGCAGTAAACGCTAAAGCACTAACTGCCGCCGACTCCAGCGCGGGATCGGACTAACCGCTAAAGCGCTAAGCCCGATCGACCGCTGGATGGGACAGCAGTAAGCGCTAAAGCGCTAACTGCTGTCGACAAAAAACAAAATGCCCGTATCAGCAAACTGACACAGGCATCTCGCATAAAACGACGACCACCGATTACTTACGCAGACCCAACTGCTCAATCAGCGAACGGTAACGGTCGGCATCTTTGCCCTTCAAGTAGTCAAGCAGCTTACGACGACGGCTCACCATACGCAGCAAGCCGCGGCGGCTGTGATGATCCTTCGTGTGCGACTTGAAATGGAACGTCAATTCGTTGATGCGCGCGGTCAGCAACGCAACCTGCACTTCGGGCGAACCCGTGTCGTTCGCGGCGCGCGCGAACTTCGCAACAACTTCGGACTTCTTGATATCAGCGTTAGACATGTGGTTTCCTTTGATACAAACAAGCGGTCACGGAAGAAAGGCCGTGCCGTGGAGTACGACAAACAAACAACGCCTGCAAAACAGGCGAAGCGCGCATTGTAGCACGCGGACGCTACTGCCCCTACTCCCGCTTGAGCCGGCAAACGCTGGGCACGGCGCTCTGCTCCGGCGCAAGCGCCAGCACGGTGCGAAAGCCGTAGCCGGAGCCCTCGTTGTCGAACCGGACGCCCGGCGTGCCAACGCGGTCCATTTCCATTACATAAAGGGGTTGAAGCAGTTGGTGATCGTCAGCGCTCATCGTCGCACGCTGAAAACCGTTGTCGTAAGTCATGCCTTCCAGCGCACGAGCCACGGCCGCCGCCTGCGTCGAGCGCGCGCGCGAAACCGCAGCGGCAAGCATTTCCACCATGATGTCCATGCGCAAAATCGGGTAATCGTCGCGAACCGCCGGGAAACGCGCGCGAAACGCAGCATAGTAAGCATCCGAAGCGCCAGGATTCGCGCCCGCGGCCCGATTCGGAAACAGCGCCGACGCGCCCGCATTCGGGTGCCAGTCAGCCACAGCCAGCACGCGCTTGACGCCGGCGTCGCCGAGCGCCGCCGGCGCTCCCAGGCTGTTGCCGTAAAACGTATAGAACTTGCCGTCGAAGCCCTGCTCGCGCGCCGCCTTCACGAGCAACGTCAGATCGTTCCCCCAGTTGCCGGTGACCACCGCGTCAGCGCCGCTCGTGCGGATCTTCGCGATGTAAGGCGCGAAATCTTTGATGCGGCCGATCGGATGAAATTCATCGCCGACAATCGCAATGTCCGAGCGCCGCTGCGCAAGTGCCGCGCGCGCAAGCGAACTCACATCGCGGCCAAAGCTGTAGTCCTGATTGAGAAAGTAGACTTTCTTGACCGAACGATCTCGCGACAGCACGTCCGCCAACGCATTCATCCGCATGCCGGCGTGCGCGTCGAACCTGAAGTGCCAGAAACTGCAGCCGGCCCCCGTCAGCGAGGGATCATCGGCCGAGTAGTTCAGAAATAGCTCGCGATTGTCCGGCTCGCGCGCATTGTGCTTGTTCACGGCGCCGATGAGCGCCGCCGCCACCGCCGAGCCGTTGCCTTGCAGAATGAACGGGATGTGGCGGTCAGCCGCCGCGCGCTGTTGGGCTAGCGCTTCGTCGACACTGCCACGGCTGTCCAGCACGATAAGCTCCAGCGGATGCGCGCCGTCGGCAAGCGTCACGCCGCCCCGCGCATTCACTCGTTCGATACCGAAGCGCACATTGCGCTCGACCGCCGCGCCCGCGTTGGCGAACGGCCCCGACATCCCCTCGATCAACGCCAGCCGGACCGGCTCGCCCATAGGGCCAGCCGCTGCGGCCGCGACCGCACACCCGAGCGTTGCGCCCATCACGACCGCCATCGTCATGCGAAACAACCCGTTGCTCATCGACGCCTCTGCGCTTGAAATCAATCGAAGCGCGGATCATAGGCCGCGCGGGCACCTCGGAGCAAGCGCGCTAAGCGTGCACGCAGCGCGAAGCCGTGATAAAACCGCCTGAAGCACGCGCGCGTTGGTCGATGTGTCCGCGCGAATTCGAGGAAACGGAGGGTTTTTTCATGTCGATGCGAAAGCGTCTTTCAGCCACGCTCGCCTGCACGGCTTTGCTACTGGCCGGTTGCGTCCAGCCTTGGCAGCGCTTTCAACCGGGCGAGGACCAATCGGCGCTCGTCGCACGCTTCGGCCCACCGCGCGAGGTGTACGACCTGCCCGACGGCGGCAAGCGGTTGATGTGGCCGACCCAGCCAATGGGCGAAGTCACGACAGCGGCCGACATCGATCGCACCGGCAAAGTCGTGAGCCTGCGCCAGGTACTGCAGCCGAACGAGTTCTACAAGGCGCAGATCGGGCAATGGACCAAGCGCGACGTACTCGTCAATTTCGGCCGCCCGGTGGAAACCTCGTACTTTCCGCTGATGAAGCGCGAGGTATGGACCTATCGCTATCTCGAAGATAACGTCTGGTACCTGCTCTATAGCTTTTACTTCGATGATCAGGGCATCTTGCGGCTCACGCAGAAAACGCCCGATCCACTGCACGAGCCCGATCGCAATCGGTTCGGGTTCTAAGCCGAATGGCACTTACTTCATGAAGTCACGACTTGACTTCCCCTTTACACGCAAGATCGATGTTTAGTTCGCATTGGTGGAAAGTAAAGTCCGGTGCAACGACCAGACGAATTGCCGAATTAGGAGCCTCTAAATTAGGGGGCGATGCTCCAACTTCACTTCGTGGGACGCACCACGAACGGGTCCGGCAGAAATGCCATATCAGCCCGAACCGCTACTGGAACCTGCAGCTCGTCAGCCATTTTTTGCAGACATTGCGTGAGTTCGTTCGATAAGACGGGGACCCGCCGGGCAGAGATGGCGACGCCCGACGCCGGAAGGTCGCGGCCTTTCAGTTCATCGATTGTGCGGTCGATCATCCGGGCAAAGTCAATGAACAGCGGGCGCCGCTCGGGGAGGGCGTCGAGACAGTCGTCGATCGAGCCGGGCCTCATCGGTCTATCGGAGGGTGGAATCATTACGCGCGGGATAAACGGCCCATCGTACAGATTCGTATATACCGGCTGCCGCCGGATATCGGCAGTCCACTGCGCGGTGACGTCGGGGATACGCCCCGGTATGCTGATCGGTTTGTCAGACGGCCCCTCGCCGAATGCTTGCCGCTTAAATTCCGTTGGATTGTCAAAGTATGGGGGCAAAAGCTCGAGCTTTACGCCCGACGGACCCGGATAAACTACCGGCTCGGCGGCCGGCCTTGCGGCGCGGAACGTCGCTTTGCACGCGGGTGCGTCCGGCCCCCGTTCGTTGCGGAAGACCAACCTTGCCAGCGCGGCACCGATACTCGGACGCTCAGAGCCTTCCTTTCTTTGCTCATCGGCGCGGTTGTTGGCGCCACCTCCATCATCGGCGCGACCCACCAGCCTCCTCGCCAAACCATTCAGTTTCATCACCACTCCCCCCACAAACGCGGTCACTCTCGTTCTACCACCACATGCTTGCTCGAAGCCTCCAGCCACGTAGCCGAGTCCGCCGGTGCGAAAAAGATACTTTCGGTGATGATGATCGGCCGTTTCGGTGAACGTGATTAGTTTGGAAGGTGCTGTTGCGCGGCTTTGTTCAGCAGGGTAGGAGCCCACCCACTTGGTTGTGGACACAACTATGCATTTTTGACGCGAGCGGGCCTGCCGAACGAATTCCACAGGTTCAGTAGGTTGCCGATGATCACGCCCTCGCGCTGCTGCGACTCTTGATGTACCAAACGAGATGGTCGTGCCAGCGTGTCGCCGGCTGGTCATGAACAACCGCATTGGCCGGTGGTGGAGTCACCGGCAGCACGCCGCAGGCTGACCACGCCCCGGTCTGCGCAATGCTGTAATACGCGCCGTCTGCGATCACGCAGTCGACGTTCACGTCGACCGCCAGCACCGCATCCAGACTCGCCTCGTCAAAGGCGTGATCCTCGATGATCGCGATCTGGTGGACATTCATCTCCGGATCGATCGACAGATGCATCTTGCGCCACGGCGTCTGGCGCGCATCGCGGCCGTACATTTGCCGATGCCATTCGCTGGCCCGGCCAAACTTCATCCCGCTGCTGTTGTTGAGGTTCGCAAATTCTGCTAGCCATGATCACGAAACCCGCTGGCGGTGCGCACGAAATTCGCTAGCATCGGCTGTGGTGCCGATGGTTTGACGCGAATGGCAGACAGGGCCATCGCAGCCTGCAGACGCGTCATCGGCTTGGTACCTAGCGGGTGGAGCACGCGCGCGATCTCGATCTAGCGGTAGCCGACAGTGACATAGCGTCTCCGAAAGAAAGTGTTGATAGCGGAATTTAAGACGACAGTTCGGCCGCTAGCAAGTCAACGGCCCGACGGAAATGTTGCTGAATCGCTACGGCGCGAGCGACACGTGAGCAACGGAAATCACATGTAGATCAATAGTTTGCGGAGATTTCTCGCTAGCATATTTTGTGATCACGGCTAGCAGAATTTACGAACCCCAACAATAAGCAAAGAAAGCGAGAGAGCCGCCGAAAAATCGCTGCACTGCCGCATCATTGGTTTCGCTTCGAAGAGCACTCCTTCGCGATCGATCGAACAAACTCCCGTCAAGCGCTTAGCGTTGCGTTCGAGGCAACGAGCTTTCAAAAATACTGATGATCCGCTTTTACAACAAGCTAGGTTTATCCTCTTATCTACCGTTTGCCCCTGCTGGCGAGCCGCCCGAAATCGAACGCGCAGCCTTGCGCAGCGATATCGGAGCGAGGGCGACGGTACTTCAAGCGTTGAGTGCCTTCGAGCCTTCTTGCACGCACGAGTACGGCAGACGGTCTTCGACACCCGCTCTCCCTGTCATCACCGCCTCGCAAAATCATGCCGCTGACACGCGACGCCCACTCGCGCTGGCTGCGCATCGAATCGTCCCGATCCCGGCGCAGACGAATTTCGCCGACGTCGTGCAATCGCTCGAGGAGACCGGCGTCGCCGGCGACAGCGAATTGAAACGTGCCGTGGCCGAGTGGTTGCAGCAGGAAGAAGCCGCCGAACACTTCTCGATGCGTTTCCAGCCGCTATACAACAAGCCGAGCGCGCCCGGCCATCCGACCTCCGCGCGCAAAGTCTCGCATTACGAGGCTTTGATCCGGCATCCGCACTATACGCCGCAGGAGTTTATCCCCGCCGTCGAAAAGTGGGCGCCCGTCGAATTGGCGCTGCTCGCTTTGCGTATCACGGCTCAGGCGGCAGCGCGATATCCGGATGCGGCATTGGCGGTCAATATGCCAGGTACCGCATTCAACGATAAGAGACTGCCCTCGCTGGTCGCGAAGGCAATCGCCGAGGCGGGTGTCGAAACGCGTCGCATCTTGATCGAGGTGACAGAAACCGGCCCGCTCCCCAATGTACATCGCATGCGGAGCACGCTCTACGCGTTGCGAGAAGCCGGGCATCAAATCGCAATCGACGATTACGACCTGGGACACACCAGACTCTACATCTCCGCCCTGCGCGATGGGCCGCTCCATTCCCCTTTATGCGATCTCGTCAAGATCGATCGGGAATACGTGGAGCTCATGAATCTCTCGAAATATCCGATGCTTCAGCGCGAGTTGAAAATCATCGACGATCCGTGGGCTCCGTTGACGATCAGTCAGTGGCGCGACGTCCAGGAGGTCCAGCGCGACGCGTTCAACGCTTTCGTCACCTTCGTCGACGACATGCATCGAATGGGCCTTCGCGTAGCCGCCGAAGGCGTAAAGCACCGCATTGAAGCGGCATTGCTCGATTGCGCCAATGTGGACATTCAACAGGGATTCGGACACTCGAAGCCGAGGCCCACCCCGAGCATTGCGTGATCGGTAAGTCAGTATGACTTCCGGGAATTTAAGCGCACCTAAGATTCGCGACTGAACGAGCACGGGCTTGCGTCCGCAACTACAACTTGCGGACTCAATCGATGACAGAGAACTAAGTTGATTTCTTGCCGCTGCGGGTGACCGGCGTGACCGCCGCGGGCAAGCGGAAGTTTGACGCCGAGGGCAAGCGCAGGCTGATTGGGGGGCGTACTTTCCGTGCAAAATCTGGCGGCGGCATCGCGCAGAGCCGCTTGCAGCAAGGCTTTGCGGTTCGGTGGCTTCCGCGCAATCAGCGATCGCGCAAGCCACTGGTCCGTATGGTTTCATGACGTCAAAGCGCCAGATTTTGCACGAATCGAACGATTACCCCGAAAATATGGGCATGCGCCTCAGGCTTAAGTAAGTGCCATTCGTTCTAAGCCCCGAACCTACCGAACGGCCCGCCGCTCACGAACGCTGCGGGTTGACCTTGTCGGTGCCCGAGTACAGTTTGTTGAGCGCCGAAATATAGGCCTTCGCCGAAGCGGCAACGATGTCCGGGTCCGTGCCGACGCCGTTGACGATACGCCCGCTCTTCGACAAACGCACCGTTACCTCGCCTTGCGCCTGTGTACCCGTTGTGATCGCGTTGACGGAGTACAGCAGCAGCTCGGCGCCGCTGCTGGCGCGCTCTTCGATCGCGTTGAGCGTCGCGTCGACCGGACCGTTGCCGTGAGCATCGCCCACCAGTTCCTTGCCGCCGACCGACAACACGATGCGTGCATGCGGCTGCTCACCCGTTTCCGAGCGCTGGGCCAGCGACACGAACTTGAAGTGTTCACGCTCCTGCGCCTGCGCCGATTCTTCGGAGACGATCGCGATGATATCTTCGTCGAAGATTTCCGCTTTGCGGTCTGCTAGTTCTTTGAAGCGCGCAAATGCCGCGTTGACCTCGGCTTCGCTTTCGAGCGCGATGTTCAATTCCTGCAAACGCTGCTTGAACGCATTGCGGCCCGACAGCTTGCCCAGCACGATCTTGTTGGCCGACCAGCCCACGTCTTCGGCGCGCATGATCTCGTACGTATCGCGCGCCTTCAACACGCCATCCTGGTGAATGCCCGACGCATGAGCGAAGGCGTTCGCACCGACCACTGCCTTGTTCGGCTGCACGACGAAGCCGGTGATCTGCGAGACGAGCTTCGAAGCCGGCACGATCTGTGTGGCATCGAGCCCGAGTTCAAGGTTGAAATAATCCTTGCGCGTTCTGACGGCCATCACGATTTCTTCGAGCGCGGTATTGCCGGCGCGCTCGCCCAAGCCATTGATCGTGCACTCGACCTGACGCGCCCCGCCGATCTTCACGCCCGCCAGCGAGTTCGCCACTGCCATGCCAAGATCGTTATGGCAATGCACCGAGAACACGGCCTTATCGGAGTTCGGAATGCGCTCGCGCAGCGTCTTCACGAGGTTGCCGTAGAGTTCCGGCACGCCGTAGCCGACGGTGTCGGCAATGTTGATCGTCGTGGCCCCTTCGGCGATCACGGCCTCGAGCACACGGCACAAAAAGTCCATATCGGTGCGGCTGCCGTCTTCGGGCGAGAATTCCACGTCGTCGGTGAACTGGCGCGCGAAGCGCACGGCAAGGCGTGCCTGTTCGTAGACTTGATCAGGCGTCATCCGCAACTTCTTCTCCATATGCAGAGCCGAAGTGGCGATGAACGTGTGAATCCGAAAGCGTTCCGCCGGACGCAACGCATCCGCTGCCCGCTGGATGTCTTTGTCGTTCGCGCGCGCCAGCGAGCAAACGGTGCTCTCTTTCACGATCGAGGCGATGGCATTGATGGCGTCGAAGTCACCGTTCGAGCTTGCCGCGAAGCCGGCCTCGATCACGTCGACCTTCATCCGTTCGAGCTGCCTCGCAATGCGAATCTTTTCTTCTTTCGTCATCGACGCACCCGGCGACTGCTCGCCATCGCGCAACGTCGTGTCGAAAATAATCAGTTTGTCTGCCATCTCGGGTCTCCAGGGGCGATATATACAGTCGGAACAGGCAATTCAGCGGGAAATCCAGCGCCACCGCTGGCAACGCCGAATAACGAACGAGGCAGACGGGGCGGAAACGGTCAGCGCGGTAGGCGCGCCAACGCTAGTGCTAGGCCGCATAGCGGCGCACCGGCGAGGAAGGAAAGGCGGGGAAAGGCGGCATTCGACATGCCGCCGAATATAACGGCATTCGGAAAAACGTGCAATCGGCAAGCGCCTCGATCGTAGGTTGCCTCGCGATGACCGGCAATCGAAGGCACTCGGACCGGCGGGGATGGTCACTCGGATTACCATCAACCGAAGGGCGCGGTCATGGTCAGCAACCCGGGCTCATTCTGGCCGCGGGTGGTCAGCGATGCGGAACACCGCGGCGTACCGCGGAACTTGATTACCGCGGCACTACGCGCATTGCGGCTTTGGCCGTCAGCCAACTCTCAGCGGATTTCGCATTACAACTGGAAATACTTGGGGAATTTACATGCAGCGCGCCACGCTTCTCGATTTATCTCAAATAGTGCGTTATTCGAAAAATATCCCTGCTCCTTCGGATAAACCTAGCAAAATTGGTAGTTCGAGCGAATCAATCATTGCTACGATTCACGACACTAAATCGATATTCAATGCCGCGACTTCCCTCACAATTCCGCCGCACCGGAAGCATCGCAAGGAGACCATGATGACGACTTATGTCTTTAAACTCAAGACCGATAACAATTACTACTGGACGATCGATAACAACGGCTTCATTGTGTTGACTTCGAACGTTGACGACGCAGATCAGTTCGAGTTCGATAATACAGCGCTTTCTCTCAGAGTCGTGATTGGCATCGACTATGCAAAGGACGAGAGTTCATATTTCGGTCAATATCTGGCCCCTGTCTCATCGAATCTCGTTCAATGTTCCCACATGCCGTCTTCGTATGGGATAGGCCTGCAAGGTATGCAAATACAGTTCGAATGGAATCCAACCACTTCCCTATTGACATACGAAGGTAACAATATTGTGGCGATGGATGTCCCCTCTTGGAAGTGGGAAGACAACCCTTACTGGTTTACGTATTCAGGGTGCGATCAGATTCAACTCGAACCACCCCGCGTTGAGTGAGATCGCTCCGGGTACGGCCCGGTGAGATTGGCGTTCCCCGCAGCCTCGCGAGGGAAAACCCGCCGCTAATGATGATCGTGCGGCGCCGAGCGCGCTGGGTTCGCGCGGCGACGCAGCGCCAAATAGGCCCAGAACGCATAGCCCGAAAGGCCGTAGAGCACGAACAGCAAAAAGAGCATCAGCGGAGGATCCGACGAGACGAGTACGAACGCCATCACCACCAGCAAAATCGCGGCGAACGGCACGCGGTGGCGCACATCGAGCGCCTTGCCGCTGTAAAACGGCGCGTTCGATACCATCGTCACGCCCGCATAGACGGCCAGCGCGAACGCCACCCAGGGCAGCCAGACAAGCTTGAGCGGCACGCGGTTGTCCGTGGCGAGCCACACGAACCCGGCAATCAGCGCCGCCGCCGCCGGGCTCGGCAACCCCTGGAAAAACCGCTTATCGACCACGCCGATATTCGTGTTGAAACGGGCGAGCCGCAACGCGGCGCCCGAGCAATAAACGAACGCGGCAAGCCAGCCCCAGCGCCCGAGGTCCTTGAGCACCCACTCGTACATGACGAGCGCCGGCGCCACGCCGAACGACACCATGTCCGACAAGCTGTCGAATTGCTCGCCGAATGCGCTTTGCGTGTGCGTCATACGCGCCACGCGACCGTCCATGCCGTCGAGCACCATCGCAACGAAGATCGCGATCGCTGCAATCTCGAAACGCACGTTCATCGCCTGCACGACGGCGAAAAACCCGCAAAAGAGCGCGGCCGTCGTGAACGCGTTGGGCAGCAAGTAGATGCCGCGTTTGCGCAGGAACTGCTGGCGCGCGGCACGCCGACGCTCGGCCGGCGCGGGCGCCGACGCGGCATCCGCGGCAATCCCCTTGTGCCGGCGAAAAGGCCGCGGCAGCGGCGAAGCGCCGCCACGCGGGCGACGCGGTTTGAATGCGGCCATCGAACTCTCCTCGAAAGGCCTGGCTTATAGCTCGGCGAGAATCGTCGAGGAGGCATACACCTTCTCGCCGATCGAAACCTTGGCGCGGCTGCCGAGCGGCAAATAGACATCGACGCGCGAACCAAAGCGGATGAAGCCGTAGCGCTGGCCACGCGTGAGCGGCTCTCCCGCGCGCACGTAGCAAAGAATGCGTCGCGCGATCAGGCCGGCGATCTGCACGGACGTGACAGTATGCCCGCTGCCCGTATGAATCACGATCGCATTTCGCTCGTTTTCGACCGATGCCTTATCGATTGCCGCGTTCAGGTAAGCGCCGGGAAAATACTCGACCTTCGCAATCGCACCATCGACGGGCGAACGTTGCGAATGCACGTTGAACACGTTCATGAATACGCTGATCTTGAGCGCCTCCCGATCGGCATAGGGATCGCGCGTCGTCTCCACCGCAACGATGCGGCCATCGGCCGGGCACAGCACCGCGTTCGGCTCGCTCGGAATCGGGCGCTGCGGATCGCGGAAGAACTGCACGACGAAAATCAGAAGCAGCCAGAACGGCCAGGCCAGGCCGAACCCCGCAATCGCATGGATCAACAGCGCGACGACCGCGGCAATCGCAATAAACGGCCAGCCTTCGCGCGCGATGATCGGATGTGGGTAATTCATGGGTCGTTCAGTCTTTTTGTAAAACCGTAGGATAGCAAAAGCCGTCCGGCGCAAGAGCGCGCGGGACGGCTTTCACGAGTGCGAGCAAGCTGCGCCGGGCCACATGCACCGCTGGCCGGCGTCAGCGTTCGCTTTGCTTAGTTCTTCGATTGGTCGACGAGCTTGTTCTGCGCGATCCACGGCATCATCGCGCGCAGCTTCGCGCCGACTTGCTCGATCTGGTGCTCGCCCATCAGACGGCGACGCGATTGCAGCGTCGGCGCACCGGCGCGGTTCTCGAGGATGAAGCTCTTGGCGTATTCGCCGGTTTGGATGTCTTTGAGGACGTCCTTCATGACCTTCTTCGTCTCTTCCGTGACGACACGCGGGCCGGTCACGTACTCGCCGTATTCGGCGTTGTTGGAGATCGAGTAATTCATGTTGGCGATGCCGCCTTCATAGATCAGATCGACGATCAGCTTGAGCTCGTGCAAGCATTCGAAGTAGGCCATCTCGGGCGCATAACCGGCTTCAACCAACGTCTCGAAGCCGGCCTTGATCAGCTCGACAGTGCCGCCGCACAGCACGGCTTGCTCGCCGAAGAGGTCCGTTTCGGTCTCTTCGCGGAAGTTTGTTTCGATGATGCCGGCACGGCCGCCGCCGTTCGCCGCTGCGTACGAGAGCGCGATATCGCGCGCCGCGCCCGACTTGTCTTGTGCCACGGCGATCAGGTGCGGCACACCGCCGCCTTGCGAATACGTGCCGCGCACCGTGTGGCCCGGTGCTTTCGGGGCAATCATGATGACGTCGAGATCGGCACGCGGAATGACCTGGCCGTAGTGAACGTTAAAGCCGTGTGCGAACGCCAGCGCCGCGCCTTGCTTGGCGTTGGCATGGACTTCGTTTTTATAGACTTCGGCGATCTGCTCGTCGGGCAACAGCATCATGACGACATCGGCGCCCTTCACCGCTTCCGCCACTTCCTTGACCGTCAGGCCAGCGCCTTCCGCCTTCTTCCACGATGCACCGTCGCGGCGCAAGCCCACCGTCACGCGCACGCCGCTGTCTTTCAGGTTCAGCGCGTGGGCATGGCCTTGCGAGCCGTAGCCGATGATCGTGACGTCTTTGCCCTTGATCAGGGAGAGGTCGGCGTCTTTATCGTAGAAAACTTTCATGTTGGTTCCTTCGCGTAATCGATTCAATGAAATTCTTGGGGGCACCCCGGCTCGTAGACGAGGCGCCGGTCAAAGCGGCGCTCACACCTTGAGGATGCGCTCGCCGCGGCCGATTCCCGAGCTGCCCGTGCGGACCGTCTCGAGAATCACCGTGGTATCGAGCCCTCCGATGAAGGCATCGAGCTTGTCGCTCGCACCTGTCAGCTCGATCGTGTAGGTCTTTTCGGTCACGTCGATGATGCGGCCGCGGAAAATGTCCGCCATCCGCTTCATCTCTTCCCGCTCCTTGCCGACTGCTCTTACCTTGATCAGCATCAGCTCGCGCTCGATATGCGCGCCTTCGGTCAAATCGACCACCTTCACCACCTCGATCAGGCGATTCAAGTGCTTCGTGATCTGTTCGATCACGTCATCGGAGCCGATGGAAACAATGGTCAGGCGCGATAACGATTGATCTTCGGTCGGCGCCACCGTCAAGGTTTCGATGTTGTAGCCGCGTGCCGAAAAAAGACCGACGACACGCGAGAGCGCACCCGGTTCGTTTTCCAGCAAGACGGAGATGATGTGTCTCATGTCGTGTTTCCCGTTTATCGTCCGTGTCTCGTTAGAGGTCCTCGGCGCCCAGCAGCATCTCGCTGATGCCCTTGCCGGCTTGAACCATCGGCCAGACGTTTTCGGTCGGATCGGTCTGGAAATCGAGAAACACGGTGCGATCCTTGAGACGCAGCGCCTCCTTCAATGCGGGTTCGACATCCGCCGATTTCTCGACGCGAATGCCGACATGCCCATAGGCCTCGGCCAGCTTCACGAAGTCAGGCAGCGCATCCATGTAGGAATGCGAATAACGCTGGCTATATTCGATCTGCTGCCACTGGCGAACCATGCCCAGGTAGCGGTTGTTGAGCGAGATGATCTTGATCGGCGTGTCGTACTGCTTGCAGGTCGACAGCTCCTGAATGCACATCTGGATCGAACCCTCGCCCGTGATGCAGGCCACCTCGGCATCGGGGTGAGCCATCTTGACGCCCATCGCCGCCGGCAGCCCGAAGCCCATCGTGCCGAGGCCGCCCGAGTTGATCCAGCGGCGCGGTTTGTCGAAGCGATAGAACTGCGCGGCCCACATCTGGTGCTGTCCGACGTCGGAACAGACGAAGGCGTTGCCGTCAGTCAGCTCCCACAGTTTTTCGACGACATACTGCGGCTTGATGATCGTGCTTTCGCGGTCGTACTTGAGGCAATCCTTCGCGCGCCAGCCTTCGATCTCTTTCCACCATTCGGCCAGCGCCTGGGTGTCGGGACCGTGCTCGGCGTGCTGCAACTGCTCGATGAGTTCCTTCAGCACTTCCTTCACGTCGCCGACGATCGGAATATCGACCTTCACGCGCTTGCTGATCGAGGAAGGATCGATATCGATATGAACGATCTTGCGCGGACGCGACGAGAAATGCTGCGGATCGCCAATCACGCGGTCGTCAAAGCGCGCACCGATGGCGATCAGCACGTCGCAGTGCTGCATCGCCATATTGGCTTCGTAGGTGCCGTGCATGCCGAGCATGCCCAGGAACTTTTTATCGCTCGCACGGTAGCCGCCCAGGCCCATCAGCGTGTTCGTGACCGGATAGCCGAGCAGGTCGGCAAACTGATTCAACTCGCGCGCCGCATCGGCCAGCACGATGCCGCCGCCAGTGTAGATGTACGGGCGCTTGGCAGATAACAGCAGCGAGACCGCCTTGCGAATCTGCCCCGAATGGCCCTTCGTCACCGGGTTGTACGAACGAAGCGACACACTCTTGACGGGCTCGTATTGGCAAGCGTGCTTCGAGATGTCTTTCGGGATATCGATGAGTACCGGGCCGGGCCGACCCGTGCGCGCGATATAGAACGCTTTCTTGACCGTGACGGCGAGTTCGCGAACGTCCTTCACGAGGAAGTTGTGCTTCACGCACGGACGCGTGATGCCAACGGTATCGCACTCCTGAAAGGCGTCCTGGCCGATGGCGGCCGTGGGCACCTGGCCGCTGATGATGACAAGCGGGATCGAGTCCATATAGGCGGTGGCGATGCCCGTCACGGCGTTCGTCACGCCGGGGCCGGACGTCACGAGACACACACCGACTTTGCCGGTGGAGCGCGCATAGCCATCGGCCGCGTGCACCGCGGCTTGCTCGTGACGCACGAGCACGTGCTGGACTTTGTCCTGCTTGTAGAGTTCGTCGTAGATGTAAAGCACTGCGCCGCCGGGATAGCCCCACAGCACTTCGACGCCTTCGTCGGCCAGCGCGCGCATCAGCACGGTGGCGCCTATTGACGAGGCTTCATGGGAAGGCGTGGTATCCGACGTGGAGAATTCCGCGCTGGGCATGTTCATCATTCACCTTTCGAATTTTCGGCAAAAAATTGATCGGGTGCTCTCTGCCGGGCTTATGGCTCGGGTTCAAGCGGCGCGTCCAGTTTGACTGGCGGACTTCATGGGTCCGCCCCAAAAAGACAGGTCACGTATGTTGCGAACCGGAGAAGTTAGCTGCTGGCGCTGCTGCGGTCAAGCGAAAATTCGCAATCTGGCACGATAGATGCAGCGGGAACTGACCCGGAATGCGCCCCGAATGCAGCCGCAAAACGACGACAGAACCACCGCGAGCCGCCTTTGGCGCCCCATTTGTCTCGAAAGTTTGCTAGCATCGGCGGGTTTTGCGACATTTTTCAATCGATTACAACGACGTGCGCGCGCTTGGCGCCGCGTTCCCAGGGATGGCATCAGACAAGGAACTCGCTGACTTCCTGACGAGCATCGAAAGACGCGCGTTCAAGCAGACCGTCTACGCTGTGCGCGACGACGATGCCGCCCTCGACATCGTGCAGGACGCGATGATCAAGCTCGCCGAAAAATACGGCGATCGGCCTATTGCCGAGCTCACCCTGCTGTTTCAGCGTATTCTGCAAAATGCCATGCACGATTATTTTCGTCGGCAGAAAGTACGCAATACCTGGGTGAGTTTGTTCTCGTCGTTCAGCAACGCCGACGACGACGAATTCGACCCGCTCGAGACCATCGAAGGGCTGGAGCACAAGAGCGGCTCGGAGAGCAGCGAGCAAAAGCTCGAACGCGAGCAGGTGCTGGCGCTGATCGACAAAGAGATCCAAAAGTTACCGGCACGTCAACGGGAGGCGTTTCTCATGCGTTATTGGGAAGATATGGATGTAGCCGAGACTGCCGCCGCAATGGGGTGCTCCGAAGGCAGTGTCAAGACGCACTGTTCCCGGGCCACGCATACGCTCGCGGTTGCGCTCAAGGCCAAAGGAATTACGCTATGAGCTCCGCCCCCGAAACCACCGAACTCGATTTCGCGCACAAGCTGTGTCGCGCGCTCGACGAGAACGCCGCTCGCTTGCCCGCTTCGGCCGTCGACCGGCTCGCCGCCGCGCGGCGCGTGGCGCTCGCGCGCAAAAAACCCGAGACCGTCGCCGCCGCGGCGTTCGCGCCGGTGCTCGCCCATGCCGGCGCAGTACCGCGCGACGCCAGCCGCGAACGCCCGGAACGTCCCGTCACGCCGCTGCGCCGCTTCATGCGCGTGTGGCCCGTCGTGGTCCTCGTGGCCAGTGTCGCCGTCATCGCTTATTGGGAAAACCTGCAGCGCGCAGCCGAATTGGCCGATATCGACGCGGCCATGCTGAACGACGATCTTCCGCTCAACGCGTATCTGGATCACGGGTTCAACGCGTATCTGTCGCGTGCACGCTGACTAGCATGCGCAGGAGGATATCGGGGTGAGCTACAAGCGCGGCTTGGCCGTCGTTTTCGCGTGTGCCATCGCATCAGCGGTCGTGTTCGCCGCAACCTACCCACGCTTTTTCGGCGAGGCGCCGGTCAGTCGGGTTGGCGCGGCCCCCGCGAGCGCGCCGTCTTCGCCCGCGACGCTCTCCATCGATCTGGCCCCGCTGGTTGTCGACAACAATCCGTTGTCGTGGGCTCATTTGAGCTCGCAGCAACACGCCGCACTGGCTCCGTTCGCCACCGAGTGGGACAGGTTTAGCGACGAGCGAAAGCGTAAATGGATCAAGATCGCATCGCGTTTCGCGAAGATGTCGCCAGAAGCGCAAAAAAGGCTGCACGAACGGATGCAGGAGTGGGTCGGCATGACGCCCGAGCAGCGGCGCGTCGCACGCGAGAACTATCAGGTCTCGAAAGTCCTGCCTCCGCAGGCTCGCCAGAAGGCATGGAAGGCCTATCAGGAACTCACCCCCGAGCAAAAGGCACACTTGGCAGCGCTCGAACGCAAGCGGCGGCCGACCGTCGTCAGCGCCCCGCCTTCCGGGCTGAAAAATGAAATTCACGGTCTGAACCGGCTGGCGGATGCCGGGCCCGCAGCCAGCAGCGGCGCGGCAGCAAGCGCTGCCGGCACGGCGTCGGGCGCGGCGCCGGCGCAACCGCCCGCGTCGGCGCCGGCAGGCAGCCCGCCCGTCGCCCCGACGCCGCTCTCCCCCTCCGAAGCGCCTTCGGTCTTTCGCGGTGCGTGATGCGTTTTGCAGCCCTCGCCCCCATGTCCGATCCCCCGATTCGTCGATCAACAATGATTGACGCTGACAGAGACGGACTGATCGCATGAATGCGTCCGCTGATACCCCCCAAACGGCCCATGACGATGCCGCGCCGACGCCGCCGAGTGTGCGCCGCCGGCTTGCCTCGCTCCTTTACGAAGGGCTGATTCTCTTTGGCATCGTGTTTTTCGCTGGCTATTTGTTCGGCACGTTGACCCAGCAACGCAGCGGGCTCACGCATCGCAACTTGCTCGATGCATGGATCGCGCTCGTGGTTGGGGTCTATTTCGTCTGGTGCTGGACGCACGGCGGCCAGACGCTGCCGATGAAAACCTGGCGGTTACGCGTCGTCGGGCCGCTCGGGGCGCCCGTGCGCCCCGCACGTGCCATTGCGCGTTACCTGCTCGCCTGGCTTTGGTTTTTGCCGCCGCTTGCGCTACATCCGCTGCTGCATCTGCCGTTGCCGGTGACGCTCGTCGTCGCGCTCGTCTGGTTCGTGCTCTGGGCCGCTGCCGCCCGGTTCGACCCTGCCCGCCAGTTTCCGCATGATCGGCTTGCCGGCACACGGCTCGTTGCCGTTGCAGCCGTACCCGACACAGCCAGCGCCCCCGCTTCGTAACCTTAAGCCGTAAAAAGAAATTCGCGTGACTGTCATGTTGCAGTCACGCTCGCGTGGCGCAATGGGCGAATGTCCAACTCGACGCGAGAAGCCATGGACCGCACGACGGCCGCGACTTCCCTTCTTCGGCAGCTCGGCGCAACGATCGAGGCCGTACCCTTTCATCCCGCCGCCCCCGGCGTTTCGCCGCCAACGCACGAGACGGCGCGCGCAAGGGACGTCGACCCTCGCGATGACGACGATACCGATCAGCCGCATCGATATCGGACCATCTGGCTTTCCGACATTCACCTCGGTTCGAGCGGCTGCCAGGCAAACTATCTGCTCGATTTTCTGCGCCATAACGACTCGGAATATCTGTATCTCGTCGGCGATATCATCGACGGCTGGCAGCTGAAAAAAGGCTGGTACTGGCCGCAAGCACACAACGACGTCGTGCAGAAGATCCTGCGCAAAGCGCGCAAGGGCACGCAAGTCACCTACATTCCCGGCAACCACGATGAAGGCGCGCGTCAGTTCTGCGACCTCGCCTTCGGCGATATCCACGTGCGCGGCGAAGCCTTCCATACGACGCTTTCGGGCAAACGTCTGTGGATCGTGCACGGCGACCTGTTCGACGGCGTGATTCAGCACGCCAAGTGGCTCGCCTACCTCGGCGACACCGCCTATACCGCCATTCTCGTGCTCAACCGCTGGTTCAATCGCGCGCGCAGCCGCTTCGGCTTTCAGTACTGGTCGCTCTCGCAGTACCTCAAACATCAAGTCAAAAACGCGGTCAGCTTCATCTCGTCGTTCGAGCACGTGATGGCTGACGAGGCAAGGCGGCGCGGCTGCGACGGCGTCGTCTGCGGTCACATCCATAAAGCCGAGATTCGAGACGTGGACGGCGTGCTCTATTGCAACGACGGTGACTGGGTCGAGAGCTTGTCGGCGCTGGTCGAAACGATGGAGGGCGAGTTGCAGGTGGTTTATTGGACCGTCCTGCGCTCGCCGCAAGCCCAATCGCGCAAAGCCAAAGCAACGGCTTGAACCCACTACAGCACGACTGACAGCACCGGAGACTTTCGCATGAAAATCATGATCGTGACCGACGCGTGGCAACCGCAGGTCAACGGCGTCGTCCGCACGCTCAAGAACACCACGCGCGAGTTGACCGCGCTCGGCCATCGCGTCGAGCTGCTCACACCGCTCGAGTTTCGCACGCTGCCGTGCCCGACTTATCCGGAGATCCGCCTGTCGCTCTTTCCGCGTCGACGCCTGCATGCGCGTATCGACGAGTTCGCGCCCGATGCGCTGCATATCGCCACCGAAGGCCCGCTCGGCCTTGCCGCGCGCCGGTACGCCATCAAGCACGGGCTGCCGTTCACTACCGCCTACCACACACGCTTTCCCGAGTATGTGGAGGCACGCTTCGCGCTGCCCGCCGCGCTCACGTATCGCTTCTTGCGCTGGTTCCATGGGCCTTCGCTCGCGGTGATGGCGCCCACGCCCGTGGTGAAGGCGGACCTCGAACGTTACGGCTTCACGAATGTCGTGCTCTGGAGCCGCGGCGTCGACCTGGAGATCTTCCATCCGATGGAGTCGAAGGTGCTCAACACGGCCAGGCCGATCTTCCTCTACGTCGGGCGAGTTGCCATCGAGAAAAACGTCGAGGCGTTTTTGAAGCTCGATTTGCCCGGCTCGAAGTGGGTGGCCGGCGAAGGGCCGGCGTCAGCCGAGCTCAAATCGCGCTATCCCGAAGTCAACTATCTCGGTGTGCTGACGCAAGCGGAATTGGCAAAGGTCTATGCGGCAGCCGACGTCTTCGTCTTTCCGAGCCGCACCGATACGTTCGGTCTGGTGCTGCTCGAAGCACTCGCGTGCGGCACACCGGTGGCCGCGTATCCGGTCACCGGGCCGATCGACGTGCTCGCCGACGGCCCCGCCGGTGCGATGAACGAAGACCTGCGCGAAGCCTGCCTCGATGCGCTGAAGATCGAACGCGCCGATGCACGTGCCTGGGCAGAACGGTTCTCGTGGCGCGCGGCATCCGAGCAGTTCGCCACGCATTTGAAGCCGCTCACACCAGTGCTTCGGCGCGAGGAAAGTGCCGCCGCATGAAACGCGACGACCCGCTCACGCAACACGAGCCGCACGAGCCGCTCGGCCCCGACGATCCGCTCGCGCCGCCGCCGTTCAACCCCTACAAGGGCAACCGCGGCGTCACGCGTGCATGGCATGCGCTCAAGAATTCGGTCAACGGGTTTCGCGTCGCCATTCGCGAGGAAAGCGCGTTTCGCCAGGAACTGACACTCGCCGCCTTGCTCGTGCCGGCGGGCGTGCTCGTTCCGGTGGACGCGGTGTCGCACGTGCTGTTGATCGGCTCAGTATTGCTCGTTCTGATTGTGGAGTTGCTGAATTCGAGCGTCGAGGCGGCCATCGACCGCATCTCGCTCGAGCGTCACGAGCTCTCGCGTCGCGCCAAAGACCTCGGCAGCGCGGCCGTAACGGTTGCGCTGCTCGTATGCGCGCTGACGTGGGGACTCCTCGCCGGGCCCCTCGTTGCCGCGTGGGTTGCCCGATTGATCGGCTAAACCGCAGTTCGGCGCGGCACGGCGTTGCGAACGATCGTACTAATCCATGAAAACCCCAGGACCGGTCGAGAAAGAGAACGACCGGTTTATAATCGGCCCACAATAACCGAGACATATAACCAAAGCCGGGCAGAAAGACGCAGGTCCCGTGTGGACCGCGCGCTGCCGGGCACCACTGGGCCGGACGACATGGAAGCGAAAACTCCCCGCCGCACGCGCGAACGGATACTCGAATTGTCGTTGAAACTATTCAACGAAATCGGCGAGCCGAACGTCACGACAACGACGATCGCAGAGGAAATGGAGATCAGCCCCGGCAATCTCTATTACCACTTCCGCAATAAAGACGACATCATCAACAGCATCTTCGCCCAGTTCGAGCAGGCGATCGAAAAGCGCTTACGGTTTCCCGAGGATCATCGTCCAACGATCGACGAGACCTGGTCGTATCTGCAATATATGGCCGACTTCATGTGGCAATATCGCTTTCTCTATCGCGACTTGAACGATCTGCTCGCCCGCAATCGCACGCTCGAGACGCATTTCAAGCAGATCATCAGCCATAAGGTGCGCTTCGCGCGCGAGTTGTGTGAACTGCTCGTGGCCGATGACGAAATGGTCGCCACACCCGAAGAAATTCAAGTCATCGCGACGAACATGGGCGTCATCGCCACGTATTGGCTGTCCTACCAATTCGTCATGCATCCGCGCAAATACAACGAACAAGAAACGATTCGCGTGGAGCTGCATCAGGTGAGCGTGCACGTCATTTCGATCATGGCGCCGTATCTGCGCGGCCGCTCGCGGCAGATCTTCGACGACCTCGTATCGGGCAAGCTGCCGATGCGCGAATTCCACGACTATCTGCCGCCGCGCGATACCGCGGCCGCCAAGGGCGCAGCCAAGGGAATGCAGCCATGAAGGCAGTGTGTGTCTACTGCGGGTCGTCGCCGGGTGTGCGGCCCGTCTACGCACAAGCCGCCGAGGCGTTCGGCCGCGCACTCGTCGCGGCAGGCTGCTCGCTCGTTTATGGCGGCGGGCGCGTCGGGCTGATGGGCACCGTCGCCGACGCCGTGCTCGCGGCAGGCGGGCGCGCGGTGGGCGTCATTCCGAAGCTGCTCGTCGATAAAGAGATCGGCCATACGGGGTTGACCGAGCTTCACGTCGTCCCCGACATGCACGAGCGCAAGAAAATGATGGCCGATTTGTCCGATGCGTTCGTCGCACTGCCCGGCGGCGCGGGCACGCTCGAAGAACTGTTCGAGGTCTATACGTGGGCGCAACTCGGCTATCACGCGAAAGCCACCGGACTCCTCGATGTCGACGGCTACTTCCGGCCGCTTCTCGCCATGCTCGAACATACGGTGCGCGAAGGCTTTATGCAGCAAGCCTATCTGGACGTGCTGCAAATCGATGCCGATGCACCTGGCCTCGTCGACAAGCTGCGTCGTTATCAGCCCCGCGCCCGCGATAAGTGGGCCAGCGGGCGCGAGGCAATTTGAAGCGGGCGCCGAACACGATGCCGCGCGTTGCTCTCATTACCGGTGCGAGTCGCGGAATTGGCCGCGCGACGGCCCTCGCGCTGGCATCGATCGGATGGGCCGTGGGCATCAATTACACGCGTCGTATGGAGGCGGCCCAACAAACGGCGGCGGATGTGGAAGCGGCGGGCGGCCAAGCCTTGCTCTTGCAGGCAGACGTGGCCGATGAGCGCGCAGTATCCGCGATGTTCGACGCACTTGCCGAGCGCTTCGGCTATATCGACGCGCTCGTGAACAATGCCGGCATCGTTGCGGCATCGATGCCGCTCGCGGACATGGACGCCGCGCGGCTCGCTCGCATGTTCGAAGTCAACGTGCTCGGCGCCTATCTCTGCGCACGCGAGGCGGCGCGCCGCATGTCGACCGATCGCGGCGGGCGCGGTGGGGCGATCGTCAATGTGTCGTCGGCCGCATCGCGGCTCGGTTCGCCGAACGAATACGTCGACTACGCAGGCTCCAAAGGCGCTGTCGACACGATGACGATCGGCCTGGCCAAGGAACTCGGGCCGCGCGGCGTGCGCGTCAATGCCGTTCGACCCGGCCTCATCGAAACCGAGATTCACGCAAGCGGTGGTCGGCCCGAGCGCGCGAGCGTGCTCGGCGCACAAACGCCGCTTGGCCGGGCTGGCCACGCCGATGAGGTGGCCGCCGCCATCGTCTGGCTGCTCGACGAGCAAGCGTCGTATGTCAACGGCGCGCTGCTCGATGTGAGCGGCGGACGCTGAGCCGCCGAGTACCGTGCGCCGAGCGTCTATCGCATCGATCAGAACGACGAACCGGGCTCGCGCAGGAACGCAAGTTCCTCCTCGGTGGACACGCGGCCGAGCACCGCATTGCGATGCGGAAAACGCCCGAACCGCTCGATGATCACCGCGTGCTGACGCGCGTATCGCAAATAGCCTTGCTCGCCCGTTTCGCGCGCGAGTTCGCTGAAAAGCCGAACCGATTCCGACTGGGCCTCGCGCGACTCCGCATGCTCGAACGGCAGGTAGGCGAACGCGCGGTGATGCAGCGACGGCAACGTTAAATCCGCACCGCTCGCGATGAGGCCGCGGGCCACAGCAAGCGCGCGCCCATCGGCCGCGAACGCCGCGAGTGTGCCGCGATGGATATTGCGCGAGAACTGATCGAGCACGATGATCAGCGCCAGCGTGCCGAGCGGCGAGCGCTGCCAGCTGTCGCATTCGCCTCCGCTGGCGCCTGCAAGCGTCGCGCCGAACTGCTCGCGCAGCGTCGCGTCGAACGCGTCGTCGCGCGCGAACCAGCGGTCCCATTCCTGTCCGAAACGCGGCGAGCCGGGTTCGCCGAACCAGAAAGCGAGCACCGCTTGCGCGGACGGTTCGAGCGTGGCGTAGTCATCGGCAGCAGCCGTCGTGCGCTCGGGATGCGGCGTGGTGCCTTCGTTAGTCGACGTTGTCATGCGAACTCCAGTACGAGCCGGCGCGTACGCGCGCTTTTTTTCTCCAGCTTGGCGACGCGCAGCGCGCCGATCTCCGCCGTGTTGCGTACATGCGTGCCGCCGCACGGCTGCAAATCGACGTTCTCGATCCGCAACAGCCGCACGCGGCCAAGCCCCATCGGCGGCTTCACGCTCATCGTGCGCACCAGGTCCGGCCGCGCGGCCATTTCATCGTCGGTGATCCACTCGGTGGCGACGCGATGTTGCGAGCTCACCAGCTCGGCAAGCCTCGCCTCGACATGTTCGCGCTCGATGGGCTCGGTCGTGGCGAAGTCGAGTCGCGCGTAGCCTGCCGTGATGCTGCAGCCGTCGACCGGGTATGGCAGCACCGCGCACATCAGATGGCTCGCGGTGTGCAGCTTCATGTGCCGGTAGCGTCGCGTCCAGTCGATTTCCGCATTCACCGGCTCGCCGGCACGCAGCCGCTCGAGCACGGCCGCCTGGCCCGGCGCGGGCACGTGCAGCGCGTCGTCGGGCGTCGCGCCCTCGAATTTCGCCTTGCGTGTGTCGGCAATCTCGACTCGCGTGCCGTCGGCGAGGATGAGCGCGCCGGTGTCGCCCGCTTGCCCGCCGCCCAGCGGATAGAAAACCGTGCGATCGAGCATGATGCCCTCCTCGCCGATCGATACGATCTGCGCGTCGCAGCGGACCAGGTACGCGTCTTCTCGAAATAACGCCTGTGTCGCCATTGCTCGTTTCCTCGAAAATCGGGTTCTACGGCGAACGTGTCGTGCTGGCGTTGGCCGAACGCGACATGGTCACTTGTCATTCGATCACGATTATCGCAGCGAGCGCGCTCGTCGGAACAGGCCGTCTTCGGCTCGCCGGCCATCGGCACTGTACCGGCCAGTCAACCGGGCCGGTTGCGCGGTCAGTTCGGGGGGCTCGCGATGCGGCAACTCGAGATCGAAACCGCGGCGAACGCCAAGGACCGCAGGTAAAAAAGACGTCGGCGCCGGCCAAAGGGTATACAGTGGTCGGACTGGTCGCCAACGAGCGACTTCCTGCTTCGGGGCCCCCATGCGATCGCAACTCAAATCTGCTTCGGCTGCCATTGGCGGCGAAAGCGAGTACGCCGTCGAACGCAGAACGCGTACTCATATACTCGACACGGCGGATGCTTTGAGAGCAGAGAAAAGACGCGTAAGTTTCGCCAAGATCGACACCAACGCCCGTAAGTGGCGCTACTCGGCGGTGTGCGAGAAAGGCTGATCGCGGTGCTTGAATTTCCCAACCCCAGCCGTAGCTACGATGCCTCCCGGCATTGCGTGTGTTTCTGGGGGTACGACAATTCGCGCGAAATCACTTTCATGATTGACGACACCGTACTCAGAAATCTGCAGCCTGACGTTGGATCGGACGAGCAGTCGGTGCTGAGTGCCTTTGACGAGCTTCGCGAAAAGGTTCTCGAAATCGCCAAGAAGCAATACGTCGGCGGTCCGCAGAATCGGTATTCGATTTCGTGAACTGCGCCTGTGCATTGGGTTCTCAGTCGCCGCCTGAATTCGCGGCGAAGCATCGGCCACCGATTGCGTCGCCGGCCAGACGTGATGATTAATCGGTTTCTTTCACGGTGCATCTCATCTGGAAAACCTGCTTTCGCCGTCCATGAAAAATAGATCGCGACAGCATCTATAAATGCATTCAGAATGGCTGCTACGACTGTCGCTTTCGCGGCGGACGACCATTGGAGAAGTACGATGGCAAAAGGTCAACTACGCGGCAATCGCGAGGCAAAGAAGCCTAAACAACCTAAAAAATTGCCGTCTCCTGTAGCAGATGTGCCCTGGGGTGCAAATGTGAAGTCAGCAGCCGGCGAAGGCGCAAAGAAAAAATAGCATGCGCCTGACGACGCAGATAAAGGTTGGCGCGATACTCCGACGCCTCTTCCGCGCGCGGCCGGTATAACGATTAAGGCCGCGAGCGCGCCGGGCCGATTGTGCAGAGGATTTAGCGGCAGGGGCTGCGCTCACGATGCCGCCGTTTTTGTCGCGCTGCCACACACGGCTCGGTCGATCATCCAGACTGCGACGAGCGTCAAGCCCATCAGCGGAAACACGACGCCAAGCAATACGAGCGCCGCGGCCCATCCGCGCATCGGCGCGCGGAAGCGCTCGCGCGCCGGGGCGCCGAGCGCGCCCGACGGCCGGCGCTTCCACCACATCACGCAGCCGGTAATGGCGAGCGCCGCCAGCCCGAGTGAAAGGGCAGCACAGACGATCTGATTTGCCAGACCAAAATAGCGGCCCATATGCAACGACGTGCCGTACGACACCGCCTTGCCGACGGCGCCATAGTCGCTGTACCGAATGTCCTTCAGCACAGCGCCGCTGTATTGGTCGATGTACAGCGTGCGTTCGAGCTTCGGGTCCGCCGGAAAGTACGACACCGTGTACACGCTGTCGGGTGAGGCAGGCAGTGCGATGTCGTACCTGTCGGTGAGCCCGTTCGCACGCAGGAGCGTGATGATCCGCCCGAGCGGCAACGGACTGGTGTCGGACGCGCCGGCGCCGGGCGCACGGGGCACGGGCACGGCGCCAACCGCCCAGGGCACTTGAGGCAAAGGCATGTCGTCCATCGTCATGCCCGGCATCGCGTCCATCGACGGTGACGAAGCGTGCCGCTCCGGAACCGTGCCGGAAGCGGCCGCTTGCCCGGCCACCTTCGAGTGCAGCGGCAGCCCTCCCCACGCGCCCGGCGGCGAGCCCAACTTCACACTGGTGGCGAGCGCCTTGAATTGCTTGCCCCAGAAGCCCGTCCATGGCAATCCGGTCATCACGAACGCAAACGCGCCAATTGCAAGCCAGATGCCGAGCGTTGCATGAATACTCTTCCATAGCGGCCGCCCCCGGCGTGTGAAATCGGGCATCAGCGCCGCGCGCAGCGAACTCGCCTCGCGAGGCCACCATAGCGCAATGCCGGTGCCGATCATGACGAGCGTCCAGCACGCGACCAACTCCATCAGCAATTCGCCGGGCTTGCCCAGCAGCAGCTTGCGGTGAATCATCCGGTCGATCTGCATGAAGCGCCGATCAACGTCGAGCGTGCCCAGTACGGCCCCGTCGTATGGGTTCACGTACACGCTCTGCTTGCGGCCGTCCGGCAGCCGGAAGATGAACTCGGCACTGCGCTCCGCTTGCGACGACATGCGCGCCGTTATCGCCAGAGCGCCCGACGGCAGCACGGCGCGGGCGCTCGCGAGCAACGCATCTTCACCAAGCCGCGGCGACGCCTTGGGTGTCACGACAAGGCGATGCGGATAAAGCAGCGGTTCGATCTGCGGCTGAAAACAGTAGACCGTGCCGGTAATCGCGAGGACCACCAGAAACGGCATGACGAACAAGCCAGCGTAGAAATGCCAACGCCAGAGCGTACGGTATGCGCAGTTCGCGCCGGTGACGGTCGGTGTCGTGCGCACAGGGGTTGCTGTCGTGGACATGAGGTGTGCCTCCTTTCCTTTACATCCGCAGACGACCTTCGACATAGAAGGTACGGCCCGGATAAGGGTGATAGACGAAGTAACGGGCGTCAAAAATGTTGTCGATGCCCACACCGATCTCGCTTTGCTTTGTCGGCCGGAACGTGAACTTCGCGTCCGCCACCGTATAGGTGCTGGTACCGCCGAACACACCACGGTTCGTGTCGGCATTGGTCAGCGTGTTGTACTCGCGGCCCGAGTAGCGGCCGGCCAGCGTCAGCGCATAGCGTTCGCCGATGTGATAGGTCGCGGCAAGATCGGCCCGCCACAGCGGAATGCGATAAAAGTATTTGCCGATCGTTGCCGGGTTGCGCGCGTTCGCAAGAATCTTCGAGCGCGTGTAGGCGACGCTCGCGATCAGGTCGAGTCCGCGCACGAATACGTCCTCGCCCTGATAGCTGAGTTCAACGCCCCGCGAGCGGACCTTGCCGATATTTTGGAAGTTCGTCACGTTGGGGGTCATCGTCGTATCGGTCTGGCTGAAGATCGTGTTCTTCACGTCGTCCTGGAACAGCGACAACCTGAATAGCCCGTTGCCGTGCGCCCATTCGGCAGTCAACTCTTTCGACAGGTCGTCCTCGGGCTGGAGGTTCGGGTTGTTGTTGACGATCGACGAGCCATTGATTTGCCCTTGGAACAGTTCGCCCACAGTCGGGAAGCGATAGGCGCGCGCAATCGAGGCACGCAGCGTCAATTCATCCGTCACGTCGAACGACAGCGATGCTTTGGGCGAGACGTGGCGTTGGCCGGCACCGGGGTAACGCACGGCCGTGCTGCCCACGGCCTGCCCGCCGCCATAAGCCTGCCAATCCTCGTAACGCGCGCCATACACGAATTTCCAACGTGGCAAGAAGCGCCATGCGTCCTGCACGTAGGCCGCCTGGGTCTGCGTGCGGCCCTTGAACGCATTCGCAAAGGCGGCTGCCGTACCGTCGATCCAGGCCGCCGTGTGGTACGTCTCGTTGTCGAGGAAATAGCTGTCGTAGTGGTAGCCGAACGTGACCGCATGGTTGGCCAAGCCCGGCTGCGGCGACGGCGGCGTCCAGGTGGCCTTGAGATCCAGCGTCTTCCAGCCCGTGCCGTCGCCGAACGTGACGACGCCCGGGCCGTTGCCGGGACCGCCCGCGTTCGCCGTGCGCGCGACGCTGTTCGCGACGTCGTAGTACGAGACGATCGCCTCGGCGTTCCAGCCGGTCGCGTTGCGCGTTTTCAGCGACAGTCCGTAGAGCCAGTTCTCGCTCCACCCCTGGCTCGGCGCGAGCGCCGACGCGGGAATGCTGTACTCGTACCCGCCGATATCGACCGGGCCCGCGTACACCGGATTGCCCTTCGTATCGAAGAGGAATGTGGACGTCCGGCCGTTGTATGTCTGATGCCAATACCCAAGCGTGAACGCGCCTTGCACGCTCGACGTGAAGTCGTACTGCATCTTCAATTTGAGCTGATCCTGGACCGTGTGCGCGATGCCTTCGCCATTCACGCCGATCACCGTCGTGGGCGAATTGGTCTGGTTGTTGTAGAAGTACGCGCCGCCTACAGGTATGTCGCCGGGCTTGGCCGGTGTCGTCGACTTTGCGAGCGTCGCGAACTGCAACGGCTGGGTGGTGTTTTCGAGGTGATTCGCGCCAATGAAGAACGAGAACTTGCCGATGCGGTTGCCAATCGACGCGCTCGTCTTACTGCCGTTGATGTTCCGATTGACGCCATAAAGGCTGAAATGCTGCGTGAACGCTTTCACGTCGGCATCAGCCTCGAATTTTGCTGGCATATGTGTGTTGATCAGCACAGTCGCACCGAGCGCATTGCCCGGGTAGAGCGCCGAGAACGGCCCATAGATCACGTCGATCCGCTGAATTTCCTCGGGAAACACCATCGACCACCGCGGCGGGAATGAATAGCTGTTGCCGAGCAGGTTCGAAAGCAGCAGGCCGTCCGCGTAGACGAGGCCGCGCGCGCTTTGCGTGTTGCTCGTACCGCGCACGGCGATGATCGAGTTCAAATCGCCGATGAAGCGCTTGCGGACAGCGAGGTTCGGCATGTACTTCAGCGCGTCCTCGGTATTGACGACGTTCCAGTTGTCGAACTGATTGCGCGTGATGGTTTCAACCGTCGCAGGTAGGTTCGGATCGACGGCGGGAGCCGCGCCGCTGCTTCTGGCGTCGCTGCTCGCGCTGACGGTGACGGTCGGCAATACCGCTTTGTTTGGCGCGATAGCAATAGCGGGCGTCGGAGCGCCGGACGCTTCGCTAGCCGCGCCGTCGGCCGCCGCTGCAAACGCAGTCTGGGAGACGAATGAAAAAAGCGGTAGCCCGAGCGTGATCCACCGCGGCCGGCCACGCGCGCGAGCGCGCCGCCTTCGCATGACGAAGTGCAGCATTGAATTTTTCCTGAAGTCGTTGAACGAACGCCGCGCGCGCCTTCAATGCGTGTGTCGAAGGAGGCGGCGAATAACGGAGATCAGGAAAAAACGGGGGGAGCGCGAGGTCGGCCGGACGGAAATGCGCCGAGCGGCGTGAAGCGAACGGCGAGCACCGGCACCCTCGCCGGCACGACGAGCATGACAGCCACGAGCGACGAACGCTGCAGCGTTGGTATCGCCATCTGATCAGCGAGCAAATCGCAATAGCCGCAGGCCGCGAGCGGGTCGCTGAGCGCCGCATGGACGGCGTCCCCCGCGGGCTGCGTGGCCGAACAGATCGAGGGCGTCGAATTGTCGCGGTCTGCCGCGACGACCAACTGGCTCACGAGCGGCACAACCACGACGAGCCACATGGCGACGAGGCCAAGCCATGCGGTCAAGTGTTTGCGAAGCCGAAGAGTCATGGTCGGAGGGCGAAATAACGCGCGGTGGAGTCTATCACCGGAAGAGACGGGTGCGCCAGCACGATACCCGCTATCGTCACTGATCAACGTCGATTAATCATCCAATCCGCGGTATCGAAAAACGACGTCAACAGCCGCTCGCGCAGCGTTTCCGGTAGCCCGATATCTTCCATCGCCCATGCCATGCAGCGCAGCCACTGATCGCGCTCGGGCGTCGCAATCGCAAACGGCAAGTGACGGGCGCGCAGCCGCGGATGCCCGAAGCGTTCGATGTAATGATCGGGCCCGCCAAGCCAGCCGCATAGGAACCAGAACAACTTGTCGCGGGAACCGTCGAGTGAATGCGGATGCAGCGCCCGGATGCCAGCGAAATCCGGTTCGAGGTCCATCAAGTCGTAAAAGCGGTCGACGAGCTCGCGAACGCGCACCTCGCCGCCCACGAGTTCGAATGCGCTCGGCTGAGACGGCGTACCGTCGTCGGTGTTATCGGTCATGCGTGGGTCAAAAAATAAATGGATCGAATGCGCGCGCTGATCGATCAAGCATCGCGCAAGGTTTGCCCGGCAGGCCGGCTCAACACGCGCCGCAGGCTCAGCCACCCGCCGCCACCCGCGCAAGCAATGCCGGCCGCGATACCAGCCGGCACCATCCACGGATCGAACGCGAGGTAAAAATCGAATACCCGCGTGGCGAGCACCGCGCCAAGCGCCTGCGCACCGAGTGCCGCCATCAAGCCAGCCAGCGTGCCGACGACGATGAATTCCGCCGCCTGCACAACCCGTACCTGTCGGCGCGATGCGCCGAGCGCGCGCAAAAGCGCCGATTCTCGCATACGCTCGTCACGCGTGCCCGCCAGGGCCGCGTACAGTACGAGCACCCCTGCCGCCAGCGTGAACGCGAACAGAAACTGCACGGCGCCGATCACCTGTTCGAGCACGTGCTGAATCTGCGCGAGGATCGGGCCGATATCGATGGCCGTGAGGTTCGGGTAGGTCGCGATCAAGCCGTCGAGCGCCGCGCGGCGTTCAGCAGCCAAATGAAAGCTCGTGATGTAGGTGGCGGGAAAATCACGCAGCGTCGTGGGCGGCATCAGCACGAAGAAATTGACCTTGAACGATCCCCAATCAAGCTTGCGCACGCTCGTGACCAGACCCTCGACGCTCTGCCCCGCCACGTCGAAGCGCAACACATCGCCAAGTTTCACGCCGATCAGTTTGGCCAAGCCGGCTTCAATCGAGATTTGCGGGCTCGCTGCGTTGGATGCGTTGGCCGCCGCACCAAACCATCGGCCTTCGACGATCCGGTTGTCCTGCGGCAAACTCGTCCGGTACGACAGATTGAATTCGCGATCGACGAGGCGGCGCGCATCGTCGTTCTGATACGCCGCAGGATCGACAGGTTTGCCGTCGATCATCGTCAGCCGGCCGCGCACCATCGGCTCGAGCACCACATTGCCCACGCCATGGCCGGCGAGGTACGCCGCGACCGCTTGCCGTTGATCGGGCTGGATGTCGATGATGAACTCGTTGGGCGCATCGGGTGGCGTCGATTTACGCCATCCTTCGACGAGATCGTTGCGCGTGATCGCAATCAGCAACAGACACATCAAACCGATGGCGAGCGCGGTAATCTGCAATGCGCTTGCCGGCCCACGCCGCTCGAGCGACGCTAACGCATAGCGCCAACCGACGCCCGCCGCGAGACGGCCAGCCGTGCGCTCGCTGCGCGCCACGCGCGACGCGGCCCACAACGCAGCGCGCGCGAGGCCCGCAAAAAGCAGCAGGCCCGCCGCGAAGCCACCGGCGACGATCCCGCCAAGCTTGAGCTCGCCGGCTGCCAGTACGAGCAACGCGGCAAAAAGCGCGATGCCGATGGCGTAGGCAAACCAGGCCGCGCGCGCTTGGCCGTCCCACTCGCGGCGCAAGACGCGCACCGGCGGCACGCGCGTCAACGGTATCAGCGGCGGCAACGCGAAACCGACGAGCAGCACGAGCCCCGCGGCGACGCCCTCGAGCGCCGGCAGCAGACTCGGCTGCGGCAGATCGACGGCGATCAATTGGCCAAGCCAGGCGAGCAGCGCGAAATGCCCGGCATAGCCGAGCACCGCGCCCGCGATGCCGCCCGCGAGCCCGACGAATACGAACTCCAGCACGACGATCGTACGCAGCGCGAGCGCACTGAGACCCAGGCAACGCATGACCGCGCAGCTGTCCAGATGCCGGCGGGTATAACGATGCGCCGCCATGGCGATCGCCACAGCCGCGAGCAACGCTGTGAGCAGCGCCACGAGGCGCAGAAAATGCCCTGCGCGATCGAGCGTCTGACGCACCTGCGGCTGGCCGTCTTGCAGTGATTCGAGTGCGACGCCGCGCATCTTGCCGCCGTCGACACGCGCGTGCGCGAACTGCGCAAAACGCGCGACCGCGCGATCGTCGCCGGCCAGGAGCAGCCGATAGGTGACACGACTGCCATAACCGATGAGCCCCGTCGACGCGAGTTCGTCGACACGCAACAGCAGTCGCGGCGAAAAGTTGACGAAGGAGAAGCCGCGGTCGAGCTCGCGCGTGATCACCGCGCCGACCACGAAGCTGCGCTGGCCAAGCGTCACGCGCTCGCCGACGCGTGCGTGCAGCGCACCGAGCAACTCCGCGTCGACCCATACGGTGCCCCGCGCCGGGATGTCGTCGGCGGGATGATCGGGTACGCCGGGCGCGGCCGCAATGCGCAGCGCGCCGCGCAACGGATAGCCGGGCGACACGGCCTTGGCGGCCGCCAGCCGCGCGTTCGGCGGCGCTTCAACCGCGCTTGCGCTTGCACCTGCCCCTGCGCTCGCGTCCGTGGCGCCAGCCACCACCATGCTCGGGAAAATAACCGTGCTTGCTGTACTCAGGCCGAGCGCGCGCGCCTCGTCGACAAAGACAGCATCGACGGGATGATCGGCCCGTACCACGAAGTCAGCGGCGATCATCCGCCGTGCATCGCGCTCGAGCCCTTGTTGCAAACGATCGGCGAGAAAGCCAACGCTGGCGAGCGCGGCGACAGCAAGCACCAACGCGAGCGCGAGCACGCTCAACTCGCCTGCGCGCCAGTCGCGCGCGGTCATCCGTGCCGCCTGGCGCGCAAGATGGACAAACCCCCGGCGCCCGGAAGGACGTATGTCAGCGCTCGCTTCGCTCAATCGCGCTTGCCTCCGAGCGAGCCGAGCCGCGAGCCCATGTGCGAGGCCATGCCACGAAAGCCGCCTTGGACGCCGCGCCAAAGACGCGGCAGCGCCCAACCGACGAAGAGCAGAAAGCCGAACAGGAAAGCCAGAAAGAGCACCGGCACGAACAACGCGAGCGCAAGCCCAATGCAGACCAGTACGTCCTCTGTCGAAGACGCGATCCAATTCGACAACGGCTCGGGCGAAAGATTGATCAGCGCGCGTGTGCCGGCTTTCGTCAGATGTGCGGAACCCGCGAGCGTACCGCCCGCCAGCGCGGCGAGCGTCATCAGTGCCGGATCGGCGTGCCCCAGCGCGCCAGCCGCGAGCAACGCGCCGGCCGGGATGCGAATGAACGTATGGATGGCGTCCCAGAGCGTATCGAAAGCCGGCACGCGATCGGCGAGGAACTCGACGACGGCCAGCACGGCCGCGGCGCCGATCACCCAACCGGACGAAAGCGCCGTAAGCGAATCGGGTAGATGAACGATATTGAGGCGCGCGAGCACACCGACGACGAGCACCGTCAGATATAGCCGCAGGCCGCTGGCCCACGACAGGCCTGCACCGAGCGAAAATGCCTCGAGCATCGCTCCTCCCTTCTTGCCAGGCCCGCGAACGCCGCGCGTCCGCTCGCGCGGCTTTTGTCTCATTATAGGCACGGCAGCGCGAGCACCGCTTAAGCCAAATCAAAAACTTGTCGTAAAAAGCCGGGGCAGCGGCGCTTATTCGACGCCCACGAGCCGGTAACCCACCCCCGTCTCGGTCACGATGTGCTCGGGCTGCGCCGGGTCTCGTTCGAGTTTTTGCCGCAAGTGGGCCATGTAAATGCGCAGATAGTGGCTGCTTTCCACATGAGACGGCCCCCACACATCGCTGAGCAATTGCCGGTGCGTGAGCACGCGGCCCGCATGCCGCACGAGCGCCACGAGCAGCCGGTATTCGATCGGCGTGAGGTGGACCGGCACGCCGTCGCGCGAGACGAGCCGGTGGGCGAGATCCACCGCCACGGCGCCGAAGCACACCTGTGCCGATTCGTTTGCCTCGCCCAGATTGCGCCGGCGCAAATGCGCGCGGATGCGGGCCAGCAACTCTGACACGCCGAATGGTTTGGTCAGGTAGTCGTCGGCACCCGCGTCGAGCGCCGCCACCTTTTCGGCTTCCTGCGTGCGCGCCGACAGCACGATGACGGGCATGTCGCTCCAGCCACGCAGCTCGCGGATCACATCGAGCCCATCGGTGTCGGGCAGACCCAAATCGACGATGACGAGATCGGGCTTGCGCGTGGCCGCCGCAACGAGGCCTTGCTTGCCGCTTTCGGCCTCGACTACTCCGATACCCTCCCCCTCCAGCGACACGCGCACGAAACGGCGAATCTGCGTTTCGTCTTCGATCAGGACGACCGTAGTCGTGAGCTCACTCATCGTCGTTGTGTTGTTATTGCTGGCGCGCTTGCATCAGGGCACGAGAATCGTCGAGCCGGTGGTCTTGCGCGCTTCGAGATCGCGATGCGCCTGGGCCACGTCCTTTAGCGCATAGCGCTGCCGGATATTGGTTTTCACCTTGCCCGAACCCAGCACCTCGAAGAGTTCGTCCGCCATTGCGTCGAGCCATTCGCGCTTGGCCGTGTAGCTAAAAAGTGTCGGCCGCGTGAAGAACAGCGAGCCGCGATTGGCGAATTCGGAGGCATCGAGCGGCGGCAGTGGGCCGGACGCGCTGCCGAAGCTGACGAAATAACCGAGTGGCGCGAGGCAGTCGAGCGATCCCTTGTAGGTGTCCTTGCCGATCGAGTCGTAGACCACCGGCACGCCGGCGCCGCCCGTGAGCTCGCGCACGCGCTCGGCGAAATTCTCGCGCGTGTAGACGATCGGGTGATCGCAGCCATGCGCGCGGGCCAACTCCGCTTTCTCGTCCGAGCCGACCGTGCCGATCACGGTCGCGCCGAGCGCCTTGGCCCACTGGCAGACGAACAGGCCAACGCCCCCCGCCGCTGCGTGGATCAGAATCGTCTGGCCGGGCTCGACGCGATACGTCCTGCGCAGCAGATACTGCGCAGTGAGACCTTGCAGCATGGCCGACGCAGCATCGTCGAACGAGATGGAGTCGGGCAGCTTGACCAGCGTGTCGACAGGCAACAGGCGCTCTTCGGCATACGCGTTCGGTGGCCGAGCGACATAGGCGACGCGCTCGCCCGCAGCAAAGCGCGTGACGCCCTCGCCTATGGCCGTGACGACGCCCGCCGCCTCCATACCGAGACCGGCCGGCAACGGCATGGGGTACTGGCCGGTACGGAAATAGACGTCGATGTAGTTGAGCCCCACTGCATGCTGTTTGATCCGCACTTCGCCCGGGCCGGGCTCGCCCACTTCGACATCGACCCACTGCATCACTTCGGGGCCGCCAGTGCGTTCGAATCGAATTGCTTTCGCCATTGTTCTCTCCTGTGTTCGACTACCGTTCAATCTTCTTCGATGCAGGGCTCGTTCAAGCGCTTTTGCCTTCGTCGAGACGCCGCACCAGCGCATCGAGGATCAGGCGCGCGGTTGCGATATTGGTGGCGCACGGAACGTTGTGCACGTCACAAGCGCGCACGAGCGCGTTGATGTCGGGTTCATGCGGCTGCGGCGTCATCGGGTCGCGCAAAAAGATGACGATGTCGACGCCGCCCACGGCCAGCCGTGCGCCGATCTGCAAGTCGCCACCGTGCGGCCCCGACAACATGCGCTCGACGCTCAAGCCATGCGCGTCGGCGATGCGCCCGCCCGTGGTGCCCGTCGCGACCAGTTCGCAACGGCGCAGCACCTCGGCGTATTCGCCCGCGAGGGCAACGATGTCATCTTTTTTATGATCGTGCGCAATCAGTGCAACGCGTGGGGTCATGCCCAACTCCTTCTAAGTCGATGCTTATTCAGAACGTGCCCGGATAGGCGCCGCCGTCGATGAGCCAGTTCTGCCCGGTGATGTACCCCGCATGCGTGCTGCACAAAAACGCGCAGGCTTTGCCGAATTCGGCCGGCTCACCGAAGCGGCCTGCCGGGATCGTTTTCATGCGCTCGCCGCGCGCTTGATCGACGCTGATGCCGTTGGCCTGAGCTTGCGCCGTGAACGTCGTGGCGATGCGGTCGGTGTCGAACAGGCCCGGCAGCAAGTTGTTGATCGTCACCCCGTGCCCGGCGACCTTGCGCGCCACGCCTGCGACAAAGCCGGTCAGCCCCGAGCGTGCGCCGTTGGAAAGACCGAGCACGTCGATCGGCGCTTTCACGGCTGAACTCGTGATATTGACGATGCGTCCGAAGCCGCGCGCCATCATACCGTCGATGCTCGCCTGGATCAGCGCGATCGGCGTCAGCATGTTTGCCTCCAGCGCGCGAATCCAGTCGTCATGCGTGAACTGCCGAAAGTCGCCCGGCGGCGGGCCGCCCGCGTTATTGACGAGGATGTCGGGCTGCGGGCAGGCGGCTAACGCGGCTGCACGTCCGTCAGGCGTCGTGATGTCGCAGGCCACCGTGCGCACCTCGGCACCGGTGCGCGCGCGGATGTCGGCCGCTGTCGCTTCGAGCGTCGCAGCCGTGCGCGCGACGATCACGAGGTTGACGCCTTCGGCGGCGAGCGCCTCGGCGCAGCCGCGCCCCAACCCTTTGCTGGCTGCGCAAACGAGCGCGGTCTTGCCGGTGATGCCTAAATCCATGGCGATGTTCCTGTTTCCTGGCCGTTGCAGCGACGAATGCAGGGGATTGTAGAAGAATCGCCGCGCCCGCGTATGCGCCCGGTCTTTCGGTACACGGTACACTGCGGCGAATAACGTCAGCTGCGCGCGCCCGCCATGAAACAAGATAACCGCTTTCCGAACCTCGTGATCCTCGATCACCCGCTGATCCAGCACAAACTCACACACATGCGCGACAAGGACACATCGACGCGCACGTTTCGCGAGCTGCTGCGCGAGATCACGCTGCTGATGGGCTATGAAATCACGCGAAACCTGCCGATCACGACCAAGCGCGTGGCCACGCCGCTCGTCGAGATCGATGCACCCGTCATCGCGGGCAAAAAGCTCGCGATCGTGCCCGTGCTGCGGGCCGGCATCGGGATGTCGGACGGGCTGCTCGAGCTGATTCCGTCGGCGCGCGTGGGGCACATCGGCGTGTATCGCGACGATACGCATCGCCCCGTCGAATACCTCGTGCGCCTGCCCGATCTCGAGGACCGCATCTTCATTCTGTGTGACCCGATGGTCGCGACCGGTTACTCGGCCGTGCATGCGGTGGACGTCCTCAAGCGCCGCAACGTGAGCAGCGAGAACATTCTTTTTCTCGCGCTGGTCGCCGCCCCCGAGGGCGTGGAGGTGTTCCAAAGCGCCCACCCGGACGTCAAGCTCTTCGTGGCGTCGCTCGATTCGCATCTGAACGAGCACGCCTATATCGTGCCGGGCCTCGGCGACGCCGGCGACCGCCTGTTCGGCACAAAGAACTGACGAAATCGACGTCCTGCCGCCTCCCCGCTTCGACGTTCGTTCCGATGCGTGCGCCGGTGCGGCGCGCCGAAAGCGGCGTGGTAAAATCGCGCTCTGCGCTTCGAGCGGCCCGTCTTGATGTTCCGCCCGATTCGTGCACGGCTCGCGCCCGACGCACCGCTCGGCACCGCGACCCTTTGCAGACCCGCGCAAACGCCCAACAGAACGCATGATGCGTGCGCGAAACGCGCGCTCGACGGAGAAAAGTATGGCTGGTCACTCGAAATGGGCCAACATCAAGCATAAGAAAGCCGCAGCCGACGCGAAGCGCGGCAAGGTCTGGACGCGCCTCATCAAGGAAATCCAGGTGGCGGCCCGCATGGGCGGGGGCGATATCGACACCAACCCGCGTCTGCGCCTGGCCGTCGAAAAAGCGACAGACGCCAACATGCCGAAGGACAACATCAGCCGCGCGATCCAGCGCGGCGTGGGCGGCGTCGACGGCGCCACTTACGAGGAAATTCGCTACGAAGGCTACGGCATCGGCGGCGCGGCGATCATCGTCGATACGATGACCGACAACCGCACGCGCACGGTGGCCGAAGTGCGGCACGCCTTTTCGAAATTTGGCGGCAATATGGGCACGGACGGCTCGGTGGCGTTCATGTTCGACCATGTCGGGCAACTGCTTTACGCGCCCGGCACGCCCGAGGACAAGCTGATGGAGGCGGCGCTCGAGGCGGGCGCGGACGACGTCGTCACAAACGACGACGGCAGCATCGAAGTGGTGTGCCCACCGAACGACTTCTCGAAGGTCAAGTCGGCGCTCGAGGCGGCGGGCTTCAAGGCCGAGCTTGCCGAAGTCACGATGAAGCCGCAAACCGAAGTCGAATTCACTGGCGACGACGCGCTCAAGATGCAAAAGCTGCTCGATGCGCTCGAGAACCTCGACGACGTGCAAGAGGTTTACACGAACGCTGTGCTTGGCGACGAATAACGGGCAGCGCAACGGCTCCCCGGCGAGCGCGGCGCGCATCCCAAGCTGATATGGCGGCCGGCGTCCAAGCGCCGGCCGCCCCTTTTAGATGTTCGGGAATTGATATGAAATTACTCGTCGTCGGTTCAGGCGGCCGCGAACATGCGCTGGCCTGGAAGCTCGCGCAATCGGCGCGTGTGCAGATCGTCTATGTCGCACCGGGCAACGGTGGAACCGCTCAAGATGCCCGGCTGCGCAACGTCGACATCACCGATCTCGATGCTTTGGCCGATTTCGCGGAGAAAGAGCAGATTGCACTGACCGTCGTCGGGCCGGAGGCGCCGCTTGCCGCCGGCATCGTCAATCTGTTTCGCGGGCGCGGGCTCAAGGTGTTCGGCCCGACCAAAGAAGCTGCGCAACTCGAAAGCTCGAAGGACTTCGCCAAGGCGTTCATGAAGCGCCATGGCATTCCGAGCGCCGAATACGAGACGTTTTTCGATGCCGCCGCCGCGCATGCGTATCTCGATCGACAAGGTGCGCCGATTGTCATCAAGGCTGATGGCCTCGCGGCGGGCAAGGGCGTCGTCGTCGCGGCCACGCTCGATGAAGCGCACGCGGCAGTCGACATGATGCTCGCGGACAACAAGCTCGGCGATGCGGGCGCGCGCGTCGTGATCGAAGCGTTTTTGGAAGGCGAGGAAGCGAGTTTCATCGTGATGGTGGATGGCAAGCACGTGTTGCCGCTCGCATCGAGCCAGGACCACAAACGGCTGTCGGATGGCGATGCCGGCCCCAATACGGGTGGCATGGGGGCGTATTCGCCTGCGCCGATCGTCACACCGCAACTGCATGCACGCGTGATGCGCGAGATCATTTTGCCGACCGTGCGGGGCATGGAAAAAGAAGGCATTCGCTATACGGGCTTTCTGTATGCCGGGCTGATGATCGATGCGCAAGGCAACCCCAAAACGCTCGAATTCAACTGCCGCATGGGCGACCCGGAAACGCAGCCGATCATGGCACGCTTGAAGGGCGATTTCTCGAAAGTGATCGAGCAAGCCATCGCGGGCACGCTGGATACCGTCGAGTTGACGTGGGATCGCCGCACCGCGCTCGGCGTGGTGCTGGCCGCGCACGGCTACCCTGACGCGCCGCGCAAAGGCGATCGCATCAACGGCATTCCCGCGGAGACCGAACATGCCGTCACGTTTCATGCCGGCACCACCCTGGCAGGCGGCAAACTCGTGACCTCGGGTGGGCGCGTGCTATGCGTGGTCGGTCTGGCCGACTCGGTGCGCGGCGCGCAATCGGCGGCCTACGACACCGTCAATCAGATTTCGTTCGACGGCATGCAATATCGGCGCGACATCGGCTATCGCGCAGTGAGCCGCAAGCATTGACACATTGACGCCCCGTCCGACGCAGCGCGCCTGTCATTCGCGCGTCGGACGCAGCCGCACCCGCATCCGCTAGAATCACCGCAGAGGGTCCTTTTTCGTCCCGTTGCTTTCAGGCATCGCGCAGGCTTATCCCCCTCGACCATGACCGATCCAACTTTCGACTTCACGCCCGTTCGCACCTATTTGCAGGGGCTGCAAAGACGCATTGCCGATGCGATCGGCGCACTCGACGGCAAGCCGTTCGCCGCCGATGCCTGGCAGCGCGCCCCCGGCGAGGGGCTGCGCGGCGGCGGCATCACGACGATTCTCGAAGACAGCGAATTGATCGAGCGTGGCGGCATCGGTTTTTCCGACGTGGCCGGCGACGCCCTGCCCGCCGCTGCGAGCGCGGCGCGCCCGCAACTGGCCGGCCGCGGCTTCGAGGCGATGGGGGTCTCGCTCGTCATGCATCCGCGCAACCCGCACTGCCCGACCGTGCATATGAACGTGCGCCTGCTCGTTGCGACGAAAGAAGGCGAAGCGCCGGTGTTCTGGTTCGGCGGCGGTATGGATCTCACGCCGTATTACGGCTACGAAGAAGACGCGCGACATTTCCATGCTGTTTGCCTCAAAGCGCTCGCACCATTCGGCACCGATCTCTACCCGCGCTTCAAACACTGGTGCGACGAGTATTTCTTCCTCAAACATCGAAACGAAACCCGCGGCGTCGGCGGCATCTTCTTCGACGACTTCGATGCGCTTGGCTTCGAGCGTTCGTTCGAGATGGTGCGAAGTGTCGGCGATGCGTTCGTCGACGCCTATCTGCCGATTCTCGAAAAACGGCGCGCGACCCCATACGGCGAACGCGAACGCGCATTCCAGAATTATCGGCGCGGACGTTACGTCGAATTCAATCTCGTGCTTGACCGCGGTACGCATTTTGGGCTGCAAAGCGGCGGACGCACCGAATCGATTCTGCTGTCGATGCCGCCCGTGGCCAATTGGCGCTATAACTGGCAGCCGGAAGCCGGCTCGCCGGAGGCCCGGCTCTATACCGACTTTCTGCGGCCGCGAGCGTGGCTCGACGAATGAGCGAAGGCGCCATCCTGACTTCATCCATCGTCCCCTCCTCGTCTTGCGCTGACGCCGTTGCCGCCTCCCACCCTCGCGACGGCGCGTTGCGCGCGCTGCCCCGGCGCATCGGCCTGCTGGGCGGCACGTTCGATCCGATTCATCAGGCACATCTTGCGCTCGGCCGGCGCTTTGCCGCGCTGCTCGATCTGACCGAACTCGTGCTGCTGCCGGCTGGGCAGCCCTGGCAAAAAGCCGACGTCAGCGAAGCGCATCACCGGCTCGCCATGACGCGTGCGGCGGCGGCTTCGCTCAAATTGCCGGGCACTGCCGTCACCGTGGGCACCGATGAAATCGAGCATGCCGGGCCCACCTATACGGTCGAAACACTCGAGCGTTGGCGCGCGCGAGAGGGTGCGGACGTTTCGATATCACTTTTGATCGGCGCCGATCAGTTGTTGCGGCTCGATACCTGGCGCGACTGGCCGCGCCTGTTCGAGTTCGCGCATATTGCCGCCGCAACGCGGCCGGGCTTCGATCTGTCGCGCGCGGCGCCCGCGCTCGCTCGCGAACTCGCGCATCGCAAAGCCGATGCCTGCGTGTTGCAGGCGACGCCGGCCGGGCACTTGATGATCGACGCCACGCTCGCGCTCACCGTATCAGCCACCGATATCCGCGCCGAGTTGCGCGAACTCCTTGCACGACACGATGCACGCCAGCTCAGCACGCTGCCTGCGCCGGACACGATCCCCGAGGCCGTGTGGCGCTATATTCTTCAACATCATCTGTACCACCGGTAATCATGGACATTCGCAAACTGCAACGCGTGATCGTGGACGGTCTGGAAGACGTCAAAGCGCAAGACATCAGAGTCTTCAACACTTCCCATCTGACCGATTTGTTCGATCGCGTCATCGTCGCGAGCGGCACGTCGAACCGACAGACAAAGGCGCTCGCGACAAGCGTGCGCGAGAAGGTGAAAGAAGCCGGCGGCGAAATCATCAGCATGGAGGGAGAGGACGTCGGTGAATGGGTGCTCGTCGATTGCGGCGATGCCGTCGTTCACATCCTCCAGCCCGCGCTGCGCCAGTACTACAACCTCGAGGAAATCTGGGGTGACAAGCCCGTGCGGATCAAGCTCGAGGCCGCTCGCGGGTTTAGCGGTGCGCAAGCGAGCGAACCGCTCGACGGAGAGGACATAGAGGACGACGACGAGGCGAATGAAGGCACCGCCAAGCCGAAGCCGCGCGCGTCCGCTCCCGCTCGCAAAACGGCCGCCAAACGGCGCGGCAAGCCATCCTGAGCGCCGCCATCTTGGCGGCCTGACGCAGGCTTGTTTTCCCCACCGACATGAAACTGCATATCCTCGCGGTCGGACACAAGATGCCCGAGTGGATCAGCGCCGGCTTCGACGAGTACGTGAAGCGCATGCCGCCCGAACTGCGCATCGAGTTGCGCGAGATCAAACCGGAGTTGCGCACGAGCGGACGCACGGCGCAAAGCGTGATGGCGGCCGAGCGCCAACGCATCGAAGCGGCGATACCGAAAGGCGCGCGCGTCGTCGCACTCGACGAGCGTGGGCGCGACTGGACCACGATGCAACTTGCGCAAGCCCTGCCCGACTGGCAGCGCGACGGGCGCGACATCGCCTTCGTCATAGGCGGAGCCGACGGGCTCGACGCCGGGCTCAAGGCGCGCGCCGAATGGCTGCTGCGCGTGTCCAGTCTCACGCTGCCGCACGGCATGGTGCGCGTGTTGCTTGCGGAACAGCTTTACCGCGCATGGAGCATCACGCAGAATCACCCTTATCACCGCGTCTGACGTAGCTCGCTCGCGTGGGGCACGCCGCGGCGCAACACGAGAACGATACATGCCTCAACCGACGCCTGAGCCTTCGCTTTATCCGTTCGTCTATCTCGCCTCCCAAAGCCCACGCCGGCAGGAATTGCTCGGTCAACTGTGCGTGCGCTTCGAATTACTGCTGCCGCGCCCCGACGAGGATGCCGAAGCGCTCGAAGCCGAGTGCGCGGGCGAGACGGCCGAGCAATACGTCCGGCGCGTGACGCTTGCCAAGGCCGAAGCCGCCCGTGCGAGGCTGCTCGCCAGCGGCCATCCGGCTGCGCCCGTGCTCGCGGCGGACACCACGGTCACGCTGGATGGCGCGATTCTCGGCAAGCCCACCGACGTCGAGCATGCAATCGACATGCTCGCGCGCCTGGCTGGTCGCGAGCATGAAGTGTTGACCGGCTTGGCGGTAGTCGACGGCGCAGGACGGATCTTGCCACCCGCGTTATCGCGCTCCATCGTGCGCTTCGCTGCTGCCCCGCTCGACGCGTTGCGGCGCTACGCCGCGACGGGCGAGCCGCTCGGCAAGGCTGGCGCGTATGGTATCCAAGGCCGGGCGGCCGAGTTCGTCGCGCATATCGAGGGGTCCTATTCGGGTATCATGGGTCTGCCCCTTTTTGAGACAGCGACGTTACTGCGTGCAGCGCGCGTCGACTTTTAAGACGTCCAAAGGCCGAGATGAACGAAGAGATTTTGATCAATGTCACGCCGCAGGAAACGCGCGTTGCGCTGACCCAGCAAGGCGTGGTGCAGGAGCTTCATGTCGAGCGAACGGCGTCCCGGGGGCGCGTCGGTAACGTGTATCTGGGCAGGGTCGTGCGGGTCTTGCCGGGCATGCAGTCGGCCTTTATCGATATCGGGCTGGAGCGCGCGGCGTTTTTGCATGTCGCCGATATCTGGCAGCCGCGTTTGAGCGGCGAACATGCACCGCCGCAGCAGCCGATCGAGAAGACGGTGTTCGAAGGGCAGACGCTGATGGTGCAGGTCATCAAAGATCCGATCGGCACGAAGGGCGCGCGTTTATCGACGCAAGTGAGCATTGCGGGCAGAACGCTCGTTTATCTGCCGCAAGAGCCTCATATCGGCATCTCGCAGAAGATCGAGGATGAAGCCGAGCGCGAGGCGATCCGCGCGCGTTTATCGGCAGTGCTGCCGACCGACGAGAAAGGCGGCTACATCGTACGCACGATTGCCGAGGATGCAACGAGCGAAGAGCTTGCCGCGGACGTCGCCTATTTGCGCAAGACCTGGATCACGATCGTCACGCAAGCGCAACGTTTGCCGCCGACCAGCCTGCTTTATCAAGATCTCAATTTATCGCAGCGCGTGCTGCGCGATTTCGTCAACGACGATATCGCGCGCATTCAAGTGGATTCGCGCGAGACATATCAGATGCTCTCCGAGTTCGCCGCCGAGTTCACGCCGGCGGTGAGCGCGAAGCTGCATCACTATACGGGCGAGCGGCCGCTGTTCGATCTCTACAACATCGAGACCGAAATTCAACGGGCGCTGTCGCGCCGCGTCGATCTGAAGTCGGGCGGTTATCTGATGATCGATCAGACCGAAGCGATGACGACAATCGACGTCAACACGGGCGGCTATGTCGGCGCGCGCAATTTCGACGACACGATTTTCAAGACGAACCTTGAAGCGGCGCATACGATCGCTCGGCAACTGCGGCTGCGCAATCTCGGCGGCATCATCATTCTCGACTTCATCGACATGGAGAACGCGGAGCATCGCGATGCCGTGCTCGGCGAGCTGAAAAAGGCGTTGTCGCGCGATCGCACGCGTTCGACCGTCAACGGCTTTTCGCAACTGGGGCTGGTGGAGATGACGCGCAAGCGCACGCGTGAATCGCTTGCCCACGTGCTGTGCGAGCCTTGCCCGGTATGCGAGGGCAAGGGGCAAGTCAAGACAGCGCGCACCGTGTGCTACGACGTACTGCGCGAAATCCTGCGTGAATCGCGCCAATTCAATCCGCGCGAGTTTCGGGTGATTGCCTCGCAGCAGGTCATCGATCTGTTGCTCGATGAAGAGTCGCAGCATCTCGCGATGCTGATGGACTTCATCGGCAAACCTGTTTCACTGCAAGTGGAATCGAATTTGAGTCAGGAGCAGTACGATATTGTGCTGATGTGATCGACAAAAGATCGCGATGCTTATCGCGCATCTACCGCGCTCGCAGACGCCGCCGCTTTTCTCGACCTCGCAAGCGCGCTGAGATTCGATCGGTTCTCCGGATTTTTTCGAACCACACCAGCGCGCGGTCAGCGCTTTCGCTCCGCGCGCCGCCTACCGCCCGTGCCACCCGTGGTGATGGCCGCCGTGCCATCCGCCTCCTCCGCCGTGCCATCCGCCTCCTCCCCCGAAGCCAATGCCGACGCCCACCGATGGCCCGGCGTAGTAACCCGGCGCATAGTAGTACTGCTGAGGCGCGTAGTACCCCGGCGCGTAATACCCCGGTGCGTAATAACTGGAATAGCCGGAATAGCCCGAGTAATAAGCAGGCGGCCCCGGATCGATCACGCAACCGGCCAGTGCGCCGACGAGCATGACAGCAATGAATGATTTGAGCATGATATGTCCCCTATACACACGTTAGATCGTCACACGCGTCACTGCGTTCGGAATGAGTTTGTGTCGACGGGTAACAAACGTAAGGTTCGGGTACCGTGCATCACGCGCGGGTTGGCATACCGCCGGCATGCGAGCGTAAATCGCCTAGAATTTCCTCATGCAGGCGATTCATAAGGAGGTCTCGATGGCTGAATCGATCGAGAGCATCGTGACGGGACTCGTCATACTCATCGCCGCCGTCATTATCGTTGCCTCGCATCGCCAGCGAGCGCGCCGCCGCGAACGATGGCTCGACGGACACCGCCTGTGGGACAAGGTGCGACATCGTCACTGAGCCCGCACCCGATGCCAACGCACTCCCCGATTAAGGCGACGCTCATGTCAGACGAAAATATTCCATGGCGGATGGTCGAATACGAAGGCTTCGAGATCCACGTGGCAACGTCGAAGGTCCGGCACGACAATCCGCACGCAGCCGATGCGCCGGCCCCGGCCGGTGAACGCTATACCTACGTCGGTTATGTCTGTCATCCAGGGGCGGACCCCAAACTCCCGGGCCATGTCGTGCCATTTCATGCTGACGGCGACGATACGTTCGACAACGAAACCGCCGCATGGGACGAGGCCGTGCATATCGGCCGCACGATCGTCGACGGCACGCATCCGGATTTGACGGTATTGCCGCTCGTCACCGGCGGCGTGTGAGGCGCTGCTGTGACGTCCTCGCTATGCTATGCAGCCTGTTGCTGATACTGGATGCGATGCAAATGCGCGTAAAGGCCGTTGTGACGCAGGAGTTCGTCATGAGTGCCGTGCTCGACGATCTTGCCCGCCTCCATGACGAGAATCCGGTCGGCACGCTCGATCGTCGACAAGCGGTGCGCGATCACGAGCGTCGTGCGCCCACACATCAGCGTCTCCAACGCGGCCTGCACATGGCGCTCCGATTCGGAATCGAGTGCCGAAGTCGCTTCGTCGAGAATCAGAATCGGCGCATCTTTGTAGATCGCGCGTGCGATCGCCAGACGCTGCCGCTGCCCGCCCGATAGCCGCATGCCATTGCCGCCAACGACGGTGTCGATGCCGTCGGGCATCGCCGCGACGGCATCCGCGAGGTTTGCCGCTTGCAGGGCGGCGTCGACCCGCTCGCGATCGGGTGTCTGCCCGTACGCCACGTTCGCCGCGATTGTATCGTTGAACAGCACGACGTCCTGGCTCACCATCGCCATCTGGCTGCGCAGCGCGTGGATATCGTATTCGCCGATCGGCACACCATCGACGAGAATCGAGCCGTCGGTCGGATCGAAAAAGCGCGGCAGCAAATTGACGAGCGTCGTCTTGCCGCTGCCCGAAGGCCCCGCCAGCGCGATCATTTCGCCCGGCGCCACCTTGATCGAGACGCTGTCGAGAATCGGGCGCTCGCTCGTGCCGTAGCTAAACGAAACATCGCGAAACTCGATCTCGCCGCGCGCATTCGGCAACGCGCGTGTGCCGCCTTGCGGCTCCGCGGGCTCGTCGATCAATCCGAAAATCAGTTCGGCCGCCGTCATGCCCCGCTGCAATGGCTGATTGACATCGATCAGATGCTTGAGCGGCGATATCACGAGCAGCATCGACGTGACGAATGCGACGAAACCACCCACCGTCGTCTGATCGTTCGCCGACTGCATGACGGCGATCGTGATGACAATGGCAAGCGCGATGGATGCCAGAAACTGCGTGAGCGGTTGGGCCAGCCCGCCGGAGACCGTCATCCGCATCGCGTAGCCGCGCAAGTGCTTGCTCATCGCGGTGAAACGGTTGATCTCGTACGACTCGCCGTTATGAACCTTCACGACCTTATAGCCGCCCACCGTCTCCTCGACGATGTAGGAGAGCTCGTTCGTCAGCGTCTGTTGTTCGCGGCCGAGGCGACGCAAACGCCGGTTGATTTTGCTGACGATCCAGCCAATGCCCGGCAGGATCACCGCGACGATCAGCGTCAGCCGCCAATTCAGATAAAAAAGGTATCCGAGCAAAAACATGACCGTCAGCGAATCGCGCACGAGCGTGACCATGACGCCGGTCAGCACCCCGAGAATCTGGTTGACCTCGAAGACGATCGCGTTGATGACGGTGCTGGCCGTCTCGCGCTGAAAAAACGAGGCGCCGGTGTGGATCATTCGCTCGAACATCGTCAACCGGAGTTGCAGCAAAATGCGGTTGGACACGTACGAGAGCAGATACCCCGACGCGTATTGCGAGGCGCCGCGTATGAATGCGAGGCCGATGACCGCAACGGGCACGAGCCATTTCGTACTGACGCTTGCTTTCGCGCCGAAGCCGTGATCGAGCAGCGGTTTGAGCAGCGCGGGAATGCCGGCATCGGTTGCCGAGCTCACGCCCATCGTCACGACGGCGAGCACGACGACCCACAGATTCGGCTTGATGAAGGGCCACAGCCGCTTCCAGACCGATGCGGGGGAGGTGCCCGTCGCGCCCATGGGCTTTCGCAGGGTGTTCTTGGTTTCCAACTGGTTCCTTTGCTGCCGGCAAGCGAACACGTTCGACGAACGCGGTTTTGCCCTTGAAAAAACGATGCATTATAGCCGCGCGCTGGAGGTGGGCCTGTATACTCCGCTCACTTTCCATAACCGCGACCGAACACGCCGTGTCCGCAACGACGACCGCTACCGCCCGCTCGACGCCCGCTGCTGGTTCCGGCGCGACGCTCGGCGTCGCCATCATCGCACTCAATAGCGAAACGCGGCTCGCGCAATGTCTCGACGCGCTTGCGTTTGCCGACGACATCGTCGTGATCGACGGCGGCAGCACCGATTCGACGGTCGCCATCGCGCAGGCGCACGGCGCGCGGGTCATCGTCGAGCCGCAATGGCCCGGGTTCGGCCCGCAAAAGAACCGCGCGGTCGACGCGCTGGCGACGGACTGGGTGCTGTCGATCGATACCGACGAGATCGTCACGCCGGAACTGGCGGGCTCGATCCGCGAGGCGATCCGTGCGCCGCAAGCGGATGTCTATGCGCTCGATCGGCTGTCGAATTTTTGTGGTGACTGGATTCGCCACAGCGGCTGGTATCCGGACTGGGTGCCGCGGCTATTTAAGCGCGGCACGACTCGCTTTTCCGACGATCTGGTTCACGAGCGCCTCGTCTTCGAAGGGCCAGCAGCCCGGCTCAAGGGCCAGTTGCTTCATTACTCTTACGAGGACTTCGAGACGCTCTTGCGCAAGCTCGACGCCTATTCGAGCGCGGGCGCGCGTCAGCGGCTCGCGGCAGGACAAAAAGGGGGGCTGGGTCGGGCGCTCGCGCGCGGCGTCTGGGCCTTCTTTCGGACCTATTTGTTGCGCCGCGGATTTCTGGACGGGCGCGCCGGGTTCATCATCGCGGCCTTTAACGCGCAAACCGTCTATTACCGTTTCTTGAAGCTCGATTGGGCCGTACGAAGCGGGAAACGCCGCTGAGGCCGCCGCCAACAGTTAAGACGTCATCGCGTGAGTCACGCTGCTGAAAAGTCGCGGGCATAAGCGCCGTGCAAGCGCGAGCATCCGTCGATTCGCGGCAGGCGGCGCAAACGTCTGCACCTTCTCGTGCGCATAGCGTCGCAATGTTTCGCGTAACGCGCTGTCGGATGCGAGCCGCGTCATCGCGTCGGCCATGGCTTCAAGGTCGCCCGGTGCGACGAGCAACCCCGCCTTGCCGCCATCGAGCAGATCGCGCGGGCCCGTTGGGCAATCCGCTGAAATCACCGGTGTGCCGAGCGCCATCGCCTCGCCGAGCACCGACCCGAAGCCCTCGTAGCGGCTGCTGAGTACCAGCGTTTCAGCCGCTTGAACGTATGGAAACGGGTTCGCAAAAACCGGGAAAGCGCACGGACTCGTGAATGCCAAGCTCTTTCGCCAAATCCTCCAGCAACGCTCGGTCAGGGCCTTCGCCGATCAACACGAGCTCGCCGATGCCCGCCACCCGCTCGCGCGCGAGCGCATAGGCACGTAACAGCGTCCGATGATCCTTCTGTCCTTCGTCCAGCCTGGCCACCGAGACGATGAACGGTGAGCGCCGCAGTTCGGCCACATCGGCTGCACGCTCGCGGATCGCTTCGATATCGATGACGTTGGGCAGTTCTCGCGCAGCATGTCCGGCGTCAGTACCGCCAACGCGGCATAACGGCCGAACTGTCGAACGCGCCGCGCGACGTGGGCGGCCGATTTGCGCCCGAGCCGCGCGGCAAAGCTGTAATGGCTAAAGCCGATCCACGGCACGCCCAAACGCCCGGCGATACGCCGCAGCGATAAATCGAAATCGCACACGATGTCCTGGTCCCGCGCCAAGCGCAAGAAGCGGTGCGCGAGCAGCGGGCGAATCGCGCCGTGCGTCGATACCTTATGCGCGATCTTTTCGAACTTGCCAAGCTTGCGGACACGCCCCGTCTGAGCCAGATCGTCGGTGGGATAGGCGACCGCGACGGTCGGTTCGAAATAACGCCGATCAAGCGCGTTGATCCACGCGAGCAGCGCCGTTTCGGTGCCGCCGCGCCCGAAATCATTGATATGAAACAGAATGCGCACGGCCCGGCCCGGTGGCTCTAGCCGCTTTGCCGCCTCCCACGCTGTCTCATCGTTCACGCTGTGTTGGCTCATAGCATCTCGTTACTGACAGCTTTACCGCTGCACCGTTGTCGTCCCTTCATCGACGATGAGCACGTACCGCGCTCCAGGGCGCGGCGTGCGCTGCCCGCTCGCCGGTACCGAGCAACAAGCCCGCAAACGCCCAGAAGGCCAGCATGGTGGCCTTCCACATGAAATCATCGGTGAAGTTCTTCGTCAGCATGCCGACGACGAGCGCGACGCCCGCCGCCGCGACCCACTCGTCGGCATCCCGCAGGCGGAAAAAACGCGATGCCAGCGATACCAGCAACGCGCTTTGCACAATGACGCCGATCAGGCCCGTTTGCAGCCATGTATTCAGAAAAAGGTTATGGGCATGGGTCGGCGCGGCGGGCTCCAGTGCGATGAGCGCCGGCGGCATATCGCGTCGCAGTGCGATGCCCGGCAGCGGCTTGCCGAAACCGATGCCGATCCACGCGCGGCGAAGCGCCTCGTGTGCATAGAACGCCCACAGTTTCGGACGAGTGTCGGCGCGGACCGCATCGTCGAAGGCCACAAACGACTGCGGCATTGCAAGTTCCGGTTGCGAAGCGGTTTGCGCGGCCGGGAGCGCAGCCGGTTGTAGAGCGTGTTGCGGGGCGGCCATCGCGACGGGCTCCGCTGCCCCGAATCGCAACATCCCGCCATAGACCGCAAGCAGCGCGCCCACCGCCAACAAGGCCACGAGCACGGCGATGGCAACCCTGGGACGCCGACGATAAAGCGGAAACGCCGCGATAAAAAACGTTACGGCGGCCGCGGGCCAGAAAAACCGGTTCAACGATGCAAGCCCGATGAACAGGCAAAACATCACACCGATGACAGCGGCAATGCGCGAGCGCCCACGCGGCATCAGCCCGATGAAGAGCGCGGCGGCAAAGAGCGCGAGCGTGCTCGTATGGCCCACGCGGGCATAAAAGCGCAGCGGAAAGGTGACGGGCGTCGGCGGTTGCAGTTGCCCCCAGTACAGCGCACTTATCAGCGCGAGCAGCGCGCAAGCAAGCCAGCAGGCATAGGCCGCCCAGGCGGCTCGCCCGGTACGCGTGGCGAAGAGCCATGCGCCCCAGAAGACGATGAGTGGATAACAAACTTCGTCGAGCCACGCGTGCCAACTGAGCGCCGGATATGCGGACCATGCCACCGCGCCCAGGCTCCATGCGGCCCACAGGCCTGCGGGTACGACCAGCGGCCAGCGCGTCAGCTCGCGCCGCTCCGCCCATGCTGCAGCCAGCACCGCAAAGCCGGTGAACGCAAGCCCAATGTTCACGGGCCCGTTCATATGGCCAAACATGACCGCGAACGCCATCAGCGGGCACGCCAACCAGAGCAAGCGGGCAGGTGGCGTCAAAGCATTCATGCCGCCTCCAACACGACTTTCAATACGTCGGTTACCGCATCTACGGTCAGCCGGCCCATGCACCCGGCGTGGTCGCCGTTCCATTCGATACACGTCGAGACGTTGCGGTCGCAGCGCCTGACCCAGGCCAGCTCGCGGCGAAAAATGTTGTGCTGGTTGCGGCATGGCATGTCGGCGATCGTCACCGGCACGAACGGCATGTCGCGCCAGTACCGCCCGGCGCCGTGAATCTGCGCGTTGCCGGGACCGAAAAGCGTCACCGCCGGAACACCGATCAACCGCGCGAGATGCGCGGTTCCGGTATCGGGACACACGAGCGCCCGCGCGCCCGCAAAAAGGTGCCAGACGTCGGCAAGGCCCAGACGGCCGGCAAAATTCACGCGGCTCGAATCGGGATCGATCTCTTTGACGAGATCGGCCTCGCTCGGGCCCCCACTCCACACGACCCGATACCCGAGCCGCTCCACCTCGCACGCCAACTCGCGCCAGCGCTCAATCGGCCAGCGCTTGACCGCCGTACTCGCACCAGGGTGCAGCACGACATAGGCTGTTTGCGGCAGCATCGATTCGTTAAACGCGCTCGGCGCAGGCGCAGGCCAGACATCGGGGCGGTATGCGGGCGGCGGCTCGCCGGCCACGAGCTCGGTGGTCAGATCGGCCCATGCCGCCGGTTCGTCAGGGTAGTTCACGAGTTCGTTGACGGGCCAGTTCTTCCAAGCGTTGTCTCCGGCGTGCGCGATGATCCATCGACAACCGGCGCCCAGTGCAAGCCAGCTATGGCGATTATCGCCGGCCACGATGCCGAGGTCGTAAGGGCCCGAGTTCAGTACGCGCCGCACCGCGAGCGAATCGCGTGGATCGAACGGCAGTGCCTCTACGCCGAACGGCCGCCCCGAATAAAGCGGCACGATTGCCTTCGGGCAGGTCAGCACGATTTGGGCGCCGACGTATTGCTGGCGCAGTTTCGCCAGCAAGGCCGTCAGCAATAGCGTGTCGCCCAGCAGCAAATGATGTGCGATCAGGATTCGGCGCGGCTGCGACGGCTTGTTGCGCAATGGCTTGAGCGCTAATCGCGGCAATGCTCGCGCGAAAATATGGATACGTCCTAACAGTCGACTCATTCGCTAGCCATCCGGCCCCGTCACTTGATTTGTGTCGTTCTCGAGGCAAGGTCCGTTATCGAGCCGCGTCCCGTCGCGTTGTCTTTGTCGCTCCTCGCAAAAAAGAGGAACGCTTGCGTCGACTCGGGCGCACGCGCATCAAACCTATGATTAAATCGCGCGGGAGAAGCTCGAAACCCCCGCTAGGTGGCCCGCTTCAGCCGGCCCCCGCTCTGACAGAAGTTCGCCAGTATACCGCACGCGCCGTGACACCCGAACGGCTCACCAGCCGGCGCACCCTGCGAAGGCATTCAAAAAACACGCGATGAGAGGCTCGTTCGTTTGGCGCGGCTCAGCGGCTCACGCGCGCGCAACGATTTTCGATGCGCCGGACGCAATCGACGGCTGCCAGACCGCGTGAATCGCTTCGGTAACCTCGCGAACCGACGGCACTACGCCTTCGTCGCCCACCGAAACGGCCCGGCCCGGGACATTCACGCCAAAATGCTCGCGCGAGGTAGCGGTGAAAATCATCACAGTCGGCTTGCGCAGCGCGCTGGCCAGGTGCGTGAAGCCCGTATCGGTGCCGACGACAAGCGTGGCCAAATCGATATGCTGGGCCAGCTCGCGCACGGACAGCCGCGGCATTACCGTCGCGTCAGGGATACCGGCGGCGATCGCACGCGCCTCGGCATGCTCTTGCTCCGAGCCCCAGGGCAACACGGCGCGGATGCCCTGGGAAACGAGTTCGCGGCCGACCTGCTGCCAGGATTCGATCGGCCACTTTTTTACATCGGCCGAGGTGGCGTGCAACAGCACGGCGAACGGGCCTTGTCGGGTAGCTTCAGGAATAGTGGCCGGCGTCGGGATCTTCAGCCCGAACTCGGGTGCGGTGTCGATTTCATAACCAAAGGCGTCGCTGACGCTTTTGCGAAGTCCGTCCCAGACATTGAGCGCGGATGGACGGGCAAAACGTCGCGAATAGGCAAATGCCGCGCCTTTTTCGCCCAAATCGATTGAACGATAGCCATAGCGGACGCGGGCGCGCGCGCAAAAGGCGATGATCGCGCTCTTATAAACGCCGTGAACGTCGATGACGGCGTCGTATTTGAAGCGGCGCAACTCGCCAATAGATGCCGCGATGGCCTTGAAATCCGCCATGCTGCGCTGTTGCTTGAAGCGCCTGAGCGGCGCGCACAGCACACGATCGATACCCGGGTTCCATCGCGGGACTTCCGAAAAAGCCGCGTCCGCGGCCCAATCGATTTCGACCCCGGGAAAAGCGCGGTGCAAATCGGCCACGAGCGGTTGCGCGTGCACGATGTCGCCCAACGATGTGACCTTGATGATGAGAACGCGGTTCATGGCGCTTTGTGGTGATTTTTCCGGAGCGAAGCCAACTGGCCTTCAAATGAAGGAGCCGTGCTGCCAAACCGAAGCGCGCTTCGTCCGCAGCCGCAGCAGTATACTCGATTGCCCGCGCGCGACGCGCGTCCACAGCCCGCTTGAAGGCGGTAGTGTAAGCGACGTGGAGGGGCCCCGTTCAAGCCGGCGGAGCGTACCGAGTCGACGCGCCGTCGCTCGAACTCGAGGCAGCCCGAAGTTCATGCGCGAGCGCCACGAGCGAATCGACATGGCTTGCGATGCTGGGGTCGTACGCGATCGGGTCGGATGCCTGCCGCGCACTTGATGGCGACGCACGGCTCGTTCCAAGCTGGACCGCGTGCACCGCCTGTTCCAACACTCGCTGCAAATCGAGTGCATCACCCGGAGCGAACACGAGTTTGCGATGCGGTGCAATCGCGTCGCAGCAGCCGATGTTCGCCGCGAGAATGACCGGCGTGCCGCACATGACCGACTCCACGCCGACGAGTCCGAACGGTTCGTACTTCGAAGCGAGGATCGTGAAGTCGGCCGCCCGATAGCCGTTCTCGATATCCGTCACATAGCCGATGTAGCGAATCCGCGCGCTGGTCCGCTCGGGCGGACGGCCAGCCACGGCCACGATGATCGGAAGATTCGTCTCGCGCAACACGGCTTCGATGAGCGGCAAACCCTTGCGTTCATGGCTGCTCGACGGAAACAGCAAGACGATTTCATCGTCGGCGAAACCGAACCGTTTGCGCAGCTGCGCCCTTGCCTGCGGCGTGACGGGCGAGAAGCGGGCTGCATCTACGGGCGGATAAAGCACACGGATTTTGTCGTCGCTTACGCCGTAGAGCTCGCGCAATTCGTCGCGCATCAACAAGGAGTGGGCCACGACGACGGCCGCATGCGCGTATTGGCGCGCTTCGAGCGCGATCTGCCACCGGTCGGCTCGCGTCGGCGTGCGGCCAAGCGCGCGCACAAAACCGCGGTGCGTGCCGCCGCATACAGCGATATCGGATGAATCGACCCGATTGCAGCCAATCAGCACATCGACGCAGGCAGCGCGCCGCATCCGACGCAAACGCCATGAGAACCAGTGGTCACGCAACTTGCCCGGCAGAAACGACACGTTGATTCGGTGCGCTTGCACCAGCCCGCTTTCGGGCAGGCTGCGGTCGAAGCGCCGGGCAAAAAACGCCGGCTCGATGCCGCGTTGGGCCAGCCCGCGCGCCAAGTCCATGGCATAGCGCTCGAAGCCGCCGCCCTGCTTGAGCGCGTTGGCAGAAATACCGATCTTCATGCGGGGGTACCGCAAAACTTGAGGAACAGCATCGCCGTAATCAATAAACGATTTCGACGGCGCTCGCGGCGAACTCGGTTCGCAGCGCGGCCAGCAAATCGTCGCTTGGGCGCACGCGCCAGGCGTCGCCGAGCCGCACTTCGCCTTGCGCGCGCGCGTTGGTGTAGACGATCTGCACGGCAAGCCCGTTTGGCACGGCCGGCGGCGGCGTTCGCGGCCGTGCGCCGCGAGCGGATGAGGCGTCGCTGCCGCCGCCACCGCCGCGCATGCCGCCACCGAAGCCGCGGTTGCCTGCCGGCGCGGCCGTTGCAACTGCCACTGCCGGCTCGGCCGCCGCCGGCGGCGCGCAATGCGCCTCGAGCACGCGGCGCAACGCAGTGGCATCCGCATTGCCGTTCATGCAGACCTTCACCGCCTGCGCATACCGGCTGCGCGCGCGCTCGAGGTCCATCACCGCATCGACGGTGAAGCGAATGCCGCCCGTGAATGCATCGTTGCGCGCCTGCCCCTGCACGACCAGCAATTCGTCTTCCTTGAACACGGCCCGGTTCGCTTCGTATTGCTCGTTGAAAACGGTGACTTCGCACTGGCCCGTGCCATCGTCGATCAGCGCGATCAGCATCTTGCCGCGCTGGGTCATCTGCGTGCGCAGCGAAACGATGATGCCTGCCACAAGCTTGTCGCGCCCTTCCTTCAGCTCGCCGAGCTTTTGACGCACGAAGCGCCGCAACTCATCCTTATAGGCATCGAAGAGGTGGCCCGACAGGTAAAAACCGAGCGCGGTCTTCTCTTCTTGCAGCTTGCGCTTTTCGTGCCAAGCCGGCTCGTCGACGAGCTCATGGCCTTGCGACGGCGCATCGCCCATGTCGAACAGGCCCGCCTGCATCTCATTGGCGCTCGCCTGGTCGGCCGCTTCCATCGCGAGCGGCACCGACGCGATCAGTTGCGCGCGATTGGCATGAAGCGTATCGAAGGCGCCGGCGCGAATCAGCGCCTCGACGGTCCGCCGGTTGACGACGCGCCGGTCGATGCGCCCGCAAAAATCGAATAGATCGACAAAGGGCCCCGCTTCGCGCGCCCGCAGGATTTCTTCGATCGCATTCTGGCCGCTGCCCTTTACCGCGCCCAACCCGTAGCGGATCGTACGCGAGCGTTTGCCGTCGAGCTCGGCGACCGGTTCGAAGCGATAAGCCGAATGGTTGATATCGGGCGGCAGCACGGCGATGCCATTGAACTTGCAATCCTCATAGAGGATCTTCACCTTGTCGGTGTCGTCCATCGCCAAGCTCATGTTGGCTGCCATGAACTCGGCCGGATGGTGCGCCTTGAGCCACGCCGTGTAGTAAGCCAACAGCGCATAGGCAGCCGCGTGCGACTTGTTAAAGCCGTAGCCCGCGAACTTCTCCATCAAATCGAAGATCTCGTCGGCCTTCGCGCCCGTCAGCCCGTTCTTGGCGGCGCCCTCGCGAAACAGTTCGCGATGCTTGGCCATCTCCTCGGCCTTTTTCTTGCCCATCGCACGACGCAAGAGATCGGCGCCGCCAAGCGAGTAGCCGCCGATGATCTGCGCCATCTGCATCACCTGCTCCTGATAGACCATGATCCCGTAGGTCTCTTTCAGAACAGGCTCTACGCGCGCGTCCGGATACTCCACCACCTCGCGCCCGTGCTTGCGCGCGCAAAAGCTCGGGATCAGGTCCATCGGGCCTGGCCGGTACAGCGCGACGAGCGCGATGATGTCCTCGAAGCGGTCCGGCTGCGCATCCTTGAGCATGCCCTGCATGCCGCGGCTTTCCAGCTGGAACACGGCGACGGTGTTCGCCTTTTTCAGCATCGAAAACGAAGCGGGATCGTCGAGCGGCACCTGCGCGAGCGACCAATCGGCCTTCGACGGGTCGAGCCGACGGATATAGCGCTCGGCCCAATCGAGAATCGTGAGCGTCGTCAAACCGAGAAAGTCGAACTTGACGAGGCCAACGGCTTCGACGTCGTCTTTGTCGTACTGGCTCACGACGCCGCCGTCATCGCCCTGCGCGTATAGCGGACAAAAGTCGGTCAGCTTGCCGGGCGCAATCAGCACGCCGCCCGCGTGCATGCCGACGTTACGCGTCAAGCCCTCGACGCGCTGCGCGAGTTCGAGCAACTGCCGCACTTCGTCTTCGTTGTCGTTGCGCTCCTGCAAGAGCGGCTCTTCCTTCATCGCGTCGGCGATGGTCACATGCTTGCCCGGCTTGAACGGAATCAGCTTCGCAATGCCGTCGGTGAACGTGTAGCCGAGATCGAGCACACGGCCGATGTCACGCACGGCCGCTTTCGCCGCCATCGTGCCGAAGGTCGCGATCTGCGAGACCGCATCGGCGCCGTACTTGCCCTTGACGTATTGAATGACGCGGTCGCGCCCTTCCTGGCAGAAGTCGATGTCGAAGTCAGGCATCGACACGCGCTCAGGGTTCAGGAAGCGCTCGAACAGCAGGTTGTAGCGCAGCGGGTCGAGATCGGTGATGCCGAGCGCATAGGCGACGAGCGAACCCGCGCCCGAGCCGCGCCCCGGCCCCACCGGCACGCCGTTATTCTTGGCCCAGTTGATGAAGTCCGCAACGATCAGGAAGTAGCCCGGAAAGCCCATCTTGATGATCGTCTTGCACTCGAATTCGAGCCGCTGGTAGTAGGTTTCGCGGGCCTCGACGCGTTTGGCTTCGTCCGAGTAGAGTTCTACTAGCCGGCGCTCCAGACCGTCTTTCGACAGTTGCACGAGGTATTCGTCCAGCGACATACCGTCGGGCGTCGGAAACAGCGGCAGCTTCGGCTTGCCCAGTTCCAGCGCCAGGTTGCAACGCTTGGCGATTTCGACTGTGTTCGCAACGGCGGACGGGATGTCGGCGAAGAGCGCAGCCATTTCGTCTTGCGTACGAAAATGCTGCGCAGTCGTGAAGCGTTTCGGGCGGCGCGGATTCGCGAGGATATCGCCCTCGGAGATGCACACGCGCGCCTCGTGCGCGGTGAAATCGTCGGCCGTCATGAACTGCACCGGATGGGTGGCGACGACCGGCAGCTTCAGTGCCGCCGCCAGCGCCACGGCCTGCTGCACATACGCCTCGCCACCAGGCTGGCCACAGCGCTGCAACTCGATGTAAAACGCGTTCGGAAAGCGCTCGGCCCATAGCAGCGCGTAGCGCTTGGCGGCGTCCTTGTTGCCCGCGGCAAGCGCGAGCCCAATGTCGCCGAGTTGCGCACCCGAAAGCGCAATCAGGCCCTCGCACAGCGGCGTATCGAACCATGCCGGGTCGATCTCGGCGCGTCCGCGGTACTGATTGGTCAGCCAAGCCTTGGTAAGCAGCTCGCACAGGTTCAAATAGCCGCGACCGTCTTTGACGAGCAACAGCAAACGCGCAGGCTTGTCGCGATCGGCCGCGTTCGTGATCCAGACGTCGCACCCGGCAATCGGCTTGACGCCGCTGCCGCGTGCTTCCCGGTAGAAACGGACAAGACCAAATGCGTTCGAAAGATCGGTCAGTGCGAGCGCGCCCTGCCCGTCGGCAGCGGCCGCCTTGACGACGTCGTCAATGCGCACGATGCCGTCGGCAATCGAGAATTCGGAATGGATGCGAAGATGGACGAAGCGGGGATCTGACATGGGCCGTATTGTACATCCGGCGCAACGCGTTTTCTGTCGCAAAAAGGAGCGCGCGGCGCGCGGCCGAGTGGCGCCGCCGGCGCGCCCGTTTCGATTCGAATTTGCGGGATAATACGGGTTTTGCGCATTGCACAGGACGCTGCTACGCGGCGCGAAGCAGGCACCATCATCATCATGAGCATCGTCAATCTCTCCGCCTATCAATTCGTCACGCTCGATGCAATCCAGGCATGGCGCCCGCTCGTGGCCGAACGCTCGATCGCGCTTGGCTTGCGAGGCACTATTCTGCTCGCGCCCGAAGGCATCAACCTGTTCGTAGCCGGCTCGCGCGAGGCGGCCGACGCATTCGTCGACTATCTGCGCCACGATCCGCTTTTCGAAGGCAAGTTCGCATCGCTGCAGTTCAAGGAAAGCGAGTCGCCAGCGCAGCCGTTTCGCCGCATGCTGGTCAAGCTCAAGCGCGAAATCATCACGATGAAAAGGCCGGCCATCAAGCCGGAGCTTGGCCGTGCGCCCGCCGTCGATGCGCCCACGCTCAAGCGCTGGCTCGATCGCGGACACGACGACGCAGGGCGCCCGGTTGTCATGCTCGACACGCGCAATGCGTTCGAAGTCGACGTGGGGACGTTCGACAACGCAATCGATTACCGCATCGACAAATTCAGCGAGTTCCCCGAGGTGATCCAAGCCCATCGCGACGAACTCACGGATAAAACCGTTGTCTCGTTCTGCACCGGCGGCATCCGCTGCGAAAAGGCCGCCATCCATATGAAGGAGATCGGCTTCGAGCATGTTTATCAGCTCGAAGGCGGCATTCTCAAGTACTTCGAGGAAGTGGGCGGCGCGCATTATCACGGCGAATGCTTCGTGTTCGATTACCGCACCGCGCTCGATCCGCAACTCGGCCCCACCCCTACCGTGCAGTGCTTCGGCTGCCGCGGCGTCGTCACGCTGGAGGCGCAGCACTCGCCGCTTTACGAGGCCGGCCGGTACTGCCCCGCCTGCCATCCGCAACGCGGTACGGCGGCTGAGGCTGCGTAAGCGGCGGCCGCCCCGTGCTCGCCGCGATCAGTTCACCGGACGCACTCGCGTCGCCAGCCTATCGCGGCCGTTTTGCGCCATCGCCAACCGGGCCGCTGCATTTCGGCTCGCTCGTCGGTGCGCTGGCAAGCTATCTCGATGCGCGCGCGCATGGCGGCACCTGGCTCGTGCGGATCGAGGATATCGACGGGCCGCGTACGGTGCCAGGCGCCGACCGGCAGATATGTTCGACACTCGAGCGTTTCGGCATGCTCGCCGACGAGCCGCCTGTCTGGCAAAGCGCGCGCACCGCGCTTTATACGCAGGCATTCGACCGCCTCACGGCCGCGGGGCTCGTCTATCCGTGCGGCTGCACGCGCAAGGAAATCGCCGATTCGCTGGCCAGCAGCCACGCGCGCCATACGACGCTCGCCTATCCGGGCACCTGCCGCCAGGGCCTGTTCGGCAAGCCCGCAAGGGCATGGCGCTTGCGCGTGCCCGACGGGGCTGCCGCGACGATCTCGTTCGATGACCGCTGGCAAGGCGTGCGTGAGCAGAATTTGGCCGATGAAGTCGGCGATTTCGTGCTCAAGCGTGCCGACGGGCAATGGGCCTACCAACTCGCGGTTGTCGTCGACGATGCCGACCAGCACATCACGCACGTCGTTCGCGGCGCGGACCTCATCGATTCGACAGCGCGTCAGATCTATCTGAAACGCTGTCTCGGCGTGCCGACGCCCGCCTATCTGCACGTTCCGGTGGTGACGGACGCGCAGGGCGAAAAGCTCAGCAAGCAGACCGGCGCGCAAGCGCTCGATGCGAGCCGGCCGCTGCCTGCGCTACAAGCTGCGGCGCGCCATTTGGGGCTGGTGTCGGCAGCGCACAACTGGGGTGGCGTGACGCTCGAAGCGTTTTATGTGGAGATGGTTGCGGCGTGGGCTGCGAGCTCTGCATGGGGTCGATCTAAGCGCTAAAGCGCTAAATCCCACCGACAATTTTGCGTGCAGTCGAACCAAGCAGTAACGATCGCCTCGTTCACCCGTTGCGAAAAATAAAGCTATAAGCCGACAGTGCCGGCGCACCGCCAAGATGAGCGAACAGCACATTGGCGCCCGACGCGAATTCGCCGCGGCGCACCCGGTCGATCATCCCGTGCATGGACTTGCCCTCGTAGACCGGGTCGGTCAGCATGCCCTCGTGCCGGGCAGCGAGCCGTATGGCCTCGAGCGTGCCCTCGCTCGGTAACCCGTACTCGGGGCCGCCATAGCGGGTATCGAGGATGATGTCGTCATCGACGATCACGCGCCCGAGATCGACCTGCTCCGCCGTTTGTTGCGCGATACGCAGAATCTGCGCGCGCGTGGCCTCCGGCTTGGCGGAGGCGTCGATACCGATCACCTGCCTGGCCCACCCATCGGCGGCAAAGCCGACGACCATCCCCGCCTGCGTGCTGCCCGTGACCGAGCACACGACGATGTAGTCGAAGCGAATGCCAAGCTGCGCTTCCTGTTGCCGCACTTCGTCGGCGAAACCAACGAAACCGAGCCCGCCAAGCGGATGGTCCGAACATCCGGCTGGAATCGCGTAGGGTTTGCCGCCCGCGCGACGCACGCTCTCGAGCGCCTCTTCCCAACTGCGGCGAAAACCGATGTCGAAGCCATCGGGAACGAGGCGGACATCGGCTCCCATGATGCGCGACAGCTCGATATTGCCAACCCGATCGTACAGCGCATCGCTGTAGTTGACCCAGTGCTCCTGGACAAGCACGCATTTCATGCCGAGATGCGCGGCGACGGCGGCGACCTGGCGCGTCTGATTGGACTGAATGCCGCCGATGGAAACGAGCGTGTCGCAACCTTGTGCCAGCGCCTCGGGGATCAGGTACTCGAGCTTGCGCGTCTTGTTGCCGCCGAATGCGAGTCCGCTGTTGCAGTCTTCGCGTTTGGCATACAGGTTGACTCTGCCGCCAAGGTGCGCCGTGAGCCGCTTCAATGGGTGGATCGGCGTGGGGCTGAACGTGAGCGGATAACGGGGAAATCGATCCAAGTTCATGACGGGCTCCGATCGTGCGGTCAAAGGTTAAGGACACTGCTGCGCGATCAGAAAATAATAGGGCGATTGCGACGAAATGAGCTTGCGAAAATTAAAGGTAGTACGTAATTTTAGATTGCTAATTCCTCGGTTTATTTATTTTCAATGTGTTGAATCCATCATGAGCGCAATAAAATTACGTCGCCGTGCGGCGAATAGCACGCGGGCTACCGCCGAGCCCGCCGCACTCGCGCAGCTCGATCGGACCGACCGCGCGATTCTCAAAGCGCTGCAGCAAGACGCATCGATTTCGAACGTCAAGCTCGCGGCAAAAGTGAAACTGAGCGCGCCGGCTTGTTTGCGGCGCGTCGAGCGGCTCAAGGAGGCGGGATTTATTCGAGGCGTCGTCGCGCTGCTGGCACCGAAAGCGATCGGCGCAGGCATGCTCGTCGTGATCGGCATCGTGCTCGATCGATCGACACCGGAGACATTTGCGGAATTCGAAAAAGCAGCGCGCAAGATTTCGGGCTGCATGGAATGCCACGTCGTAACGGGCGAATTCGACTATTTCATGCTCGTGCGCACACGCGACAGCGACAGTTTCAACCGTCTGCATGCCGAGCAACTGCTCTACCTGCCCGGCGTGCGGCAGATACGCAGCTTCATGGTACTGAAAGAGATTTTGTCGACGACAGCGTTTCCGGTTTAGTCGGGGACGCCTAGTCGGGGACGCCTAGTCGGGGATGCGCGGCGCTGCTCGACTGCCGATGTCGACTATGACGACGAATTGCGGCGCGCCATGCCAAAGCCGCCAAGCAGCGCGGCAAGCGGCTGTTTCGGCGCGGCCTTCGCGGGCGCCGCAGACTCGTTGGACGCCGCCTCGCGCTCGCGCACCGACGGCGACGGCTCGTAGGGCTTGAGGAAGAAATCGTCGACGCTCGCATGCGTATGACGATGCACCGGACGCTCGTGGCCCGACGCGCCGCGAGCACGACGCCCCGGCGACGCGCGATCGTCGCGCTCGCGGCGGCCGCGCTCCTCACGCGCATGACGCACCGGCGCATCCAGCACCAGCGGCAGCACCTCGATTGGCCGCTTGATCAGTTTTTCGATGTCCGCAAGCTGCTTGCGTTCGTTAGGACTGCAAAGCGAGAGCGCATCGCCCGACGCGCCCGCACGGCCCGTGCGGCCGATACGGTGCACGTAGTCTTCAGCGTTGAACGGCAGGTCGAAGTTGATCACCGCGGGCAATTCGGCGATATCGAGACCGCGCGCGGCAACATCGGTTGCCACCAGCGCTTCGAGTTCGCCGCGCTTGAACGCATCGAGCGCCTGCATGCGTTCATTTTGCGATTTGTCGCCGTGAATGGCGGAGGCCACCACGCCGTCGCGCTCCAGTTGCCGCGCCAGACGCCCCGCCCCGATCTTGCTGTTGCAGAAAACGAGGACCTGCTTCAAACCGCGCTCGCGAATCAGTTGCACGACGGCGCCTTGCTTGTCACCCTCGGCCACTTCGTAGACGATTTGCGTGACGTTGGTCGCCGTCGAGTTGCTGCGCGCGACTTCGATCGTCTGCGGATTGCGCAGATAGGTTGCGGCCAGCTTTTTGATCTCGGGTGAAAACGTCGCCGAAAAGAGCAGCGTCTGACGCTCTTTCGGCAACAGGTTCAAGATCCGCTGCAAATCGGGCAAAAAGCCCATGTCGAGCATGCGATCGGCCTCGTCGAGCACAAGCATCTGCACCTGGCCGAGATTCGCCGTCTTTTGCTGAACGTGATCGAGTAGCCGCCCGGGCGTGGCGATCAGAATCTCGACGCCGCGCCGCAACTCGGCCGACTGCGGGTTCATATCGACGCCGCCGAACACCACCACGCTTCTGAGCGGCGTGTGCTTGGCGTACGCGTGCACGTTGGCGGCCACCTGATCGGCGAGCTCGCGCGTCGGCGTCAGAATCAGCGCGCGCACCGGGTGCCGCGCAGGCGACGCGCTTGTGCTTGCGTGCGGCAGCAGGCGCTGGATGATCGGCAGCGAGAAGCTGGCCGTCTTGCCGGTGCCCGTCTGAGCCGCGCCCATCACGTCGCGACCTGCCAGAACGACCGGAATCGCCTGCGCCTGGATCGGCGTCGGCGTGGTGTAGCCCTGCTCCGCAATCGCTTTGAGGATGTCGGGGGCGAGCCCGAAATGGTCGAAGGTCGCGATGGGGGACGTAACAGCAGGATCAGACATGGTGGCGTTCGCTAAAAGTGCACCGCTCACGCGTCGCGTCGTTCGCGCGCAGCAGCGGACATAGGCTACTAGTACGGTATTCGGCACTAGCGCGGCTCGACGGAATCGACGTCGAGGCATAAACCACGGCAGCCCCAAACGGCCAGTGGGCCAGTAACGGCCAACGACGGCGCGGGCCGCCCACGGTGCCGCGCAACAGGCGGTGGCCGACTAGGCGTGGCCAACTCCGGCGGCAGTGCTGCCGGAAAGGCCGGTATTGTAGCATCGTGTTCCCGCTGCGGCCGGCCGCGGCATCCGTGGGCGCGTTTTGGGCGCCCACAGGCACGACCCGAGCTGCCGCAACGGCCAAGCCTAAACCAGGCCTAAGTCGGAAAACGCGCGCCTGCGGTGTCGATCTTGCTCGTTTCGCGCGACATCGCGATGACGGATGCCATCTTTCGCGCGCGCGTTCGAGCGTCAGCTTTCTTTTTGGATCGTCGAAACAGGATGTACAGCCGCGGCGGCCGCCTTCGCGCGCGTGCGCGCTTCGTCGATATCGGCGCCCGTCGCCACGGCCACGCCCATGCGCCGCTTCTTGAAACTTTCGGGCTTGCCGAACAGGCGAAGGTCCGAAGCCGGCACGGCCAACGCCTCGCGCACGCCCTCGAACGCGATGCCCGCTTCCTCGAGCCCGCCATAAATGACCGCCGACGCGCCAGGCGCGGCAAGCGCGGTATCCACCGGCAAGCCGAGAATCGCGCGCGCGTGAAGCTCGAACTCCGACAGACGCTGGGAGCGCAACGTCACGAGCCCGGTATCGTGCGGACGCGGGCTGACCTCGGAGAACCAGACGTCGTCGCCGCGCACGAACAACTCGACGCCGAACACGCCGCGCCCGCCGAGCGCGCCCGTGACTTTCGTGGCGATCTCGCGCGAGCGCGCGAGCGCTGCGGCCGACATCGGCTGCGGCTGCCACGATTCGACGTAATCGCCCGCCACCTGCAGATGGCCGATCGGCTCGCAAAACGCGGTTTCGATTTCGCCTGTCGCCGCACCGACCGCACGCACCGTCAGCAACGTGATCTCGTAATCGAACGTGAGAAAACCCTCGACGATCACACGCCCGACATTCACGCGCGCACCGGCCGTCGCGTAGCGCCAGGCCGGCTCGATATCTGCCTCGCTGGCCAGAACCGACTGCCCCTTGCCCGACGACGACATGACCGGCTTCACCACGCACGGATAGCCGATGCGGGCAACGGCGGCCTTGAACTCGTCGAACGATTGCGCGAACGTGTAGGGTGAAGTCGGCAGACCCAGTGTTTCGGCCGCGAGGCAGCGAATGCCCTCGCGGTTCATCGTCAACTGCGTGGCGCGCGCCGTGGGAATGACCTCGGCCACGCCGGCCGCCTCGATTTCGGCAAGCGCGTCGGTCGCAATCGCTTCGATCTCCGGCACGATCAAATGCGGCCGTTCAGCATGCACGAGCGCGACAAGCGCCGCCGGATCAGTCATGTCGATGACATGCGAACGGTGCGCGACCTGATGGCCGGGTGCGTTCGGGTAACGATCGACGGCGATCGTCTCGACGCCAAGCCGCTGCAGCGCAATGATGACTTCCTTGCCGAGCTCGCCCGCGCCCAGCAGCATGACGCGCGTGGCCGAGGACGTGAGCGGCGTGCCGATTCGATGGCCGATCTGCATGACGTATCCCGTTCGTTCGTAAAGCATGTGAAGAAGCGGGATGCTAGCACGAGGCGCATGCGTTCCCTCACGCGCGCCGATCGGAGTGCGTTACCCTTACGCCTTCGCCAGCAGATCAAAAAAGGAAACGCAGTCATGTGGAGTCAGTTCATCGCGTCGTTGCGCGCGGCAACGCGTGCCAGCGGGTCGCGACGCGCCGGCGTGCTGGCGAGCGCGGCGCTCCTCGCAGCCTGTGCGATGCCGACGCATCCCGATTCAGCCGCCCCGCGCAGCGATCCGTTTGTGCCCGCCGCCGTGCAGTTGCTCGACGACACGCACTGGGTACTCGCCGCTTGGCAAACGGCCGATGGCGGCCGGCGTGAACTCCCGAGTGAGGGCGACGCCGCCCGCCCGACGCTCGATTTTTCGACGGCCACAGGCCAGCGCCAAGCGAGCGGCATAGCGGGCTGCAACCGCTTTAGCGCGCGCTATTCGCTGATTGACGGCACGTTGTCCTTCGGCCCGCTCACCACCACGCGCCGCGCTTGCCCGGGCGAGCGTGGCGAGTTCGAGCGCGGCTATCTCGATGCGCTGGCGCATATCGGCAAGACCGGCGTGCAGTGGCGCCCGCCCGTGCAGTTGGTGATCATCACGGAAGACGGTGCGACGCTCAGCTTCCAGCGGGCTGATCGGTGAGCGCCATAGCGATGCCACCGTCGCGCGGCGACCGACCGGTTAAACTCGTCGGGTTCGCCGGCGTCGCTCGCCGGCTTCGTCAGCCTCTTTGCCTCGTCAGTTTCTCGCTCTAGCATGCATACGGCAGTCTTGAACTGGTTCGGCCTTTCCGCCGTCTGGTTCCTTCCCTTGTTGTGGCGCCTCGCCAAGGCGGCGCTGCCCGGCGGCGTCAGCCTGCGCGGCCCCGGCACCATTCGCCTGTGGCTCGGGTTCGTAAGCGTCCTCATCGCCAGTTGCGCACTCGAAGCAGCGCTCGCCGCGGGCAGCGGCAGCGCTCACGTCCTGGGACGCGGGGTGCTCGCCGGCGTCGGGGACGTGCTCGGGCACATGCTCGGGCCGACGCTTGGCGCCACCGCCGCGCCGCTGACCATGCTCGCACTCTTCGCCGCCGGCCTGCCGTGGCTGCTCGCGTTTCGGTGGCTCGACGCGCTGGCGGCCGCCGATCGCGCGCTGGGCCTCGGCCTCGGCATCTCGCGTCTGCGCGCGAAAGCGGCACGCGGCAACGATGCGCGTGGCCGGCCGGGCGCCATCGCAGCCGGCGTCGCAACGACGAACCCAATGGCGCCCAAATCGACCGGCCGCTACGCGCGCCCGACCGCCTGGCGACCGCCTGCGTCGTCGAGCGCGCCGCGCGGTGCCACGCTTGCCGTCACGCAGCGGGGCGCTGCGGCGCCATACGGGCCGCGGCTCGCGAACGTCGTGCCACGCGCCACGGCCAAACCTGCTTCGACCCGAACCGTCGGCGTGCCCGCACGTGAAACGCAGCCCGTCTCGAAGCAGTCGAACGCGCCGCGCGCGCCCGCGGTATCTCGTACGCCGGATCGCTCGCTGACGGGCTCCCCGACGTCATCGGCCGCGCTTGCCCCTGTGCGGCACAGCGCGACGGCGACGGCCGGCATTCGCCCCGCGACGCCGACGCCTGGGGTCCTCGAGACACTGCGCGCGATCGAAGCGAACGCTGCGCAATGGACGACGCTCGCGGGCGTAAGCCTTGCGCGCAACGGCGTTTCGCCGACCCAAGCATCGATGTCCGCAGAGCAGGAGCAGGCGTTCGCGTCCGACGACGTGTCGATGCAAACGAGCCTCCGTGCCCCCGCCGATCGTACGAGCGAGCAGCCGCCTAAGGCATCGCCGGCGTTCGGCATGCCGCCGATCGAGGCCGTGGACGAGCCGGCAACAAGCCCTGCCGCGACGCCGTCGCATGAAACGCCGGATGCGGCGCAAGCAACCGACGCACCGCCGCACGACGCGCAGAACGTGCATCCGGCGCAGCAAGCGGCCGACGCAGACGCAGACACTACCCCGACGCCGGACGTGTTACCCGCAACGCCGCACTTTCCGCACGAACCTGAGCCGCCATTTCCCGCGCCCCCCCCGCTGCCGTCCGCCGCGACGCCTTCCATTCAGCGTCCCGCACCAGCGGAGCAACATGCCGCCGACACTGAACCACTGCGCGCAACGCACGAAGCGCACAGCGAAACTATCCGCACCAGCGCCGCTGCGGCCAACGAGGCATCGCCGTTCGAGCGCATCGACGAAACACCGACGACGCCCGCAAGCCCACCGCCCGCACAACCTTCACTCCCGAGCGTGCGCGGTTACATCGTCGAGGACTTTGCGTTCCACGCGCCGGTTGCCCCCGCCATCGAGCTGCCGTCGCTCGACTTGCTCGAGCGTGCATCGGCCGACACTGAGCCGATCCCGGCCGAGCAGCTCGCGCTAACGGGTCAGTTGATCGAGCAACGGCTGCAGGAGTTCAAGGTGCCGGTGACCGTGGTCGGCGCGTCGGCCGGCCCTGTCATTACGCGCTTCGAAGTCGAGCCCGCACTCGGCGTACGCGGCAGCCAGATCGTGGGCCTGATGAAGGATCTCTCGCGCGGGCTGGGCCTCACATCGATTCGCGTAGTCGAGACGATCCCGGGCAAGACTTGCATGGGGCTCGAACTGCCGAACGCGAAGCGCCAGATGATCCGCCTCTCCGAAATTCTCGATGCAAGCGCCTATCGCAATTCGGGTTCGCTGCTCACCATCGCGATGGGCAAGGACATCACCGGCCAGCCGATCGTGACCGATCTCGCGAAGGCTCCGCATATGCTGGTGGCCGGCACGACAGGCTCGGGCAAATCAGTTGCCATCAACGCGATGATCCTGTCGTTGCTGTACAAAGCGTCGCCCGAGGACGTGCGCCTCATCATGATCGACCCGAAGATGCTCGAGCTGTCGGTCTATGAGGGCATTGCGCATTTGCTTGCGCCAGTCGTCACCGACATGAAGCTTGCCGCGAACGCGCTCACCTGGTGCGTCGGCGAAATGGAGAAGCGCTACCGGCTGATGTCGGCCGTCGGCGTGCGCAACTTGGCGGGCTTCAATCAAAAAGTGCGCGATGCCGAACGGGCGGGAAAGAAATTGACCAATCCGTTCTCGCTGACGCCCGATGCGCCGGAACCGCTCTCGACGCTGCCGTTCATCGTCGTCGTCATCGATGAACTCGCCGACCTGATGATGGTTGCCGGCAAGAAGATCGAAGAGCTGATCGCACGGCTCGCGCAAAAAGCGCGTGCGGCCGGCATCCATCTGATTCTCGCGACACAGCGCCCCTCCGTCGATGTCATCACGGGCCTGATCAAGGCCAACATTCCGACGCGCGTGGCATTCCAGGTTTCGTCGAAAATCGATTCGCGCACGATTCTCGATCAGATGGGCGCCGAATCGCTGCTCGGTCAGGGCGACATGCTGTTTCTACCGCCGGGCACCGGCTACCCGCAGCGCGTACACGGCGCGTTCGTCGCCGATGAAGAAGTGCATCGCGTGGTCGAGCATCTCAAGCAGTTCGGGGAGCCGCAATACGAGGAAGGCATTCTCGACGGCCCCGCGACAGAAGGCGCCGCACAGGATCTCTTTGGCGACGCGTCCGATGCCGAGGCCGATCCGCTTTACGACGAAGCCGTGGCGTTCGTCGTGCGCACGCGCCGGGCATCGATCTCGTCGGTGCAGCGACAGTTACGCATCGGCTACAACCGCGCCGCGCGTCTCGTCGAGCAAATGGAAGCGGCGGGGCTCGTGTCGTCGATGAGCGTCAACGGTAGCCGCGAAGTGCTTGCGCCGCCCGAGCGCGACGGCTAGCGGCACATTGGCGTCAATGCATCAAAATTCGTAGCGCGTCCAGAAGAATGCGATATCGCCGTGGCCGGAGCCCGGCACGTGCGGGATGAACGTGCCCATCACCGAAGCGTTGCGATACCGCACCGACGCGATGGGCAACGCGATCGGCAGCGGTATGTAGCTGAGCACGTCCTTGCGCGCGGTGAACCCCGCGAACCATCCGCCGCCTACCGACAAGCCGCCCATCACCGGCGACGTAAACCACACGCGCGCATAGCCGGCAATCGGCTCGGGGCGCACGTGCGAATCGAGAAAGACGAACGCGAACAGGATGTCTTCGTTGCCATTTGCATCGGTCCAATGCTTGCCCGCGCCGCCGCCCCACGATTTGGCGTTCAGCGCATGCCGCTGCTCGGCCGAATAGCCGTCGATATGCCACGCATAGCCTGTAAGGTAAAGATCCCAACTGCCGTGCTGCGCCACGCGGTCAACGCGGCGGCATGCATCGCTCAGCACGTCGTCGCCCGGCGTGCAGCTCACGACCGCGCCGGCCGATGCCTGCAGCGGCGTGACGAGCAACCCGAACGCACAGGCGCAGACCCACGCGGCGGTGCGCAGCCGGCGGCCGGCTGGCCCTGTCGTCGTTGCTTCGCTTCGATGCATCTGCATAAAACACGTAAATCGTGCGAGGCGATTGCAAGAAATAACCGGACAAACGACGCGCTGGGGTGAAGCGGTGTGCACACGCGCCGGCCCAACCTCAATCGACGGGAGCTTACGCAGGCCCGGCACGGCCGTTGCGTCAATCAGCATATCGAAACCGCTTGGGTGTCCTGTCCTGTTCCATCCTCTGCCGCCCCGCCCCCCCGTGAGGCGGTAGCTTCGAGCCTGCGTGCTTGCTCTGACGCGCAGGCTCTCTTTGTCTTCAGGCTCAGGCGCGCAAAGACGATCACGACGCCGGCACAAACTTGAAATCGACCGGTGCGCCGATGTCGAGCCGCACCGGGTTCGGGCCAAGCAGGCCGGCATCTGGATGGCGGCTGAAGACATAGGCGGTATCGCTATCCTGATTGCCGACGATCAACCAACGGCCGCTCGGATCGATCGCGAATTCGCGCGGAGTGCGGCCGAGCGTTGACTGGCGGCCCACCAACCTGAGCTTTCCGTCATGGCGATCGACCGAGAAGATGACGATCTCGTTCGCGTCGCCGCGATTCGTCGCATAGACAAAACGTCCGTCCGGCGACAGGTGAATCGCACCGGCACCCTGCTTGCCGGTAAAACCGGGCGCAGCCAGCCGGATAGTCTGCAACGGCGTGAGCTCGCCGTTCGCGTACTGCAGCACCGTCACCGTGGCCGACAACTCGCTCGTCAGATAAGCGCGTTGCCCTTTTGCGTCGAACACGAGGTGACGCGGCCCCGAGCCAGCAGGCATGTTCACGTAGCGGGTGGGCGTGGGGCTCAGCAAGCCGCGGGTGCCATCGGACGTGTAGCGATAGCCATAGAGCTTGTCGATGCCCAGATCCTGCGCGAACAGATAACGGCCGTCCGGCGCAAAAACCGTCGAATGGACGTGCGCGTCGTCCTGCCGGCCCTTGACCGGGCCGCTGCCCTCGTGATGAACGCTCAGCACTGCGGCGCTCAGGCTGCCGCCGTCGCCGACCGGCAGCACGGCAAAGCTGCCGCCGGGGTTGGCGGCCACGGAATAGTTCGCGACGAACAGGTATTTGCCGTCGGGCGACAGGCTCAGATAGCAAGGGTCATTACCTTGCGACGAGACGCGGTTCAACAACGCAAGATGTCCGCTCGCCGGATCGAACGAAAATGCGCTCACCCCGCCGCGCTCGTTGGCAGGCCCGTTATCGCCGGGTAGTTCGTTGACCGCATAAACGGTCCGATTGCCGCTGCCTACCGCGAGATACGACGGATTGACCGTCGGCGCCGACGACAGCAGCGTCGTCCCCCCGGTTTGCGGATCGAAGCGGTACACATAAATGCCGACGCTCTTGCCGTTCGTCGTGTACGTGCCGACGAGCAGATCGTACGATGCGCCGGCGGCGTTCGCCGTTTGCGCCGCAGCGTGCTGCGGCGCCGTCACAGCTGTCACAGCCGTCAAGGCCGCCACAGCCGTCACCAAGGACGCGAAAACAGATAAACGTCGTGTCGCGAAACCTTTGCACGATCGCGCCCCTCTTAGGAGGAGGGCACACGATTCGCTAGGCCGCCAAGTATCATCACAGTTCGGCGCATGGGCGGAAAACGTTACCCGAAAAGGCCAGCCTGGCCGCACGCGCGACCAGCGTTGAACCAACGTATTCGGCATCAAAGTATCTCCGTCGGCATAGCCGTCGCTCGCCGCGAGCGAGCGACACGCGCCGACCAACCGATCCATCCGACGCGAGGCATCGCCATGAACATTTCAGTCAGTCTTGGGCCGCTAGCCGCATTGATCGCCGGCATTCTGATTCTGATCGTGCCGCGACTCTTGAATTACATCGTCGCGCTTTATCTCATCATCATCGGCATTCTTGGGCTGATTGGTCCCGCATCGGAGCATCTGCGGCTTTGAAGCAAGCGGGATGACCGGTATCAGCTAGCAGCGTGCCCAGTGGCGGCGAGTCACGTTGGTCCGCTTCGGATCGAACAGTTCAACCGTTCGCGAGCTGGTCGAGCCGCAGCTTTCCCTGCAACGAGAGGCCGCCGACCGCATAATGGCCGTCGCCGTCGCGATGTTGTGTGAAGCAGGCGCGTTCAATCAGAAACGCCGCTGCGGCGTCCATGCCGTTGCGCGACAGGCCCAGTGCATTGGGATCGAGAGAAAGCAAGGCGCCGTCGCATAGATCGCGGGCGGCGGAGAGAATAGTGATGCAATCGACTTTGGACGGATGCTGCATGGCGTCAATCCTCGTGGTGAAAGAACGTCACAGGCGCACGGCTGGCCGAGAACGCATCGTGCGGTGGTGTTCGCCCCGCTATGGGGGATGCGTCGCACAAATTCCCCGAGATGCGATTGTAGCCAGCCAGACCCGGCGCTGGCAACGACCTACCGCAGAGCAGGCGCTAACTACTGCTGACTACCGTGACTTAACGTCTTCCAGCCGCGAAATCGCATAACGACCACCATGCCCGCTTCCATCGAAGACTACGCACTTGTCGGCGACGGCCACACGGCCGCGCTCATTTCCCGCGACGGCTCCGTCGATTGGCTGTGCTGGCCGCGCTTTGACAGCGGCGCCTGCTTTGCCGCGCTGCTGGGTAATCCGGAGCACGGCGCATGGCAGCTCGGCCCCGTGGGCGGCACCGCCAGCGCCCGACGCCGCTATAGCGAGGGCACGCTGATCCTCGAAACCGACTACGAGAGCGCCGAAGGCGCCGTGACCGTGATCGATTTCATGCCGCCCGGCAACGGTTGGTCCGAACTCGTTCGCATCGTGGTGGGCAAGCGTGGCACGGTCCCGATGCGCATGGCGCTCACGTTACGGTTCGATTACGGCTTTTCCGTGCCATGGGTCACGCAGCTTGCACATGGCAACGGTATCCGCGCCGTGGTTGGCCCGGACATGGTCGTGCTGCGCACCGATGTGCCGTTACACGGTGAAAACATGCATACGGCCGCCGAATTCACGGTCTCCGAGGGCGAGCGTGTGCCGTTCGTGCTCGCCTACTCGTCCTCGCACCAACGGCTGCCGCCGGCCACGGATCCATTCTCCGCGCTCGCCGGCACCCAAACCTATTGGCACGACTGGTCCAGCCGCTGTCAGGTCACCGGCCGCTACGCCGCGCCGATTCGCCGTTCGCTGCTGACGCTCAAGGCGCTCGCCTATGCGCCGACGGGCGGTATCGTCGCCGCGCCGACCACCTCGCTGCCCGAGCTGCTCGGCGGCACTCGAAATTGGGATTACCGCTACTGCTGGCTGCGCGATGCGACGATCACGCTGCTCGCGCTGATGCGCTGCGGATATTACGATGAAGCCCGCGCCTGGCGCGCCTGGCTCGAGCGCGCGCTGGCAGGCGCGCCGTCGCAGGTGCAAATCATGTACGGACTTGCCGGCGAACGGCGCCTACCCGAAATGGAGATCGACTGGCTGCCTGGCTATCAGGGCGCGAAACCGGTGCGGATCGGCAACAACGCGGTCGGCCAATTGCAGCTTGACGTCTATGGCGAAATCATGAACGCGCTGCATCTTGCGCGTATTGGCGGGCTGCATTCGAATGAATCGGTCTGGGCACTGCAATGCGTGATGCTCGAACACCTCGAGACAATCTGGAGCGAGCCTGACGAAGGCATCTGGGAAGTGCGCAGCGGGCGTCGTCACTTCACGTTCTCCAAGGTGATGGCCTGGGTCGCGTTCGACCGCACGGTCTGTTCGGCCGAGAAATGCGGTTTGAGCGGCCCCGTGCAGCGCTGGCGCGAGGTGCGCGACGCGATTCACGCCGATGTCTGCGCTCAGGGTTTCAACGAAAAACTGGGTGCGTTCACGCAGGTTTATGGCAGCGACGATCTCGACGCGAGCTTGCTGTTGATGCCGCTCGTCGGCTTTTTGCCACCGCACGACCCGCGCATCGTCTCGACGGTCTCGGCCATCGAGCGCGACCTGATGCACGACGGGTTGGTGATGCGCTACCGCACTGCCGAGGTCGACGACGGCCTGCCGCCCGGCGAGGGGACCTTCCTCGCATGCAGCTTCTGGCTGGTGGACAACCTCGCGTTACAGGGCCGGCTCGACGAGGCGCACGCGATGTACGAGCGCCTGATCGAGCTCGCGAACGATGTCGGCTTGCTGGCCGAAGAATACGACCCGCGCGCGAAGCGCTTTACCGGCAACTTTCCGCAAGCGTTCTCGCATGTGGCGCTGATTCATACCGGGCTCAATCTGATGCGGCATGAGCAGGAAATGACGCAGGCGACAGGGCATCCGGCCCATTCCGCCGAATCCACCGATTCGACCGGTTCCAGCAATTCGACCGGCGCCTGGGGCAAAAACGGCGACAGCAGCGCATGCTAGACGCGCGCGGCCTCGAAAATACCTGCGTTTTGCGGTCGGCAAGGCCGCCTATCGGCGCGCCGCGGCGGCGCTGCATTCGGGAAAACCCCGCGCGGGTCGCGAATTTGCTGCATTGCAACTAGCCATGTTTGTCCTATATCATCGATCAGTCCACACTGGCACGAAGCCTTTGTTTCCAGCACGGCATGCCGCGACGCCGAGCGCCGCTTATTACCGCTCAGTTTTCCCACGCGGGAGTCCTCATCATGCTTTACCAGTTTTACGAATTTCAGCGCGCGCTTTTGAATCCGTTGACGGCGTGGGCCGAGGCTACGTCCCGCTCGTTCGCGAACCCGGCGAGCCCGCTTGCCTATGTCCCCGGTGCCACGCGCCTTTCGGCTGCCTACGAGCTGCTTTACCGGCTCGGCAAAGACTACGAAAAACCCGAGTTCAACCTTCATCAGATTGTCAAAGACGGCCGTAACATCCCGATCGTCGAGCAGACCATCATCGAAAAGCCGTTTTGCCGCCTGTTGCGCTTCAAACGGTTTGCCGACGACAGCGAAGCCGTGGCGCAACTGAAAGACGAACCGGTCGTGTTGGTGTGCGCACCGCTTTCCGGGCATCACTCGACGCTGCTGCGCGATACCGTTCGAACGCTGTTGCAAGATCACAAGGTCTACATCACCGATTGGATCGATGCGCGCATGGTGCCCGTCGAGAACGGGCCATTCCATCTCGACGATTACGTCGCCTACATCCAGGAATTCATTCGCCACATCGGCGCGAAAAATCTTCACGTGCTGTCTGTCTGCCAGCCGACCGTGCCAGTGCTTGCCGCCATTTCGCTGATGGCGAGCCGCGGCGAAGATACCCCGCCCACGATGACGATGATGGGTGGGCCGATCGACGCGCGTTGCAGCCCGACCTCGGTCAATTCGCTTGCGATGCAGCATTCGTATCAGTGGTTCGAGAACAACGTGATCCACGTCGTACCGCAGAATTATCCCGGCGTGGGCCGCCATGTTTATCCGGGCTTTTTGCAGCATTCGGGGTTCGTCGCGATGAATCCGGAGCGGCACGCCGCGTCGCATTGGGACTTCTATCAAAGTCTGATGCGCGGGGACGAAGAGGACGCCGAAGCGCATCGCCGCTTTTACGACGAGTACAACGCGGTACTCGATATGGCCGCCGAGTATTATCTCGACACGATCCGCATCGTATTCCAGGAGTTTCGGCTCGCCGAAGGCACATGGGAAATCGACGGAGAACTCGTGCGCCCGCAGGACATCAAGCACACCGCGCTTTTTACGATCGAAGGCGAGCTCGACGATATTTCGGGATGCGGTCAAACGCGTGCCGCACATCAGCTTTGCTCTGGCATTCCGGAAAGCAGCAAGCGCCATTTCACCGCCGAAAAATGCGGCCACTACGGCATTTTCTCGGGGCGGCGCTGGCGCACGATCATCTATCCGCAATTGCGCGATTTCATCCTCGAGCACAACAACGAATCGAAAACCAAGGTCGAGCCGGTCGAGGCTTGAACCAAGCCGGCTTCAATCAACTCGTCGTGCGCTCGCTCAACGCCGCATCAGATACGCCAATAGCAATTCGGTGTTCATGCGCACGATTTCACTACGCTCTTCCGGTGCGTTGAAGTCGCGGCCGAGCGTGGCTTGCAGCGTGAAACGGTTCGATACGACGTAGTACCCCAAGCCGGAAAGCGTTACGTAAAAACGTAGTGGATCGACATTCGCGCGAAAAAGACCCGCGCGTTCACCGCGCTCGAGAATCGATGACAACGTCGTCACCATCGGCGAAATCAATTCGCGAATCTGCGTCGATTTCTGGATGTAGCGTGCTTCGTGCAGATTTTCGTTATTGATGAGCCGCAGTAGATCGGGATGATCGCGGTAGTAATCCCAAACGAAATGCGCGAGTCGCGTCATTGCCTCTACAGGCGCCATACCGGAGAGATCGAGCGCTTTTTCCGCATCAATCAGTGCACTGAGCGCGTGTTCGAGGACCGCCGTGAAAAGCTGCTCTTTACTGCCGAAATAGTAGTAGAGCATGCGCTCGTTGGTCTCGGCGCGCCGGGCGATTTGATCGACTCGCGCGCCGAACAAGCCCCCATTTGCGAATTCCTCGGCCGCGGCCAGTAAAATACGGCGCCGAGTGCCCTCTGGGTCTCTTTTGATTTTCAGCTGATTCATGGTGGCCTTTTGCTCTGTGAGCGGCCCCGCGTTTTTGTGAGCCGCGTTGTCCGCGTCACGCTGCCAGCCCTCCTTCGAACCCTGTGCCGGCGGCATGGGACCCACGCGCCTTGTTCGTGGGAGACACCCCTACTTTTTAAGTGGTCGTGCGAAAAGCGCTTCGATTATGGCACATGGCTTGCCAATGGCAACCCGTGAAATCGGCGATAATGACAGCTTTCCCAGCGTCCCCACTACGCTTGCCGGCGTTTTACGGCTCGCCGCTTTTCAAGCCCGTTTTTCAGGGCCCGCCGCGTTCAGATGTCGCCCAACGTGACCGATAGAAATACCCTCGCGGATCGCATCGAAGATCTGCTGCCGCAAACTCAGTGCACCAAGTGCGGCTATGCGGGCTGCCGCCCGTATGCCGAAGCCGTTGCCAGCGGTGAGGCCGGCTACAACCAATGCCCGCCCGGCGGCGCCGAAGGCGTCGCGCGCATCGCCTCGCTCATCGGCAAGCCCGTCGTCCCGCTCAACGCGGCCAACGGGGTCGAACGCGCGCGCCCCGTCGCCATCATCGACGAAACGCTCTGTATCGGCTGCACGCTGTGCATCCAGGCATGCCCGGTCGATGCGATCGTCGGCGCGCCGAAGTTGATGCACACGGTCGTGTCGAAGCTGTGCACGGGCTGCGATCTGTGCGTCGCGCCCTGTCCGGTTGACTGCATCGACATGGTGCCCGTCACGGGCGCCGCCACCGGCTGGCAAGCATGGAGCGAGGAGCAGGCACAAGATGCCCGGCAGCGCTTTACGCAGCGCGCGGCGCGGCTCGCGCACGAGCGTGACGCAGCGCTTGCGCGCGCAGCCGCGCGGCGCTCCGCTGCGGCGCCCGCGGCATTGGATGCATCGGCTGGACCCGCCGCGTTCGAGGGGCAAAGCGCGGCCGCGCCGTCCGATGCGAACGGCGCGGACAGCGCCGCCGCGAAAAAACGCGCCATTATCGCCGCCGCGCTCGAGCGGGCGCGCCAGAAGAAGGCGGCGCTCGCATCGGAGGGCGTCGTGCCGCAGAACGTCAGCGACGTCAGCCCGGCCGTGCAAGCGCAAATCGACGCCGCCCAGGCCCGGCGGCGGCGCCTTGCCGATGCCGGCGCGGCTACTGCGCCGACATCGGACGACAACGCAGCTAACACCCCGCCCTCGCCTTCGCCTTCGCCTTCGCCTTCGCCGATAAAACCCGAGAACCCGCCGTCACGTTAAAAGAGCCGCATGAACGCCACCAAACGTCGCGCCATTTTCGAAGCGCTGCAAAGCCTCAACCCGCATCCCACGACGGAGCTCGAATACACCACGCCGTTCGAGCTGCTGATCGCGGTCATGTTCTCGGCGCAGGCCACTGACGTCGGCGTCAACAAGGCGACGCGCAAACTGTTCCCGGTCGCCAATACGCCGCAGGCGTTCCTCGATCTCGGCGAAGCCCGACTGGCCGAATACATCAAGACGATTGGCCTTTATCGGACCAAGGCGAAAAATGCGATTGCCACGTGTCGATTGCTGCTCGAGCAGCATGGCGGCGCGGTCCCTGCCGAGCGCGCGGCGCTCGAAGCGTTGCCGGGCGTCGGTCGCAAAACGGCCAACGTCGTGCTCAATACCGCATTCGGTCAACCGACGATTGCCGTCGACACGCATATTTTCCGCGTGGCGAATCGCACGGGGCTCGCGCCAGGCAAGGACGTGCGCGCGGTCGAAACCGCGCTCGAGAAGTTCACGCCGCCCGAGTTTCGGCACGACGCGCATCACTGGCTGATCCTCCACGGCCGCTACGTCTGCAAAGCGCGCCGGCCCGAGTGTTGGCACTGCGTGATCGAACCGCTTTGCGAATACAGGCCGAAAACGCCGCCGCCCGAGCTTTGAACGAAGGCGTCTCTTGCAGGGCTAGGGCTGCTACTGGTTCGCTTCGAGCGGCACAGCGTCGCCTTGGGCGCCGCCGCCTGCGCTGACGAGCCAGAGCACCGCGCCGAGCACCGAGGCACCGCCCACCCATTGAAGCGCGCTCAGCGATTCACCGAGCAGCAGCGACGCGAGCGCAACCGTAACGACGGGCTCGAGCGTCGAAAGCATCGACGTCCGCGCGGCGCCCAGCCGCACGAGGCCCGCGAAGAACGCAAGCATGGCGGTGACGGTGGAAACAAGCGCGATGGCGATAACAGCGGCCCAGCCGGCGGGCGTCGCCGGCCAATGCGGCGGCGCACCGGTTGCCGTACGTGCAAGCGACAGTACGACGAACACGGCAGCGGCCGCGAGACACACGACGGCGGTCGTCGCGAGCGGGTCCACGCCGCGCGTCACGCGTGCGCCGACGACGATATAGATCGAATAGATCACCGCCGCGGCAAGGCCGAGCGCGATTCCGAGCGGCTCACCATGCCCGCCGCCCACCATCAACGCCGAGCCTGCCAGGCAGAGCACGAGCGCCGCGCACTTCATCGGCGTGAGCCGCTCGCGAAGCCACCAGGCCGCCAAGACGGTGACGAATGCGGGATAGAGGTACAGCAGCAGGGCCACCAGGCTCGCCTGCGCGTGCTGCAAAGCAATGAAGTAGCAAAGCGATTGCCCGACATACCCGATCGCGCCCATGGCGGCGATCCAGGCGAGCGTGCGGCCTTGCGGCCAGACCACGCCGCGGCGGCGCGCCACCCAGGCAAGCACACTACCGCTGACGACAAAGCGCAAGGCGAGCAGACCGAGCACATCGGTGCCGCCCGCATAGGCATAGCGGCCGAAGATAGCCATCGCGCCGAACGCGCTCGCGGAAAGGGCGGCGAGCGCCGCGCCATAAAGCGTATCAGTGCGGGAAGATAGCGTTGCTGGGGTCATCGGCCTGGCGCTTCTCGCGCGGGTGCGTCGTGCGGAAAAATACACGCAAAAATGTGAACCGCGCGATTTTAGCGGGAACGCTGTCGCGGCGTAAAATGTCGGCTTCATGCAGCGAGTCTCTCCTCACCACACGATGTTCAATCCGAGCCGCGACGAAGTCCGACGTTTTTTCACCGCCACCTGGCGCAAGCAGCGCGCGGGCGAAATCTTGACGCCGCTCGAGGCAATCGCGGCGGACTGGATCATCGAACATCCGGAGTACCACGACGAGCTTGCCGACGAGACAGCCGCGAGCTCAGCCGACTATTCGCCCGAAGGCGGGCGGACCAACCCATTCCTGCATCTGTCGATGCATCTCGCGATCAGCGAGCAGTTGTCTATCGATCAGCCACCGGGCATCCGGGCCGCGCACGAACGGCTCGCCGCGCGCCTGCACTCGACGCACGACGCACAGCACGCGATTATGGAATGCCTCGGCGAGACGATTTGGGAGGCGCAGCGCAATAACACGCCTCCCGATACTGACGCCTATCTCGCCCGCATCGAACGGCGGGCATCGCGCGATTGACGGCCGATGCCGGCCAGCCAACCGGCCAGCCAACCGGCCAGCCAACCGGCCAGCAGGGTGTTTGTAACTGATTGATCCGAGCGACCTCGGTCCGATCGGTGCGGCTGGTTACTTCTTCTGTACGAGATCGCCGTCGAGCGATTCGACGTACGCAGCGATATCCTTCATATCGCTTTGCGAGAGGTTTTGCACCTGCGCTTGCATGATTGGGTTGTTGCGGCCGAGTTGGGGATTGCCATTGCCCATCTGGTATTGCCGCAGCGCCCAATAGACGTAAGTCGCATGCTGGCCGGCGAGCTTCGGATATTCCGGCGAAACCGGCTTATTCAGGTTCGGGCCATGACATGCCGCGCAGTTGTGGCTGCCGACGAGCGTCTTGCCGTTAGCCGCGTCGGCCGCTGCGGCCGGGTTCGACATCACCAGCGCGCCGAAAGCGAGCGCTGCCCCCGCAGCCTTGACGATCGTCCGAAGTGCCTGATCGCGCTTGTTCATGAATTCTCCTATCCCGCGAAATGAGAGTGCCTGAGAGAGCTGAAAGCAACCGCGCAACGACCCGGTCACTTGTCGGGATTGTTCGGTGTGGACGCCGTTTGAGCCGCGTAATAGGTCGCGATATCCGCAATGTCCTGATCGGTGAGCGTCACGGCAATCGCATGCATCGTGGCGAAGTGGCGGTCGCCCTTCTTGTATCCCTTCAACGCATTCTCGATATACGCCGCATTTTGACCGCCGAGCTTCGGCACGTGGTAGACCTCGGGGTAAGCCGTGCGGTAATCGGGGATGCCATGGCAGCCGATACACATTGCGACCTTGCCCTGCGCCGCCTTCGGATTGCCGACGACATCGGCCGCCTGGGCGTTCAACGCGAACCCAGCAAGGGCCGCGAGCGCTACGGTCACGACATGTTTGCCGACGAAAGAGTTCATAGCTTGTAACCTGGCTGAGGGGAAACGAACGCCTACGCAACTGCCGCAGGGCGACGGCACGAGTCATTTCATCAACCGCGCCGCTCTTCATTATCGAGGTAGCCAAAGAGGCCAAAAAAACGCGGCAATTGTACCGCGACGCCAAGCCGCGGTCCACATCGGCACAGACCCGATGGGCGCCGCCGAAAACAGGGTACCCGACACACGTCCGACACCCGTGCGACACCATGCCGCAGGCGCCCGGGCCTTCTGACTTATACTGGGTTTTTTCCGAGAGGGCGGTGTCACCATGCGTTTCGAAGGTTCGTCGCAGTACGTCGCAACAGACGATCTGAAGCTCGCCGTCAACGCCGCCATGACGCTCAAGCGGCCGCTGCTGATCAAGGGCGAGCCCGGCACGGGCAAGACGATGCTGGCCGAAGAGGTGGCTGCGGCACTGGGCATGCCGCTCTTTCAGTGGCACATCAAATCGACGACGAAGGCACAGCAAGGGCTCTACGAGTACGACGCTGTCTCGCGCCTGCGCGATTCCCAGCTCGGCGACGCCCGCGTGCAGAATATCGCCAACTACATCGTGAAGGGTGTGCTGTGGCAAGCGTTCGAATGTGACGAGCCGGCGGTGCTGCTCATCGACGAAATCGACAAAGCCGACATCGAATTCCCGAACGACCTGCTGCGCGAACTTGACCGCATGGAGTTCCATGTCTACGAGACGCGCGAAATCATACGCGCTCGGCATCGCCCGCTGGTCGTGATCACGTCGAACAACGAGAAGGAGTTGCCCGATGCGTTCTTGCGGCGCTGCTTCTTTCACTACATCAAGTTTCCAGACCCGGCGACGATGCAGCAGATCGTCGACGTGCACTACCCGGACATTCATGCCGAGCTGCTGAGCGCGGCCCTCGCAAGTTTTTTCGAGTTGCGCAGCGTCGCGGGGCTGAAAAAGAAACCGTCGACCTCGGAATTGCTCGACTGGCTCAAGCTTTTGCTCGCCGAAGCGATCCCTCCCGAAGCACTGCGCTCGCTCGAAGGCAAGCAGGTCGTGCCGCCGCTCGCCGGCGCGCTGCTGAAAAACGAGCAGGACCTGAGCCTGTTGGAGCGGCTCGTCTATATGAACCGCCACAATCGATGAGCGACGGAGCCCGGCATGCTCATCAACTTCTTTTATACGTTGCGCGCGGCCAGCCTACCCGTATCGGTGAACGAATATTTGACGCTGCTCGAAGCGTTGCGCGAGCGCGTGATCGCGCCGTCACTCGACGAGTTCTACTATCTCGCACGGCTCACGCTGATTAAAGACGAGCGTTATTTCGACAAATTCGACCAAGCCTTCGGCGCCTACTTTCGCGGCGTCGAAGCGGTGACCGACGCAGCCCTGGCAGTGCCGTCCGAATGGCTTCGCAAGCGCATCGAACGCGAATTCACGCCAGAGGAGAAAGCAGCCGTCGAAGCGCTAGGCGGGCTCGACAAGCTGATGGAGCGCCTCAAGCAGCGCTTCGACGAACAAGAGGGGCGCCACGAAGGCGGCAACAAGTGGATCGGCACAGGCGGCACCTCGCCGTTCGGCAACGGCGGCTACCATCCGGAAGGCATACGCATCGGTGGGGAATCCGCCGGTAACCGAACGGCCGTCAAGGTATGGGAAGCGCGCGGCTATCGCGATTACGATGACCAGGTCGAGATCGGTACGCGCAACATCAAGGTCGCGCTGCGGCGGTTGCGGCGCTTTGCGCGCGAAGGCGCCGCCGAGGAACTCGACCTGCCCGGCACGATCCACAGCACGGCGGCCAACGCGGGCTGGCTCGATCTCAAGATGGTGCCCGAGCGGCACAACACGGTGAAGGTGCTGATGCTGCTCGACGTCGGCGGCTCGATGGACGACCACATCTTGCGCACCGAAGAACTCTTTTCCGCGGCCAAGGCGGAGTTCAAGCACCTCGAGTTCTACTACTTCCACAACTGCGTCTACGACTCCCTTTGGAAGAATAATCGCCGCCGCCATGTGGAACGCGTGCCGGCGTGGGACGTGCTGCACAAGTTCACGCCCGACTACAAGCTCATCTTCGTCGGCGACGCCACGATGAGCCCCTATGAAGTGCTGCAACCGGGCGGCTCGGTCGAATACGACAACCCTGAAGCAGGCGCCGTATGGTTGCGCCGCTTCGCCGATCAATTCCCGCATCATGCCTGGCTCAACCCCGAGCCGCAGGGCTTATGGGAATATCGCCAATCGGTATCGATCATTCGTCAACTGCTCGGCGAACGAATGTATCCGCTCACGCCAGCTGGCCTCGAGTCGGCCATGCGCGAGTTGAGCAAATAACGCCGGGCCGCTAGCCGCTGGCTCCCTTTTACGTTCTCACGTCCCCCGTTGTGTAGATGAACATGCCGCCCACCCCCGAGCTTGCCTGCCGGCCGATCGCTGGCCGCCGTTTCCTGCGCCCCTTCACCGATACCTCGCTGCATGCGGTCGTGGCAGGGTTCGTCGCGATGATGACGGGTTACGCGAGTTCGCTCGTGCTGGTCTTCCAGGCCGGGCGCGCCGCGCATCTGTCCGAGGCGCAAATTTCCTCGTGGATTTGGGCATTGTCGATTGGCATGGCGCTCTCGACGATCTTCCTCTCGCTGCGCTATCGCGCGCCCGTGGTCATCGCGTACTCGACGCCCGGCGCCGCGCTGCTGATCGCCTCGTTGCCGCATGTTGCCTACGGCGAGGCGATCGGCGCATTCATCGTATCGGCGGCACTTGTCACCGTCGTCGGCTTGACCGGCTGGTTCGATGCATTGATGAAACGCGTGCCTGCCAGCATCGCCGCGGCGTTGTTGGCGGGCATCTTGTTCGAGATCGGTATCGAGATTTTTCATGCGGCGCAGTATCAGCCCGCGCTCGTCGTGACGATGTTCTTCGTCTATCTCGCGATGAAGCGTGCCGCGCCGCGCTATACCATCCCGACGACGCTCGCGGCCGGCACCGCGCTGGCAGGCGCATTGGGCCTGATCGATTTCGGTCACTTCCATGTTGCGCTGGCCCAGCCGGTGTTCACGATGCCGCAGTTTTCATTCGCGGCTGCCGTGAGCATCGGCGTGCCCCTTTTTGTCGTGGCGATGGCCTCGCAAAACATGCCCGGGCTGGCGGTGCTACGCGCCGACGGCTACGACACACCATCAGCACCGCTCGTGGCCACCACCGGCATCGCGTCGCTCGTGCTCGCGCCATTCGGCGCCCACGGCGTCACGCTTGCGGCCATCACCGCGGCAATCTGCACCGGCCCCGAAGCGCACGAAGACCGCACGAAACGCTATACCGCCGCGCTCTGGTGCGGGCTCTTTTACCTGATGGCGGGCATCTTTGGCGCCACGATCGCCGCGCTTTTTGCCGCGCTGCCCAAGGCGCTCATCGTGTCGGTCGCCGCGCTCGCGCTGTTCGGCTCGATCATGGGCGGGCTCACGAACGCGATGAGCCACGCGCGTTATCGCGAGGCGGCGCTCGTCACGTTCATGGTGACGGCGTCGGGGCTGACACTGCTGTCGATCGGATCGGCTTTTTGGGGCCTTGTTGCCGGCCTCGTCACGCAGGTCATGCTTAATACGCGGCGCGCATGAACGGAAGCGCCCAGACGAAACAGCCTGTGCGCCGGCTGCCGCTAAAATAGTCGATATATCCTCGTTGTCGCCGGTCGCGGCGCAGCACTATCTGCCCGTCGACCCTTTTTCCCTTCTTCCCGCGCAGGCTGCAAGCCCGCCCTTTAGCCATGACAAATGCTCTTGACCAACTGAAGCAATACACGACCGTTGTTGCGGACACGGGCGACTTCCAGCAGCTCGCCCAGTACAAACCGCGCGACGCCACCACGAACCCCTCGCTGATCTTGAAGGCGGTGCAAAAAGACGCCTACAAGCCGTTGCTCGAGAAAACGGTGCGCGATCATGCGGGCAAGCCGGCCGGCGCGATCATCGACCATTTATTGATCGCGTTCGGCCGCGAGATTCTCAACATCATTCCGGGGCGCGTGTCCACGGAGGTCGACGCGCGGCTTTCATTCGATGCGAAACGCTCGATCGACAAGGGCCACGAACTGATCAAGCTCTACGAGGCGGCCGGCATTGGCCGCGAGCGCGTGCTGATCAAGCTCGCCTCCACCTGGGAAGGTATGCGTGCGGCCGAAGTGCTGCAAAAAGAGGGCGTCAACTGCAACATGACCCTGCTTTTTGCGCCGGTGCAAGCCGCCGCGTGCGCCGAGGCCGGTGCAAAATTGATCTCGCCGTTCGTCGGCCGCATTTACGACTGGCACAAAAAGCAGGCCGGCAGCAACTGGGACGAAGCAGCGATGGGCGGCGCGAACGATCCGGGCGTGCAATCGGTGCGTCACATCTATGCTTACTACAAGAAGTTCGGTTATCGCACCGAGGTGATGGGCGCGAGCTTTCGCACGCCAAGCCAGATCCTGGAACTCGCGGGCTGCGATCTGCTGACGATCAGCCCTGAGTTGCTGCAAAAACTGCATGACAGCAATGAGACCGTCGAACGCAAACTATCGGACGACATCGCCGCGAATGCGCAGATCGAACGCATCGCGATCGACGAATCGTCGTTTCGCTTTCAGCTCAACGATGACGCGATGGCTACCGAGAAGCTCGCCGAAGGCATCCGAGCATTCGCGGCCGATGCGATCAAGCTGGAGAAGCTCATCGAGTCGTTGCGCTGATACAGTGCACCGGCCCCCGGATGTACGGGGCCGATCATGGAAGCCAACCCTTGCGGATATAAGGAGAAATGATATGAACGCCTCCCACCCGTGAGAGGTGGAAGCGAAGAAGGAGGGTGGACCCTCACGGGCCGACGGCATCGAAGTGCCCAAGGTGGAAGATCATCAAGGTCTTCACAGGCAAACCGGAGGGTCCGAAATGAAGCTTACGACAGTTGGTGTGGACATTGCAAAGAACGTGATCCAGCTCCATTACATCGACGCTGAGACAGGCGAGATTGTGAACAAACCGATAAAGCGGGCGGCGTTTCTCGAGCATTTTGCGAACCTGCCGCCGTGCCTGGTCGGGATGGAGGCGTGTGGCGGTTCGCAGCACTGGGCCCGCAAGCTCACGGCGATGGGCCACCAGGTGAAGCTGATGCCGGCGAAGTTCGTCAAGGCGTTCGTGATGGGTAACAAGAATGATGCGGCTGATGCGCGAGCGATCTGGATGGCCGCGCAGCAACCGGGCAAGTCAGTTGCGGTGAAGACCGAGACGCAGCAGGCAGTGCTGGGGCTGCACCGGATGCGCGAACAGCTGGTGAAGTTTCGCACGATGCAGATCAACAGTCTGCGCGGCCTGCTGACCGAATACGGTGAAGTGATGGGCAAGGGTCGAGCTGCGCTGGACAAGGCGATACCAGATGTATTGGCGCGACTGGTGGACCGTCTGCCGACGATTCTGATCGACACGCTGCGCGAGCAATGGAACGGCTTGACGGATCTGGACCGGCAGATTGCCGAAATCGAACGGCGCCTGCAGACATGGCTGAAAGAGGACAAGGCGTGCAAGGCAATCGTTGCGATACCGGGTGTCGGTCTGCTGACGGCGACTGCGGCGATCGCGACGATGGGGGACGCGAAGACGTTCAGATCCGGGCGTGAGTTCGCAGCCTGGATTGGGCTGGTCCCGAGGCAAACGGGGTCGGGCGGCAAGGTTCAGTTGCTGGGCATCAGCAAGCGAGGCGATACATATCTGCGCAAGCTGCTGATCCACGGTGCGCGCAGCGTGCTCTTCCACTCGAAGGAGCCGGGGCCGTGGCTTGAGCAGATCAGGACACGCAGGCCGATGAATGTAGTGGTCGTGGCGCAGGCCAACAAGATGGCCCGCACGATCTGGGCAATCCTGGCACATGACCGGCCATATGAAAAAGGTTACGTGAGCGTGAAGCCGATTTGAATGGCGAACGACGCGCAGAAAGATCAACTTTTACAGGATGACACGTCGAAAGGTTGCGCTGGCAATCGTATGTAATGACAAGACAGGTCGGACCGGGACTCGCTAAACCTGAATCATCGCTCGAGCTTCAAGCTCGCCGGAGAAATGAGGTGCGGGTCAGCGGATTTCATGGTGGGCCGCAGCGCATCGGGCTGCAACAAGCCCGGATATAAAGCTGCAACCCATCCTGTCGTAGTCGCAACACACGAAAAACCTTCGCAAACGGGAGGCGTTCATATAACGATGATGGAAGTTCGGCCTTATCTTTTCTTTTACGGCAACTGCGAGCAAGCGCTCGATTTCTACACGGACAAGCTCGGCGCCGAAGTGTCCGTCAAACTGCGCTATAAGGATGCACCCGGCGATCAAACCCAAGGCGAACAAGGCGAGCGCATCATGCACGCGCTGTTTCGCATCGGCGAAGCGACGCTGATGGCAAGCGACGACAATGCGCCAGCGCCGGCGACGCCGCACTCGGGGTTTCGCATCTCGATCGCACTCGACGAAGCGGACAAAGCCAAAGCGGCTTTCGACGCGCTTGCCGACGGCGGTAGCGTCGCGCTGCCCTGGCAGCCAACCTTCTTTTCGAAAGGCTTTGGCATGGTCACCGACAAGTTCGGCATTCCGTGGATGGTCAGCGTGACCAAAGTCCCGGCGCAATAACGCGGTGACGAGCGGCCAAAGCAGGTCGCTCGTCGTGTGAGCGCTCAGGACTGCGCCGCCAGCGGCGGCCGCCGCTCGATATTCCAATGGCTTTCGGTACGCGCAAGCAGCTCGCGCAATTCGTCGACTTGCTCGGCGAAACGTTGCGCGAGCCATTCGGGCCCATTCGCGGCCACTGCACTGACCACAATAATCGGCACGGCACCAGGCGGCCACGCCCCGTTAGCGGGAAGCCACGCTCGCGTATTCGAACCGAAGCGCAATGCACGCGCCATCGCGAGCAATGTCGTGCGAACGGCATGAACATGCGCATCCGGCTCGGGCGCGCCGACAGCCGCGCGCGCGGGCGATGTCACTCCTTGCTGCCCGGCGAGCGCCGCCGTAGAGATCATCTCGAGCGCACTCAGTATCGAGCGATTCAGGCGCTGAATCGCCTCGAGTTCCTTGAGCGGCACGTCGATTTCCTTGGCAACCGATGGCATCAGCGAACGTAGTTTGACGAGCCGCTGACCAAGCGCCACGAAAGCTGCGAGTTGTGCGCCGGCCTCGCCTGGCGCGCCGGTCGCGATGCGCGTATAGAGCCTCGCGCATTCGCGCAGATTGCGGGCCAACAGATAACGCCACGAGTAAGTGGCATAAAGCGGCAGCGCAAACGAAAACGCCAGCGCAACCACAATGCCGATCAACACATTCAGTGTACGCCACAGGCCGGTATCGATCGTGCTCTCGCCGTGGCCAGCCACGATGCAGATCGTAATGGCCGCCAGCAGCGCGACATACCCAGGGCGCCCGATCGCGAAATAGCCGCACACGCCCGCGGCCAGCGACATCAGCACGTACATCAGCGGCATCGAGCCGATCAGGTGCAATTGGACGAGCAGCAACAAGCCGACCACGGCGCCGAGCACGGTGCCGAGCGCGCGCTCGGCCGCTCGCTTGCGGATGTTGCCGTGATGCTGCAGCCCACCGATGACGACGAGTACCGTCACGGACGCCCAAATCCCATTCGGCACGTTGATGCCCGTCGTCACGAGGATCGAAGCCAGCATCGCCAAGCCGACGCGCATCGCATGCAGCGCGCGCGCATGGCGATATCGGTAATAGGGCGAGGAGATCGCGCGAGCCAACCGCACGGCAAGCACGCGGGGAGGAACAAGGATAGCCATGGCGCGTCATTGTCGGCGAAACAAAACGCGCCGTCGAGGCAATCCGGCAACCTACCGGCCGCCGGTGCCGCATGGACCGCACGTGCCGCATATGCCAGTCAAGCGCACACGCGGCACGCGGCGCTCAGGTTTCGAGCGCGTCGAGGTAGTCCTCGGGGCGGGTCCGGTCTTCGGCCGCAGCGATGCCGACGGCACGCACGCCCACGCTAACGACGACCGCAACGACGATATTCACGACGAGCGACCAAACCGCCGCATAGCCGGGAATTGCCATGCCACCGAAGTGCAGCGTGAAGATCGAGGTCTTGAGGCTGAGCGAAGCGGCCATCCAGGTCCCGATACCGATACCGACGGCCCAGCCCGCGAGCAAGCCGCGGTAATCGAGCTTGCGCGTGTAAAGACCGAACACGATGGCCGGCAGCGTCTGAATGATCCAGATCCCACCCAGCAACTGCAGCTGAATCGCATAGGTCAGCGGCAAGCCGAGAATGAACGCGACGGCCCCGACCTTGACGATCAGCGACACGAGCTTAGCCACGTTCGTCTCCTGCTCGTGCGACATATTGCGATTGACGAACTCGCGATGGATGTTGCGCGTGTAGAGGTTGGCCGCTGCAATCGACATGATCGCCGCCGGCACGAGCGCCCCGATGCCGATCGCAGCAAACGCAACGCCCACGAACCACGACGGGAAAAAGTGCAGGAACAGTGCCGGCACGGCGAAGTTCGGCCCGAACGCCTTGAAGTACGGTGCGAATTCCGGCATGTCCTTCACGCCGGACGCGAGCGCCATGAAGCCGAGCAGCGCGAGCAGGCCGAGCACGAGCGAGTAGGCCGGCAGCATCGCCATGTTGCGGCGGATCGTGTTACCCGAGGATGACGACAGAATCGCCGTGATCGAATGCGGATACAGGAACAGCGCGAGCGCCGAGCCCACCGCAAGCGAAGCGTAAGCACTGTAACCGTTCAAGCTCGCGGCATCGGGCGCCTTGAGCAGCAGCTTGGCCGGTGGCACAGCCGCGAAGATGTGGCTAAAGCCGCCCAGCTGCATCGGAATCACGACGATCGCCACGGCAATCGTGATGTAGATCAGCAGATCCTTCACGATCGCGATCATCGCCGGTGCCCGCAAGCCTGACGTGTAGGTGTAGGCCGCGAGAATCGCAAACGCGATGATGAGCGGCAAGTCGCCGGCGAAGCCCGAGGTATTGAACCCGAGCGCGCCGATCACCACCTCGATGCCGACCAACTGCAACGCGATGTAAGGCATCGTCGCGACGATGCCGGTCACCGCAACGGCGAGCGCGAGCATGCGGCTGCCGTAGCGCGCGCTCACGAAGTCCGCCGAGGTCACGTAGCCGTGGCGCTTGGCGACGGCCCACAGCTTCGGGAACACGACGAACGCGAACGGATAGATCAGAATCGTATAAGGCAGCGCAAAAAAGCCCGTTGCACCCGCGCCAAATACAAGGGCCGGCACCGCCACGAACGTGTAGGCCGTATAGAGGTCGCCACCGAGCAAAAACCAGGTGACGATCGTGCCGAAGCGCCGTCCGCCGAGGCCCCACTCTTCAAGATGGGCGAGATCGCCGCGCCGCCAGCGGGCCGCGAAAAAGCCGAGAATCGTGACGCCGACGAAAAAGAGCACAAAGACGGTGGTTGCGGTGGCGTTCATCGCGCACCTCCATGATCTGCGCTCTGCTTCGATGTGTCCTTGGTCTTGATATAAACGAACGCGGTAATCACCGCGCTTATCAGCACCCAGAAGAGCTGGTACCAATAGAAAAACGGAAAACCCCAGAGCTGCGGGTCGATCTTGTTATACGACGGCACCCAAATCATCGCGATCCAGGGAATAACCAATAGCCAGAGCCAGCGTTTGGCGGCTCGGTTGGCGTCGGCATTGTGAGCCATGACGTCTCCTCTTTTAGACTTTTATCGAACCCGCTACCCGTATCGCCGTATCGCGACCAGACCGCGCTTCGCAGGCGTGCGCGTCCGGGCATCTCATAAAGCTTGGCAAGAGTATAAGAGCGGAGTACGCCCGGTCAAGCAGGGCGGACCCGAGGCGTCGCCCACCTCGAGCACCTCCCGCCTGAGGCTCGGGTGGCCAAGCGTCAAATCGAGTTCAGATCGCGAACGTCGTTGTACGCTCCGGCAAAGCCGCTTCCAGCGCGCTCACCCATTTGCGGGCCGGCAAGCCGAGTTGAGCTTCGATCAGCCGCGCACGCGCCTTCAATGCCGCAAATGGCACCGCAAGTGCCGGTCCCGAGAATGCCAGCGCAATGCGGTTGCCTTCGTGCACTTCGGGCAGCGCGATGACGCGGCCGTCGAATGCGACTTTAAGGTGCTTCATGTTGCGCACGAAGCTCGGATGGTCGCCGAACAGATTGATTGTGGCGACGCCCGCGTTGGTCAACGAGGCGCGCACCGCACGATAAAAGGCGACGCTGTCGAGCACGGGGCCGCGCGCGGTGGCATCGTACAGATCGATCTGCAGCGCACCGATCGTGCCGTGATTGGCGCGGTCGTGGACGAAGTCCCAAGCGTCGGCTTCATGCACCTTCAAACGGGCGTCGTCGGACGGAAGCGCAAACATCGTGCGCGCGGCAATGACGACTGCCGGGTTGAGCTCGACCGCTTCGACGTGAGCGCGGCGCAAAAAGCGGTAGGCGAATTTCGTCAGCGCGCCGGTGCCGAGCCCGAGTTGGACGATGCGCTCGGGCGTCTCGATGAAAAGAAGCCACGCCATCATCTGCTGCGCGTATTCGAGTTCGATGTGATCGGGTTTGCGAATGCGCATCGCGCCTTGCACCCATTCTGTGCCGAAGTGCAGATAGCGCACACCGCTTTCTTCGGAAAACGTGACGGGCGCAAAACGCGGTTTGCGCGGCATGTCGAGACGCGGCATGCCGACGCCCGGCGCGTCGTCGCGCGCCGCACGGCGAGCGGCGACACGTTTGCCGCCTGTGCGCCTTGCGTTCGGCATGTCGTGAGCAGCGTCGGCGAGATCCGGGCGGGCGGACTTGGTACGAAAAGCACGTGCTTCGGCAGAAGCGCGCTTGATGAGATCAGTCATATATGGATTCGCGCGGTGCGCCGGGTTGAATCGGACGAGAGCATAGCATCGTGCGTCACCGCGCAGCCCTTAGCTAGCGGCACCAGCCAGCGCGCCACCTCCCCTCGATAACACGCGACGGCCAGCTTCGATGTGGCTCGCTGCTTCGCCTATCTACCTAACGGCAGACTTCCCGCAGCCCTCGCTGCAGCAAAAAATGCGAGGCGGCTGCAGTGCGGCGCGACACCGCGTTGCAGCCGCCTCGCCGCGCGTTGTGTCTTCACGCGCCTCTTGCAAATATACATAAATAGGTATAACTTAACCGATGGATTCGTACATTAAACCGCTCTACTGGCTCGGCTCGGCGCGTAAGGATTTGAAGACGATGCCGGAGGCGGTCCAGGATACGTTTGGCTACGCACTGTATCTGGCTCAGACAGGGCGCAAGCACGCCGACGCAAAGCCGTTAAAGGGTTTCGGATCGGCTTGTGTGCTGGAGGTAGTCGAATCGGACCACACCGGCACTTTCCGTGCGGTGTACGTGGTGAAGCTGGGCAGCGCGGTATACGTACTGCACTGCTTTCAAAAGAAGTCAACGCGCGGCATCGCGGCGCCCGCGCCCGACATGAACATCATCCGCGAACGTCTTAAAACGGCCGAAGCGCATGCGAAAGGAGAAAAGTGATGGTTGAGATCGAACGCGGCAGCGGCAATGTATACGCCGATCTGGGCCTCCCCGATGCCGAGGAAATGCAGGTTAAGGCGCAACTCGCCACCAAGATTGGGGAGATTATCAAAGCGCGCCAATGGACCCAGCAGCAAGCGGCTCAGGTGCTCGGCATGACGCAACCCAAGCTGTCGAATATGCTGCGCGGACAGTTTCGCGGTATCAGTGAAACGAAGATGTTGGAATGTCTCGCGAAGCTCGGGCGCGATGTGCGCATTGTCGTAGGTCCGAGCCAGCCTTCCGAAGTCGAAGGACATATCGAAGTCGTATTCGCGGGCTAGGTGCGAGCCTGGGCTGCCTGCGCACACGCAATCGCTCGTGATGCGTCACCGTCATCCGTCAAGGCACGCGCGCAAGATGCCCGCGAGACGGCCCGCTTCGTCAGCGTCGACAATGTTCGCGAAGCCCATCACAAGCCCACGCGGCGTGCTTGGCGTGCGGCCGCTCGCATACCAGATCGAAAGCGGCAAAGTCGCGAGCCCCGCTTGGCGGGCCCGCGCTGCGACGGCGACATCGTCGACCGCGCCAGCCGCATCGTCGGCGAATCGCACCGCGAACTGAATGCCGCCAGCCGGCAAATCGACAATCATCCGCTGGCCAAACGCCTGCTCCAGCGCATGCACGATCAGCATGCGCCGCTCTCCGTACAATGCGCGCATCCGCTTCACATGGCGCGCAAAATGCCCCTGCTCGATGAAATCCGCCAGCGCGGCCTGCAATAGCGTAGGAGAACCGGCATTCATGCTGCACGCCACGCGCGCGACGCGCTCGACGGCACGCTCCGGCATCACCACATAGGCTAGCCGCAAACCGGGAAACATCACCTTGCTGAACGTGCCGCAATAGATGACGCGATCGTGCTGGTCGAGGCTTTTCAACGCCGGCAGCGGCCGGCCCACATAACGGAACTCGCTGTCGTAGTCGTCCTCGATGATCCAGCGAGACGCCTTGTTTGCCCACTCGAGCAATGCCATACGCCTGGCGAGCGACAACGTGTAGCCGAGCGGGCTTTGATGCGAAGGGGTGACCAGCGCGAAGCGCGCCTGCGCATCGCGTTCGATGCCGCGATCGACGTCGATTCCTTCCTCGTCGATCGGCACCGGCACCAGTTGCACGCCGGTCTCGGTTAAAAAGCTGCGCGCGAGCAGATAGCCGGGATCTTCGAACCACATGCGGTCGTTCGAACTCGCGAGACTGCGCAACACGAGTTCGAGCGTCGCGCGATAGCCACCGGTCACGAACACCTGCTCGGGCAGGCATGTCACGCCGCGCGAAAGGCCAAGATAAGTGGCGATGTGTTCACGCAGCGGCCGGTAGCCCACCGGGTCCGGGTAGGCAAGCATTGCGCGTTCGCCGCTGCGCGCACGGCGCGAAACGAGCCGGTTCCATATCTTGCGCGGAAACGCGTCGAGTGCGGGCAACCCCGCCTGCAACGGCCGCGGCTCGCCGCTCATCGCGACGGCGATGGCCCGTTGGCGCGAGGTCGGCTGATTATTGCGCGATGAGTCGAGCGTGATTGGCACGCCCTCCTCTTCCGAAGCCGGCCTATCGCGCACGTCGGGGTGACCCCGCCCAGCTGCCCGATGCGTTACCGCCACGGGCAGCGAAGGCGAGACGAACGTGCCCGCGGCGCCGCGCATCTGCAAGTACCCCTCGTCGACCAGTGTCGTATAGGCCAGCTCAACGGTGCCTCGCGCCGTATTCAGTTGCATGGCGAGCCCGCGCAGCGCCGGCACGCGGTCGCCAGGACGCAGATGTCCCGCCGCGATCGCCGTTCTGAAACGCTCGCAAATCTGCAGATAGATCGGCAACGGCTTGTGCCGATCGATTTCGACGGTCAATGCGGGGGAGCGTGCGGTCATGACGGTCTCTCGGGCAAGCGACGCAGAAACAACTTGGCCTAGTCATATCGACAATTCTTGGCCCTTATTCATAAGTCATGATTCTTCCACAATGACCGCAGGCAATGCGAGGGCAACAGTCAATTTCACGCGACGCCGCCACACCGAACGTCTCGCATGTCCGTCTATCCTTCTTTTGGAGAATTTCGATGAAGATTGTCGTAATCGGTGGTTCCGGCCTGATCGGCTCACGTCTTGTCGCGTTGCTCAACGAGGCGGGCCATACCGCGCTCGCGGCATCGCCCCGTACCGGCGTGAACACCGTGACGGGCGAAGGCCTGAGTCAGGCACTCGCACACGCCGACGTCGTCGTCGACGTGGCAAACGCGCCGTCGTGGGAGCCCCAAGCGGTGCTCGACTTCTTCCGCACGTCGGCGCGCAACCTGGGCAAAGCGGAAGTGGCTGCGGGCGTGCGCCATCACGTCGCGTTGTCTATCGTCGGCACCGACCGCATGCCCGACAACGCGTATTTCACCGCCAAGATGGCACAGGAAGAGGCGATCGAAGCGGCCGGCGTGCCTTATACGATCGTACGCGCGACGCAATTCATGGAGTTCATCGGCGGCATCGCGGATGCCGGCGCGCACGGCGGCACCGTGCACATCGGCGATGGCCTCTTTCAACCCATCGCCGCGAACGACGTCGCCGCATTGCTTGCTCAGGTCGCGCTCGCGGCACCCGTGAACGGCATCGTTGACATCGCCGGCCCAGAGCGCGCGCCGTTCGCGGAGATCGTGGCACGGTATCTGAAATTCGTAGGCGACGCCCGCCCAGCCGTAACGGATCGCGATGCGCGGTACTTCGGCGGCCGCGTCGAGGAGCACTCGCTCGTGCCGCTCGGCGATGCACGGCTTGGCCGCATCAGCCTCCAGCAATGGCTCGCGAACACCCGTGCGGAGTAATGCGATGAAAACGATCGTGTCGTTTGCAACAGCCCTGATGCTGTCGTCGTTGACGCTGGTGGCCGCGCGGCCGGCCGTGGCCGCGCCGCATGCGAGTGTCACGCAGTTGCGCACGGAACCGTTGCCTGAGTATCCGGGCAAGGAGGCCCAGATGATCGTCGTGGACTACCCTCCCGGTGCGGCCGACGCCGTGCATCGTCATAACGCGCACGCGTTTGTCTATGTGCTCGAGGGGAGCATCGTGATGGGCGTCAAAGGGGGCAAGGAGGTCACGCTCAAAGCCGGAGATACGTTCCACGAAGGGCCAAATGACATTCATACCGTCGGGCACAACGCGAGCGCCACGCAACCCGCCAAGTTTGTCGTGTTCCTGATCAAGGACAAGGGCGCACCTATTCTGATCCCCGCAAAGTAGCGGAGTCGACCGCGCTCGTGGATCGGCTGCAATGATGCCACGGCAGCCCGCGCGGCCGGTTTGCATCCGCAACGGAACCCGGTACTTCGAACTATGCGATGCGGTGATGCACCTCATCGTTGCTCACGAAGGCGGCCCGAAACCTCGGGCCGCCTTTCGTGCTTGTGTCCTGCTCGAAGCGGAAGTGATGGTCATGCCGAGCACTTCTGAAGGAAGTGCTGCGCCAGCCGAACATCTGCTACCGTGCGCCTGACGCTGCTTCGCGGGACACGAACCGCGTTGATAGGTGAAGGGAAGCAGTGGGCACATCGCCATTTCGCGATCCGGGCGTACCCTTCCGACAAGTCAGTGTTCGGCCGACACCGAAGCGGGTCAAAAGCACAGGACCGGATATGGAAATCAAGTGGATTGAAGACTTCATCGCGCTCGCCCGATATCAGAGCTTTTCACGGGCAGCCGAATTCCGCAGCGTGACTCAGTCGGGTTTTAGCCGGCGAATCCAGTCTCTGGAGCAATGGGTCGGCGCCGACCTGATCGATCGAAGCAGTTTTCCGCCGACACTGACACCCGCCGGGCGACTGTTTCAGGAAGCCGCGGAAGACCTTCTCGAAAAGCTTTTCGATACCCGCGCCATCATCCGTACCGAGCAAAGAATGGCCGGCAAAGGCCTGCAGATTGCAGCCGGCCATACCATCGCGCTGAACTTCCTTCCTGCGTGGTTGAAAACGCTCACCGCGCATTTCGGCGACGTCCGAGCCCGGGTCATTCCGACGAACGTGCACGACTCGATCCTGATGCTCGTCAACGGCAACTGCGAGCTGATGTTTGCTTATCACCATCCCAAGTTGCCGCTGCACCTGGACCCGACTCGGTACCAACATCTGACGGTAGGCATGGACACGTTCATGCCTGTATGCCGTCCCAACCAACGCTCCGGCCCTGCGTTTCGTCTGCCGGGAACCCCTAACCGGCCGCTGCCGTTCATTTCATACACGGAAACCAGCTATTTTGGCCGCTGCCTCGCGTTGCTGTTGAATCAGGCAACGACCGCGCCGGCACTGCAATTGCAGTACGAATCGGATATGGCAGAAGTCCTAAAAAGGCTCGTCGTAGAAGGCGAAGGTGTCGGATGGCTGCCCAAGAGTTCCATCATTGCCGAACTCGAATCAGGCGAACTGGTGTCTGCTGGACGCGCGCAATGGCAACTCGAGATTGAACTGCGGGTTTATCGCGATGCGTCGAATCACAGCGAGTTTATCGAGAAGCTGTGGGACCACATTCGGGCTGCGTCGCAGACGTTTTGATAGGGTTTTCACGTGTTATGCGGTTCTCGCATAAGCGCATGCGGTACTAGCATCGCCCTATTTTTGACTCTCCCTAATATCGTCCGTACAAGGTGTCGCAGCACAACCGCAGCACACCATTTCCGGACGAATCCAAATGAAGAACCGCCTCACGCTCACTATCTTCGTCGGCATGGTGCTCGGCGTTGTCGTCGGCTACCTCTGCCACCGATCGGTTACCGATGCTGCTCAAGCGAAAGTCATCGCGGGCTACTTCTCGATCATCACCGATATCTTTCTTCGTCTCGTGAAGATGATTATCGCGCCACTCGTCTTTGCGACGTTGGTATCCGGTCTTGCGGGCATGGCCGGAACAAGCGACGTTCGCCGCATCGGATTCCGATCGGTGGGTTGGTTCATGTGTGCATCACTCATTTCGCTCGCGCTCGGTCTTGTCCTGGCGAACGTCTTCAAACCGGGTGCCGGGCTGCATTTGATACAAACGAGTGCAGACGTCAGCACCGGCCTGAACACGGCCGGGCTGAACTTCAAGGATTTCGTGACCCATGCGTTTCCGACCAGCATCATCGATGCGATGGCCAGAAACGACATTCTGCAAATTCTCGTGTTCTCGGTGTTGTTCGGCGTCGTACTGAGCGTCATCAAGTCCGACTCGCGCACGGCGCCGCTGATTGCGGGCGTGGATGCGCTCGTGCCTGCCATGTTGAAGTTGACGGACTACGTGATGCGCCTCGCGCCAATTGGCGTATTCGGCGCGCTGGCCTCCGCGATTACCGTGCACGGACTAGATGTGCTGACCACGTACGGCAAGCTGATCGGCAGTTTCTACGCGGGGCTCGTGCTTCTGTGGACGCTTCTGATCCTCGTCGGCTACGGCTTTCTCGGCAAGAAAGTGTGGGCGCTGCTAAGGGCCGTTCGCGAGCCCGCGATGCTTGCATTTTCAACCGCAAGCAGCGAAGCCGCTTACCCGCGCTTGACGGAAAAGCTCGAAGCGTTCGGTGTCGACAAGAAGGTAGTGGGGTTCACCTTGCCGCTCGGATACGCGTTCAATCTGGACGGCTCGATGATGTACCAGGCTTTCGCCGCGATTTTCATCGCGCAGGCGTTCGGTATCGACATGCCGCTGGGTACCCAAATCATGATGTTGCTCGTGCTGATGCTGAGCAGCAAAGGCATGGCCGGCGTCGCGCGAGGCTCGGTGGTGGTCGTTGCCGCCGTCGCGCCGATGTTCCACTTGCCGCCATCGGGCGTCGTGCTGATCCTGGCCATCGATCAAGTCCTCGATATGGGTCGGACCGCGACCAATGTGATCGGCAACAGCATCGCCACCGCGGTCGTTGCAAAGTGGGAAGGCAAACGTGCGCTCAAGCAAGCGACTATCGCCGACGAAGCGGCCTTCGTTCAACTGCGGGGCGATGCAAGATGAAAGCGCGATGGGAAAGAAGCGTCCGCAAGTTTGGCGTCGTCGGCGGCCTCGGGCCTTTGGCGAGCGCGGACGTATTTTTCAAGCTCGTGAAATCGACTCCCGCAACGAGCGACGCCGAGCATGTCGATGTCATATTCGAGCAGCACTCTTTTCGAACATCAGGTGTTGGATCGGAAGCCACGACGGCGCGCAAGCTGTACATTTTCGATTTGATCAACGGCTTCGAAAAGCGAGGGGTGACGACCGTTGTGCTGCCCTGCTTCCTCAGTCACACCTTCATCGACGAACTGAAAGCGAACTCGCCGTTGGAGATCGTCGATATGGTCGAGGCTGTGCGCAGTCACGTTCGTCGAAAGTTTCCCGCGGCCCGTCAAGTCGGCGTACTCGCGTCTGATTACACCCGTCGAAAGGGTTTGTTCGAGAAGTACTTTTCGTCGCCTGAATTCGAGGTGATTCATCCTCGCCTGCAACAGAATATCGATCTCGTCACCGAGGCGGTGTATGGGTCCGATGGTGTGAAGAGCGGACACCTGAATGGACGGCCGGTCGAGCTTTTGCGCGCGGCATGTGAGGACCTTATCGCGCAGGGCGTCGACATCATCGTCCCGGGGCTGACCGAAATTGCGCTCGTAGCCGAGGGACTGGGAGCGCTGTCGGTGCCGCTAGTCGATTCGAATCTGGCGTACGCACAATACGTCGTATCAGGGCAGTACGCATCGACGGAAAGCCTATTCAAGGTAGGCATCGTCGGCGGCGTTGGACCCGCGGCCACCGTCGATTTCATCCGCAAAATCGTGCGCAACACGCCGGCAATACGGGACCAGGATCACATCAAACTGCTGGTTGAACAAAATCCGCAGATTCCGGACCGCACCGAGCACCTGATCGGTGATGGGCCCGACCCGACGGTCTCCCTGTACGCGACATGCAAAAAGCTCGAGTTGGGAGATGCCGACATCATCGCTATTCCCTGTAATACCGCGCACGCGTTTGTCGAACGTATCCAGCCGTACCTCGATATCCCCGTTGTGAATATGCTGACCGTGACCGTTCGTTACGTTCGCGAAAATTATCCTTCATTGCGTTCAGTCGGCGTATTGGCGACTTCGGGCACCGTCGAAAGCGGCATCTATGAAAAGGCGCTGATGTCGCAAGGGTTACAGCAGATCGTGCCCAGTTGCGCGTCGCAAGCGCGAGTGATGAACGCGATTTATGGCAACGAAGGCATCAAGGCGGGATTCACAACCGGGCAGTGTCAAGCCGATATCGCTGCGGCGATTGATGAATTCATTTCCCAAGGCGTTGAAGTCGTGATTCTCGGCTGCACTGAATTGCCGCTACTGCTGCAGCGGGAAACATTCGTTGGAACGAATGGCGCATCGGTCCGCTTGGTGGACCCCACGGATGTACTTGCCCGACAGTGCGTTGCGTACGCAACCGCGGCGAATCGACCGGCTAATCGAAATAAGGCTCCAATACCCCTTCGATCCAGTCCATGAAAGCCCGGACGCGCGGTGATAGGTTACGACGATGCGCCACGACGAGCGACGCGGCGAGGGGCTCAGGACGCAGGTCGGGCAGCACCTCCACGAGCGCCCCGCTTTCGAGGTAACGCGCAAGCGCCGAATATCCCGCCTGGATCAACCCAATGCCCGCAAGCCCGGCTGCATGATAGGTCTGCACACTGAGCAAGTTTGCAGACGCTCTGCCGCTGTATCGAATCGCCGCATTGCTACACCGTTTCGGGGGCGATCTCTCGCGCGGCACAGGCTGCAGCGCTCTATGCGGGCATCAAGCCTGACGCGGCATTGATGACCGACGGTTATGAACCATACAACGACATTGCCCGCGGCAACCAACTGGTGCATTTGGGCTGCTGGGCACATTCGCGTCGTTACATGATCGAAGCCGAAGAGAATCTGCCGAAGGCGCAGCGTGGTCGCGATCATCCTGTCAGCGAATTCATTCGACTGATCGGGCAACTCTTTGCGATCGAATCGCTGAGCGAAACCTGCAAGGCGAACCGCGTCGAACCGTACAGCTATCTCGTCGAGCTGTTCAAGGTACTGCCGCTCGCAAAAACCGGCAACGACTATGAGGCGCTGTTGCCGTGGCGCCTCATCCCCTCCGCAGACTGACGCACAACCGGTCGCCCCGAGCAAGCCACGTGGTTTATTGCACGCTTACAATAGATCCGATACTTGTCGTGTCGCGGAAGCGCCGCTTCTCGAGTGCTTTTATGTGTCGTCATGGTCACTGTTACCAAACGAACGGAATCAAGCGATATTTCACTTTGTTCTGATATTCCGTATAACCGACGAGATCGCGAACAAGCACCTGTTCTTCGCTCTTTATCCGGAAATAGAGAACAACCAGGAGAAGGGGTGTCAGCGCGAGCGTATGCCAAGAGCCAAGCGCAAGCGGCGTACCGATGATCAGAAATAGCGTGCCAAAATACATTGGATGACGCACCCAAGCATACACGCCCGTGTCCACAACCTTCTGTCCTTCTTCGACACGCACATTGGCGGCCGCATAGCTATTGACTCTGGAGACAAGATAAAACACATAAAATGAGAAGGCTGTGAGCGCATCGCCGATGATTGATACGTACCACGGCACGGGAGACCATGCATATCGCCAATCAAGCGGTGGCAATACGACGAGTGCGATAAACGCCACGATGATAAACCGTACTATTATTTTCTGGGCCGGTTCGTTCTCATGCGACGGACCCACCTGCTGGCGCCGAGCCAAGAGTGCCGGGGCGTACATGATGAGATAGATCGTATAGAGAAGGGATGCTCCAATAACAGTGGCGAGATACGCCCAGCCCTGCCAATAATTGAACGTCCACGCCGGCGTAAATATGAGGGCGAAGAACGCGAGGATGCCAAACACACTGTCGAGAATCGATTTCTTGTTCATCGTGCAAAGCGTAGCACTTCCGGAAGGATCGCATTAAGACCCGTCTCGGCGGGCCCGTTACCTATCTTCATGCGTGGATCATGTCAGTCGGCTTATGCTTATTCCGTTCGATCTGCCTCAGCCATCCCCATCCCTCAATTACCGGTCTCGAGAACGCTAAAAGGTGCTAGCTTTCGACGGCGTGCATCGGCTGCAATAACTCTTAGTCTCAGCTTCGGATCAAATTCCCGGCGCAAGAGCGGAGCCTGCCGACTCGGGCTCGCGCTTGTATGCTCGCTGAGTGAGAATCAATGTCGATTTCTATCGGATAAAGGCGATGGGGATCCGTCCCATACAGCGCTTACGGCACCACTCCTGTCCCTCGACTCGGAAGTGTGGTTTTCCGCCGACGACTTCGGCTGGGGTTATTACGCTCTTTCGCTGTCTTCTGAAGTAGTTTGCGAACAGCTTGGCGCTGCAAATGAGGCCCCGAAGCAATTGATGCTTGCGGGCCGACGCAAATCTTCACTTTTCTCGTTGCGGGTTGCGGGTTGCGAGTCTCGAATCCGCCGGCTATTCTCTAGACAAGAAACCAATTTGCGTTTGAGCAGGCACTGCCGCTACCGTCGAGCCAGCATGCCAATATCGTTCGACGAGAGTTGGAGCGTCAACCCAACCGGCGCCTATGTCGACGCCGTTCCATCCGAATCCATTGGCCCCTCGTCCGCCCCGGTACGTCGGCACGGGCGAGGCCCACGCGTATTTCATCACCGCAGGTGAGGTAATCGTTCTCTTCGTTCAGCAGGTCGCCGCTTAGCGCGCCGCTCGGAACGAACGCTTGTAGAAACAAACTTGTGTAACACGGACGGTATGGCAATGCCTCAGGGAGATGTCGATGTACGTTGGCACCTATAGTGCGTGGCTCGTCGTGCTGTCCTTGTTGGTCGCGATCCTCGCTTCCTATACAGCCTTGGACATGGGCGGCAGGGTTGCTGCCGGCCAAGGGCGCAGCGTGCATGGGTGGCTTATTGCAGGTGCGTTTGCCATGGGAGTAGGGATCTGGTCGATGCACTTCATCGGCATGCTGGCCTTTAGTTTGCCGATTAAAGTGGGCTACGATCCAACGCTCACGTTCCTGTCATTACTCATCGCCGTCATCTCGTCGGCTATTGCCCTGTGGCTGATCAGCCAACCGGCGTTGCCTCGGTTTCGCCTGGTCTGCGGGGCAATGCTGATGGGCATGGGTATTGCTGGCATGCACTACATGGGCATGGCAGCGATGCTCATGGCCCCCGCGATTCAGTACGCAGCTTCGTGGTTCCTCCTGTCCATCGCCATTGCCGTCCTGGCCTCGGGGGCCGCGCTATGGATTGCCTTTCGGCTGCGCCATCATTCGCCCCGCGTCAGGCTGCTGCGCACGGGGGCAGCCGTAGTCATGGGCTTCGCCATTGTTGGCATGCATTACACCGGCATGGCGGCCGCGCGATTTCCTCTGGGTAGCGTCTGTGAAGCCGCACGCACCGGCGTGAATGCGGAATGGTTGGCGAATTTGATCATCGTCGGCACGGTCGCCATCATGGCAATCGCGTTGACCTTCTCGATACTCGACCGGCGGCTACAGGCACGCACCGCTGCGTTGGCGGCGTCGCTTGCTCGCGCTGAGGAACTGGCCTACCTCGCGCTTCACGATAATCTCACCAAGCTACCCAATCGCGCACTGTTGGAGCAGCGCCTGGAGCGGGCAATCCGCAACGCGGTTCGCGACAACCGCCAAATCGCCGTGATCTTCGTGGACCTGGACGGCTTCAAGGCAATCAATGATGCACTTGGCCACCATGTGGGTGATCTATTGCTAGTCGACGTCGCCCGGCGCATATGCGCATCCGTAGGCGCGGAGGAAACTGTTGCTCGCATGGGTGGGGACGAGTTCGTCTTGCTCGTCAATATTGGAGAAGCAGCCGATGCTGCAATCGTGGCCGAACACATCCTCACCTCCCTTAACAAGCAAATTGAGATAGAAGGCCATGAACTACGCGTGTCGGCCAGCCTTGGTATTGCCGTCTACCCGGGCAGCGGCGAACATTCGCATGAGCTGCTGATCAATGCCGACGCAGCGATGTATCGTACGAAGGCCCTGGGGCGAAACGGCTACTGCTTCTACGACGTTTCGATGAACGTGAACGCGCACGCGCACTTACAGCTCCTTCAGGATCTGCGACTGGCATTGGAGCAAGACGAGTTGGTGCTGCACTATCAACCAAAATTCAAGGTGCCGCACGGTCCGGTGGTCGGTGTGGAAGCCCTCGTGCGCTGGGCGCATCCGACGGCCGGGCTCATTCCGCCGGATCAGTTCATCCCGCTGGCGGAGAAGGCCGGCTTGATCGTGCCGATCGGGGAATGGGTGCTAAACGAAGCATGCCGGCAAATGGCGCAGTGGCGAGACGCCGGTTGCACAAGTTGGAGCGTGGCGGTCAACTTGTCGGTCATGCAGTTTCGCCATTCGACGTTGGTCCAGACAGTCCGTGCGGCGCTCGAGAGCCATGCGCTGGAGCCGCACCAGCTAACTTTGGAAGTTACCGAATCGACGGCCATGGGTGACGTGGAAGCCAGCATGATCATCCTTCAGCAACTCCATGAGATGGGTGTTCAGATCGCGATCGACGATTTTGGTACGGGCTATTCGAGTCTCCTCTATCTCAAGCGTCTGCCCGCGGACGAGTTGAAGATCGACCGCGGGTTTGTACGCGATCTCATGGCCAGCACGGAGGACATCGCGATCGTGTCGGCCATCGTGGCCCTCGGCAAGACGCTTAATCTTCGAGTTGTGGCCGAAGGCGTCGAGACGCTGGAGCAACAAGCATTTCTCTCGCGCGTTGGCTGCGATGCTCTGCAAGGATTCTTGCTTGGACGACCGATGCCGGCCAGTCAGGTTACCGAAGCATTGGTGCTGCACACTTCACCGACGGAACGCCAGCGAGAGTTCGCCGGGCAGACGCGCGAACTGCACCTGGATGACTTCGTGACAAGCGCCGAATCGGGAATGAGGGCACGCTCGGCTGCTCGGTTAGGGCGGCTAGAAGGCTAAGTGTTCAGGCAAAACGGATTTCAACTTCTGAGCCGTAGCCGGCGAGCAGCTTCCCGATCTGAGCATCGATGCTCGCGCCGGCATAGAAATAGGCTGCTTCGCGAACTTGGGCGTAAATCGCTGACGTATCAGTAGGGCTCCCAGTTCTTGCTCGGTTGGAAATAGCCGTGGCGCTCGCGGCCTGTCAGGCCCTCCATGAAGGGCTCCATTCTGGCGACCAGAGAGTAGTTGCCTCCAAGCGATATCGCGTAGCCGTCACGTTCGTGCTTGATAGCATCATATCAAGGGCTCTGCGCTCACACCGTCAGACGCGGCTCGGCAATTGGCTGTTGGTATCTCGGAAGCTGCCGTTGATTTCGCGATACGTCGAGGGGCTGAAGTGGGTCGACACCTGAGCTTGACAAAAAACGCCGAACGAATGCGCCAGGTACGAGAACAACGGCTAAAGACGCCCTTTGTCAGCGCAGGTCTGCAAGACCGCACCGACAAACCGTCGTAGCAGGCTTTCCACTCTGTACGAAAAAGGTCAATCCGACGAGCACGATCGAGGCCGCCGCTGCAAAACAGTAGACCGGTTGGAACGAGCCGAATACTGTTTTGCACAACCCGCCGAGCACGTTTCCCAACGCGCCACCTACGCCGAACGCAGCTTCACAAATTCCGCATGCAATGGCGGCGAGCGCCGGCGCGCTGATCTTGCCAACATACGCGTGCAGCAAGCCGAAGATCGGAAAAAACGAAAAGCCGAAGGCGATTGCCGCGACCGCAAGCGCATAACCGCCAGGGCGCGACGCCGCGACAAGAGATGCGCAGAACAACAGCACGCCCGCACTGACGAGAGCGGTGCGCATCCCGTCGCGCTGCGCGGGGCCTGCTTGGTCGCGAACACTGCGCATGTCGCCAATCATGCCGAGCGCCAGGCCGCTTACGGCACCGACCAGACCCACGAGCGCCCACGCGTGTGCCGTGACGTCGAGACCCAGATGCAGGTCGTCATGCGAATAGGCCGAGAAGTAGGTGATATACGGTACGCCGGCAAAACCGCACAGCACTGCAATCGCATACGCCAGCAGATAACGTCGCGCGAATATCTGGCGAGCCGTTGAGCCGGCGCGTGGCCGCGCAGTACGACCGGGAAGGGTAGTACGTGTCTGCAAGCGATCAAGTCGTGCGAACACGGTGATTAGCGTGGCGCTTAACACCGCTGTCAGCGCTGCACTGACGAGCCAGATGGAGCGCCAGCCCCAGGAAGCCAGCAATGCCGGCACCATCAATCCGTTCAGCAGGACACCATAGTTGGTTCCGCTCGAAATGACGCCAATCGCTTTTGCCTGATGTCGCTCATCGATCAGCGGGGTGATCAGCAACATCATCGGTACCCAGGTCGTCGCCGCGCAGGCGTTGAGCGCGATCAGCACGCTGCCCATCACCCAGGCCTCATCGGCGAATGCCAGGAACCCGAGGCCGATGGCCGAAAGCGCAGTCGCGACAAGCACGACTCTGGCCGGCCCGAAGCGGGTGGCCGCGAATCCCGAGAGAAGCGCCATCGCGACGTTGGCAAGCTGCCGTGCGGCCGTGATGAAACCGGCCTGCGCGTAGTCAAAGCCAAGACTGTGCTTCATCTCAGGCAGAAGGACGGGAAACAGATAGACGCCAAATCCATACGTCGCGGCAATCACGGCGCTCAGCAACAGCGTGAGCGCGAATTGATGTGAAGCTCGGGGCAAGGTGTCCATCGCAGCTATCGGAGAAGGTCATGTGTTTTATTCTCCGGGGCGCAGCTTAATGATGGAAATGATTTAATTTACTATCATTCATTAAGTTGCTTCATCATTTAGACCATGAACCTCGATCCTGCACTTTTGCACGCTTTTGTTGCCGTCACGGAAGCCGGTGGCTTCACGAAAGCGGCGCGGCGGCTACACCTGACGCAATCCGCGATCAGCCACCAGATCCGGCGGCTCGAAGAAGAAATCGGGCGGCCGCTTCTATACCGCACCACGCGCAGTCTGACCTTGACCGAAGACGGCGAGGATTTCCTGCGCTACGCGTTGCAGATTCTGGAGGCGATGGAGGCGGTAACCCGGCGCTTTCACTCCTCGCCTGTGACGGGAAGCGTGCGCTTCGGTGCGCCGGATATTTTCATGGGCGAGCGGCTCCCCGTGCTGCTCACGCAATTTTCGCGTGCGTATCCGAACGTGCGGCTCGACGTGAGCGTCGGGATGAGCCTCGATTCGCAGAGGATGGTCGACGCGCACGAGCTGGATCTGGCCGTGGTGCTCTGCGCGCGTCCCGAAACGGATCACAGCGAGAAAGGCGTCGTGTTGCGGCGGACCCGGTTTGTCTGGGCCGCCGCGGAGTCATTCGACATGCGCGAGGGCGCATCGTTGCCGTTGGCGTTTTTTCCGGCACCGTGCGTCAACCGGCGCGTGGCCATCAATGCGCTCGAGGGCTTGCCGGTCGACTGGCATGTCGCCTTTACATCGTCGAGCCAGTCGGGGATTCGCGCGGCTGTCATGACCGGGCTCGCGATCGCGCCCTTCACCTACGACGATCTGGAGCCCGGCATCGCGGTCATCGACGGACGATACGGCTTGCCGCCCTTGCCCGAGGCGGAATTCAGACTGCTCTGGGGTAACGGCGAAAAGACGCTGGCCGTGCAGGAATTCGGTCGCCTCGTTCTGGATACGCCGGGTGAACGTCCGTTCCAGACGCGCGACACGTCGATCACGTCAACCGGGTAGAGCGCCGGGTCGATCGCATGGCTACGCGCGGCGCACGATCTCGACGCGGTGCGCGCGTACCTGCACTCCTGCCATAAGCAGATGTGCGCCCGCCGACGCTCGAGCGGCACTTCCGCAGTAGGACATGGGCCGATTGCAAAAGACCGCGTTCGGGCCAGAGACGACCGGTCATTGACGCCCATCAATGACCGCTGATCGATCAGCTCGCGCTCAGTGCCGCCTTTCTAAACACAATCAGTCGCTCCAACCGCCGCCGTGGATCGCTCCGCCACCATCGTCGCTCGTACTGGCAGCGCAATGGCCGGATACTGGCGGAAGATTCAGGGTTTTTGGGGGATTTCTGTGTCGCCCGTGCGTGTCACTGTGCTGACGCTGCTTGCAATGGTCGCGTTTGCAGCGAATTCGTTGCTATGCCGGCTGGCCCTCAAGGGCACCGGCGCCGATGCAGCGAGTTTTACGTCGATCCGTATCGCGTCAGGCGCCCTCGCGCTCTCGATGATAGTGCTGCTCCGAGGCGGCAGGCTGGGCGGCGCCGGAAATTGGCTGTCGGCGTTGGCGCTGTTCGCCTATGCGGCCGCATTCTCGTTTGCATACCGGAGCCTGCCGGCGTCCACCGGGGCCCTGCTTCTGTTCGGCGCTGTCCAGACGACGATGATCGGCTACGGCATCCGAAAAGGCGAACGCTTCGATAGGCGGCAATGGATCGGATTGACATGCGCGTTGGCAGGTCTTGCCGGGCTGCTGCTTCCCGGTCTCTTTGCGCCACCTCCCGGAGGCGCTGTCCTTATGCTCGGCGCCGGCGTGGCTTGGGGCATCTATTCGTTGCGCGGCAAGGGCGCGGGAAACCCCACCGCGGTGACGGCCGGCAACTTCCTGCGCGCAATCCCACTTACCGCCGCACTCAGCGCCGCGATGTCCGCTCACGCTTCGATTGATTGCGCCGGTTTCTGGTATGCGGCGGGTTCGGGCGCGGTGGCCTCCGGCATCGGCTACGCCATCTGGTACGCAGCGTTGCCCGGTCTGAAAGCCGGCAATGCGGCCACGGTGCAGTTGAGTGTGCCGGTCATCGCAACGCTCGGCGCAGTCGTCTTTCTTGGAGAGAGCGTGACCCTCCGAATCGTGTTGGCCTCGGCAGCAATCCTCGGAGGCATTGCGTTGGTTGTGGTGCGTCGGGGAACCCAGCAGGACAGGCGCGCGTAAAAACACAGCGAGCCGCGAACCCACTGCCAGTACTGGCAGTTGCCGATGCGCTCGGGGGGCTCGCCATTGCCGCGTATTCGAACTTCTTGAAGCGGAAGCAGTGACTGCTGCCGCTGGCAATTCATTGCTGCAATCGTCATGAGGGAAGGCGCCAGACACCTTCCACCTCGACCAAACTGAGCAATCGCTTGCTGACGGCCAGCCTCAGACGGATGCCAACTGCTGCCATATCGCAAGCTTTTGTGGATACTGGATTGCGGCATGGGCCGGACTGCTGGATGGCATTCGCAAAAGCCGGTATTGCTGCGCACGCTCACCCAGTGCCTTCATCCCGATCGTCTCGGCCTTGGCGCCGTTGAATGCGACGACCGCCAGATTAGGTAACGTATCAATGAGACCGATCAGATCGTTGCTGGCATGGTCGCGGATGCAGCTATCGAGACTACCGATCCGACGCGCCTCGGCAACCACGTCCCATAAACCTATCCTGTGATCCAACAGCACACGCAGCCTCTCGGTATAGGCAAGTTCGACGAGAGGCGCACCGATCGTGTCGCCCACTAACTTCCAAAACAAATTTCGAGGGTGGGCATAGTATTGCGCTTGCGCGATCGATACCTCACCCGGCAAGCTGCCGAGAATCAATACCCGCGTGTTCGCATCTACGATCGGCGGGAAGCAACGTTTATACGTCATCAACTACACCTCTGCGACGACCCCGCGAATGGCGTCTATTGCCTTTTGCGATCGCATGTCATCTGTTTCGATAACACAAGCTCGCCGCCGTCGGCATGATCCGCGCACGCAGCACGAGCGAGCCGCTCCCAAAGCGCAGGCAGCATGCACTCGGTCACCATCAGCGGCGCGCCGTGCCGCACGAAAACAGAACGACGCGCAGCAAATGCATGCGTCGGCTCACCACGAACGTCTTTACAAGCAAGCGCAAACAACGGATGACGGGCCGTCAGCCGTGCGCTGACAAGCATCGAGCGCGAGACGTCGCGGTCGTGATAAAGCAGTTCGGCCAGCGGACGCGTGCGAAGACGTCGCATCGATTGCCAGATACCCCGGCTCTCGGCGAGCGGTGCGATGCTGTGCGCCACGACGAACGGCACGCCATTCACTTCGAGCACGACCTCGCGCACCCACACGGGAGCACGCGGCGCAATGCCAAGCGCCGCGTGCTCGTCGGACCAAGCGAGCGTGACAGCCTCGCGCGTCACACGCACGGCAACCGCGCCGAGGCGGCTCAAATGCGCCGTCAGCGATCCGCCCCGCGTGAGCCAGTCCTTCTGATCGGCGGTGAAAGATGGATGCGGGCTCGTGCGCCAGATGGAACCGGCAGCGAGCCAGCGCGGCGACCCGTCGTCACGCATCCGTTGCGTCACCGCGCCAATAGCAGCGCGTTGGTACGCTTCACGAAGCTCGCGGGATCTTCGAGCGCGCCGCCCTCGGCAAGCAACGCCTGATCGAACAGCAAATGGCACCAATCGGCGAATTCCGCATGCTCGGGCGAAAGGCCCTTCACCAACGCGTGCTCAGGATTCACCTCGAGAATCGGCCGAAACTCCGGGGTCTTTTGCCCCGCTGCTTTCAGCATGCGCTGCAAGTAACCGCTCATCTCCCCTTCGTCCGCCACGAGGCACGAAGGTGAATCGGTCAGCCGGAACGTAAGACGAACGTCCTTCGCCTTCTCGCTGAGCACCTCTTTCATTTTCTCGACGAGCGGCTTCATCGTCTCGCCCATCGCTTCGTGCGCCTTCTTCTCTTCATCGTTGAACGTATCGAGATCGAGGTCGCCACGCGCCACGCTGGCCAGCGGCTTGCCTTCGAATTCGGTGAAGTAGGCTAGCGCCCATTCGTCGACCCGATCCGACAGCAACAGCACCTCGACTCCCTTCTTGCGGAACACTTCGAGGTGCGGGCTGTTCTTCGCAGCCTGCCAGGTGTCGGCGCTGACGTAGTAGATCTTCGTCTGATCCGGCTTCATGCGCGCGACGTAATCGGCAAGGGAAACCGTCTGCTCGGGCGAGTCGGTATGTGTCGACGAAAAACGCAGCAACTTCGCGATGCGCTCGCGGTTGCCGAAGTCCTCACCCAACCCCTCTTTCAGCACTTGGCCAAACTCCTGCCAGAACGCCGTGTACTTCGCCTTGCCTTCATCGGTTTCGTCATTGGCAAGCTCTTCGAGCATCGCCAGCGAGCGCTTCGTCACGCCCTCGCGAATAGCACGCACATCGCGGCTTTCCTGCAGAATTTCGCGCGAAACGTTCAGCGGCAGATCGCTCGAATCCACCACGCCCCTGATGAAGCGCAGATACGACGGCAGCAGTTGCTCGGCGTCGTCCATGATGAACACGCGCTTCACATAGAGCTTCAAACCGCCGTGCCGCTCGCGGTTGAAAAGATCGAACGGCGCGTGAGCCGGCACGTAAAGCAGCTGCGTGTACTCGCTGCGCCCTTCAACGCGGTTATGCGTCCAGGCAAGCGCGTCCTGATGATCGTGCGAGAGATGCTGATAAAAGAGCTTGTACTGATCGTCGCTGATCTCGCTTTTTGGCCGCGTCCACAGCGCGCTCGCCTGATTGACGGTCTCGTCCTCGTCTTTCTCGACGGTCTCGCCCTTTTCCGCATCCCACTCCTCTTTCTTCATCAGAATCGGCAGCGCGACATGGTCGGAGTATTTGCGAATGATCGAGCGCAACTGATAACCGGAAAGGAGCTCGTCTTCGCCCTCGCGCAGATGCAGCGTGATCGTCGTGCCGCGCGCAGGTCGCTCGATCGTCTCGACGGCAAATTCGCCCTCGCCCGCACTCTCCCAACGCACGCCTTCGGACGCCGGCAAACCCGCACGGCGCGTCTCGACGGTGATCTTGTCCGCCACGATGAAACCCGAGTAGAAACCCACGCCGAACTGCCCGATCAGCGCCGCATCCTTTTGCTGATCGCCCGACAGCTTCGAGAAGAACTCCTTCGTGCCCGAACGTGCAATCGTGCCCAGATGCGAAATGGCTTCGTCGCGGCTCATGCCGATGCCGTTGTCGTCGATGCTGATCGTGCGCGCCGCCTTGTCGAACGACACACGGATGCGCAAGTTCGGGTCGTCTTCGAACAGCGTGCTGTCGGCAATCGCCTCGAAGCGCAGCTTGTCGGCCGCATCCGACGCATTCGAAATCAGTTCGCGCAGGAAAATTTCCTTGTGGCTATAGAGCGAATGAATCATCAGTTGCAAAAGCTGTTTCACTTCCGCCTGAAAGCTCATGGTTTCTTGTGCCATGTTCCGATTCCTATTTTTCGTGAGTAACAATTACGCGATTACGCGATGATGCGATGGCGCGAAGACCCGCGGCACCCACCGCTGCGAACGAGCGCTCACATGGGGATGGGCTGAGCCGTTTTCAAGGGCCGCGCGGCTCGCTTGCTGTCGACATAGCCGGCGAGAAATGCCGGCAACGCGGGGTCGCCGCAGTTGGCGACGTTAAAGCGCATCCAGGTCGTCGGCGATTGGTGCGGCGAAAAAAGACTGCCCGGCGCCAGCAGAAAACCCGCTTCCTGCCCCGCAGCGGCGAGCCCGTCGGCATCGACCCCGGTATCGGCCCACAAAAACATGCCGGCGGCCGGCGCCGTGAAAAGCGAGAGGCCCACCGCTTCGAGCATGCGCGCGCACTTGTCGCGCACGCCATCGAGACGCCCGCGCAAGCGCTCGACATGGCGCCGATACTGCCCCTCGGTCAGCACCTTGTAGAGCAGCCGCTCGTTCAGCTCGGGCGTCGTCATGCCGACCAGCAGCTTCTGGTCTGCGAACGCCTGTGCGACGTCGGGCGAGCAAGCGGCGAAACCCACGCGCAAGTTTGCCGTCAGCGTCTTCGAAAAACTCCCGAGGTAAATCACGCGTCTAAGCTGATCGAGGCTTGCCAGGCGCGTGGCGGGGTAGCTCGGCGGGCAGAGGTCGCCATAAATGTCGTCCTCCACGACGATGAAGTCGTACGCTTCGGCCAGCCGCAAAATCCGAAACGCCTGCGCCGGCGACAACGACGTGCCGGTAGGGTTGTGCAGCACCGAATTGATCACGAGCATCTTGGGTCGCCAGCTCGCAACGAGTGTCTCCAGTGCGTCGATATCGGGGCCGCCCGCGGTATACGGCATGCCGATAAGCCGCGCGCCTTGCGATGCGAAACGACCGAACATCTGGAACCAGGACGGGTCGCCGACGATCACCGCATCGCCCGGCTGCACATAAAGCCGCGCGATCAGGTCGATGGCCTGCGTGATGCCGGACACGAGCACGATCTGCTCGGGCCCCGCACCGATCTCCAACTCTTCGAGACGCGTCTGCAATTGCTGGCGCAGCGGCAAGAACCCCTGCGCCGTGCCATTGCCGAGCCACTGCGCGGCGCTTTGCCGACCGAGCGTACGCAGCGCGCCGGCCACGAGCTCGCCGTCGAGCCAGCGCGACGGCAAATAGCCGAGACCCGGACCCTTCTCCGGCGTGCTCGTTTGCAGCGTGTTGCGCAAGAGCCAGGCGACGTCGATAGCGCTGCGCGCGGTGGGCTCGCGCGGCTCAGGCCGGCGCGGGCCGTCGTGCGCGCCCACCGAGCGCTCGCGCACGTAAAAGCCGGAGCCGCGCCGCGACTCCAGATAGCCCTGGGCCACGAGCCGCTCGTAGGCCTCGACGACGGTAAAACGGGACACGCCCTTGTCCTGCGCGAGCTTGCGGATCGACGGCATCCGCATGCCGGGCCGAAAGACGCGTTCTTCGATACGGCGGCGCGCCCATTGGACGAGTTGTTCGACAAGCGTGAGCGGCGATGCGCCGTGCGGCGCCGGAATGAGGTCGAGCGGAACGGACATGAGGGCAACCCCGAACTGTACCGAAAAGTATCGCAGCAATTGTACCGTTACTGTGCCGGTCTCGCCGATTAGAGTGGATGCTGATCTCGACTGTCCGTCGATCTTGCATTTCGCTTTCGCTTTTACTTTCATGTCTGGCTGTTACACCCGCCTTTTACATCTTTCGCATGTGATTTCCGCATGAAGCCGTCTTCCGCTGCCGCTCTCGCGCTCGACCACTTGATCATTGCCGCCCGCTCGCTCGACGAAGGGGCGCAATTCGTTGCCGAGACGCTCGGCGTGGAGCCCGTAACGGGCGGCGCGCACGCGCGCATGGGCACCCATAACCGGTTGCTCGGCCTCGCAGGCGGCGTCTATCTCGAAGTGATCGCAATCGATCGAGAAGCGCAGGCCTTGGCTTCGCGCTGGTTCGAGCTCGACACCCCGGCGATGCAGGCTCGGCTCGAACGCGGCCCGTTCCTGGCGCACTGGGCCGCGCGCGTCGGCCGTCCGAAGGATCTTGGGCGCTGGCAGGCGCAATATCCGTCGCGCATCGCGCCCGTCATCGCGATGTCGCGCGGCGAACTCACCTGGCGGCTCACGGTGCCTGTCGACGGTGCGTTTCCGAGTTGGCAAGGTGCCGGCGACGGCATTGCGCCGACGCTGATTCAGTGGGATACGCCGCTGACGCCGGCGCAGCGGTTGCCCAATTCGGGGCTCGCACTGCGTTCGCTCAAGGGCTTTCATCCCCGCGCCAATCTCGTTCGCGAACAACTCGCGTGGCTCGGCGCCGCCCATTTGATCGACATCGAAGACGCCCCAAACCAGCCCCCGGCGCTCGTGGCGGAAATCGAAACGCCCGCAGGCGTGCGCGTGCTTCGGTAGGCAGCGCCCCCCTCCCCGGATGCCGTCGCCTCTCATCGATATCGAAAAAGGAATGCGCCGCTCATGAACAGTCGCGAATCGAAGGGCATGCTGCTGGGCCTCGTCGGCGTGGTGATCTTCAGCCTGACCCTGCCGATGACGCGCATCGTCGTGCAGGAGTTTCATCCTTTGCTCAACGGTCTCGGCCGTGCCCTCGCCGCCGCGGTGCCGGCCGGCTTGCTGCTCGCCTGGCGGCGCGAGCCGCTGCCCAATCGCGCCCAACTGAAAGGGCTTTTCGTCGTCGCGCTCGGCGTGATCGTGGCGTTCCCAGTCTTCTCTGCTTGGGCCATGAAGAGTGTGCCGGCCTCGCACGGCGCGCTCGTCGGCGGGCTGCAGCCGCTTTTCGTCGCGCTTTATGCGGCATGGCTCTCGCACGAGCGCCCTTCGTCGGCCTTCTGGGCCAGCGCGGCGCTGGGCAGCGGGCTCGTCGTGGCGTTCGCACTCAACGCAGGCGGCGGCGCGCTAAAAGCGGGCGATGCGCTGATGCTCGTCGCCGTGGCCATCGGCGCGCTCGGCTACGCGGAGGGTGCGCGCCTTGCGCGGCAAATGGGCGGCTGGCAGGTGATCTGTTGGGCGCTCGTCGTCGCGGCGCCGCTGCTGGTCGTACCCGTCGGCTGGCTCGGTTGGCAGCAACACGTGGCGCATCCCGGCCCCGTTGCGCTCAAGACCTGGCTCGCCTTCGGCTATGTCGCGCTGTTTTCGCAGTTCATCGGTTTTTTCGCCTGGTATGCAGGGCTCGCGATGGGCGGCACGGCTCGCGTCGGGCAAGTGCAACTGCTGCAGATTTTTTTTACGATCGCGTTCGCCGCGCTTTTCTTCGGCGAATCGGTCCGTCCGTCGACATGGCTTTTCGCGGCGGCCGTCATCGCAACCGTGCTGATCGGCCGTAAGGCTGCGGTGCGCACAGCGCCGCCGGCCACCGCTGCACTGCAACTGGAGCGATAATCGCAGCTTCGTGCTTTTCGGCTTCGTTCGGCTGAGTGCGCTCACAAGTTTCTCAGCCTCAGCGCGCTTCGTTTCACCCTTTTTTCGCCCAAACAAGGAGACATTCATGGATCACAGCGAGATGCCGCATCGGGTCTGGCAACTTTCGGAGCGAGCGCGCAAGCTGACAAGTTCGGCCATTCGCGAAATCCTGAAAGTCACCGAACGGCCCGAGGTCATTTCGTTTGCTGGTGGGCTGCCTGCGCCAGCAACGTTCCCGGCCGAGCGCATTCGCGCCGCGACGGACCGCGTACTGCGCGATGCTCCGGCTGCCGCGCTTCAGTACAGCGCGACCGAAGGCTACCTGCCGTTGCGCGAATGGGTCGCAGCGCGCCTGTCGACCAACGGCGCCACCATCCGCGCGTCGCAGGTGCTGATTACGACGGGCTCGCAGCAAGCGCTCGATTTGCTCGGTAAAGTGCTGATCGATCCGGCAAGCCCGGTGCTCGTCGAAACGCCGACCTACCTCGGCGCATTGCAAGCGTTCTCGCTCTACGAGCCGCAGTTCAGGCAAGTGCCGACCGACGACGAAGGCCTCGTGCCAGAAGCGCTCACCGCTGCGCTGACCGACGGTGCGCGCCTGATTTACGCACAACCGAACTTTCAGAATCCGACCGGCCGCCGGCTGCCGCTCGAGCGGCGCGTCGCACTGGCTGAGTTCGCGCGCACGAGCGCGTTTCCGGTGATCGAGGACGACCCGTACGGTGCGCTCGACTACGCCGGCTCGCCGCTGCCGACGCTGTTGTCGATGGCGCCCGATCACGTCGTCTACTGCGGCACCTTCTCGAAGATCCTGGCGCCGGGACTGCGTCTCGGCTACATCGTGGCGCCCGAAGAGCTGCACTTCAAACTCGTGCAAGCCAAGCAGGCCACCGATCTCCATACGCCGACACTCACGCAGCGCATCGTCTACGAAGTCATTAAAGACGGTTTTATCGACGAACAGATTCCGGCGGTGCGAGCGCTTTATCGCGATCAATGCGAAGCCATGCTTGCCGCGCTCGCGCGCCATATGCCCACAGGGGTGAGCTGGAACCGCCCGGAAGGCGGCATGTTCATCTGGGTGACGTTACCGGCCCACATCGATTCGATGCAATTGCTCGAAGCCGCCATCGCGCAAAACGTCGCGTTCGTGCCGGGCGCTCCGTTCTTCGCGAGTGAGCCGCAAAAACATTTGCTGCGGCTTTCTTTCGTGACGGTGCCGCCCGCGCGCATCGACGAGGGCGTGGCGCGCCTCGCCGCGCTGATTCGCGAGCGCATTTGAGTGCTCGCCATTTCACTTTCGACCGCTTCTTCACTCATCGACATCTAGGACATCTCATGGCACAACAGAACGTCTACGACAAGCTCAAAGCACTCGGCATCGAACTGCCGACGGCCGCTGCGCCGGCTGCCGCCTATGTGATGTGCGCGCAAACCGGCAACACGGTCTACGTGTCCGGGCATATCGCGAAAAAGGACGGCAAGCCGTGGGTCGGCAAGCTCGGGGCCGACATGACGACCGACGAAGGCAAAACCGCTGCACGGGCCATCGCCATCGATCTCCTTGCGACGCTGCACGCGCATACGGGCGACCTCAATCGCGTGGCCCGTATCGTGAAAGTGATGAGCCTCGTCAACTCGACGCTCGACTATACCGAGCAGCACATCGTGACGAACGGCGCATCTGAGTTCCTCGTGGAAGTGCTCGGCGATGCCGGCAAGCACGCACGCTCGGCATTCGGCGTCGCGCAGATTCCGACGGGTGCTTGCGTCGAAATCGAACTCATCGCGGAACTCGCGTAAGGAGGCCGGCCATGAGCGTTCGCCGCGTTCGGTTCAAACAGGTCGATGTTTTTTCCGCTAAGCCGTATCGCGGCAACGCGCTTGCTGTGATCTTCGATGCCGACACGCTCAGCACCGATGAGATGCAACGCGTCGCGCGCTGGACGAACCTGTCCGAGACCACCTTCATCTGCACGCCGACCGACCCGGCGGCGGACTATCTCGTACGCATTTTCACGCCGGCATACGAGTTGCCCTTCGCGGGACATCCCACGCTCGGCACGGCGCATGCGCTCGTGGAAAGCGGGTATCAGCCCCGCCATGCTGACCGGCTCGTTCAGCAATGCGGAGTTGGCCTCGTCGAAATCGAACCACGCGAACCGCGCGACTCGGGTGTGCGCGCGTTTGCCGCCCCGCGCGCGCGGATCGAACCGCTGCCGCCAAGCGAGTATCAGGCGCTAAATGCAGCGTTAGCCACCGATGAGATCGATACCACTCGCATTGCGCCGAGCAAAGTCGACAACGGCGTGAAGTGGCTCGCCGTCGGGTTGGCGTCGCCGGAGGCTTGCGTCGCGGTGAAGCCTGATGCCGCTGCGCTATCCCGCATCGTGCAACGCGCCGGAATGAACGGCGTCGCGCTTTACGCACCGCATCCGGATGGCGGCCCTGCCACCTATGAAGTGCGATGCATCTGCGTCGAGGGGGACCTCGCCGTCTACGAGGATCCGGTCACCGGCAGCGCCAACGCCGGGCTTGCGAGCCTGTTCGACTCGCGAGCCTGCCGCCCGGGCTCACGGTATACAGTGCGCCAGGGCACGGCAATCGGACGCGACGGGCGCGTGTTCGTCGAGTATGACGACGCCCGCGGCAAAATCTGGATCGGCGGCGCATCCATAACTGTCGTTGACGGCACTATCGCACTGCCGTAAACCCACCGCGCGCCCTGGCAGCGCTTCGTTGCCGGGGCCGTCGGAGGCTTGCCGGGCGTTCGGCGTTCGGCGGGCCTCCATCGTACGTGTCTGTCTCGTCGCACTCCGTCTGTCACTTCCCGTCACAACCGTAAAAAGCGTCGCCCTGCCGAAATCATGCCCGGCGGGTCAAACGTTTACCCGGTAAGCGGACGCTATCTTAATTCTTATCCATTCAGTAATATCCACCTGAGGGCTGCCCACGAGGGTGAACAGGCCGAATTTCCCTTTTTTGTATCAATAGCGCCCGGCCAGGCCCTGGGCACCACGCTCGCCATGCAGCCAACCAAGCACCTGCCGTATTCGCCGGAACCTGTGAGCCGTCTCTCGAAAACCACCAGCCAGCGATGAGCTTTTTCAGGCCCTCTCAAACTCGCGATGCGAGACCGCGACGCGATGCCGCCGGCTCGCGGCGGCGAGCGCTCATCGCCATTCCGGCGTTGGGGTTGCTCGTGCTCGTTTTGCTGTGGACGGTGATCTCGGCCCGTCTGTCGATGGAGCGCGATTCGACCAACCGCGAAGCGGCCGCTTCGGCCGCGATACTGTCGGCCGCGCTCGAACAACATACGATCAAGGCGATTCATCAAGTCGATCAAATCACGCGCTTCGTCAAATTCGAGTTCGAAAAGAACCCCGAACGTTTCGACTTGCGAAACACGGTGGAAAAAGGCGTTGTCCAAAGCGACACGCTCGTGCAAGTGGCGATCATCAACGAGCACGGTTTGCTCGTTGCCTCCACCGCGGAAGCCAAGCCGACTCCGGTCGATTTATCGGATCGCGAACACTTCAAGGTCCACGAGCACGAAAACGACGATCAGCTTTACATCAGCACACCGGTGCTCGGCCGCGTATCGCATCAGTGGACACTGCAAATGACGCGGCGCCTGAATCACGCCGACGGCTCGTTCGCGGGCGTGGTCGTCGTTTCCGAAAACCCCGGCTACTTCACGAGCGATTTTTACAACAACGCAGCAATCGGCAAAGATGGCGTGATCGCGGTCGTCGCTGATAGCGGCGCCGTGCTGGCGCGGCGCACCGGCTCCACGAATAGTTCGCCCGGCGCATTCTCGGCAAGCGGCGTCTATCCGATCGCCGAACATGTCTCCGGTACACAGATCGATTCGATCGATCACGTCAAGCGCATCGTCTCTTACCGACACATCGACGGTTATCCGATGGGCGTGCTCGTCGGGCTGTCCGAAGCCGAGGAGTTCGCCGACTACAACCATACCCGCAACGTTTATCTGCTGATGGCCGGCTTCATCTCGCTCGCGATGCTCGGTTTTTTCGCCGTAGCAACGGGGCTTATCGGCAAACTGCTCGGCCGCGAACGCGAAATGACGCATCTCGTCGAATACGACCTGCTAACCGGTTTGCGCAATCGTTACGCTACGCTCCAGAGCCTGCGGCAGGACGTCGGCGATCTGACCAATGTCGGCCGTCTCGCGATTCTCTTCGTCGATCTCGACAATTTCAAAACGGTCAACGACACGCTCGGCCATAACGCCGGCGACATCGTGCTGCAAATGACCGCCTCGCGCCTGGCCGACACCGTCGGCGGTGCGGGTGTGCTCTCGCGCATTGGCGGCGACGAGTTCGTCGTGATTCTCAAAGGTGGCGACGTCGAGCGCCAGGCGACGCAGCTTGCCGAAACCATGCGGCAAATGTTCGAACAACCGTTCGACGTGCGGGGTACCTCGTTCGTATTACATGCGAGCATCGGCATCGCGCTTTATTCGGTTGCGAGCGAAAGCGAAATCGACCTGCTCAAGAAAGCCGATCTCGCCATGTACAGCGCGAAAGACGCAGGCAAGAACTGCTATCAATTCTATGCGCCGCATCTATCGCATCGCGCCGATCATCTGATGCAGTGGGAGCAGCAACTGCGCGTCGCGCTCACCGAACGTCAACTCTTTCTCGTTTATCAGCCGAAGATCGATCTCTCTCGCCGCTGTATTACCGGGTTCGAAGCGCTCGTACGCTGGAACCATCCGCAGCAAGGCGTGATTTCCGCGAGCGAATTCATTCCCGTGGCCGAGTCTACTGGCCTGATCGTGCCGATCGGCGACTTCGTTATCAGCGAGGCTTGCAAGCAACTCGCGATCTGGCAGCAACAGGGCTTCGACACGCTTTCGCTGGCCGTCAACATCTCGGCCGTGCAGTTCTGGCGCGGCGACCTCTACGAGATGATCGCGGGCGCCATCGAAGAAACCGGTATCGCCGCGCACCGGCTCGAGCTCGAGATCACCGAAACCGCGATGATGGAGTACCCGGACCTCGTCTCGGAAAAAATCGCCGCGCTCAAAAAGCGTCTCGGCGTCAGCATCGCGCTCGACGATTTCGGCACCGGCTATTCGTCGCTGTCGTATCTGAACCGGTTCTCCGTCGATACGCTCAAGGTCGATCGCTCATTCGTACAAGCGATCCCTGGCGATCGCAGTGTGTGCGTAATGGTCTCGGCAATCGTCAATCTCGCGCGCTCGCTTGGGCTCACGGTCGTCGTCGAGGGGACGGAAACCGAAGAACAGATCGCCTGGCTTTCAGCGCTCGGCAACATTCAGGCGCAAGGCTTCCTCTTTTCCCGTCCGGTGCCGGCGGAAGGCATACCGGCCTTGCTCGAACGCTTCGGCGTGTGCGGGATGCGCGAAGCATCAATCGATGCCGGACGCAGTCACACGAGCGCGAGAGCGAGCGGGCAATCCGCCTGAGCGCCCCCCGTCTTCCGTTCGGCTGCTGCCCGAGACTGTGCGTCGTGATCCAAGGCCCCCGCCCCATGACCGACGCCGATATCGATACCGATGCCGATATCGACACCCCCGCCACGACGCAAACCAGACCCATGCCACACGCGCCGTCCGCTACCGCGCTGCCAGACGAAACGACGACAGCCCACACAAACCGGCCACCCACCACGCGCGAGCCGTTGTCGCGGCTTTTTCGCGTCGTCTTCTTGCTGTCCGCGCTTTCTTGGGGAGGCTTGGCGCTGATGGCCCAGCTCGAACTGCGTTATGTCGATCAGGAGCAGCGCTTCACTCGACTGCAGTTTTCCGATTTTGTCGCACTGGCATGGATGGTCCCCGGCGCCGTCGGGTGCAACGTGGCCGTGCAAGTCGGCCATGCGCTGCGCGGCGGCCCCGGTGCATGGGTGGCGGGCACGGCCTCCGTGCTGCCGTTCTTTTTGACGATGAGCGCATGTGCGGTCTTTTACGATACGCCGTTTGTCCGCTCGTTCGCCTCGCCTGCACTGATCGATCATTTCGCCGTCGTGCTGAGTGCGTTGATTGCGCTGACGTGGTATCGACAGATGCGAGCACTGATGCGCTCGCCACTCGACTGGAGCGCTGCCGCCATCGCGTGCGTGGTATTGCTGCTCACCCATAGCGCGAGCGCATTCGTTTTGCTGCTCGGCGGCGCGTTTCTCGCGGGTTGGATCGCGAGCCCCGCGCGCGGCGGGCGGCTCGAGCTGTCGTTCAACCGACAAGACAAGCTGATGGTGTTCGCGCTGGCTTCGCTGGTGGCGCTCTTCGCGCTGCCGCTGCCGCCTCGCTATCAATTCGCGCTGATCTGGCCGCGCCTTGCCGGCGCCGCGATGACGCTGTTCGGCGGCGGCTTTTCGGCGCTACCGGTATTGAAGACCCTCTTCGTCATTCCGCCGTTCGGCGTGGCGCTGCGCGACTTCACGCTCGCGTTCGCGCTCTCGCCGATCTCGCCCGGCCCGCTGCTCAACGTCATTCCGTTTCTCGGCTATCTGACCGACGGCTTTGCCGGCGCGGTTGCCGCGACGCTCGCATTCTTCGTTCCGTCAGGGCTTGCGATCGTCTTCGCCCGGCGCCATTTGCATCGGTTCGAAGCGCACGCGAGGTTCGAACACGGTATGCGTGTATTGCGCGCCGCCACCACATCGTTTCTGATCGTGGCCGTCATACATGTCGCGCAACATGTCCCGCTGCAGCTATCGTATGTTGCCGCGGGCGTCTTCTCGTTCGTTTGCCTGGCTCGGTTAAAGCTGCCCGTCTATCTGGTCTATGCGGTAGTGGCACTCGGCTATGGCGCGACGTTGGTTGCCGGCCATCGATAACCGCTAACCACTGACCGAACCGCGGCGCTAACGGCCGCTTCAAAAACCGCGCGAATAAACTGCGACGCCGATCGTCACGAAACCGATGACGAGATTGACGAGCACGAGCCGGCGCATCGACTCGACCGCGCGCGCACCGTCCGGCCATTTCTGCGCTTGCACCGCCCGCTTGATGCGTGGGAATACCGCGAAACGAAGGTGCCCGAATACGAGCATCATGACGACACCAAGCGCCGCCATCAGATGCAGCGGCCACGGTGCGCGCCCTCCGCCGAAGGCAACGAGCAGGAAGCCCCCCGAGACCAGAATGACGAACACCGCAACGCCGACCCAGTTCAGAAACCGCCCGAACGCGGCCTCGACCAGCGGCAGCCGCAGTTGCGGCGATACATCGGCAAGCGTTGGGCGCAGGCAGAATTGCGCGAAGACCATCCCGCCTACCCATACGACGACCGCGGCCAGATGCAGGAACAAGGCGGCGTTCATGGCAATCGACATGACACGTTTCTCCAAAGGTTAGCGCTGAACCTAGCCGCGTTGGGCCGACATTATGCGAGTACGGGACGAAGCGCACCGATTTTCATTCGCGTATCGGGCGCACGGCCCCGACGCGCACGCTTGCCGATATGTGGTGCGAGCGCCTCGCCCGCGAGCGTCTGCTCGACTGGCTTGCCGCCGCGCCCAGTGCCCAGCAGCACGAGGCCGGCCTTGCCGATCGCCAGCGCTTGCACGAGCGTTTCGTTCTCGTCGAGCATCATCAGCGTGATACCGCGCCCCCCCGCCGACAGCATCTTCATTTCGTCGATCGAAAAAACGAGCAGCCGCCCCGCGCTCGACAAGCAAGCGACCTGCGTGGCATCGGGCGCGACCGGCATCGGCGCGAGCGGAACAGCGCCCGCGTCGATCGTCATGAAAGACTTGCCGCCCTTGAGTCGGCTCACCGCATCGCCGACTTTGGCGACAAAACCAAAGCCGTTGCTCGACGCCAGCAGCAACGGCTGCTCAGCGTTCGCCGCGTAGTAATGCAACAACCGCGTGCCGGCCTCGAGTTCGATCAGCGACGTGACGGGCACGCCGTCGCCGCGCCCGCCCGGCAAGGGTGCCACAGCGACCGAATAGACGCGGCCCGAGCTGCCCCACGCGATGAGCGTATCGGGCGTGCGGCACTGAAAAGCCGCATAGAGGCTATCGCCATCCTTGAACGAGAAGCCGGCCGGATCGAGCCCGTGCCCTTTCAGCGCACGCACCCAGCCGCGCTGCGAGACGACGACCGTCACCGGCTCGTCGATCACGCGCGCCTCGAAGGTTGCGCGCTTTTCCTGTTGAATCAGCGTGCGGCGTTCGTCGCCGTATTGCTTCGCATCGGCTTCGATTTCCTTGATGATCTGGCGTTTCATTGCCGATTCGCTTGCGAGCAACTCTTCGAGTTTCGTCTTTTCGCTACGCAGCGTCTCGAGCTCTTTTTCGATCTTGATCTTCTCGAGCCGCGCGAGCTGCCGCAACCGGATTTCGAGAATATCGTCGGCCTGCCGCTCCGAGAGGCCGAAGGCCGACATCAGCGCCGCTTTCGGCTCATCGGACGAGCGGATGATGCGAATGACCTCGTCGATGTTGAGGAAAACGATCATCCGCCCTTCGAGGATATGGATGCGATCGTCCACCTTCGCCAAACGATACTGCGTACGGCGCGTCACCGTGGCGAAGCGGTAACCGACCCACTCGTGCAGAATCTCGACCAGCCCTTTTTGCCGCGGCCGCCCGTCCGCGCCGATCATCACCAGATTGAGCGGTGCATTTGATTCGAGACTCGTGTGCGCCAGCAGCGAATTGACGAATTCGGTTTGATCGATGCGACTCGTCTTCGGCTCGAATACGAGGCGCACCGGCGCGTCCTTGCCCGACTCGTCACGCACCGCGTCGAGCAACGCGAGCAGCGTCTGCTTCGTTTGCATCTGCTCGGGCGTGAGCGTCTTCTTGCCGAGCTTCACCTTCGGGTTGGTCAGTTCTTCGATTTCTTCGAGCACCTTCTGCCCCGACGCGTTCGGCGGCAATTCGGTGACGACGAGTTGCCACTGTCCGCGCGCGAGTTCCTCGATCTTCCAACGCGCGCGCACCTTCAGACTGCCGCGCCCCGTTTCATAGGCCGCCGCGATTTCCGCCGCGCTCGAAATGATCTGCCCGCCGCCAGGAAAGTCCGGCCCCGGCATGAGTTCCATTAATTCGGAGTGCGAAATGTTAGGACGCCGAATCATCGCAACCGCCGCGGCGGCCACCTCGCGCAGATTATGCGAAGGAATTTCGGTGGCGAGACCCACCGCGATGCCCGATGCGCCGTTCAGCAGCACAAACGGTAGCCGCGCGGGCAAGAGCTTCGGCTCTTGGAACGAGCCGTCGTAGTTCGGCATGAAGTCGACGGTGCCTTCGTCGATCTCGTCGAGCAGCAGCTTGGCAATCGGCGTAAGACGCGCTTCGGTGTAGCGCATCGCCGCCGCACCGTCGCCATCGCGCGAGCCGAAGTTGCCCTGGCCGTCGATGAGCGGATAGCGCATCGAAAAATCCTGCGCGAGGCGCACGAGCGCGTCGTATGCCGATTGGTCGCCGTGCGGATGATATTTGCCGAGCACATCGCCGACCACGCGTGCCGACTTCACCGGCTTCGCATCGGCGGTCAATCCCATCTCGCTCATTGCAAAGAGAATGCGCCGTTGCACCGGTTTTTGGCCATCGCTTACATCAGGCAGCGCGCGGCCTTTCACGACGCTCACTGCGTAGTCGAGATAGGCCCGCTCGGCGTAGTGGCCGAGCGTCAGAGATTCGCCGTCGGGGGGCACAACGGCTGGAGCGAACAAATCGTCTTGTTGAGCCATCGAAAATGGTATCCGTATTCAGAAATCGGGAGTCGGGTGTCAGGTAGTCGGACAAGCGCCGCGCTCAGATATCGGCTTCGACTTCGTTGCCCTTCTCTTCGAGCCAACTGCGGCGCGCGGCAGCCTCACCCTTGCCCATCAGCATCGTCATGCGCGAAACAGTGCTGTCGTAATCGAGTTCGCCGAGCGCAACCGGCATCAGGCGGCGCGTATCGGGGTTCATCGTCGTGTCCCACAGTTGCTCGGCGCTCATTTCGCCGAGCCCCTTGAAGCGGCTGATCGACCACTGCGATTCGCGCGCGCCGTCCTTGCGCAACTTATCGAGGATGGCCTCCAACTCGCCCTCATCAAGCGCATAGAGCTTTTGCGCGGCCTTCTTGCCGCGCGCAGGTGCATCGACGCGAAAAAGCGGCGGACGTGCCACGCAGACATGGCCGCGCTCGATCAACTGCGGGAAGTGTTTGAAAAACAGCGTGAGCAACAGCACTTGAATGTGCGCGCCGTCGACATCGGCATCCGAGAGAATGCAGATTTTGCCGTAGCGCAGATTCGACAGATCGACCCTATCGTCGGGATTGTGCGGATCGACGCCAATCGCCACCGAAATATCGTGCACCTCGTTATTGGCGAACAGGCGGTCACGTTCGGTCTCCCAGGTGTTGAGCACCTTACCGCGCAACGGCAGGATCGCCTGGAACTCCTTGTCGCGGCCCATCTTCGCCGAGCCGCCTGCCGAATCGCCTTCCACAAGAAACAGCTCGTTGCGCGAGATATCGGTTGATTCGCAATCGGTCAGCTTGCCGGGCAGCACCGCCACGCCGGAGCTCTTGCGTTTTTCGATTTTCTGACCCGCGCGCGTGCGAGCCTGCGCCTGCTTGATGACGAGTTCGGCAAGCTTTTTACCGTGCTCGACATGGTGGTTGAGCCACAGCTCGAGCGCGGGCCTCACGAACGTCGAGACGAGCTTCACTGCGTCGCGACTGTTCAGGCGCTCCTTGATCTGCCCTTGGAACTGCGGGTCGAGCACCTTTGCCGACAGCACGAACGACACGCGTGCGAACACATCCTCGGCCAGCAGCTTCACGCCCTTCGGCTGCAGATTGTGCAACTCGACGAAGCTCTTGACGGCTTGATAAAGCCCATCGCGCAGACCCGATTCGTGCGTGCCGCCGGCGGGTGTCGGAATCAGGTTCACATAGGATTCGCGCGTGAGCGAGCCTTCCTCGCTCCAGGCTACGACCCACGCCGCGCCCTCGCCTTCGGCAAACGCCTCTTCGTTCGTGCGCGCGCTGTCCGCGTAGCGTTCGCCTTCGAACAACGGGATGAGCAGTTCGCTATCGCCCATACCTTCGAGCAGATAGCCGCGCAGCCCGTCGTCGTATTTCCAGGTCTGGCGCTCGCCCGACTTCTCGTTGATGAGCGTGACTTCCACGCCCGGCAACAAAACGGCTTTCGAGCGTAGCAGCCGCTGCAACTCGCCCAACGGGATATTCGATGAGTCGAAATATTTCGGATCGGGCAGCGCCGTCACGCGCGTGCCCGAGCGCTTGCCGTTGCGCTCGGCCGCCCGAATTTGGAGCGGACGCACGACATCGCCGTGCGCAAAGCCCATCTCCGCAACCTTGCCGTCGCGCCAGACGCTCACGTCAAAACGCGACGAAAGCGCATTCGTGACGGAAACGCCCACGCCGTGCAGGCCGCCCGAAAACGTATAGGCGCCGCCCGCGGCCTTATCGAACTTGCCGCCTGCGTGCAGGCGCGTGAAGACGATCTCGACCACCGGCACGCCTTCGTCGGGGTGAATACCGAACGGAATGCCGCGCCCGTCGTCGTCGACGGAGACGGATTGATCGGCGTGCAGCGTCACCGTGATCTGGCGCCCGAAGCCGCCGAGCGCTTCGTCCGACGCGTTATCGATGACTTCCTGGATGATGTGCAGCGGATTCTCGGTGCGCGTGTACATGCCGGGCCGTTGCTTGACCGGCTCGAGACCTTTGAGCACCTTGATCGACGCCTCGCTGTACGCGGCACTTGGCTTTTTCGTGGACATCGTTTCGTGTTGGTCATCGTTGTCCACAGGCCATGGGGATATCCACGTGGACAAGGCGTTGAAAATTCAAAAAAAAAGCGAATCGAAACAAAGTGAAGCGAAGCATGCTCGCAAAATGGGAGGCACGTCGTGCCACTTTGTAATCGCGGCGTATTTTACTGGTTTCGATCTTGCGGGCAATTCGGCCGAAGCGCCAACGAATGCGGCCGGGTGAAACCGGGTGCAACCGAACCTCAGCGCATCGCTACTTGCGCTTGGCCTCGAGCGATTCCCATCGTTCGAGCGCGGCCAGCAGTTCGTCGTCGATCGCAGCGTATCGCTCGGTGAGACGCGCACCCTCTTGCGCGTCTTTCGCGAAGATCGAACCGTCCGCGAGTTGTGCCGAAATCGCTTTTTGCTCGGCCTCGAGCGCCGCAATGGTCTGCGGCAGCGCCTCGAGTTCGCGTTGCTCTTTGAACGAAAGCTTGACCGTTCGCTGTGCATTGCGGCCCGCCGCGCTTTCCTTCGGTGCGGCCTCGCGTGGCGCCGCCGGCGCATTTTTAGCCGCGGTATCGTCGGCTAACCGCTTCGCACGCTCGCTTTGCACCTGCCAGTCCGTAAAGCCGCCCACGTATTCGCGCCAGCGCCCCTCGCCCTCGGACGCGATCACCGACGTGACTACGTTATCGAGAAACGCACGGTCGTGGCTGACGAGCAGCACCGTGCCGTCGTAGTCGGTAAGCAGCTCTTCGAGCAGTTCGAGCGTCGGGATGTCGAGATCGTTGGTGGGCTCGTCGAGCACCAGCACATTCGCGGGCCGAGCAAAGAGCCGCGCGAGCAACAGCCGGTTACGCTCGCCGCCCGAGAGCGATTTCACGGGCGAGCGAGCGCGCTCGGGCGCGAATAAGAAGTCACCGAGATAACTCATGACATGCTTGCGCGTGCCGTTGACTTCGATCCAGTCGCTTCCGGGGCTGATGGTATCGACGAGGCTTTTGTCCTGATCCAGCTGCGCGCGCATTTGATCGAAATACGCCACCTGGAGGTTCGTCCCGACGCGCACTTTGCCTTCGTCGGGCGCGATCGCGCCGAGAATGAGTTTGAGCAGCGTGGTTTTACCCGCGCCGTTCGGCCCGATGAAGCCGACCTTGTCGCCGCGCATGAGTGTGGCCGAAAAACGATCGACGACCGTGCGGGCGCCGTAACGCTTGGTTACGTCGACGAGTTCCGCGACGATTTTGCCCGATCGTTCGCCTTGGCCTACGTCGAGCTTCACGTTGCCCTGCACGTTGCGCCGCTCCGAGCGCTCGTGGCGCATCTGTTCGAGGCGCGCCACGCGGCCGACGCTGCGCGTACGGCGCGCCTCGACGCCCTTGCGAATCCACACTTCCTCTTGTGCGAGCAGTTTGTCGAATTTTTCATTTTCGACGCGTTCGACTTCGAGTTGCTGCGCCTTGCGGACCTGGTACGCGGAGAAGTTGCCTGGGTAGGAAAGCAGCCGGCCGCGATCGAGTTCGACGATGCGCGTGGCGACGCGATCGAGAAAAGCGCGATCGTGCGTGATAAAGAAGAGGCCGGCCCGAGCGCTGACGAGCAGTTCTTCGAGCCAGCGGATGCCCTCGAAGTCTAGATGGTTGGTGGGCTCGTCGAGCAGCAGTACGTCGGGATCCACAACCAGGGCGCGCGCGAGCGCCACCCGTTTTTGCATACCGCCCGAGAGCGCGCCGACGCGGGCCTCGCCATCGAGACTCAATTGCGCGAGCGTGGTCGACACGCGCGTGCGCCAGCCCCATGCATTCGTCGCGTCGAGCTTCGACTGCAGTGCGTTCATGCGGACGAGCAGCGCATCGTGTTCGGGGCCTTCGGGCGTGCCGGCCAGCGCGTGCGCCACGGAGTCGTATTCGTCGAGCGATGCGCGCGCGCCGGCCAGGCCGCTCGCGACCGCATCGAATACGGTCGAATCGGCGTCGAACTCAGGCTCCTGCGGCACGTAGACGGTTGAAAGATCCTGTTGGCGCGTGACGAGCCCATCGTCGATCGGCATCAGGCCCGCAACGATCTTCAGAAGCGACGACTTGCCGGCGCCGTTACGGCCGATCAAGCCGACGCGCTCGCCCGCTTCGAGCGAGAACTCGGCGTGATCGAGCAGCGCAACGTGGCCGAACGCAAGCTGGGCGTCGGTAATGGAATAAAGCGACATAAAAGGGCGCGCCTTGCGAAAAATCCGAAACGTCAATTGTACCGGCCGCACGGCTGACAACCGGGCGAGCCCGTGCTTGGGTAAAATCGCGGGTTTTGTGGCGCGGCTGCCGTGGTCCGGGTGCGATGGTTTGGCCGGATTGATGGGCGGATATGCGGCGCTATCTCATTGATTGTTTTGTTTATTTTTTAGATTGAAAAGGCAGGACCGCCGTGAGCGACGTCATCGAATACAAGAGTTGGGTTTGTCTGATTTGCGGCTGGGTCTACAACGAAGAAGAGGGCTTGCCCAACGAAGGCATCGCGCCAGGCACCCTTTTCGCCGATATTCCCGACGACTGGCGCTGCCCGCTTTGCGACGTGAGCAAGGCGGAGTTTAGTGTGGTGGAGTTTTGAATCGAACGGTGACAGGGCGTTCTGGCGTCGCGTGGCTCGGCGCGCTGGTTTGACCACCTTTGCTATACTCTGGCCGCACTGGCACACGCGGCGTTTCGCGCTCGGATGTCCCTCTTATCCTCTCCCCGTAGTTCAATGGATAGAACAAGCGCCTCCTAAGCGCTAGATACAGGTTCGATTCCTGTCGGGGGGACCAGCATTGGTTTTGGCGCCGGCCGGCCTTGCACCGACTGAGACCCGGAACTTTTATCAGACATGGGTCTCGGATTTTTTAAGGGCAGGGAATCGATCATGTCGTTCGCAACGTTCATGAGGCGTCGTTGGTCCGCGTTCCCTATTTCGCTGGCGTCCTGAAAAACAACCAGTCTGCGTACTCTAAACGGCGTTAAACTTGGCTAACCGAGCCGTGTGAAAAGGCGTATCGTGAAGAAATTATCGAACGCTAGGCTCATCCGCGCCGCGCCTGAGCGTATAACGTCTCCCTAGCAGGCGGTCTTGCCATGATCCTGTATCACACCGAGCCCGATTCCCCTGTCATCGAAATTTCCGTCGAAGGCAAAATCACCGACCACGATCTGCGCGAAGCCATTGAGCGTATGCGTGGTGATCTCGAACTGAACGGCAAGACCCGCGTGCTTGAACGCATCGAGCATTTCGCCGGCATCGAGCCGAAGGCGCTGTGGACCGATATGACGCTAGGCGTTTCCGTGGCCCGCAAGGTCACGCGCGCCGCCGTGGTGGCCGATGCGGGCTGGATCCGTGCCTCTACGCATCTGGCGCGGTTCTTTACGAAGGCCGAAGTCAAGGTGTTCCACATCAACGAGCTGGAGCAGGCGCGCGTCTGGATCAACACCTGAGCGCCGCCTAGCGAATTTCGTCGCAGTCCGGCTGCAGGTCGGAGCGCGATTGACCTGCGCAATCAAGATGCCATTGGCATTCGCGCTCTTGCTTGCACTGGCGGCTAAGGGGGCGTTAGCGCCTGTTCGATTTTTCTGAGACCGGCCATTCAAAATTGGCCAAATACTGAAAGGCTGGTCGCGGTAGGGACGATGGTTAACCATCGCCCCCCCCCGCACGGATCCGTACGTGCAGAATTACTGCATACGGCTCTTACCAAAGGTGTTGACGCGAAGCCGCTCGGTCGGGTCGGAATGGACGAGTCGGCACGGTGGCAGGTATTTCCGAAGCAGCCCGTGGAAGCGCGACCACGCGGCATGCGCCTGCGCTGACTTCGTCGTAGCAATGCGTGACGCCACGCACGACTGACTTCCTGAAGAAATCTAGCCAGCCGCAGCATGTTGTCAGGCACCGCATGGTAATTCAAATATCCCTGCAGCACTCGCCGCAGCCACCGACCTACCACGGGCACTGGTTCATGCCGATGTCGCGTTAGCGTTTCCCGTATTGGTTCGCATTTTCAGGATATTCGTCCTTCGACACGGGCATCATCAGACAGCCAACTTCTGCGATATCCATAGATATTTCGAGATTATTGCGTAGACCAACCGAAGGCTGTGATCTCGCGACAAATACGTTTTATTTAATATGAGCAAATAAAATATTGAATGCTGAAAATATTCGTTCATGTTTATGGAGCCTTTTTGTAGCATTCGATAACCGCACGCTGGTTTTTATGCCCAGCGCTCGAATTTTTGATCATGCGATGTTGTCGACCAGGAAATGAAATGTTCAATCCAATTCGTAGTTCCGATGATGATTTTCTCCGGCGATCGAATTTTTCTCGAAAAACTCAAGATGAGGAAAAATCAAATTCAGCGATCGACGCATATGAAGGGCATGAAAACGACTCGAGAAGTATCGCCATAATAGGAGCAGGAAAATCGCAGGCGGTCATACCACAAGTTCTTTCCGATCTCCTGGAAATCGATTCACGAAGGCCGCGCGTTAAGCCATTGAATGTGCATATCCTGGGAAAACCCACCAGTCCTGAGACTCGATACAGACTGTCGCGGCATGCTGCGGTCATTGAGCATGGTGCGAGTAATCCAGTGCTCTCAACGTGGCAGGAGGAAGGCAAAACGCACTTCGGGCTGGGAGATGGAAAAGAGGTAGTGGTAGACAACTTTTTGATAGATGAATCGAGCACATCAAATGGCAAGCTGATCGGCTCCGCGTTAGAGAATGGAATACTGCGATCTGCTGATATTGAACTCGGTGGCGATCAAACCGCCTCGCTTCACAAAATTGCCCGTGATTCTTTGACGTGCCGCGTGGACAGTCTTGGCAGCGGTTACTTGGCCCTCGGAAGAAACGAAGCCCAAGTGGCAATTGCAGCAATGATGGCCGAAGAGGCCCATGCGGGTGAGAATGATTTGACTCCTCCGAAGCTACAGAGGGATGAATTGATTGGCTTGTGCAATCGGCACTTAAGAGCCTTGAACATACTTCTGAAGAGTGAGCAACTCCGAACAAAAGGTGAAATCAACGAAGAAACAAGACGCTTGTTGTTGCCCAATCGTCGAGCCGGAGAAAGTATATTTTCTCTCGATAACGTGGAGCAATTTGCTGTTTACATCGGTATGGTGAGGCCTGAATCGGCAAAAGACGTCGGCCAGAGAGATGACCATATTGTTTCAACGCTGACTCCTGGCGGAGAGGCAACGCCTTTGTGTTATTACAGCGCGAAACAAGCGGACAAAAATGGGAGCGAATTTTGGCTGAACATAGTGTTATGGAATCAAAAAAAGATGGAACAGACAAAGGTGGCGTCGGCTGAACAGAAGCATTGGACTCCTCCTGCGAGAGCAGGTCATCCGGAAACAGTTCGCTTCGCTCTTTATGGCGATCCTGAACGAGGCGAGTTGCCAGCGTTTTCTGAGGTGCATTTTATGCTTGGCACTATAGATAAGTCCAACATTCAACTCGTTGTTGAAGAGTATCGGTTATCGCGCACGCCTACCGCTGTCCGAGACGGGGAGCGAGTGATTTACAGGTACATGAATCCGAAAGCCTATGATCCGTTTGATAAGCGATGGGTCACAGTGGCCAATGAACGGCTGCGTCGCAATCGGGCATTGAAGCAGGCCTGACTGACGCAAACTGCTGGCGGTCGCAATCTGTCGATGCGGCGAAGTTCGACTACTGCCACGCAAACGACCCAGTACGCGGATGAACATCGATAGCGGAGCAGACACGGGATGGCAGCCGGCCGTTGGCGATGCCGGGGTGGTCAGCGCTTCGCCACGAAGCCGAAATTGAAGCTCAATTCCCCATCGCACCCGACGCTCCATGATTCATGCCCATCGCGCCGCTTTTCTTGGTGAGCGCGGGCTTCGTCTTCTTCTTGGACATCGGTTGCTTCGCCATCGTCCCGCTCGCCATTTCCGTGTTCGACATCGCACCACTCGCCTCCTGTGCGAACGCGCCTGATGCGCCGAGTCCAAGCACAGCTGCAAGCGTTGCTACGATCATCTTGTTCATGGAAGCCCTCCATGGTGTTGTGATAGCCGGATAGATGATAGTGCAAGAATGAGGTCGCGTAGCCGGCACGCTCGTTACAGCTCGATGCTCGACGTTGGTCGGAACACCCGCCGTGCCGCGCGCAAAGGATGCATGGCACGGCCTCGATGCGTCAGGAGCCACCGAACCAGTTGTACCCTTGATCACTCCAATAGCCGCCCGGGTACGTATTCGTCACGAATATTTCCATAATGTGCTTCGGGTTCTTATAGCCGAGCTTGGTCGGTATCCGCAGCTTCATCGGGAAGCCGTATTCCGGCGGTAAGGTCTTGCCGTCGTATTGGAACGTGAGCAACGTCTGCGAGTGCAGCGCGCTTGCCATGTCGATGCTTTCGTAGTAATCGTCGGCGCACTTGAAGCCGACGTACCTTGCGCTCGTGTCCGCTCCCACGCGATGGAGAAAATTCGCGAACGGCGTGCCGCTCCAATGTCCGATCGCGCTCCAACCTTCGACACAGATGTGCCGCGTGATCTGTTCAGCATAAGGTAGCGCATAGAGCTCCGGCAGCGTCCAGCTGCGTTTGCCTTTTACGAGGCCGCTTAGTTTCAGCACGAAACCGTCTGCGTCCACGTGCGGCACCTGGTTGATGTCGTAATAGGCGTTGAACGGGAACGGCCGCGTGAGCTGGGCTTCGCTGTATGTCGGCGCGAGCCGCGTCGGGTCGAAAAGCCAAGCCTGGATGCGATCGTTCATACGCGACACACGCATCAGAAACGCGTTGACGGATGGCTCGTCGGTCAGGGAGCAGCCCGTGAGCATCATTAGGCCGCCGAGCGTCAACACGCGTTTGCCAAACGCGCGGCGCGACGGCAGCGCCAGTTCGCGTCGTGCGTCGGCTAGGATCGTCTGGTTGTCCGGCGAGGGCTTCTTGGTACCGGTATCGATTTGGGATCGTATCATTGTGGCCTCCTGTTCCATGAGTCTCGAGGCGTGTGCGTGCGCGTTAACGTCTACCGGCCGCGCAGCATGGCAATCAGTGAGCGCGGCACGAGCACAACCATCACGACGTGGACGACCAGAAAGGCCGCCAGCAGCGCCATCGCGAGAAAATGTACGACGCGCGCCGAGTCATAGCCGCCCATCAGCGTACGCAACAGCGGAAACTGCACTGACTTCCAGATCGCCAAGCCCGAGAGCACCAGCACAACGAGATCGACGATCACCGCCAGATAGGCAAGCTTTTGCACGGCGTTGTACTTTGACAGGTCGGTATGCGAAAGCTTGCCCGTCAGGGCACTGCGCAGATCGCGCAGGACTGCGCCCGGTGAAAGCGGGAACAAGCGCGAGAACAAACGGCCGCTTGCGACACTGAGTACGATGTAGACAGCGCCGTTTGCCATCAGCAGCCACATCGCCGTGAAATGCCACTGCAGTGCACCGGCGAGCCAGCCGCCGAGCGTAATCGACATCGGGAACATGAAGCTCGGGAAGATCGGTGAGGCGTCGTAGATTTGCCAGCCCGAGAGCATCATTACGATTGCAGCAAGCGCATTGAGCCAGTGCGTGACGCGGACCCAGCCTGGATGGGGCAGAGTGCCTCGGCGTGCCGAAGCGGGTTCGTGCGCTTCGCGCCCACGTGGTGCGACCATGGTAGACCTCCTCACCAGTGTTCGCCGATCGAGTCGCAAGAGGGCATGCCTTCTCCCCCGCCGCTAGCCGCACCGTGCGTACGTCACCAGAGGCGCTGTCTTGCACGAACGCGGCCACGCCGAACCGGTTCGCCGCGGATACCGCGGCGGGATCGAGCGTGAGGTCGTGGCGAATCCGCACCACCCCCGCGACTAACGGCACGGGGCCGATCCACTCGCGCACGACACGATCGTGGCGCAACGTCTCGCCGCGATTCTCGCCTGCGCTGACTTGCGAAACCAACTGGTTTTCGTAAAGCGCTACGTAGGCGTTCAAGATGCCGGGTCCCGGCGCGCGGGCGTCGAATTGTGCGCTGACGCTCAGGGTATTCCGACGCGCATTGCACCGACTCCGTAACCGCCAGCACACCGGATAGCCATCTGGTCCAGGTCAGCATGATTGACTCCGAGGCGAGGAAAGTCAACAACGCCAGTTGCGATCTACGCAGCGGACAGAACCGACGTCATCACTACCATACGCACAGGTGCGACAATCGGATGCAGGCACATTGCCACGCCGGGCTCCCCGTGCCCGACAGCGGTTTCTGGTAGGTGGGACAGCACTTTGCCGACTTCGCGCCGGGGGCGCCGAGCTTGCCAAAGCTGCTAAATGAGTGTGCCGAATAGCGCAGTCAGCGGCCAAACCACGCTCATGATCCTCCATCTTCTGCAGCTGCCGTCGTCTGGGCCGCTGACGAAGCCGGTATAACGCGACAGCGACCGGTCGAAACCAGGTCGCAACATCGAGTCTACAACTGGCGTAACGCAATGGTGAGGTGCCTGCCCGCCGGTCACGCCCTGGCGAGCGTCAACGCGTCGCGCGAGCGATCGGCGAGCGCCGCATGTAGCCCATCCCAAAGCCGCATTCTTTCTTCAATCGCGGCAAGTCCAGCTTCGAACGCCTGCCGGAGCTTCGCTTCGTCCGCGTCAACGAGGTCCTGTAGCGCGGACTCAGCGACCGGCCCATGCTGCCCCGAATCCAGGTCGATATGGCGGCTCAGGTAATAAGCGAGTTTGGGCACTGTCGACGAATCAATTTTCCAATTCGACAGCAATGAACTGAACATTGATGGAATGACGTTCTCGCGCCCGTAAAAGAAATTCCCCAGCACACAATGCGCGTCGGCTTGAGTGCACACGTCGATTGTCGCTTTGACGAACTGCTGAATGGGTGCAGGCGCTTCGACCATCACCAGTGCATCCGCTGTCGGCACGCCGGTCCGGATCAACTGAACGAAGCAATCTATACGCTCGGTAGACGCACCAATCTCACTCATTGCATCGCTATACAGTTCAAAGTGACTCGCTACCCCCCACGGCGTCTCGTCACACTCCTCGCCAATTACGATTTCGTTGATGAACCGGCGATGCGGGCACTGTCCGGCGCAGTCCAAGGCACGCTCAGCGTCGTGAACTCGCGTTGCAGCCGTTTCAGCAACGACATAAAGTCCCATACCGCAAAAACGTGCCACTCCATGAATATGCGCAGATCTTCGATCGCACGAACCGCCGTAAAGACGGGATGCGTCGCGAGTGTTCTTCCCTTCGTCTCTATACGGGCTTGTAACTGATTGCGCGTGTCCATGACTAAAGCCTCCCGCGTCCGGTCCAACTAACGGTTGAGCACGTCAAGGCGAACCGACTCCGCGACCAGCTTGACTTCATCGATGAGTTCGTTCCGAATGCCGAGCTCGCTCAAGGTCATCGACAGATTTTCGATGACGGCATCAAAATGGCTATCGTTCAATCCCAGATCGGCGAGCCGACCGTGCGCGAAGCGCAGGCCACGTGAGTCGTATCCGGATGAGCCGCCGAACGCAAAGGCGAGAAACGCTTTCTGATGTTGCCGAAGTCTCGGCATATCAACGCCGTGAAAGAAGTGATTGATGCGCTTGTCGGCCAGAACACGCACGTAGAACTTATCTACCGCGATATCGAGGGCCGCGTCGCCACCCAGCTTGTCGAATAGACTGGTCATGCTGTTATCCTTTCCTGGGTCGATTACTCGAGCGTTGCCGCTGGCGAATTCGTTTGCGTAAAGCTCAATGCTCAGAGCAAACTTTCTCGAGCAAGCATGTCGCAACAAACACATGCTGCAGTATATGAAACGCCGAGCCGGCGTCTGCTCGGCAGTCGTAGTAGTGCTGGAGCATCGGCAAAGAAATATACGAAGCGTGCGAAACCGCCTGAGCGGGAGCGTGGCGCGATGTCAATTCGAACTGAGTTTGCCATCGGCCGAAACCTGATGGATATAGCTCCTGCGTGCCGCGAGAGCAGCTCCCAAATCACTGAATCGAATCGTGGATCGCATCCCACACCAGCTGCACCGGCGCCTAGATGCACCCCAAGGTGGTTAACCGGAAATCCGCTATCTTGTCTTCCTCCTGGTCCCGGCCCTCACATGCGAGCCGTTTGCGCTTGCATGGGGAACCTCACATGTGGCGGAAAGCTGTTGGCGCCATGCCTGTCGCACGCCGGAAAAGTCGGCTGAACGAGGCGACGTCTTCGTAGCCGACAGCGAAGCAGACTTGCGCGACAGTCATCGCCGTACTCTGCAGGAGGTGTCGCGCAGCTTCCAGCCGTCGAGCCTGCAGCCATTGCCCCGGGCTTGTGTTCAATTCTCTCGCAAAGCGGCGCGCCAATGTCCGCGACGTCAGTCCAAACGCGTCGGCAAGGCGTTTTGGCGTCAAAACCGGCAATTCTTCGACTGCGATTTGCTCCAGGCGCGCCGCAAACGCTGGCTTGGTCGTCGCGGCGTTCAGTTCGAACGCGTACGGGCTTTGAAATTCTCGCGCAGGCGGTAAAACCAGAACCTTGCCGATGATTTTCTCCTGATCGCCAAACCCCAATTGACCTAAAAGGGATCTGCCCAGTTCAAGCCCTGAAAACGCGCCTCCACACGTGAAAATCCGTCCGGATTGCACGAGCATCCGATTGACTTGCCACCGTACTGCCGGGAATCGCTTGGCTACCTCAGTTCCAAGCCACCAGGAAATCGTGGCCTCGCATCCGTCGATCATGCCGCTCCGGGCGAGAAAGTAGCTGGCACTGCAATGAGCCGCGATCAACGCTCCTTCCGTTTGAGCGCGTGCGATGATTTCCGCAGCGGCCTCTGCGTCCTTCTCCAGGCATGCGATCAGTGTCGCCACATCGAGCCCCGGGCCGGCCAAGAGCACCAGCGCATCCATTGGACGCGATGGAGCGGGTACCGTCGGGAACCGGACGCCGGATGCGCTTACGGCGCGCGCTCTGGTGGACACGAACTCATAGGTAAGCGCCGGGCCGCCAGAAAGATCGTTGACCAGGTCGAACATCTCGACGAGGGCTGCCGCGACGGCCGCATAGAATCGAGGTGGAAGCCAGAAGACAACATGTCTTGGCGCTTGGCTGCTGCACCGATTGTTTGCGGCATCGACCAACAGATCGTCGTTTGTCTTGTTTCGCATATTGATTGTCAATGTTGACAATTTTCAGCGAAAAGTCAACCCAGTACCATGGCTCTCATGATTTGTTCGATCAGTTCGAGGAGCATGACGTGAAAGCTGTGATGTTCGACAAGGTTGGCCCTCCGGCCGAGGTACTCTACCTGGGCGAAACGCCCGTGCCGACCATGGGCGAGAATGACGTACTAGTGCGTCTGATTGCGTCATCCATCAATCCGGGCGACCTTCTCTTTATCCAAAACCTGTATCCGGAACCGAAGCGGCCCAGATTGCCGCAGCAGATCGCTGGCAACCACGGCGCCGGATTGGTCGAAAGAGTAGGATCGAAAGTCAACATTGCACGGGGCACATTCGTGGCCTTTAGCCACTACAACACTTGGGCTGAATATGCCGTTGTGCCTTCGCAGTGGCTGATCCCCATTCCCGACAACTATCGTCCGGAAAAGGCTGGTCAATTGATGAACCCGATAACGGCGTGGGATCTGCTCGACGCAGCCCAGGTCCTGCCCGGCCAATGGCTGGCACTAACCGCGGGCTATTCGTCGATCTCAACCATGACTCTGCAATTCGCGCGGCAGCGTGGTGTCAATGTGATTCCGATCGTACGCCGGACGCGCAATGAAATTGATTTGCGCCTTCTGGGTGCTGCCGAATTGATCGACCTTTCCGATTTGGGCCAACCCCTTGGAGAGAGAATCAAGATCCTGACCAATGGTCATGGACTCGATGCGGTCATCGACAACGTGGGCGGCCCGGTGACAGGAGAACTCGTTCGCAGCCTTGCTTTCGGTGGGCGTGTCGTGATCAATGGTGGCATGAGTCCCGAGCGCTTCGAGCTCCACAATTTCGATCTCTTGATGAGTGGTGCCGAGATGCGCGCCAGCATTTACCGCTATTTCTTCAACCCACCAAAACCCGCGGATTGGGAGATGCTGTCATCGGTCATCGCTGCTTTCGGATCGGACGATTTCTATATCCCGCGTGGTGCCACTCATCGGCTGGACGATTTCGAACTGGCAATCCGCACCGCGACTGAGCATTCGGAACAAGGAAAGCAGCTTTTCGTGATGGGTTGAAGCGAGCTCGATCTCGAATAGCGCGGGTCACCTCTCGAATAACTGAATCGCAACATAGGCCTGCATCACGATCTCGATTGAGGGCGCCCGTTTGGCGCCAAACCGATGCGCTTGCATTTTGGCGAGATTGTTCGTCGTAGCATGCGCTGCTTCGTGCGGAATCGGAGCGTTGCGGAAACTTGTATCAGAGTTGCCGCTTTCCAGAAACATAGTGACGTCCGATGGTATCGTGGTCAATCGATGGAGCCGGGCGCAACCAGCGCCAATCCGATACTTCGGCTGACAGGAGTCGTACCGAACCGGAGTCTATGACACCGGTCAGTCCTTCGCCGGTACCGCACGTCAGCGGCCCGTTGATTCGCGCGTCGGAGATGCCGCGGCCGGCGTCATCGCGAGCAAATGAGCCGAAAAATAACTCGGAACTCCGCCCTTCGCTTCAGGCGCGCTTTACCTCAGTGCCCACCGCTCGCCAGGCATCTGGTCCCGGGAATGCGGCGGACGAGGGTGTGCTCGAGCAATACGGTCAAGTGCTTGCCGGCAAATTGTCAAACTCCACCATTGCGAATTATCAAAACTGCTTGAGGCGCTTGAGCATGTGGTTAGCGAAACACCGCCCGGCAGCAGGAGGGCTCGCGGGCATCCGGCAGGCTGATGAGAAAGATGCACGCACGCTGATGTTGGAATATCGCGTGTCGCCTGACTTGTCGACGAAGGATCGGAACTACCTCAAACCAGCGGTCGATGCGCTACGTGCCGAGACGGGCCGCGCGGCTGGTCCAGGTCTCGAACAAGGCGAGACCAATGAGGCCGTTCTTAAACGCTTTCGCGACGCTGCACAAACCAGAATGACGGCCGGTACAGCGCAGAACTATGAAAGCCAATTGCGAGGCTTCGGCTACTGGTTAAATGACCGTCCGGAGGCAGGCGGGCTGGCGGCCGTCGAAGCAGCCGATGCGGACGTTGTTGCGATGTTACTTTTTCAATATCGCATGTTGCCCAACTTAACGACGAGCGCGCGAAGAAATATCAAAGCTGCGGTCGATGCGCTACGGTCTCGACTGAGTGAGCCCGATGAGATGGTTCTAAAACGCTTTTGCGACGCGGCAGGCCCCGGAACGACAAGCAGCGCGGTAAGCGATCGCCAAAGTCAGTTGCGCGCCTTTTGCCTTTGGCTACAGAAGCGCGATCCGGGAATGGGAGAGGGACAGCTGCTCTACATTCAAGGGGCCGATGAGCGGGAGGTAGGTACCCTGGTTGCCGAGTATTGCAACGAGATCGGGCGAGCGTCGCCTCATGGGAGCCACATCGCAGGTGCTGTCGACGCGTTACGGAGTATAGGCATCGTGCTCGACCGGTACGACAAAGCCGCACGTGACGGCGGAGAACCTGACAACCCTCTTAGAGCCAGCCAAACCCGCTTGAGCGCTTTTAGCTTTTGGCTAGCACAACACCACCTACAGGTAAGAGGGCTGACGGGTATCGTATGGGCCGATCAAGCGCAAGTGGACGCATTGCTTCACGCGTATGGCGAAGAGACGATCCTGCGAAAGGAGCTTGAACCAAAGGTGGGGAGGAATTTTAAGCGGAACATCGAGAGCGCGGTTGATGCGCTTCGCGCGTATTGCCGCGACGTGAGCGAGGCAGATCGGGATGTGCTCGATCATTATGGTCAAGCGGCACGCCGTGCCGGGGTGCATGACGCCGCCCGGCGACGCAACTTGATTTACCTACGCGGTTTCAGCCTGTGGCTGAAAGATCACCATCGGCAGAACGTGGGATTGGCGGACATTCAACGGGCAGACCAAGCGCGGGTTGAAACGCTGATCAGCGCGTATTGCGCGTCGGCTGATTCAATATCGCCTCGCAAGCAGCGAACCCACGATGCGATCCATGCGCTGCGCTTGGCCGATGAAAGGCACTAACAGTCAGGACGCAAGAAGCTGACTGCATTCGTGTAGATCCACTTCCACTCTTGGCACGCCGCCTCAAACACGGCTGAAGGACGCCCCCGCGATAACTAGGCGCCCCCTTTCCGAGTCATGGTTTGCTGGCCTCGATGTCGCGGAGGAAGGGGATTCCTTGCGCCTTTGGATGCCGCTCGTTGAACCCGATTCGGAATACGGAGCGCGTCCGAGCCAAGGCGGCGAACGCATCGGAAAGCGCTTTCTGGACCTTCGAACATGATCGCTGCCCGCGCCAGCCGTTTTCGTTGCGCTTGACGCTCACTCCCACACCGCCACTCCACCATGCCGTGAGCAGGTTCCGGCATGATGCCGACTGAAGCTGTAGGTCCCATCGGCACACTTCGCCGACGCGCCTGCCGGCACCCTGCCGCTGACCGTCTTCGCCGGCGAATGCACGCCTTGCCCATATTTATTGACATAGTGCCCGTGTGAGGTCAATTCGGCCTCGTCAGGCTGAGCCGACACATCCGGAGACGAATTGCGCGCCGGACAGGGCGACGCGGCAAACACGACCGTGACTACCGCTGCAAATACTATGCTCCTTACACTGGATCGAATCGCTTGCCGCATAGATGCCCCCGTGGCGTACGTCGTATTCTGGTTATCGGCATAGGCTCGCGAACGCTTTAACGGCTCTTTGCTGAGGCGGCAACCGGGACCGCTCGAGTACTGAGAAAAGCCCGGCCTTATGCTTTGCGTGGACCCCGGCTATCGCGACAGGACTAACTCATCTCTTCGCGCCATTGCGCTTGTGCCACCGCGTGCTGGCACCATGCTCGCGCAATAGCTTATGCAGCCGCCAGGCCCCGGCTAGCCGCACAAGCAACACTTCCTCAATGCGATTCCGCCTGCGCCGCAACCCAATCCATCGCTGCAAACAACAGCCCGGATACAACAAAGGTCAGATGCAAGATGACAAGCCAGCGAATACGCATTTCGTCAAATGCGCTGCCGGGCTCGCTTAACGTCATAAAGGCGCGCAGCAATGAAATGGCCGAGATAGCCACGATCGAACCAATGAGCTTCATCTTCAGCCCGGAGAAATCGAGCGTTCCCATCCAGCTCGGCCGATCTTCACTGGCGCCCGTGTCGATTTTCGACACGAAATTCTCATAGCCCGAAAACATCACGATGACGACGAGATTACCCGCAAGCGAGAGATCGATTAGCGTCAAGACGCTAAGAATGATCTCCTCAGGGCTCGCTTGCAGCAGATTGGGAAGAATATGAACGAGGTCGCCGATGAACGCGACCAGCAGCATGGCCAGCGATACGACAAGGCCGATATAAAAAGGCGCTAACAACCAGCGCGAATTGAATAACACACCTTCCAGAAGTTTTTCCAATGCTTTGCGTTGGTGCATAGAGCGGCTCTTACTCTTGTGTTCGTTGATGCGTTTATCGTCGAAGGCGCTTTCGCGCAACGCGCATTGTAACGGCCGCAAGGGCGCGGCGACGCAGGCGCACGGCAACATCGCGCGCCGCATCCGCGACAGGCAATAGGAACAAACAGCGCGAAGCGATACCCAATACTCAATGCCGCCGATGCATGCGGTCGAGCCAATGGCGCAAGTCGTTAAGCGGGTGATCGGTATGGTAACGGGTGGCAACGGCCAGCGCCGCACAGACGAAAATCGTCAGCAGCAACATGAGGCCGATCGAGGACTCCGGCATGATGAACCTCCTCCATCGTCGCGATAATCGTATTGTAGGGCGCGCAGCAGCCGAAGGTAAGTACGGGGCCGTACCGACAAACAACACCCTCAACTCGAACCTACCCCTTTCCGTAATACAAATTCTGCGGATGCCGTGCCTCGGCGAAGAAAAACCACCGCTCGGCAATCAGCCCCGCGTACTGCACCGTGAAAGCCGCCGCAAAAACGCGAACCGCCGCCAAGCCGCCCAAATCGGCTCCGAGCCCCATCAACGCGAGCGGCAGCGCAAAAGCCCCTCCCAGGAAGCCCCACTTGACGCAACGCAGCATCTTCGCGGATCGCCCATGAAAAAACTCGCGCGTATTGAAAGACTGCGCGGTAAAGCCGCGCGAGGTCTGGCGAAGGTTCGGCGAAGTAATGCCAGTGGCACTCGCCAAAGACGACTTCGGCGCGAGCCGCGCATTGCGCCGTAGCATCGCGAGACGCCCAAGCGCGGCAACCGCCGTCAACACAGAAGCAACCACCGCCAGCGCGCCAGCCATCGGCGGTGCCAACCACGCGGCACACACCGTCGCAAGCGTCGCGCCCGATGCGCAGCCGAGGGCAACGAAGTTGACGAGCGTAAGCGGACTGGCCCATTCCCGCAAAAAGCGCAAACACGCATAGATCATCGCCGTGCAGACAAAAAGCGCGGCGCTCACGCACACGCCCAACACGCCAATCACAAACGCATAGGACGAGCCGAGCCAGTGCGCGAACCCATACCCGCCAGTGCAGCCGAGAAAAACAGGCAGGCACAGGCACTCGCGCGAGAGCCACGAAGTGCGCCACATTGCGACCGCGCGCCACGCGCGCTCCGGGTGGCCAAGATGGAAGAACGAAGCCGCCAATCCGGCGACACCCAGCACGAGTGCGGCACACGCGCCGACCACGTAGAACCCCGAGCCCGCCGATGCAGCCGTGCTCCACCCAAGCCGCCCGCCAAGCTCGACCCCAACGAGCGCGATCAAGAGACCCTGTGCGGCCCCACAAGCTGTCGTCAGCAACACCACTGAGAACGCTGGTCTCATCGCATTACCTCGGGTTCGTCGGCACCGTCGGCACCGTCGGCACCGTCGGCACCGTTGGCTTGGGCAGGTGTCGCAGCATTGCAACTGCAGCCGTTCTCGCCGCACGCCGCCGTCTTCACGCGAGGCAAATAATGATTCGACGGACGCGTTTCCCACTCGGGCATCAGCGCATACCCGCCGCGCGCCGCGATGGCCTGCGAAACATCGGAGAGCGGATCATGGATGTCGCCGAAAAGGCGCGCCGAAGTCGGACATGCCAGCACGCAAGCCGGCTTTCGGTCGCGCTCGGGCAGCGTCTCGTTATCGATACGGTCGGCGCAAAGCGTGCACTTGGTCATTTCGCGGCGCGCCTCGTCGATCTCGCGCGCGCCATACGGGCAGGCCCACGCGCAATACTTGCAGCCAATGCAGCGGTCGTAGTCGATCAGTACGATGCCGTCCTCCTTGCGCTTGTAGCTCGCGCCCGTCGGACAAACGGGCACGCAAGGCGGATCCTCGCAATGCAGGCACGACTTCGGGAAGTGAATCGTCTCCGTTTCCGGAAACTCGCCTGCTTCATAGGTCTGCACGCGATTGAAGAACGTGCCGGATGGGTCGGCATCGTAAGGACGAAAATCCGCCAAACTTCCCGCCTCGCCCGACGTGTTCCACTCCTTGCAACTCGTCACGCACGCCTGGCAGCCGACACAGACGTTCAGATCGATTACGAGGGCCATTTGGGTCATCTTTTTCGCTCCGCTCCGTGACAGCAATCATCTACCGTTATCCAACGTTGTCGCCCTTCGCCCGGCGCCGCATTCGCCCTAAATGCGCGGCGAATTGCCCCCGCCCCGCGAAGTACGTCTGCACGAGGCGACGCATCACACCGATCGAGGCGGGCAGCGCCGGCATGGGCGTAAATTGCGGCAACGTGCAATTCGCGCCCACCTCAGCTGGAAAGACCCGCACGCGAACATCGAACCATGCGGCTTGCCCTGTCACGGGGTCCGAGTTCGACATCCGCTCGCCAGGCTCATGCCCCTCGGCCGGCAATTCATCGGTAATCAGATGGTTAAGCAAGAAGCCGCGCTGCGCTTCGTTTGCGTCGCGGCCCAAATGCCACGCGCCCGCGGCCTTTCCGATCGCATTCCACGTCCACACCGTGCCAGGCTCCACGGCTTCGCTGTAACGCGCGACGCAACGCACCTTGCCCCACGTCGATTCGACGTAGATCCAACTGTCGTCATCAATGCCTGCCGCACGCGCCATCCGTGGGTTCATATACAAGTAATTCTCGCCATGAATCTGCCGCAGCCACGCGTTTTGCGAATCCCAAGCGTGATACATCGCCATCGGCCGCTGCGTGATGGCCGCGAGCGGATAGCGCGACGCATCAGTCACCGATTGCTCGAGCGGCGCATACCAGAACGGCAGCGGATCGAAATAGCGTTCGACGCGTGCACGCAGATGTGCCGGCGGCTGGCGCCCTTTACGCTTGCCCTGCGCGGCCAGACGAAAAGTCTGCATGACTTCCGAATAAAGCTGAATGACGATCGGCTCGCCATATTTGCGAAAGCCTTTTTCCACGGCCCATTGCAAATACGGGCCGTTGCAGTTGCGCATGTACTGCATGGATTCGGGCAGCGGGTAATGAAAAAAACAGTTATTCGCCGCGTACTTTTCCCATTGATCGGGATTGGGCTCGCCAACCAGCGCCTTATCGCCGTCCTCGCCGCGCCAACCCATCAAAAAACCCACGCCCGAGCCCGGCGCGGTTTCATGGTTGACGATGAAATCGGCGTAATCGCGGTATTTGCGAGCGCCGTCGGCAGTCGTGAACGCCGGCAGCCCGAGCCGGCCCGCCAGTTCGATCAGCACTTCCTGGAAGGGTCGGCATTCGCCTGTCGGCGGCAGCACCGGCACGCGCACCGAATCGGTCGGGCCATCGAATTCGGAGATCGGCCGATCGAGCATCGACATCGCATCGCGCCGTTCAAGGTACGTGGTATCGGGCAGAATCAGATCGGCAAAGGCCGTCATCTCCGATTGAAAGGCATCGCTTACGACGATAAATGGAATTTTGTAGCCGCCGTCCTCGTTTTTATCAACGAGCATCTCACGGGTTTGCACCGTATTCATCGACGAATTCCACGCGAGATTCGCCATGAAGATGAAGAGTGTATCGATCGGATAAGGATCGCCGCGCCAGGCATTCGTGATCACGCTATGCATCAGGCCATGCACGGCCAGCGGATAAGACCACGAAAACGCATGGTCGATGCGCACGGGCCGCCCTTCGTCATCAATAAAAAGATCGTCGGGCGACGCGGGCCAACCGAGTGGCCCCGTTGGCAACGGCGTATTGGCACGCACCATATCGGGATGGTTCGGCGGCTTGGCCGAGAGCGGCGTCGCGCGCGGATAAGGCGATTTGTGCCGAAACCCGCCCGGACAATCGATTGTCCCGAGCAGCGACATCAGCACCGCCAGTGCACGAATCGACTGAAAGCCGTTCGAGTGCGCGGCGAGCCCACGCATCGCATGAAACGCGACGGGGCTGCCCGTTACGGTTTCATGTTCGACGCCCCATGCATCAGTCCAGGGAATCGGCAACGTAATGCGCTCGTTGCGCGCCATATCGGCCATCTCGCGAGCAAGACGGCGGATCGTGTCAGCCGCGATGCCGGTGATCGCGGCAGCCCATTGCGGCGTGCAGCTTGCGGCGCGCTCGCGCAGCAACTCGAACGACGGCGCGACGGGCGTGCCGTCGTCGAGCACGTATTGGCCGCCAAGCGCAGGCGTGACGCCGGGCGTGTGATGGCGCACCGCTCGCCCACTCGCGCTATCCCACCACAAGTGATTTTGCGGAAAAAGCGGATTGCCTGCCTCGCCGTGCGGATCGCGCGCGAAAAGCCCAAACGTATCGCTCGACGCATCGACATCGACGAGTTCGCCCGCATTCGTATAACGCGAAACAAACGCATGATCGTAAGCATCGTTTTCGATCAGCTCATGCACGATTGCCATCAACAGCGCGCCATCAGTGCCAGGCCGGATCGGCACCCACTCGTCGGCGATCGCCGCGTAGCCGGTACGCACCGGGTTGATCGCGATGAAGCGTCCGCCCGCGCGCTTGAACTTCGCAATGGCGATCTTGAGCGGATTCGAATGATGGTCCTCCGCCGTGCCAATCATCACGAACAGCTTCGCGCGTTCGAGATCCGGTCCGCCGAACTCCCAGAACGAGCCGCCCATCGTGTAGATCATGCCGGCGGCCATGTTGACCGAGCAAAAGCCGCCGTGCGCAGCATAGTTAGGCGTACCAAATTGTTTTGCGAACAGGCCCGTCAACGCTTGCATCTGGTCGCGGCCGGTGAAGAGCGCCAAACGCTTTGGGTCCGTCGCGCGAATATGCGAAAGCCGCGCGGCGAGCAGCGCGAATGCCGCCTCCCACGTCACGGGTTCGAACTGGCCGCTGCCTCGCTCGGCACCCGCTTTGCGCATCAGCGGCTGTGTGAGCCGTGCGGGAGAGTACTGCTTCATGATGCCTGCCGCACCCTTCGCACAGATGACGCCCTGATTGAGCGGATGCTCAGGGTTGCCGTCGATATAGCGAATTTCGCCGTCGCGCAAATGGACGCGAATGCCGCAACGGCAAGCGCACATATAGCAAGTCGTCGTCTTGACCTCGAGTGCTTCTTGCTGCGTGCGGGCACGATGTTCCATCGGCACTCCTTTTGCATGCGATGCGAACTGCTCTTGGCGCATCGTAGGCGAGTCGCCGCAGGAATAAAAGTCGTGTTTTCGGATCGAATCTATCCGCCGATCCGATGGATACCACCACAACGAAGGGCCGGCGCGTGCCGGCCCTTCGCTCAGCGCCAGCTGACAGAGATGCCGCGGTGAGCCGAATGTGCCGCGAACTCGGCAATCAGATGACGGACATCGGGATCGACGAAATCGGCCCGGCTCGTATCGATGATCAGCGTCGCGCGATCAGGAATGCCCGCGAGCGCCTGCTTGAGCCGCACGCGGATAAAGCACGACACGTCCTTGCGAAAGAGCAGCAGGAATTCGTTGCCGTGACGGGCGATCGAAAACGGATGGCGCAAGTTCGGATGCAGCGCCAACACAATGCTGCAAGCCAGGCCAAGTGCGATGCCGATCAGCAAGTCCGTTGCCAGCACGCCCGCGATCGTCACGATAAACGGCGCGAGCGCATTGACGCCGCGCTTGGCCACCTCGACGAACAGCGCCGGCTTGGCAAGCTTGTAGCCCGTGGCAATCAGGATCGCGGCAAGGCACGACAACGGAATCAGGTTAAGCACGCCGCTCAACACAAACACGCTCGCGAGCAGCAGCACACCGTGGATGAACGCCGAAGCGCGTGTGCGTGCACCTGCATGCAGATTCGCCGAGCTGCGTACGATCACCGAAGTGATCGGCAACGCGCCGAGTGCGCCGGCCAGCATGTTGCCGATGCCCTGTGCCTTGAGCTCGCGATCGGCCGACGCCACGCGCTTTTGCGGGTCCATGTGTTCGATCGCCTCCAGACACAGCAGCGTCTCGAGACTGGCGACGATGGCGATCGTCGCCGCGAGACGCCAGACATCGACGCTGGCGAGCTGACGCAGATCGGGCTGTGTGAGCACACTGCCCCACGCCGCCAGCGAATCGAGCGGCACAAGGTTCACTCGATACGAGGCGGGCAGCGCGAGCCCCGGCGCGAACGCTTCGACGCCAAGCGTGACGGCAATGCCCAATGCGACCACGACGAGCGGCGCCGGCAACAGGCCCAAGAGCGGCACACGCCGCACGAGCCGGTGCTCCCATCCGAACAGTACGGCGAGCGACACGAGTGCGAGCGCCAACGCCAGCATCGAACTCGTGCCGAACGGTGTCTCCAGGAAGCCGGCCATGTACCCGGCGGGCTCGGCTCCGCCCGCGGCCGATGCCGATGCAAGGCCCATGGCGACCGGCGCTTGCTTGACGATCAACAATAGACCGATGGCGGCCAGCATGCCCTTGATGACCGATGACGGCACATAGGCGGCGAACCGTCCGGCCTTGAGCACACCGAAACAAAACTGCATCGCCCCGCCGAGCAGCAGCGCACTCAGAAAGGCAGCAAAGCCGCCGACATTCGCGATGCCCTCGACGACGATCATGATCAGGCCGGCAGCCGGCCCGCTCACGCTCAACTGTGAGCCGCTCAACAGCGAAATCACGAGCCCGCCGATGATGCCGGCGAGCAAACCGGCAAACGGCTCGACGCCTGATGCTTGAGCGATTCCCAGACACAGGGGCAGGGCCACCAAAAAGACGACCGTCCCCGAAAAGCAATCCCGCGGCAACGTTGCCGCCAGCTTGGTATCAGTCATGGCTTACCGTTGAAAAGTGAAATGGCCGCGCGTGGGCCGGAAAAGCGGCGCACCGCGGCGTCGGAAAGCGTCACATCCGCGTCGGATGGACGCCACATCGATGCGGCGCGTGTTACCGCACGGCACCGCCCGCGACGCGTATCGGCACATCTTCGCGCCGCTCGGGACGGTGCTCCGATACCAGTTGAGCAATGTCCGCGGATTCGAGCGACTCGCTGGCTTCCACTTGCTCGAACGGCAGCGCACGGATCAAACCGTCGCGAATATCGAATATCCACGCATGCACGCGTGGCCGCGGTACCGCGTCGTGCACGACAGGCGACGCGCGCAGCACACGGGCCTGCTCGAGCACGTTGAGCTCGGCGAGCCGGTTCGTGCGCTCGTCGATATCGGCAATGGCATCGAGCGCTTCGCGGTGGCGCCGCGCGAGCCAGCGCAATGGGCGAATGCGCTGCTCGACATGCGGCACGCGCTCGTTTGGTGCACCGAGCGCGGCGCGCACGCCTCCGCATCCGTAGTGCCCGCATATCACGATGTCATTCACCTTGAGCACGCACACCGCATACTCGAGCACGCTCATGGTGTTGTCGTCGTGCGGCACGAAAAGGTTCGCAATGTTTCGGTGCACGAAAAGTTCGCCGGGCCGTGCGCCCGTTACGATCTCCGCCGGCACGCGGCTATCCGAGCACCCGATCCAAAGCACTTTCGGCTCTTGTCCTTGGCTGAACCGTTCAAATAAGGCGGGGTCGCCATGAGCCGTTTCGCGCGCCCAGGCAAGGTTTTGCAAAATCATTTGCTTAGGAAAATTCATCGCTACCTCTCCAATCGGATTCGAGGACGTCAATGAACGTCATGGACACCACATGCATCCATGGTTTGAATTCTGGCGGGCGCGCGCATCGCGAACATGACGGCAAAATGATTTTGCTGTCATGTCGCAATGCTCAAATGCTCAAATCCTCAATAGCACATGGCCGGGTGAAACCGATTCAACCGGAACTTATTGAGATGGCTGCCGGTCAACTGTCGTCTCTGCTGCGAACTCAATCAACTCGGTCATCGGCATTTCACCGTGCCGGCTCTGTCGCCGTCCGCAATTCACCGGCGTATCCAGAAACAAAAATGAAGATTCTGATCGTAGAAGACGAGCCCAAAACCCGGACTTATCTGAAACAGGGGCTGATCGAAGCAGGCTTCGTTTGCGATAGCGCCGCGGACGGTGTCAGCGGCTTGCATCATTTGCAAACCGAGGAATACGACCTCGCGATTCTCGACGTCATGCTGCCTGGCAAGAACGGCTGGGCCGTCGTCGAGGAACTGCGCAAAACACATCGCACGCCCGTGCTCTTTCTGACCGCGCGCGACGATGTCGATGACCGCGTGAGAGGGCTCGAACTGGGCGGCGACGACTACCTCGTGAAGCCGTTCGACTTCGTCGAGCTGCTGGCACGCGTGCGCTCGCTGCTGCGTCGCGGGCAAGCGCTCGACACCTCGGTGCTGCGCGTCGGCGATCTCGAGCTCGATCTGATGCGGCGCAAGGCGAAACGGCAAGGCCGCACGATCTTGCTGACGGCCAAAGAGTTCGCGCTGCTGTGGTTGCTGATGCGCCGGGAGGGAGAAATTCTCACACGCTCGCTGATCGCCTCGCAAGTGTGGGACATCAATTTCAGCAGCGACACGAACGTCGTTGATGCCGCCATCCGCCGCGTGCGCGCGAAAGTCGACGACGCGTACGAACCGAAGCTGATTCATACCGTGCGTGGCATGGGCTATGTCCTCGAACAACGGGGTGCCGACGCCTCATGATCGGCAAACTCGTGCCTCGGACCATGCGCGGCCGGCTCGCGGTGCTGTTCGCGCTCTCGACGTCGATCATTCTCGCGATGAGCGGCGCATTGCTCTACGAGACGCTTGCACGTTCGATCGCGCAGTCGCTCAAACATGAAATGGACGCCACGCTCGCCGCGGCGGTGTCGCGGCTCAATACGGTCGATACGCTCGACGAACTGCGCGACGAACGCCCGGCGTCGTCATTGCTGCTGCAAGGTCACGAAGACATCGATCTGGCGGTATTCGATCAGGCGGGCAATCCGCTCGTCACGAGCCCGAATTTCATCGCAAGCCCCAATGTGCTGGCACCACCGATCGGCGGTTCGCCCGTCAGCGTGCAACATCGCGAACGTCCGATCCGCTATCTGGTGGCGGCCGCCGAAATGGCCGATAAAAAGGTGCCGAAGCTGCGCGTCGTCGTGCAACGCAACTACCGGGGAGCGCAGGCGTTCTTGCATATCTGCGCGTTGAGCGTGGTGCTTGGCGTGCTGGTGGGAACGGTGCTGGCCGCGCTCGTTGCCTATCGCATCGCCGTGTTTGCATTGAAGCCGTTGAGCCAGCTTGCGGCGCGCGCCGACGAAATCTCCGGCAACCGCCTCGCGCATCCGCTGCCCGAGGCCGGCATGGCCGACGAGCTGCGCGAATTGACGCATGCGTTCAACCGGATGCTCACGCGTCTCGACGAATCGTTCACGCGCCTCGCGCAATTTTCTTCCGACCTCGCACACGATATCCGCACGCCGCTCACGAACCTGTTGGCCCAGGCGCAAGTCGCGCTTTCGCAACCGCGTTCGGGCGAGCAATATCGGGCGGTCATCGAATCGAGCGTCGAGGAATTTCAGCGCCTGTCGCGAATGGTCGACGATATGCTTTTTCTCGCGCGCGCCGATGCCCGGCAGCGGCGCGCGCATTTTCGGCGCGTCGATGGCGAGCATGAAGCATGGCGCGTGGCACGCTACTACGAATCGATCGCCGACGATCGCGACATTACCATCAGCGTCGACGGACACTGTGCGTTCGAAGGAGACCCGCTGCTCGTGCAACGCGCGCTCAGCAATCTATTGTCGAACGCGTTCGCGCATGCACCGTCGGGCTCCGCGGTCACGATCGAATGCGGCCATGTCGACGACGTCGCAGTCATTGCGGTGACCGACGCGGGGTCCGGCATCGCTTCCGAGCACCTGCCGCGTATCTTCGACCGTTTCTATCGGCTCGATCCGGCGCGGCAAAATTCGGCTTCGGGCACGGGACTAGGCCTTGCCATCGTTAAGTCGATCATGGACGAGCATGGCGGTGAATGCCGCGTGAAAAGCGTTCCGAATGTGAAAACCACGTTCTCGCTGCGTTTTGCGCGGCCCGTGCGCGTTTGAGCATCGGGCTCGCGCATGCTTCTCTTTTGCGGCGCAACTATACTGATAGAGGTGACAGCGGTGCGGCGACGCACGGTGATACACTCGCCCCGCTCGCCGCTTGGCGCTCGCTGCTTGGCGGCCTCGAGGTCGAACCGTTTCGAACAACAGGAGGTATCCGATGGCTGAATTCAGACTTTGGTCCGACGACTTCCCCAGCAATGGCTTCATGTCGAAAGAGCAGGAATGCAGCGATAAAGCGTTCGGCGTGGACGGCCTAGGCGGCAACGTCTCGCCTGCGGTGCAGTGGGAAAACGTGCCCGAAGACGCGCAAAGCCTCGCGCTCACCGTCTACGATCCGGACGCCCCAACCGGCAGCGGGTTTTGGCATTGGGTCGTCGTCAATCTTCCGGTCGGCACACGCTCGCTGCCGCGCAACGCCGGCAAGGCCGACGCCACGCTGTTGCCAACCGGCGCGCTGCAAGTGCGCAACGACTATGGCACGCAAGGCTTCGGCGGCGCAGCGCCGCCGCGCGGAGACAAGCCGCACCGCTACATCTTCCGCCTGCATGCACTAAAGGCCGCTCAATTGCCGATCACGGCCGAGACGACGAACGCCGTCGCGCGGTTCATGATCCATCTGAACGAAATCGATTCGACCACCTACACGGGCCTTTACGAGCTCAAGTAGCGCGAAAACACGGCCGCATGCGCGCGGCATGCGGCTCGTTGCGCTCGTTGCATGCGCAACGTTATCGCCGGCAGCGGCGCCAAGCTTGCTGAAGGGTTAAACGCTTACAATGCGCTCTATCCATCGCCAAGCCGCTCGACGCCCCGTTTGCCATGCCATTGGACGCAGAACAAGGCCTTCCTACGCCCGAGCGTTATTGGGCCATCGTCGTCATTGCGTTGGGGCTCACGCTAGCCGTGCTCGACAGTGCCATTGCCAATGTCGCGTTGCCCACGATCGCGCGCGACGTGAATGCAAGCGCTGCCGCGTCGATTTGGGTCGTCAACGCCTATCAGCTTTCGATCACGATTTCCCTGTTGCCACTTGCGTCACTCGGCGACCGCATCGGCTATCGGCGCGTCTATACGGGCGGGCTCGCCGTGTTCACCGTGGCGTCGCTCGGATGCGCACTCGCAGGCTCGCTGCCGATGCTCGCCGCGGCGCGGGTGATACAAGGCTTCGGCGCGGCCGGTCTGATGAGCGTCAATACCGCGCTCGTGCGCACCATCTATCCGCCGTCGATGCTGGGCCGCGGCGTGGCGATCAACGCGATGGTCGTGGCGATTGCCTCGGCCGTGGGGCCTTCCGTGGCCTCGGCGGTGCTGGCAGTCGCGTCATGGCCGTGGCTCTTCGCCATCAACGTGCCGATCGGCATCGCAGCTATAGCCGGCGCATTCCGGGCGCTGCCCAATAACCCGGGGCACAACGCGCCCTACGATTACGCGAGCGCGATCATGAACGCGTTCGTCTTCGGGATGCTGATTTTCACGATCGATGGGCCGGCTCACGGCGAACCATTGCGGTTCGTGCTGCTGCAAGCGCTGGCAGTGGTGGTCGTCGGCTACGTGTTCGTCAAGCGGCAGTTGAAGCAAAAAGCGCCGCTGCTGCCCGTCGATTTATTGAGAATTCCGATCTTTGCACTCTCGGTGGCGACGTCGGTCTGCTCGTTTTGCGCTCAAATGCTTGCATTCGTCTCGCTGCCGTTCCTGTTTCAGAACACGTTCGGGTTCACCCAAGTCGAAACCGGGCTGCTGATTACCCCGTGGCCGTTTGCAATCGTCTTCGCCGCTCCGTTGGCCGGGGCGCTGTCGGACCGCTATTCGGCTGGCATGCTCGGCGGCATCGGCCTCATTGTGCTGACCGTGGGGCTCGTATTAATGGCGACGGTGGGCATGCATCCGGGCGCGCTCGACATTGCCTGGCGCATGGCCGTTTGCGGTGCGGGTTTTGGGCTTTTCCAGGCGCCGAACAACCGGCAAATGCTGTCCGCCGCGCCGCGCGAGCGCTCGGGCGGTGCGAGCGGCATGCTCGGCACCGCGCGGCTCACCGGCCAGACCCTCGGTGCGGCGCTCGTCGCGCTGATCTTCGGCATCGCCCCGGCGAGCGGGCCGACCCTCTGCCTCGAAGTCGGCGCGGCGTTCGCTGCCGCCGCGGCATGCGTGAGCCTATTGCGGCTCAGACAGCCGCAGCGCGCCGCCGCGTGACCGATGTTTCGGCCGAACGCCAGGCGCATGCGGGCGCACTGCTCGCGCAGGCCGGAGGCCGGAGGCCGGAGGCCAAGCCATCGAACATGCAACGGGGCGCTGGTAACGCGGACACTGAGCCGATTTCAAGCCGACGACGTCGGGCCCGTGCCGCTTACGCTCGCCGACGCGCAGCAGCGCCTACCTTAGCTTGGCCTGCGGCCGCCCATGGTCATTCGCGCGTCACTCGCTCGCGCCGTTTTCGATCACCTTGAGGTGGTTATTCACCGAGCGCACACCGGCGACTCCTTCGACGATCTCCTGCGCGCGCGTCTTGTCAGCGGCGCTCGGCACCGTGCCGGTCAGCGAAACCACGCCGCGGCGTGTCTTCACATGAACGCGCGACGCTTTCACGTCGTTCGCCGCAATCAGCTCTGCTTTGGCTTTCGTCGTTATGGTGGCGTCGCTGACATGCTCGCCGAGCGATTCGGATGCGTGCGAGGTTGGTGCCGTCCCCGACGCGGGTGGCGCACCGGTCTGAGCCGCCGAAGTAGCGGCAAAGAGCAAAGCGGCAACGGTTGCGGCGATTTTGAGTGGCTGGAACGTTTGCACGGTGTTGCCCTCCTGGGAAGATGAAAGTCTTGCTGGGATTGCGGCCGAGCCAGCGCGGCAAAGCCTGCGCATTTCGTCGGTCCGGTCCCGCTCTCGGCGACGCAATCGTCATGCCCATTGCACGGCTCCATACGAGGTTCCCGCGTCCGCTTCTACCTCGTTCGAGCAAACGAGCGCGGCGCGTTTTTTGCACTGCATCTGTAAAAGCTGCTGCTTGCAAAGCGCATGGGCCGCTCCTTGCGCCCCGCGCCGCCGCTATCGGCCGCGCAGTGCATCGCATGGTATGGGGGTTGCTTCACGGTCAATCACCACTCCCAACGGACATTGACCATGCCGCCGACTCTCGAACTGCGCAGCAAACAACACGTCGCTCTGACACCGCGCCTGCAACAATCGGTGCGACTGCTGCAGTTGTCGTCGCTGGAGTTTCAGCACGAACTGCGTCAGGCGCTCGACAACAATCCCTTTCTCGAATACGACGAGACACAGCCCGATGCCGAACTCGCACCCGATGGCACGCGGCCTATCTCAGCGTCCGCCGATGGTGGGGCATCAAACGAAACCCTCGCGCCCGCCGAAGCGACCGACAGCTTCGAGGGCGTGGCCACTTCGGATGCGCCCGCGACGACGGCCAACGACGAGCAGAGCGGCGAACTCTCGCAGGACTGGTCACTGCGCCCTGCCTCTCGGCACAACGGCGACTCCGGCGACGTCGATCCAGGTGCGTGGGCCCACGCTCAACTGTCGATGCATGAGCATCTGCACAATCTGCTGCATCTTTATCCACTCAATGAGCGAGACCACGCAGCCGCGCAGGTCGTCATCGAAGCACTCGATGACGACGGCTATCTGCGCGAACCCCTCGACGAACTCGCGGCCTCGTTCGAGGCAGACCCGCCCGTCACCGAGGACGAACTGCGCGTCGCACTTCGGCTCGTGCAAACGCTCGATCGGCCTGGCGTGGGCGCGCGCTCGCTGGCCGAATGCCTGAGCCTGCAACTCGATGCTCTGCCCACTGATACGCCAGGGCGCACTGTCGCGCGCGAGCTTGTCGAGCATCACCTGGAGCGGCTCGCGCGCCGCGAACATGCAGAACTGCAAAAGCAGCTAGGCTGCTCGGCGGAGGCGCTGCGCACCGCCTGCGCGCTCGTGCGCCGGCTCGATCCGAAGCCGGGCGAGCACTATGCGCGAAGTGACGACAACTATGTGATTCCCGACGTGCTGGTCCGCAAGGTGCAAAACCGTTGGGTAGCGACGATCAATCCGGCTGTCCTGCCGCGTGCGCGCATTCACCGCGTCTATGCGGAGCTTTTCGCGCAATCGTCCGGCGGCAGCGGCTCGCCGCTCGCGCAGCAGTTGCAAGAAGCGCGCTGGCTGCTACGCAATGCCGAGCAGCGCTTCACGACAATCCAACGTGTCGCGCAATGCATCGTCTCGTATCAGAAGGCATTCTTCGATTACGGCGAGATCGCACTGAAGCCACTTGTGCTGAGCAAACTCGCGGATGAACTCGGCTTGCACGAATCGACGGTTTCTCGTGCGTCGAGCAACAAGTATATGGCCACCCCGCGCGGCATTTTTGAATTCCGGCACTTCTTTCCGCGCGAACTCGCCACCGAGACGGGTGGACGCTGCTCGGCTGCGGCCGTGCGAGCGCTGATCAAGGAGATGATCGAACAGGAAGATCCGCGCAATCCGCTGTCCGATGTGACGCTTGCCAAGATGCTCACGCACGAAGGCATGATCGTGGCACGGCGTACCGTCGCGAAATATCGGAATCTGCTGAAGCTGCCGCCCGCGCAGTTGCGGCGGCAAGGCTGAGGCTGAGGCTGAGGCTGAGGCTGAGGCTGAGGCTGAGGCTGATGGCTGAGGGCACCGCCGGCACACAAGCCCCTAAACACAACGGCGGGCCGCTCATTGTCGAGCGGCCCGCCGTCGTTTATGTTTTATGTTTCCGAAGGCCTTAGCTTTTAGTTAGTACTACTTATGATATTCCGAACGATATGCCACACGTGCCGGCCGTTCGACGGGATAGTGAAACGGTAACGGCACGTCGACGCGGCTCATTTCGGCCAACTCCACTGCGCGGCGCGCAGCGGACGCCACGGTGCTCACGCGACGCAAATCGCCGAGGAACGCATCGCGCCATATCGACAAATCGTTCGCTCGCAATTGCGTCATCATGTCCGCGTGGCGCGCCCGGCGCTCGTCGAGCGGCATCGATAACGCGCGCGCGAGCGCATCAGCCATCTGCACGAGATCGAACGGATTGACGATGAGTGCTCCGGGCAATTGCTCGGCTGCGCCGGCAAACTGCGACAAGACGAGCACGCCGGGATCTTGCGGGTCTTGCGACGCAACGTATTCCTTGGCCACCAGATTCATGCCGTCTCGCAGTGGCGTCACGTAGCCAACCTGCGAGAGGCGGAACAACGCCATCAGCACGTTGCGCTCGTATTTGCGGTTCAGGTATTGGATCGGGGTCCAATCCATTTGCGCAAATCGTCCATTGATGCGGCCCGCTTCGCCTTCCAGCGTTTGGCGAATCCGTTGATAGGTTTGCACATCAGAGCGCGTGGGCGGCGCAATCTGCACGAGCGAGACCTTGCCCTGCCATTGCGGCGAATCGGCCAGCAACCGCTCGAAGGCCTGAAAGCGTTCGACGAGTCCTTTCGAATAATCGAGCCTGTCGACGCTCATGATCAGCCTGCGCTCCCGCGTCGCTTCGCGCAGCGCGGTGACCGGCTTGCGGTCGGTGTACTGCTCGGCGGCCTTCGCGATAGCGTCGGGATAGATGCCAATAGGATAAGCGCCGACTTTCAACATGCGGTCAAAGGCGTGCAGCATGCCGTCGTCGCTATGCATGCCGAATCCGCCGCGCTCGATGTAGTCGACAAACGACTGACAGTCCGCGTGCGTTTGAAAACCCACCACGTCGAAGCTGCACATCGCCTTGATGAGTTCCTCGTGCGGCGGCACCGTGCGCAGCATCTCGGGCACAGGAAACGGGATATGAAGGAAAAAGCCGATCGGATTGGTCACGCCGATTTCACGCAGCGCAGCGGCAAACGGCAGTAGATGATAGTCGTGCACCCAGACGATATCGTCGGGCGCGAGCAGGGTCTTGAGCTGCTTCGCAAGCGACGCATTCACGCGCAAATAGCCGGCATATTCCTGGCGGTCATAGTGCGAGAGGTCGGTGCGATAGTGGAACGTCGGCCACAAGGTGGCGTTGGAAAATCCTCTGTAGTACTGATCATAATCGCGCCGCGTGAGGCCAACCGTCACATAGGTGACGTTGCCCTGCCGCTCGAACGCCGGTCCTTCGCTTTGATTGACAATCTCGCCGCTCCATCCAAACCACACGCCCCCCGTTTCCTTCAACGCATCGAGCACGCCGATCGCGAGCCCGCCTGCGGCCGGACGGCCCTCTTGCACCGGCGCGACCCGGTTCGATACCACGATAAGTCTGCTCATGTGGCTTTACCTCTTCGGATTCGCTTTACGCTTTTACGCTTGGCGACGATCGTCGCTGCATTTCACGGGAGGCAAGTCCCGTGCCGTCATGCGTCCCGATACATTCGGCGCGAGAACAGACCTGCGGCCTGCAGCCGCAAAAAAAATGAGTCAGCGCTCCTACACACTGCGCGAAAGGGCGGCTCAGGCGTCCTGCTCCGCACCGAGATCGCGCTGATAATCGAGCCCTTCCGGGCGCACGCCGCCCTGATTGTATGCACCGTCAGGCGGCGCATTCGGTGCAATACGATTTTGCGCGGACGGATCGTGTGGCGGCGGCGTGACGGCCGTGCCGGTCGACTTTGCTTCGCGCTTCGAATTGTGGCGTGGCGAGCGCCGCAACGCAGGATGTCTCATCAAATGCCTCCGATGGAAGGCGCGCCCCGTAGGGCGACGTCAGGACCTGCTGAAACGTCAACATTCACAGTCTAGGATGCAACCGCTCGTTTCGCGCGGTAACAATTGCGCCGATTTTGTAACCCATACACTGGCGCATTCGACTGATCATTGCGCAGCGTTTGGCAGGCACCGCGCTAATGCGTCGTATAGGGCAACTCGGGCGGCGGATCGCCGATGGGCGGCTCGGGTGGGCCAGGAGGCTCGCGCTCGGGCTCGGGATGAGGGCTCGGCGGGTCTCGGGTCGGTGGCGGGCCTGGCGGATCGGGCTCCGGCGTATGAGCTAAAAGAGCGAAAAGAACGAAAGGCGACTCGCGGCTTGATGCGTGCATCGGACGTTCCTCGTTCGACCGAAGTCGACTGATGTGGGCAATGCAGGGCGGCGAGAGGCCGCCCACACGCGATATGAACGAGCAATCGCTTTGCCCGTCGCATTGATCATCCCTTGCCAATCAGTTGCCCGCGGCCTGCTCGCCAGCCGTATCTGCTTCCCCCGCCGCTTTGCCACCGTCCTCGTTGTACTCGACGAGGCGGTTATAAAGTGTCTTCAAGCTGATGCCGAGAATTTCGGCGGCACGCGTTTTCACGCCGCCGCACTGCTCGAGCGTCGCGAGGATCAGTTGGCGATCGGCCACCGCGAGCGATGTGCCGAATGGAATCGTCACGGCCGTGCCGGTAGAGGGCTTCGACAGCGATATTTGCAGCGGCACAGCCGCGGTCGTATTCGAATCGGCGCTGGCCATGATGAAAGCGCGCTGCACGTAGTTCTTGAGTTCGCGCACGTTGCCGGGCCATGGATACGACAACAGCATCTCTTTCGCACCGGGCGGAAACTGCTTGTGCACGCTGTGCCGTTCGTTGAGTTCGTCGAGAAATGCCTGAGCGAGCAGCCACACATCGTTACCGCGTTCGCGCAGCGGCGGCAAACTGATTGGAAAGACATTGAGCCGGTGATAGAGATCGAGCCGAAGTTTGCCTTCGAGCACTGCCTCCTCCGGGTCCCGGTTGGTCGCCGCAATCACGCGCACGTCGGTTTCGATTTCCTTCGTCGTGCCCACGCGCATGAACATCCCCGTCTCGAGCACGCGCAGGAATTTCACCTGCAGCTCAGCCGGCATTTCAGTGATTTCATCGAGAAAGATGGTGCCGCTGTTGGCGCGCTCGAAATACCCCTTGTGTTGGCGATCGGCGCCCGTGAACGAACCGCGCTCATGGCCGAACATCTCCGACTCGATCAAATTCGGCGATATCGCGCCGCAGTTGACGGCAAGAAAAGAGTGCTTGCGGCGCAAGCTGAGTTCATGAATGGTCTGAGCAGCCACTTCCTTGCCGGTGCCTGACTCACCGACGAGCAGCACCGACGCGGCCGTCGGCGCCACGCGACCGATCTGATCATAGACCGATTGCATCGCGGGCGAGCTGCCCAGCATGAACCCGAAGCGCCCCATGCGGCGCAATTCGCCGCGCAGCGTGCCGATCTGCGCCTTGAGGTCGCCTGCGCGCGGCAGCCGATCGAGCAACGCCTTCACGCGCTGCATGTTGATCGGTTTGACGAGGTAGTCGGAGGCGCCCATCTTCAGCGCCGAAACAGCCGACTCGACAGTGGCGTGCCCGGTGATAACAACGATCTCGACACCCGAGCGTGGGTCGAGGTCCTCAAAAAGATCGACACCGCTGCCATCGGGCAATTGCAGATCGGTGAACACAACGTCCGGCGTTTGCCGCACGAGCTGGATACGGGCTTCGCGCAAATCGCCAGCCGTTGCCGTGGTCAAGCCGTCTTCCGCGATGATTGCTACAAGCGCTTCGCGCGTTTGCGGGTCGTCGTCAACTATCAGCACATGTGGCATCGGGTTCTGTGTTCATTCAGTTATTTGAATTCAGGATAGGAAGGAAACACGGAACACGCACGCGCTGGCGTGTGTATGCGCCAGTGCGCGCTATCGTGCCCGTAGGCGCTCGCCGCCGCAACCCATGCAGGTTGCGGGCATGCTCAGCTATGCGGAAAACGCCATGCGTCGCGCGTGCCGCCGACGTGAGCGCGGCCGTTCGGAACAGCGCAGGGCAAAACGTCGCCCGGCGAAACGTCGCCCGGCGAAACGTCGCCGACCGACGCTTCGACAGGGGCCGCCTGAGCGGTGCTCGCCAGCGCGCCGCCTTCGGCTTCCCAGCGATTGAGTTCGTTACTGAGCCGCGCCTGCGACGCGCGATGTTTCTGTGCCCAGCGCCACGCGATTACTCCTCCCACCGCGACCAGCGCGCCAAAGATGCCGATTCTGGGACGAGCCATCTGATCCCCCTAGCATTCTTGCTCGAAATGAAAAAATAGGCGTGCACGTGCACATTGGTTCGGATCAACTGCATCGCAGCAAGTTCCCCTGTGCGAGGCACTTTATTTAGCAGTTTCCATGCCAGAAAAAAACGGTTGAACGAAGCAAGGTGTAAGCTTGCGTCGGCGTGGTTAAATAACAGTTTGCAACCATCAGAGCCAACGCGTCGGCAACGGCCTTCGGGCGGGAAGTCGGCGTACGACGAGATTGACAAGACTGCGACCCATGGCGGTAACAAGCGATTCCGATACTGCGGCGGCAGCGCCTGACAACGGCGCCGAGCCACGCAACGACAACGGCTTGCCAAGCGAGCTCGCATCGTACGGCATGTTGTATGGCTCGTCGCCGGCGATGCTCGAGCTGTACGAACAAATCGAGCGCGTGGCGGTAACCGATGCGACCGTGCTGGTGGTCGGCGAATCGGGCACGGGCAAAGAACTGGTTGCGCGCACGATTCACGATCGCAGCGCGCGCAGTGGCGGGCCGTTCGTTGCGGTCAACTGCGGCGCGATTCCGGACAATCTAATCGAAGCGGAGCTCTTCGGCCACGAGCGCGGCAGCTTCACCGGTGCCGTGCAGGGCCGGGCCGGTTATTTCGAACATGCCAACGGCGGCACGCTGTTTCTCGACGAAGTCACCGAGATGATGCCGGTGCGGCAAGTCAAGCTGCTGCGCGCGCTCGAAACGGGCACGTTCTATCGCGTCGGCGGCACGGAATTGATGCGAAGCGATGTGCGCGTGGTCGCGGCAACGAACCGCGACCCGATGGTCGCCGTGAAGGAAAACGGCCTGCGTGAAGATCTGATGTATCGGCTCGCGGTGTTTCCGCTGCGGGCGCCGCCGCTGCGCGAGCGCGACGGGGATCGCGAGTTGCTTGCGCAACATTTTTTGGCTGAGCTCAACGCGCAGGAGAATACCGCCAAGACATTCAGCAAGCGCGCGCGGGAAACGCTGCGCACGTATTCATGGCCCGGCAATGTGCGTGAATTGAAAAACAGCGTGTATCGCGCATTCATCCTGGCCGAGAAGACGGTGGAAATCGAGCACCCTCGCCTTGCCGCGCGCTCGAAAAAGGCGGTGACGCAGGGCGATGCGATGAGTATCTGGGTCGGCACGCCGCTCGCCGAAGCGCAGCGGCAGATCATACTCGGCACGCTCAAGTTCTGCGGGGGCGACAAGCGCCGGGCAGCCAAGGCGCTCGGCGTGAGCCTCAAGACGCTCTATAACCGCCTCGGTGCGTACGAGGACGAGGGCGATATGCCGCGCAGCGAAGCCTAGCGTGCCCCGCATGCGCGCACGGCCGTAGCGTCAGGACTCGACGTCCTCGAGGCTGAAGATCTCCGTCTGATCGTTGTACGAGAAGATCTCGGCGTAGCGGCCCCAGTTGATGACGGCGTCCAGTGTTTCCTCGGCAGCGCTATCCGAGAGAAAATCTTCGAGTTCCTGTTCGAAGCGCACGCGGGGCGCGCGATGGCCAGGCCGCTCGTTGAGCACCTTCTTGATACGCGCAGCCAGCGGCACATGCCGCAGCAAATGCTCGGCGAACATCATCTTGCGCTCTTGCGTGCCGAATTCCGCAAATACGCGCGCGGGCGGTGTCAGGAAAATATCGCCCTCGCGCACATCGGTGAAGCCAAGGTGCTGCAGCACTTCGGCGATCGGAAACAGATCATCCACCTCCAGATGCAGCGTCCGCGCGATTTCCGGCATGTCGGCGCGGCCATGGTAAGGCGGCGCCGCCAGCGTTTCGATCAGGCCCGCCATCAGGTTAGTCGACACGCTCGGCAGCCAACTGCCGAGTTCGATGCCCTTTTTGGTCGACTCGTCCGTGCGGCGGGCCGTCATCTTCGCGTAGATCTCGTCCACCAGACGTTTGAATGCGGGATCGAGCCGGTTGCGCGGGTGCGCGAACGGCACCTTGATTTCGGCTATCACGCGCCCCGGGTTGGACGACAGCACGAGAATGCGGTCGCACATGAACACCGCCTCTTCGATGTTGTGCGTCACGATCAGCATCGATTTGATCGGCATGCGCCGCTGCGTCCAGAGATCGAGCAGGTCGGTACGCAGCGTTTCTGCCGTAAGCACATCAAGCGCGGAGAACGGCTCGTCCATCAGCAGCAGCGTCGGGTCGACAACGAGCGCGCGCGCAAAACCGACGCGCTGACGCATGCCGCCCGAGAGCTCGCGCGGATATGCGTTTTCGAAACCGTCGAGGCCGATCAGGTCGATTGCCGCGAGCGCGCGCTCGCGCCGCTCGCGCGCGGCGACACCTTGCGCCTCGAGCCCGGCTTCCACGTTTTGCAGCACCGTCAGCCACGGAAAGAGTGCAAACGTCTGGAACACCATCGCGACGCCTTCGGCCGGACCGGCCAGCGGCTTGCCGAGATAGTCGACGTGGCCCGCCGTCGGTTCGATAAGGCCCGCGATGATACGCAACAGCGTTGATTTGCCCGAGCCCGAGCGCCCGAGCATGCCGACGATCTCCCCTTCCCGCAGCGACAGGTTGACGTTATCGAGCACGAGCAGCTCGCCTTGCGCTTTGGCAAAGCCGCGACGGACCTCCCTGACGTCGAGGACTTGCTCGCCGAGACGCGGCGCGGCGCTCAGTTCAGCTTTCGGATTTTGCATTGCGCTTCACTTTTCGCTTCACTTTTCGATTGGCTCATCGATCTTGCAACGATCAGTCGAGCCGCAGCTTCGCTTCGGCATACGCGTAAAGCGGCCGCCAGAGCATACGATTGAACAACGTCACGAACAGGGACATGACGGCGATGCCGAGAATGATCTTCGGAAAGTCGCCAGCCGCCGTCATCTGCGCCACATACGCGCCGAGGCCGTGCGCCACGAGTCGCGTATCGCCCCACTGCACGGCCTCGGCTACGATGCTCGCGTTCCACGCGCCACCCGACGCCGTAATGGCACCCGTCACGTAATAAGGGAAAATGCCCGGCAGCATGACCTGACGCCACCACTGCCAGCCACGAATGCGGAAGTTGGTGGCCGCTTCGCGGTAATCGTTCGGGTAGGCGCTGGCGCCCGCAATCACGTTAAAGAGGATATACCACTGCGTCCCGAGCACGATCAGCGGTGAGAGCCAGATGTCGGGATTCAGATGAAACCGCACGATGACGATGACAAAGACGGGAAAGAGCAGATTCGCCGGAAAGGCCGCCAGGAACTGTGCGAGCGGCTGAACCTTTTCGGCCACGGCCGGGCGCAGGCCGATCAGCACGCCGACCGGCACCCAGATCAACGATGACAGCGCAATGAGCAATGCCACGCGCAAAAGCGTGATGAAGCCGAGCACGAACACGTGTCCGACCTCCTCGATCGTCACACCGGTGCGAACGTAGGCAACGACGCGCGCTACGACGTAAAGCGTCGCCACGATCAAAATCACGGCCCAGGCAACGTCCACCGCCCGCGAGCTTCGCTTGCGCTTTTGCGCACGCGGCCATGGAAGGCGTATGCGTGCCGTCAACGGCACGCGCAGCGGCACGCGGGCGAGTTTGGCGAAGAGCCAGCCAGCCGGCACGAGCAGTTGATGAATGAGTCGCGTGCGCCGCACGAGATCGAGCAGCCACGATTCGGGCGCGTCGCCCGAGCTCGTCGTCTCCATGCGGAATTTGTCGGCCCAGGCAACGAGCGGCCTAAACATCAATTGATCGTAGGCAAGAATCACGATCGACATCGTCAGAATGACCCAGCCGACCGCGACGAGGTTGCGCTCGGAGATAGCCTGTGCAAGATACGAGCCGATCCCAGGCAGCGTAATCGTGTTGTTGCCGACGGTGATGGCCTCCGATGCGACGACGAAGAACCATCCGCCCGACATCGACATCATCATGTTCCACACGAGCCCCGGCATGGAAAACGGCACATCGAGCTTCCAAAACCGTTGCCAGGCAGTCAGATGAAAGCCGCGCGAGACTTCGTCGAGATCGCGCGGCACCGTGCGCATCGACTGGTAAAAGCTGAACGTCATGTTCCATGCCTGGCTCGTGAAGATCGCGAAGATCGCCGCTAGCTCCGCGCCGAGCACCCGACCTGGAAAGAGCGCCAGAAAGAACGTCACGGTAAAAGAAATGTAGCCGAGCACGGGCACCGACTGCAGGATGTCGAGAATCGGCACCAGCACGAGCCCCGCCCGCCGGCTTTTCGCCGCGAGCGTGCCGTAGGCGAGCGTAAAGGCGAACGAGGCCACGATGGCCGCCAGCATCCGCAGCGTCGTGCGAAGCGCATACTCGGGCAAGTTCGCCGGATCGAGCGATATGCCTTGCGTCTTGAGCGTCGAGATAGGCGCCATCGTCTCGTGAAAGCCGATGGCGGCAATCGCAATCAGACAGATAATGAGCGGAAAGGCGACAAAATCCCAACGGTTCGGCAACAGCCGCCAAGCCGATGCATTCGCGGTGCGGTTCAGGTTGAAGCCGAAGTCCATCAGCCCTCCCTGCCCGGCCGTGGCGATCCGCCGACCGGACGGGCATGGCCGTCAAGCGCCGTGCGCCAACGCGAGCCGGTGTGCCGGAGGCGCGTGCACGCAACGCCGAAAGAGCCGGAAATATGGAATAAGTGCATGGGACGCAAATGGGTGCTGTAATTCGTTGACTGCGATGGCCGATGACGATCGATGGTGGCCAATCGCGCGGCGGCCCTGTTTTTAGTCTTTGCGACGGCAAGACACTACTACAGACTGTGTTTCAGGCACAACCGCAGCTAGGGAAACACTGATTTATGAGGCTCGGCGGTCATCGCAAAGGTAGCCGAGGACGTTGTAGAAAGAGGCTCACGGAAGGGATCCCAGGACGATGAAGCGGCAGATCGGTTTTGCAGAAGCGGAAAGCAAAGGCGCGAAGCGCATAACCAAGCGGCAACGCTTTCTGGCGGAGATGGAGAAGCTTGTTCCGTGGCCACGTTTGCTGTCGGCCATCGAGCCGTACTATCCGAAGGGCAAGCGAGGCCGACCGCCGATTGGCTTGGAACGTATGCTGCGGATCTACTTCCTGCAACAGTGGTACGGGCTGTCGGACGAAGGGTTGGAAGACGCGCTGTACGACAGCATCGCAATGCGTGCGTTTGCCGGCATCGATCTGGCGGTCGAGGACGTGCCGGATGCAACCACCTTGTTGAAGTTCCGCCGCCTGCTGGTCGAACACAATTTGACTCGCAAACTGTTCGACGAGATCGGCATTTCGCTGTGCGAACGCGGGTTGCTGATGAAGGAAGGCACCTTGGTCGATGCGAGGATTATCGAAGCACCACCGTCGACCAAGAACGCCGAGAACAGCCGCGATCCCGAGATGCATCAAACGAAGAAGGGCAACGAATGGCACTTCGGCATGAAGGCGCACATCGGCGTTGATGCCGACTCGGGCCTGGTGCATAGCCTGGTGGGTACATCGGCCAACGTATCGGACGTATCGCAAGCCCATGCTTTGTTGCACGGGCACGAACAGGAGGCGTTCGGCGATGCCGGCTACACCGGCGTTGAAAAACGCGACGAGATGCACGCCAACCCGGTGCAATGGCGCGTGGCTATCAAGCGTGGGAAGATCAAGGCAATGCGAGACGGTGCGCTCAAGGACCTGCTGATCCAGGTCGAGCGTACCAAGGCGCAGATTCGCGCACGGGTCGAGCATCCGTTTCATATCGTCAAAAATCTGTTCCGCCATCGCAAGGTCCGCTACAGAGGTCTAGCCAAGAACACGGCGCAACTGCTTAGTCTCTTCGCCTTGGCCAACTTGGTGATCGCGAAGAACCGGCTGCGCTCGATACATGGGGAAAGTCCGTCATGTGCATGAAAAACGCGAGCAGTTGGCCTGTATTCGAGCAAAACTCACCCCGATCACAACAAAATTCGTTCGCCGTTCTGACGCTTGCAAACTGATTCGTCGCAAGCGCTCGCGGCGAACACATAAATCAGTGTTTCCCTAGGGGAATGTGTGACCACCCTTGTAACGACGCCGATGCTGACGCTTATGACCACTGCTGCCCCGCCTTCTTTGCCTTCCCGCTGCGTGGGCCATTCAGAATGTATCGCGCGCGCCGATAATATGTACACGGTGAGCCGTTGGCGCGTCCGGCACGGCGCGCGCGGCGGCCGGCAAAGGGCGTAGGGAGTCGATGGAACAAGCAACATTGCACCGGATAGTCGTCGCGGCAGGCATTGCGGCGGTTACGGCCGTATGCTGGATTGTTGCCGGCATCGTGGCCGACCACTCGAGCGCGCGCCAGCTCGAGGACGCGGTGCGTAACCAATGGCAGCTTTCGCTCGCCACGGCAGACAATATTGCCCAGACAGTCGCCAGCGACCTCTCGATGGCGCGCGCCATCCCCGCCACGCTGGCCGAAACGAGCACGATCCAGCAGATGCTGGCGCGCTCGCGCGATTATGCCGCGAAGCGGCCCCAAGGGGAACCCGCGCGGCGAGACCAACTGCTGAGCGTGCCCGAATTCAAAGAAGCCGACGCATTCCTGCACGAAGCGCGCGGCCTCGCCGGACTGGACAACATTTGGCTCGTCGACACGCAGGGTATTTGTGTGGCTTCCAGCAATGCGTTCGAGCCGCTTTCGTTCGTGGGCGTCGACATTTCGTCGCGCCGCTATGTTCAGGAGGCCTTGCTTGGCTCGCCCAGCCAAATGTACGCTGTCGGCCGCCGTAGCGGCGAAAATGGTATTTATATCTCGGCGCCGGTCTATGACGACGGCATCCTGGTCGGCCTGATCGTCGCGAAAATTGCGCTGCGCCGGCTGCGGCACTGGGTGGCGGCTCCGGGCTCGTTCGTCGCCGATGAAAACGGTGTAATCGTCATTGCAAACGACCGTCGGCTCGAGGGATACCGCCTGCCGGGCGCACGCGTGACCAGCATGGACGCGGCCGAACGCTACGACGACTATCGCCACATAACCTTTCCCGTGCTCAACATCGTGCCGCTCCCGGCAACGATACGGCGCGAGGCGCGCTGGGTGCCGCCGGTGCTCGCCAATCAGATGGTCAAGCTCCGTGCCACAGACCTGCCAGCACTCTATACGACGCGCGGTGGTATCAACTCGGGCTTCTCGGCCCATCTGCTCGCGCCCATTTCCATGTGGCCCCATATGGTCAGCGATAACCGCAACATGCGCGCACAGACGTTCGCCCTGCTGGCGGGCGCGCTGCTGCTGGTGGGCACAATCGCGGCTTCGTACCACCGCGAAAAACGCCACCATCAGGAGGCGCGGCGGCTTGCTGGGCAATTGCAGGCCACCAACGCGCTGCTTTGCGCCGAGGCGCGCGACGACGCACTCACGGGCGCGCTCTCGCGCCGCTATTTTTTGAACCTACTGCAAACGGAGATCGATATCGCCCGGGCGCGAGGCGCACCGCTTTGCTTGGCGCTTGCCGATCTCGATCACTTCAAGCAGATCAACGACCGCTTCGGCCATACCGTCGGCGATCGCGCGCTCGAGCATTTTGTCGACAGTTGCCGGCTCGCGGTCCGCGCGGACGACGCCATCGGACGGCTCGGTGGAGAAGAGTTCGCCGTCTTGCTGCCGATGACTTCGCTCGACGACGGGCTGGCCATTGCCGAGCGCCTGCGCGACGCACTTAAGGCGCATCGTTCGGAGCGGTTGCCAGAGGAGGTCTCGCTGCGCGTGAGCATCGGCGTGACGGACCTCGCGCCGAACGATACGCTCGAGCGCATCATCAGCCGCGCCGACCGCGCGCTTTACTTGGCGAAGTCGGCCGGCCGCGACTGCGTGAAGGTATTGGCGGGATATAGCGACCTGTCAGGCGACGCTCAGCCGAGCACTGTCTCCGTGCTTCGCTGAGGGCAGCTGCGCTGCGCGCGCTTGCATTCGCAGTGACCAGCTCGGCCGAATGGCCAGTCATCTGCGCCTTGTCGAATAGACCGGGTATCATCGGCTTTCACGGCGAGAAGCCACCGTTCGATCTACCTGGAGGTTCGCATGAAGGGCAATCTGGTCATCGTCTGTCGCGACCAGGACGCGGATGCGTTCGATCATCTCATGGCCGAGTACGGCGCGTATCAGACCCGGCTGTCGTCGACCGCGTGGTACCTCAAGCTCGAGGCTGAACCCGAGAGTGTGCAGGAAGACATCTTGACCAAGCTCGGGAAATATACGACGCACTACATTTTCGGCGCCGACAGCGTCACCTACAACACGGTGGATAGCGAAGCAGCCTCCGCGCTCGATACGCTCTTCACCGATTAGCCGCCCTACGCAGCCGCGTGCGCCGGCGTCTCCCTCGGGAACGTCATCGCCACGCGAAGGCCGCCGCTTGGCGCATTGCCGATGTCGCACTCGCCGCCGAGGCGGCGCACGAGCCGCTCCACGATGGCGAGGCCGAGGCCGCTATGGCCATTGCCGCCGCGGGCCGGATCAAGCCGCACGAACGGCCGGCTTGCGTCGATCAGGTCTTGCGGCGCGATGCCGTTGCCATGATCGCTCACCGTCAGTTCGAAGCCGTCCGCGGTGCGCACCGTTTCGATGGTGACGGGCGGCGCACCGTAGGCGTGTGCATTGTCGAGCAAATTGGAAAGAATGCGCTCGAGCGTCGCGGTCGGCAGACAAAAGCCGGGCCCCGCCGAGAGGCGCGTCTGTACGGGCGGCGCGGCCGGATACACCGCGCGGTAAGTGCGTGCGATGCGCTCGCATTGGGCGTCCACGTCGACCCGCTCGCTCGTGTCCACGGCGTCATGCGCAAACGCGAGAAACTGATCGACGATGTGCGTCATGGAGTCGACATCGCGTACGACGCCATCGCGCAACTTGAAGTCGTCCATCATTTCAGCGCGCAGCCGCATGCGGGCGAGCGGCGTGCGCAGATCGTGGGCGATGCCGGCCAACATCACGGCGCGGTCGTTATCGGCGCGCGAGACTTCCCGCACCATTTGGTTGAACCCATGCGTGAGCGCGCGCAGCTCGCGCGGGCCGCGTTCGGGCACCGGCGGCACGGGCTGGCCGCGGCCGAAACGGGCGACCGCGTGGGCGAGCGCCGACAGCGGCTGTTGCAGCCGCCAGGCAACGAATAGTGCGCACATGACCGCTGCCGCGAAGATCGTGGCCAGCCAGATAACCATGCGATCGAGCGGGCGCGGCGGATGCAATGCAAGCATCGGCACGACGATCCAGCGCGGGTCCCCCGCCTCGTGCACCCACAGCGTGGGCGGGCGCCCCGGCACGCCGATGCGCACCTGCGAGCCCGGCGGCATGCGCTCGCGAAAGTCTTCGACGAAGCGCTCGAGCCCGGCCGGCAAATCGTGCCGCTGCGGCGGCACTTCCGGGCTGGCAAGATCGATCATCCGTACCCGTGAAGGCAACGGCTGGTTGGGGGCTCGGATGATGTGCTCGCGCACGGCCTCGACCAGGAACACGGCTTCTTCCACCGCGTAGCGCGCCTGGGAATGACTACGCTCGACGCGGATCAGCACGAACCAGGCGAAATGCGAAATCAGCAGCACCGCGACAACGAGCAGCGCCAGTCGTCCGAACAGCGTGTCAATTGGCCGACGCATTGGGCTCGCCGTTCGGCACGAACACATACCCGCGGCCGCGCACGGTCTGCACGAAGCGCGGTGCCGACGGGTCCGATTCCAGAATGCGGCGCAGCCGCCAGACTTGCACGTCGATGCCGCGGTCCGTGCCGTCGTACTCCGGACCATGCAGGAGTTCGAGCAAGCGCTCGCGCGTGAGCGTGCGCATCGGGTGGTTGACGAAGATCTTGAGCAGCGCGAATTCGCTGCCCGACAACGTGAGCGGACGGCCGTCCATGTTCAGCGTGCGCGTTTCGAAGTCGAGCACAAACCGGCCAAACGGGAACGGCGCGCGTTGCTCCGGGGCCGCCGACGGCACGGTGCGACGCCGACGCAGCACGGCCTGCACGCGCGCCAGCAACTCGCGCGGGTTGAACGGCTTGCCGAGATAGTCGTCCGCACCCAGCTCGAGGCCGACGATGCGGTCGACGTCGTCCGCGCGGGCGGTCAACATGATGACGGGGATATCGTCGCCCGATGCGCGCAACTGGCGCAGGGCCGTGAGCCCGTCGACGCCCGGCATCATCAAATCGAGCACGATCAGATCGGGGCGCTCGCGCTCGAGCCGACGCTCGAGCGAGGCCGCGTCGTGTAGCACGGACACTTCGATGCCCTGCCGTACGAGGTACTCGCGCAGCAGATCGCGCAGTTCGGCGTCGTCGTCGACGATGAGAATTTGGGTAGCCATGGCGCGAAGTTTAACGCGAGCGTCGCGCCCGCGTGGGGCCGTCGCAGCCGAAAGGGTTACGGAACGTTACGGTGAAAGCTGTGCGTAATTGCGCGTAACGTGCGCCTGTCGCCGCGTAACACGCGCGAGGGCGGCCGGGACTAGCCTTCACTCACCGATCGGAGCGCCGCGTTGCCGGCGCCTTCGGATCGAGTGCAATGTTTTCTGGAAATCGGAGTAGGAATGTCAGCCACCCAACACCCCCTCCACAGATCCGTACGTGCGGAATTACCGCATACGGCTCCTGCCTTGGGTCGTAACGATCAGACGTTGGCTCGGGTACGGGTGGCAGATGTGAGCGAGAGGGAGCCAGTGCGCTGCAAGGCGAGTCATTCGCGCCCAGGTGAGGCTACGGGTCTGACTGCGGCGACGCAAGGTGCGATACCACAGCCGGGTCAAATGATGGCGGAACTGACCGATGCGCGTGCCGTTACGGGGCACCCCGAAGTAGCGCGTATGTCCGGTCACCACCGCCCGCAGGTAACGTCCCTGTTCCGCGATGGACCGGTGCATACGCCGGCGCAGTTCCTCCTTCACCGCCTCAAGCTTGGCTCGCATGCGCTTCGCGCTTGTGAGCCGCAACACCGCGAATCCACCTTTACGGGTCTTCCCGCAGCAATGCGTGAAGCCCAGGAACTCGAAGGTCTGCGGCTTGCCTGCCCCCCTGCGGCTGGAGTTCTTTCGGGCGAACCGCCCGAACTCGATCAGCCGCGTCTTGCTCTCGTGCAGTTTCAAACCGAAGTGGGCCAGTCGTTCGGTCACCTCGCGCTGGAAGCGCTCGGCATCCCTCAGGTGCTGGAACCCCGCGACCCAATCGTCGGCATACCGCACGACGATCACTTCGCCCTCGGCGTGACGCGCACGCCACTGCTTCACCCACAGATCGAATGCATAGTGCAGGTAGATGTTCGACAACAGCGGCGAGATGCTTCCGCCCTGAACTGTACCTACCTCGCTGCGCGTCAACCTGCCCTCTTCCAGCACACCAGCGTGCAGCCATTTCTTGATGAGCCGCACCACCCGTGTGTCAGCCACCCGGTGCTCGATGAATCTGATCAGCCAGTCGTGATCGATTGTGTCGTAGAACTTGCTGATGTCGGCATCGAGTATCCAGTTCACCCGCCGTCTTTCTACACCCACGCTCACGGCATCCAGCGCGTTGTGCGCGCTTTTGCCGGGACGAAAGCCGTAGCTGAACCCAACGAAGTCCTGCTCGTAGATTGCGTTGAGCACCTCGACTGTGGCGAGTTGGACCAGCTTGTCCTCCAGCGCCGGCACGCCCAGCGGGCGTTTGCTCCCGTCGGCCTTGTCGATGTACACGCGCCTCACAGGCTGGGGCCGGTAAGCCCCTCGGGCCAGCCGCGCCGAGAGATCCAGAAGCCGGGCTTCAAGGTCCTCTCCGTACGACTGCCACGTCTGGCCGTCCACCCCGGCAGCCGCCTTACGCTCCAACGCAAAGTAGGCTCCCCGCAGACGTTCGACCGCGTAGATGTGTTGCATGAGGGTGGTGAACTTCGCACCCGGTCGGCCTTTGGCCGTCTGTCGTATGCCGTCGAGCGCCGTTCCCATGTCATAGGTCCGCATCGATCTGCGGGACATGTGCGCCGCAACAGCATTGCCCTTGGCCTGCCGCCTTCCCTCCACCGCCTCCGCCGTCGTGGGAGTTTCACCCTCGACCTTGTTCGGCGGCTTCCCAGGTACTACGCAGCAGTCCGACTTCCCACGCCCGTGGCTCATCGTCGTACGCCCTCAGGCTTCACGATGCGCACTGCGGCCGACGCTTCCCAGCGAGACGCAGTAGAGCGCGGGACCTCCCGGTTCCCATGCAAAGTGTATCCGCGCGTGCGCGGGGTCTCTGACCGCGCGGGGTCCGAGGCTGCCTCGCCCATGCGGCAGCCCCAGTGTGGCCTTCGGCACTTCTCCACTGCCTCGGCATCCCGGTCAACCCGTAGCTCTCGCCACGGGGCATCTATTTCGCGGCTCAATACCCGGCCCGCGCGTACCCCTGTCAACGCTTCGCCTGCACCCTTACGGGTACACGCGCATGACTCGGGGCCGCCGTGGCTGGCTAGGCCTTCAACGTATGACTCTTTCATTCACAACACTTTGCCGGTTTTTACCGGCGCACGGAGAAGTTCGATGAATCCGATCTTTAGCAGATCGTCCCGTTACTTGGCTGTTGCGGCTACCGCGCTTGCCGTGACGTTTGGCGCGGCGTACGCGGCCGACGAGGCTATGCCCCCGGGCGGTCCGGGTGGCTGGCATGGCCACGGTCAACAAATGATGGCCCGGCTAGACGCGCTGCATACGCAGTTGAAGCTCACGCCAGAGCAAGAGCAGAAGTGGCAAGCTGCCCTTACGACGATGAAACAGGACCGCGAAACCGAGCACGCGAACCACGAAAAGATGCATCGGCAATTCGCGGCGGCCCAGCAGCAGCCGATCCTCGATCTTGATGCGTTGCATGCGGCGCACCGGCAAATCAGTCAGCAAAATGAGCAACTGCGCGAGCAAACGGCCACGACTTGGCTTGCCTTTTACGACAGTTTGAACGACCAGCAAAAGACGACTGTCAGCACTGAGCTCAAGCAGCATTTCTCGATGATGGCCGCACGGCACGGCAAGATGCATCGGTTCTGGGAGAAGGAGCATGGCGCGGCGGCCGATGGCAAGCCGATGCCTCAGTAAGCCAGCCCTTTCGCACCGGCGGCGCTGCGTGCGCCGCCGGTTTACCGCCTCTGCGTACCGTTCACTTCTCCCCCGATCTTCCCCCCACGCGTCACCCGAGGGTTCGCCGCAGTGGCGCACCGCTGCGCTTCGGGTAAAATACCGCGCTTTTCGCCCGAGAGGGCTCCACGCCACGTGCGCTTATGTCGGCAGACGCATCAGCCGGCACAAAGCGCCAGACACAAGACGATAAGCCGCCGCTTTTCACGGCACGCTATTTTTGGCCATCTAGAATTTCGCGTTATGCGCGCTTTCGCGTACCGTCAAGGATTGCACTTCCTACCATGTTTCTTCAAGGCTACGGCCCGCTGATCCTCGCCGGCACTTGGCAGACAGTCAAGCTCGCGGTGCTCTCGCTTGCGTTGGCGTTCGTGCTCGGCTTGATCGGCGCCGCGGCGAAATTGTCGAAAAACCGGCTGTCGCACGGGTTCGGCACCGTCTATACGACCCTCGTTCGCGGCGTGCCCGACCTCGTGCTGATGCTGCTGCTCTTTTACAGCATCCAGATCTGGCTCAACAATCTGACCGATCTCGTTGGCATCGATCAAATCGACATCGATCCATTCGTGGCCGGCATTGTCGTGCTCGGCTTCATCTACGGGGCCTACTTCACCGAAACATTCCGCGGCGCGTTCTTATCAGTGCCGCGCGGCCAACTCGAGGCCGGCGTGGCATTCGGCATGAGTTCATGGCAGACGTTCTCACGCATCATGTTCCCGCAAATGATGCGCTTCGCCCTGCCCGGTATCGGCAACAACTGGCAAGTCATGGTGAAGGCGACGGCGCTCGTGTCGATCATCGGGCTCGCCGATGTCGTCAAAGCCACGCAAGACGCCGGTAAAGGCACGCTGCGCTTTTTCTTCTTTACGCTGATCGCCGGCGCGATCTATCTGGCGATCACGACGATTTCGAACCTCGTGCTGCTCTGGCTCGAGAAGCGCTATTCGATCGGCGTACGCAAAGCCGAGCTATAACCCATGATCGAGGTCATTCACGAGTACTGGCGCAACTATCTCTTTACCGACGGCTATCGTTTTACCGGGCTGGCCATCACGCTGTGGCTGCTCGTCGTGTCGATCGGCATCGGATTTTGCCTGTCCATCCCGCTCGCGGTCGCACGGGTGTCGCAAAACCGTCTGCTCTCCGGTGCGGTCTGGCTTTACACCTATATCTTTCGCGGCACGCCGCTCTACGTTCAACTGCTCCTTTGCTATACCGGCATCTATAGCCTCGAAGTAGTACGCGCTCACCCGCTGCTGAACGATTTTTTCCGCGACGGCATGCATTGCACACTACTCGCCTTCACGCTGAATACCGGCGCTTATACGACCGAGATTTTCGCGGGCGCAATCAAAGCCACGGCCTACGGCGAGATTGAAGCGGCGCGCGCCTATGGCATGTCGCGCTTCACCCTCTATCGACGCATCATCCTGCCCTCCGCGCTGCGGCGTGCGCTGCCGCTTTACAGCAACGAAGTGATTCTGATGTTGCATGCGACGACGGTCGCGTTCACAGCGACCGTGCCCGATATCCTCAAAATTGCGCGCGACGTGAATTCGGCCACCTATATGTCGTTCCACGCGTTCGGCATCGCCGCTTTGCTCTATCTCGCCATCTCGTTCGCGCTCGTCGGCTTGTTCCGCCGAGCCGAAAAACACTGGCTCGCCTATCTGCAGCCGCAAGGCAAGTAACCCCGGACTGCCCGATGCATAAGCTTTTCATCGACGAACTACACAAGCACTACGGCGACCAAGAGGTCCTCAAAGGTGTCTCGCTCACGGCGCAAGCCGGCGATGTCATCAGCGTGATCGGGTCCTCGGGCTCGGGCAAGAGCACCATGCTCCGCTGCATCAATTTTCTCGAACAGCCAAGCGCCGGGCGCATCTTCGTCGACGGCGAAGAAGTGCGCACGGTCAAGGACAAGACCGGGGAGCTGCGCGTGGCCGACCACAAGCAGCTCCAACGCATGCGCACCAAGCTTGCGATGGTGTTCCAGCATTTCAACCTCTGGGCACACATGACGGTGCTCGAAAACATCATCGAAGCGCCGGTTCACGTGCTCGGGCTCTCGCGCCGCGAAGCCGAGGAACGCGCACGAACCTATCTCGAGAAAGTGGGCCTCGCCCCGCGCCTCGAAAAGCAGTATCCGTCCCATCTCTCGGGCGGCCAGCAACAGCGCGTGGCGATCGCACGTGCGCTCGCGATGCACCCCGACGTCATGCTGTTCGACGAACCGACGTCGGCGCTCGATCCCGAGCTCGTCGGCGAAGTGTTGAAGGTGATGCAAAAACTCGCCGAAGAAGGCCGCACGATGATCGTAGTCACGCATGAAATGAGCTTTGCGCGCAACGTGTCGAACCATGTCGTGTTCCTACATCAGGGGCGCATTGAGGAAGAAGGCTGCCCGCAAGAAGTGTTCGGCAATACGCAATGCGAGCGCCTCAAACAGTTCCTTTCCGGCAGTCTCAAATAGCGGGCAAGCCGCGCGGCGCTTCATCCGCTCATCATCAAAAGGCGCGTTTTCCCGCGCCTTTTTTCATTTTTGCGCCCACTATGTGGAGCAGTGAAATCGCTTACCCCCACCAATTTTGCTAGTCAATAGCGAAATTCCTTGACCCAGTCTGCGAGACATCGTCAAAGCCCTGTCGCATAAGGCTTCGCGCGGAGCGGTGCGCCCCATGGCGCCTGATCCGGATGCGGTGATATGGCAATTTGGCGACAGGTTCCGGCGCAGCCACGATTTCTTTAGCCACTCAAGTGTATTTTTGCTAAATTAGTAACCAAAGTAGCAAAAGCAGGTGCTGCAAATGTAGTTTTACTTCAAAGAGGAGACACCACTCCGCATCCAGCGGTCTGGAGCAGTTGAAACGGCCCGCCGGCGCCCAAAGCCGCGCGCTGTTTGGCAAGCGATCTCCCTGAAGTCGGATTCCCGCCCGGGCGCCTGATGCACCCGGGCGCTATTCGCAGTAGCTTCACTTTTTGACAGGGTATGGAGGAGGAGAAGATGAAGAAAGTATTGCTCGCCGCAGCGCTGATGTCGGCCGGCGTGATCGCACACGCACAAAGTAGCGTGACGCTGTACGGTCGCCTCGACGCAGGCCTCGAATACATGAGCGGCCTGACGAACGGTTCCGGCGGCCACCTTTCCCGCTGGCGTGCAGAAAGCGGCGACTGGGGCACGAGCCTTTGGGGCTTGAAAGGCGCGGAAGATCTGGGCGGCGGCACGAAGGCCGTGTTCCAGTTGGAAGGCGCTTTCAACACGATGACCGGCAGCCTCGGTGCTGCGGGCTCCATCTGGGATCGCTGGGCAACGGTCGGCTTCTCGAACGTCAACTACGGTACGTTCTTGTTGGGTCGTGAGCTCGCCATCGCGAACGGCGTGTGGGACTTCGATCCGTTCGGTCAATCGAACTGGTCGTCGGCATCGCTCGTGCGCGGCCGCAACTGGAACAAGTCGAGCAACAACCTTTCGTATCAATCGCCGAAATGGAACGGTTTCGACGTGTATACCCAATACGGCTTGTCGAACGCAACGAGCTGGAACGGCAACGGTTCGACCTCGCAAGGTCGCAACGCTGGCGTGCAGGTCACGTACACGACCTCGCTCTTCCAACTTCGCGGCATCTATGACGAAATGCGTAATAAGAATACGGGTGGCCTGAACGACGGTGACGGTGGTCCGTTCGTCAACTCGCGCGAATACACGGCAGGCGCCAATGTGTTCCTCGGTGCATTCAAGATCCAAGCCGCTTATCAGGCTATCCGTACGGCGGGCTCACGCAACGTCGCTCCGGGCACGCCGACGACGCTCGATCACGAATGGGCAGGTGTAACGTGGCAGGCTACGCCGGCTGCGGCTGCCATTGCCGCCGTCTATCACGTGAACGGCAACAACGGTGCGGGCAACGCCACGATCTACACGATCGGCGGTACCTACAACATCTCGAAGCGCACGCTGTTCGACCTCCAGATCGCTACGGTCCGCAACAGCAAGTCGGCTAACTTCGGTCTCGAAGCGAATGCGGCCGGCGCGGGCAATGCTGGGGCAGGTAACGACAACCCGGTTCCTGGCCACAGCCAGTCGGGCGTCTATGCCGGCATTCAACACACGTTCTAAACGAACGGCGTAGCTAAGACAAAAGCAACAACAGCAACAACAGCAACAACAGCAACAACAGCAACAACAGCAACAAACGCTTCATAACAAGTTTCACGCTGCTGCGAGAGGCGCGTATCGGTGCGGTGCCCGTTAGGGCGTCGCACCGTTTTTTTTGGGGCTGCGCGTTTGTTGTTTGTCGGTTCGTCGTTCGAAACGCGTCAGCCGCTCAACCATTCAATTATTCAGCCAGCCATTCAGATGGCTCAGACGGCCGCTTCGTCTTCCTCTCCCGTGCGAATGCGAATCACGCGCTCCACCTCGGTCACGAAGATCTTGCCGTCACCGATCTTGCCCGTGCGCGCAGCGCCGATGATGGCGTCGATCACCTGGTCAGCTTGCGTATCGGCAATCACTACTTCAATTTTCACTTTCGGCAGAAAATCGACGACGTATTCAGCGCCGCGATAGAGTTCCGTATGGCCTTTTTGCCGGCCGAAGCCTTTGACCTCCGTGACGGTGAGGCCCGTGAGCCCAACTTCGGCCAGCGCCTCGCGCACTTCGTCGAGTTTGAACGGTTTGATGATTGCGGTAATGCGTTTCATGGCTAGCCTCGTCTGGATTATTCGGTGGGTTGCAACGATTCTACGCTGCGGCCGGCGAGCAGCCGACCCGCGCTCATGGAATCTGTTCGGCGAAACGCGACGTGATCGGATAACGCCAATCGCGGCCAAAAGCGCGATGCGTGACGCGAATGCCGATAGGCGCCTGCCGACGTTTATGCTCGCTTAGCTTTAGCAGGCGCGTCACGCGCAGCACGTCTTCACGGGCATAACCGGCCGCGACGATATCGGCAAGCGGCTGATCTTCTTCCATGTACATTTGCATGATCGCATCGAGCACATCGTATGGTGGCAGGCTGTCCTGATCCGTTTGCTTATCGCGCAATTCGGCCGACGGCGCGCGCGTCAAAACCCGCTCGGGGATGATGTCGCGCCGCGCGAACGACGATGCACCGTTGCGATAGCGGCAAAGCCGATAGACCAGCGTCTTGGCGATATCTTTGATCACGGCGAAGCCACCCGCCATATCGCCATAAAGCGTGCAGTAGCCCACGGCCATTTCGCTTTTGTTGCCCGTCGTCAGCACGAGCGCGCCGAACTTGTTGGAAAGCGCCATCAACAGCGTGCCGCGAATGCGCGCCTGGATGTTTTCTTCGGTGGCGTCTTCCGGCAGGCCGTCGAACTCGCCCGCGAGCGCGCCGCGAAACGCCGCCATCATCGGGCCGATTGCGATCTCGTCGTAACGCACGCCAAGGCGCTGCGCCATCTCGGCCGCATCGAGCATCGACATATCGGCCGTATAGCGCGACGGCATCATGACCGCCCGCACGCGTTCGGAACCGAGCGCATCGCAGGCAATAGCAAGGACGAGCGCCGAATCGACGCCGCCCGACAACCCGACGATCGCACCCGGAAAGCCGTTCTTGCCGATGTAGTCACGCACACCGAGCACGAGCGCGGCATAGACCTGCGCCTCGAGCGGCGGCGTGACAGCGATGACGCCGCGTTGCGGCGCGGCGCCGTCGAATTCGACGATCGCCTGGCCTTCGACGAACTGCGGCATGCGCATCGCGAGTTCGCCTTTCGCATCAAGCACGAATGAGCCACCGTCGAAGACGAGCTCGTCTTGTCCGCCGACCAGGTTGACGTAGACAACAGGCAGCCCGGTTTCCGCGACGCGTGCACGCAGGATGTCCACGCGCGCATCGCCCTTGTTCAGGTGATAAGGCGAGCCGTTTGGAATCAGCAGGACCTCGGCGCCGGCGGCCTTCGCGAGCTGCGCCGCCGCAGCATGCCAGGCGTCCTCGCAAATGATGACGCCGTAGCGCACACCGTCGAGTGCAAAGACAAACGGCGTGGTGTCGGAGGCGAAATAACGCCTTTCGTCGAAGACCTCGGTGTTCGGCAGCGCTTGCTTGCGATACGTGCCGATAATCTTGCCGTCGACAAGAACCGACGCGGCATTGTAAGTGTCGACAGGCGGCAAACCGCGCTCGATGGGCCGGTTTGCATTACCATGAGCGCTCGGTGCGCCGGCGCCCGATGCGTCGGCACCCGGTGCTTTCGCGCTGTCCCGGTGCGGATGGCCCACCACGACATGGAGGCCGGTGAGCGGCTTGAGTTGCTCGGCCAACTCGGCGAGCGCTGCAGCACTCGTCGTGTAAAACGTGGGGCGCAGCAGCAGGTCTTCCGGCGGATAGCCGGATAAAGCAAGCTCCGGCGTAAGCAGCAGCCGGGCGCCATCGCGATGCGCCGCGCGCGCCGCCGCGACGATCCGCGCGATGTTGCCGGCGAAATCGCCGACGGAAACGTTCAGTTGGCCAAGCGCGATTCGAGTGGTCATGAGTTCATATGCAACGAGCGGCGAACGCCGCACTAGCAACTGCGCCCCGCCACGAACACGGTTATACAGTTGAAACAGGAACGCATCGATTATCGCATGGGCCTTCTGGCGTCCCCCCTCGAGGTCGACGCCAGCCAGTGGAACACCCTGCTCGCCCGCCAGCCTCAGCCGACGCCGTTTTTGCGCCACGAGTTTCTTAGCGCGCTCCATGCGGCACAGTGCACGGGAGAACGCGCGGGCTGGGCACCGCGCTTCGTCACGCTCTCCGATGCGACGAGCGGCGAGCTTGTGGCCGTCGCGCCGGTCTATCTGAAAAACCATTCGTACGGCGAATACGTGTTCGATTGGGCCTGGGCCGATGCGTACCAGCGCAACGGTCTCGAGTACTACCCGAAGCTCGTATGCGCCGTGCCGTTTACGCCGGTGCAGGGCTCGCGGCTCATCGCCGTCGACGAACCGGCCCGCCGTCAGTTGGCCGCCTCGATCGTGGCGCTTGCGGAACAGTCGGACGTATCGTCGCTGCACGTGCTGTTTCCGACCGAAGCGGAAGCCGATACGCTGACGTCGCTTGGCATGATGCGGCGGGAAAGCATCCAGTTTCACTGGCTCAACGACGGCTACCGGGATTTCGACGACTTCCTTTCGACGCTCGAGCAGAAAAAACGCAAAAATATCCGCGCGGAGCGACGCCATGTGCGCGAAGCCGGCATCACGTTTCGCCGCGTGCGCGGCGAAGAGGCAAGCGACGAGGACTGGCGCTTTTTCGCGCGCTGCTATCGGCAGACCTACCGGGAGCACTTTTCCTCACCGTATTTGAATCTGGAATTTTTCCGCATGATCGGCGCGACGATGCCGGAGAACCTGCTGCTCGTCATTGCCGAACGCGAAGGACAGCCGATCGCGAGTTCGCTCGTCGTGTACCAGCGCGGTGAAGAGTTGGGCGGCACGCTCTATGGCCGCTACTGGGGCGCGCTTGAGCACGTGCCGTGCCTGCATTTCGAAACGGCCTATTACCAACCGCTCGAATTTTGCATCGAAGAAAAGCTGGCCACGTTCGAAGGCGGCGCGCAAGGCGAGCACAAGATGGCGCGCGGCTTCATGCCGACTGTCACGCATTCGGCGCATTGGCTTGCGCACCCGGCGTTTTCGGATGCCGTCGCGCGTTTTCTCGAAAACGAGGCTAATCTGATTCACGCGCATGTCGACGAGCTGCGCGAGCATCACCCGTTCAAACCGTCCAAACCATAGCGCTCGCCGATGCCCTGGTTTCTCTATCTGATCGAATGCGACGACGCCAGCATCTACACGGGCATCGCTATTGATGTCGAGGCGCGCTTTGCCAAGCATGTGAGCGGCTTGGGCGCGCGTTATACCCGCGCGCGTAGGCCCGTTTGCGTATTGGCGTCGTTCGAGTTGGCCGACCGCTCCAGTGCATCGCGCGCCGAATATTGGGTGAAGCGCTTATCGCCCGCGCAAAAGCGCTCACTCGCCGCCGGCGAGCGCACGCTCGATTCGGTGTTGCCGCAAGTGGCACTTGCGGCACAATTGACACAAGCAAATGCCGCTGCCGTCGAAGACGAGGCAGCGGGCTGAGCGCTTACTTCTTGTAATTCGCCACGCCTTCGGTGATCTCTTTATGGGCCGCTTCAATGCCTGCCCAACCTTCGACCTTGACCCACTTGCCCTTTTCGAGCGCCTTGTACTGCTCGAAAAAGTGCTTGATCTGATCGAGCAGATAAGCGGGCACGTCGTCGACCGATTTCATATGCGCCGTCATCGGGCACAGCTTGTCGTGCGGCACTGCAACGAGCTTCGCATCGACACCGGACTCGTCCGTCATCTGCAACATTCCCAGCGCGCGTGAACGTACGACGCATCCGGGAATCAGAGGAAACGGTGTGATGACGAGGACGTCGACGGGGTCACCGTCGCCCGAAAGCGTCTGAGGAATATAGCCATAGTTCACCGGGTAGCGCATGCCCGTGCCGATGAAGCGATCGACGACGAGCAAGCCAAGTTCCTTGTCTGCTTCGTACTTCACCGGGTCGCTTTGCGCCGGGATTTCGATGATGACGTTGAAGTCTTGCGGCAGATCCTTGCCCGCGGGGACGTGATTGAAGCTCATGACGTTCTCTTGAGGAAGATGGAAAAGGGAGGAAGCGTCGAGCAGCCGAGTGTGGTATTGCGGCCCCGGCATATGCGCTGCGCGCCATTATAGCCGAGCGCAATAGGTGCATTCACGCGCAGCCGTTCGAGCAACGGCGCGATAATCGACGCTCATTGCGTTTGGACGGACGGTTCTGATCAACAGGGAGCCTTGCATGGAGGAAGCAACACATTTCGTAGGCGGCGAATGGATCGCGCCAACGAGCCGGGAAACCATCGATGTCGTGAACCCCGCGAACGGCCAATTGTTTGCGCGCATCGCGCGAGGCAACGCCGCCGACATCGACGCCGCGGTCAGCGCCGCGCGGGCCGCCTTCGACGGCACATGGGGGTTCATGAGTGCGGCCGAAAAGGGTCGCGTCCTTTACCGGCTTTCGATGCTGGTCACCACGCATCGCGACGAACTCGCGGAACTCGAAGCGCGCGACACCGGCAAGCCGCTCAGAGAGGCGCGGGCCGATGCTGCTGCGCTGTCGCGCTACTTCGAGTTTTATGCCGGCGCAGCCGACAAGCTGCATGGCGAGACCTTGCCCTATCAAGCCGGTTATACCGTGCTGACGCTGCGCGAACCGCATGGGGTGACCGGCCATATCGTGCCGTGGAATTATCCGATGCAGATTTTCGGGCGCAGCGTCGGGGCGTCGCTTGCCGCGGGCAACGCCTGCGTCGTCAAGCCTGCGGATGATGCCGGTATGTCGCTGTTGCGCGTCGCGGCGCTGGCGGTGGAAGCGGGCCTGCCGCCCGGCGCGCTCAACGTCGTGACGGGCTATGGTAGCGAAGCCGGCGCAGCACTCGCGCGGCACCCCGGCATCGATCACATTTCGTTTACGGGTTCGCCGCCAACGGGCGCACTCGTCGCGCAAATGGCTGCCGAGCACTACGCGCCCGTGACGCTCGAACTCGGCGGAAAGTCTCCGCAGATCTTGTTCGCCGATGCCGACATCGATGCAGCCATGCCCACGCTGATGTCCGCGATTTTGCAAAACGCCGGCCAGACCTGCTCGGCGGGCAGCCGCGTGCTGATCGAGCGGCCGATCTACGCATCGCTCGTCGAACGGCTTGGTGCTGCTTTCAACGCACTGCGCGCCGGGCCGGGACAAACCGAAGCCGATTGCGGCCCGCTGATCAGCGCCAAGCAGCGGGAACGCGTCGCGGCGTTCATCGCGCAAGCGAAGGATGACGGCGTGCGCATTGCCGGCCAAGGCACGATCTTGCCGGACGCACCCGAAGGCGGCTTTTATCAGGTGCCGACGCTCTTTGCCGATGTGCCGCGCACTCACCGGCTCGCGCGCGAGGAGGTCTTCGGGCCCGTGCTCGCGGCACTGCCGTTCGACGACGAAGCCGATGCGATTGCATTGGCCAACAGCACGCCTTATGGCCTCGCCGCAGGGGTTTGGACCCGCGACGGCGCACGTCAGCTGCGGCTCGCGCGCCGGGTGCGCGCAGGCCAGGTATTCATCAATAATTACGGCGCGGGAGGTGGCGTGGAGTTGCCGTTCGGCGGTACAGGGCATTCGGGCTTCGGCCGGGAAAAGGGTTTTGAAGCGCTCTACGGGTTTACAACGCTCAAGACGATTGCGATACGGCATGGTTGAGGCAGCAGGTCGCCGCGTGGTGCGAAAAGTATGGCGCTTGCCTGCTGTAGCCCGCCGGGGCACTATTCGAACGACAGCTTTGCAGGGGGCTGCGCTAAGTGCTTTAGCGCTAAGTGCGGCCGACCGCGCTGCATGGGGCCGCACTAAGCGCTAAAGCGCCAACTGCGGCCGACTGCGTTGCATGGGGCCGCACTAAGCGCTAAAGCGCCAACTGCGGCCGACTGCGTTGCATGGGGCCGCACTAAGCGCTAAAGCGCCAACTGCGGCCGACTGCGTTGCATGGGGCCGCAGTAGGCGCTAAAGCGCCAACTGCGGCCGACACAGGAGACACGATGCGACTCAAAGGCAAAACAGCCATCGTCACAGGCGGCGGCTCAGGCTTCGGCGAAGGCATCGCCAAAACGTTCGCGCGCGAAGGCGCAAACGTCGTCATCAACGATGTGTCAAGCGCAGCAGCCGAGCGCGTCGCCAGCGAAATCGCCCTCAGCGGGGCGCGCGCCATCGCCGTCGCAGGCGATGTGACGCGGGAGAACGATTGGCATACGCTGCGCGAAACCGCCCTGGAAGACTTCGGCAGCGTGCAAATCGTCGTCAACAACGCCGGCACCACACATCGCAACAAGCCGGTACTCGAGATCACCGAGGACGAATTCGACCGCGTCTACGCAGTCAACGTCAAAGGCATCTTCTGGAGCGTGCAAGCCTTCGTGCCGTATTTTCGCGAGCAAGGCGGCGGCGTGTTCGTCAACATCGCGTCAACCGCCGGCGTGCGGCCGCGGCCCGGTCTCGTCTGGTACAACGGCAGCAAGGGCGCCGTCATCGTCGCAAGCAAATCGCTCGCGGTCGAACTCGGCCCCGAGCGCATTCGCGTGAACTGCGTCAACCCCGTTATCGGCGAAACGGCGTTGCTGTCAGCCTTCATGGGTGTCGACGACACACCCGAAAACCGGCAGCGCTTTTTAGCCGGCATTCCGCTCGGCCGCTTTTCGACGCCGCAAGATGTCGCGAACGCCACGCTCTTTCTCGCTTCCGACGAAGCAGAGTTCGTGACGGGAGTCTGCCTCGAAGTCGACGGCGGACGCTGCGTTTAGTATCCGTTTGATGCACCACCACTGACGACACAACAAGAGGAGACAAACGATGAGCGATCCCGACGCGGGCCTCGGCCCGCTTTCGATGCCGACGCCCGGCGCCACCCCATCCAGCTTCGAAGCAGCAACGTATCGCAAAGTATCGTGGCGACTGTTGCCGCTGTTGCTGCTCTGCTATCTGGTCGCATATCTCGACCGCGTCAATGTCGGTTTCGCGAAACTTCAAATGGCAAGCGACCTGCATTTGAGCGACTCGGTCTATGGGCTAGGTGCGGGCATCTTTTTTCTCGGCTACTTCCTGTTTGAAGTGCCAAGCAATCTGATTCTTCACCGCGTCGGCGCGCGAATCTGGATCGCTCGCATCATGATCACCTGGGGCTTGATTTCGATTCTCACGATGTTCGTCACCACGCCGGCGATGTTCTACGCCATGCGCTTTTTGCTGGGGCTCGCCGAAGCAGGCTTCTTTCCCGGCATCATCCTTTATCTCACCTACTGGTACCCCGCCCATCGGCGCGGCCGGATGACGACGTGGTTCATGACAGCCGTCGCCCTTTCCGGTGTGATCGGCGGGCCAATTTCAGGCTATATCCTCAAAACCTTTCACGGCACCAACGGTTGGCAAGGGTGGCAGTGGCTGTTCCTGCTCGAAGGGTTGCCGTCGATCCTGGCAGGCCTCCTCGTGCTCGTCGCGCTGGATGACCGCGTCGCGCACGCGCGCTGGCTCTCGGACGACGAGAAGCAGCTGATCGAGCGCCAAATCAAAGCCGACGAAGCGGACAAGATCGACATGTCACTTCGCGCGGTGCTCGCAAGCCCACGCGTATGGCTGATGAGCCTCATTTACTTCTCGTTCGTGATGGGGCTGTACGGTGTGAGCTTCTGGCTGCCGACGATCATCAAGGCGACAGGCGTGGCCGACCCGCTCGTCATCGGCTTGCTGTCGGCCATCCCGTTTGCGGCTGCCGTCGTCGCCATGCTGATCGTCGCAAAAAGCGCCGACCATCGGCGCGAACGGCGCTGGCACGTGGCATTGCCGGGCTTGGCCGGAGCGCTCGGGCTCATCATGTCCGTCACGTGGGCGCATCAGACCGGGCTCGCCATGGCCGCGCTGACGCTGGCAACCGCGGGCATCATCACCTCGTTGCCGCTGTTCTGGAGCCTGCCGACGGCGTTTCTCGCCGGTGCCGGCGCGGCCGCCGGCATCGCGATGGTCAATTCGATCGGCAATCTGGCCGGCTTTCTCGGCCCCTACGCGATCGGCTGGCTCAAGCAGGCAACCGGCGTCAACGATTCCGGCATGTACATGCTCGCCGCATTCATGGTGCTCGGCGCCCTACTCGCGCTCAGCGTGCCCGCACGGCTGGTGAACAAGTAAGCAAGCAACTGAGCGTCGTGCACGTTCGTCACACGACGTTCATTGCTAGTGCGCTCGCACGGTAGTGTTCGCTCGCGCGGCTCGTGTCGCCGAGCTGTTCGAATAACCGCGCGAGCGCACGATGCGTGCGGATCGTCAATGCCTCGTTGTCGTCGGCCAGCGTCAGCGCCGATTCGAGGAAAGACTGCGCCTTCCCCCAAAGTTGCTGCTTCAGGCAGAGGCGGCCGAGCGCGAACAGCAAATCGGCGTCGTCGGGACGGCTCTTGCCCCATGCTTCGGCCTTTTGAATCAGCGGCAGCGCATCGTCGCCAGCGGTGTCGGGATAGCGCCGCAACAGGCGGGCATCCCAGTTGTGCTGCAACGCGTCTTCGACGATCTTGCGCGCCTCGTCGTGCCGGTTCAGGCCGATCAGCAACTCGGCCGCCAGATCGGCCAGGCGCGGCGAATGCCGCTCGGAAGCGGCCAGCGAGTGCCAAAGCGCGAGCAGCGCTTCGGCGTCATGCCGACGATCGCGCAGCAAATTCTCGGCCGCCTGCTGGCGCAGCCGCACGGCGACGGCTGGGTGGATCGCCTCGCGCTTTTCGAGCGTCTTCACGAGCTTCAAGACCTCGCCCCAGTTCTTGATTTGCTGCTGCGCGCGCAGCGCGATCTGCTGAGCGTGGATGCGCCGCGCACCTTGCGACTGCATTTCGGTCAGCGCGGCGAGCGCTCCCTCCGGATCGCGCCCGTCGGCACGCATGTCGGCACTCGCCATCAGCCGCGCGTCCTGCCATTCCGGCGCGTCGATCGCGGCCAGCCATTCGTCGCGACGCATCGATTCGCGCATCCGGTGAGCCGCCGCTGCGGCGACGAGCCCGGCCGCGCCCTTGTTCGCCGGGTTGGCGAGCGCCTCGCGCGCAGCTTTCTCAGCGCGCGAAAAGCGCCCTGAATAAAGGTTGCCGATTGCCTCGCGCAGCGCCGCATGAGCCTTCGCCTCGCGGGCTCGCACGCGGTAGGCCGCCACGCGCCGCGGCATCTGCCAGACGTTGCGCGCGATGCGCGTCAGCGCATAGAGCACGACGAAGAGCGCAACGATTGACACAACGAAAAGATTGAGCGAAATGTCGATCCGATACGGCGGATAGACGAGCAGCACCTGGCCGGCGTCGAAGTGTCCGAGCGTCGCGATAACGGCCGCAAGCGCGAACAGAAAGGCCAACCAAAAGAGTCCCCTGATTGCCATCGTCAACCCCGGCTCTTGGTGTTGTGCACGGCTTGCAAGCTCGTATTGATGTTCGGCGTTTCGACCAAACCACCGCGGTGCGCGACATCCTTCACGAGTTCGTGCACCGTCTGTACGTGCTTGGACGCGCCGTCGAAATACCGCGTCAGTGCCGCATCGGCCGCCTGCAAATCCGAGCTCAGCGTTGCCTGATTACGCGAGAGCAGCGCAAGCCGCGCCGACAAGAGCCGCAGCTTCACGTTCTCGCGCACGAATTCGCCTTGCTCGGGTGCGTTGAGCATCGCATCGGCGTTGTCGAGCCGGCGCACCTGCACGAGCCCCTTCAATTCCACGCCGACGGCCGCGGACAGCTTGCGCCACCAGAGCTTCCAGCGCGGCTCGCCAGCCGCCGCCGCGCGCGCATCGGCCGCAGCTGGAACCGCTAAGGCGCCCGCCGGCCGGCCGACCGGGGCCTCGCCCAACAGCGGCAGCGAATCGACTTGCCCGATCGCGTCGTCGAGCTTGATGGCCAGACCCGTGAGGTCGACAGAAGGAGTGGCCTTGAGCCTGTCGATGTCCTGCGCGATGGCCCGGCGCACGAGCAGCGACTGTGGACTCGCCAGCGCGGCGAGCCGGCTGTCGGCGCTTTGCAGCGCGAACAGGGCGAGCTGCGTGTTGCCGGTCAGTTGCAACTGCTCGCTTGCGCTCGACAGCATCTGCTCGACTTCGGCGAAGGTCCAGTCGTCACGGTTGCGCGCGAGCTCGTCGTACTGCTTTTGCAGCGCCTGCTGCGCCGTTTGCGCGTCGGCAAGCTTGCCTTGCAGTTGCGCGAACTGCGCGTCGATCTGATGAACGGTTGCGAGCGCCTGGTCCGTCTTCACTCGCTGCTCAGCCGTCTGCGCATCGAGCGCCTGCTGGCGCGCGCTGATGCGTGTATCGAGCCGATCCATCTTGCGGTTCAGCGCGTACGCGCCGATGCCGGTGGCGCAGACCACGAGCAGCACTACAAGCCACAGCAGCCACCCGCCGCCGCGGCGCTTTGGCGCCTCGTAGGAAAACGGCTCGGACGACGCCGCAGGTGGCGGTGAAGCGAGGTTCGATGAGTCCTGGTTGGAATCAGTCATGCGCAATTGAGCCGAAGAAGAGGAAGCAACAGCCGGTTGATCAAAGGATGCGCGAGATGAGGCCGAAACGGCGCGCAATGCCGCGGCGATACGCTCGTCGCCGGGGCCGGATTGCGTAATCCTATCAAAACCCAGTGCCCGCGCCGTCTGGGCAATGCGCGCATGTGGCGCGATCACGGGCGCGCGCCGGATGGCTGCGTGCTCGGCGTCGCTCAAATGGGCGCGCACCAGAGCATCGAGATTGCGCACGCCTTCCGAGCTCGTGAGGAGCCACGCGTGCGGCACACCCGCTAGCAGCGCGCGCACGTGCGCCCACGCGCCCGAGGCCGGCGCCGGCATAACGCGTCGGTAAGCCGCCACGGCTTCGACTTGCGCACCAGCCTCGCGCAGCCGATCGGCCAGCCATTCGCGGCCGCCGTCGCCCCGGACGATCAGCACGCGCTTGCCATCGAGCCCGCGCGAGCCAAAGCGGCGTTCGAGCGCGGTCCACAGCGCTTCGGAATCGAAACGCAGGGCGGCGGCATCGGTGCCGTCTGTAACATCGGCGCCGGTGCCGTTCGCGCCAGCCGGGCAAATCACCTCGCATTCGGGTGCGGCAATGCCGTGACGGGCAAGCACCGCGAGGCTTCCGGGCCCGAGCACGCCGATGGGCACGGCCGCCGGCCAGCGGCGCGCCAGATGCGCCAGGGCATGGTCGAGCGCATTCGGCGAAACGAAAACGGTGAGCGCGTAGGCTTCGAGTTCAGCGAGCGCGGCTTGCAGCGGCCTCACGTCGTCTACGGGGGCGATCTCGATGAGCGGAAATTCGAATGAGTCGATGCCGTCGCGCGCGAGTCTCGCAGCCAGTGCCGCTGATTGTCCGGCCGGACGCGTCAGGACGGCGGTAAACGATGCCGACTGCGCGCGCCCGTCTGCAGATTGGCGATGAGGCTCGCGTGCGTTCGGCTCGGGGCTCGCCATGCCGAAGATCGCGGCGCTCAGACGGCCGACTCGCCGCTCGTCGCAGTGGCCAGCGCGCTGACGATCGCGCGCGCGCCCTTGGCATCGAGCAGGTCGGCAACGGTTCGGCCCAGCGCCAGCGCACCCGCGACATCGCCCACCGGCGAGGCGGCGTCGGCCGCAGCCGAGCGCGAACCGTCCGGCATCGATACACGGCCCGACAGATGCAGCACGTCGCCGCGCCAGTGCGCGTGCGCGGCAAGCGGCACGTCGCAGCTCCCACCGAGTGCACGGGACACCGCGCGCTCCGCTTGGACCGCCAGTGCAGTCGGCCGATGATCGAGCGGCGCGAGCCAGCCGGCGAGTTCCGGACGATCGGCACGAATCTCGATAGCGAGCGCGCCCTGTCCGGCTAGCGGCAGACTGTCGTCGATGTCGATCAGCGAGCGGATGCGCGCAGCCAGCCCAAGCCGTTTCAAGCCCGCGGCTGCAAGGATGATGGCGGCATAATCGCCGCGATCGAGCTTGGCCAAGCGCGTATCGAGGTTGCCGCGCAACGGCTGCACCACGAGATGCGGATAGCGCATGCGCAACATGGACTCACGGCGCAAGCTGGCAGTGCCGACGACGCTGCCCGCGGGCAGCGCGGCAAGCTCGGCGTAGTCGTTCGAGATAAACGCGTCGCGCGGGTCCTCGCGCTCCGGCACCGCGGCCAGCGCAAAGCCGTCCGGCAGGTTCATCGGCACGTCTTTGAGCGAGTGCACAGCCAGATCGGCGCGGCCCTCGGCGAGCGCGTTCTCGAGTTCCTTGACGAACAGCCCCTTGCCGCCCACCTTGGACAGCGTGCGATCGAGTATTTGATCGCCCCTCGTCGTCATTCCGAGAATCCGTAGGTCGCAGAATGGATATAATTTGTGCAGCGCGTCCCGGACGTGCGCGGCCTGCCACATCGCGAGACGGCTCTCGCGGGAGGCGATGACGAGCGTGCCGGGCGGCGCGGAAAAAAGCGTCTCGGAATTCATTGATCAGTACATCGAATGACGGGATCGAACATCGAAGAATGGTAGCACGCACGCCTTGCCCCATTTTTCGCACCGCCCGGCTAGGGCCTCGTTGCCTCGTTTTGTCTGCTTCGCAGTTCGCAGTTCATTCAATTCCATCGACTCTGGCTTCACTGAGGAACCCACCGTGACGTCTTCCGGACCGGCGCGCGTCGCCCCCAACGCCGATGCATCGTCCGCATCAGCCTCTTCAACCTCTCCAACCGCTTCGCCCACGGCTGGCACGCCTGCGCCATCCAAACCCGCCGCCCGCGGCCGCGAAGACAAGGATCAACCGCTCTTTCAGGACATCCGCTATCTGGGCCGGCTGCTCGGCGATGTCGTGCGCGAGCAGGAAGGCGACGCCGTCTTCGATCTCGTCGAAACGATTCGCCAAAGCGCGGTCAAGTTCCGACGCGAAGACGATCACAGCGCGGCCCTCTCGCTCGAAAAGCAGTTGCGCACACTGACGCCCGATCAAACCGTCAGCGTCGTGCGCGCATTCAGCTATTTCTCACACTTGGCGAACATCGCCGAGGACCGCCATCACAACCGCCGTCGCCGCATCCACGCGCTCGGCGGCTCGGCGCCGAAGGCCGGCACGATCGCCTATGCGCTCGAGCGCTTCGCGCTGGCAGGCACGGTGGAACCGGCGGCGCTCAAGCGCTTTTTCGACGATGCATTGATCGTACCGGTGCTGACGGCGCACCCGACCGAAGTCCAGCGCAAGAGCATTCTCGATGCGCAACACGACATCGCCCGTCTGCTTGCCGAGCGCGATCAGCAGCTGACGCAGCGCGAACGGGCGCAAAACGAGGCCCTTTTGCGCGCACGCGTGACGACGCTATGGCAAACACGGATGCTGCGCGACTCGCGCCTCACCGTCGCGGACGAAATCGAAAATGCGTTGTCCTATTACCGCGCGACGTTTTTGCAGGAGATTCCCGCGCTCTATGCCGATATCGAAGCCGCGCTCGACGAGCATCACGGTCTCAAGGCACGGCTGCCCGCGTTCTTCCAGATGGGAAGCTGGATCGGCGGAGATCGCGACGGCAACCCGAATGTCACGGCCGATACGCTCGAACATGCGGTGACGCGCCAGGCGTCCGTGCTCTTCGAGCACTATCTCGACGAAGTACATGCGCTCGGTGCGGAGCTGTCGGTGTCGAACTTGCTGGCAGGCTCGAGCGAAGCGCTCAAGGCGCTCGCCCTCGCCTCGCCCGACCATTCGCCGCATCGCGTCGACGAGCCCTATCGGCGCGCGCTGATCGGCGTCTATGCGCGGCTCGCAGCCACGGCGCGCGCGCTGCTCGGCGACGGCGTCGTGCGCACCCGCAGCGTGCATCGCGATGCGGCCCCCTATACCGATGCCGCCGAATTCGCGCGCGATCTGAACGTGCTCGTCGATTCGCTCGCGGCGCACCATGGCGCCTCGCTCGCCACGCCACGTCTCGCACCGCTCGCCCGCGCCGCGGAAGTATTCGGCTTTCACCTCGCGAGCATCGATTTGCGCCAAAGCTCCGACGTGCATGAGGCGGTCATTGCCGAGTTGCTTCAACGCGCCGGTGTGGCGGACGACTATGCGGCGCTAGGCGAAGCCGACAAATTGCGTGTGCTGCTCGCCGAACTCGGGCAGCCGCGCCTGTTGCGCTCGCCGTATATGGAATATTCGCCGCGTGTGAATCAAGAATTGGGCGTGCTGGAAATGGCGCGGGCCTCGCGCAAGCGTTTCGGCGCACGGACCGTGCGCAATTACATCATTTCGCACACCGAAACAGTCAGCGATCTGGTCGAGGTCCTGCTGCTGCAAAAAGAAACCGGCTTGCTCGAAGGCACGCTCGGCGGCCAGCATGGCAATGGCGCGCGCAGTGCATCGATGGTGATTCCGCTGTTCGAGACCATCGCCGATTTGCGCAACGCGCCCGTCATCATGCGCGAGTTCTTCGATCTGCCCGGCGTCGAGGCGCTTATCGCCCATCAAGGCGGCGAACAGGAAGTGATGCTCGGCTACTCCGACAGCAACAAGGACGGCGGCTTCCTCACCTCGAATTGGGAGCTTTACCGGGCGGAGGTTGCGCTCGTTGCGCTCTTCAAGAGCCGTGGGATCCGATTGCGGCTCTTTCATGGCCGCGGCGGCACGGTCGGCCGCGGCGGCGGCCCGACCTATCAGGCAATCCTTTCGCAACCGCCCGGCACGGTCGACGGCCAAATTCGCCTGACCGAGCAGGGCGAAGTGATCGCCAGCAAATTCGGCAACCCCGAGATCGGCCGGCGTAATCTGGAAACCGTGATTGCGGCAACGCTCGAGGCGTCAGTGCTGCCGCACGGCCATGCGCCCGCCCAACTGGCGAGTTTCGAGGCGACCATGCAGGCGCTCTCCGATGCGGCGATGGGGGCGTACCGTGCGCTCGTCTACGACACGCCGGGCTTTACCGACTACTTCTTTCAGTCGACGCCGATCACCGAAATTGCCGAACTGAACATCGGCTCGCGCCCGGCTTCGCGCAAGCTGCACGATCCGCAGCAACGCCGCATCGAAGATTTGCGCGCGATTCCATGGGGCTTCTCCTGGGGCCAATGCCGGTTGCTGCTGACCGGCTGGTACGGCTTTGGCAGCGCGGTAGAGGCGCATTTGAACGAGGCAGGCAGCGACGCCGAACGCACACGACGCCTCGCGATGCTGCGAGAGATGTTCGAGGCATGGCCGTTCTTTTCGACGCTGCTCTCGAACATGGATATGGTGCTGGCGAAGACCGACCTGGCCGTGGCATCGCGCTATGCGCAGCTCGTCGAGGACAAGAAGCTGCGCCAGCACGTATTCACACGGATCGTCGCGGAGTGGGAGCGCACGGCTCATGCGCTCGCGCAAATCACGGGCAAAGAAGAGCGTCTCGCCGATAACCCGCTGCTCGCGCGTTCGATCAAGAACCGTTTCCCTTATCTCGATCCGTTGAATCACTTGCAGGTCGAATTGCTGAAACGGCACCGCGGAGGCGACACCAACGCGCGCTTGCGGCGCGGTATCCATTTGACGATCAATGGCATTGCAGCAGGGTTGCGCAATACGGGTTGAATAAACAGTACGGTACGTCTTTTCATTTCGGCATGACGAAATGATCCAAGGGGCTGTGCGCGAAAGCGCCGGCCCCATTTTTATTATGGTCGCAACATCAGTTTATTGATTCCCACCCCAATTAAGCGAACGCTTGATATTAAAGTTCAGCGTATTTCGGTCGATAAAAAACTCGAGGCCGCCCCTTTTGGGCGAGCAGATCGACACGACGATCGTTAACCAATCATTTTATTTCCGCGTGCTTTTGCGCGGCTCGCACCATCACCGCGAAAAATGTCATTCATGAGCCACGTTTCGCGTATTCGACGATTGGGTGAACGCATCCAACGAGCATCGCGCATCAATCACGCCACCGCGCTCGGCTTGGTGGTGGCGCTGTGGATTGCGCTCGGCGCATTTTCGATGTGGGATTTCAATGCCGAGGCGAAAAACGAATCCTTACAGGTGGAAACCCTCGCCAATGCGCTGGCGGCTCATACCACGCGCGTATTTCGGGAAGCCAATCAAGTTGCCGATGTCACCTCGTGGCTCGTCAAGCGCGAAGGCGTGCAATTGCCGCTTGAAGACTACGTTCATTCAGGGCTGCTGAATCTCGACGAATTCATCGAAGTTGCCGTACTCGATAAACGCGGCATCATGCGCGCGTCGACATTCCCCGGCTTCCAGCCGATCGACCATGCCGATCGCGATTACTATCGCGCCCACATGTACGACCCGAGCACAGCGCTTTTTATCGGCAAACCGGTGATCGACCGTGTCAGCGGCCAAATGTCCATTCAGTTGTCGCGCCGGATCAACGATACCCAAGGACGCTTTGTCGGCGTCGTCGTCATCTCGGTGCCGCCCGCATTGCTGACGGAAGTGCTCGAGTCGCAACGTATCGGCCGCAGCGGTCTGATTGCCGTGATCGGCACGCAAGACTTCGTCGTACGCGCGCGCCGCACCGGGTCGCGGCTCGATACGAATTGGCCTATTCCGCCCCATTCGCCGTTGCGCCTCGCGCTCAAGCGCGCGCCGCAGGGCACCTTCGAAGCGGCCAGCCCTTATGATGACGTCCGCCGCACGATCAGCTATGTGACGCTCGCCGATTTTCCGGCCGCCGCCATGATCGGTTTTTCGAATGCCGATTACCTCGCGGCGTTCCATCATCGGATCATCGCGCTCGTTGTGGCCGGCGTCATCCTGACGCTCTTGATTTTCGCCGCCGAGATCAATCAGGGCCGGCTCTATCGGCGCGCCGAGGCATCGTCGCTGCGCGAGCGCGAGGCACACGCGCGCAAGCTCAAGGAAGCCGAACGCGCCGAAGCCCTTTTCAAGGCGATTCCCGACGCGGCCATCGGCTTTTCCGCCGACGGCCATGTCGACGGCTACAACCCGCATTTGCTCACGCTGCTCGGCTGGACGAGCGAGCAACTCAGCGCAGCGACGCCGGCAAATATCGCCGAAGCATTCTTTCAGGACGACCGTAGCGACGACCGCCCCGAGCAGATTCAACGTTTCGCCGCCATGCTGGCCGGCGGCCCCGCCTCGCACGATGACGGTGCGCCAAGCGCCATGTTCCGGCTCGAGCGCTCGGAGCCCGCCGTGTATGAAATGCGAGTGGAAAAGCGCGGCACCGCGTCGGCGGGCATGATCGCGCTGATACGCGACGTCACGCGCGAGCAGGCCGGCGAAGAAGCGCTGATGCGCAGCGAGGCACGTTACCGGCAATTGATCGAACTGTCGCCCCACGCCGTTTTTCTGATTCAAGGGCAAACGATTGCGTTCGCCAATCCGAAGGCGCTGCAGATTCTCGGCGCCTATTCGGCGGCACAGATTCGCGGGCTGTCGCTGGTCGAATTTCTGCGCGCGGACGACCGGGACGCGGCCGAGGCACGCATCGAGCGGCTGTTGCGCACGCACATCGCGACACCGACGCGCGAGGTCGAATGGCTGCGGCTCGACGGCAGCGTTTTCATCGGCGAAATGACAGCCGTGCCCTATGAAATGGACGGCCTGGCAGGCGCGCTCGTCATGGTGCAGGACATCACGAGCCGCAAGGAAGCCGAAACGCAGCGCGACCGGCTCTTCGATCTTTCGCTCGACCTGATCTGCCTCGCCGATCCGAGCGGCTGCTTCAAGCGCGTGAACCCCGCCTTTTCGACCGTGCTCGGCTGGTCGAACGAGGAACTGCTGTCACGGCCTTTCATCGAATTCGTGCACCCTGATGACCGCGTCGCGACAATGACGGAAATCCATCGCCGCGGTCCCGGTGAGCCGATCGACCAATTCGAGAACCGCTATCTGTGCTCGGACGGCACCGTCCGCTGGCTCGCGTGGAAAGCGATTCAGCTCGACGGACTCCTTTATGCGACGGCACGCGATGTCACTGAAAGCCGCCACGCCACGTTGCAGTTGGAGCAGGCACGCGCCGACGCCGAAGCCGCTTCGCGCGCGAAGAGCGCGTTCCTCGCGGCGATGAGCCACGAGATCCGCACGCCGATGAACGGCGTGATCGGCATGACCGAGGTGTTGGCGCAAACGGGCCTCACCGCCGATCAGGGCGACATGGTGACGACGATTCGCGAGTCGGCACACGCGCTGCTCACGCTGATCGACGACATCCTCGATTTCTCGAAGATCGAAGCCGGCAGGCTGCATATCGAATGCGTGCCGCTGTCGATCGCGCATCTGGCCGAGGGCTTGTGCCAGTCACTGACGCCGGTGGCCGAGCGGGGCGGCGTCAAGCTGACGAAGTTCATCGCGCCCGATCTGCCGCAGGCCGTCCTGTCGGACGATACGCGGCTGCGCCAAGTGCTTTATAACCTCGTGGGCAACGCCATCAAGTTCTCGGGCGGACGCCCCGAAAAGCCCGGCAGCGTGTCGGTACGGGTGACGGCGCAAGCGCTTGGCGACGCGCGCATCGAAGTGACGTTCGCGATCACCGATAACGGCATCGGCATGTCGGCCGAGACGCTGCCCAAGCTCTTCAAGCCATTCACGCAGGCCGAGGCGTCCACGACGCGCCGCTTTGGCGGCACCGGCCTGGGGCTTGCGATCTGCCGCCGGCTCGTCGATCTGATGGGCGGCACGATTACCGTCGAGAGCACGCCGGACGTGGGCTCGACGTTCATGGTGCGCTTGCCGTTCAAGATCGACGAGCAGGCGATTGCCACCATTCGTTCGGCCGAGAGCGCAGCGCGCGCGAGCGGCAACGCGCGCATCGAGCGCACCGGTCCGGTGCTGTCGGTCGCGCAAGCGCGCGAGCAAGGGCGGCTCATTCTCGTGGCCGAAGACGACGCGATCAACCAGAAGGTCATCTTGCGCCAGCTCGGCCTGCTGGGGCACGTGGCGGAAATCGCGAGCGACGGATGCGAGGCGCTCGCGCTGTGGCGCGCGAACCACTACGCGCTGTTGCTGACCGATCTGCACATGCCCGAGATGGACGGCTATGAACTCGTGGAAACGATACGGCGCGAAGAACCGCCCGGTACACGGCTGCCGATCGTCGCGCTGACGGCCAATGCGGTGCAGGGTGAAGCGGCACGCGCGCGGGCCGTGGGCATGGACGGTTATCTGACCAAGCCGCTGCAGCTCAATCGTCTGCAAGCCGTGTTGGAGACGCACTTTCGTGCGCCGAATGCAAACGGCAATCAAAGCGATCCGTCGCCCGCCGCCGGGCCGGCAGCAACGCCCGCGGCCGTACCGCACGGTGCTACAGCGGCGGCGGTCGATGTGGACGTGCTCAAGGGCATTGTCGGCGACGACCCGGAAGTCGTCCGCGAATTGCTGTCCGACTATCAGCACTCAGTGGGACGCCTGGCCGCGGAGTTGCGCACGCACTGCGACGCGGGGCGCGGACGTGAAGCCGGTGCGATCGCGCACAAGCTGAAGTCGTCGTCGCGCTCCGTCGGCGCGGTGGCGCTCGGCGACCTCTGCGCCGAACTCGAGAATGCGGGCAAGGCCGGCGACCTGGCCACGCTCGCGAATTGGGCGCGGCAATTCGATACGGCGCTCGCAGCCGTGGAAGACACACTCGAGCAATTGCTCGCGATCGAAACGAAATAAACAACAGGGACCGAATGATGTTGAACGAAGCCGATCTCTCAGCCGACCGCGCCGCGGTTCTCGTGGCGACCGACGCACTTGCCGACGCGGAACTCGTCGGCAAGCTGCTGAACGACGAATTCGGCAATGTGCACTTGTCGATCAAGCCGGAGTCGGCCGTGGCCGATTTCGAATCCGTTCGTCCGGCCGTGCTGGTGCTGGCCTTCGATACGCTCGAAGCGGCGCAGCGCTACTACCTGGGCCTTTATCGGCTCGGCACGACAGTGCACACGGTCTCTCACCGCACCGTCGTGCTCTGCAGTTCCCGCGATTTGAAAAGCGCGTATGAACTCTGCTGCAAAGAGCACTTCGACGACTACGTGCTTTTTTGGCCCGCGCCGAACGATGCGCCGCGCATTCGTATGGCTGTGCACCACGCGTTGCGGCTGATGCGCACGCAAGCGCGCGCGGGCGAATCGTCGGTGCGTATGGCGGCGGGGCAGCCCGCCAGCACCCAGATGGTCAAACGCGGCGTGGCGCCGGCAGCGGCCGCGCCTTCTCCCGTCGAACCGACCGTGACGGTGCCGCGGACCTCGTTTTTCGACGAGTCGCCGGCCCTTGAACCGAGCGTCGCGCCGCCGGCTGCGAGCGCCGTCGCTGCCCGCAGCGAACGGCCGACCGTGCTGATGGTGGAAGACGACGAATTCCAGCAGAAGCTGCTTGCGCGGCTGCTGGCCGGGCAGCCGATCGAACTCGTCTTCGCCAGCACCGGCGCGCAGGCGCAAACGCAGATGTGGCAATACAAGCCCGATCTCGTGCTGATGGACGTTGGACTGCCCGATACCAACGGCGTCGAGGCGACGCGTTGGATTAAATCGATCGCGCAGTTTGCGCACGTGCCGATCGTGATGGTGACCGGCCACAGCGAACGCAATATCGTGGTCGAAAGCCTCAAGGCGGGCGCGGTGGACTTTCTCGTCAAGCCGTTCGACCGCAACACGTTAGTCGAGAAATTGCGTCTTTATCTGTCGGTAACGGCCGCCTCATAACGTATGCACGCATCCGCATCCACGTTCACTCCCATTATCAGGAAACGGTGACCTGCATGACAGCTTCGACCAAGCAGCGCAAGATCCTGGTGGTCGACGACGAGCCCTTTGTTCTCAAAGTGCTGGTGCGCCAGCTCACGCAGCTTGGCTACGACGACATTCTTCCCTACGAGCACGCGCAAGACGCGCTCGCCGCGCTCGAAGACGAAAACCACCAGATCGACGTGGTGTTCACCGACTTGCAGATGCCCGATATGGACGGCGTCGAATTCCTGCGTCAGCTCGTTGCACGCGGATACGACGGACAAGTCGTGCTGGTGAGCGGCGAAGACGCCCGCGTGCTCAAAAGCGCCGAAAAGCTGGCCTACTCACGTGGCTTGCGCGTGCTTGGCTCGCTCGCCAAACCAGCCACACGCGAGCAACTGCAACAGCGCTTGCTCGCCAATACGACTCGCGCCGCGGAGTTGCCGCGCTATTCGCCGGAGGAACTGGCGGCCGCCGTGACAGCAGGCCAGATCGTGACCTGCTATCAACCGCAGGCAGCGTTCGCGACGGGCGAGGTGACCGGCATCGAGGCGTTGTTCGGGTGGCAACGTCCGCACGATGGGCGCTTGCTGACCGGGCGCGAGCTCAACGTGGCCGAGCAGGCCGGCATTTTTGGCGACCTGACGCGCCGCGCGCTGCCCGCGATGCTCGAGCAAACGCTGCAATGGCACGCGCTGGGGCCCGATTTCAGGCTTGGCATCAATTTGTCGATCGACGATCTGACGTCGCTCGATTTTCCCGATTTCATCGTCGACGCAGCGACATCGGTCGGCTTTCCGCTCTCGCGGCTCGTGCTCGAGATCACCGAGACGCGGCTCAATCACGATCGATTGATCTCGCTCGACGTGCTCACGCGGTTGAGGTTAAAGCGCATTAGCCTGCTGATCGACGCGTTTGGCACCGGCGAAGCCTCGCTCACGCATTTGCGCGACATTCCGTTCGACGAACTCAAGCTCGATCGCAGTTTCGTGCGCGGTGCAAGCCACGACGAATCGCTCGGTGCGATCGTCAAGGCCAGCTTGTCGCTCGCGCGGCAATTGAATATGCGCACGATCGCACTCGGCATCGACGACGCCGACGACTGGCGCGTGCTGCGCGAGATGGGCTGCGAAGTCGCACAGGGCGATTTCGTCGGGCCGCCGATGATGGCCGCCCAACTGCCGCGTTGGCACGATGAATGGCGGCGACGCTACGCGGCGATGGCCTGAGCTTCCAGCATCAACACATCGAGCTCGAACGAGCCATCGGGCGCGAGGGCGAAGTACTCGCGCACTTCGTCGGGCGCCGTGGCCCACAGCGAGCGGATCGCCGCGACACGCACCTCGGGCGTGCGCATGCGCGCCACCCACTGGTCGAATACCATCGGCAGCCGCCACGTGTCGCGACGCTGCGCGTGTAAGCCCACTGCGGCGAACAAGCCGAGCCATTCGTCGGCGCGGTAGTTGCGGATGTGCGACGCGTCGCGCAACAACTCGACCGCCTGCAGATGCGTGTCGAGCAACGGATGGTTCGCACCGACGACGTCGACGAAAATCACGCGCCCGCCCGGCTTCAGCACGCGACGCACTTCGGCCAGCGCGCGCGGCACATCGTGCCAGTGATGTGCGCTAAAGCGGCTCAGCACGAAATCGAACGAAGCGTCATCGAACAGCAGGGTCTCGGCCGCCCCCTGCGCCGTGCGGATATTGTCGAGCCCGCGCTCGCGTGCCGCGGCTGCCACGATGGCGAGCATTTCGGGCGCCAAGTCGTACGCCGTCACGCTATGCGCATGCGGCGCGACAGCGAAACTGACATGGCCCGCGCCGCAGCCGAGATCGAGCACCATCGCATCGGGCGCCGTCGCTACTTCCGCCGCCAACAGTTGCAGATCGGCACCGCTTGCGTGGCTCGGGCTCGAGAAATAGGCGGCGGCAGTTGAGCCAAACGCGTCGGCAACCTTTTCGTGATGCTTCATGACAGCACGCTCCTTTGACAGCGGTGAATGGGGTTGGCATTGGCAAGCGGCGGTACGGCGGGGCTGCAACCCGGTAGCCGGTTGGCCACGCTGTCGCTACAATACGGTTTTGCCAATACTGGTACAAGACAAGCGATTATCCTGGTATGTGAAGCACCCGGTTGCACTCAGCCGGTCGTTTGCCCTACCCAGGACGCCTCCTTCATCCAACAACTCAATGGCCAATCAGCCAACCGCCTCAGGACCGCAGCGCGCGCGTGCGCTCGGCGAATTCATCCGCGCGCACCGCGAACAGCTCACCCCGCTTGCCGTGGGGCTTGCACCGGGCCCGCGCCGTCGCACGCCCGGGCTGCGGCGCGAGGAAGTCGCGCAATTATGTGGCGTGAGCCCAACCTGGTACACCTGGATCGAGCAGGGGCGGCCCGTGTCGGCTTCGGCCGAGGCGCTGGCGCGCATCGCCGTCGCGTTACAGCTCACGCGTGCCGAACGTGCCTATCTGTTCGATTTGGCCGGCGAGCGCGATCCGGCCGAGCCCACCCCAGCCTCCGCCGACGCGCCCGCCGCGCTGCTGGCCACCGTCCGCCATCTCGACACGCCCGCCTATGTACTCGATCGACAGTGGAATGCGCTCGCCTGGAACGCGCCGGCCGCCGAGCTTTTCGTTGGCTGGCTCGATGGCTCGCCCGAGGACACGGCACGCGAGCGCAATTTGCTGCGCTTCACGTTCACCGTGCCCGCCGCTCGCACGTTGATCGCCGACTGGGAAACGCGCGCGCGCCGGCTCGTGGCCCAATTTCGCGCCGATGCGATTCATCATCTGAATGAGGCACCCACGCGCACGCTGCTCGATTCGCTCGCTGGCGAGAGTGAGTCGTTCGCGCACTTTTGGGCTTCGCAGGACGTCGGCGAGCGCGAGGTCGGCACGCGTGAATTCGATCATCCGCAAGCAGGACGCGTCGTCTACGAGCAGATCACGTTCAAGCCCGCGCATCGGGAAGATCTGCTGCTCGTCGTGCTCGTGCAAAGCTGAAAACCGGGCGGGCGCTCAACGCGGTTAAGATAGCGCGCAACGCCCACCACGCCCCCTTTCATGACCTCGCCATCCTCCGAACCCACGCCGTCCGACCTCGCCGCGCTGCTCGCGCGCGTGGCCCGGGAGGACGCCGCAGCGTTGCGTGCGCTCTACGATTTGAGCGCAGCGAAACTGTTTGGCGTTGCGCTCCGTATATTGGTCAAGCGTGAATGGGCGGAGGAGGCATTGCAGGAATCGTTCGTGAACATTTGGCGGCATGCCGGCGACTATCGCGAAAACCTGGCCGCGCCGATCACCTGGATGACGGCGATCGTGCGCAACCGCGCGCTCGATTGCCTGCGCCGGCATCGGCCCGGCGGCGCTGACGCGCTCGCGCTGCCGCTTAATTCCGACGATACGCTGGCGGACACCTTAGCCAGCGGCGAACGCGATCCGGCCGAGGCGGCATGGTTGAGCGAAGCGGCGCAGCGCCTCGCAATCTGTATGGAGCGGCTCGATGCGAACCAGCGGCAGGCTGTCGCGCTCGCCTATTTGCGCGATCAGAGCCACCGCGAAATTGCGGCGACGCTGGCGGTGCCGCTGGGCACCGTGAAATCGTGGGTGCGGCGCGGGCTTGAAAAATTGAAGACGTGTATGGGAGGCCAGTGATGGATCTTGAACGGCATCCCGACTTGATCGATCGGCTCGCCGGCGAATACGTGCTCGGTGTGCTGCGCGGTGGTGCGCGGCGCCGTTTGGAGCAGCTCGCCGGGCGCGAGCCCGCATTGCGCGCCGCCATCGACGCGTGGCACGCTCGCCTCGCTGCGCTGCCTGAACTGGCGCGCGCTGTCGAGCCCCCGGCGAGCCTGTGGCCCTCGATCGAGCAGCGGCTCGGCTTGGCGGCACCACTCGGCGCACGCGCACAGTCGGCGGCACGTTCGCCTGCGCCGGCCAACCAGCCGCGCTGGTTCGACAGTCTGACGTTTTGGCGCGGCTGGTCGATCGCGGCGACGGGCGCGGCGGCTTTCGCTGCCGTGCTTGCGTTGGTTGTCTCGCTTCAGTTGCAGCCGTTCACGAGCGGCTCCGCACGTCTTGCCGGCACGCCCGCTGCCGAACAGCACGGCGCCGACGCCGACACCGGCGCGCCGGTGATCGAACGCGTCGCTTACGTCGCCGCGCTGGCCGACGTCAAAACGGACAAGACGATGGTTTTCGTGATGTGGGACAACCGAAGCGCGATGATGAGCGTGCACCGCATGAGCGGCGGCGACGCTGCGCCGCCCGGCAAGTCGGAAGAACTCTGGGGCATCCCGGAGCACGGCCGGCCCGTTTCGCTCGGCAGATTGCCGCCGGGCAAGGTCGTGCATATGAAAGTGCCCGGCATGAACGCTTTTGCTAGGCTTGCGGTCTCGGTCGAACCGATGAGCGGCGCACCGGGCGCGAGCGGCCCGAGCGGCCCCGTCGTGTGCGCCGGCAAACTGATGGCTACGGCGTAGCGGCGCGCGCCGGGTAGGTGCGCAGGGCCACAGTGATAAAATCGCTCGCTACCCTCACAGCCCACCATCATGACGTCCCAACTGCATAAAAAAGGCGAAGCCTGGTCGGCTCGCTTCTCCGAGCCGATGTCGGAGCTCGTCAAGCGCTACACGTCGTCGGTCTTCTTCGACAACCGGATGGCGCGTGTCGATATCGAAGGCTCGCTCGCGCATGCCAAGATGCTCGCGGCGCAAAAGATCATCGGCGCTGACGACCTGGCCGCGATCGAGCGTGGCATGGCGCAAATCGTCGGCGAAATCGAGCGTGGCGAATTCGTCTGGCAGCTCAACCTCGAAGACGTGCATCTGAATATCGAAGCGCGCTTGACCGCGCTGATCGGCGACGCCGGCAAGCGCCTACATACGGGCCGCTCGCGCAATGACCAGGTGGCCACTGATATCCGCTTATGGCTGCGCGGCGAGATCGACCGCATCGTGGCACTGCTCGGCGGCCTGCGCGGCGCGTTGATCGACCTCGCCGAGCAGCATGCCGGCACGATCATGCCGGGCTTCACGCATTTGCAAGTGGCTCAGCCGGTGACGTTCGGCCATCATCTGCTTGCCTACGTCGAAATGTTCGGGCGCGACACCGAGCGCATGCTCGACTGCCGCAAGCGCGTGAACCGCTTGCCGCTCGGTGCGGCTGCGCTGGCCGGCACCAGCTACCCGATCGACCGCCACGCGGTTGCGGCGACACTCGGCTTCGACGGCATCTGCGCGAACTCGCTCGATGCCGTCTCCGACCGTGATTTCGCGATCGAATTCACGGCCGCCGCGGCACTCGTGATGGCGCACGTTTCGCGCCTGTCGGAAGAGCTCGTGCTATGGATGAGCCCGCGCGTCGGCTTCATCGATCTGGCAGATCGGTTCTGCACCGGTTCGTCGATCATGCCGCAAAAGAAGAACCCCGACGTGCCCGAACTCGCGCGCGGCAAAGCCGGGCGCACCTATGGCCATCTGATGGCGCTGCTCACGCTGATGAAGGGCCAGCCGCTCGCCTACAACAAGGACAACCAGGAAGACAAGGAGCCGCTTTTCGACACGGTCGATACGGTTGCCGATACGCTGCGCATCTTCGCGGAAATGGTCGGCGGTATCACGGTGAAGCCCGAGGCGATGCGGGCTGCGGCGCTGCAAGGCTTCTCGACGGCAACCGATCTCGCGGATTACCTCGTCAAGCGCGGCCTGCCGTTTCGCGATGCTCACGAGGCAGTCGCGCATGCGGTGCGCATCTGCGTGGACCGGCAGTGCGATCTGGCCGATCTCACGCTCGACGAAATGCGTCACGAATTGGCGAACGTCGCGCATCTGATTGGCGACGACGTGTTCGATTACCTGACGCTCGAAGGGTCGGTGGCCAGCCGGAATCATCCGGGCGGCACGGCACCCGAGCAGGTGCGGGCCGCGGCTCAGGCAGCGCGTCAGGCGTTGCAGGCGCAGCCGGGCAAGTAACGAAAAAAGTAAGCGCGAAGCAAACCATTGAGCCGGCCCGACGCGAGCGGGGCCGGCCTGTCTCTGTCCACTACGGCTCAATCGTTGCCGGCGGTCTCCGCCAGGCGCTTTAATGTCGCCACACGTGCGCCGACGAGATCGACGCGCTCCGCTTCGGTACCACCCAGCCCCGCCGTCGCATTGAAATAACTGCGCCACGTACGTTGCGCACGTGCGAGCAGCGGCCGCGCATGAACTGGCAGCCTCGTGCGCAGCTTGCGCGCATAGCGGTTCAGGTCGAATTGCGCATGCTCGCAAGCCGCATCCACGGTACAAGGCCGCAGTCGCGTGGGCCGAGCCGCAGGAGCGGGCACAGCGGCAGCTTCGGCCGCGCCCGAAGCCCCCACGGCGGCGACTACCGTGGGCTCGAACTGCGCAGCCGCATGCCGCAATTGCAGCGCCCGATCGCGAACGGGCTGCAGCAGCACGTTCGCTTGCGTGATCAAGTAGGCCGAGCCATGCGTCGTTTGAAATACCGCATGCACGAGTGGTTCCTCGTCGTTGCGCCAGGCCAGCCACCGCCGTTGGCTCTCCTGCCAGCCGCGCCGCGCCTTGTCAGGCGCGCTGGCGACCAATGTGCGGTAGGTCGCATCGATCGCGGCTTGCCATGAAGCACGCGCCGCGTCCATGCATTGCGCCTGACCCGCCGGCGACGAGCGGTCGGCCCGCGCGAGACAGGTACGCATAGCCGTATCGATCGGATCGGCTGGCGCGGCTTCGGCACGTGCTGTCACCGGCGCAACAAGCGCGCTCGCCACGATGACGACAATAAGGATGGCAACGATACCGCCCGCGCCCGACGTCCGGGCGTTCAGCCATGTCTGGCGGAGTGTATGTGCAACGTCCTTCATGATCACGCACGCACGCAGTCAACGAAATATTCGACGCGCCCATTGACCAATTCGCCGACGAGCCCGTGAATGTCGGTCGAAAAGCCAGGGAAACGCTCGTTGAATTCGCGCGCGAATTTCAGGTAGTTGACGATCGTCTTGTTAAAACGCTCGCCCGGAATCAACAGCGGGATGCCTGGCGGATAAGGCGTCAGCAAAATACTCGTCACGCGGCCTTCGAGTTCGTCGATCGGCACGCGATCGATCTCGCGGTGAGCGAGCTTGGCAAACGCCTCGGACGGTTTCATGGCCGGCTCCATGTTCGACAGATACATCTCCGTCGTGAGACGAGCGATGTCATTCGCGCGATAGACGCTGTGAATGGCCTGACACAGATCGCGCAGCCCCATGCGCTCGTACGCGGGATGTTGCGCGACGAACTCCGGCAGCACGCGCCACAGCGGCTGGTTGCTGTCGTAATCGTCCTTGAACTGCTGCAACTCGGTCACCATCGAATTCCATCGGCCCTTCGTGATGCCGATCGTGAACATGATGAAAAACGAGTAAAGCCCGGTCTTTTCGACGATGATGCCGTGCTCGGCCAGATACCGCGTGACGATCGCGGCGGGAATGCCCGTCTCGCCGAATTCGCCGTCGACGTCGAGCCCCGGCGTGACGATCGTCGCTTTGATCGGGTCGAGCATATTGAAGCCCTCGGCGAGCGGCCCGAAGCCGTGCCAAGGGTCGTTCGCACGCAGCACCCAGTCCTCGCGCGAGCCGATGCCTTCGTCGGCGAGCGCGTCGGGGCCCCAGACCTGGAAGAACCAGTCCTCGCCGTATTCAGCATCCACTTTGCGCATCGCGCGCCGAAAGTCGAGCGCCTCGGCAATCGACTCCTCAACGAGCGATCTGCCGCCTGGCGGCTCCATCATCGCGGCGGCCACATCGCACGACGCGATGATCGCGTACTGCGGGCTCGTCGACGTGTGCATCAAATACGCTTCGTTAAAGCGATGCCGATCGAACACGCCGTCGATTGAATCTTGCACGACGATCTGCGAAGCCTGCGAGATGCCGGCGAGCAACTTGTGCGTCGAGTGCGTTGCGAAGACGAGCGCGCCGGTGCGCGGCCTGCCCGCACCGATCGCATGCATGTCCTGATAAAACGGATGGAACTCGGCGTGCGGCAGCCAGGCTTCGTCGAAATGCAGCGTGTCGAGCAGATCGCCGAGCAGCGCCTTGATCATTTCGACGTTGTAAATCACGCCGTCGTAGGTACTCTGCGTGATCGTCAGAATACGCGGCTTTACATTCGGATCCTTTTCGAGCGCTTCGCGCGCAAACGGATTCGCCTCGATCTTCTTGCGAATGTTCTCGGGTTTGAATTCGTCGAGCGGGATCGGCCCGATGATGCCGAAGTTATTGCGCGTCGGCGTCAGAAACACCGGAATGGCACCCGTCATCGTGATGGCGTGCAGGATCGACTTGTGACAATTGCGGTCCACCACGACGATATCGCCGGGCGCCACCGTCGCGTGCCAGACGATCTTGTTCGACGTGGACGTACCATTCGTCACGAAAAAGAGGTGATCAGCGCTGAAGATGCGCGCGGCATTACGCTCGGAGGCTGCCACCGGGCCGATGTGATCGAGCAGTTGCCCGAGCTCATCCACGGCATTGCACACGTCGGCGCGCAGCATGTTTTCGCCGAAGAACTGATGGAACATCTGCCCAAGCGGGCTCTTGAGAAACGCCACGCCGCCCGAATGGCCGGGGCAGTGCCACGAATACGAGCCTTCGTCGGCGTACTTCACGAGCTCCTTGAAAAACGGCGGCGCGAGTGAATCGAGGTAGACCTTCGCTTCGCGCACGATGTGGCGCGCAACGAACTCGGGCGTGTCCTCGAACATGTGAATGAAGCCGTGCAGCTCACGCAGAATGTCGTTCGGCAGATGGCGCGAGGTGCGTGTTTCGCCGTAGAGGAAAATCGGAATGTCGGCGTTGCGGCGGCGCACTTCCTTCACGAACGCGCGCAGCTCGATAATGGCCGTCGCGAGCTCCGGCAACTCGCCGTCGGGTCCGGTCTCGCCGAGCATCAACTCGTCGTCGTCGAGCGACAAAATGAAGCACGACGCACGGCTCGACTGCTGCGCGAACGACGTCAGATCCCCGTAGCTCGTCAAGCCGAGCACTTCGACGCCCTCGCCTTCGATGGCCTCGGCGAGCGCGCGGATGCCGGACCCCGAAATGTTCTCGGAGCGAAAGTCTTCGTCGATGATGACGACGGGGAAACGGAACTTCATGGCGAATCTCCAAAAACAAGAACCGCTGGCCCGGGTCATCATTCCGTGCCGAGCGGTCGCTCGAACAACCTGTCAGTGTCGTTGCGCTATACGTCAGTCTGATGACGGCCGCGAACGGCCGTCATGCCTTCGGCAGCGTGACGCCGTGCTGCCCCTGATATTTGCCGCCGCGGTCCGCGTATGAGACGTCGCAGACCTCGTCGCTCTCGAAAAAGAGCACCTGCGCCACGCCTTCGTTGGCGTAGATCTTGGCCGGCAACGGGGTCGTGTTCGAAAACTCGAGCGTCACATAGCCCTCCCATTCGGGCTCGAACGGCGTGACGTTGACGATAATGCCGCAACGCGCATAGGTGGATTTGCCAAGGCATACCGTCAGCACGTTGCGCGGAATGCGGAAATATTCCACCGTGCGCGCGAGCGCGAATGAATTGGGCGGAATGATACAGACATCGCCTTTGAAATCCACGAACGATTTCTCGTCGAAATTCTTCGGATCGACGATCGTCGAATTGATGTTCGTGAAGATCTTGAATTCGTCGGCGCAGCGAATGTCGTAGCCGTAGCTCGACGTGCCGTAGCTGACGATCTTGCGCCCGTCTTCGGCCGTGCGAACCTGATCGCCCACGAACGGTTCGATCATGTTGTGCTGGGCGGCCATGCGCCGAATCCACTTGTCGGATTTGATTGTCATAACGTGCAGGTTTTATGGGTCTTTTGGTGGGCCGCTCACTGCCCGCGGATCACGCCGCACGCGAGCGCAGCGCCGGCGCCATGATCGGGAAACGCCGGGTCCCCCGGCTCGCGGTGGATCTGCACCGAACGCCCGATCACCGAGCGCACGCCATCGAGCGCCAGTTCGGGGGCGACAATGAAGCCCGTCGCGCCGCCCGTGGCATCGGAATGAATGTTGCCGAGGTCCCCCGCCAGCCGCACGCCCGCGCGCAGGCGCGACGCCCCCGGCGCGAACACCGGGCCGGTGCTCGAGCCTTCCACCGCATTGCAATCGCCGCGCTCGTGCACTTGCAGCGCGTGGTCGCTGTTGGGCGGCAAACCGCTGATGCTGTAAGTGACCTGCACGCCGTCCGAGCGCTCGATGAACGTGACGCCGCCCCGCGCGGCGCTGCCGACAGTCGGCAGCAATTGCGCGGCGGCGCGTTTTTCATGCGGGCCGAACAACGCGGCACAGCCGCCGAGCGCGGCGCCCGTCACGCCTACCAGCGCTACGCAGGCCAAGACGCTCAGCGTGCGCCGCCCGTCCGTTCGTTGTCTCATGCGATCCTCACGCCGGCCCGCGGTGCGCATGCACCCCCTGAGCCGGACTCAAGCGAAGGCAACATGATACCGCGACGCGACGCCCGCGCCCCCTGGCATGGCGCGGCACCGGCCACGGCGGCACGCGAGGCCGCAGCGCAAACATCGCCTCGCGCGCTCACGTGTTCTGCACGACGATGCTCGGAAACTTCGCGCTCATGTCGCGCGCGCGTTCGGCAATGTGGATGGCCACCTTGCGGGCAATGGCGCGATAGGCCTCGGCGATCGAGCTTGCCGGTTCCGCCACGACGGACGGATGACCGCCATCGGCCTGCTCGCGAATCGAGATATCGAGCGGCAGGCTGCCAAGGAGTTCGACGCCGTATTCGCCGGCCATGCGCTGCGCGCCGCCCGCACCGAAGATCGGTTCGGCATGGCCGCAATTCGAACAAATATGCGTGCTCATGTTCTCGACGATGCCGAGAATCGGCACGCCGACTTTCTCGAACATCTTGAGGCCCTTTTTGGCGTCGATCAGCGCGATATCCTGCGGCGTCGTGACAATGACGGCACCCGTGACGGGCACGCGCTGTGCAAGCGTGAGTTGAATATCACCAGTGCCTGGCGGCATGTCGACGATCAGATAGTCGAGCTCGCGCCAGTTCGTCTGCCTCAGCAGTTGTTCTAGTGCGGACGTGACCATCGGCCCGCGCCAGACCATCGGGTTGTCCTGCTCGACGAGAAAGCCGATCGAGTTGGCCTGCACGCCATGGCCTTCGAGCGGATGCATGGTCTGCCCGTCCGGCGATTCAGGGCGGCCCTCGATGCCGAGCATCATCGGTATGGACGGGCCGTAGATGTCGGCGTCGAGCACACCGACCGACGCGCCTTCGCTTGCCAGCGCCAGCGCGAGGTTGACGGCCGTCGTGCTTTTGCCGACGCCGCCCTTGCCCGACGCCACCACCACGACGTTCTTGACGTTCGGCAACAATTTCACGCCGCGTTGCACAGCGTGCGCGACGATCGACTGCGTGAGCGTGACTTCGGCACGCTCGACGCCCGGTACGTTCACGAGCGCCGCCTCGATCAGCGTGCGCAGCGCGTCGTGCTGGCTTTTCGCGGGATAGCCGAGCACGATTTCTGCTCGCACCATCGCGCCGTCGATAGCGAGTTGCTTGACGCCCTTGGCGGCCGCGAACGAGCGGCCCGTGTTGGGATCAGTGACGGCCGCAAGGGCGGCGTCGACCAAGGCCCGGTCAATGTTCATCGAAATGACTCCGAAGCGAAAAATAGAAATAACAAAATTAAGCGAAATGGCTCACGGCGGGCCTTAAGCGCGGCTGCGAGGCAGGAAAATTGAAAGAAAGTGTTGCTTGCCATTGCCAAAGAGTGACGCGCCGGGGCACCTTCGCCGTCGGCGCTTGCCGCAGGGCAGCATCGCAGCGTCATACGCGCTATTGTAGTGGCTTGCGATGGCTCGCATCGTCGGCGCCGCGAGGGCACTGCGTGCGGCGCGTTATCCATCGCCCGCAAGTGCGCCGTTCCGACACGTTTTCATGAGAGGACTCGAAAAGTGAACACAAAAATCATCACGCGCTTGACCGTCTTCACGCTCGCCGGGGCGATTCTCGCCGGCTGCGCGACCGAGCAACAGAACAATGCCGCTGTCGGCACCGGTGCCGGCGCCGCGCTCGGCGCAGGGCTTGGCGCTATCTTCGGCGGCGGCAAGGGTGCAGCGATCGGCGCCGGTGTCGGGGCACTCGCGGGCGGCGTGACCGGCTATAACTGGCAAGCTATTCGCGGCAGGCTCTCGGGCGCCTCGAAAGGCACGGGCACCACGGTCTCGGAGCAGCCCGACGGTTCGCTGAAACTGAACATCCCGAGTTCGGTTACCTTCGCGACGAACAGCTACCAGATCAACCCGGCGCTCTACCCGACCCTGAACGAATTGTCGACTCAGATGAGCCAGAACCCCGAACTCGTGGCAGACGTCCGCGGCTACACCGATAACACGGGCGGTGCCGAACTGAATCAGCGGCTGTCGCAAAACCGCGCGCAGGCCGTCGCGGTCTACCTGAGCCAGCACGGCGTCGCGCCGAACCGCCTGGCCGCCACGGGCTACGGCCCGAGCCAACCAATCGCCGATAACAACACGGAACAAGGCCGCGCACAGAACCGCCGCGTCGAGATCTACCTGAAGGCGACCGCCCAGCACGGCCAGCAGCCCCGCTACCAGTAAGGTCATAGCACTCGGCAAGCGGCCGTCGGACGGCCTCAGAAGCCGTCCGGAATCTCCCGGTAAACGAATCGAAAAAATTTCGAACTCGCCGCGAGATTCGCTGTCTTTCATTACGGTACGTGGCTGGCGTTAGCCGTCACGTCACCATTCTCCTCTTGTCGTTGTTGCTCCGGGGCTACCGCCCCGGTTTTTTTTGCTGCATCGCGCGTACGCTGCGTCGCATCGCGCCCCATCCAGCAAAATGCTGCGCCGCGCCTGTTAAAATCGGCGCTTTCCCTGCGCAGTCCTCCATTCACGCCAATGACAGCCCCCGATACCGCTTCCGCCGCCAGCGCCGGCCCGCGCCAGATTCTCGTCACGTCAGCCTTGCCTTATGCGAACGGACAGATTCATCTGGGCCATCTGGTCGAGTACATCCAGACCGACATCTGGGTCCGCGCGCTGCGTATGCATGGGCACGAGGTCTATTACGTCGGCGCCGACGATACCCACGGCACGCCTGTGATGCTCAGCGCCGAAAAAGAAGGCGTCGCGCCAAGGGCGTTGATCGAGCGGGTGTGGCGCGAACACAAGCAGGACTTCGACAATTTTCTCGTGTCGTTCGACAACTACTATTCGACCGATTCCGACGAAAACCGCGTGCTGTGCGAATCGATTTTCCTCGCACTGAAAGACGCGGGCCTGATCGACGCGCGTGAGATCGAACAAGCGTACGACCCGGTCAAGGAGATGTTCCTGCCTGACCGCTTCATCAAGGGCGAATGCCCGAAGTGCGGCGCGAAAGACCAATACGGCGACAGTTGCGAGGTCTGCGGCTCGACTTATCAGCCGACCGACCTCGTCAATCCCTACTCGGCCATCTCGGGTGCCACACCGGTGCGACGCGCATCGACGCATTATTTCTTCCGTCTGTCCGATCCGCGCTGCGAAAACTTCCTGCGCGGCTGGGTCGGCGGGCTCGCGCAGCCCGAGGCCACCAACAAGATGCGCGAATGGCTGGGCGAGGCGGGCGATGCCAAGCTCGCCGATTGGGATATCTCGCGCGATGCGCCCTACTTCGGATTTGAAATCCCGGGGGCGCCGGGCAAATATTTCTATGTCTGGCTCGACGCACCGGTCGGCTATTACGCAAGCTTCAAACATCTCGCGGCGCAGCGAGGGCTCGATTTCGACGCCTGGGTGCGCCCAGGCGCCACGGCCGAGCAGTATCACTTCATCGGCAAGGACATCCTCTATTTCCACACGCTTTTTTGGCCCGCGATGCTCGAATTTTCCGGGCACCGCACGCCGACGAACGTGTTCGCGCACGGTTTTCTGACCGTCGACGGCGCCAAAATGTCGAAGTCGCGCGGCACCTTCATCACGGCCCGCAGTTTTGTGGAGACCGGGCTCAACCCCGAGTGGCTGCGCTATTACTTCGCCGCGAAGCTGAACGCCACGATGGAAGACATCGACCTGAACTTCGGCGACTTCCAAGCGCGCGTGAATAGCGACATCGTCGGCAAATACGTGAATATCGCGAGCCGCGCCGCCGGCTTTCTGAGCAAGCGCTTCGAGGGCCGCGTGCAGGACAGCGCGATGCATCACCCCCTGCTCGGCACGCTGCGGGCGGCGCTGCCGCAGATCGCCGCGTACTACGAAGCGCGCGAGTACGGCCGGGCGGTGCGCCAAACGATGGAACTCGCCGATGCCGTCAACGCCTACGTCGACGCCGCCAAACCTTGGGATCAGGCGAAGGACGACGCCAACGCGGTCGCGCTGCACGAGACAGTCAGCGTGAGTCTGGAGGCGTTCCGGCTGCTGTCGATCGCGCTGAAACCGGTGATGCCCGCGCTGGCAGCGAAGGTGGAAGCGTTTCTCGATGTTGCGCCGTTCGTCTGGTCTGATGGCGATGTGCCGCTGTCGTCGGCGCGGCCGATCAACGCGTACAAACATTTGATGACACGCGTCGACCCGAAGCAGATCGAGGCACTCGTTGCCGCCAACCGCGCAACGCTGCTGCCAACCGGCAATGCGCCTGCACAGGCGGCTACTACGGCTACGGTCACGGCTACGGCCGAGCCGCAATCTGCGGTCATTTCGATCGACGATTTCGCGAAGGTCGATCTGCGCGTTGCCCGCATCGTCGACTGCAAGACGGTCGAAGGATCCAACAAGCTGCTGCAGTTGACGCTCGACGTCGGCGAAGAAACGACGCGCAACGTGTTCTCCGGCATTCAGTCGGCCTACCGCCCAGAGGACTTGGTCGGCAAGCTGACAGTGATGGTGGCCAATCTTGCGCCGCGCAAGATGAAATTCGGGCTTTCGGAAGGCATGGTGCTGGCCGCATCGGCCAGCGACGAAAAAGCGGAGCCAGGGCTTTATATCCTCGAACCGCATCCGGGTGCGCAGCCGGGAATGCGAGTGAAGTAGACGGCGTAACCGCTCACACGTGAGCGATTACGGTTGTTTACCGCTTGCGTATGAGCGGTTATCTTGACGCATGCCCAGCAGCGACCGATAATGACCGCCACTCCACCAAAAAACCGTAACCGCTTATATGGGCACTATAAACTCGGCTAAACGCTCACCTGTGAGCGTTAAAGACGCCAAAAAAATATTACCTATGCCGGTTGTTCGCGCGCTCGGTAAACTCGGCGACGATATCGCGCTCGCGCGCCGCCGTCGGCACATCACTCAGGAGTCGATGGCCGAGCGCATTCATACGTCGGTCGCGACGTTGCGGCGGCTGGAGAAAGGCGATCCGCGCATCCCGATCGGGACCGTCGCACAGGCTTTTCATGTGCTCGGCGAATTACCGAAGATCACCGGTCTGCTCGATACCGCAGCCGACGATATCGGCCTTGCTCTGATGAACCAGCAGGTGCCACAGCGCGTCCGAAAAAAGCGTGGGAAGGGGGATTCGGGGGCACTATGAAGACATCGGTTCAGAAGACCACCCGGGTCCTGCTGGGCCAGGCTGCATTGCCAATAGGCGCGCTCACCTACAACAAGGACGGTAGTCGCGAGTACTCGGCCTTTGCTTATGACCGGGCCTGGCTTCAATCGACCGAGCGCTTCGAGATTTCGCCCGACCTCGGTTTGATCGAAGGCCACCAGTATCGCAAGGCCCCGACGAAGGATGATTCGCTGTTTCATTTCGCGTTCGCGGACACTGAGCCGGATGGCTGGGGTTGCCGGGTCATTGCGCGCGACCATGCCAAGCGGCGCAAAGTCGCGCAGGCATCGCCCCAGGCGGCCGGAACTTCTACGCCGAGCGCGTCGCTCACCGAAATGGACTATCTGCTCGGCGTGGACGATACGAGCCGCATCGGTGCGCTGCGGTTCGCCGACGAAGCGGGCAACGTCCTTCGTACCATCGAAGACGGTGGCCACGGCACCCCGCCGCTCATCGAGTTGACACAACTCATCGGCGCTACGCGCGCGGTCGAGATGAATAAGGAAACCGATGCCGACCTGAGATACTTGCGCGGACGCGGCACCTCTCTCGGCGGCATGCGCCCCAAATGCACCGTACGCGACGAAAACGGGCACCTGTGCATCGGCAAATTTCCAAGCATCAAAGATGACCGCTGCGTCACGCGCGGTGAAGTACTCGCGCTCCGTTTGGCAGCGGCTGCCGGCATAACGGCCGCACAGGCTCGCATCGTCATGTCGGACGAGATCCCTGTAGCCCTCATCCAACGCTTCGACCGAAGCGCCAATGGAGGTCGTATCCCCTACCTGTCGGCCAGCTCCATGCTGCAAGCCTCACGCGCGGACGACCATGCCTACACTCAGATAGCCGACGTGATCATCGCGCGCTGCGTCGACCCGAAGCATGATCTCGAAGAACTGTGGCGGCGGCTCGTGTTCAATCTGCTCATCACGAACGTCGACGACCACTTGCAAAACCATGGCTTCCTTCACCTCGAGCATGGGCAATGGCGTCTGGCACCTGCCTTCGACATCAATCCGTTTCCCGACAAAGACTCGGAGCTGAAGCTCTGGCTCACCGAGGAGTACGGCCCCGCTAATTCCATCGCGGCTGCGTTCGAAACGGCACCCTACTTCCGGCTGTCCGAGACGCGCGCCGCGCATATTCTCGGCCAGGCCTATCGCGCGGTAAAGGATTGGAAATGCGTCGCGCAATCCGCCTCAATCGGCATGACCACCGATGACCTCGATGCCTTTGCGCCGGCATTCGAGAATCGCCAGATGGCGGAAGCAGCGGCCCTCCTCTCGCTCTCGCGCGCCACTTCGGTCGGGCGAAAAGCCGGCGCAAATCGATCGAATTGAATTTGACCGACCCGCTACCGATAAACCGCCGATGGTGTCGAGTCCCCACAATTAAACGCAGAACGTTACAACGCATGCCGGTTTGCTAGCGCCGTGACCAGAACCCGTCGAAGCGCCGCGTGAAATTGACGTCCACGCCCTGGAACGTGCCCGCATAGGTCGATACCGACCAAAACCGCGAGAGGTTGATCGTCGCCTTGATCGCGTTGCTCGCCGATTGCAGACCCTGTTCGTAACCGAGCACGAGCCGTTCGTTGATCGCCTTCGAAATCATCACCACCTGCGGATCGGTCAGCCCGACATCGCTGCGGCCGACGCTGAATTCATCGAGTCCGAATGTCTGCGCCACCCGCTTGCCGGTCGCGCTGCCAAGCAGGGCCAACGCCGCCGTCATCGAGCTTTGCTGACCGAGGTTATTGCCCTGGTCCGTGCCATGGCCGAACAGCAGCCACGACAACTTCTCGTCGTCGGGCACGTTCGGCTCGGAGATCAGCTTCACGACCGGCGTGTTGAGCGTGCCCGTCACCTGCACGCCGGCCTCGACCTCCTGGTTGCGGCGCATCGCGAGGATGTTGACACCGGGGTTCGCCACCGGCCCGTTGAACGTGAAAAACCCGTTCTCGACGCCAAGCTTGCGGCCGAACGACGTATAGGTCGAGCCCTCCGTCACCCGGACGTTGCCCAGCGCGCGCAGCGGCTGGTTCGGCGCCGATAACGCCGTCACCGTGCCGCGCAAGCCTAAATCGGCGCCGCGGCCGCGAAAACGAAAGTCCGGGCCGAGGTCGATATCCACGTCGGCGCGCGGCGCGAAACGGCCGACGGGCTTGTTCATAGCCGGCTCCATCGGCGGCGGCGCGCCGCGCACGACGGCGTTGTTGCGCACAACGACCACGTCGTCCGAGAGGCTCGGCGCCGGCGATTCCGGCATGTCGAAAAGCGCATGTTCGACCTTGAATTTGCCGTTGATGTCGAGGCCGCCGGCTGGCCCCCCGTTGGCCACCGTCGCACCGCCCGATAGCGACAGTCGCCGGTCGGGTGCCGCAAAAAGCTCGAGCTTGTCCGCTACGATCCGAGCCGTAAGGTCGGGCTCGGCGCGATCTAGCCGGATCTGACCTGTGGCGCGCAGCGTGCCGTCGCCGCCGTGGAATTCGACATTCTGGAAATCGACGAGATTTTCGGACAGCGCAATGCGCACGACACCGTCTTTCAACTGCACGCCTTGATCGACAAACGTCGCCGACAACTCGTCGCCGGTCAGCGAGCCGGACACGGCGGGTTTGGACGCAGTACCGGCCACCGTCAGCTTCAATGCGGCGCGCCCATTGAGCACGTAACTCGGGCCGAACAACCCACCCGTCGTTTTCAGCGATGGGACGTCCGCTGCGATGGCGCCCGAAAGCGGCGCGTTAGCGGCGACACCGAGCAGGCCCGCGTGGCTCGCATCGGGTGTCAGCGCAAGCGCGACATTCGCATCCGCCGTGCCGATACGGCTCGCCGCGGCATGCAACGTGGCCGCCAGCCGCGCGCCCGGAGCGAATTCGGCGCGCGCGCGCAACGCGGTGATGCCAAGCGGGGCAAGCCCGCCGCGCCCGGTATCGACCGAAACATCGCCGCTCACGCGCGCGAGTTGCGCGTAGCCGCTCGCGGTGCGCCCGAGCGTGAAATCCCAGTCGCCGGCGAAGACCAGATCGCTGCGCACGCGCGAAGGCGTGCCGGTCAACTCCTCGCGAATGGCCAACAGCCGCCCAACCGACAGGTTTGACGCGGAGCCGGCCGAGCGCACGGCGCCGTGATCGTAGACCAACGATTTCAGATCGAGCCGAGCCCCTTCGAGCGCGAGATGCGTGGCGCCGAGCGTCAACGATTCGGGCGCGGCCTTCACCGCAAGCGGCGCCTCCAATGTGAGCGAGGGCATGCCGCGGTTGGCAAAGCGGGTGAGCGTGCCGGCCCAGCTCATGCCCTCCGGGGTCTCGGCGAGCCCGCCCGACGCGGCCATCGTGAGATCAACCGGGCGGCCGCGCAGCACGCCCTTCGCGGCGGCGTCGAAAGCGTGCTTGGCACGCGTGCCGCTCAGATGCGCTGACAGCGTCGTGATATCGGCGATGCTCGTATGGATGTCGCGTGCGTCGGTGGTGAACTCGAGCGCGCCCGCTGCGCCGTCGCGTATCAGCGCACGCCCGGCAGCGGCGCCCACCCGGTTGCCGGCGAACGCGACCTCGCGCGCATCGTAGGTCAGCGTCGCATTCGGATGCGCGAGCGAACCGGTCACGTCGCCATCGGCCAACAGCGTGCCGGCCAAGCCGAAGCCGAGACGATCGAGCCGCGGCGCCGCCACATGAAAGCGCAGGCGGTCACCGGCGCCGCCGAAACTGCCGTGCAGTTCCACGTCATTGCCGGCAATCGATAGCGCAGCGTCGCTCGGCAAAAGCCGTGCGCCGGCCACGTGCACGGTGCCGGCACCGGTGAGCGGCAACCCGTCGTAGACGCTGTTGGTCAACTTAAAGCGCAGCTTCGTCGCGAATGCGGGGGCGAGCGTCCCGTCGGCGTTGAACGTGCCGCTGACGCTTGCCTGGGGCCACGCCGCGGCGGCGGTGCTCGGCTTCGCGGCGCGTGCGGAGTGGGGCTTTGCCGTCGGCTTCGGCTTCGATGCCGATTTCCCCGCCGATGTCGATTTGCCTGCCGATGTCGATGCTGCCTGGGTTGTCGCGCGCGCGGCGCGCTGGCCGACTGCCGGGCCGCCTCTATACGCCGCTGCCATCAACAGGCGCGGATCGAAATCGGTCAGCGTCGCGCGCAATGCATAGCTTGATTGCGCATCGCGCTGCAGCGCGCCGTCGAGGTCGACCCGGCCCTTGCCGGCAGTCACACGCACATCGCGCAACGCGATTCGGGTGCGTTCGAACGTGACTTTCGCGCGTGCCCCAAGCCCAGCGCGCTTGTCGGCGAGATCGAAGTTAAACGACGGGGCCGCACCGTCAAGCGACACGCCGATCGGGCCGTCAAGCGCAGTCGGCCGCACGACAGGCGTCAGCGTGTTGAGGTTGAGGCCGGCAATCTGCAATGCGAGATGGCCACGCCCTCCGGCGAACGTGCCGCCGCCGGCCAGCGTGGCATCGTCGACCAGCCGCACGCGCAAATTGGCGATACGCTGCTCGCGCGCATCCAAACGCACGTCGGCGTGCGCATCGACGAGCGGCAACAGCTTCGCGTCGAGCCTGCCTGGCTTCGCATTGACGATTGCGACCGAACCCGCCACGACTGCCGCGCCCGCACCGGGCACGGGCGCCAGGTCCGCATCGAGCGAAATATCGGCGGCCGGTGCCGAGAGGCTGAATGTCTGCGGGTTGATATGGGCGAACGCGAGCTTCGCGCGCGTCAGCGGCACGGCCGCGAACGGTGCGGCTTCCACGTGCGCCCGCCCGGCGAGCTTAAAGCCGCTCGCTTGAACGTCCGCGGCGAGCGCTTCCAATGTACCGCCGATATGCGCGCTCAGTTGCACCGGCTCGCTGGCGAGTTCGCCGGCATAGGCCGCATCGCCTGTCAGCGCGAAAGGCCGCACGCCATCGAGCGACAGCTCGGCCGTGACCGCGCCAAACGGCGTGTCGATCCCGTCGAGCGAAAGCGCGTGGTGCCGGCCGTCACTGCGTCCGCGCAGGTGCACGTGGGCGAGCTCGGTTACGCTCGCACCGTTGCGAAGCCGCAGTTGACCGATGCCCAGCGAGCGTATGTCGAGTTGCAGCGGCAAACGCAGGCTCGCAGGCAGCGTGAGCGGCGTCTTGTTTTGCGACGGCGCGAAGTGCGCGTCGATGGTGCCGGCGTGCAGATCGAAAAGCGTCAAACGCCACGGCGAGCGGGTAAGCGCCCAACGGCCCGCCAGGCGGTCGATGCGGATCTCGGTGGTATCGGTGGCGTCAGCGTCGGTGGTGCCGGCAGCCTCTGCGACCGTGGGCCGATCGCGCCAATGCAGCCCGCTGAGCTGCATGCCGCTCGAGAGCGTGCCCCCCACGAGCGTCCCGGCAAGCCGACCGCCCGACAGTACAACGGCAGCGCGCCACGCGAGGCGCGTGCCGCGCTCGGTCGTCGCCGCGCCGTAGAGGGCGAGCGCCGCCGAGACAACGACGAACCCGATGCCGAGCACCGCCCACGCCAGCATGCGCCATGCGCGCCGCCTCGCGCGACGCGGCGAACGCGGCGCCGGTGGCGTGGCGTTCCCGCTTGCGTCTTCGGGCGCGTCAGGTGGCAAAGGGGGAGGCGGCGAATCGTTCGTCATGCGCTGTGCGGTCTCAAAAAGCAATGCCGAGCGTCAGGTACGGCCGCACGCTCTTGTTGCGGATGCCGTAGGCCAGGTCGACGTTGACCGGCCCGACGGGGCTGCGCCACCGCGCGCCTATACCCGCGCCGGGAAAAAAGGTGCGCTCGTGCCACGTGTCGGTTGCCGTGCCGATGTCGAAGAACACGGCGGCGCCCCAATCGTGGGAGAACCAATGTTGATATTCGGTGGTTGCCGTGACAAGGTACTTCGTCGGCAACACCGAGCCGGAGACATCGTTACCAATGCTCTGAAAGCCATAGCCGCGCACGGAGTTCGAGCCGCCCGCGCGAAAAAGCAGTGACGCGGGCACACCGCTCGAGCCGCCACTCGTGAACACGCCGCCAAGCTCGGCGCGAAAGAGCACCAAGTCGCGTTGGCCGATCGGCAGATACTGCACCCCGCGCGCGTAGCCACGCACGAAGGTTTGATCGGTCAGGAGCCCTTTCACCGCAAACCCGGCCTCGGCATGCAGCAGGTTGCCGGAACGTGGGAACAGCGGATCATCGACGTTGCGACGCGTCCACGCCCACTGCGGCACGAGCGCGTGGCTCGTGGTGGGGCCCGCTGCGTTCTGATCGAGCCGATCGGCGTAGTACTGGAGCGAGTAGGTATAGTCGATGAACTGCGCCGTGCGCGCCCGCTGCAAACCGATCCGCGCGCTGTAGATGCGCGTATCGGACACATTGGTGCTCGTATATGAAGCGAGTACGCTATTGACCCAGCCGCGCGCGCCTGGCGGCATCGACAACTGAATCTGCCCGTACTGCTGGATCTGATCGACGCGGCCCTGAACCGAAAAAGGCCACGCCGCGCCGAACGTATTCAAATACGAATAGGCGCCTTGCACGTGAGGGCCGGTATCGGTTGCATAGCCCACGCCGCCCCGCACGCTGTTATACGGATATTCGCTGACCTTGACGTGAATCGGCGTGTCGCGCGGTTTGTCGACGTCGCTGCCTACATCGATCGCCACGCTCGCGTAATACGGCGTATTTTGCAACTGGCGCTGCAGTTCGGCGATGCGCTGGCTATCATAAATTTCGCCGACGCCAATCGGATTGACGTTCGTCACGATCTCGCCGGGGTAGCGGCGCACGCCCGAGACGTCCAGCGCGCCGAGTGTGAACGTCGGGCCGCTCGCAAACGCGACCGACAGCACCGCCGTCTTCTTGCGCGGATCGATACGCGCTTCCGAGCGGGTGATTTTTGCACCGAGGTAGCGACGCGCCTGCAGCACCTTGAGCGCGGCGCTTTTCGCATCGCTCCAGCCTGCCTGCGTGAACGGGTCGCCCACGCGCAGCGAGAACGCGAAGCGCGCCGCATTCTCGCGCGCAGGCTCTTCAGTGTTGATGGGACCATCGAACGACAGCTCGATCGATGTGACCGTCGTGCGCGCGCCCGGGTCGACATGCACGGTCACATCCTTCTTGCCGTTATCCATGCGCACGTCGGTGCGCACAACGGGCGAGAAGTAACCATCGGTGGCAACAAGGTCGCGCACTTGCTGCGGCGTGGCCGTGACGAGAAACTCGAACTGGTCTTCCGAGATGTCGTCGCGCTTGGCGAAGCGCGCCAAATCGAGATGCTGCTGCAGCAATTTGCGCAGCGGCCGCGGGGCGTCGATCTGCACGGCATACTTCGCTGCGGCCGGCATGGCGAGCACACTCAGCAGACCACCGAGCGCGACAGCGAACCAGCGACGCGCGATGCGGGCTCGGCGCTGGCCGCGCGTGCTGACGGTGCGTGCGGCGCACGGCGTTTCGATCACTGCTCCCGCCAAACGGGACCTCCGGGCAACGTTGAGATGACGAGGCGGCTTGCGCCCAACTGCGTAAAGTGAATACCGCGTGAATGCCACGTGAAGCCGGGGCAGCGCCCTTTGCGAAACCGCGCAGGCCGCTTATTTGACCACAGGCAGCCGTATCGAGCCCGCGTCATTCACGCCCGGCTTTGACGGCTGGCAAGCCCGCCGTGTTCCGCTCGATTGCGTATGCGTTAAAATCGCGGTTTGCAAAGCCGGTGCGTGCGGCACCGTCGTGTCCCCATTTTCTACGATCGTCGAGCCATGTATCTATCGGACATCACGCAATTTCTGAGTCAACTGAAGCAGCAACAGCCAACGCTCGAGGAAGAACAGCGCCGCGGACGTGCGCTCTTATGGGACAAGCAGCCGCTCGATCTCGAAGAGCGCACGCGCCAGCAGGCATCGGGCATCAAGCAAACGCCTTACGTCTACTATCAGAACTTCTAAGCGCCCCGAGCCAATGAGCGCCGCCGACGAGGCCAGCCGTGCACGCGAGTCGGCCACGGCACTGACTGCGCCGACGACGGACACGACGCCCGACATCGTCGACGGCATTGCGTTTGCACGCCTGTACGGCGAGCCGCTTTTCAAGCTGCCGCAGGATCTGTACATCCCGCCCGATGCGCTTGAAGTCTTTCTCGAAACATTCGAGGGGCCGCTCGATCTGCTGCTCTACCTGATCCGCAAGCAGAATTTCAACGTCCTCGATATCCCGATGGCGGACGTCACGATCCAGTATCTCGGCTATGTCGAGCAATTGCGCAAGACCAACCTCGAACTCGCATCGGAATATCTGCTGATGGCGGCCATGCTGATCGAAATTAAGTCGCGGATGCTGTTGCCGGTGAAAAAAGCCGATACGGGCGATGAGGCCGAGGACCCGCGCGCGGAACTGGTGCGGCGCCTGCTCGAATACGAGCGCATGAAACTGGCCGCCCAGCAACTCGACCGGCTGCCTCAGCTCGGGCGCGATTTCCTGCGCGCCGAGGTGTACATCGAACAGAGCATAGCCCCGCGGTTTCCGGACGTCGAAATCGACGACCTGCGCGCGGCGTGGGCCGACGTGCTCAAGCGCGCGAAGCTCGTCCAGCATCACAAGATCTCGCGCGAGGAACTGTCGGTGCGTGAGCACATGAGCCTTATGCTGCGTCGCCTGCAAAATGCGCGCTTCATGGAATTTTGCGATCTGTTCGACGTGTCGCGTGGTGTGCCCGTCGTGATCGTCAACTTTATCGCCATGCTGGAGCTTTCGCGCGAATCGCTGATCGAGATCACGCAAGCCGAGCCGTTCGCACCGATCTACGTGCGTCTGGCCTATTTGCCCGCATGAGGAAAGCCGCCGCGCCCGCGTTTAGAGAGCCGGCTCTTTTCAACGTCGCACGCGGCCAAATCCACTACAATCGCGCGCTTTAGCCTCGCTTCGCGTGCAGCAGCGCCCAAGACCCGGTCCATCATGAAAGTCATCAGCTCCATCCAGGAATTGCGCGATCAGTTGCGCGGCCAGAACCGAACGGCCTTTGTGCCGACGATGGGCAATCTGCACGAAGGGCATCTCTCGCTGATGCGGCTTGCGCGCCAGCATGGGGACCCGGTCGTCGCCAGCATCTTTGTCAACCGGCTGCAGTTCGGCCCGAACGAGGATTTCGACCGATACCCGCGCACGCTCGAAGCCGACATCGAAAAGCTGCAGCGGGAAAACGTCTACGTGCTGTTCGCACCGACCGAGCGCGATATGTACCCCGAGCCGCAGGAATATCGCGTGCATCCGCCGCATGACCTCGGCGACATTCTCGAAGGCGAATTCCGGCCCGGCTTCTTTACCGGCGTGTGCACGGTCGTGATGAAGCTGATGTGCTGCGTGCAGCCGCGCGTGGCAGTCTTCGGCAAGAAGGACTACCAGCAATTGATGATCGTGCGCCGCATGTGCAATCAATTCGCACTGCAAACCGATATCGTCGCGGCCGAAACCGTGCGCGACCGCGACGGTCTCGCGCTGAGTTCGCGCAATCGCTTCCTGAGCGAGGCCGAGCGCGCCGAGGCACCGATGCTCGCCACGGCGCTCGGCCGTCTGCGCGAAGCGGTGCTCGGCGGCGAGCGCGACTTCAAGCGGCTCGAACGCGAAGCAATGGCTAGCCTGGCGGCACGCGGCTGGCAGCCCGATTACATCGCCGTGCGCAAGCGCGAGGACCTGATTGCGCCCACCGCCAACGACGCGCAGGCACCGCTCGTCGTGCTGGCCGCGGCCAAGCTCGGCGCCACGCGTCTTATCGATAATCTGGAAATTTGAAAACGGCTAAGCTTGGCTGCTTCGCCGCCCGCCCCGCGCGGGTGTGAAGCGAAAGCGGCATTCATCCGAGGAAACGATCATGCAGCGTCACATGCTCAAATCGAAAATCCATCGCGCAGTCGTCACGCATTGCGAGTTGCATTACGAAGGCTCATGCGCGATCGACGAGGATTTGCTGGAAGCGGCGAACATCGTCGAAAACGAGCGCATCGACATTTGGAACATCAACAACGGCGAGCGATTTTCGACCTATGCGATCCGCGGCGAGCGCGGCAGCGGCATGATCTCGCTGAACGGCTCGGCGGCGCGACGCGCGCAATTGGGCGACCTCGTCATCATCGCCTCGTTCGCGATGGTCGACGAAGCCGAACTGAAGGCCGGCTGGGAGCCGAAGCTCGTATTCGTCGACGAGCGCAACACGATGAAAGGCAGCCGAGCTCACGTGCCCGTGCAAACGTGGACTTGATCGGGCCGGGTTGGCAGGGTGCGTTACCTACCGCGTAGCCCAGGCAATGATGGGCTCCCATTGCTCGAGATCCTTTTCCACGCGGCTTTTCGCCACATCCCACAGCGTGAGGCCGTGCGCGGCCAGTTGCACGTAGTTTTGCGTGTCGCGCAAATAGCCGAGCACCGGCAGATCGAGGCTTTCCACGAAGCGATGCAGCTGCTCCGCTGAACGCGTGCGGGCGTCGACCCGCATACCGACCACGCCCACTTCGATCGCCCCTTTTCGCACCGCTTTCTCCTTCGCGAGCCGTTCGAGGAAGTGCTGCGTGGCGAGGATGTCGAACATCGACGGCTGCAGCGGGACGATGACCTTGTCGGCAAGCCCGATCGCCGCGGTGAGCCGCGCGCCGTGCAGGCCTGCGGGCGTATCGACCACCGCGCGTTCGAGGCCGTTCGGCGGCTTGGCCGGCGCATCGATGTCGACTTCCCAGGCTTCGATGACGGGCAGGCCCTCGGGGCGCAGCTCGAGCCAGGAATGCGCCGAGCGCTGCCGATCCAGGTCGGCCAGCGCCACCCATTCGCCGCTAGCCGCAAACGCGCCCGCCAGATTGGTCGATAACGTGCTTTTGCCGACCCCGCCTTTGGGGTTGGCCACCACGATTAACGTCATGAACGCTCCCGAGTAGAAGATGTGCTCGCGTCGTGTATTCGTATTCGTGTGCGAGACGCGTCGCGCTGCAGATGATATCGGCAAATCGGCCGGCACCGAAACCTTCCGCGCTATTGCGGCTTCTGGCCGGGCGCCGCGCCGGTACAATCGCGCGATGACTTCGCCTGATCTCACCTTCGTGCTCGGCGGCGCCCGCTCGGGCAAAAGCGCCTATGCTGAGCGCCTCGCCGCCGCGAGCGGACGGCCAGTAACCTACATTGCAACGGCTCGCAGTGCCGACGCCGACCCCGAATTCGCGGCCCGCATCGCCCATCATCAGGCGTGCCGGCCGGCGCACTGGACGCTCGTCGAAGCCGACGCAGCGCTCCCGCAAGCACTGCGCGCGGCAGACGGCGAGCAACACTGCGTGCTTGTCGATTGCCTGACGCTCTGGCTCGCGGGGCTCGTGTGCCCGGTTGAGGGCGGGGAGCCGCCGCCAAGCGCGGCCGCCAGCCGGTTCGACGAGCTCGAAGCGGCGCTGAGCGGCGCGCGGGGGCGCGTCATCGTCGTCAGCAACGAGATCGGCTTGGGGGTGGTACCGCTCGGCTCGCTCACGCGGCACTACGTCGATGAGCTCGGGAGATTGAATCAACGCGTGGCGCGTATCGCCCGGGAAGTGACGCTGATGGTGGCCGGCCTGCCGGTTGCGGTCAAACCCGGCCCGACTCGGCCATGAGGCGCCGGTTGTGGGCAGTGCGCCTCGGGGCCGGCGGGATTCGGATCGGGGCTAGGGCTCCAGTTGTCATCGCCTTCGCCATCGCCATCGCCATCACCATCGTCTTGCTCGGGCTTGTCAGCCCCCTCGCGGCGCATGCGAAACTCGCCGTCGTCGACGACGCGGGCCGCACGGTCACGCTGGCTGCGCCCGCCGCGCGCGTCATCTCGCTCGCGCCCCACGCGACCGAACTGATCTATGCCGCCGGTGGCGGCGCGCGGCTCGTCGGCGCCGTGTCGTACAGCGACTATCCGCCCGAAGCCCGCGCACTGCCGCGCGTCGGCAGCAATACGGCACTCGATCTGGAGCGCATCGTCGCGCTCAGGCCCCAACTGATCGTCGTATGGCGGCACGGCAACGATACGCACCAACTCGACAAGCTCCGCGCGCTCGGCATCGCGCTCTTTTACAGCGAGCCGCACAAACTCGACGACGTGGCCACTGATCTGGAGCGGCTCGGCACGCTATTGGGCACGCAACCCGTCGCCGATGCCGCAGCGCAGCATTATCGCGATGACATCGCGCAGCTGCGTGCGCGTTACGCCACGCGGCCCCCGGTTGGCGTCTTCTATCAGGTCTGGGATCGTCCGCTGATGACGTTGAACGGCGCGCACATCATCAGCGACGCCATCGCCGTGTGCGGCGGGCACAACGTCTTTGCAGGGCTTGCCGCGCGCGTGCCGACCGTGTCGGCGGAAGCTGTCGTGGCCGCCGATCCGGAAGCAATCGTCACCGCGCGCAGCGGCGCCACGCCTGCCGCGCCGGGCACACCGCTGCCCGAACTCGCCCGCTGGCGTGCCTGGCCGCGCATGACAGCCGTCGCACGTGATAACCTTTTTTCCATCGACGGCGATCTGATCAATCGCCCGGGACCGCGCCTCGCCAGCGGCATCCGCACGTTGTGCGAGGACCTCGAAACGGCTCGCTCGCGACGCGAAGCGTCGGCGGCCGGCACATCGCCTTCGCGATAATCGCGATAAGCCACGCGAACGGCGCGCTACGCATTCCACCGTATCACCCGCCACGCCCCGCCATTCGGCGCGCCGCGCAGCCAAACGATCCCTGCCATCGAGACCGGCCAGTGCAACATGTCTTCAATCGGCAAACCGAGCGCAAGCGAAGTCAACATGCGCATCACGCCAGCATGGGTGACGACATGCGTCGACGCCGACGCTGCCACTTGATTCGCCCTGATCCACGCGCCGAACCATTCCCCGATGCGCGCCCCGAACTGCGCCACGCTCTCGCCGCCGTGCACACGCGCGTGCCACAGGTCGGCGGCCCATGCGTCGAGCGCGGCCCGATCGATCGCATCCCACCGCAGCCGTTCCCAGGCGCCGAAGTCGATTTCCTGCAAGCGGGCGTCGGCCCGCTCCATGCAGCCGAAACGTCGCGCGAGCCTTGCCGCCACGCCCGCACATCGAACCAGCGGACTCGTCCACATGGCCTGAGGCAGCGGCGCATCGAGCGCCGCGAGGCGCGCGATGATCGCATCGGCCGAGGCCCGCTCGTCGGCCGCGAGCGGCACGTCGGTGCGTCCGTAGCAGATACCGGTTTCGACTGCGGGCGCCGGATGGCGAATCAGGACGAGATCCATGCCAGCACGCAAAGATAGATGACAAGCTCGACGACTTGCTGCACCAGGCCCAGGCAATCCCCCGTATAGCCGCCGAGCCGGTGAACGAAGTAGCGAGACAGCGCGACGCGCGCGAGGAGCGCGGCGAGCAACGCAACAAGCCCGGCCCGCCAGTCGGGCCACATGAGCCAGGGCAGCCCGAGCACAGCGACGACGCCATACGCACGCCACGACAGCCGTTGCGCAACAGGCTGCGCCTTACCGTCGGCGCGCGCGTAATCGAGCGTGATCAGCAAGCTTGCCGCCATCGCCCGGCTCGCGGCATGCGCGGCAATCATCAGCCAGGCGGCGAGCAGCGGCGGCAGCGCAGCCAGCGTCTGCCATTTGAGCGCGAGCGCCATGACGAGCCCGATCACGCCGAACGCGCCGATGCGCGGGTCGCGCATGATGCGCAGCACGTCCTCGCGCGTGGCGCCGCCGCCGAACCCGTCACAGCAGTCGGCGAGACCATCTTCGTGAAACGCGCCCGTCACGGCGAGCGTCGTAGCCATCGAAAGCAGTACCGCGAGCGGAACCGGGAACCAGCGCAACGCGGCCAGAAATACGACGGCGCCGAGGCCGCCGACCAGTGCGCCGATCAGCGAAAAGTAACGGATGGCGCCGGCCAGATCGCTCGCGGTCGTGCCGACGTTGCCTGGTAGCGGCACGCGCGTGAAGTAGCGCAGTGCCGCGCACAGATAGCGCCACTCGGCGCACGCGTCGAAGCGCCGGCGTGAAACGGCCATCGGCTCGCCGCGATCGCTTGTCATTGGGTGAGGTGCGCGCCGTCGGAGGCGCCGTGGGCACCCGGCGTGTCGCGGTCACTGCGGTCATCGCGATCGGTCACGCCGGCGGACTCGAAGCTCGCCATCTCGTTGACGAACGCGACAGCGGCGCGCAAAAGCGGCAGCGCGAGCGCTGCACCCGTGCCTTCGCCAAGCCGCATATCGAGTGCGAGCAGCGGCGCCGCGGCGAAGTACTCGAGCATGCGCCGGTGCCCGGCCTCGTTGGAGCAATGCGCGAACACGCAATAATCGAGTACGGCCGGCGCCAACGCATGGGCGACGACGAGCGCCGAAGTCGCGATGAAGCCATCGACGACGATCGTCATGTTGGCTTCCGCGGCGGCAAGGTAAGCGCCGGTCATCATCGCGATCTCGAAGCCGCCGAACGTCGCGAGCACGTGAAGCGGCTCGCGAGCGGCCTTGTGACGCGCGAGCGCTGCTTCGAGCACGCTGCGCTTTTTTGCGAGCCCGGCGTCGTCGAGCCCGGTGCCGCGGCCAACGCATGCATCGATCGGCAGGCCACAAAGCCGGCTCATCAGGCAAGCGGCCGACGACGAGTTCGCAATGCCCATTTCGCCGAAGCCGATCACATTGGTGCCGAGCGCGGCGTGATAGCGCACGCGTGCGGCGCCTGCCGCGATCGCGGCCAACGCCTCGTCGCGCGTCATGGCCGGCTCGCGTGCGAAGTTACGGGTGCCGCGGCCGATCGGCGCATCGACGAGCCCGGGCAACGCGTCGAGCGGCGTGGCAACCCCTGCGTTGACGACTTCGAGCGTCAACCCCGCGACCCCGCTGAACGCATTGATGGCCGCCCCGCCCGCGACGAAATTGGCGACCATTTGCGCGGTCACGGCCTGCGGATAAGGACTCACGCCTTCCTCGGCAATGCCGTGGTCCCCGGCAAATACAATGATCGTGGGCCGCTCGATCGACGGGTGTATCGACCGCTGAATCGTGCCGATCTGGCAAGCCAGCGTTTCGAGCATGCCGAGGCTGCCGGGAGGTTTGGTTTTAGTGTCGATGATGCGAACCAGCTTGGCGCTAAACGAGCGGTCGAGCGGGCGGACGACGGGCAACGGCAGCGGAGCGTTCATACGATGGATGGGTCGGTTGGGTGCTGCAACGGCAAGAAAAGCAAGTAAGCGGACACAGGCAAGGCGCACAGCAAAAACGCCGCCACGTCGAACGGAGATGATGATTTCATGACGTCCGCCACGCCGGCACGAGCGCCTCATAGCCCTCGGCTTCGATCAGCACGAGCGGATAGCCAAATGCGCGGCTCGCAAGCGCTGGCGTCAGGACCTCGCGTACAGGACCTGCCTCGGCAGTCCCGTCGCCGTGCATGAGTACGGCGTGCGTCGCGAAACGCCGGGCGAGGTTCAGATCGTGACATGAAAATATGACCGTGCGCGGCGCCTCGCGCAGCCATGCTCCAAGCACGGTGAGGCAATCGATCTGATGATGCAGATCCAAATGCGCGAGCGGCTCGTCGAGCAACACCAGCGGCGCGTCCTGACAGATGGCGGCGGCAAGCGCGACGCGCTGGCGTTCGCCGCCCGAAAGCGAACGCACGTCGCGCGCCGCGAGCGTGCCAAGCGCGAACGCATCGAGCGCCGCCTGCGCCGCGGCACGGTCGCTCTCGGCCTCCCAGCCCCAGCCGGTCAGGTACGGAAAGCGGTTCAAAAGCACGATGTCGAGCACGCTTGCACTGAACGCGTCATGCGTGCTTTGCGGCATCAACGCTCGTCGACGCGCCAAGCTGGCCTGCGGCCACGCGTCGATGCGCACGCCGTCGAGCGCCACATGCCCCTGCGCGGGCTGCAACAGGCCCGCGAGCGTCGAGATCAGCGTCGTTTTGCCGGCACCGTTCGGCCCGGCGATGCACCAGATTTCGCCCGCACGATACGTCTGCGTGAAATCGGCGAGCAACGTGCGCGTGCCTGCGCGCAGCGTCAGCCCGCGCACATCGAGCGAAATCGCAGATGCGTCGAACGGCTGCCCGCTCATCGCCGCCTCCTGGCAAGCATCCACAAGAACGCGGGCACACCGATCAAGGCCGTCACGACACCGACCGGCAACTGCGCGGGCGCGACGATCGTGCGCGCGACAAGATCGGCCCCCATCACGGCCACACCGCCCGCCAGCACCGACGCCGGCACGAGCATGCGTTGATCGTTGCCGCAGACGAGCCTCAACGCGTGCGGCACGACGAGCCCGACGAAGCCGATCGTGCCAGCCGTCGTAACGGCCGCAGCGGCCGCGAGCGACGCGACGAGGTAGATGCGCAAACGCAGGCGGCCCGCAGGCACACCGAGCGCGAGCGCCAGCGCTTCACCGCGCAGCAGGACGTTCAGTTGAGGCGCAACAGGCGTAGCGACGGCGAGCGCGAGCGCGAGTGCAACGAGCGCGGGCCACGGGCTCGCCGCGCCGTTCAGATCGCCTGTCAGCCAAAAGAGAATGCTGCGCAGCCGTTCGTCGGGCGCGACCGTCAGCAGCAGCGTGATGCACGCCCCCCATCCCGTTGCCAGCACGACGCCCGTCAGCAAGAGCCGCGGCGACGCCTCCTGCGGCTCGCCCGCGCTCAACGCGCGGCGCGCAAAACCGAGCACGAGGGCGATGGAGATCAGCGCGCCGGCGAACGAGGCGGCGTCGACGAGCCACCATGCCGCCCCTCCGAGCATAGCGAGCACGGCAAAGACGGCCGCGCCGCCGGACACACCGAGCACATACGGTTCGGCCAGCGGATTGCGCAGCAGAACCTGCAACAGCGCGCCAGCCAACGCGAGCAACCCACCGCACGCGAAGCCTGCAAGCGCGCGCGGCAAGCGCAGCGTCCGCACGATTTCGTCGAGCGGGTCGGTGCTGCCCGCACGCGCATGCACGAGCGCCAACAGCGCGCGCGTCGGCGAAATCTCGACACTCCCTAGCGTGAGCGCCGCAACGAAGACTGCGAATGCGCAGCTACCGAGCACGAGCCAGATCAGCGCGGCACGCTTGCCGTTCATCGGGGCACGCGCGACAGACGCGAGCCGGTTCATAGCGGCTTGCCCAGCCATACGACGGCGTTAAGCGGCATCATTGCTGCTGCCAGCCGAGCGTGATGAACGCACTGCGCCGCGGGGTGTTATAGGGATAGGCGAGCTCATAGTGCTTGTCGAACAGGTTCTGGATTTGCGCTGCGACGTACCAAGCCTTCGTCACGTGATAGCGCGCCGAGAGGTTCACGATGCCGTAGCCGCCGAGCGTGTTGCCGCTATCGTTGCGCGCGCCGCTGACGATCCATTCGCCGCCGAACCGCCACGGCCCGACCCCACGATTCGCCGAGAACGACGCAAAGTGCCTTGCACGCCGATTGAGATCGGTCCGGTTGTCTTCATCGACAGGATTTTGCACCGTCAGCGCCGCACGGACGTCCGTTTTGCCGATCCGCCCACGCCACGACCCTTCGATGCCCTGCACTTTCGCACGGCCGACGTTCTCGGCCAGATAATAGAGTCCGCCTTGCGTCGCCACGTAGTTGATCAGATCGGTATAGGTGGTCTGGAACGCCGTCAAGCGCATCACCCCGAGCGAATCCGACGCGTACTGCAGCGCCGCTTCGATCGAATGACTGCGCTCGGGCCGAATGGATCGATTGCCGCTGCCGGGATAATAGAGGTCATCGAAGCTTGGCGCGCGAAATGCGCTGGAATAGCTGCCCGTCGCGGACCAATGCTCGGTGAAATCGTAGCCATAGCCGAGGTAATAGGTATTGGCGCCGCCGAAATCCGAATATTGGTCGCGCCGCACATTGGCCTGTATCCGGTTAGCGCCGAAGCGCCCCGCATAGCCGACGAATACCGAATCGACATGGCGCTGCGGCGCGCTGACTGTATCGGAATCGAGCTGCTGATCGAGATGTTCGTAGCCCAATTGCAGTTTGTGTTCCGGCGTCAGCTTGAAATCGTTTTGCCAGGTGTATTGCCGGTTCTCGGTATCGAAACGGTTGTCGTAGACGCCATTGACCTTCTCGACGCTCCGATCGTCGCCCTCGGCCGCCGTGAAATGCGCGGTCCACCAGTCGGTCAGCTTGCCGTTGGCGAACACCGACGCTTGACGCACCTTGCTATAGAGATTGTTGATGTCGGTAGGCGAGCCATAGGCGTTATCGAAACTGGCATTGCCGTTGGACTGGAACGCGCGCACGCCGGCGTCCCATTTATCGCTGAATTTGTGGCGCACCATCGCCGACACGCTCTCGTTCAAATAACCGTTTGCATTCGGATTGGCATTCGGCGCCAAAGCGGGGTCGATCGATGAGAATCCATCGTTCTTGAAGCGCGCCACATTGAAACTGAACGTCGTCTTGCCCTCTTTGTCGAACGCACCTTCGACTCCCGCCTCCTGCTTTTGCGTGTGATAGCTGCCGTAGCCGAGCGAGAAGTGAAAGCGCGGCGGGTGTGCCCCGCCGTCCTTCGTGAAGACCTGCACGACGCCCCCCATCGCGCCGGACCCATAAAGCGCGGAGACGTCGCCATTGACCACTTCGACATGATCGATCTGCGCGAGCGGAATTTGCGCGATCTGCGCTTGTCCGAGGCTCACCGAATCGACGCGCACGCCGTCGATCAGCACCAGTGACTGCGTGGCCGAGCCGCCGCGCAACATCAGCGTCGAATTGGCGCCGGGCCCGCCCGAGCGCGCGATTTGCGCGCCCGGTGCAAGCGCGAGCAACTCGGGCAGGTCCGTGGCTGTCGCGTCGTCGATGTCGCGACGCGTAAAGCGCGTCGTTTGCGCGATAGCGTCGGCGATCGGCTGCGGGGCGCGCTGGGCCGTCACGACAACTGGTGCGAGCGTCTGTTCGCTTTCCTCGGCGGAAGCAGCAGAAGCAGCAGAAGGTGACGATACATCGTTCGAAGCTTGAGCGAACGCGGCCAGCGGCAAGCCAGCGAACGCAACGAACAACGCCTTGTGAAGCAAGGTCGAGAACATTATTGTGTGGTCTTTCCTGTCGGACGAGACAGTCAGCCCGCCACCCGCAGGCCACCGTGTCATAAGTGCGACGCGCTGGTACGATGCGCCGCACTCCCCCCTTTGGCCGGTATCCGGGCTGGCGACCTATCGGGTCCGCCTTCCCACGCAGCGCAGTGCGCAGTGGCATCGGACCTCTCTCGCGCGCGTCACGCGCGGCGTATCGCTTACCGTTGCGGGGGCAGCACAGGTTGGCTCGTCCGGGCGGACTTCGCTCCCTGTTTCCCGTTTAACCGCGCGCATCGGACCGCACGCGGGCACCAAAGTGCCGCAAGTGTAGGAGCGGCGCATGGACACCGTCAAGAATCGCCGCATTCGCACCGGGTTGGCGTCTCGTGACGCTCCGTAGGCACAAAAATGCGGGGGGTTGTTACGTCTGGAAACGAGACAGAGGTCGGACGGCTCCGTATTCCGCGCTAAAATGCACAAGTCTTTAGAGGACGCCGCAGATGCTTAACGAACTCGAAACCCTGTCACAAAACATCGGCTTGCTGATTGCGATCAACGAACGCCATCAGCAAGCCCGTCACGCGCTCGAAGAGCAACTCACGCAATTGCGCGCGGAAAACGACGCCGCACGCGCCGAGTTGGCCCTTTTGCGCGACGAACGCAACGCGCTGCAAGTCGAGCGCGACACGCTGCTTGCGAAGATCGACGATGCGCAAGTCCGCCTGAACGTGATTCTCGAAAAATTGCCGCGCGGCAAGAGCCCCTATGACGCCGACTCCCAGCTCGATTTGCTGTCGGGCGGCACGGGCGAAACTGAGGCAACACGCGAAGCGGCACGCAACGGCGCTGCCCAGCACGGAGACACCGCATGACGACGAAACAGATCGAAGCCTCGATTCTCGGCCAGACGTATCGTCTCGCCTGCTCACCGGAAACCGAGGCGGCACTGCTCGAGGCTGTCGCACGCGTCGATACCGAAATGACGAAGGTGCGTAGCCACAGCAACGTGCGCGGTACCGATCGCATTGCGGTGATGGCCGCGCTGTCGCTGGCTTCCGAGCTCGTGCGGCTGCAGGAAAGTATTCGTCATGGCGAAGCATTCCCGGCCGAGGAAATCCGGCGTACAATGCGCCAAATGAATGAGCAACTCGGTGCGGTACTGGGGCAAAACGAAGCCCTTGAAGCTAGGTAAGCACGAGCGGTAATCGTTCGCAAAGTTTAGGTTTACACAAGTTTTACGGCTTCCCTGCCTGGTTCGCCAAGGTCATAAATTCCTTGAACCAATGCCATGTGCACGGTTGCGGAAATTTGCAGCACGGGTGTGCGCGTCACTCTGTCTGATGTACCCGAAGTGCGGCTAACTGCGACCAATTCTGAATCCTCGGTTCAGGATGCCGGCCTAGCGGCCAAGGTGGGGATTTATTCAACGGCATCGGTTATTCCGATGCCGTTTTCATTTGCGGTGCGTGTGCGGTGTCACGGGAAGTCACTATGCGCTATTGGCTGATGAAGTCCGAACCGAGCGAAGCAAGCATCGACGATCTGTTCGCCGCGAAGTCACGCACATTGCCGTGGACGGGCGTACGCAATTATCAGGCGCGCAACTTCATGCGCGACACGATGCAGCTTGGCGACGGCGTGCTCTTTTATCATTCGAGCTGCCCCGAGCCGGGCATCGCGGGGTTGGCCGAAGTGGTTTCGCGCGCCTATCCGGACCCGACGCAATTCGACCCGAAAAGCCCCTATTTCGACCCGAAATCGACGCGGGAAACACCGCGGTGGATGCTCGTCGACGTCCGCTTCGTTAAAAAGACACCGCTGATTGCGCTCGCCGCGTTGCGCGCCCACCCGGAGCTCGCCAACATGCGCGTGCTCGCCAAGGGCAACCGGTTGTCGATCACGCCGGTGACCGAAGCCGAATGGCGCTTCATCACCAAGCAACTGACCGGAGGCTAGGAACGACCGCCTGCCTATCGCGCCATACGAACTCGGTTAATCTCTCAATCTGCTGTTTCGATAGTTTCTATAACAAGGACCTGAGATGAGAAAAACCGCCTTCACCTTCGCATTGCTGAGCGCCACGACGCTGATGTCGATCACCGCATTGACCGCGCTCGCACCCCGTTCGGCCCACGCCGCCACGATGCCGATGTCCGAGAACGCCGTGCCGTCGGGCGTGCTGTCGCTGTCGGCGCAGGCAAGCAATGAAGTCGCACAGGACGTCGTCGACATCACGCTCTTTTACGAGCAAGAAGCGTCCGATGCGGGCTCGTTGACAGACGCGCTCAACAAGCGCACGGCCGCCGCGCTTGCACAGGCAAAAGGTGTGGCCGGCGTGAGCGCACGGACCGGTACGTTTTCGATTTCACCATCGACCGACCGTAACGGCCATATCTCCGCCTGGCGCGGACGCACCGAGGTCGTGCTCGAGTCGCGCGATTTCGCCGCCGCCTCGAAGCTTGCTGGCCAATTGAACACTACGATGCAAGTGGGCAATGTCGCGTTTTCGCTCTCGCCGGAGGCACAACGCGCGACCGCCGACAAGCTGACGGGTGACGCCATTGCCTCGTTCCGTAAAGCGGCGGAATCGGCGACGCGTGCGTTCGGCTATGGCGGCTACACGATACGCGAGGTCAACATCGGCAGCGAAATGCCGTCGCCGCGCCCGATGTTCGCGATGCGCGCGATGGCGGCGCCCGAGGCGGCGCCGCTGCCCATCGAAGCCGGCAAAGCGCGTGTAACAGTGAATGTCTCGGGCTCGGTGCAAATGAGCCGCTGACGACGACACGGGGCAGCACGCGCCGCACTCGCGTCACGGCCCGCCCGGTGTTTAGCGCGCAAGCGCTGCCGGCTCCTTACTTGCGCGCCGGTACGACCAAGCGAAAAGCGCAACGCCGGCGACGATCATCGGTATCGAAAGCCATTGCCCCATCGAGAATCCAAGCGCGAGCAAGCCGAGAAAATCGTCGGGCTCGCGCGCAAATTCAACGATGAAACGGGCAAGCCCATAGCCGATCAGAAAGACAGCCGACGCCGCGCCGACCGGACGCGGCTTACGCGCAAAGAACCAGAGCACGAAAAAGAGCACGATGCCTTCGAGCGCGATTTCATAGAGTTCGGACGGATGCCGGGGCAGCATGTGGTATTGCGCGAAAATCTCGACGAGATGCCACTTGGCCGCGAGCACCGGGTGCGTGATCAGCCAATGGGCATCGTCTTCCGACGCACTTTGGAACATCATCGCCCAGGGCGCTGACGGGTCCGTCACGCGACCCCACAACTCCCCGTTGATGAAGTTGCCGAGCCGGCCCGCCGCGAGCCCCGCCGGCACCATCGGCGCGACGAAATCAGTAACCTGCAGCCAGGTTCGCTTGCGCTGAAACGCGAATAGCACCATGGCCAACGTTACGCCGAGAAAACCGCCATGAAACGACATGCCCCCTTGCCAGACCTTGAACACGTCGAGCGGGTGCATGAAGTAATAGTCCGGTTTGTAAAACAAGACATAGCCGAGGCGCCCGCCAATGATCGTGCCAAGCACGCCGTAAAACAGCATGTCGTCGATATCGCGCACGTTCCAGCCTTGCGCCGCGACGTGCGGCATCCGCAGCCGCAGCCGCCCGACGACGATCGCCATCACGAACGCGACGAGGTACATGAGGCCGTACCAGCGCACGGCGAGCGGCCCGAGATGAATGGCAATCGGATCGAAATTGGGATGGATCAGCATCGTGTGTGGTATCGGGCGTTGAGCAGTAATGTGAACGGGTTCGAACAGTTGATGGAGCGATGGAACGAATCAGGCTTTGCGGCCGCGACGCGTAAGCGCCGAAGCCGCCGCGACATGGCTGCGCACGACATCGAGCAACCCGGCCAGCACCGGGCTGACTTCGGCTGTGCGCCAAACGAGCCCTGTCTCGACGATCGGCGCGCGCTCGGCCAGCGGACGATAGACCACGCCGGTGCGGCGCAAGTTGCGCAACGACTGCGGCACGAGCGCGACGCCCATGCCCGCAGACACGAGGCTGACGATCGTCTGCATTTGGATCGCCTCCTGCCCGATGCGCGGCGTCAAACCCGCCGCGCCATAGCAGCCCGTAATGATGTCATAAAAGCCTGGCGCCAAACGGCGAGGGAAGATCACGAGCGGTAATTCGGCCAGTTCGGTAAGCGTGACAGGCGCGTCGTCCCAATCGGGCGGCTCGCCGCTTAGCTGGCCTTGGACTCGGCCTCGGGCCCGGCCCGCACGATGCGCACCCAACACCGCCGTGCTTGGCAATGCCGCGACGAGCGGCTCGCGCATGACCGGCAAATAGCTCAACGACGCCGCATGGCGCGGCGGCAGCGGCGGAATGATAAGCCCCGCGTCAATGCGGCCCGCGACGAGTTCCTCTATCTGAACGTCGCTCGTCGCCTCGGCAAGCTGCAGCCGCACGCGCGGATAGCGCACCGCAAATTCGCGCAACAACTGCGGCAGCAAACCGTAATCGGCCGTCGAGACGAATGCCAGCGCAAGCGAGCCTGCCTCCCCGCGCACCAGACTTTGCGCCAACGGGCGCAGCCCGTCGGCCAGGGCGAGCAGCTTGCGCACTTCCGGCAGCAAATCGGCCCCGACCGCCGTCAATTCGACGGTACGCTTCGTGCGCGCAAACAATTCGACGCCAAGCGCCTCTTCGAGCGAGCGGATTGCCTGCGAGAGCGGCGGCTGCGTCATCGACAAGCGCTGCGCGGCACGCCCGAAATGCCGTTCTTCGGCGACGGCGACAAAATAGCGAAGCTGGCGCAAATCGGGGGGCATCGTTGATATCCTTTTCGACCTAATCAGTGCTGAATAATATATTGGACACATGTTGTGAGTCAGGGCATTCTGGCGCGACCTTGGCGCTCAAGCGGCCGGTGAGACAACGAAAAGACGCTGATCCGCCGCTTTTTCGCAGATGCAAACCAAATAACCCGCGAACGAACCGGAGTCCCCACCATGCCTTATAACCGCCGCTCCAAAAACATCACCCAGGGTGTCGCGCGCGCGCCGAACCGCTCGATGTATTACGCGCTCGGCTACGAAAAGGACGATTTCGACAAGCCGATGATCGGCGTTGCCAACGGACACTCCACCATCACGCCGTGCAACGCCGGCTTGCAGCGCCTGGCCGACGCGGCCGTTGCAGCGGTCAAGGACGCGAACGCGAATCCGCAGATTTTCGGCACGCCGACGATTTCCGACGGCATGTCGATGGGCACGGAAGGCATGAAATACTCGCTCGTCTCGCGCGAAGTCATTGCCGATTGCATCGAGACTTGCGTGCAGGGTCAGTGGATGGACGGCGTGGTCGTGATCGGCGGGTGCGACAAGAACATGCCGGGCGGCATGATCGCGCTCGCGCGCATCAACGTGCCGGGCATCTATGTGTATGGCGGCACGATCCGCCCGGGCAACTGGAAGGGCAAGGATCTGACGATCGTCTCGTCGTTCGAGGCCGTTGGCGAATTCACAGCCGGGCGTATGACGCAAGAGGATTTCGATGGCATCGAGCAGCACGCCTGCCCAAGCACCGGCTCGTGCGGCGGCATGTACACGGCCAATACGATGAGCTCGTCGTTCGAAGCGCTCGGCATGTCGCTGCTCTACTCGTCGACGATGGCCAACCCCGATGACGAGAAAGTGACCTCGGCCGCGGAATCGGCACGCGTGCTCGTCGAGGCGGTCAAGCAAGACCTGAAGCCGCGCGACATCATCACGCGCAAGTCGATCGAAAATGCGGTGGCTGTCATCATGGCCACGGGCGGCTCGACCAACGCCGTGTTGCACTATCTCGCCATCGCCCATGCAACCGAAGTCGAGTGGACGATCGACGACTTCGAGCGCGTGCGCCGGCGCGTGCCTGTCATCTGCAACCTGAAGCCGTCGGGCGAGTATGTGGCAACCGACCTGCATCGCGCGGGCGGCATTCCGCAGGTCATGAAGATTCTGCTCGATGCAGGCTTGCTGCACGGCGATTGCATCACGATCACCGGCAAGACGCTCGCCGAAGAACTGAAAGACGTGCCGAGCGTGCCGCGCGCCGACCAGCAGGTCATTTTCCCGATCGACCGGGCCCTGTACTCGGAAGGTCACTTGGCGATCCTGAAGGGCAACCTTGCTGTGGAAGGTGCCGTCGCCAAGATTTCGGGCCTCAAGAACCCGGTGATCACCGGCCCTGCGCGCGTCTTCGACGACGAGCAAAGCGCGCTTGCCGCGATCCTCGACGACAAGATCAAAGCGGGCGACGTGCTCGTGCTGCGCTATCTTGGCCCGCAAGGCGGCCCGGGCATGCCCGAAATGCTCGCGCCCACCTCGGCGCTGATCGGCAAGGGGCTCGGCGAATCAGTCGGGCTGATCACCGACGGACGCTTTTCGGGTGGGACCTGGGGAATGGTGGTTGGCCACGTCGCGCCCGAAGCGTTCATCGGCGGCGCCATCGGGCTTGTTCAGGAAGGCGATTCGATCACGATCGATGCCCACAAACTGCTGTTGCAGTTGAACGTGGACGACGCCGAACTCGCGCGCCGCCGCGCCGCATGGAAGCAACCCGCGCCCCGTTATACGCGCGGCGTGCTGGCCAAATATGCGGCGCTCGCGCAGCCCGCCACGACCGGCGCGGTGACAGGCTGAGGCTTCTTGCGACGCGCCGTCGTTAGGGGTTAGGGCTTACGGCGTATCCTGGCGGCGCGCGGCGCGGTGTGCGGCGAGCTCCTCGCGCACCGCGTCGCGCACCCACCCTACCACTTCGCCTTCGAGCGCAAGCGCAACCTCTCGCGTCACTTGGCGCACGAGCCAGCTCGTGTGCTCTTGCAACGCATCGCGGCAGCGCGCTTCGATCACGCCGCGCCCTTCTTCGCGCAGATAGCCGGCAAAGCGCACACGCAAGCGCTCGGCAAGATGTTCGGCATCGCGCTCGCTCAAGTCGGCGGAATCCGCCTCCACCATGACAGCCGGGCGATCGGGCGCGGCTGGTTCGAAAGGCGCTGATGCAATCGGCTCCGGTGCGGCTGATGCAGGCGTCTCTTGCAGAGCCGGTTCGACGAAATCGGCCAATTGTGCCGCTCGCGCGGCCTCTATCGATTCTTCCGCTCCGCGTCGCCGGTCCTCGTCCTTGTGCTTGTCCTTGTGCTCACTTGCGACTTGCGACACGGCATCGTGTGCCGCGGGCTGCGCAGCAGCGTCCTCATGCACCGTCCGCGGCATCGGCGGCCGGCCGGCCACGAGCACATCGATCAGTACTGGAATCGAATCTGGATCGTCAGGATCGTTGACGTCCTCGGAATGCTTGGGATCGACCACGACTACTCTCCCTGATGATGGTGAATCGGCCCGCCTCGGTGGGACGAACGCCCGCGAGGCTACGATGACACCTCGCTCGCGCAGCCATCGGACAAACGATAGTGCGTGACGAGGCGCTTATCCGCGCCAAGCCTTAGGCGCCTTGCTTGTAATTGTTCAGCGCATAGCCGCGATCGCGATAGAACCGATAGCGATCGCGACCGGCGACAAGTTCCGCCTCGTCATTACCGACGATTTCGAGCAGCCGTTCGAAGCGGGCGAATTGCGGCGGCACCGCGGCACCGAGATTCAGCAAGATCTGATGATGCGGCGCAGTATCGACGGTCTCGGTCAGCACGACCGGCGTACGCGCCGCAAGCGCGTCACCAACTGCGCAGTGCGGCACGAAATCGAGTGGCGAAAAGGTCCAAAGCCGCTCGTCGAATGCCCGCAGCCGCGCTGCGTCGGCGAGCACGACCACCGCCTGGCCCGCAAGATAAGCCTTGCGAACCAGACGACACGCGTAGAGCAGCGAATCCCCGACGTTCGTATGGAAGTCGATGCGCGTCATTGCGGCACCACCTCTACGGATGCGCCCTCGGTACGGCAACCCGCCATCACTGCGCCGCGCGATCGATCAGGAATTGCAGCAGCAACGGCACCGGTCGCCCGGTCGAGCCTTTGGCCGCACCGCTTTTCCACGCGGTACCCGCAATATCGAGGTGCGCCCACGGATAGGCTTCGGTGAAGCGCGACAAAAAGCACGCGGCGGTCACGCTGCCGGCCGGACGCCCGCCGATATTGGCGACGTCCGCGAAGTTGGACTTCAATTGCTCCTGATACTCGTCTTCGATCGGCATGCGCCATGCCGGGTCGGACGCTTCGCGTGAAGCATCGAGCAGCTCGCCTGCCAACGCGTCGTCCTTCGAAAAGAGCCCGCTCATGTGGTGGCCCAATGCAATTATGCAGGCGCCTGTGAGCGTCGCGATATCGACGACCGCAGCCGGCTTGAACCGCTCGGCATAGGTCAACGCGTCGCACAGCACGAGTCGGCCCTCCGCGTCGGTATTGAGTACCTCGATGGTCTGACCGGACATGCTCGTCACGATGTCGCCCGGCTTCGTTGCCGTACCGCTCGGCATGTTCTCGCACGCGGGCACGATGCCGACGACGTTTAGCTTGAGCCCGAGTTCCGCCGCTGCACGCAGCGTGCCGAACACCGATGCCGCGCCGCACATGTCGTACTTCATTTCGTCCATGCCTTCACCCGGCTTGAGCGAAATGCCGCCGCTATCGAACGTGATGCCCTTGCCGACCAGCACGACGGGGGCGGCCTTCGCGCCCGCCCCCTGATACTGCATGACGATGAACTGCGGCGGCTGAGCCGAGCCGCGCGTCACCGACAAAAGCGAGCCCATCTTCAGCGCTTCGAGTTGCTTGGTGCCGAGCACCTCAACCTTGAGCTTCCAGTCCTTAGCGAGCTTCTTAGCGGTATGGGCGAGGTGGGTCGGGGTACACACGTTGCCCGGCAAATTGCCCAGGTCGCGAGCAAGGTCCATGCCGTTCGCGAGCGCCACACCTTCTTTGGCCGCCGCCTTGGCCGCTTTCTCGTCGGCCGCGTCCACACTGAAGACGACGCGCTTGAGCGCGTGCTGCACCGGTTCGGGCTTGCTCTTCATCTGCGTGAACTGGTAAGTCTCGCCGCGCAGCGCGACGATGGCGGCGCGCACGGCCCAGTCCGCCGTGCGTCCTTTCACCGGTGCTTGAGCAAGCGTGAACGTCACCTGAACGATCTTCGTACCGAGCAGCGCACGCCACGCGGCGCGTACGGCGTCGCCATAGGCTTTCTGACCGAACGCGTCTTGCTTGCCCAGACCGACGAGCAGCACCCGCGAGGCACCGATGCCCGAGACTTCGGGCAAAAAGAGCGTCGTGCCGCTTTTGCCTTGCATATCGCCGGCTTTCACGACGCGCGTGATGAGGCCCTTCGTTGCGGTATCGATCTCGAGGGCAGCGCCCGTGAGTGTCTGTGCTTCGAACACCCCGAGCACGATGCAATCCGATTTCCCGGTAAGGAAGGCCGCCGGAGAGCCTGTTGACGCGCCTTTCGGCGTGCCCTTCGTCGAGCCTTTCGGCAAGCCTTTCGTCCAATCACAGGCTTTTATGCTAAAGTCCATCGCGCTTGTCCTCGGATAAAATCGGCGTGTTGCTATGAAAGACGTAGCCGAGCAGCCGCAATTATCCGCTATTTTTTCGCGGCGTCGGTTCGCGACGCGCACCGTCAGCGTTCCCCGCCCCTGCCCTCGCTCATCACGATGATTTTCGAACGCTCTTTGCAGCGCGAGCTCGCGTATACGGCAGGCGCCGTATTCATGGTGCTGCTGACCATTTTCCTCACGACGATGATGATACGCATCGTCGGCTTCGCCGCATCGGGGCAAATCGATCCGAAGGACGTCATCGTCCTCATCGGCCTGACCGTCGTCGGCTATATCGCCGTGATGCTCGTCGTCACGCTATTCGTCTCGATCCTGTTCGTTCTGACGCGCTGGTACCGCGACTCCGAAATGGTCGTATGGCTTGCCTCGGGGGTGAGCCTCACGCGCTTCATCAAGCCGATTGCGACGTTCGCCGCGCCGATGCTCGTGCTTATCGCTTTTTTCGCCTACGTCGGCTGGCCCTGGTCGAACGCGCAGAGCAAGTTGATCCGCACGCGCTTTCAGCAACGCGACGAAGTGTCGTTGCTCGCACCGGGTCAATTCCGCGAATCGCCTGCGACCAATCGTGTCTTCTTCGTCGAGAAAATGACGCCCGATCAGGCGCACGTCGAGAACGTATTCGTCACCAGCACCGAGCATGGCAAGATCAACGTTGTCGTCTCGAAAGAAGGCCACACGGAAACGGCGAAGGACGGCTCACGCTTCGTCGTGCTCGAAAACGGACGCCGTTACGACGGCGAGCCCGCCAAGCCCGACTTTCGCATCATGGAATTCGAGCGCTATGGCGTGAAGATCACGCAGCAGCCCGTGGTCAACCGGCCCACCACGACCGGCTTGCCGACGCTCGCGTTGCTGCATCATCCGAGCCATAACAATCTTGCCGAATTTGCGTGGCGCACAGGACTGCCGTTGATGGCGATCAACCTGATGCTGCTCGGCATTCCGCTTGCCTATCAGAATCCGCGCCGCGGGCGCACGATCAACCTCGTGATGGCCGTGCTTATTTTCCTCACGTACTCGAACCTGCTCAACGTCGTGCAATCGTGGGTCGAGCAAGGCCGGATGTCGTTCGTCGTTGGTCTGCTGGGCCTGCATCTGATCGTGACGGCCATCGTCGTCGCCGTGTTCTGGCTGCGCGTGCGCAATCGGCCGCTCATTTCGCGCGCGATGTTTGCCCGAGCCCGGGGAGCGTAACGCCATGCGCATTTACGAAAAGTATTTCGCCCGGCAGATCTATTTCGCTTTTGTTTTCATTCTGTTCGCGTTTTCCGGGTTGTTCTTCTTTTTCGACCTCATCAACGAATTGAACACGGTCGGGCACGGTAACTACAAATTCGGCTACGCGGTGGTGCGCGTCGCGCTGCAAACGCCATCGCGGTTCTATGAAATCATCCCCGTGGCCGGGTTGATCAGCGCCATCTACGTGTTCGCGCAGATGGCGGCCAACTCCGAGTACACGATTTTCCGCGTCTCGGGCCTTTCGACCGGCCAGGCGTTGCGCTCACTGCTCAAAATCGGCATTCCGCTCGTGGCACTGACCTATTTCATCGGGGAAGTGGTCGGCCCCTACTCGGATCAACTCTCCGAGCGTGTGCGGCTCGAGGCGCTCGGCTCCGCCGTGTCGACTAACTTCGCCTCCGGTGTGTGGGTCAAGGACACGCTGACCGCGCGCGAAGACGGGCAACGGGTGACGCGCTTCGTCAACGTCGGCGAGCTGATGCCGGATACGTCGATCAGCAATGTGCGCATCTACGAATTCGATTCCAAATTCGAGCTGACCAACGTGCGGATTGCGCAAAGCGGGCGCTATCAAGGCGCGGGGCATTGGTTGCTCAAGGGCGTCAGCGACACCAATCTCGCGAGTATCGCGCCGTCCGCAGCGACGCCCACCGATGCGCTCAACCCCGTTTACCGCGCGACGCAAACCACGTTGCCAGAGTACTCGCTACGCTCGGAGCTCACGCCGCAAATCCTTTCGGTGTTGCTGATTTCGCCCGATCGGATGTCGATGTTCAATCTGTTTCGCTACATCCAGCATTTGACGGAGAATCGGCAAGATACGCAGCGCTACGAGATCGCTCTGTGGAAAAAGCTGCTTTACCCGTTCGCCGTGTTGGTCATGCTCGTTCTCTCGCTACCGTTCGCTTATCTGCATACGCGCGCTGGCGTCGTCGGGGTGAAAGTGTTTGGCGGCATCATGCTCGGTATGAGCTTTCAGTTGATCAACACGCTGTTTTCGCATATCGGTATGCTGAACACGTGGCCCGCGCCGGTAACGGCAGCCACCCCTGCGCTGATCTATCTCGTGCTCGGCTTCGTCGCGTTGAAGTGGGTCGACCGGCATTGACATTCGGAGCGCAATCATCATGGCGACGGTACGCAATGGCATCATCCTTTTCGGCCACGGCGCGCGCGATGCACGCTGGGCCGAGCCATTTGAACGGCTCGCCTCCAAACTAGGCGCGCTCGCCGGGCCCGATACGCGCGTCGATCTCGCGTTCCTCGAACTGATGACGCCCGATCTGCCGACGGCCATCGCCGCGCAAGTGGTGGCCGGCTGCACGGCCGTGACGGTCGTTCCGGTATTCGTCGGTGTGGGCGGCCATATCCGGCGCGATCTGCCGGCCGTTATTGATCTATGCCGCGCTCAGCATGTCGGCATCGAGATTCGCTGCGCTGAACCGGTTGGGGAAGACGATGCGGTGCTCGATGCATTGGCGGCATACTGCCTGCGACAGATCGGTCACTGACACGCGAATTGATCCGCAACCAAATTCGTTTTATCCCTCTGCCTTTCGCCTCCGCACTGTTGAAATGATGCGAGCCACTTAACATGCGTGCTCAAGGTGCATGGCGCCTCAGAAAGGTGCCACGCGGTTGCAATCCTGCACTACCGGCGGGATTGGCGACGCAAATGCAACTGAATCTTCGACAGGAGGATCGACATGAAAGTTGGAGAACCATCCGGCATCCCCGGTGGGGGCGCGCCGCTAGGCAACAGTTCCGCGTTTCAAAACAGTGTGCAACCGCAAGGGCGCGGCACGCCTCCAGCCGAGTTGGGCGGGCTTGTGGCGACGGGCCGGCGAAGCGGGGGAGACACCCGCGCGCCTCTCAGCTTCCTCTTTTCCGTAACGGGGAAAGACGAGCGCTCGGGGCCCCCGCGCGCAGCGTTGCTCGACCTCGATGGCACGCTCGTCGATAGCGCGCAACTCCAGGCCCACTCATGGGTTCTTTTCTGCAAAGAACAGTTGGGTCTCAAGCTCGAACCCCATGAGCCCGATGCCTTCACTGGCAGCAATGCCCAAATCATCATGACGCTCGGCACGCGAGTTGGCCGACGCTTTACGCCGGATGAGGCAGCGTTTTTGGCGGACTGCAAAGACGAGATTTTCCGGGAATTGATTGAGAAAGACCCAATACATGCACGAGATGGCGTCCACGACTTTCTGAAATTGGCTCAAGAAAAAGACGTGCCGTTCGCGATCGTCACCAATAGCGTGGAGAAAAACGCGTGGCCGATGATCCGGCAAACCGGGCTTGACCAATATTTCCGGACGCAGAAGCAAGTAGTCACCGGAAGCGACGTGGCTGCAAAACCCAACCCCGAGGGTTACGAAACAGGCGCTGCGCGAGTCGGTCAATCACCGGGCGAATGCTTCGTGCTCGACGACACGCGAGGGGGCGTGCTCGCCTCAGAAGGCGTGCGTCCGTCGGGTACGTGGGCGACGGGCATCGTCAATGACACGATGGCGCGCGAAGACTTCGGACAGACGCCCGAAGGCCGCACGCGCGTGTTCACAGACTTTCCCGAGTTGAACGAGCAGTGGTTGGCTGAGCGGGGTCGCTAAACCGCATGCTTGCAGAGGACTAGAGGGCAGCCGCGCCGTGACGGACATCTGCCTTATGCCGCCACGCGCGCCCGCTGCTCGTCAGCCATCTCGTCTTGCCGCGAAACGGGCAGTAGCGTTTTGCGCTCGGCGAATGCTTCACCGATCATCAGCAAGCTAGGTTGGGCCGCGTCGAGCCATTGTTGCGCTTCGCCCATCGCGAGCGCTTCCAACGTGAGCGTCAATGTGCGCTCGCGCGGCGTGCTGCATGCCTCGACGATCGCCACAGGCGTCGCGGCCGGCCGGCCCGCATCGATCAACTCCTGCGCGATTTCGGGCGCGCTGTCGCGGCCCATATAAAACACCAGCGAATCGGCGTTCACCTGCTCGCGAATCGCCTCGCTGTCGGGCGCGCGGCTGCGCGTGGCCAGCGCCACGCTGCGCGACACGCCACGCAGCGTCAGCGAGCGCTTGACAGCCGAGGCAGCCGCCAGCGCAGCCGTAATGCCCGGCACGACCTCATATTCGATGCCCGCTTCCTCGAGCGCACGCATCTCTTCATCGGCCCGGCCGAACAGCATCGGGTCGCCGCCCTTCAAGCGCACCACCAGCGCGTGAGCACGCGCCGCGTCAACAATCTGCTTGTTGATGAACTGCTGAGCCGTCGAGCGGCGGCCACACCGTTTGCCGACGGCGATCTTGCGGGCGCCCGGCGGAGCATAGGCGAGCATGTCGGGTTCGACCAGCGCATCGTGCAATACGACGTCAGCCATGCCCAACAACCGAGCACCGCGCACCGTAATGAGATCCGCTGCCCCAGGCCCTGCACCGATCAAATACACCTTACCCATTGCGCCATCCGTCCGGTTCGTTCTGTTCACTCATCGTTCGAGCGAGCGGCCGTCGTTCAGGCCGCGTCAGTTCGAGTATGCACGAATCATGCCGGCCGCCACCGTATGATGTGTGGCTTCGTCGATCAACACGAACGCACCAGTGCCCGCATGCTCGTCGTAGGCATCGCATACCACCGGCTTTTGCAGCGTCAGCGCCACGCGCCCGATATCGTTCATCGTCAGATTGTGCCGCTCGCTCGAATGCGCGAGCGTGTGCACATCGAGCACCTCGTTCACGGCCGACACGCGTGCGAACACCGTATTCGTCGTTTGCTTGAGCAAATACTTGCGCTGCGTCGAGAGCGGCTCCTCGTCGAACCAGCACAAATCCGCTTCCAACTTCTTCGCCGGCTGCAACGCCGCTTGCGCGCCCACGAACGTGTCACCGCGCGACACATCCACGTCCTCGGTCAGACGGATCGTCACCGTCTGCCCCGCAAACGCGCGCGTCACCGCGGCCGTGCCGCCCGGCACCGGTGCGATGATTTCCGCCACCGTCGCCGCGCGCCCCGCCGGCAACACGGTCAGCGCATCGCCCACGCGCACCTCGCCCGCTTCCACGCGGCCCATGTAGCCGCGGAAATCGTCCGCGCTCGCGCCGTCCTGACGCGCCACCCACTGCACCGGAAAGCGCAGCGCCTCACCGGCGGGCTGCGCCACCGGCAAGGCTTCGAGCACGTCCAACAGCGGCTCGCCCGCATACCACGGCATACGCTCGCTCGCCGTCACGATGTTGTCGCCCTTGAGCGCCGATACCGGCACGAACCGCACATCCACCAAGCCTAATTGCTGCGCGAGCTGCACGTACGCATCGCGAATCTCGTTAAAGCGCGCCTCGCTGAATTCCACCAAATCCATCTTGTTGATCGCGACGATCACATGCTGCAAACCCAGCAGCTTCACAATCGCACTATGACGCTTCGTTTGCGGCAGCAAAACGGCCGCGCCCTGCTCGAACGTCACGCGCGTGGCGTCGATCAGCACGATCGCCGCATGCGCGGTCGACGCGCCCGTCACCATGTTGCGCGTGTACTGCTCGTGGCCCGGCGTGTCGGCAATGATGAACTTGCGCTTGGCCGTGGCGAAATAGCGATACGCCACATCGATCGTGATGCCCTGCTCGCGCTCCGCTTCCAAGCCGTCGGTCAGCAGCGACAAATCGATCTCGTCGCCCACCGTGCGCTTCATCTTCGCGCGCGAGAGCGCCGAGAGTTGGTCCGAAAGGACCGCCTTGCTGTCGTATAACAGGCGCCCGATCAGCGTGCTCTTGCCGTCGTCGACGCTTCCCGCGGTGATAAAGCGCAGCACGCCGAGATCCGCCGGTTCATGTGTGTTCATAGGTCCTGCCTTGTGTGTTTCCGTGTGCATGTGTGTGCGTGTACGTGTGCGTGGCTTCGCTTAAGCGTTCGTTAGCAGTCCTGAGCAATCAGAAGTAACCCTGCTTCTTGCGCTGCTCCATCGCGGCTTCGGACGCCTGATCGTCCATGCGCGTGGCGCCGCGCTCGGTGATATCGGTCACCGCCGTCTCGGCGATGATCTTCTCGAGGTCGTCCGCATCGCTTTGCACCGGGCACGTGCAGCTGATATCGCCCACCGTCCTAAAGCGCACCAGCGCCTGTTCGCTCACCTCACCCTCCCGCATCGGCGTGAGCGGCGTCACCGGCACGAGCAGCCCATTGCGTCGCACGATCTCGCGGCGATGCGCGTAGTAAATCGACGGCAGCTCGAGCCCCTCGCGCGCGATGTACTGCCACACATCCAGCTCGGTCCAGTTCGAAATCGGAAACACGCGCAGATGCTCGCCTTGATGCAAACGCGCGTTATACAGGCTCCACAGCTCCGGACGTTGCGCCTTCGGGTCCCATTGGCCGAACTCGTCGCGAAACGAGAAGATGCGCTCTTTGGCGCGCGCTTTTTCTTCGTCGCGCCGCGCCCCGCCAATCATCGCCGTGAACCCGTGCTGCGCAATCGTTTCGAGCAGCGTCACCGCTTGTGCGGCGTTGCGCGAATCGGTCTCGCGGCGCAGGCGTACCGTGCCGCGCTTGATCGAATCTTCGACATGCCCGACCACGAGTTGCGCACCGATTTGCTGCGCACGCCGATCGCGAAAGTCGATCACCTCGTCGTAGTTATGGCCCGTGTCGATGTGAACGAGCGGAAACGGCAAGGCCGTCTTGCGGTGCGCGCCCAGGCCGAACGCCTTGAGCGCCAGATGCAGCACAACCACCGAATCCTTGCCGCCCGAAAACAGCAGTGCAGGCTTGGCGCACTCGGCCACCAACTCGCGCAGAATGTGGATCGATTCCGCTTCGAGCCAATCGAGGTGGTCCATGCGGGTCGAGGTCACGGCGAGCGGGGTCGTTGCGGAGGGTTCGAGAATCGTGCTCATGTTTGTCTGTTCCTATCGTTTGCCTGCCCGGCGCGGCGGCGGCCATTGCGGCCGCGTCGGCGGCATTCGTGTACGGCGTTGCTTGCGTCTTACCTTGCGCTTCCGATGACAGGGTGCGCGGCTTCCGGGACGATCTCAATCGTGCTGATATGCAAGCCACACTCTTTCGTGTCGCGCGACTCCCACCACCAGCGCCCTGCCCGGCTATCTTCGCCCGGACGAATGGCGCGCGTGCAAGGCTCGCAGCCGATGCTCGGATAGCCTCGCGCATGCAACGGGTTCACCGGCACATCGAATTGTTTGAGATAAGCCCATACCTCGGCCTCGCTCCAATCGGCGAGCGGGTTGTACTTGGCGATGTCGCGCGCCGCATCATGCTCTTCTTCGTGGAGTTCGGCGCGCGTGACCGACTGCTCGCGGCGCTGCCCTGTCACCCAGGCTTGCACGCCGGCGAGCGCACGATTGAGCGGCTCCACCTTGCGGATCTCGCAGCAGCGTTTGCGCAACTCGACGCTTTCATAGAACGCGTTGATCCCATGGTCGGCGACGTAGGCATCGATTGCGTCGGCCTGCGGATGAAATTGCTCGATCTGATAACCATAGCGTTCGCGAACACGATCGAGCATGCCCAGCGTTTCCGGATGCAAGCGCCCGGTATTGAGCGAGAAGATGCCGATTGCCGCGCCGCGCGACAAGATCGCATGCGTGAGGACCATGTCTTCGGCCGCGAGGCTGCTCGCGAGCTTGACCGACGCATGACGCGCGGCAATCGAATCGATCAGCGCATCGAGACGCTCGATCTTCGCAGCGAGCGCAGCCGCGTCGACTTCGACGGCCAGCTCAGTCGGATTGACGACAGCGGTATTCATGCGAGCTGCTCCCCCGGGTGTGCCGCGCGACGACGAAAGAGCGGCTGCGGCGTATCGACGGCGGACTGGTATTGCACCGAAAACTCGCTGAACGCCCGCAGCGCGTCATGGATGTCCTTGTCAGCGCGCACGGCGAATGCGTCGAAACCGCAACGCGCCATGTAGTTCAATTGATCGCGCAACACGTCGCCGATGGCGCGCAACTCGCCGCGCCAGCCGTAACGCTCGCGCAGCAGACGCGCGATGCTATAGCCGCGGCCGTCGCGAAACACAGGGAAATCGACGCCGATCAGCGCAATCTTGTCGAAGTCGGCCACGAGGTCGGCCGGCTCGTCGTCAGGCGCGAGCCACACGCCGATCGAGGCGGCGTCGCGCGTGGCGACGAGCGCTTCGCGCGACGCCTGCCACAACGCGAACGGCACGAGCACGCGGCCCGCCGGCAGCGCATCGACGGCAGGCAACGCACCGTCTTCCGCGGCACGCACGACATGCCAATCGTCCTCGACGACGCCGCGGTTCCTGATAATCGAAGTCATCTGCGAATGTTCCTTTCGTGCGTCATGCATGGGCAGGCTGGCGCGAGGCATACACACGTTCCTTGAACGGCGCGATGCCGATCCGGTTGTATGTATCGATAAAGCGCTCGCCGTCGACGCGGCTTTCGACGTACGTGTCGATCACCTTGCTGATGACGTCGGGCATTTCCTCGGCGGAAAACGACGGGCCGATAACGCGGCCAAGCCGTGCGCCCGTCGGGCTCGTGCCCTGTTCGCCGCCCAGCGACACCTGATACCACTCGGAACCGTCCTTGTCGACGCCGAGAATGCCGATGTTGCCGACATGGTGATGCCCGCACGAATTCATGCAGCCCGAGATGTTGAGCGAAAGCTCGCCCAGATCGTGGACATAGTCGAGATCGTCGAAACGACGCTGGATGGCCTGCGCGATCGGGATCGACTTCGCATTCGCGAGCGAGCAGAAGTCGCCGCCCGGGCACGCGATGATGTCGGTCAGCAACCCGATATTCGGCGTGGCAAAGCCGAGTTGCTTCGCACGCTCCCACACTGCGAACAGATCGCGCTTTTTGACGTCGGCGAGAATCAGGTTCTGCTCGTGCGACACGCGCAGTTCGCCAAACGAGTAAGTGTCCGCGAGATCGGCCGCTGCTTCCATTTGCTTGTCGGTCACATCGCCCGGTGCGACCGCGGTCGGCTTGAGCGAGAGCGTGACCGAGGCGTAGCCCGCCACCTTGTGCGGCCGCACGCTGCGCTGCACCCAGCGCGCGAATGCACGGTCTTCGAGCAGATGGTTCTCGTAGGACGCATCCGTATCGGAAAGCTTCTCATAGACCGGCGGTTGGAAATATTGCGCGACGCGATCATATTCGGCCTGCGTCAGCGTCGACGGGCCGTCCTTGAGGTGCTGCCATTCCTCTTCGACTTGCTGCGCGAACTTCTCGGCACCGAGGGCCTTCACGAGAATCTTGATACGTGCCTTGAAGAGGTTGTCACGGCGGCCGAAGCGGTTATAGACACGCAGCACCGCTTCGCAATAGGACAGCAGATGTTGCCACGGCAGATTCTCGCGGATAACCGGGCCGACGATCGGCGTGCGGCCAAGGCCGCCTCCGGCGAGAATCGCGCAGACGACCTCGCCTGCCGGGTTCTTCGACAAATACACGCCAAGATCGTGAATCTGCACGGCCACGCGGTCTTCCTTCGAGCCCGACACGGCGATCTTGAACTTACGCGGCAGCCAGGCGAATTCGGGGTGAAACGTCGACCACTGGCGCAAGATCTCGGCCCACGGACGCGGGTCGACGATTTCGTCGGGCGCAACGCCCGCGAACTGGTCTGCCGTAATGTTGCGAATGCAGTTACCCGACGTTTGAATCGCATGCATTTGCACCGATGCGAGCTTGGCGAGAATTTCCGGCGTCTGCTCGAGCTCGATCCAGTTGAACTGCATGTTCGTGCGCGTCGAGAAATGGCCATAGCCGCGATCGTGCTCGCGTGCGATGCGCGCCAGCATCCGCAACTGATCGCTGCGCAAGAGCCCATAGGGAATCGCGATGCGGTGCATGTACGCGTGACGCTGCATGTAAAGACCGTTTTGCAACCGCAGTGGACGGAACTCTTCTTCGCTCAATTCGCCTGACAAACGCCGGCGGACTTGGTCGCGATACTGCGCGACACGCTCGTCGACGATGGTCTGGTCGTACTGATCGTATTGATACATTCGGGGACCCCAGGTTGTGTCGCGCCGCGTGCCAGAACCATTCACGGCGCCCGAATCGCTATCGATGCGTGCGGACGGGGAAACGTTCAGACCGTCCGCTCATGTGCTAATGACAAAAACAGCTATGCATATTGAAAAACGTCCGATGATCGTAATAAACTCCCCTTATATTTCAAACGACTAAAAAATTCTGCTCTTATACGCAAAGGTTATAAATGAACCTGCACCAATTCCGGTTCGTGCGTGAGGCCGTCCGTCAGAACTTCAATTTGACGGAGGCGGCGAAGGCGCTCTATACGTCGCAACCCGGCGTGTCGAAGGCGATCATCGAGTTGGAGGACGAGCTTGGGGTCGAAATCTTTACACGACACGGCAAGCGGGTGCGCTCGCTGACTGAGCCGGGCCGCATCATCCTCGCCTCGGTCGAGCGGATTTTGCAGGAGGTCGAAAGCCTCAAGCGCGTCGGCAAGGACTTCGCCGCTCAGGATCAGGGCAATCTCGTGATTGCCGCCACGCACACACAGGCGCGCTATTCGCTGCCGGCGGCCATTGCCGAGTTCAAGAAGCGCTTTCCGAAGGTGCATTTGGCGATCTTGCAAGGCAGCCCGACCCAGGTGGCCGAGATGGTCATGCACGACCATGCCGATATCGCCATCGCGACCGAAGCGATTGCGAACTATAAGGAGTTGATCTCCCTGCCCTGCTTTCAATGGCACCACGTTGCCGTGATGCCGGCTGATCATCCGTTGCTGCAGCGCAAACTGCTCGGTTTGGAAGATCTCGCGCAATACCCGCTGATCACCTATGAAGCGGCGTTTGCGGGCCGCACCAAGATCAACGAGGCGTTTGCCCGGCGCAACCTGACGCCCGACGTCGTGTTGGAAGCCATTGACGCCGATGTGATCAAGACCTATGTCGAGCTTGGGCTCGGCGTCGGCATCATGGCCGATATCGCATTCAACGCGGAACGCGACAAGCACCTGCGGGCCATGCCGGTCGGACACCTGTTCGGCACAAATCTGACACGCGTTGCGCTCAAACAAGGTGCTTATTTGCGCAGCTACGTGTATACGCTCGTCGAACTGCTTTCGCCGACGCTGACACGCAAGCTGATCGAACAAGCGCTCAAGGGCGAGCACGAGAATTACGAGTTGTAACGCGCCGCATTTCGGTTTTCTTTTTTTTAACGTCACCACGCTTCGGAGAATTCGCATGGCGTTGTCCGCCTCGTTGCGCCGCGCGTTCGCGCTTGGGTTCACGGCTTTTGCATGTGTCGGCGCCGGCATCGATGCCGCGCATGCGCAAATCAAGGTCGGCATCGATTTGTCCTCGACGGGGCCTGCCGCCGTCATCGGCATCACCAGCAAGAACGCGATACAGATGTGGCCGGCAACGATCGCGGGCCAAAAGGCGCAATACATCATCCTCGACGACGGCACCGATCCGGGCAAAGCCGTTGCGAATATCCGCAAGCTGATCGATGAGGACCACGTTGACGTGATCGTCGGCCCGAACATCACGCCTGCCGCGTTGGCCGCGCTCGACGCCGTCGCTGCGGCGCAAACGCCGATGATCACGCTGATCGGCTCGGCGAGCGTCGTCGAGCCGCAAGAGGGCAAACGCGTCTGGGCGTTCAAGATGGCACAGACCGACAGCGCGATGGCCGACGTTATGACGCGCTATATGTCGAATCACGACGTGAAAACGGTTGGTTTCATCGGTTTTGCCGATAGCTACGGCGACAGTTGGCTCAATGCGTTCCGGCGCTTTGCCGAGCTGCGGCACATTCAGATCGTCGCGACCGAGCGTTTTAACCGCAACGACGCGAGCGTGACCGGGCAGGTGCTCAAGCTGATGGCGGCGAAACCTGATGCAATCCTCGTCGCGGGCGCCGGGACGCCCGCCGCGCTGCCGCAGCGCACGCTTGTCGATCGGGGGTTCAAGGGGCCGATCTACCAGACGCATGGCATTGCGACGCCCGAGTTCATCAAGCTTGGCGGCAAGGACGTGGAGGGCACGCTTTTCCCGACGCAGCCGGTGGTGGTGGCTCATACGCTGCCGGCCGATCTTCCGGCGAAGAAGGCGGCGGTGGCTTTTGTGTCGGCTTATGAAGCGAAGTATGGCGCGGGCACCGTCACACAGTTCGCGGGCGACGCGGCGGGCGTCTACCCGCGTCTCGCCGATGCGGTGACGCGGGCACTGAAAACTGCGCAGCCGGGCACCGTGCAGTTTCGCATCGCACTGCGCGAGGCGCTGGAGCAAGCGCATGAACTCGCGGTGCCGAACGGCGTCGTCAATACGAGCGCGAAGGACCACGTCGGGTTGGATCAGCGAGCCAGCGTGATGGGGGCGATCCGCGGTGGGAAGTTTGTGTTCGTGGGGCAGTAAGCGGGGGAGAGATCGGGTTCGTCGAGCGGTACTCGCCGAGGTTCGGCCACGCGCTTGCCGATGCCACTCTTTTCAGCCATAATCGCGCTCTTCGCGCTGCTGTTTTCGACTTTTGTTCAGCAGCCGTCAAGATGCCCAGGTGGTGAAACAGGTAGACGCAGGGGACTCAAAATCCCCCGCCGCAAGGCGTGTCGGTTCGAGTCCGACCCTGGGCACCAATGATTCAAATGAAAAGCCCAGCCCGCAAGGCTGGGCTTTTCATTTGGCGTAAAAAATCTGGCGTAGTGTCCGACGCGCCGCGTCCTCACGGACGCGGAGATGACTGAACGGGGCCGACAGCGATACAGGAACGCAAAGTCGCCACGAAAAATGCGGCTTGCGGAAAAAAGTAACGCAGCGGCAAAAACTGCCCGCAAGCGTTTTGCTGTAACAGATGCGGCAGCTGGAGTCCGGTCACAAATAGGAAACAAACCTGCCACCTGTTACCTTTCGTCTCGGTGACCAGAGGCATCGCCTGTTTATGATCGTAATCAACGATTTAGCAGGTCGGCTACCTTTCTCGTTACCCCCTCTGATGGGCTCTATGGGTCCGCCTGAGACGGTCCTCGCCCGTCACTGATCGGCCCAGTTTTAGTCATTCAAACGAAACTCGCGACGGTCGTATCTCAAACTGATATGAGACGGTCGCGGGTCACGAGGCGGCACTCGCCGAGCGCCCGCATTCAGCCCGCTACTTCGAAGATATCGCGCAGCCACTGCGCGAATACCCTGACCCGCGATGAAAGCTGACGGTTGTGCGGATACAGCACCGACACGGGCATCGGTGGCGGCGGAAAGGCGGCGAGTACAACCTTCAGTGTTCCGGCAGACAATTCGCCCGACACGCGGTATCGGGGTACCTGAACCATGCCGAGGCCCGCTACTGCGGCGCCCGTGTACAGATCCGCCCCCGTGACCGACACGATCGACGCAAGCTGCCTCTCGATCACTTCTCCGTCGACCGTGAATTCCATCGGCAGCGCCTGTCCAGAGCCGCTCGAGATGTAATTCACGGCACGATGGGCGTCGAGCGCCTCTAGCGTCGCCGGTTCGCCGAATTGCGCGAGATAGGCAGGACTGGCCACGGTGACCTGTTCCAGCGAAGCGACGCGCCGCCCGACCATCGACGAATCCTGCAGCGTCCCCGCCCGCAGCACGCAATCGATCCCCTCGCGCACCAGATCGACCAACCGGTCATCCTCGCCGATATGGAACTCGATACCGGGATACTGCGCTACGAAATCCACCAATGCGGGCACGACGAAGTGCTTCGCCAGCGTCCCCTGCACATTCACGCGCAGCAGTCCCTTTGGGGCGACGTTGCGAAACGAGCCCTCCGCTTCCTCCAGATCGGCCACGAGGCGCACGCAGCGGCGATAGAACGCCTCACCGTCATGGGTCAGGCGCACTGTGCGCGTTGTCCGCTCCAGCAGCCGCGTGCCGAGCCGTTCCTCCATCCGCTTCATCAGATTGGTGACGGTGGCACGGGGAATCTGCAGGTCGTCCGCCGCGCGGGTAAAACTACCGCGCTCGGCGATTCGGATAAAAACCTGCATTTCCTGGAAACGGTCCATATGAGCGCGCCGCGGTCAATTGTTAAAGCAAATGGAATTATGATACCAGTTTGCTGGCAATTATCTTTGCCGTCGAATCGTCGAATATTCGTCTCACCCACTCACTACCTGAATCACCCACCGAAAAGGGGCAAATTATGACCATCATCAAGAACAGCCAGGTTGCCATCGTTACAGGCGCATCACGTGGGATTGGCGCGGCGGTTGCGCGGCGCCTCGCCAGCGACGGTTTCGCTGTCGCCATCAACTATGCGTCGAGCTCGAAGGAGGCCGAGGCGCTGGTCGCCGAGCTGTCGGCGCAAGGCGCGAACGCAATTGCAGTAAAGGCAGACGTCGCGAACGCCGGCGAAGTCCGGACGATGTTCGAGATCACCGGACAACAGCTTGGCAAGATCGACGTGCTGGTGAACAACGCCGGCGTGCTGAAAACGGTGCCGCTCGCCGACACGTCGGACGCGCTGTACGACCAGACCTTCGACATCAACGTGCGCGGCACCTTCAACACATTGCGTGAAGCAGCCGGGCGGATGAACGAAGGCGGCCGCATCGTGAACTTCTCGAGCACGACGCTCGCGCTGAACATGCCGGGCTACGCGGTCTACAACGCGACCAAGGCCGCTGTCGAGGCATTCACCCACGTTTTCGCCAAGGAACTGCGCGGTCGCCACATTACCGTGAACGCTGTTGCGCCGGGCCCGATCGCGACGTCGCTGTTTCTTGACGGCAAGACTGCAGAACAGATCCGGACCTTCGCGAACATGCCGCCACTGCAGCGGCTCGGCCAGCCGGAGGACATCGCCTCGGTGGTCTCGTTCCTCGCCAGTGCCGACGCCGGCCGGGTCAATGGCCAGATTCTGCGTGCGAATGGCGGCGTGGCCTGAAGCTGAAGCCTCACTTGAACGAACGTGAAAAATCGGAGAAACATCATGAAATCAGTCATCCTGGTCACAGGCGCGGGAACGGGCATCGGCAAGCTGAGCGCGCAGGCGCTGGCCGTTGCAGGTCACATCGTGTACGCGACGCGTTCAGCCGTACCGCGTTGAACGGCCGAAGCTGCTGCCGGAACGGACAGTCATCAGGCCTCGTTTCCGGCGTTACTCAGCGCGGCAGGCGAAAACATCTTCAGGGGTGAACGCCTCGACCGGACCGACGACGAGGTGCCCCGCGTTCTGCATCACGACATCGATGCGGCCTTGTTCACAAACGCGTCGCGTCAGGGTCGACAGCGGAAATTCGAAGCCGAGGCAAGCGGCGTTCACGCCAAGCTCCGCTCGCGCTCGACGGCGCAAAGCGATGGCGGAGCGAAGACGTCATCTGTGTTTTAGCGATCGCGTGTGTCCTTGAGCGGCTGTTGTATTCTTATCGCGGCTCGACTTCAAATAACAAATCCGAGGGAATCTATATCGTCGCTAGCTGCACGTATTTTCTCAATAACAGACAAACCAGCATGCTCACCTGTGACGGTAATGCATACGCCGCTTTCTCTGGTGACAAAGGGCATGAGAACAAGGTATCCGACGTTGCGCTCAAAGACCTAGGGCCATGCCCAAGGGAACGTACTACAGCGGTGGCCGCATGGGGTGGCTCTGGGCCCCCCTAAAGGATATGTACAGTCGCTCGAAGCACGACGAGTGGTTCGCGCTACATCCGGCCCAACGCCCAACGACGACTGGATTATTGTCGACGGCGTCAAGCGGACGAGTTTGCGCCTTCATCCGGTCGGGAGCCACGGCCGAAGCGAAGGATGCATCACGCTTGTGTCACCCGCGCTGTTCCGACAGCTGCGCGAATATCTCAAGTCGCAGCCGACGAGCTATATTCCGGGCACATTCACTCGGTACTACGGAACGGTGATGGTGAAATGAAACTCGTGCTGCGTATCGTTGCCGTCATCGTGCTCACGCACCTTTACACCCTCCTCATCTATCGGTGGCCACCGCTGGCACGCTTGGTCGAACAAGCGGTCGACAGCCCATCGGGGCAGCATGCTTACGTTTGGCTGATAAGCTTGCTCAAGTGGCAAGGAGCAGAGGACGGGGAAACCCGCCTACTGATCGTCTTCCTCGTGATTTCTTTCGTCGTGGCCTGCCTCACGGTTGCGATTGCCTCTCGGCTGATCATTACGCCACTTCGCCATCGATTTGCCGATAGAAGCGCTAGCCGGTAAGAGAGTCGCCTACGCAGCCGCCGGCGCCGGCGGAATGTCGTAGTCGTCGAACTGAACCACTTCTTCGCCGAACCAGTCGTTCAGCTCTTCCAGTGCCCTGGCCGATATTGCCTGCTCCGATCAGGATTGCCCTTCCACTATCCGTCGCCGCTTTCGCCTCGATTACCGATGCGGATTCGTCACGCGATGTGCGCGCTAGAATTCACGTCTTCACTCACGCTGAGGCGAAGCGAAATCAGCAGCTTATGCGACCCGCCATCGAGCGGCACCCGCACCCGTTGACCACTACAGACGAGACCCGCGCCGTCGAGCACCGCCCGCATCGCACCGCCCTCGCCAGCGGATTCGACGAGAACCTGATACCTCGTCGAATGCATTGTCACTGTTGCTTCAAATCCCGGCCACGTGTCCGGAATACAAGGATCGATCACAAGAAAATCGCCCTCGCGACAAATCCCGAGAATGCCCTCGACACCCGCCCGGTGCATCCATCCAGCGGATCCCGTGTACCAAGTCCAGCCGCCTCGCCCGGCATGCGGCGCCACGGAATAAACATCGGCGGCAACGACATAGGGTTCAACCTTGTAGCGGTCGACTTCCATCGGTGTGCGCGCATGATTGATCGGATTAAGTAGCGAAAATAGCGCGGCGGCCTTGTTGCCCTCGCGCATTTTTGTCAGCGCGAGGATGACCCACATCGCCGCGTGGCTATACTGCCCGCCGTTTTCACGCAGCCCGGGCGGATAACCCTTGATGTAGCCGGGATCGTCCGACGTCTTGTCGAACGGCGGCGTGAACAGCAATGCCAGCCCTTCGTCACCCCGGATAAGATGCTTTTCCAGCGACATCATCGCGACAGACGCGCGTGCGGGATCTGCTGCGCCCGACAGCACAGCCCACGACTGTGCTATCGAATCTATCTGACATTCGTCACTGTCTTGCGAGCCAAGCCACGTGCCATCATCAAACGTCGCCCGGCGATACCATTCGCCGTCCCATGCGTCCCGCTCCAGCGCCTCGCGCACCGAGGCTGCATGAGCACGCCAGTGCGCGGCGCGCGCGGCAGCACCCGCATCGCGCGACTCGGCCAGGGGGGCGAACAACGCAATAGTCCGCAACAGCAGCCAGCCGAGCCAAACGCTCTCCCCTTTGCCGTGCGCGCCGACGCGGTTCATCCCGTCGTTCCAGTCACCCGTGCCGATCAATGGCAAGCCGTGTTCACCGGTCAGCTCGATACATTGATCCAGCCCGCGCGCGCAATGTTCGAATAGCGACGCTGCTCGATCTGCGACCATCGGCTGGAAAAACGCATCGTGCTCGCCAGCCCGTAGTGGCGGTCCATCGAGGAACGGGACAAGCTCGTCGAGAACCGCGACGTCGCCCGCGCAGCCGACGTACGTCGCCGTCGCGAAAGCGAGCCATACGCGGTCATCGGAAATCCGCGTGCGCACGCCATGCCCGGACTGAGGCAGCCACCAGTGCTGGAAATCGCCTTCGACGAACTGGCGCGCCGCAGCGCGCAGCAAATGTCGGCGCGTCTCGTCTGGCCGCGCATGGGTCAGCGCCATGCCGTCCTGCAACTGATCACGGAACCCATACGCGCCGCTCGCCTGATAAAACGCCGAGCGCGCCCAGACGCGGCACGCGAGCGTCTGATACAGCAGCCAGCCGTTTAGCATCAGATCCATCGCGCGCTCAGGGGTCTTCACCTGGACGGTGCCGAGCACGTTCAGCCACTGGGCCGTCACCTCGGCGAGGACGGCGTCGAGATCGGCCTTGCGATAGCGCTCGATCAACGCCCGCGTCTCCTCGACGGACGCGCATTGCCCAACGAGCGACACCACTTCGACGGTCTCGCCCACGCCCAACTCGATCACGCCCTGCAACGCCGCACAGGGATCGAGGCCCGCACCCGTTGCGCCAGACAGCGACGTGTTGCCGGTTAGCGCGGCGGGCGCCGCAGTTCGACCATTGCGGCCGAGAAATTCGGTACGATCCGCCGTCCACGCGGTCTGCCGACCGCCGAGGTCGGCGAACGCGACGCGTCCCGCGAACGCCATGCTCCACGGATTGCGCGCCAGCATCGCGCCGGTAACGGCGTCGATCTCCGTCACGACGAAGGGTCCCGATGCGCCTCGCGACGTGCCAAGCACCCATTCCATCCACGCGGTCACTGACAGGCGGCGCGGCATGCCGGACAGATTGCGCAACGTCAGCCGGGAGATTTTCAGCGGGTCTGTGAGCGGCACGTATTGCAGCAAGGCGAGCGCAATGCCATTCGCCTCGTGCTCGAAGCGGCTGTAGCCATACCCGTGACGCGCGATATACGTCCCGCCGTCGCGGATCGGCGACGCGGTCGCGCCCCACACATCGCCAGTGACTTCGTCGCGCACATAAATGGCTTCGCCGGCCGGGTCTTCGACCGGATCGTTCGACCACGGCGTGAGTTGATTTTCGCGGCTGTTTTCGGCCCACGTGTAGCCGCTGCCTTCCGCCGCGACCTGAAAGCCGAAGCCGGCGTTTGCGATCACGTTGATCCACGGCGCGGGCGTGCTCGCACCCGCCACGAGCACGCTCACGTATTCCCGCCCGTCTTTATCGAAGCCGCCCAGACCGTTGAAGAACTCGAGCCCCGATGGAATCGAAGACGGCGCGCGTGGCGGACGAGGCGTCGCCGCGGACCATGGCGACGACATGGGCAGCTTCTGCCGGCGCGGCGCCGATGGTTGGCCTTGTGAGTGCGGCAGGCGCGCGAGTTGGTCGGCGATCGAACCGCGACGCGCGATCAATGCGACACGCGCGACCGATTGCAGCAGTGCGCGCGCCTCCATACTCATTAAATCGGCGCGCAGCGTAAAGACGGCCCCTTGCGCGAGTTCTTCGCCGAAACGCGGCCGCAACTGACTGCTGCGCACGGCTGTTTCGATCGCACCCTGCAACTCCTGGATATAGGACGCAGCCCGTTCGTTGATGATGACGAGATCGACGCCCAGCCGCTTCATCCGCCAGTACTCGTGTGCCCTCAGTAATTGACGGACTTGCGCGATGTCCTCGACATCATCGATACGCAGCAGCACGATCGGCAGGTCGCCTGAAATCGCATGCGGCCAGAGTCCGGACTGCGCGCCAGCCCCGCGAATTATCGTGTCCGACGGCGCCCTGAAACGCGCATCGGCGTAGATGATGGGCGCGGTCAGGCGCTGAAAGTCCGCCGCCTCCTCGGCTTCGACATCGAGATGGCGCAACTGCACCTGAGCCTGCGTCCAGGCCAGCGTTTTGGCGCGATCGAACGCGTTGCGGTCATGGTGCTTGTCGATCAGATCGAGCAACTGCGCCCGCGACTCGGCCACCACGGTCCAGAACGTCACGCGGGCGACCTTGCCCGGCGGCACCAGCACGCGATACCTGAGCGCAAAGATCGGATCGAGTACGGTCCCGACGGTGTTGGTGAGCGGCTGATCGTCGAAGATCGCGGCCGCCGTGCCGGCGTTGCGCCCGCGCCCCAGAAAGCGCGCGCGATCCGATTCGTGTTGCGGATCGGCGATGATCTCGCCGTCGACAACGGCGAAATGCGCGGCCCACAGCTGTCTTTCGTCGTGTGAACGCGGACGGCGTGTGGCCACCAGCGCGCCGAATTCCGCAAGGTGCTCGGTTTGGACAAACATCCGCGAGAAGGCCGGATGTGCGTTGTCGGCAGCGGGCGTCGTAAGCACAATTTCGGCATAGGAAGTCAGTTCAATCTCACGCGCACGGCGCCCGCTGTTCGCCAACGACACGCGGCGAACTTCGCCGTCTGCTTCACTGGAAACCAGTACATCCATCGTCGTTGTCAACGAGCCGTCGCGACGGGTGAATTCCGCATGGTCTTCGCCGAATACGACGTCTTCGCACTCGGCTTCGCTAGCAGCCGGCTGTGCGCCTGCCGACCACACATGGCCGCTCTGCCTGTCGCGCAGGAAGATGAAGGAGCCCCAGTCGTCGCGAGTTGCGTCTTCGCGCCAGCGCGTCACGGCCAGATCGCGCCAACGGCTGTAGCCGGCACCGGTCGCGGTCAGCATGACCGCGTAGCGTCCATTCGACAGCAGGTGGGTCACCGGCGCTGCGCCGGCCACAGTCGATGCAGCGAGGTGCCGTACGGTCGGCGGCATCACGCCGGCGACGGCTGCCGATGTTTTCACTTCTTCGGCACGGGGATGCGCGACGGCGACATTGCGCGGCATACGTTCCTGCAATAACAATTCGCTCGCCTGGATCATCGGTTCGCGATGGAAACGGGCACGCATCTGCGCGTTGAGTAGCACGTTCGCGATCGACACGATCGTCATGCCCTGGTGATGCGCCATGAAATTGCGCACTATCGCCACATCCTCGTTACCCGGTAGACGCGAGCGAGTGAAATCGAGTGCTTCATAAAAACCATAGCGGCCCAGCGCGCCAAGCGCGGCAAGTTGTGCGTAATTCTCTCGCGCGGCTTGTGGGTCGACCATCGCGGCTAGCCCCGTTGCATACGGGGCGATCACGCGGTTCTCTGAAAGGCCCCTCTTGAGGCCAAGGCCGGGCACGCCGAAATTCGAATACTGGTAGGTAAATTCGATGTCGCGCGCGTTGAACGCCGATTCCGAAATGCCCCACGGAATGCCGAGCGAATGCGCATACGACGCTTGCCGCTCCACCACCAGACGGCTCGTCTGTTCGAGCAGGCTGCCGACCGGCGCGCGCATCACCAGTGACGGCATCAGGTATTCGAACATCGACCCCGACCACGAGATGAGCGCCGAGCCGTTGCCGACCGGCGTCGCAGCGCGGCCCAGCCGGAACCAGTGGCGCGTCGTCACATCGCCTTTCGCGATGGCGAAGAGGCTCGCGAGACGCGCTTCGGACGCAAGGAGGTCGTAGCAGTTCAAGTCGAGGCTGTTGTCCAATTGCGAATAGCCGATCGACAGCAGCTTGCGTTCCGGATCGAGCAGGAACGCGAAATCCATGTCGAGCGCCATCGTACGCGACGTATCGGCGAGCGACCTTAAGCGCGCACGCAGAAGAGCCGGCGCCGCGGCGAGTTGTTGTCGGTCGCGAGCATGTTCGACCACGCTTTTGCTCAACGCTTCGATCCAGAACATCAGATCGGCAGCACCATCGGCGCCGCCGGCGGGCACAAGTTCACGCGTCGCTCTCGCGGCCTTTTCGGTCAGCCGCGAGAGCGACGGGGACAGCGCTTCGAGCGTCTGCGGGCCATGCAACTGCTTGCTGATCTCTTCGAGGATCGCAACCAGTTGCCGGCCACGTTCGCCGCTCGCGGCGGGCAACGTGTCGACAGCTTCACGCGCGAGTTGCAGGTTATCGATCAATCCGGATCGCGCAGTCGGTGCGAGCAATTCATGCGGCCATTCTTCGCACGCGTTCGCGAGGACGATCAGATGACCGGCCAAATTGCCGCTATCAACCGACGAAACATACGCCGGCGCCAGCACTCGGAGATCGAGCGTCCCGTACCAGTTATAGAAATGTCCCTTGAAACGCGTGAGCTTGCGCATCGAAGCGAACGTCGCTTCGAGCCGTTCGACTGTTTCCGTCGTCCCGGCCCAGCCAAAATCCCGCGCAGCAATCGCCGACAGCAGATATAGCCCGAGGTTGGTCGGCGAGGTACGGTGTGCGACGACCGGCTTCGGATCTTCCTGGAAGTTATCGGGCGGCAGCATATTCTCTGCCGGAGTAACGAAGGTCTCGAAGAAACGCCACGTGCGTCGCGCGATCAGGCGAAGGCTGCGTGCGTCCGGGTCAGTCAAAGCGAAACGCCGCGCGACGGTCGAGGAGCGGCTCGACCACAACGCGAGCGCCGGCGCGGCGAGCCATAACAGCGCAAACGGCAGCACGAGCGGCCAGTGCGACGGGGCGAACGCGATGGCACCAGCCGGCAGCACGATGCCGAGCGCTACACCGCCTGTCATCTGCCTGTAAAAGCCGCGCAGATCGAGACGAGGGCTGCTCTTTGACTGCGCAGCGGTCGTCCATTCGAGCAGTCTGCGATGCGTCACGAACAACCGTATCAACGTCCGGACGATCGCATCGCCCATGCGCCACGCCTGATCAGCGAGGAACGCGGCCGACAGAACGGTTTGCAAGACGGCGAGCCGCACATCGGCGGCCAGCACCTCTAGATGATTGCGCAGCCGGATGCCGCTGCGGCGCGGCAGGATCGCGAACAGGGTGGGCAGGAAGGCAGGAATCGCCAGCGCGCCGAGCATCAGCAGCGCGCCTGCCATCCCGGCGCGGATTGGCATCAGCCAGCTAAGGGCGAGCGCGGCGACCATGAACGGGGCGAGCAGCGAGCGGCGCAAATTGTCGAGCATCTTGAAGCGGCCGATCGACGGCATCGCGTGCCGGCCGCGGCCGCGATAGCCGACGATCCACGGCAGCAATTGCCAGTCGCCACGTGTCCAGCGATGCTGCCGTTTGCCAATCACGTCGTAGCGCGACGGCACCTCCTCGACCACCTCGACATCCGACGCCAGTCCGGCGCGCGCAAAAATCCCTTCGAACAGATCGTGGCTGAGCAGCGCATTTTCCGGCACGCGTCCACGCAAAGCCGCTTCAAATGCATCGACGTCGTAAATGCCCTTGCCGGTGTATGAGCCTTCGCCAAACATATCCTGATAGACGTCGGACACGGCAGCTGCGTACGGATCCATCCCGCCCGGGCCGGAGAAGATGCGCTGATGTAGTGACCCTTCCTGACCGATTGGCAGTGACGGCGTGACGCGCGGCTGCAAAATCGCGTATCCGCCGACGACGCGTTGCTCGGCTTCGCTAAATGTCGGCCGGTTCAGCGGATGCGCCATCTTGCCGATCAGCCGCAGCGCGGCGTCGCGTGGCAGACGCGTATCGGCGTCGAGTGTGATGACGTAGCGCACGTCGGGCGGTACCTGCGGTGCACGGCCGGCGATCGGCATAAAGGTGGTATCCGTCGCACCGCGCAGCAGGCGGTTGAGTTCGTGCAGCTTGCCGCGCTTGCGCTCCCAGCCCATCCATGTGTTTTCGCTCGCGCTGAACACGCGGCGGCGGTGCAACAGCAGGAAACGGTTGCCGGTGGAGCTGGGCTCGTAACGGCGGTTCAGGGCTTCGATGGCGTCGGCGGCTACCGCGAGCAGATGCGCATCACCGGGCAACACTTCCTGATTCGCATCGAGCCCGTCCGCCAGCAACGCGAAGGACAGGTCGCCACCGGCTCCCGCGAGGTGATGCACCTCAAGGCGTTCGACCTGCTCGCGCAGATCGGCCTCGTTCGTCAGGAGCGTCGGCACGGCAACCAGGGTGCGCAATGACGACGGCACGCCGGCAGTCAGCTCGAGAGCCGGCAACGTGATTGCGCCGAAGCTCCATGTCACCGCGCGATTGACGAGCGCGGTCGCGGCGTCGGTGATGGGCAGGAATCCGCATGCGGCAAACAGCGCGAGCAACGCGGGTTCGAGACCGCCCGCAGCGAGTGTCCACAGCGCCCACGATGCCAGCGCCAGCAACATCGTGGCGACCATCAGGATCGTGCCGACGTAACCGCCGATGCCGAGGCGGACGCTGACCCGCGCGATCCGCAGACGCGCCGGCGGTCGGAATTGGATCGCGTGCTCCAGCGCCCGCCGGCCCTCGGCGATCAGGTGATAGCCGGGGTCGCTCGCGCGTTGCGCATGCGCGCCATCGCCTGCTTCGAGCACCGCCGCCTGCGCCGATTCCAGTGCTAACCCGGCGACTTCGAGTTCGGTGAAAGACGAGCCGCGCGCCAGCTGCTCTATCGCGCTGCGATACAGGTTGCGCGTTGGAAAATCCATCGTGGCAAAGCTGCTGTGGGCGCGCAACCGCGCGTCGACAAGACTCACGCTCTCGAACAGTTCCGTCCAGTCGATGTCGGAAATCAGCCGCATGCTGGTGATCACATTGCGCACGGTGACGTTCGACGCACCCAGTCGCTGCTGCGCGTGTTGCACGACTTCATCGACGGTAGCGCCCTGCAGCTTGAGCCGCGCTTCCAGCCAGCCAAGTGCCGGCGTGGTATGCGGATCCTGGTCGCGCAACCGCTTTGCAAGCTGTGCTGCGAACAGCTCCGATAACAGGCCCGACGAGCGCGTGGCAATGTCCGCTTCGAGCGCCGAGCTGGCGCAGCCGGATTCGAGCAGACGGTCGGTGAGCGCATCCGCGTCGGCGCGTGCGCTACGGCCTGCGGTGATCTGGTCAGTCAGGCGTCGCAGGTTCTCGATGAGCACGATGCGCAGCGTGATCGCCACAGCCCACAATTCGCCAATCGTCAGCGGTTGAACCCGTTGATACGCGGTGATGAAACGCCGCAGGATCTGCGGGTCGAAATGGCTGTCGGTGTGCGCAACAAACGCCCACGCGAGACCGAATACGCGCGGATACCCGGCGAACGGGCCTGTGGCAAGCTTGGGCAACTGGGAGTAGTAGCCCGGCGGCAGGTCGTCGCGAATCTCGCGGATCTGCTCCTCGACGAGGTGATAGTTATCGAGCAGCCATTCCGCGGCGGGCACCACCCCGCGGCCGCCCTCCAGTTCCTTGGCGCCCGCCCGGTAGGCTGCGAGCAGCACGGCGGCGTTATCGTTCAGTCTCGTGTGCAGCGACAAAACGGCAGGCGGAGTCTTGGTAACCGATTGCGCGGCAGCGAGGCTCTCCGCGTGTTGCTCAAGCCGTTCGACGCCGAACAGCGCTTCGCGCACTGGCGCGATGTCAGTCCACAGCGGCGACGGCGAGCGATGTCGCGCGACATATCGAAGGATCGTTTTCACAGACGCACTTTCCACGATGTCGGGGAGTTCGGTGGAGAGGACCTATCGCGGTGGCGCGTCGTGTTGGCGGCGTGCGCATCGTTTGCCACCGCAAAAGCGACGCAGGGCTTATAGCGCTGAGACATCATCGGATCTTCCTTCGGAGAGGCCGCACCGCACGTATCGCGTGCATGCAAGCCTTGGGCGTGCGGCTTGATCACGGGTGCGGTTGGACGCGCGAGCAACCGTCAGGATGAGAACAGCGGTTTAGCGGCGCACTCAAGTGTCGGATGACCCGTGCACAGCGTTGTCGACGCTGTTTTCCGCTAAAAAGGTGACGTTTCCTGTGGTAGGCGTGTTCCCTTCGCTTGCGAAGACCCCGCAGGCGGCGCGCCGGTCAAGAAGAAATAGCAGGCGCCTAGGGCACGGATCCGCGCCCTTTCTGCTCCACGCCTTCCAGTGTGAGCGCATCTGGTGCCCCTGTCGCGATTTATATTTTTGCAGCCCGTGTACATGGTTTCGGACGGCACGGGGCTAAGTGGACGGGCTTCCGCCAGTGTCCGGCGAGGTGATTCAGCTCCTTGGCCAACAGTCCGCTCGGGCAGTCGTTTCCAGAAGCTCTTCGTTTGCTGTGCTCTGTCATTGCGTTCACCTCCGCGTTCATGTAGACACAATCGTCGCCGCTTTACCTCGCAGAAACAGGGCGCGGATCATCGATCGCTTACGCTCCCCGACGATAGGCGTGAGGCTTTCGAACGTCCTCAAAGCCGCGCCATTCGCATCGACAGCCACCAGTTCGCTCACACCCGCATATACGGCAGGTGTCCGCCCTAAAGTGACGAGTCTTTCACTACACTTGCACGATCATGACCTATTGCATTACAGGCGCGAAAGGCGGCGCGAACGAGCAGCCGCACCCGCTTGCGGGTCAAAGAGGCTCAACGGTTCAAACGGCACCCGAAGCAACTTGCCGCGCGCGCGCCGGTGCGGAGTTGACTGAGCTCACGGGGTTGCCGCGGCGCAGCTTCGTGAAGATTGAATTCACGCGAGGCGAATTGAATAAAAGGCTCAAGGCAATTCTTGGCCCGCATGCGTTTGATGAGACGGAATTCGGCGAGATGATGCACGATCTCAAGGGCACGCCCGCGCAGCGCGAGCGCAAGCTGCGCCTATGGGCCTGGAAACGGCTCGATCCGCTGCCGCCGAATACGTTGAAAATGCTCGGTCACGGCATGGATCACGCCGTCTATACAGATCCAGATAAGCCTGGCAAGGTCGTCAAGATCAGTGTTGCGTCGTTGTCGCTGCTCGTAAAGTGGAGTGTGCTGTTCCCGCACATCGGGGCCGCCATGCCGAAGAGCATCGTGGCGAAAGGCGAAGCGCTCGCCAAAAGCGAAAATCGCCGCTATGCGGTTTTAGCATCCTACTTTCCCGCCAAGGGCAGCGTTCCGACGCAGACGGCGGAAATCGCGCCAGTTTCGGTGCGGCGCGCCGTCGCCGAATTTCTGATGCATAACGACGTGCTGCCTAATGCTCAGCGCATCTGTCCGGAGATCGATCGTGACGTTGTCGAGATGCCGGCGCTGGTGCGTACACAAGATTTGCTGCCGCAGTTCGACAAACCGTCGATCCTGCATTTCTCGCTCAGCATGCGCTACCCTGAAATGTTGGATAAAGCGCCCCTGCCATCGCTGTATGCCGCGGGCAACGACAACTGGATATTGAATCATCCGTCAACATTCAACGAAGAAGCGTTTCAGTATTTCGTGGAAGGGACGAAGCTTGAGGAACTTTACAAAGCTTGCCTCAGCGATTCACCCAAGGGTCGGGCGACTCGCGCGGCCGTCGAAGATTTTCTGACTCGCGGCATCGACTTCATGAACGATTCACGGGAAATTCTCGACGTCGGCGGCGATGGCAATGCGATCTTCGACGAAGGACGGTACTTTCTCCCTGATGTATTGTCCACGCCCGACATAGAAAAGGGGCTCGACGTCGCCGCGCAAACGCTACGCAGACTGCACGAGCTGGCAAGCGGACAAGGCGGCAAGCCAGTTGGGCGGCGCGAGATAGGGACGCTGATATTTGCACTCAATCAAATCAGAGCAATTAACAGCATGGCTCAAGCGCTCGATATTCCGAAACGTGTGCACCTTCTTCCACCGGAAGAAGCGAGTCGGCAGATAGACTGGAGCGGAATATTGGAGGCGCTGCGCAGGTTTTTGCCGAAAGACGATGATTCGTCCGAAAACGTACGGGTATTGCGCCCGAAGCCAGTGCTGATCCCTGTCTTTGGAGATAGCCCGTGGCGCTCGCGAGTTGCTTGACCAAGCCGTAAAATCGCGGCCGGTCTCATGCCCGCATAAGCGAACCGCAGCGACCAAGAAACCTTGTCGTTGCAGCCAACCGGCTGTCCCATATTTGCCGCCCTCGTAAAGATCACATTTTCAAGACAACTACGCTGCTCACGCTGCCCTTACCGCAGCATGCGTTCCGGCGTTCGCGCTCACTGTGCGTCGCTGCGTTCTTGATCAAAACCAACTCTACGAGAGAGTCAATATGAATTTCAGAGCCACCGTTCCTGCAGGATTGCTGATTCTTGGTTTAGCTGAAATTGCTTGCGCTACGCCTTCTATCGATTTCGTCGACCGCGACGGCGATCTGACCACTTTTTCAAACACGTATTGCCTGGTCAGTCATGGCGGCGGAGCAAGCGGCTTCGTTCACGCCAAACGCGAGGACGCGACGCCTGGCCGCAATGGAGCGTCAGTGCTCGAACTGAAGAACTTGCTCGTCGGGCAAGAAGGCGAATACACCATCAAATGCTCGGCGCTCGCACCCGACGGCGAACGATACGAGGCTCAAATCGAAGCGGTCAAGTTCAGAAAAGGCGCCAGTGGAAGCGAGGCCAAAACATATGACTCCAGCGGCTTCGCATACGGTGTTCGAATTCCAACCTCTCAAACCCTCACGCCTTGCTACGAGAAGGAAGGCGCTGCGCGCGGAGAATGCATCGCGCAATATTACGGAACGAGGCGATACGTGCTGAATCTCTCGGAAGCATTGAGCGACGTTCAATTCAAGCATCGCGGATACCATTCGAACATCGGTATCTTTCTCGAAGCTAACCCGCGGTATCGCGGAGGCTGACACCGAGGCGCTTCTCGCCGTGGGCAGTCGGTCCGTCTGACTGGTCGTTCGCACTCCTAAGCTTTTTGCAGAGGAGTTGCGAGAAACTGCCGAAGAGTTTGCGCGAGCCAGACCGGCTGCTCTTCGGCGATGAAATGGCCGCATTCAGGTACCACGACGCCCTCCAGAGACAGCGCGCGACCTTCCAGTTGTTCATGCAGATAGGAGCGCCACGGCGAATGCTCGCCGCCCACTGCCAGCACCGGCATGGTCAAAGGCGCTTCGTCTTTCGCGTTCTCCGCCGCATCCTGCTCGAACGCGCGGTAATACTCGAACCCGGCATGAAGCGCAGTGGGCTGCGAGTATGCGGCGGCATACACGCGGGCGTCGGCCTCCGTGATCGCGTTGGCCTGAAAAGCGTTTCGGTAAAACCAGCTCAGGTAGATCAGCTCACGTCCCGACACCAAAGCTTCCGGTAAGCCGACTACATTGTGAAACGCAAAGTGCCAGCGCGGCCATTTGCCTTTGACCACGTCCCAATCCTTCAATCCCGGCAGCGGATCGTCCATCACGACAAGCGCCGAAACATCGTCATGAAATTGCTTGGCATACGCGTAGGCAACCGCTGCGCCGAGGTCGTGACCAACGAGTGCAACGCGCTTGTGTCCGAGCGCTGCGGCGAACGCACGCACACGACGCGCCAAGCTGCGCTTGGTGTAGCCGCTCGCGCAAACGTCCGACTTGCCAAGGCCCGGCATGTCGAGCGCGATGACGTGATGCTCGGCGTTCAGCAACGGCATGACTTTGCGCCACGCCCACCAAGTTTGAGGCCAGCCGTGAAGCAAAAGCACGACGGGACCTGCGCCGCCTTCGACGTAGTGCATCCTTGATCCGTCGACCGTGAGGTAGCGGCTCATAAATCCGGCAGGCGGCTCGGCCGTTTGGTCTTTTGTGCTCGCGACCTGAGCGCGAGCGGGCGCGTCGATCAAGCCCGACAACAGCAGTCCGGCTGCCAAACGGCCGATCATGCGGCGGCTTTCTCTCGGCAAATTGGTCTCAGCCATCACACTCTCCTCGCAATAGAAATGTTGGCGTTATGATCGCTGTACGCCGAACGCGAGGGAATACTGCAGATGCGCAATGCCAGTTTGCCAACGCAACAAGAACTGCTCGATATCGAAGATCTACGGCTGCTCTGTGCGCTCGCGAAAGCGAAATCGCTGGCTGGTGCCGCGCGGCAGCTCAAGGTGAACCATGCGAGCGCATGGCGGCGCCTGGGTAATCTGGAAAGCCGGCTTGGCGTGCGCTTGTTCGACCGGACACGCGTCGGCTACTCCGCAACGCCCGTCGGTGACGAGGCGATCGACCTCGCGCAGCGCGTGCTGCGCGAGCTTGATGAAACCGCGCGCCGGCTCGCGGGTCATGACGGCCGCTTGGCGGGTATCGTGCGGCTGACAACAACCGAAGCGCTGCTCGCGTTTATCACGCCAGCACTCAAAACGCTGCGGCACTTGCATCCGGAACTGCTCGTGGAAGTCGTCGTCACGAATTCGTTCCTGGCGCTCACTCGACGTGATGCCGATATTGCGTTGCGCCCTGCGGAGTCGGTGCCGGACGGTCTCGTCGCGAAGCGACTCGCAACCGTCGCATCCGCAATTTACGGTGCGTCTGAATACATGGCCGATGAAGCTGATGCCGATCCGCTCGCGCTCGACTGGGTCAGTCCCGACGAGAGCCTCGCGCATCTCGGCTCGGCCCGGTGGATCGCAAAACATGTCGATCCGGCGCGAATCGTCCATCGCGCAAATTCGCTCGTCGCGTTGCGCGAAATGGCTCGGGCCGGCATCGGTCTCGCACCCCTGCCATGCTTTCTAGCCGATGGCGATCCAGCGCTCGTGCGCGTATTGGGGCCTGTGTCCGAGATGGCGTCTGAGCTGTGGCTCGTCGCGCATCCCGACCTTCGGCGAATGCCGCGCGTGCGCGTCGCGATGCGCGTCGTCGCAGAGTACGTGGCGGAAAACCGCGACCGGATCGAGGCGACAGGCGCATCGTTCGCATGAGCTTTGGCTCATATACTCGATCGAACGCACCTGATCCCGGAGCTCAGCGAGCGCTGCTTCGCAGCGCTCGCTTACACAGGTAACGGCAACGTTAAGACTAACGCTGCTCCTTCACACGCGAGACCAATTGCGTCGGGCTCACGAACTGCAGCGCAATCAACACCCAGACGAGCGTAATGGCCATGTAGATCATCGCCATTGCATCGATCGACTGCGGCGCTCGCACGCCCGTCGAAAACACCGCGTAATAGAGCGCGACGACGAGTGTCTGCGTGCTCGGCCCAGCCGTGAAAAACGTCAGCTCGAACATGCCGATGGTGCGCACGAGCACGAGCAACCCCGCGGCGAGCATACCGGGCACGAGCAGCGGCAGCAGCACGTAGCGGAAATACCGCAGCGTATTGGCGCCGAAGATGCGCGCGGCGGCTTCGAGATTCGGATCGATCTGCTCGATGAACGGCGTCATAACGAGAATCACGAACGGCAGCGCGGGCACGAGGTTGGCCAGAATCACGCCGGGCAACGTGCCGGCCAGGCCCACCTTGTACATCACTGTGGCCATCGGAATGCCGTACGTCACGGGCGGCACCATCAACGGCAGCAGGAACGTCAGCATGGCGATGCGCTTGCCCGGAAAGTTCGCACGCGCCAGCGCATAGGCCGCCGGCACGCCCAGCGCAATCGACAACAGCACGACTGCACCGACCACTTCCATCGTCACCCACAACACGCTCGACAACTGGAAATCGCTCCACGCCTGCGCATACCAATGCAACGTGAACCCCTGCGGCAGCAACGTGCCGAACCAACGCGTCGCCACCGAGTTGACCGCAACGGTTGCGATCAGCAGCAACACGTTAAGCAGGAAGAAGACCATCGCGCCACGTACCAGCACCTTCCACACGCGGCCGCCGATGCTTTCCGTATGGCGTCGCTCCGGTGCATCCTTCAACCCGGCACCGCGCCCGCTGGCAGGTTCGTGCATCGCGATTGCGCGAGCCGTTTGGTTATCGGTCGCCATCATCCCTTCCCTCCCGTCACCGGACCGGTATAAAACAGGCGGCGCGCGCCGAGCATGCCGGCCACCACCACCAATTGCACGAAGCCCATCAAGATTGCAATCGTCGAGGCGAGCGAGTAGTCGTAGCTTTCAAAAGCGGCTTCGGACGCGGCAATCGAAATCACACGCGTGGGCCCGGCCGGTGCGCCGAGCAGCACGGCGGACGGAAACACCGAGAACGCCTGCACGAACGACAGGCAGGCCGCCATCGTCAAGCCCGGCACGAGCAACGGCAAATAGATCTGCCGGAACTGCTGCCAAGGGCTCGCGCCCAAGGTGGCCGCGGCGCGCGCGAGCGTCGGGTCGATGCCGGTGACGTACGAGAGCGTCAGCAAGAACGCGAACGGAAAGCCCGACACGATCAGCGAAATCAATACGCCCCAGTAGTTATGCGTGAGCCGCACTTCATCGCCGTACAGATGCAGCGCCTGCACACCTTGCGTGAACCATCCGTTCGGCGAGAAATACGTGAGCATGCCGTCGGCGATCAACACCGTGCCGAGCGTGACCGGAATCACCAGCAGCGTCGTCACGAGCTTCTGATACGGCGACTTGCGGCGCAACGAAAACGCAACCGGCACCGAGAGTCCGACGTTGACGAGCGTCGCCGGCACAGCGAGCTTGAGCGTGACGAAGATCGTCGGCCACATCGCGCTGTCGGTGAAGAATGTCAGGTAGTTGGCGAACACGCCGCCGCCGTTCATCGGCTGAAACGACAGCACGAGACCGTAGGCGAACGGGTAGACGAAAAGCGCCACGATGAAACCAAGCGCCGGCGTGACGAGCCAGCCCTTCGCGTCGCGCGGCCCGCTAAGCGAAAGCGCGCTCATGATGCAAGCTCCGGGCGGTACACGAGCGCACGCTCCGGTGCGATCGCAAGCCTGATGCGCTCGCCTTCAGTGAACTCGCCCTCGACGCGCGCCCACATCTTGCCGAACGACGCCTTGACGAAGAGCAGCGAATCGCGGCCGCCGTATTCGACCACTTCGACATCGACGTCGAATGCGTTCGCCGAGCCGGACTCCGCACGCACCAGATCTTCGGGGCGAATGGCAAGCATCGCCGCTTTCGCATCGAACGATTCCATCGGCGTTCCGACGAGCGACACGCCGCCCGCATTCACCCGCATGCCCTCGCCCGCCGCGCCTTCCAGCGTGCAGCCGATGACATTTCGATATCCCATAAAGCGTGCGACGTGCAGATTCTTCGGCCGGCCATAGACTTCTTTCGGCGCCGCCACCTGTTGCACGGCGCCTTCTTTCATCACGACGATGCGGTCCGCCATCGACAATGCTTCGTCCTGATCGTGCGTGACGTAGATCGTTGCGCGTTCGAGCTCGCCATGAATGCGTCGGATTTCAGCACGCATTTCGATGCGCAGCTTCGTATCGAGATTGGAAAGCGGTTCGTCCATCAGCACGACGGGCGGCTCGATCACGATGGCGCGCGCAATGGCGACGCGCTGCTGCTGGCCACCCGAGAGTTGCCCGGGCAACTTGTTCTCGTGTCCGACGAGCTGCACCAGTTGCAAAGCCGCGCGCGCGCGACGCGTGGTCTCGGCGCGCGACACGCCGCGCATCTTGAGTCCGAAGCCCACGTTATCGAGCACCGACATGTGCGGAAACAGCGCGTAGTTCTGAAAGACCATGCCGAAGCCGCGCTTTTCGGGCGCGAGCACGTCGATGCGCGTGTCGTCCAGCCAGATTTCGCCGCCCGTAAGCGGCTGCAGACCGGCCAGGCAGTTGAGGGCCGTCGACTTGCCGCAGCCTGACGGTCCGAGCAGTGCGATGAATTCGCCGCGCTCGATGGTGAGATCGAGCCCTTGCAGCGCGGCCACGTGCGCGCCCTCGGCGTTAGCGAAACTGCGGCACACGCCGTTGAGGCGCAAACGGTCGAATGTATGCTTCATGATGATTTCCTGACTCGCATTTCGGGGTGCGCGCAGCGCGTGCGGCGCGCACCGTCTTCCCTTGCCTTACTTGGTCTTCTGTGCGCCGACTTCGCGGTCCCATTTCTGGAATGCCGCAACCATCTTGTCAGCCGGCAGCGGCAGCGCATGCGGATATTTGGCGATCCACGTCTCGTATTCCGAGCGGCCGTACTTCTGGATGACCTCTTGCGAATGCGCCGGCGCGTCTTTGATCGTCACGCCTTTGATTGCCGGGCCCGGATAGAAGTAGCCGTCGTCAAACGTCATCGCCTGCTGGGCGGGCTCCAGCATGAAGCTCATCAGCTTGTGGAGCACGTCGAGCTTTTCCTTCGGCACGCCCTTCGGGATCACCATGTAATGCGCGTCGTTGATCCACGTCATGTTCTCGAACGCGGCCACCTTGAAATCGGCAGGAACGATGCCGAGCGCGCGCGGGTTGATGTCCCAGCCGGTCACGGTGACGGTCATGTCGCGCGTGCCTTCGCCGAGTTCCTTCATGACCGCCGAGGTGCCGCCCGGGTAGTAAGGCACGCATTCATTCAACTGCTTGAGGAACGCCCACGTCTTGTCCCAGCCGTTGATCGGGTCTTGCGGGTCCTTGTCGTGCAGCACATACGGCAGCCCCATCAGGAACGTGCGCCCCGGGCCGGAGTTGGCCGGGCGTGCATAGATGAGTTTGTTCGGATGCGCCTTGCACCACGACAGCAACTGCTCGGGCGTCTTCGGCACGTCGGCCGCGCTCACCTTTGCGGGGTTGTACTCGAGCAGCGGGCCGGCCGGCATGTAGGTCACTTCGAGGCCATAGCCCTGTGCCAGGTCCTGCATCTTGCGCGGGGCCGGTGCGTATTTACCGAGTGCGTCGGAGAACCCTTTGCTGTCCTCGGTCGACACCTTCGTCCAGATGTTCTGCTCGATACCGGCGGCCAGCGCGTCGGTGCCGGTCACGACGAGATCGATATCGGAGCGGCCCGCCGCCTGCATCGCCTTCAACTTGCCAGGCAATTGCGGCGCAGGCGCGTTCGTATAGGTGATGTTGCTGACGAGATTCGGATACTTCGCCTTGAAGGCCTCGAAGCCCGCCTTCGTCAGCGCGAGGTTACCCGCGACGTCGACGATGTTGAGCGACACCGGATCGGCAAAGCTTGCCGTCGCGGCCAGCGAAAAGCACACCGCAGCCGCGATGCGGCTCACACGATGTGCGAGATTGGAACGTTTCATGTCTCCTCCGTTGTTAAGCATGGTCTCAATTTCCTGGTTGCGTTCTTGTTGCGGTCTTATTGCGTTGTTTTGCACTGTTGTTGCGTTTTGGCTTCGATCACCATCAAAGTTGCAGACGCAGCGCCGGCTCGGGCATACCCTTCACCCCGGGTTCCAATGCGAATACCGCCCCGCCAAGCGGATCATCCGCGGCTTCGATCGACGTAACGAAGAGCGTCTCGCGTCCCTCGCCGCCGAATGCGCACATGGCAGGCTTGGCAGCCGGCACCGCGATGCTTCGATCGAGCCTGCCCGCGGGGGTGAAGCGATACACGCACCCCGCATCGTTGCCGCAGATCCAGTAGCAGCCGTCCTCGTCGATCGCCGCGCCATCGGGCCGACCGGCGTACGCGTTCATATCGACGAAGATACGCCGATCGTGCGGCGTTGCCGTGTCGATGTCGTAGTCGAACGCCCAGATCATGCGCCGGCTCGCATGCGAATCGGATAAGTACATCGTGCGGCCATCGGGGCTAAAGGCGAGCCCGTTGGAGACGATGAGGTCGCCAGCGAGCAGCGCGAGCCGGCCGGGTTGGCTAGCTTGATCGATTCGATCGTTGGCGACATCGAGCCTCAACAACTGACCAAGCGGCGCGGCAAGCGTCGTATCGAGGACCATCGTGCCCGCGATGAAGCGCCCCTGACGGTCACAGCGTCCGTCGTTAAAGCGCATATCGGTGCGCGCATGCGTCACGCTCGCGAGCAACGTTGCGGCACCGAGCGCCATGCCCGGCACCGGATGCGGCACACGGTAAATCCCCGTTTCCATCGCAAGCGCGATGCCGCCTTCGTCGATCAGCGCGATGCAGCCGGCCATCTCCGGCAGCGTCCAGTAATCGGCATGACCCGTGCGCCTGTTCCAACGCCAAAGCTGGCGCGCCGGAATGTCGGTCCAGTAAAGCGCGCGTTCGCCCGCGTGCCAGAGCGGGCTTTCACCCACCTGACAGCGCATGGCGCCGATACGCTCGACCGGAATCGTTTCAATCATGGCCGCTCAATCTCCGAACGGTCCGGCAACCACGAACGCGCCGCCTTGATAGCGGCGAATCGGATCGGTTTCGGGCAACGGCGGCTGTTCGTTCTCGATGCGCGCGCGCCATGGCTCGCTCGTTTGCGCGGGGACGTAGCCGAGCCGGGCCGCGGCCGCTTCGTTGTCCCACCACCAGTCGCGGTTGGCCGACACGCCGTAGACGACGAGGCAGCCGACCTTCGGCACGAACATCGCACGGCGCACGAGCTGCTCCAAGTCGTCGTAGCCGAGCCAGGACGTCAGCATGCGGCGGTCCTTCGGCTCGAGAAACGACGAGCCGATTCGCACCGAGACGGTCTCAATACCGTATCGATCGAAGTAAAAGCGCGCAAGCTGCTCGCCGAACGCCTTCGACAGACCGTAATACCCGTCGGGGCGCGGTGGGTCTTCCGGGCGGATCAGTTCGTCTTGCCGATAAAAACCGGTGACGTGGTTCGAGCTCGCGAACACGACACGCCGCACGCCGTGTCGACGCGCCGCTTCGTAGACGTGATAGACGCCCGCGATATTGGCCGGCAGGATTTCTTCGAACGGACGCTCGACCGACACGCCGCCCAAATGCACGATGACGTCGCAGCCGCGCACGAGTGCATCGACGGCCGCCGCATCTGCAAGATCGCAACGCATCGATTCCTCGCCATCGCGCACCTCGTCGAGCGCCGCGAGGTCGGACAGGCGCAGCACGTCGCAATAGCGCGTCAGGCGCTCGCGCAACACGCGCCCGAGATTGCCGGCGGCGCCGGTCAACAGGATGCGCCCGCAGCGCGTGCGCACACCTTCGAGCGGGTCCGTGGCGACGCGCGGCTCGGTCGTGGTCGTCGTCGTGATCGTCGTCATATCAGGTCACCGGTGCGGGGTTGAACAGCACGAGATCGTTATGCAGGCCCAGACGATCCGCGCAGACCTGGCGCCGTCCGCTCGCCACGTCGAGAATCATCCGGAAGAGCTCCCAGCCGATATCGGCGATGCTCGCCTCACCGGTGGCAATGCGCCCCGCATCGAGATCGATCAGATCGTGCCAGCGTTCCGAGAGCGCCTTGCGCGTCGACACCTTGATGACCGGGGCCATGGCCAAGCCGTACGGCGTGCCTCGGCCGGTCGTGAAGACCTGCAAGTTGATGCCGGAGGCAAGCTGCAGCGTGCCGCAAACGAAGTCGCTCGCAGGCGTGGCCGCAAAGATGAGCCCCTTGCGACGCATCTTCTCGCCCGGACCGAGCACGTCGATGATCGGGCTCGTGCCGGACTTGACGATCGAGCCTAGCGCCTTCTCGACCACATTCGACAGCCCGCCGCGCTTGTTGCCCGGCGACGGATTGGCGCTGCGGTCCGCGCGGCCGCCGCTCAGGTAGTCGTCGTACCAGGCCATTTCACGCAGCAGCGAACGGCCGACTTCTTCGTCGATGGCCCGCGGCGTCAGCAGGTGAATCGCATCGCGCACTTCGGTGACTTCGGAAAACATCACGGTGCCGCCGGCGCGCACGATCAAATCGGCTGCGTAGCCAACGGCCGGGTTGGCCGTCACGCCCGAAAACGCGTCGCTGCCGCCGCACTGCACGCCGATCACGAGATCGGACGCGGGGCACGTCTCGCGCCGACGTTCGTTCAAGCGCGCAAGACGCTCGCCCGCCATCTCGAGAATCGCATCGACCATTGCGCCGAAACCTTCGAACGCCTCGTCTTGTAGCGATAACACCGGCGATTGCGCCTTGCCGGCCACTTCGATTGGAATTCGCCCGCCCGGCGCGAGGTGCGACGGGACAAGCCGCTCGGGTGCGAGCTTTTCGCAGCCAAGTCCGATGACCATCACCTCGCCGCCAAAATTCGGATTCACCGCGAGATTTTGCAGCGTCCGGATCGGCACGATGGCAGCCGGCGCGTTGATCGCCACGCCGCAGCCATAGGTGTGCGTGAGCGCGACCACGTCGTCGACGTTCGGATAGCGCGGCATCAGTTCGCGCTTGATCCGGCCGACCACGTATTCGGTCACGCCCGACACGCATTGCACGCTCGTCATGATGCCGAGCACGTTCTTCGTGCCGACGGTGCCGTCGGCATTGCGGTAGCCCTCGAACGTATAGCCTTCGAGTGCAGGCTGCTCGGGCACCTTGCGCGTGGCGAGCGGCAGCGATTCGAGTGCGGGCGGCTGCGGCAGCTGCACCGCGTGCTCGTCCACCCAGCTGCCGCGCGGCAATGCTTTGGCCGCATAGCCGATGATTTCGCCATAGCGGACCACGGCCTCGCCCTCGGCGAGATCGGCAAGCGCAACTTTGTGCCCCTGCGGCACACCCTGCACGAGGACGGTGCCATCGTCGAGCGCGGTGCCCGCGGGCAGACCTCGCGCGTTCACGACGATTGCGACGTTGTCGCGCTCGTCCACGCGGATCGTAAGCGCGCGCTCGACTTTCGCTTCGGGCGCAGATGAGGTTACGGACATTGCTTGAGACTCCATCGTTACTTCGTCATGTGCACGAGCGCATCAGCGTACGAGGCAAGGACGCTTGTTGTCGAACGTCCAGCCCGGGATCAGGTACTGCATCGCCACCGCATCATCGCGGCTGCCCAGACCATGCTCGAGATAAAGCGCATGTGCAGCGGCCAGCGCCTGCTCGTCGAGTTCGATCCCGAGGCCACCGCGCTCGGGCACGGCCACGCGGCCTTCCTTGATTTCAAACGGTGCGCGCGTGAGATGCTGGCCATCCTGCCAGATCCAATGCGTGTCGATCGCCGTGATTTCGCCAGGAGCCGCCGCCGCGACATGCGTAAACATCGCGAGCGAAATATCGAAGTGGTTATTCGAATGCGAGCCCCACGTCAGCCCCCATTCGGCGCAAAGCTGCGCTACGCGCACCGAGCCGCGCATCGTCCAGAAGTGCGGATCGGCCAGCGGGATATCCACCGATTGCAGCGATACCGCATGGCCGAGTTGACGCCAGTCGGTCGCGATCATGTTCGTGGCCGTCGGCAACCCGGTGGCACGGCGAAATTCCGCCATGACTTCGCGGCCCGAATAGCCGCCCTCGGCGCCGCACGGATCTTCCGCATAGGCGAGCACGTCGTTCTTGCCGCGGCACAGACGAATGGCCTCGGCGAGCGACCAGGCACCGTTCGGGTCGAGCGTGATGCGGGCGTCGGGAAACCGCTCGGCCAGCGCCGTCACTGCGGCAATCTCCTCGTCGCCCGACAGCACGCCGCCCTTCAACTTGAAGTCGCGAAAGCCATAACGTTCGTGCGCGGCCTCGGCCAGCTTCACGACCGCTTGCGGCGTGAGCGCCGGTTCGTTGCGCAGGCGGAACCACGCGTTGTCGGCATCGGGCTCGCTGCGATAGTCGAGCTCGGTGCGCTCGCGCTCACCGATGTAAAAAAGATAGCCGAGCATCGGCACATGGGTGCGCTGCTGACCCTCGCCGAGCAGCGCGGCGACGGGCACTTCGAGATATTGGCCCAGCAAGTCGAGCAACGCCGCTTCGATCGCCGTCACCGCGTGCACGGTGATCCGCAAATCGAACGTTTGCGTGCCGCGACCGCTCGCGTCGCGATCGGCAAAGCGCCGGCGCACGGCGTTGAGTACGTCCTGCCAGCGCCCGATCGGCGTGCCGACGACGAGCTCAGCCGCTTCTTGCAGCGTGCGGCGGATGCCTTCACCGCCAGGCACTTCGCCAAGACCCGAGCGGCCGCTGCTGTCTTCGATGATGACGATATTGCGCGTGAAAAAAGGACCGTGCGCGCCGCTCAGGTTGAGCAGCATGCTGTCGCGGCCCGCCACCGGAACGACGCGCATGCGTGTCACGACGGGGGTCTTGGAAGCTGCGGAAGAAGCGTTCGCCATCTTGGATCGGAATATCAGATGATCAGTGGATCGGTAGCCGTAGCTATCGCTGTTACGTAGTTCGTATTACGTATTACGTGTGGGCCGCGCCGCGCATCGCGCGTCCGAAGCTGGGCCGCTTCGCGTCGTAGTTCCATCCGGGCACGAGGTAGCGCATCGCCATCGCGTCATCGCGCGCCCCGCTGCCGAGCGACTTGTAAAGCGCGTGCGCCTGCATCACGCGTTCGAGATCGATTTCGATGCCAAGCCCGGGCCGCTCGGGCACGCCCACTGTGCCGCCGACGATGTCGAGCGGCTCGCGTGTCAGGCGCTCTTCGCCTTCTTGCCAGATCCAATGCGTGTCGATTGCGGTAATCCGGCCCGGTGCCGCCGCCGCGACATGCGTGAACATCGCAAGCGACACATCGAAGTGATTGTTCGAATGCGAGCCCCAGGTCAGGCCCCATTCGCTCGTCAATTGCGCCACGCGTGCGGAGCCTTGCATGGTCCAAAAATGCGGGTCCGCCAACGGAATATCGACCGCTTGCAGCGAAACTGCATGGCCAAGCTGGCGCCAGTCCGTCGCGATCATGTTCGTGGCCGTCGGAATGCCAGTCGCGCGCTTGAATTCGGCCATCGTCTCGCGCCCCGAATAACCATTCTCGGGGCCACATGGATCTTCGGCGTACGCCAGCAGATGGCCCTGCCCGCGACACAAGCGAATCGCTTCGTCGAGCGACCACGCACCGTTCGGATCGAGCGTGACACGCGCGTCCGGAAAGCACCCCTTGATCGCGGCGATGGCCTCCATTTCGTCGTCGCCGTCCATCACGCCGCCCTTCAACTTGAAGTCGGCAAAGCCGTAGCGCTCGGTCGCCGCTTGCGCGAGGCGCGCAATATGCGCCGGCGTCAGCGCGGTTTCGTGACGCAGACGCAGCCAATCGTCACGTCCGTTGCCGCCATCGAGATACGGCAGATCGGTCTTGCCTTTGTCGCCGATATAAAAGAGATACGCGAGCATCGGCACGCGCGCGCGTTGCTGGCCGTTCGCGAGCAGCTCGGCCACCGGCACACCCAAGTGCTGCCCGAGCAGATCCAACAGCGCGGCCTCGACCGCGGTCAGCACGTTGTCCATGCGCAGGTTGATCTCGTGCGGCTGTCGCAGCACCGCGGATTCCGCCTGCGAGCCCACTTCATAGACCGTGCCGCGATGCCCGGTGTCGGCACCGCCGCCCAGCGCGCGACGAATGGCGTTGAGCGTGCCATTCATCCGCCCGATCGCCGTGCCGACGACCAGCGGCGCGACGCGTTCGAGCGCCGCGCGGATGCCCTCGCCGCCGGGCACTTCGCCCACGCCCGTGCGGCCCGCCGAATCGGTCAGGATCACGAGGTTGCGCGTAAAAAAGGGACCGTGCGCGCCGCACAGGTTCAGCAACATGCTGTCGCGTCCCGCCACGGGAATCACCTGCATGTGCATGACGAGCGGCGTATCACCCGAGTTGTCCGCCTTGCCGCCACCGATTGATTGCTGCTCCACCGTGATTCGCTCCGTATCGTTTTATTGCTGGACCGGCTTGAGTTCGACCCGCTCGATCTTGCCGACGACGAACACATAGCAGATCACTGCGACGAGTCCGTGCAAGCCCACGAAGACGAGTGCGCCATTGAACGAGCCTGTATGGCCCACGATATACCCGACCGCAATCGGTGTGGTGATGCTCGACAGGTTGCCGAACGTGTTCATCAGCGCGCCGCTCAAGCCGGCGATCTGCTTGGGCGCCGTATCGGAGTTGACGGCCCAGCCGAGTGCCCCGAGCCCCTTGCCGAAGAACGCCAGCGCCATGAACGCGACGACGACCACCTGCGCATCGACGTAGTTGCACACGACCATACTCATCGACAACAGCATGCCGAGGACGATCGGCACCTTGCGTGCGATCGAGAGCGACGTGCCGCGACGCAGCAGCGCATCGGAGATGATGCCGCCGAGGATGCCGCCAAGAAAGCCGCACACCGCCGGCACCGAGGCCACGAAACCGGCCTTCAGAATCGACATGCCGCGGGCCTGCACGAGGTAGATCGGGAACCAGGTGATAAAAAAGTACGTGAGTGCGTTAATGCAGTACTGTGCGATGTAGATGCCCATCAGCATCCGATTGCGCAGCAACTGCTTGATATAGCCAAGGTTCGGGCCTTCGCGGCGCGCGGAGCTTACCTTGCGATCGATGTCGACGAGGCCGCCGCCGTTCTCGATATATTCGAGCTCGGCGCGGTTCACACGCGGATGTTCCTTCGGATCGCGCACGAAGATCTGCCAGAGCACGGCGGCAATGACGCCGAGCACGCCCATCACGATGAACACTTCGTGCCAGCCGAAGCTGTGCACGAGCCACGCCATCAGCGGCGCGAAGATAACCGTGGCGGCGTACTGCGCCGAATTGAAAATGGCCGATGCGGTGCCGCGTTCGTTAGCGGGGAACCAGGCCGCGACGATGCGTGAATTGGCCGGAAAGGCCGGCGCTTCGGCAACGCCCACCAAAAAGCGCAGCGCGAAGACCGCTGCAACCGCGGCCGCGCCGGTCAGAAAGCCGATCGTTCCTTGCGTAAACGTGAAGATCGACCAGATCAAAATGCTCGCGCCGTACACGCGCCGCGAGCCGAACTTGTCGAGCAGCCATCCGCCCGGCAATTGCGCCACGACGTACGACCAGCCGAATGCCGAAAAGATATAGCCGAGCGCGACCGGGCTGAAGCCGAGGTCTTTTTGCATCGCCGAACCAGCGATCGAAACGGTTGCACGGTCGGCGTAATTGATCGTCGTGACGAGAAACAGCATCGCCAGGATCAGGAACCGCACGCGCGTCGCGCGCAACGTGCTCGGTGTGCTCTGTGCATCTGCCACAGGGGCTTTGATATCCATCGTCTCCTCCGTTAGTGCGAGGCTTCGCGCGCTTCGCGCTGCCCCGCTCGTTCAGCCGCCGGGTGCATGCCCGGCGGGTTGTGTATCCCTATTGCTCGCTGTGCGTATCAACGCATCAACGCCTCAACGCGTCAGTTGTCACTCGCTCCCGCCGCCAGGAGGCCATCCACGAGGCGCCGCACTTGCCACGGGTTCGCTTCGCGCAGGGCTTCCGGCAACAGCGAATCGGGCATGTCCTGATAGCAGACCGGCCGCAAGAAACGCTCGATCGCGGCCGTGCCGACCGAAGTCGAGCGGCCATCGGTCGTCGCGGGCCACGGGCCGCCGTGCACCATTGCATGCGTGACTTCCACGCCCGTCGGCCAGCCGTTCACCAGAATGCGGCCGGCCTTGCGTTCGAGCGTCGGCAGCAAGGCCCGGGCGAGCACGGAGTCGCGCGCGTCATCGGCATTCAAGTGCAACGTCGCCGTGAGTTGGCCCTCAAGTGCACGCGCGAGCGCCATCAGCTGCGCCGCATCGCGACACCGCACGACCAGCGCTGCGGCACCGAAGATCTCGTCGTGCAACGCCGGTTGCGCGAGAAAGCTGTCGGCGTCGGTCGTGAAGAGCGCCGCTTCGCCGCGATTGGGCGCGTCGCCCGAACGCCCGCGCGCAACACAGGTCACATTCGGCTCGTGCGCCAGACGCTCCACCCCGCGCCGATACGCATCGCAAATACCGGGTGTTAGCATCGGCTGGGCTGCGCGCTCCGACAACACCGTCGCAGCGGCGGTAAGAAACCGATCCAGCCCGGCACCCTCGATTGCCAGCAGCAAGCCGGGGTTCGTGCAGAACTGGCCCGCGCCGAGCGTGAGCGAATCGACGAATTGCGTTCCGAGCGCGTCGGCTCGTGTATCGAGCGCAGCCGGCAGCAGGAACACCGGGTTCACGGCGCTCAGCTCGCCATAGACGGGAATCGGCTGCGTACGCGCTTGCGCGATGCGCATCAACGCGACACCGCCGGCGCGCGAGCCGGTGAAGCCCACAGCCTGGATACGCTCGTCGGCAACGAGTGCACCCGAATTCTCCCTTTCGGCGAAGATCAGCGAGAAAACGCCTTCGGGCAGCCCGCATCGGGCCACGGCCGCCTGAACCGCCTGGCCAACGAGGGCCGAGGTCCCGGGATGCGCGGAGTGCGCCTTCACGACGACCGGGCAGCCCGCTGCGAGCGCCGAAGCGGTATCGCCGCCCGCCACCGAAAACGCCAACGGAAAGTTGCTGGCGCCAAACACGGCCACGGGGCCGAGCGCAATGCGCCGCATGCGCAAATCGGCGCGCGGCAATGGCTTGCGCTCGGGCAACGCGGGGTCGATGCGCACATCGAGCGCGTCGCCGCGTTTGGCGAGCTGCGCGAACAGGCGCAATTGATTACAGGTACGCGCGCGCTCACCTTCGAGCCGGGCACGCGGCAATGCCGTTTCCGCCATGGCTCGTTCGATGAGGACGTCGCCCAATGCTTCGATTTGTGCGGCGATCGTCTCGAGAAACGTAGCGCGCGTAACCGGCGTGGTTTCACGATACACGTCGAACGCCGCTTGCGCGAGCTCGCAAGCCCGCTGAACCTGCGCGAGGTTTGCGAGCGTAAAGGGCGGCTCGATCGACGCACCGGTCGCCGCGTCGATCGCACGGAAGGCACCGGCCTCGCCGGTCACACGTGCAGCGCCGATCAGCAGCTCGCCGTTGACATTGACTGACATGCTTAGCCCTCTTGCGCGAGTTGCACGAGACGCGTGAGCTCGGCGAACTCTGCTTCGGTCAGATCGGTGAGCGGTGTGCGCACCGGGCCTGCGCTGCGGCCGATTGCGCGCATACCCGCCTTCACGATCGACACCGCATAACCGCGCTTGCGGTTGCGCAGCGCGATGTAAGGCAGCACGAATTTGTTCAGCTCCGCATAGACCTTTGCTTGGTCGTTGGCGCGCACGGCGGCATAGAAGTCGAGTGCGAACTTGGGCAGGAAATTGAAGATCGCAGACGAATAGGTCGTCACGCCGAGCGTCAAGTACGGCAGCGCGAACGTTTCGGCTGTCGGCAGGCCGCCCACATAGGTGAAGCGGTCGCCCAGTCGCGCGTGAATGCGCGTCATCAGTTCGAGGTCACCTACGCCGTCCTTGAAGCCGACGAGGTTCGGGCACCGCTCGGCCAGACGCTCGAGCGCCACTTCGTCGAGGATCTGATTCGCGCGGTTATAGACGATCACACCGAGATCCGTCGATTTGCACACTTGCTCGACATGCGCCGCGACGCCGTCGGACGACGCTTCCGTCAGATACGGCGGCAGCAGCAAGATGCCGTCGGCGCCCGCAGCCTGCGCCGCCTGGCAGAATTCCTTGGCCATCGCGGTGCCGTAACCGGCCGGCGCGATCACCGGCGTGCGCCCGCCGGTTTCCTCGACGGCTGCGCGCACGACGCGGCTCACCTCAGCGGGCGTCAGCGAGAAGAACTCGCCCGTGCCGCCAGCGGCGAACAAGCCCGCGGCCGGATGGCCGAGCAGCCAGTCGAGATTGGCGCGATAAGCGTTCTCGTCGAACGAGAGGTCGTCTTCCTTGAAGTGCGTGACAGGGAAGGACAGCAAGCCCGTGCCAATTTGGCGGGCGAATTCGGTGGGGCTGTAGCGGGTCATGGTGGCCTGGCGTGTAAAGGGGCGTTCCAAACGAACGAAACGAAAGAATGAGGCGATTCTTGCATCGAGAACGATTCACGTCCAAGATAACGACTGACTCGATTAATACCTAAATTGAATTGATGTTCGAACTGAGCCAGCTTCGCTGTTTCGTGGCGGTCGCGGAGGAATTGCACTTCGGGCGCGCCGCGGAGCGACTTCACATGACGCAGCCGCCGTTGAGCAGACAGATTCGTCTACTCGAGCATCAGGTGGGCACCGAGTTGTTCGAGCGCAGCAGCCGTTCGGTGCGCCTGACGGCCGCCGGGCGCAGCTTCTTGCCGGACGCGGCGCGCATTTTGCGGCTCGCCGACGAAGCGGCGGCTACGGCACGGCGGGTGGCCGCAGGCGCGGCTGGCTCTCTGGCCATCGGCTTCACCGCGTCGGTCGGCTACGGGCTCTTGCCGGCGGTTGTAAGCGCGGTGCGCGGGGCGTCGTCGGGCGTGCGGCTGACATTGAAGGAAATGGTAAGCGGCGCGCAGCTCGAAGCGCTCGATGCGCGGCAAATCGATGTCGGCCTGTTGCGCCCGCCCGTGGAGCATGGCGAGCTGGTAGCGCGGCCGTGCACGCGCGAGGCGTTGGTGTTGGCGCTGCCTGTGGGCGCCGCGTCGCAATGGCCGGCCAGGCCGTCGCTTGCCGACTGCATCGGCAAGCCGCTACTGATGTATTCGCCGTACGAAGCGCGCTATTTTCATCAACTGGTGAGCGGGCTGCTCGAGCGCGCGGGTGTGCTGCCCGACATCGTCGAATACGTGAGCCAGATCCACTCGATGCTGGCACTGGTGCGGGCCGGCATCGGCGTGGCGCTGATTCCGGCTGCGGCCGCGATGCTGCAGTTCGAGGGCGTCGTCTATCGGCCCGTGCGTACGACGCCGTCGAGCCCGGTCGAGCTGCTGTTCGTCCATCGCAACGATAACGACAACCCCGTGTTCGAGTCACTGAAAGAGACGCTGTACCGGGCCATCGCGGGCGGCTCCGGCCATTGAACGTTTGAGGGAAGCTGGCTTACGCGTTCCACGCGTTCACAGTGGCGTTCATTTTTTCACGCTGAACGAATAGCTGCCCTGCGTGCGATGTCCATCGACGGCAACGGCAACCCATTTGACACGATAGGCTCCCGGTTCGAGCGCGCCGAGCGCGACGGACATGCGCTTCTTGTTGGTACCGGCGAGTGTCGATCTACCGAGCGTCACCGATCGGCCGGCCGCATCGGTGACCTCGATCGAGCTGAACGCGCGCTCGAGTGCATCGTCGAAATCGATCGTCACCGCAGTCGGCGCAACGACGGCGGCGCCCTGCGCCGGCACAGCATGCACCGGCCGAGCGTGCGCGCAGGCCAGTTGAGCCGCGGTAAAAAACGCAGCCGCCGCGAGGCCGCGCATCATCGAACGTCGCGCTGATGAATGCATGAGATCCCTTGCCAAACTGATATATCGAAAATATGGGTATCCGTGATTCACGGTTGACAGGCTGATTTCTCGATCTCTTCCGATTCCGGATTTGATGGTTGCTGCCAGGCGATGTCGCGATATTATAAAAAGGTATGGTACGTCTTGTGGACGGCGATCCCGTAGCACTAGCTTCCGTCGTGCGCGGAGTCATCTGATGGAACGAAGGAAGGCCAAAGCGCAGACCCAACAAGCGTTTCTACGAGAAGCGATGCAATCTCTCGGGCTCACACGGGCAGCGTTCGCAACCCGGACCAGTGTGCCGGAGAAAACGCTCAATAAGTGGTTGGCACCTGTCGATACCAGTGACTATCGAAAACATGCCGGACGTGGTTTGGGCGTATGTTCGCGAGATTTGATGTGGAATGCAAATGAAACTTGATATACCCCCAATGGGGGCATAGGTGAACCCGCGTATTCATTAAGTGAGGTGCGTTCATGGGAACGAGTTATGAGCAGGACGTGGTCGCTTGGGCGAACGAGCAAGTCGCCCTGCTGCGTGCCGGCAAGTTGTCGGCCATCGATGTCGAGCATATCGCCGACGAGATCGAGGACGTGGGCAAGAGCGAGCAACTCGAATTGACGAGCCGCATGTCGGTGCTGTTGGCGCATCTGTTGAAGTGGCAGTTTCAGCCTTCGCGTCGGAGCAAGAGCTGGCAGTTCACGATTCGCACGCAGCGCAAGGAAGTCGCCTACGTGCTAAACGAAGCGCCGAGTATGCGTGGCAAGTTTAGCGACGCGGCATGGCTCGATATCGTCTGGTCGAAGGCGCGCAGTATCGCGAGCAATGAAACGGGCCTTGACCTCGACGTGTTCCCCGAGGCTTTGCCGTGGACCGTTGACGACGTGCTCGCGCAAGAGTTCCTTCCTGAATAACGGAAAACCGGTTGCCTCCGGTCCGAAGAACCCATTGTTTGGTGAGGCGTACATCGCACATTGCAGAATCCGGGTCAAAGCCGGTCGGCCGATAGTCGGCTACGCGCACGATGGCGTACGCCTCCAGGTGATGCCGGGCGAATATGAGGCGCGGTGGATCTCGATTGCGCGTGGCGAGGATCCTACTTAGCGCGCAGCGCTCAGGATCTTCGGCGCTGACAGTCGCGGTGGTGACCTGGACGTACTGCGCGAGGAATTTCTCAACGACCTGGCGGATTATCCGAATTTGAGCGACAAGAGCAAATTCTAAATTCTCGCGGTGCATGACTGACTGGAAAACCTGGATAAGGCGATGAACGTGGCGGCGAACTGGCAATGGCTACCGCACTGGAAAGACGGTCTGCGGACAGCCCGACGCCGGGCGACGCACACGACGCCTATGGCGAATGGTTCAAGTCGATTCCGCACGGCCTGCACGGACACTTCGAGCCGCTGACCAAGGCATTCCAGAACTGGATGCCATCGATTCTGGCGTACTTCGATCACCCCTTGACCAACGCCTATACCGAGAGCCTGAACAACCTGATTCGGGTAATGAATCGGCGGGTATGGGATTGGCTGACCTGCTTGTCGCCGATAAGTAAGAGAATCCTCCGCGTGGACGGACGCCATCAACACACGAGCCGAAAAACTATGGCGTGGACATGTCAACGCTGGCACGGCTGATTGAGGAAGGTCAAATCTGAGCCGTTTTAGCCGCGAAATATGGATATCCGAAAATGCGAAAGCGAGTCGTCGCGAGCGTTGGATTATCGGGGAGTTGCTCCGGTTGCGGCAAGCCGGCTTGATAAAATGCCGCCGACTTCTCTACGCGCCACGCCCCATGGACCTCGACAGCATTCTCTTCACCCAGGGCTTCGGCTCGCGACGTCAATGCCGCGCGCTGATTGCCGAAGGCCGCGTCAGTATCGGCGGGGCCGTGTGCCGCGAGCCGACTGCGTCTTTTTCCACCGATGCGCTTAGCTTCGAAGTCGATGGCCAGCAGTGGCACTTTCGCGAACGCGCGTATCTGATGTTGAACAAGCCCGCCGGCTATGAATGTTCGCGCGAGCCGCAGCATCACCTGAGCGTCTTTGCATTGTTGCCCGGCCAACTGGCTGCGCGCGGCGTGCAATGCGTCGGCCGTCTCGACGAAGACACGACGGGCCTGCTGCTCCTTTCCGACGATGGCAAATTCATCCATGCCTACACCTCGCCCAAACGCAAGGTGCCCAAGACGTATCTGGCCACGACGCGCCATCCGCTCGACGACACGCAGCTCGTCGCACTGCGAGACGGCGTACTGCTGCACGGCGAGAAGCAATTAATCGCGGCGGCGGCCGTCCACCCGCGCGGCGAACGGCTCGTCGAGCTGACCGTCAACGAGGGTAAATACCATCAAGTCAAGCGAATGATCGCCGCAGCGGGCAACCGCTGCGAAGCACTGCATCGCGAGCGGATCGGCATGCTCGCGCTGCCTTCCACGCTCGCGCCAGGCGCCTGGCGCTGGCTTGACGAAGCCGATCTTGACGCCCTGGGCGTCCGCTGACGGGCAACCCTCCGTGCTGAATGGAAGAACCTCTCGATAGTGGGCCGCACCACACACATCGCGGCGGTGCGTAGTCATATACTTCGGAGTACGAACTATTAGAAATCATTAGAAACGCGGCATGGGAGGAGCACCATGATCATGTCAACTACGATGCCGGCATTCGTAGCGCTGGGCGCGCTCGTTATCGCCGCTTTGCTGATTGCGATGCATCTGAAGCGCCGCTATCAGCCGAATCTCATCGGCGCTTTGATCGGCGCGCTCTTTTGCTTCGTCCTGATCGAGTTGCTGCCTGCGCTTACGTGACTACGTGACACGCACCGTGGCGAGAAAGTCTTCCACGCGTGCATAGCGCAGCGCGACGCGCAGCTCGCGCTTCAAACGCGAGTTCGCCAGCCGCCGCGACTCGCTCATGAACGACAGCGTAAGCGGCTCGAGTTGCCGCTCGGCTTCGCTACGGGAAATACGCGGCACCGGCGTCAATCCGTACGCACGCGCGACCAGATCGAAGTACGCCCCCATCTTCAGCACGCTGTCGTCGCTCGCATGAAACACGCGAGCGGGCGCACCGCATCGCAACGTGCGCAACAAGATCGCGGCGAGATCGTCAGCGTGAATATGGTTGGTATAGACGTCGTCAGCGTCGTGAAGCGCGGGCATGTGGCGTGCGATCCTTGCGAGCGGCAACCGCTCGGCCGCATAGATACCGGGAATGCGCACGATGCTCGCACGCAGCGCGCCGCGTGCCGTCACTTGGCGAAGCTGCCGCTCCGCATCGACGCGGCGCTTGGCCCGCGCGTTGGTCGGGTTCACGGGCCGCGTCTCGTCGATCAGCGCGCCGCCGCAGTCTCCATAAACGCCCGTCGTGCTGGCATAGACGAGCCGCACCGCCGCCCGCGGCACGGCTAAAGCGTCGGGTACAATACTTGTTTGTCGTAACGGGCTATACGGCAGATGCGCATGCATGCGGCGCAGCCGCGCTGTCGGCGCAGCGCATGCGGCGCGCGCTGCGCGAAGTCTTGCTGGGGCGCTCAGCGCTGCGATCAACGCCTGCGTGCGCGGGTCGGTTTCGCCGCCGGACGATGGCGGCGGCGCAAGGTGCAGCACCGTGGGCGCCAGTCCGTTCAGGCGCCGCAGTGTGCGCCGCGCATCCAGGTCACCCAGCATCGGCACGACGCCGGCCGCCCGCAGTTGCTCCATGCGCTCGGGCTGGCTCGTCAGCGCGACGATGCGGGTGCCCGCGGCCTGAGCCGCCATCAGACGGACTGCGCGCAGCCCGACGTCACCGCATCCGACGATGAGGCAGCGCGCTCGCCGCAGAAGTCGTGTCGCTTTCATGGCGGGCATTGTAGCTGGGAGGCGGCGTACGCGCTGGACAAGGGCAAAGGGCAAAGGGCGATCGAGCGACGTTGAACCCGCGCCGGGCCAGATTTTCTATTTTTCGTTCGAAGGCTATGTCATACAACGTGACCCTCCGGCAAAGCGGCCGGCAGTTTCAAGTGGAACCCGACGAACCCGTGTTGACGGCCGCACTGCGCCAGGGCATCGGCCTGCCGTACGGCTGTAAGAACGGCGCGTGCGGTTCGTGTAAAGGCGCCGTCGTGTCGGGTGAAATCCTGCAGCGCTCGCACTCGTCGTCGGCGCTTTCCAACGACGAGAAAACGCGCGGCATGGCGCTCTTTTGCTGCGCGACAGCACAAGCGGATCTCGTCATCGACGTGCGCGAAATTGCCGGTGTCGGCGACGTCCAAGTGAAGAAACTGCCTTGCCGTGTGAACGCGATCGAGCGCAAGGCGGACGACGTCGCGGTCTTGAAACTGCAGTTGCCGGCCAACGAGCGGCTGCAGTATCTCGCCGGCCAGTACATCGAATTCATCTTGAAGGACGGCAAGCGCCGCAGCTATTCGATGGCGAGCGCGCCGCACGCTGAAGGCCCGATCGAGTTGCACGTGCGCCATATGCCCGGCGGCACGTTCACCGATCACGTTTTCAACACGATGAAAGAGCGCGACATCCTGCGCTTCGAAGGCCCGCTCGGTACGTTCTTCCTGCGCGAAGATTCCAACAAGCCGATCGTGCTGCTGGCGTCGGGCACAGGCTTCGCTCCGCTCAAAGCCATCGTCGAGCATGCGTTGTTCAAGAACATCGACCGGCCGATGACGCTGTACTGGGGCGGGCGCCGCAAGAAAGACCTGTACCTGATGGAGTTGGCCGCTCAATGGGCGAATGATCATCCGAACTTTCGGTTCGTGCCGGTGCTCTCCGAGCCCGACCCAAGCGATGCCTGGAGCGGCCGAACCGGCTTCGTGCATCGCGCCGTCATCGAAGACTTGGCCGATCTCTCGGGCTATCAGGTCTATGCGTGCGGCGCGCCCGTCATGGTCGAAGCGGCGTTGCGCGATTTCACGAGCCATCATGGGTTGCCGGCCGACGAGTTCTACGCGGACTCCTTTACGAGCGAAGCCGATCTCGCCAACGCGGTGTGACAAACCGTCGATTGCATCTGCGCGCATGCTGTCGTATTCTTGCGCGCATGAACCCGATCCTGACCTCGCTTCGACGTCGACGCTCGCTGCCCGCTTGGGAAGCCGTTGGCTCGTCGCTGATGCGCGCCTTGCAGCAACAAGGTTAAGCGCGAAACTGGTCAAAAAACCGGTCAGACAGTGAAAGCCACGGAATTCCGTGGCTTTTTTCATTTCCTTAAGGCGCGGGCCTTCTCATCGCCTGTCACTTACTTTTCGCGGAGCCACCCGATGCACTTCAATGAGTATCCGACGCAGTCGCTGATGTACATCACCAATCGGCCCGAGGTCGTCTTCACGCGTGGCGAAGGCTCGTGGATCTTCGACAACGAGGGCAAGCGCTACCTCGATTTCATTCAGGGCTGGGCCGTGAACTGCCTCGGCCATTGCAATCCGGGCATGATCGAAGCACTCGAAAAGCAAGCGCGTCTGCTCATCAACCCGTCGCCCGCTTTCTATAACGAGCCGATGGCGCGTTTGGCGGGCCTGCTCACCGAGCACAGCGTCTTCGACAAAGTTTTCTTCGCGAACAGCGGCGCCGAAGCCAACGAAGGCGCGATCAAGCTGGCGCGCAAGTGGGGCAAGAAATTCAAGAACGGCGCCTACGAGATCATCACGTTCGATCACAGCTTTCACGGCCGCACGCTTGCGACGATGTCCGCCAGCGGCAAAGCCGGCTGGGACACGATCTACGCGCCGCAAGTCCCGGGCTTCCCGAAAGCGGATCTCAATGACATTGAATCGGTCGAGCAACTGATCAGCGAGAAAACCGTTGCCGTCATGCTCGAGCCGATACAAGGCGAAGCCGGTGTCATTCCGGCCACGCGCGAATTCATGCAGGCGTTGCGCGCACTGACCAAGCGCCATAACGTGCTGCTGATCGTCGATGAGGTGCAAAGCGGTTGTGGGCGTGCCGGTACGCTGTTCGCCTATGAGCACGCGGGCATCGAGCCCGACATCATGACGCTCGGCAAGGGCATCGGCGGCGGCGTGCCGCTCGCGGCACTCTTGTCGAAAGCCGAGATCGCCGTTTTCGAAGCGGGCGACCAAGGCGGCACTTACAACGGCAATCCGCTGATGACGGCCGTCGGCTATTCCGTACTCTCGCAACTGTGCGCGCCGGGTTTCCTCAAAGGCGTGCGCGAACGCGGCGAGTATCTGCGCAAGCAGTTGCTCGAGCTGTCGGCCGAGCGCGGGTTCGAAGGCGAACGCGGTGAGGGCCTTTTGCGGGCGCTGCTGCTTGGCAAGGATATCGGGCCGCGGATCGTCGAAAAGGCGCGCCTGTTGCAGCCCGATGGGCTGCTCTTGAATGCGGCGCGGCCGAATCTGCTGCGCTTCATGCCCGCCTTGAATATCACGACCGGCGAGATCGATCAGATGATGGCCATGCTGCGCACGGTACTCGACACGCTCTGATATGCGTACGCCGTGCACCCGGCATCGGACATCACTCTATAAAAAAAGCCGCATACAGCGGGAATGCCTGTATGCGGCCTTATATGACGTGATGTGACGTGACGCGCGAGCGTTACATCTTCACTTCATCGATGTAAGTCTTTTTGCCGTCCTTATAGGTGTAAAGCGTGATCACGCCATGCTTGAGATCGCCCTTAGCATCGAACGACGTCGTGCCGATGATGCCGTTGTAATCGGCTTTCGGCATGGCAGCCACGATCTTCGCCGGCTCGGTCGAGCCCGCGCGCTTCATCGCATCGACGATGACGTAGACGGCATCGTACGTGTACGGCGCGTAAAGCGTGACCGGCTGGTTGAAGCGCTTGACGTACTTGGCTTCGAACACTTTACCGTCCGCCATTTGGTCAATACCCTTGCCCGCTTGCGAACAGACGATGTTGTCCGACGCCGTGCCCGCCAGCGTTGCGACGGAACTCGTGCACACGCCGTCGCCTGCCAGCACCTTCGCGCGCAAGCCGAGCTGCTTGGCCTGCTTTGCAAACGGGCCGCCCGTGGCATCCATGCCGCCGTACATGATTGCATCCGGGTTCGCGCCCTTGATCTTCGTCAGGATGGCGCGGAAATCGACGGCCTTGTCGTTGGTCGCATCGTGCGAGACCACCTTGACGCCCATTTCCTTCGCCGTCTTCTCGAATTCCTTGGCCAGCCCTTGACCGTAGGCGGTTGAGTCGTCCACCACCGCCACGGTCTTCACACTGAGCTTCTTCGCAGCATAGCTCGCGAGCGCCGGGCCTTGCTGCGCATCGGTTGCCACCACGCGATACGTGGTCTTGAAGCCTTGCTGCGTGTAAGTGGGGTTCGTGGCGGCCGGCGAGATCTGCACGATCCCTGCGTCGCTATAAATCTTCGATGCGGGAATCGAGGTACCCGACGTTTCGTGACCGACCACGGCCACCACCTTGTCGTCGACGAGGCGTTGCGCAACTTGCGTTGCGGTACGCGGGTCGCCTGCGTCGTCTTGCGGATCGAGTTGCAGCGTTACCTTCTGACCGCTGATGGTGAGCCCTTTTGCGTTGATTTCTTCGACCGCGAGGCGAGCGCCGTTTTCGCAGTCCTTACCTTGGTGCGCAAGGCCGCCCGTCAGCGGGGCGGCGTGACCGATTTTGACGATGGTGTCGGCGAATGCCGTTTGCGATGCGGTGGCGAGCGCGAACGCCGCCACAACGCTGCTAGCGATGAGCGATTGTTTCACTACTTATGTCCCCTTGCTGGATCGGGTTTAAAAGAAATTCGAGCCCTCTCAAGGCTCGGGACCCCGTTGCTTGGCACAGACGAGAAGGGCCCCACCACGCGCCCGCAAGCGAATTGCGGGCGCGGTATACGGTAGCGTTATTCGCCGAGGTAGGCGGCGCGTACCTTCGGATCGTCGAGCATTTGCTTCGCATCGCCCGACATCGTGACGGCCCCGGAGTCCATCACATAGCCACGGTTGGCCGCTTGCAGCGCGAGTCGGGCGTTTTGCTCGACCAGCAGAACGGTCAGTCCTTCCTTCGAAATATCGCGAACCACTTCGAAGATCTTCTCGACCATGATCGGCGAAAGACCCATCGACGGCTCATCGAGCAACAATAACTTAGGACGACTAATCAACGCGCGAGCCATCGCCAGCATCTGCTGCTCGCCGCCCGACAGCGTGCCTGCCAGCTGTTTCGCGCGCTCTTTGAGACGCGGGAAGTAGCCGAACATCCGATCGACGTCGCTCTGAATGCCGTCGCGATCGTTACGCAAGTACGCGCCCATCTGCATGTTTTCGATGATCGACATGCGCGCGAAAATGCCGCGGCCTTCCGGCACCATCGCCAAACCGCGCTTGAGCAGCTCATGCGCCGGCACGCCCTTGATCGATTGCCCCTGGTATTCGATATCGCCGGCCGAATACGGCTTGAGGCCCGTGATCGCCTTCATCGTCGTCGTCTTGCCGGCGCCGTTCGCGCCGATCAGCGTGACGAGTTCGCCCTGCGCGACTTCCATGTCGACGCCCTTGACTGCCTGAATGCCGCCGTAATTGACTTGCAGGCCCTTGATTTTCAACATTGCTGTAGCCATCAGTGGACCCCCGCGCCCAAATATGCCTCGATCACTTTCGGGTCTTTCTGCACGTCTTGCGGCAGACCCTCGGCGATCACCTTGCCGTAATCGAGCACCGTCATGCGATTGCATAGGTGCATGACGAGCTTCACATCGTGCTCGATGAGCAGGATCGTCTTGTTGTCGCTGCGGATCTTGTCGAGCAGCTTCGTGAGCTCGAGTTTTTCCGTCGCGTTCATGCCGGCTGCCGGCTCGTCGAGCGCGAGCAGCTTCGGGTCGGTCGCAAGCGCTCGGGCAATCTCGAGCCGTCGCTGGTGACCATACGAAAGATTGCGCGCGGTGTAATCGGCGTATTGCAACACGCCAACGTATTCGAGCAATTCGAGCGCGCGCGCCTTGATCTCACGCTCCTCCTGACGCTCGGCCGGCGTCTGGAACACGGCCCCGAAAAGCCCGTGCTTCGTGCGCACATGGCGCCCCACCATCACATTTTCGAGCGCCGTCATGCCGCCGAAGAGCCGGATGTTTTGGAACGTGCGCGCGATGCCAGCTTGCGCGACCTGATGCACGGCTGTTGGCGTGTAGTTCGTGCCATCGAGCTTGAACTCGCCCGAGTCGGGCGTGTAAAGACCGGTGATCACGTTGAAGAACGTCGTCTTGCCCGCGCCGTTCGGCCCGATCAGGCCGTAAATCTGCCCTTCTTCGATCTGCAGTCCGACATCGGACAGCGCTTGAAGGCCGCCGAAGCGTTTGTTGACGCCCTTGACGGACAAACGAATAGGTTTGTTGCTGCTCATAGAGTTTCTCCTGCCGTACCTTCGGGCTTGACTTACGCGCCGGCTCGCGCCGGCTTCTTGGCGCCGCGCTTGGCCAGTTTCGCGATTCGGTCCTCATGCTTCGGTGCAGGCCACAGGCCTTCCGAGCGATACAGCATGATCAGCACCATGGCGAGACCGTAGAGCAACTGACGAATGACTTCGGTATCGATGATCTGATGACCGAAAAGCCAAGCCTGCAACGGCCCCATCGTCGAGCGCAGGAATTCGGGGAATACGGCGAGCAGCACCGCACCGAGAATCACGCCGGGGATATGGCCCATGCCGCCCAACACGACGCACGCGAGCACGACGACCGACTCCCAGAACGTGAACGACTCGGGCGAGACAAAGCCCTGAAAGCCGGCGAACATCGCACCCGATAACCCGCCGAACGACGCGCCCATCGCGAAGGCAAGCAGCTTCACGTTACGCGTGTTGATACCCATGGCCTTCGCGGCGATCTCGTCTTCGCGGATCGCGGCCCAGGCCCGGCCGATACGCGAATGCTGCAGCCGCGTGCAAACCCAGATGACGAGCAGCGAGCACAGCACGAACAGGTAGTAATACATGTAGACGGACGGGAACTGCATGCCGAACAACGTATGCGTCTGCGACAAATTGAAGCCGGCCACATGCACCGGGTCGACACCGGTAATGCCTTGCGGCCCATTCGTGATATTGATCGGACGGTCGAGGTTGTTCATGAAGATCCGAACGATTTCCCCGAAGCCGAGCGTCACGATCGCGAGATAGTCGCCGCGCAAACGCAAGGTCGGTGCACCGAGCAGTACGCCGAAGAACGCCGCCACCGCCATCGCACAGGGCGCGATGATCCAATACGGCGCGTGCATGCCGCCCGGGAACATGTTCGCGAACCAAGCGAACTGGTTCGCCAGATGCGGCGACGTCAACAGTGCCGCCGTATAGGCGCCCACTGCATAAAAAGCGATGTAGCCCAAATCGAGCAAGCCCGCGAAGCCCACCACGATATTCAGTCCCAGCGCCAGCATCACATAGAGCATCGCGAAGTCGAGCACGCGCACCCAATAGTTGCCGCCCGCTGCGCCGATCAGCATCGGTGCGGCGATCACTAAGACCGTGGTCAGCACGCCGACGACGAGCGTCTTGCCGACATTTTTTGCGGGGATGAGCGTCGTGGACGGCTCGATCGGTTGAATTGAAGTCATTTTCGTTGCTCCTTGCCCTTACGCACGGTCTGCGACCCGCTCGCCGAGCAAACCCGACGGACGAAATACCAGCACGATGATCAACACGACGAACGCGAACACGTCCTGATAGTTACTGCCGAACACGCCGCCCGTCAGATTGCCGATATAGCCCGCACCGAGCTGTTCGATCAGACCGAGCAACACGCCGCCCACCATTGCACCGGCCAGATTGCCGATACCGCCGAGCACGGCCGCGGTGAACGCTTTCATGCCGGGAATGAAGCCCATGTAGAAATGGACGTTGCCGTACTCCGACGCGATCATCACGCCAGCCAGCGCCGCCAGCGCAGAGCCGATCATGAAGGTCGCGGAAATGACGAAGTTCGGGTTCACGCCCATCAGGCTCGCTACGTTCGGGTTCTCGGCGATGGCGCGCATGGCGCGGCCGAGCTTGGTCTTGTGCACGAGCAGGAGCAAGCCGCCCATCACGAGGAACGCGGCCGCGATGATGACGACTTCCGTCATGGAGATCACGGCGCCGGGATTGTTCTCACCGGCCTTGATGACGTTAATCGGATCGGTCGACAAAAGCTGCGGAAACGGCAGCGGGTTGCGCGACCAGATCATCATGGCCAGCGTCTGCAGCAGAATCGAGACCCCGATCGCTGTGATGAGCGGCGCTAAGCGTGGCGCCCGACGCAGCGGCCGATAGGCCACACGCTCAATCGTATAGCCGACGATTGCGCACACCACGGCTGCAATCGCGAGACCGATCATCAGCGTCGGCACGTTGCCGAGTCCGGGAAAATGGTTATGCAGCACGGAGATGGACGACAGCGCAACCATCGCGCCGATCATCAGTACATCGCCGTGAGCGAAGTTGATGATGCCCAAGATGCCGTAAACCATTGTGTAGCCCAGCGCGATGATGGCATATACACTGCCCAGCACCAGACCGTTGAGGATCTGCTGGATGAAGATATCCATTTAAAGCTCCTTAGCCCGTGCGACTGGATTTCCGCCTCGCGCCCGCCGTAATGCGGAGGGTCGACAAAAATCGCAACGGCACTGCGGGTACTGATAAAAAAAACCGGTAAGGGTTAGCCGCCTCATAAACGCCGAAGCCGTGATTCGGCGGACGGCCCGATAAAGCGGATGCAAAAACGGCACCGTCGGGTATCCGGTGCCGTCGGATTACTGCTCGTCACCACATGTTCACTGCGTCTGGCTCTGCCGGCGCAACATGCCGCGCTGACATATCAGAGGCGTCGTTGCCAAACTGCGCTACGCCTGCCCCCATCGTCCTGCCGGCATGCATCCTGGCATCTGCCGAGATTGTTGCTCTGGTTTCATGCGCCGCCTGTGCCGCAGACCACGTATTCGACGAAATGTCCGCCGCGCCGGCGTGGCTCGCGCCCTGCCGAAACCGACCGACGACGAGCGGAGCAAATGTTTCGCAGTCCTCATCAATATGCGCACAATCACGCGCACCTTGGTCGGCGTACCCGGTTGCCACGAATGCCGCGCCGCCCATCTGCGCATCGGCCGTCATCGCCGCCACGCGGGTGCTCGCTACGCCGTCGGTCGCCTTACTGAACGCGGCGCATGCAAACGGGACATGCATTAATTCGATCTCCTGCCCTACTGAAAAAACGGCTGTCCGAAGGCCGCTGAACCTTTCAGGACGCGCGCATTGTAACTCCAATTGGCTAGCGGCCAATAAAGGCCAGCGCCAGGGTTTTCCTGCATTGCAACCTTTTTTTGAGGTAACTAATTGGCGTCGATTGCAACCCGGTTGCGACCTCCAGCTTGGCTTCGGGAGCAACCGCCGGCGGCGAGGTTCGCATAATGAATAAAAAAGCGCGCCCCCGGGCGCGCTTTTTTATTCGAAAAACCGAAGTATCGACGCTCGAACGTCAGATCACCCCGGCAACGTCAGGCCGCGCGGCAGCGGAAAGGCGATGCTTTCCTCGATGCCGTCGAGTGCCCGCACGTTGCCAACGCCGAGCTCGCGCAGACGGGAGATGACCGCTTGTGCGAGCACTTCGGGCGCCGATGCGCCCGCCGTCACGCCAATGCGCCGCTTGCCGTCCACCCACGCCGGATCGATTTGATCCGGCGAGTCGACCATATAGGCCGGCACCCCGCGCTTTTCGGCCACTTCTCGCAAGCGGTTGGAATTGGAACTGTTAGGGCTGCCAACGACAATCACCACATCGCATTGCGGCGCCATGAACTTGACGGCATCCTGCCGGTTTTGTGTCGCGTAGCAAATATCCTGCTTCTTCGGTTCCCGGATGTCGGGAAAGCGCGCCTTCAACGCGGCAATGATCTCGGAAGCATCGTCGACCGAAAGAGTGGTCTGCGTCACGAAGGCAATGTGTTGCGGGTCGGGCAGCTCGAGGGCATTGACGTCCTCTACGCTTTCGACCAGATACATGCCCTTGGCGCACTGCCCCATCGTGCCTTCGACTTCGGGATGCCCCTTGTGGCCGATCATGATGATATCGAGCCCTTCCTGGCGCATCTTGGCCACCTCGAAATGCACTTTCGTGACGAGCGGGCAAGTGGCGTCATAAATACGCAGGCCGCGCGCATCGGCCTCTTCGCGCACGGCTTTCGACACACCATGTGCACTGAAAATGACGGTGCTGCCCGACGGCACTTCGTCCAACAGTTCGACGAACACCGCGCCCTTTTTGCGCAGGTCTTCGACGACGTAAGCGTTATGGACGATTTCGTGGCGCACGTAGATCGGCGCGCCGAAGAGTTTGATCGCGCGCTCGACGATTTCGATCGCGCGATCCACACCCGCGCAAAAACCGCGCGGCTGGGCGAGCAGGATCTCCGCGTCGGCGGCAGCGAAAGAGGTATCCGTGAAGCTCATATCTCAGAGAATCCCGATGATTTCCACTTCGAACGCGAGCGCCTGGCCCGCGAGCGGATGATTGAAGTCGAACAGCGCCGACGTCGTGCCGATCTCCTTTAGCACGCCGGCATAGCGGCCACCGTCGGGCGCGTTGAACTCGATGACCTCACCGGGGGTGAAATCGTCGTCCACCATACCGTTGTCGCGCAGCGTCGCAAGTGAGACACGTTGCACCAGGTCGGGATTGCGCTCGCCGAAAGCCTCGCCGGCACCTAGCCGGAAGGTCGAATGGTGCCCCGCCCTCAGTCCCACGAGAATATCTTCCAGCGGCGGCGCTATCTGTCCTGCCCCAACGAGCAGCGTAGCGGGCTTGTCGCCAAATGTATTGACGATGTCCGCGCCATCGGCCAGTGAGAGCCGGTAGTGGAGCGTGACGTGGGAATCGGGTTTCACTTCGGAAAGATCGATGATGCTCATTGGAATTACTCGTTCGGTCGGCGGCGCACAAGGCGCGCACCGCGCGCGGAACACGGAAGACGGGCAACCGGCCCCGGCGCAAAGTCTCTATTGTAAGTCACCTCGCGGCACACGGCATATGCGCCGGCGCCGCGCGACGCCGGCGCGATCGCGAACCGCTGCACTGACGCGAACGTGGGAGCGCGCCAATGCCCGATAGTTCAGGTCACGTCAATGCGGCCCTCAATCACGACAATCGAGAACCGAGCAAGTGGCCGGCGCGCGACATGCCGCGAGAACGGCTTTTCGACGCGGGTGCGGCGGCGCTCTCGGATACGGAGTTGATCGCCATTTTTCTGGGCTGCGGTCTGCCCGGCCACAATGTGTTTGCGCTTGCGCGCACGCTGCTCGGGCGCTTCGGCTCGCTGCGTGCGATGCTCGAGGCGGATCCAGCCGATTTCAAAGGGCTGCGGGGCATCGGTCCGGCCAAAACGGCCGTGCTGCTCGCAGTCATCGAGATGGCACGCCGCGCGCTGCTGGAAAAAGCGCGCGAGACGCCGCTCATTGATTCGAGCGCCGCCGTGGAAGACTACGTCCGCCTGCTGATCGGCCAGCGCCCGTACGAGGTATTCGTGTGCCTGTTTCTCGACGCCCGCCATCGTCTGATCGACAGCGAGGAAAGTGCGCGCGGCTCGCTCACGCGAATGGCCGTCTACCCGCGCGAGATCGTCAGGCGCGCGCTTGCGGTGAATGCGGCGGCGCTCGTCGTCGCTCACAACCACCCGTCGGGCGTGGCCCAACCAAGCGCGAGCGACCGCCAGCTCACGCGCGTGTTGCGCGAGGCGCTGGCGCTCGTCGATGTGAAGCTGATGGACCATCTCGTCGTGGGCCGCAGCACGGTATTTTCATTCGCCCAAGCGGGCTGGCTGTGAGCGCTCGCGCGCGGCGAACGACGAAATGCAAATACGTTTTGATTTTGCTGTACTTTTTCTGCTAGAATCGCCGTCTGCCTGTTTCCAACCCGTTCCGACGTCTGGGCACCGATTGGCCTCGGTCCACGCATTACAGCTGGCTTCCAACCCAGCAGGACCCAAGCTCACCCAGGCTTGAACCCGAATTTAGCGTTTTAGGAGTGCTCTCATATGGCACGCGTATGCCAAGTAACTGGGAAAGCGCCGATGAGCGGCAACAACGTTTCCCACGCAAACAACAAGACGAAGCGGCGCTTTTTGCCGAATCTGCAAAACCGCCGTTTCTGGGTGGAAAGCGAAAACCGTTGGGTGCGTCTGCGCGTGTCGAACGCCGGTCTGCGCCTGATTGACAAGAACGGCATTGACTCCGTGCTCGCCGGCGTGCGCGCACGCGGTGAAGCCTAAGGAGTAAATCATGGCCAAAGGCGCACGCGACAAGATCAAGCTGGAATCGACCGCAGGCACGGGTCACTTCTACACCACGACGAAGAACAAACGCAACATGCCGGAAAAGATGGAGATCATGAAGTTCGATCCCGTCGTCCGCAAGCATGTGGCGTACAAAGAAACCAAGATCAAGTGATCGGTTTTCCCGTGTGAGCCGGAAGACAAGATGACAAGATGAAAAACCCCGCCTGTAGCGGGGTTTTTTTTCGTCTGCGCATTTTCGATGCTCGCCGTGCACCGCCGTTGGCCCTGTCCTTCCCAACGTCTGGCTCATCGCGGTATGCTTCTTTGCTTGGCGTCGCCGAGATGCATCGACGGGAGGCCGGCTCTGAGACCAAAAGAGAAAGGAACGGACTGATGAATTTCGACGTCGTGATCGTGGGCAGTGGGCTCGCGGGGTTGACGGTGGCACTGAATCTCGCTGAAACACGGCGTGTTGCGGTGGTGGCCAAGCGCTCGATGACGGAAGGTGCGAGCGATTGGGCGCAAGGCGGCATCGCAGCAGTACTGGATTCGGCCGATAGCATCGACAACCACGTACGCGACACGCTCGTCGCCGGCGGCGGTTTGTGCGACGAAGCAGCGACACGCTTCATCGTCGAACATGGTCGCGGCGCGATCGAATGGCTGATCGCGCAAGGCGTACCCTTCACGCGCGACGACGCGGCGGAGCTCGGATTTCATCTGACACGCGAGGGTGGCCACAGCCATCGCCGTATCATCCATGCGGCCGACGCAACGGGCCATGCCGTTGTAGCGACGCTTTCCGAGCGCGTGCGCCAGCATCCGAACATCACGCTGTTCGAAGAACACTGCGCGATCGATCTTATTACGTCCGATCGGCTCGGCCTGCCTGGCCGCCGCTGCCACGGGCTTTATGCGCTCGATCCCGAAAGCGGGCGCACCGTCACGCTACAGGCCTCGCATACAGTCCTCGCAACGGGCGGTGCGGGCAAGGTTTATCTCTATACGACGAATCCAGACACCGCGACCGGCGACGGTATCGCGATGGCATGGCGCGCGGGCTGCCGCGTGGCCAACATGGAGTTCATCCAGTTCCACCCGACCTGCCTCTTCCATCCGTACGCGAAATCGTTCCTAATTACGGAAGCCGTCCGCGGCGAAGGCGGACGCCTGCTGCTGCCCGATGGCACGCGGTTCATGCCGGCTCATGACGAACGCGCGGAACTCGCGCCGCGTGACATCGTGGCCCGCGCCATCGACTTCGAGATCAAGAAACGCGGGATCGACTGCGTCTACCTGGACATCAGCCACCAGCCCGCCGCCTTTTTGCGCGAACACTTTCCGACAATCCTCGCACGGTGCCTCGAATTCGGCATCGACATTACGAAGGATCCGATCCCCGTGGTGCCAGCAGCCCACTATACCTGCGGGGGGATCGTGACCGATCTCGCCGGGCGCACCGACCTCGCCGGCCTCTACGCTGTCGGGGAAACCGCTTGCACCGGGCTGCACGGCGCAAACCGGCTGGCCAGCAATTCGCTGCTGGAGTGTCTCGTCATCGGCAGCGCCGCCTCCACGGCGATGGAGAGTGAAGGTTTCAATGCCGCCGCTGACGCGCCGCTGCCCGATTGGGATGAAAGCCGCGTGTCCGATCCAGACGAGGAAGTCGTTGTTGCCCACAACTGGGACGAATTGCGCAGGCTGATGTGGAACTATGTCGGCATCGTGCGCACCGACAAGCGGCTCGCCCGCGCGAGGCATCGCATCGCGCTGCTGCGCGACGAAATTCAGGAGTACTACGCAAATTTCAAAGTCAGCCGCGACTTGCTCGAACTGCGCAATCTCGTCGACGTTGCATCGCTGATCGTCGAAAGTGCGCGCTCGCGGCGCGAAAGCCGGGGCCTGCACTTCTCGCGCGACTGGCCGGCCACGCTGCCCAAGGCTCTGCCGACCGTTCTTGCCCCCGAGCACATCCGCAATAACGCTTGATATTCGGCGCGACGCGCGATGCGCCGCGTGCGTCCGCGTTCTCTACACGATTCGCATCGAATAATCGGTCGCGCAGACGTCCTTTGTCAGCGCGCCGATCGAAATGCGATCTACACCGGTCTCGGCGATTGCCCGCACCGTATCGAGACTGACGCCGCCCGACACTTCGAGCATCGCGCGCCCCGCCGTCAGCTTGACGGCATCGCGCATCGCACCCAACGAAAAGTTGTCGAGCAGGATCGACTGAGCGCCGTGCGCGAGCGAAGACTCGAGTTGCTCGATCGACTCGACCTCGATCTGGACGGAAACACCGGCATCGAGCGCATATGCGGCCTCGAGCGCGGCGCTGACACTGCCCGCCGCCGCGATGTGGTTTTCCTTGATCAGAATGCCGTCATAAAGGGCCAGCCGCTGATTCGCGCCGCCCCCCACGCGGACCGCGTATTTCTGCGCGAGCCGCAAGCCCGGCAGCGTCTTGCGTGTATCGAGAATTTTAGCGCGCGTGCCGGCGACCACATCGACGTAACGGCGCGTCGCCGTCGCCACCCCGGAGAGCAACTGCAAGAAGTTGAGCGCATTGCGCTCGGCGGTCAGCAGCGCGCGCGCCGGCCCCCGCAATGTGCAGACGATCGAGTCGGCCGCCATGGGCTCACCTTCCCGATAACACCAGCGAGTTTCGATCGACGGCTCGACCTGGCGCATGACCGCCTCGAACCATGGCACGCCGCAAAGAATCGCCTCTTCGCGCACCACGATACGAGCGTCGCGCAGCGCGCCGGCCGGCACGAGCCGCCCGGTCAGATCACCGGTGCCGACGTCTTCGTCCAACGCGTCGGCGACATTGCGCGCAAGCGCGGCATCGAACGCGGTGCCGTATTCGCTCCGAATCGCGGCGTAAAGCGCAGACACCGCCTCGTCGCCCGAATGGGCGTTTTCCTGCTGCTCCATCTCTCGCATTCCTAGCTATTCCTCGCTGTTACGCCGCGCCCACGTTGGCGAAAAGCGTCGTATCGCGCGCGAGGTCGCCGCTCGCTTGCACGCGCTGCTTGCGCTCGGCGGCAAAAGCCAGCATTCGGTCGATCGGCACACGCGCCCGTGCGCCAATCGCAGGCTCGACGAAGATTTCGTTATGGCCACGCTCTAGCACGTCGGCCAGATTCGCCAGCCCATTCATCGCCATCCAGGGGCAATGCGCGCAGCTTTTACAGGTGGCACTGTTGCCGGCTGTCGGCGCCTCGATAAAGGTTTTGCCGGGCGCGGCAAGACGCATCTTGTGAAGAATGCCGAGATCCGTGGCCACGATGAAGTGCGTTGCCGGCAGGTTCCGCGCGGCGTCGATCAGCTGCGTCGTCGAGCCGACGACATCGGCCTGCGCCACCACGCTCTCGGGCGATTCCGGGTGGACGAGCACCTTGGCATCGGGGTACTCGGCGCGCAGCAGGTCGAGCTCGATGCCTTTGAATTCGTCGTGAACCAAACATGAGCCCTGCCACAGCAGCATGTCGGCGCCGGTGAGCTTCTGTATGTAGCCGCCGAGATGCCGATCAGGCGCCCAAAGAATTTTTTCGCCACGCGCGTGTAAGTGCGCCACGATCTCGAGCCCGATCGACGACGTCACCATCCAATCGGCGCGCGCCTTCACAGCGGCGCTCGTGTTCGCGTAAACAACGACGGTGCGCTCGGGGTGTGCGTCGCAAAAAGCTGAAAATTCGTCAGCGGGACAGCCGAGATCAAGTGAGCACGTCGCGTCGAGATCGGGCATCAGGATGCGTTTGTCCGGGCTCAAAATCTTGGCCGTCTCGCCCATGAAACGCACGCCGGCCACCACGAGCGTACGCGCTTCGTGGTCGCGGCCGAAACGCGCCATTTCGAGCGAATCGGCCACGCAACCGCCGGTCTCATCCGCCAACTCCTGGAGCTCGGCATCGACGTAGTAATGCGCGACGAGCACAGCCTTCTCTCGCACGAGCAACTCGCGAATACGCGCCTTGAGCGCGGCGCGCTCCTGCGGCGACGCTACCGACGGAACCTTCGCCCACGCCTGCCCGACACCGCAAACGGCGCCGGCTGCGCTCGAAATGAGCGGTTTATCGAATTCGACGGTCTTCATCGTCGACGCCATCATGTTCTCCTCAAAGAAGCGCCGAGGCACGTAGTGCTACTGACGACGCCCCAAAAAACAACACCCCGCCAGTGCGGGGTGCCAAGTGACGTCTCAAAATTTTAACGGAATTCGCGTTCAGGCGTAGCGGCGCAGGCGCAGCGCGAACTCCTGCAGAGCCTTGATGCCGCTTTGCTCGGCGCGATGACACCAGTCCTGCAATTGGACGAGCAATTGCTCGCGCGACGCGTTGGAGCGATCCCAGATGGCCGTCAAGTCGTCGCGCAATTCGATAAACGTACGCAACGTCTGGCTGTTCGCGAAGATTTCAGGAAGCTGGCGCCGCTGCGGCTCGTCAAGCCCGTCCTTGTCCTTGTAGAACCACGTGCGCGCGCCGCGCATCAGCATGTATTTCTCGCGTGCGCCGATTTCCTTGAGCCGCGCGAGTTCCTGGCGATAGGCGCGCTTGACCGTCTTGCCATACCGCGCCATGACCTCGTAGCGATTCGAGAGCACCGCCTGCAGCGTGTCTTGATCGAGCACTAGCTTGCGTGCGGCCAGACGCGGCGTGGGCGCGACTTTCTTGACCTTGGCCAAGCCGCAAGCCGACATCAGCCTGATATAGAGCCAGCCGATATCGAACTCGAACCACTTGTTCGACAGCTTCGCCGAGGTGGCGTAGGTGTGATGGTTGTTATGGAGCTCTTCACCGCCGATCAAGATGCCCCACGGGAAAATGTTGGTACTCGCGTCGGACGAGTTGAAGTTGCGATAGCCCCAGAAATGCGCGAGCCCGTTGACGACGCCGGCTGCCCAGAACGGGATCCAGATCATCTGCACGGCCCACACGGAGAGCCCCACGATGCCGAAGAGCGCGACATCGATCACCATCATCAGGCTCACGCCGAGAATGGGGTAACGCGTATAGACGTTGCGCTCGAGCCAGTCGTTGGGCGTGCCGTGCCCGAAGCGACGCATCGTCTCTTCATTTTTCGCCTCGGCTCGGTAGAGTTCGGCCCCTTCCAAAAGCACCTTCCAGATACCGCGCGTTTGCGGGCTGTGGGGATCTTCCTCGGTCTCGCATTTCGCATGGTGCTTACGGTGGATCGCCGCCCACTGGCCAGTCAGCATGCCGGTGGTCGTCCATAGCCAGAGCCGGAAGAAATGGCTCGCCACCGGATGCAAATCAAGCGCGCGGTGCGCTTGGCAGCGGTGCAGATACACAGTGACGCCGATGATTGTCACGTGCGTCATGGCAAGCGTGACGAGCACGATTTGCCACCAGGAGAAACGCAGCAAACCGTGCGCAAGAAAATCAAGCAGGGAGTTCAACAAGGCCTTTACCTGTGGAGCGACGACGTTCGCCGAACGACAGTCGTCAGAAAAACGAAAGCAACGCTTTAAGACTGGAACGCATTGTACTGCAACTGCTGCAAGTCGTTGTAACAAATGAAGAATCTTGCATCGCAACATGTACTGGCCCGCATTCCGCGCCCCACCGTGGGCGCGTGCGCGGGTAATGCGCGCGTCACGCGGCGTTTCGCCGCACCCGTGCGGGCGCGCTCACGAAGCGTCGTGTGCGAGATCCGTGCCCAGTTCGACGACCTGCGCAGGCGGTGACGCCGCAACGCCCTCGTTCGCCGCTGCAGGCACCGCTGCGGCTGTGGTGGCCGTTGCAGCTGTGGCCGCGGCGACAGGCAAGGCGCCGACGATGCGCACATCGCGCGTCGGATAGGGGATCGCCACGCCATGCTCGGAAAAGAGACGCCAGATGTTGCGGTTCACCGTCGAGCGCACGCCGGCCGTGCCCTTTGCCGCGTCCTCGACCCAATAACCGAGCTCCAGATTGATGCCGTCGGCGCCGAACGAGACGAAATACGGCGTGGGCGCCGGTTCCTCGAGCACGCGCTCGACGCCGCGCGCCGCCTCGGCCAACAACGCCATCGCCTTTTCGATATCGGAATCGTAGGCCACTTGCACCGCCGCCTTCGCGTAGCCGCGCGTCAGAAACGACGAATGGTTCTGCACGACGTCGGTGATCAGCTTCTCGTTCGGAACCAGCGTCTCGATACCGTCGAGGCCGCGCACGGTCGTGTAGCGCGTGCTGATTTGCGTCACGATACCCTGGAGCCCGCCCACATTGATGGTGTCGCCGATCCGCAGCGAGCGGTCGATCAAGATGATGAACCCGGAGACGTAGTTGCTCGCGATTTTCTGCAAGCCGATACCGAGACCGACACCGAGCGCGCCGCCGAATACGCCGAGCACGGTAATGTCGATGCCGACCATCGAGAAGCTCGCGAGCACCGACACCAGCACCAGCATCGCTCGGCCCGTGCGTGCCAGCACGACCTTGAGATTCGCGTCGATCGAGCGTGCCCGCATGATGCGATCTTCCAACACCGAGCCGAGCCACATGGCTACGATCAGCGTCGCGCAGACCCACAAAATGCCGGTGGACAGCGACAAGAGCGACATCCGCTCGTTGGCCACGCGAAAGCGCACAGAGGCCATCCAGTGGAGCACGTCGTCATGGATGCCGAGCACCGTGAGCACCATGCCGACCCATACCGCCACGCTCACCATTTTTTCGGCGATGGAAAGCCACGCATGCGCCTGCCCATTGCGATTGAAAACGCGCCGGGCGATGAAGAAGACGATATAGATGAGGGCGATGCCGAAGAGCGGCACGAGTGCGAGGTCGAGCAGCGAAGTCGACATGTAATCGGCGAGGACCGCCTGCTCAGCCCACACCAAGCCGCCGCCCAGCAGCGGAAACAGCGCCTTGTGCAGACTCTCCGCACCGAAGCGCGCGGCTTCATGGCGAGCACTTCGACGCTTGTCGAGCAGACGGCGTACGAGGCGCGCGAAGAGCCAGGCCACGAGCAGCGCGCCGACCAGCGCGAGCGCCTGCCAGATCATCACAGGTTGACCGAAATCGCGAACGAGGCCCGCGAGCATACGCGAAAGAATGTGACTTTGTGTCATCTCAATGGACTCCCTCCCACAAGCGGCGGCCGGGCGCCTTAGCTTTAGTTCGTGCGCTCGAGCACGGCGGCGAAAAAGCCGTCCGTTGCGTGACGATGCGGCCACAGCGCGAAATAGTCACCCATCTCGATGTCGATGCGCTGCTCGGCGAGCACGGTGCCGGCGGGCACGAGCACGAAGTTCGGGTGCTCCGCCAAAAACTGCACGACGATCGCCTCGTTTTCCGCCTCGAGCAAACTGCAGGTTGCGTAGACGAGCCGGCCGCCCTGCTTCACGAGACGCGCCGCGCTCGCCAGAATCGACGCTTGTTTCGGTGCGAGCTCGCCGACCGAAGCGGCGCTTTGCCGCCACTTCAGATCGGGGTTGCGCCGCAGCGTTCCAAGGCCGCTGCACGGCGCGTCGACGAGCACGCGGTCGATCTTGCCGGCCAGGCGCTTGATCTTCGCATCGTGCTCGCTGTCAATCAACACGGGGTGCACGTTCGACAATCCGCTGCGCGCCAAGCGCGGCTTGAGCTTGGACAGGCGCCGATCGGAGACGTCGAGCGCATAGAGCCGGCCTGTCGAGCGCATCGCCGCGCCCAGGGCGAGCGTCTTGCCACCCGCGCCCGCGCAAAAATCGACGATCATCTCGCCGCGCCGGGGGGCGACCAGCGAGCACAGCAACTGGCTACCCTCGTCCTGCACTTCCACCCAGCCGTCCTCGAATACGGCGAGTTTCGTCAGCGCGGGCTTGCCCGCCACCCTTACGCCGAGTGGCGCGAACGGTGTCTCACCGGCCTCGACGCCAGCTTCTGCAAGCGCCGCCAGCACTTGCTCGCGGCTCGCTTTGAGCGGATTCACGCGCAAATCGAGCGGCGCCGGGTAATTCAGTGCCGCAGCGAGCTGTGTCAGCTCTTCGCCCGAAAACCGTTTCGCGAGCGCTTCGACGATCCAGTCTGGCAGATTTGTGCGGACCCGCAACGGCAGACTCGTGGGATCGATCTTCGATACGTGCTCGAGCCAAGCGTTTTCGTCGTCGGAAAGAAACGGCCGCAGCGCGGAACGGCCGACCGTTTGCATCAAGCCCAGCAGCGCAAGACGCCGCGCCGGCCCGCCTGTGCCGCTTTCGGCCAAATGCGCAAACTCCATCCGGCGCCGCAGCACCGCGAACACCGCCTCGGCAATGACCCCGCGCTCGTTATGACCAAGCTTCGGATGGGCACGAAAAAAGCGGCTCGTCGTGGCGTCGGCCGGGCCGGTGAACTTGAGAACCTCGGCAATCAGCGTCTCGGTTTGGCCAATCAAAAAGCCGTGCACGCTGCCAGACTCACGCGAACGCGGCGGTGCCCCAGGCGGGCGCCGGGATGACGGCCGTAACGGCGATTGCGGCTTGGCTTGCTTCGAATGGCTGCTTTTCGCGTGCTTGGCGCTTTTGGCGGTGTTCGTGTGGTTCGTGCTCTTGGCGTTTTTAGTATTTTTCGTGTTGTTGGTTTTCATTGTGGCCCCGGGTTATTCAGTGAAGAGCCACTGCGGCTCCGGCGGCGTCACCATGACGCGCATGCCTTCAATTGCAAGCCGCCCCTCGACGAACCAGCGCACCGCTCGCGGATAAATGATGTGCTCGCACGCCAGTATGCGCGACGCAAGCCGCGCGGCATCGTCGCCCTGCATGACCGGCACGGCGGCCTGCACGACGATGGGCCCGTGATCGAGCTGCGGCGTCACGAAATGCACGGTGGCGCCGTGCAGCGTCACACCCGCGTCAAGCGCCCGCTGATGCGTCTTCAACCCTGGAAAGCTCGGCAAGAGCGACGGATGCACATTCAGCATGCGGCCGGCGTAGCGCTCGACAAACCCCGTGGTCAGCACGCGCATGAAGCCGGCGAGCACGATCAGATCGGGGGCGAAGTGGTCAAGCTGCTCGGCCAGTGCGGCATCGAACGCGTCGCGCTCGGGAAAATCGAGGTAATCGACGACGGCCGTCGCGATACCTGCTTGCGCCGCGAATGCAAGGCCCGCCGCGTCGGGCCGATTCGCGATAACGGCCGCGATACGGGCGGGCCAAGCCTCATGCGAGCAGGCACGGACGATCGCTTCCATGTTGCTGCCCCGCCCGGAAATCAAAATTACGATGTTTTTCATCCGGCGATTTTATCATCCGGGGCTCCACGCTTCGTTCAGGCCCGGCCTTCGAGCCGCCGTCATCCGCGCGAACGTTTATAATCTCCTGCTTTGCGGCGTCCGTCAGGCCGTCGCTTCGACCTTTCGGCCTTCGCGCCGCCTACCCGACGGTTATCGTGAGAGTCTTCCGCGGTCTTCCCAACGCCGAAAGCCGCGCGCCTTGCGCGCTGACGATCGGCAACTTCGATGGTGTCCACCGCGGCCACCAGGCGCTGCTTGCGCGCGCGCGGCAAGCCGCGCACGCACGCGGGTTACCGCTTTGCGTGATGACTTTCGAGCCGCATCCGCGTGAATTTTTTGATCCGGCCGGCGCGCCGCCGCGCATCGCCATGCTGCGCGACAAGCTCGAGGCGCTCAGGATGAACGGAGTCGATCGTATCGTCGTCGAGCATTTCAACCGCACGTTCGCCAGCCAATCGCCCGATACCTTCGTCGAACGCATCATCGTCGGCGGCTTGCACGCGCGCTGGGTGTTGATCGGCGACGACTTCCGCTACGGTGCGAAACGAGCGGGCGATTTCGCGTCGCTCGCCGCCGCCGGCGAACGCCATGGCTTCGAGGTCGAGCAGATGGCAACCGTGGCCGACCCCACCGGCGCCCGCATCTCGAGCTCGGCCGTGCGCGCCGCACTCATCGCGGGCGACCTCGACGCCGCGCGCGTCGCGCTCGGGCGCGACTATCTGATCAGCGGGCATGTGGTGCACGGGCTCGAGCTCGGGCGCGACCTCGGCTTCCCGACGCTGAACCTGCCCATTTCGCACAAGCGTCCCGCGCTGGCCGGTATTTTCATCGTTCGCGTACATGGCGTCGAAGCTGACCCGCTGCCCGGCGTCGCGAGCCTGGGGCTGCGACCAACCGTCGACGACTCCGGCCGCGTGCTGCTCGAAGTGCATTTGCTCGACTGGCACGGCGACGCGTATGGCAAACTCGTGCGCGTCGAATTTTTGAAGAAGCTGCGCGACGAGGAAAAATTCGCCGATCTCGAAACGCTGACGGCGGCGATCGGTCGCGACGTGGCCCATGCGCGCGCCTACTTCGATGCGGCGGGTGGTGTGCGTCTGGCGGCCCCCGGCGCGCCAGGAAGCAGCGCAACGGGGTTTTCCACATCGGCCACCGATCGAATTCGTTAGACAGCCAGCACCGAGCGCCCTGCCACCAGGCAGGATGCGCGGCAGCGTCATGCCGCACGTTCATCCGACACCATGAAGGGCGCTGCCGCCGGCGGCGCCCACCGTTTTCAGCGATTTCACCATGAGCGACAAGAAAGCCGATTCGAAGTCCCAGGCCAAATATCCGGTCAATTTGCTGGACACGCCGTTTCCGATGCGCGCAGACCTGCCCAAGCGCGAGCCGTTGCGCGTGAAGGAGTGGGAGGACACGCGGGTCTACGATAAAATCCGCGCCGCCCGCGCCGGCCAGCCGCGCTTCGTGCTGCACGACGGCCCGCCGTACGCGAACGGCGACATCCATCTGGGCCACGCGGTCAACAAGATTCTGAAGGACATCATCGTCAAGTCGCGCAACATGGCGCGCTTCGATGCCGCCTACGTACCGGGCTGGGATTGCCATGGCATGCCGATCGAAATCCAGATCGAAAAGCAGTTCGGCAAATCGCTGCCGGCCGCCGAGGTGCAGCGCAAAGCACGCGCCTATGCCACCGGGCAAATCGAAAAGCAAAAGGCGGGCTTTAAACGGCTCGGCGTGCTGGGCGATTGGGACAACCCCTACAAAACGATGAATTTCTCGAACGAGGCCGCCGAAATCCGGGCGCTCGGCAAGATTCTCGAAAAGGGTTACGTGTTCCGCGGCCTCAAGCCCGTGAACTGGTGTTTCGACTGCGGCTCGGCGCTGGCCGAAGCCGAGGTCGAGTACAAGGATCGCGTGGACCCGTCCATCAGCGTGCTGTTTCGCTTCGCGGAAGAAGGCAAAGTCGCGCAGGCGTTCGGCGTCAAACTGCCGGCGCACGATGAAGGCGGCGTCGTGATCTGGACAACCACGCCGTGGACCATTCCGGCGAACCAGGCGCTCAACGTGCATCCCGAGGTGGTCTACGCGCTGGTGCGCACGCCGCGCGGTCATTTGATCCTGGCGCAGGAGCGTGTCGAGGCCTGCCTCACGCAATTCGAACTCACAGGCGAAGTCGTTGCAACAGCGCCGGGCGCGGCGCTCGCGGATCTGCGCTTTCATCATCCGCTCGCCTCGGCGCATCCGGGCTACAAGCGCACCTCCCCCATCTACCTGGGCGACTACGTGACAACCGATACCGGCACCGGCATCGTTCACTCGTCGCCCGCATACGGCGTGGAGGATTTCCAGTCCTGCAAGGCCCACGGGCTAGCCGACTCCGACATCCTGAACCCCGTCATGGGCGATGGCCGCTATATCGAATCGTTGCCGCTGTTCGGCGGGCTCTCGATCTGGGCCGCCAACGCGAAGGTCGACGAGGCGCTCGACGCCGCTGGCACGCTGTTGCATACGGAAAAGTACCCGCACAGCTATATGCATTGCTGGCGCCACAAGACGCCGGTCATCTTCCGCGCCACCTCGCAATGGTTCGCCGGCATGGACGTCACACCGAAAAGCGGCGGCGCCACATTGCGCGAAACGGCGCTCGCCGGTGTCGAGGCCACCGCGTTTTATCCGTCGTGGGGCAAGCAGCGGCTTTACAGCATGATTGCGAACCGGCCGGACTGGACGTTGTCGCGTCAACGGCAATGGGGCGTGCCGATGGCATTTTTCGTTCACAAGGAAACGGGCGAACTGCATCCGCGCACGCTGGAATTGATCGAAGAAGTGGCCAAGCGCGTGGAGCTTGGCGGTATCGAAGCATGGCAAGCGCTCGATGCAAGCGAGTTGCTCGGCGACGACGCCAATCTCTACGAAAAGAACCGCGATACGCTCGACGTTTGGTTCGATTCAGGCACGACGCACTGGCACGTGCTGCGCGGCTCGCACAAGGATGTCTCGGCGTTTCCCGCCGACCTTTACCTCGAAGGCTCCGACCAGCACCGCGGCTGGTTCCATTCGTCGCTGCTGACGGGCGCGATGCTCGATGGCCGCGCGCCGTACCGTGCGCTGCTCACGCATGGCTTTACCGTCGACGGCGAAGGCCGCAAGATGAGCAAGTCGCTCGGCAACGGCATTGACCCGCATGATGTCGCGAACCGGCTCGGTGCCGAAATCATTCGGCTGTGGATCGCCTCGACCGACTACTCGGGCGAACTTGCGATCTCCGAGGAAATTCTCAAGCGTGTGACGGAAAGCTATCGTCGCATTCGCAACACGTTGCGCTTTTTACTCGCGAACCTGTCCGACTTCGACTTTGCGCGTGACGCCCGCCCAGTCGACGAATGGCTCGAGATCGATCGCTATGCCGTGGCATTGTCGGCCAATCTGCAGCGCGACATCCTCGCCCATTACGAGACATACGAGTTTCATCCGGTCGTGGCCAAGCTGATGACGTACTGCTCGGAAGACCTCGGCGGCTTTTATCTCGACGTGCTGAAAGACCGCCTTTACACGAGCGCGGCCGATTCGCGCGCGCGCCGTTCGGCACAAACCGCGCTTTACCACATCGCGCAGGGTTTGCTGCGCGTGATGGCCCCGTTCCTGTCGTTCACGGCCGAGGAAGCCTGGCACGTGTTCCAGCCTGAACGCGATACGATTTTCACTGAGACGTACTATACATATCCGGATGTGCCGGACAGCGAGGCGCTGCTTGGCAAATGGACACTGTTGCGCGCTGTGCGCAGCAACGTGACGAAGGCGCTCGAAGATGCGCGCGCCGCCAATCGGATCGGCTCGTCGTTACAAGCTGAAGTAACGCTGCGCGCAAGCGGCGCCGCCTATGATGCACTGGCCAGCCTCGGCGAAGACCTCAAGTTCGTGTTCATTACCTCGGCGGCAACGGTGACGCAGGTCGAGGCCGAGTCCGACGAAAGCGTTGAGGTCGACGCATCGAAGTACCTGAAATGCGAGCGCTGCTGGCATTACCGTGCCGATGTGGGCGCACACGCCGAGCATCCCACGTTGTGCGGCCGGTGCTTCTCCAATCTCTTCGGCGATGGCGAAACCAGGAGCGCCGCATAATGGCCAAAACGCGCTCGCTCCCCGCAAACACGACGCTCGCGCCATGGCTCGGGATCGCGCTCATCGTGATTCTGTTCGATCAATTGACGAAGATCGCGGTGATGAAGGTGTTCGCCTATGCGACCCCGTACACGCTGACGCCGTTTTTCAATTTGTTCGTCGTATTCAATCGCGGCGCCGCGTTCAGCTTTCTGGCTGCCGCGAACGGCTGGCAACGTTGGGCGTTTACCGCGCTCGGCGTGGCGGCCGCGTTCGTCATCGTTTATCTGCTCAAGCGTCACGGCAGCCAGCGGCTCTTTTGCACCGCGCTTTCGCTGATCATGGGCGGCGCGCTCGGCAACGTGATCGATCGGCTCGCCTATGGGCACGTGATCGATTTTCTCGACTTTCACGTCGGCCGCTGGCATTGGCCCGCCTTCAATCTGGCCGACAGCGCCATCGTAATCGGTGCAATATTGCTGGTACTGGACGAATTGCGGCGCGTGCGCGGCGCACGGTAAGCGTCGTGCCGCGGGCCGGGCGGCACCGCCCGGGCATGTGATGGGATCGGAGGCAACGTTGGCAATGGCAAAACCCGCAGAACCTGCTGAACCGGCTCAATCCGCGGCACTGGCAGGCAAACACCTGATGCTGGGCATGACGGGCGGCATCGCCTGTTACAAGATCGCCGAACTCACGCGGCTGCTCACGAAGGCGGGCGCGACCGTACAGATCGCGATGACCGAGGCAGCCACGCAATTCATCACGCCGGTGACGATGCAAGCGCTGTCCGGGCGCCCGGTCTACACGAGCCAGTGGGACGCGCGCATCGGCAACAACATGGCGCATATCGATCTGTCGCGCGAGGCGCAGGCCATCGTCATCGCCCCCGCTTCGGCTGATTTTCTCGCCAAGCTCGCTCACGGAATGGCCGACGACCTCCTTTCGACGCTGTGCCTCGCGCGCGAGTGCGAACTGCTCGTCGTGCCCGCGATGAACCGTCAGATGTGGTCGAATTCCGCCACGCAGCGCAACGTCGCGCAATTGCGTGCCGACGGGGTGCATGTGCTCGGGCCCGATTCGGGCGCGCAAGCCTGCGGCGAAGTGGGGGACGGCCGCATGCTCGAGCCGCATGCCACGTTTGAGGCCATCGCGTCGTTTTTCCAGCCGAAGGTGCTTGCTGGCCGCCGTGTGCTGATCACCGCGGGGCCCACCTTCGAGCCCATCGACCCGGTGCGCGGCATCACGAACCGCTCGAGCGGCAAGATGGGCTTTGCACTGGCGCGTGCCGCGCAACAAGCGGGCGCCGACGTGCGGCTCGTCGCAGGTCCGGTGTCATTGCCCACGCCTTGGGGCGTCGTTCGCGAAGACGTCGAAACCGCACAGCAGATGTATGACGCCGTCGTCCAATCAGCGAATGACTGCGATGTCTTTATCGCGGTGGCCGCCGTGGCCGACTGGCGCGTGGATCAAGCAAGCAGCCAGAAGATCAAGAAGACGGCCGAGCGCGGTGCACCCTCGCTCTCGTTTGTCGAAAACCCCGATATTCTCGCGACCATCGCCGCGCTGCCAAGCCCGCCGTACTGCGTCGGCTTCGCGGCCGAAAGCGGTGAACTCGAAACGCATGGCGAGGAAAAACGTCTGCGAAAAAAGCTTCCGCTGCTGATCGGCAACCTCGGCCCGCAGACGTTCGGCCGAAACGACAACGAGGTAGTGCTGTTCGACAACAACGGCCTCACACGGATGCCGCGCATGGACAAGGACGCGCTCGCTGCGACGCTCGTGCGCGAGATCGCTCGGCGGCTGCCCGACACGAGTCTGATTTCCTGACGAACGAATGCGCGACACGGGTATAGCGATCTGCAGCGTTCGCGCGATATCGCCCCTTCCGAAAGCGGTGCTGCCATGACGCTACTTTCCGTTCTCGATCAAACACCGGTAATCGACGGCCACACCGCAGCCGACGCCATCGCGGCAACCATCGAGTTGGCCCAATTGGCCGACGACCTCGGCTACACGCGCTACTGGTGCGCCGAACACCACGGCCTGCTCGCGGTCTCGAACCCCAGCCCCGAAGTCATGCTCGCGCGGCTCGGCAGCGTGACGAAGCGCATTCGCATCGGCTCAGGCGGCATCATGCTGCCCTACTACAGCGCGTTCAAAGTGGCCGAGCAATTCCTGATGCTGGAAGCACTGTTTCCGAATCGAATCGATCTTGGCGTCGGGCGCGCACCGGGCGGCGATATGCGCACGGCGCAGGCCGTCGCCGCCGGCGTCTACAATCGGGGCGAAATTTTTGCCGAACAAGTCACCGATCTCGTCGCGCTGATGAACGGAACGCTGCCGTCGGACCACCCAGCGTACGGTGTCGTGCTGCAACCGCAAGTCGCCACACGGCCGCAACTGTGGATGCTGGGTTCGAGCGACTTCGGCGGCCGGCTCGCTGCCCAGCTCGGCATGCGTTTCGCGTTTGCCCATTTCATCAACGCGCATTTTGGGCACACGGTGGGCCATGACTACCGCGAACGATTCGCGCCCGGGCAGGAGGCGAAGCCCTACCTTGCAGCCGCGGTATTCGCCATCTGCGCCGATACCGAGGAAGAGGCAATAGCGCTCGAAAAAGCGGTCGATCTGCGGCGCGTGCAAATGGCCTACGGGATGAATCTGCCGATCCCCTCGGTGATACAAGGGCAAGGCGCCGCGCAGCAATACGATGAACGCGAGCGGCTTGTGATTGAACGAGAAAAAGCACGTAGCGTGATCGGCACGCCGCAGACGGTAACCGAGCGCTTGCTTGAACTGCGAGACCGGTTCGGCGCTGACGAGTTGATTGTGCTCACGGTCGCCGGCAGCTATCGCGCGCGTTTGCGTTCTTACGAATTGCTCGCTCAGGCGTTCGAGCTTGGGCGTGCTCCCCAACCGAGGCCGGCCAACCCCAATTGATGTGCTGCGCGCCCCGTCCTTCTTCTTTTAGCCACTTCCGATCCGAATGAAACTCGATCTCAAGATTCTCGACGCACGCCTGCGCGAACAGCTTCCCGCCTATGCGACGCCCGGCAGCGCAGGGCTCGACCTGCGCGCCTGCCTCGACAAACCGCTTGCACTCGAACCCGGCCAGACCGTGCTCGTGCCGACCGGCCTCGCCATCCATATCGGCGACGCGGGCTTTGCGGCGTTAATTCTGCCGCGCTCGGGCCTCGGCCATAAGCACGGTATCGTGCTGGGCAATCTGGTCGGCTTGATCGATTCCGACTACCAGGGCGAGCTGATGGTGTCGACCTGGAACCGTGGGCACAACACCTTTACGATCAACCCTATGGAACGTCTCGCGCAATTGGTCGTCGTGCCGGTTGTGCAAGCGCATTTCAACGTCGTGGACGAATTTCCAATCTCCGAACGCGGTGCAGGCGGCTTCGGTAGCACCGGCAAACACTGACGGCGTACGCGTTCGGCCGCAGTCAGGGCCGGGGCCGCACAAATAAAAAGCGCGGGACGAAACCCGCGCTTTTTTGCTGCCTGCTCCCACGCCGCTACAGCGTTCCAGCCTTCGCTGAACCGACGTTACTCGACCTCCACCGTTTCGGGGCTCGGACTGCGAGGCGCCCCGTTTTCGTCGAAGGTAAGCTGAACGGTATCGCGCTCGTCGACATCGACCGTCACACGACCACCGTTCATCAGTTTGCCAAACAGCAGTTCGTCGGCCAGCGCGCGCCGGATCGTGTCTTGAATCAAGCGCTGCATCGGCCGCGCGCCCATCAGCGGATCGAAACCGTGCTTGGCCAGATGCTGGCGCAGCGCATCCGTAAAGACCGCATCGACTTTCTTCTCGTGCAGTTGATCTTCGAGCTGCATCAGGAACTTGTCGACCACACGCATGATGATTTCTTCATCCAGCGAGCGGAAGCTGATGGTGGCGTCGAGCCGGTTACGGAACTCGGGCGTAAACATCCGTTTGATGTCGGCCATTTCATCGCCCGTTTCGCGGCGCGAGGTGAAGCCGATCGTTCCCTTTTGCATCGACTCCGCACCCGCATTCGTCGTCATGATGATGATGACGTTGCGGAAATCGGCTTTGCGTCCGTTGTTATCGGTCAACGTACCGTGGTCCATGACCTGCAGCAGCACGTTGAAGATATCGGGGTGCGCCTTTTCGATTTCGTCGAGCAACAGCACGCAGTGCGGCTTTTTCGTGACGGCCTCGGTCAACAGCCCGCCCTGGTCGAAGCCGACGTACCCCGGCGGCGCGCCGATCAAGCGGCTCACCGCATGGCGCTCCATGTATTCCGACATGTCGAAGCGGAGCAACTCGATGCCGAGCGTGAAGGCAAGTTGCCGCGCCACTTCGGTCTTGCCGACACCAGTCGGCCCCGAGAACAGGAATGCGCCGATCGGCTTGTCGGTCTTACCGAGCCCCGCGCGTGCCATCTTGATGGCAGCGGAAAGGGCATCGATGGCGGGATCCTGGCCGAACACCACCGCCTTGAGGTCGCGATCGAGCGTTTGCAGCTTGCTGCGATCGTCCTGCGAAACGCTTTGCGCCGGCACGCGTGCGATCTTCGCGATGATTTCCTCGATCTCGCCCTTGCCGATCGTCTTTTTCTGCTTCGACTTCGGCAAAATGCGCTGCGCGGCACCCGCTTCGTCGATCACGTCGATCGCCTTGTCAGGCAGGTGGCGATCCGTGATGAAACGCGCCGACAACTCGGCTGCCGCGGAAAGCGCCCCCGACGAATATTTCACGCCGTGATGCTCTTCGAAGCGCGACTTGAGCCCGCGCAGGATGGCCACGGTCTGCTCGACCGTCGGCTCCGTCACATCGATCTTCTGGAAACGCCGCGACAGCGCCGCATCTTTTTCGAAGATGCCGCGATATTCGGTGAAGGTCGTCGCACCGATGCATTTGAGCGTGCCCGAAGACAACGCCGGTTTCAGCAGATTCGACGCGTCGAGCGTGCCGCCCGAGGCGGCGCCTGCGCCGATCAGCGTATGAATTTCGTCGATGAACAAGATCGCGTGCGGACGCTCCTTGAGCTCCTTGAGCACCGTTTTGAGGCGTTGCTCGAAGTCGCCGCGGTACTTGGTGCCCGCCAGTAGCGCGCCCATGTCAAGCGAGTACACCTGCGCATCGGCCAGGATGTCCGGCACTTCGCCGCGGGTAATGCGCCAAGCGAGCCCTTCCGCGATGGCCGTCTTACCGACGCCCGCTTCGCCTACCAGCAGCGGATTGTTCTTGCGCCGGCGGCAAAGCACCTGAACGACGCGCTCGACTTCGGGCTCGCGCCCGATGAGCGGATCGATCCGGCCGTCTTTCGCCATCTGATTCAGGTTCTGCGTGAACTGCGCGAGCGGTGTTTCCTTTTGCGACGCCGCGTCTTCCGACTCGGGGCTGGTATCGCCTGCCTTCGCCGCATCGCTGCTGTTCGTCTTCGCGATCCCGTGCGAGATGAAGTTGACGACATCGAGCCGCGTCACGCCCTGCTGCTGCAGGTAGTAGACCGCGTGCGAATCTTTTTCGCCGAAGATCGCCACGAGCACGTTGGCGCCCGTCACTTCCTTCTTGCCGTTGGACGTCGACTGCACGTGCATGATCGCGCGTTGGATCACACGCTGAAAACCCAGCGTGGGCTGCGTGTCGACGTCGTCGGTGCCAGGCACCGTCGGCGTGTTGTCGTGAATGAAGTTGCGCAGGTTCTGCCGCAGATCTTCAATGTTGGCTGCGCACGCGCGCAACACTTCCGCGGCTGTGGGATTGTCCAGCAACGCCAGCAAAAGATGTTCGACGGTGATGAACTCATGCCGTGCCTGGCGCGCTTCCATGAACGCCATATGCAAGCTGACTTCCAGTTCCTGGGCAATCATGCTTCCTCCATCACGCACTGCAGCGGATGCCCTGCCTGCCGTGCGTGCGTAACAACCTGCTCGACCTTGGTCGACGCGATATCTCGCGTATAGACCCCACAAATACCCCGCCCTTCGCGATGAACCTTGAGCATGATCTGCGTCGCAGTCTCTCGATCCTTATTGAAATATTCCTGCACGATCATCACGACAAATTCCATTGGCGTGAAATCGTCATTCAACAGCACTACCTTATACATGGACGGTGGTTTCAGCTCCTTTTCCTGCCGCTCGATGACCGTGCCGTCCTGCCTGTCCGGGATAATCGCCATACACCCATTCTAAACAACTCGGTGAGCCCCGCAATCCTGCAAAAACCCGACCGACCCGTGGTTGATCGCACCGCGACGGTGCGCCGCTTGCATGCACCGCGCACTTTGCGCGAACCCACTGCTGCCGATATGCCTTGCGCATCAACTTCCCGCACCATACGGCCAGCAGCCTGTCCGAGTGTATCGCACAACGCGTGCCGGGCCGCAGGTCCTCGCGCTCGTAAAGACTGCCGCCACACGTATCGCCCCGAACGCTCTTCCCATGTGCGTCGATTATGCGACTTTTCAAGTGAACACGCTTGCGCCAACGCACAGATGAGGAGCGGTAAAAACCCTCAAATTGCGCACTCGATACAACGCTCCAGGATGTCTCAAAATTCACTTGACACTTCTTTAAAGAGGTTCAACAATCAAGCTGGCACTTTTTTCAGCTGGCTGCAACAAGTGCAAGTACGAAAAAATGCCGAGGTGAGCTAGTGCGGAGGGGACGGCTGCATCACGCGGCTGTCGAGCTTTTCGAGCGTGCTCGTGGTAGGACATGAGTTACAGGGGAAGTTGGTATGGCAACAGGTACGGTCAAATGGTTCAACGACGCGAAAGGCTTCGGATTCATCACGCCCGATGAAGGCGGCGAGGATTTGTTTGCGCATTTCTCGGCCATCCAGATGAACGGTTTCAAGACGCTCAAGGAAGGTCAGAAAGTTACGTTCGAGGTCGTGCAAGGACCTAAGGGCAAGCAGGCGTCGAACATCCAGGCTCCTGCCTGAGATCGCTCGATCGCAATGCCTTGAAAAACCCGGCCTCGGCCGGGTTTTTTTTCGCCCCTCAGGCTCAGCATCCATGAATCGATTTTGCACCGCCTTTTTACCGATTCATTGCGCCATGTCACAAAAACGGTCGGTTTGCGCAACTTTCGAAAAATTCGATTTGAACGCAGCCATCGAACAATCGGCGCGTCATTCGCGAATTAGCGTGGCTATAGACGAAGAGTTGCCGACAATGGCATTTGACGCGGGAAAAAAAACACCCCGCACGCGTCTGAGCGCCGGGGGTGTCGTGTACCACTCGCGTACCACTGAGGGCGGCGATACTGCGCCGCCCGCGCACTTACATGTTTTCGATCAGCACCTGACCGAAACCGGAGCACGAGACCTGCGTTGCCCCTTCCATCAGCCGCGCGAAGTCATACGTGACGCGTTTTTGCAAAATCGATTTTTCCATCGACGAAATGATTACGTCCGCCGCTTCGGTCCAGCCAAGGTGGCGCAGCATCATTTCCGCCGACAGAATCTCGGACCCCGGATTGACGTAGTCCTTACCCGCGTATTTCGGCGCCGTGCCGTGCGTCGCTTCGAACATCGCAACCGAATCCGACAGGTTCGCACCCGGCGCGATGCCAATACCGCCGACTTGCGCGGCCAGTGCGTCGGAGACGTAATCGCCGTTCAGGTTCAGCGTGGCGATGACATCGTATTCGGCCGGACGCAGCAGGATCTGCTGAAGGAAGGCATCGGCGATTACGTCCTTCACGACGATCTCGTTGCCCTTCGGGCTTTTGATCTTCATCCACGGGCCGCCGTCGATCAACTCCGCGCCGAATTCCTTTTGGGCAAGCGCATAACCGTAATCGCGGAACGCGCCTTCCGTGTACTTCATGATGTTGCCCTTGTGCACGAGCGTGACGGACCGGCGATCGTTATCGATTGCGTATTGAATAGCCTTGCGTACGAGACGCTCCGTTCCTTCGCGCGACACGGGCTTGATGCCGATGCCCGACGTTTCCGGGAAACGGATTTTTTTCACGCCCATTTCGTCGCGCAGGAATTTGATGACCTTCTTCGCCTGCTCGGATTCCGCCGCCCACTCGATGCCCGCGTAAATGTCTTCCGAGTTTTCGCGGAAGATCACCATGTTCGTCTTCTCGGGCTCGCGCACCGGCGAGGGCACACCCTTGAAATACTGCACCGGACGCAAACAGACGTACAGGTCCAACTCCTGGCGCAGCGCGACGTTGAGCGAACGGATGCCGCCGCCGACCGGCGTCGTGAGCGGGCCCTTGATCGAAACGACGTACTCCTTGAGCACCTGCAGCGTTTCCTCGGGCAGCCATACGTCGGGGCCGTACACCTTCGTGGCCTTCTCCCCCGCGTAGATTTCCATCCAGTGGATCTTGCGCTTGCCGCCGTACGCCTTCTCGACCGCCGCGTCGACCACCTTGATCATGACGGGCGTGATATCGAAGCCCGTGCCGTCGCCTTCGATATAAGGAATGATCGGCTGATCCGAAACGTTGAGCGAATAGTCCGCGTTGACGGTGATTTTGTCACCGCCGGTCGGAACCTTGATGTGCTGATACGGCATGATCGACTCCAGTGTTGGCTGTGCAGGTGAAAAGCGAAGCTGAAACGGCGGAAGCGGACGCTGCTCGTGCGCTCGTGTTCTGTCTGGCCGCGTTCGGCTCGCTGCGAATGTTCGGTACGCTTGGGCGATGCCGCGCAAATACAGCTGGCCCGGTATTCTAGCCCACGTCGCTCAGATATGGCGCCGCGCGCGACACTCTGTTGTCTTATATAAGACACAAGACATGCTGTTCCGTATTATGCATTAAGATCCCGCCATTTGCCATAGATGCCGCCGCCGTCGCATGCGCCTCATTGCTCTTAACAAGCCGTTCGGCACCATCTGCCAATTCTCGCCGCACGAGACGCGCAACTCGCTTGCCGATTGGGTCAAGGTGCCCGGCGTTTATCCGGCGGGTCGGCTCGACGCCGACAGCGAAGGCCTGCTGCTGCTGACCGACGACGGCGCGTTGCAGGCACGTATCTCGGAGCCGCGGCACAAGCTCGTCAAGCGCTACTGGGCGCAAGTCGAAGGGGTGCCGGATGACGCCACCCTCGCCCGGCTCGCACGTGGCATCGATCTGGGCGACTACGTCACACAGCCGTGCCGCGCGCAAGCGATCGACGTGCCTGCCACGCTGTGGCCGCGCGTGCCGGCGGTACGCTACCGGGCGGCCATTCCCACCTCATGGATCGAACTTGCGTTGAGCGAAGGCAAGAACCGTCAGGTCCGCCGCATGACGGCGGCGCTCGGGTTTCCGACGTTACGCCTCGTGCGCGTCGGTATTGGCGCACTCGACCTGTTCGCGCTCGGCCTGGCGCCCGGTGAATGGCAGGCGCTGCCGCCGCGCGCGCCTTGGGATGGCGCTACCGGCTAAGTGTCTGTCACGACAGACACTTTTCGGCATATCGCCGAGCCGTGCCGCACCGATTCCGCATCAACGGGCAGCGCCTATCGGCAGTCACAAGTAACTAAAGTAACTAAACGCAAATCGGCGCGAAATGGGTCAACCGTGTCGCGCGCTCATCCGTTATTCGACGCAGATGCCGCCCGAAGCTGTCCGGCATTCGCGCAAAAAGGTCTCGTCACCCCGCTGTTGGCAAGCTGGAAGCGGGTACCGGGCGCTGGCAGACGCATCGACGAATTATTCGATGCAGCTGTCAACCGAAAGGTGGATGGCACGTTTACCGACATGACTCATTGACCGGGTCATTTGGTTAATTAACTAAAGCTGAGGATTTACGACATGAAAAAACTGATCGCTGCTCTGGTCGCTGGCCTGTTCGCAACGGCTGCTTTCGCACAAGCTTCGGCAACGGATGCGGCTTCGGCTCCCGCTGCTGCTCCGGCTGCTGCTGCTTCGGCTCCTGCCAAGAAGGCAATGAAGAAGTCGCACAAGAAGTCGCACAAGAAGGCTGCTAAGGCAGAGGCCGCTTCGGGCGCTTCGGAGTAAGTTAGTTGTAAAAACGCAGTCAAGAATACGCAGTTTGCCGTTCTTAACGGCGTTCGAAGGCAGGTGGCCGCAAGTCACCTGCCTTTTTGTTTTTTTGCTTTTTTGTTTGCTTTTCATTTTGCTTGAAGCCATGCCGCTCGCGTAACATGCGCGGGGTCTGTTCAGCTCAGCAAGGAGTGGTGCCGTGGGAGTTTCTCTTCGTTCGTGGATCGCGCGCGTCGCCGCGGCTGCCGTTTTGCCGGTCGCTTTCGTTGCACTCGCCGCTGCCGACCCCGCCGCGGCGCAATCGATGCCGGCCGGGGCGAAGCAGCCGTCCGAATTCCCGCATGCGAAGCTCACCGCCGGGATGTTCGTCATCGACGCGGCTGTCGCGGCCAACGATCCCGACCGCGAACAAGGCCTGATGTACCGCACCGCGCTTGCGCCCAACGAAGGCATGCTGTTCGTGTTCGACGAGAACGCCGTGCACTGCTTCTGGATGAAGAACACGCTGATTCCGCTGTCGATCGCGTTCATGCGCGCGGACGGCACGATCACCGACATCGACGAGATGCAGGCCGAAACCACCAACAACCATTGCCCGCGCAACAATGGCGTCTATGCGCTCGAAATGAGCCGCGGCTGGTTTACTGCCAAGGGCATTAAGCCAGGCATGAAGGTTCAGGGCCTGCCGCAGCCTCGCTGACCCCCCCGCTACGCCAGTGGGCACGTTCGCTGCCTGGGCTGCTATCGAGGAACGCTGCAAAAGGCGCGGGCAGGCGCTATGCTTCTAGGTCTGCAACCCTGACGGCGCTGCGATTCGCGGCGCCCATTTGCAAGGAGATCGACGTGCCCCGCAAGACTCCCATCGAGCGCTACCGAAATATCGGCATCAGCGCTCACATCGATGCCGGCAAAACCACGACCACCGAACGCATCCTGTTCTACACCGGCGTGAGCCACAAGATCGGCGAGGTTCACGAGGGCGCGGCCGTCATGGACTGGATGGAGCAGGAACAGGAGCGCGGCATCACCATTACGTCGGCCGCGACCACCGCGTTCTGGAAAGGAATGGCCGGCAACTATCCTGAGCACCGTATCAATATCATCGACACGCCAGGGCACGTCGACTTCACGATCGAAGTCGAACGTTCGATGCGCGTGCTCGACGGTGCCTGCATGGTCTACGACTCGGTGGGCGGCGTACAGCCGCAATCGGAAACCGTTTGGCGCCAGGCCAACAAGTACAAGGTGCCGCGCATCGCGTTCGTGAACAAGATGGACCGCGTGGGCGCCGACTTCTTTCGCGTGCAGCGGCAAATCGGCGAGCGGCTCAAGGGCGTGGCTGTGCCCATTCAGATTCCGGTCGGGGCAGAAGAGCACTTTCAAGGGGTGGTCGACCTCGTCAAGATGAAGGCGATCATCTGGGATGACGAAAGCCAGGGCGTGAAATTCGAATATCGCGAGATTCCAGCCGAATTGCTTGCGACGGCCGAGGAGTGGCGCGAGAAGATGGTCGAGGCGGCCGCCGAGGCCAGCGAGGAACTGCTCGAGAAGTACCTCGAAGACCACACTTCGCTCACCGAAGCCGAGATCAAGGCGGGCCTGCGCAAGCGCACGGTCGCCAACGAGATCGTGCCGATGCTCTGCGGCAGCGCATTCAAGAACAAGGGCGTGCAGGCGATGCTCGATGCCGTCATCGACTATCTGCCTTCGCCGATCGACGTGCCCGCCATTCTAGGCCACGACGAGGACGATCAAGAGGCCGAGCGGCATCCGAGCGACGACGAGCCATTCTCCGCGCTTGCATTCAAGATCATGACGGACCCGTTCGTCGGCCAGCTGATCTTCTTTCGCGTCTATTCGGGCCTCGTCAATTCGGGCGACACGGTGCTCAATTCGACGAAGGGCAAGAAGGAGCGCATCGGCCGCATCTTGCAGATGCACGCGAACGATCGCAAGGAAATCAAAGAAGTCTATGCGGGCGATATCGCTGCAGCCGTGGGCCTCAAGGAAGCGACCACCGGCGACACGCTGTGCGACCCTGCCAAGCCGATCATCCTCGAGCGGATGATCTTCCCCGAGCCTGTCATCTCGCAGGCGGTCGAGCCGAAAACGAAGGCCGATCAGGAGAAAATGGGCATCGCGTTGAACCGCCTTGCACAGGAAGATCCATCGTTCCGTGTGCAAACGGACGAAGAGTCGGGCCAGACGATCATCTCGGGGATGGGCGAGCTGCACCTCGAAATTCTCGTCGACCGGATGAAGCGCGAATTCGGCGTCGAAGCAACGGTCGGCAAACCGCAAGTGGCCTATCGAGAGACAGTTCGCACGCCGGTGGAAGACGTCGAAGGCAAGTTCGTCAAGCAGTCGGGCGGGCGCGGCCAGTATGGTCACGTCGTCATCAAGCTCGAACCGCAGGCGCATGGCAAGGGTTATGAATTCGTCGATGCAATCAAAGGCGGCGTGGTGCCGCGTGAATTCATCCCGGCTGTCGACAAGGGCATTCAGGAGACGCTGAAAAGCGGCGTGCTCGCGGGCTATCCAGTGGTCGACGTGAAGGTGACGCTTACCTTCGGTTCGTATCACGACGTCGACTCGAACGAAAACGCGTTCCGCATGGCCGGTTCGATGGCCTTCAAGGATGCGATGCGTCGCGCGAAGCCGGTGCTGCTCGAGCCGATGATGGCCGTCGAAGTCGAAACGCCCGAGGATTTCATGGGCAACGTGATGGGCGATCTGTCGAGCCGGCGCGGGATCGTGCAGGGGATGGACGATATCGCGGGTGGCGGTGGCAAGGTGATTCGAGCCGAAGTGCCGCTGGCCGAGATGTTCGGCTACTCGACCTCGCTGCGCTCACTCACGCAAGGCCGCGCGACATACACGATGGAGTTCAAGCATTACTCGGAAACGCCGACGCAAGTGTCCGAGGCCATCATCAATACGAAGGGCAAGTAACGCCCACACGAGCCGGCGTGGGCCCCGCCCGCCGGCTCGCTTCAACCGCTTCAACCGGGGCATTCGTCAAGTCGCGCTACACTGCTGGCACGTTCATCATCGCACCGCTCTTCGTCGCCGTTTTTGCACGCGTGCGCCTTCCAAACGAACCGGAATACGCCTCGATGAAAGCCCGTTTCGCTTTGCCGTTTTCTCTGGATGCGTGGCGCCGCACTGCCGGCGAATTGGGCAACCATGCCCTCGACGAATACCTCGCGCATCGCCTCACACGCCGTGAACTGCTGCGCTACGCGAGTGTCATCGGGCTCTCTAGTATCGGCGCCGCGGCAGGCGAACTCGTGTTGCCGCGGCGCGCCGATGCGCAAACGGCCGCAGGCGGAACGATCCGTGTCGCGCATCTGACGCCGGCCGGTGCCGTCGATCCGTTGACCGTCACCGACGCAGCGGGTCTCGCGCTGATCGCCCAAACGGGCGAGTTTCTCGTCGATGATGAAAGCAACGGCGATAGCGGCAGTGCGCTCAAACCGGCGTTGGCGCTCGGGTGGCAGCCCAACACCAGCGGCGACACATGGACGTTCAAGCTGCGTCCAAACGTCAAATTTCACAACGGGCAGCCATTGACCGCCAAGGATGTGGTCGCGACCTTCGACCGCCTGGCCGACCCGACAGTGGGCTCCGCCGCGCTCTCGCTGCTCAAGGGCGTGCTCTCGAAGGGCGGCACACGGGCGCTCGACGAGCACACGGTCGCATTTCATCTCGACGCGCCGAACGGCAATTTTCCTTTCTATGTCTCGTCCGACAATTACAACGCGGTGATCTTGCCGGCAAGCTACATCGGCGGCTACGAGAAAAGCTTCATCGGCACGGGCCCGTTCAAGCTCGATCAGTATCAGCCGAAAGTCGGCGCGTCGTTCATTAGGAATCCTGACTATTGGGGGACGAAAGCGCTACCGCAACGTGTGGAATTTTCGTTCTATGCCGATCAGCAAGCGCAGATTCTCGCATTGAAGGGCCGGCGTGCCGATGTGATGGGCGATTTCACCGTGCAAGGCGGCGCGGGCATTCTCAACGATCCCGAATTCACTGTGCTGAGCACACATTCGAGCGCGCATCGGCAGATCCACATGCGCTGCGATCAGGCGCCCTTCAACGACAAGCGTGTGAGGCAAGCGCTCGCGCTGGCTTTGGATCGCAGCGCGCTCGTCAAAGGTCTTTTCAAGGGGCGCGCGCAGATCGGCAACGATCATCCGTTTGCACCCGTGTTCGCATCGGCGGACAAGAGCGTCGCGCAACGTAAATATGATGTGCAGCAAGCCAAGCAACTGCTGGCGCAAGCAGGGCATGCGAATGGTTTCGATGCGACGCTCACTACCGAAAAGTTCATGGAGATTCCCGACCTTGCCGTGGTCGTGCAAAACGCCGCCAAAGCGATCGGCGTGCATTTGAATCTGAAGGTCGAGAGCCAGGGGCTTTATTACGGTGCGGGGACGTTCGGCAAATCCGATTGGCTCGACGCCCCGCTCGGTATCACCGATTACGGCCATCGCGGCGTGCCCAATCTGTTTCTGAACGCGCCGCTTGCCAGCGGCGGAGCCTGGAACGCAGCGCACTTCAAGAACACGGCCTACGACAAGCTCGTTGCGGCGTTCGTCGGCGCACTCGACGTGACATCGCAAAGAAAGATCGCGGGGCAAATCGAAACGCTGCTGCTCGATCAAACGCCCGTGATCATTCCGTATTTCTTCGATCAGCTCGTCGCTGTGCGCAAGTCGATCAAGGGTGTGCGGTTTACGGCCATCTCGCAGCTTTACCTGGATCGGGCGACGGCCGCGGCTTGACACGTTGCGATGCGTTCCGACGCATTCGTCAGGACACCTAACTATTTTTTTGCAACGCCGACTCGACGAAGGATCGATTTTCGAAAACGCATGTCGCGCATTGTTTCCTCTGCCCCACGCGGTCCCGCGCGCAGCAACGTCGTGCGCATCGCGCAATTCGTCGCCGAGCGCTGTGCACTTGCGCTCGTCACGCTGTTGCTGCTGTCGGTGCTCGTGTTCGCGCTCGGCCAATTGCTGCCGGGCAACATCGGCCGGGCGATCCTCGGGCCGCTCGCCGATGCGCGTGCCGTCGCCGCGATCAACCATCAGCTCGGGGCCGACCAGCCGCTACTCGCGCAATACCTGAACTGGAGCGCGCGCATCGTGCAGGGCGATCTGGGCACCTCCTACGCTTTTCGGGCACCCGTCGCGCCATTCATCGGCCATGCGCTCGCGAACTCCGCGAAGCTGGCCGCGCTCGCGTTCGCCATCGTCGTTCCGCTCGGCATTGCGGCGGGCGTATGGGCCGCGCTTCACGCTGGGCGCTGGCTCGATCGCACGTTGATGATCGTCGGGATGTCGGCGACGGTCGTTCCGGAGTTCGTATCGTCGATCGTGCTGATTCTCGTATTCGGCGTATGGCTGCGCTGGCTGCCGACCGAAGCGGGCTACCCCGTCGGAACGAGTCTCGCCGGCGTGCTGAGCCACCTCGTTCTGCCTGCGCTGCCGCTCGTGTTCGTGCTGTTCGGATATCTGGCGCGCATGGCGCGAGCCGGCACCGTCGAGGCGCTCGACGCCGATTACACCCGTACTGCGATCCTCAAAGGGCTGCCGCGCCGCATCGTCATCACGCGCCACGTGCTGCGCAACGCGTTGCCGCCGACCATCACCGTCGCCGCGACGCAACTCGGCTATATGGTCGGCGGGCTCGTCGTCGTCGAAACGCTCTTTCACTATCAAGGCATTGGCTCGCTGATCTACAACGCGGCGACAGCAAAAGACTTCCCGATGCTCGAAGCCGGTGTGCTGACGGTGGGTGTCGTCTATACGGGTGCCGGTCTCCTTGCGGATATGTTGCTCGTTGCGCTCGATCCGCGCAGACGCACCGGAGGGACGCGATGAACACCGACATGCGCGATTCGCAACAGCTAGCTGCCACCCATGTGCCGGCAGCCACGCCGCGCTTTCAAATACTTCGTGCGTTGCTGCGCTCGCCTAGCTTTCTCGCCGGAGCGCTGCTCGTCGGATTCTGGCTTGCGTGCGCCATTCTCGGACCGTGGGTAGTGCCGCACGATCCTTACGCATCCGATCCGCTCAACTCGCTCGCGCCACCCGATGGCGTGCACTGGTTCGGCACCGATCAACTCGGGCGCGATGTGTTCTCGCGCGTGGTCGCCGGCGCGCGGGACATCTTCAAGATAGCGCCGCTCGCCACGCTCGTCGGCACGTTCGCGGGCACAGCCCTCGGCCTTTTGCTCGGCTATGCCAACGGCTGGATCGACAGAGTCGTCGGCCGCATCATCGATGCGTTACTGGCGTTGCCGCTGGTTATCGTGGCGTTAGCTGCGCTGGCCGCGCTTGGTGCCTCGAACACCACCGTGGTGCTCGTGATCGGGCTCACGTTCATGCCGATCACGGCGCGCACCGTGCGTGCCGCTGTGTTCGCCGAGCGTCATCTCGACTATGTGGCGGCCGCGCAATTGCGCGGCGAACACGCGCTTTACATCATGTTCGCCGAGATCCTGCCTAACGTTCTGCCGCCCATCATCGTCGAGGCCACCGTTCGCTTGGGTTATGCCATCTTCGCCGTGGCGACGCTCTCCTTTCTCGGCTTCGGCGTGGCGCCGCCTTCGCCGGATTGGGGGCTTGCGCTGTCCGAGTCGTATTCGCTGATGACCGGTGGCGCGTGGTGGACCGTGGTGTTCGATGCGCTGGCGATCGCCACGCTCGTCGTAGGTGTGAATCTCGTCGCCGACGGGGTTCAAGGAGCATTTGCGCCATGAGCGCTGCGCCGCGCAACACATTCGCCGTGCTCGATACAACGACGAGGGCAGACGATGACGTGCTCGCCGCAACGGGTTTGAGCGTCGCCTATCGCGTGCGCTCACGAGAGCGCGAAGTGCTGAGCGATGTCACGTTCCGCATCCGCCGCGGCGAAGCCTATGGGCTCGTCGGTGAATCGGGCTGCGGAAAATCGACGCTCGCCCTCGCAGCACTCTCGTACCTGCCGCGCAATGGCCGCATCAAAAGCGGACGCATCGCGATCGCAGGCGCGGATCTGGCCACGCTCGATGCCGAAGCACTGCGAATGATGCGCGCAAAGACCGTGTCCATGGTCTATCAAGATCCGTCTCGCGCGCTCAACCCGTCGCTGACGGTAGGCATTCAGGTGTCCGAAGCATTCGAGGTGGCGTATGCCATTTCTCGTGAGGAAGCGCGCACACGCGCAAGGCAGATGCTGGCGCGCGTGCACATTGCATCGCCTGATCAGGTGATGGATCGGTACCCGCATCAGTTGTCGGGCGGCATGCAACAGCGCGTCGTGATTGCAATGGCGCTCGCATCAAACCCGGCGCTGCTCGTGCTGGACGAACCGACGACAGGGCTCGACGCCACCGTCGAAGCCGAAGTCCTCGACCTGGTCACTCAACTGCGCAACGAACTGGGTACCGCTGTGCTCTTCATCAGCCATAACCTTGCCGTGATCGGGCGCATGTGCAGCCGCGTCGGGGTGCTCTATGCGGGGCGTCTGGTGGAAGAAGGCGCGAGCGCCGACGTGTTCGGGGCGCCGCATCATCCCTACACCGTGGGGCTGTTGCGTTGCTTGCCCGCGCGTGCACGCAGCAAGTCGAGCGGTCGGCTCGATACCATCTCGGGCAGTTTGCCCGCGCCCGGCATGGCCGTTATCGGCTGTGCCTACGCCGAGCGGTGCAAACTCGCCGACGAACGCTGCAGGCGCGAAGCGCCGCCGCCCTATCGATTCGGCGCTGCGCATGGCGTGCAAATGGCGCGATGCCACTATCATGAAAACGCGCAAGCGCTGCCGTTCGACATGGACTCGCGGCCACACCCGCCGAGCGCACATCGCGATGCGAGCTCGGATCGCGCCGTTGCTCAAACGACGCCGGTGCTTCGCGCCGAACATGTCTCGAAGACGTTCGTCGGATCGGCTCAGACAGTGCGCGCTGTAGATGATGTTTCGCTCACGCTCGGACAGGGCGAAACGCTCGGCCTCGTCGGCGAATCGGGTAGCGGCAAGACGACACTCGCGCGGCTGCTCGTCGGGCTGATCGCTCCCGATCGAGGCGCGACGATCGAACTGGACGGCAAGTCGTTGCAGCCGCGCGTGGAACGGCGCAATGGTGAGCAGCTGAAGTCATTGCAGATCGTCTTTCAGAATCCCGACTCGGCGCTCAATCGCGCGCATTCGGTTCGGCATCTGATCGGCCGGGCATTGTCGAAGCTCGGTATGTTGCGCGGTGCGGCGCATGGCGCCGAGTTGAGCTCGCTTGCCGATGCGGTGCGTCTGCCGCGCCGCTATCTCGATGCGCGCACGCGGCAACTCTCCGGCGGGCTCAAGCAACGCGTCGCGATCGCGCGCGCGTTTGCAGGGGACCCGCGCGTCGTCGTTTGCGACGAGCCGACATCGTCGCTCGATGTCTCCGTACAAGCCGCAATTCTGAACCTGCTCGTCGACCTTCAACGCGAACGAGGCGTGAGCTATGTGTTCATCTCTCACGACCTTCATGTGGTGCGCTACATCTCCGATCGCATCGCGGTGCTTTACGCGGGACGCCTGCTCGAAATAGGCTTCGCGCAAGAAGTGTTCGATGGACCACATCACCCCTACACCGAGGCACTGCTCTCGGCGATGCCGCCTTTCACACCCGGTGTGGATGATCCGCACAATGCACGTGTGCGTCTGTGCGGAGAGCCACTGAGCAGCACCGCGCCGCCCACGGGATGCGTCTTTCAGACGCGATGTGCACGCAAGCTCGGCGAGTTATGCGAGAAGGTTGATCCACCGTTCGCCGATGCGGGCGCTGGGCATCTGATTCGTTGTCATATCCCTGTCTCAGAATTGCGCGATATGCGTCACGAACCGCAAGGTGTGTGAGCGGTTGTCGCGCGTCATCCTCGACGTTGTGTTTGATGGCTCGATAGCGGCTTTCGGAAGGTCGATATCGAGCGTTTCGCATTGAGCGGTGTATCACTCCTGAAACGTTTAAGGCTTTTTTCAGGGCCGTTTCTAAACATCAATCGACTCTCGCCATGTGCGACGTGCTTCGTCGCGCGATGGCACGCTTATCGCGATACCCCAGCGCACGGCCGCGCCATCGCGCGACCGCCTCGAGCCACGTCGCTAACACCAGCCATGGTGGATAGCGATGGCACGCGTGCATGTGTTCTCGTGCGCTGCCCGACCCGTGGACGAAGTCGAGCCTTGCCGTGTTCGCCCGGCGGGCGATGGGACGACGGCGGCATTTGACCGCTGTTCCCTTCGGGGGATCAACAGATGAAGATCAAGAAAATTAGTAAGGACTCCTACATAAATGCGAAAGCACTCGGGGGAGCGCTTGCGAGTGCAATCGCACTTGTTTTCGGCGGACACGCACAGGCCGCTGAGTTCGACGATACGGTGGCGCGGTGGCTTATTACGACAAACGCAGTGGTGGGAGACGACGGTGGCGCCGAAGCCGCAGCACTTCGAGTGCAATTGGCGCAAACAGAATCGGCAGGCGGATCGAATGCGGCAGGCCCATGTGCGGCCGATCCGACGTCGGAAGCCTGTCTTAAGTTATCGACGGTTGACGTCGGTGGCACCGAAAGTGGTGCCGCGGCCGGCAGCGCAGCCGGTGGCGTGACAGGAGGCGGCGGACGCGGCGGTAATGGCGGCTCGGGCGGCTCGGGCGGCTCGGGCGGTGGCGGCGACAACGGTAGTGGTGGTTCTGGCGGTGGTGGTTCTGGCGGTGGCGCGTCGGGTGGTGGTGGCACGGGCGGTGGTGGCACGGGCGGTGGTGGCACAGGCGGTGGTGGCACAGGCGGTGGCGGCACGGGCGGTGGCGGCACAGGCGGTGGTGGCACGGGCGGTGGTGGCACGGGCGGTGGTGGCACGGGCGGTGGTGGCACGGGCGGTGGTGGCACGGGCGGTGGCGGCACAGGCGGTGGCGGCACGGGCGGTGGCGGCACGGGCGGTGGCGGCACAGGCGGTGGCGGCACAGGCGGTGGCGGCACGGGCGGTGGCGGCACGGGCGGTGGCGGCACGGGCGGTGGCGGCACGGGCGGTGGCGGCACAGGCGGTGGCGGCACAGGCGGTGGCGGCACGGGCGGTGGCGGCACGGGCGGTGGTGGCACGGGCGGTGGTGGCACAGGCGGTGGCGGCATGGTGGCGGCGACGGCGGTGGCCATGGTGGCGGCGACGGCGGTGGCCATGGTGGCGGCGACGGCGGTGGCCATGGCGGCGGTGGCGGCGGTGGCCATGGTGGCGGCGACGGCGGTGGCCATGGCGGCGGTGGCGGCCATGGTGGCGGCAACGGTGGTGGCCATGGTGGCGGCGACGGCGGCGGCAACGGCGGTGGTCATGGTGGCGGCAACGGCGGCGGCAACGGCGGTGGTCATGGTGGCGGCAACGGCGGCGGCCATGGCGGTGGCAACGGCGGTGGTAACGGCGGTGGTAACGGCGGCGGCCATGGCGGTGGTAACGGCGGTGGTAACGGCGGTGGCAACGGCGGTGGTAACGGCGGCGGCCATGGCGGTGGTAACGGCGGCGGCAACGGCGGCGGCCATGGCGGTGGTAACGGCGGTGGTAACGGCGGTGGTAACGGCGGTGGCAGCGGTGGCAGCGGTGGCAGCGGTGGCAGCGGTGGCAGCGGTGGCAGCGGTGGCAGCGGTGGCAGCGGCAGCGGCGGTGGCAGCGGTGGCAGCGGTGGCAGCGGCGGCAGCAACGGCAACAACGGCAACAACGGCAACGGCGGCAGCAACGGCAACGGCGGCAACAACGGCAACGGCGGCAACGGCGGCAACGGCGGCAACAACGGTGGCCACGGTGGCAGTCACTGATGCCCTTAGCACGACGCGGCGGCTTTGCGCCGCGTAGTGCCAAGCCCCTCTGTCACGTCACAGCATGTCGAGAGGCCGTTTCGCTCCGGGCGGCGCAAACTGCGCGTCGATCATCGCGCGCTCGCTATTCGTTAATCGAATGTCGAGCGCGCGCCTGTTCTCACGCACGTGCTCGATATTCCCCGCTTTGGGAATGGCACAGACGCCCGGTTGCTCGAGCACCCATGCCAGCGCGATCGTGGTCATCGACACCTGTCGCGATTGCGCGATCTCGTCGAGCACCGAGCGCTTCGGCAAACGCATATGATCGATCGGGCTATACGCCATCGCTGGCATATCGCGCGCGCGCATCCACGGCAGCAAATCGAACTCCGGTCCGCGTCGCGCGACGTTATACAGAATCTGATTCGTGGCGCACGCCGAGCCGCCCGCGGCAACGAGCGCCTCCATGTCGTCGACGTCGAAATTGCTCACCCCCCAATGACGAATTTTCCCAGCACGACGCAAGGCCTCGAAACCCTCCACCGTCTCTTCGAGCGCGATCGAGCCAGGCCAATGCAGCAAATAGAGATCGAGGCGATCGGTCTTTAGCCGTCTGAGGCTGGCCTCGCATGAGGCCGCCACTCCGCGGCGACTCGCATTGTGCGGATAGACCTTGCTGACGAGAAAGACCTCGTCGCGCAAACCGGCGAGGGCTTCGCCGATCAGCGTCTCGGTCGTACCCTCGCCGTACATTTCGGCGGTATCGATGACGTTCATGCCAAGCGCGATGCCTTCGCGCAGCGCTGCAATCTCGGCTTCGCGCGCCGCCCGGCGTTCTCCCATTTCCCAGGTGCCCTGCCCAAGCTTGGCGACGCTTTCGCCGTTCGGCAACGTCACGCAGATGCCATCAGTGCTCATCGCGGCCTCCTTCAAACGTCCGAAAGAATCGTCCGAGTGTAGCGGTTAGCAACAATTCTTGCGGCCGGACTCGCGTATGGCGTGCTCCGATGACATAAAATTGCCGCTTGCCCCTCGTCGCGCATAGTCCATGAATGCACCCTCGGAAGACCGCTGGCGCGATTTGCGCCCGGACCCGGATAACGACACACCGCTTTACCTCCAGCTGGCCCGCAAGCTCGGAGAAGCGATCCACAAAAGTCGCTGGAACGCCGGAGAAGCATTGCCGTCCGAGCGCGTGCTTTCAGATGCGCTCGGCGTGTCGCGCATCACCGCGCGCAAGGCCCTCGCGCTGCTCGTGGAGCAAGGGCTCATCCGCCGCACGCAGGGCGCGGGCAGCTTCATTACCCCGCGCTATGACGACCCTCTGTCGCAACTTTCGAGTTTCAACGAGATGCTGCGGCGCCGTGGCTTCGTGCCAAGTTCGAAATGGCTCTCGCGTGAAATCCAGCAGGCCAGCCGCGACGAAGTGATTCAGCTCGGTTTATCGCCGGCCGCCGCGGTCACGCGCTTGAAACGCTTGCGCCTGGCCGACGGCATCGTGATGGCCGTCGAAAATTCGACGCTGCCCGCCTCGGTCATACCCGACCCGAACGCCATCGGCGACTCGCTCTATAGCTACCTCGAACAGCGCGGCCTTGCGATCGTGCGCGCGTTGCAGCACTTCAGAGCAGTCAACGCGAGTGAAGAAATCGCCCGGCAAATGGGCATCGCGCCGCATGACGCGCTGCTGTTGATCACGCGCATCGGCTATTCGGCAGATCAACGCGCGATCGAACTTACCGATACTTACTGCCGCAACGACTACTACGACTTCGTTGCGGAACTGCGCAAGTAACCGAGGTTCCGCTGATGGCTAAGCAAGCCAACAAGGCTCGTCGGCGCCGATAGCAACCGGCGGGCGATCGTAACGAGGCGGCGTCTCGTCCATCCGCTCGGCAGGCGCCGCCGCCAGCACACGGCCAAAAGATGTTTCGGTCGATTCCATCGCATCGCGCACATCGTCAAGCGTCACGTCAGCGGTGCGCCAGCCATCGTCGAGCGTATCGAACGATTGCAGCCAGTGCCCCGTCTGCGCGAGCGAAACACGCACATGCCAACTGCCGCCCTCGCGCGCACGACGCTGCAACGCGACCATCGCGCCGAACGCCGCCAGATACCCGGTTGCATGATCGAGCGCCTGACACGGCAGATGCTTCGGCATCGCGCTGGCAACCGCACCGCCCTCTGTCCAGGCGATGCCGGTCGCCGACTGCACAAGGCTGTCGAAGCCGCGGCGGCCGCGCCACGGGCCGGCATGTCCATATGCGCTCACGGAAACGTAGACAATGCCGGGCTTCGCGCGCGCGAGCGCATCCGGAGAAAAACCGCGCGCGTCGAGCGCACCCGGCCGATAGCCCTGCAAAAAAACATCAGTCGAGCTGGCAAGCTCACGCAAGATTTCCCGGCCCGCGGCATCGCGTAGATCAAGTACCGCCGAACGTTTGCCGCGCCCATTGTCAATCACGAGCGGCGCGATATTCGGCAGATGCGGACCGTTGATCAGCAAGACCTCGGCGCCATGTTGCGCAAGCGTGCGCCCGGCCACCGGCCCCGCGATAATCCGGCTCAAATCGAGCACGCGCGTGCCGGCAAGCGGCCGACTGGCGGTGTCGAGCGCATCGTGGCGGCCGATCGGCATCGGCGGCGCATCGCCGATGCGCTCGATGTCGAACAACGGCAACGCCGTGATCGCTGCAGCCTGCTGATGCGCGGCCCACTCGCGCGGCGTGCGGATCATCGCCGCGCAGAGTCCCGGGTTGGCGAGTGTCTCGTCAAGGACAGCGGCATCCCAGCCGCGAATCGCAGCAGCCACCGCGTCGCGATCGTTCGTACACCTAAGCAGTTTGACGACGCCTTCGCGGTGATGCGCGAAGTTCGTGTGCAGTTGTATCCAGCGGCCATCCCGCGTTTCGTAGAATCCGGTCAACGGATCGCGCAACTCGGGCGCGGGGCCATCGTTCACCCGCAGGTAGCGTTCGCTGCGAAACGCGACGAGCGCGCGTCGCATCGCGACATCGACACGCTGCGCTCGCCCGGTACGCAGCTTGTGGCACTGCGCCGCCGCCAGCGCGGCCGCGCCGATGGTCGCGCACGCCAGCGTACCGACGCGGTACACCGACGGCAGACCGGGATCGGCTCCTTCGAACCGAATATCGTCGAGCGCGGACGGTGCGCAACCGGCCAGCGACCAGAGATGCTCGAGCGCGAGATGCGGTGACATGATCGACGGCCTCCGAATGCGGGACGTTAAACGTGGGGCGGACGCACCAGTCTAAGAGCGACGCCGATATCGATCAAGCAAGCGACGCGCGAACGGCCTGAAGCCAGCGCGGCAACCAGCGCTGCCGCCGCGGCACCACACTTGCCCGAGCGCGAGCCTCAGCGTGCGTTACCGCCACTTGCATACCATCGCGCCCCGCACCCAACCATGCGCGCGCGCCGGCCTGCAGAACGAACGATTGGCCAGCCTCGAGCCAGTAATCCTCGCTATCGTGTTCGACGGTGAGCCACAGTTGTCCCGCCGTCACCGTGACCGCAAGCGGGCTCGCGACACGCCAGGCGGCGGCCGGCTCATCGTGTTCCATTTCGATCGTACGGATTTCGCGCATCGCAGCCCCCTTTGAAAAAAGCAAATGCCGTTGATGCATTATTGCGGGCTGCGGTCTACAATCACATGCACACTTCCGAACAGTTTCAGCAAAACTGTTCGGTCAAATTACCGAACAGTCAGAAGAGAACGCAATGAAGCTTGAACTCGAGCGCGGCAGCGGCGTGCCGCTCACCGATCAGATCGTCGCAGGCATCGAATGCTGGATTCGCTCACGCGAAGCGCATGTGGGTGCGAAGCTGCCGTCAATTCGCGCGCTGTCGGTGGAATACGGCATCAGCCGCTTTCCCGTGATCGAAGCGTACGACCGGCTTGTCGCGCTCGGCTATATCGAATCGCGCCACGGCTCCGGCTTTTATGTGAGCGGCCGCTCGCACGCCGCACTCGATCACGGTGGTGTCTCGGACCCGCGCCGGGCCGAGGACGAGTCGAACTACATCATGCAGCAGTTCAACCAGCCCGGGGATACGCTCAAGCTCGCGAGCGGATTCATGCCCGAGGCGTGGCGCGATATGGAGGGCATCGCGCAGGCGATCCGCCACGTCACGCGCACCGACCGTCTGTCGACGATCGATTACGCGACCCCGCTCGGCGACGCCACCTTGCGAGACCACCTGCGGGCGCGCACTGCGCAGTTGGGCATTCATGCCGATGCGTCGCAAGTACTCGTGACAAGCGGCGCGAGCCAGGCGGTCGACTTGCTCGTACGCTATTTGCTCAAGGCAGGCGACACGATGTTCGTCGAAGACCCGGGCTACTACAACTTGTTCGGACTCCTAAAGTTGCACGGCGTGAATGTGGTCGGCATTCCACGAACGAGCATGGGCCCCGATCTCGACGTGCTACAGGCCGAACTCAGACGCCATCGTCCACGCGCGATGTTCATCAACACCGTCTTTCACAATCCGACCGGAACGGTCGTTGCGCCTTCAGTTGCGTTCCGGCTGCTGCAGCTTGCGCGCGAATACGATTTCAAAATCATTGAAGACGACATTTACGCCGACTTCCAGACCGATGCGAGTGATAGGCTCGCCGCGCTCGATCAGCTCGAACACGTGATCTATATCGGCGGGCTGTCGAAGACGCTGTCGTCGTCACTGCGGATCGGCTTCATCGTGGCCGATCGCGCAATCGTCAAGGACCTTGCTGACATCAAGGTGCTCACGAGCATCGGCGGGTCGCTCTTCGCCGAAGCGGTGGCTCTCGCGATGCTCGAGCGCGGCGCTTATCACAAGTTTCTCGAACGATTGCGCCGGCGCATGAGCGAGGCGCTCGGCGTCACCGCGCGCACGCTCGAATCGCTCGGCTGGCAGCTCTTCACGACACCGCTTGGCGGCAAGTTCGTATGGGCGCGCACGCCGCATATCGAGGACTCGCAACGGCTCGTCGAATGTGCAGCGTCATGTGGTGTCGTGGTTGCCCCCGGCAGTTACTTTCGGCCGCACGGACAAACGAGCCCCTGGCTGCGCATCAATGCGGCGTTTGCTGACGATCCGCGCGCCCGCACATTTTTCGCCCGCGCGATGACGCTCGCGCCCGACACCGCGCCCAAGGCCGAGCTGGTGGTTTGAACAGCCCCGGTGGGCTCCTCGCACCGCCAGCCAGCTGAACCAACGCGGGGCGCTCGACGCACCTGCGCGGTGCAGCAAACGCAGGCGCAGTGCGGCCCGCGGGCGCAACGCGTTGTTGAATCCGCACATCAGCGTAGGCATCGATCTTGCGCATGATTTTTGCTGCGTCCCGCAGTGCAGTAAAATGCGATTTGCATCGCGCTGCGCTTTCTCACGTTCCCGTCCAGCTTTCGACTCAGCATGATCGATCTCGATCCTCCCGGCTTTCAGCCGCCGCGTCCAGTTGCGGGCGATGCGGGCGCCCAGCATACCGTCGTTTATGGCGGCTACACGGTGTTCAGCGTCTTCCAACCGGTGTTCTCGGTTTCGCACCGGCGCGCGATCGGCTATCACGCGTCGCTGCGCGCGCACGACGAAGACGAGCGGCAAGTCCGTTCGCATGAGGTGTTCACACAGGCGGCGCGGCGCGGCGATCTGCTCGAACTCGGACGGCTCGCCGAATCGCTGCACCTCGGCAACTTCAGCGCATTCGACAGTCACGACGAATGGCTTTTCCTGAGCCTGCACCCGGCTGCGCTGATGGACACGAGCTACGGCGACTCTCTGCTCGCCGGCCTCAAGGCACTCGGCCTGCCCCCGCAGCGTGTCGTGCTCGAAGTGCCGGAGCAGGCCGGCGGCGAAACAAGCCGGTTCGCGGCGATCATCGACTCGCTGCGCAAATCGGGGTTTCTGATCGCACTGGGCGGGTTCGGCGCGAAGCACTCGAACATCGACCGCGTCTGGCATCTGCAGCCCGATATCGTCACACTCGACCGAATCATCCTTGCGGAGGCGAGCGAACATTCTCACATCGAGCGGGTGCTGCCGGGGCTCGTATCGCTGCTGCATGAATCGGGGCGACTAGTGCTGATGGGCGGGCTGTCGACGGAACGCGAGGCGCTGATCGCGCTCGAGTGCAATGTCGATTTCATGCAAGGCGCTTACTTCGCGGGCCCGAGCACGAACCCGGTCGAACCGCGCGTGGCGGCGAATGTGATGGACGCGCTATCAGCAGCTTTGCGCGAGCGCGTCGCGGCGCGCGAACGGGCGCAGGCGGCCCGGCTGGCCCCGTATGTCGCCGCGCTCGAGCAAGCGTGTGCGCATATCGCCGCAGGCAAACCGCTCGACGAGGCCGCGCAGCCCGCACTCGTCTTGGCCGATACCGCGCGCTGCTTTTTGCTGGATGGGCAGGGTCGGCAGATCGGCGATAACCTCGTGCCGCCGGGACGCCGCGTGTCGCGCCGGGCGAAGCGCTTTCGCCCGTTGCTGCACTCGGAGGGCGCGAGCTGGGAGCGGCGCCCCTACTTCATCGAGGCGGTGCGCACGCCTGGGCTCGTCCATTTGACGGCGCCTTATCTGTCGATCAACGAAGCGCACCTTTGCGTGACCGCATCGATTGCGGTACAAACGGCCGATGGCTTGCACGTGCTGTGTGTCGATATCAACTGGGAATCGGGCTCGCGGGGCAGGTGATCGCATCGGCGACCAAGCGCGGCTCACCTATACCTGAATCGAACCTCAAAGCTTAACGGTGCATGCGAGCGGCATGGCACGCGAGCAAATGCGTGCCAGCGTTGCCGCAATCGCACGCCGCCCGAACATCCGATTCATCGCAGCAAGGCAGACGGCATCGGTGACGAGTTCGACGCGGCCAATCGCAATACCCGCGATGCCCGCGATCCCCGCGAACGACACCGCAAGCAACGCTGCGATTTGCCCATCGACCAGCAGCGCGACATAGCCCACGTCCTCGCGCATGGTCAACGTTTGAGCCTCGACAAAAACGCCGCTGCCCAGTGTGTCGGCCGCGCTCATCAGTGCGGCGGCGGCTTGCACAGGTGCATTCTCCGGCGAGACAGCCACCGCAGTCTCGCCAGGCGCGGCCTCGGCAACGAAAACCGTGGACTGCCCGAAAAGCTCCATCGCCCCTGCGATATCGCCGTGCTCGATCGTTTGTGCAAGACGCGTCAGCACGCGCGTGCGAGCGCTTTCGTTAGGCGTGCTGGCGAATGCGGGGCGCGCCGGCCGCTGCAAACGCTCACGCGCGCGGTGCACTAGTTGTCGGCAATGTGCGGGATTTTTGCCGATAACCTCGGCGACTTGCGCATAGTCGCAATCGAAAGCCTCGTGAAGAACGAAAGCGGCGCGCTCATCCGCCGACAGTCGCTCGAACAGCAGCGTCAGCCCATGCGACAGCGACGAAGCACGCAGCACGTCATCCTCCGCGGACGGTATGAATGCGTCCCGCCACGGTTCTGGAAGCCATTCATTTTCTCGCGCCGCCTGCTCGGCGCTCAGGCGCCGCAGCCGGTCGATTGCAAGCCGCGTCGTGATCGTCGTCAGCCAGGCAACGGGCGAACGCACCGCCAGCGCATCGGCGGCCTGCCATTTGAGCCACGCATCTTGTACGATGTCTTCCGCTTCCGCCCGCGTGCCGAGCATGCGCCACGCGATCGACATCAGCCGTGCACGTGCGGATTCGAAATCGAAGGTCTTATCGGTCGGTTGTTGCGTCATGGTTCGCGCTCCAGGCGAAATGGCTCCAAGGCTCGCGTTGCGAGCGGATCACGATGTACATCCTTCACAGCCCTGCTCGTTCGTTGACGTTCGAGCGTGCTCAAACGTGACAAAGCCAACGATTTTTTTCGGCATCCGCCACGTTGCTGCAACGAACGCGCGCCGTTGTCACAATAAGCGCAATCCGTGCGTCATCACAATCGAGAGGCACGCACGTTGCGCGCCTCTCCGGTATTCACACGAGGACCTCATGCCTACCCATCCATACAGCCAGCTCGTACCGACCGTCATCGAAACGACCGGGCGCGGCGAGCGCGCCTATGACATTTATTCGCGCCTTTTGCGCGAGCGCATCGTCTTTCTCGTAGGCCCTGTGAACGAACAGACGGCCAGCCTGATCGTTGCTCAAATGTTGTTTCTCGAATCCGAGAACCCTGACAAGGATATTTCTTTTTACATCAATTCGCCTGGCGGTTCGGTGTACGACGGGCTCGCCATCTACGACACGATGCAGTTCATCAAGCCCGAAGTATCGACGCTGTGCACGGGGTTCGCCGCCAGCATGGGCACATTCCTGCTCACGGCCGGCGCGAAGGGCAAACGCTACGCGTTGCCGAACGCGCGCATCATGATTCATCAACCGTCGGGCGGGAGCCAAGGCACGGCGGCCGATATTCAGATTCAGGCGAAGGAAGTATTGTTTCTGCGCGAGCGGCTCAATGAAGTGATGGCAGAGCGTACCGGACAGTCTGTCGAGCAGATCGCGAAAGATACCGATCGCGACAATTTCATGTCGGCCGCAGCGGCGAAGAAGTACGGACTCATCGACGAAGTGCTGGCCGAACGCGCAGTGCTCAACGATATCGCGCGGCGTAACCTGCTTTGAGCGCGCGGAGCGTGGCGAGCGAAGCAGACCTTTCTTAAAGCTGTCCGATACCGGTTGCACCGATGATCGCGCCCGCGCCCAGCAGCCAGAGCGGATGTAAGCGCGTGCGATAAGCCAGTGTGGCGCACGCGGCCGTGATCGCCCATTGAATAACGGTGTGATTCGATGCATGCGAAATCAGCGCGGCACTCGATGCAACGAGCCCAACCGTCACAGGTGCCATGCCAAGCTGCACGTAGCGCCGCCATGGCCGATCCTTGAAGCGGTCCCACGCGTGCAGCGTTGCCACCGTGACGAGCGAAGACGGCCCGAATTTCGCCACCGTCGACACCAGAAAGCCGGGCCAACCGGCCACATGCCAACCGATCATGGTGACAATCATCATGTTCGGCCCCGGCGCCGCCTGTGCCAGCGCAAACAACGAGGAAAACTGCTCGGCGCTCATCCATTGGTGAACCTGCACGACCTGCCGCTGCATTTCCGGCAGGATCGTGTTGCCGCCGCCGAATGCCAACAGCGACAGTTGGCTGAATATCGTCGCTAACGCGAGCAGTGTCCCGTTCATTTCGCGGCACCTCGTTGCGACGTGCGTGCGCGGTACCACGCGAGCCCGATGCTAAGCGGCGTGAGCGCCAGCATCGTCGGCAACAGCGGCACACGCAGTATGGCGATCGCAATAAACGCGAGCGCCGCCACCAATGCGCCGATGGGTGCGCGCAACAGCGGCTTGGCCACCTTGATGGCCATCGCAACGAGCAGGCCGGCAGCCGCTGCGGCGAGCCCGCCGAACAAATGGCGCACGATCGGGTCGTGCTGCGTCTTCGCGTAGATAATGCCAAGCGCAATGACGATCAGCGAGGGCGCCGCAATCAGCCCCAAGATGGCCGCGAATGCGCCGAGCGCGCCGCGAAAGCGCATGCCGATGGCAACGGACAGGTTGATGACGTTGCCGCCCGGCAGAAACTGACATAAGCCGAGCAAGTCGGTGAACTCGTCGGCGGACAGCCAGCGGCGCTGCTCGACCACCGCACGCCGCACGAACGGCAGCGCGCCGCCGAACGAAATCAGACCGAGCCCGAGAAAGCCGGTGAACAGCTCCGCCACGCCGACATCGCGGTGCTCAGGTGCGGAAGCATCAGGACTGGAAGACATCGTCCCTCCTTTCATAGCAGCGAGACTGGACGCATCAGCATGCACGGCTATAGGGCGCTATAGGGTTGCGAGGTCGTCGACCGTCACGATTCGCGCGATGCCGCGCAAGGTATCGATGGAACGCTCGTGCTCATCATCCGACGCAGCCGCGCATAGGTCTTCGACGATGCAGATTTCGTAGTCGCGGTCGTGCCCATCGCGCGCCGTCGCCTGCACGGCCCAGGTCGTGCTGACGCCTCCAATCACGAGCCGTTCGATGCGCGTCGCACGCAACGCGGCCTCGAGACGTGTGCCATAAAACGCGCTCACGCGGGGCTTGACGATCACCAGGTTGGCTGCGTGCGCATCGAGCGCGGGGTGAAAACCGGTGCCGGGGCCATTCAGCGCAAGCGCGCCGAGTTCGCGCGCGCGGCCGAAAATGGGCGAGCGGGCCGGCAAGTCGGCGTAGCCCGGCTCAAAGCCGACTTTCACCAGCACGCTCAACCAATCGCGTTGCGCGGCGATGGCAAGCGCCCGATTCGCATTTTCGATGACATTGCGTGCCGCCGCATGCGCGGCGCTGCGGGCGATCTTGCCATCGGGGTGCATGATATCGACGATGTAATCGAGCCCGATGAAAGCGGTATTCATGGTCGTTTCCTCTTGATTGAAGCCGGCGTTTGCGGCTGCGGCTCGTGTCCCAGTTGGGCGAGCCGTTCAAGCAATTCCCCGGCTTTGAGCACGACGGCGCGTTCGTCGACGCTCAGACATTCGAGCATCGCCGATGCGAGCCACTGGCCGCGCACCGTGCGATTGCCATGCAGCATGCGCCGCCCGGCCGTCGTCAACGACAGCCGCGCGCGGCGGCGGTCTTCCGCATCGATGTCGCGCTTGACGTAGCCGGCGGCTTCCAGCTCACGTAACAGCACCGCGAGATTCGACGAACGGATGCGCTCGGCCGCGCAAATGGCCGAGGGCGTGACGCCATTTCCGAGCCGGTCGATGGCACCCATTACCACGAGCTGCGAGTATTGGACAGGATCAAGCTGCGCTTCTTGACGAAGACGGCGGGCCAATCCCGTTATTTGGGCTCGCAGCCGCGTGGCTTGATTCAAGAGGTCGTTGGGACGGTTCATTTGCTTACTCTAGCATAGCTATTTCTATATAGCTATGTGAACATAGTATTCTCTATTGCATCAATCCTATCCGTTCGAGACAAAATGGCGCAACTTCGCTACGCCTACTCTGAATTCGCGCTTTGACGAGGTCGCGCAACTTTCCAGCGCTACATTTGGCGCCCTCATTATTCATTGTGCGAAGGACGTTATGCGGCCATTTTTTTCCAAACAATCAGGAGCCGATCACGTTCGGCATGCCGCGAGTCCAGGCGAAGACGCCCGAGACGCAAAACCGTCGACGAATCGCTTTTCCCGGCAAAGTGGTGTCGGCGGGGCTCTGAGCGACCTCCTCGCGCTTGCGCGGCCTTCGGTGATGACATACGAGCGGCGGCTGAGCAACGTCCCGGGAAAAGCCTACGCACAGAAAAAGCTGACACGGTTTGCGGTTCAGCTCGACACGCTGCCGAGATCCAGGCGGTGGGACGCATTCAATGAGGTCCTCAATCAGATCGTTGGGGAGACTAGCGATGATGCTGCCTATGGCCCGATCCCTTACAGTGGACTCCCCATGCCATTGCGCACGAAGCCGCTAACTGCACTTGCATCCCAAATTGGCAGCCTGCCCGAACCTGCCAGGCGGGTGAGCGCATTTAACGATGCGCTGCTCAAGGCGTACCGCGATTTGACTGCGTTCGCGTCCAACAGCACGGGGACCACTCGTAAACAGATGGAAGAAGAGCGCCCCGAACTGCACAAAGCACTTGCATCTGCGATTATCCACCTGCCCGAAGACGCACGAGCGAAGCCGCTGACTGCGCTTATATCGCAAATTGGCAGCCTGCCTGACCCTGTCAGGCGGGTGAGCGAATTTAACTATGTGCTCAAGGCGTACGGAGATTTGATTGAATTCGCCTCCAACAGCACGGGGATCACTCGCATGGAGATGGAAGACGAGCTGCCCGAACTGCACAAAGCACTTGAATCTGCGATTAACCACCTGCCCGAAGACGCGCGGCCGGAAGCGCTCGAATCGCTTAACGCGATCGGTTGAGGGCAGTCAACGTGCACTGATCGACGAAGACAGGAGCCAAAAATGCGGCCATCGTTTCTCAACAGGTTCGGAGCCGATCACGTTCGGCATGCTACAAATGCAGCGGGTGATGCCGGCGAGGCGACGTCATCGACCAATCGTTTTTCGCAGCGAAGTGGTGTGATCGGAGTCCTGGGCGACCTGGCCGCGCGTGCGCGGCCTTCCGTGGTGACATACGATCGCCGCCTAAGTCAGGTACCGACACTCATCTGGCGCAACGAGGCAGAACTGACACGGTTAGCCGGGCTGCTCGACAAATTGCCGAGATCCAGGCGGGGGCCCGCGTTTTACGGGGTTCTCAAACAGATCGTTGGGGATACTCGTCGCGACGAGCCGCGTATATATGCCCTCAGCGGGCTTCCGTTTGAAATGCGGCCCAACCCGCTTGCCGCGCTTGCATCCCAGATTGGCAGCCTGCCCGATCCCGCTGCGCGGGTTGGCGCATTTAACGGTGTTCTTCAAGCGTACGGGCATATGGTTGACTTCAATAAGGACTACCCACATACATCGCTGAATCTGGAAGAGTTGGCCGATTTGCGCACGGCAGTTGTATCGGCAATCGACGATCTCCCCGAAGACGCACGACCGCAAGCACTCGAATCGCTCAACGCGATCGGTTGATCGAACAATGCGATTAGGCGCCAAAAATCAAAAGCCCTCCGAAGAGGGCCTTCATTCGACGCCACACGAATCGTTCGTTATGCGAAGTTTTTCGCGGCAAAATCCCAGTTCGCGATGTTCCAGAATGCCTCGACAAACTTCGGCCGCGCATTGCGGTAATCGATGTAGTAGGCGTGCTCCCAGACGTCGATCGTCAACAGTGCTTTCGCATCCGTCGTGAGCGGCGTGGCGGCGTTGCTCGTCGACACGATGTCGAGCGAGCCGTCCGCCTTTTTCACGAGCCACGTCCAGCCGGAGCCGAAGTTGCCGATCGCCGCTTTCGAGAAAGCTTCCTTGAATTGATCGAAGCTGCCCCACTTCTTGTTGATCGCGTCGGCCAATGCGCCGGTTGGTGCGCCGCCGCCATTCGGCGACAGGCCGTTCCAGAAGAAGGTGTGATTCCAGATTTGCGCGGAGTTATTGAAAATACCGCCCGACGACTTCTTGATGATCTCTTCCAAGGACAGCTTTTCGAACTCCGTGCCCTTGATAAGGTTATTCAGGTTCGTGACATAAGCCTGATGATGCTTGCCGTAGTGAAATTCGAGCGTCTCTTCCGACATATGCGGAGCAAGCGCGTTCTTGGCGAACGGCAGCGGTGGGAGCGTATGTTCCATGGTGCAGTTCCTTCTGTATCGAGTGTAGGGGACTTGGTCGGTGGTAACGCTTCAGAGCCTTCGATTGTAGGCGAGTTGGAATAACCCCGCAAACCAGCGGCTTTTTTGCGCAGGAATGACCGTAAGATCGAACAATCAGCGTAAAAAATGCGCGCGGTGCGGCGGCGACGAGTCAAGAAGCGTTCAAAAGCCGTCCGTCAAACGCGGCTGCACGTCGGCGAACGAAACATCGGCTACGCCTTGCGCCAAGTGCATCGTGTAGCGACGCTGGCGCGTAAGCGCCGCGGCCTCGCGCACGGCGCGCCCCGTTTGCCCGTCGAGCACCGCCGCATAGCCGCGCTCGAGCGTGCGCTGCGGACTCAGCACTTCCAGCCGCGCAGACAACGTGCCTACCTTGGCGGCGTAACGTTCACTAAACCGCGCAAGCGCCACATCAAGCCTTCGCGAACATTGCGCGACCCTATTGCGACACGTATCGAGATCGGGCCGCCAACGCTGCCAGCGCAAGCGAGCGAGCGCGAAGCGTGCACGCGCGTCTCGCACCGGCCGGGTGCCCGCGGCGGCCAGACGCGCCCGCAGTTGCTCGAGATGCACGCGTTGGCGCCGCAAGTGCTCGGCCGGGCTCACAAGCCGGCGTGCAAGCCAGTCCAGCTGCTGCGCGCGGCGCTCCATCAACCGACCGAAGCCGCGCGAAAGCGCCGCTGTACGCTGATCGAGCTCGCGCAGCAGCAGCGTGCGTTGGGGGCTCACAAGTTCGGCTGCCCCGGTCGGCGTGGGGGCACGCAGGTCAGCAGCGAAATCGGCAATCGTCACGTCGGTCTCGTGCCCCACTCCGCTCACCACGGGCAGCTCGCTCGCGGCGATGGCGCGCGCCAGCACTTCTTCGTTGAACGCCCACAAATCTTCAATCGAGCCGCCGCCGCGGCAGACGATCAACACGTCGACCTCGCGGCGCGCATTGGCCCGCTGCACCATCGCAGCAAGCTTGTCGCCGGCTCCCGCGCCTTGCACCGGCGCCGGATAGACGATCACCGGAATGTGCGGGGCGCGCCGTCCAAGCGTCGTCAACACATCGCGCAACGCGGCGGCCTGCAGTGACGTGACGATGCCGATCGCCCGCGGATGCGTCGGCAGTGCGCGTTTTTTTTCTTCCGCAAAAAGCCCCTCGGCCTCGAGTTGCGTCTTTAACCGCAAAAATGCCTCATAAAGACGCCCAAGCCCCGTTCGGCGCACCGCTTCGACATTCAGTTGCAATTCGCCGCGCGGCTCGTACATCGTCACGAGCGCGCGGACCTCGATCTTGTCGCCCTCGCGCGGCATGAACTCCGCGTACTGTGCCCGGCCGCGGAACATCACGCAGCGCATTTGCGCTTGCGCATCCTTGATCGAGAAATACCAATGCCCGCTCGCGGCACGCGTGAAATTCGACACCTCGCCGGCCACCCACACGAGCGGAAACGACCGTTCGAGCATCGTGCCGATAGCCCGGTTGAGCACCGAGACGGGGACGGCGACGTCGGCGTCGAAACCGCCCGATGCCGGGCCCGCCATGGTCCCGGCAGGAGGAAAAGCAGAACGCGATTGCATGCTGGATCCTGTTCTTTTAGCCGGACAGACGATAAGCCCCGCAGGCATCGCTCGTCCAGCGGAGAAACGTCGTTTCGCGCAAGGTTTCCCACATAGAGGACATATTGCATCGTTGCGGAGCACGCGCGCCCGAAGCCGCAAGCTGACATAGCAACCCATTGATTCTTATATGATTTTTATTTTGTAAGAGCACACTCGCCACCGATGGGCCCCTTGATTGATCGGCGTTTGCGCCGTTTCGGCCGTGCGTTGTTCACAGAGTTATCCACAGGCCGCCCGGCGGGTTCGGCGCCTCGCCGCGCGCCGGACGACTTGCCCTCCCAAGCCGGGCCGCGCTAGAGTGCCGGGTTCCGATTGCCGCCTGCTCCTTTCTCCCGATATTTGATGATTCCGACGATATGCCCATAGGCGTGACGAACCGGTTCGCCGACCGATGCACCGCGCCAATCAAAGCGCGGCTCGAGGCGCTGATCACGCGCGAATGGCAACGCCGTGCGGCGCTCGCGTTCGCGCTTTTGCCCTTATCGTGGATTTTCGGCGCGCTCGCCGCAGCGCGTCGGGCGAGCTTCGCGCTCGGCTGGCGCGAACGCGTGCATCTTGGCGTGCCGGTGATCATCGTTGGCAACCTGACCGTCGGCGGCACCGGCAAGACGCCAACGGTCATCGCGCTGGTCGACGCGTTGCGGGCTGCCGGTTTTACGCCAGGCGTCGTCTCGCGCGGCTACGGCGCCAGGCTCGCGACGCCGCGCGCCGTCACCGCCGTGTCGCATCCCGAAGAGGCTGGCGACGAGCCCGTGCTGATCGCGCGGCGCACCGGCGCGCCGGTCTGGGTCTGCCCCGATCGCGTCGCCGCCGGCAAGGCGTTGGTCGCCGCGCATCACGACGTCGATGTCGTCGTGAGCGACGACGGTCTGCAGCACTATGGTCTCGCGCGCGATGTCGAACTCGTCGTATTCGATCAGCGTCTCGCCGGCAACGGCTTCCTGCTGCCGGCCGGCCCGCTGCGTGAGCCACTCTCGCGCGCACGCGACGCGACGCTCGTCAACGACCCGTTCAACCGCGCATTGCCGCCGTGGCCCGATACGTTCGCGCTGACGCTGACGCCCGGCGACGCCTGGCATCTGGCCGACCCCACGTTGCGCCGGCCGCTTGCGCAATTCGCCGGCGAGCGGCTGCTGGCCGCAGCGGGCATCGGCTCGCCCGAGCGTTTTTTTGCGACGCTGCGTGCGGCCGGCCTCGCGCCCGAAACGCGCGCACTCCCCGATCATTACGCGTTTCGCGATGACCCGTTCGCGCAAACGCAGGCCGACGTCATCCTGATCACCGAAAAGGATGCGGTAAAATTGCGCGATTGGCGTGACGCGCGCATTTGGGTCGTTCCCGTCGAAGCCGCGCTGCCTGGCCACCTTATCGCTCTTGTTGTGGAGAAACTCCGTGGACGCACGCCTGCTTGAAATTCTCGTCTGCCCAATTTGCAAGGGGCAACTCCGTTACGACCGCGCGCAACAAGAACTGATCTGCCAAGCCGATAAACTCGCTTACCCGGTGCGCGACGGCATCCCCGTCATGCTCGTCGATGAAGCCCGGCAGACGGTCGAAGGCACTGTCGTCACGCCGCTCGATCCTTCCGGCGCCGCATGAAGCCGCCGCGGCCGCAATGACCGCATCGCCCGCCTTTTCCGCACACTTCGACTTGGCGCACGTACGCGGGCGCAAGCGCGCTTGCGCCCGATCCGAGTCTCGCTTGCCCGCCGTCCCGTCCCGATGACCGACTCCACCCGCTTGGCCGCGCCTGCTTTCGTCGCTGTCGTCCCCGCACGGCTTGCCTCGACACGCCTGCCTGAAAAACCGCTCGCCGACATCGCGGGCAAGCCGATGGTGGTACGGGTGGCCGAGCGCGCACGCGCATCGGGTGCGACGCAGGTGCTGATCGCGTCAGACGCGCCACGCGTGATCGATGCCGCGCACGCGTGGGGTATCGACGCGCTGCTCACGCGTGACGACCACCCGTCGGGTACCGACCGGCTGGCCGAGGTGGCCACGCATTTCAACTGGAGCGACGACACCATCGTCGTCAACGTACAGGGCGACGAGCCGCTGATCGAGCCCTCGCTCGTGCGAGCGGTGGCGGCGCACTTGGCCGCCCACCCCGACTGCGCGATCGCGACAGCCGCGCACCCGATCGATCATGCGGCCGACGTCTTCAGTCCCAACGTGGTGAAAGTGGTGCTCGATGCGCGCGGGCGTGCGCTGTATTTCTCGCGCGCGCCGATTCCCTGGTTGCGCGATGCGTACCAGCCATATTGCTCGCCGGCATCGTTCGACGTACCAGCCATGCCGGCGCCGTCAAGCGGTTCGACTTATCGACATATCGGCCTTTACGCGTACCGCGCGCGTTTTCTGCGCTCGTATCCGAATCTCGCGCAAGCGCCGATCGAGCAAGCCGAAATGCTCGAGCAGTTGCGTGCGATGTGGCATGGCGAACGTATCGCCGTACTCGTCACGCCGCACGCTCCCGCACCCGGTGTCGACACCCCTGCCGATCTCGAACGCGTGCGTCTGCTTTTTAGCTCAGAGCCCTGACCAGCCATGGCATAATCAGGGCCGATTGCGCGAGCATTCGCACCATTCGGCTTCCGGTTCCCGTCCGTCTGTCTGCCGCCCGTTTTCGCGGGCGCGTCGCAAAATGCGATGCGCCGCCGGCGGGCCGTGGTCGCTTGGGCGAGAGGCCCGGCAAACGGCAAACGACTAAGCGCCGAGGTTCGCGCCGCAGCATTCCATACAATTCGGAGATATCACCATGCGTTTGATCCTGTTGGGTGCACCCGGCGCCGGAAAGGGCACCCAAGCGAGTTTCATCAAAGAAAAATTCGGGATTCCGCAGATTTCAACCGGCGACATGCTGCGCGCCGCCGTCAAGGCGGGCTCGCCACTCGGCGTTCAAGCGAAGCGCTACATGGATGCGGGCGAACTCGTGCCCGATACGCTCATCATCAACCTCGTGAAAGAACGTCTGCGCGAACCCGATTGCGCGAACGGCTACCTGTTTGACGGCTTCCCGCGTACGCTGCCGCAGGCCGAGGCGATGAAGCAAGGCGGTGTCGCGATCGATTACGTGCTCGAGATCGACGTACCGTTTGACGAAATCATCGTGCGCATGAGCGGGCGGCGCACGCATCCTGCGTCGGGGCGCACGTACCACGTCAAATTCAATCCGCCGAAGGTCGAAGGCAAGGACGACGTAACGGGCGAGCCGCTCGTGCAGCGCGACGACGATAAAGAAGAAACGGTGAGAAAGCGCCTCGACGTTTACGTCGCGCAAACGAAACCGCTCGTCGAGTATTACCAGCAATGGGCGCAACGCGGCGCCGAAAACGGCCTGACGGCACCGCAGTGCCGGCGCATCTCCGGGCTCGGTTCGGTCGATGACATTCGTCAACGCGTTTTCGAAGCGCTGAAATAACACTGCGGCAAGACGGCGCCTTCCCTGCTTTGCGCAGCATGACCCCACCCGCCCGCGTCGGCGGGTTTTTTACACCCGCGACCGATTACAATCGTCGGCGGTCCATCGCCTCGCGGTCACAAGCCGCCCGAGCGCGGGATACGCAACCCTCGTCAAAACGTAAAGGAGTTCGAGCATGGAGATTCGCGGCAACGCATTCTTGGTAACCGGCGGCGCATCGGGTTTGGGCGCGGCGACAGCGCGCTTGATCGCAACCGAAGGCGGCAAAGTCGTCCTCGCCGATCTGAACGAAGCGGCGGGCAATGCGCTTGCGGCGGAACTGGGCGGCGTGTTTGTAAAGTGCGACGTAAGCCAGGAGGACGACGCCGCGCGCGCAGTCGTTGCGGCCACGAAACTCGGCAAGCTCGCCGGGCTCGTGAACTGCGCGGGCGTGGCGCCGGCCATCAAAACCGTCGGCAAAGACGGCCCGCATCCGCTCGACGCGTTTCGCCGCGCGATCGAGGTCAATCTGATTGGTACGTTCAACGTGCTGCGGCTCGCCGCTGCGGCGATGGCCACCAATGAGCCGAATGGTGCCGGCGAACGCGGTGTCGTAGTCAATACGGCCTCCGTGGCCGCATTCGACGGGCAGATCGGCCAAGCGGCCTACGCGGCGTCCAAGAGCGGCGTAGCGGGCATGACGCTGCCGATCGCACGCGATCTGTCGCGCAACGGCATTCGTGTGATGACGATCGCGCCGGGCCTTTTCGAGACACCGATGCTGCTCGGCATGCCGAAGGAAGTGCAGGATGCACTGGGCGCGATGGTGCCGTTCCCGCCGCGGCTCGGCAAACCGGTCGAATACGCGATGCTCGTCAAGCAAATCTTCGAAAACCCGATGCTCAATGGCGAAGTGATCCGGCTCGACGGTGCGATTCGCATGCAGCCGAAATAAGTTCAGATGCTTGCGCGGACGCGTTCAATCGCCTGCTTGATCGGTCCGTTGGCGCAGCTCTTGAAGTTGGGATTCGACCGTCGTTGCATCCTCGGCATCGGGGCGGTCGTCGAGGTAACGTTTGAGGTCTTCGAGCGCGGGCCGCAGATAGTCGAGCCGCGCATAGGCGAAGCCGCGATCGCGCACCTCTTCGATGCTCTCCGGCAGCAGAATCACCAGGCGCTGTTGAATGGCCAGCAGCCGCTGCCAGCGTTCCGTCTGCAGATAGATCGCCTTTAAATTCCGCAGCATCCGAGCGATGATTTCACGGCTCGTCGCCGGCTGCAGCAGCATGCGCAACGCACTGCCGAGCGATTCGGTCGCATGCGATAAATACGGCTCGAGCATTTCCACCATTTGCGCTTCGGAGAGCGACTGCCCCGTGGTCGGATCGAGCATCACATCGCCCTCGGGCAACGTCACACGCATCAGGAAATGCCCAGGAAACGACACTCCACTCACGGGCACGCCGATCTGTTCGCCCAATTCCATATAAACGACGGCGAGCGAAATCGGAATGCCGCGCCGGCGCCTCAGTACGGTATTGAGGTGGCTGTTGTCGGGGTCGTAGTAATCGTTCAGATTCCCCGCAAAACCCAGTTCGCGGAAAAAAAATCGATTCAGCGCACCGATCTTCTCGGGCAGGCCAGCATGATCGGGCAAACGGCGCTTGAGCCGCAGCGCCAGCTCGTCGAGCTCCGCGAGCGTGGCCTGCAAGTCGACGTCGGGATAAGCATCTTGCGCCAGCGCGAGCGCGGTCTCCGTCAACGGCAGGGTGTCGTCGTCGGCGACAAGGGTAGCGAAGTAATCGAGAACCGAAGTCATGATCGTCACTTGGCACGCCTTCTAAAGTATGCGTACTTGAAGCCCATCAGCCAAAGCATACTGAAATATAGTGCGGCGAACAGCACGACGCTGGCCGCGAGCAACGCGATGCGAGCGACCGGGCGAGTATGCATGCCGATCCAGTCGAAGTTGCCCGCGCACCAATGCATCGCCCCCGCCAGTACGAGCGACGCGCCCACGAGTTGAGCGAAAAAGAGCGCCCACCCGCTCGATGGCGCGTAAATCCCGCGCTGGCGCAGCCCCAGGAACAGCAGCAAGGCATTCACGCAAGCGCCGAGCCCGACACTGAGCGTCAAGCCCGCATGCGCGAAGATCGGGACAAATACGAGGTTGCCCAACTGAGTTGCAATTAGCACGCCTACGCCGATCTTCACCGGCGTCTTGATGTCCTGCTTCGCGTAAAAACCGGGCGCCAAAATCTTGATCAGAATCAGGCCGATCAACCCTACCCCGTAAGCGGCCAGCGCGCGGCCGACCATCACGACCGCGCGCCCATCGAAGTGTCCGTAGTTGAACAGCGTGGCGGTCAACGGTTCGGCGAAGAAAAACAGCGCGAGTGCGCTCGGCGCAGCCAACAAAAAGGTCACACGCAAACCCCAGTCGAGCAACGCGGAATACTCATGGGTATCGGCATCGACGTGAGCCTTCGACAGACTCGGCAGCAAGATCGTGCCAAGTGCAACACCGAGCAATGCAGTGGGGAACTCCATTAACCGGTCCGCGTAGTTGATCCACGAAACGGCGCCGGGCCCCAGACGCGAAGCGATGTTGGTATTGATGATGAGGCTCAGTTGCGCCACCGACACGGCAAACGTGGCGGGCACCATTTTGAGGAGCACGCGCTTGACGCCGCGATGCGCGAGCCCCGCGATCGGGTTGAGCCCGATTTTCGGCGCCATATCGATCTTGCGCAGCCCCGGCCACTGCACGGCGAATTGCAGAATGCCGCCCACCACAACGGCTCCCGCCAGCGCGAACACCGGTACTTTCAAATGGGGCGCCACGAAGACCGACGCCACGATGAACGAGACGTTGAGCAGCACCGGCGCGAAAGCCGGCAGCGAAAAACTGCCATAGGTGTTGAGCACCCCGGAGGCCAACGTCGTCAGCGAGATAAAGATGATGTACGGGAACATGATCCGCGTCATCGATACCGCGAGAACGAACGCCTGGCCCTCGCTTTTCAGGCCCGAGGCGACCGCGAGCACGACCCACGAAGCGCCGGCCACGCCCAACAGCGACACGGCCGCGAGCGCCCAGGCGAGCAGCGTCGACATAGCGTCAACGAGCGCTTTGGTCGCGTCGTGCCCCTGGTTGTTCTTGAACTCGGCCAGGATCGGCACAAATGCTTGCGAGAACGCGCCCTCGGCCGACAGGCGCCGAAGCAGATTCGGAATGCGAAAGGCGACGTAAAAGGCGTCGGTGAATTGGCTGGCGCCGAAAGCACGGGCAATCAGCGTTTCTCGGATCAGGCCGGTCACGCGCGAAAGGAGCGTGAACCCGCTGACCGTTATCAGGGCGCGGAAGAGATTCATGGGGCGCCTATTATACGGGCACGGGTCGCCCCGCCTCGGCGCGCCGAGCGAAATTTGCCATGTGCCTGATTTTGTTGCTATACTCGCGCGTTTCGAAGCTCGCTCGCGGCACTTGCTGAATACGCCGGCCGACGTGTTTCGACGTTTCACGCGACTTTTATTGCGCCCCGGGCAACCGCTCCCGGTGGTTTAGATCGAAAAGCGGCGCTCGAACAGACGGCTGTCCGGGCACCGGAACAGTACAGGACAAGGAACCTTCATGGCTAACTCTGCACAAGCACGCAAGCGCGCCCGCCAAGCCGCAAAAGCAAACTCGCACAACTCGGCACTGCGCTCGAAGTATCGCACGGCAGTCAAGGCTGTCCGCAAAGCCATCGAAGCTGGCGATCAAGCCAAAGCGGTCGAAGTGTTCCGCCTGTCGGCCAAGACGCTCGATATCATCGCCGACAAGAAAATCGTGCATAAGAACAAAGCCGCTCGCCACAAGAGCCGCCTCGCCGCAGCACTGAAGGCTTTGCAGCCGGCTGCACAGTAAGCGCAGGGGGTCTTCCCCCTTCCTGCGTCAGCCGACTCGACTGACTGACGCACGAGCATGAAAAAGCCCGCACACACCGGCGGGCTTTTTGCGTTTTGAGCAGGCTCTGCTGCTCCCAAGCTTATCGGTTGTTCTGGTTCGCGGCGCCGTAATCGTCAGGCAGCTCGCACGCCTCGGTGACGACGAGATTGTTGTCTTTGGCGAAGTTCAGGACGAAATCGAAGGCCATCGGTTCGAGATCGCGCAAGCGCGAATCGAGGATCACGCATTTGAGGTCGCCAAGCAGCGTCGGGCGAACATAGCGCGAATACTGCAGCCGGGCGTTGGGCCCGCGTGCACCCGGACCATAGCAGGCCATGACGCCTGCAAGACGCTCCGACCAATCGCTCGGCCGAAACTTCCTTCCGTCCTTGGTGATGCCCTGAATGAAATACTCGGTGAAGGGTGCTTCGACCATGTAAGAAACCCATGTGAGGCGCCCGAAGCTGGCATGCCCGCCGGGCTCGAGGAAAACCGCGCGATTATACCGCAGCGGACCACTTTCCGCACTGCAATAAAGCCGCCGAGCCCACGTGCATGCTGGCCCGTCGCCGGCTCGTCAAACCCGGCGAAATCCTTTATGCTGCAACCAGTTACCCTCTTCGACGGCAGCGCGGCCCGGCTTTCCGGCCAGGTCAGCTCGCCGTATTTGTTTATGTCCGACAAAAAAGTCCGCCACTATCTGCAGTTCAACGATTTCTCGCTCGACGAGTACGAGTACGTGTTCGAACGCGCCCGTATCCTCAAGCGCAAGTTCAAGAACTACGAGACCTATCACCCGCTGCACGACCGCACGCTGGCGATGATCTTCGAGAAAAATTCGACGCGCACCCGCCTGTCGTTCGAAGCCGGCATCTTCCAGCTTGGCGGTCATGCCGTCTTCATGAGCACGCGCGATACCCAACTCGGTCGCGGCGAGCCGATCGAAGACGCCGCGCAGGTCATTTCGCGGATGGTCGACATCATCATGATCCGCACGTTCGGGCAGGGGATCTTGCAGCGCTTCGCCGAAAATTCGCGCGTGCCGGTCATCAACGGTCTGACGAACGAATATCATCCGTGCCAGGTGTTGGCGGATATCTTCACGTTCTACGAGCACCGTGGCCCACTAGCCGGAAAAACGGTTGCCTGGGTGGGCGATGCGAACAACATGCTCTACACGTGGATCGAGGCCGCGCACATTCTCGGCTTCAAGCTGCGGATTTCCACGCCGGCCGGCTATAAGCTCGATCACGCGCTCGTCGCACCCGACAGCGCACCGTTTTACGAACAGTTCACCGACCCCAACGACGCCTGCACCGGCGCGGACCTCGTCACGACAGACGTTTGGACCAGCATGGGCTTCGAAGCCGAGAACGAGGCCCGCAAAGCCGCTTTCGCCGATTGGTGCGTCGATGCCGACATGATGCGCCGCGCGAAGCCCGACGCGCTCTTCATGCATTGCCTGCCCGCCCATCGCGGTGAGGAAGTGAGCGCTGACGTCATCGATGGCCCGCAAAGCGTCGTCTGGGACGAAGCCGAGAACCGCCTGCACGTGCAAAAAGCGCTGATGGAATTTCTGTTGCTGGGTAAGTTGAATCACTGACCCTGGTGTAGCGCTAGCGTATCAGCGGCTCAGGCTCGAGCGCAACACCGAACCGATGCTGCACGTCCGCTTGGATCGCACGCGCGAGGGTGAGGACGTCAGATCCTGTCGCGCCGCCTCGGTTGACGAGCACGAGCGCCTGCCGCTCGTGCACCGCCGCTTGGCCGATCGCGCGCCCCTTCCAGCCGCATCGGTCGATCAGCCAGCCCGCCGCCAGTTTCACGCGTCCGTCGGCTTGCGCGTAGCCGACGACGTCCGGCTCGCGCTCGCGCAATATCTGAAAGGTAGCCGCATCGACAATCGGGTTCTTGAAGAAGCTACCGGCATTGCCGAGCACGAGCGGGTCAGGCAGCTTGGCGCGGCGCACGGCCACGACCGCATCGAAAATGGCACGCGGCGTGAGCGCTGCCGCGCGGGCATCGAGTTCGCGGGCGAGGTCCGCATAATCGGCACGCGGCCTCCAAGCTTTGGGTAGGCGAAACGTCACCGAGGTGATCGCAAAGCGCTGGCGCCCTTCCCGCTTGAAAAAACTGTCGCGATAGCCGAGCTGGCATGCGGCGGCGTCGAATTCGACACGCTCGCCGCTCGCCAAGTCGACCGCGCGCACAAGGGCAAGATGCTCGCTGATCTCGAGTCCATAAGCGCCGATGTTTTGAATCGGCGCAGCGCCGACCGTGCCAGGAATCAACGCAAGGTTCTCGAGCCCCGGCCAATTCATGTCGAGCGTCCAGTCGACGAACGCGTGCCAACTCTCGCCTGCGGCGGCTTCGATGTGCCATGCCTCGGCGTCCTCCGACACGAGGCGCTTGCCAGCCAGTGCGACAAGCAGCACGAGGCCGTCGAAATCTCGCGTAAAAACGACATTGCTGCCACCGCCCAGCACCAGCTTGCTCAGGCCGGCCGCGCGCGCGTCGCGCGTCGCGAGCACGAACTGCTCGGCGGTTTCGACGCGGCAGGCAAGACGCGCACGCACATCGAAGCCGAACGTGTTGTGCGCGCGCAGCGGGTAATCAGAGGCGAAATGCAGGGAATCGGTGAGATGCATCGGAACAAGCGCTGCCGCTTGGGCAAAAGGGAACGGGATCGGTAAAATGGCGGTCGGTCCGTGATTATAGCGAGTGACGCACGCCACGGCGCCTGCGTTGCCGACGCTTCAAACCTGGGAGAAAAAGTATGCCGTCGTTCGATGTCGTTTGCGAAGCCAACATGGTCGAAGTGAAAAACGCGGTCGAACAGTCGAACAAAGAGATTTCGACGCGCTTCGATTTCAAGGGCTCTGACTCGCGAGTCGAACAAAAAGAAGGCGAATTGACGCTATTCGCCGACGACGATTTCAAGCTCGGCCAGGTAAAAGACGTGCTCGTCTCGAAGATGGCCAAGCGCAGCGTCGATGTCCGCTTTCTCGATTACGGCAAGGTCGAAAAGATCGGCGGCGACAAGGTCAAGCAGATCGTCACCATTAAAAAGGGGGTGTCCGGCGATCTCGCCAAGAAGCTCGTCAAGCTCATCAAAGAGAGCAAAATCAAGGTTCAGGCGAGCATCCAGGGCGACGCCGTGCGCGTGTCAGGCGCGAAACGCGACGATCTGCAAAGCGTGATCGCGATGCTGCGCCGCGACGTGACCGATACACCGCTGGACTTCAACAACTTCCGCGACTGAGCAGGCGCCGGCAGCACGGCCGTCGGCGTCGCCCATGCGCGGCGCCGCATGCGCTTTCAAGTTCAGCGCTTGCGCGCGGGCGCCGTGGCCCCCGCTGCGGCCTTCTTCTGGCCGATGCGGCTTTCCGTACCGTCGATCAGCTTGCCGATGTTGGCGCGGTGCCGCCAAACAAGCAGTGCGCTCATGCCGAACACCGCCCACGCGATGACGTTCGGGCCAAACAGGAAGATGTCGAAAAGCGGCGCAAAGACAGCCGATACCAGCGCGGCCAGCGACGAATAGCGAAAGAAAAACGCGATGATGATCCAGGTCAGCGCGGTGGCCAGACCGAGCACGGGATGGATGGCCAGCAATACGCCCGCAGCCGTGGCGACCCCTTTGCCGCCCTTGAACTTGAAGAACACCGGATAGAGGTGCCCGAGGAACACGGCCAGGGCGGCAGCGGCCACCGCACTTTCATCGAGGCCGTAGCGCGGGCCGATATGCGCGACGAGCCATACCGCGAGCCAGCCTTTGAAGGCGTCACCTGCCAACGTCAGGACGGCGGCCGTTTTATTGCCGCTTCGCAGCACGTTCGTGGCGCCCGGGTTTTTTGAGCCATACGAGCGCGGGTCGGCGAGCCCCATGGCGGCACTCACGATCACGGCGAACGACACCGATCCGATCAGGTAAGCAAAAAGGGCAGCAAGAACTATTTCCATGGACGAGCTCTTTGAACGTATCGGCGGAGGGCGAAAACGTGCGCTGTGGCTAGCGCGCGCGCACATTCTACAGAACCCGGCCCGTCGCTCAATCGACGCTCGCGCACTGTACCGGCCGCGCGTTCAACAATGCGCTCAACACCGACGGCGCGAGACTCACGAGATAGCCGCGCCGGCCGCCGTTCACATAGATGCGCTCGAGCGCGAGGATGCTGGCTTCGACATAGACGGGCATCGCCTTCTTGGTGTTAAACGGTGACGTGCCGCCAACCAGGTAACCCGAATGCCGGCTCGCAACCTCCGGCTTGCAAGGCTCAATGCGCTTGACGCCGATCTGGCGCGCGAGGTTTTTCGTTGAGACGGTGCGATCGCCATGCATGAGGACGATCAGCGGTTTGGCGTGTTCGTCTTCCATGACGAGCGTCTTCACCACGTGATGTTCGTCCACACCGAGCTGCGTCGCCGATTCGGCCGTGCCGCCGTGCTCGATGTAATCGTACGGGTGCTCTCCGAAGCTCACGCCGTGGCGACGTAAAAGCTGCGTGGCAGGCGTCTCGGAAATGTGTTTCTCTTTACTCATCGGCGCATTCTAAACGCAGCGCTCCGCGCTCAGCCACGCGGATGGTGGGCGGCATGCAAGATCTTCAACCGTTCGCGCGCGACGTGTGTGTAAATCTGCGTGGTCGAAATGTCGGCATGGCCGAGCAGCATCTGGACCACACGCAAATCCGCGCCGTGATTGAGCAAATGCGTGGCGAACGCGTGCCGCAGCGTGTGCGGCGAGAGCGGCGCGTGAATCTCGGCCGCACGCGCATGGCGTTTGATGATGTTCCAGAATTGCTGGCGCGTCATGCCGTCGGCGCGCGCCGTCACGAAAAGCGCATCAGCTGAGCGCGCGCCGAGCAACGCAGGCCGCGCGGCGCGTAAGTAGCGAGCGATCCATCCGTGCGCCTCTTCGCCGAACGGCACGAGCCGCTCCTTCGAACCTTTGCCCGTCACGCGAACGGCGCCCTCGTTCAAACCGACCTCCACCGTCTTGAGCGAGACGAGTTCGCTCACGCGCAGCCCGCTCGCGTACATCAGCTCGAGCATCGTTCGGTCACGCAGGCCGAGCGGCGTCTCGACATCGGGCGCACGCAGCAACGCCTCGACCTGGTTTTCTGTCAGCGTCGACGGGAAACGCGGCGGTTGTTTCGCCGAGCGGATCTTGAGCGTCGGGTCGGCCGTTGCGCGATGCTCGCGTATCGCCCAGGCGTAGAACCGGCGGAACACGGACAGGCGCCGGTTGGCCGAGGTCGCACGGCCGTCGCGGCGCGCGGCGATGTAGGCCTCGACATGCGCCTGGGCCGCCTCCTCGATGCGCAGCCGATGCGCCTGGGCGAGCCATTCGGCGTAGAGCCGTAAGTCGCGCCGGTAGGCATCCAGCGTGTTGCGCGCCAAGCCATACTCAAGCCAGATCGCGTCGCAAAATGCGTCGATCGATTGCGCGCTCGCACTCGCCTCGGGGGACGGTGTGCGCTCGGCCACGGGGGCCGGCGAGTTGGCAGGCGACGCAAGCTCGCTCATAACGCCAGCGCCTGTTGTGCACTTTCATGCGCGAGCAACCAGCGCTTCACGCGCAGATAAAAACCGTCGCCGGCATGATGCGCGAAGCCGCCGAGCCCGCCCGCGCCGACCACGCGATGGCACGGAATGACGATCGGAAAAGGGTTGTCGCCACAGGCCTGCCCCACCGCGCGCGGCATGCCGCCCACCTGCTGCGCCAGCGCGCCGTACGTGAGCATGTCGCCAGGGGCGATCGCGCGCATCGCCTGCCATACGCGCCGCTGAAACGGCGTGCCGACATCGGCGAGCGGCAAGTCGAACGGCGCACCGGACGCATCGAAGTAACGCGCGAGTTGCTGCGTGGCGCGCTCGGCCAGCGCGCAGTTCGGCGCGACACTTGCCGCGGACGCCGGCAAGAATTCGATCAGCTGCACGACGCCCGCGGCGGCATCGACCCGCAGACCGACCTTGCCGAACGGTGCGTCCATCACGGCGCTGTACATCGACCCGTCTCCTATCGCTTTCATGCTTCGAGTGCCCATTGCACATGCTCGCGAACGGTTGCCGAAGCGTGATCGACCTGGCCGCGCAACGCGTGGATGATGCGTTCGCGTTCATCGGCGGCCAACGCCGCGCGGCCGCTCGCACGCAGCGCGTTGCCGAGCGCCACACTGATGTTGCGCAGCCACCGCTCGTAGCCGATACGGCGAATCGCGCTGCCTTGCATGCGTGTGTCGAACTCGTCCTCGCTCCACGAGAAGAGTTCGACCAGCGTAGCGCGATCGAGACCGTGACGCACGTCGAAATCGTCGACGGGTGCCGCCTGGGCGAACTTGTTCCAGGGGCATACGAGTTGGCAATCGTCGCAACCATACACGCGATTGCCGATCAGCGACCGCAGTTCGAGTGGGATGCTGCCCTTCAATTCAATCGTCAGATACGAGATGCAGCGCCGCGCGTCGACACGATAGGGGCCGATGATCGCGCCCGTCGGGCAGGCGTCGATGCAACGCGTACAGTGGCCGCAGTGCGCACCTGCCGCGCGGATGGGCGGCTCGTCGCTCACGTCTTGTTCGTCTCGTTCGTTCCGCACATCCGCATCGGTCGGCAACGCGATGTCGACATAGATTTCGCCGAGGAAAAAAAGCGAGCCCGCGTCGCGCTCGAGCAACAGCGTGTGTTTGCCGCGCCAGCCGATGCCCGAGCGCTGCGCGAATTCGACTTCGAGCACCGGCGCCGAATCGGTGAACACGCGATACCCGTACGGACCGATTTCGCGCTCGATGTGCTCGGCCAATTGCTGCAGCCGTTGGCGCATGACCTTGTGATAGTCGCGCCCCCGCGCATAGATCGAGACGACCGCGGCAGCCGGGTCCGACAGCCGTGCTTGTTCGCGCGCGCGCCAATCGTCGAGCGCCAAAGTGCGCGCGGTATGCGCAGTTTTCCCGGCACCTGACGAAGCGCTTTCATCCGGTGACTGCGTGAGCGTCGCCGACGGCAGATAGGCCATGCGAGCGGTGATCACGCGTCGCGTACCGGCCACAAGCTCGGCCGGCCGTGCGCGTTTGGCGCCATGTTTGGCCATATAATCCATCTCGCCGTGATACCCAGCATCGAGCCAGGCCGCGAGCCCCGCTTCGGCGCCGGAGAGATCCGTATCGCTGATGCCGACAGCGCCGAAGCCGAGTTCCCGGCCCCAGGCCTTGATGCGCTGCGCAAGCGCGCTCAGCGCCGCATCGTCGAGCTGGCGCATCGATGCGCGCTGCTCGTCTTGAGCACTGCAGGCGGGTTCCGGACATGGTTTCATCACGCTATTTTACGAGAATGCCCGTGGCACCCGATCGATCGCTTCATTTGCTGCCAAGCGTGCTGCTGGAGCGCCGCTTTGCGCTCGCCGATCTCGCCGCTACCGAAGCATTCGGCGCGCGTTTCGCGCAGGCTATCGAAGCGGTGCGCGTCACGCCTTCGTTTAGCGGACTGCAGGTGCAGCTTTGCGGCGATCTCGGTGCCGGCAAGACCACGCTCGTGCGTGCGACGCTCGCAAGCCTGGGCTATCCGGGGCGCGTGCGCAGTCCCACCTACACGCTCGTCGAACCGTACGCACTCGCGCGCGAACACGGCGAACTCGAGCTTTATCACTTCGATCTCTATCGTTTTGCCGACCCGGCCGAATGGGCCGACGCCGGCTTTCGCGAATATTTCGATTCGGGCGCGATCTGCCTCGTCGAATGGCCGGAAAAGGCCGGCGACCTGCTGGGCGTACCCGATCTCGTATTCGCGCTGCAAGCCGACGGCGAGCGCCGCACGCTCGACGCCCGCGCCTATAGCGAATCAGGAAAAGCATGTCTCGAAAGATGTTGATCAAGCCGTTCCGGTCAATCGAATCGGCCGCTGTCGCCACGCATAACTGGCGTCGACGTCAGGTGCTGCGTGCCGGCGCCTCGACACTGGTGTTGGGCCTCGCACCGTTTGTTGCACCGGGCGTGGCGCTCGCAAGCTCGGTGCTCGGCGTGCGCGTGTGGCCGGCCCGCGACTATACGCGGGTCACCATCGAATCCGATCAGCCGCTGCAAAACGCACAGCAACTGCTGCAAGGGCCGGACCGGCTCGTCGTCGACCTGAGCGGCCTCGATCTCGATCAGGCCCTGCGCGATCTGGTCTCGAAAATCACGCCTAATGATCCGCAAATCCGTGCGGTGCGCGTCGGGCAATTCCAACCGCGTGTCGTGCGGCTCGTATTCGACTTGAAGGGCTCGGTCAAGCCGCAGGTGTTTTCGCTGCCGCCGGTCGGCACGTATCGCTACCGGCTCGTGCTGGACCTTTACCCGAGCGTCGCGCCCGATCCGCTGATGGAACTGCTCGCCCAGAGCGAACGCAAACAAAAGCGGTTCGACGAAAACCAGGCAAATGCCGACGCGCTGACGCCAGCGCCGTTCGCCGGGCCCAATACGCCGGCCGCACCGAGTGCACCCGTTGCACCGACCGAGGGTGCAGGCACGGGCACAGCCGACAACAGCGACGATTTCTTCCAACGCTACGCGCAAAACACGGCCCCCGAGACACCTGGGGGCAACGCGGGCAATGGCGCCGCCACGAAACGCAAACCACCCGCCGCGCACGGCAATAGCAGCGATCGCGCCGCCAACGCATACGCCCGCAACGGCGACGATGGCCTTGCCGACGACGCCAACGCCAACACCGACACTTACAAGTTCTCCGCGCCCAAATCGAACCGCACGGTCCGCTTGCTGACGGTGGCCATCGACCCCGGCCACGGCGGCGAAGACCCCGGCGCAATCGGCAGCGCGGGCACGTACGAAAAACATGTCGCGCTCGACATCGCCAAGAAGCTGCGCGCGCTGATCGACGCGCAACCGAACATGCGAGCCATGATGACGCGCGATGCCGACTTCTTCGTGCCGCTCAACGTGCGCGTGCAAAAGGCGCGACGCGTCGGTGCCGATCTTTTCGTATCGATCCACGCCGATGCGTTCACGACGCCGGAAGCGCGCGGTTCGTCGGTCTTCGCGTTGTCGCAGCACGGCGCGTCGAGCGCGGCGGCGCGTTGGATGGCGAACAAGGAAAACGCGTCGGATCTGATCGGCGGCATCAACGTCAAAACCGCAGACGAAGCGGTGAACCGTGCGCTGTTCGATATGTCGACCACCGCCCAAATTCGCGATTCGCTGCGCTACGGGTCGTTCGTGCTGCGCGAGGTGGGCGATATCAACAAGCTGCACAAAGGCTCGGTCGAGCAAGCCGGTTTTGCGGTGCTCAAGGCGCCCGACGTGCCTTCGATTCTCGTGGAGACGGCTTTCATCAGCAATCCCGAAGAGGAAGCGCGACTGAACGACGACGCTTATCGTGCCCAAATGGCCAGCGCGATTTTGAAGGGCATCAAGCGGTATTTCGCGGCCAATCCGCCGCTCGCCAAGAACCGCATGGCCTGACGCGCGAAGGCAGCACTGAAGCGCCGCGGTAACGACGGCGCGGCGCGTACAATGGCCGCCGCTGCTTTCGCTTGCAACGTACACAATGGAGCCCCAGACCGCCATGCCTTCGTCGATTCGAAGCCTCCTCAAGCCGTCGCTGCGCGACGTCGGCGGCATCGCGGTGCGCCGCGTCCTGCCCGCGGTTGCCGCCAGGCTCGTCGGGCCGTTCATTTTCTTCGACCATATGGGGCCGGCCGTGCTTGCACCGGGCGCCGGCCTCGATGTGCGTCCCCATCCGCATATTGGCCTCGCCACCGTCACCTATCTGTTCGATGGCGCCATCATGCACCGCGACAGCGTGGGCTCCGTGCAGCAAATCATGCCGGGCGACGTCAATTGGATGACGGCCGGACGCGGCATCGTGCATTCCGAGCGCACGCCCGACGCGCAACGCGCGAGCGGCGGACCGATGCACGGCATCCAGACCTGGGTCGCGCTGCCGCTCGAGCACGAAGACACCGAGCCGGCATTCGAGCACCACGCCGCCGCCACGCTGCCGCGCATCGAGCGCGACGGCGTCACGCTCGATCTGATCGCCGGCTCGGCGTTCGGCGCGCGCTCGCCGGTGCGCACGTTCTCGCCTACGCTGTACGCCGCGGCGCGCTTCGCACCGGGCGGCGCACTGACGCTCGACGCGGAACACGAGGAGCGCGGCGTCTACCTCGTCGAGGGCGATCTGACGGTCGATAGCCAAGCGCTCGCGCCAGGGCAGATGGCCGTGCTGACGACGGCGGCGCTGGTCACCCTCACCAGCGCCGCGGGGGCGACGGTCATGCTGCTGGGCGGCGCGAAACTTGCCGGCGAGCGTTTTATCGAATGGAATTTCGTAGCGAGTGCGCGCGAGAAAATCGAGCAGGCCAAGCGCGCCTGGACAGATCAGACGATGGGCAAGGTGCCCGGCGAGACCGAGTGGATCCCACTGCCGGCGCACGGACCACGCTAAAGGTGCTTGAAATCGCGCGAAGCGGACCTTAACTACAGTATCGGTCTATTGCTAACGCTAACGAGGAAGCGATGAACACCACTTTGGCCACATTCGAAAAGGACGTCATCGAGGCATCCAGGCTCGTCCCGGTCCTCGTCGATTTCTGGGCGCCGTGGTGCGGCCCCTGCAAGGCGCTTGGCCCGCTGCTCGCCAAGCTCGAACAGGAGCATGCCGGCAAATGGCAGCTCGTAAAAATCAACGTCGACGAAAACCCGGAGTTGGCGGCGCATTTTCAGGTACGCAGCATTCCGCATGTCATTGCGTTTGCGGACGGCCAGCCTGTCGATCAGTTCATCGGCGTGCTGCCCGAGGGTCAACTGCGCGCGTTCATCGACCAGCTCGTGCCCAATGCGCCGCAAGTCCAGCGTCAGCTGGCGCGCGCAGCGCTCGAAAGCGGCCAGCGCAGCGCCGCGCTCGATCACCTGAAAGCCGCGCTCGCATTGGACCCGGGCTTCGATGACGCGCGGCTCGATTTGATCGAATGCCTGCTCGACGATGAGCGCACCGACGACGCGCGCAGCGAGGCCGAGCTGCTTTCGCCGAAGACCACGCAGGGCATCGATGTGCGCTACAACACGCTGAAAACGCGGCTCGACGCGCTCGATGCGGCCATTGAGCTGCCGCCGACCGACGCACTGGAGGCACGCGTCGCCACGAACGCGGGCGATCTCGATGCCCGCTTCGATCTGGCGAGCGCGTTCATCGCGCGGCGCGATTACGAAGGCGCGCTCGCGCAGCTGCTGGAGATCGTCAAGCGCGATCGGAGCTTTCGCGACGATATCGGGCGCAAGACGATGCTATCGGTATTCGATCTTGCTTCGCACCGGCCCGAGCTGGTCGCCGAGTGGCGTCGCAAGCTGAGCGCGGCGCTGCACTGAGCGGCGGCTTGGGACGCGGCGGCTTTGTCGCGTTACCTCGCACTCGCGGCGGCAAAAGCGGCGCGCTCAGCAGCGCTCAGCCACCCTTAGGCGCCGTTTTCGCGAGCGCCGCGAGCACGTGCGCGGCGGCGGCAAACCCAAAGCTCGCCGTCACGCACACGCTCGAGCCGAATCCGGCGCAATTGAGCCCGACCGGGCCTGGATGGCCCGGCGACGACGCCAGATGCTGTGCAACGTCGTCGATGTCGCACACGGCCGCTTCGGGATAGACGAGCGGCTCGTCGGAGTAGACAGCACTAACCTTGAACTTCGCTTTCGGCCCGCGGGCGAACCCGTGGTGCTTGCGCAATTGCGCACGCACCTTCGAGAGCAGCGGGTCTTGAATTGTCAGCGCGAGATCGTCGATGCGGATGCGGGTCGGGTCCAGTTGGCCGCCGGCCCCGCCCACGGTGACGAGCGGTTGGCCACGCGCCACGCACCACGCGATCAGGGCCGTCTTCGTGCGCACGCTGTCGATGGCATCGACGATGTAGTCGCAGCCATTGCCAAACAGCGCTTCGAAGTTCGACGGCTCGGCGAAGTCTTCGACGACACGCACGTCGCAAGCGTGATCGATGAGCCGGATGCGCTCGGCCATCGCCTCGACTTTCGGCTTGCCGTAGTTGCCTTCGAGCGCGTGAATCTGCCGGTTCGTGTTGCTTTCGGCGACATTATCGAGATCGACGAGGGTCAGCGTGCCGACAGCGCTGCGCGCGAGCGCCTCGGCGACCCACGAACCCACGCCGCCAATGCCGATCACCACCACGTGCGCGCGCTCGAAGGCGGCTAATGCGGGTGCGCCGTAAAGCCGTGCGACACCGCCGAAGCGGCGTGCGCGGTCGGCTTGATCGGCGTCATCACGAAGCCGGTTCGGAGGGATAAGATCGGGGCTCGTCGCCAAGGTGCCGGACATGATGCCTGAATGTTGACAGCGGTTAAAACGCGTATTGTGCCCGATCGGCATGCGCTGCCGCGCCTTTGAACAGCGCAACGTGGCACGATCGCGCACGTTTTTTCGCCCTTGGCTATACTGAATCGATTAAAGCGGTCACATAAGAAAATGATCACCCTAGCCGAACTCCGCAAAGACTATGCGCGCGGGTCGCTCGACGAAGCGAGCGTCGATCCGAACCCGATCCGCCAGTTCGACATCTGGTTCCAGCAGGCGCTCGACGCGAAGCTGCCGGAGCCGAACACCATGACGCTTGCCACCGCCGATGCCGACGGCCGGCCATCGGCACGTATTTTGCTCATTAAGGGCGTGGACGAACGGGGCTTCGTCTTCTATACGAATTATGAAAGCCGCAAAGGGCAAGATCTGGCAGCGAACCCGCAGGCGAGCCTGCTCTTTTACTGGATCGAACTCGAGCGTCAGGTTCGCGTGGAAGGTATCGTCGAAAAAACCAGCGAGCAACAGAGCGACGCCTATTTTGCGTCGCGCCCGCTCGGTTCGCGCATTGGCGCCTGGGCGTCCGAACAGAGCCGCGTGATTCCGAGCCGGGAGTTGCTCGAAGCGCGCGAAAAAGCGTTTGCGGCGCAGTTCGGCGAAAATCCCAAACGCCCGCCTCACTGGGGGGGCTACCGGCTCGTGCCGGCTACCATCGAATTTTGGCAAGGGCGGCCGTCGCGACTGCACGACCGCATTTTGTACACGCGCGACGCCAACAATCATTGGCGTTTGTCGCGGCTATCGCCTTGACTGATAGTTGATAGTTGACAGTTGATGGCGCGAACGGGTGCGGCCGAGCCGCCGACCGTTTCGCCCGCACTGCAGACCGTTTTTGGAAGTACACGCTATGCCTGAGTGCTCGCGCGCTCGAGGCATGGTCGTTTTGCTTTGCTGTGCTATTCATTTCAACAGACACGGAGAGTCACGCATGTTCTGGGAAAAGAAGTTGGCTCAGTGGGTAGAAGATGTGCGGATGAAGACAAATCTGCCGGCGCGTCTCGTGCTTTGGGATGGCCAGCAGCATGATTTCGGCAGTTTTGCGGCTCCGCAGGTCACGCTGAAGGTGAATCATGCATCGGCGCTACCGCTGTTGCTCGAACCGAGTCTCGACAATCTCGGTGAAGCCTATATCAAAGGAAAGATCGACATCGAGGGCAAGCTCTCGGACATCATTACCGTCGGCTATTCGCTCGCGCGAAATACCGTCAGCCATGCGGGCAAGCTCGCCCGTGTGCGACGCTACTTCAATCACACGAAAACGTCGGACAAAAAGGCCATTCAATATCATTACGACGTATCGAACGAGTTCTACCGGCTATGGCTAGACGAGAACATGGTCTATTCGTGCGCGTACTTTGAAAATGGCGATGAAGATATCGCCACGGCGCAGATCAAGAAAATCGACCACATTCTGACGAAGATCCAACTTCAGCCGGGGCAGCGGCTGCTCGACATCGGCTGCGGATGGGGCGCGCTCGTGTTGCGTGCGGCGCAGAAATTCGGCGCGCAGTGCCTGGGCGTGACGTTGTCCCAAAACCAGTTCGATCTCGCCACCGAGCGGGTGCGCGCAGCGGGCCTGTCCGGCCAGATCGAAATTCGCCTGCAAGACTACCGTGATATCGCCGGGCAGTTCGACCGGGTCACGAGCGTCGGGATGTTCGAGCACGTCGGACGCAAGAATCTGCCTGGTTACTTCGCCAGAATCTGCGAGTTGCTGACCGATGACGGCATCGCGATGAACCACGGCATCACCTCGTCCGATTTCGACAGTGGCGAGACTGCGCTGGGCGGCGGCGAGTTCATCGATCGCTATGTGTTCCCCGACGGCGAACTTCCGCATATCAGCCTCGCGCTGGAAGCCATGCAGCGCGGCGGGCTCGAAGCTTTCGATATCGAAAGCCTGCGGCGGCACTATGCGCGCACGCTCGATATCTGGGCGGAAAACTTCGAAACGCATGCCGAGGAGGCCCGCAAGCTCGTCGACGACGAGAAGTTCCGCATTTGGCGGCTCTACTTGGCAGGCTGCGCCTACGCGTTCGAGCACGATGACGTGTCGATCTATCAAGTGGTCTGTCACAAGGCCGGGCGCAGCGCGCGGACGTTGCCGTGGTCGCGTCGCTACATGTACGATCGGCCGCTTTGAGGATGGCGGCTCAGGGCATGCGCTCTGAGCCCCGAGCCCATTCGCGTGCCCATCGATGACTGAAAAAAACAACGACGACGATCCGCAGTTCGACCTGTTCGGCGCATCCTATCCGCCTCGTCCCGACGGGGCGCCCCCTCCGTCTGCCGACGCAGTACCCGGCGGCGACGCGACGCAACCCGTCGCTGGGGGGCGCCGCACCTCCCGTTCGCGGGCGGTGTTGCCCGCGTCGCTGGACGCCGAGGCCAGCGCGGCGGCGCAGGCATTGCCGCCGCATGTGCATCTTGGAACATCGTCCTGGTCGTTTCCGGGCTGGCAAGGGATTGTCTACGGCGACGCCTATAGCGATTCCAAGTTGTCCCGCGACGGCTTGGCCGCCTACGGAGCGCACCCGGTACTGCGGACGGTCAGTATCGACCGGTCATTTTATGCGCCGCTTTCGATCGCCGATTATCTGCGCTATGCGCAGCAGGTACCCGAAGATTTCCGCTTCATCGTCAAGGCGCCGGCGTCCGTCACTGATGCCGTGCTGCGCGCCGAGCGGGGCGAGCCCATTGCCGATAATCCCTGCTTTCTCGATGCGGACCTCGCTGCACGCGAATTCGTCGAGCCATGCTTGGCTGGCCTCGGCGCCAAGGCGGGTGCGCTCGTGTTCCAGTTCTCGCCGCTGCCCGAGCGCATGCTCGCGCAGCCGGCCGAATTCGTGGAGCGGCTCGGCGCGTTCTTGGCAGCGCTGCCGACGCTGCCTGCCGGTGCGGGCGAGCAGCCAGGGCCGTGCTATGCGGTCGAGATTCGCGATGCGAGCCTGCTCACGCCCCGAATGATCCGGATGCTGCGCGAGTGCGGCGTGCGCTACTGTGTCGGTGTGCATGCGCGCATGCCCGATTCGCTGCGCCAGGCAGCGGCGCTGGCGCTACTCGACGGCAATGCGCCCGCTGGGCCGCTCGTCGTGCGCTGGAGCTTGCATAGCGGCTTCAAATACGAACAGGCGAAGGCGAAATACGAGCCGTTCGATCGACTCGTCGACGAAGACCTTGCCACACGGCATGCGCTCGCCGAACTGGCCGCGCGCTATGCGCTTGCCGGCCAGCCGGTGCTGATCGTCGTGAACAACAAGGCCGAAGGGTCGGCGCCGCTCAGTTGCATCGCGCTCGCGCGCGAGATTGCGGCGGCCTATGCGCGCGCCAGCGAGGAAGCCGATGGGGCGTAAGAAGGCTCAAACACCCGAACGCCGCCAGCCGGCGAATTTTGCGCGGAACTTCGCCACTTTCGGCGCGACGACAAACGCGCAATAGCCTTGCTCAGGATGCTGAGCGAAGTAGTTTTGATGATAGGGCTCGCCGGGCCAGTAATTACCGTCAAGCGGTTCGATCTGCGTCACGATGGGCCGATCGAATACGCCCTCCTGCTCGAGTTCGCGAATGACGTCGAGCGCGATATCCCGCTGCGTCTGCGAATGCGTGAAGATGGCCGACCGATACTGTGTGCCGACATCGTTGCCTTGCCGGTTCAATTGTGTCGGGTCGTGAATCGCGAAGAAAATCTGCAGGATCTCGCGATAGCTTATCTTTTGGGGGTCAAATTCGAGCTTGACGACTTCGACATGGCCGGTGCCGCCGTCGCAAACTTGCTCATAAGTCGGGCGCGTCGTGGTGCCGCCCGCGTAACCCGATTCGACAGCGGTAACGCCGTCGACATCCACATAGACCGCATCGAGACACCAAAAACATCCGCCGCCCAGGGTGGCGGTTTCGATCGCCTCAGTCATGGCTGCTCCTTGTTCGTGGAACAGGCGTTGCGCGGCGCCCAATGCGCATTGCCAGATCTGAGAGCTTAGTGCGTTTGCCCCGACGCCGCCACTATGCCGCTTACTCATGTCGCTTACTCATGTTGCTTAGTCGGCCCGATGCAAAGCGGTTGACCCGACGCTGTGTGCCTTTCGTACCGCAGGGCGAAACGCACGGATTCCTTTAGAATCTCGGCTACTCGCCGTTTTCGCACCATGACTCTCGATTCGTTACGTTTGACACCGCCGTCCCGCTTGCCCGCACCCTGCGCCCCCGCGCCGCGCCAATGGGGAGCCTTTTGCAATCAATACGCAATGAACACGCAATGAAGCGCGCGAGCCCACCTGACTTCGACGCGGCCGCCTTTCGGCACGCGCTCGGGCAATTCGCCACGGGCGTCACCGTCATCACCACGCGTGCGCCGTCGGGCCAGTTGATCGGCATCACGGCGAGTTCGTTCAACTCCGTGTCGCTCGATCCGCCGCTCGTGCTCTGGAGCCTTGCCACGCGATCGGCATCGATGCCGGTCTTTCGCACCAATAGCCATTACGTCGTCAATGTGCTCGCGCAATCTCAATACGATTTGTGCCAGCGCTTTGCCACCGTCAAAGGCGACCGCTTCGTCGGTGTCTCGCATGCTGCGGGCGGCACCGGCATGCCGGTGCTCGACGGTGCGCTGGCCTGGTTCGAGTGCCATAACCGCAGCCGCTATGACGAGGGCGATCATGTGATCTTCGTCGGCGAAGTCGAGCGTTGCGGTGTGCACCCCGATGCGGACAAAATCGCACCGCTCGTGTTTCACAACGGCGCTTTTCATGGGCTCAAGCGCCGCGGCGACTAAGCGAGCGCATCACACGCCCGCGCCCCCCTCCTTAACCAATTCGATAGACGCGCCCCGTCTGCACGCCCGCGACGCTGCGCTCGTAGGCCAGCGCGACACGCTCGCTCGACACCGTCTCAAAACCGGGAAAATACGCCCCGAGCGCGGCAGCCGATTCCGTCAGCAATGTCGGACTGACGGCATTGATCCGAATGCCGCGCGGCAACTCGGTGGCGGCCGCGCGCACGAAGCCTTCGATGGCCCCGTTGACGGCTGTGGCGTTGACGCCGTCGCGAATCGGCTCCTCCGTCAAAATACCGGTCGTCAGCGTGATCGACCCGCCATCGTTCAGATGCGCCTGACCAATCAGCGCAAGTCGAACCTGGCCCAACAGCTTGCCTTGCAAGCCGATGTTGAACTGCGCCGCGCTCATTTGCGCGAGCGGGCCGAAGTGAACCTCGCCCGTCGTCGCGACAATGGCGTCCACCGGCCCGACTTGCGCAAAAAGCGCGGCAACGCTCGCGTCGTCGGCGATATCGACCTGCACATCTCCACTACGGCGGCCCGCACGAACGACTTCGTGCCCCACCGCCGCGAGCCGTTTCGCCACAGCAGACCCCACCGTGCCCGTCGCGCCGACCAGCAATACCTTTTTTATTGCGCTCATTTGCGTTTCACTCCCTCATTCGTGGCTGGATAAATCGATGAATGGGAGGGATTGTGCGCGCGTCGTCCGCTTTGATAAATGAGCCTATAATTCGTCCATTACTAACTGACGGTTAGGAATCTTAATGGACAAGCTGCGCGCAATGGAGGTATTCGTTGCTGTCGTCGAGGCCCGCAATTTCAGCGCCGCAGCCGAGCGGCTCGAGATGTCCGCGGTAATGATCGGGAAATACGTCCAGAGCCTCGAGGCACGCTTCAATACGCGGCTCATTCACCGCACCACGCGCAAGCAAGCGCTGACCGACGCCGGCGCCGCCTTCTACGACAATTGCAAAGCCGCACTCGAGCAGGTGCGCATCGCCGAGGCCTCGGTGCATGCGCTCGGCAGCGAGCCACAGGGCAAGCTGCGCATTAGCGCGCCGGTGACACTGGGGGCGTGGGTGGTGGCACCGCTCATCGCGGATTACCTGGCTCAATATCCACGCGTCACGATCGAATTGGTGCTCGATAACCGGTATGTCGACCTCATCGCTGACGGCTACGATCTGGCGTTTCGGATCGGTGAAGCGGTCGACCCGTCACTTGTGGCCAAGCCGATGCCGCCTTATCGCATGACCATCTGTGCCGCGCCCGCTTATTTGAGCCAACACGGCACGCCGCACGCACCGGGGGAACTGGCGGGCCATCGGTGCCTCGGCCACCTTGCGTGGACCCGCGGCGCGGTATGGCATCTGCGCAATGGCGACGAAGAAGTGGTCTGGCCCGTGACGGGAAGCTTCGTGTCGAACGACGGTCATGCACTGCGCGCAGCGGCGCTTGGCGGCGCCGGGCTGCTGCTGCAGCCCGAGGTGCTCGTGGCCGAGGACATCGCAGCGGGCCGCCTCGTGCCGGTGCTGCAGGCATGGGTGCCAAGCCCGCGACCGGTGCGCCTCGTCTATCTGCCCGACGCGCTCCCCCGCCCGAAAGTTCGGTCGTTCATCGACTACATCGAGGCACGGTTGGCGCAGTGAGCGCTGCCGCCGAATCCGCCAGCGGCCAGCGCATCAGACCAACGTTTCGAATATCGGATAACGTCGGCTGGGCCCCGTGGGCGGCACGACATCGCGATTGCCCTGGACAATTTTGACGCGCTCGCTGTCCGGCAGTTTGTAGCGCCCTTGCGTGGCGCGGCGCAAACGTCGGTCGGCGTCACCGGAGCACTCGTGCGAGGTAAAACCGACCTGGCTCGCAGCGTACTTGTAGCCAAGCAGCCAGCCCGCCGCAATGCCGCGCTTGGTCAAGCGCGCGACCATTTCGTCGAGAAACGTGCCCGCGCCGAGCCAACAGCCGCGAAACGTCAGCAAGCCGACCTGCCTTAAGCCCCATTGCGCCAACCACTCCGTCACCGTGCGAGCGCCGCTCTGACGCCCATTGATCACGATGCCCGCCGGCAAGCCATGACTGATCACGATGATTTTCGTTTCCAGATTCGAAAACGACAGGCAGTTTGGCGTGAGCGGCCGGTAGCCTTTAAGCGAATAGCCTGTTTTCAGCGGCGCGGTAAAGCAAAGATGATCGGGAATCGCGTAGCGTTGCTTCCATGCCGTGGCATCCCGGAGAATTACGTCGTCGTTGGGATCGAGTAATACGATTGCCGCCGTTGTCCATTTCATGCCGGGTTCTCCGCGTGAGTTGATCGAGTGCGCTCGACGATAGCGTTCGAACAAAAACCGCGCTTCGATGGAACCGCTGAACTAGGACCGAATTACCCCCTGACCGACATCATCTTCGAACTTTCTCAGGCCTCACGCCCGCGCGGGCTCGTCCGCGTGAGCGCGACGGGCACGCCTGAATCTTCTTTCAGCGTCTGCAGCACGATGTTCGAGCGGATGTCCATCACGCCGGGCGCCTTGTAGAGCTTCGAGAGCACGAACTCGGAGTAGTGCTTGAGGTTGTGTGCCAGCACGCGCAGCAGGTAATGACTTTCTCCGGTAATCACAAATGCGCCTATCACCTCGGGCCATTCCCGCACCGCATCGGCAAAGCGCTCATGCCAGTTTTCCTGATCGTTGCGCATCGACACCTGCACGAACGCTTCGAGTTCGAAGCCGAGCGCCTCGCGGTTCAGACACGCGCGGTATCGTTCGATCACGCCTTGCTCCTCGAGCAAGCGTAAGCGGCGCAAGCATGCCGAAGGCGACAGCGAGATGCGCTCGGCGAGATCGAGATTGCTAATGCGCCCCTCGTTTTGAAGAACACTCAAAATGCGGCAATCCGTGGCGTCCAGCGAGATCGCGTTCATTTTTGGCTCCCTTTTTCGGCTTATCTCGAATTATGTTCTAGTGCGCCGCGTTCCGGGCGGCGAATTCGCAAGCACCTTGCGCGAACTGTTCCCTATGATCGGACTATTCATCTGAAAAGCGGTGCAAAAACATGGACATGGAGACGCTCTGGGACATTTCGCCCGCGGTCGACCAGCGCACCCCAGTCTGGCCCGGCGACACCGTCCCGTCCTTCGAACGCGTCTGGAAAATGGAAGCGGGCGCATCGGTGAACGTTGGTCGCATCACGCTTTCGCCGCACACCGGCGCGCATGCCGATGCGCCGCTTCACTACGATGCCGACGGCGCACCAATCGGGGCCGTCGCGCTCGAGCCCTACCTCGGCCCTTGCCGAGTGATCAATTGCATCGGCGCGGCGCCGCTCGTTACACCTGCGCACGTCCAGCCCTGGTTGGCGGGCGTGCCCCCGCGTGTGTTGTTGCGCACTTACGCGCAAGCACCGCTTACGCATTGGGACAGCGCGTTTTGCGCGATCGCACCGGCCACGCTGGACTTGCTCGCCGCATGCGGCGTGACACTGATCGGCGTAGATTCGCCCTCGCTCGATCCTCAGGATTCCGAAACAATGGACGCGCATCGCCGAGTGTGCGCGCACAGTATGGCCATACTCGAGGGGCTGGTACTCGATGCTGTCGCGCCGGGAGACTACGAATTGATTGCACTGCCGCTCAAGCTCGCGTCGGCCGATGCCAGCCCGGTGCGCGCCGTGCTGCGCTCGCTGCGCTAAGCCCTCGATAAATGGCTGAGTCAGCCGAGCGCAGCAAATTACTTTGCAGTCCTTACGATTGTCGCGCCTATGAAAACACGTGACGATGCACTCGCACTCGACGCCCGCGATGCGCTCGCGCCGTTGCGCAGCCGCTTTGCAGTGAACCCGCAGGTGATCTATCTCGACGGCAATTCGTTGGGCATTCCCCCGGTTGCGGCGGCCGCCCGCGCCCAAGCCGTCATTGGCGAGGAGTGGGGCAACGGGCTCATTCGCAGCTGGAACGGGGCCGGCTGGTTCGCCATGCCGCGCCGCCTTGGAAACAAGCTCGCGCCGCTGATCGGGGCCGCACAAAACGAAGTCGTCGTCACCGACACGATCTCGATCAACCTGTTCAAACTGCTGTGCGCCGCGCTGCGCGAGGTCGACAAGCGCGACAAGCTCGATGCGCGGCGCCGGACGATCGTATCGGAGCGCGCAAACTTTCCGACCGATCTCTACATTGCGCAAGGCGTGATCGACCAGCTCGATCGCGGCTATTCGCTGCTGCTTGTCGATGACCCTGCCGAGTTGCCCGCCGCGATCGATGACAGCACCGCGCTCGTCATGCTCACGCACGTGAACTACCGCACCGGCTACATGCACGACATGGCCGCGCTCACGCAGCTCATTCATCGCAGCGGCGCGCTCGTGCTGTGGGACCTGGCGCATTCCGCCGGCGCGGTGCCCGTCGATTTGAACGGCGCCAACGCGGACCTCGCCGTCGGCTGCACCTACAAATATCTGAACGGCGGCCCCGGCTCGCCGGCCTTCGCGTGGGTGGCGAAACGCCATCAGGACGCGCTCGAACAACCGCTGTCGGGATGGTGGGGACATCGCGCGCCGTTCGCAATGGACCCGCTCTACGAGCCCGACGCCGGCATTGGGCGCTTCTTGTGCGGCACGCAGCCGATCGTGTCGATGGCACTCGTCGAAGCGGGCCTCGACGTGTTTCTCGAGACGAACATGGAGGCCGTGCGCCGCAAGTCGCTTGCGCTGACCGATCACTTCATCGCATTGGTTCAAGCGCGCTGCGCGGGGCATCCGCTGACGCTCGTCACGCCGCGCGCGCACGTGCAGCGCGGCTCGCATGTGAGCTTTGCTCACCCGTACGGCTACGAGGTGATGCAGGCACTGATCGCGCGCGGCGTGATCGGCGATTATCGCGAGCCGTCCGTTCTGCGCTTCGGCTTCACGCCGCTTTACACGCGCTTCGTCGATGTCTGGGATGCCGTCGAGACGCTACACACGGTGCTCGACACCGATGCCTGGCGCACGCCCGAATTCACCGCCCGCCACTCGGTGACTTGAGCGTGAAATAAGGAGTCCTAAATGATGAGTGAGCACATGCGTGTCGAAGACGCGTCCTCGGCCCCGGAGCCGACATACGATGCCGGCTGGCACAACGCTCAGCTCGACTTTTCGAAGTCGATGAGCTATGGCGATTACCTCTCGCTCGATTCGATCCTGCATGCGCAACATCCGCTCTCGCCAGATCACAATGAGATGCTGTTCATCATTCAGCATCAAACGAGCGAGCTGTGGATGAAGCTCGCGCTGTATGAGTTGCGCGCGGTGCTAGAGCGCGTACGGCACGATAGATTGCCGTCCGCATTCAAGATGCTTGCACGCGTCTCGCGCATCATGGAGCAACTCGTTCAGGCATGGAACGTATTGGCGACGCTCACGCCATCGGAATACACGGCCATGCGCCCGTACCTCGGTTCGTCGTCGGGCTTTCAGTCATATCAATACCGACTGATCGAATTCATGCTCGGCAATAAAAACGCGCGGATGCTCGCACCGTACGCGCACCGGCCCGACGTGCTCGCCGAGGTGACGGCGGCACTCGAGGCGCCATCGCTTTACGACGAAGTCGTGCGGCTCATCGCACGACGCGGCTTCGATATCGCCCCCGCCCGCCTCGAACGGGATTGGACACAGCCCACCACACCCGACGCTACGGTCGAAGCGGCTTGGCTTGCGGTCTACCGCAACCCGTCGCAGTATTGGGGGCTTTATAAAATGGCGGAATCGCTCGTCGATCTCGAAGATGTATTCCGCCAGTGGCGCTTTCGGCACGTAACCACGGTCGAACGAATCATCGGCAACAAGCAAGGTACCGGCGGAACGAGCGGCGCCACCTATCTGCGCAAGATGCTCGACGTCGTGCTGTTTCCCGAGCTATGGCACGTGCGCACATTGCTTTGAGGGGTGACATCGAATGCGCCGCTCAAAGGCGGTGATCCCGCACTTGCGCCTGCCCGATGTCGCGCCCCGGTTTGGCGTCTTGCCCTGCCTGCCCAAGCAACCATGTGCGAAACGCCGCCACGTCGGTACGCGCGGCGTTGGCGGGCGGATAGACGAGCCAGTAGCTGTAATCGTTCGGCACCGCAATGTCGAACGGCTGCACGAGACGGCCTTCGCGCAAATCACGCTCCGCCAGCGTCAATCGGCCAAGCGCGACCCCTTGCCCGCGCAACGCGGCCTGCAATGCAAGCGCCGCGTCGTCGAACGCGAGTCCTGCTTGAACATCGAAGCCCATCACGTTCGCATGCTCGCACCAAAGCGGCCATGCATCGCGCGGTGCATCGTGAAGCAGGCGCGCATGGCGCAAATCGGCAGGCTCGCGCAGCGGTAGCGCGCCTGCCGCGACCGAAGGCGCGCACACGGGGCTGCGCAATTCGCGCGCGATCAATTCCGCATGCAGCCCGGGCCACTGCCCGAGGCCCGACCGAATGCCGAGATCGAAGCGGCTCCCGGTGCCGTCCCATAGTTGAGCCGAAGCCGTCAGCTTCAGATCGATATCGGGATACTCCGCTTGAAATGCGTCGAGCCGCGGCACGAGCCAGCATGCGGCGAATGACGGCAGCACCGTGACGCGTAACGGCCCGTCGACACCGTCTTTCACGCGCGCCGTCGCCGATGCGATCCGATCGAGCACAAGCGAGATTTCGGCGAGATAGTCGCGCCCCTTGCCGGTCATGGTCAGCGAGTGGCCGCGCCGCTCGAACAATCGGAGTCCTAACCATTGCTCGAGCTGACGAACTTGATGACTGATGGCCGCCTGCGTGACGAACAGTTCGGCGGCGGCATGAGTGAAGTTCAAATGGCGCGCGGCCGCCTCGAAGGCGCGAAGCGCGCCCAAAGGTGGCAAGCGGCGCATGGGCTCGATAATCTCACTTTATCGAGCCCATGAAAATAGCTCGCTTGGACCCGCTAAGCAAACCTGCGTTTAATGACCGGCATTCGCGAATCGTCAAAGGGGAAAACGCATGGTTTCGACTCAAATATGGATATTGGTCATCGCTTTTTCAGTGCCGATGATCATCAGCCCGGGACCCGGCAACACGATGCTCGCCGCAGCCGGCGGACGGTTCGGGGTGAAAGGCACCGTGCCGTTCTGGCTCGGGTTCGAACTCGCCAATTTCGTCTGGTGTCTCGCTTACGGGTTCGGCTTGAGCCGGCTGTTGGATCAAGCGCCATCAGCCGCGCATGCGCTGAAGTGGGCCGGCATCGCGTACACGCTTTATCTTGCATACGGTTTCGTCAAACCGTCGAAGCCCGGCGAGCATGCTGATCTGCCGGAATTGACGATCACCGACGGCTTTTTATCGGTATCGCTCAATCCGAAAATCCATTCGATGATCTTTGTGTTGTTCTCGCAATGCTTGCGCTCCGATCTCGCACTCGCCCAGCAAGTGCTTCAAATATCGGCTGTCTTCACGGTGCTGTGCATCGCTTGCCATTTCCCTTGGATCTATGGCGGACAAATCATCTTCAAGCGGTTCAGCGACCCCAAGGCAATGAGAGTGCAGGGATATCTGTTCGGCGCCTGCATGGCCGCGGTTGCTGTCTTTGTCGCCGTCAGCACGTAGGCGCGATATGTTATATCATCTCACCCACTGCGAATCTGTTGCCAACAAGTTCGCCATCAGCTTCCCATCAGCAGCCGTTCGGATCGATGCCATGCCTCATGCCGCCCATTCCCTCGCTGCGCGCCTCGCACGGGCCGACGCGTTCGCTGCCGAACGCGGGCTCGCGCTGACGCCGCTGCGCCGGCAGGTCTACGCGCTCGTCGCCGGTGCCGGGCGCCCTATCGGCGCCTACGATCTGCTCGCGGCACTCGAGCCCGAGCGCGGACGCGTGCCGCCGACCACCGTCTATCGCGCGCTCGAGTTTCTCGTGGAATACGGCTTCGTGCATCGCATCGAATCGCGCAATGCATTCGTCGCCTGCTGCGAAATCGGCAAGCCGCATCAAAGCCAGTTTCTGATTTGCGAACGCTGCGGGGAGACCGTCGAAATTCCCGGTGACGAACTCGCGGAGCGGCTGTCGGCAACACCACCCGCGCATGGCTTCGAAGTGCACAAGCAAGTCGTCGAATTGAGTGGGCTATGCGGCGAGTGCAAACGCTCGTGACGGTTTGCATCATCGAAACGCAATACTAAGGAGAACGAATAAATGAGTCTGATCGCCCGAGCAAACGTGTGGAAAACGCTCCTGACAGGGCTTGCCTTGTTTTCGATGGCAATGAGCGTGTCGGCAGCCGATGCGAAAGTCAACGTCGTCGCGGCCGAAAACTTCTACGGCGACGTCGTGCGCCAAGTGGGCGGCGATCATGTCGATGTCACGAGCATTCTGAACAATCCCGATCAGGACCCGCACCTTTTCGAAGCCAGCCCATCGACGGCGCGCGCATTGCGGCATGCCGCCATCGTCGTCTACAACGGCGCCGCCTACGACCCTTGGATGGACAAGCTGCTCGCGGCATCCAAAGGCGGCAATCGGACGATGATCGTTGCGGCCGAACTCGTCGGCAAAAAGGCGGGCGACAACCCGCACCTCTGGTATGACCCCGCGACGATGCCCAAGGTCGCGCGGGCGATTGCGCAGGCACTCGCTTCGGCCGATCCCTCGCATCAAGCCGACTTCGAGCAAAATCTGGCGGCCTTCCTCGATTCGATGAAGCCGTTCGACGCGAAGGTGGGTGAGCTGCGCCTGCGTTATCCGCATACACCGGTCACGGCTACCGAGCCGGTCTTCGGCTATCTGTCCGAGGCGATCGGGCTCGACATGCGCAACATGCGTTTCCAACTGGCGACGATGAACGACACCGAGCCCAGCGCCACCGATATCGCCGCATTCGAGCGCGATCTGCGCAATAGAAAGGTGCGTGTCTTCATCTACAACCGACAAGCCTCCAATGCAATGACGCGGCGCTTGCGCGAGCTGGCCCGCGTCTCGGGCGTGCCGAGCGTCAGCGTCACCGAAACGCTGCCGGCCGGCTGGACCTATCAGCACTGGATGCTCTCGCAACTCGACGCGCTATCGACCGCGCTCGAAGGCAAGCGGCCATGAACCCGTCGCACGCGCGTCGCCCTGCTCTCGAATTCGAGCATGTATCGATCGCGCTCGGCGCTCGGACGATATTGACCGATGCGAGCCTTGCCATCGACGAAGGCGAATTCATCGGGGTGCTCGGGCCCAACGGCGCCGGCAAGACCACGCTGATGCGCGCCGTACTCGGCTTGCTGCCGGTGGCACACGGCAGCATTCGCGTGGCGGGCGAACCGGTTGCGCGCGGCAACGCTGCGATCGGATATATGCCACAGGTACGCACGGCGATCGCCGGTCGCCGCCTGCGTGGCCGCGATTTCATCGCGATGGCAGCCAACGGCCATCGCTGGGGGTTGCCGCACGCCAACGCCGCCACGGTTGACGACATCGAGCGCGTGCTCGAACTCGTCGACGCAAGCGCGCTTGCGAAGCGCCCGTTGTCCGAGCTCTCGGGCGGCGAACGGCAGCGCCTGTTGCTCGCGCAATGCCTGCTCGGCAAGCCGCGGCTGCTGTTGCTCGACGAGCCGCTGATCAGCCTCGATCCGCGCCACCAGCGCGGCGTGGTCGAACTCGTGCGCCGCGTGCAGCGCGAGCTCGGCATCACCGTCCTGTTTTCCGCACACGAACTGAATCCGCTGCTCGATGCACTCGACCGCGTGCTGTATCTGGGCAGCGGATCGGCGGCGCTCGGCACCGTCGACGAAGTCATCACACGCCCGGTGCTGTCGCGCCTTTATGGCTCGCCTATCGACGTCATGCGCGTGAATGGCCGCATCTTCGTGATGTCGGGAGGCGTCGAAGTCGAAAAGCACGACCACGAGCATGAAGACGACGCGGCTCATGGGCACAGCCACTCTCACGGGCACACGCACGATGTTTGAATACGACTTCATGGTGAACGCGTTTGCGGCGTCGGGCATCGTCGCCGTGCTGGCCGGCATCGTAGGCTACTTCCTCGTGATGCGCGAGCAGACCTTCGCGGGACACGCGCTTTCGCACGTCGGCTTCACCGGCGCAACGGGTGCCGCTCTGATCGGTGTGTCGCCGCTTTGGGGCATGATCGGTTTCACGCTCGCGGCCGGCCTGTCGATGGGAGCGCTCGGTGAGCGGCTCGCAGGACGCGACGTGGCGATCGGCGTCGTGCTTTCGCTTTCGCTGGGCTGCGGCCTGCTGTTCCTGCATTTTTTTACGGCCTATGCGACCCAAGTCACGGCACTGTTGTTCGGCAACGTGCTCGGCGTCACCTCGCAAACGCTCGCGGTGCTTGCCGCCATCGGCGCGGCCTGCCTGATCGCGCTCGGCATCGTCATGCGGCCGCTCGTCTTCGCCACCTTGCAGCCAGAGCTCGCCGAGGCCAAGGGCGTATCGCTGCGCGCGGTATCGATGCTGTTTCTCGCGATCGCCGCGCTCACGGTGGCCGCCTGCACGCAGATCGTCGGCGTGCTGCTCGTCTTCACGCTGATGGTCGGCCCCGCCGCCGCGGCGCAAAACATCTCGACCCGGCTCGGCCCAGGTATCGCGCTTGCCGCGCTGCTCGCACTCGGGCAGGCATGGCTCGGCGTGACGCTCGCGTTCTACACCGATTGGCCGACGAGCTTCTGGATCACCGCGCTCGCCGCGCTCGTTTATCTCGCGAGCCTGCTCGCGCGGCGGCAGCGCTAACGCCACGCGTTGCACCGCGCCTTGACTTTCGCGCGCCCCAATCAGATCATTCGCTCATCGACAGAACAAAAGATCACCCCACTCCCTTTTTAGCGCGGGATAAGTGGCACGATCGTTTTATTCAGGAGACAAGCGATGAACGACGTGCTTGGCGGCGCTTCGAACGTAATTCTGCATCTCGGCGCGGGGTCGTTTCACCGCGCGCATCAGGCCTGGTATCTGCACCGGCTCATCGCGGCGAACGCGCCCGGCGAGGCGCGCTGGTCGCTCACGGTCGGCAACATCCGCGGCGATATGAATGCCGTGCTCGCCGCGCTGCAGGCCCAGCGCGGCGTCTACACGCTCGAAACCGTGACGCCGCAAGGCGAGCGCGCTTACGAGACGATCCGCTCGATTACGCGCGTCGTCCAATGGTCGCCGGCACTCGACGGGCTCGTCGAGGCAGGTGCCGATCCCGCTTGCAAGATCGTTTCGTTCACCGTGACGGAAGGCGGTTACTACCTCGACGAGCACGACCGGCTCGATACGGCGAACCCCGATGTGGCGGCTGACCTGCGTGGCGCGCGCACGACGATCTACGGCGCATTGACCTCCATTCTCGAGGCGCGCCGCGCTCGGAGCGCCGGCCCCGTCACGCTGCAAAGCTGCGATAACTTGCGCAGCAACGGCGAGCGTTTCGAGGCCGGCATGCGCGCGTTTCTCGAATTAAGCGGGCAGACGGCGCTAGCCGTTTGGTTCGATGCGAATGCCACCTGCCCCAATTCGATGGTGGACCGCATCACCCCGCGCCCGACGCCGGAAGTCAGCGCACGCGTGAAGGCCGCAACTGGAGTCGACGATGCCTGCCCAGTGATGGGCGAAGCGTTCATTCAATGGGTCATCGAAGATCGCTTTTGTGCCGGCCGTCCTGCATGGGAGCGCGTCGGCGCCGAGCTCGTCGAATCGGTATTGCCTTACGAGGAAGCGAAAATACGCATTCTGAACGCAAGCCATAGCTGCATCGCCTGGGCCGGCACGCTCGCGGGGCTCAGGTTCATTCACGAGGGCACGGCCGATGCCGACATTCGGCGCTTAGCGCATGCCTATGTCACCGAAGATGTGATTCCTTGTCTGACGCCGAGCCCGCTCGATTTGGCTCGCTACCGCGATGTGGTGCTCGATCGGTTCAGCAATCCTTACATCGAGGACACGAATCAGCGCGTCGCCGCCGATGGCTTCTCGAAAATTCCCGGCTTTATTGCGCCGACGCTCGCCGAATGCTTCGCGCGCGGTGTCGAACCGCAAGCCACGGCCGTACTGCCCGCGCTCTTTTTCCGGTTTATCGAGCGCTGGGCGCGCGGCACGCTGCCCTATGCTTATCAGGACGGTTTGATGGATGAAGCCGCCGTGCACGCCTGGTTCGCCACGCCCGACCCGTTGGCCGCGTTTTGCGCATCGCGCCTGCTGTGGGGCGGGATGGCGGAACAACCGGGGCTGTTGTCGGCGTTGCGGGCTGCGTGTTCGCGCGTGGACGCATGGCTCGCCTCGCGCAGTCCGGGCAGTTAGTACGACCGGCATGGATGAGTCAGCAGGGCTCGCCCGCATTGCCGGACGCGATCGGGCGCGGCTAAAGTAGCGCATTCGCGCTTTTCGACTCCGAATTTCAAAGGCTTTTCGCCATGTATCTCGGCATCGATCTCGGCACTTCCGAAGTCAAGGTTCTCCTTCTGGACGCGAACGGCCGTGTGCTCGGCACAGCCGGTTCGCCGTTTTCGGTATCGCGCCCTCACCCGCGCTGGTCCGAGCAGAACCCTGACGACTGGTGGGACGGCACCTGCCTGGCATTGGCCAAGCTGCGCGAGGCGCATCGCGAAGCCTTCTCGCAAGTGCGCGGCATCGGCCTTTCGGGGCAGATGCACGGTGCGGTGTTGCTCGACGATGCCGACCGCGTGCTGCGCCCGGCCATCCTTTGGAACGATATGCGCAGCGTCGACGAGTGCGACGAACTCACGCGTCGGGCACCGAGGCTGCACCAGATCGCCGGCAATCTCGCGATGCCCGGCTTCACTGCGCCGAAACTGCTCTGGGCCGCACGCTACGAACCCGACCATTTTCGCCGCACGGCTTGCGTGCTGCTGCCGAAGGACTACCTGCGGCTCAAGATGACGGGAGACAAAGTTTCGGACCCGTCCGACGCGGCCGGCACGCTCTGGCTCGATGTCGCGCGTCGCGACTGGTCCGACGAACTGCTCGACGCATGCGATATGCGCCGGGCGCAGATGCCGAGGCTCGCGGAAGGCAGTGCACCGTCAGGGGTACTCAGCCCGCGAGTCGCGCGCGAATGGGGCCTGCCTGATGGCGAGATCATCGTGGCGGCGGGCGGCGGCGACAATGCAACGAGTGCGATCGGCATTGGCGCGACCGAGCCCGGCGATGGGTTCGTGTCGCTCGGCACCTCGGGGGTCCTGTGCGTCGTCGGCGACCGTTTTCTGCCGAACCCGGCGTCGGCGGTTCACGCGTTTTGTCATGCGATTCCCGATCGCTGGCATCAGATGAGCGTCGTGCTGTCCGCCGCCAGTTGCCTGCGCTGGGTCTGCAAGCTCACCAGCACAGACGAGCCGACGCTCGTGGGCGAAGTTGCGAAGCTGCCGCCGGAAGCACTCGCCGACGCTCCGCTTTTTCTGCCTTATTTGTCGGGCGAGCGCACACCGCACAACGACCCGTTCGCCCAGGGCGTATTCTTCGGCATGACGCACGCTACCGATCGCGCGCTGCTCGGCTACGCGGTACTCGAAGGCGTCACGCTCGCGCTTGCCGACGGGCTCGACGCGTTGGCCGCGGCTGGCACGAAGCCCACTGCGCTGTCGCTGCTAGGCGGCGGCGCGCGCAGTGCTTACTGGGCCCAACTGCTCGCCGATGCGTTGGCCACACCAACACGTCAGCACGGCGGCGGGGAAACCGGTGCGGCGTTGGGCGCCGCGCGTTTGGGTTGGTTAGCGGCCGGAGGGAATGCCGCGCAGGCGCTGGCCAAACCGCCTGTGGTCGCGCAATTCGAGCCGAACGCCGAGCGCCATGCGCACTTGCGCGCGCGGCTCGACAGTTATCGTGCGCTTTATCGCCATGTGCGGCCGCTGTTCGATCCTGCGCGGGAACGTCTTGCTTAATTGAAAAGTTGCAAGTTGAAAGTTGAAATTCGAAATTGATTCGCAGTCCTGAATAACCATTACATCTGTGTCCAAATCCAACGATAAACTCGATCTCGCAACACGCGCCGCATGGCTTTACTACGTGGCGGGTGATACGCAAAACGAAATTGCCGAAAAGCTTCAGGTCTCGCGCCCGGTCGCACAGCGGCTCGTCGCGTTTGCGGTTGAGAAGAATTTGATTCGCGTGCGGGTCGAGCATCGCCTGGCCGATTGCCTCACGCTTGCCGCACGCCTTTGCGAACGCTACGGGTTGGCGATGTGCGAAGTGGTGCCCGTCGACGACGACAGCCCCGATGCCGTCGAGCGCAAGCTCGCCGTGGCAGGCGCGCAAGTCATGGAGCGTTACCTGAGCGAAGCGAAGCCGATGATCGTTGCGGTGAGCAGCGGGCGCACGCTCAAAGCGGCGGTCGATCAACTCGGACAGATCGACCGGCCGCAGCATCGGCTCGTTTCGATGGTGGGCGCCATCGCACAAGACGGTTCTTCAAACCGATACGACGTTGCCCTTCATATCTCAGAAAAGACCGGCGGCAAACACTTCCTGCTGCCCGCGCCACTCATTGCCGACAGCGAAGCCGAGCGCGAGCAGTGGTGCAATCATCGGCTTTATCGCATTGTCGAAGGGCTCAGCGCGCGAGCCGACGTGGCGTTTGTCGGCATCGGCGACATCGGGCCGGAATGCCCGCTTCACGTGGACGGCTTCATCACGGCAGCCGAGGTGCAGGAGCTCACGGGGCGAGGTGCGGTTGCCGAAATGTTAGGACTGCCAATCAATGCTGATGGCGAACGCGTCGAATCGCCGACTGGGCGCCGCGTGACGAGCGTGCCGCTCGATGCGCCGCCCACGCGCCCGACGATCGGCTTCGTCGGCGGCCCGCGCAAGCATCGCGCGGTGCTCGCGGCGTTAAAGGGCGGTTGGCTGTCGGGACTCGTGACCGACGAAGCGTGTGCGCGTGCGGCGTTGGGCGAAGAGGTGCGCGAGATGAAGCGGGGGCGCGTGCGCTGAAAGGGAGTGTATCAGCTGCAAAGCCGGATCTCAGGGGACCTGCATCAGCCTATCGAGGTACTGCCTCGATGCCTGCTGGTTATCCGACGGCAGGCCCGTTATCTGATTTCGCAAACCATTGACAAACGATTGACGCTCCGCCAACGGCGTTTGGGCGACCAGAAGAACCAGCGGCGCAAAGCGCTCGTCGCGCAACGTTTCGTCGTCGAGGTGACCGAGCGAATCAATCAACGAATGCAGTTGAGCCGTGCGAACCTCTTTGCTGAGCGCCTTCGATGCCGACAGACGCGTAAGTACATCGTCGAACGCTCGCGTAAACACGCCGGGTGGCAACGCGCTTGGCCGCATCGCGACGAATGCATCCTGGATCGACGCATGCTGGTCAGGCAGCAGCTCGAGGCTGTGAAGCACCATGGCGATCTGAGAACCTGCTGTGCCCGGTGCAAATGTCCCAGCTGCGGACGTTAGGTTGACGAGTGTTTGCGCGCGCAACGCGTTGCCTTGCACCTCGCTTGGAATTCGGCTTTCCAAGCCGCGTTCGTAGGTTCTGGGCAGACCGGCGGCATTCAGTTCGGTAGGTACCTTGTTAGCAGCCGCGAACACGCGCGCGAACCGGTCGACTCGTATGTTGACATCGGACAGACGGGAAACCGCGGTCGCCAAATGCGGGAGCGCGCAAGCTGCAGGCGTGAGCGAGAGCATCGGTGTCAACGCGTCGAGCGTGCGGTCAAAGACAGCTTCGAGTGCATCAGAGTCCATGTTCTCCATGCCCGAAGCGAACGCTTCCAAAGCCTCTGCCTGATACCCCTCACGGCCATTCAATCGCTCGATTTCGTCGAGCAGTTCTTCGGCTTTCTGGCGCTGGATGGGCGCGGGAAGCCTAGGAAGTGCGCGTGCCAACCCCGTCAGCACGTGCCCGTACTGGAAGTCGTTCAGCGAGAATTGGCGCCAGTCGTTGCGCGCCTTTTCTTGATTGTTGAATCCATTGCGCGAAGTCTCGAGCATCTCGCAATAAGCGCTTTCGATATCATCGGGCGGCAATGTTTCGAGTTGTCGCGCCAACACGATGCGTATTTCCGTGTGATGGTAGCCTCTCATGTTCGCGGCTCTGTCGCGCACTGCTACAAACGCTTGATCCCGTCCCTCGCCGATATCTTTGATACGCACGGCCAACGCTTTCAGGATTTGACTGGGCGAACCGTCTCCAGACGTGGAATCGCTAAGGTCGCGTATTGCTCCACGCTCCGCGAGATGCTCAACGTCAATGCCCGACTCCCCCCCGTCGTCGGGACCGAGAATCGCGCGCACGCTCGGAAAATCATTCGCTGAACGCACTTCGTCCCTCAGTCGCAAGCTGAGCTTGTGCTGCGCGTCGCGCATTTTCTCTAAGGCTTTTCGCGCATCCTCCGCTTCTTTCGCTTTTCGCGCGTCTTCCGCTTCGCGCGCCTTTTGCCCCTCCGAGAGCTCCGCCGCGGGTGCTTCAGCCGCGTCTGAGGCACCCACTCTAGACCGTGGGGCCAACCCGCTCAGTGGCGAATTTGTCTGCCGGGCCGAGGGGACGTGTTCGTGTCCGCCCGTGGACGACCGGCGCTGAGCGCGGCCGGGGCCCCACTGACTGGGATGAAGTAGACGTGAAACGCTCGGTCGCATAGCGGCTCGCCCGGTATTGTGATGATTGCTGATGCTAGCCGCGATGACCTAAGCGCATTCGTCGCGCTGCGAAGGCAGCGCTGCGCCAACGAATGCATCGAGGCATTTCGTGCGTCCCAGGCATCCTGTTTCCGATGTCGAACCGCTCCGCGCCCGCCAGCCGTCGAACAAACTTAGGACTACCAACTAATAGAACGGCTAATCGTATTACTACCTCCCGAATCTATCCCGCAGCACGCTCGTCGCGTCGTTCAACGCACGCTTACTATCGTCGAACGGCCATCGCACGAAATCATGAATCATTCCGTCATATCTTTTCACCGTCGCATCCACGCCGGCCTCGCGAAGCCGCTCACCGTATTGCTCGCCTTCGTCCCGGAGCGCGTCGTATTCGGCGGTGATGATGAGCGCCGCCGGCAAACGCGCGAGTTCGGGAGCAAGCAGCGGCGACACGAGCGGATCAAGCTTCTGATCCTCGTTGTTCAGATAGTTGTCCATGAACCATCCTTGCGTGGCGCGGCTGATATTGCCGTATTCGCCCGCAAACTCCCTAATCGATCGATTCGACCGCCTGAAATCGAGATCGGGATAAATCAACAATTGAAACAAGATCGCAGGGCCACTGGCATCGCGCGCACGCAACGCTACCCCCGCCGCCAGATTTCCACCCGCACTGTCCCCGCAGACGGCAAGCTTTGCCGCATCCCCGCCGAACGTCGGCGCATGTTCGGCCACCCATCGCACGGCAGCATAGGCGGCATTCGGCGCTGCGGGGTATTTGTGCTCGGGTGCCAACGGATAATCGACCGCAACAACCACGCTGCCCGCTCCATTCGCAAGCGCCCGCGCGAGGCCGTCATGCGTGTCGAGATCGCCGAGCACAAAGCCGCCGCCGTGAAAGAAGACGATGACGGGCCGAAGTTCGCCTGGTGCCGGATGATAAATGCGCACGCGCATTTCGCCCGCGTCGGTATGGGCGACGCGATCCTGCACGCTTGCAACGGCCGCCGGTTCGCCGAAGCTTTGCGACATGCGTCGCATGCCTTCGCGGACTCGCGCAAGCGGGAGGGTGTGCAGCTCGGCGAAGCTCGTCGCGGCGAGGCGCTCGAGGTGAGTCTGTACTTGAAGATGCAATGGCATGGCAAACGCTCCTTGATTGAACCGGATCAACCGGCATCTGCGAGAATGCAACTTGAAGCACAGTTCAAGTCAAGGGAGAACCGCCATGCTGCTCGATATCGCAGAAGTCGCCCGGCAATCGGGCCTCGCTCCATCAGCGCTTCGCTTCTATGAGAAGCGCAAACTGATCGTGTCGCGTGGCCGAAATGGTTTGCGTCGCACGTTCGACGCCGACGTCATCAGCCGGCTGGCGCTTATCACGTGCGCCAGATCGGCGGGTTTTACGCTCACGCAGATCGGACGGTTTCTCGCAACCCGACCGGGCGACACCGATCTGCGTGCGCGCATGGCCGAGCGGGCGAAGACGCTTGACGAGGAAATCGAGCGGCTCACGCGCATGCGCGATGGCCTGAGGCACGCGGCAAGATGCAAGCACGACCCGCTCGTGGAGTGCCCGAAGTTCAAGGCGTTTTTTGGCGAACCGGCGCGTAAGCGGGCTTAGGCAGGGCTTAGGCAGCCAACTCGAAGCGAAATGTCTTGCCGAGTGCAGCAGCTGCGCTAGCTAAGGTGGTCAGCGTCAGGCTGGTATCCGTTTCATCGAGCAGACGGTTAAGCGCCGCTCGACTGGTCTTCATCCGGGTTGCCATCGCCGTTTTGGAAAGATGCTGCGCCTTCATTTCCTGCTCGATCTGCCAAGCGATCACACGCTTCATGGCCGTGGCAGTGACTTCTTCGAGCATTGCCTCTTCGGCGAGGAAGTCATCGAAATTTCCGCCAATGTGCTTGTTTGCCATGATGTGCGACTCCGTTCGCAATAAACTTAGGCCCGCGAGATCTGGCGCAGTCGTTCCTTCGCCAGATCCAAATCCCCTAGCGGCGTGTCCTGCGATTTCTTGATGAAGCCGTGCAGCAGAACCATGTCATCGCCCACGACCGTAAACAGGACACGCGCGATCCGCCGGTGAAGATGGATTCGTATCTCCCATAGACCCCTTGCCATCTTCCGCACAAGCGGCATACCAAGAGGCCAGCCAATCTGGACCGTCTTGACGTCCTGGCCGATCGTCTTCCGATCCTGCGCCTCCAGCTCGTTGAGCCATTCGCGGACAGGTTCGTTATCGGTCGCCGTTCGGAAAAAGCGGACGCTGAGGACAATCTCGATGGATCGGACCATTCAGTGTTGCGGGATTTAGGATAGCGTGATCGTACCAAATTTGGTACGCCATTGCAAGCATTTGTGCCGCTCGCCAGCGCAACCCGCCTGATCTCGGCATCAAGCCGCCGACAACAGCTCCGTCATCTTGCGCTCGAACGCCGCGCCCGCTTGATCGAACAGATGGCAATGCCCGGGCTCGGCGCCGAGCTTTAACGGCTCGCCTCGCTGATGGCGCTCGAGCGGGGGAATGCGCGCAATCAGGCCCTCGGCCGCAACCGGCGAGTTGGCATAAAGGTAAGCCGCATCGCCAAGAGACTCCACGGTCATCACGCTCGCGGCTACCCCGTACTCGCTGCCCCCAGGCGGCAGCGCACGCAAATGCTCCGGCCGGATGCCGACCGTCACCAGTTCGCCCGCGCGCAAAGCGCCCGGCTCGACCGCCACCAATTGCGTCTCGTCCGTTTCATAACGTACGAGCACACCATCGGCCCCTGTACGATCGACGACACCCGCGAGAAAATTCATCTTCGGCGAGCCGATGAAGCCCGCCACGAAGCGATTGGCCGGCGCATGATACAAACGGTTAGGACTCCCAACTTGTTCGACATTGCCGGCCGACATCACGACGATCTTGTCCGCGAGCGTCATCGCTTCAACCTGATCGTGCGTCACGTAAATCATCGTCGTGGCGAGTTCATCATGCAGCCGCGCGAATTCAAGCCGCATCTTCACACGCAGTGCGGCATCGAGATTCGACAACGGCTCGTCGAACAAAAATACCTTCGGCTTTCGCGTGATCGCGCGCCCGATCGCCACGCGCTGGCGCTGACCGCCCGAGAGCTGCTTGGGCTTGCGATCGAGCAGATGGTCGATATGCAGAATCTTCGCGGCGTTGCGCACCGCGTCATCAATCTCGGGCTTTTTTGCACCGGCCAGCTTGAGGCCGAACGCCATGTTGTCGTAGAGCGACATGTGCGGATAAAGCGCGTAAGACTGAAACACCATCGCAATGCCACGCTTGGCCGGCGGCACTTCGTTCACGCGCTTGCCATCGATGGCAAGCTCGCCGCCGCTGATGTCCTCGAGGCCCGCGATCATGCGCAGCAGCGTCGATTTTCCGCACCCGCTCGGCCCGACGAAAACGACGAATTCGCCGTCGGCGATGTCGAGGTTCACGTTACGCAGCACTTCGTTGTCGTCGTACTGCTTCGCAATACCGCGCAGCGTTACGCTTGCCATGATTCGTCTCCTTTGCTATTCGTTGATGCCCGCACCGGGTCGCTCCCGGGGTCGGCATCGCCATCGGCATCGAGCCATCGGTCGACGAGCGCCGGTAAGCGGCGCATATCGTCGAAGACCTGCCACGCGCCGGCCGCCTTCAGCGCTTCGAGTTGGCTCGCACTCGCGTGCGCGCCGCCGACGAAGCCCAGCACGCGCATGCCCGCGGCACTGGCCGCTGCCACGCCGGCCACGCTGTCCTCGACGACTAGGCACGCCTGCGGCGCCACGCCAAGCGTGTCGCCCGCTGCCAGATAGACATCGGGCGCCGGCTTCGGCCGCGCGACACGGTCGGCACAAAAGAGCCGCGCGCCAAAAAAGCGTCCGAGGCCCGTTCGGGCCAGCACCGCCTCGACATAACTCGTATAGCTGTTGCTCGCGCAAGCCTTCGTCAAGGCGATTTGCGCAAGTGCCGCCTCGACGCCCTCGACCACGGGCGCATCGCGCGCCGCTGCCTCGACGGTGCGACGAATGGCTTCGATCTCGTCCGATGCGAGCGTTTTGCCGAGCACTGCGGCGGCATCCCCGAGTACGCGCTCGATGCGCAAGCCGAGCAGCGGTACGACGACGGGCTCGACATCCACGCCGGGCCAGCGCACGCTCAACTCTTGAACGAGCATGCTCCCCGCCACCGCTTCACTGTCGATCAGCACGCCATCGCAATCGCAAATCAGCACGCGCTCGGCTCGGACGTTGGACGATTCGGACAATGGCGACAATCCCTTCGATCCCGTCGCGCCCGTCATTTGACCGCTCCGAACGTCAGCCCCCGCACAAGCTGCTTTTGCGATAACCAGCCAACCAGCAAAATCGGCGCGACGGCAAGCAGCGATGCCGCCGACAGCTTCGCCCAGAACAGGCCCTCGGGGCTCGAATACGAGGCGATGAAAACGGTGAGCGGCGCCGCGTGCGAGCTTGATAAGTTGATGCTCCAAAACGCCTCGTTCCACGAGAGAATCACGAGCAGCAGTGCTGTTGAAGCCAAGCCCGGCAATGCCATCGGCGTGAGCAAATAGACGATCTCCTGCCAGGTGGCAGCACCGTCGATGCGCCCCGCCTCGAGAATGTCGCGTGGAATTTCGTTGAAGTAAGTGAAGGCCATCCATACCGCAATGGGCAAATTCATCAACGCATAAACGATGATGAGGCCCCACACGGTATCAAGCAGTCCTATGTTTTTCCATAACAAGTAAATGGGCACCAGCACGCCGACCGAGGGCATCATCTTCGTGGACAGCATCCACAGCAACAGCTTTTGCGTACGACGCGTCGGGAAAAAAGCCATCGTATACGCGGCAGGCACAGCGAGCGCCAAACACAACAGCGTCACACCGGCCGAGATCAAAATGGAATTGCGCGCGAACGCGAAATAGTCGCTGCGTGCGAAGACTTCACGAAAACTGTCGAGCGTTGGCGAAAAGATCAGCGAGGACGCATAGGCATCGCGCTCGGTCTTGAATGCCGTGATGCTCATCCAGAAGATCGGAAAAAAAAGCGCGAGCGCGATTAGCCATGCGAGCGCGGCCGGCACAGCACGCTTGAGCGCACGCGTGATGGTCCCGCTAATAGCCCGCTCGGCAGGTAACGTCGGATGGCTCATTTTTCGTACTCCCCTTTCAGGTTCTTCGCGAGCATGCGTACGAGGAAGAACGCAACGATATTCGCAAGCACCACCGCCAAGATGCCACCCGCGGAAGCCAAGCCGACATCGAACTGCTGCAGGCCCAACGCGTAGATCAGATACGACAGGTTCGTCGTGGCGTTGCCTGGGCCGCCCGATGTCGTCGTATAGATTTCGGCGAAGATCGACAGCAAGAAGATTGTCTCCATCATGACGACAACCGCAATCGCGCGCCTCAAGTGCGGCAAAGTGATGTAAAAGAACATCGCGATCGGGCCGGCACCGTCGATACGCGCGGCCTCCTTTTGCTCCTCGTCGAGCGACTGGATGGCGGTGAACAGAATCAGGAACGCGAACGGCAGCCATTGCCAAGCCACGATGACGATGATGGCTGCGAGCGGATAAGTGGCGAACCAATCGATCGGCCGCATGCCCATCGCACGCATCGCATCGGCCACGAGACCGTAGACCGGGTGCAGCATCATGTTCTTCCAGATCAGCGCGCTCACGGTCGGCATCACGAAAAACGGCGCGATGGCGAACAGCCGCGCAATGCCCTGGCCGATGAACTTGCGATCGAACAGAATCGCCATCAGCACGCCGCCCACGACGGTGATGATCAGCACCGAGCCGATCAGCTCGAGCGTGTTGACGATCGACGGCGTGAACGCCGGGTCGCTCAGCAAATAGCGGTAATTGTCGAGCCCGGCAAAGCCCTTCGCGTCGGGATTCAACAAGTTGTAGTGCGAAAGCGAGTACCAGATCGTCATCGCGAGCGGTATCGCCATCCACAGCACGAGCACCACGACCGAAGGCGCCGCGAGCCAGCGTGTCGACACGGCCCGTCGCGCGGTACCCGGCGCATCGGCCGGCGTATCGGCGGACGTTAGCGGAAGGGGAACATGTCGCATGATCGTAGCGGCCTCCTGATCCAGGCTGATTGCCTCGACGCCGGTGCGCGCATACCACGCGGCCCCGGTTTCGTGGCGATGCGCATACGCGCATCGCCCTTGCTTTGACACTTACTTAGTAGTGCTTACTTATTTCTGATAGCCCGCTTGGCGCACGGCGCGTTGGGCCGCCGCGTTGCCGGCCGCAAGCGCCTGATCGACGCTCATCTGCCCGGCAAGTGCCCCCGAGATGCTCTGACCGACGACGGTCCCGAACGATTGAAATTCAGGAATGCCAACGAATTGCACCCCCGTGTAGGGCACGGGCTTCGCGCTCGGCTTGGACGGGTCAGCCGTTTCGATCGCCTTCAATACGAACGCGGAGAACGGCGCGGCTTGCTGATAGTCGGCGTTCTTGTAGGTCGATTGACGCGTGCCCGGCGGCACCGACGCCCAGCCTTCGTCCTTCGCCACGAGATTGATGTAGTCCTTGCTCGTTGCCCACGTGATGAACTTCTTCGCGGCGTCTTGCTGCTTCGACGATTTCGGAATCGCGAGCGCCCACGACCAAAGCCAATGCGAGCCGTTCGGCGTGGCCTGCACGGGGGCCGCGGCGAAGCCAATCTTGTCCGCCACCTGCGACTGCTTCTTGTTATAGAGCATGCCGGCTGCCACGGTGGCATCGATCCACATCGCGCACTTGCCCGACGACATCAACGTGAGGTTCTCGTTAAAGCCGTTCGAACTCGCGCCGGGGGGGCCGTCTTTCTTCAACAGATCGACATAGAACGTCACGGCCTTCTTCCACTCCGGCGTGGTGAGCTGCGCATTCCACTTCTCGTCGAACCAGCGTCCGCCGTAGGTGTTAACCAGCGTCGTCACGTACGCCATGTTCTCGCCCCAACCGGCCTTGCCGCGCAAGCAGATGCCATAGACGCCGTTGGCCTTGTCGGTGAGCTTGTCGGCGAATTGCGCGATCTGCGCGTAGGTTGGCTGGTCAGGCATCTTGAGGCCCTTCGCCGCGAACAAATCCTTGCGGTAATAGGTCATCGAGCTTTCGACATAAAACGGCAGCGCATAGAGCGTGCCGTTATATGACAAGCCCTCGCGCGCGCTCTTCACCACATCGTCGAGATCGTAATTGGCCGGCAGGTTCGTCATCGGCGTGATCCAGCCGCGCTTGCCCCACTGCGGCGCTTCATACGTGCCGATCATCATCACGTCGAATTGGCCGCTGTTGGTCGCGATGTCGGTCGTTGCGCGCTGACGCAGCACGTTTTCCTCGAGCACGACCCAGTTCAGCTTGATGTCGGGGTTCGCTTGCTCGAACGCGGGCGAGAGCTTCTTGAGCTCGATCATGTCGGGATTGTTCAGCGTGGCGACGGTGACCGTGGCCGCCGATGCAGTGCTCGCGCCCGCCGCCGCAAAGGCGAGTGCCGCAGCCGCAAACGCCTGCCGCGCGACGCGGCGGCTGGGATCGAAAGTGGATTGCATCGCTTCGTCTCCTTCTCTTTTATGTGGTGAAGAACTGCGGTTGTGCGGCCGCCAAATGCCGCATGGAAAAAGCGCGCTAACTCATCCAGTTGCCGCCGTCGACATTCAGCGTTTGCGCGGTGATGTAGTCGGCGTCCGATGACGCCAGAAAGAGCGCTGCGCCCGTTAAATCGGCCGGCAGCCCCATCCGGCCGAGCGGCACCGCTTGCCCGACCAGACGCTTTTTTTCGCCGAGCGGGCGATGCTCGTAGCGCGCGAAGAGCGCGTCGACGTGCTCCCACATCGGCGTATCGATGACGCCCGGTGCAATGCCGTTGACGTTGATTCGGTGCGGCGCAAGTGCCAGTGCCGCCGATTGCGTATAGCTGAGCACGGCCGCTTTCGTCGCGCAGTAGTGCGCAACAAGTGCTTCGCCGCGGCGCCCGGCCTGCGACGACATGTTGATGATCTTGCCACCCTCGTTTTGATCGACCATGCGCTGCGCCACGGCCTGCATCAGGAAGAACATGCCCTTTACATTGACGGCGAAAAGGTGATCGAAGACGTCCCACGATTCGTCGAGCAACGGACGCATGTCAAAGATGGCAGCGTTGTTGAACAGCACGTCGATGCGGCCGAAATGATCGACCGCCGAGGTGACGATTCGAGCAATATCGTCCCGGCGCGTGATATCGGCCGTGACGACATGCACGCGCTCGGCATAGCGCTCGACCAGCGGCTGCGCAAACGCGTGAGCCGGCTTCACGTCGACTAGCACGCAGCGCGCGCCCTCATCCAAGTAGCGTCGCGCGACCGCCTCGCCGATGCCGCTCGCAGCGCCGGTGAGAATCGCCACCTTGTCGTGCAATTTCACGAACCGTCTCCGTTGGGGGTGAATTGACCCGTTTTTTGTGCGGCGGGCTATCGCTCATCTAACGAGCAATTGCTCACGCGGTGATCGAATGATCGGATACGCGTTCGGGACTGTCAAGGGCGACGTTCGGGTTTCGATGGTGCATTGCGAAAAGCGGGTGCATGCATTGATCGATGGCGTCCGACGGTTCGTCCGCCGTTATGTGGCTTCGGTCCGCCCGCCAAAGCGCTGCTCTTGCGTGCTACAAGTAGGTTCCAGCGTGGAATTCAAGATTAGGACCGTGGTCTCAGGCATTCATAACTGCGGGGCCTTCCCGCCGCCCGACAAAGGCGGGCAAAACGACGACCCGGTCGTTTCGCGGACAGCGCCTTCCAATAGATTCACTGATGCACGTTTCGAAGACCTGCCGCCCAGGCCCAAGCGTTCGGCTGCGATCGGCGCGCCGATACAGCATCTCCCGCCAGAGGAATACATCGTCACCAACCGGGGCAGCGAAGTGCTGTTTGGCCCCTACGGTGTGTATCCTTCCGACCTTCTGGAGCAGTTGCGCCCCGGCATGAACGTGCTCGACGTCGGCTGCGGGGGCGGGCAACTTGTGCAGGAACTGCGCGGCAAAGGCGTCCATTCAATAGGCGTCGACCCGGCAGGGGCATTTCCGAAAGCCGATTATCTTCTCGCAAACACGCTTCACGAAGCTGCCGCCGCACTCTCACCGCACTGCTTCGACCGCATCTTGTGCGCGTGGAGCGTCTTTTCGTACTATGGCGAGTCGCAGGAGTTTCTGACCGATGTCTTGAAGGTGATGGAGGGCTTGCTCGCGAACGACGGCCGAATACATCTTGGCGCCGTACTCGACGCGGACTTGCTTGGCGACATACTACTGAGACAATTCCCGAGGCTGATCAAGGTCGCCGAGGTCAAGACGGGTGAACCGTACGGATGGGATCGCGCCTACATTGAGCTTGCGAGGACGCAAGGGCCGCAGTGACCCCCGCCAACTTTCGCCGACCCTACTGCTGCCCGAGCACGTCGTCCATCAGCGGCACCACGGCGAGCGCGAGGAGGACTGTCGCAAGCAGCAGCGTCGAGACGAAGCCGAGATGCTTGAAGCCGATTGCACCCGCGAGCCCGCCGCCGAGGAACGCGGCAAGCAGCGAAGCCAGCAGCACGAGCCGTTGTCTGTCGCAACGCACGAACGCCGCATCGCGCATCGGCCCGCTACGGGGGCCATTCCAGTAAAAAAGTTTGCCGAGTTCGATGCCGAGATCGGTGACGAGCCCCGTGACGTGCGTCGTGCGGATTTCCGCCTTCGATATTTTCGTGATCATCGCGTTTTGCAGCCCCATCACGAAGCACAGCAACGCAACGGTGGCAGGCACGAAGAGCACACGATGCGCTTCGAGGTTCGAGCCGAGCAGCCCGAAGCACAGCAAAAGCCCGGCTTCCACCATCAGCGGCATCGCATACAAACTGCGCAGGCCGCTACGCCGGCCCCAATTGATCAGAATCGCCGACGTGGCGGCGCCGCAGAGAAACGACAAAAGCGAGGCCACGCAACTCGCCGCCACGCTGAGACCGCCGAGCGCCAGGTTGTCGGCCAGTGACGAAACGATCCCTGACATGTGCGAGGTGTACTGCCCGACAGCCAGAAACCCGCCTGCATTGGCAGCTCCCCCGACAAACGCAAGCCACCGCCCAAGCCGGCGATTGGCCTCGTCGGTGCGCTCGACCTTGGTGAACCCGCGAAGGTAGTGGATGGGCATTGCTAAGCGGCTCGCGTCATCGTCTATTGCAGTTGATCCCCTCAGGCAAGCGCACGCGCGTGATGCGCGATGTGATCTTCGATGAACGTTTCGATAAAGTAGTAGCCGTGATCGTAGTCTTCATGCCGGCGCAGCGTCAATGGCTGTCCCGCTTCGATGCAAGCGGCTTCGAACACATCGGGATGCAGTTGCTGCACGCGGTATTGGTCGGCAATCCCCTGGTCGACAAGAATGCCCGACTCGAAGCGGGCGGCATCGGCACGCACGACGAGCTCGCTCGCGTCATATTGCCGCCACGTTTCGCGATCCTCGCCGAGGTAGCCCGAAAACGCCTTTTGGCCCCACGGACAGCGCATCGGTGCCGCGATTGGCGCGAAAGCCGATACCGAGCGATAAAGCCCCGGATTGCGCAACGCCAACACCAGTGCCCCGTGGCCGCCCATCGAATGGCCGAAGATGCCGAGCCGCGCGCCGTCGATCGGCAGTGCGGCGAGTACGGCCTCGCGCAATTCGTCGCGCACGTACGAGTACATCTTGTAATGCTTCGACCATGGCTCGCGCGTGGCATCGAGATAAAAGCCCGCTCCGACGCCGAAATCCCACATCTCCGAATCGCCCTCGATGTTTGCGCCGCGCGGGCTCGTGTCCGGCGAAACGAGCGCTAAGCCGTGTTGTGCCGCGAAACGCTGCGCGCCGGCCTTGATCGGAAATGTCTCTTCCGTCGAGGTGAGCCCCGCCAAATAGAACAGGGCTGGTACACGGCCATGCTTCGCTTGCGGCGGCAGATAAACCGAAAACCGCATCGGCAAGCCGATCGTCTTCGATTCATGCCGGCAATAACGCTGCACGCCGCCGTGGCAGGCATGCGACTCGATCAGTTCGAGCATCGTGCGTCTCCTTATGCTGGGTTCAGCGAGTTGAATTGAAATGGATTCGGTTGGATTCGATTCAATAAAGAACCACGGAGCGGATCGACTCGCCGCTCTTCATCAGATCGAACCCTTCGTTGATGCGCTCGAGCGGCAGCGTATGTGTGATCAGGTCGTCGATGTTGAGCTTGCCGTCCATGTACCAATCGACAATCTTCGGCACGTCGGTGCGCCCACGTGCCCCTCCGAATGCCGAACCCTTCCACTCGCGGCCCGTGACGAGTTGAAACGGCCGCGTGCTGATTTCCTGGCCGGCCGCCGCCACGCCGATGATGATCGACTGTCCCCAGCCCTTGTGACAGCACTCCAGCGCTTGACGCATCGTCTTCACATTGCCGATGCATTCGAATGAATAGTCGGCACCGCCATCGGTCAACTGAACGATGTGATCGACGACGTCAGCCACCTCACTCGGGTTGACGAAATCGGTCATGCCGAATTGCTTCGCAAGCGGCACGCGCGCCGGGTTCAGGTCGACACCAATGATCTTGTTCGCGCCCACCATCTTCGCGCCTTGAATCACGTTCAGGCCAATGCCGCCGAGGCCGAACACCACGACGTTCGCGCCGGCTTCCACCTTCGCCGTGAAAATCACCGCGCCGACACCGGTCGTCACGCCACAGCCGATGTAGCAGACTTTGTCGAAAGGCGCGTCCGAGCGAATCTTCGCCACCGCGATTTCGGGTACGACGATGTAGTTCGAGAACGTCGAGGTGCCCATGTAATGGAAGATCGGCTTGCCGTCGATGGAAAAGCGCGAGGTTGCATCGGGCATCAGCCCTTTGCCCTGCGTGGCGCGGATTTTCTGGCACAGGTTCGTCTTGCGCGAAAGACAGAACTTGCACTCACGGCATTCCGGCGTGTAAAGCGGAATGACGTGGTCGCCCTTTCGCAAGCTCCCCACACCGGGGCCGACGTCGACGACGACGCCCGCACCCTCGTGCCCGAGAATTGCCGGAAAAATTCCCTCCGGGTCGGCGCCAGAGAGCGTGTAGTAATCGGTATGGCAAATGCCGGTTGCCTTTACTTCGATCAGCACCTCACCGGCCCGCGGCCCTTCGAGATCGACGTCCTCGATTACAAGCGGTGCGCCGGCTTTCCATGCGATTGCGGCTTTCGTCTTCATCTATACATGCTCCTTGTTGTGTGTAACGAGGCGCTCAGTGGCGTAGTCGCGCAGCCGGTCATCATCGCCTAAAACGGCGCATCGAACCAGCCTTCGGTGCGCCCATATAGATCGAGAAAACGCGCATAGCGTGCGGCAAGCGCCGTATCGCCGCGCGGGCTGGCCACGTGTTCGGCAGGCGGGGCCAGTGCCGGCAAGTCGGCTTCGCGCCAGTGCCCGGTCGCGAGCCCCGCGACGAGTGCCGCGCCCCTCGCGCCCACGTTGGGACAACTGACCGCTTCCAGATCGGCATCGAGCGCATCGGCCAGCAACTGGCGCCAGCGCGGCTCGACCGAGCCGCCTCCCGCGAGCCGCAAGCGATGCACCGGCGCGCCACCGCTCGCGTGCGCATTCGCGCGGATCGCATCGAGCCCCGCGCGCAATGAAAACGCGACGCCTTCGAACGCGGCGCGCATCATCGTGCCGCGCGTATCGTCGAGGCTCAATCCGAGCCAGCCGCCACGCGCGGCCGCGTTCATCCATGGCGAGCGTTCGCCACTCAAGTAAGGCAAAAAGCTCAGCTTGCTGCCGTTCGTCGGCGCGGCGTCGCGGTGAAATGCGTCGCGATAGGCGTCGGGCCACGATGCATAGGAAAGCCAGCCGCGCACGGTCTCGAGCGCGACACCGACGTTTTGCATAGCGGCCATGCGGTACCACTGCCCCGTCGCCGTGCGGTAACGATGCAAGCCGCGCGCGGGTGTTGGCTCATCGCTCGACAGCACGACGATTTGCCCGCCGCTGCCCGTGGTGACGAGTGCGTCGCCGTCGTGCGTGAGGCCGCTGCCGAGTGCCGCGCTGGCCGTATCGGCCGCGCCCGCCGCGAGCGCAACGCCGGCGGGCAACCCCAACGCATGCGCAGCTTCGCTCGACAGCGTGCCGGCCAGTGCATACGAATTCGCGCAGCACGGTGCGAACCATCCGCGCGGCAAGCTCAGACGATCGATCAATGCATGGTCCCATTCCCCCGATGCGAACGCCAGCGCCGTCGCGCACGCATCCGACGGATCGGTGACGACACTGCCGCCCAACGCCATGCGCAGCCAATCCTTCGGCTGCAACGCCCAGCGGGTGGCAGCAACGGCTTGCGGATCGTTCAGCGTGATCCAACGCAACAGCGGGCCGGCCATGCCGGGCGCAACCGGGTTCGGCTGCGGCTCGGACCAAGCGTCCATCAGGCTCGCAGCACGCGTGTCGGGCCACAGCATCGCGGGCCGCACCGCGCGCGCGTGCGCATCGACGAGCACGACCCCGTGCATCTGGCCCGCGATGCCGATGGCCGACACAGCGGCGCGCGCCTCGCTCGGCAAATGTGCGGCTGCGTCGACGAGCGCTTGCCACCATGCGCTCACCGGCGTTTGCGCCCAGCCGTGCACCGGTGTTTCGATTGGGTACGTCGCGCCCGATGCCGCGCGCTCGCGCCCTTGCTCGTCGATGATGGCCAATTTCAGCGAGGCCGTGCCCAGATCGATACCGAGAAAATGCATTGTCGAGGGTCCGTTGATCGTGTGATGGAACGGTTGCCGTCATGCCGCCATGCTGCGGGGCGCCAGACGCGGTACATCATAGCGGTGTGTATCGTCCTCGGCCTCATTCGGCTCGAATTGTGGCGACCTGCATTCGGTTATCCAACACTATTTGCCACCCGCTTCGAATCAATTAGTTAGTTGTCCGAACTAATTCAAGAGTGCCATTGATCATATCAATACGGTAGATGAAATACGCCGATTTTTGGCCTCAGATCGCGCCATTGGTCCATCTGCTTCACTCATATGATTAGTTGTCCGAACTAATTTTTTTGTCTGACGAAATCATTAGTACTCCTACCTATACAAGCCTCGCAAACGGTTGCCGTAAACGCGTACGGAGAGGCGCTTTGCCTCCCGACCTTACTCGTTGCGGCGACGTCCGCCGGTTCGAGCGTGACCTTTAACAGGAGCCATCCATGCTGCGTTTCATCCAATCTCTCGCGCGTGACGAGCGCGGTGTCAGCGCCCTCGAGTACTCGGTGCTGGCGGGCATTGTCGTCGTGGCGGTAGCTGCCGCGGGTGCAATCTTCGGCGGCACCGACGGCCTTCCCGCACTGTTCCAGAGCATGGTCACGAAAGTGACGAGCGTTCAGAACAACGGCCACTGAGGTAACCCGCGGCGAGCACTTGTATCAAGCGCCCGCCCATTTTTCATGGCGCATACGATCACGATGGACTGGGTAAGACTCACTGCCTGCTGCGTGCTCGCGATGCTCGCCTGGTCCGACTTGCGTGCACGCCGCCTGCCGAATCTCGGGGTCGCCGCATTCGCAGCGCTCTACTTCGTCGCAGCGGCATGCTCGCGCGATGCCGATCCGGCGCTGGTCGCCCATACGTTGACCGGTGTCGTCGCGTTGTTTGCGGCGGCAGTCCTCTTTCGCTTTGGCTTGGTCGGCGGCGGCGACGCGAAGCTCGCTGCCGCCGTCTTCCTATGGGCCGGCCCGTCGTACGCCGCGAGCGTCTTTTTCATTATTTCGGTGTCGGGATTGATGCTCGGTTTGACCGTTTTTGCCGTAGGCCGTGTTGCCGTACATCACACGTGGGCACGCCCGCGACTGGACTGGCTCGCGCCTGTACGCGGGGTGCCTTACGGCATTGCACTGGCAACCGGCGGCCTGGTCGCCGTATGGCTCGCCCCCGCGTCGATGCATGCGTTGCCGCATGCGTTGGCACGACTTTCCTAACATCTCCCGGCAAGCCGTCGCCATGCGAAATATCATCAAGTTTGCTGCGCTCGTGGTCGTCGCGGCCATCGGTGCGTTCGTCCTGCGCGCGCTTTACATTGCTTCGTCGCGCCCCGGCCCGGCACCCACCGCGCCGACAGTGCACATCCGCGCCGCAGCAGCCGATCTGCCCGATGGCCTGCTGTTACGCGAAAGCGATCTCGTCTGGAAAGCCGTGCCGCGCGGCCAAGTACCCGCTGGTGCATTGGTCCAAGTCCAAGCTCAAGCCCAAGCGCAGGAAACGGGCACATCCGAGGTCGATCTGAAGGGCGATTTGCTGCGCCATGCCGTCAAGGCGGGTACCCCGCTCGGGCAAGCCGATGTGATCTCGCCGAACGCACCCGGTTTTCTCGCTGCGGCACTCAAGCCCGGCATGCGCGCGATCTCGGTCGCAATCGACGATGTCTCGGGCAACGCCGGCCTCATTCAACCGGGCGATTATGTCGATGTGTTGCTGACGCAGCAAATGCGTACGGCAACCGGTGCGCAGCCCGACGCACAGCGCGCGGTCGAAACGGAAGCCATCGTCGAACGCGTGCGCGTGCTTGCGGTGGGCTCAGCGTTTCGCCGTCCGAACGACGCCGCCGCGGCACCGAACACGCGCGCGCGCACGGTCACGTTCGAGTTGACGCCGAGAAGCGCCGAAGTCGTGACGGTAGCCGCGCATCTGGGCTCGCTGTCGCTCGCATTGCGCAGCTTCGCCACGCGCGATCGACATACGCCCGACGCCGAAGCGATCACCGATCTGCACACGCCGCCGGTGTGGGCCGGCGATGTCTCGCGCGCGCTGCATACTGCCTCCCCGCAAGCGAGCGCCACGCGCACCGCGCTTTCGCGCCCCGTCGAGAGCCCGCGTGCGGTACTCGTTTATCGCGGCTCGCGGCAAAGCGATGCAGGCGGCTCAGCCATGCCGGGCCTGCCGACCGGATTGCCGCCGCTGCCTTCGGGTGCACCACCCGCTACGCAACCTGTTACGCAGCCCGCTGCGCACCCTGCTGCTTAGGACTCCTAATCATGATTCGCTGGATGCGTCGATTCCCCGTTATATTCGCCTGGCTTGTGGCCCTGGTGCTCGGCTGCGCATTGATACCGCTTGCGCGCGCCGCGACGCAGGACGGCATCATCTCGGTGGCAGCCGGCAGCGGCGAAATGATCAAGCTGCCCGAGCCTGCCGTTGCTGTGTTCGTCGCCGATCCCGACGTAGCCGACGTGCACGTGCCGACGCCGCAAACCGTGTTCGTACTCGGCAAGCGCGCCGGAACGACGACGCTCTTTGCGCTCGGCCCCAACAATCGCACCATCTTGCGCGAGACGATTCGCGTCGCCACCGATACGCAGTCGATCCAGCGTCTGCTCGACGCGCGCTTCGCGCAGTTGCGGCTCACCGTCACGAGCGCGCCGGGCTCGCTGATGATCGCGGGCCGCGTGCCAAGCGCATCGGATGCCGATGCGGTCGTGCAAACGCTCAAGCCGTATTTGCACCAGGGCGAGGAGATCGTGAACCGCCTGACACTCGCGCAGCCGATTCAAGTTCACTTGCGCGTGCGCATCACGGAAGTCGATCGCAACATCACGCAGCAACTCGGCATCAATTGGAGCGCGCTGGGGCGCGATGGCAACTTCATCGGCGGGCTGTTCAACGGCCGCGCGATTGCCGATGCCGCTGCGAGCGCATTCAACCTCTCGCCGACCGGGGCTTTCTCGGTGGTGGGCGGCTTTAGAACGTCGAAGTATTCGATCGACGGCGTGCTCGATGCCCTCGATCAGGAAGGGTTGATCACGATGCTCGCCGAGCCGAACCTGACGGCGATGTCCGGGCAGACCGCGAGCTTTCTCGCCGGCGGCGAGTTTCCGATTCCCGTGGCGCAAGACACGACGGGCGGCATCACGATCGAGTTCAAGCCTTATGGCGTGTCGCTCGACTTCACGCCGACCGTGCTCGCGAACAATCGCATCAGTTTGAAGGTGCGCCCCGAAGTCAGCGAGATCGATCCGGCCAACAGTGTCACCACCGGCTCGATCAAGGTGCCGGCGTTGACGGTGCGCCGCGTTGATACGACGGTCGAACTCGGCAGCGGCCAGAGCTTCGCCATCGGCGGGCTGTTGCAAAGCAGAACGAGCGACGTGCTCGCGCAATTGCCGGGGCTCGGCAATCTGCCGGTGCTCGGCAAGCTGTTCTCATCGAAGAACTATTTGAACAACAAGTCCGAAGTCGTCGTGATCGTCACGCCGTACATCGTGCAGCCGGCCGGCCCCGGACAACTGCACGATGCGCTCGACGGCGTCACGCACCCGAGCAGCGATATCGAATACGCGCTGCAACGCGCACTCGGCATCGATCCGCTATCGGGCGATGCGCCGCGCCTGATCGGCGCCGCAGGCTTCGTCTACTGATATCGGCGGCCGACAGAGAATTTCGATGAACACCCGGACCCTTTCCAACTCGCTCGCCGCACGCGTTGCTCTCGCGCTTTCGCTGACAGCCGCGCTGACAGGCATCGCCGGCTGCATGTCGGCCCACCCGCCGCTTGGCATGCCCGATCCGTCGGTGATCGGCTTCACGCCCGGCGACGGTGGTCACGCCGTTGCGCCGACATGCGATGCGCTCGCTCAGCCGTCTCATATGGTCGATGCGGGCCGGGGCCGGCCTAATGTTGCGTTCGGCTGTGCGACCTATTCGAATCTCGCCGCCATGCTCGCGCGTCCGGCCGACCTCGTGGCACCCGAGCCTTATGCCGGTGCCGACGCAGCCTTGGGCGCTAGCGCCGTGCGCCGCTACGACGAAGGGCGCATGACGCCGCTCAACCCGACATCGACGACTTCACGCATCTCACGCTGACTTATCGATTTATCGACTTATCGGCTTACTGATTCACCGACTCACCGACCGCCACTGACGGAGCCGCTTCGCAAATGGGTGCCTTCGAACCGAATATCGCAAAACATCGCACCGCGCCGCGCGCGGGCGACAGGCTCGTTGCCGTCGTCGCCGACGCCGGCAGCGAAGAAGTCGTGAAGAACCTGATACTCGATCAGGGCATCGCGAACGCGCACGTCGTGCGCGGCACGCTCGATGACGCCATCGAGCTGATGCGCGAAGCCGGACAAGCCCCGCGACATCTGCTCGTCGATGTCTCGGCGAGCGCCATGCCCGTATCGGATCTGATGCGGCTCGCGGACGTCGTCGACCCGTCGGTGTCTGTCGTGGTCACCGGCGAACGCAACGATGTGGGCCTCTTTCGCAACCTGTTGCGCATCGGCGTACAAGATTATCTCGTCAAGCCGCTTACCGTCGAACTCGTGCAGCGTGCGCTCGCCGCGAGCGACCCGAGCGCGTCGGCCCGCGTGGGCAAGGCGCTCGGCTTTGTCGGCGCGCGCGGTGGCGTCGGCGTCACGACGATCGCCACGGCACTCGCTCGCCACCTCGCCGACAAAACGCGCCGCCGCATTGCCTACGTCGATCTCGATCCGTACGGCAGCGCCGCGAGTTCGATGCTCGGCGTGTCGAGCAACAACCGCCTCGCCGAATTGCTGCAAAACACGCAGCGGCTCGATGAACAGCTGATTCATCAAGCGTTCGTCGCGCAAAGCGATCGGCTCTTCGTGCTGTCGTCGGAGCAGCCGCTCGATGCCGATTTCAGCTTGCGCCGGGGGGCCGTCACCGATCTCCTGACCGCCCTCAAACACCAGTTTCACTATGTCGTGCTCGACTTGCCGCAGCGTGCGGGTCCGCTCACCGACGAAGTGCTCGATGCCTGCGCGATGATTCACGTCGTCGCGGACCGCTCCGTGCATGCGGCACGTGAGGCCGCGCGCTTGTGCCGTTTCGCGGAAGGGCGAGCGGGCGATCCGGCGATCTCGGTGCTGCTCAACGACGCGCAGCAGCCCGTGAGCGGGCGCGTGACATCCGACGATTTCACGCATGCGCTCGCGCGTGCTTCGGTTCATCGGTTCCCTTACGAACCGGAAACGCTGGCGCTCGCGGAAAATCTCGGCGAGGGGCTCGGCGACGTTCGGCGCTCGCCGTTCTCACGTGCCATCGTCTCGCTTGCCGATGCGATCACCGGCGGCGACACGGCGTTGCCCGCCGATGCTCGCTGGTACGCGAAGCTGTTGCCCAAACGCGGAGCGCGCTGATGTTCGGTCGCCGCAGCGTCAAGCCCGTTTCAGCTTCGTACGTGCCCGACACGCACGGGGCAAGCACGTACGAGCATTGCCTGGCACGGCCTGACGACGCCGTGCCGGCGCACAGCGACGCCGGCACGTCGGACGTCGTCGTTGCGGCTGCCGCCCCCGTCTCGGCACCGCCCACCGCGCGCGCCCACGCGCTCGCACAAGCCGCACCGTCACCGGCCGCCCCGCTGCCCACCACCGACCGGCATCAGGCGTTGATCCGCTCCGATACGTTCAAGACGATCCGCTCGGCCGTGTTCTCGTCGATGAACATGTCGGCCGCACTGATGATGTCGCGCAGCGAAGTGCGCGAAGGCATCGAACACATCGCCGCGGACACGATCGCAAAAGATCGCCTGACGCTGTCGCAGGCCGACCAAGCGCTGATCGTCGACGAAATCCTCAATGACATGTTCGGCGTCGGTCCGATCGAGCCGCTGTTGGCCGACGAACGCGTCACCGACATCCTCGTGAACGGCCCGGACCAGGTCTTTGTTGAACGAGGCGGCCGGCTCGAACTGACGCCGCTCAAGTTTCGCGACAACGCACACGTGATCAACGTTGCGCAGCGCATTGCCGCGGCGGTGGGACGGCGCGTCGATGAAAGCAGCCCGATGGTCGACGCGCGGCTGGCCGACGGCAGCCGTGTGAACGTCGTGCTGCCGCCGGTCGCGCTGCGTGGCGCTTCGATCTCGATTCGCAAATTCGCCAAGCGCAACATCACGCTCGCTCGCATGGCGCAGCAGGGCAACATTTCGACGGCGATGGTTGAAGTCCTGCGCATCGCGAGCGCCTGCCGGCTCAATATCGTGATTTCGGGCGGCACGGGCTCGGGCAAGACAACGCTTCTGAATGCACTGTCCAATTTCATCGATGCACACGAACGCATCGTGACGATCGAAGACGCGGCCGAATTGCAATTGCAGCAGCCGCACGTGGTGAGCCTTGAAACGCGGCCCGAGAACAGCGAGGGGCTCGGCGGCATTTCGCAGCGCGACCTCGTACGCAACGCGTTGCGGATGCGGCCCGATCGAATCATCCTCGGCGAAACGCGCGGCACCGAGGCGTTCGACGTGCTGCAGGCGATGAATACCGGGCACGATGGATCGATGACCACGGTTCACGCCAATACGCCGCGCGATGCCATCACGCGGCTCGAAAGCATGGTGATGATGGCCAACGGCAATCTTCCGCTAATCTCCATTCGCCGCCAGATCGCGAGCGCCGTGCACATGATCTTGCAAATCGAACGCATGCGCGATGGCGTGCGACGCGTGACACGCGTCACCGAAATCAGCGGCATGGAAGGCGATATCGTCATCACGCAGGACCTCTTTTCATTTCGCTACAACGCAAGCGCCTATGAAGAGCAGGTCAGCGGCGCGTTCGAGTGCTCGTCGCTGCGCCCGGCGTTCGCTCAGCGGGCCGCTTATTACGGGCTCGAAGACGCCCTCATCGCGGCGATGCAGCCATGACGCCCGCTGACGTCGTCGCCGGCGGTGCGTTCTTTGCGATCATCATCGCAGGGCTGATCTTGCGCACGCTGTGCGATCTGGCCGCGCGCCGACCCGGCGCGCGCATCCGCGCCCGCGTGGTCGAGCTGCGCGACGATTCACGCGAAGCGACCAAAACAACGCGCCCCGGCAGGCAAGCCCCGCATCAGTTGTTCAGCCTCGCGCGTCGCAACGGCGAGCATGGTGTATGGCTCGCGTGGTTCGACACATGGCGCACGCGCGTGCAGACCGTCAGCGGGCGCAGCGGCATGCGTACGATCGGCTTGGCCGCATTCGTCGCGTGCGTCGTCGCCGTTGCCGTCGCGTCGTTTTTCTCGTTCTCGCCCGCACTGCGCGTCGTAATCGGCCTCGTCGCTGCGCTGGCCGCCGCGCGCGGCGTCTACGGCTGGATGCTCGCGCGATTCAAACAACGGTTCCTGGCCGTTTTCCCCGATACGCTCGATCTGATCATCCGCGCGGTGCGTGCTGGCATTCCCGCAGTACAGGCGATCTGCACGGCCGGCGTCGAAAGCGAAGAGCCCGTGGGCACGACGTTTCGCTCGATGGGCGATGCACTGCTCGTCGGCGCGGAAGTGAAAGACGTGCTCGAGAAAGCCGCGCAACGACTGCAACTCGCCGATTTTTCGTTCTTCTCCGTATGCCTGATCCTGCAGCGCGAGACCGGCGGCAATCTGGCCGAGACGCTCGAGAACCTTGCAGGCATCGTCCGCACGCGCCGCGACATCCGCGCCAAGACAAAGGCGCTCACGGCCGAAGGACGCATCTCCAGCAAGATCATCTCCGGCGTGCCGTTTTTCATCATGGGGTTTCTCTCGATCGTCAATCGCCCTTACGTCGCGCTGCTGTTCAACACGCGCGCCGGCCACAAGATGCTCGTGCTTGCGGCCGTCTTGCTGACGGTCGGCCTTTTTATGATTCGCAAGATCTCGAACCTGGATACCTCGCGATGAACACTCTCGATTTTTGGCGCAATGCGGCGCTCGTCGGACTACTCGCCTTCGGCACACTGTGGCTCGTGTTGCGCGGCACCGGTGCACGCGCGCGCATCGCTCAGCGCGTGCGCCAGGGCGTCGCACGCGCGGCAAACGAGCCTGCCGGCGCAATCAGTGCGCCGGTCAAGAACATGCCGCAACGTTTCGTGCGACGCATCGCGACGCTCGGCGAGCATATGCCGATCATCGACGCGGGCGAGCGTGCCAAGCTTGCGATGCGGTTGGCCCGTGCCGGCTTTCGCGAACGGCGTGCGGTAGCCGTCGTCGCGGGGCTCAAGGTGGTCATCGGCACATGCCTCGCGCTGAGTGCCATCGTAATCAGCCCGCATATACCGCGCATCGGCGAGTACTTCGTCTTTCGTGCGCTGATGATGGTGGGCGCCTTTGTCATTGGCATGATGCTGCCCGAGTATGGCGTCGGCTTCGCCACGCGGCGCCGCCAAAAATCGATTGCGGCAGCGTTGCCCGACGCGCTCGACCTGCTCGTCATCTGCACGAACGCCGGCAACAGTCTCGTCGTTGCGATCAAGCGCGTGGCCGGCGAGCTGCAGACGATCTGCCCCGCGCTCGCCGACGAGTTTTCGGTGACGGCTGACGAGCTGCGCATCGGCGGCGACAGCGCGCTCGCGCTGAACGCGATGGCAACACGCATTGGCCTGCCCTCGATGCGCGCGCTGGTCACGACGCTCGTGCAGTCGCAGCAGTACGGCACGCCGATTACGCAATCGCTGCGCATGCTTTCGCGGACCGAGCGTGCGATGCAGATCATCGCGCTCGAAGAGAAAGCCGCGAAGCTCGCGCCGAAAATGACGCTGCCGATGATGCTGTTCATCATGCCGACCGTTGCGCTGATCGCCGCGGGGCCGGCCGTCATCCGGCTCATTGCCGTGTTTCGTCATTGAGAAAGAGACGAGTATTCGTTAGCACAACTAACTAGTCCAATCAGTGACGTTTTATCGATACAGGTTGCATGCCATGAATACGTCCTCTGTTATGTTACGAGCCTTCACGCGCACGCGTTCGTTCGCCTTCGCGTTCGGCTTGCCGCTGGCCATCTCGGTTTTGCTGGGCGGGTGCGCAAGCGGCGGCACGTTGACGACGCGTCCGGTCCTCTCCGAGCGCGGCACCGACACTTCCACCGATCTGCGCATCGCGCAAAGCGCGCTCGAAAGCGGCGACACGCAGCTTTCCGTCACGCTGTTCGAGAAGGTGCTGAAAGCGTCGCCGCAGTCGAACGACGCACAGCTGGGGCTGGCCGACGCGATGTATCAGACCGGCGATCTCGCACGCGCCGGTGTGCTGTATTCGCATGTTGCCGCAGCCGGGCCTGCGGACCCGCGCGCACAATTGGGCTTGGCGCGCGTGGCGTTGCGCGAGCGGCGCCTTGACGACGCCGTGGCGCGCTACCGTGCGCTGATGGCGGCATTGCCGGGTCAAGCGATTGCCGCCGAGGGGCTTGGCACCGCGCTCGATTTGCAGGGAGACCACGCGCACGCGCAGGCGGTCTATCGCGCTGCTTTGCAGCAGCATCCCGACGCGCAAGGGCTCAAGACGAATCTCGGCCTATCGCTGATCCTCTCGCAGCAGGCGCGCGAAGGCGCCAACGTGCTGCTCGACATCGCCGGACTGCCTGATGCGCCGTTGCAGGCGCGACAGAATCTGGCGCTCGCCTACGGCCTGCTCGGCAACGGCGAGGCAGCCAAACGCATTCTGCTCGCCGACCTGCCCGCGGCCTCCGTCGACGACAACCTGCTTTTCTATCAGACCGTGCGCAGCCGGTTCTCGGCCGCGAAGCAGGACAACGCGGTGCGCGTCGGGCCAGTGCCGACACTCGCGCCCACAACAGCCGGCAGCTTGGCCGATCGAGGCCGCGAATGAGACCGCTGGCGCGCTTCGCGGCGAACGAGCGTGGCGTGGTCGCGCTCGAATTCGTGCTCGTGTTTCCGTTCTTGATGACGCTGCTGTTCGGCATCGTCGACGCGAGCCTGCTGCTTTGCGATAAAGCCGTCATCACGAACGCCTCGCGCGAAGCAGCGCGCGCGGGTGTCGTCGTGCGCGTGCCGCAACTGAGCGCGGGCGAAATTGCCAACGTCGCGCTCTCCTACGCGCAGAACAATCTCGTCACCGGCGGCACGGCGACGACGCCGACTGTGAGCGTCGACCAATCGGCCGGCACCGCGCCCGGCAATCCGCTGAAGGTAACGGTGACCTACACGTACGACGGCTTGGTGCTGGGTTCCGCCATCAGCGCACTGACGGGCCCGGCTACCGTGACGGCCACCACCGTGATGAACTATGAGTGACATGAGCGGCACGCGTAAGCCACGGCGAAGCGCGCGTCGTGCCGAGCGCGGCTCGGCCACGCTGTGGTTTTTGTTTCTGGTATCGGTGCTGTTGACCTTCGGCGCGTTCGCCGTTGATTTGCCGCGCGTGGCCACCGTGCGCAACGAACTGCAAAACGCCGCCGATGCCGCCGCGCTCGCCGGCGCCGCGCAACTGCGTGCCGGCGGGGATGGCCCGGATTGGGCCGGCGCCGCAAGCGCCACGAGCGCAGCGGTGCCGCTCAACAGTTCAGATGGCGTGACGCTCAGCGCAGCCAGCGTACAGACCGGGTACTGGAACGTGACCGGCAACCCGGCAACGCTGCAGCCCACCACCATCACGCAGACGCTTTACGACGCACCCGCGGTGCAAGTGACGATCACGCGCGCGAGCGGACAAAACGGCGGCGCCATCGCGTTACTGCTCGGCGGCTTTCTCGACTCGCTGCATTCACCGGCCAGCGCGACGGCCGTGGCGGTCAGCGCCGCGCCATCGACCGTCGGCCCGGGCGGGCTTTTTCCGATCGTCGTCAGCCAATGCGTGCTCGACGCGTACTGGAACGCGCAGACGAACGAACCGTTGATCGACCCTTCGACGGGCAGCGCTTACGAAGTGCAGATCGGTAATGGCCAGCTTTATAAAGGTTCATGCAGCGCGGGGCAATGGACGTCGTTCCTGACCAATGCGGACGACGTGACGACGATCCGCGGCCTCATTGCATCGGGCAACCCGACGTCACTCTCGATTGGCGACAGCATCTGGATTGAGCCCGGCGTGAAGACGGCGATCTATAGCGACGTGCCGGTGGGCACGACGATTCTCGTGCCGGTGGCGGCGAACATCGATAGCAAAACCTACGTGCCGATCGTCGCGTTCGCCGCGTTCCATGTCGATGGGTCATATGGCGGCAGCAGCAAATACATCGAAGGTCACTTCGCCGGCGGCTATCGCGTGGGCGTTGCGGCGTCGGGCATCGGCCCCGCGTACGGCGTGTATGTGGTGCCGAGGCTTGCGCTTTAGACACGCCCCCCCACTTGGGTGCGCGGGCCCGATCAGCTATCAGGTCAAGCTCAGCTCGCGGGCGCAGCCTTCGCAGCGGCAGGTGCTGTGCCGCTTTGCGGCACTTGGGCGGGCATCGAACGATAGTCGGTGTCGGCATCGGGCGAACGCGGCGTTTCGCCGGTCTGCTGCAACCAACCGCCGCCCAGCGCCACGTACAAATCGACGAGGCTCGTGAGCCGCGCCGCACGCGCGCTGATTAGCGACTGCTGCGCCGAATAGAGGCTCGTTTGCGCTGTGAGCACCTGCAAGTAGCTATCCACGCCATTGCGGTAGCGCAGTTGCGACAAATCGAGCGTTCGCTGCAGTGCATTCGTATTGCGCTCGAGCGCACCGATCTGGGCATCGTAGGTGCTGCGCGCAGCAAGCCCATCGGACACCTCGCGAAACGCCGATTGGATCGCTTTCTCGTAGTTCGCAATCTCGATGCGCTTTTGGATATTCGCCAGATCGAGATTGGCGATGTTCTGTCCGCCTTCGAAGATCGGCAACGAGATTTGCGGTGCAAAGGTCCAGGCCGCCGAGCCCGGCTTGAAAAGCCCCCCGAGCGTCGGGCTCGCGGTACCGAATGAACCGGTCAGCGAAATCTTCGGCAAGAACGCCGCGCGTGCCGCGCCGATATTCGCGTTCGCCGCGCGCAGCGTGGCCTCGGCTTCCATGATGTCGGGGCGACGCGTAAGCAAGTCCGACGGCAGCCCGGCCGGAATGTCGGTCAGCAGCGCTTGATCGCCGAGCGGGCGGCCCGGCGGGAGATCGGCCGGCAGCGGCTGGCCGATCAGCAGCACGAGCGCGTTTTCCGCCTGCGCACGCAAGCGCGCTTCCGATTCGCGGTTCGCGCGCGCCTGCTCGACCACCGTTTCAGCCTGACGCAGATCCAGTTCGGAGCCCGTGCCGTTATCGAATTGCAGCTTCGTCAGGTTGTACTGATCGAGCGCCGATCGCAGCGTGTCGTCGGTGACCTTCAGCAGTTCGTCGTCGGCCAGCATCTGCAAATACTGATCGGCCACCTGTGAGACGAGTGAGATTTCCGCCGCCTTGCGCGCCTGTGCCGTCGACAGATATTTCTCGAGCGCCTGATCCTTGAGGCTGCGAATGCGCCCCCAGAAGTCGATTTCCCACGACGTATCCAGTCCGACCGAATACTTGTTCGAAATCGTCTGCCCGAGGAACGACAGATTCTTCGGCGTTCGCGAGACGCTCTTTTCAGCCGTTGCGTCGAGCGACGGGAATAGCGCCGCGCGCGCCACGCGATATTGGGCACGAGCCGAATCAACATTGAGCATCGTCACGCGAAGGTCTCGATTGTTCGCCAGCGCAATGTCGACGAGCCGCTGCAAGCGCTGATCGGCAAGGAAATCGCGCCAACCGATATCGGCGGCCGCTTGGCCCGCTGCGCTGCGGCCCGGCGTCGCGGCCGGTTGCGTGGCGTACACACCCGAACTCGGGAATGCGCCTGCCACCGGCGGAGCCGGCTGCTCGTACTTGGGCTGGAACGAGCAGCCCGCGGCACCAAGCGCCACGGCAGCGGCCGCCGCGGCGCTCGCAATCAAAGAATGGTTTCGCATCTGCATCTCACTGTCCTTCGTTGCCCGAGCCGCCGTTGTTACCGTTGTTACCGTTATTACGCTTACCGTCCTTGCCGGCTTCACCGCCACCCTCGTCGTTGTGCCCGTCGCTGTCGCGCGACTTCGCCGCGTGATGCTCCTGCGCGAGCCGTGCCGCGACCTCCGGGTCCTCAGCGTCACCGGAGAACTTCGCCCTAACGACCACGAAGAACATCGGAATGAAGAAGATCGCGAGGAAGGTCGCCGTCAGCATCCCGCCGATCACGCCAGTGCCGATCGCGTGCTGGCTCGCCGAACCGGCGCCGTTGCTGATTGCCAGCGGCATCACGCCGAGAATGAACGCGAGCGACGTCATCAGAATCGGACGCAGCCGCAATCGCGAGGCCTCCATTGCCGCTTCGACCGGCCCCATGCCTTCGGTGCGCTGCAACTCCCGCGCAAACTCGACGATCAGAATCGCGTTCTTCGCCGACAACCCCACCGTCGTCAGCAAGCCGACCTGAAAGAACACATCGTTCTCCAGCCCCCGCACCGTGGCCGCGACGAGCGCGCCGATTACGCCGAGCGGCACCACCATGATCACCGAGAACGGAATCGACCAGCTTTCATAGAGCGCGGCCAGACAAAGGAACACGACCAGGATCGAAATGCCGTACAGAATCGGCGCTTGCGAACCCGACTGAATTTCCTGCAACGACAGCCCCGTCCACGAGTAGCCGATGCCCACCGGCAGCTTGGCCGCGATCTGCTGCATCGCTGTCATGGCCTGCCCGGTACTCTTGCCCGGCGCCGCTTGGCCCTGGATTTCGACCGACGATACGCCGTTGTAACGCTCGAGCTTGGGCGAGCCGAACATCCAGCGACCTGAAGCGAACGACGTGAACGGCACCATCGTTCCCGCGCTGTTGCGCACGAACCAGTTCGACATGTCCTCCGGCTTCATACGGAACGGCGCATCGGATTGCACATAGACCTTCTTGATCCGGTTGTCCGTGTCGAGGAAGTTATTGACGTACTTCGACGCCCAGGCCACCGAGAAGGTGTTGTCGATGGCCTCGGGCGACACCCCGAGCGCCGCCGCCTTCTCGCGGTCGATATCGACCTTGAACTGCGGCGTGTCGTTCAGGCCGTTCGGGCGCACCAATTGCAACGTCGGGTTTTGCCCCGCCATGCCGAGCAGCTGATTGCGTGCGGCCATCAGCGTGTCATGGCCGAGGCCCGCGTTGTCAGTCAGCTGGAAGTCGAAGCCCGAAGCCGTACCCAGTTCGGGAATCGACGGCGGATTGAACGGGATCACCATCGCGTCCTTGTAGCCCGCGTAGTGCATGAACATCCGCTGGATGATTGCCTGCACTTTCTGATCGGCGCCCTGCCGCACACCGTAATCCTTCAAGCGAACGAACGCGAGGCCCGAGTTCTGTCCGCGCCCGGCAAAACTGAAGCCATTCACCGTAAAGACGGATTCCACGACCGAGCCTTCCTGCTTGAGCAGGTAGTCTGAAATATTGGCAAGCGTCTTGGCGGTCGTCTCTTGCGTCGAGCCGGTCGGCGTTTGCACGATGACGAACAACAGGCCTTGATCCTCGTCGGGCAGGAATGACTTCGGCAGCTTGACGAACAGCAGCCCCACGGCGACGATCACCGCGAGATAGATCACCAGCCAGCGACCCGAGCGGCGCACCACGTGCGTCACGCCGCTGCCGTACTTGTCGCGGCTCGTCTCGAAGGTGCGATTGAACCAGCCGAAGAAGCCCTTTTTCTCCTCATGATGGCCGGCGGGAATCGGCTTGAGGATGGTCGCGCAAAGCGCGGGCGTCAGCACGAGCGCGACGAGAATCGACAAGACCATCGCCGAGACGATCGTCAGCGAGAACTGCCGGTAGATCGCGCCGACCGAGCCGCTCGACATCGCAACAGGCACGAACACGGCCGAAAGCACGAGCGCCACGCCGATCAGCGCGCCCGTGATCTGGTCCATGGCCTTGCGCGTCGCCTCTCGAGGCGACAAACCCTCCTCGGACATCACCCGCTCGACGTTCTCGACGACGACGATCGCATCGTCGACGAGCAGACCAATGGCGAGCACGAGGCCGAACATCGACAGCACGTTGATCGAAAAGCCCACCAGATTCATGATGGCGAACGTGCCGAGCAAGACCACGGGCACGGCGATGGTCGGAATCAACGTCGCGCGCAGGTTCTGCAGGAACAGATACATCACCAGGAACACCAGCACGATGCCCTCGAGCAGCGTCTTGACCACTTCCTCGATCGACAGCCGCACAAACGGCGTCGTGTCGTACGGATACGTCACAGCCAAGCCGTGCGGAAAGTACTTCGAGATCTCCTCAATCTTCGCGCGCACGCTCTTCGCCGTTTGCAGCGCATTGGCGCCCGTCGCAAGCTGGATACCCATCGCCGCCGATGGCTGGCCGTTGTATTTGGTGTCGAAGTTGTAGGTCTCGCCGCCAAGTTCGATGCGCGCCACGTCCCGCACGCGCACTTGCGAGCCGTCCTGGTTGACCTTCAACAGCACGCCGCCGAAATCAGCCGACGTGCGCAACAGCGTTTGCTCCGTCACCGTTGCCTGCAGCATCTGCCCCGGCACCGACGGCGTGCCGCCCAACTGGCCACCCGCGACTTGCACGTTCTGATTCGTGAGCGCGGTGGTGACGTCGCTTGGCGTCAGGCCGTAGTTCGTGAGCCGCGTCGGGTCGAGCCAGATCCGCATTGCGTACTGCGTGCCGAACACCGTCACCGTGCCTACGCCGTCTATTCGGCTGATCGGGTCCTGGATGTTCGAGGCGACGTAGTTGGCAAGGTCGTACTTGCTCATGCTGCCGTCTTGCGACACGAACGCGAGCACGAGCAAGAAGCTGCTGCTCGACTTCGTCACCTTGGTGCCGAGTTGCTGCACGACCGATGGCAACAGCGGCGTCGCGAGCGACAGCTTGTTTTGCACCTGCACCTGCGCGATGTCGGGATTCGTGCCGGCCGCGAAGGTGATCGTGATCGTCGCCGTACCGGAGTCGTCGCTGGTCGACGACATGTACAGCATGTGATCGAGCCCGCTCATCTGCTGCTCGATGACCTGCGTCACGGTGTTCTCGACCGTCTTCGCCGATGCGCCCGGATAGGTCGCGCTGATTTGGATCGACGGCGGCGCGATGGTCGGATACTGCGCCACCGGCAAGCTGAAGATCGACGCGATGCCCGCAAGCATCAGGATGATGGCGATCACCCAAGCGAAAATCGGGCGATCGATAAAAAACTTGGCCATGTGCCGGGCTCCCCTCTGTTACGCGCCCGACGCCGGCTTCGATGCCGGTGTCGATGCCGATGCGGCTTGCGGTGCCGCGGCACCCGAGGCGCCTGACGCCGGCGCGGCCGTCGAGCCGAGTTGCGCGGGCACCGCCTTGACCGTCATACCCGGGCGGACTTTCTCGGTGCCTTGCACGATGACGCGGTCTCCGGGGGTGATACCGCTGTCGACGATCCAATTCGGGCCGCGCATGCCCGAGGTCACGAGCGTATGTGGCACGACCTTGTTATCGGGGCCGACCACGAGCGCGATGGCATCGCCCTTCTGATCGTGCGTGACGCCAATTTGCGGCACGAGCATCGCGCGCTCGTTGACGCCTTCTTCAATGCGCGCCCGCACGAACATGCCGGGCAGCAGCACCCGGTTCGGGTTCGGGAAAATAACGCGTAGCGTCACGGAGCCGGTCGACTGGTCGACGGTGACATCCGCGAATTGCAGCTTGCCCTGTTGCGTATAGGTCTGGCCGTCTTCGAGCGTCAGCGTGACTTTGGCCGCGCCCGCGCCGTTCGTCTTCACGCGCCCTTCCTGAATCTGGCGACGCAGCTTGAGCCCATCCAGGCTCGATTGCGTCAGATCGACGTACATCGGATCGAGTTGCTGAATCGTATTCATCAGCGTGGCCGCGCTCGATTGCACATACGCGCCCGGCGTGACCTGCGAGACACCCGTGCGGCCCGTAATGGGAGCGACGACGTCGGTGTAGCCGAGATTGATCTGCGCCGTCTGAACCGAAGCCTTCGCCGCTGCGACATCGGCCGCGGCCTGCCCTTGCGAGGCGACGGCGTTGTCGTAATCCTGCTTGCTCACGGCGTTTGCTGCGACGAGCACTTTGTAGCGGGTGGCCTGCGCAGAGGTGCTGGCCAAATTCGCCTGCGCCTTCGCGAGCGACGCCTTCGCGCTGTTGAGCGAGGCGATGAAAGGCGCCGGATCGATCTTGTAAAGGCGCTGGCCGACCTTGACCTCGCTGCCTTCGGTGAACTCACGGCGCAGCACGATGCCATCGACGCGCGCACGCACTTGCGCCACCAGGAATGCGCTGGTGCGGCCCGGCAGTTCGGTGACGACCGGCACGGTGCTCGTTTGCACCGTGATGACGCCGACCTCCGGCGTGCGCTGCTGCGGCGCCGGCGGCTTTTTTCCGCACGCGGCCATCATCAGGGCAGCCGTCGCGATAGTGATCAGGCGAAGAGGAACCGGTTCGACACGCATGGAGCGACCTCTGGTCAAAGACTGGGAACATGTAGAGCCGCTGCGCCCCATCCCCACGGGGCGCGCGGCACGACGCACGTCGCGAACGCGCATGTCGCGAACGCGCATGTCGCGAACGCGCATGTCGCGAACGCGCATGTCGCGAACGCGCATGTCGCAAACGCGCATGTCGCAAACGCGCATGTCGCAAAACGCTTGATGCAAACCGGCAGGTGCGGCTGAGACGCGCGGAATCGAACACGCGGCACTGCGTTGGAACGCACCTGATGGACATACGCACGGCTCGAGCGGCACACCCGAAGGCGGCCGGCTCGCGCGAACGGCGGCCAGTCAGGGATATTACCGGGATTCCGCACTGGACCCTTCGCGCGTCGGCATGTATTGTATATACATTCATGGATGTATGTAAAAGCTTTTCATTGCTTGAAATTACCGGGGTCCGCAACGATCGCGCTTGTAACATGCTGTAATTGACTGATCCGACCAATTGGCCGGATTCGATTCTTACGATATCCACCGTCAGAAAAGCCGTTGGGGGTTAGGGGGCGGGCTAGCAACATGGTCAGACGAACGAAAGAAGAGGCGCGGGAGACACGCAATCGGATTCTCGATGCGGCGGAGCAGGTGTTTTACGACAAAGGCGTGTCGCGCACGTCGCTCGCCGATATCGCAGCGCTTGCCGGCGTGACGCGCGGCGCGATTTACTGGCACTTCGCGAACAAGGGCGATCTTTTTACCGCGATGTTCGACCGGGTGCTGTTACCGCTTGATGAACTGGACGCGGCGGATGGGGACCCCGACGACCCGCTCGGCCGGCTCGCCGACAAGCTGAAATGGTGTCTGCACGCGGTGTCGGGTGATGCGCAGCGGCGGCGCGTATTCGACATTCTGTTTCTGAAATGCGAATTCGTCGACGAGATGGGCCCGGTCAAGGCGCGACACCAATCGAGCATGCAAGAAGGCATCGGCAAGCTCGAAAACGATCTGCGTCTGGCTGTGCGAAAGGGTCAGTTGCCGGCCGATCTCGATATGCGGCGCGCGGCGCTTTTTCTACACGCGTTCATCGGGGGCTGCCTTCGCGACGCACTGATGATGCCGCCGTCGGTCGGTTTCGACGCGCAGACCGAGCCGTTCGTCGACGCCTGCCTCGACACTTTGCGCTCCAGTCAGGCGATGCGGGCGCGTGCGGGGGGAGCGGTTTAGCCCAGCGCGGCGCTTCGGTCAGAAACCCTATGCGAGCAGGCCAACCGCGACCCACCAAATTTGGGGGGTCGCAGCATGCGATAATGCGCAGGCTGGCGGCACGCTGAGCAGGGTCGACCTCGATCCCGCGACGCACCGCTTGACCCGGGCGCGACAAAACAACGGCGCTGCTTGTACAACATGCCTCGTTGGCCGTTCGTTATCGGCGGACGGTAACTTCCCCCATGGCGCAGGTCGGCTATTGCGCCCAGAAGGAACTCGTGGAAAAACTCGGTCACGCCCTCGTCATCGCGCTCCTGCGCGCTTTCTCGATCCTTCCTTATCCTCTGGTGGCGCGGCTCGGCAACCTGATCGGCGCCGGGTTATATGCGCTGCCAAGCCGCCGCAAGCACATCGTGCTCGTCAATCTGCGCCTTTGCTTTCCGAACAAGTCCGAAGCCGAGCATCACGCGCTCGCGAAGGATCATTTCCGGCAAGTGGTTCGCAGCTATCTCGAACGAGGCATTCAGTGGTTCGGTAGTGCGCGCGCGATAAAAAACATCGTTCAGATCGACAGCAAAATTGATCTCGACGATAAAAACGCGCCGCCAACCATCTTTATGGGTTTCCACTTCGTCGGCATCGAGGTCGGCTGCATGCTGTATTCGATGCAGTGGCCCGTCGCGGCCCTCTATACGCGGATGTCGAGCGCGCGGCTTTGCGAGCTTGCGCGGCGGCAGCGCGGCCGGTTTGGCGCGCAGATGATCGAACGCGCCACGAGCGCGAGAAAAGTCCTCAGCATCCTTCGGTCCGGCAAACCGGTCATGCTGGCGGCGGACATGGATTACGGCATCGACAACTCGGTTTTCGTGCCATTCTTCGGCGTTCAGGCCTGCACGCTGACATCGGTCTCGCGCCTGGCAAAAATGGGCAATGCACGCGTCGTGCCGTTCGTGACCGAAGTACTGCCCGATTTCAAAGGGTACAAGCTCACCATTTTCGAGCCACTCACCGATTTTCCATCCGCAAGCGATACCGACGATGCGCTCAGAATGAACGCGTTTCTCGAAGCGCAGATCTTGCGGTTTCCGGAACAGTATTATTGGGTGCATCGACGCTTCAAACACCGGCCGCCCGGCGTTGCCGCGGTCTATTGATGGTGCGGACTTGCTCCTAGGCCGATCATCCAGTCCTTGACAGCAGCACCGATGGCGGCCGGATGATCCTCCTGCAGGTAGTGAGCGCCCGCGCCAAGCTCAACGACGCGGCAGTTTTTCAGTTTCTTGGCGAAACGCTCAGCGACGGCTGGGGACACCAATGCGCCCGGATTCGCGGTGAAAAATAGCTTTGGGTACGACGACTGTGCGAGCGCGAGGTGCGCTTGTTCCAGCGTTGCATAGACGTCCGCCGGTTCTCCGGCCACGGGTAGCTCGTTCGGCAAACGCCATGTTGGCCGACGCGATTGCCGCGTGGGAAACGGAGCTCGGTAGACAGCCATTTCCTCGTCCATCAGTTTTCGCAAAGTCGCTCCGGGAAGCACGTGCTCCACGAATGCGTTGCCTTCCAGAATCATCTGCTCGCCAACGCCGGGCGTTCTGAACTTGCGGAAGGTTTCGCGCGCATCCGCATGAAAATCGTCCCAGCTGGGCATCGGCCAGATGAATTCCATAAAAGCCAGCCCGCGGATAAATTCCGGCCGGCGAGCGGCCAAGTGAAATGCCAGCGCAGTGCCCCAATCCTGCGCGATGACGAAGGCCGACGAGATTCCCGCTCTCTCGATAAACGCATCGAGATATCGGACGTGATCGGCGAAGCGGTACTCGATATCCGGCTTGCCCGATTGCCCAAAGCCGATCAGGTCAGGCGCTATGCAATGCGCCACGGGCGCGACGAGCGGAATGATATTGCGCCAGATATACGACGAAGTCGGGTTGCCATGCAGAAAAAGCGCGACCGGTGCGTCGGCGTCTCCCGCTTCGCGATAAGCCATCGTGGAATTCAGGACATCCAGCGACGGCAACGAAACATCAAAAGAGGCTGTCATTGTCATTTTTGCTCCTTGAATAACGTCTGAAAAACGATGCGCTTGAACCGCTCGAGCGCGGCAGGACCACGTTCGACTTTCATTCGAAGAATTGCCCCCTCCCAGGACGCCAGCAGGAATTCCGCGAGTTCGATGGGATCAAGCGCCGGATCGAGTTCACCGGCCGCTTGCGCTTCGGCGATACACGACGCAAACGGCACCCGCCACTCTTGAAAGATCGCCTCGAGCCGCTCGCGCAGGCGGTCGCTTCGAGAAGCGGTTTCGAGACTGAAATCGCCGATCAGACAACCGCGATGCCATTTGTCGTCCGCCAGCACGCCGCTGATGATGTCCAGGTACCGCTTCAAGCGCTGCCGCGGCGTCAGTGACTTATCGTCCAACGCCGTTTTGACGAATGTTTTGGTGTGGGCGAAATAGCGGTCCAGCACTTCCTCGGCAAAAGCCTCCTTCGAGCGGAAGTGGTTGGTGAAGGAGCCATGCGGTGCGCCTGCGGCGGCGCAGATATCGCGCACGCTGGCGCCTTCGTAGCCGGACTTGAGCATCGTCTCCAGGCCGGCCGCAATGATGTTTTCGCGTAATGAGGGTTTGGTCATGGCGTCAATACGTTCGTGCGTATTGACGCCAATATATACGCACGTGCGTATTGAAGTCAAACCCGATTTTAAGCCGTCGTCATTGCGGCCGCCGCCCGTGCCCGTGCCGTCTGATTCGACGCGTAGATGGTCGATCGCTCGAGCGGCGCATTCGCCTCCACAGCGGCGATCCATGCATCGGTGTCGGCGACGGCGGCAAAGCGCGAGTGCAGCACCACGCTGTAGATGCGATGAATGTCCTCTGCGCTCGCATAGCCGGCGCTGTTCTCGTAGGGGACCGCACCCGTCGCGTCGGAGAGAAACTCCGCCTTCAAACCCATATGCAACGCGTGGACGATCGTCGACGCATCGCAGTTGTGTGTCATGTAGCCCACCACGGTCAGCGTGTCGATTTCGTGCGCGGCGAGCCATTGCGCCAGATCGGTCCCGGTGAAGGCGCTAGGCAACGACTTTTCGACGTAATGATCGCGCGGGCGGCCCGCAACGACCGGATGCAGTTCGGCACCATCGGTGCCGCGGGCGAAAAGCGGCGAATCAGGCGGCGCAATGTTCTGCACGACGATCACCGGTACGGATGCCGCACGCGCCGCATCCATCGCGCGGCCAATGTTGGCAAGGGAACGATGCACGTCGGGATATTCGATCGGCAGATCGCCGGTCACATATTCGTTTTGTACGTCGATGACGATCAGTGCACGGCGCGGGACGGTAGACATGATGGGCTCCTGGTATCGAAAAATGAGTGGATCGAATGCGCTCGGGGCGCGGCCGCTGCGTTTTGCGGTGCGTCGGAAAGCGCGTCGACAGGAGCCATTGTTCCCATTTCGACCGTTCAACAATAGTGGCCCATCTGCCATCAATCGATATAATTGGGCCAATCATTTATCGCAGGAGCGACCATGCCCGCCGTCCCCTCCGCCGTAGCGGGAGCCCAATCCAGTCCTGTCGTCGCTGTCGTCGCGTTCGAGGGCATCAGTCCGTTTCATCTCGCCGTGCCATGCATCGTCTTCGGCGAGGATTACACCGCCGCGGGCCTGCCGGCTTTCGATCTGCGCGTGGCTGCCGTCAGCGCCGGCGCGCTCGGTACCAAAGCCGGCTTTACGATTAGCGCGCGCCATCAGCTTACGCAAGCGCTAGCGGCGGCCGATATCATCATCGTGCCGAGCTGGAACCAGGCACTCGAGCCGCCCGAAGCGCTGCTTGACGGGCTGCGCCGTGCGTATGCCCGAGGCACGCAATGCGTCGGTCTGTGCCTCGGTGCGTTTGTGTTGGCCGCCGCAGGGCTGCTCGATGGCCGCACAGCCACAACGCACTGGGCCTGGGCGGGCGAATTTGCCCGCCGGTATCCTGCCGTCAACGTCGATGCATCGGTGCTCTACGTCGAAGACGGCCACGTGCTGACGTCGGCCGGTACCGCCGCCGGCCTCGATTGCTGCCTGCATCTGCTGCGTACGCGTTACGGCGCACATGCCGCGAACTATGTGGCGCGGCGGCTCGTCGTGCCGCCCCATCGGCAAGGCGGGCAGGCGCAATTCGTCGAGCAGCCGTTGAGCGCCGATGCGCGCGACGAACGCTTGGCCTCGCTGCTCGATTGGGTGCGCGCCAACGTGCATCTGCCGCATTCGCTCGATACGCTGGCGGCGCGTGCGCTAATGAGCCGGCGCACGTTCACGCGCCGGTTTCGGCAAGCAACAGGAACGACCGTCGGCGCGTGGCTGCTCGAGACGCGTCTCGCCCGAGCGCAACAGCTGCTCGAGACGACAGATCAGACCGTGGAAGCGATTGCGGAATCGACAGGGTTCGGTTCGGCGGTATCGCTGCGGCAGCACTTCGCCGGTACCTTCAAGACATCTCCGCGCGCGTACCGGCGTGAATTCCGCGGCACGGCTTGATGCACGGCTGCTCAGCAGCATAGAGCCGATAGGTAGCGCGTTATTGCAAGCGGCGCAGCACGTAAAGCAGCGCAGCCACGAGCACTACGATTGCGGCCCACACCCAAAACGGCATCGCCCTCGGCGCACGACGCTCGACCTCCTGCGCGGCTCGATGCCCGAGCAACAGACTGCCCCAGCGGCCCGGCGCCGCCTCGGACGCCTCGTCTGTCGCCGGTGCCGCTCGCCGAGCAAAGCGGGCCAAGCTGATCGGTCGCAGGAACACATGTCGGCGCCGCGTGTGTGCTGCCGTCGCGGCGCGGTTTGGCCGCTTGCCGTGCTTGGTCTCGACCACGGCCGCAAACTCCGCAAAAAAATCTTCGGCCAGCCCGAGCAAGGCGTTTTCGATTTGTCTGGGCGGCAACGCGGCGAGCGGTCCGGTCGACGTCGCCCACACCGCGTATTCGATCCGCGTGGCGGATTCGGTCAGACGAACCGTCTCGGCGGCATCATGCTGGACGATGGTGTGCGCCGTGCCGTTGTCATGGTCATGGTCGTTGTCATTGCCATCGGCGTGACCCTGAGCGGTTCGGCTATCATCATCGAGCACGATCTCGACTTGCCCCCGCAGCGAGCCGATCCCCGGCGCACTCGCCTTGATGTTCAGCACGCGCCGCCACAGTCCTTCATCCTGGCGGTTGCCCGCTGTGTCGCCGCCCGACATCGCCGCGGCCACATGCACGCGCAGATCGTAGCGCGCCCTGAGCGGGCCGACGGGCACGGTGAACGCAATCGCATACTCACCGCTCGACAAACGGGCGAATGACTCACAATTCTCGAGGCTCGCACGCACGAGCGCGGTGTCGGAAAGCGCGTTGGCGACCTCGGTGATGTCGAGCGGAATACGCAGCGCATTGGTCAGTTCCACGGCGGTCTCCTTCGCACGCGCACCTCGCTCGATCCGAAATCAGGAAGTCTGATCGATACGATCAACGCGAGACGGATAAAAGGCGACGCAGTCTTTGATGGCCGCGGCGTTTTCATATGGCATCTCGTAGCTCCACGCCGCGTTTTCCACAATCTCACCGGCCTCGGTGTGCAAATGAAAATGCGATGCGTCGCCCTTGTACGGGCAGTGCGTCACATGCGCGGAACGCTCGAAACGCGTCATATTGACGTCCTCGCGCGGGAAATAAAGCACCTCGGGCAGCCCCGTCTCTTTCAGCGTAAACCCGCGTGAAGTATCGGCCAGTGTGATGCCGCAATGAATGACACGCAAGCGATGCGGATTGGGCTCGATTTCAATCTGATGGAAAACGGCATTCGGCATGGCGATTCCCTTGCGATCTATTAACAATGTTCGGCGCGCGATGCAAAAAAAAACCACGGGCGCGTACCCGTGGCATCCATTATCAAACAAAGCGGACCTGCTTGCGCAGCTCGCGCGCTATTGCGTTTTCCAGTGAAAATCGGCGTGCGCGCCCGGATGGCTCGAAACTGTGACCGTGCGCGTTTGCTCCTGATCCTTGTAGCGCGCATGGACGGTATAACGGCCCGGCGGCAACTTGACGAGCATGTAAGGGCCGCTCGAATCGGCGTCCAGCGTAGCGGTGTCGCCCGCGCCGCCAATGCTCACATGCACGCCCGACAGGTATTCGGCCGTCGGGCCCGTAAAACGCAACGCCAGCGGCCAATGAGACGCGGCGCGCTTCAATGCCGTCGATTCGTCGAGACCCACGCCGCCCGACACATATTCGACCGAACCTTGATGCTGGATTTGCGGCATCCCGCCGCCGTTGGCGTTGCCGGCGCTCGTCATGTCGGTCGTCGTGCCGCCGACGGTCCCGTCGGACGCCTGTGCAAACGCCGCACCGGCGAATCCAATCGCAAGCGCCGCGGCCATGGCCATCGCGCCTGCCCGTTTGCTGCTTGACTCTCTCATGGCTTCGCTCCTTTCGTTACGCGAGGTGTCAGCATACGCCGGTTCCCCGCATGAAGATGTGGCTCAGCAATGCTTGTACCCGAACGCTTACCGTCGCTGCCGTTAGCCGAGATCGACCGGCACGAAGATTTGCGCATCGTTACGCTGAATCAGGAGCGCCACACTGCTTCCCGACTTCGCAATGATCTGCTTGAACTGCTCCGGCGACGACACCGGGCTGCCGTTCACCGCGAGGATCACGTCGCCCGGCTGAATGCCAGCACTGGCAGCCGGCCCCGATGCTTGCTGCACGAGCAGGCCATGCGTGAGCGAGCTGCTATTCTTTTCCTGCGGCGTCAGAGAACGCACCGCCACGCCAAGCCGGCTCGGCTCGGCGGTGGCACCGCCCTTAGCGGCCACGGTGGTGTCCGAAAGCGAGCCGAGCGTCACGGCCAGCTGCTTTTTCGATTTGTCGCGCCAGACGTCGAGCGTCGCCTTGGTACCCGGCTTCATGCTGGCAATCTGTGCGGGCAGATCGGTCGAATCGCCAACCGCCACGCCGTTCACAGCCAGAATCACGTCGCCCGCTTGCAGGCCGGCCTTGGCCGCCGGGCCGCCCGGATCGACCGAGCTCACGAGCGCGCCGGCCGGTTTTTGCAGCCCGAATGAGTTGGCGAGCGTTTGGTTGACGCCTTGCACGGCCACGCCGAGCCGGCCACGGCTCACATGCCCTGTCTTGACGAGCTCGTCTTTCACGCGCATCGCTTCGTCGATCGGAATGGCGAACGACAGCCCTTGGAAGCCGCCCGTTTGCGAATAGATCATCGAGTTGATACCGATCACCTGCCCTTGCAGGTTAAAGAGCGGACCGCCCGAATTGCCCGGGTTCACCGGTACGTCGGTTTGAATGAACGGCGTGTAGTTTTCCTCCGGCAGCGAGCGCCCCTTCGCGCTGATAATGCCCGAGGTCACGGTGTTCTCGAAGCCGTAAGGCGAGCCGATGGCGACTACCCATTGCCCGGCCTTGCTTTGCTGCGGGTCGCCGATTTTCACGACGGGCAAGTTCGACGCGTCGATCTTCAGCACCGCGACATCGGACTGCTTGTCGGTGCCGACCACCTTCGCGCGGTACTCGCGCTTGTCGGTCAGCTTCACCGTCACGACATTGGCGCCATCGACCACGTGTGCATTGGTCAGAATGTAGCCATCGTTGCTGATGATGAAGCCCGAGCCGAGGCTCGCGCTCGGCACATCGGCTTGCTGCTGCGAGGTGCCGTCGCCATCGCCGAAGCCCGGGAACTGGCCGTAAAAACGCTTGAAGAACTGATAGAACGGATCGCTCGGGTCGATCGGCAATTGCTGCGTACGGCGCGCCTGCCGCTTCACGACATGTTTCGCGCTGATGTTCACGACAGCAGGGCCATAGGTTTCGACGAGGCCGGAGAAATCAGGGATGCCCGTCTTGGCAGCCGCCTCGGCAGGCATCATCGCCGCGGCGTGCGCGGCCGTAATGATCTGCGGATCAGCGTGCCGCGTGCCGGCCACGTAACCGCCGGAAACAGCGAGCGCGACCGCGACTGCAATCGCCCCGCGAGACAGGATCTTCGTATTCATGAGATAGGCCTCCTAACTGATGGAACGCAGATTAAGCGGCCTCTCTTAAAGGAATCTTAACGATGTGAGCCGTATTGTTGCGTAAAGCGGGGGGGCCGCCGTCCCACGTTCAAAACCGGACAGTGACAAGCAGGCCACCCAGTGGGGCGTCGCCGAGGTCGATACTCGCATTGCATTGGTTCGCCACGCGCTTGACGATGGCAAGCCCCAGGCCGCTACCCGAAATGTCGGTGCGTGCGCGCGCCGAGGCGTCGCGATAAAAGCGGTCGAATACGCGCGCGCGCTCATCGGCCGGGATGCCGGGGCCGCTATCGGCGATCGCCACGCGCGGCCGGCCGTCGGCATCCACCGCCAGCGTCACGTCGATACGCCCGCCGGGCGGCGTGTACTTGATGGCGTTGTCGAGCAGGTTGCCGAACATCACGCGCAACGCGTCGCCGTCGGCCGTCACGGTTGCGGGCTGCGCCTCCTCGAAACCGAGATCCACGCCGCGCCGTTCGGCCAGCGGCGCATGCGCAGCGACGCATTCGGCCAGCAGCAACTGCAAGTCGACGGGTTCACGAACCGCACCGGCTGACGGCTCCGCGCGCGCGAGCGCGAGCAGTTGCTCGGCAAGACGCGTGGCGCGCGTGACGCCTGCTTGCAAATCGACGAGCGCCTCGCGGCGCGCGTCCGCATCTTGCGCGCGGGCCACGAGCTGCGATTGGATCTGCACCGCGGCAAGCGGCGTGCGCAACTCGTGCGCGGCGTCGGCCACGAACGCGCGTTGCGTGTCGAGCGCCTCGGTGAGCCGCGCGAGCAGCCCGTTCAGCGCACGCACGAGCGGCTGGACTTCGAGCGGCAACCGCGTATCGGGCACCGGATCGAGCGCATCGGGCCGCCGCGCATCGAGCGCGCGCGTCACCCGCGCGAGCGGCGCAAGCCCCCGCCCGACGATCATCCAGACCGCGAAGCCGAGCAGCGGCAGCAGCACGATCAGCGGCCAAAGCGTGCGCAACGCGACGTTGGCAGCCAGCCGGTTGCGCACCGAGATCGGCTGGCCGAGCTGCACGACGTTGTCGCCGACGATCGCACCGTACACGCGCCAATCGCCGCGCTCGGTGCGCTCGGTCGAAAATCCGAGTTCGGCGCGCGGCGCGAGTGGCGCGCGCGGATGCGAGTAATACATCAGCGCGCCGGTGCGGCTCCAAATTTGGATGACGATGCCTTCGTCGGCCTCTTTGTGCGCGCCGAGGATCTGCGAGAACGGCTCGGACGGCAAGGCCGCCGCAATTTCCTGCAGTTGGTAGTCGAACAGTTCGTTCGCCTCGGCCAGCGCCTGCCGATAAATGAGCCAGCCCGCGGCCCCGACACCCGCTACAACGATCGCCAACAACCAGACGAGCAGTTGATGGCGAATGGAACGCATGAAAAAACCGGGCGTGCGAGACACTCAGGCGTCCTTTGCGATCATGTAGCCCAAGCCGCGCACGTTGCGGATGAGTTCGGCGCCCAGCTTCTTGCGCAGCGCATGAACGTAGACTTCGACGGTATTGCTGCCGATCTCCTCGCCCCAGCCGTACATCTTCTCCTCGAGCTGGCTTTTCGAAAGCACGGCGCCAGGGCGGGCCAGTAGCGCTTCGAGCAGCGCGAATTCGCGTGCAGAAAGCGCCACGGGGGCGTCGTCGAGCGTCACCTGATGCGCCGCCGGATCGAGCGTCAGCGGGCCATGGCGGATCACCGATTCGCTACGCCCCGTCTGGCGCCGGATCAGCGCCCGCATCCGCGCGCCGAGTTCGTCGAGATCGAATGGCTTCACCAGGTAATCATCGGCGCCGGCATCGAGCCCCTTCACGCGATCGGCCACGGCGTCGCGCGCCGTGACGATCAGCACCGGCATCGTCAGCCCGCGCGTGCGCATCGCGCGCAGCACGTCCAAGCCGTCCCGCTTCGGCAAGCCGAGATCGAGCAGCACGAGATCGTAGGGCTCGCCCCCCACTGCCGTTAGCGCGGCTTCGCCGTCTTGCACCCAATCGACCGCAAAGCCGTCGCCGCGCAGCGCTTTGCGCACGCCTTCGGCAATCATCCTATCGTCTTCAACCAGCAGTATCCGCATCGCTTCGCGCGTGAAAGCGCGCCGGAAGTCCATCATGAACCGCATTGTAGCGGGCCCGCGGCGCGGCTAGGCTCTACAATGTGCGCGGGCTCGCCGCCCGCGTGGGCGCGATCAGCGATCAGCGTGGCCCCGCTCGACTTCTCTTGCCTCTCGTGTTCCTCGCTTTCATGACGATCGCCTCGCTTATCTCGACGCTTCAACTCGCCTGCCGTTTCCTACCGTCTTCGCCGTGTTCCAGCCGCAGCGTGCGCGCGCGCGCCGCGGTGGCGGCCGGCCTCGCCGCCGCGTTGGCGTTCGCAGCGCCCGCCGACGCCCGCAAGCTCAAGCACCATCCGCGCGTAAACGTTAGTACCGAGTTGCCGCTATCGGTGACGCGCGCGCTCGAGCGCGCCCACGTGCCGCTCGCCTCGGTCAGCGTGGTGATCGAACGCATCGGCAGCACGACACCCGTCGTGGCACTCAATGCGGCCAAGCCGATGCTGCCCGCGTCGACCATGAAGCTCGTCACCACCTACTCGGGCTTGGCGATGCTCGGGCCCGACTATCGCTGGGCCACCCGCGCCTATGCGGATGGCACCATCGACACCGCCGGCGTGCTGCATGGCGACCTCTACATTCAAGGAACGGGAGACCCGAAGCTCGTGCCGGAGGAATTGATCGATCTTGTCGACAAGATCCGCAAGACGGGCATCACCGGCATCGACGGCGCGCTCGTGCTCGACAAGCGCTTCTTCGATCCATCGACGCGGGACCTCCCGCCGTTCGACGACGACGCGAACGCGCCATACAACGTCGGCCCCGACCCTCTGCTGTATGCGTTCAAATCGCTGTCGTTCACGTTGACGCCGGCAAACGACGGCACGGTGGCCGTCGACGTTCTGCCGCCGCTCGCGCAATTGAAAATCGACAACACGCTACGCGCGAAACCGGGCGCCTGCGTCGGCAGCGACGCCGCGACGCCGAGCGTCACGCCGCAAAAAGACGGAACCGTCGATGCGCTTTTCTCGGGCGACTACCCGCTGCGTTGCGGGCCGCGCACGGTGAACCTCGCCGTGCTCGATCACACCGCCTTCTTCGCGGGCGGCTTTCTCGCTCTGTGGCGCCAACAAGGCGGCACCTTCGCGGGCACCGTGCACGAAGGCGCGGTACCGCTCGGTGCGCGGCTCGTCGCCACCCATCATGGCCCGGTGCTCTCGGACATCGTGCGCGACATCAACAAGTTCAGCAACAACGTGATGGCGCGCAACTTGTTTCTGACGATCGGCGCCGTCGCCAACAAGCCGCCAGCCACGCCCGAGAAATCGACAACGGCAATCAGACACTTTCTGGACTCGCGGGGCCTCGCCATGCCGGAGCTCGCGCTCGCGAATGGTTCCGGCCTCTCGCGCGACGAGCACATCAGCGCGCTCTCGCTTGCGGACTTGCTGCAAGCGGCGAACGCGAGCGCCGTCGCGCAAGTGTTTGTCGCATCGCTGCCGGTCGCCGGCGTGGATGGCACGATGCGCAACCGGTTGCGCAACGACCCGGTGCTCGGCAACGCGCACATCAAAACGGGCACCCTGCGCGACGTGCGAGCGATCGCAGGGTACGTCGCCGCGGCAAACGGCGAAAGCTACGTCGTCGTGAGCTTCATCAACGATGACCATGCCGCAGCCGCACGCGCCGCGCATGATGCGCTGCTCGATTGGGTCTATCGCGGGCTGCGCTGAAAGTTTACGGCGACGGCCTTCGCGCCCTCGCGCCCTCGCGCCCTCGAATAGTTCTTCTAGGATAAAGCGCGCGGGCAGAGCGCCTTAGCGTGTACGCTGTCGGGCAGCAATCGAGACAGCGGCCAGGATTCTTCGTAACTCGATTCGCATAAGGGGACAGCAGCGACGGCACTGCGGCTCACGCGGCCGCGCGCTGCAAGACAAGACAAAATCGAGGAAAAGCCAGGAGGAAGACGTCCATGCAATTCGACGCCGAATTGCTCCTGATCGCCATGGCGCCGGTCTTTCTCGCATGCATTGGATGGGAAGCCTGGCACTTCACGCGCACACGGCCGCAGGCGCGCATCTACAGCTGGCGCGACACGCTGTGCAACGCTGCGCTGGCGCTGATGCATCAGGGCGCCGACAAGCTCGCCTGGCTCGCGGTCGTGCCCGTTTATGACTACGTCTACTCGCATTGGCGGCTGATCACTTGGCAGCCGGGATGGCGCGCGTTCGCCGTGCTGTTTCTGGCACAAGACCTGCTCTACTACGTGTTCCATCGCATGAGCCATCGTGTGCGTTGGCTCTGGGCGGCGCACGTCGTGCACCACTCATCGGAGCACTTGAACTTGTCGACCGCCTTTCGCCAAAGCCTGATGTATCCGATTGCTGGCATGTGGGTGTTCTGGATACCGCTTGCGCTGTTCGGCTTTTCGCCGCGGCAGGTCATTGCGATCGTGCTGATCAACCTCGCCTTCCAGTTTTTCGTCCATACGCAGGCAATCGGCCGGCTCGGTTGGATCGAGCATGTTTTCAACACGCCATCGATGCACCGATGCCATCACGCGCGCAACCCGCGCTATCTCGATCGCAACTATGCGGGCGTGCTCGTGATTTGGGATCGGCTATTCGGCAGCTATGTCGAGGAAGACCCGAGCGAGCCGCCCCAGTACGGCATCGTCGAGCCGCTGATTACCCACAATCCGCTCACGGCGACGTTTCACGAATGGGCGTCGATGTTCGCCGATGCGGCGCGCGCCGACGGCCTGCGCAACAAGCTGCGCGCGCTCTTTGCCCCGCCCGAGCGGGCTGCCGCGCGCACACCGAGACAAACGCACATTACGGCTCAGCCGCACATACGAGGAGATGAAGTCGATGGAACACACCACCTATAGCTTGCAAATCGGACGCCTCAAGCGAGCGGCGCGAACGGCTCTAGCCAGCGTCGCGTTCGCGTTGCTCGCCGCATGCGGCGGCGGCGACAGTTCATCGTCGCCGACGCCGAGCGCGCGGGTTCAGGTTGTCTCCTTCGGCGACAGTTTGTCGGATGCCGGAACCTATGCAGGCTACGTGCAGCCGACCTTTGGCGGCGGCCGCTTCACGACGAACCCCGGTCTCGTCTGGACCCAGGACGTTGCGGCGAACTACGGCGACACGCTCACGCCGGCCGTCCATAGCGGCTTTGGGCAAGCCACGGTGAACGTCGGCGGAATGGGTTACGCGCAAGGCGGCGCGCGCGTCACCAATGCGCAGGGCATCAGCTATCCGACGCTGTCGACCGTGCCTGTCGCCACGCAAGTGCAGAATTATTTGACCAGCCATGGCAGTTTCAACGCGGGCCAACTCGTGCTGATTCAAGGCGGCGCGAACGACATCTTCTACAACGCGCAAGTGGCGCAGGCGGCCGGCAACACGCCTGCGGCGCAACTGGCCGCTGCGACCGCAATCGGCACCGCCGCTCAGCAGTTGGGCGGCGTCGTGCAGCAGATCGTCAACGCGGGCGCGACGAAAGTCGTTGTCGTCAACGTGCCCGATATCGGGGGCACGCCGCTCGCGGTTGCGTCCGGTACGCAGGCGGCCTTCACGCAGTTGTCGACGATCTTCAACTCCACACTGGCTGCTACGCTGCAAGCACTCGGCCTGTCGAGCAAGGTGCTCTACATCGACGCGTTCACTTGGCAAGACGGCGTGAGCGCCAACTTCGCGGCCAATGGCTTCACTGTCGGCAATACGGGCACGGCCTGCAATCTGACGCAAATGCAGGCGTCGGGGACGACCTACGCGACGAACAACCCAAGCGTGTTGTTACCAGGGCAGACGGCGGCGCAGTTCGGCGCCTCGCTCGCGTCGTCGCTGTTTTGCTCGCCGCAAACGCTGACGGTGGCCGGGGCAGATCAGTCGTATATGTTCGCCGACAACGTCCATCCGACCACGCATGCGCATCTGCTTTTCGCGCAATACGTCGAACAGCGGATCGCCGCGGCCGGGCTCGTTCAGTGAGTGTTCGTTTCGCGTGCCGCGTCTTACGGCGCGGCGCGCATCACGGCATCACCGCATCACGCCCACCCTTCGCTCAGGGATTCGCTTCGAACGCTGCGGCGGCCCGCCCGAGCCGATCGTTGACGGCCGCCCACGCGGGCGTGTCGGGCAGCCGCTCGACAAGAATGCGCGCGACATCGGCCCGATCGAGCGCCCGCAGCAAGCCATAAAGCTCGCGCGCGTAGACATGCGGGTCTTCCGGCGCCGCGACGAAATGGACATCGTGCGCATCAGCCCAAACGCCGGCACACGAGCGCCGCGCCACGAGCGCCACGCGCGTATTTGCATCCCGGGCCGCCACGAGCAGCGGCTCAAGAACCTCGAACGGCGCAAGCGTCAATGGCGTGCGCGGCGCGTAATGGGCCTTTAGCGTGCCCGACGCGCGCGGGGCAGTCGCATCGCTGCCGTCGGGCAGACGCGGCGCCACACCAAGCACATCGGCAATCTCGAACGGCGTAATACGCCCTGGGCGCAACAGTGCGGCGAAGCCGCGCGATAAATCGATGATCGTCGATTCGATCCCCACCTCGCAGCGCCCGCCGTCGAGCACATAAATGCTGCTGCCGAATTCGTCGCGCACGTGCTGCGCCGAGGTCGGGCTCACATGGCCGAACCGGTTCGCCGACGGCGCCGCAACGCCACCGTGCCCGCCGCGCCGCGCTCCGAATGCGTCGAGCAGCGCCTGCGCCACAGGGTGCGAAGGCGTGCGCAACCCGACCGAATCCTGGCCGCCGCTGACCGCGGGCGGAATGTGCGCGGCGCGCTTGAGGATCAGCGTGAGCGGGCCCGGCCAAAATGCGTCGATGAGCTTTTGCGCATCGGCTGGCAACGCATCGACCCAATATTGCGGGTCGCCATGCGGGCCGAGATGGACGATGACGGGGTGCGTGGCGGGCCGCCCCTTCGCTGCATAAATGCGCGCGACCGCCTCCGGATTTTCGGCATCGCCTCCGAGCCCATACACCGTCTCGGTAGGAAATGCGACGAGCTCTCCCGCGTCGAGCCGCGCCGCGGCCGCTTCGATTTGCGCTGCCGTGACGGCCGGCGCGTCGGAAGAAGTCGGGGGAGGAGTCGCGCGAGGGGGCATTGAAACGTGTCCGTCAGGATGCGTGCCGCCGGCTTTCAGCCGAGCGGGATGTGCAACAGCCGCGCGCAGTCGCGCGCCGCCGTGCGCGCCTCGTCGAGCGTCGCGGCCGTGAAGTTGATATGCCCCATCTTGCGGCCGGGCCGGGCTTCCTCTTTGCCATACAGATGAAGCCGCGCGGTCGGCATCGCGGCCACCTCATGCCAGGGCGGCATGATCGGCGTCGCCGAAGCCGCACCGGGCGCGCCGGTCGGTCCATTGCCCGCGAACCAGACATCGCCGAGCACGTTCAGCATGACGGCAGGCGAATGCTGGCGCGTATCGCCGAGCGGCATACCCGTCATCGCCCGCACCTGCTGCTCGAATTGACTCGCAGCACATGCATCCACGGTGTAATGCCCCGAATTGTGCGGACGCGGCGCCATTTCGTTGGCCACGAGCGAGCCATCTTCGAGCACGAAGAATTCGACGCAGAGCACGCCCACATAGCCGAGCGCGTCTGCGATGCGCAGAGCCGCCTGCTGCGCGCGCTCGACGAGCGCCGCGCCGGCGTCGGGCGCCGGCACCATCGTGAGCGAGAGCACGCCATGCCGATGGATATTCTGCGCAATCGGATACACACCCGTCGCGCCGTTCACGCCGCGCGCGACCAGCGCCGACACCTCGTACTTCAGCGGCAACCGCTTTTCGAGCACGCACGGCACGCCACCGAGCGCGTTATGCGCCTCGCGCAGCGCCTGCACGCTCGCGACCCGCACCTGCCCCTTGCCGTCATAGCCGAGCCGGGCGGTTTTCAGAATACCGGGCAGCACGGCACTGAGCGCCGCATCGGTCAGCGCGGCGAGTGCGTCGGCCGAGTCGATCGCGATATGCGGCGCCACCGGCACGCCGCAGCTTTCAATGAAACGTTTTTCGGCGATGCGGTCTTGCGCAATCGCCACGCAGCGGCCGGCCGGGCTCACAAAGCTCGAGCGCGCGAGGAAATCCAAACTCGCTGCGGGCACATTCTCGAACTCGGTCGACACGGCAGCGCACAAGCGGGCAAGCTCGGTGAGCGCTGTCTGATCGGTGTAAGCGGCGCGCACATGGCGATCGGCGACGCCGCCAGCCGGGCTCGCTTCGTCGGGATCGAGCACGGCCACGCGATAACCCATCGCCTGCGCGGCAAAGCAGAACATGCGGCCGAGTTGGCCGCCGCCGACCATGCCGAGCCAGGCGCCCGGCAGGATCGGGGAAACGGGAGTGTTGTCTGGGGTCATCTTGCTCTCGCCCGATGGGCGTATTGTGCGGCAAACGCTGCTCGCATGGACATCTTCATCGCTTCGTGGTCTTCAAATGGTCTTCAAAGCCAGGCGAGCGCAACGCGGCGCTTCACAGCGCCGGCAGCACCATCGCGCGGGCCGCATCGGTTTGCTGCGCACGAAATGCCGCGAGCCGATCCGCATAGTCATCGATCGTCCCTGCGAGCAACGCCACCGCGAAGAGCGCCGCGTTGGCCGCGCCCGCCTCTCCGATCGCGAACGTCGCGACGGGCACGCCCTTCGGCATCTGTACGATCGAATGCAGCGAATCGACGCCTTTCAGATACTTGCCCGCCACAGGCACGCCGAGCACCGGCACGGTCGTCTTCGCCGCGAGCATGCCCGGTAGATGCGCCGCGCCGCCCGCGCCCGCGATGATTGCGCGCAACCCGCGCTGCCGGGCCGTCTCGGCATAGGCAAACATCTCGTCGGGCATGCGGTGCGCCGACACGACCTGCGCCTCGTAAGGCACGCCGAGTGTCTGCAGAATCGACACTGCGTGCTTCATCACGTCCCAATCGGAACTCGATCCCATCAGAACGCCGACAAGCGGCGCGTCATGGGTATGGGCGCTTGGGGCGATCTGGGCGGCTTGGACTGCTTCGCTCATCGTGCGGTTTTCCTTCGCTTTATCAACGATACAAGGTGGCGAACGCCGCGCCGTTACGCGGGCGTCTGCCCGGTCAGACGCTCGAGCGCTTCACGGTACTTCCCGCTCGTCTTGGCGATGACGTCGGCCGGCAGTTGCGGCGCGGGCGCCGTCTTGTTCCACGGCTGCGTTTCCAGCCAGTCACGCACGAACTGCTTGTCGAACGATGGCGGATTGCTGCCCACCTGATATTGGTCGGCCGGCCAAAAACGCGACGAATCCGCCGTCAGCGCTTCGTCCATCAGGAACAGTCGGCCGCGCTCGTCGAGCCCGAACTCGAATTTCGTATCGGCGATGATGATGCCGCGCGTCGCCGCGTATTCGGATGCCTCTTTGTACAGCTTGATCGAGATATCGCGGATGGTCGCCGAGAGTTCGGTGCCGATGCGCCGCTCCATATCGTCGAACGTGATGTTTTCGTCGTGCTGGCCCAGTTCGGCCTTGGCCGCCGGCGTAAAAATCGGCTCGGGCAGTTGCTGCGCGTTCGCGAGGCCCGCGGGCAGCGTCACGCCGCATACGGCGCCTGTCGCCTGATAGTCCTTCCAGCCGCTGCCGGCGAGATAACCGCGCACCACCGCTTCGACCAAGATCGGCTCCAGGCGCTTGACGACGACCGCCCGGCCCTTCACCTGCTCGACTTCATCGAGTGCGACGACGGTCTCGGGCGCCACGCCCGTCAAATGATTCGGGACGATATGCGCCAAGCGATCGAACCAGAAATTCGCCATCTGATTGAGCACGCGGCCCTTGTCGGGAATCGGCTCGCCCATCACGACGTCGAAGGCCGACAGCCGGTCGGACGTCACGATCAGCAGGCGCTCGGTGCCCAGCGCATAGTTGTCGCGAACCTTGCCGCGGCCGAGCAACGGCAGCGAGTGGAGCGAGGATTCGTAAAGGGTGGACATCGGGGTAGACATCGTCGTGGACCGTCAGTAGTGTCAATAGAGGGAAACGGGTGCAAACAACGGCGTTCGGACGCCGCCCAAAAAACAAAATGCAAACGCCGTTCCCATCGATACTGCGGGAACGGCGAACCAGCGATACTTGCGGCGAGCCGCTTTAACGCACGACCTGTGCGAGCTCGCCGGATTTGTACTTCTCGGCCATTTTATCGAGCGGCAACGGTTTGATCTTGGCCGCCTGCCCCTCGCAACCAAAAGCGCGATAGCGATCGACGCAAATTTTCATCGCCGCTTCCCGTGCCGGCTTCAGATAATCACGCGGATCGAACTTGCCCGGATTCTGGAACAAATAACGGCGAATCGCGGCAGTGATCGCGAGGCGCAAATCGGTATCGATGTTGATCTTGCGTACGCCGTGCTTGATGCCTTCCTGAATTTCTTCCACCGGCACGCCGTACGTTTCCTTCATGTCGCCGCCGAACTCGCGGATCTCGGCCAGCAGATCTTGCGGCACCGAAGAAGAACCATGCATGACGAGATGCGTGTTCGGAATGCGCGCGTGGATCTCCTTGATGCGATCGATCGCGAGGATATCGCCGGTCGGCTTCTTCGTGAACTTGTACGCGCCATGCGAGGTACCGATCGCGATGGCAAGTGCGTCGCACTGCGTCGCGCGCACGAAATCCGCGGCTTGTTCGACGTCCGTCAGCAACTGCTCGCGCGTCATCGTGCCTTCCGCGCCGTGGCCATCTTCCTTGTCGCCTTTCATCGTCTCGAGTGAGCCCAACACGCCCAGTTCGGCTTCGACGGTGACGCCGATCGAATGCGCCATTTCGACGACCTTGCGCGAGACCTCCACGTTGTATTCGTACGATGCAACCGTCTTGCCATCGGCTTGCAGCGAACCGTCCATCATCACGCTCGTGAAGCCGCTGCGGATCGCCGCCATGCAGACCGCCGGCGATTGGCCGTGATCCTGGTGCATGACAACCGGAATGTGCGGATACGATTCGATGGCTGCTTCGATCAGATGGCGCAAGAACGCTTCGCCAGCGTATTTGCGGGCACCGGCCGATGCCTGCATGATCACGGGTGCGCCCACCTGGTCCGCCGCGGCCATGATTGCCTGAACCTGCTCCAGGTTGTTCACGTTGAACGCGGGCAGGCCGTAGCCATGCTCGGCCGCATGGTCCAGCAATTGACGCATTGATACGAGAGGCATGCTAAGTACTCCTTACGATGGAAACCGGGTGCTCGAGGCGGCACTTTTTTGTGCGAATGTGCGCAATTTTATCGCGAAGCGCGGGCCATCCCGCGTTTTGCGGCGGGATCATGTCCGCACACGCTGAGCGAAAGGCGGTTGCCATACGTGCCGTGCCAGCGCGCTTCGCATATCCGCGCAGCGCGCCCAGCACGGCCCCGGGCAACGTCAGCCCGGGTCGCCGACACGCACGATCTTGAGCGTATTCGTGCCGCCCGCCTGGCCCATCGGCTCGCCCACGGTCAGCACGACCATATCGCCGCGCGCCGCGAAGCCTTTCGAGACAACCGCTTCCACCGCCAGCTTGAGCGCTTGATCGCGGTCGCTGTTCGGCTCGATGCCGATCGGCGTGACATTGCGAAAGAGCGCCATGCCCCGCTCGCTCGTCACGCGCGAGGTCAGCGCGAAGATCGGCACATGCGACCAATGCCGCGACAGCCACAGCGCCGTGGCGCCAGATTCGGTCAGCGCGACGATTGCTTTCGCGCCGAGGTGATAAGCCGTGAACAGCGCGCCCATCGCAATCGACTGATCGATGCGCGTAAACGTGCGGTCGAGGAAGTCGCGATCGAGCTCGACGTGCTCGGACTTCTCCGCTTCGACACAAATGGCCGCCATCGTCTCGATCGTCTGCACCGGATACTTGCCCGACGCCGTCTCGGCCGAGAGCATCACCGCGTCGGTGCCGTCGAGCACCGCGTTCGCGACGTCGGAGACCTCCGCGCGCGTGGGCACCGGCGCATGGATCATCGACTCCATCATCTGCGTCGCGGTAATGACGAGCTTGTTCGACTCACGCGCCATGCGGATCATCCGCTTTTGCAGCGCGGGCACGGCGGCGTTGCCGACTTCGACTGCGAGGTCGCCACGCGCGACCATGATGCCGTCCGACGCATCGAGAATGCCTTGCAGGGCCGGAATAGCCTCGGCGCGCTCGATCTTCGCGATCATCTTGGGCTTGATGCCGTAGGGCATGCCGGCGATGTTCGCGAGCTGGCGCGCCATTTCCATGTCGGTCGCGTTTTTCGGAAACGACACGGCGATATAGTCGACGCCGAGCGACATGGCGGTGCGGATATCCTCCATGTCCTTGGCCGTCAGCGCCGGGGCGGTCAACCCACCGCCCTGGCGGTTGATGCCCTTATTGTTCGAAAGCTCGCCGCCCACTTTCACGACGGTGTGAATCTCTTCGCCGACGACACGCGAAACCGTCAGGACGATCAAGCCGTCGTTCAGCAGCAGCACGTCGCCGGGCTTCAAGTCGCGCGGCAGATCCCGGTAGTCGAGCCCGACGCGCTCTTCGTTGCCCATCTCGCAGTTGGCATCGAGAATGAACGCATTGCCGACCGTCAGCAGCACCTTGCCGTTCTCGAACTTGCCCACGCGAATCTTCGGGCCTTGCAAATCCGCCATGATGGCGACTTCGCGCCCGATCTTGCGCGCGGCCTCGCGCGCATGCTCGGCGCGCTGACGGTGATCGTCGGCCGTGCCGTGCGAAAAGTTGAGGCGCACCACGTCGAGACCCGCTTGCATCATCTGCAGCAAAATCTCTGGCGAACTCGATGCCGGGCCGATGGTGGCGACAATCTTGGTGGCGCGATGCATGTAACTCCTCGTCTGAGTTGAGTCGCTGGTTGAACCGCTGCGAGTCGGATGCGTCGACGCGGGCGCCGCTTGGGCGCCTGTGCCGGGTCGCGCGCCGGTTCGTGCCGGCGTCGCTTTGTCGTTGCGCTTGTCTTTATCGATGTTTTTATCGCTAGCGGGCACTGCGGCGCCCGGCTTGGCGCGTCGAGCCTTGAGTGCGTTGGGTGCCTGCGCGCCGCGCGTGCCCACGCGTTACGCCCGCGCTTGAAGCACTTCGACGGCCGGCAGCGTCTTGCCCTCGAGAAATTCGAGGAAGGCGCCGCCGCCGGTCGAGATATAGCTCACCTTGTCGTGAATGCCGTATTTCGCGATGGCGGCCAGCGTATCGCCGCCGCCTGCAATCGAAAACGCCGACGAATGCGCGATAGCCTCGGCAAGCGTCTTCGTGCCGTTGCCGAACTGATCGAACTCGAACACGCCCACCGGCCCGTTCCAGACGATCGTGCCCGCGCTCGCGAGTTGCGACGCCAGTGCGCGCGCCGTTTGCGGGCCGATATCGAGGATCATGTCGTCTGCTTCGATCTGCGCAACCGGCTTGGTCGTAGGCGCCGCCGTTGCGGCGAACTGTTTGGCCGTCACGACGTCCGTCGGAATCGGGACCGATGCGCCGCGCGCGCGCGCGGCTTCGATGATCACTTTCGCCTCTTCGACGAGATCGGCCTCGGCGAGCGACTTGCCGATCGGCAAGCCCGCCGCGAGCATGAACGTGTTGGCGATGCCGCCGCCGACAATCAACTGATCAACCTTCTCGGCGAGCGACTTGAGAATCGTCAGCTTGGTCGATACCTTCGAGCCGGCGACGATCGCCACCAGCGGGCGCTTCGGGTTGCCCAGCGCTTTGCCGAGCGCATCGAGTTCCGCGGCGAGCAGCGGGCCCGCGCAGGCGATGGGCGCGTACTTGGCGATGCCGTGCGTCGTGGCCTCAGCCCGGTGCGCCGTGCCGAACGCATCGTTGACATAGATGTCGCACAGCTTGGCCATTTTCTGCGCCAGCGCGTCGTCGTTCTTTTTCTCGCCCTTGTTCACCCGACAGTTTTCGAGCAGCACGAGCTGACCGGGCGCGACGTTCACGCCGTTCTCGACCCAATTGGCGACGAGCGGCACCTCGCGCCCGAGCAGTTCGGCCAGCCGCTTGGCAACGGGCGCGAGCGAATCTTCGGGCTTGAATTCGCCCTCCGTCGGACGCCCGAGATGGGAGGTGACCATTACGGCGGCGCCAGCGGCGAGTGCCGACTGAATGGCCGGCACCGAAGCGCGCACGCGCGTGTCTTCGGTAATGTTGCCCTGGTCGTCCAGCGGGACGTTCAGATCGGCACGGATGAATACGCGCTTGCCGGACAGCAAGCCCTTCGCGATCAGATCGGTAAGACGCAGTACTTGGCTCATGGGAAAGTTCGCAACGAAGGTTGATGGGCGGCGCGGCGCTTTCGCAGCTTGCGCGGCCAGTCCGTCGGCGCGCGTCACTACGGCAGCAAACGCGCATTTTAGCCCATCGAGGATCGGCATCGACAATCAGGCCACGAGGCGCAGCGCCGTAAACACCAGCATGCCGACGACGATCGTGCCCAGCATGCCCCGTCGCCAAAGGAACCAGGCGAGCCCCGCGAGCGTGCCGTAGAGCGCGTGATTCGACAACGCGAGCGAAATGCCGTGCGGCGTATCGAGCACTTCGGGCACCACGACGGCGACGAGCGCCGCGGCCGGCGCGTAGCGCAGCGCCCGCTGGACGCGTTCGGGCAACACGGCGCGCTCGCCGCCGAGCAGAAAAAACGCGCGCGTCAGCGCGGTCACGAGCGTCATGCCCAGTATCACGAACCAGGTCATGCCGGCCGTGCCTATCGCAGCGATTGCGTTCGCCATCACCGTACCCGCTCCTCGTGCCTTTGCGCCGAGTTCGAAGCAGCTGCGGATGCGGATGCCGGCTCACCGCGTCCGCGGCGCGCGTGCGCACGCCCGGTGATGACATCGGCCAGGCTGCCTGCGCCAAGGGCCGCCATCACAGCGAGCGGCAAGGCCAGGCGATACGGCAAATCGATCGCAAGCAGCGCCACGATGCCTGCCACGCTGACGGCCGCGAGCGTCGAGCGGTTCACGATAGCGGTGACGATCAATGGCACCAGCGCCACCGTGCCGGCCAGCTCCAAGCCCCAGTTGTCCGGGACGAAGCTCGCCAGCACGATGCCGGCGATCGACGAGATCTGCCAGGACGCCCAGGTGACGCTCGCCATCCCCCAAAAATAGGCCTCCTTGCCCGGCACATGGCCCACGGGAAACGCCCGCTTCTGAAACAGCAGATAGACGATATCGCCGTTGAAATAACCGAGCAGCGTCCGCCGCCAGAACGGCAGATAGGCGAAATGGGGCACGAGCCCCGCGCTGAAAATGAGAAACCGAAGATTGACCATCGCCGCGGTGAGCAGGATCGTCCAAATCGGCAGCTTGGCAGCCAGCAGCGGCAGCGCGGCGAGCTGCGACGAGCCCGCGTAGACGAACAGCGACATACCGATAGCCTGCGGCACGGTGAGCACCGATTTGCTCATGGCGACGCCTGTTACCAGCCCCCATGAAAGCAGCGCCATGACGGTCGGCGAGCAATCGCGCAAGCCCTGGACGTAGGCGGCGCGGTCGATTGCGGAAAAACGGGCTGGCATGGGCGAGAGCTCGCGTGCGTCGCGACGAAGGGATAAAACAACAAACGAAGGGAAACCCGGCGTGCGCGGCGTACCAACGGAGCCGCGGCGGAATCAGATGAACGCTCGATTATAGTGGGATAGGCACGATTTGCGGGTTTTCGCTCGATTGCTGCTCGGTGGTTGCCTTACTTCTCCAATCGGGCCCCTATCGTGACGCTGCGTGAATTCATCGCGATGGCCGAGACCCCGATCAAGTGATCCTTATTGAGCAGCTTGCGCAGCGAAAGTGTGGTCAACACCGCGCCGATGCCCTTCAAGTGATAGTTGGAATGGCGCGTCGCAAGCAGCCCATACGTATTGGGAAGCGCCACGCAGTTGGCAACCGCGCTGGCCAGCGCACGATCATTGCGCAATTGCGTAAAAGGGTGCGCGATCAACGCCTCCAGCTCCGCAAAGCGTCCGTCGAGCTCATAGATGGCGAAGCCGTACAGCACGGGCAGCGTTTCCGTCTCGTTGATCATGACGAAAACGCGTTGATTGTCCTTCGGACGCTCGACCTCCGGCGCATATTGTGTGGCCAGCGTTTTGAGCTTGTTGAGGTTATCCACCGTGTCGCCGTCCAGGTTGCTCGCGGCCCCGGCCAAAATCACATCGACCAACCGGCCATACCCTTGCAGCACCCTGGCGGCCATTACATGGGTAATCGGATAGGGAAGGCTGCTGCGCTGGTCCGCTCGCTTCACCTGAACCACGCGAAACCCTTTCGCGGGCGTCAGCGTGCCACTCGCTATATCGAGGTGGCGCACGCCGCCGTTGGTGCGCCAACGCTCGATCGCGCCGGGCACGAGGCGTAGCGGCACACGCGCCAACAGCCTGTCGCGAATCGAGATATTCGATGCCTGCTCGAGTGCTTCTTTCATCGCCGAACCCTCCTCCACTAGTGTCCATCGGTGGATGCGACCCCGTTTCGAATGTCGCGAGCGAACATCGCCATCAGCGGCGCGTTCGATCCCCACGTCTTTGCATGAACGCATCGTAGCCGCCGCCTCGCGCCGGGCCCCCCCGAAAATTCGGAATGTCTTTATTGACCGCGAGCGACGCCAGGCGGCGCGCGCCGCAGGCATGAGCAGGCACACGTACACGCACTTACGGATTGCGTTCAAAAAACGCTAAAATGACGCTCTTATCGCAAAAGCCCCCCGGCACCGTTAGGAGATACGTATGTCAATGGCCGATCGCGACGGCAAGATCTGGATGGACGGCAAGTTGATCGACTGGCGCGACGCCAAGATCCACGTGCTGACGCATACGCTGCATTACGGCATGGGTGTCTTCGAGGGGGTGCGCGCGTACCAGACCGCCGACGGCAACACGGCCATTTTTCGGCTGAAAGAGCACACGAAGCGTCTTTTTAATTCGGCGAAGATCTTTCAGATGGACGTGCCGTTCGATCGCGAAACCCTTTGTGCAGCGCAATGCGAGGTCGTGCGCGCAAACGGGCTGGCGTCGGCCTACCTGCGGCCAATCGCCTGGGTGGGCTCCGAAAAGCTCGGCGTCTCGGCGCGCGGCAACACCATCCATGTGGCCATTGCCGCCTGGCCGTGGGGCGCGTATCTGGGCGAAGAAGGCATCGCGAAGGGCATCCGCGTGAAGACCTCGTCGTTCACGCGCCATCACGTGAATATTTCGATGGTGCGCGCGAAAGCGTCCGGTTGGTATGTGAATTCGATCCTCGCCAATCAGGAAGCCATCACTGACGGGTACGACGAAGCCCTGTTGCTCGATGTCGACGGCTATGTTTCCGAAGGCTCGGGCGAAAACTTCTTTCTCGTCAACAACGGCAAGATTTTCACGCCCGATCTCTCATCGTGCCTCGACGGCATCACGCGCGACACCATCATTACGCTCGCCAAGGAAGTCGGCATCGAAGTGATCGAAAAGCGCATCACGCGCGACGAGGTCTATACGGCCGACGAGGCCTTTTTCACAGGCACGGCCGCCGAAGTCACGCCGATCCGCGAACTCGATAACCGCACGATCGGCAGCGGTACGCGAGGCCCGATTACCGAACGGCTGCAGACGGCGTTCTTCGATATCGTCGCCGGCAAAAACGCGCAATATGCGCACTGGCTCACGAAAGTCTGACGCTGACGCGCGCCTGCGTGCCGCGGCACCGCCCGAAATATATCGCTAATAAGCCAATAAGTTAAAACTGCCCACATGAGCGTAATCAAAGAAATGCCGCTGATCGAATTGTCGGCGAAAGATCTGCCCGCGTATTGCCCGAACCCGTCGATGCCGCGCTGGAGCGCGCATCCGCGCGTGTTCATCGACGTCTCGCACGGCGAAGCGCGCTGCCCCTACTGCGGCACGCGCTACAAACTGCGCGACGGGGAAATCGTCAAAGGCCATTAACGCAGTGACTCACTGCTGCCATTAAGAACGGCGGCCACTTGGGTTGCCGGTATGGCAGCCCACCTCGCCATTACGCGGCTCTCGCGCGCCGTATTTTTCAAGCTCTTGGATATTGACACTGATGCGTCGCGCGTTGGTTATCGCACCGAATTGGATCGGTGACGCATTGATGGCGCAGCCGCTTTTCGCGCTGCTCAGGCAATTGCACCCCCGTATCGTGCTCGATGCCGTGGCGCCCCCATGGGTCGCGCCCGTGCTCGAACGGATGCCCGACATCCGCGATGTCTACCCGGCCGAGCTCGCCCACGGCAAGCTGAATTTGCTACGTCGCTGGCAACTGGCGGGCGACCTGCGCGACGTAGGCTACGACGCCGCCTACGTCCTGCCGAATTCGCTCAAGTCCGCATTGATCCCGTGGCTCGCGGGCATTCGCCTGCGTATCGGTTATACCGGCGAACATCGTTATGGTCTGCTCAATGTCCGCCATGCGAACCCGCCGCGCGATGAACGGGGCCCGATGGCGGCGCACTACGCCGCGCTGGCGTACGCGCCCGGCGCCAACGTGCCTGATTTATCGGAGCGCCTGCCGACGCCGAAGCTCGACGCCGATCTGAACGAAGCAGTCCGCGTCTCGACGCGCTTTAACCTCGACACGCGCGTGCCGCTCGTCGCATTTTGCCCCGGCGCCGAATACGGCAGCGCCAAACGCTGGCCGCCCGAGCATTTCGCCGCGCTTGCGCAAATGATCGGGCAATCGTTCCCTTATACTCAAATCGTCGCGCTCGGGTCGAACAAGGACGCGCCGATCGCCGAAGCCATTGCCGAGCGCGCGCCGCTGGTGCGCAACCTTTGCGGCCAGACCTCGCTGGGCGAGGCATGCGCGCTGATTTCGCGCGCGGGCGCGGTGGTCAGTAACGATTCGGGCCTGATGCACGTGGCCGCCGCGCTCAAACGCCCGCTGGTTGCCGTTTTCGGTTCGAGCGATCCGCGCCACACCCCCCCGTTGTCGGACGTGGCGAAGGTACAATGGCTGCATCTCGAGTGCAGCCCCTGCTTTGCGCGCGAATGTCCGCTCGGTCATCTGCGGTGTCTGCGCGAACTCTCGGCAGAACAGGTGTTCGACGATCTGCGCGGGATGCTGCTCGGCGAGCGCTGACGCACGGACGCCCCTTCGCGGTTCGTGCGTTCATTGGAGCATGAGCGCCGCGGCGAGAAAAGCTTGACCACCGGGCGTCGATGCACTGCATCGCCCCGCCGCCAAATGACGCGCGGCAACGCGCGAGCAAAGACATCGACGAGCTATCAGATGCCACGTTTTGCCCGACTCTTCGAAGCTGCAGCCGAGACGCTCAACGCGTTTTACCAGGCACTCGCCGAAGGCAACATCGACGAACTGATGGCGTTATGGATCGACGAGGACTTCGCAAGCTTCATCGATTCGAGCGGCGCACATTGGCACGGCATCGACAGCATTCGGGCGGGCGTCGCGCAGTTGGCGGCCAAAGGCAAGCTGCCGACCTCGGTCGAGCCGCTCGATGTGCGCGTCTACGACAGCCTCGGCACCGCGGTCTATGCCGTGGCGGAAGCACACCAGCTGCGCGAGCCGAAGGCGTCGCCGCGGATGGTTTATGCGACCTATGTGCTCGTGCACGAGCGCGGCACATGGCGCATCGCGCACATCCACGCGAGCCCGATGCCTGCCGCGACAGCGAACGAGTTCGCCGCGAAGGTCAGGCACGGACAAGGCGCGTTGCACTGAGCGGGCCCGCATCTGGGCCGCTAGGGTGGTTTTTGGGGAAGGTCATGAGTACGGCGCACGACAAGCCAACTTCGATCCCGGCAGCGGACCGGGCGGCCACAGATACGCTAATCGACCTGCTCTACTGTCCCCCACCCTGGCTGCCCACGAGCCATGCGCAGACGATCATCCCCGCACTTTTTGCAAGGCGCCCCGCCGTTGATTACCGGCGCGAGCGCTGGAGCACGCCCGATGGCGATTTCATCGAACTTGACTGGCTCGCCTACGCGACGCAAAGCAGCTCCGCTCCGCCGGCCGATGCACCGCTACTTGTGGTCTTTCACGGTCTGGAGGGCAATTCCGACTCGCACTACGCGCGCGTGCTGATGGCCACGGCGTGCGCATTCGGATGGCATGGCGTCGTGCCGCACTTTCGCAGTTGCAGCGGTCCGTTGAATTTGGCGCCGCGCTTCTATCATCTTGCGGACAGCGACGAAGTCGATTGGATCTTGCGGCGCTTGCACGAAGTCCACAAGGGGCCGATCGTGGCCGTTGGCGTGTCGCTTGGCGGCAACGTTTTGCTGCGCTGGCTGGGCCAACGCGGCAGCGACGCGACGTTCATCGCTGCCGCTGCCGCCATTTCCACGCCGCTTGACGTGCACGCGGGCGGCCGCGCGCTTTCGCAGGGCTTCGCGCTCGTCTATACGATGAACTTTCTGAAGACGCTGAAGAAGAAGGCCCTGCTCAAGCTTGAGCAGTACCCGGGCCTTTTCGATCGCGACACCATGCTTGCGAGCCGCACGATGTACGACTACGACAACGTCGTGACCGCGCCGCTGCACGGTTTTCGCAACACTGAGGATTACTGGACGCGCGCAACGACGCGGCCGCTGTTGCCTAATATCGCCGTGCCGACGCTGGTGCTCAATGCGCGCAACGACCCGTTTCTGCCGAGCACCGCGCTGCCTACACGCGCCGAGGTGTCGGCCGTGGTGGAGCTCGACCAACCCGAAGCCGGCGGCCACGTCGGCTTCATGACCGGGCCGTTCCCTGGGCGCATCAATTGGCTGCCGCGCCGCGTCTTCTCGTTTCTGGAACCGTTCGCTCGCCATGGATGACATCGTCAAGGCCGCGCTCACCAAATGGCCGAACGTGCCGCATTGCACGGGATGGCTGCTGCTGGACCGGCGTGGCCAGTGGCGTATGCGCGACGAGCATACGCAGGCGCGCGGCGAGCTTGGCACGCTCATTCGGCACGCGGCGCTCATCGCCTTCATCAACCGCAACTACGAAGCCGACGAGCACGGCCAATGGTTTTTTCAGAACGGGCCGCAGCGCGTGTATGTCGAGCTTGCCTATACGCCGTGGACGGTGCGGCTCAGTCAGATGGATCGAACGCCCGGGTTGCCCGCGCTTATGCTCGTCGATCAGACCGGGGCGCCGTTCGAGCCGGCTGCGGTGCTGATCGATGAAGAAGGTGCGGTGCTTTTCGTCGCAGCTTCGAATCCCCCGCATCCCCCGCGGGTCGCGCTGCTACACGATCACGATCTCGATTTGTTCAGCGATTTCGCGACGCTCCTCGAGGATGATGGCCGTGGTGGTCGAATGCAATGGGGGGTGGATTGCGCGTTGCCGATTGACATGGTGCGACGCGGCGATGTGGCCGCGCGGTTCGCGTTTGTGCCGAGCCCGGCTTCGCGTTTGCAGAAGGCTGAGGGGTCGGACGGCTGATCGGCTGATAACATAGGCGCCCTTCGAAGGAGCTCCCAGATGGCAGAATTCACGCATTTCGACGCTGCGGGCCAGGCGCATATGGTTGACGTCGGCAGCAAGGACGAAACCAAGCGGATTGCGCTTGCTCGCGGCTCGATCCGCATGCTTGCGGCAACGCTCGAGTTGATCCGCGCAGGCAACGCGAAAAAGGGCGATGTGCTCGGCGTTGCTCGCATCGCCGCCATCCAAGGGGCAAAGCGAACTGCCGACCTGATTCCGCTGTGTCATCCGTTGGCCTTGACGCGCGTAGCGGTCGATTTTTCATTCGACGACGCATTGCCAGGGGTACATTGCACGGCTCAAGTGGAAACGCTTGGACGCACCGGCGTGGAAATGGAAGCGCTGACGGCAGTGCAAATCGGGTTGCTGACGATCTACGACATGTGCAAGGCCGTGGATCGAGGGATGACGATTACCGATGTGCGCGTGATGGAGAAGCACGGCGGGAAGTCGGGGGATTGGGTGGCGGGGGCGTAGGTCTCGACGCCCTGAGACCGTTCCTGACACAGCAGGCAACGCGCACCACCATCCAACGTAGGCAGCGCCGCCGCGCGTCGCTCAATCATCCTCGCTGTCATCCGCGCCCGTATCGGGCGGTACCCCATACCGCTTCACGAGTTCGGCTTTGAATGCTTTGAGCTTGGGCTCGTCGTCGCAAAGCTCATAGATCGCAGCAAGCTGCGCTGGCCAATCCCGCAGCACACCGGCAAATATCTTCAGCCGTTCGACCGTATCGAACGCATCGGCCTCGCGTCCGTCAAGCGCCTGCAGCACCGCATAGCGCCGCAGCACCGTCTCGCCTGGCAGCAAGGCGATGGCCTGCTTATGCATCGCGAGCTTCAACGGCAAATCATGGCTGTCGATCGACAGCAGCGTCGCCATCCCGTACTCGCCCCACGCACCAAAAAGCCGCGACGGCGCAGCGCGGTATTCGTCCGCCGGGTGCGCGCCATAGTAGAGCACCTCGGCACGCGCATACTCGCGATAAACCGGGAGCAACGCGGCGAGCCCCGCCGCGACAATGAATGCGTGAACCCCGAGCGACACGCCCGGCGGCACGAAGCGAAGCGGCTTCGGTTCGAGCACCCCAAGCACGAACATCGCCGGCAGCAGGAAGAACATGTACTGTTGCGGATATTCGACCAGCGCGTGCATCAGCAGCACGCCGATCAACGCAAGCCCGAATACACGCGCCGCGGTATGCGGTGCAAGCAGCACGCGAACGAGCCACGAAAGCAGCCCAACGAGCAGCACACCAAGCCCCACGACGCCCGTTTTCGCAAGGAGATCGATGAAAATGTCGTGCGCATTATTCGCGATCTCGACACTCCCCAGCGCCTTGACGAGTTCGAACTGATAACGCGGGAATTCACCCCAGCCGACGCCGAGCCATGGGTGCCCGCGGAACATGGTCCAGCCGTACTTCCACATCGCCAAACGCAAGACGATCTGCCCTTTGTCCTGAAAACGGTGCGCCGCCGATACATCCAGATTCAGGTGATAGCGTTCGTTTGCCCAACGCACGGCGATGTTCACGCCGGCAAAAATCGCAACGAGCCCGAGCGGAATCAACCAGTCGCGCGCACGCCCGAGGCCGCGCCCTTCGCGCCGTGCAATAGCAATAGCCATCCAGAACCCGGCAACGACGATCACGCCCGTTTGCAACCACGGCCCGCGCGAAACAGTGAGCGCCTGCCCGAGCACGCAAATCGCCGAAACGACGACCCACAGCAATGGATGCAAGCGCCGCGTCTGCACGAGGAGCATGGCTGCGGCCAGCGCAAACGCAATCACCGTCGCAAGGTGATTGGCCTGCGCCATATTGCCGAATGGCCGACGCTCCGCACTTACGTTGTAAGCGACCACGAACGGCGCCACCCGCGTTTCCAGATGAAAGAGCTGGACGACCTGACAAAAAACCGCAAACAGCCCGCCCACCACGAGTGCCCACGCCGCCCAGCGCAATACATCTTCCGCAAGATTGGCTCGCGCGAAGGCGAAACCGGTATGGGTCGCCATAAACGCCGCCAGCAAAAAGCCCGCGCCGAGCCAGTTCATGGACGGCTGCATCAGCGGCAGCAGGAACGTCTGCGCAACGAGCACGACACCGAACACAAGCGGCACCAGCGCAACCGTCGGGCTGCCGAATGCGGGACGCGGCCATGCACTGAGTGACAGCCAGATCACCGACGCGCCAACGAGCAGATACAGCGAGAGCGCAGTGAACTCAGCGTAGAACGTCGGGATTGGATACGTGTGGTTCGTCACCGCATAGGGAAGCAGCACAGCAAGCGCCAACAACGCGAACGACAAGGAACGTGCAAAAGATGAGGTCATGAGCAATGGGGGCATCGGCAATCGGCGCACTATACAAAAAATTGTTTCGCTGTGCGACACCGGCGCGCCTCATCTTCGCGAATCGATGTCACGCGCGGCATTCAGGCGGTGCGACAGCCGCAGGCAACGTCGCACCATCGAGCGGCACAGGGCCCGAGCCCGGCGCTGGCAGCGAGGACGCGTCCTTGCCGGCGGCAAAACACTCCCACGTCACCGAGCCGCCTGGCACCGCACCGCTCACCAACGCGACGCGCGCAGTGGGTGTCGCTCCATCGTCTGGCGCCGAGGGCACCAATACGAGCGTGTCGCTGCCCGCCGGCGCGACGCGCGCTGTAAAGCGAATTGCAATCTGACCGCTGTCGTCGTCGATGCGAATCGACTCGACGTTACGGGTGGCCGGAGGCGACAGATAGCCGCTGCCGAGCGCGTTGCCGGTGGCCGCGTTCTCAGCCACCGCAAGCCGCGCCGCCGACGCAAGCGATAACCCCTCGCCAACCCGGCTGCGCGCGAGGTAGTCCTGATAAGCGGGAATCGCATAGGCGGCAACGACCCCGACGATGGCCAGCACGATCATCAGCTCGATCAGCGTGAAGCCGCTTCTATAACAGCGCGTACGCGAGGCAGGCGATAAAACCGCGAATAGCGGCGCAGGTAAGACAAGTGACGCATGTGGTACAGGTCGAACGGCAAGCATCGGCTGACTCCTCGAAGACAATGCCCGCTCGTGCGGCGGGCAACTGTTCGAAGCGTAGCCAACACCAGAAATGAGAAGCAGTCGGCCAAACGGCTAGCCGTCTGGCCAATGGCGGCTCAATTTTCCCAGTGCTTCAATGAGGGTCCGACGAACCCGAGGAGTCCGAAGCATGCGACGAGACGCGCCGCTGCATCCGCCGCTTGAGCACATACCCGAGCGCCACGACGAATATCGCACCGGCCACATGCGCGCCAAATTCGGCGGCTGGCGCATCGAGCATGGGCCAACGGTCGCCCGCGGGATCATTGATGATGAGCCCGCCTGCAATCCAGCCCAGCAACGCGGCGCCGGCAGCGACGATGATCGGGAAACGGTCCAGCAGCTTCAACACGAGCGTACTGCCCCAGACGATCAACGGAATGCTGACGACGAGCCCGAACACGACGAGCGCAACGCGGTGCTGCGGGTCGGCGGTTTCGGCGGCACCCGCAATGGCGATGACATTATCGAGGCTCATAACGGCATCCGCGACGATGATTGTCTTGATGGCAGCCACAAGCTTGTCGGCCGGCTTGATGTCGCCGTGCGCCTCGTACGCCGGGGCCAGGAGCCGCACGCCGATCCACAGCAGCAGCAACCCCCCTGCGAACTTGAGCAGCGGCACATCGAGCAGCACCACCGCAAACGCAATCAGCGCGACGCGCAGTACGATCGCGCCGACCGTCCCCCAGAGCACCCCCTGCATGCGCTGTGCGGGCGGCAGCTTGCGGCAAGCAAGTGCAATGACAACAGCGTTATCGCCGCCGAGCAGGATATCGATGATGACGATCTGGATGACGGCTCCCCAATGGAGCGTCGCAAAAAAGTCGAGCATGGTCGCAAACATAGGCGCAATAGGCATTCCCGCCCCACGGGCAAAGATCAAACGGAACGAGGCGCGTCGAAAACAGGCGATAAAAAAGCGAAGAAGCCGCGCGTGCTTCCTCGCTTCCTGCCGGCCATCGGCGGCCTTACGAAATCGTTTCGAAAGAATACCAAAAAACGCCGGCGAGACGATGCGTACTTCGATGCGTGACCCGCGCGGCGCTACGGCGCCGGGCGGATCAGCGCATAACCGCTTAGAGAATCGACTTCAACAAACGGCCCATCTCCGACGGGTTCTTCGTGACCTTGATGCCGCAAGCCTCCATGATTTCGAGCTTGGCTTCCGCCGTATCAGCACCGCCCGAAATCAACGCACCAGCATGGCCCATGCGCTTGCCCGGAGGCGCCGTCACACCGGCAATGAAGCCGACCACGGGCTTTTTCATATTGTCTTTGATCCAGTACGCCGCGTTGGCTTCGTCCGGGCCGCCGATCTCGCCGATCATGATGACGGCGTCCGTTTCCGGATCGTCGTTGAACATCTTCATGACGTCGATGTGCTTGAGCCCGTTGATCGGATCGCCGCCGATGCCGACTGCCGACGATTGGCCGAGGCCCAGCGCCGTCAGTTGGCCGACCGCTTCGTACGTCAGCGTGCCGGAACGCGAGACGACGCCAATGCGGCCTTTGCGGTGAATGTGGCCCGGCATGATGCCGATCTTGAGCTCGTCGGGCGTGATCGTACCCGGGCAGTTCGGCCCGAGCAGCAAGGTCTTGCGATTTTCGCGACGCATGCGATCTTTGATTTCGATCATGTCACGCACCGGAATGCCTTCGGTGATGCAAATGGCGAGATCGAGATCGGCTTCGACCGCTTCCCAGATTGCGGCAGCGGCTCCCGCAGGCGGCACATAGATGACAGAAACCGTGGCGCCGGTTTCGGCCTTTGCCTCTTTCACGCTCGCGTAGATCGGAATGCCTTCGAAATCTTCGCCAGCCTTTTTCGGGTTCACGCCGGCAACGAACGCTTCGCGACCGTTTGCGTATTCGCGGCATGCGCGCGTATGGAACTGTCCGGTCTTGCCGGTGATGCCCTGCGTGATGACCTTCGTGTCTTTATTAATCAGAATCGACATGTATTGACCTCTGTTCGTATCCGTGGCGCGTGGGCGGCGGCTTACGCCGCGCCCTCGGCAGCCGCGACGACCTTCTGCGCAGCCTCTTCCATGCTGTCCGCCGCGATGATCGGCAGTCCCGACTCGGCAAGCATCTTCTTGCCGAGATCCTCGTTGGTACCCTTCATGCGCACGACGAGCGGCACTTGCAGGTGCACGGCCTTCGACGCGGCAATGACGCCTTCCGCGATCACGTCGCAGCGCATGATGCCGCCGAAGATATTGACGAGAATGGCTTTGAGGCCAGGGTTCTTCAGCATGAGCTTGAAGGCTTCGGTGACCTTCTCCGTCGTCGCGCCACCGCCGACGTCGAGGAAGTTCGCCGGCTCGCCGCCGAACAGCTTGATGGTGTCCATCGTCGCCATCGCAAGACCGGCGCCGTTGACGAGGCAGCCAATGTTGCCATCGAGCGAGATGTAGGCCAGATCGAACTTCGAGGCTTCGACTTCGGCCGGGTCTTCTTCGTCCAGATCGCGGTAGGCCACGATTTCGGGGTGACGGAACAGCGCATTCGAATCGAAGTTGAACTTCGCATCGAGCGCGATCACCTTGCCGTCGCCCGTCAGAATCAGCGGGTTGATTTCAGCAAGCGACGCGTCCGTTTCCCAAAACGCTTTGTAAAGACCTTGAAGGATCGTTCGCGCTTGCGGCACCGATGCGTCAGGCACGCCGATCTTCTTCGCGAGGTCGTCAGCCTGAGCATCCGTGAGGCCCGTCGCCGGGTCAACAGCAGCTTTATGGATCGCCTCAGGCGTCTTTGCAGCCACTTCCTCGATGTCCATGCCGCCTTCGCTCGACGCCATGACGACGACCTTTTGCGAAACGCGGTCGATCACGAGGCCGATATAGAGTTCCTTCTTGATGTCCGCGCCTTCTTCGATCAGAAGCCGGTTCACCTTCTGGCCTTCCGCGCTGGTCTGGTGCGTGACGAGCTGCATGCCGAGGATCTGGTTCGCATACTCGCGCACCTGATCGATCGACTTCGCAACCTTCACGCCGCCGCCCTTGCCGCGGCCGCCCGCGTGAATTTGCGCCTTGACGACCCAAACCGGGCCGCCCAGCTCCTCAGCGGCTTTCACCGCGTCATCCACGGAAAACACCGGCTTGCCGCGTGGCACTGCGACGCCGAATTTTCGCAGGATTTCCTTACCCTGGTACTCGTGAATCTTCATGCGTGATTCCCTTCAGTCTAAGAGTTGGATTGAACGTCGAAATCGCTGATTTCCTTCCGGCCGGCAGCGCGCGGTGCACGCATTGGCGTGCCGTCGGCGTCTGAATGGCTGCGTGGCGCATGACCATACCAGCGCGGATAAAACTGCCGGACCGCCTCGCCGTCGAACCGCAGCGCCTGACATCGGTCGAGCTGAAATGGCGGCTCGCTCTCGTCGATGCTATTAGCGCCGCAATCGCGCGTGCGCCAGACGTCGCCGGCGAATGCTTGGATCGCAGCGGTCGGCAATACAGCGCACAGCTCGGTGAGGTGGGTACAGCCCGTTCTTGCGTCGAGGAGGCGGCGCACCCGGCGGTGGAAGTTATCGAGAAGGTTGAGCCCGATGAGGGCACGGTAGGCAGAATTCGGGGCTTCGCAGTGACCGGGATACGGCACCCAGTCGGACGATGCTTCGGCATCGACGACAGTAAGCTTGCGATCGATCGTGATGCGGAGCCAAAGTTCATGGATCGGCAGGCCATTGGGCCGGACACCGGGCGCGAGCACGACGTCACGAGGCTTATGATCGGTCAGACACGCCTCGATATCCCAGAGACCGTCCCCACGCTCGAAAGCTTCCGCTCGGATTGCGCGACGATGGCGCAACTGGCGGGATACAGGCGGGGAAAGCGGCATGCGAGGGGAGACGGCTGGAGAGGAAACCGGGGGATTTTAGCATAGTGGGAAGCGGCGTTTACGGCGCGCTCGCGGCTCGCTTATGACCCCTTCTTGCCCGCTTGCGGACCCATGCAGGAGGGATCAAGGTGGCAGAGACCCGGATTAGTCATCGCCCCAGTCGTCCTCGCCTTTGAGCACTTGGACGATGATTGCCCGCGAAAACCCGCGCATGGCCATAAAGCGTCCTTGCTTCGCTCGCTCGGCAGGCGTTTGCGGCATGTGCCCATACTTTTTACGCCAGACAGCTTGCGCCCGCGCGAACTCCGTCTCGCGAAGCTCGTTGCCGGCTGCGGCAACGAGCGCGTCCGGTACGGCATGCTGGCGCAGCTCGCTTACGATCCGTGCGCTGCCCATGCGCGCGGCGCGCCGATGGACGATGCTCTCGACAAACCGTGCATCGGACAGCCAGCCCTCCTTCTCGAGCGAATCGACGAGTGTTTCGATCGAATCCCCCTCTTGGGCAAACGGCGCCAGCTTACGCAACAATTCGGCGCGACTGTGCTCGCGCTTGGAAAGATAGTCGAGCGCGCGCGCTTTGAGCGAACGCCCAACGCGGGCGCCGCGTCGCCCTGCATCAGACGAATCATCTATCGATGCAGGATCAAGCGGATCGCCGCCGTTATCCGGCGGCTCGCTTTTGCTTGCGTTTCGGTTTGCATCGTCAATCGAGCGCCGGCTGCGGGCATCGGCGCCCAACCCACCAGCGCCCGACCCACCGGCGCCCAACCCAAAGCGAGCCTTGCGTATCACGCAGCGCTTACTCCTTTTCGTCGACGACTTCGGCGCTGACGGCTACCGTCGGCATCGAATTCACACCAAGCGACTCGCGAATGCGGTTTTCGATCTCGCGTGCCATATCGGCGTTTTCGCGCAGAAATTCACGTGCGTTGTCCTTGCCCTGGCCGATTCGCTCGCCGTTATAGCTGTACCAGGCGCCGGCCTTGTCGACGATCTTTGCCTGCACACCGAGATCGATAATTTCGCCTTGGCGTGAAATACCTTCGCCATAGAGGATGTCGAAGATTGCTTCGCGAAACGGCGGCGCAACCTTGTTCTTGACCACCTTCACCCGCGTTTCGTTGCCGATGACCTCGTCATTCTTCTTGATCGAACCCACACGGCGAATGTCGAGCCGCACCGATGCATAGAACTTGAGCGCGTTGCCGCCCGTTGTGGTTTCGGGGTTGCCGAACATCACGCCGATCTTCATACGGATCTGGTTGATGAAGATCACGAGGCAGTTCGTGCGCTTGATCGTACCCGTGAGCTTGCGCAACGCCTGCGACATCAGACGCGCCTGCAAGCCCGGCAGGGAATCGCCCATTTCGCCTTCGATTTCGGCCTTCGGCACGAGTGCCGCCACCGAGTCGATCACGATCATGTCGATTGACCCCGAACGCACGAGCGCATCGGCAATTTCAAGCGCCTGTTCGCCCGTATCGGGCTGCGAAACCAGCAGATCATTGACGTTGACACCAAGCTTGCCCGCATATTGGATATCGAGCGCGTGTTCGGCGTCGATAAACGCGGCCGTGCCGCCCAGCTTCTGCATCTCGGCAATCACTTGCAGCGTCAACGTGGTTTTACCCGACGATTCCGGGCCGTAGATCTCGACCACGCGCCCGCGCGGCAAGCCGCCCACGCCAAGAGCGACGTCGAGGCCGAGCGAGCCAGTCGAGACAACCTGGATATCTTCGGCCACTTCGCCATCGCCGAGCCGCATGACCGACCCTTTGCCGAACTGCTTTTCGATCTGCGCGAGCGCGGCGGCCAACGCCTTGCTCTTTTCAGCCGTCAGTCCAGCCGAGCCTTTCTTGCTTTCTTCCATGAATCGTCCTTTGCTATGATGAGCGGCATCTGCGGCGAGGGGCCGGCACGAAAATCAGCGAGAAAAAACGTCGCTTTTTCTCGCGCTTTTTCTCGCGCTTTTTCTCGGTTTTGCCAGCGAACACGCGAAACGCAGACACTGTATAAAAAAACAGGGTTCTTTGCAAGCCCGACGCGTTGCGGATTTGCTGCGGCAATGAGCGCAGTGACATTCCCGAGCCACCGTGATTACACACAAATACATCGGAGACTGCGGCGCGGGGCCTTCACCAGCGCGCCGGCGCATCATGCGAATACTCATTGCCGAAGACGACAGCATACTCGCGGACGGCCTCGTTCGATCACTCCGCCAATCGGGCTATGCCGTTGATCACGTGAAGGGTGGCAGCGAAGCAGACGCCGCCTTGTCGATGCAGACGTTCGACTTGCTGATCCTCGATTTGGGCCTGCCGTATATGTCGGGGCTCGAGGTGCTGCGACGCCTGCGCGCGCGCAACTCGAGCTTGCCGGTGCTGATCCTGACGGCCGCCGACAGCGTCGACCAACGCGTCAAGGGGCTCGATCTCGGCGCCGACGATTACATGGCCAAGCCGTTCAATCTGAACGAACTGGAAGCGCGCGTACGCGCGCTCACGCGCCGCGGCTCGGGCGGCGGCCCGACCGTCGTGCGGCATGGCTCGCTTGCATTCGATCAGGTTGGGCGCGTCGCCTACGTGAGCGAACAAGTGCTCGATCTTTCCGCGCGCGAACTCGGCGTGCTCGAAGTGCTGCTGCAGCGGATTGGACGGCTCGTCTCGAAGGAGCAGCTCGTGGATCACCTGTGCGAATGGGGCGAGGAAGTCAGCAATAACGCGATCGAAGTCTACGTGCACCGGCTGCGCAAAAAGATCGAGCCAAGCGGCGTGCGCATCATTACCGTGCGCGGGCTCGGCTATTGCCTCGAAAAGCCGGCCGCGCCACAGGGTGCATCCGCCGATACCGCGAACGGGAACGCGAGCGCAGCCCCTGCAGCAGTGGTTGCAGCCGCCACGACTTCTCTCGGCGACAGCGGCACAAACGGCGACAACTCGAAGCGTTCGCCGAAGTAGGCGCGTCGTGGCCTCTCCTGTGTCCACCAACGACGACAGCGACAGCGGCACTCGCCAGCCGGCAAGCCCGACTGCGCAAGCGAGCGGCTTCGAGGCCAATCCGTTCGCGCCGCCCGATGAAGCCAATACGGCGTCGGCGGGACGCCCACGCTCGCTTTTCGGCGAGATTCTCGATTGGATGCTCGCACCGCTTTTGCTGCTATGGCCGATGAGCATTGCCGTGACGTATCTGGTCGCGAAGACGATTGCGAATGGACCATTCGATCGCGCGCTCGAGACCGATGCCTATGTGCTTGCACGCCAGATCCATCCGGTTGGCGGCGTGGCGGAGCTGTCGCTACCTGACGCGGCACGCGACTTTCTGAGCGGCGACAACGCCGACAAGGTCTTTTATCAGGTACTCGGCACACGTGGCGAACTGGTAGCCGGCGTGTCCGAGTTGCCGCTGCCGCCCGACGACGACCGTCCTCAGCCCGGCCTTGTCGAATTCCGCGATGCCACGCTGCACGGCAACGACATCCGCATCGCCTATACGACCGTCGAATTCCCGGCCGCGTCCGGCGAGCAAAGCGTGCTCGTGCAGGTGGGCGAGACGCTCGGCAAACGCAGCGCGCTTGCCAACGACATCATCAAGGGCGTGATCCTGCCGCAGTTCGTGATCTTGCCGCTGGCAATCGTTCTGGTATGGTTCGGCCTCTCGCGCGGGCTTGCGCCGCTCACCGCGCTGCAAGCCAACTTGCGCACGCGCCGGCCAGATGACCTGTCGCCGCTCGAGGCACAGCGCGCGCCGCCCGAGATCGAGCCGCTCGTCACCTCGTTCAACGATTTGCTGACTCGTCTCGAGCAGAATATCGACCTGCAAAAGCGCTTCATCGCCGATGCCGCTCATCAGATGAAAACCCCGCTCGCCGGCCTGCATACGCAAGCCGAGCTGGCGTTGCGGCAAGACGTCTCGCCCGAAGTGCGCCTCTCGCTCGAACAAATCGCCGCGAGCGCCGACCAGGCCGCGCGGCTCGTGACGCAGTTGCTCGCGCTGGCGCGGGCCGAAAACCGGATGTCGGGTCAAATTTTCGCGCCGGTCGAAGTGGCGCATCTGGCACGGCTTGCCGTGCGCGACTGGGTGCGCGCAGCGCTCGCCAAGCAAATGGATCTCGGCTACGAGGGGCCCGACGAGCCCGTCGTGGTAGCCGGCAACGCCGTGATGCTGCGCGAGATGCTCTCGAACGTGATCGATAACGCCATCCGCTACACGCCTGCGGGCGGACGCATCACCGTGCGGGTGAAAACCGAGCGCGACAAACAACTCGCGCACCTCGAAGTCGAGGACACGGGGCCTGGCATTGCACCGGCCGAGCGCCCGAAGGTCATCGAACGGTTCTACCGGATTCTCGGACGCGAGGGTGACGGCAGCGGGCTCGGTCTTTCCATCGTGCGCGAGATCGTCACGATGCACGGCGGCACGCTCGCATTCGACGACAACGTTTATCAGCGTTCCCCGCCGCTCGCGGGCACGCTCGTGCGCATCAGCCTGCCCCTCGCGCCCGGCCCTGCTCCCGACCCCGCCTCCGCTCTCGTCGAAGGAGCCCCGGATTTACCCTGACAGGCGTGCCGTCAGCCGGTGGCCGCACAAAAGAAGACGCATTTTTCAGGGATTATTGCATCAAAATGACGGCAATTTCACAGAAGAAGCGCGATTATACCAAACAGCTGACCATTAAATCGGCGTAAACCAGCAGACATCCGCTACGTCAGTCCACCGTAAGTTTCCCTCCCAATAATCCACCACGGGCAGTCAACGGGCCCAGCGCGGCCGTTTGGCCGGAGACCAAATATCAAGGAGACAAACTCATGGCAACGGTAGGCGGCCAAATTTCGCACGCGCCGATGACACGCGACGAGAAACGGGTGATTTTCGCGTCGTCACTCGGCACGGTTTTCGAGTGGTATGACTTCTATCTGGCGGGCTCGCTCGCGGCTTTCATCAGCAAGAGTTTCTTCTCCGGCGTCAATCCGACGGCGGCCTTCATTTTCACGTTGCTCGGCTTCGCGGCCGGTTTTGCCGTGCGTCCGTTCGGCGCGCTGGTGTTCGGCCGCTTGGGTGATTTGGTCGGACGCAAGTACACGTTCCTCATCACCATCGTAATCATGGGGATATCGACGTTCGTCGTGGGCCTGCTGCCGGGCTATGCGTCGATCGGCTTTGCCTCACCGGTCATCTTCATTGCAATGCGGTTGCTGCAGGGCTTGGCGCTCGGCGGCGAGTACGGCGGTGCCGCGACCTATGTCGCCGAGCATGCGCCGGCCAACCGTCGCGGCTACTACACCTCGTGGATTCAGACCACGGCCACACTCGGCCTCTTCCTTTCGCTGCTCGTGATTCTGGGCGTGCGCACATCGATCGGCGAAGAAGCGTTCGGCGCTTGGGGCTGGCGCATTCCGTTCATTGCGTCGCTGATTCTGCTGGGCGTATCGGTGTGGATTCGGATGCAATTGAGCGAATCGCCCGCTTTCGTGCGCATCAAGGCCGAGGGGAAGACGTCGAAGGCGCCGCTCACCGAGGCATTCGGCCAATGGAAGAACTTGAAGCTCGTGATTCTGGCGCTGCTCGGTCTGACGGCCGGCCAAGCGGTCGTGTGGTACACGGGCCAGTTTTATGCGCTCTTCTTCCTGACGCAAACGCTCAAGGTTGACGGCGCAAGCGCCAATATCCTGATTGCCATTGCGCTTCTGATCGGCTCGCCGTTTTTCGTGTTTTTCGGCTCGCTGTCAGATCGGATCGGTCGCAAGCCGATCATCATGGTCGGCTGCCTGATTGCCGCGCTGACATACTTCCCGCTCTTCAAGGCGCTCACGCATTACGCGAACCCGGCGCTCGAAACCGCGACGCAAAAGGCGCCGATCGTCGTGATCGCTAATCCGGCCGAGTGTTCGTTCCAGTTCAACCCGGTTGGCACCGCGAGCTTCACGAGTTCGTGCGACGTGGTGAAGAGCGCGCTGGCGAAAGCCGGCTTGAACTATTCGAACGTCGCGGCGCCGGCCGGTACGATCGCGCAGGTCAAGGTCGGCGATACGACGATCGACTCGTATGACGGCAAGACTCCCGGTGCGAAGGAAAAGGGTGCGGCGTTCTCCAAGACGCTTAGCGCCACGCTCAAGAGCGCGGGCTATCCAGCGAAGGCCGACCCGTCCCAGCTGAATTGGCCGATGACAGTGGTCATTCTGACGTTGCTCGTCATCTATGTGACGATGGTTTATGGGCCGATCGCTGCGATGCTCGTGGAGATGTTCCCGACGCGCATTCGTTATACGTCGATGTCGCTGCCCTACCACATAGGCAATGGCTGGTTCGGCGGCTTCCTGCCGGCGACGGCGTTCGCGATTGTGGCGGCGCAGGGCGATATTTATTCCGGGCTCTGGTATCCGATCGGCGTGGCGTTGTTCACGTTCGTGATCGGGATGCTGTTCGTCAAGGAAACGAAGGACTCGAACATCTATGCACAGGATTGAAAGGGGCTTGACAGCGCCGTCGGCCGTCACCATAATTGCCCCTCTTTCGGCGAATTAGCTCAGTTGGTTAGAGCGACGGAATCATAATCCGCAGGTCCGGGGTTCGAGTCCCTGATTCGCCACCAGCATTATCAAAGGGTTAGCTTCGGCTAACCCTTTGTCATTTGTGCGCTCTGTCAACGGCGTATTCGCACCCTGTAGGGTTTTGAGCACAAGCCGTTCGTAGTCGCCGTCCGGTATGATTTGGAACCGGACCCGGAGCGGCGTCCGACCCGCACAAGCCCGAGACGAGAACAAGACCGAGTCGAAGCGACAGATACGAATCATGGCCGAGGCACAGATCAATCCCGCGATACTGACATGGGCGCTCCAGCGCTCCGGCATTGATGCGCTCGCGTTGGCCGACAAATTGGGGACAGCGACTGCGCGCGTGGAATCTTGGGAAACTGGCGAGCGGAAGCCGACCTTCCGTCAAGCTAAGCGCATCGCCGAGATCACTCACATTCCCTTCGGCTACTTCTACCTCCCTGAGCCGCCAGAGGAAGCCCTACCGATTGCGGATTTCCGAACGGTTGGTGACGATCCAGTGCGTCCGCTGAGTGCTGACTTCCGCGACCTCTTCAACGAGGTCATGCGGAAGCAAACTTGGTTCCGAGAATATCGACAGCTGCAGGGCCAAGAGCCATTGGCGTGTATCGGACGATTTAACGTTCGCAGCACGGCGACTCAGGTTGCAGCTGATATTGGTCGCGCGCTACAAGTCACGGCTCAGGATCGCATTAACTGCGCTAACTGGGAAGACTACCTTCGGCTGTTGATCGCTCGAATCGAGGACGCGGGGGTTCTAGTGATGCGATCTGGAATCGTCGGAAATAATACTCATCGCCCGTTGTCCGTCGATGAGTTTCGAGGTTTCGTGGTCGCAGACCAATATGCTCCGGTCGTCTTCCTTAACGGCAAGGATGCGAAAGCCGCACAGATCTTCACGCTGATCCACGAGATCGCACACTTGTGGCTTGGTGAAAGCGGAGTCTCCAACGAGAGAATTGATGCCGCTCACCAGCACGGCGGCGACGTCGAACGGCTGTGCAACGCCACGGCAGCAGAGTTTTTGGCTCCAGCGGCGGAGTTTCGAGCCCAGTGGAACGATCGAGCTGGGTTCGTGGCACAAGTTCGCGACCTCGCTCGTACCTTCAAGGTTAGTGGCGTCGTTGTCGGCAGACGGGCCGTGGAACTCGGACTCGCCCCCTGGAATGAATTCGCCGCTTTCTATCAGGCCGAACGCGAGGCATGGGCCGCGGCTGCTGCGCGGCAATCTAGCGGCGGTAGTCCATATAAAACTTCGGCGGTAAGGAACGGAAAGCTGCTGACTAAGGCCGTTCTAGAAACAGCATTTGAGGGCCGAATGCTGCTGCGTGATGCAGGCAGTTTGCTCGGAGTCTCCCCTGCAAACTTGAAGAAGCTTGCGAGTAGCGTGTACGGGGAACAATAAGAATGTACCTGCTGGATACCAACATCTTTTCGAGGCGCAAAATCGTTACTATGCAAACGATATTTGCCCCGGCTTTTGGAATTGGCTGGATGACGCTAACGCGCGAGGGGTTATCGCAAGTATCGGCGAGGTATATGATGAACTCTCGGGTCGTGGCGATCACCTTGCGCAGTGGATAGAAGCCCGACGGGGTACTGCTTGGTTTATCGACATTGCCGATGCGCCGACCCAAGCCTCATTTGGTGAGGTTGTTCAATACGTTGAATCTGTCGCGCGCTACACCCGCGCGAATAAAGATCTATTCCTTGATGGAGCAGATCCTTGGCTCATCGCGAAGGCCCGAACTATGGGATGGGGAGTTGCCACTCACGAGCAATTCAGCGATAACTCGACAAAGGTAAAAATTCCTAACGTATGTCGAAATTTTGGCGTAGCTAGCCGCGATACGTTTGATGTTTTGCGTCAGCTTCAGGCTTCGTTTGGATGGGCTGCAGCAAACTGAGATGTATGAGCTTCGCGCAGCGATATTTCTCAACAATCTATTTCTTCCAGTTCGCGTAGGGGATTTAAGCGTTTGCCCCCCTGCAAATGCTCCGGAGCAAGATGCGCATATCGCGTCGTCATCGTGATGACTCTGATGTCCCAAGATTCTTTACAAGGCCAATATGTTGCCGCCATTCATCATGAAGTGACTGGCGAACGTGTGCCGCCAGGCGTGGGTCATCTGTCCGTCGGGTAGCATTATGCTGGCGCGGTCGATCGCTTCTCTGAATGCTGACCAGGCGTAACCAAAGGTAATTCCCCTTCCTGGCAGCCCGCTTAGCATTGGGACAACGCAAGCAGATTATCTGTCCAACGCCCGTCGGCGTGAGTTCGAAGATATGGAGGGACGCCGTCTACCACTCTGACGTCGACCGCTCCCCTTTGATCTGCGACATAGAGCGAGTTCCCGTTCGCGCGCAGGAAGTCAACGCCTTGCTGCTTTGTCCAGCGAACGCCATTCGAAAATCCGAGGTGTGTTATGTGTTCGTGCAACCGCCCACCAGCTAGCGTAATGCATGTCACTTGGTGCCGCGTCATTGTTGCCCCCATTTTTTGTATTTGCCGCATAGACACCGGCTTCATAAGCATAGGTCAATTTCGCCAATTTTTAATCGATATTGCGCCTACACGCGCGGCGATCCTAAACGAAAGGTTCCGACGCAATGCATATTACCGATCAGAGAAGGCTGATCCCCAAGGTGTTTGGTTTGACCTAGAAAAAATTATGCAAATTGGATCAATTCCTTATTCAGGCTCTTGCTGCCCTTGGAAAATTCGAGATCCGGCGCACCGACGAGCGCCGCGAAGAATTTTTGTAGATCAGGGGAACGTGCCTTGCCGAGTGCATTGCGGCGCCCCCCATGCGGACTTCCTTCGGGGCGTTGTTCGTCGTTGCAATAGCAATGGCTATTGCGCCTCCTTCAGCGCTGTACCTAGGAAATGCATCGGCTGCGTTCGCGCTCGATGCAAACAGTTCGCTATTCCCGCCCTCGGTTTCCCTCGCGGCGCTATAAACAGCCCATCCTCTGATAAAAGGATCAAAATGGTATCTAACGTCAGTCTGACGGGCGACGACGACGGCGCAACCCCTTTTCGAATCGAAAAACTGGGCGTTACGGACGATCAGGGAGCTCCAACAGCACGGCGCCCAGACGACCGGCTCCCAACCCGTTCGGGTTCGCCGGCACCAGCAACTTTCAAGGCGGCGTCGCCAACCGCTGGGACAAGTAGTCCATCGAGCACATCGGCAGCCTCCGCTGGAACCATCGATCCGCATTATCTTGATCAACTCGAAGCGAAGGCAATTGCCGCTTATCCGGTGGACGGCAATTATTCACCCAGAGTCCTTCGATTTCCACCTTCGATACCGAACGAGAGCGGAGGTGCGAAACATACCATCTCGCCATACAATCCGCTTAATTTGCGGCTGCCTTATAGCCTCGTACACTATAAGGTTCTCTATGAGATACAAAGCCTCACACGGATGAGAGGCAAAGCTGGGGCGACGTACCTGGATCTCGTGAAGCAATACAACTTGGCATACGTCGATTATCTTCGTGCGGCGAACGGATCCGACGAGGCTTTGGGGCGGCTAAAGGCGCTGCTTGCGAAAGGGAATATCCTCGATGTTGCAGGAGTGCAAACGAAACATCTCACAATTGACCCTCAAATCCTGGTGTATCAGATATTGGGACATCTATGCTTGGACGTGCTGCGTAGCGCAGACACAGAAATTCCGACACCTGTCCGCATCCATGCACTGGAGGTCGCTAGAGAGCACTTCAACGTTGCCGCTGTCGCAACGACCCTGAGCGAGGCCCGCCCCAGCGGACTTTCAGTTAAATTTTCCGAAAAGATTTACGACCTCATTCCGCGACGCTTTATCACGAATGAGGAAGAAATGACCAAGCCGCAGGCGCCTCGCTTCTTTCGAAATGAGTACGTGAAATCAATATTCTCGGGAAGCGCGCGCAATAGTCGCCCGTTCAATCTGAGCGTAATTGAGCTTTCTTCAAAATATCCGGAAGAGACGATTCAAACCCTAGTCAGCATTCTTAGACTCGATGAATCCGGCTCGGAAATGAGAGCATCAGCGTTCAAAGCGCTGACTAATTTGACAAACCTCGACGAACCTCTCAAAGAGCGCATTTTCGGCGAGAACGCTAGCTATCGCAACGGTGGTGAATCACGCATCGAATCCGTTACGGGATCCGGTGACAACCTTGATGAGGTCGAGGTCGCCGCAGCGAAAGCGATGGACTTCTTGCGTTCCCCAAATGATCCAGCGGGGTATTTCCATGCGCTTTGTCTGCATCCGGAAACGCCAGATGAAGACGTGGGCGCGCTTGCAGAGGCCACCTACTCAGTTTTGGCGAGTAAATATGGCCTCGACGCATCGAAACCCAACACTCACCGAGCAGCGCAAATCGCCGAAGCATATGAGGTACTTTCCGATCCGGCAAAGCTGCGGCAGTACCGGCTAACCGCAAATCCTGGTGGGCGATCTTCTCTAGCTTGACGTTGACGCAGCCGGGACGGCGTCACCGACGCTCGTCACGGTAAGTCGGCCGCGTTAAGTTCGCGTCGTCCGCAAACGGAGCGCATTGCCAATCACAGAAACAGAGCTCAACGCCATCGCAGCGCTCGCAATAATGGGGCTGAGCACAATGCCGAGCCACGGATAGAGGACCCCTGCTGCAATAGGTATTCCCACCGCGTTGTACGCGAATGCGAAGAACAAATTCTGACGAATGTTCCTCATCGTGGCGACACTCAATGCGCGTGCTCGCGCGATACCGCGCAGGTCGCCCTTCACCAATACAACACGCGCGCTATTCATTGCCACGTCCGTTCCGGTGCCCATCGCGATGCCGACATTTGCCTGCGCCAGGGCAGGCGCATCGTTGACTCCGTCCCCGGCCATCGCAACGATGTGGCCCTGTCGCTGAAGCTCCTGAACGTGCTTATATTTCTCCTCAGGGAGGACGCCCGCTTTGATGCCATCGAGCGCCAACGCCTTGGCGACCGCGTTTGCCGTGACGGGATTGTCACCCGTCAGCATCACAATCTTGATGCCAGACGCTCTCAGTTGGCGGACCGCATCAGGCGTCGTTCCTTTCACCGGGTCGGCAACCCCAATGTAGCCGGCAAGTTTGCCGTCCAGTGCGAGATACATGACCGTCTGCCCGGCCTCGCGCAACTTGTCCGAGTCAACCGCGACCGCAGCATAACCAACCGCTGCGTCGTCCATTAACCGTGTATTGCCCAAGAACACCGCATGTCCTTCGATTTTCCCCATTACGCCTTTTCCGGAAATCGATTCGAAGGAATCGACCCGGCTGGTCGTTGCGCCTGACTCCTTCGCGCGGGCAAGGATTGCCTGAGCGAGAGGATGCTCGCTTGCACCCTCGAGGCTGGCCGAGAAGCCCAGTACGACGGATTCCGATTGCCCGTCCAGCGCGACCACCGTTTGGACACGCGGCTTGCCTTCGGTGAGCGTGCCAGTCTTGTCGACAACGACGGTATCGACTTTGTCCATCAATTCGAGCGCTTCCGCGTCCTTGATGAGCACGCCTTCCTTGGCGCCACGGCCAACACCAACAATGATTGAAACCGGTGTCGCGAGTCCGAGCGCGCAGGGACATGCGATGATAAGAACGCTAATGGCAACAACGAGCGCGTTCGCCAAAGCCGGCGCGGGTCCTACCACCGCCCAGACGAAAAACGAAACAGCCGAGATGCAGAGGACAGTAAGCACGAACCAGCGAGCCACATGGTCGGCGAGTTTCTGAATAGGCGCTCGTGAACGCCCTGCCTCAGCCACCATCTGTACGATTCGCGCGAGCAGTGTGTCGGAGCCGATTTTCTCGGCCCGCATCAGGAACGTCCCGGTCTGATTGACCGTTGCACCGGTCACAGTGTTGCCCGCAACCTTCTCGGCGGGCAACGATTCGCCCGTTATCATCGACTCGTCGACGCTCGAAGTCCCCTCCATGACAACACCGTCGACCGGTATCTTCGAGCCTGGTTTGACTCGAAGGGTGTCTCCGACTGCAACGTCTTCCAGTGGCACTATCTCGTCCGTGCCGTCTGATTTGACGCGTACCGCCGTGTGAGGCGCAAGGTGCAGTAAATCGCGAATGGCGCTTGATGTGCGCGAGCGAGCGCGAAGCTCCAATACCTGGCCGAGCAGCACCAGCGCGACGATAACCGACGCAGCCTCAAAATAGAGCGGCAGTTCATGGCCGCTCCTGAAAGCCTGCGGCAGCGCTTCGGGGAAGAACAGAGCGAACACGCTGAATACATAGGCCGCCGCCACGCCCAACCCAATGAGGCTGAACATGTTCAGTTGCCACGACACGAACGATTTCCACCCACGCTCCAGGAACGGCCACCCTGCCCACAGTACGACAGGGGATGCAAGCACCAACTGGACGCATTGAGACCATGAAGCATGCATCCAGTGAGGCAGTGTCCACGAGGCAAAGAGATGGTTGAGCCCCGCGTCGAGGTCGAACGGCAATACCATTCGCCCCATTGTCATAAAAAGAAGCGGAATCGATAACACAAGCGCAACCCAGAAGCGTCGAGTCATCGATTCCAACTCGACGTTGCGGCCTTCCTCTGCGGCTGGTGTAACAGGCTCGAGCGCCATACCGCAGATAGGGCAAGCGCCGGGAGACGATGAGCGTACTTGCGGATGCATCGGGCACGTATAGATGACGCCGGTAGCAACGGCCGTGGAGGCCGTTGGGGCCGTGCTGTTCGCAAGTCCGAGATACTTTTCCGGTGCCGTGCGGAAAGATTCAAGACACTTGCTGCTACAGAAGAAATACACCCTGTTTTGATGCGAGTGGCGATGCAAGGAGTCCGTCGTGACCTTCATTCCGCATACCGGGTCGATGACTTCGGCCGCACCGTGCGGAGCAGCAGCGTACGCATCTGCGGCGCAGCTGGCATCGTGAGGGTGAGTATGGGACTCGGGCATCGTGAACGCTCCTTGTCGTTTTCAGTGGACATGCGGCGCACGAGGACGCGGCCTGAACCAAAAGGCAAGTTCAATGCCATACCGATAGCAACGACCAACAAGACATGCTTGGCAATTTACTCTGTTTGAGTGCTGCTGAGCATCTGATGGCGGCGATAGCGGGTCGCTTGATTCCGCGCATCGAGAGCATGCATGACAGAATCAGGGAGAGTCGTTGACCTGCATCAAAGGGGTTAAATGTCAGCCGCTTACTGTCTGTTTGTTGGGCATATCGCCAAAGCGAAGCACTCTTTTCCAAATGGGAGCACGAGGATGCGGGGGTTACTGGCTTTCTTCATTGCGGCGGTCGTACTGGGTATTTCTGGCTGCGGCTACAACACCATCCAAACTCAGGATGAGCAAGTCAAGGCTAGCTGGTCAGAGGTGCTGAACCAGTACCAGCGGCGAGCGGACCTCGTGCCGAACCTCGTCAATACCGTGAAGGGATATGCGAACCAGGAAAAGGACGTCCTGACTCGCGTCACAGAAGCCCGTGCACAAGTCGGTTCGATTCGCGCAACGCCTGAACTACTTGCGGACCCGCAGGCCTTCGCCAAATTCGAAGCTGCTCAGGGGCAACTCACCTCTTCGCTGTCCAGGCTGCTGGTGGTGTCCGAAAACTACCCGCAGTTGAAGTCGGACGCGAACTTCCGGGACCTGCAGGCGCAACTCGAAGGAACAGAAAACCGGATTACCGTTGCCCGGAACCGCTACATCAAGGCAGTCCAGGAGTACAACGTTACTGTCAGGTCGTTCCCGAACAACCTGACCGCGAAAGCCTTCGGCTATCCAGAGAAGCCGAACTTCTCAGTCGCTAACGAGGCTGAGATTTCCAAGCCGCCGCGCGTTGATTTCGGGGCCCCTGCCACGTCGGCGAGCGGAGTTTCCAATTGAATATCCTTCGCGCTGCGATTGCGCTATTCGTCGCTATTCTCGCTTTTGGGGGAACAGGAGTCTTCGCGGACGTACCGGTTCCGCCGTTGACGGCTCGCGTGATCGACGAAACGGACACACTTACCGCGGAACAACGCGCCAGCCTGGAACAAACCTTGAAGGACTTCGAGGCGCGCAAGGGCAGCCAGATTTCCGTGCTTGTCGTTCCAACAACCCAGCCAGAAACCATTGAGCAATATTCAATGCGCGTTGTCGAACAATGGAAGCTTGGACGCAAGAGCGTTGACGACGGGGCACTGCTCATTGTCGCCAAAAACGACCGCGCGCTTCGTATCGAAGTCGGATATGGACTCGAGGGCGCGCTCACCGATGCTACGAGCAACCGCATCATCAACGAAACGATCGTCCCGAGATTCAAGCAAGGTGATTTCTATGGCGGTATCACCGCAGGCGTCGATAGCATGATGCGCGTCGTCAGCGGCGAGCCCTTGCCTCCGCCGGCCGGACGTCGCGACGCTTATCGCGGAGTCGGACAGTTACTGCCGGTGCTTTTCCTGTTGACGGTCGTAGCGGGGGGTATTCTTCGCTCGATACTTGGGCGGCTCCCAGGAGCCATGGTGACCGGGGGCGCCATCGGTGTACTGGCGTGGCTGCTGTCCGGGACAATTTTGGCCGCCATGTTCGCCGGCGTAATCGCGCTCATCTTCACTCTGTTGGGCAGCGGTCTCGGCGCATTCGTCGGTGGGCGCTACATCGGCGGAGGACGCGGCGGCCTCGGTGGCAGCTCCAGTCGAGACATCTTTCGCGGAGGCGGCGGCGGCTTTGGCGGCGGCGGTGCCTCAGGCAGGTGGTAATCATGAACTTGACCCGAATCATCAGACATCTATTCATGACTCGCTGGCGGGTAGCGTCCGCGTTTCCCAAACGGGCACTGAACGCAATCGAAAAAGCTGTTCGGGAGAGTCATCAGGCACATATCGGCCAGGTTCAGTTCGCCGTCGAAGGCGCGCTGCACAGCGGTGCCTTGCTCAGCGGAAAATCCGCGCGAGAACGAGCGATCGAGGTGTTCTCCGAGCTTCGGGTCTGGGACACGGAGCACAACAATGGCGTGTTGATATATCTGCTGCTCGCCGACCGCGACGTCGAAATTGTGGCGGACCGGGGCATTCATGCACGAGTCGGTGCAGACGAGTGGGAAGTCATCTGCCGCGAGATGGAGGCCGAGTTCAGACGCGGTCAATATGAGTCCGGCGCTGTTAGCGGCATTCGCCGCGTGACCGCATTGCTGGCACGGCACTTCCCGGCGCCGCAGCCAGAGCGCGACGAGTTGCCCACTTCGCCATCGGTGCTGCGAAGCTGAAAAGGTCAACTGCCAGTGAGCACGCAATACAGCAACGGGAACGTCGGTCCCATCGCAAACTATCGCCCCGGAACGTCAACGTCAACGTCAACGTCAACGTCAACGTCAACGTCAACGTCATCGTCAAAAGCAGATGTAGCGCTTGCCGCTGGCTTCCGGGTTAAGGTTCTCTTCGAAATATCGACGCTGGCAGCATCCGGCGCTCAAGCTACCGCACCAAACACAGCGCCGACGCCCGATGACACGCCCATTGCCAGCGCGCTCCAGAAGACCACGCGAATAACGCCCGGCCACACTTTCGCCCCACCGGCTTTCGCCGCCAAGCCGCCCAAAAAAGCCAGGGAAACAAGGGCGGAGACTACGATAGCCGGCAGCAGTACCGAATCAGGCGCGAGCGCAGCAACGGCAACCGGCAAAGCGGCGCCGGCCGCGAAGCTGCTAGCAGAAGCAAGTGCAGCCTGCAGAGGACGGGCAGCAGTGGCCTCGGAGATCCCCAGTTCATCGCGGGCATGAGCACCGAGCGCGTCGTGCGCCATCAGCTTCTCGGCAACCTGTCTGGCTAGGGGCAAATCCAGGCCTCGCCGCATGTAGATCGCTGCCAATTCTCGATGCTCGCGCGAGAAATCGGCAGCAAGTTCATTCCGCTCCTGCCGCAGCGCTGCCTTCTCAGTGTCCGCCTGTGAGGACACTGACACGTATTCCCCCGTCGCCATCGACATCGCTCCCGCAGCTAGCCCGGCCACAGCGGTAAGCACGACACTTCCGTGAGCAGTATGCGCGGAGGCGACACCGGCAACGAGACTCGCCGTAGAGACAATCCCGTCATTGGCGCCCAGTACGGCGGCACGCAACCAGCCAATGGAGCCCAGACGATGCTGTTCCAGATGTCGACCTGGCATAACGCCTCCGCGTTTGCAATGTTCATTCACGGCTCACGGCGATGGACGCGGGAGCAGCGGCATAAGAGAATCCGCCAGCGGATCGATCCAGAGCCAGTCGAATGCACGCGCCAGCACAAGACCCGCAATGACCAGCAGGATACCGCCGCGTTCACCACCCGGACGCACTAGGCCCATACAATGTCGCCGATAATCAGTAGCCTAAGGGGACACGCTTGAACGCATCCACATTGCGCGCGCTAACGATGACAGTAGCGGTCTCATTGTCAGCGGCGGCCAGCGCCCCCGCGCTATCTCAATCGCCAAGCCAATCGCTGAATCAACCCCAAACCGTCCCACTGCCCGTGCCCAACGAAGCGTCGATTCCAACCGGCCCGATGGGAGACGCCATCAAACATGGCAAAACGCTATTGACCGACACCCGTAAGCAGCTACCCCGCAACGTCGGCAACGGCCTGAACTGCACGAGTTGCCATCTCAGCGGCGGCACGACCGCCTACGCAGCGCCTTGGGTCGGGCTCACCGCGGCCTTCCCGGAATACCGCGCGCGCAGCGGCAAACTGATCTCGCTTCAGGAGCGTGTCAACGATTGCTTCCGCCGTTCGATGAACGGCAAGCCGCTTGCCTTCGATTCAGATGAAATGAACGCGATCATGGCCTACATCAAATGGCTGTCCACTGGCGTGCCAACCGGTTCGAACGTCACCGGCCGGGGATTCGAAAAGATCGATACGTCGCTAGTGCCAAATGCCATGCACGGCAAAGCGGTCTACGCAGCGCAGTGCGCGTCTTGCCACGGCGCAGAGGGCCAAGGCACGCCGAACCCGCAAGGCGGCTATGTTTTTCCGCCGCTTTGGGGCAAAGACTCGTTCAACGTGGGGGCGGGCATGGCGCGAACGTACACAGCGGCAGCGTTCGTTAAACATAATATGCCGCTCGGCCAAGGCGGAACGCTGTCCGCGCAAGACGCCGTCGATGTCGCCGCATACTTTACGCAGCAACCTCGTCCCGAGTACCCTGCTCGAATCAACGACTGGCCCAACGGCGACAAACCCAAAGACGCACGCTAGCACCAGCCTCTCGCCGGCCGCAAAGCCCGCGAGCCAGCACCGGCGGCCCTGTGCGCACACCCATGCATATCCATACGCATGCTATGGTTATCTCATTAAAAATGAGAATCGCTCTTATTATCGATTCCATTAACATCCATCCCACAACTGAGCAAACATCTAATGAAAACAATCGGTGCGTTTGTTGCCGGCGCGTTGGCGTCCGTGGCCCTGCATGCCTCCACCGCGCTCGCCGCTGAAGCGTCATACAGCCTTACGCTGAAAGACCACAAGTTCTCCCCCGCCGAGCTGACCATTCCCGCTGGCAAGAAGGTCAAGGTCTCAGTGAAGAACCTCGATGCAACGCCCGCCGAATTCGAGAGCGACGACTTCAAGGCCGAAAAGGTGGTTCCCGCCGGCAAGCAGGTCGACGTCTTCATCGGGCCGCTGAAAGCAGGCCAATACGAATTCCATGACGAATATCACGAAGCCGAATCGAAGACGCATCTGACCGTCAAGTAACTGCAAGCAGTAGTCACCACCACCCGCGACATCATGCTATCCACCGCTCTCATTGTCTTCCGGGAAGTACTCGAGGCCGCATTGGTCGTCTCGATCGTGTTGGCGGCCACCAAGGGGGTCGTCAATCGGGGCTGGTGGGTCGGCGGCGGCTTGCTCGGCGGCGTGATCGGCGCGGCGCTCATTGCGGTCTTTGCCGATGCCATCTCCTCGTGGGCATCGGGCATGGGCCAGGAAGTCTTTAATGCCTGCGTGATGTTCATCGCGGTCGTGATGCTCGCATGGCACAGCATCTGGATGGGCAAGCACAGCCGCGAAATGGCGCAGCAGCTTTCCGCAGTGGGCAAGGCCGTGGCGGCGGGCAGTACGCCGCTCACGGGGCTTGCTGTCGTCGTCGGCGTGGCGGTGCTGCGCGAAGGCTCGGAGGCGGTCCTGTTCCTCTACGGCATCGCCGCAGGTGACCCGGGACAAACGCCGCAAATGATCATGGGCGGCCTGCTCGGCATTCTGAGCGGCGTCGGCTTGGGGGCCGCGATGTACGCCGGGCTGCTGCAGATTCCGCTAAAGCGTCTCTTTGCGGTCACCAACGCGCTGATCATCCTGCTCGCCGCGGGAATGGCCAGTCAGGGGGTGGGCTATCTCGTGTCGGCCGGATTGTTGCCGTCATGGGGCGACACGGTCTGGGACACGTCGTGGCTGCTCAAGGAGTCGAGCGTCGTCGGCAAGACGCTTCATACGCTCATCGGTTACACGGCGAGGCCGGCCGGCATACAGATTGCGGCTTATCTCGCGACCCTCGCTGTCATCGTGTTTCTCGCGCGCGCAGTCGGCCGGCCTGAGCACATCGCGAAACAGCCGCGCCAAACCGCATAACCCCGCGCCAGCACGCGCCACTGCACCACTGGCACCGGCACGACGTCAGGTCGCCACAAGACTCGGCGTTCGCGTCGCCGGCTGCATTACCTCCGCATTCGCGTCGACATCCCCGCTCGGATCGGCTGACCGTGGCAGCGTGCAGCCGGGCAGCGCCACCACCCGCGCACGCGGCATATCAACGGGCGGACGCGCCCTGATTTCAAACGTCATCTGACCGTCACATAACGTGCGTTCGTGATCCATGACACGCACCTCGAACGTCGCTTTGCGCTCGCCGATGCGCACGACCCAACCCGTCATGCGCAGCGGCACGCCGACGGGCAACGATGCATGACGACGAACATCGATAGATGTGCCGATCACTGTTTCGCATGCATCGTCGATCTGATGCTGCATCTCGCGCAGGCAAGCGTTTTGCATAGCCGCAATGAGGTAGCCTGCGGCAAGCGCCTCCCCCGTGCCCGCTGCACGCAGGAGGCCGAATTCGCCGGAAAAATCGCGCCGCGGTATCGTGTGATGCTCGTCGAACCAACTTTCGCTGATGCCCTGTTCGTTCATGCGCACTCTCCCGATGAGGCAAACGGACCGTGCTGTCGGTCCGTGTACCAAACAACATAGCAACGAACGTCGAACGCGCGCCGCTGCGTTCCGTAGCCGCTACTTGGCCCCTTTTGCACGGCTACGGAACGCGGCAAACGCACGCACTGTCCAAAACGAGACAAGCGCCGCGCACCAAGCTACGCTCGACCGGTCCGCTTAACTTGCGATAACGCCATGCTCAGCCGGCTCGTCCGCGTTTTGCTCGCACTGACCGCCATCGCTCCGTTGTCGGTGTCGCTGGCCTTTCAATTCGCCCGGTCGCGGAACTACGAATGGGCAGTGCTCGCTTTCTCGCTCTGCCTGGGCCTGGGGCTGCTCGCGCGAACGATCATCGGTGTCGCGAGCGCACGCCTTGAAACCCTGCAGATCGACATCGTCAAAGCCAAGAGTGCCGATAAAGAGGTCATCGGATTTTTTGTCGCTTATGCGCTTCCAATGATCTTTCATGGGCAAGCGTCTTCGCCCGATCTGACCGCGTGGCTTTTTGCGGCGGCCATGCTGCTATTCGTTCTATGGGGCACGCAAAGCATGCAGGTCAATCCGGTGCTCGGTGTGCTTGGATTTCACTTTTACGAAGTGGATACCGGCGGCGGCGTGACTTATCTGATGATCACGAGACGACGTATCAATAACGTGTTGACGATCGGCCAGGTCGTTCAACTGAGCGAATTCGGCCTCCTTGAGGCAAGCAGGGAAAAACAAGGCAGCGACCGATGAACCTGTTCGCCCTCTCGCGCGGCCGTGACGTTCAAATCCTGCATTTGCCGTTGACGGCCGAATTGCAGCAAGAAATTGCCGCCGCCTTTGCGGACCAACTACGAGCCTTCGAAGCAGGCATCGAAGTCACGCTCGAATTCAACGGCGAATATGTGCCGGAGGAGGATGAGGCGCTCGAAATCCGCGACTTTCGCGATGTCGACGGCATCATGGATGCAATCGAACGCCCGATGCAGGTGCGATGGTTCGATCCCGATCGACACGCCCTCGAAGACGTCAAGGCACTGTTCTTCGGCCACCAGCACGAAGGCCGGCACGCGGCGCTGATTCAAAGGTTCGAGAAACGCCGGCTTATCTCGAGAAAGACGCTCTCGATACTGTTTTCCGGCGATACGTTCCAACGCATCCGGGACGATGGCGTGACGCTCGATAATCAGCTTTTGGCGATTCTCGAAAACGGGACGTTGAAATTCAAAAGCTTTCATTTCCTGCGCCGCGTCTTCGACCTTTCCGAACATTATCGAGAGGCAACCAATGCGGAGATCGAGGCGTTTGCGATGCACGACAAGATCGCGGTTGGGAATGTGCAGGACTTCGTGGCATCGGCGGGGCCGCTCATCCGCAAAAAGATTGCGTTCATCGCGCACTCCGGCATTCTCGAGGCGCACACCAGCGGGCAAATCGCGCAGGCTGCTCAGCAGTTCGGCGTGCGAATCGACATCGACGACGAAGATCGCATCGTATTGCCGACGGATAAGCCCGCTTTGCGAAAACTTTTAAAATTTCTGGATGAGGATTACTACGAGTCGCCGTTATCAAAAACCCGCTTCGTATCGAGTTCAAAACGGCGCGCCGATTGAAACGATCCTAAGCAATCCTAAGCAATCGCAATGACCCACTTTCGCCCCGTCGCGCTCGACCATGCCAGCCGCCTCATCAACCACGGCCCCACCGTGCTCGTGACGAGCACAGACGGCACGCGGCGCAACATCATGGCCGCGGCGTGGTCGATGCCGGTAGAGTTCACACCGCCGCGTATCGCCATCGTCATCGACAAACACACGCTGACCCGCGAACTGATGACCGCGAGCGGCGTCTTCGGTGTGTGCATTCCATGCGCGGCGTCGCTCGACCTCGCCTATGCCCTCGGCAATTGCAGCGGCAAAGTCATCGACAAATTCGCGCGATACGGCATCGTATCCGTCGCCGGTGATGCACTCGGTGTGCCGCTGATCGAAGCGCCATGCGTGGCATGGATGGAGTGCAAGCTGATTCGCGAGCCGCACTCCGAAGACGCCTACGACACCTGCTTCGGCGAAGTCGTACGCGCCGCAGCCGATGCGCGCGTCTTCAACGAGGGGCATTGGCAGTTCGACGACTCGAATACCGCTCTCCACACGATCCATCATCTCGGCGCCGGCAATTTCGTGCGAGCATCCGGCATCATCAAGGCTTCGCCGCTTTAGCCTTCGCCGCCTCGGCGGCTCGGGATGCGATGTCGTCTTCGTAGTCGATCGGCATGATCGCCTCATCGCCTATCATTGCCGCCATCGACACCTGCATGCGCCGGTGAGCTTGTGTCAGCGGGTCAGCAAGCCCGCGCTCCATTGCGCCGATCAACAACGCCAAGCCGGCACGGTCGTGTTCTCCTAATGCAGAGTCCGCGAGCCGAGCCCTGCCGCGTTCCATCAGGTTCACGCTGGCCGCACGCGCGCCGATCTCGACCAGTGCTAGGTGAGTCAAGCCATTGTTGGCTTCGAACGCTTCATAAGCGGCGTTGCCGCCAGCCATCATCGCGCGATGACCGGGCCCTTGCGTCGGATAGCGATCGAAAATCGCGCCGATTTTCGGGAGCGGCCACTCAGTGTCATCTATCGCGCCTTGCTCGCGCAGCCACTGCGTTTGTGCGAGCCATGGCGCATGCCAGTCTGCATTGCCGATCGATAGATAGAAATCCGGCGCGACCATGTCGGCCGATCGAGCGGGCGCGATGTCTGCGAGCGGTGTCCGGTCGCGCTCCGCATGTTCGGCGGAAAGCAGCGAGGTACGAATGTAACGCTCGAGAAAAGAGCGCGCCGTGCACACGATTTCGGCTTGATCGACGACGGCCATCATTTTGCACAGCATGACGATTGCCGCGGCCTCGTCGCGCTTGATCTGTCCTTCGGCTACGGCTTCGGCGAGCATTTCGTGCCATTTGGCGCCCTCGCGCTCGAGCGGGTGATGCGCAGTGGCCGCGGTCAATACTTTTGCCACCGCGTACTCGAATGCGTCGAAATACGCGCTTCGCGCCAGATGCTCGTAGTCGTTCAACGTAGCAGGCACAAAGGGCGGCGTCGCGATGTCGCGAAAGCGATGCGCGTCATGTCGAAAGCCCACTGCGCAATAAAAATCGTCGCTCAAGCTTGCGAGTCGTCCCGGCAGCGCGCCGTGCTCATCGTTGTACGCTCTGACATTCGCACCGAGCCCGCGCCCGACGCCAGCGAAATGGCGGTCGTCGTGCTGGAAGCCCGGGCCCTTGTAATTGAACAGATCCATCAAGTACTGCGTTCCGCGAGCGCCCTGAGGCGGAAACCACGTCGCCCAGTCGTGAGGGGTCGTGGTCTTGCGGCCGGTCGGTTCGAGCGGTGGGTAGGTAATCGAGGCGAATGAGGCGTACGTCGACGGCAACGCCATGCTCCCGCGCTTGGTGATGACCCACGGCATTTCTCCCGGCGCGTAATTGAATACAGCGCGCCGCTCGAGCGAGCCCGCGCTCGGTCGAAGCGGGTCAAGTCCGTTGCGCGCGAACGCGGAAAGTGGCCCCGCCTGCGATTGACGTGAGGGGCGCGAATCCCGCGACGCAGACCGCTCGTGACTCGCGACAGGAGGTTGTTCGGCTGGCGGCTCGCCGCTCGGACACCGGTTCACAGCATCCATATTCGAGGCAATAGCAACAAGGATTGAGATCTTCCGATGCTAACGCAGCATGCCCCATGCCGATGCGCGGCCTCGCGAAGCAGCGAGGCCGGGTGCGAAATACTGGCCAGACATTTCGACGGCAACAACGCGAGCGAATCGAATCACGCGTGGACGGCTGTGATGCACACCCGGTTGCGGCCACTTCGCTTGGCGTCGTAAAGCGCATGATCGGCTTCGCCGACCAACCAATCGGCGTCATCGACCCCTTCAAAGATGGTCGCACCGCCCACACTCACCGTGATGCGCAGCGTCGCGTTCGGCAATATCAGCGAATCGTTTTCGACGGCCAGCCGAATTTTCTCGCCAACGGTACGTGCGCCCGACATCGGGCAACCGGGCAGAATCACGATAAATTCCTCGCCGCCGAAGCGGCCGAGCATGTCGGCTGCACGCAGTTGCGAAGCGACGGTTTTCGCCACGTTCTGCAACACCGCATCGCCCACCGGATGACCGTGCGTATCGTTGACGTGCTTGAAGTGGTCGATATCCAGCAGCAGGACCGAAAACGGTTCGCCACGCTGCAACCACGCGCCGTATTCGGTCGCGAGCCGCTGCGTGATATAGCGCCGGTTGAAGAGGCCGGTCAATGCATCACGATGTGATGAATCACGTAATGCGTCGAGCGCCCGCTCCTTTTCTTGCCATGCAGCGGCCAGCTCGGTGACGTCCGCAATCGTTACACATACCGCGACGACCTCGCCGTTCTCGATCAGCGGCATGAACGCGCAGTCTTGCCGCATGTGATCGAACGATCCGGTGATCGGGCAATCGTGCTCGAAAGGCAGCAGCCAGGGACGGTGCTGCCACGACGAGAACGACCCGCTATGCAGCAGAAAAACGGTATCGAACTTGCGCTTGAGCCACGCGTGGGGAAGATCAGGAAAGCATTCGAAGACGCTTTGTCCGCATACCGCATCCGCGGCCAGCCCGCTGTGCTCGGACATGAAGCGATTCCAAAGCACGATGCGGTAATTCTTGTCGACCGCAAAGATGCCGAGCTGCACGCGTTCCAGCGCAAGCTCGCTCAAGCGGGCGGTACTCGGCGTTTCCATCTACTGCCCCACAAACATCAAAGGTTCGCGAGGAAGCCGTCGAGCGCTGCGACGAGCGCTTCGACGGCGCTCGCCGTCATCAGCGTCAACAAATGCGAACCGAAGACACCGTCTTCGGTCTGCAGGGTGACTTCAAGCAATAGGGCTCGGTCCCATGGCAGCTTCGAGGGATGAAGCACATCCCCGAGATCGAGATGCACGCCCATCACGCGCGGCGGCGTGAAGGTCGGCACTTGCCCGATCTGTTCGAACAGGCCCGTCAAGCATGCGCCGGCTACCAGGTTCGCGACGTCCGACAGCGCTTCGATATCGTTCGCATCACCCGCCTCGCCGTCGTCGCCGCTCGGCGCGGGCTCGGCTTCGTCGGAACGAAAGACGAACTTCATATGCGCCGCGCTGCGGCTGTCGAACAGAGAGATGGCCTCGCCCGCGACATCGCACCGGAAACTCTGCCGTAACGCCGTCACCGGCTCGGTAAAGTCGAGCATGTCGCGCACGGCTGAAGGCAATGACTCGGTGTCGACCATCCTGATGCGAGGCACAGACAGATGGATGAACCGGCCGAGCAGAGACGCCAGGCGCGCGCCGGCCTGCCCCATTCCGATGTTCGCGATTTCCTGCAGCGCGTCGCGCCGATCCTCGCTTAGAATCTCATTCATACAGTCCGTACTCTTTCAGAACGGGCAACAACTTTTCGTGCGTCACCGGCTTTGCAATGAATGCAACGGCACCGAGCTCTTTCACGCGCTTTTGCGCTTCGGGTTGAATATCGGCCGAAACGACAATAATGAAACTATCGAGCCCTTCGGCGCGAACGGCTTCGAGCACATCGAAGCCGGTCATGCCGGGCATCGTCAGATCAAGAAACATCACCGATGCCCGCCCCGCGCGGTAAGCGTTGAGCGCATCCGCGCCGTTGGTGGCTTGGGAGACGTCCACATCCCATTCCTCGGGCAACGCGTTGATCAGCAGCCGGCGGGCGAGGGTCGAGTCGTCCACCACAAGTACAGGCAATCCCATGTGTGCAATTCCTTCGTGACTACAGGCAATATCGGCTGGAATTAATAAATTCTGAAGTGCTGGATAACCCCGACGAATAGCGTCGATAAAAAGCCCGCAAACGGTTGCGTAGGATTGGGTATAGGTGAATTTACCCTGCCCTATTTTTATTTGGCTGCGCAGATATCGATATTGATGCAGGTCAAAACAGTACTTTTTCCATTCGTTACTCCTTACTTGTTGCGCGATGTGTAAGGCGCAAACCATCCGAGCCCGGCCGAGGTGGCACCATGCGGCCGGTACTCGCAGCCGACCCAACCGTCGTAGCTCAGCTTGTCGACGAGTGCAAAGAGGTAGGGATAGTTGAGCTCGTCGAGATGCGGCTCATGCCGCTCGGGCACGCCCGCGATCTGAATGTGGCCAATGCCGGCGATATCGCGCGCGAGCTCGGTCGCCACATCGCCCTCGACGATCTGGCAGTGATAGCAGTCGAACTGCACCTTCAGGTTTGGCGCGCCGAGTTCGCGGCAAATCGCCTGCGCGTCGTCCTGGCGGTTCAGGAAATAGCCGGACATGTCGCGCGTATTGATGGGCTCGATGACAATCGTGACGCCGGCCGAACGCGCCGCTTGCGCTGCATACGCCAGGTTGCGCAAATAGACATCGCGATGGCGCGCGCGGTTCTCGCTTGGCGCTACGAGCCCTGCCATCACGTGCACGTTCCGGTTGCCCAGCACGGCCGCATACTCGAGCGCCAAATCGACACCGCGCGCGAATTCGTAGGGAAACAGGCATTCGACCGCCTCGAAGCCGTCCTTCGCCGCCGGGGCGAACCGTTCGATAAACGCGTACTCGTTATACATCGTGGTCAGGTTAGCGGCAAAGCGCGGCATGGCAGGTTCCTTTTCTCTCTTACGTCGACAAACACCTGCGTGCGCGTAGCTTGATCATTTCGATTGCTCGAATTGGCCGCAAATTTGCACGCGTTTCGGCCAATTGATTTCGCACTCCCTGCTCTACACTGATTTCCATGGAGCGAGACATTGGCTCCATCCACACGCTCCCCTCGTGTGGCCGTTTTGACAGTACCTGAAGGCTGGTGAGTTGTACTCGAAGCAAGCAGTTGTTTGACTTGACGCAGTCGCAGTCGCAGTACGCAGCGCGCAGCACGTTTCATGCAGGTCGCAGTAAGCAGCATGCAGTACGCAGTGGATACCAGTTACAAGTCGTTAGTAGTACGAAGTAGTTTTGCGAAGTTGGCAGTATGCATGAGTCATAAGTCGTCGGACAGAGAGCGGCTAGGGCGATCGCCATGCACGCCCGCAGCCGCCGGCAACAGGGGTGTAGTCGTAGTTGCAAGTTGGATTGTGCAAGTGGTTCAGGCCGCTGAAGCCGGAAACGGTGGAAGCGGCCTTTGTTCGTCGGGTTTGACACCTGCGTGCATATAAAAGTCGCTCGATGAAGGCGGCGTCTTATCAGAAACGAATTGACCCATCCTCGGTGGCATTGCTCTATAAAGCAATGCGGGCATGGGTGGCCCATCGATCCTGAGCCGAAAATCTCAAGGCCCTTCTTCTGTACGAACTGGGGCATACGAGCCGCAATGCCGCTCGGCTTCTTGTCGCCCTGCACTCGATTTGAAGCTGGCGCATTTTCTGCGCGCAGATCGTCGTACTCACGCGTTGTCCTCTTGTCGGCCCTAATCGCGATACATTGTCCACACACGGTGTGTTCTTCGCCCGTTTGGCACCAACCATACAGACAGAGAGAAAACGATCATGAACATGAAACCGGTACTCGGCCTGGCCGAAATCGACGACATCCTCGCTGCCGCGCGCAATGAGGCTCAACGCCACGGCTGGGCGGTCAGCATTGCGCTTGTTGACGACGGCGGCCATCCGCTCGGCTTTGTCCGGCTTGACGGCGCATCGCCCGGCAGCGCCTATCTCGCGATCGAAAAAGCGCGCACCGCGGCACTCGGGCGGCGCGAATCGAAAGCTTATGAGGATATGATCAACGGCGGACGCGTCGCGTTTCTCAGCGCGCCGCTCACCGCTACGCTCGAAGGCGGTGTGCCCGTTGTCGCCAACGGCCAGTGTGTGGGCGCGCTCGGCGTATCGGGCGTGAAATCCGAGCAGGATGCGCTCGTCGCCAAAGCCGGCGCCGCACGCGTCGCGTCCGCGTCATGAGCGCCACGAAAGCCACCTGAGCCCCCCTCAACGAAAAGCGAATCGCCGCCAACCCATCATGAATAATCTGACCGACCACCACGGGCTGCGCGTTGCCGCAGCGCTTAGCCGTTTCATCGAAGACGAAGCGATGCCCGGCACCGGCATCGATGCAGCGACCTTCTGGCATGGCTTTTCCGCACTCGTGCACGACCTGGCCCCCCAAAACCGGGCGTTGCTGGCCGAGCGCGATCGGCTGCAAGCCGCGCTTGACGAATGGCATCGCGCGCACCCGGGCCCAGTGCGCGATCTCGCCGCTTATCGCGCGTTTCTCGAGCAAATCGGCTACCTGGTGCCGCCGCCCGCTCGCTTTCAAATCACAACGCGCGACGTCGATCAGGAAATATCCGAACAAGCGGGCCCGCAACTCGTCGTGCCGCTGTCCAATGCCCGTTATGCGCTCAACGCCGCCAATGCGCGCTGGGGCAGCCTCTATGACGCGCTTTACGGCACCGACGCGCTGCCCGTCGACGAAGACGGCGCAGGCAAAAGCGCAGGCAACGCCGACGGCGCCTCACCCGGCGGCGGCTATGACCCGGTGCGCGGCGCGCGCGTGATCGATTACGCGCGAGCGTTCCTCGATCACGTGGCGCCGCTCGCGAGCGGCTCGCACCGCGACGCGACACGCTACGCAGTGCACGGCGGTCAATTGCGTGTCGAGACGGCGAACGGCGAAACCGGACTGGCCGCGCCGGCGCAATTCGCCGGCTTCCAAGGCGAGCCCGACGCACCCGCGGCCATCCTGATCAAGCACAACGGGCTGCATATCGAAATTCAGATCGACGCGAATGCGCCTATCGGCCGCACCGATGTCGCCCACGTAAAAGACGTACTGCTCGAAGCGGCCGTCACGACGATCATCGACTGCGAAGACTCGGTCGCTGCCGTCGACGCCGAAGACAAGGTCCTGCTGTATCGCAACTGGCTGGGCCTGATGCAAGGCACGTTGACCGAAACCGTCGCAAAGGGCGGCTCGACCTTCGTACGCCGTCTGAACGACGATCGCCGCTATCGCGCGCCCGACGGCGCAACGCTGACGCTGCACGGCCGCTCGCTGCTGTTCGTGCGCAATGTCGGCCATCTGATGACGAACAGTGCGGTGCTCGATCGCGACGGAAACGAGATTCCCGAAGGCATACTCGACGCGGTGGTAACGACGCTGTGCGCGCTGCACGACCGCAATCGCAAATTGAACTCGCGCACGGGCTCGATCTACATCGTCAAGCCAAAGATGCATGGGCCCGCCGAAGTTGCGTTCGCCAATACGCTCTTCGAGCGCGTGGAGGATCTCTTTGCCTTGCCACGTCACACGATCAAGATGGGCATCATGGACGAGGAACGCCGCACCAGCATGAACCTTGCGGCCTGCATCGCGGCGGCGCGCGGCCGCGTGGCGTTCATCAACACGGGCTTTCTCGACCGCACCGGCGACGAGATCCATTCGTCGATGGAAGCCGGCCCGATGCTGCGCAAAGGCGATATGAAGCACTCGGCGTGGATCAGTGCCTACGAGCGGCACAACGTGCTGGTCGGTATTGCGTGCGGGCTGCGCGGCCGGGCACAGATCGGCAAAGGCATGTGGGCGATGCCCGATCTGATGCATGCGATGCTCGAGCAAAAAGCCGCACAATTGCGCGCTGGTGCCAACACCGCCTGGGTGCCCTCGCCCAGTGCCGCGACGCTGCATGCGTTGCACTATCATGAAGTCGATGTGCAAGCCGTTCAGCAATCGCTCGAGCAAGACGTCGACTACGCGAGCGAACGCGACGCACTGCTCGGCGGGCTGTTGACGGTGCCGGTCGTCAGCGCGGAAGATAAAGCCCGCTGGTCCAATGACGACATTCGTAATGAAGTCGAAAATAACGCGCAAGGCATTCTCGGTTATGTGGTGCGCTGGATCGACCAAGGTGTGGGCTGCTCGAAGGTGCCCGATATTCACAACGTCGGTCTGATGGAAGACCGCGCGACGCTGCGTATCTCGAGCCAGCACATCGCGAATTGGCTTCATCACCGTGTGCTCACACAAGCGTTCGTCGACGAGACGTTCCGGCGTATGGCCGTCGTGGTCGATCAACAAAATGCGGGCGATCCGAACTATCGCCCGATGGCGCCGGACTATTCAGCGTCGTTTGCATTTCGTGCTGCATGCGCGCTGGCGTTTAACGGCCGCGAGCAGCCAAATGGGTATACCGAGCCGCTGTTGCACCGCTTCCGGCTCGAGTTCAAGGAGGCACAGCGTTCAACCTAGCAGACAAACGTTCGTTTTAAAAAAGTAAAAGCCCACTGAGGAGACAAAAAAAAATGAATCCAAGCATGGCCCTACCGTCTGGAACCGTGTTCGCCCAGCCGCTGACGCCGGTCGGAAATTCGCTCTTGCTGTCCTTCCTGGTTGCCGTCGTGCCTATCGCCGTCGCGCTCGTCATGCTCGGCATCTTGCGACGCCCCGCGTGGCAAGCCTCGCTCGCCGGGCTCCTCGCGGGCATCGCCATTGCCATCGGCGTATGGGGCATGCCGGCACCGCTGGCCTTCGACGCAGTCGGCGCCGGCATGGCGCTCGCCGTGTTCCCGGTCATGTGGATCGTCTTCAACGCGCTGCTGCTCTATAACATCGCGCTCAAATCGGGCCGCTTCGATCAGTTCCGACAATGGATGCTGGATCATCTGCCCGACGATCGGCGGCTCGTGCTGCTGGTCGTCGCGTTCTCATTCGGCTGCCTGCTCGAAGGCATCTCGGGCTTCGGCACCCCCGTTGCTATCACGAGCGCGCTTCTGATCGCGCTTGGCTTTCCAGCGATCGAAGCACTCACATTCACGCTGATCTTCAATACGGCCCCCGTGGCATTCGGCGCGCTCGGCGTGCCCATTACCGTGCTCGGCGCCGTCACGGGATTGCACCCGGAGACACTCGGCGCGATGGTCGGGCGGCAGTTGCCGTTCTTCGCGTTATTGCTGCCGTTTTATGTCGTCGGCATGTATGGCGGCTGGCGTTCGATCGGCAAGCTGTGGCCCGCCCTGCTGGTTTCCGGCGGCAGCTTCGCCATCGCACAGTTCGTCACGTCCAACTATCTCGGCTACCAACTCACCGATGTGTTCTCGTCATTGTCGTCGCTGGCCGTGACGATTGCCTTTCTGAAGGTCTGGAAACCCGCGCCCGATCCGCAGTTCGCCATTACGCGCACCGGTGCGAACGCTGCGCTGTCGGGTCAAGGCAAGGTGGGCTGGGGCGGCTGGATGCCGTGGCTCGTCGTGTCGGTCGTCGTCATCTTCTGGGTGCACGCGAACATCGCCATGACCGGTGACGTCAAGATCAAATGGCCCGGCCTGCATAACGCGGTTTATATGACGCTTTATCACAAGCCGTATGCCGCGATCTGGGACTTTCAGCCGCTCGGCACCGGTACCGCGATCCTGCTGTCAGCCGTCGTGACCGCCATCTGGACGCGGCTTTCCATCGGCGCGTTCTTCGCCTGCATCGTCGATACGTGGCGTCAAACACGCATCGCCATCGCGACGGTGATGATGATCGTCGGCCTCGCCTACTTGCTCAATTATTCCGGTATCAGCTACACGCTCGGCACGGGCGTCGCATCGACGGGCGTGTTGTTCCCGCTGGTCTCGGCCACGCTCGGTTGGATCGCCGTATTCCTGTCGGGCAGCGATACATCAGGCAACGCGCTCTTTGGCAACCTGCAGGTCGTCGCCGCCCGTCAACTCGGCCTCGATCCGGTGCTGATGGCGGCAACGAACTCGTCGGGCGGTGTCATGGGCAAAATGATTTCGCCGCAAAACATCGCGACAGGTGTGTCGACGACCGATCTCAAGGGGCAGGAAGGCGTAGTCTTCGCGCGCACGTTCTGGCACAGCGTGTTCCTCACGCTGTTGCTCGGCGTGCTCGTGTTCCTGCAGCAACATGTGCTGACATGGATGATTCCGGCATTGCCGAAGTGACGCCCGCGTGAAGCGGGAGAAATCGAGAACCCGCGCGGCCCGCTAACGCGCCTCCCGCGCTTGCTCGATCAGATGCGCGACGAGCGCATCGGCGACCTGCTCGGCGGCGGGAACCTGAGGTTGGGTCGCAGTCGCCGAAAGCGGGCTGCGCAACACACTGCCGTCCATCCTGAGCAACGGCACGCCCGTGGTGTCGACAACCGCGCTGACGTGTCGACGGTGCGCCGTGCTCATCGAACTTACTTCGTCGATGACAGCGAATCGCGGCAGCACAGAGGTCACCTCGGTGACCATCGACATCGATTCGCCCGGCACGTGCACGTGCCCCGCATTCGGGCCCGCTGTTCTGAACGCGTTGATCATCGGCGCGTAGGCGCTCGGAAGGCGGCCGAACTGGAAATCGAAGAGCTCGACCTTGGCGCCCTGTTCTTGGCCGAGCTCGTCGACGAAAGCCTGCGTCACGCTATCGACTTCTCCGGTGCGATGCGGATTGGGCGAACGCTCCACACCGTGTTGATCGAACTTCCCGGTTCTCGGGCCATTCGTGACAACGAACAGGCACGAGCGGCGTCCGGTGCATTCGAATGCCGCGATGGATCGCGCCAGGCGGCGCGCATCGGATTCCGAGAAAAACTGGTTGCGCCCAACTTCGTCGGGCGCATCGCCGCCGAGTATCACGGCCACCGTGTCGGCATCGATCTTCGGGAGCGGCTTGTATCCACGCGCCTGATACTCCGTAACATGGCGTGCGATTTCATCGTCGGTGAGGCTATGAGCGACGCCGGACACCAACACAAGTTTCGTCTTGCGACCGAGCGCACGTTGCTCGGCTGCGGTCACCCCCGATTCGGGGAGCGCCGTGAGCGCCGGCAGCCGCTGCGCAGTGCCAAGGTCAGTGGATAATTGATGGCCGCTGAATACGGTCGTGAAGCCGGGCTCGCTCGGCATGTTGCCAAGCGCAGGCGCCAAACCGTCGCCCGACCCAGACAGTACGAATACGACTCGCTCGTATGCCCCGTCGCGCAACCGCTCGAGCCATGTCCGGCACGCCGCCTCCAACTGCTTGATTTTGTCCGCTGACGATTCGCCCTCGATTTCCAACTTTTCAATTTCGATTTTTTCCGGGTCGGCCAGTCTTGCTTGAGTCAGGGCTCGTTTTGCCGCGTCGGCGATCGCGGTGCTCTGACTGCCGTCACCGACCTTGCCGGCCGGCCACGCCGAAACGACCTTGATACGTCCATGCGTGCCAGACGCCGGGTCCGGTCGATCGGAAAGCGCCGATGGATCTGCGCGACGCCGCGCGCTTCTCTCGGGAAGTGCGCTTAAAAGAGCGCCTGGCGTGCGCGCTCCGGCTGCCCTGGCATCGGCTGCTAGCCGCCCGAGCCTTTGTTCGGAGTTTGCACGCGCCGTCGAGACGAGAGACGTGGTTAAAGGGACAAACATCGGCTTCTCTCTCATAAGTGGAATGGCCCGATGCTATGTCGACAAACACATGCGCTCATCGACGCCGCGAACGAGAGAATGCCGCAGCGCAATGACGCCGATGGTTACGCCGCATGATGGCGCGCGATCCAATCGAACCGGCCGCCCGAACAAATCGCCGGGCGCAAGCAATGTGTAAGCGCCGAACCATCGGCGCGAAGCCGGGCATGTGGGCGCTTGGCAGCGAGCCGAGAATCGACCCTGTCGCGCTCGCTAGCGGACGTCTGGTGAAAATAGCGCAGTCCCGATGGCCGAAACCAATGGCCGACTACGGAACGCGAATCTGTTACAAATAATTTCATCCACACCTCGCTGACGTTACCTAAAGTGCATTTCGTTCGTGCTGGTGGCAGTAAGGGGGTTCATTAAGTGATGTCCGACGCGCTGGCGGTTCCCAGCGTCCGCGGCCCCGCGACAGTCGAAGCGGCAGTGTGTTTGGCGAGCGAAAACGATAATGACGCGAAAGCAAAAGCGAAAGCACGCCGGGGATACGATCGTCTGAGCTGGTGGAACTGTCCCAACGAGTCGGGACCGGATTCGGACGAGCGGCGTGCAGGGCTCGCCGCGTCGGGCGTTTTTGCCGCCGGGTATCTACCGGCTGGCTGGCTGTTGCGAGCCGCATCGAGAGGAGGAGTCTTCCATGCGACTCAATTGCAAGCCTCGTTCGTCGTTCGCTGTCGCCTCGGCCGCGGCGTTGCTTTTCGCCAGTACCGCCGCGAGCGCCGCGCCCGTCGTCGTTTCGGGCCCCAGTCCGTTCGCATCTTGCACGATCGGCGGGCCCGGGATTAATTACGTCAACGCCGAAGTCGAACCGTGGGTAGCGGTGAATCCCGCTAATCCGTCGAACGTGATCGGTGCATGGCAGCAGGACCGCTGGTCGAACGGCGGCGCGCACGGACTGGTCGCCGGTTATTCGTTCGACGGCGGTCAGAGCTGGAAGCAAACGAACTTGCCGTTCACAGCTTGCGCGGGCGGGCTCGGCTACGAGCGCGCGTCGGACCCATGGGTGTCGATCGGGCCGGACGGCACCGCTTACACCGTGTCGATCTCGTTCAACCAGTCGAACAACAATAATGCGGTGGCGGCCGCCGTATCGAAAGACGGTGGGCAAACGTGGGGCAACCTGAGCGTGCTGATTGCCGATAACGAACCGTCGCTGCAGTTCTTCAACGATAAGGAGTCCGTGACGGCCAACCCCGTGAAGGCCGGCGTGGCCTACGCGGTATGGGACCGGCTCGAGCTGCCTAACGCCAATCCTTACGCGAACCTTCATGCGAGGGCCTACCGCGGCCCAACGCTCTTTTCGAAGACTGTCGACGGCGGTGTGACCTGGAGTTCGCCTGCCGAGATCGTGAAGGTGCCGTCGCAGCAGCAGACCATCGGCAATCAGATCATCGTCGATCCGCGCAACGGCACGCTCTACGACTTCTTCAATTTGATCCGGCCGCCTGCAAACACCAGCGAGAGTCACGTGGCGTTCATCAAATCGACCGACGACGGCGCGACCTGGAGCAAGCCGCAAATCATCGCCGATCTGAACACGGTCGATGTGGTCGACCCCAACACGAACGAGCCGATACGCACCGGCGACATCATTCCGGAGCCGGCAATCGACCCGGCCACGGGTCGGCTTTACGTCGTCTGGCAAGACGCGCGGTTTAACGGCGGGCAATACGACGAAGTCGCGCTATCGAGTTCAAGCGACGGCGGCAATACCTGGAGCGCACCGACGCGCGTCAACACGCCGAGCGGCCGCGTCGCGTTCAACCCGATGGTGCGTGTGAACACGGCGGGCACCGTCGCCGTGACCTATTACGACCTGCGCAATCTGGCTGCCGGCAATACGACGACGCTGCCCACCGACTATTGGCAGACGACGTCCACGAATGGGGGCGCAAGCTTCGGCAACGAGGTGCATCTGGCCGGATCGTTCGACTTGAAGCTCGCGCCGGTAGCCGAAGGGTTCTTCCTCGGCGATTACGACGGCCTCGACGTGCGCGGAACGTCATTCCTGCCGTTCTTTGTGAAGACAAACACAACGACGGCGAATAGAACCGATGTCGTCGCGGTGCCCTGAGCCTTCCCGCTAGTTCCTACATCAGCTCTCGCATCGGCCGTCCGGCGAGCCTGCCGGGCGGCCACGCCCTTTAAAAAAAACCTCATCCTCGGCATCGGCACACGCGGTCGCGCTTGTTATAATCTGCGCACGATTACGATACGAATATAACGCCGCACCGTTTCGGCGCCGCTTGCGCGCGGCGAGGCGGCGGACCTCGACCGGGTTTCCATGCTGAAGACTGAACGCTTGCGCTCGTTGGCCGACGCGCTCGCCAAGCACAACGTCATGCGCCTGCGCGATGCGGCCGCGCTGCTCGGCGTCTCCGAAATGACGGTGCGCCGCGATATCGCCGCGCAGCCCGATCGCTTCACGTATTTGGGCGGCTATATCGTAAGCGCCGTGCAGGTTCCGAACGCGGCCGGGTACTCGCTCGACGCCGAAAAAGACCACTTCGCCCAAGCGAAGGCGCAAGCTTCGGCGCGCGCTGCGCAACTTGTCGCCGATCACGAAACGATCTTCATCGACTGCGGCACCACGCTGACCACGCTCGCCAAACTGATTCCGGCCACGATGCAGGTGACGGTGGTGTGCTACTCGCTGAACATCGCCGAAATCCTGCGGCACATGTCGAATGTTCGAATGATCTTGCTAGGCGGCGTCTACGTCCCGTCGTCGGACTCGTTCACCGGCGATGAAAGCCTCGAGATGCTGCGTCGCATGGGGATCAACAAGGCGTTCATATCGGCAGGCGGGATCGACGCGGCACGCGGCGTCACCTGCTGGAATTTTCATGAAGTGGCGCTCAAGCAAGCCGCGATGGCCAGCGCCGTCGAGCGGCACCTCGTCGCCGATTCGAGCAAGTTCGGCATGGTGAAAGCCGTGCGGTTTTCGCAGCTCGACGACTTCGATTCGATCATCACCGAACAAGGTCAAACGCTGCGCAAGCGCGAGGCGTAGTGGCTAGTTGTTGCGCCCACGCAGGACGAACAGCGTGCCGGCGATCAGAATGAACGCACCAATGATGACCTTCTGCCACGTGCTCGGCACGCCAACGAGAATCAGCACGTTATTGATCAGCGTCACGAGTACGACACCCAGCAGCGTGCCTACGACGGTCCCGCTGCCGCCGGTAATGCGCGCGCCGCCGAGAATCACGGCGGCGATCACGTCGAGCTCCGAGCCCACGAGATCGAACGGGTTCGCGATCCGGCTGTTCGATACGTGCAAGATGCCCGCCAACCCGGCAAGCAGCCCGGTATAGCCGAACACGAACAGATGCACCGCGCGCAGGTTGTAGCCCAGCCGCTCGGCGATGGCAAGACTGCCGCCCATCGCATAGACGGCCCGGCCCATCATCGTGCGGTTCAGCAGCCACCATGTGACGAGCGCAGCCGCAACGAGCGCGATTACCGACACCGGCAACACCGCATGCAGGCCATCGGCCGTCCGATAGGCAATCAGCGGAATACGGCCGAAGCGGTCCATGCTGTACGGAATGTTCATGAAGAACGTTGTGCCGACGAACGTCAGCAGCAGCCCGCGGTAAAGATATTGCGTACCGATCGTCACGATCAGCGACGGCGCTTTCAAGCGATACACGAGCACGCCGTTGATGAGCCCAAGCAACACACCGCCTACCGCCCCGGTGAGCAGAATCAACGCAAACGGCGCGTCGGGCCACCAGGCAAATACCGCCTTGGTGATCGAGTACATCGTCAGCGCGCCGATCGCAGTGAACGAGACGTCGATGCCGCCCGCGGCCAGCACGACGAGCGTGCCGAGCGCGAATAACGATGTCGTCGTGGCCGAATGCAGCATGTCGAAGACTGTCGCCCACTGCAAAAAGCGCGGGTTCATTATCGCCACGACGATACAGGTGAGCACGATCAGCGCGGCTGTGAACCACTCGGGATGGCGCGCGAGTCTCGATCGCAAATTCATCGGGCGCCGCTCGCTCGCGACAGCCATTTTGTTAGGAGTGCTCATCGTTTGATTCATGGTGGGCAGCGCTCAAGTCTTGGTCTATGCCGCTTCGGACAGCAGCGCCCGATACAAGGCAGCTTCGGTCAGCCCGTCGGCGCGATACTCGCCTGCCAGACGGCCTTTTTTCATCATCAGAATACGATCGCAGTTCTGCAGCAGCTCGGGCAGATCGTCACTGATCAGCAAGATACCGATGCCGCGCTGCGAGAGCCGCTGCATGATGCGGTAGATGATGTCCTTCGATCCCACATCGACACCGACGGTCGGGCCGTGCAGGATCAACACGTGCGGATCGATCGCGAGCCAGCGGCCGATCAGCACGCGCTGCTGGTTGCCGCCCGAGAGCGACTGCACCGGCTTGTCGATGTCGGGGGTTGCGATCTGCAACTCCTTCACCGTATGCTCGGCAAGCGCCCGGGAACGCTTGCGGTCGATCTGCCCGAAGCGGTCGCGCAAGCTCGAGATCATCGCCGTGATCACGTTCTCGCGAATCGACTTGTCGAGAAACAACCCTTCGCTCAAGCGATCTTCGGGCACGTAGCCGATCCGATGCTGCTTCGCGTGCGCAGGTGTTGCGAGCGTCACCGTGACACCCTCGAGCGTGATCGTGCCCGCATCGGCCGGACTCACGCCGGCAAGCGCGCGCGCCAATTCGTTACGGCCGGAATCGAGCAGCCCCGTCACACCGAGAATTTCGCCGCGATTGAGCGAGAACGAGATGTCCTGAAACTGCCCGCGCCGGGTCAAACCGCGCACCGACAGTACGACGCCTTCGTTCGTGGACACCGCGCGATAACGCTCCTGCGACAGTTGCCGCCCGGTCATCAACTCACTCAACTGCGCCTTCGTATAGTCGGCGATCGGCCCTTGCGCGACTTTCTGCCCGTCGCGCAGCACGATGACTTCGCCGCCGATCGCATAACATTCGTCGAGCTTGTGGCTCACGAACAGCACGGTCACGCCTTGCGCGCGCAATGCGCTGAGCACGTCGATCAGATTCGCGACTTCCTTTTGCGTGAGCGACGTCGTGGGCTCGTCCATGATGACGAACTTCGCCTCGCTCGCAATGGCCCGCGCGATCGCCACGAGTTGGCGTGTCGCGAGCGGCAGTTGTTCGATCAGCGTCGACAGGAATTCGTCGTCCCCGGCCAAGCCGACTGCCGCGAGCGCGCGCGCGGCACGCTCGGCCAACGCGCGGCGATCGAGCGTGCGGGCAAGCCGCCCGCCGTGCTCGGCAAGCTCGGCCGTCAACGCGACGTTTTCGACGACGCTCATATTCGGCAGCAGCGAGAGGTCCTGATAGACGGTTTCGATACCCGCCGCAAGCGCTTGCAGCGGCGAAAGCTGCGCATAGCGCGCGCCTTCGATGACGAGCTCGCCCTCGTCGGGCGGCTGCGCACCCGAGATGATTTTGATCAGCGTGCTTTTGCCGCAGCCGTTCTCGCCGAGCAAGTGATAGATTTGTCCGCGCGCAAACGAAAGCGTCACGCCGCGCAGTGCATAAACGCCGGTGAAACGTTTATGCACGTCGATAATCTGCAACAACGGCTCACTGGCCCGATTCTGATTCATCGTGACGTTCCGCTCGCAATAAAAAACTGCAGATGCGCGCCCGGCTTTTCATTGTTCATGCTTGGCTGCTGCCGGGCGCGCGTGGTTGGCTCACCGATCAGAAGTTGTACTGCTTGTAGTTCGACTTGTCGACGCTGACCCAGCCCTTGCCGCGCACGATGATGCCCTTGCCCGGCCCCTTGCTGACGGTCACGTTCTCGTAGCCCGGCAAGCCGAGGTTGTCGCCCGTCTTCACCGTCTTGTTATCGATCAACATTTGCGCGATCTTGTTCATCGCCTCGCCGGCGAGCTTCGGGTCCCAAAATGCAATGCCGTTGATCGCGCCGCTCTCGAGATACTTGCCCGCTTCGCCCGGCAAGCCCGTGCCGAACACGCAGATCTTGCCTTGCAGCCCGGCCTCTTCCACCGCGCGGCCGATGCCGAGCACGTCGAGCGAAGACGATCCTTGGAAGCCCTTCAGATCGGGATGCTTGCGCAGCACTTCTTTCGCGACCTCATAGGCACGCGTGCCATCGTTGTTGGTTTCGAGATTGTGCTCGACGAGGTCCATCTTCGGATACTTCGCCTTCGCGTTCGAAATGCCCCCTTCGGCCCATTGCACCTGCGAGCGGCTGCCGAGCGAACCGACGAGCGTCGCCCATTTGCCCTCGTCCTTCATGCAACTGGCCAGCCGCTCGTTGAGCGCGGCGCCGTATGCCGAATTGTCGAACGCTTCGAGATCGACCATCGTGTTCTTCGCGTTGTCAGCCTCGTGCGTGACGACCTTGATGCCGCGGTCCATCGCCTTTTTCAGCACGGGCTCGAGCGTCGGCGGATCGTAAGGCACCACGGCCAACGCACTGACCTTCTTCGCAATCAAGTCCTCGATGATTTTCGCCTGCTGGGCTGCGTCAGCGCGGCCGGGACCCGTCTGGTACGCGTTCACCCCGGTTTGCTTCGCGAAATCTTTTACGCCTTCGTCCATGCGGTTGAACCAACTGATGCCGGTCACCTTGACGACCGTGACAATCGTTTCATTCGCCGCCGCATACGCTGTAACAGCGATGCCTGCGCTGAGTGCGCAAGCGGTGAGCGCGAGGCTCAATCGAGTCAGTTTCATGCTTTATGTCTCCTGTCTTGTTCGCTTGATGCCCCTTGTTACACGGCGAACGCCCGAGGCCATGGTGTCCGCCGATTGCTCGATACCCGATACTCGATGCTCTATTCAAAAACCGCTCAGGTTTTGATTGTGCCCTTCGGCCTAGCGCCCCCGGGCGCCACGAAGCCGAAGATCGCGCGCACGCGTTCGCCGCCCGCAAAGGCAAGCGAAAGCAGCAGCAGAAAACCCCACGTGCAGTCGCCAAAAAACTGCGACACGTTCATCAGATTGAAAAGGCTCGACAGAAACTGCAGCACCGTCGCCGCGAAGAAGACACAGATTACACGCCCGTAGCCGCCTGCCGGGTTCACGCCGCCCATCACCGCAATCAGAATCGCGATCAGCAGATAGGAATTGCCGTAATCCCATTTCGCGCTCATCGTGTGCGTCACGCTGACAAGGCCGGCAAGGGACGCGAGCAAGCCGCACAGCGTGTAAGTGCCGACAAGCATGCGCGCATTCGGCACGCCTGCATAAAACGCGGCGCGCTGATTGGTGCCCATCAGAAAAAGACGCAGGCCGAACGGCGTGCGCTTGAGCAGCCATCCGAGCACCAGCGCGGCCGCGAGGAAGATGCAAAACGAGACGGGCACTTGAAAGAACGTGCCGTTGCCGATATCGGAAAGCGGCTCGATGTAGTCGACGTGCACCGACGCACCGTTGCTGAGCGCCACGGCCAAACCCGTGAAGACCAATTGCGTGCCCAGCGTACAAAGAATCGGCGTTAGCCGCACGCGCGCAATCACGATGCCGTTCAGAAAACCGCCCGCAAGCCCCATGCAGGCCACGATCACGCAAAAGAGCGACGTGTAGAGTACCGGTGCTTCGTCGCCATTGACGAAGCGCGGCACGATCAGCGCCGCCACCATGCCCGACAGGTTCGCGAGCCCGACGCCCGATAGGTCGATGCCACCGTTGCCCGAGAGCATCGACAACATGATGCCGAATGCCAGCAGGCCGATCTCGGGCAGCTGCGAGCCCATCGACTGCAAGTTGTCGATGCCCACGAACTGGCCGCGTGAAAACCAGACGGCAACGAGTACGACGAGCACATTCACACTCAGCAGAAAATTGAGCTGCCGGTCCGCGAAATACGCATGCAGATTGAACGATGGCTTCATGTTGCGATCGACTCCTTCTTTTCGCAGGGCGCGCAGGATCAGCGCGTCGCCGCCGTTGGTGCCGTTGATGCCGCTGCTGCGAGCACGTCCTCGACCTCGGCGCGATACGGCATCGACGGAGCCGTTCCCGGGCGCGTCACCGAAATGCCTGCGAGCGCGCAACCGAAACGCAGCGCTTGCAGCGGGTCGTCGCCGCGTGCCAGAGCGGCGGCGAACCCGCCCGTGAAGCCGTCGCCGGCGCCGGCCGTCTCGACCACCGGCCCGCAACGAAACGCCGGCACCCAAACCGACTGCGTACGCGAATGCAACAGTGCACCGGCCTCGCCAAGCGTGACAATGACAGCACCCGCGCCTTTGTCGAGCAGAACGTCGGCCGCTCGCCGTGCGTCGTCGGCTGTGCGAATCTCGATGCCGGTGAGCGCAGCCGCTTCGGTCTCGTTCGGCGTGACGTAGTCGCACAGCGTGAAGATATCGTCCGGGAGCGCAAGCGCCGGCGCGGGATTGAGCACCGTCGTGACGCCGTGCCGGCGCGCGATTTCGAGCCCACGGCGCGCAGCGGCGACAGGCTGCTCGAGTTGCGTGACGAACACTTGCGCGGCGGCGATGTCGGCTTCGATGGCATCGGCATCGCTCGCGTCCATGGTGCCTGCAGCGCCGGCTGCGACGATGATCGCGTTATGCCCGGTGCCCTCTTCCACAAAAATGTGGGCCGCGCCGGTGGCGACGCCGTCGAGCGTGCTGGCGCGTGCGGTAATGCCCTCGGCCTGCCACGTCGCGCGGGCGATCTCGCCGAACGCGTCGTTGCCCAGGCGGGTGCAGAAGACCACGTCGCCGCCCGCGCGCGCGGCAGCAACCGCCTGGTTGGAGCCCTTGCCGCCCGGCCCCATCGCGAACGTGGACCCGGCGATCGTCTCACCGATGAGCGGCATGCGTGAAGCGCGGAATGCGAGGTCCGTCACATAGATGCCAAGGATGACGACACGCCCGCTCATTAGGAGCGCTCCTTCGGGGCGCCCCCCGCGAGGACTTCCGTGGGAACGTCCGGGGCCAGGATTACGCCTTTTTTGAAAACGAAACAGCCATAGCCGCGCTGCTCGCCCGTCGCAATCACGCAATAGGCCCCGCGCGCACGTGCGTAAAAAGCATGGCGTTCGATCGGCCCGAACGGCACGGCGCGGCCTTCGGCGGCATCGACTTCCATTTGCGCCTCGCGCTGCACAGCCGGCAGCGCCTGCGGATCGCCGACGACTTCCATGCGCATCGCGGGCGTTTCGACAAAGGTATCGAGCGGCAGCACCGACAAGATCGCGCGAACGGCACGCGCCGAATCCGTACCGTCGATGCGCAACAGCCGACCGAGCGTCGTGTCGCGCGCCACGGCGTCGGCCGGAAAATTCGCGTCGCAAACAACGACTTCATCGCCGTGCCCCATCGCGCGCAGCGCGTACAGCACATCGGCGTTCAAAAGCGGATCAAGGTTTTTCAGCATGTTTTGTCTCCTCCGTTGTCAGGGGCTTGCCGCTCAGCGCATATCGGCGATGCGGCCGGCGTCAGTCGCCATACGGTATCCAAATGTTCTTGACTTGCACAGCCTGACGCAAGAACGGCAAACCCTCGGTTTCGGCGTCGAACCAGTCGAACTGCCGGCCGTAATCGACAAAGGTTCGCTTAAGGTTGCCAATCGACTCTCGCTCGGCCAGCGCCGAATCTTCCGCGTTGCCGAAGCACCAGAGCGCATCGACATCGTCATGCTTGGCCAGCGCCGGCAACAGCGCGGCGCGCGCGCCGGTCACGATGTTGAGCGCGCCAGCCGGCACGTCGGACGTCTCGACGACCTGGTAAAAGTCGGTCGCCGTCAGCGGACACGACACGCTCGGCAAAACCACCACGCGGTTGCCGAGTGCAAGTGCCGGGGCCACGAGCGAGACGAAAGCGAGCAGCGACGCCTCGTCGGGGCACGCGATGCCGATGACGCCCACCGGCTCGTTCATCGCCAGCGCCACGCCGCGCAGCGGCGGTGCGTGCACCGCCCCGTCGAACTTGTCGGCCCATCCGGCATAGCTGAACAATCGCACGACGGCGGCATCGACTTCGCGCGTGGCCGCCTGCATCGCAACCTGCGTGCGACGGGCCAGTTGACGCGCGAACTCGTCGGCGCGCGCTGCGAGGTTTTCGGCGAGATAGTAAAGCACTTGGGCACGGCCATGCGCGCTCATTTGCGACCACTTCTCCGCTTGCCGGGCGGCCGTCACCGCGTCGCGAATGTCCTTGCGGTTGCCGTCGCCCACTTCGCCGACGAACGTGCCGTCAGGGGAGTGGACCGCACGCACGTAGCCGCTGTCCGGCCGCACCTGCTTGCCGCCGATGTAGAGCTTTGCGGTACGGTCAATTGCATCAGCGCCATCGATGCTGTTGGTTGGCGTCGTATCGACGCGGGCGGCATTGCCTGCGTTACCCGAGGTACGCAATGGCAGCTTGGCCCAGCCGGGCGGCTTCAAGTATTCGTAGACGCCCTCTTTGCCGCCCTCGCGCCCATAGCCGGATTCGCGATACCCGCCGAAGCCCACCGCGGCATCGAACAGGTTCGTCGCGTTGATCCAGACCACACCGCAGGCCAGACGCGGCGCGATGTCGAGTGCGCGGCCAATCGTCTCGCTCCACACACTCGCCGCGAGCCCGTAACGAGAATTGTTGGCGAGCGCGACCGCTTCGTCGGACGTGCGAAAGCTCATGGCCGCCAGCACGGGGCCGAAGATTTCCTCTTGCGCGAGCGTCGAGGCCGGCGCGACGCCGGTAACGAGCGTCGGCGGGTAAAAGAGGCCGCGCGCCGGCAGCGCCACTTCACTCGGCTGCCACACGGCGCAGCCCTCACGCCGGCCCGCCTCGACGAGCGACTCGATACGCGCGAGCTGCACGGCGTCGACGATGGCCCCCATATCGATGCCCTTATCAAGCGACTGCCCCACGCGCAGCGTGGCCATGCGCCGCTTGAGCTTGTCGATGAAGCGCGCCTCGACGCCTTCTTGCACGAGCAGCCGCGAGCCTGCGCAGCAAACCTGCCCTTGGTTGAACCAGATCGCGTCGACCACGCCCTCGACGGCGCCGTCGAGATCGGCATCATCGAACACGATGAAGGGCGACTTGCCGCCGAGTTCGAGCGTGAGCGATTTGCCGGAACCCGCGGTGGCCGCGCGAATGAGGCGACCGACTTCGGTCGAACCGGTAAAGGCGATTTTGTCGACATCGGGATGATCGACGAGCGCGGCGCCCGTGCGCCCGTCACCCGTCACGACGTTGAGCACACCGTCGGGCAGTCCCGCCTGTTTCGCAAGTTCGGCGAACAGCAGCGCCGTCAGCGGCGTGTATTCGGCGGGCTTGAGCACGACGCAGTTGCCGAGCGCAATGGCCGGCGCGATTTTCCAAGCCAGCATCAAGAGCGGAAAATTCCACGGCACGATCTGGCCGATGACGCCGATCGGCGTCCATCGCGCGAACTCGCTCTGCTGCAGTTGCGCCCATCCCGCGTGATACAAAAAGTGACGCGCGACGAGCGGGACATCGATATCGCGCGTCTCGCGAATCGGCTTGCCGTTATCGAGCGCTTCGAGCACGGCGAACAGGCGGCTGTGACGCTGGACCATCCTGGCCAGCGCGTACAGATGGCGCGCACGCGCCGGTCCACCCAGCGCATACCAGCCGGGCTGCGCGGCACGCGCGGCGGCCACTGCGGCCGCGACATCGGCGGTGTCGCCAAGCGCTACCCGGGCAAGCGTCTCGCCGGTAGCCGGCGCGATCACATCGAACGACTCGCCGGCCGCACGCGCATGCCACGCGCCGCCGATGAAATGGGTAAACGACGCATCATGCCCGGCGAGCCAGGCACGCGCGGGTTGATCGTCCTCGGGTGCGGGACCGTATTCCATGGAAGAAAAATACTCGGCTACGCTCATCGCTTCTCGGCTCGGTCAGGCAGTGGGGTGACGGTTGAAAGCGGAATAACGGCCGCTTACGTGGTGCTCGAGCTGACGCTCGATATCGGCAAGCAAGCTCGACGCGCCAATCCGGAACAGCGCGGGTTCGAGCCAGGCGCGCCCAAGCTCTTCCTTCATCAGAATTTGATAGGCCAGCGCCGACTTGGCCGTCGAAACGCCTCCTGCCGGCTTGAATCCGATCATGGCGCCCGTGCGCTCGCCGTATTCTCGAATCATGCGCACCATGACGAGCGAGACGTCGAGCGTGGCGTTCGCGCTCTCCTTGCCGGTCGACGTCTTGATGAAGTCAGCGCCCGCCATCATGCAGACCATCGACGCCTTCGCGACGTTCGACAGCGTGCGGATGTCGCCCGTGGCAAGGATCGCCTTCATATGCGCGGAGCCACAGGCTGCGCGAAAGTCAGCCACCTCGTCATACAGCGCGCGCCAGTTGCCGGTGAGCACGTGCTCGCGCGTGACGACGATGTCGATCTCCGCGGCGCCCGCCGCAACCGATGCCTCGATCTCTTCGAGCTTGAGCGGATGCGGACTGAGGCCGGCCGGAAAGCCCGTCGACACGGCGGCCACAGGCACGCCGCTACCGGCAAGCGCATCCACCGCTGCCGGGACGAACCGATGATAGACGCACACCGCGCCCGTCGCGATGCGCTCGCCGGCGAGCCCGAGCGCTTCGAGAATATCGTCGCGCACCGGGCGGCGCGCCTTGGCGCACAAGCGCCGCACGCGGCCCTCGGTGTCGTCGCCGCTCAGCGTCGTGAGGTCGATGCAGGTCACGGCCTTGAGCAGCCACGCCGCCTGCGCGTCCTTTTTCACGGCGCGCCGCGTGCCGAGCGTCGCCGTGCGGCGCTCGACGGCCGAAGGATTGACGCGCAGCGTATCGAACCACGCGGCGTCGAACGGCACGCCCGGATTGCGCGACGCGGTAGACGCTGAAGCGCCCCGCAGCACGACCACCGAATGAGAAGAAGCTTCGGACATGGAAAAAGAGCCTGGATGGTGCATCCGCACAATGAAACCGAAATCAAAGCCGGAACCGAGCACAACGCTCGGCGCTTAGCCGCAGCCATCCTATCGCAGCCGATATGATCATGACAAGTAGTTGTTACGATCATCTCTACAAAGTGGTCTACTCCGCTCGCAGTTGATGCATCGACTCACGCAGCGCCGGATAAAGCCCCTTGTAGACTTCGAACTGGCGCGCATAGACGGCCCGGCGCGACGGCTCCGGCCGAGCATGCTCGCGCAGCGTCACCCAACCGCGTGCGGCTACGTCTTCGTTCACGAGCCCCACGCCAAGCGCCGCGAGCAGCGCGGCCCCGATGGCGGCCTCGACCTCTTGTTCGATCGTAAAGACCGGGTATCCGGTGACGTCGGCGATGATCTGCATCCACAGGTCCGAGTGCGCCGCGCCGCCGACGACGATGAGCCGCTCGTCGAGCGAGCTCGCGCCACGCTGGCCCGCTTCGATGTTGTGCTGCAACGCGAGCGCCACGCCCTCGAGCACGGCGCGGTACAGATGCGCGCGCGTATGCGTGAGATTCAGGCCGATGAACGCGCCGCTTGCCTGCGGGTCCCAGATCGGGCTGCGTTCGCCCATCAGATACGGCAAAAAGAGTGCGCCGTCGCAGCCGGCCGGTATTTGCGCGGCGGACGTCTCCAGGAGCCGGTGCGCGTCGCCGTGCGCGAGCCCGCGCGCCGCTTCGATTTCCGCCTGACAGAATTGATCCCGATACCACGCCACGCAGGCACCCGCGCAACTCGCGCCGCCGAACACATACAAATCGCGTCGCCCGTTGACCACGTAGGGCATACTCACCAAGCCGTGCTGTGCGTCGACGGTTTGATTGATATAACCCCAACACATGCTTGTGCCGATCATCGCAACATGTTGACCGGGCCGAGTGACGCCCGCCGCAAGCGTCGCGATCGCCGCATCGACGCCGCCCGCGACGACCGGCATGCCGGTTTCGAGGCCAAGCGGATCGGCCCATTCCGCCAGCAGCCCACCTACGATCTCGGACGATTCGACGAGCCGCTGCGGCATCATCTCGCGCGCGATGCCGAGCATGGAGAGCGTTTCGTCGGACCATGTGCGACGCGCGACATCGTAGACGCCGCCGATGTTCCCTGCGGAACTGTGGTCGACTGCCAGCTCGCCCGTCAGGCGAAATGCGACGTAGGCGTTCGGCGGTACGAAATAGCGTGTCTTCGCCCAGACCTCGGGCGCGTGATCGCGCAACCAGAGCATTTTGGTGAAGCCGTAGTAGCTGTCGACGCCGTTGCCGGTGATGGCCCCGAGCCGCTCGACATCGACATTGCGCCGCACCCATTCGACTTGTTCAGTGGCACGGCGGTCCATCCAGATGAGGCAGGGATGCAACGGGCGCATTTGCTCATCGACGGGAACGCCGGACCCGCCGTAGAGACTGCTGATGGCAAGCCCCTTGATCGCGCGCGCATCGATGCCGTTGGCGCGCGCCTCCCGCGTACATGCTGCGATGCACTCGCGCACCGCATCGAACCACACGCTCGGCCATTGCTCGGCCCACAGCGGTTTCGGCGTATCGGGACGGTAGCTGCTTGCGTGCTGCGCGACGATTGCGCCGTTGCCATCGGCGAGTACCGCCTTTGTGCTTTGCGTGCCGATATCAATACCGATGACGTAATCCATTGGCGCGTGTCTCCAAATGCATGTCGAGTGGGTGTTGTGATGGCGGGCCGGCCGCGGCATCGTTCGCTGAGGGCAAACAGCGATTGGCGATCGGCAAACAGTTGCGTTTATAGGCCGAACGTCGGTAGCGTGCAACCGGGGCGGCTGGGCGTCGCGGGGGTTGGGCCGCGTGTACGGCGTGCGCCGCGGGTGAGAGGCGGCGGGTGGCAGCGGTGCGGGAAGACGGCTCCCGCACCGCTTTTCAGGTTACTTTTCGTTCTTCTTGGGGATTTTGGCGCCGTGTTTGCGGGCCTGATTGAGCGCGATCGCCACAGACTGCTTTTGCGATTTGCCGTGCTTCATTTCGGTTTTGACGTTCTTCGAAATGTCCTCGCGGGACGAGCCTTTTCGCAGTGGCATGATGTCCTCCTTGTGGGCCATAGCGCCCGGTTTGCCGGTGTCCCGGCACACCTACGATGCGAGCAACGCGCGTTCCCGGCAGCGCGCCATCAGCCGGATGTACTGGCTTTCCGAACAATGAGTCAATAAGTGCGGGCGGGCGCCCCACCATTGCGATCGTTGGCGTCATTGCTCGATTCGCTTGCGCGTCATGCCGAGCAGGCCGGCCATCGCGGCGCGCGCCTCCAACGGATGACGTGCGCGGATCGCGTGAAAGACGGCCGAGTGCTCGGCAAGCGACACATTGAATACCTCCGCGCGTTTCGCATTGAGCAGCAATTGCGCCTCGAGGGTACGTTCGATGACGGGCCCGAGCGGCATCAGCAGCTCGTTGCTGCACGCGGCGAGAATGCCCAGATGAAAGCGCAGATCGGCGCGTACCCATTCATCGACGTTGCGCGCCGTGACCATCGCGGCGTGCGCGTGCGCGAGCGCGGCGAGCGTCTCGTCCGTATGCGTGCGGGCCGCCAGTTCGGCCGCGTAGGGCTCCACCATCTCGCGCATTTCCTGGAGCTTCAACGCGAAGGCCAACGGCGGCGCAACTTGCGAGTACCAGTCGAGCAGGTCCGCGTCGAGCAGGTTCCACGCATGACGCGGCCGCACGCGCGTGCCCACCTTCGGTCGCGATTCGACGAGCCCTTTCGAGGTGAGCGTGCGCAGTGCCTCGCGCAGGACCGTGCGGCTGACGCGAAAGCGCTCCATCAATTCGGCTTCGCGCGGCAGCGTGGATTCTGGCGTGTAGTCGCCGCGCAAGATGTCCGTGGCCAGCAAATAGGCGACGCGCCCATGCAAATCGCGCTGAATAATCGTTCTCCTTCAATGGTCGGTCGAATGACGACGACGCCAAACGCCCCGCCCGATCGCGATTATCGCGACAGCAGCGGAAAGCGCAAGCCGATTAGTCTGCGTGGGGTGCTTTTAATAGTACTATTAATCGTACTTTCAGTGAAATTGATGTACCATTAGCGTTTTGATACGGCGCTGCCGCATGTTCCTCGCGTGAGCGGTAGGCATCGCTGCTGGAGGAGAGAGGTCACCATGAAAATCACCAAGCTCGAAACGTTCGTCGTCCCGCCACGCTGGCTCTTTTTGAAGATCGAGACCGATGCCGGCATCATCGGATGGGGGGAACCGGTCGTCGAAGGGCGCGCGCATACGGTTGAAACGGCGGTTCAGGAATTGGCCGACTATCTGATCGGCAAAGACCCGCTTGCCATCGAAGATCACTGGCAAGTCATGTACCGGGCTGGCTTTTACCGTGGCGGGCCGATTTCGATGAGCGCCATTGCCGGCATCGATCAAGCGTTGTGGGACATCAAAGGCAAGCACCATGGCGTGCCTGTTCATGCGCTGTTGGGTGGACAAGTGCGTGATCGCATCAAGGTCTACTCGTGGATCGGCGGCGACCGCCCGAGCGACGTCGCGAACAATGCGCGGGCCGTCGTCGAGCGGGGCTTCAAGGCGCTCAAGATGAACGGCTCGGAAGAAGTGCAGATCGTCGATACGTACGACAAGGTCGAGCGTGTGATTGCTAACGTGGCCGCGGTACGTGAGGCGGTGGGCCCGCACGTCGGCATTGGCGTTGATTTCCATGGCCGCATTCACAAGCCGATGGCCAAAGTGCTCGCGAAGGAGCTCGATCCTTACAAGCTGCTGTTTATCGAAGAGCCCGTGCTGTCGGAAAACGCCGAGGCGTTGCGCGACATCGTCAACCAGACGAATACGCCGATTGCGCTGGGTGAGCGTCTTTACTCGCGGTGGGATTTCAAACAAATCCTCGCGGGAGGTTACGTCGATATTTTGCAGCCTGATGCGTCGCACGCGGGCGGCATCAGCGAATGCCGGAAAATCGCGACGATGGCAGAGGCTTATGACGTTGCGATCGCGCTGCATTGCCCGCTCGGGCCGATTGCGCTTGCGGCATGTCTGCAAATCGATGCAGTGAGTTACAACGCGTTCATTCAAGAACAAAGCCTCGGCATTCATTACAACCAGGGCAACGATCTGCTGGATTACATCCGCAATCCCGAAGTCTTCAAGTATGAAGACGGCTTTGTTTCGATACCGCAAGGGCCAGGGCTTGGTGTTGACGTTGATGAGGCGAAGGTGCGCGAGATGACGAAGATCGGGCACCGGTGGCGTAACCCGGTTTGGCGGCATGAAGATGGGAGTGTCGCGGAGTGGTAGCGGGTAGTTAGGTAGCGCGGGCCCCAAACCCAACTATCATCAGCCGACAAAAAATGATTGGCGAATCACTGTGAGAGAGTGAGCGCCAATCGCATCGACGGGAAATGAAAATGGGACTCCGAAAGGTCGCGGCGTTTATCGCGCGATTGCAATCACAATGACCAGCACTCATACAACCTCGCCAATCTCCGGTGAGAAAAATCATCCAAGCGGCGGGTGGGCCGCCGGTAGTGCAGCGGTTGCGGCAGGCGTATGCGCGGCGACTGCACTAGTATGCGTAGGGGCGATGGTGTTCGCCGGCGGTTTGCTGGCGGCATATGGAGCGGACGCGAGCTTCGGCTCTCTATATCCACGCGCCATCAGGTGAGCCCAGTGACGGAACCCCTCGACATCGAACGCCGGGCCCCGGTCTGGGAAGCGCTCTCGGAACTGTTCGTCGGCAAAGAATTACAGGACTACGACTACGCGGCAATCGCCGAGACGCTGCGCCAGTCCCGGTATTCGCTCGACGAACTCGACAAGATGCTTCACACAGAAGTCGCGCCGGTTTTCCGCGGCAACCTCTCTGCGCTTGCCGTTCCGGAAATGGAAGGCTGGGCACGAGACGCAATCGTTAGGGACATCCAGGCTTACCTCATGCGAGAGCGAACAGGGCTATCGCGATTGCTGATGCGGTTGAGCGCATCCAAGGCGCTGCCCAAGGTTGTAAGTGACCGATGGCAGCGGATCAGGCCGCTCGTCTCATAATCAGCGACAGCCAACAGCCGCACGAATCGGCCGCCGCGTCGTCATCATGTGCCCGCCGCCCCTGGCCCGCGTTTTGCACCTCTTTGACAAAACAACAAATCCGAGAGGCCCCCTCAGGGCGAGCATCTGCAGGGCTGCCCCCGGTTCGCGCGTTCGCTGCCTCAATCGTTATGGCATAACGCGCCAAGCACAGCGGCGCCGCCGGCACCGGCTCCGCTACGTCGCATCAGACACCGCATCGAGATTGCTGCCACAACAATCAATACCTGGTTATCGAAACGTCCTGACGCTGACATTTTTCACAGTTGTCGAATGTCAATTCGAGTGATTTACTGTCAATCATAAAATAATAATAAAATCGAAACAGCCGTTTTCCTTTGACGCCTCGAAAATTGGACTTGCATGCCACATTATTGACCGGAGTCGGACGTTAGCAAGTAGTCGATCGCTCGACCAACGAAACATTCCTAGAACCTTTTCCCGCGTGCGCACGCTATGCGCGTGGGCTCGGCCCGAGGCCGAGTGCTTTGACGTGGCTACTGTCTTCTTTTTGCCTTGCTGGCGCCTCGAAAGAGGGCTCGTCTGAATTGGGTTCGGATAAACCCTCGTCGCCCTATCGGCGCCGCCCTAGTCCAATCACGCAAAGCGATCGGGCTGGCCCAACGCGCGTCGATTAATCGCTTCTGTAAAAACCTCGCAATTAATCGAAGCAATATGAATTAGGGGATTAAAAGTGAAAAAGCTCATCCTGTATACAGGCATTTCATTGATCGGCTCTATGATCGCCACCGGCGCTCTCGCGCAACACGTCAAAACGGTAGGCGCGATCACTGAGCTCGTGCTGCCAGCGCAGAGCACGCAGGCCGCAAGCACGATCGACTTTGCCCATGCGCTACCGATGCCGCTCCCCAATCCCGGTTTACTACCGCCGTCGCTGGGGGAATCGGCGTTGTTCGCGCCCGCATCGCTTGGCGCACCGGGCCATGCGATCGGAGGCGTCGGAAACGGCACGCGCACATCCATCCAACTCGCCGCACCCAGCCAGCTGAGCACGCAGGATGGAGGGGTCGGCTCGCAGGAATTCGGAACGTCGTCCCAACTCTTCACGACCAACCGCGTCGATGCGCTCGGAGACAACACTCAGTTTTATTATGCGTTTCGGCCGACCGGTAAGCTGTTCTTCAACATCGGAACGGCGACTTACGTGTGCTCCGCGTCGCTCCTCAAACCCGGGGTCGTTGTCACAGCCGCCCATTGCGTAGCCAATTTCGGCCGGCAACAGTTCTACTCGAACTGGGTATTCGTACCCGCGTATAGCAACGGTTCCGCGCCGTATGGCGTTTGGCCTACCGCCTCGGCGGCTGTCCTGAGCGCCTACTACACGGGCTCCGATCCGTGCGCGGTCAGCGGCGTCGTTTGTCAAGACGACGTTGCGGTATTGATCCTCAACCCGCAAAGCGGGGTGTACGCCGGCAACCGCACAGGGTGGTACGGCTATGGGTGGAACGGCTACGGTTTCAATGGATCTGCACAGGCGCTGATCAACCAGCTCGGCTATCCGGTGGCGTTGGACAGTGGCGCGTTGATGGAGCGCAACGATTCACAAGGCTACGGAGCGCCAAGCTTCTCTAACAACACGATCATCGGATCACTGATGACAGGCGGCTCCAGCGGCGGACCGTGGCACGTCAATCTTGGCGTTGCACCTATCCTGGCCGGCACGAGTTTCGGCAACGCCGCGGCACGCAATACCGTCGTCGGAGTCACGAGCTGGGGTTACACCGATACGACCGTGAAGCAGCAAGGCGCGTCGCCGTTCACGAGCGCCAATGTCGTGCCACTCGTGAACTACGCTTGCACGGCAAGTCCCGCGGCCTGCTGACGCTCGCGTGCGATCGAAACGATGAGGGACGGCCGCGGATCGGGCCGTCCTTCGCGCTTGTGCGCGCAAACTTGCCGCTAAGTCTCCCCTCCAGCAAGTGCCGATGAGCGCACCCTCTGTTCAACGCGCGACACGAACCGGCCGCAGCACCGCCTTGTCACGCACCACAATCACCACGATCACCACAACACGCGCCCACTCAAGGCGGCGGCGACTGCACAAGCACAGCGGCGACGAGAAACACGCCTACCATCACAAACGCTTCCAGATGGAGCATGTTCTTGAACGTATAAGCATCCACGGTGGACGCCGTGCGCCGCAGCCGCGGGAGCACCGACGTGCGATTGAGCCCACCCAACACGACGGCCAGCAGCACGAGCGCCAGCTTGAGCGTCAGCACATGCCCCCAGGTACTCGAACGCAACGCGCCGACATCGCCATGCAGCCCATGCCCGGCTTCGACCACGCCAGTCAGAACCACCACGCAAAACGCCAACAGCGAGACACTCGAGATACGCTCGGCAAGACGAATCAACGCGCCACGCGTGATGGACGTATCGAGTGCCGGCAGCACGACGAACGCCCCGGCCAGCACGATCCCGCTCCATACAGCGGTAAACAACGCGTGAACAATCTGCGTCTGATAGGCAAGCGAAACGACGCCAGCATCGGCCGCATGGCCGAGCGAAGCCATGCCCGCCGCGCATATGAGCGCCGCAAGCCCGACGAAGCACTGGCCCAAACGCCCGCCGCCGTACAACAGCGCGGACACCAGCAATAACGCGGCCCCGCCGAACGCGACGCTCCAAGCATGGCCGACATGCGTCGAACCGATCACGTCGGGCAGGGCCGGCAGCGCTCCGGCAAGTCCCGCCCCGCTTATCGACGCAGCCTCGTAGAACAACCAACCGCCATCGGCAAGCACGAGCGCGAACGCCGCCGCAATGAGCGAAGAGCGGGCGCGCTGCCAGGCCAGGTGCGACGGCGCGTTCGGCACCCGTGCGCCGTCAACGGCGAGCCATCGCTCGAACAAAGCCGACCCCACGACGAAAGCGAAAGCCACGTTCATCAGCGCACCGAGCGCGACTTGTCCCACCAACAGTCCGTCGACGTTCATCGCGCGCAACCCCCGATAACGTTGACGTTGACGTTGAACAGCGAGCGCGACGCGCAAGAAAAGTGACGAGGGACGCGGCGGGGAGCAAGAAGCTTCATCGGCAAATAAGCGGGCAATGGAGATAAGAACAAAGGAATAGACAGCACGTAAAGCGGACTTGCGAGGCGGGTGTGCAAAAGCGGGACGAGCCGCCCGTACCAGGCGAGCCCTCGCTTGGCGCAGCCGAGAGTGTACGCTGCGGCGCGCGCAACGCCGAAGCGCGGCATGCACCGGGCGCAGTTTTGAGCCTGAGCACGCGTCAAATTGTCGCGCCGTCGCATTTTGAATGAATCCGCGCCGGCTCTCCAAATGGCTCGTGACGGGCATCGATGATAGAATGCTGCGTCGCAACGCGCCCGCGCACCTGCGACGCATACAAGTACATCGGCAGTACATCCAAGATGTAAAAACCAGGTCACAGCGCCATGCCAGGCCGATCGAAGTCCGGCAGGTCCCGAATAACGATGGAGTTACGCGTGTCTTCAAGACGCATTTTCCGCCCGCTACTCGCCCTTCTGTTGATTGGTAGCGCCGGCGTCTTCTTTACTGCGGCTGCGCTTGCGCAGACCCAGCCCAAGGCCCCCGATACGATGGAAGCCCGGGTGCAGGGCTGTACAGCCTGTCACGGCAGCCGCGGTCAGGGTACCGACAACGACTACTTCCCGCGCCTCGCGGGCAAGCCGGCCGAGTATCTCTTCAACCAGTTGCAAAATTTCCGCGAAGGCCGACGCAAGTATCCGCCGATGAACTACCTCGTCACGTATCTTTCGGACGAGTATTTGCACGATATCGCCGAGTACTTCTCGAAACAGCGCCCGCCGTACCCGCCGCCGACGAAGGCGACGGTCGGCGCGGACATACTCGCGCGCGGCCACGATATCGTCTTGAAGGGCGATGCGTCGAAGAACATTCCCGCTTGCGCCGCCTGTCACGGCAAGGCGCTCACTGGTATGGAACCGGCCATTCCTGGCCTCGTCGGCCTGCATCAGGACTACATCAGTGCGCAGCTTGGCGCCTGGCGCTCGGGCACCCGCCACGCGAAGGCGCCCGATTGCATGCATGACATCGCCACGCGCCTTACCGACGACGACGTGAACGCCGTCGCCGCGTGGCTGTCGACGCAACCTGCTCCGCAAAACCCCGTGCCGGCTCCGGCCCGCTCGATGAAGACTCCGCTTGCCTGCGGCAGCGAACCGCAATAAGCGCGAGGAGAGACATTCAAATGAAACGCAAGTCCCTGTTCGCGCTGTCGGCTGTCGTCCTCGCGGTTGCAGCACTCGGTTCCGTCCTCTGGTCGGGCGGCGACAATCTTCACAACGGCACGGCACAAGCCGCCACACCAGCCGATCAAGCCGCGCAGATCAAGCGCGGCGAGTATCTTGCCCGCGCGGGCGATTGCATCGCCTGCCACACGGTGCGCGGCGGCAAGCAGTTCGCGGGCGGCCTGCCGATGGCGACGCCCTTCGGTACGCTTTACACGCCGAACATCACGCCTGACGACCAATACGGTATCGGCAAGTGGTCGTCGGACGACTTTTACCGCGCGATGCACACCGGCCGCTCGAAAGACGGCAGCCTGCTCTACCCGGCATTCCCGTTCACGAGCTACACAAAGGTGTCGCGCGAAGATTCGGATGCGATCTACGCATATATGCGCTCCATTGCGCCCGTCAGCGTACCGAGCCGCCCACACGAACTGCGCTTTCCGTTCAACAACCGCAATTTGTTGATCGGCTGGCGCACGCTCTTTTTCCGCGAAGGCGGCTATAAGGACGATCCGACGAAGTCCGTCGAGTGGAATCGGGGCGCGTATCTGGTTGAAGGCCTCGGCCACTGCGCGATGTGCCACACCTCGATCAACCTGATGGGCGGCCCTGTCAATTCGGCGGCGTTTGCGGGCGGACTGATCCCGCTGCAGAACTGGTATGCTCCGTCACTGACGTCGAACAAGGAAGCCGGCCTCGGCGATTGGGACATCAAGGATATTTCCGATCTGCTCAAAAACGGCGTCTCGCAGCGCGGGGCCGTGTTCGGGCCGATGGCCGAAGTCGTCCACAACAGCTTGCAGTATCTGTCCGACGACGACGTTCGCGCGATGTCCACGTATCTGAAGACGATCCCGCAAAAGCAAGAAGCGCCGGAAACGATGCAGTACGAGACGTCGGAGAAATTCGGCGGCGAATTGTTCGAGCAAGGCAAGAAGATCTATGGCGACAAATGCGCGAGCTGCCATGCCGTCAACGGGCTCGGCAAGCCGCCGGCCTACCCGCCGCTCGCGAACAATCCGTCGATCCAGATGCCTTCGGCGGTCAACCCGATCCGGATGGTCCTGAACGGTGGTTATCCGCCGAGCACCACGGCCAACCCGAAGCCGTACGGCATGCCGCCGTTCGCGCAATCACTGACGAATCAGGAAGTCGCAGCAGTCGTGACCTACATCCGTCAGTCGTGGGGCAACAAAGGCACGGCAATATCGCCTCAGCAAGCCACCGACTTGCGCTCGGCGCCGCTCGATTGAGCATATGACGTACGAGGGGCGCGGCCAAGCGGATAACCGCGGCCGCGCCCTTCGCATTTCCGGCACGGCAAACCCAGCCGCGTCCGGACCCAGGCGGTTCGACGGCGTCACAAACGTCGCGCCACAGGTCTGCCGCATCGCGTCGTTTCGCGGTACGCAGCGTGCAAGACGGGCCGCTTCCATCCGCATTTGAAGAAACACTATGTCTTTTGAATCTCTAGGCTTGTCAGAACCGCTGGTGCGGGCTGTCCACGAACTCGGCTACAGCACGCCGACGCCCATCCAGAAACAAGCCATTCCCGCCGTGCTGGCCGGCGGCGACTTGCTCGCGGGCGCCCAGACGGGCACGGGCAAAACGGCCGGCTTCACGCTGCCGATTCTCGAGCGGCTCGCCTCGTCGCGCCCGGCGCACGCCGGCACGGGCGCCGCTGCGGCCAAGCATGTCGTGCGCGCGCTGATTCTCACGCCGACGCGCGAGCTGGCCGCGCAAGTCGAAGAAAGCGTGCGTGCCTACGGCAAGTACGTGAAGCTGAAATCGACGGTGCTCTTCGGCGGCGTCGGCATCAATCCGCAGATCGACGCGCTCAAACGCGGGGTCGATATCGTCGTCGCAACGCCAGGCCGCCTGCTCGATCACATGCAGCAAAAGACGATCGACCTCTCGCGCCTCGAAATCCTCGTATTGGATGAAGCCGACCGCATGCTCGATATGGGCTTCATCCACGATATCAAGCGCGTGCTGGCAAAACTGCCGCCCAAGCGCCAGAACCTGCTGTTTTCGGCCACGTTCTCCGACGAAATCAAGACGCTCGCCGACGGCTTGCTCGATGCGCCGGCACTGATCGAAGTCGCGCGCCGCAATACGACGACCGAGCTTGTCACGCAAAAGGTCTATCCCGTCGATCGCGACCGCAAGCGTGAGCTGCTCACGCATCTGATTCGCGATAACGCATGGTTCCAGGTGCTCGTCTTCACGCGGACCAAACATGGCGCCAACCGGCTCGCGGAACAGCTGACGAAGGACGGCATCAGCGCGCTCGCGATCCACGGCAATAAAAGCCAGTCCGCGCGCACGCGTGCTCTCGCAGAGTTCAAGGTCGGCACGCTGCAAGTGCTCGTCGCCACCGATATCGCCGCGCGCGGCATCGACATCGACCAGCTACCGCACGTCGTGAACTTCGATTTGCCGAACGTGCCCGAGGATTACGTCCATCGAATAGGCCGCACCGGCCGCGCAGGCGCATTGGGTGAAGCGGTTTCGCTTGTGTGCGTCGACGAATGGCAGTTGTTGAAGGACATCGAAAAGCTGATCAAGCAGACGCTGCCGCAACAAGTGATCCCCGGGTTCGAACCCGACCCGCACGCGAAGCCGCAGCCGATCCAGCTGCGCAGCGGCCAAGGCGGCGCCGCACGCGCGCCGGCGCGCGCAGCCAAGCCCGCTGCGCCGCGCGCGTCGCAGCCCGCACCCGCCGAGCGCGGCGCGAAGGACGGCACGAAACGCGGCAGCGCCGGCAATGCCGGTGGCGGCACCGCACGCGATGCGCAGCAAAATAGCCGTCGCACGGCCCGCACCGACCATGACGCCGCCCCGGCTCGCGGCCACTCGCGTGGGCCGAACACGGGCGAAGCGCGAGGTGCAGGTGCAGGTGCAAGTTCCGGCGCCGGTACCGCTGCCAAAGCGCAGCCGAACGCGCCGCGCGAGCGCAGCCATTCAGCCAAGCCGGAGCAAGCCCGACGCGAGCCTGCACACAATGCGCCAGCGGCCGAGCCGCGCCGCGAGGAAGCGCGCAGCCCGCGCACGCGCTCGGGCGACCCGGGTGCGCTGCTGGGCGGCAGCAAGCCCAAACGGCCAGGCACCGCGACTGGTGCACCGCCGCGGCGCCGCTGATCGCCCCTGACTGATTGCCCGTGTCGGGATTTGCCGAAAGCCGCGCGGGCTACGTTCTCGCCAGAACCGCGCGGCGCAGGGACTCGATTTGTCGCTCCCAGCGCTCGAGCACGTCCGCCCTTTGATCATGCGACAGTTCGAAAGCGATGCCGCTCGTCAGTTCCGCGTACGGCACCCGCTGCCGCTCCATTGACTCCACCGACGCCACGAAGCGGGCCAGTCCGCCCTGCTCGCCTTGATCCGCCAGCCCTTCATCGGGCAGCACATCGACATTCAATTGCACTTGATAGAACGCGGCGTCGTGCACGAACGTCAGGACGGCACGCGCACATCGCTTGGCGGCCGCATCGCGCAGCGCCCTCGCCGCGCGGGCCGCGGGCCACAGCACGAACGCCAGCGTGCGTGCATCGGGTACATACAGTTCACCCACGCTCAGCAGCGAGGTCTGCGCGTGGCCGCCGGCACGCGCATCGACGACCACGAGCGACGCGGTAAAGCCCGCTTTGGCGGCAAGCCCCGTGCCGTCGAAGTACGAGACGAGCTCGGCTGGCCACTCCGCGAATAAGCGCGTATCGAGTGCGCGCTTGGAACAAGCCGAATCATCGTTCATGGATGCCTGTACGAGGGTGTGAAGCCTGCTTTAGCGAAAGAACACGTGCTGCGTGATCTTCGCGAGTGGATAGTGCACGCCGGGTTGGATGCGCGCGGGAATGCCGAGCGGCTTGAGCAACATCTTCACGCACATATCGGCTGACAGATTGCGCCGCACGAGTGCGCTGATGCGCGCAGTCCGCTCGCGGTTATAGGCCGTGTCGTGAATACGCTCGGGATAGCGCATGGCAAACACATGGCGCAGCGCGATCTCCGAATCCTCGCTCTTGATTTCCGCCACGCGCCGCATCAGCGCGCCCAATACGGCGAACCGCCCGTTGCCTTCGATCAGGTTGTACTTCTTGAAGTATTTGAAAAAATGCTTGTAGTGACGGACCTCGTCCGTGCGAATGTGATCGGTAATCTCCTTGAGCACGGGCTCGTCAGAACACTCGTTGATCGCGCGATACAACGTAGCCGTGCCCGTTTCGACGACGCATCGCGCCACCATTTCGAGCGCACGCGTTTTCTCGAATTCGTCCACCGAACAGGTTTTTGAATATTCGTCGAAGAAATTGCGAAAGGCCGTGTCCCAATCGAACTCTGGCCAGACGTAATTGATATAGGCCCTGAGCGCGCGGCCGTGTTGCAATTCCTCGGGCTCCCACTCGGTATTGAGCCAAGCGGAGACCTCGGGATCGTCGTCGAAATAAGATGTGAGATTTTTGGTGTAAAGATCCGTGCCGCTTTCGATGAACGACGAAGCGCATAAAAGCAACAACAGGTCTTCATTACCGGCCGCCTGCCGAAGGTCAATCCGAGTGAGATCGATGTCTTCGATGCGCCACGGCATCGGTCGTGGGCAATCCGTATGCATATACATTACGTTGTGCTCCCAAAGCCACATTCCATCCATCGAATAGGGCATTTAGCTTTGTTAAGGCTTATATTCAATCATGTTAGCCGCAGCACGCCAAAGTTGCTCGACACAGACAAGGACCTTATCTTGAGCGCACGGTTCCGCTCGATCCGCACACGGCAACCGTTAGACGATTCATGCGTATTTCGGCAAATTACAAAATGCCCGTAAAACATGCCGCTTTCGCGTCGAGCCCGCATCAACCCGGAGCACACAAAATTGCTGCCATCAAAAGCCGGCGGCCAGACCGTCGCGCCGGCTGTCGCTCGCAGCCGCATAGCCATGCTCGGCATTGTCGCGATCCAGCTTCCAGATGTACTGGCCCGAGCCAAAATCCATATACGGATCGTCAATGGCCTGGATGACATGGCCGCGCGCTTGCAATGCGCGCGCGACCTCCGGCTCGAAAGTTGACTCCAAATCGAGCGAGAAATCGCGATTCACCTTCCAGCGCGGCGCATCGCAGGCCGCCTGCGGCTGCTGGCCGTAGTCGAGCATACGCACGATGGACTGCAGATGGCCCTGCGGTTGCATGTCTCCGCCCATCACGCCGAAGCTCATCACCGGCCATTGCCGAGAGTCAGCGCGTTGCGACACGAACGCCGGGATGATCGTGTGGAACGGACGCTTGCCGCCCGCGACCACATTCGGCGAGCGCGGGTCCATCGAAAAACCGCAGCCGCGATTTTGCAGAGCGATGCCCGTGTCAGGCACAACGATGCCCGAGCCGAAGCCCATATAGTTCGATTGGATAAAACTGACCATCATGCCGCGCTCGTCGGCGGCCGACAGGTAAATCGTGCCGCCGGCTTGCGGCATGCCGAACGAATGTTGGGTCGCCTGGCGCATATCGATAGCAGCCGCGCGCGCATCGAGGTAGGCATCGTCGAGCATTTGCTGCGGCGTCACCTCCATTGCGCGCGGGTCGGCAACGTAGCGATAGACGTCGGCGAACGCGAGCTTCATGGCTTCGATCTGCAGATGCTGCGAATCGACGCCGTCGCGTGCGAGCGCAGCAAGGTCGAAGCGCTCGAGAATGCCGAGCGCGATCAGCGCCGCGATGCCTTGGCCGTTCGGCGGAATTTCATGCACGGTGTAGCCGCGATAATCTTTTGCGATCGGCTCGACCCATTCGGCGCGATATTCACGCAAATCGGCCGCGGTAAGCGCCGCGCCGCCCGTGCGTGCGAACGCGGCAATTTGTTCGGCAAGCTCGCCCTCGTAGAATGCACGCGGGCCCGCCTCGGCGAGCGTGCGCAACGTGCTGGCGTGCGCGGGAAAGCGCACGAGCTCGCTCACGTGCGGCGCGCGCCCATACGGCATGAAGGTTTCGGCGAAACCCGGTTGGCTCGCGAGCTCCGGCACGGCGGCCGCCCATTTTCGCGCGACGATACTCGCGACGGCGTGCCCGCGTTCGGCGATATCGATGGCGGGCGCCATCAGGTCGGCGAACGGCAGCGAGCCGAACCGGGCGTGCAGCGCCTCCCAGCCGGCCACCACGCCGGGGACGGTGACAGTGTCCCAACCGCGCCTGGGTTGGCGTGCCAGGCCTGATGCAGCCTCGCCATGGCGGCGCAAGAAGTAATCGACGCTCCACGCGGCGGGCGCGACGCCCGACGCGTTGAGCCCATGGAGCTTATCGCCGCTCCAGACGAGTGCAAACGCGTCGCCGCCCAACCCGCATGATACGGGCTCGACAACCGTCAACGCGGCGGCCGCGGCAAGCGCCGCATCGAGCGCGTTACCCCCTTGCCAGAGCATGCGCAAACCGGCCTGCGCGGCAAGCGGGTGCGAGGTGGCGACCACATTGCGTGCGAACACAGGCAAGCGCAGCGTGGGGTACGGGTTGTGCCAATCGAAATCGGTCATGTGGTATTCGTGCTGTGCGAAGGTGCGTGCCGGCAAGAAAGCGGGCCTGCGAAAGCCTTACAATACCCGCTCTTTCACCGTCGCGCCCGCCGCTTTCGCCATGACTCGAGACCCTCGCCTCAGCCTGAACGTGCGCCAACAGGCGTTGCTCGAATGGGTCCAGCGCGATGGCTTCGTCACGGTCGAAGATCTCGCCGCGCATTTCGAAGTGACGCCGCAGACTATTCGCCGCGACGTGAACTGGCTTTCCGACATGAACTTGCTGCGCCGCTATCACGGCGGCGCCAGCTTGCCGACCAGTTCGGAAAACGTCTCGTACACGGCGCGCCAACGGATGTTTCACGACGAAAAGCGCCGCATCGCCACGCTGCTCGCCACGCATATCCCCGATCAAGCGTCGCTTTTCATCAACCTCGGCACGACGACCGAAGAGGTCGCGCGTGCGCTGAACCGTCATCGCGGGTTGCGCGTCATCACCAATAATCTGAACGTCGCCAGCATGATGAGCGGCTACCCGGATTGCGAAGTGCTCGTGACGGGCGGCATCGTTCGCCCATGGGACAAGGGCATCGTCGGCGAACTCGCAATCGATTTCATCCGCCAGTTCAAAGTGGACTTCGCGATCATCGGCACGTCCAGCATCGAGCCCGATGGCACACTGCGCGACTTCGACACGCGCGAAGTGCGTGTTGCCGAAGCCATCATCGAACATGCGCGCACGGTCTTTCTGGCAGCGGACCATTCCAAATTCGGCCGCCCGGCCCTCGTGCGTCAAGGGCATCTGAATCAAATCCACGCGATTTTCACCGACGCGCCGCTGCCCGCCGAGATGAGCGAGACGATTGCCGCCTCGGGCACGCAGGTCTATGTCGCGCCACTTAACGCCGCCGCTGCCACTGCGCGTGAATGAGGCCGGCGCGGCTTCGTCTGTCTCGTGCTGCACCGCACGCGAAAGTTGAAGTGAATTCGCGAAACGCGAGCACTCGACGAACCGCTTATGCGCTTGGTAATTGTCAAACAGAAAATTTTCAGGGGAGAGTTTGGATAAAAACGGGCGCTTGACTACACTCCAGTTCCCCGACGCGCTAGTCTGCTGATTCGCCCTATCGGCTTCATGCGTGTTGAGTTACTTCCCGGCTCCCGAAAGTTTGAGCACCCCGGTAGCCGGCGCCGATCGCCGAGGCAATTCGATCGCCCATGGAGAGAACAATGCTGAGTCCGCATGAATTTGCCACGCTTCTGCTCGTGAAGGATGCTCCCAACCAATCCGATATGGACCGGGAAGAACTCGACGCCCTGCTCGAACAACAACTCGTGCAGCTCGAAAATCTCGCCTCAGGTCACCAGGAATGGCGCCTGACCGAATCGGGCGATTCGGCTATCAAGGCGATCAAACGCTTCTCGTAGCTGACGAGCGGCACTTCTCTCCTTAGTTTTTTCGTCCAGCGGCGCAGCGCGGCGCTGGGCCGCCGCGCTTATCCACCACGCAGCGTTGGATCTACAGACGCGCGCCAACTGAGCGCGCGCGCCCGCGCATCGTTCAAAAAATCCGCCCAACCGCTGCCCGCGGTACTTGCAGTACTCGCCGCATGCCGCCGCGCAACCGATGTCTGGAACGCGCAATAATCGGCCTGCGTCAGGCGCCCATGTCGGTATGCGACATACGCATCGAGGTAGGCGGAATAGACCGCAGGCGAATCGGCCCCGTAGTCGGTCACGGTGCCGCATACCTGCTCGAGCGCCGATAGCGGCGGCGCGCCCGCGTCAAGCATGCCCGCGCAGCCGGCGAGCAACACGGCGCTTATCGCCGCGGCACGCCACCTCATTCCTTCACCCATCGCTCACCTCGTCTCGCGCTTCTCGCGTTCCCGTGATGGTAGCGCCCGCGCGCGGCGCCGGCAGCCGCTTTAAGCGAATGTTCGAGTTCGAATCCAAACGCGCCGGCTTTACTTTTTCGAAAATGTTCGATAAATTTCGAATACGAACACGGAAGATTCATTTCATATTCGCCGAGCTCGACAGATCAAAGAGGAGTGACACACGTGACGCAAGGGAGCCGATTCGATCTGCTCGTCGTGGGGGGCGGGATCAACGGGGCGGGCATCGCACGTGATGCGGCGGGGCGCGGCCTGTCCGTGCTGCTCGTCGAACAGGACGATCTCGCGGCGCACACCTCGTCGTCGAGCACCAAGCTGATCCACGGCGGGCTGCGCTATCTCGAATACAAGGAATTCAGGCTCGTGCGCAAAGCGCTGCAGGAGCGTGAGACGCTGCTGCGCGCCGCGCCGCACATCATTTGGCCGCTGCGCTTCGTCATGCCGCATATGCCGAACTTGCGTCCAGCGTGGCTGATCCGCGCCGGGCTGTTCCTGTACGATCACCTCGCCCGACGTGAATTGCTGCCGGGCTCGCACGGTATCGACATGCGCCGTCATCCCGCGGGCGCACCGCTAGTCGATTCGATCGAGCGAGGCTTCGTTTATTCCGACGGCTGGGTCGACGACGCCCGGCTAGTGGTTCTCAATGCGCTCGACGCGGCCGAGCGCGGCGCTACCGTGGCCACGCGCACGAAGCTCGTGAGCGCGGTGCGCAGCGGCGGCGAATGGCAAGCCGAACTCGAGCGAAGCGACGGCTCCCGTGTTTCGGTTCAAGCGCGCTCGCTCGCCAACGCGGCGGGGCCCTGGGTCGGCCAACTGCTGCATGACGCGCTCGGCCGCCCGGCGCGCCATGCGGTGCGGCTCGTCAAAGGCAGCCACATCGTCACGTCACGGCTTTTCGAACACGATCACGCCTACATCTTTCAGAACCCGGATAAGCGAATCATTTTCGCTATTCCCTATGAGCGCGAATTCACGCTGATCGGCACCACGGACGTCGAATACCATGGCGACCCGTCCCACGTTGCCATCGACGAAGACGAGACGCGCTACCTGTGCGAATCGATCAACCGCTATTTCAAGCGCAAGATCGCGCCCGCCGACGTGCGCTGGAGCTACTCGGGCGTGCGGCCGCTGCTCGAAGAAGAAAGCGCCGACAACCCGTCCGCTGTCACCCGCGATTACCAACTCGAACTCGACGCACAACCAGGCGAGGCCCCGCTGCTGTCCGTGTTCGGCGGCAAAATCACGACGTTCCGCAAGCTGGCCGAGGAGGCGCTCGATCTGCTCGATGCCGCCCTCGGCCGCCAAGCGCATGCATGGACCGCGCAGGTGCCGCTGCCGGGCGGCGACATCGCCGGCGCCCGGTTCGAGCCGTTCGCGGCGCGTTTCGCGGGCGAACATCCGTGGCTGCCTGCCGAACTCGCGCGCCGCTACGCGCGCGCCTATGGCACGCGGGCAACGCGCGTGATCGGCGGCGCTCGCTCGCTGGCCGAACTCGGACCGACGCTGGCGCCGGGGCTTTACGAGCAGGAGTTGCGCTACCTGTGCGAGACCGAGTGGGCGCGTTCGTCCGATGACGTCCTCTGGCGCCGCTCCAAGCTCGGCCTGCATCTCGCGCCCGATGCGCTCGCGTCGGCAAGCGCGGCGATCGATGCATGGTTCGCCCGCGCGCCCGCGCACATCGTGCAGCGCGCGACGTCGGTGCTGCCGGGTTGATGTCACAGGCCGCTTATCGAGCGGCACAGCGCAACGATCAAAGATCAAACCATAAACGGCCAACCGGGGAATCGGGTCCGCACTCGTGCGGCTTATGCGGCTTAATGTGCCTTAAGTCTTGAGCACCTTGAGCGGCCCAGGCGGTAGCGGCACAAATGCATTGCACAGCAGGAAGCGCTGCGCGAAGCCACGCGCGGCAAACAAGACAACACGTGACAAAACATGGAGAAGAGACAATGCAGGATCAATACGTTCTAGCACTCGATCAAGGCACCACCAGTTCGCGCGCCATGCTCTTTGATCGCACAGGCAACGTCGTCTCGGTCGCGCAAAAGGAATTCAGCCAGATCTACCCGCGGCCGGGCTGGGTCGAACACGATCCGCAGGAAATCTGGTCGACGCAGGCCGGCGTCGCCGCCGAAGCCGTCACGCGGGCCGGCGTGAACGGCACGTCGATCGCGGCGATCGGCATTACGAATCAGCGCGAGACGACAATCGTCTGGGATCGCGAAACCGGGCAGCCGATCTACAACGCCATCGTCTGGCAAGACCGCCGCACGGCCGAATTGTGCGACACGCTCAAGGCGCAGGGCCTCGAAGCAACCGTGCGCGCGAAGACGGGCCTGCCGATCGATGCCTACTTCTCGGCAACCAAGATTCGCTGGATTCTCGACAACGTCGAAGGCGCGCGCGAAAAAGCGCGGCAAGGCAAGCTTGCGTTCGGCACGGTCGACAGTTGGCTCGTCTGGAACTTCACGAAGCAGGCGCTGCACATCACCGATGTGACGAATGCGTCGCGCACGATGCTGTTCAATATCCATACGCTGCAATGGGACATCGACCTGCTCGAAGCGCTCGACATTCCGCGCAACATGCTGCCCGAGGTGCGCGCGTCGTCGGAGGTCTATGGGTCGACCGTCACGACCGTGTTCGCATCGAAGATTCCGCTCGCCGGTATCGCCGGCGATCAGCACGCGGCCCTCTTCGGCCAGATGTGCACGAACTCGGGCATGGTCAAGAACACTTACGGCACGGGCTGCTTTCTCGTCATGAACACCGGCGAAAAGCCGATCGAGTCGCGCAATAACCTGGTAACGACGCTCGCCTGGAAAATCGGCGACAAGGTCAACTACGCGCTCGAAGGCAGCATCTTCATCGGCGGCGCGCTCGTGCAGTGGTTGCGCGATGGGCTCGGCATCATCAAGCACGCGGCCGAAATCGAAACGCTCGCGGCGAGCGTGCCGCATTGCGACGGCGTCTATGTCGTGCCGGCCTTCGCGGGGCTCGGCGCGCCGCACTGGAACCCGCGGGCGCGCGGCACCGTCTTCGGCCTCACGCGCGGAACCACCCATGCGCACCTCGCGCGGGCCGCGCTCGATTCGATCGCCTATCAATCCGTCGACGTGCTCAAGGCAATGGAAGCCGACTCGGGCATGCGCATCGGCGAGCTGCGCGTGGACGGCGGCGCCTGCGCCAACAACCTGCTCATGCAGTTTCAGGCTGACGTGCTCGGCGTCGCGGCCGTGCGCCCGCGCATCAGCGAGACGACGGCGCTCGGGGCCGCCTATCTCGCGGGGCTCGCGGTCGGCTACTGGAGCGACATCGGCGAACTCGAGCGCCAATGGCAGCTCGATCGGCGCTTTACGCCTGCCATGCCGCAACACGATGTCGATGCGTGCCTGGCCGGCTGGCAACGCGCCGTGACGGCAGCCATTGCCTGGGCCGACGCCGGCTGAACGAAGGCGTAGCAACGGCCCCGCACACTGCGCGCCGCACCCGGAACGCTTCCCCGTTGCTCCTTCCAACGCGGACGGCCTAAACGCCGGCCCGCGCGTGGTCGAACTGATGCCATTGTGGAGACAATCATGTCGCCTCTTATCGCGGAATTCCTCGGCACAGCTTTGCTCGTGCTGCTCGGCAACGGCGCCGTTGCCAACGTGCTGCTCGCGCGCACGAAAGGCAAAGGCGCCGACCTGATCGTCATCGTCTGGGGCTGGGCGATGGCCGTGTTCGTCGCCGTCTATGTCACCGCGTCGTTCAGCGGCGCGCATCTGAACCCCGTCGTCACGCTCAGCCTGGCGCTTGCGGGCAAGTTCGCCTGGAGCAAGGTCGCGGGCTACGTCGCCGCGCAAATGCTGGGCGGCATGGCGGGCGCTTTTCTGGTCTGGCTCGCCTACCGCCAGCATTTTTCGAAGACCGACGACGCGGACACCAAGCTAGCCTGCTTTTGCACCGCACCGGCCATCCGCAGCGTGCCGCACAACGTGCTGACGGAAATGATCTGCACCTTCGTGCTGATCCTTGGCGTGCTCTATCTGGCTTCACCGCAAGTGGGGCTCGGTGCGCTCGATGCGCTGCCGGTCGGCTTGCTCGTGCTCGGCATCGGCATCTCGTTGGGCGGGCCGACCGGCTACGCGATGAGCCCGGCCCGCGATCTTGCGCCGCGCCTGATGCACGCGCTGTTGCCAATCCCGGGCAAGCGCAACAGCGACTGGCGCTACGCCTGGATTCCGGTATGCGGGCCGCTCGCGGGCGGTGCAATGGCGTCGTTCGTTTATATGCACGCGCACTAAAAGGCATTCCACCGGGGCGACATCTCGCCCCCGCACGCGCCTAAAAGGCGATGCGCGACAGGGCCAAGCGCTTGCTGCATCCCGGATACGCTTGGCCGAGCGCAACGCTCAGCAGGCGCCTTCGGCCGCACCGCGCGGCTGCCCGCCGCGCCGCACGTCGAGACGTGCAGCCACGTAAGTCAGTGCAAGCGCCGCGAGCGTCACCATCGCGGCAACCCACGGCAGCGTGTCGAGTGCGAACCCGTGCGACAGCGCGAGCCCGCCAAGCCACGCGCCACCCGCGTTGCCCACGTTGAACGCACCGATGTTGAGTGTCGATGCCAGATGCGGCGCATGGCTCGCCTTCTGCACGACACGCATCTGCAACGGCGGCACGGTCGCAAACGCGGCGACGCCCCAAACGAAAACGGTGACGGCCGCGAGCACCGGTGAGTGGCTCGTCTTTGCGAACACCGCCATGACGAGCGCGAGCGCCACGAGAATACCCATCAGCGACGGCATCAACGCACGATCGGCAAGCTTGCCGCCCACGACGTTGCCCAACGTGAGACCGGCGCCGAACAGCACGAGAATCAGCGTCACGGCATGCGGCGAAAAGCCGGTCACTTCTTCCAGCAACGGCGCAATGTAAGTGAAAACGACGAATACGCCCCCGAAGCCCAGCACCGTCATCGCGAGCGCGAGCCAGACTTGCGGCTCCCTGAGCACGCGCACCTCGCGCGCGAGCCCGACGGGCTTGACATCGCGACGATCCGGCACGAGCGCGGCGATACCGGCCAGCGCCGCCACGCCGAGGCCGGCCACAATCCAAAACGACGTCCGCCAGCCGAAGTTCTGCCCGACGAACGTGCCGAACGGCACACCGAGCACATTGGCGAGCGTCAGCCCGACGAACATCAACGCGATGGCGCTCGCCTGCTTCTCGCGCGGCACCAGCGATGCCGCGACGACGGCACCGATACCGAAGAACGACCCATGAGCAAATGATGTAACGACACGCGCAATCATCAGCATGCGGTAATCGCCCGCCATCGCACACAGCGCGTTGCCGACGATAAACACACCCATGAGCCCTTGCAACGCGGCTTTTCCGGGCAGCTTGCTAGTGAGGACGGCCAGCAACGGCGCGCCCACGGCGACGCCGAGCGCGTAGCCGGAGACCAGCAGGCCGGCGGACGGAATGGACACGGCCAAGTCGCGCGCGACCTCGGGCAACAGGCCCATGATGACGAACTCGGTCGTGCCGATGGCAAAGGCGCTCAACGCGAGCGCGAGCAACGGGATAGGCATGGCGATTCACAGGGAGAAGTAATAGGAACGCCGTATTGTCGGAACCATTCAGCGATTTGATAATTGGTCTATTGTTTGAATGATTTTCAACTGAAATTGAAGAATCGATGGACCGACTAGGCGATATCCGGCTTTTTGTGGAGGCGGCGCACGCGGGCAGTATTTCGGCGGCGGGGCGCCGGCTCGGCCTGACGCCAGCCGCCGCGAGCGCCCGGCTTGCCAAGCTGGAGGCCGCGCTTGCCACGCGCTTGTTCGAACGCACGACGCGCCAATTGCGCCTGACCGACGAAGGGCGGCTCTATTTGCGCCACGCCACGCAGGCGCTGCAGGCGCTCGACGACGCGCAAACCGCACTACAGGCCGGGCGCAACGTCGTCAGCGGCAAGATACGCATTGCAACGACCTCCGATTTCGGCCGGAATCTGCTGATAGGCTGGCTCGACGAATTCAACGCGCGCCACCCTGACGTGACGTTCGCCCTTTCGCTGGCCGATTCGGTGTCGAACCTGCTTCAAGACGATATCGACATCGCGATCCGCTTCGGCACGCCGCGCGAGGACAGCTCGCTCGTGGCGCGACGGCTGGCGTCGAACCGGCGGGTGCTCGTCGCCTCGCCCGAGTACCTCGCGCGGCGCGGCTCGCCCGCCACGCCCGCCGACCTGGCGCGTTTCGACTGCCTCGTGTTGACGATTGCCTCCGGCCCGCTCAACGAATGGCGATTCGTGCGCGGCGCGCAAACGCGCACCTATACCGTGCCGCTCGAGTCGTCGCGCGAGACGAACGACGGCGCCGTGACGCGCGTGTGGGCACTCGACGGCTACGGCATCGTGCTGAAGTCGCTTTGGGACATCGACGCCGACCTGCGCGCGGGCCGGCTGCAAGTCGTGCTGCCCGAGTGGCGCTACGCCGCCGACTCGCCGATTACCGCGCTCTTTCATCGCAACCGTTATCGCCCGCCGCGCGTGGGCGCGCTGCTCGCGTTCCTGATCGAGCAATTCGAGCGCACCGAAAGGAACTGGGCCGACCTGCCGACGATCGGAACGGGCGCGGGAGCAGCCGCAGCGCCCGCCGGAGCCGGTAGCCCCGAGGGGCTATAATTCCCGGTTATGCGGATTGCGCCCGCCCTAGTCGACCGCGTCCGCGCCCTTATTCCTTCACTCTTTTTAACGCCCCCAGGTCAACCACTGCGAACGGCGAACTTCATGACCAAGAAAGTGTATGTAAAGACGTTCGGCTGCCAGATGAACGAGTACGACTCCGACAAGATGGTCGATGTGCTCGGACAAGCCGAAGGTCTCGTCAAAACGGACAACCCCAACGACGCCGACGTCATCCTTTTCAACACCTGCTCGGTGCGCGAAAAAGCACAGGAGAAAGTGTTCTCCGATCTCGGTCGCGTACGCGAGCTCAAGCAAGCGCGGCCTGACGTGCTGATCGGCGTCGGCGGCTGTGTCGCGAGCCAGGAGGGCGCATCGATTATCGCGCGCGCGCCTTATGTCGATCTGGTATTCGGGCCGCAAACGCTGCATCGCCTGCCGCAGATGATCGATGCACGCCGCGCGAGCGGCCGCCCGCAGGTCGACATCTCGTTTCCGGAAATCGAGAAATTCGATCACTTGCCGCCTGCGCGCGTCGAAGGGCCGAGCGCGTTCGTTTCGATCATGGAAGGCTGCAGCAAGTACTGCAGCTACTGCGTCGTGCCCTATACGCGCGGCGACGAAGTGTCGCGCCCGCTCGACGACGTCCTGACTGAAATCGCCGGCTTGGCCGACCAGGGCGTGCGCGAAGTGACGCTGCTCGGCCAAAACGTGAACGCTTACCGCGGCCCGCTGACGTCGGGCGCCGCCGAGATCGCCGATTTCGCGACGCTGATCGAATATGTGGCCGACGTGCCGGGCATCGAGCGCATCCGCTATACCACTTCGCATCCGAAGGAATTCACGCAGCGCCTGATCGATACCTACGCCAAGGTCGACAAGCTCGTCTCGCACCTGCATCTGCCGGTGCAGCACGGCTCGGACCGCATCCTGATGGCCATGAAGCGCGGCTATACAGTGCTCGAATATAAATCGGTCATTCGCCGCCTGCGCGCGATCCGGCCGGACTTGTCGCTATCGACCGACATCATCGTCGGCTTTCCCGGCGAAACCGAAGACGACTTCGCCAAGACGATGGCACTCGTCGACGAAATGCAATACGACACGAGTTTCTCGTTCATTTACAGCCCACGTCCCGGCACGCCGGCGGCAAACCTGCACGACGACACCCCGCGCGAGGTCAAGCTCGAACGTCTGCAGCACCTGCAAGCGACGATCGAAGCCAATGTCGTGCGCATCAGCGAGGCGATGGTCGGCAACATCGAGCGGATTCTCGTCGAAGGGCCTTCGCGCAAGGACCCGACCGAGCTCGCGGGCCGCACCGGCAACAACCGTGTCGTGAACTTTCCGGCGCCTGTCGCGGCCCACGCTCGGCTGATCGGCCAGATGATCGACGTACGCATCAACCACGCTTATCCGCATTCGCTGCGTGGCGAGCTCGTGCTCGCCGACGCGACGGCGCACTGAGCTTTCACTCCGACTGGGACCGCCATTGGCCTTGAAGACTGCCCAACCGCTGGAATTCACCGCGCCGCGCGACGACAACGCACGCCTTGCCAACCTGTGTGGCCCCGTCGACGAGAACTTGCGCCAAATCGAGCAAGCGCTCGACGTCACGCTGCAGCGGCGCGGCAATCGCATCGCGATTCGCGGGCGCGGCGCCAAACTCGCACTCGGTGCGCTCGAAACGTTTTACAACCGGGCAGGCGAGCCGCTTTCGGTGGATGACATCCAACTCGCGCTCGTCGAAGCGCGTCATGCCGGCGGCGAGCGACGCGAAACGGCCATGCGCTACGACCCCGATCACCCGTTCGACGAACCCGCGGGCCTCGACGAGGAAGACGCGGAAGAACTCGGCCCGAAGCTCTATACGCGCCGCGCGGATTTACGCGGGCGCACGCCGGCGCAGCGCGACTACCTCAAGCAAATCGTCTCGCACGACGTGACGTTCGGCGTCGGGCCAGCCGGCACGGGTAAGACCTATCTGGCCGTGGCCTGCGCCGTCGATGCGCTGGAGCGCGATCAGGTCAAGCGGATCGTGCTGACGCGGCCGGCCGTCGAAGCCGGCGAGCGGCTCGGCTTCCTGCCGGGGGACCTCGCCCAGAAAGTCGACCCTTACCTGCGCCCGCTTTACGACGCGCTCTACGATCTGCTCGGCTTCGACAAGACGGCCAAAATGTTCGAGCGGCAGATGATCGAAATCGCTCCGCTTGCGTACATGCGCGGGCGCACGCTGAACCACGCGTTCATCATCCTCGACGAGGCGCAAAACACCACGCCCGAGCAGATGAAGATGTTCCTCACGCGCATCGGTTTCGGATCGAAAGCGGTGGTGACCGGCGATACGACGCAGGTCGATTTGCCGCGCGGCGCGAAAAGCGGCTTGATCGAAGCGCAGCAGGTGCTGGCGAATGTGCGCGGCATCGCGCTCACCCGCTTTACGAGTGCCGACGTGGTGCGTCATCCGCTGGTGGCCCGCATCGTCGAAGCGTACGACGCGCACACGAACAACCAGGACGCTCGCCCGTCCGACAGCCGCTGATGCCGGCAGCCCGCCTGACACTGACGCTGCAATTTCCGGCAGCCAAGGCTCATCCAGACCACAAGGCGCTGCTCACGCGCGCGCGCGTCACCCGCTGGGTCAAGGCGGCGCTGTTCGCCGATGGTGCGCTGACACTGCGTTTCGTCGATGCCGACGAGGGCCGCCTGCTCAACCGCACCTATCGTGGCAAAGACTACGCGACGAACGTGCTGACGTTCGCTTACAGCGAGTCGCCCGACGAACCGGTCACGGGCGACATCGTCGTCTGTTGCCCCGTGATCGAGCGCGAAGCGGCCGAACAAGGCAAGCTGCTCGAAGCCCATTACGCGCACATGATCGTGCACGGCACGCTGCACGCGCAGGGTTACGATCACGAGGATGAAGACGAAGCGCGGGAAATGGAAGCGATCGAAACCGAGGTCCTCGGTGCGCTCGGCTACGCAGCCCCCTATCTCGAGCGCTGAAAGCGTCCCGCTGACAACGTCCTTTTTTCCTCTCGCTCTCTTTTCATCGCGCTGCGCCGCCACCATGTCCTTCGCCGCCCGCCCCGATCCCGACGACGATACGCCGCCTTCATGCGACGGTTACCCGCCTGCGCTCGGCGAAGCGCGCCTGCTTTCCGACGAAGAACTGGCCGCCTCGCTCGCCCGCACGCTTAGCGCTTGGGACGGCACCAGCGATCTTTGGCTATTCGGCTATGGCTCGCTGATCTGGAACCCTGGCATGCCAGCTGCGGAAACGATTCGCGGGCGGGTGCGCGGGTATCACCGCGGGCTTTATCTGTGGTCACGCGTGAACCGCGGCACGCCCGAGGAGCCGGGCCTCGTGCTGGCGCTCGATCGCGGCGGCTCGTGTACCGGCATTGCGTTTCGCCTCGATGGCGCGAGTGCGATGCCGCATCTGCGCGCGCTGTGGCAACGCGAGATGATGATGGGCTCGTATCGGCCGGCCTGGCTGCCGTGCGCGCTCGCCGATGGGCGCAGCGTCGACGCGCTCGCGTTCGTCATGCGCCGCGACGTGCCGACCTACACCGGCAAGCTGCCCGATTCGATCGTGAAAACCGTCTTCGGCTGCGCGCGCGGCCGCTATGGCACGACGCTCGAGTATGTGAGCCGCACCGTCGACGCGTTGCGCGAAAGCGGGATGCCGGACCGCGCGCTGGAAGCGTTGCTCAAACGCTGCCTCGACGAATAGCGCCCGAGCGCACTCAAACACCCATTACAGCGGCCACGCCGACGAGCGCACCCGCGCCCGCCACCGCAAACGCGCCAGCCAACAGCCAGCGGCGGCGCGTCAGCAGCGTAATCGCGGCGAGCGAGATGGCCACTTGCGTGAGCGTCGTCGCCTGCGCCCAACGGTGGTGCAAATGCAGTTGCCGCTCGCTGGCCGCATCGGCTTCGAGCACACCTTTTTCGAGCGTTTCGGCGTGTTCGCGAATGGCGGTCTTCTGTTGCGCGTATTTCGCGACATCGGCCGCGAATTTCGCGCTGACCTTCGCATCCGCCGGGCTCAGCGCGGCACCAAGCTCGGCGAGGTTCTGCTTTTCGCCCTTGGCCTGGTAGTAACTCCATTGGTTAGCAGCTTCCGTCTTTCGAATGGCCGCCTCATTCTTGTAAAAAAGCGCGAGCCCCTCGGTGGACCCACCCTGATACGAAAAGACCGCACCGATCGTCGCCAGGATCGCGGTCATCACGGCGACGCGTCCGGCGAACGGGTCCAGCGCCGGCTGATGATGACCGTGCGCCACATGTTCGACGGCTTCCTCGTGCGGCCCGCGGACTTCGAATTCTTCCGACATAATTTCTTCGTGTAAAAAGGTAGAAAATCGATGCAGTTACAGCGCGCCCATCTCAAAAAAAGGCGTCGCGTGGCGCGACTGTAATGGAGCTGGCGCGTAGGGGCATCACGTCGCTAGTGTATCCTTGACTTTCCGTTTACCACGCGCCCGGCCGTCGCGGGCGCATCGCCATGAACGACTCCTATCCCAGTCGCCGACATCCCGACAAGCCGCACGAAAAACGCTCGCTGCTCGAGCGATTGACTGACTTCATCTCGCCTGAACCTGACACGCGCGCCGAGTTGCTCGACATCCTCCAGGACGCTCACGAACGCAATCTGATCGACGCCGATTCCCTGTCGATGATCGAAGGCGTTTTCCAGGTCTCCGACCTCTGCGCACGCGACATCATGATTCCGCGCGCACAAATGGATGCGATCAACATCGCCGAGCCCCCCGAGCAGTTCATTCCAACCGTACTGGAAAAGGCTCACTCGCGCTATCCGGTGTTTGAGGGTAATCGGGACAACGTGATCGGCGTGCTGCTCGCGAAGGATTTACTGCGCTATTACGCCGAAGAGGAGTTCGACGTGCGCGGCATGCTGCGGCCGGCCGTGTTCATTCCCGAGGCAAAGCGTCTGAACGTGCTGCTGAACGACTTTCGGGTGAACCACAATCATCTCGCGATCGTCGTCGACGAGTACGGCGGCGTGGCGGGGCTCATCACGATCGAAGACGTGCTCGAGCAGATCGTCGGCGACATCGAAGACGAGTTCGACTTCGACGAGGAAAGCGGCAACATCATCGCGTCGCCGGACGGACGCTACCGGGTCCGGGCGCTCACCGAGATCGCGCAATTCAACGAGACGTTCGGCACCGCGTTCCCCGATGACGAAGTCGATACGATCGGCGGGCTCGTCACGCATCACTTCGGGCGCGTGCCGCATCGCGGTGAGCATGTACGCATCGACGATCTGATATTCGAGATCCTGCGCGGCGATGCGCGCCAGATTCACGTGCTGCTCGTGCGCCGCGATCCGCTCGCCGGGCAGCGCGAACGCGAAGCGCTGCACATTCAGACTTGAGCGCGTTACATCGGCTGCTGGTAGCAGCTTATACGCCCAAGCGCTGGCCCGCATCAATGATCCGTCTTGCTTTTAACCGCCATCGTCGCGTCACTCATGGTCGAATCGATTTCCTCCCGCGCGCGGCGCCACGCGCGCGCGGCGCCTGGCGCCACCCACGCGGCACGCCCCACGTTGTTTGACGCGCGCGCGCTGCCGCGCTGGCACTATCTGGTCGCGCTGGCCGCCGGCGCGCTGAACACGCTTTCGTTCGCGCCGACACCGCACGGCGGCTGGCTCGCACTCGCGCTGCTCGCCTTTCTTTACGCTTGGCTCACGCGCACGACGGGCTGGAAAAGCGCTGCGCTGACGGGCGGCGCATTCGGCTTCGGCAACTTCGTGACGGGTGTCTGGTGGCTTTACGTCAGCATGCACGATTACGGCGGCATGGCCGCGCCGCTGGCCGGCGCCGCCCTCGTGCTGTTCTCGCTCTATCTCGCGCTGTATCCGGCGCTGGCCGCGGGGCTGTGGTCGCGATGCGCCGCACGCGCCGATAGCGGGAGCGGGGACGCGGCACAGCGAGTGATGGCGGGCTGGTACAGCGCGCTCGCATTCGCCAGCGCCTGGGCGCTCGGCGAATGGCTACGCGGCACCGTTTTCACCGGCTTTCCGTGGCTGGCGAGCGGCTACGCGCAAGTCGACGGGCCACTCGCAGGCTTTGCGGCGCTGGGCGGCGTGTACGGCGTAGCTTGGATGGCGGCGTTGGCTGCCGCACTCGTCGTGCAGGCACTGCATGCGCTGATGATGGGTCAGGGGCGACGCCGGCCGGCTCTGCTGCCGGCGCTGGCCGCGTGCGCGCTGCTCGCGTGCGGCATCGCGCTCGCGGGCGTGAGTTGGACAACGCCGGCCGATGGGCCGCTGTCGGTGCGCATCCTCCAGGGCAACGTGAAGCAGGAGATGAAGTTCGACGAGGCCGGCGTCACGGCGGCCGTCGCGCTTTATCAACGAATGATTACGGAAAAACCGGCCGATCTGATCATCACGCCGGAGACCGCCGTGCCGCTGTTGCCGCAGCAGTTTCCCGAGCCGTTCGGCCGAGCGGTGCGCACATTCGCCGACAGCACCGGCTCGTCGATTCTGCTGGGCGGGTTTGGCGCCACCATTACGCCCGACGGCCGAATGATCGATCCGACCAACAGCCTCTTCGGCATCACCCCGAAGGTCAACCTGCTATACCGCTACGACAAACACCACCTCGTGCCGTTCGGCGAATTCGTCCCTTGGGGCTTTCATTGGTTCGTACAACTGATGAATATCCCGCTCGGCGATCTCGCGCGCGGCAAGCCGGTGCAGCCCGCGTTCCAGGTCCGCAACCAGCGTGTCGATGTCGATATCTGCTACGAGGACATCTTCGGCGAGGAAATCGCCCGCAATCTGCGCGAGGCGGCCAGGCCTGCGAGCATGCTCGTCAACGTCTCGAACCTGGCATGGTTCGGCAATACGATCGCGCTCGATCAGCATCTGCAAATGGCACGCATGCGCACGCTGGAGACCGGTCGGCCGCTCGTCGCCGCGACGAATACCGGCACGACGGCGGCCATCGATGCAAGGGGCCGCATCACGGCACGGCTGCCTGCATTGACGCTTGGATCGCTCGATGTCGCAGTACAAGGGATGACCGGCCGCACGCCTTACATCACGGCCGGCAACAGCGCGGTGTTGATCGGGTCGCTCGTGTTGCTGGCGCTTGGGTTTGTGCGCCGACGCCATCGGCGCGGCGGCGATGGTATTCGCTGAGTACAGCGACTGCATAGATCGCACTCATCGTGCTCGTGGACTTGTCGGTTCGCTTCGGTAGCGAAGCCTTCGCGGCGCGTCGCTAGCTTAAAAGCTCACGTGCCAAGTCTTCGCCGAGCCGCTCTCGTTCCTGCATAGCCCGAACGACATCATTGAATGCCGCTTGCACTGGCCCATGCCCGGCCGCTTTTGCTGCCTCGATGCCAGTGACGCCGTCGCCATTTTTTGCTTTAAGCAGATGCCCAATTTGTTCTTGCGACAAACGTTGGCCGGGTACGCCTAAGAGCAACTTGCCAAGCGCGCGAAATCGCTCGGCGTTGCCCCCCGTCAACGCATAATGCGCCGCCGGAATGTGGTCGGCGTCTTTCGCTTCCAACAACCGCATCAGTTCATCGGGCGTCGCCTCATCGGCGTGCCGCGGATCGCCGAGCGTCGCCTCCCAGGCCTCGATGGAGTCCGCGGAGGCAAACTGCATCATGGCGGAGAAACCGGGCGTACCGTCGTCAGCAATCGCGGTGAGGAAATTGATGTACTCGCCGTGCGTCAGGGCGCCCTCTTCTCGTGCTTTTATCGCTATCTCGCACAATGCGCGTATCGCACCGGCGCGATCGGAATCCATTGCACAATACAAGGCCGAGAAGCCCTCGTATGTTTGAACCAACACAGCCCTCGCATCCGTCGCGCTGATTCGTCCTGTCCGCCAAGCATCGAAGAAAATCCTGCCCCAGGCATCGATCACCGCCGCATGACCCGCGTCAGCCGCCAAGGTAAGAGATTTGATCTCAGCAGGATTGCGCGCAGTCAGCAGTTCGATGAACGTCTTGCCCGTCAGCCAGCCCGCTTCGAGCCCCTCGAGCGCTACCTCTCCATACGCCTCGACTGTCCCAACATGCCCCCCTGCCATCGCGAGCAAAAGACCGGGCCCGGACATGCTCCAACATCTGAGCATTTGCTGCTTTTCATACTTGCTGGGGCACCGAGCGACGGCTTCTCGTAACGTTGCAGCCGTCAGCGCCCCATGGTCGGACAACAAATGTATCCGATAGGGATCGGCGATATCGTCCGCACCGATGTACTCGCGCAATACCCGGGGGCCAGGGTCGTCGCTGAAGATCGGCTCCGTCATGGGGCGTTCATGAAAACTTTCGGGCACGGCAATGAAATGAGCGACTCCGTGGCTCATCAATTCTTGACCCGCATAAAAGCTCGGGCCAAAAGAATCGGCCACTTGCCCCGTCGACATCAGGGTCTCGATGCTCCACCGCCCGACTTGCTCCAAGTCGTCCTCGATGATCCGGCGACGCGTCGACGTCTCGTTGGGATCATAGAGCGAAGCAATGTAACGCTGGCCGCCTGGCGTCTGCCTGACAGCAAGCTCCAACGACATCACGTGCCGATCGCTGCTGATCAGAAAATGTCTCTGCCGCCCGGATGAGAGGCTCTCAAACTGGTCCTTCATGAACCGCCCCCACATCGCATGGGCAACAATAGCGGCTTCGGGAGCCTTCGTCGTTATCTCGACGAAACGCTTTCGCGCCGCAGGATCAACCGCTGCGGCAATCGCTTGCGCCGTACCCATCGTGCGTGCCCATTCATCAGCATATGACTCTGAGCCATTGGGCGCCGCGCGATGTGCCATCAAGCGGTGGACTTGGTGCGTCGCCAACTCCATGCACGAGATCCGCTCTTCTCCCCCTGGAAACATGGCCTGCAAGTTCAGATTTCGCTCGTCGATCCTGCCGTCGGGCCCCGCGGCGCGATAGGTGTGCCCGATGGCAGCTTCCGTCGTCGTCTCACCCGTTTGCGGATTCAGGTAGCGCGCCGTAACCTTGACCAAACTAGGTCCATCGCGCCGGTGGTACACCGTGGCCGTAGGGGATTGCGTCTGAACCGTGCGAACGCGCCCCGCACTTGCGTCCAGGTGGATCTGCTCTAGTCGGCAGTTGTCGGTCGCGAGCGTGTTTCCCAGAAATACGCCCACATAGAGATGCGTCAAGTTCTGCAGCGACGATACCCAGTGGGGCAAATTACGCAATCCCTCAGGCAAGCGCAGCGATGTGATGGCCGAGGCCGACGCGCCGTCGATTTCGGGAGGAGACGCAAAACAAGCATCGGCTGAAAGCACGCTCAAATCGAGTTCACGCCGCTCGGCACCCAGTGGTGAGCGGCCCTCGGCAGGCGCATCCGACGGCGGCGCTGGACGCTGGTGTGGCGGCGACACGCGCGCAGCGCCCTCCGTTGATTCAGGATCCCTGGCGCTGAAGCGAGCGCGCGGGCGTGATTGAGACAACGGTGCACCTTCGAGGCCTCGCAATTCGCGCAGATCCTCTCGAGGCTCGAGCCGCGAAGGAGATGGCAACGCGGCATCAATATCCCCGGGCTCGGAGTTTCGCGCTTGTATGGGCTGCGCCGTGGGTGGCAAGCGCCGTGAGATATCCGCCATATGCAACCTGGTACTCGCGTGGAAAAAACGCGATCTAGCGCGAAACCTACCATTCCGATCGCACACACGTGATATGTGCGCGACGAACTCGCCGCAGAAGCGAACTTCGTTATCGCAGCGCTTGGGATACCGTCATGCGTGACGCCGAGCTCGGCTCAGGTTGTCAGCGGGTTGATGTCGAAGCCCGAGTTGCCGTTCGCAAAAAGCCCGAGCGCGCCCCAATCCGGTAAAATTCATCGTTTTAGCAGCCGACGGCTGGTGCTTCGCGCCGGCCGCCCGCGTTCGCGCCACGAAAGGCGCCATCGGCGCGGCCGAAACCGAGAACCCCGGAACCGATATCCGGCTCCCTTAGCTGCCCCGCCGCAAAAGGCACGACATGCTCACGTTTCAGCAAATCATTCTGACGCTGCAATCCTATTGGGACCAACAGGGTTGCGCGCTCCTTCAGCCGATCGACATGGAAGTGGGCGCCGGCACGTCGCACGTCCACACGTTCTTGCGCGCCGTCGGCCCGGAGCCGTGGCGCGCCGCGTACGTCCAACCGTCGCGTCGCCCGAAGGATGGCCGCTACGGCAACAACCCCAATCGCCTGCAGCACTACTACCAGTATCAGGCCGTGCTCAAGCCGGCCCCCGAAAACATCCTCGACCTCTATCTCGGCTCGCTCGAGGCGCTCGGTTTCGATCTGAAGCAAAACGACGTGCGCTTCGTCGAAGACGATTGGGAAAACCCGACGCTCGGCGCCTGGGGCCTCGGCTGGGAGGTCTGGCTAAACGGCATGGAAGTCACGCAGTTCACCTACTTTCAACAAGTCGGCGGCCTCGACTGCAAACCCGTGCTCGGCGAAATCACCTATGGGCTGGAGCGGCTCGCGATGTACCTGCAAAAGGTCGAGAACGTCTACGACCTCGTCTGGACCGAATGGGAAGAAGCCGGCCCGAGCGGCCCCGAACTGCGCCGCCTGACGTATGGCGATGTCTATCATCAAAACGAAGTCGAGCAATCGACCTACAATTTCGAGCATGCCAACGTCGATCTGCTCTTCACGCTCTTTGCAAGCTACGAAGCGGAAGCCAAGCGCATGATCGACACGCAACTCGCGCTACCCGGCTACGAACTCGTGCTCAAAGCGGCTCACACGTTCAACCTGCTCGATGCGCGCGGCGCCATCTCGGTGACCGAGCGTGCCGCCTACATCGGCCGCATTCGCGCGCTGTCGCGTCTCGTCGCGCAAGCCTATTACGAATCGCGCGAAAAGCTCGGCTTCCCGATGCTCGGCAATCCCGTGCATGGCATGCGCGGCCTCACGACCGACGAGCAGGATGCCGCGCAGCCCGCATGGGCGCCGCCGCTCAAGGTCGAGCGCGCGATCGACGAGAAATGACGAGACACGACAAGATGAATCAAACCGCACACGCCACCCTGCTCGTCGAACTGCTGACCGAAGAATTGCCGCCCAAAGCGCTTGCGCGGCTCGGCGACGCTTTTGCCACCGGCCTCGTCGAACGGCTCGCCGCGCGCGAGCTGATCGACGGCGAACCGTCGTTCGAGCGCTTTGCCACGCCGCGCCGCCTGGCCGTCGTCATCAAGCATGTGCGCGCGGTCGCACCGCAAAAGCAGGTGCGCGAAAAAGTGCTGCCGGTCTCGGTCGCGCTCGATGAAAACGGCCGGCCCACCGCGCCGCTTGCCAAGAAGCTCGCGGCGCTCGGCTTTCCCGATATGACGATCGATCAACTCGAGCGCACGCAAGACGGTAAAGCCGAGTCGTTCTTTCTGCGCTATTCGGCCCCGGGCGCAACGCTTGCCGAGGGCTTGCAAGCCGCGCTCGACGAGGCGCTCGCCAAGCTGCCGATTCCGAAAGTGATGTCATACCAGCGCCCGGACGGCACGCCGGTGCAGTTCGTGCGCCCGGTTCAGCGGCTCACCGTGTTGCACGGCGAGGCCGTCGTTCCGGTCACCGCGTTCGGTATCGACGCCGCCGATACGACACTCGGCCACCGGTTCCTGTCCGATGGGCTCGTCGCGATACTCCACGCCGACGACTACGCGGCCACGCTTAAGGCCAAGGGCCACGTGATCGCGAACTTTGCCGAACGCCGCGAGCGCATCGTCACCCAGTTAGCCGCGCAGGCGGGAGGCGATGAAATCGTCATGCCCGATGCGCTGCTCGACGAAGTGACCGCACTCGTGGAATGGCCGGCCATCTACGCATGCCGGTTCGAGGACGAGTTTCTGCAAGTGCCGCAAGAGTGCCTGATTCTGACGATGCAGACGAATCAGAAGTACTTCGCGTTGACCGATTCGGAAGGCAAGCTGCGCTCGCGCTTTCTGATCGTCTCGAACATCGAGACCGCTACGCCCGGCGAGATCGTCGAAGGCAACGAGCGCGTGGTGCGGCCGCGCCTGGCTGACGCCAAGTTCTTCTTCGAGCAGGACAAGAAAAAGCCGCTCGACGCGCGCGTTCCACTGCTTGCGAACGTCGTCTATCACAACAAGCTCGGCTCGCAGCTCGCACGCGTCGAGCGCCTGGTGGCGCTGGCGGGCCTGATTGCGCCGCTGGTCGGTGCGAACCCGGTCAAAGCCGAGCGCGCCGCTTATCTCGCAAAAGCGGATTTGCTGACCGAGATGGTCGGCGAATTTCCGGAACTGCAAGGCACGATGGGCACGTACTATGCGCGCCACGACGGCGAGGACGAGGACGTCGCGCTTGCCTGCAGCGAGCATTATCGGCCGCGCTTTTCTGGCGATGCGCTGCCCTCCACGCGCGTGGGGACGACCGTCGCGCTGGCGGACAAACTCGAGACGTTGGCCGGCATCTGGGGCATCGGGCTCGTGCCGACCGGCGAGAAAGACCCATTCGCGCTGCGCCGCCACGCGCTGGGCACGCTGCGCATCCTGATTGAAAACGAACTGCCGATCGATCTGATCGAACTGCTGCGGGCTGCGTGCGGGACATTTGCGGCCTGCGCGGCCAACCAGCCGGTGGCCGACTCGACCGGCGCGCTCTACGCGTTCTTCATGGACCGCTTGCGCGGGCTCTTGCGCGAGCGCGGCTATGCGGCCGGCGAAATCGACGCCGTGTTGAGCCTCGAGCCGAAGCGGCTGGACGACATCGTTGCGCGTCTGGATGCCGTGCGCGAGTTCACGGCCTTGCCCGAAGCCGAAGCGCTGGCGGCCGCCAACAAACGGATTTCGAACATCCTCAGGAAGTCGGAGCGCGTCGTGACGCCTGCGCACGCCGGCGTCAAATCGAAGGTCGAAGCTCGGCTCTTGGTGGAGGACGCTGAAAAAGCGCTGAACATGCAACTCGACAAGGTGGCGCCGGCAGTTCAGTCTCAGCTTGCGAAGCGCGATTACACGCGTGCGCTGTCCGCACTTGCCGCGCTGCGCGAACCGGTGGACACTTTTTTCAACGACGTGATGGTGAATGCCGAGGACGAGGCGCTGCGCAATAATCGGCTCGCGCTGTTGGCCGCGTTGCATGCGCAGATGAATTGCGTCGCCGATATTTCGAAGCTGGCAGGCTGATGAACTACCCCCACGTTCACTTACGTTCACTGCCCCCCGAGGGGGCCTCAGCCCCCCCTTGGGGCGGCCCGGCGGGAGGCTGACATGACCTCCGCAAAAAAACTCGTCATCCTCGATCGCGACGGGGTCATCAACGTCGATTCCGATTCGTTTATCAAGTCGGCCGACGAATGGATCCCGATTCCCGGCAGTCTCGAGGCCATTGCGCGGCTCAATCATGCGGGTTATCGAGTGGTTGTCGCATCGAACCAGTCGGGTATCGGGCGAGGCCTGTTCGACATGGCCGCCCTGAACGCCATGCAAGCAAAGATGCAGCGAGCGGCCGCTGCCGTCGGGGGGCGCATCGACGCCGTGTTCTTCTGCCCGCACACGGCCGAGGACCAATGCGAATGCCGAAAACCGAAGCCCGGCCTGCTGAAGATGATAGCGGAGCGCTTCGAGGTCGATCCGGCTGCCACCCCCGTCGTCGGTGATTCGTTGCGCGATCTGCAAGCGGGTGCAGCCCTCGGCTTTCCCGTGCATCTGGTTTTGACGGGCAAGGGCCAAAAGACGCTGGCCGCCGGCGCGCTGCCCGAGGGCACTCGCGTTCATGACGACCTGAGAGCCTTTGCGCTCACGTTCCTCGCCGAACGCGACGAGTAAGTCCAACCGAATTACCATCCCGATGCGCTTTCTTCGTTCGCTTTTGCTTCTCGCCTTCCTGATCGTCTTCACGGCGCCCTACGCGACGGCCTGCTTCATCGCTTTTCCGTTTATGCGGGCCGACAAGCGTTACTGGATGGCCGTCGGCTGGTGCCGTTCGACGCTCGCCGTCGCGCGGTATCTGAACGGCATCCGCTATCGCGTCGAGGGGCGCGAGAATCTGCCGGACGGCCCGGCCGTGCTGCTGTCGAAGCATCAGTCGGCGTGGGAGACCATCGCTCTGCCGGCCTTGATGCCGCGCCCCCTTTGCTTCGTCTTCAAGCGTGAGTTGCTGTACGTGCCGTTCTTCGGCTGGGCACTCGGCATGCTGAAAATGGTGCACATCAACCGCAAGGAAGGTAAATACGCGTTCGCCTCCGTGGTGCAGCAAGGGCGTCGCCGCATGGCCGAAGGCGCCTGGGTCATCATGTTCCCCGAAGGCACCCGCACACCGGTCGGCAAGCAAGGCAAGTACAAGACCGGTGGCGCCCGTTTCGCGATCGACGCAGGTGCAAGTGTCGTGCCGATCGCGCACAATGCGGGTCATGTCTGGCCGCGCAATTCGTTCTTCAAGTATGCGGGTGTCGTGACGGTTTCGATCGGCAAGCCGATCGAAACAGCGGGGCTTTCCCCGGAGGAAGTGAATACGCGTGTCGAGACATGGATCGAAGCCGAGATGCGCCGCATCGATCCCGATGCATATGGCGGGACCGGCGGCAATAGCGGTGGCGACGCCGGCGCAAAACAGCCGAAGCCGGCCCGCTCCGCAAAAGCAGCACCTATTTGATCAGTGGGCCGCACGTGCTCGCCTAAGCAGTAGACGCGTTATCGATCGACAGAACCCGATGCCCAAGCAGCCTGCCACGCCGCGTTTTACCAAAGCGCTCGATAACCGGCAGCTCGATTTGCCGCTTTTTGCCGAGCCGCCGAGCGATGTCGCCACGCCGACGCAGACGCCGACGGCGGCACCCGTGCCTCCCGACGCCACGCGGCTCGCGCCCGGCGCCAAGCCGCGCCGCCTGACATTGAACGGGCACACGCTCGAATATGGTCTCAGGCGCTCGGCGCGGCGCACGATCGGCTTCGCGATCGATGGCAGCGGCCTGACGATCACCGCCCCGCGGTGGGTCACGTTAGCCGATATCGAAGCGGCCATCGCCGGCAAGGAACGTTGGATTCTGGCAAAACTGGCCGAATGGCAAACGCGCACCGAACAGCGCGCGCTGCCGCGCATCGAGTGGTGCGAGGGCGCGCAGATTCCTTACCTCGGCAAACCGGTGACGGTCACACTCGCATCGCCACATGCGGCGCTGTTGTTTGACGCCGACGCGGCGTCGCTCTCGCTTCCCTTACCTGCACACGCCGACGCCCAGCAGATCAAAGACCGCGTGCAAAGTTGGCTGCAACACGAAGCGCGGCGCGTCTTCGGGGAACGGCTCGAGGTCTACGCCCAAAAACTCGGGGTGGCGTTCGCGGGCTACGCGTTATCGTCGGCCGCGACGCGCTGGGGCAGCTGTTCGAGCGACGGACGTATCCGGCTCAACTGGCGGCTCATTCACTTTCCTCTCGGCGTGCTCGATTACGTAGTCGCCCACGAACTCGCCCATTTGCGCGAAATGAATCACAGCCCGCGCTTTTGGCAGACCGTCGAATCGATCTTCCCCGAATTTCGCGAAGCACGACACACACTCAAGCATCATCCGCCGGAACTGCTGCCCGCGCTCTGAACGGCGTCATCGGCGCGGTTCAAACAACACACCGAAACACGCACTCAGCGCTTGTGCTGAATGAACTCGATCTTGTAGCCGTCCGGGTCGACGATGAATGCAATCACGGTCGTACCATGCTTCATCGGACCCGGCTCGCGCACGACCGTACCGCCTTGCGCCTTGATCTTTTCGCAAGCCGCATAGGCGTCATCGACCTCGATTGCGAGATGGCCGAATGCGTTGCCGAGCTCGTAGGCCCTCGTGTCCCAATTGTGGGTGAGTTCGAGCACGGTTCCTGCGCTTTCGTCCGTGTAGCCGACGAATGCCAGTGTGAAACGCCCTTCGGGATAGTCTTGCCGGCGAAGCACCTTCATGCCCAGCAATTGCGTGTAAAAAGCGATCGAACGATCGAGATCGCCGACTCGCAGCATCGTATGCAATAAACGCATTATTAGCCTCCCGTTTTTTGAGAAAAGTGAACCGGCCAGATCAGCGCTGACTGCGCTTATCGCCTCGCTAGCAGCGGTTTCGCGCAATGGCCAGCGCGAAACACAACATTTTGATATGTTACGCGGCATCCGGCCTGCGCACCTTGCGCCAGCCGCCGTCCCCGCTCACGACGCCGCGCCTTTTGCCGATCCAACGATGAACACCTCGACCGCTCCTATCTCTGCCCCGTCAGCGCCCTCTATACGCCGCGCGCCGGACGGTTTCGCCATGGTCGTGATGCTCGTGCTATGCGCGATCTGGGGCTTCCAGCAAGTCGCCATCAAATCGACGAACGGCCTCGTAGGCCCGTTGCTGCAAGCGGGCGTGCGCTCGGCCATCGCAACGGTGCTTGTCTGGGGCTGGGCGCGCGCCCGCGGCACGCCGCTCTTTCGCGCGGACGGCACGCTTGGGGCCGGCTTGCTCGCCGGCCTGCTGTTCGCCGGCGAGTTCGTCTGCATTTTCCTCGGACTCACGTTGACGAGCGCTTCGCGCATGGCGGTGTTCCTCTACACAGCGCCCTGTTTCACGGCGCTCGGCCTGCACGTATTTGTGCCGGGCGAGCGGATGAGGGCCCTGCAGTGGCTCGGCGTGACGGCTGCGTTCGGCGGCATTGCCCTCGCATTCGCAGACGGCTTCACACGCCCGCCGGCCCCCGGAACATCGATGCTCGCGGGCGTGGCCGGCGACGCGCTGGGCGTGTTGGCCGGTGCGCTATGGGCCGCGACAACCGTGGTCGTGCGCGCGACCTCGCTCTCGCATGCCAGCGCCAGCAAGACACTTTTTTATCAATTGGCCGTTTCAGCCGCGGTGCTTGTCGCCCTCGCGCTGATACGGGGCGAAGGGCATGCTGCGCAAGTGACGCCGCTCGTCGTGGCCAGCCTCGCCTATCAGGCGGTGATCGTCGCCTTCGTCAGCTACTTGACCTGGTTCTGGCTGCTCACGCGCTATACGGCGTCCAAGTTGTCGGTGTTTTCGTTTCTCACGCCGCTTTTCGGTGTGGGTTTCGGCGTGCTGCTGCTTGCAGAATCTTTCAGCGTGCGCTTTTTGATCGCGTCGATGCTTGTGTTGGCGGGCATCGTACTCGTCAACGTGCCGGCGCGCCGCAATTGAGCCCCAGCCCGCTGACTGACCTCACGTCATCCCGCATCGCCCGCCGGCACCACCAACTGCGCCACGCGCACGTATTCATCGACCGGCACATCTTCGGCGCGACGCGCCAAGTCGAAACCGAGCGCGTCGAAGTCGACCCGGTCGCGATAAGCCGCAAGCGTGTTGCGCAGCATCTTGCGGCGCTGGGAAAACGCGGCCGTCACGAGTTCGCCGAATACCCGTTCGTCGACTGACGGACGTTCGCTGGGCGCATAGGGAATCATCCGCACGATCGCCGAATCGACCTTCGGCGGCGGCTGAAACGACTCGGGCGGCACGTCCAGCAGCTTGTCCATTGAATAGCGATGCTGGAGCATGACTGACAAGCGTCCGAACGCCTTCGTACCGGGCTCGGCCACCATCCGCTCGACGACTTCGTTTTGCAGCATGAAGTGCTGATCGACGACGATCGGCGCGCAGGCCATCAGGTGAAAAAGCAGCGGGCTCGAGATGTTGTAAGGCAGATTGCCGACGATCCGCAGTGTGGGCCGCTCGGCTGTCTCGACGAGCGAAGCGAAATCGAACGCCAGTGCATCGGCCGCGTGCAGCGCCAGGCGCTCGCCAAAGGTCTCATGCAACCGGGCGATCAGGTCGCGATCGAGCTCCACTGCGTGCAGCGGCGAGCCCGGCGCCGCAATGTGCTCGATCAACGGCCCGGTCAGCGCGCCGAGGCCCGGGCCGATCTCGACCATGCGTTCGCCGCGCACGGGGCGAATCGCGCTGATGATCGAATCGATGATGCCCATATCGACGAGGAAGTTCTGACCGAAGCGCTTGCGCGCGAAATGGCCCTGGTGCTGTCTGCTGGTGGACATTGCGTCGTAAAACGTAAAAAAGCGCGGAAAGGAAAATCGAACCAAACGGAAACGAGCGGCGGCGTAACTTGAAGTGAGGCTTGGGCTCAGGCTCAGCCGCCCCGCCGGTTTCGTGCCATCGACACCGCCGTATCGATGGCGGCGATCAGGCTGCCGGCATCGGCGCGGCCTGTGCCGGCCAAGTCGAGCGCCGTTCCATGATCGACCGAAGTGCGGATAATCGGCAAGCCGAGCGTCACGTTCACGCCGGTGCCGAACGTCGCATATTTGAGCACCGGCAAGCCCTGATCATGAAACATCGCCAGCACACAATCCGCTTGGTCGAGATAGCGCGGCTGAAACAGCGTATCGGCCGGATAGGGGCCGCGCGCATCGATTCCGCGCTTGTCCGCCAGCGTCAACGCGGGAGTAATCACGTCGATTTCCTCGCGGCCGAGATAGCCATTTTCGCCCGCATGAGGATTGAGGCCCGTGACGAGAATGCGCGGCACCGGCAAGCCGAAATCGCGCCGCAAATCGTGGTCGATGATCGCAAGCGTCTCGACGAGGCCGTCGATACTCAGCGCTGCCGGCACGTCCTTGAGCGGCACGTGCGTCGTTGCGAGCGCCACGCGCAGCGGGCGCGTGCCGGTGCCCGCGAGCATCATCACGACGCGCGGCGCACCGGTGCGCGCCGCCAAGTACTCGGTGTGACCGGTGAAGGGCACGCCGGCGTCGTTGATCGTGCTCTTTTGCAGCGGCGCAGTGACGATCGCATCGAACGAGCCCGCCAGCGCGCCGTCGATCGCACCATCGAGCAGGCCGAGGACATAGCGTCCGTTCGCCGGATCCAACCTGCCTGCGACCGCTGCGGCAGCCAGCGGGCAATGGACCACTTGCACGCGTGCGGCACTGCCTGCACCCGCCGTACCTACCACACCCGTAGCAAGCACGGCCCAATCGACGCCCACCACTCGCGCGCGCGCCGCCATCAGCGCCGCATCGCCGAACACCGTGAATCGCGCGTCGGGCCAGTGCGCCGCGGCACCCGCGAGCGCCATCGCCGTCAGTTCCGGACCAACGCCGGCGGGCTCGCCGGTCGTGATCGCGATCTGCAGCGGGGGGCGCGACGCGCTTGTCATGGCTTATCGGCTCATTGCTGCGCGAGCGAGCCGCCCGCTTTGTATTCGACGTAGGCCGAGTCGCGCAACTGGCGCAGCCAGTCGGCGTAGGCTTGCTCGGCCTTGCGCTGGCCGATCGCCTGCCGAGCGAGGTCCATCTGCTGCTGAATCGAGCCAGTCGCGTCGCGCCGCCCCAGCACCTGGACGACGTGATACCCGTATTCGGTACGCACCGGCATGCTCACTTCGCCGTCTTTCAGATTGTTCATTGCCCGCTCGAACTCGGGCACTGTCTCGCCGGGGCTGATCCAGCCGAGGTCGCCGCCTTGCGAGGCCGAGCCGTCTTGTGAATAGGAACGGGCAAACTTCGCGAAATCCCCGCCGGCTTCGACCTGCTGACGGATCTTGAGCGCTTCCTCGCGGGCCTGCAGCTCGGACACGCCACCCTGGCCAACGCGCAGCAGGATATGGCGCACGTGCGTCTGCACGAGCTTGGGGGCGTCGCCGACCGAGCCACCCACGCCGGTGCGGCGATCGACGAGGCGCACGATCTCAAAACCGCTCGCCGTCCGAATGAGGTCGGGACTCAGCTCGCCCGGGCGCAATTGCGACGACGCCTTCACGAACTCCTCGGGCAGCTTCGAAGGCGACAAAAAGCCGAGATCGCCGCCTTTTTTGGCGTCGTCAGCCTGCGATTCGTCCTTCGCGAGCGACTCGAACTTCGCGCCACCTTTGGCGCGATCGAGAATCGCCTGGGCCTTTTTCTGCGCAGCCGCGAGCGCGTCTTGCGAGGCATCGTCCGGCACCTTGACGAGAATGTGCTCGATGCGCAGGTCCTGTTGCGCCTTCGCGTCCGGCCCGCGCTGGCTGGCGATGTAGTTCGCGACTTCCGCATCGGATACGGTGATCTTGCTGTCCACTTCGCGCTCGCGCAGCTTCGAGAGCGTCAGCTCGGTGCGCGCGTCGTTCGTAAATACGGACCACGGCACCCCTTGCGCTTCCAGACGCGCACGATACATCTCGATCGGCATGTTGTTCGCCTGGGCAAGACGCTGTAGCGTGGCCTGCACGGCGGCGTCGTCGATCGTAATGCCGTCTTCCTTCGCACGTTGCAATTGAACGCGCTCGAGCACCATTTGATCGAGCACTTGGCGCGTCAGCTGATCCGCCGGCGGCACGGGCGCGTTTTGCTGCCGCAGCCGACGCGTGATCAGATCGACACGCGTTTGCAACTCGCGCTCGGTGATGACGTCGTCGTTGACCACCGCGGCGACGGAATCCACCGCCTGCGCGCTGCGGGCGCGCGGCGCGGCTTGCGCACCTTGCCCGGTCAGCGCCTGAGCCAGGGCCGGCTGCGCCGGCACGAGGACGAGAGCGGCGCCGATACCGGCCGCGAGCATTGCCAAGCGTTGCATATTCGTGATTGCCACAGCTACTCCATTCATATCGGGCCGTCTAACGCCTGCCCTGCCCCGTTGTGCGGGATGCATGCTGCGCATACCCGCCGTGTCTCATTGATAATCGGAAAACTGGGAAAGTGGCGGTTCGGGCGGCGGCGGCGGCATATAGCCGGCCACGCTGGCCCTGAACGCCGCGGTCAGTCCGTTGTCGACCTTCGACAGCCCCTTTAACGTCAATTGCGCGAGCACGCGCGTGGCGGTGTGCGCTTGATTCGTCGATGTCAAACCGCTCGCATAGCGCTGCAGACCGACGCCGAGCGTCCAGCAATCGGCATCGTATTGTAAGCCTACGAGCCCGTCGACAAGGCGGTGTCCGACCATGTCGTAGTTGGCTCGCCCGACCCCATAAAGCCGCCGCGTGATGGGCCATTCCCCTGAAATCAGGAACTGGTTGATCGGCTGGTTGCTGAGCGTCGGGTTGGCCCGTGTATAGCGATAGGCCACGTTGATGACCTTGCGCGCGTCCGGGCTGAAGCCAAAACCGATACTCGAGCGCACGAGCTGGTTCTGGTCCGCATTATATTGGAACGCCGTTTCCGAGGCGAAACCGGCACCGAGCTTGATGGCCGCGCCGGCAATCAGGTCCGAATGGCTCGCCGCCGACGGCACGGTGGTCGAATCGAGCGTAACACGCTGATCGCGGAAATAGTATTGCTGCGCAATCACGAAACGCGCCCGCTCATCGCCCGTCGACGGATTGATGAAGCGCGTGGTGAGCCCGGCGGTGATGCGGTTCGCGTCCGCGATACGGTCGTTGCCGACGAACGTGTTCGGCGTAAAGATTTCCGCCAAACCGAAGTCGGACTCCGCCGTATCGAAAAGCGGCGCGGCGTTCTGATTGCGGTACGGCGTATAGACGTAGTAGATCCGCGGCTCCAACGTCTGAATATAGTCTTCACCGAAAAGCCGTATCGAACGTTCGAAAATCAGCCCGGTGTCGAAGCTGACGGTCGGAACGGATTCGGTGAAATTCTTGGGCTGCCCGGCAGGCGCACCAACGCCGATATTCGACAAGTTGTACGACGCGAAGTGCATCTGCACTTTGGGCACCGCGAAGTAACCCGGACCGATGAGCCCGTACGAAACGTACGGGTTGAACATCACCCGATCGCCTTCCGTCGCGTTGTCGGCCGTAATACGAAAGCGGGTGAAATCGCCTTCCACGCCGTAGTCGAAGCCGCCGACGTTGTACTTCGTGTATTTGACGTTCAACTGCGGCTCGCGCCCATAGGGCGTCGATGCGCTCGAGAGCGATTGCCAATGCTGCTCACGCGCGAGCACCGACCACGGACCGTTCGTGTAGGTGAGGCCGGCTTCTTGCTGATAGACGATTTGCGTACCCACGAGGAACTGGCTGGTACTCGACGCCAGGTCCTGCGAGTAGGTGTCGTCCGACACCTTGTTGTAGTTGATGTAAGCGCCAAACCCGCTGCCGAGATTCTGGCTGTGTCGCCAATAGATCGCGTAACGGTCACGATGCTTGATGGCATCGTTCGGCAGATACTCGCCCGTGAACGTGCCCGCGTAAGTCGGCGAAAGATAACGGAACGTCGCTTGCGTTTGCACGCCGCGCTTCGAGAGATACCGTGGTGTCACGGTCAAATCGCGATTGGGCGCGATGTTGAAGTAATACGGCTGCGCGAATTCGATGCCGTTGGTCGAGCCCATCGAGAAAACCGGCGGCAACAGCCCGCTGCGCCGCTCACCGCTCAACGGAAACGACAACCAGGGGCTCGCGAAGATCGGCACGCCCTGAAAGAACAGCACGCCGTTGTGCGCGACGCCCTCGTCCGCTCCCGTATCGAAATCGAACGTCGAACCGCGAATGTACCAGGCAGGGTGTGTCTCGCACTGGCACGCCGTGTACGTACCGTCCGTGAACACCGAGCGCTCGCTGTCGAGCAGCTCGACGCGTTTCGCGCTGCCGGAGCCGCCGCGTATCGCAAAGTGATATTTCGGCGCGGGCATGTAGCCCTGGTTCGCTTCGACTCTGATATGCGCTTCGGGGCCGGCGAACAGCACGCCATTATTGACGAGGCGCACGTTGCCGTAGGCGTCGGCGGTGTCCGTGTCCTGATCGTAATGAAGCGCGTCGGCTTTGACAACCGATACGTTACGGCGCACCTCGGCGGCGCCCTTGGCCGCGAGATCGCGTTCGGTCGTGCCGCTCGTGTGATCGCCGAGCACGAATGTGGCCGCGGCGGTGCCCGGCGCGAGCGGATGCGCTTCGATCTGCGGCGCGAGCCGCAAACCCCAAGGCGCGTCGATCTGTTGCGGCAGCGCCGCCGCTCCGGTCAATTGTGCGTGCGAAACCGCCGGCATCAGGCCCGGCACGGCGATTAGCGCCGCGGCGAGACGGCTCACGCGCGGCGCGCAATCGCATGAGGAAATCGTTCGAAGAAGCTGTCTGGGCGGCATGTATCGATTGGCGAATCGGCCCGGCAACCGGCACGGGCGCCGGTCGCACGGAGTGCACCCGCCGCTTGCGGCATGGCGGTCTCGTCGCGCGCGAGCAAACGGTATTCGGCTCACTCGGCGTACGGGACGACGGGCGGTCCAAAGGACCGTGACAGGACCGTGCAAAAGCTGGCACGGAGCGCATCGTAAAAGTCGTCGGGTATTATATGGCAAGACGTTTTGCCTTCCTCCTTTATGACGAACACTTCCCCCGCCGACGCCCGTCTCGAATTGCTCGGCGAATGGCTGCGCACTCACGCGGCGCGCCATGCGTTAGACCTTGCCACGCTTAGCTCCGCTTCGGCCGACGCCAGCTTTCGTCGCTATTTCCGGCTAGCGAGTGCCGGCCCGGACGGGCCAACGCTGATTGCCGTGGACGCCCCACCGCCCGAAAAGTGCCGCGAGTTCGTTCAGATTGCCGAGTTGCTGGCACGCGCTGACGTGCACGTGCCCCGCGTGCTCGAATGCGATCTCGAGCGCGGTTTCATGCTGCTCACCGATCTCGGCACGCGGCCTTACATCGACTCGCTCGACGCGAACGACCCGCAAGCGGCACGCGCGCTAATGCGCGACGCGCTCGATGCGTTGATCCGCTGGCAAGCGAGTTCGCGCGAAGGCGTGTTGCCGGTGTTCGATGAAGCGTTCTTGCGTCGCGAGATGGAGTTGATGCCCGAGTGGTATATCGGCCGCCACCTTGGCCGCGAGGTCGACGAGCGCATACGCGGCGTGCTCGATCGCACTTATGCGCTGTTGATTGCGAGCGCGCGGGCGCAGCCGCAGGTCTACATGTTGCGCGACTTCATGCCGCGCAATCTGATGATTTGCGAGCGCAACCCCGGCGTGCTCGACTTCCAGGACGCCGTGTACGGGCCGATCACCTACGATGTCGCGTCGCTGTTGCGCGACGCGTTCATCAGCTGGGACGAGGCATTCGAGCTCGATTGCTTCGCTTACTACTGGGAGCATGCGAAAAAAGCGGGGCTGCCCGTCGATGCCGATTTCGGCGAGTTTTATCGCCAGATCGAATGGATGGGGCTGCAACGGCACATCAAGGTACTCGGGCTGTTCGCGCGGCTCAATCACCGCGACGGCAAATCACGCTACCTCGCCGACCTGCCGCGCTTTATCGGTTACGCACGCAAGGTCAGCGCGCGCTACCGGCCGCTCGGGCCATTCGCGCGGCTCATCGACGAACTCGATGGCCAGGCGGCAGACGTCGGCTACACGTTTTGACAACACCGTACCCGATGCCTCTACTTCTCACGACCGCGATGATCTTCGCGGCGGGCCGCGGCGACAGAATGCGCCCGCTCACCGATACCTGTCCGAAGCCGCTGCTTCCGGCGGGCGGCAAGCCGCTCATCGTCTGGCAGATCGAACGGCTCGCAGCGGCGGGCTTTCGAACGATCGTCATCAATCATGCGTGGCTTGGCAACGCTATCGAGGCCGCGCTTGGCGACGGCTCGCGCTGGGGCGTGCGCATCGCTTACTCGGCCGAAGGCGCCGCGCTCGAAACGGCGGGCGGCATCGCGCAGGCACTGCCGCTGCTCGAAGATGGCGGCCGCGCTTCGATCTTCGCGGCGGTGAGCGGCGATATTTACTGCGGTTTCGACTATGCGCGGCTCCATGCTCAGGCGCCGCGGCTCGCCGCGATGAACGAGCCCGGCATGCATCTCGTCATGGTCCCGAACCCGCCGTTTCATCAAACCGGCGACTTCGCGCTCGCTGCCGGACAACTCGCCATCGAGGGCGCGCCGCGCTATACGTTCGGCAATATCGGGTTGTACGACACGCGAATGTTTCGCAGCCTTGCTCCGGGCGAACGGTGCGCGCTCAAGCCGTTTTATCGCGCGACGATTGCGGCAGGGCGCGCGAGCGGCGAACTCTATGAAGGGCAGTGGGATAACGTCGGTACGCCGGAGCAATTGCGTACGCTGGATCTCCGTTTAACGAAGGCGGGTTTGGTTTGAACCCGCATCAATAGTCAGCGAAAGCAAGCATCAGCCGCAAGACGCTGACAACCAACCTAGCTCAGCGTGCTTTTAACGGCACCGTCGGCCTGAGCCGCCTCGGCCGTTGCGTCGCTCCGGTGCGCCGCGCGCTGCTGCAGCGCCCACATCTGCGCAAACGCACCGCCCGCGGCCAGCAGTTGCGCATGCGTGCCGCGCTCGACGATACGCCCGCGGTCCATCACAATGATCTGGTGCGCATGAATGACGCTCGAGAGCCGATGCGCGATCACAAGCGTCGTGCGCCCACGCGCGATCTGATCGAGTTCCGCCTGGATCGCTCGTTCGGAGTGTGAATCAAGGGCCGATGTGGCTTCGTCGAACACGAGGATCGGCGGGTCTTTGAGCAGCGTGCGGGCGATGGCGACGCGCTGCTTTTCTCCGCCCGAGAGCTTGAGCCCACGCTCGCCGACGGGTGTGTCATAGCCCAACGGCAAACCTTCGATGAAATCATGAATGTGCGCTGCGCGCGCCGCCGCGATGACTTGCTCGCGCGCCGCCGACGGGCGGCCGTAAGCGATGTTGTAGTAGATCGTATCGTTAAACAGCACCGTATCCTGCGGCACGATGCCGATGGCCTGGCGCAGCGAGTCTTGTGTCACGTCGCGAATGTCCTGAGCGTCGATCGTGATCGCGCCGCCCGTGTCCCGCTGCAAATCGTAAAAGCGAAACAGCAGCCGCGCGAGCGTCGATTTTCCCGCACCGCTCGCCCCGACGACCGCCGTCGTGGTACCAGCCGCGATCGCAAAGTTCAGATCGAACAAAATCTGCCGCGACGGCTCGTAGGAAAACGATACGTTTCGGAACGCCAGTTCGGCACCGCGCACCGCGAGCGCAGGCGCACCCGGCACATCGGGAATCTCGCGCTCGGCGCCCAACAGCGTGAACATCCGGTCCATGTCGGTGAGCGCCTGTTTGAGCTCGCGATAGACGACGCCGAGAAAGTTCAGCGGAATATAAAGCTGCAGCATGAACGTGTTGATCAACACCAGATCGCCGAGCGTAAGCCGCCCGGCCATCACTCCCGAAGTCGCGCGCCAGAGAATAAAGACAAGCCCCGCACCAATGATCGTCTGTTGGCCGAAATTCAGAACCGATAGCGAATTTTGCGATTTGATGGCCGCAGCCCGGTAGCGCTTGAGATTCTCGTCATAGCGCATCGCCTCCCATTCCTCGTTACCGAAATACTTGACCGTTTCGTAGTTGAGCAGCGAATCGACCGCGCGCGAGTTTGCGCGCGAATCAAGCTCGTTCATCGTGCGGCGAAAGTGCGTACGCCATTCCGTCACTTTGACCGTGAAGACGATGTAAGTAACGAGCGCGATCAGCGCCACCACCGCGTAGTACGCCTCGTACTTGACGATAAAAAAGCCAAGGACGAGCCCCACTTCGACGAGCGTCGGCAAAATGCTGTAAAGCGAGTACGAAATCAACTGCTGAATGCCGCGGGTGCCGCGCTCGATATCGCGCGACATGCCGCCCGTTTGCCGCTCGAGATGAAAGCGCAGCGACAGCGCATGCAAATGGCGAAACACCTTGAGCGCGAGTTCACGCACGGCGCTTTCCGTCACCTTCGAAAAGAAGATTTCGCGCAACTCGGTGAAAAGCGACGTCGAAAGCCGGGCGACCGCATACGCCACGACAAGCAGCCCGACGCCGCCCGCGAGGACGATGGCCGGCTCGTGTGCGGCACGGCTGAGCGCCGTTAACTGCCGCATCGATACCAGCGAATCGACAATATGCTTCATCACGATAGGCACGCCGAGATTGGCGACCTTCGCGCCAAGCAGGCACGTCAGCGCAAGCGCGACGCGCCCTTTGTAAGCGGCGAGATAAGGCAGCAGCGAGAGAATCGTCTGCCAATCGCGACCTCGGCGGGATGCGCCACCCGGCGCATTCGGGGCAGGAGCAAGTTCGCGCGAAGCGGAATAACGACGCATGAGTTCGGCCAAAGACAAGCCGTGGTGACGGCGGTTCAAAAAGCGGCGGGCGGCGAACGTGCATCGGGCGAGGACCAAGCCTCGGGCAACCCGTGGCCGACACACCGCGCCGGGCATTTGCCCGTACAATCCCAAAACTCGTTTATTGTCGCAGAACCAGGCCGCGCGCGTTGGCCGGCCCGGCCTTCGCGGCTTTCCACTTCACGGTACCGTTATGACCTCCCCTCTGCTCCCGCAAAAGGCCTGCGCGCTGCGTGTCGTGCCGCAACCGGCAGACGCCAATGTTCACGGCGACGTGTTTGGCGGCTGGATCATGGCGCAGGTGGACATCGCCGGTTCGATTCCGGCGAGCCGGCGCGCGAACGGCCGCGTCGCCACCATCGCGGTCAACTCGTTCGTTTTCAAGCAACCGGTGTTCGTCGGCGATCTGCTCAGTTTCTACGCGGATATCGTGAAAACCGGCAATACGTCGGTGACGGTCGACGTCGAGGTATTCGCGCAGCGGATGAGCCTGACGGAGGAAGTCGTGAAAGTCACCGAGGCAACGCTCACCTACGTCGCCACCGATCACAACCGCCGCCCGCGCAAGCTGCCCGATCTGGCCTGAGCATTAACGCCCGCTTACGCCCGAGCCTTACGCCGGAACGCTCAGCAGCAGCATGTTCGCCGGGTCGCGCTGCAGCAGATGAGGGATGGCGTCGTGCGGCATCGGCCGCGAGAAGAAGAAGCCTTGCATTTCGTGGCAGGCCCGCTCTTTCAGGAAGTCGAGCTGCGCCGCCGTCTCCACGCCCTCGGCAATCACCTGCAGTTGCAGCGAGTGCGCGAGCGCGATGATCGCCGAGGTGATCGTCTCGTCATCATTCGATGCGCCGATGTCCGACACGAATGATCGGTCGATCTTCAACCGATCGACCGGAAAGCGCTTCAGATAGCTGAGACTCGAATAGCCTGTGCCGAAATCGTCAATCGCGAGCCCGATGCCGAGCGCGTGCAGTTCGTTGAGCATGAGCACCGCTTCTTCGGCGTTGCGCATGATGGCGCTCTCGGTCAATTCGAGCTCGAGATACTGCGGCTCGAGCCCCGTCTCTTCGAGAATCGACATGACGAGCCGGGCGATGTCGCGTTGCTGAAATTGCCGCGCCGACAGGTTGACCGACACCCTCGCGGGCGGCAGCCCTTCATTCTGCCAAGCCTTGTTTTGCCGGCACGCTTCGCGCAGCACCCATTCGGAAAGCGGGCCGATCAGGCCGCTTTCTTCGGCCACCGGAATGAATGCCGACGGCGGCACGAGCCCGACTTCGGGGTCAAGCCAGCGCACGAGCGCTTCCATGCCGACGATCCGCCCCGTTTCGATATCGACCTGCGGCTGATAGTGCAGCAGGAACTCGCCGTCGCGCAGCGCCCGGCGCAAACGCCGTTCGAGACTGAGCCGGGCGCCGACGCTCGTGTTCATTTCCGGCTGATAGAACTGGTAGGTGTTACGGCCCATGTCCTTCGCGCGATACATCGCGAGATCGGCCTTCTTCAGCAAGGTTTCGACGTCCTCGCCGTCTTGCGGATAAAGGCTCGCGCCCATGCTGCAGCCGACGTAGAGTTCGGTGCCATCCAGCATGACCGGCTCCGAAATCGCCGCGCGCACGCGTTCCATCCATTTGATCAGGCCGTCCTTGTCGACGAGATCCGCCAGCACGATCACGAACTCGTCACCCCCGTGCCGCGCGACCGTATCGCCTGCGCGGCCGCAGCGTGCGAGACGCTCGCCCACGACGGCGAGCAAGCGGTCGCCGATGCTGTGCCCGAGGCTGTCATTGACGTTCTTGAACCCGTCCAGATCGACGAATACCACGGCAAGCTTCACGCCGCGTGCAATCGCCTGCTCCAGCCGCTCGCGCAGCAACACGCGATTGGGCAGCCGCGTGAGGCTGTCGTAATTCGCCTGGTACTCGAGCTGTTCCTGATAGCGAATCAGCTCGGTCACGTCATTGACGACACCAATGTGATGCGTCGTCTTGCCATCAGGGTCCGGCACCGGCGCGATGAAAAGCTGGTTCCAAAACAGCGCACCATCCTTGCGATAGTTGCGCAGCACTGCGCTAACTTCGCGGTTCGCCGCAAGCGCTTCCCGAATGGCGACGAGCGCCTCCTGCTGGCGGTCATCGCGTTGCAGAAAACGACAGTCGCGGCCAATCACGTCCGCGGGATCGTAACCGGTAATGCGTTTGAAAGCCGGATTGACATATTCGATCAGATGGCCGGCATCGCTCGCGCCCGTGATCAGAATCGCGTTGACGCTAGCATCGAGTGCCCGGCTTTGCAGACGCAGCGCCAAATCGGAACGCTTGCGCTCGGTCACGTCCGTATAGGAGCCCAGCACGCCCATCACGTTGCCGTCGCCGTTCGTCAGCGCGATCTTGCTGATCACGCCGGCGCGCGTCGCACCGTCGATCGTGACTTCGAACTCGTGGTTCATCTTCGGCACGCCGGTGGTGATCACCTCCTGGTCGGCGCGCTGGAGTTCAGCGGCCAGGTTCTTCCACGGCAGGTCATAGTCGGTTTTGCCGATCACCTGTTCGGTATAGGCAAGCCCTGCGTCGCGCGCGAATGCCATATTGCAACCCAGGTAGCGCGATGTCCGATCCTTCCAGAAAATGCGCTGCGGAATGTTGTCGATGACACTCTCGAGCATCTGGTTCGAGTGCTGCGCCTCGGCTTCCGCCTTGATCTGATCGGTAACATCATCGGCCAGCACGAACATGGCCGGGCGGCCCGCGAAGCTCAACGCATGATTCGAAATGTCGGCGCTCAATTGCGTGCCGTCGCGCCGCCGATGGTGCCAGACGCCGGCCATCACGCGCCCACGTCTCGGTACCGTGGAACTGCGGTCCAGATAGGTATCGAGCCGCGGCAGTTCGTCGGGCGAATGAATCTCGCGTATCGTCATCGAGAGCAATTCACTCTCGCGGTATCCGTACTGCTCCATCGCCGCGGCATTCACGGCCAGAAAGCGCAGCGTGTCGCGATCGTAGATCCACATCGGCACCGGGTGCGCGTCGAAGAGCTCACGAAAGCGCTCATCGCGGCGCCGCATCGCCCGTGCGATACGCAGCTTCGCGCGCGCCGCGCTCTCGCTTGCGCCGAACGTATAGATCAACAAGCCGCATCCTGCGACGATCGTCATCACCAGCACGAGCGTGGCCAAGCGCGTTGCGCGTGACGCTTTCGCAAGCGATGCTTCGAGCGCCGCGTCCTCGCGCTGCCGCAGCGGGGTCAGCGCTTCATCAAGACGCGCAAGCGCAGCGTCGAGCCGCGCATAAGCCGAAGACGCGCCCTCACGCGGATCAGGGCTTGAAGCAAGCGCCGCCTGCTCGAGGGCCATACTCATGTCTTGCTCGATCGAACGCGTGTCGGGCAACAACGCGCTGAGTTGCGCGCTCCCGAGTTCGTCGCGCAATCGTGTCTCGATGTCGGCGAGCTTGGCCTGTTGCTGCGCTGCCAGCTCGCGCGGCACCGGCTGGCCCGAGACTTCGACGCGGCCGAGCGCGGCGAGACCCGCGCCAAGCGTGGTGCGCAACACATCGATATCGCGCTTCACGCTCATGGAGTGCCGCGTTCGCTCGTTGATCGCGCGTTCGCTGTAAATCTGCGTATAGGCAACGAAAGCGTTGGCACCGACCGCGGCGGCGACGACCACGAAGTTGATCAGCAGCCGTTTCGAGAAATAGGAGGTCATGGGTTCCGAGCGCGGCCCGCGCGGCGGCCGAATTAGATTTCTTGACGTGCTAACCCATGGATAACGGCAGCCGATCGAAAAAGTTGAGGCCGGCCGAAAGAAGAAAGGAATCCTTACAATTTGCTTTTGGTTTTTTGGGTTTGATGCTTTGGCGTCTCGTGGTTCAGCCCGTCAGACCGAACTCGCGCATGGCGGGAACGAAATCGTGATTGCCTTCGGGCTTGCGCGCGAGCTTCGTCAATACATAGCGCTTGAACGGCTCCAACTGAGCCCAGTGCGCGATGTCCAGCGCGGGCAGCTTGGCGACGCGGCATTGATTGAGCACGCCGTCCGGCACGGCGGCGGTATCGCGCCACGCGGGCTGCGGGTCCGGCGTGAACCACTCGGGCTCGAGATTGGCGTGCGTGCGCATCATTTCGAAGAGGGCATGATCGAAATTCGGCTCGAGCGCCGCGTCGTCGTCGACGGGAAACCGCGCGAGCAGCACGCGGTCGGCATGCGGCAGCATCTGCCATTGAGCCAGCGAGATGCGCAAGCCGAACCGGTCCAGATTGAATCGAACCGACATCGGCATGAATTTGAGATCCTCCGACGAAACGACTTCGAAATCGAACAGCTTTGGCAATTCGTGCAGTCCCATGACGGTATCCTTGCGTGCGTGCGGCAATGCCTGCAACGGCAGAATCGGCCGGCTTCGGGTATTTTAGAACCTTATTCGATCGGCAACGGCCGGGACGTTCGCCCCGTGCCCGTGCCGTCCGCCACCGCAAGGAGCGAACTTGAACGACCCGTTGGACTATGCCGAGCAGGTCGGCGCCATTGCGCTGCAGGTGCGGCGGCATCGCGGCGCAAACGTGGAAGCCGCCGTCGACCACATCGGCCAGGAATGGCCCGTCGCGCTCGTTTTCAACGGCATTTCGCATGCCGTGATGATGTGCACGCCGCGCGAACTCGAGGCGTTCGCCGTCGGGTTCTCGGTTTCCGAGGGCATTGTCGAGCGCGGCAGCGACATCCACGATATCGAAGTGACGATGCACGCCGAAGGGGCGTCGATTCCCTACGCGCAAGTGGCGCTGACCGTCGTGCAGCAAGCGTTCGTCGCGCTAAAGGAGCGGCGTCGCGCGTTGGCGGGCCGCACCGGCTGCGGCGTGTGCGGTGTGGAAAGCATCGATTTGCTCGATCTCGCGCCAGAGCGAGTGCCCGAAACCGGGTTCATCGCGCGTCTGGCTCCCGACGCTATCGCACGCGCGGCACGCGAGCTGCCCGCGCACCAGGCGTTGACAAAGCTCACGGGCGGTTTGCACGCGGCGGCATGGTGCAATGCACAAGGCGATATCGTGCATGCGTTCGAAGATGTTGGACGCCATAACGCCCTCGACAAGCTGATTGGCCGGCTCATCCTCGATCGCACCGATACGACCAACGGCTTCGTTTTCCTTTCGAGCCGCGCGAGCTATGAGCTCGTGCGCAAAGCGGCGCGCGTCGGCATTCCGATGGTCGCCACGATTTCGGCACCGTCGTCGCTAGCGGTGTCGATTGCGCGGCAAGCCGGCATCCGGCTTGTCAGCTTTTGCCGTGAAGCCGGCTACGTGGCCTACGACGAACCGTGAGCGTTCACCTCAATCGAATTGCTTGAAGTCGGGCTTGCGCTTTTGAAAGAACGCGGTCATCGCTTCACGCGCCTCCGGAGCCAGCAGCAACTTGCCAAAGTGCAGGATCTCCTCGCGCATGCGCTGCGCGATTTCCTCGTCGCTTGCGCGCTTCATCAATGCTTTCGTCACGCGCAGCGACGAAGCCGGCAACGCCGCCAATTTCGCTGCTTGCGCGAAGGCGAACGCATCGACCTCGTCGGCCGGCAGCAGCCGGTTGACGATGCCCATGCGATGCGCCTCGGTGGCATCGAACGGCTCGCCAAGCAGCAACTTCTCGGCCGCGAGCGTGTAGCCCGCAACGCGCGGCAGCAGCAGGCTGGAGGCCGCCTCCGGGCATAGCGCCAATTGCGCGAACGGCAACGAAAACGTCGCCGTTTGCGCCGCATAGACGGCATCGCAGTGCAACAGCAACGTCGTGCCGATACCGACCGCCACACCCGCCACCGACGCCACCACCGGCTTTTGTGCAGTACTGATCGCTCGAAGAAAACGCAATACCGGTGCGTCGTCGCTCGTCGGGGGGGCCTTCATGAAGTCTTCGAGGTCGTTGCCTGCGCTGAACGCGCCCGGTGTGCCGCGAATCAGAATCGCGCGAATGCCTGCGTCGTCGCGCGCGGCGTCGAGTGCATCGGCCATTGCCGAGTACATCGCGCTCGTGATGGCGTTTTTCTTGTCTGGCCGGTTCAACGCGATCGTCATTACGCCACTGGCGCGCTCGACGAGAATGTCTGTCGTCATCTGTGACTCTCCATAAAAACGGTTCGCGGACCAGGAACCGGGCCGCGAACCGTTGTGAGATATTCGGCATCGGCCGCTTACAGACGCTCGATGATGCCAGCCGCGCCCATGCCGGTGCCGACGCACATCGTCACCATGCCGTACTTCAGATTACGGCGGCGCAGGCCGTGCACAACCGTCGCCGAACGGATCGCACCGGTCGCGCCGAGCGGGTGGCCGAGCGCGATTGCACCGCCGAGCGGATTGACCTTCGCCGGATCGAGCCCGAGTTCGCGAATCACGGCCAGCGATTGCGCCGCGAATGCCTCGTTCAGCTCGATCCAATCGATGTCGTCCTGCTTGAGACCAGCAGCCTTCAACGCGGCCGGAATCGCTTCTTTCGGCCCGATGCCCATGACTTCGGGCGGCACACCGCGCACGGCAAAGCTGACGAAACGCGCAAGCGGCGTCAGGTTGAATTGCTTGAGGATCTTTTCGGAGACGACGATCAGCGCACCGGCACCATCGGAGGTCTGCGAACTGTTGCCGGCCGTGACCGAGCCCTTGTTGGCAAAAACGGCGCGCAGTTTCGCGAGCCCTTCGAGCGACGTGTCGACCCGCGGACCTTCGTCGAGAGCCATCTCGCGCGTACTCACTTTCACTTCGCCGGTTGCGAGATCGGCAAAGCGCTCGACGATCGAATGCGGCGCGATCTCGTCGTTGAACTCGCCCGCGCGCTGCCCGGCCAGCGCGCGTTGATGCGATTCGAGCGAAAAGCGGTCCTGATCCTCGCGGCTCACCTTCCAGCGCTCCGCGACGCGCTCGGCGGTGAGGCCCATGCCGTAAGCGATGCCGATGTTCTCGTCGCGCTCGAAGATATGCGGTGACATCGACGGCGTATTGCCCATCATCGGCACCATGCTCATCGATTCGCAGCCGCCCGCGATCATCGCATCGGCCTCGCCGACGCGAATCCGATCGGCCGCCATCGCCAGCGCGGTGACGCCCGACGCGCAAAAACGGTTGACGGTCACGCCGCCGACCGATTGTGGCAAGCCCGCCAGCAGCGCGCCAATGCGCGCGACATTCAGGCCTTGCTCGGCCTCGGGGATCGCGCAGCCGATGATGGCATCTTCGATCACCTTCGTATCGAGCCCCGGCACCTGCGCCACCGCCGACTTGATCGCATGGACGAGCAACTCGTCCGGGCGCGTGTTCTTGAACGCGCCGCGCGGCGCCTTGCCGATCGGCGTGCGACTCGCGGCGACGATGTATGCGTCTTGCAACTGTTTGCTCATTTGCAGCTCCTCAATGCGAGTCTGTTAGTTGCGCACCGGCTTGCCGGTCTGCAGCATGCCTATGATCCGCTCCTGCGTCTTTTGCGTGCCGAGCAGATCGACGAACGCACGGCGCTCGAGTGCGAGCAGCCATTCCTCGTCGACGAGACTGCCCGCCTCGACATCCCCGCCGCAGACGACCTCGGCAATTCGCGAAGCGATCAGAAAGTCATGCGCACTGATGAAATTGCCGTCGCGCATGTTGACGAGTTGCGCCTTGATCGTCGCAATCGCGGAGCGCCCGGCGACCGGAATCTGCGTGGCGGGCAGCGGCGGACGATAACCGGCCGCCGCCAGCGCGCGCGCTTCTTTTTTTGCTGTGTCGAGCAACTCGAACACGTTGAAGACGATCGTATCCGACGGCTTGAGATAGCCCATCGCCTGCGCTTCCAGCGCCGAGCCCGACACCTTCGCCATGGCCGCGTTTTCGAACGACTTGGCGACGAATTTCAGCCATTCGCCGGCGGGCGCGCCGATAGCCGCCGCGGCCGCGGACGCCCGCAGCGCCGCCTCTTTGAGGCCGCCGCCGGCCGGCACGAGACCGACGCCCACTTCGACGAGCCCGACATAGCTCTCGATGTGCGCAACCCGCTTGGCACTGTGCAACATCAGCTCGCAGCCGCCGCCGAGTGCGATGCCCGATACGGCCGCCACCACCGGCACGCTCGCATACTTCACGCGCAGCATGCCTTGCTGAAATTTTTTGACGAACGGCTCGATGCCTTTCGCGCCGCCCATCATGAAGGCTGGCATCGCCTCTTCGAGATTCGCGCCAGCCGAAAACGGGCCACCCGGCGTGCCGAGCTTCAGCGACGTGGGCTGCCAAATGACCAGCGCCTTGTAGTCCTTCTCGGCCAGCTCGATGGCTTGCACGAGCCCGTCGATCACGCTCGGCCCGATCGTGTTCATCTTGCTCTTGAACGACACGATGACGACATCGCCCTCGCCCGCGCGCGTGTCGGCCCAGGCCCGCACGGTATCGGTCTCGAAAAGCGTCTTGCCGTAGGTCAACGGATCGGCTCCGTTCTCGCCGACGAGCGGCGCGCGAAACACTTGTTTGTCGTAGACGGAAAGCGTCGAGCGCGGCACGAACTTGCCCGCCACCGGCGACCACGAGCCTTCGTTCGTGTGCACGCCGCCGCGCTCAGCCACCGGCCCATCAAACACCCACGACGGCAACGGTGCGCTCGACAGCGCCTTGCCTGCCGCGATGTCGGCCTGCACCCATTCGGCCACTTGCTTCCATCCCGCAGCCTGCCAACCTTCGAACGGACCTTCGTTCCAGCCGAAGCCCCAGCGGACCGCGAGGTCGACCTCGCGCGCGTTATCGGCGATCGAATCGAGGTGCACACCGATGTAATGGAAGACGTCGCGGAAGATCGACCAGAGGAACTGTGCCTGCGGGTGCTCGGACTCGCGCAGCAGTTTGAGCCGCTCGGCGGGCGCCCGCTTGAGGATGCGGCCAACGAGCTCGTCCGCCTTGCCGCCGCCCTCGACGTACTCGCCCGTCTTCGGATCGAGCATCTTGATGAGCTTGCCTTCTTTCTTATAAAAACCGCTGCCCGTCTTCTGGCCGAGCACGCCCTTCTTCACGAGTTCGGCCAGCACCGCCGGGGTCTCGTAGACCGGCAGGAATGGATCGTCGGGCAGGTTATCCTGCATCGTTTTGATCACATGCACGAGCGTGTCGAGGCCGACGACATCGGCCGTGCGAAACGTCGCCGACTTTGCGCGGCCAAGCCGTGCGCCGGTCAGATCGTCGACCTCGTCGAAGCGCAGCCCGTATTTCGCGGCTTCAGCGATGACGGCCAAAATCGAAAACACACCGACGCGGTTCGCAATGAAGTTCGGCGTATCCTTCGCTCGCACGGCGCCCTTGCCGACGACGCTCGTGAGGAACGATTCGAGTTCGTCGACAATCTGCGCACGCGTGTGAGCCGTCGGAATCAGCTCGACGAGATGCATATAGCGCGGCGGATTGAAAAAATGCACGCCGCAAAAACGCGCCTTGAGCTCGTCGGAAAATCCTTCGGACAACTGAGTAATCGACAAGCCCGAGGTGTTGGTCGCGAAGATCGCGTGCGGCGCGAGGTGCGGTGCGACCTTCTTGTAGAGATCGTGCTTCCAATCCATGCGCTCCGCGATCGCCTCGATCACGAGATCGCATTCGCCGAGCCGCGCGATGTCGTCTTCATAGTTGGCAGGCTCGATATAGCGCGCGTCGTCCTTGATGCCGAACGGCGCGGGTGACAGCTTTTTCAGATTGTCGATGGCCTTGAGCGCGATCGCGTTCTTCGGGCCTTCCTTGGCCGGCAGATCGAACAGCAGCACCGGCACTTTGGCGTTGATCAGATGCGCCGCGATCTGCGCGCCCATTAGGCCGGCGCCGAGCACGGCCACCTTGCGAATGATCAGGTTACTCACGTTAGCTCTCCCTCGGAGTCATACGATTCATGTGGTTTGATCCGGCTCGCGAAGCCGAGACGTTCAGCATTCAGAACAACGCCTCGTCGATATCCATCAGCGGCTTCGCACCGGCGCGGGCCATCCGGATCGTCGCAGCCGTTTCGGGCAACAGCTTCGCGAAGTAAAAACGTGCTGTCGCGAGCTTCGATTGATAAAACGGATCGCCCGATGCGGCTTTATCGAGCGCAATGCGCGCCATACGGGCCCAGAAGTACGAAAACACCAAATGACCGACCGTGCGCAGATAAGGCACTGCTGCGGCGCCCACTTCATCAGGGTTTTGCATCGCCTTCATGCCGATTTCCATCGTCAGTTTCTGCACCTTCTCGCCGATGTCGGCGAGCGGGTTGACGAACTCTTGCATCTCCGGCTTCACGCCTTCTTGCTCGACAAAGTCACTCACGAGCTTGCCGAACTTCTTGAGCTTCGCGCCCATGTCGCCGAGCACCTTACGGCCCAACAAGTCGAGCGCCTGCACCGCATTCGTGCCTTCGTAAATCATGTTGATGCGCGCGTCGCGCACGTACTGCTCCATACCCCATTCGGAGATGAAACCGTGTCCGCCGAACACTTGCAGCGCATGGTTCGTGCATTCGAATGCGTTGTCGGTCAAAAACGCCTTGAGGATCGGCGTGAGCAACGCGACAAGCTCGGCCGCCTCATTGCGTACGGCTTCGTCCGCATGCGAAAGTTCTTTGTCGATTTGCAGCGCGGACCAGTATGCGAACGCGCGCGCCCCTTCGGCATAGGCCTTTTGCGTCAGCAGCATGCGGCGCACGTCCGGGTGCACGATGATCGGGTCGGCCGGCTTGTCAGGCGCCTTCGGCCCCTTTAGCGAGCGCATCTGCAAGCGCTCCTTCGCATAGGCCAGCGAGTTCTGATAGGCCACTTCGGTGAGCCCGAGGCCTTGCATGCCGACGCCGAGCCGCGCCGCATTCATCATCACGAACATTGCCTGCAAGCCGCGGTTCGGCTCACCCACGAGCCAACCGCGTGCGTTATCGAGATTGATCACGCAGGTGGCGTTGCCGTGAATGCCCATCTTGTGTTCGATCGAACCGCATTTCACGCCGTTGCGTTCGCCCGGTTCCCCGGCTGCGGTCGGCACGAACTTCGGCACGATGAAAAGCGAAATGCCCTTGGTGCCGGGCGGCGCATCGGGCAGCCGCGCTAGCACGAGGTGCACGATGTTGTCCGCCAGATCATGCTCGCCGCTGGAAATGAAGATCTTCGTGCCGGAGACCGAGTACGAACCATCGGCCTGAGGTTCGGCTTTCGTGCGCAAAATGCCGAGATCGGTGCCGCAATGGGGCTCGGTCAGGCACATCGTGCCGGTCCATGTGCCGGCGACGAGCTTCGGCAAGTAGACTTGCTGCTGCTCCGGCGTGCCGTGCTCGTGCAGGCATTCGTAAGCGCCGTGCGAAAGGCCTGGGTACATCGTCCAAGCCTGGTTCGCCGAGTTCAGCATCTCGTAGAGCGCGTTGTTGACAAACGCGGGCAGGCCCTGGCCGCCGTAGTCCGGGTCACAACCGAGCGCAGGCCAGCCCGCCTCGACATATTGCCGGTAAGCCTCCTTGAAACCCTTCGGCGTGGTGACGACGCCATCCCCCTGGTAGGTGCAGCCCTCGCGGTCGCCGCTTTGGTTCAGCGGGAACAGCACCTCGGCGCAAAACTTGCCGGCTTCCTCGAGCACTTGATTGATCGTATCGGCGTCGAGTTCGGCGTGCTTCGGCATGCCTTTGATTTCGGCTTCGACGTTGAGCAACTCGTGCAGAACGAATTGCATGTCGCGCAGCGGCGCGGCGTACTGACCCATGACTACCCTCCCAAAGTTTGCAGCGACAAAGCTCTTCCGTCTGATGGGCGGGTGCCAACAGCGCCCCGCTAACGGTTTTCGCTTTGATATGAAACGATCGTCTTTTCCAGCGCGGCCCAGGTCAGGCGCACGGCATCGGGAAGATGCAGAAAACGTGCGTCATGATGCAGGCCAAGCGTGAAGCTATACAGTTCGAAGAGCATCAGGTTCGGATCGGTGCCCGCGCGCAGATGTCCTTCCTCCATAGCCTGCGAAATGGCGCGCAGTAACGCGGCACGCCAAGTGGAGACGCTCGCCACCAACTGCTCGCGCACCGGGTTGTCGCCGCGATCGTCGTATTCGACGGCCCCGCTGATATAGATGCATCCCGTCCTCACTTCTTGAATGCGCTTCTCGATCCACCGGCTTAACATCGCACGCAAACGCGGTAATCCGCGCGGCTCGCGCAGGCTCGGAAAGAAGACTTCTTCTTCGAACCGGCGGTGGTACTCACGCACCACTTCCACCTGCAAATCTTCGCGCGAGCCGAAATGCGCGAATACGCCGCTCTTGCTCATTTGCATGCGCTCGGCCAGAAGACCGATCGTCAGACCTTCGAGCCCATCGCGGCTCGCCAAGTCCAGCGCTGCATCGAGAATCGCGGCGCGCGTCTGTTCACCTTTTCGCATGGCCTTATACCGTTCTTATATGACCGAACCACCAAAATAGAACGGCCGTACTATTATTGAGCGCGACCGCACCGGAAACAAGGACTTTATTAGAAAGCCGTATCTAACCGGCCCTCCATTCTTGCCCCATTCGCGAGTACAAGGGTAGAGGGCTTTCGCCGATTGCCCTGCCCGGTGACCGGGCGCACCGTCAGTTCAATCGTAGCCCCCGCTCGTGAGGAGCTTCATCAGCGTCCGATAGGCTGCGTAGGCGAGCCAGTTCACGAGCCGCTCGGGCCAGCGGCGCGCCGCATAGCGGGCGGGGTCGATCGGCCGGCCGTCGGCGCACGCGGCCAGCATGGCGCTGCGCAGCAAACCGATCTCGGGGTGCTCGACGAGCACGATGTTCGCTTCATTGTTGAGCACGAGGCTGAGCGCGTCGAGATTCGAGGAGCCGACCGTCGCCCACTGCGCGTCCACGACTGCAACCTTGGCGTGCAGCATCGTCTTTTCGTATTCGGCGATATGCACGCCGGCCGTCAACAGCGCGCGATGGAGATAGCGCACGGCGTGATCGAGGGCGACGAATTCCTTACGGCCGACCAGCACGTGCACGACCACGCCGCGCCGTGCCGCGCGGATCAGCGCCCGGCGCATTTTGCGCCCTGGCATGAAGTACGGGTTGGCGACGAGGATCTCGTGGCGCGCACGGCCTATCGCCACCAAGTAAGCCTTTTCGATCGCGCGCCGGTTCACGAGGTTATCTCGAGCGATAAAAGCCATTGCGGGCTCGCCTCGTGCGGCCGGCGCGCCGCGCTGGCCACCGCGGCCACCACGAGCAAGGGCATCGCTCGAACGCGGTGCCGGCGGCACCCTGGCGCTGGCGCGCCACGCGCTCAGCGTGGGAAGCCGGTGCGCGGCGATGATCCGTCGCCACTGCGCATCGAAAGCCGTGCGGATCTGCGCGAGCACGGGGCCACGCACCTCGAGCGCGAAGTCCCAGCGGGCAAACGGCAGGCGCAGTCCGTTGGCGTCGTAATCGTCGACGATGTTGATGCCGCCGCAAAACGCGGCGCGATCGTCGACGAAGGCGATCTTGCGATGCGTGCGCGAAAATCCGAAGCGGCCAAAAAGATGCGGATTGTAAATTCGGTGCTGCACACCGGCGGCTCGCCATTCGTCAAAAACGGGCAGCCAACCGGTACCCATGCCGTCGGTAATCACACGCACTCGCACGCCGCGCCTTGCCGCGCGCATCAGCGCTTCCGAGATCGGGCGCCCAGCGGCGTCGTCGCAATAAATGTAGGTCTCGAGCGCCACCTCGTATTGGGCGGCGTCGATATGCGCGACAAGCGCGGCGAAGTAATCGTCGCCCGTGCTGAAAAGACGGACGTCGTTACCGGCCGTGAACGCGAGCCGCATCGAATGCCGGCGGGAAACGAGCGCGGCACCAAAGCGCGCGAGACGGCTCGGGCCGCGCCGGCTCATGCGCCGCGCGCTCGCACACGACGCGGCAGTTGCAGAATCGCGTCGCGATTGGACGGCGAAAAACAGCGCGCCGCCGCCTGCTCGTAAGGCAACCACAGATAGGCCGTATGTTCGCGCGGCGCGAGCGTGATTTTCACGCGGTGCGGCACTTCGAGGCCGAACCAATGCTCGATGTTGCGGCTCACCCCTTCGGCATAACGATGGCGCCACATCGGGTAGATCTCGTACTCGATGTGCTCCCCCCAATCGATGAGTGCACTTACCGGTAGAGTGGGGCTGCCCACGACGATCCCCGTTTCCTCCCCAACTTCGCGCGCTGCGGTCTCGACGAGCGGCTCGTCGATGCGGTCCTTCGAGCCGGTAACGGACTGCCAGAAACCAGGCCGATCGGCACGCTCGATGATCAGTACATCGAGCTGGGGTGTATGGACAACAACGAGAACAGACTCCGGAATCTTCGGGGGTTTTGGCATGATCTTCCAACGCTTCGGCTTCGATTCCAGACAAAAATAGGCGCATGGGCGCCTATTTTTGTCCGATATACCGCCTGGGAGCGACAGCCTGCTTATTACGTTAATTACGCCTTCGGCTGGTCGGGCTGGCGCAGCCGGATGTGAAGTTCTCGCAACTGGCGCTCGTCGACAGGGCTCGGCGCTTGCGTGAGCAAACACTGCGCACGCTGCGTCTTCGGGAACGCAATGACGTCGCGAATCGAATCGGCACCCGCCATCATCGTCACGATCCGATCGAGGCCAAATGCAATCCCGCCATGGGGCGGCGCGCCATACTGCAACGCGTCGAGCAGGAAGCCGAACTTGGCGCGGGCCTCTTCCGGGTCGATCTTCAGCGCGCGGAACACCTTGCTTTGCACTTCCTCGCGATGAATCCGCACGGAGCCGCCACCGATCTCCCAGCCGTTCAACACCATGTCGTATGCCTTGGCGAGACAACGGCCCGGATCCGTTTCGAGATATTCGAGGTGTTCATCTTTCGGGCTCGTGAACGGGTGATGCGCGGCCACGTGGCGTGCCTCTTCCTCGTCGTACTCGAACATCGGAAAATCGACGACCCACAGCGGCTTCCAGCCGTGCTCGATCAGGCCGTTCGCCTTGCCGAATTCGGAATGGCCAACCTTGAGGCGCAGTGCGCCGAGGCTGTCGTTGACGACTTTCGCGCGATCGGCCGCGAAGAAAATGATGTCGCCATCCTGCGCACCGGTACGTTCGAGGATCGAGGCAATCGCGGCGTCGTGCAGGTTCTTCACGATCGGGCTTTGCAGACCGTCGCGTCCCTTGGCCACCTCGTTGACCTTGATCCACGCCAGTCCCTTCGCGCCGTAAATACGCACGAATTCCGTATACCCGTCGATATCGCCACGCGAGAGTTCCGCGCCCTTCGGCACGCGCAACGCCGCCACACGGCCATCCTTCGTGTTGGCCGGTGCGCTGAACACCTTGAAGTCGACGTCCTTCATCGCGTCGGTCAGCTCGGTGAACTCGAGCTTCACGCGCAAATCCGGCTTGTCCGATCCAAACCGCGCCATCGCCTCGCTGTACTGCATGACGGGGAACGGCTCGTCGAGCGAGACGTCGATCGTTTCCTTGAACACGTGCCGGATCATCTTCTCGAACAGATCACGGATTTCCTGCTCCGATAGGAACGACGTCTCGCAGTCGATCTGGGTGAATTCGGGCTGGCGGTCGGCACGCAAATCTTCGTCGCGGAAGCACTTGACGATCTGGTAGTAGCGGTCGAAGTTGGCCACCATCAACAGCTGCTTGAAGAGCTGGGGCGATTGCGGCAGTGCAAAGAACTGCCCGGCGTTCACACGCGACGGCACCAGGTAATCGCGCGCCCCTTCCGGCGTGCTCTTGGTGAGCATCGGCGTTTCGATGTCGATGAAACCTTGCGCGTCCAGATACTTGCGCACTTCGATCGCGACGCGATAACGCAAGCGCAGGTTGTGCTGCATCTGCGGACGACGCAGATCGAGCACGCGATGCGTCAGACGCGTCGTTTCTGAGAGGTTGTCGTCGTCAAGCTGAAACGGCGGCGTGACCGATGCGTTGAGTACGGTCAACTCATGGCAAAGCACTTCGATCTTGCCGCTTTTGAGGCCGGCGTTGACCGTCCCTTCGGGACGATCGCGCACGACGCCCACGACGCGCACACAAAATTCGTTGCGCACGCCCTCGGCCGCTTTAAACATCTCGGCGCGGTCGGGGTCGCAGACGACTTGAACCAGCCCTTCGCGATCGCGCAAATCGATGAAAATGACGCCGCCGTGGTCGCGCCGGCGATGCACCCAGCCACACAGCGCAACGGTTTGGCCCAGCAAGTGTTCGGTCACCAGACCGCAATATTCAGATCTCATCGACATGGTGTTCGTCTATCGTTTGTATGAATGAGCGGGACGCGGGCGTAACGCCCGCGCCCGGCATTAAAGGGGCGGCTCAACGGGCCGGCGCACTGGCGCGGCGACGGTGTTCGGGGCCGCCGGAGCGACCACACCCATCGAGACGATGTATTTGAGCGCCGCGTCGACCGACATATCCAGTTCGACCACTTCGCTTCTCGGCACCATCAGGAAAAAACCGGACGTGGGGTTCGGCGTCGTCGGCACATAGACGCTCACGTGGTCTTCCCGGAGATGGTTGACGACGTCGCCGCCCGGCACGCCGGTCAAAAAAGCGATTGTGTAGCAACCGCTACGCGGATATTCGATCAGCAACGCTTTGCGAAAGGCATTCCCGCTGCTCGACAGCAGCGTGTCGGACACTTGCTTCACGCTCGTATACAGCGGGCCGACGATCGGAATATGTCGGACGATCGCGTCCCACCAGGTGACAAGCTTTTGCCCGACGAAGTTCTGTGTGAAGAGCCCGACGGCGAAGATAAACGCCAACGTAAGCAGGGCGCCGATGCCGGGCAGGCGAAAGCCGAACAGCTTTTCGGGCTGCCACGAGGCCGGCAGCAACAGCAGCGTCTGGTCCATCGTGCCGATGATGAGGCCCAGTACCCACAGCGTGATGGCCAAGGGTACGAGAACCAGCAAGCCGGTGAGAAATACGGATTTGAGCGTCGTCTTTTTCATGTATACCGCCAGAAAACCGCAGGGGAGATTCGATGCGGCTTGCGCACCGTCTTCGTCGGCGGCCGCTCTGTGACGGCGCCCGGACGCCGCGCCAGCCGCGATACGGGCCGCGCTTCGTCCAAACAGCCGGGGCCGGTTAAGTTTCCGCCGCGGTGGAAGCTGGCGCCGCGGGGCTCGCCGTCGTCGACGAGTTGGCTGCGCTCGTCGAACCCGTCGCGCCCGTCGAACCGTTCGATCCGTTCGAATTCGCGGTATCGGCGGTCGCACCCGCAGCGGCAGCAGGCTTCGCGTCGTCCGCATCCTTTTTGCCGCTCGCCGCGCCGCTGTTGCCGCCACGGAAATCCGTGACATACCATCCCGAGCCCTTCAATTGAAAACCCGCGGCCGTGACTTGCTTCCGAAACGCCTCGGCTTGGCACTCGGGGCACTGCGTGAGCGGGGCATCGCTCATCTTCTGAAGGACGTCTTTCGCAAATCCGCACGATTCGCAACGATAAGCGTAGATGGGCATGATTCTCTTCCCGGCAATTCCGATAAAAACGGTTCAATGCTTGCAAAGCGTTGAATTATAGCCGCAATCGGCCGGCGCCCGAATGACTGGCGCCGACCCTGCGCGGTGTCGAGATGAGGGCGGCAGCGCCGAATTCAAGGGTCGCCGGCATCAATGCCGCGAATGTCGCCATTCGGCGACGCGCCGCTTTAGCGGCGGCGCCACGTCAACCAGCGCTCGCGCCCGGCAAAGACAGGTAGTGAGTCATCCACGGGCAGGTCTTCGATCAGCTCGAAATGCGACGCGAGCAGCGCATCGAGTTCCGCGCGCTCGATGCCGAACGGTGGCCCGCCGGGGCTTGCGCCGAGGAAAAAGTAGCCGGCTAGCATAGCCTGCGGCGCCAGCAGCTGCGCCATGCGCGCGGCGTAGTCAGCGCGACGCGCGGGCGGCAGCGCGCACAAAAACGCCCGTTCATAGATCCAGCCCGGGAGGAACGGCGGCTCGTAGACAAAGAAATCGGCTTGCTCGATGAGCGGTGCCCGCGCGCCCATCAGTGCACGGGCAGCCGCTACAGCGTCGGCCGAAAAGTCGATTGCTCGCACGTTCCAGCCCGCTTCGGCGAGCCAGCGTGCCTCGTGCGCGCTGCCACACCCGGGAATCAGAACAGGGCAAGGCTCCGTGCGCGCAGCGAATGCGCGAAACGACTGCTGCACCCCGCCCTGGTCCCAAGGCGTGAAATGTTTGTGGAAGCGCTCGTCCCAGAACTCGGGGCTAGCCGGGTCGCGCGTATCGAACGACGGCGCAGTGGCCGGGGGTTTCGGCTCGGTCATGTCGCTCTCCTTTGGGACCGCCCGCGCCTACCCACCGTAAGCCAGCACGAGCCAGGACCGCATCACAACGGCGCCGACGCCCACCGCCACTCCGAACAGCAACAGCGCCTGCAACAGCCGGTTCGTGCGGCGCTGCTCGACGAGCAGCATCTGCATCAGCGCGTCTTGCGCGCCCCGGCTGCCATCATGCCGGTCGGAGAGCACCTTGTGCACGAGGCGCGGCAATTGCGGCAGCGTCTTGCTCCACTGCGGCGCTTCGAACTTTAGCCGCTCGTACCAGCCGCGCAGGCCGATCTGCTCGTTCATCCAGCGTTCGAGGTAGGGCTTGGCCGTCTTCCAAAGGTCGAGCTCCGGATCGAGCGAGCGCCCGAGCCCTTCCACGTTGAGCATCGTCTTTTGCAGCAGCACAAGCTGCGGCTGGATTTCGACGTTAAAGCGCCGCGACGTCGAAAAAAGCCGCAGCAGCACTTGGCCCAACGAAATGTCCTTGAGCGCGCGATCGAAATAGGGCTCGCACACCGCCCGGATCGCGCTCTCGAGTTCCTCCACCCGCGTGGACGGCGGCACCCAGCCCGACTCCAGATGCAGCGTCGCGACACGATGATAGTCGCGCTTGAAGAAAGCGAGGAAATTCTGTGCCAGGTAATTCTTGTCGAAATCGGACAGCGCCCCGATGATCCCGAAGTCCAGCGCGATATAGCGCCCGAAATGCGCGGGATCGAGGCTCACCTGGATGTTGCCCGGGTGCATGTCGGCGTGGAAGAACCCGTCGCGAAACACTTGCGTGAAGAAAATCTCCACGCCCTGTTGCGCGAGCTTCGGGATGTTGACGCCCGCCTCGCGCAGCGTCTCGATCTGACTGATCGGCACGCCGACCATGCGCTCCATCACGAGCACGGTCGGCGTGCAAAACTCCCAATACATTTCGGGCACGAGCAACAAATCGAGCCCCGCGAAATTCCGGCGCAACTGGCTGCCGTTGGCGGCCTCGCGCATCAAATCGAGCTCGTCGTGCAGATACTTGTCGAATTCGCCAACGACCTCACGCGGCTTGAGCCGCTTTCCGTCGGCCCAGAGCCGCTCGGCCCAGACAGCGATGTCGCGCAGCAGCGCCAGATCCGAATCGATGACGGGCAGCATATTCGGGCGCAGCACCTTGATGGCGACCGGCCTGCCCGCATGCTGCCCGGTGCGCAGCTTCGCGAAATGCACTTGCGCAATCGATGCGCTGGCCACCGGCACGCGCTCGAATTCGTCGAACAGCACATCGACCTTGGCACCGAGCGATTTCTCGATAATCTCGATGGCGACATCCGACGCGAACGGCGGCACCTGGTCCTGCAACTTGGCGAGTTCGATGGCGACCTCGGCCGACAGCAGATCGCGCCGCGTCGAGAGAACTTGGCCGAATTTGACGAAGATGGGCCCGAGGCTCTCCAACGCGAGCCGCAGCCGCACCGCGGGCGGCACCTTGAAGCGGCGGCCGATCGTGCCAATTCGCAACAGCAGCCGCACGCGGCGGTCGGTGATGCGACTCAGCATCATCTCGTCGAGACCGAACCGGATAACGGTGAAAGCGATCTTGATCAGGCGCAGAAAACGCATGGTAAATCCGGTGGCCTAACGGGTGCCGCGCGGCGCTGCCGCAACGCGAGCGCCTCTGGCTTCGAGACGCTCGACACGCTTTTCGATGCGCGCCAAAGCATCGCGCGCGCGCGCGAGTTCGGTATTGAAAAGCTCGAGCGATGTTCGCCGCACGAGCTGCGGATTCTCGTCGAGCAGATATTCCGCGACCGAGTCGCGCACGTTGCGGCCCGTGCGCGCCACGTGTGCGCCGACCGTGTGCACGAGCGCCGTGACACGATGAGCCGGCGCATCGCCAAGCAGGCGGGCGAGATCCTCTTCCGGCTCCCAGCGCAGATGCTCGGTGAGCTTGCCGAGCAGCGTGGCGAATTCGGCATCGCCATCGATCTTCACGTGCTTCATCACGGCGGCCTGCCCGCCTTGCATGAAAGCCGCGAGCGCCTCGGCCGGCACGGAGATCGAAACGTCGGCGCACGGCACCTCGATTTCGTCGACTGCGCTCAGGTAGCCCTCTGGCAGCACCACCAGGGTGAACGCCAGCGAGGAAAAAGCGAGCTTGGCCGTCTTGCCGGCGTAGGGCGCAAGGCGTTCGCGGGCCCACGTTTCGCGAGCGAGCAGATGGTTGACGGCGGTGGCGAGGGGCTTGGCTGCGAGAATCATCGAGCTCGAAATAGAAAGCCCGCGCAGGCGGGTACCTGCGCGGGCGACTATTGTAACGTCCGTTCGCGCGTGCGCCGCCGACAGACGTGCACGCGATGAAGCATCCGCCGTGCGGCGGCGGATCGCGCGCAGCGCTCAGTGAAGCGCGGTCTGCTGAATACCGGCGAGCACCCAGCCCTCGCCCGGCTTGGCCGGCTTCGACAGCGTCCAGATCTCGTTGAACGGTTGCGCCGATGCGCCGGGCGCCTCACGAATGAGCCCGCTAAAGCGTACGCTCGCCGAATGCTCGCTGCCTCGGTCTTCCACGCCCAGCAACGCGGCGTCTAGCTGGACGACGTCTGTCTGATCGCGATCCTTGCGGGCGTCGATGTCCACCTTCAGCTCGGCGAACATCTCGGGCGTGGTGAATTCGCGAATGTCGGCGAGGTTGCCCTCGTCCCAAGCGGCCTGTAGGCGCACGAAGTTGACCTTCGCATGGCGCAGGAACGTATCGACATCGAAACCGGCGGGCAGAGCTTGCGCAGTTGCCGCCCCAGCGGATGCGCCAAATGCGCCGGTATTAGCCGAAGCGCCGCCGAACGTGGCCGGCTCCGATGCTTGCATGCGCGGTGCATCGCTCGGTGCATCGTAATGACGCATGTCGACCCGTGCCGAGCCCGGCATGCCAGCCGCACCGTACGCGGGCGTGGCGCCTTGTCGGCCGCGCGACATCAGCTTGCGCACGATCCAGATGCCGGCCATTGCCAGCAGCGCGATGACGATGACATTGGCCATCATGCCGGCAAACGCGCCGCCGAGGCCGAAGTGCGACAGCAACGCCGCGATACCGAGCCCCGCGGCGAGGCCGGCGATCGGCCCAAGCCAGCGCGAACGCGCGGACGGCTGAGCCGCAGCCGGCTGCGTGGACTGAGCCCGAGACGGCTGAGTGGATTGCATCGACGACGACTGGGTGGATTGCTGATTGGTGGCCGATGGCGCGGTTTGCGTTGTTTGCGGCTGCCGCCCGATCGTGCGCCCGCCGCCGAGCCGCTTGGCGTGCGCATCGAGCGAAGCAACGGTGCTTACGGCGACCATGGCGACCACCACGGCAAGCCCGATTCGCTTCGCCAGAGACCTTGAAAGTGATTTGGAAGGTAAGGCAGGCGCATCGGTCATCGTATAATCCTTTATAAAAACAATTGTTTAGCGAAACTAGTACTTCGTCGCCACATGCAAGGCTACCACGCCAGCTGACAAATTGTAATATTTGACGGCATCGAAGCCCACTTGTTTCATCATTGTTTTCAAAGTTTCCTGATCCGGATGCATGCGGATCGACTCGGCCAGATAGCGGTAGCTTTCGGCATCGTTCGCAAACTTGTTGCCGAGCCAAGGCAGCACCTTGAACGAATACACATCGTAGGCCTTTTTGAGCGGCTCCCACACCTTCGAAAATTCGAGCACGAGCACGCGGCCGCCGGGCTTGAGCACGCGGCGCATCTCGGCTAACGCCACTTCCTTGCGCGTCATGTTGCGCAAGCCGAAAGCCACCGTCACCACGTCGAAATAATTGTCGGGAAACGGGATTTTCTCGGCGTCGCACAGCAGCGCGGGGGTAATGACGCCGTTGTCGAGCAGCCGGTCGCGCCCCACGCGCAGCATCGATTCGTTGATATCGGTCAGCCACACCTCGCCCGTCGAGCCCGCCTTTTTTGCGAACGATTTGGCCAGGTCGCCCGTTCCGCCCGCGATGTCGAGCACCTTGGCACCGGGGCGTACGTTCGCCTGCGCGATCGCGAACCGCTTCCACAGCCGGTGCATGCCGGCCGACATCAGGTCGTTCATCAGATCGTAATTGCCCGCCACCGAATGAAATACGCCGGCAACCTTACTGGCCTTCTCTTGTTCGTCGACGGTCTCGAAGCCGAAATGGGTCTTGCTCATCGCGAATGTCCTCCGCTTTTTTCAATGATATGTAGCGTATGTAGCGCCGAGGCGCCACGCGGGCCGTTCAATGGCAATGACCCTGCGGCGCGCCGGGCGCGTTCATCGGCGTATCGCGATCGACGCCGGCAGCCGCAAGCTTGTCGAGATATTCGCGCCACAGCGCGTCCTGCCGGGTGGCCAATTCGTACAGCAGATCCCAGGAATAAATGCCCGTCGAATGGCCGTCCGAAAACGTCGGCTGCAGCGCATAGTTGCCCACGCCTTCGATCGAGACGATCGTCACATCGCGCTTGCCCGTTTGCAATGTCTCCTGCCCCGGCCCGTGACCGCGCACTTCCGCCGACGGCGAATAAATGCGCAGCAACTCGAACGGGACGCGATAGTGCTCGCCGCCCGCGTACTGAAGTTCGAGCACGCGCGATTTGGCATGGACGACCACGCCCGTCGGGCGAGGCGTATCGGGAGAGAGTCCGCTCATGGCTGCCTCGATATTCGTTGGATTCGTTCGAAATATGCACCGGGCGCGCAAACAGCCGCAAGAGGCCGCAAGGATCAGGCCAACGCGCCCGGGATTTCGCGGCGCACCGCCTCGCCGAGCAGCGTGGCCTGTGCGCGCCGCGCCGACAGCAGCGCCTCGGACACCGAGCGCTGCCGAGGCGCCCAGATCGGCTGCGGAAAGTGCGGGTCGTTCGAAAACCGCGGGATGACGTGCCAATGGACGTGCGGCACCTGATTGCCGAGGCTCGCGAGATTGACCTTCACCGGCTGCATTACGCTACGCTGAGCCCGCTCGACCGCATACACGGTACGCATCAGTCGATCGCGCTCAGCGGCCGGGAGGTCCGAGAACTCGGCGATATGCGCATTCCATATCACCCGGCACAAGCCCGGGTAGTCGTGCTCGTCGACCAGCACGACGCGCATCGCGTCGTCCTGCCAGAGCACCACGCCGCCTTCTTCACGGCAAAATACACAGTCCATCGTCGTTCCTTCGCGCGTCGGCCCGAGCGCATCATCGGTCAATCGGCGCTATTAGACCAGCACGCGCTCGATCCCGCCATCGTTAGCCTGCCGCACGTAGTCGACCATCCAGTTTTCGCCCAGCACCTGCCGGGCGATTTCGACGACGATGTAATCGGCCTCGATGTCGGCGTCTTCGTTATAGCGCTTGAGGCCCTGCAGGCAAGAAGGACAGCTCGTCAGAATCTTCACGTTCGCCGCGCCTTCCATGGTCCCCATCGCACGCTCGCCCCCCGCATCGACGATCGGCAACGCGCGCAATTTCGCCGCGCCCTTTTTGATCTCCTCTTCCTTGCGAAAGCGCACCTGCGTGGCGATATCGGGACGCGAGACCGCAAACGTGCCCGATTCGCCGCAGCAACGATCGTTCTTCTCGATCTTGTAGCCGTCCTTCTCTGCGCCCATCAGTTCGTTCACGAGTTTGACCGGGTCCATCGTCTTGATCGGCGTGTGGCAAGGGTCGTGGTACATGTAGCGCGTGCCCTTCACGCCGTCGAGCTTCATGCCCTTTTCGAGCAGAAATTCGTGGATGTCGATGATCCGGCAGCCAGGGAAAATCTTCTCGAATTCGTAGCCGGCCAACTGGTCGTAGCACGTGCCGCACGACACGACTACCGTCTTGATATCGAGATAGTTCAGCGTGTTTGCCACGCGATGGAACAGCACCCGGTTATCGGTGACGATCTTCTCGGCTTTGTCGTATTGGCCCGCGCCGCGTTGCGGATATCCGCAGCACAGATACCCCGGCGGCAACACCGTCTGCACGCCGGCTTGCCATAGCATCGCCTGCGTCGCCAAGCCCACCTGCGAGAAAAGACGCTCCGAGCCGCACCCGGGGAAGTAAAAGACCGCTTCCGAATCGACGCTCGTCGTCTTCGGGTTGCGAATGATCGGCACGATCTTGTTGTCTTCGATGTCGAGCAGCGCTCGCGCCGTCTTCTTCGGCAGATCGCCCGGCATCTTCTTGTTGATGAAATGGATCACCTGTTCGACGACGGGTGCCTTGCCGGTCGTCGCCGGCGGGTGGGCCGTCTGCTTTTTGCCGAACTGCTTGAGCAGATCGCTGCCCAGGCGCTGCGCCTTGTAGCCGATGCCCATCATCGCCGTGCGTGTCAGGTTGATCGTGCGCGGGTTCGTCGCATTGAGGAAGAACATGCCCGCCGCGGTGCCCGGGTTGAACTTCTTCTTGCCCATCTTGCGCAGCAGGTTGCGCATGTTCATCGACACATCGCCGAAATCGATCTCCACCGGGCACGGTGTCACGCACTTGTGGCACACCGTGCAGTGGTCGGCAACATCGTTGAATTCGTCCCAATGCTTGATCGACACACCGCGGCGCGTTTGCTCCTCGTAGAGAAACGCTTCGATCAGCAGCGACGTCGCCAGAATCTTGTTGCGCGGGCTGTAAAGCAGGTTCGCGCGCGGCACGTGAGTCGAGCATACGGGCTTGCACTTGCCGCAGCGCAGGCAGTCTTTCACCGAATCGGCGATCGCGCCGATGTCGGACTGCTGCATGATCAGTGATTCATAGCCCATCAGGCCGAAGCTCGGCGTGTACGCATTGCGCAAGTCCGCGCCCGCCAGCAGCTTGCCCTTGTTGAAGCGCCCTTCGGGGTCGATGCGCTCCTTATAGGCGCGAAACTCCGCGATTTCGTCGTCGGCCACAAACTCGAGCTTGGTGATGCCGATACCATGTTCGCCCGAAATCACACCGTCGAGCGAGCGGGCCAGCTTCATGATCCGTTCCACCGCCGCGTGCGCATCCTGCAGCATCGCGTAGTTATCGGAGTTCACCGGAATGTTGGTGTGAACATTGCCGTCGCCGGCGTGCATGTGCAGCGCGACGAACACGCGGCCTCGCAGCACCTGCTTGTGGACGGCCTGCGCCTCGTCGAGAATCGGCTTGAACTCGCCGCCGTTGAAAATCTGCCGCAGTTCGGCGCGAATTTCCTGCTTCCACGACACACGCACCGTGCGGTCCTGTGCCACGTGAAAGACGGCGGTGTCGGGCTGTGCGTCCACGCGGTCCGCGAATTTCTCCGCCAGTGCCTCGTAGCCAAGCTGCACCAGCGTGTGCTGCGCCTCGTGCAACGGCATATCGAGGTGATCGCGCAGGAACATCCAGCGCGTGCGAACGCGCGCCAGCAGTTCGAGCGCCTGCTGCACACGGTCTTCGAGCAACTCCGCGCTTGGAATTTCGTTCGCGTCGTCGGTCTTGCCGAGCGGCAGCTTGCCGCCCTTGAAAAAGGCCTCGAGCGCGTCAACGAGCTGCAGCTTGTTCTTGATCGACAACTCGATGTTGATGCGCTCGATGCCGTCGGTGTATTCGCCCATGCGGTCGAGCGGAATCACCACGTCTTCGTTGATCTTGAACGCGTTCGTGTGTTTCGCGATGGCGGCGGTGCGGCTGCGATCGAGCCAAAAACGCTTGCGCGCCTCGGCGCTGATCGCGACAAACCCCTCGCCGCTTTTGCCGTTGGCCATACGCACGACTTCCGAGGTGGCGGATGCCACCGCGTCGGCATCGTCGCCGACGATGTCGCCGATCAGCACCATCTTCGGAAACGCGTTGCGCTTCGATTTCGTGGCGTAGCCTACCGCGCGCAAATAGCGCTCGTCGAGATGCTCGAGACCGGCGAGAATCGCGCCGCCGTGTTTGGCCGTCTCGAACAGATAGTTCTTGATCTCGACGATGCTCGGGATGGCTTCGCGCGCCTGTCCGAAGAATTCGAGGCATACCGTACGCGTGTGCGCCGGCATCTTATGCAGCACCCAGCGCGCCGACGTGATCAGGCCGTCGCAGCCTTCTTTTTGCACGCCCGGCAAGCCGGACAGAAATTTGTCGGTAACGTCCTTGCCGAGCCCTTCCTTGCGAAAACGCCGGCCTTCGATTGCCAGTGTTTCCGTGCGCAAGAGCCGTTCGCCGGGCGCATGTTCGCCGTCGAACCACTTGAGTTCGAACCGGGCCATGTCGGCGTCGTGGATTTTGCCGAGGTTGTGGCCAAGGCGCGTTACCTCGAGCCAGTCGCCTTGCGGATCGACCATGCGCCACCAGGCGAGATTATCGAGCGCCGTGCCCCACAGCACGGCCTTCTTGCCGCCGGCATTCATCGCGATGTTGCCGCCGATGCACGAGGCATCGAGCGAGGTCGGATCAACGGCGAAGACGTAGCCGGCCGCTTCGGCCGCCTCGGTCACACGCCGCGTGACGACGCCCGCGCCGGAAAAGATCGTCGGCACCTTGCGGGCCAGACCGGCCAATTCGGTCAGCTCGACTGCGCCGAGTTGCTCGAGCTTCTCCGTGTTGATGACGGCGGAAAACGGCGTGAGCGGCACCGCGCCGCCCGTGTAGCCCGTACCGCCGCCGCGCGGAATGATCGTCAGACCCAGTTCGAAGCACGCCTTCACGAGGCGCGCGATTTCGGCTTCGGTGTCGGGCGTCAGTACGACGAACGGATACTCGACGCGCCAGTCCGTCGCGTCAGTCACGTGCGACACGCGCGACAGGCCATCGAAACGAATGTTGTCCTTTTGCGTGCAGCGGCCCAGCACCTTGAGCGCACGGCGCCGCAGATCGCCCATGGTCGCGAATTCACCGGCGAACGCATCGACAGCACGGCGCGCCGCGCTCACGAGCGTTTCGACCCGCGCAGCGCGCCCCAGGCCCGCGTCATCGTCATGTTCGACGAGATCGGCGCGACGGCGCTTCTCGATCTCGTTCAGGCGGTGATTCAGCGCCTCGATCAGCAGTGCGCGACGCTTCGGATTGTCGAGCAGGTCGTCTTGCAGGTACGGATTGCGGCGCACGACCCAAATGTCGCCGAGCACTTCGTAGAGCATGCGCGCCGAGCGGCCGGTGCGGCGCTCGTTGCGCAGTTCGTCGAGCACGGACCAGGCGGCGTCGCCGAGCAGCCGGATGACGATTTCGCGGTCGGAAAACGAAGTGTAGTTGTACGGAATCTCGCGCAGGCGCGGCTCGGGTTCGGCGGCCAAGGCGGCGGGGCCGTGTGGATCGAATGCAAGTGGTGCGTTCATGGTCGGACGGATCGATGGGCCGGCTCGCGCTTGCCGGCTTGTTATCGGCGGCGCTCGCGGCGATGCGCCTCACGCGCAATTTGGAAACGGGGCTTAGGAAGCGACGGGCCGTCGCATGGCATGGCGCTAAGCGAGCCTTCGCGGTCAGAGGCTCATGCGGATGGACACGATCGCGCGTGACGAGCGTGCCGCTCAGCCGCGGGGTGGATTTCTCGCGGTGCGGGTACCAAACGTACCAATCGGGCGGTCCGAGGTTGCCTGCGCATTTCCGGTCCTGGTCTCAAAATCGGATTCTACCGCATCGGCCAAACGGGCGTTGGAGGCCGGATGGACGTCGTCGGACGAAAAACGCCCCAACTTGGCGCTATCATTGACCTTTTCCGCATCGGCCCCGCGCCCGCCAAGCGCCCTTTCGCGCATCACCTCATGCCCTCCTCCCACGACTATCTCAAAAAAATCCTGACGGCGCGCGTCTACGACGTTGCGCACGAAACGGAGCTCGAGCCCGCACGCAATCTGTCGGCGCGCATCGCCAACCGTGTCTATTTGAAGCGCGAAGACAACCAGCCCGTCTTCTCGTTCAAGCTGCGCGGCGCCTATAACAAGATGATTCACATTCCGGCCGACTCGCTCTCGCGCGGCGTCATTACCGCGTCCGCGGGCAATCATGCGCAGGGCGTCGCCTATTCGGCGGCACGTCTTGGGGTCAAGGCAGTCATCGTCGTGCCGGTGACCACGCCGCAGGTCAAGGTCGACGCCGTGCGCGCCCATGGCGGGCCGACGGTCGAGGTCGTGCAGATCGGCGAATCGTATAGCGACGCCTATGCGCATGCGCTCGAACTGCAAGAGGCGCGCGGCCTGACCTTCGTGCATCCGTTCGATGATCCGTACGTCATTGCGGGTCAAGGCACGGTCGCGATGGAAATTCTCAGCCAGCATCAGGCGCCGATCCATGCGATCTTCGTGCCGATCGGCGGGGGCGGGCTTGCTTCCGGTGTCGCCGCCTACGTCAAGGCCGTGCGCCCCGAGATCAAGGTGATCGGCGTGCAGACCGACGATTCATGCGCGATGGCCAAGTCGATCGAAGCCGGAGAACGCGTCACGCTGGCCGACGTGGGGCTTTTCTCGGATGGCACGGCCGTCAAGTTCGTCGGCAGCGAAACGTTCGCGCTGTGCCGCGAATACCTCGACGACGTGCTGATCGTGAATACCGACGCGCTGTGCGCGGCCATCAAGGACGTCTTTCAGGACACTCGCAGCCTGCTGGAACCGGCCGGCGCGCTCGCGGTGGCGGGGGCAAAGTTATACGCCGAGCGCACGGGCGTCGAAAACGAAACGCTCGTGGCCATCACGTCGGGCGCGAACATGAACTTCGACCGCATGCGCTTCGTCGCCGAGCGAGCCGAAGTCGGCGAAGCGCGCGAGGCCGTGTTCGCGGTGACCATTCCGGAGGAACGCGGCAGCTTCAAGCGCTTTTGCGAGCTGGTCGGCGCGCGCAATGTCACCGAGTTCAACTACCGCATTGCCGACGCGGCGGCGGCGCACATCTTTTTCGGCGTGCAAATCCGCAGCCGCGACGAATCGGCGGCCATCGCGCAGGCGTTCGAACGCCATGGCTTTGCCACCGTCGACCTGACGGGCGACGAGCTCGCGAAACAGCACATCCGCTATATGGTGGGCGGCCGCTCGCCGCTTGCACACGACGAACGCATCTTCCGCTTCGAGTTCCCCGAGCGGCCCGGCGCGCTGATGAGGTTTCTGTCGTCCATGGCGCCGGACTGGAATATCAGCCTGTTTCACTATCGGAACCAGGGCGCGGACTACAGTTCGATTCTGGTCGGCATCCAAGTGCCCGTTGCCGATAACGCGACGTTCGAACGTTTTCTCTCGACGCTCGGCTATCCGTATTGGGACGAGAGCCGCAACCCGGTCTACCCGCTCTTTCTCGCTTGAGGACGCCGCGAATTCCGCCATGACGCCTGAACAATCCCCGCTCGGCAAGCCTGCCGCTTACATCGAGCACTATGAACCAGCGCTGCTCTTTCCGATCGCCCGCAATAATGCACGCGAGACGATCGGCATCGGCGCGCAACTGCCGTTCTTCGGCACCGATATCTGGAATGCCTACGAGCTCTCGTGGTTGAACCCGCGCGGCAAGCCGCAAGTGGCCATCGCCACGTTTTTCGTGCCGGCCGACTCGCCGAACATCGTCGAGTCAAAGTCGTTCAAGCTTTATCTCGGCTCGTTCGCGCAAACGCCGATCGAATCAGCCGACGCCGTGCGGGATATGCTCAAGCGCGACATCTCGGCCGCCTGCGGCGCGAGCGTGTCGGTGAAGCTCGCGACGCCGGCCGAATTTCACGTGCTCGAATTCGACGAACTGGACGGGCTGTCGCTTGACCGGCTCGATCTCGACGCCGAGGTCTATCACCCCGACCCCGAACTGCTGACGGCCGCGCAGCAGGAAGCGCCCGTCGAGGAGACACTGGTTTCCAATCTGCTGAAGTCGAATTGCCCGGTGACGGGCCAGCCGGACTGGGGCAGCGTGCAGATTCACTATGTCGGTCCGCAGATCGATCACGCTGGCCTGTTGCGCTACATCATCTCGTATCGCAATCACACCGGGTTTCACGAGCAGTGCGTCGAGAGGATTTTTGTCGATATCATGCGCGAATGCCGCCCGGTCAAGCTCGCCGTCTATGCGCGCTACACGCGCCGCGGCGGGCTCGACATCAATCCGTTTCGAACGAACTTCAATCTGCCGATGCCCGATAACGCGCGCACGGCACGTCAGTAGCGGATAGCGGATAGCGGGGGTAACCGGGGAACGGGCCGACGCCCGTGCCCGGTCAGAACGCGTGCGGCGCGCCGCCTGCCGCAATGGGCGAGCTCGGCCCGCCTCGCTCGCGCGCGACGAACCGGCCGGCTCGACGGCCCGTCGACGCACCATCGCGATACGACAGCACACCGTTGACCCAGACGGCGTCGATGCCGTCTGCCGCTTGCTGCGGGCGCTCGAACGTGGCTGCATCCCGCACGCGCTGCGGATCGAACAGCACGAGGTCCGCGTGGTACCCGCGATGCACTTCGCCCCGCCCGTAAAGCCCGAAGCGCCGTGCCGACAGGCTGGTCATCTTGCGGATCGCCTCTTCGAGCGGCAGCAGCTGCACATCGCGCGTGTAATGTCCCAACACGCGGGCGAAGGCGCCCCAGAGCCGCGGATGCGGCAACGGATCGTTCGGCAACCCGTCGGAGCCGATCATCGTCGCCGGGTGAGCAAGGATGCGGCGCACGTCTTCCTCTGACATGTTGTGGTAAATGACGCCCGCCGGCAGCAGCCGCTGCGCCGCCTCGCGCTGGCTCACGCCCCACTCGGCCGCAATGGCCGAGATGCACTTGCCGGCCTGCTCAGGGTGCGGCGTCGACCACGTGACGGTAATCTCGATGTCGCCCGTGACCTGCTTGAGATCGAGCGTCGACGAACTGCGGTCGTATGGATAACAATCGCAGCCGAGCGGCTGCAACTGCCGTGCATGCTCCAACGCGGCCAGCACTTCCGTGCTGCGGCCCCAATTGTTGACGCCGGCGCATTTCAGATGGGAAACGACGACCGGCACGTGCGCATGGCGGCCGATGCGACAGGCTTCGTCGAATGCTTCGAGGATGGCATCGAATTCGCTGCGCATATGGGTCGTATAAAGCGCGCCCGCTGCCGCGAGCGGCTCGGCCAGCGCCATCACCTCTTCGGTCGGCGCGGCATAGGCCGATGCATAGGCGAGCCCCGAACTGAGACCCAGCGCGCCATGCGTGAGCGCTTCTTCGAGTTGCGCGCGCATCGCGTCGAGCTCGGCCGGCGTGGCGGCGCGGTCGAGCCGGTCCATGTGGTTGTTGCGCAGCGCCGTATGGCCAACCAGCGCCGCGACGTTGACGGCCGGCTGCGCCGCATTGACGGCCTCGACGTACGCCGCAAAAGTAGGATAGCGAAAGGCGTCGCGCTCGCCGAGCAAGTTCATCGGATCGGGCGGCTCGCCCGCGAGCGTGACGGGCGACGCGCTGATGCCGCAGTTGCCGACGATGACCGTCGTCACCCCCTGCGTGAGCTTCGGCAGCATCTGCGGGGAACGGACGACATGCGTGTCGTCGTGCGTGTGGACGTCGATGAAGCCGGGCGCCAGCGCGCGTCCATCGGCCTCGATCAGGTCTTCCGCGATCCAGTTCGAAAGGTTGCCGATTGCGGCGATTCTGCCGTCGCGCAACGCGACGTCGCGTTCGACAGGCGGCGCGCCGGTGCCGTCATAAAGCATCGCACCGGCAATCAAGGTATCGGCAGCTTCGGGATGGGAATGCATATGACCTCTCCTGTCGGTCGGCGCTAAACAAACGCCGCGAACACCGCAGCGCGCTTCGCCATCGATCGTACCCGTACGTTTTGCGCGATGCACGCGAAGTCAATTTTCCGCTGGCGCAAGCGCGCGCGCCTTCGTACCATCGTGGGCGGGCCGCCTCCCTTTTCAGGATCGCCATGAAAGTCATCTACCAGACCGCCACCATCGACCCGTACGGCAAGGGTCTCGGCACTGTGCCGAGCGCCAGCGTGCCGCTCGCCGAGGCCGCCAATCTCGAGTGGAACCTGCTTGCCGAGGACGTCAGCCTGCCGGCTGCCGTGCTGTACGCCGAGCGAATCGAGCACAACCTGATGTGGATGCAGCGCTTTGTGAACGAATATGGCGTGAAACTGGCACCGCACGGCAAGACGACGATGGCGCCGCAGCTCTTTCGCCGGCAGATACAAGCGGGCGCATGGGGCATCACGCTCGCGACGGCCCACCAGACGCGCGCCGCCTATGCGGGCGGCATTCAGCGCGTGCTGATGGCGAACCAGCTCGTCGGGCGCCGCAACATGGCGATCGTCGCCGAGTTGCTGAGCGACCCCGATTTCGAATTCTTCTGCCTCGTCGATTCGGTCGACGGCGTGGCGCAACTCGGCACGTTCTTTCGATCGGTGCACAAGCCGCTGCAAGTCTTGCTCGAACTCGGCGTACCGGGCGGACGCACCGGCGTGCGCGACGATGCCGAACGCGACGCGGTGCTTGCGGCCATCGCGCAGTATCCCGGCACGCTGCAGCTCGCCGGCATCGAGCTGTACGAGGGGATTCTCGCGGACGAGCCGGACGTGCGCGCGTTCTTGCGCCGCGCCGTCGAAACCACGCGCGCCCTCACCGCGCAGCGACGCTTCGCGCGCACGCCGGCGATCCTGTCCGGGGCGGGCTCCGCCTGGTACGACGTCGTGGCCGAGGAATTCGCGCATGAATCGAGAACCGGCAGCATCGAGGTCGTGCTGCGTCCGGGCTGCTATTTGACGCATGACGTCGGTATCTACAAGAAGGCTCAGGCCGGCGTGCTTGCCCGCAATCCGATCGCACGAAAAATGGGCGAAGCACTGCTGCCGGCGCTACAGCTCTGGGCTTACGTGCAATCGATTCCCGAGCCGGACCGGGCGATCGTCGGCTTCGGCAAGCGCGACGCCGCCTTCGATGCCGGGATGCCCGTGCCCGCGCGGCACTATCGCCCCGGCGCGCCAGCGCCACGCGATATCGCTGCCGACGAAGGCTGGGAAGTCACAGGCATGATGGATCAGCACGCGTATTTGCGGATTCGGCCAGGCGCCGATCTGAAAGTGGGCGACATGCTCTCGTTCGACATCTCGCATCCTTGCCTCACGTTCGACAAATGGCGGCAGGTGCTCGTGGTGGACGCCGATTACCGCGTCATCGAAGTCGTCGAGACCTGGTTCTAAGCGCGTGGCAGGCGCGCTGCGAGTGTCAATGTGTCAGCGCGCGTCGTTCTCGCCGATCAGCGGCATATCGAGCCCGCCCGCTTGCGCGACATCGCCGATGCGCGCCTCGAGCCGGCCAAGTGCGGCTGACAAAGCCGTCAACGCGTCGTCGGGCAGCGAGCCCATCGTCTCACGCAAGAACGCATTGCGCCGCGGCAGGCTTTCCTCCACGACGCCCGCGCCGGCAGCCGTCAGCGCGACATTGGTGATGCGATTGTCGCGCGCGTCGGTGCTTCGCACGATCCAGCCGAACGCTTCGAGCGCCTTCAACTGCCGCGTGAGCGCGCCCGGGTCGATGCGCAGATGTTCGACAAGCCGCTTTTGCGACCATTCGCCGGGCGGTGCGCACAGCGCGCGCAAAATGCGCCAACGCGGCATCGGATGGCCGACGTGTGCCTCAAACGCGGACATGAACGCCCGGTAGGTCCGGCCAAACTGCTGGACGATCGCAACGTAATCGTGTTCTTCCATCGCACCCATGCCTCGATTTAGGCCCTACTACGGCGCGCGCGCCGGGGTAGACGCCGGCTCAGCCGCCCGCGTGATCTGCACCTGCGGCACGCGCCGGCATTGCCAGATCGAAAACACCGCCACGGCCATCGCCACGGCAATGCCCATATGAATGGCGCCCACGAGCGCCTCGCGCGCCGCCTCGATCAGCGATGCACCGTCGAAACCCGCCTGCGCGAGCTGCCGCACGAGCGCGCGCTGCGCATCGAGGTTCACGAGAATCTGCGGATCGCGCATCGGCTCGAGCCAAGATACCGCTCCGGCCGAGCGCAGCGCGTGCTGCACGCCGTGCGCATACATGCGGGTGATCAGCGTGCCCGTGAGCGCGGTGCCGACCATGCCGCCGATCATCCGCAACGATTGCAGCAGCGCCGTCGCGATACCGAGGTGCTCGCGGCCCGCCGTCTGTTGAGCGAAGACGGTCAGATTCGGCAACACGAAACCGAGCCCGAGTCCGCCGGACATCATGAACATCATCAAGAGCCCGCGCGGCATCGAGCGCGTCGCGAGAACGGCGCCAAAGCATGCCACGGCCATCAGCACGAACCCGACGTAAAGCATCGCGTTCGGATTGCGAACGCGGGTAACGATGCGACCATTCACAATACTGCCGACGGTGATGAACACGACCAGCGGCGTGACGATCAGACCAGCGTCGCGCGGCGAAAGCCCGAAGCCGCCTTGCAGCAGCAATGGCGCATAAAAGAGCAGCGAGAACATGGTGAAGCCGCCCAGCACCGACAGCGCAAAAAGCGCGGCGAGACTGCGATTGCGGAACATGTCGAGCGGCAGCACCGGCTGCGCCGTGGTCCGCTCCCATTTCAGCAATGCCGCTGCGCTCGCGATACTGACGACCAGCAGCGCAGCGACGGTTGGCGTCAACCCGTCATGCGCGACCCATTCGACGAAAAGCTGCAGGGCACTGAGCGCGAGCGCGATCAGCAATGCGCCGACCCAATCCAGCTTCACGCGTCCTTGATGCATGACATGACGAATGTGCGGCAAATAGCGCCAAACGAATACGAGCGAAAGCAGACCGACAGGGAGATTGACGTAGAACGCCCATCGCCACCCGCAGTATTGAGTCAGAAACCCACCGAGCGACGGACCGATCGCGTTTGCAATGCCGAACGCCGAACTCATCATGACCTGCCATCGCAGGCGCACGACCGAATCGGGAAAGAGATCGGCAATGCAGGCAAAGGCGGTTCCAACCAGCATACCCCCGCCGATGCCCTGCAGCCCGCGGGCCAGCACCAGAAAAAGCATGCTGTGCGCGGCGCCGCACAGCGCCGAGGCGCCCGTGAAAAGCGCGATCGAAACGATGACGAAGGGCTTGCGCCCGTAGTAGTCGCCGAGCCGGCCGAAGATCGGCACGGTGATGACGGACGTCAGCAAATAAGACGTCGCCACCCATGCGTAGAGTTCAAAGCCCTTCAATTCGGCGACGATGGTCGGCAAAGCGGTGCCGACGACCGTTTGATCGAGCGCGACCAGCATCGTCACGAAAGACACGCCGAGCATCGCGAGCAGCGACTCACGGAACGGCAGCACCTGCCCTCTCGAATGATGGGCTGCAGTATGGACCATTATCTTTTGTCGACGCAATCGTTGACCAATCAAATATCTCGAAATGATAGCATGACTGATTCCGACTTTGTCGGTGGTGACGGCGGACTATGAGCCTGCCTGGATATACAGGCGCCACGCCACATGACTGAATCCAGCCGTCTACCCTGGCAACGCAACCGGCGAAGTTATCGCCGCGCGTCAGCAATGGCCCTTCGTTCCCGATGCGACACTTGCGCAGCGATTTGCGCCAAGTGAGATCGTGACAGGATCCCTTCCTGGCGCTGTCACGTTGCCAGCCGCTTCTCGAGTTTGCTGATCTCACTATCGAGCATCGATCTATCCGCGCACCAATGCCCCGGATCGGGCGCGCAAATTCGCGCCTACGTCCAGGTTTTCGGCAACATCCCGAAGCGAATGCGCGGCTTAAAGGCGACTAGAATAACGGCGTCGCGCCTCTCGAAGTCGGGTTATGCGAAACGACGGCTTTGCCCCATCCTGGGCAGCACAGCGCGGCTGAAAACATTGTTCTTGGAGATACACCCTATGTCTAATCGACAGACCGGCACCGTAAAGTGGTTCAACGATGAGAAAGGCTTCGGTTTCATCACGCCTCAAGGTGGCGGTGACGACCTGTTCGTCCACTTCAAGGCCATTGAAAGCGAAGGTTTCAAAAGCCTGAAGGAAGGCCAGACGGTTTCCTTCGTGGCTGAGAAAGGCCAGAAGGGCATGCAGGCGGCACAGGTTCGCGTGGAGGCGTAGTGGCTGAATCTGAAAAGGGGCGATGCGAGTGATCTAGCCATGGTTCGTAACACCGATGGGCATTCGGCATCGGTCAAGGCGCGCGAGCGCGAGCAGTATGAGCGGGCTGGCGCTGCAGCCTCAGGCGGTAGCGCCGGCGGCTCCGGCTGCGCGTTCTCCATGGTCACGAAACCCGCTAGCGGTATGCGCGAAATTCGCTAGCGTCCGCTATGGCGCCAATGCTATCGCGCGAACGACCGGCGGGCGTTCCATTCGGACAGGGTTGTTCGGCGCTCGCGGATATACGAGAAAGAGTATCTGCGATGTCCTGGTATTCGGACTATGAAACCGATCTCATCCATCGCTTGCGTGCTTGGCAGCGATGAACTCGCCGCGCTTGCGCGCGCGAAGCGGGCGCTCGAGACGCGACCGCTTGCGATGAAGCTGGCAAGTGCGGTCGGCGCACCCATCGAGCGGCTCATGGAGCGGCTGCCCGCTGTCGCGCATGACACGATTGCGTCGGCCACCCGCGTTGCATTGGACAAATGTCTGCAGGCGGCGCTTGCCAGCGTGAGCGCCTCGCCGGGCGAGCCCGAGCGCAAATCGCGCGACATCTGGCACAAACTGGCGGTCGCCACGACCGGCGCAGCCGGCGGTGCGTTCGGGCTGATTGCGCTGCCCGCCGAATTGCCCGTCACCACGACGCTGATGTTCCGATCGATTTGCGACATCGCCCGCAGCGAAGGCGAAGACCTGCGTGCGGCCGAGACGCGGCTCGAGTGCTTGTCGGTGTTCGGCTTAGGTGGCCTAAGTGGCCCGGGCGGCTTGGGTCACGCCGCCGCACGCGCCGATGAGGACGCCGATTTCGGCTACTTCGTCGCACGCGGGGCGTTGGCACAAGCGGTGTCGAAGGCATCGTCCGAACTCGCCTCGAAAAGCGTCGCGTCGCATAGCGCACCCGCGTTGCTAAGGCTGATCAATACGATCGCCGCCCGGTTTTCGGTGCAGGTTAGCGAACAGGTCGCCGCCAAGTCGATTCCGGCCATCGGGGCGGTGCTCGGCGTGCTCGTCAACACCGCCTTTATCGATCATTTTCAGCAGACGGCACACGGGCATTTCACGGTGCGCAGGCTTGAGCGGCGCTACGGCACGGAGCCTGTCGAGGCCGCCTATCGGGCGATCGATCTAGCATCGGTAACGTGAGGGCGCCGCGCTTTCGCGTGACGCTTGGCGAACGCAGCCGCCCCATCGAGCGCACGCGTCGCCTCCGGCACGAAAGGGGCGAACAGCTGCCAGACATGCGGCATCCTCGCCCACACTTCGAATTGCACGTCCCCCTGCGCGGCGCGAGTGCGCTCGGCGACCCGCCGCGCGTCATCGAGCAGCACTTCGGTGCTGCCCGCCTGAATCAGAAGCGGCGGCAATCCGCCTAAATCGGCATAGAGCGGCGACACGTACGGATGAGTCGGGCTCGTCGCGCCGAGATAGAACTTGGCCGCGCGCGCAATGGCCGCGCCGCGGAACATTGGGTCGGCACCGTCGTTGCTTGCCAGCGTGGCGCCCGTCGCCGCAAGATCCGTCCAGGGCGAGAACAGCAGCGCGGCGGCCGGCAGCGGCTCGCCGCTGTCGCGCAATGCGACGAGCAGCGCGAGCGCGAGCCCGCCGCCGGCCGAATCGCCTGCGACGATGATCGAATCGGCTGGCGTGCCATCAGCAAGCAATTGACGATAAGCCGCTCGCGCGTCGTCGAGCGCCGCCGGAAACGGATGCTCTGGTGCGAGCCGATAATCGAGCGAGAACGTGCGGGCGCCGATGTGCGCCGTCAATGGAAATACCAGCGAGCGATGCGATTTCGGCGAACAAAAGTAATAGCCGCCGCCGTGCAGATAAAGCACCGTGATCAGCGGCGCACCGCTCGCAACGTCGGCAATCGGCTCTAGCCATTCGCCGCGAAGCGGTGCGTCTTCACATCGATAGCGTTCGCCGAGGCGCCAGCCCGCCGGCACTTTGGGCGACCATGCACGGCCCGCCGCACGCAGGCGCGCACGCTCCACTTCGACATGCGGTTTTTCCGTTTCGGGCCGAAATGTCCGCTTGAGAATCCAGCAGGCGACGGCGCTTTGCCAGCTCATTGCGGCACACGCTCAGCGTGGGATCAACAGACCGTCAATGCGCCGGCTTCAGTTGACCGCGAATTTCGCCGCCCTTGTATTTTGCGGTATGCACGTTGAAGTACCACTGGCCTGCTTCTATGTCAGCGATCTGCGCCTTGGTGACCGGCGCCTCACCCGTAACCTGGCCACTGGGCTCGGCCGGCACCTGGGCGGGCACCTGGACGCCCGCGTTCACGCCAACGGCGGCCGGGCCATGGAAGTGAGCAGCCGTGGCCGGCCCCGTCAGCCCTTCATATTTCACCGTCCATTTGAGCATCTTGGTGGAGGGGTCGAACGTCGCCTGCACGGTACCGCTTCCCTTGCTCGTCGTAGGTGGCACCTCGCTCGAGGGCTGGAGGTTCGCATTGAACTCGACTTGGGCGAACGCAGCGCCCGTTGCCACAGACCATAGCAGCACGGCAACATTCAGTTTCCGAATCATTTGCATCGTGTTCTCCTGTCCGGTTGATGTCGTTTGGCATAAGTACCCCGGGCACCCGCCAGGCGACCGTCCACATACTAGAACATGCCCATCAATCGTGCGCGGGAGCAGTCAATCGTCATCACTCCTAACCGTTCGCCCACCTAACTGTTAGTGCTAGCAGACCTTACGAAACATCAGGTCGACCACCGTCCCTGGCCCAATCGCCGACCATTTCGGGGCGGCCGGCTGCAGTCTGCCGGCCGGCTCTCCGTCGGCGGTCTCGTAACGGGTATCGACAGCCCGCCACTGCTTGTGAGAGCAATCGATCTGATAGCGGGTGAGAGAAACAGACACCGGCTTCGCAACGCCGGACAGCATGGCAGGCGCTTTCCAGGTGGTCTTTGCGATGTATTCCACGTAGCCTTCAGAGCCCGTTACGACGCTGTCGGTATCGACCGCATAGGAGAGGTCGCGCGCGCTGGAGAGAAAGGTCCATTGTGTCGCTTCGGCATAGGCCATCGCCGTAAGCGGCATCGAGCAAATCAATAGTCGGCGGAGCAATTTCACGGCACGTTCCTAATGATTGAAATTGGCCCGGCCATCTCGATTCGCTTTATCAATTTTCTTTGCCGATGCATAACGAGTCTAACAGAGCTATCAACTTCGGCGCGCAGCGATATAGCAAATTCATTTGGCATGAGAATGAAGCAATGGTGACGAAACGCGGTCGGAACGATCAACGGGCGCCGCTCGCTGCGCTAGCGGTGCCTGTGTCGCTCGCTGCCGCGTTCAATTCGAAATCGCGTGCATGCACACTGACTTTGCGGGCATAGGCCGTCGATCCGCCGTAAGCGCGCAGCGCCGTCGTGACATCGCCTTGCGCCGATTCAATATAGCCGTGCAGGATTGCCGAGCCTGCTTCGATGTTGGCAGCCGGTTGCGTGAGATCGACGTTCGTCACGAGCCGTCGATGCGCGGCTGGCACCACCTGCATCAGCCCGGTCGCGCCGTGCGCACCGCGCGCGTTCTCCTTGAATCGCGATTCGATCGAGATAATCGATAGCACGAGCGCGGGCGGCAACGAGTATTTCGACGCCGACGCCATCACGGCCTCAGCGATCTGCTCCGCCTTCGCGCGAGCAAGACCAAACCTGCGCACTAGCAATGCCGAAACCCGATGCATACGTGCCGCCGGCTCGCTCGCTGCAAGCGGCACCGACGATGCGGATGTCGATGAAGCGGACGCATCGCGGATGGGTTCGGCCTCATCAGCCATCGCATGCGTGACGAGTCCAAACGACACCAGCAGTGCAAACAGGATTCGGCGCATGGAGCGAAATACGATTGACAGTGCCGCATTATAGCGGCGCCATTAATGGCCGCTGTAGTGAGGACAACGAACTATCATCGTAAATTGTTATGTAGTCATTTACTCGAACTTAACAGTTCGTCGACCAATGCAACAAAATGCGATCCGAATGAAACGCGAATGAGACTTGGCCAACAAGGGAAGACGCGCTAGTCAATCGAGCGTTCGATTCGAGCGTGACCACCGCACGTGGGAATAACTACATCGCAGCGCGCTGTTTAACGCTAAGGAACGCACGGTGGATGATCGAATCGGCTCGTTGTTCTTCTTTTCTGGTGCATCTCCGGGGCGCGGCTCTTATCAGCGTTCTTGGTCGACGGCGGCGCTTCGATGATCGTCGCGTCAAGCAGCGTGCCTTTGTTCTCCTTCAGTTCGCGCTTACATAGCGAGATGCCGACCTCATCGAACAACTTTCGCTTTCGCGTCAGGTCCTGCTCGAGCCGCAGGCGACGGAACATCAACAGCGTGGTCGCGGCCAATTGCGGGGGCTCGACTTGACAGCCGCTCTTGAACACATGGAAATAGATCTTGATTTCCGATCTCGCCCGATTCAATTGATCAGATCGACAGCGTGCTCTGAGGTCCCGACGGCACGATTAGTCCGCCATTCGATCGACTTGACCCCAGCGGGCGCTCCAACTTCATATGCAACTACGCAGTGAATTTTGAGCTTGCCCTGTCGGCCGTCCGCGATCTAGACCTCGCGCGCCCACAATTGCTGGCACACCGTACAGCTCTTCTGACTCTCACTGGAGCCGATCACGAAGGTGATAATGCTTTCCCAAATGACGTCCGTATTGCGCAAAAAAAGTAGTGCGCACGAGTCTAGCCCCGCTCACAAGTCATTGGATGTAAGCGGCTTGCCGGCGCGCGCAGCGCGGTCAACGGAATGCGTATAACCGTAAAAACTGCTTACGGTCGACGCTATCTCAAAAAAATAACCGTTTTCTCCGGCACAAATTCCCAGCTTATTCATAATGAATTTCGAGATAGTCTGAAAATTAACGCGTCGTTGTAATTGCGCCATTTTTTAACTTATGATGCCGCTCTTTTAATTCGCCGATGCGATTGAAAGAGGGGTAATCGATATGGGTAAGCTCGCTCATACGCTCGCAATCGCTGCGGGCATCGAGCAGGTAAACAGAACGCTGATACTGGAGTCTCCTTTGGGAGCGCAGGCGCGCTTGCCGCAGCGAGTTGTCGGCGAGTCTCGTATCGGTCGCACATGATTCACTGCGTTATCGTCGAGCCCCTCAATGGCAAGCTTGAGCTTTCCAATGTGCCGCCGGTCTATGAGGTCGGTGAGCTCGTTCCCGAAGCGCGGCCGGAATTGGCAGGGGCGGCGCCGGTGCTCTATTGCGCCGAGCATCCGAACGAGCAATTGCCGGCATTGCGCGAGCGCGCTGAGCAACGCCATGCGTCGGGTGCGCCGCCCGTCATCTGCGCCATCCTCGAATGTGACAAAGCAGGCCATCGGCTACAGCGGCATCTTGCTGAGCGCCTGGTATTGCCGAAGCCAACGGAAGGGACTGCAATCTTCCGTTTTTATGACCCACGCGTGTTTGCGCATCTGCAATGGATACTCAAACCCGAACAACTGGGCGCGCTGATGGGGCCTGCGGCTCGGTGGACTTATCTCGACCGGGATGCGGGATGGGTGACCATGCAAGGCGCCCAAAGCCCGAATGACGAATTTTTACTGACGAACAAACAGTACAAGCAACTCACCCGCGTTGAGATCATCGAGCGCGCGCTCGATGCACTGCGTGGTAACGGAGTCGCAATCACGGCCGACATGCCGTCGCTGCTCGACGCCCAGTTGATGAAGGGCGAGACCTATGGCCTTTCTGGCTCGGACCTACTTGCTTTTGGGCTTCACGGCACCGTTGTCTCCCCCTGTTTTGACCGTCACCCGCGCGTGCGGACCGTATTGCAGGCGCCAGAGACGCACCCTTATGCCGAGACGGTCGCTCATTGGACCCAACGCGACTGGGATGCCATTGCGCGCGAGAGCATCCAATACCAATGATTTGAACGAGACAAGAATATGGCATACGACTTCGACTTCTCGACTATCAGGCAACTGACGATAGCGGCAATGCAGGCGTCCACGCGCGAGTCAGGCAGCTGCTCAATGTGCCAGAAAAAAGGGCTGCCGATTCTTCCTGTCCGATACTCAGCCTTCGCCGATACGAAGGCGCACGGTTCGTCCGGTGCGATGAGGCTGATGGGCAGTACGTTCGGCGAGGGCGTAACGAGTATTGCGCTCAAGAAGGCCAAGTACACGTTGCGCACGCTGCGCTACGGTTACGTGTACGTGTTCTATCCGAAGACCGTACGATGGCAGGCCTACGCGGTGACCGCCGAGGGATACCTGTACGAGTTTCCGGTTGACCTGAATATCGACCGCAGCGTCGAGCGGCCCTTCAACTGTCATCAGCCCGAACACGCGCAGTTGGCGCAGTGCATCACCATTGAAGATGCGCAAAGGGCAGGTGTCGTCTACTTGGCTTTCAGCGAGGAACGCTGGACCAAAAAGGTGCGCGACCTATACGCGACCAATTTCATGGGCTGTCGCGACAAGCGAATGCAAACATTCGACGCGACCGGGTCGTTAAACGGCAGCACGCAGCAGCCCCATACGGAGACCGTCACGCACGTCGCGGATCTGCTCAGCGAATACAAAGGCAGCCCGCCCGAGGCATTGTCAAGCGCTTGCTTCACATACCACCATCGCACCGGACAAGGGCCTGCGCTGAAGCAGGCGATGGATTCCATTACGCCTGACAAGGGACTCATCTTCGCGCTGTGGGATCCGGTCGGCATTACGCAAGAGTTGAACTTCGAGCAGCGGCTCGCGTTCGGCGCCACGCTTGAACCGTACGAACACGGTATCTGGGCCACGAGCGCCATCGATGCGCTGCACGACGCTGTGATTGCGTCGGCGAAGGAGGACGTGGAAAGTGGTGTCCGGTTGATACAGGCAAATACATACCAGGGGCTGGGCGCCAGTGCGATATTCGACGGCGGCAAGCTGCTCGACAAGCAGCTCAAAAGCATCGAGGCGATGAAGCAAGCGGACCTTGTCAGCGCGGGCCCCGAAGCGTGGAAGCCGTACACGATGCATTATCGGCAGCAGGCCATCGTCGACTTCAAAGAGCGCATGGCCGAGGTGCTCAAGCACGAGCAGGCGAGCACGCTCGTGCCGCTATCGCAGGACCATCAGGCCTGGTTGACGAGTCCGGCGTTGCTGAATGTCTTTCAATTCGATTACGAACAGGGCAACTGCCGCAGCGGCGTCCACTACACGAACACGTTCACCGGTTGCATCGAAGGCGCAGCGGACCGCAAGGAAACGGTCGATGTGCTCGTCAAATGGGCGAAGGGCGATGTGACGGATACGCGCAACCCGCTGCTGCGCGCGCTCGTGCTGAACCATCCCGTTCTCGCCGAGAAGGTCAAGCAAGCGTCGAGCTATCCGTACATCGAGATGCGCGAGTCGGTGGCAAAACTCATCGAGTCGTATAGCCAGATAGAGGAAGTTGCGAAACAGGCGGACCCTCGCTTGTCAGGCGCCCTCGCCGGCTCGGTCGCTCGTCTTCTGCAACAGGCGGGCGGCCCGATTGTCGAAGCGGTGAGCGCCGGCGTGGACGCAACAGCCGCCAAAATAATCTACGCCGCGATGTGCATGCGGACTAAAAAGCTATTCGAGTTCAAAGCGCTATGGGGTTCGCCGAATCAGTGGGTGAACTACATCGCGCGGCAGATGCAGGAAATGATGCCGGGGCGGCAACAAATCGATGTGCGGGATTTGCAAACGAAGCTGCGCGAGAAGGCCGTGCCTGCGGGCGACAAGGATTGGGAGGTGAAGGTCAAGCAGTTCGTGCCTGTTCAAAGCGCTGAGCAGGAAGCCGCGAACCTGTCCAGCGTCAAGGGCACGCCTAGCGTGTCCAAGCAAATGGCCGCGTCGATGCTGACGCCGGATGTCGTCGAAAATATCTACATGCCGAAGTTTCGGCTGATGGCCAAAGGTGAACCGGCATTTGCGGGCATCGGGGCGATCTTTAACGCAATTAACCTGCGGTTGGCGCGGGAAGAACTAAAGAAGTCAAACCGGTTTAACGCGACCGAGAATGCCATCAAGTTCGACAATGCGGTGGCTGGGCTTACCGCAAGTGTCGCGCAGTATGGCGGAGCCACGATCAAGGGGCTGGAGAATGGAGGCGTGAAGTTATCCGGTGGTTGGCTGCGCTGGGCTCATCGCTTGGAGCTGGCTGGGAAGTATGGCGGAGCGGTGGTCGGGCTCGTGTCGGCGGCTATCGATGCCTATCACGCGTGGGACGAATTCAAGCACAGCAACTTCCTTATGTTGGCGCTCTACACCGCGTCAGCGGTTGTCGGTGCGACCCTGGTCGCGATTGCATTCGTGGGAAGTGTGCTGGCGTTGCCTCTACTACTTCTCGCTGCCGTCGTCGGTGTGTTGATTAACTATTTCAAGGGCCGAGAAATTAACGAGTGGCTCGAGCAGTGCTATTTCGGCATAAAGGCGAGTAGCGAACGATTTGAACGCCTGGAACAAGACCAGAAAGCATTCTCGGCAATTTTCTCTTGATTGGAGCCAGCATGGCTTTTGATGGACTCTCTTGGTACAAGCTCAATCAACCAGTGACGGATACGGAGGCATCGGCACGGCTGCAAGTGGATAAACCGTGCACAGATGGGGCTAAAAGCGTAGGCACCGTATTCAGTGCGACCGATACCTACCTTGAGGTATGCGATGGGCTTTATCGCGAAAAGGGGTGGGGCGTGCTTATATTTGCGACCGCCGGTGTCGCTTTCTTATGTCTGATTGCCATGTTTGTGTGGATGGCTACGCATATGCCTGCGGGTTTTCGAGAAAAGCGCGAGGACGGCATGGTGTACGGTCTCCTGGCCTTTTTCTCCCTCTTGTCCACGGGAGGAGTTTGGATATCGGTGCGAGCGCTTCGGGTCGATTGCTTCAACTACACCCGCAAGCCGATACGGTTCAATAGGGCTGACCGCACGATATATGCTTTCCGCCACAACGGCCCAGGCGGGGTTATATCCGTTCCGTGGGACAACGCCTTCTTGTACGTTGAGCGAAAACCCAAAGCCGGCCTCGGTGGAACTGCACCGCGTGTCGTCCGTTGCCTCGTCCTGAACGACAAGGGCCTGGTGATAGATACGTTCTCTATCGGAAAGCGTGTAGTGCTCGCATTTGACGAGAACAGCTCGGCCGGCCAGCAAGTGATGGAAGAGCTATGTCAAGACTTCGAATACTACCGGCGTTTCATGGAAGAAGGTCCATCGTCCGTGCCTCCGGTAGCGGAGCTACTGACAACTGAAATTTCCTTCCGGAACTCTCTGCGAATGCAGTTTGAGGATGTACCCGACATCCTGAATTCCGGACATCCTCTCTTGTGGCTGCTTCTTGCCATCACAGCGCTCCCGAGCCTTATCCAAGCGACGGTGCATTACCTTGCGCAACTGACCTGTCGCGAACCCGTGTGGCCAGATGAGGTCGAGCAGGCGTGCAATGCTCGCCTGCCTTCTGTCGAAGGGCTTGCATCATGAGCCGTCAATTCATTCGCAAAGGAGGCAAGACCGGCCGCAACGGCATCGTTACGGCCGGCATTGGAAATTAATTCGTCGATACAAGTCACGCGTGCGCAGTATCAACCTGAACTGGGCGAGCCGGGCGCGCCTTCAGCAGCGGCAAAGCACGTTCAACTGCAAGCGCGATGCGTTCATGCAGTGCGGCGCTCGAGATCTCGTAGCCATTGAAGTCGCGTTCGCTTGCATAAACCCCGACAGGCAACGTGAGCGCCTGAAAGAACGCGAAGAGCGGCCGCAACTGATGTTCGATCACGAGGGCGTGTCGATCGCTGCCACCAGTCGCGGCCAGCAGTATCGGCTTATCGACGAGCGCGTCGTGCGCAATGAGATCGAATAAATGTTTGAAGAGCCCCGAGAACGAGCCGCGAAACACGGGGCTTGCGACCACCAGCACGTCCGCCGTCTCGATGGCCTCGAGCTGCATCTCGGCCGACTCGGGCAGACGATTACGATAAAGCGTGCGCCCAAGCGCGGGGGCAAGTTCACCCAGTTCGATCAGCCGGACATCGAGCGGCATCGCGATGCTGAGCGCGGTGACGATTTCCTCGACGAGCACGAGCGTACGCGAGGGCCGTTGCAACCCGCCGGAAACCGCTACGAGTTTCAATCTTTCTGTCATGAATCAATCCTGTCGTTGCCGTTGACCATCAGCGGTGAACGTACGAATTTTCAAACATGCTCGATGTGTTGCAGCACGCGTTGCAACACGTCCTCTTCGATTGCGGCAAACGCAGCCGTGCCGCGCGTCTTGGGCTTCGGCAGATCGACGGCGCGATCGAGCGCGATGCTACCGCGCTCGATCAGCAAAATCCGCTGTGCCAATGCCACTGCCTCGTGAACATCGTGCGTGACAAGCAGGGCCGTAAAACGATGTTCGCGCCACAGCCGCTCGATCAATTCTTGCATTTCGAGCCGCGTCAACGCATCGAGTGCACCGAGCGGCTCGTCGAGCAGTAGCAGATCAGGGCGATGCACGAGCGCGCGCGCAAGCGCCACGCGCTGCCGCTGACCACCGGACAATTGCGCCGGCCAATCGCGCGCTCGTGTGCCTAGCCCCACTTCATCAAGTGCCGCTCGCGCATCGTCGCGCGCGGTGCGCGGCAGGCCAAGCATCACATTGCCCAACACGTTTTTCCACGGCAATAGCCTCGCCTCTTGATACATGATCCGCGTGCGCGGCGCGCCAGGCTCGGCGCCAACATCGCCCACATCGCTCGGTCCGCCACCGATGTTGAGTTCGCCGTCATCGGCCGTTTCGAGCCCAGCCACGAGCCTCAGCAGCGTCGACTTCCCGCACCCGCTGCGGCCGATGACCGCCACGAAGCTGCCCTTGTCGATCGACAGGTCGAGCCGATCCAGCACCGTGCGCGCACCGTATCGCTTTGTCACCGATCGCAGCCGCACGGCTACCTCGCTTGCTGCCGTCATGCCTTGGCTCCTTTGAATCCCGATGGCCGCCGGCTCGCGCTTACACGTGCAATCGCCGCATTCCGGCGCGGCGCGCGGTCACCACCCGCTTGCACCGCGCCGCCCACGTTCTGCCAAGGCAGCAGCAATCTTTCGAGCACACGTGCAAGTAAATCAGCGAGCTTGCCGAGCAATGCGTAGAGCAAGATGCCTACGACGACCACGTCGGTTTGCATAAACTCGCGCGCATTCATCGTCATGTAGCCAATGCCCGATTGCGCTGAAATCGTCTCCGCCACGATCAGCATGACCCACATCAGGCCGAGCGCGAACCGCACGCCAACGAGAATCGACGGCAACGCACCGGGCAGGATGACGTCGCGATAAAGCGCGAAGCCGCGCACGCCATAGCTCTTTGCCATCTCGACGAGATGCGCGTCGACCGAGCGAATGCCATGAAACGTATTCAGATAGACAGGAAAGAACACGCCTAGCGCCACCAAAAACAGCTTCGCCTCTTCTCCGATGCCGAACCACAGAATCACGAGCGGAATCATCGCGAGCGCAGGAATGTTGCGAATCATCTGCACCGTGGAATCGAGCACGGCCTCGGCGAGCGTGAAGACGCCCGCCGCCAGGCCGAGCAAAAATCCGATGCCGCCGCCGACGACAAAGCCCGACAACGCACGCCATGCACTCACTTTCACGTCAGCCCACATTGCGCCGCTGGCCGACAACGCCCATGCCGCGTCGGCCACAGCGAGCGGCTGGGGCAAAACCCGCGCCGAAAGCCAGCCGGCTCTCACGCTCACCTCCCAAGTAGCGAGGATCAGTGCAGGCACGATCCAGGGCGTGACCTTGGATGCGATACGTTTCGTTAGGACTCCTTGCCATTTCACGATGCGTGGCTCCCTCAAGGCGATGAGACGTCATGTGATGCGACGTAAGGCGGCGCGAATTCAGCTTTGCGACGCGTGAGGCAGATATGAATTGCCGACAATTTCACCAAACGGCCCCGAAAGCGGGCCCGACAACGGCGCGCCAACACGTTCGCGCACGCGGCCCGGCAGCTTCGGGAAGACGAGTTCGGCAAAGCGATACGCTTCTTCCAGATGCGGATAGCCGGAGAGAATGAACGTATCGATGCCGAGTTCGGCGTACTCGTTCATCCGCGCCACGACTTGGTGCGGGTCGCCCACGAGTGCCGTGCCCGCGCCGCCGCGCACGAGCCCCACGCCAGCCCATAAATTCGGAGACACCTCGAGCTCCGCGCGCGTGCGCCCTTTGCCGCCGTGCAATGCGGCCATCCGTCGCTGGCCTTCCGAATCCATACGCGAGAACGCCGCTTGCGCGCGCCCGACCGTCTCGTCGTCGACCCGGCTGATAAGCCGTTCAGCGGCGGCCCATGCTTCGTCAGCCGTCTCGCGCACGATCACGTGCAACCGGATGCCGAACTTCATCTCACGTCCTCGCGCGTGCGCCTTCGCCCGCACGTCGGCGATCTTTTGCGCTACCGCTTCGGGCGGCTCGCCCCAGCTCAGATAGGTATCGACATGCGACGCTGCGATCTCTTGCGCGGCCGATGACGAGCCGCCGAACCAAAGCGGCGGATGCGGCCGCTGCACGGGCGGGTAAAGCAGCTTGCCATCCTTCGATCGAAGATGGACGCCGTCGTAGTTGACCGTGCCGCCTTCGTTAGCAGTCCTAAGATGTTCGCGCCAGATCGACAAAAACTCGTCGGTGACCTGATACCGCGCGTCATGGTCGAGGAAGACGCCATCGCCTTCGAGTTCGGCTTGATCGCCGCCGGTCACCACATTGATCAAGAGACGCCCGTTCGATAGCCGATCAAATGTCGCCGCCATGCGAGCCGATAGCGCAGGCGAACTCAAGCCCGGGCGCACGGCAACAAGAAACTTGAGTCGTTGTGTAGCCGAGATCAAACTCGATGCGACCACCCAGGCGTCCTCGCACGAACGTCCCGTCGGCAGCAGGACGCCCTCGTAGCCCAGCGTGTCCGCCGCCACGGCAATCTGCCTGAAATAATCGAACGTCGCCGCGCGCGCACCTTCCGATGTGCCGAGATAACGTGAATCGCCATGCGTCGGGATAAACCAAAATACCTTCATCGAATATTCTCCTGGTGTTCTGGTGTTCTTCGGTCACGCAAGCCACTGGGCATCTTTCACCGCGATCTGTTTCGGAATCAACTTGAGCCCGCTGAACGTATCGGCAATCGTCTGCTGCGACGCGAGCACTGCCGGCGTGACGCGGGCGGCTCCGTATGCCGCGCGACGTGCGGCTACTTCCACGGTCGCGGCGTCGAGCCCGACGCTCGGCGCCAATTCGCGCGCGACAGCGGCCGGGTTCGCGCGACACCACGCGTCGAGCGTTGATAGCTGGTCGAGGACTGTATGCACGAGCCGCGGCTCGGTCGACGCAAACTTTCTCGACGCGAGATAGAACTGCGTGTTGTCGACGAGCCCGGTGCCGTCGACGAGCACGCGCGCATCGGTTTGCCGTTCGATGGCCGCGAAATAGGGGTCCCAGATCACCCATGCGTCGACGCTGCCTTGCGTAAATGCCGCGCGCGCGTCAGCTGGCGCGAGATAGATCGGCTGGATATCCGCATACGAAAGCCCAGCACGCGCAAGGGCGCGCACCAGCAGGTAGTGCACGTTGGAGCCTTTGTTGAGCGCAACACGCTTACCACGCAAATCAGTCACTGTTTTGATCGGCGAATGACGCGCGACGACAATGGCCTCCGACGTCGGCGCAGGTGGTTCATAACCGACATAGACGAAATCGACGTTCGCGGCCTGCGCGAAGATAGGCGGCGTCTCGCCGACGGTGCCGAAGTCAAGCGCGCCCGCGTTGAGCCCCTCGAGCAATTGCGGGCCGGCCGGAAACTGGAGCCAGGAAACCGTCACGTTTTCGCTTGCCAGGCGCTTCTCGAGTGTGCCGCGCGCTTTGAGCAGCACCAGCGTGCCGTATTTCTGATAACCGATGCGCAAGGTCGCGGCGGGGCGTTGCGCTAGCGCCGCACCGCCAAATCCGACTGCCGCCGCGCCCGTTGCAAGCGCCGCGGCTTTGAGCCAGCGACGACGTTCCGGCTCACGCAGCGTATTGTTTTTTGAAGGCATGACGACTCCCCGGCGCCTGCTCGCGCCTTTGAAAATTATTTAGGTGTACGAAGCAATACGAAGACGTGCAGCTGCGAATATCAACAGCTGGAACGAGCAGTCTAGGAGACGTCGCGCTTGGCGCGAACGATTGATTTCAGCTTTGCTCTTGACCTAGCGTGATAACGGGTTGCTGCTTCACCGTATATCGCATGAAATCGCGGCACGCGAGGGTATCAATGAAGATGCCATACCGGAAATCGTTGCGTCAGCGGCCGCGAAGATCAGGCACTCCCCGGAGGATCAGGCGCTGTTGACGCCGTATCCACGCCCATAGCGCGCTTGCCGCTTGGCACTTGCCCCGGGTTCGGCATCGCTTTCGCAAAAACAGCCAATGCTTCGCCCGCGGTGCCTGGCCTACCGCGTCGCAGCTTTATTGTGGCGTGCCCATTTGCAACCGCTTTAATACGCCCAGTTCTTAGACATCCCATTTCGAGACAGTCAATGCGTTCGTCAAATGTCGGCGGAGGGGGGAGTGTCAGCCCGGATGGATTCGGCGGATTACCGAGATCGGATTCGGACGGCGGGGCGGCACGGCAAAAGCAATCATTGGCGGGCCCGCTGAGCGGCTTGAGCGGCGACAAACCCCGTCCGCCCTCAAGCCCGCGGGGCAAACGCGACCTACCGGACAGCAATGCGCTATCAGACAACGACCTGCCGGAGCGCTTGGTAGTCACACCGTTCGTCGTCGACTACGAATCTCGCAGCGTCACCCAATTCGGACAACCCTGCCTTGTCCCGCTGAAAGGCAAATCCCGGCCATTGACCCCAAAGGAATTCAACGCGGCAGCGCTGTTGATTGCACACATGGGGCAGTATGTAGCGGTGGATACGCTCTGTTCGCACTTGCAATGCGCGCCCGCGGCTTTGCAGGCAATAGTGAAAGAGGTACGCCGGGCGCTCGGACTGGGGAGTGCCTACAAGCGGCGGGGTTCGTCGCTGCTGCTGATGTCCGACGGAAGGCCTGTGCGTGGCTACGGAATATTCATCGACCCCAACGGCTCCGACGACTACGACACTAGCGACCCTCCTCGGGGCACGCGCGCGGCCCTTTTGTTCGATCTCGGAGCCGAAGCCGAGCCGATCGAGTTGCCCTCTGACGAAGCCACACTCGTAGTCCGGTTTGAAGAGCAAACCGTCAGGCTACATATCGGCCGAATAAATGGGCCCGCAGATCCCTACGTGAAAGTCGCACCTAAAGCGCTACCGTCCGAGCGTGCAGACGGCATGCACGATGTGTTGATCGGCTGGGACCGCAGCCGCGGAGTGTATGGCATCAAGCGCACGGGGCCAAGCACCTACATCGGCAATGCGTTGCTCGGCAAAGCCGAAGCCTCCGGTATCGCCTATACGCTCGATTCTTCAGCAGATGTCGAGCGCAACGTCTTTACAGTCGAAAGCATTTTCGCCGCCGAGCCCACCCATCTCGCGACGGCGCTCAGAAAGCACCTCGAGCATCAGCGCTCGCAGGCCGAGGGCATTCCAAGCAATTTCACCAACGACCGCGAGGCGCAGGCAATGATTGTCGAGCGCCTCGGTGCCACGCGGCACGGGCTGCTAGGTGTGAACCCGCTGCCCATTTACGATTTGCCCGCGCCGTTCCCACCGCGCGCGTTGCTCTATGTCGATCGTATTCTGCCGCACGGGCGGCCGGGCCAGTTGCGGATACGCCCGATGCTCCCCGGGAGCAAGCGAGGCATCGCAACGAGCTTCTATCACAGCGACGAAATCGCGACGCTCGTGCTCGGGCTCTATGAATACGAAGACACCACGCTCGTCGTCGCCTGGGACCCGGCCACCAGCCCCATGCGAAACGGCGTAGTGCTGAGTGTCGAAGAACAGACAATACGCTTGGCGAAAGGTAGAAACGACCTCGTCAGCCAATCTCGACGCGCTCTCGAACTGGGGCATGCCGAAGAAGTCCTGGCCGCCCCGATCGAGCATTTGCACAAATTGATCGCAGCGCGCCTGCGCGTGCCGCCAAGGCAACGGATGATCGATGCGCTAGGCGGCAACTCATGCGTAAGGGAACAGCTAGGTACGCACACTTGGACAATGGCGATCGATGGGCAGCGCTTCCACGTACAGTGGTGCGGATTGTTGCTGCGCGGCGGCAGCCTGCCTCACATCCTCCCTTTCAATATCGCCAATCGCTTTGTGGCCCCTAGCCCGGACGCGGTGGCGCTCTATGCCGGCCATGATCCGAATAACGACGTGCTCGTGCTGTGGCGCCATGCTCCTGGCCAATACATGCACGCGGATATGGATTTCAGCATCCCGGACAGCGTCATCGAAGAAGCCGCGCGCAGCGGTATGGCCGCACATGTCGCACAGTTGGGACAGCGAAGAATTGCATTTCGACAGGCCGTGGCAGCCAGATACGAAACCGGCGCGCTGAGCGCCGCCTTGCGCCACCTCTCGCACGAACCAAACAACCGGCAAATGTGGCGAACCAGAAGCGACGATCTTCCCGAGCAATTGCTCGAACATCTGATGCTACTCGAGTCATTCGATCGGGAGCAAACTCGCATACGCCCCTGGCCGGCCACGGTCGAGCTGCCCACGCTGGGCGCACAGTCGCTCGATATTTTCGCCTATCGCGCACAAATGGCGCAGACGCGGCGAGGCTTCGTCGCCATGACGATTCAACCTTTCATCCGCAGCATCGATGGGCGCTCCGCGCTTTTCGCCCCTGGCCGCGAACCGGTATTGATCGGCGAGTGCGACGGCATCTATGTCCTATTCGATCCGCGGGTGCGTCCGACGTTTCCCGTAGGAACGCGTATCGTGGCCACCGTTTCGCCCGATGCCGTCCAAGCGATCCGAAAGAGTGGTTTGAAGCGCATGAGGCGCTCCCATCGAGAGGGCGAGTTCGAAGAGACCATCATCTTCGCGACCGGCGAACGTCTGATCGAAGCGCTCGATTTGCGCCTGCGAACGTTGGCTCGCGTGAACCTCGAACGGATCAGAGAGCGTGTGGATATGGACGATCCGCAAGCGTTGGCCGACGCGGCCATGCGCTTGCAGTACGCCATGCAGCTTCCCGAGCGCGACGCGCTGACCGGCTCGCGCGCCGTACCGCGGAAGATGATCGTCATCACGGGGGCGCCTAAAGGCATCGAGGTCATCGGGCCCGAAAAGGAAATACGCCGCGCATTGCAAACCAAGCGCACGGCAGACGATGCCCAACTGCTATGGCTGCAATCGGCCGATACCGAGCGTGCGGTGCTGCTGCACGCCGGCCTGCGCGCGATCCTGCAGCCGGGCGAAGCGCCCCGATGGCCGGCGCCCGGGCAATTCGACGTGTTGTGGGCGCTGATACAAGCTGCCGCCCATGACGGAAACGTCTCGGACGATCTCGTTCAGACGGCATGCCGCAACTCGCTTCAATGGCTCTTTATCGGCACGCGCGCGCCATTCGTACTGCATCGCAACGGACAACGCGACTCGTATCAGGTTCGATTGCGTCACGCTGTTGCGCGCGGCGAACGCCCGGTCACGCTTGCGCCAAAAACGCTCAATTTCACTTTCAAGCACTCAAGGCTTTACACCGCGCCTAAGGCCAGACCCGACATCGTGTGGACGTTCATCAAGAAAGTGGGTCCTGCCTGCATGGTGCCCAAAGGGTCCGCCGACGACGTCGTGTTTGAAGTGCAAGGACAGCGCACATGGGTGTACGGGTTGACCAATACCCTGCGCAGAAGCGAAGACGGCCAGACCAACTATGTGACCCCAGCGCTGTCGCAGGCGCAATTGAGCAGGATTCGATCGAATCCAAACGATCACCACGTCCTGGCCGCGTTCGATGCTGAACGCGGCCATTACAGTTGGGTGTTCTGGTCTTCGCGGCCACACCTCGAACAACTGCATGATCCGCGCTATCGGCTTTTTGTCAGTGCCAGCCTGCCCGACGGGGCTACCGAGGAATGGCGCCAGCTCGACGATACTCGCGAGGAGCGCGTCGTTGTCTATGACGCGAGCCGGTATGGCACGGGGATCACGGCGTTATTGAAGCGGCTTGCCGCCGAGCTTCCGCAAGAACGCGTTGCCGCGATGGAAGCACAGGCATCGGAAAGCGGCTTGACGTTGGATCAATTGCTCGGCGTGATGAAACCGGCCGATCAGATCGCCATAGCGATGCAGTACGGGCTCGCCCCATATGGCAGGCGCTATCGGGCTGTCGAGATCGAGGACATGCTGGGCGCAAGGACACCAGGATTCCAAGCATTTCAGCATGCTGCCGATCTCGCGCGCGCGAGCCTCGAGGCTGGCGAGCCGCTTCCCGAACTAGCCGAAATCATCGACTTGCTGAACGATCCGCGTGCCGAACAATACATGGGCTCGCGCGTGCTGCTCGCGATGCTGAGAGAACTGTACGGCTTGGGTACGGACGCCAAGCCGGCGTCGTTCGCTCATGTCTTTAACCATTACGGGCTCAGCACACGAGTGTGGCACAGCGCTTATCGAGAGCTGATCATGCATCTGATCCGCGGCGCAAACCGAATGGGCATATCGACGAGGGCGTCGTTCGGCGCCGGCACCGCCGACGCACGGGTCGAACTCACTCCAACGACATCACCCCCACCTCAGCCCAGTGCGGCCAACCGCCAGGCGCTCGAACCAGGTTCGGGCGTGGCGCGCGGCGAACTCGCCACCGCCATCGCTTTGCATGACAGCGACCAATTGGAAGCAAGCTACGCCGCTGCCACAGCCACGCTGCGGCGAACACGCGGCGTGACATGGCCGTCCGATGTCGCACTGCCGGTCGCTTTGTGCGAGTTGCCACCGGATGTCGAACTGGTCATGCGTGCGTACTTGGGCGTATGGCCATACCGGCATCGATATACGGCCGAGCAGGTAACGACGGAATTCAAGATCGACACGCTCGCCCGTAGCCGGCTGCTCATTAGCCTCGCGTCCGACGAGTTGCTCGCGCATGCGGAATTGATGAGCGGCCGGCTTTCGCCGCCAATCAGCGAACGCACGACGCTCGAACGACTGGCCACCTTGCTGATCGAGCGAGGCGATGTGCTCGCGGAGGACGAACTGAACGCCGTGCTGGTTCGCCATGGCCTGGCAGCCACTCAGCCCCTGGTGACGGAGGCCACACGGCAAGGGACGATAAGCAAATTCAGGCCCTCGGTGCAGTACCGCCGTGCGTTGCAGCAGCTCACGGGAAGCGTCGCTGACGGGATGCCGGCAGAAGACAACGTGCCATATTGGCAGCCTGAGCAGATCGACGAAATCTACAAACGAATCGACGCGGGGGAGTATGCGAAGTTGCTGCTCTTGCTCTGCGACCCCGCAACGCGTGACCAGACCTTCGCCGACATGGTGCTCAGAAGTGTCGGCGCTGTCGGCCGAAGAGCGTCGCATCGCTCGTCGGCCATGCAGGGAAGAAGACGAAACACGATGGAGCATCGGCAGACATCACTGGAGTATGAGGAGGTCATCACCCGGGTTGTCAGCATCGATCCGGACATCGAGACGTTTTTGCTACGGGCGGATAAGCTCGATTCGATACTCGAACGTGCACTGGCAATCACCGATGAGCAAGTGCAATGGCTGCAGCGCGTTATCGATGATGGAAACGTTGCATATAGCGAGTTTCTTCAGGGCAACATCCGGCTCGCGTATTCGGCAGCGATCCGAGCGGGCTACTCTGAAGGCAGGCCCGAGTCGAGTGAAATTCTCGTCGACGCGATCTCCGGTTTGCAACGGGCGATCTGGGGATACAACCCGAAGATGTCGTTCGCTTTCTCCAATTACGCATTTTTAGTCACGCGCTCGATGATATTAAAGCGGTCGGTTGCGCGATACGCGCAGCGATTGAATGTATCGCTCGCTCGCGCGCAGGAAGTCATCATGACGCGGGTTGCACTTGCCCGATTGCGCGAACAAGCGGGCGACAACGAGTGGCAACACGAGCTGCCGTTCGAGCAGCTTGCCCGGGAGGTGTTGACGCCACTGCTGCGCATGCGGCTCGTCAGCCGATCGAAAGCCGAACCAAGCGCGACGCAGTGGCGAACCGGATGGCGCAAGTACATGCCGGAATTCCTGCGCCGCATGAAGGAAAACGTCAAATTCGTCACGACATACGACCGAATCAAGCGCGCGGGCTCATTGGATCGGAGTCTCGTCTACGACAGCGATGACGACTTCTATAACGTCGTGGCGTCTACGCAGCAACTCGCCGGCGCCTTGCCGGGAGATGAACCGGACCGCGCTGCGCTTACCGACGATCTCAAAGCCGCTCTCGAGCGCGCCGGCCTGAGCGAGCGCGAACAGTTCATCCTCGGACACCATTTCGGCATTGCCGGCTATACGCAGTTGCCAAGGCAGGAGATCGCGGCGCGCGAGGGAATCAGCGAAGATGCCGTCGTCGAAATCATTGCCGCCGCGGCCGCACGAATCAGGGAGTCGCCGGAAGCAACGGCGCTGTTGATGCCCTATCTACGCCGATAGAACCCGCTTGCCGATAGTCGTGAACGCGGCACCTCTTTCGCAAAAACGGCCGATGCTTCGGCTGTCGTTCAAGGCAAAGCGAGCCGCTGCCATATCGTGGCGTGCAGCCTCGCAAAGGCTTTATTACATCGAGCCCTCGAACATTCCACGACAAGAGAGTCAATGCGCTCGTCAAACGTTAGCGGCGACGGCGGCGTTGAGCCCGAGCCATTCAATGGCCCGTCGCGGTCAGGTTCCGAAGCAGAAACAACGCCCCTCAAAAAACAACCATTGGCGGGCCCGCTGAGCGGATTGAAACGAGACGAACGGCACCCGCTCACCAGCGCTGATACCGCGAGCGACCCGCCAGCATCGGATGTCAGGCCAGAGGCTGATCGGCTGCAATCCTCGGTGAGCATGCCGTTCATCGTCGACTACGAAAGCCGCAGCATCACGAAATTCGGACGGCCGTGTCTGGTCGCGCGCAACGGCAAGATGATTCCGTTGGGGCCCCGTGAATTCAACGCAGGAGCATTGCTGATCGAGCACATGGGGCAATACGTCTCGATCGCGAAACTATGTTCGCACTTGGGATGCGATGCGGCGCAGGTGCCGGAGATCATGACCCAAGTGCGTCGGGCACTTGGATTGGGCAGCAGCCAGAATCCGCGAGGCTCGTCGCTCGTTCTAATGCCTGACGCAAAGCCTGTGCGCGGCTACGGGATATTCATCGCGCCGCACGGCCATGACACTTACACGCCCGACGCCTCACCGCGCGGCACACTGGAGGCCCTTTTGTCCGACATCGAAGGCGGCGCGGGTGGTCTGCAGGTTCTTTCCATCGAACAAAACATGGCCGTCGTCCGGCTCGAGGACCTAAAGGCCAGATTGTATTTCGGGAGCATCAAATCGCGCGCACCTGTGCGATTTTACGTTAATGCAATGCCCGAACCGCTGCCTGCCGATCAGGCGACCAACGTACACGATGTGATGATCGGCTGGGATGCTAGCCGGGGGGTGTACGCGACGAAGCGCTGGGGACGCCCCCGTATCATTGGCCATGCTCTGCTCGAAGAGGCGAAGTCCACCGGTCTTGCCTACCACCTCGACGTGTCGACAGACGTTGAGAACGGCATTTTCGCAGTGGAAAGCACGTTTGCCGCTCGACCTGACAGCGTCGCCGTGGCACTCGAACGATATATCGAGCATCAACATTCGCAGACCGAAGGCATCCCGAGCAACATCACCACACATCGGGACATGCAAGCCATGATCGTCGCGCGCCTGGGCGCCTCGCGGCACGGGCTGTTCGGCGTCAACCCACTTCCCGTCTACGATTTGCCTGCCCCCCTTCCCCGCCGAGCGCTGCTTTACGTCAATCGCGTCATGCCGCAACGCGTGCCTGGCGTGTTAGCGGCTCGGCCCTTGCTCCCTGGGCACAAACAAGGCCTGGTCGTCAGCTTTTACCAGCACGAAGAGATGGCAACATTCGTCCTCGGACTCTATGAAGACGGCGACACCACGATCGTCGTCGCCTGGGACCCCGCCAGCCATCCTGCGCTCAAGAATCCTGAACTGCGTGTCGACGAGGAGACGGTGCACTTGGCGACGCAAAAAAACGATGTCGTCGGCCAATTACGGCAGAAGCTCGCGTTGGGACATGCGGAAGAAGTCCTGGCCGCCCCGCTCGAACGGCTGGACAAACTGGTCGAAGCACGTCTGCGCAGGCCCCCGAAGCAGCGAATGATCGATGCGTTGAGCGGCAACGCCCACGTGATAAACCATTTGAACGCGCATACATGGACCATGGTGATCGACGAGCGCCTCTTTCACGTGCAGTGGTGCGGCCCATTGCTACGCGGCAACACCGCTCCACATGTCCGCCCGTTCTCGGTCGCCGATCGGTTCGTCGCGTCCGACTCCGGCGCGATAGTGCTCTATGCCGGCCACGATCCCCAGAACGACGTCGTCGTGCTATGGGCCCATGCGGCGGGTGAGCCCATGTACAAGGAGTTGACTCTCGGCATCCCCGAACACGTCGTGGAGGAGGCAGCGCGCACCGGCATGGCCAAGCATGCGGTGCATATCGGCCGCCAACAAGTGACGCTTCGCGAAGCCATCGCAGCCACGTATGAAACGGGGCCGCTGACGTCTGCCCTAAGCTATCTGTCACGCGAACAAGATGATCGAAAGATTTGGCGAAGCCGAAACACGGACATCCATCAGCAGTTGAGCGAACACCTGCAGCCGATCGAATGGTCCGATTGGGAGCGAGATCGAACGCGCCCCTGGCCGATCGTCGTCGATCTGCCTACGCGTGGCAGGCAATCACTCGATGTCTTTGCCTATCGCGCACAGGCATCTGAAACGCGGCTGGGGTCCATCGCAATCACCATTCGACCTTTTATCGCGAATGTCGCAGGACGTACCTCGCTTTTCGCCGCAGGCCGTGAACCCGTTTTGCTGGGCGAGTGGAAGGGCGTCTACGTTCTCTTTGATCCGAGGGTCCGTCCGATGATCAAAGACGCCCCGCAGATCCTGATTACCGTTTCCCGCGATCACCTCGAAGCGGTGCGCTCGCAAGGCTTGGCGCGCATGACCCGTCCGCATCGACATGGCGAGTTCCAAGAAACCATCATCTTCGCAACTGGGAAACACCTGCTCGGGGCACTCGACTTGCGCTTGAGGACGTTGCCCGGGGCGGACCTCGACCTGATCCGCGAGCGTTTGGATATGAGCGATCCGCAGGCGCTGGCCGAGATGGCCATGCGTCTGCAGCGCGCCATGCGCCTTTCCGATCGCGACGCACTGACCGGCACGCGCGAGGTGCCCAAGGAGATGATCGTCGTCACGGGGCCACCGCACGGCATCAAGGTCATCGCCGTCCAAAGCGAAATCCGCAGAGCGTTACAAACCACGCGGGGAACAGGCACTCGAATATGGCTGCGCCAGAACGATACCGAACGCGCCGTGCTGCTTCACGCTGGTCTGCGCGCCGTGCTGCAAGCGGGCGAAGCACCACGATGGCCAGCCCAGGCGCAATTCGACGTCCTATGGGCGCTGACACAGGCCGCCGTTCATAAGGGAGCCGTCTCGGACGCACTCGTTCAGACTGCATGCCGCAACTCGCTCCAATGGCTCTTTATCGGTAAACGGGCACCCTTCGAACTACGTCGTCATGGAAAGCCCGACTCGTATCAAGTGCAGCTGCGCGGTGCCGTTGCTGGTGCGGGCCGCTCGGTCATACTTGCGCCCAGTGCGCTTGATCTCATCCTCAACCACTCGACCTTGTACGCCGCGCCCAAAGCAAGGCCCGATATCGTGTGGGCATTCATCAAGAAAGTGGGCCCTGCCCGCATCTTGCCGAAAGGCTCGGCCGGTGAGGTGGTGTTCGAACTGGGCGGACAGCGTGTTTGGGTGTATGGGCTGACCAATACGCTGCACAGAGCCGAAGACGGTCAGACAAACTACGTGACCCCTGCGCTGTCACAGGCGCAATGGAGCAGAATCCGGTCGACCCCCAATGATCAGCACATCCTCGCTGCGTTCGATCCCGGGCGCGGCAATTACGCTTGGGTGTTCTGGTCCGCGCGTCCGCATCTTGAACATCTGCATGACCCGGCCTATCGGCTTCATGTCAGTGCCGACCTGCCCGACGAAGCCAGCGAGGAATGGCGTCAGCTTGATGAAAACCGCGAGGAACGCGTCGTTGTCTATAGCAGGAGCAGATACGACAAGATGACTGCTTTATTGAGGCGGCTTGCCACTGAGCTACCGCAAGAGAGCCTCGCCTCGCTTCAAGCGCAAGCATCGAGCCACGGTGTGACGTTGAAGCAGGTCATCGCCTGCATGACGCCCACCGAACAAATCGGTCTCGCGATGCGATACGGGCTTGCGCCTTACAAACGCTATCCCACAGTCAAAATTCGGGAACTGTTGGGTGAAAGTGGCCTGCCGACAAGCGCAGCGTTTCAGCGTGCGGCTAACCTCGCCCGCGCCAGCATCGAAGCGGGCGAGCCGCTGCCTGATCTCGCCGAAATCCTGAGATTGCTGCGCGACCCACACGCCGAGCGATACGTGGGCTCGCGCGTGCTGCTCACGATGCTTCGGGAACTGTACGGGTTGGAGCAGGACAGGCCGGCATCATTAGCCAAAGTCTTTAGAGATCGGGGGCTCAGCGCTCGGGTGTGGCGTGCACTGTCTCGAGAGCTGGTCATGCGTCTGATCCGCGGCGCAACCGAAGACGGCAAATCGACGGCCACGTCCACGACCATCGAAGCCGACGCCTTGCCGGGCGGCTCACAGTACGACACCGATCCGGTAGCCTCAGCGGTAACGCGCGAGGCCGTGGCCGATGACCAAGCAACCGAAGACAGCCGCGACGGAGCCCGCGACGAGATAGCCGCTGCAATCGCGCTGCCCGATAGCGCGCAATTGGAGGCAAGCTATGCTCTCGCTATTGCCGCCCTCCGGCGCGAGCGGAGCGCAACCTGGCCACCGGATGTCGCACTACCCGCCGCCTTGTCCCGTTTGCCTCCGGATGTCGAATTGATCCTCCGTGCATATTTGGGCGTGTGGCCATACCGGCACCGATATACGGTGGAGCAGGTAGCGACTGAATTCGATATCCAATCTCACGCTCGCAGCCGTCTGTTGATTCGCCTTGCGTCCGACGAGCTCATCGCCCACGCGGAGTTGTTAAGCGGCATAACCTGGCATGTAAGCGAAGAAGCGCGTCCGACGCTCGAACGGCTGGCCACATTGCTGACCCATCGAGCCGAAGTGCTCGCAGACGACGAGCTGAACGCCGTCCTGGTGCGCCATGGCCTGGCAGCCGCCGAACTCCTCGTTGCCGAGACCACGCGGCGAGGCGTGATAAGCGAATTCAGGCCCTCGCTGCAGTATCGCCGTGCGATACACAAGCTGACGGGAAGCACCGAAATGAATAGCACAGATAACGATGACCTCCATTGGGCACCCGAGCAAGTCGATCTGGTCTATAGACGAATCGATGCCGGCGAATATGCCAAGTATCTGCTCTTGCTACGCGACCCTGCGACGTACGATGAGACGTTCGCTGACATGGTGCTGAGAAGTGTCAATGCTTCAGGCAACAGGGCGTTGCATCGCGCCTCGGCCCTGCAGGGAAAAAGAATATCTGGAATGAAAGGGCGACAAACGACGCTGAGGTACGAGGAGGCCGTTACCCGCACCTTTGGCTTCGATCCGAACATCGACACATTCTTGCGGCGGTCGGCCTCGCTCGATGCAGTACGGGAACGTGCGCTGAGAGTCACCGATGAAGAGGCGCAATGGCTATCGCGGGTTGTTGACGACGGAGAACAGGCATTCAACGAGTTTCTCGAGGCGAATGTCAGGCTCGCGTATTTCGCAGCGAAGCGCATCGGCTACGACCCTGACCGGCCGGAAACGAGCGAAATTCTGGTTGATGCGATCTCGGGGTTGCAACGGGCCATCTGGGGACATAAGCCTCAAATGTCGTTTGCGTTTTCGACCTATGCAGTCTCCGCTATTCGGTCGACGATTTACAGGCTGTCGGCCATTCGCTACGCCAAGCAATTTAACGTAGGGATCCAACGTGGTGAAGAAATCATCTCGACACGCGCCGCTCGCAATCAGCTGCTCCAACAGGCAGCAGCGAGCGGGATGCCACAGCAGCCCTCACTAGAAGCGCTCGCGCGTAGCGCACTCGCTCCATTACTGCGCTCGCGACTCGTGCATCAATTGAAAACCGAACCGAGCGCGACGCAACTGCGAGCCGGATGGCGCAAATACAAGCCCGAATTTCTGCGCCGCATCGAACAGAACATCGAATTCATCGACGCGTACGACCGGATCAACCGTACGGTTTCGTTCGATCGCAGCCTGGGCGACGACGGTCACGCCAATCTCTATGACCTTGTGGCGTCCGCGCAGCCGTTGGCCCCGCTCTTTCCAGGAGATGAACCGGATAACGCCACCCTCGTCGACAATCTCAAAGCTGCGCTCGACAGCGCAGGCCTTGGCGAGCGCGAGCAATTCGTCCTCCGGCATTATTTCGGCATAACCGGATACGCCAAGCTGTCACCGGAGGAAATCGGGGCTCGCCAGGGTATCAATGAAGATGCCGTGCCGCAGATCGTTGCGCAAGCGGCCGCGAAAGTCGGGCAGTCGCCGCAAGCGCGGGAGTTGTTGATCTCGTATCTGCGCCCATGACGCGGGCGGCTATCGGGTCGCTCGCGCGCAAGCGCGCCTTGTTCGCCCGCCCAAGCCATTCCGCCCTTGTCGTAACTCGCCTTATTTCCGGCGTCCGCGGCTGTGTTACTGAATCTAGCTCCTCTCCCACCGCCCTCGCTTCATTGCCTCTTCCAGCATCCCGAGTGTGAGCGACCGTCCCCCTAGCGATTCTCGCGCCTTTGCGCTGAACGGTGATTTCAACGCAGCCAGGACCACGTCGCGCTTTCGCATACTCGCGGATGGAACGTAGTAAGCAACATCGAAGTCTCTGAGGTCAACGTTAAACCTCTCGCTCCACGTCCGCATGATGTCCAAGATTTTGGGTGGCTCCCAATCGAGGTCGTGATACAGATCCATGTCACGAGTTAATTTTTCGTCTATGCCGAGCACCCCAGGGGCGCGTACTTCGCGTATGAACTGCTGGAGTTGGTGCCACGCATCGTCCATTACAGTCGGTCCTCCTGCTTCACACGCCGGTTGTATCACTGGTCCACGATGTAAAGGTAGGTAAGATTCGGTGTTTTACCTCAAAGGGCAGTAGTGAGCGAGAGAGCTTCGACGCAACCGAGGTTCCTTTCACCGCGCCAGCGAATTTACTTCGCGTGGGGACAAACCGCGAACCCGCGAGGATCATAGCAACGCCTACTGCGTCGCTAACTCCCAGTTGATCCATGGTTTCATCCACCGCAATCAAAAAAAACAGTTCTACGGGGGTGAGGTTGCTATGTATCCCATACGTATATGTATTCGGCATATCGGCAGGCAGGGGTGGTGGAGCAGATTTTAAATCGGCGTTGACATGTTTGCCTGCCCAAGCCATTCCGCCCTTGTCGTAACTCGCCTTATTTGCCGCGTCCGCGCTCGGGTCACGACCGCGGTTATTTTCACCGCGCCGCACGTTGCCGAGCTCCTCAGTCACGTTTGCGTTCGGCCCCACGGTAACGTTCGCGAATATCGGCCAGCGTTCCTGCCATGCTCGCTTCGCGGCTGCGCAGCGGGCAATGACAAGTTGCGAATGCTGCGAGATCCGCGATATAGCGCTCCCGCAGCGCTCGCGCAGCGGGCGAATTCAGGCGCTGCAAAAGCGCCTCTTTTTGGTCGTTGAGTTCAGCGGGATGATCGATGGTTAGCGCATGCCCCTGAGGCGCTGCAATCTGGAAATCGCTCGCCCCGTCCCACACAAGAGTGGTCGGAAAACCGAATCCGGCCAGTTGCCGGGACCATGTCAGGTCCACTTTCAGCGGCCGAGCCGCTGTATCCACTACAAGAAAATTGTGTACATCCCATATTCCCCGACCCAAATAGGGCTGCACAACGTCGCGCGGCAGCGTGTCGCGCGCATCGTCCAGTCGATAGGGTTGGCAGAGAAGCCGTGCGTTAGCTCCGATGAACTCAAGGACGCGGCTTGCCAACAAATGCTTGCCCGAACACGTCCCCTTCCAGTCCGCGAGCACTGAAAGGGGATCGCGTGGCGCAGCAGGCCGGCCATATGGAATATCGCGGATACAGAACAGCACTTCGCGCAGTCCGCAAGGCTGACCATGAGCGTCGCACACGCGCGCCACGTCATCCACGAATGCGCGAATCGGGGCATCGAGATCTGCTGTCGTCATACGACGGGCATTCCGATTGATCGATGCTAAAAAACAAGCGGCTCCGGAAAACCTTCGCCACAACATCGATTTGGCAAAGAATCCGGAGCCGCTCATACATCAACGACCGACCTTCTGTCAGAACTAGAACGGAATATCGTCATCCATCTCATCGAGCCCGCCGCTTGCCGGCGCGCTCGGCCGGCTCGCGCCGCTGCCCCCACCGCTGCGCGCGCCACCGCCGCTCGCTTGACGGCCACCGCCGCCACTACGCTCAGCCGGCTCACGGTTATAGCCGTTATCGTCGCCCATGCCACCGCCGCCGCCACCCGCACCACCGCGGCCGCCCAGCATTTGCATTTGCTCGGCAACAATCTCGGTCGAATAGCGGTCCTGGCCATCCTGGCCTTGCCATTTACGCGTGCGGATACGGCCTTCGATATATACCGCCGAGCCCTTTTTCAAATACTCGTTGACGATCTCCGCCAAGCGGCCGAAGAAAACCACGCGATGCCACTCGGTGTTCTCTTTCATCTCGCCGGACGTTTTGTCCTTATAGCGATCGGTCGTCGCAAGCCTGATGTTCGCGATGGCGTCCCCGCTCGGCAGGTAACGCACTTCAGGGTCGGCGCCGAGGTTACCGACGAGAATGACCTTGTTCACGGATGCCATGTATTTCTCCAGTTGATTCGGGAAGCGCGTTGCGGCACTCTGCGTTTCGTCTTTGCAACCGTCACGCCGGGCCTGCAACGCCAAGCCACTCACGCTTTGCGTGGCAACTTCGTATTGGCGGCGATTATAAGCCAGCCCAGCACGAGGCCGGAGCAAGCAAAGAAGACGGCGTTTTGCCCCTCTGTTTTCATCAGCCACCCGCCCACCACGCCGCCCAGCGCAAGCCCTATGGACTGCGTCGTGTTATAGACGCCGGCCGCCGCACCCTTGCGCGTGCCGGGCGCAAGCTTCGACACGAGCGACGGTTGAGACGCCTCCAGGATATTGAAGCCCAGGAAGTAGACAAACAGAATCGCCGCCACCGTGAGAATGGTATGCGGCGCGGTGCCCAACAACAACTGGCCAATCAGGATAGCCGCGATCGCCCCCAGCAACACCGGTTTCATCTTGCCGCGCTTCTCGGCCGCGATGATCGCCGGCACCATCATGACGAACGACAGCCCCATCACCGGCAAATAAACCTTCCAATGCGACGCGACCGGCAAGCCGGCCGCCTCGAGAATGCGCGGTACAACGAGAAAGAGCGCCGTTTGCGTGGCGTGCAGCGCGAGCACACCGAAGTTCAAACGCAGCAACTCGACGTTGTGAAGCACTTCGGCAAAAGGTGCACGCACATGCACGGGCTTCGGTGCGTCCGGCACGATCCACAAGACGACGCCCACGGCCGCGATCGACAACACGCCGACCACCGCAAACAAGCCGTTCATGCCGATCAAATGAAAGACGATAGGCGCACCGACGATGGCGATCGCGAACGAAATGCCAATGCTGCCGCCCACCATCGCCATGGCCTTGGTTCGGTGCTGTTCGGACGTCAGGTCCGCGATGAACGCGATCACAGCGGACGACACCGCGCCCATGCCCTGAATCACCCGTCCGACGATGATCCATGCCATTGAATGGCCCAACGCGGCAACGAAGCTGCCCAGCGCGAAAATCAGCAGCCCCGCGACGATGACCGGCTTGCGCCCGAGCTTGTCCGAGGCCCAGCCATAAAAAATGTAGAGCATCGATTGCGTCACGCCGTATGCGCCGAGCGCAATGCCGACGAGCAACACGTTCTCGCCGCCGGGAATCGTCTTCGCGTAGACCGAGAAGACCGGCATGATCATGAAAAGGCCAAGCATGCGCAGCGCGAAAATACCGGCGAGCGACACGGTCGCGCGCAACTCAGGCGCGCTCATGCGTGAGGAAGTGAGGGATGCGTTCGACATCGGAAGCGAGCCGGGTCTGCGGGAATATTCGAGAGCGGCGCCATTCGCGCCTGCTGCGCGCCGGCGCCGAAAAAACGCCGTTGTAAGGACAACCCTTTGAGGGCACACCTACGGCGCTCTGGAAAAGTCGCTATAGTAGCAGGTTTGGCCTTCTTGCCTGCCAGGTTATGGAACAGATTCGCATCCGTGGAGCCCGCACCCACAACCTGAAAAACGTCAATCTCGACCTGCCAAGACATCAGCTCATCGTGATCACGGGCCTGTCCGGCTCGGGCAAGTCGTCGCTCGCGTTCGACACGCTTTACGCCGAGGGGCAGCGCCGCTACGTCGAAAGCCTTTCGGCCTACGCGCGTCAGTTCTTGCAGTTGATGGAAAAACCCGATGTCGATCTGATCGAGGGGCTCTCGCCGGCCATTTCGATCGAGCAGAAAGCGACGTCGCACAACCCGCGTTCGACGGTCGGCACGGTCACTGAAATCCACGATTACCTGCGCCTGCTCTACGCGCGCGTCGGCACGCCCTATTGCCCCGATCACGACATTGCACTGGAGGCGCAAAGCGTCTCGCAGATGGTTGATGCGGCACTCGCACTAACCGAGGACACGAAGCTGATGATCCTCGCGCCCGTGATCGTGAACCGCAAGGGCGAGCACGCGGAACTCTTCGAGCAGATGCAGGCGCAAGGCTTCATCCGCTTTCGCATCCGCTCGGGCGGCGGCACGGCGAATGAAGGCTCGGCCGTCATCTGTGACGTCGATTCGCTGCCGAAGCTCAAGAAGAACGACAAACACACGATCGATGTCGTGGTCGACCGCCTCAAGGTGCGCCCCGATATCAAGCAGCGCCTGGCCGAATCGTTCGAGACGGCGCTGCGCTTGGCCGACGGGCGGGCGATTGCGCTCGAAATGGACACCGAGCGCGAACATATGTTCAGCTCGAAATTCGCCTGCCCGGTGTGCTCGTATTCGCTGCCCGAACTCGAGCCGCGGCTCTTTTCGTTCAACAACCCGATGGGCGCGTGCCCCGATTGCGACGGCCTGGGCCAGATTACGTTTTTTGATCCGAAGCGGGTGGTCGCTTATCCGTCGATTTCGCTCGCGGCTGGCGCGGTCAAAGGCTGGGACCGGCGCAATCAATTCTACTTCCAGATGCTGCAAAGCCTGGCGGCGTATTACGAATTCGATATCGACGCGCCGTTCGAAGATTTGCCCGAAAAAATCAGGAAGCTGATCCTGCTCGGCTCCGGCAAAGAGACGATCCCCTTTTCCTATATCAATGAACGCGGCCGGGCGACGGTGCGCGAGCACGTATTCGAAGGCATCATTCCGAACCTCGAGCGGCGCTATCGCGAAACAGATTCGGCCGCGGTGCGCGAGGAACTGGCCAAGTACCAGAATAATCAGCCCTGCCCTTCATGCGAAGGCACGCGGCTGCGCCGCGAAGCACGCTTCGTGCGGCTCGGTACGAACGAGCAAGCACGCGCAATCTACGAAATCAGCGGTTCGCCGCTGCGCGACGCGCTCGGCTACTTCCAGACGCTGTCGCTCGACGGTGCGAAACGCGAGATCGGCGAGAAGGTGGTCACTGAAATCGTCGCTCGGCTGATGTTTCTGAACAACGTGGGGCTCGACTACCTTTCGCTCGAACGCAGCGCCGATACCCTCTCGGGCGGCGAAGCACAGCGCATCCGGCTCGCCTCGCAGATCGGCTCGGGCTTGACGGGCGTGATGTACGTGCTCGATGAACCCTCCATCGGCCTGCATCAGCGCGATAACGACCGCCTCATCGCCACACTCAAGCATCTGCGCGATCTCGGCAATTCGGTGATCGTCGTCGAACACGACGAAGACATGATCCGCATGGCCGACTATGTCGTCGATATGGGCCCCGGCGCCGGCGAACACGGCGGCATGATCGTCTCGCAGGGCACGCCCGACGAAGTGCAGGCAGACCCCGCTTCGATGACCGGCCAATATCTGGGCGGCATGCGCCGCATCGAATTTCCGGACGAACGCAAGGACCCGGGCGAACGGCGCTTGCGTATCGTCGAGGCGCACGGCAACAACCTCAAGCATGTCACGCTCGATCTGCCGGTCGGCCTGTTGACCTGCGTGACGGGTGTCTCGGGCTCCGGTAAATCGACGCTGATCAACGACACGCTCTATAACGCGGTCGCCCAGCATCTGTATGGGTCATCGACCGAACCGGCGCCCTACGAATCGATCGAGGGGCTTGAGCATTTCGACAAGGTGATCAACGTCGATCAATCGCCGATCGGACGCACGCCTCGCTCGAATCCGGCCACCTATACAGGCTTATTCACACCGATCCGCGAACTTTTTGCGGGCGTGCCGGCCGCCAAGGAGCGCGGCTACGATCCGGGACGGTTCTCGTTTAACGTGAAAGGAGGCCGCTGCGAAGCCTGCCAGGGCGATGGCGTGCTCAAGGTCGAAATGCACTTTTTGCCCGATGTCTACGTGCCCTGCGACGTGTGTCACGGCAAGCGCTACAACCGCGAAACGCTCGAAGTGCAATACAAGGGCAAGAACATCAGCGAAGTGCTCGAGATGACCGTCGAGCAGGCGCATCAGTTCTTCAGCGCGGTACCGGTCATTTCGCGCAAGCTCAAAACGCTGCTCGATGTCGGCCTCGGCTATATTCGTCTTGGGCAATCGGCCACGACGCTGTCGGGCGGCGAGGCCCAGCGCGTGAAACTGTCGCTTGAACTTTCGAAGCGCGATACAGGACGAACACTTTATATCCTTGACGAACCGACGACGGGCCTGCACTTTCACGATATCGCGCTTTTACTCGAAGTGATCCATCGGTTACGCGATCATGGCAATACCGTCGTCATCATCGAGCATAATCTCGATGTGATCAAAACCGCCGACTGGGTAATCGACCTCGGTCCCGAAGGCGGCGCGGGCGGCGGACAGATCATCGCGCAAGGCACGCCCGAGAAAATCGCGAAATCGAAGGCGAGCTTTACGGGGAAATACCTAGCGCCGCTGCTCGAGCGACGCTAACACGGCATCGCCTTCCGAACTGGCTGGAGACAACAGGCGTCATGGTCAAGCGCAACGAAGCACCGCAAGATTTACCGGTACGGGAACCGTCGCCGCGCCCCGTACGGCTCACGAGCGATATGAGCCTGCCGAGGTTGTCCGCGGTGGAAATAGGCAGCTATCTGGCCGCGCTCGTCGGCATGTGGGCCGTCTTGCATCTGCGCCTGCTGGCGGCCTTGCTCGCCGGCATGCTGATCTACCAGCTCGTGCATATGATCGCGCCCGTCGTCGAACGTCATATGTCGAGCCAGCGCGCGCGCTGGCTCGTCGTGGTGATCCTCGCGGGCGTGCTGGTGGGCGGCTTGACGAGTCTTGCCATCGCGATGATCGAGCACTTCGAGCATACGGTGCCGAACATCCAGAATCTGCTCGGGCAAGTCATGCAGATCGTCGAGCAGGCCCGCACGCGCACGCCCGATTGGATCTCAGCGATGCTGCCCATCGACGCCGCGCAAATGAAGGAGAAGGCCGGCTCGCTCGTGCATTCGCACATGGCGCAATTGCAACAAGGCGGCAAGAACGTCGCGCGCGGCTTCGGACACGTGCTGTTCGGGATGATCATCGGCGCAATGGTGGCCATTACCGTCGAGCGCCACGTTCAACGCTTGCCGCTGTCACGCGCGTTCGCTACGCGGGTCGGGCGCTTTGCCGACGCATTTCGTCGCATTGTCTTCGCGCAGATCAAAATCTCGGCGATCAACGCGGTTTTCACGGCGCTTTATTTGTTGATCGCACTGCCGCTCTTCCATCAGCGGCTGCCGCTGTCGAAGACGCTCGTGATGGTGACCTTCCTGGTCGGCCTGTTGCCCGTGGTCGGCAACCTGATCTCCAACACGCTGATCGTGGCCGTTTCGCTCTCGGTGAGCCTGCCGACAGCGCTCGCCTCGCTGTGCTTTCTCGTGGCCATTCACAAGCTCGAGTATTTCCTGAACGCACGCATCGTCGGCGGGCAGATCGAAGCCCGCGCGTGGGAGCTGTTGCTTGCGATGCTGATCATGGAAGCGGCGTTCGGCATACCTGGCCTCGTTGCCGCGCCCATTTTCTATGCGTACGTCAAGCGCGAGTTGATTTATTTGCGGTTGATTTGAGGGCACGGACGGCTATCGACTTGGTGGCCGGTTCATTGATGCGGCACGCGCAACCAGCACACGCCGCGCGCTACCATGCCAACTCCGCGCCACCGGCGTTGCCAAACTCGCCCATTACGAGCGCATCATCGCCTGCCTCAGCGACGCCTTTGCTCGCGTCGTCCCATCCGACGCGCGCTTGCTTATGCGGTCGACGAATTACCTGAGCGTCGTCTTCAACTTCTATCACCGAAACACCACCGTCTTCTTATCGTTGAGCACGATCCGATGCTCGACATGCCACTTCACGGCGCGCGCCAACGTCACGCACTCGACATCGCGTCCGATCGCGGTCAACTGATCGGGCGTCATGCTGTGATCGACACGTTCGACTTCCTGCTCGATGATCGGGCCTTCGTCGAGATCGGTCGTCACGTAATGGGCGGTCGCGCCGATCAGCTTCACACCGCGATCGAACGCTTGGTAATAAGGCTTCGCACCTTTGAAACTCGGTAGAAAGGAATGATGAATATTGATCGCGCGGCCCGCGAGTTTCTGACACAGCGCGGGCGATAACACCTGCATATAGCGCGCAAGAACGACCAGATCGGCCTCGCTTTGCTCGATCACTTCATACACACGTGCTTCTTGCGCGGCTTTCGCTGCCGCCGTCGATTCCGTCAACGCGAAATGATGAAACGGAATAGCGTAGCTCGCGGCTAATTGATAGAAATCCTTGTGATTCGAAATGATCGCGGGAATCTCGATCGGCAATTGCCCGGTACGATAACGAAACAGCAGATCATTCAAGCAGTGGCCAATCTTCGACACCATGATGACCACGCGCGGCTTGGTCAATGCGTCGTGCACCTCCCAGCGCATCGCAAACTGCTCGGCGAGCGGCGCGAAGGCTGCGCGCAGTACCTCGAGGCCCGGATCGCCGCCCACTTGCTGGAAATGCACGCGCATGAAGAATTCGCCCGTGCGGCTATCGCCGAACTGCGCCGAGTCGAGAATATTGCTGCCACGCTCATAGAGAAAACCCGACACGGAATGCACGATACCGGGCCGGTCTGGGCACGACAGTTTGAGAATAAAGCTGTGATCGGTCGACATGACCTAAAAACTCCTTTTGTTTATTCGATTGCGCGTGAGCTCGATGTCGCCGAGGGCGGCGCAAAGAGCGCATCGATGCCGGCACATGCATGCTGGTCGATCCACCGGTGCCGCAGCAGGCTATCGAGCGAGGCAAGACTGGCATCTACCGTCATCGCCCCTTCTTCGATCCACCGTGCGACTTCGTCGATGCGAGCCAGGCGGTGCTCGCTGACTTCGCCGTCTTGGTTGTGCGGGACAAATTCGGCCGGCAGCGGCAAGTCGTAGACGAAGATCTGCTCGGCCTGCGTGCCTTCCGGCAGCGACTGCAGCACATGAAAGGTGCGTCCGCTTACCGCCGACGCGGACAGCGCCGCATCGATGCCCGCTTCCTCCCAGCATTCCTTCGCGATCGTCGCTTCGATACCGAGCCCCCAGCCGATGCCGCCCGCCACGACGTTGTCGAGCATGCCGGGGTCCGTCGCCTTGCTCGCGCTGCGACGCGCGATCCAAAGCTGCGGCGCGCGATCGGCGTATTTTACGATGCCGTTCAAGTGCACCGCGTAAGTCATGGTGCCGAAAAAGCGCGCAGCGGCACGTTCGATATAGGCAAGCGGGGCATCGTCGAATGCGTTGCGAACGGCGTAGATCTCGTCGCGCCAGCCGCGGATGCAACCGTTAGCCGCGAGTGCACCGATGACGCTGGCAAGCGCTGCCGAACGCGTGTCGGCATTCGCATCGAAGCGTGCGGCGAGCGTGACGCGCGACGCCTCGACGGCAAATACGTCAGGCCAGTGCGCGAGGTGCGCCAGATCCGTCTCGCGAATCCAGCCGACTTGGCACCCGGCGAGCCAAAACGGACGATGGGCGCGCACATCGAAACGGCGCGCGGCGACGATGCAAGGCAGCAAGGTATTCACGTGCGTTTCATGTTGATGTCCGCTCGATGCGCTTAGTCGCGCAACGCGACGCGCAGGCCTAGCACGATAAATGTGGTGCCAGCCAACCGGTCGAGCCAGATGCTGATGCGCGGACGGCGCCTGAGCGACGAGCCGATCGCCGCAGCAGCCAAGCCGAACAGCGAAAAGACGGCGACGGTTTGCATCATGAACAACAGTCCGAAGCCAATCATTTGCACAGCGACGCTGCTCGAGCTGGCCGAATCGATGAATTGCGGCAAAAAGACGATGAAAAAGAGCGTGACTTTCGGGTTCAGCATGTTGCCGATCACGCTCTGCCGAAAGACCGTCAAAAGCGGCTGCGGCGGCCGTGCATGCGCTTCGCTCAAGCCGCGGCTCGTCAGCGCTTTCACGCCGATCCAGATCAGATAGGCCCCGCCCGCGAGCTTGACGAAATGAAACGCGAGCGGCGCTTCGCGCAACAGCGCGGCGACGCCGAGCGCCGCCAGCGTCGTATGAAACGCCACGCCCGCTGCGAAGCCAAGCGCGGCAACGACGCCCGCCGTGCGACCTTGCGAGATGCCGCGTGCGATCACCTGCAGATTATCGGGGCCGGGTGCGACGGTAATCGCAATCGACGCGGCGAGAAAGAGCGCGATATGAGTCATGATTCGAGCGTTTCGTCAGTGACCAGCGAACTCGGCGATCGTAAAAAGCGACACGCCATTGTCGCGCAGCAGCTTCGAGCCGCCCAGATCAGGCAGATCGATGATCGCCGCGGCTTCGACCACGACGGCGCCAAGCCGATCGAGCAGCCTCTTGCCGGCCATCATGGTGCCGCCGGTGGCAATCAAGTCGTCGACGATAACGAAGCGGTCCCCCGCCTGGCAAGCATCTTCATGAACTTCAACCGTTGCGCTGCCATATTCGAGCGCGTACGACTCCGACATCGTGCGATACGGCAGCTTGCCGCTCTTGCGGATCGGCACGAAGCCGGCGTTGAGCTCATAGGCGACGATGGGCGCGATGATGAAGCCGCGCGCGTCGAGCCCCGCGACGTAGTCAAGCCGTGCTTCGACATAACGCTCGACGAAGAGGTCGATCAACATGCGCAGCGTCTTCGGACGTTGCAAAAGCGGCGTGATATCGCGAAACTGCACGCCGGGGATGGGCCAATCGGGGACCGTGCGAACTTGGCTTTTGATGAACGCAGCCGGATCAAGCGGCGTATCGGCCGGCACGGGCGCAAAAGACATGGGGTTTCTCCGCAACGAAAATCGGCTCGCCGATCGGCTTGCCTCGCGGGCGGTTCCGATCGATCAACAATGAATAGGCAACGTGCAACATGCGCACAGCGTGCGCCAACGCTCAGCCGGCATCAAACCGTCGCGGCGCCGGCACGGCGGTTCTTCGAAAGACGCTCCTCGGCCAGTGACAGCGCTTCGGGCGGTCCGCGCAGCACAACGATGTCAGCGGCGCGCAACTTCGTTTCCGGCCCCGGCTCGACGCCGCGAATACCATGGCGGCGGATTGCCGTGACTTCGACACCCAACTCGGCCAAGCCCAGCTCTTCGAGCGTGCGGCCGACCGCCTCGGCGTTGACGTCGACCGGCACCGATTGTAGCCGCACCTGCTCGTGGCCGTCCTCGTCGCTGACATCGTCGGCGCCGCGAAAGTAGCCGCGCAGCAGGCTGTAGCGCGCGTCGCGCATCTCTTCGACCCGCCGCACCACGCGCCGCATCGGCACACCCATCAGCACGAGCGCATGCGACGCGAGCATCAGGCTGCCCTCGACGATCTCGGGAATGACCTCGGTCGCGCCGGCAGCGAGCAGTTTCTCGAGATCGGCATCGTCGACGGTGCGCACGATGGCCGGCAACGCCGGCTCCAATTCGTGCACGTTGTGCAGCACGCGCAGCGCCGAAGGCGTATTGGCGTAGGTGATGGCAACCGCGGCCGCACGGTGAATGCCGGCCGCCACCAGCGATTCGCGTCGCGCCGCGTCGCCGAACACCACGGACTCGCCGGCCGCGCCGGCGGCCGCCACGCGATCGGGATCAAGATCGAGCGCGACATAGGACAGCCCCTCGTGCTCGAGCATCCGCGCAAGATTCTGGCCCGAGCGCCCATATCCACAGATGATTACGTGCCCCTGCTGACGCAGGCTTTGCGTTGCGATACGCGTCATTTGCAGCGACTGCTGCATCCATTCCGTCGACGACAGACGCAGCACGATGCGATCGGCGTTCTGAATGATGAGCGGCGCCGCGAGCATCGAGAGCAGCATCGACGCAAGAATGACTTGCAGCAGGATCGGGTCGACGAGATGTTTGTCCTCGACGAGATTGAGCAAAACGAAGCCGAATTCGCCCGCCTGGGCAAGCCCGAGGCCCGTGCGCATTGCGACGCCCGGCGTGGCGCCGAAAAGCCGCGTGAGCCCGGTGATCATCGCCGCTTTGAACAGCACAGGGCCGACCAGGAACGCCAGCACCAGCAACGGATGATCGATCAGCACGCGCGGGTTCAGCAACATGCCGGTGGTCACGAAAAAGAGGCCGAGCAAGACGTCGCGAAACGGCTTGATATCTTCTTCCACTTGATGCCGATACGGTGTTTCTGCGATCAGCATGCCGGCGATAAACGCACCCAATGCTAGCGACAGCCCGAATTTATCGGTGATAAACGCCGCACCGAGCGTGACGAGCAACAGGTTCAAAACGAAGAGTTCCTGCGAGCGACGCCGCGCGACGACGTTGAACCAACGCGTCATGAACCGCTGCCCGACAATCAGCAACAGCGTCAGCACGACGACGATCTTGAGCGCGGCCATGCTGAGCGTCGCGGCCAGATCGCGTGTCTCGCCGCCAAGCGCCGCAATGACGATCAGCAGCGGCACCACGGACAGGTCCTGAAACAGCAACACGCCGAAAATGTTGCGACCGTGCTCGGTCTCGATCTCGAGCCGCTCGGCGAGCATCTTGCTGACGATGGCCGTCGACGACATCGCCAATGCACCGCCCAGCGCGACGCACCCTTGCCAGGGCACGTGCATCCAGCGCTGAAAAGCGAGGCCCAGCAGCACCGCGACAGCGACTGTGCCAATCACCTGCAGCAAGCCGAGCCCGAAGACGAGCGTTTTCATCGCCCTCAGCTTGGCGAGCGAGAACTCGAGCCCGATCGAAAACATCAGGAAGACGACGCCGAACTCGGCCAAATGCTGCGCCCGCTCGGCGTCGGGTGCGATCCCAAGCGCATGCGGCCCAACGACGATGCCCACCGACAGATAACCGAGCATCGGCGGCATGTTCAGATAGCGAAACAGCACGACCCCGACCACCGAAGCGAGTAGCAGCAGGAGCGTCATCTCGAGGGGGGATATCACGTGCGAAGCGTCCTCGTGGGTCTGCGGATGAGCGCCGCGCGTTGGAAGATGGACGTGCCGCCGCGGAGCGCCGCCGAGCCCGGCTGGAAAGGTCGAGCGGCGACGGGGTGCGGCGAACGCCTTTGTTATACTCCGCGAATGATAGCGAAAATCAATGGCGACCGGGCGGTGGCGCTCGCCCGGCACGTGCTCGAAATCGAAGCAGATGCCGTACGTGCCTTGCAGGACCGCATCGACGAACACTTCGTCGCTGCGATCGATTTGCTGCTCGGTTGTCGCGGCCGCGTGGTCGTGTCGGGCATCGGGAAGTCGGGGCACATTGCGCGCAAACTGGCTGCGACGCTTGCCAGCACAGGCACGCCGGCGTTCTTCGTGCACCCGGCGGAAGCCCATCACGGCGACCTCGGCATGGTGGCCGCCGACGACGTCTTCATTGCGATGTCGAATTCGGGCGAATCGGAAGAGCTCGTCGCCATTTTGCCGCTCGTCAAACGCATCGGCGCGAAACTGATCGCGATAACCGGGCGCCCCGACTCGAGCCTCGCCAAACTCGCCGACGTGCATTTGAATGCCGGCGTCGAAAAAGAAGCATGTCCGCTGAACCTTGCGCCGACGGCGAGCACCACCGCCGCACTGGCGCTCGGCGACGCGCTCGCCGTCGCGGTGCTCGATGCGCGCGGCTTCGGGCCTGACGATTTCGCGCGCTCGCATCCGGGCGGCGCACTCGGCCGGCGCTTGCTCACCTACGTGCGCGACGTCATGCGCACGGGCGACCAAATGCCGCAAGTGCCCATCACGGCCACCTTGCGCGATGCGCTGTTCCAATTGACGGCCAAGCGCATGGGCATGACGGCCATCGTGGACGACAGCGCACGCGTCGCCGGCATCTTTACCGACGGCGACTTGCGCCGCGCGCTCGAACGCACGGGCGACTTTCGCGATTTGCCGATCGCCGAGGTCATGACGCGCGCACCGCGCACGATCGGCGCCGATCATCTCGCGGTGGAGGCGGTCGAACTGATGGAGCGCCACCGCATCAACCAGATGCTCGTTGTCGACGATGCGGGCAAGCTGATCGGCGCGCTGAACATGCACGATCTCTTTTCGAAGAAGGTGATTTGATGACCGCAGCGCCTTTGACCGGAGCCGAACGCGCGAGCCGCGTGAAGCTGATGATTTTCGATGTCGATGGCGTGCTGACCGACGGCAGTTTGATGTTTACCGCCGAGGGCGATCACATGAAGTCGTTCAATTCGATGGACGGCCATGGTCTAAAGCTGTTGCGCGAGGCGGGCATCGAAACCGCGATCATCACCGGCCGGCGCTCCGACATCGTCGAGCGGCGTGCGCAGGAATTGCGCATTTCGCACCTTCATCAAGGCGCCGGCGACAAAGCCGCCGTGTTCGTCGAACTGTTGCGCGCGACGGGGCTCTCGGCCGACGCCTGCGGCTACATGGGCGACGATTGGCCCGATCTGGCCGTGCTGACGCGATGCGGCTTCGCGGCGGCTCCAGCCAATGCGCATCCCGACGTGATCGCCCGCGCCCATTGGGTATCGGAGGCCCGCGGCGGATACGGCGCGGTGCGCGAAGTGTGCGACACCATTTTGCGCGCTCAGCACCGCTACGAGGCGCTGCTCGCAGCCGCTTGCGGGATGCACAACACATGAACGCATCACGCCTGAGCTCGTTGCTTTCGCTGGCCGCGATGGCCGCGCTTGCGGGCGGCACCTATTGGCTGCTGCAGGCCACGCGCCCACCCGCCGCAGCCAACATCCCCGCTCCGAAGACGCATTCGCCTGACTATTTCGCCGAAAACTTCTCGATCTCGGAGCTCGATCAGTCGGGCACGACGCAGTACCGGCTCACGGCCACGCGCATGGTGCATTACGAAGACGACGACAACAGCGATCTCGTGCGCCCGGCGATGCGCGCTTTCCAACCGGGCAAGCCGGTGGTGACGGCCACGGGCGAGCGCGGCAAGGTCAACGCCGATGCTTCGATCGTCGATCTCTACGATAACGCGCGGATCTTGCGCGTGGCCGGCGCCGGCGACCCGGAGATGCAGGCCGACTCATCGCACTTTCGCGTGCTCGTGGACGACGATGTGATCGAGACAGAAAAGCCGGTTAAACTGCGGCGCGGCCAGTCGATCATGACGGCCAGCGCGATGAACTACAACAACGTCACCCGAGTGATGCAGCTGTTCGGCAATGTGCGTGGCGCCATCGCGCCTTCGGCCCTGTCGGGCGGCGCGTCGAAATAACCGGGCTGATTCCAACATAGCGTGAGCGCATGAACGAATCGTTCCTCCTTTCCGAGTATCACCGCGGACGCATTCGCATCGCAGCGGTATTGCTTGCGCTTGCGTGCGCCGGCGTAGCGCCGGCGGCGCAGGCGGAGCGCGCCGACCGCGACAAGCCGCTCAACGTCGAGGCGGACAACATGACCTACGACGATCTCAAGCAGCTCAACATTTTCACGGGGCACGTCGTCGCGACGAAAGGCACCATCGTCATCAAGGCGGACCGTGTCGAAGTCCGGCAAGATCCGCAAGGTTACCAATACGCGAAGGGCACGATGACAGGCCATGGCCTGGCCTACTTCCGGCAAAAACGCGATGGCGTCGACGAATACATCGACGGCACGGCCGAGCGAATCGATTACGATGGCAAGCAGGACTTGACGACGCTGACGACGAACGCAACCGTGCGCCGTTTGCAAAGCCTGTCCACGGTAATGGACCAAGTGCATGGCAGCGTCATCACTTACGACGGCCAAAAAGATTTCTACACGGCCCGCGCCGGTCAGGACGTGGCCGGCCCCGGCAACCCGGGCGGACGCGTCCGCGCAATGCTGGCGCCACGCAGCGGTACGCCGGCGCCGCTTGACGGCGGCTCGGCGACACTCGCGCCCGCCACCCGAATTCAAGGGACTCCGCAGCAGTGAATACGCTCTCCAGCAGCACACGAGCGGCCGATGCCGCGCACGAGCACGAATCCACCCGCAAAACGAGCTCGCTCGTCGTACGGAGTCTGCGCAAACGCTACGGCTCGCGCACGGTCGTGAAAGACGTTTCGCTCGACGTGAAAAGCGGCGAGGTGGTTGGGCTGCTCGGGCCCAACGGGGCGGGCAAAACGACGTCGTTCTACATGATCGTCGGGCTCGTGCCGCTCGATGCGGGCGAAATCACGCTCGACGGCCGCTCCATCAGCTTGATGCCCATTCACAAGCGCGCGGCGCTCGGCCTGTCGTATTTGCCGCAGGAGGCATCGGTATTTCGCAAGCTGACCGTGGAACAGAACATTCGGGCCGTACTCGAGTTGTTGTCGGACGAGCACGGCAAGCGGTTGACGAAGGCCGCCATCGAAGCGCGCACCGAAGCGCTGCTCGACGAATTGCAGATCGCGCATCTACGGGAAAACCCGGCGCTTTCCTTGTCCGGCGGCGAGCGCCGGCGCGTGGAAATCGCTCGTGCGCTGGCAACCAATCCGAGCTTCATCTTGCTTGACGAGCCGTTTGCCGGTGTCGACCCGATCGCCGTGCTCGAAATCCAGAAAATCGTCAAATTCCTCAAGCAGCGCAACATTGGCGTGCTGATCACCGACCATAACGTGCGCGAAACGCTGGGTATTTGCGATCACGCTTACATCATCAGTGACGGCAGCGTGCTTGCCGCCGGCGCGCCCAGCGACATCATCGAAAACGAAAACGTACGCCGCGTCTATCTAGGCGAACATTTCCGTATGTGATCCGGCTGTGATGCGGCTGGCCTCGTCGAGGCCGCCGCTTTTACGGGGTCGTTTAATTTCCGCCAGCGAATCGATCGAGCGCCGGCCGCCGGAGCGCCGGGCTGCTCGCGGCGAGGTTTCGCGCGCGTGGCAAAGTCTCTACAATGAAAACCTACTTGCCATGAAAGCCAGCCTCCAACTCCGCCTGTCGCAGCATCTTGCGCTGACCCCACAACTGCAGCAGTCAATCCGACTGCTGCAGTTGTCGACGCTCGAACTCCAGCAGGAAGTGGCGATGGCGGTGGCGCAAAACCCGCTGCTCGAAAACGAAGACGAATGGATTGCGAGCCCGTTGCGGGTCGCTAGCGACGGCACGGTGATCGCCCAAGTGCCGACATCGACCGCACCCGAGCCAATGAACGGCGTCGCACCCAGCAGTTCGTCGGAGCGCAGCGAGAACGGCGAGCCGGCCGGCGTCGACGAATATAACGGTGCATCATCGTCCGATAATTCCGAGGCATCGCAATGGAATCTCGACGATTACGGGCGCTCGTCGACACAATCCGACGACGACGACCTCCCGCCGCTGCAAATCCACGAATCGACCACGACGCTGCGCGATCATCTGATGGCGCAGCTCGGTGTCACGCAAGCGAGCCCGCGCGACCGCGCGCTGATCACGTTTCTGATCGAAACACTCGATGACGACGGTTATCTGACGGCCACGCTCGATGAAGTGCTCGCCGATATGCCGGAAGAGCTCGATGTCGATCAGGACGAACTGAACGCCGCGCTTGCGTTGCTGCACAGCTTCGATCCGGCCGGCGTGGGCGCGCGCTCGGCGTCGGAATGCCTGCGCCTGCAATTGCTGCGGCTGGAAGACACGCCCACGCGCAAGCTCGCGCTCGAAATCGTGGCGCACCATCTCGAGTTGCTGGCCGCGCGCGATTTCACGCGGCTCAAAAAGCAGTTGCGCACGACCGACGACGCGCTGCGCGAGGCGCATGCGCTGATCCGCTCGCTCGAGCCGTTCCCGGGCGCCGCGTACGGCAAGACCGAGGCGGACTACGTCGTGCCCGACATCATGGTGAGAAAAACGGTGCACGGTTGGGTTGCCGAACTGAACCCCGAGGTGATGCCGCGGCTGCGAATCAACCATCTGTACGCGAATATCCTGCGCAATAACCGGGGCGACCCGGGCAGCGGATCGTTGCGCCAACAATTGCAGGAGGCGCGCTGGCTCATCAAGAACATCCAGCAGCGCTTCGAGACAATCCTGCGTGTGGCCCAGGCCATCGTCGAGCGCCAGAAGAACTTCTTCGTGCACGGCGAAATCGCGATGCGCCCCTTGGTTTTGCGGGAAATAGCTGATACGCTGGGCCTACACGAATCGACGGTCTCGCGCGTAACCACGGGCAAGTACATGCTCACCCCCTTCGGGACGCTGGAGTTCAAGTACTTCTTCGGCTCGCACGTTTCGACCGACACGGGGGGGGCGGCCTCGTCCACGGCGATCCGCGCGCTGATCAAGCAACTGATAGGAGCAGAAGACTCGAAAACGCCTCTTTCAGACAGCCGCATAGCCGAACTGTTGGCGGAACAAGGATTCGTGGTGGCGCGCCGAACAGTCGCCAAATACCGCGAAGCCCTCAGAATCCCCGCAGTGAATTTGCGTAAGTCTCTGTAGCTCACCGCTTGAAAGCGGGGGGCATTTACCGGCCGCGATGCTGTTGGCGCTAAGGCCGGCCGATACGACTCGCCGCTCATCAATCACGCGGGGTGATGTTCGAGCGGGCCGCTCCCGACCGGTTGAGCCGCACCAATGGGTGTCAGGCGGCCATTCGTTTGGAGAGCACTATGAATCTGAAGATCAGTGGACGCCATCTCGAAGTCACGCCTGCGTTGCGCGAATATGTGATTACCAAGCTGGACAAGGTGCTACGACACTTCGATCAGGTAATGGATGGCAACGTGGTCCTCTCGGTCGACAATCAGAAGGAAAAGGACAAGCGGCAAAAGGTTGAAATCAACCTTCATCTAAAGGGCAAGGATATCTTCCTCGAAAGCGCCAACGGCGACCTCTACGCTGCGATCGATCTGATGGTCGATCGGCTCGATCGACAGGTCGTACGTCACAAAAGCCGCATTCAAGAACATCAGCACGAGACTATCAAGCATCAGGAAGCCCCGCTGGGTGTACAGCCGCAGCCGTAAAGGCGCCGAGCCTCCCCGCGAAACCGCCCGCATGGGCGGTTTTTTCATGGTCCGGCCGGCACGATGCGCGGCGCGCCAATTGCAGCATAGTGCGTGCACGGTCACCTTGGCGCGGTGCAACATTCAACGGGGCTGCTTTATAATGTGTCGGTTATTTGAACGGCAGCCGGCCAGTCGCCTTTCACGGCACGGGCCACGAGTCCGACCGTCAAGGTCGAGAATGGACAACCAGTCAGTTGCCGCGAGGAGCGCCCAGGCGACGCGTTAGCCTGCCAACATGAATCGTTTAGCCAAATTTCTTCCTCTCGAAAACGTCGTTATCGGGCTTTCCGTCACCAGCAAGAAGCGCGTGTTCGAGCAAGCGGGGCTGATTTTCGAAAACCAGAACGGAATTGCGCGCAGCGCAGTCACCGATAACCTGTTCGCACGAGAGCGTCTCGGCTCGACCGGGCTCGGCGAAGGTGTCGCCATTCCGCATGGCCGGATCAAGGGGCTCAAGCAGCCGCTCGCGGCCTTCGTGCGGCTCGATCACGCCATTCCGTTCGAAGCCCCCGACGGCCAGCCCGTCTCGCTGCTCATCTTTTTGCTCGTGCCCGAGCAAGCCACCCAGCAGCATCTCGAGATCCTTTCCGAGATCGCACAATTGCTTTCCGATCGCGAAACGCGCGAACGTCTGCACACCGAGTTGAGTCCCGAAGCGTTGCACAGGCTGCTCACCCAGTGGCACCCTTGAAATAGCGACGGCTTCGCGTCTGGTGCGCGAGGCCGCGCGGTGCGGCGCGCCAGGCGCCGCCGGCATGGCAGTAACGAAGCCCGGCAGCCCAGCTCCGATGTAGTTCATCGGCCGGCGGGCCGCCCATTAGGAGTCACGGATTCATGGACACCTCCAGCATCAACGCCCAAAGCATCTTCGACGACAACGCCGCCATCCTCAAATTGAGTTGGCTGACGGGGCATGAGGGCTGGGAACGCGGTTTTTCGGCCGAAACCGTCGCGAATGCGACGTCAAGCGCCGATCTCGTGGGCCACTTGAACCTCATCCATCCGAACCGGATACAGGTGCTTGGCGACCCGGAGGTCAACTACTATCAGCGTCAGACCGACGAGGATCGCTCACGCCATATGGCCGAGCTCATCGCGCTGGAGCCGCCGTTTCTCGTGGTGGCCGGCGGGGTGGCGGCGCCGCCCGAACTCGTGCTGCGCTGCACGCGCTCGTCGACGCCGCTCTTCATGACGCCGATTTCAGCTGCGACCGTCATCGATAACCTGCGGCTTTATATGTCGCGCATCCTAGCGCCGCGAGCGACGTTGCACGGCGTATTTCTCGACATCCTCGGTATGGGCGTGCTGCTGACCGGCGACTCAGGCCTCGGCAAGAGCGAACTCGGCCTCGAGCTGATCAGCCGCGGCCACGGGCTCGTGGCCGACGATGCGGTCGATTTCGTGCGACTCGGCCCCGATTTCGTCGAAGGCCGCTGCCCGCCGTTGCTGCAAAATCTGCTCGAAGTGCGCGGCCTCGGCCTGCTCGACATCAAGACGATTTTCGGCGAAACAGCGGTACGCCGGAAAATGAAGCTTAAGCTCATCGTTCAGTTGGTGCGCCGGCCAGACGGCGAATTCCAGCGCCTACCGCTCGAAAGCCAAACCGTCGACGTGCTCGGGCTGCCGATCAGCAAGGTCACGATTCAAGTGGCTGCCGGCCGCAACTTGGCGGTGCTGGTCGAGGCAGCCGTGCGCAATACCATTTTGCAACTGCGCGGCATCGATACGCTGCGTGACTTCATGGACCGGCAGCGCCTGGCAATGCAAGACCCGGATAGCCAATTGCCCGGCAAACTGATGTAAGAGATGGGCTAGCTCGAGCGTGAAACCCGCTGCCCGGGCTGGTGCGAACGCAATGCGAACCGGCGCGAACTCAATGCGAATTGAGTTAAACGCCGCGAAAACGCCGTCGAAGTCAGGTGCTATGATGAAACGAACAGGCCTTCCTACATGCGTATTGTTCTGATCACCGGCATTTCCGGCTCCGGTAAATCGGTTGCATTGAACGCGCTCGCGGACGCGGGGTATTACTGCGTCGACAATCTACCGCCGCGCTTCTTGCCGTCGCTCGCGCGGTACCTTGCGAACGACGGCGAAGGCAAAGAGCGGCTAGCCGTTGCGATCGACGCGCGCTCGAGCGCATCGCTCGACGACATGCCCGGCATCATCCGCGACCTCGCAAGCGAGCATGACGTGCGCGTGCTGTTCCTGAATGCAAGCACGCAGTCGCTGATCCAACGTTTTTCGGAAACCCGGCGCCGGCATCCGCTTTCGGGCACGCCGGCACACGATGCCGATGTCGGGCTGCTCGCCTCGCTCGCGGAAGCCATCGAGCGAGAGCGCGACCTCGTTGCGCCGCTCGCCGAATTCGGTCATCAGATCGACACCAGCAGTTTGCGGGCGAATGTGCTGCGGGCCTGGGTCACGCGTTTTATCGAAGAGCAGCGCGAAGGACTCATGCTGATGTTCGAATCGTTCGGTTTCAAGCGCGGTTTGCCGCTTGATGCCGATTTCGTCTTCGACGTGCGGGCGCTGCCCAACCCCTACTACGATCATCGGCTGCGCCCGCTGACCGGACGCGATCAACCCGTGATCGAATACCTGGACGCACTGCCGGTCGTTCATGAAATGATCGACGACATCCATTCGTTCGTGATCAAGTGGCTACCGCGGTTTCGCGAAGACAACCGCAGCTATCTCACGGTCGCGATCGGCTGCACGGGCGGGCAGCACCGCTCGGTATTCATCGCCGAGACGCTCGCCGCGCGTCTTGCCGGCGAAGCAACTGTCATTGTGCGGCATCGGGACGCGCCGGTCCAGGTCGGCGATTCGTCGAGACTAGTGGCTTAACCCGCCGCGAACCGCGCGGCACATCTGCGAAGCGTTGCGCCATGTCCTCTAATCCTGCCGTCTACGCCGACCTGCCGCTCTTTCCCCTTCACGCCGTGCTGTTTCCCGACGGCCTCTTACCGCTCAAGATCTTCGAAGCGCGCTATCTCGATATGGCGCGAACGTGCTTGCGAGAAAACACGCCGTTCGGCGTCTGTCTTTTGAAAAGCGGGCCCGAAGTGGCGCAAGGTGATGAGCAGGCCGTCCCCGAGCCAATCGGCTGTCTTGCGCAAATCGAACAGTGCGATGTCGATGAATTCGGCATGCTGCTCGTGCGCGCCCGCGGCACGCAGCGCTTTCGGCTGCTTTCCCATCGCGCCGAGCCGAGCGGCCTGTTGGTCGGCATGGCCGAGCCGCTGCCCGCCGATATCCCGCTCGAAGGCAGCGACGCGCTCGCCAAATTCGGTGCGTGTGCAGAGGTGCTCGAGCGCATCATCGAAACGATCCGCGAGCGAGATCCCGAGAGCATTCCGTTCGCGCAGCCGCTGCAACTCGGCGACCCGAGCTGGGTTTCCAATCGTCTTTCCGAAGTGCTGCAAATCCCGCTGCGAGCACGTCAAAGGCTGATGGAGCTCAATGACGCCGGCGCGCGTATCGACTGCGTTCATCACTACATGCAGCAGCATCGGCTGCTTTAGAGCAACGAGCCTTTCAGTGCGGTAAGCAGCTTGCGCACCGGCGCTGGCAAACCGTACGAATCGATTGCTTCGAGCGGCACCCACGCATTGCCCTCGTCGCGCGCCTCGCTGCATGTTGGCCGCCCACCGATATCGAGCGCGGCGAGGCGCGGTTCGATGTCGAGCTTGAAGTGCGTGAACGCGTGCGTGAGCGGCGCCAGCCGCTGCGGCGTGCCGGCCGCACCGAGCGCGCTGGCACGCGCGGCCAGCGTTGCTTCGTCCGCCGCTTCGGGCAAGCTCCACAGGCCGCCCCAGATGCCAGCCGGCGGGCGCCGCTCGAGCAGCACCGCCAAGCCATCGGCGTCGCGCAGCACCAGCATCCATGTGCGGCGCGTCGGAATCGTTTTTTTCGGGCGCGCGGTAGGCAGCTCGCGCTGACGCCCCGTCGCATTTGCGATGCACTCGTCGCCGAACGGGCACCGCCCGCAGTCGGGTTTGCCGCGCACGCACAATGTCGCACCCAAATCCATCAGGCCCTGAGTGTAGGCGCTCACATCGGCATCGCTCGCGCCTGCGGGCACGAGCGTCTCGGCCAACGCCCACATTGCGCTTTCGACGCGCTTTTCGCCAGGAAAGCCGTCGATGCCGAATACGCGCGCGAGCACACGCTTCACGTTGCCATCGAGGATCGTCGCTCGCGAGCCGTAGGCGAACGACGCGATCGCCGCGGCCGTCGACCGGCCGATGCCGGGCAGTTCCGCGAGCGCTTCAGGCGAGGCCGGAAATAGGCCATCGTGCTGCTCGACGACGGCCTGCGCGCATCGGTGCAAATTGCGCGCTCGAGAGTAGTAGCCGAGCCCCGCCCATAGCGCCATGACTTCGTCTATCGGGGCTGCCGCGAGTGCGGCGACATCGGGAAAGCACGCCAGGAACTTCGCATAATACGGAATCACTGTCGTGACCTGCGTCTGCTGCAGCATGATCTCGGAGAGCCAGATGCGGTACGGGTCCCGCGTGTTCTGCCAGGGCAGGTCGTGCCGTCCATGCTGGCGCTGCCAGGCAATCAGACGCTCGGCGAAGATCGATTGCAGCGTGGATTGCGGCAGCACATTACCGGGGAGCGGGACGATCGAGATGTCGGACATAAAAAGAAGCGGTTAGCGCTGACAACGCGCGCAGAAATAAGTGGAGCGCTGGCCCTGCACGAGGTGTCGAATCGGCGTGCCGCAGACGCGGCAGGGTTGCCCCGCGCGGTCGTAAGCAAAGCAATCGAGCTGGAAGTAGCCGCTTTCGCCGTTGCTGCCGACGAAGTCCCTGAGCGTGGTGCCCCCGCGTTCGATCGCCGCCGCGAGTGTGGCACGCACCGCCTCGGCAAGCCGCTCGCAGCGCACGGCCGAAAGACGCCCGGCCGCCGTGGTCGGCCTGATGCCGGCGCGAAAGAGGCTTTCGGACGCGTAGATATTGCCCACGCCGACCACGATGTCGCCGGCAAGCAGCGCCTGCTTGATCGACACCTTGCGCCCGCGTGTACGACGATGCAGCAGCGCGCCCGAAAATTCGGCCGAGAACGGCTCGACGCCGAGGCTCGCAAGCAACGGATGCGCGTTGATATCGCCCGCCGCACGCGGATGCCAGAGCACGGCGCCAAAGCGACGCGGATCGCGATACCGCAGCACGAATTCGTCGAAAATCCAATCGATGTGGTCGTGCCTGGCAGGCGCTGCGAGCCCTGCGCGCCGCAGCACGCGCAGCGTACCCGTCATGCCGAGATGGACGATGAACCAACCTGCTTCAGTCTCGAAAAGCAGATATTTGCCGCGCCTCGCCACCTCGCGAACCTGCTGCCGGGCGAGCGTCTTCGCGAGTTCGGGCGGCACAGGCCAGCGCAACGCGCCCGTGCGCACGTCGACCCGCTCGACGCGGCGCCCGCGCACGAGGGGCTCGATGCCGCGGCGGGTGACTTCGACTTCTGGCAGCTCAGGCATGTCTAATGGCGGGGAATCGCTCGAAATGGGTGTGTAACTTGCATGGTCGAATCTGCGTGTATTGTAGCGAGCGCGTTACAATCGACCGAAACCCTCGAACGGATTTCCATGATTTTGTCCTTAAAGCTGCCCTCGACGCGCAAAGACGGCGTGCGCCCGGCCCGAAACAGCGCGCCCATCGGCCGAATCGTCGGTGCGGCCCGTTGCGCCGTTTGTGCCCTTGCCCTTGTGGCTTATCCCGCTTTTGCGCAAAATCCGGCACCTTCGGACGATGCCGCTTCGGCCAGCACAGACCTTTTCTCGTCTTCGTTGCCGGACGAGACGAAAGGCCTGCCCTCCGTCGCACTGTCGAGTCAGATCGTTTTTCAAGTGCTCGCAGCCGAAATCGCGTTGCAGCGCGATCAGCCGGCGCCAGCCTATCAAACCTACCTTGCGCTCGCGCGCGACACGCACGATCCGCGCATGGCGCAGCGTGCGGCCGAGATCGCCATCGCCGCGCAAAGCCCGGCTGATGCGCTTGCGGCGGCGCAGTTGTGGCGGCAGTATGCGCCCAACTCGGAACGTGCCGCGCAGCTCGATGCCTCGCTGCTCGTGCTCTCGGGCAAGCCAGACGATGCCGAGCCGATGCTTGCCGCCGAACTGGCCAAGGTACCGGCCGAAGAGCGCGGCAACTCGATTCTCGCGCTGCAGGCGCTGCTGGCGCGCGGGCCGAACCGAGTCGGTGGCCTGCACGTGCTGCAAAATCTGCTGAAAAACGATCTGCAGCGCCCCGAAGCGCAGGTTGCGCTCGGCCGCCAGCAATTGCTTGCCGACGACCAGCCGGGCGCGCGCGCGTCATTCGGGCGTGCGCTCAAGCTGAAACCCGATTACCTGCCGGCTGCCCTCGGGCTCGCCCAGATGGGCCCCGATGCCCGCAACGAGGCGATTGCCTCGTTCGAATCGGTCGTCAAGCAGAACCCGAAATCGCACGATGCGCGGCTCGCGCTGGCCCAGCTTTACCTGTCGGCCGAGCGCATCGACGATGCGCAAAAGCAGTTCGAGGCCATGCACAGCCTCGATTCGAAAGATCCGACGCCGCTGATGGCGCTCGGCCTGATCAAAATCCAGCAAAAACAATACGACGCCGCACAGAAATACCTGAAGCAATACGCCGAGCTAACCGAAAAGACGCCGGGCGCAGACGCGGGTCAGGCTTATATTTTTCTTGCCCAACTCGCGGTCGAGCAGAAAAACGAAGCGCTGGCCGAAAAGTGGCTCGACAAGGTGCAACCCGACAGCCCGCGCTATATTTCCGCGCGCGTGACGCGGGCGCAACTGCTTGCGAAAAACGGCAAGACCGACGAGGCGCGCAAGCTGCTGGCCGATTTACAAAGCCCTGATCCGCGCGCGCAAGCGCTGATCGCGCGCACCGATGCGGCGATTCTCTTCGACGCCAAACGCTACGGCGAAGCGGAAACACGTCTTCGAGAAGCCGACCAGATGTTTCCGGACGACCCGGAGATTCTCTACGACTACGCGATGGCCGCCGAAAAGAACGGCCATTACGATGCGATGGAGCAAAAGTTGCGCGCGCTGATCAAGGCGCAGCCCGATAACGCGCAAGCCTACAATGCGCTCGGCTACTCGCTTGCCGATCGCAATCAGCATCTCGACGAGGCGGAAAAGCTGCTCGAAAAAGCGTCGTCACTGGCGCCGAGTGACGCCTTCATCATGGACAGCCTAGGCTGGGTCAAGTATCGCCGCGGCGATACGACAGACGCCGCCAAGATTCTGCGCAAGGCTTATGACTTGCAGCCGAATGCGGAGATCGGCGCGCATCTGGGCGAAGTGCTGTGGAAAAACGGCGATCAATCGAACGCCCTCGCCGCTTGGCGCAACGCGCGCAAGCTCGAACCCGATAACGACACGCTCGTGAAAACGCTCAAACGTTTTCAGGTCAACACCAACGATCTCTGATGCCATTTCGGTACTTTCCCACGCCGCGACGCGCACGCGCGACGATGTCCGCGCTCGCGACGGCGCTTGCCGTTGCCGCTGCTGCCACCCTCGCCGGCTGCTCCGTGGCGCCGACGCGCGGGCCTTCTACCTCGAACGCAGCGACTGCGTTATCGACCCAGACGAACCGCGCCTATCACGGGCGATTCTCGGTGAGCTACGCTGATGCGGCGGCTAAGCCGCGCAACGCTTACGGTAACTTCGACTGGCAAGAACAAGGCGACACCGTCACGCTTGCTCTTCGGAACCCGCTCGGCCAGACGCTGGCGATCGTGACATCGTCGCCGGCCGCGGCCACACTCGAATTGCCGAACCGTCAGCCGCTTGTTGCCAATAACGTCGGCACGCTGATGCAAAATGCGCTCGGCTTTGCGCTGCCGGTCGAGGGTCTGCGCTATTGGCTGCAGCCGTCGCCCGCACCGAGCTCGCATGCGAAGACGATTGCCGACCCGCAAAATCCGTCGCGCTTGAAGGAAATCGACCAGGACGGCTGGACGATTCAATACGTCAGCTACGCCGAGGCACCCGAGACGGGCGTCAAACGGGTGGATCTGACGCGCAGCGAACCGCGGCTCGACATCAAGCTCGTCCTGGATCGATAAGCGCGCGTTTGCGCCACACCTAGCATGATCGAAACGACCGAATCGCTGCGGAACTGCCCCGCTCCCGCCAAGCTCAATCTTTTCCTGCATATCACGGGGCGCCGCCCGGACGGCTATCACACGCTACAGACGGTATTTCAGCTGATCGATTGGGGCGACCTGCTGCATTTCACGTTGCGTCGCGACGGCGAGGTACGCCGCAAGACCGCGGTGCCCGGCGTGCCCGCGGCGAGCGACCTTGTCGTGCGGGCCGCCGCGTTGCTCAAGTCGCACACGGGTACGGGCTTCGGCGTCGACATCGAGATCGACAAACGCTTGCCGATGGGCGCGGGCCTCGGCGGCGGCAGCTCGGACGCGGCGACGACGCTGCTTGCGCTGAACCGGCTCTGGCAGCTCGACCTGCCGCGCGAGACGCTGCAGATGCTTGGGCTGCAGCTTGGCGCCGATGTCCCCTTCTTCATCTTCGGGCGAAACGCGTTCGCACAAGGTGTCGGCGAGGCGCTGCAGCCGGTCGCGTTGCCCGAGCGGTGTTTTCTTGTCGTCACGCCGAAAGCGCATGTCCCGACCGCTGAGATTTTTTCGGACAAGTCGTTGACACGTGACTCCGAAATGGTCACAATTACGGACTTTCTTGCTCAGCAAAGTTGCAGCGCAAGGTGGCCAGATAGCTTCGGCCGCAATGATATGCAATCCGTTGTCATGGGAAAATACGCGGAAGTCGCGCAGGTGCTGAGGTCGTTCGAGAGCATTGCACCGGCGCGTATGACGGGATCGGGGTCGAGCGTATTCGCAGTGTTCGGCAGCATCGCCGAAGCAGAAGCCGCGGAAGTCAAGCTGCGTGCCAAACTGCTTGAAGATGGAAAGAGCGACGGAGCAAGCGGTTGGACGAGCGCCGTGGCAAGGAGTCTGGATACCCATCCGCTCCACGCCTTAGCGTCATAAAGCGCGTCATAAAAGGTTTCGCATCGCCGGGCAGTTCCCGAGAAGTCCGGCGGCGCACAAAGTTAGTGTAGGGGAGTCGCCAAGTTGGTCAAGGCACCGGATTTTGATTCCGGCATGCGAGGGTTCGAGTCCTTCCTCCCCTGCCAAAAAAATTCCCGCAGTCCCCGCCTCCAGCAGCAGGTGCATGATGAGCAGCCATGACGGCCTGATGGTATTTACTGGCAACGCTAATCCGGCCCTTGCGCAGGAAGTTGTCAAAATCCTCGGCATCCCCCTCGGCAAAGCAATGGTCAGCCGTTTCTCCGACGGCGAAATCCAAGTTGAGATTCAGGAAAACGTGCGTGGCAAGGACGTCTTCGTCCTTCAATCGACCTGCGCGCCGGCGAACGACAACCTGATGGAATTGATGATCATGGTCGATGCGCTCAAGCGCGCCTCGGCTGGCCGGATCACCGCCGCCATTCCGTACTTCGGCTATGCCCGTCAGGATCGCCGGCCGCGTTCGGCGCGCGTCGCGATTTCGGCGAAGGTCGTAGCGAACATGTTAGAAATCGCGGGCGTCGAGCGGATCATCACGATGGATCTGCACGCGGACCAGATTCAAGGCTTCTTCGATATCCCGGTCGACAACATTTACGCGACACCCGTGCTGCTCGGGGATCTGCGCAAGCAGAACTACGAGGACCTGCTCGTCGTGTCGCCCGACGTCGGCGGCGTGGTCCGGGCGCGGGCGCTCGCGAAGCAGCTCAATTGCGATTTGGCCATTATCGATAAACGGCGCCCCAAGGCGAACGTGGCCGAGGTGATGAACATCATCGGTGAGGTGGAAGGCCGGACCTGCGTGATCATGGACGACATGGTCGATACCGCCGGCACGCTCTGCAAAGCGGCGCAAGTACTCAAAGCGCGCGGCGCGAAGCAAGTCGTCGCTTATGCAACGCACCCGGTGCTCTCGGGGGGCGCCGGCGAGCGCATTTCGAGTTCCGATCTCGACGAACTCGTCGTGACCGACACGATCCCCTTGAGCGATGAAGCGCGCGGCTGCAAGGCCATCCGCTCGCTGTCGTGCGCGGGCTTGCTGGCCGAAACGTTCTCTCGCATTCGTCGCGGCGATTCGGTGATGTCGCTGTTCGCGGAAAGCTGAACGTCACGTCGCTGGCATGCGGCGGGGCAATGAAGATTCACCGAAGGCGCTGCGCGATGCGGCGCCTTCGGCTTAATGGGCGGGTTCGATATCCGAACGCGCCTTTCATCATGGGGCCGATGCGCGATAAGCGCGTGAAAGCCCCGTTTCGCTGCCTGGTCGCGGGCAGTTATGGAGATTGAACATGAAAGTCGTCGCTTTCGAGCGCAACAAGCAAGGTACGGGTGCGAGCCGCCGCCTGCGCAATACCGGCAAGACGCCCGGAATCGTGTATGGCGCTGGTGCGGAACCGCAATTGGTCGAACTCGATCACAATGCCTTGTGGCATGCGTTGAAGAAGGAAGTTTTCCACTCGTCCATCCTGGAACTTGAAGTGGCCGGCAACACGCAGCAGGTCTTGCTGCGCGACGTGCAATATCACCCGTTCCGCCAGATCGTGCTGCACGTGGACTTTCAGCGCGTCGACGCGAAAAAGAAGCTGCACACGAAGGTGCCGCTGCACTTCATGAATCAGGAAACGAACCCGGCGGTGAAGCTGGGCGGTGCGGTCATCTCGCACGTCGTGACGGAAATCGAAATCGAATGTCTGCCGGGCGACCTGCCCGAGTTCGTCGAACTCGATCTGGCCGTGATCGAAGCCGGTCAATCGCTGCACGCGAAGGACATTCCGCTGCCGAAGGGCGTCGCACTCGTCGCGCACGTTGCGGCCGAAAACCCGGTCATCGCGTCCGCGACGATACCGGCCGGCGCCGTCTCGAGCGAAGCTGCCGCAGAAGGCGAAACGCCCGCCGCTTAAGGATTTCGTCGACCGATATCCTCTCGATCCGTTCTCCGGGACGGACGACGTCACCCGCCGCGGCTTGCCCGGCGGGTTTTTTTTCGGCTGATGTTCGGCTGATGGATAGAGGCTGAAGGCTAATACGAACCATGATCAAACTGATCGTCGGGCTCGGTAACCCGGGCGCCGAATATACTGCGACGCGCCACAATGCCGGTTTCTGGCTTGTCGACCAGCTTGCGCGTGACGCAGGCACGACGTTGCGCGATGAGCGCCGCTTTCATGGCTTGTACGCGAAAGCCCGGCTCTTCGGCGAGGAAGTGCATCTGCTGGAGCCGCAGGCGTATATGAACCGCTCGGGCCAGTCAGTCGTCGCACTCGCCCATTTCTTCAAGATTCTGCCTGATCAGATTCTCGTCGCGCACGACGAACTCGATCTGCCGCCCGGTACCGTCAAGCTCAAGCTCGGCGGCGGCAGCGGCGGGCACAATGGGCTCAAGGATATTTCGGCACATCTTTCGTCGCAGCAGTATTGGCGGCTGCGCATCGGCATCGGCCATCCGCGCGACGTGATTCCCGACGCTGCACGGGCGGGAGCGAAGCCCGATGTGGCGAACTATGTGTTAAAGCCGCCGCGCAAGGACGAACAGCAGGTGATCGATGCGGCGGTGGAGCGCGCGCTGGCTGTGATGCCGCATGCCGTCAAAGGGGAGTTGGAGCGCGCGATGATGCAGTTGCATCGCAGCGCATAGGGTACGCTCAGCAGCGCTTCGCCGCTTGCAGCAAGCGGTATTTCACGAGCAGCTGCTCGCCGTTTTCAGCGTGCTGCGGGTCACGCGGAATGCACTCGACAGGGCAAACCTGCTGACACTGCGGCTCGTCGAAATGGCCGACACATTCCGTGCATTTCGATGGGTCGATTACATAAATCTCCGGCCCCATCGAAATCGCGTCGTTCGGGCACTCGGGCTCGCAGACGTCGCAATTGATGCATTCATCGGTAATCATCAAGGCCATACCGCCACCAACTTTGCTAGAAAAAACAATAGATTATAGCTTTTTCGCAATCATCGGGAGCGCAGCGCCCTTGCAACATCACTCACGTCACGATTCGGCATCGCCCGCCACCCGCGGCAAATAAAGGTAGATCGTCGTGCCCTCGCCTTTGACGCTTTTGATGCGTACGTCCCCACCTGACTGGGTGATGAATCCGTAGACTTGGCTCAGCCCGAGGCCTGTGCCCTTACCCGGCTCCTTGGTGGTAAAGAACGGTTCCAATGCCCGCGAAGCGACCGCCGCTGACATACCCATTCCCGAGTCCGTCACTGACACCCTGGTATAGGGGCCGGCCGCGAGCGTACCGGCATCGCGCCCTCCAAGCTCAACGTCCTCGGTACGGATGACAATCTTTCCGCCATCGGGCATCGCGTCGCGCGCGTTGACGACCAGATTCAGCAGCGCCGCCTCAAATCGCGCGATATCCAACAGCACCGTCGGCTGCTTCGAGTCCAGCGCGACCTCGAGCTGGATCGAACCGATTCCCGCACGGCGGAGCATCGGTTCAAACGCGCGGATCACCGCATTAAGGTCGTGCCTCTCGTTTTTGAGCGGTTGCTGCCGGGCAAACGCGAGCAGTTGTTGGACGAGCGACGCGCCGCGGTCAACGGCACGCCGCATCATGTCCAGCATTTTCGCGTCGAAATGCGTTTGCGACTGGGCGCTCAATACTTGCAAACCATTCGATATGACTGATAGCAAATTGTTGAAGTCGTGCGCGACACCCCCGGTAAGCTGTCCGACGGCTTCCATTTTCTGCGAGTGAACGAGCGCGGCGTTGGCGCGATCCAGCGCCTCAGCCGCTTCCTTGCGCTCCGTGATGTCTCGGGTGACTTTCGCAAATCCGATCAGCGCACCCGCTTCGTCACGGATCGCATCCACCACGACGTGAGCCCAGAAACGGCTCCCGTCTTTGCGCACCCGCCAGCCCTCCCGCTCGGCCCGGCCCTCGCGGGCCGCAGTGGCCAGAATCTGCGCGGGGATACCGCTCGCGATATCTTCCTCGGTGTAAAAACGACTGAAGTGCTGGCCCACGATCTCACCGCGCTCATAGCCTTTGATCCGCCTTGCGCCGGCGTTCCAACTGGTCACCACACCCGATGGCGAAAGCATGTAGATCGCGTAGTCCGTCACGCCCTGAACGAGAATGCGAAACTGTTCTTCGCTGCTACGTAGCGCTTGCTCGGCCGCCTTGCGCGCAGAGATATCACGCGTAATTTTCGCAAACCCGATCAGTTCTCCAGACGCAGTACGAACCGGGTCGATCACCACGGACGCCCAGAAGCGGGTGCCGTCCTTACGCACATGCCACGCCTCGCCCTCGAATTTGCCCTCGTCGAGCGCTGCACGCAGCGCGCTGTCGGGAAGCCCGCTCGCCCGATCTTCATCTGTGTAGAACATCGAAAAGTGCTTTCCGGCGATCTCCGAGGCCGTATCGCCCGTGAACCTTTGCGAGTCGGCATTCCAGCTGACGACATGGCCCCGGGGGTCGAGCATGCAGATCGCGTAGTCCGTCACGCTGATCACGAGCAACTCGAGACGTTGTGCGTCGGTCAGTTCTGGGGCGTGGTCGCGCTGCTCGGTTTTCATCATTAATGCCTGATGGTTACGGGGGCGGAAGCTATTTGAATTAACGATTTTAACCTCGCCCGGTAAGCTCTCAAGACAAAACCAATGCGTTATGTCGACATGAAACGCATCCCGCAATCCGCGAATTTTCAGGTTACGGTCGCCTCGGCGGGTCGGGCACAGTGACGTATCTCAAATCCACCCGTCACGATCATGCCTCGATCCGCTCGATACCCCAACGCACACACCGATGTGCAACCCCGAATTGCCTTGCTGATGCAAGGCGGCGGTGCGCTAGCCAGCTTTCAGTGCGGCGTCTATCAGACGCTTCGCGAGGCCGCCATCGAGCCGGAGTGGATCGTCGGCATTTCCAGCGGCGCGTTGAATGCGGCCGTTCTCGCCGGCAACGCCCCCGAGCGGCGGCTCGAACGGCTGCGCGCATTCTGGGAAACGATCAGTCAGCCCGCGTTGCCGTACCCGCCCGCCGTGCGCGCGTGGAGCACCTTCGTGCGCGGACGCGCCGGCTTTTTCAAGCCGAAGCTCGTGCCGCCCTTCATGCAGCGCTACTACGGATCGGAATTCGAATGCTGGTACGACGTCTCCCCGTTGCGCGAGACGCTCGAACGCTTTGTGGATTTCGATCGCATCAACGACGGCCGTTCGATGCGTGTATCCCTTGGCGTCGTCGAGGTGCGCAGCGGAGAGTGCGTTTATTTCGACAATAAGCACACGCGCATTACGCCCGAGCACATCATCGCGAGCTGCGCGCTGCCGCCCGGCTTTGCGCCGATCGAAATCGACGGGAAACACTATTGGGATGCCGGCCTGATTTCAAATACGCCGCTCGAGTGCCTGATGTTCGATCCGCCCGCGGCGCCGATGCTCGCCATCGCAGTCGATCTGTGGCAAGCCCCCGGCACGGTGCCTGTCGATTCGGCCGGCGTGGCTTCCGTCATGCAGGACCTTCAGTACACGAGCCGCACGAAGCCGGTGCGCGCCGCACTCGAGGCTGCCGCTCGTACACAGCGATCGCTGGCCGAGCTACTCGAAACGCTGCCGGCGACCGCGCGTAAAACGCAGGCGTACAGCCAAGCCGTTGCCGCGCTGCAGGCACCTTCGCTGCGCGTGCTCGATGTCGTCTACGACGACAAGCCGTGCGACGACTATTACAAGACCTTCGACTTCTCATGGCCGCAGATCGAAACGCACTGGACAAACGGTGCGCAGACGATGCGCAAGGTACTCGCAGGCGCCGGCGATATGCTCCAACCCGCGCTGCCGGTTGCCGCCTGAGCGAACGGCTGGCCCCCGCGGCGCGCGTTAGGGTCCGTTAGAGCGCCCCTGAGTTCGACGGCATTTCGGCGACTTTTTCCTTCAGCCATTTTTCGACCGAGGGAAAGACGAACTTGCTCACGTCGCCGCCCAACTGCGCGATTTCGCGCACGATCGTGCCCGAGATGAACTGGTACTGGTCCGACGGCGTCATGAACATCGTCTCGACATCGGGCAGCAAATAGCGGTTCATCCCGGCCATTTGAAATTCGTACTCGAAGTCCGATACAGCGCGCAAGCCCCGCACGATCACGCGGGCGTTGTTCACGCGCACGAAGTCTTTGAGCAACCCTTTGAAGCTCATCACCTGCACGTTCGAGTAATGGCCCAACACTTCCTGGGCGATGTCGAGACGCTCTTGCAGCGCGAAGAATGGTTTCTTGTTACGACTGTCGGCGACGCCGACGACGAGGGTGTCGAAGATGCTCGACGCGCGACGCACGAGATCCTCATGACCCCGCGTGAGCGGATCGAACGTACCCGGGTACACGGCAACTACCATGGACATCTCCCTCTCATCATTCCGTTCGGAAACCCGTTCGGGAACCCGTTGGGGATGCGCCCCGGGCGTAGCTGCTGCCCGACGCCACTTTCGAAACGCGCATTATTCATCATTTTCGCGCTGCAGCAAATGATAATGGACCGCGCCGGCCTTGCCGTGCCTCGCGATCGACCAGCCGGCGAGCGCCGCGCTTTCGTCATCGAGCGGCGCACCCGATTCCACGTAAAGCCAGCCGTTGGCCGCGACGAGCGGCATCGCGAGCGCCAGCGCGCGCGGCAGTATTTCCTCGTCGAAAGGCGGGTCCAGAAAAACGACGTCGAACGAGCCGGGCGCGAGGCTCGCGGCCAGGCGCAAACCATCGGCCTCGGCAATTTCGATCGCCCGGGCCGCGAGCCGCGCCTGATTCTCGCGCAGTTGCCGGGCCGCACGCGCGTTGCGCTCGACCATGACTACCCGCGCGGCGCCGCGCGACGCGGCCTCGAAGCCCAGTGCGCCGCTGCCGGCGAAAAGGTCCAGGCAACGTTGGCCATCCAGACGCTGGCCGAGCCAGTTAAAAAGTGTTTCGCGCACGCGATCAGGCGTGGGGCGCAGGCCATCGAGTTCGAGCACAGGCAGCGGCGTGCGCTTCCAGTCACCCCCGATGATGCGCACGGTATGCGGCTCGCCGCGGCCGGCAGAGGCCGCGCCGGCGCGCGAATGAGATGAGGAACGAGGCATGCGGAAAATCGAATCAACTAAGGGAAGCGGAAAAACACGGTGCGCGCGCCGATGTCATGGCAGCGCACCACGGACGGCCCACGTTACCACAGCATGCACTGGCGCGCCCCGCCCCGTGGGCTATCCGTCGCGGCACCGACAAGCCCTGATAAAATGGCCGGCTTCCCGTGCTTCGTGCCGCGCAAAGCGCCGAACCTGCGCTTCGTCCTGCGAGCGAATGCCGCTACGGGCCGCCGTGCCATACCCACCGCCCATATCATGTTCAGTTTTTTCAAACGCTTCAAAGGCGCCAAAACGCCCGATACGCCCGATACGCCCGATACGCCCGATACGCCTGAAACGGCCGAGCAACCGGCTGCACCGGCCGACGAGCCATCCTCACGTGTGCCTGAGCCACAGGCAATAGAGGCACCGGAGGCGCCAGACACACCGCAGACCAAGTCGGCCGCGGAGCCGCCCATGCCATCGGCTGACGAGCCCACAGCCGATACCCCCATCGAGGTCGTCGAAATCGTGCCGCCGCCGGCTCCTGAGCCGGCCGCCAAGCAATCGTGGCTGGCCCGTCTCAGGTCGGGCCTGTCGAAGACCAGCGCGGGCCTGACCGGCATTTTCGTTGGCGCGAAGCTCGACGAGGCGCTTTACGAAGAACTTGAAACTGCGCTTCTGATGTCCGACGCCGGTGTCGAGGCGACCGAATATCTGCTCGGCGCGCTGCGCGACAAAGTCCGCGCCGAACGCCTCACCGAGGCCCAACAAGTGAAAACCGCGCTGCGCACGCTGCTTGTCGAGTTGCTTGCGCCGCTGCAAAAATCGCTCGTGCTCGGACGTGCTCAGCCGATGGTCATGATGATCGCGGGCGTCAACGGCGCCGGCAAGACCACGAGCATCGGCAAGCTCGCGAAACACTTGCAGCAGTTCAAGCAGTCGGTCCTGCTAGCCGCCGGCGACACGTTCCGCGCCGCCGCACGCGAGCAGCTCGCCATTTGGGGCGAGCGCAACAACGTGACCGTCGTCGCGCAGGAAAGCGGCGACCCGGCCGCCGTCATCTTCGACGCGGTCAGTGCGGCACGCGCACGCAAGATCGATGTCGTGATGGCCGATACGGCCGGCCGGCTGCCGACGCAACTGCATTTGATGGAAGAGTTGCGCAAAGTCAAACGCGTCGTCGGCAAGGCGATGGACGGCGCACCGCACGAGGTGCTGCTCGTGATCGATGCCAACACGGGCCAAAACGCGCTCGCCCAGGTGAAGGCGTTCGACGATGCGCTGACGCTGACTGGGTTGATCGTCACCAAGCTCGACGGCACAGCTAAGGGCGGCATTCTGGCCGCCATCGCACGGCAGCGGCCCGTGCCCGTCTATTTCATCGGCATAGGCGAGAAGGTCGAAGATCTTCAGCCATTCGACGCCGAGGAATTCGCCGACGCGCTGCTCGGCTAAGCCCGCGCCCTGGGGCGCTGATAGCACCCGTCGCGTCGCGCGCCGTCATCGTCATGGTTCGGCGTCGGGCTGCGCGTCGGGGGCAGCGCGCGCAAACGCGTCAAGTTGACTTGCCTGATCGTAGATGCGCTGCAGCGTCGGATAACGCGCGGTGTCGATGCGAAAGCGCTGGGCGTTGAACATCTGCGGCACGAGGCATGCATCGGCTAGCGTCGGTTCATCGCCAAAGACGAACATGCCCGTGCGACGGTCCGCCGCAAGCCGCGTCTCGAGCGACGTAAGGCCGTTCTCGATCCAATGGCGGTACCAGCCGTTTTTCGCATCCTCGGTCACACCGAGTTCGTGCACGAGATACCTGAGCACGCGCAGATTATCGAGCGGGTGGATCTCGCAAGCGACCTGCAATGCGACGGCTCGCACGTATGCACGATCGGCGCTCGCGGGCGGCAAAAGCGGCGGGCTGGGATGCGTTTCTTCGAGGTACTCGATGATCGCAAGCGATTGCTGAAGCACCGTCTCGCCATCGACGAGTGTCGGTACGAGCGCGTCGGGATTCAACTTGCGGTACTCGGGTGCGAGCTGCTCACCGCCCGCGCGCAATAGATGCACGGGCACGTACTCGTACGGCAGGTTCTTCAGATTGAGCGCGATGCGCACGCGGTACGCCGCCGAGCTGCGAAAGTAGCTGTAGAGCTTCATCGAGCCTCCTTTAAAGGTCTTACACCACGCGCACGCTGAATTGACCTAGGCCGTCGATGCCGCCCGTCATCAAGTCGCCGCGTGCTACCGCGCCCACGCCCTCAGGGGTGCCCGTAAAAATCAAATCGCCGGGCTGCAGCTCGAAAAACGTCGACAAGAACGCGATGGTCTCCGGTATCGACCAGATCAATTGCGAGACGTCGGAACGCTGCTTTTCGACCTCATTGACGTTGAGCCAGATGGCGCCATGCTCGATGTGGCCCGCTTGGGCGACCGGGTGAATCGGGCCGAGCGGCGCCGAATGATCGAAGCCCTTCGCGGTTTCCCACGGCCGGCCGAGCTTTTTCGCTTCCGCCTGTAAATCGCGCCGCGTCATGTCGAGGCCAAGCGCGTAGCCATAAACGTGCTCGAGCGCGAGCGCCGCCGAGATGTCCCGTCCGCCCTTGCCGATGGCGACAACGAGCTCCATTTCGTAGTGAACGTTGCTCGAACGCGCCGGATACGGAAACTCGCCGGTCGCGCCTGTGGTGACGTTCAGCACGGCGTCAGCGGGCTTGGCAAAGAAAAATGGGGGCTCGCGATCCGGGTCGTGCCCCATCTCGCGCGCATGGGCTTCGTAGTTCCGCCCGACGCAGTAGATCCGGTGCACCGGAAAACGCCGGCTGACGGCGGCCGTTGCGGGTTCGGCGATCGGCACGGTGACCGGAGGTGCCGGAGCAAATACGTAGTCCATCCCGTTCTCCTCAATATATAGCGATAGCCGGCCGCTGCCGCCCATGCGAAATAAAAGTCACGAGTTTAACGCGGGGCGGGTGGCGACGCCCTCCAGCGCGGCTTGCCAGATACTGCCGAATGGGGTACTCAGTAACGTTTGACCGCCCTTGCCGGGCAGCCCACCCGTTGACGCTCGATTTTATGACCGAATCCGCTGCTGCCTCGCCCGCCCCGTTTGCCTGCGCTCGCTTCATCAAGGAAATCGGGCGCGGGCCAAACGGCGCGCGCGCGCTGTCCTCGGAGGACACGCGTGCGCTCTACAGCGCGATGCTCGAGGGCCGCGTGTCCGACGTCGAGTTGGGTGCGGTGCTGCTCGCCTACCGGCTCAAAGGCGAAACGGCTGCGGAACTGGCCGCCATGCTCGAGGCGGCGCATGCGTCGTTCGAGCTGGTAAAGGTGGCCGCTGGTACGTATCGCCCCGTCTCCATTCCGAGCTACAACGGTGCCCGCAAGCAGCCGAATCTGGTGCCGCTGCTTGCATTACTGCTGGCCCGCGAAGGCGTGCCCACGCTCGTACACGGCGTCACAGCCGATGCCGGCCGCGTGACGAGCGCGGAGATCTTCACGGTGCTCGGCATCGAGCCGGCCACGACGCACGCGCAGATCGAAGCCGCGCTGGCCGAGCGCAAGCTTGCGTTCGCGCCAATCGAGGTGCTCGCACCGAAGCTCGCACGGCTGCTCGCACTGCGCCGGATCATGGGCGTGCGCAACTCGACACATACGCTCGTGAAAATCATGCAGCCGTTTTCGCCCGCGGGGCTGCGCCTCGTGAACTACACGCATCCGGAATACCGCGAGAGCCTCGCCGAGCTGTTCGCCGGCTATCCGTCCGCGGCCGCCGGGGGGGCGCTACTCGCGCGCGGCACAGAAGGCGAGGCGGTGGCCGATACGCGCCGGCAGGTGCAGATCGACTGGCTGCACGATGGCATGGCCCAAACGCTCGTCGCGGCGGAGCGCGCGTCGCCCGACGCCGCGCCTGTTGCGTTGCCCGAATCGCGCGAGGCCGAGGCGACGGCAGCGTGGATCGAAGCCGTGCTGGCCGGCCGCGCGAGCGTGCCGCCGACACTGGCGCGGCAAGTCGATGCGATCGTAAGTGCTGTGCGCAGCGCATAAGGTGGCGTAGCGGGGCCCGGTGATCTACAAGCACCGCAAGCACGACAAGCAGCAGCGCGTCGGTGCCCCGCCCAAGTATTTTCCAATCCTGAGAGGAGTCTGAACCTATAGGTGGTGTGGGGTTCAGGAGTCGCTGTATCGCTATCGGAAAGCGGGAGTTGTCCACGGCCGGCACGGCGGTGGGCAACTCCCGCCCCGGATTATGCCGCTGACGGTACGCCTGGCCTGCGCGCAGGTTGTACAGATGCGACACCGAGATTTGCGCCAGACGTTCATAGCGCGCATCGCCATAGACACGCCAGGCACGCTGCGCCAGCGCTCGCGTGGCCGCCCCCGAGAGCGTGTCGTGCAGGCTGTCCAATTCGGCCAGCAGTGCGACATCCTCGTCCGTGTAGCGACGTGGGAATTGAGTGCGCGCGCCGCGCTCGCGCTGCTCGAGCGTACCGCCCTCACGATACTGCGCAATGAGCCGAATGACGTGAGCACGTGAGTAGCCCGAGACCCGTTGTACATAGGCGAACAGCAGCCCGCGCTCACTGCGAGGCCGCCGAAAATAGCCGAACCAACGCAACGTGCGCTCCACGAACCGCCGCCGCTCAGCCTCGTCCTGAACGACGTGCAACTCAACGTCGCAGATCCCTGCCAGGAACTCTCGGACTTGCCCGATCGTCTCCAGCCTTGTCGTATTCATGTCGATCACCATCCCCCAATGATCGACCCCTAAAACTCCCGCTCAGACTCCTTTGCCGTTGGAATCACGCCACCTCGCCCAGACTCCTTTGCCATTGGACAATGGCTGCCCATTGACACCACGCCGGACACTGACATACAGTGCTCGCTATGCGTTCCCTTCCGAACACCCTTCGAATTACCTCCGGCCGACTAGCGCGGCCTCTATCGCTACGACTAGCGTAAGCCAGCCGTAGCGCCGCGTGTTGTTCGCGCGGTCCTCGTGCAGTTCCCCGCAGTTCCTGTTTCACCCAAACCGTAGTTCCTTCTACCAACCGTAGTCGTCAGCATTCGGCCGAAGACCGTTCGGACGAATCGCGAAAAGCGCCGACGCTTTGCGCCGTCGCACGGCCGGCCAGCCGCTTGGCCTTGCGCGCGTTTCGCAGACGACCCAACGAACGAGGTTCGCCATGCTCCGCAACCCTGCTGAGAAGTACCGACCGTTTCAGCCCATTCGTCTTGCCACCCGAAAATGGCCGAACAGGACCATCGCATCCGCGCCGATCTGGATGAGCACTGACCTGCGCGACGGCAATCAAGCCCTGATCGACCCGATGAGCATCGCGCAAAAGCTCGAATTCTTCGAGATGCTCGTACAAATCGGCGTCAAGGAAATCGAAGTCGGCTTCCCGTCCGCGTCGCAGATCGATTTCGATTTCGTACGCAAGCTCATCGACGAAAAACGCATCCCCGACGATGTCACGATCGAAGTACTCGTCCAGTCGCGCGAGGATCTGATCGCGCGCACGTTCGACTCACTTGAAGGTGTGCCGCGGGCGATCGTCCATCTTTACAACGCCATCTGCCCGTCGTTTCGGCGCATCGTCTTCAATGCATCGAAAGACGACGTCAAGGCGCTGGCGGTCGAAGGCACGCGGTTGATCAAGGAGCAAGCCGAGCGCCGGCCGGACACCCACTGGACTTACGAGTATTCGCCCGAGACGTTCAGCATGACGGAGCTGGCGTTCGCGCGCGAGGTCTGCGACGCCGTGGCCCAAGTCTGGCGCCCCACGCGCGAGCACAAAATGATCGTCAATCTGCCGGCCACCATTGAAGCCGCCACGCCGAACGTGTTTGCAGACCAAATCGAATGGATGGACGGCAATCTCGCCTATCGCGACAGCATCGTGCTTTCGGTGCATCCCCATAACGATCGCGGCACGGCCGTCGCTGCAGCCGAACTGGCGCTGCTTGCAGGCGCCGATCGCATCGAAGGGTGTCTGTTTGGCAACGGCGAGCGCACCGGCAATGTCGATCTCGTCACGCTCGCGCTCAATCTCTATACGCAAGGCATCGACCCGGGCCTCGACTTTTCCGATATCGATGCGGTGCGGCGTGTCGTCGAGCGGTGCAACGCGATTGCGGTGCATCCGCGCCACCCGTATGCCGGCGACCTGGTCTTCACCGCGTTCTCGGGCTCGCATCAGGACGCGATTCGCAAGGGCTTCGCGCAACAGCGCGCCGGCACACCGTGGGAAGTGCCCTATCTGCCGATCGACCCCGCCGATCTCGGCCGCAGCTACGACGCCGTCATTCGGGTCAACAGCCAGTCGGGCAAAGGCGGCTCCACTTTTCTGCTCGAACGCGGCCTCGGCTTTGCGCCGCCGCGCCGGTTGCAAATCGAGTTCAGCCACGCGGTGCAACAGTTGGCTGACGAATCGGGGGCCGAAGTGACGGGGCAAGCGCTCTGCGAACGGTTCGCGAGCGAATACCTGGGCGTGCGCGGGCCGCTCGCGCGCACCGATGCCGCCGTCTTGCGCTGGGGCCGGCAGGAAATCGCCCGCATCGGCGAGGGTGAAGCGGCCGGCGACGGCGAAGCACTCGTCGCGGCACTGGCACGCGCGCTGAGCGCGGTGGCCCCTTGCACCATCGATGTGTGTTCCTTCGAGACGACACGCACCGCGCGTGACGAATGGGCTGCGTTCGTCAGTTGCCGCGTCGGCGGGGCACCGCTGCGCTTTGGCGTCGGCATCCATGAAAATGCGGCGACAGCCGCCGCCGACGCGCTGATCAGCGCCGTGAATCGATTCGAATGGGATGACGACAGCCGGCAACGCGCCGCGTAAGCGGGCAAGATGCGCAGCGGCGCGCCGGACAGGCGTGCTGCGTTGCTAGCTAGGTGTTACGCGCTACGCGTGCGTCGTCGTTGGAGCGAGGGAGCGTTATTCGATCGCGCAGCGCGTCGCGTGCCATGCCACAAGACGCCACTGCCCGGATTCCTGCGCCTGAATGGCCGTGTAAGCGATCGGATAAAGCAAGGCGCCGTTATTCGCCTCCATTTCGATCAGCGCGCGCCCCGTGACGACACAGGTTTCGCTGCCCACCGGCAGCACGTCTTGCGATTGCACTTCGATCTGCCGATAACGGCGGCGCCCGGCGGAAATGGCGTCGATGAACTGCTGCTTCGTCTCGCGCTTGCCGTTCGTGTGGACGAAGGTGACGCTCTCGGACAGCAATTCGTCGAGCAGCGGAACGTCGCCGTCGACCATCGCACGAAACCGGTCACGCTCGAGCACGCGAATCGCCTCGATCATCTGTGCCGCCATTGCTCAGCCCCCATGCGTCCAGATGCCGCGCGGACATCCACGTCAGAAGTTGTATTGCAGATACAGCTGGCTGAAATTTATACCAGGATTCGGCTCTTTGATACCGGCATTCGACACATGTTGAAACCGAAAGCCCGCTTGATACTGCTGACGGGCGCCGAATTGCGCGCCGACGCCGACCGTCTCGGCGAACTGGAAGGCCGTCGAGAGCGTATAGCCATTGTTGATGGTCGGGTGAGACAAGCCGCGCACACCGGCGCCTGCCTCGATAAACGGCCGGATAGCGCCCGCGCTCTTGATGAAGCGGACCATCGGCGAGATGCCGACCTCGTAGATATCATTGCGCGCCGTGCCTTCGCTCGTATGCCAATAAGCCACGTGTGCTTCGCCGACGAGCGAGAAGTGCCAACCGCCGACCTCCCACCAGTTGATACCCGGGTCCCAGACGAGCCCAAGATCGACTTTTTTGACGTGGTGATCGGCCACGCCCCCTGCCAGTTGCACGCCAAAGGTGTCGGCATGAGCGGTTGTGGCGGCCGTCGCGGCCGCGGCAACCGCGCCGGCCGACAAAAGGGAAGCGGCTGCAGCAGAAAAGGGATGACGCCGGTTCCGGTTCTTTTTGTTCATTCGCATACTCCGAAGGGCTCTGCTCTTTAATGGCTCGTTGCGCCCCGCTCGTCGGCAGTTTGTGGCGCGCGCACATCTTAAGATAAGGCGAATTTGCCAGCACTACCGTGTTACGGAAAACAGAATCTCAAAAAATGGGAAGCGACAGCTTCGCCCACCGATGGCGGGATGTTTCGCCCTGCAAGGTTCCACGTCTTGGCGTAGTATTGGCTATCGTTTGAATTTTTCGATAGCCAAAAATGGAACTTGGAGCATTCAACCGACTCCAACATTTAGCACTCAACTCTCGGGAGTGCTAATATCGCGCGGTGAAGCCGTACTTGCGACTAGCGGTAATCTGATTCAGAGGAGTTTCTACGTGAGCAATGCAATGACCCTTCCGAGCCTACTCGCCCAGGCGCCTGCCAAGGCCGCTTCGGCAGGTGCTCTGACGCTCGCGCCGTCGTCCATGCTGCCGGGCCAACTCGGCAATATCGACGCGTACATTCAGGCAGTCAACCGTATTCCAATGCTCTCGGCTGCGGAAGAGCGCCAGTTCGCCACCGAATACCGCGAGCAGAACAATCTCGACTCGGCTCGTCGCCTCGTGCTTTCGCACTTGCGTCTCGTCGTTTCCATTGCGCGCAACTATCTTGGCTATGGCCTGCCGCACGCCGACCTGATCCAGGAAGGCAACATTGGCCTGATGAAGGCGGTCAAGCGCTTCGACCCCGAGCAAAACGTGCGCCTGGTCTCGTACGCCATTCACTGGATCAAGGCCGAGATTCACGAATACATTCTGCGCAATTGGCGCATGGTGAAGGTCGCCACAACGAAAGCGCAGCGCAAGCTGTTTTTCAATCTGCGCAGCCATAAGCAGGGCGTGCAAGCGTTTACGCCGGAAGAAGTGGAAGGCCTCGCGCAAGAGTTGAACGTGAAGCGCGAAGAGGTCAAGGAGATGGAAACGCGTCTTTCGGGCGGCGATATCGCGCTCGAGGGGCATGTCGAAGACGGAGAGGAATCCTACGCGCCGATCGCCTATCTTGCCGACGCGCAAAGCGAGCCGACGGCTGTGCTGGCCGCCCGCCAGCGCGATAAGCTGCAAACGGACGGTATCGCGCAAGCGCTCGAGGCGCTCGATGCGCGCAGCCGCCGCATCATCGAGGCGCGCTGGCTGCACGTGGCCGACGATGGCTCCGGTGGCTCGACGCTGCACGACCTCGCCGACGAGTTCGGCGTTTCCGCCGAACGCATTCGGCAGATCGAAGCCAGCGCAATGAAGAAGATGCGCAGCGCGCTGGCTGCTTACGCGTAATGCGCCGCCGCACCCCGTCAAGGGTGCGGCGGCTCGCTTAGGTAGCGCTCTTAGGTAGCGCTCTTAGGTCGCCCTTTCTCGGGCGGCCTTCCTTCTTCTTTCCTCTTCCAACCGCACAGCGTTCGCGGCCGCCGTCAAGCTGGCTGCGGGTTCTGCCCGCCCGCGGGGGGCAGGCGTATGGCCAGTTGCGTTGCGTAGCGCGCTGCCGCCGGGCCGCACACGATGTGGAACGTATCGGCCGACACCCACGCGACATCGAGCGAGGCAAGACGCTGACGATCGACCGATGCCGGATCGCGTACGACCACGCGTAGCCGCGTCGCCGCCACGGCGTCGAGCGAAACGACGTTCGTCGCGCCTCCGAATACCGCCAGCCAACGCATCGGGTCGGGATCGAGCGGGCCGCTGCCCCCGTCGGCCGTGGCAGAGCCGGATGGCGCCGACGCAGCACCGCCAACGCCAACCGCGGCCGATCCACCCGCCATCGCGGCGCGAATTTCGTCGGCGATCATGTCAGCCTCGGGGCCAATCACCACCTGGACGTTGCGCGCATCGCGCTTGAGCACGCCACGTGCGCCGATCGCCTTGAGTGCCGGTTCCGAAATTTTCTCGGCATCCACCACGGACAAGCGCAACCGCGTCGTGCACGCATCGACGAGCGTCAGATTCGACGCGCCGCCAAGCGCCGCAATGTAACGCATCGCACGCGGCGCCGCCGCGCCGGCTGTGGGCGCGACATAGCCGCCGGCCGCATATGATTCGACTTGCGCGTCGAGTGCGGCGGGCTCACGGCCCGGCGTCGCCATGTTGAACTTGCGGATAAAGAACCGGAACAGGCCATAGTAGGCGACGGCATAAACTGCTCCCACGGGGAGCGCAAGCCAGCCTTTCGTCGACAAGCCGTAGTTGAGCACGTAGTCGATGGCGCCGGCCGAAAACGTAAAGCCGAGATGAATGCCCAGCGCCTGACAGATCGCTAGCGACAACCCTGTCAACAACGCGTGAATCACATACAGCACGGGCGCGAGGAACATGAAGCTGAATTCGATCGGCTCGGTCACGCCGGTCAAAAACGACGTCAGCGCCATCGAAAAGAGCAGCCCGCCCACCATCGCGCGGCGCTCCTTCGGCGCTTCGTGCAGCATGGCCAAACATGCGGCCGGCAGACCGAACATCATGATCGGGAAAAAGCCCGTCATGAAGCCGCCTGCGCTCGGGTCGCCCGCGAAGAAGCGGTGCAGATCACCGGTGACGGCCGCACCACCGCCCGGCGGCGTGAACGTGCCGAACACGAACCAGGCAAGCGAATTGATGATGTGATGCAGGCCCGTCACGAGCAACAAGCGGTTCAGCGTGCCGTAGACGAACACACCGAGCGCACCGGCCGTCGTAAGCCAATGGCCGATTGTATCGATGGCCGCCTGAACCGGTTGCCAGACATAGCCGAACACAATACCAAGCACGACGCATACGAGCCCGGTCACGATCGGCACGAAGCGCTTGCCGCCGAAGAACGCAAGGTAATCGGGCAGCTTGATGTCCTTGTACCGGTTGTAGAGCATGCCGGCCACGACGCCCGCGATGATCCCCGACAGCACGCCCATGTTGAGCTTGTCGTTGATGTCCTTCATCACGGCGACTTCGATCAGATAGCCGATCGCACCGGCCAAGGCGGCCACACCGTTGTTATCTTTCGCGAAACCCACCGCCACGCCGATGGCGAACAGCAACGGCAGATTGTCGAAGATGGTGCCGCCTGCGTCGGCAATCATCTTGATATTGAGCACGTCCGCCTGGCCGAGCCGCAGCAAAATGCCGGCCACCGGTAGCACCGCAATCGGCAGCATCAGCGCCCGCCCCAGGCGCTGCACTCTCAAAAATGGGTTAGCGTCCATCCAATCCTCCAATATCGTCGCTTCGTAATGCTTGTTTTCGATGCGATTTCGATCGCTTGTGAAAAGCGCGTTGCGCGCTTATTCGAGCGGCCAGATTTCGCGGCTCACTGCTCTTACCGCCTGGGCCGATTCGAGCTCCAGCGCGTCCAGCGCGCGCTGCCGGCACAGTTGATAATCGAGGCGGCGCACACGCGCCTTGATGTCGGGCACGGTGCCCGGATCGACCGAAAGCTCGGTCACGCCGAGCCCCACGAGCAGCGGGGTGGCCACCGGGTCGCCGGCGAGCGCACCGCATACGCCGACCCACTTGCCATGCTTCGCGGCACCGCGCGTCGTCGCCTCGATCAGCCGCAGCACGGCCGGATGCAGGCCGTCGGCCAGGGCCGCGAGGTCGGGCTGGCAACGGTCCATCGCGAGCGTGTATTGCGTGAGGTCGTTGGTGCCGATCGACAGGAAATCGGCATGGCGCGCGAGTTGATCGGCCAGCAATGCGGCCGACGGCACTTCGATCATCACGCCCACTTCGATCGGCGCCGTGCGGCCCGCGGCGCGCGCGAGTTCGTCGATGTGCTGGCGCAGCAGCATCAGCTCGTTCGCATCGGTCACCATCGGCAGCAGAATGCGTACCGTGCCGTGCGGTGTCACGTCGATGAGGCCGCGCAACTGATCGTCGAGCAAGTCGGGGCGCAACTGCGCCAGCCGCACGCCGCGCAGGCCGAGCGCCGGGTTGACCTCGGGCGGCAGCGTCAGGTAGGGCACTTCCTTGTCGGCGCCGACATCGAGCGTGCGGATGATCGCCGTGCGGCCTTCCAACGCATCGACGATCGATTGATAGCTCGCGCGATGCTCTTGCGCATTCGGCGCCTTCTCACGGTGAATGAAGAGCAGCTCCGTGCGCAGCAGGCCAACGGCATCCGCGCCGTTGTCGACGGCTGTGCGCGCGTCGTCGAGCGTCGCGATATTGGCCGCCACTTCGATGGCGCGCCCATCAGTCGTCGTCGCCGCTTCCTGCGACACGCGCCGATTCGCCTCCCGCACACCGGCCAGGCGCTGGCGCTCGTGCCGCGCACGTTCGACGTCAAGCGCCGTCGGGGCAAATTCGATACGGCCCGCGCTCGCATCGACGACGACTTGGGTCTCCTCGGGAATGGCGTGCAGCGCGTCCCCCACCGCGACGAGCGCCGGAATGCCGAGTTGCCGCGCGATGATGGCCGCATGCGAGGTGGCACCGCCGCCGGCCATCACGAGCGCCACCACGCGGGTGCGGTCGAGCGAGGACAGATCCGATGGCGTGAATTCGGTGGCCGCGAGCACCGCTTCCGCGGGCAATGCGCGCGCGTTTTGGCGCCGATAACCGAGCTCGTGCAGCACGCGCTTTTCGATATCTCGCAAATCGGCCGCCCGCTCGGCGAGCAGCAGGTCTTCGACGTTCGCCAACACACCGATTTGTGCGCGAATCGCCTCGCGCCATGCAAAGCCGGCGCTCTTGCCGAGACTGATCAGATCGCGTGCGGTATCGATCAGCGTCGGGTCTTCGAGCAGCACGCGATGCACGGCAAAAATGCCGGCTTCGCCGACCGCGCCGCGCCGCGACGCATCGCGAACCGTCGTGTTCAGTTGCGCATCGACAGCGGCCAGCGCGCGGTCGAGCAGGCGGCTTTCCGCTGCGGGCGTACCGCTCGGCAACTCGGGCGGCTCGATTTGCGCATCGTCCCAGCGCACGAGCGTGCCGACCGCGATGCCCGGTGCCGCGCACACGCCGGCCAGCGTGTTCGGATCGAGCGGCACGCCGGCCGCGCGCACCGGCTGACGAGGCGCGGGCGAGGCCACGCGTGCTGGCGTTTCCTCGAGCTCTCCATGCACCTCGCGCAGCAACTCGCGCACGACGGCATCGACTGCCCGCGCCGCATCGGCGCCAACGCCGCGCACTTCCACTGTCGCGCCCTCACCGGCTCCGAGCCCCATCAGCCCGACGACACTGTCGACGCTCGCATGACGCGCGCCGTGCCGCAGCTCGACGCGAGCGTCGAGCCCGCGCGCCGCTTCGCGCGCGCGTGCCGCCGGTCGTGCATGCAAGCCGCCCGCCAGTGCCAGCGTGATCTCGCGCGAGACCTCATGTGCCGAAGGCTGAGCCGTCGCGGCGGTTTCGGTTTTGGTTTCGCTATCGTGCGCAGCAGGCGTCTTCGCGTCCGAACCGGCTTTGCGGCGCAAGACGAGCAGCCTGTCGCCCACCTTGATCATCGGACGGCCTGCGGTGCTCGCCCGCTCGACGACATCGAACACATCCGAGTTCGCCACCGCGATGACGGACACGAGGCTCGGCGCCTGCATCGCGACGAAGTCCTGATCGAATTCGATCAGCAGATCGCCAGCCTTCACCTGCGCGCCTTGCGCGACTTTTGCCGTAAAACCCTGGCCGTTCAACTCGACGGTATCGATGCCGATATGAAGCAAAATCTCCGCGCCGCCCGCTGTTTGCAGCGTCAGCGCATGGCTCGTGCGTGCAAGGTGCGTCACGACACCGTCGCACGGGGCAACGAGCCTGCCCTCGAGCGGGTCGATGCCGATGCCGTCGCCGAACATGCCGCTCGAGAAAACGGGGTCCGGCACCTCGGCAAGCAGCACAACCGGGCCGCTCAGCGGCGCCAGCAAGACGATTGCGTCCGGGTCCTGGGTTGGGCCCATCAATCGGGACTTCTCAGCACGTTCCATCCGAATTCTCGCTCAGTGGGTTTCGGTGATCTTGTTCAAGTAGCGCGGTTGATCGGGGTCGCGCCCGCGCGCCGCGGCAAGCGCCGCAGCCATCATGTAGAACGACTGCACTGCCGCAATCGGATCGAGCGCGACATGCCCCGTCGTGGCGAGCGGCAGGTTGGCCTCGGGTACGTCGGCGGGTGCCGCGAGCAGCACGCGCGCACCGCGCTCGCGCATGTCGGCAGCGAGTCGCACGAGGCCTACCTGTTCCGGGCCGCGCGGTGCGAATACCAGCAGCGGATAGTCGCGATCGATGAGTTCCATCGGCCCGTGACGCACCTCGGCACTCGAAAATGCTTCGGCCTGAATCCCCGATGTCTCCTTGAGTTTCAACGCAGCTTCCTGCGCCACCGCTAGCCCGAGACCGCGGCCGATCACGATCATGCGCTCCGCGCCGCGCAGCGTGTCGACGGCCGGCGACCAGTCCAACATCGCCGCACGGCCGAGCACTGCAGGCAGTGCTCGCAACGCGTCGAGCAGTTCGGCATCGCGCTGCCAAAACGCCACGAGCTGCGCCGACAGCGACAACATCGCGATATAGCTTTTCGTGGCGGCGACCGAACGCTCCGGCCCGGCCAAAACCGGCAATTGCCATTCGCAGGCCTGCGCCAGATCGGATGCCGGCGAGTTGACGCACGACACCGTGCGCGCGCCGGCGCGGCGCAGCGTCGTCATCGTATCGACGAGATCGGGGCTCTTTCCCGATTGAGAAAAGGCGATGGCTAGCTCGCCGGCCACGCGCAGCGGCGCCGCTTGCAACGTTGCGATCGACATCGGCAGCGAAGCAACAGGCACACCGAGGCGGCTCATCGCGAGGCTCGCGAAATAGCTGGCGGCGTGGTCGGAACTGCCGCGCGCAACCGTCAGCGCAACGTGGCACGGCTTATCGGCGAGCACCGCCGCGAGCGCTTCGACCTGCGTCGTATCGGCCCATTGGGCCGCCACAGCGTCGCGCGCGGCAAGGGCCTCGTCATGCATATTCGACAATCATCTCTCCTTCGACGTAAGTGGCAGCAAGCGTCAGATCGCGCTCGAATACGACGATATCGGCCCAGGCGCCGCGCACGAGACGTCCGCGGTCTTCGATGCCGAGATAGTCGGCCGCATAACGCGACATGCGATTCGATACATCCTCGAGCGGCAAGCCAATCGACACCAGATTGCGCAACGCCGCGTCCATCGTCAGCGTGCTGCCGGCGAGCGTGCCGTCGGCCAAGCGCACACCGCCCAGACATTTCGTCACATGCTGGCTACCCAGGCGGTACTCGCCATCGGGCATGCCGGTGGCCGAGGTGCTGTCGGTGACCACGTAAAGACGCGGGATCGCGCGCAGCGCGGCGCGAATGGCGCCCGGGTGCACATGCAGCAAATCGGGAATGATCTCAGCGAACTCCGCATGTGCGAACGCTGCACCGACCAAGCCCGGGTTGCGGTGATGCATCGGCGACATCGCGTTGAACAAATGTGTAAAGCCGCAAGCGCCGTGCTTGAGTGCCGCCACGGCGTCGTCATAAGTGGCCAGCGAGTGGCCGAGCTGAACGCGCACGCCCCTCGCGGCCATCTCGGCAATGATGTCGATATGCCCGGCAATTTCCGGCGCGAGCGTGACGACACGAATCGGCGCAATCGACAAGTACTTGAGCACTTCGTCGAGCACCGCCGACACCGCTGCGTCGGGCTGCGCACCGAGCTTGCCGGGGTTGATGTACGGCCCCTCCAGATGCACGCCGAGCACGCGCGAGCCGCCCGGCGTGCGCACCCGCGCGACGTTGCCCAAGCCTGCGACCACCGTCATCAGTTCGTCGCGCGGGGCTGTCATCGTCGTGGCAAGCAGGCTCGTCGTGCCATAACGGGCGTGAGTGCGCGCGATGGTCTCGATGGCCGGGCCGCCCTCCATCACATCGGCGCCACCACCGCCGTGAACATGCAGATCGATGAACCCGGGCAGGATGAACGGACTGTCGTTGGTCGCCGGATCGGCGCGCGCGCCATCGAGCGCAGCGATGCGACCGTTTTCAAACTGGAGCGTGCCGTGAATCCAGCCGTCGGGCGTCAGAATGTTTCCGTTGAGCATGGGATAAGTCGGTTTCGGTGATGCGAGAGGCGACGAAGGATCGTGCACACGAGCGATGCCGTCTGGCTCCGGCTTAGGCGCCGGTATTGAACTGACGGTTGGCAAGCGCCGTGCGATAGGTTGCAAAATTGGAGCCCATTATATAACCAGCGTAGTACCAGTCAATTTAAACTACGAGCCTTCGCAACTGGACCGGCGAGCCTTTATTTTCAATGGATGCAGCGATTTTTGGTGATCAGACCGGGCTGGCTGGCATATCAGGATTTACCCGTATCGGATAACGAAGCCAGCACCACTGCGAAATATAGTAGGAAAAATAAGTACCGGTGTAGTACCAGTCAGCCGATCGAGCGAGACGCGGTCATCAAGCATCGGACACCATCGGAACGCGAACGTAGGCGCGCTCGAATCGGCGCGTGGCGACTACGCACCCGTGCGGTGCTGACGGCGCCGACACACCGTTAACATGATTGCGCGCCTCTTGCGCCCCTGCCCTTTTTGCTTCGTTGGATCGATTGCCGGGCACCGTGCGCGTCGACTTTGTCTCGGTCTCACTTACCCAGGAGGACTCGTGATGATTCGCCATCTCGCTTCGACGATGCGGCAGTATGGTGTGGCCCTGATCTGCTGTGCGCTCGGTGGGCTCGGCATGCTCGCCTCAAGCAATGCAGCAGCGGCGTCATGCAGCGATTTCGATGTGAAGGTGTCGCTGCTGCTTCAGCAGAACACCATGCACGGCACGTTGTGCCTGCCTGATGCCGGTACGACGGACACGGTGATCGTCATGGTGCCGGGCGCGACGTACAACCATGCGTATTGGGACTTCCCGTACGAGCCGCAAATCTATTCGTTTCGCAACGCGATGAACGCTGCCGGCTATGCAACGGCCACGGTGGACCGGCTCGGCACGGGCGCGAGCAGCAAGCCAGTGCTGGCAGCGACGCTAACCGCCGCCGCGCAAGCAGGTGCCGTGCACGAGGTCATTCAGGCGCTGCGCCATGCCAGTATTGGCGGGCATGCGTTCAAACGGGTCGTGTTGGCGGGCCACTCGCTGGGGTCGGCCATCACCATTGCGGAATCGGCCACGTTTCATGATGTCGACGGAACAATCGTCACGGGTTTGACGCACAAGATCAACGCGGCCACGCTCACCACGTTTTTCGCGACATCGGCCTATCCGGCCACGCTCGATCCACAACTATCCTCGCGCGGCTATATCGATCCGACTTATCTGACGACGCGGCCTAACACGCGCTTCCAGGACTTCTATAGCCCCGGCGCGGCCGACCCCGGCGTCCTGCAGACCGACGAGGCAACCAAGGACGTGTTCGCGACGACCGAAGCAGCGGACGCCGTAGGTGTCGACGTGATACTGCCGTACTCCGCGGGGATCGCCTCGCCGGTGCTGATCGCTATCGGCGGCGTCGACTCGTTCTTCTGCGGCGCGCTGTCGGCGGACTGCTCGAGCTCGACGACGGTCCTGGCTGGGGAGCGACCGTATTACAGCGGCTCGTCGTGCGTGCAGGCTTACGTGCTGCCGGGCGCCGGCCACGACATCAACCTGAACCCGCGCACGCAGGAGTACCAGCAGGCCGTGCGTGCGTGGCTCGACCGGCTGGTCAAAGGACAGTTGCAGTCGTGTTGAGCCGGCATGCAATGCATGTTCAGAACGACGGGACCTCGGCGCCTTTGAACTCGGTTTTCAGGTACTGACGAACGTCGTCGGACTGATACGCGGCCACGAGCTTTTTGACCCACGGCTTGTCTTTGTCCTGCGTGCGCACGGCAATCAGATTCGCGTAGGGGCTGTGGACGTCTTCGCGCGCGATGGCATCCTTGGTCGGGTCGAGGCCCGCTGAGAGCGCGTAGTTCGTGTTGATCACAGCGGCGTCGACGTCGGCGAGCGAGCGCGGCAGTTGCGCGGCGTCGAGTTCGACCAGCTTGACCTTCTTCGGGTTCGACTCGACATCGAGCGACGTGGCGTTGGTGCCGTTTGCCCCGGCACCCGTCTTCAGCTTGATGATGCCTTGCGCCTGCAGCAGCAACAACGCGCGGTTCTCGTTCGACGGATCATTCGGCAGCGCGACCTTCCCGCCTTGCGGCAGATCCTTGAGCGATTTCAGCTTCTTCGAATAGATGCCGATCGGCGAGATATAGGTCGACCCCACGTTGACGATCTTGTAGCCGCGCTGCTTGATTTGGCTATCGAGATACGGCTGATGCTGGAACGCATTGGCATCAAGATCGCCGGCATCGAGTGCGGCGTTCGGCTGAACGTAGTCGTTGAACTCGACGAGCTTGATGTCGAGCCCTTGCTTTTCCTTGGCTATTTTTTGCACGACGTGCCACGTCTGCGAATCGGGGCCGCCGATCACACCAACGCGGACAGTCTTGTCGCCGGCATAGGCACCGGTGCTCGTGACGAGCGCGGTGCTCGCGGCTGCGGCGACCAGGAAGAGGGTTTTGATAAAGGTACGGGGAAGCGTTCTAGTCTGCATGGAAGCTCGCTTTCTTGATTGGCAAGAGGTCAGAAACGGGGAAGCCATCCTCTCACACGCGCGCGGCGATGAGAAATACGATGATGGCATATGAATATGCGACGCCTCAGCCGAGCAGCAACTTCAGATCGTGCACCCATGGGCCTACGCCCTGTCCGTCACGCGCATAAAGGCGCAGCTTGCCTTGCGGATCGAACACATAGCTCGCGGCAGTGTGGTCCATCGTGTAGCCATCGGGTGTCTTGCCCGCCACCTTGGCATAGTAGACGCGGAAGTCTTTCGCGAACGCAGGCAGTTGCGTTTCGGTCGGCCGCAGGCCGATAAACGACGGATTGAACGCGCTGACGTATTGCGCCAGCACTGCGGGCGTGTCGCGCGCCGGATCGACGGTGACGAAGAGCACCTGCACACGTGCGGCGTCGGTGCCCAATTGCTGCATGGCCTGCGAGAGCTCGGCCATCGTCGTCGGGCAAACGTCGGGGCAATGCGTATAGCCGATAAAAAGCACGACTGCTTTGCCCTTGAAGTCGGCGAGCGTGCGCGTCTTGCCGCTTGTATCGGCGAGCTGGAAGTTCGAGCCGAATTGCTGGTTGCCGGTGATATCGAGGTTTTGGAAGGCCGGGGTGTCGTTGCAGCTGGTCAATGCAAGCGCGGCGCCGGCCGCACATACGGCAAGCGCCGTGCGCGCGCGGCGCACGAGCAAATTCATAAACATGGCAAACCCGTCATGCGCCGATCAGCGCGCGCGCGTAATGATCGACGAGCAGCGCGGCAAACAGCAGCGAGAGATAGATGATCGAATAGCGAAAGAGCTTGCGCGCGAGCGCGTCCGAATAACGTCGGTAGATCTGCCACGCATAGGCGAGAAAAATCGCACCGAGCAATACCGCCGCGCACAGATAGGCGACCCCGCTCATGCCGGAGATGAACGGCATCAGCGCGACGACGAAGAGCACGATCGTATAAAGCAGGATATGCAGCCGCGTGAACTGCTCGCCGTGGGTGTTCGGCAGCATCGGCAAGCCGGCGTTTTCGTAGTCTTTACGGCGATAAAGCGCCAGCGACCAGAAATGCGGCGGCGTCCATACGAAGATGATCAGCACGAGAATCCAGGCGTCACCGGGCACCGCGCCCGTCACCGCGGCCCAACCGAGCGCGGGCGGCATCGCACCCGATGCACCGCCGATCACGATGTTCTGCGGCGTGGCCGGCTTGAGCAACAGCGTATAGATGACGGCGTAGCCGACGAAGGTCGCGAGCGTGAGCCACATCGTCAGCGCGTTAGTGAACGTGTAAAGCGTCCACATGCCGAGCCCGCCCAGCACGGCGGAAAAAAGGAGGATCTGTGTGGTCGTGATTTCGCCGCGCGCGGACGGACGCCACGCGGTGCGGCGCATCATCGCGTCGATCTTTTGCTCGACCAGGCAGTTGATCGCGAACGCGGCACCGGCGAGCAGCCAGATACCGACGGTTCCGCCGATCAAGACTGTCCACGGCACCATGCCGGGCGTCGACAAAAACATACCGATTACCGCGCAAAAAACCGCGAGCTGCGTCACGCGCGGTTTCGTGAGCGCCAGGTACTGCGAAAACCGGGAACCGAGGCTATGGGAAAGCGTGGTGGTGTCCATGGGGAGTCACGCAGGGGCGGCGTCACGCGCGCCAATGGCGGCGGGACGGCAACGGCTGGAAGCGGTTCGAAAGTTTAGCATAACGACGAGCAGCAGAAGGACCGCCGCGCCGCCGTTATGCGCCACGGCGATCGGCAGCGGCCATTGCAGCACGATATTCGAGAGCCCGGTGGCAAACTGCAGCGCGAGCACAGCCAGCACGCCGTTTGCAGGGCGCGTAAGCGAGGTGAAGCGGCGCAAGCGCAGTGCCAGCCAGACGAGATACGCGATGACGACCGCGGCGAAGGTACGGTGCGTCCAGTGAATCGCGACGAGCGCATCTTGCGTGATGACATCGCCATCGCTCGTCATGCCGAGCGCGCGCCACAGATGAAAGCCGTGCGTGAAATCCATCGGCGGAAGCCATTGCCCATTGCAGGTGGGGAAATCGGTACAGGCGAGCACCGCGTAGTTAGTGCTGACCCAGCCGCCGAGCGCGATTTGAACGACCAGCAGCGCGAGCCCGGCGACAACCGCGGCGCGGTAGCGCGTCACGCCGGGCTCGTGAACCGGGACCGGAGTCAGGCGCGCGGCAAACCAGCCGAGCGTGCCGAGCAAGGTCAGCCCGAGCAGCAAATGCGTGGTGACGATGATCGGCTGAAGCTTCATCGTCACGGTCCAGGCGCCGAAAATGCCCTGCACGACGATCAACAGCAAAAGTGCGCTCGGCCACCAGGGCGAAACGTCGAGCATCTGGCGCTTGCGGCGCGCTGACCACGCAATCACGGTCTGCGCGATGATCAGCACGCCGATCGCCATCGCGAAATAACGGTGGGTCATCTCGATCCATGCCTTCATCATGCTGACGGGCCCGCTTGGCAGTGCCGCGTGCGCCGCCGCGATTTGCGCGTGCGCGATGAACGGCGAAGCCGTGCCGTAGCAGCCGGGCCAATCAGGGCAGCCGAGCCCCGAATCGGTCAGCCGCGTGAAGCCGCCGAACATGACGAGGTCCAGCGTGAGGAACGTCGTCACCCACACCAGCTTGCGAAATTTATCGCCGCTCGACTTCACCCAGACGTAGCTGAGCGGCAACAACGCAATGCAAAGACCGATCAACCCCAATTGCATTAAAAACATTTTGGATTCCTAACGAAGCGGTATGCACTCGCTTCATCATGTTGGCCACGTCAACCGATGCTCGACCATTTCAGCAATTTCGTCACATCGCCCTTGATCTTGCCCGGGTTCGGGTCTTTCGGAAAACGCATCATCAGATTGCCGTTCGGATCGACGAGATAGATGTGATCGGTGTCCCGTGTGCCAGCGTCGACCGGCAGCCAGGATGCCACCGTCGCCGGATCGGCGACCAGCATGCGCGTGTCGGGGTAGGCAGTCTTGATGGCATCGGCAACGGCGTTCGCATCGGTGCGCAGCCAGACCATGACGATGCGTTGCCGCTCGCCCGCCTGCGTTGCGCGCACCTGCCGCATGAAATAGAGCTTCGTTGCACAGTTTTTGTCGCAGGCGCTCGAATCGACCGAAATCATCAGCCATACGCCGCGCAGCGAATCAAGCTTCATCGGCTTGCCGGCCTCGTCGGTCACGATCAACGAAGGCGGGATTGCGCGCTGCGGCTGAACGAGCGCGCCGTAGTTCGTCGTGCCTTGGCTCGGCTTAAAGACGTAGTAGGCGAGATACGAGGCGATCACCGGCGCGGCGCTGATCAGCGCGAGCAGCAGCAGGACCCACCGGCCGCGCTGCCAGGAGCCGCGTGGAGGCTGTGGATCGGGAGATAACGGAGAGGATGACTTCGACAAAACGTAGAACCTCTTCAATCTTCAAATCGGCTTGGTTGCGGCGCGGCGCGCTGCATATAAACCAAACCCGAGTGCAGCAACGGCCATCGCCCACCATTGGAACATGTAGCCGTAATTGCGTTCGACGCCCAGTGTCGGGGCAGGCCAGTCGCGCACGAGCGTGTCGCCGCTGTCGTTCGTTTGCTGGATAACGAATGGTTGCAGCGACAGCCCGCTCTCGGCAGCATACGCTGCGACATCGAGATTCTGGCGGATCGACTGATGCGCGGCCGACCCGCCTTGGCCCAACTCGAACGCGCGAGATGCATCGGCACGCGCGATGCCTTCGATCCACATATCGCCACTCGGCGTGGTGTACGGCGCCATCGCGGTACGCACATCGGCATTGCGCGGCAGCCAGCCGCGATTGACGAGCACATAGCCGCCATCCGCCAGTTGCAGCGGCATCACGACGTAAAAGCCCGGCTGATCGCGGTAGGGACGATTGTCGAGATAGACCACGCGCTCCGGCATGAAACGCCCATAGGCGCGCACGCGATGATATTCGATCGACTGCGCGGCAATAGGCGTTTTCGTTACCGTTTGCGGCGCGGCGCTTTCGAAGCGCTCGATGCGCGCCTGGATCGCCTCTTTCTGATGCGCGCGGTCGAGTTGCCAGAAACCGAGCCGGATCGTCACCGCCATCGCAAGCAGAATCAGCAGCGCCGGAAGAAGACGAAACTTCATACGGTGCCCGCGCCGCAGCCGTTACGCGCGGGTGCGATAATTGCGCGTATCGTTACGCCATTCCGGTTATTCGTTGATTCCATGCACTTCATCGTCGCTATCGCTTTCGTCCTAATTATCGCCAGCATGGTATCGGCGCTGTACTTCATGATGCACGACCGGGGCCGGACGAAGCGGATGGTATGGTCGCTCGCCGCGCGGGTCGGCTTATCCATCACGCTGTTTCTGTTCATCCTGCTCGCACACTGGCTTGGCTGGCTTCCGTATAGCCAAGTGCCGCTCGGCCGCTGATCTCACCGCGCACTTAAAAACGCAAACGCCGCCCCGATCGTCTCGTAGGCGGCGTAAAAAGCCGGCGTCTGCTGCCGTCTCGCGGTATCGCAGTGTCGCGCACCTTGCGCGAGCGCCGTTGCCCTGCTCGTTACAGCCAGTAGACGACGACGTACAGCCCAAGCCACACGACGTCCACAAAGTGCCAGTACCACGCCGCGCCTTCGAACGCGAAGTGGTGATCGGCTGTGAAGTGGCCTCTGATCAATCGGACGAGCACCACCGACAGCATCGTGCCGCCCAGGAACACGTGAAAACCGTGAAAGCCGGTCAGCAGGAAGAACGTCGAGCCGTAGATGCCGGAGGCGAGCGTCAGGTTCAGTTCGTGGTAGGCGTGAAAGTATTCGAAGCCCTGCATGAACAGGAACACCATGCCGAGCACGACCGTCGCGGCAAGCCACGCAATCGTTTTGGTCCGGTGGTTTTCGCGCAGCGCATGGTGAGCCACCGTCAGCGTGGCGCCCGAGCTCAGCAGCAACGCTGTGTTGATCGTCGGCACCGGCCACGGCGTCATCGAACGGAAGTGGCCCGCGAGCGCCGCCGGACCTCCGTTCGGCCACACCGCGCTGAAGTCCGGCCAGATCAGCTTGTAATCGAGGCTACCTAACTGATGCATCGCAATTTCGCGCGCATAGAAAAGCGCGCCGAAAAATGCGCCGAAGAACATCACTTCGGAGAAGATGAACCAGCTCATGCTCCAGCGGTACGATGAATCGACACGCTTGCCGTACATGCCGCCTTCCGACTCGGCAATGGCGTCGCCGAACCAGTGCCACAGCACGAACAGGACCCACAGCAGGCCCAGCAGCATCGTATAGGGCGCCCACGATGTCTCGTTAAGCCAGAGCCCCAACGAGCCGAGCATGACCAAGAGCCCGATCGACGCGGTGACCGGGTGCCGGGACGGATTCGGCACGAAGTAGTACGGGCTCTCGTTTTGACCGCTCATTATTGATTCTCCACATCAGTCCAAATAGTTGATGGAACGAGCGCTGTTAGCGCTTCACTCCCGACTCCGTCAGCCCACCACCAGATGCACGATCGCGATTAACCCGCCGATGAAGAGCGCAGCGGCGATCAATGCCGCGACGATCACGTGCAACGGATTCAACTGCGTCGCGTCCGCGGCATGATCGCGGCTTTTGCGTACGCCGAAGAACGACCACAGCACCGCCTTCATCGTCCTTGCGAAACTGCTCTTGCCCCCGTCTTGCTCCACGTTCGGCACCTCTTTAACGGGACAGCCACTGTTTGACGACGGCGCCCAGAAAAAAGGCGGCGACGATGCCGATCAGAATGAATGCAATCCGCCGGTTGCCGGCACGCACTTGCGCCGGTGATCGTCTTTTTTGTGGTTCGAGAGTCATGCCCTGCTACCGTTGCACCCGAGCCGCCATCGAGACCGGCGGCTCGCAGCCAAAGAAATCACTCGACCGTCGGCGGGTTCTCGAACGTATGGAACGGAGCCGGGCTCGGCACCGTCCATTCGAGGCCCGTCGCGCCATCCCACGGCTTGTCGGCCGCCTTCTCGAGTTCGCCGCTGCCGCGATAAGCCGGCAGCACCACGGCGAACAGGAAGTACACCTGCGCGAGGCCAAAGCCGAACGCACCGATCGTCGCGACCTGGTTCCAGTCCGTGAATTGCGCCGGATAGTCGGCATAGCGACGCGGCATGCCGGCGAGACCCACGAAGTGCATCGGGAAGAACGTCAGGTTGAAGAAGATCATCGTCGCCCAGAAGTGGATCTTTCCGCGCGTTTCGTTATACATCCAACCGGTCCATTTCGGCGCCCAGTAGTACCACCCCGAAAAGAGCGCGAACAGTGACCCCGCGACCAGCACGTAATGGAAGTGCGCCACTACGAAGTAAGTGCCGTGGTATTGGATGTCGAGCGGCGCCATCGCCAGCATGAGGCCCGTGAACCCGCCCATCGTGAACACGAAGAGAAAGCCGATTGCGAACAACATCGGCGTTTCGAACGTCATCGAACCACGCCACATCGTGGCTAGCCAATTGAACACCTTCACGCCCGTCGGCACGGCGATCAGCATCGTCGCGTACATGAAAAAGAGCTGACCCGTGACCGGCATGCCCGTCACGAACATGTGGTGCGCCCACACCATGAACGAGAGGATGGCGATCGAGGCCGTTGCATAGACCATCGAGCTATAGCCGAACAGCGGCTTGCGTGCGAACGCCGGAATCACCTGCGAGACGATCCCGAACGCCGGCAAGATCATGATGTAGACCTCCGGGTGACCGAAGAACCAGAAAATATGCTGGTACATCACCGGGTCGCCGCCGCCTGCCGCGTTGAAGAACGACGTGCCGAAGTGGCGATCGAACAGCAACATCGTGATCGCGCCCGCCAGCACCGGCATGACGGCAATCAGCAGGTAAGCCGTGATCAGCCACGTCCAGACGAACATCGGCATCTTCATCAGCGTCATGCCGGGCGCGCGCATGTTCAGAATCGTCACGATGATGTTGATGCTGCCCATGATCGACGACGCGCCCATGATGTGCACCGCGAAAATCGCGAAGTCCATGCCGGGGCCCATTTGCGTCGAGAGCGGCGCATAGAGCGTCCAGCCCGCGGCGGTGGCACCGCCCGGCGCGAAGAACGAGCCGACCAGCAACACGGCCGCCGCCGGCAGCAGCCAGAAGCTGAAATTGTTCATCCGCGCGAAGGCCATATCGGCTGCGCCGATCTGCAGCGGAATCATCCAGTTCGCGAAGCCCACGAACGCAGGCATGATCGCGCCGAACACCATGATCAAGCCATGCATGGTGGTCAGTTGGTTGAAGAACTCGGGGCGCATGATCTGCAGGCCCGGCTCGAAAAGTTCCGAGCGAATCATCAGCGCCGCCACGCCGCCCGACAGGAACATCGTGAACGAGAACAGCAGGTACATGGTCCCGATGTCCTTGTGGTTGGTGGCGAACAGCCACCTGCGCCAGCCATGCGGCGTCGCATGTGCGTGGTCATCATGCGCGTGATCGTGACCGGCTACATCGTGTCCGATGCTAGACATGTGAATCTCCTAAAGCAAATGGTGCGGGCATCGACTGTGACGAACTGCGCGACACGTCAAGCCGCCGGCGCGTGATGGGCGCGCGCGTTCTCGACGCGTGCAACGCCTGCTTGCGGCTGTTTCTGCGTACGGCTAGCCTCGACGGCGACCGGCTTGGCAATCGATGCCTGCGGTCCGCTCGCGGCCGCTGCGCCGCTTGCCGCGCCGCTACCGCCCGGCGACGATGCACCGCCAGCGGGCGCGCCCGTCAGGTGATCGTCACCCTCGGGCAGCTTGCCGTTGCGCGCTTCTGTTACTTGGCGTGGCTGCAGCACGTCGCCGGTATGGTTGCCCCATGCGTTGCGCTCGAACGTGATCACGGAAGCGATCTCGACATCATTGAGCGTCTTGCTCCAGCTAGGCATCGCGTTCTTGCCGCTCAGCACGATGCTCACGTGCTGCGCGAGCGGTCCATTCGCGACCTTGCTGCCGTCAAGCGCCGGGAACGCGCCGGCACCCTTGCCGGTCGGCTGATGGCATACGGCGCAATTGGACGTATAGACCTGCTGGCCACGCGACGTGAGCTCGGCAGCGGTATAGGTGCGGGTCGGGTCGTCGTTGCTCGCCGCCATTTTCTTCTTTTGCTCGTCTACCCACTTCGTGTAGTCGTCAGCCGACTTCACTTCGACGACCACCGGCATATAGGCATGCTCCTTACCGCACAGCTCGGTGCAAAAGCCGCGATAGGTGCCGACTTTCTCCGCCTTGAACCAGGTGTCGCGCGCGAAGCCGGGAATGGCATCTTGCTTCACGCCGAACGCGGGCACGTACCACGAGTGCACGACGTCCGCTGCCGTCGTGATGATGCGGATCTTCTGACCGACTGGCACCACGAGCGGGTTATCGACTGCCTGCAGATAGGTATCGCTGATCGGGGCCTGGCCGTTCACTTCGCTGCGTGGCGTGGTCAGCGTCGAGACAAAACTGATGCCGTCGCCGAGGCCCTTCACATATTCGTAGCCCCACTTCCATTGATAGCCGGTCACCTTGATCGTGACATCGGCGTTGCTCGTGTCCTTCATCGCGACCACCGTGCGCGTGGCCGGCAGCGCCATCAACACGACAATGACGAACGGCACGATCGTCCAGATGATTTCGACGGTCGTGCTTTCGTGGAAGTTGGCCGCCTTGTGGCCCTTGGATTTTCGATGCGCGAACATCGAGTAGAACATCACCCCGAACACACCGATGAAGATCACCGTGCAAAGGACCAGCATCATCATGTGCAGGTGATAGAGCTCCTCGGCGAGTTTCGTGACGGGGGGCTGGAAGTTGATCTCGCCGACGGCCGGGCCGCCCGGGCTGTCGCCGACCGCCCACGCGGAGCAAGCACCGACCAGCCCGCTCGCGACCAGCACGCCCATGAGGGCTCGCTTGATTGTTTTCATAGATTCCTTACCCAAAATTTCCATTCAAACCCTCGCCCCTTCGCCGTTTCATCAGCTGCATCGCCGCAGCGAGATACGTAACTCGTTCGCGAACGGCGCGCGTCGATGATGAGCCAGATGCTGCCCGACGACCACCGTCTGCCCGCGCGAAACGAGCGTGATCAGATCGCGCGGCGACGCATCTTGCTCGACCCGCACCCAGCGCGGATTGAATTCGAATCGCGTCAATCGTTCGGCATTCATCTGCTCGACCACGAGCCGGTTCGGAAAGAGCCGAATACGTTCGTAGTCGATTGCGTGGCGCGCGTGGATCACGAAGGCCACGCCGAGCGCCACCAACTCGACACCGGTAAACGGCGCAACGAGCCATGCACCGTTCACTACCAGCAACAGCGCAACCGCCAACGCACTGAGCGCCAAAGACACGTAGAACCATACGAACTGCCGCGGCGATACCGAGCAGTTACGTTTCATGAGCCAGTCCGCAAGGACCGGCTCGGTATCCGTCAGCAGGATCGTCGCCTCCATACGCACCTCCCGCGCCTGCCGCTTGCATGCCAGCCACCCGCATGCCGCCGGGTTTGCCGCCTTGTATCGTGGGGTTCCCAAGGCGACAAACTGACGCATTATAGGCGTGATCTATGGCATCCACAAGCAAACAGCCATCGCCCTGCAACCCAAGCGTGACAAGCCTTTGCGCGCTTTTCGCAGACCGCTGCGGTGCCGTTCGCCACGCACCTCGAACCGTTAGCGAGCATCGATTCGCGACGCAATGAAAGCGTGCCCGCAGCGCTAGCCCGCGCGTCTTCGACCAATATCCTCGATGCGCACGATGCCGTGCCCTTCGGCTGTCGTGCGCGGCACCGCTTTCCACGCGTGCCCGTAGATCACCTCGAACGTGAGCGCAATCGTGCCGTCGTCGCGCCTGCGCGCCTCGAGTGCCGCAGCAAGCGCGTGATTGAGCCGCCGCGTGGCCAGCGCACCGAGCGGGCCGCGTGCGAATGGGTATGCTCCCCAGCGGCGCACATCGGCAAGCAGCGATTCGGGCGAGCGGTAAGTGATCGTCAATGTCTCCTGGTCCATGACCGGAATCTCGAAGCCGCTTTCCACGAGCATATCGCCAAGGTCGTGCATGTCGACGAAGTCGATGATGTGCGGGCGCGCCGACATCCCGTGCGCGGCTTCGACTTCGGCATAGGCGCCACGCAACTCGCGCAGCGTATCCGGGCCAAGCGTGCTGAACATCAGCAAGCCGCCAACCTTCAGCACGCGTTGCCACTCGGGAAAAACGAGATCGGGCCGCGCATGCCAGTGAAGCGCGAGGTTCGACCAGAGAAAATCGAAGGCGCCGTTAGCGAACGGCAGCGCCGCGAAATCGGCTTGAGCCATGCGCGGGCCGTGCGTGCCAAGCGCGCGCTGTAACGGCGCCGGCAACAGGCGCCGCCAACTCGCATCGCCGGCCGCACGCGTCGCCGCGCGCGCCAGCATCGCGTAAGAGAGGTCCGCGCCGAACACGGGCGCGTCGGGAAAGCGCCCGCGCAACGCGGCGAGGTCGTCGCCGGTGCCGCAACCCGCATCGAGCACGCGCGTAGGCTTCGTTACGATGTACTCGAGCCGCTCGCGCATCCGCTGCGCAATTTCGCGCGGCAGGAATGCGACATCCCCAAACTCCGCTGCGCGGCGATCGAAAATTCGCCGCACAAGCCGGGAATCATAGGCCGGACGGCCAGACTTAGCGGGAGTTGAGGACATGGTGGTCGATCTGGCGAAGAGCCCGAAGTATACTCGCTCGCTGCGTCGAGTCCAGCGAGGGGAAAGCCCATGTGCAAGCCCGGCAGTCCACCGTCAATCCGCATTGGCGCGCCTGCAGCAATGCGGATGCGCGAGGCCGCACCGCTCGCGTTTGCCGGGCGATGGGCACGGCGTATTGCGCGCCTTGCTTTGCCCCAAGCCTGCATCTTGTGTGGCGCGTCATGCGTCAATATGTCGCAACGCCCGATGTGTCCCGGGTGCGACGCCGACAATTGGAACGAAGCCCGGCTGCGCTGCCGCGTGTGCGCGATCCCGCTTTCGTTTGTCGGCGCGCGCGGGCGCAGCGGCGAACGCTATGTTTGCGAGCCTTGCAAGAAGACGCCGCCCGCCTTCGAGCGCACTTTCGTACTGGCCGATTATCGCGCGCCGCTCGAGCAACTGGCGGTGGGCTTGAAGTTCGGCGGCCGGCTGCTCGTTGCGCGCGAATTTGCGCATGGGCTGGGCCGCGTTGCCACTGACGAGCTCACGCTCGAGCACTGGCCCGATGTCGTCACACCGGTGCCGCTTGCACATGAACGGCTGGTCGAACGCGGGTTCAATCAGGCGTGGGAGATCGCGAGGCCGCTTGCGCGTGCGCTCGCCGTGCCGGCCGACCCGGCGCTGCTGCGGCGCGTGGCGAACACCTCGCCGCAGTCGCGGCTTGACCTCGATGCGCGGCGGCGCAACGTCGGTGCGGCATTTCGCGTCGAGCGTCCGGTGCACGGCCTGCATCTGGCACTCGTCGACGATGTGATGACGTCAGGCGCGACGCTCGAAGCAGCGGCGCGTGCATTGAAAGCCGAGGGCGCGCGCCACGTGACGAACTTCGTCGCACTGCGCACCGCGAAAGATTGAATTGCGCCGAATCGAACCATCCATCGAACCCAATATCATGTTCAACGTCGTTCTCGTCGAGCCGGAAATTCCCCCGAACACCGGCAACATCATCCGGCTTTGCGCCAATACCGGCGCCCGATTGCATCTGATCGAGCCGCTCGGCTTTCCGCTCGACGATGCGAAGATGCGCCGGGCCGGCCTCGACTATCACGAGTACGCCAACATGCGCGTGCATTCAGATTGGCCTGCCTTTGTTGCCGCCGAGGCGCCGGACCCTGCGCGAATGTTCGCGTTCACCACACGCGGCGCGAGCCGCTTTCACACGCATCGCTTCGTTGACGGAGACTGGTTCGTGTTCGGCGCGGAGACTCGCGGCCTGGCGCCCGAGTTGCTCGATCAATTCCCGGGCGAGCGCCGCGTGCGTCTGCCGATGAGGCCGGGCAATCGCAGCCTCAATCTTTCGAACACGGTTGCAGTCGTCGTATTCGAGGCGTGGCGTCAGGCGGGTTTCGAAGGAGGCGAATGACGGAGCACCTAGGACGGTGAACCGCGGCGCGCCAGTTCGGCCTCGTAAAGCGCATGCATCGCTTGATCGAAACAAGCGAATATCACGCGTTGAAAGCCCGCGTGCGTCGCGACTTCATCGATGACCGCACCGACCGCAATCGATACGGCACGCTCTGCCGGAAAACGATAGACGCCGCAACTGATCGCCGGAAAAGCGATGCTCGTGCAACTAGCCTCGCGCGCAAGCGCCAGCGAGCGTCGATAGCACGACGCCAGCAGTTCGGGCTCGTTGTGCGTGCCGCCGTGCCAGACTGGCCCAACTGCATGAATGACGTGCTTGGCCGGCAAACGATAAGCACCGGTGAGTTTGGCTTCGCCTGTGGCGCATCCGCCAAGCTTCTCGCACTCGCGCAACAGGCCCGGCCCAGCCGCGCGATGAATGGCGCCGTCGACGCCCCCGCCACCGAGCAGTGAGGTATTCGCCGCATTGACGATCGCGTCGAGCGCGAGCGTCGTGATGTCGGCCTCACACGCTTCGAGTTTGCATTCGCCGAGTATCAGCATCGCGCGTTCCTCCTTCGAGCTCGAGCCGCCGCGGGCGCCTGCGAAGAAAGCCGGCGCGAATGAAGTCCTCGCAAAAGCTCAGCCAGCAGTGCGTGATTCGGCGCGCGCGTCGCGCCGCAACAGCGCGTTGACGGCGTCACGCGGCGCCACGCCGTCGAATAGCACGCCGCAGACTGCTTGCGTGATCGGGACGTCGACACCGCGCGCCTGGGCGATCGCCAGCACGGCGCGCGCGCAATGCACACCTTCCGCCACATGGCCCAGCCCAGCGAGGATATCGTCGAGCGTGCGGCCTTCGGCCAATTGCAAGCCGACGGTGCGGTTGCGCGATAAATCTCCGGTTGCCGTGAGAATCAAATCGCCAAGCCCCGTCAAACCCGTGAAGGTTGCCGGCAGGCCGCCGAGCGCCGCACCGAGGCGCGACATTTCGGCAAGCCCGCGCGTAATCAATGCCGCGCGCGCGTTGAGCCCGAGCGCCAAGCCATCGGAGATGCCGGTGGCAATGGCCAGCACGTTCTTCACCGCGCCGCCGACTTCCACGCCCACGACATCGTCGCCGGTGTAAATGCGCATTGCCCCGTGATGAAACGCCGCGAGCGCCAAGTCACGGCACGCGGCGGACGCGCTTGCGACGGTCAACGCCACCGGCAGCCCTTGCGCGACTTCGCGCGCAAAGCTCGGACCCGACAGCACGCCATTGCTCATGTGATCAGGAAGCTCGGCTGCGACGACCTGATGCGGAAGCAATTGCGTATCGGCTTCGAACCCTTTGCAGACCCAGACGATATGAGCCGGCACGCGGCCCAACTCGCGCATCGAGCGGCAAAGCGCCCGCAGCCCGGCCACGGGCGTGGCCACCACGCACAGCGCGTCGTCACCACCGCAATGCGCGAGCGCCGCGGCAAGATCGGCTTCATAACGCAGCGCCGCGGGCAGCGTCACGCCGCTCAGATAGCGTGCGTTCTCGCGGCGCGCCGCGAATTCTGCAACCAGCGCGCCATGACGCGCCCAAAGCACCGCATCGTGGCGTGCGGCCAGATGCGCGGCGAGCGCCGTACCCCACGCGCCCGCCCCCAGCACGGCAACTTTCATCGCAGTAGGCGCACGCGCCCCTCAGTGGGTGGCGCCGTTCGGCACTTCGTGTTGCGCACTACCCTGCGCAACACGCTGCTCATAGAGCGCCTGGAAGTTGATTTCGGCCAGATGGATCGGAGGAAAGCCCGCGCGCGTGATAGCGTCGGCGATATTCGAGCGCAGATACGGAAAGACGATCGTCGGGCACGCGATGCCCACGAGCGGATCAAGTTGATCGGCCGGAATGTTGCGGATATCGAAGATGCCCGCCTGCTTCGCTTCGATCAGAAATGCGACTTTCTCCGCGATTTTCGCGGTGATCGTGCCTGTCACGACGACTTCGAAAATACCCTCGGCGAGGCCTTGCGCTTTGACGTCGACTTCGACTTCCACCGACGGCATGTCCTGCTCGAGGAAAATCGCGGGCGAGTTGGGCTGCTCGAGCGACAGATCTTTCAGGTAGACGCGTTGGATGTTGAAAAACGGCTGATTGCTCTGGTCCGACATGGTGACTCCGTTGGATAAATGGATCGGTGCCGGCCGGCTGGGCCGGGGCGCGAAGCGCCCGCGCACGGCAATAAGGCGACGGCGCGCCCAAGGCGGGCGCGAAAGCCGCACTCAAGGGCGCATTCGGGTGCCGCTCAAAGCGCGCTCGGCCGCATTCAAGCCGTTTCGAGCAGCGGCGTCAACTCGCCCGCGCGATCGAGCGCGGAGAGGTCGTCATACCCACCCACGTGTGTTTCGCCGATGAAAATCTGCGGCACGGTACGACGCCCGGTGCGTTGCATCATCTCTTCGCGGCGCTCCGGCTCTTTGTCGATCAGGACTTTCTCGACATGCTCGACACCGCGCGCCTTCAAAAGGCGCTCGGCCATCTGGCAATACGGACAAACCTGCGTGCTGTACATGACAACGGTGTTCACGCTCGCAACTCCTTTTTCTTACTTGATGACCGGCATGCCGGCCTGCTGCCAGGCGTTCAAACCGCCTTGCAGCACATGGACTTCGGTGTAGCCGGCCTCGCGCACGGCACGCGACGCCTTGTTCGACTGCGAGCCGTTCTGGCAGACCAGCAACACCGGGCTAGCCTTATTCTTGGCGATTTGGCCGATTTTCGCTTGAAGCTGCTCGAACTCGAGATGGCGCGCCGCAGGCAGATGGCCGTTCGCGTAGTCGGCGCCGGGGCGCAGATCGACCACGATGGCGTTGCGCCGGTTGATGAGCTGCGTTGCTTCGGCGGCCGTTAGACCGCCGCGTCCGCGCCCGGCTAGCGTCGGCCACAGAAGCACGCCGCCCGAAATAACGAGGGCGGCGATGAGCACGAGGTTCGTGTAATCGGTAAAGAACGTCACAAAAAATCCGCCAAAGAGGGAAGAAAAGGAAACGGGCAATCCGACCATTATAAAATAACCGGTCGACGCGATGGCGACCGCCGCTCGGATACCCGCCGCAGCGCCGCCGCGTCGAGCGCTTCCTCACTACCGACCTCTACCGCTCATGCACAAGATCGTCCTCATCCGCCACGGCGAATCGACGTGGAACAAGGAAAACCGCTTCACCGGCTGGGTCGACGTCGACCTCACCGAACAAGGCGTTCGCGAAGCCGTGCAGGCAGGCCAGTTGCTCAAGGATGCCGGCTATACGTTCGACATCGCCTACACCTCGGTGCTCAAGCGCGCCATTCGCACGCTGTGGCACGTCCAGGATCAAATGGATCTGATGTATCTGCCGGTGGTCCATTCCTGGCGCTTGAACGAGCGTCATTACGGCGCGCTCGCCGGCCTGAACAAGGCGGAAACCGCCGCCAAGTACGGCGACGAGCAGGTGCTGATCTGGCGCCGCAGCTACGATACGCCCCCGCCCGCACTCGAGCCGACGGACCCGCGCGCGTCGTTCGACGATCCGCGCTATGCGAAGGTACCGCGCGAGGCGCTGCCGTTGACCGAATGCTTGAAGGACACCGTCGCGCGGGTGTTGCCGATCTGGAACGAGTCGATTGCGCCAGCCGTGAAGGCAGGCAAGCAGATGCTGATCGCCGCCCACGGCAATTCGTTGCGTGCGCTCATCAAGTACCTCGACGGCATTTCGGACACCGACATCGTCTCGCTGAACATTCCGAACGGCGTGCCGCTCGTCTACGAACTCGACGACGACTTGAAGCCGATCCGCCACTACTACCTGGGCGATCCGGAGGCAATCGCCAAAGCCCAGGCTGCGGTCGCCAAACAAGGCAAGGCAGGCTGAGCGCCGCGCACACACGGGGCTGCATCGCCGTAGCATCGCGTCCAGCGTTGATGTCAACGGCGCGCGCCCCGGCCATCGCCGCACTCCGGGCGAACCGGGTGCGAGCGAGCGCTGTCGAAGCGCCTAACATGCAACCGAGAAGCAACCGGCCAAGCGACTGAGTACGTCGCCGCCGCACCGGCCGGATCGAGCAGTTATACTTGACCGTCCTTGCCCACCGGCGCCAACACCCCGTCCCCGACCGCACCTGACTCTATGCGCACGAAAATCAAGACTATCGCCCTGATTGCCGCGGGCCTCGCTACCGGCGTGTTCGCGACACTGCAACTTTCTGCTGCGGCGCAGCAGGCGGCATCGGCGCCGCTCCCGCTCGAGCAGCTGCGTCTGTTCGCGGAAGTATTTGGCCAGATCAAGCACGACTACGTCGTGCCGGTCGACGACAAAAAGCTGCTGACCGAAGCGATCAAGGGCATGGTCTCGAGCCTGGACCCGCACTCCTCGTATCTCGACAAGACCGATTATCAGGAACTGCAAGAGCAAACGAAGGGACGCTTCGCTGGTCTTGGCATCGAGATTTCGCAGGAAGACGGCTTGATCAAGGTGATTTCGCCGATCGAGGACACGCCGGCCTTTCGTGCCGGCATCCGCCCCGGCGACCTCATCACCCGCATCAACGACAAGCCGGTACGCGGCATGACGCTTGATCAGGCGGTGAAGCAAATGCGTGGCGAGCCCGGCACCAAGGTCACGCTGACCCTCTTTCGCAAAAGCGAAGACCGCACGTTCCCGGTCACCGTCACGCGGGCGCTCATCCGCGTACAAAGCGTGAAAGTGAAGACGCCGGCACCGGGCTACGCCTATGTGCGTATCACGAGCTTCCAGGAGCGCACCGTGCCCGATCTCGCCGCGAAGCTGACCGATATCGCGCGCGAGCAGCCGGGCCTGAAAGGCGTCGTCATCGACTTGCGTAATAACGGCGGCGGTCTGCTGCAAAGCGCGGTCGGCGTGGCGGGCGCGTTCTTGCCGTCCGACTCGGTCGTCGTCTCGACGAATGGCCAAATCCCCGATTCGAAGCAGGTCTATCGCGACACCTACGCCAACTACCGGTTGCCGTCGTTCGACTCGGACCCGCTCAAGGGTCTGCCGGCCGTGTTCAAGACGGTGCCGATGATCGTACTGACCAATGCCTACTCGGCATCGGCCTCCGAGATTGTCGCCGGCGCGCTGCAAGACCAGCACCGCGCGATCATCATGGGCAAGACGACGTTCGGCAAGGGCTCCGTGCAGACGGTGCGGCCGCTCACGTCCGATACCGCATTGCGTTTGACGACGGCCTACTACTACACGCCGAGCGGGCGTTCGATCCAAAACAAGGGCATCCGGCCCGATCTGCCCGTCGACCAATACGCCGAAGGCGATCCGGACGACGCGTTCGTCACGCGCGAGGTCGACTACACGAACCACCTCGCGAATACGCAAGACCCGAACGAGAAGAAGGAGCAGGAACAACGCGAGAACGACCGTCTGCAGCAATTGCAGCAGCTCGAACAGGACAACGACAAGAAGACGCCTGAACAGCGCGCGAAGGACCGGGAGCGCAAGCCGATAGAATTCGGTTCCGCCAACGACTTCATGCTGCAACAGGCGTTGAACAAGCTGCAGAGCAAGCCGGTGCAGGAGTCCAAGTCGATTGCAGAGCGCAAGCTGGCACAACGCAAGGTCGAGCGCTCGGCGTCCGCGCCTGTGGCGGTGAAGCCGGCCGCACCCGCGCCCGCCTCCGCGCCAAGCAAGTGAAATTGAAAGCGAAGATGAAAGCCCCGTACGTTTTGATGGCGCGCTGCCGCTGCGTGGCCTCATGAACGACGAGCAACTCCTTCGCTATTCGCGTCATATCCTCGTCGACGAACTCGGCATCGAAGCGCAACAGCGGTTTCTTGATGCCCATGCGATCGTCGTCGGCGCGGGCGGCCTCGGCTCGCCGGCTGCCATCTATCTCGCGGCGGCGGGCGTCGGCAAGCTGACGCTCGTCGATGCGGATACGGTCGATCTCACCAACTTGCAGCGGCAAATTCTGCATGTGACGGCGTCGGTCGGCCGCAAGAAAGTCGATTCGGGGCGCGAGGCCATTGCACGGCTGAACCCCGATGTCGCCATCGAGGCTGTCGACGAGCGGGTCAGCGACGCCTGGCTTCATGAGAACGTCGCGCGTGCCACCGTGGTGCTCGATTGCACCGACAACTTCGCTACGCGGCACGCGATCAATCGTGCCTGCGTCGCGCATCGCGTGCCGCTCGTATCGGGCGCGGCGCTGCGCTTCGACGGCCAGATCAGCACGTTCGATTTTCGCGCTGCGCACTCACCTTGCTATGCCTGCATCTTTCCCGAGGATCAGCCTTTCGAGGAAGTGGCCTGTTCGACGATGGGCGTATTCGCGCCGACCGTTGGAATCATCGGCGCGATGCAGGCAGCCGAGGCGCTCCGTCTGATTGCCGGCGTCGGCGAAACGCTGGTGGGCAGGCTCATGATGCTCGACTCGTTACGCATGGAATGGACGACGATGGAGGTCGCCCGCCAAGCCGATTGCCAGGTGTGCGGCGAGCGTGATCGCACGCCCGCGATCACGCCTGCGCCAGGCACTTGAGCGCGGCCTGCACTTCCTCCGGCTCGAACGCCGCGAGCACATCCGCCACCGGCTTTTCAAGCGCGCGCACATCGGCACGCAAGATTTCCTGCTTCACGACGAGCAGCTGACTCGGATGCATCGAGAACTCAGTGAGGCCCATGCCGAGCAGTAGCCGAGTGAGTTGTGGGTCACCCGCCATCTCGCCGCAAACGGACACCGGCACGCCCGCACGCTTCGCCTCGCGCAGCGTGAACGCGATCAGGTGCAGCACCGCGGGGTGCAGCGGGTCATATAGATGGGCGACGGCGTTATCCGCGCGGTCGATGGCCAGCGTGTACTGAATCAGATCGTTGGTGCCGATCGACAGAAAATCGACGCGCTTGAGAAACAGCGGCAGCGCAATGGCCGCTGCCGGTATCTCGATCATCGCGCCGATTTGCACGCCCGGATCGTAGGGCAGCCCCGCATCGTCGAGCTGGCGCTTCGCTTCGCGAATGAGGTCGAGCGTCTGATCGATCTCCTGTGCATGTGCCAGCATCGGCACCAGGATTTTGACCTTGCCGTGCGCCGACGCACGCAGGATCGCCCGCAGTTGCGTGAGAAACATCTGCGGCTCCGACAAGCTCCAGCGGATCGCACGCAAGCCCAGCGCCGGGTTTGGCGCGGTTTCGTAACCGTCGCCACCACCCATTCCGTCGAGCGGCTTGTCGGCGCCGACGTCGATCGTCCGGATCGTCACCGGCAGACCACGCATCAACTTCACGGCCTCGCTATACGCCTCGAATTGCTCTTCCTCTTCCGGCAACTGGTCCTTGTGATTCATGAACAGAAACTCGGTGCGAAAGAGACCCACGCCCACCGCGCCGGCTTCGACTGCCGCGCGTGCATCCTCGGGCAATTCGATATTGGCGTGCAGCGAAATTTTGGTGCCGCACAACGTCTGCGTCGGCGCAAACTTGAGGCGCAGCAGCTTCTTTTGCTCGAGCGCGTTCTCGCTTTGGCGATAGGTGTACTCCTCAAGCACGATCGGCGCCGGATCGACGATCACGATGCCGTGGTCGCCGTCGACGATAATCAGATCATCCTGCCGTATCAGCGCGCTCGCATGTTGGACGCCGACTGCCGCGGGTATGCCGAGGCTGCGCGCGACGATCGCCGTGTGCGAGGTACGCCCGCCGAGATCGGTCACGAAGCCCTGGAACGTCTGATTCTTGAATTGCAGCATGTCGGCAGGCGAGATGTCGTGCGCGACGACGATCATCTCGTCGCGCCCCTCGCTCGTCGCCCCATCGACAAGCGCCGCAGCCGACGGCGCACCTGCCAAAGCCTTCAACACCCGCTCGACGACTTGTTGGATATCGGCCTTACGCTCGCGCAGGTATTCGTCTTCGATGTCGTCGAAATGGCGCGACAACCGCTCGAGCTGCTCGGTGAGCGCCCATTCGACGTTGTATCGCCGCGTGCGAATGAGGTCCATCGTCTCCTGAACGAGCATGGCGTCGTTCAGAATCATCGTGTGAACATGGATGAACGCGCCGACTTCACTGGGCGCATCGGCAGCCAGGTCTTCGCCGAGCCGTTCGAGTTCGGTATGCACGGTCGCCAGCGCTGCGCGGAAACGCTCGAGCTCGCCCTCGATTTGCGGCACATCGATCAGATAATGGTCGACGTCGAGCGCGGCGGGCGCAATCAGATAAGCCCGCCCAATCGCGATGCCGCGTGACACTGGGATTCCATGCAGCGAGAACGACACGCGCACCTCCTCGAATTATGTAATACGCCGGCAGTACCGCTGCAATGGGCGTGTGACCCTCAAGCTATGATTATAGATTCCGCCGGCGGCTGTTGACTGCGTGCGGCGCAGCATGAACGTGTTTGGCGTGCAATTAATTCACGCGCAAAAAAAAACCGCGGGACAACCGCGGCATTTTTTAAAAGCGAAGACTCAAAGCCGGGCCCAGCGTCACTGCCCTTCACCAAACTTGTCGGCAATCAACTTCAATAGCGCTTGCATGGCGGCTTCTTCGTCGGGGCCTTCGGTTTCGATCGTCACCGAACTGCCGATGCCCGCGGCCAGCATCATCACGCCCATGATGCTCTTTGCGTTGATCCGTCTTCCATTACGGCTCATCCAGATTTCGGCTTCAAAGTTGCCGGCCAATTGGGTCAGCTTGGCCGACGCGCGTGCGTGCAACCCGAGTTTGTTGACGATCGTCGTTTCTTGTTGAAGCATGTATGTTCCGGGAGCTCTTAAGCAAAAATCCAAAATTCAGTCGGGACGGCATGTCACGAATCGGCACGACGCGCGCCGCCCGGCGGCGTCTCCAATGCCGCGGCCGCGGCTTGCGGCGTGGCAACGCCACCTGCGGCGGCGGGCAGGCAAGCGGCCGTCGCCGACTCGACCGGCGACGCTTGCGTGCCGATAGCGTGAACGCCTTTCGACGCACCCGTGAGCGCCTTGTCGACGAGCGTGTCGAGCGGTGTCGCGCGGTAGCACACGGCGCGCACCAGCATCGGCAAATTGACGCCGGCAAGCACACGCACGCCGGGCAGGCCAGCGAGCCGGCCCGCGATGTTGGCCGGTGTCGCGCCGTACATGTCGGTCAGCACGAGTGCACCGTTGTCCTCGCGCAAACGCTCGATTTCGGCCTGCGCGATGGCGATCACCTGCGCCGGATCACAATCGGGCGATACGTCGATCACGCCAATGCGCGCAGGAAGGCCGCCGTAGATATGCTCGACGCACTCCCGTAGCGCCGTCGCGAACGGCGCGTGTGCAATGATCAGAATGCCTGCCATGTGAGCCTTGCGACAAAAAGCGGCGCGTAGCGCGATTTACGAGACAGCAATTGTAGCAGCCCATTGTCGCGCGTTTTGGCGCCGGAGCGTGGCGCCTTACGCGGCCGCACGTTCGAGCGCATCGATAAACATGCCCGCCACATCGAAACCGGTCTGCTCCATGATCTCGCGAAAACAGGTCGGGCTCGTGACGTTGACCTCGGTCAGCCAGTCGCCGATCACATCGAGCCCCACCAGCAACAACCCGCGCGCGGCCAGGACCGGCGCCACTGTCTCGGCGATCTCGCGATCGTGCGCGGTAAGCGGCTGCGCCACGCCGAGGCCGCCCGCGGCCAGATTGCCGCGCACCTCGGTGCCCTGCGGAATGCGCGCGAGCGAATAAGGCACGGGCTCGCCGCCGATCAGCAAGATGCGTTTGTCGCCGGCGGCGATCTCGGGGATGAATTTTTGCGCCATCACCGAGCGTGCGCCGTCGTGGCTCAGCATTTCGATGATCGAGCCGAGATTCATCGCATCGCTTTTCACGCGAAACACGCCCATGCCGCCCATGCCGTCGAGCGGCTTGAGGATGATGTCGCCATGCTCGGCGTGAAATGCGCGCAGCCGCGCGGCGTCACGCGTGACGAGCGACGGTGCGACGAATTGCGGAAACTCGCCGATAGCCAGCTTCTCGGAATGATCGCGAATCGTCTGAGGTTTGTTGAACACGCACGCTCCGGTGCGCTGCGCGAGTTCGAGCAGCCACGTCGACGTCACGTATTCCATATCGAATGGCGGATCTTTGCGCATCAGCACCGCGCCGAACGACTTGAGCGAGCGCGCCTGATGCGGGCCAGACTCGTGCCACGGATGGCGATGTAAGTCGGCCGCATCGCCCACCATCGTCACGCGTCGCACCGTCGCTTCGACATCGCCCGATATCCACGCAAGCTGGTTGGGCTGGCAAGCGAAGATCGCATGCCCGCGCCGCGCCGCCTCGGCCATCATCGCGTAGGTGGAATCCTTGTAGATCTTGAAATGCGAAAGCGGGTCGGCAATGAAGAGGATATCCATGAAGCTCCTGCTGTTTCAGTGGCGAGCTGTGTCGCGGTGTGAAGCTCGCTCCGTCAAACCTGAATGGCTTCCGGATCGGTCTTCTCGAGTTCGACCGAGGCGGCCAGCAGGCCAAGCCGCGCGACGACACCGTACATGTAAAACCGGTTGGGCGGCGCCGCACCCGGCTTCGCGTGTGCGTCTGGCAATGCCGTGTGTTCGAAGCCGAGCGGCACGAAGTGCATGCCCGGCGCGTTCAGATTCTGGTCGCGCTCGCGGCTGCCATGGACGCGATAAAAGCCGCCCACCACGTACCGGTCGATCATGTACACCACCGGTTCCGCTACTTCTTCGCCGACGCGCTCGAACGTGTAGACGCCCTCTTGCACGATTGCGTCATGCACGTGCAAGCCGCCCTTGGTCGCGGCCATGCGCGCGCGCTCGCCTTTCGTCAGACCGGCAAGCTCGGACGCGTCGTGCACCGTCATCACGCCTCGGCCGCCGGTGCCCGCATTGGATTTGATCACGACATAAGGCTTTTCGCCGATGCTGTATTCCCGGTACTTGCGGGCGATCTTCTTGATGACCGCGTCGATTGCGTCGGCAAGCGCCTCTTCGCCCGTACGCGCTTCGAAATCGATGCCTTCGACGTGCGCGAAATACGGGTTGATCATCCATGGATCGATGTCGGCCAGTTTCGCAAACTTCTTGGCGACATCGTCATAGCAGGCGAAATGTGTCGACTTGCGGCGCACAGCCCACCCCGCGTGCAGCGGCGGCAGCACATATTGCTCGTGCAGATTTTCGAGCACCGACGGCAAGCCCGACGACAAATCGTTGTTCAGCAGAATCGAGCACGGGTCGAAATTCTTGAGCCCAAGACGCCGCTGCGTGCGCTCGAGCGGCTCAAGCACGATTTTCTGGCCATCGGCGAGCGAGATCGTCACCGGGCCGGCGATGTTTTCGTCGAGCGTGCCAAAGCGGACGTTCAGGCCAGCCTGACGCATGATCGTCGCGAGCCGCGCGACGTTTTCGAGGTAGAAGGCGTTGCGCGTCTCATGCTCGGGAATGATGAGCAGGTTTTTTGCGTCGGGGCAAATCTTCTCGATAGCCGCCATCGCCGCCTGCACCGCCAGCGGCAGCACCTCACCCGGCAGATTGTTGAAGGCGCCCGGAAAGAGGTTCGTGTCGACGGGCGCAAGCTTGAAGCCCGCGTTGCGCAGGTCGACGGAACAGTAAAACGGCGGCGTGTGTTCCTGCCATTCGAGTCGGAACCAGCGTTCGATCGCCGGCGTGGCATCGAGGATCTTCCGCTCGAGATCGAGCAGCGGACCATTTAACGCCGTAACTAGGTGCGGAACCATTGAACACTCGCGAACAGGGGAGAAAAGATTGTAGAGCAATTGTCCTGTCGACTTGGGGGCGGTTTCGCCATTCGCAAGATGCAACGTTCCTATTGACCCGATTGCAGAAAGGGTCAATGTCGCCCGTAATGCGTTATTCCCGTTCTTCGGCGCACGAAAAAAAAAAAAGCCCGCCGATCAATGGCGGGCCAATCGCTGTGCTCTGTGATGCTTATTCGACGTGCTCGCCGTGCAGCACGACGTCGAGACCTTCGCGCTCTTCTTCTTCAGCCACGCGCAAGCCGATCACCATGTCGATGATTTTCAGCAGTACGTAGCTGACGACACCGCTGTAAATCACGGTGGTGAGCACGCCCTTCGCTTGCAGCAGCAGGCTGCCGTCGAAGCCGCCGATGTCCTTGACCGCGAACACGCCCGTCAGCAGCGCGCCGACGATGCCGCCCACGCCGTGAACGCCGAAGCAGTCGAGCGAATCGTCGTAGCCAAGCTTGGTCTTGAGCCACGTTGCGGACCAGAAGCAGGCCGCGCCCGCAATCACGCCGATTGCAAGCGAGCCGCCCACGCCAACGAAGCCGGAGGCCGGGGTGATCGCCACAAGGCCGGCCACCGCACCCGACGCGATGCCCAGCGCCGAAGGCTTGCCCTTCGTGATCCATTCCACGAACATCCACGCCAGTGCCGCGCAGGCGGTGGCGACTTGCGTCGTCAGCATCGCGAAACCGGCACGGCCGTCGGCCGCCACAGCGGAACCCGCGTTAAAGCCGAACCAGCCCACCCACAGCATTGCCGCGCCGATCAACGTGAGCACGAGGTTGTGCGGTGCCATCGCTTCGCGGCCATAGCCGACCCGCTTGCCCAGCACGAGGGCGCAAACGAGGCCCGCGATACCGGCATTGATGTGCACGACCGTGCCGCCCGCGAAATCGAGAATGCCAGCCGTGGCCAGCCAGCCCGACGGTTCCCAGACCATGTGCGCGATCGGCGAGTAGACGATCAGCGACCACAGCGACATGAACACGAGCATCGCCGAGAACTTCATCCGATCGGCGAACGCACCGGTGATCAGCGCCGGCGTGATGATCGCGAACGTCATCTGATAGACGAAATAGACCGTTTCGGGAATCGTCGACGCCAGATGGCTCACGGTCAACGTCGTTGCCTTGTCGCCCTTGATGTAGGCCATGCCGGCGAGCAACGTGCGCGAAAAGCCGCCGATGAAGCCGTTACCCGGCGTAAAGGCCAGGCTGTAGCCGATTACCGTCCACAGCACGGTCACCACGCAGGTGATCGCGAAGCTTTGCATGACGGTCGCGAGGACGTTCTTCTTGCGCACCATGCCGCCGTAAAAGAGCGCCAGCCCAGGGATCGTCATGAACAGCACGAGCGCCGTCGAGGTCAGCATCCAGGCGGTGTCGCCCGAGCTGATCTTCGACGAATCGACGGAGAACGGGGCGCTCGGCGCAGCAGGCGCCGCGTCGGAGGCCGCGGCTGCGGCCGATGCCGGTGCGGCCGCGCTTGCGTCGGCGCCCGGAGCCGACGCTGCGGCAGCCGGTGCTGCGGCAGGTGCAGAAGCTGCCGCCGCGCCCGACGCATTGTCGGCCAACGCAGCGCCGATACCGCCCGCCAACAGCGAAGCGGCCATCGCCAAGGACATCAATAATTTGCGCATCTTTCGGTTTCCTCTTGTCGCTAACTTTTGGAATTACAGGGCGTCTGCCCCCGTCTCTCCGGTACGAATCCGGATGACCTGTTCGATCGGCGTGACAAAAATCTTGCCGTCGCCGATCTTCCCCGTGCGTGCTGCGCGCTCGATTGCCTCGATGGCCTGATCGACGATGTCATCGGACACGGCGGCCTCGATCTTCACCTTCGGCAAGAAATCGACCACGTATTCCGCGCCGCGATAGAGCTCGGTATGACCCTTTTGGCGCCCGAACCCTTTCACTTCGGTCACCGTAATGCCCGAGACGCCGATCGCCGACAACGCTTCGCGCGCCTCATCCAGCTTGAACGGCTTGATGATTGCGGTAATGAGCTTCATGAAAATCCTCTTTTTCGTTGCGAGAACCCGTTGCCGTGCGGCCGATTGCCGTGCCGGCCGCGCCGGACGACCGCCGCGCAAACCGCAGCGCCGGCCGATGCGGGTGCCAGTAGAGCAACTTGTGTGCCAGTATTCAATCGCATTGCCGTGCCGCCAGGCACGCAATCATCGGTGTTCCGCTTGGCCGAATAGCCAACGTCGAGCCCCGTTGCTGGCGCGGCCCATCGATCGTTGCTAGAGTGTTCGCACAAGCAGCACTCTGCGCGCGCACCATTGGCGCTCATAGCTGGCGTAATAGACGCATCGAATGCACCGTGAGAGATCATTCGTGCGTTATAGACGTTACTTTTCGATTCATCTGCACTTTTTTTGTGCGGAAAAGGGGGAGTCATCATGAAGCAACCGAACGATTTCTTTCAGGATTTTCAGGCGCGCATGAGCGACCTGCTCAAGCATTCGCCGGCGAAAGACGTCGAGCGCAATGTGAAGGCAATGCTCTCGCAAGGGTTTTCCAAGCTCGATCTCGTGACCCGCGAGGAGTTCGACACGCAAGCGCAAGTGCTGCTTCGCACGCGCACACGGCTCGAAGAACTCGAGCGGCGCGTCGCAGAGCTCGAGCAAAAGCTCTCCACCACGCAGGAATCGTAAGTCCCGCTCAAGGCTCGCTCGAGCCGTCCTTTTAGCCCGCGCGCCGGCCTTGCAAACGGCGTGCGGTGCGAATCGCACAAGGGGCGGGCGCCGAAGTTCACGCCCCCTCCTTCATCCCCGGAGAACACATGTCGCTTGCCGTGGTGCGCTCGCGCGCGCCGGCTGCCGGCCGCGCGCCTGAAGTGACCGTCGAAGTCCATCTTGCCAATGGGCTGCCGTCGTTTTCGATCGTCGGGCTACCCGATTTGGAGGTGCGCGAAAGCCGTGAGCGCGTGCGCGCCGCCCTGCAAAACTGCGGCTTCGATTTTCCGGTGCGGCGCATTACGGTCAACTTGGCGCCCGCCGATCTGCCGAAGGAATCGGGGCGTTTCGATTTGCCCATTGCGCTTGGCATTCTCGCGGCAAGCGGACAAATTCCGGTTGCCGCGCTCGGCGAGCGCGAGTTCGCGGGCGAACTGTCGCTAAGCGGTGCACTGCGGCCGATGCGCGGTGCCTTCGCAATGGCATGCGGCACGGCGCGGCGCAATCGTCAGGCGCCGGCCGGGAACGGCGGCGGCACGGACGATACACTATGCGAAAACCGAAGCGGGGAGGAAGCGAAAGCCCGCTGTGCGGACGAGCGAGCGCGGCCGCCCGAGCTTTATTTGCCGCAGCAAAGCGCGCGCGAAGCAGCGCTTGTGCCAGGCGTGCTGGTCTACGGCGCGGCTGATTTACCCTCGTTGTGCGCCCATTTGGCGGGGGCGGCGAACGGGCGTTTGCACCCGCTGGCGGACGTCGCGATCGAGGTTCCCGCAGCCTCCGCCGAGCCCGACATGGCTGACATCATCGGCCAACAAGGCGCGCGCCGCGCGCTCGAAGTGGCGGCGGCCGGCGGCCACCATATGTTGATGGTGGGGCCGCCGGGCGCCGGCAAATCGATGCTCGCAGCGCGCCTGCCGGCGCTGTTGCCTCCGATGACGGACGATGAGGCGCTCGCGTCAGCCGCGCTGCTGTCGGCGAGCGTGCTCGGCTTTTCCCCATCCCAATGGCGCCGCCGCCCCTTTCGCTCGCCGCATCATTCGTCCAGTGCGGCCGCGCTCGTCGGCGGACGCAATCCACCTCAGCCGGGCGAGATCACGCTCGCGCACCTCGGCGTGCTGTTTCTCGACGAGTTGCCCGAATTCGATCGGCACGTGCTTGAAACGCTGCGCGAGCCGCTCGAAGCCGGGCGCATTACGGTGTCGCGGGCCGCGCAACAAGCGGAGTTTCCGGCCGCCTGCCAACTCGTGGCGGCCATGAACCCGTGCCCGTGCGGCTGGCGCGGCGACCCGGCCGGACGCTGCCGGTGCACCCCGGAGATCGCCACCCGGTATATGCGCAAGCTTTCCGGGCCGTTACTCGACCGCATCGACATCCAGATCGAGTTGCCCGCGCTGACACCCGCCGAACTCTCGGCGCGCGCGCACGAGACGGGTGAGCCGAGTGCCTCGGTCGCGCGTCGCGTCGCTGCGGCACGGGAGCGTCAGCAGGCGCGCCAAGGAAAGGCGAACCGGGACCTGAGCGGGCGCGAAGTCGATGACGTCTGCCACCCCGACCGGGCCGGCGAGTTGTTGCTGCGGGAAGCAAGCGAGCGCTTCGGCTGGTCGGCCCGCGCCTACTATCGCGTGCTCAAGGTCGCGCGCACGATCGCGGATTTGGCGGGGGACGAAATGCCGAACTCCGGCCATGTGGCGGAAGCCATTCAATATCGGCGTGTCATGGCGGCACCGTAGCGTATGACGGCGCTTGCTGGAGCCGTACGAGACGGTATGAAGCGATCGTCGCGTCACAAGCGGCCGAAAAAAACCTGCTCGCGCTTGACTTATACACATCCGCATCGGCGACGATGTGCAAGCATTGATCTAAGGATTCAGTCGAAATTGAACCGCTATCTCTTTGAATTTTCGGCATTTTAATCGATGTATCGGCTATATACGCACTCGATCTATGCATTTTGGACGTGGTTCTGGTTTGCACACGCAATGGTTTTCAACAAACTTATCCACAGGCGTTGTGGATAGCCTTGAAAAACCGCTACGAATCCGAGTACTAGCCACGATTGTTCGCATCGAACTTCCAGTGTTCACTGCGCTCGCCGTGCTTGTTCCCGCTCAAAAGAGCTTGAAAGACCGAAAGAACTGATCGGTCTGCTCCTCACGGGGTGCCTCGTCGGCGACGATAGTCGCCTGGTAGACATGCCTGCCGCGGGCAACCAACCAAGCGTGAATCGTCTTGCGTTCGCGTTGAGCGCCTGCAACACCGCTGAGCACGAGTTCGAGCGCCGGCACCTTGCCGCCGCCGGCAAGCGATACCTGTGCGGGTCGGGCGTCGGCGTCGGCCGCCGCGCCGACATTGCGGGCGAGCCCCGCGCGCAAAGCATCGAGCACGCGCTGCTGCAGTTGCGGATCATCGGCTGGCAACACGATTGCGCCGATGGCAAACACTGCGCCCTCCGTATGCGCGGCGCGCACTTCCATCGGCATCGTCATGCCCGCGATGTCGATTGCTCGTTCGTCGATCATCGGCTTGGCCGGTAGGTCAATCTCGTATCCGTTGGCGTTGTCCGAGACCGTTCGCCAATCGTAGGCCGGCGAGCAAGCGACCAAGGTCAAACTAGTAAGCAAGAGCGTTGCCGCGGTGGCGGTGGCAAAGCAGCAGCGAATCAGTGAGGACATGTGGGTAGAGATAACGACGAGGTAGATCCCGGCAGGTGCATGGCAGATTCGGCGCGCCGAATGGCGGGCGGCACGCGAAGGCTCGATTATCCGCCAAGACGCGCGCTCAAAGACGTCAGCGCGCCGGCACGCGCGATTGGCGGTAAAATTGCGACGCCGCGTTCTTGCGACACCCGCACGCGATACGTTTTCGTGTGTTTTGTTTTGTTCGCGCTCGCGCGCTTTTGAGATTGCATCCGGGATTGCACCGATGAGCCAGACCCCTGCCTCCCCTACCAGCCGCCGCGCTTCGTGGCGATATATCGCGCTGGCGCTTGCCGCGGCCGCTCTTGCGGTGGCGGGCTACTTCACCTTCGGTACGTCGCAGCGTGTGCCAGACGCAACGTTCACGCTGTTATCGGGCCAAAAACTTTCGACAACCGATCTGAAAGGCAAGGTCTATCTCGTCAACTTCTGGGCGACGAGCTGCACCACCTGCGTGAAGGAAATGCCGCAGATGGTCAACACCTATAATCGCTTCAAGGGTCAGGGGCTCGAGTTCGTAGCCGTCGCGATGAACTACGACGCGCCGATGTATGTCGCGAATTACGCGCAAACGCGTCAGTTGCCGTTCAAGGTGGCAATGGACGACGGAAGCGCGGCAAAGGAATTCGGCAACGTCCAGTTGACCCCGACTACGTTCGTCATCGACAAGAACGGCACGATTCTCAAGCGCTATGTTGGCGAGCCGCAGTTCGCCGAGCTCGATCAACTGCTGCAAAAAGCACTCGGCGCCTGAACCAGCACGCCGCCCGGGCGCATTGCCCGATGGTAACGGGTGGTAACGGTCAACTCTCTTTACCCGTCTCACCGCGCTCGGCGAGACCATATCGCTTGATCTTCTCGTAAAGCGTCGCCTTGCCGATCTGCAACTGGTCGGCCGCGGTGGCCACTGCACCGCCGGCCGCCCCGAGCGCGTCGGCAATCGCAGAACGCTCGAACTGCTCGACGCGCTCCTTGAGCGACGTACCGGGCCCGACGGCTTGGCTGGGATCACCGCCGATCGCACCGGGTGCATCGGCGATGCCCAGCACGAACCGCTCCGCAGCATTGCGCAATTCGCGTACGTTGCCAGGCCACTCCTGCTCCATCAGCCGCACGCGCTGGCGCTCGGTCAACGCCAGCGCCGGCCGCTCGTAACGCACGGCTGCTTCCAGAACGAAATTCTCGAAAAGCGGCACGATGTCTTCGCGTCGCTCGGCAAGCGGCGGCAAGCCGATCGTCACGACGTTGAGCCGGTAAAGCAGATCGCGCCGAAAGGTACCCGCCGCCACGTGTTCGGCCATCTCGCCTTTTGCGGCCGCGATCACACGGCAATCCACGCGAATCGGCTGATTCGAGCCGAGCCGCTCGAGCACCCCATCTTGCAGTACGCGCAACAGCTTCACCTGCAGTGCGAGCGGCATGCTCTCGATCTCGTCGAGAAAGAGCGTGCCGCCCGAAGCGTATTCGAGCTTGCCGATACGGCGTTTGGCCGCGCCCGTGAAAGCCCCGGGTTCGTGGCCGAACATCTCGGACTCAAACATCGACTCGGGTAACGCGCTGCAATTGACGGCGACGAACGGCTTCGCCCGACGCGGCGACAGCTCATGCAAAGCGCGTGCGATGAGTTCTTTGCCGGCGCCCGTGTCGCCGTTGATCAGCACCGAAGCATCGGTGGGCGCCAACTTCGTAATGAGTTGCCGGACCTGTTCGATAGCCGCGCTGCGGCCGATGATGCGCGGCACCAGTGCGTCGCGCTCGGCGAGATCGCGTCGCAGAGCGAGATTTTCGAGCACGAGGCGCCGCCGCTCGAGCGCGCGTCGCACGGTATCGATCAAACGTTCGGCAGCGAACGGCTTTTCAACAAAGTCATAGGCGCCGTCGCGCATCGCCTGGACTGCCATGGAGATATCGCCGTGCCCCGTCACGAGCACCACGGGCACGTCGGGCAACTGCTCGTGGCAATGCTGGAGCAATTCGAGCCCGCTCGCCCCCGGCAACCGGATGTCGCTCACGATCACGCCGGGCCCCGCGCCGGCCAGCGCCGGCTGAGCCGCTTCGACGGACGGAAAGCCGACCACGTCGAAGCCGGCCAGTTGCAGGCTTTGCACGCTCGCGCGGCGCACCAGCTCGTCGTCTTCGATGAAAATCACCTGAAGACCGTCGCTCTTCGTTGCTGTTGGGGTGGCTGTCGCTGTCATGCCGCTTGTCGCAAAAATTGGAAGTACTGAGTCAATACACACAACCCCGCTTCGGCCTAAGTATGGGAGTGGGACGCAATCGCCCGGCGCAGCGTCAGCACAAAAGCTGCGCCGCCCTCTGGCATATTGCGCGCGCTTAGCGCCCCACCGCAATCCCGTGCGATCGAAGAAGCGATCGCAAGACCCAGTCCCAACCCTTGCCCCATGCCTTTCGTCGTAAAGAAGGGCTCGAAAAGCCGCGGCAGCACATCGGCGGGAATGCCTGGCCCATTGTCGCGCACCGTGATGGAAAGCGTGGCAAACGATGCATCGACGTCGATGGCGATACGAGGATGGGCCGTCTCGCCCACTGCGTCGAGCGCGTTTCCGACCAGGTTGATGAGCGCCTGTTCGAGGCGCAAATCGTCGCAGTACGCAACGAGCCCCGGGTAATCGGCCGACAGATCGAGCGATTCGGAGGTGGCGCCATGAGCCGTTTCTGTGTCGCGGATGCTGACGTCGAGCGCGACGGTCTTCAGCCGCACTTGCAAGACATTCAGTGCGTTGCTGAGCGCGCGCGCAACCTGCGCGCGAGCAGTGCGCGGTTGCGCACGGCCGACGAACAGCTTCAGTTGGTTGGTGATCTTGCCCATGCGCTCGGTCAACGACGAAATGGCCTCGAGGTTTTCTCGTGCCGAGACCTGGTCGCCGCGCTCGAGCAACACGCGCGTATTGTCAGAAAACGCGCGCAGCGCGGCGAGTGGCTGATTCAGTTCGTGCGTGATACCCGCCGCCATTTGCCCCAGCGCGGCCAGCTTGCTGGTCTGCACCAGCTCGTCGTGGGCGGCGCGCAACTCGCTTTCCGCGCGCGTGCGCTCGCTCACCTCGGTCTGCAAGCGCGCGTTGGCTGCGGAAAGGTCAGCGGTTCGTTCGGCTACGCGCTCGTTCAGCTCGGCATAGGCTGCCTGCAGCATCGCCCGGCCTCGCATCATTTCCCGCAGCCGCGCGCGACGCGTGCGCCAGTAAAACACCAGCAGGCAGGCCGAAACAAAGCCGAAACCCACAGCCGCCGTGGCATTGCGCGCATCGGCCACCACGGGATCGATGGGAGACAACGAAATCACCTGCCAGGCCGGCACCCGGAGCGCACGGCGCGTGGCGAGATAATGCGGCCCAAACCGCGCATCGCCCACTCGCACGATTTGCGCGTCGCGGTTGAGCACGCGCACGGGCGCGATCGGCAATGGCGTGAGAGACTTCCGCGCATACTGGCGAGCCTGGTCGATGGTCTCGCTGATCGAGGCGGGCAGCGGCGCCGTAGCGCGATACTTCCAGGCCGGAACCGACGACAAAAAAATGACGCCGTGATTGTCAGCAACGAGCAAGGGCTCGTTTTCGTCGTTGCCGGGAAACCATTCGAGATTGAGTTTGACGACGGCCACGCCGATGATGCGGCCATCGCGATAAACCGGCTCGGAGACGAAGTACCCAGGCACGTGCGAAACAGTACCGATGCCAAAAAACCGGCCGGCATCGCCTTTCATCGCATCGACGAAATACGGCCGGAACTGGTAGTTGGAACTGACGAAGGTGTCGGCCTGGCTCCAGTTGCTTGCCGCCAGGCATAGGCCGTCGGCGCGAACGATGTATGTAACCGTCGCATGCGCGTGGCGGTTGGCGTCTTCGAGGTAGCGGTTGGCGCGCGAGATGGCCTCGGGCGTCGGGTGCTCGAGGGCCTCTTGGACAAGCGGATGGCTGGCAAGCAGGTAAGACAGCGACTCGTAGCGATCGAGCGTGTCCTTGAGGGCGTTTGCCGTGCGATCGGAGCGCACGGCCGCTTGCTGCTGGAGATCGTCGATGCCACGCCGCCAGGCCACGCGCCACGTGAGTACACAGACCACGGCCAGCACCGCGGCGAGCGCGAATACGACGACAAGGCGGCGGCGCTTCACAGTGGCGGATTCCGGGCGATGACGAGGAACCATTGTGGCATAGCGCGCGAGCAATCCGCCGGCGCCGGCCCGGCGGCCGGCGCACTGCCGCTCATCAAGCGCTTGCTACTTCCGTCACCTCGGCGGCGGCACCGCCGCGCAGCACGCGCGCGAGTTTGGCGCGATCGAGCTCTTTCTCCCACGCCGAGACGACGACAGCGGCCACGCCGTTGCCGACGATGTTCGTGAGCGCGCGGCACTCGCTCATGAAGCGGTCGATACCGAGAATCAGCACCATGCCCGACAGCGGGATCGTCGGCACGACAGCGAGCGTGGCGGCAAGCGTGATGAAGCCGGCACCGGTTACGCCGCTTGCGCCCTTCGACGTCAGCATCGCCACGGCAATCAGCGTGAGCTGCTGCGTCAGCGTGAGGTCGGTGTTCGTCGCCTGGGCAATGAAGAGCACCGCCATCGTCATATAGATATTCGTGCCGTCGAGATTGAACGAATAACCGGTAGGGACGACGAGGCCGACCACCGAACGCGAGCAACCGAGCTTCTCGAGCTTTTCCATCAACTGCGGCAACGCCGCTTCGGACGAGCTCGTGCCAAGCACGATCAGCATCTCTTCCTTGATGTAGGCGATGAAGCGAAGAATGTTGAAGCCGACGAGCCGCGCGATGGTGCCAAGCACCACCAGCACGAAGACAATGGCCGTCAGATAGAACGTGCCGATCAGCTTCATCAGCGGCAGCAGCGAGCCGATGCCGTACTTGCCGATCGTGAACGCCATCGCGCCGAATGCACCGATCGGCGCGAGCTTCGTAACGATGCGCACGATGCCGAACAGCACATGCGAGAGGCTTTCGATGAAGTTCGTCACGGGCTTGCCGCGCTCGCCGATGGTAGCGAGCACCGAGCCGAAGAGCAGCGCGATCAACAGGATCTGCAGAATCTCGCCTTGCGCAAACGCGTCGGTGAACGTCTTCGGAATGATATGCATGAAGAAGTCGACCGTGCTCTGACCGTGCGCCTTCGAGGCATACGAGGCAACCGCCTTGCCGTCGAGTGTGGCGACATCGACGTTAAAGCCTGCACCCGGCTTGAGCAGGTGAGTGCTAATCAAGCCTAGCAGCAGCGCAAACGTCGACACGATTTCGAAGTACAGAAGGGCCTTGCCGCCGACGCGGCCCACCTTCTTCATATCTTCCATCCCCGCGATGCCCGTTACGACCGTGCAGAAGATGATCGGCCCGATTACCATCTTGACGAGGCTGATGAACGCGTCGCCAAGCGGTTTCATGTCGATGGCGAGCTTGCTGGCAAAATGGCCGAGCAGCACGCCCGCGATGATCGCCGCAATCACCTGAACGTAGAGGATGCGATAAAACGGTTTCTTGAGCGGGGGCATTGCCTGTCTCCTTGCTTGGATTAATGAGTAGGCCACTTCGGGCGCGGGTCACTCGTTTGCAAGGTTGATGCCAGTGCGAGAGAGGCTTAATGCCTTTGATTTTTAACGACTTTTTCAGAATGCCGAGGCTCGCGATTCCGGCGTGCTGGAATCGCCCCCGGCGTCGATCCGGATAACCGGACGAAGTAGTCTGCCCCCTTTCGAAACTGCCTCGTCGGTTTGTCGATTTCCCGTCAGCCTGAAGCCGGCGAGTCGGATTAGTTTCGTCGGATCGGGACAAACCCGACCCACAAGCCGAACAGCTGATCCGCTCGTAGAAGGGCGCGGCGCAGGGCGTTTTGCTCCTCACGGGTAGGGGGTGTCCGACGCGGCATGATGCTGGCGTTATCGCTCTCGTGGTTTGGGAAGTCCCCGTCAGGGCCATCCGACAGGTTCAACTCGCCCAGCAAGAAGCGACGGCCAGCCCCCTGGGGGACGAGATCGTAGAGCAATGCGGGCAGCGTGCAATCCATGAGGCCGCTCCATAAGCCTCATAAATGCAGCACATTGCGGCCATTAACCCTCGATACGCCTCTTATAAGTGTCTTTTAGCGAGTCAGTGGCTGGCAGCTTCAACGCTCTCAGACGTTAAATATCCACCGTCACGCCCGCGCCGTGCGCCTGCAGATCGGCGTGATAGCTCGATCGCACCATCGCACCCACCGCCGCATGCGTGAACCCCATCTTGTACGCTTCGGTCTCGTACATTTTGAAGATATCCGGGTGCACGTAGGCACGCACCGGCAGATGATGTTCCGAGGGCTGCAGATATTGGCCGATCGTCAGCATGTCGACGTCGTGCGCACGCAAGTCACGCATCACCTGGAGAATCTCTTCCTCCGTCTCACCGAGCCCCACCATCAGGCCCGATTTTGTCGCCACATCCGGATGCTGCGCCTTGAAGTCCTTGAGCAGCTTGAGCGAGTGCGCGTAGTCCGAACCGGGGCGAGCCTCCTTGTACAGACGCGGCACGGTCTCAAGGTTATGGTTCATCACGTCAGGCGGCGCGCTCGTGAGGATCGACAGCGCGCGATCGAGCCGTCCGCGAAAATCGGGCGTCAGAATTTCGATACGCGTTTGCGGCGACAGCTCACGCACCTTCGCAATACATTCGACGAAATGCGCCGCGCCGCCGTCGCGCAAATCGTCGCGATCGACACTCGTGATCACTACGTACTTGAGCTTGAGCGCCGCAATCGTCCGTGCAAGGTTGAGCGGCTCGTTGGCATCGAGCGGGTCCGGGCGGCCGTGGCCAACGTCGCAAAACGGGCAGCGCCGCGTACACTTGTCGCCCATGATCATGAACGTGGCCGTGCCCTTGCCAAAACACTCGCCGATGTTCGGACAGCTCGCTTCCTCGCAGACGGTATGCAAGTTGTGCTCACGCAAGATCTGCTTGATCTCGTTAAACCGCGAACTGCCCGTCGCCGCTTTGACGCGAATCCACTCGGGCTTCTTCAGCCTTTCGATCGGCACGATCTTGATCGGGATTCGAGCAGTCTTGGCCTGCGCTTTTTGCTTCGCGCTGGCGTCGTACGGTGCGGTGGCGCTATCGCCTGCGTTGGCGGTGCCCGCCGTGGCGGAACCGGTCGGTTGGGCGTGAACGTCTGTCATTCGGTAGGTCCAGTCGGTAAACAAGGTGCGCAAGGGGCGCGCAGCGCATGCGGGGCACGTGAGGCGAAGGCGGCGTCGAAGTTGGCCGCAAGGCGGGTGGCAAGCGTGCCAGCCACGTCGCGCCAACCGGCGGTGACGCCAAGCGTCGCCATATCGACGGTTTCGAGCCCGGCATAGCCGCATGGATTGATCGCTAGAAACGGGCGCAAATCCATACTCACGTTGAGGCTTACGCCGTGATAACTGCATCCGTTGCGAATCTTGAGGCCCAGCGCCGCGATCTTCGCGCCGGCGTGCGTGCCCGCAGCCGGCCCGGGCGCCACGTAAATGCCAGGGGCGCCCGCCCGGCGCTCGCCGGCGAGATTATACGCCGCGAGCGTCTCGATCACGGCTTGCTCGATGAGCGTGACCAGTTGGCGCACGAGCAAATCGCGCCGGCGCAGGTCCAACAGCAAATAGGCGACGACCTGGCCCGGGCCGTGATAAGTGATCTGCCCCCCGCGATCGACCTTGACCAGCGCGATAGCCGGATCAGCCGCAAGCAGATGCGCGGGGTTGCCGGCTTGACCCAGCGTAAAGACGGGCGGATGCTCGACGAGCCAGATTTCGTCTGGAGTGGCCTCGGTGCGCGCATCGGTGAACGCGCGCATCGCGGCGAAGCTCGCCTCGTACGGCTCGAGCCCGCGCCAGAGCACATTGAACGCTGGGCGGTGACCATGACCGCGGCCAAGGTGTTCGCGAGCCGCGGCCGGCACCGTCTTTTCGGGTAAGACAGACGACGGGGCAAGCAATTCGGGACTCGACGCGGCACACATGATGTGCGGCAGTTTACAGGAATCGGCCCAATGACGCCGGACCTCATCCGCGTTCCTCCGAGTTCGCCCGGGTGGGCGGGGGCTATCGCTCCCCGCCTGCGGCACCGCTCACACCGTGCGCAAACCGCCGCGCCAACGGTCACTCACGCGCTGCGCGAGCGAACCGAGCCACGCCCCCATCATTGCGGTGGGCGCAAGCGGCGCCACGAACCGCACCCGCGCGGCCTCTTGGCCATCAACGCTGAGCCACAGCCGCTCGCCACGCCGCAGATGCAGCGCGCCACCGGGACGCAGCCAGTAATCCTCGACGTCGTTGCTGCGCGTGGCCCACACCGCCGCACCCTCGACCGTCAGCCGCGTGCTGTGAGCAATCATCATCGGAACCGTTTCGCCCGGCTCGATTTCGAACGTGATGCTTGAGGAGATTTGTCGCATGATCGTTTCCCGTTAAGTGCCTTCGATGACTAGAATCGTAGGCGCGCACAGGGTGTGCGTAAAACGATCAATTCTCACGGCTATGTGAGCTGGATTCACAATGAACCTGCGACAACTGCCCCCGCTGAACGCACTCAAGATGTTCGAGGCCGCCGCCCGCCACCAGAGCTTTTCGCGCGCGGCCGACGAGCTTTTCGTCACCCATGGCGCGGTCAGCCACCAGATACGCGCGCTCGAAACGGAGCTCGGCGCGGCGCTCTTCGCGCGCGACGGCAAGCGCGTGCGGCTAACGGAGACGGGCAGCCGCTACGCCAAAGCCGTGCGTGCGGCGCTGATGGCGCTGGCCGATGCCACGCACGACGTCCGGGCGGCCGACCGTGAGCGCCGCCTCATCGTTTCGTCGGCGTCCTCGTTTTCGGCTCGGTGGATTACGCCGCGCATCGGCAGCTTCATCGAGCGCAATCCACAGATCGACGTCGAACTGGTGTCGACCAACAATCTGACCGATTTCTCGCGCGATGATGTGGATGTGGCGATTCGCTACGGCGGCGGCCACTATCCCGACCTGCATGTCGAGCCGCTGCTCGACGAGGTTTTTTTCCCGGTGTGCGCGCCGACCTTCAACGGTGGCAATTTGCCGAAAACCCCGGCCGACCTGGCAGGTGCCCGCCTGCTGCGCTCGGACGACGAGTTGTGGCGGCCATGGTTCGACGCCGCGGGGCTCGCGAACGTCAGCGAGCCGCGGCGCGGCGTGCTTTATCAGGATTCGTCAAATCTTGTGCAGGCGGCCGTCGACGGGCAAGGCATCGCGCTGTTACGACGCTCGATTGCGATGCACGAGATTGCGGCCGGCCGGCTTGTGCATTTGTTCGATATCGATGCGACAACCGAGGCGAGCTACTACTTCGTGTGCCCGCCATCGTTGCTGCCGAGCGCGCGCGTGCAGGCGTTCCGCACCTGGATCTTCGCCGAAGTGAAGCGCTTTCGCGCGTATTACGAGAAGGCCTGCTGGAACGAGGCGCGCACCGATGTCGATAGTTCGCTCGCAGCGGCCGGCACGGGCTGATGCCGGCCACTCGCCGCCAAAACGCCTACAGAACGACCGACACCATCGGGTGGCCGGTAAGCGCGCGATAAATATCGTCGAGTTGCTCGCGGCTCACGGCACGCACCGTAATCGTCAAGCCGGTGTAGTTGCCGCCGCTCGACGCGCGCGTTTCGATGCGCGACGCATCGAAACTTGCGTCGAACGGGCGAACTGCCTCGACGATGGTTTCGGCGAAGTCCGGGTGCGCGCGCCCCATCACCTTGATCGGGAAATCGCACGGAAACTCGAACAGCGAATCGCTCTCCGGACTCATTTCGTTTCGCTCCTTGGCCGTCACTTCTTACTGAACATCAGCATCAGCGAATCCCACACGCGGCCACCGATACCGGCTTGCGGCACCGCCTTGAGCGCGACGATCGGGAATTGCGCGAGCGCCTTGCCGTCCGCCACCATCTGCACCGTCCCCAGTTGCTGCCCGTCGGCGATCGGCGCAATGAGCGGCGCATTCAGCGTAACCTGCTGCTTGACCTTGTCGCCCATGCCCCGCGGCAGCGTGATGTACTGGTCGCTCTTCACGCCGACCGGCACGCTGTTCGCCGCGCCCTTGTAGACGCGCGGTGTTTGCACGACTTGGTTCGCCTTCACGAGGCGAACGGCGTCATACGCGCTGTAGCCGTAGTTCAGCATTTTCATGCTGTCCTGTACGCGCTCATGCTCCTTTTGCTCGCCCATCACGACGCTGACGAGCCGGCGCGATGCATCCGGCACGCCCGGCAGTGCACGCTTGGCCGACGCGATCAGGCAATAACCGGCCGCCTGGGTGTGCCCCGTTTTGAGGCCGTCGACGGTCGGATCGAGCCACAACAGACGATTGCGGTTCGGCTGCTTGATCTTGTTATAGGTGAATTCCTTGACCGCGAAGATGGCGTAGTACTCGGGGTAATCGCGAATCAGATGGGCTGAGAGCGTGGCGAGGTCGGCTGCGGTCGTGTAGTGCTGCGGATCGGGCATGCCGTTGACGTCGGCATAGTGCGTGTTCTTCATGCCGAGCTTGGCCGCTTCGGCGTTCATCATGTCGACGAAATGCGTTTCCGTCCCGCCGACGAGTTCGGCCAGCGCGATTGCGGCGTCGTTGCCCGACTGCACGATCATGCCGTAGACGAGATCGTGCACCGTCACAGGCTTTTCGGCCTCGATGAACATGCGCGATTCGTCATTGCGCACGCGGCGCACCGCGAGGCTCGGCGTGACGACCTGGTCCATCGAAATCTTCTTGGTATGCAGCGCTTCGAAGACGAGATAAGCCGTCATCAGCTTGGTCAGCGACGCCGGTTCCACCCGCTCGTTGGCGTTGCCCGAGACGAGCACCTGGTTGCTCGTGGCATCGACGAGCGCCCACGAGCGCGCGGTGACCGCCGGCGGCGGCACTTGCGCGAAGACAGCAGGCGCATAGGTCGCAGCCGCCAACGCGGCGGCGACAGCAAAACTTAGTTGCGCGAAGCGAACCATCGAGGGGCGGACGACAGGCGAAGCCAACGGCGACGTGCCGGAAAAGGAAGAGCGCATAGGATCAGTTCGTGCGAGAGTGGTCAGCTTGGCCGCCCGGGCGCAGCATGCGCGGCGTGGCGCGGCTGCGGCGAGAACGGCGTGCGGTTGGACACGCGGTGACGCGTTCGGTTCGCGCCGGCGCTTCGGGCTCTCTTCGGGCTCTCTTCGGACTCTGAATGACCTCAAGATCGAAGCGTCAACGCAAAAAAATTGCGCCCATTATACGCGGCGAGCCGAGTCGCAATTGCATTTTGTGGCCACCTGTATGCGTGATGACGCCGCCGCGCCCGCGCGCTACCGCCACGCGTCGACGATGATGCGCTTGAGAATGTGCAACTTGCGATGCAGGAAATGTTCGGCGCCGGGAATGACGACGATGGGCAGTTCCTGCGGCCGCGCCCACTCGAATACCGACGTCAACTCGACCGTCTCGTCCAATTCGCCATGAATCACGAGCGTATTCTCCGGCACGGGTGCCACCTCCCAGCGGCTCGTGGCCGTGCCTACCAGCACCATGCGCTCGATCGAGACGCCTGCCTCGCGCAACCTGACGGCCACATGCGACAGCACTGCCGTGCCAAATGAAAAGCCCGCCAGCACGAGCGGCCATTCGCCCTGCCCCGGCTGTGCGCGCATGTGCTCGATGACGGCCATCAGATCGTCACGTTCGCCGATGCCGTGGTCGTGTTCGCCTTCCGTCTGGCCCACGCCGCGAAAATTCGATCGATAGACCGCGTAGCCGAGTTGCACGAACGTGCGCGCGAGCGTCTGCGCCACCTTGTTGTCCATCGTCCCGCCGAACAGCGGATGCGGGTGCGCAACGAGCACCATGCCGCGCGGCGCGGTGCCGGGCAGATCTAGCGCGATTTCAATCTTGCCGACGGGGCCATCGATCAGGAATTTGGTCGTTTGAGCGTTCATGCCGGCAGCACCTGGGTTCGATTCAACGGTTCAACAATTTGACGATTCAACGCAACGAGTCAACGGTCGATCTTGAGCCGCTCGACGACCTTGCCGTTCAGCAGATGCGATTCGACGATCTCGTCGATATCGGATTCGTCGATGTAGGTGTACCAGGTGCCTTCGGGATAAACGACGACGGTCGGCCCCAACTCGCAGCGGTCGAGGCATCCCGACTTGTTGATCCGAACCTTGCCCGGGCCCGCCAGGCCGAGCTTCTTCACGCGTTTTTTCGCGTATTCCTGCATCGCCTCCGCGTTGCAGTTCGCGCAGCTCGGACGATCGGCATCGGGGCCGCGTTGATTCAGGCAGAAAAAGACGTGGTATTTGAAAAAGGAATCCATGGCGTCGTTCGATCAGCAGCGGGCAAGGGGGCCGATTATAAGAGAGCGCGGCGTTGCCCGCTTGGCGCGCAGAACCGATGGGCGGAAAACCGCATTACTGCATCGCTATCGGTGCCTGCATGCCAAGCCAGACGATCAATTGCGCGATGAAGTCGTCGCTTGCCGCCGCCAGTGCCCCGACCCCGCCCGCCGCGCTCGGCATCTGCGCCGGCGCACGCGCGACGAACGTGTGCTGCGCGAGCACCTGCCCCCCGCGCGTGAGCGTGACACGCGCTTTGACGGCACCGTGGCTTTCCCCTTCGCTATCGAAAACCTGCTCGAACTGCTCGAGATCGACCGTCAAAAGCGGTGCCGTCACCGTTTCACCGCCCGCCAGCACCGCTCCTCGCGCCGCCAACTCCGCGCGCAAGCGCTGCGTCAGCAACTGCGCCGGCGCCATCGTCCAGTGACTGTGGGCGTATGCCGCGGCGCGCCGCGGGTCCACGTAGCTCATGCGGTAGATAATCGCGTCGCTGTCGAGCGCGCGCGGCGCTTTCACCTCGAACATCCGCACCGCCGGCAACGGGCCGCTTGTACTGCTCGCCACCGGCGGGGGCCCGAGATCGTAGCGCACGTCCGAAACATTCGGAGGGACACTCAGCGCACATCCGGCCAGCACGGTAAGCGCCGCCATCGCCGTAGCAGCGCTTCTCGAGAGCGAATAGATGCGCCACGCGCCGCCCGCGGGCGTTAGAAATCGGATACAGCCTGTCATAAGTCGCTTCCTTCCTTGCTTTTGCCGAATGCGTATCGTCAATGTGTCGTCGCGGGCGAGCCGGGCCACGCGAAGCCGGCCTCGCCAGGGCCGGGCGCTGCGCCGCGCACGCCGAACAGCACGCTGCGCGGGCTCTCGGCGAACACGCCGGCGGCCCGGTCGATCGATCGCGCCGCTGCGCCGACGTCGCCGGCGAGCGCGTTCACGCGCGGCAAGGTGTCGTACTCGATGCGTGCCGACATGCCTTCAATCGACGCATCCATCTGCGCAATCGCCGCTCCCGCGCGGTCCGCCGCCGTGCCCAGTTTGTCGAGGTTCGCATAAAGCGGCCCGTGCCGCGCATTCAGCGTCGTTGCAAGCGCATCGGCCGATGCCAGCGTGCGCCGCAACTGAGCGAGCGTGTCCGGCAGCTGCTGCGCGGCCGGCCCTGCCGTGCGTGCAAGCGCCGTCACCGCATCGGCCGCCTGTTGCAGGCTCGCCGTCGCGGCCATCAATTGCGCGTGCGTCTCGGGCGAGAGCATTGCGTCGGCGTGCATGGCCACGCTTTCGAGCTCGTTCAACAATGCGTCACCGCGCCGCTGCAACTGATCGAGCAGACCCGGGCGCATCGGCAACTGCGCCACCTGCTTGGACGTCGACGACAGGTGCGTGAGGTCCGTGCCTGTATCGTCGAGTTGGACGAACGCGAGGCCGGTCACCCCTTGCAAGGCGAGCGAACCGAACGTGGAGCGCGTGATTGGCGCCGTCTTGTCAACCAGAATGCGAACCAGAATCTGACCCGAATGCTGAGGGTCGAAGCGAATCCATTGCACCTTGCCGACATCGAGGCCCCGATAACGGACCGGCGCATCGGTCGTGAGCCCTGTCACGCTTGTGCGCGAAACGAGGTCATACGGGATGCGCACGGCACGATCGAGGTTGAACCATACGACAGTGAGCGCGATGGCCACCGTCAAGCCAATCGCAAACAGCCCAGCCCAGAACGCATGCGATTTGTTTTCCATTGCCGATTCCTGAAAGATGTCTGGCGGCCGGCGCCGTGACCGTAACCATCGCGGTGGGGCGCATCAAAGCGAGACCTCCGTCGAAGCCGATACGAGCGCGGCCGGCGGCAGCTTCGCGCGGCGCTCGGGCGGCAGCGCTTGGAGCGCGCGGCGCCCGCGGCGGCCGAGAAAGAACTCGCGGATAAACGGATGATCGACGCCGGCCGCTTCCTCAACGGGCGCGGCCACGAGAACTTTACGATCGGCGATGACGGCAACGCGCGTCGAGAGCGACATCATCGTATCGAGATCGTGGGTCACCATCACGACGGTGAGGCCGAGCGCGCGATGCAACGTCGCGATCAGCTCGACGAACTCCTCGGACGATTGCGGATCGAGCCCGGCCGTCGGTTCATCGAGAAAGAGCAGTTCGGGCTCAAGCGCGAGCGCGCGCGCAATGCCGACACGCTTGACCATGCCTCCGGACAACGCCGACGGCATCTTCGACGCATGTTTGCAGGGCAGCCCGACCATCTCGAGCTTGAGCATCACGATATCGTGCAGCAGTTTGCGCGGCACGCGCCCCAGCTCGCGCAGCGGTTGCGCGACGTTATCGAAGACGGATAAGGAGGAGAACAGCGCGCCTTGCTGAAAAAGCATGCCGATACGGCTGCGCATAAGACGAACAGAGGCCGCATCGATCTTCGCGGTATCTTCGCCGAAGACGAAAATCGAGCCTGAACTCGGCGCTTCGAGGCCGAGAATCTGCCGCACCAGTGTCGTCTTGCCCGAACCCGAGCCTCCGACGATCGACACGATTTCGCCGTGCCGCACGTCGAAGTCGAGATGCTCGTGAACGATATTGCTGCCGTAGCACTTGGTCAGATCGCGCACCTCGATGACCTTGCCGGCGATAGTGGGCGGCGGACAATCGCGAACGGCGGCGGAAAGCGGTGCGGTCATCAGATCCCCACGTTCTGAAAGACGATCGCAAATATCGCATCGGCAAGGATGACAACGGTGATCGACGTGACGACCGACGATGTCGTGCCGGCACCGAGGCTTTGCGAATTCGGCTTGATGCGAAACCCAAAATGGCAAGCCACGAGCGCAATGAGGATGCCAAACGCGACGCCTTTGCCGAGGCCGATGTACAGGTTCGCGATCGGCACCACTTTCGGAAGTGCCCGCGCGAAATAGTTCATGTCGATGCCGAGCGCGACCTGCGCCGCGAGCGCCCCGCCCGTCAACGCGATGACATTGGTCCACATCACGAGCAGCGGCATGGCGACGGCGAGCGCGATCACGCGTGGCAGCGTGATTCGCAACCCGTGCGGAATGCCCATCACGCGCATGGCGTCGAGCTCCTCCGTCACGCGCATTACGCCGATTTGCGCGGTAATGGCGGAACCGGAGCGGCCCGCGACCAGAATCGCGGACAGCACGGGGCCCAACTCGCGAATCACGGAAAGCCCGAGAATATTGACGATGTACTGATTCGCGCCAAACAGACGCAACTGCTGCGCCGACAAATAGCTGAGCACGATGCCGATCAGAAACGCGACGAGTGCCGTGATCGGCAGCGCCTTCGTGCCGGCGTTGTACACGTTCGCGGAAATTTCGGTCCATGGCGCGCTCGACGGGTGGCGCAATACGCTCAGCGCATCGAGTGCGACGCGGCCGAACATGGCGACGCCGTCGTACGCGTGCTCGGTGAACGCAAAAATCGCTTGGCCGAGCGCCGTGATCGGACCGACCCGCACGACAGGCTCCGGTTCTTCGCGCTGCGTCTCGAGCACGGCAATGCGCGAAAAAATATCACGCTGCGTATCGGTCAGCGCGACATGCTCGGGCATCTTGCGCCCCCACACACTCCAAAGCGCCTGTGCACCGACATGGTCCATTCGCTCGACGGCCGACAAGTCCCACTGCGCCGACGGACTGCCCCGCAACGAGACCAACCGCGTCGTCGCGCCCGCACGGGCGTGGTCGCGCGCGAGCGCCAACGCCGTCCATTGCCCGGACAGCCGCACCAACGGCCCGGGCGTGCCGGTGGCGATCTGCAGGCCAGGCGGGGTATCGAATTCCAAGGACGGAGGCTCCAGTCAATCCAGTCACACGACAGCGGCCATTGTAGCCAGCCGCCAAGCCGCCCGCACCCGGCTTAATCGGCGGCGGCGCGGCAGCGCCACTACAATACACGCCATGACCGATACTTCCTTTTTCGCGCCGGCGCCGACCGGGCCCGCACGCGCCGCCATTGCTGACGATTGGCGTATCGATGGCGCGCGCGCGCTCGCATCGGCACCGGGCATCGACGTGTCCAAGCTCGAGATCGTCGACGAGACGGGTTCGACCAACACCGACCTCGTGCAACGGATGAAAGCGCTGTCGCGCGAGAACCCGGCGCCCGGTGTGCACGCGGTGCGCGTCGCCTACCTGCAAACCGCGGGACGCGGCCGGCAAGGCCGGACTTGGCATGCGCAAGCGGGCGACGCGCTGATGTTCTCGCTCGCTTGCATCGTGCCACGCCCGGTTGCCGGGCTGGCCGGCTTGAGTCTGGCCGTCGGCACGGTGCTCGTCGAACGGTTGCGCACGCTGGCGGGCCTCGGCGAGCGCGATGCCGCTCGCATCGCGCTGAAATGGCCCAACGACCTCCTGCTCGATGGCGGCAAGCTCGCCGGCATTCTGACCGAAACAGCATGGAGCACGGCGAGCGATACCGCCGTCGTGATCGGCATCGGCATCAACGTGCGCCGCAACGAAGCGCTCGAACGGGAGTTGGCCGCGGCCATCGCGAAGGCAACGGTGTCAACACCGGCGCTCGCGCTCGCACGACCCACCGCGCCGGCCGCCCTCGCCCAAGTCGTGCCCGCCGCCAATCTAACCGACACCCTCGCGGCCGCCCTGGCAGGGGTTTCGTCTGCGCTCGATGAATTCGCCGTCGCGGGGTTCGCCGCTTTTCGCGCCCGTTGGAGCACTTATCACGCCTATGCGGAACGCGACGTCGTGCTGCTCGAGCACGGCATCCCGCTTGCAAGCGGACGAGCGCTCGGCGTCGACGAGAAAGGACAGCTGCTGCTCGCGACGGACGCCGGCGTGCAGGCGATTGCCACTGGCGATGTTTCGCTACGCCTTGCGTCTGCGATGTCAACGTCATCCGACTCGACAGCGTCATCGTCAACGTCACCGCCATGAAGCCCGGTCCTTTCCTGTTGATCGATGCGGGCAACAGCCGAATCAAATGGTCGCTCGTCGATGCAGCCGGTCCCACGTTGCATGCGGGCGTGTTTGCGCATCGCGGCGCCCGCTCGGAAAGCGCGCTAGCGCTAAAACACGAGACCGCGCCGGATTGGCCGTCGTTGCCGGAGCGCCCGGCGAGCGCATGGATTTCGAACGTCGCCGGCCCAGCGGCGGGCGAGCACATCGGCGACCTCATCGACGCCGCTTGGCCGGGCCTGCCGCGCACGACGATTCGCGCGCTCGCGCATCAATGCGGCGTGACGAACAGCTACGCGGAACCGTCGCGGCTTGGCAGCGACAGGTGGGCGGCCATGATCGGCGCGCGCGCGGCATTCCCCGGCGAAGACCTGCTGATCGCGACGCTCGGCACCGCCACGACGCTGGAAGCGTTGCGCGCCAACGGCCGGTTCGAGGGAGGGCTCATTGCGCCGGGCTGGCCGCTGATGATGCGCGCGCTGGGCGAACACACCGCGCAATTGCCGACACTGGGCGCCGATTCGGCCCGCAGGCTCGCCGGCGATGCGTTTGCGCACGAATGGTTCGCAACGGACACGCCGCACGCAATCTCGGCCGGCTCGCTACTCGCGCAGATCGGCCTGATCGAACGCGCTTGCGATGAGCTTGCACGCGCCTGGAAAACGCCGGTGCGTCTCGTATTGAGTGGCGGCGGCGCCGATGAAGTCGCGCATGCGCTCAGCGTGCCGTTCGTACGGCACGATTCGCTGGTTCTCGCGGGGCTTGCGCTGATTGCAGCCGAAGGTAGAAGATGAGCGCCCCAGGCGCGCATTGTGCCTTCCGGCTTTTGACAGTTGATTTCGAACGAACGATGGAGACGGACCGATGTTGCGCTGGCTGATCGTCATTCTCGTGCTCGCCAATGCGATCGCCTTCGTGCTCGCAAGCGGCAGGCTTGCGCCGTTGCCCGCGTCGGGCCCGCGCGAGCCGCATCATCTGAACCGGCAGATCCACCCGGAGTGGCTGAGGGCACAACCGATCACGGCCGCCGAGGCGGGCGAGCAAGCCATCGTCGGCAAGCCGGCACCGGAGCCCACCGTGGCAGCCGCGCCGCTCGCTCAGTAGCAACGGCGGGCACCGGCAACGTTTAGCGGGCCTGCGAGCGGACTTTCCGAAGCAGCGCAGTGGTCGAGCGATCGTGCTGGAACGGAATGGCGAGCGCGCGGCCACCCCAGCCGCGCACAAGCGCCGACTCGGGTAGTGCGTCCATGTCGTAATCGCCACCTTTGACGAGCACGTCGGGGTGCAACGCCTCGATCAGGTCGACAGGCGTTTTTTCCTCGAACAGCACCACCCAATCGACGCTTTCAAGCGCGGCCAGCAACGCCATGCGGTCTTGCTCGCGGTTGATCGGCCGGTCATCGCCCTTGCCGAGCATGCGCACCGACGCGTCGCTGTTGACGCCGACGATCAGGCACGCGCCGAGCGCCTTGGCGTCAGCGAGGTATGTGACGTGCCCACGATGAAGGATGTCGAATACACCGTTCGTGAATACGACCGGTGCGCCAAGCGAGGCCCGGCGCGCGGCCAGCGTGTCTCGGGAGACGATCTTGCGTTCGAAGGAAGCGGTCATGCTGGGCGGCGCGCCGACGGCTCAGGCCGCCTGATGTTCGGTCGAGCCTTGTGCCTGCAGGCGCGACGTCACTTCCTTGCGATAGCGGTTCAGTTCTTGCGCCGTCGAGAACGTGCGCTCGAAGAGCAGCGACAAGTTGTGCAAGATGCGCTCGACAACCTTCTTTTCCCAGCCGTCGTCGAAGCGAATCTGCTCGTCGAGCCAGCGTTCGAGCCATTCGGGGTCGGGCAGCCGCGATTGAATCGTATCGCGCGGGAACAGATCGCGATTGACGTGCAGATTGGTCGGGTGCAGCGGCTTTTCGGTGCGCCGGGCCGAGGCCATCAGCACGCCGATCTTGGCGAACGCGGCACGGGCAGCGTCGCCGCAATTCACGAGCGCTTTTTTCATATAGCGCAGATAGGCGCCGCCATGACGCGCTTCGTCGCGCGAAATCGTCTCGTAGATATGCTTGATCACCGGCTCGGTATGCCATTCGGCCGCGCGCCGATACCAGTGGTTCAAGCGAATCTCACCGCAAAAGTGCAGCATCAGCGTTTCGAGCGGCGGCGCGGGATCGAATTCGAAGCGCACCGCGTGCAGTTCTTCCTCGCTCGGCACGAGCTCGGGCCTAAAGCGCCGCAGATACTCCATCAGCACCAGCGAATGCTTTTGCTCCTCGAAGAACCATACACTCATGAAAGCGGAGAAATCGCTGTCGTGATGATTGTCGCGCAGGAACATTTCCGTCGCGGGCAACGCCGACCACTCCGTGATCGCGTTCATCTTGATTGTGGCCGCCTGCTCGTCCGTCAGCAGCGACGCGTCGAACTGATCCCATGGGATGTCCTTCTCCATATCCCATCGAACCGACTCGAGCGATCTATAAAGTTCCGGATAAAGCATGGTGTTCATCGTCCCACCCCTCGTCTGCCCATTTGCGACTCGTCGTTCTCAACATTGCTGCAAATGCACCGCGAGCGCATCGTGACAGCGAAAAATTGCAATTTTAAGCGGTAATGTCCCGCTGCTTGTTGACCGGGCTCAACCTGTGATGATCGAACGGTTGATGGCCGAGCGGGTATTCGCCCCAAGGCGCCGAGCCTTTCCTTTCGTGTTCCGGCGGACGGCGGCGCAACGAACTGCCGCGATCATGGTTTTCGGTGTTCGCCCACAGATCGAAAGCTTTCGGATAATAACATGCCGGGCCTGCCCGGAAGAAGCTTTGAAAGCAAAACGAAAGACTATCGGCCGGTTTAGCGGACCGCGCGGCCGTCGTGCGCGGAAATATCGGTCGGCGCATCCGTAACGGATGTGCCGGACGGCGCACGCACCGTCCCATGATTGGCCGTCGCGATCCACCGGGCGAGTTGCGCGCGATGTGCAAGCGCATCGCGATAACCGAGATCAATCAACTCGGCGGCGAACTCGGCCTCGAACAGCAAGTAGCTCGCAAACGAAGCGCCCGCCGCGCGATCACCTCCCACCGCACCGAGCAAGCCGCGCACCGTCAGCGGCAGGCGCTTCAAATGTCGCGCCGCGAGCACCTCGATGCGCTCGGAAGGCGCAATCGGCAGGACATCGACATGGCGCCAGCCACTTTCGGGCGCCACTTCGCGCGGCAAATGGCGAATCATCGCGTTGATGTGCTCGATACGTTCGATATCGGCACCGATCGAATCGAGAAACACGCTCGCCAGCACCTGCTGGCCGATCTGCGCAAGCGATGGATAGCCGCTCGCCGCGCTGGGCGCGACCGGCACCTCCGGGCGTGGCGCCGCGGCGCCGAGCACGACGATCCGTTGGGCCCCGAAGTGAATCGCCGGGCTCAGCGGTGCGATCTGCCGGATGGAGCCGTCGCCGAAATATTCGACCTGTCCGTCGATCTCGAGCGGCACCGCGGGAAAAAGCAAAGGAATCGCCGACGACGCCAATAAATGGGCCGGCGAGAGCTTGACCATGCTGGCCGTGCGCTGCGCGCGGCGCCATTGCGTAATCGGCTCCGCGGCCTGATAAAACGTCAGATGCCGGCCGCTCGAATAGCTGAGCGCGGAAATCGACAACGCATGCAGCACGCGTGTATCGAGCGCAGCGCCAATGCGTCCGAAGTCGAGCGCGTGCTCGAGCAGGTCGGCCAGTGGACTATTGTCGAACAGCGCGCGCGGTGCGCGCCGCACCGCCCATCCGAAGCTCATGGCGGCAAGCCAGCGGGCGCCCGCGGCCGCCACACCGAGCCAGTCGGTCCGGTAGACCTGCTGCGCGCGGATAGACGACCAAAAATTGACGAGCAGCGCGACGCCGTGCGTGAAGTCGTCCGCATGGCTGGCAATCGACGTCGCATTGATCGCACCGGCCGACGTGCCGCAGATCACCGAGAACGGCAGCGTGCGCCGTGCCGGTTCGACGTCGCGCGCGATCTCGGCGAGTGCCTTGAGCGCGCCGACTTGATAAGCGGCCCGCGCGCCGCCGCCCATCAGTACGAGCGCGAGCCGCACGGCCCTCTCCTTCGGGCGCCGCGCCGCATGTGCGTCTTCACTCCATCGATCCTTGCTGGCGTCACGTTTTGCGGCCGCTATTTTTCGTTCGACGAGGTAGGCGTGGGCCGGGGTGCGGTGCCGCCCCGCTTGGGCGCGGCCGGGCGTTTAGCGGTCGCGGCACGCTTTGCGGCCGGCTTCGCGCCTTCCGGCTTTGCATCCGCTGCGGCATTGCCGGCGGCCGCGGCGCCCGCACCAGGCTGCGAAACAGCAAACGAGGCAAGCTGATTGAACTGCGATTGCAGCAAGTTCCACCAAGCCGAAGGGTCGAACGCGGGTTGCCCCGCGGCGCTTGCGTCGTGCGATGCCTGCTCGCGCTGCGCGTCGTCACCGGATGCGCGCGTCTCACCCTCGGGCTTCGACGCGGCACCGCTCGACGAAGTCGTCCATCCGCTCGATGCGGGCCGCGCGGCCTCGGCCTTCGGCGCCTGGGACATCGACGCGTCCGCAAATGCGCCGAAGGCGCGCAGCGTAGCGAGCGTCGCCCGTTGCACCTCGAGTGCCTGAATGGCCGAACTCAGCATATTGACGTTGAGCTTGAGCCACTGCTCGACTGCTCGCATGTCCGTAATGCGCTTGTCGAGGTCTTCGACGCTCATCAGCGGCGACATCATGTCCGACATCGCCGTGAGCGGCGAGCCGAAGCCTTGCGCACTGCCAGGCTGCATGCCCGGAAACGCCGAGCCGAACGGCGTCAGACGCATCATGTCCCACATCTTGTCGAGCATTTCAGCGGGCGGAAAGCCCGGAAAACCGGGGAACGGCTTGTCACCTGCGGTATCGGTCATTTGCGTCTAGCCTCTCATCGTCAATCGATTGTGGGGACACGCCACAGTCGCTGTCACCGTCACGGGTAAAGGACTGTCAAAGCGCGCCGCCGGCATCCGGAAAATCAGGCGCACGCTTCTCGCGCAGCGAGCGAATGCCTTCTTGTACGTCGGGCCCGCCAAAGCCCATGAATTCGAGCGCAAGCGAGGTATCGAAGGTGGGCCCGGCCATTCGCAGCCAATTGTTCAGCGCGTACTTCGTCCAGCGTATCGCGCTTTGCGAGCCTCGTGCGAGCCGATTCGCCACATCGAACGCCTTCGGCAATAAATCGGCCGCGTCCACGGCCAGCGACACGAGCCCGATGCGTTCGGCCTCCGTGCCGCTCACCGGCTCGCACAGCAGCAGATGGTACTTCGCCTTCGCCATGCCGCACAGCAACGGCCAGACGATCGCAGCGTGATCGCCCGCGGCCACGCCCAGGCGCGTATGGCCGTCGATGATGCGCGCATCATGCGCGGCAATCGATACGTCCGCCAGCAGCCCTGCGACCAGCCCCGCGCCGACCGCAGGCCCGTGCATCGCCGATACAATCGGCTTGCTGCAGTTGATGATGTTGTAGACCAACTCGCGCGCCTCGCGCCATACACGCGTGCGAACGTCATGATGCGCCGCCATCTGCTCGACCAGCGCGAGGTCGCCACCCGCCGAAAAGCCCTTGCCTTCGCCGCGAATCAGCGCGACACGCGTGGCCGGATCGCGATCGACGTCGCGCCAGATTTCGGCGAGTTCCCGATGCATTTGTTCGTCAGCCGCCGCGAGCCCACTGCGGTTCATACCTTCGCCGCTCATGACGATTTCGATCACGCCCGCTTCGTGCAGGTGCACCCGCAGCGATTGATACTTCTGATAGCACTCAGGCGGAGCCTCGTTGCCCTCGTCAGTGTTCGTCGTCTCGGTCATGGGTCCTGGCTCGTCGATAGGGTTCGCTTGCGGCCCTGCTATGCCCGCCCGCTTGTCCACGTTTCGCACGCCGTGACAGTGTAGGCGCACATGCGCATGCAGGCATCGGGCGAAACCCGGCGCAAAGCCATGCAATCAATCCGCCGCATCGAGCGGCGCGACGGATTGCTCGATCGCACCGAAGATCGACCGGCCTGCTTCGTCCAACATCTCGATTTTGACGGTATCGCCGTACATCATGAAGCCGGTTGTCGCGGCGCCGTCGGCAATGGTTTCGAGGCAACGCTTCTCGGCGATACAGCAATAGCCGCGTTGCGCGTCCTGGTTCGACACCGTACCGGACCCGACGATCGAGCCCGCACGCACGTTGCGTGTCTTCGCAGCATGTGCGATCAACTGACCGAAATGGAACACCATGTCGGCGCCCGCGTCGGGTTGGCCAACCTTCTTGCCGTTCCAATGAACGATCATCGGCCGATGAACCCGCCCGTCGCGCCAGTGCTCGCCGAGCTCATCGGGTGTCACCGCCACGGGCGAAAACGACGTGGCCGGCTTGCTTTGAAAAAAGCCGAAGCCCTTGGCCAGTTCGGCGGGGATCAGCTCACGCAGCGAGACGTCGTTGGCCAGCATCACGAGCCGCACGCCGCGTAAAGCCGCCTCGGGCGTAGCGCCCATCGGGACATCGCCGGTGACGACCGCGACTTCCGCTTCGAAGTCGATGCCGAACGCCTCCGATGCGCAGACGATGTCGTCGCGCGGGCCGAGAAAGTCGTCGCTGCCGCCCTGATACATCAAAGGGTCGGTCCAGAACTCGGGCGGCATCTCGGCGCCGCGTGCGCGCCGCACGAGTTCGACGTGGTTCACGTAGGCCGAGCCGTCGGCCCATTGGTAGGCGCGCGGCAACGGCGCCATACAGTCGTTCGGCTCGAATGGGAATGAATGCCGCGCCATGCCCTGATTGACCGCGTCAGAGAGCTCGGCGAGTTGCGGCGCATAAAACGGCCAATCATCGAGCGCGCGCTGCAGCGTCGGCGCAATCGCATCGGCGATGGCCGCCGTGCGCAAATCGCGAGACACGACGATCAGTTGACCGTCGCGTGAACCGTCTTTCAGCGTGGCAAGTTTCATAAAGGATCGAAGCGTGGTAGTGACGTAGTGACGATAGGGGAAATCTATTTTACGATGGTGAACTTGCGGTAGCCATTTCACGTCGCCGTATCGCTTCCCTCGCGTTTGCTTTTTCCCCGGCGCTCTTCTTTCGCTCCATGCCCACACCCTTTGCCGCCCCTCCTGCTTCGCCCGCGGAACACGCCTCGCCCGGCGCGTCGACCGGGCGCACCGACGACTCACTCGAAACCGAGGACACGGACGACACCGAGGAAAAAACACGCGCGGGTATCCAGTCGATCGAGGTCGGCTTTCGGCTGCTCGACGTCCTCACGCGCGAGCCGCGCGCGATGATGCTGCGCGACCTGGCGGGCCGCGCCGGCATGAGCCCGGCCAAGGCCCACCGTTATCTCGTGAGCTTCCAGCGGCTGGGCGTCGTGGCACAAGACCCGTTGACGGGCCGCTACGAACTCGGCGGCTTCGCGCTGCAAATGGGGCTCGCGCGGCTCGCGCGCGTTGACGGTGTGAAGCTCGCCCATCTTGCGCTGGCCGAACTGCACGAGCGGTTGGATGCAACGCTCGGCATCGCCGTGTGGGGCAATCAAGGGCCGACTGTCGTGCATTGGGCCGAATCGAGCCGCCCTGCGAAGGCAGCGCTCAAGCTCGGCGACGTGATGCCGTTGCTCAGCTCGGCGACAGGCCTGCTCTTTGCGGCTTACTTGCCTCGCGGCAAGACGCAGGCGCTGATCGAGCGTGAGCTCGCCGATGCACGCCACTCGCCGCACGCCGCCTTGCCTCGCACGCAAGACGAAGTCGAACGCTTGCTTGCAGACGTAAGGAGCAATGGCGCGGCGCGCGTGGAAGGCATGCTGGTGCCGACCATCGACGCGTTTTGCATGCCCGTGTTCGACGCGACCGGGGCGCTTGCGCTCGGCATCATCGCGCTCGGGCAGGAAGGGGTATTCGATATTGCATGGGACGGCACGACCGCCCGAGCGCTGCGCGCGTGCGCAGAAAAACTCTCGTACGAACTGGGATACAGCCCCTCGCCGCACTGACCGAGCGTGAAGCGCGTACCTTGCGTGCCGCGCGCTTGCCCGTTTTCGCGCGTTGCCACTGTCATGCCTCTGAACGCACTGCCGGATTCGTTCCGCACCGCCCTTCTCACTTCGAAAGCGCGTACCCAGTCATGGCGCTGGGGCGTCGTTTTGTTATGCGTGCTGCTTGTTCATGGCTTGGTCGGCATTTGGTTCGCGCGTCATCGCGACCTCTTTGCGGCAAACACGCAAAAGCCGCCAGTGGAGGTTGCGCTGCTGCGGCCGGAACGCATCGCTCGCGAGCCGGCGCAAGCGAGCCCGCGCGGCGGGCCGCCTGCGGCCACGCGCGCACAGCGGCGAACCAGCACAGCGCATTCGAAAGCATCGTCCGAGCACGTATTGCAGGCGCTCGAGCCCGCTGAATCCACGAGCGCCGCGCCTCTCACGCCAGCGTCCGCTGCTGCCAGCCCGGCCTCGGGCACAAGCGAGGGGACAACAAACGGCGCAGCTCAAGCCGCGGCTGCCACCGAAGGGTCGAAAACCGGCCACGCCGACGAAAAAACCAATGGTGTGAAGTTTTCGGTGCCGCCGTCTGGCGAATTCCGCTACGACACGTTTTTCAACGGCGTCCAAAACGCGGTCGGTACGATCCACTGGACGAGCGATGGCAACGGATACGAGATAATCGTCTCGGTGCCGCTGCCGTTCGTCGGCACATTTACCTACGCGAGCCGAGGCCGCGTCGACGCATTCGGCCTCGCCCCTGACCGATACGTGGAGCACCGCGGCCGCCGGCCCGAGGAAGTCACGACATTCGACCGGCAAGCGCGACGCATCGGCTTCACGCGCACAAGCGCCACGCTCGCGCTGCCGGACGGCGCCCAGGACCGCTTCAGCATGGTGATGCAGCTTGCCAGCCTGGTGCGCGGCGACCCGGACGCCTATCGCCCGGGTGTCACGCGCAATTTCTACGTCGCCGACGACAACAGTGGTGAAATTTGGCCAATCGAGACGATCGGCGACGAAACGGTGCGTACTGCAGCCGGTTTCGTCAGTGCACGCCATTTCATGCGCTTACCGCGACGCGCCAACGACGCACGGCGTATCGACGTCTGGCTCGCGCCCGCGCTGGGCTGGCTACCGGCCCGCATCAGGCAAACGGAACCGAACGGCACGCTAGTCGAACTCGTCTGGCGCGGCCCGCTGACGGCGCCGGGTCCGGAAAATGCATCCGTACCGACGACACCAGGCGAGTCGCCCGGTGTTGCGCCAACTGAGCTGCCGACGCGCGAAAAACCCTAAACCAGCGGCCTGGAGTACCGTTATAGAAGGTGTGGAGGCGTACCAACCTCACTCGATGTTTTCGTTCGCCGCTCGAACGTTTGGTATGGCCGGGGTCTAAGCGTTAGGTCTGCGATGCTTGTTTCGAATGCGGTGTCGGTTTTTTGCACTGTTTAAGCGTCGTTTAAGACCCACCCCTTGAAATTCCATGCACAACGCTCCACGTACAGGGCGGAAAACGGCCAGGAGCCAAACGGAATAAGGAGTGTCGCCATGCAAATGATCTACAACAGCCCCAACTATTGTGTCGTCGAGTTCGCGCCGCAAGCCGGCCATCTGGCGATGAACGCAGGTGGCTACGAAATCGTAGATAAGAACACGCAGCGCGAGATCTTCATCGATGGCGCAATGGCGGCACGCTTTCGCGAGCACGTTCGCAAGCTGATCGAAGAGGAGCCGAGCCTCGACGAGGTCGACGAATTTCTCGGCCAGTTCGATAGCTTGATGAATCAGCCCGTCGTACTGCACTGATGCACTGACGCACTGAGCACCCGCGCAGCAACGTAACGGCGGCACCTCCGAAAACCCTGTCCGGTTCGCACCGGACGGGGTTTTTTTCGTCTGCTTTCCGCAGCGTTTGCTGTGCGTTCACCAGGGATGAAGGGGCTTTGGGCGAGCGCGGGCCACACCCGCTACAATGTAACGCTCCCACTGGACTCCGGCTACGGCCCTTTCTGCCATGACTTCGTCAGCCGCTTCGTCCGCCGCAGCCGTCGCGGCGGACACGTCTTATACCCGCGCTCAAGCGCTGCCAGCGCTGCTCGCCTCGCGCATCCTGATTCTCGACGGTGCGATGGGCACCATGATTCAGCGCTACAAACTCGACGAAGCGAGCTACCGCGGCGAACGGTTCAAAGACATCTCGCGCGACGTGAAAGGCAACAACGAACTGCTGTCGATCACGCAGCCGAGCATCATCAGCGAGATCCACGAGCAGTATCTTGCCGCGGGCGCCGACATCGTCGAAACGAACACCTTCGGTGCGACATTCGTCGCGCAGGCCGATTACGGCATGGAAGCGCTGGCGCCTGAAATGAATCTTGTCTCGGCGCGGCTCGCGCGTGCGGCCTGCGACAAATATTCGACGCCAACGAAGCCACGCTTCGTGGCCGGCGCGATCGGCCCGACGCCGAAGACGGCCAGCATCTCGCCCGACGTGAACGACCCGGGTGCGCGCAATACGTCGTTCGACGAATTGCGCGCGGCCTATTACGAACAGGCGAAAGCGCTGCTCGAAGGCGGCGTCGACCTGTTCCTCGTCGAAACGATCTTCGATACATTGAATGCGAAGGCCGCGCTGTTCGCGCTCGACGAACTGTTCGACGCTACCGGCGAGCGCCTGCCGATCATGATCTCGGGCACGGTCACCGACGCCTCGGGCCGGATCTTGTCGGGGCAGACGGTCGAAGCGTTCTGGAACTCGCTGCGCCATGCGCGCCCACTGATGTTCGGTCTGAATTGCGCGCTCGGTGCGGCGTTGATGCGGCCTTATATCGCCGAGTTGTCGAAGTTGTGCGATACCTACGTCTCGTGCTATCCGAACGCCGGCTTGCCGAACCCGATGAGCGATACAGGTTTCGACGAAACTCCGGCCGACACCTCGGCGCTCTTGAAGGAATTCGCCGAAGCGGGGCTCGTGAACCTGGCGGGCGGCTGCTGCGGAACCACGCCCGAACATATTGCCGCGATAGCCAAAGCGCTAGCTGGCGTGAAGCCGCGTCGCTGGGCACACTATCGCGAAACGGTTGAATCAGCCGAATGACTGCAAGGTAGGGCGCCGCCCACCTTCCCCCGCCATTTAACGATGAGCACCATGACAGACCACACGATGCGCCTGGCCGGCCTCGAGCCGTTCAACGTGAGCTCGGGAACGCTTTTCATCAACGTCGGCGAGCGCACGAATGTAACGGGCTCCAAAGCGTTCGCGCGCATGGTGCTGAACAACCAGTTCGACGAAGCGCTCGCCGTTGCGCGCCAGCAGGTTGAAAACGGCGCGCAGGTCATCGACGTGAACATGGACGAAGCGATGCTCGATTCGAAAGCGGCGATGGTCCGCTTCATGAATCTGATTGCATCGGAGCCCGACATCGCGCGCGTGCCGATCATGATCGACTCGTCGAAATGGGAGGTGATCGAAGCGGGCCTCAAGTGCGTGCAAGGCAAGGCGATCGTCAATTCGATCTCGCTCAAGGAGGGCGAAGACGCCTTCCGTCACCATGCGCGCCTGATTCGGCGCTACGGCGCGGCCGCCGTCGTGATGGCATTCGACGAGAAAGGCCAGGCCGATACGTTCGAGCGCAAGACGCAGATCTGCCAGCGCTCGTACCGCATTCTCGTCGACGAGGTCGGTTTCCTACCCGAGGACATCATCTTCGATCCGAATATCTTCGCGGTCGCAACGGGAATCGAAGAACACAACAACTACGCGGTCGATTTCATCAACGCCACGCGGTGGATCAAGCAGAACCTGCCGTATGCGAAGGTGAGCGGCGGCGTGTCGAACGTATCGTTCTCGTTTCGCGGCAACGACCCGGTGCGCGAGGCCATCCACACCGTGTTTCTGTATCACGCAATCCAAGCCGGCATGGACATGGGCATCGTCAACGCCGGGCAGCTTGGCGTGTATGCCGAGCTCGATCCCGAATTGCGCGAACGCGTCGAGGACGTGATCCTGAATCGCCGCTCCGACGGCACCGACCGCCTGCTCGAGATTGCCGACAAGTTCAAAACCGGCGCGGCGAAGAAAGAGGAAAACCTCGAGTGGCGCAATGCGCCCGTCGAAGCGCGCCTCGCCCATGCGCTCGTGCACGGCATCACCAACTTCATCGTCGAAGATACCGAAGAAGTGCGGCAGAAGGTCGCAGCAGCGGGCGGGCGTCCGATCAATGTGATCGAAGGGCCGCTGATGGACGGCATGAATATCGTGGGCGACCTGTTCGGGCAGGGCAAGATGTTCTTGCCGCAGGTCGTGAAATCGGCCCGCGTGATGAAGCAAGCCGTCGCCCATTTGATCCCGTTCATCGAAGAGGAAAAAAAGCTCATCGCCGCAGCAGGGGGCGACGTGCGCGCCAAGGGCAAGATCGTCATCGCGACGGTGAAAGGCGATGTGCATGACATCGGCAAGAACATCGTGTCGGTGGTGCTCCAATGCAACAACTTCGAAGTCGTCAACATGGGCGTGATGGTCCCGTGTAACGAGATTCTCGCGAAGGCGAAGGTCGAAGGCGCCGATATCGTCGGCTTGTCGGGGCTCATTACGCCGAGCCTCGAGGAAATGGCTTACGTCGCCTCCGAAATGCAGCGCGACGAGTACTTCCGCATCAAGAAAATTCCGCTATTGATTGGCGGTGCGACGACCTCGCGCGTGCATACCGCGGTAAAGATTGCGCCGAACTACGAGGGGCCCGTCGTCTACGTGCCTGATGCGTCGCGCTCGGTGTCCGTTGCGTCGAGCCTGCTGTCCGACGAAGGCGCGGCGAAGTACCTCGACGAACTCAAAGCGGACTACGAACGCATTCGCCAGCAGCATGCCAACAAAAAGGCGCAGCCAATGGTGACGCTTTCGGCCGCGCGTGCGAACAAGGCCAAGACCGATTGGGCGAACTACCACCCGCCCAAGCCGCGGTTCATCGGCCGGCGCGTGTTCAAGAACTACGATTTGAACGAGCTTGCGAGCTATATCGATTGGGGCCCGTTCTTCCAGACATGGGACCTTGCCGGCCCGTACCCGGCCATCCTGAACGACGAGATTGTCGGGGAATCGGCGCGCCGCGTGTTTTCTGACGCGAAGACCATGCTCTCGCGGCTGATTCAGGGCCGCTGGCTCACAGCGAACGGCGTGCTCGCGCTGTTGCCGGCCAACACAGTCGGCGACGACGATATCGAAATCTACACCGACGACTCGCGCAGCGAGGTCGCGCTGACTTGGCGCAATTTACGGCAGCAAAGCGTGCGGCCCGTCGTGGACGGCGTGATGCGGCCAAACCGCTCGCTTGCTGATTTCATCGCACCGAAGGACTCCGGCGTGGCCGATTACATCGGGCTTTTCGCGGTGACGGCCGGCATTGGCGTCGATGTCAAAGAAAAGCAGTTTCTCGCCGATCACGACGATTACAGCGCGATCACGCTCAAAGCCCTCGGCGATCGCTTCGCCGAAGCGTTCGCCGAAGCGTTGCACGCGCGCGTGCGACGCGAGCTGTGGGGCTACGCGGCTGATGAAGCGCTCGATAACCGCGCGCTCATCGACGAGCGCTATGTCGGCATCCGTCCGGCACCGGGCTACCCGGCGTGCCCGGATCACCTCGTCAAGCGGGATATGTTCGAGGTGCTGAAAGCGGAGGAGATCGGCATGAGCGTCACCGATTCGCTCGCGATGCTGCCGGCTGCGAGCGTGTCGGGTTTTTATTTGGCGCATCCGGAAAGCCGGTACTTTTCGGTCGGCAAGATCGGCCGCGATCAACTCGAGGACTACGCACGCCGTATGAGTTTGTCGTTACCCGAGGCCGAGCGCGCGCTAGCGCCGCAACTCTGACACGTGCGGCAGGGCGGCCAGTTGTTCAGACGCCCCAGAGCACATCGGTATTGTCCTTTTTTGCCTCGCGCAGCATGTCGAGGAACGGGAAAGCGCGCTGAGCCAAGCCAATCGGCAGTTCGTGCGGCTGACGCCCTTCCTCGCCTTCATGGAAATAGCCTTCGTGTTCGGCCGTCTCTTTCTTGTCGACGAGAATGGCCGCCTCGAGCTTCGCAATCGCCGTATCCAGTTCATCGTGGCTGATGACGCCGCGCTGACCGAGCTGCTTGCCGACGATCCCGATCAGATATTGGGCTAGATTTTCGAGCATCACGACGTCCGGCGTCGAACGGCATTTAAAAGTGATTAGCATGACCCGTTTCCTAAGTTTTTCTATCGAATTCGCGCGCTTGGCCGCGCGCACGCGCTGATTCGAGATATTAGCACCTGCTAAAATCCGGCTAGACCGAACAGCGCGGCGCGACAGGCGCCTGCCCGCCCCACTCCGGTCCGCTCACGCGAGACCGCCCCATTCGACGCACGAAAAGCATGCTGCCCGAACACAAAGAAACACTCGAAACCCTGCTCGCGACGAGCATCCGGCAAGTCGCCGCCGACCTTGAAGGCGCTGCGGCGCCAGCCTTGCCCGCCATCGTGCTCGAACGGCCGAAAGTCGCCGCCCACGGCGACGTCGCCTGCAATGCCGCGATGCAGCTCGCCAAGCCGCTCAAGAAGAATCCGCGCGAGCTCGCGCAGCGCATCGTCGACGTGCTGATCGCGCAGCCGGGCGCGCGCGGCCTCGTCGATAGCGCCGAAATCGCGGGGCCCGGCTTCATCAACCTGCATTTAACGACGGCGGCCAGACAAGCCGTCGTGGGCGCTGTGCTGCAGCAAGCCGATGCATTCGGCCGATCGCCCCACGCTGCAGGCAAGCGCGTCATGGTCGAATTCGTCTCGGCCAATCCGACCGGCCCGCTGCATCTCGGCCACGGCCGCCAGGCCGCGTTGGGCGATGCGCTTGCGAATGTGCTCGCAAGCCAAGGCTACGATGTACAGCGCGAGTTCTACTACAACGACGCCGGCGTGCAGATCGGCAACCTCGCGCTCTCGACGCAGGCCCGCGCGCGCGGGCTCAAGCCAGGCGACGCCGGCTGGCCCGCGTCCGCCTACAACGGGGAGTACATTGCCGACATCGCGCGCGATTACCTGAACCGAGAGACGGTGACCGCAAAGGACGTCGAACCGGTGACGGGCGCGGGCGACGCGGACGACCTCGAAGCCATCCGCCGGTTCGCCGTCGCCTATTTGCGCCACGAGCAAGACATGGACTTGCAGGCGTTCGGCGTCAAGTTCGATCAGTACTTCCTCGAATCGTCGCTTTATACCGAGGGGCGCGTCGAAAACACGGTGCAGGCGTTGATGGCCGCAGGCAAGACGTTCGAGCAGGAAGGCGCGCTGTGGCTTCGCACCACGGAATACGGCGACGACAAAGACCGCGTCATGCGCAAGTCGGACGGCACCTATACGTACTTCGTGCCCGATGTCGCCTACCACGTCAGCAAGTGGGAGCGTGGCTTCGCGAAAGTCATCAACGTGCAGGGCTCAGACCACCACGGCACGATCGCGCGCGTGCGAGCGGGCTTGCAGGCGCTGAATGCCGGCATCCCGCAGGGCTATCCCGATTACGTGCTGCACAAGATGGTGACCGTGATGCGCGACGGTCAGGAGGTCAAGATTTCGAAGCGTGCGGGCAGTTATGTGACCGTGCGTGATTTGATCGAGTGGTCGGGCGGTGCCGCGCCGGGCTCGGAGGCGTCGCCCGAGTTGCTCGATGCGGAAACGATCCGGCGCGGGCGGGATGCCGTGCGGTTCTTCCTGATTTCGCGCAAGGCGGACACCGAGTTCGTGTTCGACGTCGACCTCGCGCTGAAGCAGAACGACGAAAACCCGGTCTACTACGTGCAGTACGCGCATGCGCGGATCTCGTCGGTGCTCGGCGAGTGGAAGACGCGCTTTAACGGCGACGAGTCGATGCTCGGCGCCTGCGACGTGGCGCCGCTCACGAGCCCGCGCGCGATGGCGCTGCTCGCCAAGCTCGCCGAATACCCTGACGTGCTCACGCACGCAGCCGGCGAACTGGCGCCGCATGCCGTGGCGTTCTATCTGCGCGAACTCGCCGGCGAATTCCACTCGTTTTACAATGCCGAGCGCGTGCTCGTCGACGAGCGCGCGGAGCGCGAGGCGCGCATCGCGCTCATCGCCGCCACACGGCAGGTACTGGCCAATGGTCTTGCAATAATCGGCGTATCGGCGCCGGTCAAGATGTAGTCTCGGATGCGGCATGGCCGCGCGTCGCTATAATCGTGGCCGCATTTGGGCGCGCCTGAATATCGCGCGCCGTCCGCTCCTTTCACGGGTTTTCTCGCGTTTCTTTCGCAGGTGATTCAGACAATGGCAAAACCGAGCCGTACTTCGCCGCGCAGCACTTCGAAGCAGTCGAAACAAACCGGCAGCACGTTCCTGGGCATCGTGCTCGGTTTGATCGTCGGGCTTGCGATTGCCGTCGTGGTGGCGCTTTACATTACGCGCGCGCCGACGCCGTTCGTCGACAAGGTGGCCCCGCCTGCGGCGTCGGGCGCGGGTGCGACCGATCAGCAATACGATCCGAACCGAGCGCTGCAAGGCAAGTCGCCCGGGCAGCCGGTGCCGCAAACGGCGCAAAGCGCGCCGCCCAATACGGCGCCGGGCCAATCGGCCGGCAACGCGGCGAAACCCAATGCCCCGGGTCTGCTCGAAGAGCCGCAGATCGTCGAAGTGCCGCCGGCGGCCTCTGCCGGCAACGCGGCACCGCCTCAGATACCGCAGCCGGCTCAGCAAAACGCGCCCGCGCCGGCGAAGAAGCCGCCGCAACCCGCCACGACCGCCAATGCGCCGGCTGGAGGCAGCGCTGCGGCGCCCGCGCAACAGCATGCGAATAACGCGGCATCGGGGCCGTCGGCCGGCGCGAGTGCCGCCGGTGCCGGGGGTGCCTCGGGTGCGCAAGCCAACACGAGCTACTTCCTGCAAGTCGGCTCCTATCGCACATCCGCGGATGCGGAGCAGCAGCGTGCGCGTCTTGCTTTCCAGGGCTTCGAATCGAAAGTCACGCAGCGCGACGCGGGCGGCACGACGTATTACCGCGTGCGCATCGGACCGTTTGCGAAGTTCGAGGATATGAACGCGACGCGCCAGCGCCTGTCGGAGTCAGGTGTCGATACCGCGGTCATTCGCTTCACGAAGCAGTAAGATCGTTGCCGGCAACGGCACGCGCGGCGCACATTGTTCGACTTTCGATACCTCATATCCATGAAAAAACTGATCCGCACACTGTTTTTTTCCTTTGGGCTCACCATTGCCGGCGTGGGCGCCGCGCAAGCGTCGCCCGCCGCACCCGCCGCCGATACCGACTACAAGGTGGTCAAGAACGCACCTCCCCTCGAAATCGCGCCGGGCAAAATCGAAGTCACGGAATTCTTCTGGTATGGCTGCCCGCATTGCAAAGAATTCGATCCGCATTTGGAAAAGTGGGTGGCGAAACAACGCCCCGATGTCGTTTTTAAGCGCGTGCCGGTGGCCTTCCGCCCAGACTTCGTTCCTCACTCGAAGCTCTACCACGCGCTCGACGCGCTGGGCCTGGCGAACAAGCTGACGCCGATCATCTTTAACGAGGTCCACGAGAAGAAGGACTATCTGCTGACGCCCGAGACGCAGGCCGCGTTCCTAGCCACGCAAGGCGTCGACAAGCAGAAATTCCTCGCCGCTTACAATTCGTTTTCGACCCAAAGCGAATTGCAGCGCGACACACAGAAGTTGAAGGACTACAACATCGACGGCGTGCCGACGCTGATCGTGCAGGGCAAGTACGAAACGAGCCCGTCGCTGACGGGCGGCCTTGACGATACGCTGAAGGTGCTCGACTACCTCGTCGCGCAAGTGCGTGCCAAGAAGCTCTGAGCGCGCCGTCAGACACTCAAGCGCCGGTCGCCCCGCACCCTTGAAGGTTTTTATCACCGGCGCGTCCAGCGGAATCGGCCTGGCGCTTGCCGAGCACTACGCGCAGCGCGGCGCCGTGCTCGGCCTCGTGGCCCGCCGCTCCGCTGCGCTCCAGACATTCGCGCAGCGCTTTCGCAGCGTCTCGATCTGCTGTTACAGCGTCGACGTGCGCGATGCGGCCGCACTCGACGACGCCGCATCGAATTTCATCGCGACCCATGGCGTGCCCGATATCGTCATCGCCAATGCCGGTGTCAGCAAGGGCGTCGCGACCGGGCATGGGGACTTGGCGGCATTTCGCGAAGTCATGGACATCAATTGCTTCGGCATGGCCGCGACGTTCGAACCGTTCGCGGCACATATGGCGGAAGCACGGCACGGTACGCTCGTCGGCATCGCGAGTGTGGCTGGCGTGCGGGGGCTGCCTGGCTCGGGCGCTTATAGCGCATCAAAGGCTGCCGCACTCACCTATCTGGAATCGCTGCGCGTCGAAATGCGGCCGTTGGGGGTGGCGGTCGTCACTATTGCGCCTGGCTACATCCGCACGCCGATGACGGCGCACAATCCCTATCCGATGCCATTTCTGATGGACGCCGATCGGTTTGCCGCAAAAGCCGCGCACGCGATCGAACGCAAAGCGCGCTTCGCCGTGTTTCCGTGGCCGATGCGTATCGTGGCCATGTTGCTGCGCTTATTGCCCCGCGGCCTGTACGACGCCGTCTTCGAAAAGGCACCGCGCAAACCGCGTCAATCGGCCAGCTGAATTAGCCCGGCGGCAATCATTTCGATATATCGATATAGTTTCGATGCCGTTGTCGCTGCCGCGGCATTGGTCTAAGCTGACCGGCGCAGCACGCATACGAACCCACTGATTAGAACTTGCCGATCAAGCTTGCCCTTCGGAGAACCCATGCGCGTCAAACAGCTTGCCGTCCTCGCTGCCGCTCTCGTTGCCGTTTTGCCGGCGCTCTCGCTTGCGAAGCCGCTCACCGTCTGCACCGAGGCGAGTCCTGACGGCTTCGATGTCGTGCAATTCAACTCGCTCGTGACGACCAACGCATCGGCTGACGTGATCTTCAACACGCTCGTCTCCTACGATGAAGTGCAAAAGAAAGTAGTGCCTGCGCTGGCCAACAAATGGGACGTCAGCAGCGACGGTCTCACCTACACATTCCATCTGCGGCCGCAAGTGCGCTTCCAGCAGACCGACTACTTCAAGCCGACGCGCCCGCTTATCGCCGACGACGTCGTGTTCACGTTCACGCGCATGCTCGACGCGAGCAACCCGTGGCATAAGGTGACGGGACCGAACGGGTTTCCTCACGCGCAATCGATGGGGCTCGTGAAGCTCGTGAAAGCAGTGACGAAGGTGGATGACACGACGATCAAATTCGAGCTCAACGAGCCGAATGCGACGTTCTTGCCCATTCTGACGATGGGCTTCGCCTCGATCTACTCGGCCGAATACGCCGATCAACTGCACAAGGCGGGTAAAGAGACGGAACTGAATGCCAAGCCGATTGGCACAGGACCCTTCGTGCTCAAAAGCTACACGAAGGACGCCATCATCCGTTACGACGCCAACCCGCAGTACTGGGGCGCCAAGCCGAAGGCCGAGCGGCTCATCTATGCCATCACGCCCGATGCAACCGTGCGTGCGCAAAAGGTTAAGGCGCGCGAATGCGATATCGCGCTCTCGCCGAAGCCGCAGGATGTCGCCGCAGCGAAAGCCGACAAAGCGCTGAAGGTGGTCGAAACGCCGGCTTTCATGACCGCATTCGTCGCGATCAATACCGGCCACAAGCCGCTCGATAACGAGAAAGTCAGACAGGCGCTCAACCTCGCATTCGATCGCACTACGTATTTGAAAACCGTGTTCGACAACACTGCACAACCGGCAACGAACCCGTATCCGCCCAATACCTGGAGCTACGACAAGTCGATCCAAGCTTACGGCTACGACGTCGCCAAAGCGAAGCAGTTGCTGGCCGAAGGAGGTCAGCCGAACGGTTTCGCGACGACGATCTGGGTTCGCCCCACGGGCAGCGTGTTGAATCCCAATCCGAAGGTCGGCGCGGAACTCTTGCAAGCCGATCTCGCGAAAATCGGCGTGAAGGCCGACATCAAGGTGATCGAATGGGGCGAGCTCATCAAGCAAGCCAAGCAAGGGCAGCATGATTTGCTCTTCATGGGATGGGCAGGTGACAACGGCGACCCGGACAACTACCTCACACCGCTCTTCAGTTGCAACGCAGTCACGTCGGGCATCAACTTCGCGCGCTACTGCTCGCCGCAACTCGACAAGCTGATCGCCGAGGGGCGCGCCACGCCCGATCAAAGCAAGCGCGCAAAGGCATACGAAACCGCGCAGAAAATCATCCACGACGAGGCGCTCTGGATTCCGCTCGGCTATCCGACAGCGGCGGCGATCACCGGTGCGAGCGTTAGCGGATATCGCGTCAGCCCGTTTGGACGGCAGAACTTCGCGGTGGTTTCGACGCAGTAGCGTCGTCGGGGAGCGGCGCTAACCTGCCGCTGTGCGCTCAGTTCTGGCCAGAGTCGGTGGATACTGCCGGCCGCCAATATTCAATTGACGTTCCTGGTTCTGTCCACCCTTGCTCGACGGGGACGCGGGTCAATTTCGAAGGGCCGGCGGTACTGCCGGGAGGCGTTGTACTCACGTCGTTGTGATGCATACGGGTTCCTGCCGTCATGGTCACCATTCCTGGGCCCGTCAAGATGGCGGAATGTTCGATATTGCCGTGAGTATTTCTGTAGACAACCAGGTCACCGAGGTTAGGGTCCTCCGTCTTGGTCAAGAGTGAAGTCTTGTCGAGCCATTCTTGCATGTCGTGGTTGTCGATGATGAACGCGCAGTCACCAATCGAGTATCCGTGGCAGTTGAAATCGTAAGCGCGCAAGTCCGTACGGTTCTGATATGCGACGAGCAAAGTGCCGTCGCTCATGCGAAGCCAACCCAGTTGCAACGTCGCTAACCCATTCCTTTCGGGATTAGCCTTCACCGTCTTCGGGCTCGGTTTAAAGAACGGTTCTCCACGATCATTTCTAGCCAGCACGTCGAATAGCGTCTTAACGCTCGGCGTCTTGCTTTCGGACGATTTGGCGTCGCGAGCTGCTGCGGCGGCCTGCAGTTTTGCGATAAGTGCCGGCAAGTCCGTGGTTAGAGCGGTTTGCTTACCACCGGAATAGCCGCGTCCTTCTTCGACATTTTGTGTGCCACCGACAAATACGCGACCGTCCCTGCTCACGGTAACAATCTGCCCGCCGGCCATCGGCACACCGTCGACAACCTGCAGCCGCTGGCCCTTATGGGTTAGAACCGGTAGGCCTCCGGCTGTCACCCAGCCCGAGGCATCAACGGCGACGGCGTGGCCGTCCAAGACCAGTGACATAGCGCCTTTCCAACCGACTAACGGGAATAACACGCGCTGATGTACCGCTTGGCCGACTTGTTCTCCGTTTGACGGCCCGGACGCCGGCGGGCTTTCGTTGTTAGCGCCGAAACGGGCAGAAACATGGCGCCCGTCGGATTGCGGCATACTTTGCAGCCCCGACAATTCAGGTGTCTGAGGTTGCGACGATGGGTTCGACGAACGACCCAGTTGGCCGAGCGTCGCGTTATCCTTATCCGAACCCGTGCCCGCAATCGAACTAAAATTATTGCCAGGAATCTTTTGCATATTGCGTTCCTGAGTGTGGCGCAGATGTGCAGCATCAACCTGACCTAACCCGCTCTCGAGCGTCACCCAATACCCGAAGCCGTGAATACATCGCCGCAATTCAACGCACGGCAGCCAGCGAGCATGTCGTCCTCACCTCTTCGCCAATTGCTTCGGCGTGCGCCGAATTGCGGCGATGCTCGTTCGCTGGCAACCGTCTCACAGCTGTTCTATGCTTAGCGCGCGCCACTTGAACGGAGTTTCCCCATGTCTTACATGCTGCTAATCGTCGAGCCCCCTAATCAGCGCAGCGAACGCACCCCGGAAGCCGGACACGCGGCCTACGATGCGATGATCGAGTTTTCGAAAGGGCTCCAGTCGCGTGGCATTCTCGTGACAGCCAATTCCCTCGCCCACGCCAGGACCGCGAAGCGCGTGCAGGTGCGCGAAGGCGAGCGCCGGCTCATCGACGGACCGTTCGCCGAGGCGAAGGAAATGGTCGGCGGCTTTTATCTGCTCAATTGCGACCGAGAGGAGGATGCCCTTGCGATTGCGGCCGAATGCCCGGCTGCGCAATGGTGCACCATCGAAGTCCGCCGCGTCGCACCTTGTTACGAATAAGGGTTTTCCCCTAAACGAGCGCTGCTGACGTCGAATGTCGCGCGCGTCATTCGTCGTATCGACAAGCGCCCGCTCCCTGGGCGCCCTTTCCCGAGGGAGGAGAGCGATGCGATTCATGATCATGGTTAGAGCCACCGCGCAAAGCGAAGCAGAAACGAGCCCGGATTCGGGTGCCGATGAGAAGTTAATGGCCGACATGGTCGCCTACCATGAAGCACTGGCGAAAGCGGGTGTGCTGCTCGATGCGAGCGGGCTCACGCCCAGCTCGAAAGGCTGGCGCGTGCGCTATTCCGGTGGCAAGCGCACCGTCGTGAGCGGCCCGTTTGGCGCGGTGGGCGAGCTCATTGCCGGCTACACGCTGATTCAGGTCCGCTCGCGCGAGGAAGCGATGGAGTGGGCGCGCCGCTTTCCCGCGCCGTTTGGCGAAACAGCCGACGGCGAGATCGAGGTTCGTCAGCTTTACGAGCTCGAAGACTTCGCGCCGAACGCCGCCGTCGAGCGGCTGCGCGAACTCGAAGCCGCTCGCCGTTAGGGCGATGACGACGTCAATATTGATGACGATGACGATGACGAACGCACAATGACGAACGCGACCCACCACGCCATCGAAGCCGTCTGGCGCATCGAATCCGCGCGCGTCGTCGCGTATGCTGCGCGGTTCGTGCGCGATATCGGCGTGGCCGAAGAACTGGCGCAAGACGCCCTCGTCGCTGCGCTCGAACATTGGCCACGCGAAGGCGTGCCGGACAATCCGGGCGCCTGGCTGATGGCCACCGTCAAGCATCGTGCACTCGACAAGCTCAAGCTCGATGCGCTTCACGCCCGCAAGCACGAAGCGCTCGGCCGCGACATGGATGCGCTCGAAGCGCATGTGGTGCCCGACTTCGTCGACGCGCTCGATGCCGCGCGCGCCGACGATATCGGCGATGACCTGCTGCGCCTGGTCTTCACCGCCTGCCATCCGGTGCTGTCGACCGACGCGCGCGTGGCGCTGACGCTGCGGCTGCTCGGCGGACTCACCACCTATGAGATCGCCCGCGCGTTTCTCGTCTCCGAGCCGACGATCGCGCAGCGCATCGTGCGCGCCAAACGCACGCTGTCCGCCGCGAAAGTCCCATTCGAAGTGCCGCGCGCGGACGAACGTGCGACACGGCTGGCCTCGGTGCTCGAAGTCGTCTATCTGATTTTCAACGAAGGCTATGCCGCAACAGCAGGCGACGACTGGATGCGTCCGACGCTGTGCGACGAGGCGCTGCGCCTCGGCCGCATTCTCGCGGAGCTCGTGCGCGACGAAAGCGAAGTGCATGGCCTCGTGGCGCTGATGGAACTGCAGGCTTCGCGCATTCACGCCCGTACCGATTTGCAGGGGCGCCCCGTGCTGCTCGCCGACCAGGACCGCTCCCGCTGGGACCCGCTGCTGATCCGGCGGGGCCTCGCAGCGTTAGCACGTGCGGAATCGCTGGGCGGCACGCTCGGCCCTTACGCGTTGCAGGCGGCGCTTGCAGCCTGTCATGCGCGCGCCGTGACGACCGCCGACACCGACTGGGCACAGATCGTCGCACTTTACGACGCGCTCGTACAAATCAGCCCGTCGCCCGTTGTCGAACTCAACCGCGCAGTGGCGGTGGGGATGGCATTCGGCCCCGAAGCAGGTTTCGCCATTGTCGAAACGCTATCCGACAACCCGGCGCTCGCGCACTACCACTGGCTGCCAAGCGTGCGCGGCGATTTACTGGCCAAGCTCGGCCGATGGCGCGATGCGCGCGCGGAATTCGAGCGCGCCGCCGCCATGACCCAAAACGCTCGCGAACGCGAGCTGCTGCTCGCCCGCGCCAACGAAATGGACGCGCAAGGGCCCGCCTGACAGCCCCGCTCGGGTTCCTTCGGCCCATATCGAGATTCCGTTCGTCTGGTAAACGCGGCCCACCGCTGGAGCACGCGGATATGTGAGATACGGTGGCACGGCTTTCCATTGCTTTTCGACATGTAGCAAAAGCATTCAGGAGGTCGTCATGCTCATGCTTGAAAGAACAACCGTTGCAGCCGCCGCATTTCGGAACGTTTGTGTATTGGCGTGTGTGTTGGTTTGCCATATTGCGATGCGAGCGGCTTACGCAGCCGAGGGCGGTTTATCGGCGTTGGAGCGGGAACGGACGCCAAAGCCGGCCTCGCTGGGACAATCCCATATCACCCGGCTCATCGTCCAATTGCACGACCGACATGCAAGCGGGCTCGGTCTGAGCGATTCGCATGCGCCGCGTGGCGAGACCGATGCCGCGCAGACCGCACGCAACGTCGTAATGCGGGTCTTGCAGATGCGAGCAAACGGCAACGCGGCACTTCGTTCGCGGCGGGCCACCGGCGACGTCGATGGTGTCAGCGTCGAACGCGCCATGTCTGGACAGGCGCATGTCGTGCAGCTCGCCACCCCGTTGTCCATCGACGAAGCCGCGACGCTCGCGCAGTTGCTCGAACGGCAGCCGGAGATCGGCTACGCCGAACCCGATTACATGATGCGGGCGTATGCGGAGCCGACCGATCCGCTTTATGGCAAGCAGTGGGGATGGACCGATGCGTTGGCCGGCGCGAACTTCCCGGCTGCTTGGGACGAAGCCGCGGCGGGTGGGGGGAGCGTGGTTGTCGCGGTGCTCGACAGCGGTCATCGAATGCATGCCGACCTCGCGGCGAACCTGCTGCCCGGATATGACTTCATCCTCGATGCGTCGCGCGCCAACGATGGCGATGGGCGCGACCCCGATGCGTCGGACCCCGGTGATTGGACGACCGTGGAGGAGTCGCGGCAGTGCGACGGCACCGATGATTGGGTTACCGACAGCACGTGGCACGGCACGCACGTGATGGGCACGATTGGAGCGATGGCCGGCAACGGCATCGGCGGCGTGGGCGCGCTATGGCAGGGCCGCATCGTTCCGGTGCGCGTGCTCGGCAAATGCGGCGCGCGCCAGAGCGACGTCATCGATGCACTGCGTTGGGCGGCGGGCCTGCCCGTTCCTGGCGTGCCAACGAACCCGCATCCGGCGAAGGTCGTCAATATCAGCCTCGGCACGCCGATACCCTGCGGCGCGGCGATGCAAGCTGCGCTCGACGACGTGATTCGCCAGGGCGTGGTGGTCGTAGCCGCGGCGGGCAACAGCAACGGTGAAGTGGGACAGCCCGCGAGTTGTCGCGGGGCGATCGCGGTGGCGGCCATCGACAGGCGCGGCGAGAAGGCATCGTTCAGCAATTTTGGCGCGCGTATCGACCTTGGTGCGCCGGGCGTCGACATCGTGTCGACATCGAACGCGGGCAAGCGTGCGCCTGCCGAGGACGACTACAAGCTCGGCAACGGGACGAGCATGGCTGCCCCGCATGTGACGGGAGCCGTTGCGCTGATGTTGGCGGCGAATCCAACGCTGACACCGGAGCGCGTGCGCGCGAAGCTGATCGCGGCCGTGCGGCCGTATCCGGATGGGTCGAGTTGCGCGCAGGTCTCGGCGGAGCAAGGGCGGCTTTGCGGGGCGGGAATGCTGGACGCGGGGCGAGCGATGCGCAGAGATGGGGCGGCTCTCGCTCGGTGAAGATGGGTATCTTGCCTTGGCGCCTGATACATGAACCATCTTCTATTTTGGGGACCGCCTTGAGGCAAGCTGGTGACCGAGCCCCAATCACAGCGAATAACCGATGAAATCGCGCAAGACCGACCGCTCCAATACCCTCCCCCGGCTACTGATATCTGAAACCCTGAACACGGTCTCGAGCGCGATCACGCTGACGGCGATCCCACTGCTGGCAATGACAACGCTCGATGCAGGCCCGCTCGAAGTGGGCGTGTTGGCTGCCGCTGGCTCGGCCGCCCCGTTGCTGCTCGGTCTCTCGGCAGGTGCCTTGGCGGATCGTGTGGACAAAAGACGAGCGCTCGCGGTATGCGGGTCGATGCGGCTGCTGCTGTTGCTCTCGCTATGCACCGCTGTTTACCTCGGACAAGCGTCCATGCCGCTGCTATGCGTTGCCGCCTTCGGCTTGTCGGCCGTCAAGCTGGCGTTCGATAGCACCGTCATGTCTCTGATGCCGAAGATCGTCGAACGCAGCGATCTTCCGAAGGCGAACGGTTGGCTAGAAGCGGCAAATTCGATCGCTTATGCGTTGGGCCCCGCGATTGCAGGCGGGTTGATGCAGTGCTCGCCGGCGGTAACCGCGTTCGTTCTATCTTGCGCGCTTTACTTTCTTGGCACGATGTCACTAACGGGTCTGCGGCTACCGAGTGGGCCGGTCTCTGCAAGCAGACGCAACTCGCACCTTCGCGACATCGCCGATGGCATTCGCGTTCTTTGGCGCAACGAGATTCAGAGAACCATCGCGTTATCGGCAGGACTATTCAATCTCTTTCATAGCGCGTTTTTCGCTGTGCTCCTTGTCTTTCTGATCAAAGATCTATCGCTCGCTCCAAGCGTATTTGGCGCGACGATGTCCTGCGTCGGCGTCGTCGGTCTTCTTGCAGCGTTTTGCGGCCCTAAGCTCGTCTCGAGACTCGACGTGCGCGTGACATTAGCCGGCACGTTGCTGGTGGTAGGCCCGCTAGGCATTCCGATCATTTTCGCGGGTAGCTTGGCATTACCGTATCAGGTCGCCACCATCGCGTTGTGCCTCGCCGCGTGGGACTTCGTCATCGTTGTTCACATCATCGTCGAGCAGACGCTACGTCAAACGATGATCGCCGAAAGCCACTTGGGACGCGTATCAGCGACGACGCGCTTTATCAGTTGGGGAGCCGATCCCGTTGGCGCGCTGGCGGGCGGCGCTTTAGCCGCTTCACTGGGTACAAGCAACGCATTGATGATTTGTTTGATCGGCTTGACCCTCTCCGGCGCGACATTGCTTTCATCCAAAGGACTGAGGAATTTGCGTCATGTCGGTTTGTGCAACTTCAGCTCGCCTTAAACATTCGGCGCCGCTTCACCGGCGAAAGTGAAATTCAAATTTTTGCTCATCAACAGTTTGAACCAAGCGGTGAATTCATCCGGCGCACGCGCAAGCCACATGGCGAGGCGTTCGGGCTCGATCCACATCCAAGCCGACGCTTCCTCGGGGTTCGGCGATGGGTCGGCGCTATGCGTACCGACAAGCACATGGTCGTATTCGTATTCCGTCAGCTCATCGGTAACGTCAGCCCGATACACGAACTCCGAGCGCTTGCTCAGCGGGCAAGCCATACCCATTTCCTCGTAAAGCCTTCTGGCCGCGGCGGAAAAGAGATCTTCGCCGACGCGAGGATGGCCACAACAGCTATTCGACCAGAGGCCGCCGGAATGGTATTTATCGGACGCTCGCTTCTGAAGCAAAAAGCGCCCTTTTTCGTCGAAGATAAAAATCGAAAAAGCGCGGTGCAGCATGCCTTTACGATGAATGACCATCTTCGCTTCGGAGCCGATCTCTCGATCGCGCTCATCGACCAGTATCAATGTTTCGTCCATAAGCCCGACCGAGCAATCCATTTCGGCATGATGCAAATTATGTCTCGAAGGCAATCAAATCCCATGTCGCCGCTGTCGGGTCGAAAACCAATCCAACGCCGAATGAATGTCCGCTTCACTCATATCGGGGTAAAGCACACGGGTGAAATACAGTTCGCTATACGCGGTTTGCCACGGCATGAATCCCGACAACCGCTGCTCCCCCGATGTTCGTATCACCAGGTCGGGGTTCGGATAGGTTTGCCCGGCGGTGAACAGGTATGAACTCAATGAATCGGGCTTGGTGCAGGCGTGAGCGCGATACTTGGCGCATGCGTTGGCAAGTTCATCTTGTCCACCGTAGTCCAGTGCGATATTCAGATCGCCTCGCTTGCCACTGACCGTCGACTCTTCGGCTACAAACAACGCTCTTTTTAGTTCAACGGGCAACCGGTCTCGCCGCCCAATGTGTCTTACACGAACCGCATCGGCGGTCGCACTCTCGCGGGTTTCATCGACGAAGCGGACAAAAATTTGCATCAGCCAATCCACCTCCTGCGCAGAGCGCGCCCAATTTTCGGTCGAAAACGCCCAGAGCGTGATGGTATGAATACCTGCCGTTAGCAGGCAGCGAATCAGCTTCGGCGTGGTTTCAAAGAACGTGATTTCATGCCCGACGCGCGGCGGCAACCCTTTCGACTTGGCCCACCGTCTACTCCCGTCCGGGATGATGGCGACATGATTCGGGAGTGCGGGAGACATGACTTCTCCGGTGGAACCTTCACTGCGCGTTGCGTCGATTGTGGCACTTGCGCACCGTGCCAACGCTTCGACTATTGGTAGTTTCACCGCAGACGAACCGGTAAAACTCACGAATTTGCACTTTTTCGCGATCAGGTGCCGAGGGTAGATTCCACAAACAGGAAGTCAGGCGTCACCCGTTCCTCGAACAATGGTTCGTAGTCCTAATGGTTCGCAGTCCAAACTAAGCGAGTCAACGATGTCGGATTTTCGGCTCCCGAAGCGCCGCCGCATTTTTCTGATGCGACACGGTGAGGTCACCTACTTTCACGGCGCCCGCCGTGCAATCGAACCCGATAAGGTTCCCCTCAACGCGAATGGCCGCGAGGAAGCCAGCGCCGCAGGGCGCGCATTCGCCGCACAACAAGTGTATTTCGACCGTGTAATCGTGAGCGGCTTGCCGCGCACTGCCGAAACAGCCGAGCGCGTGCTCGCGGAAACAGGCCAACGCGCCGAGCTCGAGATTTGGCCTCAGTGGCAGGAGATTCGCCCCGGCTCGATGACGGGTATTCCGTCCGATGAAGTGGAGAGCGCGTTTTTGCGCCTGTTCGACGGCGTCGTGCCCGAAGAAACACACTTTCTCGGTGGCGAAACGATCGGCGCATTGCTCGATCGCGCGCTGCCCGCAATGGCCATGCTGCGCGAAGATGCATCATGGGACACTTCGTTGCTCGTACTGCATAGCAGCGTCAATCGCGCGCTGCTTTCACATGCCATCACGGCCGGTGGACGAGCGTTCTTCGGTCATCTCGCACAGGCAACCGGCTGCATCAATGCCCTCGATGTGGGTGCCGCACCGCGCGATTGGGTTGTCCGGGCCATCAACTATGCGCCGCCGTCGCCGCTCTTTCGCGATATGCGCAATACGACGATGGAAATGCTCTATTTCCAGTATCTTCAGTACAAGCGCGGCGTCGGCGCGGACGCCGCTGATTGAGCCGGCATCACACGCGTTGTGTTCCGCATCACAGTGATTACCTTCGAGGAAGACCATGAATCAATGCTGTTCGTGCTCGTCGTCAATCACAGGCTTGGCGGCAGTGGTCCGCGAGTCGGGCAAACCCATGTCTGTCGAGCATATCGATTTCGATCCGCCTCGCGCGGACGAGATACGTGTGCGCATCGTCGGCACCGGAATCTGTCACACGGATCTCGTTTTTCGCGATGGGTTTCCGGTGCCGCTACCCATCGTGCTGGGCCACGAAGGTGCGGGTGTGGTGGAATCGGTCGGGCCGGAGGTCACCCGGCTCGAACCGGGCGACCATGTCGTACTGTCCTTCAACTCATGCGGCGCATGTCCGAACTGTGAGCGCGGCCTGCCTTCGTACTGCTTCAAAGCCGGCCACTACAATTACAGCGGCGCACGCCCCGACGACAATTCCACCGCGCTGTCGCGCAATGGCACACTTATCAACGCGAACTTTTTTGGTCAGTCGTCGTTCGCGAGCATTGCAATCGCACGTGAAAGGAACGCGATCCGCGTGGACCGAGATCTGCCGCTTGAACTGTTAGGGCCCCTCGGATGCGGTATCCAAACGGGCGCGGGCGCTGTGTTGAATTCGCTCGATGTCCGGGCAGGAACGTCGCTCGTCGTGTTTGGCACGGGCACCGTCGGAATGTCCGCGGTGATGGCGGCCAAGGTGGCGCAAGCGGGCACCATCATCGCTGTCGAACCCAATGCGGCACGCAGAGCGCTTGCGCTCGAGCTGGGTGCAACCGACGCCATCGATCCGAGCGCCGATGACATCTGCCTCGCTACCATGATCAGGCAAGTCAGCGGCGGCGGAGTTGCCTACGCGCTCGACACAACCGGCATACCCAGCGTGATAGAGGAGGCCATCGATGTGCTGCTGCCTAACGGCATGCTGGGCTTGCTCGGGATGTCGCCCACGGGCGCAACCCTCTCGGTGAACCTGATGGGCTTACTGATGCGAGGCATCGGAATAAAGGCGATTCTGGAAGGCGATAGCGATCCGCAGCGCTTCATTCCCCGATTGATCGACCTGTATCGCGAGGGCAATTTTCCGTTCGACCGGCTGATCAAGACCTTTCCGTTCGAGCAGATCAACGAAGCGGCTGCCGCGACCGAAAACGGGTCCGTCATCAAACCCGTGGTCGTGATCTAAGCTCGTCCTCAGCCTTCACCGCGCGAACCGGATCACCCGATCGGCCCCTTCGCGGCGCTCGAGTTCGCCATCGAGCCATAGCAGATGCAAATGGGCGAGCGCTTCGCCCATCGCGAACGTCATCTGGTGAATGTCGAGCGGCCGCCTGAACATGATCGGCACGATGTCGGCGGCCGATTGCGGTCCACTCGCGCAGACCTCGCGCACTTCGGCCAATCGCGCGTCGTGATGCGTGCGCAACTGCGCGATCCGCGTGGCGAGCCCGCGAAACGGGCGGCCATGCGACGGCAACACGAGCGTGTCGGCCGGCATGGTTTCGTAGCGGTGCAACGATTGCAGGTAAAGCGCGAGCGGGTTGCTCTCGGGCTCGATGTCGAATACCGACACGTTCGTCGAAATGCGCGGCAAGACCATGTCGCCAGAGATCAGCACGCCGGCCGCTTCGCTAAAGAGCGCGCAATGCTCGGGCGAGTGGCCATAGCCCGTCACGACACGCCAGGCATGCGCGCCGATCGTAACCGTGTCGCCGTCGCGCAAACGCCGATACTGCGACGGCATTGAAGGCACGAGCTTCTTGTAGTAGTCGCCGCGGCGGCGCAGCTTGTCGAGTGCTTCGGGGTCCGTCAGCCCATGCCGCGCGAAGTGCCGCGCGGCACCCTCACCGCCCGCATTCGAGCCATCGCCCGCTGCCATCACGCGACCGAACATGTATTCGCCAAGCGTCATCCAAAGCCGAACGTCCCAGCGGCCGCGCGCCCCGCCCTTGCAGATCCAGTCAGCCAGCCCGAGATGGTCGGGGTGGCAGTGCGTGACGAGCACGCGCAACACGGGCAAGCCTTCGATCTGCGTGTCGAAAATCGTTTCCCAATGCGCTTTTATCGTGTCGTCGGCAATGCCGCAATCGATGACCGTCCATCCGTTTTGCCCGTCGATCTGATCGCGCAGCAGCCAGAGATTGATGTGATCGAGCGCAAACGGCAGCGGCATGCGCAACCAGTAGACGCCCGGCGCGACCTCGCGCGTGCGGCCGGGTTCAACGAGCGAATCGCCGAACGGGTAATCGAGTTGGTGTTCGAGGGCATTCATCAGCCGAATCTCTCTAGTCCTTCTTTCATTGCGCTTGTATCGCCGCATCCCGCCAGTTGCGCTTTGTGCAAGTTGACGATAACGTAAACGTCGATCGATTCTACCCGATCTGCCCGCAACGCAGCCGCAGGCCTTAGCGCCGGCGGCGTACAGCCCGACGCGCCACCATGAGCCAGCATTACACGATCACCGAGCTCGCACGTGAATTCAACGTGACGCCCCGCGCCATCCGGTTCTACGAAGACCAGGGCTTGCTGTGCCCATGGCGCGAAGGCGCGAGCGGCTTGCGCCGCGTCTATTCGAACCGCGATCGTACGCGGCTCAAGCTGACGCTGCGCGGCAAGCGGCTCGGCTTTACGCTCTCGGAAATTCGCGGTCTGCTCGATTTGTATGAATCGCCGACGGACACCGTGCCGCAGTTGCACGCGTTTCTTGCGACCATCGCCGAACATCGCAAAGTGCTGGAGCATCAGCTCGACGACCTGAACGCGACGCTGCAAGACCTCGCGCGATACGAGGCACAGTGTCACGCGATGCTGAGCGAAAGTGACGCAGTGCAGGTGGAGCGCACATGAACCACTTTCCGAAACTGCTCTCCTCGCAAATCGGCTTCGATGTGGCGCAGTCGATGCTGGAGGGCTTTAACAGACACTATAGTGCGTTTCGCGATGCGGGCGCGCACGCCAAGACGCTGTTCGAAGCCGGTGACTGGCATGGCTTGCAAAAGCTCGCGCGCGAGCGCATTGCTTCTTATGACAACCGTGTCGACGAATGCGTCGAATTGCTCCAGGACGAATACGATGCCGAGCGAATCGACGACGAGATCTGGCAGCAGATCAAGCTTCATTACATCGGGCTGTTGACCCATCATCTGCAACCCGAATGCGCGGAGACGTTCTTCAACTCGGTGTGTTGCAAGATTCTTCATCGCTCGTACTTCAACAACGACTTCATCTTCGTGCGCCCCGTCATTTCGACGGCGTATCTCGAGAACGAGGAGCCTGCAGCCAGGCCTACGTATCGCGCGTATTACCCGGGCAAGGACGGCCTCGCCGAAACGCTCGAACGCATCGTGACGAACTTTCAGCTCGAGGTACCGTTCGACGATCTGAGCCGTGATGTGGCCTGCATCATCGATACGATCCGCGACAACTACGGCCAGTTTTCGGAGGCGTTCAACTTCCAGGTGCATGTGTTGTCGTCGCTGTTCTTTCGCAACAAGGCGGCCTATATCATCGGGCGCATCATCAACGGCGAAGTGCTGTTGCCGTTCGCCGTGCCGGTGCGCCATGTACGGCCGGGCGTGCTCGCGCTCGATACCGTATTGCTCAAGCGCGAGCAACTGCAGATCATCTTCAGCTTCTCGCACTCGTATTTTCTCGTCGACATGGAAGTGCCGTCGGCCTATGTGGACTTCCTGGCCACGTTGATGCCCGGCAAGCCTAACGCGGAAATCTATACGTCCGTGGGCCTGCAAAAGCAGGGCAAAAATCTTTTTTATCGCGACCTGCTCAAGCATCTTTCCCATTCGAGCGACCGATTTGTCATCGCGCCCGGCATCAAGGGACTCGTGATGCTCGTGTTTACGCTGCCGTCGTTCCCGTACGTATTCAAGCTGATCAAGGACAACTTTCCGCCGCCGAAGGAAACGACACGCGAACGGATTCAGGAAAAATATCAGCTCGTCAAACGACATGACCGGCTTGGGCGCATGGCCGATACGCTCGAATATTCGAGCGTTGCGCTGCCGCTGTCGCGGCTGGACGACGCGCTGATTCGCGAGCTGGAAAAAGAAGCGCCTTCGATGATCGAATACGAGGATGGTTGCGTCGTCATTCGCCACGTCTATATCGAGCGCCGCATGGTGCCGCTCAATTTGTTCCTGCAAAACGGCACCGATGCCGATATCGAACACGCGATCAAAGAATATGGCGATGCGGTGAAAGAATTGATGCAGGCGAACATTTTTCCCGGCGATATGCTCTATAAGAATTTCGGCGTCACCCGCCATGGCCGCGTGGTCTTTTACGACTACGATGAAATCGAATACCTGACCGATTGCAACGTGCGCAACGTGCCGCAAGCGCAAAACGAGGAAGACGAACTGTCGGCGGAGCCGTGGTACGCCGTCGGCCGCAACGATATTTTCCCCGAGACGTATGGCACGTTTCTGCTCGGAGACCCTACCGTGCGCCGCCATTTTTTGAGCCACCACGCTGATTTTTTTGATCCCGCGCTGTGGCAAAAACACAAGGAATTGCTGCTAAAAGGGGAGTTGCCCGATTTTTTCCCCTACGACCAAGGCATACGTTTTTGCAACCGCTATCCAGAGCGGTTTGCTAGTGGTGCCAAAGATAAACCATCAGGCAACGATAAGCGGGCGGCATGAATAGTTAGGATGCCGAAACATTTACCGGCCGGCATGCACGCGTGGCGTGTCTCGTCAATTTCCGGCTCAACCTCAACTGCTAACGAGCACCATGAGCGACTCTAACGATCCTCTCGAAACACTCTTCGTCAACAACCAGGCATGGGTCGAGCGCAAGCTCGCACAGGACCCGCACTATTTTTCGCGCCTGGCAGATCAGCAAACGCCCGAGTATCTGTGGATCGGCTGCTCCGATTCGCGCGTGCCGGCGAACCAGATCATCGGCTTGCCGCCGGGCGAAGTATTCGTCCATCGCAACATCGCGAATGTCGTCGTGCATACCGACCTGAACTGCTTGTCTGTGATTCAGTTCGCGGTCGATCTGCTCAAGGTCAAGCACATCATGGTTGTCGGCCACTATGGTTGCTCCGGGGTCGGCGCGGCGCTGTTCGACCGTCGCGTCGGGCTTGCCGATAACTGGCTGCATCATATCCATGACGTACGGGCGAAACATGCCGCGCTGCTCGACGAATGGCCAATGGGCGAGGTGCGGCACCGGCGGCTCGTCGAACTCAATACGATCGAACAGGTCGTGAACGTTTGCCGCACCACGATCGTCAACGATGCATGGGCGCGCAGCCAGCCGCTGACCGTGCACGGTTGGACATACGGGTTGCACGATGGCCGCATTCGCAACTTGGGCATGACGATTTCGAGCGCGGAGATGCTTAGTGGTACTTACGAACGCTGTGTCTCTGCAGTCTCCACGAAAGGTGCGAGTTCGGCGAGCATCGATACCGTCGCCGCCGACGCCGCGCAGATGCGGAAATTTGCAGCGGTCGTCGAAGGCGTGATCAAGGAGATCAAACATGACTGATGCAAACGCAAACACAAATGCAATTGCGCGCGATCCGATCGTGATCGTGTCGGCGGCTCGTACGCCGATGGCAGCGTTTCAAGGCGAGCTTGCGTCGCTCACGGCGCCGCAGCTCGGCGCGGCCGCGATTGAAGCGGCACTGACGCGCGCTGGCCTCGCACCGGCGCTGGTCGAAGAAGCGTTGATGGGCTGCGTACTGCCTGCCGGGCTCGGCCAAGCGCCTGCGCGGCAAGCGGCCTTGGGCGCCGGCCTGCCGCTTTCGACGGGCTGCACCACCGTCAACAAGATGTGCGGCTCCGGCATGCGCGCCGCGATGTTCGCGCATGACATGCTGGCTGCGGGATCGGTCGAGGTCGTCGTGGCGGGCGGCATGGAAAGCATGACGAACGCACCGTATTTGCTGCCGAAAGCGCGCGCGGGCATGCGCATGGGCCACGGGCAAGTCATCGATCACATGTTCTACGACGGCCTCGAAGATGCTTACGAAAAAGGCCGGCTGATGGGCACGTTCGCGGAGGAATGCGCGGCGTCGTACGGCTTTACGCGCGAAGCACAGGATGCCTTCGCCATCGAGTCGCTCGTGCGTGCGAAGCGCGCCAACGAAGACGGCTCGTTCGCGTGGGAGACCGCCCCTGTGAAGGTGGCCGGACGCAAAGGCGATGAAGTGACGATCGCTCGCGACGAGCAACCGTTCAAGGCCAATATCGAGAAGATCGCGACGCTCAAGCCGGCGTTCAGCAAGACTGGCACGGTGACCGCGGCTAACGCGTCGTCGATTTCCGATGGCGCGGCAGCGCTCGTCATGCTGCGCGCTTCGACGGCTGAACGGCTTGGGCTCACGCCGCTCGCCCGCATCGTCGGCCATTCGACGTTCGCGCAAGAGCCGGCGAAGTTCACCACGGCGCCCGTTGGCGCTATCCGAAAGCTCTTTGAGAAGAACGGCTGGCGTGCGTTGGACGTCGATCTATACGAGATCAACGAGGCATTCGCCGTCGTAACGATGGCGGCGATGAAAGAGCATGGCATCCCGCATGAGCTGGTAAACGTGAATGGCGGCGCGTGTGCACTCGGCCACCCGATTGGCGCGTCCGGTGCACGCATTCTCGTCACGCTGATCGGCGCGCTCAGGAAACGCGGCGGGAAACGCGGTGTAGCGAGCCTTTGTATCGGCGGGGGGGAAGCAACGGCGATGGGGGTGGAGATCGTTTGATCGTCGGCGGCCCGCGACGCATCGCGCGAAGGTGAACGTTATGGGCTTGGCGATTTGCGCTCGTGGCACTGTGCAAATCGCCTTGTTCGGAGAATGCCCGCCTACAAACGGAATGGTGACGCAAACTCGTGCTGAGCTTATCCGCGATTTTGTGGGCGGGCATACGTTCAGGGGTCTGTCAGCAATTTCGTGTTCAAGGCATATGATGCTCCCCAGGAGAATATATGCCTCGCAAACTGAAAGCCCTTCCTGCAGACCTGCCGGCGATCCCCGCCGAGCTGCTTGAGCAATTCGGCAACGGCCCGATGACAGCCGAATCGATTAACGCCGCGACGATGGCCCTGAAAAAGGCGTTGATAGAGCGGGCGCTGGGTGGCGAAATGAATCATCATCTCGGCTATCCGTCTGGCGCTGCCAAGCCCGCTGCCGTGACGAACCAACGCAACGGCACTGGCGCCAAGACGGTGCTGATCGAAGACGGTCCAATGCGCATCGAAGTGCCACGCGATCGCGATGGCAGCTTCGAGCCACTGCTGATTCCGAAGCACGGACGACGCTTCACGGGCTTCGACGAGAAGATCGTCGCCATGTACGCCCGCGGCATGACCGTACGCGAGATTCAGGGCTTTTTGCAGGAGCAGTACGGCACCGAGGTGTCGCCCGATTTCATCAGTTCGGTCACCGACGAGGTGATGGCGGAAGTCACCGCCTGGCAATCCCGGCCGCTCGAACCGATGTATCCCGTGGTGTTCTTCGATGCGATGCGGGTCAAGATTCGCGAAGACGCGGTCGTGCGAAATAAGGCCGTCTACCTTGCACTTGGCGTGCTGCCCGACGGCACGCGCGATATTCTGGGCCTGTGGATCGAGAACACCGAGGGTGCCAAGTTCAGGATGAAGGTGTTCAATGATCTCAAGACCCGCGGCGTCCACGATATCTTGATAGCCGTGACCGACGGCCTGAGGGGCATGCCCGAGGCATTGGCAGTGGTATTCCCGGCAACCACACTGCAGACTTGCATCGTGCACCTGATTCGCAACAGCCTTGAGTACGCGAGCTGGAAGGACCGTAAGGCGTTGGCTGCGGCGATCCGACCGATCTACACAGCCCCGAGCGCCGAGGCAGCGCAGGCCGAACTCGATGCCTTCGCCCAAGGGCCGTGGGGGCAACGATTCCCGACAGTCAGCGCTGCCTGGCGCAACGCTTGGGATCGCGTGATTCCGTTCTTTGCGTTCCCGCCAGCGGTGCGCAAGGTGATCTACACGACGGATGAAATTGAAAAGCCTCAAGGTCGATATTTTTTGAGCTTCATGACGTCTGCCTCGGCGGCCATTGCGTTGAGGCGGGCTTGTTGCCGGGCCGAGCCTGTTTCCAGCGGGAGAACAGCCGGTGATACACCCGCTCGGCCTGCTCGGCCATCGCCCGTTCCTGGTCGCGCACGCTCTTCAAATTGTAGGCTGCTGCACTGCCTTTCGGACCGCCGCGGCGCGCAGGCATGCCGGCCTGCAGTTCGAGTGATCGCGTCTTGCGCGCGGTGAGCGCCGGGCGGTCCCACGCAAAGGCCTCATTGCGTGTGAGGACGTACCACACCATAACGGCAATCTTGCGTGCTGTCGCGACAGCGGCAATCTGCTGGCCGCGCCGATCTCGGATGCGCAGGAAGAATGCGCGTAGCGGTCCGGCTGACTGCGCCGCCGACCACGCGGCTTCAACGAGCATCGCACGCGCATAGGAGCGTCCCCGCTTGCTGATACGGCCGTGCCTGGCGGGTTGCGCACCGGTCTGATAGACGCAGGGGTTGAGTCCGAAATAGCTGACCAACTTCTCCGCGGTGGGGAATCGGGCGATGTCACCAATTGCGGACAGCAGACCAATTGCCACGATGGCATTTACGCCGGTGATTGTCAGCAATTTGCGCAGTCGCTCGTCGTCCAGCACGGACTGCGCGAGGGCCTGCTCAATTTGTTTAAGGTCGTCACCAAGACGGTCCAACTCACGTAGCCGTTACTCGACGCCCAATCGCTCATCGGTCGGCAGCGGCTGATTGGCCAGCCAGGCGCGCCCCTTCCTGCCAAACAGATCCGTAGCGGGGCAGCGCTCAATCAGATGCGCGGCGAGCACTGCATGGACTTCGTTCTTCAAGCGGGTGCGTTGCCGTACGATCTGCGCTCGTCGCGACACCTGCCGTCGCATCGCCTGCGTAGTCTCATCAGGCATCCACACCTGAGGCAGAAAGCCGCTAGCGTATAGCTGGGCCAGAATTGCCGCGTCGATCTTGTCGGTCTTGACCCGTGCTTCGGCAATCAGCCTGACCTGTAGAGGGTTAGCAACGATGACCTGACCGACGTGTGCCCGAAGCACGTTGACAATCGCCGCAGTATTGCCAGTCGCTTCGAGCACGACGTGATCGTCAGGTCTAAGCTGAGCGGCAAATCTCTCGAGTTCATCCCGGCGTAGTCCGGCGCGACCGCCGGCACGCAGTACGCCATCTTCCAGATACGCGATTTCGGCGACCGATCGCGACACGTCCAGACCAACAATGCGCATAGCCGTTCTCCCATGGAAAACACACAGGGAGCCGGTGGGACAGCACGACAACTACGGATTCGCGCTCACAGCGCAACCGGGCGGGTCGCAGGGGCGGCCAACTACTAACACGAGCTCGCGGCTCATCGTGTACGAACGGCCTGCCCACCCGAAGTGCTCCCCCGGTGCCCCTGTCCCGGATGGTCGTACCATACGCCTGAAAACTCGCGGCGGGGACGCGCGGAGCACCGGTTCATATCATGCCGGTTACGAACGCCATTGAGAACATCAACGCGCAACTGCGCAAGATCATCAAAACGCGAGGCCACTTCCCGACCGATGATGCCGCCACGAAACTATCTGGCTTGCACTGCGCAACATCACGGCCGGCTGGAGTCGTTCTGCTCACGATTGGAAGCAGGCCATGAACCAATTCGCTGTCCTCTACGCGGATCGATTCGTTCGACCATCCGCGTGAATCTTAGCCCCGCCTTGAGCACGGAAATTCTGACAACCCCTGCTTCGATGAAAAGGCAAGCAATTTAGCCGGCCCTTCGTTGCCAATCCTGGCCTTCGTACGGCGCCCACGCTCGCGCCCAGTCACTTGTTTGTCAGCTCCAGGCTCAACGCATTCAGCACCGCCAGCATCGTCTTCAACGTCGGATTGCCCTGATCGCTGAAGGAACGATACAGTTGCTCGCGCGAGAGCCCCGTTTGCGCTGCGATCTGCGCCATCCCCTTAGCACGGGCTACCACCCCGAGCGCATGCGCGATGTAGGCCACATCGTTCGTCTCGAACGCCTCAGCCATGAACACCGCCATCGCTTCCTCACTGCTTAAGTCCTCGACAGGGTCGTAGGTCGTTAGCTTTTCAGCCATCTCACTCTCCCAACTCTGTTGCCAGGCGCTTTGCCACCTCAATGCCTCTCGCTTGCCCGCTCTTCGTTCCACCGCACAGCAATGCCGCGATCGTATTGCCCCACCGGCTGGGCATCACCGACATGCCCAAAGACCGGGCGATCAAGCCGCGACGCGATCAGCGCTCGGGCTCGCTCGTCCTTCAGTCCCGGCGCCATTTTCGAAACGTCTCCGTTTTTGCATTTCACAACGCATACGAAACGATTAGCCTTCGTTTTTTTCCCTACTGTCGTCCGTGACCATGTAGCTGCGCCGGGCTCTCCGATAGCTGTCGTCGAATGGTCGAATGCCTAACATATGCGCGTTGCTCGACAGACCTCCCAAAGCCATGAAGGCGAACCCCAGTAGAAACGCCGAGGCTCTGATTGAGTTGGGCAGCACATCGAATGCCAAACCACCAGTGGAGATACCCCCCCTCCAAGGAACATCGCGACCCGAAACCATCCGGCGAAATTTCCATTCTCGACCAATTTCATTCGTTGCTCCCTTTGGGGATAGCGACGGCACCCCATCTTTCATTGATCCAGCTACGAATCCGTTCTGAGAACGGTATGGCCTTCGTGGACTCGACTGCTTCGTTGATAATCGGCGCAGCCAAAGGCACCCTGTCGGAAGCTACCTTCGCACCCAAAGTCAGTGCCCCTCCGTAGGCGTATTCACCCATATCGGGCCTGGCGACCTGCGCGACGGCATCGGCGGTCAAACCCACTGCAGTCGCACCATATGACACCGCGGCGAGACCAGGCGCATACGGTGAGGGAACGCTTGCAGCCGCGGCAGTTATCGAGCCCAATCGCCCCGCATTTTTGAAACCATCGACATCGAATCCGCCGTCGTTGTTCTCATAAACTCGACATCGGCCTTGCTCAGCTCGGTAAAAGGCCCCGTGAGAGTGAATCCCCAATCGTTGCTGTTGGGCCGATCGTAAGTGAAGACGCTCGGCACGTTATCTTTCCCAGCTGAGTTGTACTTTTCCAGGATGTACGTCTGCAGTTCAGGATTTGCCGGTGCCGTCACCTGCGTCCGAATCGGCTTGCCCTCGCTCGTGGTTCCGACATAAATCCACTGAGCTCCAGGATCCTTCGGCTCTTCACCGACTAAAGTCACCGGTACGCCGGACTGGTGCTCGCCATGGATCATGACACCCATGATTCGCATCTGGTCTTCAACCTGCACCTGCGTATATTTGCCGTCACTATGCTCGGCGATTTGTCCCGCCAAGGTTTTTTCGTCGCGATGCGGATTCTTATCTACGTTCAGTTGCCGATTAAGCCGATCCGCGTTATACGCACCCGCGCCGGCATTGCCGCCCACTGCCGCACCCAGCACCGTCGCGAGGCTATTCGCCACGATATTTCCCAATGCCTCGTCGACATCGGCGTTACCCGTGAGCTTTGATGACCTGATCCGCTCAGCGAGCTCGTCTAACTTGCCGCCCGCCAGCGAAGCCACCGCGGCTCCCGCCGCCGCGCCCACCGCATTGCCGCCACCGAGTCCCACCGTCACCGCCGCCCCCGCCGCCTGCATCAGCGCTCGCCCCTTGCCGCCTTCGCTCCAACGCTCAGCCTGCGCTTCGTAATGCGCCGCAAGGTTCGCGTCGCCCCGCGCCTGCGCCTGCCTCATCTCTTCCAACGCCGCCTCGCGCTTGCCGTTCGCATACCGACCGATTTGCATGGCCACCACTTCGCCCGCTTCCTGCACCGCTGTCATCACCTCCGCCTGCCGGTTCAGCTTGCTTTGCAAGTCCGGCGTGCGAGCCACCGTGCCGCTTAACGCGCTGGTATCGCGATTGAGCATCGCCACGTCTTGCCGCTGATTCGCTTCATCGGTGATCGTGATCGAACCCGCCTCCACCGCGCTGCGCGTTAGCGCGCTTTGGCTGCCTCTGTCGTGTTGCACCAGCATCGGCGACACATCGCCCGTGTTCTTGCCCGAACTCGCACCGTGCGTCGCGTAGTTATTGCCGTCGTTACGGCAGTGCGGGACTCGATGCTTTCATGCCTCAGCGGAACAACAAGTTCTTGACTATCACGTACACGATGAAGCTCATCAGCGTCGCAAAGGCAACGATGGCTACGATCCGACTACGATGCGTTCTTGCTGATGAAGAGAAGGGGAAGCTAGGCATTTGATCACCATTCGATTCCAGTCTTGCCTTGGTCGACCGAGAAGCCCCCGCCTGCGGTCCCAACGTTTTTTGTCTTCCCGGCATTTATCCCGGCGCCAACGCCTAATACGGTCGCTGTTCCGTTTCCCGGTGAATACATTACACCACCGCCTACCAAGTCATATGCTCCGGTTGTCCCCCCAGCGTACCCGGCAGCAAAGTTGTTTGTTTGACCGGGCTTCACTGTTGACGTGTTCAGCCATCCGGCCGAGACTCCAATCCCCGCATTGATGGGGTTAGGGACATTCATGTTCACGCCGTAACCGAGGTACGAGTTGCCATCCCGCGTAAATGTGCCCCACGCGCTGCCTACGAAGTAATCAACCTGGAAGTTCACAAAGTCCGGCATTCTGAACAGCCCCGGATTCGAACCGAATGTCGTCGCTTCGTACGTCATACCGTTCGCCGTCTTGCCATTCGTGTTGTTCGCAATGAACGCTTGCAGGTCGGGATCGCCTCGTTGCACGTTCTGTACCCACACCGACTCGCCATTCACATTCTGCCCGTAGTAGCTCCAATCCGTTCCGTCTTGCGGCTTCTCGCCCGTCGAAACTTGATTCTCGCCATAGTAGGCCTTTGCGGTAAGCGTTATTTCGAGGCCGCATCGACAGCGTAGCCGCGTGAGTCCAAAGTGATGCCCATCACTTCGAGTAGTGGGGACCACTTTGATGACAGAGATCGACAGTGCAAAGAGCCGCAAAGGGCGGCCGAATTACACACCTGAATTCCGGCGTGAGGTTGCGATAGCAGCGTGCGAGTCAGGCATCTCGGTGGCGAAGCTCGCACAGTCGCGCGGCCTGAATCCGAACATGGTGTTCAAGTGGCGCAGGCAGTATCGTGCCGGTCTGCTGGACAGTAAGACGGCGAGCAAGGCGGCGGTGTTTGTTCCGGTGGCGATATCGCCGGATGAGTCGACGGCGGTTTCGTCGCTGCCGTTGCCAACGGCGCAATTGCCATTACGCGCACAGGAAGCAGCACCCTCAAGTATTGAGATCGGACTCAATGGCGCACGCGTGTGGGTGAACGGGAAGGTCGATCCGGCTCAGTTGCGACTGGTGCTGCATTGTCTGAGGTCGGCATGATCGCGCTGCCGACCGGCACCCGCATCTGGCTAGCCGCAGGCGTCACCGACATGCGCCGTGGCATGGATGGTCTGGCGGCACTGGCCCAGGTGGCGCTCGAGCAAGACCCGTTCTCGGGCCACGTGTTTGCGTTCCGTGGTCGCCGGGGTGATCTGCTCAAGCTGCTGTGGTGGAGTGGCGATGGAATGAACCTGTACGTCAAGCGGCTGGAGCACGGTCGTTTCATCTGGCCGCAAGCTGACGCGGGATGCCTCCACCTGTCGGCAGCACAATTGTCGATGCTGCTCGAAGGCATCGACTGGCGACGCCCGCAACGAACGTGGAGGCCCACATGCGCCGCGTAAATTTGCTCCCGCGTCTGCGTGTGCTTGATAAAATTCCGGGCATGCCAGCCAGCCGGTTCCCCGACGACATCGACACCCTTAAGCGCATGCTTGCCGTGCGCGAAGAAACTATCGCACGCCTGCTGGCCGAGATCTCGCGCCTGAAGCGTTGGCAGTATGGTCGGTCGTCGGAACGCATGGTGGAACTGACGGGACAACTGCAGCTCGCGCTCAGTGACTGGCCGCTGCCGCAGCCCGATGAGGTGTCTGCGCCGCCTCCTGAACCCGAGCAGGATGAACGGGTGAGCACGACAGCACCGGTGGTTCCATTGCGCCGCCGCGCACGCGCATTTCCTGCGCATCTGCCGCGCGAGACCATCGAGCACAAGCCGCAGCATTGCGACTGTCCCGAATGCGGCGGGCGGTTGCGCAAGCTGGGGGAAGACGCCTCCGAGATGCTGGATTACGTGCCAGGGTACTTCCGGGTGATTCGCCACGTGCGTCCCCGGCTAAGCTGCCGCCGCTGTGCAAAGGTGGTCCAGGAAGCGGCGCCGTCGCGCCCGATCGCACGCGGCATGGCCGGTGCGGGTCTGCTGGCACAGGTGGTGGTCGCCAAGTATGCTGACCATACGCCGTTGTACCGGCAGGCAGGAATCTATCGCCGCGCCGGCATTGACCTCGAGCGGGCTACGCTGGCCTCATGGGTTCGCGAGTGCGCCAAGCTACTGCAGCCGCTGGCCGATGCCGTTGGCCGGTATGTGCGCGAGGCGCAAAAAATCCATACGGACGATACCCCCGTTCCGGTACTCGAGCCCGGGCGTGGCAAGACCCGCACGGCACGGTTGTGGACGTATGTGCGCGATGATCGGCCGGCGGGCAGCCGGGCGCCGCCGGCCGTCTGGTACCGATACTCGCCCGACCGGAAGGGCGAGCGACCCCGTACGCATCTGCAGGGCTGGTCGGGCATCCTGCAGGCGGATGCGTACAGCGGCTACGATGCGCTGTATCGCGATGGCATGATCATCGAGGCCGCGTGCTGGGCGCATGTGCGGCGCAAGTTCTACGACCTGTACGAGCTGGAGCGTTCGCCGGTGGCACAGGAGGCACTTGGCCGCATCGCGGCTCTGTATGCCATCGAGCGCGAGATTCGCGGCCGAAAGCCGGCGTTGCGGCAGTCGGTGCGTATGGCACGGGCGCTACCGCTTGCCCGTGCGCTGAAGGACTGGTTGGAGCACACGCTCGCGCAGGTCTCGGCGAAGTCGAGCCTGGGGCGTGCCATCCGGTATGCGCTGGGGAACTGGCCTGCGCTGGTGCGCTACTGCGAAGACGGGCGCATCGAGATCGACAACAACACGGCGGAACGCGCGATCCGGCCGCTCGTGATCGGCCGGCGCAATTACCTGTTTGCCGGTTCTGACGGTGGTGGACAAAGTGCGGCGGTCATCTACAGCCTAATCGGCACGGCACGCCTGAATGGTGTCGAACCGTATGCTTACCTGCGCACAGTGTTCGAGCGCATTGCCGATCATCCCATCAACCGAATCGATCAGTTGCTGCCGTGGCGTTTGATGCCGGCGCAGCAGCCGCTCCAGCAGGCTGCGTGACGATGGCATCAACTCGCAAACCCGCGGTACGCGCGGTCAATTCACCGGCACCGGTCTATCAGTTGCACATTGAGCTGAAGTATCTGAAGCCGGCAGTCTGGAGACGGGTGCTGGTTCCCGCCTCGATCAGACTACCGAAGCTGCACGTTGTGTTGCTGCTGGCAATGGGCTGGGAGGGTGGCCACCTGCACGAATTCATGTTCGGCGACACCAACTACGGTGTACCCGATCTGGACTTCCCGAGTGACCCGCCGATGCTTAACGAGGCGCGAGTGACCTTGGACCGTGCGCTGGGTACGCGCAAGTCGTTCACTTACCTCTACGATTATGGTGACAACTGGCAACATCGTGTGAAGATCGAGAAGGTCCTGCCGACTGATCCGGAGTTGCGCTCGCCTATCTGCTTGGATGGCCGCAATGCCTGTCCGCCGGAAGATGTTGGCGGTGGACCCGGCTACATCGAGTTCCTCGATGCGATCATCGACCCCGCTCATGAGGAACACCAGCAGTTGCTCGACTGGTGTGGCGGTGGCTTCGATCCAGCAGCCTTCGACCTTCACACCGCCAACGAACGCCTCTTCGAGATCAAATTCTGATCGTCAAGACGGCCGCCAAATGTCGCTTACCCTTTGCGCCCACACTTAGATTCATCAGTGCCTGTTGATTGGCGATTTCCGCGTCGGTGTGCCGCAGTCCCTTTTCCTCAGCCAACGCCGTGAGCTCCTTTCTTTGCTCCCGGTCTTCATCTTGAAGCTGCCGATTAAACCGATCTGCGTTATACGCACCCACCGCGCCCGCATTGCCGCCCACTGCCGCACCCAGCACCGTCGCGAGGCTATTCGCCACGATATTGGCCAATGCCTCGTCGACATCGGCGTGACCCGTGAGCTTTGATGACCTGATTTGCTCAGCAAGCTCGTCTAACTTGCCGCCGGCCAGCGAAGCCACCCCGGCTCCCGCCGCCGCGCCCACCGCATTGCCGCCACCGAGCCCCACCGTCACCGCCGCCCCCGCCGCCTGCATCAGCGCGCGACCCTGGCCGCCTTCACTCCAACGCTCGGCCTGCGCTTCGTAGTGCGCCGCAAGCTTCGCGTCGCCCCGCGCCTGCGCCTGCTTCATCTCTTCCAAGGCCGCTTCGCGCTTGCCGTTCGCATATCGCCCGATCTGCTTGGCCACCACTTCGCCCGCTTCCTGCACCGCCGTCATCACCTCCGCCTGCCGGTTCAGCTTGCCTTGCAAGTCCGGCGTGCGCGCCACCGTGCCACTCAATGCGCGGGTATCGCGATTGAGCATCGCCACGTCTTGCCGCTGATTCACTTCATCGGTGATCGTGATCGAACCCGCTTCCACCGCACTGCGCGTCAGCGCGCTTTGGCTGCCGCTGTCGTGTTGCACCAGCATCGGCGACACACCGCCCGTGTTCGTGCCCGAGCTCGCACCGTGCGTTGCGTAGTTATTGCCGCCGCTACCTGTCGTTCCCCCTTGCGAGATCCCCCCGCTCGTTGCGCGATAGCTGGATTGGTTCGTGACGTCGCTCCAGCTCAGCGTGCCCGTGCTCAGGCGATTGTCCGGCGCGCTCGCCGTACTCGCCAGATACCCGCCTTTCAAATCGGTATTGCCCTTTACCGTCACGTCAAACCCGCCCTCACCGGCTTGCATGCCCGACTGCTCGTTCACACCCGCATAGTTGCCGCGCGCTTGACCAGCGGTGGCGCTAAAACCGCCGCCCCCGCCGTATTGATGCGCCGCACTGCGGCTCGTGTCCTGCACCGAAGCGATGTTCATGTTGCCCCCAATGTCCGCCACGATGCGCTTCGCATTCACGTTTGCGCCCACCACGTTCGTGTCGCCCCCGCTGATCAGCGTGGCCCGATCGCTTGCGTTGATGTGCGTATTGTTGTGACTGCTCGCATCAGCATTCGCGTCGCCTCGCGCGTACGACACCGAGCCCGATACCCCCACCCCATCCACCCCATACGACACGCCCACGCTCGCGCTCTTCGATTCGCTCGTGCTGCGCGTGCGGTGCGTGTCGACGCTGCTCAGCAAGTCAATGCGATTGTTCGCTTGTAGTAAGACCGCGCGTGCATCGATGTCCGAGCCTGCGATCGTGACGTTGCCGCTCTCGGATGCCGCGTCGCCTGTTGCAACGAATGCCGCGGTGCGCCGCCTTCCGCTCTGCACGTGCCCGCCGTCCTATGAGACGCAAGAGCGAACGGCCACACGCTCACGCACGCCACACGCATTGCGTTCTCCTGGATGCAGATCACCGAGCATCTGCTCGCTCACGCCGGATTCCTATCCGGCCAGCACGTCCTATTCAGCGTCGATTATCAAAACTCCCAAATCACCATCGCGCCCGACCATCGCTACATGATCGCTGGCGTGCCCATCATCACCTGATGCCGGATACGACGAATCCGGCTTACGCCGGGTTCGTTTTTCAGGCTAGCGACCTGATGACCTCTTTTCGTAAAACCAGGTCAGCGTACCAACGGAGAGGCTGAACAGAGCCACAAACACGACCACTCGGCCCACACGATTCCATGTCGGCAAGTGATATGGCACGTCGTGGAACAACCACTGCAAAGCAGGGCCAACAGCGATCTCAACTAGAGTAACCCCGAATCCCATAACAATCAGCCAGAGCAATACAAAGTAGCTCCAGCGGAATAGCTCGAAGCTAGTCTTGGGCTTCATTTCTTACCGTTCCCGTCGATTGAGTTCTGCGCAGCCCCACCTGCAGCCTCTTGAGTCACGCCACCTAACGCCCCGCCAGCCCACGACGGAATTGTGCTTGGCGGCACATAGGTCGATATGCCCATCCCAAGATCACGCCATTCCTGGCGATACCATGGGTTCAATATACTGTCGAGTTTGCCTTCGATTTTGGAGCCAATCGGATACCCAATCACCGTTCCGACCGCCGCGCCCCCCATCGCCGAATTCGGGTTCTGACCTTGCAATGCCGAGCCTGTCAACGCGCCACCGACTCCCGTCAGAAACACTGGACCGAACTTCATCCTAGTCAATAGCGCTCCCGTCACGCCCGACAACGAAAAGCTCGTCCAGTCAAACGGCTGATCGCCCGCGAGCTGCATGCTCCCATTCGCAATCAAATTAGCGGCCGTGCCAATACCCATCAGCCCCGCAGACGCCAACGGACCGCCCTTCGCTAAACCCAACCCCACCATGCCGTGTGGGCACGCTGTGAAGGTGGTCGTGCACTTCGTGCCGAACAGCAGCGGGACGAGTACTGCCTCGCGTTCCGATGAAAGTGTTTTGCTTCGATGAAAAGGCGTTGGAGGCCTGTCCGCGATTTTGGGCGCCATCGGCCGAAGCTGCGGCGCTAGCGCCGGGCTCAATGCTCACGGAAGCATAAAAATCGATTGCGACCTCAGCATATTAAGAAACGCAGCGAACGTGAAACTAAGGGCCGCTAACAATAAAAAACTGACGGTCGGCTCTTTGTATTGACACCAAACCGTCAACGCTACACTAAGAAACAGCGTTGACTTTAACCAGTAAAAAAACTTATTCCGCTTCAACCGCAAATCTCCGCGGCCGAACATTGACCAACTCACCGCAAGGGATGCAAACGAGATAACGATCACTCCGATACCAAGAGTCATTGATCACCTTTTTTGAATTGGTTAATCACGTTCTGCTATCCCCACCAAGGGTTCGAGCCAGGATCGAAGAATGGGTCAATTGAGCCATTTGCATGCCTTGATTGTAGTGGCGTTGTACCTCATTGATATGAGAACAGTGGGCGTGTTATTGTAATCCCCAACGTTTTCCTGAATCTCCGCAAGCACGCCCTGTTTACAAAAGGAAGATGGGTTAGCCGGAACCTGCTGCCAGCCTAGATCACCCAGGGTTCTGATGTCCCGATCCCGAAGCTGCTGAGACCACGAATCCGTTCGAATCAGGACCGATAACAGCGCCCCTCCGGGCTTCGCACTCTCATTGCGATACACGAACCCCCCTCCGTTTGAGAGCATCGTCGCCATATCCGCTTTCATTATGTGCAGCCTTTCACTTGCATCGGTCGTTGTTGGATTTTTTGTCAGCGCATAAATGAAGATGAACAACCACAACACCACAGCCAGTGCTACTACGTAGCGCCAGGCGGAGGTGCCAAAAATTCGGCTCTTTCGCATGATCCAATTATTGTGGCGCCGGAAGTGTGAACACAGGCAAAGTTACTCCCGTGCCTACACTCCCGCCGAGATTTATCGTTTTTGTCGGCGCGCCGATTCCCACGCCAGCCTCGATGGACGTAGAGCCACCAATGGCATGGTTCGCGCCAAGGCAAATTCCGTACGTGCAAGCGCCAGCCGAGTAGGAGCCGCCCGCCAAGAATTGATCAGTATTCTCGCCTTGTACCGCGTTGGGCAGTCCATAATTTGACGGCATCCAACCCAGCGAAACGCTCGCGCCGGGAGCCACCGGCACAGAGCCGCCAGCCCCAACGTAAACTTGACCGTTGTGCAGATTCAATAAGAGGGAGCCCGCCATACCCAACGCATTGCCATTGACGGCGACATAGTCAGGAGCGGGGATGCCAGGTTGCTGAAATCCAGCTGAATTGTCACCGGTGTTCCACCCAGGCGAGAACGGGCCATACGAATCAACCTTCGGCGCACCGCCGCTCGCCTGCGCCGTCTCCGGTGACGGCACGTTCCAACTGTACGGCGAATTCGCTCCGCCCGTACTTTCGTTGATCAAATCCCGCAACGGCTGAGACGGCGAACCCAGCATCGACGGATCCTGCACCAGATAGTTGTTGCCCGCACCATCGCTCGTTACCTTCATGCCCGCCGCGTCGTACACGTCGCTCGCTTTGGTGTTCGCGTTCAACGGCACAACCATCCCAGCCGTGATCGTCTCGCCATATTTGCTGTTGTCCGCCGAGCGCAGCGCATTCTCGACTTGATGCAACGTGATCAGTGAACCGTCCGGATTCGTGATGCCCTTCGCCTGCGCATCGGCGGCTATTTTTTGCGCCAGCGTTTTCTCCGCCGGATGCAACTGCCGATTGAACCGATCCGCAGCCGTCGAACCAAACCGACGCATACGCCTCCCGCACGGCAGGCTTGCCATCATTGCGACCGCCTCCGGAGCCACACAATTCCTACAAGAGCAATTGCCGATAGCGTTCCCTTCGTCGCAACGCTTTTGTAATTCACCGCGGCTAACAAGCTCCGCATATCGATCCGGCTGACACAGCCTGGCGTGGTCAGACAATGCACGCACAGGCCAAACAGCCATATGGCAAGGAATCCGGCGACGCAAATCGCCCAAGCTCCAACGCAAGCAGTAATCCATCGTGTCATTTCTTCTGCTCGCGGAATCCAGGGAGATTTTGGGCAGCGGAGCCCGTGATTTCTTGTCCGATACCTCCCGCAGTGGTACCGACAACGACTCCCGTCGTATTTGGCCTGAGAAGATTCCATCCACTACTCGACCACATGCCAGGGTTCGACCAATTCTGGGCGTTGATGCCCGGTCTAAGAGTATCGGTAATCCACGAATCTCCCACCTTTCCGATACCGTAACCAGCTGCGCTGAACAGCCCACTGTTGATGCCAGCACCCACGACGCTGTCATTCTTTCCCAACAACTTGTTGTTTAACGCCGTCGTTGCAGCGCCGCCGGTGGCATTCACCCACATATTCCACAACAACCCGCCTCTCGATCCCACCGAGCCCGTCACAAACGCACCGCCGACGTCCACCGGATTGATCGTCCCATTCTGTACGTACTGCGCACCCGCGTTGATCGTTGCGCTAATCGCGCCGGTCCCCGCAGGCGAAGCCCATGTACTCGCACCAAGTACGCCGTTCGTGCTCAAGATCGGCGCGCCAGGAATCATCGCAACAGGGCCAGCGATTGCGACTGTCGCTGCGCCCGCTGCCGCACCCCACGTCCCCTTCTCATAGAGAACGCGATACGCATTCTGACGTTCGACCGAATTGGCGATATCAACCGGTGCGGGTTGATTCAACCCCTCGCCGTTCGCGGAAAACCCGGCATATATGTTTGGATTTGCCCTCTGCTCCGGCGTCGCATAGAACATGTACCCAGGCCCGCTGTTGCCATCCGCAGGCAACATCCCATGCGCCTGGCCTAAGAACTCAGATGCACGCTGATTCCACCGCCCAGGCGAACCATTCTGCACTTGCAGGTGCGCCTGCGTTGTCAATTCTTCGCGTGCCCGTTCAAGCGTCAAACCGTACTTCTTCGCATACGCCGCTTCTTTCTCGCCGATCCACTTCTTTTCATCCGGATGCAACTGCCGATTGAACCGATCCACGTTATACGCACCCACAGCACCCGCATTGCCGCCTACTGCCACGCCCAGCACCGTCGCGAGGCTATTCGCCACGATATTGGCCAATGCTTCGTCGACATCGGTGTTACCCGTGAGCTTTGATGACCTGATTTGCTCAGCAAGCTCGTCTAACTTGCCGCCGGCCAGCGAAGCCACCCCGGCTCCCGCCGCCGCGCCCACCGCATTGCCGCCACCAAGCCCCACCGTCACCGCCGACCCCGCCGCCTGCATCAGCGCGCGACCCTGGCCGCCTTCACTCCAACGCTCGGCCTGCGCTTCGTAGTGCGCCGCAAGCTTCGCGTCGCCCCGCGCCTGGGCCTGCTTCATCTCCTCCAACGCCGCCTCGCGCTTGCCATTCGCATATCGCCCGATCTGCTTGGCCACCACTTCGCCCGCTTCCTGCACCGCTGTCATCACCTCCGCCTGCCGGTTCAGCTTGCTTTGCAAGTCCGGCGTGCGCGCCACCGTGCCACTCAATGCGCCGGTATCGCGATTGAGCATCGCCACGTCTTGCGACTGATTCGCTTCATCGGTGATCGTGATCGAACCCGCTTCCACCGCACTGCGCGTCAGCGCGCTTTGACTGCCACTGTCGTGTTGCACCAGCATCGGCGACACACCGCCCGTGTTCGTGCCCGAGCTCGCACCGTGCGTCGCGTAGTTATTGCCCCCGTTACCTGTCGTTCCCCCTTGCGCGCCCCCCACGCTCGTTGCACGATAGCTCGAGTGGTTCATGACGTCGCTCCAGCTCAGCGTGCCCGTGCTCAAGCGATTGTCCGGCGCGCTCGCCGTACTCGCCAGATACCCGCCTTTCAAATCGGTATTGCCCTTTACCGTCACGTCAAACCCGCCCTCACCGGCTTGGAGGCCCGACTGCTCGTTCACACCCGCATAGTTGCCGCGCGCTTGACCAGCGGTGGCGCTAAAGCTGCCGCTCACGCCGCCCATGCTTGCGCTAAAACCGCCGCCCCCGCCGTATTGATGCGCCGCACTGCGGCTCGTGTCCTGCATCGAAGCGATGTTCATGTCGCCCTCAATGTCCGCCAGGATACGGTTCGCATTCACGTTTGCGCCCACCACGTTCGTGTCGCCCCCGCTGACCAGCGTGGCCCGATCGCTTGCGTTGATGTGCGTATTGTTGTGGCTGCTTGCGTCGGCATTCGCGTCGCCTCGCGCGTACGACACCGAGCCTGATACACCCACCCCATCCACCCCATACGACACCCCCACGCTCGCGCTCTTCGATTCGCTCGTGCTGCGCGTGCGATTCGTGTCGACGCTGCTCAGCAAGTCAATGCGATTGTTCGCTTGCAGTAAGACCGCGCGTGCATCGATGTCCGAGCCTGCGATCGTGACGTTGCCGCTCTCGGATGCCGCGTCGCCTGTCGCGACGAATGCCGCGGTCTCGCCCGCACGAATATGGCTGCCCGTGTGCTGCGTGCTGTCTTCGGTAAAGGTCATCTTGCTACGCGACGCGCCCACACTCAGTTCCACTTTCGCTTCCGGCCGGCGCTCAAGGTCCTTGATTGCATTGACCATGTCCTCCGTGGCAATCAATGCCTCCATCGCGCCACCAGCGACCGCAATAGCGCGCAAGGCCGCCGCACGGCCATCTTGGCTGTCGCTTGCCGCCTGCGCCTGCTGGTTGACGTTTTGCAGCGCATCGGTCCCCGGCGTCTTGACCGCCAGCGAGATGCCCGCACTCTTCATCTCGTGCGTCTCGTCATGATGGCGCTGTGTGCTCGACGCCTCAATGCTCACCTCGCGGGCGATGCCGGCTATGCTCTCGCCCGCTATGACGTCCGAGCCCGTGATCTGCAGGCGATTGCCCGCCTGCATCCTCACACCGGCGTCCGTGCTACCCACTAGACTGCCCTGCGCGCCGCGCACGGTGTCGCGGCTCGTGTCGGTCGTTTGACTGCGCCCGTAAGAAATGCCGGCGCCGGCCGCGCCCAGGCCACTTCGCGTAACGTCCTTGAAATGGTATTCACGTGCTGAGGTCTCGGCCGTTCCAATCAAGAGGTCATGTCCTGCGGCCAGCGTGGCGTCATCGGTTGCCGCAATCGTCGCCGCTTGCGTGCGGAGGTCATTGCTTGCCGTCACCGTGACGCGATCGCCCGAGAGCGTCGTGCCAATCGCTTCGGTGTGCGCGCTCGAATCGAGCGTGTGTGTCTTCTTCGACGACAGGAATCCGCTTTCCTTGTGGTAATGCTCATCCAGCGCGCTCGCGCTCCGTTCGCCCGCATCGAGTTTCACGTCGCGCCCGGCATGCACGTCGATCTCGCCTTGCGCGCTGGCATAGGCTGCAACCGCGTTGACATCGCGTCCCGCCTGCATCGTCAGACCCGCGCCCGATGCGATGCGCGTGCCCACATCCACCGAGGCGGAATGCTCCGCGCGGTTCTTCTCGCTCCATCGGATCGCCTCCTCGCTGCTTTCACGTGCGGCAAGCAGCTTGATGTCGTTGCCGGCCACGATTTGCGCCTCCCCCGTCGTGGTCATCACTGCGGCACGGGCGTTCACATCGTGCCCCGCTTGCACTTGCAGGGTGCCCACGTTAATCGTCGATAGGCGATCAACGCCCGTGGCTGTGCCGCTGTCGGCCTCGGCCGAGCGCGTCGTACTCGTCAGATTCACATCGTGGCCCGCCGCGAGCGCCACCGCATTGCCCTGAATCACCCCACCGAGATTCGCGAAGTCACGTTTTGCACCGATGAGCACGGTGTCGGCCTCGACCATGCCGCGGTTCGTAATCGAGTCGGCGGTGATGACCGTGACCGTTCGGCCCGCGATCGTGCCTGAATTCCGATACGAACCCGCCGCGTCGATGCGAACCCGTTTGCCGGCAATGACGGCACCCTCGCCCGTTACATCAGCCGCGCGGGCACGCAAGTACACCTGCGGGGCCAACACCGTTTGCTCGGTTCCATCCGGCAGCTTCACCGACTGATTGACGAGCCAGACCATATCGGTGGTCAACGCTGCCATTTGCGCTTCGGTGAGTGCGGTGCCGACGTTCAGATCGAACCGCTTGGCCGCTTGCACCCCATTGGCCAGCAGCGCCTGATACTGCCGCTGCTTATCGGTGTAATCGCCCACGAAATACTGTCCGGTCGTACGCATGACTTGCTGCAACACCAGTTGCTGCTCGTAAAAGCCGTCGCCGATGCGCTTGGTGACGCTCGCCGGGTCGGTCCTGAGCGCCGCTAACATCGTGTCGCTCGATACCTCCGCCTTGCCGCGTGTGAAGCGCGGATCGGTTTGGATAAGAAACGGACTGCCCGCATCGGGCGTGACGCGATACAGCGCGTGGCTTGGCAGTTGGACGTTCGGGCTCACGGTGCGAATCACCGCGTCCCCGGCGTTGGCGCGCACTGCAGTGACGAGCGCCGGGTCCAGGCCGCGGGTGGAGACGGTCGAAGTGAAGGTGGGCACATCGGGCGTCCGGGCCACGACCTGCTTGATCGGAGCGGCGCGTGCCGCATTGGGCGTGGCCACCGGCAGCTCGATCTCACGCGCGGGCACGGCCGGCCGATACGGCGTGTAGTCGTTCTTGCGCTCGTCCCCGCTAAATCGTCCACCCGAGGCGACCCGCGTATAAATCGCGTGCCCCTCCGCCGTGAACGTTTGTTCGCCCACCGCACGCTGGTTGTCCCGCATGCCGCCTAAATACGCGGTGCCGCCCGCGACGATCTGGCTCTTGTCGTTGCTGCCGTCTTTCGCGTTGATATGAATATTGCCGCCCGCGGTGATCTTGCCCGGCTGCGTCGCGACAACCACGTCCTTCGACGAGCGCATCTGAACATCGTAGATGGTCCAATCCGATACCATATGGCGGCGAACGTCGTCGTTGTATTTCCAAATGGCACGGTTCAATGCGGTGTAGGCACTGCCGCTCGCTCGCATCCAGTTGATCACCGGCGCGCAATCGGGGGCGGTCGATGCAAAGCAAGTTGTAATGGCGGCACTGCCTGTCAACGGCGGCAGTGACCGGCCGCGCCCATCTCGCTGCTCGATATCCGGCATCGCTGCCGGCGCTTCAATGCCAAACGTCCGCCAAATGCCGTTATCCCCGAATACGCGGTACTTCGGCGGCATATTCCAGCCGCTCATGTTGTCCCAATAGGACTCCGAAAACACCGGATCAATCGCGCCCGCCACCCCGTTCACGGTATGCGGCCCGAACGTCGCCGCCGGATACGCCTTGGACGGCAGCAGCAACACTTTATGATCGTCCGAGCCGAGCCATCGATAGTTCGCGCCCTCGGTGATCTCGTGATTGTTGCGGTGGTACAAGTGAACGGTCGACGGATCGATCTGCTCGGTCGAGCCCGAGAGTTGATGCCAGATCTTGCGGCCCGAATCGGTCGTTTCCTTAGCCGTTCTAAAGTCCGCATTCAGGTTATCGACGCGGTCCGCGTCGATGTTGGCGTCTCCTCCCGCATCGAGCTGGCCACCGATATTAGTGACGGTCTCGGCGGTGCCCATAGCACGCGCGTCGGCATCGAGCGCACGGCCGATGCGCATATCGCCGCTCGCGTGCACGAGCGCATGCTGCTCGTTCGAGATCGATTGCGCGCCGATGTCGGCATCGCCGCGCGAAGCGATTACGCCGCCGACACCTTGTTCGTTCTGTGCGTTGACGACGGTTTGCGCGCCAATCGAAACGGCATCTCCATAGAGGCGCCCAACGTTGCGCACCGTTTTGTTGGCCGTAACTTGGGTCGCGCCGCCATCGATCACTCCCTCATTGGCAACGGTTTCGATCGCTTTGACGTTCGTCTGCACGGTGCCGATCATCTCGCCACTGGCCTTATTGTTGACGGTGGCACCCGACACTGAAAGCCTGTTGCCGGCCGATAGCGTTCCGCTGTTCTCGTGCGCGCCTTCGGTTGTCGCGCGCAGGTTGCCCGCTGCCGACACGGTCCCGGTGTTGTTGAAATCGCCGCGCGTGGAAACTGTGGCGTCACCAGCCGACTCAAGCGTCCCGTCGTTATTGAGCACGCCTGACGAAACATCGAGCTGCTGGCCCGCGTTGACGCGCCCATCTGTATTGTTGAATGTCCCCGCGCTTTCGACCTTGGCGCTATTCGCATCGATGAGCCCCGCGCGATTGATCAACTCCGCATTTTTCAGCGAAAGATCCTTGTGCGCCAGCAGCTTGCCCTCGGTGTTATTAGTCGCGCCATCGGTCGTAATCGACAGTCCCCCTTCGACCGAACCGATCGTGCCGTGCTCATTACGCAACGCGCCCGCTGTGAGTTCGGTGTCGCGCGTCGTGGCGATGGTGCCGCCGCGATTCGTCAGTTCGCCGATGACCCCGATATCGGCCGCACCTGACGTGATCGTGCCCGCGCCATTCTCAAGTGCGTCCGCGCGCAACGTCAGCTCACCGCCCACACCGAAGCGGCCATTCGAGTTATCGATCTCCCGCGCGACCTCAAACGATCCATCCCCAGCAATGGTGCCGATTTGACCGTGATCATTGCTCGACAGCCGTCCAGCCGTGAATATCAAGCTGCTTGCGCCGACGATCACGCCATTGGCATTGGACGCCGCGCCCCTCGCATCCACCTCCAACGCCCCAGCCGCCACGATCTTGCCCGCGTCGTTCTCGATCGAGTCGGCCACCACCTTTGCCTCGCCCCCGCCGATCGCTCCCCGTCCGTTACGCAGGACCCGCGCGTCGAGCGTCAAGCGGCCCGCTGCCGACATTGTGCCGTCCGTGTTATTCACGTCCTCGCGCGCCTGGATGCGTAAATCGCCCGCCACGCTTCTTACCTGCCCACCGCCCGTATTCGAAAGCGTCTCGCTTTCGAGCCTCAGCCGCTTGCCGCCCTCGATCAACCCGCCCGCATTCGAGATATCGCGCGCCACCTCGATCGTAAGCTGGCCCGCCGTGCCGATTCGCCCATCGGTATTGTCCAGGCGCGCCGCGTCGATCGTCGCGTGGTTCGCCAGCAGCGTGCCGCCGACGTTGGACATCCGCTCGCGCGCCACCACGTCGATGCCGCCGCCCGCCGCGATCAGCCCGCGGTTCACCACCTCCGACGCGGCAAGCTTCACCGCACCCGGCGCACTCGGCACGCCGCTGCTATCCACACCGGCCCATACCTGCGCGCTGTTGCGAAGCACCGCTGCCTCCAAGGTGACGTCCCCCGCCGCCGCAATCACGCCCTCATTCGCGAGCGTCGCCGAGGCGCTCAGCGTCGCCGCCTGCGCGCTGACGATCTCGCCCCGATTCGTAACGACCTTGCCCTCGATACGCGTACCCGCTGCCGATTGCAGGCGTGCGCGCGGCTCGATCGTGATCTCGCCATTCGCCGACAGGTGGATCTCGCCCGTCAATGAGGTAATCCCGCCGACCTCGCGCACCCCCAAACCCGCCTCGGTGCCAATCAGCCGCACACCGTTGGCGTACATGCTGCCGAGCGCTTTGGCGTCGATCGCAAAGTAAGGCGCGGGGCCGACGCCCGCCTGCGGGTGCGCCGCGTTCGTACCGTAGTCGACCTGGTTGGCACCGGCCACCGCGTCGGCCCAATCGGCCCACAGTTGCGCGTTGATCGTCATCGCGCGCGAGATCAGATCCAACGCACTGCCGCGCGCATCGAGCCCGGCGCCGATGATATCGATGTGGCCTTGCGTGACATTCAAGCCCGCGAGCGAGCCGTCGGCAACCCAGTGGACAGCGACACGCGCGGCGTATTGATAAAACCGCACCCCGCGCAGGTGATGCCGACCGGATTCGCGATGACGAGGTTGGCCCGGTGGCCAGCGATTTCGGTGGGGCCGAGCAAGCGCGTGGCGTGGCCGGACGTCACCTGATTAATAATCACGCGCGCCGATTGGTTGCCCAAAAACGGATTGCCTTGCACCGCGCCCGCCAGTTGCGACGCGCTCGGCCGAGCGCTATTGACGATCACCGCGCCGTTCGTGCCTACGTTGTACTGCGTGAAGTTGTTCAGCGACACGCCCGCGCGATTGGGCGCCGTGATGTTGATCAGCGGCACACCGTTGGCTGACACACCGATGACCGGATGCGTCGGCCCGCGGCGATCAGGCGTGATCGGCAACGTGATCTGCGCGTGGACAGCGAACGGCTGAGCAATGAATGCGCACAGGACGGCGAATCCAACACGCGTTGTTAGTCTCAATCTCCCCGATTTCATCATTTCCTCTCGCGCTTAGAACAACGTGCTCAGCTGAACGAGCAACGTGGGCGAACGGCGTTGGAAGTGATCGGGCATCGAAACCGGCCAACCCAGCGAGACGTCATAGCTCAGCGATGCCGGAGAACGCTTTGTCGATAAATTGCCGCGCATGCCCAGCACCGCGCCAACGAGTGCCCTGCCCGAGAGAAATTCCGTCGCCGCCCCGCATCGACCCCGACATAAAGCGCCTGCGTCCCGATGGCCGTCGGGACGAACCAATCGATTTCGTTGGAAAGCGCCCAACCGCTTTGCGCCGCCAGCGTCCGTTGCTGATCGAAGCCGCGCACCGCGTAGCGTGTGCCGATCGTGAAGTAGTCGGATGGTGTGAGCGGCGTGCGCGCATGCTGCGCGTTCCAGCTGAACCGATACGACAGCGCCTGTCCGCCCAACGTGAACGGCGCTTGCGCGCTCACGCTCGCGAGTTCGATTTGCGTCGCGCCGCTAAACTCAGGCGCGCCGATCACCGTTCCGGGGTTGCGCGAGAGACTCGGCAGCGACGCACGCCAGCCAAGCGAGCCATCGAGTAGCGCGTTGCCGAGATAGTGGCGGTGCGACACCTCGAGCTCATAGCCGATCACGTCGCGATGCTGCACCGGCAGGTCCACACCATCGATCGCGTTATGACTGAGTTTGTGGAAAATATCGGCACGCACCTCCGTGCGCGCTCGCGCGCTGCGATAGATGACGCCTGAGAGCCCCGCTTGCAGTTGCGATTGCGTGCCGCTGTATTCGATCGGGGCGTCGAAGCCCGCCACCGTTTGCTTGTAGCGCGAGCGGCTGGCGCTCAACGAGAGCAGCGCATAGCCGAGCGGCACGCTGTAGTTCGCCGCCACCGAGCGATTGCCCTGATCGCGCGTGCCGAAGTTCGCGTTGGTTGCACCAATAACCTGCAGTTGGTCGTACAGATGCAGCGGCGAATCGAACGTGAACGCGCTCGAGAGCTGGTACTTGCCTGTCGAGTCGAGCCCGGCGTTATCGACACCGACCACCGCCTGCCACCGCTTGCCGGTGCCAGGGCGCAGGACGATGTCCGATTCATCGGGCGATAGGCTCGGCGCAAGCTCGAACATCGCATCGGCTTGCGAGTGCAATCGACGCAAATTCTCCAGGCCCTGATCGATATCGCGCTGATTGAGCAGCGCAGGGTGAGACGTCGGCAATGCCGCGCGCAGCCAGCCGATGCCCGGCACCGGCGACTTGAGCTCCCCCACCCGGCCGGCCACGACCTGCAACGCGAGCGTGCCCGATTCCATTGATTGAACCGGCATCAGCACACGCGAGCTGATATAGCCGCGTTCGATCAGCGCGCCGTTCGCCACGTCCAATATCTGCGTGAGCGCCGTTTTACCGACACATTGACCTACCACCGGCTGCAGCTTGCGGCCAAGCCACCCGAATGGGTTGTCGTGCAAGACCAGCCGATTTACCGCAAAGCAAGTGGGTTCAACCGGCAAATGTGCGAGGTCCGCTGCCGTCGAGGACGGCTCGGCGGGTGTCAATACGTCTGGGCGCGCGTTGAGCGCCTCGATGGCTTCGAGTTGCTCTTCTTGCAGACGTTGAATCTGCGGCCCCGGTGTAGGCGGTAAAGACGGTGCGGCTGGTGCGGCGCGAGACAACATCAACATGCTCCCCAGCAGCCCAATCCAAGCTGCCAGGTGTCGGCGTTGCATCATTGGCGGCGTAATCGGTAAATGCGGTAAATGCGTATAACCGCCGCATTACACGCCGCTCGCCTCAAGCACTCGAAGTCGTCCGATAAAATTCGGACTGAATAACGATTGATATGGGACGAATAGCCTCGCCGGACCCTCATCAATCGCTTGCGCATTGATGCCGAAACTGTGATCGTTAACCCGGTTAAGCAGCACACCGCAACTCGCGGAGACAATCCCATGAGAACCGCATTGATCGTAGGCGCGTCACGTGGCCTCGGCCACGAGTTCGTGCGCCAATACCGTGAAGCAGGCTGGCGTGTAATTGCCACCGCGCGCACTGACGAAGCGCTCGATGAACTCGAAACGGCGTTCGGCGCTGAGCCGATGTCGCTCGACATTACCGAGCCCGATGAAATCAACGCGCTCGCTCAACGGCTCGCCGGCGAACGGCTGCATGTGGCCGTTGTCGTAGCCGGCGTGTACGGCCCACCAACCGAAGGTGTCGAAGCATTTTCGGCCGCCGATTTCGACTACGTGATGATGACGAACGTACGCGGCCCGATGCTGCTCATGCCGAGCTTGTTACCGCTCGTCGAGTCCGTCGAAGGCGTGCTCGCGGTGCTGTCGAGCCGCATGGGCAGCATCGGCGAGGCCACGGGCACAACGGGCTGGCTGTATCGCACGAGCAAAGCGGCGCTCAATTGCGCGCTGCACGTTGCATCGTTGCAGACGCGCCGCGCAAGCTGCATCGCGCTCCATCCTGGCTGGGTGCGCACAGACATGGGCGGCGCGCAAGCGGCGATCGAGCCGGAACGCAGCGTGGCGGGCATGCGCGAGGTCATCGCGCAGGCAGGCGCCGCGCGTACCTCGTTTAACGGGCGCTTCATCCAATACGACGGCACCGCCATCGACTGGTGAACTGCCCGCCCCATTTCCGCTCAGGGAGACACACAACATGGTGCTCGATCAGGATCACCAGATGATTCGCGATGCGGTGCGCACCTTCGTACGCGAGGCCATTGCGCCCAATGCGGCCCGCTGGGACCGCGAGCGGACGTTTCCAAAGGACGTGCATCGTCAACTGGCCGAACTCGGCGCATATGGCGTGCTGGTGCCGCACGAGTATGGCGGTGCGGGGCTCGACGCGCTTGCGCTAGCCGTCATTCTCGAAGAGATCGCAGCCGGCGACGGCGGTACATCGACGGCGATTTCGGTCAACAACTGCCCTGTATGCAGCATCTTGCTCGCCTACGGCAGTGAAACGCAAAAACACGAGTGGCTCGCACCGCTCGCACGCGGCGACATGCTCGGGGCGTTTTGCCTGACCGAACCGCAGGCAGGTTCAGACGCCTCGGCACTGCGCACGAGCGCGGTACAGGACGGCGACAGCTACGTCATCAATGGCGTGAAGCAGTTCATTACCAGCGGCAAGAACGGCCAGGTGGCGATCGTGCTGGCCGTCACCGACAAATCTGCCGGCAAGCGCGGCATCAGCGCGTTCATCGTGCCGACCGATACGCCCGGCTACATCGTTGCACGCATCGAGGACAAGCTCGGTCAGCATTCTTCCGACACCGCCCAAATCGTCTTCGACAATTGCCGTGTGAGCGCGGCCAATCGCATCGGCGCGCAAGGCGAAGGCTATCGCATCGCGCTTTCAGGGCTCGAAGGCGGACGCATCGGCATCGCGGCACAAAGCGTCGGCATGGCACGCGCGGCATTCGAAGCGGCGCTCGCCTATGCCAAGGAGCGCGAAAGCTTCGGACAACTAATCTTTTCGCACCAGGCGGTGCAATTCCGCTTCGCCGAGATGGCAACGCAGCTCGAAGCCGCGCGCCAACTCGTATGGCACGCGGCTTCGATGAAGGACGCAGGCCTGCCCTGCCTGACCGAAGCCGCCATGGCGAAGCTGTTCGCCTCCGAAGCGGCCGAGCGCATCTGCTCGGCGGCGCTCCAAGCGTTCGGCGGCTACGGCTATGTCAGCGATTTCCCGGTCGAGCGGATTTATCGCGATGTGCGCGTCTGCCAGATTTATGAGGGGACAAGCGATATTCAGAAGATCCTGATCGCACGAGCGCTCGCTTAAAACAGACAATATGGCGGCCGCATCCAAATCCCTGCCTACACCCTCCGCGCCATGCCCCTGCGGCGGCGCGGCACCCGGCTTGCCCTCCGGGGCCAAACCGCCTGCGTTCTGCGCTTGCTGCGGCCCTTATCTCGCCGGTACCGCATTTGCACCGCGTGCGCTCGAACTGATGCGTTCGCGCTACACCGCTTACGTGCTCGGCGACACCGAGTACCTGCGTGCGACATGGGATGCGTCGAGCTGTCCGCCCGATCTCGACATCGACCGTAGCGCACCCGACGCCCCCCGCTGGATAGGACTCCTAATTAAACGGTTCGAGACAATCGATGATAGTCATGCCATCGTCGAATTCGTCGCACGATTCAAACAAGGCGCACGCGGGCACCGCCTGCACGAGACGAGCCGCTTCATTCGCAGCGAAGACGGGCGCTGGCGGTATATCGATGGCGATTTAAGCGAGCGTTGACTACGCGTACCACCTGCTCTCAAACGTTTGCGCCCGCAAGATGGGGTTCGCCTGCATTGCACAAGCGACTTCTGTCCGGCTAGCATGAGCCTCATTTGCGGCACATATCGTTCAGACGATTGCCGAGCGCTTCCCGGGCAATAGATAGGACTCCTATCCATTCCCATGCCAGTCGTGCGCCGCACCCCCGCGTTTTCCCTGCCTCTCAGACTATCGGCCCGCGTCGATCAGCCCATGGGGCGAATTGCAGCCGTTGTTGCCTTCTTTTTGACCAACTGCAATCGGCAGGCACCACGGATACTGCAAATCGGGGTATTCGCTGGGCGGACAAGAAAGAATGACCCTCGTCGGGGACGCTGTCGAATTTCAGAGCAGGTACGTGCATGAGTTGGAAGAATTTTTTGATTTCAGGGTTGTGCGCGTACGCATGGATGGGCGCCCACGCAGGCGCACCGGCGCAAGACGCCACGCTCGCCTCGATCAGCCCTGGGCCGCTTTCTTCCGCCAATGTCGCACGACTCGAGTTCGGCGACGACAACCTGCCGCACCTCGCTTCTGACCTGAATGAGCGTATCGTACGGATCCCCGTCGACACTGTGGGCTCGATCACACTCGAGACCACAATCTTCAAGCCCGACGGCCCCGGCCCGTTCCCGATGGTCGTCTTCAATCACGGCAAGATGGCCGGCGATACACGCGCGCAGTCGCGCAGCCGCCCCCTCGCGTTTGCGCGCGAGTTTGTGCGCCGCGGCTATATCGTCGTCGCGCCCAACCGCGAAGGGTTCGCCGATTCGGGCGGCAGCTATCGCCAGGAAGGCTGCGACGTCCAGAAAAACGGCGCTGCGCAAGCTGAGGACGTGGCCGCAACCATCGCCTACATGTCGAAGCAATCGTACGTCGACGCCGCGCACGTCGTGGTGGCCGGCACGTCGCACGGCGGCTTGACGACGATCGCCTACGGCGTCGAGGCGGCACCGGGTGTGCGCGGCCTGCTCAACTTCTCGGGCGGCCTGCGCCAAGACGCATGCTCGGGCTGGCAAGAAAACCTCACCCACGCGTTCGAAACCTATGGCGAACGAGCGCGGGTGCCGTCGCTCTGGCTCTATGGCGATAACGATTCGATCTGGCCCGGCGACCTGATCACGCGGATGTATTCGGCTTATGTCGAACATGGCGCTCACGCACGCATGGTCGATTTCGGCTCGTACAAGAACGACGCGCATCGGCTCGTGATCGATCGCGATGGCGTGCCGCTCTGGTGGCCGGCGGTGGACGCATTCCTCACACGCATCGGGATGCCGACGCGCACGCAATATCGCGTCGACAGCCCGAACGCACCGCAGCCGAGCGGTTATGCCGCCGTCGATTCGATCAATGCGGTGCCGTACGTCGATGCGGCCGGGCGCGCGGCCTATCGCAAGTTCCTGCACCAATTCCCGAGCCGCGCGTTTGCGGTTGCGTCGTCAGGTGCCTGGTCGTGGGCCGAGGGCGGCGATGACCCCGTCTCCGTCGCGCTCGCCAACTGCCGGCGCGAAAACCACGGCACGCCGTGCGGCCTTTATGCGCTCAACGATTCCGTTGTGTGGAACGACGGCGCGCGGACTGCATCGTCGTCAACAAGCAAGGCCTCACAGGCCAACGACGCGCCTAATGCCGATGCCGATGCCGGCGACACCACCGCCGTCGCTGCAGCGAGTGCCAATCGCTCGATCGCAAGCCGCTGACCGTCTCTGGTTTCGAGTTTCGATTTTCGATTCCCCTGCTTCCCCCCGCGAAGCTGTGTCCGCTCGTCGAAACAAAGTCCCCAAAATAAGCCCAAAAGCCCGCCCGCCAGCAGTTTTTTTCAGCCGGCGGCCTCACTCTGGCGTCGTCAACGGCACCTAACGCTGTCGATCTGATGCGAAGCGTCGCGAGCTACACCGAACGCGCGCCAAGTCGCGCGTTTTCGAGCGGGCGTCGAATGCGTGCATCGGCTCGCGGAACGCGTTACTCTCACGTCCGTTTTTGTCATCTGGCGTTGCGATGCTGATTCGCTAAAACGACAGACGTATAGGCGTTTTCGAGATCTGGAGTGTCGATTGGAAAGAGACGTGCGCATTCAAGCCGAAGCGAATAGCGACTGGGTCGCACGCAGTCTGCGTGCGGTATGGCATCCGTGTACGCAGATGAAGCACCACGAGCGCATGCCGCTCGTCGCGCTCGCACGAGGGCAAGGCGCCTGGCTCTTCGATCATGCCGGCCACCGCTATCTCGATGCGATCAGCTCGTGGTGGGTCAATTTGTTCGGCCATGCCAACCCCCGCATCAACGAAGCGCTGCGCGCGCAGCTCGATACGCTCGAACACGCGATGCTCGCGGGCTGCACGCACACTGCGGCGGTCGAACTGGCCGAGCGGCTCTCGACGCTGACGCAGCGCACGCTCGGCCATGCGTTTTTCGCATCCGACGGCGCCTCTGCCGTCGAGATCGCGCTAAAAATGAGCTTTCACTATTGGCGCAACACCGGACATGGCGAGAAGCGCGAATTCGTCTGCGTGGCGAACGGTTACCACGGCGAAACGATCGGCGCACTGGGCGTGACCGACGTCGCACTGTTCAAGGACGCCTACGATCCGCTGATCCGCCGTGCACATGTCGTGGTTTCGCCCGACGCGCGCGGCGCGCGAGCCGGGGAAACCGCAGCCGACGTGGCAAATCGCGCGCTCGACGACGTGCGCACATTGTTCGAATCGCACGCGCCGCGCATTGCGGCGCTGATCGTCGAGCCGCTCGTCCAATGCGCGAGCGGCATGGCGATGCACGATGCGTCGTATCTGTCGGGGCTGCGCTCGCTATGCAACCGCTACGGCGTGCACCTGATTGCCGATGAAATCGCAGTAGGCTGCGGACGCACCGGGACTTTCTTCGCGTGCGAGCAAGCGGGTATATGGCCTGATTTCCTTTGTCTTTCGAAAGGCATCAGCGGCGGTTATCTGCCGCTGTCTATCGTGCTGTCGCGCGACGCGATTTTCGCGGCTTTTTACGACGACGATACCACGCGCGGCTTTTTGCACTCGCATTCGTACACGGGCAATCCGCTGGCTTGCCGCGCCGCGCTCGCCACGCTCGACATATTCGAAAGCGATAACGTGCTGGCCGAAAACCATCACAAGTCGGCGGCGCTTTTTGCGGCACTGGCGCCGCTCAATGAATACGACGCGGTGCGCAACCTGCGGCAATGCGGCACGATCATCGCTTTCGACGCTGCACTCGAGGGGGAAGCCGCGCGCACGTTTTCTCGCCGCTTTTTCTCGCAGGCCCTTGCGCGCGAGCTGTTGCTTCGCCCAATCGGCACCACGGTCTATCTGATGCCGCCATATATTTTGGACTCCGAAACAATCGATCTGCTCGCTGCGCGCACGCTCGAGACGTTAGAGGCCACCCTCGCCGACGGAGACCGTTGATGTTTTTGCTCGATACGCTTCGCGATGGGCTGGCGGATCTCGATCGGCGTGGCCTCACACGGCGCCGCCGTATCGCCGATACCGCGTGCGCAGCGCACATGACGGTCGACGGCCGCCCGATCATCGGATTCGCGAGCAACGACTACCTCGGACTCGCGGCGCACCCGGCACTGACTGCGGCGCTCGCCGAAGGCGCGCAACGGTACGGCGCCGGCAGTGGCGGCTCGCATTTGCTGGGTGGCCACTCACGCGCGCACGCGCAACTCGAAGACGATCTGGCGGCGTTGTGCGGCGGCTTCGTCGATGCGCCGCGGGCGCTCAGCTTTTGTACCGGCTATATGGCGAATCTCGCCGTGCTGACGGCCCTCGCGGGACGCGGCACGACGCTCTTTTCCGATGCGCTCAATCACGCCTCGCTGATCGACGGCGCACGCTTGGCCCGCGCCGAAGTGCAAATCTATCCGCACGGCGATGCCGAAGCGCTCGCGGCGATGCTCGATGCGTCCGATGCCAGCGTCAAAGTTATCGTGACCGATGGCGTATTCAGCATGGATGGCGATATCGCGCCATTGGCTGCGTTGCTCGAACTGGCAGAGCGACATGGCGCGTGGCTCATCGTCGACGATGCGCATGGCTTCGGCGTACTGGGCCCGCAGGGGCGCGGCGTGTTGGCGCAAGCTGGGTTGCGCTCGCCGCATCTCGTCTACCTGTGTACGCTTGGCAAGGCGGCAGGCGTGGCCGGTGCGGCCGCGCTCGCGCACGAGACTGTCATCGAATGGCTCGTGCAGCGTGCACGGCCCTACATCTTCACGACGGCATCGCCCCCGGCCGTCGCGCATGCAGCATCGGCCAGCCTCGCATTGATCGCGAGCGACGAAGGCGATGCGCGGCGCGCTCATCTCGGTGTATTGATCGAGCGCACGCGCGCGATGTTGCGCGCGTCACAGTGGCTGCCCATCGATTCCCATACGGCGATTCAGCCGCTCATCATTGGCGATAACGAAGCAACGCTCGCGTTGGCAGCCCGCTGCGATGCCGAAGGGTTATGGGTGCCCGCGATCCGTCCACCGACGGTGCCTGTCGGCACCTCGCGCGTACGGGTTTCGTTGTCAGCCGGCCATACGCTCGACGATCTCGCCCGGCTCGAGGCGGCGCTTATGCGCATCGATGCAGCAGCGCGGCCATGAGTACAACCGCACGTTCACTCTTCGTCACGGGCACCGATACGGAGATCGGCAAGACCTTCGTGTCGTGTGCGTTGCTGCACGGCTTCGCCGACGCGGGCTTGCGCGCAGCCGCGATGAAGCCCGTGGCGGCAGGCGCATTCGAACGCGACGGGCAATGGCACAACGAGGACGCCGATGCGCTCGACGCGGCGGCAAACGTGGTGCTGCCGCCCGAGATACGCACCCCGTATTTGCTCAAAGCACCAGCGGCACCGCATATCGTCGCGGCGCAGGTTGGCGTCACGCTCGATATCGCGCATATCGTCGATTGCCATCGCAAAGCGATGCAACGCGCCGACATCGTCGTAGTCGAAGGCGTAGGCGGCTTTCGTGTGCCGCTCGACGATACGAGCGATACTGCAGACCTCGCGCACGCGCTCGGGCTGCCAGTGGTGCTCGTCGTCGGCGTGCGTCTCGGCTGCATCAATCACGCGCTGCTCACAGCCGATGCGATTGCGAAAAGCGGGCTCGTCATCGCCGGCTGGGTGGCAAACCGCATCGAAGCCGATATGCGTTTTGCCGAAGAGAATATCGACACCGTTCGAAGCCGGCTCGCCCGCGAACATCACGCGCCGCTACTCGGCTCGCTGCCACGGTTTTCACCCGCTTCACCGCGAGGCGCCGCATCGCGGCTCGACATCTCAACGCTGTTGCGTACGCTGCGCGAAACGCGGTGACGACGCTTTGCCATTACCGCTTACTGCTTACTGCTTACTTACCGCTCATTGCCTACGAGGACTGACGACATGACTCAAGCCCAAAGCGCAGCCACGCCCATCGCAACGGCCGCGCGCTCTGACGCCGCCGCACGCTGGCGCGTCGCCGATATCGTCGCGCTTTACGAGCTGCCGTTCAACGATCTGCTGTTTCGCGCCCAGCAGGTGCATCGGGAGCATTTCGATGCCAACACTGTGCAGCTTTCCACGCTGCTGTCCATCAAGACGGGCGGGTGCGAGGAAGACTGCAAGTACTGCTCGCAATCGGCCCATTACGACACCGGGCTCAAGGCCGAAAAGCTGATGGATGTCGATAACGTGCTGGCCGCCGCACGCGTCGCGAAGGACAACGGCGCCACGCGCTTTTGCATGGGTGCGGCGTGGCGCAGCCCGAAGGACCGCCATCTCGAGCCGATCAAGGACATGATTCGCGGCGTGAAGGCGATGGGGCTCGAGACCTGCGTCACGCTTGGCATGCTGGAAAATCATCAAGCGCAGGCGCTGCGCGACGCAGGTCTCGACTACTACAACCATAATCTCGATACATCGCCCGAGTTCTACGGCCAGATCATCTCGACGCGCACTTATCAGGACCGGCTCGATACGCTCGAACGCGTGCGCCATGCGGGGATCAACGTCTGCTGCGGCGGCATTGTCGGCATGGGCGAGTCGCGTCGCGAGCGAGCCGGCCTCATCGCGCAGTTGGCGAATATGGAGCCCTATCCGGAATCGGTGCCGATCAACAATCTGGCGCAGGTCGAAGGCACGCCGCTCGCCGGCACCGAGCCAATCGATCCGTTCGAGTTTGTGCGCACCATCGCGATTGCCCGCATCACCATGCCGCGTGCGATGGTGCGCTTGTCGGCGGGCCGGCAACAGATGAACGAGGCGTTGCAGGCACTGTGTTTCGTGGCCGGCGCGAACTCGATCTTCTACGGCGACGTGCTGCTGACCACCGGCAATCCGCAGGCCGACGCTGACCGCGCGTTGCTCGCACGGCTCGGCATGCGCGCGCAAGGCGCGGCGCAGGCGTCAGCGCCGAACACGCAGCTTGATTAGGACTGCTAACGAGAGCGGGGCCGGCGCCCCGCGTGCTTCGTTCGCAATTTCAGGGCGTAATGTGGACGAACCTGAACTGCGAGGACGCGCCATGCGCCGTCTGGTCGGCAATAAGATAATTCTCGTCACGAAAAACGCTGCGCGACAGGTAATCGCCGTTGCGGTCTTGCAAGGTGACCAGGGTTTTCGTCTCGTCGACGAAACTGAACTTGAAGTTCTCGCTTTCGTCCATCCTCCCTCTGACCACATGATTCAAGTCCGGCGTCACCCAATCCTCGTCGAACTTGACCCAGCCCCTGCCTGTTGTCGGGTTGCGGAACGCGACGGTGGACGCCGCATCGTCGAACGTCGCCTCGAATTTGCAGAGCGCATCGGCACGCTCTTTATCGGCGAATAAGTAGCCCGATACGGGATCGGCGCACACAAAGCGCCCGTTGTCTGCTACCAGGTAAGTGGTTTCGATACGCATCAATATCACTCCATTGAAAGAATAGAATTCGCGCGCCAGCCAAATTGACCCGCCCGAATTGCACGAAAGGTGAGCACGCGAAGACGCAAGCAAACCATCGGCGCCGCCCGATTCGGCATAATTCGCCAAATCTCGGACTGCGAGGGTCGAGACAAAAACGTAAAATGGTGGCCACTTGCCATCGCCGCTCGCACCGCATCCTCCAATCCCGATGAAAGTTCTATTCGCCGCTCCCCAAGGGGGCGATGCCAGATGGCTCAATGCGCTCTCGCAGGCACTCCCGGGTGCCGAGGTCCGCACGTGGGAACCGGGCGACACGGCCTTTGCCGATTACGCCGTCGTCTGGCGCCCCGAGCGCGACGTCCTTCGCGCGCGCGAGGGGCTCAAAGCCATTTTCAATCTGGGCGCCGGCGTCGACGCGATCCTACGTTTCGAACGCGAGGCACCCGGCACGCTGTCGCGCAATGTACCCGTCGTCAGGCTGGAGGACACCGGCATGGCGGCGCAAATGAACGAGTACGCGACGTACGCGGTATTGCGCTACCTGCGCCGCTTCGACGAATACGAAATCGCGCAGCGCAGCGCCGTGCCGCAATGGCACGTGCTGGAGCCGCATCGGCACGACACCTTCATCGTCGCGGTGCTCGGGCTTGGCGTGCTCGGTACGCAGGTGGCCGCGACGCTCGCTTCGTTTGGCCTGCCGGTGCGCGGCTACAGCCGCAGCAAGAAAATGCTCGATCGTATCGACACGTTCGCAGGAGAAGCGCTCGACGCTTGCCTCGATGGCGCGAAAGTCATCGTGAATTTGCTCCCGAGCACACCGGATACGGACGGCATCCTGAATCGGCGAGCGTTTGAGCGGCTCGCGCGCGGGGCCTATGTGGTGAACCTCGCGCGCGGCGTACACTTGGTCGAAGACGATTTGCTGGTCGCGCTGCAAGACGGCCAGCTCGCCGCCGCCACGCTCGATGTGTTTGCCAGCGAGCCATTGCCGCCGACGCATCGCTTCTGGCGCGAGCCGCGCATCACGATTACGCCGCATATCTCGGCTTTGACGTTGTGCGAACCCGCCGTGGCGCAAATCGCGGAGAAAATTGGAGCACTTGAACGCGGAGAGCCGATCAGCGGCATCGTTGACGTCGCACGGGGATATTGATCAGCATTCCTCAAGCAAAAATCGCAAACCAAATCGCAATCGCATCGGAGACACGCTATGTCTTTGCCTCGCGCAGTGAAGATCGTCGAAGTCGGCCCACGCGACGGCCTGCAAAACGAAAAGGAATTCGTTCCGACGGCCGTGAAGGTCGAGCTTGTCGATCGTCTTTCGGGGGCCGGCTTCAAAAACATCGAGACAGCGTCGTTCGTCTCGCCGAAATGGGTGCCGCAGATGGCGGACGGCGCCGAAGTTATGGCAGGCATTGCGCGCAAGCCCGGGACCATCTACTCGGCGCTTACGCCCAATTTAAAAGGGTATGAAGGCGCACTCGCGGCGCACGCCGATGAGATCGTCATCTTCGGTGCAGCAAGCGAAGCGTTCTCGCAAAAAAACATCAACTGCAGCATCGCCGAAAGCATCGCGCGCTTCGAGCCGGTTGCCCGCGCGGCGAAGGACAACGGGTTGCGCTTGCGCGGCAGTGTTTCGTGCGCGCTCGGCTGCCCCTATCAGGGCGACGTGGCCGTGCTGGCGGTCGTCGACGTCGTGCAGCGCTTTGCCGATCTCGGCTGCGATGAAATCGACATTGCCGACACCATCGGTGTGGGCACGCCCAAGCACACGCGGGAAGTATTTTCCGCCGTCACCAAGGTGTTTCCGCGTGAGCGACTCTCGGGGCACTTCCACGACACCTACGGGCAGGCCGTTGCCAACATCTACGCATCGCTGCTCGAAGGCATCGAGATTTTTCATGCCTCGGTGGCGGGGCTTGGCGGCTGCCCCTATGCGGTCGGTGCGACCGGTAACGTCGCGACTGAGGACGTGCTTTATCTGATGCACGGGCTCGGCATCGAAACCGGCATCGACCTCGCGCAGGTGGTTGCGATCGGCGAATTCATTTCGAGTTCGATTGGCCGGACCAACGCCTCGCGCGCCGGTCGCGCCTTGCTGGCGAAGGCACGGTAACGTGCATCTCCAATTAGTTAGAAGACCTAAATAATTTGGTATGGACAACGAAGGAATTCTGCCAGCCGGCACGCCCGATACGCACGATACGCCCGACATCTCGAACGCATTAGAGCCGCTTGCCGCATTGCCTGAGTCGGCACGTCGCGTCGCGTTGCTGTTGCGCGAGCGCGGCCATTACAAACCGGTCGTCATGCTGCCGCAAACGGGTAAGACGTCGGCCGAAGCGGCAGCCGGGCTCGGCTGCTCGGTGGCGCAAATCGCGAAGTCGATTCTCTTTCGCCGACGCGATGACGATGTGCCGGTGCTCGTCGTTGCGAGCGGCGCCAACCGCGTCGATGAACAAAAGGTCGCGCAGCAGGTGGGTGCGATCGCTCGCGCCGACGCCAAATTTGTGCGGGAGAAAACGGGCTATGCGATTGGCGGCGTCTGCCCGATCGGACATGCGACGGCGCCTGTCACGCTCATCGACGAGGACTTGTTGCAACTCGACAGCTTATGGGCAGCTGCGGGCCATCCGCATGCGGTGTTCAACTTGTCGCCGAACGAACTGCTCGCGCTCACGGGCGCGCCGACAGCCGATGTGGCGCTGCGAAGCTAAGGGGTCTCCAAGCGCTGATTCGCGTGGCGCAGACAAAAGAAAGCCGCTCGTCACGAATGGCGAACGGCACAATTGTCGACGTGATCAGCGTCATAAACATGATACCGATGCACATTGATTCGGCGCATCGGTGATTTCCCTGCAAGTTTTCGACAAGCGGCTTTCAATCAGATTGGCACGCGCCCGACGCCTCGCTCGGCAGTGCCGCGGCGCGCCGCTGCGGCACGATGCGCCAGCCGAGATTCACGCCGGCGGCCGCGATGAGAATCAATGCCGCGCCGAGCACTTGAATCCATCCGAGCGTTTGACCGAACGCGAAGCGATCAACAGCAATCGCGACCACCGGGTAGATGAACGACAGCGCGCCCGTCATCGCGGTCGGCAATTTCTGAATCGCACCGTAGAGCAGCACATACATGATCCCGGTATTGACGATGCCAAGCGTGGCCAAGTTGGCCCAGGGGCCTGCAGTCGTCGGCAACGCGTGGAAGTCGACGAAGGGTGCCAGCATCAGCGCGCCGAGCGTGACCTGGATCAGCGCGATCAGATGCGGCGTGGTGCCCTTGAGGCGCTTCGTGATGATGGACGAAATCGCGTAGCAAAATGCCGCGCCGAGCGACAGGCCGATGCCTTCGAGGTATTCACCGGGCACGGCCAGCACACTCGGCTCCACTTTCACGACGAACACGAGCCCAAGGAACGCCAGCACGAGCCAGAGCGCCGTCGATGCGCTCACCCGTTCGCGAAAAATGAGTGCGCCCAGCGCGACGAGCATGAACGGCTGCGTGTTGTACGCTGCGGTGGCCATGGAGATCGATGCGCGCGAATAAGCGGCGAACAGCAGCACCCAGTTCGCGACGATGGCAGCACCACCGGCCGCCGCGAGCCCGACGACGCGCCATGACCACACGTCGCGTCGCAGCAGACCGAAGCGTGCGCAGACCAGCGCGAGCGTCATCGCACCGAGCACGCAGCGAACGAATACGACATTGAGCGGCGATTGCCCCGATGTCACGACAAGCCAGCCGATCGTGCCCGACATCAGCATGGCGGTAGTCATTTCGATCGCGCCGCGCCGAGTTTCATGCATGGCCATAAGTCCTCCAATCAACGAAAGTGTTTTGTGTTTTGTGTTTTGTGTTTCGTGTTTCGATGGGATTGAGTTTACTGATTCCATACGCGCTTCGACACGGCTAAACTTTGGCGAAAATGCAATTCTTTCTTTGAAACGAAGGGGAAAATGGTGAAACGCCTTTTTGAGGGTGCGGCGAAGAGCGGTGCCCCGCTCGATGACATCGATCGGAAGTTGTTGCGCCTGCTCTCGGAAGATGGCCGCGCCGCAGTGGCCGATTTGGCGCGCGAGATTGGGCTGTCCGGCCCGAGCACCACCGAGCGGATCAGACGGCTCGAGGCGCAAGGTGTGATCGGGCGCTTTACCATCGCCATCGATCCGCGCGCGCTGGGTTATACGATGCAGGCCATCGTGCGCGTAAGGCCGCAGCCGGGGCAGCTTCATCTCGTCGAAGAGGCGATCCGGCGTATTCCCGAATTTGTGGAATGCGACAAGGTGACCGGCGATGATTGTTTCATCTGCCGGCTCTATTTGCGTTCGATTGAAGAGCTCGACGAAATTCTGTCGAAGGTCACGGACCGAGCGGAGACGAGCACGGCCATCGTCAAAGCGACACCCGTCGAGCGTCGCTTGCCACCGCTGGAAGTGGGTGAGGAGGCTGCGGTGCGTGCGGTGAAAAGGGCGAAGGGACGCGCTGATGATTGAATCGCGACCGCAGCGCCCCATCGCCCCCCGCAATTTAACGCGCCCGCCGCCCCCCAACCGCAACCGGCTCCGCAGGTTCCGCCGCCTCAAAAAAGTCGATCATTTCCGCGATGAGTTCATCGGGCGCTTCTTCCGGGACATAGTGACCGCAGGCAAGTGCGCGCCCACTTACGTCGCGCGCCACGCGCCGCCACTCGGCGAGCGGATCGAAGCATTTGGCCACCGTCCCCTCCGCGCCCCACAGCACGCGTAGCGGGCAAGCCACGCGATGGCCACGTTCGAGGTCCGCCCGGTCGTGTTCGAGATCGATCGATGCCGATGCGCGATAGTCCTCGCACATCGCTCGCACGGCGCCTGGCTGCCGCAACGCATCCACGTATGCCTTGATCGCTTCGGGCGCAAACGGCGCGAGTCCCGCATGGCGCGAGCCCATCACGCTTTCGACATACACCTTCGGGTCGGCTCCAATCAGCGTTTCGGGCAGCGGTGCCGGTTGAATCAGAAAGAACCAGTGAAAGTATGCCGTCGCGAAGGCGCGTGTCGTGCCTTCGTACATGGCAAGCGTTGGGGCAATGTCGAGCAGCATCAACCGCTCGACCGCATCCGGATGATCGAGCGCCAAGCGGTGCGCAACCCGCGCGCCGCGATCATGCGCACACACCAGAAAACGCTCGAAGCCAAAATGACGCATGACCGCCAGTTGATCGGCAGCCATCACGCGCTTCGAGTATGGCGTATGCGCCTCGTCGCTCGCGGGCTTGCCCGAGGCGCCATAGCCGCGCAAATCGGTCGCGATGACCGTGAAGTGCCGAGCCAACCGTTCGACGCACCGATGCCAAATCAAATGCGTCTGCGGATGCCCGTGCAGCAACAGCAGCGGCGCACCCTGCCCGCCCTTGAGCCCGTGGATCTCGACGCCGTCGGTGGTCAGATGAAACGGAGTAAAGTCAGCGAATGTCATCGGTTCGCTCCTGCCTCTTGTCGTTGTAGATAACGCGCATTCTACGGACGCAGCCGATGCGCGCTCGTTCGCGCGGCCACGAAACGTAGAACCTGAGCACTCCCTCCAACGTTAAACGCAACGCCCGGCAGCGCAGCTCCTTATAATCGAACGATCGTGCTCTTACTGTTCCGTCGAAGGAGATCCGCGTCATGGCCCTGCCCGCCGTCCTCAAAAATCTGACGTTGCCTGTGGTCGGATCGCCGATGTTTATCGTCAGCTATCCCGAACTCGTGCTCGCGCAATGCAAAGCCGGCATCGTCGGATCATTTCCGGCGCTCAATGCCCGGCCGGCCGAGCAGCTCGACGAGTGGCTCACGCAAATCGACGAGGGGCTCGCCGCACATCGGGCAGCCCACCCGGGCGCGAACATCGGGCCCGTGGCCGTCAATCAGATCGTTCATCAGTCGAACGCACGCCTCGAGCACGATGTGCGGGTATGCGTCGACCATCAAGTGCCGATCTTCATCACCAGTCTGCGCGCACCGGTCAAGGAAATGATCGATGCCGTGCACAGCTATGGCGGCATCGTGCTGCACGACGTCATCAATCTGCGCCATGCGCAAAAGGCGCTCGAAGCGGGGGTCGACGGGCTCATTCTGGTGGCAGCGGGCGCGGGCGGACACGCGGGGATGCTCTCGCCGTTCGCGCTCGTCGGCGAAGTGCGGCGCATGTTCGACGGGCCGATCGTGCTCTCGGGCGCGATCGCCAATGGCGGCTCGATTCTCGCCGCGCAGGCGATGGGCGCTGATCTCGCCTATATCGGCACGCGCTTCATCGCCACGCAAGAGGCTCACGCGGTGGCGAGCTACAAACATGCGATCGTCAACGCGACGGCCGCCGACATCGTCTACACGAACCTCTTCACGGGCGTGCACGGCAACTACATTCGCGAAAGCATCGTCAACGCAGGGCTCGATCCCGATGCACTGCCCTCGTCGGACAAGACCGCGATGAACTTTGCCGGCGACAAGGCGAAAGCGTGGAAGGATATCTGGGGCGCGGGCCAAGGCGTCGGCCTGATGGATGATGTTCCGACAGTGGCCGAGCTCGTCGAACGTCTGACATGCGAATACAACGAAGCGCGTGCGCGTCTCGGCATGCGGGGCTGACCGGCCGGCCCCTTACATCGTTCGTCGATACTGCCCGCCCACTTCGAATAGCGCGTGTGTAATCTGCCCGAGCGAGCATACGCGCACGGCATCCATCAGCACGGCAAAGACGTTTTCGTCATCGATGACCGCTTGCTGCAAGCGAGCGAGCATCGCCTGGGCCTCCGCGCGATGCCGATCGTGAAACGCAGCAAGACGCGCAAGCTGGCTTTGCTTTTCCTCGCTCGTCGAGCGAGCCAGCGCCAAAGGCGGCGGTGACGAACTGGCATCGTTGCCGAGAAACGTATTCACGCCGACGATCGGGTAGGACCCGTCGTGCTTGCGGCGCTCGTATTGCATCGATTCATCCTGAATCCGGCCTCGCTGGTATCCCGTCTCCATCGCGCCGAGCACGCCGCCCCGCTCGGTGAGACGATCGAACTCCGCCAGCACCGCTGCTTCCACGAGATCGGTCAGCTCTTCAATGACGAAGCTGCCCTGGTTCGGGTTCTCGCTCTTCGCCAGCCCCCATTCGCGATTGATGATCAGCTGAATTGCAAGAGCGCGCCGCACTGATTCGGCGCTCGGCGTCGTGACCGCTTCGTCGTAGGCATTCGTGTGCAGCGAGTTACAGTTGTCGTAGACGGCGATCAGCGCTTGCAGCGTCGTACGGATATCGTTGAAGGCGATCTCCTGAGCATGCAGGCTGCGCCCCGACGTCTGCACGTGATATTTGAGCTTCTGGCTGCGCTCGTTCGCGCCGTATAGTTCACGCAGCGCGATGGCCCAGATGCGCCGCGCGACGCGGCCCAGCACCGTGTATTCGGGCTCCATGCCGTTCGAGAAGAAAAACGACAGGCTCGGCGCGAATTCGTCGATCGACATGCCACGCGCCAGATACGCCTCCACATAGGTGAACCCGTTGGCAAGCGTATAGGCAAGCTGCGTGATCGGGTTCGCCCCGGCTTCGGCAATGTGGTAGCCGGAGATTGAGACCGAATAGAAATTTCGCACGCCGTGCCGAGCGAAATAGGCCTGAATGTCACCCATCATCTTGAGGCTGAATTCGGTCGAAAAAATGCAGGTGTTTTGCCCTTGATCCTCTTTGAGGATATCGGCCTGGACCGTGCCGCGTACGGTCTGGAGCGCTTGCGCGCGTGCTGCCGCGAGCTCGTCCGCGCTCGGGGTGGTGCCGGCCTCGGCATGGCGCGCGCCAAGCCGATCAAGCGCTTGATCGATCGCGACGTTGAAGAACATCGCGAGAATCGTCGGTGCGGGGCCGTTGATCGTCATCGATACCGATGTGGTGGGAGCGCATAGATCGAAGCCGTCATAGAGCTGCTTCATGTCGTCGAGCGTGGCAACCGATACGCCGGAGTTGCCGATCTTTCCGTAGATGTCGAGGCGCTCGTCGGGGTTTTCGCCGTAGAGCGTGACCGAATCGAATGCGGTCGATAGACGTGCTGCCGGCATGCCTTGCGACAGCAGTTTGAAACGCCGGTTGGTGCGCGCTGGGTCGCCTTCGCCCGCGAACATGCGCGTCGGGTCTTCGTTTTCACGCTTGAACGGGAATACGCCCGCGGTAAACGGAAAATGGCCGGGCAAGTTTTCGAGCGCCAGCCAGCGCAGCGTCTGGCCCGGGTCGGCAAACTTCGGCAGCGACACCTTGCGCAACGTCGTGCCCGAAAGCGTTGTCACGGTCAGCTTGTGACGCAATTCGCGGCCGCGTACGGTCGCGATATACTCGTCGCCCGCATAGGCGGCCGCCATCTGCGGCCACGCTTCAAGTAGCGCGTGCTCACGCTCGCCAAGGCGCGCATCGCGCTCGGCCGCGAGGGAGTCGAGGTGTCTGAGGGTGTTTGCGTTGGTCTGGCCGGTTGGCGGCGAAGCATCACTCGAAGCGTCACTCGATTCGGCGAGCATGCGCCGCGCCTCGCTCAACTGCCATCGCTCGCGTGCAATGACCGCTTGCGCCTCGGCACGCGCGCGATAGCCGCGTACCGTCTCTGCGATCTCCGACAAATAGCGCACCCGTGCCGCCGCAACGATCGCATGCCGCGCGCTCGAATGGCGCACCTGCGTGGGCGCCAGCCGCGCGCCGCCAGCATGTTGCGGCAGGCCGATCTCCTGCAGTGACGCGACGATGCGCTGGTAAAGCGCCGTGACGCCATCATCGTTGAAATGCGCGGCAATCGTGCCGAAAACAGGCATCGCCTCCGGCGGCTCGCCCCACGCCTCGCGATTGCGCTGAACCTGTTTCGCGACATCGCGCAGCGCATCGAGTGCGCCGTTGCGATCGAACTTGTTGATTGCGACGAAATCAGCGAAATCGAGCATGTCGATTTTCTCGAGCTGGCTTGCGGCGCCGAACTCGGGCGTCATGACGTAAAGCGAGCGGTCAGCGTAACCCGCAATGGCGGCGTCGCCTTGGCCGATGCCGGACGTCTCCACAATGATTAGTGCGAAGCCGGCCACCTTGCAGGCAGCGATTACATCGGGCAGTACATCCGGTACCTCGCTTGCCGCGTCGCGCGTGGCAAGCGAGCGCATGAACACGCGCGGTCCGTGCCCCCAGTCGCCGATCGCGTTCATGCGAATCCGGTCGCCGAGCAGCGCGCCGCCCGACTTACGGCGCGACGGGTCGACGGCCAATACGGCGATCGGCAGCGTGTCGCCGAAATCGAGCCGCAAGCGCCGCACGAACTCGTCGGTGACCGACGACTTTCCCGCGCCGCCGGTACCCGTTACGCCAAGCACCGGCACCGTGCGCGTGGCCGCCACACGCGCGCCGAGCGCCGCGTGCGTCGGTGCATCCACCGCGCCGTTTTCGAGTGCCGTGACCAGCTGCGCAAGCGCGCGCCATCTGCCATGCTCTGCCGCGCTGTCGATGAGATCGAGCTCGTCAAGCCATGCGATTGCGGCGCTGCTGCGGGTACAGCGCGAAATCATGTCTTCGATCATTCCCTGCAGACCGAGCCGCTGACCGTCTTGCGGCGAATATATGCGCTCGACGCCCGCGCGCTCGAGTGCGGCGATCTCGTCGGCAACAATGACGCCGCCACCGCCGCCGAACACTTTGATTCGCTCGCCGCCGCGCGCACGCAAGCATTCGACCAGGTAGCGGAAATATTCGACATGGCCGCCCTGATAGCTCGAAACGGCGATGCCGTCGGCATCTTCGTCCAGCGCAGCCTGGGCCACTTCGTCGACCGAGCGGTTGTGGCCCAAGTGGATGACTTCGACGCCGCTCGCCTGCAGGATGCGCCGCACGATGTTGATGGCCGCGTCGTGGCCGTCGAAGAGCGCAGCGGCGGTGACGAAACGTAGCCGCGCGGATGTGGCAGATGCGGCGGGCGCCGTCGCCGGCTGCGTCGCGCCGCGTGGTTGCGGCGTCGATAGATCGGTCATGTCTCCCCCGTTCTCGCACGACTCGCGCGGGTGCTCTTCGCAGTATAGGCAACCGCGTTCGACCGGACGCCTCGGGGAGGCTCAAGCGAGGCGTCCAGTTCGGCCCTCGGACCCTCAGAACTTTGCGCGAATGCCGGCGCCGACGGTCTGGCCCGTCGACAGGCTGCTCAGCTTGTCGTACATATAAGCGGCGTAGATATCGGTGCGCTTGGACAGCGGATAGTCATAGCCGAGCGCCCAGGTGCGGCGTGTCTGGTCGAAGCCGCCGCCGTCACGCGAATAGGCAAACGAGGCCATGATGCTGCCGGGGCCAGCCGGCACCGTCACGCCCCCTTGCCCCGTGTTGACGTGCCAACTGCCGCCCCCCACCTTTTCGTTGCTCGTGTACATGTATTGCGCGTAGAGCTTCGCGAATTTCATGTCGTAGCTGGCACCGAGCAGACCGACGCTCTGACTCTTGAACGAGACGACGCTGCCGAAGGGCGCCGGCGTAACCAGATCGCCCGGGCTATTGTTGAAGTTCACGTATTGAAATACGCTGGTGGCAGCAAAGGCACCATGGAAATAGAGAAACTGCGCACTCCATTTTTTCGCACCATTACTGCCGGCCTGATTGCCGAGGCCATACATGACACTACCCGACAGGCCGTTATAGTCAGGCGTCGAATACTGCACGGCGTTGTTCCAGCCGGAATCGCCGACCACGCCAATATCGGTTGCATAAGTTGCTCCCGATGGCACCGCGGTGTTGCCGAGGAACACGTGGTAGACCATCGGCGAAAACGTATATGAATCGATGAATGGATTAAAAAGAATTGTTGAAACGAATAGATGCGTGGTCAGCCGCCCGGTCGTAAATGTGCCGTAAGGAGATTGAATGCCGACATAAGCATTGCGCGAGAAAAATGAATCTCCGGTAAAGCGGCCGTAATGGCCGTTTTGCGGCAAGAAGAAATCCTCCAACGTGAATATCGCCTTGAAACCGCCACCGAGATCTTCCGCGCCTTTCATGCCCCAATATGAAGTGGACATGCCGCCGCCACCGACGGTCCAGGCACGCTGGCTGCCCGGAAACTGCTGCATGCCGACCCAGGTATCGACCTGGCCATACAGTTGAACGCTCGACTGCGCGTAGGCGGCGGAACCCGCCGCAACGAGGCCCGCGGCCGCGGCCAAGCGGAACAATCGGAACGAGCGCAAGGGTCGGGAACGTGTTGTCAGCGCACGGCTGGCGATACTTGTCATGGATTCTCCAAATTTTGTCGAAAAATGAAGCGTCGCGAAGCGCTTGTGCGAACCGGTCGGGTTGCCTTCGTCCTCGATGCTTTGCCCCAGGGCGCAACCATCGTTACGGACCATTTTTCCGGACAAAAATACGTTTGCTTATGGCGGGTATAGCGTTTCGATCAACCGAACGGCGGCGCGTTGTTTTTCAGGCACACCGTGATAGTGGTGCACCATGGCACGGCGTCCAAATTGTTTCGTCGGAACAACGCCGCTAAAAGCGCGAGCGCGCTCAGTTACGATAGATGGAAGGGTCGGGAAGACGGGTACTCGGCGCGGGTTGGCGCACCGCCGGACGGCTCGTGTCGCGCTCTTCGTTGTAACGTGTGATGGCGTCGCGGATCGAACCGGCCCGCAAGTAAGTGGCATTACCGCGGGGGCGCGGCACGCTCCGTGCGTCTCCAACCGGACGATAGGGAATGCCGCCCGATGCAACGGGCATACTACCCTGGCGCCCACCGCCCAAGCGTCGAAGCGAACGCACACCGGCGCCAGGCTTGCCGCGGTGCTCGACGTTGATCGTGTGGGCGGTCTTGTACATGGCGGCGGCCGGTTCCTGCAGTCGCGGTGCTTCGCGTGGCGGCGCATTGATAGCGAACCCGTTGTCGGGCGGGCGAAAGCTCACGGCATGCGGTTGCGCGAGCGCGAGCGACACCACGGCAGCGCCAAGCGCTGCCATTGCCCAACGTAAGATAGTGTCGAAACGCAAATCCGCCATGTTCGCTCAATCGTCCTGCCCGCGGCCAACTGCGCCGCATGCCATCTTTACCGCAAGGAGATCGGAAGAATGGCGGCAAGGGCCGCGTCCAGCTGTAATTTATGGGCCGCTGCCGGGAGGTGTCGAGCCAAAAAGTGTTAGGTGGGCGACGCCGTTGTAACGTGGTGTTACTGTGGCGTGTTTTTGCGCAAAGCTGGCGCGAGCCGCCGGCTTGCGCGGCGCGTATCGCGCGCCTTTGGCACCATTTTCGTCGGCGGTTTCGCTCGGTCTTCGTCATTCAACACGCCCTTTCATGCCTCGCCTGCCTCTCGTGGTTCCCGATAATTTCACGCTCTCGCTCATCGGCACCGTCGTGTTCGCGAGCCTGCTGCCTTGCCAAGGGAACGTCGCACTCGCCGTCAACGCGTTGACCAATGTAGCGGTCGGGCTGCTCTTCTTTTTGCACGGCGCGAAACTCTCGCGCGAAGCCGTGCTGGCGGGCGCGACGCATTGGCGGCTGCACATGCTCGTGCTCGCCAGTACGTTTATTCTCTTTCCGCTGCTCGGCCTCGCACTCAAGCCGCTGGTGTCGCCGTTCGTCACGCCGACACTCTATATGGGCGTACTTTTTCTCTGCACGCTGCCGTCCACCGTGCAATCGTCGATCGCCTTCACCTCGATCGCCAAAGGCAACGTGCCCGCGGCCGTTTGCGCAGCTTCGGCGTCGAGCCTGATCGGCATCTTCGTGACACCGGCACTAGTCAGCCTGATGATCACGAACCAGACGAGCGGCGCGCGTTCGCCGTGGCATACGATCAGCGACATCGTCTTGCAATTACTGGTGCCTTTCGTCGCGGGGCAACTGTTACGGCCTGTCATCGGCCCTTGGCTCGATCGCAATCGTCGCGTGCTGCGCTTCGTCGATCAAGGCTCGATCCTGCTCGTCGTCTATATGGCTTTCAGCGAGGCCGTCAACAAAGGGTTGTGGCACCACGTGCCGCTCACGGCGCTCGTTTCACTGCTCGTCGTGAACGGCATATTGCTCGCCGCAGCGCTCGCTACGACCGCATGGGTCGGCAAACACTTGCACTTCAATCGCGCAGATCAGATCACGATTGTCTTTTGCGGCTCCAAAAAAAGCCTCGCCTCCGGTATTCCGATGGCCAAGGTCATCTTCTCGGCTCAAGCAGTCGGTGCAATCGTTTTGCCGCTGATGCTTTTCCATCAAATGCAATTGATGGTCTGTGCGGCACTCGCGCAACGTTGGGGCGAGCGCCGCGACGCGGCAAAAGAGCAAATCATCAGATAAATGAAATCGTATTTTCTGCCTCACACAAAAACCTACGAGATGTTATTACCGATGCGTCGACACGCAAACGTTTGCCAATTCGGTTGATTATCGGCACGCGTACTGCAGCTCCAATTACTAAATATCGTAAAAACCATGCCACCCGATATTGAGCACTATTAGAATGGCACCGCGGAACGAGCCACGCTCCGTTTTATGAAAGCCGAAGTTGCCACATTCAAGCGAGACAATAAATGAGCAGCGAGGATGGGTCTGGCGAAAATCGTCAGCGCACGGCTATTTGGCCGCGCCGAAAACGGCGCTGGCGGGGGCGGCGCGCCGCGACGACGGACGCATCACAGGAAAACGAATCGTTCGACGACTATGCGGCGCAACGTCTGTGGTCGTTCTTGTGCGCGCAACTGACGACCGCACTCTTCGGCTACCTCGCATTCGTCGCCGGCGATGCCTGGTTCGGCACGCACCCGACCGGGGGCGCCGCGGTGCTGGCAGGTGCGTTGCCGGTCATGCCGATGGGGGCCGCACTCGTCGTCGCCTGGAGCCGCCGCGGGGCGCTGCGAGCCAACATCGCCGCACTTGCGCTGATCGCCGCGCTCGAAGCAGGCTTGGCCTGGCATGCGTTGCAATGGGACGATCGAGCGTCCCTGATTTTGCCCGCCTTCGTGCTGATTCCGCTCGCGTTCAGCCCCGCACTGCTGCGCGGCTGGGATTTCGCGGCGGCCGCCGCCCTCTCCCTCGCGGGTCCGCTCGTGCTCGTCTCGTTCGGGGCGCCCTCGGCCGGGGAGCGCTTCGGCGTCATGCTGTCGATGATCGTCGCCATCGCGACGAGTCTCGTCACCAATCTGTTCGCGCTGCGTTCGCAAAAAAAGAACTTTCGGCTCGAGCGACAATTGCGGGCGTTCGCCGATATCGACGACCTCACACAACTACCGCGCCGTCGACGCATATTCGAACTCGGCCGCCGCATCTTGCAGCGCGCCGAACGCCATGCGCAGCCGTTTTCGATTCTTTACATCGACGCCGACCACTTCAAATCGGTCAATGACCGGCTCGGGCACGATGCCGGCGACCGCGCCTTGCGTCTGCTGGCGCGCGAGATTCAGGACGGCTTGCGGCCGACTGACGTCTGCGGCCGCTTCGGCGGCGAGGAATTCGTCGCATTGCTGCCCGGCACCGACGCGCAGGACGCCGCGCGCGTTGCCGAACGCCTGCGCAAGCGTGTCGAAGACGTACGGCATTTCGACGTGCCGCTCACGATCAGCATCGGCGTCGCGCAGCATATGCCCGGCGAGCAGATCGACCGCGTGATTCGGCATGCGGATACGGCCTTGCTGGATGCGAAGGGCGGAGGGCGCAACCGCGTCGTTGTGGCACAGCGCCAGCGCGCCGCGCGTGACCCATTTGCGCGCACGAACAGCAACGGGCCTTTCCCTAGACGCGAAGCCTACGCCTTCATTAACTTGCCGGACGAGATGCGTGTCGGGCAGGTCGAACCGCAATTGGCCGCAGCAGGTGGGCTGAGGGGTACGTGACGGCCATGAATTGATGATTTGCCTGTTTAGCACGTTTTACTAAACAATTAGATGTTCCGCATAGCCTTTCCAATCGGTCGTTAGAGGGATTTCCCGAACGTTTTCAGAGCAGCCTGGCGTAATTTTTACTATACAATCGCCGGAACTCCGAATCGGTGAAATCGAAGGCGCACGAACGATGGCTACGACCATTCGCGACATCGCGCGCGCGGCAAACGTGTCGATCGGCACGGTATCGCGGGCGCTGAAAAATCAGCCGGGCCTGTCGGAGGCCACGCGCTTGCGCGTGGTCGCTGCCGCGCGCCGGCTCGGCTACGATGCCGCGCAGTTGCGCCCGCGCATCCGCCGCCTCACGTTCTTGCTGCATCGCCAACACAACAATTTCGCCGCGAGCCCGTTTTTCTCGCATGTGCTGCACGGCGTCGAAAGCGCCTGCCGCGCGCGTGGCATCGTGCCGTCGCTGCTGACCGCCGGGCCGACCGAAGACGTGGCCGAGCAGTTGCGCCTGCATGCGCCCGACGCCATTGCCGTCGCCGGGTTCGTCGAACCGGAGACCCTGGCCGCGCTCGTCGCTACAGGCCGCCCGCTCGTGCTGATCGACCTGTGGGCCCCGAACTTGCGCTGCGTCAATCTCGATAACAGCGCCGGCGCCACGCTCGCGATGCAGCACCTTTTTTCGATGAATCGAACCCGTGTCGCATTTATTGGCGGCTCGCTGGCTCACTACAGCATCGCGCAGCGCGCACTGGGCTATCGGCGAGCGTTTTTCGAGGCGGGCCTGCTGTTCGACCCTTCGCTCGAGGCGACGATCGACGCGAGCCTGCCGCCCGAACTCGCCGCCACGCGAGCAGTCGAACGTCTCTTCGAGTCCTGCACCGAACATGACGCGCCCAACGCCGTGTTCGCCTACAACGACGTAGCAGCCCTGGCAACCATGCGGGTGTGCCTGGCGCGCGGGTTACGTGTACCGGAGGACGTCGCCATCGTTGGCTTCGACGATATTCCCGCCGCGGCCCATGCCGCACCGCCGCTCACGACGATTGCCGCCGACAAGGAAGCGCTCGGCGTACGCGGCGTCGAATTGCTGCTCGACGATTCCCCCGCCGACATCGATGTGCGCCTGCCCGTCGAGCTTGTGGTGCGTGCAAGCACCGTGGGCGCCATGGGTACTGCGGGCACCGTGCGCATGCTGGAAGCGGTCGACGTCCCATCGGAAACGACACCATGACGAGACTACCGAATACGAATAAGGCGTTTAAGCCGGCCAGCTTGGTACCGGGCCCGGTTCATACGAACGAAACGGTGCCGCCGGTCGAAGATTTCCGCAACCGCGAGTTCCTGCTCGGGCATGTCGCCGATACCCTCGCGTTCTATGCGCCGACGGCACACGACCCGTCCGGCGGCTTTTATCACTACTTCAAAGACGACGGCAGCGTCTATAACCGTACGAGCCGCCATCTCGTCAGCAGTTGCCGGTTCGTATTCAACTATGCGATGGCCTACCGCCACTTCGGCGACCCTCAATATCTGGAGTACGCCCGCCACGCGCTCGCCTTTTTGCGCGATGCGCATTGGGACGCCGAGCACGGCGGCTACGACTGGGAGATCGAGTGGCGCAATCGCGAAAAGCGCACGCTCGACGCCACGCGGCACTGCTACGGCCTAGCCTTCGTTCTGCTGGCGCAGGCCCATGCAGCCGCGGTCGGCATCGACGACGCACGCCGGCAGATCGCCGAAACTTTTGAGCTAATGGAGCACCGCTTCTGGGACCCGGCCGCGGGTCTTTACGCCGACGAAGCGACGGCCGACTGGCACGTGAGCACTTACCGCGGCCAAAACGCGAACATGCATGCCACCGAGGCGTTGCTTGCCGCCTACGAGGCGACGGGGCATCTCGTCTACCTCGACCGAGCCGAGCGTATTGCGACGAATATCACCCAGCGGCAAGCCAAGCTTTCGCATGGGCTCGTCTGGGAGCATTTCCACGCGGATTGGTCAGTCGACTGGCGCTACAACGAGGACGACAGCTCGAACATCTTTCGGCCGTGGGGTTTTCAGCCCGGCCATCAAACCGAATGGGCGAAGCTGCTGCTGATTCTCGAGCGGCACCGGCCGCTGCCGTGGCTCGTGCCGCGAGCGGTCGAGCTGTTCGATGCCGCGCTCACGCATGCCTGGGATGACGAGCACGGCGGCCTGTGCTACGGCTTCGCGCCCGACGGCACGGTGTGCGATCACGACAAATACTTCTGGGTCCAGGCCGAGACGCTCGCGACCGCGGCGCTGCTCGCACGCCGCACGGGCAGCGAGCGCTTTTGGGATTGGTACGACGAGCTATGGCGTTATAGCTGGACGCATTTCGTCGATCATCGATACGGGGCCTGGTACCGCATTCTGACTTGCGACAACCGCAAGTACAGCGACGAAAAGAGCCCGGCCGGCAAGACCGACTACCATACGATGGGCGCCTGCTACGAAGCGCTGAACGGGCTCGACGAGACACAGGCCGCGCCGCAACCGGACCACAGCGCATGAGCACGCCGCACGCTTCCTATTTCCCGCTCTTCGTCAGCGCGGGCGACATCCTGACCGATCTCGTACGCGAACCCGGTACGCAAGCAAACACGGGGAGCTCGCCGTCGCAATGGCTGTCGCACCCGGGCGGCGCGGGCTGGAACGTCGCGCGTGCGGTCGCCCGTCTCGGCGTACCCAGCGCGTTTGCGGGCGCCATCGGCACCGATTGTTTTTCCGACGAACTCTGGCAGGCCAGTGTGGCCGCCGAACTCGACATGCGCTTCATCCAGCGCAACGATCGCCCCCCGCTGCTTGCCATCGTTTTCGAGACGCGCCCGCCCGCTTACTTCTTTATCGGCGAAGCGAGCGCCGATCTCGCCTTCGATCCGCAGCGCTTGCCCGAGGGCTGGATGCATGCGGTGCAATGGGCGCATTTCGGCGGCATCAGCCTCGCGCGTCAGCCGCTCGGCGCGACGCTTGTCACGCTCGCGGCGGACTTGCGCGCGCGCGGCGTGAAAATCAGCTTCGATCCGAACTATCGCAGCTTGATGGCACATGGCTATCGCCCGACGCTCGAAGCGATGGCCGCGCTCGCCGATTTCATCAAGGTATCCGACGAGGATTTGCAGTGCCTGTTCGGCACCGACGAGACGGCGGCGCTCGCTACCTTGCGCGCGATGAACCCGGTCGCGGCCGTCCTCGTCACACGGGGCGCGCAGATGGCCACGTTCATCGCCGCGGGCGAAACGATCGAAGCCTCGCCGCCGCGCGTGGAAGTCGCCGATACGGTCGGCGCCGGCGACGCCTCGATCGGCGGCTTTCTTTTCAGCCTGATGCGCTGGCCGCAACGCAGTTGGCGCGAGCACCTGTCGTTTGCGCTCGCGGCGGGCGCGGCGGCGTGCCGGCGTGCCGGCGCGCACTCCCCGACGCTCGACGAGGTCGTGGCGCTGCTGCGGGCCGAGTGATCTGATCACGCCGCATCGCGTTTTTTCGAACGCGTGCTAGCATGAAAAGCATCCGTTCGACCGCTTTGGAGCCGCATCATGGACGACGTCACTTACACCAAGGGCATCTACACGGCGACCGTAACGGTGCGCCAGATCGACGACGGGTCGTTCCAGGGCGTCGTGTCGCTGGCTCGCGACGACGGGAGCAGCAATGTAGAGACGACGTCCTACGAGGTCGATGCGGTGAATCCCACGGCTTCGGAAGCGCTCGAGGAAGGTAAGGCGCTCGCGCATCGGATTCTCGGCGCGTTGGAACTTTGATCAAGCGGCAGGAGGCGAATATGGCCGAGCAACTCTACTTGTACGGGGTGTATTCGATCCACGTGCGCCCGCTCGAACTGCAAGACGCGCGTTGGGACGCGGAGTATGAAATTCGTCACCAGGACAACCCGGTGCAGCGGTGGACCACCATCGGTGGCGATGGCGGCTACGAGAGCGAAGCGCAAGCGCTCGATGCAGCGCATCGGCAGGCGGTGGCCGATATCGAAGACGGTGCCGGCGTACCCAAGCCCAAAGCGTTTCCCTGAACAGCCACGGCCACGCGCGCGATGCAAGCCGATCTGCAACAACACGCTGATATGAACGCTGGCGCTCGCGCGAACACCGGCCCCGCTGCTGACATCGCCGCGCAGCCGCATCGGGCCCACCGCCGGCGCCGCGGCCGCATCGTGCGCACGCAATCGGGCACAGTCATCTCGCACGGCATGCCTGGCTACAATTTTCTCGATATCTATCACCGGGCATTGACAGCGAGCTGGCCCGTCTTCTTCGCCACGCTTGCTGCATTCTTCGTACTACTGAACGCAGCATTCGCCGCGCTTTATCTGGCCGGCCACGCCCCGATTGCCAATCAGTCGCCTGCGGGCTTTCTCGGCGCGTTTTTCTTTAGCGTCGAAACGCTCGCGACGGTGGGCTACGGCGACATGCATCCGCAGACCGTCTATGCGCACGTGATCACCACGCTTGAAATTTTCACGGGCATGTCGAGCATCGCGTTGGCAACGGGCATGATCTTTGTGCGCTTTTCGCGTCCGCGCGCGCGCATCATCTTTTCGCGTTACGCCGTGATACGCCCGCTCAACGGGCGCAGCACGCTGATGGTTCGCTCGGCCAATGCGCGCCAAAATGTCATCGTCGAGGCCGGCGCGAAGCTTCGGTTGATGCGTTACGAATCGACGCCGGAAGGCTACTTTCTCTGGCGCATCACCGATCTGAAGCTCGAGCGCGATCGCCATCCGATCTTCCTGCTCGGCTGGAATCTGATGCATGTCGTCAACGAAACGAGCCCGCTTTACGGCGAGACGGCCGAGAGCCTGGCCGCCTCGCGCGCCTCGCTGATGATCTACATCGAAGGGTCCGACGAAACGACGACGCAATCGATGGAAGCCCGCCACGTCTGGTCGCACGACGAGATTCGCTGGCAGCACCGCTTTATCGACTTGTTGCACGATGACGATGAAGGCAGGCGGCATATCGACTACACGCACTTTCACGACGTCGTTGCCCTCGACGCGAACGAGCCGTCGGCGACGCGTTGAGCGCATAAGAACAATTCGCTCGAACGCCTGCTAAAACGCGCAAAAAGCGGCGCGAAAATCAGCCGATAGCGGCGAGAAAGCAAAAAAACGCTGCTATTGGCGCTCAAAAATGGGGGATTGCGCCGGTGCGTCGGCGCGCCACCAGCCAGGCCCCCCATGAACGCTCGCTTGCCGGTCGACGGCACGCCCGTACTGTCCGACTATCGGCTCACCGACAATCTGACCGCCACCCGTGGCCGCATCTTTCTGACCGGCACTCAGGCCCTCGTGCGACTGATGCTGATGCAGCGTCAACTCGATCGTCTGCGCGGGTTCAACACGGCCGGGTTCGTGAGCGGCTATCGTGGCTCACCGCTTGGCATGGTCGATCAGCAAATGTGGAAAGCGGGCAAACTGCTCGACGCCCACGACGTGCGGTTTTTGCCCGCCATCAACGAAGAACTCGGCGGCACCGCCGTGCTCGGCACGCAACGCGTCGAAGCGGACCCGGCCCGTACCGTCGATGGCGTGTTCGCGATGTGGTACGGCAAAGGTCCCGGCGTCGATCGGGCCGGCGATGCGCTCAAGCACGGCAACGCCTACGGCGCCTCGCCGCGCGGCGGCGTGCTCGTGGTTGCCGGCGACGACCACGGCTGTGTCTCGTCATCGATGCCGCATCAAAGCGACTTCGCCATGATGGCGTGGCACATGCCGATCGTGAATCCGTCGAATATCACCGACATGCTCGAATTCGGCCTCTACGGCTTCGCGCTCTCGCGCTTTTCCGGCGCATGGGTGGGCTTCAAGGCGATTTCGGAGACGGTCGAATCGGGCGCGACAGTCGATCTCGACGCACTCGCCACATGCTGGGACGGGCAGGTCGATTTCGCGCCGCCCACGGACGGTCTGCATAACCGCTGGCCAGACTTGCCGAGCCTTGCCATTGAGACGCGGCTCGCCGCGAAGCTGGAAGCCGTGCGCGCCTTCGCCCGCACCCACAGCATCGACAAATGGATCGCCGCCAGCGCACACGCGAACGTCGGCATCATCACCTGCGGCAAGGCACATCTCGACCTGATGGAAGCGCTGCGCCGACTCGATCTGTCCGTGGCCGATCTCGACGCCGCGGGGGTGCGCATCTATAAAGTCGGCTTGTCGTTCCCGCTCGAAATGACGCGCATCGATGCGTTCGCCGATGGCCTCGCGGAAGTGCTCGTGATCGAAGAAAAAGGCCCGATCGTCGAGCAGCAGATCAAGGAGCACTTTTACAATCGCCCGGTGGGGGCCCGCCCGGTAGTGCTGGGCAAGCTCGACGCACATGATGCGCCGCTCGTCCCGGCGCTCGGGGAGCTGCGGCCTTCGCGCGTGCTGCCCGTCTTCGCGCAGTGGCTTGCACGGCACAAGCCCGCGCTCGATCGTCGCGAACGCGTAGTCGACCTCGTTGCGCCGAGCATCCTGTCGAACGTCGCCGATGCGGTCAAGCGCACGCCGTATTTCTGTTCCGGCTGCCCGCACAACATCTCGACGAAGGTGCCCGAAGGTTCGATTGCGCAGGCCGGCATCGGCTGCCATTTCATGGCCTCGTGGATGGATCGCAGCACGACAGGTCTGATTCAAATGGGCGGCGAAGGCGTCGATTGGGCGTCGCACTCGATGTTTACGGCAACGCGCCACGTCTTCCAGAATCTCGGCGACGGCACCTATTTTCATTCGGGCATTCTCGCGATTCGGCAAGCGGTTGCCGCCAAAACGAACATCACCTACAAGATTCTCTACAACGATGCGGTCGCGATGACGGGCGGCCAGCCTGTCGACGGCAGCATCTCGGTGCCGCAGATTGCGCGACAGGTCGAAGCCGAAGGTGTCTCGCGCTTTGTCGTGGTCTCCGACGAGCCGCAAAAGTACGACCATCATCACGATCTCTTTCCGAAGGGCACGACGTTTCATCATCGCAGCGAGCTCGATGCCGTGCAGCGCTTGTTGCGCGAAGTGCAAGGCGTGAGCGTGCTGATCTACGATCAGACCTGCGCCGCTGAAAAGCGCCGGCGCCGCAAGAAAGGCGCTTATCCCGACCCCGACAAGCGGCTCTTTATCAACGAAGCCGTCTGCGAAGGCTGCGGCGATTGCGGCCAGCAATCGAACTGTCTGTCGGTCGAGCCCGTCGAAACACCGCTTGGGCGCAAGCGCCGCATCGATCAGTCCTCTTGCAACAAGGACTTTTCGTGCGTCAACGGCTTTTGCCCCAGCTTCGTAACTGTCGAGGGCGCCACGCTGAAAAAAACCGCCGGCGTTGCGTTCGACGAAGCGGCAATGGCCGAGCGCGTCGATGCACTGCCGTTGCCCGCCACCTCGCTCGATGCCGCGCCTTACGACATTCTCGTCACCGGGGTCGGGGGCACCGGCGTGGTGACGGTGGGTGCACTGATCAGCATGGCTGCCCATCTCGAAGGCAAGAGCGCCTCGGTGCTCGATTTCATGGGCTTCGCGCAAAAGGGTGGCGCCGTGCTCTCGTTCGTGCGCTTCGCCGCACGCGATGCATTGTTGAACCAGGTGCGCATCGATACGCAGCAGGCCGACGTGCTGCTGGCCTGCGACATGGTCGTGGGCGCAAGCGCCGAGGCGCTGCAAACGGTGCGGCACGGCCGCTCGCGCATTGTCGTGAACACGCACCCGATTCCAAACGCGGCGTTCGTGCGCAATCCCGATGCGAGCTTGCACGCCGAGGCACTCCTCGACAAGATGCGCGATGCCGCGGGCGCTGAGTTCATGTCGACCTGCGACGCGCAAAGCCTCGCGGCCAGGTTTCTCGGCGACACCGTCGGCGCCAATATCCTGATGCTCGGCTTCGCTTGGCAACTGGGCCTTGTGCCCGTCGCGCTCGACGCACTGATGCGCGCGATCGAACTCAACAACGTGGCCGTGCCGATGAATCGGCTCGCTTTCTCGGTCGGCCGGCTGGCTGCGGGCGAGCCGGCCGCGCTCGACGCGCTTTGGGCCGAGCGGCATGCGCCGGGCCAAACACGGCCTGCACGCGAGGCACATTCGGCGAACGACCGCTTAGCATCGCTCATCGCCGATCGCGAGGGGCGGTTGGCGGCGTATGGCGGTGCGCGCTACGTGGAGCGCTATCGCGCGCTCGTGCATGCGGCCCGCGAGGCGCAGGCGCGCGTGCCGGGCGCTGCGATTGCGGAACCTGTGGCTACGACGTTTTATCGGCTGCTGGCGATCAAAGACGAATACGAAGTCGCACGGCTTTACAGCGAACCCGATTTTCGCGCGGCGCTCGAAGCGCAATTCGAAGGCACCGCGGGCAAGGATTTTCGCATCCGCTTCAACCTCGCGCCGCCCGCGCTCGCCAAAGCAAAGGCGGGCGGCGTGCCGCGCAAGATGGCGTTTGGGCAATGGCTGTGGCCCGTGCTGCGCGTGCTCGCGAAGGGGCGCGGGTTGCGCGGCACGAAGTTCGATCCGTTTGGCCGCACGCTGGAGCGCCGGATGGAGCGCGCGCTCGCCGACGATTACGAAAAGACGATGCAGCGCGCGTTTGCCCATCTCGATGCTTCGAATGCGGAGGACGTGGCGCAGCTTGCCGCGCTGCACGCGCGCGTGCGCGGCTATGGCCACATCAAGCTGGCGAGCCTGATCGACGTCAAACGCCGGGAACGCGAGGTCGCCGCGCGCCTGTCGATCGAGGCGGCGACGAGCCAGGACGTGCAGCGCGCGCTCGCCGAGGCGGGCAGCGCAGCGGGTGCGCTACGCGGCATTCCGGTGACGGTGGTGGCGAAGTAGTTTTTGCGGCTCAGTGCCCCATGTCGACACTAAAAGACCATTTACAAGACCAATTAACAGACCAATAATTGGCACCTTAGCCAGCCCCCTATCAGACCAGACCTGGCCAAACGGCATATTCGCGCGGCGCGTTCGGGGCCGCATACTTGCCTATTGAAGAGTGTCTGTAACGCGCTTCGCGCAGACACCGAAGAGACCATCATGGAAAACATTCTCGCCCGCGCCTCGATTGGCATCAGCGAACTAAAGATCAATCCGACTGCAACGATCGAAAAGGCCGAAGGTCCGGTCGCGATACTGAACCGCAACAAGCCCGTCGCTTATCTGATTCCGGCTCGCGCATGGGAGGCAATCTGCGAGCGGCTGGATGATCTGGAACTCGCCGAAATCATCAAAGCGCGCAGCGGCGAGCAAGCGGTGAGCGTAAAACTTGACGAGCTATGAATTGTGTTTCTTACCGTCGGCGCTGAAGGAATGGCACCGGCTCGATAAAACCACGCGCGAGCAGTTCAAGCGCAAGCTGGCTGCGCGGTTGGAAAACCCCCGCATCGAATCGGCCCGACTGCGAACCATGCCGGATTGCTACAAGATCAAACTCAACGCGGTTTGGCTATCGGCTCGTCTACCGCGTAGTCGACGAAACCATTTCTGTGGTTGTCATCGCCGTCGGAAAACGTGAGCACAATCTCGTTTATCACACAGCGCTTTTGCGAATTCACTAACGCAACCACGGCGGCAACAATGGCACCACACCCGCCTACCTCGAATCGCTCCACGTAACGTGTCGCTCGCGCTGTCTATACGTTTCGAACGCGCCATCGCGCACGATAATGGTCATATAGCGCATATTGTATCGATCGCCCTTCTGGTCAAAGCTAATTTCACCCGTCGCACCTTTATAGCCGGAAAGGTGGCCGAGCGCCGAGACAATATCGGCGGGCTTCGTCGACTTCGCATGCTGCATAGCGTTCGCCGCCACCAGGATCGCGTCGTATTCATAGACGGAGTACGGTCCGGGTGTCTTGCCGTACGCTCTTCTGTAGTCCTGAATAAATCGCCGCGCCGACGGCATGAATGCCGGCAATGGCTCACTCGTGACGATCATGCCCTCCACGGCCATTCCCCCGAGCTTCATCAGCATCGGGTCGTTCGTCGCTCCGCCGCCCATGAACGTGAATGCCAAGCCGAGCGAGCGCGCCTGCTTGACGAGTCGCGCCGCCTCGGGGAAGTAGCCCGTGTAGTAAAGCACATCGGGGCGCTGCAAGGCGACGCGGCGCAGCGTCGACTGATAGTCGTCCTGGCCCGGCGTGACCGCCTCCCGAAACACCACGCTCACGCCCTTCCCGTTCAGCGCGGCAACGGAACTTTCGGCCAGTGTTTTCGCGTAGGTCGTGCTGTCGTCGATCACAGCCGCGCGCTTCGCGCGAAGCGAATTGGCGATGAAATCGGCTACGAACAAGCTTTCGTGATCGTCACGCCCAATCGTGCGAAACACTTCCGGATAACCCATGTCGGTCAGACGCGGGTTCGTCGAGGCATCGAGCACAAAGGGAATGCCGGCGCGATGAAGCACGGTCAGCTCGGGCAACGCCGCACCCGAACAGTAGCCGCCTGCCACTACGCTCACGCCAGCACGCACGAGCTTGAGCGCGACAATTGCGCCGGTATTGGCATCGCAGGCATCGTCTTCGACCACGAGTTCAAGCGGTGCGCCCATCACGCCGCCGCGGCGGTTCACTTCGCTCACGGCAAGTTTCGCGCCGTTGAGAATATCGAGGCCCGCTTCGGCATACGGGCCCGATAGTGGAATCGGCACGCCGATCCTGACAGGCGCGTGCGCCACCGGCGCGCTCGATGCGATATCCGGCGCGCTCCCCGCCGCAATGACGCTCGCGGCCGCGCAAATACACATTGCACGCCGCCACGCGCTGTCTTTCAGAACAATCATTATTCACTCCTCGACGGCGCTGACATTGTGCGTCGTCGAGTATTTATCGGCCGAGTCGCCTGACAGCTTGATGGGCAAAAACCCATACATCGTCAGCGGGTCACTGATCGTCGTCCTGGGTCCAGTCGATATCGCCGCACAGCACGCATAACCGCTCGCCGATACGCACCGTGAGCGAAAGCGTCACACAAAGCCGCGCCTCGTTGATCGACAGATAAGGCTTGGTCGCATGAACACGATCGGGCGCTTCAATGGCCGCGCGGAAATAGGGCCGCCGCATCCAATTTGCGCCTTGGGCATCCGCCACCGGCATGAAGCGCGCCTCGTTGCCGGGTCGATCTGCGCGCAACACGACATTGCGGCCCATCTGCCGCCCTTGTGCATCGAGCAAAAAGCAGCGTGCCGCCTGATCGAGCGATAGAAAGTTCCAGCACACCTCTTCGAGCGTTTCGCCGTCAGCCAGCCGCTCGCCGGCCCGCGCAAACGCACGCATATAGGGCGCAAGCCGAGCCGCGAGGCGACGCTCGCGCACTTCGCTTTGCGTCCGGTGGTGCTCCGCCAATTCGCCAATGCGGGCGGCCGCGTAGACGCTGTCGGCCAGCCCCCCGCTGGGCCTGCCGAAGTGAAAGCCCTGTACGAAATCGGCGTCGCACGCAAACGCAAGCTGCGCTTCATGCTCGGTCTCGATGCCCTGGATCAGCACGAGCTTGCCCGCCTCGTGCAGCAGCGAAACAAAGCTCGGCAGGATGGTGGCGGCCTGCGTCCGGTGGGCCGCGTGCGAAAGCATCATGCGGTCGATCTTCACGATGTCGGGATCGAGTTGCCAGATTCGCTCGAGATTCGAATCACCGGCGCCAAAGCCGTCGAGCGCGATCAGAAAACCTTGCTCGCGGAAATGACGTGCCTCGTCGGCCAGGCGGTCGAAGTCGCACATGCGCACTTCCTGCATCTCGAGCACGATGCGTCTTTGCGGCAAGCCGAGCCGCGCCAGGCCCGCGGCAAATGCCGCCGCGTGATACGAATCGGTCAACGCCCCGGCGTGCACGTTCAGAAACAGCCACTCGCGCTCGGCGCCAAGCATCTTGAAGTTCTCCAGATGCAGCGTCATCGCAAGCCGATCGACGTGATGCAACTCGCCTTGCCGCGATGCCTCGCCGAAAACATCGAGCGGCGGAACGGCGCAGTCGAACGCATCGTGAGCCCGCAGCAAGCCCTCGTAACCGACGGCGCGCATATGCGAAAGACTGAAAATGGGCTGGAATACGCTCGTCAATGTCAGGTCTTTATGCCGCAACGCATAACGTTGCCGGCCCGAGACCATATCGAATTCGAGCCCCGCCGGGGGCGCCGCTGCCACGTCTTGCAACGCGCTCATCATGGCAACCTCCGGCGGATGTTTCGACTAACAACAAAAGCAAACGGGTTCATGGGACAACGGCTCCTCGGAATCATTTTTTTGATCGTGCCGCCGCCCTTTAAGCAAGCTCCGTGCTCGATGCCGCGCACGCGCCCCCGGGCTGATCTTGCGCTGCTGGAGCGTGCCACTCCGCTTTTCGCCGTTGGCCCAGGCGCACCGTTTTAGTGCACTTTCGCCATAATCATGCAGACCCCGCGCGTCTTTACAGCACCGGACCGGGCACCGCTTCGCGTCGCAACAATGCGTAGAGAATAATGGCGCCGAAGGTGGCCGTGCCGATACCGCCGAGCGCGAAGCCGCCAAACTTGAGAGAGAAATCGCCGGCGCCCAGCACGAGGGTGACCGCCGCCACAATCAAGTTTCGGTTATCGGTGAAATCGACGCGGTTGGCCACCCAGATGCGCGCGCCCGTCACGGCAATCAGGCCGAATACGACGATCGACACGCCGCCGAGCACCGGGCCGGGAATCGTTTCGATCAGCGCACCGAACTTCGGCGAAAAGCCCAGCACTATCGCAATCACGGCCGCCATGACGAAAACGATCGTCGAATAGATCTTGGTGACCGCCATCACCCCGATGTTTTCGGCGTAGGTCGTGACGCCCGTGCCGCCGGCGAAGCCCGATACGACGGTTGCGATGCCATCGCCGATAAAAGCGCGGCCGATGAAGCGGTCGAGGTTACGCCCCGTCATCGCACTCACCGCTTTGATATGGCCCAGGTTTTCCGCGACGAGGATGACCGCCACGGGCGCGATCAGCAACACGGCATGGGCATCGAAAACGGCCGAGCGAAAGTGCGGCATGCCGAACCAAGCGGCATTGGCGACGATCGAGAAGTCAATCGGCTTGCCAAACCCGAGGCCGTTCGTCAATACGGCGTAGATCGCATAGGCGACGAGCAAGCCGACCAGAATCAACAGCCGCTGCACCACGCCGCGCGCAAAGACGGCGATGACGCCGACGCTGAGCACCGTCAGCAGCGCCATCCCCGAATCGAAATTCGATGCGCTGACGCCTTTGACCGCGATCGGCGCGAGGTTCAGCCCGATCACCGCGACAATCGAGCCGGTCACGACCGGCGGCATCAGCGTTTCGATCCATCGGGTGCCGATGGCGGCGACGACGAGGCCGATCAACACATAGAGGACGCCGCAACCGATGATGCCGCCCAACGCCACGCCAATATTCGGGTTCGGGCCGTGGCCGCTGTAGGCCGTCACGGCGATGACGAGCCCAATGAACGAAAAGCTCGAGCCGAGGTAGCTGGGCACCCGGCCGCCCACGAGCACAAAGAAGATCAGCGTGCCGATGCCCGACATCAGAATGCACAGGTTCGGGTCGAAGCCCATCAGCAACGGCGCGAGTACCGTCGAGCCAAACATGGCGACGACGTGCTGCACGCCCATGGCGAACGTCTGCGGCCATGCAAGCCGTTCGTCCGGGCCCACCACGCTGCCCTCGACAGCGCGGGGCGCCAAGCGCCAGCGCGGGAAATAGGAATCGGCCATGCTCGTTGCGCTCCTTTTTATCGGGTGAGGCGCACCGCTTGACGCCTGGCGCCCGGTTGTTGAAATCACGCGCGAGTGTACGGAGCGCCGTCCGCGCTGACAAGCTTCCTCTAACGTCAGTGCATGAAACCCGGTTACCGGCGCTATCTAAACCCAGACATCGTTCGGTTGCGTCCGCTCGCTTGGCTTCCCATCGCCCGTATTGCGCACGCCTTTGGGCTCGATCAGCATCAGACTCGCTTCGTTTTCGGCGAACGGCTTGTGTTCCACGCCGCGTGGCACGACGTAGCATTCGCCCGCACGCAGCACGACGGCTTCGTCGCGCAGATCGATGCGCACCTCGCCATCAAGGACAAAGAATGCCTCATCGGTATCCGCGTGGCTATGCCAGACAAAATCCCCCTGGATCTTGACGAGCTTGAACTGGTAGTCGTTCATCTGTGCGACGACGCGCGGCTTCCATTGATCGCCGATCAGTGTCAGCTTCTCGCGCAAATTCACGACGTCGTGCCCACGCGTGCGGGCGGCGGCTGCTGCTGCGTTGCTGTCATGCTGCTGGGACATGATGTGCTCCGGTTGTCTTGTCGATGCGGGTCGGAATGAACGGCGACGACAACCGATCATAGCCGGCATGGATCGACCATAACAGTCACAGTCAACAACGTTTTCAACCATAACAATTTCTTGTCGAACGGCAGGACATGCGTCGATAATCACCGTGATCTCCTGACGCGCCCATCGCTCTATGCCCGTGAACGCACCGCCGCAACACCGCTACGAAGCACTCGCAGATTTCATCACCGGTCTCATCGACAACGGCACCCTCGTGCCTGGCACGCGCGTGCCTTCGCTGCGTGAGATCAGCGTGCAGCACCGCATCAGCTTGTCGAGTGCGTTGCAGGCGTATCGGCTGCTCGAGGATCGCGGCGTGCTCGTCGCGAAACCGCAGTCGGGCTTTTACGTCAGCCACACGCACGCAAGCTCGCTGGCGCTGCCGGCCATTTCGCGTCCCCCGACGAAGGCGACGACCGTGTCGCTCGGCGGCATGATGGCGACGTTGCTCGAGCATGCGGCCAATCCGGCGCTCGTTCCGCTCGGCTGCGCGGTGCCCGACACCGCGTTGCTGCAAGCGGGCCGCTTGGACCGTATGCTTGCGCGTGCCGCACGCACGAAAGGCCAGCAATACAACGTCTATTCCGAGCCGTGCGGCGAGCCGGCCTTGCGGCGCGAGATTGCAAAGCGGGCTTCGCGCTTCAAGCATGCACTGTCGCCCGATGACATCGCAATCACCTGCGGATGCACCGAAGCACTGACGCTCGCGTTGTCGTCGCTGACCGAGCGCGGCGACGCGGTGGCGATCGAATCGCCAACTTATTTCGGACTCCTACATACCCTCGAAGTCCTTGGCCTCAAGGCCTTCGAGCTGCCGACCCACCCGTTGACGGGTGTCGATCCGAGCACGATCGAGCGGCTGCTCGAGCGCGAATCAGTCGCAGCCTGCGTGTTTTCGTCGAGCTTCAATAACCCGCTTGGGTCCACGATGCCCGATGAGCAGAAGCGCGCCGTTCTTGCGGTGCTCGCCCGACACGACGTGCCGCTCATCGAGGACGACGTTTACGGCGAAGTCTATTTCGGCGACGAGCGGCCGAAGCCCTTTATTGCCTTCGACGGCGGCGCCAATACGGTTTACTGCAGCTCGTTTTCGAAAAGCCTCGCACCGGGGTATCGAGTGGGATGGCTTGCAGCGGGCAGACATTTGCCGCGCATTCTCGAGCGCAAGCTCGCTTTCAGCCTGACCAACGCGGTGCTCGTACAGCAGGCGCTGGCGGAATTTCTCGCGTCGGGCAGTTACGACACGCACCTGCGCCGCATTCGTCGAATCTTTCGCGACAACTTGATGCGCATGACGCGAGCCGTTGAGGAGAGCTTTCCGCGCGGCACGAAAATCAGCCGCCCCGAAGGCGGCTTCGCGCTGTGGGTTCAGTTGCCCGAGCGGCTCGAAGCGCGGGCGCTTTTCGATGCGGCGCTTAGAAACGGCATCTGCTTTGCGCCCGGCGAAGTGTTTTCAGCGAGCGGGCGGTTTCGCGACTGCTTGCGACTTTCCGCGGCTCATAGCTGGAATGCGTGGATCGAAGACGGTGTGCGCAAGCTCGGCGCGCTGGCGGGGAAGGAGTTACTGCGTTGATTAGCAGTACGAAGCATTTATCGCTACCGATACGGGTATAGGCGCCGCCAACGACAATCATCAAACGCTCGCGTGCCGCGCCCATTCACACCGCATCGATCACGTTTAACGTTCCGGCGCCACATCGATCTTTTGAAGCACTCTCACCTGCGGCGGCTCGGCTACCCAATCTCCGATTTGGCTGCGAAATGCCTGGAAATGCGCGCTCGCGATATGCGTATCGAAAGCGGCCCTGTCGACGTAAATCTCATACAGATGCAGTGCCGAGGCACGGCCCTCCTTTTCCTCGCGAAAAAGGTCATAACGCAGGTTGCCGGGCTCCTTGCGCGTCACCTCGACCATATGACGCAGTGCTTTCTCGACGTCGGCAAAATGTTCGAGCTTCGGTGTAATCGTGGCGATGATATAGGCACTCATTCCAACTCCTCGTTGTTGATCGGTACCGGGCGGCCCACCGATTCTGCCATCAACCGAAGCCGGACGCTCGCGCAGTGCACCAATGAACGCACCCCAGGTCAGCGCAGAGGAACCGCCGCTCGTGCAGCGCTGATACCATCGCGGTACTTGACGGCGGCACCGCGCGCCGTTTTCTCGTGGAGGTATGACATATGTTCGAAGTCCGAACCGTTTCGGTATCGATCGCGCGCGAGTGGCGCGAGGTCTACGAGGCCATCTGGCGTCCCGAAGTGTTTCCTCGATGGGCATCGGGCCTGGCGCATTCCGCGCTCGTGCCACACGATGGCTACTGGGAGGCACAAGGCCCGGATGGCACGGTGAAAATTCGCTTCACCGATCACAACGCATTCGGCGTCATGGATCACCACGTCGAAGTCGGAAACGGAAATGGAAATGGACTAGAAATCTACGTCCCGATGCGGGTCATTCAAAATGACGCGGGTGCCGAGGTTACGCTCACGCTCTTTCGGCAGCCCGACATGTCCGATGAAAAATTCAAAGCGGATACCGCTTGGGTGCGACGCGACCTCGATGCATTGAAGAAACTGGTTTTGCACGGCTCGGGCAAATAAGATGTGCGCTTATTCGCCCGAGCCGATTAGGAGTCCTTATAGTCAGGAATCCGAACTATCGCAGAAGACGGCAATCAATCATGAACCGCTCGGTGCGGTCGCCGGCTTTGCGACGCGATGATGCTTCGTATGCGCACGCGCATCGGTCTTGCTCGATGCCTGCGTGCTCGTGCTGCCGTCGGCATTTGCCATGCCCTTGTCGCTATCGCTGGAGTTGGAGCCGGCGTTCGCGTTCGAACTCAGGCCGTTTGCGCCGCCAGCGCTGATACCCGTGCCTGCGCCGGCAGAGGTTCCAGCGGTTGCAGCGCCGTTCGTGCCGGTGCTGGTGCTGGTCCCGGCATTCAAGCCAGCGGCACCGCTCGTACCCCCACTCGTGCCGCCGTTGCCACTGCCTGCCGTCGTGCTCATCGTGCTCGTCCCACCGAGGCTGCTGCCGGCGCCCGTATCGCTACCTGCAGCGAAAACCATCGACGACGCAAGCACCGTCACACCCGTTGCTGCCAAAAGAGTCCAACGCTTCGCCTTCATGTGAATACTCCTAAATCAAGTTGCGGTGAGAGGATTCTATGAAGGCACTGCCGGCCGACACGTTACCGGTTGTGTCGGGACGCAACAGCATGAACGAAAGATGATTGAGCTGCTATATAAAACCACGCCCGACGCGTCGCGCGCCGTTGCATGCCGTCACACTATTGACGATCTTCTATCATTTGCCGGTGCTTTGTCTTTCTTGATGCACGGCTCCTAACCACTTCCCACGCCCTTGAACCATGCGCATCTTCCTTTGTCGCGTCGTTATCGCATTGGCCTGCGCCGTAGCCGTCTCGATGTCGTTGGCGCAAGAGAAGGTCACCTTTGCGTCGCTCGATCGAAGCGCATCGGGCCCGCCCGTGATGCTCGATGGATACCTCTATGTTCCGCAACATGACGCGCCGGGCGCGCGCTATCCGGCCGTTGTTCTCATGCACGGATGCAGCGGATTGCTGACGCGTTCGGGAAAGGTCATGTCGCGCGAAGCGGACTGGGCGCAGCGGCTGACGAGCCAGGGTTATGTCGTGCTTGCCGCGGACAGCTTCACCACTCGCGGTCAAGCCAGCGAATGCGCGCGCGGCGGCCCGGTGCGCCCGCAAGTCGAACGCGCGCTCGACGCTTACGGCGCGTTGCGGTTCCTGCAACGCCGCGCCGACGTCGAACCCGATCGGGTGGCGTTAATCGGATGGTCGCACGGCGGCGGCACGGTACTGTTCGCAATCGCTTCATCGAGCCCCGCCCGCAGCGAGGCCAGTGCGCTTCCCGACTTCCGCGCGGCCGTCGCTTTCTATCCGGGCTGGTGCAACAGCACGGCTCAGCACAGCGCGCAGTGGACCACGAGCGTGCCGCTGCTCATTCTCACTGGCGAGCGCGACGTATGGACGCCAGCCGCGCCATGCGATGCGTTCGTGCAGACGGTACGCGAGCGCAACGCGCCGGTCGAATTGCACGTCTACGCGGACGCGTATCATGATTTCGATTTCCCGCATTTGCCGGTCCGTTCGCGCCCGGAGTTTGCGAATCCTCGCACGGGCACCGTGCCGATCACAGGCACGAACCAAGCGGCGCGCAACGACGCGATCGAACGTGTGACCCGGTATTTGGCGGGCTACTTGAAAGGCCCCTCTTCTCTGATGACGCGATGAAAACAACCGTTCCGCTTGTGATGATCCATGGCCTGATGGGCTCCCAGCATTTTTACGCGCCCGCGGCGCACATCGACATCGCGCGCGTTCATACCCCCGATCTGATCGGCTATGGTCAGTTGGCGCACAAAACGCACCCGCCGCACGAACGCATTACGCTGGCCAGCCAAGCCGCATCGATCATTCAGTATTTGCGCGAGCATGTCGCCGAGCCTTGCGTGCTGCTCGGTCATAGCGTGGGCGGCGCCGTGGCGATGCTCGTCGCCGCAGCAGCGCCGGAGCGCGTGCGCGCGCTCATCAGCGTCGAGGGCAACTTCACGCTGGACGATGCGTTCTGGTGTAAGCACATCGCCTCGCTAAGCGAGGACGCGTGGCGCGAGACGCACGCGCGGATGATTGCGGACCCGGCTGCATGGCTCGCGCAAAGCGCCATCGCAGTCAGCGACGAGCGGCTCCGATGGGCCGAAGCCACGCTTCACCATCAATCGGCGCAGACGATCCGTGCGATGGCGCAGGCTGTCGTCGCCGAGACCGGGGACGCGCGTTATCTGAAAGCGGTGCGTGCCGTGGTCGATACAGGGATAGCGATTGGGCTCATCGCCGGCGAACGCTCGGCGTCGGGATGGAATGTGCCGCAGTGGGTGAGGCGGGCAACGCGTTACGATACCGTTCAAAAGGGCGCCGGCCACATGATGATGCTCGAAGCGCCCGATATCTTTTGCCGGCTCGTCAGCGACGCGATCGCGCAGCTTCCCGTTAGGAGTCCGAATGATCGGACAGCCGAATCAGCGCGCGATATCGATGGCGCTTAACGTGCCGAAATCAAGACATGGATGACATCGAGCTGACGACGCGGCTTTGCGTGCGCATGCTCGAATCCGTTCGCACGGGCTTCGAGCCCAAGCAGGCGAGGCACCGGATACTGGCCTCGCTGGAAATCAGCGACGGTTGAAATTGCCGTTGCGCGGACGAGCCGGTGCGCTGCCGCGTTCGTCTTTATGACGGAAGTTGATACGGCCCTTGGTCAGGTCATAGACCGACAATTCCAGCGTCACGCGATCGCCCGCGAGAATACGGATGTGGTTCTTGCGCATACGGCCCGACGCATAAGCGCCGACGACTGCGCCGTTTTCGAGCGTGACACGATAGCGGCTATCGGGCAGGACTTCATCCACGACGCCATCCAATTCGAGCAATTCTTCCTTTGCCAAATCGTTCTCCAAAACACTGCGATAGGCGGCACCCGCCGCGAGGGTAGAGCTACACGACTTGCTCCGAGCGAGCTTGAGCGGTCGAGCTGTCTCAATGCGCAGGACCGACGGGGAGGCGGGGCCTCATGGACACACGTCATGTCTGCACGTCGGAAAGACGTGAAAGCTGTGCGGGGCGTGAAACGTGCGCGACTGGCACGAATGCGGGTGCGATGTACAACGACACAACACTGCACATACAACATCAATAATAACCGGCAACGCTGACATTCAGTGTTGCCGGGTAACGCTTGGTGCCTTACAGCGGCGTGATGTTCGACGCCTGCAGGCCCTTCGGACCGCGCTTGGTTTCGAAGCTTACCTTCTGGTTTTCGGCGAGCGTCTTGAAGCCTTCACCACGAATTTCCGAGAAGTGGGCGAACAGGTCCTCGCCGCCGGCGTCCGGCGTGATGAAACCAAAACCCTTGCTATCGTTGAACCACTTGACAGTACCAGTTTGCATGAGATCCCTTGAGGACAAGTAAAGACGGCCCCCAACCGGGAGCACAGACGAAGAATCTAGGAGAAAGAGAACAACGAATACCGCAGATTGCGGTTAATGATGAGCAATCGAGCTTCCAGACGACTTCGCCGCCCACAGTACGTTGTGCGGGGCGGCATGTCAAGGGATTTTGCGAGTGAGAGGGATTGCCGGTCCCCGACTCGCTAAATGGAAGCCGATAGTCAATTGCCCACCCAATCGGTTATCGCTACATATCGCCTGCAGTTTATGCATCGCCCGCAGCCGCAACGGTAGTTAGGTGTCCTGACGATCCAGCCAAAACGAATAACGGCGGCGGCGCGCTGATCAATCGCTCGTTGTTCTCATCGCACGCGCCGCGCAGGCCTCACCTCCTTTTTCTATCTTCCACATCGCCGAGGCATTCGTCTTGCTACGTGACGGCCACAATCGCCGGCATCGCCATTGGCGGCCAGAGGCTCGCCATTCAAAAACCAACAAGAGACATGGAGGCATCCGTGAATGCAACGTTTCGTGCGCGCGTCATTTGCTTGCTGACGATGCTTACTGGCTTGCTTGCGAGTTGCTCAGGCGGCGACAGTGGTAGCGGTAACGCTGCCACTGGCAGTTCCGATGTGCTCGCCTTTCAAATGAACGCCGGCGGCCAGCTCAACGCGTTTTATCGGCAAGGTAATGTCTCGGCGCATCTGTTGATGCGCTCGTCGAACAAGCCGCGGCTGCTCGTGATCTTCCCCGCAGGCAACAGCGGCACCGGCTTGTGGTTCGACGATACCGCGCAGGCCGTGAACTGGACCCTCGATGCACCGCTCTCGCCGGCGGTGGGCCAGGACGCGATAGGCCGCAACCTCTACGGCGTTTCTGGGCAGGTCTCCGTCGACGCCGCGCAGTTGACGATTCATCAAGCGCTGTTGAGCTCCGTGCGCTTTTTGCGCGACTACAACGGCGGCAACTCGGTGCCGCCGGAGATTCAACCGCTGAGCGCCGTGTTCGGCAATACCATCAACTGGCAGCACGTGCGCGTGGACGGCGCGCCGGGCTATGCGCTGACACTCACGATGACGGACGGCGGCACCGTCACCGCAGGGCCTAACGGCACATTCACGCTTCATGCAGCGCCCGGAGCGAGCGCCTTGCATATGCGCATTCGGGCGGTCAGCGGCGAGCCCCCGATGACGCCGATCACGCACGCGAATCTGTTCAACACGTCGGTGAATCCCGATACGCAAAGCCAGAATATCGTCGAGTTTCTCAGCTATCAGGACAAACTGCTCGCCGGTTCATGGCAGTACGACACCTATTTCGGACGCGACACGCTCATCTCCGTACGGATGTTGATGCCGGTATTGCAGCCAACAGCGATCGAGGCCGGCCTGAGCTCCGTTCTGGCGCGATTGTCGGCAGACGGCAAGGTCGCGCACGAGGAGGGCATTGGCGAATTCGCGCTGATCGATAACCGCAGGAACGGCCGCCCCAATGATCCTACGCCGAGCTACGACTACAAGATGATCGACGGGGACTACCTGCTCTCGCCGATCATGGCGGCATGGCTGATCGACGATTCACGCGGCGCGGCGCGCGCGGCCGCCTACCTCGCGCAGACCGACGGCAGCGGGCAAACCAACGGCAGCCGCTTCGTGACCAACCTGCTGCGGGTGGCCAATACCGCGCGCCCGTTCTCTGCCCAAAGCATCGCGTCGAATTTGATCCATCTGCGCGCCGGCGAAATCGTCGGCAACTGGCGCGACAGCACGAACGGGCTCGCCGGCGGCGTCTACCCATACGACGTCAATGCGGTACAGGTGCCCGCGGCGTTACGCGCGACGAGCCGCTTCCTTGCGAGCGGGCTACTCGATCCGTATCTGAGCGGCGATCAACGCAGCGCGCTTTCCGATACCGCGCAACAGGCATCAGTGTGGGAAGCGGCCGCGCCGGCGCTGTTCGCGGTGAACGTCACGCCGGCGCAAGCGGCCACGCAAGTGTCCGCCTATGCCGCGCAAGCGGGCGTACCGGCCGGCACGCCGCCCACGGCACCGCTGTCTTTCTATGCCGTCTCGCTCGACGAATCCGGCACGCCGATTCCCGTCATGAATTCCGACGGCGGCTTTGCATTGTTGTTCGGCACGCCATCGACTGATGTTCTCGAGCGAGTCGTCACGTCAGCCGTGCAGCCTTTCCCAACCGGCCTCATTACCGACGCAGGCATGTTGATCGCGAACCCCGCTTACGCCAGCACGTCGTTATGGCCGAACTTCACCAACGCCGCGTATCACGGCACCGTCGTCTGGTCGTGGCAACAGGCGATGTGGATAGCAGGGCTCGATAGGCAATTGGCCCGGCAGGACCTGCCCGCCAACGTGAGGACGTTGCTCAGCAACGCTCGTCTGCAAGTGTGGCAAGTCATTGCCAATGCGGCGGACATGCGCGCTTCGGAAATGTGGACGTGGTCTTATGTGAACGGCCACTATCAGAGCGAGGCATTTGGCACGCATAGCGCCGACGCAACGGAAGCCAACGCGGCGCAATTGTGGAGCACCACGTACCTCGCGATACAAGACCCGCACTTGAGCACCGGCAGGTTCTGGTGGCAAGCGCTCAGCGGCACACATTAAGCGTGGCTGCATCGCTTGTTTCGTTAGACGTCGCGGATGCTTCCGCCGTTGGCTTGCGTGGCGCTACCTCTGCCGGGCAGGCGACGGCGCGCTCACATTTTGCTTGGTTGGCGATACAGCGCGCCAGCCTCGCGCCGTGCTAGATTAGCGCTCGCTATCGACGACGGGAGCGAGAAGTGTGGCGCCATTCAAATGGATTCTTTGATCACGGCCGCAGCGCGTGCGCTTGCGGCGGGTGACCCCCTTGGCGCGCTGAACCGCGTCGCCTTGCGCGACGACGCGCCCGCGCTCGCGCTGCGAGGCATTGCCATGGCTCAGCTCGGGGACTTCACGCATGCCAAAGCGCTGGTCAAGCGGGCCGCGCGCGCCTTTGGTCCCAAGGAGGCCGTCGCACGCGCGCGGTGCGTGGTGGCCGAGGCCGAGATCGCGCTGGTCTCGCGCGACCTCGGCTGGCCGGAGAAGACGCTCGAGGCAGCCCGTGCGACGCTCGAAACGCACGGCGATAGCGTCAATGCCGCCCATGCGCGGTATCTCCAGATTCGGCGTCTGCTTTTGGTCGGACATCTGAACGAAGCCGAACGCATGCTTGCCGAGCTTGACCCCGCACGGCTTCCGCCCGCGTCGCAGGCAGCGCACGCGTTGCTCGCCACGGGAATCGCGATACGCCATGTTCGCGCCCGAGCCGCGCGCGCTTCGCTGGCTCGCGCCGAACGCGCCGCATTTCACGCCGGTATTCCGGCCTTGACGGCCGAAATAGAAAGCGCCGCTCACGTCCTCGACGCACCCGCTGCGCGCCTGATCACGCATGGCGAAGAGCGACCGCTCGTGCTCGACGAGGTTGAAGTGCTGCTCGCGTCGAAGGCGCTGATCGTGGATGCTTGCCGTCACGTCGTGCGCTATGCTGACACGATCATCTCGCTGGCGAAGCGCCCGGTGCTGTTCACGCTGGCGCGTGCGCTTGGCGAGGCGTGGCCTGCGGACGTATCGAGAGCCGAGCTCGTCGCTGCCGCTTTTCGCGCGAAGACCGCCGACGAATCTCATCGTGCACGGTTGCGCGTCGAACTCGGACGGCTTCGCCACGCGCTGCGAATGCTGGCCGACGTGCGCGCCACGCAGGCAGGGTTTGCGCTCGTGCCGCATCATGCGCAAGCCGTGGCGGTGCTGGCGCGTCCTCTTGAAGAGAAGTATGCGGCTGTGCTGGCTTTTCTTTCCGACGGCGAAGCGTGGTCCAGTTCGGCGCTCTCGCTGGCATTGGGCGCGAGTCAGCGCACTGCCCAGCGCGCGCTCGATTCGCTTGCGGCGGCCGGCAAGATTCAGTCGTTCGGCCGAGGGCGGGCGCGCCGCTGGACGACTTCGCCCGCCCCCGGATTCACGACGGCATTGTTACTCCCAGCACCGCTACCAAGCGATTAGGATGCAAGCGCCAAACGGTCTCAAAAACGAACCGGTAAACAGGATGAAACGATGAAACGATCAGCAGCCGAAATCATCCGCGAATATGGTCCCTTTCCAGGCGTCGATGAGGTGCACGGTGTCACTTACGACGGCCAGCGAGTCTGGCTTGCCGCAGGGGACAAGCTCAATGCATTGGACCCGGCCAGCGGCCAGACGCTGCAGTCGATCGATGTGCCGGCGCACGCCGGAACGGCATTCGATGGGCAATACCTCTTTCAGATCGCGGAAGACCGCATTCAGAAGATCGATCCGGCAACGGGTCGGGTACTGGCCACGATCCCAGCCCCGGGCGGCGGAGCGGACTCCGGTCTGGCATGGGCCGAAGGCACGCTTTGGGTCGGGCAATATCGCGAGAAGAAGATCCATCAGATCGACCCTGAAACGGGTGCGATTTTGCGCACGATCCAATCGAATCGCTTCGTGACCGGCGTCACCTGGGTCGACGGCGCGCTGTGGCACGGCACATGGGAAGGCGATGAAAGCGGGCTGATGCGGATCGATCCTGAAACCGGCGACGTGCTCGAGCGACTCGAGATGCCGGCAGGGACGATTGTGTCAGGGCTCGAGTCGGACGGCGGCGATCAATTCTTTTGCGGCGGCGGCAACAGCGGCAAGGTGCGAGCTGTTCGCCGACCGAAAGCCGATGCCGCCGCCGGTGAACGCCGTCGGCCGGCGGATGTTTCGTCGGATACATAGGCGCCCTGGTATTTAGTTGCGCGCACAACTAGATACGGCGGTGAAAAAATGAAAATGACATTACGCATTCGCAGCATTAATTAGACAAATAACGCTGTCGTGGTGGCAGCGTAGTTTATTCGAACAGCGCTTGCTGCCGCCTACGCGGATGTGCATCACTCACGCGCTTGCGAGCGACAACAATGAAGGCGCGGTGAAATCCTGCCGTTGCACCGCAGTGCTTCGGGAGAACGTCGTGACCCGCCTCAATACACCGCATCGCGGCGAGCGCTCGCCACGCGATGTTACGGACGCTTTATCGTTCGTTCGCATTAGAACTGCCGCGCTGCACATAGCGATCGACGTCCTCGTCGTCGGCTATGCATTGATCGGTTTCGTATACGGCCTCTATTGCGTAACGCAGCTCGGTATGGTGGTGCCGTTGATCGGCATGCTTTTGTTGATGCATACGACCACCTATAGTGCTTTGCTGACGCACGAACTCATGCATCAGACGTTCTTCCGTCATGCACGGCTCAACGATTGGCTCGGACGCCTGATGATGTTGATCAGCGCTGGATGCTATTTCCCTTATGAAGGGTTGAAGCAGCAGCACTTCAAACATCACCGGGTCAAAGTCGGCTACGATGGATTTTCGATTACCCGCTGGGTGATTTCGCTGCCTTTGCCATTGCAGAAGCTGCTCGTCACGATGGAATACCTGTACATTCCGGTGCTCAGCGTAATCAGTCGTATTCGCTCCTTGTCCATTCCATTTATATCGCCGAACCTCGGGCACCTGCGCGCAAGAATCTTATTGATTTTCCTCGCACGCACCGGATGCTATATCGTTCTCTGGCGCGTCGCGCCGATGAGCATTGCGTGGGTTTTTCTGGCGTGGCTTGGCATGTTGAACCTGTTGCGTGTTTACGACTGCTTTCACCATACGTTCGATGTTTTGCCGCCTGGCACGCCGCCACCAAAACTCGATCGCCACTATGAACAATCGAATACGTATTCGTCGCTGATCAGCCGAAAGCATGCCTGGCTCAATTGGTTCTTTCTCAATTATGGGTATCACAATGCGCACCATGTCCGTCCGGCTGCGCATTGGCTAGAGCTGCCGCGAATCCATGAAACGCTGGGGCTGGCCGCCAATACACAATGCATTTTGCTGCGCGAACTGCTCGTTGGATACCACCGCAATCGCGTTCGGCGCATCTATCAGGACATCGGGCGTCCGTCGCTGGTACAGGGACGCCTTGTCATGGATGAATACCGTGGCGTCATTATGAATATTTCGTTCATCACCTATGATTTTTGAAGAGTCGACGCGGCGCTGCAAGCCATGTCGCTTCGAGCCGGAAGCTCGTATAGTGGAAGCAGAGCAAAACGGGGAGACTCGAGATGGCGAAACTGACCGAACACCTACCGGGCGGCCACGGGCAAGCGCCGGAATCACTGCAGACGCTGGCGGAATATCTTGAACTGTCCCTCGACCGCGCGATGAGCGTGGTGATGATGCGTCACACGGCCGCTATTTGCACTGTCTATATTGGCGACCCGGCGGGCCTTCCCGACGAGTTGAAGAAATCCGGAACGATTGCGACATCGCTCGCCGACGACATGCTCGAGCTAACGCATTCCGGCCTCAACCAAATGCAAATCGGCACCCAGGTCTATCGCTTCGTTCGCACGTTCACGCAAGTGGGGGATACTGCAGCGGTTGTTTTTTCTACGATCTGAGCGGTGGCGGGTTGCGACAGGCAATTCATAGATCGCTTTCGTTGAGCCGCCTACAAAATCAATTTGTGAATCCGACCGCGATTCGGATGCGATGACAGCCTTTCGTCCGTGAAGCGCGTGATGCTTTTGGTGTATGTCAGTGTTCGAGCATCCAAGTCTTTTCTGCGGAGGTGATCATGGCTGTTACTGGACCAGGCGCCGTAGGCCCGTCTAGCGGTGCGCATCCGTATCAAGCCCGCGTCGACACAGATAAGACGCCCGATCGCACTGCCACCAATCCGTCCGGCCAAACCGTCCTGGCAGTTTTAAGCGAGCTTAGACGCCGCCGGGGCGTTGCCGAAAGCGGGATTGATTTTTCCAACGCCGGTAGGACGAGAATCGGTTGGCCCGAGATGCCACAAATGAGTCCGCAGGCGTATCAGGTCTTCAGCGCGCCGCAGATCGCCGACCAGGTCCGGCAATTGCCACCGGGCGGCCCGAATTCTGGCATGCACCTTTTCGCCATACGTCACGCACCGGGCACGTCGGAAGAGCAGCAACAGCGCGCCGAGATGTATCGGGTTCGCTTTGAGCGCTTTGACGCACCCTTTTTCCGTAAAGAGAACAGAAATGAACTTCACGCCTTAGCGAGCGCTATTCGTGATGATGCCTTGGCCGACTGCGCAGCTGGTCGGATTAGCAGCGACGCTCACACTCGCATAATAAATATGCTGGCGATCGTATCGCTTAGACTCCACGACTAAATCTACGCAACTTTCTCATCGCTTCTCTCTCTTTAGCGAATGGACTCGCCACGAACCCCATTGATTGCCCTCGATTTCGTTTGCGTAAAAGCTACTTGCAATCGACACTATCTCGAAAATAGAAACGTTTTCTTCGGCACAAATTCCCGACTTATCCATAATGAATTGCGAGATAGTCTTAAAATTAGCGCGTCGTTGTAATTGCTCCATTTTTTAACTTATGATGCCGCTCTTTTAATTCGCCGACGCGATTGAAAGAGGGGTAATCGATATGGGGAGGCTCGCTCATACGCTCGCAATCGCCGCGGGCATCGAGCAGGTAAACAGAGCGCTGATACTGGAGTCTCCTTTGGGAGCGCAGGTGCTCTTACCGCAGCGAGTTGTCGGCGAGTCTCGTATCGGGCGGGACTTCGAATTGACGGTCGATGTGGTGTCGCGTGAGCGCGCCATCGAATTGAAGAAACTGATGGCGAAGCCCGTCACGTTATGGGTCCGCCAACGCCACGACGCTTTTGTTCCCTATCACGGCTTCGTTTTTGCAACGCGACGGCTCGGCTCCGAGGGTGGCTTCACCTACTACCAGCTTTCATTCTCGTCATGGATGCGATTTCTGCGGCATCGCAAGGACGCACGAATCTTTCAGGACCTCACCACCGCCAATATCCTGACCCAGGTATTCGATGGTCATTCGCTGGCGAGAGGCCACTATCGGTTCGATCTCACCGACCGTGGTGCCAAGCATTCCTACTGCACGCAATACGAAACCGACCACAATTTCGTCCATCGATTGATGGAATCCGAAGGTTGGTTCACCTACGTCGAGCAGGCCGGTGACGGCAAATCACATACGGTCGTCATCACCGACGACATCTATCGATGCAAGCCGCTCGACACGCGAAGCGTCACGTTTTATCGCGGCGATAGAAGCGATGAGGTCGATGCGCTAGTGGAGTGGGGCAGCGAGCGCTCCATAGAAAGCGTCGGATACTCGACGCGCACACCCGACTATAAGCGCCCGCCCCAGCCGAAGGAGCGAGCAGGTGCATCGAAGGCCAACCGCGGCGATATACCCGATGAACTGCGAACTTACGAGTACACGGGGCCTTACAGCTTCCCTCCGGCGCAGGAGCGCCAAGACCGTGGCGAGCATGCCGTGCGCTTGCGTATTGAAGAACTCGACGCTCGAAGCAAGCGATTCTTTGGCGTGGGCAGCGTGCTTTGCATGGACGCCGGCCGATGGTTCCGCCTGCAAAACCATCCTGAGCACGAAACGGATAACGACGAAGACCGGGAATTCGCGACCATCGCTGTGCGATGGCATCTCCAGAACAATCTGCCGCTCGGTAACACCCGCCCGTTTGCCCACAGCTTGCAAAAGCAAATGGCGCGCGTGCGGGCCGAGTACAAAGACCAGCACACGGTGTTCACATCGAGGGACCCAAGCGGCAGCGAAAGCTTCTACCTAGTGGAAATCGAAGCGCAACGGCGACGCGTTCCCTATCGCAGCCCGTTCGAACACAAGAAGCCGATTATGCACATGCAGACGGCGACGGTCGTCGGACCTGCGGACGAAGAGATATATACGGACGTGTTGAACCGCGTGAAGGTTCAGATGCATTGGGACCGACTCGGCACTAATGATCAATCGTCATCGTGCTGGATGCGAGTGGTTTCGCCGAATGCGGGTGGCGGCTTTGGTGGCGTATTCGTGCCGCGGGTGGGCCATGAGGTCGCCATCGACTACGTCGATGGGGATTGCGATAGACCCATCGTCACAGGCGCCCTCTTCAATGGGGGCAATACGCCGCATTGGCATACGAACGGCCTGCTGTCCGGGTTCAAGTCGAAAGAGTATGGCGGTTCGGGTTTTAGCCAGCTCATGTTTGATGACTCGACTTGCCAGAATCGCGCCCAGCTTTATAGCTCGACGGCCAACTCCTACCTGCACATCGGCTATCTGATCGATCACAGCGGCAGCACGCGCGGGAATTACCTCGGCACGGGCTTCGACTTGAAGACCGACGCATGGGGCACGTTGCGGGCAGCACGTGGGCTTTATGTTTCGACCTATGCGCGCGCCGGCACGTCGGATCAGCCGCTGGATGTCAAAGAGGCGGTTCGGCATCTGATCGATTCGGGCGACGTCATTCAGCGACGCTCGCTGGCCGCGGCAGATGGCACCGCGCAGGGGCTCGACGAGGCCCAACGCGCGATCAACGATTTTGCGTTGTCCGCGCAAAGCGAAGTGCACGGCAGCGTGAACGGCGGCCGCACCGCCGGCGGCGGCAATGGGCGTGCCAACGCGTTTGCGCAGCCGATCATGCTGCTCGCAAGCCCGGCTGGCATCGGTTTGTCGACGCAGCACTCGCTGCATGCGGCGGCCTCCGAACATGTCAATCTCGTCAGTGGTTCGAGCACCTATCTCTCGGCCGCGAAGTCATGGATTGCGAGCGTGGGCGAGAAGCTCAGCTTTTTTGTACAGAACGGCGGCATCAATTTGTTCGCAGGCAGAGGCAAAGTCGAATTGCAGGCGCAGTCGAACAACATCGAAATAACGGCTGACAAGACCGTCAAGATTGTCTCCACGGCTGACGCTGTTGACGTGGCGGCGCAAAAGGAAATCACGCTCAAGGCGGGCGGCGCGATTATCCGGCTCGCCGGTGGAAATATCTACGTGCACGCGCCCGGGAGGGTCGAGGTCAAGGGTGCACAGTTCGTGGTCGATGAGGCGGCGAGTGAGCATGCTTCGGCGCAACTTGCAGCAGCCAAATCGTGTGCCCAGCAACTGGGGGCCGCTGCACAGTCTGGCACGCCACTCGTATAGGCCACGCATGATTCACTACGTTATCGTCGAGCCCCTCAATGGCAAGCTCGAGCTTTCCAATGTGCCGCCGGTCTATGAGGTCGGTGAGCTCGTTCCCGAAGCGCGGCCCGAATTGGCAGGGGCGGTGCCGGTGCTCTATTGCGCCGAGCATCCCGGCGAGCAATTGCCGGCATTGCGCGGGCAGGCCGAGCAACGCCATGCGTCAGGTGCGCCGCCGGTCATCTGCGCCATTCTCGAATGTGACAAAGCAGGCCATCGGCTGCAGCGGCATCTTGCTGAGCGCCTGGTATTGCCGAAGCCAACGGAAGGGACTGCAATCTTCCGCTTCTACGACCCACGCGTGTTTGCGCATCTGCAATGGATACTGAAACCCGAACAACTGGGTGCGCTGATGGGGCCTGCAGCTCGGTGGACTTATCTCGACGGCGGCGGCGAATGGGTAACCGTCAAGGGGGCCGAAACCCAGAACGAAGGCTTGGCGGTCAGTCAGAACCAATACGGCCAAATCACGCGTATCGAATTGGTCGAGCGCGTGTTGTCGATACTGCGTGTGCGCTCGTTCGCGCTGAAAGCGGACACGCCTCGATGGGTCGAGGCGCATCTAGCAAGAGGGGAAGCCTATGGTCTCGAAGGGAATGACTTGGTCGGGTTTGCCGTCCATGGGGTAAAAACATCGCCCTACTTCGACCGTCATCCACGCGTTCAGGCTGTGCTCACGATGCGAGGGAAAACGTCGTACATGGCTGCGGTCCAGAATTGGGATGTACACGAGTGGACGGCGATAGCGCGAGAAAGCGCCCAATACCAGTAGCATGCCACCCGGCGCACAAGGACATTAACGAGGTAAACGCATGACCACGAATCTCGATTTCGACTTCTCTGACATGGCCGAGCTCAATCGCACGGTAATGCAGATGAGCACGCGCACCGGGAACCAGTGCTCAATGTGCCAGAAAAAGGGGTTGCCGATTCTGCCGGCCCGATACTCCGCCTTCGCCGATACGAACGCCCATGGTTCGTCCGGTGCGATGAGGCTGATGGGCGGTACGTTCGGCGACGGCGTAACGGATATCGCACTGAGAAAGGCGAAATACACGTTGCGCACGCTGCGCTACGGTTACGTGTACGTGTTCTACCCGAAGACCGGACGATGGCAGGCCTATGCGGTGACCGCCGAGGGCTACCTGTATGAGTACCCGATAGAGATGAATATCGACCGCAGCGTCGAGCGGCCCTTCAACTGTCATCAGCCCGAGCATGCTCAACTCGCTCAGTGCATCACCATCGAGGATGCGCAAAGGGCGGGCGTGGTCTACTTGGCTTTCAGCGAGGAACGCTGGACTAAGCAGGTGCGCGACCTATACGCGACCAATTTCATGGGCTGCCGCGACAAGCGAATGCAAACATTCGACGCGGCGGGATGGCTCAACGGCAGCACGCAGCAGCCTCACACGGAGACCGTGACACACGTCGCGGACCTGCTCAGCGAATACAAAGGCAGCCCGCCCGAGGCTTTGTCAAACGCTTGCTTCACATACCACCATCGCACCGGGCAAGGGCCCGCGCTGAAGCAGGCGATGGACTCCATTACACCTGACAAGGGGCTCATCTTCGCGCTGTGGGATCCGGTCGGCATCACGCAAGAGCTGAACTTCGAGCAGCGGCTCGCGTTCGGCGCCACGCTTGAACCGTACGAACACGGTATCTGGGCCACGAGCGCCATCGATGCGCTGCACGACGCTGTGATTGCGTCGGCGAAGGAGGACGCGGAAAGTGGCGCTCGGTTGATGCAGGCCAACACGTACCAAGGGCTGGGCGCCAGTGCGATATTCGACGGCGGCAAGCTGCTCGACAAGCAACTCAAAAGCATCGAGGCAATGAAGCAAGCGGACCTCGTCAGCGCGGGTCCCGAAGCGTGGAAGCCGTACACGACGCATTATCGGCAGCAGGCCATCGTCGACTTCAAAGAGCGCATGGCCGAGGTGCTCAAGCACGAGCAGGCGAGCACGCTCGTGCCTCTATCGCAGGACCATCAGGCCTGGTTGACGAGTCCTGCGTTGCTGAATGTCTTTCAATTCGACTACGAACAGGGCAACTGCCGCAGCGGCGTCAACTACACGAACGCGTTCACCGGTTGCATCGAAGGCGCGGCGGACCGCAAGGAAACGGTCGATGTGCTCGTCAAATGGGCAAAGGGCGATGTTTCGGATACGCGCAACCCGCTGCTGCGCGCGCTCGTGCTGAACCATCCCGTTCTGGCCGAGAAGGTCAAGCAAGCGTCGAGCTATCCGTACATCGAGATGCGCGAGTCGGTGGCAAAACTCATCGAGTCGTATAGCCAAATCGAGGACGTTGCGAAACAGGCGGACCCTCGCTTGTCAGGCGCCCTCGCCGGCTCGGTCGCTCGTCTTCTGCAACAGGCGGGCGGCCCGATTGTCGAAGCGGTGAGCGCTGGCGTGGACGCAACGGTCGCCAAAATAATCTACGCGACGATGTGCATGCGCACGAAAAAGCTGTTCGAGTTCAAAGCGCTATGGGGTTCGCCCGATCAGTGGGTGAACTACGTCGCGCGGCAGATGCAAGAGATGATGCCGGGACGGCAACAAATCGATGTGCGGGATTTGCAAACGAAGCTGCGCGAGAAGGCGGCGCCTGCGGGTGACAAGGATTGGGAGGTGAAGGTCAAGCAGTTCATACCCGTTCAAAGCGCTGAGCAGGAAGCGGCGGCGCTGTCCAGCGTCAAGGGCACGCCTAGCGTGTCCAAGCAAATGGCCGCGTCGATGCTGACGCCGGATGTCGTTGAAAATATCTACATGCCGAAGTTTCGGCTGATGGCCAAAGGTGAACCGGCATTTGCGGGCATCGGGGCGATTTTTAATGCGATCAATCTGCGGTTGGCGCGGGAAGAGCTGAGGAAGTCGAACCGGTTCAACGCAACGGAGAATGCCATCAAGTTCGACAATGCGGTGGCTGGGCTCGTGGCTAGTGTCGCGCAGTATGGACATGCGGCGATAGAATCGTTCGAGAAGTCCGGGGCCAAAGTCGGAGCTCGCTGGCTCAAGCTCGGCAGAATTATGGAAATTGTAGGGATGCTCGGCGGCGCGGTGGTCGGGCTAGTTTCGTCAGCCATCGACGGTTATCACGCTTGGGACGAGGGCAAACATGGAAATTACTTGCTAGCAATTCTCTATAGTGGGTCTGCAGTGGTCAGCGTCGCGCTGGTATGGGTTGCTTTCAGTGGTCCCGTACTCGCGCTTCCGCTTCTTGTGATCGCCGCGATACTTGGTGCGGTGGTTAACTACTTCAAGGAACGAGAAATCAATGATTGGCTGGAGCAATGCTACTTCGGGATAAAGGAGGCGAAGGAGCGGTTTCAGACGCTGGCGGAGGACCGAAAGGCGCTTGGATCTATCATTTCGTGACCAGGGGCAAGCATGATTTCGAACGGAATCTGGCGTCGCGCGAATCGGTCCGTAACCGAAGCTGAGGTGTCAGCTCGCTTGCCGCAAAGAAAACCGTGCGCCGAAACCGCGAAGAGCAGCGGCACCGTCTTTAAGGCCACCGACAGCTACCTTGAGGTGTGTGACGGCCTCTATCGCGAGAAAGGCCGGGGGGTGCTCGCATTCTTCACTGCCGGTATAGGAGCGCTGTGTTTGACGGCGATGCTCTCTTGGATGGCGGTCAACGTCTTTCCTGCAATACAGCAAAAGGGAGATGCAAACGCGGCTCATTGGGGGTTCGGCTTCCTTGCGCTAGCAGCGTTTGGCGTTTTTACGTTGTCTGTCCGCTCTCTATTGGGCGACTGTTTCAACTACACTCGCAGGCCGATTCGGTTCAACCGCAGCGACCGAACGATTTATGCATTTCGCCACAACGGCCCTGGTGGTGTTGTTTCCGTACCGTGGGACGACGCTTTCCTTTATGTCGAACGGCAGCCCAAAGCCGGCCTGACGTCGACTGCACCTCGCGTTGTTCGCTGCCTCGTCCTTGATGAGCAGGGGCGAGTCGCCGACAGCGTCCCGATCGGCAAGCGGGTAGTACTCGCCTCTTCGGAACAAGGTGAGTTCGGTAGGCAGGTCATGGCCGCGCTTTATGAGGACTTCGAGTATTACCGGCGGTTCATGGAGGACGGCCCTGCTTCGTTGCCACCGGTAGCCGAGTTCCTATCGACAAAAGTGTCCTTTCGAAACTCTTTGAAACTGCAGTTCGAAGGTTTGTGGGACATGTTAAGTTCGAGAAACGGTTTTCTAACGTTGCTTGGCATCGTCGCAGCGATACCGACATTCATTCTCGCGCTCGCATATCACCTCGCGCAGTTGACTTGCCGCGAGCCCGTATGGCCTGACGACGTCGAGCGCGCTTGCATGTCCCCTCCGGGACAGACGGAAGGACTCGCCTCATGAGCCGCCGATTCATTCGCAAGGGAGACAAAACTGACCGCAACGGCGTCGTCACGGACGGTATTGGAAATTCGTCGTTACAAGGCCAGCCATTAGCTTATCTCGGCGCTCCCGTGCAGTGTCCCGCGTGCGGGACAGAGGGCGTCATCATTAGTGACGGCTCCTCACGCACGATGACCGTCATGGGCAAGCAAGTCGCTCTCGAAAACGACCTATGCCAATGCAAATGTAACCCGTTGCCGAAGCTCATAGCATCACAAGCGCTTGGCTCCCTAACAACGTAACAACGTAATCAGTCCGGTGAAATTTTCAGCGGGTGTCGAGCGCATGCGAGAGGGCGATAACTTCGCCCGCCCCCCTCACTCCACCGTCACCGACTTCGCCAAGTTCCTTGGCTTATCGACATCAGTCCCACGCGCACAAGCCGTGTGATATGCCAACATCTGCAGCGGCACCACATGAAGAATCGGCGAGAGCATTCCATAATGCTCAGGCATCCTAATCACGTGAATGCCTTCATCATTCACGATCCGCGTATCCGCATCGGCAAACACATACAGTTGCCCCCCTCGCGCCCGCACTTCCTGAATATTCGACTTCAGCTTCTCGAGCAACGTGTCGTTCGGCGCCACCGTCACCACAGGCATCGCCTCGGTCACCAACGCGAGCGGGCCGTGCTTTAGCTCCCCTGCCGGGTAAGCCTCCGCGTGAATATACGAAATCTCCTTGAGCTTCAATGCGCCTTCCAGCGCAATCGGATAATGCATTCCGCGCCCAAGGAAAAGTGCATTCTCCTTGCGCGAGAACTCCTCCGACCACGCAATGATTTGCGGCTCCAATGCGAGCACGCTATTTAACGCCGCAGGCAAATGCCGCAAGCGCTTCACATACTCCGCTTCAAGCTCAGCCGACACATGCCCGCGCTGCTTGCCAAGCGTCACCGCCAGCACAAAAAGCGCAACCAGCTGCGTCGTGAATGCTTTCGTCGACGCGACACCAATCTCACGGCCCGCCCGCGTCAAGAACGCCATCTTCGTCAAGCGCACCATCGCGCTCGTCGAAACGTTGCAAATCGCAAGCGTATGTCGATGCCCCAACGCCTCGGCATGCTTCAATGCCGCCAGCGTATCGGCCGTCTCGCCCGACTGGGAAATGACCACGACCAATGCCTTGGGGTTCGGCACCGACTCGCGATAACGATACTCGCTCGCAATCTCGACCTGCGTCGGAATTTTTGCAATCGATTCGAGCCAATACTTCGCCGTCAACCCCGAGTAATAACTCGTGCCGCAAGCGAGAATCAACAAGCTGTCGATTTCACGAAACGCTGTCTCGGCGGCCTCGCCAAACAGCGACGAATCGAAGCTGTCACCCTGCGGTAACGTGTCGGAAATCGCACGAGGCTGTTCGAAGATTTCCTTTTGCATGAAATGCCGATATGGCCCGAGCTCCACTGCGCCGCCATATGACTGCACCGTCCGCACTTCGCGCGCAACGCTATGCCCTTCGCGGTCGTTGATTCGCACGCCATCGAGCGTCAATTCGCAAACATCGCCCTCTTCAAGGAACATGAATCGTTCGGTGCTGCCCGCAAGCGCCAATGCGTCGGACGCCAAGAAGTTCTCGCCCTCGCCCAATCCAACGACGAGCGGTGAGCCCTGCCGCGCCCCCACCACCGTATGCGGCTCGGCTTTATGCACGACCGCAATCGCATAAGCGCCATGCAATTGCTTCACGGCCTCGCGCACTGCCTCATACAAACTGTCGCGATAAAGGCTGTGAATCAAATGCGCAATGACTTCGGTATCGGTCTGCGAAACAAACTCGTAACCCCTGCCGCGCAGCATGTCGCGCAATTGCTCGTAATTCTCGATAATGCCGTTATGCACGAGTGCGATGGCATCGCGCGAGAAAATCGGATGCGCGTTATCGGTAACAGGTGCCCCGTGCGTCGCCCAACGCGTATGAGCAATCCCGGTCGGCCCCTCAAGGCGCCCGCCGTTCACCTGTGCATCGAGATCGGCCACACGCGACACGCTGCGCGCACGGCGCGGCTCGCCGCCGCCGTTCAGCACGGCCACCCCGCACGAGTCATAGCCGCGATACTCGAGGCGGCGAAGCCCTTCGATAAGAACAGAGACGATATTACGTTGCGCAACCGCGCCGACTATGCCGCACATGGGTTCGATCCTCCGCCGATGATGGCTTCTATGCTTCTATTCGAAAGGCCGCGTCAACCTTTCTTCTTCACAGGACGCACGTAATCGGTTCGTGTTCGCTGCGTCTTCTCGTTCAGCACAAGCGTATGCTCGGGTACGTCTTTCCATACTGTCGTGCCGGCCGCAATCGTGACACCGCGCCCTATGCGTACCGGCGCCACGAGTTGCGTGTCCGAGCCGACGAACACGTCATCTTCGATCACGGTGCGATGCTTATTGGCACCGTCGTAATTGCAGGTGATCGTGCCGGCACCGATATTCACGCGTGCACCAACATCGGCGTCACCGACATAACTCAGGTGATTCGCCTTCGAACCCTGTCCGAGCACGGCATTCTTCACTTCGACGAAGTTGCCGATATGGACGTCGTCGGCAAGCGCAGCACCAGGCCGCAAACGCGCATACGGACCCAGCGCGACGCGCTCGCCAACGATGGCGCCGTCGATATGCGTGAACGGCTCGATACGGGTGCCGGCGCCGATCGTCGCGTCACGCAGCACGCAATGCGCGCCGACCGACACGCCGTCGCCAAGCGTCACGCGTCCTTCGAATACGCAGTTGATGTCGATCGAAACATCGGTGCCACACGAGAGCGCGCCGCGAACGTCGAGCCGCGCCGGATCGGCAAGCGTGACGCCCGCTTGCAACAGCGCGTCGGCGATATTGCGCTGGTGGATGCGTTCGAGTTCGGCCAATTGCGCCTTGCTGTTCACGCCTAGCGTTTCCCACACTTCGTCAGGCTGCGTGGTGACGATGTCGAAGCCGGCTTCGATCGCGCGCTCGACGACATCGGTCAGGTAAAACTCACCCTGCGCGTTATCGTTTCTCAGCGAACCGAGCCACATCGCAAGCTGCGCGGTTGGCGCGACGACGATGCCCGTATTCACTTCGGCAATGCGCAGCTCCTCGAGCGTGGCGTCCTTCTGTTCGACGATGCGCACGACGTAGCCAGCTGGGTCGCGCACGATGCGCCCGTAGCCGTGCGGATCGTCGAGCATCACGGTCAACAACGCGTAACGGCCGTCGACCGCGGAATCGACAAGCCGCTTGAGCGTCGAGGCTTTGGTCAGCGGCACGTCGCCGTAAAGCACGAGCGTCGGTTGCGCGGGATCGAGCAACGGCAGCGCCTGCTGGACGGCATGACCGGTGCCGAGTTGCTCGCTTTGCACCGCAAATTGCACGTCCGGCGCAGCAACGGCCTGTTGCACGGCCTCGCCGCCATGGCCGATAACGACGACGATGCGCGCAGGGCTCAGCGCGCGCGCCGTATCGATGACATGCGAAAGCAGCGGCCGGCCTGCAAGGGGATGAAGCACTTTCGGCAACGCCGAACGCATGCGCTTGCCGGCGCCTGCAGCGAGAATGACGATATTCATTGCATCGGCCGAATGTCGGTATTAAGTGCGCGATTCTAACATCGCGCTATTTATGATCTATACACACTCAAAGATCGTCGAATTGAGCAAACGAAATCCGCTGCATGCCGGCGCGATCTGACCCACCGGATGTATCAGCCGCATCGTTACTCGTGCACGGGTCGTCGTCGAATGCGATATCGCCGAGCGGATCAGCATTGCCGGTCGCGCGCAGGCCCGCAAACGGAAACAGTTTTGCGTCCATCAAGTGCGACGGCACCACGTTCGCTAACGCACTGAACATGTTGTCGACACGCCCCGGAAAGCGCTTATCCCAATCGCGAATCAATGCCTTCATTTCCGCACGTTTCAGATTCGGCTGGCTACCGCAGAGGTTGCATGGAATGATTGGAAACGCACGCAATGCCGCATATTTCTCGAGATCGACCTCCTTCACGTACGCGAGCGGGCGAATCACGATGTGCTTGCCGTCGTCCGATTGCAGCTTCGGTGGCATGCCCTTGAGCTTGCCGCCGTAAAACAGATTGAGCAGCAACGTCTGCAAGATGTCGTCGCGATGATGGCCGAGCGCGATCTTCGTCGCACCGAGTTCGTCCGCCACGCGGTAAAGAATGCCGCGCCGCAGCCGCGAGCACAGCGAGCAGGTGGTCTTCCCTTCGGGCACGAGCCGCTTGACGATGCTGTATGTGTCCTGATTCTCGATGTGGAACGGGACGTTGAGGCTTCTCAGATAGTCGGGCAACACATGCTCGGGAAAACCCGGCTGCTTCTGATCGAGATTGACCGCGACGATATCGAACTCGATCGGCGCACGCTCGCGCAAACGCAGCAAGATGTCGAGCATCGCATAGCTGTCTTTGCCGCCGGACATGCAGACCATCACCTTGTCGCCGTTTTCGATCATGCCGAAGTCGCCGATAGCCTGGCCGACAAGGCGCGCGAGCCGCTTGAAAAGCTTGTTGTTCTCGTAGGCTTGCTTCTGTTCGCGACGCGTCAGCGCCTGTGGCTCGTTGTGTACGCGTCGGTCGGTGCCCGCATCCGCATTCACATTCGCTGCGGTTTCTGGCGCATTCATGCTGATTCCTCTTTGATACGAAAGACTTCGACCCCAACGGCGTCGCAGTCTGGATAAGCGTCCGGCTTTTCGGTCGATACCCGCACCGCCCGCACGAGCGGATGCGCAAGCATCGTCTTCGAAATATCGTCACACAGCGTTTCTTGCAGATGGACATGCCCTTGGTTCATCCGATCGGCGATCGTCGAGCGCATGAAGTCGTAATCGAGCACTTCGCGCAATTTGTCGTCGACGGGCGTCGAATTCGCAAGCGGCACGAACAGCTCGACGTTGATGATCACCCGCTGCTCGCCACGCTTTTCGAACTCGTGCACACCGATATTGATGAAAACCTCGTAATTGCGCAGAAAAAGCTTGCGGCAATCGGCAAGGCGAGGATGCAACAAAGCGGCAGCCATAATCGTTCCAGTTCAAAAGTGCGCAGCGGCGACGTCAACTCAGCGGCACCAGATGCCGGCCGCCGTCCACGATCAGCGTCGTGCCGGTCACGCTGCGCGCGTCGGCGAGATAGCAAGCCGCCGCAACGACATCTTCGAGCCGCGATGCTTCAGGTCGGGCGGCAACATCGTCGGGCGTACCATCGGCCGACTGCAGCGTCAGGCCCGAAGCCAGCCCCACGACCCGCACCTTAGGAGCCAGCGCCTGCGCGAGCGCTATCGTCGCTGTTTGCAGTGCCGCCTTCGACAACGTGTACGACAAATGATCGGGACTCGGGTTGTAAAGCTTCTGCGCCAGCATGTTCACGACGACGGCACGCTGAGATTCGTCGTCGCGAGCACCCTCCGGCGTGGCTTGATAAAGCGCGCGCGCCAACACGAGGGGCGCGGCCAGATTGATCGACATCGAATGCAAAAGCGTGTCGTAACCGACCTCATACGCCGTATCTTCCGCGATCAGCGACGCTTGGTTGACGACGCAGTGCGGGCGGCCCAACGCAGCCGTGCAGGCCGCCACGAGCTGCGCGGTGTCTGTTTCGACGGCCAGATCGGCATGCAACGCGCAAGCTCGCCGGCCAAGCGCTCGGATCTGCAAGACGATCGCAGCGGCCTCGGCGTGCGACGCGCTGTAATGCACGGCCACGTCCCAGCCGCGTGCGGCGAAACCCAGCGCACATGCACGGCCGACCCGGCCGGCGGCGCCGGTGATCAGCACGACGCGGCCGCCAGATGCGGCGCCAACGCCGGCGTGTGAATCGGAAAAGGCGCTCATTTACAATGCCGGGATGAATCAGAATGCTCACGAACCCCGCAGTTTACCCGTTCCCGGGACCGATGCGCTCGCCGCCTCCGAAGCGCTCGTCGCGCTCGTTCGCGACGAAATTGCCGCAGCAGGCGGCTGGCTGCCGTTCGATCGCTATATGGAACGCGCGCTCTACGCGCCGGGCCTCGGCTATTACAGCGGCGGCGCGCGCAAATTCGGCCTGCGCGCAGACGACGGCAGCGACTTCGTCACCGCGCCGGAACTCTCCGCGCTGTTCGCCGCGACGCTGGCGCGCCCCATTGCCCAGGCCATGGCGGCGAGCGGCACACGCGCGCTGATCGAGTTTGGGGCCGGCACCGGCAGGCTGGCCGCCGGACTCATGACCGCGCTCGCCGCGCTCGGTGTCGAATTCGACAGCTACGCCATCGTCGAACTGTCAGGCGAGCTGCGCGAACGTCAGCGCGAAACCATCGAAGCGCTCGCGGGACCGCTCGCGCAACGCGTACGCTGGCTCGATGCGCTGCCCGACCAATTCGCCGGCGTCGCGCTCGGCAATGAAGTCTTGGACGCGATGCCGGTCAAGCTATTTGCACGCACGCAAGGAGTCTGGCACGAACGCGGTGTGGCCACGGCCGCCGATGGTTCGCTGACGTTCGCGGACCGCATCGTGGGCAGCGACGGCATGGCGCTTGCCGAATACGACGCCGCCGCACTGGCTGCAATGGATACCGAAGCAGCCGCCGACATCGACTATGTCACCGAAACGCACGCGGCCGCCGCGGCTTTCGTGCGCACGGTCTGCACGCTGCTGCAGCGCGGTGCGGCGTTTTTCGTCGACTACGGCTTTCCGCGCCACGAGTATTACCATCCGCATCGCGCCGAAGGCACGCTGATGTGCCACTACCGCCACTACGCGCACGGCGATCCGTTTTTCCACCCGGGGCTGCAAGACATTACCGCTCACGTCGAATTCACGGCGATGGCCGAGGCCGGTGTCGATACGGGGGCCGATCTGCTCGGCTATACGTCGCAAGCCCGCTTTCTGATGAATGCCGGCATCACGGACGCGCTCGCACAACTCGATCCGGCCGATGTCGCACACTACCTGCCCGCTGCCAACGCGGTACAAAAGCTGTTATCGGAAGCTGAGATGGGCGAGCTTTTCAAAGTCGTTGCGTTCTCGCGCGGCATCGACAAAACGCTCGACGTGTTCGCGCGCGGCGATCGTTCGCACTCCTTATGAACCCGAGCCGGTGCCGGTGCCCATGTCGGGATTCGTTTTATTTGTTTCGGAGTCCTGACCAAGTGCCGCGGCCACCGCTTGCACGCGGGCACGGTGCACGGCATCTTTGATTTTGTCGGGCTGCTCGGCGAATGCCTGCGCGACGGCGCCGGCATCGACAGCCCGCGCCGCGGTCAATGCGACACGCAGCCGTTCGGGTTGGGGATACTCGCGCAACTCGAAGCCAAGCCGGCCGCGCGCGTCGGACTCGCATGCCTGCAACGCCTCAGCGAAACGCGCGGGCTTACGCAGCGCATCGCCGCGTTCGAGCAGGCGCACGAGCGCCGCCGCCCCCATTTCCATCGAACGATGAATATTGCCGTGCTCGCGCGCGACGAGCAGCGCCAGATCACGACATTCGTTCGGCACCCGCAGCCGCTCGCACATCGGCTTGAGCAGATCGACGCTGCGCGTTTCGTGACCGATATGGCGAGGCAGCACGTCGGCCGGCGTCGTTGCCTTGCCCAGATCGTGCGTGAGCGCGGCGAAACGCACGGCGAGCGCATAACCGCGCGACGCGGCGTGATCGACGACCATCATTACGTGCACGCCGGTATCGACCTCGGGATGGTAATCGGCTCGCTGCGCGACGCCGAACAACGCATCGACCTCGGGAAGCACGCGGACAAGCGCACCGCACTCGCGCAGCACGGTGAACATCCGAGACGGTTTTTTCTCCATCAGACCGCGCGAGATTTCCTGCCAGACCCGCTCGGGCACGAGCGCATCAACCTCGCCCGCGGCAACCATCTGCTTCATCAGTTCGAGCGTTTCCGGCGCGACCTCGAAGTCATCAAAGCGCGCGGCAAAGCGTGCCAGACGCAGTATCCGCACCGGGTCTTCGCCAAACGCGGGCCCGACATGGCGAAACCGCTTCGCCTGCAGGTCCCGTTGCCCACCGAAGGGGTCGATCACTGGGCCGTCCAGTTCGCCATCGGGCCGCAACTCGCGCGCCATTGCGTTGACCGTCAGATCGCGGCGGGCGAGATCCTCTTTTAGCGTCACATCGGGCGCGTAGTAGAACTGGAAGCCGTGATAACCGGCCGCAGTCTTGCGCTCGGTGCGCGCGAGCGCGTATTCCTCCTGTGTCGACGGATGCAGGAACACCGGGAAATCCTTGCCGACGGGGCGAAAGCCCTGAGCGATCATTTGCTCGGGCGTGGCGCCGACCACGACGTAATCGCGGTCGGATACCGGCATGCCCAGCAGCGCGTCGCGAATCGCCCCGCCTACGGCGTAAATCTTCATGCAACGTCTTCGTATTTCGCGAGCCGATGCGTTTCGAGCAGTGCGGCTTCGATCCATTCGCGCACGGCCGGCAGCGCCGTCACCCGCTCGGCGTAGCCCATTGCCGCATCGCTGAGCTTCGGCGCGTACGTGTTAAAACGCATGACCACCGGCGTATACATTGCATCGGCGATGCCGAACGATTCGCCGAACAAGAATGGGCCGCCGTGACGCGCGAGACACTCGCGCCAGATCGCGTCGATGCGCGCAATTTCGCTCAATACCGCCGGGGCCGTGACGGTGCCGGGGCGCTTGGCGCGAATATTCATCGACATCGACGAACGCACCTCGCCAAAGCCGCCATGCATCTCGCATGCCACCGCGCGGGCATGCGCGCGCGCTGCCGCGTCGCGCGGCCACAGCGGCGTGTTCGGATAGCGCTCGGCGATCGTCTCGAGAATCGCAAGCGATTCCCAGATCGATTGACCGTCATCGGTCACGAGACAAGGCACTTTGCCCGACGGGGAGTGTTCGAGAATGCGAGCTTCCGTGCCAGGCTCGCCCAGTTCGATTGCAATTTCGTCAAATGCAATGCCGGCGTGGCGCATCATCACCCACGGCCGCATCGACCACGAAGAATAGTTTTTGTCACCGATTACGAGTTTCATGTTGTCGAGGCAATCCAATCAATTAATAGTCAGTGGTACAAACGAATAAAACCGCGGCGGTGCCGCAGACCGCAGCAGGCCTCAGGATACGACGCTAACGTCCCGCGGTCGTGCGAAACACGCTGAAACGCGAGCGCAACGAGGCCGTGCCCAGATACGCGGGGGCGCTGGCCTCGATGCTGATCGGATCGATGTCGAGCTCGGGCGCAAGCGGCCCCGTCAACACCGCATCCTGCGACATCGAATCGAGATTGTCGCGCGTGATCACGGGTGCGCCCGGCATCATCTCGAACGTCATGGCCTGCATATAGGCAAGGGCATCCGGCAGACGCACGATGCGCGCGTGACGGCCGATGGCCTCTCCGCAGAATCTGACGAGCGCCTCGAGCGTATAAACCGTCGGGCCACCAAGCTCGTAAGCGCGCCCGGTGGCGGCATCGAGATCGAGCGCGTTGACGATCGCCTTCGCGACATCGCCGACGAAAATGGGCTGAAACTTCGCGTCAGGCTTCGCAAGCGGTATAACCGGGAAAAGGCGCTGCAGCACTGCAAACGTATTGAGGAAACGGTCTTCCGGGCCGAAGACGACCGACGGACGAAAAACCGTCGTCGCCAAACGCGAGGCGGCCAGCACCGCTTTTTCGCCGTCACCCTTCGAGCGCAGATACATGCTCGGTCCGCGCGGGTCCGCATTCAGTGCGCTCAGATGAATGAGCCGATGCACCCCCTTGCCTTCGCAAGCAGCGGCAATTCGCGTCGGCAACTCGACATGCAGCTTTGCGAACTCGGGGCCGTACGGGCTGCCGCGCCGGCCATGCAGCGTGCCAACCAGGTTGATGACGGCATCGGCGCCTTCGACAAAACGTGCGAGCGCCACCGGGTCGAAGACATCGGTTTCGCTCACGTCGAGCGGCAGCAGCGTGAGATGGTTCGCATTCTGGCGCCGCCGCGTCGCGACGCGCACGCTCTTGCCCGCGGCCACGAGCAGGTTGGCCAGATGAGACCCGATAAAGCCGGAACCGCCGATCAATGCTACCGATTGATGTCGCATCTTCGACTCCCTGCAAGCGGCCGCCGCACCGGTGAAACACGCGGCCCGAGCCGAAGGCGTCATTCAGGCAGGATGGCGCCGAGCCTGGCCTTCAGCGATTGCGGGCGACCTTCGAACAGCACCGCGTAGTAGACCGTATTCGACAGCACGTTTTTGACGTAATCGCGCGTTTCGTTAAACGGAATCGTCTCCGCAAAAACAGCGCCTTCGACTGCGCGCGGCAATACCGCTCGCCATTGCCGCGGGCGCCCCGGCCCCGCGTTATAGCCGGCCGTCGCCAGCACGGCGGAACCGTCGAACTGATTGTAGATCATCGACAGATAGGTCGTGCCGAGCAAGATGTTCGTATCGATGTTATTGAGCTGGGCCTGCGAAACCGAACCCAGGCCGATCTTTTTGGCGACCATCTTCGCCGTGCCCGGCATCAATTGCATCAGGCCGCCCGCGCCGACGCCCGAGCGCGCGTCGATGATAAAACGCGATTCCTGGCGGATCAGCCCATAGGCCCATTCGACATCGAGACCGTTGGTCTGTGCGTCGCGCTCGACGATATCGCGAAACGGCGACAGGTAACGCAGCGAAAAATCATGTTCGTTTTGCGTGCGGTCGGCCGTGTTCACAGTGCGGTCGTAAAGCTCGATGCGACGCGCGTACTCGGCCACCGCCAGCAGTTGCCGATCCGTCATGTTGCGCAGTGGCCAGTTCCATTCGCGGTTGCCCTCGAGGCGCAAATTCAGCGCGTAAAAGCGCCGTGCAAGTTCCAAGCCCGGCGTTTTCCCGGCGGCCACGACTTCGGCATCGGTGACGGCCGTCTTTGGCGGCACCGTAATCTTGCGGCCCAATTCCTCTGTGGCCAGTTGACCGTAAAAGCCGAAATTCGTCGCGAGGCGCTCGAACGCTTCGTTTGCGGTGGCCGTATCGCCCGCCTGCTTGAGCACGCGCGCGTGCCAATAAACCCACGCCGGCCGAGCGCGTAGCGCAGCCGGCATCTGCTCGATCGACCAGCGCACCATCGTCCAATCTCCAGCGACGAGCGCTGCGCGGGTGCGCCACTCATAAGCCGGGTACGACAGCGGGGCGTTCGCCGACAGCCGGAACCAATCGAGCGCGCCCGGAACCTGCCGGATGGCCGCTTGATAACCGATCGTGCCCCAGCCGATCGCGCGCTCAGCGAGCGAAAGCTGCGGCGCGATGCTCGCGAACGTCGCCGCAGCGGCCGCGGCATCGTTGCGCGCCATCTGCGTGAGCGCAAGCAGCGCCAATTGGTGCGCGGCCGAATCAGCCCCGACGCCGCGTGCCAACAAGAGCGGCGGTGCGCTCGTCGCCTGATCGAAGCGCGTCGGCTCCGGGCGCGTGGCGCCGAGTGCATCGGCAAGACGGCTGCCCGTGGTGGTCGCGCCTTGTTCGTAAGCGGTGCGGATCTGCTGCCAGACATCGTCTGGCGTGAACTGGTGCGTGGTGGCCAGCGCCGTAACCAAGTCGACGCAGCCATCGCCGTAATAACGCGGTTCGATCAGCAGCGCACGCGCGGCATCGGCGACGTTCTCGCCGCGCGCGGCCCGCGATTCGAGCGCATAGCATTTGACTTGCGTGTCGTCGTCGAGCACGAAGCGCGCGTATTGTGCGTCGAAGTTGCGCCAATCATGGCGTGCGCCGAGCACCGTCAGATAGTCGTTGCGCAGCCGGTCGGCAAGCGCCTCGCCATCGTGGCGCTGCAAGAACGAAAGCACCGGTGCATCAGGCGCATCGAGCCGCGCGTGGCCCTCGCCATCGAAAAGCTGGGGTTTGAGCTGGAAATACTCGAGGTAAGACGGCGCAGGATAGTCCGGAATCATGGCCGCCAGTTGAGCCGCGCGCGGTGCATCATTATTGCGTGCCGCCTCGCGCAACTGCACGAAGATTTGATCGTCGCTCGACAGCGCCGAAGCGCCGGCGTGACGCCCTGCGGACGCCGTGCCGCACGCGACGAGCGCCACGGCAGCCAAGGCGGAGCAAGCCGCGCGATATACTCGAACAAGGCGTTTCGACATCGTGGTTCGTGGAGCAAAAATTGAGCGACAGCATAGCACGCAACGTTGCGAAAAATTCGAAAGGCGCGCTGCGTAAAGCCTTGCGTGAAGCCCGTCTCGCGGCGGCTCAGGCGAATGGCGCACACGAGGCGATTGCCGCCGGCGTGCTCGAACTGCTCGCTCGGGCAACGCCTCGCGCGGTCGGCTTTTATTGGCCGTTGCCGGGCGAATTCGATGCGCGCGCCACGCTCGCCGAGTGGCTCAGTCACGACGCAAAGCGGCAAGCGGCACTGCCCGTCATCGCCGTGAAGGGCCACGCGCTGGTCTTTCATGGTTGGTCGCCCGACACGCCCATGCGTATCGGCCACCATCGTATTGCCGAGCCGCAAGGCACGGCGGTATTGCTGCCCGACATGCTGCTCGTGCCATGCGTGGGTTTCGACGATGACGGTTATCGGCTGGGCTATGGCGGCGGCTACTACGATCGCACGCTGGCCGGCTGGCCCGGCACGACCAGACCGCTCACGGTGGGTGTCGCCTATGAGGCATGCCGGCTGGCTGCGTTGCCGCGCGAGCAGCACGATCTGCCGCTCGACGCCATCGTCACCGAAAAAAGCGTGCGCGCGAACTTCGCACGGTAATCGCACGTCCGGCGAGGCGGTTGCAGCGCCCCCGTTGCAGCGATGCGATTACAGCGACGCCGCCGCGCGCGCGGCCGTATCGTAAAGCCCCGATGCGTTGCGCATCAATTGCGCGGCCTCGCCGACCTGCTCATTGACCAGCCCGCTCTCCTTGAGCGCGGCGATCAGGCAACGCTCGCGCACCTCGCGGTACTTGCCGCACAGGTCGCGCCCGGCAGGCGTTGCGGCGAAAAACACTTCCTTACCTATTTTTTCGCTTTTTACGTACCCTCTGGCGACGAGTTTTTTCAACGCGTACGTGGCAACGTGAGTGTCTTCGATGTTCAGCACAAAGCAAATATCGGCGAGCTTCTTCTTGCGCTCGCGGTGGCTCACATGGTGCAGCAGCGACACCTCGATTGGCGTCATGTCCTTGCCGCCCGCGGCGGCCATGCAGCGCACCATCCAGCGGTTGAACGCGTTGCTCGCCATGATGAGGCCGTATTCGAATTCGGATAATTCCGCACTGTCCTCGGACACGAGATGCTCTGAGGACACAATCTTGGTCGGATGGCGCGACATGGCAGCAGCTTGAAAGTAGATGATGTGACGGTGCGCAGTGTACGACGCGCGCCGCCCACATGCGCTCGGCATAAACACTTATTTGTAAAACGTCGACATTTTGTCGATAATACGCTTCTAAGACGCGTTCTCTTTGCTGCGCGCCACCGTTTTACGCATCGAGACTTCCAAAGATGACTGAGCCCCGCATTTACCCGTTCGGCGATACGGCCCTGGTTTGCGAAATGCCGCCGCCGGCGACGCTTGCCTGTCAGCAACGGGTATGGGCAGTGGCCGAAGCGGCGCGGCACTGGCCGCATATCGTCGAAGTCGTGCCGGGCATGAACAATCTGACGATTGTCTTCGACCCAATGGCAGCGGACGTCACAGCGCTTGCCGCCGCGCTTGTCGACACTTGGGAACGCGAGCAAGGTACGAACATGCAGGCACGCGAAATCGAGATTCCGGTGCGTTACGGCGGCGAATGCGGGCCCGACCTCGCCGATATCGCGCAGCACACGGGCCTCGCCGCCGAGGAAGTCGTCAAACGGCACGCGCTTGGCGAATACGTCGTCTTTTTCATCGGCTTTCAGCCGGGCTTCGCGTATCTGGGCGGGCTCGACGCGTCGCTTCACACGCCGCGCCGTGCCGTGCCGCGCATCGAGGTGCCGGCCGGTTCGGTCGGCATCGGCGGTGCGCAGACAGGGCTTTATCCCGCTGCCTCGCCCGGCGGGTGGCAATTGATCGGACGCACCGAGCTCACGCTCTTCGATCCGGGCAACAACCCGCCTTCGCTGCTGCAACCGGGCGACCGGGTCCGCTTTACGATTGCCGGAATCGAGCCATGATCGAAGTGCTTCGCGCAGGTATTCTCACGTCGGTGCAAGACCTCGGTCGCCCCGGTTTTCGCCATCTGGGCGTGGCGACGGCGGGCGCGCTCGACACGCTCGCGCTGGAAGTGGGCAACCGTCTCGTCGGCAATCTGCCGCAAGCAGCGGCCCTCGAAGTGACGATGGGACCCACGGTGCTGCGTTTCGCGCGTCCGACGCGGCTTGCCATCACCGGCGCCGAATTCGACGCCACGCTCGACGGCGAGCCGGTGCACTCGTGGTGGAGCCTGCCCGTACGCGCGGGCCAGGAGCTGGTGCTGCGCGGCGCAACGCGCGGCGTGCGCAGCTACATTTGCGTGCGTGGCGGCATCGACGTCTTACCAATGCTGGGTTCGCGCAGCACCGATCTTTGCGCGCGGTTCGGCGGTCTGGGCGGTCGTCCGCTGCGCGAGGGCGATCGGCTCGCGGTTGGCGCCCCGGCGCTGCGCGCCGGCATCGCACTCGACGCGCCGCCATTCGGCGTGAAGGCGCCCGAATGGTGCCGCTTTGCCGCCGTGGCGCAAGCGCCCGTACGGCGCGGCACACACGCGGCCGGCGCCGAGCGCGCCGTGACAATCCGCTTGCTGCGCGGCCCGGAATACGAAAGCTTCACGAGCGCGGCGCATCGCGCGTTCTGGTCGGAGGAATGGCGCGTGACGCCGCAGAGCAACCGCATGGGCTATCGCCTCGCGGGCGGTACGCTGGCGCGCGAGGCACGCAACGAGCTGTTGTCGCATGCGGTGCTGCCCGGTACCGTGCAGGTGCCGCCCAACGGGCAGCCGATCGTGCTGATGGGCGACGGGCAGACGACGGGCGGTTATGCACGCATCGGCTCCGTCATTCGCGCCGATTTATGGAAGCTCGCGCAAGTCCGCCTGAACGGCAGCATTCGTTTCGTTCCGAGTTCGCGCGAAGAAGCGCTGTTCGCACTCGGCGAGGAGCGTGCTTATCTGCGACAGATCGATGTCGCGATGGCCATGCATGAAGAGCGGTTGCAACGATCGAAGCGCGCCGCCTAAAGCAGCGTTGAACGAGGAAGTCATGATGATTGATCTGAATGCCGATCTTGGGGAAGGCAGCGGTTCCGACGAGGCGCTGCTCGATCTCGTCAGTTCGGCGAATATTGCTTGCGGCTGGCACGCAGGCGGCTCGAACGTGATGCGCGACTGCGTTCGTCTTGCGATCTCCAAGGGAGTCGCGATCGGCGCGCACCCGAGTTTTCAGGACCCGGACAATTTCGGCCGCAAGGAAATGGACCTGCCGGCCGACGACATTTATGCCGGCATCCTCTACCAGCTCGGTGCGCTTTCGGCAATCGCACAGGCCGAGGGCGGGCGCGTCGCGCATGTCAAGCCGCACGGCGCGCTCTATAACCAGGCCGCGCGCGATACTTCCATCGCCGACGCAGTGGTGGCAGCCGTGCACGACTTCGATCCGTCGCTTGCCGTGTTCGGTCTTGCCAACAGCGGTTTCATCGAGACGGCGCGCCGCGCGGGGCTCGCCGCGATCGAAGAAGGCTTTGCCGACCGCGGCTATCGCGCTAACGGCTCGCTGGTGCCGCGCAACGAGCCCGGCGCGCTGATTCAATCGGAAGACGAGATGCTCGAGCACGTGCTTTCGATGGTGCGCGATCACCGCGTTCGCGCAGTCGACGGCCACTGGGTGCCGATCAACGTGCGCACGCTTTGCCTGCACGGCGACAGCGCGCATGCGGTGGCGTTCGCGCATCGGCTGCGCTCGACGCTGACAGCGAACGGCATTGCAGTGAGGCCGGCTTCGGTGCTGGGGGCCTGACAACCAACGCTGAGTCCAACCCCGCATCAACTCGGCTCGACGATGAAACCACGCTGTCGCAGCAAAGCCAACACACCTTTCGGTCCGCCCAGGTGCAGCGACCCAACCGCCACGAACACAGGCCGGTTCGGCGCCGCGAGCTGCTGCAAGCGCACCGTGAAACGCCGGTTTCGCTCGAACACAATCTTGTTGTCGAGCGCGCGGCCCACCGCCGCTGAAGTAGCCAGCCGTTCCGATTTCGCCGTCGACCACGCAGCGATCGCATCGGCATCGCCCGCACGCCACAGCCGGTGCAGCTCCTTCACGTCAGCTGCCGTTTGCTCAGGGGTCTGCTCGAGATCCTGCGCCAACATTTCGCGCTGCTCGGCGAGTGTCAGATTCGTGAAGGCGCGCATCTGCTCGGCAAGCGTCTCGAGCCCGACCACCTTGCCGGGCGTGCGCAGATAGACGTTCTGCAGTTGCGCCTCGGTCCCGTACTCGGTTTGCAGCCCCGCGCTCAGCGAACTGTAGGTTTCGACGAGCAGCGCCGCAAGCCACGGCCGCGTCTTTCGAATCTCCGAGAGCGCCGCGGAATTGCCGCGCAAGCGCGCTTCGAGCTTGCGCCAGAGCGGAGGCGGCAACAGTCGCGGCAAACAAGCGTAGGTGCACACGCCGTACTTCGAAACATCGTCCTGCGATTGGATCAGATCGTCGGGCGAAAGCTCCAGTGCAAGCGTGGGCGACGCCGCCAGCGCTGCGAGGATCGGCCTTCTGAACGGTTGATTGGGCGGGTAATCGGACGGGTCACCGATATGCAGCGTACCGAGCAAATAAATCGTCGTCGTGCCCTTGGTCGCCACATAAAACGGCATATGCGCGGGCTCGGCCCGCACCGCGCCACTCACGCTCGTGCCCGATGAGGCGGCCGGTGGGCCGTGAAAACCGGGAATCGCCGAATAAGGCGCGCTCGGCGCGGCAACCCGAGGGCCGCCTGCGTACGCGATGCGCAACAGACCGGTCGGGGCAAGACCGAGCGTCAGCGCGAGTATCAGTACGATGCGTACGATTCGCGGAGTCCGTGTAATCGGCGCGACCGGCAAAATCGGCACGACCCACCAGAACAAGCGCGCGAGGCAGCGCGCCGGAGCTCGCCCGCCGACGGCCGAGCCGCCAGGCGGAAGACGACGCACCGGCCGCGCCGCCTGCGCTTCACGCATCCGCGTCCCCCACCTCCTCGGCGCGATGGCACGACACGAGACGCCCGTCCACTTCACGCAGCAGCGGCTCCTCGAGCCGGCAGCGTTCGATCGCATACGGACAGCGCTGATGAAACGTACAGCCCGTCGGCGGGTTGAGCGGCGACGGCAGTTCTCCTTGCAGCTTGATCTGAATGCGGCGGTCGGACTCGTTGATGGCCGGCGTGGCCGACATCAGCGAGCGCGTATACGGATGGCGCGGGTTGGCGAAGATCGTCTTCTTGTCGCCAAGCTCCGCCACGCCGCCGAAGTACATCACCATCACGTCGTCGGCAATATGCTGAACCACCGCCAGATTGTGCGAGATGAACACATAGCTCGTCTTGAACTGCTCCTGCAGATCCATGAACAGATTGAGAATCTGCGCTTGAATCGATACGTCGAGCGCGGACACTGGCTCGTCGGCCACGACGATACGCGGCTCGAGAATCATCGCCCGTGCGATCGCAATGCGCTGGCGCTGCCCGCCCGAGAACATGTGCGGATAGCGTTTCGCATGTTCGGGCCGCAACCCCACGGTACGCATCATCCGAGCGATGCGCTCGGCCCGCCCCGCGGCATCGAGCGACGTGTTGATCGCAAGCGGCTCGCCAAGCGTTTGCTCGACCGTCTTGCGCGGATTGAGCGACGCGAACGGATTTTGGAACACCATCTGCACGCGGCGGCGCAGCTCGGCAATTTTCGCGCGCCCCGCACCGGCCACATCCTCGCCTTCGATCACGAGCCGTCCCGCCGTGGGCGGCTCGATCATCGTGAGCTGACGCGCGAGCGTCGATTTGCCGCAGCCCGACTCGCCGACCACCGCGAGCGTCTTGCCGCGCGCAAGCGAAAACGACACACCGTTGAGCGCCTTGACCGTGCCGCGGCCAAAAAGGCCGCGGCGCACCGAATAGTGCTTCGTCAGCCCGTGCGCCACCAGCACTTCGTCGTCGCGCCACGGTTCGCGCGGCGCGTTGGGTACTGCATTCATCGTGCGCCTCCGTGCGTGTGCGTATGCGGGGTTGTGCCCGGCACGCCGAGTGAATCGAGGTTGAGCGGCTTGATACAGCGCGCACGCGTGCCTTCGTTGCGTTCATCGAGCTGCGCCAACGCGGGCCGACCCTTTCTGCAATCGTCGACGACGTACTTGCAGCGCGGCGCGAACAGACACCCGATCGGACGGTCGTCGCGCCCGGGCACCATGCCCGGCAGCGCCGCAAGACGCTTGGCCCCGAAATTATGCTCGGGAATGGCTGCGAGCAGTGCCTCGGTGTAAGGATGATGCGGGCTCGCGAAGATATCGGGCACGTCATTGGTCTCGATGATTTCGCCGGCATACATCACCGCGACGCGCTGCGCGACTTGCGAAACGACCGCCAGATCGTGCGAAATCAGCACGAGCGCCATGCCCCGTTCCCTTTGCAGTGCGACGAGCAGGTCCATGATCTGGGCCTGGATCGTCACGTCGAGCGCAGTGGTCGGCTCGTCTGCAATCAACAGCTTGGGGTTGCAAGCAACGGCCATCGCGATCATCACGCGCTGGTTCATCCCGCCCGAGAGCTGGTGGGGGAACGCGCTCACCCGGTTTTTGGCATCCGGAATGCCGACTTGGTCGAGCAGCTCCAGCACGCGCGCATCGAGCGCCGCGCCGCGCAGCTTCTCATGCAGCCGCAGCACTTCCTGGATCTGATAGCCGACGGTGTAGCTCGGGTTGAGGCTTGTCAGCGCGTCCTGAAACACCATGGCGATGTCCTTGCCGACGATGCTGCGGCGTGCTTTCGCCGAGGCCTTGATCAGGTCGTGCCCGTTGAACGATATCTCGTCAGCCGTCACGATGCCGGGCGCGTCGATGAGCCCCATGATGGCCATCATCGTCACGCTCTTGCCCGAGCCCGACTCGCCGACCACGCCGACGACCTCGCCCGGTGCAATGCCGAAATTCACGCGGTCCACGACAGGCGCGCCGCCAAAGCTGACCGCCAGATTGCGGATGGTCAAAAGATCGCTCATGGTCAGGCCATCCGTTTCAGTTTGGGATCGAGCGCGTCGCGCAAGCCGTCGCCGAGCAGGTTGATTGTCAGCACGGAGACGAGGATTGCAAGACCCGGCATCGTGACGATCCACCAGGCATTGTCGATGTAATCGCGCGCCGAGGCCAGCATGGCGCCCCATTCGGCGGTCGGCGGCTGCACGCCGAGCCCGAGGAAACCGAGCGCGGCCGCATCGAGAATGGCCGAGGAAAAACCGAGCGTCGCCTGCACGATCAGCGGCGCGGCGCAGTTGGGCAAGACCTGCGAGAACATCAGACGCAGTGTGCCGGCGCCCGCCACGCGCGAAGCGGTTACATACTCCTTGTGCAGCTCGCCAAGCGCTGCCGCACGCGTGAGCCGCACGTAGCCGGGCAGCGCCACGATGGCGATCGCAAGCATCGTATTGACGAGGCCCGGGCCGATGATCGCCACGACCGCCACGGCCAGCAGCAACGAAGGCAAGGCCAGCAGGACGTCCATCAGACGCATGATCGGCGTATCGGCCCATTTGTCGAAAAACGCGGCAACGAGCCCGAGCGCGATGCCCGGTATCAGCGCAAGGACGACCGACACGCAGCCGATCCAAAACGACATGCGCGCGCCGTAGACCAGGCGCGAAAGGATGTCGCGGCCCGCCTCGTCGGTGCCGAGCACGAAGCCCCAGTGCCCGCCCGCGAGCCAGGCGGGCGGAATCTTCACGAAGTCGCGATACTGTTCGACAGGGCTGTGCGGTGCGACCCACGGCGCCGCGAGCGCCACGATAACGAGCACCAGCACAATCGCGCCGGCCGCCACGGCACCGCGGTTACGCGCAAAGTTGGCCCAGAATTCGCGTGCCGCGATTGCGCGCCCGCCGGCCGGCGTGACGGCCTCCGGGATTGCATTTTGCAGGTCTGCCATATCTTGTTCCTTTAACGCGTATGCCGGATGCGCGGGTTCAACACGCCGTACAGCAGATCGACGACGAGATTCACCACGATCACAAGTGTCGCAATCATCAAGATGCCGCCTTGCACGACGGGATAATCGCGCCGGCTGATCGCATCGATCAGCCACTTGCCGATACCGGGCCACGAAAAGAGCGTTTCGGTCAGCACCGCGCCGGCCAGCAGCGTGCCGACTTGCAGCCCAATCACCGTCACCACCGGGATCAACGCATTGCGCAACGCATGCACGACGACGACGCGCGCCGGCGACAGCCCCTTCGCACGCGCGGTGCGGATGTAGTCTTCGCGCAGCACTTCCAGCATCGACGAGCGCGTCATGCGCGCAATGACCGCCAGCGGAATCGTGCCGAGCACGATCGATGGCAGGATCAGATGGCTCAGCGCCGAACGAAACGACCCCTCGTCGGAGGCCAGCAGCGCGTCGATCAGCAGAAAACCCGTCACGTGCGGAATGTCATATTCCACGGCGATACGGCCCGATACCGGGGTCCAGCCAAGCGTCACCGAAAACACCATGATCAGAATCAGGCCCCACCAGAAGATCGGCATCGAATAACCGGCCAGCGCCGTGCCCATCACACCGTGATCGACCACCGTGCCGCGCTTGAGCGCAGCGAACACGCCAGCCGGCAAACCAACGATCAGCGCGAACAGCATCGCGCACAACGACAGCTCAACGGTAGCCGGAAACCGCGCGAGAAATTCTCCCATCACACTGGTATTGGTGATGATCGACATACCGAGATTGCCGTGCAGCGCCCGCCAGACGTAATGGATGTACTGCAGCGGTAACGGCTCGTCGAGGCCCAGCCGATGCAGCGCGGCGGCGTGCATGGCCGGGTCGACGCCGCGTTCGCCCATCATCACTTCGATCGGGTCGCCCGGAATCAGGTGGATCAGCGCGAACGCGAGCACGGTAATGCCGAGGAAGGTCGGTATCACCATGCCGATGCGGCGCAAAACGAATCGGAACATGGTTCGTCCCTTTATCTGCGTGGGGGAAAATGCAACCGGCGACGAGAGGCACGCGTCCTCTGTCGCCGGATCGGTGGCGGCTTGGCTATCAGCGCCGCGAACAATGTAGCGGTGCGCTTCGCGCGTTACTTCATGCTGACGCCGTCAAAGCGCGAATAGCCGAGCGGGTCGATCTTCATGTCGATCACGTTCTTCGTGGTCGGCTGATAGACCGTCGAATGGGCGATGGGCGAGAACGGGATTTGATCCGCGAAGATCTTCTGGGCCTCTTCATAGTATTTCGTGCGCTGAGCCTGGTCCGTCGTCGTGCGGCCCTTTTGCACGAGATCGTCGAATGGCTTATAGCACCACTTCGAGAAGTTGTTGCCGTTGATGGCCGAACAACCGAGCAAGGTGCCGAGCCAGTTATCCGGGTCGCCGTTGTCGCCAGTCCAGCCGACCAAGTAGGCGTCCTGCTCGCCCGCGTGCCCACGCTTGATGTACTCGCCCCATTCGTACGTGACGATCGTCGCTTTCACGCCAATCTTCGCCCAATCGCTCTGGATCATCTCGGCCATCAGCCTGCCGTTGGGGTTATACGGCCGTTGCACAGGCATCGCCCACAAATGGATCTCGAAACCGTTCGGGAACCCAGCCTTCGCTAGCAGCGCCTTGGCCTTCTTTGGGTCATACGCCGGCATCTTCAGGTTCTTGTCGTAGGACCACTGCGTCGGCGGCATCGGATTCGTTGCAGGCTGACCCGCACCTTGATAGACCGACTCGACAATCGCGTGCTTGTTGATCGCCATATCGAGCGCGCGGCGCACCTCGACGTTATTGAGCGGCTTATGCTGCACGTTATAGGCGAGATAGCCGAGGTTGAAGCCCGCTTGCGCGAGCAAGTTGATGTTGCTGTCGCTCTTGAGCGTAGCCAGATCCTGTGGCTTCGGGTAGATCATGACCTGACATTCGTTGCGCTTGATCTTCTGCGTGCGCACGCTCGCATCGGTCGTGATCGAAAAGATCAGTTTCGACACCTTGACCGTATCGGGCTTCCAATAGTCGGGGTTGCCATCGAAGCGAATCGTCGAATCTTTCGTATAGCTGCGAAAAATGAAGGGACCGGTGCCGACCGGGTATTGGTTGATATCGGCAGCTTTGCCTGCTTTGAGGAGCTGATCGGCGTATTCGGCCGAAAGAATCGATGCATATTCCATCGCCAGATTCTGGATGAACGGCGCGCTGACCTCGTTCAGCGTGAAGCGGACCGTGTACGGGTCGACCTTCTCGACGCTCTTGATCAGCTTGTCGAGCCCCATATCCGAAAAGTACGGGAACGCGACGGGGTAAGCTTTGCGAAACGGCTGATTCGGGTCGAGCATGCGCTCGAACGTGAATACGACGTCATCAGCGTCGAATTCGCGCGTCGGCTTGAAGTACGATGTCGTCTGGAATTTGACACCGTGGCGCAGATGGAACGTGTAGGTCTTGCCGTCATGCGACACATCCCACTTTTCGGCGAGGCCTGGCTCTACTTTTGTACCGCCGCGCGCGAATTCAACGAGGCGGTTGTACTCGGGAAACGTGTTGGCGGTGAAGTCGACACCGGTCGTGTATTGCGCCGGATCGAAACCGGCCGGGCTGCCCTCGGAGCAGTAAACCAGCGTTTTATTGGGAATCGTCGCCGCGTGCGAGATCGTCGCGGCAGCAAGCGTCGCCGTCACGGCTGCGGCCACGCAGGTGGTGACCCGCACGGCGCGCAGCAGCTTGTTTTGTTTCATGTTCCCTCCAAGTCGTAGTCCGGCATGGCCGGCGTACGCGGATATTACTGACCTTTGATTACCCGAACAAGCGGTCGAAAATAGATAATGTCAGGTTTGCCTGCGAAGGTCCCGAACCTTCAGCGCGGGGACCATGGCGACGGCGGCCTCGTCGCAATCACGTCGTTGGCTTTGATGCAATTTCGATGCCGATTTCAATATCCGGGATTTTTTAAAATCGCTGCAGCTAATGCGGAAAAGCACGCGCAAATCGCTTGAACCGCTTATGGCGATGACGTAGTTCATCGACACATCTGCCAATCACGGCAATCCGGATTCATTTAGATAATCGGGGATTCCAATGACCAAGGGGTTGGGGTTGCGCAAAATCCCGGGCGGGCTGCGCATTGGTGCCGTGCTGTTTAGTTTTCCGATACCCATTTGGTGGCCATCGGGCTAGCTCCGCTCGCGCCCGCTTCGCCGGCCACGCGATGCGGGCGGGCTTAGCCGCAACGCTTTGCCACGGATTAAGCGATCACAAAGACGCTGGCCAGCGGCCCGATCGTGGCGACCGACCAGCATTGCGGGGCGAACGGTAAGCCGTTGTGCTGACGACGAGCGTATCCCCTGCCTATCGCAGCCCCACGCCCCAAAACTGCGTCGGGCCGAACGGGTCGATCTTGAAACCTGTCACCTCCTGGCGCAGCGGCTGATAGACGAGCGAATGCGCAATTGGCGTGAACGGTCGCTCATCGGCGAAAATCTTCTGCGCCTGCTCGTAGTACTTCACACGCAGCGCGTGATCGGTCGTCTCGCGCGCTTTGACGATCAGTTCGTCGAACGGCTTATAGCACCACTTCGCGAAATTGCCGCCGTTGACCGCCGCGCAGCCGAGCAATACGCCGAGCCAATTGTCCGGGTCCCCGTTGTCGCCCGTCCAGCCGATCAACAACGCATCGTGCTCGCCGCTGCGCGCACGTTTAACGTACTCGCCCCACTCGTAAGTCACGATCTTCGCTTTCACGCCGATCTTCGCCCAATCGGCCTGAATCATCTCGGCCATCAAGCGCGCATTCGGGTTGTAAGCCCGTTGCACCGGCATCGCCCACAGCGTCAGTTCGAAACCGCTCGGGAAACCGGCTTTTTCGAGCAGCCGTTTCGCTTTCGTGGGTTCGTAGCGCGCATCTTTCAGATGCTCGTCGTATGACCATTGCGTCGGCGGCATCGGGTGGCTCGCCGCCTGGCCCGCCCCCTGATAAACCTCGGCGACGATCGCCTGCTTGTCGATGGCCATATCGAGCGCACGCCGAACGCCGGCATTGTCGAGCGGCTTATGCGTCGTGTTGTAAGCGAGGTAGCCCAGGTTGTAGCCGACCTTCGACGGCACCTGCAAATCCGGGTCGGCCTTCAGCGACGCCACGTCAGCCGGGCGCGGGTAGCTCATCACTTGACATTCGTTGCTGCGCAGCTTCGCCTCGCGCGCGCCGGCGTCCGGCGTAATCGCAAAAATCAGCTTGCGCAGATGCACCGTACCGGGCTTCCAATAGTCCGGATTGCCGTCGAAGCGAATCGACGCATCCTTCGTGTAGCCGCGAAAAATGAACGGCCCCGTGCCGAGTGGATAGTTGTTCAGATCCGACGCCTTGCCGGCCTTCATCAGAGCGTCGGCGTATTCGGCCGAGAGCACCGACGTGAACGGCATCGCCAGCTCCGACAGGAACGGTGCATTCACCGCCCTGAGTGTAAAGCGGACCGTGTAGTCGTCGAGTTTTTCTATCTTCTCGATGTTCTTGTCGAGCCGCAGATCAACGAAATACGGAAACGAGACGGGATAGGCCCGGCGCAGCGGGTTATCCGGGTCCCGCATGCGCTCGAACGTCAACACGACGTCGTCGGCATTGAGTTCGCGCGTCGGCTTGAAAAACGAGGTCGTCTGGAATTTGACCCCGCGGCGCAGATGAAACGTATAAACCTTGCCGTCTGGGGAGACGTCCCACGATTGCGCCAGCCCCGGCTCGACTTTCGTGCCGCCATGCTCGAATTCGACGAGCCGGTTATAGACGGTGTAGGCCGCCGCAGAATTCTCCACGCTCGTCGTGTATTGCGCCGGATCGAACCCGGCCGGGCTCGCATCGGAACAGTAGACGAGCGTTTTGGTGAGCGTGGGAGTGGCGCTGGCGGCGGGGGCGTCGGCCGCGTGCGCGCGCTCGCCTGCACCGATCAGGGCAACGCCAACGAACACGGCAAACAACGAGACCAAACGAACGGGCCACACGCAACGACGAACCAGCATGATCGCTCCTGGATCAAAACCCCGATGAAGGTCTCGCGCGCCGATCAGCCGCGAACTCGGGCCGCTTGCGCCCGGAGCATCGTCTGCCGCCGCTTGCTTGGAATCGTTTGATCGTTTGACCGTGTATGTCTCAGTGCACCGGTGCAGCCGATGATGCTTCAGCCGCGGCGGGTATGCGCGAGCCGCTCGCAAATCGCCTTGCTGGCCGTCGCCGCGTTGAGCGTGTAAAAGTGCAGCCCCGGTGCCCCCTCGCTGACGAGACGCTCGCAAAGCCGCGTCACGACATCGAGACCGAACGCACGGATCGCCTCGCGGTCGTCGCCGAAGCTTTCGAGCCGGCGTGCGATCCAGCGCGGCACTTCGGCTCCGCACATATCGGAAAAGCGCATCAGTTGCGAATAATTCGTGATCGGCATGATACCGGGCACGATCGGGACGTCGACGCCAAGCTTGCGGACATCATCGACGAAACGAAAATACGCGTCGGCGTTATAGAAGTACTGTGTGATGGCCGAATTAGCGCCCGCCTTCACCTTGCGCGCGAAGTTAGCAAGGTCTTGCTGCGGCGAACGCGACTGCGGGTGATATTCGGGATAGCCGGCCACTTCGATGCGGAACCAGTCGCCGTATTCCGAACGAATGAACGCCACGAGCTCGGAGGCATAGCGCAGCTCGCCCACTGCGCCCATGCCCGAGGGCAAGTCGCCGCGCAACGCGACGATATGGCGAATGCCATGGCTGCGATAGCGTTCGAGAATCGCGCGCAGGCTCTCTTTCGACGAACCGATGCACGATAGATGCGGTGCGGCTTCGAGCCCATCCTCGGCCATTTCGAGTACGGTATCGAGCGTGCCTTGCTGCGTCGAGCCGCCGGCGCCGAAGGTGACGGAGACGAACTTCGGCGCGAGCGGCGCGAGCTGCATGCGCGCGGCCCGCAGCTTCTCGACGCCCTCGGGCGTCTTCGGCGGGAAGAATTCGAACGAGATTTCGATGGGTGTCATGATGCGACGAAAAAACGGCAATCAGCCAAGGCTGCGATTGCCGAAAATCAGGGCCGACAGCAGCCAGGACACGATGCTGTAAAGAATCGAGCCGAAAAAGGCCGACCAGAACCCCGAAACCTCGAAGCCCTTGAGCAGCGACGCAGCAAGCCAGAAGCAAAGCGCGTTGACGACGAGAATGAACAGCCCGAGCGTGACGATCGTGACAGGCAGCGTCAGCAAAATCAGCACCGGCCGCAACAACGCGTTGATGAGCCCGAGCACGAGCGCGACGACGAGCGCCGTGCCGAAACTGCGGACGTGGATCGATGGCACGAGGTAGGTGATGATCAACAATGCCAGCGCGTTGATCAACCAGGTCAGCAATATTGTCATGTCTTACGCTCCTGTCGGGTTCGTTTATCGGCCGCTACGAGACGCGCTCGGACGCGGCCGAAAGACCGATGCGATCAATAACGGTAATGATTCGGCTTGAACGGGCCGCTCTTGTCCACGCCGATATAGCTCGCCTGCTCGTCCGACAGTACCGTCAGTTGCACGCCGATGCGCGCCAGATGCAAACGTGCCACCTTTTCGTCGAGGTGCTTCGGCAGTACGTACACCTTGTTGCCGTATTCCTTGCCGCGCGTGAAGAGCTCGATTTGCGCGAGCGTCTGATTGGCGAACGAATTCGACATCACGAACGACGGATGCCCCGTGGCGCACCCGAGGTTCACGAGCCGGCCTTCGGCGAGCAAGATGATGCGCTTGCCATCGGGAAACACGATGTGATCGACCTGCGGCTTGATGTTTTCCCACGTGTACTGGCGCGTGGAGGCGATATCGATCTCGGAGTCGAAATGGCCGATATTGCAGACGATGGCATTGTTGCGCATCGCCTTCATATGATCGTGCGAGATCACGTGATAGTTGCCGGTGGCCGTCACGAAGATGTCGGCCTTGTCGGCAGCGTATTCCATCGTCACGACGCGGTAGCCTTCCATCGCGGCCTGCAACGCGCAGATCGGATCGATCTCGGTCACCCACACTGTCGCGCCGAGCCCTCGCAGCGATTGCGCGCAACCCTTGCCGACGTCGCCGTAACCGGCCACGAGCGCGACCTTGCCGGCAATCATCACATCGGTTGCACGCTTGATGCCGTCGACGAGCGACTCGCGGCAACCGTACAGATTATCGAACTTCGACTTCGTGACCGAATCGTTGACGTTGATGGCCGGGAACGGCAAGCGGCCATCCTTTTCCATCTGATAAAGACGATGCACGCCCGTCGTCGTTTCCTCGGTCACGCCGCGAATTTGGGCGAGGCGCGTCGAGTACCAGGTGGGGTCGATCGCCAGATGACGCTCGATCGATTTGAAGAGCGCCACTTCCTCTTCATTGGTCGGCTTCGCAATCACGCTGCGGTCTTTTTCGGCCTTGGAGCCGAGAATCAGCAACAGCGTCGCATCGCCACCGTCATCGAGAATCATGTTGGCGAATTCGCCGTTCGGCCATTCGAAAATGCGATGCGAGAATTCCCAATACTCGTCGAGCGATTCGCCCTTGAACGCGAAGACGGGCGTGCCGCCCTTCGCAATCGCGGCCGCCGCGTGATCCTGCGTCGAGAAGATGTTGCACGATGCCCAGCGGACGTCGGCGCCGAGCGCCTTCAACGTCTCGATCAGCACGGCCGTTTGAATCGTCATGTGCAGCGAGCCCGCAATGCGCGCGCCCTTGAGCGGCTGGGCCGCGTTGTATTCGTCGCGGATCTGCATCAGGCCCGGCATCTCCGTTTCGGCGATGTTCAGTTCCTTGCGGCCCCAGTCAGCAAGCGAGAGATCGGCGACGACAAAATCAGAGGATGGCTTCGAATCGAAAACTGCGGCGTTCATCACGCCCTCCTTTCTAAATGAGTTCTAGAAATTAGACGTGAGCGCCGTTCGATGGGACCGCGCCGTGCTTGAGTGCTGCTGCACGAGGGTCCGATTGAAGTCTCCGAGCCTGGCGGGACAACCCGTCGCAACGCTCCTCGGAAGACGGGGCATTGTAGCAAAAAATGATTGCCGCGCGCAGCGCCCGCCGGCAAGCGCGCTTTAGCCGAAAGCGCCGCCGAGCAGTGCGCCGATGGCGGGCGCCAGAAGCACCATGACGATGCCCGCGATCATCATCGTCAGGCTTGCTATCACGCCTTCCTCACTGCCGAGCTCGCGTGCTTTCGCCGTGCCGACCGCGTGTGCAGCGGCGCCGAAAAGCGCGCCGCGGGCCAGCCGCGAACGCAACGGCAACCAGGCGAGCACGAGTTCGCCGAGCAGCATCCCGCAGATGCCGGTGCCGATCACGAAGAGGGCAGTCAGTTGCTTCGGCGCGTGGATGGCGTCGGAGACGGCGAGCGCGAACGGCGTCGAGACCGAGCGCGTGAGCAAGCTGCGGGCGACGTCGGGCGACAGATGCAGCAGCTTGGCCAGCGCAAACGAGCCGCTCATCGCGACGACGATGCCGACGATGACGCCCGCGGCGAGCGACAACCAATGCCGCTTCATCAGCGCGCGATACTCGTAGATCGGCACGGCGAACGCGACCGTCGCGGGGCCGAGCAGCCACATGAGCCAGCGCGTATCGGCGAGATAAACAGGGTAGGGAATACGCGCGACGAGCACGACGGCCGCGAGCAGCGCCGGCACGACAACCAGCGGTGTCAGCCACGGACGATTGAAGCGCGCATAAAGGCGCTTGCCGGCGGCATACAGCGCGATCGTCAGCACGAAGCACGCCGCCGCAACCCATTGCGGCCCGAATGCGGCCAGCGGCGACGACAATAACGAGGCGGACATGCGCTTTCTCCTTTTAGCCGGTGAAACCGGTGAAGCAAGCCATTAATGGGCAGAGGCGCGCGCCAGCCGCGTGCGGCGCACCGCCAACCGGCGCTCAAGCCGCGCCGCCTGCTCGACCGTCAGCGCGACTGCCACCATGACCGTCAGCGTCCCCGTCACCATGACGAGAGCTAGCCGCCAGCCATCGGCCTTGAAAAGCCCGCCGTACTGAACCACGGCCACGGCGGCCGGAATAAAGAAGAGCAGCATGTGCGCGAGCAGCCACTCGGCGCCAGCTTTAACCCAGCGCGGCGCAATGCCGCCTGTGAACAGCAGCACGAGCAATACCGCCAGCCCCACAACGCTGCCCGGCACCGGTAACCCTAAATGCCGCGAGGCGAAGTCGGCCACGAACCACAGCGCGGCGAGCAACGCGCTTTGCGCGCAGATCTGCACGAGACAGCCCATACGTTTGAGGATCATGGCAAAACTCCCTATTGACTTCATGATCAAATTGTAATTACTGCTTACTTATAAATAAAATGACTTAAACTCATTGCTTCCATTCCAATTTGGAACTTCACCGGGAGCGGCTGATGGAACTGCGCGCGTTGCGATATTTCGTGGAGGTTGTGCGGCAACAGAGCTTCACGCTCGCGGCCGAGCGCATGTTCGTCACCCAGCCCACCATCAGCAAGATGGTCAAAGCGCTCGAGGACGAAATCGGCGCGCCGTTGTTGCTGCGCGATGGGCGGCAGATGGGGTTGACCGACGAAGGCCGGATCGTGTTTCAGCGGGGCCAAGCGGTGCTCGCCGCCCACGCGCAGTTGCAAGCCGAACTCGACGATATGAGTACGCTCGGCCGCGGCGAGCTCACGATCGGCATTCCGCCGATGGGCGGTTCGCTCTTCACGCCGGCCATCGCCGAGTTCAAGCGGCGCTATCCGAAGATCGAGCTCAAGCTCTTCGAGCAGGGATCGCGCGGCATCGAAGCCGCGCTCGCGGCGGGCGAACTGGAATTGGGTGGCCTGCTTTTACCCGTCGACAACGAACGCTTCGATGTGTTGCCGATGTCGCGCCAGTTGCTCTGGCTCGTCGCGCGATGCGGCTCGCGCTGGGATAACGCCGCCGAAGTGAGGCTCGCCGATCTGGCCGGCGAGCCGTTCGTTTTTTATGGCGAGAGCCTGGCGCTCAACGACGTCGTCACGCGCGCCTGTCGCGAATCGGGCTTCTCGCCCACCATCGTCGCCCGCAGCAGCCATTGGGATTTCATGGCGGCGCTCGTCCATGCGGGGCTCGGCATCGCGCTGTTGCCCGCGCCTTACTGCCGCCGGCTCGACACGGCACATTTCACGTGTCGCCCGCTCAACGATCCGGAAATTCCATGGGAAATGGCGATTGGCTGGCGCCGCAACGGATACCTCACGCACGCCGCCCGCGCGTGGCTCGACGTCGCGCGCGAGACGCTGCCGGGGCAGGCCGGCGACGATTTCGGCTATACGCACACGTAGTAGGCAGCGCCGCGCGGGCTTGTCCGAAGAGCGGTTCCTCTACACAGCTCGGTCAGTGTCCACCTATCATGCAGAGGGATCGCGCTCACGCGGCAAGCCCAGAGCGAGGCACGCGCCAAACGTGCGACGCCGTCGATATCGGAGACATCGATGATGAAACCACAGGCCCCACCGGCCACGCACGAGGTCACGAATCAGGCACCACCGCTTGACAGCTACAACTTGTATGCCTCCGATGCGGTGCTGACGGCCGCGCTCGAACGCGAAGGCGCCGGTTGGCACCGCGAAGCGCTGCTGCGCGACGGTGCATTGCTCGGCGAGCCCGATGTACTCACGCTTGCGGGCCAGGCGAACCGGCATCCTCCCGAACTGTTCACGTACAGCCCGCGCGGCGAACGCATCGATACGCTGGAATTCCATCCGAGTTGGCATCGGTTGCTCGAACTGTTACGTGCGCAAGGTTTGCATGCGCTGCCGTTTTCGGATCCGCGCCCCGGCGCGATGGTCGCGCGCTGCGCCGGCTACTTTCTGCACGCGCAACTCGAATCGGGCTCGCTCTGCCCGCTTACGATGACGTTCGCAAGCATTCCGGTATTGCGTCGCGAACCGGCGCTGTTCGCGACGCTTGCCGACAAGCTCTACTCGCGCGAACACGATCCGCGCGACGTGCCGCTGGCCGGCAAGCGCTCGATGCTGGTCGGCATGGGGATGACGGAAAAGCAAGGCGGCTCCGACGTGCGGTCGAACCAAACGCGAGCTTTCGCGCTCGATGCACCGGGGCGCGGCAATGCCTACCGGCTCGTCGGCCATAAGTGGTTTTTCTCGGTGCCGCAAAGCGACGCGCATCTGGTGCTGGCCCATGCCGACGATGACGAAGCAATCTCATGCTTTTACGTTCCGCGCTTTTCGCCGGACGGCACGCGCAATGCGATTCGGGTGCAGCGGCTCAAAGACAAGCTCGGCAACCGCTCGAACGCGAGCAGCGAAGTCGAATTCCTCGACGCGTACGGCGTGCTGATCGGCGAGCCGGGACGCGGCGTGCCGACAATCATAGAGATGGCCAATTACACGCGGCTCGATTGTGTGATCGGCAGTGCGGCGCTGATGCGTGCGGCGCTCGTGCAGGCGATTCATCATGCGCGTCATCGCATGGCGTTCGGCAGGCTGCTGGCCGAGCAGCCGCTGATGCGCAATGTGCTTGCGGACCTCGCGCTCGAATCGGAGGCGGCCACCGTGCTCTTCATGCGGCTTGCGCGCGCCTTCGATGCGCACGAGTGCGCGTCCGGCGAAACCAACGAAACCGGTGAACCCGGCGACGCAGCAGCGGCGCCCCCGATCGAGCGTGCTTGGCGACGTATCGTCACGCCTGCCGCGAAGTTCTGGGTCTGCAAGCGCGCGCTCGAATTCACGGGCGAAGCGATGGAAGTGCTGGGCGGCAATGGCTATGTCGAAGAAAGCCCGATGGCGCGGTTCTATCGCGAAGCGCCCGTCAACTCGATTTGGGAGGGTTCGGGCAACGTGATGTGCCTCGATGTCCTGCGCGCGATCGAGCGCGATGCGCACGGCGCGCGAGCGCTCTTGGCGCAATGGCGCGAGATGAGCAACGGCAACAACGCACTCGCCGCCGCGCTCGATGAACTCGAGGCGCTGCTCGCCGCTTCGCCCGAGACGCGCGCAGCGCTTGCACGCCGCATCGCGCAGCAACTGGTGCTATGCGCGCAAGCAACGCTGATGCTGGACGCCGCGCCGGCAGACAACGCTGAGGCGTTCATCGCGACGCGGCTCGGCGATGCACAAACGAGTGTGGGGGCAGCGCGTTGCGGCCGCGTTTACGGCACGTTGCCCACCTCGTTCAATCATGCCGCCGTGATCGCGCGTGCGTTCGTGACGTGAATGCGCGAATGCCGGAGCATGACGAGATGAAAAACGACTTGCCGGGCGTTGCTTCGCTCGACGATTTGCTCCGCGCGCAACGTGACGCCGCCTTACGCGCGCCGTATCCGAGCTGGGCCGAACGCGCCGCGCATCTCAGGCGCCTGCGCGCGATGCTGTTCGATCACCGCGAGGAGCTTGCCGTCGCGCTCGATGCCGATTTCGGCCAGCGCTCCAAAGCGGAACTGCTGCTTTCAGAATTATGGCTCGTGAAAAACGAGATCGACGCAGCACTCAGGCACGGCAAGCGCTGGATGAAGCCGCAACGCCGAACGACCGGCATCTGGCTCGCACCGGCCCGCGCCAAAATCATGCCGCAGCCGCTTGGTGTCATCGGGATCGTCGCGCCCTGGAACTATCCGATTTTGCTGTCGCTCGGCCCGCTCGTTTGCGCGCTTGGCGCCGGCAACCGCGCCATCATCAAGATGCCCGAGCTCACGCCGCGCACGTCAGCGCTGTTCGAACGGATGATCGCCGCCAGCTTCGCGCGCGAGCATGTCGCGGTGGTCAATGGCGATGCGCGCATCGGGGCAGCCTTTTGCGCGCTCCCCTTTGATCATCTGCTGTTTACGGGTTCGAGCGCGGTGGGCCGCGAGGTCATGCGCGCGGCGGCTGAGAACCTGACACCGGTGACGCTCGAGCTTGGCGGCAAATCGCCTGCGATCATCGGGCCGAACGCGCGCTTCGATACCGCAGTCGACAGCATCATCGCCGGCAAGCTGTTGAACGCAGGGCAAACGTGCATCGCGCCCGATTACGTGCTCGTGCCGCGCGGCAGCGAAGCGGCGTTCATCGCGCGCGCTCGTGTTCGTGTCGCGAAGCTTTATCCTGCGCTCGTGCGCAATCGCGACTATACGTCGATCGTTTCGCAGCGGCATTATGCGCGGCTCGTGCGGCTGGCCAACGAAGCCGCCACCGCGGGCGCTTGCTTACATGCGCTTGCCGATGCGCCGAGCGATGCCGCGCGCCGCATCTTCGCGCCGTGCATCGCCACGGGTGCGCCGGCCGACTGCGCGCTGATGCGCGAGGAAATTTTCGGCCCGCTGCTGCCGCTGGTACCGTACGACACACTCGACGATGCCATCCGTTATGTGAACGCGCGCGCGCGCCCACTCGCGCTCTATTTCTTCGACGACAGCCGCACCAACATCGAACGCATGTTGCGCGAGACCGTGTCGGGCGGCGTCGCTATCAACGAGACATTGCTGCAGATTGCCTGCGAGGGGTTGCCGTTTGGCGGCGTCGGCGCGAGCGGCATGGGCGCTTATCACGGGTATGAAGGCTTCATGACCTTTTCGCAAATGAAGCCCGTGCTGATGCAGTCCCGGTTGAGCGCGCGAGGACTCTTGCTACCGCCTTATCGGCGACGCTTCAGCGCAATCATCGATCTGATACTCAGGTTTTGACAGACCCGCAGCCGCCGACTCACCATTGAGTCAGACGGCCCAAAGCGGCCCCTCTTGCATCGCGCCGATCTGCTCGCGCAATTCGAGCACGCGCGCTTCCCAGTAACGCTGCGTGTTGAACCACGGAAACGCAGCGGGAAACGCGGGATCATCCCAGCGACGCGCGAGCCACGCTGCGTAATGAATCAGCCTCAGCGTGCGCAGCGCTTCGATCAGATGCAGCTCGCGCGGCTCGAATTCGCAGAAATCCTCGTAGCCCGCGAGCAGATCGCCAAGCGCGTTCGCCGCCTCCACACGCTCGCCCGGCAACAGCAGCCAGAGATCTTGAATGGCTGGGCCCATCCGGCTGTCGTCGAAATCGACGAAATGCGGGCCGCTATCGGTCCACAACACGTTACTCGCATGACAGTCGCCATGCAGACGCAGCCGCTTCACTTCACCGGCCGCGTCGAACGCGCGTTCGACGCCTTCGAGCGCGAGCGCCGCGGCCGCCGCATATGCCTCGCGCAGATCGGCTGGCACGAACGCGTGCCCGAGCAGAAAATCGCGCGGCTCGTAGCCAAAGCTCTCGATTTCAAACGCAGGCCGCGCGACATAGGGAATGCGCTGCCCGACCGCATGAATTCTGCCGATGAATCGACCCATCCATTCGAGCGTGTCACGCCGATCGAGATCAGGCGCACGGCCGCCGCGCCGCTCAAACACAGCGAAACGAAACCCGTCGAATGTATGGAGCGTCTTCGAATCGATGGTGCGTGCAGGCACCGCCGGAATTTCGTGTGCGACGAGTTCGGCAACAAACGTGTGTTCTTCGAGAATCGCCTCATCGGACCAACGCTCGGGCCGGTAGAACTTGGCGATCACGGGCGGGCCGTCTTCAACGCCCACCTGATAGACGCGGTTCTCGTAGCTGTTGAGCGGCAATAGCCGGCCATCGGTGCGCACGCCCGTGGGCGCGAGCACGCTGTCGAGCGCATCGAGCACACACTCGGGCGTGAGCCTGGTGAACGGGTGCGTGGACGCATGCGCGGACGACGAGCCCGCGGCTTCGGCGGAATCGGAGGAATCGAAAGGAAAGTCGCTCATGCCGGCATTGTGCCGCAATGGCGGGCGGGCGACACGAACAAGCTGCCCGCCACGGCCCGCCGTTTGCGGCATCAGCCGCTGCTACCGTACCGCAACCGCGCCGAAGCTCAGTGAACGAGCGCGCCGGCTGGGCGGGCGACGAGTTCGCCCGTATCGATCAAGTCTTCGAGAAAGAAGGGCTCCGTGTTGAGCTGCAGCGATGAGCCGGGCTCACCGGCATACCAGGCGACCATCGCCATATCGCCGAGTATGCGCATGACGATGCCGCGTGCACCCGCGGGCACTGCAATATGCACGGACCTGACGATTGAACCGACTTGCATGATGTCTCCCCGTGTCAGAAATGGGTGGGATGGTGGGTTGCCCGCATTCGTTGGAACCGTGGCACATGAAGCCATTGTTGCCGGAAGCGGCCGGCGAGGAAAGCGGAATGTGACGGGCGATCTGCCGTCATTTCCAGCGATCACCCTTACGAAACGCTGTCGATTTTTGCAGGCACCGGCCCGATCGGCGCTGTAGGATGGCTGGTACGAGCAACCGCAACAGCCGCGGCGCGCGATGCGTCCGGCGATTCGCGAAGGAGAGAAACGCATGAGCAAGCTACTGCGCCGCGCCATGGCGCTCGTCTGCAGCGTCGGCACGCTGGGCACACTCGCCGGTTGCGTGCATGGCTCCGACTACGTCAAGCCAACCTCGACGACGGCCAAAGCCTCCGATAGCACCTCCGACGCCGTCCAACCGCCGTCCCAGCCTCCCGGCAACATAGGCGGCACCGAACCGAGTGCGCCGCCTGGGGAGCGCGGCCCATCGGCTAACGTCATCCCGCCAGGCACCCGAGGATGACGAATAGACGCTGAATATCGGCGGCTCGCGTACGCATGACAAGCAGCGCGCCTTTTCTCGAACGCGGCTCCCCGTCTTACTGGCGCGCGAGTTTGGCGCTGCTTTTTGCCGGCTATGCGACGTTTTCGTTGCTCTACTGCGTGCAGCCGCTGCTGCCCGCATTTTCGGCCTCGTTTGGCGTCAGTCCCGCGCAAAGCAGCCTGGCCGTATCGGTTACGACGGCCTCATTGGCGCTGGCCATTCTCGCTGCCGGTTTTGTCTCTGAAGGCATGAGCCGGCACCGGCTGATGACAGCTTCGCTCGTTGCTTCGTCGCTGCTGACGCTCGCCACCGCGGCCGCGCCGCAGTGGTCGCTGCTGCTCGTGCTGCGCGCGCTCGAAGGCGTGGCGCTCGGTGGCGTGCCAGCCGTCGCCATGGCGTATCTCGCAGAAGAGGTGCACCCCGACGGGCTGGGCCTCGCGATGGGGCTGTATGTCGGCGGCACGGCAATCGGCGGCATGACGGGGCGCGTGCTCTCCGGTGTGCTCGCGCAGTGCTTTACATGGCGCATCGCTATCGCCGCAATTGGCCTGCTCGGGCTGCTTTCCGTGCTCGCGTTTCGCGCGTTGCTGCCTGCGTCGCGCCATTTCGTGCCGCGGCACGGGCTTGGTTTCGCGCACCATCGCGCCGCGCTCGCTCTGCATTTCGCAAACCCGCCGCTGCGTATCGTCTTCGCGATGGGTTTCGTGCTGATGGGCAGCTTCGTCATGCTTTACAACTATGTCGGCTATCGCCTGCTGGCACCGCCTTATGGGCTCGATCAAGCGCAAGTCAGCGCGATTTTCGTCGTTTATCTGGCGGGCGTCGTAGCCTCGCCGCTGGCGGGCCGCCTGGCCGACGCGCTCGGCCGCGCCCGTGTGCTTGGAGCGAGCCTCGCGCTGATGCTGGCCGGAGTCGCGCTGACGCTTTTCTCGCCCGTTCCGGCGATCGTCGCTGGCATTACGTGCGTGACGGTCGGCTTTTTCGCCGGGCATGCGCTCGCTAGCGGATGGGTTGGACGGCTCGCGCCCAGCGCCAAAGGTCAAGCGGCCGCGCTCTATTTGCTGTCTTACTATCTGGGCTCCAGCCTCGTCGGGTGGTACGGCGGCCATTGTTTCAGCACCTACGGCTGGCGCGGCGTGGCAGCGCTCGCGGCCGCCTTGCTGTTGGCCGCCTGCGCCGGTGCGCTCTGGCTGCACAGGCGCGAACGCGTAGGGGCGGCGTGACCCAGCGCGCTACCGCCAGATCGCCAGATGCTGCCGCCATCCGCACCTGCGTCTCCTATACTCGATCAATGCGCCGCGTTTTCTCGCACGTGCGGCGATTAAAAGAAGGAGGGGACGCGCATGTCGACGTACTTCACAATCAGCGACTTCATTCTCATCATCCCGATGGCGCTCGCCGGTGCGCTGTTCCTCGGCGCGCTGCCCACTTCATCCGCTTCCCTGCACAACGTCTTGCGCGTAATCGGTGCGCTGATCGGCGTGTTGTTCGCCGTCGTGCTTGTTGAAGGGCTGCCCGCGCTGATTTAGCGGCATAGCGACGTAGTGACGCCCCCATCCGCGCGGGCCACAGGGCTCATCAGATGGGCTGGTCGGTGGACGGCTTCTCCCACAGGTTGATGCCGCCTTCCGTTGCGTCGCGGTCGATTTCGGCGAGTTCCTCGGCCGAAAAACTCAGATTGCCCAGCGCCGCGACGTTCTCGCGGACCTGCTCGGGGCGGCTCGCGCCAATCAGCGCGGACGTCACGCGCGGGTCTCGCAGCACCCACGCCAATGCCATCTGCGCGAGGCTTTGGCCGCGCCGCTTCGCAATCGCGTCGAGCTTGCGCACATGCTCGATGTTTTGTTCACTCAGATGGCTTTGCTGCAACGAGCCGCCGCCCGGTTTGTTGACACGCGCATCGGCCGGCACGCCGTTCAAATATTTCGACGTCAGCAAGCCTTGCGCAAGTGGCGTGAATGCGATGCAACCGGTTCCAAGCTCGCCCAACGTATCAAGCAGCCCGCGTTCGATCCAGCGATTAAGCATGTTGTAAGACGGCTGATGGATAAGCAGCGGCACTTTGTATTCGCGCAGCAGTTGCGCCATCTCGCGCGTTTTGGCGGCCGAATACGACGAGATGCCGACGTACAGCGCCTTGCCTTGCTGCACGGCACTCGCGAGCGCGCCGGCGGTTTCCTCGAGCGGCGTGTCGGCGTCGAAGCGGTGCGAGTAAAAGATATCGACATAATCGAGCCCCATGCGCGCCAAGCTCTGATCCAGGCTGGCCAGCACGTACTTGCGCGAGCCGCCGCCTCGCCCGTAGGGGCCGGGCCACATGTCCCAACCGGCCTTCGTCGAAATCAGCAATTCGTCGCGATAAGGGCGGAAATCGTCTTTGAAAAGGCGCCCGAAATTGGTTTCGGCCGTTCCATAGGGCGGCCCATAATTGTTGGCGAGATCGAAGTGCGTGACGCCGAGATCGAACGCCGTGCGCAAGATCTCGCGCTGCGTCGAGAGCGGCGTGGTGTCGCCGAAGTTGTGCCACAGGCCGAGCGACAATGCGGGTAATTTGAGCCCGGAATGACCGCAGGTGCGGAACTTCATGTCGGTATAGCGATTCGAAGCGGCTTCATAGCGCATTGGCGTCCTCACGAGCTAATTGGGCTAAAACTAGAACTGATACGGGTGTTGATACGGATATCGAAAAACTGAGCGGTGGACATATGCAGCGCAAGTTTCATACACTGCGCGGTTGTTGGCTCAGCACAATCCGGGTTCGCCCATCTACGGAAATCATCCATGATCAAAGCAGTTTCAATTGCGTTAATTGCGGGCGGCGTCGTGCTGCTTTATTTTGGCGGCCAATCGTTTCATTCGCTGGCCAACGACATGTCGCGCATGTTCACGGGCGCCCCTACCGATAAGACCATCTGGCTGTTGGCGGGCGGCGCCATCGCCACGCTGGCCGGAGTGATCGGGCTCATTTCGTCGACGGGCTCGGGCCGCAGGAGCTGAACTGAGCTGCACGGCTCACAGCACGACCTCGGGCTTCGAGGCCGACCGTGTGCCCGGCAGCGGCACATTGCTCGCGCCGTGGTAGGTGAAAACGAGCGAAAACTTGATGTCATTCGTCACGTTGCGGCCGGCCGAATGCAACGTATTGCAGTGAAAGAACACGACGTCGCCCGGATTGAGCTCCGGCGAGACGGCCCTTTCGATAAGCGCCTGGTTCTCGGGCAGGTCGGCACGAAAGAATTTCGCAGCGTCGAAACGTTCCGACGTGAACATCATGTCGTGCGAGCCGGGCACGAACCAAAGGGCGCCGTTGTCGACAAACTCGGGGCCGAGCGCGAGCCAACTCGACACCAGATCATCGCGCTCGAAAGACCAATACCGCGCATCGCGATGCCATCCGGTCAAACTGCCGTGCGCGGGATGTTTCGTCATGATGCAGTTGTGATGCGCGCGCGACAGATGCGGCGTCTCGCCGAAGTAAAGCTCCATCCAACCGCGTACCTCGGGCGAGGCCGCCCATTCACGCATCAGAGCGTGCCGCGCATAGGCATCGAGCAACCGACGCGCGGTATGCCCACCCGGCGCGCCCCGCGATTCCGGTGCGCCCGGATAGCGCAAGTCGGCCTCGTACTCGAGCGGTGCCGCGGCCTCGGCCAACTGTTGCACCGCAATAGCCTTGAGCGCCGCGCATCGCTCGGCCGAGACGAGCCCGGGCACGACAACGAAGCCGCGTTCGCGCAGCGCTTGCACCTGTTCTTTTTTTGAATGCTCTGACATGAAACGGTCCGTTCGCCGAAAAGCGGTGGGTCGAAACGTTTTATTGTAAAGCGCACGCCAATCGCGTGCCCACGCACCAGCGCAGCGCATTTTTGCGCTCGGGTGGATACCGACTTACACGCGTCACGATTCGCGTGTAGGCTCTCTCGCATGTCGATTGCAATGCCTCCCAGCTCGCGAGACGGCGGCTGCGGCCTTTCCTTCACCCGGCTCGATTTTCGCAGGCCTCTTTCAGCGCGATGGCACGTTTGCTGCATTGAACGCAGCGCCCGTGTCGCCTGCGGCACTGTTGCCTGCCTGCCTCCTCGTATATCCCCGCCATGTACAGACGATTTGCTATTCGCCTCAAACACGCTGCACTCAAAGCGGCGCGTCCCGCGCGGCGCGGCGTTATCCGCGCGCTGCGGCACCATGCGGCGCGTGCACGCCGTATCGCACGCCCCCTCGCACCCGCCGGACGGGCGCAAGCGGCCGGTGGAATGCTGCGCGGGTGGCTCCAGACGCTGCTTGCGACACTGCAAGCACGCAACGCCAGCCGGCGCTTTTCGCTGCGTGCGTTGTTCGTGAAACCGGCGGTACGCCGCGTACATGCTGCGCGAGCACGGTTTGCGCCACGAGCGCTCGAGCGGCGTCCGCGCAGGCTCGCGGCCAGCGCGGGTTGGTTTGCTTTTGCCGCTCGCTGAGTGATGGTGATGGCGAGCCGGGGCTGACGGCCCGGCTTGCCGCTTGCGCTTTCCTTGCGGCAGCGCCTGTCGCAGCAGCGGGTATCGGACCAAAGGGGTCATCTGTATCAATGCGCACATAGCCACCCTGGTACCCCGAGGGCGAACGCGGTTTAATGTGGCCATGAACACGACTCCTTCCGGTCCGCCGAAGCACCCGCGCCACGCAGGGCCCTCGAAGCGGACGCTCACCATCTTGACCTTCCTCGTCGGCTTCGCCACGCTCGGCCTCGGGATCGGCTGGCTTGTCTATACCTGGAAAGTCGATCTCGAAGTGCCGTACTTCGCCATTCCGCTTGTGCTTTGCGTGCCTGTCATCGTGGCCGTCGCGTTTCGCAATTTGTGGGACTGAAACCCCAGTAAAAAGAAGCTCGCCCGGATGCGGTGACACCTCGGATGCCGATAGATGTCGATTTCGGCCGGCGCCGATCGTCGTCACATTGAACGATCGAGCGGCACATGTCGTTGCCGCAGTGCGAAGCCGCACCGTTCATCCGCTATCCGAGGTACAGCAATGTCTTTGAAACTCTACGCCCATCCGTTTTCTTCGTATTCGCAAAAGGTCCTCGTCGCGCTGTACGAGAACGGCACGCCGTTCGAATGGCGAGCCCTGACGCAAGAAGCGCCGCAAGTTCTGCAGGAATTCGCTGCGCTTTGGCCGATCAAACGCTTTCCTTTGCTCGTCGACGGCGAACAGGTCGTGACGGAGGCCAGTATCGTCATCGAATATCTTGGTCTCCATCATCCGGGGCCGGTGCGGCTTTTGCCGGCCGATCCGCGCGCGGCACTCGAAGTGCGCCAGATGGATCGCTTCTTCGATAATTACATTTCCACTCCGCAGCAGAAAATCGTGTTCGATTCGCTGCGCCCCGACGGCGAGCACGACGCCCGCGGCGTGGCCGATGCACGCGAACAACTCGAAACCGCTTATGCCTGGCTCGACAAAAGGATGGCCCAACGGGAATGGGCGGCCGGCGACACGTTCAGCCTAGCTGATTGTGGCGCCGCACCATTCCTCTTTTACGCCGACTGGACGCATCGTATCGATCCATCGTTCGCGCATGTCATCGCGTACCGGAAACGGTTGCTGGCGCGCCCTTCGTTCGCACGGGCCGTCGACGAAGCGCGCCCCTATCGGCCGCTTTTCCCGCTCGGCGCGCCTGATCGCGATTGATCACAATTGATCAAGATCGATCGGGGGGCTCCGGCACGTGCGATGCGCCACTGCAGGCAACATCGAGACCGAGGAGCCGACTATGCCCGTGCCATCATCCCCTCTATCCGAAACCGACGCCGTATGGCGCTTTCCCCGCGGCGCCGGGTCCGACGATGAAACCCCGCCGCGCAAAGCGCCCACCCGGCCGCCGGAGGACCCCGAGCAGCAACGCGACCGTCCGAAGCAGCCCGAGTTGCCGGACCCGGCCGAAGTCGGCGAAGACGGCTGAACATCTCACGCCCAGTGCGCGGCTCTCCGTAGTCGGAGCGCCGCAGCAGCCGCACGAGTTCCGCATCGCCGCGCAGCTCGCTGAAGGGCTCGCCCTATACTGGTTCGCTCGTTTGTATCTCCAAGGCGGACCACCATGCATGAAACCACGCTGCTCATTTTCGCCGCAGTCGCGTTCGTCGGCATTGCCACGCCGGGGCCGACTGTGCTGCTCGCGCTGACGAATGGCTCGCGCTATGGGTTGCGCCGCGCAGCTTACGGGTTCGCGGGGGCTGTCGCATCTGACTTCGTGCTGATCTTCGCCGTGGCGCTCGGGCTGGGTGCGTTGCTCGCCGCCTCGGCGTTCTGGTTTGCCGTCGTCAAGTGGGTCGGCGCAGCCTATCTGGCCTACGTCGGGGTGCGGCTGTTGATGTCCGAGGGTACGTTCGAGATGGCGCAAACGGGGCCGACGCACGCAGGCGAGCGCAATCGTGCCATCTTTCTCAAGAGTTTCCTGACCGCCGTGACGAACCCGAAGGGCTATTTGTTTTTCTCGGCGTTTTTGCCACAGTTCATTGCACCGTCGACACCACTTGCACCGCAATATCTGACGCTCGCCGTCACGTTCGCGCTACTCGATCTTTCGGTCATGTTTGGCTATGCGCTTTTCGGCGCGCGGGCCATCCGCGTGCTGCGGCAATCTGGCGCGCGGTGGCTCGAACGCGCCTGCGGCGGCATGCTGATCGCGCTGGCCGGCTCGCTCGCGCTTTATCGTCGTCACAGCGCATGAATGCATAACATCCCCGCCAAGGCGCGCCCTACCCGCACCACAAAATGCGACGGCTAAGCAGTACTGCGCACGAAGACTAAGAGCAAACTGTAGTCACCTTTATCCGCCGCACGCAAGGCGGTTAAGTAATCCGACCGGGCGTTATCCGCTTTAACCAATGTCCCGCCGCCGCCCCACGAAAACGGCTCTTGTTTCATGCTGCGTAAGAGCGCATCGGCCATCATTCGTGAGTGTCGACCATTGCCATTTGGAAAGGGATGAATCCACACTAGCTCGTGGTGAAATCGTGCGGCAATCTCATCGGGCGGGAATGTGCCGTTGTCGACCCACCACTGCATGTTATCGAAAAGGTTTCTCAGTTTGACGCTGACTTGCGTCCAGTCACATCCGATATTCTTGTCGGACTTACGGAAGGTGCCTGCCCACGACCAGGTCTGGTCGAACATTTTCTTGTGAAGCTTGCGACAGAACGCTTCACTGAGGACATCGACCTTGCGTTGACGGCGAGCCCATTGCACGGCTTGCAGGATGTTCTCCTGCTCCCAGTCATTCAGGTCGCCCTTGGTGGCCAGGTGCGTCGGTATCAGCCCTGCAAGCTCGTCAGGGTCGAGCGGTGTCTGGCCGTCCTGTTCGTCTAAATCTATCGCCATAGGTCGGACCAGCGGCCCCGGAGTAGTTCCGCCGTTCGCTGCTCAACCTGTTTGCGAAGTCGGTCGGTTGCCGGACGTTGGTCTTCTAGACTCATGGTGTGCGCCACTCCACTCACTTCCTGTAGGGCGATTGAGCGCGCCCGGTCTTCGACCACTTGAGTCAGTGGCTTTCTGGGCACCAGAGCATAGACCAGTTCGCAGTTCAGCCCGTCAGCCAACTTGCGCAGTTGTCCGAGCGAGATTCGTTCCTCAGCTTCCGCCAACTCCGATTTGTGCAGGGTCGAACCGGTAATGCCTAACCTGTCGGCTTGCTGTCGCTCGGTGAGCCCTAACGACTCTCGGATGGCTTTCAGCCATCCACGCGGCGGGGGCCGACGGTTGGCCAAATCCGAGTACGCTGCGACCGACGCCTGGACCTGCTCAAGCCGCAGCTGCCTCATTCTGGAATCCATTTTGCCAGCCTATAGGCTATCAAGAACGAAACAAATGATAGCCTATAGTGAAGCTAATATCAATATACCGATTCACTAAAGTGAAGCAAGTAGGTTGTGTATTGCGTCGACATAGTGACGCAGGGCGGAATCACTTGGTTTATCATAAGAAAGCAAAGAATTCGCTATACAACATCAAATTTCACACAATTACTTCATTTTGCAGAAGCAAATCCCTCTGATTTGCTGCACTGCAAGCCAGCGGCTTCCTAGGCAAGTTGCTTCGAATGTCGGTCGCCCGGTCCGATATAAGAACGCCCGAACATTGACGCTTTGCACATGTAGCACTTGGTCATAGCTCTGGATTTCCTCCGCCGAAATTCTTTCACCCTCGGCCGGTTTGCTCTGTCTTTCGGAAGCGAGTCTGGTCTCGAAGCTCATTTTCCGGGCCCGCCATGCTCGGACTCAACGTCGAGAAATCGTGCGCCGCCATCTCCCGGAAATATCTCCGGCAAGAAAAAGACCCGCAATCCCCTTTGGGACGCGGGTCTCAGCATTAATTAGCTCAAAAACCAACACCTTTGTGGTACGGATAGCGACGCGCCGCAACGGGGGTTGCTAGTCCTTCACGCGTCAGTGCTGCGCAGCCTTTAGGCCACCGCCGCCACCGCCTCGGTACCCGCCGCTTGCGCCAGCGAAAGCGCCTTGTCGGTTGCTTCCCACGAGAATTCCGGCTCTTCACGGCCGAAGTGACCATAAGCCGCGGTCTTTTCGTAAATCGGGCGCAGCAGGTCAAGCATCTGAATGATGCCCTTCGGACGCAGATCGAAATGCTCGCGCACGAGCTGTGTGATTGTCGTGTCCGAAACGCGGCCCGTACCGAAGGTATTGACCATGACCGAGGTCGGCTGCGCGACGCCGATCGCATAAGACACCTGAATCAAGCAGCGCGACGCGAGCCCCGCCGCCACGATGTTCTTCGCCACGTACCTGCCCGCATAGGCCGCCGAGCGATCCACCTTCGAGGGATCTTTGCCCGAGAATGCGCCGCCGCCGTGAGGCGCGGCACCGCCGTACGTATCGACGATGATCTTGCGCCCCGTCAGGCCGCAATCGCCTTGCGGGCCGCCGATAACGAAGCGGCCGGTCGGATTCACGAGAAACTTGATGTCGCCCTTCACGAGCTCGGCCGGCAGCGTCGGCTTGATCACTTCCTCAATCACGGCTTCGCGCAGCACCGATAAATCGATATCGGGCGAGTGCTGCGTCGAGAGCACGACCGTATCGATCGAATGCGGTTTGCCGTCGACATAACGGACGGTCACCTGCGACTTCGCGTCGGGGCGCAGCCAGGGCAGACGGCCGTCGCGGCGCAGGCTCGCCTGACGCTCGACCAGACGGTGCGAAAGGTGAATCGGCAGCGGCATCAACTCGGGCGTTTCGTCGCAAGCGTAGCCAAACATCAAGCCTTGATCGCCCGCGCCTTGATCGAGATTGTTGTCATGCGCGCGGTCGACGCCTTGTGCGATATCGGGCGACTGCTTGTCATAGGCGACGAGCACCGCGCAGCCGCGGTAGTCGATGCCGTACTCGGTGTTGTCGTAGCCGATGCGCTTGATGGTATTGCGGGCGATCTGGATGTAGTCGACGTTGGCCGTCGTCGTGATTTCGCCGGCCAGCACGACGAGACCCGTGTTGCAGAGCGTTTCCGCCGCGACGCGCGAGTATTTGTCTTGAGTGAAGATTGCGTCGAGAATCGCGTCCGAGATTTGATCGGCGACCTTGTCGGGATGGCCTTCGGAGACGGATTCGGAAGTAAAGAGATAGTCGTTTGCCACTTTTCAGACTCCATGGTTACGGTTGTTTTCACGTAGCCAGCTTCGGGAGCCTGAAGCGGCGACGCTTTAGCGGATTTCCACACCGCAGCGACGCTGGTAGCGCGCTGTGGCTTCGCCCCGCAAGTTGTCTATTAACTCGGCGAAGGTCGTATTATAACGGCTTTGTTCAAATATCACAGAGTTCGGCCGTGATTCACCCTCTTCACTGTCCGGTTTTTTCAATGCTTTCCTACGATATCGATAACGCCCGCCCCGCATTTCAGTGGGAGCACCCATGCTGAGCCGCGCCGGCACACTATTCGCCATCGGATTGCTCAAGTTTTTCGCGATTTTGCCGTACGGTTTCGTCGCACGCGTCGGCGACGCCCTCGGTTGGCTGCTTTATCAAGTTCCAAGCGGGCGCCGCCGCGTCGTACATACGAATCTCGCTCTCTGTTTTCCGCAATGGAGCGAAGAAAAACGCAACGACATTGCGCAAAAGCACTTCCGCCATGCGATTCGCAGTTATGTCGAGCGCAGCGTGCAATGGTTCGGATCGGTCGAAAAGCTCGAAAAAATCGTGCAAGTCGATAGCGAGATCGATCTGACCGATCCCGACATGCCGCCTACGCTGCTGCTCGGTCTGCATTTCGTCGGCATCGAAGCCGGTTCGGTGTTTCTCAACCACGCTTTGCGGCGACGCTGCGGTGCGTTGTATCAGCCGATCTCGAACCCGTTGCTCGACGATGTCGCGAAAGCAGCGCGCGGTCGTTTCGGCGCCGATATGGCGAGCCGCGCCGACAGCGCGCGCATCGTGCTGCGCTGGCTGCACGATCGCAAGCCCGTCATGCTCGGCGCCGACATGGACTATGGCATGCGCAATTCGACCTTCGTGCCGTTCTTCGGCGTGCCGGCTTGCACGCTGACCGCCGTAGGCCGCTTCGCGAAAGTCGGGCACGCGCAGGTCGTGCCATTCATCGGCGAAGTGCTGCCGAACTACCGAGGCTACCGGCTCAAGGTCTTCAAGCCCTGGCCCGACTATCCGAGCGGCGACGACGACACCGACGCGCGTCGCATGAACACCTTCCTCGAAGAGCAGATTCCGCGCATACCCGAGCAGTATTACTGGATTCACAAGCGCTTCAAAACCCGTCCGCCCGGCATGCCGAGCGTTTATTGATGCAGCTCGCCGGCCCAGAGTTGGGCGAAGCCCTTACTCGGGAATGCGCCCCGTCTCGCCTACAATAGCGTCCATCATGAGACTTGAATTCACCAAGATGCAGGGCGCGGGCAACGATTTCGTCGTGCTCGACGGCTACACGCATGCGCTTTCATTGACGGCTGAGCAGGTGCGCGCCCTGGCCGACCGCCATTTCGGCGTCGGCGCCGATCAACTGCTGCTCGTCGAGCGGCCGCAACGTCCCGACGCCGACTTCAAATACCGCATCTTCAACTGCGACGGCGGCGAAGTGGAGCACTGCGGCAACGGTGCGCGCTGCTTCGTCAAGTTCGTGCGCGACGCAGGGCTTACCGACAAACGCAGCGTGCGAGTGGAAGTGCACGGCGGCCTGATCACGCTGACGATGCAAGACAACGGCGAAGTCGTCGTCGACATGGGCCGGCCCATCTTCGATCCGGCGCGCGTGCCGTTCGACGCAAGCGGGCTTGACGGCCGCCCCGACGGCGCCGACACGCTGTGGGCCTTGAGCGCGGCCGAGCATGCGCTCGACATCTCGGTGGTCTCGATGGGCAACCCGCATGCGGTGGCGCTCGTCGACGACGTAGAGGCGTATCCCGTCGCGGCGGTCGGCCCTGCAATCGAGCGCCACCCTCGTTTTGCGCAGCGCGTGAACGCCGGCTTCATGCAGATCGTTTCGCGTCGCGAGATCAAGCTGCGCGTGTTCGAACGCGGGGCCGGCGAAACGCTTGCCTGCGGCACGGGCGCCTGCGCCGCGGTCGCCGCGGGCATCCGGCGCGGGCGACTCGATTCGCCGGTGACCGTTCACACGCACGGCGGCCCGTTGACTGTCGCCTGGGACGGCGCGCGCGACGAGGCGGCCCCGCTGATGATGTCCGGCCCGGCGGTCACCGTCTTTCGGGGCGAGATCGAGCTGGCCGATTAAAGAATGAACAAAGGTGGCACGGCCGTGGGGTCCGCGCTTTTTCTGTCCGCACTTCTTTGACCTTAACTGCCGAACCATGACCGATCGCGAAGTCGTCGAATATTTGCTCGCCCATCCCGAGTTCTTCTCGCAGCATGCGGAACTGCTTGCCGCGGTGCGGCTCGCCAACCCGCATGGCAAAGCTGCCGTCTCGCTGCAAGAACGACAGATGGAAATGCTGCGCGAGAAGAATAAATTGCTCGAACGGCGCCTGGCCGAGCTCGTGCGCTATGGTCACGAAAACGACAGCATCGCAGCGAAATTCAACCGTTGGACCGCGCGCGTGATCGCCGAGCGCGACGCTTACGCATTGCCGCGCACGGTGACGCACGGCCTCACTGACATATTCGATGTGCCGCATGCGGCGCTGCGCCTGTGGGACGTGGCCGAACCGTACGCGAACGCGGAATTCGCGCGGCAAGTCGGCGGGGAAGTCCGCATCTTCGCCAATAGTCTGACGGCGCCGTATTGCGGTGCCAACACTGGCTTCGAAGCAGCGCAATGGCTTGGCGCCGTCGCGGTTGCCGCCGTGCCTGCGCAGGCAGGCGGCGCCGGCGACCGCGGCAGCGAAACGGCGGCCGGCGCTCAGAGCGAAACGCAAGGCGGCGTTCAATCGGTGGCGCTGCTGGCGTTGCGCGATCCGCAGGCAGGCGAAGGCGCGCCAAGTTTCGGCTTGCTCGTGATGGGCTCGCCCGATGCGCGTCGCTTTCACGAAGGCATGGCGACGGACTTCCTGATGCAAATCGGCACGCTCGCAAGCGCCGCGCTCAGCCGCTTGCTCGCGCGTTGAGCATCGGCCGCCTACGCCGCCTACATCACCCTCACCGCTCGCGACCGCTTCCGTGCAGCCCGCCGACACCGAACTGATCGCCGCCTATCTGACGAGCCTTACGCACGGACGACGGCTCTCGGAGCACACACTGCGCAGCTACGCTCATGAGCTCGAGGTGCTTGCGGCGCTACCCGGCGAACGCGCGCTGGCAAGCCTCACGGCAAGCGACATCCGCGCCGCCGTGGCGCGCGCCCATGCGAGCGGGCTGGGGCCGCGCTCGATCGCGCATCGCCTGTCGGCCTGGCGCGCGTTTTATCGGTGGCTCGCCGAGCGCGTCGATCTGCCGGCCAACCCGGTGGCGACCGTACGGGCACCGAAGCAACCCAAGCGTCTGCCCAAGGCGTTGTCCGTCGACGACGCTACCGCCTTGATGGAAGCCGGCACGCCCGCGAACACGGAAGGGCTGCGCGATCACGCGATCCTCGAGTTGTTTTACTCGTCGGGGCTGCGGCTTGCCGAGTTGGTCGGGCTCGATGTCGCCTTCGCACAGAGCGATGGCTATCGCTCGGCCGGCTGGCTCGATCTGACTGCCGCCGAGGTCAGGGTGCTCGGCAAGGGCAAGCGACAGCGTACGGTCCCGGTCGGCCGCAAAGCCATCGACGCGCTTAGAGCCTGGCTCGCGGTGCGCGAGCAATGGGTGAAGCTCGATCCGCATCCACTCTTTATCTCCGTGCGCGGCGCGCGGATGTCGCCGAACGTCGTGCGCGAGCGCGTCAAGCGGGCGGCGCTCGTCGCCGGCATTCCCACCAACGTCCATCCGCACGTGCTGCGCCACTCGTTCGCGACGCACCTGCTGCAATCGAGCGGCGACCTGCGGGCCGTGCAAGAGCTGCTCGGGCATGCAAGCGTCTCTGCGACGCAAATCTATACTTCGCTCGATTTTCAGCACCTCGCGCAAATCTACGACAAGGCGCACCCGCGCGCGAAAAAGCGCGAGTGAGGACTGAGCTCCGTCAGCCGATCTACCGTCAGCGCCCGCTGGCCCATCCGTTTCTCGACTTCCCATGCATACCGTCACGCTTAAGCCGTCCAAAGAAAAATCGTTGCTGCGCCGCCATCCGTGGGTTTATGCGAACGCGATCGAGCACGTCGAGGGCAAGCCCGCGCTGGGCGCCACCGTCATCGTGCGCAGCCACGACGGCCGTTTTCTTGCGCGCGCCGCCTACAGCCCGCACTCGCAGATCCGCCTGCGCGTATGGAGCTTCGATGAAGCGCAGCCCATCGACCACGCGTTCTTCAAGCGCCGCGTGCAGCGCGCGCTCGCACACCGGCGATCGTTCGTGCGCAATACCGGCGCGGTGCGGCTGATATTCGGCGAAGCTGATGGGCTGCCGGGGCTCGTCGTCGACTACTACGTCGCCGCCCCGGCGGCAGCGGGCTTCGCTTCATCGGCAAGCCAACCTGCAAACGAGGATCAGCTGCCCGAGCCGGGCGAACCCGCCGCCGCGTCCGGACAGCTCGTCTGCCAATTCATGGCGGCCGGCGTCGAAGCATGGAAAGAGCCAATCGTGGCCGCGCTCGTAGGCGCGACGGGCTGCCCGAACGTCTACGAGCGCTCGGACGTGTCGATCCGCGCAAAAGAAGGGCTTGAGCAAACGACAGGCGTGCTGGCGGGCGCCGCACCGACCGAAACGTTCGTCACGCGCGAAAACGGCGTGCGCTACCACGTCGACGTTCGCGGCGGACATAAAACGGGCTTTTACGTGGATCAGCGCGACAACCGTGCCCTCGTGCAGGCGTACGCGGCCAATCGCGACGTACTCAATTGCTTTTGCTACACGGGCGGGTTCTCGCTCGCCGCGCTGGCGGGTGGCGCACGGCGCGTGGTATCGATCGACTCCTCGGGCGAGGCGCTCGCATTGGCGCAGGCGAACGTCAGCGCCAACGGTTTTGACGCCGCGCGGGCCGAATGGCTCGACGCCGACGCCTTTCGCACGCTACGCCGCCTGGTCGACAATGGCGAGCAATTCGATCTCGTCGTGCTCGATCCGCCGAAATTCGCACCGGCGCGCGAGCATGTGGATCGGGCGGCGCGGGCCTACAAGGACATCAATCTGTCGGGGTTTCGCCTGCTGCGCCCGGGCGGGTTGCTCTTCACCTATTCGTGCTCGGGCGCGATCGATGCGGAACACTTCCAGGCGATCGTCGCCGCGGCGGCGGCCGATGCGCGCGTCGAGGCCCGCATTCTCAAGCGGCTTGGGGCCGGCGTCGATCACCCGCTGCTAGCGTCGTTTCCCGAGGGCGAGTATTTGAAAGGGCTGCTGTTGCAAATCGTGTGAGCGCCCTCATTTGCGAGCCCGACAGGCTTTTCGCGCGCCGAGCGCGGCGGGGGCCTTGACAGGTATGCTTCAATATCTAGTTGAGCGGCCGGTTTTGCACCGGCCCCGATTTTCCCGATCATCAGATCGACAGATCAACAGGCTAACTCCATGATTCCCGTCACCATCCTGACCGGCTTTCTCGGCAGCGGCAAGACTACGCTGCTCAAGCGCATCCTGGGCGAAAAACACGGCATGAAGATCGCCGTGATCGAAAATGAGTTCGGCGAAGAGAACATCGACAACGAAATCCTCGTACAGAGCGAAGCCGAGCAAATCGTGCAGATGAGCAACGGCTGCATTTGCTGCACGATCCGCGGTGACCTCGCACGCGCGCTCGGCGACCTGGCAACGCGAAAGCGCGCCGGCGAAATCGCGTTCGACCGCGTGGTGATCGAAACCACCGGCTTGGCGAATCCCGGCCCGGTCGCCCAGACGTTCTTCATGGATAACGAGATCGCCGACGAATTCCTGCTCGACGCGATCATCACACTCGTTGACGCCAAACACGCGAATGCGCAGCTCGACCAGCACGAAGTGGTGCAGCGCCAGGTCGGTTTTGCCGATCGGCTCTTTGTGACGAAGGCCGACCTCGTCGACGAGGCAACGCTTTCAGATTTGCGCCATCGGCTCGTGCATATGAACCCGAGAGCCACAATCAAGGTCGTGAATTTCGGTGAAACCGACATCAAGGAAATCTTCGATCTGCGCGGCTTCAACCTCAATGCGAAGCTCGAGATCGACCCTGACTTCCTGGCCGAAGACGACCACGCGCACGAAGCACACGACCATGCGCAATGCGACCACGATCACGGCCATTGCGAACACGGCGAACACGGGCACGAACATGGGCACGAACATGGGCACGAACATGGGCATGGACATGAACACCACCATCACCATGCGCATCACGATGACCGGATCAAGTCATTCGTCTACCGTAACGACCGGCCGTTCGATCCGAACAAGCTCGAGGATTTTCTCGGCGGTGTGCTGCAGATTTACGGCGAGCGGCTGCTGCGCTACAAGGGCGTGCTCTATATGAAGGGCGTCGACCGCAAGGTCGTGTTCCAGGGCGTGCATCAGATGATGGGCAGCGATCTGGCCGCGAAATGGCTGCCCGTGGAGAAGAAGACGAACAAGATGGTGTTTATCGGCATCGATTTGCCGCAGGACCTGATTACCGACGGCTTGGACGCGTGCTTGGCCTGATTGCGTGCGATAACGCCCACCTGCTACGCGTCGGAGGTTCGCTTTTTATGAATTCCAGCGGTATATTTTCGTGCTAAGAGGCCTTTACAACAGGGTTTTCTCTGTTGCGGCGCGAAATGGCGATTCAGTTACAATACGTGCCCGCTGGAGAATGAGAAGGAAACGGGAACGAGCATCCCAGGCATCATCGGTTTCCAGAGGAGTTCGGCCCCGCATCTGCGCCCTCGGTGCGCTGGTTGCGGGTAATACGAAAGTGCAGGCAATATGTATGGGTTTTGCCTCACATATGAAGAAGCACGCAGATGACGACCAAACGACTCTTGACCGAAGCCGAAATCCTGAAGATGAGCGACAAGGATTACATGAATGAAGATCAGCTCGCCTTCTTCAAGAACCGGCTCGAACAGTTGCAGGCGGAAATTCTCCGCAATGCCGGCCAAACGACCGAGAACCTGCGCGAAACGGTGATCGTGCCCGATCCGGCCGATCGCGCGACGATCGAGGAAGAGCACGCGCTCGAGCTGCGCACGCGCGACCGCGAACGCAAGCTGCTCAAGAAGGTGCAGCAATCGCTCGCGCGCATCGATTCGGGCGATTACGGCTGGTGCGAGGAAACGGGCGAGCCGATCGGCATTCCGCGTCTGCTCGCGCGCCCCACGGCCACGCTGTCGCTCGAAGCGCAGGAACGCCGGGAATTGCGCCAGAAGCTGTTCGGCGACTGAACCACCAGACGATGCGCGGCGGTAACGGCCGCGCGTCTTGACGCTGCTTCATCACGAGGCGCGCGGATTACCGCGCGCTTTTTGTTTTTGCGCGCGCAAAGCGCGCTTCGCCCTTGATAAACCCGCGTGCGCCCTAAAATGAATTCGACGCGCGTCGAACGGGCACGCCCGAGTCGCCCGCCCCCCCCCAATTCGCCCGCGCGGCGCCCTTTGGCGCGGCCGGCGCTTTTGACGTTTTTTGAAGGAACGAAGCATGGAGCAATTTCACGGCACGACAATCGTTTCCGTGCGGCGCGGCAGCCAGGTCGCGCTGGGCGGAGACGGCCAGGTCACGCTTGGCAACATCGTCATGAAAGGCGGTGCGAAGAAAGTCCGGCGGATCTATCACGACAACGTGCTCGTCGGCTTCGCGGGCGGCACGGCCGATGCGTTCTCGCTGCTCGACCGTTTCGAGGCGAAACTCGAGAAACATCAGGGCAATCTCACCCGTGCGGCCGTCGAACTCGCCAAAGATTGGCGCACCGACCGCATGCTGCGCCGCCTCGAAGCCATGCTGATCGCGGCAGATGCGGTGACGACGCTCGTCATCACCGGCAACGGCGACGTGCTCGACCCGGAGGGCGGCCTCTGCGCGATCGGTTCGGGCGGCGCCTACGCGCAGGCTGCGGCCCGGGCGCTGGTCGACAACACCGATCTGTCCCCGCGTGAGATCGTCGAGAAATCGCTCTCGATTGCCGGCGACATGTGCATTTACACCAACCATAACCGCATCATCGAAACGATCGAGTGAGGACACGATGAGTACCATGACCCCGGCAGAGATCGTCTCTGAACTCGATAAGCACATCATCGGGCAAGGCAACGCGAAGAAGGCTGTGGCGGTTGCGCTGCGCAACCGCTGGCGCAGGCAACAGGTGGCCGAACCGTTGCGCCAGGAAATCACGCCGAAGAACATTTTGATGATCGGGCCGACTGGCGTCGGCAAAACGGAAATCGCGCGGCGGCTTGCGAAACTTGCCGATGCGCCGTTCATCAAGATCGAGGCGACGAAGTTTACCGAGGTCGGCTATGTGGGACGCGATGTCGATAGCATCGTGCGCGATTTGATCGAAATTTCGCTGAAGCAAACTCGCGAAACCGAAATGCGCAAGGTGCGCTCGCAGGCGGAAGACCAGGCCGAAGACCGCATTCTCGACATCTTGCTGCCCAGTCCGCGTCCCGTCGGTTTCGGCTCGCCGGGAAGCGAATCTGCGGAAGGCAACACCACACGGCAGACCTTCCGCAAGCGGCTGCGCGAAGGGCTGCTTGACGATAAAGAGATCGAGCTCGACGTGGAACTGCCTCAGGTCGGCATGGACATCATGGGGCCGCCCGGCATGGAGGACATGACCGAACAGATCCGCTCGATGTTCGCGAATCTCGGCGGCGGGAAAAAGGCGCGCCGCAAGATGAAAGTGAAGGAAGCGCTGAAGGTGTTGGCCGATGAAGAGGCTGCCAAGATGCTCAACGAGGAAGAAGTGAAGGCGAAGGCCGTCCAAAATGTCGAGCAAAACGGCATTGTCTTTCTCGACGAAATCGACAAGATTGCTTCGCGCGGCGACGTCGGCGGCGGCGAGGTTTCGCGTCAAGGCGTGCAGCGCGATTTGCTGCCGCTCGTCGAGGGCACGACGATCAATACGCGTTACGGCATGGTGAAGACGGATCACATCCTGTTCATCGCCAGCGGGGCATTCCATCTATCGAAGCCGAGCGATTTGATTCCCGAGTTGCAAGGACGTTTTCCGATTCGCGTCGAACTCGATTCGCTCTCCGTGCAGGATTTCGAATCGATTCTGGTCGCAACCGATGCGAGTCTGGTCAAGCAGTATCAAGCGCTGCTGGCCACCGAAGCCGTCGAGCTCGAATTTGTCGACGACGGCATTCGGCGCATGGCCGAGATTGCCTATTCGGTCAACGAGCGCACCGAGAACATCGGGGCGCGACGGCTTTATACGGTGATTGAAAAGCTGCTCGAGGAAGTGTCGTTTTCGGCCGGCAATCATGCGGGGGAAAAAGTGACGATCGATGCGGCGTATGTCGATCGCGCGCTCGACGATGTCGCGCAAAGCGAGGATTTGTCGCGTTACGTGCTTTGATCATCCCACCGCGCGCCTTCGGCTAATGCCGATGGCGTGCTCCGTCATTGCTTGGCTTTAAGCCTGATCGTCTGTTGCGATCGCGATCTTGATGTCGAGAACCGGTGTGCCGTCGATCGCTTCGATGGGCCCGATCAACAGACGATGGCCGCGCATCTCGCGCACCGTCACGCGATGTAAGCCGAGCGGATTGGGACGATGCGGCGCGCGCGTCGCGAATACACCTTTGAGCGGCTGCTCGTGGTCGGCCCGCGGATGCACGAGCAGCTTGCCGCGATCGGCGCGATGAAACCAGGTAACGACGATGATTTCGTCGCCGTTCGCCAAGCCCTGCAATCCGTCGCTGTATCGGGGGTCGAGTTCGAGCCAAGCGTCCGGCGCACCTTCGACGCCTTGACGCGGTGCGTCCGCCAGCTCGGCAAGCGCGGAGCGGATAGAGCCGATCGGCGACAGCATGTATTCGTTTGACTGCGGCGTCATTGCCAAGCCTCCGAAGCGTGAGACTTCGCATTGTACGGGGCGATTGCCAAATGAGCCCATTCGTTCGTATAGGCATGGCTGCAAGCCGGCTATCTACAATCCCCGATACCGCATTCGAAACGACGGACTATCTAGCGTCATGGACAATCAAGTTGAAATGCCGCGATTAGTTATCAGCGGCTGCGATGCGGCCGGTAAATCTACTATAACGAGTGATGCTCTCATATCCTCTTATAAAGACTATCCGGAATGCCAGGGCATACGCATCACCGATATATGGAAGGCGAGCCGCTTGCCGACATCGTTGGACATTCCCACCGATGCGAATACTCACACACTCGGCCCGAACATCGAATCGAATCTGGGCGGGTTCAATGTTCGCCATATTGTTTTCCCGGCGCATAGCGAATATGCGTTGCATGCCACACCGACGATCGACTTCGCGGTCGTCCTGTCTGGGCAGATCGAGGCCGTTCTGGAAGCAGGCGCAGTCACGCTGAAAACGGGTGACATCTTCATCCAGCGGTCCACGCTTCACGGATGGAACAACTCGACAGATAGCCCGTGCAGTGTGTTGCTATTCATAGCAGCGGCAAAGCAGCACTGAGGATCCTCCCATTCGTTCTGATAGGCATGGCGTGCCGCCCGATACCTACAATCCCCTCATTCCCCCGGCACGTAGGAGTTCCCCAGTGAGCAGCCTTGCCTTCATTCTCGACAAGCAAAACATCACCCCTTACACGATCGGAGATGACGGCAAAGCCGTACCGGGCACAACGCCGACTCCGTCGAAGGGCGCGCAGCTCATTCAATGGAACGGGAAGTATCTGTTCGCCATTGTGGGCGCGGACGCTAGCGGTTCCAACGCTCGTATCGACGTCTATTACGACATGAAAAACGGCGTGCTCCATGAGTATGGCGGCGACGCACCTGACCTCACTTTGCCGAGCCGGCCACTAGCCGCCGCATGCAGCGCCAATAAACAAAGTGTTGTATACGTGGCCGGTATCGGCGCAAAAACGGAAGACCTGCGAGTCGGTTTGGTCAACGGCTACCGATTCGACACCGGAAATCAACTAGGTAATAGCGGCAGTACGACCATTTCCCGCGTCGCGCCGACAGCAATGCCCACGGCCGCATCCTCCAAAAACGGCTTGGATATTGTGTACGTTGCGTCAGTGATCAACACCGGGAAGGATAAGACGGCTATCTCGACGATCTCCTCGTTCCAGATCACGGCGTTTGGCACTGTCGATCAAATCGATGAAATGAACGTTGACGGCCCGATCGAGGCGCTGGCTGCGACGCCCGAGTACGTGTTCGCGCTCACCACAACAGCGGACGGCACGTCGCAGATCGTCACTTATAAAGTCAACGCGGGGAAATTTCAGGCGGCATCCCCGACCTCGAACGCGTATGAACTAAGGTTCAAACCCCAACATCCCACGTTGATTGCCGGCAGCAGCGGAGCATATCTTTACCTCGGCTATAGCGCGGCCACGGCCGCCGGCGCAAGCGTGTCCGGCCAGGTGAGGGCGTACGTGATCGCGCCGAGCAATGGCAGCATCGATCAGAAGAATCATCAAGACTGCGGTTCGGCGAACTTCACGCTTGCCCGAGCCGGTTCAAATCTTTTGATCGCTTGCGCGAAGGACCAACCCGCGCTCTACGTCTATGCCATCGAGAATGATGTCATCGGCCCGCCGGTCAAGTCCTCCACAGCGCTACCGAACCTTGCTGTCGCGACGTAATCATGCGCTAGCAGAACACGCGCGTGCGCTCTACTGCCTCACCGGCCGCTTCGCGAGCTTTCGTTGCAACGTGCGCCGGTGCATGTTCAGCGCGCGCGCCGTCGCTGAAACGTTGCCGCCGTTCTCGGCCAACGCGCGCTGGATGTGCTCCCATTCGAGCCGTGCAACCGAGAGCAGCGCCGGGCTTTCGATCGCAGCCTCGGCCTGCTCGGCGCTCGCTTCCTCCTTGAGCGCAGCGAGAATCGATTCGATGTTGGCCGGTTTCGCAAGATAGTTGTCAGCGCCGTCCTTCACCGCCTGCACGGCCGTCGCGATACTCGCATAGCCCGTCAGCACGAGCATCCGCGCATCGGGCTGCAACTCGCGCAGCGGCGCCACGAGGCTCAAGCCGGAATCCCCGCCCAGATGCAGGTCGATCGTCACGAGCTCGAACCGGTGCTCGTTGGCGAGCTTGATCGCGTCGGACGCGTTGTGCGCCTGATAGACGTTGTAGCCGCGACGCGTCAGGCCGCGCGCCAATACGCCGGCGAAGACTTCGTCGTCGTCGATGACGAGAAAGTTCGAATCGCTCATCGTTTGGTCTCCCTTGAATCGGATGAATCGGATGGTGATGATGAAGCACCGGCAGCCGCCGGCACGCGCAAGATAGCCCGCGTTCCGTGCGGCTCGCTATCGAGCAGCTCGACCGAGCCGCCCAGACGCGCAGCGGCCGCGAATGCGAGATAAAGCCCCACCCCATGGCCGCCCAGCGTGCTGTCCACTGGTGTCGCGCCAAGCTGCGAGCGCAACCCCGGCGCAATGCCGCGGCCGCAGTCGCGCACTTCGAATTCGATCAGCCCGTCGGCGACCCGCGCGGCAAGCGTCACGCTGTCGCGGCTCGCACGTGCGGCGTTGTCGAGCAAGATCGTCAGAATCTGGCCGACGGCGGTCGTGTCTTCGAGCCACGCGTCGGTGCTTGGCGTCGCGAGTCGCTCATAGTGCACGTGAGGATGGCGCAAGCGCCACTGTTCGGAAAACCCAGCGAGCCACGCATCGAGCTTTTCGCGTTGCGAGGAAACCGAGGCTCGCGTGCGCAGCCGGGCCAACGCAGAGGTACAGAGCGTCAGCTGTTGCTCGAGCACATCGAGATCGGCCGCGTAGGGCGTGAGCCCCTTGTCGCGCTGCGCGGCGTCGCGCAACTCTTCGGTCAGCATCGCGATCGTCGAAAGCGGCGTGCCCATTTCGTGCGCCACGGTCGCGGCCTGCACGCCGAGCGCCACCGCGCGTTCATCGCGCAGCAAACGCTGCTGCGCTTCGCCGAGCGCCGCGTCGCCCTCGCGCAACGCGCTCGACATGCGCGCCACGAACCAGGCGATCAAGCCCACGCTCACCATGAAGTTGACCCACATGCCCGCGCGGTAGTAATCGAACAGGTTCGCGGGGTTATCCATGTTGAGCGGCACGGAATCGAACCCGAGCGCGACATAGCAGCACATGGCGAAGATGGCGAGCCAGATCATGTGCCGCCATGGCAGCACCGCCGCGGCAATCGCCAGCGAGGGCAGATAAAGTGACACGAACGGGTTGGTCGTGCCGCCCGACAAAAACAGCAAGCCCGAGAGGGCGGCGAGGTCGACCCACAATTGGCCGAGCAGTTCGAGATCCGTTTCGGGCCTTGCGCTCGCCACGCGCAGCCAGGTCAGCGCATTGAAAACGGCCTCGAGCGCGATGATGGCAAGCATCGCCGGCAGCGGTAGATGCACGCCGAAAAATTGCTCGACGACGGCGATCGTAACGAGCTGGCCGATGATTGCCAGACAGCGCAGCCAGAAAAGATGGCTCAGATTCACGCGGCCAGTATTGGTGAAACGGTACATCGGCACATTCAACCGGTGGAATGGGAGGAGAGCGAAGACGGCCGCGCGGCCAGACATCGCGGGCATAAGCAGGGCATGCCGGGCACGATCCGCGCCGCGTCGATTTTCGGTGCGTCGGCACACCAGCAGCCGGTGCGGCCGGCTTCGCGGCCGCATTCGAACGCGGCCCCGCAGCGCGGGCAACGCGATTGTGCCCGCTCGGGTGCGACGTGGGTCGAAAAGCTCATGGCAAAAGCCGGTAACCGCCAGAAATACGAATGATACGTGCATCATGCCAGCCTTCATGGCATGCCGCATGCGTCACTGGCCGCCAAGGCCGTGCGGCCGTTGCGCCTGCGACCAAAAACCGCGGCGCGTGCCCTCAGTCCTGTACAATTCGCCCTGTTTTCGCGCCGTACCGGCCCGTTTCAACCCCGTTGCCCGCCGAGCTTGCCGCCATGTCCGAGCCTCTCGACCTCGCCCATATCTCGCCCAGCCTGAAGGCTGAAATACTGGCCGAGGCATTGCCTTATATCCGTCAGTACCACGGCAAGACCGTCGTCATCAAATATGGCGGCAATGCCATGACCGAAGAGCGGCTCAAGCAAGGCTTCGCGCGCGATGTGATCTTGCTGAAATTGGTGGGCATCAATCCGGTCATCGTGCATGGCGGTGGTCCGCAAATCGATCAAGCGCTCAAGAAAATCGGCAAGCAAGGCACCTTTATCCAAGGCATGCGCGTGACCGACGAGGAGACGATGGAGGTCGTCGAGTGGGTGCTCGGCGGCGAAGTGCAGCAAGACATCGTCACCCTGATCAACCACTTTGGCGGCCACGCCGTCGGATTGACCGGCAAGGACGGCGGGCTCATCCACGCCCGCAAGCTGATGATGCCGGACCGCGATAACCCGGGGCAGTACATCGATATCGGGCAGGTAGGCGAGGTCGATGCGATCAACCCGGCCGTCGTGCGCGCGCTGCAAGACGATGCGTTCATCCCCGTCATTTCGCCGATCGGTTTCGGCGAAGACGGGCTGTCGTACAACATCAACGCGGATCTCGTCGCCGGCAAGCTGGCGGTCGTCCTGAATGCGGAGAAGCTCGTCATGATGACGAACATCCCCGGCGTGATGGACAAGGCCGGCAATCTGCTCACTGATCTCTCCGCGCGTGAAATCGATGCCCTCTTTGCCGACGGCACGATCTCGGGCGGGATGCTGCCGAAGATCGCCTCGGCGCTCGACGCGGCCAAAAGCGGCGTGCATTCGGTGCACATCATCGACGGACGCATCGAACACTCGGTGTTGCTCGAAATTCTGACCGAGCAGCCGTTCGGTACGATGATCCGCTCACATTGAGGCGTGGCGCGGCGCGCGCCGTGCCCCTCCCTCCCATGCCCAGACCTCTCTCGCGTCGCCGCAGGCCCCGCCATACCGCCCCCGGCCCGGTGTGGCTCTTCGATCTCGACAACACGCTGCATCGCGCCTCGCACGCGATTTTTCCGGCAATCAACGAGGCGATGACGCGCTACATCATCGACGCGCTCAACGTCGAACGCTCCGAGGCCGATCGCCTGCGGCTCGGCTATGTCAGGCGTTACGGCGCCACGCTGCTCGGCCTCGCGCGCCATCATCCGATCGATCCGCACGATTTTTTGCGTGTCGTGCACACGATGCCCGATCTGCGCGCGATGCTGCGCGCCGAGCGCGGCCTGGCGCGGCTGATTGCCGCACTGCCGGGCCGCAAGCTCGTGCTGACCAACGCACCACAGACTTACGCGCGCGCCGTGCTGAACGAGCTCGGCATCGAGCACCTGTTCGAGCGCGTGATCGCGATCGAACACATGTGCCGGCGCGGTCAGTGGCACGCGAAGCCCGACATCGCGATGCTGCGCCATGTGCTGCGCGAAGCGCAGGTGCCGCTCGCCGACGCGGTGCTGGTCGAAGACACGCGTGGGCATCTGAAGCGTTATCGGCGCCTCGGCATCGGCACCGTTTGGATCGTCGGACATTTGGTCGCGCCCGCACGGGCGAAGCAATCGAATGCGCGGATGCCGGGTACGGGGCGGCCACATTACGTCGATCGGCGGATTCGTTCGTTAAAATCGCTTCGTCGGGCCACCTCGAGGAGCGCACATGCAGTCGACTGAACGGCCAGAAGCCATCATCCCGGACGTGCCGGACGGCGAGACTGGCGCGCAGCCCGCCCAATCCGGCCGCGGGCCGCGCATGAAACCCGGCGAGCGGCGTGTGCATATCCTGCAAACGCTCGCGTCGATGCTCGAATCGCCCAAAGGCGAAAAAATCACGACGGCCGCGCTCGCGGCGCGGCTCGGCGTCTCCGAAGCGGCGCTTTACCGCCAATTCGCGAGCAAGGCGCAGATGTTCGAGGCGCTGATCGAATTCATCGAGACCACCTTTTTCGGACTCATCAACCAGATCGCAGCCAAAGAGCCGAACGGCATGCTGCAAGCCCGCGCAATTGCCACGATGCTGCTTAATTTCGCGGCAAAAAACCCGGGTATGACGCGAGTGCTGACCGGCGAGGCGCTCGTTGGCGAGCGCGAACGGCTATCGGAGCGCGTGACGCAAATGCTCGAACGCGTGGAGGCGTCGGTCAAACAGTGCCTGCGGCTCGCGCTGATGGAAGCCAACCAGGGCGCAAGCACCGGTGCCACAGTACCGCCGGCCGACTACGATCCCGCCGTGCGGGCAAGTTTGTTGATGAGCTACGTGCTTGGGCGCTGGCACCGCTATGCAAGAAGCGGCTTCACGCGCGCGCCGGCCGAGCACGCCGACGCCCAGCTCCGCCTGATTCTCCAATAGCGCGAGCCCTCGTTTTCGGCTATTCTCTGCCGTTAGCGTCGGGCCGGCTCGATTCGTTCGAGCACCCCGCTGCGCGCCGATTTGTCGACTTGATTGCGGGCGCGCGAACCTCTCGGAGGGTTCAGTACAAATGCGGCTAAAGAGGTCGTCAGCGGCGCATTTGTCCTTTCCTTCGCGCACAGCCGACACCGTTTAGCCGCCCAGTCAGAAGGCGGAATGAATGGAATCGATCGGTATCGTCGCGCCCCAACGCATGCAGTTCAACGAGCCGCTCGCGCTGCAAAACGGCAGCGCGCTGGCTGGCTACGACCTGATGGTCGAAACCTACGGCACGCTCAACGCCGCGCGCTCGAACGCGGTGCTCGTGTGCCATGCGCTCAATGCCTCGCACCATGTCGCCGGCATGTACGCCGACGAGCCGAAAAACATCGGCTGGTGGGACAACCTCGTCGGGCCGGGCAAACCGCTCGACACGCGCCGGTTTTTTGTGATCGGCGTGAACAACCTGGGCTCGTGTTTCGGCTCGACCGGACCGATGAGCATCAACCCTGCGACGGGACGGCCCTACGGCGCGAGCTTTCCGGTAATCACGGTCGAAGATTGGGTCAACGCGCAGGCCCGCGTGGCCGACGCATTCGGCATCGAGCGCTTCGCGGCCGTGATGGGCGGCAGCCTCGGCGGCATGCAGGCGCTGGCCTGGAGCATGATGTACCCCGAGCGCATCGCGCACTGCATCGATATCGCATCGACACCGAAGCTATCGGCTCAAAACATCGCGTTCAACGAGGTGGCGCGCTCGGCGATTCTCTCCGATCCCGAGTTCCATGGCGGCGACTACTACGCGCACGGCGTGAAGCCGAGGCGCGGGCTGCGCGTCGCGCGCATGATCGGCCATATCACCTATTTGTCCGACGACGACATGGCGACCAAGTTCGGCCGGGCCTTGCGACGCGAAAGCGGCGCGGCCGACGCGGCCTATAACTTCAATTTCGATGTCGAATTCGAGGTGGAGTCGTACCTTCGCTATCAGGGCGACAAATTCGCCGATTACTTCGACGCCAATACCTATTTGCTGATCACGCGGGCACTCGATTACTTCGACCCGGCCCGCGCATTCGGCGGCGATCTGACCACCGCGCTCGCGCATACGAGCGCGAAATATCTGATCGTCAGCTTCACGACCGACTGGCGCTTTGCGCCGGCACGCTCGCGCGAGATCGTGAAGGCGTTGCTCGATCACAAACGACAGGTCACCTACGCGGAAATCGACGCCCCGCACGGGCACGACGCTTTCCTGCTCGACGACGCGCGCTATCACAACCTGCTGCGCGCCTATTTCGAACGCATTGCCGAGGAGGTGGGCGCATGAATCAGACCGCCATCGATTCACTCTCCACGCGAGCCGATTTTCGTGCGATCGCGCGCTGGGTCGAGCCGCGCTCGACCGTGCTCGACCTCGGCTGTGGCGACGGCTCGCTGCTTGCGCTGCTGGCCCAGGAGCTCGACGTGCGCGGCTACGGCATCGAGATCAATGACGCCGGCGCGCTCGCGTGCGTGAAACACGGCGTCAATGTCATTCAACAGAATCTCGAAGACGGCCTGCGTCTGTTCGAAGACGACAGCTTCGATTTCGCGATTCTTTCGCAAACGCTGCAGACGATTCACCAGACGGCCGCGATTTTGCGCGAGACGGTGCGCGTCGGCAAGGAATGCATCGTCTCGTTTCCGAACTTCGGCTATTGGCCGCACCGCCTGTCGGTATTGGGCGGCCGTATGCCGGTGTCGAAGGCGCTGCCTTATCAGTGGCACAACACGCCGAACGTGCGCGTGTTGACGATCGAAGACTTCGAGGCGCTCGCGCCCGAGGTCGGGATCGAAATTCTCGATCGCGTCGCGCTGCACGACGGCCGCACGGTGCGCTGGGGGGCGAACTGGCGTGGTAGTCTTGCGGTCTATCGCGTCAAACGCAGTCGGCCGGGGGCATCGTCCTCCGTTTGAAGCTGCGCCAGTCAAACGAGGACCGATCATCAAACGAGATATGCCGAACCCGCCGCACGAGCCTCCTGCGCTGAGCGCTCACGAGGAGCATCCCGGCTGGCGGGCGTTCCTTAACCGGCACATGTTGATCTGCGTCTTTCTCGGTTTCACGTCGGGATTGCCGCTCTTTACGCTCGTGTATCTCGTGCAGGCCTGGTTGCGCTCGGAAGGCGCCAACTTGAAGGAAATCGGCCTTTTCGCGCTGATCCAATTTCCGTACACCTGGAAGTTCGTCTGGGCACCGTTGATGGACCGCTACGTGCCGCGCCTGCCCGGCTGGCGCCCGGGGCGGCGGCGCGGCTGGATGTTGGCGACGCAACTGCTCGTCGCGCTCGCCATTGCCTCGCTCGGCTTTTTTTCGCCCCGCGAGGCGATCTGGACCGTGGCCGCGCTGACCGCGCTCGTCGCGTTCTTCGGCGCGAGCCAGGACATCGCCATCGACGCCTATCGCCGTGAGCTGCTCGCCGATACGGAGCAAGGGCTGGGCAATGCCGTCCACGTGAACGCATACAAGGTGGCCGCGCTGATTCCCGGTTCGCTCTCGCTGATCCTGTCCGACCATCTACCTTGGACGACCGTGTTCGTCGTCACGGCCGCGTTCATGGTGCCGGGCATGGTGCTCACGCTCGTCGTGCGCGAGCCGGAAGTCCACGGCACGCCGCCCAAGAACCTGCGCGAAGCCATCGTGCAGCCGCTGGCCGAATTCGTCTCGCGCGATGGCTGGAAGACGGCGCTCGTCGTGCTTGCGTTCATTTTTCTCTACAAGCTCGGCGATACGATGGCGACCACATTGTCGACCTCGTTCTTTCTCGATGTGGGCTTCGACAAGACCCAAATCGGCGTGATTGCCAAGACCACCGCATTCTGGGCTAGCCTCGCGGGCGGTATTGTCGGCGGGGCGTGGCTCGTGAAGATCGGTATCGCGCGGGGCTTATGGATTTTCGGCATCGCGCAGATCGTCTCCACGCTCGGCTTCGCCTGGCTCGCGAAGCTCGGGCCGTCGCCGGCCGGGCTCGCACTCATCTATGGGTTCGAGACGTTCGCCACCGGGCTGACGTTGGCCGCGTTCACGGCCTATATCGCCAGCACGACCGACCCGCGCTACACCGCGACGCAGTTCGCGCTCTTCACGAGCCTGGCCTCCGTGCCGCGTACGCTGGCGGCAGCGGGAAGCGGCTTCATCGTCGCGAAGCTGGGCTGGTTCGATTATTTCATCGCATGCGCCGTGCTCGCGGTGCCCGGCATGCTGTTGTTGCCAAAGATCGCGCCATGGCGACAGCGCGCATAAAAACCGCGATGCGCGCAGCCAGACGCTGGGCGGCGGCTGTGCTCGGGCCCGCGCTTGCCTGCGCGGCGCTGCCCGCGCATGTTGTCGCTGCCGTTGCACTCACTGGCGCAAGCAATGCAAGCGTGCCGCCCGCCGCTGCATCGGCATCCGCCTATTCACCCGGCGAGTCGCTACACTTCGGCAACGGTCCGATGTTCCGCAACCCGGTTTCGTCGCAACTGCTCGAAGCGCAATCGGCGGCCGACTATGCGCAGCTCGTCGAGCGCGCGCGCAGCGAGGGGCGCTTGCTGCCGGATGGCGACCCGCGCGTCGAACGCGTGCGCACCATTGCTGTACGCATCGCACCGTTCGCCGATAAGTGGAGCGATCGCGTCAAGAGCTGGCGCTGGGAACTGAACGTGGTCCGTTCGCGCGAAATCGGCATGGCGTGTTTGCCGGGTGGAAAACTGATCGTCTATAGCGGCTTGCTCGATCGCATTCATCTTAAAGACGACGAGCTCGGCGTGCTGCTCGGGCACGAAATCGCACACGCGCTACGCGAGCAGGCCCGCGAGCGGCTTGGCGCCGCGCCGCCGACATTGCTCGGCACGAATCCGATACCGCAACTTTTCGGCGTGACAAACTACGACAGTACGCCAACGCCCGCATCGGGAATCGGCGCGCCGATCGTTCCGATGAAGTACGACGCGACCGACGAGACCGAGGCCGATGTCATCGGCAGCGATATCGCCGCGCGTGCGAGCTTCGATCCGCGCGCCGCGGTAACGCTCTGGGACAAACTCGCCGCCGCGACACGCGCGGACAAGCCCAATGGCTTCATCCATACCCACCCATACAGCGAGGCGCGCCGACTCGACATCATCAAGCGGCTGCCCGATATGCTGGCGCTCTACGCCAAAGCGCGCGGCATACCCGCTGAACGATTGCCGGACTATGCCGGCGTCAAATCCTCGACGAGCCGACCCGCGCGCAACCGGTAGCCGCTCGCGCCGACCCGCACCGTTATTCGGTCCGATTCTTTCGAAATAACTCATCTCATATTGCAAGAGCTGGATCATTGGCGCCTCTCGAAAACAAAGAGGCAACGATGAAATTGACGTTAGACGCCAGGTCGCGAGCGGTGGTCAAGGCGGCCTTGATGGTCGCCGTATTGCTGAGGTGCGCCGTTTCCAATGCGGGCGAAGAGCAGCAGCAGCCGGTGTTCAAGGTTAAATTGCCGCACGGTGTCATTAAAGGGACGAGCGAGCGCGTTGCACAAACGACCCTGCGTGTATTTCGCGGCATTCCTTACGCGGCGCCGCCGACGGGCGAGTTCCGCTGGCGCGAACCGCAGCCGGTGGCGCGCTGGGCAGGCGTGCGCCACGCGGCTCAGTTCGGGCCTCGCTGCATGCAGCCGTCCGATGACGAGTTGACGTTCCGTTCACGGGAAATGAGCGAAGATTGCCTTTACTTGAACGTCTGGACGCCGGCTGCGGACGAACGCGCCAAGCTGCCTGTGCTCGTCTATTTCCACGGCGGGCGCTTCGAGACGGGCGACGGCTCAGAGCCGCGCTACGATGGCGCGAACCTGGCCGCGCGCGGCATGGTTACGGTGACGCTCAATTCCCGCCTCGGGGTATTCGGCTTTCTCGCGCATCAGGATGCGGCCCGCGAATCCCCGCAGGGCGCGGCCGGCAACTATGGTTTCCTCGATCAGCACGCCGCGCTGCGCTGGGTGCGGGAGAACATCGCATTATTCGGCGGCGACCCCGATCAGGTGACGATCGCCGGCCAGTTGGCCGGCTCGGTGGCCGTCAGCGCGCATATGGCCTCCCCGTTGTCGCGCGGGCTCTTCGCGCGGGCCATTGGTGAAAGCGGCAGCGCGTTCAAACCGGTGAACTTCTGGCCGAAAGACTTCGCCGAAGAAACGGCGACCAAGTTCGGCGGCCATCTCGTGACCACGACGCTTAGCGAGCTGCGTGCCGTATCCGCCGAGCGTCTGCTGCAAGCCACGTCTCCCGACAAAGCGAACACGTTTTCATTTTGGCCGAACATCGACGGATATTTTCTGCCGGGCATGCCTGAGTCGATTTTTGTCGCCGGCGCGCAAGCGCACGTGCCGCTGCTGCTGGGCAACAACTCGCAAGAGAGCCATTTCAGCAGCATCCTCAAGCTCGCCCCTCCCACGCCCGAAAACTGGCGCAAAGAATTGGACGAAATGTTCTTCGAACTCACCGACGAATTGCTCGCACTTTATCCAGGCCGGGACGAACAAGAGGTCATGCGCTCGGCGACCGCGTTCGCGACGGATCACATAATCGGGCACAGCATGTGGCGGTGGATGAACTTGCATCGACGCACGAGCGGCGGCGCGCCCGTCTATTACTACCTCTACACGCACCCGCGTCCGCCGGAGGTGCCGTCCGGCGAGCGACGAGCGCGCACGCCGGAGCCGTTGCCGGTGATGGGTGCCGTGCAAGGCGCGGAGATCGAATACGTCCTCGGTAACCTCGAGGATGCGCATCGCTACGCGTGGCAGCCCGATGATCGGGAAGTATCGAGGATCTTCTCGACTTACATCACGCAATTCATCAAGACGGGCAACCCCAACACGGCGGACACCGGCAACGTCATGCAGCAATCGGGGCAGGCGTTACCGGACTGGCCGGCGGTTCGCGAGGAACGGGACGGATTCTTGCGCCAGGCAATCGGCAAAGAGACGAAAACGATATGGGATGCCAGCGCGCCTCGACAGCAGTTTTGGCTGAATTACCTAGCGCGTTTTCCATTGACGGCGGGTTTGTATCGCTAACTGATCCGCGGCCCGTTGGGTTCAAACGCCATGGGCGTCGCCAACGGGCCGCGAGCGATTAAGACGCTAGTTTGTCGAACCATGCATTTCGATACCGCCTCCACAATCTATCAGCGCGATATATCCACGGCCATTTAGGCGATATGGAACGCTCCACAGCATCTGTTTAACGCATTTCGCAACAGCCTCTAAGACAGAACACATATGGCGTTGCGCAAGCGCGGTGCCATGCCATGCCACGCCATGCCCTGTGCGGTTGATTAACCCGGTCATTTATTGGATACCGTGTCGCAAAAATCACCGCCATCCGCCCTTTGTTTGCGCGGGGTTGCCGCGTGAACCCGTGCGTCGGTCCTATTTTCGCAAAAGAGACTCTCTCAAATTCGGCGCAGTCGATGATCGCCCCTCCTGCAACACATGACGCAATAGCACCGCGTCGAACGGATAAGGGCATCAAGATGAGACACGGGTTCAAAGGCGCGGCAACGTCCGCGATCGCTGCATCGTTGGCCATAGCGTGTTGCTGCTTATCGGTGCTGCCCGCGACGGCCGTTGCACAGCAGTCGGCACCGAAGGTCGAACTGCCCGACGGCATCATCGAAGGTGCCTCTGCAAAGCAGGGCGATGCAACGCTGCGAGTCTTCCTGGGCGTGCCGTATGCCGCCGCGCCCGCCGGCATGTATCGTTGGCGCGAGCCGCAACCCACGGCTCGGTGGGCAGGCGTGCGCGCGGCAAAGCAATTCGGCTCACGCTGCATGCAATTGTCGGCGCCCGAGCAAGTCTTCCGCTCCACCGCGATGAGCGAGGATTGCCTCTACTTGAACATCTGGACGCCGGCTGCTGACGAACGCGCCAAGCTGCCTGTGCTCGTCTACTTTCACGGCGGCGGGTTCGACGCGGGAGATGCCTCCGAAGGGCGCTACGACGGCGGCCATCTTGCGTCGCGCGGCATCGTGGTTGTCACCGTTAACTACCGTCTCGGCGTATTCGGCTTCCTGGCCCATCGAGACGCGGCGCGGGAGTCGCCGCACGCCAGCGCGGGCAATTACGGGCTGCTCGATCAGCAAGCAGCGCTGCGCTGGGTGCGGGACAACATCGCGCGCTTTGGCGGCGCGCCTGAGCAGATCACGATTGGCGGCTCATCGGCCGGTGCGATTTCCGTCAGCGCTCACATGGCTTCACCGCTTTCACGTGGTCTTTTTTCACGCGCCATCGGCGCAAGCGGCGGCGCGTTCGCTCCAGTCGAACTGTGGCACGGCAGCGAGGCCGAACAAGCCGCCGACGAGTTCGCGCAGCATGTCGGCGCCGCGTCGCTCGACGCGATGCGCGCCATGTCCGCCGAGCAGATTTTGAACGCGACGGGGCCACAACGAAAGCCGGCTTATCCGTTCTGGCCTCACATCGACGGATTCTTCCTGACGGACACGCCCGAATCAGTTTTCCGTGCGGGCGCGCAAGCCAAGGTACCTCTGTTGTTGGGCGCTAATTCGCGCGAGCAGCACTTCGATCTCGTACTCAACGGCGAACCTCCCACTCCAGAAAATTGGCGCACAGCGTTAAAACGTCTATTCCGCGCTCACGCGGACGAAGCGCTGACACATTACCCGGGCGGCACGGCCGAGGAAGTGATGCGCTCGGGTACCGAGCTCGCGGGCGATCTGTTCGTCAATCACAGCATTCGGCGCTGGATGGACCTGCATCGCTCGACTGGAACCGCACCGGTGTACGCCTACCGCTACGTTCATCCGCGCCCGGCGACGGTCGAGCCCGCGAACGGCACGGCGCCACGACATGGCTGGACGCCGCTCGCCGAGCATGGCGCCGATGTCCCCTACGCGCTCGGCAATTTGCGACACGAACGACAGTACGCGTGGACCGCCGAAGACCACGACGTCTCGAAGACCTTTTCGCGCTATATCGAGCGCTTCGTCAAAACCGGCGCCCCCAACGGGGCACCCGATGCTGCGTTGGCGGCGCAATCCGCCTTCGGCAACGCCGAGCGCGGCAACGCGGCGCCGCCTTGGCCCGCCGTCACCGAACAGCGCGGTGCCGTGGCGCAACAGGAGATCGGCTCGCGCGCACGCACGACGTGGGTCAGCGATACGGCTCGACATGCATTCATGGCTCGGTTCTTCGCCAACACAGCGGCCGCCCCGTCTCAGTCCATTGATACCAAACGGAAACGCTAAACGCAAAACGCGGGCGCGGCGTAAGCCGCCCGCAACCACCCAATCTGGAGGCAACGCAATGACACATCCTTTAATACGCGACAGACGGTTCAATGCCATCCCGGCATGCTTGGCATTACTGACATCGCTGCTATTTCTGTCGCCCTCGGCCGCGAACACGCTTAGTGAGCCGCGCGTACAGCTGCTTGACGGCGCCATTCAAGGGGAGCGAGAACACGTAGGCGCGAGCGATTTGAACGTCTACCGCGGCATTCCTTTCGCCGCACCGCCGACCGGCTCGCTACGCTGGCGCGAACCGCAGCCAGTCGCCCGCTGGGCAGGCGTGCGCGACGCAACGCGCTTTGGCCCACGGTGCATGCAGGCGGCGGCCTCGCGGCCGGCGTCGCGCACCAGCGAAATGAGCGAGGACTGTCTCTATCTGAATGTCTGGGCGCCGGCGAACAAGCGCGACGACAATCTACCGGTACTCGTGTATCTCCATGGCGGCGGATTGGTGTTCGGTGACGGGTCCGAGGATCGCTACGACGGCGCGAACTTTGCCGCACAAGGCATCGTTGTCGTGACGCTGAATTACCGGCTAGGCGCGTTCGGCTTTCTGGCGCTCCCCGAAGCCGCGCGGGAATCGCCGCACGGTAGCGCGGGCAACTACGGCTTGCTCGATCAGGTGGCTGCACTGCGCTGGGTGCGAGACAACATCGCGCGCTTTGGCGGTGACCCGCAACAGGTCACCCTTGGGGGCAACTCGGCCGGCGCGATTTCGGTCAGCGCTCACATGGCGTCGCCGCTTTCGCGCGGGCTTTTCGCACGAGCCTTTGGCGCCAGCGGCGCAGCATTCTCGCCGTTCCAATTGTGGACGCGCGCGCAAGCCGAACGCGCGGCCGAGCGGTTTGCGGCGAAGGCCAACGCGGCATCGCTGCAGCAGTTACGCGCGCAGCCGGCCAGTACATTGCTTACCGCCACGGAGTCGACATACGGCACAGCCACCTCGATGTTTTGGCCGTACATCGACGGATATTTTCTGACGGAGAGCCCAGCGACCGTCTTCGGTGCGGGCAAGCAAGCGCAGGTGCCGCTGCTCGTGGGTGCCAATTCGCATGAAGGTCATGCCGACACGGTGCTCGCCAAAGCCGCACCCACTCCCGAAAACTGGCGCAGCGCGGTGCAGATGATGTTCCGCGATCAGCGCAACGAAGCGTTGAATCTCTATCCTGGCAACGACGAGAACGAGGTCGTGCGCTCGGCCACCGCCCTCGCCTCCGATCTCTTCATCAGTCACAGCACGTGGCGATGGATGGACGCGCATCGGCAAACGGGACACGCACCCGTCTACTACTACCTTTACACGCACCCGCGTCCGCCGAAGCGGGATGCCGCGCTCAAGCAACCTGTGCCTGGTGCCGAACACAGCGTCGAAATCGAATATGCGTTGGGCAGCCTCGATAAGCGACAGCAATATGACTGGACGGCGCATGATCGCGAAGTATCACGCGTGTTTTCGGGCTATTTGGCGAGCTTCGTGAAGACGGGTCAGCCGAGCGGAGCGAAACCGGGCACGCTGCCGGACTGGCCGGCCGTGCGTGCCGAGCGCACTGGGTTCACTCGGCAAATCATCGGGTCGCAAACGCATACGCACATCGACGACACGGGGCCGCGGCACGCGTTCTTGCAGCGCTACTTCGAAAACACTCGCTCGAGTGGGCCAGCGAATCGATAGCATCAGCAGCAACAGCAACAGGCCAGCTCGGCAGCCAACGTGCTGCCGAGCCCAGTGCCGTTGCGATCACCTCACGTCGTGCTCGTAGTCGATCGTCAACGGCGCATGGTCGCTGAACTTGATGTCGCGAAAGATCGACGTGGCACGGGCCTTGGCGGCGATACCCGGCGTGGCGATTTGATAGTCGATCCGCCATCCGACATTCTTCGCGTACGCTTGTCCGCGGTTGCTCCACCAGGTGTACTGTTCAGGACGCACATCGAGTGTGCGGAACACATCGACATAGCCCACTTCGTCGAAGAGCTGCGTGAGCCACGCGCGCTCGTCGGGCAGACAACCGGAATTCTTCTGATTGCTTTTCCAGTTCTTGATGTCGATTTCCTTGTGGACGATGTTGACGTCGCCGCACAGAATGACCTCGCGCTCCTTGCGCAACGCGGCCAGATGCGGCATGAATTCGCCCATGAACCGGTATTTCGCTTGCTGGCGCTCGTCACCACTCGAGCCGGACGGCACGTACACCGAGACGACCGACAACTCACCGAAACGCGCCTCGACGTAGCGGCCTTCCGGGTCGAACTCCTTGCTGCCGAAACCGATGATGACTTCGTCGGGTTCATGACGTGTATAAACCCCCGCACCGCTATAACCCTTCTTGACCGCGTGCTGGAAATGACCGGTAAACCCGTGCGGCGCAAGAAACTCTGGAGTCATATCCTCCTGCGAGCATTTCACCTCTTGCACGCAGATCACATCGGCGTTCTGCGTGCCAAACCATTCGAAAAACCCCTTCTTCGCGGCAGAACGGATACCGTTCAGATTCGCCGTAATCACACGCAGCATAGTGTTCCTTTCTCAAGCAATGGTGATGCCGGTCAACGATTCCTTGGCAGGCGGATATTCCAGCGCTAGCCCCTCAAAGACGCGTAACAACAGCGCCGCCACCATCAGGTTGCGGTGCGACTTCGAATTGGCCGGTATCACGTACCACGGCGCCCAGGGCGTCGATGTAGCCGCGAGCGCGTGGCCATAGGCCGCCTGATAGGCGTCCCAATGGCTGCGCGCCTCGAGATCCGCCAGATCGAACTTCCAATGCTTCGTTGGATCGTCGATGCGCGACTGCAGCCGGGCGCGCTGCTCGTCCTTCGAAATATGCAGAAAACATTTGAGAATGGCCGTGCCCGAGTCGGCCAGCAGTTCCTCGAAACGGCGGATGTGGAAATAGCGGCGCGCTGTCTCCTCATCGCTTAACTGCCCGAGCACACGCGGCACCAGCACATCTTCGTAGTGGCTGCGATTGAAGATCGTCAGTTCGCCCGCTTCGGGTGCCTGCGAGTGAATGCGCCAAAGGAAATCGTGCGCCGCTTCGTTCAGCGTCGGCGCTTTGAACGACGCAATGCGCAAGCCAAGCGGGTCGACTTCATGAAACACGGCCCTTATCGTGCCGTCCTTGCCGCTGGTATCCATGCCCTGCAGGATCAGCAGCACGCGCTCGCGCCGCTGCGCGTGCAGCCGCTCCTGCATTTCGTCGAGCCGCACGGCGAATTCCGAAAGGCGCTCGCGATCAGCCTGCTTCGAGCCCGCCGAAAACGGCTTCGCGCCGGCATCGGAGTCGCGCAGCGCGAATCGTTTAGCCCGCTTGCGGTTGCCCTCATCGACGAACGGGACAAGAAAATCGTCCAACTGCGCGCGTTTGATCATGCTGTTATGAAAGCTTCTTTTTCAAAAGCTCGTTGACCTGCTGCGGGTTCGCCTTGCCCTTGGTCGCCTTCATCGCCTGACCAATCAACGCGTTGAACGCCTTTTCCTTGCCCGCTCGGTACTCCTCCACCGACTTCGGGTTGGCGGCCAGCACTTCGTCGAGGATGGCCTCGAGCGCGCCCGTATCCGAAATCTGCTTCAAGCCCTTCGCTTCAATGATGCGGTCCGCCGCAGCCTCGTCGGTGGCCTTCTCGTCCCACATCGCCAGGAAAACATCCTTCGCAATTTTGTTCGAGATCGTGCCGTCGGCAATGCGTTGCAACACGAGCGCCAGTTGCGGCGCAGACACCGGACATTGCGCGATATCGAGCCCATCGCGGTTCAGCTGCGACGACACCTCGCCCATCAACCAATTCGCCGCGGCCTTGGCTTGCGACGCACCCGCCGCCGCGATGACGGCCTCGAAATACCCGGCCATCGCCTTGCTCGACGTCAGCCCCGCCGCATCGTAGGGCGTGAGGCCATATTGCTCGACCAGACGTTGTTGTATCGCGGCGGGCAATTCGGGCATCTCGTGCTTCACCCGTTCGATCCAAGCGGCGTCGATGACGAGCGGCATCAGGTCGGGATCGGGGAAATAGCGGTAGTCGTGCGCGTCTTCCTTGCTGCGCATCGAGCGCGTCTCGCGCTTGTCGGGATCGTAAAGGCGCGTTTCCTGCACAACCGTGCCACCGTCTTCGATCAACTCGATCTGACGGCGCACTTCGTAATGGATGGCCTCTTCAAGAAAGCGAAACGAGTTCAGGTTCTTGATTTCCGCGCGCGTGCCGAATTTCGCCTGACCGAGCGGACGGACCGACACGTTCGCATCGCACCGGAACGACCCTTCCTGCATATTGCCATCGCAGATGCCGAGCCATACGACGAGCGCGTGGAGCGCCTTCGCGTAAGCCACGGCTTCGGCAGCGCTGCGCATGTCGGGCTCGGTCACGATTTCGAGCAGCGGCGTGCCGGCCCGGTTCAGATCGATGCCCGTCATGCCCGCGAAATCCTCGTGCAACGACTTGCCGGCGTCCTCTTCGAGGTGCGCGCGCGTGAGCTGAACGGTCTTCTCGTAAGCGGCCGTGCCAGCTTTTTCGTTGGCGGGCACTTGGACGGTGACATGCCCGCCTTGCACGACCGGAATCTCGTACTGGCTGATCTGATAGCCCTTCGGCAGGTCCGGGTAGAAGTAGTTCTTGCGGGCAAAGATGCTGCGCGGCGCGATGGTCGCGCCGATGGCCAACCCGAGGCGAATCGCGCGTTCAACGGCGCCCCGGTTCATCACCGGCAACACGCCGGGCAGCGCGAGATCGACGGCGCAAGCCTGTGTGTTGGGCTCGGCGCCGAAACGCGTCGAGGCCCCCGAAAAAATCTTCGAAGCCGTCGAGAGCTGTGCATGGGTCTCGAGACCGATTACGACTTCCCATTGCATCGTCATGCCTCCGGCGCTTGTTGGTGCCAAGCCGTTGCGCGCTGGAATTGATCCGCGATCTGCAACATCCGGGCTTCGTTGAAGTAATTGCCGATGATCTGCAAGCCCACCGGACGCCGCGCCGACGCACCGGCGCCGAAACCGCACGGCACGCTCATGCCGGGCAGGCCCGCGAGACTCACCGACAACGTATAGATATCGGCCAGATACATCTGCACCGGGTCGTCGCCCTTCGCGCCGAGATCCCAGGCAACCGTTGGTGCGACCGGCCCCATGATGACATCGCAATGCGCAAAGGCCTCTTGAAAATCCTGCGCGATGATGCGGCGAATCTTCTGTGCCTGCAGATAGTAGGCGTCGTAGTAGCCATGTGACAGCACGTAGGTGCCGACGAGAATACGGCGTTTGACCTCGGGGCCAAACCCTTCGGCCCGCGACTTTTTGTACATTTCGAGCAGATCGCGATATTCAGCCGCGCGATGCCCGTAACGCACGCCATCAAAACGCGAGAGATTCGACGATGCCTCGGCCGGCGCGATCACGTAATAAACGGGAATCGACAGCTCGGTCTTCGGCAGCGAGACCGGCACCAGCGTCGCGCCGAGCGCTTCGTATTGCTTGAGCGCGGCGTCGACGGCGGCACGCACAGCATCGGCCAGTCCCGCGCCGAAATACTCCTTCGGCAAGCCGATGCGTAGCCCGGCCAGCGGCTGGGCGGCGGCAGCGTCCGCCGACCACGGCATGCCCAGATAGCGCGTGAAGTCTTCGTCGGGCCTTGTCAGGCTCGTCGAATCGCGCTCGTCGAAGCCGGCCATCGCGTTGAGCAACAGCGCGCAGTCCGCGGCGCTGCGCGCCATCGGGCCACCCTGGTCCAGCGATGAAGCGAAAGCAATCATGCCGTAGCGCGACACGCGGCCGTAGGTCGGCTTGATGCCGGTCACGCCCGAAAACGATGCGGGCTGGCGAATCGAGCCGCCGGTGTCGGTGGCCGTGGCGGCCGGCGCCAAGCGGGCAGCGACAGCGGCAGCGGAGCCGCCCGAAGAGCCGCCCGGCACTGCGCGCGTGTCCCACGGGTTGCGTACCGCACCGAACGCCGAATTCTCGTTGGACGAACCCATCGCGAATTCGTCCATGTTCGTCTTGCCGAGCGTCACCATGCCGGCGCGCGCAAGCCGCTCGACGACGGTCGCATCGAACGGGCTTTCATAGCCGGCAAGCATTTTGGAGCCGGCGCTCGAATGCCAGCCGCGCGTGACGAACACATCCTTGTGCGCGACTGGCACCCCGGTCAGCGGGCCGGCCTCGCCGGCGGCAATACGCGCATCGGCGGCACGAGCGGCTTCGAGCGTGCGCTCGGGCGCAACCTCGATAAAGGCGTTCAGCGCCCGCGCGGCCTCGATGCGGGCAAGGTAAAGCTGCGCGAGTTCGACGGCGGAAATCTGCTTCGCCGCCAGCGCACTCGCGAGCTCGGTCAAACTTTTGGCATGCATGTCTGATTCGTTCCTGTCTTGAAGACGGTTACTCGATCACCTTCGGCACAAGGTAAAGCCCGTCTTGCACGGCGGGCGCGACGCGCTGGCAGGCGTCGCGATCGACGGCTTCCGTCACGGCATCCTCGCGCAAGCGCAGCGCAACATCCTCGATCTGCTCGATCGGGTGCGCCAGCGGCGCAACACCGGCCGTATCGACCGCTTGCATCTGTTCGACGAGCCCGAAGAACTCGTTGAGTTGCACGAGCGTGTGCTCGGCGTCGGCATCGGGCAATTCGAGCCGCGCGAGGTGGGCGATGCGTTTCACATCGATCAAGGTCAAAGCCATGCGTCTCACCGGAGAAAAAAGGGCCATGCGCAGCGCGGAAAAACGGTGCTGCGCCAGAGAGTTAGCGACTCGGGCCGGACCCTTGAGGAGCAGGCCGGCAACGGCAAAAAGGACCGTCCATTTACTACAAATAGGTCGAAATTATAAGGTATCATTACGCGTTCGAACCAAACCCGGACTGCCCTTGCGCAGCCATTCGGCGCTAATTGAAGCCGCCGCCTGCGCATGTTGCGGCCTCCGGTCGAATTCATCGCAGCTTCGCGCTCGCGGTGGCGGCGCGCCGGTCAAGGCTCACCGCCCACACCGATCCCGAAGCTTTTATTTTTTCCGCTGCCGCGGCGGCGCCAAGATGGCGAAGCCCGGCTTTCCGGCGAGACAGGAATTTCATGTTCGGCTTTTTGCGCAGCTACTTCTCGAACGATCTGGCGATCGATCTCGGCACCGCCAACACCCTCATCTACATGCGCGGCAAAGGCATCGTCCTCGACGAGCCGTCCGTTGTCTCGATCCGCCAGGAAGGCGGGCCGAACGGCAAGAAGACGATTCAGGCCGTCGGCCGCGAAGCCAAGCAGATGCTCGGCAAGGTGCCGGGCAACATCGAGGCCATTCGCCCGATGAAGGACGGCGTGATCGCCGACTTCACCGTGACCGAGCAGATGATCAAGCAGTTCATCAAAACGGCTCACGAATCGCGGATGTTTTCGCCATCGCCGCGCATCATCATCTGCGTGCCGTGCGGCTCGACCCAGGTCGAGCGCCGCGCCATCAAGGAAGCCGCGCACGGTGCGGGCGCCTCGCAGGTCTACCTGATCGAAGAACCGATGGCCGCGGCAATCGGCGCGGGCCTGCCGGTGTCGGAAGCGACGGGCTCGATGGTCGTCGACATCGGCGGCGGCACGACGGAAGTCGGCGTGATCTCGCTGGGCGGCATCGTTTATAAAGGCTCGGTGCGCGTCGGCGGCGACAAATTCGACGAAGCGATCGTCAATTATATTCGCCGCAACTACGGCATGCTGATCGGCGAGCAAACGGCCGAAGCCATCAAAAAGGAAATCGGCTCGGCGTTTCCCGGCTCCGAAGTCAAGGAAATGGAAGTCAAAGGGCGAAATCTGTCCGAAGGCATTCCGCGCAGCTTCACCATTTCGAGCAACGAAATCCTCGAAGCGCTGACCGATCCGCTGAACCAAATCGTCTCGTCGGTCAAAATCGCACTCGAGCAAACGCCACCCGAACTCGGCGCCGATATCGCCGAGCGCGGCATGATGCTGACGGGCGGCGGTGCGCTGCTGCGCGATCTCGACCGGCTGCTCGCCGAGGAAACGGGCTTGCCCGTGCTCGTCGCGGAAGATCCGCTCACCTGCGTGGTGCGCGGCTCGGGCATGGCGCTCGAGCGGATGGACAAGCTCGGTAGTATCTTTTCGTACGAGTGATGTGTCTCGCGGGCGGGGCCTACCTGGGTCGTGCGGCCTATCCGGCAACGTCGCCGGAATCGGCCGTGCGCGCCACGCTAGCCCGCTAGCCCGCTGACGATCACGCCCTCGGCGTCGACCATGGAATACAGTCCGCCGCCTCTGTTCAAGCAAGGCCCCTCCGCACTCGCGCGGCTCATCTTCTTCGTTGCACTTGCGCTGGTGCTGCTCGTCTCGGACGCGCGTTTCAAAACGCTCGAGATCGTCCGTGACGTGCTCGATGTTGGCCTCTATCCGTTGCAGCGCGCGGCGCTCGTGCCGCGCGATCTCGCGCTCGGCGCCACCGGTTTCGTCATCTCCACGGCCACCTTGCGCAGCGATAACGGCAAGCTGACGACGCAAAATCTACAGCTTTCGCTCGAGGCCCATCGCAACGCATCGCTGGCGGCAGAAAATGCCCACCTGCGCGCGCTGCTCGATCTCGCTCGTAACGCCGGCACGCGAACCACACCGGCCGAAGTCCAGTACGACATGCGCGATCCCTTTACGCAGAAGGTCGTGATCGGCCGCGGCTCGCAGCAAGGTATCCAAAACGGCTCGCCCGTCGTGAGCGAGGACGGCATGATCGGGCAGGTGACGCGCGTGTTTCCGATGCAATCGGAAGTCACGCTGCTGACCGACAAGGATCAAGCCGTGCCGGTGCAGATCGTCCGCACGGGGCTGCGCGGCGTTGTCTATGGCACGCCGGCCGGTAATGCGCTCGAATTGCGCTTTGTGCCGACCAGCGCCGACATCACCGCCGGCGACGAATTGGTCACGAGCGGGCTCGATGGCGTGTATCCGCCGGGGCTGCCGGTCGCCAAAGTCATGCGCGTCGACAAGCAGGCCGACACCGCTTTCGCCCGCGTGATCTGCGTGCCGGTTGCGGCCGTGCGCGGCGCGCGCGATGTACTCGTGCTGCACTACGAAAGCAACTTGCCGCCACGGCCTGAGTCACAGGCCGAGACGAACGCCAAGGATGGCCGAGGCAAAAAAGCGGCGAAGAACGCGGAAAAAGCGCAAAAAGGCGAGAAAGCCGCCGAAAAGGGCGCGGCGGCCAAGGCGGCGGACAAGGAAAAGCCCGCGGCAGCGCAAGGCGCGAAGCCGCAAGCAGCCGCCGCTGCGCACGGAGCGTCACGATGAACCGACCGCAATACATCCTGCTGCCGGTGAATCCCTACTTCATCGCGTTCAGCTTGGCCGCGGCGTTCCTGCTGAATCTGATGCCCTGGGGCCGGCTGATCGGCGTGCCGGATTTCGTCGCGCTGGTCCTGCTTTTCTGGAACGTGCACCAGCCGCGCAAAGTCGGCATGGGCATCGCGTTTTTTCTCGGGCTGTTGATGGATGTGCACGACGCGAGCCTGCTCGGCGAACATGCGCTGGCTTACACGCTGCTCTCGTACGGCGCCATCACGATCCATCGGCGCGTGCTCTGGATGCCGCGCGGCCTGCAAGTGTTCGCCGTGGCGCCGTTGCTTGTCATCGCGCAACTCGTGCCGTTCATCACGCGCCTGCTTACCGGCGCGGCGTTTCCGGGCTGGGGTTACCTCGTGCATGGCTTCGTCGAGGCGGCGCTTTGGCCGCTCGCCTGCACGCTGCTGCTGATGCCGCAACGGCGCCCAGCCGATCCCGACGACACACGGCCTATCTGAGCGCGCCAGGCGCCACGCATGACGGAATTCAAAAACACTCAACAGCAAGTCGCGCAGTTTCGCGTACGCGTCGCGGCGACGGGGCTGTTCGTGCTCGTCTGCTTCGGGCTGCTGGTGCTGCGCTTTCTCTATCTGCAGGTCTGGCACTACAGCAAATACTCGCTGCAAGCGAACGAAAACCGCATTTCGGTGGCGCCGATCGTGCCGAACCGCGGCATCATCACCGATCGCAATGGCGTGGTGCTCGCGCGCAATTATTCGGCTTACACGCTCGAAATCACGCCATCGAAGCTCGACGACTCGCTCGATAACGTGATCGACAAGCTCGCCAGCGTCGTCAACATCGACGCCGTCGATCGCCGGCGCTTCAAGAAACTGCTCGAAGACTCGAAAAACTTCGAAAGCCTGCCGATCCGCACCCGGCTCACCGATGAGGAAGTCGCACGCTTTACGGCACAGCGCTTTCGTTTTCCGGGCGTCGATGTGCGCGCTCGACTCTTTCGCCAGTACCCGCTCGGCCCGACCGCTGCGCACGTGATTGGCTATATCGGGCGCATTTCGCAGCGCGATCAGGAGCGTATCGACGCGGCCAGCGAGCAAAACGACAGCGACCCCGAACACTACGATCCGCGCATCGACGCGAACAACTACAAGGGCACCGATTACCTCGGCAAAACCGGGGTCGAGCAAAGCTACGAGACGGAGCTGCACGGGCTCACTGGCTTCGAGGAAGTCGAGGTCACGGCCGGCGGACGGCCGGTTCGCACGCTCTCGCGCACGCAGGCCACCTCGGGCAGCAATCTTGTGTTGTCGCTCGATATCGGACTGCAGGAAGTGGCCGAGCAGGCGTTTGCGGGCAAGCGCGGCGCGCTCGTGGCCATCGAACCTTCAACGGGCGATGTGCTTGCGTTCGTCTCGGCACCGAGCTACGACCCGAACTCGTTCGTCGACGGCATCGACCAACCGACCTGGGATGCGCTCAATAATTCGCCCGATCATCCGCTGTTGAACCGCCCGTTGCACGGCACCTATCCGCCCGGCTCGACCTATAAACCGTTCATGGCGCTGGCCGCGCTGGCGCTGAAAAAACGCACACCCGAGTGGGGATTTCACGATCCGGGCTCTTACACGTTCGGCGGCCATACGTTCCGCAATGACGTCCCGCAGGGTCAGGGATGGATCGACATGAATCGCGCGATCATGGTGTCGAACGACACCTATTTCTACATGCTCGCGCACGATCTAGGCGTCAATGCGATCGCCAACTTCATGAAGCCATGGGGCTTCGGGCAGATCACCGGCATCGACATCGCGGGCGAGGCGCGCGGCATTCTGCCGTCCACCGACTGGAAGAAAAAAGCCTATCGCAAACCCGAGCAGCAGCGCTGGTACGAAGGCGAGACCATCAGCCTTGGCATCGGCCAGGGCTATAACTCGTTCACGATCCTGCAACTCGCACATGCGACGGCAACGCTCGCGAACGACGGCGTCGTGATGCGACCGCACCTCGTCAAAGAGATCGAAAACCCGATTACGAAGCAAACACGGCTGACCGTGCCGCATGAAAGCGCACGCATCACAACCGTTACGCAAGCCGATCTCGACTTCGTCAAGCGCGCGATGGTCAACGTGACGAGCAACCCGTCGGGCACGGCCTACCAACCCTTTCGCGATGCGGCCTATCTGGTCGGCGGCAAGACCGGCACCGCGCAGGTCTTCTCGCTGCAAGGACAAAAATATCGCGGCGGCGCGCTCGCGGAACGGCTGCGCGATCACTCGCTTTTTATCGCGTTCGCACCGGCCGATCACCCTCAGATCGCCGTCGCCGTCATCGTTGAAAACGGTGGCTGGGGCGCGAGCGTGGCCGGGCCAATGGTGCGGCGCGTGCTCGATTACTACCTGCTGCAGCGCCGCAAGCCCGGGGTGCTCGCGGCGGCCGTGGCAACGGCTGCCTCGGCCACGCAAGAGGCGTCGGTGCCTATCATCGGTCAGCCCGAGACACAACGCGCCGCGCTTCCCGTCAAGGTCGCCCCCGGTTTCAAGGCGTTGCCGCTGCCTGTTTTGCCCGCTTCCGCAGCGACGGCGGCGTCCGACCCGGCAGCCTCGGCGCCCGAGCCTGCGACAGCTGCTCCGGCTGCGTCGGCTAGTCCGCCGGCCGCTTCGGCATCAGCGCCGCCAATCGTCAAGAACGGACGTCGCGCGCCCGCGCCGAAGGCACCCGCCGCCCCCGCTGCCGACACACTGGCGCCGGCGCGCGAACACCGCACGCAGCCCGCGTCGGGCGCGACACCCACTCCGCCGGCCGCGCCCGGCAGCGACGACTAACGGAGGGAGAAAGCGATGAACTCCGACAAACGCATATGGGCCGAGCGCATCAAGAAGATGTTCATCGGCTTTGACCGTCCGCTGGCACTGACCGTCTTTCTGCTGTTATGCGTCGGCCTCGTGACGCTGTATAGCGCGAGCATCGACGTGCCGGGGCGCGTCGAAGACCAGATGCGCAACATCGTGCTCACTTTCTTGCTGATGTGGGTACTCGCGAACGTGCCGCCGACGACATTGATGCGCTTTGCCGTGCCGCTTTACACGTTCGGCATCGCGTTGCTGGTCGGTGTGGCTGTGTTCGGCATCACGAAGAAGGGCGCAAAGCGCTGGATCAACGTCGGCATCGTCATCCAGCCATCGGAGATTCTGAAGATCGCGACACCGTTGATGCTGGCTTGGTATTACCAGAAGCGCGAGAGCAACCTGCGCTGGTTCGATTTTGTAGTGGGTTTCGCGCTGCTATTGCTGCCCGTCGCGCTCATCGCGAAACAGCCTGATCTCGGCACCGCGATGCTCGTTTTTGCGGCGGGGCTTTTCGTCATCTATTTCGCCGGCCTCTCGTTCAAACTGATCGTGCCGGTGCTCGTGGCTGTCGTGATTGCGGTCGGTTCGATCGGCATCTTCCAAGATAAAATCTGCCAGCCCGAAGTGCAGTGGCCACTGATGCACGATTATCAGAAGCACCGCATCTGCACGCTGCTCGATCCGACTTCGGACCCGCTCGGCAAAGGGTTTCATACGATCCAAGCCGTGATCGCCATCGGATCGGGGGGCCCACTCGGCAAAGGCTGGCTCAAAGGCACCCAGGCTCACCTCGATTTCATCCCCGAGAAGCACACCGACTTCATTTTCGCGGTGTTCTCGGAGGAGTTTGGCCTCGTCGGCGAACTGGTGCTGCTCGCGCTCTACACAGCCGTGATCGCACGCGGGCTGTTTATTGCGGCCAACGGCGCAACGCTTTTCGGGCGCTTGCTGGCCGGTTCGTTGACGATGGCGTTTTTCACCTATGCGTTCGTCAACATCGGGATGGTGAGCGGCATCCTGCCCGTCGTGGGCGTGCCGCTTCCGTTCATGAGTTACGGCGGTACGGCGCTGACGACGCTCGGCATCGCAATGGGCCTCATCATGAGCGTCGGGCGCCAAAAACGGCTGATGCAAAGCTGAACCCCGGCTCGCGACGGTTATATCCTTACTTCGACACAGGCTGAGCCGGCGCCTCGCGCTGCAACTGCAAGCTGAGCTCCTTGAATTTGAGGCGCGCCGCCGGGTCGCCCTGCGCGGCGGCCGCCGCGTAGTAGGCGCGCGCGATATTCAGGTTGCGCGTGACGCCGTCGCCTCCGCGCTCGTAAAACGAGCCTGCCACGTATTGCGCCGTCGCGTCGCCGGCTTTCGCAGCCTTCTCGTACCAGTAAAACGCCTGCCGGTTGTCGCGCGCGGTGCCGCGCCCATCGAGAAACTGATTGGCGAGCGCCAACTCCGCTTGCACGTGCCCTTGTCGCGCGGCTCTGAGGAACCACCGATGCGCCTCGCGCGCATCGCGCGCAACGAACTCGCCATCGTCGTACATCTTGCCGAACACGTATTGCGCATGCGACATATTGGCATCGGCCGCCTTGCGCAACCATTTGCGCCCTTCGTCGGCATTGACCGGCCCCCCTTCGCCGTTGATCAGCATCATCGCGTAATTGAATTGTGCGAGCCGGTTACCACGCTCGGCCGCGACGCGAAACGCCTTGAGCGCCCCATCGAAATTGCCGGCGTTGTAGTCAGCCACTGCACCCTGCGTTTCGTCGTCGGTCGTGGCATTGCCGGTGTTCTCTGCATCATGCTGCACCGCCGTTTGCGCGTGCACCATGCTCGCGGCCGTCAACGCTGTCAGGACCGTGGTGCCGAGCACGGCGGCGCCCCATAGGGCCACCGTTCGCATCGCAACTTTCATGATCGGGCCTCCTGTAATGCTGCGCGTGCCGCGCGCACGAGCCATACCACATCGACTGCCAGTGAAATGAAGCGAAAGCCGGCGTCGCGATACTGGCGAGCGCTCGCCGCATCGAGCGCAAAAATGCCGGCAGCCACACCGGCGCGGCTGGCCGCCCCGAGCACGCGCCCAAGCGCCGCCTCGACTTCCGGGTGTTTGGCGTCGCCAAGATGCCCGAGGCTCGCGGCAAGATCGGCCGGACCAACGAACAGGCAGTCGACACCGGGAGTGGCCGCGATCAGATCGATCTCGTCAAGCGCACGCGCCGATTCGATCTGCAAGATCGTCGCAATCTGCGCGTTGGCGCCTTGCAGGTAGTCGCGCCGCGCCCCAAACGCCGAGGCTCGCACCACCCCGGCCACGCCGCGCAGCCCGTCCGGAGAATCCGCTTGTGGGTAGCGCGTGAGGCGCACCGCTCGCGCGGCGCTCTCAGCAGATTCGATATTCGGAAACATCAGCGTGCGTGCGCCCGCATCGAGCACGCGCTTGACGAGCCAAGGTTCGCACGCCGGTACGCGCACGACCGGTTCGCTCGGCAGATGCGCCGCGGCAATCGCCCGCAATTGGGCCGTCACTTCGGCAGTATCGTTCGGCGCATGCTCCATGTCGACGCAAAGCCAGTCGAAGCCGGCATGCGCGAGCGCTTCGGCCGCATTGGCGCTGGCAAGCGAAAGCCACAAGCCGTAAAGCGGCTCCGTGTCCTTGAACCGCGCCTTGAGGGGATTGGAAAACGCACTCATCGCCGGGCTCCCTGCGCGAGCGCCGCGCGCGCACGCCCGACGAATGGTTTATGCGATGCGATGCTCGGCATGTTTCGCTCCCGAATTCGCCGCAGGCGACGCGCGACGCGCCTCGCCAGGCTCGGTCCGATCATACCGTGACATCAAGCGCCAAGGGAGCGCCTTTCCTGCATGCCGCAGCGGCGGATCAGGCGTTCCGCACGAAGTCGGCCCAACAATTCGGCGTTTCATAGAGCCGCACGCGCTCCAGCCGCAGATTGACGCCGTAATGCGCATCGTAGACTTGCGCGAGCGTCTCGAACGCAATAGCCGCCAGGTTTTCGACGGTCGGCACGCGATCGATCACTACCGTCTTGTGGTCGGGCATCGATTCCAAAAACGTGCGGACCTGCGTGTCGCCGGCGTACACGATGAACGCGTGATCCCAGCGGGTCACGAGACGCTCCATCGCCAGCGACTTCACGTCGGCGAAATCCATCACCATGCCGCGATCGGGCGCCCCTTCCGTCTCCACCAGGTCGCCTTGCAGCGTGATCTCGAGCACATAGCGATGCCCGTGCAAATTGCGGCATTGGCTGCGGTGGTCGGGAATGCGGTGGCCCGCATCGAATTCGAGTTTTCTGGTAATCGTCAGCACGGCTGGGTCACGGAATATTCAGGTACTTGTGGGTTTGCATCGACAAGCGCCATTTAGGGTGGCGCTTGCACCAATCGATGGCGAGCCGCGTATTGAGCTCGCGCGCCGGCCCGTCCATCGGCTGCACGAGAAAATAGGTGAAATCGAGCGACGCATAGTCGGCGAGACGTTGGTTGTCTTGCGGAATCACCACCTTCAGCTCATTGCCCTTCGTTACCACGAGCGGCGCGTTGGCTTTCGGGCTCACGCAGATCCAGTCGATCGAGTCGGGCACCGGCAGCGAGCCATTCGTTTCGATCGCCACCTCGAAGCCCGCATCGTGCAAGGCGTCCACGAGTGGCTCGTCCAGTTGCAGCATCGGCTCGCCGCCCGTGCAGACGATGAACCGGTGCGCTTCGCCCGCCGGCCACAACGACGCAACCTTCGCAACGAGTGTAGCGGCATCGCGGTACTTGCCACCGTTTTCGCCGTCGGTGCCCACAAAATCGGTATCGCAAAAACGGCAGACGGCGCTCGCGCGGTCTTCTTCCCGGCCGGACCAAAGGTTGCAGCCAGCGAAACGGCAGAACACCGCAGGACGGCCCGCATTCGCGCCCTCGCCCTGCAATGTGTAGAAGATTTCCTTGACCGCGTATGTCATTACATCTTTCCGTCGTTGCGTGTTGGCGTGTTTCTGCTGCGTTCGAATGCTCGTCGCGCGATTACGTCGGCTGCGTGACTTTGCCGCCCGCACGAAACGCTTCATAGCCACGCTTGCGCAAGCGGCAGGCCGGGCATTCGCCGCAGCCGAAACCCCACGCGTGCAGTTCGGCGCGCTCGCCGACATAGCAGGTATGCGTCTCGACCCGGATCAACTCGACCAGCGCCGCGCCGCCCAACGTCTCGGCAAGGCGCCAGGTATCGGCTTTGTCGAGCCACATCAGCGGCGTCTCGAGCACAAAGCGGCTCGCCATGCCCAGATTGAGCGCGACTTGCAGCGCCTTCATCGTATCGTCGCGGCAATCGGGGTAGCCTGAGAAGTCCGTCTCGCACATGCCGCCGACCAGCACCCGCAGCCCGCGCCGGTAGGCAAGCGCGGCCGCGATCGTCAGGAACATCAAATTGCGCCCGGGCACAAACGTATTGGGCAAACCGCTCGCCGCCGTCTCGATTTCGATCTCGCGCGTCATCGCGGTATCGCTGATCGAGCCGAGCACCGACAGGTCGATCAGGTGGTCGTCGCCGAGACGCCCGGCCCACGCGGGGAATGCCTGCGCGAGCTTGTCCCGCACGCTTTCGCGGCACTCGAGTTCGATGCGGTGACGCTGACCATAGTCGAAGCCGAGCGTCTCGACGCTCTCGTAGCGATCAAGCGCCCAGGCAAGGCAGGTTGCCGAATCCTGACCACCCGAAAACAGCACCAGCGCACCGCGCTGAGCGTCTTGCTGAACCACCTGAACCACCGTTAGTACTCCTGAGCGATGAGAAAGACGTGCGCCCACGCGCCATGCCCGCAGTATATGCCCGGCATTTAGGGGACAGGCCGCGCGCCGCTTATACTGCCCGTCAGCATCCGCAGCCAAGAGAAAAACCCCAAGAACCTTGCGATTCTTGGGGTTGGATACTGCTGGTGGCCTGGGGCGGAATCGAACCACCGACACGCGGATTTTCAATCCGCTGCTCTACCAACTGAGCTACCGGGCCACGAAGAAGCGAGATTGTAGCAAAGACTACCGTCGACCTCAAGTGCCTTTGGCGCGCCGTGCTTATTCGCCCTTGTTCTTGCCGAGATCCACGCCGAGCTGCTTGAGCTTGCGATAAAGATGCGTGCGCTCGAGCCCCGTCTTTTCCGCCACGCGCGTCATGCTGCCGTTTTCGCGAGCGAGGTGATATTCGAAATAGGCGCGCTCGAACGCGTCGCGCGCATCGCGCAGCGGAATATCGAACGAGATCGACGCCGCCTGCGTCGCGAGCGCGGCACCGCCGACATTATCGGCCGCGAGCATCGGCAACGCGACCGCCGCGGCTACCGAAGCAGCGTTCGCCGGCGCGATCGGTTTCGCGGCGGCCGCGGCGACAGGCAATGCGCTACCTCGCGCGAGCCCGTGCTCGACAGCCGCGAGCAGCTTTTGCAGCGCGATCGGCTTTTCAAGGAAGTTGAGCGCGCCGATCTTGGTGGCCTCGACAGCGGTATCGATCGTTGCATGGCCCGACATCATGATGACGGGCATCGTCAAAAGCCCCTGAGCGGCCCACTCCTTGAGTAGCGTCACGCCGTCAGTGTCGGGCATCCAGATATCGAGCAACACCAGATCGGGCGGCTGTTTCAAGCGGTACTCGCGCGCACGCTGCGCGTTCTCCGCGACCTCCACGGCATGTCCCTCGTCGCTCAGGATCTCCGAGAGCAACTCCCGAATACCCATTTCGTCGTCTACCACCAGGATGGTTGCCATTTATGCTGCCCTTGTCTGCGCTATTGCTTTTGTCGTTCCCGGCGATGCGCTGCCGCGCGTTGCCGTATGCCCCGCTGCGTGAGGGGCGCTATCGTCTGCCAGTTGCAGGAACAAGATCGAGATTTGTGCACCTTCGATCGTCTCGCCTTTCATGCGATTACGAATGTCGATGCGTGCCCCATGCTCGTCGACGATCTTCTTGACCGTTGCAAGCCCGAGCCCCGTTCCTTTCGCCTTGGTTGTGACATAGGGTTCGAATGCGCGCGTCAGAATGCGCGCAGGGAAGCCCGCTCCGTTGTCCGATACGGTCAGGCGCACCGCGACATGCACTTTGCCATGCGCGTCCGGGTCGCCATATTCTACTGTCTTGGTTTCGAGCACGACACGAGGATTTTCAACGTCAGCCACCGCATCCTGCGCGTTTTGCAGCAGATTGTGTATGACCTGGCGCAACTGCGTCGCGTCACCCCGTATGACCGGTAACGCGTGCAAGTCCACCACGATCGAACTTTTGCCTTCCTCGATGCCGTAGAGCGTCAGCACTTCCGTCACGAGATCGTTCAACTGCAGATTCGCCAGCACAGCCGGCGGCGTGCGCGCGTAATCGCGAAAATTGTCGACCATCTGCTTCATCGCCGCGACCTGATTGACGATCGTGGTCGCGCCGCGCCTGAGCACGTCGGCGTCGTGTTGCGAAAGTTTGTCTGCCAGCTTCATTTGCAGCCGCTCGGCCGACAACTGAATGGGTGTCAGCGGATTCTTGATCTCGTGCGCAAGCCGCCGCGCCACCTCACCCCAGGCAGCCGAACGCTGGGCGGAAATGACATCAGAAATATCGTCGAAGACGACGACATAGCCCGCTGTCAGCGCTTCGTCGGCGTCGCTGTTCGCTGCAGCCGACATCAGCCGGGAGCCGCGAACCAACAGCGTGAGCGGATCAGTCTCGCCCGGCACCGGCACCGCGAACTGCTGCTGCCAATGGCCGTCGTCCGGGCCGCCCATATTGGCCGCTTCGCGGTCCGCGAACGCCTTGCGCACCATCGCGCCGAATTCGGCGACGACACCGATATGTTCGAGCGACGCCCCGAGCATCGATTGGAACGGTTGCCGGAAGATTCGCTCCGCGCCGCGGTTGGCCGTGGTGAGCCTGAACTGCCGATCGAGCACGAACACACCCGCCGTCAGATTCGCCAGAATGCTTTCGAGATACGCTTTCGAATGCTCGAGTGCGACGCGGTTGCGTTCGACCGCTGCACGTGCCTCCGAAAGCTGCCGCGTCATCGCGTTGAACGACTGCGTCAGAAAGCCGAGCTCGTCGCGCGTCTTGATCTCGCGTTTGGGCGTGTAGTCGCCTTCGGCGACCTCCTTGGTGCCCTGCGCCAGCAAAAAGAGCGGCCGGGCAAGCTGGTTGCCGAGCGCAAGCGCCAGCATCATCGCGATAAACGTCGCCAGAAAAAGCGCGAGCGTCAACGTGCCGATATACATCTTGCGTAACCCGGTGCGCCCAAGCGACTTCTCCTGATACTCGCGATAAGCACGCTGCACGGCATCGGCATTGCGCGCGAGCGTCGGCGACACCGGCTGCGTCAGCTGCAAGAAACGCTCGGTCGGCTGCAACAGCGATGTGCTCGCGCTCGGCACACGCTCGAGCACCCGCAGCCGCAGCGTCCCCTTGTTTCCTTTCGCCCGCGGGTCGCCGTCGATTTCGCCCTCCACGCCCGCAAAGCCGCGCCGGCGCGCCTGCTCGATCATCAGCGCACTCGGCATGTCGTCAGGCATCAGCGAGGCGATATTGCTCGAAGCCTGCGCGACCACGTGCAGATCGGGGGACGCACCCACGCCGCGCGCCGATTCGAGCAGCATCGCGTCTTGCACGCCGAACTGATCGCGCAAGCGCAGCAGCGTGATCGTCGTGTTCGCGGGGTCAGCGCTGGCCAGTTGCTCGGACATGAGCCGCGCCTTGGTCTGCAAATCGGAAAGCGACGCGTCGAGCATGCCGCGGCCGAGATTGAGGCCCGACGTGAGCGCCGTTTCGACGTTCACGTCGAACCACGATTCGATGCTGCGCGAGACGAACTGATACGAAACGACGTAGATGATGCCCCCGGGCACGACGCCCACGAGCGCGAAGAAGACGGCGAGTTTTGTAAGCAGCCGCGTGCCGAATTTCCCTTTGCGCAAGCGCACGAGGATCATCGCCACGAGCGCCACGACAACGAGCAAAAAGACGAGCGCGACCGCGATGTTGGCCGCATAAAGCCACGAGTAGTAGCGATCGAAAAACTCGGTGTTCGCACTCGCCGCGGCGAGCAAGACAAGCAGCAACAGCGCAGTGACGGCGACCGTCGAGACGAGCACGCGCAACACGATGCTCTTCATGTTTGTGGCACGGCGCACGCTACTTAGCATGTTCGGTCACCGTAAAAGTAAAGCGCTTCCAGTCGGAGGCGAGCGCCCAGTCGCGATTGTTGACCGCATCGACCTGAAACGGCTTCGGCATCAGCGCCGTATCGAGCAGCATCCGCACCGACGCCGTGTAGGTTTCGCCCGGCTGCACCTGCGCGCGATCGATCACGTGCCAAGCGCTCACATGTTTGATCACGGCAAGCGCGTCGGCAAGCGAGGCGAAGCCGAGCTGCAGCCCGCCGCTCGAGACGCGATACTCCCGGGTGAGCGGCTGAAACGACAAACGCAACGTCTGCGAAATCGACACGGGCAGCGCGTCGAACCAGTACCACCGGGCGCGCGTGAGTTCGAACTCGGTCGTGAAGTAAAGCGGAATGCCCTTGTTCACGGCATCCTCGAGACTGCTGTTGAGTTCGAAATCGAACCGCGCATCGAGATTCCAACCGGAGCCGTCCGCTTGCAGCGACGCGCGCTGCACGGAAATCGGATCGGCATGCGCCGGCGCCGCTGCGGCAAGGCAAAGGGCCAGCCCGATCAGGAGCACGGCCATAAGCCGGAGCGGAAAAAAGCGTTTGCTGATCGTCACCGTTTCTGAAAGCGCGCGTAGAAAAAACCGTCGTGGTCGATGTCTGACCCGATGCGCCGAGCGGCGCGCATTCCGGCCGATACGAAAGCCGCCCCCGCGTGCGTCGCACCGGCGGCAGCCGGCGCCAGCTGCCCGGGCGCGTCCAATCGTACCGCATCTTCATGCGCGCGTTCAAACCGCGCGGCTTGGGCCTCGCCCTCCTCGGGGAAGATGGAGCACGTCACATAAAGCAGTTCGCCGCCGCGTGCAAGCAGCGGCCACAGCGCGTCGACAATTCGCTGCTGCTCGGCCGCGAGCGCCGCGAGGTCGCTCGGCCGACGTAGCCACCGGATATCGGGGTGGCGCCGCACGATGCCCGAGGCCGTACAGGGCACGTCGGCCAGAATGCGATCGAACTGCACGCCGTCGTGCCATTCGTCGGGCCTGCCAGCGTCGCCGATACGCACTTCGGCCGATAGATGCAGTCGAGCGAGATTCTCGCCGATGCGCCGCGCGCGCATCGCATCGCTTTCGAGCGCGACGAGCGTTACATCGGCCAATTCGAGAACATGCCCGGTCTTGCCGCCCGGAGCCGCGCATGCGTCGAGCACACGCATGCCGTCGCGCGCGCCCAGCCACTCGGCGGCGAGTTGCGCGCCGGCGTCCTGAACCGAGACGACGCCATCGGCGAAGCCGGGAATGCGCTCGACAGGCATCGCCGCCGCAAGCCGGACCGCATGCTCGCCGACCGCCGTGGCTTCGATGCCGGCCTCGCGCAAAGTTTGCAAGTAAGCATCGACGGCGGCCAGGCGCGCATTCACGCGCAAGGTAAGCGGACCAGCCTCGTTGCCGGCCGCAAGCACACTCTCCCACGCGTCCGGCCACGCTTGGCGGACCGCTTCGATCCACCATCGAGGGTAATTCCAACGCGCAACGGGATCGGCCGCGGCCGCTTCGAGCAGCGCCTCGCGCTCGCGTAAGAACGTCCGCAGCACCGCATTGACGAGCCCCTTGGCGAACGCCAGATCGCGTCGCGCGCCTATCGCGTCGACGGCCTGATCAACGACCGTGTGGGCAGCGTAAGCGGCGTGCTCCGGGTCGTCGATCAACAACGCGAACGAACAAGCCAGCAGATTACCGATATGCGGCGGCGGTGCCTTGCGCACGAGATGGGCGACGAGCCAATCGGCCGTGCCTAGACGGCGCAGCGTGCGGTAAGCGATGTCTTGCACAGCACCGCGCGCCAACGCCGTGGCAGCCGCCGGCATGCCGGCCTGGACTGCCGCGAGCGCAGCCGGCAACGCGTTGCCGGCACGCACGGCGGCAACGGCTTGCGCCGCCGCGTCAAGCGCGAAGCCAAGCGAATCGGGCACGAGGGGCAACACCGGCAGACGTGTTTCGCGTCCAGCCGCCGGCTTCGCCGAACGACGGCGCGCTAAGGAAGGTCGAGTCATGGGAACGGGCAAGGCGGGCCGACCGGGCACGCCGCATCGAGCGGCGCGCGAGATAAACGGCGCATTTTACCGCGACGCGGCGCGCGTTTGTCCGCGCGCGTGAAAACGCTTGCCGCAGTGGCCGCGCGCCGTTTAGTCGAACCGGCCCGTGCGGGCCATTTCCATCAGCCGCGCGATGCGCTCTTCGGTCGCCGGGTGCGTGGAAAACAGATTGGCGATGCCGCCGCCCGAGAGCGGATTCAGGATCATCATCTGCGCGGTCGTCGGGTGCGCTTGTGCCGTGGCGAACGGAATGCCAGATGCAAAACGGTGAATTTTCTCGAGCGCCGACGCCAAAGCCTGCGGATCGCCCGAAATTTCCGCACCGCCCCGGTCGGCTTCGAATTCGCGTGCGCGAGAGATCGCCATTTGAATCATGGCTGCTGCGATTGGCGCGAGCAACGCCACCGCAATGCTCGCAATTGGGTTCGCCGGACGCCCCTCTTCATCACGGCCGCCGAAGAACATCGCGAAATTGGCGAGTGCCGAAATGGCACCGGCCATCGTCGCGGAGATCGTCGAGATCAGAATGTCGCGGTGCTTCACGTGCGAGAGTTCGTGCGCCATGACGCCCCGCATTTCGCGCTCCGAGAGCACTCGAAGGATACCGGTGGTCGCGGCAACCGCTGCGTGCTCAGGGTTGCGGCCGGTGGCGAAAGCGTTCGGCGCATCTTCGTTGATCAGATAGACGCGCGGCATCGGCAGGTTCGCACGCGTGGCGAGCTCCCGAACCATCCGATAGAACTGCGGCGCACTGGTCTCGTCGACTTCCTGTGCGTTGTACATGCGCAGGACCATTTTGTCGGAGAACCAGTACGAGAAGAAATTCATCGCTAGGGCAATGGCGGCGGCGAACATCATGCCGCGCGTGCCGCCGATCATCCCGCCGATCACGACGAAGAGGGCCGTGATCGCCGCCATCAGCATTGCGGTTTTGACCCAGTTGAACATGTCGACTCCTTTTCCCGTTTTGCCGTTGTTTCGCACAAAGTTGACGCGGCAGCCGGCCAAGTTGCCGCGCAGCCACCCGTCGATTGTAAGCGATTCGTTAGCTTGGGGTGTGCGCTAAAAATTCAACCCCTTCGCCTTCCGTCCGGGTTAGCGCTGCGCAGTGGCGAGTTTGAGCCCGAGGCCGACGAATGCGCTGCCGACCGCGCGGTCGAGCCATCTTTTGATAGCCGGCTTGCCGCCGAGCCGCCGCGTGACGCTCCCGGCGGCCCAAGCCACGAAACCGTTCCAAACGGTACTCATCGCCACGAACACCACCCCGAGCGAGAGGAACGCGAGCGCTTTGTGATCGCTCCCGCCCGTGACGAACTGCGGAAAGAACGAGACAAAAAACAGCACGACCTTAGGGTTCAACACATTGGTCCAAAAACCTTGCACGAAAAGCTGTTTGAGCGGCTTGCGCCCGTCTGCTGTTCCAGCACGCGTGTTCGAATCCGTTTCACTTTTTGCCGGCGACGAGAAGAAGACGAGCCGCACGCCCAGATAAATCAGGTAAATGGCGCCGACGAATTTGATGACGGTAAACGCCGTTGCGGATGCGGCAAGCAAAGCGGTGAGCCCGAATGCGCAGGCGAGCGAGTGCACGCAACAGCCGGCCGAAATGCCGAGCGCCGACATCAGGCCCGCGCTGCGCCCCTGCGCCACACTGCGGCCAATGATGTATGCCGTGTCGGGGCCCGGCGTCACGTTCAGCAAGAAAACCGCAGCTACAAAAAATGGGAAATGAACAATGCCGAACATGCTCGGTTTCTCCTTTGCAACGAATGCCGGGGGTGGATATCAGGACTGCTGCGGCAGCAGAAATCGTTGCCCGGCGCGGGGCGCCGCGCCCGCCGCGAACTCACGCACCGGCAGACGCTTGCCGCCGGGCCTTTGTAGTTGCGTCAAACGCAATGCTCCATCGCCGCAGGCCACGATCACGCCGTTGGGCGAGACCTCCACGATCGTGCCCGGAGGCTGGCCGGGAGACGCCTCAGCGAGAGGCTCCGCAGCCCATATCTTGAGCACCGCGCCATCTTCGAGCGTGCCGGCGCCCCCCGGGAAGGGATCGAAAGCCCGAACTTGACGCGCGAGCACCAATGCTGGCTTGCGCCAATCGAGCATCGCCTCGTGCTTGCCGATTTTTTCCGCGTAAGTCGCGCCCGTTTCAGGCTGCGGTGTGGCTGCGAGCCGGCCCGTGAGTTCGAGTTCGATCAGCGCGTCAATGACGAGCCGTGCGCCCTCGGCGGCCAGCTTGTCATGCAATGTTGCGGTGGTGTCACTGGCCTCGATCGGCACGCGGCCTGCGCCGAGCATGGCGCCGGTGTCGAGGCCCGCGTCCATTTGCATCAGCGTGACACCGGTTTCCACATCACCCGCCTCGAGCGCGCGGTGAATGGGCGCAGCGCCTCGCCAGCGCGGCAGCAAAGACGCGTGAATGTTGATGCAGCCGTACCGCGGAATGTCGAGCACCTCCTGCGGCAGCAACAGCCCGTACGCCGCTACGACCATCACGTCATGCGGCGTGGCCCGCAATTGATCAATCGCGCCGGTGGCTTCGGCCGGATACTTGCCGCCGCGGCGCAGCGACGGCGGCTGAGCAAGCGCTAGCTCATGCTCGAGGGCGTAACGTTTGACTGCGCTCGGCTGCAACTTCATGCCGCGCCCGGCCGGGCGGTCCGGCTGCGTCAGGACGAGCGGAATGGGAAAACCGGCCGCGTCGATGGCTTCAAGCGCCGCGGCCGCGAATTCCGGCGTGCCGGCGAAAACGACGCGCAATGAATGTGTCATGAACTCAATGCGTTGAAATTGAAGTCGTGCATTACATTGCTTGCGCGAGTTTTTTCATCTTCACTTTGATGCGCGATTGCTTGAGCGGGGAGAGATACTCGACGAATACACGCCCCATCAGATGATCCATCTCGTGCTGAATGCACACGGCCAGTAAGCCCTCGCAATCGAGTTCGAACGTCTCGCCGCGCTCGTTGAGCGCTCGTACGCGTACATGATCCGCGCGCTCGACGCTGTCATAGACGCCGGGCACGGACAGACACCCCTCCTCGGACAGCTTGCGCTCATCGCTCGACCAGACGATTTCGGGGTTGATGAACACGCGAAGTTCGTCGTGTGTTTCGGATACGTCGATCACGATCACGCGCTCGTGCACGTCGACCTGTGTCGCGGCGAGGCCGACACCGGGCGCGCCGTACATCGTCTCGGCCATGTTGGCCGCAAGCGTGCGGATGCGTTCGTCGACGACTGCCACGGGCTTCGCAATCTTGTGCAGGCGTTTGTCGGGGTAGTGCAGGATGCTCAGTAAGGCCATGGTGTGAAAGTCGCTGGAGCGCGGACGGCGACCCATGTCGCTCGTCTCATGCTTAATCATCAAGTCAATTGCCGTATTCGTCGATAGGCCGTTCGGCTGGCTTGTGCAGCCCGGGCCACATACCGAAGATACCTGGCGCGCAGAGCACGCCTCAAGCCACGACGGCTGGGCGTTCGCGCGACTTGGAGATCATTTCGGATGGTGAAAATTTTAGCATGCCGCTCGCGTATTCGCTGGCGCACGGACGGCGGCCGATGAATGCGCTTCCAATGAGCGGCGACGAACTGCGCGCGTGGCTCGGCTTGACTCACGCGCGTGGCCTCACGCCGGCCGCGCTGCGCACGCTGCTGGCTGCGTTCGGCATGCCGCAGGCACTGCGCGCGCAATCGTTCGAAACGCTGGCTACCGTCGCCGGCGAGGCGGCGGCGCGGGCGGTGTTGGCGCCGCCGCCGCCCACTTTTGACGACGATGTCGGTCGCGTTTGCGCCTGGCTCGGCGAGCCGGGCAACGCGCTGGTGTCGCTGGCCGATCCGGCCTACCCGCAGGGCTTGCTTGCCATGCCCGACCCGCCGCCGCTGCTATATGTAAAAGGGCATCTCGCCTTGTTGCATGCCGCAGGCGTTGCCATCGTAGGAAGCCGCAGCGCCACGCCGCAGGGCCTCGAGGACGCCGCCCGTTTCGCACGGGCGCTGTCAGCAGCGGGGCTCGCCATTGTGTCGGGACTCGCGCTCGGCATCGACGCGGCGGCTCACCGCGCCACGCTCGATGCCGACGGCGGCACGATTGCGGTCATCGGCACCGGCATCGACATCGTCTATCCGGCCAGACACCGCGAACTCGCTCACGCGCTGGCGGCGCATGGTGCACTGGTGTCCGAATGGCCGCTGGGTACGCCCGCCAGGCCGGCGCATTTTCCGCAACGCAATCGGCTCATAGCCGGCCTCGTGCGCGGGGTGCTGGTGGTGGAGGCCGCACTGCGCTCCGGTTCGCTGATCACCGCACGGATTGCCAATGAAATGGGGCGCGATGTGTTCGCCGTGCCGGGTTCTATCCATGCGCCGCTCTCGCGTGGCTGTCATCGGCTCATCAAGGAAGGCGCGAAGCTCACGGAAGCGCCGGAGGACATCCTGGAGGAGCTGGGGCTGGCGCCCTCCGCGGCGTCGCCAGCCGTCGCCCGCGAGCCCAGCAGCGCGCTTACGCCGGGCAGCCGGGCCGGCTCGGTCGCGCGAGCACTGCTTGCGGCGCTTGGCCACGCACCGGCGACGCTTGAAATGCTCGTTCGGCGCACCGATATGGCAAGCGCGGCCGTACAAGCCGCATTGCTCGAACTGGAGTTGGCCGGCCGTGTCGACGCGTTGCCCGGCGGGCGCTTCGTCCGCGCAATACGGCGCGCCCGTTAGCGCTTAGCGCGCCAATGCATCCATCGTGCTACATTCGCCTGGAACCCACATCGACAGATCGATAGACAACATCAAGGAAATAACGCATGCCCGCGCTGAATCTCGATACCGACCGGGAACGGATCGCCGAGCGCGTCAACGACACCAACACGTTACTCGTCGCGTGCCTGTGTGCGCAGTGGTGCGGCACGTGCCGCGAATACCAGGACGCATTCGACCGCCTCGCCGACGCCCATCCCGAGATTTGCTTCGCCTGGATCGACATCGAGACCCATGCGGACCGCTTTGACGATCTCGATGTTGAAAACTTTCCAACGCTTCTGATCGAAGACGCCGTAACCACACGGTTTTTCGGCACCGTGTTGCCGCACATTTCCATCGCCGAACGCCTGCTGTCTGACCTGAGCGCATTGCCGGACGCCGTGCGCGCCCCCAAATTGCGTCCGACCCTGGCGTTGGTCTGATCATTTTCGTCCCACCTCGCTCCGGCGCCGCACAACGGCTGGCGGCATGGGCAATGCTGGGACCAGAGCGCGTCACCACATATTCGCAGACCAGCGCGAAACAACGCCCGTTTTCCGACGGAAGGACGCCTTGAACGCGCCGTGTGCTATAAAGCGGTCGTTAAAGGAAACACTATACGGGTTTTGACCCCGGACACTATTAGATCCTGTCATGTCCAAAGCACTGATCATTGCTGAGAAGCCCTCTGTCGCGAACGACATCGCGCGAGCGCTTGGCGGCTTCACCAAACATGACGAGTATTACGAAAGTGACGAGTACGTTCTCTCGTCGGCCGTCGGCCATCTGCTCGAAATCGCCGCCCCTGAAGAATACGAAGTGAAACGTGGCAAATGGAGCTTCGCGCATCTGCCTGTCATTCCGCCGCATTTCGACCTCAACCCGATCGCGAAAAGCGAATCGCGGCTAAAGGTCCTGACGCGGCTGATCAAACGCAAGGACGTCGAGCGTCTCATCAACGCGTGCGACGCCGGGCGCGAAGGCGAACTCATTTTTCGTCTGATTGCGCAGCACGCGAAAGCGAAGCAGCCGGTACAGCGGCTCTGGCTGCAATCGATGACCCCGGCGGCCATTCGCGAGGGGTTCGCCCACCTGCGCAGCGACACCGAGATGCAACCACTTGCCGATGCCGCGCGCTGCCGCTCGGAGGCCGACTGGCTGGTCGGCATCAACGGCACGCGCGCGATGACCGCGTTCAACAGCAAAGGCGGCGGTTTTTTCCTGACTACGGTCGGGCGTGTCCAAACGCCGACACTCTCGATCGTCGTCGAGCGCGAGGAGAAGATTCGCAAGTTCGTGCCGCGCGATTATTGGGAAGTGCGGGCAGAGTTCGTCTGCGCCGGCGGTTTCTACGAAGGTCGGTGGTTCGATCCCAAATTCAAGCGCGACGAGTTCGACCCGGAAAAACGCGACTCCCGGCTGTGGAGCTTGCCGGCCGCCGAATCGGTGGTAGCGGCTTGTCGCGACCACCTAGGCACGGTAACTGAGGAATCGAAGCCCTCGACGCAGCTCTCGCCGCTGCTGTTCGATTTGACGAGCCTGCAGCGCGAGGCGAACGGGCGCTTCGGCTTCTCCGCCAAGAACACGCTCGGGCTCGCGCAAGCGCTCTACGAAAAACACAAGGTGCTCACCTACCCGCGAACGGACGCGCGCGCGCTGCCGGAAGACTATCTCGATACGGTGAGAAGCACGCTCGACATGCTCAAAGAGAGCAACAACTATTTGCCATTTGCCAAGCAGGTGTTGGACAAGGGCTGGGTCAAGCCGAACAAGCGCATCTTCGACAACTCGAAGATCAGCGATCACTTCGCCATCATCCCGACACTGCAGGCGCCCAAGGGGCTGTCCGAGCCTGAGCAGAAGCTCTATGACCTCGTCGTGAAGCGTTTTTTGGCGGTCTTTTTCCCGGCCGCCGAATACCGCGTGACGACTCGCATCACCGAGGTCGCCGGGCATCAATTCAAGACCGAGGGCAAGGTGCTCGTCGAGGCTGGCTGGCTGCAAGTCTACGGACGTGAGATAGGCGGCGAAGAGGCGAACCTCGTGCCCGTGCAAAAGGACGAAAAAGTCAAGACGGACAAGATCGCCGCGCATACCCTTACGACCAAACCGCCCGCCCGCTACAACGAAGCAACGCTGCTCTCCGCGATGGAAGGCGCCGGCAAGCTCGTCGAGGACGACGAGTTGCGCGAAGCGATGGCGGCCAAGGGTCTTGGCACGCCAGCCACGCGTGCCGCGATCATCGAGGGCCTGCTCGGCGAAAAATACCTGGTGCGCGAAGGCCGCGAGATGATCCCGACCGCCAAGGCGTTTCAGCTGATGACGCTGCTGCGTGGGCTCGGCGTCAAAGAGCTGACGGCGCCGGAGCTGACGGGCGAGTGGGAGCACAAGCTCGCGCAAATGGAGCGCGGCAATCTGCCGCGCGATGCGTTCATGCAGGAAATCGCACGCATGACGCAAACGATCGTCAAGCGGGCGAAGGAATACGACTCGGACACCATCCCCGGCGACTATGCGACGCTTGTCACGCCGTGCCCGAATTGCGGCGGCCAAGTCAAAGAGAACTATCGCCGTTTTGCGTGCGCGCAATGCGAGTTTTCGATTTCGAAGATTCCCGGCAGCCGCCAATTCGAAATCGACGAAGTGGAGACGCTGCTTTCCAAGAAGGAAATCGGACCGCTTTCGGGATTTCGCAGCAAGATGGGCCGACCGTTTTCGGCCATCCTCAAGCTCTCGTTCGACGAAGAGATCAAAAACTACAAACTCGAGTTCGATTTCGGCCAGGACCAGGGCGGCGAAGACGGCGAGGCGCCCGACTTTTCGGAACAGGAGCCCGTCGGCGCCTGCCCGAAATGTCGCGCGCGTGTGTTCGAGCACGGCATGAGCTATGTCTGCGAGAACTCGGTCGCCAATCCGAAGAGCTGCGATTTCCGTTCGGGCAAGGTCATCTTGCAGCAGGAAATCGCGCGCGAGCAAATGGCGAAGCTGCTCGAAAACGGCCGCACCGATTTGCTGACCGGCTTCAAGTCGTCCCGCACCGGCCGCAACTTCAAGGCGTTTCTGGTAAAGCAAAGCGACGGCAAGATCGGCTTCGAATTCGAGAAGAAAGAGCCGTCGGCTAAGACAGCCGCGAAAGCGGCAGGCAAAGCGGCGTCGAGTGCCGCGTCGACCGCGGGCACGGCTAACGGCACTGAACCCTCAGCAGCGCCGTCCAAAAAGACGGCAGCCAAGGCACCGGCGGCAAAAAAAGCGGTGCCACGGAAGGCCGTCCCACGGAAGGCCGCCCCACGGAAAGTCAACGCCTGACAGCAAAGAACGGAAGAGAGAACTGCCGGAGCAACAAAACAAAACGGGCAGGCATGCCATCAGGCTGCCTGCCCGTTTGACGTTAAGCAATCAAACCAAGCTCAGCGCGTCAAAGCGGCGAGGGTGTACTGACGCGCGGACGCGTCGAGCGGGGCACCTTTCCCAGCGCACCGTCGTGACGCGCGACCGCATGCGAGGGCCTGCCATCGGCTTCGTAGCGGGTGGACGTCACGGGTTCTTGCTGCACCGCCTGCCCAGCCGATGCAATCGGCAACGCCCTGCCATCGTTGAGCCACAGCTCGCCAAGCGTGCCATTCGGCGTTTGGCTGAAGTGTTCGACGAGGTGATCGATAAACGTTCGAACCTTAGCGGGCAGATGGCGGCGGCTCGGGTAGCCGATGTTCACCTCGACTTGCGGCAGCCGGTAATCTGCCAGCACTCGCACGAGGTTGCCCCGCGTTGCATCGCTGCCGATCAGGTAGCTCGGCAAGATAGCGACGCCCATGCCCAACAACGCGAACTGCCGGAGCATTTCGGTATTGTTCGCAATGATCACGTTCGACGGGCGCACGCGCACTTCGCCGTCCGGCCCCGTGAAGACGCGCTCGTCGCCCCAGTATTCGGAGGGCAGACTCAGACAGGCGTGATCGACGAGCTGTTCAGGGCGCGTCGGTGTGCCGTGCTTTTCCAGATACGCCGGCGTAGCGCACACGATCATGCAGCCCGTGGTGAGGCGGCGCGTGACGATGCTTGCGCTGCGCATTTTCTGCGCGATGACGATGCCGACGTCGAACCCTTCTTCAACGAGATCGACGCTGCGGTCAACGAGCGTCAGATCAGGCAGCACCTTCGGATAATGTTCGACATAGGTCTGCAGTACCGGCGCAAGATTGTGCAGACCGAATACCACCGGCGCGACGATACGTAGCGTGCCGACCGGTTCGTGATTGCGCGCGACGACCATCTGCTCGACGTCTTCGAGTTCGTCCAGGATCTGCCGGGCTCGCTCGAGATAAACTTGGCCCGATTCGGTCAGCGAAAGGCTGCGGGTAGTACGGTTGAGCAGACGCGTGCCAAGCCTTGCCTCCAGATCGGCGACGTGGCGCGTGGCGACTGCGTTGGAAATATCCATGGCGCTCGCTGCACGAGCAAAACTGCCGAGATCCGCCACTTTCACGAATACGCGCATCGACTGCAAATGATCCATTGACGACTCCTGCCGCTTGGTATTACTCAGAAAAAAATTCCCGAGCCAATTCGTAATTGTCCTACGACTTGGAAATCGACGCAGAGTTGCCTCAAATCCGCATTTTTTACGATAGATAATCGGTGCCGGATCACTAACCGAGGAAAATCGTTGAGCTTGGTGGGCAGTAGGAGCAAAAAACCGCCAGCAAGCGCAGGCGGTTTTTCTGTGTCAACGCGAAAACGCGCCGAACGGCGCTTTTCGGAAAGCGTGCATTCAGAATTCAGACGGTGGCGAATCGCTCCTCGATGCCTGCCAACGTGCGCGTCAGTGCGGCCGGCAGCCGGTGACTCAGCTTGTCGAAGAGTTCGGCGTGCAGCGCCAATTCCTCGCGCCATGCTGCAGCGTCAACCGAGATCACTTGGTCGAACTGCTCGCGCGTGAAGTCGAGTCCCGCCCAGTCCAGGTCTTCATAGTGCGGCGAGACGCCGAACGCATGCTGGGTGCCCGTCGCGCGGCCTTCGATGCGATCGACCATCCAGCGCAGCACGCGCATGTTTTCGCCGAACCCTGGCCAGACGAACTTGCCGTCGGTGCCCTTCCTGAACCAATTCACGCAGAAGATCCTGGGCAACTCCGCGCCAAGTGTGTCGATCTGCTCGCCCATTTTCAGCCAGTGATCGAAGTAATCGGCCATGTTGTAGCCGCAAAACGGCAGCATGGCGAACGGGTCGCGACGCACGACGCCTTGCTTGCCGGCAGCGGCGGCTGTTGTTTCGGAACCCATCGTCGCCGCCATGTAGACGCCCTCGACCCAGTTGCGGGCCTCGGTCACGAGTGGCACCGTACTGGAGCGGCGTCCGCCGAAAATGAATGCGTCGATCGGCACGCCTTCGGGGTTTTCCCAGTCGGGGTCGATCGACGGACATTGCGCGGCCGGCGCCGTAAAGCGTGCGTTCGGATGCGCTGCCTTGCGGCCGGTTTGCTTTGCGATCTCGGGCGTCCAGTCCTGGCCCTGCCAATCGATGAGGTGTGCGGGCGGCGTATCGGTCATGCCTTCCCACCAGACATCGCCGTCGTCCGTCAGCGCCACATTCGTAAAGATGACGTTCGCCTTGAGCGTGGCCATCGCGTTGTAATTCGTCTTTTCGCCTGTGCCCGGGGCCACGCCGAAATACCCGGCTTCCGGGTTGATCGCGTAAAGGCGGCCATCCTTGCCCGGCTTGATCCAGGCAATGTCGTCGCCGATCGTCGAAATCGACCAGTTGCTCATGCTGGCCGGCGGAATCAGCATCGCGAAATTGGTTTTGCCGCATGCCGACGGGAACGCGGCGGCCACGCGGTACTTGCGGCCTTGGTCGGACGTGACGGTCAGGATCAGCATGTGTTCGGCGAGCCAGCCTTGCGCACGGCCCATTGTCGAAGCGATACGCAGCGCGAAGCATTTCTTGCCGAGCAACGCGTTGCCGCCGTAGCCCGAGCCGAAGCTCCATACTTCGCGCGCCTCGGGAAAGTGGACGATATATTTCGTGTCGTTGCAGGGCCACGGCACGTCACGGGCTCCATCGACGAGCGGCGCCCCGACCGAATGCACGCACGGCACGAAGTTGCCGTCCGTACCCAGCACCTCGTACACTTGGCGCCCCATGCGCGTCATGATCTTCATGTTGACGACCACATAGGGGCTATCCGTCAGCTCGATGCCGATATGGGCGATCGGCGAGCCGAGCGGGCCCATCGAGAACGGCACGACGTACATCGTGCGGCCGCGCATTGCACCATCGAAAAGACCATCGAGCGTCGCGCGCATTTCTTGCGGATCGACCCAGTTGTTGGTCGGACCAGCGTCCTCGCGATGCTGCGAGCAAATGAAGGTGCGGTCCTCGACGCGCGCTACATCGGACGGCGCAGAGCAGGCCAGATACGAATTGGGCCGCTTGGCGGGATTGAGGCGCTTGAGCGTTCCGGCTTCGATCATCTGTTGGCAGAGCCGATCATATTCGTCTTGCGAGCCGTCGCACCAGACAATGCGATCAGGTTTCGTCAACGCAGCAACTTGCTCGACCCAGGCAAGCAGTTTGCGATGTCTGACAAATGTGGGCGCTTCCGAGATCGGCGCGCCGCCAAGGGCAGATGATTGATTCATGGAGCTGTCTCCGTTTTATGTTCGTTAGGGGAAAACGGTGTGCGCTCGCTGACGCGGCGGGCGAGAGGCATAAAGGCATACAAGACACGTCGGGCGCATGCACAAACGTACGCTGCGTGCGGGCATGATGGGTGGGGGTGTCAGGCGCTTCGGAGCTTGCGCGTCGCCACAGCAAGCTGTTAAAAAGAAACGATCCTGCCTAATGGAGGCTGCTATGAACATCGTGACTAGGGCTGCCGCATCGTTCGTGCCAGCCCTTAACTCTCCGATAGGTTGGAACCGATAAGGATATCACCGCGTCTATTGCGTTCTTCGTGCACTGCAAAACACACTGCCCCATATGAAAATTGCCATTCTTGACGACTACCAAGACGCAGTTCGCAAACTCGATTGCTTTCGAATGCTTGCCGATCACGAGGTCAAGGTGTTCAACAACACCGTGCGAGGCCTCGGGCAACTGGCAAGCCGTCTGGCGGAAGTCGATGCGCTAGTGTTGATTCGCGAGCGCACGCGCGTCACCTCGCAGCTGCTCGACAAGTGCCCGAATCTACGGATGATCAGCCAGACCGGCAAGGTCTCGAGTCACATCGATCTCGACGCCTGTACCGAGCGCGGCATTGCCGTACTCGAGGGCGTCGGCTCGCCGACGGCTCCGGCCGAGTTGACGTGGGCGCTCATCATGGCCGCCCAGCGACGCATTCCTCAATACGTCTCGAACTTGAAGCAGGGCGCGTGGCAGCAGTCCGGGTTGAAGACATCGGCGCTGCCGCCGAACTTCGGGCTCGGCCAGTTGTTGCACGGCCATACGCTCGGCGTATGGGGTTATGGCAAGGTCGGCCGGCTCGTTGCTGGCTATGGCAAGGCGTTCGGCATGCGCGTGTTGGTCTGGGGCCGCGAGCATTCGCTCGAGGCCGCGAAAGCCGACGGCTATGAACCCGCAGAAAGCCGCGAAGCGCTCTTCGAGCAAAGCGATGTGCTCTCGTTGCATTTGCGGCTGCACGACGATACGCGCGGCATCGTGACGCAGGCCGATCTGCTGCGCATGAAGCCGACAGCGCTATTCGTCAACACGAGCCGCGCCGAGCTGCTTGAGGAAAACGCGCTCGTCAACGCGCTCTCGCACAATCGGCCTGGCATGGTGGCTGTCGATGTCTATGAAAGCGAGCCTATCTTGCAAGGCTATGGGCTGCTGCGCATGGAGAATGTGATCTGCACGCCTCATATCGGCTACGTCGAGCGCGAAAGCTACGAGCTTTATTTCAGCGGCGCGTTCAAGAACGTACTCGCGTTCGGTGAAGGGGATATGTCGAGCGTCGTGAATCCTGAGGCATTGTCGGTCGTGCGGCGCCGCTGAGCAGCCTTTGCGGTTGCGTGCATGATGTGATCTAACGTGACGTCATGCGCGCGCGGCAATCCCGAGCAGGTCGGGCAGACGACGCACGAATGCTTCGCCGTCCGTGCGGCCCAGATCGTAGGCGGTCTGCATCAACGCAGGCTGCGTGTAGTCCCAACTCGAGATCGGCACTTTACGCGAGGGCTGCACGTAAAGGCGCTGCTGGTCACCATGCGAAACCACGAAGGTCTGCGGGCGAGGGTAGCGACGCGTGACCATGACGAGCACTCGCCCTGGCGACGCGTCGAGTGCGCCGACCGGCACGTTATCGACCATGCCGCCGTCCAGTACCGGTTTGCCGTCGCGGCGCAACACCGGTGTAAAGGGCGGCGTGCATGACGATTGGACAATGAGATCCGCGAGTTCGTCGACGTCTGCGCAGTCTTGCACGCGCACATATTCGGGCCGAAAGCCTAGCGTTTTGCCGAGCGTGGGATGCAGCGTTTTGCGCAGGTACTTTTCGATGTTGTAAGCAATGAGGCCCGCCGCGACTGACGCGTGCGCGCCTAGCCAGCGCGGCAGGTGCGAGACGCCGACGCGAATTTCGGGCGCATCGGCGAGCTTCGCGAACGGTTCGCCGAAGATGTCGACGAGTGCCTGCCGATAGATTCGATAGTGCGGAAACACGGGCGCGCCGCGCCGCCAGAGGTTGCTCCAGTAGGCGTTCTTTGCGTTGTGCCGCAGCGCTTGCTCGTAATAGCGCATGACCCAGCGCGAATCGCGTGTGTAAAGCATGCAGGCGGTTGCAGCGCCGGCTGACACACCTGCGATCACACGCGGCTTGAGCCCGATCTCGGGCTGGACGACGTCCCAGAAACCGGCCTGCCACCAACAGCGGTTACCACCGCCCGCCAAGACGACTTGATCGAACATGATGCGGGTATTCCTTTGTGTTTTTGTTGGGGAGCGTATCGGGTGACGAGAGCATAGGTCGTGGTTCGCGGTGGCGTGGTCAGCCATATTGCCGTCGTCATCGAAGCGTTCGGTTTCGCGGAAGCAGAGCGGCGATCTCCGGTTGATTCATGTGGATTCTCCGCGCAGGACGCTGGGTGGCGCCATCATACCGGGCGCGGGAAAACGGAGCGAAGAGGGGTGTTCTCGGGAAGCTGGTTACCTGAGCAGGCGAAGGCCGAATTCGTGGGAAAACGACGAAAAGGGACTAGGCAAGGCCAAAAAAGTCCTGCATAATTTGCGGTCTGTCGGGGCGTTAGCTCAGTTGGTAGAGCAGCGGACTCTTAATCCGTCGGTCGAGTGTTCGAGTCACTCACGCCCCACCAAAGAATTCAAAGGGCTTAGCAGCGATGCTAAGCCCTTTTTCTTTGCCGCCGCAGCGGCGATATTAGACGGCGTCTAATATCCGGCGCTATCCCTGCGCTCCCGTTGAGAGTTGAGACGCCCATTTACGCCGCTACCAGGCACCACGCCTCAGCGCCTCCCGACTCGCGCCACCAAGCCTGTGTTCGGAGTTTTCCCGGCACAACAAACCTCTTACGCGGCTCGCAAACTCAAAATCAAGGCGAAACAAGGTGAATCTGGGGCAGTCCGCATCCGACTACGCGATCCAGGTGTATCGTCGGGCACCCCATTGATTTGATTCACGTTGCATTTAGCTCTATTTCTATACGAACGCCATCAAGCAATTTTTGCAAGCTGGGCGAGCGAGGGTTATCCAAGTCGAGGTGCGGCGCAATAGCAGCGGCCCATGCGTGCTTTTCCGCGCCTGTCACTGCATTCTTGTTGACCTTCAAGGCATCTGCCAAAGCCTCCCAGGCGCCAACTACCGCGTCTGGCTCGATACTGCGTAACTTCTGCACCTTGGCCCTTGGGAATGCAGCAACAATTGCATTTTCGTCCGCAATGAACCAACTTTCAGTTTCCTCTATTGCCAGACGGAACAACACCCGTCGAGGACGCGTTGGCAGTTGCTCCAACATTGCTTGCAGATCGGCCAATAGCTCATCGCTGGGTGTCTCGTCCGCATCCAAGACCACCAGCACACAAGCGTCATCGCCAAGATACCGACCAAATCCACGCAGCTTAGCCGGAAGCTGTTCCAACAATGCTTGATGCTTGGGGTTCGGTTGCGCCAACAAATTCGCAGGTAGCTTTCCGCGCCCCTTGTGTGGGTGAATTCGAAAATGAGTGTTTTCTTCAAGATTGAATTTGCGGATCATAATCTCCCGGAGGGTAGGCACGTCAGAGCCACCCTCAACCAAAACCTCGAAGTAGCTCATGGGTTACCGATACCGAAGTGATTGCTGAACCACAGGCTTCCCATCGGGATCCCCTCATCGAACATGGCACGAACGCCATTTATGTCCGCCGCGCGGGTCAATCGACTGTAACCATCTTCTCCCTTGTCCAGAATCCAAACCTCTTCTGGAGATAGCGCATCGACGAAATTTGGCGCATGCGTGGTAATCAGAACCTGTGGGCCTTTTGATTTTTTGGCGAAATCCTTGAATTCAGTGGCAAGGTCGGCCAAAAGTTGGTGGTGTAGGCCGTTCTCCGGCTCTTCAATACCAATTAATGGCGCGGGGTCGGGGTCTTCCATCATCAGCAGATAGGCGAGCATCTTCAGCGTACCGTCCGACATATCTTGCTGATAGAACGGCTCGGCATATCCTTTGGAGTGGAATGCCAGTAAAAGCCTCTTGTCGGGCGCTTCAACTGCGGAAATCTCCATGATGCCTGGGATTTTCTTGGCGATGCGATTCAGCATCAATCGGAAATTTTCCGGATTTTCGCGTGCGATGTACTGTAGATACTTGGCCAAATTCTCCCCAGTGCGGTCGAGATGCGGTTCTGCTCCAGAAATTGGCTGAGTTCGCGCAAGTTGTGGAACAAAATACGACAAGTACCATCCCGACAAAAAAGCTCGAAACGAGGAAATTCGCGGGTGGTCTGCCAGGGTACCCAGCGTCGCGATGCCAAGAACCTGACGGTCACTCATCTTCACATCATCATGGCGCGTGCCTTCCTGCTCGGTTGTGGCCTCGCCAGCCCATACAGTGCCGATACCGTTTTCGATTTGCAGAAAAGAGTGAGGCCACCCCGAACTCTGACCTTTGCGCCTTTGGCGTAGACGTTCATAGACCACCTGTGCGCGGCCATGTTTATCGCAATTAATGTGCAGCGAATAACTGATTGGCCGCGCGTCCGAATTTTGTCGGTATCGAATCTCAATCTTGATTGGGTCGGTCGCACCTTGAGTGCGCAAGCGTTCGAATCCACCTCTATATGGCTTATCGCAAGCCACCTGCACGCCCTCTTGCAGACAGTCACCAACGAATCCTAATGCATCCATTAGGCTGGATTTTCCAGAACCATTTGGGCCAATTACTGCCATCAGGCGTGGCAAAGCATCTTTGTCGTTGTCGAAGGTCTTGCCCAAAGTGACATTTCGCAAGGCCCGGAAATTTTGGATTTGAATCCCTTCGAGGATGGCCATTACGCCACCTCCAAAATATGTGGCTCGTGGTCCATGTCAAGCATCCCGCGCGGCAGGTCTTCTCCTTCGGCCGACTCCTGTTCCATGTTGCCCGAGCTGAAAATGTTCAAGCCCGTTACGTCCGGCAGGCCAGGACGTTGCACCGCTTCTCGTTTATGTTGGGACTGGGCTGAGGTGTCGTTCACCGGGGGGCTCCTGGATTCCATCGCTGGTCATTCGACTAACTCGCGATGATAGCGTCTCGGCGTGGAACGGTCATTCACTCGCCGAGGCAACATGCAGCGGTAGGGCTAGGGAGGGTCAATCGTCGTTGGCCATCCAGCCAAAATCGGCCGAAACCCACGGGTTATAGCGCGCGTGGATGTCGGTGCCGTAAGGGCTGCCGCCTACATCTGTCCGACGTCAACTACAACCGCCGCCGTGCTACCTCACGGGATGATGTTACTTCGGGTTAATTGTCACAAACGAATCGTTTTGCGGCATCCGTCAGCGTAACCTGTCAGAAGTTGGAATTTAGTACGGGACGAACAACGCTGCGAAAGATCAGGACGAGGTGAGCGAGATCCCACTGCGACAGTGCGACGGCTTTCTGGATGTCAGAACGCGTAACCTTGATCATGCCAGTAGTGCCAGTCAGCGACGGCTACTTGTGTCGGTTCATCGCAGCTCGCGGGAGCGATCTGGGCCAGGGGTGCCACCACGTCGCGTTGGCCCCACCGAACCCAGACGAAGATGCCAACCCGACACAGGTCTTCATGAGCGAGTCCTGTGACCGAGACGTCTTCACCCGGGCGCAGGGGTGAAGAGGCCATTGCTTTGCGAATGCCGGCCTCGAATGGAAACGAGAGTTGTTCTTCCAGATAGCCGTGCCACGACGTCGCCTGCTCTTCCTCGGTATAGGCGTCGACGACCACCTCCATCGCGATGCGATGTTCACGTTCCGCGTTGATTTTGGTCCTGGCCATGATCTTGTACGGTGATCGGAAAAGATGGGGTTATAGGTCGACGATACGCCGAAGCAGGCCGTAGGAAACGCGCCAGTGTCCTTCGGAATCTGTCACGGCAATCGAGGCAGTTTTCGGGTTCAGCCTGACGATGGTGCCAACCCGCTCGCTCAGGTGCTTGTCGGTGAAACCAACGGTGTCGCCGACGAAGAACTCTGCGCGTCGTGCGCGCGATGACGGTGCCGGTTCGGGATGAATCGGGGCGGCTGTGCTATCGGGAACGATCGCCGCATACGGTAGCGCCCAGCGCCGCTGGCCCACACTGTCCTGAACGATCGCCTGTGCGTGTCGAAGCTCGACGACGGTGCCCTGCGACGGAGATCCTAGCGGATTGTCACCGATATAACTGACGGCCATTCCGAGGTGCAGACGCTGACGTACTTCCAGAATGCGCCGAGGGTCATCGAGCATTTTTCCGATAGCGAGATAAAGGCGATACAGCTCAGCGCTGGGCGCCTGCCGAAGCGAGTCGAGAATGTCCATGAACGTGAAGGCGTTTAACGGGCGAGCGGCAACAGTTCGTGCGCGCGATTGACAGGATACGACAGCAGCGACTCGATCGCATACAGACTGGCAATCCACTGCAGAGCCTGCGCCGCAAGTCCCGGTTTGCTCCGCGCCTTCGCGATTTCGAAGAAGCGTCGCCGGCAATGTGCCCAGCATCCGACCTCGACGATGTTTCCGGTTTCGTAAAGCGCGCCATGTCCACTGTCCGCGTCCGCCTGCAGATAGCCTTTGTATTTTTGCAGGTACCGCAGCAGATGCGAGCCCGAGCGCAATTCGGCGAACTCGAACACGACCGCCGGCGCGGTGGTCAACCCAGACGCCGTTCGTTACGATGGCAACACCTTCGCACCGCGATTACGTGCGTTCAAGATGAGATGCGCTGACGGATACGTTGTAGTAGATCACGCGAGCACCGCCCCGCTTCCCCGTGCCCGCGCGCGACCAACGCACTTTGCGAAGCCCGCCAGTGCCAGGGATCATGTCGCCTAATGAACAACCAACGATGTCCAGCCAACGCCTACCCCAACGGCGCCTTATGCAAATACAAAACGTCCTTGGCAACCGGTATCAAATTCTGGCCGCTATCGACGACGAAATCAGTGCCGTTATACGCAGGCGAAGCGAGAAGCAGAACAGCGTCGGCGATATCCTGCGGCCCCGCCACTCTGCCCAGCAGGTTCCCGGCCTTGCTTGCATATTCGAAGTCGGCTTGCGTCTGATCGTCACTTGGCAGCATCAAACCGGGAAATATCGCATTCACTCTTAGCACCGGGTCGGCCGAGATAGCCAACATCTCAGTAAGATTGCCAATAGCCGTCTTACCCACCGTATAGCTGAAATGATCGCGATGAAAATTCTGCTTCACCTTTTGATCGACGATATTGATCACCGCGCCCGTCGACGACGCCTCTTTCGCCAGCCTATAAAATGCGCGAGTGAGAATAATCGGGGCACGGCAGTTCACGGCCCAAGCTTCGTCGAGTTGCTCGATCGTGAAGTCCGGGAAATGCTCCTGCCAAAAAACGGCGGCGTTGTTCACCAATAGATCCAGTCCGCCGTACTCTGCAAAAACTTTTCCGACGAGCCCTTCCGCCTCATCAGCATTAGATAGATTCGCAGCAACAACAAACGCTCTACCGCCGCGCGCTTCGATGCCGCGAGCGACTTCGCTGGCGTCGCCGATGGATCGATGGGCGTGAACCGCAACCGCGTAGCCCTGCGCGCCAAGATGCTCGGCGATAACTCTTCCAGTACGCTTCGCGGCGCCAGTGACAAGCGCAACCTTCTGGCTCATGGCAAATATCGGTGGTATCAAGGCTCGAATAGATTGCGAATTTTATCAGTGGTACGGGAAAGTCACCTCACCTCCGTCACCGCGCTCCAATCGACAGCAACTCAAGACCAGAACGGCGCGGTGACAGAACCTCTCGCGCTCGACGCGCGTCAATGCAGTTGATGCTTCAACTCGGACAACTCCGAATGGACCGAATCAACACACTGTTTCATCTTCGCATCGATTCCACTCGCACTCTTGCACGCACGTTCAGCCTTGTCGCCGAGCGCTTCCATTTTGTCCACGCATTGGCGCATGCGATCGCGATCTTGCGAGCTCATGATCGATTGAGCCGATTGACACTGCTTGTTCAACTCGTCAACGCAATCCGCCAATTCTTGCGGAACGGAGCTTTGCGATTGGCAAGTGCGCGCAGCCTCGCCAATGGTTTGCTGTATATGACTGAAGCGCTTCTGGATCTCGCTGGTTTGCAGCATGATTTGACTCCTTCTGACGTTAGTTCCAGATGAGCCCGGACAGTCCTTGTGGATACCGTCCGTCGTCATTCGCCGGCTTGGCGCGTCGGGTCGGCCACGGCGCCCGATTCGTCGAAGCCGTCAACGCGGCCGATGAATGGCATTTCTAAGTCTAGGCGATGCATGCAAGCGATATCGGCTCATATGGATGGTCGGACCCCCGATCCACGCAGACACGCGCCCGAGGACCGCCAAAACGTTTTCAGACGATAATCTGTAACCGAATTGGCACCAGCGCCGAACTACTTGGATGAACCGAGGTACAACGAATATGGAAACCGACCGTCTGGTCTCGCTGCTCGCGACCGGCGTAACCCCCACCGCTCCGCACGTCCTCGCCCGCCGTTTTAGCTGGGCGCTCGCCGCAGGCGCGCTCGGCGCGACGCTGCTCGTCGTGCTCTTCTACGGCGTGCGCCCGGATATCGGCACCATGTTCGCGACCCCGCTTTTCTGGGCGAAGGTGGCGCTTCCCCTCACGCTGGCTGCCGGCGCCGTTGCCGTCACGGCGCGTTTGTCGCGCCCCGGCGTTACCGTCGGGCTTGCATGGTCGGGCATCGGCGCACCGGCCGCCATCGTCTGGCTCGCGGCCATCGCGATCTTGTTCGCCGCACCAGCCGGAACGCGCCTCCCGCTGATCATGGGGCAAACGTGGCGCTCATGCCCATTTAACATCGCGTTCCTGTCGATTCCCGGGTTCGTCGCCGCATTCGTCGCGCTCCGAGGGCTGGCACCAACCCGTCTACGGCTGGCAGGCGCCGCAGCCGGGCTGATGGCCGGCGCGACAGCAACGATCGCCTACTGCCTTCACTGCCCCGAAATGGGTGTGCCGTTCTGGGGCGTCTGGTATATGCTCGGCATGCTCTTGCCTACCGCGGCAGGCGCGCTCGCAGGCCCACACTGGTTGCGCTGGTGAGGCGTGCCCGCGCCGTTTTTCATCAACCTCCGCAGGCATCTCGTTTTCAACTATAAAACCCCGCTTCGCTGCGCGCGCCATTCATTTCATGTCATGCATTCCCCGGCGTCACAATAGACAGCCTCCGGCATTGCGCTATGCTTGAGCGCTGCGTTTCGAATTCCTTCTTCAATGCGCCGCGCCGTGACCATGAAGGACACATCGTGCACTCGGTAGAAGACCGCCTGCGGGAATTGCTGATCGGCGCATTGGCCGGCGATGCCGCGGCATACAAAACATTTCTGAGCGAGTTGACCCGGCATGTTCGCGGCTTCTTGCGCAGACGCATTCCGCAACGCCCCGAAGACGTCGAAGATCTCGTGCAGGAAATTCTGCTCGCCGTTCACAACGGACGCCACACCTATCGGCCCGACGAGCCGCTGACTGCGTGGGTGCATGCCATTGCACGCTACAAGCTGATGGACTTCTTCCGCGCACACGCACGGCGCGAGTCGCTCAACGAACCTATCGACGACTATATCGATATCTTCGCGGTCTCCGATGACGAACCCGCTGCGGCGCGCCACGACGTCGGCAAGCTACTCGAGCAATTGCCCGACAAACAGCGGCTGCCGATCGTCCATGTGAAGCTCGAAGGGCTTTCGGTGGCGCAAACCGCGCGGCTCACAGGCCTGTCCGAATCCGCGGTGAAGGTCGGCGTGCATCGCGGTCTCAAAGCGCTCGCGGCGAAAATTCGCGCAGCGTCAGCCTTCTGATTCGCATGGCCCCACGCTGAGCGCTTGCACAATATCGCCGCGCGCGTCCTGTACGAAGGCGACGATGCGCAGATGTGTGCGCTGCCATTGCGGCGAGAGCCGAACACGCCTTCGTATGTCGATACCCGCAGCTCGAGCTTGAGTTTGAGTTTGATCGAGAGCGATCGGCCCGATCAGCACACGCGCAACGTTGTCGTGCGACAGCGTGGCGCCCTGGTTTTCGCCACGCACGACATGCGATACCAGCGCGCTTTCGGTCAACGCCAAATAGAGCGCCCCGTCGATTCGAGCGCTGCCATGTGGTGCGATATGAACATCGAGCGCGAGCGTGTCGCTCGATTTTTCGGCCGCCGCATGCAACGTGATGACGATCGGAGCGGAGCGCGCATTCGCGCGATGAATGGCTGCGGGCAACGCATCTTGCCACGCACGCAACTCGACACCGTTTAGAAAGAACTGCGGCGTATAAACGAGCCGGCCACGATGCGCGGCGACGAGGGCGGCCTGCCGCTCGTCGAACAGGCGTTGCGCCGCCACATCTTTCCATCCCAGCGCGTCCCAGTAGGTGACGTGCAGCCCTATCGGAATCACGAGACCCATCCCGGGTTTCACGTTCAATTCACTCAAGTACCGGTCGGCCGGCGGACAACTCGAGCAGCCTTCGCTTGTGTAAAGCTCGACGAGTGCAGCCGTGAGCGCACCGCTCGTGGCAGAACAAGCGTGACCCGCATACGCAAACCCATACACAAAGACGCTGGCGGCATATGTCGCCAATGCGATAACGGCTTTGAGCGTTTTCATACCGACATTTCCGATGATGGCGCACGTATGGCGAGCGGTACCGCCAGTTAATTCGCGTCCGGCATACGTGCGGTTACAGCGGGCTGCCGTTTTTTTATCGTTGCGTGCGCATCGGTCAGGTGCGATGGAGTTCGATAGGAGAACTAACTAAGTGAGTCTAATTAAGCGAGTGATGCGCCAGCATTAGTTCGTCGACGGACGTCCGGTCTTGACCGTTTCGACATGCGCCACCGCTGCGGCCAGCCGCTTGGCCGGTAGCGCATCGAGCAATAGCAGCCCGGCACGCAGCAATTCGCTCTTCTTCACCGCGATGCCGGCATCAAGGCATTTTTGCTTGAGCTTGGCGATCGTCTCGTACTCCCTTTTCGGCATCGTAAAGCTGTCGCGCACCACCTTTTCTTTCTTCTGACGTTTCGCTTTGTCGCTCACCGATGCCGTTGGTGTCGCCGGAGCGGCTGTCGCAGCCGTTGTCGCTGACTTGACGGGTGCTGCCTTGCGCGTTGCTTTTGCGCTCGCTGTTTCGACCGCCGCGGCCACACCGGCGCCTATCGGCATGCTGGCCTGTCCGTTCACATGCTTGGCAACGCGCGCCGACTTTTTGACTGCCGTTTTTCCGCTGGGGGCATTGCCCATGAGCATCTCCTATCAGTTAAACGATACAAACAGTATATACCGTTTACGATCGAACGAATGCAGTCTTGCGTCGTCGCGGACAACGGCGTCTAATGTGCGTTCCCCCGCCGGTTCATTTGCGACAGAAGGAGCAAGTCATGCGCCAGCCGAACGTCGACGACATCGTCAAATCGATCGCCGCGGATACCCGCACGCCGCAGGAAATCGTCCAACGAATGTATGCGCAGACGTGGGCCGAGTACAGCGCTGACGCACGGATCATGGATTACATGAGCGTGCTCGTCGCCAAGCGGGTGCGGGAAACGCTGCGCGATACGTCGGGCAGGCGCCGCTAAGAGGCTGCGACCGACGCACCAAACGCGTGCTGATTGGTTGTGGCGATTATTGTCAATTCGAGCCTTCCGGCAGCGTAAGCGCTCATTGCCCCTCTTGCGCATCGTGGCCGCGCATCGACTGCGCGCTACCATCCGGCTAAATCACCGCCGCGGCCGCCGTGCACGCAGCCGAGCAAACGGACGCGACCGTGCGCAGATGATTCCACCTCAGCCATTCGCGCAGATAGATCGGCCAATACGCGCTCGCCTCGTCGGATTCGCTTGCCATGCGCGCGAGCCGCTCGTTGCGCGGAACGTTGAATAGCATCGTTACGCCGAACGATCCGACCAGATAGGATGCGGAGCCGATCATCAATAAATCTGCGCGCGGTGCACTCCAAAGCACCAGCCCGGCAATGGCGCATCCCAAAGAAAACAGCGCGGCGCCAATGAAGACGCCGAGAAATAACGGATTGAGCACGACGACGTTGATCTGTTGCATCGCGGCGATGCCCTCCTGCCTCGGCAGTCGTGCGAGCGCCTTCATGACGAAGGTCGAAAACGCAAAGAACACGCCGCCGACGAGCGCCTGCCCGAGGCAAAGCAGCAGCAATATCGCGGTGCTCACGGACTGAGCCAAGCGCTCACTTCGCGCGAGAAAGCGCAAGCCACAGGCCGCCGCCGATCAGCGTGACGCCGCTCGCGCGCGTCATCAACCGCACGCGACGGCGCGAAAGGGCAATGCCAGCGCGTTGAATGCCAGCCACATTGAGCAGACCCGCGCGGCGGCCGTGTCGCAGACCGTTTGCCAGCACCACTGTCACAGCCGGCCCTGGAACAATCATCACCACGATGCAAGCTAGCAAGAACGCGCAATAGACCGAGAACGACATCATTCACCTCCATGGGTTCGTTGACATCTGCATTTAGCGCAGGCTTGGCAGTGTGCATCAAAGTCTGATATCAGCACCGCCGAGTAGGCAAGCAGACTATCCCTGGCCCTCAGCTTCGGTGTCGGCCGGCTCTACCGGGTCTGCCTCTTTCGGCGGCACCGCGTCATATCGCAGTTTGACTCGTACTTGCGGCCCGGGGCCACCGTCCTGAGACGGCAGTTCCACCATGCCTGCTACTGTGACACTTTCCACATCAGAGCCGTCGCCCGTCGCGAGGCGGCCCATCCGATTTGCGAGTTCTCCACCCAATGCGGCGAGGGCGTCGAGTGTAAATCCGCGACTCTGCGGTCGCGCTTCGCCCTCAGCGGGTGCGCCAGTGGCTGATGACTGATCCGCGTCTCCCTGCACGGCCGAGGACCAATCAGCATGATTGGAGCCCCCAGCGCCACTTACATTGGTCATGTCTTCCTCTCGTACGGTTAGATTGCGATGCCGCGGAATTTACGCGTGGTCCCGGCCCGACTAGCCCCTTCGCGCGAAAGGCAATATAAGTTTGCGAACGCATGACGCAATGCATGCTCAAAAGTCACCGCTGCTGCAATACCGCTGCATCAATGACTCGAATAGCGGATAACTCGCATCACGGCTACCCTATACTTGGAAATCTTTTTCAATGGGGCCGTCATGGACAGAATAGACGCGCAGATTCTCACGCTCTTGCAACAGGACGCTTCGCTTGGGCTCAATGAAATCGCAAGCGCGGTCAATCTATCGCCCACTCCTTGCTGGCGGCGCATTCAAAAGCTGCGCGAAGAAGGCGTCATTCGCAAACAAGTCGTATTGTGCGATCCCGCCAAACTCAACCTCGGGCTCACGGCATTCGTGACGATTCGCGCGAATCAGCACAACGACGCATGGACTGCGCGATTTCTGAAAGGCGTGACCGAAGTGCCGGAAATCGTCGAAATCTATCGCATGACGGGCGATGTCGACTATCTGCTCAAAGTCGTCGTGCCCGATATCGCGGGCTACGACAGCGTCTACAAACGGCTCATCAAGGCGGCAGAACTGCTCGACGTCAGCGCGAGCTTTGCAATGGAAGTCGTCAAACAGACCACGGCCCTGCCGCTCGATCACGTTGCGGCAAACGCAAAAACACGGAGCATGGCGCGCAGCGAATGATGAGGTCTACGGCTGCTGGCTTGCGTAATACCGCGCGGCCGCCTCGATCTCCGCCGATGTCATCTGCCTGGCAATATTGCGCATTTGCTGGCTCGTATCGTTGTGCCGGTCGCCCGCGGCGAACGCCTGCAACTGCGCACGGAGATAAACAGCGGGCTGTCCTTCGAGCCACGGTGCGCCGACCTTGTGATCGGCTGCTCCATGACACGACGCGCACGGCGCAACATTGCGCATCGGCGCACCAACGGCGACGATATCGGGCACCAGTTGCGCCGCGGGATGATACCCCGTCACACGCGGCAAATAAGCGTAGTAGGCGGCGAGCTCTCGCATCTGCTGATCGCTGAGCGTTGCTGCCATCGGCGCCATCACCGCGTTCGTGCGCGCGCCGGTCTGAAAATCTCGCAACTGCTTGTAGATCATTGGCGCGTACTGCCCCGCGAGATTAGGCGAATTGGCCTGGCTCACGCCCTGTGCCCCATGACACATCGTGCAACGCAACGCGAGCGTCGCCCCGCGCCCAATCGACAAGGCATCCGCATTCGCAAACGTCGCGGGCGTCAGTACGACGTCGCTTGTCTTCACCCTCGAGCTCGCCGGTGTGGAGATCAACCATTTCCGCGGTACGCCCGCCGCGCTGCAGATGGCATTCCACACACCGGTGAACGACGCATCACGTTGCACAGAGGGTAACCAGACGAATCCGATGACGAACGCTATAGCTGCCACGCCGAGCGTCAATGCAACGCTGATCGTGAACCAGCGATTGCGCAGCGAGAAGAGACGTTCCGTCGTCATCGCGGGCCTCCTATCCAGACAGCGGGCACCGAGCTTTGCTTCAAGACCAGCAACTGTGCGATCGGATAGCCATAGTTCACCACCGTCAGTCCAATCATCAGCGCGATCCACAGCCCGAATCCGTTGAGCGCGACAGGCAGCGTGACGGGCGGATGCACCGCGGTAGCGAATTCGAATTTGGGCGGAACGGCACGCGCGCCTCGATGCCCGCGAGCCAGAACGATCAAAAAGAGGGCCGTCGATACGACGAGAACAAGTGCGCCAATCAACGACATGATGACGGTCCACGCTTCGGGCGCAATCGCCGGATTGCTGTAGTCGAAGTAGGCCATCCGCCGCGGCATGCCGAGGATGCCCGCGTAGTGCCAAGGAAATGTGGTCACGATCATGCCGATGAACCAAAGCCATAGCTGCCATTTGATCAGCGTCACACTGGCCAGCACGCGGCCAGTCAGTTGCGGCCACAGTTCATAGGCAATCGCAAAGTACATGATGACGATGGCGCCACCGAAGATCAGGTGGAAGTGCCCCGTAATCCATTGCGTGTTGTGTATCGTCGAATCGAGCTGGTAGCTCATGTTGATCAAGCCGCCCGCGCCGCCAAAACCAAGCATCACGAACGAGAACGCGACGGCAAGCATCATCGGCTCATGCCACGGCAGCGCGAGTAGCCAGCCGAATGCGCCGCGCCCCCCTCGCAGCCGCCCGGCAATTTCCACCGAGGCACAAATGGTGAAGACCGTCAAAAGTGTGGGCACCGATACGAGCCCAGTAAACACCGATTGCAGGAACTTGAAGCCCGAACCGACCTGCGGGTCGGCAAACAGGTGATGAATGCCGATCGGCATCGCCACGACGAGAAATAGAATGAACGAGATACGCGCCATGCCGTCGCTATATAGCCGTCCACCGACGGCCCGCGGCACGAGCGTGTAATACGCGATATAAGCAGGCATCAGCCAGAAATAAACGATCGCATGCAGCGTCCACGAGAAAAACACGCGCGCGAGCCCGGCATCGATCGTCGATTTGAGACCCAATGCCACAGGCAGAATCTGAAAAAGAATTTCGAGCGCGGCCCCCACGGCGGTCCAGCCCCAGAGATACGAACCGGCGACATTCGCGAACATCGGCAGCGGCACCGGCTTACCCGGATTCGCGCGCTTCCACACGTGCAGGTTGATCGACATCAGCGCGACCCAGATCCACGATCCCACGACGACGAGCACGACACCGAGATAATAGTAAGGACTGCCAATCATCGGCGGATAGAACGTGTAGAGCACCGAGGCCTGACCGAGCGAAACGGGCACCATCGCCATCACCGCGCCGACGACGATCAGCCACCAGCCAGCCCAGGCCCAGCGCCTGCCGCGTAACGTCTGCTCGAGCGAGAGTTCGGTGATCGCATAGCCGAAGCCCATTGCGACGAGCGTCGGCAGCACATAGGCCATCACGGATCCGTGCGCCGTTACGGAGCGATAGTAAAGCTCGGGCTGGCGGAGCCACGGATGCAGCGGACTGCGCACATACATCTGCCACGCGCCGAGTAACACCGCAACGCCAAATGCTGCGAACGCGAGCCAGAAATGCGCGAGCACGAGTCGTCGGTTATTTAACACAGCTGAGTCTCCGGGCAGTGGCCGCGAGCTTATTGAATTCGGCGGGATCGATGACCTTCACGTTGGCCCACATGGCTTCGTGCCCGGTACCGCAGTATTCGTGGCAAGGCATCAAATGCTCCGCGGGCCGGTTAAACCGGGTGTTGAAAGTCGAAATGAAACCCGGCTCGACCATCGAATTGATATTGGTATCCATCACGAGAAAACCATGTACGACATCGGCGCTCGTCGCGCGAAACGTGATTGGCGTGTTCGCGGGAACGAGAATGCACTGCGGCGTGAACGAATATTGCTGCGCGACGACGCGCACAGTGACCGAGCCATCGGCTTCGCGCGCGGTGCCCAGGTTGCTCTCGATGAATTCGCCCGATACGTGCAGCGTCGTTGGATCGGCGAGCTCGACGCGCGATGGCGGCATCATCGACCAATGCACGCCGGTGTAGATGACCATCGCAATGAGCAAGATGATGATGCCGACAGCGACCATCGCCCATGTGCGTTCGACGCGCACCGCGACGTCGGCACCATGCGTATGGTCCGAATGTGGAAGGTTCGACATATCGCTCGATCCGCCCGATCAGTAAATGACGCCGCGAGGCAAAAAAACCAGGAAATAGAAAGCGAACCAGAGCGCGACGACGATCGCTGTCGCAATGCCGGCAACAGCAAGTGCGCCTGCCGGCCCCGAGCGGACAATCTCGTCGACTCGGTGCGCGTCACTCGGCTCGGCCGGCGCTCGTGCGTCGTTGCTTGTGTTCATGGCTTCTCTCCAGTCAGTACAAAGGGGACGAGCGCAATGCGTTGGCCTCCTTCGCCGACACAGGCGTGCCGCGATTACCCCAGGCGGTGCGGATATAGGTCACGACAGCAGCCACTTCATCATCAGTCAACGACTGTGCAAACGGCGGCATGCCATACGGCATCGGGTTGCGAATCGTGCCCGGCGCGTAGCCGCCATTGAGCACCATTCGGATCGGATTGACGGCCGAGGTCATCTGGATGGACTGATTGTTGGTGAGCGGAGGAAACTCGGGCAGCTTGCCCTCGCCCGATTTGCCGTGGCAGTTCGCGCACTGCGCCTGATAGACCTTGCTGCCGAGCGACGACAGCAGCCCCTGTTCCTCTTTTGACATCGATGCGCTGGAACCACCGCTTGATCCGCCATGCTGCGGCAACGATTTCAAATAGACCGCCATGGCGCGCACATCTTCGTCCGAGAGATACTGCAAGCTGTTGTAAACGACCTCGGCCATCGGCCCATACACAGCACCACGTCGAGACGCGCCCTTTTGCAACAGATCGGCGATGTCAGCGATGCTCCAATCGCCAAGGCCCGCTTCCTTGTTCGAGGTAAGCGAGGGTGCGTACCAGTCCTGCATTGGAATCAGGCCGCCCTCGAATGCTTTGGACTCCGAACTACCGCCCAGCGCATTGATTGCGGTATGACACATCGAACAATGGCCCAGTCCTTCGACGAGATAAGCGCCGCGGTTCCACTCGACTGAACGCGTGGGATTGGGTCGATATTCGCCTTCACGGAAATAGAGCGTGCGCCAGCCAATCAGCAGTTGTCGGTTGTTGTAGGGAAAGCGCAGTTCATGGGGACGATTCGGCTGACGCACGGGTGGCACCGAGCGCAGGTACGCGAAGATCGCATCGGAATCGCCTCGCGTCACTTTGGTATACGCGCCGAACGGCATCGCCGGGTAGAGCAGTTGACCGTCGCGTGAACGGCCCGTATGCATCATTGCGTAAAACTCGTCGGCGCTCCACTGTCCGATGCCCGTCTCGCCGTCGGGCGTGATATTAGGCGAGTAGAGCGTGCCGAACGGAGTGGGCATCGCGCGGCCGCCGCTGAAGAGTTTATCGCCGGGCATCGTATGACAGGCAACGCAGTCGCCCGCACGAGCCAGATATTCGCCGCGTTTGATCGTATCGGCGGACGACGGGCTCGGCGCCTGAGCGAGCGCAAGCGTGGCCGATGCAACTAATGCCAAGCCTGCGCCGATGCGGCGAAACGAAAGAAAAGCGGAGATCGAGTGCGCCGTCATTGCGGTTCACTCCCGCAGGCAAGCGGCAGCTTCATGCTGCCCCGTGCCGCCGGCGCAGGATTGGCCGGCCCTGGAGACGCCGCAAGCCAAGCTGCCACGGCCGAGATATCGTCGTTGGACAGGCGTGAAGCAACATCATGCATGCAATCGGGGGCGATCGATTTGCGCGTGCCGTAGCGCCAAGCACCGAGCTGGGCGCTAACGTACTCGGCATGCAGACCGAGCAGACCCGGAATGCCGGGCTCTCGGCCGGTCAGCGCCGCGCCATGGCAGGCGGTGCAGGCGGGAATCTGGTTGGCCGCATCGCCCTCCTTGACTAGCTGCTCGCCGCGCCTGACCAGCGCCGCAGAGACGCTCGGCGCTACCGGCGGCGGATAGGGTGGCCGCTGCTGTGCGAAATACTCGGCGATCTTATGCAAGTAGGCGTCGGGCATGTAAGCGAGCAGGTAGTTCATCGGCGGGTATTGCCGCTGCCCGTCGCGAAATGCGATCAACTGGTTATAAAGGTAACCGGCCGGTTTGCTCGACAAGCGGGGAAAGTAATCGTTATTGGTGCCTTCACCGTGCGCACCATGGCAGGCGGCGCACCCGAGAACGCGTGCTTCCATCGTGTCCGGCGCGCGCTCTGCAGCGGCGTCCTGCGCTTTGGCAACACTCATTGCCACGAGGCACGACAAAGCAATTACACCAATTCTTCTCAGCATCAGTCATCGTCTCCGGCGACGGCTCGATACGCAATACGCGTGCGAAGCTGGATGCTCGCAAGCGGTGCGAACCGGAATGGCAATGCTACTTTTTCTGGCTGTGCGAACGATTGTAGTCAATGGCATGGCAACAGCAAAAGCTTGTCCCACCTGCAAATAGCTCGCCGGCACGTCGCGTCCATGGCGCAGAGCACGTACCAGACCGGAATGCGACCGTTGAGCAAAACTGCGCCATTAGACCAAGACCGCCGTCGCGCTTCTTTGATGCAAATCATGGGTCGCGCCGATTTGCCGCAGGTTCGGCAACAAAGCCACGGGCCGCCTGGCGGTCACGGCAGCGCGAGAACGCACCGGGTCCTTTTTGATATCGGTCGTGCGACGGTTCGCCGCGGCTCGTCGAGTGACAACGGTGAGGGGAAGAGCGAAGCTAGCTGGGCGAGTTGATAAGGAGAACGAAATGTCCGTTGCAAGTGAACGCCTGGTCCAGTCCGCCCGGCATAACGCGTTGCTACCGCGCGGGATGCCGGGGTCAATGCCGGCAACAATCAACAACGGCGATCCATGCAAGCGCTGCGCAATGCGCCAGTTCTGCACGATGAACCCAGACGAATTTGCCTGCACGCAGGAAATGGACGATCTCGTCCTTGGTCATCGCCACGTCAAAAGGGGCGAGGCACTTTATCGCGTCGGCGATGACTTCAAGAATATTTATGCCGTGCGCACCGGCTCCTTCAAAAAACTGACACTGCTTGCGGACGGGCGCGAGCAAGTGACCGGCTTTTATCTGTGCGGCGAGCCTCTCGGCCTCGATGGCATTTCGACCGGTCAGTGCGCAAGCGACGCCGTTGCGCTCGAAGACAGCAGCGTGTGCGTCATGCCGTTCGAATTGCTCGAACTACTGAGCCGTGAAGTAAAGGCGGTGCAGCACCACATCTATCGCCTGCTTTCCGCCGAACTCGTGCGCGAAAGCGGCTGGATGATGCTGCTCGGTACGATGACGGCGGACGAACGCGTGGCTAACTTCCTGCTCGATCTTTCGAGTCGCTGGCAGCAGCGCGCCTATTCGCCGACTCAGTTCATGTTGCGCATGACCCGCGAAGAAACGGGCAGCTTGCTTGGCATCAAGCTTGAAACCGTCAGCCGCACGTTGTCGCGCTTCCAAAAGGACGGGCTTATCGAAGTCAACGGCAAGGAAGTGCGTATTCTCGATTTACCGCGTTTGCAACAGGCGGCCTACGCTCGATGCTGATTGGCAAGGGTGCGTGCAACGCTTTTTCTGCATTCCCACTGCATTGCATAGGAGTCCGAACTAATGATTCGTCGAAGGAATTCATCGACGACGGCATGCACCTTGCTTTGAAGGTAATGGGTTTATCGATGCGGAGGCTGCATCATGATGCAATGGAGACGACTTACACGAATACGGACAGGTGCTGTGATAGCAGTGCTGTCGTTATTGTGCGGTTGCACGCTCGGCGGAGCCGCAGTGGGAGGCTATGCCGGCAATAAACTGACGCATGGCAGCACGGCCGGCACGGTCGGCGGCGCAGTCGCAGGCGGTATTGTCGGCTATGAGTTGGGCAAATAAAACCATCATGTCGATGGTAAAAAAGCCGCGAGGGGCGCACATAAACGGCGCCCCTCTTTATTGGAACGTCTGCGCTACGATTCGAACCGACGAATCATGCCGGCCGCCACCGTATGATGTGTGGCTTCGTCGATCAACACGAACGCACCGGTGCCCGCATGCTCGTCGTACGCATCGCACACCACCGGCTTTTGCAGCGTCAGCGCCACACGCCCAATATCGTTCATCGTCAGATTGTGACGCTCGCTCGAATGCGCGAGCGTATGCACGTCGAGCACTTCGTTGACGGCCGACACGCGCGCGAACACCGTATTCGTCGTTTGCTTGAGCAAATACTTGCGCTGCGTCGAGAGCGGCTCCTCGTCGAACCAGCACAAATCCGCTTCCAACTTCTTCGCCGGCTGCAACGCCGCCTGCGCGCCCACGAACGTGTCACCGCGCGATACGTCCACGTCCTCGGTCAGACGGATCGTCACCGTCTGCCCCGCAAACGCGCGCGTCACCGCGGCCGTGCCGCCCGGCACCGGTGCGATGATTTCCGCCACCGTCGCCGCGCGCCCCGCCGGCAACACGGTCAGCGCATCGCCCACGCGCACCTCGCCCGCTTCCACGCGGCCCATGTAGCCGCGGAAATCGTCCGCGCTCGCGCCGTCCTGACGCGCCACCCACTGCACCGGAAAGCGCAGCGCCTCACCCGTGGGCTGCGCCACCGGCAAGGCTTCGAGCACGTCCAATAGCGGCTCGCCCGCATACCACGGCATCCGCTCGCTCGCCGTCACGATGTTGTCGCCCTTGAGCGCCGATACCGGCACGAACCGCACATCCACCAAGCCTAATTGCTGCGCGAGCTGCACGTACGCATCGCGAATCTCGTTAAAGCGCGCCTCGCTGAATTCCACCAAATCCATCTTGTTGATCGCGACGATCACATGCTGCAAACCCAGCAGCTTCACAATCGCACTATGACGCTTCGTTTGCGGCAGCAAAACGGCCGCGCCCTGCTCGAACGTCACGCGCGTGGCGTCGATCAGCACGATCGCCGCATGCGCGGTCGACGCGCCCGTCACCATGTTGCGCGTGTACTGCTCGTGGCCCGGCGTGTCGGCAATGATGAACTTGCGCTTGGCCGTGGCGAAATAGCGATACGCCACATCGATCGTGATGCCCTGCTCGCGCTCCGCTTCCAAGCCGTCGGTCAGCAGCGACAAATCGATCTCGTCGCCCACCGTGCGCTTCATCTTCGCGCGCGAGAGCGCGGAGAGTTGGTCCGAGAGGATCGCCTTGCTGTCGTATAACAGGCGCCCAATCAGCGTGCTCTTGCCGTCGTCGACGCTGCCCGCGGTGATAAAGCGCAGCACGCCGAGATCCGCCGGTTCATGTGTGTTCATAGGTCCTGCCTTGTGTGTTTCCGTGTGCATGTGTGTGCGTGTACGTGTGCGCGACTTCGCTTAAGCGTTCGTTAGCAGTCCTGAGCAATCAGAAGTAGCCCTGCTTCTTGCGCTGCTCCATCGCGGCTTCCGACGCCTGATCGTCCATGCGCGTGGCACCGCGCTCGGTGATATCGGTCACCGCCGTCTCGGCGATGATCTTCTCGAGGTCGTCCGCATCACTTTCCACCGGGCATGTGCAGCTGATATCGCCCACCGTCCTAAAGCGCACCAGCGCTTGTTCGCTCACCTCGCCCTCACGCATCGGCGTGAGCGGCGTCACCGGCACGAGCAGCCCATTGCGTCGCACGATCTCGCGGCGATGCGCGTAGTAAATCGACGGCAGCTCGAGCCCCTCGCGCGCGATGTACTGCCACACATCCAGCTCGGTCCAGTTCGAAATCGGAAACACGCGCAGATGCTCGCCTTGATGCAAACGCGCGTTATACAGGCTCCACAGCTCCGGGCGTTGCGCCTTCGGGTCCCATTGGCCGAACTCGTCGCGAAACGAGAAGATGCGCTCTTTGGCGCGCGCTTTTTCTTCGTCGCGCCGCGCCCCGCCAATCATCGCCGTGAACCCGTGCTGCGCAATCGTTTCGAGCAGCGTCACCGCTTGCGCGGCGTTGCGCGAATCGGTCTCGCGGCGCAGGCGTACCGTGCCGCGCTTGATCGAATCTTCGACATGCCCGACCACGAGTTGCGCGCCGATTTGCTGCGCACGCCGATCGCGAAAGTCGATCACCTCGTCGTAGTTATGGCCCGTGTCGATGTGCACAAGCGGAAACGGCAATGCCGTCTTGCGGTGCGCGCCCAGGCCGAACGCCTTGAGCGCCAGATGCAGCACAACCACCGAATCCTTGCCGCCCGAAAACAGCAGTGCAGGCTTGGCACACTCGGCCACCAACTCGCGCAGAATGTGGATCGATTCCGCTTCGAGCCAGTCGAGGTGATCCATGCGGGTCGAGCTTACGGTGAGCGGGGTCGTTGCGGGGTTGGCCGCTTCACAAGATAGGTTCATCGGTCATCTCTCAGGTTCTATTGTTCTCTAGCTGGTCGTGTCCGAGCGCACTCAGGGCTGCACTCAGACGACCTTCAAACTACGATAGGCGATGTACACGGCAATGATCATCAGCATAACGGCGAACGTGCGCCGCAGCGTAGGTCCACGATGCGCCAGCAGCTTCGCTGCGCACATTCCGCCCCGTCCGCCCAGCATGCCGCCCGCGACGAGCGCCAACGCGAGCGGCATGCTTACCTTGCCCGCCCTCGCATAATTCAGGCCCGTCGTCGAGGCGAAAACGACCACCGACAGTAGCGAGGATGCCACCGCTTCGAGCATCGGAATACGCGCAATCAAATGCAGGGCGGGTACGGAAAGAAAGCCTCCGCTTACGCCGAAAAATCCGGCCATACTGCCGACAGCCACGCCCGCGCCCGCGGTGGCAAAGCCGCGCCCAAGCGGCGCGGGGCCGAGTGGCACCTCGGTCTTACGATGCGCACGCGCGTACATCAGCACACCAACTGACGCGACGATGCCAGCAAGCAGCAGCATCAGCCCGCCCCCGCCGACACGCAGCGACCACGTCGATCCGGCGAACGCACCGCTCACGCCGGCCGCCGCGAAAAGCGACGCCACCCGCCATCGCACGAGCCCGGCACGCGCATACGTCACGAGGTTCGCCAACGCGGTCAGTGCGATCGAGACAGCGGTAGTGCCGATCGCCAGATGCGCATCGCCGACCTTCACGACATACAACAGCAACGGCACCGCCAGCATGCCGGCGCCGCCGCCAACGAGCCCGAGCATGAACCCGATCGACAAGCCAGACATGCTTGCCAGCATGATCTGCGCGTTGAACCACGACAATGACAAAGACATGGGTTCGCTCTGGATCAATCGGTCACTTCGAACGGGGCGTCGAGTTCGTCAAGCTGAGTCGAGGCCGAGCTCAACGCCAAGGCCGCCGCGCCGCCTGCTGCTCGCGCAGCGGCGTGACGCTCCATGCGCTCGCGAACCGCATGCAAATACTCGGCGCGATGCTGGCGCAGCACGAAGTCGCGGAAGTTCGCCGCTTCGAGCCTGCGCCATGCATCATCCTTCGCAAGCGCGGAACGACGACGTGCACTATCGTATGCCGCAGCCTCGATATCGAGCACACCCTCGGTCGCGCGCTCGTAGCCGTAACGCTGCATGTAGCGCGCGGTCATCGTTTCGATCAGCGCGATTTCCTCGTTTGATAGCTGCCGCTTGTATTTGTCGATGTTCGCGGCAATCGGTGCGAAGCAGTTCGATGACCACAGTGCCGACATCTGCGAAATCTGCTTGGCCTCGGCCGAACGCGAAATGTCGAGCATGGCGGGCAAATAGTCGATGGCCAAAAACGCGCACACCTTTTTGAGCGTCGCTTCCTGATCGTAGAGAAAATCCTCGTAGCGAATCGTCATCACGCGCTCCGGATATCGCTCGATCAGCACATCTGCCGCACGATGCGCTTCGATCCATGCGCGCGTGTTGAGCAGGGTGTCGAAATCGTGAATGATCGCCTTGTTCATCGAAGCAATCTGCGCGCGCGGGTCGCGCACCACGTTCAAGAAGCGCATCTGCGGCATCAGTTGCATCAACTCGTCGGCGTAATGCACGCTGTCCAGCGACTTGTCCATCACGACGCGCGCGCCCTGCCCTTCGCCTGCGCGCAGCAGCAGCTCCCATACAACCCGGTGCACGCTGCGCGGCTCATGGCGAATTGCCTCGAAGATCTCCACGGGATCGAACACCATGCCGGGCCATTTGACCATGCTGACAGCCTGCAGGCCGATCACATCGCTGACCAGGCGAAAATACATTCGATCATCGGCGAGATCGCCGTACAGCGGCAGCATCGGCACGAAATCGACGATATGCAGCGGATAGGGCGAATAGAACTGCGGATTGAAATTGAGCCTCAGCCGCAGCGCATGCGAGCCGCAGCGGCGCAGCGGAATCATCAGTACCGGCATCGGCCGGTTGCGGTTTTCCTCGGTCTTTGTACTCGTGTTCATGGACAGGAGTCCTTATCGTTCGTTACGGATGGTGTGATGAAGAGATACCGCTTGGTCGCCCGCACATCGGCGAAATGCTTGGCAAAATGCTTCGACTTCGCTAGCCGGCAAGCCGTTGATGCCTGCCGCGGCGCGCCGGCCGCCGCCGTTCGCAAAGCGCTCGCAAAACGCATTGGCCGGTAGCAATGCAGGATCGCCCGAGCGGATACTCGCGGTGTAAGCGCCATTGCCCAATTCAGTTAGGACTGCGAAGGATTTGCCGGGCTCGCGCTGAACGAGGCCGTTGGCGAACACACCCGACACTCGACGCGCCCAGCCGGCATTGGGCAGCACGTAGACAGCACCGCCATCGAAGCGGTGATGTGGCGTGATCGAGGCCGCTTGCGCCGTATCGCTTTGATAGCCATCGGCGAGCGCCCGGTAGCAGGCCGCGTGCGCGATGAAAGCAAGCGGCGCGTCATAGGCGTGCAGTTCGCGATAGAGCCGCTCGGACGGCACGTGCAGATCGGCAATGTTTTCGCCGTATGCGTTGTAGTTGAGCGCGCGCCCCAGCGCTGCGAGCGTATCGGTCTCGTGTGCCAAGCATCCGCTTTCGGCTGCGAGCGCGTATGCACGCGCATCGAGGTTGTCGCCGAAGGCCGCCACAATCGCCCAGCGGCGGAACCGGCCCTTCAGTTCGCGATCGACGATGAGGCTCGTGCAGGTGTCCGGCGCGTCGTCCCATCGAAGGCGCAGACCGGGATGCGCAAATGCACGGTTCGCGGCATGATGATCGTAATAGGTCACGTGTGCGCCGGCGTCGAGCAGTGCGACGAGTGGCGCGTAATTCGCGTCGAGCGAGATGTCGAGCACGGTGACTGCGGTGCCGGAAGCACACGGCACCCGCTGCAACAGCGCGATATCGCGCTTCACGCCCGTCACGAGCACCGCCTCGCGCGGGCACGCGAGCCTCAGCTGATGCAGCGCGCAGATACCGTCGGCATCGCCGTTGAAGACATCGTAAGCTGCGCTCGCAGGCTGCGTTTCAGCGCGAAGCATGATCGACCGCTCCCATGCCATTACGCTCGCGCCAGTAGGCATGCAATATCGAAGCTGCGCGGTCCGTGGACAGCGCAGCGGTGTCGAGCATCAAAGCCGATGCCCCGGGCGGCTCGTAAGGCGAAGAGATGCCGGTGAAATCCGCAATCTCGCCACGGCGCGCGCGGCGATACAGCCCTTTCGGATCTCGCGATTCGCACACGGCCAGCGACGTGCTGACATACACCTCGGCAAAGCTTGCCTCACCGATGATGTCCTTGGCCGCGGCACGGTCCTCCCGATAAGGCGAAACGAGCGAGGCCACGACAACGAGACCGGCCTCGTTCATCAATCTCGCGACTTCGGCCGCGCGTCTTACGTTCTCGCGGCGGTCGCGTTCGGAAAAACCGAGGTCGCAGTTCAGCCGATGCCGCAAGTTGTCGCCGTCGAGCACGGCGCACGGCTGCCGCTCGCGCATCAGCAGTTGCTCGAACGCGTAGGCAATCGTCGATTTGCCGGCGCCGCTTAGGCCCGTCAGCCAGAACGTCAACGGTTGCCGGCAGAATTGCCGCGCACGCGCGTCTCCGGGCACGCTGCCGGCATGCCAAAAGACATTGGAGGACGCCGTGGGCGGATAAGGCTCGGTGCGGGCATCGTGCGGTACATGCACGTCCGACACGTTTTTCTCGGCACGCAACGAATAAGGCGGCGCTTTGCAACTCATGAGCGGTCCCTTTATGAATTCGCATTCAAGACGAGCGCGGTCGCGGCACGCCGCAGCGTTTCGCTGCGGCGGCGCCGGTGCTGGTCAGAATAAGAGAGGGTGGCCTGCGGCGTTACGCGGGCTGAGCGTCGTGCATGTCGTGCGTCGGGAGCGCGCGGCGCATGGCCGGCTGCTCGAGACGTGCGCGTGCGGGAGCATGCATCGCGCTCCGTTCGGTGACGGCGAGCCTCGGCGCGTCGCTCGAACCAAGGCGGAACACGCCGACGGCCTCCACGAGCGCCGCAGCCTGCTCGCGCATCGATTCGGCCGCCGCGGCCGCCTCTTCGACGAGCGCAGCGTTTTGCTGCGTCACCTGGTCCATTTGCGTGAGCGCCTGATTGATCTGCTCGATTCCGCTCGTCTGCTCTTCGCCTGCGCTCATGATGTGGGCCATGATTTGCGTCACGCGCTTGACGCTGTCCATCACTTCGCTCATCGTCGAGCCGGCTTCTTGCACGAGCTTGTTGCCGTGCCCGACTTGCTCGACCGAGCCGCCAATCAGCGCCTTGATTTCTTTGGCGGCCGTGGCCGAGCGTTGCGCGAGCGAACGCACTTCGCTTGCCACCACCGCAAAGCCGCGGCCCTGCTCACCGGCGCGCGCGGCTTCCACTGCCGCGTTGAGCGCGAGAATATTGGTCTGGAACGCGATGCCGTCGATCACAGCGATGATTTCGACGATCTTTTGCGACGCATCGTTGATGGCGCTCATCGTGCTTACCACTTGCGCCACGACGGAGCCGGCGCGCTCGGAAACACTCGACGCACACGAGGCGAGCTCATTGGCTTGGCGCGCGTGCTCCGAATTGCGACGCACGGTGGCCGTGAGTTCTTCCATCGACGCCGCCGTTTCTTCGAGCGAAGCAGCCTGCTGTTCGGTGCGCGAGGACAAATCTAGATTGCCGCTCGCGATTTGCCCCGCGGCCGTCGCAATGGCGCCTGTGCTGTGGTGAACCTGACCCACGATGCCGACGAGGCTTTCGCGCATCGTTTTCATCGCATACATGAGGCTCGTAGGGTTATCCTCGCTCGTCACGAGTTCGACCGTCAAATCGCCGGTGGCCACACGGTTGGCCGCATCGGCCGCAACGGCGGGTTCGCCGCCCAGTTGCTTGAGAATGCTGCGCGTGATGATGAGTGCCGAGACGATGCTGAGCGCAAGCGCCAGCGTCGCCAGTGCGATCATCAGCGTGCGGCTTGCCGAATACAGCTGCTTGGCCGCGGCCGTTTCCTCATCGTTTTGATTGCGCTCGAATTCGCGCAGTGCGCGCACATAGCCCCACCACTTCGCTTGCACGGGGCGCAGTTCGAAACGCAGCAAGTGATAAGCCGTCTCGCGCTGCCCGGACAGTGCAAGCTCTTTGGCCTTGAGCATCAATGGGAGCGCCGCTTCGCCTTGCTGACGAATTTGTTCGATCAGCGTGCGCTCGTCTGGCTTGGCGTCCGCGCTCTGGAACATGGTGACGAGCTTGGCGCGCGCGTCGTCGTATGCTTTGGTTTCCTTCTCGAAGCGCGTGGTCTCGGTCGTAATCTCGTCTTGTTGATCGGCCTGCAGCAAGATCAAGTTGCGCAACGCGAGCGCGCGATTGGAAATGCTCTGATCGAGCCGGTTCGCCAAGCCGGCCTCCACTGCGTTGACATCGGTGATGTCGCTCATGGATGACTCGAGTTGAGCCATGCGAACAAGCGCAAACGCGGTAACCAGAACCAACAGGCACGACACGAGGCTGAAACCAATGCCGAGCCGAGTCGCCACCTTCATGTGGGATAAGTTCATCTCTGCAACCTTTTTTAAAAGTCCCTGCGAGCACGCTAAATCCGTGACCGCCGCTCTCTCAGCGTCATCGGGCGTGGCAGCCGCTCTCTCGGCTACAGGCAGGTCTACGGCAGGCGGATACAGCGCCTTGAGCATTTAGTACGACTAAATGACGAAAAAATCTTAAGGCGGGGCGGCGTCAGAATAAAACGCCAGGCTATGTAAGACTCCGCCTACATGACCCTGACGCAAAATCGACGCGCGCGGCTGCGATCAGTCAGCATTTAGGTGTGCTAACGATCGAGCGGCGGGAGGTAAGTGGGATTGGATGCTTGAACGCTGCGGATATAAAAACTATCAATGCCGATGCAACAGGCTGCGCAATGGATGGCGCCAGTCGATGCGCCGCGCGCTGTCCACGCGCGTTTGTTTTTGATGTTCCTGCCAGAGTTCGTCGGAAAAAAGAAACGCAACGATCAGCAGGGGCAGCATGAGGAAGGCACCCAGTATCAAACGCTCGATCACGATCACTCTCCCGTGCTGCATCAGTGCGACGATGAAAGTCATTGTAGAACTAGCCGGGCGATTGGACGTGACGCTTCCTACGGCGCACGTGGCGCCGCGCGCATTCGCAGCGCGCGTTCCAATTGACTCAGACGCTGGCGGACTTCCAGGTCGCCGCCAGCACGCCGGCGCCGATCAGCATGGAGCCGCCGGTGCGATTGACGGCGCGCTGAACCGTGCGGCTTTTGATCGCGCGGCGTGCACTCGATGCGAGCAGCGCGTAGCCAAATGCGTTGAGCGTGGCGAGCCCGATGAAGGTGGCCTCGAGAATCGGGATTTGCGGCCATGCGCTTGCGTGCAGATCCATGAACTGTGGAACGAACGCGACGAAGAACACGATGCTCTTCGGGTTCAGCGTCGTGACAGCATAGGCGTGGGCGAAGACCTTGCTCGCGCGCGTTTCCGAAATGTCGGGTGTCTGCGCGTCGCTCACCGGCGCGCGCCATAGCTTGACGCCGAGATAGACAAGATACGCCGCGCCGACCCACTTGAGTGCGGTAAACAAGGCGGCGGATGTGGCCAGCACGGCACCCAGACCGAGCATCGAAGCCGTCATCGATGTGAGATCGCCTAACGCAACCCCTGCTGTCGTCGCGAACGCGTAACGGCGGCCGTGACCCAGCGCATAGGAAACGACGAGCAAGACGGTCGGCCCCGGAATGATGATGACGATGGCCGAAGCAATAGCAAACGGCAGCCAATGTGCAAGACTCATGGAAACGCTCCTCGACGAAAACCCGATTTATCCACGACCCGGTGTCGCGCGCAAGTGCAAAAAGCGCGGCGCACACGTTTGCTGCGAATCGTTCGGGGTACGTATTCGGAACGCTATATTGGGGATCAAGCCGAAGCTGGCATTATTTTTGGCGCGTAGTCTGATCTTTTTTATTAGCGCGGACATGCGGCTGGAAGCAGTGCTTTGTGTGCGCTGCATCAATACCGTTTTTATTTATTAAACTGCTTAATTGCATTTCTCGCCGCATACTAAGGTCAACCCTAATCCGCCTTATCCATCATGGCTTTGTCGTTTGGGCGATGCCAACGGCTACCCGCCGTGCGGGGCCTGTGACCACGCGATTCGCATGCGGTTGTTGCCGCGCAGCGGTGCGACAATCCGTCGCTTTTGCAAGTGCACACAAAATGTGCTTGTGATTTCACACGAATGTTCTAATCTCAAACGCGCGGGTTTTAAATTGCATTTAAACACATAGCTAACCTAAGTAAAAACCCGCATGGAGGCAGGACATGAGAAAACAAGTCGGGATGCTTTTTATGTTGGTTGGTTTTGCCGCCGCGGCTTCGGTTGCGCAAGCGCAAGATGTGGTTCTCAAGCCCCAGCAAACAATCCAATTCAGACAAGGCGCCTATGGGTGCTTGTCGAAAGATAAGCTCGACGCAGCGGATCAGCACGCACAAGCGGGCGAACAGCAGAAAATGCAGCAATACTTCACCGGCTACGACTGTCTGTCGCTATCGACGCCCGAGCAGTCCGATTTTCGCGTAGTGCGCGTGGTCGGCCACGACGTCGAATTCGTGAACGCGGGCAATAGCGATACGCAAGGTCTTTGGGCTCACGATCGGTTTATCAAGCAATAGCAAACCGAAAACAAGACAGCACACAGCAGCCGCAAAATAGCGGCGGCCTTTCGTAATTCGCTATCATCACGCGCCGGCGTGCCATGCCGGCGCGGCGTCGTGCGTTCTCTTTCCTCGTTTGCAGGGAAGAAGCGCTTGAGCGGCCCGCGAAACGTTCTCTCACGGTGCCGTATGGCTCTCAAATCCACGATCTATAAAGCGGAACTGCAAATTGCAGACATGGATCGGCATTACTATGCCGATCACGCACTCACGGTCGCGCGTCATCCCTCGGAAACCGATGAACGCATGATGGTGCGCCTGGTCGCATTCGCCCTTTTTGCGCACGAACGACTCGAATTTGCCAAAGGGCTCTCCGATACGGACGAGCCCGACCTCTGGCAAAAGGACCTCACCGGCGCCGTCCAGAAATGGATCGAAGCCGGCCAGCCGGACGAGAAGCGCATTGCGAAAGCGAGCTCACGTGCGGACGATGTGGTCGTCATCGCGTACGGCGGCAAGACGTCGGACATTTGGTGGCAAGCGGTACGCGGCAAAATCGAACGCCTGCGCAACGTGCGCGTGTGGTCGCTCGCGCCCGGTACCGCAGAGGCGCTCGCGAGCCTGGCCGCGCGCACGATGCGTCTTCAGGTGACGATACAAGACGGCGCCGCATGGGTCGGCAGCACCGATGCCGAGCCGGTTGCCATCGAATGGACGGTGCTGAAGGCGCCCGCCGCGTAAGCGTGAAAGCGTCGCAGCGGGGAAGGCTGGCGCTTGCTAGCCAGGCGGGCTTGCATCGGGCGGCCCTTTCAGCTCGACCATGTTGCCCTCCGGGTCGAACAGATAAAGCGACTGGCCGTAGCCATCGGCGCCATAGCGACGCCCGCGCTCACCCACGCGCGCACCGCATGCGCGTAACTCGGCAGCCAATGCGTCGACATCGTAATCTTCGATGCGCAGGCAGAAGTGATCCATGTTGCGCCCGGCACCCGGCGCGCCACTGTCCGGCCGATCGAGCTTGCCGCCGACGGCGAGCAGATCGATCATCGAAGCGCCCGCCCGCAGTTGAGTGAGGCCGAACTCTGGTTGCTCTTTCTCAACGGTACACGCAAGCACGTCGCAATAAAAACGCTTCATGACGTCCACGTCAGCGCAACGGATCACGACATGGTCGAGCCCACGAATGGTCAATGATTTCACCTGCGATTCCTCCTTCGTGTCGGAATGGCCGTGGCGATCCGAGTGCGCTGAACGTACTGTGCTGAATGCGCGTATGACTCGAATATCGCCCGGCTTGTGGAGTGTAGAGGGTAAGGCGAAGCGCCGCGAGACAGGACAAATATGGCGGGCAAAAAAAACCCGCTCTAATAAGAGCGGGTGAATCCATATCAGGAGGAGACATGGAGGAGACAAGACAAACTATACACAAAACAATGGTGCAATGCAATATGTTTTTTTGTCGGCGTGTCGCGAGCAAATCGTATGCCGGCGTTCCGAAAGCATGGTTGGCATGGGCGTGGCGCAGCAAATGCAGTCCCATACGCGAGATACTGTACGGCCGCAGGCGCGGCTGGTGCACGGCCTCGAGACGTCCCCGCCCTAGTCGCGCAGCCCTGCTGAAGCGCTTCCTGACGCCTACGTCGCGCTTTCCGCTGGTGGTATACAGCCTTCGATCGCGAGCTTCGAGGTAGTTGCATTACAGGGCGAGACATCCCGTGCGCAAACCGAAACGCAAGCGGGGCATAATCCGAGGGCGGCATTCCACTGGATAACTCGGCGCGTGGACGTTAAATTGCCAGATGTGGTGCAGCATGCGTTATCCAATTGACTGCGCGCCAGAAGATCCGTAAGCAATCGTCAATGAACAGAAGGACTAACAGTGAAGGGAAGAACGGTCGATGAGTAGCTCGGACCTGCTGGTGCCACAGCAGTTCTCTCTGTTCGAAATGGAGGCGCCTCCAACGGATGGGGCTGCCGACGATCCTTCCGCAGTCGGCAAATACAGCAATTTTGTGGTGTACGTGGACGAAAGCGGCGACCATGGGATGCAGACGCTCGATGCAAACTACCCCGTTTTCGTTCTCGCATTCTGTGTTTTCTATAAGCGCCACTACAGCGAGAAGATCGTACCGGCGCTACACAAGTTCAAGTTCAATCATTTCGGGCACGATCTGGTTGTTTTGCACGAGCGTGAGATCCGTAAGGAAGAAGGCGCCTTTAGGTTTTTTGCGAACAGGGGCACAAGAAGCGCTTCATTTTCGAACTCACCCGGATCATCGAGGAGAGCAACTTTATCCTGATTAGCTGCGTGGTCGACAAAGGGCGTCTGCGTGACAAGGGCGAGACAAGCGACAATCCCTATCATCTGGCGCTCAGTTTTTGTCTTGAAACCTTGTATGAATTTCTCGAGGAGAAGAAGCAGCATACGGCGTTGACTCACGTCATCGTCGAATGCCGCGGGAAGAGAGAGGACAACGAACTGGAACTGGAATTCAGGCGTATCTGCGATGGTGCCAACCGGCTCGGGATTCAGCTTCCGTTCGATGTCATTTTCGCTGACAAGAAAGTCGACTCACCCGGGCTGCAGCTTGCAGATTTGGTCGCTCGGCCGGTGGGCATGAACGTCATGCGCCCGGATCAGCCGAACCGGGCTTTCGATAGCCTCAAACGGAAATTCTATTGTTCAGGCGGCCGTGAGCGGCTAGGCGAAGGGTACGAGAATTGGGGACTCAAGATTTATCCGGCCCCAGAAAGCGAAAAGCCCCGATGAAACTCACCGAGGCTGCGACGCCGACCGGGCACTCCCAGTCCACTTATCGGTAATTATGGAGCCGATGGTCGGGTTAGGCAAGCCTAATTCTGGGTCGTGTCGCGAGCAAATGAATTGTCCGGGTCTGTAGCGCGTAATGTGTCCGGTTTTTGGGTGCGGTATGGACTCACCCGTAAGCCGGGCACGCTGGTTACAGGACACCCGGAAAATGAGATTCGAAGAGGTCTACACGGACTGGCAGGACAAACGTCAACGCACCAATCCAGTTGGCTGCGTGAGGGTCTGCCAGACAGCTGCGGCGGCAACAACTGGCTTTGGGCTACGCCTTACGTCGATTTGCCGCCCCACCAATATGCGGACATTTTGCTCCAAAACCGGACAGGCCTATTTGTCCGCGACCTATGTTTTTGTCGGAGAATTAAAAATGTGCGTGAAGCAGGAGCGAGGCGAGGTGCCGAACCCTAGCGCAAAGGCCCGAATCAGACCGCAAGATTCGGCGCGCCAGCGGGTGCACCGGCGCCTACAGTAAGGCTCGTGTACCGCTCCATTGCCGAGGAATACGATGCAATCCACCTATCTATCCGAACCCGCTTACGCAACGGACGACGAACGCTGGAGCGCTGTGCTCTCGCACGATGCACGCGCGGACGGTGCTTTCTTTTACGGCGTCGCGACCACCGGCGTGTTTTGCCGGCCGTCTTGCGCGTCGCGGGTGCCGCGGCGGCAAAACGTCGCCTTTTTCGAGACCGTCGATGCGGCACGAGCCGCCGGATATCGAGAATGCAAACGCTGTCAGCCCGGCGGCCTGCCGCGCGAGCTTGCCATCATCGAGCGCGCCTGCGCCGCGTTGGACGCCGCCCCCGATACCCGCATGACCCTCGCTCAACTGAGCGAAGTCGTGCACGTCAGTCCGTTTCACCTGCAGCGGCTCTTCACACGCGTGATCGGCCTTTCGCCGCGTCAGTATCAAGCTGCCCGGCGCGGCGGCGCGCTGCGCGATGCGCTGCAGCGCGGCGGCGCGCTGCGCGATGCGCTGCAGCGAGGCGGCGCGGTCACGCGCGCAGCCGTCGATGCCGGCTTTGGTTCGCCGTCACGTCTTTACAGCAATGTTCCCAACGAACTCGGAATGACGCCTTCCGCTTATCGCAAAAAAGGGGCGGGCGTCGCCGTGCACTACGCCTGCGCCGAGACGCCGCTCGGACACGTGCTGGTTGCCGCCACGGACAAAGGCATCTGCCGAATCGCGTTCGGCGACGACGATGCCACGCTGATCGACGAGCTGCGCCGTACGCTCGCCCACGCCGAGCTGCACGAGGACGCAGCCCGCATGGCGCCTTTCATCGCACAAATCGATGCGTATCTGAATGGGTCGCGCGAAACGTTCGACTTGCCGCTCGACGTTGCGGCAACTGCGTTTCGCCAGCGAGTCTGGGACGCGCTGCGGCGCATTCCCTACGGCGAAACGCGAACCTATACGGAGATCGCCGAAGCGCTCGGTGAGCCGCGCTCGGTGCGCGCGGTCGCCAGCGCCTGCGCGTCGAACCGGATCGCACTGGCAATTCCGTGCCATCGGGTCATACAAAAGAGCGGTGCGCTGGCAGGGTATCGCTGGGGTTTGCCGCGCAAGGCCGTGCTGCTCGAAGCCGAGGCCCGTCGCGGCACGACGGGTGCGACGAGTGCAGGCACGGATACCGGTACCGGCAGCGCCGAGTTGGACGACGCCGCTTGAGCACCACGCCGACGGTCACGTTCGAGTTGCCGTTCAAGGCGCCCTACGACTGGCCACGCGTGCTGCGCTTTTTCGCCGGCCGCGCGACGCCGGGCGTCGAAGCCGTGGCGGATGGCGCTTACCGGCGCGCCATTGAATGGCAAGGCGAAAGCGGTACGCTGACGGTGCGGCGGCACGCGCGCAGACGCACCCTCGTCGTCGATGTCGAAGGCCCTGCGAGCGAACATGCGGACACGCTCGCGCCGCATGTGGCAACGATGTTCGACGTCGGCGCCGACCCACGCGCAATCGGCTCGCATCTCGCGCGCGATCCGTGGCTCGCACCGCTAGTCGACGCTGCGCCCGGCTTGCGCGTGCCGGGCGCCTGGTCCGCGTTCGAACTCGTCGTGCGCGCGGTCGTCGGCCAACAAGTCAGCGTAAAAGCGGCGACCACGCTGATCGGCCGGCTGGTGGTGCGCGCCGGCGCGCTGATCGAAGATCATCCGCATCCCGGAACGGCGTGGCGCTTCCCGACCCCGGCCGCGCTTGCGGCTGCGGACCTAGCCCAAATTGGCATGCCCGGCAAGCGCGTAGCGGCGCTGCAAGGCCTCGCGCAGGCAGTGGCCTCCGGTGCGCTCGTCATCGAACGCGAAAGCTCGGCTGTCGAGTTGAACGCCGCGTCGCTTACGGCCATGCGCGCCGCGTTGCTTGCATTGCCCGGCATCGGCCCATGGACGGTGGAATACATCGCGATGCGCGCGTGGCGCGACGCCGACGCGTGGCCCGCGAGCGACTTGGTGCTGATGCAGTCGATCGCCGCACGCGATGCAGCGTGCACACGAGCGGCGGCACAGCGCACTCGCACCGAGCCGTGGCGCCCCTGGCGCGCCTACGCGGCCATGCATCTGTGGAATGAAATAGCGGACCGCGCAAGCGGTGCGCGCGGCGGATAAAACAGCTCACGTCGGCGCCGCTCGAAGCACGTCGCCAATGCCCGCCCAGCCTTGGCCCACGTTCGCGAAACCGCCCGCGGGCGGGGCCTCAAGCGCACTTCCCGGCGCAGTGTTAAAGTGCCCGCTACCTTAAAAACACTTGCGCTCGAGGGCGTCGTGCACTCGCGCGGCGCCCAGGCCCGCTTCGATGTCAGACAACCGATCCCCCACCGTTTCCGAGACATTCGCGCGGCGCTTGCACGTGCTGACGTCGCCCGCCGTAGGCGACGTGCTCGCGCGCGGCCTGCGCGGCATCGAAAAGGAGAGCTTGCGCGTCGTGCCGGGCGGCTCGCTCGCCATGACGCCGCATCCGCGTGAGCTCGGCTCGGCACTGACGCATCCGTTGCTGACGACCGACTATTCCGAAGCGCTGATCGAGTTGATCACCGCGACCGAGCACGATGCGGCGCTGACGCTCGCGCAACTCGACGAACTGCATCGCTTCGTCTATGCGCACCTCGGCGAAGAGTTGCTGTGGACGCATTCGATGCCCGGCCGGCTCCCCGAAGACAACGAAATACCGATCGCCGAATACGGCACCTCGAACATCGGCCGGCTCAAGCATGTCTATCGTCAAGGCCTCGCGCTGCGCTACGGCCGCACGATGCAGTGCATCGCCGGCATCCACTACAACTATTCGCTCAACGAAGAAGCGTGGCGGCTGCTTCATGCGGCTGAGCCGTCGCCCGCGACCGCTATCGACTACCAATCGGCACGGTATTTCGCGCTGATCCGCAATTTCCGCCGCACGAGTTGGCTGCTCATGTACTTGTTCGGCGCCTCGCCGGCACTCGATCGCGGCTTTTTGCGCGGCAAGCCGCACACGCTCGAAACGTTCGATGCCGACACGCTCTACCGTCCCTACGCGACGAGCCTGCGCATGAGCGATCTCGGCTATTCGAACACGACGGCGCAGGCGGCCTTGCGGCCCGACTACGACACGTTGAGCGGCTACCTCGATGCGCTGGCGCGCGCGGTCAGCGAACCCTATGCGCCATACGAGGCCATCGGCACCCATCGCAACGGCGAGTGGATGCAGATCAACACGAACGTGCTGCAGATCGAAAACGAGTTCTATTCGACGATCCGTCCGAAGCGCATTGCGCAATCGGGCGAGCGCCCGTTGCATGCGCTAGCCGCGCGCGGCGTCCAATACGTCGAAATTCGTTGTCTCGATATCGATCCGTTCGAGCCATGCGGGATCTCACTCGAAGCGGCGCGTTTTCTCGATGCCTATGCGCTCGTTTGTGCGCTCGACGATAGCCCGCCGCTGCCCGGCGAGGCCCAAGCCGAAGCGAACGCGAACTTCGGACGCGTCACGCTCGAGGGCCGCAAACCCGGCCTCGCGCTGACGCGCGACGGCCACGAGGTACCTCTCGTCCAATGGGGCAATGAGCTGCTCGACAAAATGGAACGCGCCGCGCGCGCGCTCGATGTCGTTTCGGGCGGCGACGCCCACGTGCGCGCGCTAGCGGCACAGCGCGCCAAGCTTGCCGACCCGGAAGCGACGCCATCGGCACGTGTACTGCGCACGATGCGCGAACGCGGTCAAAGCTTCTTCGCCTTCGGTCTGGCGCAAAGCGAGGCGCATGCCGCTTATTTTCGCGCGCGCCCGCTCGACGCCGCCACGGCCCGCGCTGCGGACGAACTCGCCGCGCGTTCGCTCGCACAGCAAGCCGAGCTCGAGCGCGACGAGGCACCCGATTCGTTCGACGCTTTCGTTGCAGCGTATCGCGGCTACACGCTCGAGCGCTTCAGCGTCTGAAGCTTCTTTCTTCGATCGATTCCGTGCGAACGGACGCGGGCGCGGCGCGTCGAACCGGTATTCCCACTGAAAAGAGGGCGTTGCCATGAAATCGATCAGATGGGCCGCCGCCTGCGCGCTCCTCGCGGGCTGCTCCAGCGCGGACCATGTCAGCCCCGAGACAATGCAAATCGCCACCACGCCGCTCGTATGCCGCAACGCAGACGAATGCGACCGCTGGTGGACCCGCGCGCAGGAGTGGGTGACCCGCCATGGCGCCTACAAGCTGCAAACCGCCAACGACACGCTGATCGAGACAGCAGGCCCGGAAGGCGGCAGCGGCAAACTGGCCTATCAGATCACCAAGACGCTCAACGCCGACGGCTCGGCCACGATCGGCTTCGCCGCCCATTGCGACAGCATGGTCGGCTGCCAACCCGACCCGTGGAAAGCCGGCGCCGATTTCAAACAATACGTGAAAGCGGGGGCGGAACATGCGCCTACGCAATGAGGGCAAGGCGGCGTTCAACGTCATTTTGATGGCGATATCGGTAATCGGTATGCTCCGCGGGTAACGCCGCTAACCCGATGTAATGCCCGGTAACTCAGGCAACGGCGGCGCTGCGCTACCATCGCTGCATCGTACGAACATCGATCAGCATGTTGCCATCTCGAAATTGCATCTCCGCCGCGCTGGCTGCGGCAGCGGTGCTCGCGCTCAGCAGTTGCGCCGTCGGCCCCGATTATCGGCGGCCGGATGCCGCCGTACCCGCCTCGTACAAGGAAGCGCCGCCGGGCTGGAAGGTCGCGCAGCCGGCCGATCGTGCCGAGCGCGGCGCCTGGTGGTCCATCTACGACGACCCGCAACTCGACGCGCTGATGACGAAGCTCAACACCGCCAATCAGTCGGTCGCGCAATTCGCCGCCGCCTATCGGCAGGCGCGCGCGCTCGTCTCCGAGGCGCGCGCAGCGTATTTTCCGACGCTCGGGCTCTCGGCTTCGGCCACGCGCTCGGGTCAGCAACTGTCGCGCTCATCGGGCAGCAGCGCCTTCGGTACGACAAACTCGCGCGTGTCGAACAATTTCGATCTTTCGCTCGACGCTTCGTGGGAGCCCGATCTCTGGGGCAAGGTCAGCCGTACGGTCAGTGCCCAGCGCGCAGGCGCCGAAGGCGCGGCGGCCGATCTCGCGAATGCGCGGCTTTCGGCACAAGCCACGCTCGCGCAGACCTACTTCCAGTTACGCGCGCTCGACTCGCAGCAAAAGCTGCTCGACGATACGGTCACGGCGTACGAGCAGGCGCTCAAGCTCGCTCAGAATCAATACGCGCAAGGCGTCGCGGCGCGCTCGGACGTCATTCAGGCGCAAACACAACTGCAGTCGGCACAGGCGGCCGCAATCGACAACGGCGTGGCCCGTGCCCAAGACGAGCATGCGATCGCCGTGCTCGTGGGCGAACCGGCCTCGACGTTTGCGATGGCCCCCGATCCGCTCGATGCCCAGCCGCCGGAAGTGCCGGTCGAATTGCCGTCCGTGCTGTTGGAGCGGCGCCCCGATATCGCCGCCGCCGAACGCCGCGCTGCCGCGGCGAACGAGCAGATCGGCGTGGCGATGGCGGCGTACTTTCCGTCGCTCACCCTTTCCGCGCAAGGCGGCTTCCAAAGTTCGGTGCTCTCGAATCTGCTCACGTTGCCGTCGCGTTTTTGGACCGTCGGCCCCTCGCTCGCGGCGACGCTATTCGATGCCGGCCTGCGGCATGCGCAGACGGAGGCCGCACGCGCCGCCTACGATCAACAAGTGGCGCTCTACCGGCAAACCGTGCTTGCGGCCTTTCAGAACGTCGAGGATAACTTCGCGTCTCAGCGCATTCTGGCGCGCGAGATCGTCGTGCAAAGGCAGGCGGTCGATTCGGCACGCCAGGCGCTTGCCATCGTGACCAACGAGTACAAAGCGGGCACCGTCGGCTACGTCAACGTGCTAACGGCGCAGACAACGGCATTTTCGGCGGAGCAGAAACTGGCCAGCCTGGCCGGGCAGCGAATGGTGTCATCGGTCGGGCTCGTCAAGGCGCTCGGCGGCGGATGGGATGTGGCTCAGATCGGCAATGAAACCGGTAACGCGAAGGCCGCTTCGGCCGCGTTGCCGGCTTCGGCGCCGCTTGCGGCGCATCAACATCAATAACGCGCCGGCCTCGCGCACGGCCGGCTGGTCAACGCATGTAATCGAGCGCCACGGTCCCAGCGCCCGTCGGGCGGCCGAGCAGATTCAGCAGCCCCGCAAGATTGTCGCGCGCTTGCGGCGCGGCGCTCGCCTCGCCATGAAACGAGACGGCGCTCCCGGCGACCGACCCATGGCCGCTTAGCAGCAGCGGCCCTTTCAGCGTCGACAGATCGATCGTCGAAGTCGCGCCTTGTGCCTGGAAGACGACCCGATAGGAGCCAAGCGGCTTGACCTGCGATACGCGCGAGACCATGTCGGCAAGCGTGATATCGAGGCGGCCAAAGGCGTTCGTGCGAATCAGGTGCCATTGCGTCCAGCCCAGGCGAACATCGCCTTGCGGATCGAGCGTGTTGAACGGCGCCCCAAGGCCCGTCAATAACGCGGCTGGCACGGCGATGTTGCCCGGCGACAGCGTGGCGCCGTCGTACGATGCGTCAAGCGCAACGGGCTCCGGCATCGCCACGGTTTGCCGCATGCTCATCTGCAGCCGTCCGCGTAATAGCGGCCAGAACGCCGTTTGCCATTCGACGCGGCCGGGCAAAACCGTCGCCGCGCTCGCATCGGTGCCCGCGGCAAGCATCAGCGTCGCCGAGCCGTGCCACAGCGAGCCCGCCGGGTCGATCAAGTTGACGTGACCTTGCGTCGCGCGAGCGAACTGCGGCGTCACCCACGACGCCGGCAGCAGCGCGAGCAGCACAGCAGCACTCGATACCAACGCGATGGCAAGCCATGGCAGCAAGGCCGCCATTCGCCCCAGCCGGATGTTCATGCGCAATTTTCTCGGGAATAAGGCATCGGGTGCGGGGGCTTGTCAGTGCGCCGCGCGCACGGCCACGGCTGGCTGCAGCGTCGCGGTGACATCCACTTGCCCATCGACCTTGAGCGCGCTCGCATGCGCCTCGATGACCTTCACCTTGAACTGCTTGCGCGCGTCGTCGAGCCACATCGTCCATGTCGGGAATGACGCGTTCTTCATCTCGACGCGCACAGCATCGCCCGCTATCTGGACTTGCGCCCCCGCAAAACCGCCTTGTGCGAGTGAAGCGGCGAGCGCCTCTTTGAGCGCGTTGCCGGTTGGCGCCGCGCTCTGCGCGGCAGGGGCGAGCGAACGGGCTTCATCCGCCTCGGCCGTCATTTGTGCCAGTTCACGCTGCATCGCGGGCAAGCTCTCGCGCAACTGAGCCCGGCCTTCCTGCGCGGGCGACCACAGCACCGAATAGGCGAGCACCACACCAATGGCCAGGCCGCCCCACGTCAACAGCGTCTTTTCGCGCGCCGTGCGCGCGGCCCAGAAGCCGCCCCACACATCGGTCAGCACCGTCATGCTCTTCATTGTCCGCTCCGGTTTCTGATGGTCCATTTGCCCGTATTACTGTCGAGCTCGCCAGCCAGGCCGTTTTGCGCAAGACGCTTCGTGAAGTCCGGGTCCGCCGTCACCTGCGGCTTGAACGTCAGATCGAGCCGACGATCATGGTAATCGAGCGCCGCAATACCGTTGACGGGCAGGGGTCCGAGCGCAGGCGCCACGCGCGCCGCAAGCGAGAGGTAATCGTCGGGCGACAGTTGGCCCGCCGCGAGCCGCAGTCGCTCGAGTTGCGTTTTCATCTGCGCCGGCGCGTCGAGCACGGCCGCCGTCTTTGGAAACGCATTGAGCAACAGTTCCGTCATCTGCGCGTTCAGTGCATCGCGCTCGCGCACAAGCATGAGCCAGTGCACGTTCGCGCCGATGACGGCGACGACGAGCGATGCCGCCACCAACGCAATGGGCACGCGCAGCCGCCGCATCGTCGCGCGATCGAGCCGCCAGGGCCGCGACTCGAAATCGAATTGGCACAGGTCGAAGCGGCAAGCAAGCGCGGCGAGCGCGACCGTGTCGAACGGCAGCGGCTGCGCGTCGACCATCGCTGCCAGGTGAGCGTCATCAACCGCAGACGCCTCGCCTTCGAGATGAGGCTCGCCAGGCAGCCCGACGAGCGCGAACAGCGTGAGCGCGGCGTCGCCTGCGAGGGCCGAGAGCGTGCTCGCCAGCATCGACGCGGGCACGGCGAGCCCCTCGCCGAGCGCGCCGCGTGCAATCGCCACTTCGATGCGCAATTCGCTCGCCGCGAGCGGCGGCGTCGCGGCGGCCGCCGCCGACTCAGCAAGAATCGCCGGTGCCGTTTCGCCCGCCACACCGAGCAGCGCCGCCACCAGCGGCGGATGCTCGGCAACGGCCTTCAACGCCTGCGGCTCGCGCCTTTCTTGAGGCGGCAGGGCAGGCTCGCCGTGCACCGGCTCGCGCGCCGCTAACGCAGCCGCGTGATCCGCATCCGCTACGGCGGGCAAACACCGCGTGACCGGTACCGCGCGCAGATTGCGGTGACCGGCCGCCGCAAACGCTTCGACGATGAAGCGGAACCACCCGCGATCGATCACCGCAAGCACGCGCGCGCCGCTCGGAAGCGGTTGCGGATCAAGTGCGATATGGCAGGTCTGCGCGTCCTGAATCAGCTGATCCTCGACGATGTTCGGCAACGCCTGCTTGAGCCGCGGCCCCTTGAGCGGCGGCAGCGAGGCGGCCAGCATCACGACGTCGCGCGCGGCGACGATCAGTATCGTCGTCGACGCGCGCGGCAAAAAGGCGAGCGCGGCCCGTCCTGCGCGCTCTTTGCGGCCGCTCTTGTCGAGCAGCACAAAGGGCATGTCGGGCAGTTGCCATTCCTGCGACGGAACCGCGGGGTCTCGCGGCGGCAAAAAAACGATCAACGTGCTCAAAGGCCGTTTTCTCCTGGTTGGCTCAGCGTTTCCCCGATCCGACTCATGACGCATCGCTCACGCGCACGATGCGCGTCGAATGCGTGAGCGGATCGCGATAGACGAGCGTCGTGCGGTCCACTTCGGCCCGCTGGTGCTGCACGCGGCCATGCACGAAAAAATAGCTCGTCGTCACGTCGATGGGAATCTGGCTGGTGTCGGCAAGCGTAGGCGGAGCACCGGCCCCGCGCAATGCCAGCGTGACATCGCTGGTATTGCGAAAAAAGACTGTTTCGCGCCGCGAAACGAGCGCCTGCGCACTCGACACCGACATGCCCGGTGTGATCGCAGCAATGACTTCGGCCGATGCCGTATTCATGTTGATCGCCGTTTGGGTCGGCAACACGGTCACAAACGGGCGCAGCCGCGCGACGATCTCAGGCGTGAAACCGGGCACGTTCAGCAGCGAATCGGCCGTGACCATCTGCAACGGCGCCGCTTGGGAATCGTCATTGCCGTCTTGCAAGCCCGGCTTGTCGGTATAGTCGCTGCCGCCGACAGCACCGCCGAGCTGCTGCGGGGGCGCCGCACCGCCAAGCAGATTGTTCGGCGTCTGAAAGCGTGTGGCCGACTGCCTGAGCGAGCTCCGGACATAAAGCGCAGCCTTTTGCGCGAGCTGGCTGTTAAAGCCGAGCGAGCGCAGCAAGCGCCCGAACGCAAGCGTCTGCGACATGTCGAGCTGCAATTGCCCCGGCGCCGGCACGGCAACGAGGTTGCGCAGATTGAACTTGCTTTGCGCATCTTCGATCGATCCCGACAAATAGGTTTCGTCGGCTTGGTCTCGCTGCGCGACGCCGATCTTGCCGAGAAAATCGGACAGGCGCGTCCTTGCAATCGGTACGGCCCAGACGCCGCCAAGATACGTGATGGTCGGCGCGGTATCCGCTTCGGCGCGCAAGATGAGCCGCGTCCAATCGAGCGCACCGCGCGACACCCACTGCGCCTGCGCAAGCAGACGCTGATTTTCGATACGGCGAACCTGCACCTGCTGCCGCCAGAGCACGCCCGCGACCAGAATGGCCGCGAGCGCAACCACGAAAAGCGCGGTGATGATCGCCGCGCCTTGCTCGCGCCCGCGCCTGGGCACGTGCTTGGGCACACGTTTCGCAGCAAGTTGAAGGATGAACCGACGCGCGCGCATCGTCATTCCCCCACCAGAAAGACACGCGTGATACGCGTATGCAGCGAGGTCGCTCCAATGCCGATCTCGAGCCCCTTGACCGCCCGCTCGAGCGGCGCATTGCCGAACTGGGGCACCTTGACGTTGTTCGCATTGCGCGCGATCTCGTCGCTGACTTGCGCCATCTCTGTCGTCCAGCCGACACGCGGCACGTATAGCCGCGCCGTGATCGCGCCGACGCCGCCGATCAGCGGCACCGCGCTCCATTCCCCGCCGCCGGCGGAGCCCGAAAGCAGCCGCCGTAAATCGCCGACCATCGCCACCGGTGGCGACGCGTAACGCGTAATGCGCCCATTCGTCACTTGATAGCGGACCACCTGTAGCCGCAGCGCCGCACCCGCCATCTCGAAGCGCCGCACGATCTGCAGCGTGCCGCCGCTGATCGATACGGCCGGCTGACCCACTTCATCGTCGGTGGCCGCTTCGCGCGCGTCGATGCGCACCTGATCGAAGAACTGCGCGAAGACGCGTTCGTCTTCCATCGCATTGGTGATCGTCGCGCGCGCGCGGATGATTTGTTCGAGCCCGCGCCACGACAGCACCGCGATCACAGCGAGAATAGCGATGGCCACCATCAGCTCGATCAGCGTGAAGCCGCCTGGGCGCCTCGCGCGCCTGGCGCCGTCAGAGCGCGCGGTTCGTTTCATTGGCAACCACCGTGACAAGCTGCGCGAGCACGCCATTTTCGTCCGGCACCCCAACCGACACCTCGACACGCCGGAACACCGGGTTCGGCGTGGCACTCACGCGCTCGGTGCACAGCAGCGGCTGGTTGCCTTGGGAGCAATCGAAGCTGCGCGAGCCGATGTCGGGCCATTGGCGCGACAAATAAAGCTGCGCCAGCGCGTTCTCCGCACTCCAGCCGGCAAGCAGACGCCGATGCAGACCCGCTTCGTCGGTAGCCAACATCGCGCTCGCGCGCAGGGCGGCCGCGAGCGCAACGGCGATGATCGCCAGCGCGACGAGCACCTCGATCATCGTGAAGCCGCGCGTAGCGAGGCTGGCACGGCGAGAGCAACCACGCACAAGAGGGCGAGGAAGAAGCCGTGAGGACGCTCGGCGCATGGTCATCGGACGTCGTAGCGGCCGTTGCCGGTGCCGACGATCGTCGCGCGGCCGACTGCCGAATAAAGGGTGACCGTTACCGCTGCACTAATGCTCTCCTTACCGAAGACGATCCGATCGGGATGCAGGTCCGTGCCCGGATAGGCAATGGCGACGTCCGTGACGCCGCCTTCCCAACGCCGCTCGCGCAAGAACGTGTCGCGCTGCAACGGCCGCCAGCCGTCGTCGGTGCGAATGTCGAACCGATACCCGCCTGCCACCGGCTGCCAAGCAATGGGCCGTGCCCGCACTTGCGCTTCGTCAGCAGCTGATTCGAACAGCAACGCGAGGCGCTGGGCCTGCTCGTTCAGATCGGTACGCGGATTGCGCGATATGGAAAGCGACGTAAGCGATACGACGAGCCCCGCGATGACGAGCACCACGAGCATTTCGAGCAGCGTAAAGCCGGCCGTGCCATGACCGCACGCGGGCCTTGAGCGGCGCGAGCGGGACAGACAGGAGCGGCTACTCGATCGGAGCATGACGACGGTGCGCCTACTGCCAGGAGCCGATGTCGGCATCGTTGCCTTCGCCACCGGCCTTGCTGTCCGAGCCGTAGCTGAAGACGTCGATTTCCCCATGCACGCCGGGGTTCAGGTACTGATAGGGATGCCCCCACGGGTCGCCCGGCAGCTTATCGAGATAGCCGCCATCTTTCCAGTTGTTCGGCACCGGTTCGGTTGTCGGCTTGGCGACGAGCGCCTGCAAGCCCTGATCCTGGGACGGATAGCGGCCGTTATCGAGACGGTACAGATCGAGCGCTTGCCGGATCGAGCCGATATCCTGCCGTGCCGCCACGCGCCGCGCTTCGTCGGGACGGCTCATGATCTTCGGCACGATCAGCGCGGCCAGGATGCCGAGAATCGCGATGACGACCATGATTTCGATCAGCGTGAAGCCGCGCTGGCGTCCCGCCCGCGACGCCGCGAGCTCCATTCGAGGACGGTTCCACATATGCATAATTCCTACCTCATCCGAAAAAGATTGCCGAAAAACACCGCGTGCGCGGCGCTTCATCCGGCCGGTGATTGTAATGTCTGTTCAAGCACTACTCCCCGCGGCCTATGCCCGCGCACGTGCTCAAATTGACGAATAGTCCGTACAATGGCGCGCATGAATACCCTCCAAGTTCGCCTGCTGTCATTCGTGACGTTCGCGATTTTTTGCGCAACGCTCACCTACTGGGTCATCTTGCTTACCGCCCGGCCGCCCGCTGCGCCGAGCGCCGCGGCGGTCGCCCCGAGCGTGTCGGTCGAAGATGCCACCACGCTTTTCGGCGGCAGGCTCACACGCGACGTGAACCGCAGCATCAAGCTCTTCGGCATCCTCGCACTGCACGCCGGCGCCGCGGCAATCGTCAGCGTCGGCGACGAGCCGCCGCATGCGATTGCGCTCGGCGACAGAATCGGGGAAGGCGGCAAGCTCGCCGAAGTACGCGCCCGCTCGATCATCATCGACAACAACGGCGCGCGCTCCGAAGTCTTTTTACCGGCCAACGGCAGCGGCCCGACCATCTACGTGCGCTGAGCCGGTCCGCTACTGCACCATGTTGTTCAGATCGATGATCGGCAGCATGACCGCGAGCACGATCACCAGTACCACGCCCCCCATCGCGAGAATCAAAAGCGGCTCGAGCAGGCTCGTCAAAAACATCGTGCGCCGCTCGAGTTCGCGCGCCTCGCCGTCGGCCGCGCGCTCGAGCATGGTTGTCACGTCGCCGGTCGCTTCGCCCGAGCGAATCAAGTGCACGAGCACCGGAGGAAACGCCTTCGTATTGCCAAGCGCGCGCGAGAGCGAGGTACCTTCGCGCACCCGCACGATCGCATCGTCGATGTTGGTCAGCATCGCGCGGTTGCTGAGCGTCTCGCCGGCGGCTTGCAGCGCACGCAAGATCGGCACGCCGGCCGCCGTCAAAATGGATAGCGTGCTTGCGAAGCGCACGGTGTTATAGCCGCGCACGAGCTTGCCGGCAAGCGGCGCGGTCAGTAGCCAGCGGTCGAACGCAAGGCGCGGGCCGGCCTGCGCCAACACCGTGCGCGCGCTATACGCGGCAAGCGCCACGCCGATCAGGATGGCCCACCACCAATGCCGCACAAAACCGGACAACGCCATCATCAGCACCGTTAAAAACGGCAAGTGCTGTTTCGTGCTGGCGAACACGTTCACGACTTGCGGCACGACGTAGCTGAGCAGAAACGTCACGATACCTAGCGCGATAATCGTCACGATTGCCGGATACGTGAAAGCGAGCACGATTTTTTGCTTGAGCGCGTTGCGCTGCTCGATGTAATCGGCCAGCCGCGACAGCACGAGCCCCAGTTTGCCGGTATGCTCGCCCGCCGCGACGAGTGCACGGTAGATGTCCGGAAAATCGCGCGGATGCTGCTCGAGCGCATTCGCGAACGAATGGCCGCCCAGTACCTCGGCGCGAATGGCGGCAACGAGCTCGCGGATGTAATCGCGCTCGGACTGGTCGGTCAGCACCGTGAGCGCTTCGTCGAGCGGCAGCCCCGCGATCAACAGGCTTGCCAATTGGCGTGTGAGAATGGCTTGCTCGCGCTGCGAGAGCTTGCGCCCGAGCGCAAGACGCCGCGTGCGTTCGCCGCGCGCGGCGCTGCTGGCCGGCTCGACGACGAGCGGCGTCAAGCCTTGCGTGCGCAACTGAGCCCGCGCCGAGCGCGCACTGTCCGCATCGAGCACACCCTTTTGAGTATGCCCAGCGGTATCGATCGCTTCGAATCGGAATGCCGGCATGCGTTCAGGCCCCGCCCGTCACGCGTATCAGTTCTTCGAGCGATGTCACACCCGAGGCAATCCACCGGTCGCCGTCCTCACGCAGCGAACGCATGCCTCGCGCGCGCCCGGCGGCGAGGATCTCGGCGTCCGATGCATTGCGGTGAATCATCGCCCTGATTGCATCATCGAGAACGAGCAGCTCGTAAACACCGCGCCGCCCCGCATAACCCGAGCGGGCGCACTTGTCGCAACCTACCGGATGCCAGTGCGTGCGCCCCTCTTCGACATGCTCTTCCTTGCAGACCGGGCACAGCCGCCGCACGAGCCGCTGTGCCAGCACGCCGAGCAGCGACGAGGCCAGCAGATACGGCTCGACGCCCATGTCGGTCAGCCGCGTGACGGCCGATGCCGCATCGTTCGTGTGCAGCGTCGCGAGCACGAGGTGGCCCGTGAGCGACGCCTGCACGGCGATCTGTGCCGTTTCGAGATCGCGGATCTCGCCGATCATGATGATGTCCGGGTCTTGCCGCAAAATCGAGCGCAGCGCGCGCGCGAACGTCATGCTGATGCGCTCGTTGACCTGCGTTTGGCCGATGCCGGGCAAATCGTATTCGATCGGATCTTCGACGGTCATGATGTTCGTCGATGCCGTCTCGAGCCGCGAGAGCGAGGCGTAGAGCGTCGTCGTCTTGCCCGAGCCCGTGGGCCCGGTCACGAGCACGATGCCGTGCGGCCGCGAGATCAGCTTATCGAAGTGACCAAGCGTATCGGGTGCCATGCCCAGCGCTTCGAGGTTCAGATGTTGTGCGTCCTTTTCGAGCAGGCGCAGCACGGCCCGCTCGCCATGCCCGGTCGGTAGCGTCGACACGCGCACGTCGACCGCGCGCCCGCCGACGCGCAACGTGATGCGCCCGTCCTGCGGCAGCCGTTTTTCGGCGATATCGAGCTGCGCCATGATCTTGATGCGCGAGATCAGCGCGCCATGCAGCTCTTTTTTGGGCCGCACGACGTCGCGCAGCGTGCCGTCGACGCGAAACCGCACCACCGACGCATTCTCGAACGGCTCGATGTGGATATCGGAGGCGTGCTCGCGCGCGGCCTGCGTGAGCAGCGCGTTGATCATGCGGATGATCGGTGCGTCGTCCTCCGACTCGAGTAGATCCTCGACCTCGGGGATGTCTTGCATCAGACGAGATAAATCGACCTCGCCCTCGACTTCGCCCACCACTTGCGCCGCGCTGCCGTCATTGCGCGCATAGGCTTGGTTGATGGCCTGCGCGAGTTCGTCGGCCGGCATCCGATGCGCGGTGAGCGTGCCGAAATTGCGCGCGACCTCTGCCAGCGCCGCGCCGTTCGTGCGCTCGCTGATCCATACCTCGATGCCGTCCGGCCGCTGCTGTGCGACGAGAATCTGGCCGTTACGCGCGAAGCCGTAGGGCACCAGGCGAGCGGCAAGCGGTGAAGGCGCTTGGCGCTCGCCCACCGCTTGCGATGGCCCGGGCGTGCTCATCAATTACCTCCTGGCGCGGCTGCGGGACTTTGTTGCTGCGGTTGCTGCTGTGGTTGCGGCTGCACCGGTGCGGCCGTAGCGCCGGAAGCGGTCGTGTCCGGCTGCCGCGTCATGCCGCGGATATCGAACAGGTTGTCTGCCGGCCGTGCGCCTTGGCTTGGGCCGGGCGGCATCGGCGGCAGGACCGGAACGTTGTTGTCCTTGATGAGCCGGTTATCGGTCTGATAGCCCTGCTGTTCCTCACGCATCACGCCGTATCGATTTCCGGCAATCGTCGTGCTGTCGTCCTGATCGCGCACGACGATCGGGCGCAGGAAAATCATCAGATTGTCCTTCTGCCGCGATTTGCTTTCGGAGCGAAACAGTTGACCGAGCCAGGGGATATCGCCCAGCAGCGGGACTTTGGAATTGCCGGCGCTGTAGTTGTCGCCAATGAGGCCGCCGATTGCGATGATCGAACCGTCGTCGGCCAACACCGTCGATTGAACCGACCGTTTGTTGATCGAGACGCCGCCATTCGACGCGCTATTGTTCAGCGTCGTTTGGTCGATCGCGGAGACTTCGGTGTAAAGCTGCAGTTTCAGCGAACCGCCCTCGGTGATTTGCGGCTTGATGTGCAGTACCGTGCCAACGTCTTGCCGATCGAACGTATTGAACGCGTTGACGCCGCTCGCCGAACTCGTATTTGTCGTGTACGACCCCGACGGAATCGGCACGTTCTGGCCGACGATGATGCGGGCTTCTTCGTTATCGAGCGTCATCAGGTTCGGCGACGACAGCACGTTCGCGTCGGTGGTCGAGCTAAGCGCCTGCAGCAACCCGCCGAGCCCGAAGATACTGCCGAAGCGATGCAACAGGCCGATGTTCAGCCCGTTGCCCAACAGCGAATTGTTGCCCGAAGTCTGCAAGCCCGCCAACGCGCTCGACAAATTACCCGATGTGGCAATTCCGGCACCGGTCGCCGTCAGGTTGACGATGTTGCTGTTGCCTGTACCGAAGTTCGACCCGGCATAGACGCCGTTGTTATTCGAAAGCAACGCACCCTGCCATTGGATACCGAGGTTCGACGAACGCGTGGCCGTGAGCTCGACGATCAACGCTTCGATATAGACCTGCGCGCGACGCGCGTCGAGCTGGTCGATGACGGACCGCAGGTTCCGGTAGACCGGGTCCGAGGCCGTGACGATCAGCGAATTGGTGGCCGCGTCGGCCTGGATCATGCCTCCCGGCGGGTTATCGTCGTTGCCGGAACCTTGTTTGTTCGACGAAAAGCTGCGGTTGCCGAGGCCCGCGCTACCGCTACCGCTACCGCTGCCGCTGCCGCTGCCCGATAACGAGCCGGTGCTGCCTTGCGAGCTGCCGTACGACCCGGGCAACGGCGGCATACCGGCCGTACCGGTCGAAGAAGCATTGCCACCCGCCGAACTTTCGTTGATGCCGCTCGCATTGTTCGACTCGGCGCTCGCGCCGCTCGTGCCTTCGGAGCCTCCCTTGCCCATCATGCCGCGCAGCGTCTTCGCGAGCTGCACGGCATTCGCATTGTGCAGATGCACCACATGCATGTTGCCGGGCTCGGAGCTTGGCGCGTCGAGCTGCAGCGCCAGCCTTTTCGCCGCCTGCAGCCGCGCCTTGTTCGACGCGCGCAGCAACAGCGAGTTAGTACGCGGCTCAGCGGTGACCGATACCTTGAGCGTTGCGTCGGTGCTGCCGATGGAGCCGGGATCGAGCAGCTTCGAGAGTTGCTGAGCGGCATCGATTGCATTAGCGTTTTTGAGCGCCACGACTTCGACCTGCCGCCCGGCCGCACTGTCTATGCCTGCGATGATTGCGGCGATACGTCTTACGTTGTCGGCATAATCGGTGACGACGAGCGTGTTATTGGCTGGATACGCGGCGATCGTATTGTTCGGCGAGATCAGCGGGCGCAGCACCGGCAGCAAGTTGTTGGCCGATTCGTTGTGCAACTCGAACACTTGCGTGATGACCTGATCGCCGCGCGCGGAGGTGGTATTGCCGAAATAGGTGGGCACGCCTTGAAGCTTCGCGTCGGCCTCGGGCACAACCTTCAATACGCCGTGATCCTGCACGAGCGAAAAGCCTTGCATGCGCAGCGCCGCTTCGAGCGTTTTGATCGCTTGGTCCTCGGGAACGGGATTCTCCGATACGAGGTTCAGTTGCCCTTTCACACGCGGATCGACGATGATCGTTTTGCGCGTCGCCGCACCGATCGCCTTGGCGACCTGATCGATGTCGGCGTTGACGAAATTGAGCGTGACCTCGGCATACGCGCTTTGCGCCGTGACTAAACCAACCGTCAGCAACGCGGTTGCGATCCGGCGCAGTGCCTTACGATTTCTTATCATGGAATAGGAGTTCAATGCGAAAGTGCCAGGTGGCGGCCGCCGGCTCGCGGCAGCCCTGCACGCCGCCGGCTCGGTCGCTGCCGTTTCGAGAAACGAACATTAGCAGCTTTTTATGTCCCGATAATCACAAAACCTGGAGCCTCCGTTCGTTTTCACCCACTGAATTGCCGGGTAGCCTAACTGGCTCGCAATGGACGCGGGCCACTATACGAAAAAACGCGGTGACAATTTTGTCGGTAGCCAACAGTCCTATGTCCGCCGGCCGACTTTGCGCGCATTGTGCCACCCGCTATGATACGAGCGGGTTTGTGGATGTTACCGGCACCACCAACCCGGGTTTTCCCCGAATAGCCGAATACTTGAATGGCTAATGTCGCAAGCGCGCTGAAAGGCACGACGCCTAACCGGTCAACTCGAAAGAATAACCATCGGCGGATCGATTCGGCAATGAAACGGGCAATTCTCGTTCTGGCGGCAAGCATCGGCGCATCGCTCGCGAGCGCCGGCGCGCGCGCGGATTGTTTCGACGAAGCGGCCCGTTACCAGAAGGTGAATCCGCTGATCTTGCGCGCCATTGCCTGGCAGGAATCGCATAATCACCCCGACGCGCTGCACAAGAACGACAATGGTTCGGTGGATTACGGGCTCATGCAGATCAACTCGATTCATCTGCCCACGCTCTCTCAATACGGCATCTCCACCGGAACGCTGATGGAGCCCTGCAAGAACGTCTATATCGCCGCCTGGCATTTGCGCCAAAAGATGAACAAATACGGCAACAGCTGGCATGCTGTCGGCGCCTACCATTCCGAAACGCCCGCCCTGCGCGATCGCTACGCGCGCCAGATCACCGACATCCTGAGCCGCTGGAAGCTGCTCGACGCCAAGCGCTAAACCCGCGCGTGACGCGCGGGGCCGACGTTTGGTGCACAATGCGCACTGCCGCGCCTCTTTCGGGCGTCTTCCGCTTTTTTCGCGCACTCGATGTCCACCGTCATGAAACAGCCCCCATTGCCCGTCACCGTCCTGTCGGGTTTTCTCGGCGCGGGCAAAACCACCTTGCTCAACCATATCCTCGCGAATCGCGCCGGACTGCGTGTGGCCGTCATCGTCAACGATCTGGCGGCGGTCAACATCGATGCCGCGCTCGTGCGCGAAGCAGCCACGCTCTCGCGCGTGGAAGAGCGCCTCGTCGAGATGTCGAACGGCTGCATTTGCTGCACGTTGCGCGACGACCTGTTGATCGAGGTGCGGCGTCTGGCCGCGGAAGGCCGAATCGACGCGATCGTTATCGAATCGACCGGCATCGCCGAGCCCATGCCGATTGCCGAAACCTTCACATTCGATGGCGACGACGGCACCGCACTCGCCGATGTCGCGCGTCTCGACACCATGGTCACCGTTGTCGATGCGTTCAATTTTCTGCGCGATTACGAGTCGTCCGATGCGCTTGCGCAACGCGGCCTGGCCAGCCACGATGAGGACGATCGCACGCTCGTCGAATTGCTCGTCGAGCAAGTGGAATTCTGTGATGTGCTGGTCGTCAACAAGGCCGATCTCGTCGAGAGCGAAGCGCTCGCGCGCTTACAGGGCATTCTCGCGCGGCTCAACCCGCGTGCTGTGCAACTCGTGAGCCGTTTCGGCACCGTTGCGCTCGATCAGGTGCTGAACACGCGGCGTTTCGATTTCGATGCGGCGGCAAGCGCGCCCGGGTGGTTGGCTTCGCTCAATCACGAGCACGACCACGACCATCAGCACGCCGATGGCCACGCGCCACATGGCGAAGCCGACAAATACGGCATCAGCAGTTTCGTCTATCGCGCACGGCGGCCGTTTCATCCCGAACGGATGTGGGCGTTGCTGCATGAAGAAGGACAGTGGCGCGGCGTGCTTCGCAGCAAAGGCTTTTTTTGGCTGGCTACGCGTAACGATGTTGCCGGCTCGCTTTCACAGGCAGGCGGCGCATGCCGGCACGGGCCGGCCGGTTTCTGGTGGGCGGCTCAACCGAGGGATGAATGGCCTGAAGACGAGGCGATGGCCGACGAGATCGCGGCCGAATGGTACGGCCCGGCCGACGACACCTCGGTGGGCGACCGGCGTCAGGAACTCGTGATGATCGGCACCGGGCTCGATGCGGCGCACTGGCGCGCGAAGCTCGATGCATGCTTGCTGACCAACGATGAATACGCGCTCGGCGCGGCGGGCTGGGTTGATTTCGCCGACCCGTTCCCGGCGTGGGACCTCGATGCTGAAGACGAAGACCACGGCGGTACCGGACAGATCGTACGGTAGGGAACGCCCGCTATGCGGCGAGCGGTGCGTCACGATGATGCGACGCACCCGTTAGGGCCGAACGCATAGCTGCGCTCGACACTCGCGCGAAGCCGACACCAGCGCCGACACCGACACGCTATCGGTGAGGCCTGCGAAAAAAACCCGCCTTGGGCGGGTGTCGACCAAGCGCTTGGCCGCAAAGGCTCAACGCTTATTGACGGCGTCCTTGAATGCCTTGCCAGCCGTGAACTTGACGGTCTTGGCAGCGGGAATCTTGATGCTTTCGCCGGTCTTCGGGTTGCGGCCGGTGCGAGCTGCGCGCTTGCCCGAGCCAAAGCTGCCGAAGCCGATCAACTGAACCGCATCGCCTTTCGACACAGCCTTCTTGATGACTTCGAGAAGCGTATCCAGCGTTTCGCCCGTTTGAGCTTTGCTAGCGCCCGTCTGCGCTGCGACGGCGTCGATCAGTTCCTGTTTGTTCATTAAGGTTCCTCTTTATCAGATTGATGTGACACGGACAGCGCGAAAACGCGCCGATTATACGTACGCAAGCTGTGCCGTCGAGTAGCAGTGGCGAAGCAAGCGCCACCGGCCGTCGCGCGAATGCCCCGTGCGACCGTCATGCGGCGCTTGCTATGATAGCTCAGCGCAAACCCAATAACGGCAAGGCTCTGGAAGAATTTAACGCTTCTTAACCTTATCGGCGCTGGGTTTCACGCATTGTCGTACTCGCAAACCCCCGCTGCCAAGGGCTTTCGGGGTCGTTAGCAGCGCGGACGTTGGATTTTGCCAACGTTTGGGAAAGTGCGGATGGTTTGCCGTGGGCCGGTCATCCCAGGGCCTTGAGTGTCACATTTCGACGCATGATCTCTTTACTATGACGCAACCGCTCGCGCCCGCCACGCTTGCCTTTCGCGGCGACGGCACACCGTATTCGCCGCGCTACGACGATATCTACCGCAGCGCGTCAGGCGCGTTGGCTGAGGCTCGCCATGTTTTCGTCGATGGCAATCGGCTCGTCGAACGCTGGCGCGGCCGACGCCTCTTTACCGTGCTGGAAACCGGTTTTGGGATTGGTACCAACTTTCTCGCGACCTGGGCCGCCTGGCGCGCCGACCCGGCGCACGCCGAGCGGCTCGCCTTCGTTTCGATCGAAAAACATCCGTTCTCGGCCGACGATCTGCGAAGCTTACACGCGCGCTTCGTTGTCGACGCAACCGTATCGCCCCTCGCGGCGCAACTTGCCGATGCTTGGCCGCTGCTCGTTCCAGGCATTCATCGCCTCGAGTTCGACGGCGGACGCGTCACGCTGACGATCGCCCTCGGCGATGCGCTCGACATGCTGCCCAGACTCTGGCTGCGCGCGGACGCCTTCTATCTCGACGGCTTTGCGCCGGCCAAAAACCCCGAACTTTGGTCACAGCCGGTTTTCAAGGCGATGGCGCGTCTGGCGGGCGAGCAGGCCACGTTTGCCACTTATAGCTGCGCCGGCCAGATTCGACGCGGCCTCGAAGCGGTCGGCTTCGTGTGCGCCAAGGCGCCCGGGTTCGCAGACAAGCGCGAAATGCTGGTCGGCCGCTTCGCGCCGCGCTGGCGTGTGCGCCGGCACGAGCCGCCTGTGCCGCTTGCGCTCGACGAACGTCACGCGATCGTCATCGGAGCGGGGCTTGCCGGCTGCGCGCTGGTGGAACGTTTGGCTGCACGCGGGTGGCGGGTTACCCTGCTCGAACGCCACGCGCGGGTGGCCAATGAAACATCGGGTAACCCAGCCGGTGTATTTCATCCTTTGCTCTCGCGCGACGAAAGTGTGGCGACGCGCATTACACGCGCCGGGTTCTTGATGGCACTGCAGCGCTGGCGGGCGCTCGAAGCCGCGGGCCACGACTTCAAACGCAGCACGCACGGCCTGCTGCAGATATCGAGCGACGATGACGAGGCTCGTGGATTAACGGAAGCCATTGGCACACAAGGCTACCCGAACGCCTTCGTGCAACCGCTATCGCGCGCCGATTGCTCCGAGCTTGCCGGCGTGCCGCTCGAGCGCGGCGGGTGGTGTTACCCACAAGGCGGCTCACTCGACCCCGCCGCGCTGTGTGCCGCGCTGTGCGCGCAGGCAGGCGATGCATTGACATGGCGGACCGGCGCGAGCGCCGCACGTATCGAACGCGACGGCCAGACATGGGCCGTGCTCGACGCGAACGGCGCGACGCTCGCGCGCGCGGGCGTTGTCATCTTCGCCAATGCGCACGAAGCCGCGCGGGTAGCAGGGCTGCGTCATGCGCCTACGCATGTCGTGCGCGGCCAACTGACCCGCCTGTCGGCACAGACGGCAGCGGATCTGCATGTCCCGCTGATCGGCGACGGTTACGCCGTGCCGCTCGCCGACGGCTTGCTCACCGGTGCCACCTACGAGCTCGACGATACCGATACCACCGTCCGCGCATCGGGCAACGCCGAGAACCTGCTCCGGCTTGAACGTCTGCTGCCGCATCTCGCGCACGAGCTGACGCGGCTCGACGCCTCCACGCTGCGTGCGCGCGTCGGGTTTCGCTGTCTGACGAGCGACCGTTTGCCGATGGCCGGCCCTCTGGCCGACGAAGCCGAATGCGTGCGCCAAGCCGGCTCGCTCAATGGCGCATGGCCACTCGATCTGCCGCGTTCGACGGGGCTCTTTGGCCTCTTTGCGCTCGGCTCGCGCGGGCTCGTCTGGTCCACGCTCGCCGCCGAACTCGTCGTCTCTCAACTCGAAGGCGAACCGTGGCCGCTGGAACGCGATTTGGCTGAACATCTCGACCCCGCACGCTACCTGTTGCGGGCCTTGCGACAGCGCCTGCTCGACTAATCGACCCATCGACCCATCAATTGATCGACCCGAGGCGATGGCAGGCCGGTTATCCACTACAAGTTGTGGATAACCGGGTGAAACCGCGGCTCAATTCGTGTGCAGTGCATGTGGACGTAAACGGGACAACTCACGCTAAACCGCATCGGCGCAAAAAGTTGTTCCTCGAATGCGAGCAGGCGCGCACATGCTGCCCATCCGGTTATGCGTGTCGCAACGACCTGATTCGCCTCGGTAAACACGGGTTGTCCACAGAATTGCCGGGCCTTTGTTAACTGCTACTACATGTATACATACGTAAACGAGTAAACCCTAACCGACAGCGCTCGGACCCGCCCCGATTCGAAAATCCTAAAACCGTCCAGTCGGCGAAGAAAACGGCCGGCATCGACCGTTTCTCCCTGCAAACTGTCCGAATCACGCTGCGCGACTTCGTAGTCATCGGATAATTTTTGCTGGTTGAACCGCGTTGTCGTTCATTTCTACCGAAATGAAAGCCCGTACCATCTGAATTCGTTCCCAATCACACAAGCTGTGGCACAATCCGCGTTCTTCCTGCACGAGTTGCACGCTGACGCGCCGAACGACGGTACGTCAACGGAACGGCATTAGCCCGATCGGAATCACAGACAGAGCGGCCGCGTCCGTTCCTTTCATCTCGCTAAAGCTGCGAGCGCGCCGGGCGTGCGTCAAGCAAGCTGGCACATCGACGCCGCCATCCGGCTTTGCGCCGGGCGCCGGCAACCATCACCGAGTCCGACGGCGTTCTCGCTCGATCGGGCAAGCACACGCATCCGACATGCCGCTGCTCCAATGGGAGAGGGGTGGCCTGTCTGCAAAGGAGAAGCTATCTCATGAAATCGGCGTTTTCCTTCCTTCCGAGCTGGCCGTTCGCACCCAATGCGGTCTTCTGGGCAGGACTCGCTTTGCTCGTGGCGGGCCTGTGCGGCGAGCTTTGCTACCGTGCGTGGCGCGTGCCGCGCATCTCGGGCTATGCCGTCATCGGCCTCATTGCCGGCGCGGCCGGGGTGGGCGCAATCGACGCCGCCATGGGCGCCACCTCGCGACTGTTGCTCGACGTGGCACTCGGCCTGCTGCTCTTCGAACTCGGCAGCCGTCTCGATTTGCGCTGGATTCATCGCAACCCGTGGCTGATCGCGTCGAGTCTTGCCGAAGCGACGCTGACGTTCGTGCTAGTGCTGGTCGTACTGCTGTTCGCGAACGTGACGCCGCCCGTTGCCACGGTGCTGGCCGCGATCTCGATGTCGACCTCGCCGGCAATGGTCATACAGCTGAAAACGGAGTTACGCGCGGAGGGGCAGGTAACACAGCGGCTGCTTACGCTGACGGCGCTCAACAGCATGTATGCGGTGGTCGTCGAAAAGCTCGTATCGGGCTGGCTGCACCAGGAAGTCTATGGCAACGTCTTCGCGACGATCTTGCAGCCGCTTTACCTGCTGGCCGGCTCGCTTATCGTGGCCTATCTGCTGGCGCGCGCCTGCATGTTCTTTTACCGGCGCATGAACATGCAGGACGAACATTCGTTCGTGGCATTGTTCGGCCTCGTATTGCTCGCGATTGCAATTGCGAACGTTTTCAAGCTTTCGACGATACTGAGCTTGCTGGCCGCGGGCATCATCGTCAAAAATCTCGAAGAAAAACCGCAGTTGTGGCCGCAGCATTTCGGCACGGCTGGCTGGCTCTTGACCGTCATTTTGTTCGTGCTGACGCTGACATCGTTCGAATGGCACCACGTCGCGCTGGGCGGCATTGCAGCGCTCGGCCTGATTGCCGCGCGCTTCGTGGCCAAGCTCGTTGGCGTGCTCGCGTTCGCCAAGCCGAGCGGGCTCGATTGGAAACAGGGCATGGCGCTGGGCTTGTCGCTTGCACCGATGTCCGCGCTGGCCTATCTGCTCGTCGACGATACCTATCAGCTCTATCCGCAGTTCGACCCAACGTTGCGTGCGGTCGTCATGTGCTCGATCGTGGTGCTGCAGCTCGTGGGGCCTTGGATTGTCTATCGTAGCTTGACGCTTGTCGGCGAGCGGCGCGAATGAAGGTACGCATAAGAGGAAACGCATATGGCACTTGAACCCTTCATTAATTCCAAACCATTTACGTTCGGCGTGGAGCTCGAGATCCAGATAGTCAACACGCATGACTACGATCTCACCAAAGCCTCGTCGGATCTGATGCGGCTCGTCAAGGACTACGACGGCCCGGGCAACATCACGCCCGAGATCACCGAAAGCATGATCGAGCTCTCGACGGGCATTTGCACGTCACACGAGGAAGCGCTGGCGCAGTTGCGCTCGATTCGCGACACGCTCGTTGCAGCGGCGGATCAACTCAACGTGGGGCTGGGCGGCGGCGGCACGCACGCATTTCAGCAATGGAGCGAGCGGCAGATCTTCGACGCGCCGCGCTTTCAATATCTTTCGGAGCTTTACGGCTACTTGGCGAAGCAATTCACGGTGTTCGGCCAGCACGTGCATATCGGCTGTCCCGATCCCGATAGCGCGCTGTTCCTGCTGCACGCCATGTCGCGTTTCATTCCGCATTTCATCGCGCTATCGGCTTCGTCACCCTATGTACAAGGCGTCGACACCGGATTTCATTCGGCGCGGCTGAACTCGGTGTTTGCGTTTCCGCTGTCGGGCCGGGCGCCGTTCGTCCTCACCTGGGAAGGCTTCGAACAATATTTTTCGAAGATGGTCGCCACCGGCGTCGTCAACAGCATGAAGGATTTCTACTGGGACATCCGCCCAAAACCAGGCTACGGCACCATCGAAGTGCGTGTCATGGATACGCCGCTTTCCATCGACCGCGCGGCCGCGATCGCTTGCTATATCCAGGCACTCGCGCGCCATTTGCTGACCGACAAGCCGTTTGTGCCGAAGGAAGATGATTACCTCGTCTACACGTTCAATCGGTTCGAAGCGTGCCGATTTGGCCTGGGCGGGACCTGTATCAACCCTCAAACCGGTGAACGGCGCACGATATTCGAAGATATCCTCGCGACGCTCGATGTGATTGCGCCTCATGCGCGCGCGCTTCAATCGGAAGCGGCGTTACTGGAAATCGGACGTATCGCAAAAGAGCAAATGAACGATGCGAGCTGGTTGCGCAGCGTGGTCGCGAAAGAGAAGTCTCTGCATGAAGCGGTGCGCCAACAGTGTGTGCGGTGGCGTACGGCTTAGCTTTTCTAATGTTTACTCATATACATTTGTAGTAGTGGTTAACAATAAGCTGGTCCGTCTGTGGATAACCCGGGAATACGTTGTCTAATCAGCAAGATGCCGAATCGATAACCCAGTGGTACCGCGGTGCGCAGACGGATTGACGAGCGGATAACCTGCTGCCGAATTCGGCTCGGTCTCGCGTTATCCAGAAAAGCATCACAGCCGCTCCCTGCGGTTATACATGCGTTATCCACAGATTTTCGCGAATAACTTCGCTGTGCGATTGCTGACTCGCTTAAAATAGCGCCTTTGTCGTTCTTGGCTGATTGATGCGCGTAAGCTGCGGCCACGTTCGGAATGCGTATCGACGTGACATGTATCTGACATATCACGTGTCGTCGATAACCGCGTTGCATGAATGCGATTTCTCTTCGATCGGGCAATGCAGTTCGAAGCGTAAAATCGGCTCGCTTGAGAGAGAGGCGAGGGACCCACGGTGGTTGCGGCATGTCGCAAGGCAACGCATGCCGGCAATCGGAACCAGCAGCGCGACGCTGCCAATGGCGAAATAGCGAAGAAAAACTATGAGCGAAGGTTTATACGAAGAGCAGGCGAGAGGGCGCGTGACCCACAGCCTGCTGCGGCTCGGCACGGCAATGCGCAGCCAAGCGTGGGAATGGGCCGAGAGTGTCGGATTGACGCCGACGCAAGGCGAGATCCTGATGCTTCTCGTGCAACGCAAGACGCCGCTGCGCCTGAGCGAGATTGCTCGCGAGACGGCTTTGACAGCGGCGACGACCAGCGATGCCGTCAGCACGCTGGAGGCCAAGGGGCTGATCGAAAAGCGTCGCGCGTTCGATGACGGCCGTGCGCTCGCCGTGCGCCTGACAGCGCGAGGCCGTAGTGCGGCCAAGCGCGCGCAGCAATGGCCGGAGTTCCTCAACGCGGCCATCGACAAGCTCGGCGACGACGAGCAGGCGGTGTTCTATCGCACGCTGCTCAAGATGATTCGCCAGCTTGAGGTGCAAGGCGATATGCCGGCCAACCGGATGTGCATGTCCTGCAGCCATTTCGATCCGAGCAAGAACGCGAGAAAGGTGCCGCATCGATGCATCTCGTTCGATCAGCCTATCGACAATATCGAGTTGCGGCTCGATTGCGAACGGCACGTGGAAGCCGACCTCGCCACGCAAAAAAGGATCTGGAAGATCTTCTCGGAGCAAGCGTGAGCGCCACGGCGTGGGTGTTTTTGTGAGAAAACATTGAACGAAGCATTGAACGAACATATCGTCAACGTGTACGATTTCGTTTTGTGACGTTTGCCAGTCACTTGTCGACGCGGCGCCGCTCGGCGCCGTGTTTCATATCCCGTGATCGAAACGCTCGCTTGTGCAGCGACACTACCGCGCCGCGGTAGCGGCATTGAAGCTATTCAGAGGATTCATCGATGAGTTCACGCAAGTTGGCCGTGCGCCGCTCGGGTGTGCATGGCAAGGGCGTTTTTGCCGCTGCGCGGATCAAAGCCGGTGAGCGACTGGTGGAATACAAAGGCGAACGGATCTCGTGGAAGGAGGCCGTGCGCCGCCATCCCCATAATCCGGACGAGCCGAACCACACGTTCTATTTCGCGCTCGAAGACGGGCGCGTGATCGACGGCAATGTGAACGGCAACAGCGCGCGCTGGATCAACCACTCGTGCGCGCCGAACTGCGAGGCCGAGGAAATCGACGGGCGCGTTTTCATCCACGCGCTGCGCGACGTCACAGCCGACGAAGAGCTTTTCTACGATTACGGTCTCGTCATCGACGAGCGGCACACGAAGAAGCTCAAGAAGGAATATGCGTGCCGATGCGGGGCGCGTAAGTGCCGCGGCACGATGCTCGCGCCGAAGCTCAAGCGGGGCGGCAAGGGATAGTGCTGTGCTCGGCCGCGTCGGTTTGACGTCGTTCATGCGCGAGCGGAATCTGGACGACAAAACGCGCACCGCCGTCGGCCGCGTCGGCGTATTGAACGTTGCCGCCGTGCAGGTCGATGATGTCGCGAACGATCGCAAGGCCCAAACCTGCGCCGCTGTCCACGCTGTCGTCGGCGCTATGTTGGCGGTCGCCGCGGAAAAATCGTTTGAAAAGCTCCGCCTGTAGTTCGGCAGGCACGCCGCTGCCGTTGTCTTCCACCACGACTTCGGCAATCGGTGCTCCATTCGATGCACACGCACGCGTGACGCTCACGGTGACGCGGGCGCCGTGAAGACGCGCCGAGGGAACGTATTTCAGCGCGTTATCGAGCAAATTGGCAATCACCTCGCGCAGCAATACAGCACTGCCTCGGACGATGAGCGGCGTTTCGTTGGCGGGATCGTCGAGCCGCTGAAAGCCGAGGTCGACATGCGAGGCCAGCGCGCGAGGCACCCATTCCGCGCCCGTTTCGAACGCGAGGCCCGCGATATCGATGTCAGTGAAGCGGGCAGCCTGCGCACCCGGTTCGGCACGCGCTAATGACAGCAGTTGATTGGAAAGCCGCACGGCGCGATCGGCGGCCGAGCGCAGCTCGCGCACGGCCGCAAACGTCTGCGCCGGCTCGCGCGCGTTCGCCGCCTGTTCCGCGTGCAGTTTGACGGCGGTGAGCGGCGTGCGCAATTGATGCGCCGCATCGGCGATGAATTTTCGCTGGGCGTCGAGCGCGCTCTTGAGACGATCGAGCAGCGCGTTCAACGCACTCGTCAGCGGGCGAATCTCCAGCGGCACATGGGTTTCGTCGACCGGTTCGAGCGACATGTGCGTTTGGCGATTGAGCGAATCCGCAAGCGCGGTCAGCGGACCCAACTGTTGATTCACGACACGCCAGACGATGCCCCAGCCCGCAAGCAACAGCAGCAATAGCGGCATCATGATCGCGACGAGAAACTCGGCGGCGATACGGTAGCGATAATGCAGAGGCTGGGCCACCTCGACGACGATCGCCTTGCGGCCCGCCTCCTGCGCGACACGCACCTGCGCCACGCGAACGCGCATATCCTCGTGCCGCGCTTCGAAGATGGATGCGTAGCGCGTGTGTCTGGCGCTGGTGCCCGCGAGCGGCAGGTTCGGGTCTCCTGCCAAGTCGTGCTCGCCATCGCTGATTCGATAGATCAGATGCTGCGACGGATCGGCGAACATCGCTTGCGCGAGCGGCGGTACCGAAAAGCGGGCGTTGGGTCCTGCAATCTGAACTTGCTTGGAAAGCGCGGTCGCGAGGTCGGCGAGCGAGCGGTCGATCACATGCTGGGTGTACTGCCAGGCAAGCCAGTAGGCGATGAGCCCGCTCATCAACGCGAGCAGCGACAAAGGCCCCGCTAAACGCCGCAGCAGTGAGCGGCGCAGGCTGGTGGCAGCGGCACGAGGCATGATCGATCGAAACTAGAGCTAAGGGAAAAGCGCTGCGCGATGGCCGCATCGATCGAACGGAACGCCGATCGAGACAACTCGGCCCGGTGCCTGCGGGCGGCACCGGACTCGAAAGCCATTTGTTTAGGACCCCTGACGGATTTCCTGCAGCAAATAACCGAAGCCGCGTACGGTGACGATCTCGACGCGGCAGTTTTCGAGTTTCTTGCGCACACGGTGCACGTAGACTTCGATGGCCGTATCGCCCAAGTCACCGCCGAAATGCGTCAGGTGGTCTTGCAGCTGGGCTTTGCTGACGACACGTCCGTGACGCAGCAGCAGCATTTCGAGGACGGCGAACTCGCGTGGCGAAAGTTCGAGCGCTTTGTCGTCATTGAAGATGCGCCGATCGACGCCGGACAGGCGCACGCCGCCGAGCGAGACCTCGGGGCGCGGCATGTCGCTTGCCGGACCGCTGCGCCGTATCACGGCGCGGATGCGCGCTTCGAGTTCGGTCGGCTCGAACGGTTTGAGCATGTAATCGTCGGCGCCGGCGTTCAGGCCTTGCACGCGGTCGCTCAGCTCGTCACGCGCGGTGAGCACGATTACAGGCGTGTGTCGGTTGCCTTGCCTGAACCGCGAAAGCAGCGTCATGCCGTCGATGCCGGGCAGCCCCAAGTCGAGAATGATCAGTTCGTGGCGGTTTTGCGTGAGCGCCTGCTCGGCAAAGATTCCATCGTGAACCATGTCCACGGTGAAGCCGGCTTGTTCGAGGCTGCTTTGAATGCCGCGCGCAATTGGGCGGTCGTCTTCGATCAGAAGGAGTCGCATGGAAGTCGCTCAAGTACAATGGGTTCGCATTCAGCACGCAACTGCGCGCCACTGGCACGCGGTTCGCTTGAGCCTCGCCGCCTTCGTTGCGCGCACCCTCGCTAGCCGGGCCCGGCAGGTGGCCATGTAGTCATCACGCGAATCATGTCCGAAATCTCGATTAACGAACTGGAAGCGGCGATCAACTTCTGGCGCGCCCGCTCGCCTTCAAGTGGCGATGAGCTCAGGTTATGCGAGGAGGCAAGCGCGCTCTCCAAGCCGTATGCGTTGCTGATTGTACAGCGTCGCACGGAATTGCCGGAGGAAGCGCTTGACGCCGCCGCCCGCGCGGCTTGGCAGGGTTATCGTCTGACCACGCAGGGCGGGTAGGCGCAAACATAGCCCGGTCGGCAGTTGGCCTGAGCTCTGTCGCGCCAAGGAATGCCGGTGGAAATTGGATCGAGCTGCTACAGCCTCGGCAGATATTACGTGTAGTAGCTCGTGGTTTGTTCGAGCAGCGCCAGCTGTTGTTGCAGATACTCCCTGACCGTCGGCAAGTGCGGCGCGATCTGCGAGGGAGGGATGTGGCCGGACATCGCCAGCGCCGCTGTAAGCTGTATGCAGATTTGCCGGATTTGGCCGAGCTGAATCAACAGGGCCTCGTTCTGTTGTACGGCTTCGGCCTTGTAGCTCGAACCGCGCAATGCCGGTTCAAGCATCGCATGGCGGCGCCCACTTGTTCGAGACCCCCGAGGATTTGCTTGCGGATCTTCTCGACGGATTCCAATGCCGAGCCCGAAAAACCGAGCGTCACGTATCGCGGTGCTGTGGCGATGGTGTCGCGTGCGGGTGTCCCGCCTGACGTGCGCGTGTTCTTGGCTGGCTACGGCAGGAACGTATCGAGGGGACCACTGACGACATGCGGTTCGCCATCGTACGTTGTACGCATCGGCTCGCCGTGGTAACGGGCGATCAGATTTTCGAATTCGACGGCCCGCATTTCTTCGGCCATCTGCGCTTTGCCAGTGGGTTCAGGCGTGCGGCGCGACGCACGCCTGAACTCGTGCCCGAGTTGCAGCGCTGGGCTGAGGATGCCTCCCTCATAAAGCACGCCCCAGCGCGGGTTCCAGCGGATCATCGGCGAGGCGGCTCGACGATATGCCACGCTACCGGCACGCCTGGCTCGCCGGCGATGGGCCAAGCGGCAAGCACCGCCGCCTATACTTAAACCGTCCATGTCATGTGAACGGCGAAGGGAGGGATCATGCCCGCGCTCGATGGCTTTACTGGCGCAATCGGCAATACACCGCTTTTGCGCCTCGGCAAACTCAGTGCCGAGACCGGATGCGAGATTCTCGGCAAGGCGGAATTTATGAACCCGGGCGGCTCCGTCAAAGACCGGGCGGCGCGCTACATCATCGAGGACGCCGAGCGCCGCGGGGCATTGAGGCCCGGCGGCACCGTGATCGAAGGTACCGCCGGCAACACCGGCATCGGCCTCGCCCATATCTGCGCTGCCCGTGGCTATCGATGCACCATCGTGATTCCTGAAACGCAGTCGCAAGAGAAGATGGACCTGTTGCGGGTACTGGGTGCGGACGTGCGGCCTGTGCCAGCCGCGCCTTACAAGGACGCGAACAATTATCAGAAAATTGCGGGCCGTCTGGCGCAGGAAACGGAGAACGCGATCTGGGCGAACCAGTTCGACAATCTCGTCAATCGCCAGGCGCACTTTGAAACGACCGGCCCGGAGATCTGGCGCGATACGGCGGGGCGAATCGACGTGTTCGTTTGCGCGACAGGTACCGGCGGCACGCTCGCGGGTGTTGCACGTTTTCTGAAAGAGCGCAATCCAGCGGTGAAAACCGTGTTGGCCGATCCGTATGGCAGCGGCCTTTACAGCTTCGTCAAAACCGGCGAAATCAAAGCGGAAGGAAACTCGATCACCGAAGGTATCGGTTCGAGCCGCGTGACAGCGAACCTCGAAGGCACGCCAATCGATGATGCCGTGCGCATCGACGATCAGACCTGCGTCACGATGGTCTATCGCCTGCTTCGGGAGGAGGGCCTTTTCGTCGGTGGGTCGACCGGAATCAATGTGGCTGCCGCCGTGCAGGTCGCGCGCGAAATGGGGCCGGGACATACGATCGTGACCCTGCTTTGCGATCACGGTAGCCTCTATTTCGCGCGGCTGTTCAATCGCGAGTGGCTGCGGCAGCGCGCGTTACAGGTGCCAGCGTGATAACGGCGTTTGGAGACGGCGCTATGTGCCGGACCTGACCGGCGACAGACCGATGACCCGGCCAATATGTCGTGGCACCGGTAGCGAAGCCTGAGCCGACACCAATGCACCGACGCGCTCGAGCACATCCTCGTCGAACGGTGCAGCGCGCGGCCCGAGCGTATCGACATGCAACAGCATCTGCTCGCCGGCGGCCACCGGATCGGGCCGACCTTCGACAAACATTTCGAAGCTGACGTGCATGCGCTTGAGATCGTGTGCAAGCACCCTGGCTACGACGCGCACCGATGCACCCTCTTTCACCTCGTGCAGATAGCTGATATGCGCTTCGAGTGTGTAGACGGAACGATGGCGAGCGGTTCGCTGCACATCGTCGAGGCCGATCGCATCGAGCAGGGCGTCCGACGCATAGCTGAAAAGCAGCATATAGAACGCGTCGCGCAAATGGCCGTTGTAGTCGACCCATTCGCGGCGCACGACATTCCGGTATTCCACCGGCGGCATATTGACCTGCATCACCGCGCTTGCCTCCTCGTCACTCGTCGAAACGCAACGGCCCAATGCCGCTCGGGCATCTCGCGTCCGGCGCGGCTCAGGCGGCCTTGACCGGCGGCGCCGGCTCGAGCAAGTCGACATACGCCACGGGCACCAGATCGGTCTGCGGCACGCCGAGCTGCGCGAACACCGCATGTGCTTCCGCTGTGCCGCCTTCCTCATCGTCATCAGGGCCGAGCACGACTTCGAGCTCGACGAAGTCTCCAAGGCCGTCGACACGGTCCAGATGAATGCGTGTGCGCCCGGCCAGATAAACGTGGCGCTCCTTCGACACGACGCCGCGGGTGGTCAGCGCCGTGGCGAGCAGCGCATGCATCGCCTCTGGGTTCGTCACCGGGCTGCGCGTGTAATAGGAGGCCTTCGGCCCCTCGCGATCATCGCGCTGATAGAAGATCAGCTCGGCTGGCGTGCCGTCGTCGAACTGACGCAGTTTCAGGCGCCCGCGCGGCACCTCATAGAACGAATCGTGTTGCCGGAAGATCAGCGGCGCGTCGGCCGCGAGGCTTGCCGCGCGCTCGCACAATTGGTCGAACGCGCGGGCGCGCGCCTTGATTTCGATGTTGCGTGCCATGTCGGGCTCCGATGGTAAGCGTCGATATTAAGCGTCGATATTAAGCGTCGGGAAGGGGGCCAAGCGAAAACCGCACAACGATATCCGCGAATCTAGCAAAAAAGCGCCCGGTCGTGCCGCGACGCTCACGTAGCCCACTGCGCCTCGGCGAGCTTGAAGGCGGCCGCAATGACCGGTTCATTCATGCGCTCGGCAAGCGCGATGATGGTAAGTTCGGTCGGCACCGTCACGCCTTCGACGATCGTCAGCGCGTGCGTATGGGCTTCGGCGATCGCAATCGCATCGCGTGCCAGCGTAAGCCCAACCCCCGATTTCACGAGATCGAGCATCGAGGTCTCCTGATCGACCTCGGCTACCTTGACCGGGCTCACGCCCGCTTCGGCAAAGCGCCGCGACAAGAGCCGGTGGTGCGCCGAAGCAGGCGGGGTCCAGATCCACGGCAGTGCCGCCAGCGCGCGCCAGTCGCGGGCACGGCTCACGCGCGCTTTCCAACCGGCCGGGGCCAACACGCGGTATTGGAAGCGCGTCAACGTCGCGGTATAAAAAAGGCCCTCGGGCATGCCGTCTTCAACGGGCTGGCCGATGTAATAGCCGACATCGAGCTCGCGCGCGCGTACCTGGGCCGCCACCCAACCCGACATACCGTGCCTGAGCGCGGTTTCGATCTGCGGATAGGTTTCGACAAGCTGTTTCAGAAAGCCGCCCAGCCGCAAAAAGTGCGGATCGAGAATGGTGCCGATGCGCAGCCGCCCGCGCACTTCCTGGCGCAACGCGGCCGCGGCGCGCTCGACGTCGCTTGCCGCGGCCAGCGCGCGTTCGGCGTGGGGCAGCAACGCCTGCCCGTCGCGCGTGAGGACGAGCCCCTGCGCGGTGCGTCGAAATAGCGCTACCCCGAGCGTCTCCTGCAAGTTTTTGAGCTGCAGGCTCACGGCCGGTTGGGTCAGATGCAATTGATGAGCCGCGCGCGTCAGATTGCCGATGCGGGCGACCGTGACGAAAGCGCGCAGCAAGGTCAGGTCCATCCAGCAATATTAGCGCGCCTTATAACGCAATTGAGAAGAACTCATTGGATTTCGTGCCTTGGGGGCGCGTACGCTTGCGAGCAAATCGACGCAACGTTTTTCCATTTCGAGCGAGGGCAGGTCCATGAGCGAAGCAGATCAGAGCGCGGCTGTGCGCCAGTTGAGCCACTTTATCGGCGGGCAGCGCGTGAGCGGTGCAAGCGGCGCGGGTGCGCGTTTTAGCGACGTGTTCGACCCCGCGCAGGGCCGCGTGGCCGCGCGCGTGCCGCTGGCGGGCCAAGCCGAGGTCGGTGCGGCGGTGGCCGCCGCGAAGGCCGCGTTCCCGGCATGGAGCGAAACCGCGCCCCTCAAGCGCGCACGTGTGATGTTCCGGTTCAAGCAACTGCTCGACGAGCGCCACGATGAGCTGGCTGAGCTGATCACGCGCGAGCATGGCAAGGTGTTCTCGGATGCAAAGGGCGAGGTGATGCGCGGTATCGAGGTGGTCGAATTCGCCTGCGGCATACCGAATCTGTTGAAGACGGACTTCACCGATCAAATCGGCGGCGGTATCGACAATTGGAATCTGCGCCAGCCGCTTGGCGTCGTCGCCGGCATCACGCCGTTCAACTTTCCGATGATGGTGCCGTGCTGGATGTTTCCGATCGCGATTGCCTGCGGCAATACGTTCGTGCTCAAGCCGTCTGAACGCGACCCGTCCGTTTCGGTCAGGCTGGCCGAATTGCTTAAGGAAGCAGGGTTGCCTGACGGCGTGTTCAATGTCGTGCATGGCGACAAGGAAGCGGTCGACGCGCTGATCGAGCACGCCGATGTCGCCGCGCTTTCGTTCGTCGGCTCGACGCCAATCGCACACTACATCCACACGGAAAGCGCGAAGCGCGGCAAGCGGGTGCAGGCGCTCGGCGGCGCGAAGAACCATCTCGTCGTGATGCCCGATGCGGACCTCGATCAAGCTGTCGATGCATTGATTGGCGCGGCTTACGGCTCGGCAGGGGAGCGCTGCATGGCGATTTCGGTTGCCGTTGCGGTGGGGCACGTCGCCGATGCGCTGATCGAGCGGCTCGTGCCGCGCGTCAAGGCGCTCAAGATCAAAAACGGCATGGAGCCCGACGCCGAAATGGGTCCGCTCGTCACTGCCGTGCACCGCGAGAAGGTGTCGTCGTATATCGACGCCGGCGTGGCGGCGGGCGCGAAGCTGCTCGTCGATGGGCGCGGGCTGACGGTGCCGGGCCATGAAGACGGATTTTTCCTCGGCGGCACGCTCTTTGACGACGTGACGACCGATATGAGCATCTACCGCGAGGAAATTTTCGGGCCGGTGCTCGCCATCGTCCGGGTGCCGGACTTTGCGAGCGCGGTGGAGCTGATCAACGCGCACGAATTCGCCAACGGCGTGTCGTGCTATACGACCGACGGCGGCGTGGCGCGCGCGTTTGCGCGGCAGATTCAAGTCGGCATGGTCGGCATCAATGTGCCTATTCCGGTACCGATGGCCTGGCATTCGTTCGGCGGATGGAAGAAGTCGCTGTTCGGCGACCACCACGCCTACGGCGAGGAAGGCGTGCGGTTTTACACGCGCTATAAGAGCGTGATGCAGCGCTGGCCCGACAGCATCGCCAAAGGCGCGGAGTTCACGATGCCGGTGGCGAAATAGCGCGATGCATTGACAACATCGGAGCGGGCCATGCAAAGAGAAACGATTGCCGCCGGGGAATTCGATTACGTGATCGTCGGCGCGGGCACCGCCGGCTGTGTGCTCGCCGCGAGGCTCAGCGAGGATCGCGACGTGCGCGTGCTGTTGCTCGAAGCCGGCGGCAAGGACGACTATCACTGGATTCACGTGCCGGTTGGCTATCTCTATTGCATCGGGAACCCGCGCACCGACTGGCTTTATCGCACGAGCGCGGAGGCCGGCCTGAATGGCCGCACGCTGTCCTATCCGCGTGGCCGCGTGCTGGGTGGATCGTCGTCGATCAACGGGATGATCTATATGCGCGGCCAGCGCGAAGACTACGACGAGTGGGCGCGTGTGGTCGGCGACCCGTCGTGGTCGTGGGATGCGGTCTTGCCGATCTTCAAACGCAGCGAAGACCATCACGGCGGCGGCAACGAATGGCATGGCGCAGGCGGCGGGTGGCGCGTCGAGCAACAGCGGCTCAAGTGGAAAGTGCTGGAAGCGTTTCGCGAGGCCGCGCAGCAAGCCGGCATCCCGCCCACCGACGACTTCAATCGGGGTGATAACACGGGCGTCGGCTACTTCGAGGTCAATCAGAAGCATGGCGTGCGCTGGAATGCGTCGAAAGCGTTCTTGCGCCCGGCGCTGGCGCGGCGGAACTTGAGCGTCGTGACCGGAGCACTGGCAAGCCGCCTTGTCTTCGAAGGCAAACGCTGTGTGGGCCTCGTCTATCAGCGCAATGGGCACGATGCGCGCGAGTTCGTAGCGCGCGCGCGTGGCGAGGTGATTGTTGCCGCGGGCGCCGTCAATTCGCCGCAATTGCTCGAGCTATCCGGCATCGGCAATGGCGCGCGGCTGCAACGGCTCGGCATCGAGACGGTTCAGGATCTGCGCGGCGTCGGCGAGAATTTGCAGGACCATCTGCAGTTGCGCATGGCGTATCGCGTAACCGGTGTGCGTACGCTCAACACGCTGTCGGCGCACTGGTGGGGCAAGCTGTGGATCGGCGCGCAGTATGCGTTTTCGCGTAGCGGGCCGATGTCGATGTCGCCATCGCAGCTCGGCGCATTCGCGAAGTCGTCGGCTGATGACCGTTCGATTACGCGCGCCGATATCGAATATCACGTGCAGCCGCTTTCGCTCGATCGGTTCGGCGAACCGCTGCACCGTTTCGATGCGTTTACCGCGTCCGCTTGCCATCTGAGGCCGACTTCGCGCGGCAGCATTCACATCGAGTCGCCCGACTCGAAGGCGCCGCCGCTGATCGCACCGAACTATCTGTCGACCGATTATGACCGCCGTGCGGCCGCCAACGCACTGCGGCTTACACGGCGCATCGTGGCTTCTCCCGCATTGGCACGCTATGCGCCGCAGGAGATTCTTCCTGGCGTCGAATTTCAGACCGAGGAAGAACTCGTCAAAGCGGCGGGCGCCGTCGGCACGACCATCTTTCATCCGGTCGGCACTTGTCGTATGGGTGTAGCCAATGATCCCGGCGCAGTCGTCGATGCGCGGCTGCGCGTGATGGGCGTGACGGGGCTGCGGGTAGTCGATGCCTCGGTGATGCCGACGATCACCTCGGGCAACACGAATTCGCCCACGCTGATGATTGCCGAGCGCGCGAGTGACATGATTCGCGCGGACCGGCGTGCGGGCGCGGTAGGAGCGTCGGCAAGCCCGGATGCGGCGACGGTTGCGGCCGCTTGATTGGATGCGTTTTTACCGGCGATAACATGCGTTTCGGTGCCGTGGCGCTTGCTTCGTGAATGCTCATTGCTTGCGGTTGCCTACCCGTTAGAGTCCACGCTGTCAGAACGAGCGGAGGCCTCTCATGGGAAATGGAATCGGTTCAACGGGTCCGCGCTCGCCGCACGAGCGCGGCGGTGAGCAGTCGTCTCCGGCGACGCCCGATGCGGCGCGAACCGCCAACGAACCGACGCGCGCCGCTGACAATGGCGCGCTGGAGCCCCTTCACCGCAGCCCGTTTGCTGCCGCGCTCGGTGGCCTGCGTCGTCTGGCATCGTTACCGTCAAAATCGCGCGAGGAATCACGAGCGCGCCGTGCAGCGGCGAACATGGCGCCCGTACAAGAGGCGGCATCTGCTCCGGAACAGATCGTCGAGCGCTATCTTCAGGACCCCCGTTTCCAGCGAACGGACGATCCCCGGTCGGAACTGTTCGCCCGCTTCGCCCGACGCATGCCCGAGGCGCTCCAAACAAGCGACGCTGCAGAACTGGAAGCGGCATTTCGCGACATTCTTGACATGTTGGATATTGACCCCGTGTCCGCCGGGATGCTGGCTAGCGAACGGGCTGCTTGGCGAAACGGTGTGTTCGAGAACGACGATTACGCTGAGATGCTTGCCAACCACGCGCGCTCGGCTGCTGTATCGGTCGGTGCTCGCTCCCACGATCTAGAAGTGTTCGACGGGCTTGACGGCGGCAAGGGGCGTTACACAAGCGACCAATTGGCCCGCTTGGATGAGGACGTGGCAAGAAGGCGCACGCTACTGGTCATCGATCCAGAGGATACTCAGACGCAGGCATTGGTATTCGGTGCCATGTTGGAACTTGTCGACACAATGTCCGGCGAGCAGCAACGGGAGCGGCTCGCCGGGCTTATGCGCGCTGCGCCATACCTCAGCCGCGCGCCGCTCGCGCTGCGGGCGGCATGGGACGCCATCCTGGAAAGAGTACGCATGCATCCAGAGATGCAACGCGAGCTGCTCGTGACGCTGGCCGATGCCGCGTCTCGCCTGCCGCGCAACGCGATCCAGCCACGCGCGGACGCGCTCGCTTGCGCACGGGCCGCTTGGGAAGACGGCGAGATCGACGGCCGCTGTTACGCCGACATTCTTGACAGGTTCGCGCGCTTGATCGCGTTCGCCGATCTGGTCGTTGGCGAGCGGCTTGTCAATGAACTAATCGAGTGCATAGAGCAGCTACCCGCATCGTCGCGAGGGCAGCTCTACGGTTTGATGGCAAGCTGCCACAGTGCGCGTCTGCCGGAAAGTCGGCGGCTGTTCCTTTTCGACCGGGCGTGGCGAGGGCTGATGACGTTGAGTCCAGAGCAGGCGCGGATCGGCATCAAGCTGCTGCTAGGAGCAATCAGCTCGTTGGATCCCGAGACCAAGGCACCGCTCGCCGAAACCATGCTCGATGCGGCAGACCGTGCCCACTTCGATTTCGGCCCGCTGTTCAGGCACGACATATTGCCGTTTATCGCATCGCTTCCTTCGACATCCACCGCGGAATTGCTTGGCCGCGCACTGTCGAGGATCGACGCCAGCGCAAGCATGACTGTCGATGATTTCCTCCCCAAGAAAAATGGCGATCATGTGTACCACTTCGACATGCTGGCAGGGGTGAACGTCGACGCTGTTCCCCCTGCGAAGCGTTGGCAGCAGGTGTACTGCGAGCAGATCTTCGATCACATGTACCCGATCACGATGGCCATCCCCGATGACCGCGAGCGAGCGAACGAGCTGGTGGATCTCACGAAACTGGCCAGCGGCCTGTCCGGTGCTGACAGCCTGTCCGGCCGATTCAATCTGCTTGCCGGCGGATTGGAGGGGGTGCCGATGGCGTTTCGCTTTGAGTCGCTAAGAGGCTTGCAGGAATTGGCGGAGCGGCTGCGTCCCCGATCGAGCGAGAGCACGGAGGCTTTCGCGCGGCTGCAAAGGCTTGGTGCCGACGAACTCGCATCCCACGAAACTGTCGACGCTTGGCAACAAGCGTTTCCCCCGACGTCGATGTGAGGCCGCGCCCGAGCATGCCGATGCTGATCTCGGCGCGCCAGTCGTCTCCGCGTTCCACCTCGGCGTCGGCCGCCAAAGCCTCATCCGCCTTAGCTGACAACTACATACCCCATCCGAAAGCCCCAAGCGCAATCGCCCATTGCGCGCACGTGAACCAGCCGCCGATTACGTAAACAAACCTAAGTGCAAATCCCGATGATTGCGCTGCATCATTGGCGAGACAATGCGCGGTGCCGCATGGGTGCGGGGTTGACCTCCCCGCGATGATGCACCATGCCAAAGCGGCGGGGCGACGATCGACATCGACGCTCCGTTCCAATGCGACGCGCCGACGGGGCGCGCTTCAAATGCGGTGCTTCGTCTGACTTCGCATGGAAGGGGACATGATGCTCGGCGACACGATTTTAGAAACGCGCGGCTTGACCAAGGAGTTCAAGGGGTTCACGGCCGTCAACGGGGTGAACTTGCGCGTGCGTCGCGGCTCGATCCATGCGCTGATCGGCCCGAACGGCGCAGGTAAGACCACCTGCTTCAATCTGCTCACGAAGTTCCTCGAGCCGAGCGCGGGGCAAATCGTTTTCAACAATATCGATATCACGCGCGAGCGGCCCGCGCAGATCGCGCGACGAGGCATCATCCGGTCGTTCCAGATTTCAGCCGTCTTCCCGCATCTGAGCGTGCTGCACAACGTGCGCGTCGGCCTGCAGCGCGCCCTCGGGTCCTCGTATTTTTTCTGGCGCAGCGAGCGTACGTTAAACGAGCTCGACGAGCGTGCCCGCGAATTGCTGGACCAGGTCGGCCTGACCGATTTCGCCGATACGCCGACGGTCGAATTGTCGTACGGTCGCAAGCGCGCGCTCGAGATTGCGACCACACTTGCGATGGAGCCCGAACTCATGCTGCTTGACGAGCCGACTCAAGGCATGGGCCACGAAGACGTCGACCGCGTGACTGCGCTGATCAAGCAAGTTTCGGCAGGCCGCACCATTCTGATGGTGGAGCACAACATGAATGTAATAGCGGGCATTTCCGACACGATTACCGTTTTGCAGCGCGGCGAGGTGCTCGCCGAAGGCAGCTATGCGGAGGTGTCGAAAAACCCGCTGGTGATGCAGGCTTATATGGGCAGCACCGAGGCGGCACTGACGGGGGCGCACGGATGAACCACACGGAGCACGGCACCCTGGACGAGAACGCGGGCATGGCCGAGGTGTCCGCCGGCACGCCGGCGCTCACGATCAGCGGGCTGCAGGCTTGGTACGGCGAATCACACATTCTGCATGGCGTGGATTTGCGCGTGAACCGCGGCGAGGTCGTCACGCTGCTTGGACGCAACGGCGCCGGACGGACCACGACACTGCGCGCGGTGATGGGCCTCACGGGCCGCCGCATGGGCTCTGTGCGCATCGGCGAGCGCGAGACGATCGCGCTGCCGACCCACAAGATCGCGCATTGCGGCATCGGCTATTGCCCCGAGGAGCGAGGCATCTTCTCGAGTTTGTCTTGCGAGGAGAACCTGATTTTGCCGCCGATGGTGGGCGCATCGAACAACGCCATGTCGCTCGACGAGATCTATTCGATGTTTCCGAACCTGCACGAACGGCGCATGAGTCAGGGCACGCGCTTATCGGGCGGCGAGCAGCAGATGCTGGCGGTCGCGCGTATCTTGCGCACCGGCGCGAACCTGCTGCTGCTCGATGAGATTTCGGAAGGGTTGGCGCCCGTCATCGTGCAGACATTGGCGCGCATGATCCTGACGCTCAAGGCGCGCGGTTATACCATCGTCATGGTCGAGCAGAACTTCCGCTTCGCGGCGCCGCTCGCCGATCGTTTCTATGTCATGGAGCATGGGCGCATCGTCGAGCATTTCGACGCGAGCCAGCTCGAGAGCAAGATGCCGGTGCTGCACGATCTGCTGGGCGTGTGACGGCCGTTGGTCTTGCCGCCGTTCGGTCCCACCGATCAACTATCAACAAGTAACAAGTTGGACGCACAACCATAACGCAAACAAGGAGATTCCAATGAGAACGAAGTTGCTCGCGCGCGTGGCCCGCACGCTCGCCATGACAGGCGCCGCATTCGCCGCCGTGCTGCCCGCACATCAGGCAATGGCTGACGAAAGCGCGGTCACGATCGGGTTCGTCACGGACATGTCAGGCCTTTACGCGGACATCGACGGCAAGGGTGGTTTGACGGCGATCCAAATGGCCGTTGCCGACTTTGGCGGCAAGGTGAACGGCAAGCCGATCACCGTGCTCCAGGCGGATCACCAAAACAAGGCCGATATCGCCGCCTCGACGGCGCGCCAATGGATAGACACCAGGGGCCTGGACTTGCTGATCGGCGGCACCAACTCCGCGACCGCCCTTTCGATGAACGGCGTGGCAAGTGAAAAGAAGAAGTTATTCATTTCGATCGGCGCGGGCACCGATGCGCTGACGAACGAACAGTGCATGCCTTACACCATCCATTACGCGTACGACACCACAGCGCTTGCGAGAGGCACCGGTTCCGCGATCGTCAAGAGTGGCGGCAAGACGTGGTACTTCCTGACCGCCGACTATGCGTTCGGCAAGTCGCTCGACAAGAACACTTCAGAGGTTGTCGAAGCGCTCGGCGGCAAGGTACTGGGGCATGCGTTCCATCCGCTATCGACTTCCGATTTCTCGTCGTTCCTGCTGCAGGCGCAAGCGTCGAAGGCACAGATTCTCGGCCTTGCCAACGCGGGCGGCGATACAGTGAACTCGCTCAAGGCAGCCAAGGAGTTCGGCATTGGGAAGACGATGAAAATCGCGGCACTGCTGATGTTCATCGACGACGTCCACAGTGTGGGGCTCGATACGGCGCAAGGGCTAATGCTGACGGACAGCTGGTACTGGGACCAGAACGAGGCGTCGCGCAAATGGGCGCAACGGTACTTCGAGAAAACGAAAAAGATGCCGTCGAGTTTGCAGGCGGCCGATTACTCGTCGACGATGAACTACCTGAACGCGGTGAAAGCGGTGGGCTCGACCGACGCGGAGAAGGTGCTCGCGCAGATGAAAAAGGCGGGCGTCAACGACTTCTATGCGAAGGGCACGATCCGCGACGACGGCAGCATGATTCATGACATGTACCTCTATCAGGTCAAGTCGAAGGCCGATTCGAAAAAGCCGTGGGACTACTACAAGCTGGTGTCGACGATCGCTGGCGACGAGGCCTTCACGAAGAAAGCGGAAACGCGTTGCAAGCTGTGGAAGTAACCGGTTGGTGATGCGAAGCGGGGCCGGAGTGGGCGATGAAGCGCTCACTCCGGCCAGCGGTTTTTTATTCTTACGGCTGATCCAATGGATATCTTCGGCATTCCGTTGCCCGCGATGCTGAGCCAGCTTCTGCTCGGGCTCGTCAACGGATCGTTCTACGCGATCCTGAGTCTTGGGCTGGCCGTCATCTTCGGCATGCTCAACGTCATCAACTTCGCGCACGGCGCGTTGTTCATGCTCGGCGCGATGCTCGCCTGGATGGGGTTCACCTATCTGGGCCTGCCGTACTGGGCGATGCTTGTGCTCGCGCCGCTCGTCGTCGGCGCGTTCGGCGTGCTGATCGAGCGCACGATGCTGCGCTGGCTCTATCGGCTCGATCATCTCTACGGCCTGTTGCTGACGTTCGGCCTCACGCTTGTTGTCGAAGGCGTGTTTCGGTCGATCTACGGCTCGTCGGGCCAGCCTTACGATGTGCCCGAACTGCTTGCGGGCGCAACCAATCTCGGCTTCATGTATCTGCCGAACTATCGTGCCTGGGTCGTCGTGGCCTCGCTCATGGTGTGCTTCGCCACCTGGTTCGTGATCGAGAAGACACGCATTGGCGCTTACCTGCGTGCCGGCACGGAGAACCCCAAGCTCGTCGAAGCATTCGGCGTGAACGTGCCGCTGATGATCACGCTGACCTACGGTTTCGGCGTGGCACTCGCGGCGTTCGCCGGTGTGCTCGCGGCCCCCGTCATCCAGGTCTCGCCGCTGATGGGGCAGTCGATGATCATCACCGTGTTCGCGGTTGTCGTGATCGGCGGGATGGGCTCGATTATGGGCTCGATCTTGACGGGCCTGATGCTCGGCATCGTCGAAGGCTTGACGCGCGTGTTTTATCCGCAAGGCTCAGCCACCGTCGTCTTCGTCATCATGGCGCTCGTGCTGCTCGTGCGCCCCGCAGGTCTTTTCGGCAAGGAGCGGTGATGCAAAGGAAAGCGCTTTACGGTCTCCTGTTTGCAGGGCTTTTGCTCGCGCCGTGGCTCGGCGCGTATCCCGTGTTCGTCATGAAGGTGCTCTGCTTCGCGCTTTTCGCGGCAGCCTTCAATCTGCTCATCGGCTACACGGGGCTTTTGTCGTTCGGCCATGCGATGTTTCTCGCGACGGCGGGCTATGCCACCGGCTTCACGATTCAGTCGCTCGGGTTCTCGCCGTTGCTCGGCGTGCTTGCCGGCACCGTGGCAGCGACGCTGCTTGGGGCTGTCGTCGGCTTGTTCGCGATCCGGCGCCAGGGCATCTACTTTGCGATGGTGACGCTCGCGTTCGCACAGATGATCTACTTCATCTATCTGCAAACGCCGTTCACTCATGGCGAGGATGGATTGCAAGGCGTGCCGCGCGGCACGCTCTTCGGCTTCGTCGATTTATCGTCTGATCTTGCGCTTTACTATGTCGTGCTCGTCGGCGTTGCGCTCGCGTTCGCGTTGATCGTGCGCATCATTCATTCTCCGTTCGGGCAGGTGATGACGGCGATTCGCGAGAACGAGCCGCGGGCCATCTCGCTCGGCTACGATACCGATCGCTTCAAGTTGCTGGCATTCATCCTCTCCGCTGGGCTCGCCGGACTGGCGGGTTCGCTGAAAGTGCTCGTGCTCGGCTTCGAGACGTTGGGGGATGCCTACTGGACGATGTCGGGTCTCGTCGTCCTGATGACGCTCGTAGGCGGCATGGGTACGTTGTTCGGGCCGATTCTCGGCGCAGCGCTGATCGTCACGCTCGAAGATCGTCTTGGCGACATTGGTGCTGCGCTTGCTTCATTGACGAAAATCCGGTGGTTCAACACGCTTGGCGAATCGACGACGATCGTAGTGGGTTTGATCTTCATCGCATGTGTGCTTGCATTCCGGCGGGGCATTGTTGGCGAGATCGTGGCGCGTGCGCGGATGCTGCGCGCGTAGCATTGATGCGCTAATTCCGTGCGTGTATGCACCACTAGGGAAAGTGCTAGGTTGTCGCCACAAGCGAGGGCGTTTAATCTTCGTTCCAGTTCTGATGCACCGAATTTGCAGGTGGAGAACGAGGAGACAAACGAGGCATTCAGTGCCCGGACGAAAGCGCTGTTGGAGGGACTCCAACAGCGCTTTTTATTTTTGTCGGCCGCAGTTACCGCTTTAGCGGTTACTGCGGCCCCACGCAGAGCGGTCGACGGCAGTTATCGCTTCAGCGGTTGCTGCCGTCCCATGCAGAGCGCTCGGCAAACTACCTGCACCATGCCGTCCTCGTGCGGTATCGGCCTTTGCGTTTTACCTCTCACTTCCCGTCTTTCGTTTAATATTTCCGGCTGTTCGGCTCGGTTCTTTCTTTGCGCGCCCATTGCTTCGTTCAATTCGCGCGTACACCTTCTTTTTTCCGATGGTTCCGATCATCGATGCGCGCGATTAGTTCGGAGTCCGAATCATTCGCCGGCGCGCTGATATCGGCTATAACAATGCGCTTGGCATAAAGCGCGTGGAGACAAGCAATGACGATGAAGCATTGGCTACGTTGGATAGGTAACAGCGCCGCGGTGGCGTTGATTTGTGGCGCAAGCGCGGCTTTCGCGCAGGTGAAAGTGGGTGTGGTGCTCTCCGCCACCGGGCCGGCCGCATCGCTGGGCATCCCCGAGAAAAACACCATCGAGCTGTTGCCGAAGACCATCGGCGGCAGCAGCGTGCAGTACATCGTGCTCGACGATGCGTCCGATACGACCAAAGCCGTACAAGACACACATAAGCTGATCGACGAGGACCACGTCGATGTGATCGTCGGCTCGACGATTACACCGAACTCGATGGCGATGCTCGACGTTGTCTCTCAGGCCAAGACGCCGATGATCTCGATGGCCGCATCGGCGCATATCGTGCAGCCCGTCGACGCCAAGCGCAGTTGGGCATTCAAGACGCCGCAGAACGATAGCCTGATGGCCGACGCAATTGCCGGCTACATGAAATCGCACGGCGTGAAGACAGTCGGCTTCATCGGCTTTACCGACGCCTACGGCGAAAGCTGGCATCAGGCGTTTCTCAAGGCGGCGCAGGCGCACGGCCTGACGCTCGTCAGCGACGAACGCTATGTGCGAACCGATACGTCGGTGACGGGCCAGGTGTTGAAGACGATGGGCGTGAAGCCCGATGCGGTGCTGATCGCGGCCTCGGGGACGCCCGCGGCGCTGCCGGCCAAGGAACTCAAGTCACGCGGCTATGCAGGCAAGGTCTATCAAACGCACGGCGTGGCCAACAACGATTTCCTGCGCGTATGCGGCAAGGGCTGCGAAGGGGAGTTGCTGCCGGTGGGTCCGATCGTCGTGGCCGAGCAATTGCTCGATTCGAACCCCGTCAAGAAGTCGGCACTCGCTTATAAGACGGCCTATGAGGCCAAGTACGGAGCAGGTTCCGTCGTCGCGTTCGGCGGGCACGCGTGGGATGCTGGGCAGATGCTGCAAAAGGCGATTCCGGTTGCGCTCGAGAAGGCGCAGCCCGGAACGGAAGCGTTTCGCGTGGCGTTGCGCGGCGCACTCGAAAACCTCAAGGATCTGCCGGTCTCGCACGGCATCATGAATATGACGGCCATCGATCACAACGGTTTCGACAAGCGCGCCCGCGTGATCGTGCAGGTCACTGGCGGCAAGTGGAAGGTGGTCGGCGAATAAGCGCTGTCACGATCTGTAGGACAACTAAGCATGGATTTTTCGATCGCCGCCATTCTCGCGCAAGATGGCGTGACGACCGGCGCCGTTTATGCGCTGTTGGCGCTCGCGCTCGTCCTCGTTTTTTCGGTAACACGCGTGATCTTCATTCCGCAGGGCGAGTTCGTTTCGTATGGCGCGCTGACGCTCGCCATGCTGCAGGCGAACAAGCTGCCGCCCACCGCGGTTTTGCTGATGGCGCTCGGTGCCGCCTGCCTCGTCGCCGATACTGCTGGGCTCGTGCGTCATGCCGAACGGCGGCGCGGGTGGCCTCGCACGCTCGCGCTGCTGATCGGGCGCTATCTGCTGTTTCCGCTCGCGGTGTACTTGCTCGCCGCACACTTCAGCGTTCGATCGTTGCCGATGCTTGCGCAAGTGGCGTTGACGCTGTTGATCGTCGTGCCGATGGGGCCTTTTGTGTATCGGCTCGCCTATGAGCCGATCGCCGAAGCCACGACGCTGTTGCTGCTGATTGTCGCCGTTGCCGTGCATTTCGCGATGGTCGGGCTGGGTCTTCTGATGTTTGGCGCCGAAGGCTCCCGCACGACACCGTTTTCGGATTCGACATTAACCATCGGCAGTTTTTCGATGACGGGGCAAAGTCTTTGGGTGATTGTCACGGCGCTTGTATTGATCGCCGCGCTCTATCTGTATTTCGACCGCTCGATGCAGGGCAAGGCGCTGCGCGCGACATCGGTGAACCGGCTTGGCGCGCGGCTCGTCGGCATCGGCACGGCACAAGCCGGGCGGCTCGCGTTCACGCTGGCCGCAGCGCTCGGTGCGCTCTCGGGCGTGCTCGTCGCGCCGCTGACGACGATCTATTACGACTCGGGGTTTCTGATCGGATTGAAGGGCTTCGTCGGCGCGATTATCGGCGGCCTCGTCAGCTATCCGCTCGCAGCGGCCGGCTCGGTGCTCGTGGGTCTGCTCGAATCGTATTCGTCGTTCTGGGCGAGCGCCTATAAGGAAGTCATCGTCTTCACGCTCATCATTCCGGTACTGCTCTGGCGCAGTTTTGCGAGCCCGCACGTCGAAGACGAGGAGGAGTGAGCTCTTGAAGCGTTCGTTTCTACCTGCGATGGCGTCCGCCAACATGACGTGGGCCTTGCTTATCGTCGTCTTCGCGCTACCGCTATTGCCCGCACCCGTACACGTGCCCGAGTACTGGATCACGCTGCTCAATTACATCGGGCTTTACTCGATCGTAGCGATCGGCCTGGTGTTGTTGACGGGCATTGGCGGAATGACAAGCTTTGGCCAGGCTGCGTTTGTTGGTGTCGGCGCTTACGCGAGCGCGTATCTCACGACGCGGTTCGGCGTATCTCCATGGGTTGCGCTGGCCGTCGGCATTGCACTGACGGTGGTGGTCGCACTGTTGATCGGGGCGGTCACCATGCGCCTGTCAGGGCACTTCCTGCCGCTCGGTACGATCGCCTGGGGGCTTTCGCTCTACTACCTGTTCGGCAACCTCGAATGGCTCGGAAAGTACGATGGGATCAACGGCATCCCTGCGCTGTCGTTCTTTGGCTTTTCGCTCGCCTCTGGGCGCCACATCTACTACTTGATTTGGATCGTCGTGCTGGCAGCCGTTATTTCCGTGCAGAACCTGCTCAACAGTCGGCCGGGGCGGGCGATACGCGCGTTGCGCGGCGCACGCGTAATGGCCGAGTCCATGGGCGTGGACACGGCGTGGCTGCGCGTGGTGATCTTTGTTTATTCGGCTGTGCTAGCCGCGATATCGGGCTTTCTATACGCGCATTTGCAGCGCGCCGTGAATCCTACGCCGTTCGGGCTCAATCATGGAATCGAGTATTTGTTCATGGCGGTGGTGGGTGGTGTCGCGCATGTATGGGGTGCGATTGTCGGTGCGGCCATCCTCACCGTTGTCCAAGATTATTTGCAGACGTTCCTGCCGATGGTCTTGGGTCAAAGCGGCAACTTTGAAGTGATCGTTTTCGGTATCGCGATGGTGTTGCTCTTGCACTACGCACGGGAAGGTGTCTGGCCGCTCGTTGTACGTTTCTTTCCGAAGAGCCCGGTGGCGCATGTGCCGGATCGGGTGCAGATTTTGCCGCAACGCACAAAAAGCGCGCCGGGTGAAGTTTTGCTCGTGGTAGACCGCGCGCGCAAAACATTCGGCGGCCTCGTCGCCGTCAATGATGTGAGCTTCGAGGTTCGTGCGGCAGAAATCGTCGGCTTAATTGGGCCCAATGGTGCCGGGAAATCGACCACCTTCAACTTGGTGAGCGGCGTGCTCAAGGCGACGCATGGCACGATCCATTTCGCCGGCGAACGTATCGACATGCTCCCTTCACGTGAAATAGTGCAACGCGGCATTGGTCGCACCTTCCAGCATGTGAAGCTGCTGCCAGGGATGACGGTACTCGAGAACGTTGCGATCGGTGGTCATTTGCGCGGCGCAGCGGGCGTGTGGCGCAGCATCGTCCGGCTTAACGCCGCGGAAGAGCGTGGGCTGATGGCCGAGGCGGCGCGGCAGATACGCCGTGTCGGGCTCGAGGCTCATATGTACGACGAGGCGGGCAGTTTGGCGCTGGGTCAACAACGGACGCTCGAGATTGCTCGTGCATTGTGCTGTGACCCGACGTTGCTGCTGCTCGATGAGCCGGCAGCCGGGTTGAGGTTGCAGGAAAAGCTGCAATTGGCCGAATTGCTGCGCAAGCTGAAAGCGGAGGGCATGAGTGTGCTGCTCGTCGAGCACGATATGGACTTCGTGATGAATCTCGCCGACCGGCTCGTGGTGATGGACTTCGGCGCGCGTATCGCAGAGGGCTTGCCGCGGGAAGTGCAAAACCATCCTGCGGTGCTCGAAGCCTATCTTGGCGGGGTGGAATGAGATGACCCTAGCGATGATTGAGCCGATTTTGACGGTATCAAATTTGTCTGTGCGCTATGGAAAAGTAGAGGCGCTCCATCAGATATCGATGGAGGTGCGGCCCGGGCAGATCGTCAGTGTGATTGGTCCGAACGGGGCCGGCAAATCGACCTTGCTCAATGCAGTCATGGGTGCATTGCCGACGACCGGCCATGCCAACGGAACGGTCCGGTATCGCAACGAGGAAATCGAGCTGCTGCCGGTGGAGGCGCGCGTCGCGCTTGGTATTTGCCTCGTTCCGGAGAAACGCGAGCTTTTTTCTACGATGTCGGTAGATGACAACCTGCTGTTGGGAGCGTATCGGCGCAAGCAAGCGGGGGAACGCGACTTCCTCGATCAGCTCGAGCCCGTCTTCGAGCTTTTTCCGAGGTTGAAGGAAAGGCGCAAGCAGGCTGCCGGGACGCTTTCAGGCGGCGAACGCCAGATGCTCGCACTCGGACGAGCGTTAATGGGCAAGCCAGATCTTTTGATGCTGGACGAGCCGAGTCTCGGGCTCGCACCCTTGATCGTCAAAGAAATCTTCCACGTCATCAGCGCGCTTAAGGGTACCGGCGTGACAACGCTGCTTATCGAGCAAAACGCGCGCGCTGCATTGCAGATTTCGGACTACGGATACGTACTGGAGACAGGGGAGTTGGCGCTGGAAGGAGCGGCCGAGGCCTTGGCAGGTAATCCGCAGGTGATCGAGACGTATCTGGGGTTGGCTGGGAAAACGATTTGAGGCAACGCTTGGGTTGCGTTTGCAGGTTTACGCGGGTGCAGCTGCGATGGTTTCACGTGAAACAACTCGTTAGCCATTTAACGGGCGGTCGCGGTACGGCGAACCCGTTATAATTTCGCGCATATCCTTTTTTTCTCGACAGGCCCGCACGCATCCGCGTTGGCGGGATCCCAATGCTTTATCCCATAGAGTTTGACGTCATTGTGGTCGGTGGTGGCCACGCCGGCACCGAGGCAGCGCTGGCCGCTGCCCGCATGGGTGCCAAAACGCTGCTGTTGACGCACAACATCGAAACGCTCGGACAAATGAGCTGTAATCCGTCCATTGGCGGCATCGGCAAGGGCCATCTGGTCAAGGAAGTCGACGCGCTAGGCGGAGCCATGGCGGCGGCGACGGACGAGGGCGGCATTCAATTCCGCATTCTCAATTCGTCGAAAGGGCCAGCCGTCCGTGCGACGCGCGCACAGGCCGACCGTCTGCTATATAAGCAAGCGATTCGTCATCGGCTTGAGAATCAGCCGAATCTACAGCTGTTTCAACAGGCCGTAGAGGATCTGATCGTGGAAGGCGACCGTGTGGTCGGCGCGATTACTCAAGTTGGCATCCGTTTTCGGTCACAGGCGGTGGTACTCACAGCTGGAACGTTCCTCGACGGGAAGATCCATGTTGGCCTCAACAACTACACGGGAGGGCGCGCTGGCGACCCCGCAGCGGTGTCGCTGTCTGCGCGCTTAAAAGAATTGAAGTTGCCGCAGGGGCGGCTCAAAACCGGTACGCCACCGCGCATCGATGGGCGGACTATCGATTTTTCGGCGCTCGAAGTGCAGCCCGGAGATCTCGATCCCATTCCGGTATTTTCTTTTCTCGGGCGAGTAGAGCAGCACCCCCGACAGGTGCCGTGCTGGATCACGCATACGAATGAGCGCACACACGACATCATCCGCGGTGGGCTGGATCGTTCCCCGATGTATACGGGTGTTATCGAAGGCGTAGGGCCGCGATATTGCCCGTCGATCGAAGACAAAATTCATCGGTTCGCGTCAAAGACGTCGCATCAGATCTTTCTTGAGCCCGAGGGCCTGACGACGAACGAGTTCTATCCGAATGGCATTTCGACGAGTTTGCCGTTCGACGTACAGCTTGACCTTGTTCATTCGATGCGAGGGCTTGAAAACGCCCACATCTTGCGTCCGGGCTATGCGATCGAATACGACTATTTTGATCCACGGGGCTTAAAGGCATCGTTAGAGACGAAGGCAATTCATGGCTTGTTCTTCGCCGGCCAGATTAACGGCACGACAGGTTATGAAGAAGCGGCGGCGCAGGGTTTGCTGGCCGGCATTAACGCTGGCCGCTATGCCCAGCAGAAAGAGGCTTGGTGTCCGCGCCGCGACCAAGCGTATCTTGGCGTGCTTGTGGACGATCTCGTGACCCGAGGCGTGTCGGAGCCTTACCGGATGTTCACTAGTCGTGCGGAATATCGTTTGAGCCTGCGAGAAGACAACGCTGACATGCGTCTGACCGAGATAGGCCGCGAATTGGGTGTTGTGGACGACGCACGCTGGGATGCCTTCTGCCGTAAGCGCGACGCTGTTTCACGTGAAACAGAGCGGCTGCGCACAACGTGGGTCAATCCGAAGACGTTGCCCGCCGAGGAGGCGACTGCGCTACTCGGCAAGCCGGTTGAGCATGAATACAGTCTCGCGGATTTGCTGCGTCGCCCAGGGGTGACCTACGACGGAATTTGTGCGTTGCGTGGGGGCGATTGCGGGCCGGCCGAAGCATTGGCGGATGACGCGGTGTTGCTTGATCAGATCAAAGAGCAGATCGAGATTGGCATCAAGTATCAGGGCTACATCGAGCGGCAAGCAGGCGAGATCGAACGTAATGAAACCAATGAGAGCACGCGGTTGCCGGAAGGGCTCGATTACATGTCGGTGCGGGGGCTTTCGTTCGAGGCGCGGCAGAAACTCGATCAATTCCGCCCTGAAACGATAGGGCAGGCCTCACGCATTTCAGGCATGACACCCGCTGCCATTTCGTTGCTGATGGTGCATCTCAAGAAAGGACTGGGCCGCCGAAGTGTGCCGGCGCCAAATGACGACGAGCGCGGCGCAGATGCGGCGCCGGTTACGCGATGACGTCGTCACGCATGAGTTCTGAGCGCGGGCTGGATCGAAACGCATTACACCCATTGCTGGAAGCCGGCGCGCGCGAACTCGGGGTGGCGCTGTCGGACACCCAATCGGCTTTGTTGATCGATTACGTGGCATTGCTAGCCAAGTGGAACGCTGTCTATAACCTGACGGCGATTCGTGACCCGCGGCAAATGCTGATTCAGCACGTGCTCGATTCGTTGTCCATCGTGCCGCACCTGGCTGCGAGCGAGCCTGCGTCGATTCTCGACGTTGGCTCGGGCGGCGGTCTGCCGGGAATCGTGCTGGCGATCGTTATGCCGACGCGCGCGGTCACACTGAATGACATCGTTCAGAAGAAGACGGCTTTTCAGGCTCAAGCGAAGTCGGAACTCAAGCTCGACAATCTGTCGGTCGTAACGGGGCATGTCGAAACGTTGCGTCCCGGGGTCGATGTGCCAGGAAAGTTCGACGCAATCGTCTCTCGCGCATTCGCAGAACTCTCCGATTTCGTTACACTTGCGCGGCGCTTGGTCAGCGAGCGCGGATCGATGTGGGCGATGAAAGGCGTGTACCCCGATGCCGAGATGGCGCGGCTACCGGCTGGCGCACGTGTCGCGCGGGTGATCCCGTTGTCGGTACCGTCGCTCGATGCGAAGCGGCACTTGATCGAGATCGTCGCCGATCCCGTCGAGCTATAAAACCCTGTAAAAGCAGTAGGTTAGGATCTAACACACGATGGCAAAAATCTTCTGCGTCGCGAATCAGAAGGGCGGAGTCGGCAAGACAACGACAGCGGTCAACCTGGCCGCGAGTCTCGCATCGCAGGGGCAGCGCGTGCTGCTGATCGATCTCGATCCGCAAGGCAACGCGACGATGGGCAGCGGCATCGATAAGGCGAAATGCGAAAGCACGGTCTATCAAGTGCTTGTCGACGGCGTTTCCGTCGCCGAAGCGCGCGTTAAATCCGAGGCCGTAGCCTACGATGTCGTGCCGGCGAATCGTGAGCTCGCTGGTGCGGAAATTGAACTCGTCGCCGTTCAGAACCGTGAGCGTCAGCTGAAGAACGCTATCGTGCTCGTGGCGCACGAGTACGATTTCGTGCTGATCGATTGCCCTCCAGCGCTTTCGCTGCTGACACTCAACGCGCTATGCGCGGCGCATGGTGTTGTCATCCCGATGCAGTGCGAATACTTCGCGCTCGAGGGGCTCTCCGATCTCGTCAATACCATCAAGCAGGTGCACGCCAACCTGAATCGCGACTTGAAAGTGATCGGCCTTTTGCGCGTGATGTTCGATCCGCGCATCACGTTGCAGCAGCAGGTTTCCGATCAGCTCAAGGAGCATTTTGGCGACAAGGTGTTCGATGCCGTGATTCCGCGCAATGTGCGGCTCGCGGAAGCCCCGAGCTATGGGTTGCCGGGTGTCGTGTTCGACCGTGCGTCTCGCGGAGCGCAGGCCTACGTGCAGTTCGGTGCGGAAATGATTGAGCGCGTGCGCGCGCTGTAAGCGTAGCGGCGACGTGCGACCACAAGCGGATCGAGGAAGCGAAATGAATGCAGTAGCGAAGAAGAAGGGATTGGGCCGAGGCTTGGAAGCGCTGCTTGGCGGCAGCCCCGATATCACGGCGGCGGTCAAGAGCGAGGGCGCACCGCACGTACTTCCGCTCGTGCGTTTGCAGGCAGGCAAGTATCAGCCGCGTACGCGCATGGACGAGGGCAGCTTGCAGGAGCTTGCGGCCAGTATTCGTGCGCAAGGCGTGATGCAGCCCATTCTCGTGCGCCCTGTGCCCAACGACAAATACGAGATCATTGCCGGCGAGCGGCGGTTCCGCGCCGCGCATTTGGCCGGGCTTGCCGAGGTGCCTGTGCTGGTCAAAGATGTTCCCGACCAGGCGGCCGCGGCGATGGCGTTGATCGAGAATATTCAGCGCGAAGATCTGAATCCGCTTGAAGAAGCGCAGGGCATTCAGCGGCTCCTCGACGAATTCGATTTCACTCATGAGCAAGCGGCCGAATCGGTCGGCCGCTCGCGCAGCGCCGTATCGAACCTGTTGCGGCTACTGAATCTGGCCGCGCCCGTACAAACGATGCTGCTCGCCGGTGATCTCGACATGGGACATGCCCGCGCGTTGCTTGCGGTGGATTCCGCGACGCAGATTACGCTTGCCAACCAGGTCGTGAATAAGCGGATGTCGGTGCGCGAGACCGAGCGGCTGGTTGGCGCCACGACGAAAGCCGCGCCGACGGCGAAAGCGAAAGCCAATGAGGACGGCGGCCGCGACACGCGCCGGCTCGAAGAGGAGTTGTCCGATCTGCTCGCGGCTGCGGTCAAGATCAAACTGGGTCGGCGAGGGCGCGGCCAGTTACAAATCGACTTCGGCAGTCTTGATGCGTTAGAAGGCATTTTGGCGCGCCTTCGCGGCAACAGCGTTAGCGCATGACCGCTGCTGAGTCGTCGCGCAAGTTTGCATGGCCACCGCGCGAGTTGTTCGCACTGGTGGCGAAAGAGCCGGTGTTGTCTATCCTGATTGCCGCGCTGATTGCGCTGCAATGCTGGCATCCGCAGCCGTGGCGAGCACTGCCTGTGCTCGTCGATTGGGCCACGGTCATGACGCTCGCTGGCTTGCTGATATTGACCAAGGCAATCGAGCTGTCGGGTTTTCTGATGTGGCTTGCCCACCGCGTCGTGCGGCATGTCCATTCCGAGCGGGCGCTTGCATGCCTGCTGATCGGCCTCGCCGCCGCCTTGTCGATGCTCGTGACTAACGACGTCGCGCTGTTCGTCGTCGTGCCGCTCGTTCTGTCCCTTAATAAATTGACGCCGTTGCCAGTCGCGCGGCTCACGATTTTCGCCGCGCTTGCGGTGAATGCCGGGTCGATTCTGACGCCGCTTGGCAACCCGCAAAATCTCTTTCTGTGGCAGACGAGCGGGGTTTCGTTCGGCGGCTTCGTCTATGCGCTGTTGCCGCTATGCGCCGTTTTGATGGTGCTGCTGTATGCGCTGGCGTTCGTCTCGTTCAAGCCGCGGCGGCTCGATTTATCCCACGATGCCGCGGTGCAGCCCGTCGATCAGCCCTATGCTGCGACGGCGGCGCTGCTCTTCGTGGCATTTGTGCTGCTGGCCGACTCGCATCATGTCGATATCGGGCTCATCGGCGTTGGGCTCGGCTTTCTCGTATGGCGGCGCGAGGCGGTGTTGAAGATCGACTGGGCGTTGCTGCTGATCTTCGTCCTGATGTTTGTCGTATTGCGCAGCGCCGCGGCGCTGCCTTCGATAAAACAGACCATCGCCGCGATCGACATCGGCACGCCACTGCGCGCTTATGTCGCAGGGGCCGTGCTCTCGCAGGGTATCAGCAACGTTCCGGCGGCCATCATGCTCGCGGAGTTCACGCGCGATTGGCGCGCGCTTGCCTTCGGTGTCAGTGTCGGCGGCTTCGGCATTGCGATCGGATCGCTGGCGAACCTGATTGCAGTGAGGCTTGCCGGAGAGCGCCGAATCTGGTTCGCCTTTCATCTGCTTTCAATTCCGTTTTGGATCGTCGGCGGTGCGTTGGGTGCGTGGCTCCTTGCCTGGCAATGACTCGCTCGGGCGCTGCGCTTCGCAGCCGATTTTCGTCCGGCCTAAAGTCTTGAATCGCCTGCCACTATCGCTTACAATCGCCCGGATTTATTCGCGAGGCAACCCCGTAAGTGTCGTGAAAGAAGTGGCGCGAATCGCGGCGAGGGTAGTAACCGGCGAAGTAGTTGGTGCGATCGATATCGGGTAGTTGGAACACGTTTTTGTAGATAGCCGGGATGATAGGCGATGGCCGATCGAGAGCCGAACACAAGGCACAACGAGGCACGCGCGCCGCATACCGTTTCCAACGTACCGCAGGTCGCGCCGGCGGGTCGCACCGAAAGGTTCGACGATGCGTGGGATGCCGAGCAGCAAGATATAAATATCGTTCCGCTCACGCGGGCCGAGGCTGAAAAGCTGTTTGGTCCGAAGGTGAGCCGTCCATCGCGCGTCACGCCGTTCAGGGTTGTGATGGCGCAAATGGTTTTGTCCCTGGTTGCAACGCTGGTTTGGTGGCTGTTTTACGAGCCACCGGGTGCGGCTGCGCTGTCGGCGTTCCTGGGGGGGGCGATTGGTTGGGTGCCGGGCGCATTGTTCGCGGCACGTCTGAAAAGAGCGGGCGCAGGCGCGTCGATCATCGGCTGGATGGTCGGCGAGGCGCTCAAGATGGGGGTGACGGTTGCGATGTTCGTCGCAATCGCGTTTTGGTATCACGACGTGCGGTGGCTGCCGCTTTTCGTGACCTATCTCGTCGCGCTCAAGACGTACTGGCTGGCGCTTGCTTGGCACTGACGGAACATTAATAGCCGGTTGAAGGCCGTGCTTGCGCGCCACGTTTCGTGCGCGGGGCGGCATTTCTTCCGCGGGGCCGGCATGCGTCGGCCACAAGATTTTCGACAATTTGGGTGGCATTAACGATATGGCAGCTAGCGAAGGCACGCGCGTCGAGGACCCGTCCGAGTACATTGCGCATCACTTGCAGAACTTCTCCACCTCGCACCAGACGTCGATTTTCGATATCCACGTCTGGAATCTCGACACGCTGTTTTGGTCGATCGTATGCGGTGTCGTTACCATCGTGCTGTTGCGATTGGCGGCGCGTAAGGCTACATCGGGCGTGCCGGGGCGTTTCCAGTGCGCGGTCGAGATGCTCGTCGAGATGGTCGAAGATCAATCGAAATCGATGATTCACGGCAATCGCGCCTTCATCGCGCCGCTTGCGCTGACCGTGTTCATCTGGGTTGCCCTGATGAACTCGCTCGACTTCATCCCGGTCGACCTGCCCGGCCGTGTCATCGGCTGGCTCGGCCTGTCGGGCGTCATCTCGCACCATCGCATCGTGCCGACGGCCGACCTCAACGGCACGATCGGCATCGCGCTCGGCGTGTTTGTGCTGATGATCTATTACAACCTCAAGATCAAGGGCCCGGGCGGCTTTTTGCACGAACTGCTCTCGGCGCCGTTTGGTTCGCACCCGCTGCTGTGGATCCCGAACCTTGCGTTGAACATCATCGAGTTTGTCGCCAAGACGGTTTCGCTCGGCATGCGGCTGTTCGGCAACATGTACGCGGGCGAGTTGCTGTTCCTGCTGATCGCGTTGCTTGGCAGCCTCTGGAACTTCGGCGCGGACACGACGGTGCTCGGCTTCATCGGCCACGTGATCGCAGGCAGTGTCTGGGCGGTCTTCCACATCCTGATCGTGCTGCTGCAAGCGTTCATCTTCATGATGCTGACGCTCGTGTACATCGGTCAGGCGCACGACTCGCACTAAGCCCCAAGCTGTAAGCGTGCACCTACGAATTCGTTTTCGTTTCTCTAAATCCGGTTCTAAAAAGTCTTTTACAAAGGAGTGATCATGCAAGCTTTCATCGCCAACATCCAAGGTCTGACCGCCATCGGTATCGGCATCATCATCGGCCTGGGTGCAATCGGCGCCTGTATCGGTATTGGCCTGATGGGTGGCAAGTACATCGAAGCCTGCGCGCGTCAGCCTGAACTGATGAACCCGCTCCAAACGAAGATGTTCCTGTTGGCTGGTCTGATCGACGCGGCATTCCTGATCGGCGTCGGCGTGGCGATGCTGTTCGCGTTCGCGAACCCGCTGCTCTCGAAGCTGGCAGGCTGAGGTTTCTCGGAAGTTTGCGCCACGGCATATGAATGCCTGGGGCGCGGCGGCGAAACGGATCTTGGGCGCTGATCGAACGCAATGTCGATGAGCGCCTTACCGTTTCACTTTCCGAATTAGCAACGTTTAAGGAAACACCGTGAATCTCAACGCAACCCTGTTTGCGCAAATGGTCGTGTTCCTGATCCTCGCGTGGTTCACGATGAAGTTCGTGTGGCCGCCGCTGGTCAACGCACTCGACGAACGCGCGAAGAAGATCGCCGACGGCCTGGCGGCCGCCGAAAGGGGCAAGACGGAACTCGAGTCGGCGCACAAGCGGGCCGACCAGGAACTCGCGCTGGCGCGCAGCGATGGCCAGCAGCGCATCGCCGATGCGGAAAAGCGCGCGTTGTCCGTTGCCGACGAAATCAAGACCAATGCTCATACCGAAGCCGCGCGCATCATTGCGCAAGCCAAGGCCGATGCCGAGCAGCAGGTGGTGAAGGCACGCGAAACGCTGCGCTCCGAAGTCGCCTCGCTGGCGGTGAAGGGCGCCGAGCAAATCCTCAAGCGCGAGATTGATCAAACGGCTCACGCCGAATTGCTCAATCAACTGAAAGCCGAGCTCTGATCATGGCTGAACTTGCAACCATCGCCCGTCCGTACGCGGAAGCGCTCTTTGGCGTAGCCGAGGGTGGCGACGTCGCTGCCTGGTCCACTCTTGTGCAGGAGCTGGCACAGGTTGCGCATCTGCCCGAAGTGCTGTCGATCGCCACGAGCCCGAAGGTGAGCCGCGCCCAGGTTGTCGAGCTTTTGCTTGCGGCGGTCAAATCGCCGCAAAAAGAAGCGCCGCAGGCGAAGAATTTTGTGCAGATGCTCGTCGATAACCATCGGCTTGCGCTTTTGCCCCAAATCGCCGTGCAGTTCGACGAACTGAAAAACGCTAGCGAAGGCGCAGCCGACGCGCTCATCGTCAGTGCATTCCCGCTCGAAGGCCAGCCGCTCGCCGATCTCGTCGCCAGTCTCGAACGCAAATTCAAGTGCAAGCTCAAGCCGACGGTCGAAGTCGATTCGTCGCTGATCGGCGGCGTGCGTGTGACAGTCGGCGATGAAGTGCTCGACACCTCGGTCCGCGCGCGGCTCGCCAGCATGCAGACTGCGCTCACCGCTTAACCCGGCGCGCGAACTGCCCATCGGCACGCAACAGAATTGAATATCAGGAGCGAATAATGCAACTTAATCCCTCTGAGATCAGCGAGCTGATCAAGAGCCGGATCACGGGCCTGGAAGCGAGCGCTGACGTTCGCAATCAAGGCACGGTGATCTCCGTGACCGACGGCATCGTGCGCATTCACGGCCTGTCGGACGTGATGCAGGGCGAAATGCTCGAGTTTCCGGGCAACACCTTCGGTCTCGCGCTGAACCTCGAGCGCGATTCGGTCGGCGCCGTGATTCTCGGTGAATACGAGCACATCTCGGAAGGCGACGTCGTCAAGACGACGGGCCGCATTCTGGAAGTGCCGGTTGGCCGGGAACTCATCGGCCGCGTGGTCGATGCGCTTGGCAACCCGATCGACGGCAAGGGCCCGATCAACGCGAAGATGACCGATGCGGTCGAAAAGATCGCCCCGGGCGTGATCTGGCGCAAGTCGGTGTCGCAACCGGTGCAAACGGGTCTGAAATCGATCGACGCGATGGTGCCGATCGGCCGCGGCCAGCGCGAGCTGATCATCGGCGACCGCCAGACGGGTAAGACCGCAGTGGCCGTCGACGCGATCATCAACCAAAAAGGCAAGGACCTGATCTGTATTTACGTCGCGATCGGCCAGAAGGCTTCGTCGATCGTGAACGTGGTCCGCAAGCTCGAAGAAACGGGCGCGCTCGATTACACGATCGTCGTCGCCGCGTCGGCCTCGGAATCGGCCGCGATGCAGTATCTCGCGCCGTACGCGGGCTGCACGATGGGCGAATACTTCCGCGACCGCGGGCAAGACGCGCTGATCATTTATGACGATTTGACCAAGCAGGCGTGGGCATATCGGCAGATCTCGCTGCTGCTGCGCCGCCCGCCGGGCCGCGAAGCGTATCCGGGCGATGTCTTCTATTTGCACTCGCGCTTGCTCGAGCGCGCCGCCCGCGTGTCGGAAGAGTATGTCGAGAAGTTCACGAACGGCGAAGTGAAGGGCAAGAGCGGCTCGCTGACGGCGCTGCCCATCATCGAAACGCAAGCGGGCGACGTGACCGCCTTCGTGCCGACGAACGTGATCTCGATTACCGACGGCCAGATCTTCCTCGAGACCGACCTCTTCAACGCCGGTATCCGTCCTGCGATCAACGCGGGTGTATCGGTGTCGCGCGTGGGTGGTGCGGCGCAAACGAAGGTCATCAAGAAGCTTTCGGGCGGTATCCGTACCGATTTGGCGCAGTATCGCGAGCTTGCCGCTTTCGCGCAGTTCGCATCGGACCTCGACGAAGCGACCCGCAAGCAGCTCGAACGCGGCCGTCGCGTGATGGAACTGCTCAAGCAGCCGCAGTATCTGCCGCTGCAAGTGTGGGAGCTGGCGGTTTCGCTGTTCGCCGCGAACAATGGCTACCTCGACGACATCGACGTGAAGCAGGTGCTGCCGTTCGAAAAGGGTCTGCGCGAATATCTGAAGACGAGCCATGCTGACCTGGTGAAGCGTATCGAAGACACGAAAGACTTGTCGAAGGACGACGAGGCCGCGTTGCATGCCGCCTTGAAGGACTTCAAGAAGTCGGGTGCTTATTGATCCGCGAGGCATAACGACCTTGAGGCCGCGCGCGGCGGGAAGTTGAACGACGCGCGGCTTCGATCAGCTGTGCATGGGGCCTGAATAGCAGCTTTGCATGGGGCTACAGTAGGTGCTAAAGCACCAACTGTAGCCGACAGCTAAAGCGCTAACTCAGCCCGGCAAGGGAGCAAGCAATGGCTGGAATGAAGGAAATCCGCGGCAAGATCAAGAGCGTGCAAAACACGCGCAAGATCACCAAGGCGATGGAGATGGTGGCCGCATCGAAGATGCGCCGCGCGCAGGAACGTATGCGCTCCGCTCGTCCGTATGCCGAGAAAGTCCGCGATATCGCTGCGCACATGAGTCGTGCCAACCCCGAGTATCGTCACCCGTTCATGGTGTCGAACGACGGTGCGAAGGCGGCCGGCATCATCCTCGTCACGACCGACAAGGGCTTGTGCGGCGGCTTGAACACGAACGTGCTGCGCGCGTCGCTGCAAAAGTTCAAGGAGCTCGACGCGAAGGGCCAGACGGTCGAAGCAACGGCCATCGGCAGCAAGGGCTTTGGCTTCCTGAACCGGTTCGGCGCGAAGGTCGTCTCGCACGTCGTGCAGCTTGGCGATACGCCGCATCTCGAAAAGTTGATCGGTGCCGTGAAGGTGCAGCTCGATCTGTACTCCGAGGGCAAGGTCTCGGCGGTGTATCTCGCATACACGCGCTTTATCAATACGATGAAGCAGGAGCCCGTGATCGAGCAGTTGCTGCCGCTGGCGGCCGAGCACTTCGAGGGCGACAAGACAACGCCGAGTTCGACGTGGGACTACATCTACGAGCCGGACCCGCAAGCGGTTGTCGACGAGTTGCTGGTGCGCTATGTCGAAGCGCTCGTGTACCAGGCCGTTGCCGAAAACATGGCGTCGGAGCAATCGGCTCGCATGGTAGCGATGAAAGCGGCGTCCGATAACGCGAAGACCGTCATCAACGAACTGCAGCTGTCGTACAACAAGAGCCGCCAGGCCGCGATTACGAAGGAACTGTCGGAAATCGTTGGCGGTGCCGCCGCGGTTTGATGCTGAGCGATGCGCATGGCGCTAACCGCCGTGTACAGGCCGCTCGGAACTGCGCCCGTTGCGCGAGTGAAGAATTGAGTATCTAAAGGAAAAGCGATGAGTACTACTGCTTTGGTTGACGGCAAGATCGTACAGTGCATCGGCGCGGTGATCGACGTGGAATTCCCGCGCGAGCACATGCCGAGAGTCTACGATGCGCTCGTGCTCGAAGGCACGGAACTGACGCTCGAAGTCCAGCAACAGCTGGGTGACGGCGTCGTGCGTACCATTTGTCTTGGAGCGGCCGACGGCTTGCGCCGCGGCGTAATGGTCAGGAACACGGGCAAGCCGATTAGCGTGCCGGTCGGCAAGCCGACGCTCGGCCGGATCATGGACGTGCTAGGCCGTCCGATCGACGAAGCCGGTCCGATCAACGGCGAGACGCTGCGCTCGATTCACCAGAAGGCACCGGCGTTCGACGAGTTGTCGCCGTCGACGGAACTGCTCGAAACCGGCATCAAGGTGATCGACCTGATCTGCCCGTTCGCGAAGGGCGGCAAGGTGGGTCTGTTCGGTGGTGCCGGCGTGGGCAAAACCGTCAACATGATGGAGCTGATCAACAACATCGCGAAGGAGCACGGTGGTTATTCCGTGTTCGCGGGCGTGGGCGAGCGTACCCGTGAAGGGAACGACTTCTACCACGAGATGAAAGATTCGAACGTGCTCGACAAGGTGGCGCTTGTGTACGGCCAGATGAACGAGCCGCCGGGCAACCGTCTGCGCGTGGCATTGACGGGTCTGACGATGGCCGAGCACTTCCGCGACGAAGGCCGCGACGTGCTGTTCTTCGTCGACAACATCTACCGTTTCACGCTGGCCGGCACCGAAGTGTCGGCGCTGCTCGGCCGGATGCCGTCGGCAGTGGGCTATCAGCCGACGCTCGCCGAAGAAATGGGCAAGCTGCAAGAGCGCATCACGTCGACGAAGACGGGCTCGATCACGTCGGTGCAAGCCGTGTACGTGCCTGCCGATGACTTGACGGACCCGTCGCCGGCCACGACGTTCGGCCACTTGGACGCCACCGTCGTGCTGTCGCGTGACATCGCGTCGCTCGGTATCTACCCCGCGGTGGACCCGCTCGATTCGACCTCGCGTCAAATCGACCCGAACGTGATCGGCGAAGAGCATTACGCGATCACGCGCGGCGTGCAGCAAACGCTGCAGCGCTATAAAGAGCTGCGCGACATCATCGCGATTCTCGGCATGGACGAGCTGTCTCCCGAAGACAAACTGTCGGTGGCCCGTGCGCGCAAGATCCAGCGTTTCCTGTCGCAGCCGTTCCACGTGGCGGAAGTGTTTACGGGCTCGCCGGGCAAGTATGTGCCGCTCAAGGAGACGATTCGCGGTTTCAAGATGATCGTCGAAGGCGAATGCGATCATCTGCCCGAGCAAGCGTTCTACATGGTCGGCACGATCGACGAAGCCTTCGAGAAGGCCAAGAAGATCCAGTAAGGGTTGAGTACCATGGGGCCAGCGCCGGTGCATGCACTGCATTGCACTGGCTCCGGTCGAGAGCTGTGGGATTGGAGTCGATATGGCAACCATCAAAGTAGACGTCGTCAGCGCGGAAGAGCAAATCTTCTCGGGCGAGGCGAAGTTTGTCGCGCTGCCGGGCGAAGCGGGCGAGCTCGGCATCTTGCCGGGCCACACGCCGCTCATCACGCGCATCCGCCCGGGCGCGGTCCGCATCGAGGCCGAAAACGGTGACGAGGAATTCGTCTTCGTGGCCGGCGGCATTCTCGAAGTGCAGCCGGGCGCCGTGACGGTGCTGGCCGACACCGCGATCCGGGGCAAGGATCTCGACGAGGCGAAGGCTGATCAAGCGCGCAAGCGTGCGGAAGAAGCACTGCAGAACTCGGGCTCGAACCTGGAGTACGCAACGGCGCAGGCGGAACTCGCTTACGCTGTTGCGCAGTTGGCGGCCATTCAGCGGCTGCGCAAGATGCGGACGTCGCAGCACTGACGACAAGCGAAGGGCGAAGACTAAAAATGCCGTGCAGCGTGATCGCTGTGCGGCATTTTTTTTGTTGGTTTCCTGGGGCGTGATCAGGTGATCAGGTATCAGGAATAGGGCGACGTCATGTTGATCATCCACATGAGGTATGCATCGGTCTGTTCCAATGCATCGTCTTGCTTTCGCAACCGAACTTTGTCGTCTCCCGTTGCAGCGCCGGCCTCGTCGCGCACGACGTTGTCTTGCATCTGGACTCGCCAGCTCCATTTCTGATAGGCGTCGAATGTCTCGGCTGGGCTGCATGCGGCAATAGTCCCGAGCATCGCGATGCCCAGGCCCGCCCCAGTTGCCCGGACGACCAATCCTCGGCCTCGATGGCTGGCGGCGGACCCGGTAGTTGGCTCGTGCGTGGCGCGGTCAGTGCTGTCAACGGTCCGCGAACCTGTTGAGGCTGCGTAGGCGTTCCGATCGGAGTCCCGTCACTGTAGATCGCCATCGCGACGCCGATCCGATCAGGTGTGAGGCAATGGATACGCTCACGAAACCGCGCTCCCCCGCGTTCTGGGCGGCGCGGCGCAATACGCGGGTATCCCTTAGTGCGTGCAGGGCCTGCGCAGTGGCAGAATCAATCCGCAAAACGAGGGCATGGGACGAGAGACAACGCGATGCCAACCGACTACGCCAGCAACAAGCGCGGTGCCATGATTGCGCCGCAAGATGGTCTCTCCTATGTCCGCGGAGAAACCCATCCGCCGCTTTCCGACGCAACCGTCGGCGAATTCCTCACCGCAACAGCCAAGCGTTTCCCTGATCGACCCGCTGTCGTGTTCCGCGACCAAGGCATCCGCTGGACCTGGCGCGAATTCGCCGAAGAAGTCGACGTGCTGGCCGCAGGCTTTACCGCGCTCGGCGTTACTCGCGGAGATCGCGTTGGCATCTGGTCGCCAAACCGCGTCGAATGGCTGATGACGCAGTTCGCCACGGCCCGCATTGGCGCGATCCTCGTGAACGTGAATCCGGCCTATCGGCTCGCCGAACTCGAATACGCACTGAACAAATCGGGATGCACGGCAATCGTGACGGCTGAGCGCTTCAAGACGTCGATGTACTGCGAGATGCTGCGCACGCTCGCCCCCGAACTGGGCGGCGCGAACGGTGGCGAGCTGCATGCCGCTCGCTTACCGCAGCTACGCACCGTCGTACGAATGGGCGATACACCCAGCCCCGGCATGCTGACCTTCTGCGAATTGGTCGAAATGGGGCGTGCATCACTTGATGTCGCCGCACTCGATGCAATCGGCGCAACACTCGCGGCCCGAGACCCGATCAATATTCAGTTCACGAGCGGCACCACCGGTAACCCTAAAGGCGCGACACTGACGCACCGCAACATCGTCAACAATGCGCGCCATATCGCGATGGCGATGCGGCTCACCGAGAACGACACGCTGTGCATCCCGGTGCCGCTTTACCACTGCTTCGGCATGGTGTTGGCGGTACTGGCGTGCGTCTCGGCCGGCGCCGCGATGGTGTTTCCGGGCGAGGCATTCGACGCGGCTGCAACACTCGCGGCCGTATCGGAAGAACGGTGTACGGCGCTGCACGGCGTGCCGACCATGTTCATCGCGGAACTCGATCATCCCGAGTTCGGAACATTCGATTTGACGTCGCTGCGCACTGGGATCATGGCGGGCTCGCCGTGCCCGATCGAAACGATGAAGCGCGTCGTGGCGCGCATGCATCTGTCCGAAATCACGATCGCCTACGGCATGACGGAGACGAGCCCAGTCTCGTTCCAAAGCGCGACGACGGACCCGCTCGACAAGCGCACATCGACCGTCGGCCGGATCCAGCCGCATCTGGAAGCGAAGATTGTCGATGCTGCGGGGCAGATCGTGCCGGTCGGCGTGATAGGCGAGCTCTGGACGCGCGGCTACTCAGTGATGATGGGCTATTGGGACGACGAGGCCCGCACGAGCGAGGCCATCGTGGATGGCTGGATGCGAACCGGGGACTTGGCAACCATCGATGCCGACGGCTACTGCAATATCGTCGGACGACTGAAGGACATGCTGATTCGCGGCGGAGAAAACGTCTATCCCCGCGAGATCGAGGAGTTTCTGTTCCGGCACCCGAAGATTCAGAGCGTTCAGGTCTTCGGCGTTCCCGATCCGAAGTTCGGCGAGGAAGTCTGCGCGTGGGTGTCGTTGCGGCCCGGTGAGCAGATGACGGAGGAGCAACTGCGGGAGTATTGCGAGGGGCAAATCGCGCACTACAAGGTGCCGCGCTATGTGCGCTTTGTGCACGAAATGCCGATGACAGCGACCGGGAAAGTGCAGAAGTTTATCATGCGAGAGCGCATGATCGAGGAACTCGGGCTCGCGCCGCCAAAGACCTGCTGAACTGATACCTCAAGCCGGCGTGCAAACCCGTCAGGCAAAAAAAAAGCGGGCCAGCGGCCCGCTAAAAACCACACGCTACGGGGTTAGCGCGAGGAGACCAATGAAGGAACCTGCGAACACGGCACTTACCGCATTCGCAACGGCCCCAGCAAAGATGTTCCCATTGGGATTCGATCCGACTGATCGATGCTCGACAAATTGCCCGAATCAAATATTGGGCGTCGAATCACATCTGTGTTGAAACCGTTGAAGGGCATTGTGGGCGAATTGCCTTTGAGACGCGGTAACAAAGTGTTTCAGGATGTAACCCTCGCTGGGCAAGGGTTTGGCGCGCCTTTTTGCCGGTTCTACGGTAATTTGAGTCAATATTGCCGAATTATCGGCGCTTTCGGAATTGATTGCGGCGGCGAATCAAAATTAATCTCCGAGTTCAAAACGCTGATTTCATTTGATGCAACTGCGTCTCAATATAATCTGCAAAATCGTCCCGAAATGCGATGTTGCGTCGGCAAGACCGGGACGGACACCGGCGGGCACCCATCATCGTTTCTTTTCGCCGACGCTCAGCGACCTCGCCAGGACTCATTTCAACCATTTATCCGAAATGGCCTGGAATTCCCCCGTCTCGCGCGCCAGATGCAGCCATTGGTCGACGTACTGCTGATAAGCCACATCGCCGCGCGGCACCATGTACGCTTTCTCTCCATATTGGAACGGCTTGAACGGATGGATCGAGCAGAGGCCCGGGTTGAGCTTTTGCTGCAGCAGCGTTTCGGACGCATCGGTGACCATCACGTCGGCCTTGCCGGTCACGATCTGCTTGAAGATCGTGACGTTATCGGGATACACGGTCAGCGCCGCGTGCGGCAGATACTCCTTGGCGAAGCGCTCGTTGGTCCCGCCCGGATTCACGATGAGGCGGGTCGTCGGTTGATCAATCTGCGCGACGGTTTGGTACTTGCCGGCGTCGGCGCATCGCGCGATGGGCGTTTTGCCGTCGATCATGTAAGGCGCCGTGAAAAACACGTGCTTCTGACGCTCGAGCGTTGTCGAGACGCCGCCCACCGCGATGTCACATTTCGCGATGAAATCCTTCGTCAGGTTGGGCCAGGTCGTCTTCACGTATTCCGTCTTGACGCCAAGCGATTTCGCCAACGATTCGGCCATCTCGACGTCGATTCCTTCGAACGTGCCGTCCGGCTTCAAAAACGTGTACGGCTTGTAATCGCCCGTCGTACATACGCGCAACGTGCCACGCGCCATGATGGTGTCGAGCCGCGAGGCCGGCGCGGCGTCGCCGGCGGTTTGCGCAAGCGCTGTGCTCGTGAAGACAAGGCCGATCAGGCTGGCAACAACAGTTTTTCGCATCGAGGGTCTCCTTCGTCGAGTGTCGATCGTCGGTTGAATGGGTGTTCGTCGAGATCGTAACAGCAGCGCGATCGTCCGCGTACCGTGCCGATGCCGCGGCGCGCTTCGCCGCTCCGGTAGAATGGCCGCTTTCCTTGCCCGCACCGTTCGCGTAACCAACGTGGCCTCGACCCTCATCAACGACACCTTCTTGCGCGCTTTGCTGCGCGAGCCTACTGATTACACCCCGATCTGGCTGATGCGCCAGGCCGGCCGCTATTTGCCCGAATACAACGCGACGCGCGCGCGCGCCGGCAGCTTTCTCGGTCTTGCCACGAACCCGGAATACGCGACCGAAGTGACGCTGCAGCCGCTCGAACGCTATCCGCTCGACGCGGCGATTCTCTTCTCGGACATCCTGACGGTTCCCGATGCGATGGGGCTTGGCCTGTCGTTCGCGGCGGGCGAGGGCCCGCGCTTCGCACGGCCGGTGCGCAGCGAGGCCGACGTCGCGCGGCTTGCGGTGCCGGAGATCGGCGAGACCCTCGGCTACGTGACCGACGCCGTGCGCGAGATCCGGCGCGCGCTGACCGATGGCCAGGGCCGCCAGCGGGTGCCGCTGATTGGCTTTTCCGGCAGCCCATGGACGCTTGCCTGCTATATGGTGGAAGGCAGCGGCTCGGACGATTTCCGGACCGTGAAGGCGATGCTTTACAGCCGGCCCGACCTGATGCATCGGATTCTCGAGGTCAACGCGCAGGCCGTGGCCGCCTATCTGAACGCGCAGATCGAAGCAGGCGCGCAGGCGGCGATGATCTTCGATAGCTGGGGTGGCGCGCTTGCCGACGACATCTTTCAACAGTTTTCGCTCCACTACATCCGGGAGGTGGTGCGTGGCCTCAAACGCGAGCACGAAGGGGCGCGCGTGCCCGTTATCACATTCACGAAGGGCGGCGGCCAGTGGCTCGAAGAGATCGCCGATGCGGGCGTCGATGCGGTCGGCGTGGACTGGACGGTCGATCTTGCCCGCGCGAAATCGCGGGTCGGCGCTCGCGTCGCGCTACAAGGCAATCTTGACCCCGCCGTGCTATTCGCACCGGCCGAGACGGTCCGCGCGCAAGCGCGTGCGGTACTGGAACGATTCGGCGCCGGCCCCGGACATATCTTCAACCTCGGCCACGGCATCTCGCAGTTCACGCCGCCCGAGAGCGTGGCCGAACTGGTCGACGAAGTGCATACGGCGAGCCGCGCGATGCGAGGCGCGAGTCACACGGCGTGACCGAGCCGGCCCGACGATGACACTTTTATTGCATTGCAGCGAACTGGGCTCTCGCTCTAAGGGGCAACCCTCGGGCATGGTCGCGTCCTCCGGTCATTGCGTCGTTGTCAAGACTTGACTTATACACATTCTTCACGTTGCGCCGCAGTAGAGAGAGGGCAGGTTGACGGACCACTGCAAACGATGTAGTTCGCGCTGGCTGGCCTTGTTCGACAAGGGTTTGCGGGCGATGCCCAAAAGTGTGCGGTAGCCCACGGAACGGCGCGCCGGCGCCGTTTGACGCCTTCGGTAGGCCAGTTTTCAACAAAGTTATCCACAGGCGGCACGCCGTGCCGCGCAATCCTCAGGAAGATCCTCAACTTAGCGGCGAATGTCATGTTTTACTTTAAGTTCGCGCCCGTCGTCTCGGAGCCTGTCGATCGGGCATCCTGCTTTTTCGCGCGACGTAGAGGATTTCCCAGGGTATGAGCGAGGTCTTTGTCCGGGTTGCGCTCGACCACCCTGTGCCGACGCTGTTCGACTATCGGTGCGATCCGTCGCTCGCGCCGCAACCAGGCATGCTCGCGAGCGTGCCGTTCGGCAAGCGGGAGGTCGTGGGGCTCGTCTGGGAAGTGAGCAGCGCCAGCGATGTGCCGCCCGCCCGGTTGCGCGACGTGCGCGCGCTGTGTACGGCGTGCCCGCCGCTCGGTGCCGACTGGCTCGCGCTCGTGACGTTTGCGAGTGATTACTATCAACGTTCGGCCGGAGAAGTGGCGTTGCCCGCGTTGCCGCAGGCGTTGCGCGATGCGACGCGCTGGGGGCGGCTTTGCGTGCGCAAGACGTTCTTTGCGGCCACTGAAGCGGGCCGTGCCGCCTTGCCTGAGGCGCTGCCCGCGCGCGCCGGTGCGTTGCGCCGGCTCGCAGCGGCGCTGATCGAACGCGAAGCGCTGGATGCGGACGACGCGCGAGCGTTTCATCCGAAGGCGCGCGCCACGCTCAACGGATGGCAGGCGCAGGGTTGGGCGAGCGTTGTCGAGCGCGATGTCGCCGAGCCGCGGCCGTCGGCCGCGCACGGGCACGCGTCCGGCGCATTGGGCGGCGTTCGGCCGTCGCTCACCGACGAGCAGACGCAGGCGGTCGCGGCGATCGCCGCGGCGCAGGGCTTCGCGCCCTTCTTGCTGCACGGCGTGACCGGCAGCGGCAAGACCGAGGTCTATCTGCATGCGCTCGATGCGCTGTTCACGGCACGGCCGGACGCCCAAGCACTGGTACTCGTGCCCGAGATCAACCTGACGCCGCAGTTCGAAGCGACGTTCCGTGAGCGCTTCGCGGCCGTTCATGGCGATGCGGCCATTGTCACGCTGCACAGCGGCATGGCGGACGGCGAGCGCGCTCAAAGCTGGCTTGCCGCTCATCGCGGCCACGCGCGCATCGTGCTCGGTACGCGTCTCGCGGTGCTGGCATCGCTGCCGCGGCTCGCGCTGGTCATCGTCGACGAAGAGCACGAGCCGGCCTACAAGCAGCAAGAAGGGCTGCGCTATTCGGCGCGCGATCTGGCAGTGTGGCGCGCCAAGCAGCTTTCGATACCGATCGTGCTCGGCTCGGCCACGCCGTCGCTCGAAAGCTGGTGGCAGGCCGAGCAGGGCCGCTACCGGCGGCTCGCGCTGACGCGTCGTGCGGTGGCCGCCGCCGTGTTGCCGACGGTTAGGATGATTGATCTCGAGGATGAGCGCAGGCGAGGCCGGGCCAGCGTGGACGGGCTCTCGGGGCCGCTCATGGCGGCTTTGAAATCGCGGCTCGAGCGCGGCGAGCAAAGCCTCGTCTTCCTGAATCGGCGTGGCTACGCGCCCGTGCTTTCCTGCGACGCCTGCGGCTGGGTGGCTGGGTGCCCGCGCTGCAGCGCTTATGTCGTTTTACACAAGCCCGAACGTGCGTTGCGCTGTCACCACTGCGGGTGGGAAGCACGTGTCCCGCGCGCCTGTCCCGATTGCGGCAACGTCGATATTGCGCCGCTGGGCCGCGGCACGCAGCGTGTCGAGGAAACACTTGCCGCCTTGCTGCCCGGCGCACGTATTTCCCGTATCGATGCTGACAGCACCCGGCGCAAAGGCAGCGCACAGGCGCTCTTTTCGGACGTGCACGCGGGCGAGGTCGACATCCTCGTCGGCACGCAGATGATCGCGAAGGGGCACGATTTCCAGCGTGTTTCACTGGTCGGCGTGCTCAACGCGGATGCAGCGCTTTTTTCGCACGACTTTCGGGCGGGGGAACGGCTTTTTGCCCAATTGATGCAGGTCAGTGGTCGCGCCGGGCGCGCCGGGCTGCCAGGGGAGGTGCTCGTGCAAACGCGTTATGCGCGCCACGCGCTCTATCAGGCGCTGGCACGGCACGACTACGTGGGGTTTGTCGATGCGACGCTGTCCGAACGGCGCGACGCGCATTTGCCACCGTTCGTGTACCAGGCGCTGCTGCGCGCCGAAGCGCGCACGTTAGAGGCCGCGCTGGCGTTCTTGCAGGCCGCCGCTGCGGCGCTCGCCGGCATCGATTCGGCGGCGCGCGTGACGATCTACGACGCCGTGCCAATGACCATCGTCAAAGTGGCGAACGTGCATCGCGCGCAATTGCTGGTTGAAAGCGCCTCGCGCGCGGCATTGCTTGCAGCGCTGCGAGCATGGCAACCGGCGCTGCGCGCGACGAAAGGCGTGCTCAGATGGAACCTCGAAGTGGATCCGCTCGATATCTGAACCGCCGGCGGGCAGCGCGGCCGGGTTGTCGTCAGTTACACCCAGCGCAACCGCATCCGCGAGGCGCGGGCACGCGTGCGCATGTCGATGGCATAGCCGGGTCGCGCGACGCGTGTGACGGCGACTGCGCTTCGCGCGGGTGCCGCCCTGGCGCCGCTTGAGCGGTTGCCGGTGACGGGCCGAGTACTGGCATTCATGTGGGCAAAGCATCTGAATTCTCAAAGTAGGTTGCGGCATGCGCGCGTGTGCGCGCATGCCGGGCCGTTCGCGTCCCGTGTATTAACGGCGGCTTCTCGCGTCGAGTTCCAATGCTTCGCGCTGTGCGTGTTCCGCCCTCAGACGCGTGTTGCGTATGCGCGCCAGCGTCACGGCCCGGCCCATTGCCGGCGACGAACCGCGAACGAAAAGTGCGAGGCACACCACCGTCGCTGCCCAGATGGCGCCTAATACAAGCCACTTTTCCATTTTTGCCTCTCCTTTCGTTCCGCGCTCGGTGCTCAGGGCTCTGCCAGGGCGCTTACCTGTGTTTACGGCAGCGCCCAGCGCACCAAGAGGGCGGTTGGCAACGTTTTTGGCTCAGGGAAAACACCGACCCGCAAGCGCACCGTCCCGACCGGTGCCACTGCGCTAAAACCCTTGTGTACCAACGCTTTTCACGAGGTGCAACCTCTCTGTGAATTCGGTTGCACCTTTTTATTGGGAGGCGTACGATTCGGCCAACTTTTTGGTCATAAGCTGGCTCATGGCTGGCGGCGAAGAATCATGGCAAGCACAACCCTGGGTGTAAAAGTCGACGACCTTCTGCGCACGCGTCTCAGAGAGGCCGCCGCGCGTCTCGAGCGCACGCCGCATTGGCTCATCAAGCAGGCCATCTTTGCCTATCTCGAAAAAATCGAGCACGGTCAGATGCCCCCGGAGCTGACCGGCGCAAGCGGCGTAGCCGACTTTCCGGATGCCTCGGCGGGCGATCAAGACGAAGAGGGTGCGCCGCATCCGTTCCTCGATTTCGCGCAAAGTGTGCAGCCGCAATCGGTGCTGCGCGCCGCGATCACGGCGGCCTACCGCCGCCCCGAGCCCGAATGCATCCCGTTTCTGATCGGCGAAGCGCGCCTGCCGGACTCGCTCGCGGCAGACGTGCGCAAGATGGCCGGCGGCCTGGTGGAGACATTGCGTGCGAAGCGTACTGGCGGCGGCGTCGAGGGGCTCATTCACGAATTCTCGCTGTCGAGCCAGGAGGGCGTGGCGCTGATGTGTCTCGCGGAAGCGCTGCTGCGCATCCCTGACCGTGCCACGCGCGACGCACTGATTCGCGACAAGATCAGCAAGGGCGATTGGAAATCGCACGTCGGCAACGCGCCGTCGCTGTTCGTGAACGCGGCCACCTGGGGTCTGATGATCACCGGCAAGCTCGTGACGACCAACAGCGAGGCTGGGCTGTCGTCGGCGCTTACGCGGCTGATCGGCAGGGGCGGCGAGCCGCTCATCAGAAAAGGCGTCGATATGGCGATGCGTCTGATGGGTGAACAGTTCGTCACGGGCGAAACGATTTCCGAAGCGCTTGCCAACAGCCGCAAATACGAGTCGCGTGGCTTTCGCTACTCGTACGACATGCTGGGCGAGGCCGCGACGACGCAAGAAGATGCGCAACGCTACTACGCGTCGTACGAGCAGGCCATCCACGCCATCGGCAAGGCGGCGGGCGGGCGCGGCATTTACGAAGGCCCGGGCATCTCGATCAAGCTCTCCGCGCTGCACCCGCGCTATTCGCGCGCGCAGCAAGAACGCACGATGAGCGAGCTGCTGCCGCGCGTGCGCGCGCTTGCCGTGCTCGCGCGCCGCTATGACATCGGTCTGAACATCGATGCTGAGGAAGCCGATCGGCTCGAACTATCGCTCGATCTGCTCGAAGCGCTGTGCTTCGACGCCGAACTCGCGGGCTGGAACGGTATCGGTTTCGTCGTGCAGGCTTATCAGAAGCGCTGCCCGTATGTCATCGATTACCTGATCGAACTCGCGCGCCGTAGCCGTCATCGCATCATGGTGCGCCTCGTGAAGGGCGCCTATTGGGACAGCGAAATCAAGCGCGCGCAGATCGACGGCCTCGAAGGCTATCCGGTCTATACGCGCAAGATTTACACCGACGTCTCCTATCTGGCCTGCGCAAAGCGTCTGCTCGGCGCGCCCGATGCGGTCTACCCGCAGTTCGCCACGCACAACGCGCATACGCTCGCGGCCATCTACCATTTGGCGGGCCAGAACTACTATCCTGGCCAGTACGAGTTCCAATGCCTGCATGGCATGGGCGAGCCGCTGTATGAAGAAGTGACGGGCCGCGAGAAGCTCAACCGTCCGTGCCGCATCTACGCGCCGGTGGGCACGCATGAAACGCTGCTCGCCTACCTCGTGCGGCGCTTGCTTGAAAACGGCGCGAACACATCGTTCGTCAACCGTATCGCCGATGAATCGATACCTGTTGCCGCGCTCGTCGTCGACCCGGTCGACGAAGCGTGCAAGGTCACGCCACTCGGCGCGCCGCATACGAAAATTCCGCTGCCGCGACATCTCTATGGCCCCGAGCGCGACAACTCGATGGGCCTCGATCTCTCGAACGAACATCGTCTTGCGTCGCTTTCGTCGGCATTGCTCGCGAGCGCGCATTACCCGTGGCGTGCCGCGCCGATGCTCGGGGAAGGCGATGTCATTGCCGGCTCCGCGCGCGACGTGCGCAACCCGGCTGACCATCGCGACGTGGTGGGCGCCGTCGTCGAGGCGACGCGCGAGCATGTCGACGCGGCGCTGACCAACGCTGTGGCCGCCGCGCCGATCTGGCAAGCCACGCCGGTCGAGGCGCGTGCCGATTGCCTCGCACGCGCCGCCGATCTGCTCGAGGCGCAGATGCATACGCTGATGGGCCTCATCGTTCGCGAAGCCGGTAAATCGCTGCCGAATGCCATCGCCGAAATTCGCGAGGCTGTGGATTTCCTGCGCTACTACTCGGCGCAGATTCGCGACGAATTTTCGAACGACACGCATCGGCCGCTCGGCCCGGTCGTTTGCATCAGCCCGTGGAACTTCCCGCTCGCCATCTTCATGGGCCAGGTTGCCGCGGCGCTGGCGGCGGGCAACACGGTCGTGGCCAAGCCTGCTGAGCAAACGCCGCTGATCGCCGCCCAAGCGGTGCGCCTGTTGCGAGAGGCCGGCGTCCCGGCGGGCGCTGTGCAGTTGCTGCCCGGCGATGGCGAGACGGTCGGTGCGACGCTCGTGGCCGATGCGCGCACGCGTGCCGTCATGTTCACCGGTTCGACCGAAGTGGCGCGCCTGATCAACAAGACGCTGAGCAGCCGCCTCGACGCCGATGGCCGGCCCATTCCGCTGATCGCCGAGACGGGCGGGCAAAACGCGATGATCGTCGATTCATCGGCGCTGGCCGAACAAGTCGTCGCCGATGTGCTCCAGTCGGCCTTCGATTCAGCTGGTCAGCGCTGCTCCGCGCTGCGCGTGCTGTGTTTGCAGGAAGATGTCGCCGAACGCACGCTCGAAATGCTCAAGGGCGCGATGCAGGTGCTGGTGCTCGGCAACCCCGATCGCCTGTCGACCGATGTCGGCCCTGTCATTGATGCCGAAGCGAAGCGCACCATCGACACGCATATCGCCGCGATGCAGGAGAAGGGTCGGGCGGTGACGCTGATGCCGCTGCCCGAGGTCTGCGCGCACGGCACGTTTGTCGCGCCCACGCTGATTGAAATCGATACGCTCGCCGATCTCGAACGCGAAGTCTTCGGGCCCGTGCTGCATGTGGTGCGCTATCGGCGCAGCGAGCTCGATCAAGTGCTCGAGCAAATCCGTGCGACGGGGTATGGCCTTACGCTCGGCATCCATACGCGCATCGACGAAACGATCGCGCATGTCATCGAACGTGCGCATGTGGGCAACATCTACGTGAACCGCAACGTGGTGGGCGCAGTGGTGGGCGTGCAGCCATTCGGCGGCGAAGGGCTCTCGGGAACGGGGCCGAAGGCCGGTGGCGCGCTTTACTTGCAGCGTTTGCTGGCCAAGCGTCCCGCGGGTTTGCCGAAATCGCTTGCACGCGCGCTCGTGGCGGACAACAGGCCGGCACAAGCGAACGGCGACAGCAAGTTGGCGCCGCGTGCCGCACTTGTTGCGCTGCGCGACTGGCTCATCGCCGAGCGTGAGCCTATGCTCGCCGCGCGTTGCGATGGCTACCTTGCGAATCTGCCCGCCGGCGCCACGGCTGTGCTGCCCGGGCCGACCGGCGAGCGCAACACCTATACGCTCGGCGCGCGAGGTACGGTATGCTGCGTGCCGTCGACGCCGAGCGGCGCCCGCGCGCAGCTGGCTGCCGTCCTGGCGACGGGCAATCACGCGCTCTTCTCGGGCGCGGCGGGCGAGGCGCTCATCGCCGCGTTGCCGCCGCAACTGAAGCCGTTTGCGAGCATACAGCCTAGCGCCGATGCGCCGTATGATGCCGTGCTGTTCGAAGGCGACAGCGACGAGCTGCTGGCATGGGTCAAGGAAGTGGCGCAGCGCCCGGGGCCGATCGTATCGGTGCAGGGCGTGGCGACTCACGCGTTCGCCAACGGCAGCGACGAAGATTACGCGCTCGAACGGCTGCTGACGGAGCGCTCGGTCAGCGTCAATACCGCGGCGGCGGGCGGCAATGCGAATTTGATGACGATCGGCTGAGCGACCCTTGTCGACGGATTCAAAGCCGGAAGCGGTACGGCGAACCCGAGCCGCTCCACACCTACTTGGTTTCAAGGAGAACCTATGCAATACAAAATGAAACAGCTGGCGGGCGCAGCAATTGTTGCGGCAATGTCGGTGGCGGGGACCGCGTATGCGCAGCAGGTCGAGGACGTGAAGGTTGGTTTTGCCGGCCCGATGACGGGCGCGCAAGCGCACTACGGCGCCGATTTTCAGAACGGCATCACGCTCGCTGTCGAAGAGATGAATGCGACGAAGCCTGTCATCGGCGGCAAGCCGGTGCGCTTCGTGCTCGATTCGGCCGATGATCAGGCTGATCCGCGCACCGGCACGACGGTCGCGCAAAAGCTCGTCGATGACGGCGTCAAGGGCATGCTCGGCCACTTCAACTCAGGCACGACGATTCCGGCTTCGCGCATTTACGCGAACGCGGGCATTCCCGAAATCGCGATGGCGACGGCGCCCGAGTACACGCAGCAAGGATTCAAGACGACATTCCGCATGATGACGTCGGACACGCAGCAAGGCTCCGTGGCCGGCACGTTCGCCGCGAAAGATCTCAAGATGAAGAAGATCGCGATCGTCGACGATCGCACGGCTTACGGCCAGGGCCTCGCCGATCAGTTTGCGAAAGCAGCGAAGGCGGCTGGTGCGACGATTGTCGATCGTGAATTCACGAACGACAAGGCCGTCGACTTCAAGGCGATTCTGACGAAGCTCAAGGCGACCAACCCGGATCTGATCTACTACGGCGGTGCGGATTCGCAAGCGGCGCCGATGGTCAAGCAGATGAAGTCGCTCGGCGTCAAAGCGCCGCTGATGAGCGGCGAAATGGTGCACACCCCGACGTTCCTGAAAATCGCGGGCAGCGCGGCAGAGGGCACGATTGCTTCGCTTGCGGGCTTGCCGCTCGACGACATGCCCGGCGGTAAGGTCTACGTCGTGAAGTACAAGAAGCGTTTCGGTGCGGACGTGCAAACGTACTCGCCGTACGCTTATGACGGCGCGATGGCGATGTTCAATGCGATGAAAAAGGCCGATTCGACCGATCCAGTCAAGTACTTGCCGATGTTGGCGAAGACGGATATGGCCGGCGTGACGACGAGCCACCTCGCTTATGACGAACGCGGCGATCTGAAGAACGGCGGCATTACGATCTACAAGGTCGTAGATGGCCAGTGGAAGGCGCTGAAAAGCATCGGCGGCAAGTAATTCGATTCGCCGCCGCATCGAGCGCCCCGCGGGAGAGTGGTTTCCCCGCGGGGCGTTTTTTCGTTTATGCGGCCGCCGTTATCCGACGTGGGTGCGTTTGGCTGGCGACGAGACGGTTTCCATCGCGGCGAGGCCTTGGACGATGCCGCAGGCGTCGACGGTGCGCGCGCCGGTGCACTGCTCGCGCAACTCGCCGAGTTGTTCCTTGAGTTGCTGCAGTTCGGCGAGGCGTTGCTCCACGTGTCCGATATGCTCGTCGAGTAATGCGTCGATGGAGGCACAGCGGTCAGCCGGGTCATCGATCAGACGCAACAACGCGCGAATCTCGTCGTGCGTCATATCGAGCGCACGGCAATTCCGAATGAAGCGCAGCCTTTCGATATGGACGTCCGTGTAATGACGATAGTTCGCGTCGGTGCGCTGCGCGTCGGGCATCAGGCCCTCTTTCTCGTAGAACCGGATGGTTTCGGTCGTGCAGCACGCCGCTTTGGCTAGTTCACCGATCTTCATCGTGCATTCCTCGCCGGTCGGGTTGACCTTATAGTGGCTTCAAGGTGTTCACTGTACTCCATCGACCGAATACGAGTAGAGAAGCACTGATGTCCGAATCCCATCACGCGCCGCACGAGTCTGCACACCGTCATCATCACGGCCACGACGCCTGCTGCGCGAGCGCGCATACGCCAGAGTCCGGCACACTCGCGCCACTGTCGCCCGCGGTGGTGACGGGCGAGGGCGAAACCGTGTCGATTCGAACATCGATCCGCATCATGCAGATGGATTGCCCGACGGAAGAGGCGTTGATCCGAGACAAGCTCGGCGCGATGCCCGCCGTGAGCAGCATGGAATTCAATTTGATGCAGCGTGTGCTGACGGTGGTTCATGCACGCGACGCATTGGCTCCGGTTCTCGATGCGATCCGCTCGCTTGGCTTCGTTCCCGAACTGGCCGACGATGCCACGTTCTCACAAAGCGCCCTTCCGAGGCCGAGCCGCCGCTGGTGGCCGGTTGCAGTTGCCTGTGCGGCGGCGCTCGGCGCGGAGGCCGCGACGTGGTTCGGACTGTCGATTTGGCTGGCTGGCGCGCTTGCCGGCGTCGCCGTCGCGTTCTCCGGCTTCGGCACGTATCGCAAAGGGTGGATTGCCGTTCGCAACGGCAACCTCAATATCAACGCGCTGATGAGCATCGCCGTGACTGGTGCGATGGCGCTGGGGCAGTGGCCTGAGGCGGCGATGGTGATGGTGCTGTTCGCGGCCGCTGAGTTGATCGAGGCGAAATCGCTTGATCGGGCGCGGCATGCCATCGAAGGGTTGATGCAGCTCGCGCCCGACACCGCGACCGTGCAGCAGCACGACGGCAGTTGGGTCAGCGTCGAGGCGCGCAGCGTCGCACTCGGTGCGCTCGTGCGCGTGCAGCCGGGCGAGCGCATCGCGCTTGACGGCACTGTGGTCGAGGGGCGCTCAACCGTCGACCAGGCCCCGATAACGGGCGAAAGCCTGCCGATCGAGAAGACGGTTGGCGATGCCATTTTCGCCGGGACCGTCAACCAAGCCGGCTCGTTTCACTATCGCGTGAGCGCCGTCGCCGGCAATACGACGCTCGCGCGGATCATTCACGCTGTCGAAGCGGCGCAGAGCAAGAAGGCTCCGACGCAGCGCTTTGTCGATCGCTTCGCGCGCGTTTATACGCCGATCGTGTTCGCGCTTGCCGTGGCGGCTGCGATCGTGCCACCGCTCGCATTCGACGGCGCGTGGCGGGATTGGGTCTACCGCGCGCTGGTGCTGCTCGTCATCGCTTGCCCATGCGCGCTGGTGATCTCGACCCCCGTTACGATCGTGAGCGGCCTTGCCGCGGCCGCGCGGCGCGGCATCCTCGTCAAAGGCGGCGTCTACCTCGAGCAAGGTCGCAAGTTGCGCTGGCTCGCGCTCGACAAGACCGGCACGATCACGCACGGCAAACCGGTGCAGACTGAGTTCGAGCGATGCGGCGAACTTGACGAAGCCGCTTGCCAGCGCTTGGCTGCCAGCCTCGGCGAGCGTTCGGATCATCCCGTTTCGCGTGCGATTGCGGCCGGCGCGAGCGGGCTCGCAGCGGTGGCCGTGTTCGAGGCGCTGCCAGGGCAGGGCGTAACAGGCGTCATCGAAGGCAAACGCTATTGGCTCGGCAATCATCGACTCGTCGAAACACTCGAACGGTGCTCGCCCGCGCTCGAAGCTCGGCTCGAGCGCCTCGAGCGCCAGGGCAAGACGGTGGTGATGCTGATCGACGAGCGCAGCGTGCTCGCGCTTTTCGCTGTGGCGGATACCATCAAGGACACGAGCCGCGCGGCGGTTGAGCAGTTGCATCGGCTCGGCATTCGGACGGCCATGCTGAGCGGCGACAACGCCCATACGGCACGTGCGATTGGCGAGGCGATCGGCATCGACGACGTGCGCGGCGATCAGTTGCCGGATGACAAGCTCAACGCGATCGACGCGTTGTCGGCGAACGGCGTGGTGGTGGGCATGGTGGGCGACGGCATCAACGATGCGCCGGCGCTGGCGCGCGCGGACATCGGCTTCGCGATGGGTGCGATGGGCACGGACGCCGCGATCGAGACGGCCGATGTCGCGTTGATGGACGACGACTTGCGCAAGATCGCGTCGTTCGTGCGCTTGTCGCGCGCCACGCATGCGGTGCTGGCGCAAAATATCGCGTTTGCGCTGACGATCAAGCTGATATTTTTCGGGCTGGCACTGGCGGGGCTCGGCACCATGTGGATGGCGGTGTTCGCGGATGCCGGGGCGAGTCTGATCGTCGTCGGCAACGGCTTGCGGCTATTGCGCAAGTGATAAACGAATAGCGAAACAAGGGCCCTTCGACATGAAAGTGAAACGCATCGTTTCCAACATCAGCACGCCCGACGTCAGCCGAGCCGCGTCGTTTTATCAGGATGTGCTTGGGCTCGAGTGTTTGATGGACCTCGGCTTTATCGTCACGTTCGGTTCATCGGAGCAGATGAGCGTGCAGGTCAGCTTTGCGTCCGAGGGCGGCTCCGGCACACCTGTGCCGGACTTGTCGATCGAGGTTGATGACATCGACGCCGCGCTGCAACGGGTGAGAGATGCGGGCGTGCCGCTCGTGTATGGCCCCGCCGACGAGCCTTGGGGGGTAAGGCGCTTTTACGTGCGTGATCCGTTTGGCCGGCTGGTGAATGTGCTTGCGCATCGGTGATGCGATGCTTGTAGCGCTTGCATCACGCGGCGGGTTCCGGTTCGGGTTCCGTCGTACCGCTTTCCAGTTCCAGCAGACCGCGCGGTTCGAGGCGCTTCACGTCGCGCTTCCAGCCATGGTCGTGCACCTGCTTTACCGCTTTCAGGCTTAGGAACGCGAACGGAAGCTCGGCGGCACCTAGCAGCGTTTCAATCGTCGCATCGTGCAAGACGAGGTCGCCAGCTGCTGTGCCGAGGGCTATCGACAATAGCGAGGCCGTCACGAGTCCAATCTGAGCTTGATTGACAACCATGACTTCCCTCATCGCCGCGCCCGTAGCACGCAATCGGCTGACACTGGCCTTACGCTCGATCGGGTGGAGGTTGAGCGCCGAGGTGTCGATTTGGCGCAAACCCTCGATGATCGTCTCGCGCACCGCCGGCTTTGCATTGTGCTTGTCGAGCGCCTCGGAAATGCGGCGAATCAAGCCTTCTTTCGACGCGAGATCATCAAGCTCTTCGCGTTCCTTAGGGTTCAACGGCGAGCTTCCCTTGAGCTTGCCCTCTTTGTCGAGCCTGCGATATTGGGTTGCAAAATACTGGATCGAAAATAGCGTCGTGCAAAGCGGCAGGAGCACAGCGGAAAGAGAAAACGCGCCGCCGCCCACATGGGGGCCCAGTTTTTGCGCGATCTCGTCAACGTGGGTCGACAGCTCCAGGTCCGCCAGTACCACGGGTACCATGAACCCGGCTCGCTTGAGAATATCGGATTTCGGGACCCCCGCGGCCGCCCAACTGTCGAGGTCGCCTTTTTCCGCGATGATGTTGTCGGCCGAGCCAGCCATGAACTTGGCGACACCATCCAGGTGCAGGAGCCGTTGAACGACTTCGGCTATTGGCGAAACCGCCATCAGCATCTTGATCGTCTCGCGCACGCTTTCCCCGACGCGGAATGAATCGTCGAAGCCGACGCGTCTGGCTGCCCATTCGCTGCCGACGTATTCGTGGATGATCCGATTGATCTGTGCAAGTTCAGCGCTGGGCGGTGATATGCCCGTCTGAACCACGCCCATCAAGCTGCTCGAAAAACTGCTGATGAGATTGGCCGCCTCGACAAAGCCGAGTCGTTCGTCGAACTCCTCGGCAAGCGCATCATCGGTCAGTTGCGCTTCCAATGTGTTTTCGGGCACACGCTTGTGGGCTTTGCGGTGCGCTTTCATGTGGCCGTCCGCAATGGCGGCGACGTCGTTCGCCGTGATCGTGGGCATGTCGCCGTTTTGTATCAAGTCTCGAAGCCAGTTCGATACGTAGGCTTTTTGCAGCTTCCTGAGGTCGCTCACTTTGTCGAGAATGGCGTCTGGGGTATGCGTCGCCTTGATGTATGCGACCGATAGGCCGCGATCCTGCAAGGACAGAAGCATATCTCTCAGTCCCGGCTCGAGTTCGCAAATCCGCTCCAGCTCGAACGGCAAGGGGCCGCGCGCGTCGAGATCGGTGATTTCAAAATATTCGTCGACGAATGCTTTCGCTTGCGAACCGTTGTCGATGCCCAGCGCGTTCCACGTACCTGTGCGCGCGTCGAGCCAAGCCCGCTGGTCCTCGGGCAGCGCGGCGAGTATCTCGGGCGGCAAGTCCATTAGGTAATGCGCATTGAAAATTTGCGTGGCATCGTTGCCCACGCGCACGATCAATGGCTGCATCCATGCGCCCATGCCCTGCGCGAGCGGCCCGACTTGGATGTTTGCTTGTGCATCAGTGCTTAGGGATGCGAACCATTCGGAAAGGCGCGCGCTCGTTTTCTGATCTTCCTTGATCAGTTTGACTTCATCGCGCAAACATTCAGTGACTTTATTCAGCGCTTTCCGCTCTCTCGATCCAGGGTGCGGAACTCGGTCGCCGAATGCCTTGACTATTGGGCGACGGCCTTTCCCGCTTTTGCTGTCGCGCAGCGCATTAACGAACTGCCCTGGTGTCAGACCGATGTCTTTGGCTCGCGTAACTCTGAACGTTGCAAACGCGGCCGTTTGCAATTCCGACGTGGCGTCGGCCGGCGGCGGCGCTTTAGGCTCCAAACCTTTTGCGGCGGCGACTGTGCTAGCCAATTCGACAAGCTCACTCAAATGAGGAGGCACGACGTGTTGGGCGTATGGCTTGAGCTCGTACGCTGCTCGCCCGGCGCCGCCGTCATCGGGCTTCTGCGACGAGTGATCGTTGGAAATTCGCATGATGCAGGCCGCTCCGTTTTTCCTCTCTTCCGGTTGACGTTTGCATGTGCAACGTCGCCATCATTCCTAGTCTACGGAGGGCTTGCGGAGGTGGCGGGAGTTAAGCGCAGCGATGCGCTGCGCAACGAACCTATCGAGCATCGGTGCGACGCGTGCCAATGACGCGGACCTTTGGGATTTGATCTGTAAGGTATGTGTTAGCCGCCGGCGCTTCGGCACCGACAGTCCAAATCCTAGCGATTTCATCAGGTCTTTTCGTGTTCGGTTGCCGCTACGCTCGTTTCGCGGCGTTATCGAGTTTTTCTTGCGAAGGGGGGCGTCATGGCTATCAAAGTGACCATCCAAATGGCGAACGTGCCCAACACTTCAGGCGGTTTTTATTTATCTGTCGCTAGCAACGCGCAGTCGCGTACTTTCATGGTGCTGCTTACGCCTCTAGCGGTGACGGACGAAAGCAAGTGGTACGTCGAGGGCGTGCCGTCGGAAGATAAAGAAGCATGTGTGACCGGTTTCAGAAACGTCGCAACCAACACGTATCTGACCTATAACGCGGCCGATTTGAGCAACAAGGGCTACAGCTATTTCGAAGCGAACGGACGCGACGGGAACGACGAATCACCGCCAGCGCGCTTTACGTGCGGCGGGAAGGTTGGTCCTCCGCTTAACGGCCTGTATCCGGTGAGGCTGGCTGATGACATCAACGCATGGTTCGCCTTTGCCAACGATAACGTGTTCCAACCCGCCATTACAAAGAGCCTGGCGCGTTTTACTGCCGGCTGCAGGTTTGCTATCGCGCAGTGATTGGCCCTGCAAATAAGCATTGTTTCGCAGTCCTTACTATTTGAGCGTTGACTGTCGCCCTGCGCTACTTCGCCACCGTTTGGAGATGTTCGAAAATGAGCGATTCGATAACGTATGGGGCTTCTGTTTTCATCAGGCTCGATACGATCAATACCAACGACAAGATCCCGTTGAGCAGCCGCGGTTACCTGCATAACGATGAAAACCGGCCGGCAGCATCGTCCTTGTCGATCGATATAGCGACGCCGTGGGTGATCAGGTCGACGTGGGAGAACATTCAAGACGGCAAGTTTGGACAGCCCGTCATTGATGGCGATCTTGTCTATCTGATGGTGAGCCCGGCACCGGGCTTTACGCGAGGCCCGTTTCTCTTTGCTCCGGGTTCTGGCATTCCCGATGCCTATACGAATTTGCCGATGACCGCTAGCGACGCGGCGGCTTGCGCTTGGAACATAGTGGCCATTCCGCGCACACACGGTCCAATTGCATACAGCCAGCCGGGCGGCACGGGAGTAGAGTTTCGATCCGGTGCGAACGTGCTGATTTGCGACAGGGCAGACGTTTTGAATGGGCCGCCCTACAAAGTGAACGCACAAGACCCGAACGTTCGCGCCAGTCAGTACTGGTTGTGGCTTTTGGAGTCGGCAGCCGTAGGATCGATATCGGCGTCATCGCAACCGACACCGACACCGACACCGACACCGACACCGACACCGACACCGACACCGACACCGACACCGACACCGACACCGACACCGACACCGACACCGACACCGACACCGACACCGACACTATTCGACGTCCCGCCCAATACGTCGTTTGCGGTCACGGTTCTGTGGAATTCAAAGGCCGAACAGACGGTAGACCTCGTTTTGGGCAGCGATGTTGATCCAAGCTACCGTTTCACGGGTCAGGCGGGAGCGAAGGAAGACCGGCAAACGGAGTTCCTGACGAGCGATGCCAAAGGGGGTGTGCGCATCAACATCTGGGCGGGCAACGTTGCGTGTCAAACACAGACGGGGCAGTTCCCGGTTCCGGGCTCTGACGGCTCGATTGTTGGCATCGCTTCAGCACATAACGGCGCCGACGAAGATGGCACGTCCAAGGCCGCTGTGGTGGTGCTGGCTTGGTCGATATCGACGCAATGATCAACAAGCTGATCGGCGGTCGAGCGTTCGGCTCCCACGACGATTGTTCGCGCCGTGCCCGTAGCAGGCGAGCGTCTTCGCTAAGAATATGGTCTTCCTTCTCTTCTTCTTGAAATTACAAAAATGTTCCCCCACGGCATTTCACATCGACCGAACGCCGAGAGCCGCGATTATGGCGCCGCCGCCGTCACATCGCAGCCGGCTCATTCAGGGCTGTCGGCCCCGAAGCCATCCGCGGGCGCAGTGATTGCCGAATTGGCGTTGCTCAGGCGACAACGACTGCCGCAAGACCAAGACGCTGCGGACACTCATGTCCCGCTCACCCTGTTTGCCAAAGGTAAGAGCGGCGGTGATAGCGCTGGCCCGCTCAGAAGGGCTATTTTGCACAAGGCCGTTGAGAACGTGATGAAAGAGAACAACGGTAGCGGTGCGTCCAGAGAGGAAGTGACGGACGAAGCGGTCAAGATTCGTGAGGCCAGTGGCCTCAATAACCCCGATGCGAATTTTTCGGCGCTGACGCCCGACGTCAAAGCGGCCCCGAGCGCGCCGGCGATATCTGCGGACGCAAGCAGCTCATCGCATGATCATCGGCGCACTGCTTTGCTGCGACTTCGTCAAGCGCCTGCTTTAATGCGTCCTATGCTCGAGCGTGTGCGGTCCGCCGCCGCCGAAAGCGCCCGTCGCCTGGTCCCAAATCCGCTCGATGTGCAGACAGGTCACTGAGAGGGCGAGGCGGCTCAATCCAGAACCCAACGAAGTGGGTGGCATGACCCCTACTTCCCAATACAAAACCGGCTAAAAATCACACCCAGCAAGTCATCCGACGTAAATTCGCCGGTAATCGAATTGAGTTCTTCTTGCGCAAGCCGCAACTCCTCGGCAAAGAGATCGAGCGACTGATTCCCCGCGTCGCTATGCTCGGCGGCGAGCGCCAGATGATCCTGCGCGCCGCGCAGCGCGATCAAATGTCGTTCGCGCGCGAGATAAACGCTTTCCGTGCTTGCCTGCCAACCCGCGATGCGAAGTAGTTGCGCGCGCAACAAATCGATACCTTCGCTTTTTTTCGCCGACAGTCTTACTTCGCACACCTCACTATCGCCGTTGATCGCGCTAAGCCGATTCACCTCGGGGCCAAGCTCGGTCAAATCGGTTTTATTGAGCACGCGCACGATCGGCACGCCTGCCGCAAAGCGCTTGGCAATTGCCTCGTCCTCGAGCGTTATACCCGTTCTCGCATCGAGCAGATGCAGCACGACGTCGGCTTTCTCGATTTCGTCCCAACTTCGCGCGATGCCGATTTTTTCGACCTCGTCCTCGGTGTCGCGCAAGCCGGCCGTATCGATGACGTGCAGTGGAATGCCTTCGATTTGAATGGTCTGTGCAACCTTGTCGCGCGTCGTGCCCGCAACTGGCGTCACGATGGCAAGTTCCGCTCCCGCGAGCGCATTGAGCAACGACGACTTGCCGACGTTCGGCTGCCCGGCGAGCACAACGGTCAGCCCCTCTCTTAATAAGGCGCCTTGCCGTGCCTCGCCGAGCACGCGGGCGAGCCGCTCGCGGATATGGGCAAGCTTGCCGCGCGCATCGGCGGCCTCGAGGAAATCAATCTCTTCTTCCGGAAAATCGAGCGTTGCCTCCACGAGCATGCGCAACGCAATGACTTCGTCGACGAGCGCGTGAATGTCTTTCGAGAAAACGCCTTCGAGCGAGCGCCCGGCTGAACGCGCCGCGGCCTCGGTGCTTGCCTCGATCAGATCGGCGACGGCCTCGGCTTGAGCCAGATCGAGTTTGTCGTTCAGAAACGCGCGCCGCGTGAATTCGCCGGGCGCTGCGAGGCGCAAGCCGAATGTGGCGCCGGCTTCGAGGCAGCGCTGCAACACGAGCTGCAGCACGACGGGGCCACCGTGTCCTTGTAGTTCGATCACGTGTTCGCCCGTATACGACTGCGGCGCGGGGAAATAAAGCGCTATGCCGCGATCGAGCGCGTTGCCGCCTGCATCGACGAAAGCGACATAACTGGCGTGACGCGACGCCAGCACTTGCGCGCACAGTGCCTGCATCAGCGCGACGGCAGCCGTCTCGCCGGCGCGGCCACACGATATGCGCACCACGCCAATGCCACCTCGCCCGGGCGCGGTGGCAATAGCGACGATCGGATCTGAATCGATGGCAAGCATGACGGAGCGTGGAAAAGCAAAAACCAAAAACGACGTTCGGATAAGCGAGCCCGCGAATGCCGCAGGCGATCGGCATTGTAACGTGCCCTCGATGCGCTTTTCAGTGCGCTTGGCGCAGACGGCTGGGGCCCGTAGCACAAATGAGATTTATCTCAAGTGGGATAGTGTATTCTTCCGACGAACGGAAGCAAAAAACCGTGGCTGCTATGCGCAAAGCGCTGCCGAACTTGGCTTGCGGACCCGTCCGGGCGATAAAAGCGGTGAGCATATCGCGGCTTGATTCGGCTAAATGCGCGCTTATTCAAGCTAAAGCTGTCTTGATCGGTTGTCTCGTTGGTGTGGGCTCGATTGCACAATTTTGCGATGCCGACCGCCGAAGAAAAAGCGGCGTTCTCCGAACGCCTGAAGTTCGCCTTGCAGCGCTGCCCGGAGAAGGTGACGGGTGGGACGCAGCTCGCGTTGCACTTCAACCTGCGTTACCGCGGCGAGCACCCGATTTCGCCGCAAACCGCCCATAAATGGCTCACGGGCCGCACGATTCCCACGGCTGACAAGCTCGCGACGCTGGCCGACTGGCTGCGTGTCGATCTGCACTGGCTCCACTATGGGCCGCCGCCCAGTGCGACAGCCCGCGTCACGCCCAAACCGCTACCGCGCGATGAGAAGTATCCACTCACTCCCGAAACCATCGAGCTCGCTTCGAAGATTGAAGCGCTGTCGCCACACCATCGCTATCTGGTGCAGGAATTGATCGCCCAGTTTTACGGAGATAGTTCCGACTAGTGACGAATGATAAAAAAATCGCCTGGCTAACCAGGCGATTTTTTTACGTCCGACAACGCCGACCTACGGTAGATACGTCAGGCAGCAGCCTTCCTCTTAGCGCCCATCATTCGCGTGATGTAGTACTGCTGCGCGATCGACAGCACGTTGTTGACGACGTAGTAGAGCACGAGGCCGGACGGGAAGAAGAAGAACATGACCGAGAACGCGATCGGCATGAACATCATCATCTTGGCCTGGACCGGGTCCGGCGGCGTCGGGTTCAGCTTCGTCTGCACGAACATCGAGACTGCCATCAGCACCGGCAGGATGTAGAACGGATCTTGTTGCGACAGATCGTGAATCCAGAGCACCCACGGCGCGCCGCGCATTTCCACCGACGAGAGCAGCACCCAGTAAAGCGAAATGAACACCGGGATCTGAATCACGATCGGCAGGCAGCCGCCGAATGGGTTCACTTTCTCGGTTTTGTAGAGCTCCATCAGCGCCGCGTTCATCTTTTGCGGCTCGCCCTTGAAGCGCTCGCGCAGTGCCTGCATACGCGGCGTGATTTCCTTCATGCGCGCCATCGACTTGTAGCTGGCTGCCGATAACGGGAAGAACACCGCCTTGATCAGCAGCGTGAGCAGCACGATTGCCCAACCCCAGTTGCCGACGACACTGTAGATCTTTTCGAGCAGCCAGAAGAGCGGCTTGGCGATGATCGTCACCCAGCCATAGTCCTTCACGAGATCGAGGCCCGGCGCGATCCCTTCGAGCACGCGTTCTTCTTCGGGGCCGGCAAAAAGCCGGGCTGAGACATCGACCGATTGGCCCGGCGCGAGCGCAGCGAGCGGCTCGCGCATACCGACGCGATAAAGCGTCGGGTCGATCTTCTCGACGTAGATCTCGCGCTTCGCACCTTGTTGCGGAATCCAGGCCGACGCGAAGTAGTGCTGCACCATCGCGATCCAGCCATTATCGGCGGACGCCGCGTACTCCGCCTTGTTTTTATCGATATCGCCAAACGAAATCTTCTGGAAGTGATGCTCGTTCGTATAGACGGCCGGCCCGATGAACGTATGCGAGAAGCGCGGCGTGTCCACTGGTTCGCCGTCGCGCACGAGTTCCATGTAGACGGTCGGCGTGACCGGCGTCGTGCCCACGTTCTCGATCTTCGTGCTCACGCCGATCACGTAGCTGCTGCGCGTGAACGTGTAGGTTTTGATAACTTTTACGCCGCCTTTGACCGGCGATTCAAGGCTGATTTGGAACGACTTTTCGTCGCCGGTGAGCGCACGCGGACCCGCGACAGGCGTGAAGACGTCGTTGTGATAGGGGAAGTCGCCGCCGATCACGCCAGTCCGCGCCAGATACGTGTGCGTCGCCGTGTGATCGAAGAGCGTGACATTCAGGTCGGCTTGCTTCGGGTCGCTATTGCGTGTCAGTGTGAGCTTGTCGAGCGTGCCGCCGCGCGTGTCGATGGTGCCTTCGTAGATGTTCGTGCTGAAATGGATCAGCTGCGCGGCAGCTTGCGGCTGTCCGGGCGTGGCGCCGGCCGCGGCGACGCCCGCTGCGGACGGCGCGGCGCTGGCGCCCGCAGCCGCTTGTGCGGCACTGACGGTACTACCCGGTGCAGGGCCTGCGGCGTTGCGCGTGGCGGCCGGCGTCGGGAAGAACATCGACGGGTGGCCGTGTTCGCGCTGCCAGTTGTCGAACAGCATGATCGCTGACACGAAGAAGATCGCCCATAGGACGGTGCGTTTGATATCCATGCGTGGTCTCAGAGTCGATAAAGCGGCGCTTCAGCGCTTTTTCGATGGTACGGGTGGAACAAGGTCGATCCCGCCCGCGGAAAAGGGGTGGCAGCGGCACAGGCGCTTGAGCGCGAGGTAACTCCCGCGGCCGGCGCCATGATACTGGATTGCCTCGCGTGCGTAATCGGAACAGGAGGGATAAAAACGGCACCGGCTGCCGAGCAACGGGCTCAGGGCAATCTTGTACAAGCGCAGCAATGCGATCAGTACCGTTTGCATGGTGATGAAGCGGCAAAATCCGCCCCGAACTTCAATGCTCGGCCCGGCCGGCAGGCGCGGGTGGCGAGGGCGGCACAGGTGCCGCGGGTGCGACTACGGATTGGCGCTCGCGGCGTGCGATTTCGCTTGCCACATGCTCGAGCAGCGCCTCTATTTCGGTGCGGCACAGCGCTTTGAGTGGCCGCGACGCCGCGCTTGGGTACGCTGTCTTGTTGACACGCGTATGCAGGCGCAGCAGCACATCCCAGCCGCCAAAATCGGCGCGGCGCAGACGAAACGTTTCCCGCGCGATGCGCCGCACGAGATTGCGCGTTGCCGCGCGCGGCGCAAACTTCTTGCCGATCACGAGGCCGAGGCGCGCATCGCTGCCGGTGGGCCTTGCGTAGACGACGAAGTGGGCCGACCGGCGCCACGGGCGTAAACGAAAAACGGATGAAAACTCATCCGTTTTAAGGAGCCTCGCGGCTTTGGGAAAGGCGGCTTGCGCTTGCAACGGACCAAGCCCGATGGCAGCGGCGAGCCTCCCCGCGTTACCGCGGGCGTCGGACACGACGCGCCTGGGCGCCTTAGATGGCCAGACGTTTGCGGCCCTTCGCGCGGCGGGCGTTGATCACCTTGCGACCGCCGACAGTCTTCATGCGCACACGAAAGCCATGGGTGCGTTTGCGGCGCGTGACGGAAGGTTGGTAGGTACGTTTCATGTCGCTCTCACTGGAGAAGAATGGACCGCGCGCTTGATACTTAGTCTGATGCTCAAGTAACGAACTCAAGCAATGACTCAAGCCATGCCCAAGTGCAATCGGCGGTCGGAATTGGGTTTTCGCTTTCGCGGGAACCCGCTATTTAAACCGGTTTTCTGTTGGCCGTCAATACGTTAGAACGTGCCGCGAGACACCGGGGCCGGTGCGGCACGTGCGCCTCTTGCACGATCCGGCCCTGTGGATAACTCCCTGGCGGCCTGCTTTTGGCGGTAGAATCCCACCTTGTCTCAAGAATCCTGCACGCCGCTTTACGTTCCTCCGTTCGTCGTAAGTACTTGTCGCGAAAGGAAGTTCGTGGCGGGCTGTCTGCCGGTCCGGGCCCTATGTGCGCTTCGCGCCGAGGGCGGCAACCAGTCATCGTGCACCAAAAACGACGCCACCTCCCTGATGAACGAATTCTGGCAACACTGTTCCGCACTGCTGGAGCGTGAATTGACGCCCCAGCAGTATGTGACGTGGATCAAACCGTTGGCGCCCGTTGCGTTCGATGCCGCAGCAAACACGCTGTCGATCGCGGCGCCGAACCGCTTCAAGCTCGATTGGGTCAAGAGCCAGTTTTCGGGCCGCATCTCCGATCTCGCGCGCGACTTCTGGCAAGCACCCGTCGAAGTGCAATTCGTGCTTGATCCGAAGGCCAGCGCGCGTGCAACGGTGGGCGCTTCGTCGGTGCCGTTGCCGCGTGTGCCCGCGTCGGTATCGGCGGCGGCCTCGATGGTGACCGAAGCGGCCGTGAGTGGAACCCGCGGCAACGCTTATCAGAACGGCGTCAACGGCCGCGGTAATAGCAACGGCACCAACGGCGCCAACGGCACGCAGCCCGCCCATGACGCGGCCGATATCGATCTGCCGATGGTCGACGCGAGCGAGGCCGCAGCTGCCCGCCGCACGTGGCGTCCTGGCGTTTTCGGTGCGCCCGGTGGGGCCGAGACCGATTCGATGTACGAGCGCTCGAAGCTGAACCCGGTGCTGACGTTCGACAATTTCGTGACCGGCAAGGCGAATCAGCTTGCGCGCGCGGCGGCGGTCCAG